>NZ_JAGETY010000009.1 GCF_017571525.1 Hymenobacter sp. BT559 | reverse complement strand
CCCCATAACATTAGAATCTTACTCCGCTCTTTTCCTTTACTGACCCAAATTAGGGGTCGTGTCTGAACATAGGATAAACTTTCTTTTCGTATGGACTCTTCCTCGCTCCCTTCGTCCTCTCCCGACCGCGGGTATGCCCCCGCAGCCCTACCCAGCTGCGAAGCTTTTGCAGTGAAAATTGGCTATATCTGGGTGATGGTACTAGCGCCGGTGTCGGGCTTCGTTATAGGCCTAGTGTGCCTCAGCGAAGGCTTCAGCGTGGGCCTTCTGGCCCTGGCGGTGGCCTTACTGGCGCTCGGCTATTTGGCGTGGCGCCAAGGCTACCGCGCGGTGCGGCTAGAGCTGCGGCCCGAAAGCCTGTATATCCAGCCTGTTGACTCCGGCCACCCGGCCAAAGAGCTGCCATTATCACGCATCGCTAACTATCTGCGCCCCAGGAGGCCTATTATCAAATACTTGAGCTACAACTGCACGGCGGTGGCCGGCTTCGCTTCGGCAAGCGCCTGCGCACGCCCCCGGCCGGCTTCCTGACCCTGGACGACTGGACCGAAGAACTGGTAAGCCGCTTGGAGCTGGCCCGACCTGTAGCAGTTGCCGCTACGGCTGGCAGCGTCTCAGGGGCGACTGGCTTAGCCAGCGGCTTGGCCGCTGACCGGCCCCGCATTTTTGCCCGCACCACCTTTGGCAAAATACTGGCTGGTCTGGCTATCGTATGGTTGCTATTGGCCCTGCTGGTGCTGCTCGACCCTTCGCAGCCGGGGCCTGGCGGCTGGGTCTTTCTGGTGCCGGGCCTCTATCTGGGCTATTACTTCCGCGCTCGGGGCTCGCTCAAAAATCTGAAAGTGGAAACCAAATTCCTCACCGGTGTTCAGGCCGAACGCGATAATTGGAAGGATAACGATTATGATAATAATAGCTGGCAAAGCAACGGCCTGTAAGGCTGCCGCTTATAGCGGTCTGTTTACTTCTTCGACGTAGGTCCGGCGCTGGTCGCTACCAGCTCATACACGCCCTTGTTGCCCGTCGGGTACCCCAGGAGGGTAATGCTGAGCCGGCGCGTGCGGGCGTCGTAGCGGTAGGTGCCCCGCTGCACATCGCTGCCTTTCAAGTCGGTAAAGCGAAATACGATGCTGTCGCCTTTCGTGGTGAACTTGCCGTGTTGGGTGAAAAAACGCGGGCCGCTATCGCCGAGCAGCAGGCTCAGGCGCTTGTCGTAGGTGCCATCGGCGCGCAGGGCCAGCGTGCCGCCCACGCCCGGCACTTGGGTCGGGGGCTCATCGGTAGTGCTGTCGTACACGGTGTAGGCCGTGTAAGTATACGTGGTGTAAAACGCCGCGGGCGGGCCAGGAGCGGGGCTTGGCAAGAGCAGGGCGGCCAGCAGGTAGCGGGTCATGAGCAAGGGCAAAAACAGGTAACAGGCGGGGCTAGCGAGCCAGCGAAACTATCGCCGGCCCGCTAGCCCCGCCTGTCAAAAATAGCGCCGAGTACCCGCCGGCTAGCTAACCGGGCGTTTGTAGCGCTTTACTTTTTTGCGGCGGCCGCCCACCACCAGCCAGGCCGCGCCGGCCAGCAGCAGGCTCACGCCAATGGCGGCGGCCTGCTTGGGCAGCTTGTCTTCGGGGGCCGGGGGCAGGTGCTCGACGCCGCTGGCGTCGGTGCGGGCCGGCTCGTGCAGGTAGCGGCCCTGCTTGGGCAGGTGGTAGTTGTCGGCCAGGTGGCGCAGACCCTCCGTGGCAGCCGGGCCCGTAATGACCGGGCCGTGCCCGCAGCCAATAGACACGGGCTCAAGGTCGGCTAATAGTTGCACCGACTGGAAGCACTTCTCCCAGTCGTAGTTGAAGGGCGCGCCGGCCACGCTGATTTTCGGAATACCCAGCAGCACGGCCGGAATAGACTCGTGGTCGGTGGTGGCAAAGGCATCGCCGCCAATGAGCGTGCGGTCGGCCTCGCGAAATAGCGCAATTTGGCCCGGCGCGTGGCCCGGCACATGCAGCCAGCGCCACTGCACCAGGTGCGGCGGGTGCTCATCATCGAGCGGCAAGGCTTCGGCTAGGTCTTCGAGGTTAGGTAATTGCGTCGGGAAAAACCGACTCATAAACGCCAGCGAGCCGCCCACCGTGGGGTCGCGCGGCGGGTACAGCGCCTTGCCCGTGATGTAGGGCAGCTCCAGCGGGTGCGCTATCACGGGCACGCCCCAGTGCTGGGCCAGCTCTTTGGCCGAGCCCAGGTGGTCGAGGTGGCCGTGGGTCAGGATGATGGCCTCGGGGTGCGTGCCGGGGTAAAAGAGCTCGTCGGCCGCCGCAATAATCTCTTTCTCCGAGCCCGGCAGGCCGGTGTCGATGAGCACCCACTCGCCGGGCGTGCCGGTTTCGACAAAATACGCATTCACAAAGCGCTTGATGCGCAACTGGTGTACGCCAGCAGCTACCTGGTCCATAAATAACGGGCAATAGTGAGGAAAAGGAAGGAGCTCAGGCATACGCAAAAGCGCCCGCCAGGGCTGGGTGCGCCGTCGAAAAAATGCCGTTGCAAATGGAGCCCTGATGAAGTAGGGCTGGTTGCGCTGGTATATTTGAAGGTCCTCTTATGCCTTTTCTGCAAAAAATAGATGCGAATACCTTTTACCCTACTGCTTTGCCTATTCTTTCAGGGTGGGCTAGCCCGGCTGCCGGCGTACCCGGCTAGCGTGCCCGCCGCCCAGCCTAGCCTGGAGTTTATTGAAAACAAGGGCCAGTGGCCGGCCCAGGTGCGCTACCGGGCCGCGCTGCCCGGCGGCGGCCAGCTCTTTGCCGAAGCCGATGGCCTGCGCCTGGCGCTGCTGGCCGACGGGGCGCTGGCCCATCCTGCCGACCACGAAGCCAGTGCCACTGGCCACCGTACCGCTAGCCCCCAGGCGGCTGCCGCCACGCCGGCTACCCCCAGCGGCGCCCTGCGCGCCCACGCCTTCGACCTGCGCTTTGTAGGCGCAGCCTCTGGCGCCCATCCGGTAGCGGCCGGCCGCACCGCCGAGCACCGCAATTTTATGCAGGGCCGCGACCCGGCGCACTGGGCGGCCGACGTGCGCAGCTACCGCACGCTGGCCTACCCGGAGCTGTGGCCGGGGGTGGGGGCGCGCTTCTACGAAAACGACCAGCAGCAGCTGGAGTATGACTTTACGGTGGCGCCCGGGGCCGACCCGGCGGCCATCGGGCTGCGCCACCCCGGTGCCACGGTCAGCCTCGATGCGCTCGGCAACCTGGTGCTGGCCACCAGCGTGGGCACCGTGCGCGAGCTGGCTCCGCAGGCCTGGCAGCTCGATGCGGCCGGCACGCGCCGGCCGGTGGCCTGCCGCTACGAGCTGGGGGCGGGCGGCACCGTGCGCTTTGCGCTGGGCGAGTATAACCGGGCCCTGCCCCTGACCATCGACCCCACGGTGGTATTTGCCACCTACACCGGCTCGGTGGCCAACAACTGGGGCTTCACGGCTACTTACGATGCGGCGGGCAACCTCTACTCGGGGGGCATCGCCTTCAGCCTGGGCTACCCGGCTAGCCCGGGCGCCTACCAAACCACGTTTGCGGGCATCATCGACATGGCGCTCATCAAGTACGACGTGACCCGCTCGGGGCCGGCCGCGCGGGCCTGGGCCACCTACCTGGGCGGCAGCCAGGCCGATTTTCCGCACAGCCTCGTGACCAATGCGCAGGGCGAGCTGCTGGTGCTGGGCAGCACTGGCTCGGCCGATTTTCCGACCACGGCCGGGGCGGTGCAGCGCACCTTTGGTGGCGGGCCAGCCGCCGACCCTTTTGGCGATGCTTTTCAAAGCACTCTCTACCAAGTCAATGGCGCCGATATTGTGGTGTGCCGGCTATCGGCCACGGGCGCGGCCCTGCAAGCCAGCACCTACCTCGGCGGCTCGGACAACGACGGCCTGCTGCCGCTCAACCCAAATACGGCGGCCCCGCAGCTGGCTCATAACTACGGCGACCCGTTTCGGGGTGATATTCTGGTGGATGCGGCCAACAATGTGTATATCGCCTCCAGCACCTCATCGCGCAATTTTCCGCTAGGCCGCGGCTTTCAGAACACCTACCGCGGCGGCACTTCCGACGGGGTAGTGTGCAAGCTGAACGCCGGCCTCACGGCGCTGCTGTGGGGCAGCTACCTGGGCGGCAGTGCCTCCGATGCGGCCTACTCGCTGCAGCTGGAGCCTAGCAGCGGCGACGTGTACGTGGCGGGCGGCACGCTCAGCCCGGACCTGCCCGCCACTGCCGGCGCGCTCAATCCTGGCGCGAAGGGTGGAGTCGATGGCTTTGCGGCGCGCATTGCGGCTAGCGGCACCAGCCTGCTGCGCACTACCTACTTGGGCACCAGCGCCTACGACCAAGCCTTTTTTTTGCAGCTTGGCGGCGATGGCGGGGTGTATCTATTTGGCCAAACGCTGGGCGACTACCCCACCACCGCCGGCCTATATAAGAGTGCGAATGGGCGGCAGTTTATTCATAAGCTCGACGCTGACCTGACGCGCACCCAGCTGGCCACGGTGTTTGGCAGTGGGCGCCTGGTGACGGATATCGTGCCCACCGCCTTCTTGGTAGACCGCTGCGACCGAGTGTACGTGTGCGGCTGGGGCGGCCGCAATAATGCCAGCGGCAGCGGCTCGTCCTACCTCTTCGCCAACCTGGGCGGCTCTACCGCGGGCCTGCCCACCACGCCCTACGCCGTGCAGTCGCAGACCGATGGCGCCGACTTCTACCTAGCGCAGTTCTCGGCGGGGCTGACGACGCTTAGCTATGGCACCTTCTTCGGGGGCAATGAGACCGAGCACGTCGATGGCGGCACCTCACGCTTCGACCCGCGCGGCGTGGTGTACCAGGCCGTCTGCGCCTGCTTTACCGGCCAGGGCTTCCCCATCCCCATGGGGGCCAATTACTACACATCCAGCTCGGGCAGCCCTGGCACCTGCAACAACGCCGCCTTTGTGCTCGATTTTCAGCCCGACCTGGCTTATGTAGGCCCGCCCCAAACCGTGTGCACCAACGGGCCCTCGCCACTAGTGGGCACCCCCGCCGGGGGCGTGTGGACGGGCCCTAGCGTTAGCGGTAGCCCCGCGCTAGGGTACGTTTTTACGCCGCCCGGCCCCGGTACCTACGCCCTCACCTACACCGTGACCACCGGCCAGTGCGTGAGCTCGGCTACCCGCCAGGTAACGGCCGTGGCGCCGCTGCCCGTCAGTATCGGGGCGGGGCTGCTGGGCACGTATTGCACCACCAATAACGCACTGCTGCCTCAGGTGCCGCTGGTGGGCACGCCGGCCGGCGGCACGTTTAGCGGCCAGGGCGTTGTGCTGGCGGCCAATGGCACCGACCAGGTATTTGACCCCAACCTTGTATACGCTGGCAGCACCACCATTACCTACACCTATGCGATAGGTTGCCCCGGCACCGCCACCCGGCAGGTGCAGGTAATCAGGGCCAATGCCGATGCCGACCAAACGGTGTGCGTGGGCTACTCGCCGGTGGCCCTGGTAGGCTACCCGGTGGGCGGCACCTGGAGTGGGCGGGGAGTGTCGGGCTCGGTGGCAGCCGGCTTCGTATTCACGCCTACGGCGGCCCTGGCTGGCACCGTCAGCCTCACTTACACGCGCCCGGCGCCCGACAACTCCTGCGCCGCTACCGACGAGCGCCGCATTACCGTAATTGACGCCGCCAATCTGGTGCTCACGCCGTTGCCCAGCCCGCTGTGCGTGGCCACTACTACCCGCTACCCACTCACGGCTAGCCTGCCGGGCGGCTACTGGTCGGGCCGGGGCGTGACCCAGGGCACCAGCGGCGACTACTACTTTGTGCCGGCCCTGGCGGGCGTGGGCACGTCTACCTTGGTCTACTCGGCCGGGATAAATACCCCGTGCCCCACGCAGAAATTTTTGTACGTCACGGTTATCTCGACGCTGGTAGCGGTGGCCCCGGCCGATACCCTGCTGTGCCCCGGCACCACGGCGGCCTTTCGGCTGCAGGGGGCTAGCCCCATGGGTGGCACCTGGGTGGGCCCGGGCGTGAGCGGCAACACCACAGCCGGCTTTTTCTTTACGCCGCCGGTAGGCTTTGCGGGCACAGCGGCGCTCAGCTACACCGTGGCGAGCGGTGGCTGCACGGCCACCACCACGCGCCGCGTAGCTGTGGTGCCAATGCCCAGCCTCCGGCCCTCCTGGGTGCCGCTAGCCTGCGCCGAAGACCGACAGGTGCCGCTTATCGTGCGCTTTACTGATGCGGGCGGCAACGCGGCCACCACCTGGGATTTTGGTGATGGTAGCCCCACCGCCACGGGGGCCGTGGTGCAGCACACCTACCAGCAGGCCGGCCATTACCAACCGCGCGTGCGCCTGCGCTACCTCAATACCCAGTGCGAAACCACCGCTCCGCTAGCCTCCATTGAGGTGATAAACCAGGCTATTCCCAATATCATTACCCCCAACGGCGACAAGCAAAACCAGTATTTTGAGCTGCCGCCGAGCTGCGCGCCGCAGCTCCAGCTCTTCACCCGCTGGGGCCAGCGCGTGTACGAAACGGCCGTGTATCACAACGACTGGGACGCCACCGGCCACCCCGCTGGCATGTACTACTACCTGCTCACGTACCCGGATGGCCGCCACGTAAAAGGCTGGCTGGAAGTAGTGAAATAGCCTTTACTAGGGCAAAGAGGCAATATAATAAGCCGACTGACCGGGGCCAGGGCCCTAGCGTGGCTCGCTTACTTTACCGGGCGCGTTACGACCTGACCGGTGGCCTTATCGACCTCGAAGGCCGCCTTATTGGGCATGCGCTTGGCCCAATCGGTGCGCGGCACCAGCACCTGCCAGTGGGCGTCTACATCGATGATGCTGGCCGAGTCGGGCACGTAGAGCGCGGCATTGGGCTGGTTTTGGAGGTAGCGCGCCACGGCCGCGCGGGCGGCTTCGGGCGTAGAAGCAGAGGTGGCCGGGGGCATGGAGATTTCGCTGGGTTGGGCCGCCGCCGGGGCAGTAGTAGCGGGTGCGCTAGCCGATTGGCAAGCGGCCAGTCCGGCCAGCAGCGCGGCGGGGAAGAATCTGTTGAGCATGCAGCAAAGCTAGAAAAATGTTCAGTTTAACGCCGGGATGCAGCCATTTGAGGCGCTCGGCTGTTGTAGCGGTATTCTCCCTTACATACTATGCTTCCTACTACTTCCACGCCGGTTATCAGTGCCGAGCGCCTGGCTGCAGCCTATTCATACCACGCTTACCGCCAGCTGATTGACAACTTGCTGGCCCAGGGCAAAACCACCGGCCCGCAGCAGTCGGAAGAATTGCTAGCCTACGCCAAGCTCAACGAGCAGCGCATGACCCGCCTCGACAAAACGGTGAAGCTGCAGCCCGAGCTGGCTGCCGCCGTATCCAGCCTACAGGGCCACTACATCGGGCTGATAATCACTGAAGGCTGGTGTGGTGATGCCGCCCAAACGGTGCCCGTAATGGAAGCCCTCGCCCAGGCCAGTGCCGGCCACCTGCGCACCGCCTACGTGCTGCGCGACGATAACCTCGACCTCACCGACCAGTACCTCACCAACGGCAGCCGCTCCATTCCCAAGCTGGTGCTGCTGCGTGCCGATACCCTCACCGAGGTAACGCACTGGGGGCCGCGCCCCGCCGAAGCCCAGGCGCTCATCCTCAGGCTGAAAGCCGAAGGCATGGCGCACGACGACTTTATCCGCGAACTGCACGCCTGGTATGCCCACGACCACACCCAGGCCACCCAGCGCGAGCTACTAGCCCTGGTGCAGCAGCTCGATTAAGCAGTTAACCATTAGCAATTGCTTTTTCAAGCGCTAGCAAGGTGAGTGGCTGGCGCGGCCGCCCAAAGCGTGTGGTAGCCGGAAAGGGCTCGCTGGCACCGGTGCGGCGGTAGCCCTGGCGCTCGTACCAGGCCAGCAGCTCGGGGCGCAGCTCCAGCACGCTCATTTGGATGCTGGCGCAGCCTAGCTGGCGGGCGTGGGCTTCGGCGGCCCCTAGCAGCTGGCGGCCCAGGCCGTGGGCCTGGGCCTCGGGAGCCACGGCCAGCATACTGAGGTAAAGATACTTGCCTTGGTTCTCAAGATACACGCACCCGGCTAGCTGGCCGCTTAGTTCGGCTTTGAGCAGCACCGCGGCGGGCGCGGCCAGCATCGTGCGCAGGGTTTCTTCGTCAACGCGCGGGCCGTCGAGCAGGTGGCCCTCGGTGGTCCAGCCGGCCTGGCTGGCCTCGCTGCGGTAGGCGCGGTTGATGAGGTCGGCCAGGGCCGGCGCGTCGGCCGCCGTAGCTGGGCTGAAAGTAGGAGCGGGAGTTTCCACGCCGCAAAGGTAGCCGACGGGCCTAGCCGGCCGGGCCGGTTTTGCGTAGGCTTTCCCGTCTCATTTTTCTTGTCATGAATCTCTCGAATAACACCATTTTGCTCACGGGCGGCGCCACCGGCATTGGGCTGGCGCTGGCCCAGCGCTTTGCCCAGGCGGGCAGCCAGGTTATCATCTGCGGGCGGCGGGCCGACAAGCTGCAGGAAGCCCGGCAACGGGTACCCGGTCTGCACTTCTACGAGTGCGACCTGGCCCAGGCCGCCAGCCGCGCCGAGCTTGCCAGCCGCGTGGTAGCCGACTTTCCGGCCTTGAACGTGCTCGTTAATAACGCCGGCATTCAAAACCGCTTCCAGCTGGCCGACCTGCCCGCCGACCTAGCCGCCTGGGAGCAGCAGCGCCAGGAAATCGCCATCAACCTGGAGGCCCCCATTCACCTGGCGGCCCTGCTGCTGCCCCACCTGCGCCAGCAGCGCGAGCCCGTCATTATCAACGTGTCGTCGGGGCTGGCGTTTGCCCCAATGGCCGCCGCGCCCATCTACAGCGCCACCAAGGCGGCGCTGCACTCGTTTACCCTATCGCTGCGCCGCCAGCTGGCCGATACGGGAGTGCGCGTGCTCGAAATCGTGCCGCCCGGCGTCAACACCGACCTCGGGGGCCCGGGCCTGCATACCTGGGCCGTGCCCGTCGATGACTTTGCCGACAGCATTGTGGCGCGCCTGGCCGCCGGCGAGGAAGAGGTGGGCTACGGCACCTCAGAAAGCATTCGCCAGGGCTCGCGGGCTGATATTGATGCCCGCTTTAAGCAGATGAATGGCTAGGGATTGGCTGTGTGAGAAAAGCAAGGGAGGCTTCTTGGGCACCGCCTGGGAAGCGCACCAGCTGGCCCGCGCCCTATCCAAACGAAACCGATAGTTGACGCAAAAAACTGCGCGCTAGCTTGCGCCTCCACCACTTAATCATCTCTTTTGAAGATGCTGCGTACCCTCGCTTCTCACCGGGCGGCCTTGCTGCTGGCCGCCCCGCTAGCCCTGGCTGCCTGCCAAAGCCAGCCCACCCAAACCGCCGACCAGCCGGCCGCCGGTGCCACCGCCCCGGCCCACACTACCGGCGGCAAGCCCAAGTACCTGACCCAGCCGCTCCTCAGCAGCATTTACACTGCCGACCCCTCGGCACACGTCTTCAACGGCAAGATTTACATCTACCCCTCGCACGACATCGAGGCGGGCATTCCGGAAAACGACAAAGGCGACCACTTCGCCATGCGCGACTACCACATCTTGTCGATGGATAGCATCGGCGGCAAGGTCACCGACCACGGCGTGGCCCTCGACCTCAAAGACATTCCGTGGGCCGGCCGCCAGCTGTGGGCGCCCGACGCAGCGTTTAAAAACGGCACTTACTACCTGTATTTTCCGGTAAAGGATAAGCAGGACGTATTCCGCATGGGCGTGGCCACCAGCTCGTCGCCCACTGGCCCGTTCAAGGCCGATGCTACGCCCATTGCGGGTAGCTATAGCATTGACCCGGCCGTATTTACTGATACTGACGGCAAGGCGTACATGTACTTTGGCGGCCTCTGGGGCGGCCAGCTTCAGCGCTGGCAAACCGGGAAGTACGACGCCAATGCCCCCGAGAAAAAGCCCGATGGCAACGAGCCCGCCATTGGCCCGCGCGTGGCCCAGCTCAGCGCCGACATGAAGCACTTTGCCGGCCCGGTGCAGGAAATCAAACTCGTGGACGAAGCCGGCAAGCCCTTGCTGGCCAGCGATACCAAGCGGCGCTTCTTTGAGGGCGGCTGGCTGCACAAGTACCAGGGCAAGTACTACTTCTCGTACTCGACCGGCGACACCCACCTGCTGGTATACGCCGTGAGCAACTCGCCCACGGGCCCCTTTACCTACAAGGGCGTGATTATGAACCCCGTGCAGGGCTGGACCACCCACCACTCCATCGTCGAGTTTAAGGGCAAGTGGTACATCTTCTACCACGACACCCAACTCAGCGGCAAAACCTGGCTGCGCAACGTGAAAGTGACCGAGCTGAAGCGCAACCCCGACGGCAGCATCGTCACGATTAATCCGTAATCGACACGAAACGAAAAAAGACCGTCCTGCTTCGACAAGCGAAGCAGGACGGTCTTTTTTCGTTTCGTGTCGGCCTAGCTCGCCAGCACCTCGCTAGCCTGTACAAAGCACACGCCCTGCGCCAGCAGGTCGGCCTTGGCGGCGGCGATGCTTTCGGCCGAAATGCCCCGGCTGGCGTCTTCAATGACAGCCACCTCAAAGCCCTCGCTGCGCGCGTCCTTAGCCGAGAAGTACACGCAGTAATCGGTGGCTAGCCCCGCCACATACACTTGCGTGATGCCCCGCGCCCGCAAGTAACCCGTGAGGCCGGTAGCGCGGCGGTGCCCGTTGTCAAAAAACGCGCTGTAGCTATCCAATTCAGGGTCAGTGCCCTTGCGGAAGATAGCTTCTACACGGGCGAGGCTGAGGCTAGGGTGCAGCTGCGCGCCGGGCGAGCCCTGCACACAGTGGTCGGGCCAGAGGCGCTGCGGCAAGCCCTGCCACTCAATTTCTGAGAACAGCTCCTGGCCGGGGTGGGTGCTGGCGAAGCTGCGGTGCCCAGCCGGGTGCCAGTCCTGGGTAGCTACTACCAGGTCGAAGCGCGATTGCAAGTCGTTGAGCAGCGGTAAGATGGTATCGCCTTCAGCTACGGCCAGCGAGCCGCCGGGCAAGAAGTCGAGCTGAAAATCGATGAGCAGCAGGCAGGTCATAAGGTATACGGATAAGAGAGACCAAAATCGCCTGTCCTTGCGAGCGCAGCGCGGCAATCTTTCCTTGTCGCTCGCTTCGTTGGGTTAGTGACCCTAGTGAAAAGGAAAGATTGCCGCGCTGCGCTCGCAAGGATAAGCGATTAAAATGGCTTTAGCCAGGTTGACTACTAGTGAGTTAAGCCAGCTTGAGCACCTCGGCCGAATGTGCCCGCACCTGCTGCGTAAGCGCCGCATTATCGGCCAGCGACTGGCCAAACGACGGCACCAGCCGGTGCAGCGTGGCCTGCCACTCGGGCGAGGCCGCGTGCTCGGGGAAGCAGCGCTGCACCAGGTCGAGCATAATGCTTACGGCCGTGCTCGCCCCCGGCGAGGCCCCTAGCAGCGCCGCGATGGAGCCATCGGCCGAGGTAACTACCTCGGTGCCAAACTCCAGCACGCCGCCCTTCTTTTTGTCTTTCTTGATAACCTGCACGCGCTGGCCTGCCACTTCGAGCTGCCAGTCTTCGGGCCGGGCCTCGGGGTAATATTCGCGCAGGGCCGCGATGCGCTGCTCGGGCGTTTGGAGCACCTGCCCGATGAGGTACTTGGTGAGCGGAATATTGCGGGCACCAGCATAGAGCAGCGGCCGGATGTTGCCCAATTCAATAGAGCGGAACAGGTCAGTGTACGAGCCGCGCTTCAAAAACTTGGTGCTGAAGCCGGCGTAGGGGCCAAACAGCAGCTCCTGGCGGCCGTTTATCTGGCGCGTGTCGAGGTGCGGCACCGACATGGGCGGCGAGCCCACGGCGGCCTTGCCGTACACCTTGGCATCGTGCTGGGCAATGACCTCAGGCCGGGTGCACTTCAGCCACTGCCCGCTCACCGGGAAGCCGCCAAAGCCGTTGGCTTCGGGGATGCCCGACTTTTCGAGCAGCGTGAGAGAGCCCCCGCCCGCCCCGATAAATACGAACCGCGTGTACACCTTGCGGCTTTTGCCGGTGGCCAGGTCGCGGATTTTGACGCGCCAGAGGTTGCCTTCCTTGCGGCGGATATCCTCGATTTCCTGCCCTAGCTCAAACGAAACGCCCGGCTGCTGGCGCAGGTTGTCGAACAGCGCGCGGGTGAGGGCGCCGAAATTGACGTCGGTGCCGATGGCCATGCGCGTGGCCGCCACAGGCTGGCTTGGGTCGCGGCCTTCCATTACCAGCGGTATCCAGCGGGCAATCTCGGCCGGGTCGGTGCTGAATTCCATGCCCTTAAACAGCGGCGAGCCCAGCATGGCCTCGTAGCGCTTGCGCAGGTACTCCACGTTGGCCTCGCCCCACACAAAGCTCATGTGCGGAATGCTGTGGATAAAAAAATGTGGGTCGGGTAGTTTGTCTTCTTCTACTAGGCTGGCCCAGAGCTGCTTGCTGAGCTCAAACTGCTCGGCGATTTTATCGGCCTTTGAGATGTCAACGCTGCCATCGGGGCGCTGGGGCGTGTAGTTAAGCTCGCAAAAAGCTGAGTGACCCGTGCCGGCGTTGTTCCAGGCGTCGGAGCTTTCGGCGGCCACCGCGTCGAGGCGCTCATACACGGCAATGGTGAGGCTGGGGTCGAGCTCTTTGAGCAGCACCCCTAGCGTAGCGCTCATGATACCCGCGCCAATGAGCACAATATCAGCAATCAGCGGCTTGGCGGGAGGAGTTTTTAAATCCATAAGAAGAGAAGGAAATAGCGCAGGTTAAAGTAATTTTGCTGGCGCAAACAGCTGCGCCTTAGCGGCCACAAAGAAACTAACCAGCAAAAACTGCCCAATAGGGTGTAAAAAGCGCTGAGGCGTTGAGTAAGAATGGAAAGTGAACCAGGAGGGTGTTACAGCATTGTCTACATCAGTCAGGCCACTGCCGATTTTGAGGAAGCCGATTTGGTGCAACTGCTAAAGCAGGCGCGGGGTTTCAACGAGCGGGCTAATATCACGGGCGTACTACTCTACGGGGGGGGGCGGTTTGTGCAAGTGCTGGAGGGTTGCCCGGTGGCAGTGCGCCGGCTGTTTGCCCGCATCGAGACCGACCCGCGCCACGGGCTACTCGAAAAACTGGCCGACGGCCCGGTGGCGCGGCGCGAGTATAAAGAGTGGTATATGGGCTTTGCGCCCCGGCCCACGGTGGCCGATTGGCAGCGGCTGCCCGGCTACCTCACGCCGCCCCAACTCGTGCTGGCGGGCCTGGGCACCACCACCCAGTCGCTACTCAGCGAATTCTTGGCCGCCAGCACCGAGGCCGTTCTACTTTGACGCAGAGGCCGGCCCAAATGGAAATACCCGCCGCTGCTCCCAGGGTCCCCCGCGGTAGGCCCACAGCGCTAGCCCGGTGCCCTGAGCCGTAAAGGGTTGAAAGCCTGCCTCCAACTCGGCGAGCAGCGCCCGGGCCACGGCCGGGTCTACCTTGTTTTGCACGGTGATGTGCGGGCGCAGGCCTTGCTGGTCTTGGGCCGAAAGCCAAGGCTGCCACTGCTGCTGGAGGCGCCGGTGCAGGGCCGGCAGCTCGGGGTTGGCCAGCGTATACATCACGCCGCGGCCCATGAACCTAAGCCCGGTTACGGCGAGCGGCAGCGGCGCAGACTGGCTAGCCACTACGCTAGCAAGCTGCTCACTAATAGACGCTTCCTCATCGCCCGGCAAGGCATGAAATAGTGTGAGGTGGGCGCTGAGGTAGTTGATTTTGGGCGGAAAATACTTCTGGCGCTGAGTGTCAAAAAAAGCTTGGCTAGCGGCGTCGAGCGTAAGCGTGAGGATAAGGGGCGCGTTGGTCATGCGGGGCTATACGCAAAGCCGGGCTAGGTTGCCTGCTCCAGCGCATCGAGGTCGAGCCCGCAAATAGCCTGCTGGTGGCGCGTGATTTTGGCGGCGTCCCAGTGCCACCAGGCCACGGCCAGCAGCCGGGCCACGGTGGCTTTGTCGAAGCGCATGCGTACCACCTGGGCCGGGTTGCCGGCCACGATGGCATAGTCGGGCACGTCGCGCGTCACCACGGCCCGGGTGGCCACAATGGCGCCATTGCCCACGCGCACGCCGGGCATCAGCAGCGCATCGTGGCCAAGCCACACGTCATTTCCCACCACCAGGTCGCCCTTATTCGGAAACGTGGCCGGGTCGAAAGCATTTGCCCAGCCCTGCCCGAATACCGGAAACGGGTAGGTGGTAAATAGGTCGGTGCGGTGGTTGCCGCCGTTCATCACAAACTTCACCCCCGAGGCAATCTGGCAGAAGCGCCCAATACGCAGCCGGTCACCGATAAACGGAAAGTGGTAGAGCACATTGCGCTCAAAGTTGCGCACGTCGTCAAAGTCGTCGTAGTAGGTGTAGTCGCCTACCTCGATAAGTGGGTTAGTGATAATATTCTTCAGAAAAACCAGCCGCTCATGGCCGCCCACTGGGTGGCGCGTATGGGGCGAAGGGCCGGCTAGGGTAGGAGACTCGGGCATGAGGAAAAAAGTGGCCGCAGCGCCGTAAGTGCCTGCTGCTGAGGGTAGAAAATCAGATGCAAAAATGCGCCAAAATGACCCATTCTGGGCCATTTGACGTTGGGTACCTAATGCAGACCGACCTCTTTTTGCCCGTTCTCAACACCTCCGAAGTAGCCCGGCCGCTAGCCCCCGTAGAGGCCGCCGCCCCGCGCACGCATGGCGCTAAGCTGTGGCTGCCACAGCGCGTGCTTTTCACGCCTGATGCTTTGCAGGAGGACTACGGCCAGCAAATCCTGGCCCGCGCCGAGGCTCTCAACCTCGACATTGAGCTGCTGAAAAGCAACCGCCTTACCGGCCTGCGGGGCCCCGACGAGCGCGCCACCTACCGCGCCGCCAAAACCACCCTAGCGGTGGTAAACGCCCCGGCTGGCGCGCTGCGCTTGCAGCCCACGCCACCCTCGGCCGACTACCAGCTCAACCTGGCCGAAGGCTGCCCAGCCCACTGCCAGTATTGCTACCTCGCGGGCAGCCTCAGCGGCCCGCCCGTGGTGTGCGCCTTTGCCAACCTGCCCAAGCTACTGACCAATACGCAGCTATACGAGCGCGCCGACCGCCCCGTGAGCTTCGAGGCGAGCTGCTACACCGACGTGCTGGGTATTGAGCACCTCACCGGCGCGCTGGCCGAAACGGTGAAGTACTTTGCTGGCCGGGAAGGCGGGCGCCTGCGCTTCGTGAGCAAATACGACCACGTAGAGAGCCTGCTTGGCTTGCCGCACAACGGCCACACCCGTGCCCGCGCCTCGCTCAATGCCGAGCCCCTGGCCCGGCAGCTCGAAGGTGGCACGGCTAGCATCGAGGCCCGCATTCAGGCGCTGCGGCGGCTAGCCCTGCCGGTGGCTCAGGGTGGGGGCGGCTACCCGGTAGGGGTGGTGCTGGCGCCCATAATGCCCCTGCCCGACTGGCAGCGGCACTACGGCGAGCTGCTTGACCGCCTGCAAGCGGCCTTCGATTTCGACTGCGACCTCACCGTCGAGTTCATCACGCACCGCTTCACGCCCGGCTCGAAGGAGGTGCTGCTAGGCTGGTACCCCAACACGAGCCTCGACCTGGAGGAGAGCACCCGCGCCGTGAAGCGCAACAAGTTTGGCGGCCTCAAGTACGTCTACGACCTGCCGACTATGAAAGAGCTCAAGGCGTGGTTTACCAGCGAGTGGCAGCGGTGTTTCCCCAATGCGCCGGTGCAGTACTGGACGTAGGCGAGTAGTTTTATGCTTTACCCATTGAAAGTGAAGCAATGACGACTGCCCAGTTTTGGAAGCAACAAGAGTTCAGCTATTTGGTAACGTTCTCTTTCAATCGCGGGCCGAAGCTTGATGCGTTAAGAGGCGCGGCAAAAGAACTGTTTCAGCAAACTAGAAGCTCGTTATTAACAGCTAAGACGCAACAACTACCAGCGTTGCGCGAGCAGCTACGTTTGCTGGAAAGGACGCATAACCTCGACTTGTTAACGCTTACGCCAGGGCCCGCAGCTTTCCATGTAACTGCCTCGCCCATCAGTAAACTGGAGAATAACGTGGAAGCCATTCAAAAAATCGCATCCATCTTACAAAGGTCAGTAATCCAACAGTACCACTGGATGTGCGGGCCTGTCTACCGTGATGCCCTGGCATTTTATAATGTGCAAAACGAGCTCACGAACGTGCTAAACATTTGCTTTAGCTGCGACCAGATGGTAACGGCAGGTGGTCAGCAGATTGAGGCTGACGCCAGCACATACAAGGCTTTACGGGCTTGTCTAGTGCAGCTAGGTCATCCTATTGCGGAAGAAGAACGGTAAGCGTTGGTAGTATTAATTGAGCTTCAGCACCCGCACCGATAATCGGGATAATCCCCGTAGCCCGGCGCGGGGGTGTCGTCGATGCGGATGATGTGGTCGAGGCGAACTTCCTCGCCCGAGGCTAGCAGGGCGTATTCAATATGTTCGCGGGTAACAAAGGTTTTGAACGTGGCCGGGCCTTGGCAGAGCTGACGCAAGTCGTTGAAGTATTGCAGGTACACCTGCTTCTTGCGGGTGGCCAGGGCCTCGAGCTCGTCATAAAAGCCGCAGTCAATAGGTTTATAATCAGTAGCCATAATAGATAAGATGGATAGGCCCGCGGCAGGCGCACTACCGCGGCTTGAGGTGAAAAGCGAAGGCAAGAAGGGCTAGCCGCGCGCGGTGCGCTGGCGCAGCAGTAGCCACGCAGCCCCCGCTGCTAACGCTGCTACCCCAGCCACCACCACACGGGGCACTGCCTTAGGGGGCGGGGCGGGCAGGGACACCTTAGTATCGGGGAAGGGCTGGCCACTAGTGGCAGCTAGTATCAAGCGGCTGGTTTCGGCGGGCTGGTCCCACTGCGGGAAATGCCCACAGTGGTCAAACCAGTAGAGTTGGGCGTCGGGAAACTTAGCTAGGGCCCGCTCGGCCTGGCCGGGCAGGCACACCTTATCCTGGCGGCCCCAGCCAATGACCAGCGGCGCCTGAATAGCACCACGCGGGGCACCCTGTTGCACCTCGCCGTAAGCTAGGTTGTAGAGCAGCTCGTCAAACGACGGGGCGTGCGCAAAGCTGCGCATTTCATCGAGCGCCGCGCGGGCCGGAATGCGCCAAGGGTGGGCCGAAAACTGCGCAAACAGCATGGTGCGCGTCACGGGGTTGTCCATTAGTAGAGGCATCACCGGCTGCAAGGCCCGCACCAGCTTAGTGGAGAGGGCCACGCTGTGGTAAAAGACTGGAATTTCCCAGCCCTGCCAAAACCCGCCGGGGTCGAGCGAAACCACCGCCCCTAGCACCCCGCCGCGCCGGGCCAGCTCGAGCACCAGCCGCGCGCCCATAGAGCTGCCCACGGCATCGATGCCCAGCAGGTTGTGCTGGCGCAAAAAGTCCGTAAGCGCGTCGGCTAGGGTGCTGATAGTGACCGGGCCTGCTAGCGGCGGCGTGTCGCCAAAGCCCGGCAAGTCTACGGCAATCACCTCGCGCTCGCGGGCTAGCTCGTCCAAAATAGTTTGCCACGAGCGCCAGCTGCCCCCAATGCCGTGTACTAGCAGCAGCAGCGGGCCAGTGCCCCGCCGAATGAAATTCATTTCCATAAAGATGACGGTATAAAGTCGTTTTGCCCAGCCAGCGCGGCCACCACCAGCTCTACGCAAAACAGACCTGTGCTGCTAAACGAAGGCAGTAAAAACAGCTCAAATTACTTGTGGCAGGCCCACGCAGCATTTTTGCCGTACCTTTAGGCCATAAAAGGCAAATCGCCCCGTTTCAGTACCATTACGCAGCCTGCGGGCTGCATAGTCAGATAGGTTCGCTGCTGCTTGCTTTATCACCCTTTTTTCCTAGCATCATGCAGACAGGAACCGTAAAATTCTTCAACGAAACCAAAGGCTTCGGCTTCATCAAAGTAGACAGCACCGGCGAGGACGTATTCGTCCACGTAACCGACCTCGTAAACGAGATTCGTGAAAACGACAAAGTGCAGTTTGAGGTAGCTCAGGGCAAAAAAGGCCCGAACGCCGTGAAAGTATCGCTGGTGTAACGCCTGGCGCTTTAAGAAGAAAAGCCCTGCTGGTACGCCAGTAGGGCTTTTTTGTGCACGATAGTTTTTGTTTGTACAAGTGCCTCCTGGCAGTACATTGGCGGTGTTTACCAGCCGCTTATCTACATGAACCAGACTGCCACTCCTACACTCGCTAGCCCGGCCGCTACGGGCCGAGCTGCCACGGCGCGCGTGCCCATTATCGATGTAGTGCGGGGCCTGGCTATGGTCATTATGGCCATCGACCACATTCGGGAGTTTTGGTGCCCCACGCCCATGCGGCCCGAAGATGTGGCCCAGGCCCCCGCCGCGCTGTTCCTGACGCGGTGGGTCACGCATTTCTGCGCCCCGACGTTTGTGTTTCTGGCCGGCGCGAGCGTGTTCTTGTATCAGCAGAAGCGGGCTAGTCGGGGCCAGGTCAGCCGCTTTTTGCTCACGCGCGGGCTCTGGCTGGTGGTGCTTGAGCTGGTGGTTATCAATTTCATTCTGCAGTGGGGCTACCCGATGCTGGTGCTGGAAGTAATCTGGGCGCTGGGCTGCAGCATGGTGCTGCTGGCGGGTGCCATCTGGCTGCCGCGCTGGCTGCTGGCTGGCCTGGCGCTAGCCATTATTATGGGCCAGCACCTGCTGCCCCTCGTGCAGCCCGTAACGGGGGCCAGGCTGCCGTGGGCCCTGCTCTACGATAGTCCGTTTCTGTTTGCCACGCAGCCCGTGCCCGTGCTGGCGGCTTACACTATCCTACCCTGGGCAGCCGTGATGGCGCTCGGCTACGTGGCAGGGCCGTGGTTTAAGGCGGAGGCGCCGCTGCGTGCACGCTGGCTGCGCCTGGCCGGCGGGGCCGCGCTGGTTTTCTTTATTGCGGTGCGCGCTACCAACCTCTACGGCGACCCTAGCCGCTGGAGCGAGCAGGCGCGTGGGGCCGGCTACACCCTGCTCTCGTTTCTGAACGTCACCAAGTACCCGCCGTCGCTACTGTTTCTGAGTCTCACGCTGGGCGGGGCGCTGGTGCTGCTCTCGCTGGCCGGGCGCCTGCCGGGCCGGCTTGGCCAATGGCTGAGCATCTACGGGCGGGTGCCGCTTTTTTACTTCGTGCTGCACTTTTGCCTGATAAGCGGCGGGGCATATGTATGGACGCGGCTAGCCTTCGGGCAGGCCATTAACCTATCGTTTGCCTCGGTAAAGGACTGGCCTGCTGCCTATCACCCCAGCCTGCTACGGCTGTATACAGTGTGGGTGGCCGTGCTGCTGCTCACGTACTGGCCCTGCCGCTGGTACCAGGGATACAAGCAGCGGCACACCTACTGGTGGCTGTCATATTTGTAATGCAAGGGAGCAGGCGGCGATACTGCCTCTTGCTGACCAAGGCTACGCTAGCCCGGCGCTGGTGAGGATACGTAGTAAGCCCTCTGCTTAAATCTGATTTTACTTACCAATGAGTGATTTTTTGCGCGCCCTAAACTCCTACACCTTCACCGTAGCGGTAAACGCTACCTTGCGCGACGGTGGGTTTGCCATTACTGCGCCCGGCTTGGCCGGTAAAACCATCGTTACATCGGCCGCCGTGACCCAGCAAATTCTGGATTCACCCGATTTTGATGCTTTGCTGGGCGGCGACCGGGTAGGCCGCATCCTGGAAATCGTGCTGGCGCAGGCGGCCCGGTAGCCAGGACAGGCTGTGCCTTGCATCTTTGCGGCCCGGCCGGCACCCTAGCCCCGCCGCCGGCTTTTGTTCTCATGACCATTCCCATCTACCAGGTCGATGCCTTTGCCCGCCGGCCCTTCACTGGCAATCCGGCCGCCGTGTGCCCCCTCGATGCGTGGCTGCCCGATGCCACTATGCAGCTGATAGCGGCCGAAAACAACCTGGCCGAAACGGCCTTCTTTGTTCCGTTGCAGGGCGAGGAGGCCGATTTTCACCTGCGTTGGTTTACGCCCACGTTCGAAATTGACCTCTGCGGCCACGCCACGCTGGCCAGCGCCCACGTCCTTTGGAACGAGCGCGGCTATGCCAAATCTGAAATTACATTCCAGAGCAAAAGCGGCCTGCTGAAAGTGCGCCGCGAGGCCGATGGCAAACTCGTGCTCGACTTCCCGAGCCGGCCGCCGCGCCCGCTGGCCCTGGCCGAGCACCCCGAAGTGCTACTGCGCTCGCTAGGGCCCGGGGCCGCTACGCCCCTGGCCGTGCTGGCCTCGCGCGACCTGGTGGTCGAGTTTGCCCACGCCGACGAGGTGCTGGCCCTCAATCCCGACTTTGCCGCGCTAATTGACCTGGGCTATATTGGGCTGATAGCCACTGCGCCCGGCACCAACGGCGTCGATTTTGTATCGCGCTTTTTTGCGCCCGAGGTGGGCGTGCCCGAAGACCCCGTTACGGGTTCGGCGCACAGTACGCTCATTCCATTTTGGGCCGAAAAGCTCGGCAAAACCGACTTGTTTGCCCGGCAGGAGTCGGCGCGGGGTGGCGAGCTGTGGTGCCGCCTGCGCGGCGACCGTGTCGATATCGGTGGCTACGCCGTGACATTTTTGCGCGGCGACGTGCAGCTATAATGCAAGCTAGCTACTAACGAGAGTTGCTTGTTGGGGTAATGCGCTGTGTGTAAATAGAATGCGTTTGCGCGCTAGGCCTATTGCTACGCGTAATGAGTGCCCGAAGCTATACTTTTCACCGGCCTCGGCGCTTGATTTCGCCAGGTGTTTGGGCTGGGCCAGCCGGCTTATAAGCTCGGGCGCTAGTAGCTTGCAGCGGTATGCGTCAGGGCCTGGGCCTGGCGCGTACCGCCATTATCTCGCCTTTTCCACGCGATGCCCACTACTGCCCGCCTCACCTGCATCATCGTTGACGATAACGAAATCAACCGCCTCACACTCGAGCACCTCGTAGACCTCACGCCCGAGCTTGAGCTGGTGGCCTCACTGCCGGGCGGGCTCGAAACGCTGACATTTTTTCGGGGCGGCGGGCACTGCGACCTCATCTTGCTCGATGTGGAGATGCCCACGCTCACGGGCCTTGAGCTGGCCAAGCTCCTGCCCAAGCCCACCCCAGCCATTGTGCTGGTGACCACGCACCGCGATTTTGCCGTAGCTGCCTTCGAGCTACAAGCGGTTGACTATCTGGTGAAGCCGGTAGAGTTTGTGCGCTTTAGCCAGGCTATTAGCAAGGTGCTGGCCCAGCGCCCGGCCGCACCTCCGGTGGTGAAGGCCGCCGAGTCGCCCGCCGACCTGTTTGTGAAAGTGGGAACCAAGACTATCAAAATCAATTTCGACGACGTGCTCTATATAGAGGCCCTCTCGACGTATTCGGTGATAGTGACCACAACCCAAAAGCACATCGTTTACCTCACGCTCAAGGCGCTGATTGAGCGCCTGCCCTTTGCCCACTTTGTGCGGGTGCACCGCTCTTACATCGTGAATATGCGGCGCATCGAGGCCATAGAGGATAATATGCTCAAGCTAGGCCCCTACGAGATACCGGTAGGCAAGTCGTATCACGAAGAGTTTTCCCGCCACTTGCGGAGCCTGTAGAAACAGTGCGCAGTGAACAGTTCTTGCTCACTGCGCACTGGCTTTTAGCTCCTGCGGCAGGGCGGCCAGGGCGCGTTTTACCTGGCTGGCCAGGTGCGCTGCAGCGGCGGGCAGCTGGGGCAGGTCGGTGGCGGCTTCGAGCTGCTGCACGGCATCGGCCACGCCGGGCACGCCCACCGATTCGAGGCTGGGCTTGATGTGGTGCGTGATTTTGGCAACCTCTTCCCAATGCCCGGCGGCCGTAGCGGCGTGGAGCTGGGCCAAGCTCTCGGGTATATTGCGCAGGAAGGAGTTGATAATCTTAACGACAAACTCTTCGCGGCCCCGCGCCAGGGTGCGTAGCTTGCTCAGGTCGTAGGCTTGCGCCGGCGCCGACAGCTGCTGCACTAGGGTGCGGTACACCTCTTCTTCCTCAAAGGGCTTGGCTAGGGTAGCGTTCATACCGGCGGCCAGGTAGCGGTCGCGGTCGGCCCGGAAGGCATTGGCCGTTAGCGCCACAATGGGCAGGCCCGCCCGCGCCGGGTCGGGCAGGGCCCGGATGGCCGCCGTGGCATCGAGCCCGTTGAGGCCGGGCAGCTGAATATCCATGAGCACTACGTCGTAGGGCTGGGGCGCGTCGCGCACGCGCTCCACGCCCGCCCGGCCATCTTCGGCCTCGTCTACTACGGCCCCCCAGCCCTCGAATAGCAGGCGGGCCACGGTACGGTTTATCTCGTTGTCCTCTACTACCAGCAAGCGGCGGCCGCGCAGCGCGCCGGTATCATAGGCATCGAGGGCGTGAACGGGCGCGGGCGCGGCGGCCTTGGGTAGGGTGAGCACAAAGGCAAACGTGCTGCCCTGGCCTACCTCGCTGCTGAGCGTGAGCAGCCCCCCTAGCTGCTCGACCAGCGCCCGCGAGATGCTCAGGCCCAGGCCGGTGCCGCCAAAGCGCCGGGTGGTGTCGGAGTATGCCTGGGTAAAGCCCTCAAAAATAAGCTCTTGCTTGTCGGGCGCGATGCCGATGCCGCTGTCTTCTACCGTAAAGCGCACCGTGAGCGTAGTAGCCGTTTCGGAAAGCTGCTCGCCGATGACTACCACCCGCCCGCCGGGCTCGGTAAACTTGATAGCGTTGGCTACCAAGTTGATAAGTATCTGGTTGAGGCGGTGGGGGTCGCCGAGCACCCAGGGGTGGGCGCAGGTGGTGCGCAGCGGCGTGCCGGCAAAGTGAATACCCTTTTCCTTGGCCTGGTTCACGAGCGGGCGCAGTGCCTCGCCCATCGAGTCGCAGAGGTTGAAGGCCACGGCCTCAAGCTCCAGTTTGCCCGAGCTGATTTTGGCCATGTCGAGCACGTCGTTGATAACGTGCAGCAGGTGCTGCCCCGCGTGCCGGATGGTGTGCACAAACTCCTGCTGCCGGGCGTCGAGGGCCGTTTTGCCGAGCTGGCTAGCCATGCCCAGCACCCCATTGAGGGGCGTGCGGATTTCGTGGCTGATGTTGGCCAGAAAATTCTCGCGGGCCTGCACGGCGGCTTCAGCGGCCGTTTTGGCGCGGCGCAGCGCCTGCTCGGCCAATACCCGCTCGGTAATATCCTGCCCGTAGCCGATAATGTAGGGCGGCTGGCCATCTTCGCGCACCAAGTGGTTGTCGTAGAGTAGGTAGCGCCCGCCCGGCAGCGCCATGGTGCCCCGTTGGCTGCCGGAAGTGTCAAAGCCGTGTAAGTAATCGGCTACGCCACTTTGGAAGTCGGGGGCTACCAGCTCGTGCAGGTTGGTGCCCGGCAATACCTCCAGCGGACGGCCCAGCAGCTCGGCCGCCGCCGGGTTGGCCGTGAGGATATTGCCCGCCAGGTCGTGGGTGCAGATAAGCGCCTGCGAGCGCATCATCAGGTCGCGGTACTGCTTTTCGCGCTGGGTCAGGGCCTCCGTCGCCAGCTTCTCGTCGGTAATGTCGCTGCTGAGCACCAGCACCTGCCGGGTGCCATCGGGCCGCACTAGCAGGCGCTTGATGGTGCAGAAGTGGCGCACCTCGCCCGAGGGCAGCGTAGTAGTAGTTTCGCGGGTCGACTGCTCACCGGTGGCCAGCACCTGGGCATCGGTGCGCAGGTACTCTTCCCATTCGGTGGCCTGGCGGGGCGTGGGGGAGGGGGGAGCAGCGGGGTCGAAGTAGCCCATGCGGTGCCGCAGCTGCATGGTGGCGCGGTTTTCAAACACCAGCTGCTGCTGGGCATTGCGCACAAAAATGAGGTCAGGCGTGGCGTCCAGTATTTCGCTCAGCAGGTTTTGCTGCTCGGCTAGCTGGCGCTCGGCCTGCACGCGGGCGGTGGTTTCGGCCAGGTACAGCGTCACGCTGCCTTCGGGCGGTACGATGGTAGCCTTTTGCAGCAAAAAATAGCGCTGGCCCACCTGAATAATAGGCGCCAGGTCGCCCTGAGCCTGATGCACGCTGGCCCGCAGCTGCTGCCGCACCCACACTTGCTCGGCCCGGCTCAGGCCATCGCGCAGGGCCAGGGCGGCGTGGTTGGCATATAGCTGGCGGCCGTTGGCATCGAGCCGCACAATCGGATTAGGGTTTTGCGCTGATAAGCTGGCCAGCGCGCGCAGCTCGGCGACGTCGGTGGAGCTAACCTGGGCAGGGGGCAAAGACATAAGGCGAGGTGTAAAACTAAAATAGCAGTAAGTAAATACTATTCGTAGGGTAGGACGGCGCAATTGCCCAGCTATTTTACACACCAAAAGCCCCTTCTGCCGCGCAGAAAAGGCTTTTTGTTGAAAAAGCTGCAGGTAATGAGTTCGTTATCTTCCTAAGATGATGTGCACTGGCTGTGCCGTATGGCCATCGAGGGCAACCCGGGTGCTGCCAAACCCAACATACTCGGCCTGCAGGCTCAGGGCAGTGTGGGCCGGCACTTGCAGTTGAAAAGCTCCCTGCGCATTGGTTACGGCAATCTGGCGCACGTTGGTAGTCGGGAAAACGCAAACGCCCGGGCAGGGCTGCCCATCAGCCCCGAGCACGAGGCCCGCCAGGCAAAACAGGCGCGTATCGGGCAGGTCAATGGCCGCAGGAGCCGGGCTAGCGGGGGCAGGCACCGCGGCCTGAGGCCGCTTAAATAAGGGCCTGGCAGCGGGGCGCATGGCAGCACGGCGGGCTTGCGGCCGGGCCGCTTTGGTGGCGGCGGGGTGCGTGCGGGCCGCCTGGGCCGGCGCGCCTAGCAAGCAGAGGCAGGCAAGCGAAGCAACAAAATAGGAGCGAAGGCTTAGCATTAGAAGAGCGACGTACGAAATAAATAATGAGCAGCAGGCGGCAGGGTAGTGATTCAAAAATAGCGTAGGGCCTTAAAGAAGTACCAGGCCCTATGTGAATGGTCCAGTTTTCTGGCCGAACAAGCCCGGCCGACCGGCCAACTTATAGTAGCTTATCAGGCCCACCTAGCCGGTAGCCGCAGCCCCTGGCGCATAAAAAAGCCCTCTTACCAAAGCGGAAAGAGGGCCTACGAGGGGTAGTGCTAGGGCAAGCCGCCGACTATTTGCCGAGCGTGATGTGTAGGAGCTCGGCGCTGGGCACGGGCACTTCTACCCGGCTGCTGCCCTCGCCAAAGTACTCGATGCGCAGTGCTACGGGTGCCCCGGCCGGCACTGCCAGCGCAAAAGCGCCTTGCGCGTCGGTTACTACAAGCTGGCGTGGTGCCCCGGCAGGGTACACGCTAGCCCCTGCGCAGGGCCGGCCATCGGGCGCGAGCACGATACCGCGGAGCTTCACGGTTTGGGGGGCGGCCGGGCTGCTGGCTGGCTCGCTCAGCACTGGGGTTACTGCGGGTGCTGGCGCAACGGGCTGCCGGCTAGCGGCCGGAGCAGCGAGCTTGCCCTTGCCGGCAGTCGCCGGCTGGCGCTTAGTCACCGGATGCGTGTCGGTAGCCGGGGCAGCGGCGGCCGAACCAGCCAAAAGCAGCGCCAAAAAGCCCGCAACGCAAGCGCGGGATAAAAGAAGCGTAGAAAGTGAAGGCATAACAGAGCGAATAGAAGCGGAAGGCGCCAAGCAAGTTGAATAAAAAGCAGAAAAACTTGACCTGTACAAATGTACAGCAGGTCGTGCTAGGCTTCTACGCGATTCTGTGAATGTGGTTATTTCATTAGCCAATGGGCCTTTACACCGGCTAAACAGTAGAGGCAGCGGCGGAGCTACTTGGGGCGGCTGGCCGACTTGCGGCCGGTGCTGGTAGCTGCCAGGGCGCGGCCGGGGTTGTCTTCCAGAAACTTACCCCAGCTCTTGGCGCCGGCCTTCACGTTGTTGCCCTGCTGGTAGTGGTGGCACAGGGCCACGGCCAGGGCATCAGTGGCATCCAGAAACTTGGGCGCCTCTTCGATGGGGGGCAGCTCCAGGGTTTGGCGCAGCATGCGGGCCACCTGCTCCTTATCGGCCGCGCCCGAGCCCGTGACGGCCTGCTTGACCTTGGTGGGGGCATACTCCACAAACGGAATATCGCGCGAGAGGCAGGCCGCGATGGCCACGCCCTGCGCCCGGCCCAGCTTGAGCATACTTTGCACGTTGACGCCGTAGAAGGGCGCCTCGATGGCCAGCTCGTCGGGCAGGAACTCGTCAATCAGCTCCAGCATGCGCGTGAAAATCCGCTTTAGCTTTACGGCGTGATTCGAGCCCAGGGCCTTCATATTGATAACGTCGTACTGCAGCACCCGCACGTGCTGCCCGCGCACCTCAATCACGGCGTAGCCCATAATCTGGGTGCCGGGGTCGACGCCCATGATAACCTTCTCGGCCGGGGGCAGCCGCAGGGCGGGGCTAGTGGGGGGCAAGGTGCGGGAAACGGCCATCTTGTTCAAAGTTACGCCCCAATGCCGCCTGGTGCGCCCCGGCGCGGCCCGCGCTGGGTGCTGCTGGCCAAAATTGGGGTGAGCCTGCTCACGCTGGGCCTGCTCTACCACTCAGTATTTGCGGCCCCCGACACCGCGGCGGCCTGGCGGCAGCTGGTGGCCAGCACGCTCAGCGGTGCGGGGCGGGGCCCGGTGCTGGCAGCGCTAGCCTTGGTGCCGCTCAACTGGGGCCTGGAGGCCTGGAAATGGCAGCTGCTGGCCCGACACCTGGAGCCGGGGCACTCGTTTGGGCGCAGCCTGCGGGCGGTGCTGCTGGGCCTCACGCTGGGCTTTGCCACGCCGAATAGGGTAGGTGATTATGCCGCCCGCATCCTGGAGCTGCACGCCCGGCGCCGCCTGGAGGCCGTGGGAGCGGTGTTTTTGGGGCGCTACGCGCAGCTGGTGGCCACAGTGCTGGCGGGCGGAGCGGGGCTGCTGTATTTTCTGGTAAAGTTTTACTTAGTGGGCTACCCGGCCGCGCAGGCTGGGGTGCTGGCGGCGGGTGGCCTAGTGGGCGCCCTGGCGCTGTTGCCCTTCTACCAGTCGCGGCTGCTGCTGGCGGTGCTTGCCCTGGTAAAGCCGCTGCGGCGCTTTCGGCGCTACCTGGCCGTGATGCCCACCTACTCGGCCGCCGAGCTGCACGCGGTGCTGGGCATTTCGGGGCTGCGCTACGCGGTGTTTTGCGGGCAGTTTTTGCTGCTGCTGTATGCTTATGGTGTGCGCGGGGAGCTGGGGCCAGCAGTGGCGGCGGTGGCGGGCACCTTCCTGTTCAAGTCGCTGGTGCCCTCGCTCAATGCCCTGGCCGACGTGGGGGTGCGCGAGCTTTCGGCCGCACACCTGTTTGGGTTGCTGGGCCAGCCGGCGCTGCCGGTGCTGAGCGCCAGCCTCAGCTTGTGGGTCATCAACATTGCGCTGCCCAGCGCGCTGGGCTTGCTGCTGCTGCCCGGCCTGCGGGTGCTGCGCGAAAAGAAGCCCCGCTAGATGCAAGCGGTGGCAGGTGTCTTGCTGCTGGCTATGCCAGTTCTGTATGCGGCCGTATGGAGCTGGCTGCGCGCCGGGCTGGCGCCGGCCTTCCTGCCCGACTCCCTCTTAGACAAAGAAGCAGAACTGGTACAGAAGGATGCTATTGACCAGCAGAGTGGGCTAGGCGAGGAGGCCTCCGAGCGCCGAGCGCCCTCGCTCTCCGTCCTCATCGCCGCCCGCAACGAGGCCGCCGCGCTGCCGCACCTACTAGCCGCCCTGCGCCGGCAAACCCTGGCGCCGGGCTTGTTTGAGGTGCTGGTGGCCGATGACCACTCGACTGACGACACTGCCGCGCTGGTGCAGGCCGCCGCCCGGCATGCCCCCTTCCGCCTGCGGCTCCTCAGCCTGCCGCCCGGCGCTACCGGCAAAAAAGCGGCCCTGGCCGCCGCCGAGGCGCAGGCCCACGCCCCCTGGGTGGTATGCACCGATGCTGACTGCCGCCCCGCGCCCGGCTGGCTGACCGCCTACGCCGGGCTGCTGGCTAGCCAGCCGGGCCTGCACTTTATCAGTGGGCCGGTGCGCCTCACGCCGGGCGGTGCGTGGTTCGACGGCGTGCTGGGGCTTGAGTTTGCCGGCTTGGTAGGAGTAGGAGCGGGGTGCATTGCCCGCGGCCGCCCCACCATGTGCAACGGCGCCAATCTGGCCTATCGCCGCGTTACATTTCACGAAGTGGGCGGCTACGCCGACAACCAAGGGCTAGCCAGCGGCGACGACGAATTTCTGCTGCACAAAATTCATGCGCGTTACCCGGCCGGGGTGCGCTTCCTGGCCCGGCCCGAGGCCGTGGTAGATACGGCCGCGCCGGCCACACTGCACGCCCTGCTGCGGCAGCGCGTGCGCTGGGCCAGCAAGTGGCCCCACTACCGTTCCGCTGCCCCGCGCCAGCTGGCCCTGCTCGTGCTCGGCGCTAATATGAGCCTGGCGCTGGGGCTAGCGCTGGCCGTGGCGTGGCCGGAACTATGGCCGTGGGTAGGCACCGCCTGGGCCCTCAAGCTCGGCGCCGATGCCTGGCTGCTATGGTCCATGCTAGGGCTGCTGCATCGCCGCCGCTGGCTTGCCGCGCTGCTGCCCTTGCAGCTGCTGTATGCGCCTTATGCGCTGGCCGTGGGGCTAGCGGGGCAGCGCCGCCAGGGCTACCGCTGGAAAGACCGGCAGGTGCGCTAAGCTGTGGCGGCACTGGTCAGGCTGCTGCAAGCGGTCTGACCGGTCGTCATTCGGCTATATCAAAGGCATTGGCCACATAATATAACAACCAGCCGGACCGCTGCGAGCAGCCTCACTAGTGCAGCGGTTACCTAAGCCAGCTCGCGGCGGTTTTTCACACTGCCCTTTTCGTTCCAGCCAATGCCAGTTAAGCCCTAGCTGGGCAGCGGCTGCGGCGTGTAGGTGGGCCCCAGGCAGCGCGGGCCCTGGGCCGTCCAGGCCAGCTTGTCGATGCAGAGCTGGCGTTCGGTCATGGCCGCGTTCCAGGCGTGGTATACCAGGTATTCGGTGCGGCCATCGGGGCCTAACACGTGGCTGTGGTGGCCGGGGCCGCGCACGTGGCCGGGCACCGAGTGCAGCACCCGGGCCCCGGCATCGGAGCCCGAATCGACGTATGGGCCCATGATGTGGTCGGCGGCGCAATAATCGACGCCGTAGCGGTCGGTCAGGAAATTGGCCCCGCTGAAAAAGCAGTAGTACTTGCCCGCGTGGCGCCGCACAAAGGGCCCTTCCAGGGTGTGCCACTGGGCAAAGGTGCGACCTCCGTAAAGCGGCATGGTGCGATTGGCCTCGAAAAGCGTCCACTTGTGGCGCGCCCGCAGCACGGTGCGCGGCTGGCCCGCCAGCTTGGTCATGCTGGTGAGGCGGTCTACCACCAGCCCAGTGCCAGGGTAGTAGCCATCGTTGGTATCAGTAAAATCGCGGGCGTAGAACAGGTACCACTGCTCGTCGGTATCCTGAAAGGCGTGGGCATCAATAGTAAACTGGCTATCAGCCACTGGCAGGCTCGCCACCTCGGTGTAAGGCCCCTCGGGCCGCTGGCTGGTGGCCACCTTCAGCTGGTGCCCCACCGTGGCCCCAATGGCCCCGCCGCCCCGCGAGTAGTACATGTAAAACGTGCCCTGGTGCTCCACTACTTCGGGCGCCCAGAAGTCAAACTCCTCGCTGCCGGCCGGCGGCGTGAGCGCCCCGCCCAGCGGCTGCCAGTCCACAAGGTTAGCCGATTTTAGCAGCGTGAACACCCGTCCATCGGCCGTGCGGCCCCGGCCGGTGGTGCCGAAGGCGTAGTAGTGCCCGCCGTGGCGCAGCACGAAGGGGTCAGGAAAATTACGCGCCAGCACCGGGTTGGTGTACGTGCGGGCGGCGGCAAAGGCAGTGGGGCGCATAGCAAGCAGGGCTAGCCCCGTGGCGGAGCCGGTGAGAAAATGACGGCGGGTGGGCATGGAAACGGACGGGAGAAATAACGCAAATACCGAGTAATGAGATGACTTGCTTCTACTTACGTGGAGCTTCGGGCGGCGGAGTGGCCAGCGGGCCGACGCCGCGCGATAACCGGGAGGGCGGCGGTTTACCGTAAGTTTAACCCGATTTTGCCGCCTTGGTGGGCCTAGGGCCGCCGCAAAGCAACGCTCCGCCAGTTATTTATCTTTCTTCTTCGCTCGCTAGCCGCCCCATGTCAACGCCCGACGACTCGCTGTGGAATGACTTTCGGGCGGGCGATGAGCGGGCCTTCGAGCAGTTGTTTCGGCAGCATTTTCGGCCGCTCTACGCCTACGGCTTGCGCCTGACCAGCGACGAAGAAGCCGCCAAAGACGGCATCCAGAACCTGTTTCAGCGGCTCTGGCACCGCCGCACCCGCCTCGGCGCGGTGGAGGCCGCCGCCCTGCGGCCTTATCTGTTCAAAGCCTTGCGCCGCCAGCTGGCCAATGCGGCCCGCGACGAGGCGCGCCGCACGGGGTGGCATACGGGCTACGCCGCCGAGCTGGCTGCCGAGTTCAGCTACTCGCCCGAGGACTTCCTGATTGCGCAGGAGCTCTCGGCCAGCCAGCGCGAGCATCTGCTCGAAGCGCTGGGGCAGCTTACCAACCGCCAGCGGGAGGTTATCTACCTTAAGTTTTTCGATGGCTTCGCCTACGAGCGCATCGCCGACATCATGGGGCTGAACGCGCAGTCGGCCCGCAACCTCATCTACCAGAGCCTGAAGCTGCTAAAGCAGCGCCTGCCGCCCCCGGTGTGGCTGCTGCTGCTGGGCTCGCTAGGGCGTTGGTAGGGCGTGTAGAGCGCAGTTGAATGTTGCTTAAATAAGTGCCAGGCGGCATCATGTTGAGCGCCGTGAAGCATCTCTGTCGCGCAGCTAGCGCAGCCAGCCGCTGGCTGTGAAACTAATTTAGATTGAATTTTAATGTCTGGTTTCATGACGATTACGAAAATTATTCAAAATTCTCTAAAAATTATTCGAGTATAAAAACCGGGGTGCGGTGTAGCTCTAGTATCCAGCGTCTTTCTCCCACCCCGGCCTATGGATTTCACCCACTACACAGTAGATGATTTTCTGCTCGACGAGTCGTTTCAAGCCTACGTGGCTGATGCCGACTCCGTAGCGGGCCATTTCTGGCAGGGCTGGCTGCTTGCGCACCCCGCCCAGCAGGCTGCCGCCGACGAGGCCGCCACCCTGGTGCGGGCGCTGCGCCAGGCCCGCCCCCTAGCAGTGCCCGCCAGCCTGGAGGACGCCGAGTATGCGCGGCTGCAACAAGCCATCAGGCAGCCGCCGGCGCTGCCGCGCCTGCGCACCCAGCGCCGCTGGCGTGTGCTGGCGGGCGTGCTCACCTCTATTCTGGTAATGGCCCTGGGCCTGAGCTGGTGGCGCTGGCTAGCCCCGGCCACGCCCGCGGGCGACACCGTGCGCTACGCGGCCGGGGCCAGCCAGCGCCGCACCGTGACGTTGCCCGACGGCTCGGTGGTGGTGCTCAATGCCAACTCAACGTTGACCACGGCCGCCCACTGGACGGCCGCTAGCCCCCGCGAAGTGTGGCTCACCGGCGAGGGCTTTTTCCGGGTGGCGCACCGGGCCCCGCGGCCGGTGGCCGACATTGCGGCGGCCGCCCCGACGGTCAAATTTGTGGTGCACGCCGCCGACCTCAATATTGCCGTGCTCGGCACGCAGTTCGACGTGAGCACCCAGGCCGGCGCCACCAAGGTAGTGCTGGCTTCGGGCCGAGTGGCCGTGGAGCGCCGTTCGTGGGTGATGCGCGAAAACCTGCTCATGCAGCCCGGCGACCTCGTCGAGGCTTCGGCCAGCCACCCGCAGCTTACGCGGCGGCGCGTGCCCTCGGCCCTGTACTCGGCCTGGACCAAGGGCTTCTTTGAATTTCACCAGACGCCGGTGCGCGACATTATGCAGCTGCTGCGCGACACCTACGGCCTGCAAGTGAGCGTGGCCGACCCCGCCCTGCTGAGCCAGCAGGTATCGGGCGCCGTGGCCGTCACCAAGGCCGAGCTGCTGCTGCCGGCCCTGGCCGAAATACTTGACCTCCGGGTAACCCGCACGGGCAACATCGTGCGCTTTGCCCGCGCCCGCTAGGGCCCGCCGCGGCCCGGCCGCGCTCCTGTTTTGCCTCTTCCTTTTTCCCACCACTTTTATGGCAAACTTTACTCGCCTCACGCGAATGGCCTTGCTGCTGGGCAGCCTGCCCGCCGTTAGCAAGGCCCAGTCTGCACTGCCGCTGGCCATGCAGACCATGCCCGCCCCGCCCGTTGATGAGGTGCGCAGCCCCGCCCGGCAGCAGTCGCTCGAAGACTTCTTGCAGGAGCTGCGCCACACCTACGGGGTCACGTTTCTTTATCGCAGCCAGCTCACGGAGGGCAAATTCGTGGCGCCCGCCCATCCCACGTTTAAGTCGCTGGATGAGGCCCTGCGCTACCTCAGCAAACACAGCGGCCTGCGTTTCAAGCTGCTCAGCAATGGCACCTACGTGGTAGTGCCGGATGCTGCCGCCCGCCGGGGCCAGCCCATCGACTCGCTAGGCACCTCGTCGGCAGCGGGGGCCGGTACCAGTCGCCGCCAGCGGCTAGCCGATGGGCGCGTAACGGGCAAAGTCACCGATAGCAAGGGCGGTGGCCTGCCCGGCGTGACGGTGCGCGTAAAAAACGGTACGATGGGCACCACTACCGATGCCGAGGGCAACTTTGCGCTCGACGTGCCTGCTTCGGCCACGCTGGTTATTTCGTCGGTAGGCTACGCTACCCAGGAGGTAGTGGTTGGCAGCCAGAGCACTATCAACGTCAGCCTGGCCGACGACAGCCAGCAGCTTTCGGAGGCCGTGGTGGTGGGCTACCTCACCCAGGAGCGCCAGAACGTGACCGGCTCGGTGGCTACCGTAGGTGCCACCGAAGTGCGCCGTGCGCCGGTGGCCTCCGTGGGTGAGGCTATTCAGGGCCGCCTGGCGGGTGTGCAAGTCACCAACTCGGGTGTGCCCGGCCAGGGGCCGGTGGTGAACATCCGGGGGCTGGGCTCACTAGGAGGGAGCAATAGCGGTCCGCTGTATGTGGTTGATGGACTGTGGATTGAGCCCACCAGCAGCGCCGGGCGCGACATCAACCCCGCCGATATCGAGTCGGTGCAAGTGCTTAAGGATGCCGCGTCGCTTGCCCCCTACGGCAATTCGGGCGCCAACGGGGTAATCGTCATTACTACTAAAAAGGGCAAGCAGGGTACGCCGGCCATCAGCTTCAACGCCAGCGCCGGGGTGCAAAACCTGGTGAAGCGCCTTGACTTGGCTAATGCAGCGCAGTGGGCGGCCGTCAACAACCAGGCCTACGACAATGCGGGCCTGCCGCGCCAGCCCTACGCTGCCAACCTGCCCGCCGGTATTGATACCGACTGGCAGAAGGAGTTATTCAAGCAGGGCTCGGTGCAGGATTACAACCTGGGTTTTTCGGGCGGTGGGCCTAGCTCCAATTTCAACGTGTCGGGTGGCTACTTCAAGCAGCAAGGCACCATTATCGGGCCGCAGTTTGAGCGCTTCACGGCCCGCGTAAATACCGGCTTCAACCGCGGGCGCCTGCGGGTGGGCGAAAACCTGCAGCTGGTGCGCGCCAACCAGACGTATGTCAACGGCGGGCCTTTCACGGAGGTGCTGCGCATGCCGGCCGTCATTCCGGTGTATGACCCCACCGTGCCCGGCGGCTTTGGTATTGGCAACAACAACGCCATCACGTTCGGCACCAACCCGATAGCGCTGCAGCGCCTGCTCAATAGCACCAGTACCAACAACCGCGTGCTGGGCAACGTGTACGCTGAGGTGCAGATTTTTGACTTCCTGCGCTACCGCCTCAACCTGGGCCTGGAGTACCACGGCTTCCGCGACCAGCAGCGCCGCCAGTATGGCGTGTGGCGCCGCAATGATGCAACTACGCCGTCGTATTTCGGTGATGACCAGGGTAATGAGCTCTTCGGCCAGGCCGAAAATACGCTAACCTTTGACAAGAGCTTTGGTGAGCACAACTTGACGGCCGTGGCCGGCTACAGCCGCCAGCGCCGCAGCTTTGAGTTTACTAGGGGGGTCAATTTTGGCTACGGCACCGGGCCGGTGTACTATTGGGCGCTCGATGCGGGCTCGCAGACGCCGCAGGTTATTGGCTCGTCGTATGTGCAAGGCAAGGAGTCGTTCTTCGGCCAGGTGAGCTACGACTACAACCGCCGCTTCCTGGTAACGGGCGCTTTCCGCCGCGACGGCTCGTCGCAGTTTGCCCCCGACCGCCGCTGGGGCAACTTCGGGGCTGGCTCGGTAGGCTGGCGCATCTCGAAGGAGAAGTTTATGGAGAACGTGACGGCCATCAGCGACCTGAAGCTGCGGGCTAGCTACGGCAGCCTCGGCAACCAGTACCTGAGCGGCGCCTACGGTGGCTCGTACCTCTACCAGGGCGCGCTCAACACCAACGCCAACTACGTGTTGGGCACCAGCCAGACCATCCAGAACGGCGCCATCCAGACGACCCTAGCCAGCAACGTGCGCTGGGAGGAGCGCCGCACCCAGAACTACGGCTTCGACCTGGCCCTGCTCGAAAACCGCTTCTCGCTGTCGGCTGATTACTATATCTCGCGCACGGCCAATGCCCTGGTTGCTCCCAACCTGCCGCAGGTGCTTGGCAATGCTGGCGCCCTGCCGTTCCAGAACCTGGGCTTGCTCGAAAACCGCGGCTTTGAGTTCAAAGTAGGCTACGCCGACGACCGCAAAGACTTCAAGTACAGCGCTTCGGCCAACCTGACTACGCTCACCAACAAGGTGTTGAACCTGAACTCGGGCTCGATTGAAGGCTCGCCGACCAACTTCCTGACGGGTGGGCCGGGCAGCACTACCCGCACCGAAGTAGGCTATGAAGTAGGCTCGTTCTACCTCTACCAGTTCGACGGCATTTACCAGACTGGGGATAAGAACATTCCGGCCGGGCTACAGGCGGGCGACGTGCGCTACAAGGACACCAACGGCGATGGCCAGATTACCGATGCCGACCGCGTGCATGTGGGCCGGGTGTTTCCGCGCCTGCAATACGGCCTGAACCTGACGGCCAGCTACGGCGGCTTCGACGTGGCCGCCTTCTTCCAAGGCGTGCAGGGCAACACGGTGTTCAACGATGCCAAGTACTGGCTGGAGCGCACCGACGACAACAACAACCACCTGGCTGGCTTCAGCCCCTGGACGCCCACCAACCCCTCGACCACCACGCCGCGCGCCATCATTGCGGGCGGCCCCAATGGCGGCACTGCCCCCGGCAACAACGACCGCTACAACACCACCCGCTGGCTGGAAGATGGCTCGTACCTGCGCCTGAAAAACGTGCAGCTAGGCTACTCGCTGCCTAAAGGCCTGCTCGAGCGCACCAAGTACATCGGCTCGTTGCGCCTGTTCCTGACCGGCCAGAACGTGTTTACGGTGACCAAATACAGCGGCTACGACCCCGAGACCGTGGGCCAGGGCTCACTAGCCCGCGGCGTCGATGCGGGCTCGTATCCCAACCTGCGCTCGTTCACGCTCGGCCTGCAGGCTGGTTTTTAAGCTTTTCTCCCACCCGTAGCTACTTATATATTATGAAAGTTTCTGTCCTGACCCGGCTAGGCCTCGCGGGCACGCTGCTGCTCAGCGCCACGGCTTGCGAGAAAGACATTCTCAACCAAGTAAACCCCAACCTACCCACCGTGCAGTCGTCGTGGGCCACCAGCGACGATGCCGTGAAGGGCTCGACGGCCTGCTACGCGGGCTTGCAGGGCCTGGGCATGTACCGCCGCTGGCTCAATTTCGCCTTCGACCTGCGCGATGACATTGGCTGGAGCCAGAGCCCCTGGGGCGAGTTGGCCGACTTCACGCGCTTTGTGCAGCAGAACTACGACTTTGAAGTATCGAGCAATATTTGGCGCGACCACTACCGCACCATCTTCCGCTGCAACCAAGTGCTCGACCGCGTGCCCACCATCACGAGCATGGATGCCACGCTGCAAAAGCGGGTGCTAGCCGAGGCTAAGTTTCTGCGGGCGCTGTCGTACTTCAACCTCGCCTCGCTTTACGGCAATGTACCGCTGTCGCTGACCTATATCACCGACCTGAATGCTACCGTGCCGCAGGCTAAGGAAGCTGAGGTATGGGCGCAGGTAATCAAAGACTTACAGGAGGCTGCCCCTGACCTGCCGGTATCTTACAGCGCTGCCGATGTAGGCCGCGCCACCAAAGGCGCCGCGCAGTCCTTGCTAGGCAAAGCCTACATGCAAAACAAGCGCTGGGCCGATGCCCAGGCGCAGTTTGCGCTTGTTATCAACTCGGGCACGTACAGCCTGACGCCTGCCTATACCGACAACTTCCGCCATACTTCCGAGAACAATTCGGAGTCGATTTTCGAAGTTCAGTTTTCGAATGAAAAGAAGGGCGGCAACGACTCGGGCGGCGGCCCCGATGCTACGTCATCGCAGGGCGGGCAGCGCTCGCAGTTTTGGGGGGTGCCGGGCTTTGGCTTTAACGACGGCGAGGTGCGGCCCTGGATTGTGAACGAGTTTTTGCAGGAGGGCACTACCACCGGGCAGCGCGACCCGCGCCTGGCCGCCACGGTGTTTTACAACCGCAAAGACCAGACGCAATTCCCGACCGCGTTGCCTATCGATGGCGACACGCTAGCCTACGGAATTGGCTTTCTGACCCGCTATGGCAAGGATGCCCGCAACCGCGCCCGCGTGTACTGGCGCAAGTACCAAACCGACTACTATCGTCAGTTTGAAGACTTTGACTCGCCCATTAACCAGCGCGTGATTCGCTACGCCGATGTGCTGTTGCTGCAAGCCGAGGCCCTGAACGAGCAAAACCAGACGGCCAACGCCATCCCGCTCATCAACCAGGTGCGCCAGCGCGCAGGGCTAGCCCCCCTCGTAGCGGGTAGCTTCACGCAGGCCAGCCTGCGCACTCAGCTCATGCACGAGCGCGCCACCGAGCTAGCCGGCGAAGGCGTGCGCTGGTTTGACTTGCAGCGCTGGGGCCTGCTCGATACCCAGGCGGGCGTCGACCAGCTCAAGGCGCACGACGCGCAGTTCAACACCTTCCGGGTGGGCGTGTCGCGGTTGCTGCCGCTGCTGCAAACCGAGGTAGACCTGCTGCGCCTCACGCAAAACCCGGGCTACTAGCCTTCGTTTTAGGCGCAACCAACTGCCGCCGCGCCGCTTACCTAAGCGCGCGGCGGCAGTTTTGCTTAAAGTAGAGGGCTACTGATGCAGTCGCTTTCTTCCTTATCCCACCCTTTCTTATGCGAATTTCCTTATCTCCGCGCTGGGCCACGCTGCTGCTAGCCGGCAGCATCGCCTGCGCCTGCTCGAAGGGTGGCTCTTCGGGCGGCGGCACCACGCCCACGCCCAATCCGCCCGCGCCGCCCGCCGCTACCACGTTTACCAACCCACTCCTGTCGAGCGGGCCCGACCCGTGGGTGTACCAGAAAGATGGGTACTACTACTACATGCAAACCACCGGTACCAACCTGGTGCTGCGCAAAACAGCCAAGATGAGCGAGCTCGGCTCGGGGGTGAGCGCCACCATCTGGACGCCCCAGGCTACCGGGCCCACCTCGCACGACATCTGGGCGCCGGAAATCCACTTTTTGGATGGCAAGTGGTATGTGTACTTCACGGCCGGGCCCGGCAACTGCTGCGGCGGCCAGCGCCTGTGGGTGCTCGAAAACGCCAGCGCCGACCCTACCCAGGGTACCTGGACCGAGAAAGGCCAGATTGCCGTGCCCGGCCAGGACTTGTGGGCCATCGACGGCACCATTTTGGAGCAAAACGGCAAACGCTACCTCGTGTGGAGCGGCCAGGAAGCGGGCTCCAACCAGCAAAATCTGTACATCGCCCTCATGAGCAACCCCTGGACGCTCACCGGCACCCGCACGCAGCTCAGCCGCCCCCAGTATGCCTGGGAGCTGAATGGCACGCCCAAAGTGAACGAAGGGCCGGAGATTATTCAGCACAGCGGTAAGACGTATCTGGTGTATTCGGCTAGCCACTGCAGCACCGACGACTACGCCCTGGGCATGCTCACGGCCAGCGCCAGTGCCGACCCGCTTGATGTGGCCAGCTGGAGTAAGTCGCCGTCGCCCGTTTTTACGAAGAACCCCACCAACAATGCCTACGGGCCGGGCCACAACGGCTTCTTCGTGTCGAAAGACGGCACCCAAAACTGGATTATTTACCACGCCAACTTGCAGCCCAACCAAGGCTGCGGCGATGCTCGCAACCCCCGCATGCAGCAATTTACTTGGAATACCGATGGCTCGCCCAACTTTGGCACACCGGTAGCCACGGGCGTAGCGCTGCCCCGCCCGGCCGGCGAATAGCGGTAGTAGTGCGGAGAGATGCTCCGTTTTCCAGCCACCTGGCATACCACCCTACATTTACGGCCTGCCTTGCGCAGGCCGTTTTGTTCTTCTTTTATGGCTAAATTTATTTATTGCGCGCTGGCCGCGCTGGGGTTGCTGAGTGCCGCGCCGCTAGGGGCTTCGGCGCAGGTCAAGGTTAAAACTAAGGTAAAGCAAGCTGCTTCGGGAGCGCCTTCGCTAGCCCCCACGCCCATTGCCAACCCCGTGCTGGCCGGCGACTACCCCGACCCGTCGGTGACGCAGGTGGGCGATACCTACTGGGCCACGGCCACCTCCTCGAACTGGGGGCCGACGTTTCCGCTGCTGAAATCGACCGATTTGCAGCACTGGCAGCTGGTGGGACACGTGTTTCCGGGCGAGCGGCCGGCCTGGGCCGACTACTACTTTTGGGCGCCGGAGATTAACCACGATGCCAACGGCAAAACCTACGTCTTCTACACCGCCCACAAGCGCGGCGGCAACCTGGCCGTGGGCGTAGCCAGCGCCGACCGCCCCGAAGGCCCGTACCGTGACCTCGGCCCGCTGGTGGGCCAGCCCGACGGCAGCATCGACGGCTTTTTAATGCACGATGAGAACGGCCAGCCCTACCTCATCTGGAAGGAAGACGGCAACAGCGTGCAAAAACCTACGCCCATCTGGGCGCAGCGCCTGAGCGCCGACCGCACCCAGCTGGTGGGCGAGAAAACCGAGCTTTTCCGTAACACGGCTGCCTGGGAGGGTAACCTCGTGGAGGGGCCTAGCGTGGTGCGCCACGGCGGCTACTTCTACCTGTTCTACGCCGCCAATGGCTGCTGCGGCGCGGGCTGCACCTACGCCACCGGCGTGGCCCGGGCCAAAAACCTGCTCGGCCCCTGGGAGAAGTACGACCGCAACCCCATCCTTACCAAAAACGACATCTGGACCTGCCCCGGCCACGGCACCGCCATCGAGCGCAACGGCCACTGGTACATGCTGCACCACGCCTACCAAACCGGCAGCATGCAGTATGTGGGCCGTCAGGGCGTGCTCAGCGAGTTTACCTGGACGGCCAGCGGCTGGCCCGAATTTCTGAGCAACCACGGCACACCCACGGCCGCCGCGCCCATGCCGGGCACCGTGGCCGATGAATTTGCCGGCGCCACGCTAGCCCCCAGCTGGGAGTGGCCGGTGGAAGACAAACCAACCTTTGCCCTGCAAAATGGGCAGCTTCAGCTCACCGCTCGGCCCGACAAGGGCGGCGCGGCGCTGGGCCGCCCCACGCTGGCGGCCAATTACACCGCCACTACCACGCTGTTGAACCCCGCTAGTCTGCCCGCCGGCACTACGGCGGGCCTGGCCGCCCTCGGCGACCCTAGCAACTCGCTCAGCCTGCTGGCGGGCGCTGGCAAGCTGCAAGTGCAGGAGCTGCGCGACGGTAAAACCCGCACTCTGGCCGAAACCGTTCTGCCCGCCGGTCCCGCCCTGCACCTGCGCGTGCAGGACCAAGGCGGCAACCACTACCGCTTCGCCTATAGCCCCGACGGCCGCACCTGGACCGAGCTGCTGCCCGCCGGCCAAACCGCCGACGGCAGCTTCCTGCCGCCCTGGGACCGCGGCGTGCGCGTGGGCGTAGTAGCACAAGGGCCGGCGTCGGCTACGGCCGCCTTCGAACGGTTTGAGGTGGTGAACAAGCAATAGACTGATGCAATAAAAACCCGTCTGTCATGCTGAGCTTGTCGAAGCATCTCTACCGAACGACCCCATCGGCGTAGTAAAGATGCTTCGACAAGCTCAGCATGACAGACGGGTTTTTATTGCATCAGCTTGTCGGCTAGTCTAGTGCAATCTTTGAAGGGTATGACAAACGGGTTTTTACTTCATTAGCTTGTCGGCCAGCAGCTTCATGAAGTAGCCGCCCACCACCGAGCGGGCCTGGAAGCCCGCTTTGCGGGCATCGGTGGTTTCGTGCCAGTCGGTGAGCGGTACGCGGCTAGGGGTATCGTTGGCAAACTGCCACACGGGCGCCACCAGGGCCTCAAAATCGGCTTGGCTGCTGGCTAGGGTGGCGGTCCAGAGTATCCAGTCCGATTTGGTGTAGGTCTTGCGGCTGTCGAGCGGCAGGCCGTATTTCTGCTGGTTCTGGAGGTAGAACGCCATTTCCTGCTGCGCCACCTCGGGCGGAAATACATTCAGGCCCAATAGCTTATCCCACACCAGGTTGTATTTCTGGCTCCACGAGCCGGCCGGCTTGTCGAACGTCAGGGCATAGTGGTCGCCGTCCTGGGCCATCTGCATCCACTTTTTGGCCAGGTCGCGGGCCAGGGCCTGGTGCTCGTCGGCGGCCTCGGTATCGCCGAGCTGGCGGGCCAGCTGGCCGTAGCAGGCAATGCCCATAATGGCCTTCAGCGACAGGTTGGTATTGCGCGAGAGGTGGCCGGCAAAGTCGTCGGTGCACAGCTGGTTGGCCGGGTCGAAGCCGTCGCGCTTCAAAAAGCCCACCCACTTGGTGAGCGTGGGCCAGTGCGCGCGGGCAAAGTCGGGCTTGCCATCCATGCGCACTGCGGCGGCCGTGAGGATGAGCATGTTGCCGGCTTCTTCCACCGGCATATCCTCGCCGTATTTCTGGCCGTTGGCTAGGGGGTAGGTGCCCAGGTCGTGGGCCGGAAAGTCCTTCTTCCAGCGTCCCGACTCTGAATAGTCAAATATGAAGCGCAGCATCCCCTTTGCCAACTCATTGTTGTAGAGCAAGTACAGCGGCTCCGACGGATACGTCACGTCTACGGTGCCGATAAAGCCGCCCGAGTAGTTTTCCTTCGAGAAAAAAAGCAGCTCGCCTTTGGGGCCGGCCACAATACTGTGCGCCGCAATGCTTTGGCGGTAAGCCAGCTGGCACAAGTCGGCGTACTTCGAGCCGCCGCTGGCCTGGGCATCGGCATGCAGCTTTTGGTCGAAGGCAGTGGCTTTTTGGCGCAGGCGGGCGTAGTCGGCCTCGGCGGCGGCCAGGGCTTTTTCCATCGTCATGGCTGGGGCGCGGCGCCACCAGGGCCGCAGGTTTTGGCCGAAGTACTGCACTGCATACTGCTCGTCGTAGCCCAGCAGCAGGTGCTGCTCGGCGGGCTGGGCGGCCACCCGGCCCAGGTCGAGCACGGCGGCCTGCGCCACGCGCTGGGCCTGCCCCTGGGTGGGCGCGCCGGTGGCTAGGGTGCCGGTCTTGGCGAAGGCGGTTTTCAGCGCCTCGGGGCTGCCGGTGCCGAGCTTGGCCGTGCCGGGCGCGGCCAGGTAGGCGTAGCCCCAGTCGATGCGCTGGCCGTCGCCGGCCTTGGCCAGCACGGGCTGCTCGGTGGTGCCCAGGGCCGACCAGTGCAGGCCGCCGGCCTGGCCGGGCTTGGCTGCCACGGGCTGGTAGGGCGTGTTGGTGGCCAGGGTGCCGGCTTCGGTCAGCAGCACCTGGGTGGCGTGGGGCTGGCCATCGGTGGCCGTAGCGGTGCAGGTGACGTAGCTCACGGGCCGGGCCACGGTTTCGAGCTCATCGAGCAGCAGCGGCGACAAGAAGTTGACTTTCAGCGTAACCGGGCCAGCGGCAAAGGTATAGGTGGTTTGCGTGGCCGTCAGCTGCACGCCGGTTTGGCGGGCTAGGGGCAGCTGGGCCAGCGCCGGCAGCGTTTCGTAGAGGCCGGCATCGAGGTAGGCTCCGCCCTGCGGGTTGGCAGCGTGCATCGCCAGCACGTTGTCGCCGGCGCGCAGGCTTTGGCGGGCGGCGGCCGGGATGGTAAAGTAGTCGTAAGCGCCATTCGCGCCCGCCTGCTTGGTCAGCAGCGTACCGTTCAGGTACACCTCAGCGTCGTCGTCGTGCTGCATCAGCACCCGCAGCTCGCCGGTGGGGTGGGGGCTAGCCAGGCGCACGGTGCGGCGCACCCACACGTCCTTGGTAGTCCAGCGGGTGCCGGGCTCGCCCTGATTGTCGGTGAAGGGCGCCGTGCCTTCGCTCCAACTGCTGGCGGCCGCAAAGCTGGTTTTCTCCCAGCCCGCCGCCGGCCGCGCAAAGGTGTAGCGCGCCCGGTAGGGTTGCTCCAGCGCCGTTGGCACTACGGCGCGGTACTGGAGCGCGGCCTGCCCCATAAACTGATACGCCCGGCCATCGACGCGCACCACGCCCTCCAGGCTTTGGGGCTGGCCGGTCCAGTGGCGGGTAGGCGCGGCGGCCAGCTCATCCTGAAACGCCCACAAGCTGAAATAAGGCGTGTGCGTGATGAGCGGATAAGCCGGCGGGCGCAGCGGAGGCGTAGACTGGGCCAGAGCCGGCGCCGCGGCTAGGCTAGCCAAGAGCAGGCAATATCGGGTTTTAAGCATTGGAAAAGAAAAGGGTGGGAAAAAGTAAAGGAATGCTCTACGCAGCCCTGGAACAGGGGCGGGAAGCAACGCCACAGAGGTATTTTTAGAGACAAGTTAAACGATTTAGCATTAAACGCAAATTAAGGTAATCAGTGAGTTATGGCCACCCAGTAGTGTTGCGTCAGTGCCACCCGGCGCTGCCACGGCATGCAACCCGAGACGAACGTAGTAAAGTAACCGAAGTAGCCTGTCAGGATGCAAACGTTTGCACTTCGCTTTTTCAGTTTTTTAGAAGGCGCAAGTACGCCTTGGTGGTGTAACCTTTGCGCTGGTTGCGGCCCCGCGACCGGCCGCTGGCTAGGGTGGCGATAGGTAATTTTCTTCTCTTCAGTGGCTAAAAAACGCGCTTCTATCACGGACCTGGCCCGGGAGCTCCATATCTCGGCATCGACGGTATCGCGCGCCCTCAATGGCCACCCGGCCATCAGCGAGGCCACGGTGAAGCGGGTGAAAGCCCTGGCTAAAGAGTTAGGGTATCAGCCTAATAGCTTGGCTTCGGGCCTGCGCCGGGGACGCAGCAACATGCTGGGTGTGGTGGTGCCCCACATCGACGGCCATTTCTTCTCGCAGGTAGTGAAGGGCATTGAGGCCGCCGCCAGCAAGGCTGGCTACCAGGTGCTCATTTGCCAGTCGAATGAGGATGTGGAGCACGAGCGGGCCAACCTCGAAACGCTGATGAATGCGCAGGTAGAGGGCATTATGGTTTCGATTTCGCGCACCACCCGCGAGACCAGGCACTTCGAAAAAGTACGCAAGCGTGATATTCCGCTGGTATTTTTCGACCGCATTCTGGAAGGCTACGACGTGAATGCGGTGGTGCTCGACGACCGCGCCGGGGGCTACCGCGCCACCCGCCACCTGCTTGAGCAGGGTTACCGGCGCATTGCGCACTTCAGCGGCCCGCAGCACCTGAACATCTACAAGCACCGCCGCCAGGGCTACGAAGAGGCGCTGCGCGAGTACAACCTTCCAGTTAGGGAGGAGCTTATTATCATGGGTGACATGAAGATGGAGGATGGCAGCGCGGGGATGCAGCAGCTGCTAGCCCTTCCCGAGCCGCCCGATGCCGTGTTTTCGGGGAGTGATTTTTCGGCGGCCGGCGCGCTCGAAGTGCTGGAGGCTCGTGGCCTGCGCGTGCCGCAAGATATTGGGCTGGTGGGGTTTAGCAACGAGCTGTTTTCGCGCCTCACCGCGCCGCAGCTAACCTCCATCGACCAGCACTGCGAGCTGATGGGCCGCTCGGCCACGCGCCTGCTGCTGCAGCTGCTGGACGAGCGCGAGCCGCACGCCGCGCCCCGCCACGTGGTGCTGCAACCCGATTTGTTCGTGCGCGCTTCGTCGCTGCGGACGGGGCTAGCCGGCTAGCCCCGTCCGCAGCGACGAAGCGTCGTGGAGGCAAAAAAGTGCAAACGTTTGCACAAGCCATTGTTACCTTCGGGCCGCCCCTTTCCCAAGCCGCCTTTGGAGCGGACGAGGGCATAGTATTCCCATTTTCCGCTCTTCTTTTCCCACTCTTCCGCATGAAAAAAATCGCGATGCTCCTGCTGGGGCTGGCGCTGCTCGGCGCCCCGGCGGCCCAGGCCCAAAAAGTTAAGACCAAAGTAAAAGGCGCCGCTAGCCTGCCCATCGGCCAAGCGGGCCGCTGGTCGGCCGACCGGGCCAATGCTTGGTACAAAACCCGCCCCTGGATGACGGGCGCCAACTTCATCCCGAGCACGGCCATCAACCAGCTGGAGATGTGGCAGGCCAGTACCTTCGACCCGCAAACCATTGACAAAGAGCTGGGTTGGGCTGAGAGCATCGGCTTCAATACTATGCGCGTGTTCTTGCACAGCCTAGCCTGGAAGGAAGACCAAGCCGGCTTTAAGAAGCGCCTGAACGACTACCTGGCCATTGCAGACAAGCACCACATCGGCACCATCTTCGTGTTCTTCGACGATTGCTGGAACAAGGACCCCAAGGCCGGCACCCAGCCGGCGCCCAAGCCCGGCATTCACAACTCGGGCTGGGCCCAGGACCCCGGCGACCCCGCCTCGCGCGACTCGGCCACCTTCATGCAGCTGCGGCCCTACGTCACGGACGTGCTCACCAGCTTTGCCCATGATAAGCGCATCGTGCTCTGGGACTTGTATAACGAGCCGGGTAATGGCAACAAGGGCAGTGCCTCGCTGCCGCTGCTGCGCAACACCTTTGCCTGGGCCGAGGCCGTGCGCCCCGACCAGCCCCTGAGTTCGGGCCTCTGGAACTGGGACCTCACGGCCCTGAACACCTTCCAGGCCCTGCACTCCGACGTCATTACTTACCATAACTACGACGAGGTGGCGGCGCATCAGCGTGTTATCGAGCTACTCAAAACGCACGGCCGGCCGCTCATCTGCACCGAATACATGGCTAGGCCCCGCAACTCGCGCTTTGTCAACATCTTGCCCCTGCTCAAGAAGTACAACGTGGCTGCCATCAACTGGGGACTGGTAGCCGGCAAAACCAACACCAAATACGCCTGGGATACGCCCCTGGCCGATGGCTCGGAGCCCGCCGAGTGGTTCCACGAAGTCTTCCGCCCCGACGGCACGCCCTACCGCCAGGACGAAGTCGATTTTATCAAGAAAATGACCGCTAAGTAGGCTAGCCGCAAGGTTGAAATAAAGATGAAAAAAGTGAACCGGCAGTTAAGCAAAAGGCTTGGCTGCCGGTTCTTATATGTCTTTATTGCTCAATTTTATTTTCTCCGCCATGCGCACCAATCCGGCCGCCTTCGCCCTTGCCCTCGGGATGGGCTTCATCGTTTTGCTGATAGGATTTCTGGCCTTGAATGTGGGTGGGTTGGTGAGCTTTAATTTGGCCAGTGAAGATTCAACAGAGATGCCAATTGATAGTCTGGGAGAAGGCGTGGTTGTTGCTTACAAACCCCGTCCTCTGCCACCCACTTCAGCCCCAAACGGTGAGGCTATTGTGATAGGTGATGCGCTCTTTAAAAACAACTGTGCCCAGTGTCACGCAGTGAACGATAAAGTGGTAGGGCCGGCGCTGGCTGGCATTACAAAGCGCCGCAGTATTTCGTGGATAGTGTCATGGGTACATAATTCGAGCAAAGTCGTGGCCAGCGGCGACGAGTATGCCGTGAAGCTTTTCGACGACAACGGGAAGCAGCAAATGCCGGCTTTCCCAAACCTTTCCGGCGAGCAGATAAAGAGTATTTTGGCTTGGGTGGAATGGCAAAATAGCCCAGCAAATTCAGCCGGTGCAGTGGCTGCTAACTAGGTCATAAACTAGCAAAAGGCCGTCATGCTGAGCTTGCCGAAGCATCTCTACCGCGCCACGTGGATTAGTACCCTCTAGCGGCATAGTAGAGATACTTCGACAAGCTCAGCATGACGGCCTGATTTATAACTCAATTAACCGCTACTGCACCAATACCAGCGCCGAAGTGGGGGCTAGCGGCACCCCAGCCGCGCCAGCCGCCAGTGGTTCGCCCAGGCCGTTTTGGTTGATGTCCAGCCCGCGCAGCACCACCTTGTAGCTGCCGGCCGGCACGGGCACCGTGGCCGGCTGGCGCAAACCATTGAAGAGCACCGTGATAGTCTGCCAGGTGTCGCCGCCGGCGTGGTTTTTTAGCTGGTAGCCGACAGTGCCAGCGGGCAGGCCGGGCAGGAATTCCAGGTGTTGCGCGATGAGCTCCTGGCTAGGGAGGCGGAAGGCAGGATGCGCCTTGCGCAGGGCTAGCAGTTGGCGGTAGAACGCGAAAACGGCCCGGTACTGCGCCTTGCGGCTCCAGTCGAGCTGGTTCACGCTGTCGGGCAGGTTGTAGGAATTGGACGAGCCCTTTTTGGTGCGCAAAAACTCGTCGCCGATGGGCAGGAAGGGCACACCCTGCGAGGTGAAGACGATGGTGTTGCACAGGGCATCCATTTGGATAAGCTCGGCCTCGGTGGCCGTAGGGTTGGCCACGGTGAGCTTGTCCCAGAGCACGCGGTCGTCGTGGCAGGCTACGTAGCTGATGGCCTGGCTGGGCTGGCTAGCCCAGGGCGCCTTGCTGTAGTTTACCTTTTGATAAGCAAGCTGCGGGTGCTGGGTGGCGGCCACAATACCAAACTTCACGCTCTCTTCCAGCCCCGGCTGGCCGCCTACAAAGCCCGCCTCGGCCTGGTGGGCGTAGTGGCCTTTCACGCCGTCGCGCAGCTCGTCGCCGAAGGCGGCGATGCGATTGAGACGCCCTACGTTGGCCTTCACGGCGCGCTGGGCTTCGGGCAGAGGGCTGGCGCCGGCGGCCCAGCCCTCGCCGTAGACGAAGATGCTGTGGTCTTGCTGGTCGAGGGCCACGCGCACGGCGCGCATTGTCTCTAAATCGAGCACGCCCATGAGGTCGAAGCGGAAGCCATCGACGTGGTACTCGCGGGCCCAGTGGGCCACGGCATCCACGATGAGCTTGCGCACCATGGGGCGCTCGGAGGCTACCTCGTTGCCGCAGGCGGTGGCGTTCGAGAGCCTGCCATCGGCCTCGTGGCGGAAGTAGTAGCCGGGCACCAGTTGCTCGAAGGCGCTGGTGCCGGCATCGGCCACGTGGTTGAAGACCACGTCGGCCACCACGCGCAGCTGGTGGTCGTGCAGGCTTTGCACGGCCTGCTTAAACTCGCGGATGCGCGCCGCCGGGTCGGTGGCCGAGGTGGCGTACGAGCCCTCCGGTACGAAGTAATTGAGCGGGTCGTAGCCCCAGCTGTAGCGGCTGGATGTGGCCGGTACGCTCTCATCAATGGCCGCAAAGTCGTTGACGGGCAGTAGGTGCACGTGCGTCACGCCCAATTCCTGCAAGTGGCTGAGGCCAGTGCGCACGCCGCCCGGCCCGGTGGTGCCGGATTCGGTCAGTCCCAAAAACTTGCGCTTGTTCCTAATGCCCGATTGCGGGTCGGCCGAGAGGTCGCGCACGCTCACTTCGCCAATCACGATGCTGGTGGGCGCGCCCATTTTGGGGCGCAGGTCTTCGGCCCAGCCAGGAGGGCTAGCAGTGGTGGGGTCGAGCCAGGCGCCACGGTGGCCATTTACGCCCACGGCGCGGGCGTAGGGGTCAGCTACCTCGGCCATGTCGCGGCCGCCAATGGTGGCCTGCACGGTGTAGAAGCCGGTAGTGCCAGCCGGCAACGTCAGCGTCCAGGTGCCGCTGGCGCTGTGGGCTAGCGGGTGGGTGGCGGTAGCTGCACCGCCCGCCCCGGCCGCGTAGAGGCGCAGGCGCAGCGCTTCGGCGGTGGGCGCCCACACGCGCAGGGTGCCCTGGCCTTCGCGGTCGAACGTCAGACCCAAATCGGGGCCTTGGTAGAACGGATATTGGCTGAGCGGATAGCGGGCCGCGTCGGGGTAGGGTGCGGCGGCAACGGAAGAATTTTTGGTCTTGATTTTAATCTTGGTTTGGGCCAGCGCGGCGGGTAAAATACTCGAAAACGCGAGCAGCAGGGGCAAAAAGCGACGAATCATACCAGCAAATTACGCCGGGCCGGCGGCTACGGCCGGGGCCTCACGCAGGCTACAGCTTGAGGCGCTAGTTTCGGCCCATCGTCGCCCGAATAAAACGCCCCCTTGGTCTGGAAAGCCCCGCCGCCGGCCGAACAATTCACCCATTTAACTAAACCTCGCGCAACCTTCGCCGTCGAAACAAGCATCTCTCGTTGGTTACTCACCTGCTTCTGCTATGACCACCGTGCCTTCCTCTAACCACCTCCAGCCCGAGGCCGATTTTCTGGAGCTGCGCTACCGCCCCGATGTGCAATACCTGGTGGCGCGCTGGCACCGGCCGGTATCGGGGGCCGAGCTGCGGCAGGGCTACTTCGCCATTCTGCGCCTGGCGCGGGAAGTGAACTGCACTTGCTGGAAAATCGACTTACGCAGCCGCAATGCCCCCGATGAAGCTGACCGTCGCTGGGTGGCGGCCGATTTTCTGGCCCGCGCCGCCCAGCGCCTCGATGGCCCCGTGTGTCTGGGCTACCTGCTCACGCCCAGCCTGCTGGCTCAGCTAGGGCCCCCCACGCCTGGCCCCAATCGGGTAGCGTTCTTCTCCGAAGAAGGTCCGCTTACAGACTGGCTTATGCAGTGCCAGAGCAGCCAGCCGGGCCGGGTGGCGGCGTAGGCAGTTTACCAGGCAATCACCAGCATATTTCCTATGCCTCTCCGTCTGTCCTTGCCGCGCTGCGCTCGCAAGGACAGACGGAGAGGAGTTACCCCGCCGTCGGCAGCGTAAACGTGAAGCAGCTGCCGGCGCCGGGTTGGCTCTCTACCCACAGCTGCCCGCCCTGCGCCGTGATAAACTCGCGGCTGATACTCAACCCCAGTCCCGAGCTGCCGCGCTGGTGCCCGCCCGGCCCCAGCACCCCGCCAAAGCGCTGGAAAATGCGCTGGTGATATTCTTTCGCAATGCCTGGCCCCTGGTCTTCCACGCTCAGCTGCACCATTTCGCCCCAGGGCACCACGTTGATGGTGAGCGCCGCGCCGTGCGGCGAGTAGCGAATGGCGTTAGATAAGAGATTGATGAGCACCCAGGTGGTTTTCTCCACATCGGCGTGGGCGCAGGGGAGCGGCTCGGCCAGGTGCACGGCCAGGCGCAAGTCCTTGTCGGTGAGCTGGGCGCGCACAATGTCGGTGGCGTAGCGCACTACCTCGGGCAGCGGCACCGGTGCCAGGTTGAGGCGGATTTCCTTGCCCGCGTCGAGGCGCGATACCTCAATAAGCTGGCCCACCATGCCCAGCAGCCGCTGGGTTTCGCCCCGAATGCCGCCCGCTATCTCCTGGCGCCGCTCGGCGGTGAGGCGCTCGTCCTGCATCAGCATCAAGCTGAGGTTGATACTGGCCAGTGGTGTTTTTAATTCGTGCGAAATCGTGGCCAGAAACTCCGACTTCACCTGGTCGAGATTTTTGAAGGCCGACACGTCGCGCAGGCAAAAGACGTGGCCCGCCGGCACGGCCTTCTTCAGCTCCTCGTTCAGCTCGGTTACCTCGCTCACCGTGAGCTGGTAGTGCAGGTTTTCGCCGTGCGGCCGCACCATAAACACGGGCCCGGCGGGCCGGCTAGGCTCGCCTTGGTCGGTGGGAGTGGGGCTAGCCGCCGGCGCGTCGAGGGCGCGCAGCCACTCGCGCAGCATGTCGTTGTGGCGGGCCACCTCGGCGGCGGGCTGGTCGAGCAGGGTTTTGGCGGGCTGGCCCAACAGCAGGCAGGCCACAGGGTTGGCGAGCACGATAACGCCGTGCTGGTCGATGAGGAGCAGGCCCTCATCCAGCCCGCGCACGAGGCTGTCGGTGCGGTTGCGCTGGGTAATGAGCTCGGCCAGGGTGGCGCGGCGCTCGTCTTCGGCCTGGCGCAGCACGCGGTTTACGGCCGCCGCTACGTGGCCGATTTCGTTGTTGCGGGTCACGGCCACGCGCGTCACGGGGCCGGGCGCGGCCACGCGCTCCACGTCGGCGGTGAGGCGCGTGAGCGGGCGCGTAACCAGCCGTGGCAGCCGCACCATCAGTACGATGCCCAGCAGCGTGCTGATTATCAAGAACAAATACACCGCCCGCTGGGCCGCCAGCGCGTTGGCTTGCTGCACGCTGGGCGTTTCGGTTTCGAGCCGGTGAATGGTGAAAATAACGTAGCTGCCCAGGCCCAGCAGCAGGCCCAGCATGAGCAGCACGCCCAGACGAATTTGAATTTTTAGCGACATGGCTAGGGGGTAATCGGCCCGGCGGCCACTTCATTACAAAGGCAGCGCGAGGCCTTCGTCGGCAATATGAAACCCTTGCCGCAGCACCGCCCGGCGCTCGGGGCTGTCGCGCTGCAGCAGCGGATTGGTGTGGTTGAAATGGATAAAGTAAACCTTGGCCCGCTCGGCGGGCGGCAGGCTTTGCAGCAGCCGCAGCGTTTCTTCTACAAACGGATGCGGCACCTCGGCCATCGGGCGGGCAATTTCACCATCGCGGTAAAACGTGGCGTCGAGCAGCGCATAATCCACGCGCTTTAAGAGTTCGCTCAGCTGCTGCGGCCACTTCGCCCACTTGTCGATGTCCGGAATAAATACCGCTTTTTTGTGCGCCCCCGCAAGTTCAAAGCCCACCGTTTCGGTAAACTCATCGCGGTGCGGTACCAGGAAAGGCGTAATTTTCAAACGCGGATTCAGCGAGATTACTTGGCCGCTGGCAAGTGGTTTCAGCTGAATATTTTGCAGCGTCACGAGCTGGCTCCACGGCGCGTTATTCGTCAGAAAGCCAACCATGCGCGGCATGGCGTATACCGGCACCTGGCTAGCCCCCAGCGCCTCGCGGCCCAGGTACATGAGGCCCGTGTAGTGCCCGATGTGCCCGTGGGTGAGGAAGATACCCGTAGGCAGCGTGCCCGGCGTGGGCAAATACTCATTGAGCGCGTAGAGCTGCTCGGACATATCGGGCGTGGCTTCGAAGAGGAATTTTTGCCCGGCCTGCTCATCTACCACCCCTAGCGAAACCACTTTTTGGCGCGGGCGCTGGCCCAACTCTACGGCCGCAAACTCCTGCACAGCGCCGATTTGCGGATAGCCGCCATCCTGCGCCACGCCTAGCACAATGAGCTTTTGGTCTTGCGCGAAGGCCACGGTGCCGCAAGTGAGGAATAGCCCTAGTAGAAACAGCTTTTTCATAAACTACCACTAATAGCATCTGTCATTGCGAGCGCAACGCAGTGGAGCGCGGCAATGACAGACGCAAAGTATGGGCGAGTGGGTAGGATTACTCTTCCAGCCCGTACTCCTGCAATTTCCGGTACAGCGTAGTCAGGCCGATGCCGAGCTTCTTGGCCACTTCGGGCTTGTTGCCCAGCAAGTCGCCCATCAGCCGCTTAATGTGGCGCGCTTCAAGGGCCCGCAGGCTTTCATCATCGGCCGATAAGACGGGCCGGGCGCCGCTCTGAAACTCTTCGGGCAGGTATTCGGGGGCTAGCGGCTCGCCGGCCGGCGCCAGGATGGCGGCGCGCTCCAGTACGTTTTTGAGTTCGCGCACATTGCCGGGCCAAGCGTAGGCTTGCAGTGCGGCCACGGTTTCGGGGGCTAGGCCGGGCAGGCGCTTGGCCAGCCGGGCGGCGAAGTGCTGCAAGAAAAACCCGGCTAGCAGCGGCACGTCGCTAGCCCGCTCCTTCAGCGACGGCACCAGGATGGTGAACACCGAGAGCCGGTAGTACAAATCGGGCCGGAAGCGCCCCTCGGCGGCCTCCTGCTTGAGGTTGCGGTTGGTGGCCGCCACCAGCCGAATATTCACGCTCGTGGCCTTGGTGTCGCCGAGCTTGGTAAACTGCTGCATCTCCAGCACCCGCAGAAACTTGGCCTGCACATTCAGCTCCAGCTCGCCGATTTCGTCCAGAAACAGGGTGCCGCCGGTGGCTTCTTCCAGCAAGCCTTTCTTGTCGGTCAGTGCCCCAGTAAAGGCGCCTTTCTTGTAGCCAAACAGCTCGCTTTCCAGCAAATCTTTGGGAAAGGCGGAGCAATTGACGGCCACAAACGGCTTGCTCTTACGCCCGCTGGCCTCGTGCAGGGCCTGGGCAAACAGCTCCTTGCCCGCGCCGGTAGGTCCTTCGAGCAGCACCGTGCTATCGGTGGGCGCCACCTGCCGGGCCAGGTGCTGGGCGCGCCGCAGAGCCGGGGCCTCGCCTATCATGCTCTCGAAGCTGTGGCGCTGGCCTACGCGCTTTTCCAGCTCGGCCACCCGGCGCTGCAGGCGGGCCTTTTCGGCAGCGCGCTCCACCACCACTACCAGCTGCTGCTCAAAATCGCCCTTGGTGAGGTAGTCGAAGGCGCCGAGCTTCATAGCCTTCACCCCGTCGGGGATGGTGCCGAAAGCCGTGAGCAGCACCACCTCGGCTAGCGGCGCGGCGGCCCGGTAGCGCGGCAGCAGCTCCACGCCGTGGCCATCGGGTAGCTTCACATCGGAGAGCACCACCAGCACCTCGGCGGCGTGCTGGGCTAGCAGGGCCAGGCCGCGGTAGGCATCGGGGGCTTGCAGCACGGTGTAGCCTTCCAGCTCCAGCACCTGGGCCAGCAGCTGCCGCAAGCGCGCTTCGTCGTCGATGAGGAGCAGGGTTCCGGTGGGCATGTCTGGGTAAGAGTTATGTCGCTGCGGCAAAGAACGGCAAGGTTAGGCTGCTACTTTTGGCGGCATTATTCACCCAATTTGGATTCCTTGTTAATGACGAGTAGAAGACGAGCATTCCAGTGCATTTATAAAATTCGTCATTTTGCATATATTACTCAGCATCAATCCATACGCTAGCAGTCTTTAGTAAACTATATGCTCGACATTTCAGCGGGTATTCCTACTGCTTTCTCAGTAGGAATAGGCAGTGTCTTTTTGTATAGCGCATTTGAGCGGTATCGCAAACGGACTTTTTTACTTCAAAATGGATTACGAACTGAGAGCACTGTTGTAAGGCTCGAACAAGATGATGACCCTGATTCAAGTAGTTTGTATCCGGTAGTCAGGTTCACAGATTCTAGTTATGAAACCATAACACTACGTTATAATTCTGGTAGTTATCCCGCTGCTTTTCACCTTGGGCAACGCGTTCAAATACTCTACGACCCGTCAAAGCCACAGGATTTTGTGATTGGCTACACCACTATAGACTGGGAAACTATTAATGTACTTGTAATTGGTATTTCTTTAGTTGGGGTGGGACTATACTGCTGCATTAAGCCCTACCTCTAAGCTCCTGTTAATAGAATGATTTTAGGTTTAGCTACCACGTTAACGTCCTAAGGCAGCCGCGCTAGGTTCTGTTAGTGGCAGACGGACTTTGCACCCCAGCTTATTACCCCCTACCTTGCCACCCTCAATGCCAGGACTATGCAAGTAGGTTTTCGGAAGCTAGCGGGGGCTAGCCGCGCAAGCGAGTTGCCGCGCACCCAGCGATTCAGGGCGGCCGTGCGCCAGCGGCGGCGGCGCCTCGACGGGGCCGTGGTTGAATCGGCTGCCCGGCTGATGCCCCTGGTGGCGCTGCTCGATGCGCTGCAAGCCCCGCCCGCGCAAGAATCGGTGTTTCGCACGCGGCGCAAGAAGCTGCGGGCGCACTGGGATGCTGCCTACGCCGAGCTGCAAGCCGTGCATCCGCGCCACCGGGCCCTAGCCCACGCCCTGCAGTCCGTGGCCGACATGCTGCGCGACGAAGCCCGCGACATCAGCCCCGAGGAGTGGCAGCGCGCCGCCCGGGAGCTAGCGCTGGCCACCCTCAAGAATGCGCCGGGGCTCATTAGTGTGGCCCAGCAGGCGCGGCTGCTGGCCTAGAGGGTGACCGCTAGCTGCCCCGAATCTCGTTCTTAATACCCTCCACGAACTGGGCAAATTCGGGCTCGGCTTCCACATCGGGGTGCCAGGCCAGGCCGAGCTGAGCCAGGTTGTACTGGTGGCGCGGGCTAATGGTGGCACCGGGCAGCAGTTGGCCGGTGCTGGGGTCGCGCTCGGGGGCTAGCAGCCAGAGGCGGTCGGCTAGGGCCGTGGTGGTGGCAATATCATGCGAAACGATGAGCACGGTGTTCAGCTCATCCATGGTCGTGACTTCCACGATGATTTTCTTGACCTCGTCAATCATGGCCACGTCGAGGCCCGAGAAGGGCTCATCGAGCAGAATGAGGTGGTCGGAGCACAAGAGCTGCTGCGCGATGGCCGCCCGCTGGCGCTGCCCGCCCGAGAGGTGCGCCGGGTACTTGCGGGCGTGGGCGGTCAGCCCAAAGCGGGCGAGGTAGTCGGTGGTACGGGCCTGGGCTTCGGCCGGGGCGTGCTTGCGATGGGCGGCCAGCAGCAGGTTGTCGCGCAGGGTGAGGTGGTTGAACAGTGGGTAGCGCTGCTGCACGTAGCCTACGGCGCCGGGCTGCACGGGCTGCTGGGCTTCGCCCACCCGCACGGTGCCGGTGCTGGGGTTGGCTAGCCCCGCCAGCAGCCGGCACAGCACCGACTTGCCGATGCCCGAGCGCCCGTAGATGCCCACCACCTGCCCCTGGTTCATGCCGGGACGGATTACGTCGAGCACCTGCACGTTGAGGTCGCGCAGAATTACCTCGCTGCCGAAGCTCATCGACACGTCTTGCAGCGTGAGCAGCGGGTCTTTGTAGGAGTGTGGAAGGGTGGTCATGGCAGTAGCGCGGACTTTCAGTCCGCGAGTGAAGAGTTATGTTAGAGTTGCGGACTGAAAGTCCGCGCTACAGAAATGTCGAACCTGATTTATTATGAGCGGTATCTGCCGCATCGGCTGCCACCGGGAGAGACAATCTTTATCACCTTCAGGCTAGCTGGCAGCTTGCCACAGGAAGTACTAGTGCGGTTGCAAGCTGAAGCCCAGCTAGCCCAGCAGCGCAGCGCGCCTGATGTTGGGCTGCGCTATGCCGAGCAGAAGCGCTACTTTGGTCGTTTCGACGCGCTTCTAGACGGTTCTACCCACGGCCCTACATGGCTCGGGCAGCCCGCCGTGGCTGCTATTGTGCAGCAAGCCATCCATTATCCCGATAGGAAGGGCTACGACCTGCGTTGCTACTGCATCATGCCCAATCACGTTCATCTGGTAGTAGACCTGCCTGATGACGCGCCGCCGCTAGCTAAAACTTTACAAACACTGAAAGGCTATTCCAGCTTTCAGGCCAATAAGCTGTTGGGATTGAGCGGGGCATTTTGGCAAGCCGAAAGCTATGACCATGTGGTAAGGTCTGGTGAACTAGACCGCATCATCAGCTACGTGCTCGAAAATCCAGTGAAAGCGGGTTTGGTAGATGAATGGCCAAAGTGGCCCTACAGCTACTTAGCCCCCAGTAACGCGGACTTTCAGTCCGCGAGTGAGTAGGCAGCGGTGAATACCCGCCACTCGCGGACTGAAAGTCCGCGCTACATCTGTCCCAGTTCGGCGTAAGGGAAAAACGTTTTGCGTAATGCCTCAAAACCATAGTCTTGCGCCACGCCCACGGCCAGAATGACAAGCTGAATAGCCACCACGCCATCGAGGTGCAGGTAGCGGTTTTGCTTGTAAAGCAGTAGGCCGATGCCGCCTTCCGATTGATAGAGCGTTTCCACGAGCGTGATTAGGGTCCAGATGATGGCGAAGTTCTGGCGCACTACTTCGAGCATATCGGCCAGCTTGCCGCGCACCACCACTTGCCAAAAGCTGCCCCACTCGCCCAAGCCCAGGGTGCGGGCGTGGTCCAGCTCCTCCTGCGTGGTGCTGAGGATGACGCGCGTCATGCCCGTAACGAGGTATACCGTGGCCCCAAACACCAGTACCGAAAGCTTCACCTGGTGACCCGAGCTGAGCATCAGCGCCATAAAAAACGTGAGCCCGGTGAGCGTGAGGTAGCGCAGCTTGGAGGCGGCAAATGCCAGCGGCCGGAAAAACGGCAGCGCCGTGAGGTAGGAAATGCCTAGAGCCAAGACTGTGGCAATGCCCAGCGCCTGAAACGCCGTGAGCAGGCTAGCCCACAGCTCGGGCAGCAGGCCCTGCGTGGTGATAAGGTCCTCGAGAGCACGAAATACATCGGCTAGGCTTGGGAAAAGTTGGAGCGGGAAGAAGAGCCACAGCGCCAGCAAGGCTAGCACCTGGCCCGCCACTAGCGCGGCCAAGGTGGCGCGGCGCGGGTGGGCATTCGGAGTGAAGAGAGGGCTCATGGTATGTAGCGCGGACTTTTAGTCCGCGAGTAGACCCGTGCGCGCCGGCTGTTATCGTCGCCGGCGCGCTGGCATTCAAAAAGTTTGAAAAGGCAGTCTGGAATATTGGCTCACTCGCGGACTGAAAGTCCGCGCTACACTAGTTGCCCAGCACCACTTCCACGCGGCGGTTTTGGGCTTTGCCGGCTTCGGTGGCGTTGCTGGCTACCGGCTCGGCGGCGCCGTGGGCGTATACCTGCACGCGGCCTTCGGGGAAAGCGCTGGCGCTTTTCGTTTCGAGCCAGTGGGCCACGGCCTCGGCACGGGCCTGCGAAAGCTGCTGATTGGCGGTGGGGTTACCGGTGTTGTCGGTGTAACCGTGCACGGCCACTTTCAGGCGGCCAGCTACTACGAGGTCGTCGAAGAGCTGGCTGAGTTCGCGTTGGGCGGCGGGGGTGAAGGTGCTCTGGCCGGTGTTGAACTCGATGTTCCAGGCGCGCTTGCTCACGCTGCGGCGAATCTCATCATCGGCAGCAAACTGCTGGGTTTCGGCCGGTGCCACTGCCTTGCCTTTGTACTGGGCTTGCAGCTTGCGCAGCAAGGTCAGGTCGAGCATGTTGGTTAGGGGCACGTAGCTCGGCAATTCTTTCGGATAGAGCTTGCTCTGCACGTCGCCGAAGGTTTTGTACACGGCGGCGTAGATGTTGGTGCCGCCATTGTCGAGGCCGAACAAGGTCAGGTTATCGCTGAAGTTGAAGGCTTTGCTGCCTCCTAGCTCCACCACGTTGCCGGTGCGGTCGGCCTCGCTGGTGCCTTTGTAGTACTTCAGCCAGTATGCGCCGGGCTTGTCTTGGTCGCCGTAGACCTGGGCCGAGATGTCGGCGGCGCGGGTCAGAGCTTCGGGGTGGCTTTTCACCTGGTCGCCGGCTACGGCGAAGGCGGTCATCATATTCAGCACAGCGGGCTGGTGTTTCTCGTACCAGCGCTTGGTCGTCACCATGATGTTAGGCATCTGGTTCGAGTAGTCCTTGGTGCTCACGATGTTCACTAGGCCCCCCTTTTGCTTGGCGATGTTCACGTCGCCGGGCGTCCAGGTGGCTACGGCGTCGGCCACGACGTCTACTTTCACGCCGGTGCTGTGGCCGCTCACCACTTTAGTCCGCGATTCGGGCTTGCCCACGATGTACTTTTCGGCGGCTACCAGGAAGTCGCTGGCGGCCATGAAATTTACGGCTTCGGGGTCGTAGGTGGTTTCGTCGGGGTTTACTTTCAGGCCGTTGTCGGCGCACCATTTCAGGGCAATGTTGTGGTCACCGTCGCGCAGGTAGCAGGCGATGGTTTTGCCCAGCGCAGCCTTGGGGTTATCGAGCCATTCCTTGGGGCCCATCAGCTTGTCTTCGCCAAAGCTTTTACCCACCGAGTAGGGAATAATCTGTAGGCTGGTGCCGGCCTTTTCGAGCTGGCTCTGCACAGCCGAGAATGCGGGCATTCCGTCGCCCATGATGCTCACAATCAGGCCCGGGGTCTGCGGGTTGCTTTGCAGGTCGAGGGCGTTTTTCACCAGGTCAGCCTGCATCTTCGATACGTCGTCTTGGCGGGTAATCTGCATGTCAATTTTGTTGGCCGCCAGGGCCGAGCCCATCGTTGTGCGAGGGCCGCCGTTGGCGAGCATGCCGGCCATTTGGGAGTTCCAGGCCATTACTTCCCAGACCACTGCGGTGCCGTTTTCGGCGGGGGCAGTGCCGGGCAGGGGGGCTAGCGGCACCACTAAGTTGGCGCGGCTGCCGCTAGGGGCCACCGGCAGCTCTATCGAGCTCAGAAGCACCGACTGCGTGTCGGCCTTCTGGAAAATTTTATTGCTGGCAATCAGCTTATTGATGCCAAAGTACAGCAGTGCGAAAATGAGGGCACCGAGTACGATTTTGCCACGAGTTGTCATTGTATGTAGCGCGGACTTTTAGTCCGCCAGTAGAGTAGTTAGAAAGAAAGTGGGTGGTGGCGGGCATAGGTGGCCTCGCCTAGGGGCGGTGTGGGTCGCGGACTGAAAGTCCGCGCTACAGCAGCACCATAATCAGTAGCAGCGCCAGGCATCCACTAATCAAGCAGGCTAGAATAGGCATCATCGGAGCGTTGTTTAGTGGCGGCTACGGAGGTTGAAATGGGCTTTTTATCGGTGTCCATCAGGGCGTTGAAGTCGCCTTTCTGGTAGCGGTCGAGCAGGCGCTGGCCTTTTTCGCTCATCACGCCGTTCTGGATATCCATCTCTTTCACAAACTCTTGCGAGTAGCGCATGGCCTGCTTTATCTGGCCGAGCTGCTGCGCCATATCCTGGGCCACGCGGTCGGTGGCCAGGTCGAAGAAGTACTTCTTGTCGGGGTCGCCACGCAGGATGTTCATGGCGGCGCGCATGCCCGAGCTGGTGCGTTTCACGAGCTCGTATTCGTCTTTCAGCAGACCGACCTTGAACTTGCTGCCATCTATCTGGCGCAGGGCGGCTTTCAGAATCTGGCGCATCACCACGCTCACGTTGGCCGTCGTTGTTGCCATGGGCTGCAGGCGCTGGTTGTAGTCCAGGATTTGGGCGGCGCGGCTGGCGTAGGCTTCGGCGGCGTCCTTTTCGCCTTGGCGGGTGGCCGAGTCGGCCAGGGCCAGGTACTCCTTCATCAGGGTGTCGTTGGCGGCGAGCTTGCGCTTCACCAACTCGTGGGCACCCTCGATGTGGCCGACCTCCGCTTCCATCTGGCGGGCCTCCTTCTCGGTGTTCTGGATGTAGTCTTCCATGATGCCAATGGGGTCGGTGTTCACGAAAATGCCCGCCGCCGTGCGCAGAATGCGCTGCCCGGCGTACCAGAGCCCGGCCTGAATGCGCTTGTTGGTGCCGAGCAAGAAGAGCACAAAAAGTGCCCCTAGCCCGAAGCCCAGCTTCACGCTGTTAAACACGATGTCAACGAGGTAGGGCACGATTTTGCCCCAGTAGTACACGCCAGCGGCAGCTGCGCCGCCCAGCACCACCCAGCCGGCTACTTTTTCGGGCTGCTGCCACTTGGGTAGGGTCGAGTTGAGGTCGGGAGCAAGCAAGGTTTTCATAAGTCAGAAAGGGGGTTAGTTATTTGAGTAGAAAGGACTTGGTAGCTTGCTGGTGGGCTTGCAGCTCGGCCGCGGCAGCAGCGTGGGCCAGCTCGTAGCTGGCAAGGGCGGCCTGGGTTTTGGCGCCTTCCTGCTGCAGCTGCTGCTGGGTTTCCTGCAGCTGCTGGGTCTTGTCGTTGAGCTGCTGGCTGAGGCTGGCCACGGCTTGCTGCAGCTGGGCTTCCTGCTCGCGCAGCTTGGCTAGGGCACTCGGTGGGCCTTGCAGCGGCATAGCCTCGCCCATTTTTTCGCGGTGGCGGGCCTGCACCTTGGCGCGGTCGTCGGCCAGCTTCTGGGCCAGGTTATCGGCCGAGGTGAGCAGGCTGGGCAGGTCGGTGCCGGTCACGGCCGAGAAGGCGTTGAAGGCCGTTTGGTAGAGCAGCGGACCGCTGAGGCCGCTGGCCGCCAGGCTTTTCACCATCTTGGTGAAGGCGCCGAAGTCGCGGCCGTCGCCGGCCAGCAGCCCGGCAATGTGGTCGAGGTGGCGCTGCTCGGGCTGCTCCATGCCGGGCGGCAGGCTAGCCAGCGGCTGGGCGGGCATTACCGGCACGGCCAGCTTCGGAGCCGGCACGGAACCGGCCGAGGCTTCGCCGTCGGGCTCGACGAAAAAGTCTTTGGCGGCTTTCGCCAGGTTATCGAGAATGGCCATGTTGGGAGGGGCTAATAGGTGAGGGATGTGTACCTATTGCCAAGACCAATGCCGAGTCGGGAGAGTAGAAGATTTATTTTATTAATAGATTGATTGACAGTATGATAAATAAAAAATCCCGTCCGGCGCCAGGCCGAACGGGATGTTATTTTTTCAAAATGGAAAGCCGTTTTTACTAAAAAGGAAAATGGTAGAGGCCCTAGCGGAGCCCGCCAAAGCGGTAGCGCAAGCCTAGCGCCATGGCCGTGCTTCCATTCATGCTGTTGGTGAGCGACACGTTGAGGAGGACATCGTACATGGCATCCAGGTGCTTGCCAAAGCGGTAGCGAAAGCTGGGCCCGGCGCTGATTAACAAGTCGTTATAGTTGTAGGAATAGTCAGAATACGAGGCGCTACTGCTGCCCTGGCTGGTGGCCGTTTCAGAATAGGTAGAGCGGCCAGCCGAATGGGTGAACGAGGGACCAGCCAGCGCATCTACCTGAAACCGGTGCGCGGCCTGCCGGGTGATGGTGTAGCGAGCTAGCAGCGAAGTAGTGAAGACGCGCCGCATGTCGTCACTGGTAGTCACAGAGCTGATTAAGTTAGCGTTAGAATCGACGTAGTTATTGGTATACGAGTTGTTGCTTTTGACATTGCTATAGGCTAGGCCCACTTGCACTGCCAGCCGGGGCCGCAGCTGGTAGCCCAGCGTGGCCTGCACGGGCACACTATACCGACTGCCGTGGTAGCCGCCCACCGCTTGGGTGGTGCTGGCGTATGCCGCCATGCCACTGTAGAACCGATATACTGGCGGCGGGCTAGTGCTTTGGGCCAGGGTGGCTAGGGGAGTAGCTACAATAAGGGCGCTGCACAGGAGGCGGGGCACTGGCATGAGATTATAGGTCGAAAGGGGCTGCATATGAAGCAGAACCCTTCCGCTACTAAAGCGTTGCACGGTAGGTCGACTATATACCGCTTGCGCCTTGCGCAGCTGCCCGCCAGCAGTGCTGCTTAATGCCAGACCCCTAGCACGCGCCGCAGCAAAACAAGCTCGCCAATATGGTAAGCCGCGTGGTCGCCGATGAGCAGGGCCTCGCGGAGGATGTTCTGGCCATCGCCGTGGGCTAGCGGGGCGAAGAAATCTGTAGCCGGGTCGTTGAGCAGGTCGATAAACCGCTGCTGGTCGTGGGCAATGGCGAGTAGCGCAGCCTGCCAGCCGGCCTCATCTACTACCGACGTTCGGGCGGGCCAGTAGCCGGCGGGCCACGCGGGCGACACGTGCTGCGGGTTCAGCGTAAACTCGACAATGTCGTGCTGCGCAATGCGCAAGTGCTCGACCACGTGCCAGATGGTGTAGGGCACCTCGGGCACAAACTCGTTGCGCAGGGGCGCGGGCAGGTCGGCCAACGCCTGCTCGAAGGTGGCGTGGGCATTGCCGCCGGCCAGCAGCGCCATAAGCTCGGCCACGAGGGCAGCGCGGGAAGTGGAGTCCATAAAGAAGGAAGTAAAAAAAGGGTAGTTACAAAACAGACAAATTTCCATTGGGTGCCTGCAGCAGCCCTAGCCGGGTGGCAAACACCCGCCCGATGTGCAGCGCCTGCTGCCGGGCCAGCTCGGCGGTGGGGCCGGCAAAGTGCGCCGCCAGCGTTTCCTGAAACAGCCCTAGCCAGCGCTCGAAATGCGCCAGCCCAATAGGCAGCGGGAAGTGCTTGCGCATGGGAAAGCCCCGAAAGCGGTTGGTGCCCAGCAAGATGCCGCTCCAGAAGTCGTAGAGCTGCGGCAGGTGATGGCTGAAGTCGACTTTGGCAACGTCCGTAAAAACAGGGGCTAGCAGCGGGTCGGCCAGCACGCGCCCGTAGAAACTGTCTACGAGCAGCTTGATGTCGGCTTCGGTGGTAATATCGGGGAGCATGGGGCGGGGCGGGCGCCGCCTGTGGCCGCCCGTTTTACTTTTGAAGGTACAAATGAACGACCCCGACATTCGCGCCCGGCTTTACCCCCTGCTGCTGGGCGGCGTGTATATAGACGAGCTGCCCACCGGCAGCACCCGCGCCGATGTGGTGCATATCACCGAGCACTTCATGCACGGCTACGAGGTGAAGGGCGACGGCGACACCCTAGCGCGGGTTGCAAACCAGCTGCGCTGCTACGCCGAGGTTTACGACTTCGTCACGTTCGTAGTCACCGAAAAGCACCTGCCCAAGCTGCTGCCTCAGCTGCCCGAGTGGGTGGGCGTGCTTGTAGCCAGCCCCGAGGCTGCCGAGCTGCGCCCGCACCGCCCGGCCGGCTACAATGCCACCGTGCAGCACGCCCCGCTGGCCGGCCTGCTGTGGGTAGAGGAAATAAAGCAATACCTGCTGGCACGGGGTCTGGCCGGGGCCAGCACCCTGCGCCAGCGCGAAGTGGCCCAGTACCTGCGCACTACGCACACGGTGCCGCTCTCGCACCTAGCTCAGTACGTGCGCGAGCGCCTCATGGCGCGGCTGCCCGAGCGCCTGCTGCAGCGCGAGGTGCGCAAGGCCGAGCGCGAGCGCCTGGCTGCCATTCGGGCGCGGCGCTCAAAAAAGAAGCGCTAGCGGCGACAATCTTTTCGCGCGCCGGGGCCTTAACTTTCCGGGAAATTCTGTGCCGACTATCTTTTTATGCAACAAGCTACGCCTTTGCCGGCTACCACCCTGCCCAAGCTGCCCAAGGCCCCCACGGGCATTGATGGCCTCGACGAAATAACCGAAGGGGGCCTGCCGCTGGGCCGCCCTACGCTGGTGTGCGGCAGCGCTGGCTGCGGCAAAACATTGATGGCCATTGAGTTTTTGGTGCGCGGCATTGAGCACTACGGCGAGCCGGGCGTGTTCATGACCTTTGAGGAAACGGCCGACGAGCTGGCTGCCAACGTGGCCTCGCTGGGCTTCGACCTCAAGCAGTTGCAGACCGATAAAAAATTGCGGGTCGACCACGTGCACGTCGACCGCTCGGAGATTGAGGAGGCCGGCGAGTACGACCTCGACGGCCTGTTTATCCGGCTAGGGTATGCCATCGACAGCATTGGGGCCAAGCGCGTGGTGCTCGACACTATTGAGGCGCTGTTTTCAGGTTTCCCCAATGAGGCGGTGCTGCGCTCCGAAATCCGCCGGCTATTTCGCTGGCTTAAGGATAAGGGCGTCACGACTGTCATCACGGCCGAGCGTGGCGAAGGAACACTGACCCGGCAAGGCCTGGAAGAGTACGTGTCGGACTGCGTGATTCTGCTCGACAACCGCGTTATCGACCAGATAACTACCCGCCGCCTGCGCATTGTGAAGTACCGGGGCAGCACCCACGGCACCAACGAATACCCCTACCTCATCAGCGAAGATGGCATTTCGGTGCTGCCCGTTACGTCGCTTAAGCTCGAGCATAAGGTATCGAACGAGATTATCTCGTCGGGCGTGCCGGGGCTCGATGAAATGTTTATGCGCAAGGGCTGGTACCGGGGCAGCAGCATCTTGCTCACCGGCACTGCCGGCACCGCCAAAACGACCCTAGCGGCCTCGTTTGCCGCCGAAACGTGTCGGCGGGGCGAGCGCTGCCTCTACTTCGCTTTCGAAGAATCGCCGGCCCAGCTCATGCGCAATATGCTGTCGGTGGGCATCGACCTCAAGCCCTACGTCGAGCAGGGCTTGTTGTATATCGAGGCCTCGCGCCCCACGCTCAACGGCCTGGAGCGCCACCTCGTGACGCTGCACAAAACCATCGGCGAGTATCGGCCCCAGGCCGTGGTCATTGACCCCATCAGCAACCTAGTGGCGGTGGGCTCGCTCAGCGAGGTGCGCAGCATGCTCACGCGGATGATTGACTTCTTGAAAATCAGTGGCGTTACGGCCTTGTTTACGGCGCTTATCAGTGGGCGGCACGGGCAGCTCGAGCTCACCGAGGAAGGCGTGTCGTCGCTGGTCGATACCTGGATTTCGGTGCGCGACCTCGAAGGCGTGGGCGAGCGCAACCGGGGCCTCAGCATTCTGAAAGCCCGGGGCATGTCGCACTCCAACCAGGTGCGCGAGTTTCTGGTCACCGAGCACGGCATACAGCTGCTCGACGTCATTATCGGGCCCGAGGGCATCATTACGGGGGCCGGGCGCCTCACCCAGCGCATTCAGGAAGAAGCCCAGCGCGTGGTGAAGCAGCACGAGGCCGACCGCCGCGACCGCGAACTCGAGCGCAAGCGCCGCGTGCTCGAAGCCACCATTGCCAACCTGCGCACCGAGTTTGAAACCGTCGAGGAAGAGCTGCGCCACATCAGCCACGAGGAAAGCACCCGCGAGGCGGCCCTGCGCGACGGTCGCTCGGCCCTGGCTACGGGCCTGACTTCCGATTATTTAACCGCTCAGCCCAACGCCCGGCCCTAGGCGCCGTATGCCTGTTAGTTATGATGGAAGCGAGGGAAGAAATAAACAGTGCTACCGAGCCACTTGCCAGCGAAACCTGGGAGCTGCGCCTCTACGTGGCCGGCCAAACGTCGAAGTCGATTGCGGCGCTGGCCAACCTGCGCCGCTACTGCGAGCAGCACGTGCCGGGCCGCTACCAGCTCGAAGTGATTGATTTGATGCAGCATCCGCAGCTAGCCGAGGGCGACCAGATTCTGGCCATCCCGACGGTGGTGCGCAAGGTGCCCGAGCCTATTCGTAAGGTTATCGGCGACCTCTCCAACGAGGAGCGGGTTATTGTGGGGCTCGACCTGCGCCCCCAGTCCCGCTAGGCCGTGGCAGCAGACTATTCGCCCCCTGCCGCCACCGAGCCGCTCTACGAACTCCGGCTATACGTAGCGGGCGCGACCCCCAATTCGACGCGGGCGGTGCGCAACATCAAGGAAATCTGCGAGCACTACTTGGCCGGACGCTATGTGCTGCGTATTATTGACATGTACCAGCAGCCGCAGCTAGCTAAGGAAGAGCAGATTATTGCCGCCCCGACGCTGGTGCGCCAGCAGCCGCTGCCGCGCCGCCAGCTCATCGGCGACCTCTCGAACCGCGCCACCGTATTAGCCACTTTAGGACTAGACGGCTAGCACAACCCTAGCCAGACCCGCCCCATGACTCCCACTGCTTCTTCCCTGGCCCAGGAAAACGAAGAGCTGCGCCAGCGCCTGCGCGAGGCCGAGGAGCTGATTGTGGCCGTGCGCACGGGGGCGGTCGATGCGCTGGCCATTCAGGGGGCCGATGGACCACGCATCTTTACCCTAGAAAGCGCCGACCACGGCTACCGCCACCTGGTAGAGCAAATGAGCGAAGGTGCCGTGCTGCTGGGCGCCGATGGGATTGTGCTGTATTGCAACGCCGCGCTGGCGGCCGCGCTAAGCTGCAACCTGAGCGAGCTGCTAGGGCGGCCGTTTACCGATTTTGTGCCGCCCAAGTACCGGGCTTACTGGGCCGAGCTGTGGCAAGTGGGCTGGAACACCCAGGCCCGTGGCGAGCTGCCGCTGCAAAATGGCAACGATGGCGCCCTGCGCCCTTTTTCGGTGTCGATGAATGTGCTCACATTCAGCGGCACACCCACGCTGGCTGTGCTGCTGGCCGATATGTCGGCACGCAAGGAAATTTCGGCCATCCGCTCGGTGGTAGTGAGGCAAAATGAGCTGCTCGACCGTAAAAACGAGGAGCTGGTGCGCCAGCTGGCCGCCCGCCAGGCCGTGGAGCGCACCGCTGCCGAGGCAAACCGCGTGCTCGAAGGCATTCCGCAGATAGCCTGGACGGCCGACACGACGGGCACAACTACTTACCTCAACCACCGTTGGTTTGACTACGTCGGCGAGCGGGCTATTACGGCCGAGCAGATAGCCAACCGTATTCACCCCGACGACTTTGCGGCCTGTATGCAGAGTTGGGAGCGTAGCCTGTCCACCCAAGAGTCTCTGGAACTGGAGTGCCGCATCTTGAATAGCGAGGGGGAGTATCGCTGGATGCTGGGCCGAGCGCTGCCTTCGCGCAATGAGCAGGGCGAAATAGTGCAATGGATTGGCACCTACACCGATATTCACGAGCACAAGCTGGCCCAGGAGCGCATCAGCCAGGCCCAGCGCCTACTGCGCGACAATAACGAGGAGCTGACCCGTGTGAACGTAGACCTCGATAACTTCATCTACACGGCCTCGCACGACCTCAAAGGCCCGATTACCAATATCGAAGGCCTGCTAGGGGCGCTCACCGACGAGCTGCCCATCGAGGCCCGGCAGCGCCCGCCGGTCAATGACATTCTGGGCATGCTCACCAAGTCGGTCGAGCGCTTTCAGCGCACTATCGGGCAGCTCAGCGACGTGGCCAAGCTGCACCGCGAGCACGGCCTGCCCAGCGCCCCCGTGCTGCTAGCCCCCATGGTACACGATGTGTGCCTCGACCTGGCCCCCCTGATACGCAGTACCGGTGCCCAGCTCGACCTTGAGGTGGCCGACGACGTAGCGGTAAATTTTCTGGAAAAGAACCTGCGTAGCCTCGTGTATAATCTGCTCAGCAACGCCCTCAAGTACCGCGCCCCCGACCGGCTGCCGTGCGTGGCCGTGCGGGCGCGGCCCGAGGGCCGGTACGTGCGCCTGCTGGTGCAAGACAATGGCCTGGGTATCAGCGAGGCTGGCCAGCGTAAGCTGTTTGGCCTGTTTGAGCGCCTGCATAGCCACGTGGAGGGCAGCGGCATCGGCCTGTTTATGGTGAAAAAGATGGTGGAGAATGCCGGTGGGCGCATTGCCGTCGAGAGCGAGCTGGGAGTGGGCTCTACCTTCACGGTGCTGCTGCCGCAGTAGCGGGGCTAGCGGCATTCAAGGCTCGCAGCTACCGCCACTGGAAGTAGCCCAACCCGTTTTTCGGTGCCCCAGCCCTTGTTTCGCTACACCAGCGCAAGTGCCTACTTCGTAACCGGGGCGGCTGGTACGCAGTCGCACAGCAGCTCGTGGGTAGCCGGCGGCACCCGATAGTCGGGCTGCGACACTTCTTTCATGTACACCACGGCCAGGCGGCGCAGCGGCGGGTGCGCCGGGTTTTCGTGCCAGATGCGCAGCAGATAGTTGCAGTAGTAGGGCCGCATCCAGGCATTGTTAACAAACAGGTAGTTCTCGGAATACTTGCGCCAGCGGTCGTTTTTGAAGAGGGCCACCACCGCGGCTGGCTTGGCATACGTGACGGGTGCGCCGCCGCGGTTGAGGTCGATGACCCGGCCGGTGGTAGTTGTGCCTTCGAGCACGTACCAGCCATCGTCTTTGAAAACGGTGGGCGCAAACATGCCCCAATGCTGGTCTACCCGAAACAGGTAGCCGACCCAGCGCGTCGGCTCAGTCATCCAGCCGGCGGGGAGCAGCTTTACATCGTCGAGGCTCCACCAGCACACGTAGAACAGTAGGCTGAAAACCACCGCCTCGCGCACCTGGCGCCCAAGCTGGAGCCAGCCCGGCGTGGCCGGCCGGGTGCGCTCTAGATGCAGCCGCCAAGGCCACTGCCATGCGGGCAGGCGGGCGTGCCAGCGCTGGGCCCGCGCCATGTGCGGCCGCAGGCGCGGGGCTAGCCAGTTGAGGGCCACGGGCGGCAGCAGACCCAGCACCGATACCAGGTTGATGATGAAAAACAGTCCTACGTACAGCGTAAGGCTGATGCCCAGGTGAAACCCGAACAGCACGCCTATCACCAGCAGCCGCCACCAGCGCACCCCCACCGGAATGAACAGCGCAAACGGCAGCAGCAGCTCCACGTACCAGGTACCAAACGTGAGGGCGCGCAGCAGGTCGGGGTGGGGGTAGAGCAGGCGCCCGCCGGGCAGCAGCAGTTGGTCGAGGCTGAGTGCATAGTAAAGCGCGGTGCCATCGTGGGTCCATTCGGCCCCGCTTTTGAGCAGGGCCGTGCACCAGTACACGAGAGCTAGCTGCACTATGTAGGCCACGGTGGCGGCGCTGGCATAGTTGAGCCGGGCTGGTGCGGGCCGCGTGCGCGCATCCCAGGACCACACCCGGCCCCAGGGCAAAAAAATGCCCCAGAACAGCAGCATCCGCAGCAGGTCGTCGCCACCCTGCCCAATGAGTGTATTGCGGTTTTGCACCGATACCAGCAGCACCCACGAGGCTACGGTGGCCAGCCGCGTGTGGTAGCCCAGCAGCAGTGCCCCCGCTAGCCCCGCCGCCAGCCCAAATAGCACCGCCTGCACCTGCCACAGCCCGCTGGCGGCGTGCAGCGAAAACTGGTAGGGCGTCCAGGCGTGTTCCAGGAGGGTGGCCACCGGCAGCACGCCCATATTGGCGTAGTGCGCCTCCAGGTCAGTGCTGCGAATACCCAAATCGAGCAGCACCAAGGCCGCCGTGCCTATGCGCAGCAGAGCCAGCGCCCGCAAGTCGAGTACAAAAGGCCGCCGCACCACAGCCCAGAGCTTGTGCATAAGTAAACTTAATTGATGGTAAGCGATAAAAGGCAAAAACGGCCGGCCAGAAAACCGGCCGGCCGTTGTGCCTCATGTTACTGATATAGGTGCTGCTACTGGTTCGAGCCGCTCGTGCTAGTGCCCGAAGTGCTGCCCGAGCCCGACGTGCTACCCGAAGTGCTCGTGCCGCGGCGGCCCCGGCGCCCCGCGCCCGACGTAGTACCGCTGTTGTGCCCCCGGCCCGAGGTGGTGCTGCCGCTGGTCATCGAGCCTGAGGTACTCATGCTGCCGCTGGTGCTGCCCATAGTGCCCGACGTAGTGCCGCTAGTGCCCATGGTGCCGGTGCCCGAAGTACTGCCACTGGTAGTGCCCATGGTAGTCGAGCCCGAGGTGCTGCCGCCCGTGGTTTGCGCGTGGGCGGTGGTAGTGGCCAGGCCCAGGCCTAGCAGGACGGCGGCCGCCCGAAGCGGTGCTGCAAATTGCGTTTTCATTGGAAAAGGGGAAAAGTGAAAAAGATTACAGTTGAGTGAATTGGCTGGCTTTATTGGCCGGTGCTGCCGCCCGTAGTGCTGCCGGTGCCCGTGCTGCCTGCCCCGCCGCCCGTTGAGCTAGTGGTGCTGCCCGTCGAGCCGCTCATGCTGCCTGCGGTTGAGCCGGTTGTGCTGCCGGTACCGCCGGCCGTCGAGCCACCCGTGCTCATATCGCCAGAGCCGGCCGTAGTGCCACCCGTGCTGCCGCTGCCCGCGCCGCTGGTGCTCATGGCCCCGCCGCTAGCCCCGGCCGAGTCGCTGCTCATGCTGCTATCGGTGGTGTTGCTGGTGGTGCTGGTGGTAGAGGTATCGCTTTGGCTACTGCCGCAGCCGCTGAGCAGCGTGGCCCCCAAGGCCAGGGCAGCTAAGACTATAGAAAATGATGACTTCTGCATAAAATGACGCTAAGAGGAAAATGGTCTGCCCGGTATACGTTTGATTTACAGCGGGCATTTGTGCGATTATCACTTATTTCTCTCAGGAAACACGTAGGGAGAAACACGCAAAATTTAGTTTTTCTTCAGACTCGGGAGGTGCAGCACGCCAGCCAGCGCGGGCGCTAGCCTGCGTAAATTTGTGTGCGTGACGCCCTCCTTGCCGCCCGCTGAGCCGCGCAAAATCATTCACCTCGACATGGACGCGTTTTACGCCTCCGTGGAGCAGCGCGACGACCCTGCCCTGCGCGGCCGGCCCCTGGCCGTGGGTGGCACCCGCGAACGCGGCGTGGTGATGGCCGCCAGCTACGAGGCCCGGCAATACGGCGTGCGCTCGGCCATGCCGGCCAGCACCGCCCGGCGGCTGTGCCCCAAGCTGCTGTTTGTGCCGCCGCGCTTTGAGGTCTACAAAGAAGTGTCGGGCCAGGTGCGCGAAATCATGGCCGAGTACACGCCGCTCATCGAGCCCGTAGCGCTCGACGAGGCCTACCTCGACGTGACCCACAACCTCAAGCACGAGCCGCTGGCCAGCCAGGTAGCGCGCGACATTCGGGCGGCCATCCTGGCGCGCACCCAGCTCACGGCCTCGGCCGGCATTTCCTACAATAAGTTTCTGGCCAAGCTGGCCTCCGACCACCGCAAGCCCAATGGCCAGTACGTGATTCCGCCCGGCCGCGGGCTAGCCTTTGTGGAGAAGCTGACGGTGGGGCAGTTTCACGGTATCGGGCCCGCCACGGCGGGGCGGCTACACGCGCTGGGCATCTTCACTGGGGCCGACCTGCGCGCCCAGCCCGAGGCGTTTTTGCGCCAGCACTTTGGCAAAGCTGGCGGCTACTACCACGCCATTGCCCACGCCGAAGACCACCGCCCCGTGCAGCCCGACCGCCAGCGCAAGTCGGTGGGCGCCGAAACCACCTTTGCCCACGATTTGCACGAGCAGCCCGAGTTGCTGGCGGCCCTGCTGCCCGTAGCGGCCAAGGTGTGGAGCTATTGCCAGCGCACCGGCCAGTCGGGCCGCACGCTCACGTTGAAAGTAAAATTCGCTGACTTTCAGCAGATAACCCGCAGCCGCACGCTGCTAGCCTCGGTGCCCGACGAAGCTTCGCTGCTGCGCACCTGCCAGGATATCCTGACGGCGCTGCTGCCGCTGCCCAAGGGCGTGCGCCTGCTCGGGCTGTCGCTGTCGAACCTTGATGGCGAGGCGCCGCCGGCTAGCCCCGGCGGGCAACTGACCTTGTTTTAAGCGCTTGCCAGAGGCGCCTGACGTTCTTTTGCAGTGGCCAACCTTCCGGCCAGTACTCCTTACTTCCTCCAAATGTCTGCCATCCAAGAAATTGAACAACTGGAGCGCCGCCGCTTCGACGCGCAAGTTGCCAAAGACCTGCCTACGCTCGAATCCATCTTCGCCGACGACCTCATTTACACGCACTCCAACGGCCACCAGGACAACAAGGCGAGCTACATTGCCTCCATCGCCAGCGGCCAGAGCCGCTACGATAAGGTTGATATCGAGAACATGGTGGTGCGCCCCTACAACGACGACCGCACGGCCATCGTCAACGCGCTCATCGAGATTAACCTCGGCCCCGGCGCCGACGGCCAGCCCAGCTTCACGCGCATCAAGTACGTGGTCGTTTACATCAAAGACGAAGCAAAAGGCTGGCAGCTAGTGCTCTGGCACGCCCAGAAGCAAGCTAGCTAAATCGGCACCCTGCTTAGCTTTACAAGAACGTCATGCTGAGCTTGTCGAAGCATCTCTACCGTGCCGCTAGGGTATCATTCGGTAGAGATGCTTCGACAGGCTCAGCATGACGTTCTTATTTGTTCCTAACTAAGTAATAAGTACAGCCAAGCCTTGTGTGCTTACTGCCAGCTGGTGAGTAGGCCGCCGCTTTTACCCAGCAGCGGGTCGGTGCTGGGGAGGGGCAGGGCGGCGATGTTTTTATCGGTCTGGGGGCGCTCGCCGGGCAGGCCGCGGTTTACGTCCCAGTGGCGGCCGTCGGGGTAGGCGCCCACTATGCCGAGGTTATCGCTACCGAGGTTTTTGTGGCCCACGCCCGCCGGAATCACGATGATGTCGCCGGCTTGCACGCGCACCTTCTGTCCCTTTTCGCCGCCCAGGTGTAGCAGCGCCGAGCCCGCATACACGCCCAGCACCTCGTGCGAAGTGCTGTGGTAGTGGTGAAACGGGTATACGCCATTGCGCCAGGAGTTGGTCCAGTTATTCATCGCAAAGTGGCTTTCCAGCCACGCCGCGCCGGCCGCCTCGCGGGCTGCAAACGCCTGCCGGTACAGCAGCAACGGATAGTGGCTGTTGGGGATGGTGCCGTCGTCTTTGAAATACAGTTTTTCGGGTTGCATAGGGCGAGTATGGCGCAGGCTAGCAGCGGCCAGGCCCAGGGGCGCTAGCCCCAGCAGCGGAATAAAGTGTCGCCGTTTCATAGGCATTCTTGTACGGCCGGCGCGTGGATAGGGTCGGCCTACTGCCCCAGCACTGGCAGCGTGAGGCTGGAGGCGTGACCAGCCTCGTGGTACACCCGAATGGTAGCCTTCTTAAAGTCGCTGGCCTCGGCGGTGGAGATATTGATGAACTGCTGCGGGTTGCGGTCCACGAGCGGAAACCACGTGCTTTGCACCTGTACCAGCAGGCGATGGCCCTTTTTGAAGGTGTGCAGCACGTCGTTCAACTCGTATTTCACCTCAGTGGGCACATTGGGCTGAAAGGCTTCGGGCTTCTCGAAGCCAGTGCGGTAGCGGCCCCGAAACACATCGGCTCGCACCAGGCGCTGGGTGCCGGGCAGCGTGGTGCTGGGGGTGGCGCCGGGCGCGGGGTCGGCCACGGCATCGTCGGGCAGCACGTCGATGAGCTTCACGATAAAGTCGGCGTCGGTGCCCGAGGTGCTTACCCATAGGTCAACCCCTAGCGGGCCAGCTACGGTAAGGTCCTGGGCTAGGGGCTCAGTTTTAAAGGAAAGCACATCGGGCCGTTGGGCCGCAAAGCGCTGGTCCTGTATCATGTACTCGCTGTTGCGGCTGCTCAGGATGCCCTCGGCATAGGGCACCGGGTGAGCCGGGTCGCTGATGTATTCATCGGCGGGCGCCGTAGTGGGCGCCGTGGTAAGCTGGCCGGCCCCACCCAGATAAAATGGCCGTGGCTGGCTAGCCTTCGGCGGCCAGGCCGGGTAGGTTTTCCACTCATTGGTGCCCGTGTCAAAAACCGTGGCCTCAGCCGCGTTGAAATTGCCTTTGTCTTTTAGGTAATAATTGAAAAACGGCGTTTCCAGCTGCTGGCGGTAGTAGGCAGCGGTGTTCTGCCCAAAATTGAGCGGGCCAAATTTGCTCCAGTCGGGGCGGCTCCAGGCGCCGTGGGTCCAAGGGCCCATCACGAGGCGGTTGGTAGCGCCGGGGTTCTGTTTTTCGATGGCCTGGTAGGTGTGCAGGGCGCCAAATAGGTCCTCGGCATCGTACCAGCCGCCTACCACGAGCACGGCCGGCTTCACGCCCGTGAGGTGCGAGCGGATGTTGCGCGCCTGCCAGTAAGCATCGTAAGTGTCGTGGGCCAGGTACTCGTTCCAGATGCGCGCCCGCTGGTTGAAGTACTTGGGCTGATTGGCGTTTTTAAGGGGCCCCAGGTCCAGAAAAAACTGGTAGGCATCGCTGATTTTCAGCGGAAATAACTCCGCGTATTCGGCCAGTGGCTTGGGCCGGGGCACGTCGAAGTAGTTGGTGAAGTCGAAGTTATCGAGCAGAAAAAACGCGCCGTTGTGCCGGGCATCGTCGCCGATAAACTCATCGGTAACTGGTGCCTGCGGCGATACGGCCTTGAGGGCCGGGTGGGCATACGGCAGGCTTGCGCTGGCATAAAAGCCGGGGTACGAGATGCCCATGATGCCAACGCGGCCATTGTTGCCGGCCACATTCTTGAGCAGCCACTCGATGGTATCGTAGGTGTCGGTGCTTTCGTCGTGGGGCGCGTTTTTGGCTTTGGCAGTCTTGGCCGGGTGGCTAGCCAGGGCAGGCGTCATTTCCTCAAACTGACCCTCGCTGAGGTAGCGGCCGCGCACATCCTGGTACACAAAAATGTATTTTTCCTGGCTCAGCTCGCGGCTAGGGCCGGGGCCGCGGGTGGCGTAGTTGGCGGCCCCGCGCGGGCCGGCCGAGTAGGGCGTGCGCTCCATCAGGAAGGGGTAGGGGCGGGCCGGCGAGGCATCGAGGGGCACGTAAAGGATGGTGGCTAGCCGGGTGCCGTCGCGCATCGGAATGAGCTGCTCGACCTTGCGGTAATTCTGGCGCACAAAGACCGAATCTTGGGCGCGGGTGGCAGCGGTGGTTTGGGCGGCGGCGGGGCCAGCAGCGAGGGCTAGCCCGGCCAGGCCAAGCAGAAATAGAAAGCGGGACATAGAGCCGCAAAGTAGCGGATGGTAGCCCATAGTTGCCGCTGTGCCGTACTCAAATCCGGCTGTCATGGCGAGCTTGCGAAGCCATCGCATCAGAACGATACCCAAACGACTCGTACGGGTGCGATGGCATCGCTTTGGTCGCTATGACAAACGATTGGTAGTTTTCACGCTTCATTCCCCCTATTCCTCATGACCTACCTGGCCAGCCCCACCCGCTACGACACCATGGAATACCGCCGCAGCGGCCGCAGCGGCCTGCAATTGCCCGCCATCTCGGTGGGCTTGTGGCAAAATTTTGGTGAAGTGAATGCCCTAGCCGGCTGCCGCGACATCCTGCGCACGGCCTTCGACGCGGGCGTGACGCACTTTGACCTGGCCAACAACTACGGCCCGCCCCCCGGCGCGGCCGAAGAAACGTTTGGCCGCTTGTATAAGTCTGATTTCAAGCCGTATCGCGACGAGCTCATCATCTCCACCAAAGCCGGCTACGGCATGTGGCCCGGCCCCTACGGCGACGGCGGCTCGCGCAAATACCTGGTGGCTAGCCTCGACCAAAGCCTGCGCCGCATGGGCCTCGACTACGTCGATATCTACTACCACCACCGGCCCGACCCTGCCACGCCCATCGAGGAAAGCATGGCCGCGCTCGACCAGCTCGTGCGGCAGGGTAAGGCCCTGTACGTGGGCCTGAGCAGCTACTCGCCCGAAGAAATGCGCCGGGCCTGCGCCGTGCTGCGCGAGTTGGGCACGCCCTGCCTCATTCATCAGCCCAAGTACTCGCTACTGGTGCGCGATGTCGAAGAGGGCCTGCTCGACACCCTAGCCGAAGAAGGCGTGGGCTGCATCGCGTTCTCGTCGCTAGCCCAAGGCGTGCTCACTGACAAGTACTTGCAGGGTGTGCCGCCCGATTCGCGCGCTGCCCGCAAGCTCGGCAACGGCGCCATCGACGAAAGCCAGCTCAACCCGGCCAATATTGAGAAAGCCCGCAAGCTCAACGAGTTGGCGAAGCAGCGCGGCCAATCGATGGCGCAATTTGCCCTGGCCTGGGTGCTGAAAGACCCACGCATGACCTCCGTCATCATCGGCGCCAGCAAGCCCCAGCAAGTGCTCGACGCCGTAGGCTGCCTGAAAAATTACCAGTTCAGCGCCGATGAGCTGGCCCAGATTGAGGTGATTCTGAAGGGCTAGTGGCCTGCACCGCTACTTAAACTGCCGCCAAATGAGCGCCCTGCTCACTTGGCGGCAGTTTGTCGAAGCATCTCTACCGGGCCGCTAGGGGCACTATCCTAACGATTCGAGCGAGATGCCTCGATAAGCGGACGCCAGCTGAGCAGGATGTGCTATCTATGGGTAGCCAACTCGCTACTCTGTGCTGCTAGGGGCGGTAGCTACCTTAGGCTGCGGAGCCGCCAGCGGCGAGCCCGGCAGCAGGCGCAGGGTGGTATCGAGACGCTGGGTGATAACCAGCTGCCGAAACTGCCGGCGCAGCGTGGCCTGGGCCTCGCGCTGCTCCTGCTTCTGAAAAACCTTGAGGTGGTATTTGGTGTGGGGCGCGTCGCGGCTCAGGTTGACGTAGCTGAGCTTGGCATCGCGGCGCGTGGTGGCCTCGCCGGCCTGGATGCGGGCAATGCGCTTGTTGTTGCTGCCCAGCAGCGCGTGCAGCGGGTTCATGCCGATGTAGAGGTCGGCGCGGCCGTCGAGGTCGTAGCGGCCATTTACTTGCAGCTCGGTGAGGTTGCTGTTGAGGCGCAGGCTAGGGATGAGCAGCTCGCCCCGGCTCAAGGCAAACTCGCTGCTTACGGGCTCAAAATACAAGTGGCTGGTGCGCTTTTTAAAGAACTTAAACGCGTCTTCGAGCGCCTCCACGTTTACCAGCTCCAGGTTGTGCAGGTCGGCCTTGAGGTAAGCATTCGTGTTGTCGATGTTCGGAATAAACTTCTCGTCGAGGTCGGTGCGCAGGGCCGCCGCGCAGCGCAGCGTACCCCGAATGTTGTCGGTACTCAGCACATTGAGGTGCATGGCCGTGGCCGTGCCAAAGAGCTCGGGCAGTTGAATATCCTCCAGCAGCGCCTGCACCTGCAAGGGGTGATGCTGGCGGCCCGCGTTGGTAATGAGTCGCCCGCGTAGCGTCATACGCCCCCCTAGCGCATTCACCGTACAATCGTCCAGAATGGCTTCGCCGGCCTGTAAGTGTGTCACGAGCTGGAAGTTAGTGCCCTGCACGGCCGAATAGCGCACGTGGTCGGCCTCCACGCGCAGCAGCGCCGTGAAGCGCCCGCTGCTCATAAGCGAGCCTGGTGCTGCGCCGGCCCCTAGCCGCCGGGCGCGCCGGGCCGCCCGCAGGGCGCGGCGCGCGGCCAGCGCCGCCGAATCGGAGCGGGGTGGGGCCACGCTGGCCAGCATCCGCAGCAGCTGCGGCACGTCGAGCGTGGGGTAGCGCAGGTAGAGGTTGGCGTCGGCGTGGGCGAGGCGCATTCCCTCAACCCGCGCCGTGGCCGAGCCGCTGCCGATGCCACCCTGCGGCGCCACAAAGTACACGTACGGCAGATTCAGCACCGGGCCCTGCTTGTCGAAGCGCAGGCGCAGGTCGCGCACCCGTTCGCCATTAGGCAGCAGCAGTGAGTTGATTTCGTAGCTCAGCTTGCCGTTGGCGGCCAGCAGCAGCTCCCTGATGGCGGGGCTGCCCGGCGAGGTGCGCGAGCGCCGGGGCGGCCGCGAAAGCCGCTCCAGCAAGGATTTATAATTGAGAGTATCAAAATGAAAGTCAATATCATAGGCGACCGGCACTACTCGATTAGCCGAGTCGGTGGGCCACTGCGCCTCGCCGCGCACCTCGCCATCCCAGAGCTTGCCCCTGATGCCAGTGAGTTGTACGCGCTCGCCGTCGTGGCGAATGCGCACGGCCATGTCGCGCAGGGTGTCGGTAGCCAGGGCTAGCCGGCCGCAGCGCAGGGCCACGTCGAGGTGCATGCCCTCCGGAATAAGGTGGCTGCCCAGCGTGGTGGCAATGCGGCGCCGGTCGGCCAGGCTGCGAGTGGGGCGGCGCTGGCGGGCTAGCAGGGGACCCGATGCGCCGGGCTTCAGCAGCTGCCGCAGTCGGCCCAGGTCCAGCTCATCGACGGCAAAGGTGCCTTTGATATCGGTGGTAGGGTGCTGGCCGGTGAAATAGTCGAGCAGGTAAGTAGTAGTAGCCGAGGCTTTGAAGTTCATGCCTGCCAGCACCCCCGAGGCGTTGGAAAGCTGCCAGAGGCTGTCCTTCAAGCCAATGCGCACGTTGAGACTGTGCAAGTCGCCCTGGTGGCCGGCCAGCTCAAAGGCAGCGTTGCGCAGCGTGGCCGTGCCGCGCACGGCCATATCATGCCGAAACAGCCCTAGCTGGCGCTGGCGCTGGCCCACGGCGGGCAGCAGGCCGTGCAGCTGCACATCGAGGTCGGCAATGCCGCTGCGGGCATACCAGTGCTCGGGCGAGAGCAGCGCCATGAGGGCTGGCAGCTCGGTGCGGCCATGCAGGCGGCCCTGCACGTAGGGCCGCTGAAAGTTGCGCAGCAAAAAGGCCATGTCGAGCTGCCCGGCCGGCGAATACACGCGGCACTGGCTCAGGCTCAAGGACATCGTTTGCGGAGCGTGGGCGGGGCCGTTGTCGTAGGTGCCCTGCAAGTCCCAGCGGTCGATGCGCCGCGCCGAGTCGGGCCACTGAATGCGGGCATTGCGCATGCCGAAGTGCAGCACAATACGCGGGCGCACCTGCGGTCCGCTCAGCCCCGACATCAAGTACTCAATCTGGGCTTTGCTAGGGCTGGTGGCCCCGTGTAAGATGGGCCGCAGCGTGGGCGGCAGCGTGGCGTGCAACACGGCCAGCAGCGGCTGGCTGCCCGCAAAGCGCAGGTTGAGCACGGTGCCGCGCGGCGGCCCGTCGCCGACTGCCATATCGGCCGTGTGGGTGCCGCTGATGCGGATGGTATCGCCGTTGAGCGTGGCGTGGCTATTAAAAAACTCGCCCTGGCGCTGCGCAAACCGGTAGCGGTAGTTGAGCCGGGCCTGCACCGGCTCGTTCACCAGCAGGTCGCCGGTGCGGTTGCTGAGCCGGTCGAGGCGGCCCGAGAAGCGGCCGTGCACCGCCAGCACCCCCTGGTGCAGACTGGCCGCCAGCCGCGCCTGAAACACCCGCCCGCGCAAAGCGCTGTGAATAAAATCGTTGCGGGTAAAAATCCCGAAATTATAAATAATAATGGAGTCGAGCGCCAGGTCGATTTTGGGCGGCGGGCCGGTGGCGGTGCGCTTCTTGCCGCGCAGGCCCCAGGTGCGCCCTAGCGAATCGACGCGCTGCCCAATAGCCACGTCGCGCAGCGTGAGGCGCGTTACTTGCACGCGGCGGTGCAGCAGCTCGCGCAGGTTGAAGCGCACATCGGCGCGGCCCAGGCGCAGCACGGGTAGTGTGCGGTGGTGCGAGCTGTCGCGCAGGGTGAGGTGGCTGAGCGTGGCGCTAGGGTAGGGAAAGTCGCGCCACACCGATAGGTTGACATCAAACGAGTCGAGTACCAGCTCCGAGTTGCGCGTCAATTTGTCGCGCACCAGTCGTTTCACATAAGGCTCGGCGTAGCGGGTCGTCAGCAGCCAGCCGCCCAGCCCCAGGGCCAGCAGTAGCAGCAGAAACCCAACTCCCAGCACGCGCCAGATAGGAAACGACTTCATATGGCAAGCTACACTAGCCGAGCTAATACAGCCGGCAACATTCGCCGCCGGCCGGGCGTTCGGCAACATACGTAAGCCGAACAGTTTCGACCAGCTACCCTCCGGCGGGGCTGGCTAGGGGCCAGTTTGTGCAGTTGGCCGGGCGATAGCAGCGCTCGGCCCATCTTTGTAGCTTTGAGTGCCCGTTTAGTTTTCGCTCTTTCCGCTGCTGTATGAATCGTCGCGCCTCCATCACCGACCTCGCCAAGGCCCTGGGCTTGTCTGCTTCGACCATTTCGCGCGCCCTGGCCGACCACCACGACGTGAGCGAGGCCACCAAAGCCCGCGTGCGCCAGCTGGCCAAGGAGTTGCACTACCAGCCCAACCCGCTGGCCGCTGGCCTGCGCCGGGGCCGCAGCAATACCCTGGGAGTAATAGTACCGCACATCACGGGCTATTTTTTTCCGGAAGTCATTCACGGCATTGCCAGCGAGGCCAGCGAGGCGGGCTTCAACGTGATGATATGCCAATCGAACGAAGACGCGCAGCAGGAACGCCAGATTATCGAGCTGCTGATGGGCGCGCAGGTGGCCGGCATCCTGCTTTCGCTCTCCGATACAACTACTGATTTTGAGCATTTTGAAGCAGTGCGCCAGCAGGGCGTGCCGCTCGTGTTCTTCGACCGCGTGGTGCAGGGCTTTAAGGGGACGAACGTGACGTCGGTGACGCTCAACGACTACCTTGGCGCCTACCAGGTGGTGGAGCACCTTATTGCGCAGGGCTGCCGCCGCATTGCGCACTTCACCGGCCCGCTGCACGTCAACATCCACAAAAACCGGCACCAGGGCTACCTCGACGCTCTGGCCGCCCACGGCCTCACGCCCGACCCGCGCCTCACCGCCTTCTGCGAGCTGAGCCAGCAGGGCGGGGCCGCCGCCATGCGCGGCCTCATGCGCCTATCGGCCACGCGCCGGCCCGATGGCGTGTTCAGCTCCAATGACTTAGCCGCCGTGGGCGGCATGCAGGTAGCCAAAAAGCTCGGCTTCCGGGTGCCCGAAGACGTGGCCATCGCAGGCTTCAGCAACGAGGTCTTTACGCAGCTCACCGAGCCGGCTCTCACTACGGTGGACCAGCGCTGCGAGCAAATGGGTCGCACGGCTGTGCAGCAATTGCAAAAAATGCTGCCCAGCCCCGGCCACACGCCGGCCACGCCGCGTGGCATCGTGCTCAAGCCCAAGCTGGTAGTGCGCGACTCGTCGCAGCGCTAGGCAATTACCAGTCGGCTGTCCTTGCTTCGCAGGCTCGCAAAGACAAATAATTCTACGCAATAGGCTAGCTCAGCATCTTGGCAAAATTTACCTTGATTTTTAGCTGGAAATCGGCAATGACTTTGAAAATCTCTTTCAGGGTCACGCGCTCTACCTTGGTTAGCTTCTTGGGGTCGAGGTAGTTATCGGGTGGAAGCTTGTCTTGCATCATCTGGGCGGCCTGCTTCTTGAGGCGCATGCCCATGAGGTAGTAATACGACTGCAAGAGCTCCTGGTATTCCTTCTCGGTAAAGACCCCTAGCTGGCGCAGGGCCACGAGGCGTTGGCCGGTATTGGTGGCAAACACGCGGTTTTTGAGGGCAAACACCCGCACCGCGTCCACGATAGGCGACATGATTTTCTTGAGGTTGACCACCTGCTGGTCGCCCACCGCGAAGGTGCGGATGTTGTTGAAAAACGTGAGCGGCGGCTCGTACTGCAAGGCATTGGTGGCCATGTAGTGCAAAAAGCGGTCGAGCGGCTTTTGCAGCTCGGTATCCAGAAAATCGCGCAGCTCGTCGAGGATGGCCGCCTCGCCATAGAGAAAGCGGATGTCGAAAAACGCCGCGAAGCGCATCACGTTCTCGGGGTTCGACTCGTGCAGCCACTCGGTGTAGTTGCGTTTCCAATGCGAGAGCGAGTGCGTCCACTTCGGGTTTTTGGCCATGAAGCCACCCTCGCAAAAGCTGAAGCCAATCTCGTTAAGCCGGTCCGACACCTCGGTCGAAAAGCCCAGGAAATAGTCGCGCACTTCCTCGCGGTGCTCGTTGGCCTTGTCTTCGTAAATGATGGCGTTGTCCTGGTCGGTGAGCAGCGTTTGCTCCTGCCGGCCCTCCGACCCTAGCACGATAAACACGAATTTGGCCGGCGGGGGGCCTAGCTCACGTATCACATCCTCAATGACTTTGAGGGCGATAGTATCGGCGACGGTCGTGATTACCTGATTCACGATTTCGGGCTTTACACCCCGGTCGAGCAGCTGAAACACGATGTCGGGCACCTTCTGCCAGTTGCGCCGCAGCTCGCGCAGCGACACCGCCTGCTTTACGCCCTGAATGAACAGAAACGGCGACTGCGCCTGCTCGGCCAGCAGCTTATTGCGCGAGATAAAGCCCCGGTAGCCGCTGCTAGGGCTCTCCACCAGCAGGTAGCGCGTCTTGGTCCGGAACATTAACAGCAACGCCTCATACACAAATGCCTCGCTGCTTACGGCGCGGGTGGGCGAGTCGAGGTAGGTACTGATGGGCAGGCGCGCATCGCCGAGGCTGGCTACTACCTTGTCGCGCAAGGTGATATCAGTCACGTAGCCTATTATCTGCTGGCCATCGTCGCCGAGCACAAAGTAGCAGCTGCTGCGGGACTTGGCCATGAGGCGCGCTACCTCGTGGGTGGGCGTGCTGCCGGGGCAAGCCAGCACCTCGCGCAGCTCTACGGCGGCCATGCGGCGCGAGTACAGCTCGTCGGCGGCGATAAAATTCTGGGGAGCCTGCGGGCCGGGGTGTACCAGTTGGGCGTATTCCTCATCGAGCATGAGGTGGCCGTAGCGCGTAGTAAAATGCTGGAAAAAAGCATCGTACCCCAGGCACAGGCTGCGAAAGTCGTTGCGGTGCAAGAAGTACACCCGCGTGCCGGCTCGGGCCTGCACCGTGCGCAGCGAGCGCTTCTTATTGAGCAGCACCGACACGCCGCCGTAGCAGGTACTAGGCCCGTAAAACTCGGGCAGGCGCCGCGCCTGCTGGCTATCGAAGAAAAATGTGTCGTAGCCGCCCTCAATAATCAAATCGACGCCGCGCAGCTTGGTCTCACCCTGGTGGTAGATAACGGCCTCGCGTGCGTGCGTCACCTCTTGCAGCAGCGCCGCTACCTCTTCGAGCACCTCGGGCGGCAGCAGGTTAAAGGGCTCGACGGTGCGGAGAAAGGCAAGGCGGTTATCCATAAGAATGCTTGGTAACAAACGGCAAAGAAAGCCTTCGCCAGGACAACCGGTAGTTATAAGTCAAAATTAAATCATGCCCAGCCAGTACTTCCAGAATGGGCGGCGGGTGGCGGCCAGGGCGGCGTGGGTGGGCGGCGGCTTGAGCTGGGGCTGGCTAGCCAGGGTTTCGGCGTCGATGTCGCCGGTGCGGCGCAGCTCAAAAAAGCACTGCGCGGTGGCCTCGGCATCGGCCAGGGCGTCGTGCTGCTTCTGCATAGGCCGCCCAAACTGCCGCTGGTACAAGTCGGCCAGGCGCAGGTACTGCTGGCGCATGGGCTGCCAGAAGCGCTCAGTGAGGCGCATGGTGCAGAAGGTGGGCAGCCCCAGCAGCGCATTGGAGAGGCCCGAGCGGTGGAAGCTCACGCCAACCATGTGGTAATCAAGCTCAATGAAGTGGCCCACTACCAGGGGCCTATAGCGCAGCAGGTCGTCGTGCAGGCGCTGCATCACGGGCAGGCGGGCCTCGCCGTGCTCGTGCAGGTAGGCTAGCGTGAGGCCGTGCACCTGCATGGAGGCCGGCGTGAGGTCGTAGTCGCTAGGCCGGATATAGTGGTTTTCGGTCTTCACCAGCTCGCCGGCGGCCGTGTAGATAAGCCACGCCACCTGCGCCACGTGCGGCCAGGCGCCCGGCTCGGCGTAGGGGCGGCGCCAGTCGGCGGGCAGGCCCGAGGTTTCGGTATCAACGAAAAGCAGGTACTCGGGCACGGCGTGGGCGGGAAGAAGCGGGTAAAAGTAAGCATTTTTAGCCCACCGAAGTTTCCCTGAGCGCAGCTTCGGCGTCAGCTGCTAGGCTGGCTGGGGGCGGGCAGCAGCGGCGCGGCGGCCAGCGTGTGGCACAGCATCCGGATGGCCGGCTCAACGAGGGCCAGGCTGTCCGAAAAAACCAGCTCTTCGCCCAAGCCCCGCAGCCCCGCCAGGATAAGCACCGTGAGCGCCTCCACGCTGTGCGGGCAGGCGCAGGCGGCCAGGCTGCCCTCGGCCCCGGCAAAAATCTGGCGCAGCAGGTCGGCCTGCTGCTGCCGGTAGCACTGCCGGATGTGGTGCACCAGGTCGAGGCTGCGCAGGGCCTCGCCGGCTACCAGGGCATTGAGCGCCGCTTTTTGGCGCTGCTTCTGCAGGCGCGTCATGCAGAAGGTGTACAGTTTTTCCTCCACCGTAGGGGCTAGCGCCACGGCTTGCTCCACCTCAGCCAGCACTTCCCGGATTTCGCGGTCGAGCATGGCCTCAAAAATCTCTTCTTTGCTTTTATAGTAGTAATACAGCGAGCTTTTGCCGCGGCCCAGCGCCCGGGCAATGTCGTCCATGGTCACCTTGTGCAGGCCGTGCTGCTGAAACAGCTGCTGCGCCGCGCACAATATGCGCTCGCGAATCTGTTCTTCTTTGCTAAGCGCGGGCGTTGGCATGTTGAAACAAGGAGGGAGAAGCGACCAAAGATACCAGCTACCCCTAGCGGGGCCAACCGGCCATACGCCCTAACTTATGGGAATACTTGCGAAGCCGCTCATTACTGCTTGCTGCTGAGCTGGCTAGGGCAGCCAGCTCACGGCCACGCCAGTAAAAGGGCCGGTGGTAAACGGCGATAGTCGCGCCTGCCGCCACCACGCCCGCTGCGGCGCTAGGCCCACGGGCCTGCTGGCGGTGCCCACCCGGGTGCGGCCGTGGTACACCGCTATTTTGGCCATTGCATAGCCCAGGGCAATGCCCAGCGGATAGTCGCTGGCCCAGTGCACGCCGTTGTTGAGCATGGCGTAGCCGAGCACGCCCATCAGCGAGTAGCCCACCGGGCGGATGAACCGGTACTCGGGGTAGTTTTCGGCAATGACCGTGACCGTGGCCATCGCCGTAGACAAGTGGCCCGTAGGAAAGGCGTCGTAGTTGGGCACAAAGTGCTGATAGGTATTATAAGCGGGCAGCAAATCCCAGTTGCCACGATTGTGCGTGGCCAGGTAGGGGCTCTGGCGGCCGGTCAGGTGCTTCAGGGTTTGCACCACCAGGCCGGTGCTCAGGATGGCCTCGCCAAGCTGGCTCGACACCTGCAGGGCGCGGTTGTCGCGGTGCGTGCCCCCATACAGCCAAAAGCTGCTCGCAATGGCCAGGTGCGTCCAGCCATCGCCCAGGTAGTAGAAGCAGCTGTTGAGGTTGTCGGGCACGTTGAATTGCAGCGGCAGATTTACGGCCGCCACGTGAAGCGGAACATCTACCAGCGACTTCTGGCTGTCGGTAGCCTTCAGGCCCACGTAGCGGCCAAACTGCTGCGCCCCGTCAATAATGCGCTGGTCGGCCACCCAGAGGGCGGCCGTGCTAGCCACCACCCCCACCAGCGCTGGCACATGGCGGCGCTGAAACGCGTAGCCCGGCAGCTGGCCCACATCGCGCGGAATGTGGTAAAGCCATTGAAAGGGCCGCGGCTTTTCATAATGGTACGTCACACCCGGCGCCACCTCATAGTCGCTGATGCGCGCCGGCACCTCGGCTAGCCTGGCCGTATCGGCCGCCCCACCCTGGGCATGGCCTAGCAGCGGCAGCACGGCGCAGCTTACTAAAAGAGCGCGTTTTATACACTGTAAAGAAGAGCTCATAGTAGATTTTGACTTGTGTAATTATCTGGACGATAAATGGTTGCCTTCGCAAACGCTTCGCTTGATTTTCGCGGCAGGCGTTAAAAACTGCCTTCTATGTAGAATGTTTGACTAAAATTGGCAAATGGTCGAAAAACAGACGTAGGCCGGCCGGTTTTTGGGTGTGCACTACATTCCTACTGCGATAAGTAGGCGTATAAGGCCGCCATTTATTTTAACGCTGTCCTAATTTTTTAGCTGCCGGGGCTAGCCCCCCGGCCAAGTTCAACCAGGCCCTAACTAGTGCGCCCGAGCCCGACTGCCTGCGCAGCCCAAGCCCGGGCGCTTACCCGCCCCGCGCCCTGTAGCCGGCGCGAGCGAGTGAAGTAGTTATAAATTAGTGATTTATCGGTGCCTCAATCAGCAGAAAACGCGTGCCTGGCGTGCTTGCAATGCTGATGCGGTCAGTGTCCCAGATGCCCAGGCTCTCGCGCTCGGCCACGGACTGGCCGTCTACCGTCACGGCCCCGCTCATAACAAACAAGAACAGCAGCTTGTTGAGCGGCTTAAACTGATACTCAACCGTCTGCGCCTCGGTGTAGTACCCTAGCGAGAGCTTGGCGTTCTGGTTTATCCAGCAGTGCGCCTGGCCTTCCTCGTTGCTAACGATGGTCGTGAGCTGGTTTTCGCGCTTGGCTTCCGGAAAGCTGCGGCGCTGGTAGCGCGGGCCGATATTCTGGAGCTTGGGCTCAATCCAGATTTGCAGAAAATTGACGGTATCCTCGCCCACGTTGTGCTCCTCGTGGCGCAGGCCGCTGCCCGCGCTCATTATCTGCACCCAGTCCTGGTGCACTACCTCAGTGTACCCTAGTGTGTCTTTGTGGTTCATGCTGCCAGCCAGCATCACCGAAATGATTTCCATGTTGGCGTGGCCATGAATGCCAAAGCCGCCGCCCGGCTGCACAAAGTCGTCGTTGAATACGCGCAGCAGCCCGAAACCGCTACGCTCGGGGTCGGCATAGGGGCCGAAGCTGAGCGAAAAATTGCTTTGCAGCCAGCCAATGTCTTTGAGGCCGCGCTCGGTGGCGCGGGTGAGGCGGGTTTTCATGGGTGTCTAGGTTGTTTGGAGATAACCAGTAGGGTAGCTTAAAACTGCATCGGAACTTCCATCAGCAGCAGCTCGGCGGCGCTATCGGCTTTGATGTCAAGCTTATCAACTTCCCAGAGGCCGAAGCCGTCGCGGCGATGCAGCGCCTGGCCATTGATGGTCACATCACCTTCCAGCACGAAGGCATACACACCGTTGCCAGCCTTTTTGAGCTGATACTCCGTGCTAAAGCCCTGGTCGAACTTACCAAGGTGAAACCAGGCATCCTGGTTTATCCATACGTCGCCTTCGGCCGCGTTGGGCGACACCACTTGCAGCAGGCGGTTGTGGCGCTCGGCCGGCGGAAAACTTTGCTGCGCGTAACGTGGGGCCGCCCCGCGCTTGTTGGGAAACACCCAGATTTGCAAGAACTTAACGGCCTCGGTAGCGCTGTGGTTTTTTTCACTGTGCGCTACCCCCGTGCCGGCGCTCATCACCTGCACGTCGTTTTGCCGAATCACCGCCTTATTGCCCAGCGAGTCCTGGTGCTCCAGGTCGCCCGAGAGCGGAATGCTGATAATCTCCATGTTATCGTGCGGGTGGCGGCCAAAGCCCATGCCGCCCGCCACGGTATCATCATTAAGAACGCGCAACGCGCCAAAGTGCATCCGGCTAGGGTCCTGGTAGTTAGCGAAGCTGAACGTGTGGTAAGAGTTGAGCCAGCCGTGGTTGGCGTGGCCCCGGCTGCCGGCCGGGTGCAAAACAGATTGTGCCATGAAGGATAGTGTTTGAAGGATTCAGTAGGTAGACAATTGATGTAGGTACATTGTTCCGCTGAAAACACTAAAAAATATCCGTGGTCTGTTGCCAACCACTCGTTTCCTTGTCATACTGCTGCAAGTCAGCAGGTTACTTTCTCTGCTGAGATGTCTTATAAATCAATGGGGTACCGGAAGTGCTGTGGAGTGAGGGGGCTGCCCTCCGCCAGCAAGGCCACGGCGCCCTGGTGACCCACGCCCACCGCAAAGCTGGTGAGCTGGGCGCCGGCCGGCGCTGTGAGCAAGGGCTGGCCGCCCGGCCCCGGCGCCAGCACCGAAAACCCGGCAAAGGGCACTGCCAGGCCCATGCCGAGCGCTTTAGCATAGGCCTCTTTGCGCGTCCAGATAGTGTAAAAAAACGGCCAGTAGGCGGCCGGTGGGGCCACTTGCAGCCCTAGCTGCTCGGTTTCGGAAAAGAGCTCCTTTATCAGCGCCTCTGTATCGGGCAGCAGCCGCAGTTGCTCTACATCGGCTCCCACCGGGCCGGCATTCGAGATGGCCAGCAAAGCCCGCTCACCGCGGTACGACAGGTTGACGTGCAGGTCGGAGCCTAGCAGATAAGGCTTGCCTTTGTACGTCAAGGCAAAAGCTAAGGCATTGGGCGGCAGCTCGGTATAAAGCGATAGTACGGCCCGCATAAAGGCGTGGGCCCGGCCGTATGCCTGGCGCTGAGCCGGGACGTGCAGCCGGGCCTGTCGGGCCATTTCGGCCGGACCCAGGCTGGCTTCGGCGGGCTCCCAGCTAGGGGAGGGGCTAGCTAAGTCGGCCTGCCAGATATGCAAAAAAGACCCCATATAGTCTGCAAGGCGAATAGAAATCCCAGGCGCCTTCTGTCAAAAAGTTGCTGCCTATAGGGGCTAGCGGCTCAGTGCCCACCCCCAATAAAAGAGCTGGGAATACCCTGCCAGCGCGTGTTGGCCGGCAATTGCTCGCCTTTCATAAGCAGCGACAGGCTTTTGAGCGTGGCGCCGGGGCCGATAACCGAGTCGTAGAGCACCACGCACGAGGTACCCACGGTGGCATAGCGGCCGATGCGCAGGTTGGACATTTTCATGACCCGGTCCTCAAACAGATGGGTCTGAATGGTGGAGCCATTATTAAGCACGGCGTGGTCGGCCACCCAGGCCAGGTCAAACTCGGTGATTTCGGTCGTGTCCATGTACACCGAGTGGCCGAAATGGCTGCCCATGAGCTGGAAAAACCAGGTGGCGAAGGGTGTGCCCAGCAAGGCTGCTTCCCAGAAAGGATACACGTAGCTTTCACACAAGGAGTTAACTAGCTCATTGCGCCACACGAAGGATGACCACAGCGGCTTTTCGGAAGGCCGGTAGCGGCCAATCAGCACCCACTTGATGAGGGCGGTCAGGATGGAAAACCCAAAAACCAACCCCACGAAAGCGCCCGTGCCCGCCACCACGCTGCTCCAGAAAGCATAGTGCAGCAGGTGCCAGTGCGAGTAGTGATACAGCACCGCGAAGGTGATGAAGGTGAAAGTGAACGGTAGTACGATTTTGACTAATTCGATGAGGCGCCGCGCCCACACCAGGCGAGCGGGCGGGTCAAACGTCAGCTCGGGGGCGAAGGCCGTGGACACCGGCCGGTTGGGCAGCAGAAATGCCGGCGAGCCCACCCAGGAAGTGCCATCGGGCGGCGTATCGGTAGGCGCTGAGGAGAGCGCGCCAATCAAGTTATTGGTGCCCAGCACGGTGCCGCCGGCCAGCACCGCGCCATTGCCCACGAAGGTGCGCGGCCCCACCACCGTGGGCAGCACCGATACCAGCCCATGCTGCACGCGCGGCGCACCCACGCTCACCGAGTCGGCCAGAAACGAGCCGGGCCCGACGGTGAGCTGCTCGGCCGAAATGTGATTGAGGGTCGAAACCTCGGCCCGGTAGCCAATTTTGGCCCCTAGCAGCCGCAGCCAGAAGGGCGTGTAGATAGTGGCGTAGAGCGATTTAAGCAATTGCAGGCTCTGGGCCAGCACGGCGTCGGCCACCCAGTGGCGCACGTAGGCCAGGCTGTAGAGCGGGAGCGTGCCATCGGCCTGGCGGCCGGCTACGAGGCGCTTGGTGGCGACCAACGCGGCCATCAGCAGCAGCACGTAGAGGGCCGAAAGCGGAAATAGGGAGAGCAGAGAAGGCTCAGCGCCAAAGTATTGTACGCTCTCGTAGAGCAAGGCCAGAATAGGCAGCGAGGCCACCGTAGGCACCAGCAGCATAAGCGCAATGGCCCCAAGCTGGGCCAGCAGGTAGCCTACGCCGGGGCTGGCCGCCGGGCGCAGCGGCGTCACGGGCACCTCGCGCACGCGCCGGGCCGGCGAGCCTAGCCAGCCTTCCTGGGCGGGCACCTGGCGGCCGGCGGGCAGCACCGACAGGTCGTCGAGCTCGGCACCGGCGCCGAGGCTGGTGCCGCCTTCCATGATGGCGCGCAGGCCCACGTAGGCATCGCGGCCTACAGCGGTGGGCCCGATGATAAGGCGGTCGCGCTCCACGCGGTAGCCGAGCAGCGCGGCCTCGCGGGCCACACTAGCCCCGTCGCCGATGGTCAGCAAGTCGAAGCATAGCACGCGGGTGGTGCCTAAGTAGACACTTTTGCCAATTTTTGCCCCTAGCAGGCGGTAAAAGATGGCCAGAAAAGGTGTAGCCGAAAGCAAAGCCACGGGCGTGGCCTCCACTATCTTCTTCACCACCCAGAACCGGTAGTAGTAGAACCCCCACAAGGGGTATTCGCCGGCCCGAAAACGGCCAATAATCAGCCATTTGACTATAATTGCCAACAAGCAGGCCAGTGGTACATACAGCAGCACGGAGGCTGCGCCGAAAAGAACCAGCGTAGGATACGACCACTCGGCAAAGACGGGCCGGAAGTGCAGCGAGACGTTCAGGAAAAATACTGGCACGGCGTAGAAAGCGGCTATCGACACCAGCTGCAAAATGGCCGTAAGCAGCCTGGTGAGGGTGCCGGCGCGCAATAGGGGGCTAGCCAGGGCTGGGTCGGGCGCAGCGCTAGGGGGCGTGCTGGCGGCCTCAGCCGCTACAGATGCCGCCAGCGCCTCAATAGTGCGCTGGGTGTACATCTCCTTTACCGAAAGGCCTTGGAAATCGGGCTGTTGGCGCAGCTCGGAGATGATGAGCGAGGCGAGCAGCGAGTTGCCCCCGATGTCAAAAAAATCGTCGGTAACGCTGATGTCGTTTGTGTCGAAGCGTTTTTGCCAGGCGGCGTAGATGGCGGCTTCGAGCGGATTACGAGGCAGGGTGACCTCGCGGGCGGGCGGCTGGTCGCCACTCACGGGGTAGGGCAGGGCCTTGCGGTCGACCTTGCCGCTGGTGAGCAGCGGAAACGCGGTGAGGGGCACCAGCGCGGCCGGCAGCATGTAGGGGGCTAGCCGCTCGCGCAGGTAGGCCCGCACGGCGCGCTCGTCGAGCAGGTGGTCGGGGGCCAGAATGAGGTAGGCAATGAGCTTTTTAACCCCGTCGGCGCCTTCCTTGAGGGCCACGGCGGCGTTGCGGATGCCGGGCCACTGCAGCAGCAGGCTTTCTATTTCGGCCAACTCAACGCGGAAGCCCCGGATTTTAACCTGCGTATCGATGCGACCCAGAAAGTCAATATTGCCCTCGGCCTCAAAGCGGGCCAAATCGCCGGTGCGGTAGAGGCGCCCGGCAAAGCCGTTCTGCAATTCGCTGACGGTATTGAACTTGGCAGCACTAAGCTCGGGGCGGTTGAGGTAGCCTGCCGCTAGGGCTGGCCCGCCAATGCACAGCTCGCCGGCCTGGCCCAGCGGCACGAGCTGGCCGAGCTGGTCGAGCAGCAGGGTTTCGTAGCCAGCCAGCGGCCGGCCGATGGTGAGGCGCTGGCCGGGCACAAAGTCGGCGGCGGTGGCTACTACGGTGGCCTCGGTGGGGCCGTAGGTGTTCACCACCCGGCACTGCCGGCTAGCCCACTTGGTAAGCAGCTCGGGCGGACACACCTCGCCGCCCAAAATGAGCAGGCGTAGGGTAGGGATGGTGCCCGGCAGCAGCGAAAGCAGCGTGGGCACCGTCGAAAATACCGTGACCTGCTGCTCGACCAGGAAGCCGGGCAGCGCGTCGGGCGCCTTCATCGTTTCTTCGGGCACCGGTACCAGGGTGCCGCCGGCGCCCCAGGCCAGCCACAGCTCTTCGAGCGAGGCATCGAAGGCCACAGAAAAGCCCTGCACCACGCGGTCTTGCGGCGTGGGGTGAAATAGCACCTGCTCGGCCCGAATGAGGTGGCAGATACTGCGGTGCGGAATGAGCACGCCCTTGGGCAGCCCGGTGGTGCCCGACGTGTAAATGACGTAGGCAATGGAATCGGGCCCGCCGGCCACCGGCTCCAAGAATGACGGTACGGCCGGGGCTGCTAGGGTCAGGTCAATCACCTGACCCGGCCAGCCGTCGAAGCCTTCGGGCAGCGGCCGGTTGATGAGCAGGGCCCGCGCCCCACAGTCGCCCAGAATGAACGTGACGCGGTCGGCCGGAAACGACAAGTCGAGTGGCACGTAGGCCGCCCCGGCCTTGAGCACCGCCAGCATCCCCACGTACAGCTCTACCGACTTGGCCATGAGCAAGCCCACGAAGTCGCCGGCCCGCACGCCCTGGCGCTGCAGGCGGGCGGCCAGCTGGTCGGCCTCTTCATTGAGCTGCTGATACGTGCGCGTGTCGGCTAGCCAGTTCAGCGCCACGTTGTTGGGGTAGAGGCGGGCGGTGTCTTCAAATAAGTGGTGCAGCTGCTGCGGGCCGCCCTCGGCCACCTGCTGCGGCACGGTGCGAAACTGGCGCAGCAGGCTCACTTCCTCATCGGCCAGGAAGAAGACGTAGCCCACTGGCGTCGTAGGGTTTTGACTGATTTGCTCGAACACCCGCTGCACGTGTGCCGGCAAGTAGGCCGAGCCCCAGGGCCCCGGCAGCCCGGCCGTGCAGGCAAAGCTGACGGCCACTTTATGGTCAGCGGCAAAGTCGAGGGTCACGCACCACTCGTGGTCGGGGTTTTGAGCTTCGGGCGCCGGAAACGAGATGCGGCACCTGGTAATAGCTGCTCCGAGCTGCTCGCCCACGCCGGCTAGCCCCATCACCAGCTGGCCCGCCGCTTCGGCCTCCACTTCAGTCAGCGTAAGGGTGTCGCTGAGGGTAAGGAGCGCCGTGGCGGGCGGAAAAGCAGCTACAGCGTTTTCGACCCGCAGGGTAGCTTGCAGCTGGGCGGGGCTGCGCTCGGCTGGCTGGCGGTAGTACACCACCGCGAAGGCAGCCAGGTAGCTGGCTATGAGCGTTTCCTTATGCTGAAAGGCAAGCTGAAAATCAGCGGGCTTTGCGGAGCTTTCGGGCTCCGGGGCCGGAGCAAGGGGCAGGTCGGTGGTCGGGGTCATAGAGAGGCGAAAAACACCACGGGCCGCGCGGGCGGCCGGCTAGGCGGTCGGGCTTCAAATAGCGCGTTGGAACGTGAACCAGGCATGAGGTCTTGGCGAAAGAGCTGCTGCCTGAGCCACCTACGCCGAACCACCGTGCTAGGATGCTGGATGCCGCCAGGCAAGCACTGGCTGAGAGGCGCAGGCAACCCCAAGGATTGAATACGTAGCCGCGCTGCCAGCGGGTAGTGGGTGCACATCGGTAAGACTACGAGGCCACAAAAAACAAAAACGGCCCCGTTTACACGGGGCCGTTTTTAGCAAAAAAACGCGCGAGCGTTATTGCTTATATTGGTAGTAGCGCACGTAGTCGACCTGCATTTGCTGCGGAAACGTGTTGGCGCCGTCGATGGTGGCGGGGCTGGGGTTGCTTACAAAATCGCCGCCCACCGCCACGTTTAGCACTACGAAAAAGTTGTTGTTGAACGGGTAGGGGTTCGAGCCGGTAGTGCCACTCGTAAAGGTGTAGTACAGCTTGCCGTCGAGGTAAAAGCGAATCTGGTCCTTGCTGCGCACCGCCGAGTAGGTATGGAAATCGTTGGCAAAGCTGCTACCATCGGGCAGCTTTACCGACGGAATGCCGGCCTGCTGGTGGTTGCCCGACCCATCGGCAAAGTGCATGGTGGTCAGAATTTCGGAAGGATTCTGCCCGCGCAGCTCCATCATGTCGATTTCGCCGCACTTAGGCCAGTTGTTCTGGTCGATGTCGCTGCCCAGCATCCAGATGGCAGGCCACATGCCCAAGCCCTGCGGCACCTTGGCCCGCACATCGATGCGGCCAAACATGAAATCCTTCTTGCCCTTGGTGAGCACGCGGCCCGAGGTATAGGCCGGGCTCCCGCTAGGCTCCTTCATCGCCTGAATGATGAGGTTGCCGCCGTTTTGAAAGACGTTGTTGGTCGAGGTGGTATAGGTTTCCAGCTCCCGGTTGCCCCAGCCCCCGCCGCCGGTATCGTAGGTCCACTTAGAGGCATCAAGCGCCCCGGCACCGTTAAAATCGTCGCTCCACACCAGCTCGGTGTAGTCGGCATAGTCCTTGGCGTCGGCGTTGGTCACGGTGGGTGGGGCCACGGGCGCCGGAATGTTGGGCGTCTTATTTTCGGTGCAGGAGGGGCCTAGCAGCACCAGCGCCAGCGCCAGGCTTGTGCCGGCCATACGCAACGGGAATGGGGTGGATAGCAATACCATAGGAGTAAGAAAAAAGGCCCGGTGAACAACTCACCGGGCCTTTGGCAACACGGTTTATTGAAAAAATAATCTACTTAGCTACCAGCTTTATGGTGAATACCGTGCCGCCATTCTTGCCAGTGCCGGCGCGCAGCAGCATTGCCTTGTCGCTGATGGAAAGAATGCGATACGTCAGGTCCGGAGCATCCGTAACCCCGATGAACGTGCCCGGCGTGCTAAGTACGAACTGGGCGAGGCCCGCCCCATCGGCCGCCGTGAGGGTAAACGGCGTCGAGCCGGAGCGGGGCGCCTGGCACGAGCCCGGGCTGCCTGCTACGAATGTTTCGGCCTTGGCATCATAGGTGTACACGTTAGCGGCTGAGAACGTAAACTCGTCATCGGCCTGGCAGGCGGGCAGCTGCCCCCCGGCCGTGTTGCCGGCGTAGTACTGGTCTGGCTTACTCTCGGTGCCTACCAGAATAGGCGCTGCCGATACGTTGTCCAGCATCCAGGTCTTCTGGGTGCCGCCAGTCAGCAGCTGCTTCACGCGGGTCACGGCATCGAAGGGCACCAGGGTTACTTCGGTTTTGGTACCGTCGGCTAGGGTGCCGCGCAGGCGCAGCACCGTGCTGCTGGCCTCGATGATGTCGTAGGTCAGGTTATTCACTGCCACGGGCTCGCCGATGAAGGTGCCAGCCTTGCTAAGAATAATCTGGCCCAGCCCGGCGGCCCCGCCCCCGGGCTTGTACGTATACGAGCCATTGCCCGACTGCGACGCCCCGCACGCCCCGCCGGTATACGTGCCGCCGTTGGCTTCATACGTATAGCTGGCCGAGGTGCCGCTGAACGTAAACTGGTCGTCGGCCTGGCACGAGGTGAGCGAGTTGGCCGCCGAGGAAGAAATAACGTTGTTGCTGGCATCGAGGCGCTTCACGGCGCCCGCATCGTTGGAGTAGGTGAAGACCCGCGTGCCGGCCGCGTTACTCTGGCAGTTGGTCAGGGCCGAGAAGCCCGCGTTGCCGCACAGCGACGGAATCACTACGGCCGTCTGAGGCGTTGACCCAGTGCCGCCCCGGCCCGACTCAACAAGGCGCACCTGGTAGGTGCCGGCCTGCGTGTAGGTGTGGGTTACGGTTTTGCCCGTGCCGGTGGTGCCATCGCCAAACTCCCACTGGTTTATAAACCCGTCGGTGCTGTTATCGGTAAAAGTAACCGTAACGGGGTATTGCGACGAGTTGATAGCAGTCGTGAAGCTGGCGGCTGGTACAGCCCCTTGCAGGCTGCCCTTGTCGTTTTTGCTGCACGCGCCCAGTACCAGGGGGCTAGCCAGCAGCGCCCAGGCAGCTTTGTTCCAAGTATTTTTCATGATAGGCTAAGCTGAATTAGGTAAACAAAGCGGCTTAGTAGCCTGGGTTTTGCACGAGTTTGGGATTGGCGTCAAGTTCCGATTGTGGAATGGGCAGCACGTAGTTCTTCTCCGTCGGAATACCGCGTCTCACGCCCACCGTGGCCAGATAGGCCGATTGAGCCGTCATGCCCGAGATGAGCGTTTTGGTGCGCTTCATATCAAACCAGCGGTCAAACTCGAACGCCAGCTCGTACTTCCGCTCCCGGATTACCGCATCTTGGAAGTTGTTTACGCCGACCATGCTCAGGTTCGAGGCGTTGAGGTCGTGCACAGCGTCGGGCGTGTTATAGTCGGCGGCCCCGAAAGCGCGGCGGCGCACCTTGTTCAGGGCTTCGAAGCCGTCGGGGGTAGCGCCTTTGCCTTCGGCTACAATCAGGTACATCTCGGCCAGACGCAGCACGGGCACGTTCTGGGGCGAGTCCCAGATGTTGGTGTTTACCATACCCACAAACCACTTCTTGCAGTCGAAGCCGAAGGGCGAGCCGGGCAGACTCTTGGGCTGAATGCTGCCGTTGGGCGATACATCGCCGGGTACCCACACGCTCACGGCCTTGCGGGTATCGCCGGGCTCGTAGCCGGCCACGAAGTCGGGCTCGGGCACGTTGAAGCCGTAGCCATCGCCAGCCGGCACGAGGCCGCCGCGGCGCGGCGCGAAAAACTGGTTCATCGACGAGCCCACGTTGTTGCGGTCGTACTGGTTGCGGCCGTTGGTAAACTGCACCTCAAACAGCGATTCCTTGGCGTTGTTGTTCTCGTTGGCTACTACGAAGTTATCGCCATATTTGGCCCACATCGTCTTGCCCGAGCCATCGATAACGGCTTGCGCCTGCGTAACGGCGTTGGCCTTGTCGCCCATAGTCAGGTAGACCTTCGCCAGCAGGCCCTGAGCGGCCCATTTGGTGGCACGGCCCAAGTCGGCACCGCTGTACGAGGCCGGCAGGTTGCCGATAGCGGCAGTCAGGTCGCTCACAATCACCTTGTACACATCGGCCTGCGGCGAGCGGGCAATGTTTACCTGGTCGAGGCCAACGGGAGGAGCAGTATACAGCGGCACATCGCCAAACGCCCGCACCAGGTCAAAATACATCTTGGCCCGGATAAACTGCGCCTCGCCCAGGCAGCGCTTCTGGATGGCGGGGTCCATGCCCGTGATGAGCGGCACCTTTTGCAGCACAATGTTGGCGCGCTGCAGCGCAATGAACGAGCCCTGCCACAGACGCTGGCACACGAAGTTGGTCGACGGGGTATTGTAGTCGTCAATCTGGGTGTACTCGATGCCGTCGCTGCCGCCGCCACCGCCAGTGGTCGAAATGTCGGCCCCGATGTCCATAGCCCACAAAGCGGCGTTGTACTGGCCTTCTTTGGTCAGCTCGCTATAAGCGGCCGTTACGGCCTGAATAGCATCGTTTTGCGTTTTGTAGAAGTTGGCGTCCGTTATCTGGTCCGAAGGCGACTCTTCCAGGAATTTACTGGTGCACCCGGCCGAGCCTGCCAGCAGGCCTAGCGTTAGCAAGAATGCACCACGTGAGTAGTTAAAAGTAAACATTGTTGAGTGGGAATAGACGAGAGCGTGAATGTTAGAATCCGATATTTACGCCGCCCGTGAACACCCGCGACTGCGGGTAAATTCCCAGGTCAACGCCGCTGGCGCTCACTTCCGGGTCGAAGCCCGTGTAATGCGTCAACGTGATGAGATTCTGGCCCGTAACGTAGAAGCGAATCTGCTTCGATGAGATGCGGCTCAGCAGGCTGGCGGGCAGGGTGTAGCCCAGCGTCACGTTTTTGAGGCGCACAAACGAGCCGTCTTCCACAAAGTGGCTCGACACGCGCAGGTTGCGGTTAGGGTCCGAGTCGATAGCGCGGGGCACATCGTTGCTGGTGCCGGGACCGGTCCAGCGGTTGAGCGTAATGGTACCGCCGCTGAAGCTACCATAGAGCGCACTCTCAAGCAGGTAGCGGTTCTGGTTGTAAATCTGGTTGCCCTGCGAGCCGTTGATGAAGAAGCTGAAATCGAAGCCTTTGTAGTTGAACGTGTTGGTGATGCCAAACGTGAAGTTGGGGTTAGGCTTGCCAATGAACGTTTTGTCGGCTGCCGTAATCATGCCATCGCCGTTCAGGTCCTTAAAGCGGATGTCGCCGGGAGCCGTGCCGTTTTCCTGCTTGGGAGCCTTGGCTACCTCGTCAGCCGTCTGGAACAGGCCGTCGGCTACATAGCCGTAGAAGGAGCCGAAGGGCTGGCCCGCGGCGTAGCGCACGATGGGGTCGCCGGCTAGGGTGTTGCCACCGTTGTAAGGCACGCCAGCACCTAGCGACTCAAGCTTGGTTTTGAAGGCCGACAGCGTAACCGAGGTCGTCCAGCTGAAACCGCCATTCGAGCCAATGAAGTTGCGGGTCGTCAGCGAGAAGTCGATACCGCGGTTGTAAGCCGAGGCCGCGTTAGTGTTCACGCTCTCGTAGGTGCCCGAGGCGTACGATACCGGTACCGGCGCAATCAGGTTGGGCGAGTTGCGGTTGTAGAAGTCAATTGAGGCCTCAATGCGATTGTCCAGGAAGCCCAGGTCGATACCAACGTTGGCCTGGTTGTTATTCTCCCAGCGCAGCAGGGGGTTAGACAGGCGCGTGGGGGCACCACCTGTGTTGATGGTCTGTGGCTCAGGTCCGAACGGATACGTGATGCCGAAGTTAATCGAGTACAGATAAGCAAAGCGACCAGCATTCAGAGGGTTGCCCACCCGGCCGTAGCCGGCGCGCAGCTTCAGGTTGCTGATAGCGCGGTTGCCTTTCAGGAAAGGCTCTTCTGAGATGCGCCAGCCTACCGAAGCGCCAGGGAAGAAGCCGAACTTCTCGCCGGGAGGGAATACGGATGAGCCGTCGTAGCGGGCTATGGCCGAGAATAGGTACTTGCCGGCAAACTCATAGTTGAGGCGGCCGAAGTAGCTGGCCAGGTGCTGCGGTGAGTTGATAGTGCCAGCGTTGGCCAGCAACGTGTTAATGGGTCCGGCATTGATTACCCGCAGGTCGTTGCGCAGGTAGCCGGTGCGGTAAGCCTCTACGTTGCTGTAGTTGAACTCCTGGGCCGACTGACCGAGCAGGAAGGTTACCTGGTGCTTATCGGCAATGAGCTTATCGTACGTTGCCGTGTTCTCAATCAGGTAGCTGGGAACATACGACGAAGTAGCCGAGGCACCTGCCGTGGCATAGCGCGACGTAACGCCGGGAAACGGCGGGGCGGACGGCGCGAAGGAGTTGAAGGTGCTGAAAAGCAGGTCAGCCCCCACGTTGGTGCGGAAGCGCAAGCCTTTCAGCGGCTCCAGCTCAGCGTAGAAGGTGGTGAGTATCCGGTTTTGCACGTAGCGCTGGTCGTTGCGCTGAGCGCTGGCCAGGGGGTTCTCCTCAATGAAGTTATCGGTGCTGCCGGTAGGCTCATACCAATACCCATCTGAGCGGTAAGGCTGGATAATGGCCGGAATGCGGATAAGCTGCTGAATAGTGCCGTATTCGCCGCTGTTGGTAGTTACTTGACGGTCAGAGAGGTGCGTGAGCTGAATGTTGTTGCCCACCTTTAGCAGGCGGCCCAGCTTGACTTCGCCGTTGGCGCGCAGCGTATAGCGCTCGAAATTGGTACCGATAATGATACCGTCTTGCTGGAAGTAAGAGGCTGACAAGGCGTAGCTAGCCTTGTCGCTGCCCCCATTCACCCCTAGCGAATAGTTCTGAATCCGAGCGCGGCGGAATACCAGGTCCTGCCAGTCGGTGCCAGTACCTAGCGATGCCGGGTCGCGCAGGCGGTCTACTACTATGGGCTTGCCAGCGGCTATGCGGCTTTCATTGTTGATTACCGCATATTCCTGCGCGTTCAACAGATTCAGGCGACGGGCTACCGATTGAACACCATTATAGGCGTTAACATTGACATTCGATTGGCCAGCCTTGCCGTGCTTGGTCGTAATCAATACTACCCCGTTGGCAGCGCGCACACCGTAAATGGCGGTAGCTGATGCATCTTTCAGGATGTCAATGGTTTCGATATCGTCGGGGCTGATGCCTTGCAGCTCGTTGCCAGAGTCAGACGAGCCAATCGGAAAGCCATCAATAACGTAGAGGGGGTTGTTATTGCCGGCCGAGGTTATCCCGCGAACACGCACCGAGCTACCGGCAGAGCCACCAGGCGTGCCGCCATTAGAGGTAATCGTTACACCGGCTACTTTGCCTTGCAGCGCCTGCGTCACATCGGGCACGGGCTGCTTGGCTAGCTCCGCGCCGTTTACCGACGAGATGGCGCCCGTTACGCTGCCGCGTTCCTGGGTGCCATAGCCCACTACTACTACCTCATTGAGCTTCTGCGTGTCTTCACGCATCGTCACGCTCACATTCGAGGCGTTGGCGCTTGTCACTACTACCGGCTGGCCGATGTAGCCAATGAAGCTGAACAGCAGCGTGCTACCCTCCGGGGCGCGGAGTGCGAAGCGGCCATCCGCATCGGTCGTGCCCCCTACGGTAGTGCCACGCACCAATACCGTTACGCCGGGTAGCGGTTTGCCATCGGGCCCTACTACCCGGCCTGTCACCGGCACATCGACTAAGACGTGCAACGCCGATGTAGGAAGCAGGTGTGGAGTAGTGGCCCCCGCGGCTACTGGCAGCCCACAGGCCAGCAGTATTGCCGTATGTCGAAAAGACGGGGCTAGGTAAAGCTTTCGCTTCATACTGTGAATAAAAAAGGGTGGGAAAGGAAATAAAAACAGGCCGGCTAGCCAGGCTAGCGATGGGAGGCCAACGTTTCAGCACAAAAGGACTGCAATCGGTTGCGGAGCTGGCAACGATTGCGGTAGCGAAGAAGAACTACTGAGAGTAGCCTCTAAAAAGTAAGTTTAGCAACCGCGTCTACCAGCCAAAAGTAGCAGAAGTGTTTTGTAAAGAAACAAGCCTATTCCCTTCAAAATAGCGCAAAATGGCCCTTTTGTCACTTTGACACTACCCTCAATTACACCTAAGGCACACGTGAAAAGTGGGCTGGCGAAGGTTTGAAAGTCATAAGCCCCGTTTCGTGTGCAAAGCAGGCCGGGCTAAAAAACAACGCGCAAAAACCGATTTTTTTTAGAAAAATGGTCGCTGTGATTTCACAGCAGTTTTTAGCCAGCGGCTGCTTCCGGCGCCGGCTCGGCTTAGGCCGTTTCGAGCAGCGTTTCCATGTCGGCGTTGGCCGTGTCGTCGAACAGCACATGCGTCCACGATTCTCCTTCCTCGTAGTCGGGGGCCTGGCGGCGGCGTTCCAGCGCCGCGAGCACTTTCTGGGCGAAAGCCCAACTTGTGGCTGGGCGCAGCTCCAGCACCCTAGCCAGCTCGGCCGGGGCGTAGCGGCCCCGGTGTGCATGAAGCAAGAACACCGCATACAGCGCTTTCACAATGGGGAACTTGCACTTTTGGAGCAGGGTACCCGTAGTAGCCGACTCGACGTAGCGGCACCGGGTGCAGCGGCGGGCAAACGGCTCGCGGGCCTCGCAGCTCTTTTCGTGGTTGCACTTGCGGCAGCGGTAGCCGTGCTGCCACTTGAGGTCGGCGAGGTAGCGCAGGCAGGCGTCCTTATCGGGATAAAGCTGGCTGAACTCACCAAAGTCGAACTCGCGGGCTTGCAGCCGGGCTTCCTTCTGGTCTTGCAGGTCGCGGCTCAGGTCGTGGTTGAGCTGCTCGATGGCGGCCGACTGCAGGGCTAGCAGACTATTGGTTTCGAGCAGCTCGCGGTTTTGAGCCGCGATGGTTTCATTCTGCTGCCGCAGCTCGTCGGTACGCTGGGCCACGAGGGCCTCCAGCTCGGTGTTGAGCTGGTCTTTGAGCGCCTGGTTTTCGCGCAGCTGCTCCACCAGCTGGTCCTGGGCCTGATGGCGCTTGCGTAGCTGCTTAAGCAGGCGGCGCTGCGTCAGCAAGGTGGTGTCCATCAGGCTCTTTATCTTGTCGGCCAGGGCATAGCTGAGCACGGCTACCTCCACCACAAAGGCCACGTTGAGGCTGTAGACAGTGTAGGCATTGTTGTAAAACTCAATGCCCAGCTTGCGGCTGATGAGAAAGCCCAGGCTGCCAGCCACCAGCGCCTGAGCCAGCAGCAAGTAGCGCGCCGCCCGCAGTCCGCCCCGGTAGGCCTGCCAAGCCGCGTAGTACAGCAACCCATAGGGCAGCAAGTAAAGCCAGAAGCTAAAGCCCGAGTGAATAACTGCCGCATCGAGTACCAGCAGCGCCCCGCTCAGCGACACCACCCAGTGAATAGTGCGGTCGAGGTGAGGCAGGCGGGCCGCGCTATCGAGAAAAGAGCGGGCGTACTGCGCAAAGGTGAGCAGCAGCAGCACCGGTGCGGCCACCGCAATGAGGTGATTGACGGCCGCGCTGCCCGGCCACAGGTATTGGAACCCTAGCCCGTCTTCCGACAAAAACAGCAGCGCCCCGCTCAGCACGTAGAATACGTAATAGAGATACGACTTTTCCTGCAAGAAGAAATACAGGAAAAGGTTGTAAACCAGCATGATGAATAATATGCCGTAGAAGCCGCCCAGCAGCCAGTACTGCAGGCTCATCTCGGGTAGCAGGCCGGGGCCGCTGTGCAGCATGGCCCGGAAGCTGGTGGGCGAGTCGGAGTGCAGGCGCAGATAGTACGTCACGGGCCGGCCGTGGCGCAGGGGCAGGTCAAACAGGAAGTTCTTGTAGGGCAGCGGGCGGGTAGCAAACGGATAGTTGGCCCCCGTCAGCACGCTATCGTAGGCTTGGGCCTGGTTGGGAATGGCATTGCCCAGCGGCCGGAACAGGGTAGCCGCCCCAATGTGCGAGTCGTAGAGCTCCAGGTACCAGTCGCTGGCCGGCCCTTCATCGGCCCGCACTGTAAAGCGCAGCCAGTATATGCTGCGTGGGTGCTGAATATTGGGGGGCAGCGGGGTACCGGCCAGCGTGGCAAAGCGGCTGGCGTACGCCGGGCTGCTCACTTGGCTGATGGGCAGGCGGCCGCTAGGGTCCTCAAACACGCTGTAGTAGCGGTCTTCGACAAACTGGGCGGGGTGGGCGGGGCTAGCTACCAGAATATCCTCGGGGGTGGCAGCGGCCGGGCGCGCCAGCCCAAGCAGCAGGAGCAAGCCTGCCAGCAGCTGCGCCCAGGCCGCCCGGCTATGGCCGGGCAAGCAGCGGCTGCCCCAGCGGGCCAGCCAGCCAAACGAAAGGTGGAAAAGTAACAAGAGCGAAGTGCGATTGGGTGGGAGAAAAGCGCACAAGGAAGCAGGGTAGTAAAAGTAGTACAAAAATGATGACTTGCTGAACGGGGAAAGTGGGAGCGCAGTCGGCACAATCGGCCCGATGGTCGGGTGCAGGGGCGGGCGGGCGCAGGGGCGGGCTACTTTTGGCTTGCTTCATTTCAGTTACCATGTCTGCTTTCTCTTTCCGGCGGTCTCTCACGCCGCTGATTCACGTGCTGGCGTGGGGGCTGCTGGCCCTGGCGCTGCTCATCCTGCAGCCCATGCAGGGCCGGGTGGTACTGCCCGTGCAGTACTGGGTGCGGCAGGGGGCGCTGCTAGCGCTCTGGATAAGCGCTTTTTATGCAACCACGCGGGTGAGCGTGCCGCGCCTGCTGCTACGGGGCCGCACCAGCTGGTTTGTGCTGGCGCTGGCGGCCACCGTGGCCGGCATCCTGCTGCTAAGCCGCGTAATCGACTCGACCCTGCACCTCTCCGACCTGATGCACCAAGCGTTTCATGCCGCCGAGCAGGCCGAGCGCCGGGCGGGGCCGGCGGCGGCGCCGCACCCGCGCGGCAGCCGCTTCGATTTGGTGGGGCTGCTCATTACGCTGCTGGTGCTGGGCATTGGCACCGCCATCACGGTGGTGCAGCACTGGCAGCAGGAAGCCCGCCTCCGCGAGCGCCTCGACCAGCAGCGCACCGAGGCCGAACTGAGCCTGCTCAAAGCCCAAATCAACCCGCATTTCTTCTTTAACACCCTCAACAACATCTACTCGCTCACGCTCATAGACGGCGAGCGGGCCCGCGCCGCGCTGCACCGCCTCTCGCGCATGATGCGCTACGTGCTCTACGACACGGCCTCGGGCCACGCCCAGCTTAGCCAGGAGGTGGCGTTTATTCAGGACTACATCACCCTCATGCAGCTGCGCCTCACCGACCGCGTGCAGGTCACCTTCGAGCACCCCGAGCCGGTGCGCGAGGTGCTCATCGCACCCATGATACTGCTGCCGTTTGTGGAAAATGCCTTCAAGCACGGCGTAGCGGCCACCGCCCCTAGTTGCATCTACATCGGCCTGCGCCAGCCCACTGCCCAGCAGCTCGAAATAGACGTGCGCAATACCCTGCTGCCGACCGCCGGCACCGACCTGGCTGGCTCCAACGGCATCGGCCTCACCAATACCCAGCGCCGCCTCGACCTGCTGTATCCCGGCCGCTACTCGTTGCAGGTGACGCCCAAAACGCCCGCCAACGAGTTTGAGGTAAAACTGAAAATCCTTATTTCGGGTACCTCCGTTTCGGGCTAGGCCACCCGCGCACGCTTTGCGTGGGAAACACTACGCCAGCCATTCACCGCATCTTGCAAGCCATGACTCCTGTTACCTGCATTGCCATCGACGACGAGCCCCTGGCGCTAGCCCTGCTCTGCACCTTCATCGAGCAAACTCCTTTTCTCAAGCTGATGGGCCGCTACGGCAGCGGCGTCGAAGCCCTCAAAGGCCTGCACGAGCTGGCCGAAAAGGTCGACGTGGCCTTCGTTGATATCCAGATGCAGGAGCTGACGGGCCTGGAGCTGGCCCGGGTGCTGGGCCAGCAGGCCGCGCCCCCGCGCATCATCTTCACCACCGCCTTCCCGCAGTATGCGCTGGACGGCTACAAAGTCGATGCGCTCGACTACCTGGTGAAGCCCTTCAACTACGAGGAGTTTCTCAGGGCTGCCAACAAGGCCCGCACCTATGCCGAGCTAACCCACGCCAGTGCTGAGGCGGCCACCCCGCCCGTGCCGGCTCCCGAGGAGGAGCATATTTTTCTGAAGGTAGAGTATCAGCTTGTGCGCGTGGCTCTTAGCGATATACTTTATGTGGAGGGGCTGAAAGACTACGTGAAGGTGCACCTCAAGAGCACGCCGCGCGCCCTGCTCTCGCTCATGAGCTTGCGGGCCATGGAAGAAAAGCTGCCCGCCCGGCGCTTTCTGCGCATTCACCGCTCGTTTATCGTGGCGCTCGATAAAATCGAGGCCGTGCGCCGCCTCACCGTGCAAATCGGTAACGAGACTATCCCGGTAGGCGAGCAATATAAAGAAGCCTTCAGCCAGTTCTTAAACCGCTGGACGTGAGGTAGTGAGCAGTTAACAGTGAGTAGTGAACAATAGAACTGTTCACTACTCACTGTTAACTGCTCACTTCATCCTACTGCCCCGGCACGCGCATCTCGGGCAGGGGGCGGCTGGGCTTGAGGCCGCGCAGCTCCTGGTACTTGTCGCGCTGCTCGGGCGAGAGCACGGCCTGAATCTTGGTTTCGAAGTCGGCTTCTTCGGCCTGGCGGCGCGCGTGCTCGGTTTCATCGGGGCGGCGGGTGAGGCGCTGCTTGTGCAGGGCTTTGTTTTCGTCGATGAGGGTGTTGATGCGGGCTACCTGCGCGGGCGTCAGGTGCAGCTGGCGCAGCACGCCGGTATGCTTGCCCGCGTGCCCGAGCACGACCACCTCGGGTAGGGCCTGGGCGTGCAGGCTGGCACGGCTCAGCGTAGCCGTTAGCAATACAAGCCAAAAAAGGAAGGAGCGCATAAGTAGAAACGGAAAAGCCTAGCTAGCAGCGCACTGCCAGCACATACCTTAAAGATACCGCTAGCCCGGCCAAGAGCTGCAAAGCCAACGGTAGGGTGAAGCGGCGATGAGGAGGTAAAAATGCCCTTGAGAAAGAAAACCTCAACTCGTGAAACCTCGTCTACCCTCGCAGCCCCCGGCCGACGGCTGGCCGGCAGAGGCTTTTTCTTTCGCAAGCAGTATCTATGCCTACTTCCACTTCTGCCCGCTTGGCCGGGCAATTTGCCCTCGTTACGGGGGCTAGCTCAGGTATTGGCGCGGCCGTGGCGGTGGCGCTGGGTGCCCACGGCGCGGCCGTGGCCGTCAACTACGGCCACGACGCCGACGGTGCCAATGCCACCGTCAAAACCATTACCGATGCCGGGGGCACCGCCTTTGCCGTGCAGGCCGATGTAAGCAAGGAAGACCAGGTGCAGGCCATGTTTCAGCAGGCCATCGAACGCCTTGGCGGCTTGCACATTGTCGTGTCGAATGCGGGTATTCAGGTGGATGCAGCGCTGGTAGACATGACCCTGGAGCAGTGGCAGAAGGTTATCGATGTGAACCTGACCGGCCAGTTCTTGTGCGTGCGCGAGGCGGCCCGCACGTTTATCAAGCGTGGCATGCAGCCCGATGTGAGCAAGGCACTGGGTAAAATAATCTGCATGAGCAGCGTGCACGAAGTCATTCCGTGGGCCGGGCACGTCAACTACGCCACCAGCAAAGGCGGCATTATGCAGCTCATGAAAAGCAGCGCTCAGGAGCTGGCTCCGCACAAAATCCGGGTGAACAGCATCGGGCCGGGCGCTATCAAAACCCACATCAACACCGCCGCCTGGGATACGCCCGAGGCCGAGGCCAGCCTGCTCAAACTCATCCCGTATGCCCGCGTGGGTGAGCCCGACGACATCGGCCAGCTCGCCGCCTGGCTAGCTTCTGACGAGGCCGACTATATTACCGGCCAAACCATTTTTATGGACGGCGGCATGACCCTGTATCCCGGCTTCGCGGCCGGCGGCTAGGCCCCGCTAGGGTTATCATTGCGCGCGCAGCGAAGCAATCGCACCCGAACGACCGGCAGCCGGCGCGTTCATCCGGATGGTTCTGGTGCGATTGCTTCGCTGCGCGCGCAATGACAGTCTTTTTTGCTTTTACCAGTTGACCCCCGAACACCAACGCCTTTTCGACGCCGACACCGACCAGCAGCCCTGGCGGCTGTTTGGCCCTTATTTAGCTGAGCGCCAGTGGGGCACGGTGCGCGAAGACTACTCGGCTGGTGGCGATGCCTGGAACTACACCACGCACGACCAGGCCCGCAGCCGCGCCTACCGCTGGGGCGAGGAAGGCCTGGCTGGCTTCTGCGACAGCGGCCAGCGCCTGTGCCTGGCGCTAGCCCTCTGGAATGGCCAGGACCCCTACCTAAAGGAGCAGCTTTTTGGCCTGAGCGGGCCACAGGGCAACCACGGCGAAGACGTGAAGGAAATCTACTATTTCCTTGATAACACGCCTACGCACTCTTATCAAAAGCTGCTTTACAAGTATCCACAGCGGGCTTTTCCGTACGAACAGCTGCTAGCTGAGAACAGGAAGCGCACCCGCAAAGACCCCGAGTTTGAGCTGCTCGATACCGGCATTTTTGCCGACGGCCGCTATTTCGACGTGTTTGTGGAATATGCTAAGGCTGGCCCCGAAGACCTGCTCATCCGCTACACCATCGTAAACCGCGGCCCCGACGAAGCTCCCCTGCACGTGCTGCCGCAGCTTTGGTTTCGCAACACCTGGGCCTGGGGCTACGACGACTACCGCCCCAGCCTCACGGCGCAGCCCGACGGCGCCGTGCAGGTGCGCCACCAGGAGCTAACCGAGCTTACCTGCTATACCGAGGGCAGCCCCGAGTGGCTGTTTTGCGACAATAACACGAACTGCCAGCGGCTGTACAATGCGACCTCAGCCGAGCAGTTTTTCAAGGATGGGGTCAATGATTATCTGGTTGATGGTCAAAAAAATAAGGTTAACCCTGCCCGCACCGGCAGCAAGGCCGCGGCCCACTACGCCCTCACGCTGGCGGCCGGGGCTAGCCAGCAAGTGCGGCTGCGGCTAGGGCCCGACGGGCTGGCCGAGCCCTTCGCCGATTTCGACGAGATTTTTGCTCAGCGCCAAGCCGACGCCGATGCGTTTTACGCAGAGATTCAGGCAGATATTCCCGATGCTGATGCCCGGCTGGTTCAGCGGCAGGCCTTCGCGGGCATGCTGTGGAGCAAGCAGTTTTACCACTACAGCGTGCCACGCTGGCTGGCCGGCGACCCCGCCCAGCCTGCCCCGCCGCCCGAGCGCCTGGTGGGCCGCAACGCTGACTGGAAAAGCCTGGACAACAGTGATATCATCTCTATGCCTGATACCTGGGAATACCCGTGGTATGCGGCCTGGGACCTGGCTTTTCACTGCATTCCGCTAGCCCAACTCGACCCGGCCTTCGCCAAAAACCAGCTCGGGCTGCTGTGCCTCGACTGGTATATGCACCCCAATGGCCAATTGCCGGCCTACGAATGGCGCTTTGGCGACGTGAACCCGCCGGTGCACGCCTGGGCTGCCTTCCGGGTGTATAAAATGGACCAGAAACGGCGCGGCGATGGCGGCGACGTGGCCTTTCTGCAAACCGTTTTTCACCGCCTGCTGCTCAATTTTACGTGGTGGGTCAACCGTAAGGACCGCGACGGGCGCAACATCTTCGAGGGCGGCTTTTTGGGGCTCGACAACATCGGCGTGTTCGACCGCTCGGCGCCGCTGCCCTTCGGCGGCTACCTCGAGCAGGCCGACGGCACGGCCTGGGTAGCCATGTTTGCGCTCAACATGATGCGCATCGCGCTGGAGCTCAGCCGCACCAATCCAGTGTATCAAGACCTGGCGAGCAAGTTTTTCGAGCACTTCCTCTACATCGCCGAGGCTATGACCAACGTGGGCAACGCCGCGCTGAACCTCTGGGACGACGAGGACGAGTTTTACTACGACGCCCTTAACACCCCCGATGGGGGCCACGAGCTGCTGAAAGTGCGCACTATGGTGGGCCTTATCCCCATGTTTGCTGTGGAAGTGCTCGACGAAGACCTGCTGGACAGCGCCCCGCTGTTTCGGGAGCGCATGAACTGGCTGCTCACCAACCGCCCGCACCTGGCGGCCTTAGTCAGCCACTGGCAGGAGCCCGGCAAGGGCGCCCGCCGCCTGCTCAGCCTATTGCGCGGCCACCGGTTGAAACGCCTGCTGTTCAGGATGTTGGATGAGCAGGAGTTTTTGTCGGACTACGGCGTGCGCAGCTTATCACGGGTGTATAAAGACCATCCCTACGTGTTCCGAGACACCAACATTACGGTAAACTACCAGCCGGCCGAGTCGGAAACGGACCTCTTCGGCGGTAATTCTAACTGGCGCGGGCCCATTTGGATGCCGGTTAATTTTCTGCTCGTAGAAGCCTTGCAACGGTTTCACCACTACTTCGGCGAAGATTTTAAGGTGGAATACCCGACCGGCTCGGGGCAGTTTACAACGCTGCTGGCGGTGGCCGACGCCCTGACGGCGCGCCTCACCAAGCTCTTTTTGCGCGACCCTGCCACCGGCCGCCGCGCCTGCTTTGGCGACCGCGACCAGCTGCAGCAAGACCCCAATTTCAAGGACTACCTCACCTTCAACGAATATTTCAACGGCGACACCGGCCACGGCCTGGGGGCTAGCCACCAGACTGGCTGGACGGGCCTCATTGCCAAGCTCTTGCAGCCCAAAGTAATGAATGGCCAACGCCAAGACCAAGAATCCTAAACTCATGCCCGTACCTGCTCCCTGGCTCGACGCCACCACCCCCATTCGCAACCAGATGGTGCACTGGCCCGACAACCTCGGCGTGACCGTGGGCCGCACCCTCAGCCAAGACCGTGGCGATGCGGCCAACGTGACCGAGCTGCACCTGAGCGCCCACACCGGCACCCATGTCGATGCCCCGCTGCACTTCACCACCGGCGCCGGCGACACTACCACCCTCGACCTGGGCCGCCTCATGGGCCCCGCTAGGGTAGTAGCCATCCACGACCCCAAAAGCATCAGTCTGGCCGAGGTACAAGGTATTGACATCAAGCCAGGTGCGCGGCTGCTGTTCAAAACGCGCATCTCGAACAGCGAATGGAGCACCGAGCCCTTCAAGCCCGATTTTGTGGCCTTGGATGGCGACGCCGCCCGCTACCTGCGCGACCTCGGCGTGGTGTGCGTAGGCGTCGATTACCTCTCGGTGGGCAAGGCCGACGCCCACCACGCCCTGCTCGACGCCGGCATCTGCGTGATAGAGGGGCTAGCCTTGCAACACATCGAGCCCGGCGACTACGAGCTGCTGTGCCTGCCGCTCAGCATCGTGGGCAGCGATGGGGCGCCCGCTAGGGTGCTGCTGCGGCCACTTTAGGCAATGGGTGAATGAGCGCAATGGGTGAATGACCTTGTTATCATTCACCCATTGCATCACAGGCTCAATAATTCCCGAAACAACCCCGACTGACTGCGCGAAACTTCCACGTCGGGGCCGTGGCGCAGGCTGATTTTGAGCGTGTTGCTGAACCACGGCTCGATGCCGGCAATCCACTGCAAGTTAATAATTTGCTGGCGGTTGGCCCGAAAAAACACCTTCGGGTCGAGTCGCGCCTCCAGCTGCTGCAAGCTGCGCGGAATGAGCGGCTGGTGCTGCTCGAAATACACCCGCGTGGCCCCGCCGCTGATTTCAAACAGCCGCACGTCGGCCAGCTTCACAAACCAGCACCGCTCGCCTTCCTTCACAAACACCTGGTCTTGGGCCGTGAGCATGGGCGCCGCCGGCTCGGGGGCGGCCGGTGGGGGCGGAACGGGCGCTGGGGCTGGGCCTAGCGACCGTATTTTGGCGAGCGCAGCGGCTAGCCGGCTCTCGCTCACGGGCTTAAGCAGGTAGTCGAGCGCATTGACCTCGAAGGCTTGCAGGGCGTATTGGTCGTAGGCGGTGGTGAAGATGACGTGCGGGGCCGGCCCATCGAGCGAGGCGAGCAGGTCGAAGCCCGTTTGGCCGGGCATATGAATGTCGAGAAACAGCACGTCGGGCCGCAAGTCGCGGATTTGCTGGCGGGCCTCGTCGGCGTGCTTGGCCTCGCCGGCCACCTGCACATCGGGGAAAGCTTGCAGCAGGTGCCGCAGCTCGGTGCGGGCCAGGCGCGAGTCGTCAATAAGTAAGGCGTTCATGAATAGCAGGTTGAGTAGTAGCGACGGGCAGGCGCAGCTCGGCCAGCACGGTGTCGGCCAGCAGCGGGTCGGGGCCGATGCGGAAGGTGGCGGCCGGGCCAAACAGCAGGCCTAGCCGCTCCTGCACGTTGCGCACGCCCACGCCGGGGTGGCCGGGCGCGGGCGCGTAGTGGCCGGTATTGCGCACCGCAATGTGCAGGCTGCCATCGGCCGCAAACTGCGCGCCCAGGGCTAGCCGCCCGCCGGCCGGGCGCGGGGCTAGCCCGTGCTTGATGGCGTTTTCGACTAGCAGCTGCAGTGTCATGGGGGGCAGGCGCACGGGCAAGGCCTCGGGCGCCACGTCGAGGGTATAATGCAGGCGCTCTTCTAGTTGCATAGCTTCGATCTGGAGGTAGTTTTCCACTATGTCGAGCTCGGTGGCTAGGGGTACCTGGGCGGTGCCGTTGCGTTGCATGGTGTAGCGCAGCAGCTCGGCCAGGTGCGTCATCATAGTGCGGGCGCGGGCGGGGTCTTCCATCACCAGCGCCCGGATGTTGTTGAGGCCATTGAAGAGAAAGTGCGGGTTGAGCTGGGCTTGCAGGGTTTGGAGCTCGGCCTCGCGGGCGGCGGCGGCCAGCTTCCAGCGGTCTACCTCGGCCGAGCGGTAGTGGTCGAGGTAGTGCAGCCCAAAGTAGATAGCCGACCACAGGCCCATAGCAAACGAAAGGTTGATGGCGTAGCCCACGTACTGCACCCACGGAAAGCCGCCGCCCAGCTCCTTCGGAAACCATAGCCACAGCACGCCAATGGTGACGACGCCCACAATAATCAGCCCTATCACCACTACCGCCGCAATGGCCGCCACCAGCCGCGGCAGCAGGCGCAGCAACGGCAGCCGCGCCCAGCCGTGGCGCCGCGCCCACAGCCGCAGCCCGTGCGAGAGCCCCAAAAACGTGACCGCCACAATGCTTTCAATCACGACCAGCAGCCAGGCAAACTTCCCGAAAATCGACACCAGCGCGATGCCCGATAAATCCCACAGCCCCCAGCCGGTAAGCTGAAGTGTCCAGTAGAGCCTAGGGCGGTTGGTTAAGGAAGCACTCATGAAGCAGGGTGAAAGGACAAAGCTGATGGAATAGGGCCAGCATCAGGCGGGCACGGCGGCGGGCAAATAGGTTTGCTTCTGCTGGTGGTAAGCCCCTAGCAGCAGCCCGCTCAGGACCAGCAGCGCGCCGGCCACGAAGGCCGCCACCCAGCTGGGCGCCGCCGGCGCCGGGCGCACCCCAATGAGCAGGCAGCCCACCGCAATAACGCCCGCCATCACGGCGTACGCCTTGGTATTGTAAAACCAAGCGTAGGGAAAAAAATGCGCCCCCGTGATAATGCCATAGGTCATGACGAAATACGCCGGGTGCCTGCTGTAAATAAAAATCAAAAACGGAAAGTAAAACAGCTGGGCAAAATTGAGCCACAGGCCCAGCGGCTGAAGCGGATTGTGGGGCAAAAACCAGGTAGTGCGCAGCACTTTAGAGAAAAGCCAGGCTAATGGCAGCATGGCCGGCCCCACAAAAAAGGTGATGTAGCCGAGCCGGGCCGGCGGGTAGGGTAGCGTCCAGACGAAGGCAATGGCGGCCCAGACGAGGCTAGCGGCCAGGATAAAGTTGAGGCCGTTCTTGGCCGTCACGGCCAGTTCCTGGCGCCAGGCGTCGAGTTGTTGCGCTGAGGTCATCTGCTTATTACTTAACGGCCACGGTAGGCTGCTTCAAAAAGGCGTCGGTCTGACTGAAAAACAGCTGCGCGTCGTCGTACATCACGAAGTGCTTGCCGGCCTCTGACATCACCAGCGTGTGGTGCGGCACGGGCGCGTATTGCAGGTCAAACACCTGCTGCACGCCGGCCTTGGTGGCGCCGTAGGCGGCGTAGCCCGCCCAAGTGCCCAGCACCAGCACCGGCTGCTGAATGCGTGCCACCGCGGGCCGCAGGTCGGTAGTATACATATCATACATGGCCTGGCCGGTAGTGGCGGGGTCCGAGGCCTGGCCCCAGCGAGCCACCTGCGTGATACGGGCCGTGTCGGAAACCATGCCGGCTGTCATCTGGCGGCGGGCGGCGAAGGGTAGCTGGCCCTGGCGCATCTGCTGGCGCATGAGCTCGGCCTGCGGGCGGGTGTTCTCAACGGTGGCGGTGGGGTTTTGGGCCACGGGCAGGAAGGGCAGCGAATCCACAATTTCGAGCGGGCCGAGCGCGGTGGGGTCAGTGGCAGCCATCCACAGGGTCAGGAAGCCGCCCAGGCTGTGGCCAATCACAACAGGCCGGTTTAGCTTCTGCGCCTTCACGTAAGCCAAGATTTGGTCGCGCACGTCTTGCAGCAGGTGGGCCGATACCGGCTGCTGCGGGGCCACGCTGCCAAAGCCCGCCAGCGTTATCACGTGGCACTGGTACTGGCCGCGGTAGCGGGCCACGGTTTCGTCCCACACCGCGCCCGTGCAGTTGAGGCCCGGAATGAGCAGCACTGGCCGGCCCTTGCCCACCACCTGCACCACAAAGCTGGGGTGCGCAGCGGGCGCCTGGCTAGGGGTAGCCGGGATAGTTTGGGCCGACGCGGGCCGGCTGGCGAAGGCTGCAACGAAGCTCAGCGCCAGGGCGCAGCGGCGGAAGGGAAGGGCAAACGACATGAGGCAGGGGGCAAAAGTGAAAGAATGCCTCAAACCTAGTGGCGCGATTGCGCCCCCAAAACCCTGGCCCGCACGAACGGTAACAGCGCCCGGCGAGCTGCTAAAAAGCACCCTTGAGCGGACCAGCCGCCCTGAGCCGCACCGCAGGTGGCTAGCCATTTTAAAAGCCCGGCCGTATGTTGGGCCATGCTTAGTTTGTGTTCCACCTCTACTACTCCTTGCGCCCGCTCATGACCCAACCTATCATCCTCATCATGGGCGTATCGGGCTGCGGCAAAACCACCGTGGGAGAGCTGCTAGCCCAGCGCATCGGCCGGCCATTTTACGACGGCGACGACTTCCACTCGGCCGCCAACGTGGCCAAGATGGCCGCCGGCCACCCCCTCACCGACGCCGACCGGGCCGAGTGGCTAGCCACCCTGGCCAAGGACTTTGGCCAATGGGAAGCTGCTGGCGGCGCCGTAGTGGCCTGCTCGGCCCTCAAGGAAAGCTACCGCCAGACCTTGCAGGCCGGGGCTAGCCTGCCCATCGGGTGGGTATTGCTCGATGGCGACCCCGCCGTGCTGCGCGCCCGCCTCGAAGGCCGCCAGGGCCACTACATGAAAGCCGATATGCTCGCCTCGCAGCTGGCTACCCTGGAGCGCCCTAGCTACGGCCTCAAGCTCAACATCGAAGACACGCCCGAGCAGCTGGTGCAGCAGATTATCGACCAGCTGCACCTGACGCCCACCGCCTCGCAGGCCTAGCCGCCTACCAAAACGTGCGCGAAATGCCCACGGTGAGGTAAAAAAAGGAGGTGTCGTAGCCGCCCGCCGGCACGTGCAGCGGCACCAGGTAGCTAGGGGTGGCTGCTATACTGTAGCGCCCGGCCGCCAGCGTAATGGGCACCGAAAACGTGTAGCCCAGCGAGCTGAAAGCCGGCGTGGCTGGCTCTACGCTCTTGGTCACGATGCCGCGCCGCTTGCTGCGCACCTGGCCGGTAGTGGCCAACGAGGAGGCGTAGAAGTGCTGGCTGCCGGCCCCAAACTCTACGGTGGGCTCGATGCTGAGCGTATCGTGGGTTAGCACGGGCAGCTTGAACTGGTGGCTCAGGTCGAAGGTCAGGACTACGTCGTGGGTGCTGCCTACGAAGATATCGGCGCTGGCGCTGGCCGTCACGAGCCCAAAAAACTGCGTAACGCTGGCGCTGAAATCGTTGCGCAGGGAACTTTGCACCAGCGCGCTCTCGCCAGACACAAACAGGTGCGTGTACTGCACCGTCCAGTAGGTGTCGGAGTTGCTCACCGACTGCCAGCCCGCCATCAGCTCGCCGTAGTTGATAAACGGCTCGTGCAGCGTTTGGAAGCTATACGAATGGTTGAGGTAGAGCGAGCCGATAAAGCCACTCGGCGCCTGGTAGGTGAGGGTGGTGCTCAGGTAGCCTTTGTCGTCTTCGGGCATGGGCGCCCGCTGCAAATACGTGGTGCGCGTGGCCGAAGTAAAGCCTAAGGTGAGCCGCGGCGGGGCAGTAGGCTGGGTGGTCAGCGAGTCGGGCGGCAGCAGGGCAGTAGCCGAGCCTACGTGGCTAGCCAGCAAGGCCAGCAGCAAGCTGCTAAAAAATGCGCGGGGCATGAAAGCAAGATAGGAGAGCAGAAAAAAGGCAATGTTCGGCGGCAAAGCATGGGGCACCGATGAAGCCCGCCGCTCGCTACGCTAAAACTACGCGCTGGCTAGGATGCGCCGGCGGCTTCAAGGTTTAACTACCCAAAAAAAGCGCGGCCGTGTTGGCCTGTATCCTTCTTTGGGCGGACCTTTGCCCCGCTATTCGTGCTTCCTCATGCTGAAAAAATACGGGCTACTAACGCTGTTTTTGCTGCTTGCCGCCGGCTGGCTAGCCCCCGGCAGTGCCCGGGCCCAGGGCTCGGCGCCCACTACGCCGCTCTTGCGCAGCTTCTCGCTCACCTTCGACACGGTGCGCTACAGCCTGGGCGAGCAGATGCTGACGGTGGCCGGCGAGCCGCGCCTCTACTTCTATTACCACAACGACGACCAGGTGGCCGAACTGCGGCTGGTGCCCGCGCAGCCCGGCCGCCGGCCGCCGCGCCTGCTGCCCTCGCCCGATTTCGTGCTGCAAGACTCGCTCGTGGCGGGCCCCACCGGCGAGTACCGGGGCATGCTGCACTTTCGCAACCTCACCGGCGCGCCCTTTGTGCGGCTGGCCTTTGCCCCACCCGCCGACTCGGCCGGGCAGCCCGCCCGCGCCCAGCAGATTGTGAGCCTGCTGCCCCTCACGCGCACTACCCTTGATGCTCGCCTGGCTAGCCCCGAATTATTCATCGGGGAAGAGAAAGTGCTGGAAGTGAGTACCAACAATGTAGCCAATGTGCGCGTCAGCAACGAGTGGACGAAGAATCAAGACATCGACTACAAGCTGACGCGGGAGAAAAACGGCTTGTTTTTGCACCTCGTGCCCAACACGCTCGGGGCGCACACGGTGCTGGTGCGAGCCCTGGCCGAGCGCCCGCATCTCGACGGCGCCGGCCGCCTCACCTACCAGCTGCCGCCGCTGCGCCTCGACTTTGTAGTGAAGGCCAGCCGCCTGCGCTTCCTCACGGCCGAGCGCAAAGACGTGACCTACGACGACGCCGGCCGCAGCCAGGGCAGCGAGTTTGTGCTCGACGATGGCCACAACTTTGAGCTGCACCGCACCTACCGCGTCGAGGCCCAGCAAGAGCCGGGCGGCGCGCTCGTGGCCGAGCTGTACACCCGCAGCTACTTATCTAATGACCGGGTGCTGTGCCAGTTGCGTGTCTATAATACCCACCGCCAGGCCGATGGCTACCTCTTTATCAAAGATGGCGACGTGGCCAAGTACATCACCAACTTTGACATTACGCCCCGGCCGCGCATTATGAACATCAGTGTGCTGCACCGGGGCGGCGACTGGGGCGGCAACACTACCGTGAGCCCCGGCGAAACGGTAGACGTGCGCCTCGAAGGGGAGTCGCTGCTGAAAGGGCGCTACCACTTCGACGGCGCCAACATCATCCCCTCCGACTCCTCAACGCGCTCCGAGAAGGTCGTTATCTACCGGGTGCAGGTGCCGCTGAGCAGCGTGCGCAAGCGCATCGTGGTATTCGACGGCAGCACCCCCACCGACTACGGCCTGAACGTGAAGGAGGCCCAGCGGCCCCACCCGCTCAACTTCGTGCAGGTGAACTACGGCAACGGCCCGCATCCTGCCACTCAGCTCAACGGTCCCATTCTCTACGACAAGACCATCCCGGACGTGGTGTTCAGCTTCAACACCAACGCCATCGATGAGAGCGGCAACCTCTACGGCCGCCAGTACCTGACGATGGATGTGCGCACCGTGGACGACAAGGGTAACCTCATCGACCAGCGCTCGGTTGACCAGCTCGTAATCTGCCCCGGCGAGTCGTCGCCGCGCTACGCCTATTACCAGGGCAACGACTGCCAGGTGGGCAATTTCAGCCTCAACAGCCTGCTAGGCCGCAAAACCTACGACCTCGACGCCTGGTATCGCATCATCATCACCGTGCACCACGATGCCCGGCAGTATGGCAGCAAAGGGTTTTCGCAGCAGATAGAGCTGGTGCTGCGCCGCCACGTCAACTTCGACATCAGCGTGAGCTTTCCGGCCGGCCTGCTCACCAAATACGCCGGCCAGTCGAGCTACACCAGCTTCGGCGGCATCAGCCTGGCCACGCTGGCGCAGCTCAGCTTCTACGCCCCCGACCGCATCAACCGCCTGCGGCCCTACCGTATCGGCGCCGGCTTTGTGGCGCTTAATGCCTTTAATCTGTCGAATGATCAGAGTGTGCAGCGCGACCTAGGCATTGTTATCATTGGTTCGGTGGTGCCGGTGCGCACGGGGGCGCGGCTCACGTTTCCGCTTTATCTGGGCGGGGGCTACCTGCTCACGCAACGCTTGCCCTTCCTGCTCTTCGGGCCGGGCATCGGCGTTACGTTGTAGGCTAGCCCCCGCTACCAGCGCCAGCCCGCCAGCACCCCAGCGTAGTAGTTGCGGCCCGGCGCGGGCTGGAAGTACCGCCCGCCAAAGGCGTTCAGGTCGTTGCCGAGGCTGTAGCGGCGGTCAGTAGCATTTTCCACGCCGCCGTACACATCGAGGCTGAGGCGGCCGGCCAGGGTGCGGCGCCAGCCCGCACGGCTGCCGAAGACCCAGTAGCCGGCCGCATAGTCGGTATTGGCGTCGTTGAGCGGAATGTTGGCTTGGTGGCCCACGGTTGGGCTGAGGTAGACTCCAAGTTGCTGGCTGAAATCCAGCCCCGCACTGAGCGTGTGCGGCGCCGTGCCCGTGAGCTGATTGCCGCCGTACTGCTGCCCCGTGGCCGACTCGTAGCTGCCAAAGCGAAACCGGTTGTAGGCGTAGCTGGCCCACAGGCGCAGGCCGGCCGCCGGGCTAGCCCCCTTGGCGGGCGCGGCGGGCTGCCACAGCCAGCCGCTGGCTGCTACCTCGGCCCCGCGCTGGTGGGTGTCGCCGGCATTGGCAAAAAGCTGGATGCCCTGCGCATTAGAGCGCGACACGATGGTATTGCGCAATTCTAAATCAAACACGGCCACGTCGAACGTAAGCCGGCCGCCCAGCAAAGTACCTCGGCTGCCCACCTCGTAGCTAGTGCCGCGCTCGGCCTGCAAGTCCTGGCTGATGGTGCCATCGGAGGGCCGCAGCTCGGCCTCGCTGGGCGGCGAAAAACCGGTGCTCACGCTGGCATAGGCCGATATGTTAGCCGAAAGCTCCTTGAGCAGGGCTAGCCGAGGCGACACCTGGGGCTGAAAATCGCGGGCCACGCCGTAGCCCGCGGGGTTGGTGGCGGCCGACGAAATGCGGGCTATCTGGTAGCGCAGGCGGTTGTAGCTGGCTCCGGCCGTCAGCAAAAAGCCGGCGGGCAGCTCGTAGTCGGCCTGGACAAAGACGAAGCCCGTGCGGGTCGTTATCTCGTCATCATAGCGCAGGGTAGTAGGCACGCCGCCCACGTTGAGGTAGCTGCGCGAGTCGGTAAACGACGCCTGAAACTCACCGCCGCCCTGCACCCGCAGCGTGCGCCCCGCCAGCAGGCCCCGGTAGTTGAGCGCCACCCGGCCGCCGCCCCCCAGAATGGCATCGCGCTCCCAGTCCACGAGGTAGGGGGTAGCCACGTGGGTGCTGCGGCCATACACCGTAGCCGTGCTGCGCCATTTATCCGAAAACCGGTACTCGTGCGTAATGCCCAGCAGCCCAGTCTGGGAAGCGTAGCTGGCTTGTTGCGTTACCGTGCCGGGCGCCGCGGGCGTGCCCGGCCGCGCCTGCCGTGGGTCCTGCTCGTACTGCGCGCGGGTGAGGCCGCCCGGCAGCTGGTAGTAGAGGTCGGTATAGAGCGCGTGCACGGCCAGCGTTTGCCGGTCAGAAGGCGAGGTCTGGCCATCCACGGCAAACACGTCGCGGCGCAAGGCGCTCTGCTCGCGGTAGCCGTGCAGCTGCTGGTGGGCGTATTGCGCCCGCCAGTAGTCACCGTTGGCCTTGCTGGCCTCGGCCGAAGCCGTGAAGCGTCGCAGCCCATACGAGCCCACCGAGTAGCCTATTTGCGCCTGGCCCTGGCCGGCCGCCCCCGTGGGGGTAGGGCGGCGGTTTTCGAGGCGCACCACGCCGCCCGTTCCGGCCCCGTACACGCTTCCCGCCGGCCCCTTCAGCACCTCAATGCGCCCGAGCTGCGCGGGGTCTAGGATATTGAGCGGGCTCGTACCATTCGCCTCCGTGAAAGGAATGTCGAAGTAGTACAGCTTCACATTGCGCACCCCAAATGGTGAGCGCAGCGTACTGCCCCGCACGCTGATGCGGTAGCTGCCCGTGGCTCGCTCTTCCAGCCGCACGCCCGGCAGCGTATTCACCGCCGAGGCCAGCGAATTCTCATTAAAGCGCTGAATAATCGTGTTGTCGAGTACACTCACTCCGGCCGCCGTGCGGCGCAGCGGCAGCCGCTGGCCGTAGCCCACCACCGTAGCGGCGGGCAGAGCGTGGGCATTAAGGGTGTCGGGAGCACCGGGAGCCTGTTGCGCCGCCAGGCGCAGGGCCGGCGTGGCAAACAGGGCTAGCAGCAGGTAGCGAAGCAGCATGAAGGCGTGGCGAGGTTGCTACGCCAAACGGCCAAGGTGGGGTAGGGGTTTGCAGGAGATGCCGCGTGCAGTAGATTTCGCTACCAGACCACCAGACCAAAATCGGTCAATAGCTGACAAACGCGGCCTTGCGCATCAAAGCCGATATATGTAGCGTAGCAGCCGTCGCCAAATCCGGTGAGGAAAGTAGCCAGATTACCAGCGCCAAAGCTGTAGATGTATCCCTTGTAGCCTGGCTGTTCGGGCTTCCGCATAAATATCTTATCCCAAGTGGCTTGGCTTTGCTCCGCAAGGTGCCGATTCGTGACAGAATTAATAAAGGCACCCATGCCAGCATCGACGCCGTAGCAATAAAAGGAGCTGTCTTTCAAGGCAAGCGGCTTCTCGCCGGGCAGCCGTGCAAGCTCCCACTTGGCCACACGGGCAGTGGAGAACAAAACGCGGGCAAAGCCAACCCGCTCATCATTCGTCAGCTTGGCTAGGGCCAACTGCACTGGAAAGCTACCTACTGGGAAACGCTGGGTAAATGCTGGTCTATCGGTTAATACGATAGGGTCGCCGGCTACCAGCTTGCCACTCAAACTGGTTAGCCTTCCGAGGTCGTAGGTGCTAAAAGTGTACCTAGCAGAGTCTTGCTTGATGATAGCTCCTTTAAGAAAAGCCGCCCCAAATACTTTTGGAAAAGCCAAGCTGTCAGCAACCTTAGGTAACAATATAGTGCCAGGCTTGGGCGGAACACGCGCGGCTAGTTGAGTAATAGCGGGAGTAGTGGGGCTGCTACAGGCTACTGCTGCAGCCAGGCTGCTCAGCAGTATGCAGTTGTTAAAAGACCGCATATAACTTGAAATAGAAGGCCCAGCAACCGGAAAAATAGCGCCGCCCCATTGCGAAAGACGTCCTGCTGTGAGGCAAAAGTAGCAGCACCCCCGCTTTGGCTTGGTGCGGCGGTCGCCGTCCAAATCGCCACAGAATCGGCCGGTAGTTTTGGCGCCTGTTAAGGATTAGTCATGTTGTTTGTTGAAAGAATTGCCGGGCCGCTAGCCCTGCTGGCGCTGCTGAGCGTGCCCGCGCTGGCCCAAACATCCGCCGGCGCCGTGCGCGGCACGCTGCTCGATGCCGCTACCGGCCAGCCGGTGCCCTTTGCCTCGGTGGTGCTGCTGCACCTGCCCGACTCCACGGTCGTGGCCGATGCCCAAACGACCGAGGCCGGCGTTTTTGCCCTCGAAAAACTGCGGCTAGGCGCCTACGTGCTGCGCGCCAACGTGCTAGGCTACCGCGTGGGCCGCCGCGCCCTAAGCCTGACCACGGCCGCGCCGGTGGCGCAGCTCGGCAGCCTGCGCCTGCGCCCAGCCGCCACCCAGCTCACCGAAGTAGTGGTGCAGGGCGAGCGCCCGCCCATCACCACCGACCTCGACAAGCGGGTGGTGAACGTGGCCAAAGACCTCACCGCCGTGGGCGGCACCGCTACCGATGTGCTCCAGAACGTGCCCTCGGTGGCCGTGGACCAAACCGGCGCCGTGAGCTTGCGCGGCAAAGCGGGCGTCACCATCTTCATCGACGGCAAGCCCACCGGGGCGGCCGGCGGCGCGGGCGGCGGCAGCCTCGACCAGATTCCGGCCAGCAGCATCGACCGGATTGAGGTCATTACCAATCCTTCGGCGCGCTACGACGCGGCCGGCTCGGCGGGTATTATCAACATCATTCTCAAGAAAAACCAGCGCGACGGGCTTAATGGCGTGGTCGCAGGGGGGGTAGGGACGCGCGATAAGTACAACACTTCCCTGACCCTCAACTACCGCAAGGGCAAGCTGAACCTCTTTGGCTCGTATGATTTCCGGCGCGACCAGCGCTTCACCAACGGCAGCCTCGACCAGACGACCACCGGCCCGGTGCTCGACCCCGCCACCGGCCAGCCCACCGCCGACTCGCACACCCTATACCTGCGCCAAAGCCGCGACGGGCTTTCGACCCAAATCTCGCACGCCGTGCGCCTGGGCCTGGAGTACGCCCTACCCCACGACCAAACCCTGACCCTGGCCGCGCAGCCGCGCTTCAACATCTACCAGAATGACGAAGCCATCTTGTCGCGCCAGCAGGACCAGACCCTCAGCCAGCCGGTGTACGTGGGCAGCAGCGACCGCCAGAACGCCAGCCTGGGCCACAACAACTCCGCCGATTTTACCCTCGACTACCGCCGCGTGTGGCCCGCCAAGCCCGGCCGCGAGCTCACGGCTGGCGCCGTGTACACGCCGCTTTCGGCCGACAATGCCCTAGCTGCCGACCTGCGCTACCTCGGCGACGGCGCACGCGCTACCCAGCAGCAAGTCTTCCATACCTACCTGCACCAGGGCGCGGCGCAAGTCGATTTTACGCAGCCGCTAGGGGAGAAGGGCCGCTTCGAAACCGGCCTTAAGAGCATCTGGCAGCGCTCCGACAACCGCTACGACTTTAGCAGCACCAGCCCGGCGCTCACGCAGCAATCGGTTTTTCTGTACCAGGAGTATGTGCAGGCGGCTTATGCCAGCCTGGGCGGCGAGCTGGGTAAGCTGCACTACCAGGGTGGCCTGCGCCTGGAGCAAACCAACACCCACGGCCTGCAGCAGCAAACGGGGGCAGAGTTTAGCCGCAGCTACCTCAACCTGTTTCCGAGCGGCACACTGGCCTACGACCTGCCGCGTGAGCAGCAGCTGCAGCTCAGCTACTCGCGCAGGGTGCAGCGCCCCAACCAAGGCGAACTCAACCCGTTTCTCGACCGCTCCGACCCGCTAAACCTGCGCGCCGGCAACCCCGCGCTGCTGCCCGAGTATGAGGGCCAGACCGAACTGGGCTACCAGAAAGGCTTTGCCAACAAAGCCTCGGTGGCCGTTACGGGCTTCTACAGCCTCGAAACGCAGACCATTACCAGCTTCCGCCAGGTTATCAGCGACCCGCTCACCGGCAACCAGGTCACGAGCACCAGCCGCCTCAACATCGGCCAGGAAACCAACTACGGCCTGGAGCTGGTGGGCTCCCTACCCCTCGCCGCGTGGTGGAAGGTGAGCGGCACGGCCTCGGCCTTCCGCCGCCTCGTGCGCACCACGCTACTGGCCTCCGACTACACCAACAGCAACATCGTGGGCACGGCCCGCCTCAACTCGACCTTCACGCCCGCCAAGAAGTTCGACATCCAGGTGTCGCTCAACTACCGCTCGCCGGTGGTTACGGCGCAGGGCCGCCGCCTCACGTCGTTCAACACCGACTTGGCCGCCAAGTATACCTTCCTGGCCCAGGACCGCGGCACGCTCACGCTGCGCGTGTCCGACGTGTTCAATACGCTGCAATTCAACTTCCTGGCCTACGCGCCCGGCCTCGACTCGCAGAGCTACAATAAGCGCGAGTCGCGGGTGGCCTTCCTTAATCTTAGCTACCGCTTCGGCCGCGATGGCGAGGCCGCCAAGTCGAAGCGCAAAGAGGAAAAGGAGGACGTCGGGCGGGGGTTTGAGTAGGAGGTAGCCTTTTCTATTTAGCTAAAAGCGGTTTCGCACCACGGGTGTGAGCTATGCTGCCGCTTACTGTTTCTGAAACAAGGCTTGGCCTCGCAGCAGCACGCGCAGAGTTTTGCGCTTAAGCTGAATATGCGGGCCCCGCATACCGTCATCTTCGAGGCGGTTTTTGTAGGCCGCCAGAATGTCGCGATACGAAATCACGCCTTTTACCTGGGGTAGGCCACCAGGCGACACCACGGGCAGCACATCCACGTTTTCGCGGGCCATGCGCTCCACGGCCGTGCGCAGCGAGTCGGTGGCCAGCACGGCGGCCGTGCGCGGCTGCAGCAGCGTGCTAATGGGTGCGCTGTCATCGTTGTGCCAGCCCGCCAGTGTCACGAGGCTAACGATACCCGCAAAGCTGCCATCCGGGTTCATGGTGACCAGGTGGGGGGTAATGCCCTCCAGCTCGTGCTCGCTCCACTCGCGTACTTCGCCGATGGTGTTGTCGGTGCTGATGGCCATCATATTGCTTTGTAGCACTCGCTCCACGTTCACTTTGTCGAGCAAGTCAGGCTCGTAGTCGACGGGCGTTTTTACGCCGCGGCGGGCTATTTTCTCCGTCATAATCGTGTTGCCCATCAGCAGAAACGACACCAGGTAAGCGCCCGTGCAGGCGCCCAGCAGCGGCAGCAGCGCCTCAGCCTGGCCTGTCGACTCGACGGCAAAGACGATGGACGTAAGCAGTGCCCGCGAGGCACCCGCAAACATGGCTGCCATGCCCACCAGCGCCGCTAGGGGCAGCACAATGTCGGAAGCGGGAATGAAGTGCTTGATGGCTAGCCCCATCAGCGCCCCAGCTGCTCCCCCAATCGTGAGCAGCGGAGCCAGTGTGCCGCCCGACGTGCCGCTGCCCAGCGAGATAGCCCACGAGGCAAACTTCAGGAAGCACAGGCCCAGCAACAGGCCTAGTGGCGCGTGGCCCGACAATATGGACGAGATATTTTCGTAGCCTACCCCCAGCGTGTGCGGCGCAAAGTACCCGATGACGCCCACAGCCAGGCCGCCCAGCGCGGGCCACCACGCCCAGTGCAGAGGTAGCTCTTCAAACAGGTCCTCGATGAGATAAACCAGCTTGGTTACCCCAACCGAAGCCAGGCCTATCAGCAGCCCAATGATGCTGTAGGTGGCTAGCGCGCCGTTGCTAGGGGCCGCCAGGGCGGGCATCTCAAACACGGGGCCCTGCTCGAAAAGCAGATGGTGGCCAGCCGCGCCGGTAATGCAGGCCAGCGCTACTGGCAGCAGCGAGCGGGGCGAAAACTCAAACAGCAGCAGCTCGATAGCCAGGAACACGGCCGCGATAGGGGTGCCAAAAATGGCCGACATACCCGCCGTGGCGCCCGCTGCCAGCAGCACTTTGCGCTCGTGGTGCGTGATGGTGATAAGCTGGCCCAGCGTGGAGCCCAGGGCACCACCCGTGGCGATAATCGGGCCCTCAGCCCCGAAAGGCCCCCCGGTACCGATGGCAACTGCCGCCGATAGCGGCTTGAGGTACATAATGGAAGGCTTGATGCGACTCTGATTGGTCAAAATTTGCTCCATTGCCTCCGGAATGCCGTGGCCCCGAATAGCCTTAGAGCCATACAGCGCCATGAGGCTAACGACCAAGCCGCCTATCGCGGGCACCACAATGACCCACAGGCCCAGGTGGTTATCGGCGGGGCTATGGTAAGCCAGGGAGGCTTCCCCGTGAAAAACGAGGTTGGTAACCAGGTTAATCAAATAAACCAATGCCCGCGCTACTACGCTGATACTGAGGGCCACCAACACCGCCAGCGCCGAAATGCGAATCAACCGCTGCTTGTTGGGTGCCACCCGCGGCCGCACGCCGTCGTCGGCTAGGGTAGCATCAAGAGATGGCGCAATGGGTATGCCCGTGTGGACTAGGGTAGGATGTCGCATAACACAAAAGTCTACGTAAGCCCAGTACTTAAAGATGAAGACCACTTGATTGACTGCACTAAGCGGCACCTTGCTCGTAGCAGCACCGGCAGATAATGAATCGGTTAACCATTAAATAGTTTCGGGCACGTGCACCGTGCCGGCCCACTCGCGCAGCGGCCGGCCCTGGCGCCCACTGTGCTGCGCCTGAATCTCGGCCACGATGGCGAGGGCAATTTCCTCGGGCGTTTCGCTGCCCAGGTCCAGGCCGATGGGGCTGTGCAGGCGCTCGCGCAAGTGCTGCACGTGCGCCGCCGGAAACGTATCCAGCTCATCGAGCAGGCGCTGGGCCTTGAGGCGCGGGCCGAGCAGGCCGATGTAGGGCGCCGGCGAGGCAAGCAGCGTTTGCAGCGCGGCTAGGTCATAGGCGTAGTTGTGGCTGAGTAGCACGTGGTAGGCCAGCGGGTCGGGCGTCTGGGTTTCCAGCTCGGCCACGGGCACGATGCGCACCGCCGCGGCTTCGGGGAAGCGGAGGGGGGTAGCGAGGTTGGGCCGACCATCGACCACGGTAATGTGCCAGCCCAGCGAGGCGGCCAGGTGCACCAGCGGCTGGGCATCGTTGCCGGCGCCGTACACCACCAGGCGCAGCGGCGGCACCAGCACCTCCAGCGAGGCCCGCACCGTGCCGGCCGCGGTTTCAATATCCAGAATCTGAGACTGCCGCCCGGCCAGTGCGGCACGCGCAGCCTCGGCTAGCGGCGCCGCCAGCAGGGGCGTGCCCCGCACTATCCCCGTTTCGGAAAGCAATACGCGCTGCCCCACGGCGGCTTTCAGGCCGCCGGCATCGGTGGCAAACACGGTAGCCAATACGGCCGGTGTGGGGTGCTGGGCAAAGCCGCGAAGCAGCTCCAGAGGGTTATCGGGGTTAGTAAAATCCAGCGGCTCCAGCAGGATGCGTACTACGCCCTGGCAGCCGGGGCCGAGGCCGTGGCGCGGGTCGTCCTCGTCGCGGGTGTCGTAGGTAACCAGCGCCGGCTCGCCCTGAAAAATGGCCCGCCGCGCCCGCTGCCGGGCATCGCCCTCCAGGCAGCCGCCGCTGATGGCGCCGGTTAGCTCGCCGTCTTCCGTCACCAGCATGCGGGCGCCGGGGCGGCGGTAGGCCGAGCCCAGCACTTCGACCACGGTGGCCAACGCGCAAGGGCGGCGGGTGGCGCGGTGCTGGTCGTAGGCTAGGAAGAGGCGTTGTAGTTCGGTCATGGTAAGGATGCGTCAGCTCGGCAGTACGCCCAGTGCCTGGGCGGAGTTATAGCAACCGCTTACCAGGGAGGGCGGTTCCGGGCTGCTAGCGCGCAAGACGGAGCCCGGCGCATATATTAGGGCCTACCCCCTCCTTTTTGCCCCAAGCGCCTTAACCGGCGCCGGGTGGGGTATCAGCCCTGCCCAATTTACCACGCTATGAGCGCCGCCATTCCCGTTTATCCCTTAGCTGCCCTCACCGAACCTGCGGCAAAGCCGGCGGAGATTTTCTTCCTTGGCCCGCAATCCGCGCCAACTCAGCTGCCCATCGAGCTGCCGTACCGCAGCAACTACTACAAAATCGGCATCTGCCTGCGCGGCCACGCCAGCCTCAAAGTCAACCTCGATACCTATGATATTGGGCCCGGCTCGCTCATGCTGCTGTCGCCGTACGTTATCAAGCAGTGGCCGTTTATGTCGGCCGACATGGAAGCGTTCAGCATCTTCTTTACCAAGGAGTTTATCACGGCCAACAGCAGCCTGAACCTGGATACGTTTGCGTTTTTTGAGCGCGATGCCCGGCACGTGCTGCCGCTGCCGCCCGCGCAGGCCGCGAGTATCACGGCCCTGCTGCGGGCCATCGAGCAGAAGTACGACGCCCCGCACGCCTACCGCGAGGAAATTTTGAAGAGCCTCATCCACATTCTGCTGCACGAAACCGCACCCATCTACAGTGTGCAGCACGTGTCGTCGAATGCCAGCCAGACCCGGAGCCAGCTCATTGCCGCCGAGTTCAAAAAGCTGGTCAACAGCCACTACGCTACCCAGCGCAGCCTGGCCTTCTATGCCGATAAGCTGTGCATCACCCCCAAGCACCTGGCCGAAACCGTGAAGGAAGCCACGGGCAAGCGGGCCCTGGAGTGGCTGGCCGAGGCCGTACTGCTGGAGGCCCACGTGCTGCTGCAAAACCCGGCCCTGACCATTGCCCAGATTGCAGATACCCTGCATTTTGCCGACCAGTCCACGTTCGGGCGGTTTTTCCGGAAGGGTACCGGTGCCTCGCCGGCCACCTACCGCCAGCGCTGTAGCAGCGGTGAGGTAGCGCGGACTTTCAGTCCGCAAGTTGGCCACACCTCCCCACTCGCGGACTGAAAGTCCGCGCTACCTCACCGCACTTTGGCCCAATGTTGCCGCAGTTTCGCCTTGTTGCCCAAGGGCCAGCCGCCCGAGCTTTGCCCTATGAAAATCATCGTAACAGGTTCCCTGGGGAACATCAGCAAGCCCCTCGCCACTGAGCTGGTGCAGCAGGGCCACGCGGTCACGGTCATCAGCAGCCAGCCCGACCGGCAGCCCGCCATCGAAGCGCTAGGGGCCACTGCCGCCATCGGTTCGCTGGACGACGCCGATTTCCTGGCTGCCACCTTCGCGGGCGCCGATGCCGTGTACACCATGGTGCCGCCCAGCTATGGCGAGCTTGATTCGCGCGCCTATTTCCAGCGCATTGGCCGCAACTATGCGCAGGCTATTCAGCAGGCAGGGGTAGGGCGGGTGGTGCAGCTCAGCAGCTGGGGCGCGCACCGCGACCACGGCACCGGTGGCATTCTCGGCTCGCACGACGTAGAAGAAATCCTGGCAGCCGTGCCGGGCCTCGCGCTCACGCACCTACGCCCTACCTCATTCCTTACCAACTACTACGGCTTCGTGGGCATGATAAAAGGTGCCGGTTTCCTGGGGGCCAACTGCGCCGGCAATTATCGGGTAGCGCTGGTGCACCCTCGCGACATTGCCGCCGCGGCTACTGAGGAACTTACCAAACCTGCCACTGCCGGCCGCATCATCCGCTACGTAGCCAGCGACGAGCGCACCCAGGACGAAGTGGCGCACGCGCTAGGGGCCGCCATAGGCCGGCCCGACCTGCGCTGGGTCGCCTTCTCCGACGAGCAGATGCGGGAAAACCTCCTCAAAAATGGCCTACCCCCCAGCACGGCAGCCGATGTTGTGGATATCTATGCCAGCATGAACAGCGGTGCCCTAGCTGAGGACTACGAGCAGCACAAACCCGCCTTAGGTAAGGTAAAGCTGGAAGATTTTGCCAAGGAGTTCGCGGCGGCTTTTCAGAGCGATAGCCAACGATAAGTGTACTGCCCTGGCGGGGGTGAGGCGCCCATGCTAGGGCAATAAATAGCAACTTATGAAACCAAAAGCGCCCCGCACCTAATCAGATGCGGGGCGCTTTTTAGAGTCGCTACATACGTTAAAACCAGGTAGCTAAATGGCATCCAGCCCCGGCAAGCTGAGCAACTCCGCGGCGCGGCGCGCTACGGTTTTGACACTGGCCACGTCCGGGCCGGTGATGGTCAGGTGACCCATCTTGCGGCCTGCGCGCGCTTCTAGCTTGCCGTATAAATGCAGGTGCGTGCCTGGCAAACGCAGCACGGCGTACCAGTTCGGCTCCTGCGGCTGGCCGTGGGCGTCAAACCACACGTCGCCCAGCAGATTGAGCATGATGGCCGGCGAATGCTGGCGCGGCTGCGGCAAGGGTAAGCCCGCCATGGCATAGACTTGCAGGTCAAATTGCGACGCGTCGCAGGCGTCTATGGTATAGTGACCGCTGTTGTGCGGGCGCGGGGCCATCTCGTTGACTACCAGGCCGCCGTGCTCGCTACCATCGGCGACCACAAAAAACTCGACGCACAGTACCCCGACATAGCCGATGTGCTGCGCAATGGCCACGGCCGCCTCGCGGGCCCTAGTGGCCAGGGCTAGGGGCATCGTGCCTTCATAGGCGTGGGTCACGGCCAAAATGCCCTCTACGTGCACGTTGCGCTGCGGGGCGAAGCTGACGACCTGTGCGTCCCAACCGCGCGCCACCAGTACCGAGCACTCGGCGGTGAGCGGCAGCATCTTTTCCAGCACGCAGGCCACACCGCCCAGCTCCGCCCAGGCGGCGGCCAGCTCGGCGGCAGTCTTTATGCGGACCTGGCCCTTGCCATCGTAGCCCATGCGCGCCGTTTTCAGGATGCCGGGCAGCAAATCTGTCCGCTCGGCCTGGACGGCCTGTAGCTGGGCCGGCGTTTCAATCACCGCATAGGGCGCGCAGGTCACCCCCGACACCTCGGCGCAGGCGGCGAAGTGGGCTTTCTCCGCAATGCGGTTTTGGGCAATGCTTACCACGGCCGCACTTGGCGCTACACGGCGAACTTGCGCCAGCGTGCGTAGCACCTGGGCCGGCACATTTTCAAACTCGGTGGTGATAGCCTGGCACAGCTGGGCCAGCTGCGCCAGCCCGGCCGGGTCGTCGTAGTCGGTCTGGATGTGGTGGTGGCTCACTAGTCCGGCTGGGCTTTGGGCGTCGGGCTCCAGCACGGCGGTGAAGTACCCCAGGCGCTGGGCGGCATGCACAAACATCCGGCCCAATTGGCCGCCCCCCACTACGCCGAGCGTGGCTCGCTGACCCGCGGGGTCTACACTGCCGGGAAAAATCGGGGTCATGGCTGTAACGTGACTATCGGCGCTCATACGGGCAGGGTCATGGCGCGGGCAGCCTCCGTTTGGGCGGCGCGAAACGCCTGCAACTTGGTCGCTAACTCTGGGTCGTGCAAGGCCAGCAGGCTGACCGCGAACAGCGCGGCATTGGCCGCCCCAGCGGTGCCAATCGCAAAAGTGGCTACTGGTATTCCTTTGGGCATTTGCACGATGCTGTGCAGCGAATCTACCCCTTGCAAATGGCGACTGGCCACCGGCACCCCTAGCACGGGCACCGTGGTTTTGGCGGCGAGCATGCCCGGCAGGTGGGCGGCCCCGCCCGCGCCGGCGATGATGGCCTGCAAACCGCGCGGGCCAGCCTGTTCGGCATACGCAAACAAGTCGTCGGGCATGCGGTGGGCCGACACTACACGCGCTTCGTGGGCCACGCCAAAATCCGCGAGAATTTGCACGGCGTGCTGCATGGTGTCCCAGTCGCTGCTGGAGCCCATGACTACGCCAACCAATGGCTGGCCTGGGGTAGCACTAGGGCTGGGAGCGTCGGAGGTAGAAGGGATACTCATGGTAAGTTTTATCGTAATGGGCAGGGTAGCCTTAAGTGGTCAAAAACGGGATTTTGGATGTGCGCGCGGGATAAAGCCCGCATAAGAGCAGCTTGCTGCTGAGTTACATATCATCCCGCTAGGGCAACGGGCACTTGCTGGGAAGCCCGTCACTACGGCCACAAAGTTACTGTGACAGCACAGGCGGCATCCTAAAAATCGGGGCCAATCCTGAAAAAGACAGGTTATAACTCGGACTCCCTGAAGGAGGTTAAGGATTAGATTAAACAAGAAAGCGCCCCGCAGCCAATCGGCTACGAGGCGCTTTTGCATTCAACTTAATCGAAGCTTACAACAGCTTGTCACTCGTCAGGGGCAACTCACGGACGCGCTTGCCGGTGGCGTGGTACACAGCGTTGGCAATGGCGGCGGCTACGCCCAGCATCCCGATTTCACCGACGCCTTTGACGCCGATGGGGCTAGCAATGTCGTCCTGTTCTTCCACAAAAATCACGTCAATTTTGTGGATGTCGGCGTTTACCGGAATGTGGTACTCGGCATAGTTGTGGTTCATGAAGCGGCCGAGCTCGTTGTTGAGGTAGGTTTCCTCCATCAGCGCCATGCTCAGGCCCCACACCGTGCCGCCCAGCACTTGGCTGCGGGCCGTTTTGGGGTTCATAATGCGGCCGGCGGCCACGGCATTTACCACGCGCGTCACGTGGATGGTGCCCAGGTCTTCGTCCACCTTCACCTCCACAAACACCGCGTTGTGCGAGTGCATGGAGTACTTCAGCATGTTGATGGGATTGGGGCCGGCTTTGCCGTCCGCCTCAATCTTCTCTTCGCCGCTGGCAGCCAGAATGTCGGCAATGGCCACCGAGCGGGTGATATCCTCGTTGGCGCGGATGTAGCCGTCCACGAACTGCGCATCCTCGAAGTCAACGCCGGCTAGGGGCGAGTTATCCATTTTCTGGGCTAGCTTGAGCAGTTTCTTGCCTATTCCCTGGCAAGCGTCCTTCACGGCCGCGCCCACCGAGTTGGCCGTCCAGGAGCCGCCTTGCACGGGGGCGGCAGGCATATTGGTATCGCCGAGGTTGAAGGTGACCTGCTTCATGGGCAGCCCCAGGGTCTGAGCGGCCATTTGGGTCATAATCACGTAGGTGCCAGCGCCTTGGTCGTTGGTAGCGCTGCTCACGGTGAGGTGGCCATCGGCCGATAGCACGGCTTTGGCGGCGGCTTTCTGCATGGAGGCATCCCAACAGCCGGCGGCCACGCCCCAGCCTACCAGCTGGTTGCCGTCGCGCATCGAGCGGGGCTCGGGGTTGCGCTGGTCCCAGCCAAAGCGGGCAGCCCCTTCGTGGAGGCAGTCGTCGAGGCGCTTGCTGGTGAAGGGCTTGTTTTCAATGGGGTCTTCGTAGCTGTAATTGCGCAGCCGGAAATCGAGCGGGTCGACATTGGCAGCGTAGGCCATTTCGTCGATAGCGCTTTCAAGGGCAAATGAGCCCGTGGCGGCACCCGGCGCCCGCATATCGAGCGGCGAGTACACATCGAGCTTGGCTAGCTGGTAGTCGAAGTTGGTGTTGGGGGAGGGGTAGAGCACGCCCGCCCAGTTTACTATCGTTTCGGTATAGTTCTCGAATTGCGAGGTTTCGTGCAAAGCCTTGTGCTCCAGAGCCTGAATCTGCCCTAGGTCGTCGGTAGCCAGGCGCAGCTTTTGCAGCGTGTGGGGCCGGTGGCCAAAGCTGAACATCTGCGTGCGCGTCATCACAACCCGTATTGAGTGCTTGAGCTCCAGGGCAGCCATCACGGCCAGAAATACCTGGTACTGCGGCCGCAGCCCCGAGCCAAAACCGCCCCCTGTAAATTTGGAGATAACCCGTGCTTCGTCGGTGCTCAGGCTGAAAATCTTCATCAGATACTGCTGCACGTTGGGCGCACCCTGGGTCTTGTCGTAGATTTTCATCTTCTTGCCATCGCCCAGCCAGTCTACGGTGGTGGCAAACATCTCCATTGGGTTCTGATGCTGCGCGCGGTGGATATACTCCCCCGCTATTTTGTGCGGGGCCTCCTGGTAGGCCTTATCCATATCGCCCTTAGGCTTAGGCGGGGGCATAAAGCCCGTTTTGCCCCTAGGCGCGTCGTAGGCTTCGCCAATAGAAGCCTCTAAGTCAGTGTTATGCTTTTCTACGTCATACTCAATGCGGAGCACCGAAGCGGCGTAGCGGGCTAGCTCGAAAGTATCGGCCACCACCAGCGCTACCGGTTGCAGGCTAAATAAGATTTCGGGCTCGTGCAATGGGCGGAAGGGCGAGCCGCCGGGGGCCACATCGTCCTTGTAATTGCGGTCGAACCAGGCTAGCGAGGGTACATTCTCGTGCGAGAAAATGTGTTGTACGCCCGGAATAGCCAGCACCTCATCGGCGTGGATTTTGGTGATTTTACCCTTGGCGATGGGGCTGCTCACGATGTAGCCGTACCACAGCGGGCCGGTCACACCAAACTCGGCCGCGTATTTGGCCGCGCCGCTCACTTTGGCCGGGCCATCGGTGCGGCTGATAGGTTTGCCAAGCACGTCGCTGTCGAGGCGCACGGTAGGCGGGGTAGCAATAGTTTGCGACATAGCAGCTTACGGATTAGAATTTAAAAACACATTCGGGTTCACTACTTGGCTCATCTCAGTGGCTTGCTTGAGCGCCCGCACAATGGCGCGCTTGCCCAGCTCAATCTTAAACGAGTTGTGCAGCGAGTCTTCACCGTAGCCCTTGGCCTCAGCAAATACCTTGGCGGCCACCTGGCGGAACAAGTCGGGCGAGGCCGTTTGGCCTTCCAGCATCTTCTCGGCCTCCTGGTCGCGCCAGGGCTTGTGGGCCACGCCACCCAGGGCAAAGCGGGCCTTTTCGATGGTGTTGCCGTTCATCTTCAGCCCCACGGCCACGCTCACTAGCGCAAACGCGTAGCTGCTGCGGTCGCGCAGCTTGAGGTAGGTGAAGTGGTCGGCGTAGCCTTCTTCGGGCAGGTCGATGGCCGTTACCAACTCGCCCGGCTTCAGGGTGTTGTCCTTTTCAGGATGGTCGCCGGGCAGGCGGTGGTAGTCTTCAAATTTGATGGTGCGCTCGCCATCGGGGCCTTGCACCCGCACCACGGCTTCGAGGGCGGCTAGGGCCACGCACATATCTGAAGGGTGGGTAGCAATGCAGCTTTCACTGGTGCCCAGCACGCCGCACACCCGGTTGGGGCCGGTGAGGGCCGAGCAGCCGCTGCCGGGCTCGCGCTTGTTGCAGGGCGTGGCCAGGTCGTAGAAGTAGTAGCAGCGAGTGCGCTGGTTGAGGTTGCCGCCGTTGGTAGCCACGTTGCGCAGCTGCGGCGTGGCCCCGGCCAAGATGGTCTGGCTCAGCAGCGGGTAGCGCTTTTCTACCTCGGGGTGCCAGGCGGTGTCGGCGTTGGTGGCTAGGGCCCCCAGGCGCAGGCCACCATCGGGCAGGCTCGTGATATCAGTAAGCGGCAGCAGGCCCAGGCTGGTGAGGTGGGTAGGCCGCTCAAGATTATACTTCATCAAGTCCACGAGGTTGGTGCCGCCGCCTAGGTAGGCTGCGCCGTCATGGCTGGTCAGGTCGCGCACGGCCTCATCAGTGGCCGTGGCTTGGGTGAGGGTGAAACTATTCATAAGGAGCGAAGGCTAAGAGTTATTCGGCCGAGCTGGCTTTGGTAGGCGCCACCGGAATGGTGATGAGCACGCCGTTATCGACCACAACATTGCCGTCGTGCAGCACTTCCATCACCGCCGACAAGATGTTGGTGTAAGCGCCGCAGCGGCAGAGGTTGCCGCTCATGTGCTCGCGCACCTCGTCTTCGGTCTTGCAGCGGCCCTCGTTGATGAGGCCCTGCGCCGAGCAAATCTGGCCCGGCGTGCAGTAGCCACACTGGAAAGCATCGTGGTCTACAAACGCCTGTTGCAGCGGCGAGAGATTGTCCTCCGCCCCTAAGCCCTCAATAGTTTGAATTTTCTTGCCTTGGTACACCGTAGCCAGGGCCAAGCACGAGTTAATGCGCTTGCCATCAACGAGCACGGTGCAAGCACCGCACTGGCCGTGGTCGCAGCCTTTTTTGGTGCCAGTCAGGTTCAGGTACTCGCGCAGGGCGTCGAGCAGGCTGGTCCAGGGTGCAATCTGGATGGTATGGTCTTCGCCGTTGACGTTGAGCGTCACGGCTTGGGCCGGCACCACGTGCGGCGCCGCTTTGTCCAGGGGCTCTTGGATGAAAGTTTGACTCATAGGTCAGTAAAGAAAAAAATAGTGATAAACGCTAGCTAATCAGGCGGCCAGTAGCTGGTAGGGTAGCTTAACGTCCTACGGCCGAGTATGGGCTTGCGATGTTTTTACTTAATCTAAATAGCCTGCCGAGGTAATTCTTCGAATAGCTGAGCCTTTGAGAATCAAGCTATCGGGACATTCTGAGGACTAGCGCTGCGCCAATAAAAAAAGCTTGCTCTCGGCAATTGTCAGGCTAATTCGCTGTATGCGAGCGGATATAGCGGTCCCGTCTAGGCCGATTGGGCGTTCCAGCTCGGCGATGCTGCCACCATGATTTTGCGTTGGGGCTAGCACAAGCCGGGCGGCGGCCATTACCTTTGCAGCACGCTCCGGCACCGGGGCTCTTATCCAGAAAGGCGGAGGGACAGGCCCGACGATGCCTTAGCAACCAGCAGCCATGCGAAGGTGCTAATTCCTGTTTCGAGATGCGGCCCCGGCCAGGTTTCGGAAGCAGATAAGTTATGAGAGGTAAGGCGGCCCTAGCGACCGCGTGGCTCTTCTGACTTGTCGGAAGGGCTTTTTTATGCCCTTTCGGTGAGGAGTTTTTGGATGGAGTGCGGGTGGTGCAGCGGGTTTTAACTGCTTATCCAGTACTTTTTTCTATGACTCGTACCGACCTCAACATTGGTCTTTTCGGCTTTGGCGTAGTGGGCCAGGGCCTGCACGCGGTGCTAGCCCGCACGCCCGGCCTGCGCGCGCGCATCGGCCGCATTGCCGTCAAAAACCGTGGCAAGGCGCGTTCGCTGCCCGCCGAGGTATTTACCTATGATAAGAACGACTTGCTGAGCGACCCTGGCCTGACGGTGATAGTGGAGCTCATTGACGACGCCGACGAGGCGTATCTTATTGTGAAAGAGGCGCTGCTGCGCGGCAAAGCCGTGGTAACGGCTAACAAGAAGATGCTCGCCGAGCATTTGCCCGAGCTGATTGAGATTCAGCAAACTACCGGCACGCCGCTGCTCTACGAGTCGGCGGCCTGCGCTAGCCTGCCGGTTATTCGCAACCTGGAAGAATACTACGATACCGACCTGCTCGAATCGGTAGAAGGCATCGTGAACGGCTCGACCAATTATATCCTCACGGCCATGCACCGCGATGCCCAGCCCTACGCCGCGGCCCTGGCTAGGGCTCAGGAATTGGGTTTTGCCGAAAGCGACCCGGCCCTCGACGTAGAAGGCCTCGACGCCCGCAACAAGCTGGTGCTGCTGCTGGCCCATGCGTTTGGCGCCGTGGTGGCCCCCGCCGAGCTGCTGGCGGTGGGCATCACGAGCATTAGCGAACTGGCTACGGCTTATGCCCGCGAACAGGGCCTGATAATCAAGCTGGTAGCCGAGGCGCGCCGGCTGCCGGGCGGCGGGTTGGCAGCGGCCGTGCTGCCCACGCTGGTGCGCCCCGGCCACGAGCTGGCGCAGGTGCACGATGAGTTCAATGGCCTCATCACCCAGAGCACGTTTGCCGACCGGCAGTTTTTTCTGGGGCGCGGCGCGGGTGCTTTCCCCACGGCGTCGGCGGTGCTCAGCGATTTATCGGCGCTCACCTACGGCTACCGCTATGCTTATAAGAAAATTCACCAGAATGCCCACCTGGTGCTGGCGCCCGACGCCGCTGAGGTAGACGTGCTCGTGACTTTCGACGACGCGAGCGGTGCGCCCGACCGTGCCGACTTTGTGGCCGTGCACCAGGAGTTTCGGTCGGCGCAGCGCGGCAATTACCTCACCGGCACCATCGGGCTGGGGCAGCTGGCGCGGGCTAGCTGGCTGCGGGCGCCGGGCGTGTGCGTAGTGCGGCTGGCTAGCCCCCTGCGGGCGGCCGTAGCCGTGCCAGCCGCCCTGGAAGAAGCTGCTGTGGCCTAGCTCCTCACGTTCTACATTTGAGCATGACTCCTTCTTTCGATTCTCCTATCGGGGCCGGGCTGCTGGCCTACGGCATGTCGGGCAAGCTTTTTCACGCGCCATTTCTGGTAGCGCACCCGGGCTTTGCACTGCGCGCGGTGGTTGAGCGCACCCAACAGCGCATGACCGCCGACTACCCCGGCATTCGCAGCTACCCGAGCACCGAGGCGCTGCTGGCCGACCCCGCCATCGAGCTGGTGGTAGTGAACACGCCCAACGACACGCACCACGACCTGGCGCGCCAGGCGCTGCTGGCCGGCAAGCACGTGCTGGTCGAGAAGCCCGTAGCCACCACCGTAGCCCAGTGGCAGGAGCTAACTGCTCTGGCCCGGCAGCAGGACCGCCAGCTGCTAGGCTACCAAAACCGCCGCTGGGACACCGACTTCGGCGCCGTGCGCCGGGTGGTAGCGAGCGGCCAGCTAGGCCAGCTTATCGAGGCACATTTCCGCTTCGACCGCTTTCGGCCGGCGCTGCATACCAAGGTGTTTAAGGAGGATGGCCGCCCCGGCTCGGGCGTGCTCTACGACCTAGGGCCGCACTTGCTCGACCAGGTTATCAGCCTGTTTGGCCGCCCGCTGTCGTTTGAGAAAACGGTGGGCTGCTACCGCGCGGGCTCGCAGGTCGATGATTTTTTTACGTACCGGCTGAGCTTTCCGCAGGGCCTGCACGTGTGGGTAACGTCGAGCCTGCTCGTGGCCGACCCTGGCCCGGCGTTTGTTGTGCACGGCACCCAGGGTAGCTACCAAAAAGAACGCACCGACCCGCAGGAAGCTCAGCTGCTAGCTGGCCTCAAGCCCACCGACCCCGCCTATGGCCGCGAGCAGCCCGGCCAGGAAGGACGCCTCGTGGTGGCCGACCCGGCCAGCCCTGGCCAAGTGCTGGCCCCGCAGGCCGACGAGGCCGCCCCGGCTACTTATATGGACTTGTTTGAGGCTGTATATCAAGATATTCGCCACGGACAGCCCTATCCCATTCGCGCAGAAGAGCTGACTTGGCAGCTAGAGCTGCTCAATGCTGAGCCCACCCGCTAGGGCGGAAACTTCAGGCTGCGCGCGCAAAAGGCGGGCTAGCCGATAGGAAATCTATCGGCTAGCCCGCCTTTTTTAGAGAAGCACCTAGCTAGCCAGCAGGTCGGCGTATTGCTGGTGGTGGCGCTGCACGTAGCCACTCATAAACTCGCAACTGGTGCGCACCTTCAAATGCTGCTGGCGGGCGTAGGCCAGGCCGGCCTGGGCCAGCTCGTCGGCTACGCCCTGGCCGCGCTGACTTTCGGGTACATAGGTGTGCACAAAATCAATGACGCCGGCGGCGGGCAATGAGTAGGCCAGCTCGGCCTGCTGGTCGGCCGGGCCAATGATAAATTCTTGATTTGCAGTGTCGTGCTGAACAGTCATGCGAATAGGGGAGGAGATAAAGAGCCGAAGTGGCGCCCTAGTGTACGTAAGCACACCGAAAAATGCGGCTTCAAAAAGCTACTACCAGCAACGCGAACCCGCAAACTACAGTAAACACCACCGCTGCCGGGCTAGCCCCGCGGCTTTCCCGAACTTCTTTTCTTCCCTCCCATGAGCACTACTCCAGGTTCTGATTCGGCCGACAACGACCAACTACCCGCCGGCCAGCGCCAGCGCGCCCAAGACGCTCACCTGAACCCCAACGAACCCGCCCGAGATGCCGAAGCCGGCACCCCGGCCTACGGGAACTTTGGCAAGCCCGGCGACAAGGAAGCCGCTTCGGCCCCGGCTGCTACCAGCACCAGCCGCAACGACGGCAGCCACGACAACCCCGACGAGTTCAGCGAGTTTAACAAGCCCGACCAGCACGTAGCCGCTCAGCCCAACGGTGAGCCCGAGTCTACGAGCACCGGCCCGCAGCGCGGCCACGTGACCCAAAATCAGGACCCTGCCGCCGTGCGCGATGCCCAGCACGCCGATACCGACGCGCAGCGCGCCGCCTGGTCGGACGATGACCCGCGCTATGCGGGCGGCAAGCAGCAAGCTACCTGGCAGGAAAATAACGATAAAGAACATTCTAAAAGCTAACACCTTATGGCTACTGCACCCCAAGCCGCGCCCGGCAACAACGATACTGACAAGGCAGCTGCCACGGCTACTACCGATGCCCTAGCCGACGCCTCTAACAACGCCCGCACCGAAACCGAAAAGGAATCGGATAGCTTTCTCGACCGCGAAACGGCTGGCCAGGTATTCGACGAAAACGACAGCGGCCAGCAAATGGCCGACCAGATGGACGACTCGATGCGCTCCGAGATGCAGGCGCCTACCGGCTCGGCCCCGCCTTCGGCCGAAAACGTGCCCGATGAGTTGGTGCGCCCTAGCGAAGCCAATTTTACGCTGCCCGAAACCCAGCACCAAGGCAAAACCCTGACCGCTGACGGCGACGAATAAGCTGACTTACTTCTTAGGAAAAGCCCGTGACCAAAAGGTAACGGGCTTTTTTATGCAGTTTGGGGCAAGCTGGCATCAGCTAGAGCATGCTGCCATTTCGCCGTTTCCCCTTAAGTCAGGTACTACCCTCGTGGTGGATGGTGCCGTGGTTTATGCTGCTGCTAGGCTTTTGCAGCACCCTATTTCCTGAGTTCGAAATACGCAGCTCGTCAGGCATTCAGTGGCCAATACACGATGGGGGCCTATGCACAGGTGGTATCATGCAGCTAACTATGCCTGCATGGAAACCAGTTGCTGAGTCAAGCCACTTTCGCTATTCCCAAAACCTATCTAGCATGCCGCAGGCTGAACTCGACAAAATCAGGCGCTGGCAAACGGTAGATTTTACAGGTAATGGAATTACTGATTTTATTGGTCTTGATAATACCCAGCAGTACCTGTGTGCGTTAGGGAATGATAGTTGCCGTGAAGCAGGAATACGCCTTAGATTCCATCACCAAGCCCGCTATGCTTGCTTTATGGAAGTGCTGTATAACGTCTGGGCTAAAAACGTATGGTATTGGCTTGACGTTCACCGTGAACCCATGGTGCTGTATATCGTAACCCCTCCCTTTCAGTCTCTGCCATACTATTAGTAGCTCTATCCTTGCCTGCCCTCACACCCGCCCTTCGCCGCGCCCTTTTCGACCTGCCGCAGAAAGAAAAAGACCAACTGCTAGCCCGCCTCGTGGCCCAGGATGCGGTGCTTACCGAGCAGCTGGCCTACCGCCTGCTCGAAGGCCCCGATGCTCTCGAAGCCCGCCGCGCCGCCCTGCGCCAGCAGGTCGATGACCCCGTGCGTGGCTACCACCAAACGCCTAACGACCTGCTGGTTATCCTGCGACAGCTGCAAGCCCGGCTAGCCTACCACGCCCGCATTACCGAAGATGCCTTTGGGGAAGTGGAGCTGAGCCTGCGGCTGTTGGCCAATGTGTTTGTGCATCAGCCGGGGCTAGTGGCGCGGCTGCACGGGCCTACGCAGCCGCTGCTTCAGCACCTGGTGCGCCGTGCCCAGCAGGCCCTCAAGCAGGCCTCAACCCTGCATCCCGACTACCACCTGGAGTTGGCTGCCGCCGCCAACGCGGTGCTGGCGGGGCTGTTTGCCTCGGGGGCCGCGCCGCTGGCTCGCGAGGCCGGCTTGCCGGCCAGCGTGGCGCACTGGGGCTAGCCAGGCAGTAGTTAAGGGAGCTGCAACTTGGAAAATTTCAAAAAGGGCTCCGATAGAAGAAGTAACGATTTGAAGGGAATTTTAAAGCTTTAGAAAAGCGTCCTTTCTCGCAAGAGGAGGGCCGCTTTCTTTCGTGAGCAAGGCTAGCGGAAGCCGTATCTTTACCCGTAATCCTATTTCTGTGTGTTGACTATGAGAGTACTTTATACGTTGCTATGGGTATGTGGCTGCCTGCTGGCCCTGCCGGGGCTAGCTGCGCCACCCACCATTCCGGGCCGGCTGGTGCTGAAGCTGCGCGAGGCGGCCGGCCCGCCTGCGGCCAGCTTGGTGGTGCTGCGCCCGGCCTTGACGGCGCTGCACGCTACCGGCTTGGTGCAAAAATTTCCTGCTAGCCAGCTCCCGAGCATCGAGCAGCCCGGCAGCGTCGACCTGCGCCAGGTGTATGAGCTTGCCGTACCGGCTGGCCTTTCGCTGGCCAAGGCGCGGGCATGGCTACTGGCCACCGGCGTGGTAGAGTACGTGGAGCCGCTCTATATCCGGGAGCCGCTCTACCAGCCCAACGACCCGCTGGCCGATTCTACCGCCCCCGGTAACCAGTACCATTTGCGCCTGACGCAGGCTTACCGCGCCTGGGATTTTACGAAGGGCGATACCAGCATCGTGATTGGCATGACGGATACGGGTATCCGCTATTCTCACGAGGACTTGGTGCGACAGGTAAAGTATAACTACGCCGACCCCCTCAACGGCAAGGACGATGACGGCGATGGCTACGTAGATAATTTCCGGGGCTGGGACTTTTCAAACAACAACAATGACCCGATGTATGAGGATTACACGGGACATGGCACGCAGTCGTCGAGCATTGCAGCGGGGCAGGCTGATAATGGCAAGGGCTTGGCCGGGGTGGGCTTTCGGAGTAAATTTTTGCCCTTGCAGATATTTCCGGGTACTACGACAGGCTCATTTGCGGGCTACGAGGCCATTGTGTACGCGGCCGACCACGGCTGCCGGGTCATTAATATGTCGTGGGGCGGGGCCGGGGGCTACTCCCGCTTTGAGCAGGATGTGTGCACCTACGCCGCCGTAAACCGCGATGCCGTGCTGGTGGCTGCTGCCGGCAACACGCCCGCCGACCTGCTATTTTACCCCGCTTCCTACGACCACGTGCTGTCGGTGTCGGCCACCGATGCCACCGATGCGAAAGCCAGCTTTGCTACTTATAGCCGTCGCATTGACCTCGTAGCGCCGGGCGTCAACATTGTCATTGCCTACGGCCGGCCCACCGTCACCGCCGCTGGCCCGCCCGATGCCGATTATTGGCGGGGCTCGGGCACCTCATTTGCCGCGCCGCAGGTGGCGGGCGCGGCGGCGCTGGTGCGGGCCCGCTTTCCGCAGCTCAATGCCGAGCAGGTATTGGCCCAACTGCGCCGCACGGCCGATGGCAGTATTTACGCTCTGCCTGCTAATACCAGCTACCAAGGCTATCTGGGCACCGGCCGCCTCAACGTGGCGCGGGCCGTGGCTGGCATCAGCCAGCGCGAGGCGCGGGTAGTGCGCAGTGCCTTCAGCCCGCCGGCACCCGCCGGCTACGCGCCCGGCGACACCATCCGGCTAGCCACCACGGTGCGCAACCTGCTGCTGCCCGTGATGGGCCTGACGGTGACGGTGCGCTCGCTTTCGCCCTACCTCACGGTGCGCCAGGGCACGTTTGCGGTCGGCAACCTCAATACGCTCTCGGAAGCCAGCAACGATGCTGCTCCCTTTCGGCTAGCCGTGGCAAGCGCAGTGCCGCTCAACACGACTGCCACGCTCAATTATCACGTAGTGGGCGATAATGGCTATGTATCGGACCAGTACGTAGACGTGCAGCTCAACCCCGACTACGTGCAGCTCGACGCCGGCGACATCAGTGTGAGCCTCACCAGCCGGGGCAACCTGGCCTACGACGACCCGACCGCCGCCGTGGGCCGGGGCCTGAGCTACCGCGGCAGCACCCCGCTGCTCAGCGAGGGAGGGCTGCTGCTGGCTACCTCGCCCACCCGCGTGGCCGACCACCTGCGGGCTGGCCCCGGCACGGTGCGGCAGGCGTTTTTTACCGTGGCCCAGGTGCGGCGGCTAGCCCCTGGCCCCCGCGCCGACCAGGAGGCGCACGGTGTATTTCGCGACTCGCTGCCCGGCTCTAAGCTGCCCCGCTCGGTGGGGGTGCGCGTGCGCCAGCGGGGCCAGAGCTGGGCTAGCCCGGCCACCCGCCGCAACGTCATTCTCCTCGATTACTCGCTGCGTAACCTCACTGCCGATACGCTCAAGCCCTTGTACGCTGGTTTATTTACCGACTGGGACCTGCCCGGCGATGCCACCCGCAACGTGGCCCGGTGGGACTCCGTCAACCGTGTGGGCTACGCCTACGACCCCGTAGCCCCGCGCTTTTATGCCGGCGTGCAGGTGCTGGGACCGCGCCCGGCGGGCAGCTACGCCATCGATAATAATGCGCCTGTCGGCACACCCATCTACCTCGGCGACGGCTTCGAGCCCGCCGAAAAATACCTGGCTCTAAGCGGCGGCTTCGGCCGGGCACATCGTCAGGTCGGCACCGATACGCAGGGAACCGATGTATCGCAGGTGGTAAGCACTGTGGTGCCCCGGCTAGCCCCCGGCGACTCGGCCACCGTGGCATTTGCTCTGCTGGTAGCCCCCACGCTAGCCGAGCTGCAAGCTGCTGCGCAGGCCGCCGCAGCCACGTATCAGCAGCAGGTGCTGGCCGAGCTGGCCACGGTGGAGTGGCAGGTATTTCCTAACCCCACCGCCGGACGTTTCTACGTGGCGCTTCCTGCCAGCATGGGGGCAGCCACGGTGCAGCTCCTGAATACGTTAGGACAAACGATGAGTACAGTGGCATTGCCCCCGAACGGCGGCGAAGTTAGCCTGGACGGTTTAGCGCGCGGGGTGTACATCCTGCGCGTGGTTGGCACGAAACTGTCGCGGCGGATAATTCGCAACTAGCTGCCTAGCAAAAGAAAAGTCCCGCTTCTGGTGAGAAGCGGGACTTTTCTTTTGCTGATGCCGTCAATTACATCGACGAGCGCATGGCGGCGCTATCGCGCATCATGCCTTTTTTGTGCATGCCTTTGTGGTGCATCTTCATGCCATCACCGTCCATTTTCATGTCGCCTTTGCGGGGCTTAGTGGTGGCTTTCATGCTGTTGCCTTCGTTGTCGCGGCCCTTTACTTTCATTTTGCCATCGTCGGCAACTTTGGTTTTTACCGTCATACCATCGGCCGTCGTGATAGTCTTATCGCCGCCGTCTTTGGTCTTGGTGGTCGGGGTCGTTTGCGCCAGTACCGAGGTAGCGGCCAGCAGGCCGAGTACCGCCGTGAACAGAGTCTTTTTCATAATCAGAAAGAATACAAGGTGTAGACGCTATACGGCGAGCCGCGGGGTGAGGGTTATGCAAGCGGCGGGCTAGGGCCGACGGTTCACCGCATTCAGGTCTTCGAAGGCCGACTTAAGGCGCGCCACAAAGGTTTTTTCGCCTTCGCGCAGCCACACGCGCGGGTCGTAATACTTCTTGTTGGGCGAGTCGGGGCCGCTAGGGTTGCCAATCTGGCCTTGCAGGTAGCCCTCGTTCTTCACGTAGTAGTTCTTGATGCCTTCCCAGAACGCCCACTGCAGGTCGGTGTCGATGTTCATTTTGATGGCACCGTAGCCGATAGCCTCGCGGATTTCCTCCTGCGAAGAGCCCGAGCCGCCGTGGAACACGAAGTCGATGGGCAGCTCGGCCTCAATATTGTGCTTGGTGCGCAGGTGCTCCTGCGAGTTGTGCAAAATCTTGGGCTGCAGCTTCACGTTGCCGGGCTTGTACACGCCGTGTACGTTGCCGAAAGCCGCCGCGATGGTAAAGCGCGGGCTGATTTCGCTGAGCTGCTCGTAGGCGTAAGCTACTTCCTCGGGCTGGGTGTAGAGCTTCGACGAGTCCACGTCGGAGTTGTCTACGCCGTCTTCCTCGCCGCCGGTCACGCCGAGCTCGATTTCGAGCGTCATGCCGATTTTGGCCATGCGCTTGAGGTATTCCTTGCAGATTTCGATGTTCTCTTCAATCGGCTCTTCCGACAGGTCGAGCATGTGCGAGCTGAACAGCGGCTGGCCGTGCTGGGCGTAGTATTTCTCGCCAGCGTCGAGCAGGCCGTCAATCCAGGGCAGCAGCTTTTTAGCGGCGTGGTCGGTGTGCAAAATCACGGGCACACCGTAGGCTTCAGCCATGAGGTGCACGTGGTGGGCACCCGAAATGCCGCCCGCGATGCTCGCCTGCTGCTTGTCGTTGGGCAGGCCCTTGCCGGCAAAAAACTGCGCGCCGCCGTTCGAGAACTGAATGATAACCGGCGAATTGAGGTCGCGGGCGGCTTCGAGCACGGCATTCACGGTGTCGGTGCCGGTCACGTTCACGGCGGGCAGGGCGTAGCCGTGGGTTTTGGCGTGTTGGAAGAGGGCCTGCACTTCGTCGCCGTGCAGCACGCCGGCACGCAGGCCGGTGAGAGTGGAATTTGCCATGAGTAAATAAGGCGAAGCGACAGGCTCCGCGCCCGCAAAGAAAACAGCTATCGGGTGGTTTTGATAGGAATAAGGCCCTGGCCCCCGAAAAACCCGCGCTAGCCCTATTTCCAGGTCACGGCCAGCGGCGAGGCCAGGCGCTGGGCAAATTCGGCCAGGTAGGCGTCCCAGGCGGCGGCCGAAGCAAACTGCCCGCTCTTCTGCCAGCCAAAGCCGGCGTAGAAAATGGCGGTGCCCTGCTGCGGCTTAGTTACCATGTACAGCTGGTTTTGGTCTTTTTCGGCGCTGCGGTGGTCTTGGTAATCAGTCAGGTAGCTAGGGGCTACGACCACGCCGGTGCCCAAGTACGAGTCGTCGATTTTCTCCCAGTAGCGGCACCAGCCGGCGGGGCGGTCGGCCTTCACCTCGCCTTTGGCCTCGTGCAGGGTCAGGCCGATGGTGCAGTTGGGTAGGGGCTTGTTGGCCGCAATGTGCTCTTCGTAGCGGGTCAGGTTCGAGCCCAGGTCGAGGCTGATGATTTTCTTCTCCGTTACCTGGCGGCCGTTGGCATCCCAGGGGGCGTAGGTCAACTCAAACACAGTGCGGATGGGCCCGGTAGCCAGCACTTTATAGCTGGTAAAGTTGCGCGAGGTGTAAAGCTTGCCGCCATCGAGCACGCCGGTGCCACCCACGCCGCGGCTGCTCCCCACGTGGTAGGGGTCGTAGCCCTCGCCGGTGTCGGTGTGGTAGGCAAAGGGCTTTTCGTGCACGTGGCGGCCATACCACTTGTCAATGATGGGGTACGACACGCGCTTCAGCCAGCAGTCCATGCCGCTGCTGAGCGTACCGGCGGGGTCTTTTTTGTCGTAGAGCTCCTGGGCATTGGGGCCGTAGGTACGGAAAGCCACGCGGTCGTTTTCCCAGGCAAAGTCGTCGGTGCGCTCGGGCACGAAGCGGGCGAAGGTGGTGAGGGGGCTAGCCGGCACGGCCTCGGTGCCAGCCGCTACCGTAAAGGTCAGGGTGGCGCTGGCCGGCACATCGGTTTGAAACAGCAGCTCGTCGGGCTTACCGTCGCCGTTGTTGTCTAGTAGCTGGCTCACCAGCAGCTTGTTGGCTTTTGCTTCGTGCACGCGCAGGCTAGCCGGCGCCAGCCCGCGCACGGCCGCGGACAGCTGGGCTAGGGGCAGGCTGATGGTTTCGGCCGGGCGCGCCAGCTTGAGCTTGTTGCGCACGGTGATAGTAGCGGTGGGGGCAGGCGCCAGCGCGGCACCCAGCCCGAGCGCCGCCAGGGGCAGGGCAAACAGGAACGGTTTCATCAGCAGAGCAGGCTAGCGCAAGTCGGCCAGGGCCACGGCATCCATGTCGGTATACTCCAGGTTTTCGCCGGCCATGCCCCAGATGAAGGCGTAGGCGCTGGTGCCGCAGCCCGTGTGGATGGACCACGGCGGCGAGAGGATGGCCTGCTCGTTGCTCACCCACAGCGGGCGCGTCTCGCTAGGCTCGCCCAACATGTGCAGCACGTGCTGGCCCTGGGGCAGGTTGAAGTAGAGGTAAGCCTCCATGCGCCGGTCGTGCACGTGGCTAGGCATGGTGTTCCACACCGAGCCGGGCTTGAGCTGCGTGAGGCCCATCACGAGCTGGCAACTGGCAATGCCTTCATTGAAGATGTACTTGTAGATGGTGCGCTGGTTGGCCGTTTCGAGGGTGCCCATTTCCACGGGCGTGGCTTCGGCCTGGGTGCGCAGGGTGGTGGGGTATTCTTTATGCGCCGGCGCCGAGAGCAGGTAGAACTTAGCGGGGCTAGCCGCATCCACACTGCGAAACTCGACCTGCTGGCTGCCCCGGCCTACGTAGAGGCAGTCTTGCAAGCCGAGCGCGTAAGTAGTGCCATCGACCACGATTTCGCCCGCGCCGCCTACGTTCAGGGCGCCCAGCTCGCGGCGCTCCAGGAAGTAAGTGGCCTTGAGGCTGCCGGGGTTAGGCAGGGCTAGGCCGGCTTCGGTGGGCATCGCGCCCCCGACAATCATACGGTCGTAGTGCGTGTACGTCAGCTCGATAGCGCCGGGCGTAAAAATATTCTCAATCAGGAAGTGCTGGCGCAGGCCGGCCGTATCGAGGCCGGCCGTTTCGCGCGGGCCGATGGCAAAGCGTTGGGTCATTTTTCAGTGAACAGTTAATAGTGAATAGTGAGCAGTTTTTCAGAAGTCGCAGGAACCGGACTGTTCACTGCTAACTGCTTTTAGCGGCCCATCCAGCCACCATCAACGGTGAGGATGGTGCCGTGCACGTAGTCGCTGGCCGCCGAGGCCAGGAATACGGTGGGGCCTTTAAAGTCGGCGGGCTCGCCCCAGCGCCCGGCCGGAATGCGAGCCAGGATGCTGGCCGAGCGGTCGGCGTCCTGGCGCAGGGCCTGGGTGTTATCGGTGGCGATGTAGCCCGGGGCAATGGCGTTCACGTTCACCCCGCGCCCGGCCCACTCATTGGCCAGGGCCTTTACCAGGGAGCCGATGGCGCCCTTGCTAGCCGCGTAGCCCGGCACGTTGATGCCCCCCTGAAAGGTGAGCAGCGAGGCCGTAAAGATGATTTTGCCCGCGCCCTGCGCTAGCATCCGACCGCCCACGGCGCGAGCTAGCCGAAATGGGCTGTCGAGATTAATACTCAGCACGGCGTCCCAGTCTTCATCAGTATGCTCGGCAGCCGGCGCGCGGCGGATGGTGCCAGCATTGTTAATCAGTATGTCAATACGCTCAAAGTCGGCTAAAACGCGCTGCGTAAACCCGTCGGCGCTGGTGCGGTCGCTGAAATCGGCCTGGTAGGCGTGAAACTGCCGGCCCAGCGCCCGCACCTGGCGGCCGGTGTCGCCGCCATCGGCCGCCATGCTGGCCGATACGCCGATGATATCGGCGCCGGCCTCGGCCAGCCCCAGGGCCATGCCTTGGCCAATACCGCGGTTAGCACCCGTGACAAGGGCTAGCCGGCCGGATAAATCAAATAAAGACTGCATTCGTGAAAAATAAGCTACTGATTTACAGCGCGTGGTCGGTGTGCACATCCTGGCCCGACCAGATGCGGCGCGCCGTCCAGTCTTGCGCCGGGCTCGCCCAGAACGCGTGCGTGGCCGGCAGGCCCAGCGGCAAAAACGCCGCCGTGCACAAATAAAGGCTACCCGTCGAGATATACGTTTCGCCGATGCCCGGCTGGTGGCCGCACAGGCCAATCTGGAGCCAGCCCTGTCCATCAAAGGTGCCCGGTGCTTCGAGGGTGCGCCGGATTACGGCCGTGAGGGCGCTACGCACCTGCCCGGCCGGCAGCCCCTCGGGTAGCAGCCCCTGCAACGTGCACTGCGCCAGGTGCTGAAACGCGCCGCAGCGGTAAGCCAGCGAGCGGCCAAAGGCGGCAAATGAGCCATCGGGCGCTACCAGGCGCTCCTGCACGGCCGCGTAGCGCCGGGCGCGGGTGCGCAGGGTTTCGAGCAGCTCGGGGCGCTCCTTGTTGGCGGCTACCAAGGTGCCTACCACATCTAGCAGCATCGGCTGAATGACGTAGCTGTTATAGTAATCCCAGTGAAAATCAGGCCCATCACCGTAGACACCGTCGCCCTTGTACCAGGTTTGATGCTCCCGAATGGCGTAGTCCATCCGCATAAGGTCGCCGCTGCCGGTAAACTTCAGCAAAGCGGCCTCGATAATGGCGCTGAACAAGAGCCAGTTGCTATACACTGGCTTGATAACCCGGGTGCTTTGCAGGGCCTGCACCAGCTGGGTCTGGGTAGCGGCGGGCAGCTTCTCCCAGAGCTGGCTAGGGGCACGCAGCAGCGCATGGGCCAGAAATGCCGCATCCACCACCGGCTGGCCGCCCCGGGTGAAGTTCAGAAAGTCAGCATCTTGCGGATTGACGGCGTGGGCAAGAGCCTGGCGGGCCTGCTCGGCGGCGCGCTGCTGCCGGGCGGCCTCATCGGCCGGCGGGTCTTTTAGCTCCAGCCAGGGAGCTAGCCCGGTGAGGGTGCGGCCCAGAGCTTCGAGGTGCGTCACGGCGCGGCGGCCTTCCTGCTGGCCAGCAGCAGCTTCGACGGGCATGGCGGCTTTGAGCCGGCCGGCGGCGGCATTGCTGAGCACCGGCTCGGCCACGCGCAGCAGGGTGGCTAGCCAGTAGGCGCGGTCGTTGGTGGGGCGGGCAGGCGCAGGCGCTGCGTCGGGGGGGCTAGCCGCGGCCCAGCCGCTGGCCGGCACGGCCAGCGCCGATAAGCCAGTGGCCGCGCGGCCCACAAAATGGCGGCGGTTCATGCGCGCTTAGGGCTTGAGCTTGATGACCTCGGAGCCGGCCAGCAGGTAGGCGCCGGTGCCGTACACCTCCCAGCTGTCGGCCGAAAAGTCACGGCGCGGGTCGGCCCCGATGGGCTGCACCCAGCCCACGCGGCCTTCGTCCGACACGCACTTATTCAGCGCCACCCAGGCCCGCTGCACCACCGGCAGGTAAGTGACTTTATCCAAAATGCCCTGGTTGATGCCCCAGGCCATGGCGTAGCAGTCGAAGCCCGAGCCCGAGGCCTCGCCGCCGGGGTAGGCGGCGGGGTCGAGCAGGCTGCTGCGCCACAGCCCGTCGGGCTGCTGCAGCTCGATGAGCCGGGCGCTCATTTCCTTGTACAGATTGACGTAAAAAGGCCGCGTGGGGTGGCTAGCCGGCAACTCTTGCAGTATCTGCACCAGGCCGCCCATCACCCAGCCATTGCCCCGGCTCCAAAAAATAGGCTGGCCATTGCTTTCCTTTTTGCCCTCGCCCTGGGCATTCAGGAGGTACGAAGCATCGCGCGAAAACAGGTGCTGCTGGTGGTTGAAGAGGCGCTTATACGTTTGCTGATACAGCGTGTCGCTGAAGGTCAGCAGCTGCGGCTGCTTTTCAATCATGCCCAGCTTCACGAGCACGGGCGGACCCATAAACAGGGCGTCGCACCACCACCACGTAATGCCGTGGGCCGCCACCTCGGGGCCGGGCACCGTGCGCAGCTTTTCCACCACGGCCAGGGTCGGCTCTATCATGCGGCGGTCCTTTTTGAGCCGGTAGAGGTTGAGGTAGGTCTGGCAGATGACAATGTCGTCGGCATGGTCGTAGCGCTTGTCGGGCTGCCACTGCGTGCGGTTGCCCATCGCCATGAGCGAGTCCAAGATGAGCTTCGACTTGGTGGTTTGGTACGCGGCAAACACGCCCGAGTAGAAGGCGCCGTTGGTCCAGTCCGTGACTTTGTGCCGGGGGTGGGCTAGCTGCCAGCGCGTGGTTTTGAGCAGCTGGGCCTTGATGAATTTGGGCTTGAAATAAGCGGCATCGGCCGAAGCCGATTGGGCGCGTGCGGTGGGGCCAAAGCCGGCCGCTAGCAGCAGGCCGCCGAGCAGCCACGTAGTCCGGAGAGAGCGGAGCATACCAGAGAAGGGGTGGGAAATAAAGACCAATGCCCGGCGGGCAGGCCTGTAGATTACGACCGCAATAGTAGCAGCCCAAGCCTGTTTGGGCCGGGGGTATTTCCGCGCAATAGCGGGGCGGTTTTCACCAGGTAGGTACCCTGGTGCAGTGGAGGCCTGGCGAAAGTGGTTGACTAAAAGAAGGTTGCATGGAATAAATGCGTCGGGCTGCACACAACCTGACGTTCTTATTAACGGCTTGTCAACAGCCTCCGCAGCTAGGCATCAAGTGCCCGCGCTTCGCTGGTGGCCGCCAGGCTGGCCCGATGCTGCCGGGCATAGTCGGAAGGCGTGAGGTTGTAGATTTTCTGAAACGCCTTGCGGAAATACTTGGCGTCCTCGATGCCCACTTCGAAGGCTACTTCCGACACGCGCAAGGTGGTTTGAGCCAAGAGCTGGGCCGCACGCTTGAGGCGCACATCGCGGATAAACTCGACCGCCGTTTGGCCCGTGATGCTCTTGATGCGGCGGTAGAAAACCGACTGGCTCATGGCCATTTCGCGCACCAGCACCTGCACGCTGAACTCGGAGTCGCCGAGGTGCTTTTCGACCACCCCCATAGCCTGCTCCAAAAACTCGCGGTCGGCATCGGCCACTACTATCTCGGTGGGCTGCAGCAAGATGTGGCGCTGGTAAAACTCATGCAGCTTGCGCCGGTTGCGCAGCAGGCCCTCGGCCTTGGCTTGCAGGCGGGCCGGGTTGAAGGGCTTGCTCAGGTAGTCGTCGGCGCCCATGCCCAGGCCTTCCAGCTCGTGGGTTTCGGCGGTGCGGGCCGTGAGCAGCAGCACCGGAATGTGAGCCGTTTTAGGGTGCTGCTTGATTTTCTGGCACAGCTCCAGGCCATCGGAGCGCGGCATCATCACGTCGGAGATAATGAGGTCAGGCAGTTGGGCCAGGGCCGCCGCCCAGCCCACTAGGCCATCTTCGGCGGTCAGCACCTCGTAGTCGGCCTCAAAAATCTGGCGCAGGTACTCGCGCACCTCGTCGTTGTCTTCTACTACCAGCAGGCGCGGCGGGCCGGCCGGGGCAGGGCTAGCCGCCGAGTCATCGGCCTCGGCCAGCAGCAGGTCGTCGGGCAGGAAGCTGGCCTCCGCGCCAGCGCCAAGCTCTTCAGGTTGAATATCTTCGGGCTGCAGGTGCTGCTGGCCGAAGGGCAGGCGCAGCTCGAAGGTGGTGCCCACGCCCGGCGCGCTCACCACCGTGAGCTGGCCGCCGTGGCGCTGGGCAAACTGCCGGGCCAGCGCCAGCCCGATGCCGGTGCCGCTCATGCGCAGGGTGTTGGTGTGTGAGGCCTGGTAGTAGGGGTCAAAAATGCGCTCCAGCTCGTGCGGCTGAATACCCACGCCGGTATCGCTCACGCTGATTTTTAAGTAATTACCGGTCAGCTGCCCGCCCTGGTACACCGCCTCGTCGTCGGCATTGCCGATAACGGTGGCCCCTAGCTCGACCCGGCCCCGGTCGCCCACATACTTGAAGGCATTGGCCAGCAGGTTGGACAGGATAATTTCGAGCTTGCTGCGGTCGAAGTAGAGGCGCACCGGCTCGGCGGGCAGGTCGAGCACGTAGGCTACGCCGCGCTCCTGGGCCTTGAGTCGAAACATGCCGTAGAGCTCGCTAAGGAAGCGCCCGGCGTCGCCAAAGCTGGCCCGCAGCGGCACGTGGCCACTCTCCACCTTCCGAAAATCGAGCAGCTGGTTTACCAGGTCGAGCAGCTTGCGCGCCTGCTGGTGCATGAGCCGCACCTTGCCGCGCAAGTCGGGCACGGGGCCGGGGCTGCGCATAATGTCCTCCATCGGCCCTAGTATCAGGGTCAAGGGCGTGCGCAGCTCGTGGCTCACGTTGGTGAAAAAGCCCAGCTTGAGGCCGGTCAGCTCCTTCTCTTTCTCGGTTTGAAACTGCTCGAGCACCAGCTTGTTTTTGAGCTCCTGCTGGGTTATCTCAAAGCGCCGGTAGAGGATAATACCCCCTAGCAACACGCTGGCGTAGAGTAAATAAGCCCAGCCCGTCTTGTGCCACGGCGCCAGCACCTCAAAGGTCATGCTGGCGGGCTTCGCCGACCATACGCCCTCGCCGTTGCTGGCCTTCACGCGCAGGGTGTAGTGGCCGGGCGGCAGGTTGGCAAAGCTGGCGGTGCGCTGGCCGGGCGCCGGGTACACCCAGCTTTGGTTGTAGCCTTCCAGCTGGTAGGCGTAGCGGTTTTTCTGCGGGTTGGCGTAGTTCAGGCCTACAAACTCGACCGAAAAGTCATTCTCTGAAGGCTTGATGGTGACGGTTTGGGGCTGCGAGAGGGGGCTAGCCAGCACTACCCGGCCATTGAAGGGCTGGCCCACCGCCACCGGCTGGTTGGCAATGCGCAGGCCCGTGAGCTGCACCACCGGCGCATAAGGATTGGGCTGAATGGCCGAAGGCTGGAAGTAGCTGATGCCATTGATGCCGCCGAAGTAGAGCGTGCCATCGGCCCCGCGCGCCGCGGCCCCAATCTTAAACGCATTGCTTTGCAGGCCGTCGGCCACGTCGTAGCGTAGGTACTGGCGGGTGCGGGGCGTGAAGCGGTAGAGGCCCGTGCCGCCAATCCAGAGGTTGCCAGCATCGTCAGAAAGCAGGCTTTCGGCGTCGCTTTCGGGCAGATAGTCCTGGTAGCTGCGCAGGGTTTCGTGGCCCTGGGCATCGGTGCTGAGCTGGTGCAGCCCCCCGCCGATGGTGCCAATCCAGAGATTTTGCTGGCGGTCGAGCAGCAGGGGCCAGGTGTAGTTCACGCGCAGGCTATTGGCCGCCCCGGGCTCGTAGCGGTACTGGTGCAGCAGGCGCAGCGAGTCGGGCGTTACGCGCAGCTTCAGCAGGCCGGCATTGGTAGTGCTGGCCCACAGCACGTCGCGCTGCGCATCGACTAGCAGGAAGGTGAAATTGTTGGTAGGCAGGTTAGTATGTTGCATATCATACGCCCCTAGCAGCTTGCCGTCGAGACTCAGGCGCAGCAGTCCCTGGTCGAAGGTGGCGACCCAGAGCGTACCGTAGCGGTCTTCAGCCAGGCGCTCAATGCTCACCTTGCGCAGGCTCCGGCCGCCGGGCAGCTGGTCGTAGGTAGTGAGCTGCTCGTGGCCGGGCCGGCGTGAGAGGCGCACTAGGCCCCGGCCCCGGGTGCCAAACCACAGCGCGCCGTTGTGGGTCTGGCAAATAGCCGACACGTCGACGCCGCGCGCCACTCCGTTTTCCTTCTGGTTCAGGTAGTTACGATACGCCTGGCGGGTAAGGTCATAGGCCGATACGCCGTTGCGGGTACCGAGCCACAGCGTGTTGGTGGCCTCCTCCTTATACACGGCATTGATGTAGTTATTAGGCAGTGTGGCCTGGCCGCTCTGCTGGCGGCGCAGCCGGCCAAAGGGCTTTTGGTGCAAGTCTACTTTATTGAGGCCGCCCGCCGAGGCGCATAGCCACATCACCTGGGTGCGGTCTTCAAAAATCTGGTGCACCCGCTCCGAGTTGATGCTAAACAGCTCGCCATCTTTGGGCAGCAGCAGGGTAGGGGCAGCGCGCAGCGGCGGGGCGGTGCCCGTCACGGCCCCCGCTTCCCACACATACAGCCCGTAGATAGTGCCCACCCACAGCCGACCAAACGAGTCGAGCCGCAGGGCTTGCAGCTGCGGGTAGGTCTGAGCCTGCGGGTGGGCAGTGAGCTCGCGCACGGTGCGGCGGTTGGCCGCGCTCACCCAGAATACCTGCTGGTCGCTGCCAATCCAGAGGTCGCCGCGCCGGTCGAGGTGCAGCGCCCGCACCGGTGCCACAAAGGCCGTAGACTCGGCCACCAGGCCATCGGGGTGCACCACGCACAGGCCGAAGCTGTAGGTGCCCACCCAGATGTTGCCTTCGGCATCGGGCACCAGACTCGTTATATTGGGGCTAGCGCCGCCAGCCTGGCTAGCCAGGCGCACTTGGCGCAGGTCGGCTAGGGCCCCTTGCGCATCAAAGCTGAGCCGAAACAAGCCGGCCCGGGTGGTGCCCACCCACAGGTGGCCCTGGGCATCGGTGGTGAGGGCCGCCACGCTTTGGGTGGCGAGCAGCCGCAGCAGGGGCCTAGCTGCGGCTGGGGCCGGCTGGCTGGCCAGCAGCACAAGGCGGTCGGTGGCAGCATCGTAGCGCCCTAGGCCGCTGCGCTCGGTGCCCACCCACAGGCGGCCGTCGGGGGCGGCGTGCAGCACCTTGATGCGGTTGCCCGACACCCCGTTGGTATTAATGGGCAGCCAGTACTGCTTCAGCTCGTAGCCGTCGTAGCGGTCGAGGCCGTGGTTAGTGCCCACCCAGATAAAGCCGGCGCGGTCCTGGGCCACGGCCATGGCATCGCTGTGGCTCAGGCCCTGGTCTACGGTAAGGTGCTCGAAGCGGAAGTCGCTGGGCGCCGCGTCCTGCGCCTGGGCTAGCAGCGTCAGGCAGGCCAGCAGCCAGCTCAATAAAAGCCGATGAGAGAGAAAGGAAGGCATGGGTGGGAGCGCGGCCAGCCCGGCCAGCCGGGTTGGTTGCCCTAAACTACAACGGCCGCGGGCAGCAAGTTAAGCGGCCCGCGGACTAGGGCGGGTAGCCCGGCCGCCGCTCAATCTGCCCCCCCCTTTTGCCGAAAACACCCCTACCGCCGCCTGGCAGGCCCCGATAGCTTTGTCAAACTGTTGCGGATTCCCGTATCGGGTCAGGCATCGGCCAGGCAGTTAGTCTGCGCCAAGCCCGGCCGGTTTCAGCTCCGCTTTTTCACCTCCTATTCCTTTTCTCGTGCGGTCAGTTAGTGCCCTGCTACTAGCGCTGTCATTGGGCGGCCACCCGGCTCCCTCACCCCAGCACACCTTTGCCCTGGGCCGCGACCAGTTTTTGCTCGACGGCAAGCCTGTGCAGCTGATATCGGGCGAATTGCACTACCCGCGCATTCCGCGTGAGGCGTGGCGCAGCCGCCTCAAAATGGCCAAGGCGATGGGGCTGAATACCATCGGCACCTACGTGTTCTGGAACGTGCACGAGCCCCAGCCGGGCCAGTACGATTTCACGGGGAATAACGACGTGGCGGCCTTCGTGAAGATGGCTCAGGAGGAAGGCTTGTGGGTGATTTTGCGCCCCAGCCCCTACGTGTGCGCCGAGTGGGAGTTTGGCGGCTACCCCTACTGGCTGCAAAACGTGCCCGGCCTGAAAGTGCGCAGCCAGGAGCCCCAGTACGTGGCCGCCTATACTCGCTACCTGCAGGCCGTGGGCAAGCAGCTCGCCCCGCTGCAAGTCAACCACGGCGGCCCCATCCTCATGGTGCAGGTTGAGAATGAATACGGCAGCTATGGCGCTGACAAACAGTACCTGGCGCTCAATAAAAAACTCTTCGAGCAAGCCGGCTTCGATGGCCTGCTCTATACCTGCGACCCCGCGCCCGATGTGGCCAAGGGGCACTTGCCCGGCCTGCTGCCCGCCGTCAACGGCCTCGACAAGCCGGCCGAGGTGCGCAAAATAGTGCAAGCCAACCACGACGGCCAGGGGCCCTATTACATCGCCGAGTGGTACCCGGCGTGGTTTGACTGGTGGGGTGCCCCGCACCACACCGTGCCCGCCGCCCAGTACGCCGCCCCGCTCGACTCAGTGCTCAAGGCCGGGCTGTCGATAAACATGTACATGTTTCACGGCGGCACCACGCGGGGCTTTATGAACGGGGCCAATTACAAGGGCCCCAAAACTGACTATGAGCCTCAAGTCAGCAGCTACGACTACGACGCCCCGCTCGACGAAGCCGGCAACCCCACGGCCAAGTTCCGGGCCTTCCGCGAGGTGATTGCTAAATATCGGCCGGCTGGCGCGCCGCCCTTGCCGCCCGTGCCCGCTGCCAAGCCCAGCATGGCGCTGCCGGCTATGCAGCTGACGCGTGCGGCTAACCTATTCGACCGCCTGCCTGCCCCCGTGGCCAGCCAGCAGCCGCGCACCTTCGAGCAGCTCAAGCAGGCCTACGGCTTCGTGCTCTACCGCACTACCGTGGCCGGGGGCGGCGAGAAAACCCTGAAGCTGCGCGACCTGCGCGACTACGCCGTGGTGCTGGTCAATGGCCGCCGCGTGGGCACCCTCGACCGACGCCTGCGCCAGGACAGCCTGCGACTGGCCCTGCCCGCCGGGCGCGTGCAGCTCGACCTGCTGGTCGAAAACCTGGGCCGCATCAACTATGGTGAGTACCTGCTCCAGAACAACAAAGGCATCACCAAAAGCGTGACGCTGGGCGGCCAGCAGCTCACCGGCTGGCAGCACTACGGCCTGCCCTTCGACCAGGCTCCGGCCGTGGCCAAGGCTAGCGCCGCCGCGCCAAGCGCCGCCAGCGGCCCGGTGCTGCGGGCCGCCACCTTCACGCTAAGTCAGCCAGCCGATACCTACCTCGATATGCGGCAGTGGGGCAAGGGCGTGGTGTGGGTGAATGGCCATAACCTGGGCCGCTACTGGGCTATTGGCCCGCAGCAAACCCTTTACGTGCCGGCCGAGTGGCTTAAGAAAGGCCAGAATGAGGTGATGGTGCTTGAGCTGCTCAGGCCCCAGCAACGCACCCTAGCCGGCCTCGACCATCCCATCCTGAGCGAGCTGCAGCCAGCCCACAAACCAAGCAACTAGCGATGAAAAAGCCCCTTCTCCTCGGCGTGCTGCTGGCAGTGGCTAGCCTCGCACAGGCGCAGCAGCGCACGGCCTTCGAGCCCGGCAACGTGTGGCCCGACAACCACGGCACCCACCTCAACGCCCACGGCGCCGGGGCGCTCTACGACCACGGCCGCTACTACCTGTTTGGCGAGCACAAAATAGCTGGCCGCGCCGGCAACAGCGCCCAGGTGGGCGTGCACTGCTACTCCTCTAAAGACCTCTACAACTGGCAGGATGAGGGCATTGCCCTGGCCGTGGCGCCCGCCGGCTCGGGCTCCGAAATTGAGAAGGGCTGCGTGCTGGAGCGCCCCAAGGTGGTGTTCAATAAAAAGACCGGCCAGTACGTGATGTGGTTTCACCTCGAGCTGAAGGGCCAGGGCTACGCCGCCGCCCGCACTGCCGTGGCCGTGAGCAGTAAGGCCACCGGGCCCTACCGCTACGTGCGCTCGTACCGGCCCGGCGCCGGCCAGTGGCCGCTAGGGTATCAGGAGGGCTGGAAGCAGCCCCAGCCCGGCGAGGCCGCCCTAAAGTGGTGGACGCCCGAGTGGCGCACGGCCGTGGCGCAGGGCCTGTTTGTGCGGCGCGACTTCGACAAGGGCCAGATGGCCCGCGACATGACCATCTTCGTCGATGACGATGGCAAGGCCTACCACGTTGCTTCCTCCGAGGAAAACCTGACCCTGCACCTGGCCGAGCTGACGGATGACTACCAGGGCTTTACCGGTAAGTGGGCCACCATTGCGCCGGCTGGGCACAACGAGGCGCCCGCCCTGTGCAAGCGCGGCGGCAAGTACTACCTCATTACCTCGGGCTGCACCGGCTGGGCACCCAACGCGGCCCGCTCGTTTGTGGCTAGCTTCATCTGGGGGCCGTGGCAACAGCTCGGCAACCCCGCTACCGGCGCCGATGCCGATTCGACTTACCACTCGCAGAGCACCTACATTTTGCCCGTAGCCGGTAAGAAAGATGCCTTCATTTTTATGGCCGACCGCTGGACGCCCAGCAACCCCATCGACGGCGGCTACATCTGGCTGCCCCTCAGCTTTGAGGGCGACCAGCCGCGCCTGCGCTGGGCCGACCGCTGGACCCTCGGCGTGTTTGACCAGCCGAAGTCCGGCGCAGCGCAGTAGGCAAGTGTGTAAGGTCAAGCTTATGATTCATAAGAATTTGTGAAATTACAGAGCATGAGTTGAGCAATAAAAGGTTGAAACCACCCCCTTTTTTATCTAAAATGACCCGTTGTTTATTTTCGACGAGCCACTACTTTTGAATCGCTCCGCACAGGTCTTGCCGGGTGATAAAATCCCGGCTTTTTACTTGTGGGCAGCGCTGAATTTCTCGGGCGTAACGGTCGGCTTTGTTGAAGCAGCTACGTTCTTGCACTACCTTTTTTCTCCCACCCAGGCTGCTTCTGTAGCCATTTTTTTTCTCTATGCAGGCAAAGTCTATACTCCTGTACGGGGCCTTGTTGCCACTGTCGGTGGCGCCAGTTCCCGGCATCGCACGCGCCACTTGGGCACCGCGCGCACTAGAACTGCCCACTGCCGAGGGCACCATCACGGGCACCGTGCTCGATGAAAAAGGCGCTGGCCTACCCGGCGTGACGGTGGTGCTGAAAGGCACTTCCTTTGGTACCTCAACTGATGCCGACGGCAAATTCACCCTCCGCATCCCCGACGGTACCGTTACCCCCACGCTCGTCATTTCGTCGGTGGGCTATGTAAAGCAGGAAATTCCGGTGGGCGGGCGCACTAACCTCACCGTGAACCTGGTGCAAAATACCCAGGACCTCAACGAGGTGGTGGTAGTAGGCTACGGCACCCAAAAGCGCTCCGACGTCACGGGCTCCGTAGTGTCGGTGCCGCAAGACCGCTTGGAGAAAATTCCGGTGTCGAACGTGGCGCAGGCGCTTGCCGGCTCGGTGGCGGGCGTCAATATTGTGACGGGCTCGGCGGTACCGGGGTCGCAGCCCAGCATTCAGGTGCGGGGCGTACGCTCGATTACGGCCAGCACCGACCCCTACATCATCGTGGACGGGCTCCCGTTTCCGGGCAACCTCAACGACATTAACTCCAACGACATTGGCTCGATTGAGATTTTGAAGGACGCCAGCTCGACGGCCATTTACGGCACGCGCGGCTCCAACGGGGTAATTCTGATAACCACTAAGCGCGGAAAAACTGGCAAGCCCGAAATTCGCTACAATGGCTATGGGGGGCCCGAATACTTGGTGCAGCGCCTGCACCCGCTCGACGGCCCAGCCTACGCCCAGAAGTACTTGGACTTTGCCGCTCAGCGCGGCTTCACGCCCACCCAGCCCCTACCTAACGCTAGCGAGGTGGCTAACCTGCAAGCGGGCAAAACGGTGGACTGGATAAAGGAAATTGGGCAGCAGGGTTCCATCCAGGACCATAACCTGTCTATTTCGGGGGGCACCGATAACGTGAAGTACTTCGTGTCGGGCGAGTTTTTCAAGCAGCAGGGCACCGTTAAGGGCTTCAATTTTCAGCGCATCAGCCTGCGCTCCAATATCGACGCCACCATCACCCCGTGGCTGCGCATCGGCACCTCGTCTTTCTTCTCCACCAACAACGACAACGGCGGCCGGGCCAGCCTCACACTGGCGCAGGTAGTAAGCCCCTACGGCAACGAGTATAACGCCGACGGCACCTACGCCATCTATCCCGAAACGCCGGAGCTGTTTTATACCAACCCGCTGCTGCCCGTGACCACGACCCGCGAAAGCCGGGTGAACCAGCTCACCGGCACGGGCTACGCCGAAGTGGCCCCTACCTTCCTGAGCGGGCTCAAGTACCGCCTGAACGCCTCGTACTCGTACCGGCCCTATCGCTATGCCTACTACCAGGGCCGGCCCTACGGCGACCTTTACGGCACGGCGCAGCTCACCAACGATGAGCGGATGAACTACACCATCGAGAACATTCTGAGCTATAACAAGGACTTTGGCAAGCACCACTTTGATGCAGTAGCGCTCTACAGCGCCCAGCAAAACACCTTCTTCACGACTACCGAAAACGGCCGGGGCTTCATCAACGACCAGACGGCATTCAACAACATCGGCTCGGGCTCGATTACGCCCACCATCAGCTCGTACAGCGAGCGTCGGGGGCTGCTTTCGCAGATGGTCCGCGTGAACTACAACTACGATAGCCGCTACCTACTTACCCTGACGGCCCGCCGCGATGGCTCGTCGGTATTCGGCGCTAATACCGATAAATACAATGTTTTCCCCTCGTTTGCGCTGGGTTGGAACGTGGCCAACGAAGAGTTTCTCAAGAACAACTCGCTGCTGAACGTGCTGAAGCTGCGCTTTTCGTACGGTATCACCGGCAACGAAGGTATTAATCCCTATCAGACCATTACGGGCCTGGCTCAGCTGCAGTACGCCTACGCGGGCGTGACGTCGACGGGCCTGCGGGCCAACGTGCTCGGCAATGCCAACCTGAAGTGGGAACAGACGGGTAGCACCAACTACGCCATTGATTTTGGCATCCTGAAAAACCGTATTACGGGTACGGTAGAGTACTACGACGCCAAAACCAGCAACCTGCTGCTCAACCGCCAGATTCCGATTATTACAGGCTACGGCTCTATTCTGGACAACGTAGGTTCAGTGCACAACCAGGGCATTGAGGTGGCCCTGACCACGGCCAACCTGCAGCTAGCCAACTTCACCTGGGAAACCACGCTGAATTTTTCGGCCGTGCGCAACCGCGTGACGCAGATATACGGCACCGGTGGCGATGACATCGGCAACAACCTGTTTATAGGCAAGCCGCTGCGGGGCGTGTACGACTACGTGAAAACCGGCGTGTGGCAGGTGGGCGAAGATGCCAGCGCGCTAGACCCCGGCGCTAAGCCCGGCGACCTGAAGTTTGCCGACCTCAACGGCGACGGCAAAATCACGAGCCTCGACCGCCAGTACCTGGGTTCAAACCTGCCCGACTGGCAAGGTGGCATCACCAATACGTTCACGTATAAAGGCTTGAGCCTACGGGTATTCTTCCAGACTGTACAGGGCGTGTTGCGGCGCAACGACAACCTAAACATTCTCGACTTGGGCGGCCGCGCTAACCTGGTGCAGGAAGTAGGCTACTGGACGCCCCAGAACATGAGCCAGGACCGCCCCGGCCTCAACTACACCAACCCCCGCGGCTACCGCTACCCCAGTAACGGCAGCTTTACGCGCCTCAAGGACGTGACGCTGAATTACAGCTTTCCGGCCGCGTTGACCGAGAAAATGCACCTGGGCAACCTGTCGGTGTACGTGAGTGGGCGCAACCTCTACACTTGGACACCCTGGGTAGGCTGGGACCCCGAGCAGAACTATGCCGTTGGTAGTGGCGCTGGCGACGTCAACAGCAATGGTGGCATTGTCAACTTCCCCAACGTGCGCACCATCGTAGCTGGCCTCAACATCAGCCTGCGCTAACTCCTTCCTCCCACCCGACTTATTGATTTGATTATGAAACGTATCGTATTAGCTGTTGTGGGCCTGCTGGGCACCGCGCAGCTACTTAGCTCGTGTAAGAAAGACTACCTGAACGAAACGCCGCCGTCGCTCTACGCGCCCCAGACGGTGCTCATTGATTCGCTGGGCTTTGAGGCCGCCATGGGCGGCTTGCAGTCGGTGGTGCGCGAGCAGTACACGACCGATGCGCCGGGCCAGGGCCTGCTGGGGGTAATGCAGGAAGGCACCGACGTGTGCATTCCGGGCCAGGTGCAGGGCGCCGAAGTGCCCTATTACAACTACAACCTGCTCAACTCGCAGGACGGTGCCGCTGCCTACTGGTGGGGCTGGGCTTACCGCACCATCAACAACGCTAACCAGATTATTGCGGGGGCGGCCGCCGCGCCGGCCTCGCTGCGCCAGGGCTACAAGAACCGTATTTCAGCCGAGGCCCGCTTCTACCGCGCCTACGCCTACGACTTTCTGGCCACGCTCTGGGGCGACGTACCGCTGATTGACGCGCCCCTGACTTCACCGCGCACCGACTTCACTCGTGCGCCAGTGGCTACAGTCAACGACTTTATCGTGAGCGACCTGACTACGGCTATTCCCAGCATGTTCAATGCCAATAAGGCAGCCTCGGGACGCATTGCGCAGGGCGCGGCCCAGCAGCTGCTGGGGCAGGTATACCTGCGCATGGGCAAGAATGACCTGGCCCAGGCACAACTTCAAAACGTTATCAACAGCGGGTTATATAAGCTGATATCGGCTCGCTACGGCGTGCGCGCCAGCCAGCCAGGCGACTACTTCTCCGATATGTTTATCGTGGGTAACCAGCGCCGCAACCAGGGCAATACCGAGCTTATCTGGGGTATCGAGCAGCAGTTGCTGGTACCCGGCGGTGAAACCGTCGCCCAGCAGCGCCGCATGTGGGTGCCGGGCTACTACAATATCAAAGGCATGGTCATCGCCGACTCGATGGGGGGGCGCGGCCTCGGGCGGATGCGTCTCAGCAATTGGGTCGACTATCAGCTGTACCCACCCAAGGAAACGGACGACATGCGTAACTCGCGATACAATCTCCACCGCCGCTTCTACTACAATGACCCCGCGCAAACGGCCCTCTACGGCAAGCGCGTGACCGGGCTGAAGGGCACCGATACTATCTACTTCATCACGCCCTACACCACCAAGTGGAACCAGTATAACCCGGCCGATGCCTTCGGCTACGGTACCATCAAAGACTTGACCATGATGCGCCTGGGCGAAACCTACCTGCTGCTGGCCGAGGCGCAGTTCAAGCAAGGCAACACGGCCGGCGCTGCCGCCAGCATCAACGTGCTGCGCACCCGCGCCAAGGCCGCGCAGGTCACGGCCAGCCAGATTGACCTCAACTTTATCCTCGACGAGCGCGTGCGCGAATTGATAGGGGAGGAGCAGCGCCGCCTCACGCTTATGCGCACCGGCACGCTTGTCGAGCGCACCCTGCGCCTGAACGGGGCCTCGGTGCAGGGCCTCACTACCAAGAACCTGCTGCTGCCCATTCCGCAAACTTCTATCGACCTCAATACCAACGGCAACCTGACTCAGAACCCCGGCTACTAGCCGCTAGGGGAGGTGAGGGCAAAGACCGGGGCCTGTTTGTGGGAAAGGCAGGTTCCGGTTCTTTTGCTGTCAGATGAGTCCATAATTCACGGGGTGGTATGCCAGGCCGAATGACTAAATACTACGCATTGCTCGCCAGCTTGCTGCTGGCGAATACGTCGGGCTGGGCACAGTCGTACCAGCGCACTTCTCAAGGTCTCAAGGCTAGCCTTGAGACCTTTGACGTTGAAATTCGGTTTTACAGCCCCCAAATAGTGCGGGTGCTGAAAACGCCCAAGGGTGGCCCGCCGCGCCTGGCTAGCCTGTCGGTAATCAAAGAGCCCCAGGCTACCGCGCTCACCCTAGCCAGCACCGATAGCACCGTGACGCTGACCAGCCAGGCGCTGCGCGTGCGCCTGGGGTTGCGCCGGGGCAATGTGGCCATCGACCAAGCCGCCGGTGCCCCGCTGTTGCACGAAACCCGGGCGGCCATCCGCTTTAGACCCAACCAGGGCCCCGATGCCGGTACTTACGCCGTGCGGCAGGCCTTCCGGCTAGCCCCCGACGAGGTGATTTACGGCCTGGGGCAGCAGCAAAACGGCAAGCTTAACCAGCGCGGCCAGCGGGTGCGGCTAGCGCAGCACAACACGAGCGTGGCCATTCCCTTCTTCCAGTCGGCGAAGGGCTACGGCATTTTCTGGGACAATTACTCGCCCACCACCTTTGCCGATACGCTGCAGGAAACGTCGTTTGCATCGGAGGTGGGCCGCGCGGCCGACTACTACGTGCTGTATGGCGGCACCACCGATGGCGTGGTGGCCCAGCTGCGCGAGCTCACCGGCCAGGCCCCGCTCATGCCGCTGTGGGTGTACGGCTTCAGCCAGTCGCGCGAGCGCTACAAGACGCAGGTGGAACTGGTAGATGTGGTGAAGCGCTACCGGGCGCTAGGGGTGCCCCTGGACGGCATTGTGCAGGACTGGCAGTACTGGGGCAAGGACGACAACTGGAACGCCATGAGCTTTGACCCCGCCACCTTCCCGCGGCCGCAGCAGATGGTAGACTCGGTACACTTGCTCAAGGCCCACCTGTTTATTGTGGCCTGGCCCGGCTTCGCCCCCAAAACGCCGCAGTACCAGGAGTTTGCGAGCAAGAACATGCTCCTGAACTTTGATACCTGGCCGCCCGGTGCCAACACCAAGCCCTACGACGTGTACAACCCGGCGGCGCGCGCTATCTACTGGCGCTACCTCAACAAGGGTATCTTCTCCCTGGGGCCCGATGCCTGGTGGCTCGACTCGACCGAGCCGGACCACATCAACGAAAAGCCCACGGACTTCGACCAGCCCACCCACCTGGGCACCTACCGCAGCGTGCAGAATGCCTTCCCACTGCAGCACGTGCGTGGCGTGTACGAGCACCAGCGCGCCACCTCCGAGGCCAAGCGCGTGATGCTGCTCACGCGCTCGGCCTTTGCCGGGCAGCAGCGCTACGGCTCCAATACCTGGAGTGGCGACGTAGGCTCGAGCTTCGAAACGCTGAAAAAGCAGGTGCCCGCGGCGCTTAACTTCTCGCTCACCGGCCTGCCTTATTGGAACGCCGACATCGGTGGTTTCTTCGCCGGCTCATTCAAAAAGGATGGCGGGGCCAAGAACCCAGCCTTCCAGGAGCTGTACGTGCGCTGGATGCAGTTTGCGACCTTCACGCCCATGATGCGCTCGCACGGCACCGACATTCCGCGCGAGATATACCAGTTTGGCCAGCGCGGCGACTGGGCCTTCGATGTGCAGGAGCAGTTTATCAACCTGCGCTACCGCCTGCTGCCCTACCTCTACGGCACGGCCTGGCAGGTTACGAGCCACGGCGGCTCCATTATGCGGCCGCTGGCGGCAGCGTTTGGGCGCGATAGGGCTAGCCTCGACCAGTCCGGCGAGTTTTTGTTTGGGCAGTCATTTCTGGTGGCACCCGTCACGGAAGCGGGCACCAAAACCAAGTCAGTGTACCTGCCAGCCGGCGCCACTTGGTATGACTTCTGGACCGGCCAACGGCTCACCGGGGGCCAGACGGTGGCCCGCGCGTGCCCCATTGAGCTGCTGCCGGTGTATGTGCGTGCCGGGGCCATCGTGCCCTGGGGCCCCAAGGTGCAGTACGCCGGCGAGAAGAAGTGGGACCATCTGGAAATCAGGGTATACCCCGGCGCCAACGGCGAGTTTACGCTGTATGAGGATGAGGGCGACAGCTACCGCTACGAGAAGGGCGCCCGCAGCGAAATCACTTTCCGCTGGGACGATGCCAAGCGCCAGCTCACCATCCAGAACCGCCAGGGCAGCTTCCCCGGCATGCTGGCGCGCCGCACCTTCCGCCTGGCCCTAGCCGGCCCCCAAAACGGTGCGGGCGTGGCGCCGGCTAAGGTGGTGAAAGCAGTGTCTTACGCAAGTAAACAACTAGTTGTCAAGTTGTAGCCAGCCCTGCCCACTGCTGCTCAACGCCGGCCTTAGTGCAAGAAGGAGCGGACTAATGGCCCTTAGCCCGATGGTGCTGGTGCGATTACCTCACCCTCACCTGCTACGCAACATGCTCGCAAGCACAAACGGCATTGGGTGACAGTGAGACGCGACTAGGGCACTGGCTTCGCTAAAACTAATTAAAAGCAATTTATCCCTAGCGCTCCTGCTTAGCCAGTCGGGCCGTTGCGGATTCGTCAATCATTCTACACTTCGTGCGCACTTCCCCCTTTTTCCCACCCGCGGCTGCCGTGCTGCTCGCCGCCCTGGCCCTAGGTTCAGCCCGCGCTCAAACGCCCGCTACGCCCTACTTCGATACGCACGTGGGCCCGCCGGCCACGAAGCTGCCGCTCTTCGAGGTCCAGCGCCCCGACAAAAAGCTGAGCCCATTCACGGGCATGACGCGCCGGCACTGGCAGGATGCTGCCCGCTACCTGCTCGGCGGCGCCTTCAGCTACGTGCACGCCCTCGACGACCCCATGCAGTTTCCGAAGCAGCCGGGCAAGACCTATCCGCGCACCGCTAGCCAGGTGCCCACCGAGAAGCTCGAAGGCCTGTGCCGCACGCTGTTTATGGCCGCGCCGCTGCTCAAAGAAGACCCTAGCCTGACCCTGAACGGCGTGAAAGTAGGCGACTACTACCGCCACCAGCTGGTGCAGCTCGTCAACCCGGCCAGCCCGAGCTTCATCCAGCCCCGCGCCAAGGATGGCGGCCCTAGCCAGAACCTGGTAGAGTTTGGCGGGCTGAGCGTGGCGCTGTTTGCGGCGCCCGAAATCTTGTGGGACCCGCTGCCCCAGGCTACCAAAGATGCCCTGGCCGCCACCATGCTCAGCTACGGCGATGGCCCCACCGTGCCCCAAAACTGGCGCTACTTCAACATCTTCATTCTCAGCTTCTACAAAAGTCGCGGCTACCAGGTAAACGAAAAGCTGATGGAAGAATACCTCCAGAAGCAGCTCGGCCACTACCACGGCGAGGGCTGGTACGACGACGCGCCCACCTTCGACTACTACAGCATGTGGGCCTTCCAGATGTACGGCCGGGTGTGGAGCGAGTACTTTGGGCGCCAACACTATCCGCAGATAGCTGCCCAGCTCGCTGCCAACTTCGCCCCACTCAAAAACAATTACCCCTACCAGTTTGGGCGCGATGGCAGCATGCTTATGTGGGGCCGCAGCATCACCTATCGCTTTGGGGCGGTGGTGCCTTTTCCGCTGATGGGGCTGCAGCCCGACCCTAGCGTGAACTACGGCTGGATGCGCCGCATTGCCTCCGGCGCGCTGCTGCAGTTCCTGCAAAACCCCGATTTCTTGCAGGATAATATCCCCAACCTGGGCTTCTATGGGCACTTCGAGCCCGCCTTGCAAGCTTACAGCTGCCGGGGCAGCGTGTTTTGGATGGGCAAGGCCTTCCTGGGGCTGCTGGTGCCGGCCGACAATCCGTTCTGGACGGCCACCGAAAACGAGGGGCCGTGGGCCAGTGCGTTCAAGCCCGGCACGGTAGTAAACAAGTTTGAGCCCGGCCCCAACATCCTCGTCACCGACTACCCCAACAGCGGCGCGGCCGAGCTGCGCGACGCCCCGCACCAGCCCGCCAGCGATGCCAACCGCGGCAACGAGAACTACAACCGCCTGAGCTACAACACCGCTTTTCCGTGGCAGGCCGACGGCCCCAACGGCGAGGTGGCCATGAGCTACGTCTTTAAAAACCAGGCCGGTAAGTGGGAGCCGCTACGCTTCTACAACTTCAAAAAGTATGAAGACGGCGTGTACTACCGCGACGCCACCGTGGAAAGTACCCCCGGCCTGAAGCTGCGTCTGTCCGAAATGCCGCTGCCCAACGGCATCCTGCGCGTAGACCAGAACGCGAGCACCGAGGCCACGGCGGTGCGGCTAGGCCACTACGCCCTGCCCAACCTCACGGGTACCATCCGGCGCAGCACCCGGCGGGTGCAGGGCCACGAAGTGCGCCTCCTCGACAACGGGACTTACCAGCTCGCCCTGGTGCCCCTGGCGGGCTGGGACCACACCGAGGCCGTGGATGCTACCGACCTAAACCCCGTGAAGCCCAGCAGCACCGTGCTCGACGCCGTGAGCAGCACTGCGCCCACCAATAAGCTGTTTGCCACGCTCTTGCTCTGGAAAAAATCGGGCGAGAAGTGGACTGACGCCGAATTGGTACCGGTGCGTCAGCTAGCCCCCGCAGCCGATGGTAGCGTGGCAGTGACCCTGGCCGACGGCAGCCGCAAGCTGCTGAAATTTGAGCAGTAGCACTTGAGCCGCCGAAGGCAATTGCGATGACCCTAGCGGCGGACTACCAGTGGTAGCGCTGAGGCATCAAGCTCGCTTAAAGCTGAGAATGGGGCTGATTACCAGATATATTGCTTGAGCGAACTTGTGCGAAGAAGTATTTGCTAGCCCCAGCCCCGAACTACTAAGAGTATAAGCCGCCGTGTCGTCTGGCCGGCTCACCCTGATAATTGACCCTTTTCCCACCCTTCTGGCTTACTGTATGAATCGTCGCAACGTGCTGAAAAACTTGGCCCTGGCAGCCCCCGCTGCCTGGTTGCCCAGTGTGGTGGCCGGTCAAAATTGGTCGCCGCTGGCGCCACCTCCCGCCGGGTCTTTCCAGCCTACCTGGGAATCGTTGAGCGGCTACCAGGTGCCTGAGTGGTTTCGCGATGCCAAGTTTGGGCTGTGGGCGCACTGGGGGCCGCAGTGCCAACCCGAGCACGGCGACTGGTATGCCCGCAACATGTACCGGGAAGGCAGCGACCAGTACAAATTTCACGTTGAGAAATACGGCCATCCATCCAAGTTTGGCTTCAAAGATGTTATCAATACTTGGCGGGCCGAAAACTGGAATCCCGACGAGCTGCTAGCCTTCTACAAGCAGGCAGGAGCCAAATACTTCGTGGCCCTGGCTAACCACCACGACAACCTCGACCTCTACCAAAGCCAGCACCAGCCTTGGAACGCCACCCGCGTCGGGCCCAAAAAAGACCTGGTAGGCGGCTGGGCCCGGGCGGCCCGCAAGCAGGGGCTGCGCTTTGGCGTGAGCGTGCACGCCGCCCATGCCTGGAGCTGGTACGAGCCAGCCCAGGGCACCGATAAAACCGGCCCGCTGGCCGGGGTGCCTTATGATGGACGGCTGACTGCCGCCCAGGGCCGCGGCCAGTGGTGGCAGGGCTACGACCCGCAGGCACTTTATGCGCAAAGCCACGCGCGGGGTGCTAAAAATATTGATAACGGGCTGGCGCAGTGGAACTGGGGCGAGGGCATGGTGCCGCCCGACAAGGAGTACTGCGAGAAGTTTTACCGGCGCACCGCCGAACTCATTGACCGCTACGAGCCCGACTTGGTGTACTACGACGACACGGCGCTGCCGCTGTGGCCCGTCAGCGACGTGGGTCTGCGCCTGACGGCCGAGCAGTATAATGCCAGCATGCGCCGCCACGGCGGCCGCAACGAGGCCGTGGTCACGGGCAAGGTGTTGACCGAGCCGCAGCGCCACTGCATGGTCTGGGATATTGAGCGGGGGCAAAGCGCGCACATCGAGCCGCTGCCTTGGCAAACCTGCACGTGCCTAGGCGACTGGCACTACGACCGCCGCATCTACGACCGGCACGGCTATAAGAGCGCCCAAACGGTAGTGCATACCCTGGTAGACGTGGTGAGCAAAAACGGTAACCTGCTGCTGAGCGTGCCCGTGCGCGGCAACGGCACCATCGACGAGCAGGAGCGAGCCATTGTGCAAAGCATCGGTACCTGGCTGGCGGCCAATGGCGAGAGCATTTACGGCACCCGGCCTTGGCAGGTGCTGGGCGAGGGCCCGGCCCTGGCCAGCAGCGCCGAGCTGTCGGCGCAGGGCTTCAACGAGGGCAAAGGCAAACCCTTTGGCGCTCAGGATATCCGTTTTGCGGTGAAAGGCAATGTGCTCTACGCCACGGCGCTAGGCTGGCCCACCGATGGGCAGCTGCTCATTGCTACGCTAGCCGCGGGTAGCCCGCAGCGGCCGCAGCCCGTGCGCCGCGTCGAGCTGCTCGGCCACGCCGGCCCACCCCTCACGTTCGAGCGCACGGCCCAGGGCCTGCGGGTGCAGCTACCGGCCCAGGCTCCGGCGGCCGGGTTGGCTTATGCCTTTCGCATCACGTAGGGGCTAGCGCGGCTTATAACCAAGTGCTTAAGCAACGCATAGTTGAGCACCTGTTGGTGGGACACCTGTTTGGCGGCATTCCGGACCCGCTACCGGTGCGGGTCGCGCACCCGTGCTGGTAGCGCGGCTTTTGTTGGAAACAGATGCACAATCGATTGTGCAATGATGCTACTTTTGCCCGTACCATGCAGAGCGCTCGCTATCGGCTTGCGTTTTCTCGTGGCTGCTAGGGCTGCGCGCATCGGCACAGCCCTAGCAGCCACATCTAGGCAATCCTGACTTCATCTTCTACCACTTTTCCATGCCCACCCCATTTCTGCGTCGCGCGGCGCTGGCCGCTGCCTGTGCGGCCCCGCTGCTAGCCTCCGCCCAAACCATCCAGCTAACTGTGCAGCCCGGCGACCCTAAACTTGTGGTAAGCAAGCACATTCAGGGGCAATTTGCCGAGCACCTGGGGCGCTGCATCTACGGCGGCTTCTGGGTAGACCCTAGCCTGCCCGTGCCCAAGCAAGGCCGTATTCGCATGGATATAGTGCAGGCCCTGCAGAAGATTCACGTGCCCAACCTACGCTGGCCCGGCGGCTGCTTTGCCGATACCTATCACTGGCACGATGGGGTAGGCCCCACCGCCCAGCGCCCCAAAATGTTGAATCTGTGGTGGGGCAACACCCTGGAAGACAATAGCTTCGGTACCCACGAATTTCTGGAGCTGTGCCAGTTGCTGGGCACCGAGCCCTACCTAGCGGCCAATGTGGGCAGCGGCACGGTGCAGGAAATGTCGAACTGGATGGAGTACCTCAACTCCAACGAGGATACGCCCATGGTGCTGGAGCGCCGCAAAAATGGCCACCCCGAGCCCTACCACGTGAGCTGGTGGGGAATTGGCAACGAAAGCTGGGGCTGCGGCGGCAACATGACGCCCGACTACTACACCAGCGTGTACAAGCGCTACGCCACCTTCGCCCACGACTACCCCGGCACCAAGCTCAGGCGCATTGTGAGCGGGGCCAATGGCGACGATGCGAACTGGACCGAGACGTGCATGAAAAACATCCCGCTCAACCAGATGTGGGGCCTCACCCTGCACCAGTACACGCTGCCCACCGGCAGCTGGAGCGGCAGCAAGGGCAAAGCCACCGGCTTTGGCGAGCAGGAGTACTTCAATACCCTGCGCAACGCCTTGAAAATGGACGCCATAGTAGCCAAGCACGCGGCCATTATGGACAAGTATGACAAGGACAAGAAGGTGGCCCTGCTGGTAGATGAGTGGGGCGTGTGGACCGATGTGGAGCCTGGCACCAACCCGGGGTTCCTTTATCAGCAAAATTCGCTGCGCGATGCCCTAGTGGCCGGCACCACCCTCAACATCTTCAATAATCACTGCGACCGGGTAAAGGGTGCCAACCTGGCCCAGGCCGTAAACGTGCTGCAGGCCCTGGTGCTGACCGACAAGGAGAAGATGCTGCTCACGCCCACCTACCACGTGTTCGACCTCTACCAGGTGCACCAGGATGCCGAGTACCTGCCCCTGCAGTTCGCTAGCCCCGACTATGGGCTCGGCAGCGAGAAAATCCCGGCCCTGAACGCTTCGGCTTCTAAGGATAAGAACGGGGCCGTGCACATCTCGCTTGTGAACCTCGACCCGCACAAGGCCCTGACCATCGAAACCGCCTTGCCCGGCGTGAGCTGGAAAACCGTGACCGGCCGGGTGTTGACTTCGGCCAACGTGAGCGATTACAATACCTTCGAGAAGCCCGACAACATCAAGCTGGCCGCTTTTACCGGGGCCAAAAAGCATGGCGACAAGCTAGCCATAGCCCTGCCGCCCAAGTCGGTGGTCGTGCTAGAGCTGAAGTAACTGCTAGTTAAGAGCGTGTTTGAAAATTTATAGAGACCGTCATGCTGAGCCTGTCGAAGCATCTCTACCGCTTCGTTAGAGTTACTACCCCTAGCGGTCCGGTAGAAATGCTTCGACAGGCTCAGCATGACGGTCTAAATTCAAGAAGTGAGCTGGCTAGCTGGCTCACTCTTTTTTTACGTCGGGCTACGGCGTGAATTTACCCCCTTTTTCGGGCAAAATGCCCCCTGCGGGCCTAGCCGAACTGAGGTAGTATTGCGGCTGTATTTAAGTGACCCTAGCGCCGCTAGCCTGCCTTTTCCCGCCCGCATATGTTCGTTGCCCGATTTCTTGCCCTAGGCCTGCTGGCCGCCGGCTCGGTGGCCGCCCAGGCGCCTGACCCCGTCGAGTGGCAAAACCCCCAGCTTACCCAGCAGGGCCAGGAAGTGCCCCGCGCCAGCTTCCAGCTCTACGAGCGCCCGGCCGATGTAGCCGCCGATGACTACGCCCGCTCGCCGTGGTACCAGAGCCTGAACGGTACCTGGAAATTCAACTACGTAGACCGGCCCGCCGACCGGCCGCTCACGTTTTTCGAGCCGGGCTTCGACGATGCGGCCTGGAAAACCATTCAGGTGCCCAGCAACTGGGAAGTGCAGGGCTTTGGGATTCCAATTTACACCAACATCACCTACCCGTTTCCGCGCAACCAGCCCAACATTGACCCCAAGTACAACCCGGTGGGCACCTACCGGCGCAGCTTCACGGTGCCGGCCGGCTGGGGTGGGAGGGAAGTGCTGCTGCATTTCGGCTCCATCTCGGGCTGTGCCTTCGTGTATGTAAATGGCCAGCGCGTGGGCTTGAGCAAGGCAGCGAAGTCGCCAGCCGAGTTTGACATTACCAAGTATCTCAAGCCGGGCCCTAACCAGCTGGCGGTGCAGGTAATGCGCTGGCACGATGGCTCGTACCTCGAAGACCAGGATTTCTGGCGTCTCTCGGGCCTCGACCGCGCCGTGTACCTGACCAGCCTGCCCCAGCAGACTATCTGGGATTTCTTCGCGCACGCCGACCTCGACCCAAGCTACAAAAACGGCCAGTTCAGCGCCGAAGTCACGCTGCGCCGCTTTGGCGCCGCCGCGTCCGCCGCGCGCCTCACGGCCGAGGTGCTTGACCCCAGCGGCCGGCCCGTGTGGCAGCAGGCGCAGGCAGTGCTGGCGGGCGGTGGCGCCACGCAGGAAATAAAATTTGCTGGCACCTTACCCAAGGTGCGCGCCTGGAGCGCCGAAATACCCACGCTCTACCAACTGCGCCTGACTCTGGCCGACGCACAAGGCAAAGCCCTGGCCCTGACCGGGACCAAGCTGGGCTTCCGCAAGGTCGAGATTAAGAATGCCCAGCTGCTGGTGAATGGCCGGCCGGTAGAGGTGCATGGCGTGAACCGCCACGAGCTGGAGCCTACCACGGGCCGCGTGGTCACGGATGCCATGATGCGCCGCGACCTGGAGCTGATGCGCCAGCATAATATCAACGCCATTCGCAGCTGCCACTACCCCGACGATGAGCGCTGGCTGCGGCTGTGCGACGAGCTGGGCTTTTACCTGGTCGATGAGGCCAATATTGAAACCCACGGCTACGGCGCCGAGCTGCAGGGCTGGTTCGATAAAACTAAGCACCCGGCCTATCTGCCCGAGTGGAAAGCTGCCCACCGCGACCGCATCAGCCGGCTGCTGGAGCGCGACAAAAACCACCCAAGCGTCATTATCTGGAGCATGGGCAACGAGTGCGGCAACGGCCCGGTGTTCCACGAGGCCTATACCTGGCTCAAACAGCGCGACCCGAGCCGCCCGGTGCAGTTTGAGCAGGCCGGCGAAGACGTGGATACCGATATTGTGTGCCCCATGTACCCCGGCATCGAGTCGATGCGCCGCTACGCCGAAGCCACCGACAAAACACGCCCCTTCATCATGTGCGAGTATTCGCACGCGATGGGCAATAGCTCGGGCAACTTTCAGGAGTACTGGGATATAATCAGGGCGCACCCGCACATGCAGGGTGGCTTTATCTGGGACTGGGTAGACCAGGGCCTAGCGACCCAAACCGCCGATGGCCGCCGCTTCTTTGCCTACGGCGGCGACCTGGGCGGCTACCACCTGCAAAACGACGAGAACTTCTGCGCCAACGGCCTGGTGGCTGCCGACCGCACCCCGCACCCCGGCCTGCTCGAAGTGAAGAAGGTGTATCAGGATATCCGCTTTAGCGCTACCCAGCCTGCTGCCGGGCGCATCACGGTGCTCAATGGCTTCTCCTTCCGCGATTTAGCCGGCTATGCCTTTCACTGGGAGTTATTGAAAAATGGCACCCTGGTAAAGTCCGCCGACGTGGCCGTGGGCCCGCTAGGCCCCGGCCAGCGCAAGGAAGTAAAGCTGCCGCTGCCCGCCTTCAAAACCGAGCCCGGCGCCGAGTACGTGCTCAATGTGTTTGCCCGCACCCGCGCGGCTGCTCCGCTGCTGCCGGCCGGCCATGAGGTGGCCCGCGAGCAGTGGGTACTTACGCCAGCCGCTACCACCTTCGCTGCCGCGGCTAGCCCCGCTGGCACCCTGGATGTGAAGCGCGAGGGCGACCGCCTGACCTGGACGGCCGGCACCGTGCACGGCGAGTTCGATACCAAGCGGGGCCGCCTAGTAGACTATCGCCGGGGCGAGCAGCGCCTGCCCGGTGGCGTGCCCGAGCCCTACTTCTGGCGCGCGCCCACCGACAATGACTTCGGCAACGGCATGCCCCAGAGCCTGGGCGTGTGGCGCACCGCCCACGCCAACCGCCCCGTGCAGCGCGTGGTAGTAGGTGAGCAGTCGGTCGCCGGCCTGCCCATCACGGTCGAGTACCTGCTCGCCGACCTGGGCGTGCCCTACACCGTGGCCTACCTGGTGCAGCCCGATGGCGCCGTGCGCATTACGGCCAGCATTGACTTGGCCGGCAAGCGGCTGCCCGAGCTGCCGCGCTTCGGCATGCGCATGGAAGTGCCCCGCACCTTTGACCAGCTGCACTACTACGGCCGTGGCCCGCAGGAAAACTACTCGGACCGGAATACCGCGGCCCTGCTGGGCGTGTACCAGGACTCGGTGCGGCGCGAGTTTCCGGATACCTACATCCGGCCCCAGGAGTATGGCTACCACACCGATATGCGCTGGCTAACGCTCACCGATGCCACCGGCCACGGCCTGCGCGTGGAGGCTGCCGGCCAGCCGCTGTGTTTCAGTGCCCTGCCTTTTCGCACCGAAGACCTCGACCCTGGCCTGAGCAAAAAGCAGCAGCACCCCACCGACCTCAAGCCCCGCGGCCAAACCTGGCTGCACCTTGACCTGGCCCAGCGTGGCGTGGGCGGCGACAACAGCTGGGGCGCCTTACCTCACGAGCCCTACTGCCTGCTAGCCCCGCAGTACAGCTACAGCTATATCTTGCGGCTGGTCGATGGCTCCGCGCCCGCCCCGGCCGCCAATTAGTCCGTGTCTACTATGCTTCGCTCGCTCCTTTTTTCAAGTTTTTTACTAGGATTAATCTTGCCGAGTGCCCCGGCGGCCTTCGCCCAAACGGCCGTGCCCATCGGCCTGGGCTGGGCCAAAAACAACGTGAATGGCGCCGTCTTTCGCAAAAACTCGGTGGTGAGCCTAGGCCGCGACCAGTACGTGGCCTACTACGACTCGGCGGGCTACGTGACCCTAGCCAAGCGCCGCCTGCCAGCCGGGTCGTGGCAGGTGCAACGCACGCAGTACCAAGGCAATGTGAAGGATGCCCACAACATCATCAGCCTGATGGTAGATGGCGCGGGCTACCTGCATCTGTCGTTTGACCACCACAACAACCCGCTGCACTACTGCCGCAGCACGGCGCCGGGCGTGCTCATGCTAGGCCCCCTTGAGCCCATGACCGGCCAACAGGAGCAGAAAGTGAGTTATCCCGAGTTTTACCGCTTTCCCTCAGGCGACTTGCTGTTTCTGTATCGCGACGGTGGCTCGGGCAACGGCAACCTGGTGCTGAACCGCTACGAGGTGAAAACCCGGCGCTGGACGCGCCTGCACGACGTGCTCATCGACGGGCAAGGCCAGCGCAATGCCTACTGGCAGGCCTGCCTCGATGCCCGGGGCACCATCCACGTGGCCTGGGTGTGGCGCGAAAGCCCCAACGTGGCCTCCAACCACGACATGGCCTACGCCCGCTCTGCCGACGGCGGCCGCACCTGGCAAAAGAGCACCGGCGCTAGCTATCAGCTGCCCATCACCAAAGCCACGGCCGAGTACGCGGCCCGTATTCCGCAAAACAGTGAGCTAATAAACCAAACCAGCATTACGACCGATGCCCAGGGCACGCCCTACATTGCCACCTACTGGCGGCCCCAGGGCACGCAGGTGCCACAATATCAGCTCATTTACCTGGCCGGAAAAAGCTGGAAGACCACCCAGGTAAGCCAGCGCACCACGGCCTTTAGTCTGAGCGGTACGGGCACGAAGAAAATTCCGATTTCGCGCCCGCAGCTGCTGGTAACCAGTGCCAAAGGCCACCCCGCTGCTTACCTGCTCTTCCGCGATGCCGAGCGCCACGACCGCGCCTCGGTGCTGAGCTGCCCCGACCTGAGCCGGCCGCAGTGGTCGGCCGCCGACCTTACGGCTAGCCCCGTCGGCAACTGGGAGCCTAGCTACGATACCGAGCGCTGGAAAAACGAGCAGGTGCTGAGCCTGTTTGTGCAGCGCACCGGCCAGGGCGACGGCGAAACCCTCGAAAACCTACCCGCGCAGCCCGTGCGGGTGCTTGACTGGCGGCCCGGCCAGCCAGTGCGGCCGGCCACTTCGGGCGCCCTGCCTACGAGGCGCCCGACCGGCGCGACGGCTCCTAGCCCCGCGCCCACCGCTGGAGGCTACCGCTTGGTGTGGGCCGACGAGTTCAACCAAGCCGGCCGGCCCGACCCGCAGAACTGGGGCTACGAAAACGGCTTCGTGCGCAACCACGAGGTGCAGTGGTACCAGCCCGCCAATGCACGCTGCGAAAAGGGCCTGCTCGTCATCGAGGCCAGGAGGGAGTCGAGCCCCAACCCCGGGTATAAGCCCGGCGCCCCCGATTGGAGAGCCAGCCGCCCCACCATCGACTACACCTCGGCTAGCCTTAACACCCAGGGTAAGCACCAGTGGCAATACGGACGCTTTGAGATGCGCGCCCGCATCCCAACTCACTCGGGCATGTGGCCCGACTTCTGGACCCTGGGCGTCGGGAAAGAGTGGCCCTCCGGCGGCGAAATTGACATAATGGAATACTATCGCGGGAAGGTACTGGCCAACGTGGCCTCGGGCACGGCTCAGCCCTACACGCCCAAGTGGCATAGTGAAACCAAGCCCCTGACGAGCTTCAAGGACCCCGCATGGGCTGGCAAATTCCACGTCTGGCGCATGGATTGGGATACCGAGGCCATCCGCCTCTACCTAGATAATGAGCTACTTAACGAAACACCGCTCGGCCAAACCGAAAACCAGGACGGCACCGGTTTCAACCCCATGCGGCAGCCGCACTACCTGCTGCTCAACTTGGCGCTGGGTGGCGACAATGGCGGACCAATCGAGCCCGGGGGCCTGCCCGCTCGCTTCGAAATCGACTACGTGCGCGTGTACCAGCGCTAGCCCCTCGGGCCACGATGCAGAAGCAGCCACCCGAGGGGCTAGCGCAGCGAGACGGGCAGCCGCCACGGCGAGCGGCCTGGCATCAGGTACCTATTAATTGGCAGGAATCAGCACTGCGGGGGCTACTTGCCCGTGCGCGGGTTTGCTGTCGCGCAGCATCTTTTTGCCCAGCGCTTCGGTGTTTTTTACCACTTTAGGGCCCTTATAAGTGGTAGCGCGCCGGTTGGCAGTAGCGCGTGCGGTAGCCGCTTTATCCTTGGTATTGACTGGATTGGCCGTGACTTTGGGCAGCCCTTGGGCCTGAGCCGTCACTAGGAGCGCCGACAGGGCCAGGGCACCGGCAGGTAGAAGAAAAGCTTTCATAAAGTTGGGCTACCACGTAAGTGATGAGTGACGCTGCAAAAGGAAAGAAGCGCAGAACGATAACTACGAACAGCCTAAGCCGGTAGTTGGGCTGCTGCCGCTGAGGTGCGGGTAGGCTATACAAAACCACCCTAGCTGGAACCGTGCTAAATCAGGATGGCTAGGCAGGCTCAGAACTGCACTAACGTGTACTGTACAGCAATTAAGTGATTAATAAACAAACGTATAGTATACATCACCCGAAGCCGCACACGCGAGCAGGAGTCAAGCGGCCTGGCCGATAGTTGTACACAAGGAGCTATAAAGCAAAACTGGTACCCTGAATAATAAAAAAGCCCTTCCTGCGAGCAGGAAGGGCTTTTTAGTGGTCTCGTTAGGAATCGAACCTAAATCTAGAGCTTCGGAGGCTCCTATACTATCCGTTGTACTACGAGACCCGGTGCAGGGCTGCAAAAGTAGCTACAAAAGCGGGCGCGGCCAAACCCGAATGGCTATTTTGGCTAGGCCCAACACAACCCTATAAGGCAAAAATCGGTTAGCTTACCCTGAACCTGCTAATTTCCCTTTCCACATGGACTCTACTAAAAAGACTCTTTACACGGCCGATGCGACAGCTGTAGGCGGCCGCAGCGGCCACGTGCGTTCGGCCACCGGCATCATCGACCTCGACATGTCGGTGCCCGAAGGCCTCGGCGGCAAAAAAGGCGCTACCAATCCCGAAGAACTGTTTGCGGCGGGCTACTCGTCGTGCTTTCAGCAGGCGCTGCTGGTAATTGCGCAGCGGGCCGGCGACCGGCTCGACCCCGGTACGGAGGTAAAATGCTCGGTAACGCTGTTCCAGGAAGGCGAGGGTTATGGCTTAAGCGCCGTGCTCGATGTAGACCTGAAAGCCTTTGACCGCGATAAAACCATTCAGATGGTGCGCGAAGCCCATAAAATCTGCCCCTATTCGGTGGGCACGCGCGGCAACATGGAAGTAGAGCTGAAAGTGCAAGGCGAAACCGTGCCCGTGCAGGCCAAAGAAAATGCGGGCGTAGCCGAGGGCAAGTAGCCCCAGGCCATCGCCAACGCAAAAAGGCTCATCTGGTAAGCAGATGGGCCTTTTTGTGTTAATAATATCCCTGACGCCCATTTGGCTCGTGCTACCCTGGCTTGGCGTTATGAATAAACCAGTAAGTCTACCGGGGCCGCCTACCCCTGGCTAATGAGCGGGGCGGCCCATACCTTTTGCGTGGCGGCATGCGTAAGAAGCCCGTTACCTTTGAGGTAGGCTGCCACCAGCAGCATTTGTTTACTTATGATGAAAAAAATACTTTTAGTGCTGGGTGCCGCCATTGCACTCACCTCCTGCCGCGAAGCCGGAACTGCCGTGCAAAGCCACCCCTCTGCCACGGGCACCGCCGATGCCAAGGTATTGCGCTTCGATACCACGTTTTTTAAAACGAGCGGCGCACGCACCTACGCCCATACCTACACCGGCAAAATGCTGGTGGGGCAGACCAAGAAAGTGGTAGTGCCCGTGCAGATTAACTGGACCACCGTAGAGCAGGCCGGTTGCCCCCAGGTGGCCGCCGTGCAGGTATATCAGCTCAATGGCAACGACCGCCGCACCAGCCTCATGGCTAGGGCCATGCGTGATGCCGTGTGCAAGCCCGGCCCGCAGCCAGCCGGGGCCACCCAGCCTGCCGGCAGCTCCCCGGCCTACGCCGGGGCCGCCTACCTCAAGCTGATTGGCGAGTCGCGCGAAATTCACCGTACTACTTCGGTCACCTTTACGCTCAATGGGCTAGGCTACCACGACACCCTCGATGGGGACTCGGCTGCTACCAGCACCGTGCAATAGAAGAACACTGCTACACGCAAAAAGCCCCGGCTGGTCGGCAGCCGGGGCTTTTTGCGTGAGATTCTGTGGCTAGTTCAAGTAAATGCGGTGCGTAAGCTCGAAGCGGTGCGGTGCGAAGGCGTTATAGTAAGGCGCCGGACCGTCGAACGTGAGCACGTGCACCAGCGGAATCCCTTCGAGGCGGCTTTCCACTACCCGCACGGGGTAAACTTCGCCCACGGTGGGCCAGTCGCCGCCGTGGTTGGCCGGCCGGTTGTCGGCATCGACGCAACGGGCGTAATCGAGGTAGGGGGCCGCCGTAGTGGCTTCGGCCAGGGTGTAGCTAGCAACTTCCATAGGGCAAAGATATGGTTTGCAGATAAATACGCAGCCGGTGGGTTATAGTTGAGCCGGGCTACTAGGTAAAGATAGATGACCTAACACGGCAATACCCGAAGAAGTTTAGCCAATACCAGCCCTCAATGCATTACCGAGCTAGTATAAGGCACAAAGCTTTAGGACTGCCGACAGTAGCAGGCAGCCCTAGCGCACTCAGCTAAAGCCCAGCACCGGGTGCGGCTGATAGGGTTCTTCCAGCCGCTTTATTTCATCGGCTGAGAGCTTTACATCTACGGCGGCTACCGCGTCTTCGAGGTGGCCAGGCTTGCTAGCCCCCACAATGGGCGCCGTAATGACAGGTTTACTCAACATCCAGGCTAGCGCAATTTGGGCGTTGGGCAGGCCGCGCTCCTTGGCAATTTCCGTCACGCGGTCGGCCACCGCAAAGTCATCGTCGCGGCCATACAGGCTCTTGCCGAAGGCGTCGGTTTTGGCGCGCTCGGTTTCGTTGCGCTCTTTGCCACGGCCGCCCGTGAGCAGGCCCCTAGCCAGTGGCGACCACGGAATAACCCCGATGCCTTGGTCCTGGCACAGCGGCAGCATCTCGCGCTCCTCCTCGCGGTATACGAGGTTGTAGTGCGGCTGCATGCTCACGAAGCGCGTCCAGTTGTGCTTATCAGCCAGGTACAGCGCTTGGGCAAACTGCCAGCTAAACATGCTGCTAGCCCCGATGTAGCGCGCCTTGCCGGCCTTTACCACGTCGTGCAGCGCCTCTAGCGTCTCTTCAATGGGCGTGTTGTAGTCCCAGCGGTGAATCTGGTAGAGGTCCACGTAGTCGGTGCCGAGGCGCTTGAGGCTGGCGTCAATGGCACTCATAATATGCTTGCGCGACAAGCCTTTGTCATTCTGCCCCGGCCCCATGGGGTTAAAAACCTTGGTGGCCAGCACCACTTCGTCGCGCTTGGCAAAGTCGTGCAGGGCGCGGCCTACCACTTCCTCGCTGGCCCCGTTGCTATACACGTCGGCGGTGTCGAAGAAGTTGATGCCCAGCTCCAGAGCCTTTTGAATGAAGGGCCGGCTAGCCTCCTCCTCGAGGGCCCAGGGCCAGCGCTCGGTGGGCGTGCCGTAGGTCATGGTGCCCAGGCAAATTTTGGAAACCTGCAAGCCAGTGTTTCCCAAGCGGGTAAATTCCATTGTGGAAAAGGGTAGGAAGTGAAATAGTTAAAAAACGTTTGTCAACAGGACAGACGGGGAATTGCGTAGTAAACCGAAAAAGCCCGCCTGGGTTACCAGACGGGCTTTTCAAACTACTCGTGGCTAGGGTGCCTTACGACATTGCCAGCACTTCTTTCACGCGGGCGGCGGCGTCCTTCAGCAGGGTAGCCGAGTACACTTTCAGGCCACTCTCGTCGATGATGCGGGCGCCTTCCTCAGCGTTGGTGCCTTGCAGGCGCACGATGATGGGCACGCGGATATCGCCGATTTTCTTGTAGGCTTCTACCACACCATTCGCCACGCGGTCGCAACGAACGATGCCGCCGAAGATGTTGATGAGGATGGCCTTCACGTTCGGGTCCTTCAGGATGATGCGGAAGCCAGCCTCAACCGTTTGGGCGTTGGCTCCACCCCCTACGTCGAGGAAGTTGGCGGGCTCGCCACCCGAAAGCTTGATGATGTCCATGGTCGCCATGGCTAGGCCGGCGCCGTTTACCATGCAGCCCACGTTGCCGTCGAGCTTCACATAGTTCAGGTTGCTTTCGCTAGCCTCTACTTCCAGCGGGTCTTCCTCGTTGAGGTCGCGCAGGGCTACGAAGTCTTTGTGGCGGTAGAGGGCGTTGTCGTCCAGGGTCACCTTGGCGTCTACGGCCAGGATTTTGTTGTCCGACGTTTTCAACACCGGGTTAATCTCGAACATGGCCGAGTCCGTCTCGTCGTAGGCCTTGTAGAGGGCTGTCACGAACTTTACCATCTCCTTAAAGGCATCGCCCGAGAGGCCGAGGCCGAAGGCGATTTTGCGGGCCTGGAAGCCTTGCAGGCCCACGGCGGGGTCTACAAACTCCTTCAGGATTTTGTCGGGGTGCGACTCGGCCACCTCCTCGATGTCCATGCCGCCCTCGGTGGTGTAAATGATAACGTTCTTGCCGCTGGTGCGGTCGAGCAATACGCTCATGTAGTACTCCTTGGTGGGGCTTTCGCCGGGGTAGTACACGTCCTGGGCGATGAGCACCTTATGCACCTTGCGGCCTTCGGCGCCCGTCTGCTTGGTTACGAGTTGCATGCCGATAATCTGGCCGGCGATGTCTTTTACCTGCTCCAGGTTTTTGGCGAGCTTCACTCCGCCGCCCTTGCCCCGGCCGCCGGCATGAATCTGGGCCTTAATAACGTACCAGCTGGTGCCGGTTTGCTCGGTGAGCTTTTTTGCGGCTTCTACGGCTTCTTCGGCAGTGTCGGCCGTGAGGCCTTCCTGCACGCGCACGCCGTACTTCTTCAGGATTTCCTTGCCTTGATACTCGTGAATATTCATCGGAGGGGGTAGGGGTGGAGTTTTTTGCTGGCGCGAAGGTAGGGCCGGGATGCCGCTTGTCATTGCGAGCGCAACGCAGTAGCGTGCGGCAATCTTTCCTTGTCGCTAGAAATAATACCCCTAGCAGCAAGGAAAGAGTAGCTTTCGCTATCCTTGGGTTGCCGCGCGCTACTGCGTTGTGCTCGCAATGACATACGTAGTACCCAACGCCCGGCCGGCTTTGCGCGTAGCTTTGCCCTAGTACTATACTGTTTTCCTTCATTCGCTTTGCTGCAAGCCATTAACCTCCGTAAAAGCTACAATTCGCTGGAAGTGCTTAAAGGCATCGACCTTACCATTCAGCGCGCCGAAATCGTGAGTATCGTGGGGTCGTCGGGGGCGGGCAAAAGCACGCTGCTGCACATCCTGGGCACCCTAGACAACCCCGACTCGGGCGAGGTGCTCTTCGATGGGCAGTCGGTCACGAGCCTGGGGCGCACTTCGCTGGCCAAGTTTCGCAATCGCCACATCGGCTTCGTATTCCAGTTTCACAACCTGCTGCCGGAGTTTACAGCCATCGAAAACGTGTGCCTGCCGGCCTACCTGGCCGACCGCTCCGAGAAAGAGGTGCGAGTACGCGCCCGCGAGTTGCTAGGCCTGCTCAACCTCGACCACCGCGTCGACCACAAGCCCAGCGAGATGAGCGGTGGCGAGCAGCAGCGCGTGTCGGTGGCCCGCGCCCTTATCAACTCGCCCGAAATCATTTTCGCCGACGAGCCCAGCGGCAACCTCGACTCGAAGAACGCCCAGGAACTGCACGAGTTGTTTTTCTGGCTGCGCAAGGAGTTCGGGCAGACGTTCGTCATCGTGACGCATAATGACACCCTGGCCCAGATGGCCGACCGCACTATTGTGATGCGCGACGGCCATATTCTGGAAGAGTAGGGCTAGCAAATAAGCAGGTAGCCACTGTTTAAAAGAACGTCATGCTGCGCTTGCCGAAGCATCTCTATCGCGCCGCCAAGGTTGTTCGGTAGAGATGCTTCGGCAAGCGCAGCATGACGTTCTTTTTGCTTGTTTTTAGCAAAACGGGCAGCGCTAAGCCAATTGGAAAATCGACCTGTCGGAAATAATTTTTAAATACTACTTAAAGTGTCTGATAATCAGAGATAAAATTTACTAAAAAAATTGGCTTTCGTGGCACTATCTTTGGCCTAGGGTAGTTTGATATTCGTACTACAGAACGATAACCGGCCGCTGGCCACCCCAACCATGACCGAAGTCACCAAAGCCCCGAAAGAAGCTACCGCCAAGAAAGTTGCCTCGCGTGCCGAGAGCTACGACATTGCGAAGTCGGACGAGACGTTTGACCTGGCCAAGGACTTGGCTAAATTCATCAAAGAGAACAAGCTCACCACGAATGTGCAGGGCAAAGAGTTTGTGAACGTGGAAGGCTGGCAGTATGCTGGCTCACGCTTGGGCATCGTGCCCATCGTGGAGCACGTCATCAACCTCAGCAATGAGCAGGAGTTGAAGTATCAAGCTAAAGTGACGCTGTTTGACCTGCGCCACGGCACCACGGTAGGCGCTGGCTTCGCCATCTGCTCGAATAAGGAGAGCGGCAAGAAGTTCTACCAGGAGTTTGCCATTGCCAGCATGGCCCAGACCCGGGCTATCGGTAAGGCTTACCGCAACATCCTGGCCTGGATTATCCGCGCTGCTGGCTACGAGCCCACGCCCGCTGAAGAGATGGAGTATAGCGGCAATGTGCCCGCTCCTGCTGTGGCCCCGGCCGTAGTTGCTGAGCCTGCCCCCGTGATGCGCGCCGTAACCACGGCTCCCGCCGCGCCAGTTGAGGCTCCTGCTGCCGAAGCTGCTCCTGCCGCTCCCGTGCAATATGCTACGGCTAGCCAGAAGGAAGAAATCATCCGTCTGCTGAACCATCCGCTCATCACGCGCCAAGAGAAAACGAAGATGTTGCTCAACATCAATCGCCTCGACGAGGAGCGCGCTACGCAGGCCATCGCCAAGCTGCGCAAGGCCATCGAGGACCGCGAAGGCACTACGGCCGTAGCCGCCTAAGTATTCGCCAAGAAGTAGTTATAAGCCCGGTGCCGCAAGGTGCCGGGCTTTTTTGTCTGAACCACGGATTAAACGGATTTTTCGGATTACTCGGATTTTGTGGACGCAGCCAGAGAATCGTCCACAAAATCCGAGTAATCCGGAAAATCCGTTTAATCCGTGGTTCAGACAGGGCAGCCGTAATTTTGCTTTATGTCCCTCGCGCCCGCTGTTCCCCTAACCGCCGACCCGCTAGCCCTGCTGCGCCAGTATTGGGGACATCAGGCGTTTCGGCCGGGGCAGCAGGAAATAATAGAAGCCGTACTAGCTGGGCACGACGCGCTAGCCCTGCTTCCCACCGGGGGCGGCAAAAGCGTCTGCTTTCAGGTGCCGGCACTGGCCCGGCCGGGGCTGTGTGTAGTCGTTACGCCACTTATTGCCCTCATGCGCGACCAGGTCGAAAACCTGCGCAAGCGGGGCCTCAAAGCCGAGGCCGTGTACGCGGGCATGAGCCACCAGGAAATTGACCAGGCGCTGGATAACTGCGTGTACGGCCGCGAAGTGAAGTTCTTGTACGTCAGCCCCGAGCGCCTATTAACTGACCTTTTTCGGGCCAGGGTGGCGCGCATGAGCGTGGGCCTGCTGGCCATTGATGAGGCGCACTGCCTCTCGCAGTGGGGCTACGATTTTCGGCCGCCCTACCTGCGCATTGCCGAGCTGCGGGCGCTGCTGCCCGAGGTGCCGTGTATTGCCCTTACCGCCACGGCCACCGGTCAAGTGCGCCAGGATATAGTCGAGAAGCTTAGCTTCCGGCCCGGATATGGCATTTTCACACAGAGCTTTGCTAGGCCCAAGCTTTCGTACTCGGTGCTGCAAACCGAGGATAAGCAACGCCGCTTGCTGGAGGTGCTGCGTGGGGTGGGGCCGGGCAAAACCGGGATAGTGTATGCCCGCACGCGCCGCCAGGCCGAGGACACGGCCGCTTGGCTAAGCCAGCAGAAGCTGCCGGCGGCCGCGTATCATGCCGGGCTTGCCGCCGAGCAGCGCACTCGCATTCAGCAAGATTGGCTAGCCGATAAAACGCGCATTATTGTGGCTACTAATGCCTTTGGGATGGGTATCGATAAGCCTGACGTGCGGGTAGTAGCTCACCTCGACGCGCCCGCTACCCTCGAAGCCTACTACCAGGAGGCCGGCAGGGCCGGGCGCGATGGCCTCTACGCCTTCGCCGTGCTGCTCAGCGGCCCGGCCGATGCCGATAGCCTGCGCCGGCAGGCCCAGCTAGCTCACCCGCCGCCCGATGTGGTGCGGCGCGTGTACCAAGCGCTGGCCAACTACTCGCGCACGGCCGTGGGTGGCGGCGAGCTGGTGGCATTTGACTTCGACCTAGGGGCCTTTGCCGAGACCTATCGTCTCAAAGCTGTTGATGCTCACCACGCACTCAAGATGCTGGAGCAGCAAGGCTTCGTGCAGCTCACCGAGGCCGTGAACCAGCCCGCCAGGGTGCAGCTCATTAGCAATCAGCACGATTTATATCAGTTTCAAGTCGCCAATGCCCAGCACGACCAACTCATTAAGGCACTGCTGCGGCTGTATGGCGGCGAGTTGTTCGTAGCGTTTCAGGGTATTTCGGAGAGTGCGCTAGCCCGGCATTTGCGCCAAAGCACCACCGATGTGGTGCGCCAGCTGCGCTACCTGCACAGCACCGGCGTGCTCCACTACCAGCCCCGGCGCGAGCTGCCGCAGGCGCTGTTTCTCACGCCGCGCTACGACGCCGCGCAGTTGCCGCTCGATGAGCGCCGCCTCAAGGCTGCCAAGCAGCTCACCGAGCACCAGACGAAGGCCGTTATCGACTACGCAGCCAGCACTACGCACTGCCGTCAGCAGCAGCTGCTAGACTACTTCGCCGAGCCCGATGCGCCGGCCTGCGGCGTGTGCGACGTGTGCCTGGCCCGCAAAAAAGCCCGGCAAGCGCCCGAAAGCACCGCCGGGCTCCAAGCCGGATTGCTCGAATTGCTACGAGCCGCGCCACTGCTGCCACGCCAGGTAGTGGCCCGCTACCCCACCGCCGAGGCTTCAGCCGTGACGGCCGCCCTGCGGGGCCTGGTAGAGCTGGGCCGGCTAGTTTACGCCGCCGATGGCCGGCTGGGGGTTAAGTAGCGCGCAGCTTCTGCTGCGTGCTACTTTGCCTGGTAGGCCGTAATACCGCCTTCCAGGTTGCGCACGTTGGTGAAGCCTTGCTGGGTAAGGAAAGCTTTAGCGGCTGAGGAGCGGGTGCCGCTCTTGCAGTGTACGATAACTTCCTGGTCTTTCAGGTCTTCCAGGTCGTCGAGCTGCTGGGGCAGGTTGCCGAGCGGAATGTTCTGGCTGCCGCTGATGCGGGATTCCTCAAACTCCCAGGGCTCGCGCACGTCGATGATGGTGGGCGTTTCGCCGGCTTGCTGGCGCTGGTGCAGTTCGGAAGCAGTGATGTCGGGCATAAGCTTTTAGACGTTAAAGGTGAGCCGGCGGCTGGCTACTCTACCACGAGGCGGCGGGTAGCCAGGCTGCCATCGGGCAAAGTTAGCTGCACCATATACATGCCGGCGGCCAGACTAGTTGGCAAGTGCAGGGTAGGCTGGCCAGCCTCGGCGGCGGGCTGCTGCCATACCGGGCGGCCTAGCACGTCGAGCACCGTGGCGCGACGGAAGGTGGGGCCGCTCACGGCCACGGCCGTGCCGCGCGGGCTCGGGTTGGGGTAAAGGCTAAACTGAGCGCTGGTAGCCTGCTGAGCTTGGGTAGCCAGCACGATGTTGTTGTTCATCACGGCACGCATCATGATGGTGCCGGCTGTCGAGAGCGTGGGCTGCGACCACGTACTCTGGTTGTTGAAAAACAAGGTCGGGGCCGTCGAGGCATTATTTAAATCGAAGCCATAAGGCAAAAACTGCCCATTCGAAGCCTGTCCGTAGCCGATATAAAACCGCCCCGATACGGGTACCGGCGTCGAAAATTTCACGTCGAAAAACACTTGCCCGGTTTTAGGCAAGGGGTTGGGTATTATGGTTGTTGAGGTGGCTAGCGGTACATCGGCAGGCTGGCCTTTGTTGTCGGCCCACACGGCCACCGTCACCGAGCGGCTCTGAAAGTTTTCGCCGCCCTGCGCCAGCGGAATGTTGTTGAAAATAGGGGCTAGCTGAATGCGCTGCACCTGGTCGCCCTTGGCCGCTGTGATGGGGTAGGCGTAGTACGATAGGGGCCCGGTGCTCTGGGCCGGAAGGGTTAGAAACGACTCGGCTGTGCCGTCGTCAAAGGCATAGTAATCAGCCAACTCTAGGTCGCGGTAGGTAGTGTCGTTGGGCAGCGTGAGCGGGTTGGTTTCGTTGGTTTGCAGGGCTAACGTGTAACGGTAGCGGCTGGTGGTGCTGGTTGCTGGCAGGGGCGCCGTGCGCGCATCGCCGCTGATAACTACCTGCCGCGCCCCGGCCAGCAGCGGCTGGCTGCCCGTTACCCAGGTGCCGCCAAAGCCGCCGCTTGTGAGCTCGCGCACCGTGCCCAGCCAGTTAATAGGCGTTGGGTTTCCACTGGGCAACAGGTTATTGACCGTGGCCGTCAGGGCCGGGTTGAGGGGGCTAGTGGCGCTGGCCGCGTACTGCCACACCGGCATAGCCGTATAGTTTTGGAGCGGGCTGCTCAGGCCGCGGCTGGTAGCAATGTCTTGAAAGATGGTATCATTCGCCGCGCGGTTGGCATTCAGATAAATATAATCCAGGCCAAACGCGTCGCGGCTCGATGCCTGATTGCCCGCCGCCCGAAACCGGAACCGGAAGCCGCTGTGGTAGTAGCTGGCCTTGTCGAGCGGAAAAATCTTTTGCCAAAACCGGGTCGTTTTGCCCTCGGCATTGTAGGTCCAGATGGTATTCCAGCGGCCCACATTGTCCAAAAATTCCAGCGTGAGATACACCGGGGCGCCGCTGCTGCTCGCCACCGGCGCCCCCACCAGCGTGCCTGCCTGCCAGGCATAGCTAAGATACAGGTTGTTAGCCAGTGAGTAGGCGCTCAGGTCGATGGGCTGCGAGGTGAGCGTATCGGTAGCGCTGTAGAGCGAGGCCGTACCAGGCGCGTAGGGCTGCCCATTGGCCCGCAGGCCATCGAGGGTGGCGGTGCCGCGCGTGAGCGGCTCGCGGGCGAGGCGGTTGCTTACGTAGGCCCCGCCACCGCCGTAGTGCTGCGTCAGGCCGCTGCCGTCCGGATAATTGGTGGTAGCCGGCTGCCAGCGCTGGGAGCTAGGCTGGCCATCGAGGGGGGAGGTGAAGTCTTCAAAAAACGGCAGCCCTAGCGCGGCTGTGCGCAGCGTGGCCGTGGCCGCCGGCCGGGCCGTAGCAGTCGTCCGGCTAGGGTCGGCCGCCAGCGGCTGGGGCGTAAGCACGAGTGGCGTAGTCTGCGCCTGAGCCACGAGGCTCAGCAGCAAGGCCGGCAACCCTAGCAAGCGGAATAGTTGATTCATAAACAGCTTATTTATAATATAATAGCGAGGCAGGCTGCCCAGTCAGACCGCTGAAAGCCGTCTGGCCGGTCGGCTCGCTGCCTTATTAGCTTCTAGTACAAAAAAACGTCTGTCATTGCTACGAAGCACGTGCAATGACAGACGTTTTTCTACGCTAAAATATTACTCTGCTATCCACAAATCGACGAGCTGACCCATGCGGATGGTAGCGCCCGGCGCTGCCACCGGCCGCTGACGCACCACGGTGCCGGGCATCTGGCCGGTTTCGGCGGGCTGTTTAAATACTTCGCCTACTTCGAGGTGCTGGCCGGCTAGCAGCGTGCGGGCTTCATCCTCCGGCATATTCACGAGGTTGGGTATTGCAAACTCGGTGTTGCCGAGGCCATCACCTACTTCCAGGTCTACCTTGGTGCCTTTGGCGATGGGTGCGCCAGCCGCTATCTCCTTGCCGCCCACCAACTGCTTGAGTACAGCGTCTTTGGCCACGTTGGGCACCAGCTTTATCTGGCCGATGGTGAGGTCGTAGCTGGCCAGGATAAGCTGGGCGTTTTTCACTGAGCCATCGGTCAGCTTCGGCATTTTGATGACCGGCGGGCGGCGCATGGCCACCGAAATGTAGATTTTGCGGTCCTGCTTTACCTTCTCACCAGGGGCAGGCTCCTGGGTCAGCACCGTGAGGGGGCGCGTGCCGGGCGCGTAGCTGCTGTCGTCCACGAAGTACGCCAGATTACGCTCGTCGAGGTAATTCTCCAGCTCGGCCACGTTCATGCCCGTTATTTTGGGCACTACAATGGTTTCGCCGTGGTGCGTGGTGATGGGAAGGTACACGTAGAAGAAGCCCAGCACCAGCGCCACGCCCAGCGCCACAATCAGCGCCAGGTGCTTGAAGACGTCGAACCAAGTATCGGATTTAAAGAAGGACATTTTTACTAAGGAAGTGCTTAAGGCAAACTGTCATTGCGAGCTTGCGAAGCAATCTTTCCTTGTCGTTGGTATCGTTAGGAATACTACCCCTAGCGGAAAGGAAAGATTGCTTCGCAAGCTCGCAATGACAGACGATTATAGATTAAGAGATGGTGGTTGCCTTTTCCTGCCGGGCCTTGCCAAAGTCCAGAATCCGGTCGATGAATTGGTAGGGCGTGTAGCCCGCTAGGGCCGTTTGGTGGAAGATGCAGGTAGCGGGCGTCATGCCAGGCAAGGAATTGACCTCAATAATAAGCACTTCAATGGCGCCCGACTGCCGCACGCGCACAAAGGCGTCGATGCGGGCGTAGCCCTCGATATGCAAAATCTCGGCCACCTGGCGCAGCACCCGCTTCACTTCATCGGAGATGCGCTGGCGCTCGGCTGGGTCCTGAGCGTAGCGGGCTGGGGTGATATTCTGCCCTTCGCCGGCCAAAAATTTCTCTTCCAAACTCAGTACCTCGCCAGTGGCTAGTGCCTCGCTAGCCTCGAAAACCTCGATTTGCAGCTGGCCTTGTGCGTCGTACGAAGTCAGCAGCCCGCCCGTGATTTCCAGAAACTTAGCCGCGCCGTCGGGGCCGATAAGGGTTTCCACCAAAAAGGCATCCTTCTGCGGAAACTCCTCTTTGAAGCCCAGGTGCAGTACCTCGGCCGGGCCCACGAGCAGCGGCTCGTCGCGCCGGAAAATCTGCTCGCTGAAAGCAGCCAACTCGGCGCGATTCTTAATCTTTTTCACCGCCGACGAGCAGCCGTCGTCGGCTGGCTTGGCGATGAAGGGGTAGCCAAACTGATTTTCGAGCTCCTGGTAGAAGCGCTCGGGGTCGGCGGCCCATTCCAGGCGCTGAGCCATGCGGTGGTCGGCCACACGTAGGCCAGCCTCGCGCAGGCGGCGGTTGGTTTCGAACTTGTTGATGGTCACGGCCGAGCTGGCCGCGCCCGAGCCGTTGTAGGGCAGACCAAATTTCTCTAGCTGCTGCTGCAAGGCGCCATCCTCGCCGGGCCGGCCGTGCAGGGCAATAAACACCTCATCGACCCGCTCCGCTAGCTCCTCGAACGAGATGCGGCGCGGCGCGGCCACCGGCTGCCCGGCGTAGGTGCCGGTGATGCCGCTGGCCTCCTGCCGGATGCGGGCCAGCACCGGGTGGCTGGCCTCGCCGGCCTCGGCGTGCTCGATTTTCTCGCGAATATCGTCCGCGTTATCCTTGAGCATCACGTTGATGGGTAGCTCGTAGAGACGGAATTCCTCGCTGTTCCCGGCCAGAAAAACCGGCACCGGCCGGTACTTCACCGACGACGACAGCTTCTCGTAGATGTTGCGCCCGCTCTCCACCGAAATGTGCCGCTCGGAGGAATAGCCGCCCATTATCACGGCCACCCGGATGCGGTCGTCCTGCACCTGCTGGCGCGACCGAATGCCGGCGTCCAGCGTGGCTAGGGCCGCGCCGAGCTGCACGGGCTTCATCCCGTTGCGCCGCCGCGCGTTCAGCGAGGTGCGGATAATATAAGTCAGGAACTGGCTGGGGTTCAGCCCAATCTCGGCCGCTTGGTGGAAGAAGAACGACGCCGGCAGCATCCCGCTCGTGGTATTCGGGTCGTTGAGGAAGATGGTGCCATCGGCCTGAATAAAGCCATCGAGGCGAGCATACACCTCGAAGCCGAAGGTGGCGAACATGTTCTGCGCCTCCTGCCGGATGCGCTCGATATCGGCCTCGGGCAGGTCGATGGGCGTCACCTTGCGGGCTAGCCCCGGCAGGTACTTGGCACGGTAGTCGAAAACTTCGGTGCCCTTCACAATCTCGGTGGGAGGGAGGGCTAGCGGGGCACCGTTAGCATCTTCCACCACGATGCACGAAAACTCGCGGCCGGCCACGAAGCTCTCGATGAGAACTTGGGTTTCGCCAGTAGTGCTCTGAATCAAGACGTTGTCGGCCTGCTCGAACGCAGTAGCGAGTGCCTCCAACAACGCTTCAGGGTGGTTGATGGCCGGCCCGCCGTTGAGCGTTACGGGTAGGGCAATACCTTCCCGAATATCAGCTAATTGGCGTACCCAGGCGCGCTGGCCTTCTTCGTCCAGCTTGGCCCACTCGGCTTTGGTAAGTGTGCGGCGAAACAGCGCGCGGTCTACGGCGGCGCTGAACACCGCCGGGTCTTCCTCGCGCACAATGCTGATGCCGATGCTGCTGCCCTGGCGCGGGGCCTTCAGCACCAGCGGCAGGCCTAGCTCGCGGCCCAGCATCGAAAGCAGCGCATCCGGGTCGGCGGTGGCCCAGTCGGCGGCGGTAAGCACGTAGAAGTCGGGCGTGGGCAAGCCGGTGGCTTTCAGCAGCTTCTTTTGCGCGATTTTATCAATGCCGAAGGCCGAGGGCAGAATGCCGGAGCCCGAGTACGGAATACCCACCCACTCCAGCAGACCCTGAATGGCGCCATCCTCGCCGCCCGGCCCGTGCAGAGCCAGGAAGGCAAAGTCCATGAGCTTAGGCAGCTCGCTAGCCTCGACCTGGCGGCCTACGTGGCCGATAAGCTCTGTGAGGGCCTCCGGGCTGAGCTCGCCCAAGCTTTCGAGGTACACCTGCCAGGGGTGGCGGGTGGCGGGCAGGGCAGCCACGGGCGGGTAAAAATCGCGGATGGTGCCCTTGTAGAGGTACTGCCAGTCGAGCAGGATGAAGTGCCCCTGGCTATCCACAAAAATGGGGACGGGCTGAAACAGGCCCTTGTCCAGATTATCAAAAACGGTGCGCCCGCCGGCGAAGGAAATCTCCCGCTCACGCGAGGTGCCACCAAAGAAAATGCCGATTCTCATCATACTAGGTGCAAAGGTACGGCGGCGGACAATGGCTGAATGGGCGAATGAGTGAATGGCTGAATGACGGCCAAAGGCCCGGTTCATGCATTCGCTCACTACCAGTTGCTACTTTGCGCGGCCAAACCCGTACAGCGACGGTAGGCCATTCACTCATTTACCCATTCGCTCATTTACTCATTGCTCCCGTGAACACCCTCGCCAACTACAACTTCGCCGGCCACCGCGCCGTGGTGCGCGTCGATTTCAACGTGCCGCTCGATAAAGACCTGCACATCACCGACGACACCCGCATCCGGGCCGCTACGCCCACTATCCAGAAAATTCTTAACGATGGTGGCTCGGTGGTGCTGCTCTCGCACCTGGGCCGGCCCAAGGGCGGCTACGAAAAGAAATACTCGCTCGAAAGCCTGCGCCAGCGCTTGCAGCAAGAGTATGGCCGCGAGGTAATCTGGGGTGGCGACGTGCTCAGCGACGAGGCCCTGGCCGCCTCGCAGGCCCTGCAGCCCGGCCAGGTGCTACTGCTCGACAACGTGCGCTTTCACCCCGAGGAAGAGGCTGGCAATGAAGCCTTTGCACAGCGGCTAGCCCGCCTCGGCGATGTGTACGTGAACGATGCCTTCGGGGCCGCGCACCGCCGCCACGCCTCCACGGCCGTGATGGCGCAGTACTTCGCGCCCGAAAACCGGGTGGGCGGCTACCTGCTGCAAGGCGAGCTCGACAATGCCCAGAAGGTGCTCGAAAACCCCATCCGGCCCTTTACGGCCATTATGGGCGGGGCCAAGATTTCTGATAAAATCCTCATTATCGAGCAGTTGCTGGATAAGGTTGATAATCTGCTCATCGGCGGCGGCATGGCCTACACCTTTGCCGTGGCCGAGGGCGGCACGGTAGGCAGCTCGCTGCTCGAAGCCGACAAAGTAGAGCTAGCCAAGAGCCTCATTGAGAAGGCAAAAGCTAAAGGGGTAAATTTGGTGCTGCCCGGCGATAGCCTCATCGCCAATAAGTTTGCCAACGATGCCGACGTAGACGTAGCTTCCAACCTGTCTATTCCGACCGGCTGGATGGGCCTCGACCTCGGTCCTGATGCCCGCGAGCAGTTTGCCGGCATCATTCAAGACTCTAAAACCATTCTCTGGAACGGCCCGATGGGCGTGTTTGAGATGAGTAACTTCTCGCTGGGCACCGAGTACGTGGCCCGCGCCATTGCCGAGGCTACTGAGGCGGGCGCCTACTCGCTCATCGGCGGCGGCGACTCGGCGGCGGCCGTGCAGCAGCTCGGCTACGGCGACCGCGTGAGCTACATCAGCACCGGCGGCGGCGCTTTGCTGGAGTTTATGGAAGGCAAGGAACTGCCCGGCGTGAAGGCGCTCGGCTAGCTGGCAAATTCAGTTCGGATGGTCAGTAAGTCTGAACCACGGATTCGAGCGGATTTTTCGGATTACGCGGATTTTGTGGACGCAACTGCTAAAATGTGAAAAAGGCCATCCGTCAGGATGGCCTTTTTTGTAAATGGTACTAAAAGCGGGCGTCCACAAAATCCGTGTAATCCGAAAAATCCGCTCGAATCCGTGGTTTAGGCGGCCTTTTTCTCGAGCGAGCTCAGCAGCTCATCGGCAGCTTTTTCGATGTCGTGGTAGCCTTGCTGGGCGGCGCGCTCCTTGGCAGCAATGAGGCCATCGCGGTGCACAGTTTTGAAGTCGCCGTAGGGGAATTTGTAGCGGCCCTTGTTGTCCTCGCTCTGGCTTTTGTCTTCGCCGAGGTGCCACTTGGCGTACTCGTCGATTTCGTGCTTTTTCAGGAAGGCATTTTCCTCGGTCGAGCCGGGGTTATGCTGACCCCAGTGGCCTTCGTCGTTCTTGATTTTGCCGTTCTTAATCAAGTCTTTGGCAAAGGTGACGGCAGCTTTATTCAGCGTTATGCTCATGGCGGAAGGTGGAAAAGGTACTTCCGCAGTACGCACGAGGTTAGCCGTTAGGTTATGGCTGGGCTTATTCTTAAAGGAGGAATCAGGAGTGCAGCACTTAGCCTTAAGGTAGTATTTCAGCTGCCTCAGAGCTAAGCACCTTCTTCTCACTACTTAATTAACATACGGCGCTTCCAGTTTCTGGCCCATGCTCTTAAAGCCCCGGCCGGGCAGGCGGCCGGTGAGGCGCGTGGCCAGGGCCTGCGCCTCGGGGGTGTCGAGCACCGCCAATTCGTGCAGCCAGGCTAGGCGGCGCAGCTGCGGCTCGATAAGGCCTAGCGGATTGATGGGCGCATACTCGCGGCGCAGGTAGCCTTTGGCGTGGGTTTCTACCTCCTGGATAAAGGCGCGGAGCTTACGGCGGTCGCGCGGGTGGTCGGCGAGGGCCACGCGCAGGTTGGCGGTTTTCACAATGGCTTGGTGCCACCAGTTTTGCCAGGCATACAGCACCACCAGCCCTAGCCCGGCCAGGGCGCTGACTACATACACCCAAAAGTTTTCGGGCAGCACGGTGTGGCCGGGCCGGTAGTGGTTCAGGGCCTGAATAATCAACCAGCCGCCTACCGTGATAAGTAGCCCCAGGCGCTGGGTGGGCAGGGCGTTGCGGTACTCTAGGTGGATAGGCAATACCTCCTCGTAAGAAATCTCGACGGCGATATCTACCTGCCCGCGGCCATCGCGCTGGCTCACAAACAGCCCATCCTGGCGCAGCGCAAACTGCGTGGAGCGGGTAACCTGACTTTGCTGAAACTGCATAAACTACGTATCCTACCCAAAAATACGCCCCTCGGGCAGCATCGCCAGCGGCGACGACGAGAAGCACAATACAAACAGCCCTACCATAACCCAGCCCAGTACACGGCGGCCGGGGCTCAGGGGGCGGTCGTCGGGTGCGCTCGGGTGGTAAATGCCTGAGAGCCGCCCTAGCAGCAGCCCAAATACCAGCCAGCCCGGCTGGCCCAACGTACCCGGCCAAGCTGTGGCCACGCCAATCTGGGCCAGCCACACCACGGCCGCCACTGCCAGCCCCCAGCTGCGCCGGGGCAGGATGCGCCAGAACACCGTGCCCAGGTACAGCGCGTAGGGCACGCCGCCGTACAGCCAGGTTTGCCAGCCGCTGCGCACCGAGAAGATGCCGAGCCCAGCGTAGAAAATGAACGCCACAAACAGCCCCGCCGACAGCCGCCCGGCCCGGCGTGGCCCTAGCAGGCCGTAGAGAATGTGCCCGCCATCGAGCTGGCCGATGGGCAGCAGGTTGAGGGCCGTAAAGAACAGGCTGAACTCGCCAGCCACCAGCAGCGGGTAGCGCAATAGCAGGTTGGGCGGCGGCAGGCGGTGCGGGTCGGCAAAGGCGGCTTCGAGCCAGCGGTAGAGCAGCGGCTGGGTCAGCGTGAACTCGGGCGCCGGGTAGCGGGCCAGGCTGCGGGTAGTCACGAGCAGGTACTCGGCCTGGTCGGGCAGGGTGTGAAAGCCGTAGATGAGCAGCGGCACCGCCACCAGCAGCCCCGCCAGCGGTCCGGCCAGCCCGATATCAAAAAACTCGCGCCGCGAAAATATCCGTTCCTTTATCCGAATAACCGCTCCAAACGTGCCCAGCCCAAACGGCATCGGCAAAAAATACGGCAGCGAGGTGCGCACGCGGTTGTAGCGCGCCGTGAAGTAATGCCCGAATTCGTGCACCGCCAGCACTCCTACAAAGGGCCCCGCATAGAGGGCACCCCACCGTAGCTGGGCCAGCCGCTCGGCCGCCGGGAGCTCGAATACATCGAGCGCCAGCCAGTCTACGGGCCCACTGCGCACCAGCTGCACGCCCGCTAGGGTAGTGGTAATAAGCGTGGCCAGCAGCAGCCCCAGGTGCAGGGCGTAGCGATACGCCGGCCGCATCGGCGGCCGCTCGTAGCGCCGAAACAGACGCTGCGCCCAGGCCCGGCGGGCGGGGGCGGGCTCGGCCACGGCGGGCCAGCTTAGCAGCGGCTCATCGGGGCGGGGCTCAGGCAGTGGGGGCAGGGGGTTCAGGGTATTCGCGGGGAAAAATGCGCAGGGCCTCGGGCAGCGCGGTGGTGAGGGTGAGGGGCGGGGCCAGGTGCAGCACCCGCAGCCCCAGGCGGCGAGCCGTGGCAATGTGCTGCGGACTGTCTTCAATGAATAACGTGTCGGCGGGCTGCCAGTTCATTTCGCGCAGGGCGTAGTGAAATATCTCCTCGCCCGGCTTGCGATAGCCAACCTCCTGCGAATAAAACACGCGGTCGAGGCAATCGGCTATGCCGTTTTTAAACCCGTATTGGTGGGCTAGCCGGCGGTTTACTTCCGCAATGTGCAGCTGGTTGGTGTTGGAGAGCAGCGCCGTTTGGTGTCCTTGCTGGCGCAGCTCACCAATGAGGGCTAGCCGCTCGGCCGGCACGTCGAGCAGCAGGGCGTTCCAGGCATCGTCAATCTGGACATCGGTGGCGTCGAGGTCGTAGAGTTGCCGCAGCCCGTCCCGGAACGCGGCGGGCGAAACGCGGCCGGTTTCAAGCTGGTCGAACAGCTCGGCCTGGCTGGCCTGGCTGTACTCGGCCGCCTGCCCGCTGCGGCTCAGGCGGCGAAAGGCCTCGGGGGTACGGGCGTAGTCGATGTCGATGATGACGCCGCCAAAATCAAAAAGTAGGTTGGGAAGCATGCGGTAAAGCAGGAGTACGAGCCAGTATTTGAGTAGCTGCCCCCAAAGGTCGGGCTCAAAAGATGCCGCGTGCCCGTTAATTCCACAGCCTATTTAGCAGTGCTGATGTAACTTTACGGCGTCAGCAGCCCTCGGGCGCCGGCACCGGGCCTATAGCTCAATCGGTTAGAGCAGCTGACTCATAATCAGCAGGTCCTTGGTTCGATTCCAAGTGGGCCCACGAAAACGGCCTTTACAGCAATGTAAAGGCCGTTTTTTGTTTATTCATCAGACCGGACATCCAGTTCGGAATTCTGATAATTTCCGTCATTATTGAAATGCACAATTTTGGGAACAGGCTGGTATATAGCAGATTGGCATTGCCTCTGCTATAAAAATAGCCGCTCCTGCTCAGCTTGCTCAGTACTTATCCGCCGCGTTGGCCGTTGAAGCCGCCGCGCCCGCGCCGCTCTCCGCCACCGCTAGGGCCATCTTCATTGGTTGGCAGCATACTAGCCGGGCGGATGTTATAAGTGAACATCAGCATGAGGTAGCGCTGCAGCACCGTGGTTTGCACGTCCGACACGTAGGCCACGCTCACGTTGCGCTGGATAGCGCGGTTTTGGCCCAGCAAATCGAAGGCATAAAGCTTGATTTCGCCACGCTGGCCCTCAAAAATCTTTTTGCCCAGGCTGGCGTTCCAGAGCAGGTAGTTTTGGTTGTAGGCGTTGCTCAGACCCCGGTACAGCTGGTGGGCCACATCAGACTGAATGCTTATGCCCGGCCCCACTATCCAGCTCAGCCGCAGGTGCGACGACTGGCTGAAGTAACGGCTGTCGAGGCGGGTGTTGAGCGTGTTCACGACGTAGCTCTGGGTCGAGTTGGAAGACAGTGTAAAGTCCAAGCGCTCACTGATATTACTGCTCAGTGTGAGGCCCGCCGTCAGGGAAGGGGTGCGCGAATAGTTCAGGCCTTGGTTCACCAGGCCGGGGTTCTGGCTGTAGCCTGCTCCCGCATTAGCATTGAGGTTGAGCTTGGCCCCTAGTATTGGCCGGCCGTAGCTGGCTTGGGTACGCAGCGTGTACTCGTTGGAAAGGTTGGTGGACTGCGTGAGCTGCCCCCCGGCGGGAAGGTGAGCTACTTGGTCGGTGCCGGCGGGTATCACGAGGGTGTCGCGGGCGGCCACGATAGTGCGATTGGCAATCGGATTCTGGGTAAACGAGCCCGTGAGCAAGGCAAAGAAGCTACCCTTTCTCTCCGGATTGGAGGCTGTGTAACGAGTCGTGAGGCTATGCTGGTACTCCTGGCGCAGCGCCGGGTTGCCGATAGTTAACTGCAAGGGGTTGGAGTTATTCACCACGGCCTGCAACTGATTGAGACTCGGCGCGCTGGTGTTCGTCCGGTAAAGGACGCGCAGGTTGTGGGTGCGGTCGAGGAGGTACCTGAACGTAGCCTGGGGCAGCACATTCACGAAGGTGTAGCGCACGGGCTGGGCCACCGGAAAGGTTTGGTCGCCGCGCAGCTGGGCCACCTGGCCGCTCACGCCCACCGAAGCCTGCACCTTGCGGGTATTATAGCGGTAGCTTAAGCCGCCGCCCTGGGTTAAGTAGTGGTTGCTGAATACGTTGGTGAGGGCCGTGTCCAGCCGCGAGTAGTCACCGGCTTGAAAATCAAAGGTGCGTTTATTGGAATTATTTGGCGCGTAGCTGAGCGAGTAAGTGGCTTGCGCCTGGCTGTGCAGGCCCAGCGGCTCGGTATGGGCTAGGGTGGCGCCTAAGGTGCCGCTGTGCTGCGTGAGGTCGGCGCGCTGGTTTAGGTTGGCGGTGGTGCTGGTGGTGCGCAGCAGGGTGGTGCCGCTGCGGTCGTTGAGCGAGCCCGTGAGGGTAAGGGAAATGGTGCGGCCGGGCCGCGTGCCCAGGCGGCGGCGCAGCAGCAGGTCGCCGCTAGGGTTAAAGCTTTGGTTATCGGTAGTATACTGGGTATTGATGGAGCTAAGCGGCGTGCCATCGCGGGAAGTCAGGCCCGCCAGGGTTCGATTGGTCTTGTTCTGCTGCCACGCTAGGGCTGGCCGAAACAGCACGGAGGTAGCCGAGTCAATTTTATGCTCGAAGCGTAGGTTGGCCCGGTGGCTATAGGTGAGGCTGCCCGAAGCGGCGGTCTCCTGGTAAAGCGTGCCGATGACGAACTGCCGGTTGGTCGTGGTGCTAAGCGTGTTGTTCGACCGGTTGAAGAAGTAGCTGCCCGTGAGTTCGGTCGCCTTTTTGTTCCACGAGTTGGAATAGTTGAGGCCGCCCGCGTGCGTCGTGCTGATGCCCCCTGAGTTGCCGGAAGCCCCTAGCAAGTCGGCATTGCCAAAGTTCTGCTCGTTCACGTTGTTGCTCTGGGTCAGCACCGTAACGCGGCGATTGTCGTGGAAATCATTGAGGTTGAGGCTAGCCCGGTAACGAGCACCTTTGGTAGCCGCGCTGCTGCTAGGTCCCGCGCCGCCTACCGCCCGCCCAAACTGCCCGTTGTGAAACTGCGGCTTAGTAATGATATTCAGCGTCTTCTGCGTGCTACCATCTTTGAAGCCCGAAAACTTGCTTTGCTCGCTCTGCTGGTCAAAAATCTCGACCCGGTCGATGGCATCGGCGGGCAGGTTTTTGAGGGCCGCGTCGGGGTCGGTGCCGAAAAAAGGCTTGCCATCTACGAGCACCTGGGCCACGTTTTCGCCCTGCGCTTGGGTCTTGCCGTCGGGCCCCACCTGAATGCCCGGCATCTTGGTAATGAGGTCGCCGGCCGTCGCATCCGGGTTCACCTTGAAGGCCTTGGCGTTGAGGCTGATAGTGTCGCCGTTCTGGCTTTGCTGTGCTGCCCGGGCAGTTACAACCACCGTTTTCAAGGCTATCCCATCTGCAGCCAGCTTAATAGTGCCCAAGCTGACGCTTGCCCTGTTGGCTGGCACCGTAACAGGCTGACGCTGGTCTTTATACCCTACAAAAGAAGCCAGAAATATATAGCGCCCCGGCGCCACGCCGCTCAGCTCAAAGCCGCCATCTACGGCCACCGCCGTGCCGGTGCGCACCGAGTCGGGCAGGTGAATGAGGATGGCGTTGGCGCCCACGAGTGGGCTCTGGTCTTTGGCATCGCGCACGGTGCCGCGCACGGTGCTCTGAGCCGCCGCACTGAGCGCTAGCAGCCAGGCCAGGACCGCAAAAAACAAAAGCCGCATAGGTGGAGCAGATTAGCGCACGGCGAGGCCTAGGGCGCGATGTCAGCCGATACTAGTTGCCCCGAATAGCGCGGGTGCAAAATCAGGCTATTTCAACGATGGCCTTGATAACCCCGGCTGCCGGGTTGAGCCAGTTAGCAAATTCAGCCTTCAAGTCGTCGAAGGCAGCCCGGTGCGTGATGTAAGTAGTAGGTTTCACCAGGCCTTGCTTCATCGACTCAATGACGTGCTCGAAGTCGGCGCGGGTGGCGTTGCGGCTGCTCATCAGCGTGGCCTCGCGCTTGTGAAACTCGGGGTGCGAGAAGCTGATATCACCCTTTTGCAAGCCCACCAGCACGAAGCGCCCGCCGTGCGCCAGGTACTGAAAGGCATTGACAATGGCTTTCTGGCTGCCGGTGGCGTCGATGACCACCGTTGGCATGTCGCCGCCCGTGATAGCCGCCAGCTGCTCGTGCACGTCGGGGGCTAGGGCGTTGAGGGTGCGCGCCACGCCGAGAGTTTCCCGGCAAAAAGCCAGGCGCTGCTCATTGATATCCAGGGCAATAACCTGGCCGCCCGCGATGCGGGCAAACTCCATGACGCCCAGGCCAATGGGTCCGGCGCCCACTACCAGCACCCACTCGCCGGGCTGCACCTGGGCCCGGCGCACGCCGTGGGCCCCGATGGCCAGCGGCTCGACCAAGGCCAGCTCGTCGTAGCTGAGGCCCTGGCCGTGCACCAGCAGCCGGGCGGGCACGGCCAGTAGCTCGGCCATGCCGCCATCGACGTGCACGCCGCACACCTGCATGTGCGCGCAGCAATTGGGCTTGCCCGCGCGGCAGGCCACGCAGTGCCCGCAGTCGAAATACGGAATAAACGTCACCGCCTCGCCGGGCGCAAAGCCGGGCGCGCCGCCCGCATCTACCAGTTCGCCCGCCAGCTCGTGGCCTAGCACGCGCGGGTAGCTAAAGAACGGCTGCGTGCCCTCAAAGGCGTGTAAATCGGTGCCGCAGATGCCGATGCGCCGGATGCGCAGCAGCGCCTGGCCGGCCGTCGGCACGGGCGCAGGGCGAGTGTGGTAGGCAAACTGGCCCGGCTCGGTGCAGACTAGGGTATTCATGGAAAAAGAGGAGATGAAGGGGGTAGGGCCGGGAAGCAGTGCCCGCGCTAGGCGTTGGCCAAGGCGCGGTCGAGGTGCACGTAGCCGCCATCCACGTGAATGATTTGGCCGGTAGTGTGGCTGGAACGGGCCGAGAGCAGGAAGGCGGTGGTATTGGCCAGCTCCTCGGCGGTGGTCATGCGGTTGCCCAAGGGGATTTTGCTGGTGATTTCGCGCAGCTTCTCCTCCGGGTGGGGGAGGGTTTGCAGCCAGGCCGCGTAGGCGGGCGTCCAGCTTTCGGCCACCATCACGGCATTTACCCGAATGCCATATTTGAGCAGCTCCACGGCCCACTCGCGGGTGAGGGCGTTGCGCCCGCCGTTGGCGGCCGCGTAGGCCGAGGTGTTGCCCTGGCCGGTTTCGGCTGTTTTGGAGGTGATGTTGACGATGGCGCCCTGCGATTTTTTGAGCTCGGGCAGGGCGTGGTGGGCCATGAGGTAGTAGTGCACCACGTTGCGGTGCAGGCTCCGCATGAAGCCTTCGTAGGTGCCGTTTTCCAGCCCTACCCCGTCATTCACGCCGGCATTGTTCACTAGGCCATCGATGCGGCCGAAGTGCGCCACCACGGCCTGCACGGCGGAGGCGCACTCGGCAGGTTCGGCCAGCTCGGCGGCTACGGCCCAGGCCCGGCCGCCCGCTGCCTCAATGGCAGCTACGGCTTGCTGGTTATCGGCCAGGTTGCGGCCCACGATGACCGGAATGGCGCCTTCCTGCGCCAGTACCTGGCAGATGCCCTCGCCGATACCCTTGGCCCCGCCCGTGACGATAATCACCTTATCCTGAAGCTGTAAATCCATTTTACGTAGTTGGTTATTAAGTATTATGCAGTGGCTAAGCCGTAGAAACGCTCCGCATTGCCGCCCCAAAACTGGACCTGCTCGCTGGCCGACAGGCGGGCTACATAGTCGGCTACTAAGGCATGCAGGCGGTCGTAGCCGCCGGCCACGTTGCACACCGGCCAGTCGGAGCCAAACAGGACGCGGCTAGGCCCAAAGGCTTCGAACACCACGTCGAGATAAGGCTCAAAGTCCTGGGGCTGCCAGTGCTGCCAGTCGGCTTCGGTTACCAGGCCCGAGACTTTACACAGCACGTTTTCGTGGGCGGCCAGGGCCTGTAAATCGCGCCACCAAGGCTCAATTTCGCCAATCTTGATGAGCGGCTTGGCAATGTGGTCGAGCACAAAGGGCTGCCTATCGAAACAGGCGGCTAGCTCGGCGGCGTAGCTTAATTGGTCGGGCAGCACCAATAAGTCGTAAGTAAATCCATGCGCATAAAGTGCCCCGAGCCCACGTTTAAAGTCCGGTCGCAGCATCAGCGCCCGGTCGGCTTCGCCTTGCAGCACGTGCCGAAAGCCTTTCAGCTTCTCAAACTGGCTGTAGTGGGCTAGCCGCTCCCAAATAGTGCCGGCCTGCAAATCGACCCAGCCCACTACCCCCTTGATAAAGTCGTACTCGGCCGCCAGGCCCAGCAGGAAATCAGTTTCGTGCTCCGACTGGCTGGCCTGCACCGCCACGCAGCCCGCTAGGCCGTGCCTGGCCAAGAGGGGCGCCAAATCGGGGGGGAGGAAGTCGCGCCGGATGGCCGCCATATTGGGCGTTATCCAGGCGTCGCGCACCGGGTCGAAGTGCCAGAAATGTTGGTGCGCGTCAATGCGAGCCATACGCTTTCACTACTTGGCGCGAAGTGCCCAGCCCGTCGATGCCTAGCTCTACCACGTCGCCGGGCTTGAGGTAAATAGGTGGCTTAAAGCCCAGCCCTACCCCCGCCGGCGTACCCGTCGAGATGATGTCGCCGGGCAGCAGGGTCATGAACTGGCTGAGGTAGGAAACGAGAAACGGCACCTTGAAAATGAGGTTGGCGGTGGTGCCATCCTGCATCAGCTGCCCGTTCACCGTCAGCCACAGGCGCAGGTTGTCCAGGTCGCCCAGCTCGTCGGGCGTCGCCAGAAAAGGGCCGACGGGCGCAAACGTGTCGCAGCCCTTGCCCTTGTCCCAGGTGCCACTGCGCTCCAGCTGAAACTCGCGCTCGCTCACGTCGTTGTGCAAGACGTAGCCGGCGATATACTCGTGGGCATCAGCCTCCTCTACATACGAAGCCCGCTTGCCGATAACCACTGCCAACTCCACTTCCCAATCCGTTTTTACCGAATTTTTAGGAATGATAATGTCATCGTTGGGCCCCACGTAGGCCGTGGTCGATTTCATGAAAAGTACCGGTTCGGCGGGCGGGGTAGCCCCGGTTTCGCGGGCGTGGTCGGCGTAGTTGAGGCCAATGCACAGGATTTTGGAGGGCCGCGCTACGGGTGGCCCCAGGCGCTGACCCTCGGCTAGGGGGGGGAGAGTCCCAGCGTTCGCCTGCACAAAGTCGGCCAGCCGCCGCAAGCCGTCGGTAGCAAAAAACTCCTCAGTATAGTCTTGGCCAAAGGCCGACGCGTCGTAGTACTGGTCGTGGAGCACAACGCCCGGCTTTTCCTGGCCCGGCTGGCCGTAGCGGATGAGTTTCATATCAGGAAGTAAGTAGCAGTAAGAAAGCTTCTTATGAATCAGGTGTTTAATTTGATAAAGCCGCCGTCGAGGGGGTAGTCGCAGCCGGTAATGAAGCCGGCTTGGTCGGAGCAGAGAAACAACGCCAGGGCGGCTACTTCGTCGGGTTGGCCCATGCGGCCGATGGGCTGGCTAGCCGACAGCTTGGCAAAAATCTCGTCTTCGCGGCCGGCGTAGTTTTTCGCAATAAAGCCATCGACGAAGGGCGTGTGCACGCGGGCCGGCGAGATGCTATTGCAGCGAATGCCGGCGGCCAGGTAGTCGCGGGCTACCGAAAGCGTCATGGCGAAGATGGCACCCTTGCTCATGGAGTAGGCAAAGCGGTCGGTGAGGCCCACGTGCGCCGCAATGGAAGCCATATTGATGATGGCCCCGCCGCCCTGCGCCTTCATGAGGGGCACGGCCGCGAAAAGGCAGTTGTAAGCGCCCTTCACATTGACCTGGTACACCCGCTCGAAGTCGGCCTCACTGGTGGTTTCGACGGTGCCAACGTGGGCAATGCCCGCATTGTTGACCAGAATATCGACCCGGCCGATGGCCTGAAAAGCCGCTACTACGGCGGCCTGCTGGCTCACATCGGCGGCGTGCACGTGGGCTAGGCCGCCGGCCTGGGCTATTTCGGCGGCAACGGCCTGCCCGGCTTCGGCACTCAGCTCTAGGAGGTGCAGGATGGCGCCCTGGCGGGCAAAAAGCAGGGCAATGGCGCGGCCAATGCCACTGCCGCCGCCCGTAACGACGGCGTGTTTCCCGGTTAAGCTAAACATACGTTGCGATAATGCAATAGGGGTAGGGACAAAATAAGTGAGGCGCTAGGCCCCATACGCTAGTGCGCCGCCAACCCGAAGCGAGTGGCGGCGCACCAAGTTAAAAGTAGAACCAGGTAAGCACGTGAAAGACGACTGGTAGCTATTGCAGCGGGTCGAAGGCGCCGCCCCAGGTATTGTTTTGCACCAGCTTGGGGTTGTTGTCGATGGCCAGCTGCGGAATGGGGAAAAAGTAGTACTGCGGCAGCCAGTTGAGGTCCTTGGTATCCAGGTACGTGGCGGAGGAGGTGAAATCCAGGGTGAAGTAGTTGGTGTATACCTGGTCCAGGTTCAGGTTGTCGCGGGTGGTAGCAAAATCAGCAGGCACGCCCGTGCTTTTCAAGGTGATAAGCAGCTTGTGGCGGCGCTTGTTGGGAAGTGCGTTGAGCGCGCTCTCCACCCTTTTCCAGCGGCGCAGGTCCCAGAAGCGCTTGCCTTCAAACGCAAGCTCAATCTGCCGCTCATACAGGATGGCATCAAACAGCTGGGCGCGGCTCAGGCCGGCTTGCAGGCCGTAGTTGCCATCGGTGCCCGCTTCGATGCCGGCGCGCTTCCGAATGGCCTTGAGCTGGTCCATGGCCACACTCAGGTTGTTGGTGCCGCAGGCGGTTTCGGCCAGGTTCAGCAGCACCTCGGCGTAGCGAATCTCAATCCAGTCGGTGCCCGAATACTGCGCGTTGGCCACGGCTACGTTGGGGTCCACGGCCTTGCGGGTGTAGAAGCCGGTCTTGCTAGCCGTCGTTTCCGTGGGTTTGGTGCCCACGTAGTACGTCCACAGCTTAAAGCTGCTGTTGCCGTTCAGGGGCCAGGTGCAGCCGTTGTACGCAATGGTTTTGTCGAAGCGCGGGTCGCGGTTTTTGTAAAACAGCTGGTCGGTGTAGGTGTATTTGGTAGAGGCGCCGGGCTTCTTGCCATCCAGCATCGGGAAGGCCTTCACCATTTCCCAGCAAGGCTGGTAAGAGCCGCCGCCAGTGCCCGTGTAGGAGGGGCGGGCCGAGTTGTCGTAGCCGTTGCTCTTCGACACGTTGGTGCCCGTTGAGGTATTATAGCCCGTCACGAGTACCGATTCCGGGTTGTTTACTTCCTGAAACCAGAGCTGGTCGAAGGACGAGTTCAGCCCGAAGCCGCTGGCCGTGAGCAGCGACACAGCCTGCTGGCTGGCGGCGTAGGCCGCCTGCCACTTGCTCATATCATCGGTGGGGTTAAACTGGGGGCTAGCGGCGGTTAGCAGCACGCGGGCCTTGAAGGCCGCGGCTGCCCCCCTGGTAATGCGGCCCCAGTCGCTGGAAGAAGTCCACTTGCCGGGCAGCACGGCGATAGCCGAGTCGAGGTCGCCCACGATGGCCTTGTATGTGTCGGCCGTCGAGTTGCGGGGTAGGAAGTCGTTGGCGCGGGCGTCGGGGCCCACGGCGTTGAGTGGCGTAAAGCTCAGTGGAACCCCGCCATACACACGCACCAGGTCGAAGTAGCGAAAAGCCCGGAAGAACTGGGCCTGCGCCCGCAGCCGGTTTTTGGTGCCCTGCGGCAGCGAGCCATTCTTCACATCCAGCAAGAACTGATTGATGGTCCGCAGCTTACCGTAGTTGTTGTTCGGGGCCAGGGCCGTACCAAAGTCGCCCACGTCGTTTACCTGCACCTGCCCATCCACGTAGATGTTGTCACCATACGATTCGTCGGCGAGGGTAGCGGGGTTCACCGAGCCGATACCGGAGCCGGTCTGGCCGCCCCAGGTGGGCAGGTTTTGGTCGTAGATGTAGTTGAGGTTGAGGTTGACCAGCGTCGAGTCGGAATAAATCAGGCTGCCGTTGATGGCGCTCAGGTTTTCTTTATCCAGCACCTTGCTGCAGCTGCCTAGGGCCAGGCCTGCGCCAATAGCCACTGCCAGGAGATATACTGATTTCATGGGAAGGGGTGGGAAAAGAAGTTACAGACTCACGTTGATTCCCAGCGACAAATTGCGAATGGTGGGGTAGGCGTCGAACGCGCCCGAGTACGTCTTATAGCTGTAAGGATTGTAGAAGTTCAGGGGGTTTACAGCCACGAAGAAGACGTTCATGTTGCTGATGTGCAGCGGCGCGAGGAAGGCCGCTGGCAGCGCATAAGAAATGTTGGCGTTGCGGATACCGGCCGAGAATGAGTTGCGGAACCAGAAAGCCGACGTGTAGCTGTTGGTACCTTGGTTGGCCGAGGCGTAGTAGGGGCTAGGGTAGGCCGCATTCGGATTATCGGGCGTCCAGTGGTCGGCCCAGAACGCGGGCCGATTGATAGTGGCCGTGGCCGCCGCCCGTGCCGACGCCTCTACCGTGGCCTGGCCACCATACGAGAGGCCCATCGTGGCCGAAATCGTGAACGACTTGTAGGTGATGCTGGGGTTGAAACCCACTGCGTAGTGGTTGCTCGACTTCGGCGTCAGGTAGTCCTGGTCGGCATCAGTAATGATGCCGTCCGGGGCAGCGTAGGTGCCATCGGCCTGCTTGGGGCCGCGCACGTCGTCGTAGACTAGCATACCGAGGGCCGGCTTCACACCCGCGATGGTATAGTTCGGATGGGCCGCGTTGAAGGCATCGAGGTCGGCCTGCGTGCGCAGGAAGCCCGCGTAGTGGTAGCCAAATACGCCCTGGTCGCTCGACTGGCCGGTGGGGTCAAGGTAGGTGTTAATCTGACCTTTGGGCACATCTATCAGAATTTGCTTATTGTCGCTCCACGTAAAGAAGGTATTCAGACGGAACGACCAGTCTTTAGTGATGCGGTTGTTGTAGCCCAGCGATACCTCGTAGCCAAAGCCATTTACCGACGCATAGTTCTCCGAAGGCAGCGTGGCACCTACTACCAGCGGCACGGCGCTGGTAATCTGCGTGAGCATGTTGTAGCGGTGGTCGTAAAACGCATCGGCTGTCAACGAGACACGGCCATCGAAGAAGCGTGCGTCGATACCCACGTTATACTTGGTGTCGGCGTCCCAGCGGGCGTAGGGGTTAGCCATGGCGTTGTTGGGCGTAATAACGAGCGGTCGGTCGCCATTGCCACCCAATACCGCGCCCTTGCCCAGCTGAATAGCATAGCTGGTGAGGTAGTTGTACGGCCTGGTGGCATCGCCACCGAGCGCGCCTATCGAGCCGCGAACTTTCAGGAAGCTCACCGCCGGGATATTGTCGTGGAAGAAGGGCTCTTCGGAGATAACCCAGCCCACCGACAGCGACGGGAACAGCCCCCAGCGATATTGAGGTGCGAAGTTGGTGCTGGCATCGTAGCGCACGGCCAGCTCAGCGAGGTACTTGTTGGCGTAGCTGTAGTTGATGCGGCCAGCGTAGGAGAGAAGGCCCGTTTCGGTCTGGCTTTCGGTGCTGGTCTGGGTGCCGGTGGCGAAGTTCATGTTGTCGAGCCCGCCCACAATCACACTTTCTATCGAGCCAGCTACCATGTCGGTGTAGGTTTCCGACTGTTCGAAGAAGCCCAGCGCCGAAATCTGGTGCTTGCCAAACTCGCGGTTGTACGTCAGGTAGCCGTTGAGCTGGTAGCTGTTGTAGTTCAGCGGATTGATGCGCACGATGTCACCGTTTTTGATGGGCGTCACGCCGAGCACATCGCCGCCGAAAATGTGCTTGTGGTCGCCGAGCATCGAAAACCGGTACGTGTTGTAGTACGTGCCAAACTGCTTGCCAAAGGTGTTGTCAATGGTTTTGCTGAACAGCAGCCGCGCCTGCAAGCCCTTGATGACCGGAATATCGTAGGTGATATTGGCCGTCAGGTTTAGGCCCGTGTACTTGGTATCGTTGTAATTGCCAGTAGCTTGGGCAGCAAAAAAATTGGTAGCCTCAATGGTGTTGGAGTTAGCCGTCGACGTCAGAATGGGCAGGCCATTGACGTAGGGCGGGTTAAACTCCGACGCGTAGAGCAGGCTGCGCATGTCGTTTTCCACGTTCTCGCCGCCCTGCTTCAGGTAGTAGTTGTGCTTATTAAACAAGCTGCCGCTGAACGAGAGCGAGGCCGTTAGGCCCTTGGTCACCTTCACATCGGTGCTGGCCCGGTAAGTCCACTTATCAGAAGAGGTATTATTAAAGTTGGAGTTCTGAAAGTTGTAGGAGAAGCCCGCGAAATAGGTTACCCGGTCCGAGCCACCGCTCATGTTTAGCGCATGGCGCGTTTGCAGCGCCGGCTTCCAGGCCATGCGCAGCCAGTCGGTATTGTGGTCGGCAAAGTACGCCAGCTCATCGGGGGTATAAATGGAGGCGTCGGTCAGCGGCTTGCCCGCCGCTGTGTTCAGGTCGTTGAGGTAGGTAGCCTGCTGCAAGCCGGTCATCATCTTGGGCAGCTGGGCCGCGTCGGCGACGCCGGCCGAGCCATTGTAGCTGAACCTAGGAGCCCCTAGCTGGCCCCGCTTGGTCGTGATGACTACCACGCCCTGGTTGGCCCGCGCGCCGTAGATAGCGGCTGCGGCATCTTTGAGCACGGAAATGGCCTGCACTTCCGACTGGTCGAGCAGGTTAAAGTCATCCTGCGTACGCACCACGTTGTCAATCACGTAGAGCGGCTGCGTGGTGCCGCCGTCTTTCGACAGCAGGCTAGGGTTGCGTACCGTAATCAGGCCGGGTTCGCCGGGGCGGCCGGTACCACCGCTCACGCTCACGCCCGGCAGCTGCCCCTGAATAGTGGCGGATAGCGTGCTGGATGGCAGGTTCTGAATGGCATTCATGTCCACCGAAGCCACGGCGCCCGTCAGGTGCGCCTTGGTTTGGGTGCCGTAGCCTACCACCACTACCTCGTCGAGGGAGGCATTGTCCTCCTGCATCTGCACTTCTATGGTGCTACGGCCTTTTACTTCTACTTCCTGGGTCTTGAAGCCGATAGAGCTGATTATCAACACCTCATTGCCAGTCGGCAGGTTGAAGTGGAATATGCCACTGGCGTCGCTGGCCGTGCCGGTTTTCGTGCCCCGGATGATGATAGTCGCACCTGGTAGCGGGTTGCCCTTGGTGTCGACCACCTTGCCCTGAAAGGCAACTCGAATGCCCGACGGGGCCGCTGGCGCAGTAAGGCCGGCCGCCAGGCCAGACTGAGCCCCTAGCAGGGTGCTGCTCAGCAGCAGGGCGCAAGCCAAGCGAGTAGGCGTAGCGCCAGCCAACGGCAGGTGCTGATGTAAAAAGTGGGCCATAGCAGTTTGGTGGGTGAAACTGAGAAACTAAAGAGAAGCGAGAAAAGGCTAGTGGGCGGCCGACTCGGCCTTGCGGGCGGCCAGGCGGGCCTGCCAGTCTTTGCCGGCCTGGTTCATATCGATGCCGGCGGCCGAGAGATAATTGTTGATGCGGCCCTTATACTTGCCAAACCAAGCGTGTTTTTCTTGCGAGGTGCCGGCATCCATGGCGTGTTCGCGGGCTTCGGTGAGCCAGGCTTGCATCTGGGTTTTTTGCGCGGCAGTGAGCGTGGGCAGCATATCCTCATAAGCCGCCATTGTGATGGGCAATACGTTGTAAGTCATGCCATTCTTCACCTGGTCTACCTGGGCGGGCGTGAGCTGGTGGCCTAGCTGGCGCAGGTACTTGCCGTGCAGCTTGTCGAGCGCCGCGGTGGTTTTTTCCTCTACCTGTTTGGCTTCGGCCGCCGTTTTCTCGTCCTGCGGCTTGGCTTTGAGGGCGGCTAGCTGGGCTTTGCGCGCCTCGTGCACCTCGCTGAGCTGCCGATACTGCCCGGCAATCAGGTCACGCACTTTGGGGGCTTTATCGGCCGGTAAGGTACCAAGAGTAGCCACAATTTTGTCGGCCCGCTCAGTAATGGCGCGGGTGTAGGCGGCCTCTTTCGCTTCAGTAGCTGGGGCCTGCTGGGCCAGGCTAGGAGTCGCGCTAGCCAGCACGGGTAGGGCGGCTACTAACAGGCTTCGAACAACAGTAAACATGCGTGGCAAGTGGTTGAAACAGGTAAAGAGTTTACCAGCTAATACACCACGAATTTCCCGCGCTTATCACCTAGCTATCTGCATGTTTTTAACAAGTTATTGTAGAAAATTATCATCAAAAAAACATCTAATACTGTGAGTTACCAAGCCACCTTAGCCAAGCCCAATTTGCAGGTTATTCCCTTGGTAGCCCTCCAGTTGTATGCGTGTGAGCGCTTGGAGGCTCACGCTCGCGCCTAAGTACCCTAATTAGGAATAGCCACTTGGTCGTTTGTGGTAATATCCTACGCTATCCTCCCCTAGCTGCGCAGGCTAACTTGTTTGAAAAATTGATTTTAAATAGGCCGCGTTAGCCCCAAAATTCTTCTTCACATTGCGCGGGTCAGCCGCATCGCGCGAGCGCTCGATTACGAGCCAGCCCTGCCAGCCCATCTCGGCGAGTGTTTGCTTCACTCTCAGCATATCGAGGCGCGGGTTGTTTTGCAGCCACACGCCATCCTCGTCGGTGGCGTGAATCTGGCAGATGCGCTTGCGGCCCAGCGTGCGCAGCTCCGCGCATAGGTCGCGGCCTTCCTTAAGTGGGTTCGAGAAGTTAAAGTAAATCTGGATGTGCTTCGAGTTTACGTCGCGCAGCAGGGCCACGTCGCCGGCCGCGTCGAGCGCGGTTTCGATGCCCACTACTACCCCCGCTTGCTGGGCCATTTTGCCCACTACCCGCAGCCGCTCCACAATGGCAGGGCGTAGCTCGGGGTTCTTGCGCAGGTCGCCCTGGGTGCCGAGCGGCAGGAAGGCCACCTTCACGCCGAGTGCTCGCATCGTGTCAAAGCAGTCCTGCACCATACGCTGGTACGTGGGCCGCGTGGCAAACGACTGCGCGTAAAATCCCGTCATGGCCAGCGAGCAAATGCTCAGGTTCAGCTCCTTAGCCTTGTCGATAAACTGCTGGCGCACCTCGGGCTTGGCAAGCTGGTTGTCGAAGGTTTCGCGCTGGCCCAGGCCGCCCATATCCACCTCCACGCCATCGGCCCCAATGTCTTTGGTAAGCTGCAGCGCCCCGAGCTTCTGGCGCTTCAAAATCATTAAATCGACGACCGCAATCTTGTACGTCAGCTTTTTGGCGCGCGCGCCGGCCGCAGCCGGGAGCAGCAGGCTAGCCAGCAGCAGCGAGCCGGCGCCCAAAAAGTCGCGCCGGGATAGGGCCTCGTGGTTCATCGGGAGGGGAGGTAGGAAGTGAAAAATGAGGGCTAGCAGCAGCGAGCTACTGAGGCTTCGGCGCTGGTTTCTCGGTTTCGGGCCAGCTGTCCGTCCGAAACGGCCTAGCCGGCAGCCCGTCGGCCGAAAACAGGTTGGGTTGCGCCGCCTCGTCCCAGCCAAAGCGCACCGCCACCGGATACGCCACCCCGGCCGCCGACACCAGCACCTTATTGCCCTGCACGCGCGCCTGGGCGGGCACAAATACCCGGTTGGCCCCGGCAATAGCAAAGTCCGTGAGGGGCTGGCCGTTGTGGCTGCGGAGCTGGGTGCCGGGCGCAAAAAGCACGGTAGCCACCGGGCCTTTTATCGTCAGGCGGTGGTAGGTTGGCGCAGTCGCCACCCCCGCTTGGTGGTAGGTGCCGGCCAGGGCTAGCAGCGCCAGGCGGCGGCCGATTTCCCACTTGTAGGGCGGGTGAATGTCGTCGAGCTTCGTGACCAGGTCGGTCGTCACAATGGCGCCGGTGTGGGGCAGGGCCAATACGGCTTCCTGCGCCTCACGAAAGCGAGGCAAGGTTTCTTTGGTCAGGGCGGCGTTGGCCTTCGACTCAGAGTATTTGAAGGGGGCTAGCTCGACGTAGTAGAACGGCAAATCGGCGTCGTGCCAGGCCGTGCGCCAGCTGGTTATCAGCAGGCGCATCTTTTGGGTGTAGGCAGTAGACTCGGCCAAAAAGCAGTTGCTTTCGCCCTGGTACCACAAAAAGCCACGCAGCGTGAGCGGCACTAGCGGCCGGATCATGGGCTCGTAGAATTTGCCTGGCTCGCCCGACACCGCCTGGCCCGCAAACGCCCGGTCTTGCCCAAACGCGTCGGCCGCAATCCAGGGCTCGATGCGGCTGCCCGGCACCGACGATGCCACCATGCCCACCGGCACGCCCAGCTTCTGGCGCAGCTCCTTGGCGAAGAAATACGCCGCCGCCGAAAACATGCGTAGCGCCGAATCCTGGGCCACGCTCCAGCCCCGATGCAGCGAGTCGGGATGCACCAGTTCCTTGCGATTCACCAAAAAAATGCGAATATTAGGGTCGTGCGCGCGTTTTAGCTCGCTCAGCGCGGTGGTGTCGGCGCCGGGCGGTAGGGTCACTTTGCTGCTCTTGCGCATGGTGTACTCCATATTTGACTGCCCCGAGCACAGCCACACCTCGCCCACCAAAATGTTGTGCAGGCGAATCGTATTCGTGCCGCTAATCACCAGCTCGGCCGGCGTGGCATTGGCCGCGAGCGGCTGCAATACCACCTGCCAGTGGCCCGCCGCGTCGGCCACGGTGCGCGGGCTTTGGCCGGCAAACTGCACCGTGATGGCCTCGCCCGCCGCGGCCGTGCCCCAAATGGCCACCGGCTTGTCGCGCTGCAGCACCATGTTGTGCCCTAGCACGCGGGGCAGCACTACCCTGGCTTGAGCTTGGAATGCGGCTAGCAACAAGGTCAGCCCGGCCGCTAGGCCCGATTTTAGGCGGGTGCTGCTCATTTTCGCTCTAGCCAAAGTACTTCTGTCTCATCGCCCTGCTTGGCTAGCGTCGCCGTTTGGCCGCCCTTCACGGTCTCTTTCGTGGCCGCCAGCGCCCCGGTTTTGGGGTTGATGCGCTGCACTGTAAACGTGCCACTCAGGCCCGATAAATCGAGCGGCGCCGCGCTTTCGCGGTACACCAGCAGGCTGGTTTTGCCGTTGCTGAGGGCCCATTGCCCAGCGGGCTTACCCGGCAGCTCGGTCGGCAACATGCCCGCCACGGCCGCCGCGAAGAGCGCATCGGCCACGCGGGGCACGCTAGCCAGCGAGCCCCCCGCCAGCAGCACCGCCCAGCCAAACGCGTCGGCGCCATCGGCCGAGTACAGCACTGCTTTCTCGGGAAATTGCTGGCGGTACTCGCGCACGGCCCGGTACACTTGCTCAAACGAGCTGCGCTTGGGGTTCAGCAGGCGTGCGTGCTGGCGCGGGGCCAGGTTTTGGCCGCCGGCCGGGGCGTAGGCCGTGCCGTTGAACTGGTAATGCCAGTAATTGATGTCAATGACATCGACTACGCTAGCCCGCGCTGCATCCGCCAGGATGGCGTCTTGCACATCCTTGGTAGTGCTCAGGGCAATGAGCGGGTGCTGGCCGGTTTCGGTTTCCCATTCCTTAATGGTGTCGAGCCAGAACTGCACGAAGGCCAGCGGCCCCGTAAACTCGGCCCCAATGAGGTGAATCACGCCCGATTTGCCGGTGAAGTTGTTGAGGCACTGCCGAATGTAGGCGCGGTGCAAGGGCCGCCGCACCGGGTCGTTCACGTCGTAAAACTGCTCGGCCAGGAAAATGCGCTTGTCGCCGGCGTAGGGCGGCGGCTCCGGAAAGCCGGTGTTGTTCACATTATTGACCGGGCGCCACGGAAAGTCGGCGTAGTGCGCCCCCGCCTCGATGATGTTGTGCTGGAAATAGTGCTCGTGCAGCAGCACCAGGCCTTTTTGGTCGGCCAGGTCGGCAAACTGCGCCAGCCGGCCCCAGTACCACTTGTTGTACTTCGTGAGGTCGTAGCGGCTCAGGCCATCCCAGGCCTGCCCGGTGCCGCTGCGGGCAAAAGGCAGCTCGTAGAACGGCGCCCACGTTTCGCCATCCATGCGCCGGATGCGCTCGTGGTCGTCGCGGCGGCGCTCGTACCACAGGCCGTAGTTGTGGCTTAGCGCCACCACGTTGCCGGCCCGCAGCGAGTCGGTCATCGTGGCAAGGTCGTCGGTCAGGCCGCAGCCGGTGAAGCCCGGTACAAAGCGCGTGACGTGCGCTTTGGCCCCCGCCAGGCCGTAGGGGCGGGCGCTGCCGTTCCACCAGGGTACCTCCTGGTGGCGGCCTAGCACCAGCGCATCGCCGCGCACCACCACCCCATGCACCAGCCGCAGGGCGGGCGCGTAGGCGGGGCTAGGGGGCGTTTTCACGCCCAGCTTATCAATAGTGGGTGCCGAAGTCTGGGTAGGAAGGGGCTGGCGAGTGGCTGCCGCGTCGATGAGGGCCGAGAGGGTAGGCGCGGGGCTGACGGACAGCCGGGTAAGCTCTTGGGCCACGGCAACTTTCGGGCTGCTTGATGCCTCGGTGGGCACCGGCAGTAAGATGGCCCGCGCCTTGGCGGCGTCGCCTACCCGGTCGATGAGCTGCGCGTAGTACAGGCTGCGCGGGCTGATGTTCTCGTTCGATTGGTCCCAGTGGCCATTGCCGCCAAACTGCGCCCAGGTGCCAAACGCCCAGTTTTGGGCCGTGGGCGGGCGGTAGCAGTCCACGCGGGCGGCGGTGCATTGCCACAGCACGCTGTTGGCCACGGCCCAGCCGGCGCCCTGGCCGTCCTGCTCACGGTTGCCAAAGCGCAGCGCCTGGCCGTATTCCTTGATGATGTCAAACAGCACGCCCGAAGCCCAGCTATCGATGCCGCCGCTAAAGCTGAGCGCCTGCTCGGCCTCGCACTGCACGAAGGCATTGGGGCCGGCAGCGCAGTAGCCCACCGCAAAGTCGTGGTAGCCCTGCTCGGCATACAGCCGCTGAAACAGCGTTTGCGAGCCTAGGGTGTAAAACGTATTGCGCCGCTCGTTGCCGATTTCTGACACCGGCTCCGTCGAGCGGCAGTCTTCCACCGTGAGGCGGCGCACCGTGGCGTGGGCCAGCACCGCCGAGCCCGCAAAGTGCCGAAATGCCACCTGGCGCACCCAGGCATCCTGGGCGTTTTGGAGGTCGATGGCTACCCAGCGGTGGTTTTCGTCTTTGGGGTTGCTGGCATCGGTGGTCGATTCCATACGCAGATTTTCTACCCCCACCTGCGTAAGTAAACCCGGCCAGGTGGCGCGCGCCACGGTGCCGCCACCGTAGGCCTGGTCGAGGGCCGTAGTCAGGGGTGCGTCGAGGGTAAGGCCGTTCGCGTCGATGGCTACCACTTGCCGGTCCCAGCTGATGTCGCGCTGGCCCGGCTTCCAGCCCAGCGCCGACAAGCCGCCGCCGAAGGTTTCCATGCCGAGCGCCTTTATCCAGGCGGCCGTGCTGGGGCGCCGCACGACAACCCGGTCGCCTACCTTAAAAGCGGTGGGGCTAGCCACGCGCACGGTGCGGGCATTGACGGGCACGTAGCGGTCGGAAATGGGTTGGGCGGCCTCCAGGCGGCGGTCGTCGCGGCCGCTGACAGTGAGCAGGTGGTCGCGGCTAAAGCCGGTGCCGCGCAGCGTAGTGCCGCCATCGGCCATGCCACTGCCCCGCAGCACCACGCCCGAAGCGCGAATAAAGAGCCGGCCCGCTACCTCGTGGGTGCCCGGCGCCAGCAGCACGGCACCGCGCAGCCCGTCTTTGCCCAGCGGCAGCCGGGCCACGTAGTCGAGCGCGGCCTGAATGCGCGCCGTGGCGTCGCCCGCCTGCGCGGGCACCGTCACCTTGATAACGGCGGTCGGAATTGCCACCTCGCCCGCCCGATAGCCGCAGTACGAAAAATCGGGCACCCGATTGCCCAGCGAATCGGGCGCGTACACCAGCCGGCCCTGAGCATCGACCGCGACGGGTGGTTGAATCTTAACCGGCGGCTTTTTACCCTGCGCTACCACACTGGTTGGCGCACCGGCCAGCGCCAGCAGCGTAAGCAAAGCAGCGAAAGGAGGCAATTGGGGCACGGGGGTGGGGTAGGAAAGCGAAGAACGACAACGAAAGCCCGCGGGCTTATTTGCGCGACAGCGTTTTGGCCGTGGTAGTCTTGGGCGCGCTGGCTTTGGGAGGTTGCACCGTAGCTAGGGGCACCAGGCTGTTCAGATACACCTCAATGTTGGTGTAGCCGTCAGCGGTTTTAGCCAGGCTGGCGTCGGCGGCACTGTTGGGGTTCAGGCCGTGCTGCTTTTCGTAGGCATCGGGCATGCCGTCCTTGTCGATATCCTGGTAGGGCTTGCCGGCATACGTGGGGTAGCCGCCCACCTGCACGGGGTCGGTAATGATGCCTTTCTTGTACGAATCGATGGGTAGGCGGCGGTGCTCAAACTGCGTAGTGGGCAGGGGCACGTTTTCCTTGTAGGCGATTTTGCCGGTGCGCACCTGCGTTATCACCCGCGTATCGACGGGGTCGCGGTGGGGAAGGGTAGCGCCGGCGTTGTCGAGCACGTAGGCATAGGCTTTTTCGGTCGGGATGATGCTCACGTTAGTGGGCATAGGCAGGGGTTTGTCCACCTTCATGTCGGCCATGTACTGGCCGGCATCGGGCATTTCTTCGACTTGCACGCCGCCGTCCCAGTTGTTTTTAGTCACCTTGTCGTTGCCGGCCACGATGTTGCCGTGCACGTACGCCCGGCCGTACACCTGGTATTTGAGCTTGCTGCGGCCCGACTCGGGCTTGAGAATGCGGTGGCCGATGTTGGCGTCTACGGGCGTTTGGGGGCCGGGCTTGTAGTAGTTGTTGATGATGTTGTAGAGGGCGCGGTAGTCGCCGCCATCGGTCGAGCGGTGTACCCAGTTGAAGACCACGTTATTAACAAAGTTAAACACGCCGTTCCAGCCAATCGAGGGGTTGCGGCCCGCGTTGTCGGCCCACAGGTTGCGCAAAAACGTGCAGTTTTCGCCCCCTAGCGTGCTGCCAAACGCGTGGTTCCAGGTGTCGAGCGACTCTGAGAAAATCGAGTTTTGGATAGTGATGTTCACCGTGCCCAGCTTCTGCTCCGGAATGCCCGTGCTGTCGTTGTACATGTGGCGGTACATCGACATGTTTTCATCGAGGCCCCAGCTCGCCGACACGTGGTCAATCATGATGTTGCCCACCGGGTTGCCCCCGATGGCATCGTCGCGCCGGCCCACGTTGGTTTCGCCCCGCCGAAAGCGCATGTACCGCACTATCACGTCGTGGGTATTAATCCAGACCGACTCGCCGGCCACGCAAATGCCGTCGCCTGGCGCGCTCTGGCCCGCAATGGTGATGTAGGGCGCCCGAATAATGAGCGGGCTTTTGAGGTGAATAATACCCGCTACGTTGAACACCACGGTGCGGGCGCCGCCCTGCTCGCAGGCTTCGCGCAGGGTGCCAGGCCCCCGGTCGGCGAGGCTCGTGACCACGATAACCCTACCCCCACGCCCGCCGAAGGTGAACGCCCCGCCACCCTCGGCCCCCGGAAACGCCGGAATAGAGGCCTGCGGTAAATCAATGGGCCGGGCCGCCCACGGAATGTAGGGCTTGCCGTGCTGGGCTTCCTTCTTAATAATAGGGTAGGCCTTGTTCCAGGCAATGTCCGACTGGCGGCGCTCTGCGGCCATCAGCTCATCGCTGGCTTTTTGCACGTCGGCCGGTATTTTGGGGTATTGGGCGTGTGCCAGCTGCGGCAGGGCCGCTACCAATGCCAGCGTGCCTAAAGAAGCAAGGTTCTTAGTTATCATAAGTCGGGTGGGGATTTGACAAAGCGAAATAAGCTGGTGGAAATGACTGCTACCTATACCATTTTTTCGTGCCTGTGTAGGATGTTAGCATCTGACTATGCCCGGCTGAATGGGGTCCTTGCTCGCTATGGCAACATGCTACAAGAGCCAGAGAAGATGCTATAGGTGGCCCGCGTGCCCTCCCGGTACTTTTGGCACACATTATAGTGCCTTTTTTAGCCCCTACCCCCACCCGCGCCGCCCATGAGCCTGAGCGTATGGAAGCACTTCGTGGCGAGCTGTTTGTTGCTGCTAGGCCTGCTGCCCGCAGCCAACGCCCTAGCCAAGCCATCACCCACTCTCCGCTCGGCCCGCACCATCGTGCTGCCCCTGCATGCCCACCCCCGCCTGCGCTACGGGGCCGACCGCCTGGCCGCCGCCCTGCGGGCCGCTGGCTACCCAGTGCAGATAGTGCAGCAAGATAAGCTGCTCCGTAAAAAGGGCCTGATAGTAGTGGGGCGGCCCGGCGACGTACTGCTGCGACAAGCCGCTGCGGCCTGGCCCGCACCGTCTACCCCCGCGCCCGGCAAGGAAGGTTTTGTCCTGACTTCGGCTCCTGATGAGGCCATCGTGGTGCGGGGCACCGACAACTCGGGCGCGCTCTACGGCTGCCTGGAGCTGGCCGAACAAGTAAAGGCCCAGGGCAAAATCACCGACAACCTGCACCTCGCCGACCAGCCCGAAATGGTGATGCGCGGCGCCTGCATCGGGGTGCAGAAGCCAACGTACCTGCCCGGCCGCACCGTGTACGAGTACCCGTACACGCCCGAAACGTTTCCGTGGCTTTACGATAAGGCGTTGTGGGTGAAGTATCTGGATATGCTGGCGGATAACCGGATGAACTCGCTCTATCTCTGGAACGGGCACCCCTTCGCCTCGCTGGTGCGGCTCAAAGACTACCCCTTCGCCGTGGAAGTGGACGACGCCACCTTCAAGAAAAACGAGGAGCTGTACCGCTTCCTCGCTGAAGAGGCTGACAAGCGCGGCATCTGGGTGATTCAGATGTTTTACAACATCATCGTTTCCAAGCCTTTCGCCGAGCATTACAACATCAAAACCCAGGACCGCGCTAGGCCCATTGTGCCGCTCATTGCCGACTACACGCGAAAGTCTATCGCGGCTTTTGTTGAGAAATATCCCAATGTGGGCCTGCTCATCACGCTGGGCGAGGCGATGGAAAGCGCTGGCCAGGACGATGTGGATTGGTTTACCAAAACCATCATCCCCGGCGTGCAGGACGGCCTGAAAGCGTTGGGTAAAACGGAGCAGCCGCCCATCGTGCTGCGCGCCCACGACACCGACGCTCCCCGCGTGATGGCCGCCGCGCTGCCGCTGTATAAGAACTTGTACACGATGGCCAAGTACAACGGCGAGGCCCTGACCACCTATACGCCGCGCGGCACCTGGGCCGCGCTGCACCGCAAGCTGAGCGCCATCGGCACGGTGCAGATTGAGAACGTACACCTGATGTCGAACCTGGAGCCATTCCGCTATGGCTCAGCCGATTTTATTCAGAAATCGGTGCAGGCCATGCACGGCGCCTACGGCGCCAACGGCCTGCACCTCTACCCCGAGGCTTCGTACTGGGACTGGCCCTACAGCGCCGACAATGTGCCCGGCCGCGAGCTGGAGCTCAGCCGCGACTGGCTCTGGTATGCCGAGTGGAGCCGCTACGCCTGGCGTGCCGACCGCCCCCGCCCGGCCGAAATTGACTATTGGGGCCAGCGCTTGGCCACGCAGTTTGGCTGCGACGCGGCCGCCGGCAAGCAAATACTCAAAGCCTACGAGCAGTCGGGCGAAATAGCGCCCAAGCTGCTGCGCCGCTACGGCATCACCGATGGCAACCGCCAAACGCTGACCCTGGGGATGCTGATGAACCAGCTCATCGACCCCAAGCGCTATGGGCTGTTTACGCTGCTGTATGAGTCGGAATCGCCAGAAGGTGAGATGATTATCGAGTATGCGGAGAAAGAAGCAAAAGGGGAGAAGCACGTGGGCGAGACACCGCCGCAAGTAGCTGCCGAAGTAGTGGCCCACGGGCAAAAAGCGGTGGCCGCTATCGAGCAAGCCGCGCCGGGCGTCACGCAGAACAAAGACGAGTTTGCGCGGCTCAAAAACGATATGTATTGCTACGACGCGCTGGCCAATTTCTACGCCGAAAAGGCGCAGGCTGCGCTGCTCACCTTGCGCTACAAGTACTCGCACAAAGTAGCCGACCTGGAGCAGGCCGTACCCTACTTGCAGCGTAGCGTGGCCGCCTGGCAGACGCTGACGAAGCTGACGAAGGACACCTATTTGTACGCCAACAGCATGCAAACGGCGCAGCGCAAAATTCCGATGCGCGGCGTGGACGGCACCTATAAAACGTGGGTGGAAATGCTGCCGGTCTATCAGAAGGAACTAGCCAATTTTCAGCATAATATCGACTCACTCAAAGCCGTAAAGAGTGTTCCCGTCGCCCAAAAAGCTGCCGCGTTGCGCAATGTTTCGGTTACGCTGCTGACCAAGGGCATTACGTCGTACACCGCTGCCGTCGGTCAATCAGCTTTTGCCGATACTACGGCAGCCATCACCGCGCTAGCGCCGGAGCTGGCGGGTCTGAAAGGCCTGCGTTTCAGCAAGGTGCAGCAGGTAGCGCAGGGCACTGAAATTCGCTTCGCCACTACCAAGCCGGTGCAGCTGCTAGTAGGCTTTTTTAACCAAAAAAGCCCGCGCTATTTGCCCACGCCTACCCTCGAAATCGACGCCAGTGCCAACGATTATGGGCAGGCTGATAGCAAGATTTCCAATGCCATAGCCATAGTCGGCATGCCGCCCGTGAACGTGCATACCTATTCCTTCAAGCCTGGCACGCACACGCTGAATCTGGCGCGGGGTGCGTGCGTGATGCTGGGCTTTGTGGAGGCTAGCCAGCCGGTGCCGACCTACAACGCGGGCCTGGGTAGCGCGGGCGGCGCGGGCAAAGAAATTGATTGGTTGTTTGAGTAAGATGTTGCGCGGACATTGAAATCCGCGACTGCACGCCTAGAATACCACACTACCCCAACGCGGACTTCGGAGGCCGCGCCATTGCTCGCTCATGAATCCCACCCGTTTCGTCTTTGCGCTAGCCCTGCTTGGTGCCGCCCCGGCCGCCAACCCTGTACTTAGTTCCGAACTGCTGCGCACCAGCGTGGCTCGCTTCAATGAGCTGGATAAGGAAGACGTTATCAACCTGATACCTAACGCGGAAGCGGCTGACTGGCTGGCCCGTGAGGTGCCGCTGTTTGAGTGCCCCGACTCGGCCATCCAGCAGGCGTATTACTACCGGTGGTGGGCTTTCCGCAAGCACCTCAAGCAGACGCCCGACGGCTACGTGTTCACCGAATTCATCACCCCGATGAAGCACGCCGGGCCGTATAATACCATCAGCAGTGCCCTAGGGCACCATCTCAACGAGGCACGCTGGCTGCACGACCCCAAGTACGTAGAGCAGTACACGAAATTCTGGCTGGAGGCCAAGCAGCCGCAGGTAAATGCCAAGCTGCACAGCTTCAGCAGCTGGCTGCCCAGTGCGGTGTATAGCCTATACGAAGTCACTGATAACAAGCCGTTTGTGCAGGAGCTGCTGCCCGCGCTCAATGCCGATTATCGGCAGTGGGAAAAGGAGCGCAAGCTGCCCAGCGGCCTCTTTTGGCAGTACGACGTGAAGGATGCGATGGAAGAATCCATCAGCGGCGGGCGCAAGGAGCAGAACGTGCGCCCCACCATCAACAGCTACATGTATGGCAATGCTAAAGCGCTAGCCGCCATGTACAAGCTGACCAAAAACGACAGCCTCGAGCGCAAATACGCCCAGAAAGCCAAGCAGCTCCGGGCCGACGTGCAAAAAACGCTGTGGGACCCCAAAACGGACTTCTTCAAGGTGCAGTACGCCAAAGGCGGCCTGTGCGAGGCGCGGGAAGAGCTAGGCTACATTCCATGGTATTTTGACCTGCCCGCCGACAAGCCGCAGTACGCCAGGCAGTGGAGGCAGCTCACCGACGAAGGCGGCTTTAAAGCGCCCTGGGGCATCACCACGGCCGAGCGCCGGGCGCCCGGCTTCCGTACCCACGGCTCGGGCCACGGCTGCGAGTGGGATGGTGCCGTGTGGCCTTACGCCACTACACAAACGTTGAAGGGGCTAGCCAATCTGCTCACCGACTACAAAAACCACGGCACCATGACGCCGCAGGTGTACTACGACGAGCTGCACAAATACGCGATGTCGTTTCGCAAAAATGGCGTGCCCTACCTGGGGGAGTATCAGGATGAAAAAAACGGCGAATGGCTGAAAGGTGACAATCCGCGCAGCAGCTACTACAACCATTCGGGCTTCGCCGACCTGATAATCACGGGCCTAGTGGGCTTAAAGCCGCGCCCCGATAATGTAGTCGAAGTGTTCCCGCTGGTGCCCACCGGGCAGTGGGACTACTTCTGCCTCGACCAGGTGCGCTACCACGGCAAAATGCTCACGGTGCTGTGGGACAAAACCGGGCAGAAATACGGCAAAGGCCAGGGCCTGCGCGTGCTGGCCGATGGAAAGGAAATTGCCCACGCCGATGAGCTAAAAAAAGTAACGGCTAAGCTGCCCGGCTAATCATCATGAAACATAGTATCTGCGCAGCTGTACTTCTGCTCTTTCTGGTCTTCACTGCCCGCGCCCAGGACCCTTACTACAACGTGCTGAAATACGGCGCGCGCAACGACAGCACGAAGCTTTCTACCGCGGCCATCACCAAGGCCATTGCCGCGGCCAGCAAGGCGGGCGGCGGCACAGTGTATTTCCCAGCGGGTAAGTACCTTACCGGTCCCATCCACCTCAAGAGCAACATCACCATCGAGATAGGCGCGGGCGCGGTGCTGTACTTCAGCACCAACTTCGACGACTACATGCCTTTCGTAACCACCCGCTACGAGGGCATCGACATCAGGGGATTCTCACCGCTTTTTTACGCTTACAAGGCCGAGAACATCACCATTCGAGGCCGGGGCATCATCGACGGGCAAGGCAAGAAGTGGTGGGATTTTGCCGAAGGCGAATCGCGCCGTAAGGACGACTCGAAGTGGCAGATGGAGTTCCGCCGCCAGAATGCTCAGGTGCTGGCCGACCTCAAGCCCGACGTGCCCGGTGTGATGACACGCGGCTTTCTGCGGCCGCCGTTCATCCAGCCCATGTATTGCAAGAACGTGCTGGTCGAAGGCATTACCATTCGCAACTCGCCCTTCTGGACGGTGAACCCCGAGTTCTGCGAAAACGTGACGGTAACGGGCGTCACGATTAACAACCCCAAATCGCCTAATACGGACGGCATCAATCCCGAGTCGTGCCGCTACGTGCACATCTCGAACTGCCACATTAGCGTCGGCGACGACTGCATCACCATCAAGTCGGGCAAGGTCAAGGCGGGCCGCAAAATGAACATGCCGGCCGAAAACTACACTATCACCAACTGCACCATGCTGGCCGGGCACGGGGGGGTAGTGATAGGCTCGGAGATGTCGGGCGGGGTAAAGAAAATCGCCATCAGCAACTGCATTTTCGACGGCACCGACCGGGGCATTCGCATCAAGACGGCGCGCGGCCGTGGCGGCGTAGTCGAGGATATCCGGGTCGATAACGTGGTGATGAAGAACATCCGCGAGCAGATGATAGTGCTTGACATGCAGTATGATAAAACCACGCCCGAGCCGGTGACTGAGCGCACGCCGCGCTTCCGCAACATTCATTTCAGCAACATCACGGCCGAAGGCAACCAGGCTGGCATGCTGAATGGCCTCAGCGAAATGCCCATCGAAAACGTCACGTTCAGCAACCTCAACTTCGACGCCAAGCAGGGCTTCACGGTGCGAGAATCGCGCAACATTGCCTTCCACAACGTGCAGGTAAACTGCACCGCCGGCCCAGCTGTGCGCACCGAAAACGTGAAGCAGCTCTGGCTCGATGGCGTGCGGGGTACCGCCGTAGCCGCGCCGCTGCTAGAGCTGATGAATACGGAGGATGCGTTCGTGTACAACTGCTTTCCGGCTGTTGGTGCCGAAAATTTTTTGAAGGTTAAAGGCGCGCAGACCCGACATATTGTATTGCAAAACAATAATTTGAAGTCAGTAAAGCTGCCCGTGAGCCGCGATACGGACGTGGTGGAGGCAGAGGTTGGGCCGTAGCGCGGACTTTTAGTCCGCGAGTAACTACTGCCTAATCATGACCGCACCCTCGCGGACTGAAAGTCCGCGCTACCTCCCATGTCCCACCTACGTCATTACCTTTTCCCGCTGCTTATCTGCCTGCTGGCGGGCCGCTGCCTGGCGCAGTCGCAGCCCTTGAAGCTGTGGTACACCAAGCCCGCTGAGAAGTGGACCGATGCGCTGCCCCTGGGCAACGGCCGGCTCGGCGCGATGGTGTATGGGGGGGTAGGGCAGGAACATATTCAGTTCAACGAAGCCACCCTCTGGACTGGCCGGCCGCGCAACTGCAACCGCCCGGGCGCTGCGCAATACCTGCCGCAAATCCGCCAGCTGCTGGCCGAAGGCAAGCAGGCCGAAGCCGAGGCGCTGGCCGAGCAACATTTCATGGGCCTGCAGGACCACGAAGAAGGCTACGAGGCCGCCCAGGCCGCCTGGCTCCAGCGGGTGCGGGCCATGAGCGTAGCCCAGGCCACGGACCCTAGCCATAGCTGGAAGCCACTAGCCATCCCTACCCCCAACGGCTGGGAAAGCGCCGGCCTCAATGGTTTGGATGGCGCCGTGTGGTTTAAAACATTTTTTAACCTGCCCACCGCCTGGGTTGGCAAAGACCTGACACTGAGTCTGGGCCGTATTCGGGACCAGGATTTTACTTACGTGAACGGCACCCAGATTGGCACTGATGAAGGCATCAGCAAAAAGCGGCGCTACAAGTTGCCAGCCAGCGCCTTGCGGCCGGGGCGCAATGAGGTAGCCATTCAGGTGCTCAACTTCTACGACAAGGGGGGGCTGATTGGGGTGAAGGAAAAACAGCCCGTGTTTGTGGTGTATCCCGAGGGTGCCGACCCAGGCACGGGGGTAGCGCTTAGCCCCGCCTGGCAGTATTGGGTGCAGGATGCTAACCCACCATTATTTCCCAGCTATCAGGCGTCGTACCAACCGTTTGGAGATTTATGGCTCGATGTGGCGGGCACCGGCGCGGTGACGGACTACCGCCGCGAGCTGGACCTTACGCAAGCAGTAGCGCGGACTACCTACACGCAGGGCGGGGTGAAGTTTGTGCGGGAGTACTTATCCAGCGCGCCAGCCCAAGCCTTGGTGTGCCACCTAACGGCCAATGTCAAGGGTAAAATAAGCTTTACTGCCCGCTTCGAAAGCCCACACCAGCAAGCCAAAATCTACCGCGTAGACGACCACACGCTAGCCCTGTCGGTGCAGGTGCGCGATGGCGTGTTGCGCGGTGTGAGCTACCTGCGCGTGACCATCAAAGGCGGCAAGCTGACGGTGACGGATAAGCTGATTCAGCTTGCCAACGCGGATGAAGCCACGCTTTGCCTGACTGCGGCCACCAATTATAAGAGCTACCAAGATGTGAGCGGCCAGCCTGAAAAGCTGGCAGCACAGGCGCTAAGCCAAAGCCAAGGCAAGGCGTACGAAGCCCTGAAAACGGCACATATGAGCGATTACCAGGCGCTGTTCAGCAGCTTCGCCGTGGACCTGGGCCACAGCGCCAATGAGCAGTTGCCAACCGACCAACGCATTCTGAAATTCAGCCCTAGCGCCGACCCGGCGCTGCTGGCGCTGTACCTCCAATACGGACGCTACCTGCTCATCTCATCGTCGCGGGCGGGCGGGCTGCCGGCCAATTTGCAAGGTATCTGGAACGAGTCGCTGACGCCTTCCTGGGGCAGTAAGTACACGACCAACATCAACCTGGAAATGAACTACTGGCCGGCCGAAGTGCTGAACCTCTCGGCCTGCACTGCGCCGCTGGTGCAGTTTGTCGATGAGGCTGCCCAGGCCGGCCAGGCCACCGCCAAAACCAACTACAATGCCCCCGGCTGGGTACTGCACCACAACACCGACATCTGGCGCGGCACGGCGCCCATCAATGCTTCAAATCACGGCATCTGGGTGACGGGTGCGGCGTGGCTGTGCCAGCCACTTTGGGAGCATTACCAGTTCACGCAAGACCAGGCGTTTCTGCGCCAGCAGTACCCGGTATTGAAGTCGGCTGCCGAGTTCTACCTGAGCTTTTTGATTAAAGACGCGCGCACCGGCTGGCTTATTAGCTCGCCTTCCAACTCGCCCGAGCACGGCGGCCTAGTGGCTGGCCCTACCATGGACCACCAGCTTATTCGGGAGCTGTTTAAGACCACGGCCGAGGCAGCTAATGTGCTAGGCATTGACGCTGATTTACAGAAGGAATTAACGACTAAAGCAAGCCAAATAGCCCCGAACCAAATCGGCCAGCACGGCCAGTTGCAGGAGTGGCTCGAAGACAAGGATGACCCGACGGATACGCACCGCCACCAGTCGCACCTGTGGGGCGTGTTTCCCGGCACCGACATTACCTGGGCCGAGCCCAAGCTGATGCAGGCGGCGCGTACCTCTCTCATGCAGCGCGGCGACGGCGGCACCGGCTGGAGCCTGGCTTGGAAAGTGAACCTCTGGGCGCGCTTCCGCGATGGCGACCATGCCTTGCGTATTCTCCAAAACCTACTAGCCCCCGCCGAAAACGGCAGTGGTCCCGAACAAGGCGGGGTGTACCACAACTTGTTCGACGCCCACCCGCCGTTTCAGATTGACGGCAACTTCGGCGGGGCGGCTGGCATGGGCGAAATGCTGCTGCAAAGCCAGAATGGCTCGCTCGATTTGCTACCTGCCCTACCCACTGCCTGGCCTGCCGGCGACGTGCGCGGCCTGCGTGCCCGCGGCGGCTTCGTAGTGAATATGCGCTGGCAGCAAGGCCAGCTCGCCGGGGTAGAAGTGCGGTCGGAGGCCGGCCGCGAATGCACCTTGCGCTACGGCGACAAGCAGCAGGTTTTTAAAACAAAGCCCGGCCAGACCTATCGACTATCGAAGGAACTCCAGCTGCTGTAACAGATGAAAAGCATACGTTTCCTGGTTTTCTTGTTGTTCCAAGCGCTCCTCACGGTGCCAATCTTATCCCTAGCCCAAGGTCCCAGGGCCACCGTGGCCCTAGCGGAGGGCTGGCGCACCGTGGCCGACGACAAAAATCCGCAGGCTTTTGCGGGCTTTGAGCAACCTGCTTTCGACGATAAAGCCTGGCAAACCGTGGCCGTGCCCCACAATTGGGACGCCTACGAGGGCTACCGACGCCTGCGCCACGGCAACCGCCACGGCTACGCCTGGTACCGCAAAACCTTCACAACCAGCCCTAGTCGCAAGGATGCGCGCTACTTCCTGTTTTTTGAGGGGGTAGGGTCTTATGCCACGGTGTGGCTCAATGGCCAGAAGCTGGGCTTCCACGCGGGGGGGCGCACCACCTTCACTCTGGATGCCACTGTAGCCCTGCGCCCCGCCGGCCAGCCCAACGTGCTGGCGGTGCGGGCCGACCACCACGCCGGCATTCAGGATTTACCGTGGGTGTGCGGCGGCTGCTCCGAGGAGCGCGGCTTTTCGGAAGGCTCGCAGCCGATGGGCATTTTCCGGCCGGTGTCCTTGGTCATGACCAATCCGGTGCGGGTTGAGCCGTTCGGGGTGCACGTCTGGGCCGATTCCAGCCTTTCTGCGCAGGCGGCCCGCTTGAATGTCGATACGGAAGTAAAAAACTACGGCTCGCAGCCACAAACCGTGACGGTAACCAGCCAGCTGCTGGACCGCCAAGGCCGCGTGGTGGCTCAGAAGGAAACGAAGCAAAAGCTAGGGGTGGGGGCCGCAGTGCAGCTCCGGCAGCCGTTGCCGACGCTCAGCCAGCCGCACCTTTGGTCGCTGGCCGACCCGTATTTATACCGCCTTGTGACGCGTGTTCAGGCTAAAGGCCAACTGGTAGACGAGCAGATAACGCCCTACGGCATCCGCTGGATAAGCTGGCCAATCGGCCGGGCGGCCGTAGCCGGGCAGAAGCAGTTTTTGCTGAATGGCCAGCCGGTGTTCATCAATGGCATTGCCGAATACGAGCACTTGCTGGGCCAAAGCCACGCCTTTGGCGCTGAGCAAATTCGCACCCGCGTGGCCATGGTGAAAGCCGCCGGCTTCAATGCCTTTCGCGATGCGCACCAGCCGCACAACCTGCGCTACCAGGCCAACTGGGACTCGCTAGGCGTGCTGTGGTGGCCGCAGCTGGCGGCGCACGTCTGGTACGACACTCCCGCATTCCGCGCCAACTTCAAGGCCCTGCTCACCGACTGGGTGAAGGAGCGGCGCAATAGCCCGTCGGTCGTGCTCTGGGGCTTGGAAAATGAAAGCACCCTACCCGCCGATTTTGCCCGCGAGTGCACCGCTCTCATCCGGCAGCTCGACCCGACAGCCTCGCGCGAGCGCAAAGTCACGACCTGCAACGGCGGCCAGGGCACCGACTGGGACGTGCCCCAAAACTGGACCGGCACCTACGGCGGCGCCCCGCAAGCCTACGCTGCCGACGTGGCCCGCCAGGTGCTCATCGGCGAGTACGGCGCCTGGCGTACCCTCGACCTGCACACCGAGGGCGGCTTCAAAACCGGCGGCCTCCTGAGCGAGGACCGCATGACCCAACTTATGGAATTGAAAGTGCGCCTGGCCGAGTCGGCGAAAGACCGCACGGCAGGCCAGTTTTTTTGGCTGCTTACCTCGCACGACAACCCCGGCCGGGTGCAGGGCGGCGAAGGTGAGCGCGAGCTAGACCGCATTGGCCCAGTTAATTACAAAGGCCTGCTGACGCCATGGGAGGAGCCGACGGATGCCTTCTATATGTTTCGGGCCAACTACGCCCCGAAGGCCACCGAGCCGATGGTGTACCTCGCCTCGCACACCTGGCCCGACCGCTGGCTGACGCCCGGCCGCAAAGACAGCATTACGGTGTACTCTAATTGCGACGAGGTCGAGCTGTTCAACGATGTAAACGCCGCCTCGCTGGGCCGGAAGGCGCGCGGCGGCATCGGCACGCACTTTCAGTGGGATGGCGTAGACATTAAGTATAACGTGCTCTACGCCGTGGGCTACGTGGGTGGTAGGGCGGTGGCCCACGACTATATCGTATTGCACCACCTGTCCGCCGCCCCGCATTTTGCTGATTTCCTGGCCGATGCGAAGCCCCTCATAGCGCCGCAGCTGCAGCTGAACTACTTGTACCGGGTGAACTGCGGCGGCCCCGCCTACACCGACCAGCAGGGCAGCACCTGGCTAGCCGACCAGCCGCGCACCAGCTCCGCCACCTGGGGCTCCGAGTCGTGGACGCAGGACTTTCCGGGCTTGTCGCCATTCTTCGCTAGCCAGCGGCGCACCCACGACCCCATCAAGGGCACCACCGACTGGTCCTTGTTTCAGGATTTTCGCTATGGGCGCGAGAAACTGCGCTATGCCTTCCCGGTGCCTGATGGTGAGTATGCGGTGGAACTATATTTCGTGGAGCCCTGGCTGGGCACGGGTGGCGGCCTCGACTGCACCGGCTGGCGCCAGTTTGACGTAGCCATCAACGGCCAAACGCTACTTAAGAACCTCGACATCTGGAAGGAGGCCGGCCACGACCAGGCCTTGAAAAAGACGGTGAACGTGCGCGTCACCGGAGGCCAGCTCGTTGTGTCGTTTCCGCACATCGCGTCGGGTCAGGCGCTTATTTCAGCTATCGCCATTGCCAGCACCGATGCGAATGCTACCCCGGCGCCCGCGCCGCAACCCATCATAACTGCCCTGCATGTGGGCAACCATCCTACGGCTGCCCTATGGTCGGCCCAGACCTGGCTTGATACGGGCAACCACGTTTATTCCAACAGTTCGGCAGCGTTTAGCGCCTTGCCGTCAGTGTTGTTTGGTGCCGAGTGGCTGCAAGCGCCGTTGGTGGCAACTAGTACTTCACCTTCAGCAGCGCAGCTGAATACTATCCGGACGCCTACCCTCCCTAAAACGCCCGAAGCACCCGCCACCTTCGCTGTATCGACGGCCGCCGATGTGTACGTGGCCCTTGATGCGCGGCTGAGCACCCACCCCGCTTGGTTGCGCGAGTACGAAGACACCAAAACGACGCTCGAAATCAACGATGCGGGGAGCCAACAGTTTCGGGTGTATCGGCACCACTTCGCGGCGGGCGCTACGGTCGCGCTGGGGCCAAACGCACCTAATGTGCTGCCCTACATCGTGGCCGTGAGCCGCGCCACCACCATCGAGCCAGCTTATGACCTCAAGCCCACCACGGGCTACAAGCCCGCCACGGCGCGGCTCAGCGGCCCCGGCATGGTGAAAGAAACGGTCAACACCAAGGAAAGCATCACCTTCAAAGAGGCGAAGGGTGGCGCCCTGGAGTGGACAATAGGGGTAGGGGTAGCCGACACCTACTCGCTAACGTTTCGCTACGCCAACCCGCTAGCCCGGCCGCTGGCGGGCAAGCTCACCATCACGGGGGCCGACGGCAAGCTGCTCATCAAAGAGGAGGTAGTGGAGCTGCTGCCTTCCAAGCCGGGCAAGTGGAACTACCTCACCAGCTCGACCGGCACCATGATTAATGCGGGCAGCTACCACATCCGGCTTAGCGCCGTGGATGCGGCCGGCCTCAGCGTATCGGGCCTCGACGTACAATAAGTCACTCACGACACGCGGGCGCCAGGAGGTTACCAATAAGTATAGGTAAATTCTATCCTATTCAGTGCCCTGCTATAGCTACGGGCTGCGCAAACGCCAAGATGCTACAATAGGAAGGGAAAATCATATACCACGCCGCTAGCCCCCGTAAATAAGTTTGCTATGGAATAGCTCCCCTCCGAATTGGCGAAGATTCGCAGCATTTTGGCAATTATTGTCTCATGAACAACCTGCGAATTCTAGACCTTCTCATCATCGGGCTCTACTTGGTAGCCATGATAGGGGTAGGGGTGTACTTCTCCCGCAAAAACCGTAATCCTGAACAGTATTCCAGCGCCTCCGGCCAGATTCCGGGCTGGGCTATTGGGCTCAGTATTTACGCTACTTTTCTCAGCAGCAACACGTTTTTGGGCGTGCCAGGCAAGGCATTTGGCACCAACTGGAACGCCCTGGTTTTTAGCATTTCGATGCCCCTAGCGGCGTGGGTGGCGGCGCGCTACTTCGTGCCTTTTTACCGCGCCACGGGCGAAATCTCAGCCTATACTCACCTCGAAAAACGCTTTGGCAGCTGGGCGCGCACCTACGCCGTGGTGTGCTTTCTGCTGACGCAACTGGCCCGCATTGGGTCCATATTTTTCGGCATTGCGCTTACGTTGCAGGCGCTCACCGGCTTTTCGATGGAGATGATAATGCTCATTACGGGTATTTCTATCATTATCTATACCGTGCTGGGCGGCATTGAGGCTGTTATCTGGACGGAAGTAGTGCAGGGCATTATCAAAACGGCGGGCGCGCTGCTCATTTTGTACTTAGTAGTCAGCAATCTGCCCGGTGGCCTGGCCAAAGTCGTCGCCATCGGGCAGCACGACCATAAGTTTAGCCTCGGGGGCTTTGCGCCCGATTTTACGCAGTCCACGTTTTGGGTGGTGCTGCTCTACGGGTTCTTCATCAACCTCAACAACTTTGGGGTCGACCAAAACTACGTGCAGCGCTACCACACGGCTACTTCGGCGCAGCAAGCAGCCAAGTCCATCTGGCTGTGTGTGCAGGTGTATTTGCCAGCGTCGTTACTGTTTTTTGTTATTGGGTCGGCGCTGTACGCTTACTATCAGGTTCATCCCGAGCTGATTGAGGCCGTAAAGCTAAAGGTAGCGGCCGAGCGCCTGCCTCTCTCCGCCAGCGCCGCGCAGCTTGCTCAGGCTGCCGCGCAGCTGCAGCCCGCCGACTACGGCGACAAGGTGATGCCGCATTTCATCGTCACCAAAGTGCCGCCAGGGTTCGTGGGGCTGCTGGTGTCGGCCATCTTATCGGCCGCCATGAGCACCATCAGCTCGGGCATGAATGCCTCCGCTACGGTATTCGTAGCCGATATCTACCAGCGCTACATGAAGCCCGACCTCGACGGCCGGCAAATGATGCGGGTGCTGCACCTGGGCACCGTGGTGGTGGGCCTGCTAGGCATGGGTACCGGCATTGCCATGATAGGCGTGAAAAGCGTGCTCGACGTGTGGTGGGAGCTGTCGGGCATCTTCGCAGCGGGTATGCTGGGCTTGTTTCTACTAGCCGTGGTTAGCCGCCAAACCCGCAACCACGAGGCCCTAGCCGCCACCATGATTGGTGTGCTGGTCATTCTCTGGATGACCTTCTCGCCCAATCTGCCCGCCAGCCTCGCCATGCTGCGTAATCCACTGCACAAGAGTATGATAATCGTGGTGGGTACGCTCACTATTTTCCTGCTTGGCTTGCTTTTCACGCGTCTGCGCCGGCAGCGGCGAGCGCGGGCCGTGGCCCCCCTTTCTACTGAACTTAAATCGGCCTAGCCGCTAGCCCCTTGGCCGTCGGGCTGCCAGCATCGGCCCCCTCCTCGCCCCAACTTTCCTGACCATATAGTCTATGAGAAATTCTGCCAAGGGATTTATCCCAGTTATGCTTATGCCCTTTCAAAACGATGGGCAAATTGACTATCCGGCGCTTACCCGCCTGACGGAGATGTACTTAGAGGCCGGCGCGGCTGGCTTGTTCGCCAATTGCCTCTCCAGCGAGATGTTCGAGCTAAGTGCCGCCGAACGCCTGCAAAGCATTCGCCACGTGGTGCAGGTAGCGGGGGGCGCGGTGCCGGTGGTAGCTACCGGCACCTTTGCCGGCACCCTCAACGAGCAGGCCGATTTTGTGAAGAAGGTATACGATGCCGGCACGGATGCGGTGATAGTTATCACCGGCCTGCTAGCTGCCGAACAGGAATCTGATTCCGTTTTCGAAGAACGTATTTTTCGGCTGCTCGACTGGACGCCGGGCATTCCGCTGGGTTTCTATGAATGTCCTGAACCCTACAAGCGTTTGCTTTCGGCCGGGCAGCTAGGGCAGTTCGTATCCACTGGCCGTGTTACTTATCACAAGGATACCTGCCTGGACATCAATCAGGTAAAAGCCAAAATAGCCGCGGCTGCGGGCCATCCATTTGGCCTGTACGATGCCTATATGGGCCACGCTGTAGAGTCGCTGCGAGCGGGTGCCGCTGGGCTCTCCTGCATTCAAGGCAATTTCTTCCCCGAACTCATCGTGTGGTTGTGCAATAACTACAATAACCCGCAGGTAGCCAGCGAAGTAAATGAAGTGCAGCAATTTTTTATTAAGAATATGCACGTCATGCACAATGTCTACCCCACGGTTGCCAAATACTCGCTCAAGCAGCGCGGGATAGATATTTCCACTTTCACCCGCCGCAAAGTGGGTGATTTTTCGGGCAGCATCCGGCACAGCGTAGAGACACTTTGTGGCGACTACAATACCCTGAGCCGCACGCTGGAACTGGTTTAGAAAGGGTGATTCTTTTCGCAAGAGCTAGTAGGAAGTAAGCACCTCCAAATACGGCATAAATAGGCCGTTCGAGCGCAATTACTTCCTGTTGCCTCTTGCTAGGGGTGCCTTACTACACGGCGGGTTCCGACGCCGACGCTATGCTGCTATCGCTAATTCCTTGTAGCTGCGCAGGTATTTACGCTTGTATTCCAAAGGCGTCACCTTCGTGATTTTTTTGAAGTGCCGGTAGAAGTTCGACACGTTGTTGAAGCCGCACTCGAAGCAGATTACTTCCGTCAACAGCTTGTCTTCGATAAGCAGGCGGCAAGCCTGGCTGATGCGAATTTCGATGAGAAAATCGTAGTAGGTTTTCTTGGTTATCAGCTTGAAGTACCGGCAGAACGATGTGACGCTCAGGTTGCTGATAGAAGCTACTTCTTCCAGCGTGATTTCCTTCTTATAGTTCGACAGCGTGTAGTTGCACACCTTGTTGATGCGCTGCACGTCCGATTCATTCGACTGCTTGAAAGCGTGGTGCTCCGCAGCAATTGCTTGAATCTCTGACGTTTCAGAAAGAATTTTTAGAATGGAGAGGAAGATGATAATGCGGTCGAGGTCAGTGGCTTGCACCGCGGCGCGCATCAGCGGCTCCAGGCGGGCTTGGGCTTCGCCGCTGATGCGCAAGCCGCTCTTCGCTTTCTCAAACAGCTTAGGAATCAGATACGCTTCGGGCAAGCCTAATAGGTAACGGCCCAGGCACTCGGGCAGAAACTGAATAACGATGGCCTCAACCTGCAAGTCCGGATTGCCCTGAAAGTACTCCTCGTTGCAGCGCCAGGTGTGGGGTAGGTTGGCCCCTAGCAAGATGATTTCGCCGGCCGAAAAATTGCTGATGTTGTCGCCCACCAAGCGCACGCCCTCGCCCCGAATAACGTAGTGTAGCTCCAGCTCGGGGTGGTAGTGCCAGGTAGTACCAAAGTTAGGCTTCCGGTCGTGCCGGATGCTAAAAGAACTTTGCATGCTAACGGGAACCTTGTGAAACTGCGCTTTCATGGGAGAGAGAAAAAGGGTGGGAATGGAAAATAAGAGGCAGTGAAGTAGGCGTATTCTAGGATGTTATCTTATGCTTTTCGGTAGTTAGAAGGGTAGGGAAGGCCATAAGCCAGTTTTTAAGTCCTCACCAATGTGGCGAGTTTTTTTTTCTCTACTCTCCTGTGGTCTACTGCTTGCCACTGCACAGGCTTTATTTTAGAAATGCTAGCACGAAGCACAGCCTAGCGATAAAGCTATGACAATTAGCCCACGCAACTCCCCATTTACAAGGCTATGGTAACATCCTATACTAACTAGGTAATAAGCGGGAGCGAGCCAATTTTAAGAACTGGGATATTTGTTACGCTGCTTTTGCCCCCAGACTATGGAGGCAAAGGCTTGCAATCACTTATTTAGCAGTTAGCAGCAAGCCGTGGTTCCCGTGCATTCCAACGAAGTTCTTCTCCTTGCCAGCGGCGATTTGCGCCTGGCCGCCAATCAAAAGTGCTGGCCCGCCCAGCAGGCAATGGAAGCCCAGCTTACTGCCGCCCTCGCCCGGCAGGGCTGGACGGTGCGCCGCGCCCACGCCTACGACCCCGTGAAGCAGCATGGCTTCCTCGACTCGCAGCGCATGGGGATAGAAGTGTTTCGCGGCATCGACCCGCAGCAGCCGCTCATCGTGGCCGAGAGTGTGTGGCAGTATTCGCACCACGTGCTGGCTGGCCTCACCACCCACCAAGGGCCCATTCTGACGGTGGCCAACTGGAGCGGGCAGTGGCCCGGCCTAGTGGGCATGCTGAACCTAAACGGTTGCCTGACCAAGGCTGGGGTGCCCTACAGCACGCTGTGGAGCGAGGATTTTACCGATGCCTTCTTTGAAAAGGGGTTGCGCCAGTGGCTGCGCGATGGCACTGTTACGCAGGATGAAAGCCACGTAAAAGCCTTTGGCGATAGCTCGCTGTCGATGGTAGAAGAGCACGCCGGCCGTGCCTTCGGCCGGCGCTTCCGCCAGCAAAAGGCCATTATGGGCGTGTTTGACGAGGGCTGCATGGGCATGTACAATGCCATCGTGCCCGATGAGCTGCTGCACGCCACCGGTGTATTTAAGGAGCGCCTTAGCCAATCGACACTCTACGCAGCCATGCGCGAGGTGAGTGCTGCCGACGCGCAGCAAGTCCTTGACTGGCTGCTGGCTAAGGGGATGAAATTCAACTGGGGCACCGACGACGCGACCCAGCTCACGAAAGACCAGACGTTGAAGCAGTGCCAGATGTATATCGCGGCCGTGCGCCTGGCTGCAGATTTTGGCTGCGATACTATCGGCATTCAGTACCAGCAGGGGCTCAAAGACTTGGTGCCGGCTAGCGACCTGGTGGAAGGCCTCCTAAATAACACCGACCGCCCACCCGTGTACTCGGCCACTACCGGCGAGGAGCTGTACGCAGGCCAGGCCCTGCCCCACTTCAACGAAGTAGACGAGTGTGCAGGCCTCGATGCGCTGCTCACGTATCGCCTCTGGAACGAGCTGGGCATGAGCGGCGAAACCACGCTGCACGATATCCGCTGGGGCCAGGCCTACGACACGGGCGACGGCGAGGAATTTGTGTGGGTATTCCTGATTTCGGGAGCCGCGCCACCGGCCCACTTCATCGACGGCTACGCGGGGGCTAGCAGCGAGCGGCAGACGCCTATGTATTTTCGTCTGGGCGGCGGCACCCTGCGCGGCGTCAGCCGGCCGGGCGCTATCGTTTGGAGCCGCATCTATGTGCTGAACAACAAACTGCATTGCGACCTAGGCGTGGGCGAAGTAGTGGCCCTACCCCCCGCCGAAACCCAACGCCGCTGGCAAGAAACCACGCCCGAGTGGCCCATTATGCACGCCGTGCTCGGCGGTGTGAGCCGCGACCAGCTCATGGCCCGCCACAAGGCCAACCACATTCAGGTAGTGTATGCGCCTTACGCCGCCAAGGCCCACCAGGCCTGCCGCATCAAAGCGGCCGCTTTGGCCGAGCTAGGGGTAGAAGTGCATTTCTGCGGCGATGTGAAAGGCCTTGGGGCCGACGCCGTGCCTGCCGACCAAGCCGCCGTGCTAACGGCTTAGCGAATCTGCCCCGTGGTGGCGCTGACCCCGTCCAGCCAGCGCAGGGTCAACCTCATTTTCTGCAACGACGGGTCGGGCCCTTGCCCCGCTCCCTACCCCATTGGTTTCTCATGACTAAGCACTACGCTTTACTTGCCCTCTTATTCGCCTCGGCTTATGCCGCCCCAGCCGCCCGAGCCCAGTATCCCAAGATTCCGCCGGAGGTGCAGGCCAAAGCCGATGCCGCCCTGGCCGACGCCGAAAAGCGCTCGGACGAAGCCTGGCAAAAGGCCCTGCCAATCGTCGAAAAGGAAGCTAAAGCCGGCAAGCCCTACATTCCGTGGGCCGCCAAACCCAGCGACCTGCCCCAGTCCAGCCGCCTGGCTTTTCCGGGTGCGGAAGGCGGCGGGGCGCACGTCTTTGGTGGGCAGGGGGGGAGGGTGCTCGTAGTAAAGAGCCTGGCCGACAGCGGCACGGGCACCTTGCGCGATGCCCTGGAGCAGGGCGGCGCCCGCATCATCGTGTTCAACGTCGCGGGTATTATTAAGCTGCAAAGCCCTATTATTATTCGGGCACCCTACGTCACCATTGCGGGCCAAACCGCGCCCGGCGACGGCATTTGCGTGGCCGGCGAGTCGGTATGGATTAATACCCACGACGTGGTGGTGCGCTACCTGCGCTTCCGGCGCGGGGCCACCGACGTAGCGCGCCGCGACGATGGGCTAGGGGGTAACCCGGTGGGCAACATCATGATTGACCACGTGTCGGCGAGCTGGGGCCTCGATGAGAACATGTCCATTTACCGGCACGTGTACCACAACCCCGAAACCGGCAAGGCCGACAAGCTGCCCACGGTGAATGTGACCATTCAGAATTCCATTTTCTCGGAAGGGCTCGATACCTATAACCACGCCTTCGGCAGCACGATTGGGGGCTTGAACAGCTTGTTTACCCGCAACTTGTGGGCAAATAATATTGCCCGCAACCCGTCGGTGGGCATGTATGGCGATTTCAACTTCGTGAACAACGTGGTATTCAACTGGTGGAATCGCTCGGCCGATGGCGGCGACAACCACTCGGAGTACAACTTCGTGAACAACTACTACAAGCCCGGTCCCATCACGCCGGCAGGCGAGCCCATTAGCTACCGCATTCTGAAGCCCGAATCGGGCCGCGATAAAGACCAAAAAAACCTATTTGGCAAAGCGTACGTGGCCGGCAACGTCGTAGCGGGCAATGAGAAAGTAACGCAGGATAACTGGGCCGGCGGCGTGCAGGTGGAAGGCCAGCCCGGCGAGGCAAAAATCATTGCTGAAATCAAGACGGACAAGCCCTTTACCATTCCCAGCATGGGCACTGTGCTTCCGGCCAACGACGCCTACCAGTACGTGCTGGCCAATGTGGGCTGCACGCTGCCCAAGCGCGATGCCGTGGATGCCCGCATTGTGCAGGATGTGCGCACGGGCCAGATTACCTACGCCAAAAATGCCCAGCCCGCCGCCCCTAGCCCCTATATCAAGCGGCGCCTGCCGGCCGATTCTTATAAGCAAGGCATCATCGTAGACCCCGCGCAGGTGGGTGGCTACCCCACTTATGCAGGCAAGCCCTACACTGACGCCGACAACGATGGCCTGCCCGACACCTGGGAAACGGCCCACGGCCTGAACCCCAAAAATGCCGCCGACGCCACGCTGGACCGCGATAAAGACGGCTACGCCAACATTGAGGAATACCTGAACAGCGTAGTGCCGCTGCAAAACGTGCACCCGCTTGCCGGAAAAGCCAAATCGTAGCGTGGACTATTAGTCCGCAACTAACACTGCCTACTCCCGTGCGGACTAAAAGTCCGCGCTACCCCCATGAGTAAACGCGCGTCACTTTCTCTCCTTCTGCTGCTGGCGCTAGTCGCGTGGGTGCCCACCGCATCAACCGGCCAACTCAAAGTATCGCCCAATGGCCGCTACCTGATGACGGCCAGTGGCCAGCCCTTCTTCTGGCTGGGCGATACCGGCTGGCTGTTATTCAATAAGTTGAAGCGCGAAGAAGCTGAAACCTACCTCGAAGACCGCCGCAAAAAAGGCTTCAATGTCATTCAGGTGATGGTGCTGCACCAAGTGCCCAGCGTGAACGTGTACGGCGACTCGGCCCTGATTCATGGCAACGTGGCCCGGCCGCTTACTACCCCCGGCACCTCGCCCACTGATGCGGCCCAGTACGACTTCTGGGACCACATCGATTACATCGTAGACCTGGCCGCCAAAAAAGGGCTCTATATGGGCCTGGTGCCCGTATGGGGTACTAATGTGAAGGGCGGCAAAGTGAATCAGGCGCAAGCCAAAACGTACGCCACCTTCCTGGCCGAGCGGTATAAGAACCGCCCCAACATCATCTGGCTAAATGGTGGCGATATCGCGGGCAGCGACTCGATGCAAGTCTGGAAAACTATTGGCGCTACGCTGAAAGCAGTAGACCCGAACCACCTAGAAACCTACCACCCGCGCGGGCGCACGCAGTCCTCCGACTGGTTCCACAACGAAAAGTGGCTGGATTTCAACATGTACCAGTCGGGCCACCAGCGCTATGAGCAGGACACGGCACGGAAAGAAAAGAACCACTACGGCCCCGACAACTGGCGCTACCAGCAGGCCGATTACGCCCTGAAACCCGTCAAGCCCTCTCTCGACGGCGAGCCTTCTTACGAAGGCATTCCGCAGGGCCTGCACGACATTACGCAGCCCCGCTGGACCGCTGCCGACGTGCGCCGCTACGGCTACTGGTCGGTGTTTGCGGGCGCGTTCGGCTACACCTACGGCCAAAACTCGGTGATGCAGATGCACAGCAGCTTCGACAAAGGCAGCGCCTATGGCTCTACTGAGCTGTGGTCGTCGGCGATAAATGCGCCCGGTGCAGCCCAGATGCAGTATTTGAAGCAGCTGATGCTCTCGCGGCCCTACTTCGAGCGTGTACCCGACCAGTCGCTGATTGCGGGGGGGGTAGGGGAGAAGTACAACCGGCTAGCCGCTACGCGGGGCAAGAATTACGCCTTCATCTACACCTACAACGGGCGGAATATGCCGGTGCAGCTAGGCAAAATTGCGGGTACCAAAGTCAAAGCCTCGTGGTACAACCCCCGCGATGGTAAAACCACCGCCCTGGGCACTTTCCCCAACAAAGGCACGCACGAATTCAACCCGCCGGGGGAGCAGAAGGACGGTAATGATTGGGTGTTGGTTCTGGACGGTGTGTAGTGAAAACAAGTAAAACAGAACGTCATGCTCATCTGGCGTCCGCTTGTCGAAGCATCTCTATCGTTCCACCCCTTCTCTGTACTTGGGTTGCTTCCAGTTTTTCGGTGCTGTTGGGTTTTT
>NZ_JAGETY010000008.1 GCF_017571525.1 Hymenobacter sp. BT559 | reverse complement strand
CATCTCACCCACGCCGCTAGGGTGTCTTCGGTAGAGATGCTTCGGCAAGCGGACGCCAGATGAGCAGGACGTGCTTTTTCTGCGTGTATAGAGCCAGCGGGTTAACTAGCCCCCTACTTCTTAATCTTTGCTTGCTTAGAATAGCCCTTGGGAATACTAAACGGAAAATCGAGGTGGCCGCTACCTACTTCTACTTTCTGGTAGTTGAGGGTGGCCGAGGTGCTTTCGGTGCCACCCTGCTGTCCTAGCACGTTGGTGGTGAAGGCAAAGGGCAGGTCGGAGCCGCTAGGCTTCTGAAAATCGGCGTAGCCTACGGTAAGGCTGCGCTGGGCAGCGCTCTCGCTCACTTTCAATTGCTGGAGGCGACCGGTGGTGCTGCTCACCAGCTGCTCCAGGATGAGCGGCGCCACGGGGTAGGTCACGTTCTGGTTGTCGCCCTCCGTTTTCACTACCGGTATGGCGCCTTTGGGGGCGGCCTGGTAGTCGCCGAGCAGGATGTCCTGCATCTGCTTGTAGGTAACGGGCACGTTCAGCAGCTGGCTCAGGTAGGCGTAGTCGCCGGCAAAGTAGTTCTTCTGCAAGCGATTGACTACCCGCACCGAATCGGGCGTGAGCAGGGCGCGCACACCCTCAATGCCTAGCAGCGAGCCCGACAGCCAGATGGCCGAGTCGCGCTTGATGCGCAGCGCAAAGTTGGCCGACTGCTCATTGCCCTTAGCCTTAAAATGCACCTTGCCGTGGCCATTCAGGTACTGAAAATTGGTATTGGTAGCTTTCACACCAGCAGGCGTGGCCACTTTCACGGCTTCGGAAGTGCCCGCCGTGAGCGAACCCGACTTGGTAGAGACGGCGCGGTGGCAGCCCGCCAGGGCTAGTCCGGCGAGTAGGAATGCAGCTTTATTCATAATTCGCAATAACATGTTCTGAGGACATAAAACTCGTTTGTCATTGCGAGCGCAGCGCGGCAATCCTTCCTTGTCGTCCGCTTCATTAGGTTAGTACCCTAGCGAGAAGGAAAGATTGCCGCGCTGCGCTCGCAATGACAAACAAAATGCTTACGTCTTCTTTTAATTTTCAATCAGTTTCTGTTCTTTGATTTTGCGGTCGAGCAGCAGCGAGGTGCCGGGTCCGGCCTTGCGGGCACGCTGCCAGGCCGCCAGGGCCCCACTGTGCTCGCCCATCTGCCACAATACGTCGCCGTAGTGCTCCAGGATGCTGGCATCCTTGGTAGTGCGCAGCGCTTTCTCCAGATTTTGCTTGGCGCCGGCGTAGTCTTTTTGCTTGTACAGCACCCAAGCGTAGGTGTCGAGGTAGGTATCGTTGTCGGGAAACTTGGCCACCGTGCGGCCCGCCATTTCCTTGGCCTTATCGAGTTTTTCGCCCCGCAGGCTCAGGAAATAGCTGTAATTGTTGAGCACGCCATAGTTATTGGGGTCTACCGCTAGGGCGGCTTCGTAGGCTGCCTCCGACTTAGGATAATCTTTCAGCTCCTGATACGCATCACCGAGCTGCGCGTCGAACTGGCTCTGCTGCTCGGCGTTGCCGGCGGCTAGCCGGCGGCCGTGCTCCAGGGCCTGCACGGCCTGCTGGGGCTGCTTCTTCATCAGGTGGCCTGCACCGTTGTAAAACCACAGAGGAGCCTGATTAGGAAACAATTCGAGGGCGGCATCGCTGTGCACCAGTAGCGAATCGGTTTGGCTCAGCTCGGCGTCGAGCAGCACCACCTGCTGCCAGAGCTGGTATTTCGACTTGTCGTATTTCAGGGCCTGCAGGTAGCTATTGCGGGCTTCTTTTTTGTGGCCGCTCTGCATCTGCACGTCGCCGGCCACGCTGTGGGCTTTGGCGTCGCGCGGGTGGTTGCGCACCGTAGCAGAGGCCAGGTCGAGGGCTAGCGGGGCCACCTTCGGGTCGGGCAGCTGCTTCACGTAGTTTGCCAGGATACGCACCTCCTGGTCAACTTCCAGCGCGGGGCTGTCGAAGGCCAGCCGTAACTGCTTTTCTACCTCGGTGGGCTGGTTTTGCTGGCGATACACGTCGGCCAGTATCAGGCGGGCCTGGGGGTTGCCGGGGTCGAGGCGCAGGGCCTGCTCGGCCACCCGGATGGCGTCGGGCAGGCGGTTGTTGGCCGCGTACATCTCGGCCTGGGCCAGCACAAAGCGCGGCTCGGTGGGGTTGGCCGCAATCAGGTTTTCGCCTTCTTTAAGGGCTAGCGGCAGGTTGTTCTGGCGCAGGTATATCTGCTGCTTTTTGAAGGCAATCTCGTCGATGCTGCCAAACTGCGCCTGGGCTTTTTCCAAAGTCGCCAGGGCCTCGGGCAGCTTGTTTTGGGCCAGGTAGAGGTCGGCAAGCTGAAAGAGGTAGCTGCCCGAGTTAGGCACCTCTTTCACCAAGCTGGCGTAGGTGGCAGTGGCCGCCTCATACTGCTTCTGGCTGGCCTGGGCCTGAGCCAATATCAAGTAGTAATAGGGGTTTTTGGCGTCGAGCTTCACGGCGGCTTCGGCGTAGCCAGTGGCGTCGCGCAGGTTGCCGCTCAGCAGGTTAGCCTCGGCCAACTTGTAGTTAACGGCCGCGTTTTCAGGCATCAGCGTGTAGGCTTTCAGCAGCCGCTCCAAGGCCTTGGGGTAGTCTTCCAGAATGACGTATTTCACGCCATCGGTGTACAGCGCCTCGCTCAGCTCACGCTCCTTGGGCGAGAGCGGCGGGTGGGCCGCCGCCTTTTTGGCCTCTATTTCGAGTTGCTGCGCCAGCGCCTTCCGCTCCTTGCGGCTGAGCTTGGCGGGCTTGGTTTCGACGGCCTCGGGGGCCGTGCCACCAGGGCCGGGGCCAGTACCCAGCCCTTGGGCGCGGCTAGCCCCCGCCCACAAACTCAACACAACTGCACCAACCGTAAAGGGACGCATACGCATAAGAAGCAAACCGGAATCTTGTCCGGCGAATGTACGGGGCTTAACCAAGAACGGCGCAGCCCCCACCGGGAGCCACGCCGTTCACTAACGCACGAAGCGTCGAAAATATCACACTTGCAGGGCATTAAAATCGCCCACGCTCAGGTCGTTGGGGCGGCCGGTGAGGCTGGCGCTGTTGCCAATCATCGAATTGGCCACGTTGGCGTGGCGCACGGTGGCTGCACTCTGCACAATGGAGTTGGAGAGACGCGAGTCTTCAACCTTAGCCCCAGCGCTCAGCGACACGTGTGGGCCTACTACCGAGTTGGTAATCACGGCATCATCGCCAATATACACCGGCTCAATAATTACCGAGTTGGTGATTTTGGCCGAGTCCGATACGAGCTTTTCGCCGCGCTCCTTCAGGTATTCGAGGTAGCGCTGGTTGGTGAACACGGTGGCGTCTTTGTTGCCGCAGTCGAGCCACTCGGTTACCTGGCCAGGCACGAAGATGGTGCCCTTGTTCTTCATGTTTTCGAGGGCGTTGGTGAGCTGATACTCGCCTTTGTCCTTGATGTCGTTGTCGAGCAGGTATTGCAGCTCATCGCGCAGGTACTCGCCATCCTGGAAGTAGTAGATGCCGATAATGGCGAGGTCCGACACGAAGGTTTCGGGCTTCTCCACAAAGTCGGTAATCTGGCCTTGCTCATTGAGCTTCACTACGCCAAACGGGCGCGGGTCTTCTACTTTCTGCACCCAGATGGTGCCGGGCACCGAGCTGTCGAGCGTAAAATCGGCCTTGAACAAGGTATCGGCAAAGGCCACCACGAGCGGGCCGCTCAGCGAGGGCTTGGCGCACAAAATAGCGTGGGCGGTGCCTAGCGGCTCATCCTGATAATAAATGGTGCCCTTGGCGCCTACCGACTCGGCAATGGCAATCAGGCTTTTTTCGACGGTGCTGCCAAAGCGACCGATGATGAAGGCGACTTCCTCCACGGGCTCGCCGCACACGCGGGCAATATCTTCCACGAGGCGCTGCACAATGGGTTTGCCCGCAATGGGAATCAGGGGTTTAGGTACGGTGAGCGTGTGCGGACGCATCCGCTTGCCCATACCGGCCATCGGGACGATAATTTTCATCGGCGAAGTTGGGTGGAAGGTGTTTTCAGATTTGTTAAGGGCCTTACTGCATTTCGCCCGTTTCGGTTGGGCTAGTCCGGGCCACAAAGATGCGGCCGAACCCCGGCTCGCCTAATGTCGGGGTTATTTTTTAGCCTTGCAGCAGCTCGATAAGCGTGGCCGGGTCGGCATTGCCCCCAGTTAGCACCAGCACCGTGTGCTGGCTACGGGGCAGGCTGGCGCGGTGGCGCAGCAGCGCGGCCAGCGGGAGCGCGGCGGTGGGCTCTACTACCAGCCGGGCTTCGAGCAGCAGGCGACGGGCCGCAGCGCGCAGCTCGGCCTCGGTCACGGTCACGATGTCATCGGCGTACTGCTGAATGTGCGCAAACGTCAACTCACTCACGGCTAGGGTGCGCACGCCATCGGCCAGGGTACGATTGGTGTCGGCGGCGGCCCACTCTACCACCTTACCGGCCCGCAGCGAAGCCTGGGCATCGGCGGCCAACTCGGGCTCCACGCCGATAACTTTCACGCTAGGCTTCAACAGCTTGAGCGCGGCTGCTACCCCACCCAGCAAGCCGCCACCCCCTACCGGCGTCAGTACCAGCTCCACGCTAGGCAGGTCTTGAAAGATTTCGAGGCCTACGGTGCCCTGTCCGGCTATTACGTAGGCATCGTCGAAGGGCGGCACCAGCACGGGCGGCTCGGCGGCGCCGGCCAGCAGGCGCGCCGCTACAGCCTCGCGCTTTTCGTGGGCCGGGTCGTATAAAATAACTTCGGCCCCTAGCGCGCGGGTGGCTTCTATCTTCACCTGCGGCGCATTGGTGGGCATAATAATGGTGGCCTTGAGGCCTAGCTGCCGCGCCGCATAGGCCACGCCCTGGGCGTGGTTGCCACTGCTATAGGCCAGCACGCCACGCGCCCGCTCGCTATCCGTGAGGGCCATAATGCGGTTGCCGGCACCTCTAATTTTAAACGAGCCAATGGGTTGCAGGCTCTCAGGCTTGAGGTAAACCTGCTCGGTGCCGAGTTCGGGCAGGGCTAGCGGCAGCAGCGGCGTGTGCCGGGCCAGGCCTTGCAGCCGCTGCTGCGCCTGCTCTAGGTCGGCCAGGGTGGTGAGTTGCATACGAAGAAAGGTAGTCGGCTTAGGGGCGCAAAGGTGGGGCCGCGCCCGCCAACGCCCAAGCCCTGAATAACTGCCCGCCCAGCTTCTGCGTTAGGGGTGGTCGCCTTACTTTTGCAGTATGAACTTCATCTCCGAAATCGAATCCAGCATTCAAACGCTGTTTGCGGCTATCAACGCCGGCTTTGTTCAAGACACTAGCGTGGGTCAGCAGCATGTAGGCAACTGGCAGCAGGCGCTCAATGGCAGCGACAACCCCGCCGTGCGCCTCGTAGCCACCGAGCTAGAGGTGCTCAACGGTGCCATCCAGCGCAACGACGTGGCGGCCATGGGCGCTTCGTTTCAGAAGCTGGCTATTCTTACGTCGCAGTCGGCGCTGCCGCTACACGCCTTCGGCGGCGTGGGCGACAAGCTTCGCGAGCTGAGCCAGAAGCTGAACTCGGCTGGTGGCAACCTCCAAATTATTGCCCGCCAGCGCGCTGCCGGCACTGCTCCGGCTCACTAGGGCCCTGCTATAGCTCAGAAGAACGTCATACTAAGTGCAGCGAAGCATTTCGCTCGAATTGCTAGGGGTACTTTCCTAACGATTCGAGCGAGATGCTTCGCTGCACTTAGTATGACGTTCTAGTTTGCGGTATGCTTAGCGTTGCGCCGAGTTACTTCCCGGTGCTGCCGTAGCCGCCGGCGCCACGGGCAGTTTCACTCAACGTTTCGGCGGGCTGCCACACGATGGTTTCATGGCGAGCCACTACGAGCTGGGCAATACGCTCGCCGTCCTGCACCACAAACGGCACGTTTGACAGGTTGACCAGCAGCACTTTAATCTCACCCCGGTAATCGGCGTCAATGGTGCCGGGGCTGTTAACAATGCCAATGCCGTGCTTGTAGGCTAGCCCGCTGCGCGGGCGCACCTGGGCTTCGTAGCCCACCGGCAGGGCTATGCTGAGGCCCGTGGGCACCAGCACGCGTTCGAGGGGGCCTAGCGTGAGCGAGCCGTCGGGCAGGTCGGCGCGCAGGTCGAGGCCGGCGGCGTGCGCAGTTTGGTATTCAGGCAGCGCGTGCCTCGAAGAGTTGATAACAGGAATGGTCAGCATAATGGCCGCAAAGGTACTGGGCTCGGCCAGGGCCTGAGGCAAGAAAAAAGCCCGGCTGGCGGCCGGGCTTTTCCTTTTAGGTGGCTGAGCGCGCTACAGCGCCGCCATTTCTTCGCGCACAAAGTCGGCCAGCTGGCGCAGGTAGTCGGTACTGAAATCGAAGCGGATGCCGGCGGCGGCATATACCTCGCCGATGGGCACGGTGTAGCCCAGCGACAGCGCCCGCTGGTAGCCCGCTAGGGCCGCGGCGGGGTCTTGGCGGAAATTGCGCCACATGGCGATGGCTCCTAGTTGCGCCATGGCGTACTCGATGTAGTAGAACGGCACTTCGTAGAGGTGCAACTGCTTCTGCCACAGATAAGGCCGAAATTTTTCCAGCCCGTTCCAGCTCACGGTGCGCTGGTTGAAGTGTTGGAAAATCTCGGTCCAGCGCTGGTGGCGCTGGGCCTCAGTGTGCTCGGGGTTTTCGTATACCCAGTGCTGAAACTTGTCGATGGTGGCGACCCAGGGAAAGGTTTCGAGCACGCTTTCGAGGTGCGTTTTCTTGGCCCGACGCAGCTCGGCAGCATCCTGAAAGAATACGTCCCAGTGGTCCATACTCATGAGCTCCATGCTCATGCTGGCCAGCTCAGCTACCTCAGACGGCGGATGCTTATCGGCCGAAAGTGGCAGGCGGCGCGTAAGGAACGAGTGCACGGCGTGGCCGCCTTCGTGCAGCATCGTCACCACATCGCGGAGCGACGACGTGGCATTCATAAAAATGAAGGGCACGCCGGTTTCGTCGAGCGGGTAGTTGTAGCCGCCGGGGGCCTTGCCCTTGCGGCTTTCGAGGTCGAGGTGGCCCATTTGGCGCATGGTGCGCAGGCAGTCGCCTAGGAAGGGGTCTAGCCGCTGAAAAACCGTGATGGTCTTGTCGAGCAGCTCAGCGCCGGTGGCAAATGGGCGCAGCGGCGGCTGGCCGCTAGGGTCCACATCGAGGTCCCAGGGGCGCAGGGCCGTTAGTTTCAGCGCCTGGCGGCGGGCCTCGTCAAACTCGTTGATGAGCGGCACCACCGTGGCCCCGATGGCCGAATGGAAGTCGAAGCAGTCTTCGGCGGTGTAGTCGAAGCGCCCGAGGGCGGCAAACATATAGTCGCGGAAGTTGGGGAAGCCCGCGTTCAGCGCCATTTGGTGGCGCAGGCCCACCAGCTCGGTAAAGAGCTGGTCGAGCGGCTGGCTGTCTTGCAGGCGGCGCGCCTGAATGGCGCGCCAGGCCTGCTCACGCACCGGGCGGCTCAGGCTCTTGAGGCGGTCGGCGGCGCGGGGCAGGGTCAGCTCCTCGCCGTCGAGCGTCACGGTCATGGCGCCCACGGTGGCGGCGTATTGCTGCTGCTTGGTCGAAATCTCGGTTTTGAGCGGGATATTCTCTTCGCGATAAATCTCCGAAGCCCGACGCACCGAGCGCAGAAACACGCCGTAGCGGTCTTGGTCGAGTTCGGGCAGGTAGGGGCTGGCTAGCAGCTTCTCGTTGAGGGCGTGGTCGTAGGGCGCGGTGAGGGGCTCCACTTCCTGCACGAAGAACTGGAAGGCCTCGGCGCGGGCTTCGTCCTGGGTGTCGCAGGTCATGCGGATGTAGCGCCAGGCCAGGTCTTCGCTCAGCACCGACTCCAGCTCGGAGCGGTCGAGCAGCCAGCGCTCCAGCGCGGGCGCGTCGGCAATGTCGCGGTGCTGAAGCTCCTGAAAAAAGGGCTCCAGCGCGGCCCAGTCGGTCACGTGAAAATCTTCGGGCAGGTAGTGGCGGGGCGGGCGGGCGGTGTCAGTAGCCAGCGACGTGGCTAGGGTATCAAGCTCAGAAATCACCATAGAATACAAGTTACGTAAATAATTACCAGCAGTCCGAATAGTTTTTTAAGTAAGCTCGTAAACTCCGTTCACCCGCAATCGCATGGCTGATTATCAACCAATTTCAATTACCACATCGGCCGTCAATGGATGAGCTACGCAAGTGAGAATATAGCCCTTGGCCAGCTCGGCATCGGAAAGGCCCTCACGCTCATCAAGATGCACCTTGCCACTGAGGCACTTGCCTCGGCAAGCTGTGCACACGCCCGCCTGGCACGAATACGGCAGGTCAATATCCTGGTCGAGGGCCGCGTCGAGAATGGTTTGCTTGGCGGGCACTTCAAACACGTAGTCGCTACCCTCATACTGCACCGTCACGGTGCGGTTGACGACGGTGCCGTCGTTGTCGCCGGCTAGGGCATCGCCGTGAGCGTCCCCGGCTTCGGTAGCATCGGCTGCGGCCAGAAAGCTCTCGCGGCGAATACGGCTGCTTGGCACCATGAGCAGCTCCAGGGCCGCCTGGGTTTCGGCCATCAGGCCCTCGGGGCCGCAGATGTAGTACTCGGCCTGCGGCGCCGGAAATTGGTGGCGCTGCTCCAGAATACGCAAAATAGTAGTGCGGTTGAGGCGGCCGGTGTGCTGGTGCGGCGCCGCGGGGCCTAGCGGCTGGCTATACACGTGCTCAATTTGGAAGCGGCCGCGGCTACCGGCTTCGAGAGCGGCGAGCTGCTGCTTGAAAATAACGGTTTCCTCGTTGCGGTTGCCGTAGATGAGCAGCACGTGGCTCTGCGGCTCTTGGGCCAGAATAGCCTTGAGCATGCTCATGAGCGGCGTGATGCCCGAGCCAGCTCCGATGAGTACGAGCGAGCGAGCGGCCTTGGGGCTGGGCTGCACCACAAAGTTGCCGAGCGGCGGCAACACTTCGTACTGCTGGCCTACTTTCACATTATCAAGTAGATAATTGCTCACTAGGCCGCCCGTCACGCGCTTCACGGTCACGGACAGGCGCGGGGCCTCGGCGGGGGTGCTGCTGAGCGAGTAGGCACGGCGCTCGGGGCGGCTGCCGGCCGGGCCGCAGGGCACGAGCAGGGTCAGAAACTGGCCGGGCTTGCTGGGCACGGCCTGGCCATCGGGCCGCTGGAGGTGAATGGTGACGGTATCAGGGGTTTCCTGGGTGAGGGCAACGACGGTGAGCGTCAGGTACGACGACATTGGGCTGAGCTTGGATAAGAAAACAAAATTACGATAGCCGGGGCGGGTGAAGTTGCACGACGCGGCGCGGCTAGCTGGTATCGTCTACCAAGCAGGCGCTAGTTTCGCTCTATGATGCCTGACCTTGCTTCGCTGTTAGCCCGCCACCGTGGCCAATTTGCTTCTGTATTCAACTTTTCGGTGGCTAGCCCTCAGGTAGCCCACCTCGACTTCACGGCCGCCAACCCACGCCTCGCCCACCCGGAGCGCCTGCGCGACACCAACCTGTTTGACGTGCTGGTGGGCGAGATGCTGGCCGAGCAGCAGGCCACCATCGGCATCGGCGGCTACCTCGAAAACCGCGCTATCTACCGCCGCAGCCCCCATTTTGACGACGCCATCGAGCCGCGCTCGCTGCACCTGGGCGTCGATGTATGGGTGCCGGCTGGCACGGCCGTGGCGGCCCCCCTAGCCGGCGTAGTGCATAGCCTGGCCGACAATAATAATTTCGGCGACTACGGCCCCACCATCATTCTACAGCATGAGCTGGAAGGCATATCGTTTTTCAGCCTCTACGGCCACCTCACGCGCACTGACCTGGCGGGGCTGGCTCCCGGGCAGGCCGTAGCCGCCGGGCAAGTTATCGCCCACGTGGGCCCGCACCCCGAAAACGGCGACTGGCCGCCGCACCTGCACTTTCAGCTCATGGCCGATATGCAGGGCCGCTGGGGCGATTTTCCGGGCGTAGCGCCCCCTAGCGAGCGCGCTTACTGGGCCAGCCTCTGCCCCGACCCCATGCTGGTGCTGCAGTAGCAGCGCGCTATTTCTCCCGCTCTATGGTGTAGTTAATCAGTGCTTCTAGCGAAGTACGCGCTTCGGAAGCCGGGAAGGTGTGCAGAATGGCCAAGGCCTCGTCGCGGTAGCGCTTCATGGTGCGAATAGCATAGTCGAGGCCGCCCGACTGCTTCACGAAGTCGATGACTTGCTGCACGCGGTCGCGGTGGCCGGCGTTGTTTTTCACGTTGTAGATAACGCGGCGCTTATCGAGCCAGCTGGCCTGCTGCAAGGCGTAGATGAGCGGCAGCGTCATCTTTTTTTCCTTGATGTCGATGCCTACGGGCTTGCCAATTTCGGCCGTGCCGTAGTCAAATAAGTCATCTTTTATCTGGAACGCCATGCCGACTTTCTCGCCAAAAAGCCGGGCTTTTTCGATGGTGGCTTTATCGGCCCCGGCCGATGCCGCGCCCACGGCCGTGCACGAGGCAATGAGTGAGGCCGTTTTCTGCCGAATAATGTCGAAGTACACGTCCTCCGTAATGTCGAGGCGGCGGGCTTTCTCAATTTGCAGCAGCTCGCCCTCGCTTAACTCTTTCACCGCGTTGCTCACAATTTTGAGCAGGTCGAAATCGTCGTTTTCGAGCGAAAGCAGAAGGCCCCGGCTGAGCAGGTAATCGCCCACCAGCACCGCTATCTTGTTCTTCCACAGTGCATTAATGGAAAAGAAGCCACGACGGTAGTTGCTCTCGTCTACCACGTCGTCGTGCACGAGGGTGGCCGTGTGCAGCAGCTCGATGAGCGCCGCGCCCCGAAACACCGCCTCGGGCAGCGGCCCGCTAGGGTCGGCGCTGCTAGCGCGGGCCGTCAAGAACACGAACATGGGGCGCACCTGCTTGCCTTTGCGGCGCACGATGTAGCCCATAATCTTGTCGAGCAGCAGCACCCGCGTTTGCATCGACTGCCGAAATTTCACTTCAAACTCGGCCATCTCGGCCGCAATCGGCGCCTGAATTTGGTCGAGCGGATTTGCCATGCGGGCGCAATGATACGGCCAGTAGCGCGGACTTTGTAGTCCGCGCATCGAACACTCAAACGCGAACTACAAAGTCCGCGCTACCTTAGCCACATGCTCTGTACTGTCGAGTTCACGCTGACTGGCCGCGCCCACGGCCGCCCCTTTGCCGCCGACGCCACCTGGCTGCCCACCAACCAACCCCAGCCGGTGGTCGTCTTCGTGCACGGGTTCAAGGGGTTCAAGGATTGGGGTCACTTCGGGCTGCTAGCCCGGTTTTTTGCAGAAAAGGGCTTTGTATTCGTCAAGCTCAATCTCTCGCACAACGGTGTAGTGGTGGGCGGCACCGGCGATTTGGAAGACCTCGAAGCCTTCGGTCAAAATAATTTTAGCCTGGAGCTCGACGACCTCGGCCAGCTGCTCGATGCCCTGCACACGCCCGGCGCCACGCCCTTGCCCGCCGAAGCGCTCGACCTGCGCCGGCTCTACCTGATAGGCCACAGCCGGGGCGGCGCCCTGGTGCTGCTCAAGGCCGCCGAAGACCCGCGCGTGGCAGCAGTAGCCGCCTGGGCCGCCGTGGCCGACCTGCACCCGCGCTGGCCCGCCGAGGTGCTGGCCCAGTGGCAGCGAGACGGCGTGCTGCACGTGCCCAACCTGCGCACCGGCCAGCAGCTACCCATGTACTATCAAATTGCGGAGGACTTTTACGCCCACCGCGCCCGCCTCGACCTACCGGCCCTGATGCCGGGCCTGCGCCAGCCGGTACTGCTCATTCACGGCGACCAGGACGAAACCGTGCCCCTAGCGGCCGTGCACCAGCTGCACGCCGGCCAGCCCAAAGCTGAGGTACTCGTGGTGCCCGGTGCGGGCCACATGTTTGGCGGGGCTCACCCCTGGGCCGGTCCCGAATTGCCCGCGCAGGCGCAGCTCATCGCCGAGCGCACGGCCGCCTTCTTTGCCAGCCATTAAATGGCCATTACCCTAGCCTACCTGCTGCTGGGCAGTAACCTCGGCGACAGGGCCGCACGCCTGGCCCAAGCGCGCCACGACCTGGCCGCTACGGCGGGCCGCCTCGTGGCTACATCGGGCCTCTACGAAACCGCTGCTTGGGGCTTAGAGGACCAGCCGGCGTTTCTCAACCAGGTGCTCGCCCTCGAAACCGAGCTGGACGCTCCTACCCTACTAGCTGCCTGCCTGGCAGCCGAGCAGCAGCAGGGCCGTGAGCGCCTTGTGCGCTGGGCAGCCCGCACCCTCGACGTGGATATTCTACTCTTCGGCCAAGAAGTAATTGCCACCCCTACCCTAGTGGTGCCGCATCCGGCGGTGCCAGCCCGGCGCTTTGCCCTAACGCCCCTAGCCGAACTGGCACCGCAGCTTGCGCACCCGCAGCTGCACCGCACCATTTCGGAGCTGCTGGCTGCCTGCCCCGACCTACTGCCGGTGCATAGGTTATAGCAGCGCCTGTTTTAAGAAAGCACGTCCTGCCCAGCTACACGGGCTAGGCTACCGAGCCGGCCGTAGCCGTAGGCTCGATTTTGTTCACCAAGCCTTGCAGCACCTTGCCCGGGCCGCATTCTACGAAGTGCGTGGCGCCGTCGCGGAACATGGCCTGCACACTCTGCGTCCAGCGCACAGGAGCGGTGAGCTGGGCTAGCAAATTGGCTTTGATTTCGGCGGGGTCGGTGTGCGGGGCAGCATCTACGTTCTGATACACGGGGCAGCGGGCGGGGCTGAACGTGGTGCGCTCGATGGCCTCGGCTAAGGCAGCCTGCGCCGACTGCATGAGCGGCGAGTGGAAGGCGCCGCCCACCGGCAGCGGCAGCGCGCGCTTGGCACCAGTGGCCTTCAGCACCTCGCACGCCTTGGTGATGCCAGCCGTTGAGCCGGAAATAACGAGCTGGCCGGGGCAGTTATAATTGGCGGCTACTACCACATCGCCTCCGGCGGCCACCTGCTGGCAGCCTTGCTCCACGGCCTCATCGGCTAGGCCCAGAATGGCGGCCATTGTGCCGGGCTGCTCTTCGCAGGCGGCCTGCATGGCCTGGGCGCGACGTGCCACCAGCGGCAAGGCATCGGCGAAAGTGAGCACGCCAGCCGCCACCAAGGCCGAAAATTCGCCCAGCGAATGACCGGCCACCATAGCGGGCTGCAAGTCGGGCTGAGCTACGAACTGCGCTACTGAGTGCACAAACACGGCCGGCTGCGTCACGTCGGTGCGGCGCAGGTCTTCATCGGTGCCCTCAAACATGAGCTTGGTGAGGTTGAAGCCCAGAATGTCGTTGGCCTGGGTGAGCAGGGCGCGGGCGGCTTCACTCTGCTCAAACAGCTCGCGGGCCATGCCCGGAAACTGGGAGCCCTGGCCCGGGAATACTACGGCCACTGCAGCGGCATCGGTGGGGTGGGAAGGTGTCAAAGCAGGTAGGTTTAAAGTTCTTGGTTGGTGATTGTTGAAAAGTGCCGGGACTGGCAGACCGAATAAGACCGCCTGGCTGTTCAGCACAACTCGACAAAATAAACCTAAAAAAGCCGCCCCGGTCGGGGCGGCTTTCTCAATAGCAGGTCCAGGGAGGGCCTAGCGAATTAGCTCGACCCAGCCTTTGTAGGTACGCTTGGTCTGCGCGGCGTCGGCAAACTCTACCTCGGCCAGGTAGTAATAGATGCCGCCCGAAGCCAGACCGCTGGTCGAGCTTTCGCCGGCTACGCCGCCGCCCGTCCAGTTGATATAGGGGTCCTTATCGCTCTCGTACACCTTGCGGCCCCAGCGGTTGAAAATCTGGATGTGGGTACGCGTAATGGGGCTGCTCACCTTGGGCCGGAACACGTCGTTGGCATTGTCGCCGTTGGGCGTGAAGATGTTGGGCAGGATGAAGAACACGCAGTCGGTCTGGCAAGCCGAGTTGCTGAGGCCACTGCGCTGGCCCGAGGCGGCCACGGCCTGCACCTTATAGCAGTAGGTGGGCCGGGGCCGGTTGCGGTCAACGTAGCTCAGCTGCGTGGTCGAGTCAATCAGCGTGTAAGTACCCCCGTCAGTATCGGCCCGGAACACGCGGTAGTACACGGCGTTGGCCTGGCAACCGGCGGGCGTGTTGCCCACCGTCCAGCGCAGGTTGTTCTGGTACACCTGGTTCACGGGCAGGTACGAGGGCAGCGCCGCCAGGCTGTCGCAATTGATGACTTGCAAAGTGAGTACCGGTGTGCAGGGCACCGCTAGCAGCGTAGCACAGATTTGCTGGCTGTTGTTGAGCAGGTTGCTCAGGAAGCTGTAGTTGGCATACTGGCCAGTGGTCTGCACATAATAGCAGTATTCCTGGCCGGGCGTCAGGTTGCGGTCTACGTAGGTGCCGCTGCTGGCACCCGGCGTCACGGTGGCTACCTGGTTGTAGGTGGTGCTGCCGGGGTCTTTGCGGTAGATGCGGCTCGGCTGCTTGCTGTTGTCCCAGGGCACATTGTAGGCCCAGTTCACGGTCATCGTTTTGTTGATGCCATCGGGGATGAGGCTGGTACGCACGCTGGTAGCCGTGGGCGCCGTCTCCTGCACCGGCGTGGTGCTCGTGGGCACCGTGTTGAAGAATGTGAGCGAGTAGGTGTACTGGTTGGCCGTGGTGTTCAGGCCCCGGTCTACATAAGTGGTATCGGCCAGGTTGTTGATAGTAGCCACCAGCGTAGCCGGACCGCTACCGATGCTGCGGCTCAGCTCGTAGCGCGGCGATACAAACGCGCCAGCGTCAGCCTTCGGCTGGGTCCACTTCACCGTAATCTGGCCAGTGCTCGCATCCGTGGTGTTTACGTCCACGTTGGTGAGCATGGCCGAGCGGCCGTTGAAAGTGAGGCAGGCTTCGTTTGAAACGATACTGGCCCCACCCGCCGGCCGCGGAAACTTCGCATAGATGCGGTAGCTATAGGACTTGCCCCGCACCAAGCCTTGGTTGTCGGCATAGGTAGTAGCCGTAGGTGGCACCGAGCCTACCTGCACGTAGCCCGCGCCGGCTGGCACACCCGTATCGCAGGGGCCGGGGGTATAGCTGTAGCACCCTTCACGTCGGAAAATCAGTATCTCGCTGGCATTCTGACAGGTATACTTATCCCAGGTCAATACGCTCACTAGGCCCCCTGGCGTGCCCGAGGGCGTCGCCTTCAGGTTTTGGGGCGGCGGCCCTACCACGGTGATACGCACCGGCTTGATATCGACAAGGGCCGGCGTAGCTGTGTTGGGGGGCGTATCCTGGGCTTTGAACACTACGATGTAGGGCTGGTCGGCCACATTGCTGCAATCGGGCGTCCAGCGAAAGGTGCCGGTAACGGACGTGCCCGTGTTATTCTGGCGGAAGGTAGCCGGGGGCAGAATGCCGCTGTAAGCAAACAGCTGCACATTGGTAGCCGGGGCATTGGGCCCCGAGCCATCTATGGCCGATACCTGGAGGATAACCGGCGTGCCCGCTACCACGCACAAATCGGGCGGCACGGTGAGCGTGGGCGGCAGGTTATTAGTAGCCGTCACGATAATCTGCATGTCGCGGATGACCGTCCCAATCTTGCGGAAGCCGAAGGGCGTGCGCCGAAACTCATCCACCGTGAAGGCAATGTTGTAGATACCGGCCCTAGCCGGCGCGTTCCAGGTTATTTGCCCGGTGTATACATCTTGAGAAATAAAGGACTTAGCCCCCGGCACCCCGACCGGCACCCCGGCGTAAGCCACCTGCACTGCATTTGGAGCAATGCTAGGGTCGTCAGGGTACACGTAGTTTTGGACAACTGAGGGAACTGGCAGGTTGGTATTGTTGGCAGTAGTAGTGCCCCCGTTTACCTGCTGGCAGGTGCGCAGATGATAGGCCAGCGAATCGCCATCAGCGTCGTAGCCTGCCGGATTGTGCAAAAACACTTGGCCTACAGCAGCCTTATCCACAGCAGGTGCCCGCAATATTGGAGAGTTGTCGCGGCCATAGGCTGGGTTGATGGTAATAGTCGTACTAACGTAGAATGTCTGCGAAGCAGAATTCGCCATGTTCAGAATGCCCGCATTTCTGTTCTCACCCACAAAGCTGATGGGATAATTGCCAGGCCCTGGATACGTGTGGTCAACGCTATAAGTGAAAACATCCGTATCACCATTAATGCGAGGAGGGTTTGCATTCTTCGGAATACCATCCTGCCGAGTACCATCCCCAAAGTAGATAGTCACATTCGGCTGGTCGACCCCCGTAATGTCGCGGTAGAGCGTGAATTTAATGAAGAACCGGTTTGGGTTGCCAGTGGCCGTATCCACCTTCACCTGGATGTCGCCTGCCCGGATGTGGGAGGCAAGCGCCGCTTGTGGGCGCAGCCAGCCTAGCCCGAGCAGTAGTGCGGCCAGCAGCCAGGCACCCCACTTCCCATTCTTCCCAAAAGATAAAAGAGCCTGCATAATCTACCTGTGTTGAAAGACTGCTTACTACCGCAAAAATTGGACGTTGCACCTACTGGCTTGCACTACCCAACCTTTCTAGCAGGTGGTTAGTTATCCTAAAGTACGCAGCAAATCGGCTAACGGTATTTTAGGTAGATTGATTCACCTTGGCCGCTCCCGCAGCCAGCCCCTGGGTTTAACCTTTCTAAATAACGCCTATGTTACACCTGCACCTTGGGCTGAGGCCGCCCCCGGCCCTACCTTTGGGCGTTCCAAACGGTCATTTTCTCGACTGAAATCTCTATGAACTGGTTTACAAAAACCTTTACCAGCAGCATCGGGCGCAAGATTATCATGTCCCTTACGGGTCTGTTTCTCTGCACGTTCCTGGTGGTGCACCTCATCGGCAACCTCCAGCTTTTCAAACACGACGACGGGGTAGCGTTCAACACGTACTCCCACTTCATGGGCACTAACCCGGTTATCCGCACCATCGAGTGGGGCCTGGTGCTGGGCTTTGGCTTCCACATCTATGAGGCCCTGATGCTGACGATGCGTAATAAAGGAGCCCGCTCGCACGGCTACGCTCAGTGGCAAGCCAAGCAAAACTCGGAGTGGACCTCGCGCAACATGGGTATTCTGGGTTCTATTATTCTGGTGTTCTTGATTGTGCACCTCTATAATTTCTTCTGGCGTGCCCGCTTCGGCACCCTCGATGCCGACATCAACCACAACGATGATTTGTACAAAGTCGTGGTCACCTCGTTTCACCAGTGGTGGTACGTGGTGCTCTACGTGGCTGCGCAGGCTAGCCTGGGCTACCACCTGTGGCACGGCTTCCGCTCGGGTTTTCAAACCCTGGGCCTGAACCACCGCAAATACATGCCGCTGATTAAGAACTTTGGCTACGCTTTCGCGGTCATAGTGTCGGCTGGCTTCGCTTCGATGCCGCTCTACTTCCTGTTCTTCACCAACGAGAACGGGGCTCTTCTTACCAGCGCGCCTGCCGTGCTGCACCAGCTTGCGCTGGCGTTCAACTAATTTCAGTTTCTACCCCTTATGAACCTGACTTCCAAAGCGCCCGAAGGCCCCCTGGCCGAAAAATGGGACAAGCATAAGTTCAACGTCAAGCTCGTCAACCCTGCTAACAAGCGGAAGTATGACGTGATTGTGGTGGGCACGGGCCTGGCTGGTGCTTCGGCCGCCGCCTCGCTGGCCGAGCTGGGCTACAACGTAAAAGCCTTTACTTACCACGACTCGCCGCGCCGGGCGCACTCCATAGCGGCCCAGGGCGGCGTTAACGCAGCCAAAAACTATCAGAACGACGGCGACTCGGTATTCCGTCTGTTCTACGATACCATCAAGGGTGGCGACTACCGCGCCCGCGAAGCCAACGTGTACCGGCTAGCCCAGGTATCGGTGAATATCATAGACCAGTGCGTGGCACAGGGCGTGCCCTTCGCCCGCGAGTATGGCGGACTGCTGGCCAACCGCTCCTTTGGCGGTGCGCAGGTGAGTCGCACGTTTTACGCCCGTGGCCAAACCGGGCAGCAGCTGCTGCTAGGGGCTTACTCGGCCCTGAGCCGGCAGGTAGCCTACGGCAAGGTGAAGCTTTACACCCGCTCGGAGCTGCTCGATATAGTGGTGGTGGATGGCCAGGCCCGCGGCATCGTGACGCGCAACCTCATCACCGGCGAAACCCAGACCCACGCGGCCCACGCCGTGGTGCTGGCTACCGGCGGCTATGGTAATGTGTTTTACCTGAGCACTAATGCCAAGTATTGCAACGTGACGGCCGCCTGGCGGGCGCACAAGAAGGGTGCCTACTTCGCCAACCCGTGCTTCACGCAGATTCACCCGACCTGTATTCCGGTATCGGGCGACTACCAGTCGAAGCTGACGCTGATGTCGGAGTCGCTGCGCAACGATGGCCGCGTGTGGGTGCCCAAGACGGTAGAGATGGCCGAGCGCGTGCGCAAAGGCGAAATCAAGCCGCAGGACATCCAGGAAGATGACCGCGACTACTTCCTCGAGCGCAAGTACCCGGCTTTCGGTAACCTCGTGCCGCGCGATGTGGCCTCGCGCAACGCCAAGATGATGTGCGACGAAGGCCGTGGCGTAGGCTCGTCGGGCCTGGCCGTGTACCTTGACTTCGCCGACGTTATCAAGCGCACCAGCGCCGAGGCGGTGAGCCAGAAGTATGGTAACCTCTTCGAGATGTACGAGAAGATTACCGACGAAAACCCCTACCAGATGCCCATGCGCATCTACCCGGCGGTGCACTACACGATGGGCGGCCTGTGGGTTGACTACAACCTGCAAACCACCATTCCGGGCCTTTATGCCGCTGGCGAGTGCAACTTCTCGGACCACGGCGCCAACCGCTTGGGGGCTTCGGCCCTGATGCAGGGTCTAGCCGACGGCTACTTCGTAATCCCCTATACCATTGGCGATTACCTGGCCCAAACGGCGCCTAAGCCCGTAACGACCGACCATCCGGCCTTCGCCGAAGCCAAGGCGGGCGTGCAAGCCCGCGTGGAGCAAATGCTCGCCATCAAGGGCAATAAAACGCCCGACGAGTTCCACAAGGAGCTAGGCCATATCATGTGGGAGTATTGCGGCATGGCCCGCAACGCTGAGGGCCTGAAGCACGCCAAAGCCGAAATTCAGCGCATTCGTAAGGAGTTCTGGCAGAACGTGAAAGTGGTGGGCAGCGGCGAGGAAATGAACCAGGCGCTGGAGAAAGCCGGCCGCGTAGCCGATTTCCTGGAGCTGGGCGAGCTCATGGTAGACGACGCCCTCAACCGCAACGAAAGCTGTGGTGGCCACTTCCGCGAGGAGTACCAGACGCCTGAGGGTGAAGCCCTGCGCGACGACGACCACTACGCCTACGTGGCGGCTTGGGAGTACACGGCCGACAATCAGCCCGAAGTGCTGCACAAGGAGGAGCTGGTGTTCGAAAATGTGAAGCTCACGCAGCGCAGCTACAAATAATTTATATTGAGCTGTTAGCTATTAGCTGTCAGTTGCTAGCCTTCGCGCTGGTAATTGACAGCTATAGGCTAGCAACTGACAGCTAATAGCTAACAAAAGATGGCCGGCTCTAATCCCAACGCTAAACCCATGAACCTGACGCTGAAAGTTTGGCGTCAGCCGAACCGCCAGACCGAAGGCCAAATGGTTGACTATCAGGTGAAGGATATTTCACCTGATATGTCGTTTCTGGAAATGCTCGACGTGCTCAACGAGGACCTGCTCCACCAGGGGCAAGACCCGGTGGCCTTTGACCACGACTGCCGCGAGGGCATTTGTGGCTCATGCGACTTGTTTATCAACGGCCGCTCGCACGGACCGGAGAAGGGCACCACTACGTGCCAGCTGCACATGCGTAAGTTCTCGGATGGCGACACCATTACCATCGAGCCGTGGCGTGCTAATGCCTTCCCGGTAAACAAGGACTTGAGCGTAGACCGCTCTGCCTTCGACCGTATCATTCAGGCTGGTGGCTACGTGAGCGTGAATACCGGCGGCGCCCCCGACGGCAACGAGATTCCAATTCCGAAGGACATTGCCGACCGCGCCTTCGAGGCCGCTACCTGCATCGGCTGCGGCGCTTGCGTGGCAGCCTGCAAAAATGCCTCGGCCATGCTCTTCGTATCGGCCAAGGTATCGCAGCTAGCACTGCTGCCCCAGGGCCAGGTGGAGCGCCAGACCCGCGTGGAGAATATGGTAGCCCAGATGGACATCGAAGGCTTCGGTGCTTGCTCCAACATTGGGTCGTGCGCGGCCGAATGCCCGGTGGGCATCTCGCTCGAAAACATCGCCATCCTGAACCGCGAGTTCTTGACGGCCAAAGCTGCCTCCAACAACCTGGCGTAAGCCGAAAGCGCTACTTCCTAAAAGCCCCCTAGCTTACCTGGCTAGGGGGCTTTTTTAGGTAATAAGCAAGCTAAAGCTTCGACCTTGCGCTGCGTATTAGTACTTCGTTGCGCGCCGCAGCTCGGCTTCATACACTCGCCGCCCCAGCTCGCGCAAGAAAGGCAGGCCTATGCTCTCGTAATCGTACTGGTCGTCGTTGAGCACACCGTCGGCGTTCACATACAGTACGGCGGCCAGCAAAAACTCGACGCCGTGGGCCGCATCGACCACGTAGGCGTTGTCAACAAGGAAGCCATAGGCTTGGCCGATTTTGTTATATATCCGCACGCCGGGCGGCAGGCGCACCTCGCCCCCACCCCCTAGCAAAAACTTGGCATACGTGCTAGGGTACGCCAGCGAGTCGTAGTGCGGCGAAAGGCTCTGGGGCGGCAATTGGCTCAAGGCTTCGCACAGGCGGGCATAGCTGGCGGGTGTGAGGCGCGGACGTTGCCCGCTAGGTACCGTTTCGGGCAGCACTACGGCTTGCAGCAGGCGCTGCAAATCGGGCAGGCTGAATACGTTCTTTTGGCTAAGGTCGAGCGGCTGGGCTAGGAGCTGCCCCGCCCCGTCGAGGTGCGCGTTACCAACAAACATGCTGCCCGGCTGCACCCTGGCCGGAGGCATAGGCGCCGCCCAGTAAGCGGCGGGCTGGGCTAGCAGCAGCTGCGTCTCGGCCGTGTCGGCGAAGAAGCGGACGGGGTTGGTATGGCGCCAGCCGGGTTCGCCATCGCCTACACTGAGGCGATGCACCAGGCGGGCACGCCGCAGTCCCAGCCGATGCAGGCCCCCATTTAATTCCTGCGGGCCCACAAACTCGTAGAGCCGGTTGAAAGCATCGTTGTCGCTCACCAAAAGCATCTTGCGCAGGTAGTGGCCCAGACTGGGCCGCCCGTTGGCAGCGCTAGGGTCGCGCACGGCGCACGTCTGGCCGATAAAGGCCGAGTCGGTACGCATCGGAGAGTCGGCGCTGAGGCCGGATGTGGTGGCCTGTAGGCGCTCCAGCTTTTCGAGAGCAAGCGTGGCGGCGGCCAGCTTCACGGTGCTGGCGGGATAGAAATACTCGCGCGGGCGCACCCGGTAGCGCACCGGCCGGGCCAGGTGCGCTAGGCCCTGCGCATCGCGCCGAATACGCACCAGGCTGATTTGCAAGTGGTAATACTCGGGCCGTGCCAGCACCCGCCCCAGACCCACCGTATCGGCCGGAGCCAATAGGCTACGAGGCAGCCGGGGCTGAGCTGAGGCTAGCTGGGTAGTAATCAATAAGCCACTCAACGCAACCAACTGTAGTAAGCCGTGTTTCATGAAAGCAAAATAGTGGTGACTAACCACCGGGACCACACAGCTTAAATAACCTAGTTGCCCCCTAGCCACAAAAAAGCCCCGACAGCCAGGCTGCCGGGGCTTTTTTGCTAAAAAGAGCGCCGAGCTTATTGGCCGAGCTTCTTTTTCAGATTTTCGTCGAGCGCTTCCAGGAACTCCTCGGTGTAGAGGAAGTCGCGGCCGTGCTGAACTTTGTTGCCGTGGATGCAGACGGCCAGGTCCTTGGTCATCTTGCCGCTTTCTACAGTTTCGATGCACACGGCTTCAAGGGCTTTGCAGAAGTCAATCAGCTCCTGGTTGCCGTCGAGGATGCCGCGGAACTCCAGGCCGCGCGTCCAGGCGAAGATGCTGGCGATGGGGTTGGTGCTGGTGGGCTTGCCCTGCTGGTGGTCGCGGTAGTGGCGCGTTACGGTGCCGTGGGCAGCTTCGGCCTCCATCGTTTTGCCGTCGGGCGTCACGAGCGTCGAGGTCATGAGGCCGAGCGAGCCGAAGCCCTGGGCCACGGTGTCGCTCTGCACGTCGCCGTCGTAGTTTTTGCAGGCCCACACAAAGTTGCCGTTCCACTTCAGGGCCGAGGCCACCATGTCGTCGATGAGGCGGTGCTCGTAGGTGATGCCGGCGGCCTTGAACTTGTCCTGGTAGTCCTGTTCGTAAATCTCCTGGAAGATGTCCTTGAAGCGGCCATCGTACTTCTTCAGGATGGTGTTTTTGGTGCTCAGGTACAGCGGCCAGCCCTTCATCAGGGCCTGGTTGAAGCAGGCGTGGGCAAAGCCCCGGATGCTTTCGTCGGTGTTGTACATGGCTAGGGCCACGCCGTCGTTCTTGAAGTTAAACACCTCAAACGACTGCACTTCGCCGCCGTCTTCGGGCGTGAAGGTGATGGTGAGCTTGCCTTTGCCTTTGGTAACGAAGTCGGTGGCGCGGTATTGGTCGCCGAAGGCGTGGCGGCCGATGCAGATGGGCGCAGTCCAGTTGGGCACCAGGCGCGGCACATTGCTGGTCACGATAGGCTCGCGGAACACGGTGCCATCGAGGATGTTGCGGATAGTGCCGTTGGGCGACTTCCACATCTGCTTGAGGTTGAACTCCTTCACGCGGTCCTCGTCGGGCGTGATGGTGGCGCACTTGATGCCTACGCCGTACTGCCGGATGGCATTGGCCGCGTCGATGGTCACCTGGTCGTTGGTTTCGTCGCGGTACTCGATGCCGAGGTCGTAGTACTTGATATCAACGTCGATGTAGGGCGTAATGAGCTTGTCCTTGATAAACTTCCAGATGATGCGCGTCATTTCGTCGCCATCCAGCTCCACTACGGGGTTTGCTACTTTGATTTTGGCCATTTCAGCGGTGGGATTGTGTGAGGTTCGGTTTTTGCACTAGCCGAGGCCGTGCGGGGTAAAAACTTGGAGATGGCTAACACGCCGCGCTGCCGCGTTGTTGTTAGAAGCGTCAATATTAAGCACGGTTTATTGCCCGGCGGCAGGCTATCCCCGTCGCAAACGTTTGCGATAAAAATGAGGCTGCATAATTTATGCGGTGGAGTTTTCCGCCTCCATTTTGGGGGGCTAAAAAGACTTCGGGTCGCCTTCGCCAAGGGCGGCGGGCTGAATGAAAACGTGCCGCACATCGGGGTGCTTGGCCCTGATGGCAGCGCAGAGCTGCCCGATGGTGGCCGTGAGCCGGCCGGCCGGCAGCTCGGGCGCAAACTCGACCGGCACCACTACCAGTATCTCGTGCGGACTGAGGTAGGACGAAAGTGGTGCCAGCGCACGCACGGTAGCTGGCTCGGCCTCCACCAGGGCGGTGATGCTGGCCAGCAGCTTCTCATCGGCGGGCTCGCCCAGCAGCAAGCTCTTGGTTTCGCGCAGCAGTAGGCCGGCCACCAGCAGCAGCAGCAGGCCAATGAGCAGCGAGGCCACCCCGTCGAGCTCGGGCCGGTTGAGCCAATGGCTGAGAAAAACGCCCAGAAACGCAATAAACAGCCCTAGCAAATCGGAGGCATCCTCGAAGAGCACCACAAAAACCGACGGGTCTTTGCTAGCCCGGAAAGCCGACCAAAACGGCTGCTTGCCGCGCTGAGCATTGAAGGTGCGCCGCGCCACCAGAAACGAGCTGCCATCGAGCGCAAAGGCCACGGCCAGCACCACGTAGTTCCAGGTGGGGCTGCTGAGCGGCGCGGGGTGGCGCAGGTGCTCGTAGCCCTCATACAGCGATAGCCCCCCGCCAATGGCAAAGATGAACACCGCCACCATAAAGGCCCAGAAATACAGCTCTCGCCCGTAGCCAAACGGCCGGTGGGGGCTAGCTGGCTGCTGGCTGCTGCGCAGCCCTAGCAGCAGCAGCCACTCATTAGCCGTGTCGACCAGCGAGTGAATGCCCTCGGAAAGCATGGCCGACGAGCCCGTGAACCACGCCGCCACAAACTTGATGACGGCAATTCCCAGGTTGGCCGCCAGGGCCGCCACAATGGCGGTTTTGGACTGAGGATGGTCGGGGGCATCGGGCATAGGTAGTTGAGAAGGGCGCTTCTGAAAGCAGGGCGGTGCGTAGCCACAAGCCGCAGCCTCCTGCGGGCCTTTTTGCTTACGTGCTTCCGGCTACCAGGCTACTTAAGCTGGCTAAATCTTCCTAAAAAAGCGCCCTGGCTTTTGCCAAGGCGCTTTTTTTGCTAGTCAAGGACTTTACTATTTTGCAGGCACCTCGGCGGCGGGTGGGGCTAGCGAGATTATTACCTCCCTAAAGCTTACCTCTACCACAATGGCTGGGGCGGCTGCGGTGATTTCGGTGGCTGCGTACTCCCCTAGCGACAACGCTTGGGCATCGGCCGTAGCGGTGGCGATGGCGGTGGGCAGACCGTGCAGTACCACGCGATAAGTCGAGTACGGTGTCTGGTATTCGCCCTCGCTGGCCTGGGCTAGCGTGAGCGACTGGGCATCGCCCGTCACGCGGAAGCGGCGGGTAGTTTGCTGACCTTCGTGGTAAGCGTAGCCCTCGCCGCCATCGTCGTAGAGCACGCTGTCGGCGGTGCCGTTTTTGTAGTACACGTGCAGGGTCAGCTGCTCCACCACTTTCTCACCTACATACTGCATCACGGGCTGCATGGGCACTACGGCGCCGGCTTTCACGAAGAGCGGGATGCGGGTGAGGTCGGCGCTGGCCCACACTTCCTGGCCGCCGTCTTTCAGCTCATCGGTCCAGTAGTAGTACCACTCCCCTTTCGGCAGGTACATCCAGCGGCCATCGGCGCCGGCTTGCGTGATGGGGCACACCAGCAGGTTGTCGCCGAGGCTGAACTCCGCCATGCGCAGGTACGTCTCGGGGTCGTTCTGGTCGAGGAACGTGAGCGGGCGCAGCATGGGCGTGCCCTGCGTGGTGTACTGCCAGAAGGTGGTGTACACATAGGGCAGCAGCTGGTAGCGCAGCTCGATGAAGTGGCGCGCCAAGCTGGTATAAGGCTCGCCAAAGCTCCAGGGCTCCTGGTCGCCGTGGTCGCCCGAGCTGTGGGTGCGGAAGAACGGGTGGAAGGCCCCTAGCGCAATCCAGCGGGCATAGAGCTCGCCATCGGGCGTGTCGATAAAGCCGCCGATATCGGAGCCGATGAAGCTGAAGCCGCTGATGCTGAGGCGCTGGCACTGAATGTTGGCTAGCCAGAGGTGGTCCCAGCTGGCGATGTTGTCGCCGGTCCAGCCCGAGGAATACCGCTGGCCGCCCGCGTAGGTGCTGCGCGTGATGGTAAACGGCCGGTTGGGGTAGCTAAACTGCTTTACGCCAGCGGCAGTGGCCCTAGCCATCTGCATACCGTAGATGTTGTGGGCCTTCTTGTGCGAGCACGGGTTGCCGTCGTAGTCGAAGCGCACATCGTCCGGGAAAGTACCTTTCTCGAACACGGCGGGCTCGTTCATGTCGTTCCACACGCCGCGCACACCAGTGTCCTTTATCAGACCCTCGAACAGGCTGGCCCACCACTCGCGCACCTGCGGCCGGGTGTAGTCGGGGAAGTTGCACTGCCCCGGCCACACCGAGCCGCGCATGAGCGGGCCATCGGCGCGGCGGCAGAAAAAGTCATTCTTCAAGCCCTCCTGGTACACCGGGTAGCTAGGGTCGATTTTGATGCCGGGGTCTATGATAACCACCGTTTTAAAGCCATCTTGGGCCAGCTCATCCACCATGCGCTTGGGCTCGGGGAAGTGCTGCGGGCTCCAGGTAAAGCAGCGGTAGCCATCCATGTAGTCGATGTCGAGGTAAATGGCATCACACGGAATGCGGCGGTCGCGCAGACCCTTCGTGATTTCCTTCACGTTGCTCTCCGGAAAGTAGCTCCACTTGCACTGGTGGTAGCCCAGCGTCCAGAGCGGTGGCAGCTCGGGCGGGCAGGTCAGGCGCGTGTATTCCTCGGTTACTTCGAGCAAGGTGGGGCCGTAGAGGAAATAGTAGTTCATCTCGCCCCCCTCAGCCCAGAAACTGGTAACGTCGGCGCGCTCGGCCGCGAAGTCGAAGAAGGCCTTGAAGGTATTGTCGAAGAAAATGCCGTGCGCAATGCGCTGCTGCAGCACCTGAAAGAACGGAATGTTCTTATACAGCGGGTCCGAGCCCTTCACGTAGCCGTAGGTATCAGAGCCCCAGTTGAGGAAGCGCTGGCCGCGCAGGTTCATGTTGGCGGGCTTGTCGCCGAGGCCGTAGTAGCACACGCCGCTGGGCACGGCGTGGCTCATCTTCACGATGTCGTTGCCGGTATCGTCGTCGTGGTGCCAGTGAAAGCCCTTTTCGTCGGCGCTCAGGATGTTGCCCGAGCGGTCGAGCACCCGCGTACGCAGCGAGTCTTTCCACACAATGCAGATGAGGCGGCCGGTGGTGAGGCGGTAGTGGTCGCTTTTCTCCTTGAATTCCAGAAAGCTCGGCACGCCGGGGCGCATGGTGCGCTCGGCGGCGGGGTCGGGCACGGCGTAGCTGAAATCGGGCTCGCTAGGCGAGCCCGGCGTGAGGTAGCGAAAGCGCAGAATCTTGTCGCTGAGCGCGTGCAGCAGCAGACGGGTGCCGTTTTCGGTGGTGAAGGTGAAGAGGTGGTCGTCGGTTTGCTCGACGCGCTGCACGGCGCCGGGCAGGTGCTCCTGGCGGGCTTGCAGCGCCAGGTCGTTGAGCATGTAGTTATTTTCCTGAACGGAATTGCTAGGCATATAAAAGGAGCGAAAAGACAAAGAAGGCCGGCCCAAAAGCCACAGCTGCAATCAGCAACTGCGGAGCTTTAAGCTTGCAAGTTATCGGTTGGCACCGGCATGCACTCGGGGCGAAGTGCCAGAAACGCAGGGCTGCCAGCGCGCGTTGCGATTATTTTTTTAAGCTCCGCGGTTAACTTGGCCTCGGTAGCCACGTTATTCGCAGTGCCAATACCTGCCTGATGTCACTGCCCGCTGCCGATTTGCCTGCCCCCCTTGCCGTGCTTGTACTGGCTTGGGATGAGGCGGCGCCGGCCGTGCGGGCGCTGGTAGCAGCCACGCAAGTTCCCGCCCCTGCCGTCGATTCCATCTTGGTGATGGTGCCCCAGGCCGACGCCCCCAACCACCTCAGCGCCGAAGAATACCTGCCGCTAGCCCTGCCAGAACCCGCTGCGCAGGCTCCGGAGGCAGTACATCCCAGCGAGTTGGCTCCAGCCTTAGTAGAAACTCCGCCCCCTGCCCCGGCGGCTACCGCGCTACTTCGCGCCGAGGCACTGGAAGAAGATGCCGAGCCGGCTGCCGACGAGCTGCTACTACCCAGCCCGGCCGTAGCGCTAGCCCCCGCTGCTGCGCCAGACCTGGGCTGGGCCACGGTGCGCGTGCTGCGCCTGGGCAGCCACAGCCTGCCGCAGCTGGCCCGGCTGGCGGGCCGGCCCCTGCCCGCCCCTATCTGGCTAGGGGCAGCACTTCCTGCCGCTCCTTATGTAGGCGCCACGCCGCATATTGCTTCCGCAGCTGAGCCCCTAGCGGCGCCAGGGTCTTCGTTGGCCACTCAGTGGCCCGCAGCGCCACTGAGCAGCATAGCTAGCGAACAATTTCTACCCACAATAACTGCGCTTGCGGCCCCCGAAATAGCCGCCGGGCAGTTGCCTGCTGCCACCACCTCGGCCGAGCCAATGCTCCAGGCTGCCGCCCTGGAAACCGACCTGCCGCCCAGCACTGCCGACGAGCCGGAAGTGGTTGAGCTGGTCAGCCCTGACCTCGCGCCGCCGGAAGAGGCTCCGCTCCTGCCCGAGCAGGCTAGCTGGCCCGAGGCACTAGCTGCACTGCGCCAGCCTGTTGCGCCCTCAGCGCCAGCACCGACAGCCCCTAGCGAGCCCGCACCCGACGGCGCGGCCACCGCTAGCCCTGCGCATGCTGCCTTGCTGCCGGCTGCCCAGCACTATCCCGCGCCCGACTTAAACTTTCAAATTATTCAGTATGCCCGCTTTGCGGTGCCGGTGGCACTGGCCGAGCCTACTTACGAAGTTATTTATGCGCCGGCCTGGCCTACCTGGTTAGCCGCGCAGGAGCTGCGCCAGCGCACCGGCCGGCTGCTGGTGCTGCACGTGGCCGCCCTAGCCGCGCCGGCCGATGAGTCGGCCGAAACGGCCACAGGCTGGGTAGCTGAGTTGCAACGCCAGGCCCTACGCCGCGCCGACCTGGTACTGACCGAAACTACCACCCTGGCCGAGCGCCTGCACCACGAACTGGGGCTAGCGGCCGGCGCCGTACGGGTGGTGCCCGCCACCGCTACCGAGGCAATTGCGCAGGCCCTGCACGAAGCCCGCCCGCGCCCGGCGTAATTTTGCGGGTGATGACGGACTTTGAACAAGAATTTGACGCGGCCCTCGAAGCCGACCCGCGCACCGGCGACGTATTTGTGGTAGCCCCGTTTTCGGTGGCCGAGGTATATGGCACCAAGGACGAGCTGCCTGTGCAGACAGCCATCGACGGCTTTCCCTACCAAGGCGAGCTAGCCCCTATTGGCGATGGCTACCATGCCCTGGTGGTGCCGCGCGAGGTGCGCCGGGCCGTGGGCAAAACCGTGGGCGACGTGCTGCACGTGGCCCTGCGCCACGACCTGAGCGAGCGCGTCGTAAATATGCCCGAGGACTTGGCCGCGGCCCTGGCCGAAAACGAAGCCGCGCTGGTTTTCTTCAAAAAGCTCGAAAAGCCCGAGCAGCGCGCCTACGTGCGCTACCTCAAGGGCGCCAAAAACCCCACCGCCCGCGCCAAGCGCCTCACCGAAACGGTATATCGGCTCAGCATTGGGCGCAAGCGCGAGTAGCGCCAGGGGCTCATTCTTCGTGAGCTGGCGCAGGGGCAGCCGTGGGCTGCGCATTAAAATTCAGCGCTTCCCGGATGAAGCCCTGCTTGAGGTGCTCGTAGAGCGAGTGGCGGTCGAGCAGGGTGGCTGCACTTTGGGCCAGCAGGCCGCTAATCAGCAGCTGAAAAATGGCTGAGTGGCGGTCCGTCATTTCCAGCACCAAGATGGCAGCCGTGAACGGCGAGCGCACCACGCCCGTGAGAAAACTTACCATGCTGACCAGAATGAGCAGGTTGCGGTCGGCCACCGCCACGCCAGTCAGGCGGGCCACCCCATCGCCCAGAATAGCTCCGGCGCTGAGCGAGGTAGCAAACACGCCGCCCGCGCCACCACTGCTGTAGCTGAGTGCCATACCTACAAACCGCACCGGAAATAAGTACCAGGGCGTCAGGCCGTTATTTTGGAAAAGCAGGCGATTAATAATGGGCTTGCCGGTGCCTACACTTTCCGTCCCAAACGCAAAAGCTACGGCCGCCATCAGCAGGCCGCAGCCTAGCACCCAGCCGGCCTGGGCCCCTAGCGATGTGAAGCGCTTGCGGTAATTGCCTAGCCAGAGCAGGGTTTTGGCAAAGGCTGCCCCCGCGATGCCGCACACCACGGCCACCAGGAAAACAACCAGCTGCACCCGGCCCGTAGCGGCTATCACCTTGGGGTAGCCCAGGTAGAGGTAGGGACCCAGAAAGGTTTGGGCGGTGAGGCCGGCAATGATAACGGCCGTAAACACGGCCATGCGGAAGCGCGCCATGTGCATCTGGGTCAGCTCTTCTACCACAAACACGATGCCACCTAGCGGCGTGTTGAAAGCCGCGGCTAGCCCGGCGGCGCCACCCGTTACCAGCGCAATCTGGCGCGAAAGCTGCGGCCAGCCGACCGGCTGCAAGCGGTTGATGGCCCTAAAAATAGCCGCCGATACCTGAATGGTGGGTCCCTCGCGCCCGATAACCCCGCCGCCCAATAGTAGCACCACGCTGCTGAGCACTTTGGTTACGGCCACGCGCAGGCTCAGCAGGTAGTTGGTGTGCTGATGATGGGCGGGGTTGGAGAGCTCAATGCCCGCCATTACCTGCGGAATACCGCTGCCCCGGGCCGCCGGGGCTAGCTCGCGCACCAGCAGCCACGACGCGCCAAATGCCACCGGCGTGAGCACAAACGCCAGCCAGGGCGTCTGCCGCAACCAGGTGAAGCTCAGCTCTTCGGCCCAGCCAAACATTTTTTCGTACCCAACTGCCACCAGTCCGGTCAGGATGGACGCCATCCAAAACGGGAAGCTTTGCAGAATAAGGCGCCGCACCCGGTCGGTATACAGAGGGCGAATAAGGTACCGGTCGAACCAGGAAAGCACCCGTTCGTAGCGGGTAGATGAATCGGACATAAGGGAACAGACATCTAAAGCACGCGGCCTTATAACGCCCCCGGCGGCTATTGGATGGCCCCGAAGTAAAAAATAAAACGCAGCCCTGGCGCAACAAGCCAAGCCCGCGCCTTTCGGCTAGCCTGGCGCGGCAGCCTATGCGCGGGCCAGTACCAGCGCGGTGCGGCTGGGCACGTAGAGCCGCAGGCGCGGCGCCTCGGCCGTGCCCCCACCCCCTAGCGTGTCGTAAATCACGTGCTCATCGAGCCGGTCGAAGCCGCCAAACTCGGGCCGGTCGGAGCTGAGCAGCAAGCGGTAGCGGCCCACGGCGGGCACTGGCAGGCCATAATCGAAAAAGCTCTCGCTTACGTGAAAGCTGAATACGAACACCAGCCCGGCCCGCTCGAAGGCGATGACTTTGTTGCTGTGGTCAAGGTTGAGCAGGCTAGCGGGGCCTTTGACAAGCAGCTGGCGCTCGCGGGCCAGCCGAAGCATAGCCTGGTCGAAGGCCAGCAGCTGGCTGAAGCGCAGGTCTTTATTGTCGGCCAGGCTCCACTGGCGGCGGGCGTAATGGTAGCTCCAGTCGTTGCCGGCCCGTGGGAAGTCTACCCACTCGGGGTGGCCAAACTCGTTGCCCATAAAGTTGAGGTAGGCCTCGCCGCCCGCACTCAGCGTGATGAGCCGGATGAGCTTGTGCAACGCCGTGGCCCTGGCCGCGCGCGGGTCGCTATCGAGCACACCCATGTTGGTATAGATGGCCGCATCGTAGAGCCAGTGGCTGAGCGTTTTATCGCCCACCAAAGCTTGGTCGTGGCTTTCGGCGTAGGCCACCGTTTTTTCGCCCTGGCGGCGGTTCACGAGTTGGTGCCACAGCTCGCCGAGGTCCCAGTCTTCGTCGCGCTTATGCTTGAGGGTTTTAATCCAGAAATCGGGCAGGCCCATGCCCAGACGGTAGTCGAAGCCCACACCGCCGTCGGCAAGGGGCCGGCACAGGCCGGGCAGGCCGCTCATGTCTTCGGCAATAAGCAGGGCCGATTTCTTCAACTCGCGCACCAGCGTAGTGGCTAGCATCAGGTACAGAATGGCGTCATCGTCGGCGTCGGGCCCAAAGTAGCTGTCGTAGCCCCCGAACGCGTGGCCTTCGCCGTGGTGATGGTAAAGCATCGACGTGACGCCATCGAACCGGAAGCCATCGAAGTGAAACTCTTCGAGCCAGTAGCGCAGGTTGCTGAGCAAAAACTGCTGCACCTCGGGCCGGCCGTAGTCGAAAAGCTTGGAATCCCAGCCGGGGTGGTTGCCGCGCTCACCCTTGTGAAAGTAGAGGTTGCCCGAGCCGTCGAAGTCGGCTAGCCCCTCGGCCTCGTTCTTCACGGCGTGCGAGTGCACCAGGTCGAGCAGCACCACGATGCCCCGCCGGTGCGCCTCATTCACCAGATACTTTAGGTCTTCGGGCGTGCCAAAGCGCGAGCTGGGCGCGAAGAAATTGGCCACGTGGTAGCCAAACGAGCCATAGTACGGGTGCTCCAGAATGGCCATCAGCTGCACCGTATTGTAGCCCTCCACCTGAATGCGCGGCAGAATATGGTCGGCAAACTCGCGGTAGGTGCCCACGCGGCCCTCTTCCTGAGCCATGCCCACGTGCGCCTCGTAGATAAGCGGCTGGCCCTTGGTGGCATTCTGAATGCGGAAGGTAGAGTCGGCCCACTTAAACGGTGTTTCGGGCACCCACAGCTGGGCCGAAAAGTCATTGGTTTCGGGGTCTTGCACGGCGCGGCGCAGGTAGGCGGGCAGGCGGTCCTTGCCCTGGCCGTGCGCTACCACGTGCAGCTTGTAGCGCGAGCCGGCGGCCAGGCGGCGGCCAGCTTCGTCGTCGGCAATAAAGCCTTCCCACACGCCGCTAGCCTCGTCTTTTTGCAGCGGGTCGGCCTGGCGGTTCCAGAAGTTGAAGTCGCCGACCAGGCTCACCGCCTCGGCGCTGGGGGCCCACTCGCGCACCACGTAGCCGCGGCGGCGGGCATCGTAGTGCAGCCCAAGCCGCTGATGAGCCGTGGCAAACTTGCTCAGCGAGCCATATTCCTGCTTGATACTGGCTAGCCGCTCGGCCAGTCGCTGCTGGCGGGCCAGCAACACGGGTTCGTAGGGTTGCAGCCAGGAATCTTCCTGGGTGAGCGGCAGCGCGGCGACGGGTGCGGCGGGAGAATCCTGGATTTCGGCGGACATAAGCAAGGAAAAATTGGCTTTTCAAAGGTAGGCAACTACCCGGTTGGGCGGCCTTTGTGCCTACTTTGCGGCATGCATACGTTTTCTCGCCTTTCGTCGGCTGCTCTGCTGGCCGCTACGCTCGCCGGCCCGGCGCTAGGGCAAAAAGCCGCACCGCACCGCATCGCTAGCTCTACCGTGGCCGACCAGCTGCCGCCGGCCGCCGCGCCTGTGGTGGCTCGCCACGCGCTGGTAGTATCGGCCCACCCCGAGGCCTCAAAAGTGGGCCGCGACATTATGCAGCAGGGTGGCAATGCGTATGATGCGGCTGTGGCAGTGCAGTTTGCGCTGGCTGTGGTGCTGCCGGTGGCTGGCAACGTGGGCGGCGGTGGCTTTATCGTGTATCGCGACCACGCGGGCCCCGCGGGCACCCTCGACTTCCGCGAAACGGCCCCGGTGGGGGCTAGCCGCGATATGTATCTCGACGCGCAGGGCAATGTGGTGCCCGGCCGCAGCACCTACGGCCCGCTTTCGACGGGCACGCCCGGCACCGTAGCAGGCATGGTGGCGCTGCATCAAAAGATGGGCAAGCTGCCCTGGGCCAAGCTCGTGGCGCCGGCCGTGCGCCTGGCCAGCCACGGCGTGGCCCTTACCGAGAAAGAAGCAGCCGGCCTCAACCGCACGCAAGCCGACTTTACGAAGTATAACCCCGGCTCACCGCCCGCTTTTGTGCGGGCTGCCGCGTGGCAGAAAGGCGATACCCTAAAGCAGCCCGAGCTAGCCGCCGTGCTGCTACGCATTCAGAACCAAGGCCGTGCCGGCTTCTACCAGGGCCGCACCGCCGAATTGCTACTGGCCGAAATGAAAAAGGGCGGCGGCCTCATCACCCAGCAAGACCTCGACGGCTACCAACCCAAGTGGCGCGCCGCCTTGCGCGGCACCTACCGCGGCTACGATGTCATCACGATGCCACCCCCGAGCAGCGGCGGCGTGGCCTTGCTCCAGATTTTGCAAATGCTGGAGCCTAGCAACTTAGGCAAGCTGGGCTACCACACGCCCGCCGCTGTGGCCCTCATCACCGAGGCCGAGCGCCGGGCCTATGCCGACCGCGCCACCTACCTCGGCGACCCCGATTTTGGAAAGGTACCCGTGGCGCAACTACTCGAAAAAAATTATAATAAACAGCGCTTCAGCACCCTGCGCGCCGATGGGCTAGCCACCCCTAGCGCGCAAATCACGGCTGGCCCCGGCCTGCCACGCTACGAGAGCGACCAAACCACGCACTACGATGTAGTCGATGCCCAGGGCAACGCCGTGAGCTGCACCACTACCCTCAACGGCGCCTACGGCAGCAAGGTAGTGGTAGCCGGCGCTGGCTTTCTGCTTAATAATGAGATGGATGATTTTAGCTCGAAAGCCGGCGTACCCAACATGTACGGCCTGGTAGGTGGGACCGCCAATGCCATTGCGCCCGGCAAGCGCATGCTCAGCAGCATGACGCCCACTATCCTGACCAAAAACGGCAATCTGGCCCTTGTCACGGGTTCACCAGGTGGCAGTACCATCATTACCACAGTGTTGCAATCAATTCTGAATGTAGTCGACTACGGCGCCAACGCCGAGGAGGCCGTGGCCGCACCGCGCATGCACCACCAGTGGCTGCCCGACCAGCTCGATGTAGAAGCCGGCGCCCTCACGCCCGCCGCCGAAAAGATCTTACAGGAGCGCGGCTTTAACCCTAAGCCCCGCACGCCCTGGGGCCGCCTCGATGCCATTCGGGTGCTGCCCGACGGCCGCCTCGAAGGCGGCGCCGACCCTAGGGGCGACGACGCAGCCGTGGGGTATTGATGGCTGATTGTTCTTCCGCTTGATGAGAAATCGCCTTATAGGCTACCTAGCCGCTTTTCTGATTATAGCTAGCGCCCTAGAAGGGTGCGCCGTTGTTAATACGATGGTATGCCTGAAGTACGAAACCGGCCAGAAGGCTGCCAAGAATAACTGCATCAGCGACGTAACGGGCAATGACTTATGCGATGAGCTAAAGTGGCATAAAGAACTCGCAGTTGGATGCCTTTCGGCTTGGTTGGCTTTGCCCTTCTAGAGAAAAGGCCTGGCGCATAGAATCACGAAAAAGTTTGTATCTTTGCACCAGAAATTGGTATTCAATCTGAAAAGAGGGGACGCGCAGTCCCCTCTTTTTTTGCCCTATCCCCCGCCTGTCATGGCTCAATTTGACCGCCACCGCATTCAGCAACTGCTCGCCGACGCCCTCGGCGACAGCGGGTTGTATGTAGTTGACCTCACCGTGTCGGACTCGGTGATGCCTAAAATCACCGCCACCCTCGATGGCCCCAACGGCCTCGGCATTCAGGAGTGCGCCCAGGTGACGCGCCGCCTCAACCGCGGCCTCGAAGAGGCCTACGGGGAGGATGCCGCGTATTCGCTCGAAGTGACCTCGCCCGGCGCTGACCAGCCTCTTACCGACCCGCGCCAGTATCAGCGCCACGTGGGTCGCAGCCTGGCTTTGAAGCTGGCCGACGGTGCCGAAAAGACTGGCCCGCTGACCGCCGTCACCCCCGAAGGCATTGAACTGGAGGAGGTTGTAAAAGTAAAAACCAAGAAAACTACGCTGCCCGCCGTCTTTATTCCTTTCGGGGACATTAAGGAAGCGAAAGTTGTTATCTCCTTTAAGTAAGCCTTACTGGCTAGCCCTGCCCCGCAGCTAGGTTAGCCGGCCCGGTTAAAACCCTTTTTTCTCATGGCTAAAAAAGCAACCCCTAGCCCCCAGGAAGTCGCCGCTGCGCAAGCTGACCTGAACGCCCGGATGCTCATCGAGAACTTCCAGGAGTTCGCCAAAAGCCGCAACATCGACCGGCCCACGATGATGTCGATTCTCGACGACGTATTCCGGACGATGATTCGCAAAAAGTTTGAGGATGACTCGAACTTCGACGTGATTATCAACCCCGACAACGGCGACCTCGAAATCTGGCGCAACCGCGAAATCGTGGACGATGACTCCGAGGATATCTGGGACCTCGACAAGATTCCGCTGGCCGAAGCCCAAAAGATTGAGCCCGACTTCGAGATTGGCGAATCGGTGGCCGAGCGCATCAAGATTGATGACTTTGGCCGCCGCGCCGTGCTGCTAGCCCGCCAAACGCTGATTCAGCGCGTGAAGGACATGGAGCGCGACAACCTGTACCAGAAATACAAGGACCTGGTGGGCGAAATCATCACCGGCGAAGTGTATCAGGTATGGAGCCGCGAGGCCCTCATTCTGGACAAGGACGAGAATGAGCTCGTGCTGCCCAAGAGCGAGCAGATACCCAAGGACCGCTACCGCAAGGGCGACACCGTGCGCGCTGTGGTGCACCGCGTCGATGTAGTAAACGGCACGCCCAAGGTTATCCTGAGTCGCGCCGCGCCGGCCTTCCTCGAGCGCTTGTTTGAGCAGGAAGTACCCGAGATTTACGACGGTCTTATCAGCATCAAAAACGTGGTGCGTGAGCCCGGCGAGCGTGCCAAAGTGGCCGTAGAAAGCTACGACGAGCGCATCGACCCGGTGGGCGCCTGCGTGGGTATGAAAGGCAGCCGCATCCACCCGGTGGTGCGCGAGCTGATGAACGAGAACATCGACATCATCAACTACACCGACAACCTGGAGCTATTTATCTCGCGGGCCCTGTCGCCGGCCAAGGTTGGCTCGATGAAAATCAGTGAACAAACCGGCCGGGTTTCCGTGTTCATGAAGCCCGACCAGGTGAGCCTGGCTATCGGCCGGGGCGGTGCCAACATTAAGCTGGCAAGCCGCCTGGTAGGTATGGAAATCGACGTATTCCGCGAGGCTACCGACTACGAAGAAGATATCGCACTCGACGAGTTTACCGACGAAATCGAGCCCTGGGTTATCGCCGAGCTCAAGAAAATCGGCCTCGACACTGGCCGTGCGGTGCTGGCGGTGAAGAAGGATGACATTGTGCGCCGCACCGAACTGGAGGAAGAAACGGTAGACGATGTATACCGCGTAATCCGCCAGGAATTTGCCGACGACGACGACCTGCCGACTGAGGCTGGTGCTGCGGCACCCAGCCCGGCAACTACACCAGCTGCCAACGACGACACCGACAGCGCTCCGGCCGCCCAATGAGGGCCGGGGCCAACCGCCAGCGGGTAAGTTATTAAATCGAGCCAGTAGGCTTGGTTTATAGCCTGCTGGCCAGATTTAATCTTTACCTTTGCACTCTGAACGTATTCGTTCGCGACTTATTAGAATGGCGGAAGCAACCCCGAAACGGCTACTACAGGCAGCCAAAGACCTGAACATTGGCATCGACCGGGCCGTCGAGGCCCTTTCCCGCAAAGGGATTGCGGTAGAGAATAAGCCTACTACCAAGCTCACGGGTGAGCAGGTAAGCTTATTGGAAAAAGAATTTGCGGCTTCGGCCCAAGACAAGCAGGAGGCACAGCGCCACACCCAGGCGCGCCGGCAGAGCGAGCTGAATGCCCAGGCTCAGGCCGCCGTGGCTAAGCCTGCGCCGACGCCAGCCCCTGCTCCCAAGCCTGCGCCGGCCACAACGCCTGTAGCGGCTCCGGTAGCGGCGGCACCAGTTGCTCCGGCACCAGTAGCTGCTACGGCACCCGCCGCACAGCCAGCGGCAGCCCCGGTAGAAGCCCCTAAAACGCCTGGCCTCAAGGTACTAGGCAAGATTGAGCTGGACAGCAAAGGTCGTGTTATTCCGGCTCGTCCGGCAGCGCCCGCTGCGCCGGCCGCCGAAGCAAAGCCAGCCCCGGTAGCCCCGGCGGCTGCCCCGGCTCCGGTAGCTGAGGCTAAACCAGCCCCGGCCGCTACGCCCGTAGCGCCGGCCCCGGCTCGTCCTGCTACGCCTACTTATACGGCCGCGCCGGTGGCTGCTGCCCCGGTAACGGCTGTGCCTGCCCCTCCAACGCCGCCTGTCGCGACAGAAGCAGTTGCTGCCCCAGCCCCTGCGCCGGCCGCCCCGGCAGCTACTACACCTGCCGCCCCCGAGGCCCCAGCCCCTGCGGCGGAAGAAGGTACCATCACGGCCAAGGCCGACCAGCTGAAAGGCCTGACGGTATTAGGCAAGATTCAACTCCCGGTTGATTCGAGTCGCCGTGGGCCTGGAGGCCGTGGGCCGCGCCCCGTGGCCTCGTCCGACGTGCGCAAGAGCGGCGTTGGCAATGCTAACCAGAAAAAGCGCCAGCGCCTACCGGCGCCCGGTCAGCCGGGCGGTGGAGCAAACACTGGCACTACTACCGGACAAGGTGGGGGCTACCAAGGCAACCGCCCCGCCGGTGGTCAGGGACAAGGTGGCAATCGCCCCAGCGGCCCCGGTCAGGGCAACCGCCCGGGTCAAGGCAACCGCCCCGGCCAAGGCAACAACCGTCCTGCTACGCCTCAAGTACCGCTCACGCCCGAGCAGAACGACAAGCAGATTCAGGAGCAAATCAAGGCTACGCTCGCTAAGCTCAGCGGCGGCAAAACCAATGCCGCAGCCAACCGCGCCAAGTATCGCCGCGACAAGCGGGGCATGGCCGCTGAAGAGCGCGAAGCGTTGCGTGCCCAGAACGAGCTTGACGCCAAAACACTGAAGCTAACCGAGTTCATTTCGGCCAACGACCTCGCGTCGCTGATGGATGTGAACGTGAACGAGGTAATCAAGGTGTGCCTGGGTATGGGCATGTTCGTGTCAATCAACCAGCGCCTCGACGCCGAAGCCATCACAGTTATCGCCGACGAGTTTGGCTACGATGTCGAGTTCTTGTCGGCTGAAGAAGACGAGGAAGCCATCGACCTCACCGACGCTCCCGAGGACTTGCAGCCCCGCGCGCCCATCGTGACTATCATGGGTCACGTCGACCACGGTAAAACGTCGCTGCTCGACTACATCCGCGAAGCGAATGTGGCCAAAGGTGAGGCTGGCGGTATTACCCAGCACATCGGTGCCTATGAGGTAAAAACTAAATCGGGCTCGCCGATTACGTTTCTTGATACGCCTGGCCACGAAGCCTTTACGGCTATGCGTGCCCGCGGTGCGAAAGTGACAGACATTGCCATTATTGTAATCGCGGCCGACGACTCGGTGATGCCCCAGACCAAGGAGGCCATCAACCACGCCCAGGCGGCTGGTGTACCGATTATCATCGCGCTCAACAAGGTCGATAAACCCACGGCCAACCCGGAGAAAATCCGCGAAGAGCTTTCGCAGATGAATATTCTGGTGGAAGAGTGGGGCGGCAAGTACCAAAGCCAGGAAGTATCGGCCAAGTCGGGTCTCGGCGTGGACGACCTGTTGGAGAAAGTATTGCTCGAAGCCGAGCTGCTCGAACTCACAGCCAACCCCGACCGCAACGCAGTAGGCACGGTTATCGAAGCTGAGCTGGACAAAGGCCGCGGCTACGTAACCACCGTGCTCGTGCAAACCGGTACGCTTAATGTCGGCGATATCGTGCTGGCTGGCCCGCACTACGGCCGCGTAAAGGCCATGACCGACTACCGCGGCAAGAAGAAAAAGGTGGCCGGGCCCGCTACACCGGTGCAGGTGCTAGGCCTCACGGGAGCCCCGCAGGCCGGCGACCGCATCCAAGTAATGGAAACGGAGCGCGAAGCCCGCGAACTGGCCACCCAGCGCCAGCAGCTGGCCCGCGAGCAGAGCATCCGCACCAAGAAACACATCACCCTCGACGAGATTGGTCGCCGTCTGGCTATCGGCTCGTTTAAGGAGCTCAACATCTTGGTGAAAGGTGACGTGGACGGCTCGGTAGAAGCACTCTCCGACTCGCTGCTGAAGCTGAGTACACCCGAAGTGAAGGTGAACATCCTAAGCAAAGGCGTAGGTGCTATCTCGGAAAGCGACGTGCTGCTAGCTTCGGCCTCCGATGCCATCATCATCGGTTTCCAGGTGCGGCCTTCGCAAAGCGCCCGCAAACTGGCTGAGCAAGAGCAGATTGACGTACGCCTGTACTCTATCATCTACAATGCCATCAACGAAGTGAAGGACGCCATGGAGGGCATGCTAGCCCCCACCCTGCACGAAGTAGTGGTAGCCAACGCCGAAGTACGCCAGGTATTCAACATCACCAAAGTGGGCACCATCGGTGGTTGCATGGTGACGGATGGTACCTTCACCCGCAAAACCAAGGTGCGCGTGGTGCGCAATGGCATCGTGCAGTATACCGGCGACATTCAAGACCTCAAGCGCTTCAAAGACGATGTGTCGGAGGTGCGCCAGGGTTACGAGTGCGGTATTTCGGTGAAGAACTTCAACGACCTGCAAGAGGGCGACAATATTGAGGGCTTCGAAGAGCAGGAAATCAAGCGCAAGCTGTAATTCCAGCCTACGAATTCGGCCGGATTACGCGGATTCTGTGGACGAACGAAAAAGGCTGCCTGCTAGGGCAGCCTTTTTTGTTTACTGAGGAGCGAGCCCATAAAAATGGCTCCCAACTTATGCTGGGAACCATCTACCAAAATCACGTAAGCCGAAAAATCACCCGGAATCCGTGGCTTAGAATAACAAGAACTTCTTTTTACGGCCGTGTTCGTGCACGAGGGGCTTGCCCTTCGTGCGTCCACCCATTATTACGCGGCGCGACACGCCGCGCTCCTGCTCCTGGCCGGGCAGCGCCCGAAACTTGCGCAGGGTGAAAGAGCTGCCAGCTTTATCCATCTGGCGGTAGGGGCCACCACGCTCGGCGCCAAGGCTCGTATTACCAGTGCGCGCCTCTAAGAGCTGCAGTTGCTGGTCACGGGCCGCATCTTCGGGGCTCATTTGCTGCTGGCGGCGAGTGCGGGCATTGTCGGGCGCGCTAGGGGCAGCAGGCTGCTTTGAGCTGCCAAGCATCGGAAAATTGGGGGCCGTGGTCTGCGCCTGGGCAGCAGGAGCAGCAAGCAGCGACGCCGCAAAGGCTACCGGAGCAAGAAAGGTCAGTTTTTTCACAGGTCGAAGCTACGAATAAGCGAAGAGCAGTACCCCAGAAATGCCGGTGCAGCAGCAGAAGTTCCGGCTAGTTTAGCCAAGCGCTTTTTAGGAGCGCGCGCGCAAGGAATCGCGGATTTCGGCAAGCAGCTCTTGCTCGCGGGTAATAGTGGGAGCCACCGGCGCAACTACCACAACTGGTTTTTTGAAGCGGTTGGCCAACTTCACTACCCAAAAAATGACGAATGCGATGATAAGAAAGTAAATAATAGCATTGAGAAAGTTGCCGTAGGCCACGGCCGCGGCGCCCGCCTTTTTGGCTTCCTCAAGCGTTTTGTAGTGCTGCCCGTTGAGCGTAAAGAATAAGTCTTTGAAATCAACGCCATTGGTTAGCACCCCTAGCACAGGCATAATGATATCGTCGGTCAGGGACGAGACAATCTTGCCAAAGGCCCCACCGATGATGACACCTACTGCCAAGTCGAGCACATTGCCTTTTGAAATAAACTCTTTGAATTCGGAAACAAAGCTCATAAGGAGAAAAGAGAAAATGATAGAGGGAGAAGGAGGCACTTTGCTCAGACAATAACATTGTCTACTAGCCGATGTGGCTGACCGACACAAAGTTTAGCGCAATATGCACGCGATTAACCGATAGTTCGCCCAGCCAAGGTATTTACGCGGCCAATGGACTACTTCCGCCGCTGAAAGTGGGGCTAGCCCAGCGCCGTACCTTTGCAGCGCTAGCTTTTCGCCCACCTTTTCACTTGCTCATGGCTGCCTCATTCGAAAATCTACTTTATGACCTGGACACTGCCAGCGGTATCCTCACGCTTACCGTCAACCGGCCTACCAAGCTCAACGCGCTCAACGCTGCCACGATAGCCGAGCTAGGCCAGGCTATTGACCATGCGCGGGCCGACGAGGCCGTACGCGGGATATTGCTCACGGGTAGCGGCGAGAAGGCTTTCGTAGCCGGGGCCGACATCTCGGAGCTGGCCCAGCTAAGTGGACCGGGGGCGCAGGAGGCCTCTGCCAAGGGGCAGGACGTGTTTCGGCGTTTCGAAACCAGCCCTAAGCCCGTAGTGGCGGCCGTAAATGGCTTTGCGCTAGGCGGTGGCTGCGAGCTAGCCATGGCCTGCCATATTCGGGTGGCTTCGGAAAACGCCCGCTTCGGCCAGCCCGAGGTAAACCTGGGCCTGCTGCCGGGCTATGGTGGTACCCAGCGCCTGGTGCAGCTAGTAGGCAAAGGCAAGGCGTTGGAGCTGCTGCTCACCGCCGACCAGGTAAAGGCCGACGAGGCGCTACGCCTGGGCCTGGCCAACCACGTAGTGCCCCAGGCCGAGCTGCTGGCCTTTTGCAAAAGCATGCTGCTGAAGATACTAAGCAAGGCGCCGGTAGCGATAGGCCTGACTATCGACTGCGTCAACACCTATTTTGACCACGGCGGCGAGGCGGGTTACGCGGCTGAGGCTAGCGCCTTCGGCCAAGCGTTTGGTACGGCTGATTTTAAAGAAGGCACTGCTGCTTTTCTGGAAAAGCGCCCGGCAGTATTTACTGGCAATTAATTTTTAGGGAGGCCGGCGGCCGGGCTGAAGCGCTACCCAGGTAGCTTCGTAAGCCAGACGCCGGCCTTTATGTGCGCATGGGGATTGCAAAGAAACTGGCCTCTCAAACGGCCATTTACGGCGTTAGCAGTATCGTAGGGCGGGTGCTCAGCTACCTGCTGGTACCTATTTATACGGCCCATTTCGCAGCGGCCGAGTATGGTATTGTAACGGGGCTTTACGCCTACGTGTCGTTTCTAAACGTGGTATTCACCTATGGGCTCGAAACAACGTTTTTTCGCTTTGCCAACCGTCCTGGCGAAGACCGGCGCGAGCTCTACAACCGCACCCTAAGCCTACTTTTGCTCAGCAGCGTGGTCCTCACCGTGTTGCTGGCGCTGCTGGCCCGGCCACTGCTCGGGCTGCTACACCTGCCACCGGGCCACGACGAATATGCCATTTGGGTAGCGCTGATACTGGGCCTCGATGCGGTAGCCGCGCTGCCATTTGCCCGACTGCGGCTCGAAAACAAAGCCCGCAAATTTGCAGCTATTCGTCTCACCAACATCCTGTTGTACGTGGGGCTAAATCTGTTTTTCATTGTGCTGTGCCCGGCCGTAGCGCACAGCGCGCCGGGTAGCCTGCTAGCCGGCCTGCGGCCGCTGGTGGCAACGGTATACAACCCCAGCCTGGGCGTGGGCTACGTGTTCTTAAGCAATCTGGCGGCCTCGGCACTCACGCTATTGCTGCTCGGGCGCGAGTTGTTGGATTTCCGCTTCCGCTGGCCGCGGCTCGATTTTTTGCAGCCGCTGCTAGCCTATGCCCTGCCGCTTATGCTCATGGGCCTGGCCGGCATGGTCAATGAAACGCTTGACCGCATTTTGCTGCCAGCCTGGCTGCCGGCTCATTTTTATCCGGGCCTGAGCCAGCTGGCTGCAGTGGGTGTGTACGGGGCTTGCTACAAGCTCAGCATCTTCATGTCGCTTATTATTCAGGCGTTTCGCTACGCTGCCGAGCCGTTCTTCTTTTCCCAGAGTACAGAGAAAAACTCACCGGCGACATTTGCGCTGGTACTCAAGTGGTTTACGTTGTGCTGCGCCTTCATTTTCGTAGCTATCAGCCTGAATTTAAACTGGATAGGACCACTTTTCCTAAAAAGGCCCGAGTACCTGACCGGGTTGAGCGTAGTGCCCATCCTGCTGTTAGCCAACCTGTTTCTGGGGGTTTATTATAACCTCTCCGTTTGGTTTAAGCTAACCGACAAGACCTACTTTGGCACCTACATCGGGGCCGCCGGGGCAGTACTTACCATCGCACTCAATTTCTTGCTGATTCCGGTGCTAGGGTATGTAGGTAGTGCCTGGGCCACCCTAGCCTGCTACTTTATGATGGCCGCGCTGTGCTGGTGGCTGGGCGAGCGCCACTTCCCGGTGCCCTATCCAGTAAAGCGACTGTTGCTCTGGTTACTAGGGGCCGTGGGGCTGGTGGGGCTGGGCCAAGCGGTGGGCCACACGAGGCTGGGCTACGTGCTAGGATTTGCACTCCCGGCAGTCTTTGCGGGGCTGGTTTACTTAGTGGAGGCGCGACGCGGCTTCCGGGCTTAACAGGACAAAAAAAAGCATCGAACAGTGTCCGATGCCTTTCTGAGCTATGAAAACAAACTTAGCCAACTTCCTCTGCCTCGGCTGACTGCATAAACAGCACAGCTCCGGTAAGGCTGCTAACCGATACAAAGGTGCAATATTTATCGGTGAAGTACTAATTGTTTTCGATGAATCTGTCATTTAAACGTCTTAACGGCTTTAAAACCTTGCCGATTTGCACTTAAGATGGATAAAATGCCGGAATTTTATATGTTGAGCTTTCAAGCAGGCTAGCCGCTTGAACTCCTAGCTGGCGGCTAAGTTGCGCTCGTCGCCGGTACCTTTGCCAGTCCAAAGCCTCCGTTTTTACGTATCTTCGTTTTCACCACTTGCCACGGTCACCCCGTCGTTCTCCTCATGCTACTATCCACGCTTTTTCTGTTTCTGAGCAACCCCAGAACCATTATCTTCATAATCTTTATTCTGGTACTGTTCTTTGGGGCTAAGCGCATTCCGGAGCTGTTTCGGGGTGTAGGCCAGGGCGTGCGCGAGTTTAAGGATGCCAGCAACCCCGAGCCGCAACAGCCGGTTAACCCGAACTATAACCAGCAGCCCGGCTACCAACAGGGCGGCTACCCGCAGCAAGGTGGCTACGCACAGCAGCCTGGCTACAACCAGCAGCCGCAGCAGTATAACCAAAACGGCTACCCGCAGCAGCCCCAACAGTATGGGCCGCCCGCCCAAGGCCAAGTGCCCCCCGCTCCTTATAATCCTACTACCCCCGCTAGCTAAGCAGCAAGCGGCGCTATCCTTCGCTTTTATTTCTTCTTCTGATGAACTCTCCTTTGCTTTTTCTCGGCGATATCGGCGGCTCTGAGCTGATTCTGATTATGGTCGTCATTCTTATTTTCTTTGGCGCCAATAAGATTCCGGAACTGGCGCGGGGCCTGGGCAAGGGCATCCGCGAGTTTAAGGACGCTAGCAGCGAAATCCGTAACGAGTTTGAGCGTGCTGGTCAGCAGGCCCCAAACCAGGGATATAATAACCAAGGTTACAACAACCAGGGTTATAACCCTAACCAACCCTATAACCCAAATCAGCCGAACTACGGCCAGCAGCCCGCCCCCTACCAGCCGTCGGCGGTGCCGCCGACTACGCCAATGTCGGGCGACTATGTGCCCCCGGTAGCTGACTATACTGCGCCGGGTGCCGTAGATTTGCCGACGGCAGACCAGCCGACCTACCACCAGAGCACGCCCATTCCGCCCACGGCCGATGGCGTGCCCGGTACACGGCCCCGCCTCGACCAGTCATCAACCGGAGCTTAAGATTTGAAACCTCTGTTTTCTTCCCTTTCGGAAATTCAGCGCGAGCTGGCGGCGGGCACCACGTCCTGCCGCCAGCTCGTTGAGTATTACCTCGATACTATCAGCCAGCGCAACGCGGAGCTGAATGTTTTCCTGGAAGTGTGGGCCGACGAAGCCCGCCAACAAGCCGCCGCCATCGATGAAAAGCTAGCCCAGGGCACGGCCGGCAAGCTCGCCGGCATGGTTATCGGCCTCAAAGACGTACTCGCCTACCAGGGCCACTCGCTGCAAAGCAGCTCCCGCATTCTCGACGGGTTTAAGTCGCTCTTCACGGGCACAGCCGTGCAGCGCCTACTGGCGGAGGATGCCATTTTCATTGGCCGCCAAAACTGCGACGAGTTTGCCATGGGCGGCTCAAACGAGAACTCGGCTTTCGGAGTGGTGCGCAATGCGCAGGACCCTAGCCGGGTGCCCGGCGGCAGCAGCGGCGGCTCGGCCGTGGCCGTGCAGGCCGATATGTGTCTGGCTTCCATCGGCTCCGATACGGGCGGCTCGGTGCGCCAGCCAGCGGCTTTTTGCGGCGTTATTGGGCTTAAGCCAACGTATTCGCGCATCTCGCGCTACGGCCTGGTGGCCTTCGCCTCGTCGTTTGACCAAATCGGCCCGATTACCCACTCGGTAGAGGATGCGGCCCGCCTGCTAGAGGTAATGGCTGGCCCCGATGGTTATGACAGCACAGCCAGCCAGGAGACTGTGCCCGCCTACAGCGAACTGCTCACCCCCGCCCCGCAATACCGTATTGGGTACATTGCCAACGCCATCGACCGGCCCGGCTTGCAGCCCGAGGTGCACGCTGCCTTAGAAGATACCCTAGCCACGCTACGCAGCCAGGGCCACGTAGTGGAGCCGGTTGAGTTTCCGATGCTGGAGGAGATGATTCCGACCTACTACATCCTCACCACGGCCGAAGCCAGCTCCAACCTTTCGCGCTTCGATGGGGTGAAGTACGGCTACCGCGCGCCCGATGTAACGGACCTCGAATCGCTGTATAAAAAAACCCGCGCCCAAGGCTTTGGGCCTGAAGTACAGCGCCGCATTATGCTGGGCACCTTCGTGTTGAGCGCTAGCTACTACGACGCCTACTATACCAAAGCACAACGCGTGCGCCGGCTTATCAAGGAGAAGACCGACGAGCTGCTGCGGCAATATGACTTCCTGGTGCTACCCACTACGCCCACCACAGCATTTAAGATTGGTGAGAAGCAAGACCCGGTGAGCATGTACCTGGCGGATATTTTTACGGTTCAGGCTTCGCTGGCCGGGGTACCGGCTATCTCTATTCCGGCCGGGGTTGACAATGAAGGCTTGCCAATTGGCTTGCAGATACTAAGTGGGGCTTTCCGGGAAGCTGATTTACTGGCTTTTGCCGGCTCGCTCACCGCCGTAGAGGCCGCCAATTAGGTTAGCCAGCGGCTTTAGTAAAGATGCAGGGGCGCAACAGTGCCGGCCAGTAGGCCGTACTGTTGCGCCCCTAGCGTTTGGTTAGGTAGTTCAGTAATTGTCATTTACCTTAGCCCTATGAAAGCTTTGCACCAACTGCCCGCGCCCGCCCCTAGCCCGCGCAAGCCGCGCCTCACGCGGCGGCTTTTAGTGCTAGCCCTCACGCTGGGGGCCGTGCCGGCAGTGGCGCAGCGAGTGCACCACCGCCATGAGGCAGCCCCGGCCCCACCGCCTTCCACGCTTATTCCGGGCGATACCATTCGGCAGGTGGTAGACCTACCGCCCGCCACGCTCGACTCGCTGGCGGCCGAGCCGCTGGAGGAGCCGGCTGTGGATTCGGCCCGCCTGGTATGGCTGCAAACGCCCGCCACGCTCTACGAAACGGTGAACGACCGCATGGGCTGCATCGAAACCCAGGCACCGCATCAGTTTAATGCGGCGGTGCTGGCTTATGTGCGGCTGTTTACGGAGCGGCAGCGCGGCTACACGCAACGTGTGCTGGAACGTGAGCAGTTTTACTTCCCAACGTTCGAAAAATACCTGGCGCAGTATAACTTACCGCTAGAGCTTAAGTATTTATCAGTCGTTGAGTCGGCCCTCATACCTACGGCCAAGTCGCCGGTGGGTGCAGTGGGCTTGTGGCAGTTTATGCCACCCACGGCCAACGACCTGCGCCTGAAGCGCGACGAGTGGGTGGATGAGCGCATGCACCCCGAAAAAGCCACCGAAGCCGCCTGCAAGCACCTACGCTACCTCTACGGCGTGTTTCACGACTGGGAGCTGGTGCTGGCGGCCTACAACTGGGGGGCGGGCAATATGCAGCGCGTGATGCGCAAAACCGGCAAGCGCAACTTCTGGGACCTCTACCCGCACCTGCCGGCCGAAACCCGCAACTACGTGCCCACCTTCACGGCAATTATGTACGCCATGAAGTACGCCAACGAGCACAGTCTCAATGACCAAACACTGCGCTACCAACGCTATGAGCCGCTCGATACGCTAAGCCTGCGCGGCCAGGCCCTCGACCTGCGCCGCCTCAGCCGCGCCCTGGGCTACGAAGATTCGCTTACGCTGGGCCGCTACAACCCCGAGGTGCGCCACGGCGGCCTGCCTGCCGGCTACCGGCCCTACGTGCTGCGCTACCCCAGCGCCGCCCGCGAGCACCTCGGTGATGTTGACCGGGCCACGCTGCTAGCCTACTGTCAGCCGCTGAATGAGCTGCCGCAGCCGCTGCCCACTCGCGTGGCTCGCTTAGCGGGCACTACGCCCTGGCCGAGCCACGATGAGCTAGCAGCCACTACGGGCCCGCGCGCCGAAGCCAGTGAGGCGGCCCCACGCCACCGCCGGGTTTACTACACGGTGCGCCGCGGCCAAACGGTAGCCAGCGTGGCCGAAAAGTTTGACGTGAGCCCTAGCCAGGTGCGCCGCTGGAATGAGCTGCCCAAGCACGCCACCCTACGCCCGGGCCGCGAGCTGGTTGTATTCGTGCCGCTGCCCCGGGCCGAGGCGCCAACTCCTGTAGCGGCTACTTCGTTGCCGGCGACTCCTCGCCGCATAGCGCCCGTAGATAGCGCTACCCAGACGCTGGCCGCTGCCAATGCCCGCTACGCGCGTGAGGCGCAAGCCCTCGCGCAGCGTGAAGCAGCGCAGGCTAAAGAGTTGCTACGGGCTCAAAAGCTACAGGCAGCCCGCATCGCGGCGCAGCAGCAACAGGCTATTTTCCGGGCAGCGGCGCTAGCCAAAGCGGCCGCGGCACAAGAGAAGGCCCAACGCTTAGCTGCTGAGGCCGCTGCTCGCCCCGCACCTACTACCGAGGCTAGCGAGGTTTTAGCCAGCGCTGATACGCTAACCCCGCCCGCTCCTACTCGCCGCAGCCGGGGCAAAGCGCTGGCGATAGCTTCCCACGAAGCTAGCACTCCCGACGTGGCTTCAACAGCCAAACCAGAGCCTAATGCAGCTTCGAAGACAGAGCTATACACCGTGCGGCCAGGCGATGACCTCACGCATATAGCGCGGACGCACAGCGTCACGGTAGCCCAGTTGCGCGAATGGAACCAGCTGCCTTCCGAAACGGTGCAAGCCGGGCAACACCTGCGCTTCAGCGGCTCGGCGGCCCTAGCGGTGGCTAGCCGCCCGGCACCCGGGGGCGCCACCGAGCGGCCCGAGCCACACCTCAGCACGCACACGGTGCAGGCCGGCGACACACTCTACAATATCTCGCGCCGCTTTAAAGTAAGCGTGCAGGAGCTGCGCCGCCTCAACCACCTCACTTCCGATGATGTGAAGCTGGGGCAGAAGCTGGTAGTGCAGGCCAGCTAGCCCCACTGCGGCGAGTCTGGCTGCTCTGATAAAGCTGGCAGCCACGCTGACACTACTAATTGGCTAGCCAATAGCATTTTACTTTAGCGAAGAGCTAAACCGGGCGGGCATGGGCGCCGGCAATCCGGCATTTTAGCCGGAACTTGCGGCCTCGTGCCCGATACTCTTTGCCCATTCCCATGCTCAAAATCAACCGAGAAGATGCCCTAGCCTACCACGAGCAAAGCCCGCAGGGCAAGATTGAGGTAGTGCCCACCAAGCCCGTCAGCACCCAGCTCGACCTGGCGCTGGCCTACTCGCCGGGCGTGGCCGAGCCCTGCAAGGAAATCGCCCAAAATCCCGACGACGTGTATAAATATACCGCCAAGGGCAACCTGGTGGCCGTTATCTCGAACGGCACGGCGGTGCTGGGGCTGGGCAACATCGGCCCCGCCGCCAGCAAGCCCGTGATGGAAGGCAAGGGGGTGCTGTTCAAGAAGTTCGCGGGCATCGACGTATTCGATATCGAAATCGACGCCACTGACCCCGACGAGTTTATTCGCATTGTGAAGGCGTTGGAGCCCACCTTCGGCGGCATCAACCTGGAAGATATCAAGGCACCCGAGTGCTTTCGTATCGAAACGGAGCTGCGCGAGAAGATGAACATCCCGCTGATGCACGACGACCAGCACGGCACGGCCATCATCTCGTCGGCCGCCCTGCTCAATGCCCTCGAAGTAGTGGGCAAGCGCATCGAAGACATTAAGCTGGTGGTGAGCGGCGCGGGCGCGGCGGCCATTTCATGCCTGCGGCTCTACGTGGCGCTAGGGCTGAAGAAAGAGAATGTGGTAGTCTTTGACAAAGACGGAGTTATCAACGCCCAGCGTACCAACCTAGCGTCCATTCAGATGCAGTTTGCCACCGAGCGTACCATTACCACGCTCGACGAGGCGATGGAAGGCGCCGACGTGTTTCTGGGCCTTTCGGCGGCCAAGGTGCTGCCGGCCGGCCTGTTGCTGCGCATGGCCAATGACCCCATCGTATTTGCGCTGGCCAACCCCGAGCCTGAAATCAGCTACGAGCTGGCCACCAGCACCCGGCCCGACCTGATTATGGCCACCGGCCGGTCGGACCATCCCAACCAGGTGAACAACGTGCTGGGCTTCCCCTACATTTTTCGGGGCGCGCTCGATGTGCGGGCTACCGAGATAAATGAGGCGATGAAGCTGGCCGCCGTGCGTGCGCTGGCCGAGCTGAGCAAAGAGCCCGTGCCCGACATCGTGAACAACGCCTACGGCGACAACACGCTGGCTTTCGGGCGCACCTACCTCATTCCTAAGCCGCTAGACCCCCGCCTCATTACCAGCCTCTCGCCGGCGGTAGCCAAGGCCGCTATGGAGAGCGGCGTGGCCCGCCGCCACATCACCGACTGGGTGGCCTACGAAGATGAGCTGCGCGCCCGCCTGGGCCTCGACCAGAAGCTGATGAACCGCATCACCTCGGCCGCGCGCCAGAGCCCGCGCCGGGTAGTGTTTGCCGAGGCCGATAACTACAAGGTTCTCAAGGCCGCGCAGCTTGTGCGCGATGAGGGCATTGCCTTCCCCATTCTGCTAGGGCAGCACGCCAAGATTCAGGCCATCGCCCAGGCCAATAACCTCGACCTAGAAGGCTGCGAGATTCTTGACATTCTAAAGGACGACGAGGGCCGCAACCGCTACGCCCAGCTGCTGTACCAGAAGCGTCAGCGCCGGGGTATCACGCTCTACGAGGGCAAGCGCCTGCTGCGCGAGCGCAACTACTACGCGGCCATGATGGTCGAAACCGGCGCCGCCGATGCCTGCATCACGGGCCTGACCAAGGACTATGGCAAGAGCCTCATTCCGAGCCTGCAGGTAATTGGGCCGGCCGAGGGCGTGCGCCGGGTGTCGTCGATGTACATCATTCAGACTAAGAAAGGGCCGTATTTCTTTGCCGATACTACCGTGAACATCGACCCCACGGCCGAGGAAATGGTGGAGATTATCGGTCTCACCGCTAGGGCCGTGCGCTTCTTCGATTCGGAGCCCCGGGTGGCCGTTATCAGCTACTCCAACTTCGGCTCCAACTCGGGGCCGCTGCCCGAAAAAACCCGCCGCGCCACCGAGCTGGCCAAGCAGCGCTACCCCGACCTGCTCATCGACGGCGAGATGCAGGCCAACGTGGCCCTGAACCTGCAGCTGCTGCAAGACAACTACGGCTTCTCGCCCCTGGCCGAGAAGGGCGCTAACACGCTGATTTTCCCCAACGTAGAGTCGGGCAACATTGCCTACAAAGTGATGCAGGAACTAGGCGGCGCCGAGGTAATCGGGCCGGTGCTGATGGGCATGCGCAAGCCGGTACATATTCTACAGCTCGGCGCTAGCGTGCGCGACATCGTGAACATGACCGCCATTGCGGTAGTGGACGCCCAGCGCGACGGCAAGGCGCTGTAGCTGCGGAGCTTGAAGGATGAAGTTTGAATGTTATTTTTGAAGAATTGAATGTGGCGGGCAAACAGCCGGAGCACCGTATCAGGATGCTCCGGTTGTTTGCCCACCCAACCTTCAACTAACGTGGGCTAGCCACTATTGGGCCAGCTGGTTTTCTATCTTCAGCCTATCTCTCCACATGATTGCCTACCTCGACGGTAAACTCGCTTATAAAGACCCCACCCAAGCCATTATCGACACCGGCGGCGTGGGCTACGAAGTAAAGATTTCGCTTGCCACCTACTCCAAGCTGCCCGGCGAAAACGACAAGGTGAAGGTGTACACTTACCAGCACATCAAGGAAGACGGGCAGACGCTCTACGGCTTTCTGGACCCCAACGAGAAGGCGCTGTTTCTGCACCTGATATCGGTGTCGGGCATCGGGCCGGGCACGGGCATCAACATGGTGAGCAGCATGGGCGTGGGCGAAATCCGCCAGGCCATCGTGAACGAAGATGTGCGCGCCATTCAGAGCATTAAGGGCGTGGGGCCCAAAACGGCCCAGCGCGTGATACTCGACCTGCGCGATAAGCTGCGCAAAGACGAGCTGCTGGCCAAAGCCGGGGTAGACACCGTGCCGCTAGCCCGCCAGCACAATACGCAGCGCCAGGAAGCGTTGCAGGCATTAGTCATGCTGGGTTTTGCCCGCGCCGCTGCTGAGAAAAATCTCGACCAGATTCAGCAGAAGCACGGCCAGGACCTGAGCGTGGAAGAGCTCATCAAGTTTGCGCTAAAGTCGCACTAGGGGCTGGCGGGGCTGCGATGCCTCACCGCTGCCTGTATGTGCAACGAAATGAGTTGCTGCTTTCTCCTCGTTTAAACTCCGGCCCCACTTTCGGGCGGCGGCCGCACCTGCTATCTGCTTGAAGTCTCTACTGTCTGCTGGTTCTAAACTCGCTACGCCGGGCACACTGCTGGCGGCGGCCGTGGTGTCGTCGGTGCTGCTGGCGGCCGTGTGGGCGCCGGCCGGCGCGGCGGGTCGCCGCTACCCGGCCGCGTGGTCTACGTGGGTGAGTCGGCTAGGGTTGACTATGCAGGGCCTGCCCACCCAGACCGTGCCCGGCGATACGGGGCGCTACCAGCCCAGCCGCCGGCCGCGCCTGCGCACCGTGCGCGACCGTGCCGGCAGCCGCTTTGGGCAGCGTGGGCGCCGCTCGCCGCTCATTTTGCCGCTGCCCAAAAACGTGCAGCTGCAAGTGACGCCTACCGGTGACAGCCTCAAGAGCTACGACGTGCGCGAAACGGTGGGCTCGCAGATTGACTACCGCGACCCCACCAGCATTTCGCAGGAAGAGCTGCTGAAGTTTCAGGAGCGCCAGGCCATCACCGACTACTACCGCCAGAAGGCGATGGGCGGCGTGGCCGGGGCGCCCGCCGCACCGGGCTCGCCGCAGGCCCAGCGCCTCATTCCAAAAATCTACCTCGGCCCCATTGCCGACCGCATTTTTGGCGGTTCCTACATCGATATCCGGCCGGCGGGCTCGCTCACGCTCAAGGCGGGGGCCAAGTTCAACGTGAACCGCAACCCGGCCCTGACGCTGCGCCAGCAGAGCGTGGGCGACTTCATTTTCGAGCAAAACATGAACCTGAGTTTGAGCGGCCAGGTCGGCACCAAGCTCAAGCTCACGTTCAACTACGATACCAAGGCGGCGTTCGACTTCGACAACCAGATGAAGTTTGACTACGCCGGCCAGCCCACCGACATCCTGCGCAAGCTGGACCTGGGCAACGTGAGCATGCCACTGAACAACTCGTTGATAACGGGCGGCTCTAACTTGTTCGGCATCAAGACCCAGCTGCAATTTGGCCGGCTAGGGGTCACGGCGGTGGCCGCCACACTGCGCGGCTCGCAAGACGAGGTGCGCGTGCAAAACGGTGCCCAGAGCCGCACTTTCGAGCTTAAGGCCAGCCAGTATGAAAAGGACCGGCACTACTTCCTGAGCCAGTTTTTCCGTGACCGCTACGACCAGGCCCTGCAGGGCCTGCCCACGGTGAAGAGCGGCTTCGAGATTCGGCGTCTCGAAGTGTGGGTGACGAACGACAACCGCACCACCGCCGACCTACGCAACGTGGTGGCCCTGCAAGACCTGGCCGAGCCGCGTAAGGAGCGCGTATACCGCCCGCAGTTTTACAACCAGGCTAGCCAGGCCACCGCGGCAACGGCCCCGCGCAACCAGGCCAACTTCCTCTACCAGACTCTGACGGCTGGCGGAGCTGCCGCCCGCGATAACCTGCAGGTAGAGAGCTTCCTGAGCAACTTATCAACGCCAGCACCCAACGGCCAGGTGTCGCTCATCAAAAACCTCGACTACGAGCGCCTGCGCGCCCGCAAACTGCAGCCTAACGAGTACACCTTCAACGCCCAGCTAGGCTACGTAAACCTGAATACGGCCCTGCTGCCCGACCAGGTGCTGGCCGTGAGCTATGAGTATCTCTACAACGGCAAGCCGTACACAGTAGGCGAAACCCAGACCGAGTACGCGGGTGCCCAGCCCGACCAGGTTATCTTCCTGAAGATGCTGAAGGCCACCAACCCCGGCGTGGGCACGGCCGACCCCGGCGTGAACCCGGCCAACCCTAACCTGCTGACCCACAACACGCCGACCTGGGATTTGATGATGAAAAACATCTATCCCCTGAACACCTCGCAGGTAAACCGCGACAATTTCCAGCTCCAGATTATCTACAAGGACGACATCACGGGCGTCGACCTGATTTCGCTAAAGGAAGGCGTCCGGATTCAGAATGTTCCACTTATTCAAGTGCTGGGGCTGGACCGGGTGAATGCCAACAACGACCGCAACGCCGACGGCAACTTCGACTATTTCCCCGGCATTACCATTGACCCCGAGCTGGGCAAAATTATTTTCCCCAATGTGCAGCCGTTTGGCTCGTACCTGCGGACGCAGTTTGATACGCTGAATGCCGACCCAACCATCGCGGCGGCTGAGCGGCGGCGCGCCCAGCAGTACGTGTACCAGGCGCTCTACAACCAGACCCAGAGCGACGCCCAGCAGCAGCAAACCAAGGATAAGTTTTTCCTGCGCGGGCGCTACCAGGGCGTGAGCACCGACGAGATAAACCTGCCCGGCATCGGGGTGGCGCAGGGCTCGGTGAAGGTGTACGCGGGTAGCACGCTGCTTACCGAGGGGGTTGACTACCAGGTTTTTTATGACCAGGCCAAGGTTAAGATTCTCAATCCGGCCTACCTCAACTCGGCCAATGAGTTGCGGGTGCAGTTTGAGAAAAACGCCCTGGTGCAGGTGCAGCCGCGCAAGCTGCTGGGCACCCGCCTCGACTACGCGCTCAGCAAAGACGTGCTGCTAGGGGCCACGGCCATGCACATCCTGGAAAACCAGGCGCCGGGCATCAACCGCGTAAATATTGGCGATGAGCCGGCCAACAATACCATCCTGGGGGCCGACCTGAGCCTGCGTAAGGACAGCCGCGTGCTCACCAAGCTCGTGGACGCCCTGCCCTTCGTGTCGACCAAGGAAACCTCGACGGTGGCCTTCACCGGCGAGGTGGCCAAGCTCATCGCGGGGCAGTCGCAGCTGGGGCGCGGCGAAAACGGCGTGAGCTACCTCGACGACTTTGAGAATGCCCGCACGCCCTACACGCTGGGGGGGCTAGCCGCCGTGCCGGCCTGGCGCCTGGCGGCCACGCCATCGCCCTTCGCAGGCAGCCTCACCGATGGGCTGGTCAATGGCTACCGCCGCGCCAAGCTGGCCTGGTACACCATCGACCAGAGCTACTACACCAATGGTCCCAATGTACCGGCGGGCATTGCCGCCAGCACCCTAGCCAACCACTACGTGCGGGGGGTGCCGCGTAACGAAGTGTTCCCGAACCGCGACCTCGGCGCGACGGGCAACGGCTTCGAGTACACCTTTGACATGGCTTACTTCCCGAATGAGCGCGGGCCATACAACTACACGCCTAATATTCAGCCGGGAGGGAAATTATTTTCGACAGGGCAGGGCTTGCCAGACGGCAATTTTGGCGGTATCTCGCGGGGCATCACGTTTGATACTGACTTCGATAACTCGAACGTGGAGTATTTGGAGTTCTGGCTGATGGACCCGTTTCTGAAAGTCACGAACCCCAATGCGGCGGCTTCGCGGGTGAATATTACAGACCAGGATGGCAACGACCAGGCCACCACCACCGGCGGCAACCTGGTACTGAACCTGGGCAACATCAGCGAAGACGTGCTACGCGACCAGGGCCAGCACGAGTTTGAGAACGGCCTGCCCGTGCCGGGCGGCCCGCCGGGCACAACGTCGCCTACTCCCTTTGGCGTCGTTACCAATCAGCAGTTTTTGCTGGATGCCTTTAATGCGACGCCCGGCGCCCGGGCCAGCCAGGACATCGGCCTCGACGGCCTAGCCGACCCCGACGAGCAGGTGTTTTTCAACCGTATTCCGGGCTACGGTGCGCTGGCCGACCCGTCGAACGATGACTTCCGCCACCACCTCGACCCTAGCTACGACGCGGCCAATGTGCAGATACTGGGCCGCTACAAGAACTACGACAACTACGAGGGCAACTCGCCCGAGAACTCGCAGCTCAGCTCCTCGGCTTACCCCGACAAGGAGGATTTGAACCGCGACAACGTCATTCAGACTACCGAGCAGTACTACGAGTACACGATGCCGCTGCAGCCGGGCCAGCTCAACGTGGGCGGCAGCAGCTACATCACCGATAAGGTAACCAACACGGTGAACGGCGACCAAGTGACATGGTACCAGTTCCGGATACCTATTCGGCAGCCTTCGCGCATTCAGGGTAATGGCGGCCAGCCGTTTGGCTTCAAGAACATCCGCTTTATGCGCCTGTACATGACGGGCTGGCGGCAGCCGGTGGTGCTGCGCATGGTGCAGCCGCAGTTTGTGGCCAACCAGTGGCGCCAGTACCTGAGCCGCATCGCCGACCCCAAGATTCAGGTGCCGGGCATTGGCACGGCTACCGACGCCGATGCCTTCAGCATTGCCACGGTGAGCATTGAGGAGAACGGGCCTTCGGCCGCCACGCCCACCGGCGCCATTCCGTATATCGTGCCGCCAAATATTACTCGCGATGTGGAGTACGGCTCCACGGCCGTGTCGCGCCAGCAAAACGAGCAGAGCCTGCGCCTGGCCGTGACCCGGCTGCGCGACGGCTATGGCAAGGCAGCTTACAAAAATCTGACTACCAACCTGCTGCGCTACAAGCGTCTGCGTATGTACTTCCACGCCGAGGCCAACAGCACCACCAAGCTGAGCGATGGCGACGTGCGGGGCTTTATCCGCATCGGCACCGACTACAGCCAGAACTACTACGAGTACTCGCTCCCGCTGAAAGTGACCCAGCCCGGGGCTACGCAACAGACCGATGTATGGCCCGATGTCAACAACGTGGATGTGGCCATGCAGGACTTCATCGATGCCAAAGCCGCCCGCAACCTGGATATGGCCAACGGCGTGCCCGGCGTGAGCTACACGGCGCCGTACACCTACAAGAAGGTTTACACCAACGGGGCTACCATCGTAATCATGGGTAACCCCGACTTTTCGCAGGTGCAGGGCAGCATGATAGGCGTGCTGAACCCGGCCGCCACCAACGTAGGCGCTGACACCGATGCCAGCGATAAGAGCGTAACTATCTGGGCCGACGAGTTCCGGGTCTTCGATTTCGACAACCAGGGCGGCTGGGCCGCCAACGCCCGCCTGAACGTGAAGCTGGCCGACCTGGCTAACATCACGGCCACGGGCTCGTTTATCGGGGTGGGCTTTGGCGGCTTGCAAGACAAAGCGCAGCAGCGCTCGACCAGCGACGTGCTGCGCGGCGACCTGAATGCCACCGTGGCCGCCGACAAGCTGCTGCCCCCGCAGCTGCATCTGCGGGTGCCGGTGCTGGTGCAGGCCGGCCGCCAGACCATCACGCCCCAGTATGACCCGCTAGACCCCGATACCAAGCTGGAGCAGAGCCTGCTGAAATTCAAGAACAGCGCCGACGCTACTGCCTACAAAAACCTGGTGGTAGACCGCACTACTACCCGTAGCGTGTCGGTGCTGAATGTGCGCAAGGAGCGCGCCCCGACCCAGACGAAAGTGCACCCCTGGGACGTGGAAAACCTGGCCGTGAGCTACGCCATCACCGAGCGCCTGCACACCGACATTAATACGCAGCGCGACTACACGCAGTCGTACACCGCCGCGCTGGCTTACATCTACCAGACCACTCCGCGCAACTACACCCCCCTAGCTAGCTGGAAGACGCTGGATAACCCCTACCTCAAGATTTTCCAGCAGGTCAACTTCACGCCGTTGCCCTCGCGCTTTTCGTTCCGCACCGACCTCGACCGGCGCTACAACGAGCGCTTTTTGCAGCGCGTGACCGAGCCCGGCCAATTGCCTACCACGGCGGGCATCGCGGGCGTGTTTTACAAGTCGTTCTACATCAACCGTATTTACGACCTGAGCTGGGCATTTACCAAGGCGCTGACCCTGGACTATACGGCTACCAACCGGGGCGTGATTGACGAAGGCGCGGGCCAAAGCATCGGCGACAGCCAAACGGCCCTGGACAACCGGGCCACGCAGTGGAGCAACCTGAAGCGCGGCGGCCGCACCACCAACTTCAACCAGAACATCGCCCTCGCTTACCGCCTGCCGCTCGACAAATTTCCGCTTACCGACTGGCTTTCGGCCGACACGCGCTACACGGCGCACTACACCTGGCAGGCGGCCTCTACGGCCTTGGGCATCCGCACACTGGCTAACCCTACCATCGCTGGCGATACCACCACGGTATTGGCTAACCTGGGCAATACTATCCAGAACAACCGCGAAATCAGCGCCAACGGCAAGATTGATTTGGTGAAGCTCTACAACAAAGTGCGCTTCCTGAACATCATCAACAACGCCCAGCCGGCTACCCCGCCGCGCCCCGCCCAGCCCGACCCCAACAACCCCAACGCCGCCCCCACCCGCCCCCAGCCTACTGCGCCCGATACGGCCCGCAAGGACCCGCTGCGCTTCGTGAAGGCCGTGCTGCGGGCCGTGATGACCGCGCGCAGCCTCAACTTCACGTATTCGCAGTCGAGCGGCACGCTGCTACCGGGCTACCTGCCGGCCACCAAATACCTAGGGCTCGACAACCGGTTTGGGGGGCTGTCACCGGGCATTCCGTTCATTCTTGGGCAGCAGTACACCACCGGCGAACTGTATAATCTGGCTAGCTCGAATGGCTGGTACACCGACCAAAGCCAGTACCTGAACACGCCGCTCTCTAACATTCTTACCGAAAACCTGACGGCCCGCACCACGCTCGAACCCTTCCGGGGCTTTAACATTCAACTTGACCTGGTGCGGCAGAAGGTGCGCAATAACGAGGCGTATTACCGCCGTGCCATCGACACGGCTAGCGTGGCCTATCTGAATAATGGCACCCTAACCCCATTCGGCGACGGCCGCCTCGCCAATACCCAGGCGCTGGGCACCGGCTCCTACACCGTGAGCACGATTACGGTGCAGACGCTCTTCGGCGACCTGGGGGCCAACGGCGAAACCAGCAAGGCCTTCGACCGCTTTGTGGCCAACCGCGCTATTGTGCAGCAGCGCCTGCAAGCCGCCAACCCCTCAGATTACCGCCAGGTGACAAGCACCATCGGCGGGGTGCCTACGACTATCAACCAGGCTACTCGTCTCTACAGCTATAACTCGCAGGATGTGCTGCTCCAGAGCTTCCTCGACGCTTACCACGGCAAGTCGTCGGATGGCTACACGGCCAAGGAGTTCAACCCCTTCTCCGTTATTCCGCTGCCCAACTGGATTATTCAGTACAACGGGCTAGCCGACCTGCCGGGCTTCCGCAACGTCTTCCGCTCGTTCTCGCTCAACCACGTGTACTCGTCAAAATACAACCTCGGCGGCTACACCACCTCCACGCTCTACGAGAGCGAGCCCGAGTTTGGGCCTGCCAGCTCTGTCAAAGTGCCGTTTGCCGTTAATGCCACGGGGCAGTACGTGCCTTACTACGTGATAGGGCAGGTAAGCATTATCGAGAGCATGGCCCCGCTGCTAGGCGTGCGCTTCCAGACGGTGAACAACGTGACCGGCAACGTGCAGTACAACACCGCCCGCGCCGTGGCCCTGAACATCACCAACGCCCAGATAACCGAGCTGCGCACTACCGAGTTGGTGATTGGGGTGGGGTATGCGGCTACGGGCTTCAAGCTGCCCTTCCGGGTGGGCGGCGAGCAAAAGGTGCTTAAGAATAACCTTAATGTGCGCCTCAACCTCAGCATCCGCGACAATGCTACCATCCAGCGCAGCATTCTGGGCTCGGTAGACCCCATTCCGGCCACCCCCACTACCCCGGCCACAGCCACCACACCGCTGATACCGGGCAGCGCCGCCGTGGCCGGCGACCCCGGCACGCCCACCAGCCAGATTACCAATGGCTCGCTGCAGATGCAGCTGAGCCCCACGGTCGACTACCTGCTGAATGCCCGCCTGAACCTGCAATTCTACTTCACCCAGAACATCACCCAGCCCCGCGTGAGCAATGCCTTCCGCAATGCCACTACCGAGGGCGGCATTCAGCTGCGCTATAGCCTGCAATAAGCCCGGCCGGGCTAGCGGGGCCTCTGCCGCCTCCGCCGTACTTTTGCCGGCAGTCAGTTTTCCTTCTTCTCCCCTACTCCATGAATATCCCTGCCACGCTGCACTACACCAAAGACCACGAGTGGATTAGCCTCGATGGTGACACGGCCACCATCGGCATCACCGACCACGCGCAGCGCGAGCTCGGCGATATCGTGTATGTGGACATCGATACTGTAGATAAGGACATTGCCCAGCACGACGTATTTGGCACCGTAGAAGCCGTAAAAACGGTTTCCGACCTGTTCAGCCCCATCAGCGGCACCGTGCTCGAAGTAAACCCCAAGCTGGCCGACGCCCCTGAAACGGTAAACTCGGACCCCTACGGCGACGGCTGGATTATTAAAATGAAAGTAGCCAACCAGGGCGAAGTAGCTGGCTTGCTCTCGGCCGAGGCCTACGGCGAGTTGGTGGGCGCCTAGCCCCTAGCGCGGCTCTTAGTACTTACTCGCATTCTCCTGTACAGAACGTCATGCTTCGCCCTGCGCAGCATGACGTTTTTTTTCTTCCTTTTCGTATGAAAGCCATCGTCCTACGCCTGGCCGGCCCGCTTACCTTGCTGTGGATGGCGGTCATGCTGGGGCTTACGCTCACGCCAGCCAAGGATATGCCGCGCACCCCCGAGTGGCAGCTATTGTCCTTCGACACAGCGGCTCATGCGGGCGTGTTTGCGGTGCTGGCAGGGCTGGCCTGGCTGTGGGCGCGGCCGCACCGACGCCACCCGGCCAGCATGGTTTTGCTAGGCAGCATTGCCTTCGGCGCCCTCATCGAAGTGCTGCAATACGCCATGCAGCTCGGCCGCCACGCCGAGTGGACCGACCTGCTAAGCGACACTATTGGGGCGGCCCTGGTGCTGGCCGGGGCTAGCCTGGCCGGGCGCCGGCGCGGGCTGGGCACCAGCGCAGGGCTAGCCCTGCTGCTACTGCTGCCCGGCCACGCGTCGGCCCAAGCAGCATCTACCGGCCCCGACCTGGCCCGCGCGCGGCGCACCATCGTGGAGCTCGCCTCCGAGAAAATGCACGGCCGGGGCTACGTGCAGCAAGGCGAGCACCAGGCAGCCGCCTACCTGCGTGGCCGCCTCCAGCAATTGGGCCTAGCCCCTCTGGCCCCCGACTACACCCAGCCGTTTACGCTGGACGTAAATACCTTTCCGGGAAAGATGGCCTTGACCGTAGCCGGAGAGCGCCTGCTACCCGGGCGCGATTTTATTGCGGCCCCGGCATCGGCGGCACAGCCACGCGCGCAGCACTATCGGTTAGAGCCGCTCGATACGCTGGTTTTCAGTGATACGACCATCGTGCGCCGCTACCTAGCCGGTTTGCGCGGCGTTATTCCCGGCGCTAAGGTCACTCCCTGGGTTACCGGCTACCTGCCCAGTGCCTGGGTGCTGCGCGCACGCGATGAGGCCCGGCTACCCACGCTGCCGCTGGCCCTGCAGCAGCTTCTCGCCGAAAGCGGCCCCCGGCTGGTGCTGATGCCCAAGCTCACGGCCTCACTCGCCAGCGCGAAAGCTGCCCAGGTGCGGCTGGAAGTCCTGGCGAGCCGTTGGGCCCAGCTCCCATCCGCTACCACGGCTACGATTCAGCTCGACGCCCGGCTCCGGCGCAGCTACCAAACCCAAAACCTGGCCGCTATGATAAAGGGGACTGCTCAACCCGACAGCTTCCTGGTGGTGTCGGCCCACTACGACCATCTGGGCATGATGGGCCGCACCACCTACTTTCCCGGCGCCAACGACAATGCCAGCGGTGTGGCCCTGCTACTGGAGCTGGCTGCCCACTATGCCCGCCCCGAAAACCGGCCCGCCTGCTCGGTTGTGTTTCTGCTTTTTGGGGCCGAGGAGGCGGGACTGGTGGGCTCCAGCTACTTTGTGCGGCACCCACTCGTGCCGTTGGCCAGCATCAAATTTTTGCTTAATCTCGACCTGCTGGGCACCGGTGAGGAAGGCGCCACCGTCGTCAATGGCCGGGTCTACGAACACGCTTTCACCCGCCTCACGGCTCTCAACGACGCCCATCACTACCTGCCGCGCCTCACCGCCCGCGGCCGCGCCGCCAATTCCGACCACTTTCCTTTTTCTGAAGCTGGCGTGCCCGCTTTCTTCCTGTACACGCGCGGCGGCAGCCAGGCTTATCACGACGTAAACGACCGTCCGGCCGCACTTTCGCTGGCCGGCTTTGCCGGCGCCTTCGGACTGGCCCGCGATTTTCTGGATGGCCTGGGCGCCCGCTAGCCCTCCGCAAACGGCAGTAAACACGGAGAGCCCCGGCTTAGTAGCCGGGGCTCTCCGTGTTTACTGCCGTTTGGACAGCTTATAGTTATTTATCGTCTACTAAATAAAACACCTGATATTGTAACTGATTTACGAGCGGAATACCCTTCTTAGCCGTTGGCTTTCAGGGAATTCAGGATTTTCTTGGCCAGGGGCTCCCACTCCGGCTTCTGGCGGTCGGCGCAGTTGAAGGTGCAAATGAGCAGCTTTCCCTGCACATCGGTGAAGAACACAAGCGTGTATACCTCGTGGCCCATCTCAGGCTTCATAAATTCGAGGTAGCCCACTTTGCGGGTACCTACTTCCTTCACGCCTTCGCCAAACCAGGTGGTTTTGCTGTATTGCTTGTGGTAAGCTTTAGCGAAGGTGGTTTCGTACACCGTTACCATATCCTGGTCGGCGTCGTTGTCCGAGTAATTAAAGGCCAGCGACACGAGGTTATTGTTCGTGAATACTACGCTGGGGCGGCTGCTGGCGTGGGCATACGCAAAATCCATCTGCTGCTCGGTCATTACCTCAAACCCCTTGGGAATGAGCACCTCCACGCGCTCGCTGAGCACACGCTTTTTTATCAGCTCAATCTCGGCGGCGGGGCGGGCGGCCATCAGCACGCTAGCGCAGCTGGTTAGCAGGAAGAGTACGAGTGTCTTCATGAGAAAATGCTAATTGTTATCGACCTGTAAGAAGTAATTGTCTTGTTTCGGGAACTAAGTTACATACAAAATGCAAACAATGTTCCGAAAACGTTTTAAGAGATTTTAGCAAGGTATCCTGCAGTAATTCAACCTTAGCAATTGTTTTAATCGCCTAACCTTTAGTTATTTATTACCCATATCTTAAAGCCATGTTTAGCACTTATAGCTAGAATATAGGTAAAAAATATTTTTTCTTTCGGCGAAAAATACAAATATGCCCAAGAATGGTACAGGACTTTTTGCGTTTTATTTACGGGGCTAGTGCTAATCTCGGATTGCGCTAAAGGATATTATTTAGTTGTTCTTTGATTTTTTCTAGCTCCTCTTTCATCCCTACTACTAGGTGCTGTACGGTAGCGTCATTGGCTTTCGACCCTATCGTATTGATTTCGCGGCCGATTTCCTGGGCCAGAAAGCCCAGCTTTTTGCCCACGGCCTCGTCGGGCTGGCGGGTGGCCAGCTCAAAATAATCGAGGTGAGCGGCTAAGCGTACCTTTTCCTCCGCAATGTCGAGTTTTTCGATGTAGTAAAGCACTTCCTGCTCGAAGCGCGTTTCGCTAAACTGCTCGTGCTGAGTGAGCTCGGCCAAGTGAGCGGCCAGCCGCTGGCGCACGTGGGCAATGCGCTGGGGGTCGTGCAGCTCCACGGCCGCCAGCTGCTGCCGAATGGTGTTGACGTAGCCCAGAATTTCCTGCTGTAGGGTCTGGCCCTCATCTTGCCGAAACTGCTGCATGGCGGCCAGCGCCTCAGTAAGCAGCGGCTGCAGCTCGGCCCAGGTGGGCTCGTCGGCGCCGGCCTCGGCCTGGCTGGCCTGGGCCGCCTCGGCAGCGGTGGGCACCACGCCGGGCAGGCGCAGGGCGGCCAGCAGCGTTTCCTCGCCCGCATTGATACCTAGTGAGTTAGCCACGGCTTGCAGCTCGTGGTAGGCGGCCAGCAGCGCTTCGCGGTTGAGGGTGGGGGCGGCGCTGGTGCCAGCCGGCCGGCTGAAATCGAAGTTAAAATTGACCTTGCCACGTAGCAGGGCCTTGGTGATTTGCTGACGGATTTCAACTTCGTGAGCTTGCAGAAAGCGGGGCAGGCGCAGCGTTAGGTCGAGAGTTTTGGAATTGAGCGAGCGCAGCTCGGCTGTGGCGGTGTAGCGGTCCGTATCGCGGTGGGCTTGGCCAAAGCCGGTCATGGAAAGCAGCATATAATCGAGGGGATGCGCCGCGCGGCAGCTAAAGGTGGACACAAAATTAGCCCCTGGCAAGTCGGCTTGGCGCTGGCTAGGGCCCTTTTTCGAGTAGTTTGGCGTTTAGCCATCTGTATTACTCGCTGACCTTGACTGATTAGGCGTTGAATTTTTGGCTCTGGCTTTTAGCGTGAGACTAGGCCTTGTTTCCAGCCTTGTGTTACGGCAACGTTACGGCCGCGCTTTATTACCAATGATTTGATAACTAAGAAGCTAGCCGGGGGGTAAAAATGCCGGGGGACCTTTGCGTTTGCATTGGCTTAACCCCCTTACTATGCGCACACTTACTAGTAACCGGACCGCGCTGCGGCTGGCAATTTTATTCTTTCTCTTGCTGCTGGGTCGGCTAGCTTCGGCCCAGGTCACGACTTCGGCGCTCGGCGGCAAAATCATTTCGGATAAAAACGAAGACCTGATTGGCGTGACGGTAGTGGCTACCCACGTGCCCACCGGCAGCAAGCGTGGCACCGCCACCGAGCCCGATGGCCGTTTCACCATCCCCAACTTGGCGCCCGGCGGACCTTATACTGTAACGGTAACCTACGTGGGCTATAAGGAGCAGACCATCAACAACGTATTCCTGACCCTGGGCAACACGACCCGCCTCAACTTTGTGCTGGCGGCCGAGGCCCAGGCCCTGAATGAGGTAGTGGTAGTAGGCAATACCCAGGCCACCAAAACCGGCGCCGGCACCAACGTGGGCCGTGAGGCTTTGCAGCAGCTGCCCACCATCTCGCGCAGTATCCAAGACTTTACCCGCCTCGACCCACGCAACTCGAATAACTCGTTTGCAGGCAGCTCGTTCCGCTACAATAATATTACCCTTGATGGCGCCGTAAACAACGACGCTATTGGATTTTCGCCCTCGCTAGGGGGCCAGGGCGGCACCAGCGGCCTGCCCGGCGGCTCGGCCCGCTCCAACCCGATTTCGCTCGATGCCATCCAGGAAATTCAGGCTTCGGTGGCACCCTACGATGTGAAGCTGGGCAACTTTACGGGCGGCTCGATTAACGCCGTAACGCGCTCGGGCACCAACGATTTCCACGGCTCGGTGTATGGCTACGGCCGCAACCAGGCCATCACGGGCAAGAGCATTGATGGCACGGATTCGAAAATCGGCTCTTCGTACCACGACTACCAGACGGGCTTCCGCCTGGGTGGGCCGATTATCAAGAACAAGCTGTTCTTCTTTACCAACGCCGAGATTGCGCGCCGCACCGAGCCGCAGTTTTACGCCGCTGGCACGCCCGGCTCGCCGGTGACGCTGGACCTGGCCCAGCAGATTACCAGCAAGCTCAACAACTATACTACCCGCAACGCCGATGGCACGCTGAGCACGGCCAACTACAGCGTGGGCGACTACGGCGACTATAATATCTACGCCAACAGCAACAAGATTTTTGGCCGCCTCGACTACAACCTCGACGACAAGACGAGCATTGCACTGCGCCACAACTTCATCAAGTCGGAGGCTACCAACCTGGAGCGCTCGGGCAGCTTGTTCAAGTTTGGCTCGCAGGACTTCCTGCAAACCAACGTGCAGAACTCGACGGTGCTGGAAGTGAAGTCGAACTTTTCGAGCCGCTTCGCTAACAACCTCATCCTGGGCTACACCAACATTCACGACTACCGCAACCTGCTCGGGGGCCAGGGCAACCTCTACCCCTCGGTGCAGATAAACAACGTGAGCACCGACCCAACTAAGAACTACGGCGGCGGCTCGAACCAGATTCTGCTAGGGTCGGACCGCGAGGCCAGCATCTTCAACACCCGCCAGAAGACGTTTGAATTGACCGACAACTTCACGTTCTACACCGGCGCGCACGCCCTGACCCTAGGTACGCACAACGAGTTTTACCACATTGACTATGGCTTCATCAACTCCTGGAACGGCCGCATCGAGTACAACAGCCCCAGCGACTTTTTGAACGACCTGCCGAGCCGCATCCGCGGTACTTATAACAACGGCACGGTGGGCAACAACTCGTATGACTACAACTACAACAACCCTTCGGCGGCGTTCAACATCAACTTCTTCAGCGGCTACCTGCAGGATGAATGGTCGGTAAACGACCGCCTGAAAGTGACGCCCGGCATCCGCTTCGACATTGCCTCGCTGCCCACCAAGCCGGCGCTGAACTCGGGCCTGGTGAACAACCCCACCAACGACGCCCGCACCCTGAACCAGACGTACTCGCACACGGCTTGGCAGGACCTCAACAATGGCTATCTGGGCCAGGTGCAGATTTCGCCCCGGCTAGGGTTCAACTACGATGTGCAGGGCGATGGCTTGGTAGTGGTGCGTGGTGGTACGGGCGTGTTTACCGGCCGGGTGCCCTTCGCCTGGTTTGGCTATGCCTACTACAACAACGGCGTGAATTTCAACTCGGTGGACTTGAACAACGTGCAAACCACGGCGGCCACGGCCGGCAAGTACTACCTCAGCCAGAACCCCGACAATATCTACGCCCAGCTGCCGGCCTCGGCCCGCAGCACCACCGAGGTGAACCTAGTGGACAACAACTTCAAGATGCCGCAAGTGTGGCGCTCGAACCTGGCCGTCGATTTTAAGCTGCCTACCGGCACCCGCTTCTCGGTAGAGGCTTTGTACACGAAGACCATCCAGGACGTGAAGTTCCAGAACATCAACCTGGCGGATAACGCGACTTACCTGGCTCAAGGGCCGACGTTTAGCCCGCGCTACGCAGCTGCTCCGTTTGGCACTAAGGTAAACGGCGGCTTCTCCAACGCCTTTTTGCTCACCAATACTCAGCAGGGCTACCGCTACCAGCTCACCGGCTCGGTGGGCCAGACGGTGAACAATCTGATTGACGCCAACGTGGCCTATACCTACGGCAAGAGCTACGACATCAGCAACGGCATCCGCAACTCGCCCCAGAGCAACTGGGAGCTGAACCCGGCCCTGAACATCAACGACCCGGGCCTGGCTTACTCCAACTTCGACCTGCGCCACCGCGTGGTGGCCAGCCTCAACCTGCACAAGACCTTCGCCCAGCGCTTTACGGGCTACTTCACCTCGGTGCTGACCTACCAGAGCGGCGCGCCTTATACCTGGGTGTACAACAACAACTTCCTGGGCAACGGCCAGCAGAATGTGCAGCTCGCCTTCATCCCCGGCTCGGCTTCGGACATCACGCTCGTGTCGCGGGCCAATAGCAACTCGCCCTACACGGTGGAGGCTAGCGGTGCCCAGTACGCGGCTCTCAACAGCTTCATCAGCAACGACCCCTACCTGAGCACTCGCCGCGGCCAATATGCCGAGCGCAACGGCGCCCGCACCCCCTGGAACAACCAGGCCGACGTGCGCTTTATGCTGGAAACCAAGCTGGGCAAGCTCGACGCCGACGCTACGGGCGCTGTTCCCTCGGCGCACACCATCCAGATTTCGTTTGACATCGTGAACGTGGGCAACCTGCTGAACAGCAGCTGGGGCCGTCAGTACTTCGTGCCCAACACGTTTAACTCGACCCTGGGCACCGGCCTCACGCAAGTGGCTTATGCTGATGCCAATGGCAACGTTTCGAACACCTACAGCGCCGGCCAGTACAACCGCCCGGCTTTCACCTTCGGCACGCCGGCTACCTACTCTATCGACCAGCTGGCCTCGCGCTGGCAGGGCCAGCTAGGGGTGCGCTACTCCTTCTAAAACAAGCTTAGCTACGCCTACCCAAAGCCGGCTGCCTCCTCAGGCAGCCGGCTTTCTGTTTAAGTACGCTGTGAATTCTTTGCTTACGCAGCGGTGTAGCGACGCCGCCTTGCGCCTTGTCGAGGCAAGAGGCTGCCCCGCGATGCAAATGACGAGACCCTAGCCCGGGGCGCGGCGGGCCAGCCACAGCTGCCCGGCCAGCCCCAGCCCCAGCAGGCCCGCCCCGGTCAGCAGCACGCTGCGCTCGGGCAGGCTGGCGGCCAGCAGTGCGTGCAGCGCTCCTAACCCCAACGCAGCCCCAAGCGCCTGCCCGACCCATGCCCGCCACGGCAGCAGCTGATACCAGGGTGCCCCTAGCAGCCGGGCCGTGTGCCGCAGGTAGTAGCCCGCTTGCCAATAAGTGCTGCTGACAAAAGCCAGCGCCACACCCGCCAGCCCCAGCAGCCGGTACAAGGGAAACATCAGCCCCAGCGCCAGCGCCAAATCGAGGAGCGCACCGCGTGTGATGATGCGCCCCTGGCCCTTGTGCTGCAAAAGGGCCGTGAAGTTGTAGGCCCGCAGCGGCACTACCAGCGAGGCAACCACAAACAGCGGCACCGCCGCATCGTAGCGGTGCGCAAACACCACCCCAAACAGCTCGCGCCGAAAAAACAGCAGAAAGAAAAACAACGGGAATACCAGCCGGCCCAACAGCTCGCCCGCCGCCCGCAGCAGGGCTAGCCGGTCGGCCTCGGTGCGCCGGGGCTCGCCAAAGTGCAGCAGCAGCGTGCTGCCCGCCGCCCCCAGTAGCAGCGGCAAAAAGGGAATATCAATGGTGCCATTGAAGTATAAGGCAAACAGCGCGGCCGGCAGCAGGAAGTTGAGCGCCAGCTTATCGGCCCACCGAAAGAGCACCTGCACCACGTCGTTGAGGGCCGTGTGTGCCCACAGGCTGCCAACCGAGGCTAGCGGCATGGCCACCGATGGAGCCTGCGCCGCCTGCGCCCGGCCCGTAAGGCCCGCCAGCGCCGCCAGGCGCAGGCCGCTGCCCACCAGCAGCCACGCCATAAGCTGCGGGCTGCTCAGGTGGTGGCCCACCAGCAGGGCGTGGCCAGCCACAAACCAGGCAGCATAGCCCCCACTCACCAGCGCCAGGGGCCGAAGCTGCCGCTGCCCCAGCACACAGGCTTCGAGTACGGCAATGGGCACATTAAGCAGCAGAAAAAGCCCCGCCGGCCCAGCCCCAAACGGTGCGCCGCGCCCCGTTTGCAGCCCGGCAAACAGCGCCGCCACCAGCAGCACCCACCCCACTAGCCCCGCTAGCTGCCAAGGCCGAACCCCTCGCGCCAGCCCCCGCACCTGAGCTGGCGCGTAGGTGAGCACCAGCGTGGGCAGGCCCAGGCAGGCCACCACGTGCAGTACCTGCCACTGCACCCAGAAGCTTTGGTAGCGCCCGTAGTAGGCCGGGCTGGTGGCGCGGGCCAGCCACACCAGCGCCACCACGCTGGCCAGCGTGGGCAGCAGCCGCACCAAGAAAATGGCCGCGCTAGTGCCGAGCAGCGTGCCGCGCGTAGGCGCTTCGGGCGTGGGCGTCACAGTCGTCGCGGTTTAGTTCTCGGAGCAGCCTGGCGGGGTTGCCGGCCAGCACGCAGTAGCCGGCCGGAAAGCTGCGCGTGACCACGGCCCCCGCTCCTACCACCGTAAAATCGCCCAGCTCGACGCCCGGCAGCACCACGGCGCCCATGCCGAGCCAGCAAAAATGGCCGATGCGCAGCGGCGGCGCGGCTAGCTGCCGGGCATTGTTCACGGGGTCGTGGTTGGCCGAAAGTAGCCCCACCTGCGGGCCAATGTTGGTAAAATCGCCTACTTCCACCCCATTATCAGCGTTGATGTACACGCCCGGCGAGTCGCCCGGAAACGACCCTAGCCCCGCCCGCAGCCGGGCCGGCGTTCGAATGGTGGCCGTATGGTGCACGGCCCAGCGCACACCCGCATTCTGGCGCAGCACTTTGCGAAACAGCCCGTCGAGCACGTAGAAGCTCAGCGGCACGTCGGGCCGCAGCCCCAGCACCTTCTTCACCCGTATTGATAGCCCGTTCGTCATGCTGCGTAGGGCTCGCGCCCGGCCGCCACCCGGTGGCCACAGCCCAAACTTAGCACGCGCCGGCGCTGCCGGGCGGGCCTAGCCCGCCTGGGCGGCTGGGGACCGTAGTTTTGTGGCAATGAATTTTCTCCGCTCGCTGCTCGAAGCGGCCGTTGTGATGGTCGTGCTGCTGGGCCTGGCCCGCTGGGCGCTGGGCGTTTTTGGTAAGAAGGCCACCTTATATCGGGCCACGCCCACCCGGCAGCTGGCGCAGCTCACATGGCCGCTGCTGGCAGTGGGCACCGGGCTAGCGGCCGCCGGCCCCGGCCTGGTAGCGCCCACAGCCTTCGAGCGCTGGCTGGCCTGGGCGCTGCTGCTGGCGGTGCTGGCGCTGGCGGCACCAGCGCTGCTGCTGCACCTGCGCTACTACACCCTCAACGCGGCTACTACGCTCATTTTCAACCCACTGGAAGGCCGCCTGCAAGTAACCCTCGACGAGGTGCTGGCCTATGACCCCGCCCGCCAGGGCTGGCCCGGCCCCGGCCCGGTAGAGTGGAGCCGCTGCCGCTGGCCCGGCGTATTCTGGCGGCGCTACGAATACCTACGCCTGCCGCTGCCGCAGGGCGACATTATCCTCACGAGCCTTGTGCTGCCCGATATGCACCTGCTGGTGCGCTACCTACGCCATTTTGGCGTAGAAGTGCACGAGCGCCGCCGCGCCTGGGCGTGGATTTAATATTCAGTGAATAGTTGGTAGTGAACAGTGAATCGTTTCTTTAGCAACTACCAACTGCTCCCCATTAACTGTATACTGTTCATTACCAATCGTTTGCTACTAATTTTTCACTGCTCACTATCAACTGTTCACTGAAAAAAATGCCCCTTCTGCACTACCTCGACCAGGGTGACCCTAGCGCCCGGTCGCTCGTCATTTTGCACGGCCTCTTCGGCACCCTCGACAACTGGCAGACCCTAGCCCGGCGCTGGGCCGAGGAGGCTGGCCTGCGCGTGGTGTCCGTCGATATGCGCAATCACGGGCGCTCGTTTCACTCGCCCGAGCACAGCTACGCCCTCATGGCCCAGGATGTGCTGGCCCTCTTCGACCACCTGGCCCTCGACCCCAGCCGCCTCACGCTGCTCGGCCACAGCATGGGCGGCAAGGTGGCCATGACCCTGGCCCTGGGCTACCCCGAGCGGCTGGCTCAGCTTATCGTGGCCGACATCGCGCCGCGCTTCTCCAACATGGAGCACCAGGACGATATTATCGCCGGCTTGCAGGCCGTGGACCTGAGCGCCATCCAGACGCGGCAGCAGGCCGAGGCGGCGCTGGCCCGCACCATTCCGCAGCCGGGCGTGCGGCAGTTTTTGCTCAAGAACCTGTACCGGCGCGAAGACAACTCCTTTGCCTGGCGCATCAACCTGCCCGCGCTGGTTGAGAACCTGGCCGCCGTGGGCGAAGAAATCACTGCGGCGCAGCCATTTATTAAGCCTACGCTGTTCTTGCGCGGCGGCAAGTCAGACTATATCACGCCCGAAGACAAGCTGACCGGCATTCCGGTGCTGTTTCCCAACTCGCAGGTAGTGACCGTGCCCGACGCCGGCCACTGGTTGCACGCCGAAAAGCCCGAGGAGGTATTTGGGCTGGTCAAAAACTTTGTATTGATGTAGCGCGGACTTTCAGTCCGCCTCCTCCATCGTCAAACGCGGACTAAAAGTCCGCGCTACTATCATGCTTTACCTCCTTCCTACCCCGCTGGCCGAGGGCACGGCGCCGCAGGTGCTGCCGCCGCAGGTAGTGGCGGCCGTGGCCCGGCTGCCCTACTTTCTGGTCGAAAACCTGCGCACTGCCCGCCGCTTCGTGAAAGAAGTGGCCCCGCACCGCGTCATCGAGGATATTCGCTTTGTGCTCATCGACAAAGACAGCACGGCCGCCCAGGTAAAAGCTGCGCTGGAGCCCTTGGTGAAGGAGAGAATCGAAGCCGGCGTGCTCTCCGAGGCGGGCTGCCCGGGCATCGCCGACCCTGGCGCGGCCCTGGCCCAGGAGGCGCACCGGCTGGGGCTAGCGGTGCGGCCACAGGTGGGGCCGTCGAGCATCTTACTGGCCCTCATGGGCTCAGGGCTGAATGGGCAGCGATTTGCCTTTCACGGGTACTTGCCCATCGAAAAGGCCGCCCGCATCACGGCTCTCAAAACCCTGGAAAAGGAGGCTAGCCAGCGCGACCAAAGCCAGCTGTTTATCGAAACGCCCTACCGCAACGACCAGCTGCTGGCCGACTTACTTACCCACCTCGGGCCTGGCACGCGCCTGTGCGTGGCCGCCGACCTCACCGCGCCCACCGAGTACCTACGCACGCTGGCCGTGGCCGACTGGCGCCGGCTGGCCGAGCTACCCAAGCTGCACAAGCGCCCGGCCGTGTTTGCGCTGGGCCGCTAGGCTACCTTCCCCAGCCAGGCTTCGGCATCGGCTTGGTCGTCGAAGAGGCGGTAGCTGAGGCTGGCGGCTTTGGCTTCGAGCACCAGCTGCGAGCTAGTGAGGCGCGCAAACACATCATGCGGCAGCAGCACGGCCCCGTGAAACGTGGTGCCGCGCGTGAGCCAGTGGTCCCGTATCCAGTCGCTCTCTTCGGGGCTATAGGGCTGCATGTTGCGCTGGTCGGCCAGCACCCGGTTCCAGCGGCGCTGGGTTAGCAGCTGCGCCAGCTGGGCCAGCAGGCCCTGCAAATCGGGCAGCTGGCGCGGGCCGGGCTGGTACTCCACCACCGCGTAGCCGTGCGGGTGCTCGAGCAAGCGGGCCACAGCATTCTGAAAATAAACGAGGTGCGCGGGCGAGGCGGCTGGCATGAGGCAGCGACAGAAGGTGTACTGGCCTCACCTACTGCCCGCGCCGCCAGATGGTTGCAGCGCCACCGTGAAGGCCGTGCGCCCGCTAGCCCCTGTTTCGAGCCGAAAAGCCCAACCGTGGGCCAGTAAAATATCGCGTACCAGTACTAAACCAATGCCCTGCCCGCCCGGCTTGGTGCTGAAAAAAGGCGTAAATAAGCGCTGGCTCACGGCGGGGCTAAGCGGCGGGCCATCGTTTTCGAGGGTAAGCGTGGGCGGCTGGGCGGTGGTACGCACCCACACGTTGCCCCCGCCCGGCCCGATGGCTTCGAGGGCATTCTTGGCCACGTTGAGCAGGGCCTGGGCCAGCTGCTGCGAGTCGGCGGGCACCAGCAGCGGGCCTTCGCTGGCCAGCTCCCAGTGCCAGGCCACGCCCTGAGCGGCGCTTTGGGGGGCTAGCAGGCGGCCGAGGTCGCGCAGCAGCGCGTGCACATCGGTGGCGTGCGGGGCGGGCGGCGGCAGTCGCACCAGCCGGGCGTAGCGCCCGATAAAGTCGGCCAGCTGGGTATTGCGGGCAATACTCACGGCGAGGCCCTGCTGGTAGTCGGCGCGGTCGTCGGGGGCTAGCTGCGGGGCGTAGTGCTGAAAGCTGCCCAGCAGCGAGTTGACGGCCCCAATGGAGTTATTGACCTCGTGCGACATCAGCCGGATGAGCTGCTCGTAGGTTTGCCTTTCCTGCTGGCGCAGCTCCTCCGTGAGCTCTTCCAGCACCACAAAGCGCCGCTGAAAGCCCCGGTCGAGAAAGTGCGCGGCGGCCGCGCGGTAGAGCTGGCCGCCCGGCAGCCGCACGGCCTGGGCTTGGCCGCCCGCCAGGCCCGCCAGCAAAGCTCCCCAGGGCGCGGGCAGGCCAGCCACCGGCTGCCCCACAAGCGCGGCGGCCGGCTGGCCCAGGGCGCGGGCCGCGGCCGCGTTGGCGCTGGCTATCTCATTAGCAAAGCTGAGAATGAGCACGCCGGCCGGCGAGGCGCCGATGAGGCGCTCGAGTAGCACGGCTTGCTCGTGCTGGCTCACCCGCTCCTGGCGCAGGGCGTCGAGCATCTGATTATACACGCCGATAAGGCGGTCGAGCTCGGGCTGGCCTACGGGCTTGAATTTCAGGTTAAAATCCTGGGCGGCCAGCGCGTCCGTACCCGCCTCGATGAGGCGCACCGGCTGCATCAGGCCCCGGTAGAGGCGCCAGGTGAGGAACGCGCTCGCCACAATCGTGCCCTCGCAGGCGATAAAAAGCACCGGCTGGCTGGTGCGCACCTGCGCCGCCAGGGCAATAAGCACGGCATACAGCGGCAGCAGAAACAGCAGGAGCCGAAAGCGGATGGTCATTTAGTAGGTCCAGACGCACCCCTGCGTCTCGTCGTTGAAAGAGGCCACCTAGCGAAGCAGACGACGAGACGCAGGGATGCGTCGCTATCTCCGTCTTGGTTATTGTTCACTATTGTACGGAATGCCAAACTTATCGAGCCGGCGGTAGAGCGCGCCGCGGCTCAGGCCCAGGGCCCGGGCCACGCGGCTGAGGTTGCCCTGGTAGTGGGCCACACTCTGGCGTATCATCTGCTCCTCGAGGGCTTCGAGGGTCATTGAGCCGGGGGCGGGCAGTTCGGCGGGGCTAGCGGCCGGGCGGGCGGCACCAGCGCCGGCCGGCACCTGAAAGTCGGCCGGCGTAAGCTCGTCGTGAGGCGTGGTGAGCACGGTGCGCTCCACCAGGTTTTTGAGCTCGCGGATGTTGCCGGGCAGCGGCTGCTCTTGCAGCCAGTGGGCGGCGGCCGGGCCTAGCCGTAGGCCGGGGCGCTGGTAGGCAGCTTGCAGCTGGGCCACGAAGTGCCGGGCCAGGGCCGGAATATCGGCGGGCCGCTCGCGCAGGGCGGGCAGGCGCAAGGTGATGAGATTGAGGCGGTAAAAGAGGTCTTCGCGAAAGCGGCCCTGGGCTACCAGCTCGGCCAGGTTTTTATTGGTGGCGGCCACCACGCGCAGGTCGAGGCGGCGGGGGCGGCTGTCGCCAAGCACCTCATAGGTGCGGTCTTGCAACACGCGCAGCAATTTTACCTGGCTGGCCAGTTCCAGCTCGCCGATTTCGTCGAGAAAGATGGTGCCGCCGTTGGCCAGCTCGAAGCGGCCCACGCGGTCGGCCCGGGCATCGGTGAAGGCGCCGCGCCGGTGGCCAAACATCTCGCTTTCAAACAGCGACGACGAAATGCCGCCCAGGTTCACCTTCACAAACGGCTGGCCGCGCCGCTTGCTGTTCTGGTGCAGGGCCTCGGCAATGAGCTCCTTGCCGGTGCCGCTTTCGCCTTCTATCAGCACCGAGGCATCGGTGGCGGCCACCTGGCCCACCTGGCGCAACACAGCCAGCAGGCTCGGGTCGTCGCCCACGATGTTGCCGAAGGCAAATTGCTTGTTGAGCGCCGCCCGCCCGGCGGGGCCCACCGAGGCCGCAGGCGCGTGCAGCTGCAAAAGCGTGCCGATGGTTTGAAGCAGCGCTTCATTCTGCCAGGGCTTGGTGATGAACTCGGCGGCGCCGGCCTTCATGCCGGCCACGGCCAGCGCAATGCTGCCCCAGCCCGTGAGTAGTACCACCGGCACCTGCGGCGCCAGCGCCTTGAGCTGCGCCAGCAGGGCTAGCCCGTCGGCCCCAGTGGTAGTGGCCGAGAAGTTCATGTCGAGCAAGATGAGGCGCGGAACCTCGGCGCGCACGGCGGCCAGCGCCTCGGCGGGGCCGGGCACGGCGCGCGTGGCGTAGCCGGCCTGCTTCAGCAGCAGCTGCAGGGAGGTGCGTACCGCCAGGTCATCGTCGACGAGGAGAATCATGTAAGCAGAAAATTACTTCTGTTTGTTTTTAAGCAGAACGTCATGCTGAGCTTGCCGAAGCATCTCTGTCGCGCCGCATGGATTAGTACCCTAGCGGCGCTGCAGAGATGCTTCGGCAAGCTCAGCATGACGTTCTGTTTTAATTCATAACTTAAGCACCCACCCTAGCGGCTGCTGATGGTGCCGCCGCCGCTCACGTTTTTAGTCACTTCGGGCGAGCCGTAGTACTTAATGCTGCTGCCGCCGCTGGCCTCGGCCATTAGCACTTCCTTCACGGCTAGCTTGATGACGCTGCCGCTGCTGGCCTCAATCTGGGCGCGGTTGGTGAGCAGCTTTTCGCCATTGAATACCGAGCCGCTCGTGATTTTGAGGTCGAAGCGCGGGGCCTGGCCGATGAGGTCGATGACGCTGCCGCCGTTCTGGCGCACGATGAGCACGCCCACGTTAAGGTCGGCCCGCACCGTAGCGCCGGACGAGATGTCGAGCTGAAAATCGGGGGTGGCGAAAGGGCCGCTGGCCGTGACGGCCGCGCCGCTGCTGGCCGCCAGCATGTGCAGCTGGTCGGCCGTGACGGCCACGCGCAGGTGGCGGTCACGGCGGGCCTTCTTCGAGTTGCTGTCGCGCTCGTCGGGGTTGTCGTAATGAATCCCCAACACCCCATCGCGCACCGTAGTCAGGATGTGCTCGCGCTGGTCGAGGGTGGTGGCGCTCACCTCCACCCGCTGGGTGTGGCCGGCCGTGAGCGTCAGCTCGATGCCCGTGCCCACGTTGATGGCGTTAAATTTTTCGAGCGGCCGCACCTGTGGGCCATTGGCCACCGGGGCGGTAGTGGTTTCGGTTTGAGCCAGGGCGGGCGCCAGGGCCAGCAGCCACAGCACGGCGGGCAGCAGGTAGTTTTTCATTAATTAAGAAAGGAAAGGCTATCAGGAGCGATGGATGGGCAAAGAAAGCCATGCCGACGATAGGAAGCAGAACCTCGCTCCCCTAGCCAAGCGCCACTAGCCAGCCAACGGCCGCAAGAGCACACCAGCTCGACCGAAATAGTACGGTCTACCGGGGGGCGCACAAGTACATTTTATTCGCCTCTGAATCCCAGATGGTAGTAAACTGGCTCAGGAAAGCATAGCCGACGGTAAGCAGGTTAGGCTCCTCTGTATAGCCCAGCGCTTTGTCCATAGCCGCATTGCGGGTAGAGGCGACATTCAGCGCGTGTAAATCTAGCTTGACGCCTCGCCCAAAATCGACCTGCCGGATGGTACAGAGGCTATCCGCGTCGTAGACTGGCAGCGGCACCAGCAGCTTTTTAGCCAGCAGCGCTTGGCGCACGGCTTTAGGAAGATAGAGCTGCCCCTGCTGCCCCGTATCGAAGCCACATAAAAAGCTGTAGCCCCCGATATTCACCCTCGCCACCACGTTGCCGGGGCGCCGCCGGGTTTCGATATCTAATACGGCTACTACATGCTCGCCGCGCAGAAAATCCTGGCTGGCCCGGCGGGCGGCCGTTTGCTTGTAGCAGGTGAGGCGGCGTTGGGTATAGTCGAGCTTGAGGATGTAGCCCGCGGTGTAGCCAAAGCCAATTTGCCCGATGCAATCGGGGGTAATACCTTCCAAAAAGTCCAGCGAGTTTCCTTCCACGCCGGGCAGCTTGGCGTAACGGAGGCCATTACTGAGCTGCATGCTGGCAATGGTATCGTACTGCGAGCGCGTATATGTCTGGCCGCTTCCTACTGAGCCGTGCCCCATTGACCGGCCAGCGGGCAGCTTTAGCAAATGACTGTTCAAACTAAGCGTGCCGGCGTTTCCAGTATCATACATCAACTTACCCGCCTGCCCATTTACCGACCCCTCAATGAATGGAAAGGCATCAATGAGGCGCAGTGGAAACGTTTGGATGTCGCCACTCAATCGAAAGCTAGCAGCTGGGACTGGTGACTGCGGGGGCGTAAAACCTACCCCTAAAACGCTGCCTAGCAGCAAGCACAGGCTTTTTTTGAACAACATGAATGATAAATTAGAATGCTAGCGGCCGCTTACGCTGCCGCCGCTGCTGGTGCGCTTGGTGAGCTGCGGCGAGCCCTTGTAGCTGATGCTGCCGCCGCTGCTGGCCTGGGCCACGAGGTCGTCTTTTACAGCCACGCGCACCGAGCTGCCGCTGCTGGCTTCGGCCCGGCAGCGCTCGGTTTGCAGGTCGGCCGCGTCGAAGCTGGCGCCGCTGCTGCTTTGCACATCGAGGCTAGTGGCGTGGCCGCTGAGGCTAGCGGTGCTGCCGCTGCTCTGGCGCACGGTGAGGGTGCGGGTGTCGAGGCCGGCCTTTACGGTGGCGCCCGACGATACATCGAGCTGAAACTCGGCGGCGTCGAAGTCGCCCGAGGTGTGCACCGACGAGCCGCTGCCCGCCGTGAGCGCCGTGAGCTGGTCGGCCGTCACGGCCACGCGCAGGTGCTTGTTGGTGCGGTCGTAGTTGTTGTGGCGGTTGTCATCGTTTTTGTAGCGCAACGTCAGCACCCCGTCGTTCACGGTGGTTTCGATGCGGTCGCGGTACTCATCGGTGGCGGCGCTCACCTCCACGCGCTGGCTGTGGCCGGCAGTCAGGCTTAGGTCGATGCCCGTACCCACGTTGATGGCATGAAAGGCTGGCACGTTGCGGGTTTGGGTGCTCTGGGCCAGGGCGGGGGCTAGCGAAGCGAGCGACAGCAGGGCGGGAAGCAGCAGGTTTTTCATGGCAAAAGAAGGAAAAAAGGAAATGGCGGTTTTGGTTGGATTCGCGGCGGATACCGGGCTAGCGGAGCGTTCGTTACGGGTAGCAACGGAAATAATTTAAGGCGCCTAACTAGCTGGCTGCCCGACCAGATGCCGCAAAGGTGAATTGGGTTGCCGGCAGCTGCCAGAATATTATCCCAACGGCTGCTACCCTTACTTCAACACTTGGCTGGCCGGCTTCGGCTACTCTTCGCGCAAGGCCACGGCGGGCTGAATGCGGGCCGCCAGCTGGCTCGGATAGAGTGCGCAGCCGGCCGCCAATGCGTAGAGGCCCACCGCCGCCAGCCCCATGGCCGCGAGGTATACCCCCGGCTTCACATCGAGCACGCCCAGCAGCGGAAACTGTGCCGCCACCACTAGCCCCAGCACCAGCCCGAAGGTGGTAAGCACTAGTATCTCGCCCAGCACCTGCCCGCTGATGGCCGCCCCGCTAGCCCCCAGCGCCCGGCGCACGCCCAGCTCGCTCCGGCGCTGATTGATGTTGAGCCAGAGCACGCCAAAGAGCCCGAGCGCCACGTTCACGAGCAGAAACACGCACACCACCCCAAGCACGATGGGCAGCGTGAGCAGCAGCTTGAGCTGCGTGAGGCGCTGTTCGGGCAGGCTCACGATAGAGCTGGCCCAGCCGCCGCTGGTGGTGCGAATGTCGTCTTGCAGGCGTTTTTCGAGGGCCGCCCCGCTGCCGGGCTGCACCCGCACCAGCAGGTCGAAAAGCGCCCTGGCCGTGTCCTGGGGGCTTACGTAGCTAAAATAACCGGGCTGGGGCTCGCTCAGCTCGCCCCCGGCGCGGTAAGGACCGGTCACGCCCACCACCTCATATTCCTTGTCCTTGTCTCCTTCAGATGTGCTGTGGATGGCTTTGCCCAGCGCTGACTCGCCGCCCGGAAACAGCTTCGCCTGCGCTAGCTCGGTGATAATGATGGGGCGGCGGTGACCAGCCGCCTCATCGCGGCGGTCGAACCAGCGGCCGGCTACCAGGCGCAGGCCCAGCACATCGCGCAGCTCGGGGCCCGCATCGTAAATGTCGCCGTACACCTTTGGATTGTTGGCACCAGCAGTGTACTCCGTCGTGTTGTTGCTGAACGCAAACGGGGTATTGTCTACGCTGCGTGAGGCCGTGACCACGCCCGGCGTGGCCCGCAGGCGCGCCAGCACGCGCTGCAGCGTGGCATACTGCTCGGCCCGCGGCTGGTTGCCGGGGTTCATATCAATCTCCCACACGTGCTCGTACTCGAAGCCGAGCGGCGCGCGGTAGTTGCTCCACAGGTATACTCCCGTGCTGCCCACTGCAAAGAGCACCACAAAGGCCAGAAAAATCTCCAGAACGAGCAGGCCATTGGCCCGCTTGCGGTTCCACATCAGGGTAAACAGGTGGCGTATCATGGTCCGGTAAGTAAAAGCGAGTAAGAAGGCGTGGCTAGCTACCCGTGTCGCCCTTTAGGGCCCGCACGGCATGTAGCTTCGATATTTTGTAGGCGGGGTACGCCCCCGACAGCACCCCAAAAAACAGCACGATGCCCAGCGCGACGCCAAACACCCGCTCATTTAGCCCCAGGTGCGCATAGGGCAGGAAATGGCTGCTATTGATGAGGGCCAGCACGCCCGCCGCCAGGGCTAGCCCCAGCACGCCACCCAACAGCGTCAGAAAAATATTTTCGACCAGAAACTGCCCCACCAGCCGCCCCGCCGTGGCGCCGAAGGCCTTGCGCACCCCTATTTCGGAGGCCCGCTCCAAGGTGCGGCTCACGTTAATATTGACCAGGTTGAGGGCAGGCAGCAACAAGAATAGCAACCCTAGCCCCAGCCCCATCTGCGTAAAACGCCCCACGCCGCCCTCGGCCGCCCCCTCATTGGTGAAGCGCGACGTGAGCGACGCCAGCACGGTGTGGGCATACGACTCGGTTTTGGCGAAGCGCTTGGGGTCGGGCACGGGCACGTGGGCCATCACCTGCTGGTACTCATCCTTGATGCGGTCCACATCGGCGGGCGAGCGCGCCAGCAAAATGGCCTGGTAGCGGCCGATGTATTCGGGGTTGCGGAGGTTGTCGGTGGTAGTGGTGATGGGTAGCCACACATCAGCATAGGAGTTAATGCGTGAAATGGCCACGTCGGCCACCACACCCACTACTTGGTACGGCACAGCATCGAGCACCACTTGGTGGCCCACTGCGCCGGCCACACTGCCAAAGTAGCGCCGGGCCGTGGTTTCGTTGAGCACGGCCACGTGAGCCGCATCGTGCACCTCGCGTGGGTTGTAAGGCCGGCCCGCCACGAAGTCAAAGTCAAGTACTTGCCAAAACTCGCCATCCGTGAATTTGCGGTCCAGCTTCAGGGTCTGGTTACCCACGTAGGCCACTACAGTGCTGAAGTTGCCCAGGCTGAGCGACACTTTCTCAGGGGTTTTCAGCGGGCGCACGTGCTGGTCGAGAAAAGCGTAGCCCATATTGCCGTTGCTAAGTCCGCCGTCGCGATACACGAGCTTCATACGCGTCACAAATAACAATCTATCTGTGCGCAATTCGGGCTGGTGCGGCCCCACCGTGTAGTCGAACAAGGCATACACCACCAGCAGTATCATCAGCGTGAAGCTGATGCCAAACAAGCTGATGGCGGTGAAGAACTTGCGCCGCAGCAAGACCTTCCAGGCGATTTTGAGATAAGAGAGGAGCATGATTTTCTAAGAATTAAGCCACCTGGCGGCCGTCGAAAAACCGGATGAGGCGCTGGGTCTTCAGGGCCTGCTGCTCGTCGTGGGTCACCATCACGAGGGTGGTGCCCTGGTCGCGGTTGAGGCCTAGTAGCAAATCCATTATCTCCTCCCCCATCACCGAGTCGAGGTTGCCGGTAGGCTCATCAGCCAAGATGATTTCGGGCCGGCCGGCCAGTGCGCGGGCAATGGCCACCCGCTGCCGCTGCCCACCCGAGAGCTGCGCCGGAAAGTGATTGGTGCGGGCATTGAGGCCCACCTGGTCGAGGGCCGCCAGGGCCCGCTTGCGGCGCTCGGCGCCACTAACGCCCGGACGGTAGAGCAGCGGCAGCTCCACGTTGTCGCGCACCGAGAGGTCGTTTATCAGGTGGTAGCTCTGAAAAACGAAGCCGATTTTGTGGTTGCGCAGCCCGGCCAGCTCTTTGTCAGAATAAGAAGTCACCGGCCGGCCATCAATCTCAATGGTGCCGCTGCTGGGCTCGTCGAGCAGGCCCATGAGGCTGAGCAAAGTTGATTTGCCGCAACCGCTAGGCCCCATCACCGACACAAATTCACCCCGAGCTATGCTGAGGTTGACTTCGCTGAGGGCGATGGTTTCGATGGTCTTGGTCTGGTAGACCTTTTCAATATTGGCCAGCCGGATAACGGGCGGCGTAGCGCCCGCAGGCGCAGTGAGGGGCGAATTGATGGGCGAAGGCTGCATGAGAAAGAAGTAGAAAAGGCGAGAAAAAAGCTACTCAGCCGCTAGGGCCTGCTGGGTTTCAAAATCAAATAAAGTGAGTCCGCGCAGGCTATAGTAAGCTACCCAGCCGGCGCGCAAGGCCAGGATGTAGCTGCGCCGCGCCACGTCCTTGGCCGCCGAGGCCAGGGTGAGGTCGGTGAGGCTGAGGCGGCCGGCCTCGTAAGTAGCGCGGGTGATGGCGTAGCGGCGCTGGGCTATGGTGTCGGCGCGGGCGGCCAGGCGCGCTTGGCTGGCCAGGGCCGGCACCTGGCGGGCCTGCGTAAGCACGGTTTGCTCGAAGCTGCGCTCGTCTTGGGTCACAGCGGCCTGAGTTTGGTCGCGGGCCAGCTCGGCGGTGCGCACCGTGGCGCGGCGCCGACCCCAGTCCACGAGTGGCAGCGAAAACGCTAGGGCCACCTGCTGCTGGTTTTGCAAGGCAGCGTAGCTATCGAGCAAGTAGGGCGCCTGATTTACGTAGCCGAAGTTGGCCGTGAGCGTGGCCAAAAAGCCGGTGGTTCCGCGCGCCTGGGCTACGTCGCGGGCCGCTTGCAGCTGCCGCCGGGCAAAGGCCAGCACGGCCGCCCGGTGCTGCCGGGCTTGGGCCAACGCCTCGGCGGGCACCACCGGCGGAGCTGGCGCGGCAGTAGGCACGGCCAGGGCCGGTGCGACGCTGGTTTCGGGGCTGGGCAGGGCACAGTAGGTGCGCAGGCTTACGGTGGCGGTTTCGGCATCGAGCAGCGCCTGGGTCTGGGCCTGCTGGGCATTGAGCAGGTTAAGCTCGAGCTGCAGCAGGTCGCTTTGGGAGAGGCGGCCCAGCGCGTATTTCTCGCGGCCCACGCGCAGCAGCTCGGCGGCGGCCTGGGCGTTTTGGCCCGCTACGGCGGCATTCACCTGCTGCAAGAGCACGTCGAAATACAGCTCCGTGACGCGCTGGGCAATGGCTTCGCGGTCTTCGAGGTACTGGCGCTGGCTTTCCTGATACAGCAGCGGCGCGATGCGACGGCCCCATTTCAGGCCATTGAAGTACCCTAGCGGCTGGGTCAGGCCCAGGGTAAAGGGCTGGTTATTGTAGCGCTTCTCGGTGCGAATAAAATCGTCGAAGCGCTGCACCTGCGAGCCAACCACTACCTGCCCGCCGGTAAGACCGATGTTTTGGGTCAAATTCACCGCTAGGGTCGAATTATTGTAACGCACCGACTGAAAAGCCGTGGTGCCATCGGGCTGCACCACCGGAATAATGGCCCGGCTGAAGCTTGGCACCACCCCTTGCAGCGCCAGCTGGGGCCGGTAGCTGGCCTGGTAGGCGCGGTAGGCCCAGTAGCCGCCCTCGCGGGCTGCGCGAGCCTGTTGGCTCGCCGCCGAGCTCGCCAGCGTTTGCTGAATGAGCGCGGGCAGGGTCAGCGCCTCCTGGGCGGCGGCGGGCAGGGCTAGCCAACTTCCGAGCAATAAAAATCCGTAACGCAGCGCTTTCATAGTTACTGGCTAATGGCTAGGGCCGGCGTGTCGGCGAAGGTTTTGGTGTCCGATACAATGATTTCGTCGCCGGGCTGTAAGCCGCTCAGCACCTGCACGTAGTCGGTGTTGCTGTCGCCGAAGCGCACCACCCGGCGCACGGCCCGGCCGCCGGCCAGCACAAACGCCGGCTGCTCCTGCCCGCCCTGGTAGAAGGGACCATTCTTGACACGCAGCACGCCCCGGTGAGCGCGGGTCACCACAAATACATCGGCACGCAGATTGGCGCGCAGGGCCGGGTAGTGGTCGTTGGCCAGGGTAGCGTAGAAGGTCACCACGCCCTTATCCACAGCAGGGCTGATGCTGGCTACGGTGCCGGGCAGGTCGGTGCCGGGGCCTAGCCGCACGCGCACCGCATCGCCGGGGTGCAGCTGGTCGGCGTAGGCATCGCTAATGGTGGCGCGCACCCGGTAACGGCTGAGGTCGGCTACCCGGGCCAGGGCATCGCCGGCCTGCACGGTGGCGCCCAGGTTGTCATTGACCCAGGTAAGCACGCCCGGCAGCTGGCTGCTGATGTCGGCCTGGCGCAGCTTGGCGGCCTGCTCGGCTATGCTGCGCTGCTGCATCGACACGGTGTAGCCCAGCTCGCGGCGGTCGGCGGCGCTGGACTGGCGCTGGTTGCTGAGCTGCTGGCGCAGGCGCTGGGCTTCGAGGCGGGCGGTGCGCAGGTTGAGCTCGGCCTGGCGCACGGCCTCGGCCGTGCCGCCGCCTATTTCGAGCAGATGCTGCTCGTCGCGCAGGGCCGATTGCAGGCTGCTCACTTTCAGGTCCTGGGCCTGCTGCTGGGCTTGCAGGTCGGTGAGGCTGCGAGCCAGGGCTAGCCCCAGCTGAGCGTTTTTGTTCTGGTTACGCAGCTGCTCGTCGTCTAGCTTGGCCAGCGTCGAAGCGGCCAGGTCTTTGTCGAGCTCCACAATGGTTTGGCCGGGCTGCACCCGGGCACCCACCGCCAGCGCCACCCGCCGCACCGTGCTTTGAATGGGGCTAGTGATGACTACCTCACGGCCCGGAATAACCGTACCGGCCGCCGTGAGCGTGGCATCCACATCGCCGGTTTCGACCGGGGCAGTGAGGATATCGACGCGCCGCAGGCTAGGCTGAATGAGGCTGCGCAGGCCCAGCGCAGCCGCCAGCAGCGCGACCAATGCGCCAACACCCAGCAGCCAGTAGCGAAGCTGGCGACGGTGCTGCGTAGCGGGGGAGATAACTCTGTCCATTGGTGGGCAGCTAGGGGGTAAGTTCCTACTACCTAAGCCAAGGCCCGTGCCATTTAAATAATCATTTGATTGTCAGATTTTTATTTAAAAATTACTAGTTAATGCACTGGCGAAACCTGTCCATTTCTGAACACCCTGCCCACGGCCGAACACCACCCCCGTATTTATACCTAGCATCTTTATGCTATTGCGCGCTGCCTGCTTCACGCCTGACCTTTGCCGGCACAATCACACTCTTTCTTTGCTATGTACAAGCTTACCTTCTTACTGCGGAGTGCCGCGCTGCTCGGCTTGCTGGCGGCAGCTCGCTACACATAGCGGGCTGCTGCCTCGGGCTTAGGTTCGGGGCTCACTCGGCACTCACTGCTTCATTGCCTTCCTTCTGCGGCGCGCTGCCGCGAAAGGGGGGCATTGTTGCTTCACCGGCGGCCGCCACGCCGCGCTGGCCCAGCACCCGGCCCGCCGTGCGCCACAAGATGCGCAGGTCGAGCGCCAGGCTTTCGTGGTCCACGTACCAATTATCCAGCTCAAATTTTTCTTCCCAGCTGATGGCGTTGCGGCCATTCACCTGGGCCCAGCCCGTAAGGCCGGGGCGCACCAAATGGCGGCGCGCCTGCCGGGGCGAATACAGCGGCAGGTACTGTGGCAGCAGCGGCCGGGGGCCCACCAGGCTCATATCACCGCGCACGATGTTCCAGAGCTGGGGCAGCTCATCGAGCGAGGTAGCGCGCAGCCAGCGGCCTAGCGGCGGCAGGCGCTGGGCATCGGGCAGCAGTTCGCCGGTAGCCGGGTCGCGGGCAGCGGTCATGGTTTGCAGCTTAAAGAGCGTGAAAAGCTGCCCGCCCAAGCCCGGCCGCGGCTGCCGAAACAGCCAAGGGCCGCCATTCTGGCCAGCGGCCAGTGCGGCACCCAGCGCCAGCAGCGGCGCCGTGAGCACCGCCAGGGGCAGGGCCACGGCCAGGTCGAGCAGGCGCTTGCCAGGGTACATAACAGCAGTGAGCAGTGAATAATGAACAGTGAGCAGTTCAGCCTGGAGCCAATAGCCTGCTTTTCTTTGCGCGAAGAAAAAGGGTATCCGGCCGACAGTCAAGTTGCTCACTGTTCATTATTCACTGCTCACTGTGCTTTCCTTCCCCAACGCCAAGCTCAACCTGGGCCTCTACGTGACGGCCAAGCGGCCCGACGGCTACCACGCGCTCGAAACCGTGTTTGTGCCCCTACCCTGGGCCGATGTGCTCGAAGTGCTGCCCGCCCCCAAAGGCCAGTTAGCCTCCGACCTCTTGCTCACCGGCCGGCCCATTCCCGGCGAGGTAGCTACCAACTTGTGTCTCAAGTCATACCAGCTGCTGAAAACTGATTTTCCCGCCTTGCCCGCCGTGCAAATGCAGCTGCACAAAATCGTGCCCATTGGTGCGGGCCTAGGCGGCGGCTCGGCCGATGCAGCGTTTGCCCTGCGCTCCCTAAACGACCTTTTCGGGTTGAATCTGACCACCGAACAGCTCGAAAGCTACGCCCGCCAGCTAGGGGCCGATTGCGCGTTTTTTATCCAAAACACGCCCCGGCTAGCCCTGGAAAAGGGCGACATATTCGAGCCCATCAACTTGAATTTGACCGGCACGGCTTGCATAGTCGTGTATCCGGGGCTGCACATCAGCACGGCGCAGGCCTTTGCGGGCATTGTGCCGCAGGCGCCGGCCCAGCCACTACGCGCGGCGCTGGCCGAGCCGATGGCCAGCTGGCGCACCACAGTCTTCAATGATTTCGAAAAATCGCTGGCCCCCACCTATCCGGTCCTGGCCGAACTAAAGCAGCAGCTTTATGCTGCCGGCGCTGCCTACGCTAGCCTTTCGGGCTCGGGCTCAGCAGTGTATGGCTTATTTCCGGGGCTAGCGGAGGCGCCGGCCTTGGCGTGGCCTAGCGAGTACCTGGTGTGGCGGGGTATGTTGTAAGATGCGGAACTGGCCCGTGCCCTAGGCAATGACATCTACTGCTTGCTTTCGGGCGCGGCGCTGGTTCCACTGGTCGAGCACCGGATGCACCAGCACACTGGCCAGGATGAGAATGGTGCCGATATAAAACCCACTCGACATTTTCTCCTGCCCAAAGCCCGGCACGCCCAGTACGAACATAATCTGCGCCAGCACGATGCCGTAAACGGGCTCCAAATTAATAGTCAGATTTACGACAAAAGCCGAGATACGCTTCATCAGCTCAACCGACGAGGAGAACGCGTACACCGTGCATACGCCAGCCAGCAGCAACAGCCAGAGCCAGTCGAGGCCGTGCCAGGCTAGCTGCAAACCCTGGCCGTGGGTGAAGTAGTTGCTGTAAATGGGGAAGAACAGCACGATGCTCACGCAGGCCCCCAGCATCTCATAAAACGTGAGCCGCACCGGCGCGTGGCGCTTCACCAACTGCGAGTTGAGCACGCTGAATAGCGCCGACAAGCCCGCCGACGCCACCGCCACCAGCAAGCCGGTAAGCTGCGTAAACTCGGCCTGCGAGATGAGGTAGAGGCCCAGCATGGCCAGCAGCCCCAGCCCCACCTCGTAGGGCCGCACGCGCCGCCACAGCAGCAGCGGCTCGAGCAGCGACGTCCAGAGCGCCAGCGTGGCTAGCCCCGCCAAGCACACACTAACGGAGGAAAGGCGCGCGGCCAGGAAAAACGTAATCCAGTGCGCCGCTACCAGCGCGCCCACGCCCAGCAGCTTCAACGCCTCGGCGGGCGCCACGCGCCAGCCCGTGCGCCGCGCCAGCAGCAAGCCCGCTAGCCCTGTGCTGGCCAGCAGCGTGCGCCAAAACACCAGCTCGACCGGCGGCACCGTGAGCAGCTTGCCCAAAATGGCCGTGAAGCCCCATAACAGGACGATGAAATGCAGCTTAAGGTAGTCTTTTAACATACTTCTGTCATGCTGAGCTTGCGAAGCATCTTATCACGTTCGCGTCGCTCGGGTTCGTAGTGCTGACGAAGGCAGCCGTGATAAGACGCGTCCTTCGTCAGCATGACAAACGGGTATTTTTTACTTTGGCACTACCCGATACAGGAAAAGCCCGATGACCGTGAACACCATGCCCGGCACCCAGGCCGCCAGCATGGGCGGCACCGAGCCCACCGAAGCCAGGTTGCGCGAGAGCATCACGAAAATGATGAAAATGAAGGCCAGCACGAAGCCCAGCGCGATTTGGCCGCCCACGCCGGCGCGGCTCTTGCGCGCGCTCAGTACCACCCCGATAAGCGTTAGAATGATGGTATCGAAGGGGTAAGCGTAGCGCTCGTACTTCACGCTCAGGTACTGCGCGGTGTCGGAGGCACCCCGAAATATCTTTTCCTTAATCAGCTCGTTGAGCTCGGGCGAAGTCAGGGTTTCGGCCAGGCGGTAGGTGCTGGCAAAGTCCTTGGGGTAGAGGTTGAGCGTGGTATCGCGCGGCGGAATAGTTTGCAGCGTTTCGCCGGTCTGGCCGTGAAAGGTGCGCACGGTCTGCTGCGTCAGCTTCCAGGCCTGCTTGGTCGAGTCCCAGGTAATGGCATCGGCCGTGAGGCGGCGGTGCAGAATGGTGCTGTCGATGGTTTCGAGCGCAAAATGGTAGCCCACGTTGTGGTCGGCGTCGTAGCTCTCCAGATAAGCATAAGTGCGCGGCCCGATTTTGACGTGAATGTTGCGGCCCTCGTATTTCCAGGGCTCCTGCACCACTCCATTCTCAAATTTCACTATCTGCTTAGTTCCCTTAGGGATAACCCAACTGATGAGCCCAAATGTGAACACCGCGATAATGCCGGCCCCTGCGGTGTAGGGCAGCAGCAGCCGCTCGAAGCTCATGCCGCTGGCCAGCATGGCCACCAGCTCGGTGCGCGCCGCCAGCCGCGAGGTCACGAACACCACCGCAATGAAGATGGTAATCGGGGCTAGCAGGTTGGCAAAATACGGAAACAGGAAGATGTAATAGTGCGTGAAAACATACCAGAACGAGAGACTATGGTGCAAAAAGTCGTCGTTCTTTTCCGTGTAGTCAATCACGCATATCACCGACACGAGCATGATGACCGTGAAGAAAAACGCGGTCAAAAACTTGCCAATGATGTATTTATCGAGAATTTTCATTCGGCTACCCAAATTTTCGGCGCAAAAAATCGTTTGTCCTTGCGAGCGCAACGAAGTGGAGCGCGGCAATCTTTCCTTGTCAGCTGCTTTATTCGCCAGGCTCCGTCAAATCCTTCCAGTAAGGATTATTCGCATTAATCAGTGCCAACTTCTTAGGCCGCGAACCAGCTTTCTGTTGCTTCTCACGTTCAATGGCAGCCATAATGCTAGGTGATTCTTCGAAATACATCAGCTTATCTACTTTGTACTTCTTTGTAAACCCTTCGTGCACAGCAGCCTTATGTTCGGCTACACGGCGCATCAGGTCGTTAGTTACTCCGATATAGAGTACGGTGTGGTTTTGGTTGGTGAGGATGTAGACATAGTAGACTTTCATGCGAGCGTCGTTTTTACACGAAGGAAAGATTGCCGCGCTCCACTTCGTTGCGCTCGCAAGGACAGGATATATTGTGCCGTCAGCCGGCTAGCCCTGCTTACAACCGCCGCATCAGCTTTTCCACCATCACCGCTTTCCACGCCGCAAACGTGCCGGCCACAATTTGCTTGCGGGCTTCTTTCACCAGCCACAGGTAAAAAGTGAGGTTATGCTGCGAGGCAATCTGGGCACCTAGTATTTCCTTCGAGTGAATGAGGTGGCGCAGATACGCCTTGCTGTAAAACGTGCTTACGTGCCCCCCTAGCGCTTCATCGATGGGCGAAAAGTCGTCGGCCCATTTCTTACTGCCCACATTGATAATGCCCTGCGTCGTAAAAAGCATGCCGTTGCGGGCGTTGCGGGTCGGCATCACGCAGTCGAACATATCGACCCCTAGCGCAATGTTTTCCAATATGTTAGCAGGCGTACCCACGCCCATGAGGTAGCGCGGCTTGTCTTTGGGCAGGATGTCGCAGACCAGCTCGGTCATCTCGTACATGAGCTCGGCGGGCTCGCCCACGCTCAGGCCGCCGATGGCGTTGCCGGCGCGGCCCTGCTCGGCAATGAACTCGGCCGACTGCTTGCGCAAATCCTTGAAAGTGCTGCCCTGCACAATAGGGAAAAGATTTTGCTCGTAGCCGTAGAGCGGCTCGGTGCTGTCGAGGCGCTGAATGCAGCGTTTGAGCCAGCGGTGCGTCATATCCAGCGAGCGGCGGGCATAGTCGTACTCACAGGGCCAGGGCGTGCACTCATCAAATGCCATGATGATATCGGCCCCGATGCGGCGCTGAATATCCATCACGCCTTCGGGCGAAAACAGGTGCTTACTCCCGTCGATGTGCGAGCGGAAGGTTACACCCTCTTCCTTAATCTTGCGGGTGCCGCTGAGCGAAAATACCTGGTAGCCGCCACTGTCGGTGAGGATGGGCCGGTCCCAGCCGTTGAATTTGTGCAGGCCGCCGGCGGCTTGCAGCACGTCGAGGCCCGGGCGCAGGTAGAGGTGGTAGGTATTGCCGAGGATAATCTGGGCCTGCACGTCCTGCTTCAGCTCGCGCTGGCCTACAGCCTTCACGGTGCCGGCCGTGCCGACGGGCATAAAAATGGGCGTTTCGATGGCGCCGTGGGCCGTGGTGAGGTGGCCGGCGCGGGCTTTGGTGCCGGAGTCGTGGGCTAGTACGTCAAACTTCATTCTGCCAAAATTACCGCCGGCTTACCTTTGCGGACTAGTCCCGTGTTGTTACCTCCGCTCCCGCATCTGCCTCCGGCCCTTCTGTTAGTACCCCTGCTGCTGGTGCAAGGGTGGTTTTGGGGTCGTTATTTTCGGCCTTTCGCGCGCCGGCCCGCCGAAACCGAGGCTAGCGAGCCCGGCCCCGACGCCGAGCCGGTGTCGCTTATCGTGTGTACCCACAATGAGTTAGAGAACCTGCGCGAGCTGGTGCCGCTGCTCCTGAGCCAGGACTACCCCGCCGGCTTCGAGCTCGTGCTCATCGACGACCGTAGCCAGGACGACACCTACCTCTACGCCCAGCAGCTGAGCCAATATTACCCCGGCCGCTTTCGGCTCGTGACGGTGAGCCACACGCCCGCCGGCTTTGCCCCCAAGAAATATGCCCTCACGCTGGGCATTAAAGCGGCCCGCTACGAGCGCCTGCTCTTCACTGACGCCGACTGCCGGCCTGTCAGCCTCGACTGGCTGCGCCTGATGCAGCGGGGCTTTGCCCAAAAAAATGGCGCCGATATCGTGCTAGGGTTCTCCGGCTACGCCGAGGCGCCGGGCCTGCTCAACCAGCTTATTCGCTACGAAACGCTGCTTACCGGCGCCCAATACCTGAGCTTTGCCTGGGCCGGCCGGCCTTATATGGGCGTGGGCCGTAACCTGGCCTATACCCGCGCTACCTTCAACAGTACCAAGGGTTTTGCCAGCCACATCCGCCGCCTGAGCGGCGACGACGACCTGCTGGTGCAAGACGCAGTGGCGGCCGGTGCCCGCGCCGCCGTGGTGGCCGACTACGAGGCCCAGACCTTGAGCCAGCCCGCCGAAACCTGGGGCGCGTGGTGGCGCCAAAAGCGGCGGCACCTCTCGGCAGGCAGCCGCTACCGGGCCGCCGACCGCCGCCGAATCGGCCTTTTTATGGGCAGCAACGCACTTTTTTACGTCCTGACACCCGCCGTTCTGGCAGTTGGATGGAATCGCGAAAACTTGGTATCTTTGGGAATAATCTGGTTGGCGCGAACATTGTTGGCCTTGCTTGTTTATGTACCTCTGGCGCGCCGCTTGCGTACCACGCTGCCGCCGCTGGCTTTGCCGGCGTTAGATTTTCTGTACTTCGCCCTCTATTGCGCCTGGGGTCTCTCCTTGCTCCGTCGCCGTCCGCTCCAATGGAAATAAATTCCGCCGATATCCAAAAACAGTTCTCGTCTAAGGCTAAGCATGACTTCAAGCTTATCCGGGCGGCCGTAGACCATGGCGACGAGAAGGCCTACGCCGAGCTGATGCACATCTACAAAAAGCCGGTGTTTCACGTCGTGCTCAAGATGGTGCGCAATCCCGACGATGCCGAGGACCTGACCATCGAGGCCTTCGCCAAGGCGTTTAAGAACCTGCATAAGTTCAACCCCGAGTTTGCGTTCAGCACCTGGCTGTTTCGCATTGCCACCAACAACTGCATCGACTTTATTCGCAAGAATAAAATCAAGACGATGAGCATCGACTCGGCCGTGAAAATGGGCGACGGCGACGAGATTCAGCTCGAATTCCGCGATAACGACCTTAACCCGGCCGACACGACGATTAAGAACCAGAAAATCGAAATCATGCGCCACGTCGTGTCGCGCCTGCCCGATAAATACCAGCGCCTCGTGAGCCTGCGCTACTTTGACGAGCTTAGCTACGAAGAAATCGCTACCGAGCTCAAAGCCCCGCTCGGCACCGTGAAGGCCCAGCTGCACCGCGCCCGCGAGCTGCTCTTCGACATGGTGAAGGACAAGAAAGAGTTTATTTAACGTATTGATAATAACAGCCTGACGCCATCTAAAACGTCATGCTGAACGCAGTGAAGCATCTCGCTCGCACCGCTAGGGTTAGTAATCCTGACGATTCGAATGAGATGCTTCACTGCGTTCAGCATGACGTTCTGCTTTTACCTTTGCCCGCCCCCGGCACCCGCTTATGTCGCTTCTCACCACCTACTTCCCCGACCTTACCAAGCACCAGCTAGCCCAGTTTGCGCGCCTCGAAACCGAGTTTAAGGCCTGGAACGCGCAGATAAACCTGGTGGCCCGCACCGATACCGACAACCTCATGGAGCGGCACATCCTGCATTCGCTGGGCATTGCCAAGGTGGTGCAGTTTCCGGCTGGCAGCGCGGTGCTCGATGTGGGCACGGGCGGCGGCCTGCCGGGCTTGCCTCTGGCAATTATGTTTCCGGAGGTGAAGTTTCACCTGGTCGATAGCATTGGCAAAAAGATTCGGGCTGTGCAGTTTATGGCCGCCGACCTCGGCCTGACCAACGTGACCGCCGAGCAAACCCGCGCCGAGCAGGTGCACGCCAAATTTGACTTTGTGGTGAGCCGCGCTGTGGCCCGGCTAGCCACCTTCCACCCCTGGATAGCCCACCGCTACAAAGCCAAGCCCGCGCCCGGTGCCGGCCTCTATTACCTCAAAGGCGGCGACCTGACCGAGGAAATCGCCGAAAGCGGCCTGGTGGCGCGCGAGGTCAATTTGTCGGATTTCTTCGAGCAAGAGTTTTTTGAGACGAAAAAGGTGGTAGTAGTTCCGGTGTGATTACTATTCAGTGATTTAGCGCCTGTCATTGCGAGCGTAACGAAGTGAAGAGCGGCAATCCTTCCTTTTCGCCAGGGATACTAACCCAACAATAAAGGAAAGATTGCCGCGCTGCGCTCGCAATGACAGACGGTTATTTTTTCGTTTCCTGCGTCGCAAAAAGCTGCTGCAGCTTCTCCATCAAGCGGTTGCGGGTAGCATCTTCCTGGCCGGGGGCAGTATAAGCGCGGAAGGCCACCGTCATGGTAGCACCGGGCTTGAGGCTGACAAGTACTACCTGCGGCGCGGGGTCGGGCAGCACCTGCTCATCGTGCCCTAGCAGCGGCAGCGCCTGTTGGCGCAGGGCATCGAGGTCGGTAGCAGCGTCGAGCTCCAACTGAATCTCGACCAGCGCCCGCTGGGGGTGCGCTTTGTTGACAATGACACCGTTGGAGGTAGCGCCGTTGGGCAGAATGACGGTATCGCCCTGGGGCGTGAGCAGCAGGGTATTAAAAATCTGGATGGCCTGCACGGTGCCGCTTTTGCCCTGGCTCTCGATGACGTCGCCCACGGTGAAGGGCTTGAAAATCAGAATCAAGACGCCGCCTGCAAAGTTGGCTAGGGTGCCTTGCAAAGCCAGGCCCACGGCCAAGCCCGCTGCGCCCAGAATGGCAACAAACGAGGTGGTTTCGAACCCAGCCATGCCGGCAGCCGAAATGAGCAGCAGCACCTTGAGCGTGATGCTGAACATGCTGCTGAGGAAGGAGCTCAGCGACACATCGAGCCGCGCCGTGGCCGCCGATACCAGCCGGCTAGCCCACCCAATAGCCCACCAGCCCACTACCAGCAGCAGCAAAGCCGACAGCAGCCGGGGCAAATACAGGACCACGAGGCTGGTGAGGCGCTCGGCGTAGATGCTGAGCTGAGAAATGGAAATAGGGGCAGCGAAGAGCATATAAAACGCGAGGTAAAGCCACGCCTGCTGGCGCGGCCTGGGCAAATATAATGGCCGCTAGCAGCCTAGCGGGCCGCTTTCAGCAGCTCGACGCGCAGCATGCGGTCGCCAATTTCGAGCTGCTGCACCACGCCCATGCCCTGCACCACCTGGGCAAAAATGGTGTAGCGGCCATCGAGGTGCGGCGTGGGCTGGTGCGTGAAAAAGAACTGGCAGCTCTCGGTATCCTTGCCAGCCGAGGCCAGGCCCACGGCCCCCGCGCCGTAAGTGAGCTGGCTGAACTCGGAGCGTAGGTTATACGGCGTGCTGCCCGAGCCGTCGCCGCGCGGGTCGCCGCCCTGGGCCACAAAATCGGGCACCACGCGGTGGAAATACAGCCCGTCGTAGAAATGCTGCCTGATAAGGCTCACGAAGCTGACTACCGAGCCAGGTGCCTCTACTACTTTCAATTCTAAAATGATAACACCTTTTGTGGTCGTCATTTGCACGCGCTGACCCACCGGGATGCTTTGCACCACGGCCCAGGCTATGGGATGCTGGCTAGCCGGACCGACGGGTGCGGGCGTGGGGGCTGGCCTCTTTTCCAGCTTATCCAGGGCCTGCTGCAAGCTTAGCCAGGCCTCGATTTCGCGGGGGAGCGTGAGCTTGCTCTGGGCCTGGCGCAGGGCGGCCAGGTCTTCGGGCTGGGGCGCGGGCACCAGGATGGGGCTAGCCAGGGCCTCGGCGGCGGTGGCGAGTTGGGCCACGTCGCCCCCGGCTAGGGCACGGCGTAATACAGCGGTGAAGTCGGCCTGGCGGGCAGCGGGGAAGCGCTTATTGCCACGCAGGCTCACCAGGGCCGCTACAGCCGAGCCAGGGACCACGGTCGGGCCGGTGGTGAGCGCGGCTTCTTTCGCTAGAAAATCGAACTGCGCCGGGTCTTCGCTGAGGGCGGTAAGCAAGGCGGCGCGCTCGTATTGGTTGGAGGTGCGCTCGTAGCGGCGCCGGATGGTGTCGGCAATAGCGGAGCGCTGCTCGGCCCTAGCGTGGCGCAGGGCCGCCTGCAGCAGCGTGGCCCGCGTGCGCCAGTGCCGGGCGGCCGTGGCTGAATATTCGATGCCCACCACGTAGCGTAGCCAATCCATCACGTTGTCGGAATTGGTCGTGTCGTGGGGCGTTTTCAAAAACCACTCGGCGGCGGTAAGCGACTCTTGCGGCAGGCGGGCGCCCAGGGCTCGACCCGCGCAGCGCACCCGCAAGCTGTCGGCTTCTCTGGTCTTGACTTGCAGAATTACCTCGTTGGCAGCTTTGCCGGGCCGCCGCGTGGCCGACACTACGGTAATAGGATTGGTGGGCAGAGCCCGCAGGGCCGCAATACGCACGCGGTGGTCGGGGTCTTTAGTGCCAGCAGCCAGCAGGGCTGCCAGGGCCACTGGCCGCGCCACTCGCCCTAGCGCCGACGCACAGTTTTCGCGCACGAAATAATCGGGGTCACTTCCTACTGCTTTCAGCAACACCGGCAGCGCCATCCTGGCCAGTACCGAATCTTGCCCGCGCATGCGGGTGAGCGCGGCCGAGGCACCCGCCCGCGCCGGGGCCAGCTTCGGGCCCGGCTGGCCCAGCAGCAGCACCGCTTGGCGCGCTACCTCGGGCGTGGCTAGCCCCCGTAGGCTGGCCCGGTACAGCGCCCAGGCCTGGCCGGGCGCAGCGGCCGAGTCGGGGCCGGGCGGCTTTAGGGTATACAGCTGGCTAACTGACGCTTTGGTAACGCAGCGGCCTAGCGCCTCATAGGTGGCGCGGCGGGCTAGCGGGCTGGCTTCCGGCTGGGCGAGGCGCTGGGCCAGCGCGGAAACGGCGGTGCTGTCGCCGGTTTGGCCCAGGGCGTAGGCGGCGGCGCGGCGCACAGCGGGGCTGGCATCTTGCAGCAGCGGCAGCAGGGCGGGCACGGCTTTTTTATCCTGCACCGAGGCGAGCGCCTCGGCAGCGGCGGCGCGGTAGGCGGCATTTTTGCTTTGCAAAAAAGGCAGCAGCGTGGCCGTCTGGCGCTCGTCCTGGGCAGTGGCAATGCGGCGGCGCGTGGCGTCGGCGTAGGGATGAGCGGGCGGTACGGCGGCCTGGCCTAGCAGCGGCAGCCCAGCCAGAAGAAACGTAGAAAGGCGCATAGAGCACGAGGTTGAGGCTGCAAGTAACGGGCGGCCCGACCTTTGCCGCTTCAAGCTGCCTTTTATGTCTACCTCTCCCGACCCGCACCAGCTCCGCATCCAGGATTTTCACTACGACCTGCCCGCCGAGCGTATCGCGCCCGAGCCCCTGCCCGACCGCGCTTCCAGCAAACTGTTGGTGAGCCGCCAGGGCGTTATCGAAGATAAAAGCTTCCGCGACCTGCCCGCCGAGCTGCCGGCCGATAGCCTCTTGATTTTCAACGATACGCGCGTGGTGCGGGCCCGGCTGCTGGCCCAGCGCCCCACCGGCGGCGTAGTCGAGCTGTTTTGCCTGGAGCCGGTGGCGCCGCACCGGGCCATTGAGCCGGCCCTGCAGCAAACTGCCGCCTGCACCTGGCGCTGCCTGGTGGGCAATGGCCGCCGCTGGAAAAGCGGCCCCGTCACGCTGGCGTTCAGCTTTGCGGGCCAGCCCGCCACGCTCACGGCCGTGCGCCAGGCGCATGAGGCTAGCGGCGAAAGCCTGATTGACTTCAGCTGGGAGCCTGCCTCACTGCCCTTTGCGGAGGTGCTGCGGGCGGCCGGCCACCTGCCGCTGCCCCCTTACCTGCACCGCTCCGACACTGCCGCTGACGCCGTGCGCTACCAAACCGTGTATGCCGCCCACGAGGGCGCAGTGGCGGCCCCCACCGCCGGCCTGCACTTCACCCCCGAGGTGCTGGCCGAGTTGGCCGCGCGCGGCATGGCCAGCGGCTACGTGACGCTACACGTGGGTGCCGGCACCTTCCAGCCCGTGAAGGCCGAGACCATGGCCGGCCACCCTATGCACGCCGAGCCGATAATCGTGCAGGCTAGCTTGCTGCGGCAGTTGCTAGGCCACCGGCCGCGCCCCGTCATCGCGGTGGGCACCACCAGCCTGCGCACCCTCGAAAGCCTGTACTGGCTAGGGGCCGCGCTGGCTAGCCAGCCAGCAGAGGCCGGCGCCGAGCTGCGCGTAGACCAGTGGCAGCCCTACGCCCCGCTAGCCCCCGGCCAGGCCGAAATAACGCCCGAAGCCGCCCTGCAAGCTCTGCTGGCCCACCTGGAGGCCAGCGGCTCGGCGGCCATTGAAGCCAGCACACAGCTGCTCATTGCGCCGGGCTACCGCTTTCGGCTGGTGCAGGGGCTGATTACCAACTTTCATCAGCCCGAAAGCACCTTGCTGCTGCTGGTATCCGCGCTGCTGGGGCCAGGTTGGCGCAAGGTCTACGACCATGCGCTGGGGAACGGCTACCGGTTTTTGAGCTACGGCGATTCGTCGCTGCTTTTACCCTAACGGTCGAGCTTTCAACAGGCTAGAGCGGGTTTGGCACGGGCTTTGAACATTTGTCAATAGCCTTGGCAACTCGCATGGAGCTGCCGCGTAAAAGGCCTCGAAAACACCACTCCCCTTTCTCTTTTGTCATGAAAAAAGTATTTTTGTTGCTCGCCGCCTGCGCTTTCACCACTGCCTCGTTTGCCCAAACCACGCCTACTACTGAAGTAAAGGTTCGTGACAACGGCACGGTGAAGGAAACCACCAAGACTGGCAAAACCAACGTAGGCCAGGCCATTGACAACACGGCCGATGCCGCTGGCAACGTGGCCAAGAAAACCGGCCGTAAAATCAAGCACGGCACCCAGAAGCTGGGCCGCAAAGTGAAGCACGGCACCCACAAGATGGAAGCCAAGACTGAGTAGTCTTCCCTCACATTAGCTTAAGTAAAAAGCCCTGGCCTAGCCAGGGCTTTTTTTGTGTCAGGCAAGTGGCTAGTTGCCTGCCGCTTCCGGGGCTGGCGTTTCGCGCAGCTCATGCAGCACGCGCTCTATGATGCTTTGGCCAAACAGGCTTACGCCGGCATTGAGCACTACCAGCGCGCCGGTGCCGGCTAGCACCCATCGGCCAGTTGGCTGGCCTTGCGTTTTGAGACTGCCGGCCCAGTCGACCAGGCTAGCGCCGGCTCCAATCAATAGCAAGCCCGCGGGGGCCAGCGTCAGCCATTTTTTTTTGTGGGTCATGGGAATGATAAGCAAGTGAACGGAGGGTAATACCCCGTTTCATACCCTTTTTGGCGGGCTATTGTTGCTGTCGCGGCAGGCAGCGAAACCGCAGGCCCGCCAATAACGCCCCTTACCATCCTAGGGTGTATCCTAAGATTACTAGATGATAACAAGCGAACACCTATTCTATTTGCAGGGCATTTCCTTATAATTTGGTTAAAATCGATGAAATAGCCTATCTTCGCCCAGGCCATTCGTTATTTTAGCTGATTATGTCGCGCAAACAACTGCTTGCCCGTCCCACGCTGCTGGTGTTGCTGGTGCTGGGCCTCTTAGCTGCCTTTATGCCCCACCACCACCCCGATGCGGCCCCCGATTCGCTCACGCTGAAGTCGGCCGACATTGCCTGGATGCTGGTATCGACGGCCCTGGTGCTGCTGATGACGCCGGGGCTGGCCTTCTTTTATGGCGGCATGGTAAACCGAGGCAATATCATCTCGACTATGCTTCAAAGCTTCATCTCGCTAGGGGTCATTTCGTTGCTTTGGTACGTGGTGGGCTTCTCGCTGGCCTTCGGCGACGACATTGGGGGCGTAATCGGCGACCCGCGCACGTTTTTCATGTTCAACAACGTGGGTACGGCCCCGCACCCCACGCTAGGGGCAGGGTTGCCGCTGGTGCTGTTTGCGGCGTTCCAGCTCAAATTCGCCATCATCACGCCGGCGCTCATCAGCGGCGGCTTTGCCGAGCGCATCCGGTTTTGGGGCTACCTGATTTTCATCTGCCTTTTCAGCCTGCTCATTTACTGCCCGCTGGCGCACTGGGCCTGGCACCCGCAGGGATTCCTGTTTAAGTGGGGCGTGCTCGACTTCGCGGGTGGCACGGTAGTGCACATTTCGGCGGGCTTTGCGGCCCTGGCGGGCGCGCTGGCCATTGGCCGCCGCCGGGTGCACCTCGATGGCCACGCCCACACCCCGGTTAATATCCCGTTTGTGATTCTGGGCACCGGGCTGTTGTGGTTTGGCTGGTTTGGCTTCAACGCCGGCTCGGCAATGGGCGCCAATGCCCAGGCCGTGCAGGCCTTCGTAACCACGCACTTCGCCTCGGCGGCCGCCATGCTCACCTGGATGGTGCTGGAGGCCGCCCGCGGGCAGCGGCCCTCGGCCATGGGCGCGGCAGTGGGTGCCGTGGTGGGGCTAGTAGCCATTACGCCGGCGGCGGGCTACGTGGCCTACGGCCCAGCCATTGCCATCGGCATACTGGCGTCGGGCGTAAGCTTCGGGGCCGTTATCCTCAAAAACCGCACTACGCTGGATGACACGCTCGATGTATTTCCGTGCCACGGCGTGGGCGGCATCGTGGGCATGCTGGCTACCTCGCTGTTTGCCCAAAAGGGCGGGCTGTTTACGGGCGGCGGGCCGGCGCTGCTGTATTCGCACCTGCTTACACTGGCCGTGGTGGGCGCCTTTACCTTCGGCGGCTCGTGGCTTCTGTATCGGGTCACTAACTTTATAGTGCCCATACGGGTAAATGCCGAGAACGAAACTCACGGCCTCGATACCAGCCAGCACGGCGAAACCCTGCTGGCCGCCTAACCCCCGCCTGGCAGCGCCCGGCGGCCGCTGCCCATGACCCAACTGTTTTTTTCGGACTTCGACCCCGACCCAGCCCTAGCCCCCCGGCCCCTCGCGATAGTGGGCGCCGGGGGGCTAGGCCGCGAAATAGCCATTCTGGTAGCCCAGCTCAACGAGGCCGGCGGCGCCTGGGACCTGCGCGGCTACTACGACGACCGCGCCCCCGCCACGCCCACCGTGGGTGGCCTCCCCTACCTCGGCACCGTGGCCGCCCTCAATGCCGTGGCTAGCCCCCTGGCGGTGGCCGTGGCCGTGGGCAGCAGCGCTAGCCGGGCCGCGGTGGTGGCGCGGCTCACCTCGCCGCAACTGTCGTTTCCGGCGCTGGTGCACCCGGCGGTGGCCCTGCGGCCCGAGCAGCGCGTGGCGCTGGGCGCGGGCTGCCTCGTGCAGCGCGGCTGCATCCTCACCTGCGATATCACGCTAGGCCGCTTTGTGCTCTTAAACCTGGGCTGCACCGTGGGCCACGATGCGGTGCTCGAAGACTTTTGCTCGCTGATGCCCCACGCCAACGTGGGCGGCGGGGCCCATCTCGCCACGGGGGTATACTTGGGCACCAATGCCACCGTTATTCAGCAAGTGCGGGTGGGCGAGCGCACCACCGTAGGCGCAGGCGCCGTGGTAGTGCGCGATTTACCGGCTGACTGCACCGCCGTAGGCGTACCGGCCAGGCCCGTCAACAGTCAGCAGTGAACAATTGCCGATTTTGTTTGGCTACTTACCAGCTGTTAGTGGCTCATTACTACCTGAAAACTTAGGACTTGGACCGTATTTATCTTTCGCCTCCCCACTTGGGCCGCCACGAGCTCAACTACCTACACAAAGCGATAGAGGATAATTGGGTTGCCCCCGTGGGACCCAACCTCGATGGCTTCGAGGCCGATATTTGCGCGGCGGTGGGCGTACCCTATTGCGTAGCGCTCACCTCGGGCACGGCGGCGCTGCACCTGGGGCTGCTGCTGCTGGGCGTGGGGCCCGGCGATGAAGTACTGTGCCCGTCGTTCACTTTCGTAGCCTCAGCCAATGCCATCACCTATTGCGGCGCCACGCCGGTATTTGTAGACAGCGAAGCCGAAACCTGGAATTTGTGCCCCCAGCGCCTGCGCGAGGCTATTGAAGACCGCCTTCGCTTAGGCAAAAAGCCCAAGGCCCTGCTGCTCGTGCACCTCTACGGCATGCCGGCCCGGCTCACCGAAATTCTGGCCCTAGCCCAGGAATTTGACTTGCCCGTGCTGGAAGACGCGGCCGAGGCGCTGGGCTCGCAGTGGCAGCACCAGCCGCTGGGCGGCTTCGGGCGCGTAGGCGTGTTTTCATTTAATGGCAATAAGATACTGACCACCAGCGGCGGCGGCGCCCTCGTGACCTACGACCGCGCGCTGGCCGAGCGGGCACGCTTTCTGGCCACGCAGGCCAAAGACCCGGCCCCCTACTACCAGCACTCGCAGGTGGGCTACAACTACCGCCTCAGCAACCTGCTGGCCGGCATCGGCCGGGGCCAGATGGAGCTGCTGCCCGACCGCGTGAAGCGTCGCCGCGAGATTTTCAACTGGTATAAGGAGCACCTGGCCGGCCTACCGGGCCTAGCCGTGGCGCCCGCCACCGAGCTGCCCGGCAGCCTCTCCAACCGCTGGCTTACCACTGTATTGCTCAACCCGGCCGAACTGCAGGACGGCGCAAGCCAAACTACCGCCACGCCCGAAACGGTGCGCCAGCACCTCGAAACGCGCCGCATCGAGAGCCGCCCGCTCTGGAAGCCGCTGCACCTACAGCCCCTCTTTTCCAGCGCGCCCATGTATGGCGGCGCAGTATGCGAAGACCTGTTTGCCCGCGGCCTATGCCTGCCCAGTGGCACCGCTATGGGCGATGAGGAGCTGCACCGCGTAGCCAAAGCCCTGCGCGAAGCGCTGTCTTAGCTGGAGTAGCGCGAAGTTTCTGCTGGCTACTCAGCTAGGCTAAGGCTAGCCAGCTCGAGCGCTATTTCCGTCAACGTCGGCCGCTGGGCTACCACGGGCTGCACGCAGCGCCGCTTCAAGTCGGCCAGCGCAGCTAGGGCTGCCGCATCGCCAGTCGGGCAGTGCGCCTGCAGCTCTTCGAGCAGGCAACCGAAAGCTCGCGCTTCGAGGCGCTGCAAAAGCGCAGCTTCCGGCGCAGCTCCATCGAAGAAGCTGGCTGCGCCAAAGTCGCCCAGCAGCGCCTCACCGGTAGGCTTGGCCAGGATATTATGGGCATATAAATCGCCGTGCAAAATGCCCTGTGTATGCAAGTGCGCGGCGGCCGAGGCAATGCCAAGGGCTAGCCGCACGGCCGCCGCCAGCGTGAAGGCGGTGCCCGGCGCATACACATCGCGGGTGCAGCTAGCCAGGCTAGGTGGCCCGGCCAGGTTGCCATAGGCGGGGTCAATGAGGTCGAGCACCAGGCCCTCGGCCCCGGCTGGGTGCTGGCTAATTTTGCCTTCTACCGCAATCAGGTTGGGGTGCGCGCCGGCGCCGATGCAGGCTAGCATCTCGCTGTGCGGCAGGCCGTCGCTGGTCACGGCGCCTTTAAAAATTTTCACAGCTACCTCTTTAGCCGGCTGGCCGGCTCGCTGCCATTGCGCCCGGTAAATAACTCCCGAGGCGCCTTCACCCAGCTGCTGCCCTAGTGCCAGCTCGGGCCAGGCAATGCTGCCGATGGGGTGCCGGGCCACCACCGCGGCCTCCGCTTCGGCGTCGAAGGGGTTGCCAGCGTAGGCTAGCCAGCTCAGGCGTGGCAGGGCCAGCAGCCAGGTAGGCAATGCGGTGAACTGGTTGGCGGCGATACGCAGCAATTCGAGCCGGGTGCAGTGGGCTAGCTCGGCGGGCAGCGCCGTGAGCTGATTACCGGCCAGCATCAGCTTTTGCAAGTCGGCGCAGCGGCCTATTTCGGGCGGCAGGCCTTCTATCTCATTATCAGTCAGGATAAGCCATCGCAAACGGGGCGGCAGCGCAGCGGCCGGCACAGTGCGGATTTTATTGGCCTTGAAGCCCACCATCGTAAGCTGCGGGCACTGGCCCAGCACCTCGGGCAGGCTGGCAAACTGATTATCGGAGCAAAAAATAATTTGCAGCCGGCGCAGCCGGCCCAGGTTGGGCGGCAGCGCCGAGAGCCGGTTGCCCGACAAGTTCAGGACTTCGAGCGAGTCGGCGAGCGCAAATATTTCTTGGGGAAACTCGGTGAGGCCCGCCGCCAAGTCGAGGCGGCGCGCGCCGGCTAGCTTACCGGCCCGCAGGTCTTCTAGGTTGTGCATCGGGGCAAAGGTCGGCACCCGCGCCCGGGCGGGCCTAGTGGTCGTGATGTTCTTCCTCCGGTGGCGGGGGCAGCGCGGCGGCCGCACGGTAGAGTAGCGCCGTGGGCACGCGCGGGTAGTGGTGGTGCAGGTGGTGGAAGGCAAATGACGCCGTGATGGGCGTCCAGGCTTGGGCCACGGCCGCCGCAGCGCGCCCCACCGGGTTGCGCGACGACACGTGGTGCGGCACGTAGGAGGCCCAGATGGGCATCGTCGCGCTCATCCCAAAAGCCACGCCCCAGTACGCTAGGCCCACCATCGAGCCCGTAGCCCAGTACAGCCCCACAAAGCCCCCTAGTAAAACCAGCGTCAGCGCAGTTTCGAGCAGCTGAATGTGCCTGGTGCCCGGCGCAATGCGCAACGACTCGCGGCGCAGCATCAAGGTGTGCCAAGGTCCCTGCCACAGCACGCGCCCAAAGCTCCAGTTGACGGGCGCGCCCTCGGGGTCGGCCTCGGTGAGGCAGCGGCCGTGGTGGCGTAAGTGCGTCACTTGCAGGCCGTGGCCGCTTTTGAGAATAAGCAGGCCGCTGAGGGTAAGGATGCGTTTGTTGGCTTTCTTACTTAGCCCTAGCGAGTTGTGCATGGCATCGTGCATCTGCACGAAAGCCGCCAGGCACACCACTACCGCCAGCGGCACGGCCAGCCACCACCAGCCGGCCAGCGCTGCTGCCACGTAGCCCAGTAGCAAGACCCAGGGTCTAGCAAGCTCGACGCGCCGCTGGGCCGGGGTTAATGTAAAATCGTTTGCCATTGCTTTTGCCTGATAGTGAAGCTGCTTAGAAGCAGCTCGGTTGTCGTTGTACCGGTCGAACCGCTTTTAACGGTCCGACCGGTCGTCGCCCGGACCGCACCCAACGACCTCCAACGGCCACCGGTCGGACCGCTAAGAGCGGTCCAACCAGTTCGACCGACTTTTTAAACAGCTTTGGTAATTTAGTTAAAACGCCTCACCACGTCATTTTGAGCTTGCTCTAAATCTCGCTCAATAGTAAGTTAACCCTCTGCTTACTCCCGGCTTTCGTGGCGCACAGGCAGTGCGTAAGCCGGAATGTCCTGGGGTGCCACTTCGCGCCAAGCGGGCTGAAAGGAGCCATGATATCCGAAGAGCTTGCCAAACAGCTTATTGCGCACTTCTACCTGAATGCGATAGCAGCCGGCCGCGTCGTCGTACCATTCTTCCACGTCGGCCAGGCCCGAAAACAGCATCGGAAACTTAAACTTGAGCCAGCCTTCGTAGAAGCGCTGCTCGCCCGAGCGCAGGCGCAGTCCGCCGCGCTCGGTCACAGCCAGGTCAATATCTACCGCCAGGTGTTGGTGCGTGCCCAGGTAGTCCACGATGCGGTCGCGCGCTTCGCTGCGAATCATGGTGGCGTCGAAGCAGCGCACGTGGCGCGGAAAGGTAAAGCGTCGAATCCAGGTCACGGTTTCGCGGCCCAGCGGGTCGCGGTAGGCGTAGTTTTCGATGCGAAACGGCACGTGCTGGCCCGCCTCCGGAAACATGATATTGCGCAGCAGCCCGATGCGCAAAAACGGCTGGGTATAAAACGGCCCGTGCCACACGCGCTCCATGGTGCCCTCGCCCACAAAGGCGCGGTTGTCATCGCTGGCAAAGGCCAGCCGCTCCTGAATACGCGGGTGCAGCTTCGCAAAATCGGGGCCTAGCTGCTGCTGGTAGATGGAGGGCATAAGCGGCAAAGGGTAAGTGAAAAACAGGAAATTAAGCCAGTTGCTGAATGAGCGGCGCCGGCGAGGCGGTCACCGTCACCGGCGAACTAGCCGGCGGCTGGCGCAGGCAGCGCGCAGCGCTAGGCACGATGTCTTCGGGCAACAGCAGGCGCCCGGCCGCCAGGGCCATCAGGGCCACGTTGAGCGTGAGGGGATTGAAGGGTGCCACAAACACAGCCGGCTGGCTAAAGAGCGCACCCACCCCCAGCCCTAGCAGCCCGATGCTATGCAGCCAGTATACTGGTCGCAGCCGCTGCGCGGGCAGCAAAAAGAACAGCAGGCCAAACAAGATTTCGCCCACGCCCACACTGGCTGCCACGCGGTGTGCCGCCGCAGCCGAAAAGCCTGCGCCCTGTAAAATGCTGAGCTCGCCGGTATCGGGAAATAGTAGCTTGGGCACCACCCCCTGGTACACCCACACTGCCCCTAGCGTGGCGCGCGTGAGCCAATCGAAGAGGCCTAGCCGCCGCGACACGGCCGGGCGCTGCCCCGTTTCGAGCCATAGGCGCAGGCAGTCGAAGCTCCAGGCCGTAGCCCAACCAATGAGCGGCCGGAAGGCCAACCTATCGAGCCACTGCCCTAGCTGGCCGAAGCGCGTTTGGTAGTCGTATTTGGTGAAGAACCGCAGGCCGTCCGGGGTCGGCACGTATTTCCAGAAGCCGGCGCCCTCGCGGATGAGCGACACCCACTCCTCAGACCAAAACTTGAGCACCGAGGTGCGCTCACAGTTTTTCTCTTTGGTGCCCAGGCTCTCGCCCCGGCCCGCCACCCCTAGCCCAAAGCCGATGCGCGTGGCGTACAGAAACTGCTGGGGTGCGGCTTCTGAGGGGCGCGGCAGGTAGGTTATTTCCGTAAAGCGCAAATCCCATTGCTGGTGCAGCTCGGGCTGCTGGGTGTGCTGCCACAGGACATCCATTGAGCACCGGATGCGGGCTTCCACGTAGATGGGCGGGTTTTTCATAACACGCGCGAAAGGTACTGTTGGCCCTAGCAAAAACCTAGCTTGCCAGTTAGTTAATGCCGACTTTAGCCGCGCCGCGCGGCTGGCTTTCGCCCACTAGGCACCCCTAGCCGTTAAGAAGCGTAAAACTTCAGGTTGGCCTGTTTCTTGAATAGACCAGCGTCAGCCTCATTTTTGTTGCTACACTACCATTCGCCTTACTGCTCACTCCTTCGTTATATGACACGCTTTTCCTGGCTGGCCGCGTTGGCCGTAGCGGCGCCCCTGTGCGCGGCTGCCCAAACCAAACCTACCGCCGCCAAGCCCACCGCCACCACTACTTCGACCAAGCCTGCTACGCAGGAGGTCAAGGAGACCGTGGAGGAGCTCGACCCGGCTACCGGCAAGGTTATCCGGCGCACCACCCGCACCTACAATGTGCCAGCCGGCACTGCTGCCTCGGGAGGCGCTACCACCACGGCTAGCCCTGCCAGCCCAAGCTCCTCGAGCTCGCGCACGGAAGACACCGCCAGCACGCCACCCGCCAGCGACACGGCCGTATCGGCCTTTTTGCGCGAGAAAGTGGTGGTAGGTACAACCACGGCCCCGCAGCTGCTGCGCCTCTACAAAGAGTTTATTGAAACCGTGCGCGAAGAGCGCAGCGGCTGGAAGCCGGCCGACTGGGAGCGGGCCGCCGCCGTGCTCAGCAGCCTCAATGCCCGCTACGACCAGCTGCGCAGCTCGTTTTCGCTCGATGACAAGCTGACTATCCGCTCGCAGCAGGGCGAGTTTCAAACCCTGCGCACCGCCCGCCAGCTTTCCGACCAGATTTCGAATAAGCTATAAGGCTGGCGTTTACGCTACAAACCCCGCAATACGGTCTGCCTGAGTGGTCAGGCAGACCGTATTGCGGGGTTTGTTCGGTTTGGGAGTAGGCGGCGGGCTAGCCCTGACCCAGCGCGTGCTCCAAGTCCACGAGCAGGTCGGCTACTTCCTCGATGCCCACGCTCAGGCGCAGCACGCCGGGCGTGATGCCGAGCTGCGCCCGCTGCGCCTCAGTGAGGCCGCGGTGCGAAGTAGCCGCCGGATACGAGCACGACGATGACACCCCGGCCAGCGAGGGGGCTAGCGGAAACAGCTTGGTTTTCTGAATAAAGGCATCGACGGCTGCGGCTGAGTCGTCGGCCAGCCGGATGCTGAGCATGCCACCATACAGGCCCCCTAGCAGCTGGTGCGCCGCCAGGTCGTGGCCGGGGTGGCTTTCGAGGCCGGGGTAAAATACCTGCGACACGGCTGGGTTATCGGCCAGGAAGCGCGCCAGGGTCATGGCATTTTCGGAGTGCTGGCGCATGCGTAGGCGCAGGGTTTTGAGGCCGCGCACGGCTAGCCAGCTTTCCAGCGGCGCCAGCATCAGGCCGAGGTTCGTGGCCAGGCGGCGCAGGTTTTTGGCGATAGCCGGGTCGCGAGCCACCACGATGCCAGCCGTCACGTCGGAGTGGCCGGCCAAGTACTTGGTGGCCGAGTGCCATACCATATCGGCGCCCCAGCTCAGCGGCTGCGTGAGCATAGGCGAAGTAAACGAGCTGTCGATGAGCAGCAGAATACCCTCAGCCTGACAGGCCTGCGCTAGGCGCGGCCCGTCGAGCACGGTCAGCAGCGGGTTGCTGAGCACCTCAGCCAGCACCAGCTTGGTGTTGGGGCGGCGGTGGCTAGCCACATCATAGAGTTGCGCCAGCGGTACGTAGCTGGTTTCAATTCCTAACCGGCTCAGTTCATTGGAGAGCAGCACCACCGAGCCGCCGTAGAGCTCGGCGGGGCACAGCACGTGGTCGCCGGTTTGGCACACGGCCAGCACGGCGGCCAGCAGCCCGGCCAGGCCGGCGCCGGTGGCTACGCCCCCGCCGCTAGCCCCTTCGAGGCGGGCTACCTCAGCCACCAGCTCGTCGGAGTTGGGGTGCTCGGAGCGCGAGTAGCCATACATGCCGCCGTGGTCGGGGCTGGTATAGTAGGTTTCAAGCTCGGCCAGCGAATTGAATTTGAAGACCGAGGTCTGGTAAATCGGGGTAACTTTCGGGTGAATCGGGGTCAGGTCCATGAAGTGATAAGGGCAGTTGCCAGTGCGAAGTAAACAACTAGCCTAAGAACACCCGGACCGGCCAAGCGTTGCGTTGAGTTTCCCGGCGGCTCACGGCTAGGCCTTGCGGCGGTGCTCGGCGGCTTGCAGCGCCTGTGCGGCGATGTCTTCGGCCAGCTCTACTTGCGCCAAGAGGCCCTGCTGCGGCATCAGATGCTGCATCAATTGGTTTTCGCGGGCAAATACCCGCGCCAGCACAATAAAATATGAAAGCAATAGTGGCCCTATAACGAGCCCAACAATGCCGAAAATCTCTACCCCAAGCGTGAGGCCCACCAGCGTTACCCAGGGGTGAATATTGCCCATGTACTTGGCCAGCCAAATGCGCAACAAGTTGTCAACGTTAATAATAACGATGACGCCAACCAGCAGAATCCCTATGCCCTGCCCATTGTGCCCCTGCGCAAACTGATAGGCCGCCGCCGGGCCCCACACCAGCGGCGTGCCCAACACCGGAATAAACGCCATGAAAAAGGCGACTATCGTCCAGAACATGGCATCGGGTACCCCAAAGAAAAAGAGGGTGGCGCCGGTCAATATTCCCTGCACCAAGGCTACGATGCCTTGCCCCAGCACATTGGAATTAACGTTGTTTTTAAGGGAGATACTTAGTTCATCCAGTGTCTTTTCGCGAAACGGGAGGTAGCGGTGCAAGCCTGCCAAAAAAGCTTCCTCCTGCATGAAAAGGTAGTACATCGTGAAGAGCATCAAGCCTACTATCACGATGACATTGAGCACGCTGCTGGCTAGGGTGGGTATCCACTGGCTCACACGGGCAGCACCTTGCTGCAGCAGCTGGCGCACCTGGTTTTCCTGGGTCACTTGCATTCCCACTTTGCGCTCCACGGTTTGCACCGCCGCCAAAATCTGCTCGGGCTGGTGGGCAAGGTCCGTTACGCGGTCGATGAGCAACGACGAAAGGGCAAAAAATGGAATTACCAGCACTACCACGGCGAAAAGCAGCAGCAGCACCGTTACAAACGTGCGGTTCCAGTGGTGCTTATGCACTAGCGCCGTGAACCACGGCCGCAGCACTACATACAAAATACCTGCCCCTAGAAAGGCCGTTAAGTACTGCAGCAAGCCGAACAGGGCAAGTAGGCCTAGCAATATCAGCGTGATAATCAGCAGCGTGAAGCGCTGGCGGGGCGAGTAAATATTAGTCTCAGCAGATTGCGGCATAGCGCAGGTAAGCAGGCAAGAAAGTGAATGAATACCTGATGAACGAAAATTTTTCGCAAACAGCTAGTCGGCTGCTTGCTTTAGCGCCATAAAAAAGCGCCCGCACCGACCAAAGTCAGTGCGGGCGCTTGCTGCGTTCGAAAACGAGCCTATGCAGAGGCCGACTCGGCCAGCACAATTACGTTGTTGCGCAGCACCTCCACGATGCCACCGCTGATGTGAAACGTGCCGCCACCGGCTCCTGTCACTGTCACATCGCCGGCCTTGAGGGCGGCAATCAGCGGGGCGTGGTTGTTGAGCACTTCAAACGAGCCATCGGTGCCCGGAAACCGCACCGCTGTAGCTTCGCCCTGATATACTTTCCGGTCGGGGGTGATGATTTCTAAGTGCATTGTTTTGAGCTGTTAGCTGTTAGCTGTTGGCTATTAGCTGTCAGCTTGTAAAAGGCGAACAGCTAATAGCCAACAGCTAACAGCTCAAAAATTACTTGGCTTCTGCCATCAGGCGCTCGCCTTTGGCTACGGCATCTTCGATGTTACCCACCAGGTTGAAGGCCGACTCCGGAAGGTGGTCGTACTTGCCGTCGATGATTTCGTTGAAGCCTTTGATGGTGTCCTTGATGTCAACCAGCACACCTTGCAGGCCGGTGAACTGCTCGGCCACGAAGAAGGGCTGCGACAGGAAGCGCTGCACACGACGGGCGCGGTTCACGGTCTGCTTATCCTCTTCGCTGAGTTCGTCCATACCCAGGATAGCAATGATGTCTTGCAGTTCCTTGTAGCGCTGCAGAATCTCCTTCACGCGCTGGGCGGTGTTGTAGTGCTCGTCGCCGAGAATGGTGGCATCGAGGATGCGCGAGGTCGAGTCCAGCGGGTCAACGGCTGGGTAGATGCCTAGCTCGGCGATTTTGCGGCTCAGTACCGTCGTGGCATCCAAGTGAGCAAACGTGTTGGCCGGGGCCGGGTCAGTCAAGTCGTCGGCGGGCACATACACGGCCTGCACCGAGATAATCGAGCCGCGCTTGGTCGAGGTGATACGCTCCTGCATGGCACCCATTTCGGTGGCTAGGGTAGGCTGGTAACCTACGGCCGACGGCATACGGCCCAGCAGAGCCGATACTTCCGAACCCGCCTGCGTGAAGCGGAAGATGTTGTCGATAAAGAACAGAATGTCGCGGCCAGCACCGGTGCCGTCGCCATCGCGGAAGCTTTCAGCAATGGTCAAGCCCGACAGGGCCACGCGGGCGCGGGCTCCGGGGGGCTCGTTCATCTGGCCGAACACGAGGGTAGCCTGCGATTTTTCCATCTCGGCCATGTCCACTTTGCTCAGGTCCCAGCCGCCCTCTTCCATCGAGTGCTTGAAGGCCTCGCCGTAGCGAATGATGTTAGCCTCGATGAATTCGCGCAGCAAGTCGTTGCCCTCGCGGGTACGCTCACCTACGCCGGCAAATACCGACAGGCCCGAGTAGGCCTTGGCTACGTTGTTGATAAGCTCTTGAATCAGAACGGTTTTACCCACACCTGCACCACCAAACAGACCAATCTTGCCACCCTTTACATAAGGGGCTAGCAAGTCGATTACTTTAATGCCGGTGAAGAATACTTCCGACGAAGTAGCCAAGTCCTCAAATGCCGGGGCGTGGCGGTGAATGGGCAGGCCGCCGGTGCTTACCGGCTGCGGAATGCCGTCAATAGCCTGGCCGATAACGTTGAAGAGGCGGCCTTTTACACCGTCGCCGGTAGGCATCGTGATGGCGTGGCCCAGGCTGCGCACTTCGGCGCCGCGGGTCAGGCCCTCGGTCGAGTCCATGGCGATGGTGCGCACCCGGTCTTCGCCCAGGTGCTGCTGGCACTCCAGCATCACCACCTGGCCGTTGTCTTTGGTTACTTCCAGGGCATCGAAGATGTTGGGGAGGTCACCTTCGCCCGCGAAGCTTACGTCCACCACGGGGCCGATAACCTGGGTGATTTTGCCCGAATTCGCCATTTGGTTTTGTTTTATGAAATTTTGATATCCTTTTGAGGGTGCAAAAGTACGATTCAAACCCCTCTTTTCAAAGCTGAAGCCCGAATGAACACGGCCCCTTCCCTAGCAGCTCCGAAAGCGCCCTGCAGACCCAGCCTGCACACTTTTTTGAAAAATTTTTGCCACAGCTCTTGCCTCGTATTATTCCCGTTGTACCTTTGCAGCCCCGAACGGCACACCGCCACCCGGGAACTTGTCCGATGGTGTAACTGGCAACACGCTTGATTTTGATTCAAGAAAGTCCAGGTTCGAGCCCTGGTCGGACAACGATGATACTGCTCGACAGTTATAAAGGCGCTGACTTATCCCCGCAGGGAGTAAGTCGGCGCCTTTTAGTTTTTCCTTCCGCCTTTGTTTTTCGGCCTGCTGGCCTGCATTATGCAGGCTAGCAGGCTTTTTTGCTTTTATCCCCCTCATGGACCCGCACGTTAAATTATTTGCCGGCAGCGCCTCGCAGGAGCTGGGCCGCAAAATCGCCGCCGCCTATGGCCAACCGCTCGGCGACCTTACCCTGCAACGCTTTGCCGACGATGAGCTCGGCCCGAGCTTCGACGAGAGCGTGCGCGGCTGCGAGGTATTTCTCATCCAGAGCACCTTCCCCCCTAGCGAGCACCTCATGGAGCTGATGCTGATGGTGGACGCCTGCAAGCGCGCCTCAGCCCATAAGGTCAACATCGTGATGCCCTACATGGGTTATGCCCGGCAAGACCGCAAAGACAAGCCGCGCGTGAGCATCGGCGCCAAGGTGGTAGCCAACATTATTCAGAGCGTGGGCACCGACCGCCTGATGACCTGCGACTTGCACGCCGGCCAGATTCAGGGCTTCTTCGACATTCCCGTCGACCACCTCGACGGGGCCACCGTCACGGCGCCCTATATCAAGTCGCTAGGGTTGAAGAACCTCATTTTTGCCTCGCCCGATGTGGGCGGCGTAGTGCGCACGCGGGCCTTCGCCAAAAAATTCGGGGCTGAAATCGTAGTGTGCGACAAGATGCGTTTGCGGGCCAACGAGATTGCCTCGATGCAGGTAATCGGCGACGTAAAGGGCATGGACGTGGTGTTTGTGGATGACATGGTGGACACGGCCGGCACCATCTGCAAGGCGGCCGACCTCGTGATGGAGCGCGGCGCCAACTCGGTGCGCGCCGTTATTACGCACCCGCTGCTGAGCGGGCCGGCGCACAGCCGCATTCGGGCCTCGGCGCTCACCGAGTTGATTACGACCGACACCATTCCGCAGCGCGAGGAGAATGATAAAATCCGGGTTATCTCAATGGCCCCACTCTTCGCTGCGGCCATCAATAATGTGGTGACGCACGAGAGCATCAGCTCGCTGTTTAGCTAGGGGTTGGATTTGCCACCCGCTAGCCGTACCTTTGCGGCCCGTTTCGGCAAGGGTTGCCGGTCGGCTAATTCATTCCAATTCAACTTCTTTTATGAAAAGCCTGGAGATTGTAGGGTTTAAAAGAGCGAATCTCGGCAAGACGGACGCCAAGGCGCTGCGCCTCGACGCCCAAGTGCCTTGCGTACTGTACGGCGGCCAAGACACGGTGCACTTCTCGGTGCCCGCTATCCTGTTCCGCGAATTGCTGTACACCCCGGAGGCCCACATCGTGGACCTGAACGTGGAAGGCACGCACTACCGCGCCATCGTGCAGGATGCTCAGTTTCACCCCGTGAACGAGATGTTGCTGCACGTGGACTTCCTCGAATTGCAGGAAGGCAAAGAAGTGAAAATGGATATCCCCGTGAAATACGTGGGCGTATCGCCGGGCGTACTCGCCGGTGGCAAGCTGGCTAGCAAGCTGCGCAAGCTGAAGGTGAAGGCTACGGCCGAAAACCTGCCCGACTACGTGGAAGTTGACATCAGCACCCTCGAACTGGGTAAGTCGGTGAAAGTTGGCGCGGTAAAACCCAACAACTACACCATCCTGACCAACGCCCAGGCTCCTATTGCTACCGTTACCATCCCGCGCGCCCTCAAAGGCGAGATGGCTGCTAACCGCTAAGTCTGAACCACGGATTAGCTCCGCTGAACTTCGTTTCGTCCGGATTTTTTCGGATGAATCGGATTTCGTAGACGTAAAAGGCCGACCAAGTAAATTGGTCGGCCTTTTTTTGTAAGCAGAATATTCCGCCCGAACTCTCTTATTTCATACACCTTCAAAATCCGCGTAATCCGGAAAATCCGGATGTTCAGACAATGAAATTTCTGGTTCTCTGCTTGGGCAATATTGGCCCCGAATACGCCGACACGCGCCATAATATTGGGTTTATGGTGGCCGACTACCTAGCCAAAAAATTCGATGCCCCGCGCTTCGAGCTAGGCCGCCACGCCTTCACTACCGAGTTTAAAAGCAAAGGCCACACCTACGTACTGGTAAAGCCGACCACCTTTATGAACCTTAGTGGCAAAGCGGCCGCGCACTGGCTGAGTACGTTGAAAATACCGGTCGAAAATATGCTGGTCGTGACCGACGACCTGGCGCTGCCCTTCGGCAAATTGCGCCTGAAAGGCCAGGGCTCGGCGGGCGGCCACAATGGGCTCAAGGATATTCAGGCCACGCTTGGCACCGATGTATATGCCCGGCTGCGCTTCGGCGTGGATGCCAATTTTCCGAAGGGCCGGCAGGTCGACTACGTATTAAATCCATTTTCACCCGATGAGCAAATTGACTTGCCCCTGCGCATCGAGAAGGCGGGTGAGGCTGTGCTGGCATTTGGCTCGCTAGGCCTCGAAAGGGCTATGAATAGCGTAAACGTCAAATAAAAACCCGGCGCTGCGTGCAGCGCCGGGTTTTTATTTGACGCGAATTAACAGCTTACAAAATTGGGCTGCCGTTGCGCACGGCACTGCCGGGCTGCATCAGGGCTAGGCTGCCGTCGGCATTTTCGGCCAGCAACAGCATTCCCTGGCTCTGAATACCTTTTATTTCGCGGGGTGCCAGGTTTAGCAGTACCATGGCTTGTTGGCCAATAAGGGCCTCAGGAATAAATGCTTCCGCAATGCCACTGACGATGGTACGCTGGTCGAGGCCAGTATCAATAGTCAGCTTAAGCAATTTCTTGGTTTTGGCGACTTTCTCGGCGGCGATAATGGTGCCGACGCGCAAATCCATTTTGCCAAATTCATCGAAGCTGACGTTTTCCTTGGCGGCCGTCACGGGTGTAGCGGCCAGGGCATTGGCTTGCTTGGTATCGAGCAATTTCTGCACCTGCGTATGCACTACAGCGTCATCAATTTTTGCAAATAGCAGGGCCGGCTCCTGCAATTGATGGCCAGCGAGCAACTGCTCGGCGCGGGCCGCGCTAGCCCAGTCGCCAGGCGTAAAATCAAGCATAGCAGCCAGCTGGGCGGCCGACTCGGGCAGGAAGGGCGTGAGCAGCGGCACCAGCGCGGCAGCTACCTGCAAGGCTACGTGTAATACCGTGCCCGTGCGCACCGCATCGGTTTTGATAAGGTGCCAGGGCTGGGTATCGGCCAGGTATTTATTGCCGAGGCGCGCCAGGTTCATTACTTCCGCTAGGGCATCGCGGAAGCGGTAATTTTCGATAAGCTCGCCGACGCGCGTCGGGAAATCGGCCAACTGCCGAAATACCTCTTCGTCAATTTCCTGCAGCTCTCCCCTAACCGGTACTTTGCCCTCAAAAAACTTCTGCGTAAGTACGGCCGCGCGGTTTACAAAATTACCCAGCGTGGCTACCAGTTCATTATTATTGCGTGCCTGGAAATCCTTCCAGGTGAAGTCATTATCCTTGGTTTCGGGGGCGTTGGCGCACAGCACGTAGCGTAGCACATCGGCTTGGCCCGGAAAATCGGCCAGGTATTCGTGCAACCACACGGCCCAGTTGCGCGAGGTGCTGATTTTATCGCCTTCCAGATTTAAAAATTCGTTGGCAGGCACGTTGTCGGGTAAAATATAATTGCCGTGCGCCTTCAGCATTACCGGAAAAATAATGCAGTGAAATACGATATTATCCTTGCCGATAAAATGCACCAGTTTGGTGTCGGGGTCCTGCCAGTATTTCTCCCACTCGTCGGGAAATCCTTCTTTGGTGGCCGAGATGTAGCCAATGGGCGCATCAAACCACACGTACAGCACTTTACCTTCGGCGCCGGGCACGGGCACGGGCACGCCCCAGTCGAGGTCACGCGTCACGGCGCGGGGGTGCAGGCCCTGGTCAATCCACGACTTGCACTGGCCGTAGACGTTGGTTTTCCAGTCGTTTTTGTGGCCTTCGATTATCCATTCACGCAGCCAAGGCTCGTACTGGTCGAGGGGCAAAAACCAGTGCTTGGTATCGCGCAGCACGGGCGTATTGCCGCTCAGCATGGAGCGCGGATTAATTAATTCAGTGGGGCTGAGCGAAGTGCCGCAGCGCTCGCACTGGTCGCCATAGGCATTTTCGTTGCCACAATTAGGACAAGTACCTACCACATAGCGGTCGGCCAGAAATTGGCCGGCCTGCTCATCGTAGAGCTGCTGCGTGGTTTGCTCAATGAATTTGCCGTCTTCGTATAATTTCTTGAAAAATTCGCTCGAAACCTCGGCGTGGGTTTTGGAAGACGTGCGCGAATACACGTCGAACGACACGTTAAATTCCTTGAATGAGTCGCGAATAATAGCATGGTATTTATCAACTACCTGCTGCGGCGTAATACCTTCTTTCTGAGCACGAATAGTGATGGGCACGCCATGCTCATCGGAGCCGCAAATAAATTTTACGTCGCGGTTTTGGGCCCGCAGGTAGCGCACGTAAATATCGGCCGGCAGATATACCCCGGCCAGGTGGCCGATGTGCACCGGGCCATTGGCGTAAGGCAGGGCGGCCGTTACGGTGTAGCGCTTTGGTTGTGAAGTCATTGCAAATAGAAAAAATCACTGATTTACCTAGGCCTGCCTGGCGGCACTAGGCCAGCTTGCTTATAGATAAAGCGCGAAGAAAAATTAATTAGCAGAAATTGACGGTAAACACGTCAGGTTTTTTAACAAAAAAGAGCAAAGTCCGTTTGCCAAATAATTAGCTGGTTACTTAGCGCACAGATGTGGCGGCTAGCTACTTACTTTACTTCCTGTCTTTCCAAAACCCTTTCACTCATGTCGAAAAAAAACAGTGCGGAGGCACCGGCTGCGGCCGCTCCTGCCAAACGCACGCCCGAAGAAAAAGCGCAGCGCAAAGCCGATAAAGCCGGTCGCCGCGCCACCAAGTCGCTCGCCGACGACCGGGCCGAAAAGAAGGCTAGCCAGAAACAAACCCTGAAATCGGCCGCCAAGCAGCTGCAAAAGGAGCTGGACGCGCGCATGAGCGAAGTGGTGGACCGCATCCGCAAAGAAACGAAAGCCAAGCTGAAAGAAGTAGTAAAGGAGGCCACACGCCGCCTCGACGTCGATACCGAGCGCATGTTTGAGCAAGCACTGCACACCATAGTGCGTCACTACGACTCTATTGCGCCGGGCCGCACTACCGATATCAACCTGCCCGCCCCTAGCCCGGCCGCTGAAGAGAGTTCGGCTAGCGCTGGTGGTAAGCATCGCCCCGCAGGCAAGTCCAGCGCCTCCCGCAAAGCGCCGGCCGCCGAGGCAACCACTGCACTTAAGCGCGCTGGCCGCCCAACTGGCAGCACTAGCAAGCCTAGCAGTGCCGGCCGGGGCCCCGGCCGCCCCAAGCGTCAATCTACGCCCGATACTGATGCGGCAGCTGCCGTTAGTACCCCAGAGGCTACAGCCAACGATAGCGTAGCCGTAGACAACGCATAAGAATACCTGCCAGCGGTACTCAACGAAAAGGCCATTCCCACCCGTGGAACGGCCTTTTCGTTGAGTACCGCTGGCTAAGGGCGACGCAGCGTATCCGGAATGCCTTGGTCGAGGCGCTGCAAGCGGGTTTCGTTGGTCGTCGTATTAGGGTCGTTGGTATTGAGCGATTCGGGGCGCTTGAGGCGGTTGATATCGGAAGCCTGCTCGCCGAGGCGGAGGGTATTGGGGGTGGCATCAGGCACAGCCGCGGCGGGCGCGGTGCCGCGCGTGGTATTAGCGTTGTAGATGGCGCGGCGGTCAGCATCGGTTGTAACCTCGGTGGGTACGGCGCGCGGAGCCGAAGTTTCGGCGGTGCGCTCGGAGGCCGAGCAGGCCGCCAAGGCTAGCGGCAGGGCGAGGCTAGCGGCGCGAATAAGAAATCGAAAAGGCATGAATCACATTAAAAAAGGCAGCCCGGAGCGGGCCGCCTTCTTCTAACGAATTGCGGGGGCGGTAGTTGGCTGCTATTTCTTTGGCTCAAAGAGCAGCGCGTTGCCGTCCATGCAGTAGCGCTGGCCGGTGGGCTTGGGGCCGTCGTCGAAAACGTGGCCGAGGTGGCCACCGCACTTGGCGCACACTATCTCATCGCGGCTCATGCCGAAGCTTTCGTCCGACTTCACTTTGACGCTGGCCACCGTGGCCGGGGCATAAAAGCTCGGCCAGCCGGTGCCCGACTCAAACTTAGTATCGCTGGAAAACAGCAGGTTGTGGTCGGCAGCGCAGTAGTAAGTACCGGCCGCGTGGTTGTCGTGGTACTTGCCGGTGAAGGGCCGCTCGGTGCCCTCCTCACGTAAGATATAGTACTGGTCAGGGGTGAGCAGCTTTTTCCACTCAGCATCGGTATGCTGCACCGGAAACTCGCCGGGCTTGCCCGTTACGGGCTGGGGCTGCGGATACTTGGCCGTGGTGACGCTAGCCCCGTGCGGACCCGCGGGCACCACGCCAGCTATTGGTTTGGCCGGCTTTGATTGGTCGGCGTGGCTTTGCGAGCAGGCGGGCGAGAAAGCAACCACGCTCAGCAAAAGCGGAAGCAGGGAAAGACGCATGGCGAAAGAAATTCGGGGGTAGGTTACTGGCTTAACAAACGTAAAAGCCAGGTCGTTCGGATGCACTGCGGAAGGGGCTAGCCGGGGCGCCAGCCGTTAAAACTCTCGGTTTCAGCCGGAACGTTTGAGGGGTGAGCTAGCGTTGCGTTTGCGCATCATAAAAAGGCAACTCGGTTTTCTGCCTGAAAATCCGTACCTTTGCGGCCGCAAAAACATACGTATGACCCAGAACATTCGGAATATCGCCATCATTGCCCACGTTGACCACGGCAAGACGACTTTGGTGGATAAGATTATCCACGCCTCCAAGATTTTCGACGCCCACCAGCACTTCGACGACCTCATCCTCGACGATAACCCCCTGGAGCGCGAGCGCGGCATTACCATCGTGTCGAAGAACGTGTCGGTGCGCTACAACGGCGTGAAAATCAACATCATCGACACCCCTGGTCACGCCGACTTCGGCGGTGAGGTAGAGCGCGTGCTGAAGATGGCCGACGGCGTGTTGCTACTCGTGGACGCCTTCGAGGGTGCCATGCCGCAGACCCGCTTCGTGCTCGGCAAGGCCCTGGGCCTGGGCCTGAAACCCATCGTGGTAGTGAACAAGGTGGACAAGGAAAACTGCCGCCCCGACGAGGTGCACGAGCAGGTTTTCGACCTCATGTTCAACCTCGGCGCTACGGAAGACCAGCTTGATTTCGTGACCTTGTACGGTTCGAGCAAGCAGGGCTGGATGAGCACCGACTGGAAAGTGAAGACCGACAACATCATTCCGCTGCTCGACGCGGTGGTGGCCTCGATTCCGCCCGCGCCGGTGCTGGAAGGCACCCCGCAGATGCAGGTGACTTCGCTCGACTACTCGTCGTTCGTGGGCCGCATCGCCATCGGTCGCGTGCACCGCGGCACTCTGAAAGAGGGCGCCAACATGAGCCTGATGAAGGCTGATGGTAGCATCAAAAAAGTGAAAATCCGCGAGCTGCACGTGTTTGAAGGCCTCGGCCGCAACAAGGTGGAGGAAGTGAGCAGCGGCGAAATCTGCGCTGTGTCGGGCATCGAAGGCTTCGACATTGGCGATACCCTAGCCGACGCCGAGAACCCCGAGGCACTGCCCCGCATCAGCATCGACGAGCCGACGATGAACATGCTGTTCACCATCAACAACTCGCCGTTCTTCGGTAAGGAAGGTAAGTTTGTGACTTCGCGCCACTTGCGTGACCGTCTTTTCAAGGAAACCGAGAAAAACCTGGCCCTGCGCGTCCAGACCACCGATAAGGAAGACACTTTCCTGGTGTTTGGCCGCGGCATTCTGCACTTGTCGGTGCTCATTGAAACGATGCGCCGCGAGGGCTACGAGCTGCAAGTGGGCCAGCCCCAAGTGCTGTTCAAGGAGGATGACAACGGCAACCGCCTGGAGCCGGTAGAATTGCTCGTAGTAGACGTGCCAGAGGAAACCGCTGGCAAGGTTATCGAGCTGGTGAGCATGCGCAAAGGCGAAATGACCATCATGGAGCCGAAGGGCGACCTACAGCACCTGGAGTTCAGCATCCCGAGCCGCGGCCTTATCGGCCTGCGTAACAACGTGTTGACTGCCACTGCTGGCGAGGCCATCATGAACCACCGCTTTGCTGCCTACGAGCCCCACAAAGGCCCGATTCCTGGCCGTATCGCTGGTTCGCTGATTTCGCTTGAGACCGGCCCCGGCACCGCCTACACCATCGACAAGATGCAGGACCGCGGCTCGTTCTTCGTGGACCCGGGCGAGGAAGTGTACGCTGGCCAGGTTATCGGCGAGCACACCCGCCCCAACGACTTGACCATCAACATTCAGAAGGGCAAGAAGCTGACCAACATGCGCGCCTCGGGCTCGGATGAGAACGCCAAAATTGTTCCCAAGCGTCAGTTCTCGCTCGAAGAAGCCATGGAATACATTCAGAAGGATGAGTACTTGGAAGTAACGCCGAAGTCGGTGCGCATGCGCAAGATTCTGCTCGACGAGAACGAGCGCCTGCGTTACGCCAAGACGGCCGAATAAACCACGGCTTTACGGATTTCGCAGTTGCGACCGTACGTTTTTAGAAAAGGGCGCGGCGTTGGTCGCGCCCTTTTTCTTTTTTTATTTGAATCTTGCTCAGCTTTTATTTATGAATCAAGAAAATCTGACCCGATTTATTCAGCTTTTTACCCTGGCCAATGAGGAGGCTAGCCAGCGCCTCACCGAGCGGCTGGCGCTGGTGCTCAGCGACCCGGCTGCCTACCAAACCGAATACGCCGAGGAGCTAGCCGAGCGCGGTATCGAAACGACACTAGCGGCGCAGGAGCTACGCGATGTAGCGCTGCTCGATGGCCTGCTGTGGGAAGAATTGCTATGGGAAGCCGACTGGACCGACCCGGTGGCCGACTTGGTAGAAGGCCTCAATGAAACCCTAGCCCAACAAGAGCGCCCCGAGCGGCTGCCCGCGCCGCCCCTGGCACGGCGCGCCGCCACTGGCCCCGAAGCCCTCGACGCGCTGCAAGAGCTACTAGAACCGCTAGGGCTGGCCCTGGTGCTATTGCCGCTGGATAGCGATGCCCATGCGCTGAGCGTGGTAGCCGAAGCAGAGGTAGAAGGGCTGCGGAGCCTGGCCAAGCAGCTAGGCTTTGGCTTAGTAGTGTACTAGCCCTGGCGCTGGCGCACGGCCTCGAAGGTGAGCACGGCGGCGGCTACGCTCACGTTAAGCGAGTCGAGCACGCCGCGCATAGGAATGATAACGGTTTCGTCGCAGGCCTGGCGGGTGGCGGGCGTGAGGCCGTCGGCCTCGGTGCCGAGCACTAGGGCCGTGGGGCCGTCAAAGCGACTGGCGGTGTAGGGTTTGGCCTCGTCGGCCAGGGCGGCGGCGAAGGTGCGAATTCCTTTCTCCTGCAAGAAGGCTAGCACCTCGGGCATGGGTGCGGCCACGGTAGGCACGGTGAAAATGCCGCCGAGGCTGGCCCGAATGACGTTGGGATTATACAGGTCGGTGCGCGGGTCGCCTACCAGAACAGCGTGGGCGGGCGCAGCGTCGGCAGTGCGCAGAATGGCGCCGAGGTTGCCGGGCTTTTCTACGGCTTCGAGCACGATAATGAGCGGGTTGGCAGGCAGCACCAGGTCGGCCAGGGTGCGGCGCGGGGTGTGCAGCACGGCCAGCACGCCATCGGAGCGTTCGCGCACGGCCAGCTTGGCAAACACGGCGGTGCTCACGGGCAGGTACTCGTAGGGGCGCGGCACGAGGCGGGCAGGTTCGGCGAGCTCCTGGGTGATGGCTGCGCCGGCCAACTCTTCGCACACGAAGAGAGTGGCCACGGCCCAGCCGGCCTGCCGGGCATTGGTAAGCTCGCGGTAGCCCTCCACGAGGGTAAGGCCCTGGCGGCGGCGCTCGGCCGACTTTTCCTGCAAGCGCAGCACCTCTTTGATGCGCGGGTTGTGCAGGCTGGTAATGCGGTCGGGCTGGGCTGGGCGAGCGGCGTACATGCCACGAAGGTACGCGCAGGGCCGCCGCCAGCAGCCCCAACCCAGGTGTTTGCATCAGGCAGCTTTTAGCAGGCTATCCTTCTATTACGAGCCCTAGCGGTGGCCACACCAATTGGCTGAATAAGCATGATAAGACGCCGGAGTTTTTAACCTGTTGTGGCTAGTCAGCATTTAATCTCAGTGCTAAGTCAAAATAAATTTTTCGATTAAATTACTAACAATAAGCGGCTTGTATTTATCAACATACAGACTGATTGTGCATTTGCGGGCATCCTTTCAGCGGGGCACTTTTGGGGAGGGCGGCGGCGTTAGCAGGCCACTGGCCGCAGTTGGCCGGCATCGCTTTTATTTGCCTGCATGAAACTTCCGTTCGTTGCGGTGCTGGGCCTGGGGCTGAGCGCCGCCTGGGTGCCGGCCTCGGCGCAAGATGCTCCTCGCCAGCTGGGCGGCGCCCCCGTAGTGCCCGCCCCGGCCCCGCGCCAGGCAGCCCCGCCCCCCCGGCAGCTCGACGCCGTGCCCGCCGATAGCCCCACCCCCACCCTGGCGGCCGACTCGACCCGCCCGGCCCCGGTGGCTACCAGCCCGGCTGCTAGCCCTGCCCCGGCGGCGCAGCCCGCACAAGCCGGCTCCAGCCCCTTCAACCGGCCCTACATCATGGGTGGCTCGACGCAGCCCGCCCGCTACCAGGTGGGGCTCAAGAACGGCGCGGTGTACAATGCCTACGATGTGGAAGTGAAGCAGCCGCTGTTTGGGCGCAACTTTCTGCTGCTTGATGGCCAGCGCCGCGTGGAGCTGAGCGAGGTGGGTTTCTACGAAAACGAAACCGGCCACTACGTGCGCACCACCTTGCCACGCTCGTCGCGCGAGGCTACCCTGCGCCGCGAAAAAACCGGCCGCATTAGCCTCTACGCCACTTACAATACGAGCTACTCGCCGGGCGGCTACGGCATGCCCGGCTTTGGCTACGGCGGCTTCGGCTATGGGGGCTTTGGGGGCTACCCCTACGGCGGCTACCGCACCACCAAGACCGAGTATTTCTCGAAAGACAACGGCCCGATTCAGAACCTGAACGCCCGCAACCTGGCCCTGGCCACCGCCGACAATGCCGGCGTCCAGGAGCTGCTAGCCCAGGCCCGGCGCTACCAGACCTCTTCTACCATTGCCTACGTGGCCGGGGCCGGCCTGCTGGCCTATGGCCTGCTGCAATCATTTCAGGCTAATAGCACTGGCATTTCGCCCATTACCTACGCGGCCATTCCGGTGCTCATCGTGCCGCTGATATTGCAAAGCAAGCAGGCTTCGGCGCAACGCCAGGCCATTGCCCTGTATAACAGCGGTGGGCTGCGCTAAGCGGCAACAGAACGCATCACGCTTGGCAAAGGGGAGAATCGCCGCGAGGGTGATTCTCCCCTTTGCCTTTTACTGAACCTCAGCGGCCGGTTTGCAGTACCCTAGCGCATGCCTTCCTCCCGCCCGGCGCCCGCCGATGCTCCCGACTTTGTGGCCCGCCAGGCGCTGGCACTGCTAGCCCACCAGCGGCTGTGCGCCGAGTATGGGGCGCCATTTCTTTTTTTTAGCGACAAAGACCCGCTGAGCGAGCTCATTAGTGCGCTGCTCTCGCACCGCACCAAGAATGCCGACTCGCACCGCGCCTTTCAGCAGCTGCGGGCTACTTTTCCGACCTGGGAGGACGTGCGCGACGCGCCCACCATCGACGTGCAGCGTGCCTTAAGCGCCTGCACTTGGCCCGAGCAAAAGGCACCCCGCATTCAGGAGGTGCTGCGCGAAATAAGCCGCCGCTGCGGCGACGAAAACCTGCCGCCCTGCTCGCTCGATTTCCTGGCCGAGCGGCCCATTGCCGAGGCTAGGGCCTGGCTCGAAAGCATTAGCGGCGTAGGGCCCAAGACCAGCGCAGCCACGCTGCTGTTCAGCAAGCTGCGCCTGCCGGCCATGCCCGTCGACAGTCACCATCACCGCGTGGCGCAGCGGCTAGGCCTCATCGGGCCCAAGGTGGGCGAAGGGCCGGCCCATGCCCTGCTAGCCGCGCTGCTGCCGCCCGACTGGACAGCCCAGCAGGTGTATGACCACCACGAAGCGCTTATGTATCACGGCCAGAAATGCTGCTACTACCACCGGCCCGCCTGCCAGCGCTGCGTGATGCTCGATGTGTGCCCGGTGGGGCAGGCGACAGTGCACCCTGGCTCATGACCCTACACCTGCACGCCAAGCCCAATGCCCGGCGCACCGAGCTGCTGCCCGGCCCCGACGGCCGCTGGCTGGTGCGCCTGGCCGCGCCGCCCCACGATGGGCAGGCCAATGCCGTACTGCTGGCTTTTCTGGCCGAGCTATTTGGCGTGCCCAAGCGCGATGTGCAGCTGCTGAGCGGCCACACGGCCCCCTTTAAAAAAGTAGAGATAAGCGGGCTGACCGACGAGGCTGGCGCGCTGCTACTAGCCCGCTACCAAGCGCGGCATTAGCTACTTTTTCCGCTTCCAGCGGTAGTAGCGACGGTACCACGGCGCGGTTTTCTTGAACAGGCTGCTCGCTGACTCGTGCGGGAACATATTGACGCGAAAAATCTCCATACGGTCGTCTTCGAGGTGCATGCCGCCGCTATCGGTGGCCACGGCATAGGTAAAGCCCGCCTCGGCCGCCAGGCGCTTGGTTTCGGCGCTGAGGTCGCCGTAGGGGTAGGCAAAAGAAATGACCTCAATACCCAGCCGCCGCTCTAGCTCGGCTTTGCTCTGGGCCAGTTCGTGGGCGGCCTCGGTGGCGGGCAGGCTAGCCAGGCGCGGGTGCGAAAGCGTATGCGCCCCGATTTCCCAACCCGCCGCCACAAAGGCTTGCTTCTGGGCTTCGCTCATGAGGTCGGCGCGGGGCTCGGTGGGGTCTTGGGCGAGGTCCCACTGGTTGTAGCGCACGTCAAAATCGCCCAGCAGATAGAGCACGCCCCGGTAGCCGTACTGCTGCATGAGGGGCAGCAGGTTGGTGTAATTGTCGAGGTAGCCGTCGTCAAACGTCAGGATGAGGGGGCGGCGCGGAAATTCCTGCAGCGGGCGGCGGCCACTGGCAAACGCCTGGTAGTCCTGAAAGGTGATGGGCGTGAGCCTGTGTGCTTTAAAGTACGCCAAGTGCTTGGCGAAATTCTCTTTCGTGACGAAAATCTGGTGCCTAGTGGCAAGGGGCGCATCCGGAATCTTATGGTACATGAGCACCGGGATAAAGCCCGGCGCGGCCAGCGCCATGCGCGCCGACTCGTACACGCCCAGCACCCGCTGGGCCACGCGGGCCAGGTCGTAGTCGTGGCGCACTTGCTGGGCCAGGGCCGGCGCCACGCGGTGCGGCCGGGCCAAAAACGCCCGCGCATCGGCCAGCACCGGGCCTGGGTCGAAGGCCCTGGCTTCAGCCAGGCGGGCCGTGATATCGCCAAAGTTGGAGGCCGCTACATCGGGGTAATTTTCCAGCGACACCGGGCCGGCGTAGAGCGCCTCGCCCAGGGCCAGCACGGCGCGGCCCTCCCCTAGCGCCTCCATAGCCACGCGCCCGGCCCCGATAACGAGGTCGGTGCGGCGCAGCCAGCCCGCTACATCGTCGGTGAAGCCAATTACCTCGACCCGCTCGCCGTACTGGCTTTGCAGCTGCGTCAGGGCCGCTTTGCCCGCTTCGGGCAGCTGCTCCAATTCGCCGCCGATAAGCGCTACCCGCAGTTGGGTAAACTCTTGCAGCAGCGCCGGAAACACGTGTTGCAGCAGCGCCGCGGCCCGCTCGCCCTTGGGCCCGTTGAAACGGCCGATAAAGGCTAGGCGAGGAGCAGTAAAACTGGGCTCTGCGGAAATAGCCGCGGCAGCAGCGCCCGTTTTTACTTCCTCATTCTTGCTTCCTGCCTTTTCTGCTCGGAACCCCACACCATTGGGCACGACGACGATTTTAGTCGGCGCCATTTTCACTTCTTCGCGCAGGTGCTCGGCCAGGTTTTCGCAAATGGCGATGACCTTCTGCCCGTAAATGTCAAACAGTGAAGTAGAGGTATGCAGGTGCTGGCGGCCGTGCACCGTGCTCACCAGCGGCACCCCTAGCCCACGCAGCGCAAAGTAGCTGACCCAGCTAGCGGCCCGCGAGTGGGCATGCACCACCTCAATGCTGTGCTGGCGCACCAGCGCCCGCAAGGCCCGGATGTTGCGCAGCCGCTGCCCATACTTGCGCTGGCTGATAGGCAGCTGCACCTGCGCCGCCACGGTGGGCAGCGCTGCCGCATCGGAGGCCAGCCACACCTGATGGCCCTCGCGGTGGTGGGCTTCGGCCAGGGCCACGGCATAGGCCACCGAGCCAGCAAAGAAATTGGCGGACAGAACGTGCAGAATGCGCATAGGCGCAAAGGTATCGGGCAGGCAGTAGCGCACCGCTTCCGCCTCATGCACGACCCTAGTGCCCATGTTCGCTGCGCTCGCGCACGAAGCGGAAGCGGCGCGCTACTGCGCTAGGCCCAGGCGCGGCCGGCTACGTTGCTCATGTACTTCTGGCCGCTGCCGGTATTGAGGAGCAGGATGCGTTCGTCGGCGTGCAGCCAGCCATCGGCCAGCAGGCGGCGGGCGGCCATCCACACGGCGGCGCCCTCGGGGGCTACAAACAGGCCCTCGTGGTTGCCGAGCTCGCGCATGCCCTCCAGCATCCCTTCTTCACTGATGGCCACTACGGTGCCATTCGACTCGCGCAGCACCTCCAGCATCAGGGGCTCGCCCAGCGGGCGGGGCACGGCCAGGCCATTGGCCAGCGTGGGGCGGCCGTTGTAGCTATGGCAGTTAACCTGGTGGCCGAGGTAGGTTTCGAGCAGCGGGCAGCAGTTTTCGGCCTGCACGGCTACCATGCGGGGCAGCTTGGTTTCGGGGGCTAGCCAGCCCAGCTTTTTCATTTCCTGAAAGGCTTTCCAGATGCCGATGAGGCCGGTGCCGCCGCCGGCCGGGTAAAGTAGTACGTCGGGCAGCTCCCAGTTGAGCTGCTCAGCTATCTCGTAGCCCATTGTTTTCTTGCCTTCGAGGCGGTAGGGCTCCTTAAGCGTCGAAATATCAAGCAGCTCGCCACCGGCATTGAGCTGGCGCACCCGCGCCGCGCAGTCGTTGATGAGGCCATCGACCAGCTCCACCTGCGCCCCGTACCAATAGCATTCCTCCTTAAAGGCCTCGGGCGTATGGCGCGGCATCACCACGGTAGCGCTCAGGCCGCCGCGGGCGCAGTAGGCGGCCATCGCCACCCCGGCGTTGCCGGCCGTGGGAATAATGCAGCCTCGCACGCCCAGCTCCTTCGCCTTGGATAGGGCCATGCTCAGGCCGCGCGCCTTGAACGAGCCGGTCGGGTTCTGGCCTTCGTCTTTGAGGATGAGCGAGCGGAGGCCGTAGCGAGCGGCTAGCTGAGGCAGCGCAAGCACGGGCGTGAAGCCCTCGCCCAGCGACACCTTGTTGGCTTCGTCGAGCAGCGGCAGCAGCGCGCCGTAGCGCCACATCGAGCTGTCGGCCTGGTCGATACCTTTCGCCCGGCTCAGGGGCCGGCGCAGGCTATAATCGGCTATTAGCGGCTGCTGGCAGCAGGCCGACACGCCTTGCAGCTCGAAGGGCGAATAAGCAGTACCGCAATTGGCGCAGTGCAGGGCATGCATCCGCGAGGTAGGCATCGTGGCGACGGAGTTCATAGGACAAAGTTGTGGCTGCCCTATACGCGTTGCTATGCCCTAGCGAAATGGAGTTTTGGCATAGCCTATTCCCTGTTGGAATAATAGCGCTGCGTAAATCGCAGAAAATCGCGGTAAGGTCCGCTGTTTTCCGTGCCCTTGCGCTGAATGAAATTGAACTTGCGCTTTAGGTACAAATCCTTGATTTTTACCTCCACCAGCTCGCCGCTGGCCAGCTCCTTCAGCACAGCCTGGCGGGGCAAGAAGGCCAGGCAGGTAGCCTCTACGCGCACAAAGTTTTTGAGGGCCTCGGTGCCGCCCAGGCGTACCCGCACGGGCAGCGTAGCCAGCCGGATTTGGTGCTGCTCCAGTGCTTCTTCGAGCACGGCCAGGGTGCCCGAGCCCACCTCACGCAGGGCGAGCGGAATGCTAAGCAGGTCGCCCACGGCCAGCGCACGGCGGGCCAGCGGGTTGGCCGCCGCGCACACGGCCACTACCTCATCGGTGAGCAGCGGGGTGTAGGTAACGTTGCTGACTTTATGAATGCCCTCAATGATGCCCAGCTCTATCTCGTGCTCAAGTAAGGCCTTGAGAATGTTGTCGCTGTTGCGGTTTTTGAGGCTGAGCTGGTGCTGCGGGTGCTGGTGCAGCCAGGCCGCCACCACCGGCGGCAGCACGTAGAGCGAGATAGTTGTGCTAGCCCCGATGAGCAGGTGCACGGCCGGCGCAAAGGCCGGGCTAAGCTCGCTCATTTCCTGCTGCAATTCTTGCTGCAGCTGCTTGGCCGCTAACAGCTTTTGGTAGAGCTTCTGGCCCGCAGCGGTTAGCTGCACGCTAGCGCCCAGCCGCTCAAACAGGCCGGTTTTGTAGTGCTCTTCGAGCGCTTTCACTTGCTTGCTCACGGCCGACTGGCTGATAAACAGCGCCTGGCTGGCCTTGGTAAAGCTCAGGCGCTGGGCTACTTCAAGAAAGATTTCGTGGGCGTGGGAAAGCATAGCGCAAAGGTGCATCGTTTGTCGGGAGCAACCACCGAAACACGCCTTGCTAGATGGAGAGCAGTGGCCCGCCAGCTTCAGTAAGAGCTGCCCTAGCAGCAAGAACAAAACGACGTGCCGCGCTCAGCCTAACCAGCTTTCAACAGAAAATGCTCAGTTTTTCCGGCCGACGCTGCCTACCTTTCCACGCCGATTATCACCGGCCTTTCTATGCGCCAACGCTACCTGCTGCCGCTACTTTTCCTGGCCCTGACGGCCACCTTCTCCTGCTCTAAGAATACCAGCCAAGACCAAGCCGACGCCGCCACAGCTCAGGCTGCAGGCGAGGAAATCGACCCTAGCCAGAATTTAGTTTTCAGCTTCGATGAGCCAGTGGTGGCCGCCACCCAGGCCGGCCGCTGGGACACCACGCGCTACGTGCAGTTTGAGCCCGCCATCCGGGGCAAATTTAAGTGGACGAATGACGGCCGCGAGCTGGTGTTTTCACCCTTGGAGCCGTTTCGGCCGAGCACCACGTTTGCCGCCAGCCTGCGCACGGCCGCGCTGCCTTCGGGCAAGCAAAAGCTGACGCTCAGCCGCACCAAGTTTCACACGCCGTTTCTGGAGTTGAAGGCTGCGCAGGCTTTTTACGGACGCAGCAACCGGGCTGCGGGCACGACCGAGATGCGCGCCAATGTGCGCTTCAACTACCCCGTGCGGCCCGCCGACCTGCGCCCGCGGCTGCGCCTCAGCCAGGGCGGCAAGCCGGTGGCCTTCACCCTCACCGCCGCCGAGCCCGACCGCACGCTGGCTCTCACCCTCAACCAGGCCGTAGAGCCCGGCCAGCCGCTGCACTTCGAGATTGAGCCCGGCTTGGCTGCGGTGGCTGGCAGCCAGCCCACCGCTAGCCCCCTGGTGGCCGACGCCGAGGTGCCCGACCAGCAAACCCTGCAAGTGCGTGAGCTAACCCGCCAGGTGCTCAACGGCCAGGCCGTGGTAACGCTGCTCACCAACCAGCCGGTGTCAGTGGCTGATATTCAGCCGCTGCTGAAGGTAGAGCCGGCCGTGCCCTACGAGCTAGAGGCGCTGGAAAGCGGTTTGCTGCTGCGCGGCAGCTTTGAGGTGGGCAAAGATTATCAGGTGAGCATCACACCGGGCCTGCGCGGGGCGCTCGGCGGCCAGTTGGCCGAGGCCTTCAACCAAACCGTGAGCTTTGGCACCAGCGAGCCCAGCATCAGCTTTGCCAGCACTGATAAAGCGATGTACCTGGGCGCCAACGGCACGCGTAATCTGGGCCTGCGTCTCAATGAGGTGGAGAAAGTGCAGGTGACCATCGCGAAGGTCTACGCCAGCAACATCCAGGAAATTTTGCGCGCCGACAAGCAGGACGGCTACGAAAGCGATGATGACGGCGAAAACAGCGAAGAGGATGGCGGCTACGACGAAGGCCACAGCTACCAGTACTACGACCTCGAAAAACGGGGCGACGTGCTGTTTACCCGCTCCTACACCACGGCGGGCCTAGCGAAGGAAAATGGCCTGCACCTACTCAACCTCAGCCTCAAAGACCTTGAATTTTCGGGGCCTCTTAAGGGCCTCTACGTGGTGCGCGTGCAGGATGCCGAGCACCTATGGCTGCGCGAAGAAAAGCTGGTGACGCTCACCGACCTCGGCGTAATTGCCAAGCAAAACGCCAGCGGCGAGGCCGTAGTGTTCCTCAACTCGCTGCGCGCGGCGCGGCCGGTTGCCGGGGCCACCGTGCGCTTCATCAGCACCAACAACCAGCTCATGGGCACCGCCACCACCAATGGCCAGGGCGTAGCCCGCTACGATAGCGTGATGGGCAGCCGCCTCAAGCTGGGCATGATAACGGCGACTCAAGGCGACGATTTCACCTTCCTGAGCCTACCCAAGAGCCGGGTCGAAACCTCGCGCTTTGAGGTGGGCGGACTGACTAGCAACGCGGCGCACTACCAGGCGTTTCTGTACGGCGACCGCGACCTGTACCGGCCCGGCGATACCATCCACACCAACGTGGTGGTGCGCACTGATGATTGGCGCACGCCCCCCGCCGGCCTGCCCGTGAAGGTGCGCCTGCTGCTGCCCACCGGCAAGGAATACGCCAGCCTCGGCGAGAAGCTGAGCGCCACTGGCGCCGTCGAGTCGCGCTTCATTTTGCCCGCTACCGTGATGACGGGCCTCTACTCGTTGGAAGTACTGACGGGCAATGATATTCTATTGACTTCCAAGCAGGTGAGCGTGGAAGAGTTTATTCCCGACCGCCTGAAGGTGAGCGTGACGGCCGCGCCCGCCGTGGTGCGCCCGGCCCAGACTGTGACGGCCAACATCTTGGCCCAAAACCTCTTCGGCCCGCCGGCGGCCGGGCGCAAGTTTGAGGTCGAATTCTCCTTGAAAGAAAAGACTTTTTCGGCCCCGAAATACCCCGATTATTCCTTCCAACTGCGTACGGGCACCGGCCGCAATGCCTCTACAGTGTCGGGCATTGCCGAGCGTTTTCAGAAGGAGGTGCGCGAGGGTGAAACCGACCCTAGCGGGCGCGGCACCGCCGCCTACGCCCTGCCCGATGTGCGCGACCTCGGCACGCTGGAGGGCGTAGCCTTCGCCACCATCTTCGACGAAACCGGCCGGCCCGTGAACCGGCTAGCTACCTTCGAGGTGCAAACCCAGGCCGTAATGTTCGGCATTCAGCAGGTGAGCGACCTAGTGAGCACGCGGCAGGCGGTGCCCATCAAGCTCATCGCCCTCACCCCTAGCGGCAAGCCCACGAGCGCCCCGGCGCAGGTGCAAATCGTGCGCCTGCTCTGGGAAACCGTGCTGGAGCGTCAGGGCGGACGCTTGGTGTATAACTCGCAGAAGCGCGAGCAGGTGCTGCAAAACGAGTCGCTGACGGTGAGCGCCAACAGTGCGCTGTCCTTCACGCCAACCTACTCGGGCGAGTATGAAATCCGGCTATTCCGGCCCGGCGCGGCGAGCTACGTGGCTAGCCATTTCTACGCCTACGGCAGCGGCGACACGGCCGGTAACTCTTTCGAGGTCAATACCGAAGGCGAGGTAACCATCGAGGCCGACAAGCCGAAGTACGAGCCCGGCGAAACGGCCCAGCTGCTGCTCAAAACGCCCTTTCCCGGCCGCGTGCTCGTGACGGTGGAGCGCAACCGCGTGCTCGACCATTTCTACGTCGATACCGACCAGAAATCGGCTAGGGTCAGCGTGCCCATCCGGACCGGCTACACGCCCACTATCTACGTCACGGCCACCGCCATCCGGCCCATCACCGACAACTCGCTGCCGCTCACCGTGGCCAGGGGCTTCGTGCCGCTGACGGTGGAGAAACCCGGCACGCACCTGGCCGTGAACCTGAAAGCGGCCAGCCTCAGCCGCTCGCAAACCTTCCAGACCATCGAGGTGCGCACCGCGCCTAAGGCCCAGGTGACCCTAGCGGTGGTCGATGAGGGCATTTTGCAGCGCAAGGACTACCGCACGCCCGACCCCTACGGCTACTTCTACCAGAAGCGGGCGCTCGAAGTGAGCGCCTTCGACATCTACCCCTTCCTGCTGCCCGAGCTGGGCACCAGCAGCAGCGGCGGCGACGCGGCCGACCTGGCCCGCCGCACCTCGCCCGTGCCCAGCCGCCGCGTGAAGCTCGTGGCCAAGTGGAGCGGCCTGCTCACCGCCGATGCCAACGGCCTCGTGCGCTACCGGGTGCGCGTGCCGCAGTTCAGCGGGGCGCTGCGCGTGATGGCCGTGGCCTACAAAGACGACGCCTTCGGCAACGCCGAGCAAACGATGAAGGTGGCCGACCCGGTGGTAATTAGCACGGCGCTGCCGCGCTTCGCTAGCCCCGGCGATACGCTAGATGTGCCAGTTACGCTGACGAATACGACGAAATTTCCTATAACTGGCCGCTTAGTTGTATTGCCCAGCATACCAGGAAAGCCTAAGTGGTGGGTAGATAGCACTTTCTTAAAAGTATCCCTCAATGGGAAAACATCAATTACCGTAAAAGGAGCCAATACAAATCCCTATGCCATTGTAAAACTTTTACCAGGAATAGAAAAGCGGGTTACTTTTAAAGCCACTGCTAGCGCTGTAGGCAATACACTTGTTCATTCCTATTTCCTTTACGAAGAACCTGGCAAAAAAGACCCTTCGACAATCGGCAGCGATGAAACCATAGAACTGCCCATCCGCCCGGCCGCGCCGCTCGAAAAGCGCACCGGCAGCGGCGAAGTCACGGCCGGCGCGCCCGCCACGCTCAACCTGCGTACCGACTTCCTGCCCACTGGCCAGCGTTCGCGGCTGATGCTGAGCCGCTCGCCGCTCACGCAGTTTTCCAAGGACCTGAGCTACCTGCTCGAATACCCCTACGGCTGCCTGGAGCAAACCGTGTCGGCCGCGTTTCCGCAGCTGTACTTCGGCGACCTCGCGGCCACGCTGCGCCAGAAAACGGGGGCTAGCCCGAAGGCCCAGCGCTACAACCCCAACTACAACGTGCAGGAGGCCATCCGCAAAATAGAGGCGATGCAGCTCTACAACGGCAGCCTCAGCTACTGGCCGGGCGGCGACTACGACAACTGGTGGGCCACCGCCTACGCCGCCCATTTCCTGCTCGAAGCCAAGCAAGCCGGCTTCGCCGTGAACCAGAGCACCCTCGATAAGGTGCTGCGCTACTTGCAGTTCCGTCTCAAAAAGCGCGAAACCGAGCCCTACCAGTATTTCACGGCCGACGGGCTAGCCCGCCAGCGCATTATCGCCAAGCGCGAAATCACCTACTCGCTCTACGTGCTGGCCTTGGCCGGCCGCCAGGATGCCGTGGCCCTCAACTACTACAAGGCCAACCGGCCGCTGCTCACCTCCGATGCGCGCTTCCTGCTGGCTTGCACCTACGCGCTGGGCGGCCAGCAGCGGGCCTTCCGCGAGGTGCTGCCCACGCAGTTCACACCCGAGCGCTCGGCCCGCGAGTTGGGCGATTCCTTCTCCTCGCCCATCCGCGACGAGGCGCTGGCCCTCAACGCCTTGCTCGAAGCCGACCCTACCAATCCGCAGGTCACCAGCATCGCCCGGCAGCTGAGCCGGCAGGTGCGCCAGGCTGGCTACCTCAATACCCAGGAGCGCGCCTTCGCCCTGCTGGCTTTAGGTAAAATCGCCCGCAAAAGCCAGGCTAGCACCGCCACCGCCAGCATCTCAGCCGGCGGCAAGGTGCTAGGCCAGTTCGATGGCAAAGACCTTACGGTGAACAACGTGGCCAACTACCAGCTGCTGCTGAAGGCTAGCGGCGCGGGCGCCCTCTATTACTTCTGGGAGGCCGAAGGCATCTCGGCCGGCGGCCGGGTGCGCGAAGAAGACAGCTACCTAAAAGTGCGCCGCCAGTTCCTGACCCGCACCGGGCAGCCGGTAGGCGCGGCCACTTTCCGTCAGAACGACCTAGTGGTGGTGAAGCTCACTATCCAAGCCGCCGACGCGGTGGGCGAGGTTAAGAACGTGGCCATCACCGACCTGCTGCCGGCGGGCCTCGAAATCGAAAACCCGCGCCTGGGCGTAACCCGCGAAATCGGCTTCGTGGCCAACGCCGACCAGCCCGACTACCTCGACGTGCGCGACGACCGCCTCAACCTCTTCACCACCGCAACGCCCAAACCCAAGACCTTCTACTACCTGGCCCGGGCCGTGAGCAAGGGCACCTTCAAGCTCGGGCCGGTGAGCGCCGATGCCATGTACAATGCTGAATACCACTCCTATAACGGGGCCGGCGTGGTGCGCGTGCGCTAGCCTGGCTGTGCAAAGGCTTGTACAAACCGCCTAGCGTGAAAAAAGCATGCTCTTACCAATCTCAGGCAGGTAGTCGGGGCCGAGGGCTGGAGGCCGCCAATTTGTCGGGGTGGGCGACGTATTATTTCCTGCCTAACGCAACCCCTAGTTCAAGGCGGGTATCGTTGCGAGGCCAGCCGAAGTGCCCCGCCGTGCTTAAGTCCCTGATAATCGGTCTGCCGAGTAAGGCCGGGCGTTGGCCGATAGAAAAGCCCGGTTCGGAAACTTATACACCCGGCACGGTGCTTGTTCATTAGCAACTCACTGGCTAGCCCTTACTTTTGAATCGGCGGCTCGTTTAATCCCACCTCTGTTACCCCTACGCTCATGCGCCTTGCTACTCGTTTGTTGACGCTCTTTTTGGCCGGGCTGGCCTTGCTGCCCGCTGCTGCCACCACCTACGGGGCACACCAAGGGGCTTTTACGGCAGTAGCGGCCACCCCGCCGCTTACTGAAGCCTATGGCATCGAAGCCGGCAGCCTGCTTTGGGCGCTAGGCACCCCAGCCCCTGGCCTGCCGGGCCTCTCGGCTGCGAAACCGGCTACCACCACGGGCTTGTTTACGCCACCTTCCCTGCACGCGGCCCTGGCTAGCATGCCGTCTCAGACGGGCGCTCCACTGCTGAGCGTATTCCCAAACCCTGCCCGCGGCCTGCTCACGGTGCAGCTCACGGCCCAGCACGGCCCCGACTATAAAATGCGCCTCAGCAATGTGCTGGGCCGCGAAGTGCGCCTGCTGCCGCTGCCGCTAGCCACCGCCGCCACTGGCTTGCCCCTCGACGTAACGGGGCTGCCCGCCGGGCTGTATTTCTGCTCGCTGCTGGTAAATGATAAGGCTGTGAGCACCAACCGCCTGACGCTATTGTAAGTATTCTCCGCTATACTTTAAAAGCCGCTTCTACTCAGGAGCGGCTTTTTTTAGTCCCTAGCTGAGCCTCGACGCAACCCTCGCCGGTTGTTGCCTACTTTTGGGGGCTTGTTGCCAAGTGGCAACAGTTTAGCTATACCGGAATTTTCCTCTGGCTGGGCAGTGGCTGCTTTTAGCAGCCGCGGCCGGCTTTTTTTGCCCCGTATGCGTTCTTTTCAACGGTTGAACAACATAGTCGGCTGGGTGGTGTTTGCCATCGCTACCGTCGTCTTCCTGCTCACGCTCGAGCCCACCGCCCCGTTCTGGGACTGCGGCGAGTTTACGGCCTGCGCCTACAAGCTGCTGGTGCCCCACCCCCCGGGGGCGCCTACGTTCCTGATTCTGGGCCGCTTGATGTCACTTTTCAGCTTCGGTGACACTACCAAAGTGCCAGTGCTGGTGAATGCTTTGTCGGCCCTGAGCAGCTCATTTACCGTGCTGTTTCTGTTCTGGATTATCACCCGCATGGGCCGCAAGCTGCTGGTGGCCCGCAACGAGTTTGAAACCGAAACGCCCGAGCCGACCAGCTTCCAAACGCTGCTCATTCTGGGTGCGGGCGTAGTAGGCGCGCTCTCGTTCGCCTTCTCCGACTCGTTCTGGTTCAACGCCGAGGAAAGCGAAGTGTACGCTATGTCGAGCCTCTGCACCGCCGCCGTAGTCTGGATTATGATGAAGTGGGAAGAGCATGCCAGCGACCCCGACTCGGATAAGTGGCTCATCCTCATCGCTTACGTTATCGGCCTCAGCATCGGGGTGCACTTGCTCAACTTGCTGGCCGTGCCGGCCCTGGCATTCATCTACTACTACCGCCGCTCGAAGAATCCCAATATGGTGGGCGGCATTATCACGCTGGTTGTCAGCCTCATTATCGTGGGTTCGGTGCTGGTGGGTATTATTCCCGGCCTGCCGACCCTAGCGGGCTGGTTTGAGGTGTTCTTCGTTAATAACCTGGGCCTGCCGTTCGACTCGGGCCTGATTATCTTCCTGCTGCTGTTTGTCGGCCTGATTTGGTTTGGCTTCCGCCTCTCGTACCAGCGCCGCAGCCAGCTCCTGAACACGGCTATGCTGTGCTTCACGTTCATCCTCATCGGGTACTCGACCTACCTGATTGTGCCCATCCGCTCGTCGTTTCACCCCACCATCAACGAAAACGACCCCGAGGATGTACTGAGCTTCGTGAGCTACCTCAAGCGTGAGCAGTACGGCTCGCGTCCGCTGCTCTACGGCCCGCAGTTCAACGCCCAGCCCGACCACTACGAGGAAGGCGCCCCGCGCTACAAGCGCGAAAATGGTAAGTACGTCGAGATTCTGCCCCGCGCCCAGGAGCCCGGCTACGCCGACGCCGATAAGATGCTGCTGCCGCGCCTCTACAGCTACGACCCCAACCACATTCAGGAGTATAAGAAGTGGGTGCCCGACTTGCAGGAAGGGGTGAAGCCCACGATGGGCCAGAACCTGGGCTTCCTGTTCCGCTACCAGATTGGGCACATGTTCTGGCGCTACTTCTTCTGGAACTACGTGGGGCGCGAGTCCGACATTCAGCAGTCGGGCACGCTCACGCCCTTCAGCCCGGCCGCCTCGGCCCTACCCGACCGCATCGGCAAGAGCTTTGCGCACAATAACTTCTACGCGATTCCGCTCATTCTGGGCCTCATTGGCTTGTTTGTGCAGATTCGCCGGCGCGGGCACGACGCCCTGATTGTGGGTCTGCTGTTCCTGTTCACCGGTATTGCCATTGTGGTGTACCTGAACCAGCCGCCCATCGAGCCGCGCGAGCGCGACTACACGTTCTGCGGCGCCACGTTTGCCTACGCCATCTGGATTGGACTTGGGGTCATTGGCCTGGGCCAGCTGCTAGCCGCCGCACTTAAGGCGGAAAATGCCCGCGCCAGCGTGGCCATTCTGCTAGGGCTTATTTCGCCCACCATCCTGCTCGCCCAGGGCTGGAACGACCACAACCGCTCGGGCCGCTACAACTCGGTCGACTCGGCCAAGAACCTGCTCAACTCGTGCGCCCCGAACGCCATCCTGTTCACCAACGGCGATAACGATACCTTCCCGCTCTGGTACGCCCAGGAGGTGGAAGGCTTCCGCACCGATGTGCGCGTGGCGGTGCTTTCGTACCTGAACACCGACTGGTACATCCAGCAGATGAAGCGCCGGGCCTATAAGTCGGAGGGCTTGCCCATCGCGATGAGCGACGCGACCTACGTGCAAGGCAACAACGACATGCTGCCCTTCTCGCCCAATCCGGCCGTAGATAGCCTTGACCTCAAGCAGTTTATCAGCCTGGTAGGCCAGGGCAGCCCCCTGCTCAAGTACACCGAGGGCAACTACTCCACGATGACCTTCCCCACGCCCAAGTTCTTCCTGAACGTGGATACGGCGGCCGTGAAAGCGCTGGGCATCATCCCGAAAGACCGTCAGAACCAACTGGTCAGCCACATGGAATGGAGCATGGGCAAGCGTGCCATCGAGAAGAAAAACCTGGTGATTCTGGACATGATTGCGACCAACAACTGGAAGCGCCCCATCTACTTCAGCTCCACGGTGGCCCCTAGCGACTACATGAACCTGCAGCCGTATTTCCAGCTCGAAGGCATGGCCTACCGCCTGCTGCCGCTGCGCGACCCGAACTACGACCGGCGCGGCGACGAAGGCTACGTGGAGAAATCCATCTGCTACGATGAGCTGATGCACAAATTCAGCTACCGCGGCCTGAACAACGCCAACGTATTCTACGACGAGAACAACCTGCGTTTCCCGGCCAACTACCGCGACAAGTTTGCCCGCCTCGCCAATGCCTACGCCGCCAGCGGCGACCTGGCCAAAGCCAAGGAAGTAGCCGACAAGTGTCTCGACGTGATGCCCGACGCGGCCGTGCCGTTCGACTTCTACACCCCGCAGCTGGTGCCGGTGCTCTACGCCGTGGGCGAAAAGGACCGCGCCAACGCCATCCTGGACAAGCTCACCACGCGCAGCATCAACACCCTGAGCTACTACCAGACCCACGACGGCGCCCTCTTCGACGATGCCCAGCGCGCCTACCTGCTCACGCTGCAGAGCGTGTACCAGGCCGCCGCGCAGGTCAAAGACGAGGCCCGGGCCAAGAAGGCCTATGAAGTGCTAGCCCCCTACTTGCAGCAGCAAGGCCAGTAAGCCAGCCTAGTATTACGACAACGCCCCGCCGACACTGTGTCGGCGGGGCGTTGTGCTTTCTGGCAGGTTCTACTCGCTAAAATTTAGGTGCTTTATGCCGCAGTGCAGTAGCCACGGCCTGCTCCAGCAGCGGCTCCATCACCCGGTAGCCAGCCAACGTAGGGTGTACTTCGTCTTTGGCGAGCGCCGGGGGCAGGCCCTGCCGGCTGTCGGCCATTGCCGCATGGTAGTCGAGGTAGGTGCACTTGCGCTCGGCGGCATAGGCTTGCAGCTGCTGGTTGAGGGCCACTATTTTGGGAGCCGGCGCTAGCCCCTTGCGCCACGGAAAGTCATAGGCCGGCAGCACCGAGCACAGCACCACCCGAATGCCGTGCGCCTGCGCCAGCTCGGTCATCGACTTGATATTGTTGAGCGTGGCAGCCGGGTCGTAGGGTCCGGTATTTTGGGCAATGTCATTGATGCCCGCCAGCATAACTACCACGGCCGGGTGCAAATCGAGCACATCCTGCCGGAAGCGCACTAGCATCTGGGGCGACGTTTGCCCGCTGATGCCGCGCCCCACGAGCTCGTAGCGGCTGCCGGCAAAAAACGCCGAGTCGGCTTTCGGCCAGCTATCGGTTATCGAATTGCCTAGCAGCACTACGCGCGGCCGGCTCGCCTGCGGGGCAGGCATGGCACGGTTGGCAGCGGCGTAGCGCAGCAGGCCATCGCGGTCGGCGGGGGCCTGCGCCGTGGCCGTCAGTGCCCCAGCGCTGCAAGCCAGCAGGGCTAGCAAAAACTTCTTCATGCGTATCATTTTTTTAACTCGTAGCCCGCAAAGTCTTTGCGGAGCTGCGTCTTAAGCAATTTGCCAGTGGCCGTGTGAGGTAGGCTATCCACAAATTCAACGGCATCGGGGCGCCACCAGGGCGCGATTTTGCCATCGAGAAAGGCCAGCAGCTCTTCGGCGCTGAGGTCGTGGCCGGGCTTGCGCACGGCTATCAAAAGCGGGCGCTCGCTCCACTTGGGGTGCGGCACACCAATAACGGCCGCCTCGGAGATGCTGGGATGGGCCACGGCCAGGTTTTCGAGGTCGATGCTCGAAATCCACTCGCCACCCGATTTTATCACATCCTTCGAGCGGTCGGTAATGTTCATGAAGCCATCGGGGTCGATGGTAGCCACGTCGCCAGTGCGAAACCAGCCATCGGCCGTGAGCTGGCCGGGGCTAGCCCCCTTAAAATAGTCGCTCACCACAAACGGCCCGCGCACCAGCAGGTCGCCGAAGGCCACGCCATCGTGCGGCAAGGGCTGGCCTTCGCCATCCACAATTTCCATGTCGATGCCAAAAATGGCACGGCCCTGCTTGATTTTCAAGAAGAACTGTGCCTCTTCGGGTAGCTCCAGCTGGCTGGCCTTGAGGGTGCTCACGGTGCCAAGCGGCGAGGTTTCGCTCATGCCCCAGGCGTGGCGAATTTCGACCCCTAGCTCTTCGCCAAAGGCACGCAGCAGGGCCGGTGGGCACGAGGCGCCACCCACTATCATTTTGCGCAGTGTGGAGAATTGGCGGTGGCCCTCGCGCATATAGGTCAGGAGCCCAAACCAGATGGTGGGCACGCCGGCCGAAAACGTAACCTTTTCACTTTCAAATAGCTCGTAGAGGCTGGCCGCATCGAGCGCCGGGCCGGGCAGCACCAGCTTGCAGCCGTTGAGCGGGGCCATGTAGGGCACGCCCCAGGCATTGACGTGAAACATGGGCACGACGGGCAAAATCACGTCGCGGGCGCCGCAGTTGAAGCAGTCGGGCAGCGAGGCGGCGTAGCTATGCAGCAGCGTGGAGCGGTGCGAGTAAAGCACTCCCTTGGGCTCGTCGGTGGTGCCCGAGGTGTAGCAGAGCGAGGAGGCCGTGTTTTCATCAAACACCGGCCACTCAAACTCGGCGCTTTCGGCGGCCAGCAGGCTTTCGTAGCTGGCTAGGCCCGGTAGGGCCAACTCGGCCGGCAGGTGCTCGTCGCCCGCCAGCAGTATCCATTTCTCGACCGTGGGGCAGTGCGGCGCCAGCTTGGTAACCAGGGGCAAAAAGGTAAGGTCGAAGAACAGCAGCCGGTCCTGGGCGTGGTTGATGATATACACCAACTGCTCGAAAAACAGCCTTGGGTTGATGGTATGGCACACCGCCGCGATGCCCGAAATACCATAGTACAGCTCCAGGTGCCGGTGCGTGTTCCAGGCCAGCGTGCCCACGCGGTCACCATTTTGGACGCCCAGTCGGGTAAGGGCATTGGCCAGCTGCTTGGCCCGGCCGTGGGCCTCGGCGTAGGTGTAGCGGTGCAGCGGGCCACCCTCGGGCAGGCGCGACACGATTTCGGTGGTGCCGTGCCACTTGGCCGCGTGTTCGATAAGCCCCGCAATGCGCAGGGGCTGGTGCATCATGAGTCCGAGCATATTCGGGGCAGGGTGGGAAACCTAGAAGATTAAAGGCTGAAAGCACAAGATACGCGCCCATTTCGACGTCTAACGTAACCGATACCACAAACCTGTCCCTAGTTCTTCATAGCCTACCACTCCTACTCCCTTAGCATACCAAATCTGGCTAATAATTCGCTGGCGTGGAGCCGGATATACTACATAAGCCCGCTTGATTCTTAAGGTTGGCCCATAGGAAATACCTCCCAAGGTGATTGAGGGAAGTAATTCAACATTTCCGCTAACCGACAGTGGCTGGTTTGTAGTTACAGCTTGCAACTGGGGATTACCAATAAACCAATGGTCCCAGCCAACTTCTGAAAGCAATATTGTAGTCGAGGGGTCGGCTCTAGGCATGTATTTCTGCAGGTCTAAGAAGGTGTCAACTGCCCGGGCTGAATCGCGCGGGTTGGCAAAGCCAACTGGAGTATAAATTACTGAGTCGGTGCGGTACCCTTTAACCGTGATATGCTGATACCTCGGCAGTTTCCCCTGAACGGGTGTTATCCAAACCGATTGATACTGCTCTTCCAATCGGTCATCGACCTCGACAATAAGATAAGTACGCACCTGCGAACTGCCTGCGCGGCTAAAGCGTAGTTGCTGCCCTTGCTGGTAGCCTTGCCAGGCCTTTTCTTCAGCCGTAAGCTGATAGACCGGCCCCGGCATATTGGACTTGTCACAGCTTGTGAAAACCAAGCTGTAAGCTGCGCTTACTGCGCTCAGGAGAAGAATTTTGCGCATGGTGGGAGCCTACTATTGTCGGCACTTCCGAAAAATACTCGCTTATCACGGTAAAAGCTTTTTTGATAGACAAGCTGTTAAAGTCTGTTTCTGCGTTCAAAAAAGTTGCTGTACTGTAGTATCAGCCATGCCTTTTAATTTGGCTTGCTGCATAAACCTGCTGTCGTAAAGTCCCAAACGCTAAACATTATTTCTACAAACTCTACCGTATCGCTTCAATCGCCACCTGCTGAATCTGCGTCCGCACGTTGAGCTCACTCAGCTTATTGTTGCGCCGCGAAGGGTTGAGGCGATTGGTGAGCACCACGACTACCAGCTCCTGCTCCGGGTCGACCCAGAAATAAGTACCCGTGAAGCCCGAGTGCCCAAAGCTGCTTGCCGAGGCCCCGGGTGCGGTGTTGCCGACCGGGGGGCTAGCGGGCCGGTCGAAGGCCAGCGCACGGCGGTTGCCGGCAAACTGCGGGCGCGTCCAATCGGCCAGGATGTCTTTGCTGAATAGCTGCTGGCCGCCGTAGCGCCCGCCCCAGGCGTAGGCCTGCGCTAGCTGGGCCACATCATTAGCCGAGCCAAACAGGCCCGCATGGCCCGAAATGCCCCCTAGCAGGGCCGCCCCCTCGTCGTCGACGTAGCCGTGCAACAACTGGCGCCGAAACAGCGAGTCGTACTCAGTGGGCGCAATGCGGCTGAGCGGTGCGTGGTGCAAGGGCTGAAAGTGCAGCCCCGACCCTAGCGGCCGATACACCTGCTTCGCCAAAAACTGCTCGAACGGCTGCCCTGTGCGGCGCTGCACCAACTCGGGGTATAGGTAAAATGACAAGTCGGAGTACACGTAGCCGGGCTTGGCGTTGAGCAGCGCGGCCCCAATGCGCTCGTAGAGGTAGGCTGGCAGCTTCTTGCGCCCCCACAGCCCGCGCGCCACCGGCAGCGGAAAGCGCGCCGACGAGTCTGCCCGAAACCAGCGGCGGCGCAACGTGCCGTCGGCCTTGGCAAAATCTTTCCAAAACGGAATCCAGGCGGGCAGGCCGGCTTGGTGGGTGAGCACATCGCGCATCTTCAAGCCGGCCTTATTCGTCTTGCGCAGGAAGGGAAAGAACTGCCCTAGCGTGCTGTCGGGGCTGAATTTACCTTGCTCTTGCAGCTTTAACAGGGCCGGCGTCGCGGCCAGCACCTTCGTGAGCGAAGCCAGGTCGTACACGTCAGTGTTCTGAACCGGGCGCGCCGCCAGCGCCTTGTTACTGGCTGGCAGCTGGCCGGGCTGGCTAGCTGTGGCGCTGGTCGGCTCGCTGCCAAAGTTGCCGGCCGCCGAGGCTACGCTGGCGCTAGGTCCCGCCAACACGGGCACAGGTTCGCTGCCCGTTTGGGCTTGGTAGCCGTAGCTTTTGCGCAGCACCACCACCCCGCGCCGGGCAATAAGTACCTGCCCGCCCGGCGTGGCACCCGCCGCCAGCGCCTGGGCCATGATGCTATCCACGCGCGCTTCCAGGCGGGGGCTCATGCCAGCATCTTCGGGGTGGGCGTAAGCTAGCCGCAGGCCGGGCCGGGTGCTGAGGCCGAAGCCGGCGGGCAGATTACTGGCCACCGACACCGGCAGCTTGCCTCGCGCCCCGATGCCGCCAAAAATGAGCTGCGCGGCCAAGGTCTGGGCGTCGGCGCTTTCCTGGTAGGCCATCACCACCGCGCTGGCCCGGTCGAAGTCGCGCACCTTGGCTGCCGCGTAGGCCGAGCCGAAGATGCTGAGAATGACGCGCTGGCCGGGCTTGGTGAGCTCGCGCAGCAGCAGCTGACTCTCGGGCGCAATGCCGAAGCTCGTGGCGGGCAGGCGCCCTAGCCCTTGCAGCGCCACCAGCACCATATCATACCCAAAGAGCTTGGCTCGCATGTCTTCCAGCTCATCCATAGTAGGCGTGGTGGGCAGATGAAAGTGCGCGACCTGGGCGTCGTAGCTGGCCACGGCCTGTTGAAAATCGGTAGTATCGCTAGGGTTGCCGCCGAGCACGAGCGTGGCTAGCCGCAGGGTATCGAGGCGCTGCAGGGGCAGCATATTGCCCTGGTTGCGCAGCAGCGTGATGCTGTGCTCGCTGAGGCGGTGGCTGAGGTAGCGGGCGTGAGCGGGGTTGAGGTCGGCCACGATATTTTGCTCGCGCACCGGCTGGGCTTTGCGCAGGCCGGCCCACTGCTTGAGGGCTAGCACGCGGCGGCAGCTCTCGTCGATGCGCGCCTGCGAGATGCGGCCGCTATCTACGGCCGCCAGCACGGTGGTGAGGGCTATCGGCACGTTTTTGCTAAACTCCAGAATATCGTTGCCAGCCAGGATGGCGCGCACCTCGGCCTCGCCGGTGGGCGTCACTTTCATCACGCCCGCCATGTTCATGGCATCGGTAAAGACCACGCCTTTAAAGCCGAGCTGCTGGCGCAGCAGGCCGGTCACGGTGGGCTTCGAAAGCGTACTAGGGCCGCGGGCTGTGTCGAGGGCCGGCACGTCGAGGTGGGCCACCATCATGCCGCCGATGCCATTGGCAATCATGCTTTTGAAAGGCGGCAGCTCGAGCGAGTCGAGCCGGCCGCGGTCTACACGCACCAGCGGCAGGGCCAGGTGCGAGTCGGCATCGACGTCGCCGTGGCCGGGAAAGTGCTTGGCTACGGCCAGCACGCCCGCATCCTGCATCCCCTTCATATACAAGCGGCTGAGGCGCGACACGGCCGCCGGGTTTTCGCCCCACGAGCGGAAACCGATAACCGGGTTGGCGGGGTTGTTATTGACATCAACCACCGGCGCGAAGTTGACCTGCATACCCAGGCGCTTGAACTGCCGCGCCACCTCGCGGCCCATGTCGTAGATGAGGGCCGAATCGGCGGTGGGCACCGCGCCCAGGCTCATCTGGTACGGGAAGCGCAGGATGCTGTCGAGGCGCATGCCGGCACCCCATTCGCCATCCATGGCCACGAGCAGCGGCACTTTGCTTTCGCGCTGAAAACGGTTGAGCAGCCGAGCCTGTCGCACCGGCCCGCCCTGGAAAAATATCAGCCCGCCGATACCGTAGTTCTTTATCAGCGTGGAGATAGAGTCCTGGTAAATGGCGGGACGATTGGAGTAAGCGGCCACCATAAACAGCTGCGCCACCCGCTGCCGGGGCGTGAGCGTGCGCATCAGGCTATCGACCCACGACGAGTGCATATACCGCAAAAAGCCAGGCACTTGGCCGCTGGCTACGGTCTTCTTGGGCGGAGCTACTTTTTTGGGGCTGGTGGCGGCCCGCTTGGCAAGGGGCCGGGCGGCGGGGCGGCGCTGGGCAGGGGCTAGCAGCGGGCCAGCCAGCAGCAGTAAAAACAGGAAATATTTTTTAGCAGACAAGCGAGGGCGGGGCAAAATGACGAGCCGCAAAAGTCGGCCGGAATTTATTATTCCGCGCCCCGGGCTCTGCGCAAGTTTCCCGGCCAAGGCAAGCACTGCAAGCACGCCGCCCGTGCTAGGCCGGCAGCAGGTCGCAGTACCAGAAGCCGGCGGCAAAGGGGCCGTCGGCAGCGGAGGCGGGGTTAGCGGCAGCGCCGGCCGCGGGCGCATAGGTGCGGCGCACAAGCTCGCCCTTGGCAAAGGCAATGGGCGCACTGAAATACGGGGCGTCGAAGACGAAGCTGTGGTACTCGCCGTTCTCACCGCAGGGGTCTACGCCGGGCGGCAGGTCGCGCACAAAATCCTCATCCAACAGACGCCCGCAAAAGCTGGCGTCGAGGTAGCGGTCGTTCACGCACACCACAATGGCTTGAAAGCCCAGCGCCCAAAAATCGCGCAGTATCTGCAGGCTAGCCCGCCGCCACAGCGGAAACTCGCCCCGCAGCCCGGCCCGCGCCAGCTGCGCCTCGCGGTAAGCGCGTAGGTCTTCCAAAAAAATATCACCGTACACGGCCGTCGTTACGCCCGCCTCGCGCAGCGTGGCCAGGCTAGCGAGCAGCGCCTGGTCGTATTCGGCCATGCCGGGCATTTCGGGCAGCCGTATTTGCGTGAGTGGCAGGCCGATGCGGCTGGCCTGGGCTTCGAGCAGCGCCACCCGCACGCCATGCATCGACACCCGCTCGTAGTGCGCATTCACACTCGTAAGCAAGTGCGCCACGCGGTAGCGCGGGTCGTGCAGGGCGTAGTGCAGGGCCAGCGCTGAGTCTTTGCCGCCGCTCCAGCTCACCAAAGCATCTGTCATCGTAGTCATAAATCACTAAAAAAGCGGCCTGCCACCACCAGGCGACAGGCCGTTATCACAGTTGCGTAGTCAGCCCGCTTCAGCCGGCGTAACTGCAAAATTTATTCAATCCGTTTGAAACGAAGTTCAGCGAAGCTAATCTGCGGTCTATTTTAGGGTAAACGTCGTTTTACCCATCAAGGCGCCGCCTTCGTACAGCTCCACGGTGTGCTGGCCGATTTTATAGTCGCCGCCCTTGGCATACACGAAGTTCAGGGCCTGCCGGGTGTTGTCAAACACCACATCCTGCTTCATAGTATAGAAAGCCTCCTGGCCATCTACGGTGAAGGTGCCGCCGCCCGTGCTCAGGTTGTAGAGCGCGGCGCCGTCGGGCTCCAGAATGCGCATGTAGATGGTCTTCGTATCCTTGGGCGTCACGTCGTTGCGGCTCAGGTTAAAGGCTACCTTCACGCGGTCCACCTTGCGGGCCTTAAATTCTTCCTTGTCGTCATCCGTTTCCTTATCCTTCTTATTGAGGATACTTACGTGGATATTATCGGCTTGAATGCGAGAAGCCACCGTTACTTTATCGCTCAGGTCGCGGTTGGTTTTGGCGATGGTGCTGATGGTATCGGTCAGCTTGTTCTGACGCTCTTTCAGCGTGGCAGTTTCGGTGTACAGCGTCTCGTTCGACTTCTTGAGGTCAGCAATCTGGTCGTCTTTCTTCTTCAACTGGCTTTCGAGGTTGAGGGCGCGCTGCTTGAAGCGCTGCTGCTCGACCAGTGAAAAGGAGCCCGCCTTAAATGAGCGCAGCTTCAGCAGGTCGGCGTTGATGCTGGCGATGCGTGCCTGCAGCGAGTCGTTGTTGAGGCCTAGCTTTTGCAGGTCTTGGCTCTGGCGCTCGTAGCTGGCCTTCAGGTCTTCGTATTCTTTGATTTGAGCTTGCAGCTTGGTGTCTTTGGCTTGCACCTGGGTGGTTAGCTGCTCGTTTTCGTTCTTTTTCTGCGAATTCAGGTAAAACAAGACCCCGTTGATACCTAGCAGCACGAGGACGAGCGCCACCCAGAGGAGGACGCGGCTGTTGTTCTGGCGGGGTTCGGGATATTCCTGTTGAGGCTCCATAGAAGGGGGCGGGGGGATGAAAGTGGCAGAAAAAGGTGGGTGGGCCGGGCCATTCCCTACCTTTGTGGCGGGTAAAAATAGGCGAAATTTCCAGTTGGCTCCGGCCTGCGTTATACTTGGCTCTCATGCAAACGGTTTCTTCGGCCTTCGATGCGGCCTATTGGCAGGCGCGCTACGCCACCCCCGGCCGCGCCGGCTGGGACGCCGGCCGCACCACGCCGCCGCTCCGCGCCTACTTCGACCAACTGCCTGTGGCTCAGCAGCCGCGCATCCTCATTCCGGGGGCGGGCCGCGCCTACGAAGCCGAGTACCTGCATCAGTTAGGCTTCAGACATGTAGTGGTAGCCGACCTGGCCCCCGAGCCCCTAGCCGAGCTTGCTGCCCGCGTGCCTGATTTTCCGAAAGAAAACCTCTGGCTCGCCGATTTTTTCGCGCTAGCCCCCGCCGAGCCGTTCGATTTGCTCATCGAGCAAACCTTCTTTTGTGCCATAGCCCCTGGCCAGCGGCCGGCCTATGCCCAGCAGTGCGCTGCGCTGCTGCGGCCGGGCGGCAAGCTGGTGGGCTTGCTCTTCGATACCGAATTTGCCGGGGCTAGCGAGCCGCCGTTCGGCGGCAGCCGCGAAGAATACCGCGCCTACTTTGCGCCGTATTTCAACTTCCTTCACTTCGACACAGCCTATAATTCGCTCAAGGCGCGCGCCGGCCGCGAGCTGTTTATTTGCCTGCAAAAGCCGTAGCCCGCTTGGCTCGGCAGCCTTATACCACTGACTTACAGCACCTTCTCATGCTCACCTCCCTCGCTCAGGCCCTCCCCCACTTCCGTAATACCAATTCTGGTCAGTTTTTCCTGATGGCCGGGCCCTGCGTTATCGAGGGCGAGGATATGGCCCTGCGCATTGCCGAGCGCGTGAAGCACATCACCGATAAGCTCCAGATTCCCTACATTTTTAAGGGCTCGTACCGCAAGGCCAACCGCTCGCGCCTCGACTCCTTTACCGGTATCGGCGACGAAACGGCGCTGCGCATCTTGCAGAAAGTGGGGCGCGAAATCGGCGTGCCGACCGTCACCGACATCCACGAATCGGACGAGGCTGCCTTTGCGGCTGAGTATGTCGATGTGCTGCAGATTCCGGCCTTCCTCTGCCGTCAAACCGAGCTGCTGGTGGCCGCCGCCAAAACCGGCAAGGTGGTCAATATCAAGAAAGGCCAGTTCCTGAACGGGGAGGCCATGCGCTGGGCCATGGACAAGGTACAGGGCGCCGGCAACCCCCACGTCATCCTCACCGACCGCGGCAACTCGTTCGGCTACAGCGACCTGGTAGTTGATTTTCGCAACCTGCCCACCATGCGCAGCTTCGGCGTGCCCGTGGTCATGGATGTGACGCACTCCTTGCAGCAGCCCAACCAGGCTAGCGGCGTCACGGGCGGCCAGCCGGCTCTCATCGAAACCATCGCCAAGGCAGCTATTGCGGTGGGCGCCGATGGCCTATTTATCGAGACGCACCCCACGCCCGCCACTGCCCTATCGGACGGCGCCAACATGCTGCAGCTCGACAAGCTGGAGGGCTTGCTACAGCGCCTCACCCGCGTGCGCGAGGCCGTGCGGCCCAGCGGCGACATCGACCCGCAGGGGCTGGACGCGTAGGTTAACGGCCTACTTCAGCTTTTCTCGCAACAAATCGAAGAGCTGGTCGAAGCGCTGGTCAACGGCCTCAAACCGTTCATTAATTTCCTGTTTCAGGCTTGCCTGACCGTCTGCTAGCTTCGCCTGACCTTCTTCCAGCTTCGCCTGACCGTCTGCTAGCTTAGTTGTCTTTTCAAGTAAAAACGAGATATTATCGCTTTGCGAAGAAATAGAAGTCGTGACAACCAGCGTCAGCTGGCGTACTTGGGCTGAAACGCGTTCAACTTTGGCGGCAGTTTCATCTAGCCTAGCCAGCATTTCGCTGATTACGGGTTCTAACTGGTCGAGGCGCTGGTCGGCGGTGGGCATGAGCGAAGCAACTATGAGAGCACTATAAACGAAGTTACGACTAACTGACACCAGCCTCAATACCGCAGCCAGAAATCCTGCTGGGGCTGCTTTTTGCGAAAAAATACCAGCCCGACGTAGAATAAGTCGACAGTCACCGTCACGCTAGGGTGCGCCTTAATGGCGGCCCAGGCACGCTCCATCTCGGCCGACCAGTGGATATCGTCGAGCACGAACACGCTGTTTTCGTGCGCTTTAGCCAGGCATTGCTCAAAGTAGCGCAGCGTGGGCTCGTAGCGGTGGTTGCCGTCGAAGAATACGAAGTCGAGCGGCTGGGGCAGGCTAGCCAGCGTGGCGGGCAGCGTGTGGTCGAGGTTGCCTTCTACCAGACGCACATTCTTGATAGCCAGCTCTTCAAACGTTTGGCGGGCTACGGCGGCCGTGTTGGGGCAGCCCTCGAAGGTGACAAGCTGCTGGCGCGACTTGGCTAGGGCCAGGTAAGCCGTGGTAAGGCCCAGCGAGGTGCCCAGCTCCAGGGTAGTAGCGGGCTGAAAATGATTGACCAGCCGAAACAGCAGCTGCGCTAGGCGCGGGGCTTTGGCCGCGTGGCGGGCAATGTCGCGCACCGAGCGCCGACGACCACCCGCACCCGCCACCTGCGAGCCGGCCCCGAAATCGGTGACCTCGATTACCTGGTCGCTGGCGAGCAGCTCCTGGCGGCGCTTTTCGATGCGGGCGTAGGCGCCGAACTGGCCCGTGTGGCGGATAACGGTAGTGTAAAGGCCAAACACGAATGGCGAATGCAGCCCGTGCGCGTTGCCCGAGCGCAGCCAGTAGCGGAGGTAGGCGAATAGTTGAAACAAGCTGATAATCAGTTCATCCGGAACGGCACAATCAGCGTAAATTCCGGGATATTAACCTGAAAATGCTCGCCGCTGGCCAGGCGCTCCATAAGGTAGGTGCCGCGCATTTTGCCCAGGCCCGACTTGAGATTGCAGCCGCTCACGTACTGGTGAGCCTCGCCGGGCTCAAGCACAGGCTGGCGGCCCACCACGCCTTCGCCCTCTACCTCGCGCAGGCCGGCGCCCACGTCGGAGATATACCAATGGCGGCGCAAGAGCTTGATAGTGAATTCGCTGTCGTTGCGAATATCAATGCGGTAGGCAAACACGAAGTGCTCCTGCGCAGGACTGGAATAATCGGGCAAGTAGTTGGTCGTAACCGTAACGGTTACGCCCTGCGTAGTGGTAGTTGGCATAGCGACGGCCGGCAAAATTACGCTACCGGGGCAACAGTCGCCCCGCAAGTGTAGTAGTGAGCCCTGAACGCCGCGCCGCGCCGATTAGTTGTGCCTCGCTTTCTTCTTTTACATTCCCTTCCTTATGGTCAAAATTGCTGAAAGCTGGCGGCCCGTACTCGCCGACGAGTTTGAGAAGCCCTATTTTCAAAAGCTCACGGCCTGGGTGCGCGGCGAGTATGCCACCACCACGGTATACCCGCTAGGCTCGCAGATTTTTCATGCCTTCGACGCCTGCCCCTTCGACCAGGTGAAGGTTGTCATTTTGGGCCAGGACCCCTACCACGGCAAAAACCAGGCGCACGGCCTCGCCTTCTCCGTGAACGAAGGCGTACGCACACCGCCCTCGCTGCAAAATATTTTCAAGGAGCTGCAAGACGACATTCCGGGCACCCCCGCGCCCGCCAATGGCAACCTCGACCGCTGGGCGCAGCAGGGCGTGCTGCTACTCAATGCCACGCTCACGGTGCGGGCCGCCACGCCCGGCTCGCACCAGAAAAAAGGCTGGGAAGAGTTTACCGACGCCGTTATCCGCAAAGTATCGGAGGGCCGGCCGCACGTGGTATTCATCCTCTGGGGCGCCTACGCCCAGAAGAAGGAAGAGCTCATTGACGCTGGCAAACACTTGGTTTTGAAGGCGGCGCACCCCTCGCCTTATTCCGCCGACCGCGGCTTTTTCGGCTCCAAGCCCTTCAGCCAGACCAATGCGTGGCTGGAAAAGCACGGCGAAGAGCCGATAGTGTGGTAGCCATCCCAAAATAGTTTGTCATTGCGAGCAACGCGAAGCAATCGCACAAAACTCACGTCGGTCCTTCTGCTAGGGTCGTTCTAGTGCGGTTGCTTCGCAGGCTCGCAAGGACAAACGACAAAACGCAATTACAACAACCGCTTAATCAGCCGCAGCTTGTGGCTGTATTTCTGGCGCTCGCGGTTGAAGATGCCGTGGTGGTCGAGCGGGTCGAGGCGCACCTCGCCTGAGGCGTGCAGTATCATCCCGTCATCCTGCACTACCCCCACGTGCACAATGGCACCGTCGGCATTATCGAAAAAAGCCAGGTCGCCGGCTTTGGCCTGGGTCACAAAATCGACGGGCTCGCCGAGGGCAATCTGCTGCTTGGCATCGCGCGGCAGCTGAATGCCGATAAGACCAAACAGCGTCTGCATCAGGCCCGAGCAGTCGATGCCGAACAGGTTTTTGCCGCCCCACACGTAAGGCGCCTGCCTGAACTGCTGGCCCATCTTGCGCAGCAGGGCTAGCTGGCGCTCGGGCTGGCTACTGTGGGCCAGATTGGTAGCCGTGCCATTGTAAAACAGCACGTTATCATCGCCCATTTTCAGGGTCATGCCATCGAAGAACGGCAAACGGCACCCCAGCGTGATGGGCTGGCGCGTGGTGGCGCTCGATACCACCTGCACCACATCGAGCACACGCGGGTGGTCCTGGGCGCACCAGGCCTGGAAGTAGGTATCACTCACCGGGCGGTGCTGCTTGAAGTCAATCCAGCCCAGGTAAGTATCGGCAGCGGTTTCGATGCGCAGCCAGTTGCCTTGGGTTTGCAGCACCGTGTAGCACTCGCCAAATAGCAATTCGGTGACTAGCTCGGCGCGGTCGGTAGGCTCGGCGCGGACGGGAACGGCGCTGAGCGCGCAAATACCGTGGTTCAAAGGTTTACAAAAAAGTAGTTCGGGCTACAAAGAACGCCACGCAACGCCCTAGCGGTAGCGCTCCATCTCACGCTGCTGGTCTTTGGCCTTCAGGTCTTCGCGCTTGTCGAACAGCTTCTTGCCCTGAGCCAGCGCGATTTCGAGCTTGGCAAAGCCGCGGTCGGTGACGAACAGGCGCAGCGGAATGATGGTGAGGCCGGCGTCCATTTTGCCAGCCAGCTGCTTTAGCTCGCGCTTATTGAGCAGCAGCTTGCGGGGGCGCATGGCATCGTGGTTGTTGTAAGTACCTAACGAGTAAGGCGCTATGCGAACGCTGTGCACCCAGAGGTCGCCCTTATGGTCGAAGGTGCAGTAGCCGTCTTGCAGGTTTACCTCTGCGGCGCGCACGCTTTTTATTTCGGTGCCTTGCAGCATCAGGCCCGCGTCGTACTTCGCCAGAAACGTGTATTCGTGGCTGGCGCGGCGGTTCTTGATGTTGATGTTGGCGGGGGTCTTATCTTTCATGGAAGTACTGCTTACGCAGAAGTACGCCGTGAGGCTTCGTTGGCTAGCCCGGTGGCGTCGGCATAAAGGTATCAGGCTCTACGCTAGCTTGAGGCGCGGGTCGGGGCTGGTGAGCTGGCTGGCGAAGTCGCCGGCTTCGTATTGGAAAATGGCCGCCTGGCCCACCATGGCCGCGTTGTCGGTGCAAAACTGGAAGTCGGGGATAAAGAAGTCCCAGCCTTCGGCCTCGGCTAAGGCCTGCACGCCCTGGCGCAGGCCCGAGTTGGCGGCGACGCCGCCGGCTACGGCCACCTGGCGCAGGCCGGTGGCCTGGGCGGCTTTTTTGAGCTGGCGCAGCAGCGTTTGCACGATGGTGTGCTGGATGCTGGCGCAGAGGTCGGCCAGGTTTTCCTGAATGAAGTTGGGGTTGGCGGCGGTTTCCTTTTTCAGGAAATACAGCACCGACGTTTTCAGGCCGCTGAAGGAGAAGTTGTAGCCTTCGAGCGCGCCCATCGGAAACTCGAAGCGGTGCGGGTTGCCGGTTTGGGCCAGCTTGTCGAGACGCGGGCCGCCGGGATACGGTAGGCCCAGCAGCTTGGCCGTTTTGTCGAAGGCCTCACCGGCCGCGTCGTCGATGGTCTGCCCCAATATTTCCATATCCAAGGCCGAGCGCACCACTACCAGCTGCGTGTGACCGCCGCTCACGGTGAGGCACAAAAACGGAAACGCCGGCTTGGGGTCTTTAATAAAGTGCGCCAGAATGTGGGCCCGCATGTGGTTGACGGCCAGCAGCGGCTTGCCCAGTGCCAGCGCCAGGCTCTTGGCAAAGAGGTTGCCCACCAATAAGGACCCTAGCAGGCCGGGGCCCTGGGTCACGGCCACGGCGTCGAGGTCGTCTTTGGTAAGGCCGGCCTGGCGCAGTGCCGCCGTGACTACCGGCAGCAAATGCTGCTGGTGTGCCCGCGAGGCCAGTTCGGGCACCACACCGCCGTATTGCTCGTGCACGGCCTGGCCGGCCACCACGTTGCTGAGCAGCTGGCCGTTTTGAAACACCGCCGCGCCGGTATCGTCGCAGCTCGACTCGATGGCTAGTAGGTTCATTATTCTTTTAACTAATAAGTAATTACAAAACTCGTTTGTCCTTGCGAGCGCAGCGCGGCAATCTTTCCTTCACGCTAGGGGTGCTAAACTTAGTGAAGCCAACTACCAGGAAAGATTGCCGCGCTGCGCTCGCAAGGACAGGTGCTCGCTGTGTTTCTGCGTGCGGCGAAACCGCAAAGTTCGGGCGAACCTGGGCTAACCCTTATGCGTTGGCGCGATTGATGCGCGCGAAATGCCGCACCTTTGCGTTATATCCGGCTCGCTAGGGCTTTAGCTTAACCTGCATTCGCTGTCTTTCGTGCGTCGCGTCCTCCGTATTCTGCTCCGAATCTTGCTAGGGCTGGCCATTGCGCTGGTGCTGGTGCTAGGCGGGGCATTGCTGGCGCTGCGCCTGCCGGGCGTACAAACGCGGCTAGCCCAGCGCGCGGCCGAAACCCTAAGCAGCAAGCTAGGGCAGCGCGTAGAGGTGGGCAGCGTTGATATCCGGCCGTTTTCGCACGTGCTGCTCGAAGGCATTCGGGTGCTCGACCGGCGGGGCGGCGAGCTGTTTGGCGTGGGCCAGGCCGATGCCGACATCAAGCTCTTTTCGGTGTTTGACCCGCGCCACCTGCACGTGGGCACCCTCACCCTCACCGAGCCGCGCTTTGTGCTGCGCGACGTAGCCGGCCAGCCCGACTCAACTACCCTTGACCAGTTTTTGAGCGCCATCAAGCGCCTGAGCGGCCCGCCCGACACCACTAAGTCGGCGCCGTTCGACTTTCAGCTCCACGACATCGCCATTCGCAACGGCCACTTTGCCCTGGAGCGGCCCGACCGGCCCCGCGAGAAATACTACGGCCGCAGCATCGACTACAATCACCTGATAGCCGACAGCATCTACGCCGATATCTCGAACCTCAACTGGCAGAGCGACACCCTGCGCGCCCGCATCGCGGGCCTGCGCACCGTGGAAACCCCTAGCCAGACGCACCTGCGCGAGCTCACGGCCGACATTGCGTATAACCAGCACTTCTGGGAATTCAACAACCTGACCTTGCGGGTTGGCCGCAGCGAGCTGCGCAAGTACGTGCGCTTTGAGTACAAGCGCTTCGGCAATTTTTCGGACTTCAACGACTCGATGCGGGTGGTGACGCAGCTGCGCGGCGCCAAGGTCTACACCGACGACATCGCCAAGTTTGCGCCTCAGCTGGCGTCGCTGAAAGACTCCGTTTTCCTGTCGGGCGATGCCAAGGGCTACGTGCGCGACTTCCAGATTAAGAACCTGGATGTGCGCTACGGCCGCCACACGCACATCGTGGCTACCCGCGCCCACGCCGACAACCTGCCCCGCTGGCGCGAAAGCCTGATTGACCTGCGCCTGCAGCCCTCGCAGGTCGATGCCGCCGACCTGCGCAAGTTTCTGCCGGCTTCGGCCAACAAGCTGGTGCAGCGGCTAGGCCTGGTGAAGCTCGACGGGCAGTTCATTGGCTTCTACAATGACTTTGTGGGCAAGGCCAATTTTGCTACAGCGCTAGGGTCGGTTTCGACCGACGTAAACCTCAAGACCAAGAGCGACTTCGACCACGCCGTGTACGAGGGCACCGTGCGCAGCACGGCCTTCAACCTGGGCAAGTTTATTGGCGATGAGTCGATTATCCGCGACGTGACGCTCAATGGCAAGGTGGAGGGCACGGGCTTTGTGCCTCCCATTGCCAAGGGCCACGCCGTGGTGACGGTGCCGGCCATCTGGCTGAGCGGCTACCGCTACCACAACCTCAGCCTCGACGGCGACTTTGCGGGCCAAGGCTTCAAGGGCAAGGTGACGGCCGACGACCCCGCCGTGCGCCTCACGGCCAACGGCGACTTCAACCTCGACCCTAAGCACCAGCACATCAATGTGCAGGCTACTATTGCCCACGCCAACCTCGCCACGCTCGGCCTGCTAGGGGTGCCGCTCACGGTGAGCACTACGGCGCGCGTGAACCTGCGCGGCACCCAGCTCGACTCGCTGCTGGGCACGGCGCAGCTGCGCGGCTCGCACTTTGCGCTGCGCGGCCAGAGCCTCGACCTCGACACCCTCGACGTGCGCAGCACCCGCAGCAGCCGCGGCCAGCGGCAGGTAATGCTGCGCTCGGAGCTGGCTGACCTCACGGCAAACGGGGCGTTTGAGTTTGCGACGGTGGTGCGCGACTTGCAAACGCTCTGGCACGAGTACCGGCTCAACTTTGAGAGCAATGCCGCCGCCACGGCCGCCTACTACCACCGCAAGCGCCAGGTGCGCCTGCCAGTGTACGCCATTGAGCTGGATGTGAATCTCAAGCACATCAACCCGGTGCTGAACCTGTTTATGCCCGATTTGCAGATTGCCGACCGCAGCCACCTCGACGGCTCGTTTCGGCAGGGCGAAACGTCGATTTTGCAGCTGGGGGGCAAGTTTGACAGCATCTGGTATGGGCCGGTGCACACTATCAGCACCGAGTTCGACTTCACTACCTCCAAGCTACCTTACCAGCCCGAGGTACTGGCCCAGGCCAGCCTCACCTCCGAGCGCCAGCTCGTGCCTGCGGTGGGGCGCACCGAGAAATTTGTGGTGGAAGGCGTGTGGGACCAGCAGCGCATCAACTTCTCGACCTCGCTCGCCCAGAGCGGCACCACCAACCGCGCCACCATCAATGGTGCGCTGAGTTTCCTGCCGCGGGCGGTGCAGGTGGTATTTCGGCGCAGCAGCCTCAATCTGCTGAACCAGGAATACGTGATTGCGGCCGACAACTCGGTGAAAATAAGTGGTGGCGGCAAGGAGTTTGACATTCAGAACTTTGTCATCAGCCACGGCAACGAGCGGCTGAGTGCCCAGGGCGTCATCTCACCCGACCCGCGCCTGCCACCGCTCAAGCTCGACATTGCCAACTTTGACCTGGCCACCCTCACCTCCGTTATCGGCCAGCGGCTAGGGGGCCGCCTGAACATGCAGGCTGCCGTAAGCGGCGTCTATAACCAGCTGGCTATCAACAGCACCCTGGCCGTCGATTCCCTGGTGTACGAAGGCGTGCCTATCGGGCAGGTGGCGGGCCGGGGCGACTGGGACAACCCCAGCAGCCAGCTGCGTCTCAGCCTCGATGTGGCCCGCCAGCAGCAGCGCGTGCTCACCGTAACGGGCTACCTGGCACCGCGCTCTACCACCCAGCAGCTCAACCTAACCGGCGAGCTCAACGACGCGCCCATCGTGCTGGCGCAGCCCTTTTTGGGCAGCATTCTGCAAAACCTGGGCGGCACCGGGCGCGGCCAGCTGCAGCTAGGGGGCATGTTTAGCGCCCCTACCCTGGCTGGCGCGGTCGATGTCACGGATGGCCGCTTCACCTTCGGCTACCTAGGCACTACGTATAAGTTTGCCGACCGCATCAGCTTCACCACTAGCTCGATAGCCTTTAGCAACGTGCAGCTGCGTGATGCGCAGGGCAACCTGGGCACCGTGACTGGCCTCATCCGGCACCAAGGCTTCCAGAATATGACGCTCGATATGAGCGCCAATTTCCGCAAGTTTCAGGTGCTGCACACCACCCGGCGCGACAACGAACTGTACTTTGGCACGGCCTACGCCACCGGCACGGCCACCGTGCGCGGCCCGGTCGATGACCTGGTGGTGAACGTGACGGCCACTTCGGAGGCCGGCACCCGGCTAGCCCTGCCCCTCGACAACGCCGCCAAGGCCGAGCAGGCCAGCTACATCCGGTTTGTAAATCGCAACCTGCCCGACTCGGTGCGCCGCCGCCAGGCCCGGCAGGCGGCCATCATTGCCGAGCAAAGTAAGGTCGATTTATCAGGTATTCAGCTCAATATGAACCTGACGGTGACGCCCGACGCCTACCTGGAGATTTTGCTGGATGAAAGCACCGGCGACGTAATCCGGGGTTCGGCCACCGGGCAGCTGCGCTTGGCCATCGATACGCGCGGCGATTTTAATATGTATGGCCAGGTCGAGATTGTGCGCGGCGCCTACAACTTCACGCTGCAAGGCCTTGTCAACAAAGAGTTTGTGGTGCAGCCCGGCGGTATTATCACCTGGAACGGCGACCCGCTCGACGGCCAGATGAATGTCACGGCCACTTACACGCAACGCACCTCACTAGCCCCCATCTTGTCGAGCACCGGCACGGGCACGAGCGCGGCGGTGGTGCCCGTCACGGCCGTGATGAACCTGACCGGACCGCTGCTGCTACCGGTTATCAAGCTGGCGCTGGAGTTTGACGATGCTCCCAGCTCGCTGCAAAACGACCTGGCGGCGTTCATCGCGCTGCTGCGCAACGACGAGCAAGAACTGAACCGGCAGGTATTCAGCCTGCTTGTTTTCAGAACGTTATCACCGCAGAACAGCAATAGTTTCAGTGGCATTTCGCTCACGGGGCAGGGCAATGCGGTGCAGAACAGCCTGGGCCAGATTATCTCCTCGCAGCTCGGCCTGCTCACCTCGCAGATAGACCGAAACCTGGAAATCGACTTTAATATCAACGGCCTCACGGCCGACCAGCTGCAGGCCTTGCAAGTGCGCCTGAGCTACTCCTTCCTCGGTGGCCGGCTGCGCCTGACTCGCGAGGGCGGCATCAGCAATTCGACTTCGTCGGCCATCAACCCCAACACCGGCCTGCCCTACTCAGCTACGCAGTCGTCGCTCATCGGCGACTTTAGCTTGGAATATTTCCTGCGGCCCGATGGAAAATTCCGGGCCAAGCTGCGCTACGAAACCACTCCGCGCGACAACATTGTGACCACCGTGAACCAGCCGCGCGCCGGTATTTCACTATTGCACACCAAGGAATTTAACAACCTGCGCGAGCTCTTTGGCCGCGAAAACCCGAGCCGCCGCCAGCGCGGCACCCAGCGCGCCCGCGAGGTGCTGACGGTAGAGGAAGACAAGCGCACGAGCTTGTAAAGCGCTCTTACCGCCTGTCATTGCGAGCCTGCGAAGCAATCTTTCCTTATCGCTAGGGCTACTAATTCAACGAAGCGAACGAAAAGGAAGGATTGCTTCGCGTTGCTCGCAATGACAAAGGGTAGTTTGGCGTCATTCTACTTAAAGCCACGCGTACCTTTGCCGCTCTATGGCCCGGCCCCACAAAAAGAAACTCGGCTCCTACCCTACGCTGCTGGTGGTATTCAGCATCACGCTGGCGCTTACCGTCATTGGGTTGTTTGGCCTGCTGCTGCTGCACGCCCACAAGTTGAGCGAGCAGGTACGCGAAAACCTGGAAGTGCAGGTGTACCTGGAGCGCAACCTGCCCGAAACCGAGCTGCTGCGCCTGCAACAGGACCTGGAGCACCAGCCCTACGTGGCCGAGCTCAATGGCCAGCCCCAGGTGCGCTTCGTGAGCAAGGAGGAGGGCGCCCGGCAGCTGCTCGAAACCACCGGCGAAGACTTTCACAACTTCCTGGATGACAATCCGCTGCGTGATGCTTACGCCCTCAAGATAAAACCCGAATACACCGACACTACCCACCTGCGCCTGCTAGGCCGCAGCCTGAGCCAGCAGCGCGGCGTATTTGAAGTGCAGTACCCCAAGAGCCTGTTTACCAGCATCAACCAAAACCTGGCTCGGGTGAGCCTGCTGCTGCTGGGCTTTGCGGCGGTGCTCGTGCTAGTGGTGGTGATTTTGATTAACAATACTATTAAGCTGGCTATGTTTTCGCAGCGGCTGCTCATCCGCTCGATGCAACTGGTGGGCGCCACGCGGTTCTTTATCCGGCAGCCCTTCATCCGGCGGGCCACCTGGCAGGGGCTAGCCAGCGGGTTTTTGGCTGCGCTGGTCTTGCTGAGCTTACTGCAATATGCCTACCTCGAAATCGCGCAGCTGCGCCTGTTGCGCGACGACCACCTCATCGGCCTGCTGCTGCTGGGCGTGCTGGGCCTGGGCACGGCCATTGGCTTTCTCAGCTCTTATTGGGCCGTGAATAAATACCTGAACGTATCGCTCGACGAGCTTTATTAACCTGCTATGCAACCAACTACTCCGGCCCCGCGCTTCGCCTTTGGCCCCCGCAACTTTCGACTGATGTGGCTCGGCCTGGCCGTATTGGCCGTGGGCTTCATCACGATGATGCTCGACGGGGCCGACTACGGCGAGGGCTTTCTGGGCCTCACGCTCGGGCCCATTCTGCTGTTTGTGGGCTTCGGAATTGAGTTTGCGGCCATTATGGTGCGCAGCAACCCGGGCGAAGAGGTGCCGGTGGCGCCCGCTCCTACGCCCCTGGCCGAAGCTGCCCAACCCCTGACCCAGCCGGTAGCTAGCATGCCTGCTCCGCCCACGGCCCCCGTGGCGCCGCGCCCGGCCAAGCCCGCCTACAAGCGCCCTAGCTAGGGCCTATTTACCCTTTCTTATCAGTGCGAGCCTGCGAAGTAATCGCATCAGAACGAGCCGTCAGGACTTCGTCCGGGTGCAATTGCTTCGCAGGCTCGCACTGACAGTACCTATACTACACCAACTAACACCGAACCAATGACTTACTGGCAGGCCCTTTTGCTGGCCATCGTGGAAGGAATCACCGAGTTCCTACCCGTTTCCAGCACCGGCCACATGATTATCGCCTCCAAGCTGCTGGGCATCACGGCAACGCCGTTTGTAAAACTGTTTTTAGTAGTAATTCAGCTCGGCGCTATTCTATCGGTGCTAGTGGTGTACTTCAAGCGCTTTTTCCAGAGCTTCGATTTTTACCTCAAATTACTGGTGGCTTTCCTACCCATCGTGGTAGTAGGGCTAGCCCTCAAAAAGCACATCGACGCGTTGCTCGAATCGGTGACGACGGTGGCCGTGATGCTGCTGCTCGGCGGCATCGTGCTGCTGTTTGTCGATAAGTGGTTTCCGCAGGAAGACCCGCAGCACGGCGGCCACCCGGTTACGAACCCTAGCTGGAAGGAAGCTTTCGTGATTGGCCTGTTTCAGTGCCTGGCAGTAGTGCCGGGCGTGAGCCGCTCGGCGGCCACCATCATCGGCGGCCTCACGCAGAAGCTCACGCGCCGGGCGGCGGCCGAGTTTGCGTTCTTCCTGGCCATGCCCACAATGGCCGCGGCAGCCGTAAAGGACATTTACGATTATTATAAAGAAGCGCACGCGCAAGGCATTACGCTAGGGCACTTGTTTTCGGGCGAGGAAGTGAAGCTGTTGGTGCTCGGCAACGTGGTGGCCTTTGTAGTGGCGCTGCTGGCCATCCGGCTCTTCGTAGGATTTGTGGCGAAATATGGCTTCCGCGCTTTTGGTATCTACCGCATCATTGTGGGCGGGCTGCTGCTCCTGATGCTGGCGCTGGGCCTTAACCTGCAACTGGTATGAGTGAAAAGAAACAGCTGGCTGACTTCGACTTCGAAAAAGGTGAAGTGCTGCTGCTCGATAAGCCGCTGACCTGGACATCGTTCGACGTGGTGCGCAAGGTGAAAAACACGCTGCGCCCGCGCAAAATCGGCCACGCCGGCACCCTCGACCCGTTGGCTACCGGCCTGCTCATTCTCTGCACTGGCAAGAAAACCAAGGAGATAGACCAGATTCAGGCGCAAGAAAAGGAATACGAAGGCACGTTCCGGCTAGGCCAGACCACGCCGAGCTTCGACCTCGAAACCGCCGTAGACAGCGAGCAGCCCTATGCGCACCTCACAGAGGAAGTGATAAAGGCAGCCGCCGCCACATTCTTAGGAAAGATTGAGCAGACGCCACCGCGGTTCTCGGCCGTGAAGGTCGATGGCCAGCGCGCCTACGAGTTGGCCCGCAAGGGTGAGGAGGCCGTTATCAAGTCGAAAACCGTTGAAATCAAATCGTTCGAGCTGACGCGCATCGCGCTGCCCGAGGTTGATTTTCGGGTGGTGTGCTCGAAGGGTACTTACATCCGCAGCCTGGCCCGCGACCTGGGCCTGGCGCTGGGTTGCGGCGCCCACCTTACGCGCCTGGTGCGCACCCGCATCGGCGCGTACCGCCTGGCCGACGCTTGGACGGTGGCCGAGGTGCAGGCCCTGCGCCCGCCCCGCCCCACCGCCGAAGGTCCCGCTAGCCCCACCGAGCGCCCGCGCCGCGAGCGCACCCGCGTGGCCCGCGCCGGCCTCGACTACTACGCCGCCCAGCAGGCGAGCGCGGCAGACCCAACCCCATCGCAGCCAGCAGAATCTGCGTAATCCCAAAATCTGCGTCAATCTGCGATTCATGGTAGTTATTACTGACCCCGCCGAGTTTCCGGCCCTGGCCAATGCCGTGGTGACAAGCGGTACCTTCGATGGGGTGCACCGGGGGCACCAGCGCATTTTGGCGCGGCTGCGGCAGGTGGCCGACGCCGTGGGCGGGCCGGCTGTGGTCATTACCTACTGGCCGCACCCGCGCCTGGTACTGGGCCCGCCGCCCTCGCACCCCGAGCTGCTGGAGTTGCAGCTGCTCAATACGTTGGAGGAGCGCGTGGCCCGGCTAGCTGAGTTTGGGGTTGACTATTTATTGGTAATGCCGTTCACCCGCGAATTTGCGGAGTGGACTTCGGAGGAATACATCCAGGAGTTATTGCTCAAAACCGTGGGTACCAAGCACCTGGTAATTGGCTACGACCACCGCTTTGGCAAAAACCGGGAGGGCGGCTTCGATTACCTCAGCCGGCACGCGGCGCGCTACGGCATCACGGTAGAGGAAATTCCGCGCCAGGACGTGGACGCGGTGGGCGTAAGCAGCACCCGCATCCGCAAGGCGCTACGCGGCGGCGACGTGGCCACCGCGACCGCCTACCTGGGCTACCACTACCCCGTGACGGGGCTGGTCGTGACCGGCCAGCAGCTGGGCCGCACCATCGGCTACCCGACGGCCAACCTGGAGGTACCCGAGAAACTAAAGCTGGTGCCGGCACAGGGTATTTATGCGGTGTGGGCCACCACAGCGGCGGGCACGCGCCATCCGGCCATGCTCAGCATTGGGGTGCGGCCCACCATCGGCGCGGGGCTAGCGCAAACCATTGAGGTAAACCTACTTGACTTCAGCGGCGACCTATATGGGCAATTCCTGACGCTGGAATTCGTTGCCTGGTTGCGGGGCGAGGAAAAGTACGACGGCCTGGCGGCCCTCACGGCCCAGCTGGCGCTCGATGCGCAGGCTACCCGCGCGGCGCTGGGCGTGTAGGCCGGTCCTCGGCCCGACTATTGCAACGCGCCGCTAGCCTGCCGGGCTACTACCTACCTTTTTTATGCACAAGACACTCGCCTTTCTTCTGTTCTTATTGCCGGGGCTAGCCCTGGGCCAGGGCCGCCTCAGCGGCGTGGTGCAAGACTCGGCCACCCACCAGCCGCTGGCGTTTTCGAGCGTATTTCTGGCCAACACCACGCTAGGGGCTACGACCGACGACCAAGGCCGGTTCGAGTTTCCGAAGGTGCCGGCCGGCACTTACGAGGCGGTGGGCACCTACGTGGGTTACCGGCTTAGCAAGCAGACCATTACCATTGGCAAGGCCGCCGCGCCGCAGCAGCTTACCTTTTTGCTAGGCTCGGCCGGGCCGCAGCTGGGTGAGGTGGTGGTGCAGGCCAACCCGCACCGCGAGGAAGACTTCAAGAAGTTCACCAGCTACTTTCTGGGGGAGAGCACGTTTTCGCAGCAGTGCCACATCACCAATCCCAAAGACATTGTGGTGTACACCAACGACTCGACCAAGGAGCTGACGGCGGCGGCCAAAAACTTCGTGCAGGTCGAAAATGAGGCGCTGGGCTACCGGCTCAAGTATTTCGGCATGTTCTTCACCTACAACCCCGAAACGGACTTTGTGGCCTTCAGCGGCTCGCCGGTATTTGAGGAAATGACGCCCCGCGACGCGGCCCAGCAGCGGCAGTGGGAAGCCAACCGCGCGACGGCCTATATCGGCTCGTTTCCGCACTTTTTGCGCAGCGTGTACACCGGCCAGCTGCGGGCCAATGGCTTTATGGCCCAGCAGGTGCGCATTATGCCCAACAAGCGTTTTGAGCGGCTTGAGCCGCTGTCGCGCCGCCCGGCCGGCTCGCTCACCGATGCTGAGCAGGATTCGCTCGAAGTGCTGGGCAAGCTGGCGCCGGCTTTCGCCACGCTCTACCCGGCCGCCAGGTCTCTCGACAGCCTGCGCCGGGTGGCCGATGGCCGCGTGTACCTGCGCTTTACGGGCGAGCTGCAAGTGGCGCACTTTGGCGAGGCGCCCGACCGCAACTACTCGGAGCCCATGGCCACGCTAGGGCCCGAGCCGCGCAAGCAGCCCTACCCCGCCCAGCGCGAGGTGTCGCGCCTGCGCCTGCAAACCCGCGAGGCCGAAATCAGGCCCAACGGCACGCTGCGCAACCCGGCCGATGTCTCGACCGGCGAGTACTGGGGCTTCGAGAAAATGGGCGAGTTTCTGCCGCTCGACTACCAGCCACCCGTGCTAGCCCCCACGCCGGCTAAGTAACCGCGCCGACCGCCGGCTGGGGCAACTTTTGCCCGGCCGCTTGGGTACATGGGTGCGCAATGCGTACGGTGCTGGCCTTTTTCTGCTTGTTGCTGCCGGGGCTGGCCTTGGGCCAGGGTCGCCTCAGCGGCGTGGTGCAAGACTCCGTTACGCACGAGCCGCTAGCCTTCGCCAGCGTGTTTCTGGCCAATACCACGCTCGGCGTCACGACCACCGAGCAGGGCACTTTCACCTTTCCGAGCGTGCCGGCCGGCGGTTATGATGTGGTGGCCTCCTACGTGGGCTACCGGCTAGCCCGCCAGGCAGTTACGATAGGCGCGGCGCCCCAGCAGCTCACGCTACGGCTAGCCCCTTCGGCCAATAAGCTGGGTGAGGTAGTGGTGCGTCCCAACCCCAACCGGGCCAGCGACTACCAGAAATTTTTGGACCTCTTCTTGGGCCGCAGCACCTTCTCGAAGCAGTGCCGCATTGCCAACCCCGACGATGTGCTGCTCGACTACGACCCCAAGGCCAACGAGCTCACGGCCTCGGCCTACAAGTTTGTGCAGGTCGATAACAGCGCGCTGGGCTACCGCGTCAAATATTATGGACTGCGCTTCGTGAGCAACTTCACCGAGCAGGTCGTCACGTTCTACGGCCAGCCGGTATTCGAGGAAATGACGCCCCACTCGGAGCGCCAGCGCCGCACCTGGCAGGCCAACCGCGTGCGCGCCTATCTGGGCTCGCTGGCGCACTTTCTGCGCAGCGTGCGCGACAGCCAGATGACGGCCCAGGGCTTTGTGGCGCGGCGGCTGCGCGTGGTGCCCAACCCGCGCTTTGCCCCCGCCGATAGCGCCCGCAAGCAGCTGCTTCGCCAGCGCCGCGCCTATTCGGCCGCCGAGCAGGATTCGCTGAAACGCTGGGCTAGCGTGCCGCCCAGTTTCGCCTTGCTCTACACCGCGCCGCGCCACCTCGATAGCCTGCGTCACGTGGTATCCGGCGGCCAGCGCGTGTTTCTGCGCTTCCGCGACCATCTGCAAGTGACCTACTTGCTGGTGGGCCCCGATGCCAACTACCACCCGCAGCCTTCGCCCTTTGCCCGCAGCGCGGCGCCTCCGCCGCAAGACCGGCAGGTGTCAGAACTCATGCTGATGCAGCCCGAAATTGAGATTCAGCCCAACGGCCAGCTAGCCAATCCGCTGGCCGTATTTATTGACGGGTACTGGGGTTTCGAAAAAATGGGTGAATTTTTGCCCGTCAATTACCAGCCTCCCGCCTCTTCCTCCCACCCATGATAACCAAAACTGTGGCCGACGCCCAGGCCGCCCTAGCCGGCCTCGCCGACGGTATGACCCTGATGCTCGGCGGCTTCGGCCTCTGCGGCATCCCCGAAAACGCGATTCAGGAAATTCTGCGCCTCGGCGTCAAAAACCTGACCTGTATCAGCAACAACGCGGGCGTCGATGACTTCGGCATCGGGCTGCTGCTGCAACAGCGCCAGGTCCGCAAGATGATTTCGAGCTACGTGGGCGAAAATGCCGAGTTTGAGCGTCAGTTGCTGGCCGGCGAGCTTGAAGTAGAGCTTATTCCGCAGGGCACCCTAGCCGAGCGCTGCCGCGCCGGCGGGGCCGGCATTCCGGCCTTTTATACGCCGGCTGGCTACGGCACGGAAGTGGGCGAAGGCAAGGAAAGCCGCGAGTTTAACGGCAAGATGTACCTGCTCGAAACTGGCCTTACCGCCGATTTTGCCCTGGTAAAAGCTTGGAAGGGTGACACCGCGGGCAACCTCATCTACAAGGGCACGGCCCGCAACTTCAACCCCATGATGGCCACAGCCGGCAAAATCACGGTGGCCGAGGTAGAGGAGCTGGTGCCCGCCGGCGAGCTCGACCCCAACCAGATTCATACGCCGGGTATTTTCGTGCAGCGCATTTTTCAGGGCAAAAACTACGAGAAGCGTATTGAGCAGCGCACGGTGCGCGCCACTGCCTAGCGAGGACTTTTAGCACAAGCGGTATGCGTAAAAACTTCTTCGCTAGCCTGCTATTCAGCAGCTTAGTTGCCACAGCGGCGCTGGCCCAGCCGGCCGCGCCACCTTCCGTTATGCTGCCAGCAGCGGCGCCCGCTAGCGTCGGTGTCAGCCCCGAAGGCTTACTTAAAATCGACCAGCTGCTGCAAGGCTACGTGGCCGATGGCCGGCTGCCGGGCGTAATCGCCCTGGTGGCCCGCGATGGCAAGGTGGTGTACCGCAAAGCCTTTGGCTACGCCGATGCTCAGGCCAAGACGCCGCTGCGGCCCGACGCCATCGAGCGCATCGCGTCCCAGACCAAGGCCATCACGAGCGTGGGGCTGATGGAGCTCTACGACCAGGGCAAATTTCAGCTCGATGACCCCATCTCGAAGTACCTGCCGGCTTTCGCGCACCCGCAGGTGCTGGCCACCTTCAATGCCAAGGATACAACCTTTACGACGGTGCCGGCGCGCAGCGAGATTACCATTCGGCAGCTGCTGACGCACACCTCGGGCATTGGCTACGCCGTCATTGGCTCGCCCGAGGCGCGGGCTATCTATGCGAAGGCGCATGTGCCTTCGGGCGTGGGCTCGCCTTCTGGCACCCTAGCCCCGGCCATTGATGCGCTGGCCCGGCAGCCGCTGATGAACCAGCCCGGCGAGCGCTTCACCTACGGCCTGAGTGTGGACGTGCTGGGCCGCCTGATTGAGGTGCTAAGCGGGCAGCCGCTCGACCAGTATCTGCGCGCCCACGTGTTTGAGCCGCTGGGTATGCGCGATACGTACTTCTACCTGCCCGCCGACCGGCACAGCCGCCTCGTGCCGCTCTACACCGAGTACCAGGGGCGCACTGTGCCCATGCCGGCTAGCGGAATGCTGGGCTTGCGGCCCGACTTCCCGAACCAAGCGGGCACCTACTTTTCGGGGGGCGGGGGCTTATCATCGACTATTGATGACTACGCCGTTTTCCTTCAGATGATGCTAAACGGCGGCACTTACAACGGCCATCGCCTGCTGAAACCCAGCACGGTGGCCCTCATGACCCAGAACCAAATTGGTGACGTGAGTCAAGGGCTCAACAAGTTTGGCCTCGGCTTCAGCATCGTGACACCGGCCGGCGCGGCTCAAACCGGGCAGTCGGTGGGTAGCTACGAGTGGGGTGGCGCCTTCGGCACCGACTACTGGGTTGACCCCAAGGAAAAGCTCGTAGTGCTCATTTACACCCAAAAATTTCCGCATACCAATACGCCCGACCTGGTGCCTCGCTTCCGCAAGGCCGTGTATGCGGCCCTAGCCAAGCGCCAGGCGGCCAAGTAATCCTTCTTCCCTTCCCACCCATGCCCCTCGACAAACACGGTATCGCCAAGCGCATTGCGCAAGAAGTAGAAAACAATTCCTACGTGAACCTCGGCATCGGCATTCCAACGCTGGTGGCCAACTACATTCCGCAGGGCATCAACGTAGAGCTGCAAAGCGAAAACGGGCTGCTGGGCATGGGCCCCTTTCCCACCGAAGACCAAGTTGACCCCGACCTCATCAACGCCGGCAAGCAGACAGTGACTACGCTACCGGGCTCCTCCATTTTCTCGTCGGCTGACTCGTTTGGCATGATTCGCGGCGAGCACGTCGACCTGACCATCCTGGGCGCGATGGAGGTGAGCGAGCGCGGCGACATCGCCAACTGGAAAATCCCCGGTAAGATGGTGAAAGGCATGGGCGGCGCCATGGACCTGGTGGCCTCGGCCAAGAACATCATCGTGGCTATGCAGCACGTGGCGCGCGACGGCTCCAGCAAGCTACTCACCGACTGCACCTTACCCATCACTGGCCTGCGCTGCGTGAAGAAAATAGTGACTGAGTTGGCCGTGCTCGATGTGACGCCCGACGGCTTCGTACTGCGCGAGCGGGCGCCCGGCGTGAGCGTGGCCCAGATACGGGCGGCCACGGCCGGCCGCCTGCTAGTGCCTGTGCCCGACGAAGCCGTGCCTGAGATGACGGGCGTGTAGCCCCAGCGTAAACTTGCGCACCTATCTGCCCGTTTAGCAGTTATACGTCCCGCTGGCGGCTAGCCAGCGGGTTTTTTCTGGGGCAATTTCACCCAGTATTCCCCTATTTGCTTCGATTTTTTAAGTTGTTATGGCTACTTCTTCCAACGGCAAGGCCGCCCCTAACGGCGCGCACCACCACAAAAAAAGCGGCAAGCTAGGCCCCGCCCTCACGGCCATCGACGAGCGCCTGACGCCCACCGCCGTGCCGGCCCACAAGCTGGTGCTGCGCCAGCTGCGCCGCAACGACTTCAAGGCCATCAAGGCCATTATGGAAAAGGTGTACTCTAATATGGAAGGCGCCTGGGCGCAAGAGGAATACAACGCGCTGCTCAAGAAATTTCCCGAAGGCCAGATTTGCATTGAAGACAACGGGCAAGTAGTGGCCGCCGCACTGGCTATCATCGTGGATTACAGCAAGTTTGGCGACAAGCACACCTACGCCAAGATTACCGGCCACGGCAAGTTTGATACCCACGATGCCGAGGGCGACACGCTCTACGGCGTCGATGTATTTGTAGACCCCGAGTACCGCAGCCTGCGCCTGGGCCGGCGCCTCTACGACGCCCGTAAGGAGCTGTGCGAGAGCCTGAACCTGCGCGCCATGGTGGCCGGCGGCCGCATTCCTGGCTACGCGCAGTACGCGGGCGAGATGACGCCCGCCAAATACGTGGAAATGGTGCGCAATAAGGAGCTCGTGGACCCCATTCTCACGTTCCAGCTCTCGAACGAGTTTTACGTGCGCAAAATCATCCGCGGCTACCTGCCTTATGACTCAGAGTCAAAGGCTTACGCTACGTTGCTGGAGTGGATTAACGTGTACTACGATGAGGAGTTTGATAAGCTCATCGGCAACCAGAAGTCGAACGTGCGCATCGGCATTGTGCAGTGGCAGATGCGCGCCACCAAGAGCCTGGAAGACTTTTTCCAGCAAATTGAGTTCTTTGTCGATACCGTGAGCGGCTACAAGGCTGACTGCGTGCTGTTTCCGGAGTTTTTTAACGCCCCCATGATGGCGCTGACCAACGAGGAATCGGCCTCGGCGGCCATTCGGGGCATGGCCGCCTTCACCGAGCCCATTAAGGTGCGCATGATGGAGCTGGCCGTGAGCTACAACATCAACGTAATTGCGGGCTCCATGCCGGTGTACGAAGATGGCAAGCTCTACAACGTGAGCTACTTGTGCCGCCGCGACGGCACCGTAGACGAGCAGTACAAGCTGCACGTGACGCCCGACGAGGCGAGCTACTGGGGCATGCGCGGCGGCGATAAAATCAAGTGCTTCGATACCGACTTTGGCAAAATCGGCATTCTGGTGTGCTACGATGTGGAGTTTCCGGAGCTGAGCCGCATTCTGAGCGACGAGGGCATGAAAATCCTGTTTGTGCCCTTCTGGACAGATACCAAAAACGCCTACCAGCGCGTGCGTATCTGCGCCCAGGCCCGCGCCATCGAAAACGAGTGCTACGTGGCCATCACGGGGTCGGTGGGCAACCTGCCGCGCGTGGAGAATATGGACATTCAGTACTCGCAGTCGGCCGTGTTCAGCCCCTCCGACTTTGCCTTTCCGCACGATGCCATCGTGGCCGAGGCCACGCCGAATACAGAGATGACGCTCATCGCCGACCTCGACCTTGACCTGCTTAAAGACCTGAACAGCAGCGGCGCCGTGCGCAACCTGCGCGACCGCCGCAAGGACCTGTACTCAGTAAGCTGGATTGCCAAAAAGACTGAGCGCGACGACGAGTTGCTGGCCCAGGGCGAGGAGCGCCAGCCCGCCGTGAAGCCCAGCCGCCGCAAGGCCGTGGCCGCCGGCTAGCCCCCACTGGCACAGCTATTTTCGGCTAAGCCCGTCAGAGGTGACCAAGTCACTGCTGACGGGCTTATTTTATGTATTGGCGCCGCTGGCTGCCCTAGCGGTGGCTGCTTATTCGTGTTAGGGGTTTCTGTGATGGGTATTTAAAAGCTCGCGGGCTGAAGAAAAATTAATGTGGGCTTAAGCCGGGCCTCAGGCGATAGTAGAAATTTTGTAGCGTCGCAAGGGCAACCGGAGCCCGTCGGCCCCCACTTTATCCCGTTATTTTTTTCTTACATCCCATGCAAAAATCATTGTCAGGCCTGGCCCTCCTCACGGCCGCCCTGCTCACCAGCCCCACCGCCCACGCCCAGCAAACGGTGGTAAAAACCAAAACGAAAATGTCGAAAAACGCTAAGTCGACCGCGGCAGCACCGGTGCTGCCCCCCGCCCCCGGCATGGCGCCCCCCGCCGACGGCCCGGCCGGCCCGCCGCCCCCGCCCTCCGGCGGCACCCATGGCGAGCGCGGCCCCGGCCCCATGGGTGGCCCCGGTGGGCACCGTGGTCCACGCGGCGGCCAGGTGCAGGTGCTAAGCGACGTGCGCGGCACCCTAGCCAGCTATCAGGCCCGCAACGACGAGCAGGTGTACGATGCCTTTGTGCTGCGCCCTGAAGGCAGCGCCGCCTCCGATACCATTCACTTTCCGCGCCACCTGGGCCAGCAGCTGACCGCGGCCGTGAAGGCCGGTAGCACCGTGACTGTGACCGGCTTTCGGCAGACCGGGCCCGACGGCCGCAGCCGGTTCCACTTCGTGAGCCTGACCAGCGGCAGCCAAACCGTGCGCGACACGCGCCCCACCCCCCCTAGCACTCTGCCCACCGAGCAGGCAGCCACGGTGAAGGGCACCATTCGGGAGCTGCGGCGCGGCCCCCGAGGCGAAATAAGAAGCCTCTTGCTCAGCGACCAAAGTATTGTGCAGCTGCCGCCCCGCGCCGTGGAGCAGCTGGCCGATAAGCTCACGCCGGGCGCCAGCCTCGAAGCCAGCGGCACGCTGCGCACTGCCCATCCGGGCGAGGCCCTGGCCAGCACCACGCCAGTGCATATTGTACGGGCCGAAACGCTGACACTCGGCGGCAACAAGTACTTGATACGTTAGTAAGCAGCAATTTATAATAAAACGTCAGCCAGAATGCTCTGGCTGACGTTTTGGGTTTTTACCCTCTTTCTTCTTCAATTCATGCGCATTCTCGTTGTCGAAGACGAAAACCGGCTGGCTGGCTTTATCCAGCAGGGCCTGGTGCAGGCCGGGCACGTGGCCGATGTGGCTGGCACCGGCCCCGAAGGCCTGGAGCGGGCGGCTACTACGCCCTACGACGCCATTTTGCTCGACCTGATGCTGCCCGGCCAGAGCGGGCTCGACGTGCTGCGGAACCTGCGCGAGTTTGGCATCAGCACGCCGGTGCTCATCGTGAGTGCCCTCACCGATAGCAAGCATGTGGTGGGCGGCCTCGAAGCCGGCGCCGTGGACTACCTGCGCAAGCCCTTTGCCTTCGACGAGCTGCTAGCCCGCCTGCATATTATCGGGCGCAAAACGGCCGCGCCCGCTGGCGCCGAGGCCCTTCGCCTCGCCGACCTGGTGCTCGACCCGCTGGGCCGCGCCGTGACGCGGGCAGGTAAAGCGCTCAGCCTCACTAACCGCGAATTTGCCGTGCTGGAATTGCTGCTACGCAATGCCGGCCGGGTAGTAAGCAAAACCCGCCTGGCCGAGAAGGTGTGGCAGGTAGACTATGATATGGGCTCTAATGTGATTGAGGTGCATATTTCGCAGCTGCGCCGCAAGCTGGACCGCGATTTTGCCCCGGCCCCGGCCCTGCTCGAAACGGTAATTGGCCAAGGCTACCGGCTGCGCACCGATGGCTGAAACGTCACTAACTACTAGCCCGAACTTGCCTTCGCAAATGGCCGCCGCACCGCACCGCCACTGGTGGCGCCTGGGTCTGCGGGGGCAGCTCCTGCTGGTATTTGGGCTGGTGCTAGGGCTAGCCACGCTGGCCGCCGGCGGCTACCAATACCGCAGCCTGCGCCGCCAGCTCACCCACGCCGACGATGCCCTGCTGCGCGCCCGCGCCCAGGAGCTGCTGGCCCGCGTTAGCCTCGACCCCTTGCCGACCCTGCCCCTGCCCGACCAGAAAGGCGAGGTAATGCGCGTGGTATTTGCCGAAGATGGCCAGCCGCCGCGGGAAGTATTCCGGTCGGCGCAGTTTCCGGCCGCGCCGGCACCCGCTTTGCCCTCGCCGGGTGGCCCTGGGGCCGCGCTAGGCCCCCTGCACCGGGCGGTAGCCGTGAGCCGGGCAGCGGCCCCGCCCGGCCCCGGCGCCGACAATGCCTTGGCTACCGGCCAGCTTACGCTGTGGCTAGGCCACCCGACCGCCCCGCTTGAGCAGGCCCTGGCCCGGGTGCGGCGCACGGTGCTGCTGGGCCTGGCCGGCAGCCTGGCGCTGGCGGCCTTGCTGGCCCCACTTGTGGCAGCGGCCGTGCTGCGGCCGCTGCGGCGCATGGCGGGGCAGGCGCGCCGCATTCAGCAGGCGCAGGATATTGCGCCGCTCGCCGTTCCTGCCACCGGCGATGAGATACAAGAGCTCGCCGAAACCCTGAACCAGCTACTGGCCCGGCTGGCCGAGCAGGCCACGGCCCAGGCTAACTTTCTGGCTGCCGCCGCCCACGAGTTGCGCACGCCCCTGGCCACCCTGCAAGCTGGCCTCGACGTGAATGGCCGCGACCCTGCTTTGCCCGCCGCCACTCGCGCGGCGCTAGCCGGCCACGATGCTGAGTTGGCCCGCCTGGGCCGGCTGGTCGATGACTTTCTGCTGGTGGGCCGCCTGGGGGCGGGCGTAGCCTCGGCCACTCACCGCCAGCCCGTGGCCCTCGATGAGTTGGTGCTAGCCCTGGCCGACCGCGAGCTGCCGCGCTTTCGGGCGGCAGGGCGCACGCTTACTATCGAGCTGCCCGACGAGGCTGCCACGGCTAGCTTGTCGGTCAGCACCGATGCCGACCAGCTGACGACTATTCTGTTAAATCTGCTTGACAATGCCCGCAAGCACGGTGCGCTCGGCACCCCGGTGGCACTGCGACTGCTAGCCCCCACTCCTGGGCACGGCCTGGCAGTCGCCATTGAGAACGCCTTGGCGACTCCGCTCGGCCCCCATTTAGCGCAGCTTACTGCCGCCTGGTACCAAGCCGACCCGCTAGTCCCCGGCACCGGCCTGGGCCTGTGGCTGGCCGGGCGACTAGCCCAGGGACTGGGACTAACCCTGCAGCTAACCGAAGCAGAAGGCACGCTGGTAGCACGGGTCCAATTTGCAGGCTAGCAGAAATAGCCGGCACTACAACTTAGGGTTCAGACTATTGCCAGACGAATTTAAACTGAACCATAAATTTTGTTTTTTTACACTTTCCTCTTAACTAGCCCCGAATTTGACACCATTTGCTGCTTTTTACTAAACAAAGCGTTTAGAACGCCCCATTTCTAAAGGTTATTCCCAAATTAATTGCCTGAAATTTCTACTGTATCCTTATAAATTATAAGGATAGTCTGTCATCGGATATATTTTTTGAAGTTATGATGAAGTTGAAGTTCAGTTTACCCGTGTATCTTCGCCCGGCCTGCTAATTTTTTTCTAACCATTTTTTAATACATGCTAAAACACTTACTTCCTCTCTCCGCCATTGTAGTAGTGATGGGAGCGCGCGACGTACATGCCCAAACTCGTGCCGTATCGGGCACGGTGAAGGGGGCTGATGGTGCTGCCATTCCGGGCGCTACCGTCTTGGTAAAAGGCACTTCGCTGGGTACTTCTACGAATGCCGACGGTCGTTTTGACATTCAGGTGCCTGCTTCGGCAACCGCGCTGGTAGTTTCCTACGTGGGTTACGAAAGCAAGCAGGTTGCTATCGGCGACCAATCGACGGTGAACGTGACGCTGGCTGCCACTCAAACCGGCCTTAATGAGGTGGTAGTGGTGGGCTACGGTATTGCGCAGGCGCGCCGCGAGCTTACCGGTACCATTGCTACGGTAGGCGGCAAGGAAATAGCCAACCTGCCAGTGCAGAGCTTTGACCAGGCGCTGCAGGGCCGCGCGGCCGGTACCAACATCACGACGCCCAACGGGGTACTGAATAACCCGCCCGTTATCCGCATTCGCGGCCTGGGCTCGCTCAACCTGAGCTCGCAGCCGCTGGTGGTGATTGACGGTATTCCGACGTTTACGGGCAACAACTCGGCGGTGGGCAGCGTGCCTAATAACCCCCTGGCCAGTATCGACCCCAACGATATTGAGAACGTAGAAGTGCTGAAAGATGCCGCCTCCACGGCTATCTACGGCTCGCGCGGCTCCAATGGCGTTATCGTCGTGACCACCAAGAAGGGCAAGGCTGGCCAGAGCCACCTCAACTACAGCTTCTGGGCGGGGCTTACGCAGCCGGTGCGCTTGTTCAACATGCTTGGCGCTGGAGACTATGTAGCCATCAAGAATGAGGCGGTAAACAACCTGTTTGCCAACCGTGGCCTCCCGGCCCCGACCACTCCTTACTTCAAGCTCGCTACCGACGCCAACGGCAATCCTATTGATACCCACTGGTACGACTACATCTATCGAAACGGTGTGTCGACTAACCACAGCCTGGATTTCTCAGGCGGTAATGACAAAACGACTTACTACGCTTCTATCAACTACAGCAACCAGCGCGGGATGCTGAAGAAAAACGAGTTTCAGCGCTACGTGGGCCGCATGAACATCGACCACAAGGTGTTTAGCCGCCTCACGGTGGGTGCCCGTTTCAGCTACTCGTTTACTCATAACCTATCGCCTAATTCGGGCTCGATTTCGGGTGGCGCGTTTGGCACGGCTGGCCTGGGCCGCCTGCCGCTGGTACTCCCCCCAAACGTTGGGCCTTACAACGCTGACGGCACCTATAACACCAGTGGTGCTGGTATCGGACCGGGACCTAACCTTAATCCTAACAATGGCGCACCGCTGCTGCCGGGCTACTACAACCCGGTGGTAGACCTCGACAACAACTACTTCACTTCTGATGCCAGCCAGGTTCAGGGCAGCGTGTATGCCGATGCTGAACCCCTGACGGGCCTGCACCTGCGCTCCAACTTCGGTATTAATAATATTTCGTTCGAGGATAAGGCTTTCTACACGGCGCTGGCCGGCGACGGCTACTCAAGCAAGGGAGAAGCAGACAACTACTACCGTACCAACAAGCTTTCGGACTGGCAAAACACGGCGAGCTACGCGCACACGTTTGCCGAAAAGCACAACCTGAGCATTGTGCTGGGCAACGAGCAGCAGTTCGTGCAGCAACAGCGCTGGGGGGCTAGCCGCACCAACATAGCCGACCCCTTCTTCACCACATTCCAGGGCAACTTTACCAATATTGCGGCGTCGGGCAACTTTGCGGGCCAGAATTACCTGGTGTCGTTTTTCAGCCGCCTCGACTACAACTTCAACCGCAAGTACCTCATCTCGCTCAACGCCCGCCGCGACGGCTACTCGGCCTGGGCCCAAAAATGGGGTAACTTCTTCGGTGGCTCGGCGGGCTACATCATTTCGGAAGAAGACTTCTGGAAGAACTCGGGCATTAACAATACCCTCAACTTCCTGAAAGTATCGGCCAGCACCGGCACCGTGGGCAACAACCAGGGTATCGACGACTTTGCCTCGCTGCAGTTGTATGGCTCGGGCCTGTATGCTGCCAACCCCACCCTCTACTACTCGCAGGCCGCTAGCCCCTCACTCACCTGGGAGAAGGCTCGCAAGACTGACATCAGCCTGAACATGGGCTTCTTGCAGGACCGCCTCACGGTGGAAGCGACTTACTACCGCAACCTGATTAACGGGCTGATTCTGCCGGTGCCGGCGGCGGCTTCGCTGGGTATTCCGGGCGGTGGTCCCGGCGGCTATTCGCTCACCATCCCCGCCAACGTGGGCTCGATGCTGAACCAAGGCGTGGAGGCCAGCGTGCGCTTTAATGCTATCCGCAACAAGCCGTTTACCTGGACTGTAAACGCCAACCTGACCACGCTGAAAAACGAGGTATTGACCTTGGCTGACGGCCTGGCCTACGTACCGGGCGCTACTTCGGGCCTCGAAACGGTGAACTACACCACGGCCGGCCGCTCGGTAGGCTCTATTCTGGCAGTGCCGTCGGTGGGCGTGAACCCCGAAAACGGCCGCCGCATGATTCAGAAGGCCGATGGCACTGTGGTGCAATACCAACACCTGGCCGCCACGCCCTGGACTACCCTCGATGGCAAGGCAGCCACAGCCCCTAGCCAGCTGGTAGATGGCCGCTACTACGGCCCGGTGCTGCCTACCTTCTACGGTGGCCTCGACAACACCTTTACGTTCAAAGGCTTTGACCTCGGCGTATTTATCCAGTACTCGGGGGGCAACTACATCTACAACGGTACCAAGGCCGGCCTGCACGACCAGCGCTTCTGGAACAACGCCGCCGATATCAAAGACCACTGGACGCCCACCAACCATAATGTGCAGTATCCTGCCGTGGTGTACGGCGACAACGTGTCGAACGGCTCGGCGCTCGTGATGTCGTCGAACATCGAGAAGGGTGACTTCGTGCGCCTGCGCAACGTGTCGCTCGGCTACACCTTCAAGTCGGAGATGCTGAGCAGCGTGAAGCTAGCCAGCGCCCGCATCTATGTGCAGGCCCAAAACCTGGTGCTGCTGACCCGCTACACGGGCAGCGACCCCGAAATATCGACCAACGGCGCGCAAAATACCGCGCCCGGCGTCGACCGCAACTCGGTGGGCCAGGCGCGAACCTACACGGCCGGTGTTATTGTTGGCTTTTAATTCGTCTTCCTTATGCAATTAGTAGTTAAAAAACCTTTGGCCGCGGTGGCGGTCGCTCTGCTGGCGCTGGGTAGTGTATCGTGCCAGAACGATGCACTGAACCCAGTACCGCAAACTCAGATTTCTGATAAAGTCGCCTTTGACACCCCTACCCGCGTGGCATTGCAGGTAAACAGCCTGTATTCCTTCGTCAAAACCGGCAACTTTTTGGGCGGGCGTTTCCAGATTTACAACGACATCCGGGCCGATGAGTTTATCAACCTCACGTCTAATGCCGTAACCGGCTCGACGGTGTGGAACCACACCGAGACCGAGACGAATGCGAACGACGTGGCCAACTGCTGGATATACGGCTACCAGGCCATTAACCAGGTTAACGTATTTCTGGCCGGCCTCGATGATAACGCCAGCAAGTTTGTAGCACCCGTTTTCCCGGGCAATTTCGCTACTACCGCCAACCAGTACCGCGGCGAGGCCCGGTTGCTGCGCGCGCTCTGCTACTACTCGCTGCTGCAACTGTACGCCCAGCCCTACAATAAGGACGCGGGCGCCAGCCCCGGCCTGCCGCTACGCCTGCTAGCCGAAAAAAGCGCGGCAAATAATTCGCTGGCTCGCAGCCCGGTAAAAGATATTTATGCCCAGATTCTGGCCGACCTCAACTTTGCCGAAACCAACCTGCCGGCTACGTATGGCGATGCCTTCACGAACACTACGCGGGCGCACCGCAACACGGCCATCGCGCTTAAAACCCGCGTGTACCTGAGCATGAGCAACTACACGTCGGTTATCACGGAGGCTAATAAACTGGTGCCTGCGGCTGCCCCCTTCGTGGCAACCAGCGGTGTAGCCAACGGGCTCAATTCGTCGGTAGCCGCCGTGTTTGCTCCCCCGCAAACGACTAGTGAGAGCATTCTCTCTTTCCCCTTCACGGCCAATGACCAGCCCGGCACCCAGAATCAGCTAGCCTACTATTACCTTCCCTCCTCGCTGGGTGGCAACGGTGAGTATAGCCTGAACACGGCCACCGGTATTGTGGCCGACCCGGCTTTCGCGGCCACTGATGCCCGGCGCACGAACTTCATCGTAACAACCTCGGGCGGCACCTTCCTCAAGAAGTACCCGACCGGCACTCCATACACCGACAATGCGCCGGTCATTCGCTACGCCGAGGTAATGCTGAACCTAGCCGAAGCCCGTGTGCGCTCAAGCAACACGGTAGATGCGCAGGCGCTAGCCCTGCTCAATGCGGTGCGCGGCCGCTCTAACCCAGCCGGTGTATATGCCACTTTCACCTCGGCCAGCGACTTGCTCAACGCGATTTTGCTAGAGCGCCGCATCGAGTTTCTGGGCGAAGGCCTGCGGAATATTGACCTGATGCGTACGTTGAGCCCTATTCCCGCTAAGGGCATTGTACGGGCCATTCCGACCACTGACCCGCTTTACATCTGGCCTATCCCACAGGCAGAGCTATCGGCCAACCCGGCTATGACGCGCAACTAGCGCATCCTAGCCAGCACAAAAAAGCGGCTTACCCAACGCTGGGCAAGCCGCTTTTTTGTGTCTACAGCTGGCAGCCTCGCCTACAAGCCACGCCTAGGAAAGGCTGTGAAGGAGCCATGCCGGCATTCACGGTGCATTTGTTCGGACGAAGTTTACCAGAACTCAGTGAACCTACTGCGCTACCAAGTGCGCATGGTCGCGCAGAATGGTGCGCAGAAAAGCCTCGTCGCCCAGGTCGCTGTGTATCCCGAGTAGCTGCTTGATTTTGAGGGCGGTTTCGTGCAGTAGCAGAAAATTATCTTGCTGCAGGCTGCGGCCCAGCAGCTGGCGCAGCAGGGCCACGTCGTGGTCGCTGAGGTCGGCGGCCTGCATAAATACCGGCTGGTAGCCGACCGGCGTGGCGGCTGCCGTTAAGTCGGCTAGCTGCGTGAGGGGCACTGCGCGGGGCCGCACATTGATGACGGTGGTACCGGCGGCCAGGTCGCCCAGCCGCTGGCCCTTGCCATTGAGGGCGATGGTAACCACAGCCACTAGCCCGCTGCCAAAGCCAAAATCGACCAAACGCAACAGCCAGCGCAAAAAGTAATCGCCCAAGCGCGGGGCCGTGCCATCGAGGCGAATTACCCGCAGGTGCTGGGCTTTTTTACCCAGGCTTTGGCCGTTCAATAACACTTCGCAGGCCAGGTGGTAAAACACGAAGGGCAGCCCGATGAGCACCCCCATCGTCCAGGCGGCCACCTGACCGTGGCGGCCCAGCAGCCACGTCACCAGCCCCCCCACGGCAAAGGCCCAAGCTACGAAAATAAGGTTGTCGAGAATGGTAGCCACGATGCGGCTGCCAATGCTGGCTACCTCATATTCGAGCGTGACATTTTGGGTGGTGTGGATGCGAATAGTCGCCATAAAGCCGGGAGAAGAAATCGGGCGGAAAAATACAGCATTACTGCTGAGTAGCTATTCGGCCGCTGCCTACCTTTAAGGCCCTAACCCCGCCTATTTATGCGCGAAGCCGTTTTTCTGCGTCAAAACCAGGCCCGCTGGCACCTCTACGAAACCCAGCCGCCTGCCAACCCCGACGAGCTGGCCACGCGCTTCGTGGCCCTCACCGACGACCTGGCCTACGCCCAAACCTTTTACCCGGCCTCGCCCACCACGGCCTATCTCAATACCCTAGCTGGCAAGCTGCAGCAAACGCTCTATCGCAACAAGCCCGAGGAGGGCCGCCGGCTGGCCTACTTCTGGGCGGTGGAGGTGCCCCTAGTGGTGGCCCGGCATCAGCGGGCGCTGGCCTGGGCCATGGGGCTATTTGTGCTGTTCACGGCGCTGGGCGCGCTCTCAGCGGCCTACGATGCCGATTTTTTGCGGGTAGTGCTCGGCGATGACTACGTAAACCAGACGCTGGCCAACATTCGGCGCGGCGACCCGATGGCCATCTATAAGACGGGCGGCTCGGCGGTGATGTTTGTAGGCATTGCGGCCAACAACCTGTTCGTGGCGCTGCGCACCTTTGCGCTGGGCGCCACGCTAGGGCTGGGCACCCTGTATTCGCTGTTCTTTAACGGCCTGATGCTGGGGGCATTCCAGTATTTTTTCTACCAGCAACACGTGTTGCTCCCCTCGCTGCTCACCATCTGGATTCACGGCACGCTCGAAATTCCGAGCATTGTGCTGGCTGGGGGCGCGGGGTTCATCCTAGGGGGTGGGCTGCTGTTTCCGGGCACGTACACCCGGCGCGAGTCGCTGGCCCGCGCCGCCCGCGATGCCGTTAAACTAGCCCTGGGCCTGGTGCCCGTCATTGTGGCGGCGGCTTTCCTCGAAAGCTTCGTGACGCGCCACACCGAAATGCCGCTCGCCCTGAGCCTGGCCATCATCGGCGGTTCGGCGGCGTTTATTATCTGGTACTTTGGTATTTATCCGCGCGTGGTGCAGCGCCGCGTGCTTCCTTTGCCCCTTATTTCCTAACCTATGAAAAATACGTTTACTACACCGGCCGACTTCTGGCAGGAGCGAGATTTTGGCGCCAAGATTTCGGCCGTCTTCGAGTTTATCGGGGCGCACTGGCGGGCGCTGGGCAAGTGCCTGGTATACTTCGTGCTGCCTGGTGCACTGCTCATGGGCATCGGCCTGGGGATGTTTACCAATAAGCTATATGACTTCACCGGGCGGGCTACGGCGGCGCAGCGCGCCGGCACCCAGCTACCGCACATGAACTCGCCGTTCGAGTTTTTCAATTTTGCTGGGCTAGCGCTGGCCATGGTGGGCGGGCTGCTGGCGTTTCTGCTACTCAGCGGCACGCTTTATGGCTACGTGAGAGCACGCATGTATTCGCCTGCCGACGAGCCCATTACCCCGGCCCGCGTGTGGGCTGAGCTGCGTGCCCGCCTGGGCCGCATGGTGGGCGGCACGCTGCTGCTGGGCCTGCTTGGCGGCGTGGGCTTCGGGGTAGTGTTTGGCGTGCTCATGGCCTTCGGGTCTACGCTCGGGCGAGGCAGCTTTGCAGGGCCGGTGCTGGCAGTGCTACTCGGCTACACGCTAATTGGCTACATCAGCGTTTCGCTGGCGCTCTACTACCCCGTGCTGTGGCTCGAAGACAACGACGTATTTGCTTCCATAGGCCGTTGCTTTCAGCTTATAAAGGGCAAGTGGTGGGCCACCTGCGGCCTACTATTCACGGCTGTGTTTCTACAATCAATGTTCACCATTGTGTTTGCTATTCCGCAATACGCCGTGATGATGGGCAAGATGCTGCAGCTGCCGGGCCTGAATTCGGATGTGCTAGGCCTGGCGGCACAGTGTCTTTACGCAGTTGGCATCATCTTCACCTACTGTATTCCGCTGCTGGCGCTGGTTTTCCAGTATCTCAACCTTGTGGAGCGGCAGGAAGGCGTGGGCCTGCGCCTGCTCGTCGACCAGCTGGGCCAGGGCCATACCCCCGCCGCCGAGTCGGGCCACTACCGCCCCGACGAGCTGGGCGAGTACTAACCCGTTTTATTCCCCGCTAGCCCCGCCGCATGGGCTAGCGGAGCTTTTCCTTGGGCACTTGCATGCGCCACCTTCCCCTACTTTTACTCCTGACCCTAGCGGCTAGCCCCGTGCTGGCGGCACCGCCGCAGGTGCCCCTCGTGCTGCGTCGTTTGGCCCAGGCGCCCGCCGATACTACGATGGCCCCGGCTCTGCCGCCCGCTGCCGCCCCGGCGGTGGTGCGCCGCCCGGCCGCTGCGCACCTGCGCGAGCTGCGCGGCCAGCGCGAGTTTGACTACCGCGAAGTGGTAGCCGACGAGCCCGCCCAGGCCAGCCTGTGGCAGCGGCTGCTGGGCTGGCTTTTGCGCTCGCTAGCCCCGCTGCTCGATACAAAAGGCGGGCGCATTGCCTGGAAAGGCTTATTTTATGGCCTGATGGCCGCCGGGCTGGTGTTTGCGGTGCTGAAGTTTTTGCAGGTCGATATCACCCGGGCGTTTGGGCGGACATCGCGCCGCGTGCCGCTCGCCTACGAGGCCGGCCAAGAGAACATTCATGAGCTCGACTTTCCGGCCGCCATTGCCGAGGCGGAGGCCACCGGCAATCATCGCCTGGCCCTGCGCCTGGGCTACCTGCAGCTGCTCAAGCAGTTCACCGACCGCGATTTTATTGCCTGGCAACCCGATAAAACCAACCAGGCTTACCTGCACGAGCTGGCCGCCAGCTACCCTAGTGCCCGCCCTGCCTTTGCTGAGCTCACCCGGCAGTTTGAGTATAGCTGGTACGGCGAGCTAGCCGTATCGCCCGACCTTTACCAGCGGGTGCGCGCCGACCAGCGCCGCCTGGGCCAGCAGCTAGGGGCGGCTGCGCCCGGCCGGCCCCAGCCGGCGTAGCTTTTGGATTCCGCTTTTTCCTGATGTCGCTTCCCCGTATCCTGCTGGACTGTGAATCGCTGAAAGACCGTAACAGCGGCTTCAGCCACTTTGTGGTGCCGCTGGCCCACGAGCTCATTCGCCAGAATACCCGCTACCAGCTCTATTGCTACGTGCCGCCTCAAGAGGTGGGCGGGCTAGGCCGCCAGGGCGTGCGCTACCTCACGCAGCGCAGCTTTCACAAGTACTTCAACCCCGCCAGCTACGGCCTGCGGCTGTGGCACGCCACCTCGCAGCTGAGCTGGTACGTGCCCACCAGCCCGCTTACCAAGGTGGTGCTTACGGTGCACGACCTCAATTTTTTGCACGAGAACCCCGATGAGCGCACCTACACCCGGCAGCTAGCCATGGTGCGCCGCAACATTCGGCGAGCCGATTACCTGGTCACCATCTCCGACTTTGTGCGCCAGGATATCTTGCGCCACGCCGACCTGCTTGGCTACACCGGCCGCCAGCCGCTGCGCTACGTGCCGCGCGGCGTCGAAGACCTAGCGTCGGTGCCACTCGGCCACGTGCCCGCCTACGTGCCGCGCCGGCCCTTCCTGTTTGGGCTCGGCACCATCAATTCGAAGAAGAACTACCACGTGCTGGCCGCGCTGCTTCAGGGCACTGACTACGAGCTGGTACTTGCCGGCAGCTTTGCTGAGGCCGACTACGTGGCGACCATCCGAGCGGCGGCCGCGCAAGCCGGGGCGGCCGACCGCGTGACGGTGCTAACGCGCATCAGCGAGGCCGACAAAACGTGGTACTACCAGCATTGCCTGGCTTATATGCAGCCCTCGCTGGCCGAGGGCTTTGGCCTGCCGGTAGTGGAGGCTATGCAACTGGGTAAGCCCGTTTTTCTGAGTCGCCTCACGTCGCTGCCCGAAGTGGGCGGCGCGGCGGCTTATTATTTCGACGATTTTTCACCTGAGCACCTGCGCCAGGCCCTAGCGGCCGGGCTAGCCCGCCACTCGCCCGCCCGCGCCGCCGAGGCCCAGGCCCAGGCCCGGCAGTTCAGCTGGGCGCAGGCCGCCGCCGATTACCTTACCGTTTACCAAGAGCTCCTAGGCCGCTAACCGTTTCGCACCTTGACTACTTTTCGCTGGTACCTGCTCGGCTTGCTTGCGCTGTTTGGGGGCTACGTGGCTCTTGAATACTATCGCCCGAAGCCCCTCGACTGGTCGCCCTCGCTTAGCAGCAAGGATAAGATTCCGTACGGCACCTACGCCCTGTTCGACGTGCTGCCCCAGGTGCTGGGCTCCGACTCGGTGGCTAGCGTGCGCCAGCCTCTTTACAACCAGTTGTTGGGCGCCGAGGAGCCGCACCTGAAAAGCGGCCGGTCCTCCAACGTAGACTTTGCCGACGACTCGGTAGACGCGGCCAACGACCGGGCTGCCGCCGAGCTGGAGGCAGCCTCGCTGCCGCTGGTGAGCACCCGCGCCCATTACCTGTTTGTCAATCAAGAGTTCACAGCTACTCCGCTCGAAACAAATGCCCTGTTGCGCTTCGTGGCACAGGGCCACGACGTGTTTATTGCGGCCGAAAACTTCGCTGGCCGCCGCGGCCACGCGCTAACCGATACTCTCGGCTTCCGCACCTACCCGGCCGACTCAAGCTTTGCGCAGGTGCTAGCCCCCGGCGCCGGCCGGGCCGACTCGGTAGCGCTGCACCTGCTGCGGCCGGTAGCGGGCGGGCCTCAGCAGTTCTGGTTTAACGCGGCGGCGGTGAGTTACCGGCTAGCCCTCATGGCGCGCCCAGCGCACCACGGTGCCACCCTAGCGGCCGATGCCAAGGGCCGCCCCGTGCTGCTGCGCCTCCACCACGGGCGGGGCCATTTTTACTTGTGCTCGGTGCCGCTGGCCTTCGGCAACTACTGGCTGCTGCGGCCCCGCACCGCCGACTTTGCCTTTGCATCGCTTTCCTACCTGCCCGCCGGCCGGCCCGTGTGGTGGGACGAGTACCAGAAGCAGGGCCGCGCCGGCAGCCAGTCGGTGCTGCGTGTGGTGATGGCCCACCCTGCCCTGCGCACCGCCTACTACCTGCTGCTGGCTACCGGCCTACTCTTTGTGCTGGTAGAAGCGCGCCGCCGCCAGCGTATCATTCCCGTTATCAAGCCACTGCCTAATACTACGCTGCTTTTTACGCGCACCGTGGCGGGCCTCTATAAGCAAGGGCGTAACCACTCCAGCATGGCTGAGAAAAAAACGGCGCTTTTCCTCGACTACCTGCGCACCCGCTTTCACGAGCCCACCCCCGACCTAGCCGATGAGGAATTTCGCGAGCGCCTCAGTCAGAAGTCGGGCGTGCCGCGCGCCCGCGTCGATGAGCTAGTACGCTACATAAATTTCGCCCGCACCGCGCCCATTGTCACCGACCGCGAGCTGTTAGTAGTGAGCCGAGCCATGCAGGATTTCAAGCGCGAAAGCCAATGAAAAATGCTTTTTGCACTGTACCTAGAATTGGCAATTTTTACTAATTGCACTTTTCTAATAATATTGCTTAATAAGCTTAAAAGGCACTTTTTACGGCTATTTCTACCCTTTTCATGGCTGCTTTGGCCCGCAAGATAAGCGTACTGCCCAGCCTATTTTATCTGTTATTAGACCTTTAGTATGGAAGATAATTTTTTGCCCGGTAGCCAGGAAACACTGGCTACCTCTCCTACTCCCAGCATCGACGCCCCTGTAGAGCCAGCCTTCGCTCCGCGCACTGACCTGGCCCAGCTCACGGCCCGTACCGAGGCCGTGCGCCAGCAAATCGGTCAGGTGATAGTGGGTCAGCAAGACTTGCTGGAGCTACTGCTCACTGCGCTGCTTGCCGACGGCCACGTGCTGCTGGAAGGTGTGCCCGGCGTGGCCAAAACCCTTACCGCCAAACTGCTGGCCCGCACGCTCGATGTGCCGTTTAGCCGCATCCAGTTCACGCCCGACCTGATGCCCGCCGACGTGCTGGGCACCAGCGTATTCCGGCCAGCGCAGGGCGATTTTGAGTTTCGGCCCGGTCCCATTTTCGCCAGCGTGGTCTTGATTGACGAAATCAACCGCGCCCCGGCCAAAACGCAGTCGGCGCTCTTTGAGGTGATGGAAGAGCGCACCGTCACGCAAGACGGCACGGCGCACCGCATGGACTCACCCTTCGTGGTGCTCGCCACCCAAAACCCCGTGGAGCAGGAGGGCACCTACCGCCTGCCCGAAGCCCAACTCGACCGCTTCCTCTTCAAGCTCAACGTGGGCTACCCTACCCTAGCCGAGGAAATCCAGATACTCCAGGGCCACCACAGCGGCTTTGGCGGCACACCCCTGGAAAAGGTGCAGGCCGTCCTCACCGCCCAGGACCTGGCTGCCCTGCGCCAACAAGTGGGCCAGCAGCGCGTGGAGGCCAATGTGCTCGAATACATTGCCAAAATCGTGGGCCAGACGCGCGCCCACAAGGCGCTGTACCTGGGTGCCTCGCCCCGCGCCAGTATCGCGCTGCTCAACGGCGCTAAGGCCCTAGCGGCGCTACGCGGCCGCGACTTTGTGACGCCCGAAGACGTGCAGTTTCTGGCCGCGCCGGTGCTACGCCACCGCATCATGCTCACACCCGAGCGCGAGATGGAAGGTGGCACAGCCGATGACGTGGTGAAGCAGATTGTGCAATCGGTAGAGGTACCGCGGTAAATTCAGGGCGATACCCTCGTAGTCAGCATACTATGCATCCCAACACAGAACTAGCCAATCGCATTATTCAAGAGAAATTGCTAGGGTCTACTGTTGAAAGCTTTGGACTTACTCATCAATTTTTGACGCTGACATTCAGAGATAAAAACGCCGATGACCATACAATATGGATTGATACTGAGGTAACATCTAAGTCCTACCCTTTTCAAGAACTCAATCTTGATGAAACAGGGGCTGCTTTGCTATTATTCAATAGTGTGAACCTGAAGGAAGTAGTTGCCATCCAATGCAATGACGAAGCAACTTTAGAGATACAATTCGACAACGGCATTCACATATTTTTTGCTGGTTCACCTGCCGAGGAATCAATGATTGAACCTTGGTCGCTCGGCACTGAGATGAGTAATGCTGCCTCTAGTATCATAGCTACGCATGGTGGTGGGTACATCATTTTTGAAGGCAGACAAGACATGTGACAAATTCTTTACCACGTGCATCTGATGTGGCATCTGCGCCTGCTGCCAGTGATTAGCCTATTTACTAAATGTCCTTCTTCCTAACCAAGCGCTTTTTCTACCTCTGCACGGCGCTCATCACGGGTTTTGTAGTGGCCTTCTTCCTGCCCTGGCTGCTGGGGCCGCTGGAGATTCTGCTAGGCGCGGCTGCGTTGCTAACGCTGCTCGATGCGGCGCTGCTCTACGCGCCGGTGTCTGGCGGGGCAACCCCGGTGTTTGGGCGCCGGGCGCTGGGCGAGAAGCTCTCGAATGGCGACGACAACGACGTGCAGCTATTTATCGAGAGCCGGTATCGCTTCGGTATTCAGGTAGAAGTGATTGACGAGATTCCGCATCAGTTTCAGCGGCGCGACGTGCTATTCAAGGCCGACGTTCAGCCGGGCCAGACGCAGATTATTAAATACCAGCTGCGGCCCACCAAGCGCGGCGAGTACGAGTTCGGGGCCTTGAACATCTACGCCGCCTCGCCGCTGCGGCTGGTGCGGCGGCGCTTCCGCTTTGGGCGGGAGGGAAAGGTGGTGCCGGTGTACCCATCGTTTTTGCAGATGCGGCAGTACGAGCTGCTGGCCATTCACAACCGCCTTACAGAGGTGGGCGTGAAGCGCATTCGGCGGGTGGGCCAGAGCATGGAGTTTGAGCAAATCAGGCCCTACGCCAGCGGCGACGACCCGCGCACCATCAACTGGAAGGCCAGCGCCCGGCGCGCCACCGGCGGGGAAAGCGATACGCTGGTAGTTAACCATTTTCAGGATGAGCGCGCCCAGCAGGTGTACTGCCTCATCGACAAAGGCCGGGTAATGCGCATGCCCTTTGAAGGCCTGAGTTTGCTCGACTATGCCATTAATGCTACCCTAGTGATGAGCAATATTGCGCTGCTCAAGCACGACAAGGCGGGCCTCATTACCTTCTCGAACAAGCCGGGCGCTACGGTGCCTGCCGAGCGCCGGCCGGGCCATTTGCGCACCTTGCTAGAGGTGCTCTACCGCCAGAAAACGCAGTACCTCGAAACTGATTACGAGCTGCTCTACGCCACGGTGCGCGCCAAGATTAAGCAGCGCAGCCTGCTCATTTTGTTTACCAACTTCGAGACCTTGCAGGGAATGGAACGACAATTGCCCTACCTGCGGGCACTGAGCAAGGCGCACCTGCTGCTGGTCGTTTTCTTCGAGAACACCGAGCTGCGCACCTACCTCGACGCGCCGGCCGAAACGACGACCGACGTATACAACCAAACCATCGCTGAGAAATTTCAGCAGGAAAAGCGCCAGATTGTGCTCGAATTGCAGCGCTACGGCATTCAGGCGCTGCTGACGCCGCCGCAGGCGCTGACGGTGAATACTATTAACAAATACCTGGAATTCAAGGCCCGGGGACTGATATGAGCACGCAAGGTTTCGCCAGGTTGAGCAAGGTTTCGCTAGGTTTTTTAAAAGGTAGGTTCTGCGACACCCTGCTCAACCTGGCGAAGCCTTGCGCGCTGGCTTTGCTGCCGCTACTAGCCCAGGCCCAGCGCCCGCTGCTGCCCGTGCCCGCGCAGGCCACTTGGCAGGCCGGCTACTACGCTTTCAGGACTGCGCCGCTGCTAGCCCTGCACAAGCAGGTAACGGGCCCGGCCACCTCCCAGGACGAGAGCTACCGCCTGCATATTACCGCCACGGGGGCTAGCCTCACGGCCCCCGGGCCGCTGGGTATTCAGCGGGGGCTAGCCACGTTTCGGCAGGTTATCGAGCACACACCGCAGGGCTGGCGGGCACAATTCTGTGATATACAAGACCAGCCGCGCTTTGCCTGGCGGGGGCTGCTAATTGACCCGGCCCGGCACTTCCTGCCAGTGGCCGTCATCAAGCGCAACCTCGACGGCATGGCGGCCGTGAAGCTCAACGTGCTGCACTGGCACCTGTGCGACGACCAGGGCTGGCGCGTCGAGAGCAAGCTGTTTCCGCGCTTGCATCAGGTGGGCGGCGCCACCGGCTACTACACCCAGGCTGAGGTGCGCGAGGTGGTGCGCTACGCCGCCCAGCGCGGCATTCGGGTGGTGCCCGAGTTTGACCTGCCGGGCCATGCGGGCGCGCTACTCACGGCCTATCCGCGGCTCGCCTCCAACGACTCTATCAAGACCCTACCCGTGCGTTGGGGCGTGCTCAACATCGCCCTCGACCCCACCCGCGAGGGCACCTACACCATGCTCGACTCGGTGCTGACGGAGATGAGCGGGCTGTTTCCAGACAAGTACTTCCACATCGGCGGCGATGAGAACGACGGCCGGCAGTGGCGCCACAATCCGCGCATCGTGGCCTTTATGCAAGCCAAAGGCTTTGTGAAGCCCGGCACGACTACGCCCGATAAGCATCAGCTCCAGAACTACTTCAACCGACGCATGCTCACCATTGTGCAGAAGCTGGGCAAAACGATGGTAGGCTGGGATGAGATACTGGGCCCCGACCTGCCCCAGCCCATTGCCATTGAAAGCTGGCGGGGCCCCAAGGGTGTGCTCGACGCCGTGCGCCAGGGCCACCCCGCCCTGCGGGCCCACGGCTATTACATCGACCTGTACCTTACCGCCGCCAGCCACTACGCGGCTGACCCGCTGCAAGGCATTCCCGACTCATTGGCCAGCCGCGTGCTGGGCGGCGAGGCCACTATGTGGAGCGAATTTGCCGATAGCGTGCTTTATGACAGCCGGGTGTGGCCCCGCACCGCCGCCGTGGCCGAGCGCCTTTGGAGCCCCGCCGCCCTCACCCAGGATGTACCCGATATGTACCGCCGCCTGGCCTTCGTGAGCACCGAGCTGGAGCGCTTGGGCCTGCGCCATCGCCGTGCCCCCGCTGCCCTGCTGCGCCAGCTGGCTAGCCCCTACCCCGCCGCCTTGCCCAGCCTACAAACCCTGGCTAGCGTGGTCGAGCCGGTGAAGGAATACAAGCGGCACTTTCAGGGCTTTAAATACACTACTGAAACGCCGCTTACTCGCCTGGTAGATGCGGCTCCCGCCGAGTCGGACGCCGCCCGGCGCTTTGGCGCCACCGCCGACAGCCTGCTGGCCAGCCTTAGCATCGCGGTGCCCACCTTCCCGGCTACGCCCCCCAAACTGACGCCAGCCGCCACGCGCCAGCTGGCCAGCCTACGCCAGCAGGTGACGGAGTGGCAGCGCGCCACCGAGGCCCTGCCGCCGCTCTTCGTGACTAGCCCTAGCCTAGCCGAATATGCTCCTCTAGCCGCCCAGCTAGGGGTAGTGGCCAATCTGGTCGAGCAGCGCCTCACCCAAGTTGAGCAGGGTCAGCCAACGATACCCGCCGCTCAGGCTGCCGCCAAGCTGCAGCTCGATGCCGCTCAGAAGCCAGTCGGGCAAGTTGAGCTGGCTGTTATTGGGGCTGCGCGGCGACTGCTCGGGATGCCCTAATGCACTTCACCGACGGTTGAAATAAGCAGTTGCAAACAAGCTAGTTGCAGCGCTCTCTTTGTGGTATGAAAGCTGTTTTCTATCTGGCATCGGTCTTGTTGCTGTCGGCCGGTTGTGCAGCATCTAACAGGGTTAGCTTACCGACCTTTTCTTACAACCAGCGCTTTCGCAATAGACTAATCGTCAACAGGATTCCGCATTATGGCGATGGCAATCCCGATGGCTGCATCGTGGAGTCGCAGTTTGCTTTGGCGTTGCGCGCTGACGGGGATTCTATTGCGGGCATAGTGACGGATACCGAAACTAAAAAGCCGGTTTTCTACGCTATAACCACGCTTTTTTCGGCCAATACCCCTGCGCCCCGCTCGGCGCTTGTCAGTCCGGCAGGGCGCTTTGCCTTTAGCCGGGCCCAACAGGTGCGGCGCATTACCGTGGCGGCTATCGGCTACCGCACGCTGACAGTGGATGTACAACCCATTAGCAACTAACCTACGTAGGCAACCTATGCAACCCGATTCGCCCCTACCTCCCGATACCAACCCACGTACCGAGCCCAGCATCCTGGAAGAGATGGCCGCCCTCACTGGCCTTTTCAATCCGGAGATAATCTGGCAGGAAGAAGAAATACTTGATGATATGGACGAGCAGGATGCGGCCAGTGCGGCCGAGCACGCAGCGCCTACCGGGCCCGCTACTGACCAACCCTAGCCAGCTGGTTCCTCACCGGCTATTGCGCACCGCAATCAGCTCGGCGGCCACGCTCACGGCAATTTCCTCAGGCGTGCGGCTATGTATTGGCACGCCAATCGGGCCGCGCAGCCCGGCCAAATCGGCGCCTGAGAATCCTTCTTCGGCCAGCACCCGGCGCAGCTCGGCTACTTTGGTGGCGCTGCCCATTACGCCCAGGTAGGCGTAGGGGTGGCCTAGCAGCCGGCGTAGGGCCACGGCATCGGTGCGGTAGCCCACCGTCATCACCACCACATACTGATGCGGGCTGGGCGGCACTACCAGCGTATCGTAGCTCGCCACGCGCTGGCGGTGGTGGGCAAAATGGTTGGCGTCTAGCGTAGGCAAATCGGCGCGGTCGTCGAGCACCGTTATAGCAAACTCCAACTGGCTAGCCAAGCGCGATAGCGCCAGGCTCACGTGCCCGCCGCCCACAATCGTGAGTTGGTCGCGAAAGCCCAGCCGCTCGCCGTAGCGCCAGGCCGGGCCAGGCTGGTAGGTATAAAAATCAACCGGTACGGCGCTGGCTAGCCGCAGGCCGTTCGCTTCGCTCACCTCCCAAGCTCCGTCGCCCACCGTCTGCAAGGCGGCCTCAATGGCGGCTAGTACCGGCAAATCGGCGGGCCGCAACGGCCACAGCAGCACTTCCTGCTCGCCGGCGCACATCATGCCCGAGCGGTCGGCTGGCGCCTCGCGCCGGTGTATCTGCGGGCGCAGCAGCGGCGTGTAGTTGCCCTCACGCAGGCGCAGGCGGGCTAGCTCCACCCACTTGTGCTCCATAATGCCCCCGCCAATGGAGCCGGCCACTGCATCGGCCGTCACTGTCATTTTGAAGCCCTGGCGGCCGGGGCTGCTGCCTTCGCTACGCACCACGCACAGCAGCGCGGCCGGCTGCCCGGCACGCAGGGCCGCGGCAGCTAGGGTCCAGGCGGGCAGGTCGCGGGGGGTAGCGGGCATTATTTCAGTAAATTACCCCCGCACCACCGTGCCCGTGATGTAGCCAAACGGCGCATCGGTCGCCACAAATACTTCATTGGTATTGGCCTGCCCAAACGGCTCCAGGTTGAAAGGAATGTGGTGCTTGTTGGGCATAACGAGGCTGATTTCCTTTATCTCTTCCGTTTCCTCCAGGATTTTCTTGCCGATGGCGTAGAGGGTGTGCTGCACCGAAAGGCTCTTATGCTCGGAGAATGTGCGCAGGAGGCTAGTCCGCACTTTCTGGTAGAGGGACTCAAAATCGAGGTCGGCGCTGGTGTACTCCCACTCAGCCTCGCACTTGGTAGCCAAGATGCGGTCGGTGGTTTCGGGCAATACCGTGTACTCGTCTTTGGGATAGCCCACAAAGGCCGAATCGGTAGTTTTGAGCAGCATCAGGCCCTTGATGCCGGCCCACACAGTGGCGGTGCACTCAGCCGTTAACGCTACCACGGCGCGGCGCTTTTCGGAGCCGCCGCCCGTGAAGCTGTGCGGGTGGGCCTGCCCGTCAAATTCCATGCGCTGCCACAGGTGCTCGACTAGCTCGATGCGCACCTTGCGCACCTGCGGATTACGCGACACAAAGTGCCGGGCCAGCACCAGCCCATACGCTTCGATGGTGCCCGTAAAATGCTCCTTGGCCAGCGCATACACCGTGTTCTTCTGGGTATCGGTGGGCAGGATGAGCGAGTTGTCGCCCAGCGTGTGAGCCGCGTCGAAATCGCCCGTTAGCTGCACGCTCACCGACACTTGCCGAAACTCGTGGTGGCTGCCGTGGCGGATAATGCGCGACAGATTGACGGCATTTTTGCCGTAGGCATTGGCTCCGAGTTTAATGGGCATAGCGCGTAGATTGCGGGGCAAAAAAAGAGCGGCAATATAGTTGCCAGCCGCTACCGTAGTTCTTGGTCTCATGCCCGATTTATTCCTCAAAAGCACGGCCGTGGTGACGCCCCAGGGCCAGCGCCCGGCCGTGCTGGCCCTGCAAGGCGGCCGCATTGCCGATGTGCTGCCCTACGACGCGGCCGTGGCTAGCCCCGTGCTCGACCTTGGCCACGCGGCGGTGCTGCCCGGCGTCATCGACCCGCACGTGCACCTCAACGAGCCCGGCCGCACCGACTGGGAGGGCTTCGATACGGGCACCCGGGCCGCGCTGGCCGGTGGCCTTACCACGCTGGTAGACATGCCCTTGAACTCGGCACCCGTTACCACTTCGGTCGAAAACCTGCGCCTCAAGCAGGCCGCCACCCAGGGCCAGCTACACACCAACGTAGGCTTCTGGGGCGGCATCGTGCCCGGCAACGCGGCCGAAATTGAGCCGCTTATAGCCGCTGGTGTGCTGGGCTTCAAGGCCTTTTTGACGCATTCGGGCATCGACGATTTTCCCAATGCCACCGAGACCGACCTGCGCCGCGTGATGCCGCTGCTGGCTAGCCACGGCCTGCCGCTGCTGGTGCACTGCGAGCTTTCCCAAGACAATGACGAGTGGAAGAAAGGCGACACCCGCTCCTACCCCAACTACCTGGCCTCGCGCCCCAAAAGCTGGGAAGACGAGGCGATAAAGCTGATGATTCGGCTCTGCGCCGAGTACCGCTGCCCGGTGCACATCGTGCACCTGTCGTCGGCCAACTCGCTAGCCCCCATTGCCGAAGCCAAGGCCCAGGGCTTGCCCCTGACGGTGGAAACCGGCCAGCATTATCTCTTCTTCAATGCCGAAGACATCGTCGACGGCCAAACGCAGTTTAAGTGCGCGCCGCCCATTCGGGAGCGGGCCAATAATGAGCAGCTGTGGCAGGCGTTGCAAAGCGGCCTCATCGACTTCGTGGCTACCGACCACTCGCCCGCCCCGCCCGCGCTCAAGCAGCTAACCAGCGGCGATTTTGCCACTGCCTGGGGCGGTATCGCGTCATTGCAGCTAGCCCTGCCCGTGCTCTGGACGGCCGCCCGCGAGCGCGGCGCCACGCTACCCGACCTGGCCCGCTGGCTCAGCCAAAACCCTGCCCGTCTCATCGGTCAATTGCACTACAAAGGCCAGATTAGCAAAGGCTACGACGCCGACCTACTGGTGCTGGCGGCCGATGAGAAGTTTACCGTGACGGAGGCGCTGCTGCACCACCGCCACAAGGTGTCACCCTACCTGGGGCGCGAGTTGGCCGGCGTAGTCACGCACACTTTTTTAGCCGGTGAGGAGGTTTTCCGCCACCCCGATTTTTTGCATCTCAACCACGGGCAGCTGCTAAGCCGCTAGCCGCGCATATTTGCGATTTGGCCCCGGTAGCGCGAAGCTTCTGCTTCGCGCTACGTTTTTTGCTATTCTTCTAATGACTGACTATCACACCCGCACCACGCACATTCTCAGCCGCATCGATGAGCTGGCCACCATCAGCGAAGACGCCACGGGCGCTACCGTCACGCGGCGGTTTGGCACGCCGGCCTTTTTGCGCGGCCGCGACCTGGTGCAGAGCTGGTTTGAAGCGGCTGGTCTCGAAACGCGGCTCGATGGCATAGGCAACTTGCGCGGGCGACTGGCTAGCCCCCGGCCGGGCGCCAAAACCTTCGTGCTGGCCTCGCACATCGATACCGTAGTGAATGCAGGTAAGTACGACGGCCCGCTAGGGGTTCTTATGGGCCTCAACTTGGTAGAAAGCATTATTCAGCAAGACATTGAGCTACCGTTTCACCTGGAACTGATGGCCTTTAGCGACGAGGAAGGGGTGCGCTTTCACACCACTTACTTGGGTAGCAAGGTGGTAACCGGCGCCTTCGAGCCCGCGCTTTTGCAACGCACCGATGCCGACGGCATCACGCTGGCCCAGGCCATTGCCGACATGGGTGGCAATGCCGCTAGCCTCGCCGCCGATGCCCTACCCGCCGAGGAGTGGCTAGGGTACTTCGAGCTGCACATAGAGCAGGGGCCGGTACTGTGGGAAAGCAAGGTGCCGATTGCGCTGGTCACGGCCATTGCCGGCCAGCAGCGCGTGGAGCTGACCTGGACCGGCATGGCCGGCCATGCTGGCACCGTGCCCATGCCCATGCGCCAGGATGCGCTGGCCGCCGCCGCCGAGTTTGTGCTCGCGGCCGAAGCCTTCGCGCTGGCGCACGGCCGGGGCCTGGTGGCTACGGTGGGCCAGCTGCGTATTCCATATTCGGCCAGCAATGTCATTCCCGGTCAGGCAATCCACAGCCTCGACCTGCGCAGCCCCGATGCCGGCCAGCTCGCCACTGCCTACACCGACTTGCAGGCTCGGGCTGAAGCCATCGCCGCCCGGCGCGGGCTAGGGCTAAGCTGGGAGCTGGTGCAGTACACCGCGCCCGTGGCCTGCGACCGCGAGCTGAACCGCCTGCTCGGCCACGCCATTGCGGCCAGCGGCTACGAAGTAGATGGCCTGGTGAGCGGCGCCGGCCATGATGCTGTGCCTGCCTCGGCCGTGGCGCCGGCTACCATGGCGTTCATCCGCTGCTACAAAGGTATCAGCCACAACCCCTTGGAAAACGTGGAGGCGGCCGACGTGGCCGCCGCGCTGGAAGTAGCCGAGCGGTTTCTGGTTGAACTGAAAAACAAGCACAGCTAAATCACCTGTCCTTGCGAGCGCAACGCAGTGGAGCGCGGCAATCTCTTCTTGTCGTCCTCGGCACTAGGTATAGTACTTCTAGCGTGAAGGGAGTATTGCCGCGCTCCATTGCGTTGCGCTCGCAATGACAAGTGATTTTTATACTTTCTCGACAAGCGATTTTTACGATTCTCCCATCCTCTTTCGCCCCTCCCACCTCATGGAACTAGGCTCTACTACCCGCTCCGTCGTGCGGCGCAACCACGCCATTATCGCGCCCGATGGATACATCAACAGCAACGTGCCAGGCTGGACGGGCTGCACCGTCAATGTCATCATCAACGAGCAGATGGGCGCCCGGCTCTGCCAAACGCTCGTCACCCTCACCGATGCTGGCCAGCTAACGGGCGCCACCGAGGCTAGCCAGATTTTTTTCTACGTGGTGCAGGGCCAGGTGCAGGCCACCATCGGCGACGACAGCCGCATCCTGACGGCAGGCAAGTTTGTGTACGTGCCTATCGGTCAGAGCTATACCTTCAAAAACCCTACAGCGGGCACGCAGCTCCTCACCTTCCACAAGGTGTACGAGCCGCTGGCCGGCTACGCCACCCCCAGCGTGTGCTGGGGCGAAAAGGACGACAGCAAGGCCCCCGTTTATATGAACGACGAGGCGCTCCGCATCCAGGAGCTGCTGCCCAATGAGTTGGGCTTCGACATGGCCATCAACATTTTCACCTACCAGCCCGGCGGCAACCTGCCGATGGTGGAGACGCACATCATGGAGCACGTCCTGCTCTATTTGCAGGGCAAAGCCATTTATATGCTTGACCAGCAGTGGTACCCGGTACAAAAGGGCGATTCTATCTGGATGGCACCCTTTTGCCAGCAGTGGGCCGCTAGCATCGGCAAGGAGCCGTCGGTGTACATCTATTACAAGAACGTCAACCGCTTCCCGACAGCGATATAGAGTATTTATATGGCCTATACATCACCTAAAGGACTACACTTTGACTTAGCCAGTGACCCTGATACCAAGTACTTGCACGCAGAGGTCTATTTCAATGACTACTCCATATGTGATGTTGACACTGAAAAAGGAGGGTTTAGTGTCAGTTTTTCAGCTGACCCACGCATTAACCCCGGCCATGAATCTATCAGCCTCAATCTGAGTGGCTTTGCAAGAACTTTGGAAAGGGCGAAAGAAGAATTGCTAAAGCACTACAACAGAATAAATGACCCTCTCTGACCTTAACGCGCTCACACCCGCTGCCCGTGCCGAGGCCCTAGCCACCTGCTGCGGTGCCACGGCCTGGGTAACTACCCTAAACGAGCAGTTTCCTTTCGACTCCGCAACTGCGCTCTACGAAGCAGCCGAGCGCACCTGGTACAACCTCACCGAAGCTGACTGGCGCGAGGCGTTTTCGCACCACCCGAAAATCGGTGATGTGAATGCGTTGAAGGAGAAGTTTGCCAGCACGGCCACCTGGGCAGCCGGCGAACAGGGCGCCGTGCGCCAGGCTTCGCAAGCCACGCTGGAGGCCCTAGCGGCTGGCAATGAGGCCTACGAGCGCAAGTTTGGCTACATCTTCATTGTGTGCGCCACTGGCAAGTCGGCCGATGAAATGTTGGCTTTGCTGCAAGCGCGGCTGCCAAACGACCCTAGCCAGGAAATCCACGTTGCGATGGGCGAGCAGGCTAAAATCACGCGCTTGCGCCTCGAAAAACTACTCGCATGAGCCAGCTCACCACCCATATTCTCGACACCACCAAGGGCCGCCCGGCGGCGGGCGTTGCCATCGCGCTCTACGAGCCCAACGGCGATGACTGGCGCGAGCTGGCGCGCGGCACCACCAATGCCGACGGCCGCCTCCCCGGCCTATTGCCCAACGATAAAATCCTGGCTCCGGGCGTTTACAAGCTCAAATTTTTCACCCAGGAATACTTCGAGCGCGACGGTCTGACGCATTTTTATCCCTTCGTTGAAATCTGTTTTACCGTGGCCGACGCGGCCCATTACCACGTACCGCTGCTGCTCAATCCCTTTGGCTACAGCACCTACCGTGGCTCGTGAACGCTAGCAATTCCCTTCCTTTTATGAAACTCAGCCTCCAGGACTCCGATAAAACCGCTTTGCTCGACCAGCTCGGCGAAGCCAACCAGCGCTTTCAGCACACCTACCCCGGCGACCGGCCCGACCGCCAGCCCGTGCACACTGTGTATGGCGGCGCCAACCTCTTCAAGGCCGATACCTGCGTGCGGATGGGCGAAATTGCCCTGCGCAACCTCCAGACCTACGCCCCCAATTTTGTGGAGCTGGCTAGGGTGCTGGGGCTAGCCGGCCACGAGCACCTGCCCACGCTCGAAAAAGACATCCACGACCTCACCGACTACCTCGACAAGCTGCCCGCCGACCAGCGCCGCCAGGAGCCCGCCTGGCTAGCCTACACCGTCTATAACAAGATTGTGCAGAAGCTCAAAACCGAGGCCGTCGAAGATTTCCGCATCGATTTTGAGGATGGCTTCGGCAACCGGCCCGACGCCGAGGAAGACACCACCGCCGTGCAGGCCGCCCACGAAGTAGCCAAGGGCATGGCCCAGGGTACCCTGTCGCCCTTCATCGGCATTCGCATCAAGCCCTTCACCGAAGACCTGAAGGCGCGCGGCGTGCGCACGCTCGACATCTTCCTGACCACCCTACTCGAAGCCACTGGCGGCAAGCTGCCTTCCAACTTTGTGGTGATGCTGCCTAAGGTGACCATCCCCGAGCAGATGACCACGATGGTGCGCTTCTTCGAGCTGCTCGAAAAGGCCAACCACCTGGCGCCCGGCACCCTGAAGATGGAAACGATGGTAGAGGCCACCCAGATTGTGATGGACGACGAGGGCCGCAACCCCTTGATGCGCATTATCCGGGCTAGCGAGGGGCGCTGCATTGCGGCGCACTTCGGCACCTACGACTACACGGCCTCGGCCGGCATCACGGCCAAGTACCAGACCATGGCGCACCCCGTCTGCGACTTTGCCCACCACATGACCAAGGTGGCGCTCGGCGGCACCGGCATCTTCCTCAGCGACGGCGCTACTAACGTGATGCCCATCGGCCCGCACCGCGGCGAGCACCTGACGTTTGCGCAGCAGCGCGAAAACCAGGAAGCCGTGCACAGTGGCTGGCGCCAGGCCTACGGCCACACCATGCACTCGCTCATCGGCGGCCTTTACCAAGGCTGGGACTTAAACCCCGCACAGCTGCCCATGCGCTACGCCGCCACCTACAATTTCTTCCTCAGCAGCTATGAAGGTGCCGTGCACCGCCTCAAAACCTTCGTGGACCGGGCGGCCATCTCGACGCTCACCGGCGATATCTTCGACGATGCTGCCACCGGCCAGGGCCTGCTCAACTTCTTCCTCAAAGCCCTGAACTGCGGCGCCATCTCGGAAGAAGACATCGTGCCCACCGGCCTCACTGTTGAGGAAATCGAAACCCGGTCGTTCTACCGCATTCTGCAAGGGCGCCGCCGGGCCAAAGGGGCCTAGTTGCGCAGGCAGATTACCAACCACTAAAAAAGGCTTCTCGTGATGAGAAGCCTTTTTTAGTGGCCCATGTAGTGTAAAGCCCGTTTGCTAGGCGGCAAGCCTAGTACTGCGTTTGGGTGCTGGCATAAACTTTCTGTTCGCCCGCCATACTTTCTGTGTAAAGCTTATAGTACGCCGTGGCTTTTTCGGCGCCGTAGGCTTTCTTCAGCAGGTTTTCTACGTCGTAGTCGGACCCTTTCTGCACAGGGTCCATGATGAACAGGTAGACGTAGGTGCCGTCGGCCTGGGGCTTGGTGGGATTAAGCACCCGCGTGTGGCGAAAGGCCTGCTGGTCGGCCGTTCCCACTTTGGCCGCGCAGGGCCAGAAAATCTCGTTGATGAACCGCTCGTACTGCGCACGTTTGTCCGCCTTCACCGGCGTCAAAACAACCCACACGGTTTGACCGGTAGTAGCCATGGCACGCGGCGGGGTTTTAGGCGAGGTAGCAGTGCTGCCCAGCACTACGCTGACCGCTAATAAGAGAAACGCCGCCCAGCGGCCAAACCGGTAAGTTGAGGAAGGGTGCATAAAAGTAGAAAGAGGGTGAAGGTGCCGCAAGCCGACGAACGACACGCGGTCAGGGCAAACATAAATAATATGAACCAGCAAATCAAGTACCTTATACTGAACCGCTTTACCACAAAATCAACTCAAATTCTTACCTATTTTGCTAGCGCACCAGCGATTTCAACAGAAACCCATTAAGGCGCCTGCCCTCCTCTTTCCCACCCCGGTTGCGCTTTGGCCAAACTCCGAACCGGCGCCATGTCACGGCTAGGCTGCCCGTGCCCCTGCTGCCCACATTGTACCCGGTGCTTAGTCTGCGGCGAGCGGGCCGTACTCCTTGCCCGGCCCTGCTGGCGGCCCCGGTGGTTACGCTGCCTCACGCGCTGCTCGCAGCGCGAGCCCGCGCCGCACTAGCCTCCGCTCAGCCAGCTACCGCCGAGCTGGCTAGCTGCGCTACCAGTTCGGGATACAACCCACCGAGCACGCGCTCGGGCGTCATGGGCGCCACCAGCGGCAGCACCCCACCGGGCTGGAAGGCTCGCACCGCATCGCGCAGGGCGAAGTAGGCGCCGATGCCATACATCAGCGGCGGCTCGCCCACGGCCTTGGAGCGCAGGATGGCGTTGGGGTGGCCGGGCGTATCGAGGAAGTGCACGTCGAGCACGGCGGGGGCCGAGTAGAGGTCGGGTATCTTGTAGCTGTTGAGCGAGTTGCTGAGCAGGCGGCCTTCGTCGTTGTAGCTCACTTCCTCCAGGGTCATCCAGCCGATGCCCTGCACGGCGGCGCCCTCAATCTGGCCGCGGTCGATGGCCGGGCTGAAGCTCTGGCCGAAGTCGTGGGCAATTTGCACGCTGTCGATGGTGTAGGTGCCACGCAGGCAATCGACGGTGGCCGTGGTGAGGGCCGTGCCATACACGTGGTAGGCAAACGGGTGGCCCTGCTCCACGCTGGCATCAAAATGCACGCCGGGCGTGGCGTAGTGGGCATTTTCGGTGAGGGCTACGCGCCGCACGAAGGCGCTGCTCACCAGTTTTTCCCAAGTAGTTTCGGCCGGGATACCGGCGGCCAGCACCTGCTCATCTTCTATTGTGATGCCTTCGTAATCAACCTGAAACTCGGTGCTGGCGTGGCGTAGCAGGCGCTCGCGCAGGGCTAGGCAGGCTAGCTGGGTGGCCTTGCCGTTGAGGTCGGCGGTGGCGCTGGCGGCGCTGGGCGAGGTATTGGCTACGCGGGTGGTGTTGGTGCTCTCAATTTTGATGCGGTTAATCGAAATGCCCAGCGTAGTGGCCGCCACCCGCGCGATTTTGGTGTTCACGCCCTGCCCCATCTCCACCGCGCCGGTGCTGATGCCCACCGAGCCATCGGTATAAATGTGCACCAAGGCCCGCGTCTGGTTCATGAAGGTCTTGGTGAACGAGATGCCAAAACAGATGGGCATCAGGGCTAGCCCCTTCTTAAACAGCTGGTTTTCCAGATTGTATTTCGCCACGGCGGCCCGCTGGCCAGCCAGGTCAAACAGGCTGGCGGCCGTGTCCCAGGCCTGCTCGGCGTGGCAGCCCTCGGCCGCCTGGCGGTACGGAAACAGGTCGCCCTCGCGCAGCAGGTTGCGGCGTTGGATGTCGCTAGCCTTCAACCCCAGCTCCTCGGCCGCCTTGGTGATAGCCGACTCAATCACGAACATGCCCTGCGGCCCGCCGAAGCCCCGGAAGGCCGTATTGGGCGGCAGGTTGGTGCGGCACGAGTAGGCCGTGGCCGTCACATTAGGGATGTGGTAGGCGTTGGTGGTGTGGAAGAGCGTGCGCTCCAGCACGGCCGGCGAGAGGTCGGCCGCCGCGCCCGCATTCTGGTAATACATTACCTCATAGGCCAGAATTTTCAGGTCAGCGCTCAGCCCAATTTTGAAGTCGGACGAGTACGGGTGGCGCTTGCCGGTCATGCGCATGTCGGCCATGCGGTCAAGCACGAGCTTCACCGGATTTTTGACTAAAAACGCCCCTAGCGCGGCCAGGCAGCCCCAGGGCGTGGCCTGGTCTTCCTTGCCGCCAAAGCCGCCCCCTAGCCGCGTCACGTCCACCTCTACCTGGTGCATGCCCACGCCCAGCACCACGGCGCAGTGCCGCTGCACGGCCGTCGGCCCCTGGGTCGAAGAAATGATTTTGACCCCACCCAGCTCGGTCGGAAACGCATACGCTGCCTGCGTTTCAATGTACAAATGCTCTTGCCCGCCACTCTCGGCCACGCCGGCAAACACGTACTCGCACTGCGCAAACGCGCCGGCCGAGTCGCCGATGCGGAAGGTGCGCGGCGGCACGATTAGCTCGCCCTGCGCCGCGGCCCGGCGCGGGTCGGTGATGATAGGCAGCGGCTCGATATCAGCCGTGATAAGCTTGAGCGCGGCGTGCGCCTGCGCCTCGCTGCGGGCCAGCACCAGCGCCACCGGCTGCCCGCGAAAGTGCACGTGGCCCTCGGCCAGCAGCGGCTCGTCGGGCACGATGCCGCCGATTTGATTTTGGCCCGGAATGTCGGCAGCCGTGAGAATGCGCACCACGCCCGACGCCTTTTGGGCGGCTTCCAAGTCAAGGCTCCGCAAGATGCCATGGGCTAGCGGCGACTCGTACACGGCCGCGTAGAGCGTGCCCTGCTGCACGGGCACATCATCGAGGTACTGCGATTCGCCGCGCACATGGCGCTGGGGGTCGAGGTGGTTCATGGCTTTTTAGATGCTTCTCGTTTCACGTTTGTCATGCTGACGAAGGAATCATCTTATCACGGTTGAACGGCTCGTGCGAACCTGACAAGATGCCTCGCAAGCTCAGCATGACAAACGGAATCTGGAATTTAGTTTATACCAACTCCGCCAGGGTCATTTTCGGCGCGAAACGCAGGAAATGAGCAAACAGCAGCTGCCGCAGCAGCAAGCGCTTATAAGCCACCGTGCCGCGCACGTCGCTGATGGGGCTGATTTCTTCCTGCATGACTTCATTGGCACCGGCTACGGTTTCGGCGCTCAGCTCGCGGCCCAGCAGGTACTCGCCGGTGCGGGCCAGCAGCAGCGGCACTGGCCCTACCCCACCGGCTGAGAGCCTAGCGGCCGTGATGACACCGTTTTCAAGGCGCAGCCAGGCAGCGGTATTCACGCTGGCAATGTCGAGGTGGGTGCGTTTGGATACTTTCTCAAAGTTGAAAAAATCGCCAGCCTGCGGCGCCGGGAAGCTGATTTCGGTTACCTGCTCATCGGTGGCTTTTGCCAGCTTTTTGTAGCCCAGGTAGAGGCTAGTCAGCGGCAGCGAGCGGCTAGCCCCAGCTGCGTTGGCTAGCGTCACCTCAGCGCCCAGCGCCAAAAATAAGATGGTTAAATCGCCGATGGGCGAGGCATTTACGAAGTTACCGGCCACGGTACCCATGTTGCGGATGGGCGTGCTCGATACCAATTTCAGGTATTCGGGCAGGCGGGGCAGCAAGCCACGCATCACCTCCGACTCCAGCAGTTGGCTAGCCGTGGTGGCAGCGCCCAGCACTACACGGCCGCCCTCGTGGCGCACGCCGCGCGGGCCGTGGTCGAAGAGCAGGCGCACGGGCTGCTGGCGCAGTTCGTCGAGGCGCTGCACCAGCAGGTCGGTGCCCCCGCTCAGCAGCGGGTGGCTCGCGTGCGGAAAATGACCGCTGTCGTGGCCATTCTGGCTTTGGAAGTGGCCGTTGGGCGAGGTCGAGGCGCCGCTACCGGTGGCAGCGTGGCCGTTCGGGCCAGGGCTGGCGGGTGCTTCGGCAGCGGCCGTGTCGGCGCGGAGGCTAGCCAGCCGGGTGGGCATTTGCTCGAAATAAGCGGGCACGAACTGCTTTTCACTCAGCCACTTTACGGTATCGGTGCTGGGCCGCTCGGCTAGCCCGGCGCTGAGGCTGGCAGCGGCGCGCTCCAACGACTTGTAGCCGGTGCAACGGCAGATGTTGCCGTCGATGGCGGCGCGGGTACTTTGCGCGGTAGCGGGCTTTTCGGCCAGGCTGTGGCCGGTGAGCGACATCACGAAGCCTACCGTGCAGAAGCCGCACTGCGCGCCGTTATGGTCCACGATGGCTTGCTGCACCGGCGTGAGCTGCCCGCTAGCCTGGTTGATACCCTCTACCGTGACCACGTGCTTGCCGTGCACGTTGCCGAGCGGCGTGAGGCAGCTCGTCATGCTTTGATAGGCAATGCGTTGGCCATCTGCCCCTAGCTCGCCCACGAGCACGGTGCAGGCGCCGCAGTCGCCCTCGCGGCAGCCGATTTTGGTGCCCATGAGGTGCTCGTGGTAGCGCACGAAGTCGAGCAGGGCACTGCCCGCCGGCTCGGTGGTGTGGATGGGCTGGTCGTTGAGGAAGAAGGCAATCATGGGCAAAACCCTTTGCCTCAGTGGCGAAAGGGTTTCCAAGTTAGTACCCTAGCTGAGTTTCTGCAATTTGCAACCCTGTTTTCCTAAAACAACACTGCCACCTGCATCCTGCCGGTGTGCACTACCCCTAGCCCGCTGGCTTTGCGGCCATCGTAGGCTACGTTGATATTTAAGCCGTTGGCTAGTCGCTGCTCTAGGTTCAGGTTCCAGGTGTAGTTGGTGCCGGGGCGCAGGGCTTGCAGGATTTCGAGGCCTACTACCGACGATACATCGCCCTCGAACGCCACCCTGGTGACGTGCGTGGCCGCCGTGAGCGTGCGCTTGCTGACCTGGCTCACGCGGGTTTCGAAGCCTAGGTCATCGAAGGTGCCGCTGGCATCGGCATCGCGGGAAGCCAGGATATTCATCTTGCTGGTATGCAGCAGCGAGCCGGTGAGGCGCAGCGCTGGGCTGGGCTGGTAGCTGATTTCGGGCTGCGCGGTGTAGATAAGCAGCTTGAAGTTGCGAGCCGTAGAGTACGTGGTTTGGGCCTCGCGAATGTCGCGGGCCGTGGTGAGGCGACCCGTGAACGACTGCGCCAGGGTGCGGCGCAGTAGCAGGCTTTGGGTAGCGAGGTTGCGCAGGTCGAAGCCCTGGGTGAGCAAGGTTTTCTGCTGGGTTTGCTGCACGGTGAGCTCGGCGCCGAAAATAGGATTGGCGCGGTTGAAGTACAGCGTATTGCGGAGTAGCTGGTTAAAGGCCAGCAGCTTGTCATCGCCCTTGGCAAAGCTGAAGGGGCTGAGGCGGGCTAGCAGGTCGTCGCTAGTGGTGCGGCGGTCCACGGTCACGCTGCTCACGCTGCTGAGGCGGGCTAGCGCAGCGCGCCAGGCGCCGGCCTCGCGCCAGCCACGCGGGGCGTTCACGGTGAGGCGGTAGCTGAGGCGATTCTGGTAGGCGATAATGTAGTCGGCGGTGGGTAGGTACACCTTGATGTAGGTACGGTACTGGGCATCCGGCGTTTGAGCTTCCAAAAACTCGTCTTTGTCCTGCACCCCGTTCTTATTTAAATCGCCGGCGTAGTAGTGCGTGCCCTGGCCGGCGGGCACGGCCAAGAAAGAAAAATCGCGGCGCAGCTCGCGGCCGGTTTGCACGCTGTAGCTCAGCTCGGAGCGAATCTGGTTTTGGAGCAGGCCCAGGTTGTGGTCGAGCTTGCCGAGCAGGTTGCGCTGGCGGGCGCTGTCGGGGCGGCTCACCAGGTTCACGTCGCGGTAAGTAGCGATGAGGCGCAAATCCTGGGTGCGACTCAGGCGCGTGATGAGGCTGCCCTGCACGGTCTGCGACTGGTTGTGCAGGTCGAGGTTGTTCTGGTCGGCGGTGGGCGTGCGGTCGCGGCGCAGGGCGTAGCTCAGGCTGTAGCGGGTGCGGCCGGTGTCGGGGCTTTGCAGGGCCAGCGTGTGCTCGTCGAAATAGTTGGCCGAGCGGATGGTATCGCCCCGCGGCGAGATAACCCGGTTTTTATCAAAGCGATAGGTGTAGCTCGGAATAAGCCGCCCGCCGCCGTAGCGTACGCTGCCCTCCCCTCTGGCCCAATCAGAATGAAATCGTCCGGCCTGCGAGTTGAGCAAGAACAGTGAGCCGCGCACTTCTAGCCGGCCCACCTGCTGGGCCACGTCGAGCCACTGCTGCACCCCGCTTACTTCGCCGGGCCGATAGCGGCGGCTCACGCGGTAGTTGATGGCGTGGTTTACATCGCGGGTAAGGCCTAGCGCAAAGTTGAAGATGTTGTCCTCGCGGGCGTCGGTGGTAGTGGCGTTGGCGGTGCTGGCGGCGCTCCAGTTGCGGTCAAACTCGATGTCGCGGTAGCGGTCGATGGGCGCAAACTTGGGCGCGGTGTACTCATAGTCGAGGGCCGAGCGCAGGCGGTACTGGCGCATAGCGGCGGGTGCCCACGCGGGCAAGGCCCGGTCTTGCACCGTGTACCCTAGCCGCATGGCCTGGCCCTTGTCTTCGGTGCCCACCGCAAAGCGGTTGCGCTGCAATTGGGAGCTAGCCAGGTCTACAAACACGGCGGCCGTGGGGTCAAGCTGATACGTAGCGCCGGCGGTAGCCATCTGCTTGAGCAGCGGCGTGGGCAAGATGCGCACGGCCTTGTAGCGGCCCAGGCTCGTGCCCACGTATTGGTACACGCGGCCGTTGGCATTTACGTTGGTGGTGCTCAAGCTATAATCGCCCTGCCCCGCGCCCACGTCCGTAAAGCGCACGGTGTACACGCCTCTAAGCGAATCGGTTGCGTACTCAAAGGCATATACCCGCTGGCCAGTGCTAGGGTCGGTGCGGGCCACGCGGTGGTATTGCACCAAAGTGCGGTTGAATACGGCCGAGTCGGCACCCGGGGCCTGCACCAAGCTCACGTTGCCGGCCCCGCGCAAGAGCTGCTGGTCCTGGAAAGAGAGCGTAAGGTTGGCCGCGTTGTCGGGGTTGTCCGATTCCTGGTAAAAATTCCCGCGCAGATTCAGCTTGCCCACCTGCTGGTAGTGGCTCACCGTGTAAAGCGAGCGGGCATAGTTGAGGTCCGAATACTCAAAATCGACCTTCAGGCGCGTATTGCTGGTAATGAGGTGGCGGGGCGAAAACGTAATTTCGGCCAGGTTATAGTCGATAACGTAGTCGTAATCAAAGCCCCGCGTTTGCAGGCGGCCATCGAGGTACACGCGCTCCGAACCCGCCAGCACGATGATAAACTGCTCGCCATTGGGCCCCGTGAGGCGGTACGGGCCCTGCACGTTGTCGAGCGGCTTGAGGTCGATGCTGGCAAATTTGCCCTTGGCTACGCCGCCCGCCACCAGGGTCGAGGAGCGAATCTGGCCGAGCTTATCCAGAATCGTAACCGAGCCCGTACCGCTAGGCAGCGCCGGCGCGCCGGGCAGCGGCTGGCCGGGCGGCACGGCCGTGGTAGGCGGGGCTAGCGGCGCGGTGGCCGTGCCGGGCGGCGCGGCGCTGTTGTTGGTCACGCCGTTAGTATAGGTCGTAAACGACGAGGGAGGCGCGTTGCTGACACTGTTGTTGGTGGTACCAGCTTGCAGCGGCTGCGGACCGGGTGCGCCCAGGTTGGCCTCCACGGCCGCGCCCTGGATGTTTTTGTAGTAGCGCAAAAAGTAGTCGGGCTTGTTGCGCAGCACTACGTCGCCCGCCGTCAGGTTCCACTGCGGGCCGGTAAGGGTGATGTAGATTTTGTCGAACTGCTGGAGCGTCTGGGTATTACCCTCGGGCTGGAAGGGCACGTTCTGGTCCGAGATGGCGGCCGTAAGGCGGATTTTCTCGGTCAGCTGCCCTTCAAGCTGCAGGTTCAGCGCCGAGTTCACAAACACGTTCTGCGTATTGCCAAAGGAAATACCCCGGCTCAGATTACCGGTCTTATTGATGCCTGGTGTGCTGAGAATCTGCTCTTTCTGCGAAAAATCTTCGTAGCGCAGCATGGGCCGGTCGCGGAAGTCGAGGCTGTCCATGAGGCGGCGCGGGCGGCGGTAGCGGGCTAGCCCCAGCTGCACCGGCAGCACGCGGTAGCAGAGCAGCACCGAGTCGGGTAGGGCTGCGCCGCTGCTGTCGCGCCGCACGGGCTGCACCAGCAGGTAGCGGTCGAGGCGCGGGTCGTAGCGCACCGGCCGGCCGGTGGCCGTGACGGAGGCCGGCACCACAGTCAGCGTATCGTGCAGGGCAAAGGTGGTCGTGTCGTGGCCCAGGGTCAGGCGCAGGTAGCGGCAGCGCCGGCTGCTGGGCGGGGCGGGCTCGGCGGTGGCCTTTGGTGCCGCAATAGGTGCGGGCGCTAAGGCTGGTGCCGTAGGCTGCCCTGGCTGCTGCGCCCACGCAGCTGGCCCCAACCCAAACACCGCCGCCAGCAGCAAGGCCACAAAGGCACAGCATAGGCGGTAGCGTTGGGTCATAGTGTAAAGTTCGGCAGCAGCGGCAGCACAACGCTCCGCCAGTCCGGTTTGGTGCCTGCCCGGGGCCAATAGAAAGGCGGGGGAAGAAGCGCCGCGGGGCTGCTTCTTCCCCCGCCTTTCTATTGGGGTTTTGCGCTAAAAAGAGGCTAGTGGCGCTGCACCACCACGGGGGCATCGGCCGGGGCCACGGGCTCGTCGAGCTGCAAAAGCTGATGAAACTGCGTGGGCGTAAGCACTTTACCCATATCGGCGTAGTAGCGGTAATCCACATTTTCGTAGGCCGACGATGCTTCCTGCCCCGAAGCAAACAGTAAGTGGCCTAGCATATCGGCCGAGTCAAGGCGCTTTTCTACGGCGGCGCGCAGCTTGGCGGTCTGGCGGGTATTCAGGCGTAAGGCATCGGCCAGGTAATCAGCCATGCGCTGCGCGCGCTGGGCCACGCTCAGTGTGGCCTGGTCGGCGGGCAGTATTGTTTGGGCCGACGCGCTGAGGCTACCGAGCAATAGCCCAAGCAAGACCAGAACACCACGTAAACGAAAACAAATTGTCATAGCGCAGGAAAGAGTTGGATTAAAACCTGACCAAAGCTACTACTAGCCCCGCGACTGATGCAAGCTGCTTAGTAGATAGTTCTCCTTGGTAGCCGAACACCCGTTTTAACAAGGTGAACTATGCGGTCTGCTCGCTCAACCCACCCTAGCCTGCTAACGGCAGCTCGATAAAGAACGTTGTGCCACTATCCACCTCCGTTTCAAACCAGATGCGCCCCCCGGCGTTCTCAATGCCCCGCTTGGCCACGGCCAGCCCAATGCCCGAGCCGGTAGCCTTGGTGGTGAAGTTGGGCCGAAACACGTGGTCGCGCACGTCATCGGCAATGCCGGCGCCGTTGTCGGCGATGGTAATCAGCACCTTGTCGGCAGCGCTGGCTTGCAGACTAATTTCCTGGCGCGGAGTGCGGCCGGGCGGCACAGCCTGCTTGGCATTGAGCAGCAGGTTGTTGAAGGTGCGCACCAACAGGCTTTCATCGGCAAACACCGTGAAGGTGCCATCGGGGGGCAAGTGCAGGTGCAGGGCCCCACTCTCGTCGCCGTCGTTTTGGCGAAACAGGTCGGCGCAGTGGCGCAGCACGGCCACCAGGTCGAGGCGCGCCGGGCGCATAGTAGGTAGGTTTGTAAACGTGCTAAATGAGGTAGCGATATCGGAAAGCACGTCAATCTGGGTGATGAGCGTTTCGGAAATGCGCCCAATCAGCGCCTCAGCATTGGGGCGTCGCTCAGCAATGGTTTTTTGCAAGTACTGCAGGCTCAGCTTCATGGGCGTGAGCGGGTTTTTAATTTCGTGGGCCACTTGGCGGGCCATTTCGCGCCAGGCGGCTTCTTTTTCCTGGGTGGCCAGCTCGCGCTTGCTCGCCTCCAGCTTGCCGAGCATGGCATTGTACTCGCTCACGAGCAGGCCAATCTCGTCATCGGTGCTGCGGTAATCGAGCACCTCGTTCTGGCCGGTGAGCGTGGTGCGCATCAGGCGCTGCGTGAGCAGCTTAAGCGGCGCCGTAAGCTGGCGCGTAGCCACCACCGCCAGCCCCAGAAACACCAGAAACATGAGCGTGGAGATATTGAGAATCGTGGTAAAGAGCTCGGTCAGCTTGTTGTCCAGCTCTTTTTGCGAGTCAAAAAACGGAATGCCTACGTAGCCCTGAATAGGCCCGGCCGGCCCTTCGGGGCTAGCCGCCCGCACCGGCAGGTAGAGCGAGCTAAATGAGAGCGTGCCCGCCTGCTCAGTGAGCAGCGTGCGGTTGAGGCCGCGCTCATGCAGGTCTATCATCGCCTGGGGGTTGAGCAGGGGCCCTAGCAGGCCGGCCTCAAAAATGAGCGGCTGCGAGCTCACCAGCAGCTGGCCACGGGCATCGTAGAGGTTAAGGTCAGTTTCGGTGAGGGCCGCCACATTACGGGCTAGCGCCGTGAGCACTGGGCGGGCTGTGGTATCGCTGAGCTGGTTGTGGTGGTGTAGCAGGCTTTCGAGCGCAATGTGCCCGCGGCGCTCATACGTGCGGTGCAGGTCGCGCCGGTAGCCCGATATAACCTGGCTGGCCGTGGCTACGCTCACGATGAGTAGCGGAACAATAATGCCCAAATTGAGCAGCAGCTGAATACGAGCGCTAAAGTTGAGGCGCAGGCCGTGGCCGCTGCGCCGCCCAAGCAGGTAGGCACTGCCCCCCAGCAGCCACACCAACATATTGAGCAGCAGTTGAAAGGAGAAATTGGAAAACCAATCGGACAGCGAATAGGTACTCGTGGTGACAACTACCACGCGCCGCCCTGTGCCATCGCGCATGGCTAGGTGGTGAAAATCACTTATTATTAAGCCATTGGTAAAAAGCCTGGGGTCTTGTAGCACCTGGGCCGGCAGGTTATTGGCATAGTCAAAATCGCCCTCGCTGTACACGAGCCGGCCTTGGGCATAGCCTGCATAGCTAAGGTCGGCAGCTAGGCCGGGCTGGAAGAACTTCTGGTCGACGAGCAGCTCGGGCAGCACGCTGTAGCTAGCCAGCTGCTTGAGACTGAGCGTAAGTAAGATGGTACCGGCCGGCGCGGGCGGCCCGATGCCCCCAGGCGCGGGCTGGGTAATGGGTATTACCGCCACGTAACGCCGCGAGCTAAAGGAATTGTCTGACTTCAGTAGGTACACCCCGGCCTGGTCGGTAGGCGTAGCCATGCGCGACAGTCGTATTCGGGTTTGGTCGAAGGTCAGGGTGTCATCGGCCTCGCCCCCCACGGGCTCGCCGCTAGGGTCAAAGAGGTCGATGGCTTCTTCGTACTTATCAAAATACGTGCGCAAATACTGCCGCTCGATGCGCCGCCGCACGGCCTCGGTGCGTACCGGGGTACTGGTGAGCAAGCGCACAATAGTGGGGTCGGAGGCCAGCTGGCGCAGACGCTGGCCTAGCAAAAATTCACCTTGCAAATCATTGTCTACTAACAGGTTGCTAGCCAAGCGTTGTTTATCAAGCAGCAGCTGCCGCTCGAACTGCTCATAGAGTGCCAATGCCCCTACCGCCGAGGCCAGGCTCAACCACAGCAGCAGCAGCAAATAGCGCGGGCCACCCTGCGTGGCGCGCTTTTCGAGCTTGCCGCTGCGCATCAGCAGCAGGCACAAGATGGTCATGCCGGGCAGCAGTAGCATCATTTCGTGCAGCAGCACGCCCTGGGCCAGCAGCAGCAGGGCCACGAGCAGGCCACCCAGCAGCAGTGGCCGCCGGGGCAGCCGGCGCAGGTCTGGAGCCAGCAGTTCGGTCCAGAGGTAAAAGCCTGTGGCAAAGGCCGCCGTGTGCAGCAGCACCGCCAGCAGCAGCACCAGCCGAAAGCCGCTCATTTGCATACTCTGGGTAATATCCAAGCTGAGCTGACTATTGCTAAACGCACTGCTGTAATAGCTGTGCAGCGCGGCCACCGTAAGCAGCAGGCCTAGCAGGGCAGGAACGCCCCAGGTGCCGGCCTCGGCCCGCTGCGCCCGCGCCGGCAGCTTGTAGTGCCGGCTCACTACTACCGACAATGCAGCCAGCAGCGCAGCTAGTAAGCCATTGAGCAGCAAGTCGCCCAGCGACGGTGCCCAGCCTGACACGGCGTAGATGCGGGGGTCGAAGAGCGGAATTTCGAGCCACACATACGGCAGGCCCAGGTACAGCAGTACCAGCCGCAATACCAGCGGCGTGCCGGCCAGCACCGCAATAGCGAGGGCCACGCGGCCACTTTGCCACCAGCGGTACGCCAGGCCCAGCCAGCCCACGGTATAAAACCCAATGCCCAGCACCAGCAGCACCAGTGGCAGAATGCGCCCCGTAAGGGCATCGCCCGGTAGCTGCACCACCGAAAACAAGTAACGCCCCTGAGTATCGACCAAAGCTGCTACCAGCCCGTGCGTTTCGCGGGGCTGCACTGGGGTGGCGCGCACCTGCACCTCCATGCCTTGCAGCAAGGCCGGCTCGGCGCCTTCGCGCAGGTAGCGGTTGCTGATGCCGTAGCGGCGGGCCAGCGGTACATAAGTCAGTATCACTACCCGCCCCACCTTCCGCCGCACCGTCAGAAATTCACCTAGCGTCGTTTGCGACAGCCGCTCCGAAACCGTGTCGGCTAGCTCGGCCGCTGTGGGAGCCGGCCCCGAGGCCGACCACGCTACCAGTTGGCTATCAATGGCTACAAAGGTGGGATAAGAGCACTGCGCCAGTAGCCGCCGGAAATTGGGCGCGGCGGGTGGTTGGCTTTCCAGCGCCACCTGCTGGGTTTCGCGGCCTGCCCGCCTGGCAGCTTGGTTCACCAGCTTCTGTAGGCGTGCCGCACTCGGATACAAGGGGTTAGTGCCCGGAAGCTGCCAGTAAGTATTGGCCAGCCAGCTCGCACCAAAGCTTAGCAAGGCCAATAGCAGCAACGCCATTGGCCACCGGCTAGCCACCGAAAAACGAGATTCTTGAAAAAGAGACAAAGCTGCAAACTCCTACGTGGGGCCGCGCCGCAAGAGTTGCGCCGGCCAGCTTTCTGCAAGCTAGGGCTAAAATCAGCCTTAGCCAGCCGAAAATACAAAAACCGTCGGCACGGTGCGCTGCACAATGCCGACGGTCTACTTACTTCGGGAAATAAGCCTCGCGCTTAGGCCTGGTGGTCGGCCGGACGCTTAGGGTGCGTGCGGCGATACCAGAAAAAGCCTACCGCGCCCATCAGGATGTAGGGCACGGTCATCATGTACACAATGCCCTTGTTGAGTCCTGCTACATCGTAGTCGTCGCGCTCGGCACGCGCCGCTTCTACCTGACTTTTGCACATTACGCATTGCGCCTGAGCAGGCAGCAGCGAGCCTAGCGTGAATAGGCTAAGAAACAAGGCAAAAAATAGCTTTCTCATAAATACAAAACGGTCAGTAAGTCAGAATGTTCGGCTAGCCCGCCGGGTAATACGGCGCAATCATAAAATACACGATAACGCCCGTAATTGATACGTAGAGCCAGATAGGAAACGTCCAGCGGGCGATGCGCTTATGCTTGGTGTATTGCCCAGTGAGGGCAAAATAGAGGGTAAACAACACCAGGGCCACCGTCACGGCCGCCAGGCTGATATGAGATAATAGCAGCAGAAAGTAGATTCCCCGTACCACCCCGGCACCCCCAAAATGCGTGCTGGCCACCTGCGAATGGTAGGCCACGTAGGAAACCAGAAACAGCCCCCCTAGCGCAAAAGCAGTGCCCATGGCGGCGCGGTGCGCCAGCACATTTTTTTGCCGGATAAAGTAGAAGCCTACCAGCAGCGCCGCAGCCGTCAGCGAATTCAGAACCGCGTTTACAGCAGGTAGCTTACGTAGGTAGGCATCGGCGCCTTCAATGCGGAAAAGGCCGTGGTAATAAAACAGTACTGCTACCAGCAGCGGCACTACCACGCCGAGTGTACCCAGGATAATTTTATACTTGGTATAATCGCCCGGCTCCAGCACGGGCGGGTGCAGCTGCTCAGCGGCGGTTGTCATAAGTATAGAGCAAAACGTTGACTTCGGTAATAAGGCGCTCGACTTCGTACTTGTCGGTGGCGTCATAGTAGCCGCGCACATGCTGGGCTTTATCAACCAACAACAAGCGGCCAGGCAAGAGGTTCCCCGGCTCAGTAGCGGGCCGGAAAGGAAAATGCTCGGGCCGCAGGGCAGTTTGCCCAAACTCATATTGCGCTAGCCGCCGTAGCGTGTCTACCGGCGCTGCTCCTATTACCCATTTGCCTGCAATGGTGCCGTATTGTTCCCCAAGCTTTTCAAGCTTCGTGTCGGTAGCAGCAGTAGTGCCCTCGGTTGGCATCAGGGTCAAGAGTCTTACTCGCGGCTCGGGCCGAAAACGCTCTTGCAGGCGGGCCAATGCCCGGCTGGCCGCTTCACCAGCCTCACCCGGCGCATAAAACTGCACTATGCACAGGTCTTTGCTCACGTCGGTGCTTACTAGTGAGCGGCCACTTACCATGCGCATATAAAAAGGGCGCACCCGGTGAAAAACAGTATCGCGCTGCCACCCTCCTGCCGGGGTACGGACCGAGTCCGACCGCTCGGGCAAGTAGGTTGGCAGCGCGTAATGGTTGCGGCCGAAGCCATAGAGAAACAAGAACGCCAGTACCGGCACCAGCAGCAGCAGGCCCAGCAAGATGGTCTGGCGTGGTCGCATCCTCTACCCTAGCGGCTGAACATGTGCGACAGTACCTCGCCCACGTAAGAGCCTTCAGTAACGAGCGCCACTACCAGCCACACTAGCAGTGCCGTTGGCACCAGGATAGTCCAGATGAGGCTCTTCACTTCATGCTTTAAGTGCATGAACTCGCCTACAATAAAGAACGCCTTCAAAATCGTCATTACGATGAAGATGGAGTTCCGGACAGTGCGCAAGCCTGGCGACGTCATGCTGAACGCGATGGCAAACTCGACGGCCGTGATAATAACCAAAACCCAGAAGGTTTTCCAAATCCAAGCAGTATTTGGCTTGGCAATTTCGCCGGTGAAGGCGCCGTGTTCGGGGGCAGCGTGCGAAGACATAGGGTAGTTGCTGATTGTTGGGAGTTGATTGATAAGTGACTTCGTCAGTCAGCAATCGACAATCAACGAATTAAACGAGGTAGAAGAACGTAAAGACGAATACCCACACCAAGTCTACGAAGTGCCAGTAGAGGCCGATTTTCTCAATCATTTCGTAGTGGCCGCGCTTCTCAAAAGTACCGTTGGTAGTAGCAATAAAGCACCATACCAGTAGGCACACGCCCGAGAATACGTGGGTGCCATGGAAGCCCGTGATAAAGAAAAACAAGTCGGCAAACAGCGGCGGGCCATACTGATTCACAGCCAGGTTGGCGCCGTGCATGATAGTGCCGTCGGCCATGCGCGTGCCAGGGCCTTCGCCCCCAATAAAGTGCGTCCACTCAAGAGCCTGGCTGCTAAGGAACATCGAGCCAAAGAGGATGGTCCAGAGCAACCACTTCTGCACGTCAGCCTTGTCCATGCGATGGCCGGCTTCAACAGCCAACACCATGGTCACGGAGCTGAAGATGAGAATCATTGTCATCAGGGCCACGAAAGCCAGCGGCAAGTCTACCCCGTGCATACCAGGGAAGGAATTAAATACCTTCTCAGGAATGGGCCAGTGCGCAGTGCTGAAGAAAAAGTCTTTGGCAGCGCCCGTATACACCCCGTGCTTGTGACGAATCAGGCCGTAGGCCGTCAGAAACGCCCCGAAGGTGAAGGTATCCGACAGTAGAAAAAACCACATCATCAGCTTGCCATAGCTTGCCTTGAAGGGTTCGTTGCCACCATCCCAGGTACCGGTGCGCGGGGCATCGGTATAGGCGGCGGAGGCAGCGCTGGGCTGCAAAGTGGTAGATTGGGCCATAACGGACAACAGTTGGACAGGCGGGCTTACGCCAAAATCCCGTTTAGTGGTTCAAAAGTAGGAACAAATACAGGTACAGCCAAAGCCCACCCAGGAAGTGCCAGTACAAGGTAGCGTTGCCAATCGAGAGCATTGCCCGCGAATGTACCTGATACTTAAGGCTGCGCTTCAAAACCACGCCCACGAAAATGAGGCCCGTAATGAGGTGGAAAGCGTGCACGCCCATCAGCACGTACACGAACGAGCCCGAAGGGTTAGCGTCAGCACCGCCAAAGAAGGTGTGCCCCGCCACCAGGTCGCTCCACGAGTGCAGCTGCCCGAACAGAAACACCACTCCTAGCACTATGGTAAGGAGCAGGCCTAGATTAGCACGCTTTATTTCGTCGTGCTTGGCCGAGTAGTAGGCAAACTGCATTGCTGCGCTACTAAGGGCAATGACGATAGAGTTGAACAGCAGGCTCATGGGCAAGTCAAACTCGCGCCAGTTGCCTTCGTCGCGGCGCACGATGTAGCCGCTGGTAAACGCAGCAAACATCATGACGATGCTGAAAATCAAGAGAATGAGCAACACCCGCTTAGGGTGCCAGCCTAGTCCCAATTCTTTATCGGCCAAGGTGGCTTCAGAAGTATTCATGTCAGAAAAATATTGGGTTATAATCAGTGTCAGCTAGGGTCGTTGTCCGTGAGTAGCTGCCTACTTCCTAACAACAAATGCCCAACTAAAAATCAAACTTTATCTAAAAGCAGCGCGATTTGCACGATGGGCAAATAGAGAAACGAGGCAAACATGATGCTAAGCGCAGCCTTACGGTCTTGGGTACGCATAAGCCGCACCGTAAGCATAGTAAATAACACCCCGCATACCAGCGCTACCCCTGCCGATACACGCCCCGAGATGCCCAGTACCAGCGGCAGCAACGACACCGGAATGAGCAGTACCGTGTAGGTCATAATCTGGAAAGCCGTGCGCAAATCGCGCTCGCCGGGCGAGGGCAGCATCTTGAAGCCAGCTCGCTTGTAGTCGTCATCAGCTACCCAGGCAATGGCCCAGAAGTGCGGAAACTGCCACATAAACTGGATTCCAAATAATACCCATGCTGCCTCTCCTAAGTAGCCGGTAGCCGCTACCCAGCCAATGAGCGGCGGTAGCCCGCCCGGAATGGCTCCTACGGCCACGCACACCGGCGACACGGTTTTGAGCGGGGTATAGATGAACCCGTAAAGAATGAGCGAAAGCAGCGAGAGCGCCGCCGTGAGCGGATTGAAGAAGTAGGCGAGCAAGGCTAACCCTGCCACCGCTAGCACTACACAAAAGACCCAAGCCTCAGTGGGCGAAATGCGGCCGGTAGGCAACGGCCGGTTCTCGGTGCGCTTCATCAGCTTATCAAGGTCTTTCTCGAAAACCTGATTGATAATATTGGCCGCTCCAGTAACAAGTAGCCCGCCTAGCAGCACTAGCAGCGCCCGGCTCCAGTTCGGTGTGGCTAGGCCCAGTAGGTAGCCTAGGGCACTCGAAAACGCTACCGTAAAGGAAAGCCGGAACTTGAGCAGTTGAAAATAGGCGCGGGCCTTCGTCATTAACCTGAGAGAATTGCTGCTGCAAAGGTACGCCTTACCGGGGCTAGCCCGGGCATTACTGGGCAGCTTGCAGCGTATGGGCAACCGGAAGTGCTCCCAGCTTGGCCAGTCTTCGCAAAGCCAATAGCGTCAAAAACTGGGCACCAAAAAGCAATGTTGCCAACGTCAGATGCACAGGCTGCTCAAAAGCCGGCAGTGCATAATAGGCTAGCGTAATACCAACCACCATTTCCAGCCCTAGTATCACCCAGGTGGCCACCAAAAGCTTTCGTAACACTGGCACTTCCAGTTGCCACAGCTGGTATCCTACATATACGTTTACGAGCACCACAATCGCCGACAGCGTGCGGTGAGACTCGAATACACTACCTAGCTTATCAACCCAGGTGCTACGCTGCGCATAGCCTGCCGCCGAGGCAATCTGGTCAATTTGCTCACGTACCTGTGTGCCGAGAATAATCTGAACAAACGTTACTAACAAGGCTATCCACAGCAGCCAACGCAGGCCAGTGGCCGTGGCTACCTCTTCATCATCCTGCCCCCCTAGCGTCTCCAATTCTATTTGCCGGTTCAACGCCTCTTCAGCATTGGCCCACCGAGCCCGGTGCGCTGCGTATAGCAGCAGTGCCACAATAAGCAGCGCTAGCCCCATATGAATCGTCACCATGATGGGTAACAAGTTGGTCGAAACAACTAATGACCCTAGCCACCCCTGAAAGCCAGTGAGCAGCCAGCTCACTACTGCCAACCAGAATACAGAACGGTCGCGCCGCCAATAAGGTAGTGCTACTACTGCTGTCACGAAGACAAAGATGCCGATAAGTGCCCCTAGCAATCGGTTTACATACTCAATCCAGGTTTTAGTGGCATTAAAATCGGTCTCAATGTATTGCGTAGGGTGCGCGAATATTTCTCCGGCCACTTGCCGAAAACCCAGGCTAGCCAGTGTACGAGCCAGCTTTTGATTTTTGGCTACGCGCTGTGCGGTATATACCTGTTTATAATCAGCAGGAAGTTGACTGGCCTCGGTAGGTGGCACCCATTGCCCAAAGCACTTAGGCCAATCGGGGCATCCCATACCCGAACCCGTAGCGCGCACGATTCCACCTACCAGAATTAACAGGTAGATGCTTGCCACCGTTAGCACACTCCAAAAACGAAAACGGCGCCCAAATCCGGATTCTTCCATAATGCTATACTTTTTGAAATAACATCGGGCACGTAATACAAAGTCCGGCAGACTTGATAAAATGTGCGCTCAGTAGTAAAAGAAACGGGCCGCCGTGGTGCGGCGGCCCGTTCAGGCAAAGTCACTTTAAGCTACTACTCGGCCAGTTCCCGCTCATAAGGCAGGTTTGAAGAAGGCGTCTGCGAGTATGGTACATTTTGAGGGATGAAGTCAACCTCCGAACCGGGCTTGCTATAGTCATAGGGCCAACGGTACACGGCCGGAATCTCACCAGGCCAGTTGCCGTGGCCGGGCACGATGGGCGTCGTCCATTCCAGCGTCGTCGAGTTCCACGGATTTTCTGTAGCGCGACGGCCGCGGAAAATGCTGTAGAAGAAATTGAAAATGAATACGAACTGCGCGAAGAATGCTAGGATAGCAGCAATCGAGATAAACTTGTTCAGGTCAGCGAATTGCGAGAAAGCATCAAAGCCAGTCCAAGAATAGTAACGACGGGGGAAACCAGCAATGCCTACGTAGTGCATCGGCATGAACACCAAGTACACCCCTATAAAGGTCAACCAGAAGTGGATATAACCTAGCTTCTCGTCCATCATGCGGCCAAACATTTTGGGGAACCAGTGATATACCCCAGCAAACAAGCCGAAGAATGCCGACGAACCCATTACTAAGTGGAAGTGAGCTACCACGAAGTACGTGTTGTGCATCTGAATATCAAGGGTAGCGTTGCCAAGGATAATACCCGTGAGGCCGCCCGAAATGAACAGCGATACAAATCCAATAGCGAACAGCATAGCTGCAGTAAAGCGGATGTTGCCCCGCCATAAAGTAGCTAGCCAGTTAAATACTTTAACCCCAGACGGCACGGCAATAATCAATGTCAGGAACATGAAAACCGAGCCTAGGAAGGGATTCATGCCGGTCACAAACATGTGGTGAGCCCACACAACGAATGACAGCAGCGAAATACCAATCAGTGAGCCAATCATAGCGCGGTAGCCGAAAATAGGCTTGCGGGCGTTGGTAGCCAGAATCTCTGATACCATACCCATTGCTGGCATGATTACGATGTAAACCTCGGGGTGACCCAGGAACCAGAACAAGTGCTGGAACAACACAGGTGAACCACCCTGGTTGTGCAATGCCTGACCAGCAATGTAGATGTCTGACAGGAAGAATGAAGTGCCAAACGAGCGGTCGAAAACAAGCAGTAGAGCCGCCGAGAAGAGTACCGGGAACGACAGGATGCCGAGAATAGCAGTAAGGAAGAAGGCCCAAATGGTGAGCGGCAACTTACTCATGCTCATACCGCGGGTGCGCAGGTTAATAACGGTAGTCACATAGTTTACCCCCCCTAGCAGCTGCGACACGATAAAGAATACCATGCTTACCAGCCACATCGTCATGCCCATACCTGAACCAGGAATGGCTTGAGGCAAGGCGCTCAAAGGAGGATAGATAGTCCAACCAGCTGAGGCGGGGCCTGTCTCCAAGAACAATGAGCAGAACATAATCACGCTCGACAGGAAGAAGAACCAGTACGAGAGCATGTTCATGAAACCCGATGCCATATCGCGGGCACCTACCTGCAGCGGAATCAGGAAGTTAGAGAATGTACCTGACAAGCCAGCTGTCAGCACAAAGAACACCATGATGGTGCCGTGCATAGTCACAAGCGCTAGGTAGAACTCAGGGTTGAGCTTACCACCTTCAATCCATTTGCCGAGCAGTGGCTGTAGCCAATCAAGCGTAGCCTCAGGCCAGCCTAGCTGCAAACGAAAAAGGCTTGACAACACCCCACCGATGATAGCCCAAAGCATCCCTGTAATGAGGAACTGCCGAGCAATCATTTTGTGGTCTTGGCTGAAAACGTATTTCCACAGCCAGTGCTGGTCATGGTGTTCGTGGTCGTGCAGATGGTCGTCGTGCTCGGTATGAGGAACCGGAGCCGTGCCAATGCCCGCCGTAGTAGGTCCAGCGTTAGAAGACATAGTGTATGAATTAACTATTTAGAAAAACCTTACATCGAAGCTTGCGCAGCCAGCGGAGCAGGCGTTTCGCCAGTCTCCTCTATTGCGTTAGCTTTAGCTCCTTGGCTACCGCCCTTACCTAAACCAGTTTGCTGGCTCATTTGCTTATAAGAGGCCATCAAATCAGCATTTTTAGACACTGGGCTCTGAGCTGCAAACCAGGCTACATAGTCATCGGGCTCATCTACCACAATGTTCAGCTTCATAGCAAAGTGACCTTTACCACAAATTTGATTGCAAGCCAGTTCGTAGTTAAACTTGGGGTTACCCAACTTAGCACGCATCTCATCAGTGGTAGTCGTAGGCGTAAACCAAAAACGAGTTGGCATACCTGGCACTGCATACATCTGTACCCGGAAGTGAGGCATATATACCGCGTGCAACACATCGCGCGAGCGAATTTTAATCAGTACCGGGTGGCCTTTAGGAACGTGGATTTCTGAAGCAGTGAAGTCATCCATCGAAGCTTTATCGCTGAGGTCAAATCCAAACTCGTTGGAAGCATCGATAAGCCGGTAGTTTACTACACCAAGCTTCATATCGCGACCGGGATAACGAACCAGCCAGTTGAACTGCTTACCCATTACCTCAAGCACAATAGCATCTTTAGGAGCTGGGCCAGTAATACGTGTCCAAGCTTTCCAGCCAGCGAAAATCAGCGAGGCCATTACAATAGCCGGGATAATCGTCCAGATAACCTCGATTTTGTTGTTGTGCGAGAAGAAGTAAGCACGACGTCCTTCCTTGTACTGGTACTTATAGGAATAAACGAACAACAGCACTTGCGTCAGAACGAAAGCAATGCCAATGACTATCATTGTCGTCCAGAACATGCGCTCCATTGCATGGCCATGAATGGAAGCAATGGGGGGGTTCATTTTATCGAAATTATCGGCAAATGACCAGAAGAAAGCAGCTCCACCGACAACCATGAATACAAGCATCAGCACCGCATTTACGCGGTTACTGGTGCCTATCTGACGCACGTAGGAACCAGAGAAAATAGCTGTTAGTATCTGGAGGCGGAACAACAGGCCGAATACGACCAGTAGCAGCACCAGAACTAGCAGGATAGTTAAAGAAGTCATTGGATAAAAGGTAGAATTCTGAACTTAGAGCTTAGGGCTAGCAGGCTCTTACTTGCCAAGCTCTAAGTTCTAAAAATCTAAGCTCTTGAATTAAGTGGTGTGATGAACGCTTTCTTCAACAAAGGGGTGATTTACTGGAATCAACGAGGCCTCGGCCAAACGACGAGTTACCAGAATCAAGAAGGCTCCTAGGAAAATCATTGCAATGCCAATCTCAATGAGGAACCCGTTATCACCCTTCATAGTGCCCGGCATTATCATTAAATAGAAGTCGGACCAATGGCCTATGAGAATAGCGATACAAACGATTTTCATGATAATCATTTGGCGCTTAGCATCACGAGTCATCAACGCTAAGAAGGGGAAGGCAAAGTTGATAACGAGGTTAGCGTAAAACAACCACGTGTAGCGGCCTTCAAAGCCACCTAGGCGCTGGTTGAAGTACACCGACTCTTCGGGTAGGTTGGCGTACCAAATCAGCATGAACTGAGCAAACCACACATATGTCCAGAAAATGCTGAAGCCAAACATTAGTTTGCCCAAGTCATGGAAGTGGTTAGCGTTCATGAAGCGTAGGTAACCAGCCTGCTTCAGAAAAATGGCAATAAGCGTGGTAGCCGCAATGCCTGATACCCACCAAGAGGAGAACACATACCAGCCAAACAGTGTGCTGAACCAATGCACATCGACTGACATTACCCAGTCCCAAGCTGCCATAGATGAGGTCACAGCAAATAAAACCAGGAAAAGCGCAGCAGTGGTTATACTGGTATGAAAGTAGCTAGTGCCACCGTTTAGGTCTTCGGCCAGTGAGAGTTGACGCAAGCGCCACGTAAATACACCCCAGATAACCAAGTAGGAAATCATTCGCACGAGGTAAAAACCAAACGTGAGAAACCCTGATTTACCAGCCACAATCCGGTCGTAGTTGGCTGAACCCTTAGTCATGATGCCCTCATGGGTCCAGTGGAATATGTCGTGGCGGCCAACAACAAAAAGGACAACCAGCAATACTCCACCAGGAATAAGCCAAGCGCCCAGCGCTTCATTAATACGCTTCACTACAACCGACCAGCCGGCATAAGAAACGTATTGGATAGCCATGAACACCGTACCCACTACCGAGATACCGATGAAAAATACGTTGCTCTGCCAAAGGCTCACAACTAGGCGGCGGACAAGTACCGAGTGACCTTCGTGCGTGTCGGCGTCATGGGCAGCATTTATATGCGTAACCACTTCGTGGCTCTCGCCCCAGTGCATAAGGGCAGCGATAATGCCGAGTATCAGTACCAATACTCCGGCACCAATAATGGTCATAAACGTCCGCTGAGCCTTTGGGCTATGCGCTAGCTGCTCAATGGCGGCGGGTTCGTGATGATGAGTCAGAGTTGCCATAAGTCAGTTACATCTTGCCGTTGCGGGCTTTATCACCCTGGCCGGGTGTGTCGGAATGGGTCTTGGCGTTGGCTTTGCCTTCACCTTTCTGGTTGGTTGGGTCAGTCATTGCTGATGCATTACCAGCCGACGCGTCGGTAGCATCTACCGGGGCAGTGACTTTTACAATCTTGGGAAGGTCAGCCGGGTCATTGTTGAGCTGCAGTACGTGTACGTACATCGCAATTTTCCAACGCTCCTCAGGGTTCACTTGTGAGCCGTGAGGCATCATCCGGTTTTTGCCCCATTCGATGACGTGGTAGATATGACCATCGTTCATCGTTTTGTAAGCACCTGTGGAATAATTGGGCACACCTTTATATTTCTGCCCTACTAGCCCCTGTCCATCGCCTTTTTCACCATGGCAGTGTTGGCAGTAACGAGTGAAAAGTACTTGTCCTTCCTCAATATTCGCCTTGGTGTAGGCATAAGGATTGCGGAGTGTACGTTCAGCGATGCCCACACTGTCTTTAGGGATGTGGTCGAAGTAAGCCAGCTTTCCACGCGGCACCGTGCCACTAGCGGGCGTGCGCTGGTTTATACCAAACGAATTAATCGTATTGAAGCTGATTTGGCGCAGCGGCTCATACGGAATCGACTCGTACATCTCGGGCGCATATTCAACGCCGGGGCTATTAGGGTCGGGTGAGCACGATGCCACGCCAAGGCTCAGGGCTAGCGAGGCCGCGGACAGCCCGTATTTGAGGGAAGGCGACATCATTAGAATTTGGTCATTTCCTTTTGATTGACTTCGCTAGCCCCGTTTTCGCGGAATAGCTGGGTCAACTTGGGCAGTTGAGAGCTTTGCTCGTCTAGTTCGATGGCTACTACAAACTTGTCATCGGTCGAGCGGACGTCTAGTACTGGCGTTTTGAAGCGTGGATAAAGCTTGGAAATCATGTAGAAGGTGATTACCATGCCGTGGCAGGTAAAGAACACTGTCAGCTCAAAGCTTACTGGAATCCATGCGGGCAGCGAGATGTGCGGCTTGCCACCGATAATCATCGGCCAGTCGAAGCCCAGTGTATAAAACTGGAGCCATAGTGCAAAGGCTAATCCGCACATGCCATAGAAGAACGCAGCAATTGGCAGGCGTGAACGCTCAATACCTAGTGCATCGTCGATACCGTGCACGGGATAAGGAGAGAACACATCGTAAATCTTTACGCCAGCAGCCCGAATGTTGTCGATGGCATGAAGTAGCACATCTTCATCGTCGAAGATACCTAGCGCGAAGCGCTTGGTAGAACTGTGCGTGGCCGGCTCGGTGTGCACAATAGTAGCTGGCACGGCAGTGGTAACGGCAGGGCTAGTCATTTTGCTTATCGTAGTTTACGGGTGCCGAAGCCGGAACGCCGGGCGTAGAATAAGGAGCAGGCGAGGTATGAAGGCTAGGGTTTCGGCTGCCATCATTAGCGCCTCCATAAGTAGGACCATCGTTTACGGTGTACTTCAGGATGGTTTTTACCTCGGCCATGTTGATTACCGGGAAGAATTTGGCAAACAGCAGGAATAGGGTAAAGAACAGGCCGATAGTACCCACGTAAATACCAATATCAATGATGGTAGGCGAGAACATAGCCCACGAAGAGGGAAGGTAGTCGCGGTGCAGCGACGACACGATGATAACGAAGCGCTCGAACCACATGCCGATGTTCACGATGATAGACAGGATGAACGTCATCGTGATGCTATAGCGAATGCGGCGAATCCACACGAACTGGGGCGACAGCACGTTGCAGCTCATCATGCTTAGATAAGCCCACCAGTAGGGGCCGGTAGCACGGTTGATAAAGCAGTACTGCTCGTACTCAACCTGAGAGTACCAGGCAATGAAGAACTCCGTGATATAAGCCACGCCTACAATAGAGCCAGTTACCATCATGATTTTATTCATGAGGGCGATGTGCTCCAGCGTGATATAGTCTTCCAGCTTAAATACTACGCGGGTAATGAGCATCAGCGTCAGTACCATTGCAAAGCCCGAGAAGATAGCACCAGCCACGAAGTAGGGCGGGAAGATAGTGGTGTGCCAACCAGGTACAACCGAGGTAGCAAAGTCCATCGATACAATAGTGTGCACCGACAGTACCAGCGGCGTCGAAACCCCCGCTAGAATCAGCGATACCGTTTCGTAGCGCGACCAGTGCTTAGCCGAGCCGGTCCAGCCCATGCTGAGTAGCGAGTAGCTTACGCGGGCAATTTTGCCTTTCGCACGGTCACGGATGGTAGCAAAGTCAGGTACCAGACCCGTGTACCAGAATACCAGCGACACCGTGAAGTAAGTCGAGATAGCAAATACGTCCCACAACAACGGTGAATTAAAGTTTGCCCAGAGCGAACCTAGCGTGTTTTGCAAAGGGAACACATAGAAGGCTAGCCAAGGCCGACCCATATGCAGAACCGGGAACATTGCTGCGCAGATTACAGCAAAAATCGTCATAGCTTCCGCAGCGCGGTTAATAGACGAACGCCACTTCTGACGGAACAGCAGCAGTACAGCTGAAATCAGCGTTCCGGCGTGGCCGATACCTACCCACCATACGAAGTTGGTAATGTCCCAAGCCCAACCGATAGTTTTATTCAGGCCCCACTCACCGATACCGTACCACAGCGTCCGGTATACGGAGTAGAAAAATATCGCTAGGCCAATGAGCGCTACGCCCAAGGCACCCATCCAGCGGATGTTTGGCGCAGCTTCTACCTGGTAGCAGATATCCTGCGTGACGTCGTGGTACGTCTTACCACTCGTTACGAGCGGTTCACGTACTGGTGATACGTACTGCATAGTGATGAATATTTATGACTTAACTCTTACTTAACAGGCAGTGGCGGCTTAGGCGTTTTCTTTTTCTTCGGTAGGGAAGAACTCAGCCGCACCGTTGCGAATTTTGGTCAGGTACGTGATGTTGGGCTGTACGTTGATAGAATCGAGCACGTGGAAAGCACGTTCGCCATCCTCACGGCGCAACAGTTGGCTGATGCGGCTAGATGGGTCACGCATGTCACCAAAGAGGATAGCCTCGGTAGGGCATGACTGAGCGCAGGCCGTCACGACTTCGCCATCCTTCGGGCGACGCTTCTGCTTCTTGGCTTCGAGCTTACCAAGCTGAATACGTTGCACGCAGAACGAGCACTTCTCCATCACACCACGAGCGCGAACCGTTACATCAGGGTTCAGCACCATGCGGCCGAGGTCAGTGAACATATGGCCGTTCACGTCTTCGAACTTTTCATTAGAATAGTACGAGAACCAGTTGAAACGACGCACTTTGTATGGGCAGTTATTGGCGCAATAGCGCGTACCTACACAACGGTTGTAAGTCATCTGGTTCAAGCCTTCCGAGCTGTGGGTAGTTGCCAGTACAGGGCATACCGTCTCGCAAGGGGCATGGTTGCAGTGCTGGCACAGCATCGGCTGGAAGATTACCTGCGGGTTGTCGGCAGGGTCTTCCATAGCTGCGTATGTTTTCAGCTTGCCTTCCTTCTCGAACTCATCTTCGTGGTGAGCTGAGCTGTAGTAGCGGTCAATACGCATCCAGTGCATCTCGCGGCGGTTAATAACCTGCTGCTTACCTACTACGGCAATATTATTTTCGGTCTGGCACCCAATCACGCAAGAGCCGCAGCCAATGCACGAGTTAAGGTCGATAGCCATACCCCAGTGGTGGTCATTGTACTGATAGTCTTGCCATAGCGAAACCTTATTAGGCTTTTCCAAACCTTCAGGCGTTGCGATGCGCTCGTACTCAGTTACCTCCTTTGGGTTCTCACGGTATTTGGCCAGAGTATTTTCCTGTACTACCTCATGGCGGTCCATGATAGTGTGGTGGGTTTGCGTTTGAGCAATGGGGCTAGTGGCACCCGTTTTCTCCAACGTAACGGTGTTGTAGTACATCACACCGGCAGGGGTAGCCTGGGCCAGCGGGAATGCATTAGCACCAACCGTATCACCTACTTTACCAACTTTGGTGCGGCCGTAACCAACAGCAATACCTACTGTACCATCGGCCTGGCCAGGCTGCACAAGTATCGGCAATTCAATACTCTTACCACCAGCCGTTACTTTCACTACATCATTCTGCTTCCATTTCTGCTCCTCGGCCATCTTGCGCGGCACAGCCACGTAGTTGCCCCAGGTAGCTTTCGAAATGGGGTCAGGTAGTTCGTGCAGGAAGGGGTTATTTGCTTCTACCCCACCCTCACCAATACCAACCTTTTCGTACAGTACGGCTTCGATACCTGACTTAATACCACCGCCCAAGCGACCAGTTGCATCAGCAATGCTTAGTGCTGGCGTAGTAAAAGCGGTGGTAGTGAGCGCCGAGCCAGTAGCTACACCATCGTGTACAGCCTTGTCCCAGGCAGTTTGGAAGCCGCTACTCCCTAGCACAGTACGCCAGCCATCTTTCAGGAAGTTGTAATACGACTCGTTAGAGCCGCCCCAACGCAGGAAGGTTTCTTGGGCCTGACGGGTTTTGAAAAGCGGCGTGATAGCCGGTTGTGCAAGGCTCAACGAGCCACGCTTGGGTTCGAAGTCGTTCCAAGATTCAAGCCAATGATGGTCGGGTGCCTGATACTGGCAAAGCCAGCCAGTCTCATCAAGGCGGTCATTGAGCGAAATTGTGAGTGCTGCCTTATTGCCTTTCAGTGCCTCCTCAATCTCTGCACCACGCGGGTGGTTAAACACCGGGTTAGCATGGTAAAAAATTACCGTGCCTACTGCTCCGCTCTTCAGGTCATTAATGAACTGCGTCATGCGGGCGTCTTCGCCCTGGCGCACATACGACGGTGCCGTAAGGTTGAGTGTAGTGCCTACGTTACCCAGCGATTGGTTGATGGCAGCGACTACCGTTTGAATAGCCGGGTCGTTCGAGCCCGATACGACCAACGAAGCACCGCGGTTAGCTTGGAGCTCTTTGGCGGCTTGGGCTACTTGCTTTTGAGCAGCAGGCGACAAGCCAGCTACCGAGCCACCGCCCGCTACCGTGTTATACAGGGCTAGCGCTACGGCGCCCATTTCCGAAGGCTTAACCGGCACGCGCACATCGGCGTTAGAACCAGTCAGCGACAGCGTAGTCTCGAACTGGAAATGGCGCGACATAGTACGCTTGTCGCTACTTACCTTACGGTTAGTGATATACTGACGCGAATACTCGACTGGCGAAATCCAAGTACCTAGGAAGTCAGCGCCTAAGCTAACTATAACATTAGCGCGGCTGAAGTCAAAAGCTGGCAGTACGCCACCATTTGCTTGGATTAACGCCGAAGCCGAGTTCACGTCGTACATAACGTGCTCGAAATTGCGGGCGCGGCCGGCCATCACGGCAATGGCACGCTTGGTACTTGGGCTGATGATAGTCGGCGAAACCAGCACGGTTTTACCTGTAGTGCTGGCTAGGCCGGCACGCACGGCGCGGTCAAGCTCATCGAAGTCTACCTGCTTGCCCTTCGCCATGAAGTGCCGCAAGCGGCCACCATCGTAGAGGTTAAGCACGGCAGCCTGGGCGCGGGCCGACAAGCCACCACGCGTCACCGGAGACTCGGGGTTACCTTCTAGCTTAATTGGCCGACCATCGCGGTTTTTTACCAGCACCGCGTTGTAGTCCGACCCAGTGAAGTAGGTAGAAGCGTAGAAGTTAGAAACCGTAGGGTCGATTTCTTCCGGCTTGTTGAGGTAAGGAATAGCCTTGCGCACCGGCGTTTCGCAGGCAGCTAGGGTAGCTGCAGCCACGCCAAAGCCCATGAGCTTTAGGAAGTCGCGGCGCGGGGCTACCGACGAATCATCGGCGTGACCGGCGCGGCCTTCTTTTACCGGCAAAAAGTCGGGAAACTCGGCGAAGGCGTTCTTTACGAACTCCGGTGAGTTGTCCAGCTCTTCAATTCCCTTCCAGTATTTCATTTTATCAGGTATGAGACATTTGCAGTGAGGTAAGAGGCGGTGCAGCTGCCACTAGGGGGCTAGCTGCGCCCGCTGCCTAACTCATGTCCTTTATAAAAGCTTAGCTAGAAAATATTAATAGTGGCACTTCGAGCACTCGGTACCGCCGTTCGACGACACAGTGAAAGGCACGGCATTGTTCGACTTGTCGTGCAGCTTCACGAGGTTGTCGTAATAGGCATTGCCTTTCGTATTGAGGGGCGTCTCGCGGTGGCAGTTGATACACCAGCCCATGGTCAGAGCCGAATACTGGTACACCACTTCCATGTTTTGAATGGGCCCGTGGCAGGTCTGGCACTGAATGCCACCTACCTGGGTGTGCTGCGAGTGGTTGAAGTAAGCAAGGTCAGGCAGGTTGTGCACGCGCACCCACTGAATGGGTTGCTTGCGCTCGATAGCCCGGTAGATTTTTTTGATTTCCGGCGACTCTGTCTTAATCTGCGAGTGGCAGTTCATACAGATGTTGGCCGAGGGGATGTTGGCCGACTTAGCCTTGTATACCGAGGTATGGCAGTAGGCGCAGTTAATTTGATTTTCGCCGGCGTGGATTTTGTGCGAGAAGGCAATCGGCTGGGTTGGCTGGTAGCCCTGGGTCAGACCTACAGCCATTACACTTTGTACGCCTTCATAAAGAAGCACTAATGCGAACACGGTACCTACGATGCCGCGTAGCACGGGCGAGCGGTAGAGGCCAGCCCAGTCGAAGCGTTGATTGAGCACTTCAATGTCGCGGCCATCCAAGTCTTTACGGCCTTGTAGCACGTCCTTCATCAGGTTAGCGATGATGGCTAGGGTCACTACCAGCACAATCAGCACTACTACTAGCACGATGAGCAGCATATCGGTGTACCCACCAGCGGCAGCACCGGCAGCGGCACCGGTTTGGCCATCGGCCGCGCCAGCATTGGCCGCAGTAGCACCACCAGCGGTTTGGTTAGCGCCACCTTCCTGAGAAGTTACCCATGCTACGATGCTAGTGATTTCTTTGTCCGACAACTGCGGGAAAGCAGGCATTTGCTGCTTTCCGTTGTCGTTGAACAGCTTAACAGCATACTCATCGCCACTGGCAATGACTTTGCTGGAGTTGTGTACCCACGGAATAATCCAGGAGATAGGACGACGCTTGCTGATACCAGCCAGTGCCGGGCCTACTACTTTATCGTTTACAGCGTGGCACTGGGCGCAGTTGTTTTTAAACAAGGCATCGCCGGCAGCGATAGCGGCGGCATCGCCACCACCAGCACCCTGCGCGCCAGTTGGTGCGGCGGCAGCGGCCGGAGTGGCAGCTGCTGCGGTACCAGGCGTCATGCCGTTTTTGCTAACGGTGGCTTGCTGAGCCCAAGCCGGGGCCGATACGGCCAGAAATAGTGCTAGCACCCAAGAACTGGTGCGTGATAGAAAGCTATTCATCATCCAAACGAACCGGTAAAACGGATTTCGGGCGTACCCTTTCCGGGGTGCAAATGTAGGCTACGAATCTTGGGCGGCAAAGGTGGGAATGGCATTTTCAAGACCTCTCAGCTTATTTGGAAGCAAACTAAACTTGATTTTGTGCCCTATTTTACACCCCTTGTAGCACTAAGCCCTTGGTTGTTTGAGCAACTTGCCTGTTATGGCTTTGTTTTTCTTAGAGGACTGCTAAGCTTTGAAATTATCTGTTTTACAGGCAAACGTCTGATAGCTCTCAGGCACTTATCTTATTAATAGCTGCCGCTATTGGTAATGCGCCGGAAAATCAGTACCTTTGCCCCCCAATTCATTTTTTTCACTTTCAAAATCAACCCCGTCAATGGACGTAAGAAATTACGAGACGGTCTTCATCCTCACCCCCGTGCTGAACGAGGGCCAGGTGCAAGAGACGGTCGAGAAGTTCTCGCAGGTGCTTAAGGAAAATAGCGCCGACCTCATTTCTACTGAAGCCTGGGGCTTGCGCAAGCTGGCTTACCCGATTCAAAAGAAATCCACCGGTTATTACTTCACGCTGACTTACAATCACAGCGGCGAAGGCAACATCGTAGACGTGCTCGAGCTGGCATTTCGTCGTGACGAGCGGGTAATCCGCTTCCTCACCACGGTGCTCGATAAGCACGCCGTGACGTACAACGAGCGCCGTCGCAACGGCGAGATGAACCAACAGAAGGCGCCCCAGGCTGCCGAAGCTGTAGCTCAGTAACCCTCTAGCACGCAACACGATGGCTACGCAAAATAACCGCAACAACAACCGCGACAACGGCAACAAGCCGGTTGACACGCGCAACAAGTACTGCCGCTTCAAGAAGAACGGTATTAAGTACGTAGATTACAAAGACCCGAACTTCCTGCTGAAGTTTGTGAACGAGCAGGGCCGCTTGCTGCCCCGTCGCATCACCGGCACCAGCCTGAAATTCCAGCGCAAAGTGGCCCAGGCCGTAGCAAAAGCTCGTCACCTGGCGCTGATGCCCTACGTAACTGACGCCCTGAAATAGACCTGAAGACATGGAAATCATTCTGAAAGACGACGTTAAAGGTCTGGGCTACAAGAACGACCTCGTAACGGTAAAATCGGGCTACGGCCGCAACTATCTCCTGCCGCAGGGCCTAGCAATTCTGGCTGACAAATCGGCTAAGAAAATCGTAGCCGAGAACGTGCGCCAGGCTGCTCACAAAGCCGAGAAGGTGAAAGCTGATGCCCAGGCAGTAGCTGACCAAATTGGCGACCAAGTATTTGACCTGCCCGCTAAGGTGGGTGAAACCGGCAAAATCTTTGGCCGCGTAACCACGCTGCAACTGGCTGAAGCGCTGAAAAACAAGGGTATTGACGTAGACCGCAAGCGCCTGAGCTTCGACCAGGAGCCCACCACGGCCGGCGACTACACCGCTACCTTGAACCTGCACAAGGAAGTGAAGCACACCATCAATTTCCGCGTAGTGGCTGCCTAAGGGCTAGTTACTAGCACGTTAGAAAGACGCCCCGCCGCAAGGTGGGGCGTCTTTTTTTGGGCCTACCTTTGCGATTCATGTTTCGGACTGAACTAACTATTGCGCCGCAGGAGCGGCAACTAGCCCGCACGGCGCGGGTGCTCACCGTAGGCTCGTGCTTTGCCGACAGTATCGGCACGCGGCTACGGCTGAACAAGGTGAATGCGCTGGTCAACCCTTTTGGGACGGTGTTTCAACCGCTTGCCCTAGCGCAACTCTTGCGCGCCGCCGCTGGCGAAGAGCAGGACTGGCAGCAGCACGTGGTAGAAGCGCGGTGCCGCTGGCAGAGCTACGACTTTCATAGCACCATCGGGGCTGAGTCGCCGGTCGAGCTACTGCAACTTATCCAAGAAACAGTGCACCGAGTGGGCGACTTTGCGCGCACTGCCGATGCGGTGGTACTGACGCTAGGCACCGCCTGGGCCTACCGCCTGCGCGAAACCGATGAACTCGTTAGCAACCTGCACAAGCTACCATCCAGCCTTTTCGAGAAAGAGCTACTGACGGCCGATGAGATTGTGAATGGGCTAGCGGAAGTGCATGCTTTGCTGCGGCGACTTAACCCGAGCATCCGCATTGTGCTTACGGTAAGCCCCGTACGCCATATCAAGGATACGCTGCCGCTGAATGCCGTAAGTAAGTCGGTATTGCGTGTGGCCTGTCACTACCTCAGCGAGCTGCTGCCGGGTGTGAGCTACTTCCCGGCTTACGAGCTGCTAACGGATGAGCTGCGCGACTACCGCTTTTATGCCAGCGACATGCTTCACCCCTCAGAAGTGGCCGAAGACTACATCTGGGACAAGTTTGCGCGGGCTTACTTTGATGCGGACTTTGGGCGCTTCCGCAAAGAGTGGACGGCCGTGCGGCAGTCGCTAGGCCACCGGCCGCTGCACTTGGGGGCACCCGAGCATCGCACGTTCCTCGACCAGACGGCCGAGCGCCTCGAACGACTTGGTAGCCAAGGCGTAGATGTGCGCCAAGAGTTGCGCGATGTCCAGCGCCAGCTGGCCGCCTTGCCACCGCCCAAGCCGGTGCGCGCGCCCATGGTAGAGCCCGACGACGATGAGGAGCGTATTGACATTGGCGGAGAAGTTGAGGATACGGAGGCCGCTCGCCCGCTAGCCCCCGTCGCGCAGCCCGAGCGCCGTGAGGATAATCGCCGCAATGGACGGCGCAATGACCGGCCTACCCGTACTGAGCGTGACCGCCGCACCCAGCAAGAGCCCATACCCGTAGTGCCTGCCAGCGAGGGTGAACTGGATAACAAGAGCTCCTTACCTACCGAGGTAGCTGCTGATGCCGAGGCGGTACTGATGGGCGCCGAGAACGCGCTCCTACCTGCGGACCAAAGCACTGCTTATCCGGCAAAAAAGAAAAAGCGCCGCTCGCGGGGTGGCGCCAAGCGCACGGCTCGCAAGAACGCTGCTCGCCTCGCAGCCGAGCAAGCTGGCACAGAGGGCCTAGCGGCCGAGGAGTTGTTGGAGGAGCTTGCTCAGGAAATAGCTGGCATTACGCCCGAAGATGAGGCAATAGTCCATGCAGCCGAAACGGACTCAGGCGAAAGCGCTGCTTCATCAGAGGCTAGCGAAACGATACCTCAGCACCTGCCGGAAAACGGGCCAGCCCAACTACCAGCGGTGCGCAAGCGTGGCACGGGGCCTACGCCCAAGAAGTCGAAGGTTATCACCAAATCAGGGCTAGTGAAGCGTGGCGACCGTCGCAGCTTGTACCGCTCACCGGCCCCGGACAATACAGCCAGCGTTGACGCGCCTGCTTTACCCGAAGTAGTACCAGCTACGGCGCCGATTATCTCACCGCCGATTATTCCGGTGGCATTGCTAGAGCGGCCAGCCGTAGCGGAAGCAGTATTCGCAACACCGCCCGAGCCTATCGCGCCGACGGAGCCGGCCGCGCCAAACGCCGAAACACCGGCGCCTGCGAAGCCTCGCCGGGGACGGCCCAAAGCCGCTAAGCCGGCTACTGCTCCGGCCATTGAAGTGGAGGCCACTCCCCCACCTGCCCCTGAACCCGAAACTTCACTAACCCGAGCTAAGAGGCCTACCCGCGCAACCAAAGCTGCCAAGCCGGCCGACACTAAGCCAGCTGCAACTAAAAAGGCGCCTGCAAAGAAAAAAACAGCGGCCAAACCCGCGGGCTCACGTCGCCGGGCAGCTCCTTCAAGCGAGCCGCCAGCGCCTGAAACACCCGCCAGCTAAGCTTTTTCGAAACCCAGCCCCACCGGCTGGGTTTTGTTTTACCCAGCCTTGCTTCACTATGTCTGCCTCCTCAACCAATCGGCTAGCCCACGAAACCAGCCCTTACCTGCTGCAGCACGCTCACAACCCCGTGGACTGGTACCCCTGGGGCACGGAAGCGTTGGCTAGGGCCCAGGCCGAGCAAAAGCCCATTTTGGTGAGTATTGGCTACGCGGCGTGCCACTGGTGCCACGTGATGGAGCGCGAGTCGTTTGAGAACGAGCAGGTAGCGCGGGTGATGAACGAGCACTTCGTCTGCATCAAGGTAGACCGTGAGGAGCGGCCCGATGTAGACCAGATTTATATGGACGCCGTGCAGGCTATGGGTATTCAGGGCGGCTGGCCGCTCAACGTGCTGCTTACGCCCGAGGCCAAGCCCTTCTATGGCGGCACGTACTTTCCGCCATCCAACTGGGTCAAATTGCTCGAAAACGTAGCCCAAGCCTATGCTGGCGAGCACCGCGCCGAGCTCGATGGCTCAGCCGAGCGCTTTGCGCAGGTGTTGCAGGCTAGCGAACTGGAGAAGTACAGCGCGGCCGCCGAGCCCGCCAGCGCCGGCGTGAGCGATGAGGAATTTAAGCTGCTGGCCTACAACTTGGCCCAGCGCTTCGACCGCGAGCGCGGCGGTACCAATCGTGCTCCCAAGTTTCCGATGCCCAGCATCTGGCGGTTCCTGCTACGCACCTACCACATTTCGGGCAGCCCGCAGATGCTGGCCCAGGTCAACCTCACGTTGCGCGAAATGGCCTGGGGCGGCCTCTACGACCAGGTGGGGGGCGGCTGGGCCCGTTACTCAGTCGATGCCGAATGGCTGGTGCCGCATTTCGAGAAAATGCTCTATGACAATGGCCAGCTGCTGAGCCTTTATAGCGAGGCCTTTCAGGTAACGCAAGACCCGCTGTACCGCGAAGTCGTGTTTCAGACTGTGAACTGGGTGCGACGCGAGCTGACCAACCCGGAAGGCGGTTTCTACTCGTCGCTCGATGCAGATAGCGAGGGCGAAGAAGGTAAATTCTACGTCTGGACGCGCGAGGAACTGCAACAGCTTCTAGGCGATGAGGAGCCGCTGGCCTCCGCTTACTACCACTGCACGGGCCTGGGCAACTGGGAGCACGGCCGCAACATCCTGCACCGCCGGCAAACCGACGATGAGTTTGCCCAACAGCACAACCTGGAGCCGCACGTGCTGGCCAAGCTCATTCACGGCTGGCAGAAAGCCTTGCTGGCGGCCCGTGCCAAGCGCGTGCGGCCGAGCCTCGATGACAAAGTATTAACTGGCTGGAACGCGCTCATGCTCAGCGGGCTGCTGGCTGCTTACCGGGCATTTGGCGAACCCGAATTTCTGGTGCTAGCCCTCCGCAATGCGGAGTTTTTACAGGCGAACCTACGCCAGGGCCCACGGCTCTACCGCACCTGGAAGAACGGCCGCGCCACCATCAACGGCTTTCTGGAAGACTACGCCTTGGTGATTGAAGCCTACGTGAGTATCTACGAAGCCACGTTCACCGAAAGCTGGCTGCGTGAGGCCGAAACATTGACCAGCTACGTGCTTGCCAATTTTTTTGACCCTACCGAGCAGCAGTTTTTCTACACCGATGCCAGTGCCGAGCCGCTGATTGCCCGCAAGAAAGAATTGTTTGATAACGTTATTCCTGGCTCCAATTCGGTGATGGCGCACAACCTGCTGCGCCTGGGCCGCCACCTCGAAAACGCTGAATACCAAGACCTAGCGGGCACTATGCTAGCCCAGGTACAAGCACTAGTGGTGAAGGAGCCGCAACACCTCACCAACTGGGCCAGCCTCTACGTGGCGCTGCTACGGCCGGGCGCCGAAGTAGCCATTGTGGGCCCCGAGGCCGAAGCGTTTCGTCAACGGCTCAGCCGGCAATTTTTACCCAACGATGTGCTAGCTGGCGCCCTAGCGACCAGCGAGTTGCCTTTGCTCCAAGGTCGCAGCGGCACTGCTCAAACTACCATTTACGTGTGTCGTAATCGGGCCTGCCAGCTGCCTGTGCATTCGGTGGCCGAGGCGCTACAGCAGCTAGCCCTGGCGGAGCAATAAGTAGCTTTTTAACGCCCCATCTCCGCCCGGTCGGGGTTATCTTTACTATTCGCCTGCCCTAGCTGTTGCCCGTGTCGCTTACGTTTGAATTTGCTTCTCCCACGCCCGCCCCGGCGGCGATGCCCGACCGGGTCACGCTGTTTGTGGACGTGATTTTGCCCTTGCCGCTGCCCAAGCTCTACACCTACCGGGTACCTTACGAGCTGAACGACAACGTGGTAATCGGCGGCCGGGTCATTGTGCAGTTCGGGGCCAAGCGCACGCTTAGCTGCATTGTGGCCGCCGTGCACGAAACACCACCCAAAGAGTACCAGGCCAAGTACATTCTGGAGTTCATCGACGACGCGCCCGTCGTGACCCAGCCGCAGCTCAAGCTATTTCGCTGGATAAGTGAGTACTACCTCTGCACACTCGGTGAAGTCATCAATGCCGCACTGCCGGCTGCGCTCAAGCTCAGCTCCGAGTCGCGTATTCAGCTGCACCCCAGCTACCTCAACGAGGGGAGCCCCTACCCGCTCGATGAGAAGGAGCAGCGCATTGTAGACAATCTTCGCACCGAGGATGGCAAGGCGCTCACTTTTACTGAGGTGGGCGATGTGCTGGGCATTGCCTCGTTTCACAAGGTCATTAAGTCGCTGATGCAGAAAGATATCATCTTTCTGTTTGAGCAGCTTTCCGATAAATACACGCCCAAGGTGCTGAAGAAGGTGCGGCTAGCCCACCACTACGTGAGCACGGCGGCGGTAGAACGCCTGTTTGAGGACCTGGCCAGCAAGCCTAAGCAGGTAGACGTGCTGCTCAAGTACTTGCAGCGCGTGCCGGTACACCACAACGAGCACCTCAACCACCAGGGCATCGAAAAAGCGTATCTCACCAGTTCGCCGCACTTATCGGCTTCGGCGGTGAACACGCTGATAAAGAACGGCGTGCTGGAGCAATTCGACCAGATTGTGTCGCGCTTTCCGCTGGAAGAAAACCCGCTAGCGCAGATGCCTTTTCAGCTCAGCGAGGCGCAGACGACGGCCCGCGATGAAGTAATGACGCTGTTTGATCAGAAGAACATCGTGCTGCTGCATGGTGTCACGGGGTCGGGCAAGACGGAGATTTACATCGACCTCATCCGGCAGGCGCTTGATGGCGGTGGGCAGGTACTCTACCTGCTGCCCGAAATCGCGCTCACGGCCCAGATTGTGACCCGCCTGATGCGCGTATTTGGCTCGCGGCTAGGGGTATATCACTCCAAGTTTTCGGACAACGAGCGCGTAGAAGTATGGAATGGCGTGCTTTCGGGCCGCTTCCAGGTGGTAGTGGGCGTGCGCTCGGCGGTGTTTCTGCCTTTTGATAACCTGGCGCTCATCATCGTGGATGAGGAGCACGAAAGCTCCTACAAGCAGTACGACCCCGCCCCACGCTACAACGCCCGCGAGGTGGCCTTGATGATGGGCAACTTCCAAGGGGCCAAGGTGCTGCTGGGCTCGGCCACGCCGGCCGTCGAAACCTACTACCAGGCCCGGCTAGGCCGCTATGGGTTAGTTACGCTGAGCAAGCGCTTTGGCGAAGCGGGCATGCCCGAGATTGAGCTCATTGACACCCGCAAGCTGCGCGAGGCCAAGAAGATGCACAACCATTTCTCGGCCGACCTGCTGACCGCGATGGAAAGCAAAATCGCGCAGGATGAACAGGTTATCTTGTTTCAGAACCGGCGGGGCTACGCGCCTGTCACGGCTTGCCAGGATTGCGGCTACATTCCGAAGTGCCAGAGCTGCGCCGTGAGCCTGAGCTACCACAAGCACGCCCACGAGCTGCGCTGCCACTACTGCGGCTACCACGAGGGCATGCCCACTAAGTGCCCGGCCTGCGGCTCGCGGGCGCTGCGCACCCAGGGCTTCGGCACCGAGAAGCTGGAAGACGACCTTAAAATCATGCTGCCGCAAGCCAATGTGCAGCGCATGGACCTGGATACGACCCGCGCCAAAAACGCTTACCAGCAGATTATCGGCGACTTTGAGCAGCAGAAAACCAACGTGCTTGTAGGCACGCAAATGGTGACCAAGGGCCTCGACTTCGAAAATGTGAGCTTAGTGGGCATTGTCAATGCCGATGCCATCATTCACTACCCCGACTACCGGGCGCACGAGCGCGCCTACCAGATGTTTGTGCAGGTGAGCGGGCGCGCCGGGCGCAAGGGCAAGAAAGGCAAGGTGTTGATTCAGACTGCCGACCCAACGCAGGTAATCTTCGACAAGGTTATCCGCAACGACTACCTGGAGTTTTACGAGTACGAAATCCTGCAGCGGCGCGAACACGAGTACCCGCCCTTCACGCGGATGATTAAAATGACCGTGAAGCACATGGACCAGGAAATAGCGCAGAAAGCCGCCATCTTGCTCACGCAGGAGCTGGCCGAGCGGCTGGGGCGTGGGCCCGTGCTAGGGCCCGAAGCGCCCTACATTTTCCGCATCCGCAATTTCTTTTTGCAGGAAATCGTCATTAAGCTCAGCCGCGAGCACACGGTGCTGAAGGCCGCCAAGCTGGCCATTTGCGCCGCGATGGATGTGGTGCGCGACCAGAAAGGGTTTCGCCAGGCCCGCCTGATAGCCGATGTGGACCCGATGTAGCCTCACCAGACTATGAAAAAGCCCCGGCCGCTTGAGCGGCCGGGGCTTTTTTGGTCATTGAGGGGCCTAGCGAATTCTACAATTCGTCAAGCAGCCAGAGCACGATGAAGATAACGCCAACCAGCGCGATGATGAGGCCGATGATGTTGCTAAAAATGCCCACAATCAAACCAATCAATAGCAGAATGAGGCCGGTGCGCAGGTTACCGTTGATGCGGGCCGTGTGGGCTATATTATCGCCCTGCTTGAACTGCGACTTGGTGGCCAGCTTGTTGAGCTTTTTGGTTACTTTGGCCAGGGCTATGCGCTGCACGAGGCTAAGCTTTTGCGGAGCCGGCGTGGCTACCGTAGCGGTAGCCGGTGCGGCAGCTACTTCGGCAGCTTCGGTGGCCGGAGCTGCTGCTTTCGGGACAGTTGCGGCGGGCCTAGCGGCTGCTGGCGCGGTAGCCACCGTAATTTCGGGGGCAACGGCCGGACCGGTTATCGGACTGGCCTCTACGGCTTGTGCGGGCGTGGTCACAGTGGCTACTGGCGCGGCGCGGCGCACTTTGGGTGCGGCCGTGGCAGTGCCCAGGTAAGAATCACCTTTGGGCAGGAAAGCGTAGTCGGAACGACTGCACGAACCAAGCGCCAGGGCGCCGGAAAGGACCACCACAAAGCGGCCCAGGGTAGTAGTTAGATTTCGCATAAGGTGGAAAGCTAGCGGGTTGATGAAAGAATTGTGCTCCGATTACGTTAGCAAAGCGAATTTGGCTGAGTATTGCGCCATTTTTTTTATTCAAACAAATAGCTTAACACCCCTAGCTTCGCTAACCAACGCTGAACGCTGCGCCTTGCCCAGTTGTTGTGCGGCTGGCAAAAGCCGGTGTCAGACTGAATTATTCACTTATGAAAAATGCCGTAGTGCTTTGGGCTGGACTGGGGGCCGCAGGGGCTGTTGCCGCCTGCACGCAGCTTCCCATGGAGTCGAATGTCGTGAATGCGGCTAGCCTGCGGGCAACCACCATTACGGCTCATCCACCCGATTCGACGGGCTATGTGAGCCGCCCCGCGCGCGACCCCAACGGCATAGGGCGCTACTACGAGGGCCGGCAAATTGCCCACGTAATGGGACATGAAGGCGCCGACTGGCTGGAGCGCAATGACCGCACGCGGGAAGAAGGCACCGAGTTGCTCATCAATGAGCTGCACTTGAAACCTACCGATGTGGTGGCCGATATTGGGGCGGGCACGGGGTTTTTCTCGTTTCGGCTAGCCCCCTTGGTGCCACGCGGCCGCGTACTGGCCGTCGATATTCAGCCCGAAATGATAACCGAGCTGCGGCAGCGCCAGGCTAAAAACGGCCTGCACAATGTGGAGCCCGTGCTAGGCACCACCACCGACCCGCACCTGCCGGCCAGCGCCGTCGATGTAGTGCTCATTGTGGACGCTTACCACGAGTTTGACCACCCACGCGAGATGGGTCAGGCTATCAGGCGGGCGCTGCGGCCGGGCACCGGGCGGCTGGCCCTGGTCGAATACCGGGCCGAAGACCCGAATGTGCCCATCAAGGAGATTCACAAAATGACGGTGGCGCAGGCCCGCAAGGAGATGGCCGCCGTAGGGCTGGAGTTTGTGGAAGTGCGCGAAACCCTGCCCCAGCAGCATCTGCTGCTGTTCCGGCGGCCACAGTAATTTATCCACAAAAAAGCCCTTGCCAGTGTGGCAAGGGCTTTTTTGTGGGCTAGCCAAGCTTAGCGCTTCATCAGGCGCTCGATGTCGGCCAGCTCCAGCGGGATGTCGGCCATGAGGTCCTCGTTGCCGCTAGGGGTGATGAGGATGTCATTTTCGAGGCGAATGCCCAGCTTCTCTTCGCGGATGTAGATGCCCGGCTCGTTGGTGTACACCATGCCAGCTTCAAACTTGCGGTACTTATAGCCCACATCGTGCACGTCGAGGCCCAAGTAGTGGCTGGTGCCGTGCGGAAAATACTTTTTGTAGAGCGGCGCGTCGGGGTCCTGGTTTTTGACGTCGCTCTCGCTCAGCAAATCCAGTTTGATAAGCTCCTGGGTCATGGTTTCGCCCACAGCTTTGTGGTAAGACTCAATTTCGTTGCCCACGACCAGCTGAGTTTTCGCAAACTTAAACACCCGCAGCACGGCCTCGTACACCTGGCGCTGGCGCGGCGTGAAGGTACCATTAACCGGAATGCTACGTGTGAGGTCGGCGGCGTAGTTGGCATACTCGGCGCCAAAGTCGAGCAGCAGCACGTCGCCGTCCTGGCACTGGCGGTCGTTTGAGATGTAGTGCAGAATGGTAGCGCTTTCGCCGCTGCCAATGATGCTGGTATAAGCTGGCCCACGCGAGCCGTTTTTCACAAACTCGTGCAGTATCTCGGCTTCAATCTCATACTCCCACACGCCGGGCTTCACAAAGCCGAGCAGACGCCGGAAGGCATTGCCGGTAATTTCGCAGGCACGGCGCATGAGGCGGATTTCTTCGGGGCTCTTGATGGCGCGCAGCTGGTGCAGGAGCCTAGCGGCGCGGCGGTACTGGTGCAGCGGGTAGCGGCGCTGCAAGTCTTTGATAAAGCGAGCATCGCGGGTTTCGACCTCCACTACCGAGCGAATGTGCTCGTTCGAGTTCAGGTACACATACTCGGCCTCGTTCATGAGGGCGGCCAGCACGGCGGGCAGCTGGTCGAGCCACATCACGGTTTTGATGCCCGACACTTGGCGGCCTTCCTCCTTGGTGAGCTTGTAGCCTTCCCACACCAGAATGTGCTCGGAGGTTTCGCGCAGAAACAAGATTTCGCGGTGCTTCTCAAGCGCCGCATCGGGGCAAATCAGCAAGATGGTTTCCTCCTGGTCGACGCCCGAGAGGTAAAACAAATCGGTGTTTTGCTTGAGGGCGAGCGTGCCGTCGGCGTTGGTGGGCAGGATATCGTTGGCGTTGAAAATGGCTAGCGAATTAGCCGGTAGCAGCTCGCGGAAGCGGCGGCGATTCTCAACAAACAGCTCGGGAGCGATGGGACCGTAGCGCATAAGGTGGCGGGAAAAACGGGTTAGGGGCCGCAAGTTACGGCCAGCCCCAAACGCGACCCGGCCGCCGCGCGGTAATTTTGCTAGCCCCTAGCTGGCCGCCTCGGCCGCGCTCTTCGCTTATGCTTGCACTGCTCCGGCACACCCGCACCTTCCTTATGCCCTACCTGGTGCTGCTGCTGGCGGTGGGTGCCGTGCTCCTGGCCACGCCCAAGCACACAGCTTTTTTCTGGGTAAATGGCCACAACACTCCCTTTTTCGACCAGTTTTTTCGGCCATTCACCAACGTGGGCGATGGCGTATTCTACGTGCTCGTGGTATTGGCGCTGCTATTTGTGCGCTTTCGCTGGGCACTCACGGCCTTTGTGTGCTTCGCCCTGACGTCGCTAGCGGCCCAGATAGGCAAGCAGCTGATTTTCACGGGCCACCCACGGCCCTTCCGCTACTTCGCCGAAAACCCTGGCTTTCCGCCCCTGCACGTGGTAGAAGGCGTAGTGATGGGCACGCTCAAAAGCTTCCCGTCGGGGCACTCTACCTCGGCGTTTTCGGTGTTTCTGGTGCTCACCTATTTTGTTAAGAATAAGAACTGGGGCTACGCTTTCGTGCTGCTGGCTGCGCTGGCCGCCTACTCGCGGGTGTACCTGGCCCAGCATTTTGAAGAAGACGTAACGGCCGGCTCCATCCTGGGCACCGTGCTCACGCTGGCCGTGCTAGCTTGGCTGGAGCCCTGGCTCGACCGGCACCCTCGGCCCTGGCATCGCTGGCGCCTGCGGCGGCCCGGCCAAGCGGCGCGAGGCTAGGCCAGCTGTGGCACCAGCACTGCCCGGCCAATGCGCTGGGTGCGGCGGCGCAGCAAGCCAGTTACCTCGGCCTCGGTACGCTCGGTGCCATCGAGCAGCACAAAGTGGCGGGCCAGCAGGTCGTAGCGCTTGGCCATAAGGTAGAAGAAGATGTGCAGAAAGTGGATGCCATCGAATACAATAGCTTCATTGTCGGCATACTGCGCTAGGTTTTGGCGGAAGTGGTGCGGATGGTCGGTCCAGTGCAGGGCCGGCTTGAGGTGGTGGCTGATGTGGTAGCCATCGTTCCAGCACTTATGGTTGTAGCTGGTGTTGATGCAGGTTACGCTGTTGCGGTAGCAATTTTCGGGGCTAGCGGCGTCGATGAACGCGTGCTGCGCCCAGTTGCCGAGCATCATGATAACCCGCGACAGCAGGAAAGGCAGCACGAACACGGCCAGCGTAGCAGGCAAGTTTACGAAGGCCAGCCCGATGGTAACTAGCGCATACACAGCCTCGCCCCGCAGCAGGCGGTAGCGCAGCGTGGTTTTGTTGCGCTTCGTAAAATAGCTGGCTAGCTTAGCTACTCCCAGAAATAGAAAGTCGCCGAGGTAGCGCAAAAAACCGCGCAGCGAGTCGCGCTGGTAGAACATGGTCGAGCTTTCGTCGTCGGGCAGATTATTCTCGGGGTGGTGCATGCCTAGGTGGTGCACGAAGTACGACTCTGGCGTTTGGCCAAAAAGTGGCCCTAGCACCCACGGAATGTAATTATTCAGCCAGCCATATTTCTTTTTAAACAGCATCCGGTGGCTGGTGCAGTGCAGCATCAACCCAAATGGCCCTTTGAAGCGCGCATTGCTAAAAAAGAAGAACAGCCCAAATGCCGCCCACCACCACGGCCCGCGCAGCGCCGGCACAAAAAGCAGCACCGCTAGGGGCAGCATGGTGGCCGTTATCTTAAAAATGAGGTAGGCGAACGGCAGGTCGCGCTCGTCTTGCAAGTAGTGGACAAGCCGCTTGTCGAGCCAGGAAGGAGCAGCCGGCCGGGTATACACCGGGTCGGTAGAGGCGGCCAATACTTTCATAAATGCGTCGATGGGAAAAGCTACCTGAAGCAAATCCCCCGACCCCGGCTTTTCTAAAAAGAAAAACCAAGCGAAAGCAAGCGCAGTGGGCAGCGGGAAGAACTGAACGCAGCCCTAGCGGTGGGCCAGTGTGGCCCATGTGGCGAAGGTAACGGGCAATGCTGCGAACGAGTTCGACAGTCTGCCAAAATACAGTGCTCATTTTCAGGACCTATTCCCGCTCAGGCAGCAGCCCAACACTAAAACTGGCCCGGCGGCAATTTTACGCAGTCGCATTCCTACCTTCCCTGCTCCCACTCACATGCGTTTTTACGCCGCTACAAAGAGAATTTCCTGTCCGGCAGGAGCTAGCAAACCCAACCTGTTAGGGAGCGCCCAGCCATGAACTGTCTGGCAGCCGATGCTAATTAAACCGCTGCTTGAGTCGCAGGAAAGGCCGCTCAACAACGTAGTACGAAAAGATGGCGCAGGCTGACAAACCAGCTACATTGAGCGGGAAATGATTAAACCAAAACATGGGGCGCATGACAAATATTTGCTGCCACAAATACAGTCCATAGGAAATCTTACCTATAAAACTTAACGGCCGGCTATTCAGCAACCGGAACCAGGGCCCGCGCGCAACATAAACGGAATACAGCAGCACACAACCCATTGCCAGAAAAGCCAATGTACCATGGCGCTGGCCAAGTAGCCCCCAAATGGCACTTAAATGGGGTACGGGGTCAGTGAGGCGGTTGACATAGCCTAGCCCAAAAAGCACTAATACTGACCCAATAGCGAGGGCCCGCCACACCTCTGGCCGAAAGGCCGCCAGCAGCGGCTTGCAGTAAAATGCAAGCAAACAACCCAACGCCAGCGCATCGATGTTCATCAGCAGCGACAGGTCGTCGAACATCTCAGCGGGCACGCAGTAGCTATATAGCCGCAGCAGAGGCACACCGGCCAGCATAATGGCGCACCCATAGCGCCGGGGCCTGTCGCCCCAGCAAAATAGCAGCGGCCAGATTAAGTAAAACTGCTCCTCAATGCTCAGTGACCAGCCGTGGGCCGTGTACCAGTCTTCATGCCAATTGAGATACTTAGTAAACGTGAGCGCTGTGAACCACGAGGCGGGCTCAATCTGCAGGTAGCCTAGCTGCTGCGCCAGGTAGTAAGCGAAGAGCAAAAAGTAGTAGGCCGGCACAATTCGCAGCAGTCGGCGCACATAAAAGTTACGCAGATTGATAGAAGAATGTCTCTCTTCCTCCGCCAGCAACAAACGTGTGATAAGGAAGCCCGACAGGATGAAGAACATGCTCACACCCATACCACCGTCGCGCACAAAATCCAGCCCTGCCCGCACGTAGTGGTAGCGATAAACCGCGTTAAAAATCCCGGTATGCCCAAGGTGCCCAGCAATAACCATGGCGACACTCAGGGCGCGCAAGCCATTGACGCTCGGAAGCTTTTCGTGCATCGGATGCAATTCTTGAAAAAGATGCCTTTAGGCTACTGGCTTGAGTTGAGCAGCCTATGCAGCCAAAGGTAGGGCCAGCCTGTTTCCCCTATGCTAAGAATGCAAGCGTGAGCCAACCCAGCCTGCTTTGCAACTTTAGCTTTGGCAGCAGCAGCCCATACTGCTACTCGCTTCGTGCTGGCACAGCTCTGAAATCCAACGCCCACAGCCTCAGCACTCCACTGACTGGCGCTTGGAGTAGCCCCGGCTCAGCGGTAACTTTAGGTTTCGATGAACACCCAGATATTAGGGGCTAGCGGCAAACTCAGCACCTCTGTTTTCTTGTTCTTTGCTCACTGTTACCAACTTGCCTCATGCCCGTCTTCTCGCACCTGCACTCGCACACCCAGTACTCGCTGCTCGATGGCCAGGCCAGCATTGGCGCGCTCATGAAGAAGGCGCAGGCCGATGGCATGCCCGCCGTGGCCCTCACCGACCACGGTAACATGTTTGGGGCGTTCAACTTCGTGGCCGAGGCCAACAAGTACAACGTGAAGCCCATCGTGGGCTGCGAATTTTACATGGTGGCCGACCGCCACAAGAAGACGTTCCTACGCGAAAAGGGCGAAAAAGACAACCGCTTTCACCAACTGCTACTCGCTAAGGACCAAGCCGGCTACCACAACCTGGCCAAGCTCTGCTCTCTGAGCTTTATCGAGGGCGTGTACTCCAAGTTTCCGCGCATTGACAAGGAGCTACTGCTCAAGTACCACGAGGGGCTCATTGCCACCAGCTGCTGCATCGGCGCGGAGATTCCGCAGGCTATTTTGTTTGAGGGCGAGGAGAAGGCGGAAGAGTTGCTGAAATGGTGGCTCGACGTATTTGGCGACGACTACTACATCGAGATTCAGCGGCACGGGCTGATGAACTTCGACGGCACCGGCAAAAGCCAGGAAGACGTGAACCAGGTGCTGCTGGGCTTCGCCAAGAAGTACAACGTCAAGGTTATCTGCACCAACGACTCGCACTACGTAGACCAGACCGACTACGCGGCCCACGACCTGCTGCTGTGCGTGAACACGGCCGAAGAGCGCAGCATCCCGGTTGGCGACTTCGAGACGAACTACTACACCGTGCTCACCGCCGACCAGCGCGTGCACTACGACACGCTCGACAACCTGCGCAGCGCCCACGCCTACGATGAGAACGCCCGGCGCATGCTGGCCCGCATCGACGAGGAGCTGCAGAAGCCCCCTAAGCAGCGCCGCCGCCGCTTCGGCTTCGCCAACGACCAGTTCTTCTTCAAGAGTCAGGAGCAGATGAACACGCTCTTTGAAGATGTGCCCCACAGTGTGGATAACACCAACGAGATTGTGGATAAGATAACGCCGCCCAAGCTGGCGCGCGATATCCTGCTTCCCAACTTCCCCATCCCGCCCCAGTTTGCCAACGCCGACGAGTTTTTGCGCGAGCTGACCTACGTAGGCGCCTTCGGGGCTAGCGCTGGCAACGGCTCCGTAACGATGACCAAGCCACCGCGCTATGGCGAGCGCACGCCCGAGGTAGAGGAGCGGCTAGACTACGAGCTGCGCATTATCCAGACCATGGGTTTTGCGGGCTACTTCCTCATCACGCAGGACTTTATCAACAAGGGCCGGAGCATGGGTGTGGCGGTGGGTCCCGGCCGCGGCTCGGCCGCCGGCTCGGCGGTGGCCTACTGCGTGGGCATCACCAACATCGACCCCATCAAGTACTCGCTGCTGTTCGAGCGCTTCCTGAACCCTGAGCGCGTATCAATGCCTGATATCGACATTGACTTTGACGACGTGAACCGCCAGAAAGTCATTGACTACGTGGTAGGTAAGTACGGCAAAACGCAGGTAGCCCAGATTATCACCTTCGGCACGATGGCCGCCAAGTCGTCCATCAAGGACGTGGCTAGGGCCATGGAACTGCCCCTGCCGGCGGCAAACGAAATTGCCAAGCTGGTGCCTGAAAAGCCGGGCACTACCCTAGCCGGCGCCTTCCGCGACGTGCCCGAGCTAGCCGCTATTCGCAATGACCAGAGCGACCTCAAGGGCCAGATTCTGGCCCTAGCCGAGCGCTTGGAAGGCTCGGTGCGTAACACCGGCATTCACGCGGCGGGCGTTATCATCGCGCCCGACGATATCACGAACTACATCCCCGTTTCGACTTCCAAGGACTCGGACCTGCTTATTACGCAGTTCGACGGCAAAGTGATTGAGTCAGCGGGGATGCTGAAGATGGACTTTCTGGGCCTTAAGACCCTGACCATCATTGTGGATGCTCTGAACTTGATTGAGCGCAACCACGGTATTAAAATCGACATCGACGAGATTCCGCTCGACGACCCCAAGACCTACGCGCTTTACCAGCGCGGCGATACGATTGGTACGTTCCAGTTCGAGTCGGAAGGAATGCGCATGTACCTCAAGGACTTGAAGCCGACCAACATCGAGGACTTGATTGCCATGAATGCGCTGTACCGGCCCGGTCCGATGCAGTTCATCCCCGACTTCATCAACCGGAAGCACGGCCGCGAGCCTGTGGAATACCCGCATGACCTGCTTAAACCCATTCTGGAATACAGCCAGGGCATTATGGTGTACCAGGAGCAGATTATGCAAACGGCCCAGATTCTGGCCGGTTACTCGCTAGGGGGTGCCGACTTGCTGCGCCGCGCCATGGGTAAGAAGGACATGAAAAAGATGGCCCTGGAGCGCGAGAAATTCGTGAAGGGTGCCGGCGAGATTCATAAAATCCCGGCGAAGAAGGCCAGCGAAGTCTTCGACGTGATGGAGAAGTTTGCGGAGTACGGCTTCAACCGCTCGCACTCGGCTGCCTACTCGGTAGTAGCATATCAGACTGGTTACCTGAAGGCTAACTACCCCGCCGAGTACATGGCCGCCGTACTCACCAACAACATGGGCGACATTAAGAAGGTGACCTTCTTCATCGAGGAAGCCCGCAAGCAGGGCGTGGCCGTGCTAGGCCCCGATGTGAATGAAAGTGAGCAGAAATTCAACGTACCCCGCGAAAACCAGATTCGCTTCGGCCTGGCTGCTGTGAAGGGCGCAGGTGAAGCCGCGGTACTCGAACTCGTGGAAGAGCGCAAGAAAAACGGGCCGTTCTCGGATGTGTTCGACTTTGCCAAGCGCGTGAACCTGCGCTCGGTGAACAAGAAAACCTGGGAAAGCCTGGCCCAGGCCGGCGCCTTCGACAGCTTCGAGAAGTACAACCGCCGCCAGTTTATGGACGCCCCGGCCGGCGACCAGAACCTCATTGAAAAGGCGATGAAGCTGGGCCAGCAGCACCAGGCGGCCAAAGAATCGGCACAGCACAGCTTGTTCGGGGCTAGCGCGTTTGGCGCAGTAGCCGCGCCCCTGCCAAAGGTGCAGGACCTGGAAGAATGGAGCGCCCCGGAGAAGCTGCGCCGCGAAAAGGAAGTAGTAGGCTTCTACCTCTCGGGCCACCCGCTCGATACCTACCGCATGGAAATCGACGCCTATTGCACTTGCCCGCTCGATAAGCTAGAAGGGCAAAAAGGCAAAGACGTGAACGTGGCGGGCCTTGTATCGGGCGTTCAGTTCCGCACGACCAAGAGCGGCCAGCCGATGGCCTCGTTCAACATCGAAGACTACGATTCGAGTATTAACCTGGCGCTGTTCCGCGACGATTACACGCGCTTCGGCCCGCTCATCAACCCCAAGAACTACCACAACGAGCAGGTGCCGCCGCTCTTCATCCGGGGTAAGATGGAGCTGCGCTACGGCACCCAGGACCAGTGGGAGTTGAAAATCAAGACGATGGAGCCCCTAGCCCAGGTCGCCGACAAGCTCAGCAAGGGCGTGCGTGTGAAACTCGACCTGCGCACCGTGACCGGCCCCATGATAGACCGCCTGCAGGAAGCCATCGAGCACGCTAAGGGTTCGAAGCGCCTGGAGATACAATTTGTGGAGCCTCACGAGCGGCTGGCGGTCGATATGTTTTCGCGTCGCTTTCAGATTGAACCTAAGACGTTTATCGAGAAGATGCGTGAGTTTGAGCTCGATGTGTGCTCGTTGCTATAGCCAGCCTGAACATCGGCTGAACTTTCCCCTACCCCGTTTGTTTTACTCCAACTCCGCTACCTTGCAGCCTCGTTGGCTGTACACGCCGGACGTTTTTTCACTAACATTTTCCCTAGCGTCATGGCGCACAAAGCAATTGAAATAACCGACGCCAATTTCGAGGAGATTATCAACTCGGACAAACCGGTACTTGTGGACTTCTGGGCCGAGTGGTGCGGCCCCTGCCGCATGGTAGGCCCGGTGGTAGAGGAGCTGGCCGGCGAATACGAAGGCAAAGCCATCATTGGCAAGGTAGACGTGGACGCCAACCCCCAGACGTCGATGAAGTTCGGCATCCGCAGCATTCCCACGCTGCTGGTGTTTAAGAACGGTCAAATTGTGGACAAGCAAGTAGGCGCCGTGCCCAAGCACGTGCTCGCCCAGAAGCTCGAAGCCCAGGTTACGGCCTAAGATTCGCGAAGCTTTCGGCTTAGCCTGAAAAATCTAAAAGCCCCGTGCTAGCAGTAGCGCGGGGCTTTTGGCGTTTAGGCCTTGAAAAGGGGAGCTAGCGCACTTGGCCGTCGTGCTTCTGGCGATGGATGGCGCGGCTGGCGCGGTTTTCGGTGCGGCGAATGTCGCGGCGCTCGCCGGCCGTTACGTTGCCATCGGCGCGGGCGGCGCGCTTCTCGGCCGTGATACCGGCCTCGCGGCCGCGCAGGCGGGCCGCTTCGGGGCGCGTGAGCTCGCCCGAGCGCACCCCCTGGCGGATGCGGGCGCGCTCAGTGCGCTCGCGGGCATTGAGGATGGGCGTCTGGGCCGTGGCGGCCAGCAAGTGGCAGGCTAGCAACGTGGTAGCCGCTGTGCACAACAAAATATTTTTCATAAAAAAGGGCTTGAAAGCAAGAATTTGCACCGTAAACTCGCGGGTTCGATGTGCAGATGTCTTCGGAGTTTAACCGCGGCCATTGCCGCTAGCTAATCTTGCTAACGAAGCACCTATATTTCGGCACATTTTCTGCCAGGTACGGCAGAGACTTTTCCATCCACTTTTTCTTCCTACACCATGAAACGCTTTTTCGGATTTCTCGCTGCTTTGCTAGTAACTGGTGGCCTAGCCGCCCAGGCCCAGACTGCCCCAGCTACCGGTACGATGAGCAGCAGCTCGTCGAAAATGACGACTACCAAAATGTCGCAGGTGCCCGCCACCACTACTACGCACACTTCGACCTCAACTAACCCGGCCGGCATGAGCAAGTCTTCGACTATGTCGAAGAGCGGGGCCACCATGAGCAAGTCGAGCTCGATGACCACGCCTTCGGGCATGACCAAGACCTCGACCAGCACGCACATGAAGGCCGACGGCACGCCCGACATGCGCTACAAATCGAGCAAGACGGTAAAAACCGGCCCCATGAAGGCCGATGGCACGCCCGACATGCGCTACAAAGCCAACAAAACAAAAACCACGACTACCAAGAGCGTGATGTAATGCCCACCCTGGGCTAGCGATAAAGTCCTTCCCGGCCAGTCTGGGAAGGACTTTTTTATGCCTTTACTTTGATACTTCTTCGCTCTCTCCCCTTTTTTCTATGTTGCTAGCCCTTACTGTCCCTGTTTTTCTTACGTTTCTGGGCGTGCTCACTGGCGTGCTGGTGGTAATACTACTGGCCAAGTCCCTGCTCGGCATTGTCGTTATCGGCGAGCTGGAAGTTGGCATTGTAGCCAAGAAATTTGCCCGCACCTCCCTGGCGGCCGGCCGCCTCATTGCCCTCGAAGGAGAAGCCGGCTTGCAGGCCGATACGCTAGCCCCCGGCTGGCACTTCTTTTTATGGCCCTGGCAGTTTTCGGTGAGTAAAGAGCCGGTGACGGTAGTACCGCAGGGCGAGATTGGCCTCGTGGTAGCCAATGGTGGCGCGGTTATTCCGCCCTCGCACATGCTAGGCCGGGTGGTGGAGTGCGACGACTACCAGGATGCGCGGGCATTCTTGACCAAGGGAGGCGAGAAGGGCCGGCAGCTCGGCATTCTCACGGCGGGCACCTACCGCATCAATACGGCCCTCTTCACCATTCTAACGCGGCGCAATGCCGAGAGCATGGGCATGAACCCGAATGAGCTGGTAGTGTATCGCGTGGTGCCCGATGCTGTGGGCATTGTCACCACCCTCGATGGTGTACCTATCGAGCCGGGCGAAATTGCCGGCCCTGTTATTCCCGAGCACGATAACTTCCAGGATGCCCAGCGCTTCCTGGTGGCCGGGGGCCGGCGCGGCCTGCAAGAGCAGGTGCTGCTGAGCGGCGCCTGGAACCTGAACCCCTGGTTTTGCCGCGTCGAGCAGGTGCCTATGACGGAGATTCCTATCGGCCACGTGGGCGTGGTCATTTCCTTTGTGGGCCGCCCGGCGCAGGACGTAAGCGGCGCCGACTTTACCCACGGCAACCTCGTGGAAGTGGGCCACAAAGGCATCTGGGTGACGCCGCTCTACCCCGGCCGCCAGCCCCTGAACACCCGCATTATGCGCGTCGAGCTGGTGCCCACTACCAACATCGTGCTCAACTGGGCCAACCGCACCGAGGCGCATGGCTACGACAACTCCTTGAGCAGCATCACGGTGCGCTCGCGCGATGGCTTCTCCTTTAACCTCGACGTGGCCCAGATTATTCACGTAGGGGCGCTGGATGCGCCGCGGGTCATTTCGCGCGTGGGCTCTATGCAGAACCTGGTAGACCACGTGCTGGAGCCGATTGTGGGCAACTACTTCCGCAACAGCTCGCAGGAATACACGGTGCTCGACTACCTCACCAACCGAGCCGAGCGCCAGCGCGATGCAGCCAGCTTTATTCGCACTGCCCTAGCCACCTACAATGTGCAGGCCGTGGATACGCTCATCGGCGATATTGTGCCGCCGCAGCAGCTCATGACCACCCAAACGGACCGCAAGCTGGCCGAGGAACAGCGCAAAACCTATGAGGTGCAGCAGGCTGCCCAAACCCAGCGCCAGGCCCTGGTGCGCGAAACGAGTATTGCCGATATCCAAAGCGAGCTGGTAAAAAGCGAGCAGGGCGTAAATATCGCCGAGCTCAATGCCAACTCCCAGGTAAAAAAAGTGCGTGGCGAAGCCGAAGCCGCCAAGCTGCGCGCCGGTGGCGAGGCTGAAAGTACCCGCCTGCGGGCAATCGCCGATTCAGAAGCTACGCGCCTGCGCGGTGTGGGCGAGGCCGAAGCCATCCGGGCCATTGGCCAGGCCAAGGCTGAAGCCTACCAGGTGGGCGTAGCTAGCCTCGGCACCCGCGAGTTTACGGCCCTGCAATTGATGCAGATTATCGGCGACCGCCAGGTAAAAATTACGCCCGATGTGCAAGCCAATGGTGGAGGGGCCGGCAGCGGCGCAGGCGGCCTGGTCGAGGCCCTGGTGGGCCTACTCGTACAAAGCCAGCAGGGGGCCTCGCCAGTACCAGCACCACCACCTCAGCCGGGCCCAGCTGCCCCCAATGAGCCTGCCGCTTAACTAGCTAGCCCCCAACGCAGCGCCTCCCCAGTAGAGGCGCTGCGTTGGGGGCTAGTACTAGTAAGAGGTCCTGGCCAGGATTACTTGGCCACATCCAGCGATACTTCTTCGAGCTGCACGGTGCGGCTAAACACTTCTTCGAGCGAGATAAGCGTTTCGGTGCGCTCTACACCTTCTATCTGTTGCACGCTGTCGTGCAGCACGTTGCGCAGGTGCTGAGTGTCGCGGCAGGCTAGCCGGGCAAATAGGTTGTAGCTGCCCGTAGTGAAGTGCACGCTAATAACCTCCGGGATGTCGCGCAGTCGCGCAATCACGGAGTCGCAATAAGAGCTTTTGAGCAAGAAGATGCCCAGAAAGGCCTGTATCCCAAAACCTACCTTGGTCAGGTCGAGGTCGAGGGTAGCGCCGCGCACTATGCCCTGCTCTTCGAGGCGCGTCATGCGGCTGTGAATGGTGCCGCCCGACACCCCTAGCTGGCGCGCTATCTCGGAGTAAGGCAGCTTGGCATCCTGCACCAGCAGGCCCAGAATACGGCGGTCAATATCATCTAATTCGTATGGGCGGGACATGGGCAAGTAATTGAGAAGGGAATCAAAGATAACTCTCCCACTTAAACATTGTTAAAAAATGTCATATAAACTGAAGATTAAATAATTTTCAAGGTTTTTTTTGATAAAATTTGCAAACACAGAATGTAATGCCCTACCTTTGACACATCAAAACGCAAACGGCGTGGCGACCCAAACCTTGTAGTGTGGTGAAACTGGCAGACACGCCCTCCTATCTCGGGGGTGAAGACTAGGGGATAAAGCAGCGGCTTCTCGGAGCCACCGCCTAACTTCTTCGTGGAGGTTCAAGTCCTTCCGCTACAGCTTTTTTAGAAGAGGCGCTTTCCCGGCCGGGGAGGCGCCTCTTCTTCATTTAAGCGCTACCAAATGGCTGAATTATAGCGCCCGCCGCTAACCCACCCTGGCAGCGTGCGTACTTTTGCATTACGTAGGCTACCCCGGCGGTTCGTATCGGTGGCTAGTCCGGCTCATGGGCACCCAATTACTCTTCACGTTTCTCCTCATTTTAGTAAACGCCTTCTTTGTTGCGGCCGAATTCTCCCTCATCCGGGTGCGGCTTTCGCAGCTAGAAGTAAAAGCCAAAGAAGGCAGCCGCTTAGCGAGCCAAGCCATTAGCGTGCTGCGGCGGCTCTACGACTACCTGTCGGCTACGCAGTTTGGCGTCACGGTAGCATCGCTGCTGCTGGGTGCCGTGGGCGAGGAAGTCTTCACCAAGATTATCGAAGACCTGCTGCCCAAGCTGCACCTCACCTTTAGCGAGGCTACGGTAAAAAGCATTGCCTTTGCGGGCGGGCTCACCATCCTCACGTTTTTGCACGTGCTGTTTGGTGAGCTGTTTCCCAAGGCCTTAGCCATTCAGCGGCCCGAAAGCGTGAGCTTGGCGCTGGTGCTGCCACTGCGGGCCTTTTACATCGTCACGCTGCCGCTCACCTGGTTTTTGTCGAAAGCCTCCAACCTACTACTAGGGGCGGTGGGCCTGCACAACAGCGGCCACGGCACCGAGGCCCACACTTCTGACGAGCTGCGCCTGCTCATCGACCAAAGCAAGGAGAGCGGCGAGATTCAGGATTCGGAACACGAACTGATTGAGAACGTCTTCCAGTTCAACGACCGGATGGTGAAGCAGATAATGGTGCCCCGCACCAAACTGGCTGCCCTGAACGTGCACGCGCCCGAGGAAACCATTCTGGAAACAGTTTTCAGCGAAGGCTACTCGCGCATGCCGGTGTACGAGGGCAACATCGACAATATCGTGGGAGTACTCTATGTCAAGGACTTGCTGCCCATTATCCGGCGCGGCGAGCCGCTGGAGTTGGCTCGCATTATGCGTCCGGCCTATTTCGTGCCCGAGACGAAGAAAATCAACCGCTTGCTGCGCCAGTTTCAGCGCAAGCACATTGTAATGGCCATCGTGAGCGACGAGTTCGGCGGCGTGTCGGGCATCGTCACCATCGAGGACATCATGGAGGAACTGGTAGGCGAAATCCAGGACGAGTACGACAACGAGGTACCGGTGGTGGAGAAGATTTCGGAAACCGAGTACCGCGTAAACACCGCTACGGCCATCCCCGATGCCAACGAATTTCTCCCCTACCCCTTGCCCGAGGGTGACGACTACGAAAGTGTGGGCGGCCTGCTGAATGTGCTCTACGGCAACATTCCGGAAGTCGGCGACGTGGCCGTGCTCGACCCCTACGAGTTTCGGGTGCTGAGCCGTACCGGCCGCGTGGTCGAGATGGTGCAGCTGCGGGTTATCAGCAACACTGCTCCGGCCGAAACAGACCCCTTGGCTGCCTAGACTTAGCACTACCCACATAAAAAAGCCTCCCGACTTGGGAGGCTTTTTTATGAACGTGTATTCGGCAGATTAGTTATTGAAAGTCTTACCGTACTCACCGTTCTTTGGCTTGAGCTTACCCGTGATGATACGAATCAAGTCAATGATTTCGAGCACAAACAAGGCAATGCCTGGCAGGATAAGGAAAGAGGTCAGGAATAGTGCGATGTACAAAATGCCCCGGCCCACATACCCTAGATAAAACCTGTGCACCCCGAGAGCGCCCAGGAAAATATTCAGCAATAGTGCAGTCAGTTGGCTCTTGCCATCGGCAGTTGTGCCCTGCGGAGCCGCTGCCAGTTGGCGCTTCAACTCTTTCTTGAGGGCTTTGCGGTCAAGTTTGGCAACTACTTCTTTTTCAACAGCGGCCGGGGTGCTCGTTACTTCTTTTGCAGCGGTAGAGGCGCTAGCCTGATGCGCAGCGCGACGGGCACTGTGGCGAACCGGGGCTGCTGTGGCTACTTGCTGCGCAGCTGCTGCAGGAGCAGCAGTCGTCACCTCTTCAGAGGCAGATTTACCGGCAACTGGTGCCTGCATTTGCTCCGAGCCTAAATAGGCGGGGGCAGTGTTGTTAAAGGCATAGTTTGCGCGACTGCACGACGACAGTGAGATAGCAGCGATACCAAGACCTACTACAAAACGGTAAGCGTTTCTCATAAAAGAGAATAAATAAAAAAATGGTGAAGGGTAGAACTTATCGGCAAAGCTATTTGCTCAACAACCCAACTTCCTATTCCTTCCTGAATATTTTAACGCTTTTTATCAGTTTCCTTACTAGGGTTCTATTAGGCATTGCTATCGGCCTAAAACCAACTGGCATACAACCGGTAATGGGCGGCGGTGCGGTGCAGGCCCGCCGCTTATACTTCGCTCACGGGTTTGATTTTGCGGGCCGGCACGCCGGCATAGAGATAGGGCTACTTTGAAATATTTCTTTATTATACCAATAACATCTAAACGTTTATTTCAGCGGCGCGGGAGTGTAATCAAGTGGGAGCGCCTCGCCGATTCTTTCGAAGCTCCAGTAACCATCTACTTTCACGCTGAGCGGATTGGTCAGGTAGCCATTCGGGAGAATGATAGCGTCAGGGCCAAGTAAGCGTAGCTGTGATTGCTCCAACACGGGTTCGTAGAGCGCCTTTCCTAAGGCCGTTTTCGTTTGGCCGCCAAGCCACCTATTGGCTAGGGCATCCTTCAGATTGTTGCTTCTGGTTTCGGTCACGTAGGCCACGTACATATCATCGGGCTGCTCACGCTGATACGTAACTTGCAGACTATTAGCAAACAGTAGCCTAGTCCTCGCCGGGTTGCCTTCGCTGCGGCAAACCTGGGCCGCTTGCAGTGGCTGGCTATATACGCGTGCCAGCAGGCCTGGCTCGGGCTCCAGCACCGCAGCGAGCGAATCATTGGGCTGCGCTAAACGCTGCCGGGCTTCAGTAGAGCTCAGCTCACGTACCATACGCTGCACCAGAAAGCCGTTTTCTGCCAGGCTGTTTTCGCGCACGCTGCGCAAAAAATGCGGCAGCGAACCGGCATATGCCTGGCGGCGGCTTTCGCTCCAGCGTTGCTGCTGCCTGGCATCGACACTGTTGAGCTCCTCAAACCGAGGCGCCCCTACAAACTCACAACGATTATCGCGGTAGAAAACCTTAAAATCGAAGTTATAATAGGTAATACGGTAGCCGAGCGCTTGGTTGAGCACGCGCAGGTTGCGCGGAGCCACCGCCGTCAGTTCGCGGTGGCCCTCATCGTAGACCACGACTACATCTTCCGGATTTTCAATGCGACACTGCCTCGACAGCGCGCTATTACCCAAGAATTGCACTAAAAACTTCTGGTAATCGGACGGGCGGTTTTTACGGGGCCGCACCACCACCTCGTCAAGCTGCGTGGGGCTCGGCTGCAGAAGAATTGTCAGAGTCGCTGCTGCTGACACCTCTAGCTGCTTTTTATAAAGCTGATAGCCTACGTAAGAGGCCACCAACTCATATTGGGCATCCGGAATACCATCCAGCACGAAGTGGCCCGTCGAATCAGTAGTAGTCCCGTAGGTTGAATTAGCGAAGAATACACTGGCGTAGGCTAGCGGCTTCTGCGTGCGGGCATCGCGCACTTGTCCGTCTAGCCTGTGCTGGGCCTGGGCCGCCCAGCTCCCAAGTAGCGCGGCTAGTAGCCACCCGCAAAAGAAGGAAGGACGCATAGGTGAAGGAAGCGAATAAATCTGGCAGAAGTATACAACATTTTCTCTACTTTGCAGCAGCTAGCCTCCAGCTTCGAATCCGGCGTTTCGTTCTTGGCTCACAGGTAGTTCATCTTCTAAGCTAATCGCTGCTACCTCATGCCTGCATCCGTACGCCAAAGCCGATTAAAACCAATTTTTGTATGCTTCCTGCTGCTAGGGTTAGGAGCCTTTACGTTTCCTACTGCTGAAGACCCATTTCTCCAAATTATCAAGCGCGTGGGCGTTTTTTACGCTACCGCACTCCCTGAGAAGGCGTATCTCCACCTCGACCGGTCGCTCTATGCCGCGGGCGAAACCATTTGGTTTAAGGGGTATGCAGTAGAGGCTGACTCGCATCGGCCCGATACGCTCAGTAAGGTTTTGTACGTCGATTTGCTTTCCCCCCGGCGGCAGCTGGTGGCGCAGCGCACCCTGCGGCTCACGGGTGGGCTAGCCCACGGCGATATCGCCTTGCCCGACTCGCTGCCTACCGGTACTTATCAGGTGCGGGCCTATACCAATTGGATGCGTAATGCGGGCCCGGCGTTTTTCTTCACGCGGCCCCTCGCCATCGTTAGCCCCACCGGCAAGCAAGCGGTAGCGACGAGCAGTTCGCCGGTCGATATCCGCTTTTTTCCCGAGGGTGGCAATTTAGTTGAAGGACTAGAGAGTGAAGTTGGGTTTAAGGCCACGGATGCGCGGGGCCACGGCGTAGCCGTGCAGGGCACAATAGTGGATGCGCGCAACCAGGTGCTCGCTAGCTTTAAGAGCCGCCACCTTGGCATGGGGTCGTTTCGCCTAACGCCCGCGGTTGGCCAGCAATACCGGGCCTTGGTAATGCTGCCCGGCGGGCTGACCACGACCGTTGCCTTGCCCGGAAGCCAGCCCGGCGGGTACGTGCTGCACGCAAGCGAAACCGATGCTGATTTTTTCATCACCATTCGGCGGCGGCTAGGCGCAGGGGTGCCCCCTAGCCCTGCCCTACTGCTAGCCCAGGTGCGAGGCACGGTGGTTTTTGCCTCCCGCGTGCCGCTGAACGATGCCGCGCCGGTTGCAGTCAAGCTACCCAAGGCAAAGTTTCCGCCGGGCCTGGCTCACCTCACGCTTTTTGATGAGCAGAGCACCGCGCAATGCGAACGGCTCCTCTTCACTCCTAACCCGCCCGGTGTTCGCTTGGCGCTCCTGCCCGACAAGCCTGCTTATGGCCCCCGCGAGGCGGTACACATTCGCCTGACGGCTACCGATGCGGCGGGGCAGCCCGTAGCCGGGCATTTTTCCGTGGCCGTTGCGGCGCAGGCGCCAGGCCCTGACTACGGGCCAACTATCGTCTCGCATTTACTACTTAGCTCTGATTTGGCCGGGGTAATTGAAGACCCAGGCTATTACTTTCGCGAGCCAGCCAATCCAGAAACGCAACTGGCGCTGAACGACTTGCTGCTTACGCAAGGCTGGCGGCGCTTTGTGTGGAAAGAGCTGCTGGCCGGCCAGCTTCCCGAACGACGCTTTGCGCTCGAGCAAGGCCTGAGCGTGAGTGGGCAAGTGTTTACTGCGGCTAATCAGCCAGCCGCCGCCCGCCCGATTTCATACCTGCAAACTAGCCCCAGGCGAGAAGCGCAGACCGTGACCGACGCGACCGGCCACTTTTTATTTCGCGGGCTCGATGGACTTGATACTACTGCCGTTGTGCTGCGAGCACAGCCCGCAAAAGGCGAGAAGGAGCTCAGCATTCGCCTGCTGGCTCCGCCGCCCGGCGAGGTGCAGCCACCCGATGCGCTGCTAGCCTCGGCCCTGCCCGCCTACCTACGCCGTAGTCAGCAGCGCCTCCCACTAGGCAGCCAAGCCTCGCCAACTGAACCGATTAAGCTCGGTGGGGTAAACGTGAGAGGCTACCGTAGTACGGGCCCAACCGATGGGGCCGTGCGTACTTACGCCAATCCTAACGTTGTGGTAATACCGATTGCCGGTCAGGTGCAGCAGGGCGATACGCGCAACATATTCCAGTACCTGCAGGGGCGGATGGCGGGGGTAGCGGTGACGGGCAATCACATGAACATCCGCCAGGCTTCGACCATGCAGGACCAAAGCACCGGCAAATTCAAACTAATTGAGCCACTGTACCTCATTGATGGCTCGCCGGTATCGGCCGAATTGTTCGCTTCATTTCCGATAAGCGATATCCAATCCGTTGATATTATGAATCAAAATTCGGGTGCCATCTTCGGCTTAAACGCCTACGGCGGTGTGGTGGCTGCCTATTCACGCCGAAATGGCACCCTCCCTGAACAGGGCTCGGCAGATGTCCTGCCCGTAGCTCGTTCAGGTATGCAGATGGTAAAAGTGCCAGGCTATTATCAAGCCCGGGAGTTTTATGCGCCCCGCTACAGCGCGGCTACTGCCAGTTCGCTCCCCGACCCACGCTACGCCACCCTCTACTGGGCCCCCGAGTTGCAGACCGATGCAAAAGGGCAGGCACAGCTATCATTTTTCACCTCCGATGCGGGCGGCACTTTTCAGGCCGTTGCTGAAGGATTAAGCCCCCAGGGGCTTCCGCTACAAGGCAGTGCTACGCTCCTTGTGAAAGCGCCAGCCACGAAATAAGTGCGCTGCGCGCGGAAATTATCGCTAGCTGTCGCTAGTCGCCGGCGCCCACGGTAAACCAGTTAGCATACAACCGGTAGTTAGCCGCCGTGCGGCGCAGCCCAGCCGCCTGCGCCTCGCTCACGGGCTTGATTTTTTTGGCGGGCACACCGGCGTAGAGGTAGCCGGGCTCGCAGACGGTGTTTTCGAGCACTACGGCCCCGGCGGCGATAATGCAGCCCACACCCACTACTGCATGGTCCATCACGATGGCGCCCATGCCAATGAGCACGTCGTCTTCGATGGTGCAGCCGTGTACCAAGGCGCGGTGGCCAATGCTCACGCGCGAGCCGATGGTGAGGGACGCTTTCTCGTAGGTGCAGTGCAGCACCGCGCCATCCTGAATATTGGTTTCGTCGCCGATGCGGATGCGGTTCACATCACCCCGAATCACGGCCGTGAACCACACCGTGCAGCCGCGCCCCAGCACCACATCGCCCACTAGGGTCGCATTGTCGGCCAAGAAGCAGTCGGGGCCGATAGTAGGCGAAATGCCGTGGACAGGAAGGATGAGGGCGGGCATAGTATTACTGAGTGAGCAGGCGCTTCCAAGTACCTTTTTCCCAGTTGTATTTCAGGGTGCTGGGCAGGGCCTGCCAGAAATATTTGCTGGTTTCGACCGCGAAGCTAGGCTGCATGTAGCAATTGATGGTGCAGCCCTCGCACTGCGGCAGGCGGCCTTCGAGGGCAGCTAGCTGCTGGGTAGCGGGTGCGTTATACACGTCGAAGAGCTGGCCGTTGATGGGAAATTTCTGCTCGCCGAGGTGGTAGCAGGGCAGCACGAGCTCGTTGCTGGGCGAGATGACGAGCGTGGTGCTGGCAGCCCGGCACACGGGCGCGGCTACGTGGTTGCCGCCGTCGCGCCGCAGCGCGATAAAGCCTTCGTTGAGGTACACGCCTTTGCGCTTGCCGAAAGCCGACAGATAATCCAGCTCGGCCTCGGTGAGCTGCTCGCCGGTTTCGACCTCACCATATTCAAAAGCCGGGTTTAGAATGAGTACTAGGCCGTTGGGCTGCGTGATGTCGCGGTAGACGGCCTCCAGGTCGGCCAGGTTTTTCCGAAAAACCGTGAACAGGATGTCGGGCCGCTCACCCAGCTCCTTGGCTACCCGAATGCTTTCGAGCACGAAGTCGTAGCAGGCCACGCCGCGGCCCAGGTCGTGGGTGGCGCGGTCGGCCGAGTCGAGCGAAAAGTGCAGCATGTCGACCTTGCCGCGCAGCTTTTCGGCGTTCTTGGGGTAGAGCAGGCCGTTGGTCGTCACGGTGGTGATAAAGCCCATAGCGCGGGCTAGGCCCAGAAACTCGGGCAGTTGCCGGTGCAGCAGCGGCTCACCACCGGTGAAGTCAATCACCTTGACCCCTAGCCGCTTGAGGTCGCGCAGGTTGGCTTCTACATCGGCCAGGGTGATGTAGGGCGAGGGCTTTTCCCAAATGTCGCAAAACGCGCACTTCGCATTGCAGCGGTACGTGACGTAGTAATTGCAGAGAACTGGGTGGCGAACGAGACGCATAAGCTGTAGCGCAGGCTTGGTAGCCCGCGTAATGGGCGGAGTAATGCTGGGCCGACCAGCAGCGTTCCGCCACGTGAACTACAAAGTTCGCGCTACTAAAGTTAATGCGGCAGCTTGCCCCAGGCTGCCGCGTCCCAATGCGTGGGCGTGGCTGCTAGGGCCTCGGGCGTGGCCTCACCGTAGTGCTCCCGGTAATAGTTGCAAAACCCCTTGAGCGGGCAGCGCGGACAGTTCGGCTTCTGGAAAAAGCAAATCTGCTGGCCGTGCCAGTAGTTATGCTTGTGAAAATTGAACAGCCCCTCGGGGTCGAGGTGGGGCTTGAGCAACTCCAGCAGCACGGGGTGCGCCTTCTCGACCGACACCTTGGGGCCTAGCACGCCGAGGCGCTGCATCACGCGGTGCACGTGGGCATCGACGGGCAGCACGGGCTTTCGGAAGTTGAAGAGTAGTACCAGCGAGGCCGTTTTGAGGCCGATACCGGGCATATCGGTCAGCCACTGCATGGCGCGCTCGGTATCCCAGTCGGCCAGAAAATCGAGCGAGAAGCTACCGCCGGTTTCGGCCTTGATGCGGCCCAGGATATCCTGGATGCGCGGCGCCTGCGTGGCCGGCCAGCGCGTGGTCCGGATGGCATGAATCAGGTCGTCGAGCGGCGCGTGCAGCACGCCCTCCCAATCGCCAAAGGCTTCGAGCATACGGTCGTAGGCCAGCTCTTCGTCGGCATGGGTAGTGCGGTGCGAGAGCAAGGTCGAAATGAGCTCGCGCATGGGCGTGCGGCGTGCGGCGCTGGGCACCGGCCCAAAAAACTCATTCAGAATAGCGTGGTCGGCCAGGGCCTTCTCAAGCGGCGGGGAAACGTATGTCTGAACCACGGATTCGACGGATTTTTCGGAGTAATCGGATTTTGCAGCTGGCCACCTGGCGCGCAGGCCCCGCTCTGCAGGTTGACACGATACGAAAAAAGCCGCCCGGTAGGCGGCTTTTTAATTAACATCCACAAAATCCGATTACTCCGAAAAATCCGTCGAATCCGTGGTTTGGACGCTTACAGCTGGCCTTTTTTGGCGGCTTTCTGCATCTTCTCATTGGCAAAGATGGCTACTTCTACGCGGCGGTTTTGGGCTTTGCCGGCTTCGGTAGCATTGCTAGCCACCGGCTGGCTCGAGCCGTAGCCCGTAGCCGTAATGCGGCTGTTATCCACCCCTTTGGCGGTCAGCTCATTGGCCACGGCCTGAGCGCGGCGCTGGCTCAGGGGCTGGTTGATGGCATCGGAACCCGACGAGTCGGTGTGGCCGTCGATTACGATGTTGGTATCGGCATACTTCTGGAGCGTAGTGGCCAGCTCATCGATGTTGCCGGTAGCGGCCGACGTGAGGTTAGACGAATTGCTGGCAAACAGGATGCCCGAGGCAAAAGTGATTTTGATGCCTTCGCCCACACGCTCTACCGTAGCGCCTTCGAGGTCGCGGCGCAGCTCGGCGGCCTGCTTGTCCATTTTGCGGCCGATGAGTGCACCAGCGCCGCCCCCTACTACTGCTCCCAGAATAGCGCCTTGGGCAGTGTGTGACTTGCCAAACGCACGGCCAACGGCCCCGCCTACCACAGCCCCGCCCAAGCCGCCCAGGAGGCCGCCTTTCAGGGACTTGCTCATGCCCTTGGGCTTATCGGTGCTAACTGTGCTGGTTTGTGCCTGCGCAAAGTGGCCTAGCAGCAGCAACATCGCCAGCAGGTAAGAAAAAGAAAGTTTGAGGGTTTTCATCGAAGAAAATAATAAAAGAAAAAAACTGCGCCCAGCATAAAGCCAACGCGGCGGCAAGTTCGCCATTTGCAACCACCTTGCCAAACTCGCACGGACCAGCTGCCCGCTTTCCCCGATTTATGCTGATTCTTCCTGGCTAGCCACAAAAAAAGCCTGGCCACAGGCCAGGCTTTCGGTTGTTCTGAGGGGCGCGGGGACCACCACCACCGCCTACTTGTTGCGGTAGCGGTTGTAGCGAGCAGGGTCTTTTTTCTTGTCCTGGTTGCGGCCCACCAGGCCACCACCTACCACGCCAGCGCCAGCCCCTATCAGGGCGCCTTTGCCACCGCCTAGCAGGCCACCAAGCACGGCCCCACCGGCACCGCCGATAGCAGCGCCTTTCGCCTTGCGGCTCCAGCCTTTGGGTTTATCCTGCGCCTGCGCTACTGTGCCGGCCAGCAGGAAGAAGGCCAGCAGAAAAGTGAAAAGTTTCGAGAAGGATTTCATATGAGTACGAAGCGTTTAGAGAAGAAAAGCGGCAGCTGAGCCGACAAGATTTTAACGCAACTCGAAATAGCCGGGTTGTGCCCGCCCACCAAAAAGCCTGGACCTACGGTCCAGGCTTTTTGGCTAATGCCGCGTAGCAGCTTACAAGGTGCCGTTTTCGGCAGCTTTCTTCATTTTTTCGTTGGCATAAATGGCTACCTCTACACGACGGTTGGCTTGCTTGCCTTCGGCCGTCGAGTTGTCGGCCACCGGCTGGCTCGAGCCATAGCCTTTGGTAGTAATGCGGCTGCTAGCCACACTCTGGGCCGTGAGAGCACTGGCCACTGACTGGGCGCGCTGCTCGCTCAGGGGCTGGTTGATGGCGTCGGTACCGGTATTATCGGTGTGGCCTTCTACCAGCACGTTGGTGTCGGGATATTTCTGGAGCGTAGCGGCCAGCTTGCTGATGTCGGCCTGCGAAGTAGCACGCAGCGCACTGCTGTTGGTGTCAAACAGAATGCCCGAGTCGAAGGTGATTTTGATGCCCTCGCCTACGCGCTCCACCTTGGCGTTGGCCATATCGCGCTGCAACTCCTGCGCCTGCTTGTCCATCTTGCGGCCAATGAGTGCGCCCGCACCGCCACCTACGGCGGCACCCAGGATGGCGCCCGCCGCCGTGCCCTTGCCACCGCCCAAAATACCCCCTAGCACGCCGCCTACTACGGCGCCGCCACCCGCACCCAGCAGGCCGCCTTTGGTGGTTTTATTCATGCCGGTTTTGCGTACGCCAGTACCATTATTGCTCGACAGGTCAGGCTGCGTAGTGGTTTGGCGCGACGAAGCGCACGAGCCCAGCAGCAGCACAAAGGCTAGCAGCACGGCTACGAAAGACTTGGAAGAAGTCATCATTTTTCTGAAGGATGAGTGAAGAAAATTAGCATCACCATCGGAGCCTTATACGCAAAAGCCCGCACTGGTTACCAGTGCGGGCTTTTCCAAAGTCGTGCCAAGGCGCGCCGAACAGCTGAGCGTGCGGGTAAATACCCTAGCTAGGCGGCGGGCGCCTGGCTCTTTATGCATTCACCATCGACAGCAGGTCGGCGAGGCGCTGCTTCAATTCGCGGCGGTCGACAATAAAATCGAGGAAGCCGTGCTCGAGCACAAACTCGGCACTTTGAAAACCCTTGGGCAGGTCCTTGCCTATAGTTTCCTTGATAACGCGCGGGCCGGCAAAGCCAATGAGCGCGCCGGGCTCGGCAATATTAAAGTCGCCGAGCATGGCAAAGCTCGCCGTGACGCCACCCGTGGTAGGGTCGGTGAGCAGGCTCACGTAGGGCACCTTGGCCTCGGCCAGCAGGGCTAGCTTGGCCGACGTTTTGGCCATCTGCATCAGCGAGTAGCCGGCCTCCATCATGCGGGCGCCGCCCGAGCGCGAAATCATCAGAAACGGCACACGGTTCTGGCGGGCGTAGTCGATAGCGCGGGCTATTTTCTCACCCACCACCGAGCCCATCGAGCCGCCGATGAAGCGGAAGTCCATGGCGGCCACTACTAAAGGCTGGCCGGCGCTCAGGCCGTGGGCCGTGCGCACGGCATCTTTCAGGCCGGTATTTTTTTCGGTGGCCTGCACGCGCTGCGGGTAGGGCTTGGTATCGACGAAGTGCAGCGGGTCGCCCGAAGTCAGGTTGGCATCGAGCTCTTCATACTGGCTGTCGTCGAAGAGCAGCTCGAAGTAAGCCGAAGCGTCGATGCGGTCGTGGTAGCCGCAGTTGCCACACACGTAGTGCAGGCGCTTGTGCTCGGCCATCGTGGCCACGGTTTTGCACTCGGGGCACTTATACCACAGGCCGTCGGGCGTTTCCTTTTTCTGCTCGGTGGGGGTGATAATGCCCTTTTCCTGGCGCTTGAACCAAGCCATACTGGTGGGGAGGTGGAGAAATGACGAATAAAGAAGGGAAGATGAACGGCCGATTGCCTAGGCCGCGTCCTATTTTTTCTACTCTTCAGGCTAGCAAAATTACGCGATAGTTACCATCGGGGCGAAAGTAGCCGGGCACAAGCTGCCCCTGCGGCCCCAAAACCAGCGCGCCTGCCTGCGCCCGGCAAGACCAGCGCGGCCGTAACTTGCCCCTGCCATCATCTGGCTGCCACTCTACGCCCTTTTTTCTGCGTGAAAAAGATTCTGTATTTATCCCGCCCGCTGCTCGGCCTGGCGCTGCTGGCCGGCAGTGGGGCCAGCCTCAGCAGCTGCGTCACGGCCAAGCGCTACGAAGACCTGCAAGCCCGCCAGCAAAGCGAGGCCGATGCCCGCGCCGCCGCCGAAACCCAGCTGCGCCAAACCAAGGCTGATCTGCAAAAAACCGCCGACGCCCTGGCCGAGGCTCGCCTCGACCAGAAGCGTCTGGTAACCGATTCGACCCAGACCGGCAATGCCCTGCGCCGCACCCGCACGCTCTACAACCAGCTCACCGACAGCTACGACAAGCTGCTCAAAAACAGCGACCGCGCCCTGGCCGACCGCAACGCCGACTACGGCAAGCTGGCCAAAGACCTCGCCACCCGCGAGGCCGAGCTGGGCCAGCTCGACCTGAACCTGCAAAAAGCCAAATCGGACCTGAGTGCCCGTGAGGCCAAGCTAGCCGAGCTCACCCAGGCCCTGGCCGATAAGGACAAGGCCGTGAACGACCTGAAGGCCCGCGTGAGCAAGGCCCTGCTTAGCTTCAACTCCAACGAGCTGCAAGTCAAGCTCAAGGATGGCAAGGTGTACGTGTCGCTGTCCGAGCAGCTGCTGTTTAAGTCGGGCTCGAGCAAGGTAGACCCCAAGGGCCAGGAGGCGCTCAAGAAGCTCGCTACCGTGCTGCAAGAGCAAAAAGACGTGAACGTGGTAGTAGAAGGCCACACCGACAACGTGCCCATGCGCCCCACCGGCGGTATTCAGGACAACTGGGACCTGAGCGCGCTGCGGGCCACCGACATTGCGCGCCTGCTCACGGCCAGCGGCGTCGACCCCAGCCGCATCACGGCTTCGGGCCGCTCGCAGTACGTGCCGGTGGCTAGCAACGACTCGCCCCAGAACAAGGCCCTCAACCGCCGCACCGAGATTATCCTCACGCCCAAGCTCGACGAGCTGTTTCAGATACTCGACGGCAACAGCGCGGCCCCGACCAATTAAGTCTTTTTCAGCCAGCTTACCCCTAGCGGGCGCAAAATTCGTTGCTATATTTAAGGCAACATGTTTTGCTCACGCTAGGGTACGCTATGAAAACACTTCTTCGCTGGCGCTGGCTACTGGCCGGGCTTTTTTGGCTGGGCTACGGGCTGGCCGCGCAGGCCTCGCACATCAGAGGGGCCGATATTGCCTATACCTCGATAGCCTCCACCACACCCAATGTGCCGCGCTACCGCGTCACGCTGCGCCTGTTTCGGGATATTGTTGGGGTCGACCAGCCAGCAGTCACACTGTATGGCAGGGTGGGCGACTGCAACTCAACTGACCCGCGGAATTTCAGATTTGACAATATTCCCAAAGCGCAGAGTACGCGGCTAGAGCAGGTGGCTTGCGTGGGTAGTAACTCCCTGTTTACCTCGTCTTTTAATACCGACGTTTTTTTATACAACGTGGACGTTGACCTGCCACGGGGGCAGTGGACGCTGAGCTTTATAGGAGAGAACCGCAACTCCGCCCTGCCGGCTTTTCATAATATTTACGTAGCCGCTTTTTTAGATAATCGGCTCGTCACTCAGGATACCTCGCCTACTTTTCTATCAACGCTCCTGCCTTCGCTGCAAGGCAACCTAGCCCAGCGCTACAGCTTCAGCACCTATGATGCCGACCGCGACTCGGTAGCGTACAGCCTAGTTTCATCTCAAGAGGCCCTGGACGTATATACACCCTGCGGAACCCCCATCGCGGGCGGAGTATCGCCGCACTTCCAGCTAAATCCGGCTACCGGCGCCATTACGATACCGACGGGCGGCGTGCAGCAAGGCTACTACCTCGCGGCCGTGCGCGTGGACGAGTACCGGCAACTAGCTGGCACCTGGCAACACATCGGCAGCGTAACGCGCGACATCACCTACCTGGCGCAAAATATCGCTAACCAGCCACCCAGCTTCACTAGCCTAGCGGTGGGCACCGGTCCGGCCCAGTCGCCCAGCCAGACCATCAGCGCCCGCCCCGGCCAGACGCTGAGCCTTACCCTCACGGCTACCGACCCCGACGCGGGCCAGCACCTACGCTTCAGCAGCGAGGCTACCGGCATCATTCCGGGCCTGAGCCTGACCACCCTTAGCGCCACGCAGGCCCGGCTTACCTGGCAGGTGCCGGCTAGCCTGCCCCCGGGTTTTTATACGGCTACCATCGCGGTGTTTGACGATGGCTGCCCCAACAGCACGGTAGAGCAGACGCTTTACATCAGGGTAACGAACCAGACCCTAGGCACGCGCCCGGGCTCCGATGCGGCTAGCTCGGCATTTCCCATGCCCTTTCGCGACCAAGTGCAGTTTCAGGCGGCTAGCAGCGGGCAGCAGGTTGTCGTTGTGGATGAGCTAGGGCGCACCGTGGCGCAGCTGCGCGCTGGGGCCGATGGCCGCGTCCTGTGGCAGCCGGCCGCTAGCCTCCCCGCCGGCCTCTACCTGGCGCGGGGCGCCGATGGCCGCCCGCTAGCCCGCCTGCTGCACGCGGCCAACTAAGCAGCCCCTAGCGGATGAAAAAAGGCCCGTTCTGCAAGCAGAACGGGCCTTTTTGCTGAGGGAAGCGCTAGCTTACAGCGTGATATTCAGGCGTGTGAAGTAGTAGGCGCCGTTGAAGCCAAACTGGTTGGCACTGTAGAGGAAGCGGCCGCGGTTTGAGTTGTCGAGCGAGGAGCTATAGCTGGTAGTGGGGTCGACCGAGAAGTTGTTGGGGTTGTTGCGTGGGTCGACGTAAATCTTGTCGGGGTACACGTCGAACAGGTTATTCACCCCCACCGTGAGGCCTAGCTGCTTGGTAAACTGCGCGCTGAGCGTGAGGTCGGTAATCCACTTGGCCGAGAACGTCTGGTCGAGGTAGGCGCGGGTCGGGTCAGCGTCGGCGGTGCTAATCTCGCCAAAGCGCACGGTGCGGGCCTCGATGCCGAAGATGCCCACGGTATAGGCCGCCGAGAGGTTGATTTTGCTGCGCGGGTTGCCGCTTTCGAGGCGCGTGCGCTGGGCGCGGTCGAAGAGCGTGTTTTGCAGGTTGCTGGTCCCGGGCGTCACGTCGTTGTTCACCGTGGTCGAGCTGCTGTTGAAGCTTTGCACCTGCGTGTGGTTGAAGTTGGCAGCAGCAGTCAGCAACAACCGGCTCTTTTCGCCAAGGGCGATGCGCTCGTTGGCCACAATGTCGATGCCCCGCGTGCGGGTATTCACCGCATTGGCGAAGAACTGCACCCGGCTCACGGCCTGCGAACCCAGAATGGTATTCACGAGGGGGTTGGTGCGCGTGAATTGAGCTGAGAGCACAATGCGGTCGCGGATGTCAATCTGGTAAGCATCCACGGTCAGCGTAAACTGGCGGCCGGCGCTGGCGGTGAGGCCCACGCTGTAGTTGGTCGATTTTTCCTGCTTCAGCGGCTCCACGCCAAAGCCCGGCTGGGTGGGGTTAGTGAAGTCGTTGCGCACGATAGGGCTGTCATTATTCACCGTCAACACCTGATTGGGCAGGCCGCTCACAAACTGCGTGCTGGTGTTGGTGAAGTAGCGCTGCTGCAAGGAAGGCGCCCGGAAGCCGTTGCCGATGGCGCCGCGCAGGGCAATGGCATCGATGAGGCTGAGGCGGGCGGCTAGCTGGCCGCTGATGTTGCCACCAAAATCGCTGTAGCGCTCGGCGCGGCCGGCGGCGTGCACCAGCAGGCGCTCGGTGATGTCGCTTTCGAGGTCGAGGTAGCCGGCCACGTTGGTGCGCGACTTATTCACCTCATCCTGCGGCTGATAGCCGGGAAACACCTGCGAGCCCGAGGCCGTAGGCGCGTTGTTGTACAAGCGCCCGCCGTTGATGTACGACGCATACTCGCCGCGTCCAATCTGGAAGTTATCGAAGCGGAACTCGCCGCCGGCTGCCACGTTGAGGGTGGCTAGCGGGCCCAGGTCGCGAAATTTGCGCGACAGTGCCAGGTTGGTCGTGTTTTGCAGGAACGCCAGCTTGCCGGCGTAGAAGCTCGTGGGGTTTACCGTCACTAGCCCCGGCCCTTGCGGCAAAGAGGCATTGACGGTGCCGTCGATGTTGTAATCCAACTCGTTGCGGCCGAAAGTATTGCTCAGGTCCACAAATAGCTCACCGTAGCTTTTGCGAATGCCCGTGATGGCCGACTGGTCGTAAATCGTGGTATTGATGAACGGCAGGAAGCCATTCGGAAAGATATTGAGGTCGCTCTGCGTGGGCTGGTTAGGCAGGCGGTTGAAGCCCGGCCCGCGGCCCGTGCGGTACGAAGCGCCGCCGCCCACGTACACCTCGTAGCCCTGCCCGATGCGGTAGGCACCGTTGAGGTAGCCGCCGAAGTTGCGCGACGCTGACTGCCCCACACGCAAATCGACGCGGTTGAAGCCATTTTGGGCCACTAGGGCATCGTCCTGGGCTTTAAGGTCGCGGCGGGCCTGCTCAGTGTTGGCCGAAGAAGGATAGTTGCCGCCATTGGCCCCTAGGTAAATAAGCGGCGCGGTGTCGGTAAACGAGCGGTTGGTGTAGCCGCGGTTGATAAACTGCCCGCTCACATCGAGGTAGCCGCGGTGGTTCAGCCCCACGCCAAAGTTGAAATCGGCCTGCTCGGTTTTGCCGTCGCTCTGCGTCGTTTGGCCGTAGTAGCCAGTGCTCTGGAAGCCCGTCGAGTCGTCTTTGAGCTGAATGTTAATCACGCCCGCAATTGCGTCGGAGCCGTAGAGCGCCGCCGCGCCATCGCGCAGCACCTCAATACGCTTGATGCTGGCCGTCGGAATCACGCTCAGGTCGGTGCCCACCGAGCCGCGCCCGATGGTGCCGTTGATGTTCACCAGCGACTGCTGGTGGCGGCGCTTGCCGTTCACGAGCACCAGCACCTGGTCGGGGCCTAGCCCGCGCAGGCTGGCCGGGTCAATAAAGTCGGTGCCGTCGGAAATAGACTGACGCGACGACTGAAACGAGGGCGCCGCGTAGGTCAGCACCTGGCTCACGTCGGTTTGGGCGAAAGCCTTGATTTCGCGGGCCGAAATCACGTCTACCGGCGCCGTGGTCAAGATATTGGAGCGGCCTTCGGTGGCGCGCGAACCGGTCACTACCACGTCGCCGAGGTCGGTGGCAGAGGCTGTGAGGCGCACTTCCACGTTGGTCCGGCCATTCACTGCCACTTGCTGGGTAGCAAAGCCGATGGCCGAAATAGTGAGCGTGGCGCCCGGCTGCACGCTTAGCGTAAAGTCGCCGTTGGGGCCGGTCGAGGTGCCGTTGGTGGTACCGCGCTCCAGCACGGTGGCACCCGGCTGGGCCTCGCCGGTGGTGCTGAGCACGCGGCCCGTCACCGTCACGGTTTGCGCGTGGGCCGCTAGGGCCACCACCGCAAACAAGGGTGTAAGTAAGGTTTTTCTCATATACAGGGTAGAGGTTTTAGTGAAAGAAAGTGAAGCTAGGATGCAAGCAAGTTATCTAATTTTTTCCCAATAAGTTACCATTGCCGCGCACTGTGCACACCAATAGCCGGCCAGCGGCCAAACAGAAGGTATTGCCCGAAACAAGATGGGTGGGAAGGAATAGACGCTGCGGAGCACTATGAGTATCAGCCTCACGCAGGCCGGGTAAGGCTGACGCTCGCTGAGTAGCAGCTAGGCTACTCACTCATGTGCCACCGCTAAGATGGGTATCGGCGAACTAACGGGCTGTCATTTTGTTCAACAAAACTTCAGACCGAAGCCCACCACCTCATGTAGAGCCCTGCATCACAGAAGCTTACTACACCAGGCTATTTGAAATCGGCCGGACTGGTCAGAGCGCTGCAAGGGGTCCGACCGGTTGTCGTTGAGTACGCCAGCAAAGCCCTTTGGCATGTCGAGACCACGACCGGTCCGGCCGACTTGCTCAAGAGTGTTTACTTCACCTCACTTCCACCAGTACGAGGCTAGCGGACCAGCCGCCACGTCTACCCGCTGGCCCGGCGCAGGCAATAGCAACGTCACCTCAGGCCCGGCGGCCTCCATAAGGCGCTGCACCGGTTGCCGCCAGGCGTGAAACGCCAGGTTAAACGTGCCCCAGTGCAGCGGCAGCAGCGGCCCACCCCCTAGCAGGCGGTGTGCGACCAGCGCATTATCGGGGCCCAGGTGAATATCGGCCCACTCGGGGTCGGCGGCACCGATTTCGAGCATCACCAAATCGAATGGCCCATACGCTGCGCTAATCTGCCGAAACGCTTCATCGAACGGTCCCGAGTCGCCGCCGAAAAACACGCGGTGCTGCGGCCCATTCAGTACCCACGAGGCCCACAGCGTGCTGTCACGGTTGAGCAGACCCCGCCCCGAGAAGTGTCGGGCGGGCGTAGCAATTAGCTCAAAGTCGGGGGCTAGCGCAACTTTATCCCACCACGTAGCCTCCGTAATGCGCTCGGCGGCCACGCCCCAGCGGCGCAGGTGCGCGCCCACTCCTAGCGGGCAAAAAAACCGCTCGCCGCGCCCGGCCAGCGCCCGAATGGCCGCCTCGTCGAGGTGGTCGTAGTGGTCGTGCGAGAGGATGATGCCATCGAGCGGCGGCAGCTGGGCCAGCGGCAGCGGCGGCGCAAAAAACCGCTTGGGCCCCACCAGCTGCGAGGGCGAGGCGCGCTGGGCCCACACCGGGTCGGTAAGGAAGCGGCGGCCATCTACTTCAATCAGCGTGGTGCTGTGGCCCAGCCAAGTTACACGCAGCGCAGCGGGCGGCACGGGGGCAGCCAGGGCCGCCGCATCGGCCCGAAAGGGGCCTAGCGGCTGCGCCGGCTCACGTTCGGCTTTCTCAAAGAGGTAGCGGCCCAGCAGCTTGCCGTAGCCCGAGGGCGGGCTTACGCTGGTGGGCAGCACGTTGACGTATTTTTTACCGGTGTGGCGGGGCTGAAGCTGCATAGCGAAGGAAAAGAGAGTGCGGCAGACGCAGCCACGCGTCTTTTACTTTTTGCCTACTTCAGCAGGCCCTGCACCACTGGCAGCGCCCGGCTAGCCCACTGGCGCATTTGGGGGCCCGTGTAGTGCAGGCCATCGCTGGTAAACTGGCCAGCGGCGCCGGCAGCGGCGCGGGTAAGGTCCGTGACAGCCACAAAAGCTACGCCGGCCGCTTGGCACTCCTGCTGCGCCACGGCGTTAAACTGGTCGATTTCGCGGGCTATCTGCGCCGCGTCGCGGTCGTGGGCAAAGGGCGTCTGGCCCCAGTCGGGAATGCTAAGCACCACAACGTGGCCAGCCTTGCCGCCCGCAAACGCAGTAGCGGTGGCTAGCAGCTGCCGAAACTCCCTGCGGTAGAGGTCCACGCCCTGACCGCGGTATTGGTTATTCACGCCGATGAGCAGCGACACCAGGCCATAATCGCGGCGACGGTTGCCACTGGCCGCGATGGCCGCTTGCAGCTCCGCGGTGGTCCAGCCGGTGCGGGCAATGATGTCGGGGCTAGCCAGGTTCAGGCCGTGGGCGCGGGCCTGAGCAGCCAATTGCACCGGCCAACGGTCGGCCGCGGCGGCGCCTTCGCCAATGGTATAGGAGTCGCCGAGAGCGAGGTAAGAAATAGCAGCGGTGGGCATAGGGGCAGGTGGAGCCGGCACAGCCAGGCCAGGCGCCCGGCTGGTGGTGCAGGCAAAAAGAAAGCTGGCAAAACTAGCCAGCAGCACCCGGGTACACGATGAATAAAGCAACGACAGCATGGCCCGCATCTACGCCAGGGCGACCCGCTTCGGTTTGACCGAACGAAAAAGCGCCGAACCAGCCCTACGGCCAGCCCAGCGCTCCCCATTCCAACGGGGCTAGCCCCTACCCTATTGCCTGGGCCAGGTCATCAATCAAATCTTCCGCATCCTCGATGCCCACGCTCAGGCGAATAAGCGAGTCGCTGAGGCCAGCCTTGCGGCGCTGCTCGGCCGGGATGCTGGCGTGGGTCATAGTGGCCGGGTGACCGCTCAGGCTCTCGACGCCGCCCAGGCTTTCGGCCAGGGTGAAGAGCTGAAATTTTTCGAGCACCGCAATGGCGTCTTCCTGCTTATCGCCCTTTAGCACGAAGGAAATCATACCGCCAAAGTCGCGCATCTGCCTGGCCGCCACGGCGTGGTTGGGGTGGTTCTCGAAACCGGGCCAGTACACCTTCTCCACCTTGGGGTGCTGGCGCAGGTACTCGGCTATGGCGCGGCCGTTTTCGCAGTGGCGCTGCATGCGCAGGTGCAGGGTTTTGAGGCCGCGCAGCACCAGGAAGCAGTCCTGCGGGCCGGGCGTGCCGCCGCAGGCATTCTGGTAGAAGCTCAGGTCTTTCAGCAGCTGGTCGTCGTTAAAAACTAGGGCGCCCATCACCGTATCGGAGTGGCCGGCCATGTACTTGGTAAGGGAGTACACCACGATATCGGCCCCAAGCGCCAGCGGCTCCTGCAGGTAGGGCGTCGAGAAGGTATTATCGACGGCCAGCAGCGCGCCGGCCTCTTTGGCGAGGCTAGCGGCGGCCGCAATGTCGATGATGTTGAGCAGCGGGTTGGTAGGCGTTTCGACCCAGATGAGCTTGGTTTTGGCCGTCACTTTCTCGCGCACCTTGGCCATGTCGCCCATTGGCACGAAGTGAAACTTGATGCCTAGCGGCTCATACACCTTGGTCATAATGCGGTAGGAGCCGCCGTAGAGGTCGTCGGTCGAAATCACCTCATCGCCGGGCTTCAGCAGGCGCAGCACGCAGTCGATAGCAGCCATGCCCGAGGCGAAGGCTAGCCCGTGCTTACCGCCGTCGAGCGCCGCTAGGGCGTCTTGCAGCTGGGTGCGGGTGGGGTTGTGGGTGCGCGAATACTCGTAGCCCCGGTTATCGCCCGGCGAGCGCTGGGCGTAGGTAGAGGTCTGGTAGATGGGCGTCATAATGGCCCCGGTTTCGGGGTCGGGGTGCACGCCGGCGTGGATGGCTTTGGTGGCAAATTTCATCGCAGATTCAAACGGATTTAACGGATTGCGCAGCTACGCCCGCTAACGCGGGCTGGCTGCCGGGGGTGGGAAGGTGGGGTAAAATTACGGGCAATTGGCGCGGCGGGTGGCTACGCGTATCTTAGCCACGATATTTCAGTCTACCATTTTTCTAACGCATGAAGAAACTATTACTCTTGCTTGGCAGCTGCATTACGCTGTCTTTCAATGCCCAGGCGGCCCCGCCCAAGCCTAAGACCACACCCGCCGTAGTGGACTCGGCCGCTATTTACCAGGCGGCCGCCGATTCTATCAATAATAGCTTCCACTACCAGCAAGGCCACGTGCTGCTGCCTGGCGGGGTGGGCGAGCTAACCGTGCCCAAAGGCTTCCGCTACCTCGACTCGGCCCAAGCGGCCTACGTGATGCACAAGCTGTGGCACAACCCGCCGCAGGAGAGCCTAGGCATGCTATTTCCGCTTGACCGGGGGCCCGTGAGCGACAATAACTGGGCTTACCTCATTCAGTTTGACCCGATGGGCCACGTCAAAGACGACGACGCGGACGACATCAAGTACGACGACCTGCTGGAAGAAATGCAACAGGACACTGAGAACGAAAACCCAGACCGCCTTAAAGATGGCTACGACGCCGTGCATCTCATCGGCTGGGGCGCGCCGCCTTTTTACGATAAAAACCAGCATACCCTGCACTGGGCCAAACTCTTGCGCTTTGGCGACGGCCTCGACGAAACGTTGAACTACAACGTGCGCATTCTGGGGCGCAAGGGCGTGCTCATCTTCAACGCCATCGCCGTGCCGAAGCAGCTGCCCGAAATCAAGGCCAGCATTCCGGGCCTGCTCGCCAATGTTTCGTTTGTAAAAGGCCAGCAGTACAACGATTTCAGTGCCGGCATCGACGAGGTAGCCGCCTATGGCATTGGCGGCCTGGTGGCTGGCAAAGTGCTGGCCAAAGTGGGCTTCTTCGCCATTATCCTCAAGTTTTGGAAAGTCGCCATCCTGGCGCTGGGCGGCGCCTGGGCCGCTATAAAGCGCTTCTTCGGCTTCGGCGCCAAAGAGGCTGAGTAAGGGGGCTAGCAGACATAGCAGCGGGGCCGGCTGTTGCGTAGGTACTTTCGCCTACTCAATGGCCGGCCCCCGGCTTTTCCTTGCTAATGGCTTTTTTGCGCGAGCTTTTTCAAAAGAATTTTTCTACCTTCCTCACCATGGGCCTGCTGGTAGCGGTGCCCGTGCTGGGCTCGGCCTCCGTGCTAGGGCTGCTCTACGAGCGCCCCACGCTGCTGCAAGGCCTGTCGCTAGGCCAGAGCTTGCTGTATTTTCTGGTGGTGGGCCTCACCATGGCGCTGGCGCTCACGCCTACCACATTCGTGGCCATCGTCACGGGCTATTATTTCGGCTGGAGCGGGCTAGCGGGTATGGTGGCCGCCTATGCGATAGCCGCCGCGCTGGGCTATGAGCTGGCTCGCCGCCTCGACCACGGCAAGCTGCGCACCGTGCTACACCACTTTCCCAAAGCGGATGCCGTGCTGGCCGAGCTGCAAAGCCAGAGCTGGCCGCTTATCATCCTTACGCGCCTCTCGCCGGTGCTGCCGTTTGCACTTATGACGTTTGTGCTGGCCATTGTAGGCGTGGCGCGGCGCCGATTTCTAACGGCCTCGGTGCTGGGCATGCTGCCGCGCAGCCTGTTTTTCTACTGGCTCGGCACCAAAGCCCAGGATGTGCTAGCTCTTCTGCGCGACCCTGACGAAGGGACGCTCAGCAAGTTGGTACTGGTAGGCTTGGTGATAGCCTCGCTGTTTGGGCTCTATGTGGTATTCAACCGGGCTTTGCAGCGCGTGCTGCGGCGCAATGCCTCAGCCACCTAATTTTTTGTGGCTGATTATTACCAAATTGCCACGTTCGAGTCCATTTTCAATTGAAAATCTTCTCCCCGAATTTGTGCAGCCAAAAAATTTCTCCCTACCTTTGCACTCCCAACACGGGACAACGGTTGTATAGCTCAATTGGATAGAGCATCTGACTACGAATCAGAAGGTTTAAGGTTCGACTCCTTATACGACCACAAAACCCCCTCAGCAGCTTGCTGAGGGGGTTTTTTATTGGACCAGTATGCAGCACGCATAAAGGGAGTATAAAAGAGCTGAACTCTGCTGCTTTCCGGCGAAAGCAGTAGGCTCGAAAAAAACTGAAGACTTTAGGGCAGATTTAAAACTATCGCATTTTCAGAACCTATAAAGGGAAATTCCAACCCTATAGATTATGGAAATGACCCTTTCGCCGAACGAATTAGGCGTACTAGCCGACTAAATTTTAGCCTTATTCTGAGGTGGCCTAGCTAAGCCGGACAGAATTGGGAAGTTGTTTGGAGTTGGGTTTCGAAGTGGTTGGGCGAGTGGTACTCGAGCGCGGAATGCCGCCGCTCGGCAATATGGTAGCTGATTTCGAGCTTGGCTTCGGCCAGGCTGGGGAAGCTGCCGCCATCGAGTAGCTCAGCCGTAAAGCGGCTTCAGAACGACTCGGCGTGGGCGTTATCGTAGCAGTTACCGCGCCGGCTCATGCTTTGCTGCGCGCCGTGTTTGGCGACTAATTCTTTGAATCGCATAGCCGTGTACTGGCCGCCCTGGTCGGAGTGCACGATGAGCCCAGGGGGTGGGCGACGCACGGCCAAGGCTCGGCGCAAGGCCTCACTAACCAGGTCTTCGGCCATCGTGTCGCGTACGTCCCAGCCGACGATTTTACGCGAACAGCGGTCGAGCCAGACGGCCAGGTAAAGCAAGCCGCCCTAGCGCGGCAAATACGTGATGTCGACGGCCGACACCCGGTTGGGGCGGTGGGAGCTGGCTGGCCCAGCAAGCGGTTGGGGCCGCGCGCACGGCCGGGGCCGAGTCGGTGGTGCGCGGCACAAACGAGCGCGGCTACTTGTCAGGTCGGTTCGACCACCGGCAGCTGCCGGCGGCGCTGCCAGGCGTACTATACGGTCGGCGCCACGCGCAGCTCTAGTAGAGCTAGCGCACGGGCACTTGTGACTGGCGCTGGGCGATGTAGCGGTAGGTGCTCACCGGGTCGGTTGGCCGAAGATGACCAAGGCTTTTTTAATATGTCAGGCTCCTGCTCCGCCCGCTTCAGCCGGGCGAGCAGGGCACGTACCTCCGGGTCGCGGGCACTTCTTCGCTGCCCACCTCGGACACCAGTTGCGCCTGCTGCCAGCGGTAGCGCAGCTTGGGGCTGATGCCCAACTGCCGGGCCGCCGCCTGCGTGCTGCGGCTCATGCTGGCCAGACGCAAGGCTCCGGCCTTGCAGGTCTCGTCGTACTTGCGTCGTTTGTCGGTCACGCCCCGCTGGTTTTGGTTGCCATGACAGCAGAACTATACGTCCTTCTTCTGTCCGCCTTCCCTAGACCACCTTAGAACGTGTTTGGGAATCGGGTAGCCCCAAAGAAAACGAGCCAGTAAGCAGTAAGCGGAGTTCCTAGGCTCCGC
>NZ_JAGETY010000007.1 GCF_017571525.1 Hymenobacter sp. BT559 | reverse complement strand
TAGCCTGCCCATAAGCACTAAGCCCCGCTAGACTACACGTGTAGTCTAGCGGGGCTTAGTGCTTATGGGCAGGCTAGCCGCCGAACGGTCTATTCGTTCTCGGTGCCGTAGGTAGCCAGCTTGTAAACGGCTTTCTGCTTCAGCTTGCGCTTGGTGATGCTCGGCTTCTGGAAGAACGTGCGGCGGCGCAGCTCTTTCAGCACGCCGGTGCGCTCGAATTTCTTTTTGAAGCGCTTCAGCGCACGGTCAACGGTTTCGTTGTCTTTGATTTGAACGATAATCATATCGGGGAGTGAGAATGCTTTCGCGACGGGAAGCCGAGTAAATCGGGCCGCAAAGATAAGAACGGATTACGCGGATTCAAACTACCAACACATATTTTGTGGATGATTAGACCTCAACCCGTTAGCCAATAGCTAACGACCCGGCTGCACCAGCCTCAAAATACGCCTGCTTCTGTGCAAACAGGCACTTATTTCAGCAAGGCGCGCGCGATAACCAGCTTCTGAATTTCGCTCGTGCCCTCGCCAATGGTGCAGAGCTTGGCATCGCGGTAATATTTCTCGGCCGGATAATCCTTGGTATAGCCATAGCCGCCAAAGATTTGCACGCCTTCATTGGCCACGCGCACGCTCACTTCGGAGGCATAGAGCTTCGCTATGGCCGATTCAAGGTTTACGTTCTCGCCGCGGTCCTTCATGGCAGCGGCGCGGTAGGTAAGCAGGCTAGCGGCCTCAATCTCGGTAGCCATATCGGCCAGCTTGAAGGCGATGCCCTGAAAATTGCTGATGGGCTGGTTGAACTGCTGACGCTCCTTGCTGTACTGCAAGGCCGCCTCATAGGCACCCTGCGCAATGCCCAGGCTCAGGGCCGCAATGCTGATGCGGCCGCCGTCGAGCACCTTCAGGCTTTGCACAAAGCCCTCGCCTACCTGACCAATAACATTCTCGACCGGCACGCGGCAATCGGTAAAAATCATTTCAGTGGTTTCGGATGCCCGCATACCCAGCTTGTCCTCCTTGCGGCCGCCAGCAAAGCCCGGCGTACCGCGCTCCACAATGAATGCCGTCATGCCGTGCGAGTCGCCGACTTCACCGGTACGGGCAATTACCACGGCCACGTCGCCGCTTTTGCCGTGGGTGATGAAGTTTTTGGCGCCGTTCAGCACGTAGTACTCGCCGCTAGGGTCGAGTACGGCGGTGGTGCGCATGTTGCCCGCGTCGGAGCCAGTGTTGGGCTCGGTGAGCCCCCAGGCGCCCAGCCACTCGCCCGAGGCCAGGCGGGGCAGGTATTTATGCTTCTGCTCTTCGGAGGCGTGCTGCAGAATATGGCCAGTACAAAGCGAGTTGTGCGCCGCCATGCTCAGGCCAATGCTGCCGTCTATTTTCGCCAGTTCAGCAATGGCCGTCACGTACTCCTGGTAGCCGAAGCCTGAACCACCGTACTGCTGCGGCACGAGCACGCCCATCAGGCCAAGTTCGCCGAGTTGGCGAAACAGGTCGCGCGGAAACTCTTGAGTATTATCCCAGCGCATCATATGAGGCTTGATGTGCTGCTGGCCAAAGTCGCGCACCATTTGCGCTATCATGGCTTGATTTTCGGTTGCTACGGTAGCTTCCATGAAAATAAAATGGGTGGGTAGGGGAAGAGAGAAAGAGCGTCGGGGTATCCCGGACTACAAAAATACGATTTTGAAACCCTTAAACCTGCTAACTAAATATCGGCTTGATAACCGGATTTTTGAAAGCCTAACGTAATAGAGTTACTTTTGAGGCATTTTTTACCTTTCGGGGTTGTTAGCCAGCACCTCTGGGCTGGCGCCCCCGGGTTGAACAATTTATCTTTTGGCCCTTCTCTCCTTGCTTTCGTCCAGCCCATTACGACGCTTTTGGCTACTTGCCTTGCCGCTGCTCGGCCTGCTTTCTTCGTGCGCTACTAGCCGATACTACAATCAGCGCACGATGTTCCAGCTCACGAAAGGCCCTGGTGGTGTAGTGGACACGGCCAAGCTGCGGCGGGCTGTCAATCGTACTGCTCGAAACTACACCATTCACCCCAACGACCTACTCAACGTTCAGGTTTACACTAATAAGGGGGAGAAAATTATTGACCCCAACGGAGATTTAAAATTTGGTGCCGGTGGCATCGGTACGGGTAGCAGCGTAGCTGCGCCAGCTAATGGTGGAGGTGGAGCCAATACCCGGGGCGGTGGAGCTACCTCAATTCCAAGTAGCACCCAATACTTGGTGCAAGCCGACGGCACAGTACGCCTGCCGTTAGTAGACCGGGTGTACCTGCAAGGTCTAAGCTTGATACAAACTGATAGCGTACTAATGATACGCTACAGCGAATTTTATAAACAGCCTTTCGTTAAAACCGCTGTCACCAACAACCGGGTTATTATTCTAGGGGCACCAGGAGGACAGGTCGTCAACCTAGCCAATGACAATATGAACCTGCTGGAAGTATTGGCCCTAGCGGGCGGCCCCGATGGTGGAGCCGTAGGTGGCAGCACGGGCATTGCGCGCAACGGTGGTCGCATCAACAATATTCGCATCATCCGGGGCGATTTGAAAAACCCGCAAGTACAATTTATTAATTTAAGCACGTTAGAAGGGATGCGGCGAGGTAATTTGCAGGTGGAGCCGAATGATATCATATACATTCAACCAGTGCGGCGTCCCTTCCTGGATGCCTTGGTTGATGCCGGGCCAGCCCTAAGCTTGAGCGCTACTTTTTTAAGTGCAGTCAATATTATTTTTATCCTATTTAGACAATAAGCTAACCGGTCAGCTCAGTTAACCTAGCATTGATTATGGCAATAAGTGAAAACGCGGAGTTAGAGGAGCTTATCCGGCGAACGACTACGGGAGCAGATTCTCTCCCACCCACAGGTAGCAACGCAAGTGAAGAAGATTCGGATGGTGGCGGCAGCTTCGACATAGGCACCCTAGTGCTAGTAGCCCGCAAGAGCTTACCATGGGCACTACTACTTTTGCTACTGGGCCTAACCGGCTCATGGGTGTACCTACGCTATACCAAACCGGTATATAAAGCCACGTCGGTGCTTAAGATTGATGAGCGTAGCGATGCCAGCACCATCGGGCTAGGGGCCGCCGCCGGAGGAGCCGCCGTTGAAGCTAGCCGCAGTGCTACGCAACTGGCTGGTGAGGTAGAACTGATTAAATCCGGGCTTACCTACAAGAAACTTAAAGAAGCTATTCCTTTAGACATTAACTACTACACGCAAGGAACTGTGCTGGAGACTGAATTATTCGGCACCTCCCCCTTCCGAGTAAAATATACTATTAGCGACCAGGCGTATTACAACCGGAAATTCAATGTCACCTATACCAGTGCTAACACTTACCAACTCACCGTAGTATTAGGTAGTGAGGCACTGGGGGGAACTTATAAAATAGGCCAGTTGGTCAAGTTACCGGGTATTCAATTGCAACTACTGCCTACAGCTTCCCAAACCGTCGGTCTTTCTGATGCAGAATATCATTTCATCTTACTCGACGACAATACTATTAATGGGTATCTGGATAAAAATCTTACGACAGAAATACTAAATGCGAATGCTAATACAATCCAGATTTCCTTTCAGGACTACAACCGCCTGAAAGCTCAACGACTGGTAAACGCGCTCGACAGTGTGTACCGCGATGCTAAAGTAGCTCGCAAACAAGAATCTACGGAGAAAGCATTGGCTTATCTCGACCAGCAACTCCGAGAAACAGGTGACAGTTTGGCTAAAGCGGAGGACAATCTCAAACGCTTTGTACAACTCAACGGTACTTGGGATGCCAAAGGTGAGCTAAGTACTATTACAGAGAGAATTGCTGATATCACCAAGCAACGCGAAGAGCTCGAGCAAAAGCTAGTGCTGCTCAATGATATAGAGAGGCTGGCAAGGCAGGAGCGCCTGACCCCGAATGATGATTTGACGGTGGCGCAGGCTGTTCCAAGCCTAGCGATTATAAACGACCCTACCCTTTCGCGCCAGCTAGAAGAATTAAATAGCTTGCAACAGGATCTAAGGCGAGTGCGGCGCTCATCGCAAGATGTCACAGAAGCTGTTCAGCAGCGGCTAGCCCAGGTTAATTTTGCCCAAGGTGCGCTGCAACGCCAGATACAGCAGGCCCAAACGCAGCTACGTAGTGCTATTGCCTTACTGAATAATCAACAAGGTCAATTGACGGGTGCACTACAAGCTTTACCTGGCAAGGAAACTGAATTGGAGCGCTTGAAGCGGCCGCTGGAGCTTTATAGCGCCACCTACCAAAACCTTCTGGAAAAGAAGGTAGAGTACAATATTCAGAACGCTGGCACTACGGCCGATTTTCAGATTTTGTCACCTGCCTATGCGCCTGATGCGCCAATATCACCAGTCAGAACCCTAGTTTATGCTATTGGGGCTGCGGGGGGATTACTATTGAGCTTAGGCTTAATTGGTGCGCGGTATCTCATGCACAATACTATCACGAGCGTAAGTGAGTTGGAGCGCAACAGCAAAGCTTCTGTACTTGGCATCATTCCGACTTATGAGAAAGAGCGGTTAAGTGTATCGCGTATGGTGGTTGATAAAAATCCTAAGTCATCCGTTTCAGAAGCTATTCGTTCTATTCGAACGAACTTGGATTTTATCAGCCCGTCGAATAAAAAAAGACTTATTTCAGTCACTTCAACGATTTCGGGTGAAGGCAAAACGTTTGTCACTGTCAACTTAGGTGGCATTATTGCCCTGTCGGGACAGCGCGTAATCATCCTCGACCTAGATATGCGGAAGCCGAAAGTTAACTTAGCCTTCGATGCGGAGAATGTGCGTGGTATTAGCACTATTCTCATCGACCGGCATAAGGTAAGCGAATGCATCCAACACACAAGCATCGATTCGTTGGACTTCATCTCGGCCGGGCCTACTCCTCCCAATCCATCAGAGTTGATTCTGCATCCGCGCTTCGACCAAATGCTGGAGGAGTTATACCACACTTATGATGTTATTCTGATTGATACACCACCAGTGGGCCTAGTAACGGACGGCATCCTCATCATGCGAAAAGCCGATGTTCCGATTTACATTGTACGGGCTAATTACTCGCGTAAAACTTTCCTTAAGAATATGAACCGGCTCATGCGCAACAACCAGTTTACGCGCATGTGCACCATTCTAAATGATGCTAAGGCAGAGGGTTCGTATGGCTACGGGTATGGGTACGGGTATGGTTACGGTTACGGTTATGGCAGCTATGGCATGGGGTATTACGAAGAGCCTGCTAAGAAGCCTACTATAGGAGAGCGTATTAAGGGACTCTTTAGTTAATCAGTTTATGGCAGGCTTTTGGCAGCGGTTAATAGACAATAAGGCAGCCGCAAGTCAGCAGCTAACTATGCCTTTGGCTAACTTAGTAGCCGATATGCATTCGCATCTATTACCAGGCCTAGACGATGGAGCGGAAACTATTGCGCATAGCCTCGACCTCTTGCGTGAGCTTCGTAGCCTGGGCTTTACCAAGCTGGTGATGACGCCTCATATCATGGGCGATTTTTATAAAAACACCCCAGACGGTATACGTAGTGCGCTAGCATCCTTACGCACGGCGGCGGCCGAGGCGGGCCTAGCCGATGTAGCCTTGGAATGCGCCGCAGAGTACTACCTGGATGAATGGCTAAGCCATAAGCTGGCCGATGCCAGCACTGAGCTGCTGACCTTCGGAGGAGAACAGCGCTATTTGCTCATTGAAACCTCTTATCTCAATGAGCCGCTGAACCTTAGCGGCACTATTTTTAATTTAAAGGCGGCGGGTTACCAACCGGTGCTGGCTCATCCTGAGCGCTACGTCTATTTTTATCACCGCTTTGCCGAAATTGAGAAGTTGCGCCAAGAGCAAGGAGTTCTTTTGCAGCTTAACCTCAACTCGCTGGCCGGCTACTACTCGCCGGCTGCGCGCCATGTGGCAGAGAAGATGATTGATGCTGGACTAGTCGATTTTGTGGGTACGGATACCCACCACTTGCGTCACACAACTGCCTTGGCTGATAAGACAGTGAAATCCGCTTACTTTCGCAAGCTAATGGCATTACCGCTCCTCAATAAGACGCTCTGAGCACCCAGATTGACGCGGCAAGCGTAGTCAGAAACTACGCGTTTTTTCGAAGCTATGGTTTTTGTAACGGGCGGTACGGGGCTCATCGGCTCTTTTGTTCTGCAGGCCCTCCGGGCCCGGCAGTTGCCCGTGCGGGCTCTTTACCGGGGCGCTACCCCGCCAGCCGGGACACCGGCTGGCATTGAGTGGGTGCAGGGCGACCTCGCCGACAGCCTACTGCTGGAAAATGCGCTCACCCCAGAGGTCACGCACGTGCTGCACTGTGCGGGGCTAGTATCCTACGCGCCCCAAGATGAAGATGCGTTACTACAGGTAAATGCTGAAGGCACTGCTACCATCGTAGATGCTTGCTTGCTGCATCCAGGAATCCGCCTTGGTTATGTATCGTCAGTGGCAGCGCTAGGGCAACCGCCAGCTGACCCGGCAGGTACGGCCAATACGATGCCGCGCCTGCTCGACGAAACGGCTACCTGGGACCTAGGTGCTAGCCATACGGCCTACGCCACGAGCAAGTACTTGGCCGAGTTGGAGGTGTGGCGGGGTATAGCGGAGGGCCTCGACGCTGTTATTGTCAATCCTTCGATAGTGCTGGGGCCCGGCGACTGGCACCGCAGCAGCACCCGCCTGCTGCGCTACGCTTACGACGAACACCGCTTCTATACGCAGGGGCAGCTCAATTTCGTGGACGTGCGCGATGTGACGGCCCACTTAGTGCGCCTGACCTTAGACTTGCCCGAATTGCTGCCCGCCCGCTATATCCTTAATGGGGGCCTTTACCCGCTGGGGTCTTTTTTGACTGAGATGGCCCTAGCTATGGGCCGGCGGCCACCTACGCTAGCCGTGCCCGACTGGGCCGCCGAGATTATCTGGCGGTTGGAGCATGGCCGCGCTTTAATTACGGGTGCCCGGCCGCTCATCACCCGCGATACGGCGCGGGCCGGCCGACAGCCTGTCTGCTACGATGCCCGCAAAGCCGAGCGCGCTACCGGGTTGCCTTTTCGCCCCCTAGCCGAAACCATCGCATGGCTTGCGGAAGCCACTAAAACGAACCTCGCCGCCCCCCCTACGGTTGTATCTTAGCGAATAACGGATAGCATACTGCGTTCTGGACTGGCTAGGCTACCCCGGCCGCCATGCTTGGCTTCTGGCACTAGATTGGCAGCCTTCCAGGCGCGACACCATTCGTCCTACTTCGTGACTTTTATGCGCATGAACGAACCATTTGATGACCCGCGAGCTGCCCAGGACACTGTGCGCCGCTACGAGCGGATGCTGGCTCACGATGAGGCAGTATTCTTTGATTTAGAAGAGTTTGAAGTAATTATTGACCACTACGTTACCAGCGCAGCTTTCGACAAAGCGCAGCAGGCTTGTGAGGCTGCGCTTAGCCAGTACCCCTTCTCTACTGAGCTGCTTATCGACCGTGCCCAAATAGCTGCCATGCGCGGTGACTATGCCGAGGCCGAACGCCAGATTGCCAATGTGGCCAGCCTCGACCCCGATAATGCCGATGTGGCCGTGACGCGGGGCATTATTGCCACGCAGCGCGGCTCCTTTGAAGAAGCAGTGCGCTATTTTCAGGCAGCACTAGAACATAACCCCGACCGCGAGGATATTCACTTCAACCTGGGGCTAGCCTATCAAAGCTGGCAAAAATATAAGAGCGCGGCGCGCCATTATAAGCACAGCCTGCGCCTGCATCCTGATAATGAAACTACGGTGCAGGAGCTTCTCAATTGCCTGGAAGTCACTAGCCGGCTACCCGAGCACGAAGAGTTCTTTCAGCGCTTTACCGACGATGACCCGTACTCGGCAGTAGCTTGGTACAACCTGGGGCAGTATTACTACCGCTTGGAGAAATACGAACAGGCGGTAGCAGCCTTCGATTATGCCATCGTAATTGAGGCCGATTTTTATGATGCACACCATTGGCTTGCCGACACGTACGTGTGCCAGCAGCAGTATCAGCGTGCCATCACTGAGTTTGAGCTCAGCTATCCGCCTAATGAGCCTACCGATGAGGCATTGTGCAACATCGGCGAGTGCTACGAGAAGCTGCGTGATTGGGAGCAAGCCCGGCTCTATTATCGTAAAGCACTCGAAGTCAATCCCAATATGGATGAGGCCTGGTTTGGGCAAGGTGTGCTGCTACAAGAGCAGGAGCGCCCCTTCGAAGCCTTGCATTTCTTCCGCAAAGCGGTGCAGTTGTATGCCGAAAGCGGCGAATACTGGGCTGCGCTCGGTGCCGCCGAAAACCAGGTGGGCAACGTGGTGAGCGCGCTGGAGGCCTATGAAAAGGCCACCGAAGTGGCTCCCGAAGATGCCACCGGCTGGGTTAGCTGGAGTGCCATATTGTATGAGCAAGGCAATTATGAAGAAGCCGTAGAGCTGCTCCAGCACGCTGTGGAGCTGCACCCGCACGAAGCGCATTTTCACTACATGCTCTGTGCCTATCTGTTAGCTGCTGGCCGCTTACGCGAAGCATATCTTGAACTCGAAACTGCCCTTACGCTTAACTACGACCAACACTCATTGCTATTTGACTATTTTCCCGAGCTGGAAAAGCAGCCTGCCTTGCAGCGGCTTATTGAGCAGTTTCGCAAGTAGACCAGGCCTGCCGCAGCCACTGCAGCTTTCTAAGTTAATTTTGTACCTGTCCGCTCAATGAGCGGACAGGTTTTTTTGTTCTCTTTTGGCGGGCTAGCGCCTGCTTTACCACGCATGAATTATTCGCTTTCTCAGCTCCCCGAACGAACCCAAAAGCCTCGTGAGCAAGGCTTTACCATGATGATGGACAAGGGTTTGAGCCTACGTGAGGTCGAAGACTTTCTCGAAGTAGGGGCACCCTACACCGACATTGTAAAACTGGGGTGGGCAACTTCCTTTGTGGTACCCAATCTGAAGCGTAAGATAGAAATCTACCGCGAAGCCGGAATTCCGGTGTACCTGGGTGGCACACTCTTCGAGGCCTTCATTATCCGCAATCAGTTTGAGGACTATCGCCGCTTGCTGGACACTTTTGGCTTGGAGTATGCGGAAGTATCGGATGGCAGCATCGACCTCAACCACGACCGCAAGTGCGAGTTTATCCGCGAGCTCAGCAAGTCGGTGAAGGTACTTAGTGAGGTTGGCTCGAAGGATGCCGAAAAGATTATTCCACCTTACAAATGGATTTCGCAGATGCAAGCCGAACTGGAAGCAGGTGCCGTAAAGGTTATTGGAGAGGCGCGCGAAGGTGGCAACGTGGGACTGTTTCGCAGCACTGGTGAAGTACGCTCGGGGCTAGTTGAGGAGATTTTGACCAAAATTCCGTCAGAGCGCATTATTTGGGAAGCTCCTCAGAAAGCCCAGCAGGTATGGTTCATTAAGCTGCTGGGAGCCAACGTAAACCTGGGTAATATTGCCCCTAATGAAATTGTAAGTCTCGAAACCATTCGCCTGGGCTTGCGGGGCGATACCTTCTCCCACTTCCTGGATATGGACGCTGTAGACCCCATGTTCCGCCCCGAAGCTAAGACCGGCAAGCCAGGCACATCGATGCCGCGCGGCTAGTCTGCAGTAGTACCTCCCTAGCAAAAAGGGCTGACTCTTGCGAGTCAGCCCTTTTTGCTAGGGAGCAGCTAGGGTTAGCGTTTTTGCAAACGGGTCGTTTTTACTTCCCCCGAAGGCATAGTCACTTTCACCATATAGATGCCAGCGCTTAGCTCGCTGCTGCCAGGTACGGCCACTTCAGTAACTCCAGCTACCGTAGTGATATCGCGACTGACGATGGTGCGGCCAGTGAGGTCCATCACTTGCAGGTGGCCTAGGCCCGCTACCGGCGACTGCACTACGAGTGTAGGTTGGTCGGCCGAAGTAGAGGGGTTCGGATAAACGTTGATGGCGACTGCCCCAGCAGAAGCGGTGGCAAAGCTCACGGCCCGCACCGGCGAGTACGACTCCTTACCATCTAGGTCTACCTGGCGCAGACGGTAGTAGCGCACACCCGACTTATTAGCTTCAATATCCGTGTAGCTGTACGTCTGGTAAGCGGTGCTATTGTTCGAGTAGCTGTTAACGAAGGCTAGCTTGCGGAACGTCCTCGCATCGCTCGATACCTGCACTTCAAAGCCAGCATTGTTGGTTTCGTCGGCAGTTGCCCAGGTCACTAGGGTATTATTACCCTGGCGCTTGGCATCGAAAGCTACCAGCTTAACAGGCAGCGGGTTGTTTTGGTCGCCCAGAGTAAAGGTCGCGAACGTCGTTATCCCGTTTTTCGTCAGCACGTTAGCGACAGTATCGATACTGTTCCGGCCAAGGTTGGTGAAGGTATTACCGCTGTTAACCGAGCGAAACAGAACGAGATTAGACTCATCTATCTTAATGTTGCCGCCCGAGCCCAGGTTCTGCGTTTCTCTGTTCAGATAATGAAAAGTCATATCAGCGTTCAACCCCCCGGTGGTAGCGCCAGGGCTACCAGGGCGTACCCCGAATATCCGACGAATACCGCTGGTGTTTGACACTGGATTATAAGCCTCTGCAGTGTTACGCGTTATTTCCACTGTACCAGGGTTACCTCCGGCCAGAGGGGCACCATTTGGGTCATTATAAGAAGTAGGATGCCACAGAAGAGTCATACCTATGTTACCATAAGTATACAATTCTCCTAAAGTAGTACCTCCCCGGTTAGTGCGCACAAAACCTAATAGGTAGTGTGCATCGGTTTCACCAATCAATTGCGCACCGTCGTTATTATTGGTAGGGTCACGGTCAGCAAGTATAACTTGAGAAGCCGCAGTACGGGTGATGTCTGTTACCAACAGGCCACCTTTGAAAGTAATTGACTGCTTGACAGTGATTAAGCCAACCACATACTTCACTCCGGAGCCACTTACTACAACTTGTGCAAAGTCACCGTTGCTAATGTTTTGGTTAGCGCCCGCAAAATTGAGGGTAGTATACTCCCGCTGAATAAAGCTCAGCTGTGGGTTATTAAAATTGCCGTATACATCAAGCTCACCAGCTTGCAAACGCAGAATCGAACGGTCGCTCTGGGTATTGCCTTCCATTGTCAGGTCACGAGCTAGTGCAGGACCGCTGTTGGTATTATCAACGGGATTTGTGCGAACGCCAGTGTAATTTGGATTGTACTGCGCAGTATAAGAAATACCAGCGTTAATATTAGGGTAAAGTCCTGTATTACCGGTGCCTAGGTTTCGAATAGTTGCATTAGTACCAGCAGTGGGCACCCCGTTAGTCCAGTTGGCAGCATTAAACCAGTCGTCATTTATGCCGCCAACCCACACAGTGGAGGGAATAGGCGTACCGGTTACCGTAAAGGTGGCTGAATAATAAGAGCCGTTGTTGTTATCGACCTGAGTAAAGGTAGTTGTGTTATTTGGGTTTGAAGAGTTCGTACCGCTAGCCTGATAGAAGATATCCAGCGAGTAGCTGCCGGTATTAGGCAACCCTTGAATCAGGTTGATATTAGCGGAGTTGGTTGAGAAGGTCTTAGCGCCATTACTGTTCGAAGTCAGGGGCAAATTAATGAAGCTAAAAGAGCCACCAGCCGTACCAACCTGACGCACACGGTAGTAAAGTGTCACGTTGGTAATCGTGTTTGCACCAGACTCCGTGGTGTTGGCCGCACCACCATTCAACAACAGTATGCCCGTGTTTACATCATAAGATGTGCCCAGGTTAGCGCCCTGGTAGGGGTTAGGGGTAGGTGGTGAGACGTTATATACACTATTAGCACCCCCATTTGGAGCGATATACACATAAGTGCCTACCAGAGTCGGAGCAGGAGGAGCCGTGAGAGTGAACTGTGCCCTGTAATAACCGGCAGGGTCCTGCTGGGTTGTTCCGTCAGATTTATTGATAACAAAATAAATCTCAATATTATACGTACCGCCAGTAGTAAGCCCAGCCAGCAAATTCATATTTGAGGTGGCCGAGAAGTTGTGCGTAGGAGGGCTAGTAATGCCGTTATAGGTACCCCCATCAGTCATAGCTACTGAGTTAAAGGGATAAGTAGTATTTGAGACATTCGTAGCGCTGGTAGGATATACCCGATAGTATAGTTGAGCCCCCGTGACCGTAACTGCACCTCTACCAGTACCGTCCTCTGCAACTAGAGAGGTACCAACCAAGGTAAGGCTGCTAGTCCCATTCAGGTCGTATGTACCAATACTGGGAGCCAGCTTAACAACAGTGCCGTCAGTGGCAACTTGCCCAAGCTGTACATAATTGTTATAAGGGGTATCACCTGCAAAATAAGAACCCCGGTAGTTAGCTACCTGAGCACTAGAGGTACCCGAGGGCTGCTGATTCAAGGAGATGGAGTTATCATCTACAGCTTGAGCTAGTGCTGACTGCGAAAAGCCAAAGATGGCCAGCAAAAACAGCAGGGGCGCAAAAGCCTGCCGAAGACGCGATTGCCCGCCGCGCAACCGCTCTCGATTAAGTGTAATAGTACTCATGTTGTCAAAATGTTAGGGGTAGATGACGAAGGAAATTGTCGCGCTAAGACGATTGTCGCCTTATACGGGGGTTTGAAAAAAGGCGCTATTTTTTTGGAAAAAAATTAAAAATGCATTATTCGACGAACACACTTAGCACTGCAAATGAGCTTATTAAGCTATCTGCGCACTCAACAAAAAGCAGGTTTGAAGGGGTGAACGAAGCAGTGCTGCCACACAGGGCGCCTTGCTTTTTGAGCCCCGGGTTGCTTTCAACTCCAGGGCGCACAACTGACAACCCAACGACAGTTAGCCGGCCGGGGTTACAGGAGGCATCTTACGCGGATAGAGCGTGATGGATAAAGCCTGGCTACGACCAGGAAATCCAGTTAGAGGGGGCTAGCTGTGTTGCTAATGCACCACACTATACGGTGGGGTAGCCAGCGCCTTCTTTTTGTCGGATAATTCAACCCGAAGTACATCGTGCACACTGACACGTATTCGATTAGAGAGCTGCGTTATAGGTAAGTCGTTGGAATCCAACCCAAAAGGGTTTTCTATCTCTTCACCTATCATTTCCAACCCCAGCAAGGCATAGGCACCAAACATAGTAATGGGAATCATAAAGTATCCAGAGGTAGACAAAAGTACGAATGGCATAACCCCGATAAAAGTCAAAATGTATGCTTTTATGAAAAAAGTGTACGAAAACGGGATAGGAGTTGCCTTAATGCGCTCACAGGTACCACTTACCGACATCATTGTCAGGAAGTGCGGCTTGAAGGTGAGTAGGTGGGTATCGCGGATAATCTCGACCTGGCGCAGCTGCTCTACACTTTCCTGCAGCACGGAGATAAGGGCAATCGCCACGTTCTCAGCCGTGCGCAGGCGCTCCATAATGTCGGGGGTCGACTCCATTTGCTCGAACTTCATTTCGCCGCGCAATGAGCCTTTGAGGGCGAAAGGGAAGTTGGAGATAAGCGCCGCGAAGTAGCGTCGGCTAGCGGTGGCGTCGCGGGGTAGCACTGCATTGAACTCGCTGGCTAGGCCCCGGCACTGCGATATCAGCTCCCCCCATACCCGACGCCCTTCGTAATAACGGTCATAGGCAGTATTGGTCCGGAATACGAGCAGGAGGCTAAGCAAAATACCCAGAAAGGAAAAGTACTCACGGCTGATATTCAGCATGTGGTGATGGTACTCGAGCCCCCAGATAGCGATAGCGGCTCCGTAGATGCCGACCAGGCTGACGCGCACCAGCAATTGGCGAATAACGGCAGACGTGTGAAAGTGCCGGAGCGCCTGCCACCAGTCACCTCCTTTGTACACAATCATGGCTAGTAGATTTTTTCTGGGTCTTTATAACGGGAGGGCCGTGCTTCGCGTTGGGGCCGTGCTTGGCAATCTTCATACCAGCCTTGCGTTACTTTGCTGCTTCACTAGTCTTTCCTATGGAGCTACTCAAGCATTTTTTCGACCTCATCCTGCACCTCGACAAGACGCTTGTAAACGTGGTGCACGATTACGGCAACCTCACGTATCTCATTCTGTTTCTGATAATTTTCACTGAAACCGGGGTTATCGTTTTTCCTTTTCTGCCGGGCGATTCGCTGCTGTTTGTGGCCGGTACCCTAGCGGCGCAGCCTAGCCCCGAAACGGGCCATCCGCTACTCAACATTCTTTACTTGATTCCGCTACTGATAGCGGCGGCCTTTATCGGCGATAACGTTAACTACGCTATTGGAGATTATCTGGGGCCGCGGGTTTTCCGCGAAGACTTTCGCTTTTTGAAGCGCAAGTACCTGGAACAAACGCAGGCCTACTATGCCAAGCATGGCGGCAAGACTATCATTATGGCGCGCTTCGTACCGATTGTGCGCACGTTTGCGCCCTTCGTGGCGGGGGTAGGCACGATGACGTATCGCCACTTTGCCTCGTTCAGCATTGTGGGCGCCGTGCTGTGGGTCATTTCGCTTACGCTACTGGGCTATTTACTAGGCTCTAATGAGTGGGTCAAAACCCATTACAACCTGGTAATCTACGGCATTGTGCTGTTTTCAATTATCCCGCCGCTTGTGCAGTTTCTGAAGGGTAAGCTGCAGGGCAATCGGGCCTAGCAGTAAAAACCCGGGCATTTTCGCACTCAACTATGCGTGTTTTTGGGCTACTGGGCCGTTCGCTGGCTCATTCGTTTTCGCAGGCTTATTTCACAAAGAAATTTGAGCAGCTCGGCCTTACCGATTGTCGCTACGAGTTATTTGAGCTAGCCGAGGCGAGCGACCTGCCCGCGCTACTGGCTCGCCAGCCCTACCTGGCGGGGCTGAACGTAACGATTCCGTATAAAGAAAAAATCTGGCCCTACCTCACGCGGGTGGCACCATCGGCGGCCGTGGTAGGCGCAGTCAATGTCATTGAGTTTTTGGCCGATGGCGGGCTAGTGGGGCACAATACAGATTACCTCGGCTTTCGCGAGTCGCTGCGAACGTTTTACCCGCTTGATGCGCCTAATCGTCGGGCACTGGTGCTAGGCACCGGCGGAGCCGCCAAGGCTGTGGCCGTGGCGCTGCAAGAACTAGCTATTCCCTATCAGTTTGTTTCGCGCGGGCCGCAAGGTCCCACGCTCACCTATGAGGAATTGACCCCTAGCGTGCTGGCAAGCCACTCGCTTATTGTGAATACTACGCCGCTAGGCACCTATCCGGCCGTGGGCAATTGCCCACCCCTGCCCTACTCGGCCCTCACGCCTCACCACTATTTATTCGACCTGATTTATAACCCGCGTGAAACGCTGTTTCTACAGCGGGGCCTAGCCGCTGGCTGCCACATCCAGAACGGCTACGAGATGCTGGCACTGCAAGCTGAGGCCGCGTGGGCTATCTGGACGGCCGGCAGCTAGGGGACCCTTAAGCAACAAAGAGGCCCGGGTGTACAAAGCTTACGCTTTCGTACGCCCGGGCCTCTTTGGTCTGGCTTGGCAGCTTCAGCAAGCCGGCTATGCGCTATTTGGCAGCTAGCTTGCTGGCTATCTGAGCGGTGTGCCGCCCCTGAAAGCGGGCGCCCTCCAGCTCATTGGCGCTGGGCTGGCGCTCGCCCTGGCCCCCGGCCACGGTGCTGGCACCGTAGGGCGTGCCCCCGGTTACCTCCCCGTGCCCCATCTGGCCCTGCCAGGCATAGGGCAGGCCCACGATTACAAAGCCGTGGTGCAGCAGCTCGGTATGGAAAGCACGCAGCGTTTCTTCCTGGCCGCCATGCTGAGTAGCGGTGCTCACAAAGGCGCCGCCTACTTTACCTACCAGGGCACCAGTGGCCCACAGGCCACCAGTGCTATCCATAAAGGCCTGCATCTGGCCGCAGAGGTTGCCGTAGCGGGTAGGCGTACCAAAGATGATGGCATCGTAGTCGGCCAGCTCGCCGGGGGTGGCCACGGGCACGTGGGCAAAGGCCTGCTGGGCACCGGTAGCCCCGGTTTTATCCAGAATTTCCTGGGGCAGGGTTTCGGGCACGCGCTTCACTACTACTTCGTTGCCAGCCACTTCGCGGGCACCTTCGGCAATGGCTTCGGCAAGCTTCCATACGTGGCCGTAGGTCGAGTAAAATAGGATGAGGGTTTTCATGGGGTTTTAGGAAAAGAAAAAGTAGTACTGCTATAAAGCTGAAACGGCGTTTTTGGTACGGATGCACCAGCGGCCGGGCGCGTCAAAGTGCTATACAAGCAAGCCAGCCAACAAGTTATCAGGACCATACACCTACTTTATCGATTATTTGCGCAACGGATGCAACGGTTTACGGCTCAAATGCTTCTTCCGTACGATGAGTAGCCGCACTAGTTTGCGGCTGCTCATGGGGGTATCTTTCGTTCGCAGTCAGCAGCGTATATGTTACAACTAGTTTATTCCGGTTCGGACCGGCTTGACTCATGAGCGCTGCTGCTTGGCCCGCGCTGGCCATCGGCTTGGCAAAGCCCGCGGATAGCGCGCTCACGGTGAGCCGCTCGACCCCTAGCGCTGCCCTCAGCGAAGAGGAACTGATAGCGGGCTGCCTGCGCGGTAGCCAAACCGCGCAAAAGCAGCTTTATGAGCGCTATTCGGCCCGCATGATGGCCGTGTGCCTACGCTATGCCCAAACCACCTTTGAGGCCGAAGACGTGCTGCAGGAAGGCTTCGTGACGGTGTTTCGGACGCTGGCGGGCTTTCGGCGCGAGTGTCCCCTCGAATTCTGGATTCGGCGCATCATGGTAAATGCGGCGCTGCGCCAGCACCGCCGCAACGCCCCGCTGGTGGCCGTGAGCGATGGCGACTACCCTGAGACGCTGGCTAGCGAAGAATTTACGTTTAGTAACTACGCCTACGGCGAGCTGCTCGCCGTAGTGCAGGAACTGGCCCCGCGCTACCGGCTGGTGTTCAACCTCTACGCCATCGAAGGCTACACGCACAAGGAAATCGGCGAGATGCTAGACATTTCGGAGGGCACCAGCAAATCGCAGTACTCGCGGGCTCGGGTAGTGCTTCAAACCAAGCTAGCCCGCTTACAACCACCTGCTAAATAAGCTATTCCTCTTACTTATGAATCCCTCCACCCCTCCCAAGGGAAGCCTTGAAGAGTTATTTCGCCATCACTTGCTGGAAAGCGAGGCGGCGGCCGTGCGCCCACGCCCGCAGGTGTGGGAGCAGGTCGATAACAGCCTGCTGCTAGCCCAAAACGAGAAGTACCGCCGCCGGCTGCTAGCTTATCGCTGGGCGATAGCAGCTAGCCTATTGTTGGCCTCGCTGGCCGGGGGCGGCTGGTGGCGCAGCCAGTACCATGCGGCGGGGGCACCCTCGCTGGCGCATGCTACCACGCAGCCCAGGCAGGCTACCGTGCCGGCCGGCGCCACATCTACTGCTTCATTCTCTACTCCTAACGCATCTGCTATCGACCAAACTGCTACGCTTTCGGCTTCAGCCTCTTCTATTGCTACCACCACTGCTGCAACCTCGGCCGGCCGCCGGCCGGGTGCCGCGCCTGCGGCCAGCTACGTGGCGCACGCGCTCCGTACTGTCCGCAGCCGGGCACGCGGCGGGCTAGCGGTAGCCTTAGCTCAACCGCAAACAACTGGTGCTGGCCAGGCGGCAAGCGCGAATGTCCCTGGCATAGCCCTGGCTGCTACGGCCCGCACTGTCATTCCCGTTCGTGCGGGACAGGTGAGCTCAGGGCAGCCGTCGGGCTTGCTGCCTGCGCAGGATGCGCTGGCTTTGGCTGGTACCGCAAGCGCTTCCACCGCTGCTATAAACGAAGAAGCTAATCTTGCCACAGCTACTACGGCTGCAACTAGCGAATCTGCATTGGCTGCTCGCTGGGCCAGCCTGGCGGCGCCCACGGCGGCCGGGCTGCCTGCCAGCCTGCCCGAAGTAGCCGTAGCCCCCGGCCCGCCGCTGGAGTTGGCCCGCCGCTGGCAGTATGGGCTCACGTATGCGGCCAGTGCTTACCAGCCCAACATCGACTGGACCAAGCCAGCACTCCCAACTTATAACACGGCGCTAGGGGCTAACTCGGCCAGCCTTACCCACTCGGCGGCAGTCGAATACCGCGACAACCTACGGCCGGGCCTGGGCCAGCGCCTGAGCCTGTGGGCCACCCACCGCCTCGGCAATGGCCGCTGGAGCCTGCGCACCGGCCTCGAAGTGGCCCAGAACACGGCTACTTCAGCCAGCTCGATGGCCTTCGTGGGCGAGCCGGTGGCCGATGTGAGCTACACGCAGGCCGGCTTCGCCTACTCGCCGGCTAGCGCCAGCAGCGCCCGCCACTTGCAGCGCACTTCTTACCGCTACCGCTCGGTGAGCGTGCCCGCCGAGGTGCGCTATTCCAACCCGCTCAAAACAGGCTTCTCCTTTTACGGCCGGGTCGGGGCCTTCGTATCGGCGCTGCTCAATGTGCGCAGTGAGGTAGATGGCAACCCCGAGGCAGCCCGCACCTACACGCTGCAGTCGGCCAGCACGCCCTACCGGCCCTATTCGGGCGGGCTGCGCGGCGGCATGGGCATGCAGTATCGGCCGGCCGGCCACCAGTGGTCGCTCAATTTTGGACCGGTGGCCGAGCTGGGCATCCTGAGCCTCAATGCTGACCCTAGCCAGGATTTTTGGGGCCAGCAGCGGCCCTACAGCTTCGGCCTCGAAGCCGGCATGGAGCTTGGGCGGGGGTTTAAACTCCAGTAGCCCTTAAGGTCTGCTATCACCACACGCTCACCGTCCTTTTCCACGCTCATGTCGCTTCTTCTAAGATTAGTGCTGGTAGTACTGGCAGGCGCATTGCTGCTGGGTGCCCGGCAAGCTACGCAGCAGCTTACTCATACCGCCAGCATGAGGCTAGCCAAGTAACCACCTGCTAGGGCAGCTTTCTTTTAACTTTTCAGCGCGCTTCCCGATGAGAAAGCTACGGTACCTATTGCTACTAAGCCTGCCGCTGGTGGCTTTTCAATGCGGCAAAAAGGAAGCAGCTACTCCCACCGCTCCCTGCCCGGGCAATCCGGACGCGCTAGCCCGCAAAATTGCCGAGCTGCAAGCCAAACCCAAAGGCAACCCAGCCTACGCTATCTGGGCCTACACCTGGAACGGCCAGCAGGTGTACCTGGCCTCCGACCAAACGTGCTGCGACCAGTATCTCACGCTTTACGACGCGTGCTTTAACCCGCTGTGCGCCCCTAGCGGCGGCATTTCGGGTAAAGGCGACGGGCGCTGCCCCGACTTTTACCAGCAGGCCACCAACCAGCAGTTGGTGTGGCGCGACCCGCGCTAGCCTTTTTTGGCAACTGCAGAAACCTCAGCCGGTGGTTTGGGGTTAAGGAGGTTGGCCCATTTTTGCCCGCCTTTGCATGTCGACTTACCAGCTTACTTCTGAATTTAAACCCACCGGCGACCAGCCAACGGCCATTGCCCAGCTCGTGCAGGGCGTGAATGCGGGCGAGCCGGCCCAGGTGCTGCTAGGGGCCACCGGCACGGGCAAAACCTTCACGATGGCCAACGTGATTGCCGAAACCGGCAAGCCGGCCCTCGTGCTGTGCCACAACAAGACCCTGGCCGCCCAGCTCTACGGCGAGTTTAAGGCGTTCTTTCCCCAGAATGCGGTCGAGTACTACATCAGCTACTACGACTACTATCAGCCCGAGGCGTACATTGCCAGCTCGGACGTCTTCATTGAGAAGGACTTAGCTATCAACGAAGAGATTGAGAAGTTGCGGCTGCATTGCACCTCTACCCTACTCAGTGGGCGGCGCGATGTGGTGGTGGTGGCATCGGTGTCGTGCATCTACGGCATCGGCAACCCCGAGGAGTTTGGCAAAAACGTCATTTTCCTGGCGCCCGGCCTGCGGTACTCGCGCAATAACCTGCTCTACCAGTTTGTGCAGATTCTGTACTCGCGCACCGAAGTAGAGTTTACCAGGGGTTCGTTTCGGGTGAAAGGCGACACGGTGGACGTGTTTCCGGCCTACGCCGATTTTGCCTACCGCATCTATTTCTTCGGCGATGAGATTGAGGCCATTCAGAAGATTGACCCGGCCAGCGGCAAAAAGCTGAGCGACGAGAAGAACATGACGCTGTACCCGGCCAACCTCTTCGTGACGGGCAAGGAAACGCTGAACACCGCCATCAAGGAAATCCAGGATGACATGGTGCAGCAACACAAGTACTTCGAGAAGGAAGGCCGCGATGTGGAAGCCAAGCGCATTCAGGAGCGCACCGAGTTTGACCTGGAGATGATACGGGAGCTAGGGTACTGCTCGGGCATTGAGAACTATTCGCGCTACTTCGACCGGCGCGAGCCAGGCTCGCGGCCGTTCTGCCTGCTCGACTACTTCCCCGACGACTACCTGCTGGTGGTGGATGAGAGCCACGCTACCATCCCGCAAATCCGGGCCATGTGGGGTGGCGACCGCTCGCGCAAGACCGCGCTTATTGAGTACGGCTTCCGCCTGCCGTCGGCGTTTGACAACCGGCCCCTGACCTTCAACGAGTTTGAGAGCATGTACCGGCAGGCCGTGTACGTGAGCGCTACGCCGGCCGACTACGAGCTGACCCAGGCTAACGGGGTAGTGGTCGAGCAGATTATCCGCCCGACCGGCCTGCTCGACCCCGAAATTGACCTGCGCCCCAGCATCAACCAGATTGATGACCTGCTCGACGAAGTAGACAACCGCGTGAAGGCTGGCGACCGCGTGCTGGTGACCACCCTCACCAAGCGCATGGCCGAGGAGCTGAGCAAGTACATGGAGCGCCTGGGCATCAAGGTCGAGTACATCCACTCGGATGTGAAGACCCTCGACCGCGTAGAGATTTTGCGGCGGCTGCGGCTAGGGGAGGTCGATGTGCTTATCGGTGTAAACCTCCTTCGCGAAGGCCTTGATTTGCCGGAGGTTAGCCTGGTTGCCATTTTGGATGCCGATAAGGAAGGCTTCCTGCGCGACCAGCGCTCGCTGATTCAGACCATGGGCCGGGCGGCACGTAACGAACGCGGCAAGGTTATCCTCTACGCCGACCGCGTGACGGGCTCGATGCAGCGTGCGATGGACGAAACCAACCGCCGTCGCGCCACCCAGATGGCGTATAACGAGGAGCACGGAATCACGCCGCGCACGGTGCGCAAGAGCCACGCCCAGATTATGGGCCAAACCGACCTGGCCGACTACCGCGTGGTGGAAACGCAGGCCCCCGCTACGACCTACGCCGAAGGCGGGGCTTCACTAGCCCTCGCTGCCGAGCCGGTAGTGGCTATGATGAACCGCGCCGAACTCGAGAAGCTCATCAAAACTACTGAGAAGCAGATGGAAGCTGCCGCTAAGGAGCTCGACTTTTTGCAGGCTGCCAAGCTGCGCGACGAGCTAGGGGCGCTGCGGCAAATGCTTAAGAGCAAGCGCGACTAATTTTTAGCAGCGGCAGTAAGATTCTGTCTGTCAAAGAGTTGACAACCAATGTATAGCCGGGTTAGCGCTAATAATTTTTACCTACACAATAACCCACTGATTATCAAGCTCGTTAGCAAAGGACATTTAGCCACCTTTTCCTTTCACGAGTATGAAACGCACCAACATCTCTTGGCTGGCAGGCGCGGCGCTTTGCGCATCGCTCAGCTTCTTAGGCGCCTGCGCCACAACGGGCGCCGACGGCACCTCGGGTAGTACTTCGGGCAGCACATCGGGGTCTACCTCAGGCAGCAGCACTACGGGAACCACCTCAGGGTCTACCTCGGGCAGCACGACCACGGGTACCACTTCGGGCACAACTTCCGGAACTACTTCGGGTAGCACAACCGGCTCAACCACCGGCACTACTACCTAGCCGAGGCTCTCTGCAGCAGCTTACCATGCGCGCAGGCAAAAGCGTCCTTACACTCCACAACGGGAATGTAAGGACGCTTTTGCGCGCGGCGACCAGGCTTTAACTTGCTTGTTTACGGGCGCGCTTGGCGGCGGTAGTGTTTGCTACAGTGTGCTCACCGGCTTTAGAGCCAGCCTGTTTTTTGGCATTGGTTGCTTTTTTCTCGGCATCAGTCAGCTTACTCCACGCTTTAGCAGGTAGGTAGCGGGCAGTGCCATTAGCGCGCCGGGCAGGCTTGTCATCGGCAGTTTGCCAGTCCTGCTCCGTCCACTGATGCAGGCTTTTTTGCTTCGAGTTGGGGTGGCGCTGCAGGTAGCCGCCACCTGCTTTTTGGTAGGCTAGCGTGAGCAGCTGCGACTTACGGGCACTCCAGGTGCCAGGCTCGCCGCCTTTGGGGGCAGACCGAATCTCGGCTTTGAGGCGCTCCCGCAGGGCGGGGTCGGTATAGGTATTTTCGTCGGTGCGGCGGCGCGCAGCAGGGCGGGTTTTCGTACGCTTGCGAGCCGTGGTGCTACTGGCAGAGGCGTCGGGGGCAGGGGTCTTCATCAGGGGGCCAAAAAAGTAGAACACTTGACCTACGCCGGAAAACCAGTGAGGTTGCACTCTGTAAGCCAATTTTATTATTTGTTTAACATTCATTATCAATTTGTTGAACAAATGGTTGCTTTCTTCTGCCCTATCCTATTAGTAGCATTGGAGCTGGCAAAACCTGAGCTTGGTAACCGCGGCCGGGCTAGCGGCGTAAGGCGCCATAGTCGTCTCTGAACTCCGCTTCTATGCCAAAAAAACTACTAGGGTTGCTGCTGCTCTTAAGCCTTGCATTATCGGGGAGGGCGCAGCGCGTGGGGGTGGTGCTCAGCGGCGGTGGGGCCAAAGGCCTGGCGCACGTAGGGGTACTTAAACAGCTGGAAGCCAACGACATTCCGATTGACTATATTGTGGGCAATAGCATGGGCGCGGTGGTAGGCGCCATGTACGCAGCCGGCTACTCGCCCCGCGACATCGAGCAGATTGTGCTATCGCCCGAGTTTCAGAACTGGGCTACGGGCAAAGTGCTGCCCGACAAAACCTTCAATTTTCTTACGGCCGAGCCCTCGCCCTCGTCGCTGCGGCTAGGGCTATCTATCGACTCTACATTCAAGGCCAGCATCTCGCCTACCCTGGTCAACGACCTGAACCTCAACTTTGCGCTGGCGCGGCTGCTAGCCCCGTCCGCCGCCGCGGCCAAGTACAACTTCGACAACCTGTTTGTGCCCTACCGATGCCTGGCCACAGAGGTGTTTACGCGCAAGGAAGTAGTGCAAAAGTCGGGGCTGCTTTCGGATGCCGTACGCAACTCGATGACCTATCCGCTGGCCTTCCGGCCCATCCGCAACCTCGATGGGCGCTACCTATTCGACGGCGCCGTGCTCGACAACTTCCCCACCGACGTGATGCGGCAGGATTTCAAGCCCGACATTATTATCGGCGTGAACGTGGGCGATGTGGCCCTGAAAAAGTACCCGTTCAAAAACGACGATGCGCTGCTCACGAGCACCCTCGTTTTTTTGGGCAGCAGCGTGGCCGATACCAACAGCGTGGGCAAAAACGGCATTTACATTCAGCCCGCGCTGGGCAGCCTGGGGGCGGCCGACTTCGACAAGGTGCGGGCGCTCATTGCCAAGGGCGACACGGCCACCCAGCTCAAGATGGCCGAGATAAAGCAGCGCATAAGTCGGCGCGTCGATACGGTGGCTTTGCAGCAGCGCCGGCTGGCCTTCCAGCAGAGCGTGCCCGCGCCGCGCTTCGTGAAGGTGGAAGTACAGGGCCTGCGCCCCGACCAAAACGAGTATGCCCGGCGGTTTTTCCGCAAGAATGGCTCGACGTATAGCATTGATGACCTGGAGGAAGGCTACTACCGCCTGGCGTCGGATGACTACTTCCGCAACATCTATCCCCGCATTCGCTACGATGAGGCCCTGAAGGGCTATGTATTTAGCGTAGATGCGCAGCGCAACAACAACATTGCCACCGAGATAGGCTTTACGCTTAGCTCCCGGCCCATCGAGAGCCTGTACCTGGGGGTGGAGTTTCGCTACTTGCGGCAGCTGCTCTACTCGGCGTCGGCCAACGTGAGCGTGGGGCGGTTTTACAACGGCGCCCAGGGCACCTTTCGGCTGAACGCACCGGGCCGGCTGCCCTTTTACATTGCGCCGCTCGTGACGTACAACCTCTGGGATTACCAGCAAACGAGCGTGCTCCTGAAAGATGACGCCCTGAGCACCCAGGTGCGGCAGAATGACACGAAAATAGGTGCCCAGATTGGGGTATCGCCGCGCTACCGCTCGCGCCTGGTGCTCGATGTGGGCGCGTTTTACAACGTAGACAACTACTCGAATATCGTAGATAAGATTTCGCCTTCGGCCGTGCTCGACCGCACGTCATTTAAAGGGGGCACGGCGGCGCTGCGTTTTGCCCGCAACTCACTCAACCGCAAGCAGTACGCTACAGCGGGCCGGCGGGCCGTGGTTACGGTGCGGGCCGTGACGGGCACCGAGGTGTTCGACCCCGGCTCCACATCGCTGTTTCAGGACCAGGGCGAGCGCTCGCGTCACCACCAGTGGCTGCAGTTTCGGGGCACCTACGAGCGCTACCGCGCCCTCAAGAAAGAGAAGTCGGCCTGGGGCTACTTTGGCGAGCTAAGCCTCAGTGGCCAGGGCACCTTCTTCAACTACCGCTCGTCGCTGACCACGGCGCCTATTTTTGCGCCGCTGCCCGACTCGCGCACCCGGTTTTTGGAGCGCTACCGCTCGCCCAATTTCGCGGCCGTTGGGCTGCGCTACTCGCAGGCCGTGCTGGGCAAGCTGGAGTGGCGCTCCGAGGTATTTACCCACGTAAACTTTGCCGAGCTGGTTGATAACGAGCAGGTGGCCGAGCGCCGGTCGGGCGTGAGCCGGCCCTACCTCACGGCCTCCACCGGGCTCATTTTCACTACTCCGGTGGGGCCGCTAGCCTTGCACGCCCTGTACTACGATACCTCCACCCCTAGCAACCGCTTTGGGGTGTATGCCCACCTGGGCTACATCCTGTTCCGCAGCCGCTCGCTCGAATAGGGGCTAGCCCGCCTGGGTCACGGGTGCCGGGCGAGGCCCGATGGAGGGCGTACCCACGTGCGGCCAGCCCGCCTCATCGTACTGCACTTTATCGAGCAGCAGCACGCGGCGCGAATAGCCTTGCTCGTTGTTTATGGCATCGAAGGTGGGTTGCTCGCGGTCGATGGCGTGGTACAGCAGCCAGTCTTGCCCCGCCGCGTCGGTCACGAGGCAGTTGTGGCCGGGCGCCTGCCAGCGCTGGTTTTCGCTGAGAATAGTGCCGGCTGTGCCAGTAGCTTCAGCCAGGGTTTCGTAGGGGCCGGTGGCAGCGCGGGCACGGGCCACCAGCACGGCGTAGCGCGCATCGGGGCCGCAGCAGTTGTCGCCCGAGTAGAAGAGGTAGTACCAGCCAGCGTGCCAGTGCACCCAGCTGCCTTCAATGAGGTAGCCATACGAGGCGTAGTCGGTGGCCGAGCGGGGCGCCAGCACTACTGCTTCGGTGCTGCCCGGCGCAAAGCTGAGGCCATCGGGGGCCAGCGCCCGCACGCGCAGTGGCCCGAAGCCTGAGCCCCAAAACAGCAGTTGCTGGCCGGTGCCGGGCTCTACAAAGCGCATGGGGTCAATGTTCTCGAAGCCCGGCCCGCCCGCCAGCAACGGCTGCCCACTGTCTACGAAGGGCCCGGTGGGCTGCGTGGCCACGGCCACTCCCAGGCACAGGCCTGCTAGGGGGTCGTTAGGCTGCGCCGAGTAATAGAGCAGGTAGCGGCCATCGGGGTGGCGGCTCACATCGGGCGCCCAAAAGCGCTGGCTGGTAGCGGCCCACGTGGGCTTTTGCGGCAGGGCCTCGCCCAGGTGCTCCCAGTCGACCAAGTCCTTCGAGCGAGCCACCTGAAAATTGAGAATCTTACCCTTATAGCGGGTTTGAGTGGCGTAGGCGTAGTAGTAGCCATCGGGCGCCAGCAGCACGCTAGGGTCCGGAAAGTCATTGTCCAGCACCGGATTCTGGTAGGTGGCTGCGGGGTGCGCGTTCTCAGGTGGCGTGTTCATAGCACAACATCGCTAGCGTACTGATCCTTAAATATTTCCTCTGGTGCCTCCAGCGGCAGCAGGTGCCCCGCGCCCGGCACTACTACCAGCGATGTGCCGGCCGGCAGCAGCGGTAGGGTCTGCGCGCGCTGCGTAGCCAGCGAGATAGCCCGGTCATTCTCGCCCACCAGCAAGCGGCAGGGTACTGCTATTTGCGTCATTTGGGTCGTTATATCCTCGCGCGAGCCGCTTAGCAGCCAAGCCTCCCAGGCGGCGCGGGTGGTGCGCAGGTTGTCGGCCACTACCTGCTGGCGCTCGGCCTCGGGCAGCGGAATGCTGGTGATTTTTGAGAAGGTCTTTTCGGCCTCGGCGGGCTGGCCATAGGCGGCCAGGCTAGCGGCGCGGTCGGCGTCGCTGATAGGCTCGGGGCTGGGCGGCGAGGGCGATAGCAGCAGCACGCCCCGCAGCCCGGCGGGGCGGCGGGCGGCCAGCAGCAACGCTATCTTGCCACCCATGCTGTGCCCCAGCAAGTGGTAGTCTTCCAGCTCATTATGCTCGATATACGCGGCCACCCAGTCGGCGTAGCTAGCTACTGAGTAGTCGAAGCCGGCCGGGGCGGCTTCGTCGCCAAAGCCGGGCAGGTCGGGGGCTAGCAGGTGACTGCCCGGCGGCAGCAGCGGCCGAAGCAGCTCAAATTCGCGGCCGGAGCCTGCCCAGTAGTGCAAGGCGAGGAAGGTAGTCATAGGGGCAAGGTTGGCTGGTGCCACGATGCTTTACGCACCTGCCGGGTGCTGGTTGAAAGCCTGGCCCGCTTAAAAAGCACCGCAGACTTCCAAAACAAAAAATAGTTGCACCGGGCAACCGGCATAGTTGTAAAATTCGGGCGTGTGCTGCTACATTTGGCTCGATTATGGAGGCTTCATTTGCCCCTCACTCCAACCTTTTTTCTCAACGCTGCACACTATCGACCAAAAGCTCTACGTTTCCCCTATACCCCGTAGTTCTTTATGGAACCTCTGCAGCCGAGCGACTCCGCGCTCATCGACCTCTACCTGGCCGGCCGCGAAGCGGCATTTGCCCAGCTGCTCCAGCGCTACCAGGCGCGGGTCTACACCACTATTCAGCTGGTGGTGCGCGACGAAAACCTGGCCGACGACCTGACCCAGGATACGTTTATCAAAGCCATTCACACGCTTAAAAGCGGGCGCTACCAGGACGAGGGCAAATTTGGCTCCTGGCTGTGCCGTATTGCCCACAATTTGGCCATTGATGCGTTTCGGCGCGCAAAAAGAGCGCCCCAAACGAGCCTCGATGACAACATGGGGCTAGCTAATTCGTTACACATCTCAGAAGAGTCGGCCGACGATACGCTGAGCCGTGAGGAAAGCCACGCGCACCTACGCCAACTCATTCAGGAACTACCCGCTGCCCAGAAAGAAGTGCTGCTGATGCGCCACTACGGCGACATGAGCTTTCAGGAGATAGCTGACGCAACCGGCGTAAGCATCAATACCGCGCTGGGCCGCATGCGTTATGCCCTTATTAACCTGCGGAAAAAAATGGCCGCCCATTCGCTCCTTTATGATTCAAACCTTACCCCACCCGACGTTGCTTCGCTACGTGTACAACGAATTGCCAGCTGATGAACAGCATGAGGTAGAGGATGCCCTGCTGCACGACCCCGAGCTAGCCGCCACCTGCGCCGACCTGCTCTTGGCCCAGCGTACCCTCGACCACCTGGTGCACGCCCCGCGGCCCGACACCACGGCCGCCATCTTGCAGTACTCGCGCACGTTTATGCGCTAGGGCCTGCGCTGTCGTCGCTAGTTATAAGAACGTCATACTGCGCTTGGCGCGGCATGGCGTTCTTTTTTGTTTGGTTAATTTTGTTGAAAGCCTAGTTGGGCTGGTTTCTTCCGCATGACTCGCCCCGAACGGTTCCGCCGCTTTCTCGACTACTTCACGACTGCCTTCCCCGAGCCCAAAACCGAGCTGGCTTACCGTAACCCCTATGAGCTAATAGTGGCCGTAGTGCTGAGCGCGCAGTGCACCGACAAGCGCGTGAACCAGGTGATGCCCGCGCTGCTCGAACAGTTTCCGACTGCCGCCGAGCTGGGCGTAGCCACGGCCGACGATATTTTCCCGTTTATCCGCAGCGTATCGTACCCCAACAACAAGGCCAAGCACTTGGCTGGCCTGGGCAAGCTGCTTCTGGAGGAATTTGAAGGGGAAGTGCCTAGCACTATTGAGGAATTGCAACGCCTGCCCGGCGTGGGCCGCAAAACAGCCAACGTAGTCGTGTCGGTGATTTACAATCAGCCCGCGATGGCCGTCGATACGCACGTCTTCCGGGTATCGCACCGGCTGGGGCTGGTGCCCAAAACCGCTACTACCCCCCTAGCCGTGGAGCGGGCCCTGGTGAAGTACACTCCGCAGGAAGTTATTCCGAAGGCCCACCATTGGCTGATTTTGCACGGGCGCTACATCTGCGTGGCCCGCACGCCCAAGTGCAGCATTTGCCCGCTCACCGACTTTTGCGCCTACTACGCCAAGGTGGTGGCGCCGGGGCTAGCGCCAGCGGCGGGCAAGCCTTCGGCAAAAAGCCAGCTATAAGCGGCCGCGAACTCGCGGCGCCAAAACCACTCGGCGTGCTGCCCATCGGCTAGGGCAGCAAAATGCAGATTAGCTGTCGGCACGCCGGCGTTGTGCAGCGCGTCGCGCACGGCGGCCATCAGCGGCACCATAGTTGGGCTTTCCTGGGTGCCGCACATGAAGTACCAGCGCGTGTCGGGATGGGGCGCGTGTTGAGCTATATAAGCCAGCAGCGACTGCCCGGCAAACCAATAAGCCGGCGAGAACACGCCCACCCGCCCAAACACCGCCGGGTAGCGCAGGGCCGCATACGTAGCCAGCAGCCCGCCCATGCTCGAACCCAGAATACCGGTGGCCTCACGCTCGGGCCGGGTGCGGTAGTGGTGGTCGATGTAGGGCTTCAGGGTTTTCACCAAAAACTCGGCGTATTGGTCGCCCTCGCCGCCGCGGCCGGTGCGGCGGTTGCGCCAGGGCGAGTACTCGTCGAGGCGGTGCTTGGTGCCATTATCTACGGCCACCACCAGGCAGCCGCCTAGGTCGTAGCCGCTGGCCGCCAGGGCATCCAGGGTTTCATCGACGCCCCATTCGCCGGCGAAGGAGGTGTATTGGTCAAACACATTCTGGCCGTCTTGCAGGTAGAGCACGGGGTAGTAGCTAGCCCCCTCGGCGTAGCCGGGCGGCAGGTACACCCACACGCGCCGCGTGCGCCGCAGCTGCGGCATGGCAAAGGCGGGGCTGATAATGTGCACATTAGGCGAGGCCGAGTGCTGGCGCGGCGGAATAAAGCCACCCTGGTCTTCCCAATTGAGTACCTGTAGCTGCACCTCGCGCGGGCCTTGGCCGAAGATATAGCGCCGGTTGGGCACGGCCAGGTTGTCGGCATCGGTTTCGATGGTCGTCCAGCTGCCGCGGCACAGCTTGTAGTCGAGGGTGCCGCGGCCAGGCAGCAGCGTGAGGTAGTAGCTGCCATCAGCTGGGTTCAGGCTAAAGGCATAGGCCGGGTCGTCGGTAGTCCAGCCGTTGCAGGTGCCGGTGAGGTAGATGGTAGCTCCAGCCGGGGTGTTGGCCGGCACGCTGGTGAGCCGGAACGTGACTGGCGCACGCGCCGCCCGGCGGCCCAACTGGCGCGCCAAGCGGGAGAAAATCTTCTTCACAACAGCCCTAGACATAGGAAAAACAACTGCTTTGGCTTCTATAGTATTCTGCGCGGCCTTGCTGATTAATGGGCCTTTATTTCGCTATAAGGCCGGCTTTTATGAAAATAACATGAGTTTTAGTGGCCAGTACTACGCAACCTATTCTAGCAATGAATGCTCATTATAGCTGATTATGTTGCTTCTTGCCGCTTCTTACCAAGCTCAGTACGTGCAACATGTGCTTGGCCGGCTACCTCGACCTTCCTATTACTTATGAAGACCTTAGCTTACTTTGGATGCCTTGGCTTAGTGCTTGGGCTGGCAGCCCCTGGCAAAGCAGGGGCCCAGGTACGAGCCGACTCCAGCACCTCGGTAAGGGCCATAGCTGCCGCTCGCCAGGTCTACGCGGGCGCAGTACAGCCCGAGTCAGTGTTATTCAATGGTTCGGAGTACGTAGATTACAGCAAGCCGGGCAGCATCGGGCACCAGTTCTTTCTGGATGCGAATCCGCAGATGGGTACTATCGTGTATCGCCAGGGCTCTTTTCAGGACGTGCTGCTGCGCTACGACCTGCTGCTAGACCAAGTGGTAATGACCTACCCGGGGCAGACCGCCGTTGTCACCCTAGTACCAGACTTTATCAGCAGCTTCACGCTGGGCAGCCATCAGTTTGCCCGAATACGGGCCGACTCGACAACCAGTCGGATAATGCCAACGGGCTTTTATGAGGTGCTGCTGCCGGGCCCGGTAAGCCTGCTGGCCCGCCACACCAAAAGAGTGGAGCAAACCTACGTGCAGCAGAACCTGCGCTTTGAATACCGCCAGGCCGACCAGCTTTTGGTACGCACAGCCAGTGGCGCCGCCGAGGTAAGCAGCCTCAAAGACATGCTAGCCCTCCTGCCCGCTCACAAGGCTGAGGCGCAGCGCTATGCCCGCCAGCATAAGCTGCGCTTTCGGGCGGCGCAGCGCGAGGCCTCGGCCCTCGAGGTGCTACGGTATTACAACACGCTGCCTCAGTAACCGGCTGGCCTACTTTGTTTTTGCTTCTAGACGCCTGCTATGCCCCGTCTCTACCCCTTCCTTTTCCTCTTATTAGGCCTGCTAGTAGCCAACCAAGCCAGCTGGGCCCAACAAACCGAGCCTACTATCAGCGGTGACTTCCGCAACCTGCGCTTTGAGCAGTTTGCGCAGCGCGTGGAGGCCCAAACGCCGTATCGCTTCTTTTTCAGCCCGGCGGCTGTCGATACGGTAACTGTGCAGGTACAGGCCAGCAACCTGGCCCTAATTGCTTTACTAAAGCAGGTATTTGTACATTCCTCGCTCCAGTTCGCCATCGACGAGGCAACGCATCGCGTGTTCATTACGCCCGAGTACCCCCTGCAAACCCAAATAGCGCCCGATTTTTTTGAGCAAGCGCCCACTGGCACTATGCTACCAGCAGCGGCTGCCACTACCGGCCCAAGCCGCGGCAACAGGCTCCCGGCCACGGGCACGTCAGAATTCAGGGTGTATGATATAGGACCGCGCCAAGTGGCCCCGGCTAGCGGGCGCGCCACCATCACGGGCACGGTGCGCACGGCCGGGACGCGGAGCGAGCCGGTAGTCGGGGCGGCTGTGTTTATTGACTCGCCCAACATCGGCACGGCCACCGACCGGCAGGGAAACTACTCGCTCACAGTGCCGGTGGGGCGGCACAACCTCAACATCCGGGGCATTGGCATCAGGAGCACGCGGCGCCAGCTAGTAGTTCACGCCGATGGCCGCTTCGACCTGGAGGTAGCCACCGATGCGGCAGCGCTGCAAGAAGTAGTGGTAGAGGGGCAAAAAGACCGCAATGTGCGCGGCATGCAGATGGGCGTGCAACTGCTGGATATCAAGACCATTAAGCAGGTGCCCACCGTGTTTGGCGAGGCCGACCTGCTGCGTGTGGTGATGGCGCTGCCCGGTGTAAAAACCGTGGGCGAAGGCAGCACCGGCATGAGTGTGCGCGGCGGCGGCACCGACCAGAACCTGGTGCTCTTCAACGGTGCCACTATTTATAACCCCGCCCACCTGTTCGGCTTCTTCTCGGCTTTTAACCCCGATATGGTGAAGTCGGTGGAGCTCTACAAAAGCGCCATTCCGGCGCGCTACGGCGGGCGGCTGGCCTCGGTGCTCGACATAGTAAGCCGCGAAGGCGACCGCAAAAAGTTTGGCGCCTCGGGGGGCATCGGGCTGCTCACCAGCCGCCTCACGCTCGAAGGGCCCCTGCCCGGTGCCAAAGGGTCTTTCTTAATAAGTGGCCGCACCTCGTACTCCGACTGGCTGCTGCAACGGGTGCCTAGCCCAACGCTGCGCAACAGCGCGGCTTCCTTTTACGACCTGAGCGCTTACCTGACGTACGACCTCAACCCCAAAAATTCGGTTTCGGTGACTGGCTACCTCAGCCACGACCGGTTTCGGCTGGCCAGTGATACCATTTATGAGTACCGCAACCAGGCGGTTAGCCTGAACTGGAAGCATACGTTCAGCCCTAAGCTTGCCAGCGCGGTGCTGGCCACTACCAGCCAGTACGATTTCAGCCTGACCACCACCCGTAATCAGTACAGCGCCTCTTCGTTTGCCTATCGGCTGAGCCAGTCGGCTTTGCAGGCCGATTTTTCTTATTTGGCCACTACCAAGCACACGCTTGAATTTGGGGCTAGCACCCTGCTTTACAATACGGCGCCCGGCGACCAGCAGCCGCTGGGCGACAAGTCGCTGCTACTGCCCACTACCATTCAGCACGAGCGGGCGCTGGAAAGCGGCGTGTATCTCACCGACCGCTTTGACCTGAGCCCGCGCTTTTCGGTGCAGGCCGGGCTGCGCTATTCCTTTTACCAGGCGCTAGGCCCCCGCTTAGTGGCCGACTACCTGCCGGGCCTCTCGCGCAGCGAAAACACCAAGACTGGCTCCTCTACCTATGGCAGCGGGCAGGTGCTGGCCCACTACGCCGGCCCCGAGTGGCGCATCTCGACCAAGCTGGAGCTGACGGCTAACTCGTCGGTGAAGGCCAGCTACAACCGTATGCGCCAGTATATTCATCAGCTGTCGAACACGACCGTAGTGTCGCCCACCGATACCTGGAAGTTGAGCGATGGCTACATCCGCCCGCAGGTGGGCGACCAGGTATCGCTAGGGTACTACCACAACTTCAAGCGCAATACCATCGAGTTTTCGGCCGAGGTCTACTACAAGAAGATTCACGATTTTGTCGACTACAAGAGCGGGGCCGTGCTGCTGCTCAATCCGCACCTCGAAACCGACCTCGTAAACGCCGAAGGCCGCGCCTACGGGGTAGAGCTGCTGCTGCGCAAAAACGTAGGCAAAATCAACGGCTGGCTGAGCTACACCTACGCACGCTCGTTGGTGCAGGTGAACACGGCCACCGATGTAGTGAATGGTGGCAACTGGTACCCTAGCAACTACGACAAGCCGCACGACGTGACCCTGGTGGGCAACTACCGCTTCAGCCGCCGCTTCAATATAGGGCTCAACTTCAACTACAGCACCGGGCGGCCTATCACGCTGCCCCTGGCCAAGTACTACATCGACAATGCGTTGCGCGTGTATTACTCCGACCGCAACATGTACCGGGTGCCCGACTACTACCGCATCGACCTGGCCGTCAATTTTGAGGGCAACCACAAGGTGAAGAAGCTAGCGCACAGCTCCTGGACGGTAGCCGTATATAACCTAACGGGCCGACATAACCCGTATTCAGTTTATTTTCAGACCGTTAATGGGCAGCTAAAAGGATATCAGCTGTCCATCTTCGGCACGCCGATTCCGACTGTCACCTATAATTTTCGCTTTTAATGAGCCGTCCTTCTGCATTTCTCTTGCGCTGGGGTGGCCGGCTGCTGCTGCTGGCCTTAGCCGGATGCGTAGAGCCGTATGTGCCGGCCGTGCTGGATGCACCGGCTAGGTACCTGGTAGTAGATGGCTTCATCAACGGGGCCGGGCGCACGCGCATTACCCTCTCGCGCACCCAGAATATCTCTACCGCCTCGGCCCCGCCCGCCGAGAAGGGCGCCAAAATCACTATCGTGGATGAGAAGGGCGGCAGCTATGCCCTGACCGAGCAGCGCCCGGGCTTTTACGTGTCGGACAGCCTCTTGCTGCCCACCGGCCGGCGCTACCAGCTGCGCATCAGCACGGGAGCAGGCGTAGGTGCGGCCACTAGCTACGAGTCTGACCTGGTGCCGTTGAAAGTGACCCCACCTATTGACAAGCTCGAGTGGATGCGTCAGGACGGGCAGCTTCAATTTCGCTTTAGTACGCACGACCCCAGCGGCGGCTCGCGCTTTTACCGCTGGCGCGCCAGCGAAACCTGGGAGTTTACTGCGCTCTATCAGTCGAATTTAGAGTTTCGCGGCGGAATTATTCAAAACCGTATCACGCCGATTTATACGTGCTGGCACACCGAGCAGCCGAGCACCATCACGCAAACGAGCACGGCCTCGCTGAGCCAGGATGCCCTCACCGAGCAGCAGGTGCTCTCCTTTTCGGAACGGGCTGAGCGGGTCAAGATTCGCTACAGCCTCTTGCTAACGCAGTATGCTGAAACGGCTGAGGAGTTTGCCTACAACGAGATTCTGCGCAAAAACACTGAGGCCGTGGGCACCGTCAATGACCCCTTGCCTTCGCAGCTCACCGGCAATGTGCACCGCGTGGGCAGCCCGCAAGAGCCTGTGCTCGGCTTCGTTGGCGCCCACACGCTACAGAGCCGACGCATCTTCATCAGCCGGCAGGATTTGCCGGCCCACCCGCCAGATTTTTTTGAGAATCCTTACGCAGCCTGCCAGGAGCCCGACACGGCCGAGATTGTGAAGCCCTATAATAAAAACGGGATGCTCTACCCAAAATCGTCCGTATTTGCCGACCCCGACAACGTGCCGACCGACTATGCATACGGGCCAAGCTACGGCTATCCCATCATGGGGTACATTGGGGGAGCGCGCGAGTGCATCGACTGCCGGGTGCGAGGCAGCAATACCAAACCTGCTTACTGGTAAGGCTATGCTACGTACATCTGCCAGGTACTGGCGTTGGGCCAACGGGCTATCAGCGGGAACAGGCTTGCTGCTAGGGCTAGCGGGCTGCATCGAGTCGTACATGCCCGATGTGGTGGCCGCGCCTGCTTCTTATCTGGTGGTGGATGGCTTCATCAATGGCAATGGCCGCACCCGCATCCTGCTTTCACGCTCCCTTAGCGTGGGCAGTGCGGAGGCAGCGCCCGTGGTGCGCGGTGCCACGCTCTTCATCGCCGATACTACCGGCCAGCGCTATAGCCTGCGCGAAACCGCCGTGGCCGGCACCTACATTTCCGATAGTCTGCAACTGCCCACCGGCCGGCGCTACCAGCTGCAGCTCACGCTGGGCACAGGGGCCTCGGCGCCGGCCTACGCTTCGCAATTGGTACCGCTTAAGGTTACGCCCGACTTCGACCAGCTGGAGCTGGTGCACCAGGATGGGCAGGTGCGTGTGCTGGCCAGCACCCACGACCCGAGCGGCAGCGCGCGCTTTTACCGCTGGCGCGCCAGCGAAACCTGGGAGTTCAATGCCCCACGCCGGTCGGAGCTGGAAGTGATTGGTGGCCTTGTACGGCCGCGCGTGACGCCCATCTACACCTGCTACCGCTCCGAGCAGCCCTCGGGCATTGTGCAGGCCAGTACGGCTAGTCTCAGGCAGGATTTTTTGAGTCAGCAACGCATACTCGCCTTTTCGGACCGGGCCGAGCGCGTCAAGGTTCGCTACAGCGTGCTCGTAACTCAAATCGCCGAGACGGCGGAGGAATTTGCCTATTATGAATTACTCCGCAAAAACACGGAAGCCGTGGGCACGGTCAACGACCCGCTGCCGACCCAGCTCACCGGCAACGTGCATCGCGTGGGCGACGCCACCGAGCCCGTACTGGGTTTTGTGGGCGCGCACACGGTAGTGCAGCGCCGCTTGTTTGCCACGCCGGCCAGCCTGGGCTTACCGAAAGACTGGGCATTTGACGACCCATACAGCAGCTGCGCGTTTGGCCCAGAGCTGGTGCCTGACCCAAACGACAAAATATCTCTACGCATCTACCGGCCCAATACGCGGGTTTTCAAATCGGGTGATAACGTGCCAACCCAGTACTACATCGTTAGCGGCGACACACTAGGGTATGAAGGCGGGCCGCGCGCGTGCGTAGACTGCCGCACGCGGGGCACCACTGTAAAGCCCAGCTTCTGGTAGCCCAGCCAACCTGTTTTCTAGCCTATGTCACGTTCCTTAGTACTCATGCAGCGGTTTTGCTTGCGGCTATTGCGCCGCCCCGGCCGCCGGCTGCTCGCGCTTGGCTTGCTGGCCAGCGCCCCCGTTCGGGCGCAGGCCCCCGATTCGGCCGCACCTGGCTACAGGCTTCGGCAGCACTATCGCCGCACGCTCACCGAGCAGCTTTTTCTGCACCTCGACCGGCCGGCCTACACCGCCGGCGAAACCATGTGGTTTAAGGCCTATGCCGTAGATGGCGCCGCTCACCGCCCGCTGGCAATGAGCAAGGTAGCTTATGTAGAGGTGCTGGATGCGGCACAACGCCCTGTAGCCCAAGCCAAAATAGCGCTCACTGACGCCATGGGGCATGGCGCGCTCGAACTACCAGCCGACTTGGCTAGCGGCCGCTATACGGTGCGCGCCTACACCAATTGGATGAAAAATGCCGGGCCGGATTTTTACTTCCAGCAACCGGTAGCGATACTCAATACCTGGCAAGCCAGCGCACCAGCTACCCAGCTTTCCTCATCGGCCCCGGCCTACGACCTCCAGTTTTTTCCAGAAGGTGGGCAGCTGGTGCGGGGGCTGCCCGGCCGGGTAGCCTTTAAGCTCACCGACCGGCAGGGACACAGCCTGGCCGCCACGGGCACTGTGACCGATGCGCAGGGCACCACCCTAGCCACTTTTCACACGCTGAAATTCGGGCTAGGCAGCTTTCTGCTTACGCCCGCCACGGCCGGGGCAGCCTACACAGCCACGGTAAAGCTGCCGGGCGGAGCACTCCTTACAAGTAAGCTACCAGCAGTGGCCGAGCAGGGCTATGCGGTACTCCTGACGGATGATAACCCCAACTCGCTCACCCTGGCCGTGCAGACCCAGCCCACGGCAGCCACCGAGCGCCTGCACCTGCTAGCCCATACCGGCCAGCAGCTAACGGCTACTACCGAGGCCCCGCTTGTAGCCGGGCGAGCTACTTTTCAGGTCGATAAGCGTGCGCTGCTCCCGGGCATTACCCATTTCACTATTTTCAGTGGGCAGCGGCCCGTGGCCGAGCGGCTATTTTTTCGCCGGCCAACGCACGCGCTGCAGCTGCAAGGCAGTGCCACGGCCGCAGCTTACGGCCCGCGCAGCCGCGTGCGCCTGCAGCTAGGGGCTAGCCAGCCCGCCGCCGCCTCGCTAGCCGTGTATCGGCTCGATTCGCTGGCGACCGCTATGCCAGCGGCCGACATTAGCAGCTACCTGCTGCTGGCGGCCGACCTGAAAGGCTTTATTGAGGATGCGGGCTACTATTTCCGCGACTCCAGCGCCACGGCCCGGCAGGCGGCCGACAACCTTATGCTAACCCAGGGCTGGCGCCGCTTTAAGTGGGACGAAGTCCTGACGGGCCGCCCGGCCGCTAGCCCCTATCCTCCCGAGCTAAATGGCTACGTGCTACATGGTCGCCTCAGCCAGGCTAGCGGAGCGCCGGCTAGTGGTATCCCGGCCTATTTGTCGCTGCCAGGGCTTTCCTTTCAGTTTGCCAACTCGCTTAGCCGCCCCGATGGCACGGTGCAGTTTGAGCTTCCGGATTTTTATGGCCTCCGCAAGCTGGTACTGCAAACCAACTCGCAGCGCGACAGCACCTACCGCCTTGCGCTACTTAGCCCTTTCACCACGGGGGGTGGCCTGGTACCCCCTGGGCTAGCCCCGCTACCGCGCCAGTGGGCCGCCTCGCTGAGCGAGCGCCACCTGCAAACCCAGGCGCAGCGGGCCTATGCCATGCAGCCGCCCCGCTACGGGGCCGTTCCTTACGATACGCTGGCTTTTTATGGGCGAGCCGAGGAGTGGTACTTGCTCGACCACTACACCCGCTTTCCGCTGCTGGAAGATGTGATGCGCGAATACGTGCCCGGGGTGCTGGTGCGCAAGCGCAAAGACGGCTTCCACTTCCTGGTGGTAGACCGGCCCAAGCATATTACCCTACAAGAAAACCCGCTGACGCTGCTCGACGGCCTGCCCATTTTCAATATCAACCAGATAATGGCCTTCGACCCACTGAAAATCAGAAAGCTGGAAGTAATTGCCAACCGCTATTTTCTGGGCCAGCAAGTTTACGATGGCGTGGTGAGCTACACCACCTATAAAGGCGACCTCGGTGGCTTTCCGCTCAACCCGCATGCGCTCATTGAGGAATATGAAGGCCTGCAAGCCCCGCGCGAGTTCTACACGCCGCGCTACGACACCGAAGCCCAGCAGCACAGCCGCCTGCCCGACCTGCGCAACCTGCTCTACTGGAACCCCGACGTGCAGCTAGCTCCCAGCCAGCCCCAGGCGCTCGACTTTTTCTCTTCTGACCAGGCCGGGCGCTACCTGGTGGTGGTGCAGGGCCTGGCGCCTACGGGCCTGGCCGGCAGCACCACTTTCTCGTTTGAGGTGAAGCCGGCGCTGTGAGCTACACTGCCGCCAGCACGTCGGCATCGTTGTGGGCCGGCGAGTTTACGCGGTTGGTGATGGCGTACTCCCGCATCAGGTGGGCGTCGTAGGGCACCAGCAGTTGCTGGTGCTGGCTAGGCCCCAGGTCGTCGGCGAGCCAGGCACGCTCAGCCTCGGGGCCGGGCAAGATGACGGGCATGCGGTTGTGCAGCTTGGCCATCAGCTCGTTGGGCTCGGTCGTGACGATGGTGAACGTGGGATGCAGCTCGCCGGTGGTTTTGTCTACCCACTCATCCCAGAGCCCCGCGAAGGCAAAGGGCTCCTCGCTTTTCAGCAGAATGCGGTGCGGAATTTTGCCCCGCTCGGTGGCCTGCCACTCGTAAAACGAGTCGGCCAGCACCAGGCAGCGCTTGCGGGACAATAATTGCCGGAAACTGGGCTTTTCGACCAGGGTTTCGGCGCGGGCATTGATGGGCTTGGGGCCACTGGCCGGGTCGCGGCTCCACGAGGGCACCAGGCCCCAGCTCACGAGCTGAATCTGGTCAGGCGCCGAGTTGGTGATGATGGGCAGGGCCTGCGAGGGCGCTGCGTTGAAGTTGGGTGCCGGGCTGGCGGCTTCCTTAGCGTTGAAGCGCTTGGCTAGCCCCGGCGCAGGCGTAATGACGGTATAGCGACCACACATTGTCTGAACCACGGATTGCTCCGGTTTTTCGGATTACACGGCTTTTGCGGACGATTATTCTAATCGCCTGCTTTACTCATTATGAACACTTTTTTACGAAAAAAGCCGCCCAAAAGGCGGCTTTTTGACGTCAACAAAATCTAAAAAATCGTACGATTCCTTACTTGTAGAGCTGCTCGTAATATTCCTTGGCCATGCGGCCGCTCTCAAACTCGGGCTCCACGTCTTTCATGGCGGCTTTCACCACTTTCAGGAACTGCTTGGGCTGGTCGTAGTACAGGGGTACTACCTGGTTTTCGAGCACATCGAGCAAGGTATTAGCCTCGATAGTATCCTTCTGGTCGTCGGGCAGGTTCACGTCGGCGTGCTCGATAAGGAAGCAGTTTTCGCCGTCTTTGGCAAACTCCGGAATCCAGCCGTCGGCGATGCTTACACTCACGCTGGCGTTCATGGCGGCGGTCATGCCGCTGGTGCCGCTCGCCTCGCGGGGGTAGCGCGGGGTGTTCAGCCACAAGTCGGAGCCCTTCTTCATCTCGGCGCTCAGCGCCAGCTCGTAGCCGGTGAGCACGGCGCAGCGCTTGAGGTTTTTGGTGCGGGCAATGATGCTGTTAAAGATGTCGATGGCGCCCTGGTCTTTCGGGTACGGCTTACCGGCCCAGATTATCTGCACGGGGCGGCTGTCGTCGCTCACGAGCTTCACAAAGCGCTCAAAATCACGTAAAATGAGGTCGGCGCGCTTGTAGGCGGCGAAGCGGCGGGCCCACACAATGGTCAGCGCCTCCGGGTCGAGAAGCGTGCCCGTCTGGTCGGCTACTACTTTGAAGAACTCCTTCTTCAGCTCCTTTTTGCGGGCTAGCAGGGCTTCGTCGTTCTTGCTCTTGAGGGCAGCAGCCAGCTGCTTGTCGCGCCAGTAAGTGCCGTTCTGGGCGTTGGTGATGGAGATAATGGGGCAAATGCCCTCGTAATGGCCCCACATTTCGTTGGCCACGGTACCGTGTACCTTGCTTACGGCGTTGGCCTTGCGGGCAAAGCGCAGGGCGGTGAGCGTGTAGTTGAGCGAGTCGCCGTCGAGGCGGGCTACGCGGCGAATCTCATCGAGCGGCACGCCGGCAAAGAAGCTCATATCCTGGAGCAGCTTGATGGGGCGCTCCTCGTTGCCAGCCAGCTCGGGCGTGTGGGTGGTGAACACCAGGCGCTTCTGCACCTCGGCCAGGTCGTGGTTGTGCTTGGCGTAGAGGAAGAAAGCCAGCGGCAGGCCGTGGCCCTCGTTGAGGTGGTACATGTCGGTCTGGCGACCCAGGATGTCGAGCAGCTGCCCGCCACCGGCCCCTAGCACGATGCTCTGGGCCACGCGGGTAGCTGCGTCCGGGTCGTAGAGGTGGTGCGAGATGGTGCGCGACAGGTAGTCGTTCTCCTCAATATCGGTGGTGAGGAAGAACATGGGCGCGGTGCCGAAGGTCTCAGGCGCGAGGTAGAGCGCCTTCACGTGCACCTGCGCATCGTGGATGGTAACCGGGAATACAATGCCCGTGTCTTCCAGGAATGAGTACTGCTTGTGCAGAAACTCGGCCTTCATGGTCTGGTCGGGGTTGCGCACCTGGTCGTAGTAGCCGTAGGTCCACAGCATGCCGATGCCAATGAGGTTTTGCTTGAGCTCGTAGGCCGAGCGCATGTGCGAGCCGGCCAGAAAGCCCAGGCCGCCCGAATAAATTTTCAAGCTCTGGTCGAGTGCAAACTCCATCGAGAAGTAGGCCGCGGCAGTCTTGTATTTGGCGGCCGGAGCCGGTACTTTGAAGGTAAACGCCATGAAAAAAAAGTCAGTAGGTAGTTGTGTCTAAGGAAGTTTGGCAGGGCAAAGGAAGGACCCGCAGGCCAAAGCTAGCGGGGCGGCGGGGTAAGTCGGCGTATTTTGTCAGTGGCTTCGGAGGGCAGGTTCCGCAATGGTTTGCGGGCCAAAACATGCCTTGCGGCCACCTGGCTAGCCCGATTTGTCCATCGGGGGTTTCCGTTATTTTTCCCACCCTTCCCCTTCATTATCTGCTTCATGCGTGTTTTTCGCTCTTTCCTAACGGCTTCGGCAGCGGCCTTGTTACTCTCGGCTAGCCCCACGCTGGCCGCGCCGCCAGCCAAGCCAGGGTCGGCCGCCGCCAAAACGGCCGCTCGCATTGACCCCACCTATTGGTTTGTGGGCATGAAAAACCCCAAGCTGCAGTTGCTGGTGAACGCGCCCGGCATCGCCGCCGACCAGGTGACCCTAGCCACGTATCCCGGCGTAACGCTCGACGGCTTCCAGAAGCTCGAAAGCTCCAACTACTTAATTGTGAACCTTACGGTGAGCCCGCAGGCGCAGCCCGGCAAGCTCCAGCTCAAGTTTGCGGGGGCCAAGCCCTTCACCTACAGCTACGAGCTGCGCCCGCGCAACGCTGACCCGGCGCGCACGCAGGGCCTCACGCAGGCCGACTTTATTTACTTCCTGATGCCCGACCGTTTCTCGAACGGCGACCCCAAAAATGATGTGGTGAAGGGCACCCGCGTAAATCACATTGCCCGTGACTCAATGTATGCCCGCCACGGCGGCGACCTCAAGGGCATCGAGAACCACTTCGACTACATCAAGCAGCTGGGTGCTACCACCATCTGGCCCACGCCGATTATCGAAAACGACATGCCCAAGGCGAGCTACCACGGCTATGCCGTGACGGACTGCTACAAGGTAGACCCGCGCTACGGCACCAACGCCGAGTACGTGCAGTTTGTGAAAGCTGCGCATGGCCAGGGCCTGAAGGTGGTGCAGGACATCGTGCTCAACCACTGGGGCAGCTACCACCACTTGTTCCTGGATAAGCCGGCGGCCGACTGGTTTCACGCCTTCCCCACCTTCACGCGCAGCAACTACAACGCCTTCACCCTCAACGACCCCTACGCTTCGAAGCGCGACCGGATACTGGAAAACGACGGCTGGTTTGACACCACCATGCCCGACGTAAACCAGAGCAACCCGCTGGTTTCGACGTACCTGATTCAGAACTTCCTGTGGTGGGTCGAAGCTACCGGCCTGGATGGCTACCGCATCGACACCTACCCGTATTCGGAGCCTAAGTTCTTGATGGACTGGGGCAAGGCCATTGGTGAGGAATACCCCAAGCTGGCCCTGTTTGGTGAGGCCTGGGAGGGCACCGAGGCCGAGCAGGCGTTCTTCGCCCAGAACATTTTCCCGCCCGTCAACGGCTTTAAGTCGAACCTGCCGGGCGTGCTCGACTTCCAGATTTGCTTTGGCATCAGCGACGTGCTGAAGGGCGATGGCGGCGACCTCAACAAGCTCTACCACGCCCTGCAGGGCGACTGGATGTACGTGGATGCCACGCGCAACGTGCCCTTCCTCGACAACCACGACATGAGCCGCTTCTACTCGGTGATTGGCGAAGACTTCAGCAAGTTCAAGATGGGCATTGCCTGGCTGCTGACCCTGCGCGGCACGCCGCAGCTCTACTACGGTACCGAGGTACTGATGAAGAACTTCTCGAACCCCGACGGCAAGGTGCGTGAGGATTTCCCCGGCGGCTTTGCCGGCGACAAAACCAACTACTTCGTGAACCGCCCCGGCCAGGCCGGCGAGGCTTTCGACTACGTGAGCAAGCTCGCCAACTACCGCAAGGCGCACCCCGTGCTGAGCAGCGGCAAGCTGATGCAATTCATCCCGCAGGATGGCGTGTACACGTATTTCCGCTACAACGACGCTGGCGAGTGCGTGATGGTGATTGCCAACAACACCAAGGAAGCGAAGAAGGTAGATGGCACCCGCTACGCCGAGCGCACCGATGGCTTCACGTCGGGCACAGAGGTGGTGACGGGGGCTAGCATCGCCGACCTCAAAACGCTGACCGTGCCCGCGCATACCGCCTGGGTAGTGGAGCTGAAGAAGTAGAAATACGCTCTTTTTAGCCCCGCTAGGGGGCATAAAAAGCCAGAAAGCCCCGCTATGCGCCTACCTTACCGGCACGTATGAAAAACCTTTTGCTAGCGGCCGGCTTGCTGGCGCTATCCGCTTTTACCTCCCCCGTGGACCAAGACCCCAACACAACTACCGAAATCCCGCAGGATAACAAGCTCGTTATCTACCAGCTGCTGCCGCGTTTGTTTGGTAATAAAGTGGCCTTGAACAAGCCCTACGGCACCGTGCTTGAAAACGGCTGTGGCAAGTTTAACGACATCAACGACCTGGCCCTGACCAAAATCAAGGAAATGGGTGTGTCGCACGTGTGGTACACCGGGGTGCTTGAGCACGCCACCATGACCAGCTACCCGCAGGCCGGCCTGGCCGCCGACGATGCCGACGTGGTGAAGGGCCGCGCCGGCTCGCCCTACGCCGTGAAGGACTACTACGACGTGGCCCCCGACCTAGCCGTGGACAAAAAAGCCCGCATGGCCGAGTTTGAGGCCCTCGTAAAGCGCACCCACGCCCACGGCCTGAAGGTACTTATGGACTTCATCCCCAACCACGTGGCCCGCTCCTACCACTCCGACGCCAAGCCGGACGGTGTAGTAGACCTGGGTGCGCAGGACGACAAGACCAAGGCTTTCGCGCCCAACAATAATTTCTACTATCTGCCCGGCGAGCACTTCGTGGTGCCGGCCGGCTACAACCCATTAGGCCCGCTGAAGGGGCCTAGCGAGGATGGCAAGTACCAGGAGTTTCCGGCCAAGGCTACCGGCAACGACGTGTTTTCGGCCACCCCTAGCGTGGATGACTGGTTTGAAACCATCAAGCTCAACTACGGCGTCGATTATAAAAATGGCCGCCAGATGCACTTCGAGCCCATTCCGGATACCTGGAAGAAGATGCGCGACATTCTCATCTTCTGGACCAAAAAGGACGTGGATGGCTTCCGCTGCGACATGGCCGAGATGGTGCCCGTCGAGTTCTGGGCCTGGGTTATTCCGGAGCTAAAGAAGGTAAAACCCAGCCTCATCTTCATTGGCGAGGCCTACAATCCGAAGGAATACGCCACGTATTTCAACAAGGGCCACTTCGATTTTCTCTATGATAAAGTAGGCCTCTACGACGGCCTGCGCCGCCTCATGCGCCAGGAGGGCAACATGGACGACATCACCCACGTGTGGAAAGTGGAAAGCAACGGCTTCAGCTCACGCATGCTGCGCTTTCTGGAAAACCACGACGAGCAGCGCATTGCCTCTAAGGAATTTGCCGGCGACCCGGGCCGTGCCATTCCGGCCATGACGGTGTCGGCGACCCTGGCCACGGGCCCTATTATGCTCTACATGGGCCAGGAGGTGGGCGAGCCGGCGCTGGGCAGCGAAGGCTTTTCGGGCGAAGACGGCCGCACCACCATCTTCGACTATTGGGGCGTGCCCGAGCACCAGAAGTGGCTGAACCAGGGCAAGATGGACGGCGGCAAGCTCAGCGCCGAGCAAAAGCAGCTGCGCGACTTTTACAAGCGCCTGCTGACCCTAGCCGGCAGCAGCGAGGCCATCCGCAAGGGGCAGTTCTACGAGCTGCAAGACGCCAACAACCTCAGCAAGGAGTACGACCAGCGCAAGCTTTACTGCTTCTTGCGCTACACCAAGGGCCAGCAAGTGCTGGTGGTCGTCAACTTCAGCGACACGAAGACCTACCGCCCTACCCTGCTCATTCCCGATGCCGTGCTGCAGCGCATGGGCCTGCCCACGCAGCGCACCTACACCTACCGCGACCTGCTTACTGGCGGCGAGCCCCAGGCCAGCCTTCGCCTCACGCTGGAGCCCCTGAGCGCCATGGTGCTGGAAATAAAGCCGCAGTAGTCTAGGAGTAAAACACTGGCCTAGCGTAACTTTCAGCTACTTCTTCTCCCACCCTTTTCGATTTGTTGCAATGGCCGGTAGTGCTATCATCGACAACCCCTCGGCGCTGCGCGTGAAGCCCCGCCTCAGTTTCTGGCAAATCTGGAACATGAGCTTCGGCTTCCTGGGCATCCAGTTTGGCTTTGCCCTCCAGAACGGCAACATGAGCCGCATCTTCGAAACGATGGGCGCCAAGGAAGATGAGCTGGCCTTCTTGTGGCTGGCCGCGCCCACCACGGGCCTGCTCATTCAGCCCATTATCGGCTATCTCTCCGACCGCACCTGGAGCCCGCGCTGGGGCCGGCGGCGGCCGTTCTTCCTGGTCGGGGCCATCTGCGCCTCGCTAGCCCTGCTGGTGATGCCGCACGTATCGGCCCTCTGGATGGCGGCGGGCATGCTCTGGATTATGGATGCGAGCATCAACATCTCGATGGAGCCTTTTCGGGCGCTGGTGGGCGACATGCTGCCTAGCAACCAGCGCACCACGGGCTTCGGGGCGCAAACCTTCTTCATCGGTATCGGGGCCGTGGTGGGGTCGCTGCTACCGTACATTTTCACCAATTGGCTGCATTTCAGCAACGTAGCTCCGGCTGGGCATATTTCGCCCTCACTGAAGTACGCCTTTTATACGGGAGGTATCATCTACTTCCTGGCAGTGCTTTGGACGGTTGTTCGCACCCGCGAGTACCCACCCGAAAACTTAGCTGAGTTTGAAGCCGAGAAAGCCCGTACCGCTGGCTTTTGGAATATTATAAAAGAAGCCTTCGCAGGTATCTCAGACATGCCGCGCACTATGCGGCAGCTGGCGGTGGTGCAGTTTTTCAGCTGGCTAGCCCTGTTTTCGCTGTGGATTTATGCCACGCCGGCCATCACCAGCCACATTTACCACACCAGCGACACGACCTCCAAAATCTATAACGAGGGGGCCGACTGGGTAAACGTTTGCTTCTCGGTCTACAATGGGGTATCGGCGCTGGCGGCGCTGGCGCTGCCGGTTATTGCGCGCGCCACGAGCCGCCGCATGACGCACCTGCTGTGCCTCACGGCGGGCGGGCTAGGCCTCATTTCCATCTACTTTATCCAAAACCCGCAGCTGCTGCTGGTGTCGATGATAGGTGTGGGCGTGGCTTGGGCCAGCATCCTGAGCATTCCGTACGCCATGCTAGCCGGCGCGCTGCCGGCCAACAAGATGGGCTACTACATGGGCGTGTTCAACTTCTTCATCGTGCTGCCTCAAATGGTAGCCGGCGTCACGCTGGGCTTCTTCACCAAACACGTGTTTGGGGGCGAGCCGGTGCTCACGCTCGTATTCGGCGGCTGCTCGATGATACTCTCGGGCCTGCTTACCCTGCGCGTGCACGACGCCGACGATATTCGCCTGCCCAACAACATGACGCCGGCCGAAAACCTGGCCTACGATGTGCTGGCCAGCAATAACCCGAACGTGTAGCGAGTCATTCTACAAAAAAGCCCGCCTAATCAGCGGGCTTTTTTATGCCCAAGCTATTCGTCGTGGCCCGGCAATGCCTTGACGGGTATAGCGCTAGCCGCCTTGCTTTCCTGCTCAGCCTCTAGCTGCGCGGCCACCGACGGGTGCTGGTCAAGCCCGGTGAGGTCGGGCTGGCCAGCATCGACCCAGGCCGTATACCAGAACGCCCCGATGAGCCGCGCCGCGTAGCGCAGTTGGCGCTCTACCTGCCCCCCTAGCCGCCGATGATACGCCAGGCTAAACTCCCGCGAGTACACCCGGATAGTCTGGTTGCCGCGCTGCTCGTAGCTGAATTTACGGTCTTCGCTCAGCTCGCCCGACACTAGCTTCTCCATCTGAAATACCGAATCGACAGCCGTGTGCGCCCGAGCCACGGCGGCCCAGGCGGCCTCGGTGGGTTGCTCCAGGTAAGGAGCCTGGCCAGTGAGCAAGTCGTAGTCGGCGGCTTGCAGCTCAGGCAGGCGCGACTCCCACAGCGCGTGGATGCCGCGCTGGCCCGTGAGCTGGCCGTTGTAGTTGCGGGTGGTGTGCAGCGGCACGCAGGCATCGGCCACGTAGTGCCCCAGGTCGGCGGCCAGGTACAGGATGCGGTCGGTATCGCCGGCCTGGAAGGCGGCCGTGAGCTTGCTTTTCATGCTGGCCACCTGCCAAGGCACAATGCCGTGGTGCAGCAGCGAGTCTTCGCCACCCACTAGGGCCACAGCGTCGGCATAGGCGCGGGGCAGGCCGTGGCGCGTGAGGGCACTGTCGCCGTACACATCTACGTCCATAAAGTGGCGCGGCGCCTCGGTGGGCACCACCGTGCGCCGCGAATCGGGCCGGGTAGCGTTGGTAGTCAGGTACTCGATGTTGGCCTTGAAGAAGGGCAACATCTCGGGCGGCAGCGTATACACGGCCAGCCTATTCAGCAGCCGGTGGCCGAAGAAGCCCCATGCCTGGGCCGGCGCAGGCAGGGCTAGCCAGCAAACTACCCCTAGCAGCAGCCACCGCAGCTTAGCCAAGCGCAGACGTAGTAGCTCTCTCATAAAAGAATACTTCTGTTCATCAATCAGCAAGTAACAAAAAAGCCGGCATATCTGACGATATACCGGCTTTCCAGTTTAAGATAATGTGCCTGGTTAGAGGGCCTAGCGGCGGCCGCCCGCGCTAGCGGCAAACTTCATGCGGTAGTCGTGCTTCACATCGCCCTTGCTGATACGAGCCAACCGGCCTTTCAGCAGCTGCTTTTTAAAAGCTGATAGCTTGTCGGTGAACAGGATACCTTCCAGGTGGTCGTACTCGTGCTGGATGATGCGAGCCGCCATGCCGCTGAAGGCCTCCTCGTGCACCTGGCGGTTTTCATCCTCATAGCGCAGCACGATATTGGGGCAGCGCTGCACCAGCTCGCGCACACCCGGAATGCTGAGGCAACCTTCCTCAAAGCCCCAGGGCTCGCCGGTTTCGCTCAGCATTTGGGGGTTGATGAAGGCGCGCTTGATGGGCGTTTCCTGGATTTCGTCGGGCGCGGCCACTTCTACGGGCTCGTCGTCTTCGTCGTCCTCATCGGGGCCTAGCATGGGGCCCGAGTCCATCACGAACAAGCGCACGGCGCGCCCAATCTGAGGGGCGGCCAGGCCCACACCGTGAGCCGAATACATGGTTTCAAACATATCCTGCACCAGCTTTTGCAGGTCGGTGGCGGGCAGGTCGGTGGGCAGGTCTTTGGCGAGCGTCTTGAGTACGGGGTCGCCGATGGCAACAATCGGGAGAATCATTAGCGTAGAGGGGATTCTAGAAAAGACTGGAGTATTAGCGCGGCGCTCACCTTGTCTACCGTGGCTTTGTCCTGGCGAGCCTTGCGGCCCAGGCCGCCGGCCAGCATAGCCTGCTTGGCCAGCCGCGAGGTAAAGCGCTCGTCGATTTCGTGGATGGCCAGCTCGGGCAGCTCGCGGCGCAGACGGCGCAGCAATCCTACCACGGCGCTGGTCGAGTCGGTGGGCTCGTTGAGCAGCGTGCGGGGCATACCCACCACCACGGCCGCCAGCGGCTCGCGCCGGTGATGGTCGAGCACGAACTTCACCAAATCCTGGCTGTGAATGGTATCGAGCGGCGAGGCGATGAGCTGCAGCGGGTCGGTAATGGCTAGCCCCACCCGCTTGTGGCCGTAGTCGATGGCCAGAATGCGGCCGGTGGTGGGAGTAGACATAAGCAAACGCGGTAAACCACAAAGATACGGCCCCGGCGCAGGGCCGCCCAGCTGCTGAGGCGACGGCCAAGGGCTAGCGCAGCTAGCACTATCCCAACACTTTTGGCTTTTGCGGAGAAAAAGTTTAGGCTTAGGCAGAAACCGCCTCCCTAGCTGACCTTGGCGGCGCTGATGTGCCAGGGCCAGCCTAAATTTGATTGAGTAATAGCTCCTTCGGCTAGTACAGCTTGATTTATCCGCGCTGCGGATTCGTTTATGTCCGCCCCACTGCCATCGCCCCGCGCTGTTGAGCCCGCTACGGCGGTGCCCCCCCGCCGGGGCCGGGGCTACCGCTTGGCGTTGTTTCCGTTGCTTACGCTAGGCGTCGGTATCATACTAGGCACCAACTTATTCCGCCCTACCACTGAGAACCCGGAGGCTACGGCTAGGGGCTACCTGCGCTACAAGGAGATTCTAAGCTATATCGACCGCGACTACGTCGACTCGGTCGATGCCGACGGGCTCACCAACTACGCCGTGGCGCAGCTGCTGGGTAAGCTCGACCCGCACTCGGTCTACATCCCCGCCAAGGACCGCGAGCAGGTTGATGCCTTCCTGCAAAGCAGCTTCGACGGGGCGGGGCTCGATTTTAACTTTTTCAGGGATACGGCTACGGTCGTGACCACCCTGGCAGGCGGCCCGGCCGAGGCAGCGGGCCTATTGCCTGGCGACCAGCTGCTGCGCGTGGGTAACCAGCCGGTGGCAGGTACCCACTTGAGCCCCACTCAGCTAGCCCAGCTGCTACGCGGGCCACGCGGCGCCAGCCTGATCCTGGTAGTGGCCCGGCCGGGCCAGCCGCAGTCCCTGGCCGTGCATCTCAACCGGGGCCGGCTAGCCAACAATTCGGTAGAGCCGGGCGTGCTGCTGGAAGATGGGCAAACTGGCTACATCAAAGTCGACCGCTTCGCCACCAATACGTACGAGGAGTTTAAAGCCCAGCTAGCCGACTTGCAGCGCCAGGGCCTGAAGCGGCTGGTGCTCGACCTGCGCGGCAACCCGGGTGGCTACCTTGACCGCGCCACCCGGCTAGCCGACGAGTTTATCGGTGGCTCGCGCAAAATCGTGTACACGGTGGGCAAAGACGAGCAGTATGCTACCCAAACTTACGCCCACGTAGCCGGCGACTGGGAACAGGGCCCGCTGGTGGTGCTGGTAGATGAAAACAGTGCCTCTGCCGCCGAAGTGCTGGCCGGCGCCCTGCAAGACCACGACCGCGCCCTGCTGGTGGGCCGCCGCACTTTTGGCAAGGGCTTGGTGCAGCAGCCTATTGCCTTACAGGAAGGCGGCGAGCTGCGCCTGACGGTGGCGCGCTACTACACGCCCGTAGGCCGCTGCATTCAGAAGCCCTACGGCGCCGACCGCGCCAGCTACAACCGCGAGCTCACTGAGCGCGAGCAGCACGGGGAGCTGGCCTCGGCCGACAGCGTGCATTTTGCCCAGGAGCAGCGCTTCCGTACCGACCACGGCCGGGTGGTGTACGGCGGCGGCGGCATTATGCCCGATGTGTTTGTGGCCCGCGATACGCTGCTTCATTCCGCTTATTACACCGAGCTGCAACGCTCAGGCGCTGTATGGGCCTACTCGCTAGCCTTCTACCGTCAGCACAAAGCCGAGCTAGCCGGCCTGCGCTTTGCGCAGTATCAAGCGGTGTTTCGCGTCACCGATACCGAGCTCGACGGCCTCGTGCGCCTGGCTGCCAAAGCCGGCCTGCGGCCTGACCCGGCGGCCCTGCGCCGGTGCGCGCCGGCGCTACGGGCCAGCCTCAAGGCCAATATCGCGCGTAGCGCCTACGGCCCTGAGGCGAGCCGCGCCGTGCTGCGCGATACAGACTTAGAGCTACAGCAAGCCCTGCACGTGGTGCAAGATAGCACGGCGCAGCTAGCCCTGCTGGGGAAATAAAGGCGGTAAAAGTTATCTGTCATGCCTCGCGAACTCAGCGTGACAGATAACTTTTATACCTACTTCGCCACTGCCACCCGGTTGTAGTAGTCAAACAGCTTGGCTACGTCAGCAGGTTGGTCGAAGCGCAAGTGGCGGGCGCTGGCGAAGGTGCGCACTTCAGCGGCGCGGCTGCCGCAGAGGCGCAGCACGGCCGCTTCGGTCAGCTCCAGCGGGCGAAGCGGCTCGGTGGGGGTGGTGCCGGGGCCCGCTACCAGCACTTGCGCAAGGCCCGCAGGCTCGGGCACTACTGGCAGCCAGGCCAGTAGCAGCGGCCCCGAGTCGATAGAAGTCAACACTTGTACTGCTTCGCGCCGGGTGCCTTGCTTGCCCTCTTGCACCAGCCGGGCACGATAGCGGCGCACCCCAACCACGGCATCCGGCGAATTGGCTAAGGGAGCATCGTCTTCAGTGCCCAGGTCGAAACCGCGCACGGCGGCCAGAGGCCAGTAGTGGGTGCTGTCGGCCTGCATCGAATCTTGCACCTGCACCACGCGCTGGCCCACGTGGTAGCGCAGGCCCAGCACCAGGATGCGCCGGCCATCGAGCGCACGCAGGTAGCCGGTTTCGTAGGTGCCTTTGTTGAGAAACTCGTTTTCGTGCTGGCTAGTGGCCGCGCGGGTGCGCAGGGCGGCCACCGGGGTATTTGCTTCCCGATAGAGCGCACGGCCTGGGTCGGCCGCACGGCTAGCCTGGGCCCAGGCCGGGGCAGAACACGCTGCGAACAGCAGCGTGAAAAATAACATTTTCACTTACTAATGCAGAAGGGAAGGAAGTACGTAGCTCAAAGATACGTAGGCCCCTGGCTGCGCAACTACCTAGCCCCTAGCGGTTGCGGCCGTACTGCTCGTGGCTGCTCACCCAGTCGCTGCTGCTGATGGCGGCACCCAGGCTCAGCTCGCCGGCCAGCACCACGCCGGCTACTATTTCGGCAAACTTGTAGACCGTGCCCTGGCCCACGCAGCCTAGCATGCGCAGGCATTCGTTTTGGGTGGCTAGCCCCGTGCCGCCGCCGTGAGTGGCCACGATGAGCGATGGAATGGTGATGTTGATGTACAAGTCGCCCTCCTTCGTCACCTCCGAATACAACACACCGGCGCTCGACTCGCTCACGTTGGCTACGTCCTGGCCCGTGGCGATGAAGAGCGCCGTAATGCCATTGGCCGAGTGCGCGCCGTTATTATTAGCGCCTGACAGAAAAGCCCCTACGTTGCTCACCTGCCCGTGGTAGGCCAGCTGTTCGGGCGTTACGCGCATGCGCTGCTGCAGCACATCGCGCCGAATCACGGCCTCGGCCACCACCCGTTTGCCGCGGGTGCGCATCACGTTTATCTGGCTGGCTTTCTTGTCGGTGGCGAAATTCGACTCGAGGTAGAAATGCCGGATGGGCGCGCCTTTGTAGTGTTCCAAAATCCAGGAGCAGGCCGCAAACGTGGCCCGGCCCACCATGTTCTGGCCAGCTGCGTCGCCGGTCGAGAAGTTGAAGCGCAGGTAGGCAAACTTGTTACTCAGATAGGTATCAATGTATTGCAGCTTGGCCACCCGCGAGGTGCTTTCGGCCTCGGGCCTGATTTGCTCCAGGCTCTCGGCCACCCAGCGGCCAAAGTCGCGCGCGCCGCGCGCATCGTCGAATACAAACACCGGCGCCCGCTGCATCGCATCGCCAATGACGGTGCACTTCACGCCGCCGCACAGGTTGAGCACCTGCATGCCGCGGTTGTAGCTGGCTACCAGGGTGCCCTCGGTAGTGGCCATCGGGATGAGAAACTCGCCCTGCGCGTGCTCGCCGTTTACGTGCAGCGGGCCCGCTAGCCCTACTGGTACCTGCGCCACTCCCATAAAGTGCTCGCAGTTGCCCTTCAGGGCGTGCGGGTCAAAGGAGTAGTGTTTGAGGTGCGTGTATTCTTGCTGCGTAAACTGCTCGGCAAAGCGCTGGCGAGCTTGAATGGCGGCCTCAGCATAGTCGTCTTCGTCGGAGCGCGGAATGCGTACCCGGCCATCGTGGCTCACAATGGCATCTTCCACCTCCACGCTCAGCTCGCCAAACGCATCGGTACTGAACTGCGCCTGCAGCTGGTGCATGCCTTCGGCCAAGGGGGGCGTATCGAGCACAAAGGTGATGGTGCGGCCCACGGGCAGCTCAATAGCCTGCCCATCGGCCGCCACGCTAGCCCCAGCGCGCACCTCGCCCCCACCCAGGTCGAGCTGAATGTGGGAGGCTGGTACTACCACCTCGCCGAGCTTTACGCGTTGCAAACCGGTGAGCCGCACTGTATCGAGGCGGTTTTTGATGCTGAACGCCACGCCTTTACCCTCGGGCAGGTTGTGGAGGCTACCCCGGTTGTAGAGCAGCTTGAGAAGCATCGGGCTGGGCGTGAAAGCCATAGAGAGCTGGGTGGAGGAGGTTAGATGCAAAGAGCCGGAAACCTTAGCAGGCTCCAAGTAACGCAAGTTTGCGCACAGTGGCTGGCCGGGTCAGCACGACCATGCGCACCCTATAGGGATGACGCGGGTTAAAAGTTGTAAAAAGTCCATCTACAGCCCCTAAAAAGCACCCTCTACTGCAAACTTCCTGCTGCACAAAGCGGTTATTGGCCGCGCGGCGTAGTAATCTGTGAATAATTACTCATTCTCTACGACTGCCGGCTAGCGTATCTTTGCCCTTTCATTTGAACCCCAGGGTGGCCGGGAATTATTTCCGCCAGCTTTTCCCTCTATGGCATCTTTATCTGATTATCCGCGCTTTACTCTTGGCCAGACCCTGACGGCCGAGCAGCGGGCCTTCTTTGCTAAATACGGTTTTTTGCATTTTCGCCCCTTCGCCTCGCCCGAGCAGGTGCAAGCCTACCTGAAGGCGACGCAAGACGTGCAAGCTGACTGGCTGGCCCACCAGGTAGAGAAGGTAAATGGCGTTCCTATTAAGTATGGCAAGGATGTGGATGGCTCGCCCATCGTGCAGCGCTTTGCCTTTGCCTCGCAGCACAGCCCGGTGCTGCACGAGCTGCTGCAAGACAAGCGCTTCGAGGCCTTGTTTCCGCTGCTCGAAATAGAAGGTGGCCGCGTGGGCGAAAACGAGCGCGATGGCCTCGTAGTAAACCATTACGTGAACGTGGAGGGCTCGGAGTTCAGCCAGATGGGCTGGCACACCGACTCGCTGCGCGATGTATTCTACGGCAAGCGTATTCGGCCTATGCTCAACGTGGGCCTGCACCTCGACGGCACCAAAGCCACCAACGGCGGCCTGCGCGTGATACCGGGCACCCACCGCCAGGGCCTGGGCAAGATGCTGTTTCGCAAGAAGTACTACAAGGACGTGTACTACGACCCGAACGAAATTGCCATTGAAACCGAGCCCGGCGACCTCACCGTGCACGATGGCCGCATGTGGCACCGCGTGGCACAGTCGCCGCTGGTGGGCCCCGAGTCGCGGCGTCGCGTAATGTACGTACCCATCATCGGCGGCAAGTACCAGCCCAAGAGCGAGGAAAGCCCTACGCCCTTTTACCTGCGCTTCCTGCACCTGGTAAAATAAGTACGCCTTCACGCCTGCCGCTCAGCACCCGACCGTCATGCTGAGCTTGTCGAAGCATAGCTGCCGCACCGCTAGGGTGCCGTTTGGTAGCACTGCTTCGACAGGCTCAGCATGACGTTCTTTTTTAACCAAGCACTAGTCTGTCACTTTTCTGCTTCTATTAAATGCCGATTGCTCTTATTACCGGTGCCTCGCGCGGCATTGGCCGGGCGCTGGCGCTAGGCCTCGCCCAGCGCGGCTACGACTTACTTCTGGTAGCCCGCTCGGCCGACCAGCTACAGGCATTGGCGCAGGAAATCAAAACCCAACACCAGCGCACGGCCGAAGTACTGGCTCTCGACCTGACGCAGCCCGATGCCGCTGCCGAGGTAGCCACCTGGGCGGCCCACCAGGCGCCCGAGGGCCTAGCGGTACTCATCAATAATGCGGGTTATGGCCTCTGGGGCCGTTTTGAGAAGCTCAACTTGGAGGAGCAGCTCAATATGCTGCAGCTCAACCTCAACCTGCCGGTGCAGCTCACTTATGCGCTGCTACCGCTGCTGCGCCGGGCTGCCAAAGGGTATATTCTCAACGTAGCCAGCACGGCGGCCTACCAGGCTGTGCCTTCGCTTACGGTATACGCGGCTAGCAAAGCGTTTTTGCTGAGCTTTAGCCGGGGGCTGCGCTACGAGCTGAAAGACAGCACCGTTTCTGTTACCTGCCTTAGCCCAGGCGCCACTGCCACCGACTTTGGCAACCGCGCCGGTATGGGCAGCGAGCTGCAAGCTGTAGCCAATAAAGTATCGATGACCCCTAGCCAAGTGGCCGACGCGGGTTTAAAGGCGCTGTTTGCGGGGAAAGCAGAGTTTATTCCCGGCGTACTTAATAAAGTATCGGCTGGCCTTACCAATGTCGTACCCAAGCCTCTGGTGGAGAAGATTGCGGCCGGCATCTACGAAAAGTACTTATAAATCAACGTATTTTTCGTTCGCAGCTTTACGTTGCTCGATAAACACCTTGTGCGCTTTTACCAGCGTCTCCGAGTTGCCTACGACCTTTTTCGAAGATTTTACGTAGTTATCTTGTCCACAATCGTTTTCAGCGGGCTTTCCGTTACCAAGACTGTTTTTGGTAAGTGTAGGTAGTGATTGCCGAAAATGACAAAATTTTATACGAAATTTTTCTCCTTGATAATCAGGAAAATAGCATTCAAAATGCATAGTAAGTGTCTACTCACCCATTTCTAGTGAGCTAACACTTACCGCGAATTACTTTTCTGTTGTAATATTGTTCCCACAAACAGCTAGCGAGTCCCACCCGGTTAGCTGTACACTCTCAAGTTGCCTGGCTGTCGTCCCACCCCAGCCGGTTCCCATATTCTCATTGCCAGCCGTCGTCCCACCCCGTCTGGTTCCGTCCCACACTCTGAATACCCGGCCGTCGTCCCACCCCAGCCGGTTGTGAATATCTGCCCCGCCCCGGCCTGGCAGAGTTTGAAAGTTTTCCAACCGGCCGATTTGGTATTCCCAAATCGGCCGGTTTCTTTTTAGCTGGCTGCTAAGCCACCGTAACGGGAATAAAATGAAGTTTTCGCTGTTGATACAGCGATTATGCCCGAACTTTGTACTTCATTCTGAGCTCCCCCCAGCTCCACCCCACCGCTTATGATTACCCGCCGCCAACACATTGCCAATGTGGCGCTGCAACTGTTTGGGGATAAAGGGTTTGAGAATACCTCAACCCAACAGATTGCCAAGGCTGCCGGTGTTTCGGAAGCCCTTATTTTCAAGCACTTCGGCTCGAAAGACCAGTTGCTCGACTTTATTATTAAGAGCGGCTACCAGCGCATCATCGAGCACAACCGCGGCGGCTTGCTCGAAACCGACCCGCTTACCTTCATTCACAGCGTCATCGACCTGCCCTATAAGATGGTGCTGGAAGAGCCGCACTTCTGGAAGCTGCAATACCGGCTGGCCGACTACGAAACGGCCCAGCAGCAGCACGAGCGCTTTATGCGCCCAGTGCCGGCACGGCTGCGCGCGGCGTTCGAGCAGCTAGGGTACCCCGAGCCCGACAAGGAAACCCGCCTGCTGCTGCTGCTGATAGAAGCGCTCTGGAAAATTGAGGCCAACAAAACCGATGAGCACGTGCGCGAGATGCTCGACTTTATCAAGCGGAAATACGAAGTGCAGCGCTAAGCTAAGCGGGCAATTCTGAGCGGAATCCGGACTCTTTAGGCAAAAACTGCGTATTCCTAGGGGTTCACCATCCGCTCATGGCCTATGCCCCGCACGTTAATCGTTTCGAACCGCCTCCCTACCAAAGTTCTGCGCACCGATGACGGCCTCACCTTCCAGCCTAGTGAAGGGGGGCTAGCCACTGGCCTGGGCTCTATTTACCGGCAGGGCGATAACCTCTGGATAGGCTGGCCGGGACTGTTTGTGCAAGATGAAGGTGAGGAACAGCACATTAAGGATGAGCTGCGCGACGACAACATGGCGCCGGTGTTTTTGACTGAGGACGAAATTCGCGACTTCTACGAAGGATTTAGCAACTCGACGTTGTGGCCTACCTTCCACTATTTCAGCGAGTTTGCCACCTATGAGCAGACGCATTGGGAGGCCTACGTAGCAGTAAACCAGAAATTTTGCCAGGCCGTGCTAGCCCAGGCCGGCCCCGAGGACACCATCTGGGTACACGACTACCAGCTGCTACTGCTGCCCGAGCTACTGCGGCAGGCGCGGCCCGAGGCCACAATTGGCTTCTTCCTGCACATCCCGTTTCCATCGCAGGAGCTAATACGGGTGCTGCCCTGGCGCACCGAGCTGCTGCGCGGCATGCTAGGGGCCGACCTCATCGGCTTTCACACCTTTGGCTACATGCGGCACTTTCTGAGCGCCGTGACCCATCTGCTAGGGCTGCCGGCGCAGAACGGGCAGATTGAAACGCCCAATCGCTCGGTGCGCGTCGATGCTTTTCCAATGGGAATTGACTACGAGCGCTATGCCCAGGCGGCCGTTTCGAAAGAGGCGCAGCAGCATGAGGCCGAATACCGCGAAGCGCTACGCGACACCCGCGTGATTCTTAGCATCGACCGGCTCGACTATACCAAGGGCATTGCCCAGCGGCTGCGGGCGTTTGATTTGCTCTTGCAGCGCTACCCCGAGTGGCAGGGGCAGGTGAGCCTGATAATGCTGGTAGTGCCCTCCCGCGACCAAGTGCCCCAGTATGCGGCGTTGAAGGAGGAAATTGATGAGCTGGTGGGCCGCCTCAATGCCCAGTACCGCACCATCAGCTGGAACCCGATTCTGTATTTCTACCGCTCGCTGCCGCTGGAGGAGCTAACGGCGCTTTACCACCTGGCCGAAGTGGCGCTGGTAACGCCCATGCGCGACGGCATGAACCTCGTGGCCAAGGAGTATATCGCCAGCAAGGGCGACCAGCGCGGCGTGCTCATCCTGAGCGAGCGGGCCGGCGCAGCCCGCGAGCTGTCCGACGCCCTCATTATCAACCCCACCGATATGAGCCAGCTGGCCGAGGCCATGCACGATGCCTTGGTAATGCCCGAAGAAGAACAACAGACTCGCCTGAGCGCCATGCAGGCACTGGTGAAGCGTTATAACGTCTTTTCGTGGACGCGCCTTTTCATGAATCAATTGGCTTACACCAAGATGAAGCAGCATACGCTAGCCACCGAAATGCTCGACGAGGCGACCACTACGCAGCTATTGGCCGATTTTCGGGGGGCTAGCCAACGCATCATCCTACTCGACTATGATGGCACGCTGGTAGGGTTTAACCCCAACCCGCAGCGCGCCGAGCCCGACCAGGAGCTACGCCTGCTACTACGCTCCCTCACCGAACTGCCCAATACGCGCGTCGTCATCATTAGCGGGCGCGACCACCAGACGCTGGAAAAGTGGCTAGGCCACTTGCCCATCGATTTTATTGCCGAGCATGGCGTGTGGCTGCGCACGGCCGGGGGCGAGTGGCAGCTCTTTGGGCAGCTGCGCGCCGACTGGAAGCGCGACCTGCGCCCGGTACTGGAGCTATACGTGGCCCGTACGCCGGGGGCATTTATCGAGGAAAAAGATTACTCGCTGGTGTGGCACTACCGCCGCGCCGATACCGACCTGGGCATTGAGCGCGCCCGCGAGCTGATGAGCCACCTTTCCTTTATGACGGCCAATACCGACCTGCAGGTAATGGAGGGCAATAAGGTGCTCGAAATCAAGAATGCGGGCGTGAACAAAGGCACCGCCGCCGCTCGCTGGATAGAGCAATACCCGAGCGACTTTATGCTGGCCCTCGGCGACGACCGCACCGACGAGGACACCTTCCGGGCCCTGCCGCCCACAGCCTACTCGGTACGCGTGGGCACCGGCGCCCGCTCGCTAGCCCGCTTCAACATCGGCTCGCCAGCCCAGGTGCGCCAGCTGCTGCGCAAGCTGATAGGGTAGCTATCGGCTTTTACGAAAACAGGTCAGCCTCAGCAAGAAACCCTAGTTATAGTTTTCTTGCTGAGGCTGACCTGTTTTTATATTGGCCGTGGCGCGTGCGCTAGTCCACGAAGTTGGGCTTATCCATCTTTTTGGCGATGCGATATGCTGCGTTTACCAGCCCCACGTGGCTATACGCCTGCGGGAAATTGCCCCACTGCGAGCCGGTTTTAGCGTCCACGTCTTCGCTGAGCAGGCCGAGATGGTTGGTGTAGGTGATGAGCTGCTCAAACTCGGCCACGGCCTCGTCGAGGCGGCCGACGCAGGCCAGGGCCTCCACGTACCAGAAAGAGCAGATAAGGAAGGTCGTTTCGGGTGTGCCAAAGTCGTCGGGGTGGCGGTAGCGGTAGAACAGGCCTTCGGGCGTCATCAGCTCCTTTTCGAGCTCCACGAGGTGGTGCTGAGCGCGCTCCGAGGCGGGGTCGAGGTAGCCCATAGTAATGAGCTGAATGGTGCTGGCGTCCAGGTCCGTAGAGCCGATGGCGTTGGTGTAAACGCCGCGTTCTTTATCGAAGCACTGCTCGATGCGGTCTTCGGCCAGCTCTAGCAAGTGGCTCGCTTTGGCGGCCAGGCCTTCATCGCCGAGGCGGCGGGCTACTTGCAGGGCAGCATGGCTGCCGGCCCAGTGAAAGAGGTAGGTGTAGCAGTGCCGCTGGGCAATGTGGCGAAACTCCCAGAGGCCAGCGTCGGGCTGGTCCATGGTGGCCTCGATGAGGCGCAGCGACTCCGTGACGAGGGCTAGCGGCGTGGGCTGGCTAGGGTCCTGAAAGCGGCAGTCGATGTAAAGCGGCAGCAACGCCACCAGCACCTGGCCATACACGTCGTTTTGAATGTGCGTGTAGGCATCGTTGCCGATGCGCACCGGCTGGTCGCCGAGGTAGCCGGCCAGGGGCAGCTCGGTTTCGGTGAGCATACTTTGCCCCCCAATGCTGTAGAGCGGCTGGTATTTATCCTTGACTTTGGTCGAGATGTTGGCGATGAAGTGAAAGTACCGCTCCAGCTCCTCGGAGTGGCCGATGTTGTTGAAGGCCGTGAGGATGTAGTACGTGTCGCGCATCCAGCAGAAACGGTAGTCCCAGTTGCGGGTACTACCGGGCGCTTCGGGCAGGCTGGTGGTGCTGGCCGCAATGATAGCCCCCGTGTCTTCGTACTGGTGAATTTTGAGGGCTAGCGCCGAGCGAATAACCTGCGCCTGGTGAAAATTGCTGATGCTGGTGCTTTTCACCCAGCTGCGCCAGTAGGCCAGCGTGCTGGTGAGGAAGCGCTCGGCCGTGCTTTCGAGCGGCGCTTCCAGCGGCGCGCCGTAGGTGAGCACGAGGTACTTGGTCTCATTGAGCACGAAGTCTTCCTCGTCGAGCACGTAGGTGAGCGGGATGTTGGTAGTGAGGCGAATTTCCTCCTCCAGTCCCAGAAAGGCGATGTGGTTGGAGCTGCGGCGGCGCGTGAGCTCCAGCTCGCCGTAGCGGCCCACCGGGCGCACCACCGCCCGAATGCGGGGCGTGCCCGCCAGGGGCTCAATCTTGCGGATAAACATGAGCGGCTTGTAGTAGCGCTCGTATTGCAGAAAGCGAGGGGCAAAGTCGGTGACGCGGTAGCTGCCGTCGGCGGCCGTAATCTCGGTGCACAATACGTTGGTATTCTGCACGTAGTACTGGTGCGAGGTAAACCCCGGCGCCACCGGACGCAAGCTGCATTCGCCACCCTTTTGCTCGTCGAGCAGGGGCCCGAACACAAAGCTGCTATCGAAGCGCGGCCAGCAGAGCCAGCGCACGGCCGTGTCGGTGCCGATGAGGGCCAGGAAGGCGCAGTTGCCGACCACGCCCATGTCATAGGTGTGCTTAATCATGAAGGGGAACACCGGCGGGGCCGGGCTGGTATGGCTAGGGTGTACCCCAATTAGGCGGCGCAGGTTATGCCTTATACAGGCACTCGCCCAGCCCCACGCCGTGCCAGGAGGCTAGCTGGTCGAGAATGGGCAGCAGCGCCGCGCCGTGCTCAGTGAGCGAATACTCGACGCGGGGCGGCAGCTCGGCAAATGCCTCACGGCGCACAATGCCGTCTTCTTCCAGCTCCTTAAGCTGCTCGGTAAGCACCTTGCGCGAGATGAGCGGCATACGCTGGGCTAGCTGGCCAAAGCGCCGGCGGCGAGCCAGGTTGGCAATAATAATGGGTTTCCACTTGCCGCCCAGCACGCTCATGGTGCGGGTCATGGGGCAGGCAGAAGTGCTAAAAGCCGGGTCACGCATAGCAGTGGGCAGGAGTACTAAACTGATGGTTACGAATGGGTAACCAGTTTGTGCGGCTAAATGATGAACATTAGTAACCAGGGGTGACTAACGATGGTTCCTTGCCGAAACCATTCCTAAAACCCAGGTTCTTCATATGGAAACCTCGCAGAAACTCATCGGCAAAGTAGCCCTCATCACCGGCGGAACTACTGGTATCGGTCTGGCCACGGCCCAGCGTTTCGTGGCCGAAGGGGCCTTCGTATTTATCACGGGGCGGCGCCAGGCCGAGCTCGATGCCGCCGTGCAGCTACTGGGCAGCCAGGCCACCGGCGTGCGCAGCGACGTGGCGAGCCTCCCTGACCTCGACCAGCTGTTTGCTCGCATTAAGGAGGAGAAGGGTCACCTCGACATCGTGTTCACCAATGCAGGCGGCGGCGAGTTTGCCCCGCTAGGCGGCATTAGCGAAGCACAGTTTGATAAAGAATTCGGCGTCAATGTAAAAGGCACGCTATTCACGGTGCAAAAGGCCTTGCCGCTGCTGCGCGATGGGGCTTCGGTGGTGCTCATGTCTTCCAACGCAGGCAGCACGGGCACCGAAAACTTTAGCGTGTACAGCGCTACCAAGGCGGCCGTGCGCTCGTTTGCCCGCACCTGGACGGCCGACCTGAAGGCCCGTCGCATTCGGGTCAATGCCATTAGCCCCGGCCCCATCGACACGCCCGGCCTCAACGGGCTAGCCCCCGATGCGGCCACCGCCGAGCACATGAAAGGCTTTATGATGGCGGGCATTCCCTTGGGCCGCATGGGCCAGGCCGACGAAGTAGCCAAGGCCGTGACGTTTCTGGCCTCCGATGATAGCAGCTTTATCACGGGCACCGAGCTGTTTGTAGACGGCGGCATGACCCAGGTATAGCCGCGTCAGGCTGCACGTTGCACAGCGCCACGGCTGGGGCAGCAGCTACTGCCTCAGCCGTTTTTTGTATACCCTTGGCCCGGGCTGGCCGTATTGGCGGGTAGCATGATGACGCCCACCACCCGCGCCCGCCCGACCCTCACTCAAGGCCCTATTTTAAAAACACTGCTGGCGCTGGCCTGGCCCATTGTATTTGGCAACCTGCTGCAAACCGGCTACCAGCTCGTCGATGCCTTTTGGGTGGGCAAGCTCGGCGCCCGGGCCGTGGCGGCAGTGGCCGTGAGCTTTCCAGTCAGTTTTCTGCTTATCGCGCTAGGGTCGGGTTTTTCGGTGGCGGGCTCGGTGCTAGTGGCCCAGAACTTTGGCGCGCGCCACCTGAAGATGGTCAACCACGTGGCGGCCCAGGCGTTGGTGCTCACCACCGGGCTAGCCCTGCTGCTCACGGTGGGTGCCCACGTGGCCTCGCCCTACATTCTGCACCTCATGGGGGCCGGCCCCGACATTTTCGAGCAGGCCAACCGCTTTCAGCAGGTGCTGTTCTGGGGCCTGTCGTTCAACTTCGGCTTCCTCATGTTTCAGGCCTTGATGCGGGGCGTGGGCGAAGTCAAGATTCCGCTTTACATCAACCTGGCCACGCTCGCGCTCAACTTCGGGCTCGACCCGCTTTTTATTTATGGGTGGGGCCCGATACCGGCCATGGGGGTGGCGGGCACGGCGGCGGCCACGCTCATTACGCAGGTGTTGAGCGTAATAGTCGGGCTAGCGGTGCTGCTGCGGGGCCGCTCGGGCATTCAGCTCGCCTTTAAGGGCTTCCGGCCCGACTGGGCCCTGATGCGCCGCATCTTCAGGCTGGGCGGGCCGTCATCGGTCGATTTGTCGGCGCGGGCGCTGGGTCTTTCCATGCTCACGACCCTAGCGGCTGGCTTTGGCACGGCGGTGCTGGCTACCTATGGCATCGGCTCGCGCATTATCGCGCTGGCCATTATTCCGGCGCTGGGCATCTCGCTGGCCTGCTCTACGCTGGTGGCCCAGAATGTGGGCGCCCGCAATCTGCCCCGTGCGCTGCGCACCGCCAATTATGCGCTAGGGGTCAGTTTCACCACGTTGCTGGTGCTGGGCGGGCTTATCTGGCTGGCAGCCCGGCCGCTGGTGAGCTTCTTCTTGCAGGGCGATGAGGAGGTATCGCAGCGGGCCGTAGAGTTTGTGCGCATTGCCTCGCTTAGCTTGTGCTTCACGGGCGTGCAGCAAACGGTGTCGGGCGCGTTCAGGGGCGTGGGCAATACCTTGTCGGCCATGGTGCTCACCATCACCGGCATCTGGGTATTTCAGTTTCCGGTGGCCTGGTACTTATCGCACCACACGGCACTAGGCTTCCGGGGCATCTGGTGGTCATTTGTGGTGGCCAATGTGCTTATTTCAGTAGTGGCGGGCCTCTGGTATTGGAAAGGCAACTGGCACGGCCGCGACCTGGCCGACCCGCTGGGGCCACAGGTAGCTACCGCGTCGCCGCCCGACGGCAATGCCAGCTAGCCCCGCTTTTCAAGCAAAAAGCCCGGGCACCTTCCGGCACCGGGCTTTCAGTCAGTTTCGTGGCAGCTACTAAGGAGCTACGCTATTTCTTCTGCCAGGCATTTCTCGGGCCTGATAGCCGGCGCCGTAATGATGCCCGCCAGCCAGTAGGCAAACCAAGCAAACAGCGGGGCCGCCAGCACGTCGTAGCTGTAGTGCACGCGCTGCACCAGCACTAGCACCCCGATGAGCACGGCCACAACCATCAGGGCGGGGCGCAGCACCCGGCCACGCACGGCCAGCGCCAGGATGGCCACCGTGGCCGTGTGCCCCGAAAAAAACAAGTCCTTCGTAATGGCCTGGCTGGCGGCAGTATGAAAGAAAAAGGCCGTGAATGGGTCGGGCATGGGTATCAGGTCGAGCGGTGGGTTGAGCGCCCACAGCCAAATGGTGCCGATGCGCAGCACCAGCAAAATAAAATAGGCCCAGAGCCCACGCAGAAACAATTGCGGGTGCCGCGTGAGCCACCCCACCGCCACCAGCACAGCGCCATACATAAGCACAAAAACCGACGTAGCCACGTCGTGGCGCGGCAGCAGGCGCAGCAGCGGGTCGGCCAGCACGGCCCCCTCGCGGGACTGCACCCACAGAAAGAAGCCCGGCACCAGCGGTACCATGCCACCAAATAGCAGCACTACCAGCAACGCCCAGCTTAGCCGAAAGGCTGGCCGGGCCAGGCCCGTGGCCCAGGCGCTGAGTGGTCCAGACTCTTCCTCGGTATCGGGCAGGGCGGTAGAAAGCAAGGGTGGTAGAACACGCATAGCAGCGACAAGTAAAAGCAAGTGCGGAGCTTAGCCCGCAAAATTAAGCCCAACTACTCGATACGTAGTAATCTAGCCATAACAAGCCGAATGGCGGCGGGCGTTCCCGGCGGCCAGGAGTGCTCGCGCCAATGTGCACCGGCGCAGTACCTTGCGGGCTATGAAAAATGCTACCCCTATTGCCTTGGCCGCGCTGGCACTTAGCCTGGCTACTCCTGCTACTGCTGCACCGCCCAAGGCAGGCGGCCCTACCACTGCCCTCGACGCCCGCATTGCCACCCTGGCCGCCGCCGAGCAGGCCAAAGTAGTGGCCTGGCGCCGCGACCTGCACGAGCACCCCGAGCTGGGCAATGAAGAAACCCGCACCGCCCAGCTCATTGCCACCCAGCTCAAGAGCCTGGGCCTGGAGGTGCATACCGGCGTGGGCCGCACCGGCGTAGTGGGTATTTTGAAGGGTGGCAAGCCCGGCCGCGTAGTGGCCTTGCGCGCCGATATGGATGGCCTGCCCATTACCGAAACGACCGGGCTAGCCTTTGCCAGCACCGTGAAAAGCACCTACCTCGGCCAGCCGGTGGGCGTGATGCACGCCTGCGGCCACGACACCCACGTGGCCATGCTGCTAGGGGCCGCCGAGGTACTCAGCCAGGTGAAGAAGGACTTGCCCGGCACGGTTAAGTTTATTTTTCAGCCCGCCGAGGAAGGCTCGCTGCCCGGCGTGGTGGGCGGCGCCAAGCTCATGGTGCAGGAAGGTGTGCTCGAAAATCCTAAAGTAGACGCTGTTTTTGGGCTGCACATCTGGGCCTCGGCGCCGGTGGGGCAACTCTGGTATCGCCCGCGCGGCGAAATGGCCAGCTCCGACCGCTTCACGGTGAAGGTGCTGGGCAAGGGGGCGCACGGCGCCAAGCCCTGGAGTAGCGTAGACCCCGTGGTGACCGCCGCCGAGATTATTACGGCCCTGCAAACCATCGTGAGCCGCCAGCTTGACCTCACTCAGGATGCCGCCGTAGTGACGGTGGGCACCGTGCAAGCCGGCGTGCGCTACAATATCATTCCGCCCGATGCCACCATCAGCGGTACCATCCGGGCGTTCAGCCCCAAAACCCAGGAGCAAATCTGGGCGGCTATTAAGCGCATAGCTAACGGCATTGCGGCCGCCAACGGCGCCACCGCCGAGGTCGGCATCGAGCCCTACGTGCCCGTTACTTACAACGACCCGGCCCTCACAGCCCGCATGCTGCCCTCTATGCAACGCACGGCCGGGCCTAGCAATGTATTAGAAATCAAGGCTGTAACCGGCGCCGAAGATTTTGCCTGCTACCAGGAAAAGGTGCCCGGCCTGTTTGTCTTTCTGGGCGGCATGACGCCCGGCACCGACCCTAGCACGGTGGCCGACCACCACACAGCCGGCTTTAAAATTGACGAGAGCGCCTTTCCGCTAGGGGTCAAAACGCTCGCCACCCTGGCCGCCGATTATTTGGCGGGAAAATAGAAAAGCCAGGAACGGGCGCCTGGAGTCAATCATTTTACTGACCTGGGCACCCGCTCCTGGCTGCTATACCGCATTAATCGTTGTGCACAAGGGGCTTCTTCTGGTGCTTACCCAGCGTATACTCTACCTTAAATGTTAGCGTGCCGAAGTCATCCAGCTTGTCGGGGTTACCACGCTGGCTAACGTCGTCGAGCAAGTCGGTACTGGTGAAGTAATAGAGCGCTTCTACTGTGAAAGCCAAGCTCTTACTAGCCCGCAAGGTAACACCACCGCCCACAGGCAGTACTGCCGCCAGGGCTGGGTAAGTGTTGCGCCCTTCGGGGAGCAGTGGTACATTGTACTGCGCCGCTTTGGGGTTGAAGACCGTGAAACCTGTGCCAGCTTCCACAAAAACCAGCACGGGCATTTCCTTGTGCGTAGGTCCGATATACAGGCTCTTATCGGCAAAAATATTGTATTGCAGGCGCCCCGTCAGCAGCCCATTATCGGCGGTGAAGCTGAAACCCCGCTCGGGGTAATCATCCACAGCCTTCAGGTGCAGGTAGCTCACGTCGGCCACGAGGGTTAGGTGCGGGCTGAGCGTTTTGGCAATGCCGGCATTGATACCCACCCGAAAGGTGTTATTCGAGAGCTTACCCGTGAGGTCGCCGTTATAATAAGCGATGTTTAGCCCTCCCGTCACGCGCAGCGGCTGGCGGTGGTAGGGCTGCCCGCTAGGGGTCAGAAAACGGCGGGGCGAGCGGTAGCCCGGAGGACCAGCTACGGCAGTCAGGCTGCTGCCCAGCAAGGCAAGAAGGAGTAGGTGACGCATCAGCAAAAAAAAGTGGGGGCCGAGAGCCGCAGGTGAAGGAAGTAGGTACCCCCATACGGCGCAGGCCCGCCCGTCGTTGGCCTGGCGAGTTTGATGGGGCCTGGCCGGGCGGCGGGGCAGTATCTTGCGGCCTTATATCTGGCTTGCTGATGACGCTGACTTTTTCTATCCCCTACCGCACCACCTACGGCCAGCGCCTGGTGGTTTGCGGCTCTTTGCCGGCCCTGGGCCACTGGAACCTGGCCCACGCCCTGCCCCTGGCCTACGACGAAGCCACCACGCGCTGGAGCGCCACGGTGGAGGTACCAGCCGGCAACGCCGAGGTGACTTATAAGTACGTGCTGCTGTTTGAGGGCGGGGGCGTGGTGTGGGAATGGGGCGGAAACCGCACCCTAGCTGTGCCGGCCAGCTCGACCAACCTGGCTGTGCGTGACTTTTGGCGCGCGCCTGCCCAGGCTGATAACGAGCTCTTTACAGCCGCCTTTACCAAGGCCTTATTTCGGCGGCCGGCCCACCAGCCGGGCCAGGGCACCGCTAGCCCCGCCCCCACCAAGAAAGGCGCTAAGGGTAAAAAAGCTACCTCCGTCCCGACACCCAGCGTGCGCTTTCAGCTCGAGGCCCCGCGCGTAGACCCGCACCACCAGCTGTGCGTGCTGGGCTCGGACCCTGCCCTCGGCAATTGGGATAACACCCACCCGCTCATCCTCTCCGACGCCGCCTACCCCGCGTGGCGGGCCGAGCTAGCCCTCCAAAATCCCGAAGCCGAGCTGCGCTACAAGTACGGTCTCTGGAGCCCCGAGCGCCATGCCGTGGTGCAGCTCGAAACCGGCGACGACCGCGTGCTGCCCGCCGGCACGGCCCAGCCCGGCACCCTCACGGTGCTGGCCGACGAGGGCTTCCGCTACGCGGCGCAGCCCTGGCGCGGGGCCGGCGTAGCCATGCCGGTCTTTTCACTCCGCAGCGAAAAGAGCCTGGGCGTGGGTGAGTTCAGCGACCTGAAATTGCTCATCGACTGGGCCGAGAAAACGGGCCTGAACCTGGTGCAGATTCTGCCCATCAACGACACCACGGCCACGCACACATGGGTCGACTCGTATCCTTACGCCGCTATTTCGGTGTTTGCGCTGCACCCGCAGTACCTGCACCTTGAAGGCATTGCCGAGCTCAAGAACAAGGCCGACCGCGCCGCGCTGGCTAGCCTCAAGGCCGAGCTCAACGCCAAGGACTTTGTAGACTACGAGGCCGTAATGAATGCCAAGTGGAAGTTTCTCAAGCTCTTATACAAGCAGGAGAAAGCGAAATTCCTGGCCGACCCCGAGTTTCAGCACTTCAAGGCCGAGCAGGCCGACTGGCTCATTCCGTACGCCGCCTTCTCGGCTCTGCGCGAGCGCTTCGGCACGGCCGACTTCAACCAGTGGCCCCGCGAGTTTCACGCGCCGGTGGGCCTAGCCGAGCTTACTGACGAGCACGGCCCCGACTTCGACGGGTTTGGCCTGCACTTCTTCACGCAGTTTCACCTCGACAAGCAGCTGCGCGCCGCCGTAGACTATGGCCGCCGCCGCGGCGTGGTGCTCAAGGGCGACCTGCCCATCGGTATTTACCGCCACTCGGTGGATGCCTGGACCCAGCCCGAGCTTTACCACATGGACCAGCAGGCCGGCGCCCCACCGGACGATTTCTCGACCACGGGCCAGAACTGGCGCTTCCCGACCTACAACTGGGAGCGTATGGCCCAGGACAACTACCTGTGGTGGCGCCAGCGCCTGGGCCACCTGTCCCGCTATTTCGACGCCCTGCGCATCGACCACATTTTGGGCTTCTTCCGCATCTGGGAAATGCCCGGCAATTCGGTCGAGGGCCTGCTTGGGCACTTTTCGCCGGCCTTGCCGCTGCACCGCGACGAGATTCAGCGCCGGCTAGGGTGGTTCGACTACGGCCGGCTGTGCGAGCCCTATATCCGCTGGCACTTGCTGGAGCGCACTTTTGGCAATGACGCCCAGGCCGTGCTTGACGAGTTTATGGTAGCTGACCAGTACGGCGCCATTCAGCTCAAGCCCGCCGTGAGCAGCCAACGCCTCATCGAAACCTATGTGGATGAGCAGCTTGCGGCTAGCCCCGAGCGCGAAGAGTTTTTGCTGCGCGTGCGGCCGGGCCTGTATCACTTTGTAAATGAAGTGCTGTTTTTGCCCGCTGGCAATGACTTCTACCACCCACGCATTACGCTGAACAAGACGGCCAGCTTTGCCGAACTGGCCGACGACGAGAGCCGCCGGCTCTACGACGACATCTACGTGGACTTCTTCTTCCGCCGCCACGACGAGTTTTGGCGCGAGCAGGGGCTGGTGAAACTGCCGGCCGTGCGCTACGCCACCGACATGCTCATTTGCGGCGAAGACCTGGGTATGGTGCCCGCCTCGGTGCCCGGCGTGATGCACCAGCTTGGCATACTAGGCCTGAATATTCAGCGTATGCCCAGCAACCCCACCACCGAGTTTGGCCACCCCAACGATGCGCCCTACCTGTCGGTAGTCACCACTGGCAGCCACGACATGAGCACCCTGCGTGGCTGGTGGGAAGAGGACCGTGTGCGCACCCAGCGCTTCTTCGAAACCACGCTGGGCCACTGGCGCCAGCTAGCCCCCTACTACTGCGAGCCCTGGGTGGTGCGCGAAGTGCTGAACCAGCACCTCTACTCGCCAGCTATGTGGGCCATTTTCCCGCTCCAGGATTTCCTGGGCATGGACACTAACCTGCGCCGCGCCAACCCACACGACGAGCAAATCAACGTACCCAGCAACCCGCAGCATTTCTGGAAATACCGCCTGCACCTCACCCTCGAAGAACTCAACGACGCCGTAGGCTTCAACGAGCCGGTGCGCGCGCTGGTAGAGGCCAGTGGCCGCGGCCCGGCCTACTAAGCCTCCTCTTTCAAGCTAATATGTAAAAAGGCCGCCCGGTTTGGGCGGCCTTTTTTGCTGCTAGTAGGCTTGGCTGCGCTTAGTCGCCCAGCGACATCTGCTTCAGGTATTTTCTCATTTGCGAGGTGGCCTCCAAGTCACGGAATTGACGCAGTTGGCCTGGCGACAGCAGGTGCCCGGCCACTCGTTGCAGCTGCTCGCGCTCGGCTGGTATTTGCTCGGCCACTTCGGCGGCCGTGTGGTTGGCTGCCTGCACGTTCATGTACACAATTTCCTGCTCCAGATAGGCACGCAGGCTAGTACGCTGCGCGTCGGTCAGGTCAAGCCGGCTGGAACATGCCCGCACAAACTCGGCGGCTAGGGCGGGTGGGGCCATTATAGGCTTGCTCCAGCTGTGAGCGGAGATACGTGTAAAACCACTAGCTACCAGCAGTGCTGCGGCTAGCACAGTACGGGGAGGGAAGGGAATATTCATAGCACCTAATCAAGAAAAAGTTGGATGCAAATACGCAACACCTTAAACGTCCTTTTTCTTAATAAGTGCCTGAATTGAGCGACGGCCTTTGAGACAAACAGCTGTTAGCAAGGCACAGGATATAAATAGTTCAATTCACACCATTCAATCGGCTGGTTGAAAAATTAGTTTAAACCGCAGTAGTCGGTGATTGCGGATAGCGCGACCAAGTGGCAACTTAACAGAGAAATAATACCCAAACAGGGTTAAAAAAGCACATTTTCGGGTTGGCAGCTAAATCCAGCATTAAATCTTACTTCGTAGTATGGTTCAGCTTCTGTTCGGACAGTAAATGTGTGCATTCGCCGAAATTTTCCAATTCCCTTTACTGGCCAATTTTAGTTTTGTAGTGCGTTAAAGTGAGCAGTTTAGTTCTGCCTACTTGCCCAGCTTTTCAAAGAAGCCACCCCTGCCGACCGCTTTCATTTTTATTTTCACCCTAGCCACTTGGCTGTATGAGACCAACCCTACTGTTAAACAAACACTGGCTCACTAAATGGGCACTAGGTGTGCTTTGGCCCCCTAGCAGTGCAGTCTTCAGCATTGTACTAAGCCTACTGCTCATCTTGGCTGGCCGCAGCCAAGCCCAACGCCACGAATACCAGCCTAGCCTGCAAGATGGGACCTCGGCTACTCCAACTCGTACCACTGCTGCTCCTAGCGGCAAGCGTACGTATGGTATTCTGGCTGCAGCAACTGCAAACAATGTCTATACTAGTGTGGCTCCCAATTCCGGCTTGGCTTATATTCCAAGCCCTAGCGTAAGCGGGAGTAATACTGTTACTACCTATACGTATACCATCTCGACTACTGCAGCTGGGCAAGGTACGTACTATGCCTACGATGCCAACGGTAACAATACTACGCGCATTCAGCTGACGGCGGGCACCAAGGCAGTTAATGCAACAAACTACCCGAATATCGCCTTTCAGCCAGCTGCCAACTTTGTAGGCAACATTACATTTACGTACACGGTCACTGACAATACCGGGGCTGTGTCAAACGTGGCCTCCTACAATATTGCCGTGACCAATACCACGGCCAAGGCCCAGACCTCGCAAATTTTGCTGAGCACCTTTGGGGCGACGCGCTTGTCGCTGCCCCTAGCTGGCACGCCGGCCACCAACAACACTATTCAGAACTATATCATCAACACCCTGCCCGATGCCTCGGCAGGGATATTGTCGCTTAACGGCATGGCCGTGACGGCAGGCCAAACTATTGCGCTAGCCGATGTCAACAATTTGTTTTTTGCACCGGTAGCGGGCTTTTTTGGCACAGCTGTATTTAACTACGCAGCTAAAGACAACACCGGAGCCGCAGCTCCCGCTGGTTACGGCATCCCGGTGAGCCTGGGCACTTGTGGCACGGGCACGGGCCAGCGCAGCCTTATCGATTTTACGAGTCGGGCCATTGGCGAAAGCTTCAGCACTACTAACACAATTACCGTGGATGGTGTGACCGTAGTGGCTAGCCCAGGCGCTTACCCATTTACCAACTCGTCGGCCACCACATCGAGCCTCGACGTTCAAGACTTAAATGGTTTGCCTGGCAAAGGCATTGCCTGGCAGGAAGACTATGATAATACGACGGGTAATACCAAGACCTCGACGGTTACGTTTACTTTCAGCAAGCCGCTAACAAACTTTACCTTAACAGTAGGCGACCTAGACCGCAATTTTAGCACGGCGGCGAATCAGGGCTACATCGACCAGATGACTTTCGATGGCTACGATGCTAACGGCAACAAAATAACCTTGCCGGCTGCCAACGTCAGTAACGGTTCAGCTACTACCTATAGCGGCAGTAACGTAGTTACGGCCACTGACAATAGCACCAGCAATCCGGCCGACAACGTAGTTATTACGTTTCCGCAGGCTATTACGCGCCTGACGCTGACGTATAAAAACATTGTGAATGCTACCGATGCGGGCTTCCAATTTGTTGTTATCCCACAATTCTCGTGGTGCTCGCAGGCCGAAGTACAAACTACTATTAGCGGCCCCACCACGGCCGTAACCGGCCAAACCGTGTATTACTACGCCAGCACTACCAATACTGGCCCTGCTACGGCTACCAACGACGTGGTGACGCTGAATCTGTCGAGCAAGCCAGCGGCCAATGCTGTCACGGTTACCAACGGCACCTATAATGCCAGCACGGGTATAGTTACTTTCAACCCGGCGGATATTGCCAGCGGCGCCACTGTAACCAACCTGGTGAGCTACGTAGCGACGGCTACCACTATGGGCACAGCCGCTAGCACGAGCAATGCCTACGATGCCAATGCGGCCGATAACAACGGCTCGGCAGCCAGCGCACAGGTTACAACCACCGTATCGCCGACCGGGGCTGCTGGCACGGCGGCCAACTGCGCTACGGCTGGCAGAGATGGGGCCGCTAGCCTTGCTACCAACCCTAATACCTATTACCCCAGCAATGGCACCCAATCTTTGATGGGTGGCACTAGCACCACCATCACAGTTGGTGCGGCCCGCGGGGCGGGTACCACTATCGCGGCTGGTGACTTGCTGCTCGTGGTACAGATGCAGGGTGCTGACATCAACTTTACGGATAGCGACAGCTATGGCGATGGCCTGGCCGGCGGCTCGGCCAATGGCACCAGCGTAACGAACAACTTTACGGCCGGCACTTATGAATACGTGACCGTAGCTAGTGTCAGCGCCGGCTTTTCGGCCACAACCGGCGGCACTATTACCTTGGCCACGGCACTGCGTAATAGCTATTCGAATGCCGTGGCTACGGCCAGCACAGGCCAGCGTACGTTCCAGGTTATTCGGGTGCCGCAGTACACCAACGCCGCACTGACGGCCAATCTCGTGCCGGCTCCCTGGAATGGCACTACGGGTGGCATTGTAGCCCTCGACGTAGATGGCCAGCTTAACCTGAACGGCTTCACTATTGACGCTTCGGGCATGGGATTCCGCGGCGGTGCCGGCCGCAAGCTCAATGGTACTGGCACGGGCACTACCCCTTCCACAACTACCTACCGCAGCTCGGCTGGCCTGAATACGGGCGGGACCAAGGGTGAGGGTATTGCCGGTACGCCGCGCTATGTAAACGACCCGACCTACGCAGCCGCTAACAATGCGCTACTCGACACGCAAAGCACGACTACTACCGGCTATCCAACGTTGCTGCCCGCCACGCTGACTGACGGCTATCCTAGCGGCGACAACGGCCGCGGTGCCCCTGGCAACGCCGGCGGCGGCGGTACCGATGGTAACCCGACCAGCAACAACCAAAATACTGGCGGTGGTGGTGGTGCCAACGGCGGCCGCGGTGGCCGTGGTGGCAACGCCTGGAACAGCAACCAGCCCGTGGGCGGCGAGCCCGGCGCGGCTTTCCCAGCGGCTAGCAGCAGCCGCCTAATATTAGGCGGTGGCGGCGGGGCCGGCACTACCAACGACGGTACTGGCACGCCTAGCAGCGGCTTTGCCAGCAGCGGCGCGGCCGGCGGCGGCGCAGTACTGGTGCGCACTGGCACCCTCACCGGCACCGGCAGCATTCTGGCCAACGGCGCTAATGCCAATAATACGGTAGGCAACGACGGCAGCGGCGGCGGCGGGGCCGGGGGCTCTATCCTCGTGACGGCCACCTACGGCCAGACCGCCACCTTGACGCTCACGGCCAATGGCGGAACCGGCGGCACCAACAATGGCCAAGGCACTCAGGCAAATCCAGCAAATCACGGTCCCGGTGGCGGCGGCGGTGGCGGCGTTATCTTCACCAATAGTGTAGTAGCTGCCACGGCTACTAGCAACGGTGCGGCCAATGGCACCACGCAGCCCGGCACGGTAGCCTTTGGCGCCGAGGCTGGCACCATCGGTGTGAGCAACGCGGCCATCAGCAACAGCATTGCGAATAGTCTGACGGGTGCCACCTGCGTTGCCGACGTAACGACCGCCCTCATGGGCCCGCAGACGGTTAGCCCCGGCCAGCCCACGGGCACCTACACGGCTACCTTCACCAACGAAGGCCCGAACTCAGCTAGCACCGTAACGCGCACCGTGACTCTGCCCGCCGGCGCTACCAACGTAGTACTGCCCACAGGGGCCACGCTCTCGGGCAGTACGATTGACTTTGGTACGGCTACTAGCCTGGCCAGCGGCGCCAGCAATGCCTTTGCGTTCAGCTTCACGCCGGCTACCTCGGCTTCGGGCACGGTAGCCATTACGAGCAATGTCATGACGGCCGCCTCGCAGGGCACCGACACGGCTCCGAACACCTCGACCATCAATGCCACGGTAGCTCCGGTGGTTGATGTAACTACGACCATCGCGGCAACCACCTCATCGGTAGCCGCCGGTACTGCCTCGGGCACACCCAAATTCACGGTAACGTTCAGCAACACGGTAGCTAACAGCACGGCCACTGGCATAATGGCTTCGGTGCAGCTGCCGGCAGGTCTTACCAACGTTGCTTTCCCGAGCGGCACGGCCGGTAGCTACAATGCCACCACTGGTCTGGTGACTTACCCTAGCGTGACGTCATTGACCAATGGCAGCCCGGTTACGTCGGTTATCACCTTCGATGCACCCGCTACCGGGCCGGTAGTAGCGACGTCGGCCGTGACTACTACCACCAGCGAGGCGGGCCAGACGGCCACCAACAAGGCCACGACCAGCATGGCCATCACGCCAGCTTTCGACCTGACAACGACGCTAAACGGGCCGGCTTCGGCTGTACCCGGCAGTGAGGTAACTCTGGCCGTGACGAGCACCAACAGCGGCCCTAGCGCCGCCAACGCTACTGAAACGCTGACTCTGACCTCCGGCCTCACCAACGTGTATGTGAGCAATGGTGGGGTGTATAACCCGGCCACGACCACCCAGAGCATTGTCAGCAACGGGGTGACGTACTCGGTGCCGGCTGGTAGCGTGGTATTCCCGACCATCGCTAGCCTGCCGGCGGGCCAAACGGTGGCCAACTCGGTGAGCTACACCCAGCCCGGCACCGCCTTCTCGCCTTCGGCGGCAGTTTCGACTACTACCAGCGGCGAAACCACCACTGCCAACAACACGGCTTACCTCAACGGTGCCGCCACCAGCACGCTGCTAGCCAACGCTACCGCTGGCGCGGGCACGGCCAATGCGTATACCCAGATTACGACCACTACGCCTTCGACCACGGTAGGCGGCACGGTAGCGCTGACCGTAACCACCGGCAACAACGGCCCCAATGCCGCCACCGGCGTGCAGCAAACCGTGCAGCTGCTGCCGGGCCTGCAAGGCAGCCTCAGCATTGGGGGCAGCACTACCAGCACCAGCAGCGGCAACGTCATAACGTTTACTAATGGCTCGGCCAGCGGCACCACGTATAACACGCTGACCGGCGTTGTAATCTTCCCCGCCTTAGCTAACGGCAGCAATGGCAGCGCCAGCGCCACGAGCGTGAGCAACACCATCACCTTCGTGGCACCGGCCACCATCGGCAACAATGGCCAGCTACTGGCCATGGCCGCCGTAGCCACCACCAACACCGACCCGGTACTGGCCGATAACGTGGCCTCGGTAGCTATCACACTGGTACAGTCGGGCGATGTAGCTACTTCCATCTCGGGCCCGGCCACCAGCCTGCCCGGCCAGGCGGTGCAGTACACCGCCAGCTTCGTCAACAATGGCCCGATGACGGCCACCAGTGTAGTCGAAACGGCGCAGCTACCGGCCGGCCTCGGCACGGTAAGCATCACCGACCCCGCTACCGGCACGGCTAGCAGCGGTGCTTCGTACAACAGTACGACCGGCTTGGTTACCTTCCCAACGCTGACCACCGACCTACCAGGGGCTAGCCAGGTATTCAACCTCAGCTTTACGGCGCCGGCCCAAAGCCTGCGCGTGAGCAGCAACGTGGCAGCCACCAGCGCCGACGCCGCACCCGCCAATAACTCGGCCAGCGTGGCTACTACCATTGGCGCCGCCGACCTGGCTACCACGGTAGTGGGTCCGGCAACTGCCGCAGTGGGCAATGCCGTAACGTACTCGGTAAACACAACCAATAACGGGGTTTCGACGGCTACCAATACCGTGACCACCTTGCAGCTTGCCAGCGGCTTCTCGGCCGCTACGCTGCAGGTAAATGGCCAGACGGGCACGCTCAGCAACGGCGTGATTACCTACACGTTCGCCTCGGGCGCTACGGCTACTTACAACACGAGCTCCGGCCTGGTCACCTTCCCGACCGTAGCTAACTTGGCCAGCGGCGCCAGCGCCGCCAACTACGTCACGTTTGTGATGCCAAGCCCCGCCAGCGGCCAAACGGCGGGCGTGGCCTCGGCCAGCTCGAACCTTACTGACCCGCTCCCGACCAACAACACGTCGAGCGTAGCTACCAGCGTGGCTCCGACCACTACTACCATCGCCGATATCACGGCGACGGTATCAGCCGGTAGCTCCACGGCTACTGTAAACTCGGGCATCGTTTTCACGGCCAGCTACGCCAACAATGGCCCCGACGCTGCCAACGTAGTGCCCACGCTACAGCTGCTGCCAGGACTGACTACCAGCACGCTGACACTCGGCGGGGCCACGGCCTCGGCCAATGGCTCGACCATCAGCTTCAGCAATGGAGCCAGCTACAACACGACCACTGGCCTGCTCACCTTCGCTACCATTGCCAGCCAGGCTAGCGGGGCGGCTGCTACCACCTACACCGTCACCGTCACGGCCCCCGCCAACGGTCCGGTAGTAGCCACGGCCGCCACCACCTCGGCCACCACCGAGCCCAACACGGCCGCTGCCCAGGCCAACGATGTGCAGAGCGTAAGCGTGAGCGTAACACCGCTCTTCGACGAAATAACGACCCTAGCAGGACCGGCTTCGGCAGCCGTGGGCAACGCGGTTACCTATACCGTAACGGCCCTCAACAATGGCCCCTCGCTCACCAGCAATGCCACCACCCAAACGGTGACCCTACCCGCCGGGGTAGCGCCGCTTACGGGCAGCATCAGCAACGGTGGCACCTATTCGAGCACCTCCAATACCATTACCTGGACGATACCGGCCGGCCAGGGCACCGGCACCGCCGGGGCCGTAGCCAATAGCTTCACCCTGACGCAGCCGGCGGGCGGCGTAACGGTGACGGCCAACGTAAGCGTAAGCGGTGAAAGCAACACGAACAACGACGTGGCTTACCTCAACGGCGCTACCAGCCCCACGGCTACCACGGTGGCCAATCAGGCCCCGCTAGCCTTCGCGGTGGTAAACACGCTGCAAAATGCGCAGTCGAACGAAGCCGGCGGCCTGGCTACCGGTCTGCTCATCTCGCCGCTAAATGCCTCGGACCCCGAGAACAGCTTTGCTACGGCCAAGTACACGATAGTGAGCGTCCCCACCAACATTTCGGGTGGTACCACCAACCAGGGTGTGCTCTACTACAGCAGCGATGGCACTACTACAGGCACCTACTCGGCCGTAGTGGCTGGCCAGACCCTGACCGACGCGCAGAGTAAAACCCTGCGCTTTAAGGCGGCCGCGGGCTTCGTGGGCAACGCCTCGTTCACGTACCTGACTACCGATGCCGCTAGCAGCACCTCGCCAGTGGTAGAATACACCATTCCGGTGCAGCCAGATGTGGATGCCGCTACCTACACCCTGACGCCCACCAAAGGCGGCACCAACAACCCCTATGTAGTGGGCGACGTGATTGCCTTCACCACCGACGTAAACGGGGCGGTGAATAACGCAACTACCGCCTCGGTGTACCAGACCAACGGCCAGCTGCAAACAGGCAGCAACATCACGGGCGGTATTGCTTCCGCTACGGCTGGGGCCTTTACCAGCACGCGCACCGGGGTCAACTCACTCGCTGACCTGGGCCTGACCCTGCAGCCCGATGGCCGCATCGTGGTAAGCAACCCAGGCACCATTAGCAACCCCAATCTGCGCTCGGGCACCTACTCGGTATCAGTTACCACTGTAGATGCCAATGGCGGAGTGACCACCCAGACGGTGACCTTCGTTATCCCCAGCAACCCGCTGCCGGTAGTGCTGACGGCCTTTACGGCCACGACTGTGCAAAACCGCGATGCCCAGCTGGCCTGGACTACGGCTTCGGAAACCAACAGCGCTTACTTCGACGTGGAGCGTAGCTTCGATGGCGCTTCCTACACCACCATCGGCCAGGTAGCTGCCAAAGGCACCAGCCTGGTAGCCAGCACCTACGCCCTCACCGATGCGGGGGTAGCCAATCGCGCCACGGGTGCCGTGTACTACCGCCTCAAGCAGGTCGACCTCGATGGCAAAGCGGCTTACTCGCCCGTGCGCACGGTAAGCTTCACCAAGGCGGCTAGCCTTGCCCTGAGCCTGTACCCGAACCCCGCGCAGTATGCAACCGGCCTCGACCTGAGCCAGCTGCCCGCCACCGGCACCTACCAGGTGCAGCTGCTCGACGCCACTGGCCGCGTTGTGCGCTCGGCTAGCCTCAGCGGTGGCCAAGTGCAGTCCCTGGACCTGCACGAGCTGGCCAGCGGCACCTACCACGTGCTCGTGACCGGCACGCGCGCCGATGGCTCGGCCCTGCGCCAGACGCTACGCCTCACCAAGGAATAAGCTCCTTGTGGTCATCGCAAAAAAACCTCCCGGCCAGTGGCCGGGAGGTTTTTTTAGGTTCTGTCTCAGGCTAGGGCCAGTGCCAGGCAGGTAGCCGTTCTTTGTGCTTTCTATTCTGTACTCATGTCCGATTCAACTTCTTCCGGCCTCACCCACATCGGCCCCAGCGGCCAGCCGGCCATGGTCAACGTGGGTGGCAAGGCCGTGACGGCCCGCCTGGCCCGCGCCCGGGCACGGGTGGTGCTAGGCCCCGCAATTATCAAGCTGGTGCAGGCCGGCGACCTGCCTACCCGCAAAGGCCCGGTGTTTCAAACGGCCATCATAGCTGGCGTGATGGCGGCCAAAAAGACGTCCGACCTCATTCCGCTGTGCCACCCGCTAGGCCTCGACGACTGCCAGCTTACTATCGAAGTGGTTTCGGCCGATGCCATCCTCATCGAGTGCACGGCCCGCGTCACGGGCAAAACCGGCGTCGAGATGGAGGCCCTGACCGGCGCCTCGGTGGCCGCGCTTACCGTGTACGATATGTGCAAAGCCATGTCGCACGACATCGTGATTGAGCAGGTGCGATTGGTTGAAAAAACAGGCGGCAAGTCCGACTTCCATTTCAATGGGTAAATGGGCGAAGGAGAGAATGGGTGAATGCGTCTACCCTGTAGTAATTCATTCACCCATTCACTCCTTCGCCCATTTACCCATTGTTTAGGGGTGGGCGGCTACCCACACGGTGCCGTCTTCATACTCTTCCTTTTTCCAGATGGGCACCACCTCCTTCAGCGTGTCGATGATGTACTGGCAGGCGGCGAAGGAGTCGGCGCGGTGCGGCGTCGACACGGCCACTACCACGGCCACATCGCCGATTTCGAGGGTGCCGTGGCGGTGCACCACGGCCACCTGGCGCAGCATGGGCCATTTTTCCTGGGCCAGCTCGGCCACACGGCGCAGCTGGTGCACGGCCATGGGCGGGTAGGCTTCGTAGTGCAGGCGCACCACGCGGCGGCCGTCGCTGCGGTTGCGCACGGTGCCGATAAAGGCATTTACGGCGCCGGCCTCGTCCGATTCGGCGGCTTGCAGCACGGCGGCCACGTCGATGGCGTGGTCAACTAAGTCAATCAGCATTGGGCATTCTCTGAAATTCAAACTAACGGGCTAGCCCCCGCTCACGGGCGGAATCAGCGCAATCTCATCGCGCTCGTGCAAGGCCACATCGGCGGCGGCGTATTCATTATTAACAGCTACCGCCAGGCTGCGCAGGCCAGCCAGGGCCGGGTATTGGGTGCGCAGGTCGGCCAGCAGGCCGGCGGCCGACTGCCCGGCGGGCGCCGTCAGGGTCAGCGACGACTGCCCGACTATTTCGCGGGCAATGCCAAAAAGAGCAACGGTCAGGTTCATTTAACAGGTAGCATTTATCATGTAACAAGCTAGTGCCGCCTTGCAAGCAACAGGAGATTTACCATTCACACCTTATTTGTTAAATGATACATGCTACCTGTTACTTGAAAAGCTAGCCCCCAATTGTGGCCATGCTCTCGAAGTTGAGCTGGTGCACGGGGCGCTGGCGCTCGGCCTCGAAGCCGTTGGCCGCGCGGTGGTAAAAGGCCTGGCTCAACGCCTGCGCAATTTCCTGGTCCGACGAGCCGCCGCGCAGTAGCGCGCGCAGGTCGAGCACACCCTGGTCGTAGAGGCAGGTTTTGATGCCGCCCTCGGCGGTGAGGCGCAGGCGGTTGCAGGTGCCGCAGAAGGTGCGCGAGTAGGCCGCGATAATGCCCACCCGGCCCTGGTGGCCCGCCATGGTGTACTCGCTGGCCGTGGCGCCGGTAGCGGTGTAGGCCGGCACAAGGTCGCCGAGGTGCGCCTCCAGATGCTGCCGAATGCGGCGGTGGTTCCAGGGTAGCGACTCGGGCGTGGCCACGTGGCTGCCGCCATTAAAGGGCATCTCTTCGATGAAGCGCACCTCTACGGGCAGCTCGCGGGTGAGCTCGGCTAGGGGCACCAGGTCCTGGATATTGCGGCCATCCATCACCACCGCATTGATTTTCACTTGAATGCCAGCGTCGAGCAGCGCGTAGAACGTGCGCAGTACCTGGGGCAGCTCGTCGCGGCGGGTTATCTCAAAAAACCGTTGGCGGTCGAGGGTATCAAGGCTGAGATTGACGGCTTTTACGCCCATGCGGGCCAGGGCCGGCACGTGCGGTGCGGTAAGCACCCCGTTGGTCGTCAGGCTCAGGTCGTGGATGCCGGGCAGGGAAGCTAGGCGTTCCATGAAGGGCACCAGGTCGCGCCGCACGAAGGGCTCGCCACCGGTGAGGCGCACTTTGCGCACCCCTAGCCCGGTCATGATTTCTACCAGCCGCAGCATTTCTTCGTATCTAAGTAGCTCGTGCTTAGGCATATACTTGATACCCTCTTCGGGCATGCAGTAGAAGCAGCGTAGGTTGCAGCGGTCCGTGATGGCCAGGCGCAAATATTCCAGCGGCCGGCCGTGGGCGTCGTACAGCGTAGGGGAAGCAGAAAAATTGCTCATGCGAAAAACGAAGGTAGAACCGGCTGGCCGGTCCATGCATTACCCCAAACAGCGCTTGCGTGTTTTCATTCCCTGCAAGTTTTTAGCGCTGTATAAAGCCGGCTATAACGTCGCCCTGCCTGGCAGCAAAGGTGGTGGCTAGCCCAGGTGCCAGCTTAAAATTCTTCCAGGCCGCCGCTTAGCGTTTGCACATTGGCATAGCCGAGGCCTTGGAGCAGCGTCACGGCCTGGGCGCTGCGCACACCACTTTGGCAATACACTACTATCGGGCGGCTGCGCGGCACCTCGGCGGCGCGGGCGGCCAGCTCGGGCAGCGGCAGCAGCAGCGCGCCGGGCAGGTGGCGCCGCTGAAACTCCAGCGGCCCACGCACATCGAGCAGCAGCGGCGGCTCGGCAGCGGCCAGCTGCTGGCGCAGCTCGGCGGCCGAGAGGCTAGCCGGCGCGGGTGCACAGCTCACGTCGAAATAGTCGGCCGGGTTGGCGGTGTCGAGGCTAATCTGGCTTTGCACGTCGTCGCGCCGGAAGCGCAGCGTGCGGCTCTGGAAGCTAAGCGTGTCGAGTATCCAGAGGCGGCCGCTGAGCACGTCGCCCAGGCCCAGCACCACTTTGAGCGCCTCGGTGGCCTGCACCGTGCCGATGAGACCGGGCAGCACATTGAGTACCCCGGTGGTGTTGCAGTCGGGCGCCTCGGCTGCGCTAGGAGGCTCGGGAAAGAGGCAGCGGTAGGTAGGCCCGTCCTCGTAGTTGAACACCGACACCTGGCCCTCAAACTTGTAGATAGCCCCCGACACCAGCGGCCGGCCCAGGCTCACGCAGGCATCGTTGAGCAGGTAGCGCGTAGGAAAGTTGTCGGAGCCATCGACGACGACATCGTAGCCAGCCACCAGTTCGCGCACATTTTCCGGGTTCACCCGAATGGGGTGCAGGTTGTACGTGTTCAGCTCGTTGAGCCGCTTCAGGGCCCTAGCGGCGGCTTCTACTTTCAGCTGGCCCACGTCGTCGGGGCCGTAGAGCACCTGGCGGGGCAGGTTGGTTAGCTCTACTTTATCGGCGTCGGCCAGGCCCAGCGTGCCCACGCCCGCCGCGGCCAGGTATTGCAAAATGGGGCAGCCCAGGCCGCCGGCACCCACCACCAGTACGCGGGCCGCACGCAGGCGCTGCTGGCCGGCCTCGCCAATTTCGGTTAGCTGGAGGTGGCGGCGGTAGCGCTGGCGCTCGGAAGCAGAGAAGGAAGAAGACATGATAGTGCAAAAGCAGATAGCGGCCGGAAAGTTGCGCTACCACGCCACAACCCGCAGCAGACGAGTAGCCACCGGCATAGGCTGCACGTATAGCAGACTACCACCCGTGTGATTTTCATTGTACGACCTTGCTATGGCCAACCAACCTTCTTCCGTCACCACTCTGGCCAAGGCCACGCGCGGCCCGGCCGATTACTTCACTGGCACGGCCTGGGTTACCATGCTGGCCGGCCCCAACCCCACCGACTGCACCGTGGCCGACGTGACCTTTGAGCCAGGCTGCCGCAACAACTGGCACTCGCACCCGGCGGGGCAGCTGCTGGTTGTCACAGCGGGCCGCGGCTACTTCCAGGAGCGCGGCCAGCCCGCCCGCCTGCTGCGCCCGGGCGATACCGTCAGCATTGCGCCCGGCGTGGTGCACTGGCACGGAGCGGCGGCCGATAGCCTCTTTACGCACCTAGCCATCAACCCCAATGTCAGCGGCGGCGTGGCCGACTGGTTGATGCCCGTTACGGACGAGGAATATCAGGCGGCTCACAAGTAACGTACTCCTTGCCAATATCTTATCACCCTATTCTTTCTTTTCACCATGCACGTTTCGCGTTTGCTGGCTACATCTGCTTTATTGGTCGCGGTGGCCACGGCCGCCATTAGTTGGGGTGCCCGGCCCAAAGCGCAGAAGCCACAAAAGGTGCGCCTAGCCCGCATCGTAGTCGATTCGACCCAGCTTGCCAGCTACAAGGCCCTGCTGAAAGAAGGCGTGGAGGCTGCCATGCGCACCGAGCCGGGCGTGCTGTCGCTGTACGCAGTATTTGAGAAGAAAAAACCGAACCATCTCACCATCTTAGAAGTGTACGCCAACGAGGCGGCCTACCAAGCGCACCTCAAAACGCCGCACTTTTTGAAGTATAAACAAGGCACCCAGGCAATGGTGCAGGAGCTGGAACTGATTGATACCAACCCGCTTATTCCGGAGTTGAAAATAAAGTAGGGCCACGCCTTACAGCCCGTAGCTCACGGTGAGGTAGTACAGCCCGCCCACGCTAGGCCCCCCCAGGTAGGTCACGTAGTAGTTATTCAACGCATTGCTAGCCCCCAGCTTGAGGCGCACCTGCGCCGCAGGCACGTAGTAGCTCAGCTGCGCATCGAGCGAGCTGAAGGCCGGCACGCTGCCATTGACGAGGAAGGTCTGTGAATAGTAGCTGACTTGGTGCCGAAAGTTGAGCCCGAAGCCGAAGTTGCGGTAGGCATTTTCGTTGGCCAGGCTTAGGTTGTACATCCACTGTGGGGTGTTGAAGCCATCTTCGAGGCCGTCGCCGTTTTCGGTGCGGTCGAGGCGAGTGTAGGTGGCGTTGGCCCCTAGCAGGTAGCCGCTGGCCACGTTGTAGCGCAGCCCGGCCGAGCCACCATAGTTATACACCTGGCTCTGCGAGTTGGTCCAGAGGCGGTAGCGGGCCTGGCCGGTAGTAGTGCCGCCGGCGGGTATCGACGTGGTATTCAAGGCCGTGGCAATAGTAGTGAGGTCGGTGCCGCTGTTCAGGGCCACGCCGTTAGTAGTCTGCGGCACATAGGCTTCCACCTGGGCAATGAAGTCGCGGTAGGAGTTGTAGTAGAAATCCACATCGACCAGTAGCCGACCGCCAGGGCCTAGCGCCGCTTTGTAGCCGGCCTCCAGCGAGCGGATGTATTCGGGCTTGAGGTAAGTGTAGGGGTTCTTCACCAGCAGGTTTTGGTTGGCCGCGATGGCCTGGGCGCGGGTCTGGGCCGGCGTGCCGTTGATGCCAGCCGTCACGGCAGCGTTGAAGCGGTCGATGCTGCTGCGCAGGTAGCTGTTCTCAAACACGCCGTCGCTCATCACGCGCAGCCCCCCGATGCGCTTTACCTGACCACTATTCACGTTGGAAAAACCTTCAAACAAGCTCGGAAAGCGGTAGCCGCTCTGGTAGCTGAGGCGGAAATTCTGGCGCTGCGTGGGTGAGAGCACAGCCGTGAAACGCGGATTGAACCGCACGCTGAAGTAGTCGTTTTTATCCACCCGTAGCGTGGCCGTGAGGCGCAGCTTCTCATCGAGCAGTCGCGCGCCGGCCTGCACGAAGCCACCGGTTTTGGAGTACGTCAGGTTGTCGTTGAGTGGGTCTTTACCCGGATTGGGGTTGATGAAGTAGTTGCCATCGGGCACCACAATGTAGGTGCGGTGGTCGGCGCCGGCCAGCAGGTCGAGGCGAGCGGGCAAGGCGGTGCCGCCGCGCCGCAGAGCCTCGGCCAGGTTCACCTGCGCCTCGGCGTGGGCCAGGTTGGCGCGCACGCGCAGGGCGGCTCCCACATCCCAATTATTAATGTCTTGGAGCTGGCTCAGGCGCTGGTTGAAGGCATCGGTGCCGGGCTGGAGGCGGCCAGCATCGGCGGCAGCGCGGGCGGCGCGGTGGGCATCAGCCACGCCCAGGCCGCCTTTGCTGGCGTTGTTCCAAGCCGTGGCGTAGTCATTATACCACTGCGTATCGGGCTTGTAGCTGCGGTCCAGGTTCTCACCCATCGACCGCAGGTTATAGCTTTTGCCGGTGTTTTCCTCCGTGAAGTAGGCCCTGGCCTGCACCACGGGCGAGGTGAAGGTGAGCGCATGCTGCTGCAACAGGTAGTCTTGCAGCCGGAAGCGGTTCGAGCGCTGGTACACGTTGTCGAAGCTGGCCACGCGGTAGGTGTAGGTCAGCTCGGTACCGGGCCGGAAGCGGTAGTGCAGCGCGCCATCGGCCTTGAGCGTGCGCACGTTGTAGTCCACGAGGTCGCGCTCGTAGTAGCCGGTGCGGGCCACCTGGTAGCTCTTGCCCCCTAGCGTAATGTTTTTGCGGTCCGACGACTCGTTGCCGTAGCGGCTCACCTGGTCCTGGGCCGGGTTATCGGCCCCAAACAAGCCGGTAGTAGCGTTGCCGGTGGGGTTGATGTCGGTCTGGTCATTGGCTATCCAGTCGTAGGCGGCCAGGTAGGTAGCGTTCACCTTAAAGGCCAGCTTATCCGCCACCAGCACCTTGGCGTAGCGCACGCTGGTTTCTGAATAGCTTTTTACCGGCGAGCCGTTTTCGCCAAACGTTTTCACATTCGGGTCGTTCACGTGGTTAACGCCCGTTTGCTGGCGCACGCTCAGGCCTTCCGAATTGAACGGGTTGCGCGTCTGAAAATTCGCTAGCCCATTAATGGCGTTCAGGCCGTAGAGCGCGGCGGCCGTGCCGGGCACCAGCTCCACGCTCTGGATATCGAGGTCACTAGGCCCCAGCACGTTGCCGATGGGCCCGCCGATGTGCGGCGCCTGGTTATCCACACCATCTACGAGCTGGGCAAAGCGCACGTTGGTGGTGTTGGTGAAGCCGCGCGCATTAATCACCTTAAACCCAATGCTGGGCGTGATGACCTGCACGCCCTTCAGCCCGTCAATGGCATCAAAAAAAGACGGGGCCGGCGAAAGCCGGATGGCGCGGGCGTTGAGCTTCTCCACCGTCACCGGCGACTGCAAAAAGCTTTCCTCTACCCGCGAGGCCGACACCACTACCTCGTTGAGGTCGGTGCGGAGCGTATCGGTGGGCGCCGGGCGGCGGGGTAGCTTGATGGTTTGGGCAAAAGCAGACTGGGCTAGCGCCAGCGCCGACACGCAGGCCACCGAGCCGCGCCAAACGCGTAGCTTCTTTCTCATAAATCCTTGTTTACTAATCGTCTATCACTAATTCGGAACCTTCGTAATGCCAGCCGAGCTTTACTGCACCTTCACCACCTTCAGGCCCGTGACTTGGTGCATCCAGCGGGTGGGCTTTTTTTCCAGGGGCACGATGAGCTGGTAGGGGCCGTCGTGAGCAGGCAGGAGCTGGCCGTCGCGGTGGTCGGCTAGTAGAATGGTTTGGGGCGAGAAATCGGCGTCGATTTCGGGCAGCGCGTACACCACCTGGTAGCCATCGGCGGCGCTAGCTAGTAGGGCCTCAGCCAGCACCGCGCCGTGGATGCCTTTGCCTTCGGGGGCACCGGCCAGGTGCAGCACATCGCGCAGGGCCACGCCCCGGTACACGTGCTTTTTGCCTTCTTTATCGGTGGTAGTCTGCTCGTGGTGCGGCAACGCGGCTATATCGGCAGCAGTGAGGGTGCGCGGGTTAGCCATCAGCCCTTCGAGGTGTAGGGTGGCGGAGGCAGAAGTGGCCGTAGCGCTCTGCGCATAAGCAGCTGGCATGTAAAGGCTAGCACCAGCTAGCATCAACGCCACGGCCCAACACGAGCAGCCAACAGGAAAACGTAGCATTTATGGAATAAGAAAACTCGTTATGTTTTGCCGAATATAACGGAGGGCCTAGCCGATTGTTTCCATTTTTTCGGGGCTTATTGGTAAAGCCGGGCTGTTTCGTCGGCCAGAAACTGTGCGAACCGCGTTTGCATGGCCCGAAACTCGGCCACGGCCTGCGCGCCCGCTTCGGTGAGGCTAGCACCGCCCCCGTGGGCGCCGCCGGCCTGGGCGCCTACCAAGGGCTGTTTGGCCTGGGAGTTCATCGAACTCACTAAGTCCCACGCTTTTTTATACGACATCCCCATCTCCTTGGCGGCCTTAGAAATAGAGCCGGTGGCCTGAATGCGCTCTAGCAGTTCGAGCCGGCCAATGCCTAGAAAGCGGTCGGCGGGGCCTTCTATCCAGAGGCGGCCGTTGGCGCGGAAAGGCTGATTTTCGGCAAAAAGCTCGTGCATGATAAACAACAAAAAATACGCAGTCTTTGGCTGCCAGGCCAACTGCTAAAGTAGCGAACCCCGCCCAACTCGGCGGGCCTGCCCCGCCGGGTCGTAACCTTTGGGCCGTTTTAGCCTTAGTAGCGAGAAAAACGCCGCCGACTACCGGCTTGGCTTACCCGACTTATACGCTGGTTATGGATTTTGACGTTTTGATTGTGGGGGCGGGCAGCGCCGGGCTGAGTGCGGCCCTTACACTAGGCCGCTGCCGCCGCCGGGTGCTGCTGGCCGATGGTGGCGCGCCGCGCAATGCGCCCTCGCCTGCCGTGCACGGCTTTCTCACCCGCGATGGCGTGCAGCCAGCCAAACTGCTCGCGCTGGGCCGCGAGCAGCTAGCCCCCTACCCGACTGTGGAGGTGCACGAGCTGAAAATAACCAAGCTTCATAAGCTGGCCCACGGCTTTCGGGCCGAGGGCACCACCGACCAGGGCCACGCTTGGGCGGGCACCGCTAACCGGGTGCTGCTGGCCACGGGTGTAGATGACGTACTACCCGCACTGCCCGGCTTCCGCGAGCTGTGGGGCACGGGCGTGCTGCACTGTCCCTACTGCCACGGCTACGAGGTGCGCGACCAGCCGCTGGCCGTGTATGGCCGGGGCAAGGCCGCCGTGGGGCTAGCCCTGCTGCTCACCAACTGGAGCCAGGATATTGTAGTCGTCACCGACGGCCCCGGACACCTCACCGACTATGGCCGGCAGCGCCTGCGCCAGCACCACATTGGGCTGCGCCAGGAGCCGGTGGCCCGCTTGGTGGGCGGGCCGGGCGGCACGCTGCGCTGCATCGAGTTCACCGATGGCTCTTACCTGGAGCGCACGGCGGTGTTTTTGCACGCCCCGCAGGAGCAACGCAGCGCACTGGCCGCCGACCTCGGCGCGCTCATCACCAGCAAGGGCGCGGTGTGGGTCGATAAAAACGCCCAAACCAGCATACCCGGCCTCTACGCCGCCGGCGATACCACGCCCGGCCAGCAGCAGGCACTCATTGCCGCCGCCGAGGGCAGCAAAGCCGCCATCTGCCTAAACGAAGCCTTGACCAAGGAGCAAGTGATGCAGCACAAGCGCACGGCCTGCTGAGTCTGTGCAGCCCTAGCCGCTGGGCAGCTCGTCAGCGCCGGGCTAGCCAGTCGTGGGCGGCAGCTTCGTCGATGAAGGTGGCAATCTGACAATCGGTGTCGGCCGCCGACACCACGGCCGTGACCGGCTGCCCGGCGCGCATGGGCGACACCAGGAAGGCCAGCCGCACCGCTTCGGGGTAGCGCCCGCGCAGGGCCGGCGCAAAGGTTTGGCTAAACCAGGCGTTGACGGTGGGCTCGGTGAGGTCTTCGCGGCGGCGCAGGTCGAGCAGCCAGCGGGCGCAGGTGGCCGCATCGGCAGCGGCCAGCAGCTGCTCGTAGCCGGCTTGCAACTCGGCGGGCGTCACCTCACGGTGCCAGCGGGCGATAAGCGCCGGCAGGTCAGGGCGATGCAGCAGGTCGAGGCCGTGGTTAGTCATACGCAGCAGGCCGCAGCCAACTGCCAGCCTACTTGCAAGTTAAACTGCTTTCCGTCACAAACAGCCATACTTTTGCGTCGTTGGGCAGTTAGCTATTTTTTACGCCCCGTATTGTTGCCCATGAGCCCTAGCGCGCCCCCAGCTGCCCCGCACGACCCCTACGCTGCCCTTCGCATTCCCGATTTTCGCCGCTACATCGCGGCCCGCGCCTTGTTTTCGGTAGCCACCCAAATCCAGGGAGTGGTAGTGAGCTGGCAGATTTTCAAGCTTACCGGCGACCCGCTGGCCCTGGGGCTCATCGGGCTGGCCGAGGCCATTCCCAGCATCGCGGTATCGCTCTACGCCGGGCACGTGGCCGACTCGGTGCGGCGCAAGCGCATTGTGGTGCCGGCCGTACTGGTGCTTTTTCTGTGCGCCGTTACGCTGTGGTGGCTGGCGCACCCGCTGCAAGAAGCCTTGCTGGCAAAAGGCCGCCTGCACCTTGCCTTTGCTAACGCTACTATTGTGTGGCCACTGTACCTAGTTATTTTCGTGAGCGGCATTGCGCGGGGCTTCATGGGGCCGGCACTATTTGCGTTTATGCCGCAGCTGCTGCCCGACCGCAACGTGCTGGCCAATGCCGTGACCTGGAGCTCGACTACCTGGCAAGGCTCGGCGGTGGTGGGGCCGGCCATCGGGGGCCTGCTGCTGCACCTCAGCGTCGAGTTTGCCTACGGCGTCGATATGGTGATGGAGGGGCTAGCACTGCTGTTCTTCATCAGCATTGCCAGCCGCGAGCTGCCGCCTATTGAAGGTGAAAAGCTGAGCATGAGCGAAAGCATTACCAGCGGTATCAAGTTCATTTTCAACAATCAGCTGGTGCTGGCGGCGCTCTCGCTCGATATGTTTGCGGTGCTCTTTGGCGGGGCGGTGGCGCTGCTGCCTTTCTTCGCCGAAAACATTCTGCACGGCGGCCCCGACGCCTTTGGCTACCTGCGCGCCGCGCCGGCCGTGGGCTCCGTGCTGATGGCGGTGTTCCTTACGTTCTCGCCCCTTAGGAAGGGCGCCGGCCGCAAGATGCTGTGGGCCGTGGCTGGCTTTGGGGCGGCCACAGTGGCCTTTGCGCTGTCCACCAATTTCTACCTGTCGCTATTTCTGCTGTTCTTGACCGGCGTGTTCGACTCGGTGTCCGTCATCGTGCGCCAAACGCTGGTGCACACCTACACACCCGAGTACATGAAGGGCCGCGTATCGGCCGTGAACAGCATTTTCATCGGCTCCAGCAATGAGATTGGGGCCTTCGAAAGCGGCACGGCCGCCAAGCTTATGGGCACTGTGCCGAGCGTGGTATTTGGCGGCCTGATGACCATGCTAGTGGTAGCCATTACAACCTGGAAAGCCGACCAGCTACGCAAGCTGGAAATGGGCGCCGGCAAGAAATAGCGCTTGCAACCTCAAAAAAGGCCCATCCCTCACAGTGCAGGGGTGGGCCTTTTTGGTGTTAGCCCACTCGGCGAGCCCCTAGCCAGCTACCGGCTGCGCCGCTGCCGGGCGGCGCGTTTTACCCGACTTTTTGCGGGTGCGGCGTAGCCACATCAGCACGCCCGTAACCGGGAAGGTGAGGCTGCACAGCGTCACGACGAGGGCTAGCGCCTTGGTCCACACGCCGCCGATTTCGCCGGTGTGCAGCGGCTTGGCGAGGCGGCGCAGCTGGGTACCGGCCGTTTGGCGGGCGTAAAGATGCTGGCCCAGCGCCGCGCCGGTAGCCCGGTCTACAAACAAGGTGTCGAGGCCCAGGCTGCGCAGTGGCAGCATGCTCGGGGCACTTACCGTGATAGCCGCGGCCGAGTCTTTCGGAGCGCTCACTCGCCAGAAGTCGGCGGTGCGGTAGGTAGCCTGCCCGGTGCGCAGGGCAGCATCGTAAGCCACGGCACGCGGGCTGCCAGGCTGCGCCGAAACCGGCGCCACCAGGCCCACCGTCGGCCGCGAATTGGTAAGCGTAAACAGCGCCTCAGTAGCCCAACGGTACGACATAATAACCCCCGTGAGGGCCAGCCCAAACAGAAACAGCGAGCAGTAGAAGCCCAGCACCACGTGCAGGTCGTGGGTCAGGCGCTTGCCGCTAGCCCCCCACTTGATGCGCAAGCGCCCGCGCAGCATGTCGCGCGTTTTGGGCCACCACAGCACAAGGCCAGTTACGGTAATGAAAAGAATAAAAAGGGCCGACAGACCCGTGAGGGCCTTGCCAACCTCGCCAGCCAGCAGGCGCCGGTGCAGGTCTTCGGCAAACTTGAAAACCGGCAGCTGCTTCTCGGTTTGCAGCCCTAGCACCTGGCCCGTGTAGGGGTTGAGGTAAGCGGTGCTACCGCGCTCGGGGCGCTTTTTTTCGCCGCCTTGGCCACGCTTGCCGCCTTCGCCGGGGCCGCCAGCCGGGCCGCGCTCGCCACCGGGGCGGCTCCCTTCCTGCTTTAGCTCGCCGGAGCCGCCGGGGCGGGCTTTCTCATCGCGGTACATCAGCTCTACGGTGCGCGCCGGGTCAGCATACACCTTAAAGCCCAGCACCTTTGCCTTAGGGTTGGCTTGCTGAAACTGGCTGGCCAGCTGCGCCAGCGTCAGGCGGGGCTGCCCGGCCGGCACGGCCACGGCGTAGCGCTCGGCGTGCAGGGCGTGGGTTATTTCTTCCTCAAAAACCAGCACAGTGCCCGTGAGGCACTGCACGAAAAAAACCAGACCGGCTGCTAGGGCCAGATAAAGGTGAATGCGGCGAAAAATCACTTTCATAAAGCGGTTGAGCTGAATCAAGCCGCAATTTAGAACGATTTTAAATACCGTTCACTCGTTTTTTAGACCAACGCCTAATCGCAGCGCACATAGGGGCGCAATTTGACGAAGTTCTCCTCCTTCAAAAGCTTGAGCTGCCGCAGGTCATCAGGCGTGGCGAAGGGGCCGTGCTGCTTGCGGTAAGCTACAATCAGGCGGGCTAGCGGCTTGCCCACATACGGGTGCGCCCACAGCTCATCGAAGCTGGCCGAGTTGATGTGCACCGGCCGAGGCGCGAAGCCAGGCGCCACGAAGGTGTACTTGCGCAGGCTGTCCACAAGGTCAGGTGCATCACGTAGCACGAATACTTCTTCCAATTGATTTTCAGCAAGGTAGCCACCTAGCTCATCGCGGTGCTTTACTATCCACTTGGCGCGGCCCCGGCCGATGCCCTTTATCTGCATCAGCTGCGTGGTGTCGGCCAGGTTAAGGTCGAAGGGCTGCAAATGGGCCGGCTTGCGCGCAAAACGGCCGGGCAGGCTAGCCGCATTTTCCCCAAAAGCCGGGCGGCCGCTTGCGTAGCCTGCACCGCGCCCTGGCAGCCCCTCAGGCAGCTGTATAAACGGCGCCAGCCGCTGATACACCGAGTCGGGCAGGCCGTAGATGCGCTGCACCTGGCTTTTAGCCCGGAAGCCCCCGGCTTTTTGGCCGTAGTTGACGATGCGGCCAGCCACGAAGTGCGGCACGCCACGGGCCTCCCAGCCCTCGGCTGTGAGGGAATTGGGGTCGAAGGGCGCCAGTGGCACCTGCGGTACGGCAGCGTAGCGGCTAGCCCCGGCAGGGCGGCGGGCCGGGTAGCGAGCGGCGTAAGCGCGGTCGTGGGCAGCGCGGTTCGAATCGAGGCGGGCGGCGAGGTCGCGGCCCCAGGCGTCGAGCTGGCGCTGGTCGGCGGCGGGCAGGTAGCGAGGGTCGGCGGGGCGCAGCAACGGAGGCAGCACAGCGGCCGCCAGCGCCAAAAGCAGCAGAACCAAGCCGCTCGTTTCGGCCCGCGAGTAGCCAAAGTACCGCCGCAGCCAGCGCCAGGCCGCCCAGCGGCTGCCAGGTGGACGAGGGGGCGGGGGCGGCGTAGCAGACATAAAAAGGCGGCCAGATTACAACACGTAAATCTGGCCGCCCAAAAATATAGCGTAAGAGCGTATTTACCTTCTTTCCGCTAAGCCCGCGCCGCCACTGGCTCGTAGAGCTTCACGAGCTGCGCGGCAGCATAGTCTACTTCGGCTTCGGTGTTGAGCTTGCTCATGGAAAGGCGCACGGTGGGCCGCTCGGGGTCGGCGCCGAGCGCTTCGAGCACATGCGAGCCTAGCTGCGCACCGCTCGTGCAAGCCGAGCCGCCCGAAGCGGCTACCTTGTTGATATCGAGACTAAAGAGCAACATCTCGCTAATGCTGGAAGGCGGCAGGCTCACGCTGAGCACCGTATAGAGGCTTTGGTCGGCCTCGGCCGAGAGACCATTGAACCGTACCCCCTCAATGCCCGCCGCCAACTGACTGATAAACCGGTCTTTCAACGCCTGCACGTGGCGCTGATGGGCGGCCATATCGCGGCAGGCAATTTCGAGGGCCTTGGCTAGCCCCACTATCCCGTACACATTCTCGGTGCCCGAGCGCACGTTGCGTTCCTGCGAGCCACCGTGGATGAGCGGCGCCACCTCCACCCCACCGCGGCGGTACAAAAAGCCTACGCCCTTAGGCCCGTGAAACTTGTGCGCCGAGCCCACCAGGAAGTGGTTACTGAGCTGCTGCACATCGTGGCGGTAATGGCCCATCGTCTGCACCGTATCGGTGTGGAAGACCGCATCGTACCGGGCACAGATATCGCCGATAGCTTTGATATCGTTGAGGTTGCCCAGCTCATTATTGCCGTGCATCAGGCTTACGAAGGTGCGCGGGTGGCTAGCCAGCAGCTCTTCGAGGTGCCCGAGGTCGAGCCGGCCCTGGGCATCGTGGCGCAGGTAGCTCAGCTTGGTTTCACCGCTTTTATCCAGCGCTTGCAGCGGGTGCAGCACCGCATGGTGCTCTAGGGGCGAAGTAATGGCATGCTTCAGCCCCAGCGTGCGCACGCTGCCAAAAATGGCGTAGTTGTCGGCCTCGGTGCCCCCCGAGGTAAACGTGATTTCGCTGGGTGCCGCATTGATAAGCTGGGCCACCGTTTTGCGCGCCTGCTCAATGGCCGAGCGCACCTGCCGGCCCGGTCCGTGCAGCGAGCTGGGGTTGCCGTAGTGCTGCGCCAGGTAGGGCAGCATGGCATCCAGCACTTCGGGGTCGAGAGGAGTAGTGGCGGCGTTATCGAAGTAGGCGTGCATGAGGAGGTTCGCTAGGTTATAACAAGTACGTCCTACTCATCTAACATCCACTCGCCGCAGCACCGCTACCACATCGTTGGGAGTAGTACCCCTAGCGGTGCGAGCCCGAAGCTTCGGCAGGTCGACAACAGATGAGCAGGACGTTCATTAGACAAAAGATAAGCTTTATTTCGCCAAAATAATCTCTTTAATATCAGCGATAATCTTCTGCGCCAGGTGGTCGGCTGTGGCATTCGAGTCCGACTCGGCATAGATGCGGATAATGGGCTCGGTGTTCGACTTGCGCAGGTGCACCCACTCCTTGTCAAACTCAATTTTCACGCCGTCGATGGTGTTCACCGGCTGCTTGGCGTAGCGCTGCTCCATCTGCACCAGCACCTGGTCAGTGTCGATTTCGGGCGTTAGCTCAATCTTATTCTTCGAGATAAAGTAGCTTGGGTACGAGTTGCGCAGGCGGCTCATGGCCAGGCCCGACTTAGCCAGGTGCGTCAAAAAAAGCGCAATGCCCACCAGCGCATCGCGGCCGTAGTGCAGCTCGGGGAAAATGATGCCGCCGTTGCCTTCGCCGCCAATCACAGCATTGGTTTCCTTCATCTTGGTCACTACGTTCACCTCGCCTACGGCGGCGGCGGTATAGGTGCCGCCGTGCTTCTCCGTCACATCGCGCAGGGCGCGGGTGCTGCTGAGGTTGCTCACGGTGTTGCCGCCGCCGTGGTAGCCTAACACGTAGTCGGCTACGGCCACCAGAGTGTATTCCTCACCAAACATCTCACCGTTTTCGCTCACCAGCGCCAGCCGGTCCACGTCGGGGTCTACCACGATGCCAAGGTCAAAGCCACCTTTTTCGAGCACTTTGGCGATGTCGCGCAGGTGCTCGGGCAGCGGCTCGGGGTTGTGGGCAAAGTCGCCGGTAGGCTCGCAATGGATTTTCTCCACCGTTTCGACCCCTAGCGCGGCCAGCAGCTGCGGCACCGCAATGCCACCACTGCTATTTACCGCATCGACTACTACACGAAAATTCTTCGCCTTGATAGCCGCCACATCTACCAGTGGCGAGGCCAAGATGGCCTGAATGTGCTCGGCCAAGAAAGCTTCGTCGGTACTGTAAGTACCCAGCTTCGTAACCGGTGCGAACTCAACAGCTTCGCTTTCGGCCAACGCTAGCACACGCTCCCCGGCTTCGGCCGACAAAAACTCGCCTTGCGCGTCGAGCAGCTTTAAGGCATTCCACTGCTTGGGGTTGTGTGAGGCCGTGAGAATAATGCCGCCGGCGGCTTGTTTGGCCGGCACAGCCATTTCGACCGTGGGCGTGGTGCTTAGGCCCAAATCCAGGACATCGAACCCTAGCCCCTGCAGCGTACCGGCCACAAGGCGGCTCACCATCTCGCCCGACAGGCGGGCGTCGCGGCCTATTACTATTAGCTTGCTAGCCCCCGGCTGGGCGGCAGCCCAGGCGCCGTAGGCTGCCGTATATTTCACCACGTCGAGGGGGGTTAGCCCCTGCCCGGCCGGCCCACCAATGGTGCCGCGAATGCCGGAAATAGATTTTATGAGGGTCACTGGATATCTTTTTAGCTTTGCAAAAGTAGGCAGTCGGCCTCGTTATTAGCCGGCCAGCTCCTGCCCACCGACCCCACGGGTAGCGGCGCCTTACCAACTAAACCAGCTATTAAGCTACCCTAGCCAATGCTTCTTTGCTTTTGCCAACGATAAGCGCGGCGCTTATTCTCTTATGGAAAATTCTTTGCTCTCCCCTTCCCGGCGCCCGGCGCAGCTCGAAGCCTTCGGCCGCCTGCTCGATGTGCTCGACCGCCTGCGGCTAGAGTGCCCTTGGGATAAAAAGCAGACGCTCGACAGCCTGCGCCACCTTACCATTGAGGAAACCTACGAGCTGAGCGATGCCATTCTGCGCCACGACCTGCCCGACCTTAAAAAAGAGCTCGGCGACGTAATGCTGCACCTGGTATTCTACGCCCGCATTGCGGCCGAGCAAGGTGCCTTCGACATTGCCGATGCGCTCAACGCACAGTGCGAGAAGCTCATCTACCGCCACCCACACATCTACGGCGACGTGCAGGCCGATGATGAGGCGGCCGTAAAGCGCAATTGGGAGCAACTCAAGCTTAAGGAAAAAGGCAACACCGGCGGGGTGCTCGGCGGCGTACCCACCTCGCTGCCGGCCCTAGTGAAGGCCATGCGCATTCAGGAAAAAGCGCGGGGCGCGGGCTTCGACTGGGACGACCCTAGCCAAGTGTGGCTGAAAGTGCAGGAGGAGCTGGCCGAGTTTGGGGCCGAGTATGGCCATGGCCAGCCGCCCACCAGCGCAGCCCAGGCCGAGCGCGCCACCCAGGAGTTTGGCGACCTGCTTTTTTCGCTGGTCAACTTCGCGCGTTTTGCCGGTATAAATCCCGAAGAGGCTCTAGAGCGCACTAATCGAAAATTTATCAGCCGTTTTCAATACCTCGAAAACGCCGCCGCCCAGGCCGGGCAATCCCTGCCTGACCTTACCCTAGCCCAGATGGATGTATATTGGAACGAGGCTAAGCAGACCGAGGCTTAGACAAGCGCCAGCGTAATCAACATAATCGATTGAGTAAGTCGATACTGGCATTTGCTAAATCGGTTCGGCGCTAATTTTTTCGCCTCTAGAAGGCCAACCATATCAGTCGGCTCTGCGTTGGAAATTCACCCACGATTCAGCTACAAGCAGCCTCTGGTTTCCAAGTTATTTTTTGCCGAGCTCATCCAAAAAAAACTTTCTAGAGTCCGGATTTTACCGGCTTCGGCGTAGATTCGGCCCCGAAACACCTGTTTGCCCTGTTGTCGCTAGGGCTATTCTAGCAACAGGCACTTTTGTATCGCCTTCTTTTTTACCCCCTCAACCAACCCCCCACCTCCTACACTTACCGGACACATGGAACAGAAAAATGCAGTAAACCCGAGCGCCCGCCCCGCTGCGCCGGCCGCCCCCAAAGCCGCCCCCGCCGCTAAAAGCAGCGGTGGAGCTTCGCTGTTTGCGGTATTGGTTATCGTTCTCGGCTTCATTATCAGCTTGCTTATCTACAAGTTTGTACTAGGTGCTCCGGACCACTTCCTGGGCAACAACCCCGAAAACAACCCCAAGCCTGGTGACTACCTCGGCATTGTGTATAAGGGTGGCGTAATCGTACCGGCCCTGATGACCATGCTACTGTGCGTTATCACCTTCTCTATCGAGCGTGCCCTCACTATCTCGAAAGCCAAAGGCAGCAAGAGCATTGAGTCGTTTGTACGTGGCGTGCGCCAAAAGCTGAACACCAACGATATCAACGGCGCCATTGCCCTCTGCGACCAGCAGAAAGGCTCGGTAGCCAACGTAGTACGCGCCGGCCTGAAGAAATACCAGGAAATGGGCCGCGAAACCGGTATGAACACCGACCAGCGCGTGCTGGCTATCCAGAAAGAAATCGAAGAAAGCACCGCCCTGGAGCTGCCGATGCTGGAGAAGAACCTGGTTATCATCTCGACCATCGCGTCTATCGCCACGCTGACCGGTCTGCTCGGCACGGTATTCGGCATGATTAAGGCCTTCTCGGCTCTTGCTCAGGCTGGTAACCCCGACGCTACGGCGCTGGCAACCGGTATTTCGGAAGCTCTTATCAACACAGCTCTTGGTATCGGTACGTCGGCCCTGGCCATCGTTGCCTACAACTTCTTCACCAGCAAGATTGACGAGCTGACTTACAGCATCGACGAGGCTGGCTTCAGCATCATTCAGACCTTCGCTGCCCAGCACGGCAACGCAGGTCAGGAGTCGTAGTAGCTGCTGGCACGAAAAGAGGGGCGGAGGCGTTTTGCCGTCCCCGCCCCAACTTTTTTCTGGGTTACGTGTGCAATTAGCTTCGAGTCGGCATCAGTACCCTTGAGTGGCTCCCGCCACGGCGGCCCGCTGATGGTACCACCCCCTAGCCCCTGCACCTTGACCCGTCCAGTCATTTTAACTTCTCCCGGCAATGCCTAAAGTAAAACCGCACCGCACCTCGCCGTCGCTCGACATGACGCCGATGGTGGACCTGGCGTTTCTGCTGGTAACATTCTTTATGTTGACCACGCAGTTTCGCCCCGATGAAGCTGTGGTAGTAGACCCGCCGTCTTCGACGTCGGACCTCCAGGCTCCTGATAGCGACATCCTAACGCTTACGATTGATGCTAACAAGCGCGTATTCTTCGGCTACGACAAGGCTCCTGTCAAAGAAGCTGCCCTCAAAGCCGTTGGCGCTAAGTATGGTGTCAACTTCACCCCAGCCCAAGTAAAGCAGTTTTCGCTGCTCCCAAACTTTGGGGTGCCGATTACGCAGCTAGGTAGCTACCTCGATAAGGACACCGAGCAGCGCAAAGCGCTGAACAAGGGCCTACCAGGTATTCCTTACGATTCGCTCAATAACCAAATGATTGACTGGGTTATTGAAGCTCGTAAGGCCAACGCTGCCCTCTTCAAAAAGCCGACCTTCCTCGTAATAAAAGGGGATGGTGACGCCGATGTGAAGACCGTACAAACGGTTATCAAAGAGCTGCAGGAAAAAGACATTAACCGCTTCAACCTGCTGACGAGCCTCGAAATGAAGCCCTCATTTGTTAAATAACCTTTTTGAATCATGGCAGAAATCCAACAAAAAGGCGGCGACTCCGGCAAGGGAGGCAAGAAACGGGCGAAAAAAATGTCGACCAAAATCGACATGACGCCCATGGTGGACTTGGCCTTCCTACTGCTGACCTTCTTCATGCTCACCACCACCTTCGCCAAGCCCAACGTGATGCAGCTCACGATGCCGGTGAAGGACAAAAACCCTAAGCCCGAAGAACAGACTAAAATCAAAGCCTCCCAGGCAATGACCGTTATTCTGGCTCCTGACGACAAGGTTTTCTACTACTTTGGCCTCAACGAGCCCTCCGACAAGAGTGTGCCCGTACCCGAGGTAAAAGTAACCGACTTCTCGGCCAACGGCATCCGTAAGGTGCTGCTGGAGCGCCAGAAGCAGCAGCCCGAGCCTATCATTCTGATTGAGCCCTATGTCTACGAAGGCAAAGAGTCCAAGTACAAGAACATGGTAGACATCTTGGACGAGATGAACATCACCGACCAGAAAAAGTACGCGTTGATTGACATCCCGAAGAAAGACGTGGACCTCATTAAAAAACAGAACCTGCTATGATGGACAATGTGCAGCTAGCTAATGCTAGCTTGAACGACATCGTATTCGAGGGTCGCAACAAAGCCTACGGAGCCTTCGAGCTGCGGCGCATCTACGGGCGCAATGTCACGCGGGCCCTCATCATCGGGGCTGCTTTGCTGGCGTTGCTGGTGTTCATTCCGGCCATTGCCAAAATGCTGGAAGACCGCAAGCCCAAGGAGGTGCTGAACCTGAAGGAGAACGTGCTCATGGACGCGCCGCCTCTGGACGAGACCAAGCCCCCGCCCCCTCCGCCGCCCCCTGAGGCGCCCCCACCCCCGCCCCCCAAGCTCACAACGGTGAAATTCACGCCGCCCGTAGTTAAGAAGGACGAGGAAGTGAAGAAGGAAGAGGTGCCCGACCAGGAAGAGCTGAAGGATAAGACGGTAGCTACCGTGACCGTAAAAGGCAACACGGATAGCCCTGACCTGAGCGACCTGAGCGGCGAAGGCACCAAGCCGGTAGAAGAAGTAGTAGAAACCAACAAAGTCTACACCTACGTAGAGCAGATGCCTTCCCTCCCTGGTGGAGGTGGCATGGGCGCCATCGTATCGGCCATTCAGAAAAACGTGCGCTACCCCGCCGTTGACCTGCGCAACCAAGTAGAAGGTAAGGTATTCGCTAGCTTCACGGTTGATGAAAACGGTGATATCTCGGATGTGAAAATCGTGAAAGGCATTAGCAGCACGATTGACGCCGAAACCATCCGTTCTATCAAAGCCCTGCCGAAGTTTATCCCTGGTAAGCAGAACGGCCGCTCGGTAAAAGTTTCGTTTACCGTGCCCGTTACCTACAAAATCCAGTAACACTGACTTATCAGTTTAAAAGCCCTGACTAGCCCCTAGTCAGGGCTTTTTTGTGCTCGATGGGCGGGTAGGTCAACGCAAAATATTTGGCGTGGATAGTGTGGAAAATAAGCCCAAGTAGCATCAGCTAACTACTGGTGGCCACCGGTAGAATTTCTCCCCACTTTTTCTACCTCCTCTCATGTCGTTACTCCCCGCGTTTTTTACCGACAGCCTCGACGACGTTGTTTTCGAAGGCCGCAATCAGGCTTATGGCGCATATCAGTTGCGCCAAGACTATCAGCAGCACCTGGCATCGGCTGGTGGCTTTACATTAGCCCTGTGTGGGCTGCTGCTTCTAAGCTGGGGCGCTTGGCAGCATCTCAAGCCCGCTGCTACGCCACTTATCAGCACCAAAGGCGAGGTAGAGTTTATTAAGCCGCCTGTGCCTACCGTTATCGAAAAGCCTAAAGTGGCCGTGGTATCTCCACCACACGCCCGCCCGGCAGCTACACACCGTGCCCCAAGCGTGCCTACGGAGGTAACTAAAGACAATGCGCCACAACCCCATATTACACCGCCTGCCCAGACCGAAATAGTAGATGGGCCTACTGGCCCCGCAGTGCCCGGCACTGCAGCGACAACTGAAACAGGTGAAGTAGCCGGCCCAGGCAACAGCGCTGAAACTGGTCCCGCTACTGCCCCGGCCACTAATGAGCCCTTCATAGTCGTAGAGAAAATGCCCGAGTTTGCGGGTGGGCAAGAAGCCCTGTTGCGCTACCTGCGCAGCCACTTGCGCTACCCCGGCTCGGCGCTGGCGGCTGGCGTAGGCGGCAAGGTTTTTATGAGCTTTGTGGTGGGGGCCGATGGCACTATCTCTGACGTTACGATTTTGAAGGGGCTGGGCTACGGGCTGGATGAGGAAGCCCAGCGCGTGGTGCGCCAGATGCCAGCCTGGACGCCCGGCTACCAAAGCAAGCACCCAGTTCCTGTGCGGTTTACACTACCCATCACATTCAGTATTCAATAAGGATTTCGAGGCCTAGTAGGAGAAATCGGGTTTTATGCCCTTTTTTGCAGGCTGATTATTCACCCGCGCCGGACCCGAACAAATTGGGCCCCGGCGCGGGTTAGGAGTATTCTACTACTTTCTTTCATTCATGGCCCTTCCCACCACTGAGGAGCGCCTGGGTTCGCCCCAGCGAATAGTGCGCTTCTTTACTCTCATCATGTCGCTGGTGTATGCCGCGCTGGGCGTTTGGCTCTGGCTCACGGCGCACCGACCTTCGGCAGCGGGAGCACTGCTACCGCTAGGGCCTAAAACCCGTATGGTGCTAGGCTCCGTCTTTATCCTATACGGTGTCATCCGTTTCATACGCACTATTCGCTCGCAGTTTCGCAAACCCTCTTCCGATGACTTTAGCTAATCTGCTTCACCGACCCAACCGCTCGTCGCTCGGCGCTCTTTTGCTGGCGGCCTGCTTGCTACCCAGCTGCCATCCTAACCGCTCGGCGGGCACCAGCGAAGAGGCCACCGACACACCTACCAGCGGCCACGTTGGCATCAGTGTCGATGAAACCTTTGCACCAATACTGGAGTCGCAGGTAGATACGTTTCAGAAGCTATACCCCGATGCGCATCTCAAGGTGTCGTATCAGCCGGAGGACAACGTGTTTCTCGATTTGCTTAATGACAAGGTTAAAGCCATCATCACGGCCCGCGAGCTGACGGCCGACGAGAAAAAGGTGCTGGATAAGCAGAGTATGCTGCCTATCACTACCAAGGTGGGTATCGATGGCCTAGCCATCATTCTGCACCCCTCTAACCCCGACTCCCTGCTGACCGTAACCCAGCTGCGGGGTATTTTCGGTGGCCAAACCACGCAGTGGAGCCAGGTGAGCGGCCAGAAAAAGCTAGGGGCCGTCAACGTAGTGTTTGATGCCAACCGCAGCAGTACAAGCCGCTTCATGCGCGACTCGCTGCTGCACGGGGCGGCGCTTAGCCCCAAGGCGTTTGCAGCGCAGTCGAATACTAAGCTGCTCGACTACGTGGCTAGCCACCCTACAGCTGTAGGCGTGGTGGGCGTCAACTGGATTTCGGATGCCGACGACCCTAGCGCCCGTAAGTACCGGCAGCAAATTCGGGTGGCGAGCATCACGGCCAGGCCCAATCCGACCAAGGACGACTACATTCAACCTGACCAAGTGTATTTGGCACCAAAATCGCCAGAGCTACTGAAGCAGCACCCCGAGTTGCAGAACTACCCGCTGCGACGCAACCTCTACGCTATCAGCCGCGAGGCCCGAGCGGGGCTAGGCTCCGGTTTTATTTCGTTTGTAGCTGGCCAGAAGGGCCAGCTCATTTTCCAAAAGTCGGGCTTAATGCCAGCCAATATGCAGGCGCGAATTGTAACCACCAATAAACGCCAGTGAACTACCTTGCGCTGCCTCGCGTAGTATTAGTACCAATCTTTCACCTGAAGTTTACTTTTCCCTTCCCTCTTATGTCTTACAAGCCCTGGAAACCGCTGCTGCTGACCGCCCTCGCTGTAGGGGCCGGCGCTACGGCCGCCACCGCCCAAAACATAGCCACTGCTCAGAAAGCCATTGAGCTAGGCCGCTACAACGAGGCGCGCGCCGCGCTACGTGGCAGCAACTCACCTGAAGCCAACTTTGAACTGGGGCGCCTGTATCAGATGCGCGACCTGCCCGATTCGGCTAGCTACTACTTCAACCGCGCCGCTGGCCCTACGCCGTTTGGCCAGGTAGCCGAAGGCCGCGCCCTGCTCGCCAAAGGCAAGGCTAGCGAAGCCGACGCCAAATTTTCGGCCGCTGCTTCTGCCACCAAAAACAAAGACCCCAAGGTGCTGACCATGATTGCGCAGGCGTACGGCGAGTACGATGGCAAGAACATGGATATCACCAAGCCGCTGACGTACGTGAAAACGGCCGAAGCGCTTAGCAAAGGAAAGGATAACCCGGCACTGATGGTGGCCCGCGGCGATATCTACTTGCACAGCGATGCGGGAGGTGGCGAAGCCATGAGCAGCTACGACCGCGCTGTTGCCGCCGACCCCAACTACACTGAGGCTTATTATAAGCGCGGAGTGTTGAACGTACGCAGCAAAAACGGCGCCGGCGCCCAGGAAAACTTCAATAAGGCCATTGCCTTGAACTCGGCCTATGCCCCGGCATATCTCGATATGGCTAGCATGTATGCTTCGGCTAGCCAATACGATAAGGCCCTGGCTGCCTTCCAGCAGTACACCAACGTAGCCGAAAAGTCGCCCTCGACTACGGAGAAGTACGCCGCGTTCCTCTACTTGTCGAAGAAGTACGCCGAGGCCCTGGCCCAGGCTAATGAGGCCCTAGCCAAGGAGCCCAACAATTTGACCATGAATCGCATCAAGGCCACGTCCTTGTATGAAACCGGCGACTACGCAGGGGCCGCCGCAGCGATGGACCAATTTATGAAAGTGGCGCCTGCTGATAAAATCTTGCCAGAAGATTATTCTTACCAGAGCAAGATTCTGTTGAAGACCGGCCGCAACGACGAGGCTATCAACGTGCTGCAGAAAGCCATTGCGGCCACTACGGACCCCGAAAAGAAGAGCGACCTGCAGAACGACCTAGCCACGGCTTACATGGCTAAAAAGGATTATCCAGCCGCCATTCGCATCTACAAGACCAAGGCTAATCCTGACTTGGCCGACCAGTTCCGCCTCGGCAGCGCGTTCAATGGCAGCAAGCAGTATGCCCAAGCCGATAGCGTGTACAACATCATTATCACGGCTAAGCCTACTTATGTACCAGCTTACCAGGCTCGTGCCCAGGCTAACTTCCACCTCGACCCTGACTCGAAGAAGGGCTTGGCCAAGCCTTACTATGAGAAATACATCGAGCTGGCTAACGCCGACCCAACTAAGTATAAGAGTGGCCTCGTAGAAGCTAATAACTATCTGGGTTATTACAACTTGCAAGCAGGTAACAAAGCAGCCGCCACACCTTACTACCAAAAGGTGCTGGAGCTTGACCCCTCGAATGCTGATGCGACCAACGCCATGAAGATTATCAAAGGCGTACCTGCTCGCACCACCACGACCGCCAAGAAAACGACTACTACTGTCAAGAAGAAGTAGGCCGTAGCTTATCCAGATAAAAAAGCCCCGCTGCCAGAAGGTAGCGGGGCTTTTTTATGAGTGGGTTGCGGCCCAGGCTTCCCACTTTTCCAATACGGCGGTGAAGTCGTCGGGCAGTTCGGCTTCGAAGTAGAGTCGCTCGCCAGTGCTAGGGTGCACAAAGCCCAGCGAGCGGGCATGTAGGGCCTGCCGGGGCATCAGGGTAAAGCATTGCTCCACGAAGGCCTTATAAGCACCGCTAGCCGGCCCCACCCGGATGCGGTCGCCCCCGTAGGTAGCATCGCTGAACAGTGGGTGGCCGATGTGTTGCATATGTGCCCGTATTTGATGCGTACGGCCGGTTTCGAGGCGGCATTCGAGTAGCGTGACTGGGCCAAACCGCTGCAGCACGCGGTAGTGTGTCACGGCGTGCTTGCCCTGGTCACCGCCAGGGTATACGGCCTGCACCTTGCGGTCGCGCAGGCTGCGCCCGATGTGCCCCTGTACCGTACCCGCATCCTCCTCAAACTTGCCCCAGGCCAGCGCCCGGTAGCTGCGCTCAATGGTATGATGAAAAAACTGCTGCGAGAGGTGCGTCATGGCCCACTCTGTCTTGCCAATTACCAACAGGCCCGACGTATCCTTATCAATGCGGTGCACCAAGCCTGGGCGAATTTCGCCGTTGCGGCCCGTAGGCAAGCTTTCGAGGTGGTAGGCTAGCCCGTTCACCAGCGTGCCCTCCCAGTTGCCGTAGGCGGGGTGCACCACCATACCAGCGGGCTTATTTATAATAAGCAGGTCGGCATCTTCGTAGCGAATGTCCAGGGCCATTTCCTGGGGCACTACTTTCCCTGTGCGTGGCGGCTCGGGCAGGGTAATGGTAATAATATCGGCCGGCCGCACCCGGTAGTTGGGCTTGGTAATGCGGCCGTTCACCTGCACCGCCTCAGCCCGGATGGCATCCTGAATTTTCGTGCGCGAGGCGTTGGCCAGCCGGTTGAGTAAGAACTTATCGAGGCGCAGCAGTTCCTGCCCCCGGTCGGCCACAATGCGGTGATGCTCATAAAGCTCGTCGCCTTCACCCGCATCGTCGGGTTCTAAGTCGGGGCCGGGGCTAGCAGCAGGCGGAAGCAGCATAATAGAAAACGTAGCGAAATGGCTAATACGCAAAAAGCCGGAGCCACGGGCTCCGGCTTTTTGGCCACTGGTGGGCGATACTTATTTGCTCTTGGTTTTGGTCTTGCCAGCCGGAGCGGCGGGCACGATGGGAGCGGCGGCCCTAGGAGCCTGCACCGTCGGCGCAGCAGTAGGTGCCGTGGGCGTAATGCCCATTTTCTTTAGGATGGCATCCGATACATCGCCGTCTTTGGGGCCGTGCAGCAGGATGGGGTTGCTACCCGAGTCCGAATTCAGGATATAGGTGTAGCCCTGCTCATTAGCAACGGCATCGATGTTTTTCTGAATCTTGTCGAGCACCGGGCGCAGCAGCGCCTGCTGCTTCTGCTGCAGCGACTGCTGAGCCGTTTGGCCAAACTCCTGCAAGCCTTGCTGCATCGTTTGGAGCTCTTTTTCTGTATCAGCTTTCACCACAGGGGTCATTGCTCCGCCCCGCTTTTGGTAGTCGTCCAGCTTGGTTTGAAAAGCTGTCTGCTTGGCCTTCATCTGCGATTCCAGCTGCGTGCCGTAAGCTTTCAGGTCCGATTCAATCTGCTTGCTTTCGGGCATCTGGCTCAGCACGTATTCTACGCTGGTAAAGCCAATCTTAAGGGGAGCCTGCGCCTGGGCGCTCGGAGCAAAGAAAGAAGCGGCTGCGAGTGCGACGGCGGCGAAGGTCAGGTGAAGTTTTTTCACGCGGTTTACGAAGAAAGTCAAGGGTCTAAAAAAATTTGGTTGCAAAGGTAAGGATACTAGGGCTTTCCGCCAGCGTTGGCTTTGCTAGCCCGCCCCGACTGCGTTTTGGCCGGAATAGCCGGGTCGGGCGTACCCGAATCTGACTCGAAGGCGGGGTCGGCGCTGGCCGCCGGGGTCTTGGGCGGCTTCACCGTTTTTACCGGGCCTTTGGGGCCGGGCTGGTTGCGGGTGGGTGAGCCTAGCCCCAGCGCTTCCATCACGAACTCGGTGTAGTCGTGCGTGGGGTTGGCGTAGAGCATGGTGAGGTCGCCGTTGCGGTCAAACATAAAGTCCAGCTTGCGCGCCTTCACCACTTTCTCTACTGCATCAAAAATCTTGTCTTGCGCAGGCTTGTTCAGCTCCACGCGCTTTTTGAAGAGTTGGCCTTCGTAGCCAAACTGCTTGGTTTCGTAAGCTTTTACTTCCTGCTCCTTTTTCAGAATTTCGTCCTGGCGCTTCTTCTTCATGTCCTCGGTCAGGACTACCTCTTCCGCCTGGTAAGTGCGGTAGAGCTTGTCCAAGTCTTTTTTTTGCGCCTCAATTTCTTTCTGCCAAGTGTCGGTAAGCTTCGCTAGCTCTACCTGAGCCTGCGCATACTCGGGCATCTTGCTCATAATGTATTCGGTGTCGATATAACCGAATTTCTGGCCCCAGGCCGGCGCACAGGCCACCAGCAGCAACAGTGCCAGCGCAAAACGAGCAACGTGAGTCATGCGGAAAAAAGGAGAGCGCAATCCGAAATCGGCTTCGGCGCGTTGGCTACAACGCCCCAGCCACTTCGTTTAGTCTAAACAGCAAGCTGCCAGGCCATTTGTAAACCATGGGGGCTAGCCAAAACGTTCAGCCCCGCACGGCGCTAGCGAATCTGCTGGCCAATAATGAAGTGGAAGTGGTTGAAATCCTGCACAGAGGTAGTGCCGGGCGGCGGAATAACCGTATCGAAGGCCCGGCCATAGTCGAAGCCTAGCAAACCAAATGCCGACATAAAAATACGGGCGCCGAAGCCTGCCGAGCGGTACAGCTTATAGGGGTTGTACTGGCTATACACATCTACCGCATTACCGGCCTCCGCAAAGCCCAGGATATACACCGTAGCAGCCGGGTTGAGGCTCACCGGGTAGCGCAGCTCGGCCACATACTTGTTGTAGGCCACGCCACCGCTCTTGCCCGTTTGGGCCGTTGGAATGGCAAAAGCCCCGTTGGGGTCGTCGTAGCCACGCAGGCCGATATAGTCGGTACCCACCAGGAACGAGCCACCGCCACCGTAACCCAGGCCCGCGCCGCCCATCTTGAAACGCTCAAATGGCCCCGGCTGCCGGTCCTTGCTATAGGTGCCGATGTAGCCGAAGTGCGCCCGGGTGTTCAACACGAGCTTGCCCACGATGGGCGTAAACCAAGAGGCATCGAACATCCACTTGTGGAATTCTACCCACTCATACACATTGGGGTGCGAGCCAGGGAAGGCCGAGTAAGGAGGCGTCAGGCTTACGCTTAAGCTAATTGATGAGCCCCGGCGGGTATAAGTCGGGTTATCAATACTGTTGCGCGAGAGCGTGGTATTGAGCGTGATGTTGTTGGCGCGGCCGGTGCTGAAGTCCGAGAAAATCGAATAATTCTGCAGCTGGTACTGGCTGTACGAAAGCGAGTTGCTAAGCGAGAAGTAGTCATCCGGCACACGCAGCTGGCGGCCCAGACCAATCGTAGCACTGTTTACCTTGATAAAGCTTCCCGTTTCAGGGTTGAAGTTGTATCCCAGGCGCGACACGCTGCGGTTCAGACTAAACGAGAGCGAGTTAGGCTTACGCCCCCCTAGCCAGGGCTCGGTAAAGCTAAACGAGTAAGCCTGGTACTGCAAGCCATTGGCCTGCACGTTCAGGGCCACGCGCTGGCCATCGCCGGCCGGCACGGGCGTCCAGTTATGGAAGTCTCGGGCTTTGCGCAGCGAGAAGTTATTGAACACTAGGCCCACCGTGCCGATAAAGCCGGCATAGCCGCCCCAGCCACCCGACAGCGTAATCTGGTCCGAAGGCTTTTCTACCACTGTGTAGTTGATATCCACGGTGCCATCGGCTTGGTTGGGTACGGGGTTGATGCCGATTTTCTCGGGGTCAAAGTACCCTAGCGTAGCAATCTCACGCTGCGAGCGGATGAGCAGCTCGCGGTTAAACTTATCGCCGGGCAGCGTGCGCAGCGTGCGGCGCAACACGTGGTCGCTGGTCTTAGTATTGCCCGCGATGTTGATGTCCTTCACCCGAGCCTGCACGCCTTCCGAGATGCGCATCTCGATATCGATAGAGTCGCCTTCTACCTTGGTTTCTACCGGGTCGAGCTGGAAGAACAGGTAGCCATCGTTCATATAGAGCGACTCTACATCCTGGCCCGTGGGGTTGTAGTGCAGACGCTTATCAAGGCTCTCTTTGCTGTAGGGGCTGCCACGCTTGATGCCCAGCACCGATGACAGCGTCTTGCTATCGTAGAGGTAGTTGCCCGTCCAGGTAATATTGCGGAAGTAGTACTTCGGCCCTTCGTCTACCCGCAGCTTTACAATCAAGCCTTTGGCATCACGCGCAATGGTGTCGGAAATAATAGCGGCATCGCGGTAGCCTTGGTCATTGTAGAAATCGACCAGCTTCTTCTTATCGTCTTCGAAATCGGAGCGTTGGAACTTGCCGGGGGTTAGGATTTTATACGATTTGCGAGCCTTCGTTTTCTTAAACTGTTTGGCTAGCTTACCGTCTTTAAATGCCTTGTTGCCTTCAAACTCGATATCGTGGATGCGTACTTTCTGACCTTTATCTACGTCAATCTTCAGCGCGACACTGTTGGAAAGCGCCGAGTCGGCCACTTGGCGGATAACAACTTTGGTATCTAAGAAGCCTTTGTTGGTAAAGAACTTGCGTACCTGCGTACGGGTGTTCGACAGCAAGGCATCGGTCACCACCTTGCCCCGGATGAGCTTAATTTTCTTCTCTATATCGGTGGCCTGCCCCTTGCTTATCCCTTCGAAGGTGAACTTGGAAAGGCGCGGCTGTTCGCGCACGTTAAAGTCCAGGAAAATCTTATTGCCTTCAGTACGCGCAACGCTGACCGAGATATCCGACAAGATACCCTGCGCCCAGATTTTGCGGATAGCCTTGGCCAGGTCATCGCCCGGCACATTAATGATGTCGCCGATTCGCAAACCCGACAGTCCAATCAGCGTATTAGGGTCTAGGTTGCGAGCACCGCTCACGGTGATACCCCCTAACTCATATTTCCGTGGCTCCTCGCCGGCGGCTTCCACCTGCTGTGCACACGCGGGCCGCGCCACCAGCGCAGCGGCTAGCAGGAATGCACTTAATAATCCACTACGTAAGTAGGTACGCATCATTCTAAGTAATAAAATCAGGAGGCCGACAGCTGCTCGCTGGTTTTGCCAAAGCGCCGCTCCCGACCTTGATAGGCCTTTAGAGCATCGCGAAAGTGACTGCGCCGGAAATCAGGCCACAGAACGGGGGTGATATAAAGTTCCGTATAGGCAAGCTGCCAAAGCAGGAAATTGCTGATACGTTGCTCGCCACTGGTGCGAATGAGTAGTTCGGGGTCAGGCATGCCGGCAGTAGACAGGTAGCCAGCTAGGGTATTTTCGCTTACTTCAAGTGGCTGTACATGCCCAGCAGCCACATCGGCGGCCAAGCGCTGTGCCGCCTGAGTCAGGTCCCAGCGGCCACTATAACTTAAGGCTAGCACCAGCGTCATGCGGGTGCCTTCTTTTGTCAGTTCTATGGCTTCAGCCAACTCACGCTGGCAGTTGCCGGGCAGGTTATTTACCTGGCCGATGGCCTGTAGGCGCACACTGTTTTTTAGCAGCGTGGGCGTTTCGTGCCGAATGGTATGCACTAGTAGCTGCATCAGCGCGGTCACTTCGAAAGCCGGGCGATTCCAGTTTTCGGTCGAGAACGCGTAGAGCGTCAGGTACTGCACACCTAGCTCGGCGGCTTCTTCCACTGTGTCGCGCACCGCCGTAATAGCACTTTGGTGCCCAAACACGCGCAGGCCTCCCCGCTGCTTGGCCCAGCGCCCATTACCATCCATGATAACGGCCACGTGGGCAGGAATATTAGAGAGGTCTATTTCGGACCGTTCGGCCATCGTTGCGGTTTGCGTATAAGAGGCCGCAAGTTACGCAAAGGGTTGCAGTCCGGCTCTGATGCGCCAGCGATAAGCTAGCGGCCTACTCAGCTTTACAGTTATTAACTACCTGTAAATACATAACTTACCCTGTTAATTCTGCAATGCACAAGCCCTTATTTCAAGAGGCGTTTGTTTCTATCATATGGCTTTGGGCAGAGAATGCTATAAAAGGTATACGACAAGCTGATACCAGAATAATAATACCAATCCTGGTCATGGCTATTTACCAAGAAGGGCGTCTGGTCGCCAGTATGGTCAAACTGGTCAGTAAATGTCTTGCGCACTCCCATCTCCAAGCCAAGATTGAAGTACTCGTTGAGTGCGACTTTCACGCCGGCGCCAGCCGGGATAGCGATGCCCACTTTAGCGCCTTTGCGGTCAAAATCAGCCTTAAGCGCATCATTGGCACTGCTGACAGTAGTGCTCACATAATATAGCCCTAGCCCCGCAAAGAGATACGGCGACAGATGCACCCGCTGCTGGTTTTTGCGCTCATGATAATCGAGAAAATTATACTCAACTACGCCCGCAGCTTCTACTAGGCCACCCTTGAGGCTAAGCTGCCGATAGTTCTGTAGGGGTGGCACACCCCCATTTACACCTTCCACATTAGTATCAGTAGCACGCAAGAAGCCAGTAGTAAGGCTAGCGCGCAATGTGACGGGCACCGATACGTCGCGACGATAAAACACAGTTAAAGCAGGGCGGCTGTTCTGCCACTGAAACTGTGGCGATATCTCGCCTTTGTAATTGGTAGCTCCCACACCAATACCGAGCTCGCTGGTGTGCTGAGCCAGAGCTGGAGTAGCCAAAAAAAATGCACTCCCCGCCAGCAGCAAGCTGGCGGGGAGTGCGAACGAAACTCTAAAAACGGTCATGCAGCAGACTGTAAGGGTAAGGTCCAGCCAGCTAGCAATAGCCTAGCGGAACTTGGGGTTCTTAATTTTCGGGTTCAGGATATAGTTGAGCGAGAAGCCAGTAACAGTATACCAGTCACTCTTGCCTTGACCACGCTTCGCACTATTTGCAGGGTTCATCAGGTCAGGATGGAAACCACCTGCTACACCAGTCGATGTGTTCGTGATACCACCTGGTGCATTACCACCGCCCCAACCGCCAAAATATTGTGCGGGGACAGTCGCCTTTGATAAGTCAGCGTATTTGCCACTCACGTCGTCCAGATAACCGGTAAAAGTTTTGCGGAATCCAATTTCAAACGCTGCGTCCAGGTTACGGTTAATACGGTAGCGTACACCAAGACCAAAGGGAATTGCAAATTGGAACTTGCTGTAGTCGACACCCTCCGTTTTTAACGGCTGTAAGTCGACGTAATTGCCATTGGCGTCTTTTCCTTCCGGGCTATGGTGAAAACCTGCTACACCGCCAAATACATATGGCACGAAGTCAGGACGCTTTAGATAGTTATTGCGGTTTTCAATCAGGTCAACGATAACTACGGCCGAAGCTTCATAGATATCGTTGCGGAAATTCATGTTCCGCGTATAGCGATAGCGCGCATTGCCATCGTCTTTATTAGCATTTGTGTTATCATCAGCCGTGATACGACCATAAGCTACCGCAAAGCGGCCCGACACACGCGGGAAGAAGCGGTGGGTGATATTGAGGCCAATGTTAGGGCGCGTATCGCCCAAGTGCACCGAAGCGAAATTGGTGAGCGGGTTTAGGTCACCAAAATAGTTCATAGCATTCAGGCTCACCCCGATAGAGGTATACTGCTTACGCTTGCTGAACTGTTGAGCATCGGCGTGTTGCGTGGAGCCTAGCAGCGCTAGGCCTGCGAGCACGGCCGTTGGGTACGTGAAAAACTTAGTCATAAGGCGCAGAGTAGAGAGTTAGTCGAGCTGAAGGAGGTGCGAACGCAACGGGACGTGGTTCGCAACGAATGCAAAAGTAAGAGTTAAAGGGAACTAAAAAAACTAAACGCCTTTTTTGAAGGCTTTTTAGCGCTATTTCAATTGCGGCACGGACGACGGGTTACGGCGGTCGAGGCCCCAATTGAGTTTGTTACGCAAGGTACTTAAGAAATTGACGTGGTTAAGTTTAACTAGCCGGGCGTTAAAGTTTTCGCGCCGAACAGCCATTTGTACGCTCGCTTCGACTGGCAGGGAGCGCGAATCGAGGGCAAGCAGGTAGCTGGTAGCGCGGCCTTCTATCTCAAACGAAATAACGCTTTGGTCGGATACGATAAGTGGGCGAACGTTCAAATTGTGGGGGCATACGGGAGCGATGATAAAATTGTTTGTCTGTGGCAGCATTACTGGTCCGCCGCAGCTCAAAGAATAACCTGTCGAGCCTGTGGGAGTAGAAACAACAAGTCCATCGGCCCAGTAGGAGTTTAAATATTCGCCGTTTATATACGTGTGCACCACAATCATGGCCGAGGTGTCGCGCTTTAAAATACTAAATTCGTTGAGGCCGAAATTGAGCGCTCCAAATACGTCAGGGTCGGTTTCTACCCGAAGCAAGCTCCGGTCTTCAAGGGTAAAGTGGCCTTTAAATAAGGCGTCAATAGCCTGGGGTATATAGTCAGGATTAATAGGCGCAAGGAAGCCTAGCCGACCGGTATTGATGCCCAGAATCGGAATCTGCAGTGCTCCTACGTAGGTAACCGTATCGAGCAGGGTGCCATCGCCGCCGATGCTGAGTACGAATTGTACTCCGCGCAAGGAGTCGCCGCGCCGAAAGGTGCTGATGTCGGCTGGCAAACGCAGGTGGCTGGCCAAGTAGTCGCGAAATGCCTCCACTATCAATACCTCGGCACCCCGGGCTACCAGCTCATCGAGCAGGGCTTGCAGAAAGGGTGCGACCGCTTCATCGAAGGGCTTACCCAGAATAGCAATTTTCATAACAAAGACTTAATACCGCAACTTGCTTAAATGGGAAAGGCCGTGCGGAAAAACACGCCCGTACTGGGGTAAACGGTGAGCGTGCGTGTGAGCTCGACGCAGAAAACCCGGTCGTAGTACGTCACCAAATGTAGCCCCAGCCCTACCGAAGCCAGCACTTGGCCCGGCAGTTGATTGGTGGGCGATTGATAGCGCCCCACGCTGCCGCCTGCTACGCCCGCATCGGCAAAGGCGTTGAGGTACAGGGCTAGCGGCAGCGTGCCTACTTTGGGGTTGTGCAGAAACGGCAGCCTGAGCGGCGGCGGGGCCCAGGCCCGCAGGCTCAGGCCCTGCTGCACCAAGACAGACGTGCGGCCTTCGGCCACGTAGATATCGTAGCCGCGCACCAGGGTTTCGTAGCCAAAGCTGCGCGCATCGGCATAAGCCAGGCTAGGGGCAAATAGTCGGGTTTGGGCGCTCAAGCCACCGGCGTAGTAAAAGCCGTGGCCCAGGCTGAGGTAGCGGGCGTAGCGCAGCCGCGCCGTAGCGTAGGCCGGCAGGCGCTCGCCCCCCGTAAACTGCCGAAAGCTGAGGGCAGCCTGCATAAATTGCCCGGTGAGTGGATAGGCGAAAGTATTACGCTGGTTGTTGGTCGTAACAAGGCTGGCTTCCAGGTATTGGCGCTGGGTTAAGCCGAGGTAATAGTCGGGGTTGAGCTGATAGATGAGGTCGCTGATTTGCTCGCGGTGATACGACACATCAAAGGCCGATATCAGCTGCACGGTGTGGCGCAAACGCAAACCACCCGACACGTAAAAGCGCTGGATAGGGAAAGCATTCGTTTCGGGCTCGTCAAGACTACGACGGCGGTCAAACAACGCATTATAGTCGAGGTTACGGCTCTGAAAGTAAGAAACGGCTAGCCCCGCCCCTATCCGGCGGCGGCGCCCGAGGCCTGGCGCTTCATAAAACAGTTCGTATTTGCGGTTAAAGCCAAGCTGAATATTAGCCGTAAGCTGCTCGGCACGCCCCCGGAAATTGGTATCTATTAGATGTAAGCCATAGTCGATTCGCTGCCACCGGTCAGCCCGGGTACGCCAAACGTTGAAATCCTCCCCTAGCGACAAAATCGGAGTCGGTAAAATATACCAGCGCTCCTGCATATTGAAAAGCACGGTAAGCTGGCCGGTACTGCCGCAGCTGGCCTGCGCCAGCACCGCATGAAAGAGCTGCAGATTGAAAAGCCGGCGGCGGTTGGCTTCGAGTCGGCTAGTCAGGTCAGCCACGGTCAGCGAGTCGCCTTCGTGAAAATCAAGCTCGGCGCGCAGGGTGCGCTCGCGGGTGCGATGGTTGCCCACAAATAAGATACCTGACACCCGCACCCGGCGACCGGGACAAGGGCCTATGCGCACCAGGGTGTCGGTGGGTGCCACCACCGGGGCCAGCGCGGGTGGGTGAGCCTCGCGGCTGAGCTCGCGCAGGCTATCGGGCGGGGCTGAGAGGTGGGGCGTTTGGGCGCGTAGTGCGCCAGCCAACCCTAGCAGCATCAGGACCAGCAGCCGGCTTACAGCAGTGACAATAGAAAGCCGGACGCGGTGCTTCACCCCGCAAAGTTAGACGCTGAGGTAGCGCAGCAGCGCGTCGAAGCGCTCCTGCTCGTCTTCGCCCGCCACGGGCGTACCGCTAAACTGCGCCGACACCACGTAGCCAAACCGCTCGAGCGTGGCCGTAATGCGGGCCAGGTTATCAGTATTGAGGCGCAGCGTGAGGCGAATGCGGTAGGGGTCGTGCTCGTCGGCAATGACGTGGGCCGAGAGAATCTTGGCGTTGTTCTCCTCCACGTAGCGGCTGATTTGCGAAAGCGAATAGTCGCGCTCTTCCATCGTGAGCACCAGAATGCTGCCCTGCCCCGCCACGCCGGGCACCGGACCGAAGGCGGCCAGCGCGTCGCTCACCGTTACGACGCCAGCGTACTCATGCTGCTCATCAAGCACGGGCACGAGCTGAATTTTCTGCTCAATGGCCAGCTCCATCACCCGGTAGAAGTGCTGGTCGTGCTGCACATGCACGTTGGCGTAGCCGAGTGGCAGCTCGGCCAGCTGGGTATCGGGGTTTTCGTAGTCGGCCAGGTCGTGCTCGGTGATGAGCCCGCGGTAGCTGCGGCCCGCTAGCACGGGCAGCTGGCCCACATGGAACTCTTCCAGCCACCGCGCGGCCTTGGAGGTCGTGTCGGTGCCCTTCAGCGGCGGAATCATCTGATTGATAAGGTCTTCGGCAAGCAGAGCGGGCATAAATACACAAGCTAAAAAGCGGGCAACAAACAGCACACGGGCCTAAAACCTGAGCCAATAGCCGGCAGCGGCAACGTGCGCCGCACCCTGCGCGGGGCTACACAAGATAGGACTACTAACGGGTGGGAAAGGTTGCTAGTTGGGCAGAAAAACCAAGACTGCCCTCGGCCAATATAACAGCTAGCGCGCCGAGTTGGCGGCCTGCGCCTGTGCAAGCTGCACCGTAGTGCGCCGCAAAAAACCACCTAGCCAGTGGTTGAAGCCGGCCGGGCGCTCCATCATGGGCGCGTGGCCGCAGTGGTCGAGAAAACGCAGCTCGGCCTGCGGCAGCAGGCGCTCAAAATCGTGGGCTACCGAGGGCGGGGTAATGGTATCGTTCAGCCCCCACACCAGCAGTACCGGCACCTGAATGCGGTGCAGGTCGCCGGCTAGGTTGTGGTGCTGGGCCGAACGCGCAATGCTAATCATGCGCAGGCATTTGGCGTTGGAGTTAGTCACCGCAAATACCTCGTCAACCAGTTCTTTGGTGGCTACGCTAGGGTCATAAAACGTATAGCCTACCCGCTCGCGCACAAAGCTGTAGTTGCCGCGCTTCGGGAACGAGCCGCCCATGCCGTCCTCAAACAAGCCACTGCTGCCCGTGAGCACCAGCCGGCTCACCCGGCCCGGGTTTTTGAGGGTGTATACCAGTGCGACATGGCCGCCGAGCGAATTGCCCAGGAGCGTAAACTCGGTAGGTAACTGCAGCTTTTCCACAAAGCTTTCCACATAGCTCACCAGGCCCGGCACGGTGGCCTGCAGCAGCGGCATATCGTAGACGGGCAGCACCGGGATAATGACGCGGTACTCGCTTGAGAACTCGGCTACCACGTCTTGCCAGTTGCTAAGGGCCCCAAAAAGCCCGTGCAGCAGCAGCAATACCGGCCCCTGGCCTTCGTCGACGTAGTCAAACCCGTATTGCTGCTGGCGGCGAAGCTCCATGATTCTTGGTTTAGCGTTTCTCATTTTTGTCGTTGGTGCCTGACTTTCAATTGCCCGCCAAATGGGCCGCACGCAACCGGCACTCTTCACAAAAAATCAACCTATGCAATGTTACAACAAGCCAGCCAATTTGCCAGCCAACGTAGGCCGTGGGTGGTAAGCAGGGCCTCGGGGTGAAACTGCACACCGTAGAGCGACAGCGTGGCGTGGCGCAGCGCCATCAGCTCGCGGTCGGCATCGGCGGTGAAGGCTAGCGGCAGCAGGCTAGCGGGCAGGCTGGCCGCCTCCAGCGCCAGCGAATGGTAGCGCACCACGGGCTGGCGCCGGGGCAGGCCGGCCAGCCAGGGGTCGTCGCCGAGCAGTTCAATGTCGGACACCTTACCGTGCCAGGGCCGGGCCGCCCGGCGCAGGCTAGCCCCAAAAAACTCGCCCAGCGCCTGCTGGCCCAGGCACACGCCCAGCATGGGCACCCGCTGGTAAAACTCTTCGATAACGGCCAGCAGATTGCCGGCCGTGGCGGGCGAGCCGGGGCCCGGCGACAGCACAATACCCTGAAACTTTAGCGCTTGCAGCTCGACCAGGGGCACGTCGTTGCGGCGCACCAGCACCTCGGCCCCCAGCTGGCGCAGGTAGTCGGCCAGCGTGTGGGTAAAGGAATCGAAGCTATCGAGCAGGAGCAGGTTCAACTTATGCATGAGCAACGTATCACATTGCTCCTTTTAGCCGGGCTAGCAGGTTGTGGGCAAAGGGCAGCACGTAGCCGGTAATTTGCAGGGCTAGCGGCGTGGCTTTTACCACCCATGGCAATACCACCGAGCCGGTAGTGAGGCCCGGTGCCAGCAGCGGCAGCCCCGCCAGGGCTGTGCCGTGCAGCAGCAGGCTGAGGCCCAGCAACCACTTGAGGCCGCCAGCCGCGGCGCCCAGCAAGTGGTCGAGCACCCCAAGGGGCGTGAGGTGCACGGCTTTTTTCACGAGCCCGCCCAGCAGGTGCACGCCCCACATAATGGCCACCAGCACCAGCAAAAACGCCACCAGCGGCAGCAGCCCAAACAGCTCGCCCAAATAGGAGCGCACTACCGGAATGGCCGCGCTCAGCAGGCTCAGCCCGCCCACCACACCCAGCACAAAGGCTAGCAGCGACACCACCTCGAGCACCAGTCCGCGCCGGTAGCCCTTGACGGTGCCCACGGCTAGCGGTAGCAGCAGCAGTAGGTCGAGCGGGGTCATCGTGGCAATGGGTAGATGGGTGAGTGAGCGAATGGGTGAATGGTTATGCTTATTCACCCATGCACTCACTCGCCCATTTACTCATTCGTTTAGAAGTCGGTGTTGTTGAGCAGCATATTCACTACTTCCGAAATGCGCTTGCCATCGGCTTGGCCGCTGAGCTCGCGAGCGGCTACGCCCATCACTTTGCCCAGGTCGGAAGGGCCTCTGGCGCCGGTGCGCTGAATGATGGCGACGAGCTTCTGTACGAGGTCGCCCTCGCTAAGCTGCTGGGGCAAGAACTCTTCGATAATGGCTAGCTCGGCCAGCTCGGTTTCTTCGAGGTCGGAGCGAAATTGCTCCTTATACGTAGCGGCCGACTCGCGGCGCTGCTTGGCGGCTTTGTTGAGCAGCTTCAGCTCCTGGTCGGCGCTGAGGCCGGTGGCGCTGGCGCCCTCGGCGGTTTCGGCCAGCAAAATCTGCGATTTGATGGAGCGCAGGGCCGTAAGGCGCACTTTGTCTTTGGCCAGCATGGCCTGCTTGATACCGGCGTCGATGGTTTCTTTGAGAGGCATCTTGGGGAGTGGGTAAAAGAGAGAAGAAACCGAGCCGTTAGGTGGCCCGGCACAAAAAAGTACTTAAGCACGTGGGCTAGCCAGCTGCTGCCGCAGCTCGGCCGGGTTATCTACGTAAATGGCGAGGTAGCGCACGGTGCGGCGCAGGCCGTACAGGCCCCGCACGGGCTGCGGCGTGGCTAGGGTCAGGAGCAGGTTGGGGGGCGTGAGGAGCAGCCGGGCGGTGTTGAGCAGGCCCGGCGCCTGGGCCGGTGCTTCGGTCAGCGGCTCGGCGCGCAGCACCTGTTCGCGCGCTAGGGTCAGCCGCCACATCAGGCCCACGCGCACCGCCAGGGTATCGGCCGAAAGCACTACCGGCCGGCACCTTACCGCCTGCCCGTGGGCCCACAGCCAAAGCAACGGGTAGATACTCAGCCCCGTGAGCCACCAGGCCGCCACCGGCCACCAGTGCCCTACTACCAGGTGCACAGCGGCCATCTCGACCAGGCTGAGCCCGGCAAAAGTGGCGAGCAACGCCGGAAACCCCGACTGCCGGTAAGTGGTAAACACTACACCGTTAGCGCTCACTTCGGGGCTAGCCCAGGGGCCGAGCACCGCATAACGCAGCACGGCCACTTCGGTCACAATGGCGGCGGTGAAGCGGCCTAGCACCGGCTCGGCGGCGTGGTGCAGGTTTTCTATAAAATCGGGCGACTGTAACCGGGCCGCTTGATAGCCGCGCCAAACGCGCCGCGCCCGCACGCCGGCATAACCTATAGTAGCTACCTCAGCCACCGCCGCCAGCCGGCCAGCCCAGGCCATCAGCGGCAGCGTAGCAGTGGGCAGCAGCCAGTGGCTAAGGGCTAGCCCCCCACCCAGCGCTACCGCCAAGGTGCTGAGGGGTAGCTGGTAGCGCCGCACTATGAGTAAGTAAAACAAGCCTGGCAGTACCACCAGCAGGTCGCAGGCCACGGCCGGCGGCAGTGCCGGGTGCTGGCTGAAATCAACCCGATGCACCACGGCGTACTCGGTGGCTACCAGCGCAGCCGCCAGCACCCCGAACCATAGCCCAGGCCCTAGCCGGGCTGGCAAGCGAAGCGAACTAGTCATGCGATGGCAGGTTTAGCTAAGTAGGCGGGCCAAAGGCAACCGGCCCGCAAATGTACCTTGCACCGCCCGCGCCGCTGCTTACTAGCAAGTAGCCAGCCCGCGTTAGGGGGTACATCCGCGAAATCCGTTTAATTCGTTTGAATCTGTGGTCAAGCTAAGCGTTAACATCAATAAAATTGCCACCCTGCGCAATGCGCGCGGCCTGCACGCCCGCCCCGACCTGCTGCAAGCCGCCCGCGACATCGAGCGCTTCGGCGCCGAAGGCATTACGGTGCACCCGCGCCCCGACGAGCGCCACATTCGCTACCAGGATGTGCGCGACCTCAAGCGTATCGTCACCACCGAGCTGAATGTGGAGGGCAATCCCACACCCGACTTCCTGGCGCTGTGCCGCGAGGTGCGCCCCGAACAGGTGACGCTGGTGCCCGACGCGCCCGACGCCATCACCTCCAACGCTGGCTGGGACGTGGTGCAGCACCAAGGTTTTTTGCGCGATGTGGTAGCCGAACTCAAGAGTTACGGCGCCCGCGTCAGCATCTTTCTCGACCCCGACCCTAGCCTAGTAGACTCCGCCGCCAGCACCGGCACCGACCGTATAGAGCTGTACACCGAGGCCTACGCCCGCCACTACCCCACCGACCGCGCCGCCGCCGTGCGGCCCTATGCCGACACCGCCCGCGCCGCCGTGGCCGCTGGCCTGGGCCTGAACGCCGGCCACGACCTCGACCTCGACAACCTGGCCTACCTGGCCCAGGAACTGCCCGGCTTGCAGGAAGTGAGTATTGGCCACGCGCTGGTGGCCGACGCACTGTATCTGGGGCTGGAGAATACGGTGCAGTTGTATAAGCGGCAGCTGCGGGCCCGCTAGCCGCGCAGCGTAGCACTACAACCTGCGCTTTTTGGCTTGAGCAAAACAGGTACCCTAGCTTTGCTTGGGTTCCCTTTCTCTCGCACCATGCCTTCCTTTTTGCAGCGGCTGCTTTTGCTGGCGCTGGGGCTGCACGCGCTGGCCGGCTGGGCCGCCGGCCCGGTCCTGACGCTGCACCTGCGCCCTACCTACGCCCAGCCGGGCCAGGCCAATGGGCTAGGCGTGTCCTATAGCCTATCGGCCCCCACTGCCAAGCCCCGGCTGCTCGACCTGCGGTTTGCGATGCTGGTTCCGTTTCTAGTGCGCAACGCAGACCAGGTAACAAACCTGATTGTGACCGATGCCCGAGGCCAGGTGCCGATGGCCAAGCCCACCATACGCGAGGCCAACGGCGAAACCACGCAGCACTGGCCGGCTAGCCGGCCAGTGCTGGGCACGGTGCACGTAGCCTACCGGGTGCCGGTGGCCAGTGCCATTGCCCCCAAGCGGGGGCCGCACGTCGACTTGCAGGCGGCGGGTGGCGGGGTGGCCGGTGGCGGCCAGGGCTTCTTGCTGCTGCCCGCCCTGCCAGCTGCGTTTACCCTGCGGCTAGTGTGGCAGCTGGCGCCCGGCACCACGGCTGTTAGCTCGTATGGCGCCGGCGACCTCGTGGCCCAGACTACTGCCGAAGAGCTAACCAATGCGCAGTTTTTGGCTGGGCCGCTCTACCACTACCCCGCCCACCCTAGCAACCACGGCTTTAGCGCGTATGGCCTGGGCAAAACCGCTGCCGAAATGGACGCGCCAATGGCCGCTGCCGAACACGTGTACGAGCTGCAGCGCCAGGCTTTTGGCGGCTCGGCAGCGCAATCGTTCCGGTTCTTTTTCCGCTCCTACGCGGGTAGTCCGTTTTCGAGCGGGGTGGCGGCGCCCGGCTTTTTTATGATGTACCTGCCGCCGCAGGTTAAGCTGAGCGATGTGCACGAGCGCGCCACCATTGCCCACGAGATAGTGCACGCCTGGGGCCTGGGCCTGAAAGCTAAGCCGCTGCTTGACGACTGGTACACCGAAGGAATTGCTGATTATTTCGCGCTCACCCTGCCCTACGCGGCGGGTCTTTATTCGCAGGCCGACTACCTCGCACTCCTCAACACCGATGCCAGCTGGTATTATACGAATGCCCAGCGCCTCACCCCCGACCGCGATGTGCCCGCTGGCAAGTGGGCGGGCCGCAATGCCTGGACGCTGTCGTACGCGCGCGGCATGCTCTACTTCGCCAACCTCGATGCCAAGCTGCGCCAGGCCGGCAGCCCGCACACGGTGCTAAGCTTTGCCAACGAGCTTTTGAAGATGCAGCGCGCCGGGCACGCGCCCACGGCCCAAGACTGGGCTGCGCTGCTGGGCCGCGAAGCCGGGCCGTGGGCCGTGGCCGACTGGCAGGCGATGGTAGACGGCCAGCTGCTGCGCCCCGAGCCAGGCGCCTTCGGGCCGGCGGTCGTCAGCCAACCCGTCAGCACCGGCTTTTTCGACCTGGGCTTTGCCGAGCCGGTATCACTTTTGGCCGGCAAGCGCATCAAGGGGCTGGTGGCGGGCTCGCCGGCCGCCATGGCCGGGCTGCGCGAGGGCGACGAGCTGCTGGAAGCCGTCAACCTGATTCCGGTGTATAGCAGCTTCCAGCAGCCCATCACCCTGCGCGTGCGGCGCGGTGCCGAGGTGCTCTCCATCACCTACCAGCCCCGCACGGGTCAGGCCCAAGCCTGGGAATGGGTGGCCGCCCCTAGCCGGCCCTAGCGGTGGCGCTCTTGGTGCGGCCAGCTACCCGGCGCATGTGTTTTTGCTGAACTATTGGCCGGCTTCGCGAAGTAAGTGCGGCCAGCAGCGCCGGTTGGGCTTAACTTGCAGCCTCATTTACCTAGCTCAACTATAGTGCGTTTACGTTTTCATTCGGCTTGGCGCGGGGCGCTGGGCCTGGGGCTGCTGGCCGGCCTGGGCCTATCAGCCTGCAACCGCTCGGGCCAGGGCGAGGCGGCCACCGACAAAGCCGACACCCTAGCCACCAGCAACAAGCCGGCCCCCGTCGACACCCTCAAGCTCAAGCGCCAAGCTATGCGGCGCGACTCGCTCAAGGCCGATAGCATTGCCAAGAAAACCGGCCAGCTGCCGGGCTCGCTGCTGCCGGGCCACCGCATTGTGGCGTTTTATGGCAACATCCGCTCGAAGGGCATGGGCATTCTGGGCCGCGAGCCCAAGGCCCAGATGATGCGCAAGTTCGACGGTGTCTTGAAAGAGTGGCAGGCTGCCGACCCTAGCCTGCCCGTGCTGCCGGCCTTCCACAGTGTCACCATCACGGCGCAGGGCTCGCCCGGCGCCGATGGCAAGTGGCGCCTGATGAACTCGAAAAGCACCATCGAGGAAACGCGCCAGTGGGCCCGCGAAAAAAACGCCATTCTGTTTCTGGATGTGCAGGTGGGCTGGAGCGACCTCGAGCACGAGCTGCCCAAGCTCACCGAATACCTCAAAGACCCCATGGTGCACCTGGGCATCGACCCCGAGTTTGCCCTGGGCACGATGCACGTGAAGCCTAACCGCAAAATCGGCACCTATGATGCCAAGGACGTAAATTATGCTATCAACTTTCTGGCCCGCATCGTGAGCGAAAACCACCTGCCGCCCAAGATTTTGATGGTGCATCGCTTCACCCGCAAAATGGTGACCAATGTCAAAAACATCAAGCTCGACCCGCGCGTGCAGGTAGTGATGGACATGGACGGCTGGGGGGACCCCGTGCTCAAGCAGGATTCGTACAAAGCTTACATCGAAAAAGAGCCCGTGCAGTTTACCGGCTTCAAGCTCTTCTACGAGTACGACATCAAGCCTAAGCCCCACCACATGATGACGCCTAGCGAGGTACTGACCAAGCTCAACCCCAAGCCGCTCTACATCCAGTATCAGTAGGGCGGCGCTAGCCCCTCAAAACCAAAAAAGGCTTCCGGCACTATGCCGGAAGCCTTTTTTTATATAACCTAATGCCTAATAATCGCCACCTAAGTAAGCCACGTAGCGACCCTAGGCAAAACGCGGGCCAAGCTTAGTGGGCCGCGTTGAGGTCGATTTTCTCGCCCACCTTCGGGCGCTTGATAAACACGATGAGCGGCACGCACGCCAGGAAGAAGTAGCCGAGCGCGTAGAAAATCTCGGTGTAGGTAATCAGCGATACCTGCTTCATGAGGGTGCCTTCGAGGGCGGCGTAGGCAGCCTGCTTGGCCTGGTCGAGGGCTAGCCCCTTGTTGAGGAAGCTTTGGGTGAAGGCCTGCACGCGCTGGGCCGTCTCGGTGTTGTAGAGCGAGAGGTTGGGCAGCAGCGACACCCGGTTGTGCTGAACAGTGCGCTCGAGGTAAGTGCCCACAATGGCCACCCCAAACGAGCCGCCCAGCTGGCGAATCATGCCGGTGAGGCCGGCAGCCTGCCCGGCATCGCGGCCTTGCAGGCCCGCGAGACTCATGGTGGTAATGGGCATAAAAATCAGCCCTAGCCCCACCCCGCGCACAATGAGCGGCCAGAAGAAGTCGTGCTCGCCGGCAGTGGGCGAGATGCGGCTGCCCATCCAGAACGTGAAGCCGAAGAAGATGGCGAAGCCCACCGGCAGCATGAATTTCTGGGGCACGCCGGCCATCAGCATCCGGCCCACGATGGGCATCATCAGGCCCGAGGCCAGGGCGCCGGGCAGCAGTATCCAGCCGGTTTGCTCGGCCGAGAAGCCCAGAATACGCTGGGTGAAAATCGGGAATACAAACACGGAGGCAAACAAGCCGAAGCCGAGCACAAACGAGAGGAACGCCCCCACCGCTAGGTTGCGGCTCTTGGTAAGCACGCGCAGGTCCACAATCGGGGCCTTGGCCGTGAGTTCGCGCCAGATGAAGCCGATGAGGCCAACGGCGGCCAGCGTCGCAAATATCCGGATGGAGCTGTCGTCGAACCAGTCGTTGGATTCGCCTTGCTCCAGCACGTACTGCAGCGAGCCTACGCCCATTATCAATAGCCCAATGCCCCACCAGTCAATTTCGCGCAGCGGCCGCGGAATCGCATTCTTAATGCGCTCGGGGTCGCGGATGAACAGGATGGTGAAGATGCTGGCCAGAATGCCTACCGGCACGTTCACGTAGAAAATCCAGGGCCAGGAGTAGTTTTCCACAATGTACCCCCCTAGCGTGGGGCCGATGGTGGGCCCGATAATCACGCCCATGCCAAACAGGGCCTGGCCTAGCGCCAGCTGCTTGGGCGGAAAAGTGTCAATGAGAATGGCCTGCGAGGTAGCCATGAGGGCACCGCCCCCGACCCCCTGAATAAAGCGGAAGATAACCAACTCGGTGAGCGAGGTGCTCTGGCCGCAGGCCATGGAGGCCAGCGTAAATAAAATGACTGACGCCAGGTAGTAGTTTTTGCGTCCAAACTGCTCGGCCAGGAAGCCGGTCATCGGAATCACAATCACGTTGGCGATGGCGTAGGAGGCAATAACCCAGCTTACTTCCTGCTGCGTAGCCGAGAGGTTACCCATCATCTGGGTCAGGGCCACGTTCACGATACTGGTGTCAATGAGCTCCAGCAAGCAGCAGAAAACCACCGTCACGACGATAATCCACTTTCTAAATCCGGTTTCCATAGTACTTGGTTAAGTAGTACTGACTGTATAACTCATGTCCTGGCAAGTAGCACAGGTGCTGCTTGCCAGGACAATCTAAGAAATTACTTCACCGCCACGATGGCGTTCACGCTCATACCCGTGCGCAGCGGGTGGGCGGGGTCTTCCTTGTTGAGGACGATTTTGACGGGTATGCGCTGGGTCACTTTCACGAAGTTGCCAGTCGAGTTGTCGGGAGGCAGCAGGGCAAAGCGGGCGCCCGTAGCGGCCGACAGTGACTCGATGTGGCCATCAAACTCCTCGTTGGGGTAAGCATCAATTTCGAGCTTCACCGGCTGGCCCACCTTCATGTTTTCGAGCTGGGTTTCTTTGAAGTTGGCTACTACCCAGGTGCGGGCGCTGCTCACTAGGCCCACCAGTTGCTGGCCGGGGCTTACTACCTGGCCAGGCTGCACGTTTTTGCGGCTCACAATGCCATTGGCGGGCGCTACGATGGTGGTGTAGCTCAACTGAAGCTTGGCGTTGTTGAGGTCGGTCTGGCGCTGCTTCACCACGGCCTGGGCCACGGCTACTTGCTGCTGGGCCTGGGCTACCTGCTGCTGCGCAGCTGCTACTTGGTTGCGGGCCACAGATACTTGGTCCTGGGCCGTGCTTTGCTGGGCGCTGGTCGCTTTCAGATTGGCCGCCACGGCGTCGTATTCGCTCTGCGGAATGATATCCTGATTGCGCAGCTTGGTGCTGCGGGCCAGGTCTTGCTGCAAGCGGGTGCGATTGGCAGCGCTCACCCCAATGGTCGTTTGGGCAGTGCGCACGTTGGCCTGGGCAGTACCCACGCCAGCCTGAGCGGAGCTAACCCCCGCGCGGGCGGCGGCCACCTGCGCCTGGGCGGCTAGCAGGGCCGCCTGGGCGGCATCGACGCGCTGCTGGTAGTCGGCCGGGTCGATGGTCACGAGCGTGTCGCCCCTTTTTACTATCTGGTTGTCATCGACATACACTTTCAGCACGGGACCGCTCACGCGGGGCAGCACCGGGTAGATGTCGCCTTCTACCTGAGCATCGTCGGTGCTTTCGTGCGCTTCGGCAAACCGGTATTTGGTCCAGCCAAAATAGCCACCAACGAGCAGCGCGAGGGCCACTATAATGATTACGAGCGGGTTGCGCTTCTTTTCGGGTTCCAGCGGCTCGGCCACGGCGGTCGGAGGGGCGTCTTGGAGTTCGGTCTGGGTAGCCATGAGAATATGGGAGAGGAATTGATTGCGGATTATGAAGGAATTGCCTGCTGGTGTAACAAGCAACCGGGTATTATTCTCTTACGAGTAAGGTGGGGCAAGGCGCAGTGCGCACAACCATTTCGGCCGTATTGCCCATTAAAAAGCGGCTGAGGCAGGTTTGGCCGTGCGCCCCAATCACGATGAGGTCGGCATGGTGGCGCTCGGCCTCGGCCAGGATGGTCGGGGCTGCCTCTCCATGCACCGTATTGGTATACACACGGCTAGCCCCGGCAGCCTCGGCGGCCGCACGGTGCGCGTGCAGCGAAGCCTCTATCGCGGCTGGGGCCGGCACGGCGGGCTCCTGCACATAGAGCAGGCGCAGCTCGGCCCCGGTGCCCACGGCCAGCGCGGCAGCGTAGGCCACCAGCGCGGCCGAGGCGGCCGAGAAGTCAAGCGGACAGAGAATGGTGGAGAGCGTCATTTCTTACTGGTTAATTAGTAATGGATAATGGTCGTTTCAATCAGGCACTTTTCATCAAGCACTGACCACTAGCCACTTGTCATTAGCCTATTGCCAAATCTGCTCGCCGGTGGCGCGGCGCAGCTGGTACTGGCCGAGCGTGTAGTTGTACATTGCCTGGGCGCGGGCTAGCCGGGCCTGGGCCAGCTGGGTTTCGGCGTCGAGCACGTCGAGGTTTTGGCCTACGCCGTAGCGGTAGCGGCCACGGGCGCGCTCCAGGGCATCGGTGGCCTGCGCCACTTGCTGCACGGCGTTGTCGTAGCGCGCCTGGCTGAATGCCATGTTGTTGGCAGCCTGGCGCACATCGGCGCGGATTTGCTCCTGCGTATCCTGCGTCTTGGCCTGCGCGGCGCGGTAGTTGGCGGCGGCTTCTACCCGCTGCTTCCGGTTTTTATTGCCGTCGTAGATGGGCACCGACAGCTGCGCCACGCCCACCGTGTTGAAGCGCACACGCTGCAAGGCATCGGCAGGTGCCACGCCCGGAATGAGGTAGCCGTTTTTGCCACCCGCTTGCACACCTACGCCCAGCACGGGCAGGTTGCTCTTAGCGGTAAGCCTGCTTTGCATGTCGGCGCTCACTTCGGCGTCTTTGGCCAGCTTAGCCTCGGGGCGGTTGGTGGCAGCCTTGGCCAGCTCGGCTTCTACATTTACCGTTTGGGGCTCGTAGGTGAGGCGACCACGCACCGGAATGTCGGCTTGCTGGGGCTTGTGCAGCAGGCGGGCCAGCTGCACCTGCTGGTTTTGCAGTTGGTTCTGCAAGTCCAGCTTTTGATTTTGGGCCTGCGTGATGCGCACGTCGGTAGTCGTCACGTCAAACTTGGTGCTCACGCCGGCGTCCACGCGCTTCTGCATTTCGTCGCGGTGGGCCACCAACGAGGCAATCTGCTGGTCCTGTACCCGAATGCTTTCGCGGGCAAACAAGATGTTATAGTAAGCCTGCGCGGCGCTGTAGGCCAAGTCGCGGCGAGCTACCAGCACGTTGTCCTGGGCGGTTTGCACCTGCGAGCGCGACAAGTTGGTTGAGGCCGCCCGCTTGCCGAAGTCGTAGAGTTCGTACTGCGCCGTGAGGTGGGCGTCGTAATTGTTGTTAGGCGCAAAAGACAGCACATCGCCGCCCGGCGCCAGCTGAATCTGCGATACCGGGTCGATGCGCGTGTAGGTAGCCGAGCCCGTTATCTGGGGCAAAAAGCCCGCCTGGGTCTGCGAGAGGCGGCTGGTAGCCGCGTTGGCCAGCTCGGTGAGGTTGGTGATGCCGGGGTTGGCATCGAGCACGGCCTGCACCGTGCTGCCGAGGGTCAGCGAGTCGCTCACCAAGCCAATGGCCTGGCTGGCCGCTGGCACACTGGGCTGATTCTGGGCCAGGGCCGGCTGGGTAAGCAGGCCACCCGCTAGCGTCAGCCCCGCGAAGCCGGCAAGTTGATATCTAGAAAACATAAGCCAAGTGGCGTAGTAGTGTGCCCTCCGCTTACCTAACCGCGTGCCAACTGGCTGCAGCCACTGTATTTTCTTGTAAGCTGCTTATCTACTGCTAAATAGGCAAGCCATTTTTTATTTTGCCCCAATTAAAACAAAAATAAATTTACAGGGTTTCCTCATATGTCAGGAATTACCCCCAAATGTAATGACTCTTCATCCCAATCAAGACGAATCACTGCTGCTGCACTTGAACGAGGCCATTGCCACTATTCGCGACAAGGACCAGCTTTTTCAGATTATCGCCCGCAAGCTGCGGCTGATTTTTCCTTTCGAGATGATGGGCATCAGCATCTTTGACAAGGAACTCCTGAACAAGCGCTTGTTTTTCAAGGACTACTCTAATATAAGTCCGCCCGAGCCTACGCCAGCCAACATAATCAGCTTCACGCCTATTGCCGGCTCGCCGGTTGAGCTTCTGGTTGCAGACCCGCGCATCCAGCACATCGAGCTGGGCGAGTACGTACGTCAGTACGCTGACTTCGAGCCTTTTCAGCGACTGATGCGCCAAGGTATCCGCTACATGACCATGGTGCCCATGTGGCTCAATGGCCAGCTGACTGGCTACCTCATTCTTTCTACTATTCGGCCGCCCGCGTACTCGGCAGCCGATGAGCAGCTGCTCGAAAAAATAACTTCGCTAGTTGCGGTTGCGGTGCGCAACTCGCTTGATTTTGAAGAAGTAGCGCGCCGCGAGCAGCAGCGCACCCTGCAACTCAACGTCACCAACGCCTTACTCAGCATCAAGCAGCGCGAGCCGCTGTTTCGAGCCATTGCGGAAGAATTAGAGCAAGTAGTGCCATTCGATTATTTTGGCATCCGGGTGCAGCGCGCCGGGCACCGTGAGGCGTTTGAAGGCTTTGCTGAGTTTGCCCGCCCTAATGATAACCCCACTGGCGACCTAGTTGCGCTCGACCCCAACCGGCACCAAGGCAACCGGCAGCAAGAAGTGGCCGCCATGTACAAGCAAGTAGGCGGCATGTTACAATTGTCTGGTCTTTACGCAGGCGACGATTTTCGACAGCTTGCCGTGCGCTATCCGGCCATGCGCAGTGCCTATGATGAGCACCAGGTGCGCGCCATGATGATTGTGCCCATCTGGCAGCGGGCCGACATGGCAGCCGTCCTGATGCTGGCCTCGCCCGTTCCCGACGGCTTTACAACCGAGAGCCTGGCCACCGTGGAGGCCTTAGTGCCGCAGATAACGCTAGCCCTCGAAAACCTGTTTGCCTTCGAGCAGATTGAAGAACTGAAGGCGCAGGTAGAGCAGGAGCGCACCTATTTGATTGACGAAATCAACACCGACCGGCCCGTCGATGGCTTGGTGGGTACCAGCCCGGCGCTGCAGCAAGTGCGCCAGCGCATTGCCCAGGTGGCGGGCACCGACGCCACGGTGCTCATCACCGGCGAAACGGGCACCGGCAAAGAAGTAGTGGCTAGGGCCCTGCACCAGGCCTCGCCTCGCCACGGCCGGGCGCTGGTCAAAATCAACTGCGCGGCCCTGCCAGCCCAGCTTATTGAGAGCGAACTATTTGGCCACGAAAAGGGCGCCTTCACGGGCGCCGTGGAGCGGCGCATTGGCAAATTTGAGCTGGCCAATGGCGGCACTATTTTTCTGGACGAAGTAGGCGAGCTGCCCCTCGACCTGCAAGCCAAGCTGCTGCGCGTGCTGCAGGAAAAAGAGTTTGAGCGCCTGGGCGGCAACCGCGTGCTCACCACCGATGCCCGCGTGCTGGCCGCCACCAACCGCGTGCTCGAAGATGAAGTGCGCGCCGGCCGCTTCCGGGCCGACTTGTATTACCGGCTCAATGTGTTTCCGATTCAGCTAGCCCCCCTGCGCGAGCGCCCGCAGGACATAGCCCCCCTGGTGCAACACTACCTGGCTAGCCTCAGCAAGCGCTTGGCACGCCCGCCCCGGCCCGTTCGACCCGCCGACATGGCCGCGCTGCTGGCCTACCCGTGGCCCGGCAATATCCGCGAGCTGGAGCACGTACTTGAGCAGGCCATCATCGTGAGCCAGGGCCAGTGGCTGGAGTTTGGGGGCTTTGCGGCCGGGCCGGTGCTCCGGGCGCTGCCGCCCGGCCCGGGCCCGGCCGCCGAGGTGGTGTCTAGCCCGGCACCCGCCGCCACAGCAGGGGCTAGCGAGGCTCCTATCAAGACCTTGCGTGAGCAGGAGCGCGACCATATCCTGGCAGCGCTGCATCGCACGGGTGGGCGCGTGAGCGGCGCGCAGGGCGCTGCTACACTCCTCGACATCAACCCTAAAACGCTGGAGGCACGCATGAAGAAGCTAGGCATCCGGCGCACAGTAGTGGCTGGCTAGGCAGGCCTAGCTCGTGCCGCTGTGGTGGCACAGGCTAGGGTGGCTACGGCAACTTTTTTGGCCTTTTTTGCCTTATTCTTGCGAATAATTTTAGCAAGAATGGCCAAGGCAAGAAGTGTGTTTTTCTGTCAGAACTGCGGCGCGCAGTCGGCAAAATGGATAGGGCGCTGCCCCTCGTGCGGCGAGTGGAACACCTACGTAGAGGAAGTGGTGCAGAAGGAAACTGCCGCTACCACTACCGGCCAGTGGAAACCCGCCAGCACCGTACCTGGCGGCAACCTGCAGAAAGCCGCTAAGTCGCGGCCTTTGGCTGATATTCAGCACGAAGAAGAGCCGCGCATCCTTACGCCCGATGGCGAGTTGAACCGCGTACTCGGTGGCGGGCTGGTACCCGGCTCACTAGTGCTCATCGGCGGCGAGCCGGGCATCGGCAAAAGCACGCTGATGCTACAAATAGCGCTAGCCCTCAAAAAGCTCAAAGTGCTGTATGTGAGCGGCGAGGAAAGCGAAGCCCAGATAAAGATGCGCGCCGAGCGCCTGGCCGACGGCCAGCACCCCGGCTGCTACATCCTTACCGAAACCAACACCCAGAATATCTTCCGGCAGATAGACCAGGTGCAGCCCAACGTGGTGGTTATCGACTCTATCCAGACCATGCACTCGACGCTCGTGGAGAGCGGCGCCGGCTCGGTGAGCCAGGTGCGCGAGTGCACCGCCGAGCTGCTGAAGTACGCCAAGGAGACGAGCACGCCGGTGCTGCTCATCGGCCACATTACCAAAGATGGTAGCATTGCGGGTCCCAAAATCCTGGAGCACATGGTGGACACGGTGCTGCAGTTTGAGGGCGACCGCCACCTGAGCTACCGCATCCTGCGCACCATCAAAAACCGCTTTGGCAGCACCTCAGAGCTAGGCATTTACGAGATGCAGGGCACTGGCCTGCGCCAGGTGAGCAACCCTAGCGAAATTCTGCTGTCGCAGCGCGCCGAGAGCCTGAGCGGCATGGCCATCGGCGCCACGCTGGAGGGCAACCGCCCACTGCTGGTAGAAGTACAGGCCCTGGTGACGCCCGCCACCTACGGCACGCCCCAGCGCAGCAGCACCGGCTTCGACGCCAAGCGCCTGCAAATGCTGCTAGCGGTGCTCGAAAAGCGCGCCGGCCTGCGGCTAGGCCAGCACGATGTGTTTCTAAACATTGCGGGCGGCCTGCGCCTCGACGACCCGGCCCTCGATGCGGCCGTATGCGCCGCCGTGGTGAGCAGCCTCAACGACCTACCCATACCGGGCGACGTGTGCCTGGCCGCCGAGGTGGGCCTGAGCGGTGAGATGCGCGCCGTTCCCCGCCTCGACCAGCGCTTGGCCGAAGCCGAAAAGCTGGGCTTTCGGGAGATGTACGTGTCGCAGTTCAACGGCCGCAACCTGTCCGAGCAAGACCGTGCCGGCCTGCGCATTCAGGCCGTGAGCCGCCTCGATGAGGTGCTCCAGGGTTTGTTTGGATAAAGCAGGCTAGCGGCGGCGCGCCGGGTTGGGAAAGTGAAAATTTAGGCTCGGCTTTTGGCTGAATCAAATAGCTAATAGTACAATTTCAGGGCATTTTATTTTTGCCCTGAAGTTGTGCTAGGTGTGTGCATTACGTGCCTTATCTTCGATGCCGTAATTGACTTTTACCGAGAAAGCGGATAGGTACACTTATTACACCTGTTTGTTTATTTAGCTTATTCAGGCTCGTTGGCCTACGTCCTGCTACTATATGAAACTAACATTTACGTGTCTTTTAACCTGGGTAAGTAGTTGGGCATTGGTGTCGGCAGCTTCGGCGCAGGCACCCGCTAGCCCGGTGGCCAACATCGCTGTGCTAACGGGCCGTGTAACGAGCCCGACTTCGGATACCGTAGCCGTATCTATCCACGACAGCCCGTTTGATAGCAAAGAGCGCATTAGCTACGCGCGCTTGAATGAGAAGGGGGAGTTTCGCCTCAGCATTCCGGTTAGCGGCTCCACCAAAGCAGATTTGGTGTACGGCGATGCCGTGGCCGACTTGTTTCTGGACCCCGGCACCGATATGGATGTGCGCTTTAAGGCTGACGACCTGCCCGGCACGGTGAAGTTTCGGGCCAATGATGTGCCTACGGGCTTCGCTACCAAGCTGCGCAACAGCGCTAACCTGACCGACGCGCAGCGCCACCGCCAGCAGATGGCTAACGCCAACTCGTACCTGGCCGAGTTTGACGAGCAGTTTGTTTCGAACGATGGCTTTCAGGTATTGCCCGATAACATCCAATTGTACGAAGCTCCGTTCGTCTCTTTCCTCGACTACCGCATTAAGCACGAGCGAAACTTCCTGGAAGACCGCGCCGCCCGGCAGTCTTTTACCATCGATTTTTATAACTATGCCAAGGCGGAGATTACTTATTCCAACGCTAACGACCGCCTGACCTTCCCCGATTTGCGCGAGCAAGTAGTAAGCACCGAGGGCCGGATGACGATGACGCCCGGCTACTTTGACTACCTGCGCGACCCTAACCTGCTGAACGACCAGACGGCCATCGGCAACGAGCAGTTTCAGGAGTTTTTGCTCAACTATGTTCACTACATGGCCGCGCAGCAAAAGCATCAGCGCACCGACCCCGATTTCTATCCGTTTTGCTACGCCCTCGCCAGCAAGCGCCTCAACGGCCAGATGAAGCTGCTCACGCTCGGCCGCATTCTGCAAGAGTCGTTTCGCTTCGGGCACGTGCGGCAGTCGGCTGCTATGCTCGCCGATTTTCGGGCACTCGACACTAAAAAGCGGTACATCGCAACGCTCGATAACGACTTTACCAAGCACAAGGCGCTGGCTATCGGCTCACAGGCGCCCGATTTTCGCTTGTTGTCGGCGGCTGGCGACTCGGTACGGCTGAGCAGCTTTCAGGGCAAGCTGGTATACCTGAACTTCTGGAAAACCACCAACGGCCTGTGTCTGCGCGACTTAGCCTATGCCCAAGACTTGGCCAAGCGCTTTGAAGGCAAAAACATTGTGTTTGTCAATGTGGCGCTCGATGAGCTGGAGTTGCCCTGGAAGCAGCTCGTGACGATTAAAAAGCTGCCCGGCGTGCACGTGCGCGCCACCGGCGGCCTGCGCTCGGAAGTAGCCAAAGCGTATAATCTTCAGGAAGTGCCGACCTATATCCTGCTCGGCGAAGATGGTACCATCCTCAATCCCAAGCCTAAGCGCCTGAGCAGCCGCGCCGCGGTAGACGAGATAAACCAGTCGTTTGGCCGGGCCGGCGTGTATAGCGCAGCCGTGGCGCAGCTGCCCGGCGCCCCCAAATAATTTTGGTCTGGGCCTAGCCCCAAAGACAGGCGACCCGGCCCGGTGAAAACTTCCGGGCCGGGTCGCCTGTCTTTGGGGCCTAGCGGCTAGCGCCGACCTTTGCCCTATGCGCTCTACCTTTCACGACGCCGTTTCTTTTTTGCGCAAAGCCACGCCCACCCGTGTGCTCAACGGGGGGCAGGTGGTGGCGTCCTATATCCTGAGTCGGCTTACGGGGCGCGCGCGCGCCTGGGGCCTGCCCGTAGCGCTTTCTTTCGAGCCCACCACCAGTTGCAACCTGCGCTGCCCCGAGTGCCCTAGCGGGCTGCGCTCCTTCACGCGGCCTACGGGCATGCTGCCGGCCGAGCTGTTCAAAAAAACAATGGATGAGGTGGCTAGCCGGCTGTGGTACCTCATCTTCTACTTCCAGGGCGAGCCTTATTTGCACCCGCAATTTCTTGATTTGGTGGAGTATGCCAGTAAGAAGGGCATCTACACGGCCACCAGCACCAACGCCCATTTTCTAAACGAGGAGAACGCCCGGCGAACGGTAGAAAGTGGCCTGGACCGCCTCATTATTTCGCTCGACGGTACCACCCAAGAGGTATACCAGCAGTACCGCGTAGGCGGCAAGTTGGAGAAAGTATTGGCCGGCACCCGTAACATAGTGAAGTGGCGCAAGCAGCTGAAGAGCACCACGCCGCGCATCATCTTCCAGTTTCTGGTAGTGCGGCCTAATGAGCACCAGATTGAAGACGCCCGGGCACTGGCCCAGGCGATGGGCGTAGACGATGTGTGGTTTAAAACTGCCCAGATTTACGACTACCAGCAGGGCTCGCCGCTCATTCCTACTATCGACTACTACTCGCGCTACGCCAATAATGGCAACGGCACCTATAGCCTGAAAAACAAGCTCGTGAACGGCTGCTGGAAAATGTGGCACTCGTGCGTAGTGACTTGGGACGGCAAGGTGGTGCCCTGCTGCTTCGACAAAGACGCTGAGTACCGCCTCGGCGATAGCCAGCACGAGAGCTTTCGGGCGCTCTGGCACGGCCAGAAATACCAGGGCTTCCGGCAGGCGCTGCTCAAGGGCCGCGACCAGATAGACATGTGCCGCAACTGCACCGAGGGCACCAAGGTGTGGGGCTAGCGCTACCTCTATCTCCTCAGCATCAACTAAAATCTATCGGTATCTCCGCTCCGCAGCTTGGGCTAGTCATTGTTTACAATAAGCTAGCCATCATACCAAAAACAGAAGAAGCCGCCAATGTAGGCGGCTTCTTCTGTTTTATCAGGCGCATTAGCCTAGCGGGCGCCTCTGCGCCGAGCCGGCTGCGAGCTATTTCTTGCCCTTCATCAGGTTTTTGCCCAGCGATTCTACTTGCAGAATGAACTGGTCTACATCCTCGTTGGCGTAGGTGCCATAGGCCGACGATACAGTGCCTTTGGCGCCGTCAGCAGTTTCAATAGCATAAAGGATGGCCATATCGTCGGGGTTGCTTTCGCCTTCAAAGCGGAAGTAGTCCACAATCGTCGTCTCCTCGGGGCTGAAAGTGCGGGAGCTCTGGTCGTCCATGGTGGTGAGGCGGCCATCCTGCACCGTAAAGTCGTGGGTGTAGCCTTGGCTTTTCAGCTTTTTCTCGACGGTAGTCATCGAGGTCATTTCTTCTTTGTCCTGCATGGCGGTAGGTGTTTTCGAGTGGCGAAAGATGTGGCGGGCCCAGAAACAGGCCGCCCCGGCTATACGGAGCCGGGGCGGCCGGGGATTAATCAAACCTACAGTTTTTAAGCCGCCAGATTAGTGGCTGGCCGTGCGCGCCTCAATAGTGCGCTGCAAGGCCTCTACATCGAGGGCCGCGCCGCAGGCGCCGCCGCAGCCTTTCGCACAGCCCGCCTGGCCCTTAGCAGCGAAGACTAGCCACAAGCGCCGGCCCAGGTAAAACAGGGCGGCGGCAAATAGCGCAATGATAATGAGCAGTTGAGCGTCCATGATGAAGATAAAACCAGCGGCACGGAAGGAAAGTTTGCCCGCCAGGCCGGCTACGACTTATAGCCTTCTTGCCAATGCTGCTTTAGCACAGCCTGCATCTGCTCGTGCAGTAAGCCATTCGTAGCCAACGTTTCGCGGTTGAAGACCGGGTCGCCGTCCTTTAGCCACTGCGTGACGCGGCCGCCCGCTTCGCGTACCAGCAAGATACCGGCCGCCACGTCGTAGGCATTAATGTTAAACTCGAAGTAGCTGTCGAAGCGCCCGCAGGCCACGTAGGCCAGGTCGGTAGCAGCCGAGCCCCAGCGCCGGATGCCGCGCGAGTGCTGCGCATACTCCGTCAGAATGGCCATGTAGGCATCCATGTGGTCAAACTTGTAGAAAGGCAAGCCCGTGGCAATGAGCGAGTCGTCCATGCGGGCCGCCGTGCTCACGTGTATCGGCTTATCGTTCAGGAAAGCGCCGTGGCCTTCGGCGCCGCGGAAGCATTCGTCGCGGCTCACCTCGTACACCACCCCTAGCACGGGCTCGTTGCCGCGCGCCAAGGCAACACTCACCGCAAAGCACGGCAGGCCGTGGATGAAGTTGGTGGTGCCGTCGAGCGGGTCGATTATCCAGCGGTAGGCCACGCTGGCGTCGGAGTTGGCCACGGTGCCTTCTTCGGTCACAAAGCCCGCTTCGGGAAACAGCTTTTGCAGGCCTTCTACCAGCATTTTCTCCGACTCCTTATCGACGTAGGAAACGAGGTCGTGCAGGCCCTTGGTCACGATTTTCGATTGGTCGAAGCTGCTGACTTGCTCGCGGATGAACGCGCCAGCCTGGCGGCAGAGGTCGGCTACGGCGTGGGAGAGCGAAAGAAGGTCGGGGGTCATCAATCTTTAGTAGTGAGTCAGGTTGATAAAAAATCTCTGTTATGCCGACGTACGGCTAGGGCCTATTTCCGGCGAACCAGCGGCACCAGCACCAGCCCGATGATACCCAGCACCGCCAGCCCCTGCGCACCGTGCCCGATGAGCTCGCCGTAGCGCACGTAGAAAGTTTGTTCGGTATTGAGGTGCACGGTGGCGCGGCTGACGGCGCCCACCCACCAACCGGTGCGGTGCGAAATGGTGCCGCGCTGGTCGATGAAGGCCGAGATGCCCGTATTGGCCGAGCGGGCGAGGTCGCGGCGGGTTTCGATGCAACGCAGGGCACCGTAGGCCAGATGCTGGCGGTAGCCGGGCGAGTCGCTCCACCAGCCATCGTTGGTGATGAGGCCAAACAGCGTGGCGCCATTGCGCACGTACTGGGCCGCAAAGTCGCCGTAGATGCTTTCGTAGCAGATGAGGGGGGCTAGCCGCAGGGCCGGAGCGCCGGGCGCGGGTGGAAACACTGTGCGCTCATCTTGCGAGCCGTAGGAGCCGACCACCCCGCCCAGGTCGATATTGCTGAGCACGCTGCTGAGGACGGGCGGAATCTTCTCGACGCCGGGCACCAGCTTGCTTTTGTGGTAGAACTGCACCGGCGCGCTGGCATCGGCAAAGTAGGCGGCGGTGTTGAAGACATCGTAATACCCCGCGTCGTCGCGGTGGCGGGCGGTGGGCGACGCGTGGGCCGCGTCGGGGTACGTACCGGCGCTTGTGATACCCGTTAGCAAGCTTAGGCCCGGATGGCGGGCTAGCAGCTCCTGCCGGATGCGCGCCACCTGCGGGCTTTGATTGAAGGTGGCTTCCAGATACACTTCATCGAGCGCCGTTTCGGGCCAGAGCACCAGGCGCGTTTCGGGCGTGATGGCGGCCTCGGTGCGGGCCAGCAAGCGCGTCAGCTGCTCGTTGAAGGGAATGAAATTGGCAGTGCCGGGAAACTTCGCCTCGTAGGGGTCAATGTTGGGTTGAATGACTACCACTTCGGCACCAGGCCCCTTCTCTTGAAAGCTGTGGTTGATAGTGAGTGAAACAGTAATGGGCAGCCAGATGGCCAACATCGGCAGCGCACAGCGCCAGCGGCGCGGCCCGTTTATAGTCCAGGGGCGCACGCCGCCCGTCCCAAACCACGCCCAGAACACCAGCACATTCACGCTCAACACCCACAGCGAGCCACCCAAAAAGCCGGTGTACTCATACCACTGCACCCAACTGGTGGCGCTGGCAAAGCCATTGCCGAGCGTGAGCCAGGGCCACGACAAATCCCAGGTCAGGTGCAATTGCTCGAAGGCTATCCAATAAACCGGCAGGGAGAGGTAGCCAATTTTAGTACCAAAACGCTGCTTGGTGCGCCGAAACGCTAGGAGCGGCAGGCACATGAGCGCGGCATTGAGGACCACCGCCGCAATGCCGCCACCTAGTGTGCTGTAGCTCACCCACCACGTGGTAAAGGCATTCCAGAGCACTAGGAAAAGGTAGGTGAACGCAAACACGCGCCCACGCCGGGCACCTTGCGCCGTCAGCACTTGCTCTAGCCGCAGGTAGGGCACAAAGCCCACAAACAGCAGCAGCGCAAATGGCGCCGGGTGCACCGGCCAGGCGGCCCACAGCAGCGCCGCGCCCAGCAAAGCAAGCAGCGGCGGCGACTGCCCCAGGCGGCCTAGCGGGCCGCTAGGCGTCGGGGTCATCGTCGGCGTCGCCATCGTCGGGGAGGTCGTCGTCGCGGTCATCGCGGGAGTTGTATTTGCTGCGCTCACTTCGTTCTTGTTTAGCACCTTCTACTACCAATACAATTTCGCCCTTAATGGCCGGCCGGGCCCCTAGCAGGGCGGCCAGCTCGCCCAGTGGCGCGGTGAGCGTTTCTTCAAACAGCTTGGTGAGCTCGCGGCTCACGCTGGCCGGGCGCTCGGGGCCAAACACCTCGGCGAGCTGCGTCAGCGTTTTCACAATGCGGTGCGGCGACTCGTAAAAAATGAGCGTGCGGGTTTCGCGGGCTAGCTCCTGCAGGCGGGTTTGGCGCCCTTTCTTGGCTGGCAAAAAGCCTTCAAACGCAAACCGCTCGGCCCCGAAGCCCGACTTGAGCAGGGCCGGCACCAGCGCCGTGGGGCCGGGCAGGCACTCCACCGCTAGCCCCCGGGCCAGGCACTCGCGCACCAACAGGAAGCCCGGGTCGGAGATGCCCGGCGTGCCGGCGTCGCTCACCAGGGCCATGCGCTCGCCCTTGGCCAGGCGTTCGAGCAAGTGTGGCACTTGCTTGTGCTCGTTGTGCAGGTGGTAGGCTAGCAGGGGCTTTTTGAGCTCGAGGTGCTGCAGCAGGCGGCCGCTGGTGCGGGTGTCTTCGCACAGCACCAGGTCTACTTCGCGCAGGGTGCGGATGGCCCGCAGGGTGATGTCTTCGAGGTTGCCGATGGGCGTGGGCACAAGGGTCAGGGCAGCGGCTTCGGGCATGGGGCAAAGGTACGGTAAACCCAAATGGGCAAACCTAAGTAAACCCCTTTACCAATTGCTTAGCTTTCCTCCCTATGTCAGTCGACCCGAACAACCGTCCCATCCGCGTCATCAACGACGATACGACCGAACAAGAATTTGCCGCCGGCCTCCGCATTCCGAACGCCGACCCGCCCAAGAATGAGCAAGCCCGCGGCGGCTTCGGCAACCGCGATGGCAAGGAAGGCTTCGGCACCGATAGCAGCGAAGGCGTCACGGCCGTAGCCATGAACGCCCGCACCGATGCCCCCGACAGCGAGCAGCCCGGCGACAACATGCGCACGGCCGGCGAGGGCGCCGACCAACGCCGAGACCAGGACCTGCCCAGTCCCGACGATGAGCGCGACGACGAGGGGCACCGCCCGCAGCGTGGCCCCGCCGATGAGCTCGAAGCCGACGACCTGCGCCGCGGCCCCGACGAAATGAAGGACCGCAACTCGCACGTAGGGATGGGCCAAATGGCGCCCCGCCCCCAAAAGCCCGTGACGGGCACCGACACCAACGCCGAGCAAAACGACCCGGGTGCCCAGGACTCGGGCCTCGATATTGGCTTTTAAAAGTAAGTGGCTGGTGTTGTAGCCCTAGCAGCTCCGGCCACCTGCTCATTATTCACCGCTAATTCCTTTTCCCATGGCTACCCACCACACTGAGCGCAATAAAGAATCGCAGACCAATAAAAACGAAGCCGGCCTGCCCGAGCAAACCAAAGCCGACGCCCTGCCCGCCGGCAAGCTCGACGAAGCCACCGAAGAGCGCCTCCAAAACGAGGTCGAAGATGCCGGCACCACGCATCCCAACCGTGGCCACAACAAGCCCGACAACGGCAAAGGCAGCTATGCCTAGCCAATGGGCTAGCTCCCATTCTTAGCAAAAAGCCCCGCGCCCCAGGCCGGGGCTTTTTCGTATCGGTTTATTTCATCGCTTCTCACTTGAAAAGATGGCTCGCCGCTTTGCCGCCACCGACCTACACGGGTGCCTGCGCACCTTCCGCTACCTCGTGGAGCAGGAGCTGCGCCTGCGCCCCACCGACACGCTCTACCTACTGGGCGACTACGTGAATAAAGGACCCGATAGCCGCGGCATGCTCGACTATATCATGCAGCTGCAAGGCTTTGGCTACCAGGTGCACTGCCTGCGCGGCAACCACGAGCACGAGCTGCTGGCTACTATAGCCGGGGAGCCCAACGCCAACGATATGTGGAAGCTCGAAGCCGAGCGCGAAATGACCCTGGCCAGCTTTGGGGTGGCGCGAGCGGCCGACATCCCTTCGCCCTACGTGCAGTGGATGACCAACTTGCCCCTTACCCTAGAGCTGCCCGACTATGTGCTCGTGCACGCCGGCTTCAACTTTGCCCTGCCGCCCGACCAGATGCGGCAGGATATGCACAGCATGCTCTACACCAAGAGCTTCGTATTCGACCCTAGCCGGCTGGCGGGCCGGCGCCTGTTGCACGGCCACGTGCCCACGCCCTTGGCCGAAGTGCAGGAAAAAGTGGCGGCCAAGGCTGGCGCCGTCGGCTTGGATACCGGCTGTGTTTTTCTGCAAAACCCCGAACTGCGCCACCTGGCGGCCCTCGACCTAGATACCTGGCAGCTGCACCTGGTAGAAAACCGAGAAGAACCTTATTCCATTGCGAAGCGCTGAACGGCGCGGTCGTACTTTTGGAGCCATGCAAGCTACTGCCCCTACCTCCGCCGTTGCCGCCGGGCGCGACACCGCCGTTTTCGACCTCATTGCGCAGGAGCGCCAGCGCCAAACCCATGGCCTGGAGCTCATTGCTTCCGAGAACTATGTCTCCGACCAGGTAATGGAGGCGCAGGGCTCGGTGCTCACCAACAAGTACGCCGAGGGCCTGCCCGGCAAGCGCTACTACGGTGGCTGCGAAGTAGTTGACCAAGTAGAGCAGCTAGCCATCGACCGCGTGAAGGAGTTGTTTGGGGTGCAGTGGGCCAACGTGCAGCCCCACTCGGGCGCCCAGGCCAATGCGGCCGTAATGCTGGCCTGCCTGAGCCCCGGCGATAAAATCCTGGGCTTCGACCTCAGCCACGGCGGCCACCTCACCCACGGCTCGGCGGTCAATTTCTCGGGCAAGCTTTACCAGCCCAGCTTCTACGGGGTGGAGAAAGAAACCGGCCTCATCGACTGGGATAAAGTGGTGGACACTGCCCGCCGCGAGCGCCCCAAGATGATTATCTGCGGGGCCTCGGCCTACTCGCGCGACTGGAACTACGCGGCCCTGCGCCGCGCCGCCGACGAGGTGGGCGCCCTGCTGCTAGCCGATATTTCGCACCCTAGCGGCCTCATCGCCAAGGGTTTGCTCAACTCGCCCTTCGAGCATTGCCACATTGTAACGACTACCACGCACAAGACTCTGCGGGGCCCGCGCGGCGGCCTCATCATGCTGGGCCAGGATTTCGACAACCCCTTCGGCCTGAAGACGCCGAAGGGTGAAATTCGGCCCATGTCGGCGCTGCTCGACTCGGGCGTGTTCCCCGGCACGCAGGGCGGGCCTTTGGAGCACGTAATCGCCGCCAAGGCCGTGGCCTTTGGCGAGGCGCTGGGCGAAGGCTACACTCGCTATGTACACCAGGTGCAGAAGAATGCCCAGGCCCTAGCCAAAGAATTCCTAAATCGGGGCTACGACATTATTTCGGGTGGCACCGACAACCACCTGATGCTCATCGACCTGCGCTCGAAGGGTCTCACCGGTAAGCTGGCTGAGAACACCCTGGTGCAGGCCGACATCACCATCAACAAAAACATGGTGCCCTTCGATGACAAGTCGCCTTTCGTGACGAGCGGAATCCGGATTGGCTCGGCGGCCGTAACTACCCGCGGTCTGGTCGAAGCCGACATGACGCGCATTGTGGAGCTTATTGACGAGGCCCTCACCCACCACGCCGACGCTAGCCGCATTAGCAGCGTGCGCCAGCAGGTAAACGAGTGGCTGCAAGCCTACCCGTTGTATCAGGCATAAAAGCCAGGAGAGCGTAAGCCTCGTAAAGGGCTTTTGTCATTGCGAGCGCAACGAAGTGAAGCGCGGCAATCCTTCCTTTGTCGTTAGGATTACTAACCCTAGCGTGAAGGAAAGATTGCCGCGCTTCACTTCGTTGCGCTCGCAAGGACAAACGATTATTAACATACTCATTATATATCCGTTGGCCTCTCCCACTCAAAAATTTCAGCAGAACCGCGCCCTCGCCGAAGGCGAAGCGGAGATGTCCTTTATCGACCACCTGGAGGCGTTGCGCTGGCACATCATCCGGGCGGCTATTGCCGTGGTGGTCTTTTCACTGGTTGCGTTTTTCAACAAGCAGTTTCTCTTTCACGACCTCATACTAGGCCCCTCGCGCTCCGATTTCTGGACGTACCAGACGTTTTGCAAAATCGGGCACCTGTTTGGCTCTACCGACCCGTGCGAGAATCAGGTCAACTTCATCATTCAGAACCGCGAGATGAGTGGACAGCTGACCATGCACATCAGCACCTCGTTTATTGTGGGTATCTGCCTGGCCTTTCCGTATCTATTTTGGGAGCTGTGGCGCTTTGTAAAGCCGGGCCTGTATCCGCACGAGCGGGCCAACTCGCGCGGGGCGGTACTTTTCGTTTCTATTCTGTTTATTCTGGGCTTGCTGTTCGGCTACTACATTGCCGCACCGCTGAGTATCAACTTCCTGGCGTCGTATACCGTTGACGCTACCATTCAGAACCAGATTGACTTGCAGAGCTACCTGAGCACGCTTACCACCATGACGTTGTCGTGCGCCTTCGTGTTTGAGCTGCCCATGATAGTGTTCTTCCTGGCCAAGGCCGGCCTCGTGACGCCCGAGCTGATGACGCTCTACCGCAAGCACGCCATTGTGGTCATTCTCATCATCGCGGCCATCATCACGCCGCCTGACATCTCGGCCCAGATTATCGTTACCATCCCCATTTTGCTGCTCTACGAGCTCAGCATTCACATTGCCCGCGTGGTGCGCCGCAACAGCGCCGCCAGGCTCAACCAGGAACTGGCCGTGCAAAACGCCAACCCGGTGGGCTAGCCCACTTCGCTTACAGAAAAAGCCCCGTTGAGCAATAGCTCGGCGGGGCTTTTTAGTAGCTATTCCTTAATTACTTTCTGAGCTGATAGGCCCCAGCCACACCGGGCACTGGCTCATAGGCCCCGAAAACCTGGGGCAACAAGTAGCGCAACCGAGGCAGCAGCTTGTTCTGGTCCAGGATGTATACCGGCGGGCGCTGGCCCAGGCTGCGGCCGATGTGCACCACGGCCGCGTACTCGTTGAGATGGCTGAAATCGGTTTCGGCCAAAGGCCAGTCGAGGTAGGGCCGGGCGGCAGGATGCGCCAGGTAAGCACGGCGGTCGGGGCCCAGCACCAGCACCGGCTGGCCGGGGGCTAGCTGGCGGTAGGCCGGATTGGGCTGCGGGGCAAAAGTGCTTTCGGGCGGCAGGCGCAGCAGGGTGGCTAGCCCCGGCACCAGCTCGCGGTAGCGCAGCACCACTACCAGGCCCAGCACCAGCACAAACAGCAGCTCGGGCAGCCAGCCGGCGCGGCCCGGCAGCTGCTGCCACAAGTACAGCCCAAAGTAGCTGAGCGGCGGTAGCAGCACCAGCACCGAGCCCGGGGCCAGCCCCCGCCCTACCGCCAGCACCGCCAGCGCCACCAGCAGCCACACCAGCATCAGCTGCCGAAACTTGCTTTGCAAAACCAGCCCTAGAGCAGTGCTGCCCGCCCGCAACAGGGCTAACAGCAGCAGCACCGCCACTCCGACCAGCAGTGGCCAGGCCACGGCCGGCGGCAGGCCATCGGCGGCAGCCACGGCGGGGCGCAAGCCGCGCTCGAGGTGCATGGCACTGAAGCCGGGCAGCGCCCCCACGTAGAGAAACACCGTGGCTACCAGCGCGTAGGGCGACAAAAACCCGCACACCAGCAGCAACGAGCTCCGAAAGGAGTTGGCCGCGAAGATGAGCACCGCAAACAGCCCTAGCCCGACAAAAAAGGCCAGCGGCAGGTAGCACAGCGCCGCCAGCCCTACCAAAAACCCGGCCCTGAACAGCCGGCGGTTGTCGTAGCCCTCGCGCGAGGTGGGCAGCAAGGCACTGAGCGCGAAGATGATAAACGTGTGTCCGATGAGCAGCGGCGACAAGGTATCGAGGTCAGAAGTGAGGCTAGCCACCACCAGGTAGGTGAGGCCTGCCAGGTAGCCACGCTCGGGGTGCACATCGGCGCGGTTAAGCACCGCGTTGAAGCGCAGGGCCTGTACCAGCAGCAGCCCTAGCGCGGCAGCCCGATACAGCAGCAGCGGGCGGCTCCAGGCCAGCTCGAGCAAGCCAGCCGCGGCGGCCGCCAGCGGCGCGGTGCCGTCGTAGAGGTCGCGATAGGGCCAGGCACGGCCGGCCACGCCCTCGCCCAGCAGCAGCAGGCGCAGCTCGGCCGCCGACACCGGCACCCCTAGCCACAGCAGCGGCAGCCGCAGGGCCAGCACCAGGGCCAGCAGCACCAGCAGCTGGGCCGGTAAAGAGCTTTTAAAAAACCGAAGCACGTGGGAGATTTCTGATTTTAAGCGCGGGCTAGCGAAGGGCAAAGGTCGGCGCTTCGCTCTAATCCCCAACCCGGCCGGCCCCCAAACTGAAAACCACCCTGCCGGGCAGCGTACCTTTGTGGTTTAGCAAGGAGTTATGGAAAGCAAACGACAACAGAAAATGGCTAGCCTGCTGCAGCAGGAGCTGGCCCAGGTGCTGCAGCGCGACCTACCGCACCTCTTCAGCGGGGGGCTGGTGCCCAGCATCAGCACCGTGAAGGTGACGCCCGACCTGGGCGTGGCCCGCGTGTACCTGAGCCTGCTGCTAGGCACCGATGCGCCCGAGCGCCTGGCCGCCATCAAGGAGCACACCAAGGAAATTCGCCATGCGCTGGGCAAGCGCATCCGCAACCAGGCACGGGTGGTGCCCGAGCTTGTGTTCTTTCACGATGACAGCGCCGCCTACGCTGCTCACATGGATACGGTGCTCAGCAAGCTCGACATTCCGGCGCCGCCGCCCGAAGACGCAGAGGGCGACGATACGGCTGGCGAAACGCCGCGCCCGCGCCTATTCAAGTAGTGAAATCGTGACATAGCGGCTTGGTTCGCTGCGGCCAACCATCTGCCCCTGTTCAGCCCCTCACAGTTCACCATCTCACCCGCTCACCGATTTGTATTACGACCCGATTAAGCGCAGCCTGGGCAACGTCTTCAACCGCTCGCCGTGGCTGCGGCGCCTCTTTTACCACCTGCTCGACCTCTTGCTGCTGCGCACCTGGCACGTGCACCGCGAGCTGCGCAAGTGGGCCAAAGGCCGTACCCGCGAGCCGCTCAACATCCTGGATGCCGGCGCCGGCTACGGCCAGTACAGCTACTGGCTCAGCGGCCTGAGCAGCCAGTGGCAAATCCTGGCCGTGGACGTGAAGGAGGAGCAGGTGGCCGATTCCAACAATTTTTTCCGGGCCATCGGCCGGCCGCAGGTGCAGTTTGCGGTGCAAGACCTGGTGCTGTATCAGGAGCCCAACTCGTTTGACCTGGCCATTGCCGTCGATGTGATGGAGCACATTCTGGAAGACGTGGAGGTGTTTCGCAACATCCACGCTTCGCTCAAGGATGGCGGCATGCTGCTCATTTCGACCCCTAGCGACCAGGGTGGCTCCGATGTGCACACCGACTCCGAGACGAGCTTTATCGAGGAGCACGTGCGCGACGGCTACAACATCCACGAGATTCAGCAGAAGCTGCGCACCGCCGGCTTCGAGCGCATCGAGGCCCGCTACAGCTACGGCGAGCCGGGCCAGGTATCGTGGCGCCTCAGCATGAAGTACCCAATTTTGATGCTAGGCCGGTCACGCTGGTTTTTCGTGCTGCTACCGTTCTATTATGCCGTGGTGTTTCCGTTTTGCCTGCTACTCAACTGGTGGGATGCCCGCACCACCCACGACTCGGGCACCGGCCTCATCGTGAAAGCCTGGAAGTAGCGTAGCTTTCCCTAAACTACTTTGCTGTCCAGCTGGCACTACCAGTCTTCGGTGGTGCAACTATTGCAAGCGCAAGGAGGTCATCCGTGAACTACATGCGTGCCTAGTGGGGCTAGCAGACTTTATGAACAACGAACTGCGCAAAGCCAGCTAGCCCATTTTTGCGTACAAGCCTGCCTGTGAACGTACCGCTCCTCATTGCCCGCCGCTATTTTCTATCCAAGAAGAAGCGCAACATCATCACCATCATTTCTAACATCTCGATGGTGGGGGTGGCGGTGGGCACGGCGGCGCTTATCATCGTGCTCTCGGTATTCAACGGGCTCGAAGACCTCGTGCGCTCGCTCTACGGCAAGTCGGACCCTACCCTGGTGATTGCGGCGCGCCAGGGCAAGTCGTTTCCCATCGATACGCTGCTGCTGACCAAAGTGCAGAACACGCCGGGCGTGGCCCTGCTCACCGAGGTTATCGAAGACAACGCCCTGCTGCAATACCACGACCGCCAGATGGTGGTGAAGATGCGCGGCCTCTCCGAAAACTACTTCGGCCAGATTCCTATCGACTCAAACCTGCTGGCCGGCGACCACCGCCTGCGTCGGGGCGAGCGCGAATACGCCCTGGTAGGCGAGGGCGTGCAGCGCGAGCTCGGCGTAGTGCTCGACAACCGGCTAGCCCCCCTGCGCCTGCTCTACCCGCGCCAGGAGCCCGGCCGCAAAACCCTCAATATCAACCCCGAAAAGGCATTTAATGAAGAAACCATCCTGGCCGGCGGCATCTTCCAGATAGAGCAGCACCTCGACGACAGCTACCTATTCGTGCCGCTCACCTTTGCGCGGCGCCTGCTGGGCTATGGCAACCGGCGCACGGCGCTTTATGTGCACGTAGGGGCCAGCTTTAAGGCCGACAAGGTGAAGGACGACCTGCGCGAGCGCCTGGGCCAGGGCTTCACCGTGCTCGACTCCGACGAGCAGCACGTGAGCCTGCTCAAGGCCATCAAGATTGAGAAGCTGTTTGTGTTCATTACGTTCGCCTTCATCCTGCTCATTGCCTCGCTCAATATTTTCTTCTCACTCTCGATGCTGGTTATCGACAAGCGCAAGGACATTGCCGTGCTGCAAGCCATCGGGGCTACCGAGCAGCTGGTGCGGCAATCATTTCTGCTGGTGGGTGCTATTGTGGCGCTGGTGGGCGCCGTGGCAGGGCTGGTGCTGGGCGTGGCCGTGTGCTGGGTGCAGCAAACCTTTCACATTGTGAGCATGGGCATGGCCACGAGCGTGGTAGATTCCTATCCGGTAAAGATGCAGGCCGCCGACATCTTCTTTATATCCCTGGCTATCATTTCGATAACCTTGGCAGTATCAATTCGCCCAGCGTTGAATGCTGGGCGAATGCAAATTCGGGAAAACCTCTAGGCAGCCTCGGGCGTAGGCGGGGCCGGCGGCTACTGGTGCAAAACTGAGGAATATCACTCTGGAATACCGGCTGCGCGGGCTAACTTGCACGCTCTCGTGCTCGGCTATGAATGTTTCTACTGCGCAACCATTCCAATTAGTTTACTCGCTGTTCGCGCACGAGTACCTGGGGCATCTTTTTACGGCCCACGTGGTGCAGCTAGGCCCCGGCGGCCGCCTGACACTGCAGCACCAGACTATTTCGGCCAAGAACGCGCCTGAATTTGCCGACGGGCTGGAGAAGGACGACTACGAGCTCATCGCGCTCTGCGACCAGCTGCAGCAAGACGCCGTTATTAAAGAGTTCTGGCCCCGTAAAATCACGGCGGCGGACTTTTTTTTAAAAACCTATCACCCCGAAAAGGGCGACAAGCCCTTGCAGGAAGCCATTGCCCGCTACGTGCAAACCCGGCTAGGCCGGCTGCTGGCGGGCCTGCAGGGCAAGCACGTCTTCATTATGGGCCGCGATGGCGAGCCCACCTGGCGCGAGCTGCGGCTAGCCCCAGTGGCGGCCTCGGTGCTGTTTCACTTCCGCCGCAACGAAGAAAGCACGCATTACTTCCCCACGATTCAGTTTCAGAATCAAAAGCTTGACTTTCAATTCAAGAATGCGGTGCTCGTGTGCCAGCAGCCGGCCTGGCTGCTGCTCGACGACGTGCTCTACTGCTTCCGCCACGACGTGGACGGGCGCAAGCTGCTGCCGTTTTTGAACAAGAAGTTTATCACGGTGCCTAGGGCGGTAGAAAAGAGCTACTTCCAAAAGTTTGTGGCGCCGCTCATGGAGTCGTTTGATGTGCACGCGCGCGGCTTCGACATTCGCACCGAGCGCTACCTGGCCCGGCCGCAGCTCACGTTTTCGGACGTGCCGCCGGCCCCGGCCGGCGGCGTGCCGCTGGTGCCGGTGCGCCCGCCCGGCCCGCCCCGGCGTGGCCGCGTGCCGATGCCTAAGCCAGTCGTGATTCCGGGCGCGGGCACCGACGAAGCGCCGCTATTTTTTACGCTTACCTTCCGCTACGGCGCCTACGACCTGCCCCTGACGCCGCCGCGCGCCATGAGCGTGCAGTTGGAGGAAGACGCTGATTCGTACATATTTCGGCGCCTGCTGCGCTCGGCCAAAGAGGAAAACGACCGCGCCGAAGAGCTGCGCCTGCGCGGCCTGCCCCTCGATGCCGAGGGCCACGCCAGCCTGCCCAAAGCCGAGGCTTTCCGCTGGCTGCACGACAACGCACCCGCCTTGGGCGAGCTAGGCTTTCAGGTGCAGGGCGGTGCCACGGCTAGCCAAGACTACTTCATCGGGCCGGTGCGTGTGGAAGTGGGCATTGAGGAGCGTGGCGACTGGTTCGATGTGCGGGGCACGGTGTGGTTTGGCGATTACGCGGTGCCGTTTATCCGGCTGCGGCCCTACATTTTGCAGCGTCGCCGCGAATACCGCCTGCCCAACGGCCAGGTCGCGTTCATCCCCGACGAGTGGTTTACCGATTACCTGGAGCTTTTCGCTTTTGCTGAAGAAACGGAGGGCCAGCCGCTCGCCCTGCGCCGCCACCACTTGTCGCTGGTCAATGACCTGGAAGCCGATAATCTGGCTACCGTGACGCTCACGCGCCGCCTCGAAAAGCTGCGCGACTTTGCGGCGGTAGAAGACCGGCCGCTGCCGGTGGGCTTCCGGGGCACCTTGCGGCCGTATCAGCAAGCGGGCTACAACTGGCTGCGCTTTGTGCAAGACTACCACCTGGGCGGCTGCCTGGCCGACGACATGGGCCTGGGTAAGTCGGTGCAAACCCTGGTCATGCTGCTTGAGCGCCAGGAAAGTGGGGCTAGCCAGGGCGCGGCTTCGCTACTAGTACTGCCTACTTCGCTGGTTTACAACTGGATGGCTGAAGCGCGCAAGTTCACCCCTAGCCTGCGCCTGCTGGTGTACACCGGCACCTACCGCGACAAAAACGTAGGCCAGTTTGCCGACTACGACGTGGTGCTGACCAGCTACGGCATCGTGCGCCTCGATACGGAGCTACTAGCCAGCTATCAGTTTGACTACGTAATCCTTGATGAGTCGCAAGCCATTAAAAACCCCAGCTCGACTACGGCGCAGGCCGTGCGCCAGCTGCGAGCGCGACACCGGCTCATTCTTACCGGCACGCCAGTCGAGAACTCGACGATGGACTTGTGGTCGCAGATGACGTTTATCAATCCTGGTTTGCTGGGTACACAGGCGTTTTTCCGCAAGGAATTCGTGAAGCCTATTGAGAAAAACCAGGACGAAAGCCGCACCAAAAAGCTGCACGCCCTCATCAAGCCCTTTGTGCTGCGACGTCACAAAGCTCAGGTAGCTAGCGAGCTACCCGAAAAAACCGAGCACCTCAGCTACTGCCCGCTCACCGAAGAGCAAGCGCAGTTTTATGAGGAAACCAAGAGCTTCTACCGTAATAAAATAATGGAGAGCCTAGAGGGCCATGCCCCCACCCCGGCGGGCGGCACCCAGCTTTTGCTACTCCAGGGCCTCACGCGCCTGCGCCAGATTGCCAACCACCCGCACCTGGCCGACCAGACCTACGAAGGCGAGTCGGGCAAGATGCGTGAGATTTTGCGCATGATTCGCAGCGTAGTTTCGGAGGGGCATAAGGTACTGGTTTTCAGCCAGTTTGTGCAGCACCTGACGCTCATGCGCGCCGGCCTCGACGAGCGCCAGCTCGCCTACGCCTACCTCGACGGCCACACCCGCGACCGCCAGGGCGAGGTGGAACGCTTTCAGCACGACCCCGACCTCCAAATCTTCCTCATCAGCCTCAAGGCGGGCGGCGTGGGCCTCAACCTCACGGCGGCCGACTACGTGTTCATCCTCGACCCGTGGTGGAACCCGGCCGTGGAAGCACAGGCCATCGACCGCGCCCACCGCATCGGCCAGCAGCGGCCGGTATTTGTGTATAAATTCATCAGCCAGAATACCGTGGAGGAGAAGATTCTGGCTTTACAACGGCGCAAGCTACAGCTAGTGAGCGATTTGATAACGACCGACGAGGCCGTAATAAAATCGCTAACGCGAGAAGACATCGAGGAGCTGCTGGGCTAGGCTACCTCTACCAGCTGCCAATTAGTAAGCGCTAAAGCAGAGAATAACCGGCGCGTATATCTTCAACCCGCCAATTGTCGTTACTTGCAGAACAGATAGGCACCGCGAGGGTGCCTACTGCTTTCTGCCCATGCACGCTCGACTACCTGCGACCCGTTTTTTCCACAAACCTGTTTTTTACCCCCTAGCCGCACTGCTGCTCGGCGGGGCGGCGCTCAGCAGTTGCGGCGGGCCCGACAAAACCACGGAGAAAGTGGCTACGGCGGCTAGCAAAACACCTGCTGCCGGCATCAGCCAGGTGCGTGTGTTTGTGGATGCCTCGACGGGGATGCGCGGCTTTATGCACCCCAATGCCCCCGGCGAAACGGGCAGCCAGTTTCAGCGCTCCATCACCGAGTTGCTCAGCAATATCAATGACCAGCGGGCAAGTAATACCGCAGCTCCAGCCTATTACTTCGTGGAGGAAAGCACGGCTAAGAACCCAAATGCCCTGCGCCCAACTACTTACGCCGAGCTGAGCAACACAGTGAGTACGGGCATCCAAAACCCCGCGCTAGGCACCGAAATGCCCAACATGCTGCGCGAAATTCTGAAGCTGCAGAAAGGCAAGCCGGGTACTGTGAGCGTGGTTATTTCTGACTTCATCTACGCCCCGCCCGACGCCAAGCAAACCTGGAAAGTAAAAACTGATGTAAAAGATGCGCTCAATGAAGCCCCCGCTTCAGACCTGGCCATCAGCATCTTTGCGGGCACTTCTGAGTTTCGCGACAAGTTTTTCCCTGGTAACCGCACGCATTTTCAGGTGCTGAAAGGCAGCCGCCTGCCCTACTACGTGTGGGTACTAGGCCAGCCCGCTGCCGTAGCTGCCGCCACGCCCTGGCTGAAGCCGCTAATGGGTAATGACTTCGAACGGGTCAGCTTTAATACGCTAGCCCCGCCAGCGGCTGTGTTTGAGCACTTTGGCAACGTGGGCGAGTGGTACGTGGATAAAACCGGCAGCCGCCAAACCCAGCCCCTCACGCTGCACTTTACCAAAAGTCTCTCGCGCCAGGAGCCCGCCGAATTTGTGCTGGGCCTCGACCTGAGCAATGCGCCCGCCGCCGAGGCCGCTAGCCTCCCCAAACAGCTGCAACTCGATGATGCTGGCACCGGCGCTATCCTGGCCAAAGTATGGGCCGCCCGCGATGAGCCGAAGGCGCCGCGTAGCCCCGCATTGCCTACCTACACGCACCTGGCTAGGGTGCACCTGGAGCGCCTGCCGGGCCGCAAGGCCGCTACGGTGCGCCTGGTGCTGCCGCGCACGCAGCCCACGTGGGTAACCAAATACACCACGCTCAACGACAGCAATATTGCCGCGCAAGGCCCTAAGACCTTCTTGCTAAGCGAAGTACTGCAAGGCGTGCAGGATTACTATGACCAGCAGCCCGCTGGCCGTGAGGTATGGGCCCTGCCCGTGCAGCTACAGCCGGCCGACTAAACGGCCCGTTTCTTGCCGCTAACTGTCCCTAGCCGTTCTCCTTTTCCCCGACACCCTACTTTTCTTTCATGTTCCAAAAGCTTTTTACCACGCTCTACCAGGCGCTGCTGGGCACCGCCGAGCCGTCGTCGCTGATTCCGGTTTACCAAAAAAGCATTTTCCCGGGCGTGGGCCTGGGCACGCTTTTCGGCGTGGCGCTAGGAGCAGCACTGCTGTTTTACGTGATATTTAACCGGGTGCTGACCACGTCTTTTTACAAGACCTCGCACTGGTTTATCATGCTGCTACTCACGGCTATTGGCTCGGCCATTCTGGCTTACTCGCAAGCTCGCTCGGTGGTGTACGCCAGCCTAGATGGCGAGACGCTGGGGGCAGTGGAAAAGTCCGCTTACGACCGCTACGTGTTGGGTTTTTTGGTGGTAAATGCGCTGGCCGGGGCCTTATTTTTTGTACTCTGGTCGTTTGTGGTGAAGCCGCTGTCGGTGAGCGCCCGTACTACGCCGGTGCGCTGGCCCAACTAGGCTAGCGGTGCTTGGCCGGCTTGGCTAGCCAATGCGGTGCATTGCCTCCAGCCAGGGCTTCGGCTTTAAACAGTCAATAAACGCTTAATAATCAACTATGTCCACGCTGTATATCTTCGGCATTGGCGGCACGGGGTCGCGGGTTATCCGCTCGCTCACGATGCTGCTGGCCGCCGGGGTCGAACTCAAAAATTGCGACCGGGTAGTACCCATTATCATCGACCCGGATGCGACCAACGGCGACAAGCAGCGCACCATCGAGCTGCTTAAAACCTACCAGCGCCTGCGCTCTCAGATAAAGCCGGCGGCACCGGGCACGAGCACGGCCGGGCAATTTTTCGGGGCTGATATTCAGACCCTGGCCTCGCTGGCTAGGCCCGGCGAGCAGCGCGACACGCGGGTAAAGGACACCTTCGAATACAGCTTTAGCGGCATGGAAGAGCCGCTACGCGACTACTTGCGCTACACTAGCCTGCCGGTAGAAAGCCAGTACTTAGTTGACTTGCTCTTCGACCCTAAAAGTCTGGATGAGAACCTGAAAGTAGGTTTTAAAGGCAGCCCTAATGTGGGCAGCGTGGTGCTCAATCAGCTAGTAGACTCGCCCGAGTTTCAGTTTTTTGGCAACGAGTTTCGGGCCGGTGACCGCATCTTTTTCATCAGTTCCATTTTTGGGGGTACGGGTGCGGCAGGCTTCCCACTACTGCTCAAAAACCTGCGCGACCGCGACGCCAACCTGCCGCACATCGAGCTGCTGAACACGGCGCCGATTGGAGCACTCAGCCTACTCCCCTACTTCAGCCTGAAGAGTGAGGACAGCAGCGCTATTGACTCTAATACCTTCATTACCAAAACGAAGGCGGCGCTAGCCTACTACCAGCAAAACCTGCATGGCCTGAACGCCATGTACTACCTCGGCGACCAGGCGCAGAAGCAGAACGACAACCACGAAGGTGGCATCAGCCAGCAGAACAACGCGCACTTTATTGAGGTGGTGGGGGCCCTAGCGGTACTCGACTTCCTGGATAAGCCCGAGAGCATTGCACAAGAAGAGCACTTCTACGAGTTTGGCCTGGAGCGTGATGAGAACGACTTGCGCTTTGAACACTTCGACCGGCGCCAGACGCTGCCGAAGGTGGGCGAGGCCCTGACGCGCTTCCACTTCTTCGCCACGTGGCTGCAACACCACCTGGATGAAACGATGTCGGCGACCTATGCCACCAATCTGGGGCTGAAAAACGCCTGGGACCGCGACCCCTTCTACCAGGATTTGCGGCGATTCTTGTTTGACTATAACTCGCCCGACCGGCAGTTTATTAGCTATACCGCCTGGCTGCGCGAATTGCGCGACAACTCGCGGCGTTTCCGACCCTTCAACCTGCGCGACGGCTACGACCCCCAGAACCATTGGGACAGCATGGCCGACTTGCTAGAGCCGGACTTCGACAAATCGGTAGCCGGCAAAGAGTTGAAAAAGAAAGGCTTATTTGGCAAGTCAGATGTCATTGACCCCAAGCAAATCCGGGTGATGCTGGACAAGCGCCTGAGCCAGGCCGTAGCCAACGACACGGCTAGCTCGCCGGCCACGGCCATGGTCCGCACCTTTACCGAGGTAATGGATGAGGTGGTGCACGGGCAGCAGTTGCTGCAATAGCCGCCTAGACAACTCTAGTCACTTTTTTAGAACGTCATGCTGAACATAGTGAAGCATCTCGCTCGCTTCGTTGCTGACGATTGAATTACTAATCCAAGCGAGATGCTTCACTGCGTTCAGCATGACGTTCTTAGTAGGGCAGCATGTTGAAAGCACTTGTTAAGCGACAGCAAAACAGAATTTTATGAGTAATATCCTTCAGCTCCTTGACCGCGGCAAGCCTACGCTGCGCGGCTGGCAGGAGTCGGACCGCATCACGGCCGGCGAAGCCGAGAAAATGCAGGACCCCGCTGGCGACAACCCGCGCCGCACGGCCACGGCCATCCCCACGCCGTTTGGCCGCATGCATTTGCTCGAAACGGCCTTCAAGTTTGTGCGCCAGCAGCCGCAGGGCAACTCGCTCTACCATAGGCTAGTGGCCCAGTGCTGGGACATGCTGGAGCTGATGTTTTACAACAAAGCCACCGATGCCTACCGGCTGCGCTTCGTGCCCTGGGCCAAGAAAGAGCAGGTAGACCTGCTGGTGCAGAGCCGGGAGCCGCGCATTCGGCTGCTAGGCAATACGTTGCGCCTATACCTGGCCGACCCGCACTTTCGCGAGATGGATACGCTGTATCTCATCTTTGCCGATAGCCGCGATGCGAGCGGGCGCGAAACCCGGCAGTTGCTAGGGGGTACTTCGCCCTTCACGCTGGTGTTTGCGCACCCCGCCGTGCCGCGCCTCAATATGCAGCGCAAGGGCGACGGCAACGGCTTCTACTTCGACCAGCAGGTGGTGCCGCTGCACCAGCGTAGCGCCGAGTTTCAGAACTACATTTTTGGGCTGTTTGAGGTGCACCCCGAGCTGCGGCAGGAAAATTTTGCGCAGTGCATCGCGCAATTTCTGGCCGCTACCGACAAGGGCCGCGTGCAGGCCCTAGCCGAAGAAAAGCCGAACGTAGCCACCTTCGAGCAGCACTACGAGCCGCTGCGCGACTCGCTGGGCAATGCGGTGCAGGTGCGCGGCATCACGCTGTTTAAGCAAGCCGAAGCGCAGCAAAAAACTACGTCTGACTGGTTTATTCGCTTCAACGAGCGAGTGCCGCAGACCGGTAAGATTCCGCTGGTGCTGATGCCCGGCCTCGACCTGCGCCGCAGCGACTACTTCGGCGGCACGGCCGGCACCGACCAGACCGTTATTCAATACGGCTACGAGAACCAGCGCCTGGAAGAGCGTCGCCTCGAAACGCTGGGGGTGCAATATCCTTTCTTGACTGTCAACGACTTCCTGGAAGACCGGCTGCTCGAAGTGCCTTTCGCGGTGAACACTGAGCGCTTCTACTTCGGGCAGGTGCAGCCCGAGCCTGGGGCCCGGCCCGAGGACCGGCCGCTGCGCTTCCTGCTGCCCATCAAGCGGGCGTGGTTCGATTACTTCGAGCCAGCCGACCTGGATAAGCAATTGCGCCTCACGCTATTCGATAATCACGTGCAGCTACGGCTGGCCGTGCCCGTTACTAGTGGGCGCGAGGTGGTGTATGAGCGCAGCTATTACTTCCGCCCGGGTCCTAGCCAGGGTGCCGACGCGCCGGTAGACGCTGTACGCAGTGACTCGCCCAAAACGCCCTACCGCGGCGGCCGCGTGAGCGCTCGCCTCGACGTGGGGGTGTTCCCGTTCTACAAGTTTGAGGGCGTGAATGCCCGCGACAACGGCCCGTACTACGTGCAGCTGGCAGACCAGAACGAAGGCGCCGACCTAGCCAAGCTCAACTTTTACCAAGGCGGGCAAGCGCTGCCAACGCTTGTGCCCGGTGGCACGCGCGGCGTGCGCGCCCGCCAGCGCATGGGCCGCAACCCACGCGGGCCGGCTAGCACCTACTACGAGGTAGTGGGCACGCACTTCGACTTTCTTGAAGTAGAAACGCCGGTGAGCGGCCAGCTTTCGGCGCCCGCCACTGGCCTGCTAGTGCCGCGCTGGCAGGTAGTGAGCCCAGGCGCGCAGCGCTACACATTTGCCGTGGACTTTGGCACCACCAACACGCACGTGGCCTTCGCTACGGCCGACCGGCCCGAGCCGCAGCCCTTCCGCATTGGCACCGAGCGCGAGATGGAAGTAGTGATGCTAAACCGCCCGCTGCCCTCCACCGACTTTGTGCTGCCTAAGCGCTACGGGCCCGATTCGTTCGGCATGATGCCCCTAGCCGACACGGTGCGCAACCGCGAGTTTGTGCCCGCGTTTATCGGCATCGAGGGCGCCGAGTCGGCGTTCCCGATTCGCACGGCCACATGTGAATCGCCGGCCTTTATCAGCGAGGGCAACCCGCTGCTGTTCGGCAGCATCAACATCGGCTTCTACCTGAGCCGCGACGGCTTCCTCTACAACCACCCCGAGGATGGCCGCTACCGCACCAACCTGAAGTGGAACACCGAAGGCGGCGAGCGCGCCGCCGGTGTCGAGCGCATCCGTGCCTACATCCGCGAGCTATTGCTGCTTATCAAGCATAAAGTAGCGTTGAATGAGGGCGACGTGCGGGCCACGCAGGTAGTATGGTCGCGCCCGCTGAGCATGAAGACCGTGGCGCGGCGCGACTTCCACGATATCTGGAACCAGGAATTTGAGCGGGTATTCGGCGAGGAGCCGGGGCAGCGGCTAGCCGACCTCAGCGAGTCGTGGGCGCCGTACCTATACCTCACCGACCGCCATACCGATGGCGGCATTGTGCCCTCCGACCGCGACAACGTAGTGAACATCGACATTGGCGGCGGCACCACCGACGTGTTATTGTTGCGCGGCAAAAAGCCCGAGGCCACGCTCTCGTTCCGCTTTGCCGGCGACGTGCTGTGGGGCGACGGCGCTTTCGGGGGCGCGCGCCAGCAAAATGGCCTGCTCTATTACTACGTAGCCCGCACCGCCAATAAGCCGGTTAGCCAGGAGGCCGCCGCTGCCCGCGAGGTGGTGCGCGCCGCCTTGGAAAGCAAGGCTACCTCGGCCGATGTGGTGAGCCTGCTCTTCAACTTCGACAAGCAGCTGGAATTCAGCCGCGAGCTGCGCAGCGCGCGGCAGCTGCGCATTGTACTGCTGCTGCACTACGCGGCGGTGGTGTACCACGTGGGGCAGGTGTGCCAGGCTCGGCAGCTCGCCGTGCCGCGCCACCTGTGCTTCAGCGGCAAGGGCAGTACCTATTTGCGGATGCTCGACCTCGACCCGCAGCTGGGTACGCTCACCGAGACTGGCAAGCTCATCCTGGAATTTGCGTCGGGCCAACCGGCCCCCAGCGACTTTCGCCTCACGCTGGTGAGCCAGCCGAAGGAAGCTACCGCCAATGGTTCGGTGCTGTGGAAGCAGGCCGGCGGCGACGCCGCCCAGACCAAGGCCCCGGCCGAGTTTGTGCTCCCCGGCGTGCTGCCGGCCGACGCGCCCGCTGGGCCGCCCCAGGCCTTCACCCTAGCCGAGGCCGAAAGTGACACAGTGGAAAATGAAGTGATTGCCAACGCCCGCCGCCTGGTGCATTTCATCACCCACGACTCGGCCGAAATCCGCGGGCTGCTCGACGAGCTGAACATAGAAATCGACCCCGATTTTGTGTACAACTTCTTAGATGGCAAACTCAAGGACAGCCTGCGCGCTGGCCTGAACTCGCTGCGCGATAGCGGCACCAACGCCGACGACCGCCTGCCCGAAACGCTGTTTTTCTTCCCCTTCCGCGATGCTCTGTTCCAGCTGGGCCGCGAGCTTTTCAAGCGCTACTATGCCTCGCAGTCTAATTAAGCTTGGTATACTAACGGGGGGGCTAGTCCTTATTGCCCTAGCTAGCCCCCCCGCCAGGGCCCAGAACCCAACAACGGCCGGGATAGCCACCAACGTACCGGCCCCCGATGTGCGCGCCCATATCTGGGCCGCCACCGCCCGCTACGTCTACCACGACGACCCCGCCCTGGCTAGCCTACGGCCGCAGCTGCTTAAAACCATTGACAGCAGCAGCGTGAAATCCTTTGGTCGTCGCCTGGAAGAGGCCGTTCGGCTCGAACATAAAGCGCTGCCTAAGCAGGGCCACCTGCTCAAGTTTCTGGAGCTTTTCAAAACCGCCAGCACCAGCGCCGACCAGCCCAACCAGCTCGCTACGGCTATCACCAACACGCTGCTGGCCAATAAGCCCGAGCGGAAGTCGCAGCCCAGCTTTGCCCAATTGAGCGGCACGCTGCATACGCTGGCTAGTCCCCCTGCGGCGGCAGGCAGCACGCCCGTGGCGGACACCGCGCCCGCTAGCCCCGATACTTCCGCTGTGGCCGCGCCGCCTGTCGCCGCTGCACCAGCCGCCGTGTCGACGGCTGGCCCCGCTTACCTCACGCCTATTTCTTCTACGCCTATGATTGCCTGGGTCGCATTGGCTTTGTCGATAATCAGCCTGCTGATAGCACTTTTTAAGAGCAACTCGCGCGGCCGGCACCGCCATAGCAGCTCGTCAACGTTAGCCCTGACTACTCTCACCGATGAGATGAGGGCGGAAGTGCGCACGATGGTGCAACGCGAAGTAGGCAAGCTGCCCGGCGCCCGCCCGGCGGCCGACGCCCCCGCCCGGTCCGCTGGCCCGGCGCCCGCAGCTCCACCCAAAAGCGCGCCAGCCAAGGCCGCTACTGCTGCGCCCGCACCTAAAGCCGCCCCCAGGCCCGCACCGGAGCCTGCTGCAGCGGTAGCTCCAACGCCGCCTGCTAGCCCTGCCGAGCCGGTTGTTTCAGCCGAGTCTGCGGCTGCGGCTCAGGACGATACGTTTTTCGATGAGAACTATCCGATTGACACGCCGCCCGTGGCGCCCCCGTCCACACGCACCCTTTATGCCAACCAGCAGCCCATGGATGGCATTTTTAAGCGCGATATGCTAGCGGAGGCACCGGCCTCCTACACCATTTTTGAGCTTATTACCGGGGCTGGCGCACCCGACCAGGCCCAGTTTGTAGTGACCAGCAATGCGGCCGGGCACGCCGGCTACATCGGTAGCCACCAGAATATTCTGGGGGGCGCCTGTGAGTACCCGTTTCCGAAGGGCAGCGTGTCGCGCATCATCACCGATACGCCCGGCCAGGCCCAGCGCACGGCCACCGGCGACTGGCAGATAACCCGCAAGGCGCAGGTGCATTTTGAGTAGCAACCTGCCTAGACAGCGCCGCTACCCTTAGCTGATGTAGAGACGCATCCTTTCGTCTCGTCGTTGAACGACAATTGCCTAGCGGCGTGGTTCAACCAACGACGAGACGCAAGGATGCGTCTCTACATCCGGTCTAGTAGCTTCGCGATTTAATCTGACTTATGGAAGCTCTGGAATGGCTCGCGCTGCTCATCGTAATCGGGTTTCAGGCGCGGGCCTTCTGGCAAAGTCGGGGGGCTAGCGCGCAGTTGGCCGCGCTGTTTCCTGCCAGCAGCGCACTGCGCTTAGCCCGGCACCTCGACGAGGTGAGCGGTCAGCAGGTAGATGTGCTACTGGCCAGCGGCACCACGCCCGATTTTGAGGCCGTGGTGCAGGACACCAACGCCTACCTGCTCAAAAACAAGGGCACTGCTGACTTCGACATCCTGCAAAGCATTGCTGAGCGCCGGGCCGTGGCCCTCGATGCCGAGGTGCAGAGCAGCACCTCGTCGCCGCTCTACATTGGGCTGATGGGCACTTTTCTGGGCGCTATTCTGGGCCTGGCGGGGCTGCTGGGCGGCAGCGGGCGGTTCGACGAAGCGGGCATCCAGGGCTTTTTGCGGGGCGTGACGGTGGCCATGATTGGCAGCCTCTGCGGGTTGGGCCTCACGCTGTGGGGCAGTGCGTTGTACCGCACGGCGCACCGGCAGGCCGAGCAGCGCCGCAACGACTACTACACGTTTTTGCAGGTGCAGCTGCTGCCCATTCTGCATTCCGACATGGCCGGCAGCCTGGGCAGCCTCAAGGCCGTGCTCGATGCCTTCAACCAGGAGTTTTTGAGCAAGATATACGAGTTTGGGCCCATTGTGCAGGCCCTGAATGAAAATATCAGCACCCAGAAAGACTTTCTGGAGCAGCTGCAGAAGGTGGGCTATACCCAGATGGCCGACGCCAGTATTCGGGTGTTTGACAAAGTGGCGCAGAGCGCGCACCACTTCGAGAATTTCCTGGCTTATCAGCAGGAGCTCAACCAGATGCTGCAAAACGGCGGCGAGGTAGCCAGCAAAATCACGAGCCTGCTAGGCCGCCTCACCGGCCTTGAAGCTGGCCTCAACCAGGTGCCGGCCCTGGTGCAGCAGCACGCGGGCACGGTGCAGGCGCAGCTGAACTTCTTCCGCCAAAACCAGACCGAGCTCGACCGGCTAGCCCGGCAGTCGGAGGTGTTTATGGACACGCAGTACCACGAGCTGGCCGGCGTGATGCGCCAGCGCATGACCGTGCTCAAGCAGGAGGCCGACGAGGCGGCGCGGGTGCTCGAAGACCACTTTCAGGCGCTTAATAAAGACAATGTGTATGAGCGCATTGTGGAGTATCTCAGCCCGTTTAGCGAGCTGCCGGCCCAGCAACGGGCGCTCAACCAATTGCAGGAGCGTCAGTCCCAGCAGACGGCCCTGGCTCTTCACAACCTGCAAGACCGGCTGGCCAGCGACACGGCGTTGCAACAGCAGCTATTGCAGCAGATAACGCGGACCAATGTGGTGTTGGAACAGCTGACGCAGCGTAGCTGGCTCCAGAAAGCGCTGGGATTGAACCGGAAATAGCCTAGCCGGCCCCCTAGCATGAACCCCAACCGCCGCGACTTTTTCTGGCCGAGCTACGTGGACCTGATGACGGCCCTCTTTCTGGTGATGCTCGTGCTGTTTGTGCTCAGCTACAAACGGTTTCAGGATAAGCAGGTGGGCCTTGAGCAAGCCAAGGCCAAGCTCGAAGTGCAGCTCAAGGAAAAGAAAAAGCTGGACGAGATACGGGCGGCGCTGGCCCGGCTCGAAGACCCGCGCTACTTCGTGTACAACCAGCGCTACAAGCGCTACGAGCTCAATTTTCCGGTCGAGTTTCAGGCGCAGCGCTACGACCTGCCGGCCGAGGCCCGCCAGCCGCTTATTCAGGCCGGGCGCTTCTTACTCAAGCAGATGGAAGCGCTTGACCGGGCCGACAACGTGCAGTACCTGGTAGTGGTGGAAGGCCGCGCCGCCAAAAACCCCAACCTTCCCGACACCGACCCGCGCAACCTCGACGGCGCCGCTGTGCGCCAGCTCAGCTACAACCGCGCTATGGAGGTGATTCGGCTCTGGGAGAGCGCCGGCCTGCACTTCCCGGCCAACCTGGAGCTGGTGGCCGCCGGCAGCGGCTTTAAGGGCGTGGGCCGCTACACTGGCTTTCGCGAAGAAGCGAAAAATAAGCGCTTTATCATCCAGATTCAGCCCAAAATCGGCTCGCTGGGCAAGTAGCGCGGACTTTCAGTCCGCAAATTCTAGCCCTAGCCACGCGCGGACTAAAAGTCCGCGCTACTGGATTATTCCTCAAACGTGTTGGCTAGCAGCTTTTCTTGGCGCATGTACACAATCTGATAATCAGCATTGAAGCGCACGCGCACCTGCGTGCGCAGCCGCTGAAATTTCTGGAGCGAGGGCCGATAGAGCCGCATTTGCTCGGTGAAGGTGGCGGTGCGGCTGCCATCGGCGGCGGGGTCGCTCACGCGCAGCGTACCGGGTTCAATCCGGGCCTGCGCCTGCTGGTTATCGGGGAAAAAGCTACGCCCGAGCTCGGCATCAATGGCTTCGGGCGTCAGGTTTTGCCGGATGTAGAGCCGCTCGACCTGCGGGGCAAAGTGCTCGCTGGCGTGCAGCGGCGGCGCATTCAGGTCGGCGTAGTAGCTGGCCATCGCGGTGCGCACTTTGGTTGTGGCAGCGTCGTCGCCGGCCTCGGGTGCGGCGGGTATAGGCCGGCCGGCGGCGGGTGGAACAGTTGCTACGGCACGCGTTGGCGCAGGCTCCGGTTCGGCCGCTGTTTCGACCGAGTCGGCGCTAGGGTCGTCTACCGGCACGGCTACCCGCGCAGCTTTGGTTTTGCGCTTGGGTTTGCGAGAAGTCTTTTTGGGCTTAGTACTGACTGGGGCGGGCGCGGTAGCCGCCGGCTGCTCGGTGGCAGCCGGCGCGGGGCTGGTCAGGTTTTCGTCGGGGTGGCTGGAATCGGTGAGGAAGTAGGCCACCGCTCCTATCACCCCTAGCACGAGCAGGATGATGAGCCAGCTGGCACTGCTGCGTCCATCAGAGGCCGGCGCTTGGCTGGGCCGGGGCGGCCGGGCGGGTGGGGCCGGCGGGCGCGCCGCTTGCACCGGTGCGGGCGGCACTACGGGTGCCGGCTTTGGCTCGGGGTAAAAAGTAGGCGCGGGCGGCTCCGGGTAGAAGGAGGGCGGTGCAGGTGGCGGGGCGGCGGGCGGCGCCTGGCGCAACCTGGCCAGATTTTCCTCGATACGCTGCCGGGCTGCTTCTTCGGCGGCAGATGGACGCGGCGGGCTAGGCACCGGCGGCGGGGCAGGCGCGCGCACTACTGGCGGCGCAGGGGGCGGCGGAGGGCTGGGTGCCTCGGGCGGGCTAGGGGCTCGATTGAACATATCGAGCAGCGAGGGCAGCTCTTCAGCCGGCGCCGATGGGCTGCTTTTCGGTACGGGTGCTGCTGGCGCGGGGCTAGCTGCAGCGGGTTGCAGCTTGGCTTTGAGCGTAGCAAACAGCTCGGGCGTGATGACGCCGGCCGCCAGGGCGGCTTCCAATTGCTGTAGCTCGGTAGGGTTGCCGGCCGCCGGGCCGGGCGTGAGTTCGTCTGACATGCGGAGGCGCGGCGGGGGCCGGCTTACATTTTGGGCGCTAGCCGATACGTGGCACCAGCTCGTACGTAAGAAGCGGGCTAGCCCGCCAAATTACCAGGCAAGCCCGCTATCTGGTCAGCCTCACGCTTTTTGTATGCACCTGCTTCTTCGTTTTGCCGTGGCCCAGCCGCCCGCCCGGGTGGCGGCGGGCTTTACCCGCGAGCTATTTTTAGCGCTAGCCCCTCCCTTTCCGACGTTTCACCTGCTGCGCTACGACGGGTCTAAAACGGGCGATACTGTGGCCATCGAGCTGCAAGTTGGGCCTAAGCGCTGGCGCTGGACCTCGCTCATCACGGCCGATGGCGTGCTGCCCGACGGCACGCATTACTTTGTGGATGAGGGCCAAACGCTGCCCGCCCCGCTGCGCCAGTGGCGGCACCGCCACCTCATTGAGCCCGCGCCGGGCGGCGGCAGCCTTATCGTCGAAGACATTACGTACAGCACCGGCCGGCGCTGGCTCGACTGGCTTATCCGGCCCGCCATGTGGGCGCAGTTTCGGCTGCGCGGGCCGGTGTACCGGCGTAAATTTGCCTAGCTGTTAGCCTGTAGCTATTAGCTGTTAGCTTCTTTAGTAAGTTTTCAGCTGGGTGATGAAGGAAGGCTAGCAGCTAACAGCCATCAGCTAACAGCCTACATCTATGCCCGCCACCGTCATTCTCAAGCCTGGTAAAGACCAATCGCCCCGTCGCCGCCACCCGTGGGTTTTTTCGGGCGCCATTGCCCGGCTGAAAGGCGAAGCTAAGGAGGGCGACGCCGTGCGCGTAGAGGCCGCCAATGGCGAGCTGCTGGGTACCGGCCACTTTTCGCCGGGCGGCTCTATTGCGGTGCGCCTGTTCGATTTTGGCCCCGACGCCCAGTTGCCCAGCCCGGCTTTCTGGGAGATGCGCCTGCGCAATGCCTACCAAATGCGCCAGCGCCTGGGGCTAGCTGCGGCCGGTGGCGCTACCGATGTGTACCGCCTCACGCATGGTGAGGGCGACGGCCTACCTGGCCTCATCATCGACGTGTATGGCGACACAGCTGTTATTCAGACTCATAGCCCGGGCATGTACTTAGCCCGCCACGATATTGCCGCTGCGCTGCAAGCCGTGATGGGCGAGCGTCTGCGCGCCGTGTATGATAAGAGCGCCGAAACCGTGCCGGCCCAGGCTGCGCCCGACGCCCAAAACGGCTACCTCTTTGGCGAAAGCAGCGGCCGCGAGCACCTCACCATTGAAAACGGGCACCAGTTTGCCGTGGATTGGGAAACCGGCCAGAAAACCGGCTTCTTTATCGACCAGCGCGACAACCGCGAGCTGCTGGCCCGCTACGCGCCCGGCCGCCGCGTGCTCAATACGTTTTGCTACACCGGCGGCTTCTCGGTGTATGCGCTGCAAGCCGGGGCTAGCCTCGTGCACTCAGTCGATGCCAGCAAGAAGGCCATCGAGCTCACCGACCGCAACGCCCAGCTCAGCGGCCACGCCGACCGCCACGCCGCCTATGCCCAGGATGTGCAGCACTTCTTCAAAAACCCGGTGAGCGAGGAGCCCTACGACCTCATCATCCTCGACCCACCGGCCTACGCCAAGCACCTCTCGGCCCGCCACAACGCCCTGATGGGCTACAAGCGCCTCAACCTGGCCGGCCTGCGCCACCTGGCGCCGGGCGGGCTGCTGTTCACGTTTTCGTGCTCGCAAGTAGTTAGCCCCGAGCTGTTTGAAGGCGCCGTGCTGGCGGCGGCTATCGAGGCGGGTCGGCCGGCGCGCATTCTGCACCGCCTCACGCAGCCCGCCGACCACCCGGTTAGCCTGTTTCACCCCGAAGGCGCGTATTTGAAGGGCCTGGTGCTGGCCGTAGAATAGCGACCTCGAACTTTTGCGGCGTGCCGCTTGCTCCTTACCCTGTGTTTACCTCCCGAAAAAAAACTTCGCCCTCGCGCCAACCCGTTGCCATTATTGGGGCGGGCGTGGCGGGGCTAGCGGCAGCGGCACGCCTGGCCGTGGCTGGGCACCCGGTCACGGTGTTTGAGGCTAGCGGCTCGTTTGGGGGCAAGATGCACGAGTTTAGCCTGCCCGGCGGCTACCGCTTCGATGCCGGGCCGTCGCTCTTCACGCTGCCGCAGCTCGTCGACGATATTTTTCGGCTAGCCCACCGCGCGCCGGCCGACTACTTCCGCTACGAGCGCCTCGACCCGATAACGAACTACTTCTTCGCCGATGGCACGCGCCTCACGGCCTGGGCCGACAGCCAGCGCTTTGCCGCCGAGGTCGAGCAAAAGCTGGGCGTGCCGGCTGCGCAGGTCACGCAGTTTCTGGCCCGTAGCGGGCGTGCCTACGATGCCACGGCGGGCACCTTTCTGCACAAGTCGCTGCACAAAGTGGGCACCTACTTTAGCCCCGAAACGCTGAAAGCCGTGGCCGCCCTGCCTTCGCTAGGCCTCACGGGCACCATGCACGCACGGCACGCGAAGGCCTTTGGCCAGGATGCGCGCTTGGTGCAGCTCTTTGACCGCTACGCTACTTACAACGGCTCCGACCCCTACCAGGCGCCGGCCACACTCTCGCTCATTCCGCACCTTGAGCACGGCATCGGGGCGTTTTATCCCGAAGGCGGCATCTACGCCATTGCCAGCAGCCTGCACAGGCTAGCTGAGGAATTTGGCGTGAAATTCCGCTTTAACGAGCCCGTGCGCGAGATTCTGACGGCCGGTGACCTTGTCACGGGCCTGCGTACCGACCTCGACATCTACGATTTTGGGTTGGTGGTGAGCAACATGGATGTGGTGCCCACCTACCGCCACCTGCTGCCCAGCCAGCCCGCGCCCGAGCGCACGCTGGGGCAGCCCCGCTCGTCGTCGGCGCTCATTTTTTACTGGGGCATCGCCCGCGAGTTTGCCGAGTTCGATGTGCACAACATCTTCTTCTCCAAGGATTATAAGGCCGAGTTCGACGCCATTTTTCAGCAAAAAACCGTGGCTGACGATGTGACGGTGTACGTTAACATCACGAGTAAAAAGACACCCACCGACGCCCCGCCAGGCCACGAAAACTGGTTTGTGATGGTGAACGTGCCCCACGACCAGGGCCAGGACTGGGAGGCCCTCACCGCCCACACCCGCCGCGTGGTACTGGCCAAGCTCAGCCAGGCGCTGGGCACTGACGTAGAAGCACTTATCCGGGCCGAAAAAACCTGGACGCCGCCCGGCATCGCGGCCGATACGTCGTCGTTTGGCGGCGCGCTCTACGGTAGTTCGAGCAATAATGCGCTGGCGGCTTTTCTGCGGCACCCCAATTTTTCGGGGCGGCTGGCCGGGCTGTACTTTTGCGGCGGCTCGGTGCACCCGGGCGGCGGCATTCCGCTATGCTTACTTTCGGCCAAGATTGTGGCCGAACTCATTGATTAGTAAAAGTTAAAAGCGCAGAGTTGAAAGTTAGCAAAAGCCTGGATTTTAACTCTCCACTTCTAACTTTTTCCTTTTCGCTCCTCACGCATGGAGTTTTCTAACCTACCCGCGCCGGTGGTTTCTACCGGGCGGCTGCGCTTGGCCCAGGGGCTGGTGCTGCTGTTTCACCTCACGGGCTTCGTGGGGCTGGCTTTTAGCCAGGATAAGTCTTTCTACCTGAAATACACGCCCCTTACGCTGCTCCTCACGGCGGGGCTGCTGGCTATATTTCAGCCGGGGCGCAATTTGTCGTTCTGGCTGTTTGCCATGCAGGTGTTTTTGCTGGGCATGGTGGCCGAGGTAGTGGGCACCAATACGGGTCTGCTATTTGGGCACTATAGCTACGGCGCTACGCTAGGCCCCCAATACATGGGAGCGCCCTGGCTTATTGGGCTCAACTGGGTGGTAGTAACCTATTTAGCGGGTACGCTGGCGGCCTATTTGCCGGCGTCTTTTGCGGTGCGTGTCATCGTGGGCGCCCTGCTCATGGTGGGCTTCGACCTGTGCATGGAGCCGGTGGCCGGGCGCTTTGATTTCTGGCACTGGACGGGCGGGGTGATTCCGCTGCGCAATTTCCGCGACTGGTTTTTGCTGGCGCTGGTGCTACAGCTGCTGTTTGTGCGCACACCCTTCCCCAAGCGCAACCCGCTGGTGCCGCTGGTGTACCTCGTGCAGTTGCTGTTTTTTTTCGTACTAAGCTTTCTGGCTTAGGTCCGGCCCATTTATACCGCTGGCAACAGGTTTCTATTCTCACCCTATGAGCACTTCCGCTGCCTTCTTGGCGACGCCGCTTGCCGATTGCACGACAATTTTCCGCAGAAACGGCTTCGTGGCCCCAACTGATGCGGATTTGGCTAACAGCCTTGGCCTCCCGCTTGACGTTTTTCTTGCACAATACCCTAGCCGCGAGGCGCTGGCCCTGCACTGCCTGCTCGAAGACATGGAGCGCCAGAAGCATGACCACCTACGCCTTTACGAGCAGTATCCTTCGCCCGTAGAACGCCTCTACGGCCTCATCAGCTACAGCATTCAGGATTTGCTCGACACCTCTGCCAGCTATTACCCCGACCTGATGCAGTACCCGAGCGCAGCGCAGGCCATGCAGGACTACCTGGCCGATTATTCGACTCCGCAGCTGCAGCATTTACTTAATGAAGGCATCCGGCAAGGGTTATTTCGCAGCGATATCAATATTCAGCTCGTCACCATTATCATTATCCAGCAGGTTAATATCGTGCTCACGCCCGGGGCTTTTCCAACGGGCCGCTTCCAGGTAGCCGAAATTTTTCGCAGCATTTTCTTGTATTATATCCGGGGCCTGTGCACTGACCAAGGTGCTCGCCTGGCGGCCGAGCACTTTGCTCGCCTGTAGCCTTTTATTTCGGATAACCAGCAACGCCCCGCCGCTGGCTCTAGGAGCTGGCTGGCGGGGCGCTTTTTATGAAACATATACTCTTCTTTGGCGATAGCCTCACGGCCGGCTACGGCCTGCCAGCGGCCGACAGCTTTCCGGCCCGCATTCAGGAAAAAATCGACGCGTCGGGCCTGCCCTACCGCGCCCACAACTATGGCGTGAGTGGCGAAACCAGCGCCGGCGGGCGCCAGCGCCTGGCGAGCGTGCTGGCCCGCCACGCGCCCGATGTATTTGTGCTAGCGCTCGGGGCCAACGATGGCCTGCGCGGCATTGCCGTGCGCGAAACGGTGGCCAATCTGCGCGCCATCCTGCACGAGGTGCGGCGGCAGTTTCCGGCGGCCCAGCTGGTGCTGGCGGGCCTCAGCTTTCCCTTCGACCTGGGCCCGCTAGGCCTCCCTGGTCTTAGTCGCTACGCTCAAGACTTCAGCGCCCTGTTTCAAGGCCTGGCCGAGGCCGAGGGTGTAGCCTTTATTCCGTCGCTGCTGGCCGGCGTGCTAGGCCGCCCCGAGCTGAACCTACCCGACCGCGTGCACCCCAACGCCGCCGGCCAGCGCCTGCTGGCGGCCAATGTGTGGGCCGTGCTGGAGCCTTTACTTCAGGTGGAGGCCTAGCGCGGCAGCGCCGCGGGCCTTTAGGGCACTCGGAGTACATTTACCAAGCTTGCCCCACGCTAATTGGGCTAGCCCAGCGGCTTTCCTCCCACCCTTCTGCACACCGCGCTCATTATGAAAAAGGTAGTGACCCTGCTAGGCAGCCTAAGCCTGACTACGCTGGCCCTGGCCCAATCTACGCCCCCGGCGGCCACGCCGCAGTGGCGGCCGAGCTACCACTTTGCGCCCGCCGCACACTGGATGAACGACCCCAACGGGATGGTCTTTTACCAGGGCACTTACCACCTGTTTTTTCAGTATTTCCCTGGTGGCATGACTTGGGGGCCTATGCACTGGGGCCACGCCACCAGCCCCGACATGCTGCACTGGCAGGAGCAGCCCATTGCCCTCTTCCCCGATAGCCTGGGCTACATCTTCTCGGGCTCGGCGGTGGTAGATAGTAAAAACACCAGTGGCTTTGGCAAAAATGGGGTGGCGCCGCTGGTGGCCATCTTCACGCATCACGACCCCAAAGGCGAAAAGGCAGGCAGTAAGACGTTCCAAAATCAGAGCTTGGCCTATAGCCTCGACGCGGGCAAGACCTGGACCAAGTATGCGGGCAACCCGGTAGTGAAAAACCCCGGCATTGTGGACTTCCGCGACCCCAAGGTGAGCTGGAACGAGCAGGCTAACAGGTGGATACTGACGCTGGCCACCAAGGACCGCATCACATTCTACTCCTCGCCCAACCTTAAGAAGTGGACCACCGAAAGCGAGTTTGGCGAAAAGCTCGGCGCCCACGGCGGCGTATGGGAATGCCCCGACTTGTTCCCGCTCACGCTCAACGGCAAAAGCCACTGGGTGCTCCTCGTCAATATCAACCCTGGTGGGCCCAACGGGGGCTCGGCCACGCAGTACTTTGTCGGCAGCTTCGATGGCCACACCTTCAAACCTATGAACGATAAGACGAAGTGGGCCGACTTCGGGCCCGATGAGTACGCCGGCGTCACGTTTGCCAATACCGGGCCGCGCCGCCTGTTTCTGGGCTGGATGAGCAACTGGGAATACGCCAACCAGGTGCCCACCTCGCCCTGGCGCAGCGCCATGACCCTGCCGCGCGAGCTGGGCCTGCGCCAGGAAGGCAGCGAAATCTACCTCACCTCAACCCCCGCCCGCGAGCTGAACAAGCTGGCCGCTGCGCCTACCACGCTCCAGAAGGTGGCCGTGAAAGCGCCGGTAGACCTGGCCCGTCTGCGCGTGCCCAGCGGCAAGTACCGCCTGAATCTGAGCACCAGCCAGCTCGCCAGCTTCGAGCTGGTACTGAGCAACACGGCCGGCGAAGAGCTGGTGCTGGGCTACGACAAGGCCAGGAACGAGTACTTTATCGACCGCACCAAGGCGGGCAACACCAGCTTCAGCCCCAAGTTTGCGGGCCGCCACGTGGCCCCGCGCCTGACTACGGCGGCCGGCGCCGACCTCACGCTGTTTTTCGACGCGGCCTCGGTCGAGCTCTTTGCTGACCACGGCCTGACGGCCATGACGGAGATATTTTTCCCTTTCAAGCCGCTGACTAGCATGCGCCTGCGTTCGGCCACGGGTATCACGTTTCAGCAGGTCAGCAGTGCCGCGCTAGCCCCTAGGCCGACCGGTAAGACGTCGGTAATAGGGCGGCGGTAGCTTTAGTAAAAAGCCCCGTTTCTATCTAAGAAACGGGGCTTTTCAATGTACCAGAGACGGGAATCGAACCCGTACGCTCGCAAAAGCAAGGGATTTTAAGTCCCTCGTGTCTACCTATTCCACCACTCCGGCATTAGCTGGCAGCAAACAAAGTACGCTACTGACAGCGGAATCTACTAAAACAAAAAAGACGGTGCATGCACCGTCTTTTTTGTTTGGAGCGGGAGACGAGGTTCGAACTCGCGACCTCGACCTTGGCAAGGTCGCGCTCTACCAACTGAGCTACTCTCGCTTGAGGTTTGTTCGCCGTGGTGGCGAATGGTGGTACAAAGGTAGGCAAAAGCTGATAGCACGCAAGTAGCGGGCACTATTTTTTTGGCTAGCGGGGGCTTGTAGCTTCATTTTCAAGCGGAAAATTTTTCAAAGCCAGCTGCAAGCGCTTCCGGAATATTTTTTCAGGCTGGCAAAATCCAGTGTGCGTTGCGCCGCCGTAGGTGAGGCAAGTTTAAACCTCAACCATTTCCCTATTCCTTTTACCCATGAAATTCTCTTTTGCAACCCTCGCTATTGTAGCGCTACTCGGCACAGCCGGTGTTCAATCGGCTTCGGCTCAGAAAGCCAAAACAGTGATGGTAGGCGGTGCCCCGATGTATCCTACCAAGAACATTGTAGAAAACGCCGTTAACTCGAAAGACCACACCACGCTGGTAGCTGCCGTGAAGGCTGCTGGCCTGGTAGAAACCCTCTCGGGTCCGGGTCCCTTTACCGTGTTTGCGCCTACCAATGAGGCTTTTAACGCGCTGCCCGCCGGCACTGTCGAGACGCTGGTGAAGCCGGAGAACAAGGCTACGCTGACTAAAATCCTGACCTACCACGTGGTAGCGAGCAAAATGACTTCGGCTGACCTGGCCAAAGCTATTAAAGCAGGCGGTGGCATGGCCAAGCTCACCACAGTCCAGGGCGAAACCCTGACGGCCATGATGAAAGGCAAAAACATCGAGCTGAAGGACGAGAAAGGTGGCGTGGCCACCGTAACCATTGCCGACGTGATGCAGAGCAATGGCGTGATTCACGTAATCAACAAAGTGCTGATGCCCTAGTGCTACCGGTGCTTAAGCACGAAAAAAGCCGACTGCCCTATCCGGGCAGTCGGCTTTTTTGTGGCCAATACCGAGTTGTGAATACGGGCGCAGATACCTAATTTGGTCACCCCAAATTTACACTCTCTCTTTTCCCATCCATTCCATGTTTATTTCTACTCGCCATTGTTTTTGTACTCTTTTCTTACTGATAGTCTGTCTTTTATTCATCAACGAAGTGCAGGCTCAGAAGCTGCGTGATACAAAATACGAAAAAGGCTTTCTTGCTAAAGGCCAAAAAACCGGTGTCTGGGAATATTATGGCTATACCCCTTCGGGCGAAAAAGTAGTGTTGCAGCGCTACGACTACGACCAGCACCGGCTGCTCTATTTCCGGCCCGGGCCCGACATCACATGCCACACAGAAGTAAGCCCCGGCAAGTGGAGCTACGTGCGCCCCGACCAGCCGCCACTCTTTATCGGAAGTGAGGTGGCCCTAGCCGAGTACACCAGCCGCATGGTGTACCCGCCGGCGGCGCAGGCGCAGAATATTCAGGGCAAAGTAGTTGTGTCATTTATGATTGATACGCTAGGCCACCTCAGCAACTACCGGCTGGTGCAGCGCATCGGGGGCGGCTGCGATGAGGAGGCCTTGCGCGTGGCGCGCACCCTGCCCGAGCAGTGGGTGCCCGCCCGCATGGGGCGCCGCGCGGTGGCCGTGGAGTATGAGCTGCCCCTCAATTTCCGGCTGGCGCAGCCCTAGGCGCTCAAGGGCCGTATGAGGCCGCATGAAAGCAATTGTTCTCTCTTCAGTAGCTAGCCTAGGCCTGGGGCTGGCTTTGAGCGCCTGCGACTCGACCCCGCGCGAGCGCCAGGAAATAGTGCGCCAGGAAATGACTAAGCTCGATACGGCGGCCCGCAATACCGGCCGCACGCTGAGCCGGCTAGGCCGCCAAACCGTCCGCTTCGACTCGGCCAACCACGCCCGCCGGGCCGAGCCGCTAGCCCCTGCCAAACAGCTGCGCATGGACCACGAGCTCCTCGGCAGCTATGCCGAGCAGATAGGCAGCCTCACGCCGGCCACTATTGCGGGGGCTTATGGGGAGCTGCTGCGCGCTACCCGTGTGCGCCAGACCAGCTGGCAGGCCCGCGACTGGGATTACGCCCAGGACACTTACCGCCGCCTCAATGCCCAGCTGGCCCGCATTCGCCTCGACCTGCCGGCGCACGACGAGCTGCGCATCCGGGCGTGGCAGGCCGAGTTTACGGCCCTGCGCGCCAAGCGCACCGCCAAAGACCTGCACGCCGCCACTGCCACCAAAAGGTAGCCCGGTTTGTTTAGCTACTGTCTGCTTCCTCTTCGTGGCTAATACCTTCGTAGCAAGCGGCCTTTTAGTAAATTTGAACGCCGCGCTAGCCATGACTACTGATTTTACGCCGCCGAAATCGGAGAATATTGTTGTCTTCGACTCGTACTACGAGCCGCTGGCGGCGCACCTAGCGCGCACGCAGCTGGAGGCGGCGGGTATTCCGTGCTTTCTGACCAACGAAAACTTGGTGTCGCTCAACCGCATGTATAGCCCCGTGGCAGGCGGGGTGCGGCTGCACATCTACCAGCGCGATGCGGCGCGGGCGGCCGAAGTGCTGCGCCCCCCGGCCGTGATGCAGGCCGTGCGCGGGGGGCTAGCCGAGCCCGAAGCAGCCGAAGCCAGTGCCTATACCTGCCCGCGCTGCGGCTCGCACGATGTGGTGTTTGATGCGGCAGCCAAGCCAGGAGCGGCCCATTGGTTTGTGGCGCTGCTGTCGCGGCTGCGGCGCTACCCGCTGCAGGGCCGGGCACATCACTGCTTTCACTGTGGGCTGAATTTCTGAGGCTAGCGGGCCAGGTCCAACATTTTGCGGGCCAGCGGGCTTTAAACGAGCATGGAAAAACACCCGCAGCAAGTAGCCCTCATCACGGGGGCCAACAAAGGCCTCGGCCTTGAAATAGCGCGCCAGCTCGGCCAGCAGGGCCTTACGGTGGTGCTAGGGGCCCGCCAGGGCAAAGCGGCCGCGCCCGCCGCCGCACTGCGTGCCGAGGGCCTCGATGCCCACGATGTAGAGCTCGATGTCACGAGCGCCCAGGACATTGCCACGCTACCTACCTTTTTCGAAACCCAGTTTGGCCGGCTTGATGTGCTGGTAAACAATGCCGGCGTGCAGCTCGACAACGGCCCCGACGTGAGCCCCGACACCCTGCGCCAGACGTACGAGGCCAATGTCATTGGGCCCTACGCCATTACGCAGGCGCTGCTGCCCCTGCTGCGGCAGGCCCCAGCAGGGCGCATCGTCAACCAAAGCAGTATCCTGGGCTCGCTCACGGCCATCAGCCAGGGGCAGGGCGGCAGCTGGGCCACGCCGGGCTATACCTCCTCCAAGGCGGCGCTGAATATGCTGACCGTAGTGCTGGCCCAGCACTTGGCCGACACGCCTATCAAGGTAAATGCCGCCCACCCCGGCTGGGTTAAAACCGACCTGGGCGGCGACAACGCGCCGCTAGACGTGGCGGAGGGTGCCCAGACCGCCGTGCGGCTAGCCCTGCTCCCAGCCGACGGCCCCACGGGCGGCTACTTTCACGACACCGAGCGCCTGCCGTGGTAGCCTGGGGCTAGCGGGCGGCTGTGGCCCGGCGCACCCGCGGCCGCATGGGCGTAATAGCCCTGGGGCGCGGGGCGGGGCGGCGCACCGTCACGGGCACGGGGGTTTTGGCTAGGCGGGCGCGCTCCAGCAGCCAGGCTTGCAGGTAGGTGAGGCCTTCGGTGGAGAAGGCCGCCTGCCGCTCGCCGGCCACGATGGGCCACTTGGCGGGGTCATCCTGAAACAAGTGGTTGACGCCCCCTAGCCGGTGGGCCTGCACCGGCTGGTCCGACTGCCGCAAGCCCTTCTGCAGCAAAGACATATTACGGCCGGCAGCCACTTGCAAATCGGCGGTACCGTTGAGCAGCAGCACCGGGCAGCGCACCAGGGCCAGGCGGTTGGCCGGGTCGAAGTCGAAGAAATACCGCGACCAGGGCGAAGTCAATTGCACGGCGCGGGCACGGGCCATCGGTTCGTCGAGGGCCGAGTTGCTGCTGCGCAAAAGGGTAATGATTTTGGCGCGGGCCACGGTTGTATTGGGCGTTTGGCGCACGGTTTCGACCAGTCGGTCAAACAAGCCCTGGGCGGCTTTCACCTGCGCGCCATCGGCCCCGATGAGGCGCATAATCTCGCCCTGCTGGCGGCGCAGCACATCGCGCCCCGGCTGCCCATAGGCGGCCAGCGAGGCCACAAAGTTGGGCGCTTCCAAGGGCTCGGCGGCGGCTAGCAGCGCCACATTGCCGCCCTCGCCAAGCCCGAGCAGGCCTACCTGCTGCGGCGCAATGAGCGGCCGGTCGCGCAAGAAGGCGAGTGCCGCGCGGGCATCGGTCACAAAATCGGCAGTAGTGGCGCGGCTGAAGTCGCCGCCCGACTTGCCCACGCCGCGGTCGTCGTAGCGCAGCACGGCCACGCCGTGCCGGGTGAGGTAGTCAGCCAGCATCCCGAAGGGGCGGTAGCCCGGCACATCGGCGTCGCGCTCCTGCGGCCCCGAATCGGACACCAGCGCCACGGCCGCGAAAGGCCCCTCGCCGCTCGGAATGGTGAGCGTACCACTGAGCTTAATCTTGGCAACGGGGTTATAGACCGTAACTTCTGACTCGCGGTAGGGCGGCGTAAGGCGCAGCTTTTTAGCGGCTTGCGCGGCGGCTGGCGCAGTGCCTCGGGCTAGCACGAGCTCCGTTTTGAGGCCCGGCTGCTGCCAGGAGCCCACCAGCCTGTCGCCCCCGGCCTGCACATTGCCTTCAAAGCGACTACCTGCCTGCTCGATGCTCAGCTTGATGTTATCGTCCTTCAGCTCTACCTCTACCGGCATGCGGCTGATGCGCTGCTGCGGCACATCGAGGGCCGCGTAGTAAGTGCCATTGCTGAGGGGCACAATCGTGATGATGAGCGTCAGCGTGCCGCCGGGCACTTTTAGCGGCCCCTGCCATTGGCCATTCAGGCGGGGCGGCTCGCCCGTGGCAGGCCGGGAGCGGGCTGCCAAGCTACTGAAGCTACTACCAGCAAACAGGACAAGGAAAAGTAATAATTTTTGCATAAAGTTTAATTCTTCCAGGAGTCGAAGCTCCTGCCTACAAATACTATTGCAAACTACCCATAAAGCGGCATTTTACTGAGCCGGGGCACTAATTTTCACGGTAGTCACTAGCCGGTATTGTACAATATCATCCGGGCTGCGGGTACTGCTATCCATCCTAGCTAGGCCTCTTAGGCAGACTGGAATTGCCCCCGGCTCAGGCCAGCCGCTCCTTTGGGTTTTACGTAAGACCAGGCACCGTTACCTACCTTTTCCAGTTATGCCGACCCGTAAAGCTGCCACCCCTGCCCCCCCCAAGCGCCCCACTGCCAAGGACATGAAGGAGCACGCGCAGAAGCTCCCCTACCCCGCCAAGCAGGCCGATATGAAGTTTCAGCCGCAAAGCAGCCTGGCTGCCTACCGCGCGGCTGGCAAGCTCGAAGGCAAGCTGGCGCTCATTACTGGGGCCGACTCGGGTATTGGCCGGGCCGTGGCCGTGGCCTTTGCCAAAGAGGGGGCTGATGTAGCCATCTTGTTCAATGAAAACCAAGTAGACGCGCAGGAAACCAAGCGCCTGGTAGAGCTGGAAAACCGCAAGTGCCAGGTGCTGCAGCTCGATGTGCGCGACCGTGAGCAGGCATTTCAAGCGGTGCGCCTGGTGCGCCAGGAGCTGGGCGGCCTCAACATTCTGGTCAACAATGCGGCCTTCCAGATGGCGCAGGAAAAGTTTGAGGATATTCCGGAAGCCCAGATTCGGCGCACGTTTGACACCAATATTCTGGGGTATATGTGGATGGCGCAGGCTGCCATTCCGCACCTGCAGGCCGGCGACTGCATCATCAATACGGGTAGCATTGTGGGCTTGGTGGGCATCCCGCTGCTCGTAGACTACGCCTGCACCAAGGCCGGCATTCACGCCCTCACCAAGTCGCTGGCTCTCTACCTGGGCGAGCGCAACATCCGGGTGAACTGCGTGGTACCCGGCCCGGTCTGGACGCCCAATATCCCCGGTACCATGCCCATGAATGAAATTGAGAAATTTGGCCATGAGGTGGCGCTCAAGCGCCCCGGCCAGCCCGAAGAGCTAGCCCCCGCCTACGTGCTGCTGGCCTCGCAAGATGGCTCGTTTATGACCGGCGCGCTGGTGCACGTCACGGGGGGCAAGCTGAGTAGCGACGAATAGCGAAAGTTGCTGAAACGGCTAACCATACAGCCGCATTTACCGTTCAGGTTGAAGAGAAACTGTCGTGCTTGGTGCCACGGTTTTTCTTCAACCTGTTTTTTTGGCATGACCTCTCAGGAGTTGCTTTCGTCGGCCCACGTGTCGGCGGCTACGCGCGCGGCCCTTACGCAGCGCCTCGCCGATACCGGCGCGGCTTACACCCCGCAGTTTTTGGCCCCCGAAGCCTATGGGCTGCTGGAGGCCGTGGCGGCGCGGCTGTTTCCGCAGCCCGAGCGGCCGGTGCCGATTCCGCTAGCCCCTGCCATTGACCAGCGCCTGGCCGAAGGCCGCGCCGATGGCTGGCGCTATGATGCCCTACCCCCCGACCGCGAGGCCTACCGCCTGGGCCTGGGCGGCGTGCAGGAAATTGCGCGGGCACTGTTCAACGCTGACTTCGAGCGGCTTACTACAAGCCAGCAAGACGAGGTGGTGCAGGCCCTGGCTGGCCCCAACCCACCCGGCACCACTTGGCAAACGCTAAACGCAGGCCGTTTTTTCGAAGAGCTGCTGGCCGAACTCACCGAAACCTACTATGCCCATCCCTGGGCCCAGGACGAAATCGGCTATACCGGCTACGCCGACCTGCCCGCCTGGACCCGCATCGGGCTCAATGAAAAAGAGCCGCGCGAAGCGTAGCGGCGCAACGGCTTAGCAACAACATACTTTATACCAAGCATATAGCGCCTTCGCCCTAAGCAAGGTGTTTCTATCTTACCTAGTTTATGCCCGACGAAGAAATCGCCGAGGAAGGCATTATCAGCCCTACCGAGCCCATTATCCAAGACCCCTTGCTGCGCGAGCTACTGGCCGAAAACGAGCCCCTAGCCGCCCCTGCCGATACGCCGCAGGAAAAGATGCAGCCTCTACCGGCCCCCACCGAAACCGTCGATTGCCTCGTGATTGGGCTGGGGGCGGGCGGCGCACCGCTACTGGCGCGGCTGGCCCAGGCCGGCCTGAACGTGGTAGCCCTGGAAGCTGGCCCCTGGCACAACCCCGAGAAAGCTTTTGCTACGGATGAAAAGGCGCAGGACTTCCTGTTTTGGAACGACGAGCGCCTCGCCGCCGGCCAGGACCCCTTAGCCATGGGAAAGAACAACTCGGGCACCGGCGTAGGCGGCTCTACGCTCCATTACACTGCTTACACGCCGCGCCCCCTGCCCGACGACCTGCACCTGAAGCGCGACTTTGGCCAGGGCGAAGACTGGCCGCTGACTTACGACGACCTCGCGCCTTATTACGAAGAGATTGAGCAGTTTCTGGGTATCTCGGGGCCCACGCCCTACCCCTGGGGGCCTAGCCGGCCCAAGGGCTACCCGCTAGCCCCGCTGCCGCTCAATAGCGCCGCCCAGCTCATGGTGCGCGGCGCCGAAAAACTGGGCATCAACACCTCGCCGGCGGCCAACGCAGCCCTCTCGGGGCGCTACTACCAGGAGGGCGTGGGCTGGCGCGAGGCCTGCACCAACCGGGGCTTTTGCCAGGCCGGGTGCTCCAATGGTGCCAAGGCCAGCATGGATGTCACGTTTATTCCGCTAGCGGTGAAATACGGGGCGGATATTCGGCCCAATAGCTTCGTAACGGAGATTGAGCGTGATGCCCGCGGCCACGTGGCCGCCGTGGTATACACCCAAAACGGGCAGAACCACCGGCTAGCCTGCCGCCACCTTTTCTTGTGCGGCGGCTCGGTCGAAACGCCGCGCCTGCTGCTGCTCAATGAGCTAGCCCTCACTAGTGGCCAGGTGGGCCGCAACCTCATGGCGCACCCCGGCCTGCAGGTGTGGGGCACCTTTCCAGACGAAGTGCGACCAACCAAGGGTATTCCGGGTGGCCTTATCTCGCAGGATACGCACAGGCCCAAAGACGCCGACTTTGCGGGCGGCTACCTGCTGCAAAGCATTGGCGTAATGCCCGTTACGTTTTCGGGCCAGGTGGCGCGTGGGCGCAAGCTGTGGGGCCAGCCGCTGCGCGACTATATGCGGCAGTTTAACCACATTGCGGGCATCAATATTCTGGGCGACTGCCTGCCGCACGCCGATAACTTCCTGGAATTGAGCGATGAAAAGGACGCGCGCCAGCTTCCTAAGCCGCGCCTGCACTTCACGGCCCAGGAAAACGAGCTGCGCATGAACGCGCACGCCGAGCGCGTTATGCGCGGCATTTGGGAAGCGGCGGGGGCTAGCGACATCTGGGCCTTTCAGCGCTATGCGCACGTCATTGGCACGGCGCGCATGGGCCTGAGCGGCGATGATGCCGTGGTAGACCGCGACGGCCGCGCCTTCGATGTGCCCAACCTCTACATCTGCGACAACTCGGTGTTTCCGAGCGCGCTCAGCGTCAATCCGGCCCTCACCATTATGGCGCTCAGCCTGCGCACAGCCGATAAGTTTCTGGAAAGAGCGCAACGGCGCGACCAGTAGCCCACTTAGCAATGAGTAGTGCATGGCGCAGTTGTCGCGCTTTGCTCCTCGCTGCTCACTGTTCCCTGCTCATTGTTAACTGCTTATTTATGAAATCCTTTCTCACCGAAATCAAGGAGCATTTCGGTAGCGGCAACTACGACGGCGACGAGTTTGGCGGGGCGCGCGGGCACAACGGCAGCGGGCTGCCCACGGGGCTGCCCAACAACTTTATGTTTGCTACCGGCATCGAGTGCAGCTACCCCACCATCGACCACGGCAAAACCCGCCGCGACCTGCTGGCTGAGTGCGACCACTACAACCGCTACAAAGAAGACCTGGGCCTGGTGAAGGAGCTGGGTTTGAAAGTGCTGCGCTACGGCCTGCCCTACTATAGCATTCAGCAGAGCCCCGATAAATACGACTGGGAGTTTGCCGACCTGGCTATGGCCGAGATGCAGCGGCTCGGCATCACGCCCATCCTCGATTTGATGCATTTTGGGGTACCCGACTGGCTGGGCAATTTTCAGAACCCCGAGCTGCCCGTGCACTTCGCCGCCTATTGCGAAGAGGTAGCCAAGCGCTACCCCTGGGTGCGCTACTACACCCCCGTCAACGAGATTTACGTCACCGCCAAGTCGAGCGCCAAAGACGGCATCTGGAACGAGCAGCTGAAGTCCGACAAAGGCTTTGTCACGGCCCTCAAGCACACGGTGGCGGCGAGCATCATGGGCACGCAAAAGATTGCCAAGCACCGCCCCGACTGCGTGATTGTGCAAAGCGAGTCGGCCGAGTTTACGCACGAGCTGCGGGCCGAGCACACCCCCACCGTGCAGCTCGAAAACAAGCTGCGCTTTACCTCGCTCGACCTGCTATACGCGCACCAGCCCGAGGGCGAAGTCCTCAACTACTTGTACGACAATGGCATGACCCGGCAGGAGTACGATTGGTTTATGGCCGGCGAGCCGCCCGGCTACCAGGTAATGGGCAACGACTACTACGGCCGCAACGAGAAGATTATGTTGCCCAACGGCGAAATCTGCACCAGCATGGACGTGCTGGGCTGGTACACTATCACCCACGACTACTACCAGCGCTATAAGAAGCCGGTGATGCACACCGAAACCAACGTGTTTGATGCCCAGGAGGCGCCCACCTGGCTCTGGAAGCAGTGGGTCAACGTCTTGCGCATCCGCAAGGAAGGCGTGCCGGTGCTGGGCTTTACGTGGTATTCGCTTATCGACCAGGTAGACTGGGAAACGGGGCTAGCCCAGAAAAAAGGCACCGTGAATGCCTGCGGCCTCTACGACCTCGACCGCAAGCCCCGGCCCGTGGCCGAGGCGTATAAGATGCTGCTGCAGGAGTATGGCCAGATTACTATCGTGCCCCACGGCGAGCTGTTTGAGGTGACCGAGCGGCCCGCGACGCTGAAAGTCGAAGTGTAAAACCAGCCATTGGCATAGAAAAATGATGTTTTCAGGAAGCGGCTCAAACCAGATTTTGAGCCGCTTTTTTTGTAGTTAATCAAGGTAAAATATTCATTATTAGCGCCAACTTCGACCTAAATACGCTCTGTAGCGTATGCCTAGGTGGTCATCTGGAACTAGTTGGCACCTGCGGCACCTTGCGTAACTTGCAAGCGTGTCTCTCTAACCCAAGGCCTTGCGTATCGCTCTACTTATATGAAATTTACCGTTTCGCTACTGCTGCTAGGCCTGCTGTTGACCGGCCGGCTTGCAGTGGCCCAACGCATTACCCTTAGCGGGCAGGTGGTGGAAGCGGCTACGGGCGAGCCGGTGCCGTTTGCGTCGATTTTTGTGCCGCGCACCAGCACTGGCGTCACGGCCGACCAGGAGGGTAAGTTCCGCCTAAGCGTGGAGGGTGCGCCCGACTCGCTGGCGGCTTCGTCGCTCGGCTTTATTACGCTGCGCAAAAAGCTCACGGCCGAGCCCGCGCAAACCTTGCTGTTTCGCCTCAAAAAAGGCGGAGGTGTGGCCCTGGGCGAAGTATTTGTGAGCTCGCGCAAGCCCGAGAACCCGGCATTTCGCATTTTGCGCGAAGTGCAGAAGCACAAGCCCGAAAACGAGCGCACTGCCCTCACCTCGGCCGAGTTCGACTCGTATAACCGCATTGAGGTGAGCCTGGCCGACATTCCGAAGGCCCTGGCCAACCGCAAGGTGGTGAAAGACATGCGGGCCCTGGCTGCCCGCCACGGGGCCACTGCCGCCGCCGACCCCGACGCTCCGCTGCCGCTGTTTGCCTCGGAGGTCGGCTCAAAGGTGTACGTGAAATATGGCCCGCCGCTGCACCGCCGCGAAGATATCCTGCACAAGCAGATGCGCGGCGCCGGCCCGCGCGAGGGCTCGGTGCTGAGCCAGATGCTAGGGTCGAATTTTCAGAATTTCGACTTCTACCCAAATTGGCAAAATATTCTGGGTAAGGACTTTATCTCGCCCATTTCGGCGGGCGGGCGCCTCACCTACGACTACACTCTGCAAGATTCGCTGCTGGTGGGCCAGGATATGTGCTACAAGATAGCGGTGGCGCCTAAGCGCGACCACGACCTGGCTTTTACGGGCACTATCTGGATTACGAAGGACAAGTACGCGCTGCGCCGCATCGACGTAGTAGCCAGCGAGCACGCCAACCTCAACTTCGTGAGCGACTTGCGCATTATGCAAGAGCTGACGCCGCCCGACCAGGGACCGGGGCTAGCAGCCCGCACCCGCCTGGTGGTGGCCGTGCAGCCCGGCGACAAGCAGGCTGCCATGCGCGTGCGCTTTACAACAGTTAATTCTGGCTTTCAACGCAATACGGAGCATCCCGGCAACTTCTACGACCAGCCTATCGTGTCGACGGTGATGGAGCCCGGCACCGACAGCGAAACCAGCGGCCTCGTGAGCGGCCTGCTGCCACGCGGCGCTACCGAGGGCTACTTCGACAAAAACCGCCCCGATACGCTGAGCCTGAACGAGCGCCAGACCTTTGCGGTGCTTGACTCGGCGCGCGAGCTGCCTGCCGTGCGCAGCACCCTCGACTGGATAGATTTGTTTATCAACGGCTACCGCCGGTTGGGCCAGCATGGCCTGGTTGAGCTAGGGCCAATAATCAACACCTTCGCCTACAACAACTTCGAGGGTGCTCGCTTCCGCCTGGGCTTCCGCACCACACCGGCCTTTAGCCGCAATTGGGTGTTGCAGCCCTACGTGGCCTACGGCACCATGGACAACCGCTTTAAGTACGGCCTGCGGGCTAGCTACATTGCCGAGCGGCGGCACTGGACCGTACTAGGCGGCGAGTACCGGCACGATGTGGAGCAGTACGCGCTGCTCGACAACGACTTTCTGCCCGATAATAACCTCTTTGTAGCGGCCTCACGCTGGGGGCGCTTCAAGGAAGGACTACCCATTATGCGCGACTTGTCGCTGCTGAGCGTGCAGCGCGACCTGTTTCACGGCTTCACGCAGACTGTCATTCTGCGCTATCAAAACAGCGTGCCGCAGTTTATGGTGCGCACCCAGCCGCGGCCGGGAAGCGTGGACCCTACCGAACTGACGCCCGATAAGCTGCACCAAACGGAGCTGGTGCTGGAGTCGCGCTACGCCCCCGATGAAAACCTGGTGCAAGCCGAAAACCGCCGCCGGGCCATCGGGCTCAAGCACTGGCCGGTGTTCACGTTCCGCTACACCTTCGGCACCATTGACTGGTTTCGGGGCAATAACACGTACCACAAGTACAACCTGCTGGTCACGCATAGCCTGTCGGCCGGCCACTTTGGGCGCCTCAACTACCGCGTGGAGGGTAGCTACATTCCCTCAGAGGTATCGTACCTGCTGCTGAAGGCGCCACTCGGCAACCAGACGCCGTTCTACAACATCAACTCGTTTAACCTGCTCAATTACTTTGAGTTCGTAACCGACCGCTCGGTATCGCTGCGCCTCGACCACCACTTCGAGGGCATCATTCTAAACGCCATTCCGGGCATCCGGCGCTTGAACTGGCGCCTGGTAGCCACCGCCAATTTCCTCTACGGCGGCCTCACCGCTGCTAATAAGCTCTCGCCGGTAGATGGGCGTGGCAACCAGTTTTTGCTGCCCTCGCTCGGCCAGGCTCCTTATATCGAGGCCGGCTACGGCGTCGAGAATATCTTCAAATTTCTGCGGGTCGATTTCATTCACCGCGTCACCTACCGCAACGAGTCGCCCACTACGCGCGGCGGCAATGCCCCGCCCAACTTTGGGGTGAAAGTGGGCGCACAGTTTCGGCTCTAGCTCTACCGGGCGGTTACCTGAAAAAAAGACCCTGGCCGCGCGGCCAGGGTCTTTTTTTCAGGTAACCGCCCGGTAGCTTACTGCTGATTGGCCAGCCAGAGCGAAGCGTTCAGGTGCAGCGGCGCGTGGCTCGAAATCTCGGTCCAGCCAGGATACACGGTGTTGCCGGGGCTGCCAGTGCCGTCATCAGCCGGCGACGAATCGGTGATGCAGAAGACGCGGCCCGTGCCGAAGGTGCTGGTGGCGCACATAATGTTGCTGAGGCCCTGCGCCGAGCTGCCCTGCCAGATAAGCGGCTGGGCCTGCGAGCCGCTGGTCTTGGTGATGGTAGCGCCATTCGAGAACTTGAGTTGCGTCACATTGCCCTGCGAGCCGTGCAGGATAACGTTGGTACTGCTAGCCAGCACGTTGGAAGTCGTTTCGGAGATATTGGTGAGCGCGATGCTGTAGCCGAAGGGGTTGGCCTGCACCGAGTTGTTGCTCATCAGGTCGTTCCAGATGGCTGGCGAGTCGTAGCCGTCGTTATCGCGGTCCGACACGGTATGGTCGGAAATCATAAACAGGCCGCCGCCGTGTTGAACGAAGTTGAGAATAGCCGTTTTCTCGCTGGCCGTGAATAGGTTATTGGGCTCGTCTACCACAAATACGTTGTAGTTGGCCAGGTCCTGGGGGTTCGAGGTATTGCCGTAGGTGATGGCCGTGCCGCTAGGCAGGTTCTCGACCGAGTTGCCGAGCTTCACCAAGGCCACACCCCATGAGGAAAGAGCGGCCGTCCAGTAGCTCTCGGAAGTGCTGGCCGTGATGCCCGAGGCAGCGGGCGTGGGGAAACGCGGTACTACGCCGGCATCTACATCGAGCGCCCAGTCGGCGTTGCCGGCCAGCTCGCCGTGGCTAGCGTCAAACAAAAATTTCTTGCCGCCGCTGGTGGTGCCCCCGCCGCCCGTGCCGGTGCCGCCGTAGCTCTGCACCGTAATGTTGTCGAAGTTGAGGCGGTTGGTGCTGCCGTCGGTTTTGCGCACTTGCAGGCGCACGGGGCCCGCTAGGTTTACCGTGAAGCTGGCCGTGCTCAGGGCTGTGCTGCTGCTGGTGATAGTACTGCCCACTTTGGCGTACGATGCGCCGCTGTTGGCGCTGGCCCAGAGCTCCCAGGTGCCGCTGGCGTCGGTGCCGTAGCGGGCGTGGTCTACCGTTACCACGCCGGCGCCGTCCGTCAGGTCGAAGTTCATGCTCAGCATGCCGCTGTTGCGCACGCGGGCCGACTGGGTGCCGGTTTTAGGGTCAGCCGTGGTGTTGCCGAGCAGGGCATCGTTGAGCGTCCAGGAGCCCGAGCCGAGCGTGACGCTGGCGCTGGCATAGGCGGTTTTGGTACCGGTTTCAAACCCTTCGGGGAAACCCGGCGCCGAGGCATTCTGGCTTACCGCCGTAGCGGCCGGTACTTGGGGGCTAGCGTCCTGGCGGGCGCAGGCGGCTAATAGGGCGGCGCCCAGCAGCGGCGCTGCCAGGTAACGAAATACTTGCTTCATGGAAAAGGAGTAAGAGGTAGAGAATGAGAGGCTTAGGCCAAGGCAAAGCTACTACCTGTTATTCTTTCCAATTATGAAGATTTTATGAGGTAAGCCTAATTAACAATATATTAATCAAGGCTCCCTCCGGGCCTCAAAACAAAATTCTCCGCTACGGCTCGAAGCGGAGAATTTAAAAAATAATACATGTAGCCACGAGCAGATTCGAACTGCTATCAAGCGTTTAGGAAACGCCTATTCTATCCCTTGAACTACGCAGCCAGGCCACAAAGTTACGCCGCTAGGCGGCACGGCTACATCTTATACGCCAATACTATTCCAAACGAGAGCGCCGTGAGGATGAGGCCGACCATAAAAATGGAATAGCTCACGCGCAGCAGCTTGTACTTGCGGTCGAGCACTTCGCCGAGGTAGTACACGTCGGTTACCATGTTGGTATACAAGGTATCTTTCTGACGCATCAGCTCGCGCATGCCTTCCTGAAAGTGCTGGAGGCTGAGCTTGGTGAACTGCCCGAAGAATAGCAGGTTGACGCGCCGATTGGTGGCAATCTCCGGGTTTTTCTTCAGCCAGTTGAAGCTCGTGACATCGGGCTGGGCCGAAAGGATGGCCGACGTAACCGACCCTAGCGCCGTGATGAGCAGCACGCCCATGGGCACGGCCAGAATGGGGTTGCGGATAAAGCTAGCGTTGCCGGTGGGGCTGTGTCCCGTCGACTTGGCCCCGAAGTAGGTAATTATGACGGAGAGAATTACCGCATTGAGCTGAATCATCATGCTGGCCTTTTTGTCGGCCATGTCCGAGAGCTTCATGTGGTTGGAGTACATGGTGCGAAACATCGTTTCGATGCCCCGCTTGGGCTCGGCGAAGGTTTCGGTGGCTTCCTTTTCCTTTTTCTTGGCCTTTTTGGCGGCCTTCTTGAGGTGGTCGCGCTGGTCCTCGATATTATTCTTAAGGCACTTCTTATAGCGCGCCTTGCCTGCTTCCGACTGGTACTTGTGGGCTAGCATGAAATTGAGCTGCAGCTCGGCCCAGTCGGGGGTGGTGTACGACTTGTCGAGAGCCAGCTCCCACTCGTTGCGAATGAGCTCGGCGCGCGCCCGGAAGTCATCGGCCGCCAGGTTGCTCATGTCGGCATCGACAAGCATTTTTTCCAGCTCGGTTTTGGCTCCTTCGTTGCGGTGGGTAGCCCGGATGAGATTTTTAACGACCTCCATGCGGGCCGGGTCATAGCCTTTTTCCTGGAGCCAGGCGGCGGCCCGGGCCATGCTCTTGTACTCGTGGCCGTCGTAGGTATCGAGGTAGCCGGTGTCGTGAAACCAGGCCGCCAGCAGCAACTCCTCGGTTTGCTCAGGCGAAAGCTTGGCATCGTCGGCTAGGTTGCGCGCCTGTTTTACCACGTAGGCCGTGTGGGCCAGCGTGTGGTAGGTAAGGCGCGGGTCGAGCTCTTTTTCGAGCAGCGGCTCAAGGTAGGCCTGGGCCTGCTGCACCAGCGCCGAGGGCTCGGGCTTGGGTGCTTTGGCAGGCTTGGCATGCGCCTCTTCGTGAGATTCGGCAGCGGAAGCCTGGGCCTCGGCTTCGGCGGGGAGAGTGGTAGTAGCCATAATGCAACGCAAGAAACAACAGCCGGCCGGCGTTGGGTTCGGCCCGGTGGCGAGCTTTCAACGGGGGCTAGCCAGCGCGGGTTAGTGCCTAACCTCAACCGTGCCTGCCTGCTTTGCGTAGCTGCGGCTAGCCTCGGGGCCAAAGCGGGTTCATTCGTACTTCATTGGCCGGGGCGGTTACCCCGTCATCGGTCAGCCCGTCGATACCGTATAAGGGGCCCGCTACCCGCCTACTTCTTTCTTCTGCACCTACCCGCTGCCTCCCTCAGCAGGTTGTATCTCAGTTTCTATGACGCTTTTTTTCCGCCTCTTTTTCTGCTTAAGCCTGCTAGCCGCCCTGCCGTTTACGGCCGCCGCCCAGCTCGAAGAATTAGGCGAAGCCGGCGAGTCCGACTTCAACCCCGTCAACCCCAAGCCCAACTACCGGGGCAAAGCCCTGGGCTGGGAAAAAAATGTGCCGCCCGATTCGGCCCGCATCCGCTACTCGGTGTTTTTGATTGGCGACGTGGGCAATCCCATTCCGGCCGAAAAAGGCGGCGAGCCCTCGCTCAACTTCATGCGCCAGCAAATGCTGCAGGCTGGCAGCAAGAGCGCGGTAGTATTTCTAGGCGATAATATCTATAACCAGGGGATGCCGCCCGAGGGCGCCTACGACCGCAGGATTGCCGAGGGCCGCCTCAACACCCAGCTCAATACGCTGAAGGGCTACAAGGGTGAGAAATACATGGTGCCCGGCAACCACGACTGGATTCAGGGCTACAAGGGCGGGCTAGCCCAGGTAAACCGCGAGCAGGCTTATGCTGAGCACTACCTGGCCCAGGACTCGGCCGAGTTTTCCTATACCGGCGACTTTCTGGTGCCGCGCGATGGCTGCCCCGGCCCGTACGAGATACGACTGCGCGACGACCTGGTGATGATTGCCATTAACTCGCAGTGGTTTATCACCGACCAGGCCAACCGGCCCTACGGCAATGCCTGCGGGGCCGATACCGAGGAGGAAGTGTATGCCCAGTTGGAGGAAGTTATCAAGCGCAACCAGAACAAGCACATTCTGATTGTGACCCACCACCCACTGTTTTCGGACGGCATTCACGGCGGCTACTTCACCTTGGCCGACCACTTGTTTCCGCTGAGCATTGTGCAGAAATACGCCTTCCTGCCGCTGCCTGTTATCGGCTCGGTATACCCTCTGGCGCGCATGTACGGCGGCATTGCGCAGGATATCTCTTACCCGGCTTATCAGGATTATAAGAAAAACCTGCGCGACCTGTTCAGCAAGTACCCGAACGTAATTTATGCCAACGGGCACGAGCACAACCTGCAGTACTACGACGACCCCTTCAGCAAGGCGCATTTTATCACGAGCGGCTCGGGCTGCAAAACCCAGCACGTGAAACCCGGCAACGGGGGCGCCGCCTTGTTTTCGGACAAGGAAAAGGGCTTTGCCCGGCTCAACTATTACGACGACGGCCAGGTGTGGGTCGAGTACTTCATTCCACGCGATGCCGACAAGGGCCAGACCGCCCGGCGCGTGTATCGCCAGCAGGTGTATGCCGACCTCGGCCGTGGCACCCTGGCCAGTGCGCAGAAGGGCCCCGGCGGCGCGGCTAGCCCCACCAAGGCCGACGCGGGCAAGGTGCAGGGCAAAAGCGCCCCCGCCGGCACCGCCCAAACGGTGAAGGGCAACCAGAGCCGCGACGACCTCGAAAACGCCGCCTCCACGGGCACGCCCCACCAGCCCACCGGCGCGCCGGTGGTGACCTCGACTGCTAAGCGCCCCAACTATAAAGACAGCACCGTGACCGTGGCCGTGAACCCGGCCTACAACCAGCACGGCAAGTTTCATAACTGGCTGCTGGGCGAGCACTACCGCAAGGAATGGGCGACGCCGGTGAAATTTCCGGTGCTCGACATCAAGACCGCTGAAGGGGGCCTAGTACCCTACAGAACGGGCGGCGGCAAGCAAACTGCCTCGCTGAAAGTGCGCAACGAAGATGGCTACTACTTCACGGTGCGCGGTATAGATAAGGACCCCGCCGCCGTGCTGCCCGAAAACTTCCGCACCGGGCTGGCCAAGGCTGTGCTGCAAGACCAGATATCGGCCCAGCACCCGTATGCCTCGTTTGTGCTGCCCCCCCTAGCCACGGCGGCGGGCATTTTGCACACCAACCCGCGCTACGTTTACATCCCCAACGACCCCGCGCTAGGGCAGTACCAGCAAAAATTTGCCAACACGCCCGCCGCGCTCGAAGAAGACGCCAAGGGCAGCCAGGATGCCGATGCCTCGCTAGGCTATGCCAAGAAGCTGGTGAGCACCGACAAGATGCTCGAAAACCTGCTCGAAGACAACGACAACCAGGTCGACGAGCCGGCCTTTGCCCGCTCGCGCTTGTTTGATATGTGGATAGGCGACTGGGACCGCCACGAGGACCAGTGGCGCTGGGCCCAGCACAAAACCGACGACGGCGACAAGATATACACCGCCGTGCCGGAGGACCGCGACATTGCTTTTTTCAAGGGCGATGGCGTGCTGCCCACGCTGATTTCCAAGAAATTTGCGGTGCGTAACTTCCAGAACTTCGGCTACGACTACGGCGATTATGCCGGCCTCAACCAGACTGGCCTCAGCAACGACCGCCTGTATTTGAGCGGGGTGAGCCGCGAGGAGTGGGTGAAGCAGGCCAATATCATGAAGGCCCAGCTCACCGATGAGGTAATTGAGAAAGCTTTCCGCGACAAGTGGCCGGCCCAGATTTATGCCGAGCACGGCGCCGAAATCGTGGCCAAGCTCAAGAGCCGCCGCGACCTGCTGCCCGACGTGGCCCGCAAGTACTCGGACCTGATGAGCGACATCGTGGAGGTGCGCGGCTCGCAGAAGCGCGAGAAGTTTACGGTGACGCGCCTGCCCGACCACAAAACGCACGTGGTGATGCAGAAAATCAGCAAGAAAGGCAAACTATCGAAAGTGCTCTACGACCGCACCTTCGACCGCGTGACGGACGAGATTCGCCTCTACGGCATCAGCGGCAGGGACGTGTATGACCTGAGCGGCGACGAACGCCAGGGCCACAAAATCCGCATCATTGCCGGCACCGGGCGCGACTCCATCGTCGATAACTCGCGGGTGGCGGGTATCCGGCACCGCACCCAGATTTACGACGCCGACACCGGCAACGTCATCCTCAACCAGCGTGGCGAGGCCCGCCTGCGCCTGGAGCCCGGCGTGGAGGTGAGCCGCTACGACCACCCCCACCGCTTCGACCTGAAGGACTACCGCCTCAACTACACCGGCCCGGCGCTGTTTTTTGGGTATAATATCGACGATGGCTTTCTGCTGGGGGGCGGTGTCACGCACCGCCGCTACGCCTTCCGGCGCGAGCCCTTCGGCTCGGAGCAGAGCCTGACGGCCAATATTGCGCCGGCCCGCAGCGGGGCGTTCAACCTGCGCTATATCGGGCAGTTTACGAGCGTATTTGGGGGCAAAACTGACCTGCACGTTGTTGCCCAATACTACGGCCCGCAGCTGCTCTACAACTTCTTCGGCATCGGCAACAACACCCAGAACTACGCCAAAAATGCTGACGAGCACGCCACCAATCGCTCGGTAAACAGCGCTTATCGTGTTCGGTTCGACCGCCTTTACATTGCGCCTACGTTCGAGCGCAAGCTCTTCAGCTTCGGTACGCTGGGCATCGGGCCGCAGTATGAGCGCTTCCAGGTGATGGACGACCAGATTGGCACCGTTATCCGCGACAGCATCGGGACGGGGCTCGAAAACCGGCACTTTGGCGTGCGTAAGTCTGACTTCCAGGCCAACAGCTACCTCGGCGGCCTGCTCTACGTCAACTTCGGCGCGCAGTCGACGCCAAAAGACCCGCGCATCGGCATTCAGTGGCACAACGAGTTTCAGTACAACACCCAGCTCAACGGCGAGCACCTTACCTACGGCCGCTACGCCACCGAGCTTAAGGCCTACCTCACGCCCAACTTTCCGTTCCGCATCACCTACGCCGGGCGCGTGGGCTGGCAGCACAACATCGGCGACTACCGCTTTTACCAGGCCAATACGCTGGGCGGCACCACCAACCTGCGCGGCTACCGCCGCACCCGCTTTGCGGGCCGCGACGCGCTCTACGGCAACTTTGAGGCGCGCCTGCACCTGTTCAAGTTCAACGCCTACCTCTTCCCCGGCACCTTCGGTATCATGGGCCTAGCCGATGCGGGCCGCGTGTACTCGGGGGTTGATACCCGCCAGGGCCTGCAGGCTTTCCACACCGGCTTCGGCGGCGGCGCCTTCGTCAACATCCTCGACGCCACGGTTATCAACGTGACGTATTCGGTGGGCGAGGAAAACCTGGTGTATGTCGGATTCGACTTCTTATTTTAGGGGCTAGCCCCACCCTGCATACAAAAGCCCCGACTGCGTGAGTAGTCGGGGCTTTTGTATGCAGGGTGGAGTCTGCTCGCTAGGGCCACTTTATCGCCCTCAACTAGCTAATCCTGTTTAGTCTTCACCGCCCGCTTGCGTCCCGCCAGCTTTTTCAGGTACTGCCGCTCGGCTTCCTGGGCGCGCACCAGGGGCTGGCCCTCGGCGGGCAAAATGTAATGGTTGTCGAAGTCGCGGGCCTTCACGTTGTCCTGGCGCTCGAGGTCGAGCAGGTGGCGGATTTCGGCGCGCAGCGTATCGTCGAGCAGCGGGAAAGCCGCTTCGACGCGCCGGTCGAGGTTGCGGGTCATCCAGTCGGCCGACGAAACGAAGACCTTTTCGTCGCCGCCATTGGCAAACACATAGATGCGGGCGTGCTCCAGATACCTATCGAGCAGGCCGCGCTGGCTGATGGTTTCGCTCAGCCCGGGCTCGCCCGGCACCAGGCAGCCGATGCCCCGGATGAGCAGCTCGATGCGTACCCCGGCCTGGCTGGCCGCGTAGAGCGCGGCTATCATGCCGGGGTCTTCAAGCGAGTTGACTTTCAACAGGATGTACGCCTCTTCGCCGTGCTTGGCGCGGCTGGCCTCGGCGGCGATGAGCTTGAGCAGCTGCTTGCGCAGGGTGAAGGGCGCCACCAGCAGGTGCTGCAGGTGGCTAGGCTCCTCGCCGGTGATGAAGTAGCGAAAAACCTGGTCTACCTCGGCCGTGATTTCCGGATTGGCCGTGAACAGGCCGTGGTCGGCGTAGAGGTGGGCGGTGGCCTCGTTGAAGTTGCCCGAGCTCAGGTAGGCATAGCGCTGCGGCGGGCGCACGCCCACCGCGGGCTCGTCGTCGGCCTCGTCGCGGCGCGTGATGAGCAGCAGTTTGGCGTGGCACTTGAGCTCGGGGGGCGTGAAGATGACGTGCGCCCCGGCGCGCTGCAATTTCTCGGCCCAATACATATTGCTTTCCTCGTCGAAGCGCGCCTTCAACTCTACCACCACGGTCACCTGCTTGCCGTTTTTCACGGCTTTGAGCAAGGCCTTGGCCACGGCGCTTTTGGGCGCTACGCGGTAGAGCGTGAGGCTGATGGCGCTCACGCGCGGGTCGTGGGCAGCCTCGCGCAGCAGGCGCGGCACCACGTCGAAGCTCTGAAAGGGCGGGTGCAGTAGGTGGTCGCGCCGGGCTATGGCAGGCAGCAGCGGGCCGGTGCGCGGCAGGCTGGGGTGCGGCAGCTCGGGCCACTCGGGGTTAAGCAAATCCTGGCGCCCAAAGTTGGGGAAGCCAAAAAAATCGCGGAAGTTGTGGTAGCGGCTGCCTTCTACCAGTTCCTCGTCCTCGATGCCCGTCTTCTGCTTGATGGCCTTGAGCACGCTTTTGGGCGTGGCGGGGTCAAAAAGCAGCCTAGCGGGGTAGCCAGTGGCGCGCTTGGCCAGGCTGCTCTTTATTTTGGCCATCAGGTCGCCCGATACTTCCTCGGCAATGTCGAGCTCGGCATCGCGGCTCAGCTTGATGGCATTTACCTGCACCCGCCCGTAGGCCGGGAAGAGACTGGCCGCGCCGGCCCGCACCACGTCGTCGAGAAACAGCACCAGGTGCGGGTCTTCGGCGGTGCCCGCAGCGCCGGGCAGCGCCACAAAGCGCCCACCGTGCCGCTTGGTAGGCAGCTCCATAATGACGACGCGCTCGGCATCGGCCTTCTTGGTCTTGGCTAGGGGCTCAGTCAGGTCGAAGGTGAGGTAAACGGCCTGGTCTTTCAGAAAAAGCTGGTGCAGGGTGTCGTCGAGCACCACGGGCGAGAGCAGGTTGCGCACGTTGGCCTCGAAGTAGGCTTTCACCCAGTCGCACTGCGCCTCGGTGAGCTCTTCGGAGGTAAGCAGCCGGATGCCGGCAGCCTGCAGCGCGGGCAGCAGCACGTCGCGAAAGGTGTGGCCAAACTCTTCCTGCTGGCGGTGCACCTCGGCCAGCACCTCGGCCAGTATCCGCTTGGGGCTGCCACCAGGCAGCTGCGCGCGGGTCTTCTTTTTGAGCTTGACCAGCCGCCGCAGCGTGGCTACCCGCACCTTAAAAAACTCATCGAGATTGGCCGAGAAGATGGCCAAAAACTTGAGGCGCTCGAGCAGCGGCACGGTCGGGCACTGTGCTTCTTGCAGCACACGGGCGTTAAAGCGCAGCCAGCTTAGGTCGCGGGGGAGGGTTTTCAAGGGTGCGAAAGATTGGTAATGCGCACTGCATACGCAAAAACGTCATGCTCAGCCAAGCTCAGCATGACGTTCGCCTTAGCTATTTACTACCTTATGGTTAGGTATTCTTCGGGTAGTCGTAGAAGTAAAATTCGGCATTGGCAGGCCCGGCCTCGGCCCAGTGCTCTACCTGAAAGCGCACGCACACCACGGCCGCCGTGGGCATTTCGTGGGTGAGGCTGTTGTTGGGCAGCAGGTAGTTAGCGGTGTCGGTCATGGTGGGGTTGTGGCCCGTGAGCATGACCGCCTCGGCCGCATCGGGCAGGTCGCGGATAACGGCGAGCTGGGTATCGAGGTCGGCCTCGTACAGGCAGGGCTCTACCCGAATTTTATCGTGCGGGTAGCCTAGCTCGCGGGCCACGAGCACGGCCGTGGTCATGGCCCGCACGGCGGGCGAGCTCACGAGCAAGTCGAGGGCAATCTGGCGCTTGGCTAGGGCCTGGCCCATGGCGGGGGCATCGGTGCGGCCCCGGTCGTTGAGCGGGCGCTCCTGGTCGGTGAGCTCATCGAAGCTCCAGCTCGACTTGGCGTGGCGCATCAGATACAGTGTTTTCATGGCACGAAGCTAGGCGATAGGGCCGTTATCAGGGACGTTATAAATTAAGAATATGTTGTACTTTGCCCGCATGAAAACAACTTTTCTCCAGGCAGGGGCTACCCTGGCCCTGCTAGGCCCAGCGCTGGCCTGGGGCCAGATGGCCCCTCCTCCCCCGCCCGCGCCCACTACTATGGCCGCTAGCCCCAAGAGCGAAGCAGCCCAGCCCTTCACCATCCACGGCAAGCTGGCCAGCCCCGCCACGGGCATGGCCTACCTGCGCCACGGCGGCCCCACGGGCAAGCTCGATTCGGCCCAGGTGAACAAGGGTATTTTTAGCATTCGCAGCACGGCTCCGGCCGGCACGCTGGGCATGCTGTATGTGCAGAAGAAAGCTCCCTTTAAGCGGATGTATAGCAAAGGGGAGCGCATTGCGTACAGCTTGCCGGTGTACCTGGAGCCAGGCACCATTAAGGTGAGCAGCGCCGACTCGCTGGCCAATGCCACGGCGCTCGGCACCCCGCTCAACGCTGATAACGCCCGCCTGACGGCGGCCCTGCGCCCCACCACCGCCCAGATTACGCAAATCATGACCCGCTACCAGGCTGCCACGCCCGGGCAGCGCAACGACAAAGCCTTTGGCGAGGCGCTTGATAAACAGTACGAAGCCATCGAAGCTGCCCAGAAAGTGGTGCTGGCCAGCTTCATAAAAGCCACGCCGCAAAGCGTGGTGAGCCTGAATGCCCTCAACCGCTACGCCGGCTACGCCATGGACCCGGTCACGGCCGAGCCGCTGTTTAATAGCCTGGCGCCGGCCGTGCGCAGCAGCCAGGGCGGGCAGGATTTTGCCACCCGGCTGGCCGCCGCCAAAACCACAGCCGTGGGCGCGCTAGCCCCCGATTTTACCCAAAATGACGTAAATGGCAAGCCCGTGAAGCTGAGCGACTTCCGGGGCAAGTACGTGCTCGTCGATTTTTGGGCAAGCTGGTGCGGCCCCTGCCGCGCCGAAAACCCCAACGTGGTAGCCAACTACAACCAGTATAAAACCCGCAACTTTACCGTGCTGGGCGTGTCGCTCGACCGCGCCAGCGGCCGCGACGCCTGGCTTAAAGCCATCGAAACCGATGGGCTAGCCTGGACGCAGGTATCAGACCTCAACTTCTGGAAAAACCAGGTAGCGCAGCTCTACGGCATTCAGGCCATTCCGCAGAACTTCCTTATTGGCCCCGATGGCCGCATTGTGGCCAAGAACGTGCGCGGCGAAGAGCTGGGCAAAACCCTGGCCGCCAAGCTGCCCACCGCGGCGCAGTAAGCGCTAGCCCCCTCCTGCAACAAAAAAGCCGGTCATTGCTGACCGGCTTTTTTGTTGTGCCCTAGGGTGTTTTGCCAGGGCCGCTCTGGGGTGGGGCTAGTCGGCGTACTCGCTGTAGCCGGCGGCGAAGTGCGGGAAGCGCTGGGCCGCCAGCTCGCCCACGCGGCGGGCTAGCAGCTCACGCAGGGCCTCAATGTTCTCCTTGTTTTGGGCCGAGATGAACACCACCGGGTCGTGCAGGCGGGCCATGTAAGTTTCCTGCAGCTGCTCGAGCGGCGGGCGCGGCGCGGCCTCCTCAAAGTCGGTCGGAAACTCCTGGTCGGGGTCATCGTCGGCAAAGTTCGGGGCCGGGTTTTCCTCGGGCTTGTACTGGTCTATCTTATTGAAAACGAGCAGCGCCGGTTTGTCGGCCGCGCCGATTTCACGGAGCGTTTCGTTCACCACTTCGATATGCTCCTCAAAGGCTGGGTGCGAAATATCGACTACGTGAATGAGCAGGTCGGCCTCCCGAATCTCATCGAGGGTGCTCTTAAAGCTCTCGATAAGCCTGGTAGGCAGCTTGCGAATAAACCCTACCGTGTCGCTCAGCAGAAAGGGCACGTGGTTGTCGAGCACCACCTTGCGCGTGGTGGCATCGACGGTGGCGAAGAGCTTATTTTCGGCAAAGACTTCGGCCTTGCCCAGCAGGTTCATTATCGTGCTTTTGCCCACGTTGGTATAGCCCACCAGGGCCACCCGAATGGTTTGGGTGCGGGTTTTGCGCTGGGTCACGGCCTGCTTGTCGAGGTCTTCGAGCTTCTCTTTCAGGAAGGCAATGCGGTCGCGCACGATACGGCGGTCGGTTTCGATTTCGGTTTCGCCGGGGCCCTTCATGCCCACGCCACCGCGCTGCTTGTCCAAGTGAGTCCAGAGGCCGGTGAGGCGCGGCAGCAGGTACTGGTACTGCGCCAGCTCGACCTGGGTGCGCGAGGTGGCCGACTTGGCGCGCAGGGCAAAGATGTCGAGAATGAGCAGCGACCTGTCCACAATTTTCACCTTCAGCTCGGCCTCCAGGTTGCGCAGCTGCGAGGGCGACAGGTCGTCGTCGAACACCACCATGCTGGTGTTTTCGTGCTGGGTCCAGGCCTTTATTTCGGCCAGCTTGCCTTCGCCTACGTAGGTGCGGATGTCGGGCTTTTCGAGCTTTTGCACGAAGCGCTTGGTGGCCTCGGCGCCGGCCGTTTCAATCAGAAAAGCCAGCTCATCAAGGTATTCGGTAGTTTGGGCATCGGTTTGGCGGCGCGGGGGCACGCTCACCAGCACGGCAGTTTCGACCTCCTTGGCCGTGGCGTGGGTCTTGACTTTAAGTAGGTGCTTGGGCGTTTTGGCATCGCGCCGGGCCGGCGTACTATCGGTAGCGCCGACGTGGCGGGTGCCGCTGCGGTTGCCGTTTGATTTTGTCATAGAAAAAGAGCGGCGGGAATGGCCGCGATAGGATAAAAGAACACCTACTACGCAGGAAACGTTGACAAAGGCCTAGCGCGCGGCCATATATAATGCGTCGAGCAAACCGTGGCGGGGCACGTCGCCGGTCAGCTCCCAGAACATGATGCCCCCTAGCTTTTTAGCGCGCACGTAGCGGGTTTTCAGGGCAATAGATTTTTCGTTGTCGAAGGTGGCGAGCTCCTGCCGGCGGGCGTTGTAGGCATATGGCGCCTTGGCCACGTCATCCCAGTAGGTGACGAAGCCCCGCGCCGTCGACAAGCTATCGGCGAAGTACTTGTAATCAAACGCTTTCTTGAACTTGCCAGGCTGATACAATCCTTGGTTGGCGGGCCCGACGCCGCCAAAAATGCGGGCATAGAAGGCCGCGCCAATCACAATTTTGCTAGGCGCTACGCCTATTGAGTCGAGGTAGTGTACGCCATCATCCACCGAGGCGCGCTGGCGCGGGGTGGAGTACAGCGGCGTATGGTGGCCCGTGACGGTGCTATAGCCATTCACTAGGTCGTAGCTCATCAGGTTTACGCGGTTCACGAGGGGCATCACAGCCTTCCACTCCACCGAGTTTTGCAGGTACTCGCGGTAACCCCCGGCGGCAAAGCTTATCTCATATTTGGGGCCTAGCGTGGCGCGCAGCCCTTGTATGAGCAGGGTAAAATTGTGGCGGTCTTCGGGCGTGTAGCGGTGGCCGGGCGGGCCCGGAATGGCCGGATACTCCCAGTCGAGGTCAATGCCGTCGGTGTGCGAAGCCACCAGCACCTGCTTCACCGAGGCCACAAACTCGGCGCGGCCCTGCGCGGTCGAGAATACCTGCGAGCAGGTTTCGCAGCCGCCCCAGCCGCCCAGCGACAGCATCACTTTCAGCTTGGGGTTTTGCGCCTTTAGAGCTACCAGCGCTGCCACCGTGGCCTCCGACTGGGGCTTGTCGAAGGTGAACGCATTGCCCTTCAAGTGCAAGAAGCTGTAGATAATGTGCGTCAGCCCCTGGGTTTGGTACTGCTTAAAGGTAGTAGGGTCGCCGGCATAGTAGGCAATAATGTCCATACCGGGCGGTGCGGCCGCCGGGGCTCGGCGCGTAGTGAGGGCGACAGCACCGCTGGCCACAGTCAGCAGCAGGCCCAGGTAAAGAAGCTTTTTCATAAGAAGGCAGTAAGTGTTCAAGCCAGCCCGAAGGTAGGCTTTTTACGCATGCCACCCTCTTCCTGGAAATAGCTTGCCGCAGCTTCTGGCCGTGAGCTATCTAGTCCCTACCTGCCTGGCGGCCCTAGCGCAGCGTGAGCGAGTAGGCCACCACTTGCTCGACCTGGGCCGGGCTGAGGGTTTTGCCAAAAGCAGGCATTTTGCCCATGCCATTAGTCACCAGGTAGGTGCGCCCGAAGGCGTTGAGGTTGCTTTTGGTGAGGTCGTGGGCACCATTGCGGCCTAGCCGGCCATCTTTGCCGTGGCAGCGCTGGCAGTTTTTTTGGAAGATGAGTTGGCCGGGGCTAGCGGGCGGGGCAGCCTGGGCGGCACTGGCGACGGCAAGGCTAGTCAGCAGCCAGCCGACAAAAGAAAAACGCTTCATTAGGAAGGATAACACAAAAACCGCCCCGAAAGTAGCCGACCCAGCTACTTTATGCGGGTTCGGGCGGCATCCGGCCCGACCTTTGCGCCGTTGTAGTACTTTTTCTGTTTTCTGTCCCCGCTAGCCCGTGCGCGTTGCCCTCGTTATTAACACCTCCTGGAACATCTGGAATTTTCGTCGTGGCCTGGTGAAGGCCCTGCAGGCAGCCGGCCACGAAGTGCTGGCTATTGCGCCGCCCGACGCCTATTCCAGCCGGCTGGAAACAGAGCTAGGCTGCCGCTACGTGCCCATCCAGATGGAAAACAAGGGTACCAACCCTATCAAGGACGCCCAGCTCACGCGGCGCTTTGTGGCGGTGTATAAGCGTGAGCGGCCCGATGTGGTGCTGCACTTCACTATCAAGCCCAACATCTACGGCACCCTGGCGGCGCGCATCGCGGGCGTGCCCAGCATCAACAACGTGAGCGGGCTAGGCACGGCCTTCATCGTCGAAAACCTGGTGAGCAAGGTGGTAAAAGGCCTCTACCGGCTGGCCTTCCGCTTTCCGGAGAAGGTGTTTTTTCAGAATAACGACGACCGCGAGCTCTTCATCCGCGGCGGGCTAATAAAGCCGGCGCTCACGGGCCTGGTGCCCGGCTCGGGCGTCGATTTGGCTCGCTTTAAGCCTGACCTCACAGCCGAAAAGGCGCCGGGTGAGCCCTTTACTTTCCTGATGGTGGCGCGGGTGCTCTACGAAAAAGGCATTGTCGAATACTTCGAAGCGGCCAAGCAGGTGCGGGCCGCGCTAGGCCCCGATAAGGTGCGCCTGCAGCTGCTGGGGGCCATCGACGAGGCCGGCGGCGTGGGCGTGACGCGCGCTACCTTCGAGCAGTGGCTAGCCGAGGGCAACATCGACTACCTGGGCACCAGCGACAACGTGGCCGCCCACCTGCACCGCGCCGATTGCGTAGTGCTGCCCAGCTACCGTGAGGGCACCCCCAAAACCTTGCTCGAAGCCGCCGCCTGCGGCAAGCCCCTGGTAACCACCGACGTGCCCGGCTGCCGCGAAACCGTACAAAACGGCCGCAACGGCTACCTCTGCCAAGTGCGCGACGCCGCCGACCTTGCCGACAAACTCCTGCTGGTAGCCCAGCTGCCACCGGCCCGGCTAGCCGCCCTGGGCGCCGCCAGCCGGCAACTGGCCGAAGAAAAGTTTGACGAGCAGCTCGTGCTGCGCCAATATTTGGATGCTGTGGCTGAAGCTGGTCGCAAAGGCCATCCTAGCGCCCTTCAGGCTTAATTTCGCCCCTACCTATGGAAGTTATTACCCACGCACTGCCGGGCCTGCTCGAATTTCGCCCCCGGATTTTTGGCGACCCCCGCGGCGCTTTTTTTGAGTCGTTCAGCGCCCGCACTATGGAAGGCCTGGGCCTGCCCCGCCATCACTGGGTGCAAGACAACCAGAGCAGCTCGAAGGCGGGTACCCTGCGCGGGCTGCACTTTCAGCGTCCGCCCCACGCCCAGGCCAAGCTGGTGCGGGTGGCCCAGGGCCGCGCCCTCGACGTGGTGGTGGATCTCCGCCATCGCTCGCCCACGTTCGGCCAGCACGTTAAGGTGCTGCTAACGGCCGGGCTGGGCAACGTGCTATACGTACCCGAGGGCTTTGCCCACGGCTTTGTAGCCGAAGAAGACAACACGTTATTTCTCTACAAGTGCTCGGACTACTATACTCCCACCACCGAGGGCGGCTTGCGTTGGGATGACCCCGGGCTAGGCATCGATTGGGGCCTGACGGGTGAGGCGCTGGTATCACCTAAAGACGCCATTTTGCCGACCCTAGCTGAGCTGGAAAACCCTTTTTAAGTTATTCATCATTTAGCATTGAGCATTTAACAAACGTTCTATCGGCACTTTTCACGCAAGCAGAACGCCTGTTAAATGCTCATTGCTAAATGATGAATAACTCACAGCAGGGGCAGCAGCGTTTCCAGGCCCATGCCGCGCGAGCCTTTAAGCAGCACGAGCTGGCTGGCGACCGGGTGGCCGGCCAGCCACACGGCGGCGGCATTTTTATCGGTGAAGTGCCGGGCAGCAGGCTGGGCCTGTGCTGCAGCCTGCATCAGCGGGCCGATGAGCACTACGTTGTCCAGCTTCAGCTCGGCTAGCAGCTGGCCTAGCGCCCGGTGCTCAGCCTCAGCGCTTTCGCCCAGCTCAAACATATCGCCCAGGATGGCTAGCCGGCCCTGCCCTTCGGCCAAGGGGCGCTGCGCGAAGCTGCGCAGCGCGGCCGCCATGCTGCTAGGGTTGGCATTGTAAGCGTCGAGGATGAGGTCGTTGCCGCCGGCCGTGCGAACCAGCTGCGAGCGGTTATTTTGGGGGTTGTAGCTGGCCAGCGCGGCGGCTACCTGCGCGGCCGGCACCTCAAAATAGGCGGCCACGGCCGCCGCCGCCGCCATGTTCGGAAAGTTGTACTCGCCGGTAAGTTGGGCGGCTACCTCGGTGCCGTCCCAGAGGCGCAGGCGCAGGGCGGGGCTAGCGCCGAGCAGGGTGGCTGGGTAGGTATCGGCGGGGCTGGGGTAGCTGATGCGCTGCGGCACCGGACTGGCCAGCGCGGGCAGCTTGGCATCGAGGGTATTGACGAAGGCCGTGCCGCCGTGGCTAGCCAGGTACTGAAACAGCTCGCCCTTGCCTTTGGCAATCCCTTCTTCGCCCCCAAAGCCTTCGAGGTGGGCCTTGCCGATGTTGGTGATGAGGCCGTGGGTGGGCTCGGCCCACTGGCAGTAGCTGCCAATTTCGCCCTGGTGGTTGGCGCCCATCTCAATGATGGCCACCTCGTGCTCCTCGGGACACAGGCGCAGCAGCGTGAGCGGCACACCGATGTGGTTGTTCAAGTTGCCGATGGTAGCCAGCACGTTATATTTCTGAGCCAGCACTACGGTCAGCAGTTCTTTGGTGGTGGTTTTGCCATTGGAGCCCGTCACGGCCAGCACGGGGCCCCGGAAGTGGCGGCGGTGCTCGCGGGCCAGGCTTTGCAGCGCGGCCAGCGGGTCGGGGGCGTAGGTATAGTGGGCCGGGTCGCGCTCGGCCAGGGCCGGGTCATCAACTACGGCGTGGCTAGCCCCCTGCGCTAGCGCCCCGGCTGCAAAGTCGGCCCCGCGAAAGCTTGGGCCATTGAGGGCAAAAAACAACGTGCCGGGCTGGGGCTGGCGCGAATCGGTGCTGACCTGGCCTTGGGCGGCGAGGTAACGGTCGTAGAGGGTCATCTGCTTAGTGTCCACTGTTCACTGCTCACTAATAATTATCGGTGCAACTTACAGCCCGGCCGGCGTTGTTAGCCGGTACCGGCTTTTTGCCCTTTGCTTATGCGGCGTCCTTTCCTCTTGACTATGTTGGCGTTAGGCGCCGCTACTGGCGTGGTGCGGGCACAGGCGCCGAGCACCCAGTTTGGCTTTGTGTTTGGGAGCGTGGCCAAGGTGGTGCAGGGGACCGACACGCTGGCGCAGGCCTGGACGGGCGGCCTCAATACGCCGCAGTTTAGCACCATCGACCTCGATGGCGACGGCCAGCTCGACCTCTTTGCCTTCGACCGCGAAACGGCGCGCTGCTACACCTTCCTGAGCGTGGCCGGGGCTAGCGGCCGCCGCTGGCAGTACGCCCCCGACTATGAGTCGCTGTTTCCGAGCGACCTCTCGGGCTGGGCGCTGCTGCGCGACTACGACTGCGATGGCCGCGCCGACTTATTTACCTACGCCAGCGGGGGCGACATCCGGGTGTTTCGCAACGTGGTGGGGGCTAGCGGCCGGCCCAGCTTCGTCTTGGCTAATAGCCAATTGACGTTTCCGGTAGCCAATGGCTACATCAGCAACCTCAACATTGGCGCCTACAACACACCTTCTATCCAGGATGTGAACGGCGATGGCCGGCTCGATATCCTGACCTATGATTTTGTGGGCTCGACGGTACTGGAGCTGTACCTCAACGCCAGCACCGGCGCCTGCGGCGGCGTCAGCTCGTTCACCCAGAGTACCAACTACTGGGGCCAGCTCCAAGTCTGCGCCGGCACCTGCGCTGGGTATCAGCCGGCGGGCAGCGCGGCTTGCGCGGTGTATAAAGTGCAGCACAGCCCTGGCCACAGCGTGCTGTTTATCGACCTCAACGGCGACGGCAAGCTCGACGTGCTCGATGGCCGCGACAACTGCCCGCAGCTTACGCGGCTGCTCAACTCGGGCACGTCGACTGTAGAGGGGCTAGTGACGGCCAGCGGGGTCAGCAGCGCGTTTCCGACCAGCGCGGCCCCGGTGAACCTACCGGTGTTTCCGGCGCCCTATTCCTTCGATGCCAACTTCGACGGTGTACCCGACCTGGTGGTGGCGTCTAACATGCCAGACAATACGCTCGACTTCGTGAGTATGCGCCACAACGTCAAGCTGTACCAAAACACGGCGGCCAGCGCCACGGCTGTGCCCAGCTTCAGCCTGGCCAGCGATGGTTTTTTGCAGAACGACATGCTCGACGCCAGCGAGGGCAGCGTACCAGCCTTCGGCGACATCGACGGCGATGGGCTCACAGATATGCTGGTCGGCAACCAGGCAGACCTCGTGAACGGCTACTACCGCGGTAGCCTCTACTACTACCGCAACGTGGGCACGGCCAAGCGGCCGGTGTTTCGGCTCGTGAGCGACGACTACCTGGGCCTAGCGGCCACTGCGGCGCTCACGCCCAGCGTCAAGTTTCAGAGCTTGCGCCCGGCCCTGGCCGATGTGAACCACGACGGTGCCCTCGACCTTGTGTACTCGGTGTATAATGGCACTACCAACCAGCTGCGCTACATCCTGAACACGGCCAAAGCCGGCCAGGCGGCGGTTTTCACCCCATCGCAGGGCAGCATTTTCCAGCTCGCGGGCCTTACGGGCACCACGGTGGCCAGCAGCCAGGGCAACGATACGCCGTGCTTTTTCGACGTGGATGGCGATGGGTACGTGGACCTGCTATTGGGCACCAACAACCCGCAGGCCAATACCGGCAGCCTGCGCTACTACCGCAACCAGGGCGCGGCGGCCGGCGGCAACATTGACAACCTCTTTGTGCTGGCCAACAACGACTACGGCCAGCTGCTCGACGCGGGCAGCCGCCCGCCCTACCTGGCTCCAGCCGTGGCCGACTTCGACGGCGACGGCCGGGCCGACCTGCTCACCCTCGATGGCCGGGGCACCGCCACGCTCTACCCGGCTTTTCAAAACCAGAGCGGCGCTTTCTCGGGCACCACTAATCTGTTTTACAACAGCTTCACCAGCCAGTATGAGCCTGCCCGCCTGGGCAAGGGCTACGTGCTGCGCTTTGCCGCCGCTGCCGCCGACCTCAACCACGATGGCGCACCCGAGCTCTACGTGGGCACCGAAACCGGCGGCATCGTGAGCTACCTGCCCCGCAACCGCACGGTGCTGGCCGCTCGCGGTGTCTCGGCCGCCGCGCTAGCCCTCAACCTCTACCCCAACCCCGCCACTGAGGCGGTTACCGTCGAAACCGCCCAGCCTACCAGCCTGCGCCTCTACGACCTGGCTGGCCGCCTCGTGCGCACCGAGCCCGCCCTGGCGCGCACGCGCCGCCTCGCCCTGCGCGGCCTCGCGCCGGGCGTCTACGTGGTGCAGGCCACCGCCGCCGACGGTACCAGCACCAGCCAGCGGCTGGCCGTAGGGCTATGAGTAGTGCGCAGCCCCCTACGGCCCAGACCTTGAACCGGTCGGACGGCTCTCAGCCGTCCGACCGGTTCAAGGCTGCCTCACAAGCAACGCTAGCCTTTCATACCAGCGCTAGCCACCTATTAAATCGAAGTCGTCGGCGTCGAGCAAGAAGGGGGCTTTTTCTCGAAATTCGAGCAGCGGCGCAGCCTTAATCGTGTGCGTGAGTACCGTTTGCATGTTGCCGGCCTGGGCCAGGTACTCGCCGTGGATGTCGAGCAACGCCGACTGGCCCGAGTATTCCTGGGCGGCGCCGTCAGTACCCAGGCGGTTCACACCCACCGTGTAAGCAAGGTTTTCGATGGCCCTGGCGCGCAGTAGCGTGCGCCAGATTTCGGCGCGGGGCTGGGGCCAGTTGGCCACATACAGTAGCAGGTCGTAGGGCGCCCGCGAGCTGTTGCGGCTCCATACCGGAAAGCGCAGGTCGTAGCAGATGAGGGGCCGGATGCGCCAGCCGCGCCACTCTTCGAGCAGGCGCCCGGTGCCGGGCGTATACACCTCGTGCTCGCCGGCCAGCCGAAACAGGTGGCGCTTGTCGTAGGTGGTGTGCGAGCCATCGGGGCGCACCCACAACAGGCGGTTGTAGTAGGCATCGCCATCCTGGGTGAGCACGCTGCCCGTTACCACGGCATCGTAGCGGGCCGCCTGCTGCCGCATCCAGTCGAGGGTGGGGCCCGGGTAGGGCTCTGCCTGGCTGGCGGCTTCCATGCTAAACCCGGTGGTGAACATCTCGGGCAACACTATCAGGTCGGTGATGCCCGGGCCGGGCAGCACATTGGCCAGCAAGGCGGCCAGGCCCGCGCGGTTGGCCGCCGGGTCGTGCCAGTGTAGGGTAGTTTGGACGAGAGATACAGTTAAATCATTCATTATAATGGTAAATATCCAGACCCGACTCGTGCGGAGCCAAGCCTGGCAGGCGAACTAGAATAATACAATAAGACTGCTTCCCGCTAGCTAGCGTCCCGGCCGGCCGGCCGGTTCAGGCGCTGGGCAGCTGCTTTCAAAGTGGCTGATTCTTTGGCAAAACAAAAGCGTACCAGCCCAGCGTCAAAGCCATCATGGTAAAATGCAGAAACCGGCACCACGGCCACGCCCCAGCTGCGAGCCAATTCTTCGGCGAAGGCCAGGTCGCCCTTCGTTGAGAATTGCTCATAGCTCGCCAGCTGAAAATAGCCGCCGGGCACCGGCCGCAGCTGCCAGCCTCCACCGGCCAGCAAGCCAGCAAATTCGTCGCGTTTGGCCTGGTAAAAGCTGGCCAGGCTGCGGGCGTGGGCATCGCCAGGGTCAGCTTCGAGCACATCGGCTAGGGCATGCTGCGTGGGCGTGCTCACGGCAAAGGTCACGAACTGATGCACTCGCCGCAGCTCGGCCGTGAGGGCAGGCGGGGCCAGGCAGTAGCCCACCTTCCAGCCCGTGGCGTGGTAGGTTTTGCCAAACGACGATACCACGAAGCTGCGGGCCCGCAATGCCGGGTGCTGGCGAGCGCTAAGCGGCGCTACTCCATCAAACACCAGGTGCTCATACACCTCATCGGAGAGCACGAGCAGGCCGGTGTCTTCGACGAGGCTAGCGAGTGCGTCCCAGTCTTCCGCCCCAAACACGGCCCCGCTGGGGTTATGCGGCGAGTTGACCATGATGAGGCGGGTGCGCTCGGTCACGGCGGCGCGCACGGCGTCCCAGTCGGGCCGAAAGTCGGTAGTGGGCAGGCGCACGTAGCGCGGCACGCCGCCCTGCAGGCGCACGGTCGGCCCATACAGGTCGTAGGCCGGCTCCAGGATGATGACCTCATCGCCGGGCCGCACCACGGCCGCCAGCACGCTGTACAGTGCCTCGGTGGCCCCGGCCGTGAGGGTGATTTCCGTGTCGGGGTCGGGTGCGGGCGCCTCGGGCTGCAAGCGGCCCACCTGCGCCGCGATGGCCTGGCGCAGGCGTGGCAGGCCGGGCATGGGCGCATACTGGTGGCTACCGCGGGCCAGCGCGTGCCGGGCCAACGCTTCGCGCAAGGCTAGCGGCGGGTCGTAGTCGGGAAAGCCCTGGGCCAGGTTAATGGCCCCCGTTTGCTGGGCCAGTAAAGTCATTTGCGAAAAAATGCTGACGCCGACATCGGGCAGCTTGGATTCCAACATTACAAAAGGCGAAAGCGCGCGGGAAAAGGAAATGATACTCAGGGCACCAGGGGCTCGCCGCATCATGGTGATTTCACGGCTAGCCCCGTATTTTTGGGGAAAGTAGCTATTAGCCCGGTTTCGGGCACTGTTTTATCCTATACTATGTCGATTATTTACCGCACTTCTTTTGTACAGCTACACCACGACCCAGTCGGCGCTACCCTCGAAACCGAGTGGCTCGACTTCGTCAACTCCGAGCAATTGCGCTCGTCACTTCTGGAAGCGCTGCGCCTGGGGCGCCAGTACCGGGTGCGCGGCTGGGTGGCCAACAACACGTTGCTGCGCACCATTCGGCCGGCCGACCAAGACTGGATAATCCAGGAATGGTTTCCGGAATTTGCCAAGCTGGCCGTGCAGCGCCTGGCCATTGTCGAGTCGCAGGATGCGCTCAACCGTATGGCCATCGCCACCATTATGCAGCGCGCTACGGAGTACATGCCCTTCGAAACACACTACTTTGCCGAAGCCGCGCAGGCCCGGCGCTGGGCGGCTAGCCCCGGTATGCCTACTCCGGCCGCCGCTAAGTAAGAATTTGTCGCCCAGCGCAAAGCCCCACGCCACCGGCTGCTACATCGGTGGCGTGGGGCTTTGCGCTGGGTGGCTAGCCGGCTAGAGGACGGGCAGCGCAGCCTTCAGGTCTTGCGGAAACCGCTGGCGCACGTGCTCCACTTTGTGCGCCGATACGTTGGTAATGTAGGGGTTGTCGGGGTTCAGCCGGAAGTAGCCCTGGTGATAGCCTTCGGCATCCCAAAACTGCGTAAAGGGCACCACCTGGGTCACGATTTTGCTGCCGTACTGCTTCGAGGCGTTGACCCTGGCAATAGTTTCCTCGATGATTTTCTTTTCTTCGGGCGTGCGGTAAAACACGGCCGAACGGTACTCAGGGCCGGTGTCGGGGCCCTGGCGGTTGAGCTGCGTGGGGTCGTGGCTAGCGGTGAAGAAGATATTGGCCAGCTCCTGGTAGCTAATCACCTTGGGGTCGTAGTAGATATTCACCGTTTCAGTGTGGCCGGTTTGTTGGCCGGCCACCTGCTCGTAGCTCGGGTGGGGCACCGTGCCGCCGGCATAGCCGCTCACCACCTGCTTCACGCCTTTTATTTCCTCAAACGCTTCTTCCTGCGCCCAGAAGCAGCCGCCCGCGAAGGTGGCCTGGGCTAGCCCGGCGAGGTTTTTGGGTGCGAAGCCGGCCGTGGAGGCCACCTGCGCGGCCGGTGTTTGGGCCTGCGCCTGGGCAGGCTGCTGCGCGCCGCAGGCCGCGAGGGTCAGCAGGCCAAGGCCAGAAGCGGCCGACAAAAGCTTGGTCATGGGAGTCATGAAGAGTGGTGGGGTTTATACGTTAGACGTGCTTCCACCGGATTCTTTACAACAGTACGGCTCAACTGCTGGTTCGATACCCAGGCCCTAACATTGAAGACGTTGCTCGGCCATAAACTCCAGCCACGACCCATCGACGCGCACGGCCGGCGAGCGGGGGTCGGGCTCAGGCTGGCCCCGGTATGTGAGGTGCACTACTGTGAAGCGCACCGGGTCGTTGCAGTGCCGAAACAGCACGTCGTCATCGGCTACCGCCTCGGCCACGGCGTGCACCGGCACCCCGTGCAGCACATGCCCGGCCCTAAGCTCGGCACGCAGCTCGGCTAGCAGTAGTTGGGCGCGGGCAGTGGTGAGCGGCCGCCAGGATGGCGGCAGTGGCAATTTGTCAGGAGCTTGAATCATAGCGACTAGTGCGGAAGGTTACGCCCCTACTACGCCCTTTAGCTCTTGCAGTTTCAGCAGCGCCTCAATCGGCGTGAGCGTGTTAATGTCCAGAGTTTGCAGCAGTTCGCGCAGGCGCTCCAGGGCTGGGTCGCTGGGCTCAAACATGCTGAGCTGCACCTTGGGCGCCGAGGCTACGGCCGTGGTGGCGCGGGGCTTGGGCTGGGCGCTGGCTTTGGGCTGCTCATCGAGGCCGGCCAGCACTTCGTCAAACTCGGTAGGCGCGCTAGGGTCCACGGCTTCGGCTAGGCCGGTTTGGGTGCGCTCCTGCTCCAAGTGGTGCATTATCTCATTGGCGCGCAGCACCACGGCGGGCGGCATGCCGGCCATGCGCGCCACATGGATGCCAAAGCTGTGCTCGGAGCCGCCCGGCCGCAGCTTGCGCAGGAACAACACCCGGCCGTCGGCCTCCTGCACGGCCACGTGGTAGTTGCGCACCCGCGGGCAGTCGTCGGCCAGCTGGTTGAGCTCGTGGTAGTGGGTGGCAAACAGCGTTTTGGCCCGTGCCTTGGGGTTGTTGTGCAGGTGCTCCACAATGGCCCAGGCAATGCTGATGCCGTCGTAGGTGCTGGTGCCGCGCCCGATTTCGTCCATCAGCACGAGGCTGCGGCTCGAGAGATTGTTCAGGATGGACGCGGTTTCGGTCATCTCCACCATGAAGGTGCTTTCGCCCTTGCTCAGGTTATCGCTAGCCCCCACCCGGGTGAAAATCTTGTCGATAATGCCCACCGTAGCTTCCTCGGCCGGCACGAATGAGCCAATCTGGGCCAGCAGCACGATAAGCGCGGTCTGGCGCAGCAGCGCCGACTTGCCGGCCATGTTGGGGCCGGTAATGACCACTATTTGCTGGTCGTCCTGGCTCAGGCACAGGTCGTTGGGAATGTAGCTTTCGCCGGGCGGCAGCTGGCGCTCAATCACGGGGTGGCGCCCGCCCTTGATGTCGAGCATCGGGCCGTCGTTCACCACCGGCCTAGCGTAGCGGTACTGCCGCGCCGTGGCTGCAAATGAGGCCAGGCAGTCGAGCACGCCAATGGCGCGGGCGTTCTGCTGCACCTGGCTCACGAAGTCGAGCGCCGCCAACACAACCTCCTGGTAAATACGGCTTTCAATGATGAACAGCTGCTCCTCGGCGTTGAGAATCTTCTCCTCGTAGGTCTTCAGCTCCTCGGTTACGTAGCGCTCAGCGTTCACCAGGGTTTGCTTGCGAATCCACTCGGCGGGCACCTTGTTTTTGTGCGCGTTGCTGACTTCGAGGTAGTAGCCAAACACCTTATTATAAGCCACTTTTAAGGACGATATGCCGGTAGCAGCCTGCTCGCGCTGCTGCATTTTCAGCAAAAAGTCCTTGCCCGAGAAGGCTAGCCCCCGCAGCTCATCCAGCTCCGCATCGATGCCATCCATGATGACGTGGCCCTGGTTGGTGAGCAGCGGCGCGTCGGGCCTGATTTTACTCTGAATTTCCTTGCGTAGCGAGGCGCAGGGATTGAGCTGGTCAGCCAGCTTTTCGAGGGCGCGCACGCCCGAGGCGGCCAGCTTTTCGCGCAGCGGCGCAATGCTTTCGAGGGCCCTGGCCAGCTGCAGCAGCTCGCGCGGGTTTACGCGGCGCACGGCCACCTTGGAGATAAGGCGCTCCAGGTCATTGATGGGGCGCAGGTGGGTTTGCACTTCCTCCAGCAGTTCAGGGTCGGCTACTAGGGCGGCCACGGTATCGAGGCGGCGCTGAATCTGGCTTACTTCCTTGAGGGGCAGCACTACCCACTTGCGCAGCAGGCGCGCGCCCATCGGCGTCAGGGTCTGGTCGAGAATGTCAATGAGCGGCACGCCGCCGGGGTGCTGGGCCTGCACCAGCTCCAGGTTGCGCACCGTAAAGCGGTCGAGCCACACGTACTTATCCTCTTCGAGGCGGCCTAGCGAGGCTACGTGCTGAATATCGGTGTGCTTGGTTTCGGCCAGGTAGTGCAGAATGCAGCCGGCGGCAATCACGCCTTCTTTCAGGTTATCGACCCCAAAGCCCTTGAGCGAGGTGGTGCGGAAGTGCCGCGTGAGGGTATCGTGGGCGTAATCCTGGCCAAATACCCACTCGTCGAGCGCGTAGGTGCAGAAGTCGGGGCCAAAACTGCCCTCGAAGTCGGCGCGGCTGCGCTTACAAAACAGCACCTCGGCGGGCCGGAAGTTTTGCAGCAGCTTGCCCAGGTAGTCGATGGTGCCCTGGGCCACCAGAAACTCGCCGGTACTGATATCCAGAAACGAGATGCCACCCTCCGTTTTGCCGAAATGCACAGCGGCGAGGTAGTTGTTTTGGCGGCGCTCCAGGGTGTTGTCGTGCAGGCTCACGCCGGGCGTCACGAGCTCCGTTATACCTCTCTTTACTAGACCCTTAGCTTGCTTAGGGTCTTCGAGTTGGTCGCAGATGGCCACGCGCTGGCCGGCGCGCACCAGCTTGGGCAGATAGGTATCGAGGGCGTGGTGCGGAAAGCCCGCTAGGGCCACTTCACTGGCCGTGCCGGCGCCGCGCTTGGTGAGCGTGATGTCGAGAATGCGCGCTGAAGTCACAGCATCTTCGCCGAAGGTTTCGTAGAAGTCGCCCACTCGGAACAAGAGCAGCGCGCCGGGGTGCTGCTGCTTGAGCTGGTAGTACTGGCGCATGAGCGGCGTGTCGGCCACCGACTCAGGCTTGATGTGGTCGGGCCCCAACTGCTTGATGGCAAACTTGGACTTGGCGGCGGGAGCGGGCGTGGTAGACAAGGCGGGGACGCGACCTTTGCGGGCCGCGTGTAGGATAGCAGAAAAACGAAACGAGCGCGGCTAGTAAAGCCTTTTTCAAACCAACGCCGCGAACGACAAAGTTCGCCCTATTTACATGCGCAAACTCACGATGCAGGAGCTGAACCGCCTGCCGGTGGCCGATTTTAAAGCTACTGCCAAAAGCCCAGTGGTGCTGGTGCTCGACAATGTGCGCTCGCTCCACAACGTGGGTGCCGTGTTTCGCACCGCCGATGCCTTCGCGCTAGCCCACATTTACCTATGCGGCGTCACGGGCCGGCCGCCGCACCGCGAAATAACCAAGACCGCCCTGGGCAGCACCGAATCGGTGGCCTGGACGCACACCGCCACTACCCTCGAAGCGGCGCAACAGCTGCAAGCAGCTGGCTACCAGCTCGTAGCTGTAGAGCAAACCACCGGCTCGGTGCCGCTGCCGCAGTTTCGGCCCGCGGCTGGCCGGCCGCTAGCCCTGGTGCTGGGCAATGAAGTATTTGGGGTTGATGATGAGGTGCTGGCGCTGTGCGAGGCAGCTGTAGAGATACCGCAGCTCGGCACCAAGCACTCGCTGAACGTGAGCGTGGCCGCCGGCGTAGTGCTGTGGGATGTGCTCAGCAAGCTGGGCGTATTTCAGGCCTAGCGGCGGGCGCGAAAGAGGGACGCGCAACCTATTGCGATTCTGAGTTTTTTTATAGTAAACGCGGGCAGAACGTTTGCCAGATGTGGTTATCTTTGAATCCTTTCGATACCGACTCTTCTATTTCTCCCCCATCTTTTATGGCGTTATATTTTACCCGCTTGGGCTACCGCACCCTCGCCCTGGCTGCCGCCCTGGCATTGCCCGGCCTGGCCATGGCTCAGCAGGCTAGCCCGGCCCTGACGGCCTTTGCCGCCAGCGCCCGGGCTCAGGGCCTGGCAGCCAGCGATGTAGCCGATGTGCTCGTCACCAACAGCTACACCGATGCCAGCACGGGCCTCACCCATATCTACGTGCAGCAGCGCGTCAACGGCCTCGTGATTTTCAACGCCACCGGGGCGGTGCATACCGATAAGACTGGCAAGGTGGTATTTGCCACGCAAGACTTTGTGGCCAATGCGGCCGCCAAAGCCGCGGCCGCCAGCCCCGCCCTCACGCCCGAGCAGGCCGTGGTGGCGGCTTCGGTAGGCCTGGGCCTGCCCCGGCCGGTGGGCCTGCGCACGCTGGTAGAGGCCCGCGTGGCCGACGGGCTGGTGTTCAACAACGGCGGTATTTCGGAGGAGAATATTCCGGTGCGCCTCGTGTACACGCGCCAGGATGACAAGCTGGTGCTGACCTGGAACGTCACCATTACGCAGCTCAACCGGCAGCACGCCTGGAATGCCCGCGTAGATGCCCAAACCGGCCACCTGCTCGAGCACAACGACTACGTGGTGAGCGAGGCAGCTACCTTCAGCGAGGCCGTGCTGCGGCACCAAAACCGGCAGCCGCTGGCGGCCTTCGCACCGGCCGCCTCGCCCGCCGGTGTGCGCAGCGTATTGAGCCCTAGCGCGGCGGGCAGCCTCACGGTATATCCCGTGCCAGTCGAGTCGCCCAACACGGGTACCCGGCAGGTGGTGCCGCTGGCCAGCGCCAACCCCACGTACTCGCCCTACGGCTGGCAGGTGAGCCAGGCGCCCGCCGGCACGTTTCCGGACTCCTACTCGCTGGCCTCCAGCGGGAAGTTCTTGACCCGCGGCAACAACGTGGCGGCCTACGACGACAACAGCAACACCGTCACTGGCCCGGGCGATACCAACTATAAATCGGCTACCAGCTCGCCCGATGGCGGCTCAACCCTGAATTTTGACTTCCCCTTCGTGCAAACCGATGGGGCCCGCGCTAACCTGAATGCGTCCATCACCAATTTATTCTACTGGAATAATATGGTGCACGACGTGATGATGGCCCACGGCTTCAACGAAGTATCGGGCAATTATCAGTATAAAAATGCCACTGGCGCCGGCGCTGGCACCGACCCCGTGCGCGCCGAGGCCCAGGATGGCAGCGGCCGCGACAATGCCAACTTCTACATCACCCCAGATGGCAGCAGCGGCACGATGCAGATGTACCTGTTCGATAATATCGCCGGTAATAAACTGGTTATCACCGGCTCCAGCGCCGGGGCAGGCACCTACCGGTTTGTGTCGGTGGCCTACGGCCCCAGCATCACCAAGAAGCCCCTTGCCGGCAACCTGGTGCTGGTAAACGACGGGGTATCGGCCGATGGCGGCGACCACGCCTGCGCGACGCCCTTTGCTAACGCGGCCGCCGTGAATGGCAGCATTGCCCTCATTCAGCGCGGCGGCTGCCCACAGCTGCAGCTTAATCCTAAAACCAACAGTAATTTTTCAGATAAAATACGCCGGGCGCAGGCCAACGGGGCTGTGGGCGTGATACTGTTTGACTCGGTTGCCTCCACCAACTACCTTTCTATTGGTAGCACCGACACGGCCGGCATTCGCATTCCGTCCATCTATATCACTGGCGTTGATGGGTTTAAGCTGCGGAGCGTTTTGCAAAGTGGCGGCAGCCTGACCTTGGCCTCGGCCACACCGGGCGCCGACTTTGATGGCGCTTTCGATAATGCCGTGGTGAGCCACGAGTATGGGCACGGGGTAACCAACCGCCTGACGGGGGGCCCTTCGAGCGCCAACTGCCTGATTCAGTCTTACACCTCGAACGGCACTACGCTCTACACGCAGGTGATGGGCGAAGGCTGGAGCGATTTTATCGGGCTCTGGATGACGACGCAGCCCGGCAGCCTGGGGAACACCCCGCGCTACGTGGGCAGCTACTTGCTAGGGGGCACGGCAGCGGCCGGACCCGGCTTCCGCACCTACCCCTACTCTATCAATACCAGCGTCAACCCCTTGACCTATGGCCGGGTAGGCAGCAACGCCACCTACAGCGAGTCGCACGCCCTGGGCGAAGTGTGGGCCGAAACGCTCTGGGACCTGAACTGGCAGTTTATCGGGCGCTATGGCTACAATGCCGACATGTTTGGCACCACCGGCGGCAATAACCAGATGCTAAAGCTTGTGCTCGATGGCTGCCGGCTGCAAGTCTGCAACCCGGGCTTTCTGGATGGGCGCGACGCGCTGCTGCGCGCCGACACTCTCACCAACCGCGCCGCCAACGCCGACCTTATCTGGAATGTGTTTGCCCGGCGCGGCATGGGTTACGGCGCCAAGCAGGGCGACCGTGTAAACGGCACGCCCCGCCTCACCAATATCAAAGAAGCCTTCGACCTGCCCCCCAATGTGCGGTCGGTGACGCTAGCCACCCAAAACGGGGCGACGGTCAGCAGCAGCCTCGAAGCCTTCCCCAACCCCGCCCAGGACCGCCTCACCGTGCGCACGCAGCTAGCCAGCACGGCGCCCATGCGCGTGGTCGTGCTCGATTTGCTGGGTAAAACGGTGCTCTCGGCCACCGTGCCCACCGCCCAGATGCAGCAAACCGGCATAGAGCTGAACACCGGCGGCCTGGCCACCGGCCTCTACATAGTGCGCGTCACGACGTCGGAAGGCAACTTCACGACTAAGGTGACCATCCAGCACTAGGGCCAATACTGGCTGGCTAACCGTCAAGGCTAACTAGTTACTAAAAAGCCCGGCTTCGGCCGGGCTTTTTTTGTGTGCGTACTAGGCTGGCTTATGTCCGACTCTTCTACCCGCCCCGATGCGGCGCTGCTAGCCCTACGTCCGGCCATTGCCGGCCAGCCAGCCGCCATCCCGACGCCTACTACGGTGGCCGATTTTCAGCAGCAGGTGTTGCGGCCGCTGCTCAAGCTGCAGCACCCGGTGCTGCTGGCTACCGTGGCCGATTTTGCCCGCGATTACCGCCTGCCGCTAGCCCCCGCCGAGCCCACCGAGGCCACCCGCCTGCTCACCGAGCTGCTGGGCCGCAACGTCCGCCTGCGGGCCACCCTGGCGGGGCTAGCCGTGGGGCTGTTTACCGCCCCGGAGCTGGCCTTCTTCCGCCAGCACCGGGGGGAGCTCACGCGCCGTCTGCTTGACCTGGCCGAGCAGCGCGTGCTGAGTAGCCTGCCCGAATTGCTTACTTACCTGCCGGCCGCCTGAAAAACCAAACGCCGCCCGGTACCGGGCGGCATTTGGTTGGGTCCTATCACGAGGGCTAGCTAGTCGCTGGGCGAATCGCGCAGGTGCACCGGGCCGGTTTTGCTTTTGCGGCGCAGGCGCATGTTCAGCATCTCTACCACCAGCGAAAAGGCCATGGCGAAGTACAGGTAGCCCTTCTCAACCTCCTTGTGCGCGGCTTCCATCACCAGCATAAAGCCAATCATGATGAGGAACGACAGCGCCAGCATCTTGATGGTGGGGTTGCGATTCACAAAGTCGGCCACTGCGCCGCTAAAGGCCAGCATAATGCCCATGGCGCAGATAACGGCCGCTATCATCACCAGCACATTGTCGACCAGGCCCACCGCCGTCAGAATAGAGTCGAAGCTGAAAACGATATCGATAACAATGATTTGCAAGATGATAGCCCCCAGTTTGGCGTGCGTTTTGGGCGCATTTTCGTCTTCCTCTTCGCCTTGCAGCTTGGTATGAATTTCGGTCGTGCTCTTATAAATCAGGAATAAACCGCCCGTCATCAAGATAAGGTCGCGCCCGCTCACACCGAAGTTCTCAATCAGCGGCGGAATGTTAAGCGTAAACAGCGCCGAGCGCAGGCTCACAATCCAGGAGATGCTGAGCAGCAGCCCGATGCGAAACAGCAGCGCCAGCAGCAACCCGATGGTGCGGCCCCGTGCCTGCTCGCCAGGGGCTAGCCGATTGACGGTGATGGAGATAAAGATGATGTTGTCTATCCCCAGCACGATTTCCATCAGTGTGAGGGTAAGCAGGCTAACCCAGGTTTGCACGTGCGAAAAGGCCGCAAAGTGCTCGGGCGAAAAGGCAGCGAATGGTGACAAGCAGAAGCTCGTGAAAAGTAAAGAAATGAATTCAGGGTGAAAAGTACGGCAGCCGCGCCCAATGGCATGGGGCTAGCCCCATGCCAGACGCACTAATCAGTTACGACTTCATATTGACAAATTGCAGCGGCTGGCCATTATCGGTGCGGCGCAGCAGCGCGATAACAGCTTGCAAGTCATCGATTTTCTTGGCCGACACGCGAATCTGGTCGTCCTGCATCTGGGCTTCTACCTTGATTTTGCTGTCCTTGATGGTCTTAATGATTTTGCGGCCGGCCTCCTTGTCCACGCCGGCGCGCACCTTAATGGTTTTCTTCACGAGCGTACCGCTAGCCTGCTCCTCAGCCGTAAAGTCGAGAGCCGTGCCATCGATACCCTGCTTCACGATGCGCGTGAGCAGAATATCTTCCAGCGCCTTGATGCGCATCGAGTTTTCGGAGCTGAGCTGAATGGTATTGGCTTTTTTATCGAGCTCAATGCCGCCCTTGGTATCGCGCAGGTCGTAGCGCGTGGCGAGTTCTTTCTTGGCGGTGTTGATGGCGTTTTCCAGCGTTTGCGGGTCTACTTTGCTGACGATGTCGAAGGATGGCATGGGAAGGCGATGGTTACTAAAAAATGGGCCGTGGGCCGGCCCCAGCTAGGGCAGTAAAGGTACGGATTGGCCGGAAGCGTGTTTGGCTTGCATCTTCGCCGCCCCACCAAGCTAGCAGACTGCCGCTGGCCTTTACGCAACTCCGTCCTTCATGTCTTCGCCTCTCACCGACTGGCCCGCCCTAGTGGCCCACTACAATCGCATCAATCGCTACGGCCAGGCCAATGGTATGACACTCACGGTGCCCGAGCCCGGGCTGGCCGAGTACCGCATGGTTATTCAGGAAGCGCACTTGTCGTCGCCGGGCACGGCGCATGGCGGCGTGCTGGCTGGCCTCATGGATGCCGTGCTGGGTGCGGCCGCCCTCACGCTAGCCTTCACGGGCGGCGATTTAGTATCGACGGTCGAGTTCAAAATCAATTTTCTGCGGCCCGTGCACCTCGGCGATGAGCTACGCGCAGTGGCCAAAGTAGAGCACACCGGCAAGTCCATTATCGTGGCCAGCGGCACCATCTACCGCCAGGCCGACGATGCCGACGACCCCGCCGTGGCCCAGGGCCTGGGCACCTTCAACCGTTACCCGGTGGCCAAAAAGCAACTCTAGCCTGGGCACAAAAAAGCCCCGCTGCCGGGTAGCAGCGGGGCTTTTCAGCCTAATTTCCCAGGGCTGCTTACAGCACAGCGCCCATCGAGTGGGCTACGGTGCTGGGCTCGTAGTCGCCCTCTTCGTCGCCGGTCATGGCGGGGGCAGCTACTTTGCGCACGTTACGGGCGCAGTCTTCGTCGCGGTGGTTGCGGCCCACCGTAAATTCTACCCAATCGCCTTCGCGCAGGTCGTTGAAGTCACCCTCCGACAAGTCGGCGTAGCTGAAAAACAAGTTGTTAGGCGGCATCACTACGAAGCCAAAGCCGTTTTTCAGGTTCTTAATGGTGCTGATGCCGACCGTGCCAACCGGACCCGCGGCCGTGGGGCCAGTGGGGCGCACGGCCGCGCGGCTTGCTGCAGTAGCGGGGCTAGCGGCGGCGGGGGCATAGCTCTGGCCATTCGTAGCATGGCCGTTGGTAGCGGTCGGGGCGGGCATGGTGGCAAACGCGGCGGGCTCGCTCTGCGTCACAAACATGTTTTCCACTACCTCGTCCTGCTCCTGCAGGCCGCGGTCGATAACGGCGTGCATGGCCACCGGGTAGGTAGCCTGCTCGAGCAGGTGCTGCGAGGCGCGCGTCACGCGGGTTTCGCCCTTAAAGTCTTCGTATTTAAAGTCCCAGTTGAGGAGCATCACGCGGGTACCCACCGTGTTGAGCTTGCGGATAAGCGGCACGTAGTCCGAGTCGCCCGCGATGAGCACCACCACGTCGAGGGTTTTGTGCAGCGCCATTTCGAGGGCTTCGAGGCTGAGCCACACGTCGATACCTTTCTCTTGCAGGCGACCGTCGCGGGTTTTGAGGGGCATGTAGTGCGTGCACACGCCCAGGTTCATCAGAATATCGTCGAGCAGGCGGTCATGGAACAAGCGGTCCTTATCGCGGGCTTCGGTGGCCGAAAGGCGGCCCCGGAAAAAGTGGGAGGTCGTAATCTGCGCCAAGCGCACGTCTACGTCTTCTTCTTCGGCTACCTGGTGGCGGATAAACTCGTGCAGGCCTTCGAGGCTAATGCGGGCTTTGCGCTCGTGCTGGAAATAGTAATAATCACTAATCTTAAGAAAATAATTGCCGTCGTAGAAAACGCCGACCCGGATGAGCGGACTATTCATCTGGTTCATAAAATACTGAACGTTGGTGTGGGTAAAAATTTGTGAATTGGGTAGCAGTCGGAATAAAGCCCGCCGGCTAACGGCGCTGCGGGCTAACACATTAAAAATAAGCGAATGACGGGGTGCACAGACCTAAGTGGGCCATGCTGTTAAACTATACACTTGGATACTTTTACCGCCGCCGTGCCACTCGCTCAACTGCGAAGCTAAGACACGACCGGTACATACACAAGTAATTCATTTTAAAACCCTATCCGCCCGATAGCCAGCCCCAGCACCAGTAGTCCGTAGCCCAGGCAGATGGCCGCTTCTAGGACATTCCCAGTTTTGGAGCCCGTGCTGAGTACCGGTATTTTGAAGCTGAAATCGGTGAGCGGCAGCAGCCAGCGCACCCCCGATTTGGTGAGGGTATCGGCCAGCAGGTGCGAGGCGTAGCCGGCCCCCGCATACTGCGCTATGCCGCGCCAGCCCAGCGAGTGGTCGGCCAGGTAGCCGATGTAGGTCCAGAGCGCCGTGGCCCAGATGGTATGCGTCCAGCTGCGGTGCGCTGTGAAGGGGGCTAGCGCGATAAACGTACCCAGCAAGCTCAGCCACAGAAACTGCGCATACAGCCCCGCCAGCACCGTGGCTAGGCCCGTAAACAGCAATGCCAGCTTGCGGGCCGAGCCGCCTTGCAACGCCACACCCAGCAGGCCAAAGGCCAAGGCCGCGGTGTAGCTCAGGCGCTGGTCGGGGCCAGGCTTAAGCTGGAAATACGCATAAGCCGCCAGGCCCAGCGCGGCCGCGCCAAACGCCCAGCGCACGTAGCCATGCGTGAAGCCCAGCCGGTGGCTGAGCTTGCTCTCGGGATGGTCGAGGTCGGGGGCCAGGGCCGAGAAGCCCGCTAGGGCAATGCCGGCCGGCGAAAAGGGAATACCCTTGACGAGGCTAGCCACGGCTACGCCCGTAATGAGGCCAATGGCCAGGTGTGCAGAACCGCGCAACTATTTCTCGGGCTGAGGATTTTCGAGATTACGGAGCCGGCCGGCGTGGTTGCGCAGCTGGTCGTCGTGCTCCAGCAGGCGATTGAGGAAGGGCTCAAAACCGCGCGTAATGCCTTCTACTATACTGCGGCTGTTCTCTTTAAGCTCGTGGCGAAGCTCTATACGCAGCAGTTTTATTTCAGATTCAACACCTTCCATGCGGCTCTCTAGGCGGTCGAGTCGCCCGTTGATAGCCTTTAGCTCCGAGCGCACCTCGTGCATCTCAATAATTAGCTCCGACACCACTTCGGGCAGGTCACGCGGATTCATATTATAAATCTACTAAAATTCTTGGCCGAAGTTACACCGGAAACTTTCGGGGGCTAGCCGTAGTATTGTCTGAGCGCCTAGCCCGACCGGAATTTTGCCCGGCCGGGCTGCCTGCTTTTAGCCCACTAAGCCAAATTCTGTGCAAGTAGCTGACTTTCTTCGCCTTTATCGCCTCGATGCCGAGCTTCAGACCCTGAGCGCCCGCCTGCTGGCAGCCTACAAACCTGCCGATGCGGAGCGCCCGGCCGACGACGCGGCCCGCGGCGGCGAGCTGCGCGTACAGCTGCGCGGCCTGGTAGGCTCGCAAGATGCTGTAGTGGCTGCCGCGAGCGCGCACCATGCGCACCCCAACGTATTTGTGCTACACGATAAGGACGAGGCCGCCCTCTTTATGGCTGACCTGCGCCACCTGCTGCCCGAGGGGCCCGAGGCGCTGCTGTTTCCGAGCTCCTACAAGCGACCTTACGAGTTTGATGAGACCGAAAACGCCAACGTACTGATGCGCGCGGAGGTACTTAACCAGCTCAATGCCAGCCGGCAGGCTAGCGTAGCGGCGCTGGGCGCGGCCCCGCTCATCGTGACCTATCCCGAGGCGCTGAGCGAGAAAGTAATCAACCGCCAAAGCCTGGTGCAGAATACGTTTTCGGCTAAAGTGGGCGACAAGCTGGATGTCAATTTCTTGGGCGAGCTGCTAGGCCAGTACGACTTCGAGAAATCGGATTTTGTGTACGAGGCCGGCCAGTATGCGGTGCGCGGCGGCATCGTGGACGTGTTTAGCTATGCAAATGAGCTGCCCTACCGCCTGGAGCTGTTTGGCGATGAGATTGAGAGCATTCGCACGTTCAACCCCGAGACGCAGCTTTCGGTAGAGCCGCGCACCTCGGTGAGCATTATCCCGAACGTGCAAACCAAGCTCTTGCAGGAGCGGCGCGAGTCGTTTCTGGAGTTTTTGCCGCGCACCAGCTGCCTGTGGATGAAAGACGTGCGCCAGACGCTGGATGTGGTAACCGAGCTGTTTGACAAGGCCGAGGCCAACTTCAAGAAGGTACTCGACGAGGCTAGCGGCATGCAAATCGTGTCGAAGCCCAGCGACTTGTTTGAGCAGGGCAAGAGCCTGAAGAAGTGCTTGGATGAATTTGCCATCGTGGAGTTCGGTAAGCGCTTTTATTTCAAGAACTCGCAGGAGTTTCAATTCACGGCCAAGCCGCAGCCCAGCTTCAATAAGGATTTTGAGCGCCTGCTGAAGAACATTCGGGAGAACAAGGTGCGCGATTTCACGACCGTTATCGCGGCCGACTCGGTGCGCCAAGCCGACCGGCTCCGCACGATTTTCGACGAGCTCGACCCCAATGTGCAGTTTCAGCACCTGCTCATTGCCCTGCGCGAAGGCTACGTGGACGAACAGCTAGGGCTAGCAGTGTATACTGACCATCAGTTGTTTGAGCGCTACTACCGAGCGCAGGAAACGAAGAAGTTTTCCAAGAAAAAAGCCCTGACGCTGCGCGAACTGAAGACGCTACAGCCCGGCGACTACGTAACGCACCAGGACTACGGCATTGCCCGCTTTGCCGGCCTCACGCAGGTTGATATCAACGGCCACATTCAGGAGGCCATTCGTCTGGTGTACCGCGACGACGACGTGCTGACGGTGAGCATTCACGCGCTGCATAAAATCGCGAAGTACAGCGGCGCCGAGGGCACGCCGCCCACCATGAGTAAGCTAGGGTCGCCGGAGTGGGAGAATAAAAAGAAGTCGGTCAAAAAGAAGGTCAAGGACATTGCGGCCGACCTTATCCGGCTGTATGCCAAGCGCAAGAGCGCGCCGGGCTTCGCGTTTCCGAAAGACGACTTTTTGCAGGCCGAGCTGGAGTCGAGCTTTATCTACGAGGACACGCCTGACCAGGCCAAGGCCACCGAGGACGTGAAGCAGGACATGCAGCAACCCCACCCCATGGACCGGCTCGTGTGCGGCGACGTGGGCTTTGGCAAGACCGAAGTAGCCATTCGGGCGGCGTTTAAGGCGGCGGCGGGCGGCAAGCAGGTGGCGGTACTCGTGCCCACGACCATTCTGGCGATGCAGCACTACAAGACCTTCCGCGACCGCCTAGCCAACCTGCCGGTGACGGTGGAGTACATCAACCGTTTCAAGACGCCGAAGCAGGTGAAGGAAACGATGGAGCGCGTGTCGGCTGGCAAGACGGATATTCTCATTGGCACGCACGCGCTGACCAACAAGAAGCTGCAGTTCAAGGACCTGGGCCTGCTGATTATTGACGAAGAACAGAAATTCGGCGTCAAAACCAAGGACAAGCTCAAGGAAATAAAGGTGAACGTGGATACGCTCACGCTCTCGGCCACGCCCATACCGCGCACGCTGCACTTCTCGCTGATGGGCGCCCGCGACCTGAGCGTGATTGCCACGCCACCACCCAACCGCCAGCCGGTGCAAACCGAGCTTCACGTATTCGACGAAACCATTGTACGCGACGCCATTGCGCGCGAGCTGAAGCGCGGCGGGCAGGCATTTTTCGTGCACAACCGCATCTCCGACATCGTGGAGATGGCGGCCATGATAGTACGCCTCGTGCCCAACGCCCGCGTAACCGTAGCCCACGGCCAGATGGAGGGCGAAGAGCTCGAAAAGCGCATGATGAAGTTTGTAGAAGGTGAATTCGACGTGTTGGTTTCGACCAACATCATCGAGAGTGGCCTCGACATTCCGAATGCCAACACCATCATTATCAACCGGGCGCACCTAACCGGCCTCTCCGACTTGCACCAGATGCGCGGCCGCGTGGGCCGCTCGAACCGCAAAGCCTATTGCTACTTGCTGACCCCGCCCGTGGCCAACCTGCCCGCCGACGCCCGCAAGCGCCTCAATACCTTGGAGGAGTTTTCGGACCTGGGCGCGGGCTTCAACGTGGCCATGCGCGACCTCGACATTCGGGGCGCGGGCAATTTGCTAGGGGGCGAGCAGTCGGGCTTTATCAACGACCTCGGCTACGAGGCCTACCACCAGGTGCTCGACGAGGCCGTACAGGAATTGAAGGAAACGGAATTCCGCGACCTTTTCCTGGGCGAAGGCACGGCCGGCACCAGCCAGCAGCGCCTGCAAGTGGCGGCCGGTGCCCTCAACAGCGGCCCCCGGGAAACCCAGATTGAAACCGACCTGCCGGTGCTCATCCCCGACACCTACGTCAACAACGTGTCGGAGCGCCTGCAGCTCTACGCCAAGCTCGACCGGGCCCAGAAGCCCGAGGAGCTTTCCAAGCTCGTGGCTAGCATGACCGACCGCTTCGGGCCGCTGCCCGAGCAGGTGCAGCAGCTCGTGGATATTGTGAAGCTGCGCTGGCAGGCTAGCCGCCTGGGCTTCGACAAGCTGACTTTGAAGCGCGAAACGCTGCGCGCCTACGTGCCGGCCGGCGCCGGGCACGAAGCGTATTTTCAGGGCGAGCAGTTTGGGCAGATTCTAAATTTTGTACAGACGCACCCCCGCACGGCCCGCATGAAGGACCAGAAAGACAAGCTGCAAATCACTATCGACGGTATTAAGAATGTGGGCATGGCCCAGCGCTTGCTCGTGGAGCTAGGCGCCGCCGAAATGATTTTGGCTTAAAAGCCTGATAGACTAGGTACCCAAAAAATAGCCCTCAGTAGTACGTACTACTGAGGGCTATTTTTTGGGGTGCAGGCTAGCGCGATTTGGGCGCTACGTAGATGGTGGCTTTGCCCTGGCTAGGGTCGCCGGCCAGACTCACGCCTTCGGTGGCAATCTGGAAGTTGCCGCCGCCATCGGCGGTGTAGAACAGAAACTCGCCCTGGCCCTTGATGTCGGTGCTGAACTCGGGGTCCCAGTAGAGCGTCAGGCGGCGCGAGTCAGAAGCCGGAGCATTGAGCACGGGTGCGCCGTAGCGGGGCTGGTAAAACTCCTTGGCCTGGTAGTAGCCAGGCAGCCGCACCACCAAGATGCCGGGGCTAGGTCCTTTGTCGGCGCCCTTGTAGTTTTTGTCGCCGCGCTTGGTGTATACCGCAATGACGCCACCATTGGAGCCGGCGCCAAAAATGGCGGCTTCAGGCCCTTTGAACACCTCCACGCTTTCCACCTGATTAGCCGGAATGCTGCTGATGGCATCGTCATCGACCTTCATGCCATCCAGAATGAAGATGGGCGAGCCGGCGCCGCGTATCTGCACGCTCATGTTGGGCGGCGTGCCCGACACGGTGAGGCCCGCCACCCGGCCCTGCAACACCTGAAAGATGCTCAGGCCCGACTGCGCCGACATATCGTTAGCGAAGTCAATGACCGTGTTGGCCACCGCGCCGTAGAGACGTCGCGTATCATCACGCGGCACCAATACTTTTTTGCCGGTCACGGCCACGTTGCCGAGCTGCACGGTGCGGGCCACGTAGTCGCCGGGGTGGTTTTGGCGCTCCTGCACCTGCTGCTGGCGGCTGCGGCGCAGGTAGTCGGCCACGCCGGGCGGCGCGGCGGCTAGGGGGGGCAGCGGCGGTAAGGGGGCACCAAAGGTGGGCGGCCCCATATCGGGCCGAATCATAACGTTGGTGCCGCCCGTTTGGCGCCGGGCCTGCAGCGTTATCACAGCCGTGTCGCGGCCCGGAAAACCGGTGAAGTTAAAGCGTCCATCGGGCCCGGTAGTAGCGGTGAGGATACTACGGGTGGGCTTATTCTGGATAAACGTGAGCTGGCTGTTGGCGATGCCCTGCTGCCCCATGCCCGTGACCCGGCCCGAGAGCGCCAGGTCGCGCTCGGCTGGGTACGTGATGGGTGGCGGGGTGGGGCCTAGCACCTGCTTCCACACGTAGCGGCGCCAGCCCTGGGTGAGCAGCAGGTTGTCGAGGGCCTGGGTGGTTTCGGGAGTCTTATTCTGGAAGTAATAGCCGGGGTTTTCAACGTAGCCAGCCAGGTCTGACGTCAGTAGCAGGTTGGTAGCCACGTTGCCGGCCTCAGGGTCGAGGGCGGCGGCGCCTGCTTCGGCTACGGTCACGGAAAGGTGCGTAGCCACGGGCTGGCCGGTGGCATCCTGCACCTGCACTTTCACGTGCACCGGGTCGTGGGGTGCGTAGGCAGCGCGGTCGGGCGTAAGCACCACGTTCAGGGCGGGCGCCCCGTTCAGGATAAAGGCTAGCCGCTCGGCCTGCGGCGTGCTTTGCGCATCAAATAGCGTAAGGTGCAGAATGCCATTGGGGTAGCGCGACTTAGCTACTTTCCAGGTAGCGGGCGCGCCATCGTCGGTGATGGGGCGCGGCACCAGCCCGATGAGAAAGCCACGCACCTCGGTGAGCAGCATGACCGGGCCGGGCACCGGGGCGCCGGGCGTGCCCTTGTAGCGGGCCTCCACAGTATAGCTGTCGCCAGTATCGGCCACGTGCAGGCTGTAGCCGGTGGGCTGCACGGCGGGCAGCGGATAGTCGGCGCTGGTGCCGTCGGGCAGCTTCACGCGGGCGTGGTAGCGCTGGCCGGCGGCGGGCGTAAAGCTGAGCCGGCCCATGCCCGCGTGGGGCGTGGCAAACACCGCCACCACGGGCTGGTTTTTCTCGTCGAGCACCTGGCCGCTCACCACGGCGCTACGCCCATTGGCCGCCTGCGCCTTTATGCCCACTGTGGCTGGCAGGCCCGCTACTAGGGTACCACCTTCGGGGAAGAACTGCACATCGACCTTGCCGGTGGGCAGCACCGTACTCTTCACAGCCGCCTTGGTGGCGGGGCTAGCGATGCCGGGGTCGGCCGGAGTTTGGTCGGGCGAGGCGGGCCACACTTGCAGCCGCCGCTGGTACACGTAGTCGGGCCCGGCGTTGAGCATCCAGTTGGTGTAGGCGCGCAGCAGGTAAGTGCCAGCCAGCAGGCTGTCGTTCAGCTCAATATCGCCGGCAGCGCGGCCGCCCACCAGGCGCAGGGTGCGGCGCACCACCACGCGGCGCTCGGGCGAGAGCAGGTCGACGTGCAGCACCTTGCTCAGGGTATCGGGCCGGTGGCGCAGGGCATCGACCACGTAGGCGCTAAACCAGATGGTTTCGCCGGTGCCGTAGGCGGGGCGGTCGAGGTGCAGGTAGGCTTTTTCGGGCAGCGTGCGAGCGTAGTAGGCGCTCAGCTTCTCGGCGATGACCCGGATAGGGTTGTCGTCGGCCGGCAGGCGAAACGCCATCAGCGACAAAGTACCGGCCAGTGGCACCAGCCACGCGCCCAACCGCTTGATGGTGCGTGCGTTGGTTGAATTTTTAACAATCATAGGTATCAGCAAAAGCAGCGCTAGCCCCGCGCACGCCTAAACCTACGCCGGGCCGGATAGCGAAAGTATGAAGCAATGGCCCAGCTAGCCCCCTTTGCCGCAAAAAGCCCCGGCGCGTGGGCACCGGGGCTTTTCGGAAGCTACTTGAAAAATAACTGCTTAATCGCAGCCATCGGGGCCGCAGGCGGGACCGTCGGCTAGCATGGTGGGCTGGGCTTTGGTAGGGTGGCTTTCCTCCCACACTTTGTCGAGCACTTCGGCAAACACCTCGCTGGGCTGAGCGCCCGACACGGCGTATTTGTCGTCGAACACGAAGAAGGGCACGCCGCGCACGCCAATTTGCTGGGCTTCGTACTCGTCGCGGCGCACTTCGTTGGCGTAGGTGCCCGCCTCCAGCGCCTGGCGGGCAGCGGTGGCGTCGAGACCAATTTCGGCGGCTAAGTTAGCCAGCGTATCGAGCGAGTTCAGGTCCTGGCCTTCGAGGTAGTAGGCGGCGAAGAGGCGCTCTTTCATGGCGTCCTGCCTGCCCTGGTGGGCACCGAAGTGGATGAGCTGGTGGGCCAGAAAGGTATTGGCCGGAATGGCTTTGTCGAACTGATAGTCAAGGCCTACCTCCTTGGCTACTTGAGTCATGTAGTCGTTCATGCGGCGGCCTTCGGCTTCGGGCACGCCTTTTTTCTTGGCTAGCGAGGCGTGGATGTTCTCGCCGGGCGTGGGCACGAAGTCGGGGGTGAGCTGAAAGCTCTTCCACTCGATTTGTACGTCGCCCTGGTGGGCAAACTCGCCCAGGGCTTTCTCAAACTTGCGCTTGCCGACGTAGCAGAACGGGCACACCACGTCGGACCAGATTTCAACTTTCATAGGAATACAAGGCTAGATAACAATTGGAACCGCACGAAGCCGCGAGGGCGGCGAAATGTTTGGTTTCCACTTCCTCAACACTGCTGCGGCCCGCTGCGTTCGGCCCGCCGGGGCTAGCTGGGCCGTAACCTTAACCCCGCTGGCAAGGTTAAGCAAGACGGATTTTCAAGCAACCGCTTTCTTAACTTATGGAATATCAGAAATTAGGCTCGTCCGACGTCAGCGTTTCGCGCATCACGTTTGGCAGCTGGGCAGCCGGCGGCTGGATGTGGGGCGGCACCGAGCAAAACGATGCCGTGGGCGCCATTCACGCGGCCTACGAGCACGGCGTGACGAGCATCGACACGGCGCCCATCTACGGCATGGGCCTGAGCGAACAGATTGTGGGCGAGGCCATTAAGAGCCTGCCGCGCGACAAAGTACAGGTGCTGACCAAATTTGGCATGCGTTGGGACGAGGCCAAGGGCTATTTCGCCATGAAGACCAAGAACAACGACGGCCAGGACGTGGACGTGTACAAGTACGCTAGCCGCGACAGCATCATCAAAGAGTGCGAGGACAGCCTCAAGCGCCTGGGCACCGACTACATCGACCTCTACCAGCAGCACTGGCCAGACGTGACCACGCCCATCAATGAAACGATGGAGGCAGTGCAGCGCCTCATTGAGCAGGGCAAAGTGCGCGCCGCGGGCGTGAGCAACTACTCGGTGGCCCAGATGGAAGAAGCCGGGAAGACACTGACCCTAGCCAGCAACCAGGTGCCCTACAGCATGTTGCGCCGCGACATTGAGAAAGACGTGGTGCCGTATGCCCAGCAGCATAACCAAGGCATTCTGGTTTACAGCCCTTTGCAGCTCGGTTTGCTCACCGGCAAAATCAAGCCCGGCCAGCATTTCGATGCTAGCGACCTGCGCAGCACCAACCGCCTGTTCAAGCCCGAGGCAGTGACGAAAGTCAACGAGTTCCTGCAGAAAATCCGGCCCCTAGCCGAGACCAAAAACGCCACCCTCGGCCAGCTCGTGCTGCGCTGGACGCTGGCGCAGCCCGGCATCACGGTGGCGCTGGTGGGCGCTCGCAACCCCGAGCAAGCCGCGCAAAACGCCAAGGCCATGGACGTGCAGCTGAGCTTCGAGGAAATTGATTTCATCAATAAGCAGCTGGCTACCTTACAATTGAGCTAAGCTATTCCGGTCGCCCTGCAGAGCGTAGCATTGCGACTAGGAATTAGAAATCCCCTTTCACTAAAAAAGGCCGGCCGCCCCTTCACGGAGCAGCCGGCCTTTTTTAGTAGCGAAGCAGGGCTAGCCCACACGCACCACAATCTTACCGAAGTGCGCGCCGCTGCCCATGTGGGCCAGGGCATCGGGCACTTTATCGAAGTCAAACACTTCGCTGATAACCGGCTTTACCTGATTGGTGTCGAAGGCTTTGAGCAAGTCGGCTAGCATTTGGGTGCTGCCCACGTAGATGCCTTGCAGGCGCTGCGTGAGCAGCGGCACCATGCGCAGGTTGGGCGCCTCGTCGCTGGGCGATACCTGGCCAATCTGAAACACGGTGCCACCGGCCTTGAGGGCGCGCAGCGAGCGGGCTAGCTGGCCGGCCACCTCCAGGATGTAGAGGGCGCCTTCGCCCTGGGTCAGCTCGCGCACCTTATCCTCCCAGTTGGGGGTGGTTTTGTAGTTGATAAGGTGGTCGGCTCCGAGCGCTTTGGCCTGGGCTAGCTTCTCATCCGAACCCGACGTAATAATGACCTGGGCTCCAAAGAGCTTGGCGATTTGGAGGCCGAAGATGGATACGCCGCCCGTGCCTTGCAGCAGCACCGTATCGCCGGGGCGCAGCTGCGCCTGCTCTACCAAGGAGTGCCAGGCCGTGACGCCCGCGCAGGGAAACGCCGCGGCTTCCTCAAACGAGAAGGAGTCGGGCACTTTCACTACGGCGCTTTCGGGGAAGGCCACGTACTCGGCCAGCACGCCATCGGTGCTGCCGCCCAGCGAGCGGTGCACCTTGGCGGCCGTGAAGGCGCCATCGGCCCAGTCGGGGAAGAAGTTGACAGCCACACGGTCGCCGAGCTGAAACCGGGTTACGCCCTTGCCCACCTCGGTCACCACGCCGGCGGCGTCGCTGAAGGGAATCATGGGCAGTTTTTCGCCGGGGTAGCCAAACCAGCCGTTGGCCAGGGCCCAGTCGCGGTAATTGAGCGACACGGCTTTTACTTGAATTTTTACCTCGTAATCGAGGGCCGTGGGCTCGTCAAACTCACCCAACTTGAAGTTGGCGAGGCTTTTGGGTTCGTGCAGTTTATACTCTTTCATGGAGAATAAGCGGGGCCAGGCGGCCCCGGTAGGAGGATAGCAGTAACAAGGCAAGCCCCAGAAGGTCTAGCGCCGCGGGCATATTTGCGCGCGGCGCCGGGGCCACGGCTAGCCAGCCAAGTTGCGGCTAGCCGCTAGTTTTGGCTATTGCCCTGCTTTGTATCATGCCCCTGCCCTACCGCCGCCTCGTCGTTAAAATCGGCTCCAACGTCCTCACCCAGCCCAACGGCCTGCCCGATGAGGCGCGCATGGCCCAGCTGGTAGCCCAGATAGTGGGCCTCAAAAACCAGGGCTGCGAAGTCATCCTGGTATCGTCGGGGGCGGTGGCGGCGGGGCGCAGCCTCATCACGCTGCCGCCCAAGGCCGACGCCGTGCGCAGCCGCCAGTTGCTAGCCGCTGTGGGCCAGGTAAAGCTGCTGAGCCTCTACGCGGCGCTGCTGGCTCCGCACGGCTTGCTGGGCGCCCAGGTGCTGGTGACCAAGGAAGACTTCCGCGACCGCCAGCACTACCTGAACATGCGCAACTGCTTCCAGGAACTGCTGCAACAAAACGTCATTCCGATTGTGAATGAGAACGATGTGATTTCGGTAACCGAGCTCATGTTTACCGACAACGACGAGCTAGCTGGCCTGGTGGCTAGCATGCTCAATGCCGATGCGCTCATCATTCTGAGCAACGTAGACGGCATCTTTGACGGCGACCCTAGCCAGCCGGGCGCGCAGGTCATCCGGCAGATTGCGCCGCACGATACCAGCTTTGCCGAGTTCATCACGGCCACGCGCTCGCAGTTTGGGCGCGGCGGCATGCTCACCAAGTGCTCCATTGCGCACAAGGTGGCCGGGCTGGGTATCAGCGTGCACATCGGCAATGGCAAGACGCCCGACATCCTACCCAATATCTTGAATGAAAGCGCGGTAAACACGTGGTTTCAGCCCAGCAAAAAAGCTTCGGGCACCAAAAAGTGGCTAGCCCACGCCCAGGCGGCCCAGGCCACTGTGCACATCAATGCGGGCGCCCGCGCCGCCCTGCTAGCCCCCGCCAAGGCCACCAGCCTGCTGCCGGTGGGCGTGACTAGTATCGAGGGTGATTTTCAGAGAGGCGACCTCATTCGGCTTGTCGATGAGGCCGGCCACGCGCTGGGGCTGGGCCTGGCCGAGTACGGCGCCGACAAGGCCCGCGAGCGCCTGGGCCAGCACGGCCAGCGCCCGCTGGTGCACTACGACTACCTATTTTTAACGACTGATAATTAAGCAGCTGCGCCACCCGGCTACGCTCATGCTGATGACTGACTACTCCGCTTACTTCCGCGCCGCCCAGCAGGCTAGCCGCCGGCTAACCACCGTGGCGCCCGCCGCCATCGATGCCGTGCTGCGCGACCTCGCCGACGCGCTGCTCGCCCACACCGACTTTGTGCTGGCCGAAAACGCCAAGGACCTGGCCCGCATGCCCACCGCCGACCCACGCCACGACCGCCTGCGCCTCACGCCCGAGCGCCTCGCCAGCATGGCCGACGACCTGCGCAATGTGGCTAGCCTACCCTCGCCGCTCGGCGGCGTGCTCAGCGAAAAGGAGCTAGCCAACGGCTTGCAGCTGAAGAAAGTGCGGGTGCCGCTAGGGGTGGTCGGCATCATCTACGAGGCGCGGCCCAACGTGACCTTCGACAGCCTGGCGCTGTGCCTGAAAACCGGCAACGCCTGCCTGCTAAAAGGCGGCTCCGACGCGGCGGCCTCCAACACGGTGCTTATCGAAGTGGCCGGGCCGGTGCTGCTGCGCCACGGCCTGCCGCTGGGCGCCGCCACGCTGCTGCCGCCCGAGCGCGCCGCCACCGAGGCTATGCTGCTGGCGGTGGGGCTAGTAGATGTGGTTATCCCGCGGGGTAGCCAGGGGCTGATTGACTACGTGCGCCAGAATGCGCGCGTGCCCGTCATCGAAACTGGGGCCGGCGTGGTGCACACCTACTTCGACGCCACCGGCGACCTGGCCAAGGGCCAAGCCATCATTGCCAATGCCAAAACGCGCCGCGTGAGCGTGTGCAATTCGCTCGACTGCCTACTACTCAATGAGCAACGCCTGACCGACCTACCGGCCCTAGCTGCGCCGCTGGCCCAGGCGCAGGTGCAGCTCTTTGCCGACGCGCCGGCCTACGCGGCCCTGGCTGGCCACTACCCCGCCGCGCTGCTGGCCGAGGCTAGCGAGTCGCATTTTGGCACCGAGTTCTTGGATTACAAGCTCGCCATCAAGACTGTAGCCGACCTCGACGCAGCTCTCGACCACATTGCCGCCCACGGTTCGCGCCACAGCGAAGCCATTATCTCGGAAGATGCCGGGCATATCGACACCTTTTTGCAGGTGGTGGATGCGGCAGCCGTGTACGCCAATGCCTCCACGGCCTTCACCGATGGCGCGCAGTTTGGGCTAGGGGCCGAAATTGGCATCAGCACCCAGAAGCTGCACGCCCGCGGCCCCATGGGCCTGGAGGAGCTAACCAGCTACAAGTGGCTGGTGCGCGGTAGCGGTCAGGTGCGGGCCAGCTAGCCTACGCTCAGCTACCGCTTACGTTTTCTTTCAAGTAAGTAGTCCTATGGAAGTTAATTTCCGCGCTGTGCTCGAAGCCGGAGGCCCAAGCTTTATGCCCACGCAGATTGTGCAGGTGCCTGACCACGCGTGGCTGGCCGTGGGCGGCAAGGCCACCAAGCGCGTCATTGCCACGCTCAATGGCCGCCCAGAGCGCTTGGGCCTGCTGCCGCAGGAGGGCGGCGGGCGCTACCTCATGCTGCGCAAAACGCTGTGTCAACAGCTAGGCCTCGAAATTGGTCAGGAGTTAGAAGTAAGCCTAGCCCCCGACCCCAATCCTGACTACGTAGACCTGCCTGATGAGCTAGCCGAAGCCCTGGCCGCTTGGCCCGAGGCCGAAACGGCCTTTCAGGCGCACACCGGCGCTATGCGCCGGGCCATGGCCCGCAAAGTAGCCGATGCCAAGCGCCCCGACACCCGCGCTCGCTACGCCGTGGAGCTAGCCGAGCGCCTAGCGCGGGGCGGGCACCCATTTCGGGCTAGCTAGGCACTTAATTCCAAGTAGTTATCGAAACGACTTTGCCGGGACCGTTTACGGTAAACTTGCACTCGTCAAACTTGGGCGCGGCGAGGCGCGGGCGCACGTTATTAGAGAAGGCATAAGGCTCGGTCGGGATGCCCAGCATATTCTTGTCGAGCTTGCCGTTGTCGTTGGTGTCCTGCGTGAGGGCCACGGCCCAGTCGCCGGGCGCCAGCTCTACCGGCACCGAAATCTCGGTTTTGCCCTCCGGCTTCACCACCATCCGGAAGGCCTGCTGGTCTTTTTGCAAGAACTTATCGGCCGCGTTGTAAAAATTGAGCTTGACCTCCGAGTGGTTCGAGGCTAGCGCCCCAATCACCACCGTCACCGTTTGGGTGGCGGGCACGGGTGCGGTGCCCAACGTGAGGCCGCTTAAAAGCAGCGCGGCCAATGGCAAAGCAGTCATAGAGGGAGCGGCTAATAAACAGCGGGTTATGCGGTAAACTAGGCGGTGTACGCAAATCGTTCCGGGCGGGCGGTGCGCTGTTGGGGCCGGGCTGACGGCTACCTTGCCACCTCCCACCCCTTGCCCCTGCACCGTATGCAACGCTACTTCCAGGAATTTCAGCGCATTGCCCAAGCCGGCACCTACCACGAGCTGGACGCCCAGCCGGTGCCCAAGCCCGAATATTTTAATTGGACTACTGAAATTCTGGAAGGCTTGCACGTGGCCAACCAGCCCGACAAGCCCGCGCTGGTACTGGCCGACGATGAAGGCAGCCAGACGATTACCTACGCCGAGCTAGCCGGCCGCGCCAACCAGCTGCTACACTTTTGGCGCGCCGCTGAGGTGCTGCCGCAGCAGGCCGTGCTGCTGATGGTGCCGGTGTGCGCAGAGCTGTGGGCCACCTACGTGGCCGGCATCAAGGGTGGGCAGCTGCTCATTCCGGCAGCGAGCATCCTCAGCGTAAAAGACCTCGAATACCGCTTTGGCCGGCTGCTACCCGCCGTAGTCATTGCCGACCTCGAAAACGCCGCCAAAATCGACGCCGCCGAGCAGGCATTGGGCCAGCGCATCCGGCTCAAGATGCTGGTGGGCGGCCCCACCGCGCAGCGCCCCGGCTGGGTCGGCTTTGAGGGGCTAGCCGACCTGCCCACCGACGCCGAAGCCACCACTACCCGCGCCGACGACCCGCTGTTTTTGTTTTTCACCTCGGGCACCACGGGCCTACCCAAAGTGGTGACGCACACGCACTTTTCGTACCCCGTGGGCCACCTTAGCACCGCCGCCTGGATAGGCCTACGCCCCACCGACCGGCACTGCAATATTGCACAGGCCGGCTGGGCCAAGTTTGCCTGGAGCAGCTTTTTTGCGCCCCTTAGCGTGGGGGCTACCCTGGTGGCCTACCAAGGCAGCGGGCGCTTTGCCGCCGGGCCGCTGCTGACGGCCCTAGCCAGGGAGGGCGTCACCACGTTTTGCGCGCCGCCCACGGTGCTACGGCTGCTGGTGCTCGAAGACCTGGCAGCCTACGAGTTCAACTTTCGCGAATGTGTAAGCGCAGGCGAACCGCTTAATCCCGAAGTAATTGAGGCCTGGCAGCGCGGCACCGGCCGGCTCATCCGCGACGGTTACGGGCAGTCGGAGAGCACCTGCATGGTGTATAACCTGCCCGGCGACGCCGTACGCCTCGGCAGCATGGGCCGGCCCTCGTTTATGTACGACGTAGTCATTGCCGACGACGAGGGCCACGAGTTGCCCGACCTGGCCGAGGGCCACATCGCCGTTTGCACCGATACCGGCCGCCCCAACGGCTTATTCACCGGCTACTTTGGCGAGCCCGAGCGGGCGGCTAGCGTGTTTCGCCACGGCCTCTACTACACCGGCGACAAGGCCTACCGCGACCCCGACGGCTACCTCTGGTTTGTGGGCCGCGACGACGACGTAATAAAATCGAGCGACTACCGCGTAGGCCCCTTCGAGGTCGAGAGCGTGCTCGTCGAGCACCCAGCCGTGGTAGAAGCCGCCGTAGTAGGTTCGCCCCATTCCATCAAAGGCCACGAAATCAAAGCCTTTGTTATGCTGGCGCCCGGCGCCGTGGCTAGCCCCGCGCTGGCCCAGGAGCTGTTTGCCTACGGTCGCGAGCACCTCGCGCCCTACAAGATGCCGCGCATCCTGGAGTTTGTAGAAGAGTTGCCCAAGACTATCAGCGGCAAAATCCGCCGCGTAGAGCTGCGCGCCCGCGAAGCCCAGCAACGCCGTGGCCCGGCCGGCGCGGCCGAGTTCTTTTATGAGAAAAAGCAGGGCTAGCCCCTGCCCGACTGCCCGAGCTGGCCAGCAGATTTCAGGTACCTCACTAGCTACCTATGGCACTTCTTGGCCAAAGAGAATGGGTAAAACCTGGCGCAATCGCATAATAAGATAAAAAGAAATAATATAAATCTACCGGCCGGGCGTCCAGGCTATTGTAGGTTACTCTTTTTTCCTACCTTTGGGCTATCAGCCTTCCCATACTTTCATTATCACTTACTTACAACGATAGCTGTAGGCAGGTGACGAATGTAGTACCGGGTTTTCAAGCTCAGCTGCGAGCTATGCTCGCAGGGCACTGCGCTCGTGTGCCAACTCACTCTCTCCGACGACCAATGTGGGGCTGTCAATGCCCACTTGACTCTAGCCGACAGTATTGCGACCCTAGCGGTGGTTTTATACTGGCTCGCCAGACTCAATACTACTTGTGAGTCAACCTACCCGCTATGAAAAAAAACTACTCAACTATTTTTCTACTTGTTATCGGCCTCCTGCTGTGCATAGTGCAGCAGTCGCTAGCGCAGCGAACACAAATCAAAGGATTTGTGGATGTTGTTTCCTACTACCAAAAGGGGAAATTAAATTTTGGCCTCGGTGAGCAGGATTTATTCATTACCTCCGAAATAACGCAGCGCCTATCCTTTTTGGGCGAAACGGTTTTCAAATACTCCCCCGATTCGCCCACCAGCTTTGATATTAGTATTGAGCGAATTATTCTGAAATATAATTACGCTGGCAATCACAGTATATTAATTGGCAAGCATCACACGCCTATTAATTACTGGAATGATACCTACCACCACGGCCGGGTATTCTTCCCGACGGTCGACCGCCCCCTGCTTTTCTCGCAAAGCTTTATTCCGCTCCACACTACGGGCATCAGCTTGCAGGGCCAAAACCTTGGCCGCCTGCGGTTTGGCTACGATGCCATGCTGGGCAACGGCCTGGGCTCGGGCGATGTAGAAGATAACAACCCCTTCAAATCGCTGACCCTGGCCGTGCACGTGAAGCCCCGGGACGGCATGCGCCTCGGAGCCTCTTTTTACCACGATGTTATTTCAAAAGGGAGCGTCATTCACAACCACTACGGGGGCACCATCCCAGTGGCCCTGACCCGTATAAATCAGAGCATTGTGACCGGCTCGATTGCCTACAACGACTCCGTTTTTTCGAAAAAATTTGAACTGCTCGCCGAGAGCAGTATGGCCATGAACCGCTCCGATAGCCTTGGCACGCAGCGGGCGGTTGCCTCCTATATCTACGCTGGCTTGCGGGTTACGGATAAAATAATACCCTACGTCAGGCTTGATGATATTCAATATGCTAACAGCGAAGTGTATTACATGGACAATAATACCCGCTCTTACATTGGTGGAGTACGCTACGAAATAAGCTATTTAGCAGTGCTGAAGCTTGAATATCAGCACACCAAAAGCTATATGCATAATATCTCCGACAACATCATCTTCCAGATTGCGGTCGGATTTTAAAAGGCCTAGTGATGAAATATCTATACCGCCTTGCGTTCAACGTACTCTTGCTTAGCATTTACGTTCATTTGCCAGTAAAGGCTCAGGATATGAGCCTTACTATTATTGCAAATAATAAGGGGGCACCTCCCGAGATGAAGCTAGCGCAGCTCAAGTCGACAATGAAAGGGGAAAAGCTACGCTGGCCAGATGGTACCAAAGTCGTAATAGCCCTGCTAAAAAGCACTACACTTATCGGGACAAATACCAGCAAAAAAATTTATAATATGAGTTCGAATGAGCTAAATAAATACTGGCTGGCCCTCGTATTTCAAGGAAAGGCAGATGCTCCCAATTTTTTTACTTCCGAATCTGATTTGGAAGAATTTGTTTCGCAAACCGCTGGTGCCATTGGCGTTGTGAATCACCCATCGGCCAGTAATAAAGTAATCCTTATCGACGGGCAAAAGTCTTTGTAAAAAGATTACTTACCTAGCAAACAGTACGCATTATGCAGCATAAGTTACCCAATTCATTTATCCTTTCGAGCTTGCAGCAGATTCGCCTGACTGTTAAGACGAAGATATGGATGACTGTAACGACAATAGTGTTGCTATTTTCTTTCTTTGTATTGTTTTATGTACCAGCTATTCAGGGACGAAATTTATTAAATAACTTTAATAAAGAAGTCCAGAACGACGCAAATACTGTGGCGCTAGGAGTAAAGATTGCGATGACTGAACAAAACTTCCAAGGCATCCAAACTGCCATGGATTATGTCAAGCGAGACCCCTTACTCCGCTTTGTAAGCTTAGTGCAGAGCGATACTACGTGGAATGCGGCCCATACGCAGTACAAACTAACCCAAACCATTTTTAAAACTTATCCGGAAAAGAAGAAGATAGATATCAATGCCACCTCGGATGACTCTACGGTAGTAAAGCGCGCGCCCTTCACCTCAGCCATGATGAAGGGTAATATTCTGCTAGCTTTTTCGACCAAGGAAATTGTACAAAGCAAGCGTCAGATACGGGCAACTTCTTTATTCTTTAGCTTTCTGGTTTTTAGTATTGGGATACTCATTGGCTTTGCGTTGGCCAAAAACATCTCCGTACCCATTCTACAGCTCCGCGACGCCGCTACCAGAGTGGGCCGGGGCGACCTTACCCAGCGCGTACTCAGTAAGTCGCGCGATGAGATTGGGGAGCTCGGGGTCGTCTTCAATGAAATGGTTGCTGACTTAGCAATGGCTCGTAAAGAGTTAGAGAATCGAACTGCTGAGCTGATAGTAGAAAAGAAGAAGTCCGACGACTTATTGGAAGGCTTGCAGAAGACCCTAGCTGACCTGAAGGAAACGCAGGCGCAGCTTATCAGGCAGGAGAAGTTTGCCTCGATTGGCCAGCTGACGAAGGGCCTAGTCGACCGCTTGCTTAACCCCTTGAGCTATATCACCAACTTTGCCGCCGTATCGAATGAGCTTTTGGAAGAAAGCAAAGAAGCGCTAGCCCCAGCTAACTACGCTTCCGACGAACATTTGCAAACCGAGCTGCTGCCATTGCTTTCTCTAATCGAAAGCAATACCGAAAAGATTAAGGAACACGGCTCCAGCCTAACGCGAATAGTAAGAAGCATGGATAAGCTTTTACAAAGTAAGGCCACTGCTTTTATTGAGAGTGATATTAATAGTTTTGTAGAAGCGCAGGTGACGCTGTATAAACGCGAAGCAGATACTGCTTACCAATCCATTCCGCTGGAGCTTAAGAAGGGATATAATAAAAAGCATTCTGCTGTAAAGCTGCTGCCTGCAGAAATGAGCTTTGTACTTGCCAGCCTACTCAATAACGCGATGTATTCTTTAGTTGAGAAATCAGCAAAGAATACTGATTTTAAACCTAAGGTTACAATTGAAACGCTTTTTCATAGTGAGCACGTAGAAATTCGCATTAGAGACAATGGCACTGGTATTTCGGAAGTCGAAAAAAACCAGTTATTCTCTCCTTTTTTCACGACCAAGCCCACTTCTAAAGGAACAGGCCTGGGTCTGTTTATCAGTCAGGATATTGTGCGCGACCATAAGGGTAGCATTTCGGTTGAAACGCAGCCGGAAGCCTATACTGCTTTTATCATCGCCCTGCCGCTAGCCCACGCGGTAGCAGGGCTAGCCCCTTCCTAAACGCAAAGCACCGCCAGCCCGAGAGCTGGCGGTGCGCCAGGCTCTGCTTGAAAAGGCTTTACGACTTTTTCTCGATAGGGAATTTATCCAGAATGTCTTTGGCCGACTTGCTGAACTCGGTGCCCAGGCGAGCGGGGTCATCTACGGGGTCGGCCATGGAGCCGCGCCACACGAGGTTGTTTGTACGGCGGTCGATGAAGTCGATGATGAGCGTGCCCTCGCGGTACTGCTGGGTGCGCGGCTGGCTGTAGTAGGCCGGCGTGTACCAGTAGCCGTAGTTGATGGGCAGGTAGGCGCCCCGGTAGCCCACGGCGTAGGGGTAGGCGTAGTTAGGGCCGGGGTAGGTATCGTATACCGTGCGCTCGGCTTTCTCCACGAAGGTGTGGGTGGTAATAAGCAGGTCGGGGTTGCTTTCTACTTCGCGCAGGCCACGCTTTGCCATTTCGCTCGCAATGGCCTGCTTAATATGGTCCTGGGCGATGGGGCTATTGAGCAGCGGGTTCTGGTCGCCGTTGGTTTTTACTTCTGTATCGGCAAAGTCGAAGGTACGGTACTGGGTGAAGTTCACGTTGGACTGCTGCTCCACGTTTACGGCGGAGCTGCAGGCACTCAGGCCGCCCCCGAGGGCTAGCGCGAGGCCTAACAATATTTTTTTCATGGGAAAAGGATGAGAATGCGGAAGTATGCAGGAAGTACCGCTTTCTGGCTCTAGGGGTTACGTTGAGCTTACTCAGGGCGCCGGGGCCAACGCGGGGGCTAGCCGGGCCGTATGGGCTGGCAGTTGCCGGGCCGTGCGCCCATCCCTACGCATCTTTGGCCTTATGGAGGAAGTAGAAGGACTTACAAAAATTGCCGACCTCGGCAAGCCGCGCGTGGTGATAGTGGGCGGTGGGTTTGGTGGGCTGCAGCTGGCCAAGTCGCTGGCCAATGCGCCGGTGCAGGTAGTACTCATCGACAAGCAGAACTACCACGGTTTCTGGCCTTTACTCTATCAGGTGGCCACGGCCGGCCTCAATGCCGACAGCATCGTATCGCCGTTTCGCAAAATCCTGAACAAGCAGGCCAACTTTTTCTTCCGCATGGCCGAGGTGCGCTGCATCGACCCGGCGGCCCAAGTAGTGGAAACTACCATCGGGCAGGTGCGCTACGACTACCTGGTGCTCGCCACCGGCACTACCACCAACTACTTCGGCGACAAGGCGATGGAGAAAAACTCCATTAGCCTCAAGAGCGTCACCGATGCCATTGAGCTGCGCAATACCCTGCTCTCCAACTTCGAGCAGGCTCTGCAAATCGGCGACCTGGAGCAGCTCAACAGCATGCTCGACTTTGTGATAGTAGGCGGCGGGCCCACGGGTGTAGAGATGGCCGGGGCCCTGAGTGAGCTGCGAGCCAATGTTTTCCCGCGTGACTATCCCGAGCTCGACCTCAAGCAGATGGATATTCACCTGGTGCAGAGCGGGCCAGTGCTGCTCAAGGGCATGTCGGCCGAGGCGTCGGAGCACGCGCTCACGTACCTGAAAGAGCTGGGCGTGCAAGTGTGGCTAGACAACCGCGTGACCTCTTACGATGGGTATATTGCGACGCTCAAAAGCGGCGATAAGCTCATCACGCGCACCCTTATCTGGGCGGCGGGCGTCACGGGCGTGCCCCTGGCCGGCCTCGACCCGGCCGCGCAGCTCAAGTCGAACCGCTACCAGGTAAACGAGTATAGCCAGGTGGCGGGCTACGACAACGTGTTTGCCATCGGCGACATCGCCCAAATGGCCACCAAAGACTATCCCGAAGGCCACCCGCAGGTGGCGCAGCCCGCCATTCAGCAGGGGCGCCTGCTGGGCGAAAACCTTCGCCGCCTGCTGCAAAAGCAGCCTCTGAAGCCCTTCGTGTATGACGACAAGGGCACCATGGCTACTATTGGTCGGCACCGCGCCGTGGGTGATATTCAGCTCTTTGGCAAGCAATACCACATTACTGGCTGGCTGGGCTGGCTAGGGTGGAGCCTCGTGCACGTGCTAGCCCTGGTAAGCTTCCGCAACCGCCTGGCCGTGTTCATTGCCTGGGCCTGGAACTACGTCACTCAGGATAAGGGCATGCGCTACATTATCGGCAAGCCCAAGGCTCCACTCAAGGAGCGCGAGGTGGAAGTAAAGCCTATTGTGTGAACGCCAGGCCGCAACATTACCGCCTGACCACCACTTCTTTACCTGGCTAAATCAGCCAGGTATTTTTTTGCCTGCCTTTTTATTGCCTGCAAACACATTACGGCCCGGCATTGCCGGGCTTATTACGCTTGCTGGCAAAAGCTCACAAAAACCACTCTGCGCCGTCGCTATATTTAGCACCATTCCCAGAAAATATCTGATTTATGGGCAAACCGACTAGCAGCACCGCTTCGTATTTCCACCTTTAAAAAGGCTAATCTATTCTAAAATGAGTACCCAAACTTCGTCTGCCTGCCGCCGCAGCAATGTTACTATTACGGGGGCTAGCAGCACATCTTCGGCCATTGTGTTTTTGCATGGGCTAGGGTCTGACCAGACCAGCTGGCGCCTGCTGGCACCCGCCTTTGAAGACCGCTACCGTGTGGTGCGGCTCGACCTGGTAGGCGCGGGCCAGTCAGATGCCACGGCCTACGACTACGCCCGGCACGGCTCGCTCGCGGCCCACGCCGACGACCTGCTAGCCGTGTTGCAGGAGCTTGATTTGCAAAGCATTATTTTCGTGGGCCACTCGGTCAGCTCCATGATTGGGGTGCTGGCGGCCATCAAAGAGCCGGCCCGCTTTGGCAAGCTCATCTTGCTAGCCCCTTCGCCGCGCTTCATCAATGCCGAGGGCTACGCCGGGGGCTTTGCCCAAAAAGACATCGACGAGCTGCTGGCCGCCATGGAAAACAACTACCCCGGCTGGTCGCAGGGTATTGCCCCGGTGATGATGGGCACCGAGCGCCCCGAGCTGGTGATGGAGCTCACCAACAGCTTTATGCAAACCAACCCGGCCATTGCGCAGCACTTTGCCCGCGTCACGTTTTTCAGCGACCACCGCTCCGACCTGCCGCTGCTCACCACGCCCACCCTCATATTGCAGTGCGCACACGATGTGATAGCACCGCTGGCCGTGGGCACCTATCTAAATGAGAATCTGATGGATAGCCAGCTCGTGGTGATTGATACGCCCGGCCACTGCGCCCACCTCACTGCCCCCGAGCAAACCCTGCGCGAGATAGCGTTTTTCCTGAGCATGCCCGACTACAGCCCGTCGCTGAACTAGGGGCCTGCTGCCCGAAGCACCCTGGCGCGCCCCAGCAGCCCGTAACCTGGGCCGTTGGGGCGCGTTCAGTAGCGGGCTCTTTTGCTGCTCTATTCTCATGGCCAACCTTTCGGGCACGCTGTCCATTCTTTCGGCGATGTTTACGCCGGCCATCCTGGTGTCGGCGTGCGGCTCGCTCATTCTCACTACCTCGCAGCGCCTGAGCCGCAGCCTCGACCGGCAGCGCGAGGTGGCCCAGCTCTTGCGCCAGAACCAGCAGCAGGCCGCCACTTCCACGCCCGACCCGGCCGAGCACGGCCACCTTACGCAGCAGCTGCTGTTTGCCATCCGGCGGGCACGGCTCTTGCAGCGGGCCATGACCAGCTTTCACCTGGCCCTGAGCATTTTTATCGGCAGCATCCTGGCCATTGGTGTGTTTGAGCTGACGAATATCTCGCGGGCCTGGATAATTGCTGCTCTGAGCGTAGCCGGCGCGCTTATCCTACTCTACTCCAGTGTCTTGCTCATGCAGGAATCGCGCCTGGCCCGCGCCGATGTGGCCGAAGAAACAGCCTACCTCACCCAGTTTACCCTAGCCGACCAGGAGCGCGCCGCCAAGCAGTAGCCCCAAGCAAAAGCTTCACGTTACGCCGGGGTAGCTTACAGCCGCACGCTGAAGGCCAGCGGCTGCACTACCCACGCTTGCTGGTAGCTGCTGTAGGATACCCGCACGCCCGCCTCCAGAGGCGTGCGCAGGTGAAAAACGTTGAACAAGGCCATGAAGTCAGCCCCATAGTTCTGGTAGTTCCGGAATACGCGTGTGGGCACGATGGTGCCGCCCGCCGTGCGCAGGCCCACCACGCTGCTGCCCTGGGCAAAGTCGCCAAACGCCGTGGCGCGCAGCCGCTGCACATACAGCACCCGCCCCACCGACCAGTGCACAAAGGCCAGCGGCAGACTGTAATCAACGCTGCCCACGGCTAGCCTGTCAAAGCTTACGTAGCTCGTTTCGGCCCTGGGAAAGGAAATGGCCGAGGCAAAGCTGTACTGGTTTTGCTGCTGATACTGAAAGCCGCCGCGCAGCCGCACGGCATGGTGCCTGGCTAGCCCCGGCAAATACACGCCCGCCTGCACGCCCACCTGGCTAGCCTCCAAGGCCGTGCCAAAGGGCGTGGTGCGGTAGGTGGCCAGCAGCGTAGCCCCGCCGCGCGGCGCCACGTCGCGGGCGCTCTGCTTGAGCTGGCTGGCGTAGGCTAGCGACGTTTGCACGGCGTGCAGCGGCGTGCTGGGGCCCACCTCGGAGAGGTTGCGCAGCGTGGCCGCGTAGTTATACACGCGCTCGTGCAGGTAGTAGGCCCCTAGCGTGAGCGCCTGTAAGTACTTAGACCGCGTGAGCACCAGCGGGATGCGTGCCCCAGCCAGCAGCCGGGCGTACTGCCAGCGGGTGCCGCGCAGGCTGTCGAGCGGCGCGGCCCGGTCGAAGTAGCGCGTAGCGTTGCGCCCGCCGTAGGTGGCTTCCACGTCGAATACCGGGTAGCGGCCCTGGTAGCTGAGCGCGCCGGTAGCGGCTACGGTGCGCTCGGTCTGGTCGTAGCTCAGGCCCGCGAAGAGCTGGGTCGTGCTCAGATAATCCTGCGAGCGCAGGCCCACGCTCACGGCGTTGCCGCTAGGGCTCTGCACTACGCCGTAGCTAAACAACCGGAAGGCGTGGGCTAGCGGCCGGTAGCACCGCACGCCGTAGCGCGGACCGCTCGAATCGGGCGAGGCCAGCAGCGCCTTAATGCTAGGTGCACCCGGCTCGCCGGCTGCCAGGGCGGCCACAAAGGGTTCGGGGGCATCGTCGCGGGCCGGGGCGGGCAGGGCTAGCCAGGCTTCGGGGGCTAGCGGCAGCTCGGCCACACGGGCGCCGGTGGCGCGGTAGTCGTGCAGGGCCAGGCGCTGCCCGCTAGGGCTCACGGCCACGTGGTAGGCACCAAAGGGCCGGTTGGTGACCTGGTAGGTCTGGTGGGTGCTGTAATTGACGGCGTAGATATTATCTACCCCCGACTGCGGCGAGTTGTAGAGCACATACTCGCCCCAGAGCTGCGGATTGGCCAAATTCACATTGGCCACCGGCAAAATATTGACTTCCAGACCACTACTGGGCTCGATGAGCTGCAGGGTCTTGCCGGCTGCGCTCAGCGCCACCGTCACAATAGCCTGGCTGCTCGGCGACCAGCGCGGCTGCTGGTAGAAGTCGTTGTGCGGGTTGGGCAGCGTGCGCACCACCGCGCCGGTAGTGGCGTCGATAATCACCAGCGCGTGGTGGTAGCTTTCGTCGGTGCGCACGGCCACGATGAGCTCACCATTAGGCGAGAGTGCGGCGGCCGCGTAGCGCTGCCCCCGGCCCAGGCGCGTGAGGCGGCCCGTCTTCAAATCCAGCAGCTTCAACTCGGAATAGATGCGCTGGCCCCAGCGAGGGTCTTGCCGATACTCGGGCCACACCACCTTGCCGCCGCCCACCGACAGCATCTCCGGTATATTTTGCAAGCCTAACGTGAACACCTGCTTTTCGCGCCCCTGGCGGCCTAGCAGCACCAGCTGCGGAATGTCGCCGAGGCCGCTTTTGAGGGCCAGCACCGTGCTGTCGTTCACGTACTGCGGGTATTGGTACTGCGTAAATACCCGCGTAGGCGCCTGCCCGGCCAGCTCGCGCACGGGCGTGGGCGCAGGCCTGGCAGCCGCCTGCGCCCGCCAGGTCGAGTCGAGCTCGTGCATGGTGCGGGCGTACAAACCCTCGACCCGCAGGCCGGTGGTGCGCCGAATACTGTTGGAAAACGAAAAAGGGTAAAACGGAAAACGGTAGTACTCATTCAGCACCCGGCGCCACACGTCGGCGCCGTAGTGCGCTTTGGCATAAGACGTTACATAATACCCTAGCACGTACCAGTTGGGCACGTTGTCGCGCAGCGAGCCATTCACTGCCTTTTGGTAGTTGTAGAGCCGGCCTTCCAGCAAGTTGGCCCGCAGGCCCACGCCGAAGTACGGGATGCGCCCGCGCCCGCTGCGCGTGAGGGCCGTTTCGGACCCGACCGCGTCGCCCTCAAAAAACCACTGCGGCACGCCCACCGCGGCCACCCCCAGCCCGCCATCGCCGAGCAGCGGCACCACCACCCGCCCAAAGCCCTGGCGCGCCTTGTCGAACTGGTTGACGTGCCGAAACTCGTGCACCACCAGCCCGTCGAGCCAATCGACGGTGCCGAGCCCCTGGCCCTGGTCGGGCGTGGTAAAGAACTCGGCGTGCCGCGGCAGAAACGTCACGAAGCCATTGCTCACCGTGGTCTGGTTTTGCATTACCACGGCTATGGGCCGCGCCTGCACCCCGAGCGTAGCCCCGTCGGGGCCGTGCACGGCCTCCAGGCGGCTAGCCGTGCGCTGGGCGGCCGTATCGAGGCCTTTGGGATACAGCACCTTGAAGTGCGGGCTGCTGATTTCCTGCCAGCGCAGGCTCGGCGGGTTTTGGCTGAGAATGGGAAGGCTTTGGGCGGCGACCAAGCCCTTGGTGAGCAGCGCCAGGGCTAGCGCAGCGAGCATTTTTTGCATGGAGCAAGTTACGGCCGGCAGCTAGGGTCGGCACAAATGATGTTGATACATCAATTACCAAAAACGCGTGTATATTTGCTTCACTTTTCACCCTTTTTCCTCCTTTGACATGGCTACCACCAAATGGACCCTCGACCCCATGCACTCCGAAGTGCAGTTCAAAATCAAGCACTTGGTTATCTCGACCGTAACCGGCTCGTTCAAAACCTTTCAGGGCTCGGCCCAGAGCGAGGGCGACGATTTTGAGAATGCCCAAATCGAGTTTTCGCTCGATGTAAACAGCGTAGATACCAACCAGGAGCAGCGCGACCAGCACCTGAAGGCCGAAGACTTCTTCAACGCCGCGCAGTACCCGCAGATTAAATTCCAGTCGACGTCGTTCACCAAGACGGGTGGCAGCGACTACAAGCTCGTGGGCGACCTGACTATTAAGGACATAACCAAGCCCGTAACCCTCGATGTAGAATACGGCGGCACGGCCGTCGACTTCTACGGCAACACCAAGGCTGGCTTTGAGGTAACCGGTAAAATCAACCGCAAAGACTACGGCCTGAGCTGGGGCGGCATCACCGAGGCCGGCGCCATCGTGCTCGGCGACGATGTGAAGCTCATCATCAACGTGCAGTTTGCCAAGCAGGCCGCCGCGTAGCTAAACAAAGCGCCCAAAAAGAACGCCATGCTGCAATAAATGCAGCATGGCGTTCTTTTTGGGCGCTAGGCCTATTCTAGACTGGCTTATGCCGTGCGCTTGAGGCCGATAATGCCCACCAGGATGCAGCCGATATAAAAGACGTGCACCCACTGGAAGGCCTCTTTTAGCACCAGCGTGTCCACGATTTTGATGCCCACCAGGGCCATGCCCATCCAGATGGCAAAGGCCGTGGAAGCCGGGATAACATTGAGCGCCTTGGAGAAGAAGAACACGTTGGCCACGCCAAAGCCCACGTAGCCAATGGCCGGCAGCAGCGTCATGACCCCGGCCGAAGCCGTGAAAAAATGCGACCAGTCGATGGCCTTTATTTTGGCCACGCTCGTGTACTTGAGGCTGTAGTTCCAGCACACTTCCATCACGGAAGCGAGCAATAGGTAGAGCCAGGCGGGGTTAAAGCTAAGTGTCAAGAGGCAGCGGTTACGGCAGAGCGAGAAGATTCGGTGGCAACGGCCGGGGCGGCCGTGGGGTTGCCGCCGGGGCGCGGGGCGGGCACGGTTTGATGCACCTCCTCGGGCACTTCCCACCCTTGCAGCACCCTAGCGGCCGGCACGCGCTGGCCGAGCCAGCCCAGCACCCGCCAGCGCACGCCGTGGTAGGCCCGAAAAGCCGCCGAGCGCTCGGCCAGGGCCTTTTCATCGAAGCGCACCACCGAAAAAGCGTGCTGCGAGAAGTAGTCCTTGGGGAACGCATAGGGCAGGCCCCAGCGCTCGGGCTTGCGATTTTGGGGCAAAAAAGCGGTGCCGAAGAGCCAGTCCCAGACCGCAAATTTGGTCGAGAAATTGGCGTAGTACACTTCCTCGTGGTCGGCGTGGTGCCAGAGGTGCATCTCGGGGCCGTTGATAAAATATTGCAGCTTGCCCGATTTCACGTCGATGTTGGCGTGGATGTACATGCCCCACACGGCGTCGATAAGCGCCTTAATGGGCACTACCACGGGGTTGGCCCCTAGCAGGATGATGGGCGCAAACTCGATGGTTTGGTTGATAATAATCTCCATCACGTGCGAGCGCGAGCCGGCCAGCCAGTCTACCTGCTTGCCGGAGTGGTGCGCCTCATGGGTACGCCAGAAAAACGCGCTGCTGTGCTGAAAGCGGTGAAACCAGTAGATGTAGAAGTCGTGGGTGACCACAAAAAATGCCACCTGCGCCACCACCGGCCAGTGGTCCATGATGTGAAACTGGGCCCCGAAGTGCTTGGCCAGCGGCGCAATGATGAACCCGAAAATCACGATTTGCAGGAAGTAGCTCTGCACCAGCGTGTACCAGAACAAGTCCACAAACAGCCCTTCGCGGAAGAATGGCAAGCCCTTGCGATACGGAATTTTGCGCTCGAGCACCAGCAACACACCCACTGCCAGCAGCAAGATGGGCGTGGTTATCATCGTGGTGCGGCCTACGGCATCCAGACTTTGATAAAACTTGCTTATCGGCTCCAGCATAGCGTATGTAATAAGTAACTATCTCTGCCCCCTAACTGACCGGCGCGGGTTAATGTTCGTTCGAGCGAGAAGCTAGAGGTGGCTTTCCGTAAAAATAAGACCGTCATGCTGAGCTTGCCGAAGCATCTCTACCGCGCCGCTAGGGCCTCGTTCGGTAGAGATGCTTCGGCAAGCTCAGCATGACGGTCTGAATAAATAATTATGACTTGCCTTACGCGGCCGTTACCTCGCGGCGCAGGCGGCGCAGGGGCTCTTTCTCGCTCTCGTACACCACTTTCACGCCGTCGCCGAGGCCGGCTTCGGTGTCGCGGATGTCGCGCACCATTTTGGCCAGGCCGCCCGGCTCTACGCTAGCGGCGTGGTCGGAGCCCCACATGGCGCGGTCGAGGGTGAAGTGACGCTCCACGAACGTGGCGCCCAGCGCTACGGCCGTTACGGTGGTGCTCAGGCCGGTTTCGTGGCCCGAGTAGCCAATGGGCGTGCCCGGGAACTGCGCTTGCAGGGTTTGAATCATGCGCAGGTTCAGTTCGGCCGGGGGGCAGGGGTAGGCCGACGTGCTGTGCGCAATCATCAGGTTGTCGAGGCCCACGTAGGCCACGGCGTCCGTGATTTCCTGCTGGGTGCTCATGCCGGTGCTCAGCATGAGGGGGCGGCCGGTGGCGCGCACGCGGTCGAGCAGGGGCTTGTCTGTGAGCGAGGCGCTAGCCATCTTGTAGAGCACCGGCTGGAACTGCTCCATAAAATCGACCGACGGCTCATCCCAGCACGAGGCAAACCAGTCGATGCCTTTGGCCTTGCAGTAGTCGTCGATGGCCGTGTATTCGGCCTGGCCAAACTCCGTTTTGCGCTTGTAGTCGATGTAGCTCATGCGGCCCCAGGGGGTATCGCGCATTTTTTCCCATTGGTCCTTGGGCACGCACAGCTCGGGGGTGCGCTTCTGAAATTTCACCGCATCGGCGCCGGCCGTCACGGCCGCGTCGATGAGCTGCTTGGCCAGGTCGAGCGAGCCGTTGTGGTTGATGCCAATCTCGGCAATGATGTAGCACGGCTGGCCAGGGCCAATGGCGCGGTTTTTCTTGATTTGAACGACAGACATAACGAAAAAAGGTGGGCGAAAATGTAAAAGCCTGAATAGGACGAAGAGCAACCTAACAGCGCAGCCGGCAGGTGGTTTTACCCACCTGCTGCCCGCTGACGCGGCTAGCCCGCTTTTATTTTAAGGAAGGTAGCACGGCCGCCTATTCCGAGCCGCGGTCGGGCAGCGGCGTACCGCCTTTGCAACTGATAATCAGCTCGGCCAGCTCGCGGAAGGCGCCGTGGCCGCCCTTGGCCTGGCAGTGGTAGTCGGCGGCATCGCGGGCAAAAACAGTGGCATCGCCGGGGCAGGCCGCTAGCCCCACCAGGCCCAGAATAGCCACGTCGTTGGTATCGTCGCCAATAAAGGCTACCTGCTCGGCCGCTAGCCCCGTGCGGGACAGGATATCGCCCAGCAGCGGCGCCTTGTCCTTGATACCCAGGTGCAACTCAGTGATTTTGAGCTTATCGGCGCGCTTCTGTACCGAGGGCGAGCGCTCGCCGGTCACGATGCCGGTTTCGACGCCCACGGCACGCAGGCGCTCCACGCCCATGCCATCGCGGATGTTGAAGCGCTTGAGCACCTCGCCGCTTTCGCCGTAGTACACGCCGCCGTCGGTTAATACGCCATCGCAGTCGGTGAGAACCAGCTTGATGCGGCTGGCTTTAGCAGCAAGGTCGGCGTGCTTCATAGGAGGGTTTGGTGAAATCCAATCCGAAATTAATACAGAACCAACCAGTAGCGCCGTAGCGCGGACTTTCAGTCCGCGAGTAGTTCAGCGGCTCGAACTCGCGGACTGAAAGTCCGCGCTACTTATATCGCCGTCCAGCCGCCGTCTACCACGAGGTTGGCGCCCGTCATGTAGGCCGAGGCGTCGGAAGCTAGGAATACTACCGCGCCCTGGTAGTCGGTGGGCGCTGCCATGCGGCCTAGCGGCGTTTTAGCGCTATACTGCTTCACGAAGAAGGCATCCTGACTGTTCTCCACGCCGCCCGGCGAGAGGGTATTTACACGCACGCCCTTGGCGCCCCAGTAGGCGGCCAGGTAGCGGGTGAAGTTCACCACTGCGCCCTTGGTAGTGGGGTAAGACGGTGACTTATAAAAAGTTTGCTCGCCGGCCTCGTTGCGATAGATGCTTTGGTCGGGCCCTACCAGGCCGTAGGTGCTAGCCACGTTGATGATGGAGCCGTGGCCCTGCTCGGCCATCGGCGTGCCAAAAACCTGCGCCGCCAGAAAGATGCCCGTCACGTTCACTTCCAGCACCTGCCGGAAGGTGGCGACCGGAAAATTCTCAAACTTGCTGAGGTCGGCGGCTAGGGCCGGATTCTCAAACATGTCGTTGATGGCGGCATTGTTGACCAGTACATCAATGTGGCCAAAGCGCTCGATGATGGTATCGCGCGCGGCGGCCAGCGACTCGGGCGAGGTCACATCTACGGCGAGTGGCAGATGGATGCCACCGGGCAGGCTAGCGGCCACCTCACGGGCCTTGTCGAGGTGCAGGTCGGCCACTACTACGTTGGCGCCGGCCAGGGCCAGGGCTTCGCAGTGCTTCTGGCCGATGAGGCCGCACGCACCCGTGACGATGGCCGTTTTGTTAGTTAAATCGAAGAAATTCATACCAGTAGCGCGAAGTTCTACTTCGCGTATTCGCTGCAAGGCGGCGAAAAAATCGTCAGGAATTGATTAATACGAATAAGCAGGGCCGGACAAATAAGCCCGGCCCCGCCTTTGCCGCTAGGCGTCGCTATACGTAGTGAAACTTGGCTTGCGCCGCGCTTCGGCTAGGGCTACTTTTTTACCGGTGCGGCATTGGTCACCTTGCGGAACACGGCCTCCACGGGCTCGCCCTCAAGGCGGCTAGCCACGTCTTTTTTGTCGATGGCGTCTTTCAGCAGGGTCAGGACTTCCTTGTAAGCGGCCAGGGTTTTGGCGATGTCCTCGTCGGTGTGCGAGAAGCTCATGTTGTGCGAGGCGCTCCACAGGATACCGCGCTTGAACAGCTCCTGCTGCACATAAGCCTTGATTTCGAGCGGATTGCCACCGCTAGGGTCGAAGGTAACGAGCGTGCGGCAGTCGTAGCCATAGCACTTGGTGTATTGGGTCAGACCAAGGTCGGCGGCCAGCTGATTGTAGCCGTCTTTCAGCTTTTTACCTTGCGCGGCCAAGGCGGCGGGCACGTTCTGGTCGCGCAGTTCCTGGATGGTGGCCATCGCGGCAGCCATGCTCAGGGCCTCGCCGCCGAAGGTGGTGAAGAAAAATACGTCCTGCTCAAACAGGCGCATCACGTCTTCGCGGCCGGTGAGCAGCGCGATAGGCATGCCGTTGGCGCAGGCCTTGGAGAAAGTAGCCAAGTCGGCCTTGATGCCGAAATATTCCTGAGCCCCCCCTAGCGCGATGCGGAAACCGGTCCACATCTCGTCGAAAATCAGCAGCGTGCCGTTCTCCTTGCACAGGCGGGCCACTTCGTGCAGAAAGTTGTCCTTGGGCGCGTCGTAGATGAAGGGCTCTAGGATAACGCAGGCCACATCGGGCGTCAGCAGTTGCTTAAAGCCTTCCAGGTTATTGTATTCGAAAGCCGTCACCAGGCTTTTCACTTCCTGCGGAATGCCTTTGTCGCGGCTGGTGGTGCCGATGTACCAGTCGTGCCAGCCGTGGTAGCCGCAGCACAGCACGTGGTCGCGGCCAGTGAAGGCGCGGGCCACGCGCACGGCGGCCGAGGTCACGTCGGCGCCCGTTTTGCTGATGCGGATGCTCTCGGCGTTCGGAATTACTTCGTTAATTAGCTCGGCAAGCTCCACTTCCAGCTCGTGCATCATCGAGAAGGTGATGCCGTCGGCTAGCTGCGCCTTAATAGCCTCATCCACTTTCGGGTAAGCGTACCCTAGCGAAAGCGGACCAATACCCATCTGGTAGTCAATGTACTCATTGCCATCCACATCCCACACGTGCGCACCTTGGCCGCGCTTCACATACTTGGGGCTAGCGCCCTTGGTGTACTGGCCCGGGCCCTTGGCCAGGGTTTGGGTCACGGGGTGCATGATGCGCTGCGCCCGGGCGTAGAGGTCATCCGATTTGGGGAAATTCATAAGGCTGGAATTAGGCAACAATAGTAGAAAGAAAGAACGTCATGCTGAGCTTGCCGAAGCATCTCTACCGCGTCGGCTGGGTTCGTTCAACAACCCGGTAGAGATGCTTCGGCAAGCTCAGCATGACGTCCTTTTAGATTACAAAAATACTTACTCGGCAAATTCGTTTTCGACCACCTTGGTTTTGGCGCCGAAGCTATGGGCACCGTCACCGAGGCGCTCGCCGATGCGGCGGGCAATGTGCTGGCCGGTAAAGCCTTCGTATTCGAGCACTTCGCTCAGCAGGCCGGGCTTGTACCAGCGCTCTTTGAGGGCGAGGGGGAGCACCTTGGCCGTCAGCTCGTTTTCGAGCAGCAGCTCGGCCAGGATGGAGTAGAGGCCGCCGGTCTGGAAATGGTCTTCCAGGGTCACGATGAGACTACCCCCCTTCACCACGTTGAGCACGGCGGCTTCGTCCAGGGGCTTGAGGCTGCGCAGGTTCACAAGGCCTACCGAGTAGCCGGCTTCGGTGAGCAAGTCTTTGGCAATGAGCGCTTGCTCGAAAAGCATGCCGTAGGTGAGGATGGTAATGTCTTTGCCTTCGCTCACGATTTCGGCCTTGCCCAGCACGAACGGCTCGTGCTGGTAGGTGCTGGGCCGGGTGTTCACGCGCAGGTAGGCGGGGTCGGGCGAGGCCCAGATGGCGGGCAGCATGGCCAGCATGTCGGCCTCGTCGGCGGGCGCAAAAACCGTCATGCCGGGGATGCCGCGCATGAGCGAAACGTCCTCAATAGCCTGGTGGGTCGGACCGTTGCCATCTGACAAAAAGCCTGGCACGAATGCGCTGATTTTCACCGGCAAATGCGGAATCCCCACGTCGGTACGAATAAACTCGAAGGCCCGCAGCGTGAGGAACGTGGCTAGGGCGTGCACCACCGGCACGCGGCCGCGCAGGGCCAGGCCCGCGGCCGCCCCAATCATGGTTTGCTCCGTAATGCCCGTGTCGATAAAACGGGGGCCTAGCGGACCGGGCAGGTTGCGGATAAGGGCGCGGTTTTCGGCCGTCATCACCAGCAGGCGCTCGTCGGCCAGGGCAGTTTCGTGGATAAGCTGTTCGTAATTCATCGCTCTAATTATCTAACGGTCAAGGTTTCGCTCGTGAGGTTGGTAGCCTCCTGGCTGTGCAGCTCTTTGAGGAGCGAGGTAATTTCCTCGCTGCTGAAGTTGCAGAACCAGCGGTCGGCGCGGCGCTCGATGCTGGGCAGGCCGCGGCCCCGCACCGTGTCGCAGATGATAACCGAAGGCTTGTCTTCGCTGAAAGGCAGCGCGGTGAAGGCTTCTTCCAGGGCCGTAAAATCGTGGCCATCAATGCGCTTCACGACGGCGCCGAACGCCTCAAACTTGGGGGCTAGCGGCTCCAACGGAATGAGCTCTTCGGTGGCAATGTTGGCCTGGAAGTGGTTGCGGTCTACCACCAGGGTTAGGTTGTTCATCTTCTTGGCGCTAGCCACCAGCACGGCTTCCCAGCAAGTGCCCTCGTTGAGCTCGCCATCGCCGGTGATGACGATGACGTGCTGGTTCTGGCCGCGCAGCTTGGCATCCATGGCCACGCCCAGCGCCACGCTCGGCAGGTGCCCTAGCGAGCCCGAGTGAAACTCGACACCCGGCACGCTGCGGTTGGGGTGCCAGTAGATGCTGTCGTTTGACTTCAGGTGGTTCTGGAGCCGCTCCTTAGGCATGAAGCCCAGCTCGGCAAAGGTGCCGTAGAGGGCCGGCACGTCGTGGCCTTTGCTCAGAAAGAGGTAGTCGCGCTCGGGGTCGGTGAGGTTGCCCGGGTGCACATTGAGGAAGTCGGCGTAGAGGTACACCAGCAAGTCGGCGCAGCTCAGCGAGGCGCCGGTGAAGCAGCCGCCATCGGTGCTGAGGCGAACGATGTGCTCGCGCACGCGCAGAGCGAGCTCAGAAAGTGCTTGTTTTTTTTCGGTAGTCATATAGAAACGTCAAATCAAAATCGTTGTCATGCTGAGCGTAGCGAAGCATCTCGCGTGCTGACGCCGGGGTTATTAACCTAACGGTGCGTGCGAGATGTTTCGCTGCGCTCTGCATGACTGGTAGTTTATAATTGCTTCGTGTTGCCCGCGTCCACCGTTTTAAGTTCGTCCAGGTGATTGCGGTACCAGTTTACGCCGGCCAGGTCGGCATTTAAGGCGTAAATGTCCGGCCTTTGTTTTAATAAAGTCAGAATATCATCCAGGCTAAAGCTGGGGTTAGCGGGGTAAAGCGCTTCGTACACGGCTTTTATAAACTCGTAATCGGCCGCGTAGTCGATGGTGAAGCGGTGCGACATGGAGTAGTTGAGCCCCGTTTCCCAAGTCACATTGGCCAGCCGGAAGCGCTCGGGGTTTTCCCAGAAAAAGGGCGTGGTGTGCTCGCGTTCCAGCGGCCGGCTGGCCTCACGCCACGCCGTTTCGAGCCCGGCAAAGGTCATCACCTCCACGTCGTTGCCGTCGGGGTAGGTGGCGGGGTGCAGGTTGCTCACAAAGTCGTACTGGCCCTTGGTCTGCTCATATACCCCTAGCACTTTGTCAATGATGGCAGGGTCAATGAGCGGACAATCGCTCGGGATTTTCACCACGGCCTCGGTTTCGCCAAAGTGCAGCGCGGCCTGGTAGTGGCGGTCGAGCAGGTCGAGCGCGCTGCCCCGAAACACCTCAATGCCATACTGCGAGCAGAGGTCGGCCAGCACGTCGTCGCTAGGGTCGGTAGTAGTAATAACGGCCACGTGGCCCGCCCGGGCGGCCAGCTGCACCCGCTCGACTTGCCGCACCAGCAGCGGCCGGCCCACGAGGTCGAGGCTGACTTTATCGGGGAGGCGCGATGAGCCGCGACGAGCCTGGATAAGGGTGAGCATAAACTAAAGTATAAAACGTAACACCAGCGGCACAAAGTGTATCAATAATGGCCCAAGAGTTCCAAAGGCAAGCTAGCCGACCTTTTAAGCCAATGTGGCGGTCGGCGGGGGGCTAGCCACCGGCCGGTACTGCTGCAAAAACTGTGGCCCGGTGCCCTTAAACTTGCCAAACTGCCGGCAAATGTCGGCAATGCGCTGGGCACTGGTGCCGCCGTTCTGGATGGGCAGCTTGCGCTTGAGGTCGTCCACATCGAAGTAGGAGTGCACCGGGATGCCCAGCGCTATCCCCACATAAGCCACTGTGCTATATTGTGTTATCAGCTCCACACTATTGGCAATCATCTCCTCGGTATTGCCGCTGGTATAGATGAGCGTGCCGGGTGGCGCATATTTTTTGACCTCGGCGGTGGCGCGCTCCATTTCCTCGTTGGGGTGAAATTTGAAAATCATGGGGCGGCCGGCGGCAATGCGCGTGGCTTCCTTGATAAACTTCTTGCGGTTGTCGGGCCGGAAGGTTTCGCGCATGTCGGTGGTAGCTACCAGCACATAGCCGTGGTGCGGGAAGCTGTTGTTGCGCAATTTCTCCACGTCGTCGAAGTTGGGGATGCCCGTCACCACCAGCTTGCCGGGGTCCACGCCTATCATCTTAAAGTGCTCGGCGTAGCCCGCCGAGGCCACGCAGTAGATGTCGCAGCAGTTGTTCATGCCATTGAGCGAGGTGCCGATGGCCAGGATGGGGAAGCGGGTGAAGCGCTTGACGAGCCGCGCCCACAGGTGCATGGGGTCGGTCATGCCCTCTTGCACGAATACCGACTTGGTGCGGGCCAGCAGCGGCCAGGGCACCACGATGTCGGAGCAGCACACCACCAGGTCGTAGTCGAGCTCTAGCTCGCGGTTTTCGAAGTCGCGGCGTAGCTGGTGCTGCTCGATGTAGCGGTCAGCTTTCTCCTTTACAAGGCCCGTCACAATGGTCTTGTCCAGCACCTTGTTGCGCAGCAGCCACTCATAAAAGCCGCGCATCCAGCCGTCGTAGTAGAGCTGGCTGAAGTAGGGCTCATACTCCTCCTCAAGCAGCTGCGCCACACGGTGCATCTGGGTGGTTTGGTTGGGCGAGCCGATAAGGTACAGCGCTTTTTTCACAGGCAACAAAGTAGGTATCCCTACAAAAATACGACGGCGGCTTACTCGCTCGCTCCAAGTTAATCTTCGATTCATGCAGCCAATAGCTGCCTTTCTCTACTTTCAGGTTTTGTCTGCTGTCCTTGCCCGTCCCTTATGCGCTTGTTTTCCCTGTTTTTTGCCTTAGTCGCGGCCGGCTGGGCTGCAGCGGTTTCGGCCCAAACGCTAGCCCCTAGCGCGCCCTGGGTGCCCGACCTGGGCAATGGCCAGTATAAAAACCCCGTGCTCTATGCCGATTATTCGGACCCCGACGTGGTGCGCGTGGGGGCCGACTACTACCTCACCTCGTCGAGCTTCAACATGGCGCCGGGGCTACCCATTCTGCACTCCAAAGACCTCGTCAACTGGACCATCATCGGCCACGCGCTGCCCGTGCAGCCGCCCGCCAGCCGCTACGACCACGTGCAGCCCGGCAATGGCGTGTGGGCACCCGCGCTGCGCTACCACGCCGGCAAGTTTTACCTCTACTACCCCGACCCCGACCTGGGCATCTTCGTCACGACAGCCACCAACCCCGCCGGCCCCTGGACCGCGCCCGTGTGCGTAAAGGCCGCCAAGGGCTGGATAGACCCCTGCCCCCTTTGGGACGAAGATGGCCGGGCCTACCTCGTCCACGCCTTCGCGGGCAGCCGGGCGGGCATCAAGAGCGTTATCCATGTGAGCGAGATGGCGCCCAACGGCCTGAGCTTGCTCGGCGAGGACAAGTTGGTGTTCGATGGCCATGCCTACCACCCGACCATCGAGGGGCCAAAATTTTACAAGCGCCACGGCTACTACTACATCTTCGCGCCAGGCGGTGGCGTGCCGCAGGGCTGGCAAGTGGCGCTGCGCAGCAAAAACGTCTTCGGCCCTTACGAAGACAAGATTGTGCTGGCCCAGGGCAAGAGCCCCGTCAACGGGCCGCACCAGGGCGCCTGGGTCGATACGCCCGACGGCCGGCAGGATTGGTTTCTGCACTTCCAGGACCAGAATGCCTACGGCCGGGTAGTGCATCTGCAGCCCATGACCTGGCAAAACAACTGGCCCGTGATGGGCCTCGACGCCGATGGCGACGGCACCGGCGAGCCCGTGCTCACCTACCGCAAGCCCGTCGTGCCGGGCAAAGTACCCCTAGCCGTGCCCGCCACCTCCGATGAATTTGCCAGCGGCAAACCCGGCCTGCAATGGCAATGGCAGGCCAACTCCCAGCCGCAGTGGCTAGCCAGCAGCGCGGCGGCCAAGCCGGGCCAGCTAGCCCTCGCCGCCGTGCCCGCCCCAGTCGAGGCCAAGAATCTCTATCTCGTGCCCAATTTGCTGTTGCAAAAGCTGCCCGCCGAGCACTTCACGGCCACGGCAAAGCTCTCGGGGCAAGGCCTGGCCGCGGGCGACCGCGCCGGCCTCGTGGTGCTGGGTATGGACTACGCCACGCTCAGCCTCACCCGCCAGGCCGACGGCCGGCTAGCCCTCACCCAGACCACCTGCCCGCAAGCCGACAAAGGCGCCGCCGAAACCACCACCGCCAGCGCGCCGCCAGGGCCTAGCCAGCTGCTGTACCTGCGCCTGACGGTGCGAGCCGGGGCCCGCTGCCAGTTCAGCTACAGTCCCGATGGCAAGCTGTTTTCGCCGCTAGGGCCCGAGTTTGTGGCCCGCGAGGGCAAATGGGTGGGGGCGAAAATGGGGCTCTTCTGCCTGAGTGCCAGTGCTGCACCTGCGCCTGGCTACGTGGGCATCGACTGGTGGCACGTGGCTCCCTAGCCGGGTTATTTTCCTTGTGCAAACGTTTGCATAGGTCGCCTAGCTGATATTTGCCCTACTTTCGTTTTCCATTCGTTTTTTCCCACTCTATGCACCAGCTGGCTACGCTAGACTACATAGTCTTTTTCGTTTACTTTTTGATAGTTGCCGGCTACGGCCTCTGGATTTATAATCGCAAGACCGGCCACGACGGCACCATCGAAGGCGATTCGAAAGACTACTTCCTGGCCGAAGGCTCGCTTACGTGGTGGGCTATCGGCTCGTCGCTCATCGCCTCCAACATCTCGGCCGAGCAATTTGTGGGGATGTCGGGCTCGGGCTTTAAGATGGGCCTGGCCATCGCCACCTACGAGTGGATGGCCTCCATCACGCTCATCATCGTGGCCGTGTTCTTTATTCCGGTATACCTCAAAAACCGGATTTTCACCATGCCGCAGTTTCTGCACCAGCGGTATAATGGCACGGTGGCCATGATTATGGCCATTTTCTGGCTGTTGCTCTACGTGGTGGTCAACCTGACCTCTATTCTTTACCTCGGGGCCATTGCCGTGAGCAGCATCGCGGGTCTGAACCTGAATTTCTGCATGTACGCGCTGGCCATCTTCGCCGTGATTATCACGCTGGGCGGCATGAAAGTGATTGGTTTTACGGACGTTATCCAAGTATTCTTCCTCATTCTGGGTGGCCTGGCCACTACCTACCTGGCGCTCACGCTGGTGGCCGAGCACAACGGCACCACGGGCATCCTCAATGGCTTTAGCATCATGAAGTCGGCGGCCAACGACCACTTTCACATGATTTTCAAGCGCGATAACCCCAACTACCTCGACCTGCCGGGCCTCACCGTACTGCTAGGGGGTATGTGGATTGTGAACCTCAACTACTGGGGTTGCAACCAGTACATCACGCAGCGCGCCCTCGGCGCCGACCTGCCCACGGCCCGCGGCGGCCTGCTCTTCGCCGCGTTCCTCAAGCTGCTGATGCCGGTTATCGTGGTTATTCCGGGCATCGCGGCCTACGTGCTCTACAAGCAAAACGTGTTCGGCGCGGGCGAATTTGGCTCGGGCGCCGACCTTAACCCCGACCGTGCCTACCCAGTGCTGCTCAACATCTTGCCGGTAGGCTTGAAAGGACTGTCGTTTGCGGCCCTCACGGCGGCCGTGGTGGCCTCGCTGGCCGGCAAGGCCAACTCGATTGCGACCATTTTCACGCTCGACGTCTACAAGAAGGTTATTAACCCCGAGGCTTCGGAGAAGACCCTAGTAGCCACCGGCAAAATCGCGGTGGTTATCGCCATGATTCTGGGCGTGCTCATCGCCCCGCACCTGGGCATCGACAAAAAGGGTGGTTTCCAATACATTCAGGAGTACACGGGCTTCGTGTCGCCGGGCATTTTCGCCATGTTTATCCTGGGCTTCTTCTGGAAGAAAGCCACGTCGAGCGCGGCCTTGTTTGCCACCATCGGCGGCTTTTTGCTGTCGGTGCTGCTCAAGTTTTTGCCCGGCATGATGGATTTGTCGTTCCTGGCGCCGTTCGGCTTTGCCGTGCGGCCCGAAGGCTCTAGTATCTACGAGATTCCGTTCCTCGACCGCATGGGCTTCGTCTTTGTGTTCTGCATTATCGGCATGGTGCTTATCAGCCTGCTTGAAAATGCCCGCGGTGTGAAAACCAACGGCCTCGAAATCGACTCGTCGATGTTCAAGCCCCACGCCACCTTCATTGGCGGCTCGGTGCTCATTATCGGCATCATCGTAGCCCTGTACTCGGTGTTCTGGTAGGCTAGCAGTTACTTTCTTCATGCCCAGAAACGGCGGCTCGCGTGCGGGCCGCCGTTTTTTTAACTCCCTAGGAGAGCACAAGGCTTAGTTGGTCAAATGGCAAGAGCAGGCAGGTGCTAACTACTTATCTTTCGTAGACCTACTGTGCTTAACTGCCTGGCTTTTCCTTGCTCTCTTTACTCATCCCTATGCGCTCCTTGCTTGGCTTTCTATTTCCAGCCCTGCTAGCCTAGGCCGCTTGCAAAAAAGATGACGCAGCAACCGTCGCCACTACGCCAGTACCCGGTGTGTACCAAAAAATCTACGGCGCCACGGCGCTTTACGTGGAGGGCGACTACGTGGTAATCAAGACCAAAGACCTGCCTGACCACAAAAGCTCGTACTACACCGGGGCTAACTACGAAGCCTACAACGGCTCCAACACCGCCTGGCAGCAAAAACCAACTACATTATTGAGCAGAACTTTACCTTCCGCTCACCCCTGCACCCGGCCGAGGCGAGCCGCCAGGCCGCCACGCCGCTAGGGGCCATTGGCGTATAGCTAAACGGGGTGCCGTTTTTCAACCAGTACGCGGCCGGTGGCGTGCCCCTCACCAACGAAATCAACGGCTTCGACCTCGGGCGGGCGGTGTGGATGAAGGGGCTCAATTCACCCTAACAAACGAAAGCAACGGCTTCGACCAGTATAATGGTCAGCCCTAGCAGCGGCGACACCTTAGCCACTACGCCCTTTAGCCAGGCCCGGCCGCACGGGCTGGCCCGCCTGGTACGGCCCCGGCCGCCCCCACGAGCGCCGCCCCTACCAGGCGGGCCACAAGCAGGGCCTAGCCGAGGGCTGGTGGCCCAACGGCCAGCGCCAGTTTCGGCGCGCCTTCCAAGTGGGCGTTTACCAAGGTGAAGTGCTCGAATGGTACCCCAATGGCCAGCTCGGTCGGCGCGCTAACTACCTGGCCGGCCAGGAAGCCGGTCGCCAGCAACTCTGGCAACCCGACGGCTCACTCCGCGCAAACTATGAGGCCCGCGATGGCCAGCAATATGGCTTAATTGGCTCTAAACACTGCATTACGCCCTAGCGCTACGATGCGCGCGCTACCCTGGCTGGCGCTTGCCGCTAGCCTGCTGCCAACCCGCTACCCCACTCGGCAGCGCTGCGCCAGCGGCCCCGCCGGGCAGGGCCGTCACGCGCCTGCCCTACTACCACGAGGCCGGTTTTGCGCCGCACTGGTACCCTACCAGCCAGGCCCCGCCCGATACGCTGCACACCGTAGGCCACTTTCGCTTTACCGACCAGCAGGGCCGGGCCGTCACTAACGCTACCTTGGCGGGCCGCATTTACTTGGCCAACTTTTTCTTCACCGAGTGCCCAGGTATTTGCCCTCGCATGAATGAGCAGGTACTAGCCCACTTTGCCGGGCACCCCGACGTGCAGGCCATATCGCACTCGGTGCTGCGCGAGCAACCAACGCCACAATAGCCCGAGCCAGAAAGCAAAAACGCCACTGCAAATACTTGATTTGCAGTGGCGTTTTATAAGTGGCGCTCCCTCCTGGACTAGGCGGTTTTCCGGTCCCTGCCGCTCCCTGCTGCCACTTTTGACCATCGCTGATAAGTGCTGGGGTTGCTCAAAGTATTGCCAGCACGTTCCGGCACATAGTTACCGTCAAACGGGCACACTAGGCGGGCACACCGGATTAAGATTGCCGGTTACGCAACGTGGCAAATGCCCCGCGGGTAGTGGTGAGCCGGTCCTTTTCACGCGACTTCGTGTACTTGCGTGTGGTGTTGATATCGGCGTGCCCTACAGTATCCTGAATGCTCACGATATCGGCCCCGCCCTCATGCTGGGTGGTAATAAATGTGTAGCGGCCGATGTGAGCCGATACAGTTTGCCAGAGCGGCTGGCGCTCTTCCAGCCGCTTGGCTCCGCTACCCCGCAGCACCTTTACAGTGCGCGTCAGCCCGGCCTCCCGACAGAGCTGCTTGATGGCCTCGTTGAATTTGCCTAGGCTCGGCACCGGCAGCTTCCCGTCGTAGCGCTGCCAGATAGCGTAGGCCAGCTCGTCGAGCGGCACGCGTACTTTTTCCTTGTTGCGCCGGTTCTTATAGGTATAGTACTCCAACACCGGCACCTCGGCCCCGTTGAGGTGGTCGAACACCACGGCATCGGGGCCCACTTCAAGCAGTGAGCCATAGCGCGGGCCCGTCAGACAGATGAAGACGAACACGTCCCGAATGCCGGCGCGCAGGCTGTGCTTGTTGCCGCCCTCCCTCCACTCCACCACCTTGTGCTGGGCCAGCTGGAGCACCTCCGAAAATGTGAGCGGTTCGCGGTCGACGTCCTCGCTGTATTCGTCCTCTATCCACTCGTAGTCATAGCGACCAAACTTGAGCAGCTTACGCAGCCGCTTGAGGTAGGAGCTAATGGTATTGTTGAATAGGCCGACATCGCCAGTGCGGCCCTTGGCCTGCTCCATGCAGTATACGCAGAAGTCCTGCAACACTTCGCAACGGCCCGAGGCATCGGGCTTAAAGTCGAGTGGGGTGAGGCCCGGCCGGAAGCGCTCCAACTGGTCAATCAGGCCCTGCGGCCCACTGAGCGTTTTGGCCGCTCGCCGCCCCCGGTAGGCGTGCTGCCACTCGGCGTAGAGGCTGGCCATCGTGAGGGGGGTCGGTGGGCCAGGGACCGTGCCATCGGTTGATGATCCCGGCTTGGGGAGTGCAGCTGCTTTGCGAGCGGCCGCCGCTGGTTTAAGCAAGACCGTCAGCTGCTCAGGTGTCAGGGTTACGGCGTCGAGTTCCGCCCGGTCGATATGTAGGCCCGCGGCCGCCTCCAGCTTCACCAGCTCATTGTTGGCTTTGGCATAGCCTGGCTCGGCCGACTTGATGCGCTGCCGGTCGGCGTTCCAATTTGCCAGCTGGCAGCTCTGGCCCGTGCTGGTACGCAGACGCGATTCTACTTGGCCGTCGCTGGCTGCTCCACGGCCCCAGCGCGCATCTAGGTAGATGGGCCGCCGGCCATCAGAATAAACTTTGGTGTGCAAGTAGAAGCGGATGGGCATAGCAAAAGACTCAAACGCAACTCAGACATGACTTGGACACGTGTCCAAGTCATGTCTGAGTCAGTGGGAAAATGTAGTGTTAGTTGCTGCGTTGATAGGCTCCGAAGGCAACGGATTCTATAAGCCCCTTGTCTTTTAGAATGGTGAAATCTCTGCTTATTGTTCGAATTGTTACCTGCAGAATTTCAGCTATTTCGGCAGCAGAATACACTTTGCCGTCCTGAAATATTTCTAATTCTTTAGCTAGGCGTAGCTGAACAGTGTCGACATTAGAGAGCTCTCGAGCCAGACTAACGAGTGCTTCTGGTGGGCCATCTTCTGGTTCCTCCTGCACTATCACTTCCTTATACAGAATAACGGTAACAGTGGCATCCGTAATGCGGAATCTGGGCTCGCGCAGTCCTGCCTTCTGCATTTCCTGAAACATGCGCGGCACTCCTTCATTCAACTCCCGCACGTAATCGGTCATCTCGGCCAGGATGCGCGCGATGTGAGGATTGCGAGAGAAGCGAACATTTTTGATGTTCTCTACCCGTACGAGTCCCGGCAAGCGCCCTGGGCTCTGGACCTCTAGGCGGTCTGCAAATTGCCGCACATGGATGCCATCCCCATGGAGGCTGTACGAGCGGTGGGTGAGCGCATTAACGATTGCTTCCAGCCAGGCGAACTGGGGCAGCACCTGCGTCGGCACAAAACGCCCGCTTTTACCTTGCCGAATCACGGTACCAATCTCGTCGAGCAACAACTGCTGGGCCTGTTCTAGGATATCCGGTATTGTTCCCTCGAGCCGAATATCCTCTCGCAGATTAGAACGGCTGCCTGTTTCAACGACCGTTCCGTCGTATTTCTGATATCTGAGGTAAGACCACAAAGGTGGCACCAGGCCAAATAGCAACTGGCCGGCCTGCGTAACACCGGGGCGGCTCCCGCGGTCCATGTAGATGCCTCGGCTGCGCATCAAGGCGTTTAAGTCAGTTGACCGGAGGCGGGCCGCGTAGGCGCGAATACTCTCTAAATGCAAATCGTCCAGCGTGAGGTCTGGCACGATGGTTTTATCATAATTGGCCTCACCCTTATCGAAGGCTAGCTCTCGTTCTTCTGTGCGTCCAAGCAGGCGCGTTTCGTCTCCCACGCGCAGGAAGCACTCCTCTCTTTTGCTGCGATGGATTGTTTCACTGGCTTCTACATCCAGAATCAGCACCTGGTCTGCGGCGCCGGATTCATTCAGGCAGGGCAGGTAGTGGATGCTGTTGCGCACGGGTGGGTCAGCATGGTCCCGCCCGGCCTGAACCCAATCATTGATGCGGATAGATGTCGCGGCGTTGATGCCCTCCACCCGCCCGTTAGCGATGCCCACGACGAGGCGCCCGCCGTCGGCATTCGCGAAACCAATCATGACTTTGGCCAAGTCAGCCGGTGCAATGCGGTTTCCCTTGCGCTCAAACCACTGATTTTCTCCCGTATTGACTAACACCGATACATCGGTGATAGCTTCTACTGGCTCCGTTCCAAATAGAGAAAGCTGGCGTGAAACGGGTGGCGGGGTTCTCATGGTAAAATAAGGGCGTCAGCTTTTTCAATTCAAGTCTACTTAAGGTTTCTTAATCATCCACTTTCGGCCTTCGTCCCCGCTCCCGCTTGGGTAATTCAGTTGGCTCAGGCCTAGATGATAAAGCAGACCCAAACACAACATAAGTGAAATCGAAGTCAGGGAATTTGGAAACAGTATTGTAAAGCAACTCTAGATTAAAATGATAACGCCCTTTTTCGATAGCCGACACATAATTGGGACTCACATCTACTGCCCGCGCCCAGGCTAAATAAGTAGGAAATACTTGTGCCCTTAGTAGGCGGTCCAGCTCAGTGAGGAAACGTTTATCAATCAGAGCTTGGTCGAAAACTGGTAAAATGGAATGGAAAGAAGGTGACAACGAACTATTAATCAGGTTTTTAACTATTCTTAGCTCACTAATTTTGGAATTAGCAAGTATTTGCTCGAATAGCTCCCGCTTTTCACTTAAATCACCTTCAATTTCCGAATTAATATTTTCTATTTTGTATTTTTTTATGGTTAAAGATTTGAAATCATGATGCACTGGTGATTTTTTATTGTTTTCCTCCTCACCCTTGATCAGGCTTCGCTGCCCTGTCAACAGATAGTCTACTGAGACCTCGAACAGCACTCCTAACTTGACCAAGTTCTCTGGTGAGGGAATACTTTTCCCTTTTTCAAAAGAGGAAACAGCGCTTTTTGTCAGCCCTATGGCTGCACCAACCTCTTCTTGATTCTTGTTTGCAGCCTTACGAAGGAAAAAAATTCTTTCTGCAAATCCCTCTATTTCAGCCATATATCAAATAAGCTGGCAAAATATGATCTTGTTTTAAAAGCGGAGGCTTCATTAGTAGGTATTATACCTACTACATTTGCCTCCACCACCAACAAGTCGAAAGGTACAACCCACTTTTTTATGGAAAATTTCGAAAAACCTCCAACTATGCGTCAAGTGCTGGGAGATGGCTGGTTCAGGCCTCTCGCTCAACGATCTGGTGTGAAGGATTCCGGTACGCTCTCACGACTGGTGAACCTAGAGTATTCCACCAGCAAGCACTGGCTGGCTGTGCTTGATTATGCCCGTGAGACCAATCCGATGGGTTTTGCAGCCTGGGCCGCCGCTAACCCTGACAAGGTGCCCGTTGCACTGGCACAGGCTGCTTAACTCCTAATCTAACAACACCTTTTCTTTCACCTTTAGCCCAACCATTTGCACGATGGACAAGCCCCTCATCCCTGCTTTGCACAGCGCTTTGCCAGGCCAGTACAATATCCTCCACGATGTTTCGAACGGTTTCCAGCCGCAACATCCCGTCCTGCACACGCTCATTCCGATTGCTGGCCATCCAGCTAATCTAGCGCTCAATATTTTAGGTCAATGCCTAAGCCGCGAAACGCCTGATTCGCCGGCCTACGCTTTAGTAGCCTATGTAGCCCCCAGTGCCACTGAGCGCGTGGCCTATACTAATCGCTCAGCGGCCCGCTTCGAAGTAGGCCAGCACATTGAACGCTGGTTTGCTGGTGTGCAATTGTATTTCACAGAGATTGACATTACCGACTACGCCGACAGCCTGCGCCTGGAATACCTGGCCCCTATAGTATCTGAGGCTGCACCTGCCACCGAAAGACTTGTTCGCCCGCTTCACTCCATCACTAGCGAAGGCTTGCGCAAAGCTGCTTAGTCATGATGCAGCTAACTATCACTCATAATACGGCCTGCGCCGAACAAGCTGCCGCTGGCCTAGCTGGCAAAGTTAATTTACTGGAACTTCAGCAGGTACGCCGCGACCACTTGCCTTGCGTCGTGATCCGGCTAACGCCTCTATCTGAATTGGAGCGCCGGGCCGCTGAGTTATGCCGCGAGATGCCTCGATATGCTGAAGAGGCGGCTTTCGTAGTCCACGATGAGAAGCTCCGGCGTCAGCGTCTGGCCACTTCTCCCCTGCGAATACTTTAAAGAAAAAGTCCTCAGCCGTTGCACCGACCGAGGACTCATCGCCAAAGGCTCGCTTTGACCTTTTCATTCACCGCCAAATATACTCTACATTTTTTATGATTCGCTTCAACACGGCCAATGGGTTGATTGAGTTCGATGACCGCGAGGCGGTGCTTGACTTGCTCAAAAACCAGCAGGCTGTAGAGGCGCAAGCTAAAGCAGATGCCGTTATGCAATCTGTAGTGTACCGAGTTGATGGTGAGCCTAAGCCAGACCTGCCATTTAACGGCTTGCTTACAGAAAGACTTCAGCTCTCGGAACGCTCAGTACGCGAACTCATTACCACTGGCCGCTTAGGCTATTTCTGCGCTGCGAAGAAAGCATATCGAAGCAGTGAACGCGACGTGCGCCGCTTCGAATCTGACCTTCCTCCCCTACAGGCGAATCAGTAACCAGCCCATTTAAAACACTCTTTAAAAGGCGTCTATATAAACTGCCAGCCTCCTGGCCTTGCCGCTGCTTTGCTCATTTTTTACCTCACTTAATACCAGCATCATGCATCCACCCACTCCCATCTATCCCAAACCAGCCTCTCTATCGCCCTAGCGCAAACTAATCATATTCAAAAAACGAAGCGAGTAGCCCGGCCAGGCCACTCGCTTCGGAAGAGTTTATAAATCAGCAAAACCCCACCACAAAGAAAATGCAAACTCGTCAAACCACCTCCGCTCCTTTAGCGTCTGCTGTCGCTGTTCTTACTTCTCCCCATGCGACTACCGGCACGGGCTGCCACGATACAGCGCCTGAAATGGCGCCTGACTGGATGCTGAAGGCCTTGCGCCACCAGGTGCTCAACTCGCCCGCCGAGTGGCAGCTTTCCAGCAAAGTATGTAAGCTAGTAGACCGGGGCGGCCTTACTATGGCGGAGGCCCTGCTAATGCTCCAGCATATTCAGCAGGAGATTGAAACAACTGATGTCGAAGAGCGGCAGCGCCTTTGCCGCGCGATGGTGGAAACTATCAAGGAGTACCCAGAGCTGTTCACTCAGAAGTGGTACGGTCAACAGTACGTCTCGGATGTGGTAGCAACCATCGAGCATCACGGCGACAGTTGGCGGCATTTGCGACTTGCCCACGAGCGGCTACAAACGGTGGCAGAGGTTTGGAAGCATACGAAGCACCTGGTGGAGTATGCCATTGTTGACGGCGTTAAGCTGGCCTCTGATATCCGCAAGGCCGCTCGTGGAACACACCACACGCACGAGATGGATTGCGCTCGGATGCAGGCACTGGCCTGCAAACTCTTCGGGCCAGCCTCAGATAACTTGTCAAATTTCGGGGCTCGCCAGGCACTAGAGAAAATATTCGAGCTAGTGACTGATTCGTCCCAAGCAGTCGACCTAGTCAGGATAATGCAGCAGGTGCTCACTGCACATGAGTGACGAGCCCTTCCGACTTTTTCCGCCCGAAATACCTGAGCCCCTCCTGTCGCACAAGCAGGGATTTTATCACCTACTCGACGAAGAATCACATGAGTATTTTGGTCTATTTCTCTCCGAAGGGCACGCCCATCACGGACTCGCTGCGCGTAGCCAAGGCCTTCAGCAAGAAGCATAAAAACGTACTCCAATCTATTGACCGGTTGGAATGCGATGCCGAATTCTCGCGGCTGAATTTTGGGCCGTCAACTTACACAGATGGGCGAGGTAAGCAGCAACGCGCCGTTCTCATGACGCGGGCGGGCTTCACTTTCTTGGCGCTGGGTTTCACCGGCCGAAAAGCCGCAGAGTTTAAGCAAGGCTACATCGCACAGTTTGACCGCATGGAAGCCCATTTGCGTCAGCCGCGGCCGGCCGTTACACCCATGCCCGAGTTCATGAACCCCCTAGTGCAGGTGCAGCGCGTGAAGGCGACGGCCGCCCGGCTGCTACGTCTAAATAATGACCCCGGCGACATTATGCGGCACCACCGGGCAGTGATGAAGTGCCTTACCGCGCGCACGCCGGCTCAGTACGTGCGTGACGCCGTAGCGCAGGGACTGCGGGTGGGCTCTTGGTCAGGTCGGCAGGTGCTGCGCCGGCTGGAACCAGCCAAAGCGGCTACAGCAGCATTTTTGGACCAGCAGGTAGCTCATGGTCGCACACTAGAGCAACTCGTCGCAGCTGGGGTTCCGCAAGCGCTGCCAGCGGCATTCGCAGCGATGCTGAGAGCCGGCATTACACCCGCAGAATTACCGCCGACTTGAAGCGATTTAGCCCAACACCTCAAGGCAATTAGCCCACTCTACTCGATTTACTATTCTCAGGCTCAGGCAGCCGCCCAACTCGTTTTCCGCTGCCTAACGCATGCTGCCCATCCGCCAAACGATTAATGCCCTGCCCTGCCTTAAGCGCACCGAGAAAGCGGTACTCATCGAGATATGCCAGCTCGCTGAAAACAGCGAGCTGGTCGGGTGGTGCACAGCTAAAAATGCCTATCTGGTGCAGGCCCTTGGCGGAACCGAGCGCACCATGTCGCGCACGCTCACAGCCTTGGAAAGCCGCGGGCTATTGCTGAGTGCCGGCGCAGGCAAAGCCCGCAAGCTGGCCCCCGCACCAGCGTTGCGAGACTGCTACGCTAGTGACGACAAGGCTGCCTGCCGGGCCGCAATCACACTGCTGAACCTAGACAAAGCGGGTAGCCAACCTAGCCAAACAGAGCCCAACAACCTAGACATTTCGGGCACCAACCTAGACAAAAACGACCCCGAACCTAGACAAAATGGCGAGGTTGAGCCAGCCCAACCTAGACAAAATGGGTCTACTAACCTAGATAAAATGGGCGCTCAACCTAGACAAAATGGGTCGCGCGTATATGGAGACCAGCAATACCAGCAAATAACCAGTACTCCCCCTACCCCCGAAGAGTGGGTGAGTGCTCAAAAAAGAATAGCCGACCTCGAAACCGAGAACGCTTCGCTGAAAGCCGAACTTTTGAAGTTAGCGCCCCCCGTTGCGGCGTCCCCCCAGCGAGCCGCGGCACCCCAACGGCTGACTACCTACCGCGACTACGACGGCGCCTGGCCCGAGCAGTTCCGGCCGCTGTTCGACAGCGCTGGCTTCTTGGCGGCCTGGGCCCTGTGGGGCAAGTACCTCGCGGAGTTGGGCAAGCCCCATCGAGGCCACAGCCACGAGCAAACCGACCTGGCCGAGTTAGGGCGCATGGCCGCCGGCAGCGAGCCGCGGGCCATCGAAATCATCACCCAATCCATCAGCGCCGGCTGGAAGCGCCTCATCGACCACAAGCCGGACGCCAGCGCCGCCACTGGCAAGCCCCGCCCGGGCCAAACTGCTCCAACTCCCACCCGTGCCGGTGGCTCGCCTAGCCAGGCTGCCACCTACCGCCCACGCTAACGATTTTTCTAATGCAACCCGGTATTTCTTCTTCCCCAAGCGCTCGCCGCTTCACGCCGACAGCAGCAGTGCAGAGCTCGGCTCACCTGCCGCCGCAAAAGCTTACTATCGAGGCCGCTGTACTCGGCGCCGCAATGCTCGAAGCGGATGCCGCCCGCATTCTGCTGAGCCTAATTCAGAATCCCAAGATTTTTTACAGTGAAAAGCATCAGGCGATTTTCACCGCTATTGCCCTGCTCTCAGAAGAGCAGAGGCCCATTGACCAGCTCACGGTAGTAGACCGCCTGCGTACGGCTGGCACGCTGGAGCGCGCCGGCGGCGTGGGCTACGTAGCGGGCCTGACGATGTACATCAACGGGGGCGGCCACATCGACGGCCACTGCCGACTCCTGCAGGAAGCCTTCGGCCAGCGCACGGTTATTCAACTTGGTACGCGCGTGGTGCAGTTGGGCTACGATGCGCAGCGTGACCCGTTGGAAATTGTCGCCGAAGCCGAGCGCGAAATTCAATCCTTCTACCGGGCAGTGGAGCAGCGCCCCCCGCTGTCGGTGGCCGATGAGTTCGGCGCCATGTTCGCCCAACTGCGGCTAGACGTGGAGAAGAAAGGCCTGACGGGCGTGCCCACCGGCCTCACCAAGCTCAATGAGTTTACCGGCGGCTGGCAGTGCGGCGACTTGATTGTGCTGGCCGGCCGGCCAGCAATGGGTAAGACGGCTGTCATGCTGCATTTCGCTCGTGCCGCTAGCCTCGACCACCATAAGCGCACGGCCATCTTCTCGCTGGAAATGCCACGCCGCCAGCTCGTGCAGCGCCTAGTGGCCACGGAGGTGCCGCGCTATACCAACTCCGACCTACGCCAAGGCAAGGTAGCAGGCGGCGTGGAGGAAGTTCGGCAACTCGAGCAGCAAGCTGAGCGCCTGCTGCGCCTGGGGGGACGCCTGCTCATTGACGATACGGCAGGCATCAGCATTGCGCAGCTACGAGCTAAGTGCCACCGCCTGCATGCGGAAGAACCACTAGGCCTAATACTGGTCGACTACATCCAACTGATGCAAGGCGAGCAAAAGGCCAAGAGCAACCGGGAGCAGGAAATCAGCAGCATTAGCCGAGGACTCAAAGAGCTGGCCAAAGAGCTTCACGTGCCCGTTATCGCCCTTTCGCAGCTTTCGCGCTCAGTAGAAACCCGCGGGGGGACCAAGCGTCCACAGCTCAGCGACCTACGCGAGTCGGGTGCCATTGAGCAGGATGCCGATGCCATCGTGTTCCTCTGGCGCGGTGAGTATTACAAAATCGACGAGTACGACGATGGTAGCCCGACAAAGGATACAGTGGTGCTTGATATCGCCAAGCACCGCAATGGCGACGTGGGCGAGGTGTTTGCCGGCTGCCAGCTCAAGCACGGGCTTATTTATGATTTTGGCCAAGGCCCTGCTGAGTTTCCCAAGTTGACGGGGGCAGATGATGCCTATCAGCCGAGACGCATTGGCACCAGCACCAGCAGCGACTTCGAGCAGTCTCCCAGGCACCCCATCGCCAAACAAGACCTGCCTTTCTGATACATCCCATGACGCTCCTACAAACCCAGTCCCCAACAGTCGTACTGGTGGTGCTCCGCGCCCAGTACGCCCGTAAGCTGCGCCGCTGTGCTGGGTGCCATAGCCGGCCCGAGCTCATCGTGACGCCTGACCCGTGCTACGGCACCATGTCCAACGCCACCGCCGGCTGGATAGGCTATTACGCTGTGCGCTGCCACAGGTGTCAGGTTCATTTCCCCGGTGATACGTCGGCCAGTAATAGTGCCAACCCAACGCCAACTACGCTCGACGAGCACCGAGCTGCCCTACAAAGCGCTGTGGATAGCTGGAATTCGGTTGCCGCCTAAAGAAACTGTGCCGCAAGCCGGGCCGCAGGGTGCGGAGGCATTCGTCTCCGCACCCTGCGCCAGTGCCTGGCAAAGAGTTATTTAAGCCCGATAGGGTGCGGAGACGAACGCCTCCGCACCCTCCTCCTTCACTTTACCCTGCCAATCTGTGATTAACCTCGCTGCAGAGCACCTCCGCCGCCTTGAATCATTACTGGCCACCGCGCGGGCCGATTATGATATGCTGGACTACATTGTCCTAGAAGGGCCTGTGCAGGTGACCTACCACTCGTTGAATCGCACCGTCGTAGTGCCCATCAGCGGCGATGATGTGGGCCATATCTCCGGTATGCTCGCGGAAACGCTGTTGAATCGTATCGCGGCTCTGGAGAAAGAAATCGTTGAAGGCCACGCCCAAGTAGTCGCCGCGGCCGACGACCAGCTGGTCGACCAGCTGGAGTTGGCTACCTATCGGCAGCAGAAGCGGGCGACGCCTGCCCTGCAGGCGGATAGTGCGCCGGCTGAAGCGAGCCAGCCGTTGACACTAGATGAATATCCCCCTTGATGAGGAACTAAGCGCCCTCTTTACCGCCGCCGCCGACAGAGCCGCTGCTGCCTACTTCGCTTCTCTACCCCCGCCCGATTGTTGGCTTACGCTCCCTGAAGCCGCCGCGTACGCGAAGATGACGCCGGGCCACATGCGCCTGCTGGTGCTAGGCCGCCCCTACCGGGCTGCAAGTGCTGGCAAAGCCGAGCGGCCAGCGGTACTACCCCGCATCGAGCGTGGGGAAACCGGGTTTGCTAAGGGGGCGAGGGTCCGGCAATCGGCAGTAGACGCCTATTTGGAGCGGCATAAGTACCGGCAGTAGTAGGCCTTACGCTCGGGGGCCTCCGCGCTACGGTAAAGCTTGATAATGGCCACGCAGGTGGCCACCACCCCCAACAAGCTTCCTCCCTCAAATGCCCCGGCGAACCCAAGGGCGAATACTCCCAGCCAAAAGAACTGCTTTATCATCTGGTAAAGGGCACACCCTCCGGCTCCGTGAATAATGTTCGTAATTTACGATAATTTAAATTTTTCCTATTCTCTCGACACCCCATGATTACGTCCTCTTCCCTTACGGCCCGCGAGCGAGTATTTACCGAGCAGTTTGCTGCGCACGGTAATGCTGTGGCGGCCGCGCAAGCCGCTGGCTGGCCCGCCGCGCAGGCCGAACTAGTGGCCCAGACCATGCTCGACCAGCCCCACATCAAGCAGCAGCTCCACGTGCTGGCCCTGCTCAACGGCATGTCCGGGCCCGAAGCCACGCTGCGCCTCACGCAGCTGGGGCGCGCCTCGGTGGCCCCGTTCCTGCGCGTCGGTGCCGATGGCCAGGCCCACCTCGACCTGAGCACCGACCAGGCCCGCGCCAACTATCACGTGTTGCGCCGGGTGGTGCAGCGCCGCACCATTACCCAGACGCCGGCCGGGCCGCAGGAGGTGGTAGAAACCGAAATCGAGCTGCACGATGCTATCGGCGCGGTGGATAAGCTCTTGCAGCTGTATGGCGCCTACCCCACCTTCCTCGGGGAGGTCTGCTCGTCGGGCGGGCCAGGTACCAATATCTACCTGCCCGACAACGGCCGGGGTGATATGTAACCAACCTCCTCCACGCCGGCGCCCGAGCACACGCAGCGGTTCGCACCGCTGGACCACGCGCAGGCGACAGACCCAGAATAGCCCAGAAAACCACCCCTATACTTTAGTTTACTTTTTTACCTTTTCAAAAAGTGAGTCCCCCACTTTTCGGGGGCGGGTAATCGGCCAGAAATCAGGCGTTTTTGCGGCAGCATAGCGCCTCAGGCCACATCTGGCCCTGCGCGCACTCGCAGCGGCTGGTATACCGAAAAGGCAAAAGGTATAGGGGCAGGTATACCGAGTCGGCTAGCGCCAGGTGGTGGCCAGCCCTGCCGTAGCACGCCAGCCCCCTCGACCACCCTTATTCAGTAGCTTTTATCCTATCAGCAATGTCCACCGGACAGACCCCAGCCCCCGAGAAAGTAGCCACGCCTAAGCCCCTCAACGCGCAGCAGCAGCGCTTTGTGGTAGAACTGTGCGTGGACTGGAACAAGGCGGCCGCCGCCCGCCGCGCCGGCTACAGCGAGAAAAACGCGAAGCAAATCGGCTACTCGCTCTGGGCCGACCAGCGCGTGAAAGACGCCGTGGCGCTGCGCACCGCCGAGCTGGCCATGTCGGCGGGCGAGGCCACCGTGCGCATGAGTGGCTGGGGCCGCTCCAGCATCGAGGATGTGTTTACCATCGAGGTCGAGGAGTACCGGCCCCGCGTGCAGAAGCCGCTTACCGACGTGATTGCCGAGTTGCGGGCCGACATGGAGGATGAGCAGGAGCTGGCTATTCGGGCCGAGGCACTGCTGAGCGATAAGAAGGTGATAAAGAAGTTTCGGGCGCAGGTGGCCCGGGCGCACCAGCGGCGGCAGGTGCAGCTCTGGCGCTACGAGAAGATGCTGGAGCGCAACCCCGACGCCACGACGTGGGTGCAGGGCCCGCCCCAGGCCCGCGAGGTCGCGCAACTCGACCTAGTGAAGGCCCTGCGCGCCAAGGCGGGCGGGCTGATTAAGAAAGTCACGCCCACGCGCTTCGGTACCGGTGTCGAGCTGCACGACGCCAAGGATGCGACCGATAAGATTCTGAAGTTGCACGGTGCCTACGCGCCCGAGAAGTTTGACCACACCACCAAGGGGCTGCCCCTGCCAGGTGTTCAATTCTACCTGCCTGACAATGGCCGCGATTAAGGGAAGGCCCGCCCCTCAAGAGGAGGCTATCATGCCGCAGCCTGGCTTCCAGGAACGAGCATTGTCCACAAAGGCTGATATCGCTATCATCGGCGGCTCGGCCGGCGGGGGTAAGACGTTTGCGCTGCTGATGGAGGGCGCCCGTCACCTCGACAACGGCGGCTTCGGGGCCGTCTTCTTTCGCCGCACTTATGCCCACATCACCAACGAGGGCGGGCTGTGGGATGCCAGCCACAAGCTCTACCCGGCCCTGGGTGCCACGAGTCGGGAGCAGCAGATGGACTGGCAGTTTCGCAGCGGCATGCGGGTGCAGTTTCGCCACATGCAGCACGAAAACGACCGCATGGGCTGGCAGGGTGCCGAAGTGCCGCTTATCATCTTCGACGAGCTCACGCACTTCACCAGCAAGATGTTCTGGTATCTAATGAGCCGCAACCGCTCGACCTGCGGCGTGCGGCCCTACGTGCGGGCCTCTTGCAACCCCGACCCCGACTCGTGGGTGGCCGAGCTGGTGAACTGGTGGATAGACCAGGAGGAGACGCTGCCCGACGGCTCGCCCAACCCGCGTTACGGCCTGCCCATCCCGGAGCGCGCCGGCGTGCTGCGCTACTTCACCCGCGACAACGACCAAATGATTTGGGGCGATTCGCCCGAGGAAGTGCGGCAGTTGGCGCCGCACCTGTTTCAAGGGGCGCTGGCTGAGGTGCAGCCCAAGAGCCTCACCTTCATCCCAGGCACCGTTTTCGAGAATAAGAAGCTGCTCGACATCAACCCCGAGTACCTGGCCGACCTCATGGCCCAGGACGCGGCTGAAAAGGCGCAGCTGCTCGATGGTAACTGGAAGGTGAAGATTGATGGGCTGGCGCTCTACCAGCCCAATCGCCTCAGCGACCTCTTTACCAACCAGCTGGCCCAACCCCCGAAGCCCCGCCGCTACATCACGTGCGACGCGGCCGGCTTTGGCAAGGACTTCACCGTGATTTTTGTCTGGGAAGGCTGGAAGGTGGTGCAAATCGTCGTCGAGCGCAAAACCGACCCGCGCGCCATTTACGAGGCCATTGAGGCCCAGCGCAAGAAGTGGCAGGTAGCCGAGTCAGATACGCTGGTGGACCAGGACGGCGTAGGCGGTAAAGTGTTCGCCTTCGGCCGCGGCTACAAAGGCTTCAGCGGCGGCGCCCTCCCCATGGCCGACCCGATTACCGGCGAGAAGGAGAACTACGCCAACCTCAAAACCCAGTGCTACTACCGCATGGCCGACCGCGTGAACGAGGCGACGGTGGCCGTGCAGGTCGATGACTACACGGTGGAGGTGGACGGCACGCGGGGCGTCAAGCTGCTGCTAAGCAAGACGCAAACTACCGTGCTGGTGCTGCTCAAAGCCGACCTCAAGTCCGTTAAGCGTGCCCCCAGCGATGCCGAGAAGCGCAAGCTCATCAACTCGAAGCAGGAACAAAAGACGATGCTGGGCGGCCGTAGCCCCGACTTTGGCGACACGTTCATGATGCGCGAGTGGTTCGAGCTGCGCCACGAGGTCAAGCCCTGGTTTATCAAGCGCGCGAACTAGCGCAAAAGCAAAGCGAGGATTTTCCGCTTTGCTTTTGCAAAACATTGTGTATCAAGAATAAAAAACCGGTTTCGATAAATAGTCTTCCACCTTCATTTTTATGCCCACTCTCCAACTCGCCGGCGGCCGCACCTTCCACGTGGCTGACAGCCTACTCGCCCAACCCGCCGACCATGTACGCCGCTACCACGCTGCCCTAGCCCCCGAAACAGCCGAAGAAGAGGCTGTGGAAGAACACATGCAGCGGGCAGTGCCTCAACCGGCACCCAGCGATATGCTAGGTCAAATGGCTCAGCAGGCCCGCTTGGCTGTATTTGCCGCTTCGCCCAAGGCCCGGGCGCTCACCATCTTGGTTGAGCAGGTCGAGCAGCAGCCCGCGGGCGACCTATCGGACCAGGGCCTACGTGACCGGCTGAGCTACTTGCTGGCTTGTGGCCTGACCGAAACGCAGGTGCAGGAGCAGCATGACCGGATAGCAGCCGAATTGCGGGCGCTCACTGCTCCCCTTCTGGCCACGTACCCCGATGCTGAGGCGCGGGCGATTGCCGAGGCCCAGGCCCAGCAGCGCCGGATAATTGCGCTCTGTGATGTCATGCTGGGTGTTGAGGCGCCGGAACTCACCACGCGCACGCAGCTGACGGATGCCCTACTCGACTTGCTGGAGCCCGCCGGCCTCGTGTTGGGCGCGCATTCCAGCATTCACCCGCTGCTGCGGCAGCGCGCCCTTGATTCGCTGTGTCTGCTGCTGCTACGGGAGCAGTACGCCGGCCGGCTTACCCTGCTGCCCACCCCCTGGCAAAAAAAGCCCAACATCTACCTGTTGCCGCTAGGCCTCTTTTTAGAGCACGTGCGGGCCACCAGCGCCCGACTACCCGCCTAAGCAGGTTCGCAAGCAGACTATCTGGCAAGGGTAGTCTGCTTTTTTTGTTCTTAATGTACGTAATTTACGAACATTAATTAAGCCTCCTCTGCCATGGCCGGCCCCATCTCTTATAATGATTTATTTAATCCATTAGGACCGGGTTCGGCCGAGCTGGATGAGTTCGCGAAAGCTGTTCAGGGCCTTAGTCGAAACTATAAAGCCTTCTCGAAAAGCCTGGATGCGGATAGCGACCGGGTGAAAACGGTGATAGGCGCCATTGTGGCCCAGGCCAGTACTATGATGCAGCAGGTGAAGTCCATCAACCTGCTCAACGAAACGGAGCGAGCTGGGATGGCAGCTTTGGCGGTTGAGGCCGAAAAGCTGAAAAACGAGCGCCTACGCTTAGAGACAGTGCTGGCAGCTCAAGCTAAAGCGCAGGCCCGCGTGAAAGATGCGACCACCGAAGCTACCTCAGCACTCCGCGCGCAGCAGAATGAATTGCGTGAGGCCTACGCCGCCCAGGATACGGCCCGCATCGAGAAAGCGGCCGCCGCTATTGTTAAATATAAGGCGGAAACCCTCGACCTCTCCAGGGCCGTCCGTGGGGCGAATTCGGAACTCACCGCCGCGCGTGGTTCCTATGACGCGCTGGTGCTGGAAAACGCCAAGCTTATTGCCTCGTTACGGGCGCTGGGTGGGGGCCTCGAAAACGGCAGTGCAGAGGCCTTGGCGCTGCAAAAGCAGATTGCTGCTAACACGCAGACCCTGAAATCATTTGATGAGTCAATTCTGATTTTTAACAGAAACGTTGGCAACTACAAGGATGGTTTTGGGGGGTTGGTGCAGGAGCTAGCCAAGCTTCAGACCCAACAGAAGGGCCTCAGCGAGGATTCGCAGCAGTACCAGGCGCTGGAGCAAAAGCGCATTGGCTTCCTCACGGCCGCCCAGCGTGCCGCCGCCAACGCGGGGCTTTCCTATGAGCAGGCCAACGCGAAGATTGAGAGCTACACCGCGGCCATTCAGCCCACGGTCAACAACCTGGTACGGCTGGAAAAGGCGCAGCAGGACGTGGCCAAAAGCGCCGGTACTGATTCGGAAGAGTACCGCAAACTCGGTTTTCAGATTCAGTCGACGAAGAAGGAGCTCGAAAGTATTCCTGCAGCGACGGAGGCCGCCGGCAAGGGGTTTGGTGGGGTGCGTGAGCAGCTGGGTTTCTCCAAAGACGGACTCGTGGGCCAGCTCACCCAGCTCGGCGTAGGGCTTATCGGCGTGCAGGCCATTTTCAGCGGCGTAGGTGCGGCGTTCTCCACGGACTCCGAGTTTCAGTCGGCACTTAGCAGCCTCTCGGCCCTAACCGGGGCCACGGGCGAGGACCTGCAATTTCTCGCTGATAAAGCGGAGGAGTTGGGTCCGAAAGTGGGTAAGTCGGCCACCGAAACCCTGAAGGCCTTCGAGTTGATTGGCTCGGCCAAACCTGAACTGCTTGATAGCAAAGAGGCACTGGCTTCGTTTACGGAGCAGGCGCTGTTGCTGGCCGCCGCCTCAGGCGATGACCTACCGGCCGCAGCTGAGGCGCTTACTGGGGTGATGAACCAGTTCCAGGCACCGGCCGAGCAGACGACCCGTTACGTGAACGCGCTGGCGGCTGGGGCCAAAGAGGGTGCCGCCACTATTCCGCAGTCAGCCGCCGCTCTGAAGTACTTCGGGGTGAACGCCGCCACGGCCAACATCTCGGTTGAGAAGTCGGTAGCCCTGATTCAGCTGCTGGCCGAGCGCAGCATCAAAGGTGAGCAGGCCGGTACCCAGCTGCGCAACGTGCTGGCTAAGCTGGCCGCCGGCTCGAAGGAGACCAACCCCGAGGTTGTAGGGCTAGCGACCGCTCTCGACAACCTGGGAAAAAAGAATCTGAGCACGGCGCAGTATACCAAGCTCTTCGGCCTGGAAAATGCCAACACGGCCCGCGTGCTCGTCGAGGGGCGCGAGAAGGTAGAAGCCCTCACTGTCGCTGTTACAGGCACTAGCGTCGCTAATGAGCAGGCCGCCCGGCAGCTCGACAACGTGGCCACCGCCGGCAACCGCTTCGCGGCCACCGTAAAGAATATTGTTATCAATGCCCTCGACCCGCTAAGCCGGGGCCTAGGACGGACGTTGAATGAGTTCTCGGCGCTGCTGGGCAAACTCACTGGCAGTACCAAATCAGTGCAGGAAAATACGGCGGCTACCGCTGCCAACGGCCTGGCTAACCAGCAAACTGCGACCTCGGCCCAGGTGTTGCTCGACCGCTATGTGCAGCTCACTGCCAAGGGGGTGAAGCCGGCCAAGGACGGCAAGGGTGAGTTGAACATCATCACCTTGCAGCTGCGCGATAGCCTCGGGGAGAGCGCCGCCGCCATCGACAAGGAGACGGGCCTACTGGTGTTAAACGAGGGCGCCACGCGCAACCTGATTAAGCAGAAGTTGCTACTTAGTAACCAGGCGGTTTCGACGCTGGTGCTCGAAGCGGACGCGCTAAAGGAGCAGCAGCGGCAGCAGGAGCTTAGCATCAAGGCTCAGGAACTGGAAATTGTCGGTCGGGAAAAGGTGCTGGGCCTCACCCGGGAGCAAGCCCGCGCTCAGGTGGATGATTATGTCAATAACGCGGGCTTCGGCGAACTGAACGAAAATGTGGCCAAGCTCAGCGGAGCCACCATCAACTTGGATGCGTCGCGGGCCAAGTTGGCCCAGACCACGGCCGACTACAATACAAAGCTCGAAGGCCTGGCCAAGCTCAATGCCCGGGCTGCCTATGAAACCGGACTACTGACCAGCAGCACCACTGCCGGCGCCGAAGCTCAGAAGGTACTCGGCGCCGCCGCGGCTGATACCGAGCGCATTCTTGACCGCGCCGCCAAAGCCCGCGCGGCCGATGGGCGCCAGGACTTGCAGTTTCAATTGGCTGATACCGATCGGGCCATTGCTGGTATTAAGAAAACCCAGGACGAGCAGGGCAAGCTCTACGCCGATGGGCAGATTACCCAAGGCATCTTTAAAGCGTCCGTAGCGACGACCCAGGACCAAATCAACGACCTGGAGTATAAGGCGGCTATCATTCGCATCGGCATTGCCCGCAAGGAGCGCGACGAGAAGTTGATTGCTATCAACGACACGGCTACCAAAGCGAAGCGGGCCAAGGGCATCAGTGCAGAGGAGGTAGCCGATATCAACAACGCGGCGGCCATCGAGGCGGAAACCGTGCGCAAGGCGTATAGAAACGCGAAGAAGAAGGTAGAAACCGACTTTTCAGAACGGGTAGAAGTTAAGCCGCTGGAGTTCAAAGTAGCCTACAATGCCGAGTCGGGCGAAGTCGCCTACAAGCGTGCTATTCAGGCCAGCTATCAGCTGGCCGAGCGAGAGACGGCCGACACCAAGGCCCGATTTGAGCAGGGTAAAATCAGTCGCCAAGCCTACGAAGATGAGTTGTTTGCTATCCGGGAGCGCGCAGCGCAGCGGGCCGCCCAGCTGCGCAAAGACTACCCTGAGGATGAGTTGGTAGTCTACCAGCGCAGCCTAGAAGGTATTCGTAATGCGGAGTCGGCCCGTGAGTCGGAGCTGGTGGGCCAGCTGGCCCGCCGCGAGATTACGCAAAACGAGTTCCAGAAGCGGGCTAGCCAGAGCCGGCTCAAGGCCGCCAATGAAGCCCTTGAGCTGGATAAGAAATACCACCGCTCCACCTTGGAATCCCAGAAGGAGGCCAACAATGCGGCCCTGGCGGAAGCAGACCGCCTCAAGGCGGAGCGCATCGCCAAAATCGAGGAGATTGGTCAGTACTCTCAGCAGGCCGAAAGCGCCTTTTTTGCCATTAAAGGCAACCTGATTGATGCCGATATTCAGCGTGAAAACGATGCGTATAGCCAGCAAATCAAGGTGGCCGGCGACAACGCGGCCCTCAAAACGAAGATTGAGGAAGAGCACGATAAGCGGCTCAAAAAGCTCAACTACGATAAGGGGCTAAGGCCGAGCGCGACCAGGCCGCTATTTCAGTCGCTATCAGTACTGCCGTCGCCGTGGCGAAAGCCATTGCCGATTATGGCCTGCCCTACGGTCTAATTCCTGCTGCTATCGCCCTGGCGCTGGGCGCCGTGCAGGAGGCGGTTATTCTCAGCAAGCCGCTACCCTCCTACTATAAGGGCCGCGAAAGTGGTCCCGCCGAATTTGCGAACCTGGCTGAGCAGGGCCCGGAGCTGGTGGGCCAACCCGGCACCTTCCGGGTAGTGGCCAAGCAAGCCGTGGGGTACCTGGCTGCTGGTGACCGCGTGTACACTGCCCCCGAAACCAAGCAGATTCTTGCCGAGAATACCATTTTGGAAGGCCGCATTGTGGAGCGTCAGGTAGCCCACCGGTTGGGCTACTACGACCAGCGAAGCGGTATCGGCCAGGCCTCCTATTCACCTAGGTGGCAAGAGGACGCCATTCAGCAGCAGCGACTTTTCCAGCGCGAATATGCCCGCGATATGAGCTTTCAAACCGAGCGCCTGCGCATGGGCAAGTCAGCCCAGGAAGCTGCCGCTCAGGAGGCCACTCGGAAAGCCGATGCGCGGGTGGTGCAGGAATTACAACACGTGCGGCGGGCCATCGAGGAGCAAGAGTACCTGCGCCGCGGCGAGCTCAATGACATTGTGGGCAACCGCAAGAAAGGAAACACGCGCCAGCAGTTTTTAAATAGCCGCTACCTCGGCGAATAGCCTCCCTATGGTACCCTCTCAAAACAGCATTCTATATCGCTTCACCGCGAACAGTGATATTCTCGGCCCCAGAAGACTCCAGCATGACCCCGTTGGCTGGGATTCGATTGCTGCAACGGCGCGCCGGGATGCCACTCGCCATGGCACCACCATTGACTTTACCTCCGACCTCAACTTTGTCAAGGACGGCCGGGCTTACCTGTTGCGGGCATATCAGGCGGCCGGCGTGCAAGCCAATGTGCGCATCCTCATCGAGCAGTATATCCCCAACGAGTTCCGCTGGGTGCCTTTCTACTCAGGCCGGGTCAATTTTCTGGCCGCTGAAGTCGGCCCGACCCAGATAAAGGTCAACCTAGAGCAGGAAGGTTGGCTGCAAAAATTCCTTTCTCGCAACAGCGTGAAGGTGGACTTATTCAGTGGGGAGTCCGTCGCCGGCTATTCGGGCCGGATGTATACCCCGCTCACGGTGCAGCTACACTCGCGCGCCATCTACCAGCGCTACCAAGCCCGGCAGCAAGCCAAGGCCACCCAAACCGCCTATATGACGGGTGATGAAAACGACCGGTCTCACGAGCAACTCTACTACTTCGGCTTCGATACGCAGGAAGTAAATGAGCTGAAGCTGGGAGCAGTAAGTGGGGGCTGGGTGGCCGGCGACAGGAGCTCGGTCGTTCCCATCTATACGGCCAGCGAGTCGGGCACTTTTGTTATCCAGTTGCAGCTGAATCTGCACGTAGAGGCGCACAACTATGGCCAGGGCCCGGGCTTCGGAACGGTAGATGGGGATTGCTACCTGCGGGTGGTGCAGAATGGAGTAACCACCGAAACTAAACTAGTGCCTGATTTTCAGTCGGGCGGCCTCGACGGGGACTACATTGGCGATATTGTAACGAGGCCGCTGACCTTCAGCTACAACTTGCAGCCGTTCGATGAAATCTACCTCTATGCCCGCTATTTTATTCACAATATTGGGGGGGGCTGGACTGGTATTCGGTACCGTACGCCGCTGACGGGCACTATGATGCCGGGCTCCTACTTTCGCATGACGGCGACCTCCACCACGGCGCCGACCACTACGAAGGGCCTGCTGCTCTACGAAGCGCTGGAGCGCACCTGCCAGGCCCTTACCGATGAGTTTTTTGTATTCAAGTCTGACTTTTTCGGCCGCACCGACCGCGGCTACGCAGTCGATGGCCCCGGCGCGCTGACAATGATAACGGGCGGCTTTCAGGTGCGAGGGTTCCCCTTGCTTACCGGCCCCAAGGCTTCAGCTACTCCCCAAACCATTTCGTTAGATAAGGACTATCAAGCCCGCATCCGGACGGGCTCTACCTTCAACCTCGTGGAAGGGGTAGCCAATGATTCCAACAGCGTAGGCCAGCAGCTTTATTTTGGCTACAATGAGCCGCTTGATAACTCATTAGGGTTGCCGGCGGTAAGCGGGGGCTACGTAGCGGGTACCGAGCAGTCAGTGGTACCGATTTTCGTGGTAAAGAATCCTGGTCAATACACGATTACCCTGGCGTTGAATACGCTCATAAAGGCCTTAAACGACGGTTCCGGCCAGTTCCGCGAGGTGTTCTTTAGTGTGCACCTGCGCATCAATTCCGGCCCCGACCAGTTGCTTTATTCCGCCCACGAAGACAACCTATCGGGTGATTGGCAACGCCTGGTTACGGTGCCCCCGTTCACGCTGAGCCAGACGCTGCAAATCGGCGATGAAATCTACTATTATGGGTTTCTGTACTTCGCAGATGCCACTAGCGGCACCTACCGCTTTAAGGCGCAGGCAACCATGAACGCGGGCAGCTATTTCAACATAGCCGCCAAAGCACAAGTAGTTATTTCCACCTCCGGCACAGGCGAGCTCGACGTGCGCAAAACCCTTACTACGACCTGGGACGAGCTATTTGGCTCGCTGGCGTCGGTCTATGGGCTTGGCTGGGGCCTGGAGTGGGCCATAAGTGACAAAGGCAAGGCCCAGCAGGTCATTCGAGTTGAGCCAATCAGCTACTGGTACCCGGCCGACGTGGTGCTGGACCTGACGGAAAGCGGCAACGTAGATGATACGATAAAGGTGGACCAGGCCCGCCACTACCAGGTGATTGAGATGGGCTACGACAAGTGGCAGGCCGAGCAAACAAACGGCCTTGACGAGTTTAACACGAAGCACCAGTGGACTACCCCGCTGGACGTGACCAACAATACCTACTCCCAGATAAGCCAGCTGGCCACATCGGGCATTTTGCTGGAGACCACCCGCCGCGACCGCTTCGATGCCACCGCGACGACCGATACGAGCCAGGACGCGACCAATTTCCTGGTGTGCCTGCTGCGCCAAGGCGTAAGTGATTATGTGACCGAGCGCAATCAGCTAGCGGCGGTGCTCACCGGCGTACTGTCGCCGGATACGGTCTACAATCTGCGGCTCTCGCCCTCGCGCATGCTGCGCCGGCATGGGCCAGTGCTGCGCGCGGGCCTGCAATACCAGGTGCGCCAGCTAGTGCGCTTTACCTACGGGGAGGGCAACGTGGGCATGGTCAGCCAGCTCGTGGGCGAGCCCGCTCCCATTACTGAGAACGACCACCTGAAGGTGCCCGACTTGGGCGAAAGCCTCTGGCCACCGGAGCGAGTAGAATTCAACGCGCCGGTAACCCAGAAGCAGGCGGCGGCCGTGATGGCCATGCCCATCGGGCGCGTACGCTACCTCGGCAACGACCGCAGAAAGCACGAAGGGTGGATACTCGAATTCAAGCACGACCCCAAGCAGCGAATCGCCACCTTGGCCCTGCTACCCTGTCTACCGTAGTTTTGAGCCGAGCCGGTAGCGCCGGCTCGGCTCGCATTTCACTTCTCCTATGACCCACAGCTTCGACCAGGCCGCCGTCGACCGCCGCTTTCTCGAAGAGGTGTACCGGCTGCACGCGGCCAAAGCCTTCGCCACCTTCACCGAGCTGGCCAAGGTGCTCCAGACCCACCGGGGCATTATCTCGGAGCTAGAGGCGGGCCGCTACCACTGCAACCTGAAGCTTCTCTACCTGCTGCACACGGCTTATCAAGTCGACGTGATGTACGTGCTCACTGGCCAAGGTGAGCAGGCACGCTCAGCGGCAGCAGTGCGGCCCGTAATAAGTCCCGGCCGTCCGGCCCAACCAACCCCCAAGCAATAGCATGGCCAGCGCCCCCTTACAGCTTCTGTTGGATACTACCCAGATTGTATCAGTTACCCTGCATTTGGATGCCATTACCGACCCGCAGTTGCTGCGGGAGATTAAAGAAGCTCAGCGCCGAGGCGAGGAAGCCGCTGAAATAGAGAATCGTAATTACCACATGGGTACTAAACCTACCTCTACTGCTAGCTACGACGACCGTCTAACGGTTCGACTCAATTGCTCTTCTAAAACAGCCTATGTCCACTTGGCTAAGACGGCAGAGCAAGGCGGCTTGGGCCACCGGCGGCTAGGTAAAAAGTACCTTATTACTGAGCGGGCGGTGAGGCGGTTCGAAGCCAAATCAGGCGGGCCCAGTAGTAGCCACTGCACCGACATCGGAAAGAACAGGTTGCCGCGCCGGGTACGGTAGCCATCCTCGCTAAGCTTCTAAGCTATCTGTTATAAAGTGCGCCCTCTACCTAAAGAACAAGCGAACCAGCCGAATAGCCGGTGAGCTAGCCATGAAAGAGTCCCCACAAAGCAGTAAGTCAGGCAAAGTGACGGGTGCATCAGGTTGCCTCACCTTTATCCCATGAAAAAACCAACCATTTGGCAGCAGGAAAGCTTATTGGGCACCCTGGGGCTGCTTGCGGCTAGCCCGGCGTCAACTACGTGGCCACTGACTGGCACGCAGTTCGCCACACCTGCTGCTCTGGCTCCGCTCAGCCAAGAGCAGCCTACTCCCATTCAGCGCACTGAAGCTCAGACTCTGGCGCTTGGCCTAGTCCAGCGCCGGCCTGGCGAGGCCGACAGCACCTTTCTGCGGCGCGTACTGCCGGTGTCATACCCTGCCTCCTACCAGCGGCTGAGCTACGCGTGGAGACCGAGTGCATTTGGGAAGCAACTGTTCTTCGTGGTAGCCGGCACAGGCTCGGATTGGTACTTATCCTTTCTATTCGTACTCTACCCTTTCCAGACGAATACTTACACCGTGCAACAGTTGACACCGGTGGTAGATGCCGCCTGCGACCAGCCGACCAACGTCAGCGCCATCCTGTTTGCCGATGTCAACCAAGATGGCCAGAAGGAGTTGATAGCCTTGGGCTCGTGCAGTTCGCTAGAGCCTTCGGAAGACGACGAGGGCAAGACCATGTATGGCCATGTAGGGCACCAGGGCGCCGTGGTATTCCGCTATGCGGGCCTCGACCACGCCGGACGCCCCCACTACGAAGACGCCCCCACGCCGCCCTACCTTAACGAGTTGGAAACAGCCGGCGAGGTGCGTGCTGAGCTAGCCGCCCACCAACGCCGACGCAAGCTCGCTCCATCTCGGCCAGTTCCGAAGCGTAGGTAGGCCTGGGGGTTTATGAACTACCGACGTGGTGAGAAAGAGTAGACTATCATTGTATCCTGACTGCGTTATTCTTTGCTATCACGTGACCCATTCTGACTTTGAATCCCGCTGGCGGCCAGCCGGTGGAGCTGAACGAGCTAACTACGGCCTATTTCTCACCGAGCTCTGCGACCTGCTGAGCGTGCCTCACCCAGATGCGACCACGCACAACCCAGTTCAGGATGCTTATGTGTTTGAGCGAACCGTCACGTTCGACAATGGTCCCGGTACCAAACCCAGTACCGGCCGGATTGACCTCTATAAAAGAGGATGCTTTGTCTTGGAAACGAAACAGGGCGTAGGTAGTTTTGCCCCATTTTTGGGGGACGAAAACGCAGATATTACACATAATAATATCGCGCACGACCCGCGCACGACCCGCGCACGACCCGCGCACGACCCGCGCACGACCCGCGCACGACCCGCGCACGACCCGCGCACGACC
>NZ_JAGETY010000006.1 GCF_017571525.1 Hymenobacter sp. BT559 | reverse complement strand
GCTTAGGCTGGCTCTTTTAAGAGGCTAACGAAACAAATGGCTAAATACTCGTCCACAAAATCCGACTAATCCGAAAAATCCGTCCGAATCCGTGGTTCAGACTAAAGCCAGCGTGCGGGCGATGAGCGTGTCGACGATATCGCCCGCGTTTTTGGCAAATTCGCCAGTGGCACGGTTGGCCACTATTGCATTGAGGCTGAGCACCTCGTGGCCCAGCAGTTGCCCTAGCGCGTAGTAGCCAGCCGTTTCCATCTCAAAGTTGGAGAGGCGGAAATCGCCCTCTGAGCTCTGGTGACGGAAGTCCTGGAGGCGCTGCATGTAGTCGGGCTGGCGCAGGTCGAGGCGCAGGCGGCGGCCCTGCGGGCCGTAGAAGCCGGGGCAGGTCACGGTGTTGCCGACGAGCAGGTCAGCGGCCAGCTGCTCACGCAGCAAGTCGGAGCCTCGCACCACATAGGGTGCGAAAGGCAGGGCTAGCGACTGCTGCAAGTCCTTGGCTACCTGCGTTTCAAGGCCGGTTTCTACTAGGGGGTAGAACTGCATGAGCGAGTCGAGCCCCACGGCATGCTGGGTGGCCAGCAATGAGCCCACCGGCACATCGGCCTGCAAGCTGCCGCTGGTGCCCAGCCGAATGATGCGTAGGCTCAGGCGTTCTTCTACCGGGCGCACCGTGCGCGACATAAAGTCGATGTTTACCAGCGCATCGAGCTCGTTTAGCACGATATCGATGTTGTCGGTGCCCATGCCGGTGCTCAGCACCGTGAGGCGCTTGCCGCGGTAGTAGCCCACGTGGGTTACAAACTCGCGGTGTGTGCCCTCAAACTCAATGGAGTCGAAATGCCGGCTCACCTGCGTCACCCGGGCCGGGTCGCCCACAGTCAGGATGGTATCAGAAATATGGTCGGGCAGCAGATTGAGGTGGTAAATCGTGCCGTCAGCATTCAGGATGAGCTCGGATTCAGGAATCATGTTTTCAGGCGTCAAGTAGTAGCTGTTCTTGCGAGCGTAGCAATCGCAGCAGAACGAAATAGGTAGCGCAGCATGGTGCTGGTGCACTTGCCAAAACCAATGCGTCTGGGCAGCAGCTAGCCCCGGTACGAAGCCAGACCCTGCGCGGGGGTATAATGGTTGCTTTGCTTGGGGTAAGTGCCAGTGCCGTCGTAGGGACGCTTGTCGGGGTGCGCGGCGCAGGCCTCCGAGCAAGCGCCGCCCAGCGCCTCGCCGCAGCTTTCGCAAAGTGGCAGGTGGTCGTTGCAGTGCGGGTTGGCGCAGTTGACCATGCGGGCCGAAGGCTGCTGGCAATGGCGGCAGCGTGAGATAACGCTGGGGTTCACCGTGTTGACATCGACGGCTACGCGGCCGTCGAATACGTAGCACTGGCCTTCAAAGTCTTCGCCGCCCACTTCGTGGCCATACTTAATAATGCCGCCGTGCAGCTGGTACACGTTTTCGAAGCCCTGCTCCAGCAAAAAGGCAGTGGCCTTTTCGCACTTTACGCCGCCGGTGCAGTACGTCAGAATCTTTTTATCCTTGAACTGCTCCAGACGCTCGACGCGCTCGGGAAAGTCGCGAAAATTCTCAATATCCAACGTCACGGCATTTTTGAAGCGGCCGAGGTTGTATTCGTAATCGGAGCGCACATCAACGACCACCACGTCGGCGCGGTCTTTCAATTCCTTGAATTCCTGCGGGCTCAGGTGCTGGCCAGTTTTTTCGTGGGGCCGCATATGGTGCAGGCTGCTGTGCACGATTTCGGGCTTCACGCGCACGTGCAGCTTTTGAAAGGCATGGCTAGCCACCTCATCAATCTTAAACTCCAGGGCCGCGAAGCGCGGGTCGGCCTTCACAGCGGCCATGTAGGCGGCGCACGCCTCGCGGGTGCCCGACACGGTGCCGTTCAGCCCCTCGGCGGCCACGATGATACGGCCGCGCAAGTCCAGGTCGAGGCACAGGCGGTGGTGCTCGTCGCGGAACTGCTCGGGGTTGTCGAGCTGAGTATAGCAGTAATAAAGAAGGACTTGATACATCTTTTAAGCTATTGGCTAGTAACTGCTAGCTAGTAGCTTTTGCCATGAGCCTCAAACAACAGCTAACAGCTAACAGCTAATGGCTAACAGCTAAAATTACACTTGCTTGGCCGGGTTGCCGAATACGGTTTGGCCGCCGGGCACGTCGGCCACTACTACCGAGCCGGCGCCCACGCGGGCTTTGTCGCCCACTTTTACACCAGCCACCAGCACGGCACCGGCGCCCACGAAGGCGTTGGCCCCCACGCTGGCCCCTACCCCAATCTGGGCACCGCTGCCTAGCTGGGCATAGTCGCCCACGCTAGCCTGGCCTTCAACCACGGCATTCGGACCAACTAAAACGCCTTCGCCCAGCTTGGCAGTGGCAGCCACTACCGCATTGGGACCTACGTAGTTGCCGTGGCCCAGCTCGGCGTGCGCCGATACGCTGGCCCGCTGGTGAATGCTATTGACGGGGACTACTTCGTACTCATCGCGCAGCATTTTGGCGAGGCTGCGGCGGCTGGCGGCATCTTCGGTGGCCACAAATACTTCACACTTTTTGCCCAGCAGCTTCAGCAGCTCGCCGTCGTCGGTGTTGCCCATCACGGGCACGTCGAGCAGCTCGGTGTTGTGCAGCTTGGGGTCGTCGTCGAGCAGGCAATACACGACCACGTCATTGGATAAAAAAGCATCCAGCGCGGCGGTGCCGATGGCCTGCGCGCCCAGAATGATAACGGGATTTTCCATAAGTTGACAAAGGTACGACTGACGCCAGAGAAGGGCTACGAAGCCACTCGGCCCCACTGACCCAGCCTTTTCAACAAGCTACGAGCATAGTCGTTTTGCAATAGCAGCAGGATTAGCCACGGTAAGAACGCGGCGCGGTAACGACTTAAGGTGCCCAGGTTGGGGGTACTCAGCCCAATAAAGGCAGCTAGCAGCAGGCAGTAGACGATGAGCACAACCACCAGGGCCACCGGCAGCCGGCCTGGACGGCGGCGAACAATTGCCGCCACTGACAACAGTAACAGAATGATTATCAAAGCATTTTCCAAACCAGCTCCTATATAAAACAGTTGCCTCGACTCACCTAGCCAGGGCCGCACCAGCACCTGCTCGGCGGCCAGCGGGGCGTGCCGCAGCAGCCCTAGCGGCGTGGGCTGCCAATCGGTGTATTCGAGGTGCGGCCGGCCCGATGAAGTGAGCAGACCGTGATGATAATTGCGGTCTATTTCATCGACCAGAAACTTGATGCGCACCAGCTTATTACCGCCAATAATAGCTGGGCCAGCCAGCAAGGTCAGCGCCACTAGCAGGCCGCCTATCTGGGGCCACCAGCCCGCCCTTAGCCACCCGCGCCGCGTGGCCAGGCGCACTAGCGCCAACGCCAGTAGCCCTCCCAACAGCGGCAAGGCAAAGAAATAGCGCATACGGAACATGACCCACGCCAGCACTATGCCTACTACCAGGCGCGCCAGACCCTTACTAAGCCGTACTGGCTGGCTACTATGCGCGCCATAAATAGCTGGCAAGGCTAAGGATACTAGGCCCGCTCCTGCCCCTAGTAACAGCGTTTCCTTGGTGAGACCGGCCGTCCACCATATTACGGTAGGCCAAGCCAGAAACGCTACTCTTGCGGCTGCAACCGAGGCTAGCGGGAATGCCTGGGCCAGCGCTCGAACCAACGACCAACAGGCTATAAAGCATAGTACACTTAGGTACAGCGCATTAAGCCACAATTTACTATTTGTAACAATATTAGTCAGGGCCAGCAGCTTGATGAAATACAACGTATTTGACCAAGCGTAGAAGGTTACTGACTCGCCGGCAGCCTGGAACTGATTGCCTTGCCAAAGCGCGGGCGCCGCGGTAGGCTGCGCCCAAAAATCAGCGGTTAGTAGCCGGCTGAATTTTCCCATTAGCTGCGCATCGGGGCTGGGCCGCAGGCTACTGATGGCCGTGAGCAGCAGCCGCCACCCTAGCGCCGGCAGCAGCCAGCGTCGCAGGCTGGGGCTGGCGCGCTGCCACTGGCCCCGCAGCCAGTAACCCAACGCCCCGGCCAGCAGCACATTCAACAGAAGACTTACCGCTAGTCTCATCGCGTGATGCGCATACGGGTTTCGCTGCCGCCCACCAGCCGCGCGCCAATGGCGCAGCGCAGGCAGCGGCGCGGCTGGCAGTAGCCTTTGTGCAGGGCTAGCAGGCCCTGCGAGTCGGCCGCTGTGCGGTGCTCGAAGCCCAGCTCCTCGTAAAGGTCGGTAAACTGGTTGTGCTCGGCGGGTAGCTCGGTTAGTAGCGCTATGCTGCTCTCTACCAGCGCCGGCTGGCCCACGTGGCGGGCATAGGCCACCCGCAGCGGCACCACTACGTTGATAATGAGCAGCTCAATACTACTCTTACCCAGGCCCGGCACCTTGCCTGGCCGGCCGGGTCGAAAGTGCTGCCGCCAATAGTCGGGCGCCGGCGCACCGCCAAAAAACTCGCTGAGTGCCGCCACGCTCTGCGCCGTGAGCAAGGCATCGAACAGGGCCGGGCGGCGGTGCAGCAGCCCCACCAACTGCCCTAGCCGCACGGCCGGAAAATTGGCAGGGCGCAGGCGCAGGTAGTTCCACTCATGGGCGGCCAGCGCAGCCTCAGCTAGCCCGTATTTATGGCGCAAAAACTCGTGCTCCTGGCGGCGGTCGGCCAGATAGGCATCACCCGCCGTTTCTTCGTTTTCAACGAGAAAGCCAGCCTGGCCGAAGAGTAGCGCTTCGAGCTGGCGCGCGTCGTGGCGGTGGCGGCGCAGCACCGGCAGCGGCACGGCCTTGGCCAGCCGGGCCAGCGGCTCACTGTTCTTCTGAAAGCCAAAGGCGGCCATGAGCGCGTGGTAGGCCGTGGCTTCCCAATCGTGGCCCAGGTGCGCGTGCAGCTCGGCCATAATATCGGCCTTGTGCTCAACGCGCTCTAACAGCGCCCGCTCGGTCATCATCGTGCGCACCAGCTGCGGCACCTGCCCTAGCAGCGGGGCGCAGGGCAAGGGGGCGGCGGGGGGCGAAGCCACCAAGGCCTCGTAGCGGGCCAGCAGGTCGGGGGCCAGGCGCGGGGCTAGCGCCAGGGTCGGTATCAGGCTGCCATTGGTGCGGCGCACGTCGGCATCGGCGGTGAGCACCACGTGCAGGATTACTTGGTCGTACTTGGCATCTACCTGGTGGTTGTGCCGGTGCCAATCAGAGGCGCGCAGGTGAATCTCCACGGCGCCGTTCCATTCCACCTCGCCCAGACGCAGGCGGGCGTTTAGGAAATCGGGGCCGGCATCAGCGTTGCGTTGGCCGGGGCGTAGCACCTGGATTTCCTCACCGGCCGTGGTGCGTAGGTCTACTTTATCGAAATATTGATGCTGCCAGACGTAATGGAGGAAATCTTCGCGCATAGCGGACTAAACAAAAAACCGTCTGTCATTGCGAGCAGAGCGAAACAATCGCCTCCGAACAACTCGTTCAGGGGCGATTGCTTCGCAAGCTCGCAATGACAGACGGTTTTTCCAGGCTGGGCTAACCAGGAGGGCTAGCGTAGGTCTACCACCTTCACGCCTTTGTGGGCGTTTTTGTCAAAGGCAAACGAAGTAGCCGATACCGGAACATTCGGCTTGAAGTTTTTGAGGGTGAACGTAGTGCGCGTGCCATTCTTCTTAAACGTCTTCACGCTGTGAATGGCGTGGTCGGCCGTGCCCACAATAATCTGCACCTTAAATACATCATTCTTGCGGTCTTCCGGCGACAGCTCAATGAGGTCACTAGTCACGCCGGCGTCCTTCAGCGACTTCACGTAGGTGTATTTATAGCCCTTCTTATACATCGTGTACATTTGGGCCGGCGACATATCCTGGTTGGTGGGGTCCGACTCGGTGATGTTTACCTCGTTCTCATTTTTGAGGTAGGTCCAGGTCGTTTTGCCATCGTTGATGATTTCCTGGCCGTTCGTGGCAAGGTGGTATTTCTGCCCGCTCACGGTCACGTCGCCGCTCAGGTTTTGCTTGAGCTTGGCAGCGGGGTTTTCCAGGGTTTGGGTAAAGCTGGCCTGAAACGACTTGAGGGCCGTGTACTTGGCGCTGACAGCGTCGAGAATTTTGCCAGCTTTAGGGTCTTGCTGCGCGGCGGCCGGCAGAGCCAGGCTAGCGGCCAGTGCCAACAGGGAGAATTGCTTGGTCATGGGTAGAAAAAACCCGGCCGAGTTGGGGCCGGGTGAGTATGCATACGCAAAAGCGGGGCCAAACGGCTGGCTGCCATTGCGAGCAGAGCGAAGCAATAGCCCCAGAACGAGTTGTTCGGAAGCGTTTGCTTCGCTCTGCTCACAATGGCAGCCAGCTTTTATTTCGGTAGCGTGGCTAGCAGCTGCTCCAGCTGGTACTCGTCGGGGATGAGCACATCGCGCTGCTTCGAGCCCTGGAAAGGACCCACGATACCGGCGCGCTCCAGCTGGTCTACAATGCGGCCCGAGCGGTTGTAGCCGAGCTTGAGCTTGCGCTGAATGAGCGAAGTTGAGCCCTGCTGGTGCAGCACAATGCAGCGGGCCGCTTCTTCAAACATCGAGTCGCGCTCGGCCAGGTCGAGGTCGCTGGCGTCGGAGTCTGAGTCGCCATCGGCGCCCGCCACCTCGGGCAGCAGGTAGGCATCGGGATAGCCCTGCTGCTCACCGATGTAGTCGCACACGCGGTCAACCTCGGGCGTGTCAATGAAGGCGCACTGCACCCGGATGAGGTCGGAACCGGCCGAGAACAGCATGTCGCCCTGCCCAATGAGCTGGTCAGCCCCGCCCGTATCCAGGATGGTACGCGAGTCAATTTTGCTCGTCACTTTAAAGGAAATCCGGCACGGGAAGTTCGCCTTAATGATACCCGTAATCACGTTCACGCTAGGCCGCTGCGTAGCCACGATGAGGTGAATGCCGATGGCACGGGCCAGCTGGGCGAGGCGGGCAATGGGCGTTTCGACTTCCTTGCCCGCCGTCATCATGAGGTCGGCCAACTCGTCGATTACCAGCACGATAAAGGGCAGGAAGCGGTGGCCTTTCTTGGGGTTCAGGCGCCGCTCAATAAACTTGGCGTTGTACTCCTTGAGGTTGCGGCAGCCGGCTTCCTTCAGCAGGTCGTAGCGCCGGTCCATCTCCATGCACAAGGAGTTGAGCGTGTTCACCACCTTCTTGGTGTCGGTGATAATGGCCTCTTCCGTGTCAGGCAGCTTGGCTAGGAAGTGGCGCTCAATCTTGTTGAAGATACTGAGTTCCACCTTCTTAGGGTCGACGAGCACGAACTTGAGCTGGGCGGGGTGGCGCTTGTAGAGCAGCGAGGCCAGTATCACGTTCAGGCCCACCGACTTACCCTGGCCGGTGGCGCCGGCCATCAGCAAGTGGGGCATTTTGGCCAGGTCGGCCACAAATACTTCGTTCGTGATGGTGCGCCCAAAGGCCACCGGCAGGTCCATCTCGGAGCGGGCAAACTTCTCGCTGCCTAGCACCGAGCGGATGCTTACCATCTCCTTCTTGGTATTGGGTACCTCGATGCCGATGGTGCCCTTGCCCGGAATGGGCGCGATAATACGAATACCTAACGCCGCCAGGCTCAGGGCAATATCATCTTCGAGACTCTTTATTTTGGAGATGCGCACCCCAGCTTCGGGCACAATCTCGTAGAGCGTGACCGTGGGCCCGATGGTAGCCTTGATGCTGGCAATGGTGATGCCGTAGTGCCCTAGCGTTTCGACGATGCGGTCCTTGTTGGCTTCCAGCTCCTCCTTGGTTACCTGGGCTTTCGCTACGCCGTAGTCGTTGAGCAGCTCCAGGGTGGGGAATTGGTAGCGCGAGAGGTCGAGCGTGGGGTCGTAGTTGACGTCGGGCATGACGTCGGCGTTCTCATCCTCGTCGGCCACGGCTGCGATGTCGGCCCCCGCGTTGGGGTCAAGGTCATCGCGGCTGGGCACCGTTATCTCCAGCTTTTGGCTGGGTAAGGTGGGCCCCGGGCTAGTGGCCGTGGGCAATGGGCCTTCGGCCAGGTCGGCTAGTGAGAGCGGCGTAGGCACGCTCGCCGTCACGGGCGCGGCGGGCATTACTTCGGGCTCTGACTCGGGCAGCTCAAACGAGAAAGCCGGGCCGGCCGTCGGCACCGCGGCTAGGGGCACTGCAGGCGCTACTGCCAGCGCCGTGGCAGCTGCACCATTGAGGTCCAGGCCGACATTCGGGCTGCTTTCAGGCTCATCAGCGGGTGCCGTGACTACCTCAAAACTGGTGCTGGCAAGCACCGGCGCCTTAAGGGGGCCAGGGCGCGGAGCCGGCTCAAACTCCGGCTCGCGGGCAGGCAGGAGCTCGATTTCGGGCTCAGAGACGCGAGGCGCGGGCGTTTTGGTGGGGCGGTTGGCCACGGGGGCAGGCGCGGCAACCACCTCTGCTTCGGCCTCTTCCTCGTCGTCTTTGCCGCCCAGATTAAGATTTAACGTCGTGATATTGAAGAAGAATATCACAAACATTATCAGCCCAAACGCCAGCAGCAGCACCGTGCCCCAGCCAATGAGCGAGTCGAGCCACAAAGCCAGCTCGTAGCCAGCGCCACCACTGAGCCAATCGAAACGATGGGCCTGGGCCGCGCCGGCCTGGGCGGGGTCGGCGCCGGGCTGCGCCAGCTGCACTACCACATAGCCCAGCAGAGCGCTGACCCAGAGCATGGTAAACAGCCCCAGCGCCAGCACATAGCTCACCGAGCCCCGGGCCCGGCGAAACACAATCTTATAGCCCAGGAAGAAGACTATCGGAATAAGCGCGTAAGACGCGAGCCCGAAGCCGCGGTAAATGAATTTTTCGGCCAGCCAGGCGCCGAGCAGGCCTAGCCAGTTGCCCGACTCCTGGCCGGCCTCCTTCACGGGCACGGTGCCGAGGGCGGCCACCACACTCTGGTCGGCGCGGCCGCTCAGCAAAAACGAGGTGAAGGCAATGGTGAGGTAGAGCGAGCCGAGCAGCAGCCCGAAGCCGATGAGCAAGTGAAAGCGACGGTCGCGCAGCAGCGCCGTGAGCTGGCCGAGGCCGGGCACGGGGCGCCGAGGGCCACGCGGCTCGGCCGCCCGGGCCGGAGCTGCCGCTTGCGCACGTGCGCTGCGGCCGGCCGGGGCGGCTGCCTTGGCCGGGCCGGGGGCCGGGGCCGCGCCGGGGGCTGAGCGCGGAGTATTGCCCCTAGCCGGACGGGACGGGCCCTGGTCGGCCGGGGGCACCGGGCGGTTGGTGGCGCCCGGGCCACTCGGCGGGTTGCGGTAATTATTAGTAGCCATGCGGGGGCAAACGGAAAGTTCAAATCTACGCCAACGACGTCGGTTTTGGCATGACAGCTTTCTGTGGGCCTAAGCTGAGCTGTAACCGCTCAACGTGCTTTTTCGTCCTTTTCAGCACACCTTTCCGTCTTTTGTCACCTGTTGACGTAGCCCAGCCCTTACCTGATGCAACCTTTACCCGGCATAGTATGCCACCCCAACGGACAAGCCTACTGCACCACTGAATATGTATCGGCCGAGCACTGGCTGCGCACCACCTGGCAAGGCTTTGTGTCGCCTGCTGACGCCGAGCAAGGGGCCCTGGCCGCGCTCGGCGTGCTGCAAGAAGGCCTGGCACCCTGCCTGCTCAATGACAACAGCCAGATTAAGGGGCCGTGGTTCGACTCGGTAGCCTGGCTCCAGCAGGTTTGGGCACCGCAGGCGGCCCGGCTAGGGCTGCGCCATGTGGCCCACGTGGCCCAGCCCCACACCGAGGCCGACCTGGGCGCGGTGCTGGCGCGCGACCCTTTCGGCAATTACTTTGAGGTGCAGGTATTTACAACCCCCGAAGATGCTGCCACCTGGCTGCGCGAATGCCAGCAGCAGGATACCCAGGGTGCCGGCCGCTAGGATAGCCTAGCCGGCCTTAGCGGCCGGAGCTTCGTACAGATGCAGCCGCCAGTAGGCCTCCGAATCGGTAAACACCCCGAGCAGCCGCAAGCCGCTTTCCTCGGGGTGAGCCAGGCGCACGGCCGAGAGCAGGTAGCGTCCACCCAGCGCCCGAAAGGCCGCCGCATCAAAGTCCAGGTGCTGCACCGTGCGCGGAGGCTGCTTGCCTATCAGGTAGTTGCGCCCGAGCTCGGCACTCATCAGGTAGCAGCGGTTGCCCCAGGCATCGTAGTAGGTGGCCAGGGCCGGGCTTTTGGCCAGCTCGCCGGCCACGAGCGGCCGGAAGCTGTGCTTGTAGGGCAGCGGGTAGCTGTTCTGGTTGCTGTCGAGGGTATAAAAATCGTTGAGCTGCGCCACGGCCGGCGGCAGCCCCAGGCTCACCACGCGGTAGGCAGCGGGCGGCTGCCCTGTTTGACGCAAGAGGAAGGTTTTAACCTGGCTAAACAGCTTGGGCGCCACAAAGGAAGTGTAGCTAGGGGCGTCGGCCTTCGGCACGCCCGCTAGTATGCGCAGGTTGTTGACGTACTCAGCATTAAGCGGCAGCGCAACTACACATTGCAAAGCCACTAGCCCATAGGCGAGCCGCCGGCCAGCCGGCGTAGCGGGCAGCTCGCGCAGGGCCAGCGCGAAAAGCCCGAACCAGGTCAGCGACATCAGAAAATGAAACCGCGTGAGGGTGAAGGCGTGCAGCAGCGGCAGCTGTTTTTGGTAGAGCATGGCAAGCTGCGGCGCAAAGCCGCAAAACAGCGACGCCCCCGCCAGCGCCAGTAGCACCCAGCCCACCCGGCGGCCCAGCACCAGCCGCCGCGCCGGGGCTAGCCGGGCCAGCACCAGGCCCAGCGCCAGCAGCACCACGCCCCGGAAAAACGGGCTGGCGTGGTATTGCCCCAGCAAAAAGTAGCGCAGCGCCTCCTTCAGCCCCACCCCTACCCCGTGCGGCAGCAGCCGCACAAAGTCAAACTCTTCGCGGTGCGAGACAAACTGCTTGGCCACCAGCAGCGAGTAAAACAGCGGCCATTCTACCACTATGTACATGGCCAGCAACAGGGCTAGCCCCACCGCGCCGCGCACCGTGGCGGGCAAGGCCGCGCGCCCGCGCCGGGCCAGGTCGAGCAGCAGCAGGCCGCCCCACACCACGGCAATAAACGGCCCCACGTACACGAAAATCGACCACAACGGAAACGCCGCGCACACCGCCCACGCCAGCCAGGGGTTGCGCCCCTGGCGCAGGTCCAGCGCGGCGCGCAGCAGCGCTGGCTGCCCCAGCACCGTGAGGCCATAGATGCTGTAGAGCGGCAGCGTGGCCCAGGCCAGCGCCACGGCCGCCGCTAGCCCGCGCTGCCCCGGCTGGCTTAGGCCGTAGCGGCGCAGCAGCCAGTACATAGCCAGCAGGCCCAGCACCCGCACCAGCACCTGGTGCATGAGGTAGGCCGCTAGGGGGTTATTACGGAAAATACTGAAGACGAGCACCGTCGCGCTCAGGCCGGGCCGCAGGGCATTGCGCGGAATGCCGTTCATTACCTCGGGCACCCCCACGTCGCGGCCGTAGGCAAAAGCCAACTGCAGCTTGGTGAGCAGGTACACCAGCGGGATTTCGGTGTCCAGGTTGTCGTGAATGAGCACGTAGCCGTGGCGGCCCAGCAGCAGCACCGGCAGTAGAAACAGGAAGAGGCCTAGCAGGGCGAGGTAAAGCGGGCGCCGGGAGGCGGGCGGCGAAAAATCGTTTGTCATTGCGAGCGCAACGAAGTGGAGCGCGGCAATCTTTCCTTGTCGTCCACCTCATAGGAGTAGTAACCCAACGACAAAGGAAGGATTGCCGCGCTCCACTTCGTTGCGCTCGCAATGACAAACGATTTTTCGCCGCCCCGATTAATCCTAGCTTCTGGGGTGAAACTCGGTAATAACCTGCCGCAGGTAGTCGCGGTCGAGGTGGGTATAAATTTCGGTGGTCGTGATGCTGACGTGGCCCAGCATTTCCTGCACCGCGCGCAGGTCGGCGCCGCCTTCGAGCAGGTGCGTGGCAAACGAGTGCCGCAGCGTGTGCGGGCTGATGGTCTGGCGCAGGCCGGCCAGCTCGGCCAGCTTCTTGATGGTGGTGAAGACGGTGATGCGCGACAGCTGCCGGCCACGCATACTCAGAAAAACGAGGTCTTCGCAGCCGGGCTGCACGGTAAGATGCTGGCGCACGCCGCCCAGGTAAAAGTGCAGGTGCTTCACGGCCTCACGCCCAATGGGCACCAGCCGCTCCTTGTTGCCCTTGCCCAGCACCCGCATGAAGCCTTGTTCAAAGTAGAGGTTCGACAGCTTCAAATCGCAGAGCTCGCTCACGCGCAGGCCCGACGAGTAGAGCACCTCCAGCAGCGCCCGGCTGCGCAGGCCTTCGCTGGTGCTCAGGTCGATGGCCCCTAGCAGATTTTCAATGTCGGGATACGAGAGGGTGTCGGGCAGGTGGCGGCCGGCCTTGGGCGACTCCAGCGTGTCGGTGGGGTCAATTTTGAGCAGGTCTTCCATGATGAGAAACTCATAGAAAGCCTTAATACCCGACAAGGTGCGCGCCTGCGAAGTGCCCGATAGGCCGAGCTCGGTGAGCGCGGCCAGAAAATCGCGCAGCAGGCGCGTGGTTACTTGCAGCGGGCCCGCCTTGAGCTTCTCAAATTCGAGCCACTGCTGCAGCTTGCGCACGTCGCGGATATACGCCTCTACCGAATTAGGCGAGAGTGACTTTTCGAGGCGCAGGTAGCCATCGAATTGTTTGAGAGCTTGCGGCCAGGTCACTTGGTTAACAGATGAGTTATTTGTGGCGGGCAATGGGCTACCGCGCCGCAAAAGTCGGGGCTAGCCGCGTTGCCGCCGAATCATGTCGGTTATTCGTGGCCAGAACCTGCTCTGCACGCTTTTGCTGGCTCACCACTCACCAGAACTTATGCCCTACCTCCCGCCAAAAATGCTAGCCCCAGCCTGCTGGCTAGGGGTGCTGCTGGGTTTGCTAGCCCTGCCCGCCCAGGGACAGGTAGTCAACAAGCTTTGGTACAAGCAGCCCGCCCAGCAGTGGACCGAAGCGCTGCCCCTAGGCAACGGCCGCCTCGGGGCCATGGTATTTGGCGGCCCCGAGCAAGAGCTGCTGCAACTCAACGAAAGCACGCTGTGGAGCGGCGGCCCGGTGCGGGCGAGCGTGAACCCTGGCGCGGCGGCGGTGCTGCCGCAGGTGCGGCAGGCGCTGCTGCAAGACCAGGACTACGGCCGGGCCGACCGCCTCGCCCGCCAGATGCAGGGCCTGTATTCGGAGTCGTATATGCCGCTCGGCGACGTGCGCCTGCACCAAAACCTGGGCGGCCGCACGCCTACTGACTATTACCGCGACCTTGACCTGGCCACCGCCACGGCCACCACGCGCTTCGTGGCGGGCGGCGTGCGCTACGAGCGCACGGCCTTTATATCGGCGCCCGACAAGGTGCTGGTGCTGCGCCTCAGCAGCAGCCAGCCGGGCAAACTGAGCTTCGACGTGTCGGCCCGCTCGCTGCTGCGCTACCGGGTGGCGCTCGGCGCGCCCGGCGAGCTGCTGGTGCGCGGCAAAGCCCCGGCCCACGTTGACCCCAATTACTACAACCGCCCCGGCCAGCCGCCCGTGGTATATGCCGACACCAGCGGCTGCAACGGCATGCGGTTCGAGTACCGGCTGCGGGTGCTGACCAAACAAGGCACCGTAACGGCCGATACGGCCGGCCTGCACGTGCGCCAGGCCACCGAGGTGGTGCTACTGGTAGCGGCCGCTACGTCGTTCAATGGCTTCGATAAGTGCCCCGACCGCCAGGGCCTCGATGAGGATGCCCTAGCCGCTGCCGCGCTGCGCGCCGCGGCCGGCCGCAGCTACGCCGCCCTGCGCCAGCACCACCTGGCCGATTATCAGGCTTTGTTCAACCGGGCTACGCTGGTGCTGTCCGGGCCGCTAGCCCCTGCCGGGGGCGCCGCCCCAGCTACCGATGAACGGCTGCAAGCCTATGCGCGCGGTGCTACCGACCCGGCGCTGGAGGCGCTGTACTTTCAGTTTGGGCGCTATTTGCTCATTTCCTCTTCGCGCCCCGGCGGGCCGCCGGCCAACTTGCAGGGCATCTGGAACAAGGAAGTGCGCCCGCCCTGGAGCTCGAACTATACCATCAACATCAATACCCAGATGAACTACTGGCCGGCCGAGGTCACGGGCCTGAGCGAACTGCACCAGCCGCTGCTCGACTGGCTGCCTCACCTGGCACAGACCGGCCGCACCACGGCACGCGAATTTTATGGCGCCCGCGGCTGGGTAGCGCACCACAACTCCGACCTGTGGGCGATGTCGTACCCGGTGGGTGACCGCGGCCAGGGCGACCCCATGTGGGCCAACTGGGCCATGGGCGGCAACTGGCTGTGCCGCCACCTCTGGGAGCACTACCTCTACACTGGCGACCAGGCTTTCCTGCGCCGGGCTTATCCCGTCATGAAATCGGCCGCCGAGTTCTCGCTAGCCTGGCTGGTCGACGACGGCCACGGCCACCTAGTCACGGCCCCCTCGACCACGCCCGAAAACAAGTTTCGCGACGCGGCAGGCCACGAGCAGAGCGTATCGGTGGGCACGACCATGGATATGTCCATCATCCGCGACCTATTTGCCGGGGTGCGGCAGGCGGCGGGGGTGCTAGGGGTCGATGCTGGCTTTCGCGACAGCCTACGGGCGGCCACGGGCCGGCTGCTGCCGCTGCAGGTAGGTAGCCAGGGGCAGCTGCTGGAATGGTCGCAGGACTTTGCCGAAACCGACCCACACCACCGCCACGTTTCGCACCTCTACGGCCTGTATCCAGGCTGGGAAATAACGCCGCACACCAGCCCCACCCTACTGGCCGCCGCCCGCAAAACCCTTGAAACCAGGGGCGACGAAGGCACCGGCTGGAGCAAGGGCTGGAAAATAAACTGGTGGGCGCGCCTGCTCGATGGCGACCACGCCTACCGCCTGGTGCGGCAGCTGCTCACCTACGTGCCGGCCACTACGGGCTGGGGCGGCCCCGGCGGCACCTACCCTAACCTGTTCGACGCCCACCCGCCGTTCCAGATTGACGGCAACTTCGCGGGCACCGCCGGCATGGCCGAAATGCTGCTACAAAGCCACGACGGCGCCCTGCACCTGCTGCCCGCCCTGCCCGGCGCCTGGCCCACGGGCACGGTCACGGGCCTGCGCGCCCGCGGGGGCTTCGAGGTTGTATCCTTGCACTGGCAGCAGGGCCGGCTAGCCAGCCTCACGGTGCGCGCCACCCTGGGCGGCAACCTGCGCCTGCGCGTGCCCCAGGGCCTAAAGGCGCCCCAGGGCGCTTCCCTGAAAGCCGCCACCGGCCCCAATCCGAATCCTTTTTACCAGCAAAGCTTGTTTTTCACCTCGGCGGCCGGCGGCACTTCTCCGGCTGGGTCGTCGGCCTGGGCGGAGTATGACCTGGCTACGCAAGCTGGCAAGACTTATACCCTGACCTGGGTCCGCTAGCCCAACCGGGCCAGCGCTGGGTCTGTATTAATAATTGAGAGTGTGTTTAGAAATTTAAAAGAACGTCATGCTGAACTTGTCGAAGCATGACGTTCTGAAAGCGATTTTAGCCAGAGCTAAATACGCTCCTTAGTCAACCATTACGCTTACTTCCTTGAACATTCTGATTCTCAACGGCCCCAATCTTAACCTGCTAGGCCGCCGCGAGCCGCACATCTACGGCACGCGCTCGTTCGACGACTTCCTGCCCGAATTGCAGGAGTCTTTCCCTGACCTTGCGCTCACCGCTTTCCAGAGCAACCACGAAGGCGCGCTCATCGACCGCCTGCACGTGGCGGCCGGCTGGGGCGAGGCGGGTAGCACGGCCGCCAGCCAGGCCGTGGTGCTGAACGCGGGCGGCTTTACCCACACCAGCGTGGCGCTGGGCGATGCTGTGGCCGCCGTGGCCGGCGCGGGCCTACCCGTGCTCGAAGTGCACCTGAGCAACTTGGCCGGGCGCGAAGACTTTCGGCACAAAAGCTACATCGGCAAGCACTGCGTGGGCAGCATCGCGGGCTTTGGGCTGGAAAGCTACCGGCTAGCCCTGCATTACCTGCTGAGCCAGCGGCCCCGGCCGGTGGGCTTTGGCCGGCGTTAGCTTAACGCCAGCACTAAAATGGGATAATATTGCATTTAACCCCCTCACATACTTACTAAGCCTCATTGCACTGGTACTTTTGGTAGAAAGCTATTTTTACAATAAGTATCAATGTCTCCTCTATTACGTTATGCTGGGCCCGCTGTGCTTGCTTGGCTATGCATCGCGGCGCCCCAACTAGCGCGTGCTCAAAGCTGTATGCTGGCGCCGGTGCCCCTGAGCCAGCGTAGCCAGCAGGCTACGCTGGTAGTAGAAGCCCGCGTGGCCAGCCAGCAGGTAGCAGACCTGGGCGGCCACCTCGTGACCCGCAACACCTTGGAGGTCTTCAAGGTATTTCGGGGCCAGCTACCGGCCGGGCCGCTGAGTTTGCTCACCCAGGGTGGCACGCTGGGGCTGCGCCGCGAGGACGTAAGCGGAGCGCTGCAGCTACTGACCGGGCAGCAGGGCATCTTTTTTCTGGAGGCCGACCCTAGCCAGCCGGGCGAGCGGCGGGCTTACGCCGGGCCGCAGGGATTTATCCGCTACGACCTGGCCGACCTGACGGCCAGCGAGCCGTTTGGGCGCTACGCCAGCATCGGCCAGGCCCTTTACGAGGCCGTGCAGGCTGGCGCCGGCACTACCTACCGCACGGTGGCGGCCAACAGCGCCTTGACTACCGCTACTCAGCGCCGCAGCCTGCGCGCGGCGGCTGGGCCGCTGGCTACGGCCATACCCGCCATCAGCAGCTTTTCGCCCAGCGCCGTAACGGCTGGCACCAGCACCGCCAACCGGTCGTCGGCCGATGGGGTGCTCACTATCAATGGCTCGGGCTTTAACGCCACGCAAGGCACGGGCTACGTCGAGTTTCGCAACGCCGACGATGGGGGCGCCACCTACATCCGGCCGGTGGCCGGGGCCTACCTGCTGTGGAGCGACACCCAGATTCAAGTGCAGGTGCCCTCGGCTAGCAACACGGCCGGCACCGGCACGGTGCGGGTAACTAACAGCGACGCCAACACGGCTGCTTCGGCTAGCCCCCTCACGGTGACCTATGCCCTGACGAGTGTTTCCAGCAGCTTTACGGGCACCGCGCAGCCCTACTCGGTGCGGCTGGCGGGCACCAGCGAGACCGACAACGTAGCCAGCAACCCCACCGGCTACTTGCTGCACTACACCACTAGCACTACCGCCGGCACGCAGGTGCCAGCGGCGGCCCGCACTTCGTTTGAGACAGCCCTTGCCAGCTGGCACTGCCAGGCCGGCGCCAACCGCAGCTTGGGCGCCGACGCTTCGCCAACGGCAGCCGCGGCCGACGGCGTAAATCTCGTGGCGTTCGGCTCCCTCTCCACCGGCGTGCTAGGCGTCACCAATAGCTACTACCAGGGCTGCTATGTGGGCTCAGCTGTCAATTGGGACCTGATTGAAACCGATTATACGTTTACCAACGCGGCGGCCATCAACTGGTACTACGGCAGCGGCACGCCGGCCCCTACCGACTATGACTTTCAAAGCGTTGCGCTGCACGAGCTGGGCCACGGCATTCTATTGTCGCATATCATTTCCAGCACCGGGGTCATGAATTACTCCATTTCCAACGGCCAAACCAAGCGCACCCTCGACGCCAATACCGACCTGGCGGCCGCCACTAGCGAAACTACTTACAGCACTGCCGCTACCATGCACTGCGCGGCCGCTTACACCGGCCGCACTATCCTTACCTACAGCTCCAGCAGCTGCGTACTGCCGGTAGAGCTAGTAGCCTTCACGGCACGCCACGTGCCCGGCCAGGGCACGCTGCTGAGCTGGGGCACCGCTTTGGAAAGCAACAGCGCCGCCTTTGTAGTCGAAAGCCAGGCTGACCCGACCACCAGCGCCTGGCAGGCCGTGGCGCAGGTGGCGGCAGCCAGCTCTAGCACCAGCCCGCGCCAGTACCAGGCCCGCGATATGCGCCCGCTGGCCGGCACCTGCTACTACCGCCTGCGCCAGGTAGACCTCGATGGTAAGGTAGCCTACTCGCCCGTGGTGAGTGTATCGGCCACCGCTACCGAGCTGGTGGCCTACCCCAACCCCGCCACCGGCACGGTGCACCTCAGCGGCCCGCTAGCCCCCGGCAGCGCGGCCCAGGTGCGCCTGCTCGATGCTACTGGCCGCTGCATGGCCAGCGCCACCGGCCCTGCCGGGCGGGCAGCCTTCGACCTGCCGCTGGCCAGCGTGCCGGCCGGCCTCTACGTGCTGGAGTGGGATGGCGGGGCGGGCCGCGCCCACACCCGGCTAGTAGTGCAATAAGGTGCCGGGCGGGGCTTTTTGGGCTAGCCCCGCCCCTACCTTTGCGGCATGGCAACCCTCCCCACATATACCTTCAACCCCGGCCCAGCAGCCGTGTACCCCGAAGTGCGCCAGTACCTGGCCGACGCATTTGAGGAAGGCTGGCTGTCGGTGCCGCACCGCTCCGAGCGCTTCACGGCGCTGGTGCGCCACTGCCTCGACCAGGCCCGCCTCAAGCTCAACATTCCCCAAGACTATACCATTCTGTTTACCTCGTCGGCTACCGAATGCTGGGAAATTCTGGCGCAGAGCCTGACGCCGCGCCGCTCGTTTCACCTCTACAACGGGTCGTTTGGGCAGAAATGGTTTGACTACGCCCGTGCCCTGCGCCCCGGCTGCACTGGCCTGCGCTTCGATATCAACGACGTGCCCGACCCGGCCACGCTACCCTTCAACCCCGAGGAAACCGACCTCGTGTGTCTCACCCAGAATGAAACCAGCACCGCCACCCAACTGCGCGACCAGTTCATTCTCAACACCTTCAACCGGCTAGGCCCTGCTTTGCTGGCTGTTGATGCTACTTCCTCGCTGGGGGGGCTAGCCCTCAAGTTCATCAAGGCCGACGTGTGGTATGGCTCGGTGCAAAAGTGCCTGGGCCTGCCGGCCGGGCTGGGCATCATGGTGCTATCGCCCCGCGCCGTGGCCCGCGCCCGCGAAGTAGGCGATAATGCGCACTACAACAGCCTGAACGGCATGGTGAAGCAGATGCTCAACTACCAAACCACGCACACCCCCAACGTGCTGGGCATCTACCTCCTGAGCCGGGTGCTGCAAGCCCGCGAACCCATCAAAACCATCGCCCCGCACCTGGCCGAGCGCGCTCAGAAGCTCTACGACTACTTCGAGCAGGTGCAGCCGCTGGGCCTGCGCCCACTCATCGACAACACCGAGGCCCGCTCTACCACCGTCATTGGCCTGCAAGGCCCGGCCGCCCTCATTGAGGAGATGAAGCGCCGCGCCCGCGACGAGGCCGGCCTGCAGCTGGGCTCGGGCTACGGCGACCACAAGGCCACGAGCCTGCGCATCGCCAACTTCCCAGCCGTGCCCGATGCCGCATTTGAGGCACTGGTGCAGTTTTTTGAGAAAATCCGGAATGAGGAAGTAGCACGCTAGCCCAAGGCGGGGTACCTCGCCTCCGGCCCCTCTCCTTGGGGAGAGGGAAGCCTAGTGCAAGCAAAAGTTAAGTATCGTCAGTAGTCGTCAGGCTCCCCTCTCCTCAAGGAGAGGGGCCGGGGGTGAGGTACCCCGCAATAGGCCGCATTAGTTTAGTATTCCCTTGATAACCTTATTTACCGATGGCTCGTCGCGCGGCAACCCCGGCCCGGGTGGCTACGGCACCATCTTGCGCTACGGCCCCCACGAAAAGGAGTTGAGCCAGGGCTTCCGCCGCACCACCAACAACCGCATGGAGCTGCTGGCCGTGATAGTGGGTCTGGAAGCCGTGACGCGCCCCGAAATTCCCATCCTCGTCGTCTCCGACTCCAAGTACGTAGTCGATGCGGTAGAAAAGCGCTGGGTCTTCAACTGGGCGCAAAAGCCCGACTTCGGCAAAAAAGCCAACGAGGACCTCTGGCGCCGCTTCCTGCGCGTGTACAAGGAGCGCAAAGTGTCTTTCAAATGGATAAAAGGCCACGCCGGCCACCCCGAAAACGAACGCTGCGACGTGCTGGCCGTGCAAAGCGCACTCGGCAAAGGGCTGCTAGTAGATGAGGGCTATGAGGCGCTAGGGTAAGGTTATGAACGCGGGCCTAGCAAGCAGATTAGCTTCTTATTATGAACTTCCGCCTGTTGCACAACGGGAAACGCGGAAGCTGGTGCTTGAAACAGCGAACGCCGACCCTGCTGCATTTATTCGGTTAGTTCATGCGCAAAAGTTTGAAACAGTAGCTGATGAGTTGAGTAATAAGTTACCCATTTTCTATGAGGCACTAGCGACGGACTTAGACAATTGGGGCGACTTTTTTATGCAAGAAGCTCAGCGCCTATTTGCCCTTGCGCGCACGGCTACCGCTCCGCAGAAAGTGCTGACTTATTTGGACGAATTTTCCTTTATCAGCGCTGCCGAATTCAAAAAAGAGATGCGCTAGTTGCGTTATTAAGCAAGGAGCTGGAAAATGAAGCATTGGCACTTCGCTACTATGCAGCCAGTTTGTTACCTGATTTCATTAAGCCCACCGATTTTGGAACAGTAACCAAACTGCGGCAACTTTTACATGACCCGGACTGGCACGTCAGGTATCGGGTATATGGAGACCTAAAAGACCTCAACTTACTTACTGGACAAGATACTATTTCGTGGTTCGATAAGCTCCGCGCACGTGTTTTTAATCCTTTCGACCTGAGCTGAATAATTAGCGGTGCCCAAGCCTAAAAGTCTCCTCATGCAGCCGCGCTTCGAAACCCTGCCCGAAACGACCCTAGCCGGGCAGCGCCAGCGCCTGTCGCTGCTGGCCGATACGACGGCCGCGCTGTGGCGGAGCTTCGGGCAGCGGCTGCGGGCGCAGCCCTTCGCTGGCAGCGCCGAGCGGTATTCAGTGCAGATGTATGGGGCTGCTTACTTTCAAAGCTTTCGCCCCGAAGCTATTTTCGAGAAGTGGGCAGCCGTGGCCGTAGCGCAGGCAGCGGATGTGCCAGCCGATTTGGAGCTACTTGTGCTGCCAGCCGGCCTCTACGCTGTATTCGACTACCAGGGACCCGCTAGCGGCGGCCCGGCCGTGTTTCGCTACATTATGCTGGAGTGGCTTCCCACATCTGGCTACGCCCTGGATGACCGGCCCCACTTCGAGGTACTGCCCGCCAACTATCGCCCCGATGCCCCTACAGCTAAAGAAGAAATCTGGATTCCTGTAAAGCCTCGCTAGGGCTGTACTGACTGCCCAGACCCACTTACTCCCGCTATTTTGCCCAACGACTTTTTTCAATTTCAGCAATTCCGCATCGAGCAGGCTTATTGCGCCCAGAAGGTGAGCACCGATGCCTGCCTGCTGGGCGCGGCCACCGACCTCACCGGGGCTAGCCGCGTGCTGGACATCGGCACCGGCACCGGCCTGCTAGCCCTCATGGCTGCCCAGCGCGCCTCAACTGCGCTGATTGAAGCCGTGGAAGTTGACCCAGCCGCTGCCGCGCAGGCTGCCGCCAACGTGGCAGCTAGCCCCTGGGCCGACCGCATAGCTGTGCATGCCCTGAGCCTGGCGGCTTACGCGGCTACCAGGCCGGCACCATTCAGCCACCTCATTTGTAATCCGCCATTTTTTCGGCACAGCCTGGCCCCGCCCGATGCGGCCCGCGCCCTGGCGCGGCATACGGGGGCCAGCTCGCTCACTTTTGCCGAAATCTGCAATTTTGCCACGGCGCACTTGGCGCCGGCCGGCACGCTCACCGTGCTGCTGCCGCCGCCCGAGATGCAGCATTTTGCGCAGGCGGCACTGGCTAGCGGGCTAGGCGCGCAGGCGCGGCTGGCCGTGCGACACCGCCCGGGTGGGCGCATCACGCGCAGCATCTGGCAGTTTGGGCGCGAAAAGCCGGCTAGCCCGCTCGATTCTACTCTTGTCATCCAAGAGGCTGACGGACAGTATTCGGCAGCGTTCCGGGCACTACTGGCAGGATTTTACCTGGCGTTGTAGGCTGGGCTTTTAGCCACCTGGGCTGGCCAGGGTCACAACAGTTGGGCTAGCTGGCTCAGCTTCTGGCCATGCAGGGCGGCCAGCAAGTCGGCTTCGAGGGTGCCGAACTCGGCCGCAGTGTAGTGGCGCTGCACTTGGCCCGCCACCAACACGGTGGCTTCGTCGGCCACCTCGGTGAGCGTGCCCAGAATGTGCGAAGTGAGCAGAATGCCGGTGCCCCGGTCGCGCAAGCGCTTTAGTACTTCCTTGAGCAGCAGGTTGGCCTCAAGGTCGAGGCCGTTGAAGGGCTCGTCCAGGATGAGGTAGGCAAAATCCTGCACCAGCACGGCCAGCAGGGCCAGCTTCTTCTTCATGCCGGCCGAGTATTCAGTGGCGTATTGGTCGAGGGGAAGCTCCAGCACCTCGTTCCAGCCGCGCAGGTCGGCCACCGGCCGGCCCCGCGCCTGCAGGCAGAAGGTCACGTACTCGCGCCCGGTGAGGCGGGGGTAGAAATACGGCTCGTACGGTACCAGCCCCGTGACTTCGCGCACCAGCAGGCTCGCACTTTCGCTAGCCCGCACGGTGCCCGTAAAGCCTCTTTCCAGGCCGTAGAGGCAGTTGATAAGCGTGGTTTTGCCAGCGCCATTGGCCCCCACCAGGCCGTGGATAATGCCCGGCCGCACCGCCAGGCTCACGCCGCGCAGCACTTCGTGGGGGCCGTAGGCTTTATGCAAATCCTTGATTTCAAGCATAAGACAGGTTGTTGCTAAGTGGCCAATACGGCCCGCAAGCGGCGCTGGCTTTGCCACACCAGCCCACCAGCAGCGGCCAGCATTACGGGCGGGTAGGCCGGGTGCCAAGCCCCTAGCAGGCCCACCGCCAGCACCAGCCCCTGGGTACTGCGAATATGCCCCACAACCGGGTAAAAGGCGTATTTACAAAGAATTACCATACTCAGCAGCCACAGCCAAAACAGCGCCACCGCCAGGACAGCGCCCCCACCGGCGCTCCCGAGCCCCAGCAATAGCCAAAACGGCGCCGCCGTAGCTGCCGCATAGCCGAGGCCCAGCGCCAGGCGCCGCCGCAAAAACTGCCGGGGCGTGCGGGCCGCCAGCGTCAACATTGGGCTAGGCTCCGGGATGCCGTAGCAGGCGGCTACTACCAGCAGCCAGAGCAGCAGGCCCGCCACCGGCGCCAGGGGCTGGGCGCGCTGCCAAGTAGCTAGCGCCACCAGTATAGGCCACAACCACAGACCCTTGGTGGCCCGCATCCCTCCTACCCACTCAAACGCCTCGCTCCGAAACGGGCTGCGCCAGCGGTGCCGGGTGGCGGCATCGGCGCGGGCTGGCGGGGCCCAGGCTACCAGCGGCGCCAGCCCCAGCAAGAGCGCCGCGGGGCCGTAGCCTCGCACTGCTAGCAGACCGAGCGCCCCCGGCAGCGCCGCTAGCCCATACTCGACCGCCAGCCACGGCCGAAAGCCAGGCGCCGCGCTAGCCAGAAACGGCAGGTCGGCGCGCTGGCGGTGCGCCCCTAGCAGCGCCCCCGCCCCCAACAGCGGCAGCAGCCAGCGCCCCACCGGGTGCCCTCCCAGGCTGGCCAGCGCCTGCAATAGGCCTAGCCCTAGCATCGCGCCACCTAGCACCAGCCGCCACCAGCCAATTTCACACAGGAGGCGGGCTAGCAGCCGCAGCCGTAAGCGCAGGTAAGCGGCCAGCGGGGCGGCAGGGAGCATGGGGTGACGAAACATTAACGGGCGTCGTCGTGCTCTTCAAAGGCAATGCCGTAGTCGGCTGCCAGCTCTTGTAGAATGGGCGCGTAGAGCTCCGCCGTGGTGGGGATGACCACGCCGCGGCCCGCTACCTCGCCGCGCAGCAGCCGGCGCACGGCCATGCCCAGCGGCAGGCCCACGGTTTGGGCCATGGCCGTGTGCGTGGCATCGGCCCCGGTCACCACCAGCGAGGCCGTGCGGCAGCGCGCCTGGCCCTGCAGCTCATACTCAAACTGATGCTGCATCACCACCTGGTCGCGGTCGTGGGGGCCGAGCGCCCACTTCTCTACCAATAAGTGCTCCAGCAGCTGGGCCGGGGTAGCGTTGGACATGCCTACTGGGCGCTCGCCAAAGATGCCTAGCCAGGCCAGGCGCGTTAGCTCGGGGCCGTGCAGGTCAAGGCCAAAGCTGGCGGCTACGTGCTGGGCCACATCGCCCACTATTTCTTCTTCGGGAAAGCGACTAGCTACCAGCGCCTGCCAGGGCAGGCCGGCGGGGTTATCCAGGCGGGTTTCATCATCGGTGAGGCCTAGCTCGACCAGTACCTGCCAGGCCGGGCAGTAGCCGGGGCGGCGCAAGGTGCCGCGCAGCATAGTTTGCACGTCGGCCAGCCCATACGCGGCGCGGTACGTGAGCGAGTCGCGGTTGGCGTAGCCCTCGAAATGGCCGTGGCCGGGCACACTTATCGTGGCGGCACGGGCAAACAGCTCGTGATACGAAATGTGTTGCAACTCGCCGTTTTCGAGGTACTGGGCGGGGCCGCCCTGGCCAGCCAGCACCACGTTGCGCGGGTTCCAGCTGAACTTGTAGTGCCAGGGATTGTCGCCTTCGCTCTCGGGCGCCACCAGCCCGCCGCAGTACGAGCGGAAGCCGGTGATGCGTGCGCCTTGCTCATTCAACGCATTGATAGTCTGCATTGCCGACATGTGGTCGAGCCCGGGGTCGAGGCCGCATTCCATCAAAAACACCAGGCCGGCCGCCTGCGCATCCTGGTGCAAGGCCTGTACGTCGGGGCTCACGTAGCTGGCCGTGGCCAGGTGGCGCCCAAACTCCAGGCAGGTTCGGGCCACCAGCGGGTGCAAAAAGGCGGGCAGCATCGAGATAACGAGGTCGGCCTCCGCTACCAGCTCGCGCAGCTGTGCGGTATCGCGCGCATCGAGCGGTACGGCGCGGGCATACTGCGAGTGCGCGGCCAGCACCGGGGCGAGGTGGGCGGGCGCGGCATCGGCCACGGTCAGAAACCAGCGCTCGGCCGGGGCGTGGCGCAACAGGTACTGAATAAGTGCCGAAGCCGAGCGACCGGCCCCGAGTAGCAGCAAGCGGGTAGGTGGGGTCATGCGGGCAAAAGTACATGGCCCGCCCAATGAGGCCAGCCTGGCGGGCTGGCCCTTCTCAGAGCGGGGCTAGCCGTTTTTGCGCCCGGGTTGCCTATTCCAAAATAAGCCCTTACTTTGTCGCCCCGTTTTTATTCCCGCCGCAATGGCTGCCCCCACCATCGACGCTACCACTACCCTGCGCCAGCTTTCGCTGCACTACCACGAGCTAGCCACTCCCGACCAGCTCAGCGCCGCCGAGCGCCAGGTCTGGGACGCTGCCCGCGCCGCCACCGCCCATTCCTATGCCCCCTATTCGCATTTCCACGTGGGTGCCGCACTTTTACTGGTCGATGGCAGCCTCGTGCAGGGCACCAACCAGGAAAACGCCGCCTACCCCTCGGGTCTGTGCGCCGAGCGCACGGCCTTGTTTGGGCTGGCGGGCAGCCGGCCCAGTCCGCCGCCGCTTATCGTGGGCATGGCCGTGGCGGGCCGCCCCGCCGAGGGCGAGTTTGGCCCCGCCCTACCCTGCGGCGCCTGCCGCCAAGTAATGCTCGAATACGAAGTGCGCCAGGGCCAGCCCATTTGGTTGCTACTCCCGAGTATTAGCGGCTCGGTGCTTCGTTTCGAGCGCTTGGCCGACTTGCTGCCGTTTCATTTCTCGGCCGATGCACTACCGCCCCGAGCCTGAGGCGCTAGCTGTTGCTGATGAATCAGTTACGCTCATAAAGTATCATATCGAACCTTACCGGGCATCTTGCGCGCACCAGTAGCATGCTAGCCTAGCAATAGGAACGAGATGCCTCACGGGGCTCAGCATGACGTTCTTTGCAAGCAAATTTTTATCGTTTGCTTATGTCTCCCCGCCTTATTCTTCAGCTCGCGGCCCTGCTAGGGGCGCTTACCGTGGCCATCGGCGCCTTTGGCGCGCATGGCCTGCGGCCCATGCTTGAGGCCAGCGGCCGCCTCGAAACCTTTGAAACGGCCGTTCGCTATCAGTTTTATCACACGCTGGCCCTGCTGGCGGTGGGCATGCTGGCCGTAGCCCGGCCCGAGCTGCGCGACCCGCTCGACACCACGGCGGCGCTGTGGCTCGGGGGTATTCTTATCTTCAGTGGCTCGCTCTACGCCATCTGCTTCACGGGCATCACCAAGTTTGGGGCGGTGGCCCCCATCGGTGGCTTGCTGCTCATTGGCGGCTGGATTCGCCTGCTGCTGGCCGTGAGCAAGCTCTAGCTTACGCTCGATATGACGCAAAAAAAGGGGCTAGCCACAGTGGCTAGCCCCTTTTTTATAGCTAATAGTAGCTAAAAAGCGCTTACTTAGCCGAAGCCGTGGCGGCTTCCTTTACCTCGCCTACGAGCGACACGGTGGTGCTGCCACCGGCCGAGTTCGAGTCGATGGTCAGCACTTTGGTTTGCATGCCCATTTTGCCAGCCGAGTTGAATTTGGCCGAGATGGTGCCGGTTTTGCCGGGCTGCACGGGCTCTTTGGTCCAGCTAGGGGTGGTGCAGCCGCAGCTTACGCCGATGTTAGAAATCACGAGCGGCTGGGTGCCAGTGTTCTTAAACTTAAACACGTGGTCCACAATGTCGCCCTGCTTGATGGTGCCGAAGTCGTACTTCACTTCCGAAAACTCAATCTGGGGGCCGGCCGGCTTCGCGGTGGCTTTGGCAGGCTTGGTGGCCTGAGCGTGGGCAGCGGTGCCCGCAAACGTGAGGCCCAGGGCCAGCAGCAGCATCTTCGTCATGACAGGGGTAGGATTGGGTTATTGGGAGAAAAACAAATTTAAGCGATAAGCCGGCGCTGGCAAATCTGCGGCCAATTTAACAACAACGTCGGCCAACGCTAGGCCGCTAACCCCACAGCTAGCTTTTGAATTCCTTGGAATACGGAAATTGACGCGATGCCTTGCGCATAATTACCGTGATAATGCTGCCCGTATCGGAGCCCAGGCCGCGCCCAAGGCTTTTATCGTATTTCCACAGCAGCTCGCTCGTTTTGCCATCGTGGATGTTGATGCTCAGCTTGCCTGTGTTGGTTGAGCCGCTAAAACCCACCATCATGGTCATGGCGATGGCCGCCCCATTGGAGAAAGGCTGCGAGCTTTCAAACGTGCCCGAGATAATGCCGTCTACGCCCAGCAGCTGGGCTAGCTCCTCCATCGTCATGGTGGGCATCTTCTCGGCCGTGATGTTGGTTTTGGCCAGCAGCGCGTTGGTTTTGGCAACGTCCTGCACGTCTATCGTCATATCCTTGTCTTGCTTTTGCTTGAGGAAGTACGATTGCAGGGCGCTTTGCACATTCAGGCCTTCGCGCAGCTCCAGCTGGTGCACGCCTTCGGGGCCGCCATTTTTGGCCACTTCATTAGGGCGCAGCGATAGCGTGGCCTTGAAGGGCAGGATGGCCAGCACCTTGTGGTCTTTGGCTAGCTCCTTAAACTTGGGGCTGGTGTAGATTTCACGCGTTTGGGCAGCCGCCACGCCCACTGTAAACAGCAGGGCAAAAGCCAGGAAAAGATGTTTCATAAAGCAGGCAGAAAAAAGGGAGGTAGAAAAGATGAAAAATGCGCGACCAAGGTAAGCGCTTCATTCCTATAATTCCAATTCTTCTGCACCGCGCTATTCGCTTGCTTCTGCCTCATTTTCAGCCAGCAGCCGCCGCTGAAAATTGAGCAGGAACAGCCGCTCCGACGCCCGCGTAATGGCTGTGTAGAGCCAGCGCGCAAACTCGCCGCCCACCGGCTCGTCGGGCTTGATAAAGCCATGGTCGACAAACACCGCCTGCCACTGGCCGCCCTGCGCCTTATGGCACGTGAGGGCGTAGGCAAACTTTATTTGCAACGCATTGAGATACGGGTCTTTGCGCATCTCGGCGTTGCGCTCGCTCTTCTTGGTGAGGTGGGCGTAATCTTCGGTAATGGCTTGGTACAGCTTCTCGTTTTGGTCGCGCGGCAGCGAGGGGCTTTCGGTGTGCAGCGTATCGAGCAGCAGCTTCACTTCCAGCTCGGGCTCGTCGGGGTAGTCTACCAGGCGTACCCTGGCCTGCGCAAAGCGGCAGCCAAAGACCTCTTCGCGGCGTATTATCTTTTGAATTTCCAGAAAATCGCCATTCGCCAGAAAGCCGATTTCCGAATCTTTGGGCAGCCAGAAATAATTGTTGCGCACCACCATGATGTAGTCGCCAGCCTCAATCTCTTCCTCAGCTTCAAACAGCGTGCGCCGGATAAGTTGGTTGTACTGGTTAGCGTTGCGGTTGGAGCGGCAAATGATGGTCGTGTTCTCGTGGCCGAAGTGGCGATAGGCCCAGCGCAGACCGTCTTCGAGCTTGTCGCCACCCATCTTAAAAATGTCGCGAAAGCCCTTGGTATGCAAGTGAATATCCGGCGTTTCCTCGCGCAATTCCTCGCGCAGCTCGGTGGCATTCACTAGGATGCCCGAGGCCTCGGCCTGACGCATTACCTGGCGCAGCTCTACCCCATCGACCCTAGCACGGAAACGATGGGCTAGCAGCTCAGGGTCGAGGGCGGGGCTCAGCAGCTGGCCCACCGGCGGCAGCTGGGCCGTGTCGCCGATGAGCAGCAGCCGGTTGGTGCTGCGCTCAAACACGAAGCCCATGAGGTCGTCGAGCAGGCCGTTTTCGCCAAAAGCCTTCTCATCAGAAATCATAGAGGCCTCATCCACAATAAAAAGCGTTTCCTCTTGGCGATTGGGCTGGCGCGTGAAGCTGAGGCGCTCGCTGGGCGAGCCGCTGGTTTGGCGGTATATTTTTTTGTGAATGGTGCTGGCTGGCACGCCCGCGTAGGCGCTCATCACCTTGGCGGCGCGGCCGGTGGGCGCCATGAGCGCGTAGCGGCGCTGCATGCGGCCTAGCCACTGCACGAGGGCGCTCACAACGGTGGTTTTGCCGGTGCCGGCGTAGCCGCGCAGCACAAACACCTTCCGCCCCGGCAGTTGGTCGCGCAAAAACTCATCGAGCTGCACGAATAATTCGGCCTGGTCGTCGGTCGGCTCGAACGGGAAATAATCGCGGACCGAGGGAAATCTAGCTTTTAGCACAGCTACTAACGTTTGTTTTGCTCTTTCGCCAGCAGAACAGATGGATTTAAAAAACCTAACGAGCGGCGTAATAACTATTAGCCAACCGGCTCAATCACCGCCATCGTGGCCGAAGCCTTGGCAATCAGCACGTCATCGCACCACACTTCGGCCTCGCAGAAATGCAGGCGCCGCCCGGCTTTTAACACCCAGCCGATGGCTTTGATTCGCTGGCCCACGCCGGGATTTAGGTAACTCACTTTCAGGTCGGAAGTAACCACGCCGAAGTTTTCGGGCACGAGCGTGACGGCGGCAAACCCCGCGGCCAGGTCGGCCATGGTGGCCACGAGGCCGCCGTGGGCAAAGCCGCGCTGCTGCTGGTGCTGCACCTCTAGCGGCAGCTCGGCCTCGATGCGGCCGGGCTCGATGCGGGTGAGGTCGGCCCCGATGAGGTGCATAAAGTGCTGGCGCTTGAGCTTTTCGCGGATGCGGACTTCGAGGTCGAGGGCGGGTTCGGGCGTAACTGCGTTCATAAGTAGCTCAAAGATACCGGCCGGCCAGGGGTGCTTACCTTACGGCCACATTTTTGCAGCTCCCTGCTTGCTATGGACCATCTATCGACTTTGCAGTACCTCGTGGCCGGCGCGCTGGGCCTGGGGCTGGCCGCGTGCAGCGGCTTTCGGGTGTTTGTGCCGCTGCTGGCGGCCAGCGTGGCCCACCGGGTGGGCTGGCTGCCCAGCTCGCCGGGCTTCGACTGGCTGAGCAGCTGGACGGCCCTGGTGGTGCTGGCCACCGCCACCGTGGCCGAGCTGGTGGGCTACTATGTGCCCTTCTTCGACCATTTGCTCGACACGCTTACCACGCCGGCTTCCTTCATCGCGGGCACTTTGCTTATGACCTCTTCGCTCACCCACCTCGACCCCACCCTGCGCTGGACGCTCGGCATCCTGGTGGGTGGCGGTGCGGCGGGCGTGGTGCAGGGCGGCACGGCGCTGCTGCGGGCCGGCTCCACGGCCACTACCGGCGGGCTAGCCAACCCCCTGTTTGCCACCCTCGAAAACGTGCTCGCCGTGGCCGGCACCTTCCTCACGCTGCTGCTGCCGTTGGTGATGGCCGGCCTGGTGCTGGCGCTGCTGGTATTCATAGCCAGCCGGTGGCGGCGCTGGCGGCAGCGGCGCGCGGCGCGGGTGGTCGCTTCACCCATCCAGGATGGGTTTGCGTAGAGGCCCCAGATTATTCCGGCTAGCTTTGCATGTATGCCCACTGACCCTATTCAGGCAACTAATTCATTATTAACCCCCTACACCGGAACGGTGCGCGTGCGTGTGGGCGGCATCCTGGTGCGCAACGGAGCCATTTTGCTGGCGGCCCACCGCGGGCTGCTGCCCGATGGTGCTACGTTCTGGTCGCCGCCCGGCGGGGGCTGGGCCTTTGGCGAAAGCCTGAAAGAAGCCTTGCAGCGCGAATTTTTGGAAGAAACGGGGCTAGCGGTGCGCGTGGGCCGGCAGCTGCACCTGCACGAGTTTCGGCGCGATGAGCTGCAGGCGCTGGAAATATTTTTTGAAGTACTGGCCGACGACCCCGCCACCACGCCACGCCTGGGCCACGACCCTGAGCATGCACCCGATGCCCAACTGCTCACCGAGCTGGCCTGGTACACCCCGCGCCAGCTGCTAGCTCTGCCGCTGGCCCAGGTGCACCCCGTGCTGCGCGGGCTCCTCAGCACCGACGACGTGTTTGTGCCGCAGGTTCTGCTGAACTAACACGCTGCTGGCGGGCCGCCAGGGCTAGCACGGCCGCCCCAATTACTAGCCTTGCCTACTGCGTGCTCCTGAGGCGCACCGCCAACTATCTTTACCCCGGCCGGCCGCTGGGCGGGCCTTTTTTGCCCGTGTCTGCTACTTCTACCCTGCCCGCTACCCCCACGCTGAGCCTGCGCGACGATACCTTCGACGCAGCCAACCTCACGGCCTACCACCTGTATGCGGTGGCTAGCCCCGGCCGCTTGCGCCTGGCCGTGCTGGATGTTGCCCGCCATAAAATAGTCGCTTTCGACGACCTGCCCGCCAACTCGCTGGCCGAGCTGCCGGCCGTGGCGGCGAGTACGCTGCTGGGCCAGCCGGGCTGGGCGCGCCTGCGCCTGGCGCTAGGGGGCGGCGCCTCGCCGCTGCTGCCCGCGCCCCTCTACCGCACCGGCGATGAAACTGCCTACCTGGGCCTGCACCACGCGCTGGCCCCTAGCGAAGAGGCCCTGGCTTATACGCTGCCCCTGCCCGCCCCGGCCACTGATATTGTGAGCCTGTTTGCGGCCCCTGGCAGCCTAGTGCAGTGGCTGCAGCGGGTGCACGGGCCTAGCGCACGGCTGCTGCCGCAGGCCAGCGCGCTGCTGGGCGGGCTGCTGCACCAGCGCGGGCCCGGCGCCGCGCCGCGCCAGCTCTACCTCAGCCTGGCCGACTACGAGCTGACGGCCGTAGTGCTGGGCACGCAGGTCGAGTTCTGCAATTCCTTCACGGTGAGCACGGCCGAAGATGTGGCCTATTATACCATCCTCGTGATGCAGGAGCTGGGCCTCAACCCCGACCAGGACACCGTCACCATCTGGGGTGAGCTCACGAGCGACTCGGCCACGTTTGCGCTGCTGAGCACCTACGTGCGCAACCTGCGCTTTGGCGCGCGGCCGTTTGGCCTGCAGTATTTTTATTACCTCAACGAGGTGGCCGAGTATCGGCACTTCGATTTATTCAGCCTGGCTTTTTGCGAGTAGGCACTGATTGGTTATTAGCAAATTTCGGCAATAAGCCAGCCGCAACTACATGAAAAGAATTGCGCTTTTCCCCGGCTCTTTCGACCCGTTTACCAACGGCCACCTCGATATTGTGCGGCGCGGCGTGGGGCTGTTTGACGAGGTAATCATTGCCATCGGCACCAATAGCAGCAAGCAGCGTCAATTTCCGCTCGCCTGGCTCACGGCCCAGCTCGACGCCTTGTTTGCCGATGAGCCGCGCGTATCGGTGCGCAGCTACCAGGGGCTCACCACCGAGTTTACCCGCGAAACGGGGGCTAGCTACCTGCTGCGCGGCCTGCGCAATACGCTTGATTTTGAGTATGAAAATGCCATTGCCCAGGCCAACCGCCAGCTCAGCCCCGGCCTCGAAACCGTGTTTCTGGTGACCTCGCCCACCCAGGCGGCCGTGAGCAGCACCATCATCCGCGAAATTCACCGGTTCGGCGGCGATGTGAGCCAGTTTGTGCCCTTTACCTTGCCCGCACTTTCGGCCTGATTTTCTACCAGATAACCCTTTGTCCAAAACAAAAAGGCCCCCACTTCCAGGCTGGAAATGGGGGCCTTCATTTTGCTGGTTTTTCTAGCGCTCCATTGCTTTCAGCGGGTCAACGGTGTCAGCTTTATAATACTGCATGGCCACGAGCGAGGTGATAACGCCCGTCATGGTGCCTAGCAGGATGATGGCCAGAAACGCAACCACCACCGACAAGTCGAAGCCAAACAGGTTTTCTACCTGCGTCAGGTCGAGCGAGTGCGGCATGATGGCCGTCAGGATGATGAAAAACAGGCCTAGTATTACAGAAGCCACCATGGCCGTAATAATACCCGTGCCATAGCCGCCCAGGTAGGGCATTTGGTTGCCACGCAACTGATGTAGGTACCTGATAGCCAGCACCGAGCCTGTGATAAGTATCAACACATCGAGGCTACCGGCCTCAATGCGCGAGAAAAAGCCCAGCAGCGCGGCGGCCAGCGTATAAACGCACAGCACCACGCTAGTCATTACGCCGTAGCGAAAGCCATTTTGTTCGGGGGTAAGCGTGCGCGCCGTTGGCGCGGTGATGGAAGTAGCAGCCATAAAAAAGTTAGCGTGAAGTGAAACAGCGAGCAATCGGCCGCGGTGGCCTGTTCTTCTATACTCATTTTTTGGCGTTGGTGTTGTGCGCAGGAGCAGGGCACAAATCAGCGCCGACCGGCGTTTGACTAGGGCAAGGCCGGGCGGCGGCGTATTTTTGCCTAGTTTTTTGGATTTTTATTTCTGGCTTAGATGATTTCCACGACCAACGTGAGCTTGCGCTACGGCAAGCGGGTGCTGTTTGAAGACGTAACGGTGAAGTTTTTGCCCGGCAACGTGTATGGCCTCATTGGGGCCAACGGCGCCGGCAAATCCACCTTTTTGAAGATACTCTCGGGCGAAATTGAGCCCAACACCGGCTCGGTGGAGATGCCCGCCGGCCAGCGCCTGGCCGTGCTCAAGCAGAACCAGTTTGCCTACGACGACCAGCAGGTGCTAGCTACCGTCATTCAGGGCCACCAGAAGCTGGCCGCTGTGATGCGCGAAAAAGACGCGCTCTACGCCAAATACGACCTGGGCACGGCTACCGACGCCGACGGCGAGCGGCTAGGGGTGCTCGAAGGTGAATTTGCCGACATGAGTGGCTGGGACGCGGAGTACCAGGCGGCCGAGCTGCTGAGCGGCCTCGGCATCACTGAAGACAAGCACCAGAGCCTGATGGCCGACCTGGGGGCTAGCGAAAAGGTGCGCGTGCTGCTGGCCCAGGCGCTGTTTGGCAACCCCGACGTGCTGCTGCTCGACGAACCGACCAACAACCTCGATGCCGAGAGCGTGCTCTGGCTCGAAAACTTCCTCGACAACTTCGAGAACACCGTGATTGTGGTGAGCCACGACCGCCACTTCCTCGACGCCGTGTGTAACTACATGGCCGACCTGGACTTCTCGAAAATCACGATGTACCCCGGCAACTACTCGTTCTGGTACGAGAGCAGCCAGCTAGCCCTGCGCCAGCGCCAGGAAGTGAACAAGAAGACCGAAGACAAGCGCAAAGAGCTCGAAGAGTTTGTGCGCCGCTTCTCGGCCAACGCTTCGAAATCAAAGCAGGCCACCAGCCGCCAGAAGCTGCTGCAAAAGCTGACGTTGGAAGAGATTAAGCCGTCGTCGCGCCGCTACCCGTACATTGCCTTCAAGCCCGAGCGCGAAGCTGGCAACCAGCTGCTGAGTGTGGAGGGCGTGAGCAAGCGCGTAGATGGCCACTCGGTGCTCAAGAACGTGTCGTTCACGCTCGACAAAGGCGACAAGGTGGCCATCGTGGGCCGCGATGACCGCGCCGCCTCGCTGCTGTTCGATATCATTTTTGGCGAGACGAAGGCCGATAAAGGCGAGTATAAGTGGGGAACCACCATCACCCCTAGCTACTTTCCGAAGGAAAACAGCGCCTTCTTCCAAGCCGACAACATGAACCTTGTGGACTGGCTGCGCCAGTACTCGGTGGAAAAAGACGAGAGCTTTGTGCGCGGCTGGCTGGGCCGCATGCTGTTCTCGGGCGAAGAATCGCAGAAGAAGCCCAACGTGCTGAGCGGCGGCGAAAAAGTGCGCTGCATGCTTTCGAAAATGATGCTGGAAAGCGGCAACGTGCTGGTGCTCGACGACCCGACCAACCACCTGGACCTGGAAAGTATTCAGGCCCTGAACAACGGGTTGAAAGACTTTACGGGCTCGCTCATTTTTGCCTCGCACGACTTGCAGTTCATCGAAACGGTGGCCAACCGCATTATCGAATTGACGCCCGAGGGCATCATCGACCGCCGCATGAATTACGAAGAATACCTGGCCGACGAAACCCTGAAAGCGCAGCGTCAAAAAATGTATCAGCTGGCTTAAGCTGAGGAATTAAGCAGACGTAGTTCGGGGTTTCGTCTAGTACTTCTGGCTTCTTCATTAATTCTTTTCGCCTCTCCGCTAATTTCCCTTCATGAAACGTCTGCTTCTTCCCTTTTTGCTGGGCACTGCGGCCTGGCTAGCCCCCGGCCGCAGCCAAGCCCAGGAAAAACCCGCGCTGAACACGGCCCCTCCCGGCGCGGTGCCGGCCCGCCCGGCTCCTACCCGCCCCGCAGTAGATACGACCAATGTAGCGCCTACTATTCCGGTATATACCCCGGGCCAGGCACCCGCACCAGCTGCGGCGCAGCCCTTGCCCGCCCCTAGCCAGGATAGCCCCTCGGGCCTGGAGCTGCCGGGCCGCGAGCAGGCCCGCAAAGCCGCCGAGCAACATGCTGAGCAATACACCAAGCTGTTTATTTATTCGGGCATCGGCCTGGGCTACAGCTCGTACTATGGCCTGAGCAACTTTAGCTTTAGCATCTCGCCGGCAATTGGTTACCGCGTCACCGACCGGTTTTCCATTGGCCCAGGCATTAGCTACGCCTACAACTACTATGGACAGGACAACGGCAATGGCGCGAGTAGCAGCGTGAGCACCAGCAACTTCGGCGCTAAGGTATTTGCGCAGTTCCGGGTTATCGACCAGTTCTTCATTCACGCCGAATATGAGTCGACCAAGGCCCAGCTGCTGGCCTTCGACCAGTACAACAACTATGTGGGCACCGTAACCCGCACGGTGCAGACACCGCTAGCCGGCGTGGGCTACCGCTCACAGATTAGCAACCGCGCAGCGGCTGACATTGTGCTGCTGTACAATTTCCAGGACAATTACAACAGCATTTACCCTAACCCGGTCATTCGCTTCAACTTCCTGTTCAATATCGGCCGCTAGGCCCCTATTCCAACATTTGGGCACACAAAAAGCCCCCGCTGCACTGGCAGCGGGGGCTTTTTTATGTAGTAGCAACTCTCCGGAATTATACCGGGTTGCGGCCGCTGATAACGCGCAGCAGAATGGCAATAATGGCAATTACCAGCAGAATGTGAAGCAGGTTGTTGCCCGCCAGGCCCGCGCCCAGCACGCCGAAAAAGCCGAGTGCCCAGATGATGATGAGAATGACGGCGATGATATACAGCAGATTGCCCATGAGTGAAAAGGAGAAAGAATGAAGGTGAGAAGGTATTCTAAGCCTGTTTTAGGTGGCTTGTGGGATTTGTACGGCTCGGCTGGAAAAAGGATGAAGTTGTATACATTTTTTTTCCTTGGCCAGGCTAACGGGCGTTAGCCAGTAGCTTTGTTTTGCGGAAGCGTTTTGCTGTCTAGCCGCCATCTTTTACCCTTTTCCTCCCACCCGATGAACGTTGCCGTTATTGGCTCGGGCACTATGGGCAATGGTATTGCCCACGTTTTTGCCCAGCACGGCTTTGCCGTAGCCCTTATTGATATCAACCAGCCCGCCCTCGACCGGGGCATGGCTACCATCACCAAAAACCTTGACCGCCAGGTAGCCAAGGCTACGCTGAGTGAGGATGACAAAACGGCCACGCTAGGCCGCCTGCGCACCTTCACGAGCCTCGCCGAGGGGGTAGCCGGCGCCGAGCTCGTGGTAGAAGCGGCCACCGAAAACGTGGACCTCAAGCTCCAGATTTTCCGTGACCTCGACCAGCACGCGCCGGCCGGCGCCATCCTGGCCAGCAACACGTCGTCGATTTCGATTACCAAAATCGCGGCCGTGACCAAGCGGCCGGCGCAGGTTATCGGGATGCACTTTATGAACCCGGTGCCGGTAATGAAACTGGTAGAAGTAATTCGCGGCTACGCCACTTCCGACGAGGTGACTGAGCGCGTGATGGCCCTTTCGCGCCAGCTCGGCAAAACGCCTACCGAGGTGAATGATTATCCCGGCTTCGTGGCCAACCGCATCCTGATGCCCATGATTAATGAGGCCATTATCAGCCTGTTTGAGGGCGTAGCCGGCGTAGAAGAAATCGACACCGTGATGAAGCTCGGGATGGCCCACCCCATGGGTCCGCTGCAGCTAGCCGACTTTATCGGGCTCGATGTATGCCTGGCCATTTTGCGGGTGCTGCACGAGGGCCTCGGCAACCCCAAGTACGCCCCGTGCCCGCTGCTGGTAAACATGGTAATGGCCGGCCGGCTAGGGGTAAAATCGGGCGAAGGTTTCTACCAGTATACCGCCGGCTCGAAAGACCTGGTGGTGGCTAGCCGCTTCCGAAAGTAGCGCCCGGTGCCGAGGCAGTGCCTGAACAGTATTAGTCCAATTTGCGTTATATCCGGGCGCTGTAAGTGAAACAGCGAAACTCAAATTAATCCGCGCTAATCTGCGCCATTGGTTACTTACTCATGGAACATGCAACGTTTGGAGCCGGCTGCTTCTGGTGCGTCGAGGCCGTTTTTCAAAATCTGAAAGGCGTTGAAAAAGTGGTTTCGGGCTACGCCGGGGGCCGCATTAAAAACCCTACCTATAAGGAAGTGTGCAGCGGCATGACTGGCCACGCCGAGGTAATCGACATCACTTTCGACCCGGCCGTTATCAGCTACAAGGAGCTGCTGGAAATCTTCTGGAAAACGCACGACCCGACGACCCTTAACCGCCAGGGCGCCGACGTGGGCACGCAGTATCGCTCGGTCATTTATTACCACAGCGATGAGCAGAAGCGCCTAGCCGAAGAGTACAAGCAGAAGCTCAACGACGGCCACGCCTTCCCCAACCCCGTGGTAACGGAAATAACGGCCGCGCCCGAGTTCTATGTAGCCGAGAATTACCACCAGAATTATTTCAACCTGCACGGCCACGAGCCCTACTGCCAATTTGTGGCCAAGCCCAAAGTGGATAAGGTGAAGGCGCTGTTTGGCGAGAAGTTGAAATCTATGGAGGCGTAATTGCTATTGATACTTGAAAATAAAAAGCCCGCTAGTTAGCGGGCTTTTTTATTGCTTAGCCTTTAATAATCACTGCTTCGTGGATATGGTCTAATTGTTCTTTTGACCAGCCAAATGAATTTTCGCTTAAGGAGAAGATTTCTTGGTCACTTAGCTTGAACGACAAAATGTTTTCAGTCCTGGTGCCAAAACGGCTAACTCGCTTCTTGGTAATCCATTCGCTTTGTAGTCTCGTGTAGCTTACCGTTTGTGAAGAATGAAAAAGAAGCGCATAAGTTACACTATCCGCTTGTTTATCAATCTTGATAAATCTCAATGGCTGGTCAGCTAATCCACCAAAGAACAGGAGTAAGTTAAAAAACACCAATACGTAAGGAATCGCCTTATTAGGAATATTTCCATGCCGGCCTATGTGGGATACTTGGACACCTAGGAGGGCAAACAGATTTAATATTATAAGGCTTATAAGAACGTCCCGGCTATTTATTCTGAACTCCATATTTCAGAATTATACACTCACTCCAAAATCGCGCAACGCATCATTGAGCGAGGTTTTTAAATCAGTGCTGGGCTTGCGCTGGCCGATGATGAGGGCGCAGGGCACCTGGTACTCGCCGGCCGGGAATTGCTTGGGAATGGAACCGGGAATGACCACCGAGCGGGCGGGCACGTAGCCACGGTATTCTTTGGGCTCGGGACCGGTTACGTCGATGATTTTGGTGCTGCCGGTGATGGTGACACCCGCGCCAATCACGGCTTCTTTGCCGATGCGGCAGCCTTCGACTAGGATGCAACGCGAGCCAATGAAGGCGCCGTCTTCGATAATAACAGGTTGCGCCTGCACGGGCTCCAGCACGCCGCCCAGGCCTACGCCGCCACTCAGGTGCACGTGCTTGCCTACTTGGGCGCAGCTGCCCACGGTGGCCCAGGTGTCGACCATCGTGCCTTCGCCCACGTAGGCGCCGATGTTGGTGTAGCTGGGCATCAGGATAACGCCGGGGGCCAGGTAGGCGCCGTAGCGGGCCACGGCGGGCGGCACCACGCGCACTTTCTGGCCGGCGTAGTCGGTTTTGAGGGCCATTTTGTCGTGGTACTCAAAGGGGCCGACTTCCTGGGTCGCCATCTGGCGGATGGGGAAGTAGAGAATAACGGCCTTTTTTACCCACTCGTTGATGGTCCACTGGCCGCCTTCTTCGGTAGGGGGTTCCGCTACGCGCAGGTGGCCTTTGTCGAGGTCTTCGATGACGTGCTCGATGGCGGTTTTGGTTTCGGGCTGGTCGAGCAGGGTGCGGTCGGCCCAGGCCGCCTCAATGGCCTCCTGAGCGGCAAAACGGTCGAGTACGGGGCTGTGATGAGTTTCGGTATGCATGCAAAAAAGCAGAGTAGAAAGTAGAATTAAGGCAAAACTACCATCTTTGGCGCTAGATTGAACTACCCGCTTTAACCAGCTTACCGGCAGCTAGCCTGTTTTTTTCGGCCCACCCTTGATTCTGCTCGCCTCCGTCCTGAAGCCCACCAACGATACCCGGATGCTGGGCAAGTTTGCGCGCACCCTGGCCGATGCCGGTGCGCAGGTGGCCGTGGCCGGGCGAGCCAGCGCGGCTAGCCCCCCGGTGGCCGGCATTAGCCAGCATCCCATCTTCTGGGGCACCCGCCTGAGCCTGGGGCGGCTAGGGGCTCAGGTGCGCTACTGGCGCTTGTTGCGGCAGCTTCGGCCCCGGCTGGTGGTGGTGCACGCGCCCGAGCTGCTGCCCCTCACGCTGCTGTGGCGGGCGCTGGGGCCGGGCCGGCAGTTTATCTATGACATCCGCGAAAACTACGCGCTCAACGTTTCGACCCAAGGCGTGTACCAAGGGCTGGCGCGGCGAGCGCTGGCAGCAGGCCTGCGCTGGGTGGAGGGGCTAGCCGCCCGCCGGGCTGCCGCGCTCACGTTGGCCGAGGAAAGCTATGCGGCCGAGCTGCCGTTTTTGCGATTGCTGCCCGCTAGCCGCGTGGTGGTGCTCGAAAACAAATACCAGCCTGCTCTTGGCGAGCACCTACCCACTAGCCCGCGCCCGCTGCCGGCCCCCGATGAACCCCTGCGGCTGCTGTACTCGGGCACCATTTCCGAGCTGAACGGCATTTTCGCCGCCGTCGAGTTAGCCAGGGCGGTGCAGGCCAGCCGGCCGGGCGGCGTTCTACTTACTATTATCGGCTTTTGCCAGCAGCCAGCATTGCTAGCCCACCTCCGGCGCGGCGAGCAGCAGGGACTACCAATTCAGCTCATTGGCGGTGCCGACGCCGTGCCCCACGCCGCCATCGTAGCCGAAATCGGGCGCAGCCACCTGGGACTGGCCTTATATAAGGAGCACCCGAGCACCTGGCGCTGCCGGCCCACTAAGCTCTTTGAGTACCTGGCCCACGGCCTGCCGGTACTCATCCCTAACAATCCGCTCTGGGAAGCACTCATTCAGCAGCATGATGCAGGCCTGAGCGTTGACACTGAGCGCCCTGACGCGTCCGCCCTGCTAGCTGAGCTGGCCGCGCGGGCCCAGCTCGCTACTGGCGGCTTCTACCGCCACGGCCTGCCTGGCGAGGTGCTTTGGGCCAGTGAAGGCAAAAAATTGCGGCATTTGCTGGAAACCCTCTAGCTAGGCCCGACCTTTGCGGCCCCTTTCGCGTAGCCGGGTGGAAACGGGCCAGCCAGCGGCTGGTATCGTTCGGCTAAATTTCTCTTACTTGCAGGCCGGTACGCTGCTGATTTTCTGTACCATTGCGCTTCCCACCCCTCTCACGCCCCTGTTCTCATGGCTTCACCCACCACCCTGCGCCACGCCGAAATTGCCGGTGTGGGCCACTACGTCCCCGACCGCGTTGTCAAAAACGCCGACCTCGAACAGCTCATGGAAACTACCGACGCCTGGATTCAGGAGCGCACCGGCATCCAGGAGCGGCGCTGGTTTGAGGAAGGTAAGGACACTACCGCCGGCATGGGCGCCGAGGCCGCCCGCCGCGCCCTGGCCAATGCTGGCCTGAGTGTGGACGATGTGCAGCTTATCGTATTTGCCACGCTCTCACCCGATTACTTCTTCCCTGGCTCGGGCGTGCTCATGCAGCGCGAGCTTGGCATGACGGGCAATGTGCCGGCCCTCGACGTGCGCAACCAGTGCTCGGGCTTCATCTACGGCCTGTCGGTGGCCGACCAGTTTGTGCGCACCGGCATGTACGATACCGTGCTCGTAGTGGGCTCCGAAATTCACTCCTCGGGCCTCGACAAAAGCACGCGCGGCCGGGCCGTATCGGTCATTTTTGGCGATGGCGCCGGCGCCGTGGTGCTGCGCCCCGCCCGCACTGAAGGCAATGGCATCCTGAGCACGCACCTGCACGCCCAGGGTGAGTTTGCCGAGGAGCTGATTGTGAAGGAGCCGGGCTCGAACCGCGAGGGCCGCGTGGACTATGCCATCGCCAATGAAGCCGATATGTACCCCTACATGAACGGCCAAAACGTGTTTAAGCATGCCGTGGTGCGCTTCCCGCAGGTTATTAAGGAGGCCCTCGACCAGAACAATTATCAGCCGGCCGACATCGACCTGCTTATTCCGCACCAGGCCAACCTGCGCATTACGCAGTACGTGCAGCAGAAAATGGGCCTAGCCGATGATAAGGTGTTCAGCAACATCCAGCGCTACGGCAACACCACCGCCGCCAGCATTCCGATTGCTCTGAGCGAGGCCGTGCAGGAGGGCCGCATCAAGCGCGGCGACCTGGTGTGCCTGGCCGCTTTCGGCTCGGGCTTCACCTGGGCCTCGGCGCTGATTAAATGGTAAATCAGCCGTCATGCCTATTTGATGGCCCGAAGGAAGCATTTAGCCAGGTTCATACACCTTGTTCTAACCTTATAGGATGCTTCGTTTGGTCAATCAGATAGGGATGGCAATGTAATTATATGCCCAGCCACACCGAGGAAAACTACCTTAAAACCATATACAAGCTGGCCGAAGCCGAGCCGGGGCAGGATGTGAGCACCAACCGCATAGCAGCGGCCCTAGCCACCCGCGCCGCCTCGGTTACGGATATGCTGCGCCGCCTGGCCGAGAAGGAACTCCTTGAATACGAGAAGTACCGCGGGGTGCGCCTCACGCCCGAAGGGCGGCGGCTAGCCCTGCTCACAGTGCGCAAGCACCGGCTCTGGGAAGTGTTTTTGGTGCAGCAGCTCGGCTTTAATTGGGATGAGGTGCACGAGGTGGCCGAGGAGCTGGAGCACGTGCAGTCGCCGCTACTCATGCGCCGGCTCGATGCCTTTCTGAACTTCCCGACCTTCGACCCGCACGGCGACCCTATTCCGGCCGAAGATGGCGCCGTGCGCCGCCCGGCCCACCGCCTGCTCACCGACTTGGCCGTGGGGGAGTGCGGCACCCTTGCCGCCGTGCGCGACACCTCGGCGCCCTTCCTGCAGTACCTCGACAAAGTGGGCCTGCCGCTGGGGGCGCAGGTGCGGGTGCAGGAAAGAATGCTTTTTGATAACTCATTACAAGTGAGCATTAACGAAGAGCGAACCCTCGTCATCTCGGCCGAAGTGGGGCGCAATTTGTTTACTACCTGATATCTGAACCACGGATTCGACGGATTTTTCGGATTAGTCGGATTTTGGGGACGATTCTCTTTTGTAGCTTGGCCCGCCAGGTTCTTCCGCTTGTGTTGGCACCAAGGTTCCGAGTTGCGGCGTGCCGTCTACAAAATCTGTGAAATCCGAAAAATCCGTCGAATCCGTGGTTCAGACCTTATCCGATACCATTGTGGCCCTCTCCACGCCGCCCGGCGCGGGGGCGCTGGCTGTGGTGCGCCTCTCGGGCCCCGATGCCGTAGGCATTACCCAGGCGCTGTTTTCTAAGAAAAACCTGGCTGGCCAGCCCGGCCACACGCTGCACTACGGCACACTACGGGAGCCCGCTAGCGGAGAAATTTTGGATGAAGTGGTGGTGGCGCTCTACCGGGCGCCGCGCTCGTACACCCGCGAAGACGTGGTCGAGATTTCGGGCCACGGCTCCGATTTCATTGTGCGCCAGATTTTAGCGGCTTTCCTGCGCCAGGGCGCCCGCCTGGCCGAGGCCGGCGAGTTTACCAAGCGCGCCTTCCTCAACGGCGCCCTCGACCTGGCCCAGGCGGAGGCCGTGGCCGACCTCATCGCGGCCGACTCGGCCCTGAGCCACCAAGTGGCACTCAATCAGCTGCGTGGCGGCTTCTCGGACGAGCTGCGCGGCTTGCGGGCACAGCTCGTGCAGTTTGCGGCGCTGCTGGAATTGGAGCTCGATTTTGGCGAAGAAGACGTAGAATTTGCTGACCGCAGCGGGCTAGCCCGGCTGCTGGCCGAGGTGCAGGGCGTGGTGCGCGGGCTGCTGCGCTCATTTGAGCTGGGCAACGTGATTAAGAACGGCATCACGACCGTCATTGCGGGCCGGCCCAACGCTGGCAAATCGACCTTGCTCAACGCGCTGCTACGTGAAGAGCGGGCCATTGTGTCGGCCATTCCGGGTACCACCCGCGACTTTATTGAGGATGAAGTAAGCATCGACGGGCTGCGCTTCCGCTTCGTAGACACGGCCGGCCTGCGCGACAACCCTGCCGACGAGGTAGAGGCCATCGGGGTGCGCCGCACCCGCGAGCGCATAGGTCAGGCCGCCCTGCTGCTCTACCTCTTCGACCTCACTGAATTGACGCCTAGCGAGGTGCAAGCCGATATTGCGGAGCTGACTGCTGCGCTGCCCAAGCTGCCGGCGCTGGCCGTGGGCAACAAGCGCGACTTGGCCAGCCCCGCGCAGCTAGCGGCTTTTCAGGCACTGGCCGGCGAAAACCAGACGGTAGAGATTATCTCGGCCGGGCAGCGCCAGGGGCTCGAGGAGCTGCAAGCCGCCTTGCTGGCGCAGGTGCGCGGGGCGGGGCTAGCCGGCGCCGGCTCGGCCACCATCGTGACCAACGTGCGCCACGCCCGGGCGCTCGAAGAAGCCTTGGGCTACCTAGCGGCCGTGGAGCAGGGGCTAGCGCAGGGGCGCGGCACCGAGCTGCTGGCCGCCGACCTGCGCCACGCCTTGGCGGCGCTAGGGTCGATAACGGGCGAAATCTCAACTGATGACCTGCTGACGAGCATCTTCACCCAGTTTTGCATTGGCAAATAATCGGGCTGGCCTGACAATCCGCGCAAACGTTCTCGCTGAGCTTTGTGCGCCAAACTGTGATACTTAGCGAAACCTCCGCCGGGCTAGCACTGTAGTACACTCGGTGCACGTTAGCTAAAAGCTTTCCGGCTTACGGCGTGGGCCGTAGCTTAGCGCCTTCAATAGGCTGCTACCTCAATTCCCTATCCTACCCATCCAATGGCAGAAACTGCTGAACTTAACTTACCGGGCGGCCAGTCCATTAGCCTGCCCATTTTTGAGGGCACCGAGCACGAAAAGGCCTTTGACATTGGCAAGCTGCGCGACCAAACGGGCTACGTGACGCTCGACTCGGGCTATAAAAACACCGGCGCCACCAAGAGCGCCATCACGTTTCTCGATGGCGAGGAAGGAATTTTGCGCTACCGCGGCTATCCGATTGAGCAGCTGGCTGAAAAGTCAAACTTCTTGGAGGTAGCCTACCTGCTGATTTACGGCGAACTGCCTACCACCGAGCAGCTCAACGCCTTCGCCGGCACCATCACCAAGCATACGCTGGTGCACGAGGATATCCGCAAGATTTTTGACGGCTTCCCCTCGGCTATCCACCCGATGGCCATTCTCAGCAGCCTCACCTGCGTGCTTACCGGCTTCTACCCCGAGAGCCTCGACCCCAACCAGAGCACCGAGGAGCTGGACCTGACCATTGTGCGCCTCATGGCCAAGATGAGCACCATCGCGGCCTGGACGTACAAAAACTCGATGGGCCACCCGCTCAACTACCCGCGCAACGACCTCGACTACTGCGCCAACTTCCTGTATATGATGTTCAGCTTCCCGACTGAGAAGTATGAAATCAACCCCGTGGTAGTGAGTGCCTTGAACAAGCTGCTCATCCTGCACGCCGACCACGAGCAAAACTGCTCGACCAGCACCGTGCGCCTTGTAGGCTCGGCCAACGCCAGCCTCTACGGCTCGGTATCGGCGGGCATCAACGCGCTGTGGGGCCCCCTGCACGGCGGCGCCAACCAGGAGGTGATTGAGATGCTCGAAGCCATCGAAAAGGACGGCGGCGACACCAGCAAATTCATCGCAAAGGCCAAGGACAAGAACGACCCGTTCCGCCTCATGGGCTTTGGCCACCGCGTGTACAAGAACTTCGACCCGCGCGCCAAAATCATCAAGGTTGCTGCCGACGAGGTGCTACAAGCGCTGGGTATGCAAGACAGCCCGCTGCTGAAAATAGCGCAGGAGTTGGAGCAAGCCGCCCTCACCAACCAGTACTTCATCGACCGCAAGCTGTACCCGAACGTGGACTTCTACTCGGGCATCATCTACAAGGCGCTCGGCATTCCCACCGAAATGTTCACGGTGATGTTTGCCCTGGGCCGCCTCCCCGGCTGGATTGCCCAGTGGAAAGAGATGCGCGAAAACAAGGAGCCCATCGGCCGCCCCCGCCAGATTTACGTGGGCGCCACCGAGCGCGACTACGTAGCCATCGGCGAGCGCGCTTAAGCACTTTTGCCAAAAAGAGCGGGCAGCCTACCAATCGGTAGGCTGCCCGCTCTTTTTGGCTCCTGCCCTACCCTGCTGCTGAGGATTTCTCGCGCTTGAGCGTAAAAAGGAGTCCTCTGGTGCGGTTCTCAGTAAAAGCCGTATCTACTACTGCTACTACTTCCCATCCCTAACGGCCTAGTTGGTTAAGGCGAGTGGTAAGTTCGGGGTAATCGATACCGCTGAAAAAGCCCGCAACTGTATCGAGCAAAAGATATTCAAACTGTCGCATAAAAGCTGGTAAGTTTCGGTTGCCGCCGACGCTGGCTAGGCCTGCATCGGCGGCAACCAAAACTTATTACACCCTAGAGGCGGTGGGCCGTGAAATTGGCCCGTAGCTGCTGGTACGCCAGGCGCTGGTCGGGGTACAGCAGGTCGTTGAGCGACTGCTCGTATTGCTGCTGAGCGGCGGCCAGCTTGGTGTCGCGCTCGGCTGCGGGAGCACCCACGAGGTCCATCTCCAGGTCGCGGCGCTCGGTGAGGTATTGCAGGTGCAGACGCTTAATACGCAGATACTGGCCCTCGTTGAGGTGAATGCGGTGGGCCAGCGCCTGGGTAAGCGTAGTGGCCCGCACCTGAATGGCCTTCGGATACTCTTCAGCGGGCTTTTTAGCGGTGGGCTTCTTAGCAGCTGAGGCGTGAGCGAGGCTAGCAGTCAGGCAGGCGGCAACAAGTAGGTTGTACATGGGTGAGAAAAATTGAGTGGTGAAAAAATGTCAGGCTCATGGCGATAGCTTATCGAGTATGGTAGCAGTGCTGTGCAGAACTGGTCCAAACCTACGAGCATTTTCCAAATAGGATAAAATCCCGTCACCCTAGTACTTTTTTCATCAAGCCATTTTTTATCGAGTTCGTAAGCGCCTGATTATCGAGGTTTTATTTTAAATAGAAAAAGTCAGTGTTTAGTCAAAAAAAATGCCCGCACTTTGGCGGGCACTACACTTTATTCGAAAAATTCTATAAAAATTTCACTTTCTTCAAGCCTTGCTTTAAGTAAAAGTGGCTGATTTAACAACCAGAACCAGTACCTTAAAGCTTTTCTTGAACCTTACTGCTTAAAGCACCCGGAGCTCAATGCGACGGTTTTGAGCGCGGTGAGCATCAGAATCGTTGGCTGCTACGGGCTTCGTTTCGCCGTAGCCGTGGGCGCGAAGGCGGCTAGCGGGCACGCCGTGGGCACTGAGGTAGCTGAGCACGGCCTGCGCCCGGCGCTGCGAGAGGCTGAGGTTGGCCGCGGGCGTGCCCACGTTGTCGGTATGGCCGGCCACTTCCACGCGCAGGCTAGGGTCTTGGCGCAGAAACTCAACCAGGCGGTCGAGTTCGGTGCGCGAGCGCGGCTTGAGGGTAGCTTGGTTGGAATCGAAAAACAGGTTGTTCAACACCGCGCTGCGGCCGCTCCTGGCCGGGTCGAGGTAGATATCGAGCGTGAGCGGGTCAAACTTCTGGCGGTTGGAATAGTCGAAGTTCAGGCTTTTGAGGAGGTAGCCCGGCGCGGTGGCATACATGGCGTAGGCCCGGCCCTCGTTAAGCACGGCCGTGTACTGGCCATTTTCGGCGTCGGAGTACACCTGCTGGGTAAGCGCATTGGTGCCAAGGTCGAAGAGCTGCACCATGGCGTTAAGCGGCTTCTTGGTCACGGCGTCGAACACCCGACCTTGGGCATAGCTGCTGGTTTCGCGGGCGCGCACGCTGGCCGGCACCTCAGTGCCGTAGATGCGAATGGCCGGCAGCGCCCCGAGCGGGTCGCCGGGCTTGGGCGGGTCGGCGCGGGTGTAGTAGGCGCGTTTGTTGTCGGAGGAAATAAAGAGCGACGCCTCGTTGGCGAAAGTATTGAAGGGGTAGCCGAGGTTGCGCGGGGTGCTCCACTGCCCATCGGGCCCTAGCTCGGACCGGAAAATGTCGCTGCTGCCCAGCCCCACTAGGCCATTCGTGGCGTAGTAAAGCGTGGTGCCGCTGGCGTGGATGAACGGCCCGAGGTCGTCGCCGGCGGTATTGATAGGTGCGCCCAGGTTACGGGCCTTAGTCCAGGAGCCGTCGGCGCCCACGTTGCTCACGTACAGGTCGTAGCCGCCCAGCCCGCCGCCGCGCTGCGACGAAAAATAGAGCGTGCGCCCATCGGCCGAAAGCGAGGGCTGCGAGTCCCAGGCCTTGGAATTGACCAGGATGCCGAGGTTGCGCGGGGCCGTCCACTGGCTGCCGCGCCGATGCGAGATGTAGAGGTCGCAGTCGCCCACGCCGCCGGCGCGGCCGCAGCTTGTGAATACCAAGGTATTGCCATCGCCCGAAATCGTGGCCGTGCCTTCATTCTCCCGCGAGTTAATATTGGGCGAAATCGACTCCGGCACGCCAAATGTGCCATCGGCCGCCAGGGTGCTGATAAATACGTCCTCATTTTCCTGGTAGCGCTTCTCGGGGTTGCGCTGCACCGTGAAAATCAGTGACTTATTATCGGCTGTGAGCACGGGGAAGTACTGGTCGCGAAACTGGTTGAGCGGCGCCGGCAGCAGCTCGGGGGCCGGGCCGGTAGGATGCGCCATGGCCTCAGCGGCAAAGTCGCAGTTTTGCAGCTGCAGCTTGGCTAGGGCCACCTGGGCTTTGCTGCCGGGGTTGGTAGCCAGGTAGTTGGTATAAGCCGTGCGCATGGTGGCATAGTCGCCTACTTGCGAGGCCAGCTTGCCCATAAGCAAGTAGTCGCCGGCGCGGGCAGGCTCTACGGGTAGCTTGGCTAGCCCCGTTTTGTAAGCCTCGAGGGCATTGGCATTGTCACCGAGCGTGACAAGCAGCGAAGCCTTGCGCAAATAGGGGTCGCCGTAATTGGGAAACTTGTCGATGAGCTGCTGCCATACCACCAGGGCCTGTTGGGTCTGGCGGTCCTTGTAGTAGAGGCTTTGAGCCTTTTCGTAGAGGCTGCGCGCCTTGCTATCGGTGATGCTAGCGGGCACTTGCTGGGCGAAGGTGGGCACGACGGCCAGGCAAAGCAGCAGGCCGGAAGTAAGCAGGGTTTTGGAAAGCATGGGCAGGTGCGGGCGGAAGAACAATTCGCCGGAGCGGCGAGGGAGACGGGCCTAGCCGGTGGCCTGGCGCCGCGACCGTTCAGTTAAAGTATACGTTAAAACGGCAAAAAGCCCCGATTTCGTGCCGAAATCGGGGCTTTTTGCCATATCCTCCAACCTTTTATCCAGATAGTACCGCCAGGCCTGCTACGGAATGTCGAGGTACTTATGGGTTTGCAGCGACACCTGCCAGCGTGGGTTCGCCTTCACGTAGTCGATGAGGGCGGGCGTCATGCGCGCAGCGCGGCTCCACTCGGGTTGCAGGTAGAGGCGCGTGGTGGGCGGCACCAAGGCAGCGTGCTCCTCGGCCCATTTAAAGTCGCTGTCGTTAAAAACAATGATTTTTAGTTCATCGGCGTGGGCAAGCACCTCGGGCAGCGGCGCCTTGAATTTCTTGGGCGACACACATATCCAGTCCCAATTGCCGGAAAGGGGGTGCGCGCCGCTGGTTTCAATCCAAGTCTTAAAGCCCGCCTCTTGCAGGGCTCTGGTGAGGGGCAGACAGTCGTGCATCAGCGGCTCGCCGCCGGTGATAACCACGTTGCGGCCGGGGTGTAGGCTAGCGGCCGCCACGAGGTCGGCCACGGCCTGGCGCGGGTGGGCATCAGCATCCCACGATTCTTTCACGTCGCACCACACGCAGCCTACATCGCAGCCACCGAGGCGGATAAAATAAGCGGCGCGCCCCGTATTAAACCCTTCGCCCTGAATGGTATAAAACTGCTCCATTACAGGAAGAGTTGAATCGGCAGCTGGAGCGTGCAGTATGGGTAAGTGGGCTAGTAAATCGGATACAGCAGACATAAGCAAACAAAAAAACGGGCGCGACTTACGTCAACGCCCGAGGCGCAACCGGGGGTTCCGGTTGCTCAAAATTACGAACTGTAGCGTGAAGCTTCTACTTCGTGCGCGAGCGCAGCGAGCAGGCCAGGCCAGACGCCCCTAGCGCGAGATGCTCGCTGTGCTCGTGCGCGAAGCAGAAGCTTCGCGCTACTTGCTCTTTGGATATATCTCGCCCTTGGCCGCGCGCAGCGTATTCAGCAGCAGCATGGCGATGGTCATGGGGCCAACGCCGCCGGGCACGGGCGTGATGCGCGAGGCTAGCGGCGCCACTTCGGCAAAATTGACGTCGCCCTTCAGGCTGAAGCCAGACTTCTTGTTGGCATCCGTCACGCGGGTGGTGCCCACGTCGATAACCACGGCGCCGGGTTTCACCATATCGGCCGTTACGAACTCGGGGCGGCCGATAGCAGCCACGATGATATCGGCCTGACGCACTACTTCGGGCAGGTTCTTCGTGCGCGAATGGCATAAAGTAACGGTGCAATTAGCGGTCTCCAAGTTCTTAGCCAACAAGATGCTAACCGGCGTACCCACAATGTTGCTGCGGCCAATAACCACGGCGTGCTGGCCGCTGGTTTTAATGCCGGCCCGAGCCAGCAGCTCCACAATGCCGGAGGGCGTGGCGGGCAGCAGCGCGGGCAGGCCGGCTACCATGCGGCCGAGGTTGGTAGGATGAAAACCGTCCACATCTTTCTCGGGCCGGATGGCTTCGATGACCTTCTCGGCGTCGATGTGCTTGGGCAGCGGCAGCTGCACGATGAAGCCATCGATATCGGCATTCTCGTTCAGCGACGCCACCTGGGCCAGCAGCTCAGCCTCGGTAATGTCGTCTTCGAAGCGTAGTAGGGTGCTGGCAAAACCCACGCGCTCGCAGGCGAGCACCTTGTTGCGTACGTAGGTTTCGGAGCCGCCGTCGTGGCCCACAAGGATGGCGGCGAGGTGCGGCACCTTCTGGCCGGCGGCCTTCAGCTGCTCGACTTCGGCGGCGATTTCAAGTTTGATGTCTTCGGCGGCTTGTTTGCCGTCGATGAGGTGGGCAGTGGCGTTTGCGGGGTCTGACATGAACCGAATAGTTGGGAGTAACGAAGTGGAAGCGGCCTAGCGCATGGCGATGCCGGCTTGAGTAAGGCGTTGGTGAATACCAGCCAGCAGCTCGCTTTTCAGGACCTGCTCTTGGCGGATATTGTTTATCCAGAACAATGCTTTGAGGTCGTAGCCGGTGGTGGCTACATTACTAAGCAGAATTTCGGGCGCTATTTTGTGTAGCGTATTGGGGTTTTTAAGAATCTCCTCGCTGATGAGGCGGCGGGCCTCATCGAGGTCAATTTCCGGGCCCAGGTTGAGGGCCAGCTCCGTCCGGATATGGTTGTTGCTGAGCGTCCAGTTGATGACGTGGTTGCTGAGCAGGTCGCCGTTAGGTAGAATAATTTCGGAGCCCGCCTGCGAAATAAGCTTGCTGGACCGAATACCGATGTCCTTCACCCGACCGGTCTGCCCCTTCACCTCGATGTAGTCGCCCACCTGAAAAGGGCGCTCGAAGATGAGAATAACCCCCGACACGAGGTTGTTGATAATGTTCTGCAAGCCCAGCCCGATACCTACCCCCAGGGCCCCTAGCACAATCGCTATTTTATCGACCGGCAGGCCCGAGGCCAGCGTGGCCAGAAACAAGCCTACCGCCAGGATACTGAGTCGGATGGCAACCATCCAAGTTCCCTTGCGGTCGGTTTCGGCGCTGAAGTCATCTTCAGTTTCGCCGAAAAAGTAGCCCACATACTTCTGAAGCTGGATAGTGAGGAAGATGATGCTCACAAACAGCAGCAGGCTGCCCAGGGTGAACGTAGTACTACCCAACTTGTGCGTCGCAGTGAGCGTGCCGGCAATAACGCGGTAGCAGAGGTTGTAAAGATTGAGGTTAGTGGTGAAGAGCATCAGCCAGAGCACGCCCACCACGGCCGTGAGCCCTCGGCGCAGGCCGCTCTCCATCTTGCCAAAGTGCAGCTGGGCCCCCAGCCCGCCGGCCTGCCGACTCCGCTGCACCTGGAGGTAGAAGGCCTCCGTCACTATTCGCACGAAGGCCGACAGCGCAATTACCTGCGTGAGACCGAAGATAGCCGTAGTCGTGAACATTTTGGCCAGACTGACGCGGCCGGTGGCATTGGCCAGCAGGGCTAGCCCATTCAGCCCGATAAAGAGCCACACCACGGGCTTCACGAACCCAGCCAGCACCCGGTGCTGCCGCAGGTAGCCCCACAAGCGCCAGCCGAGCGCCACCGCGCCGGCATTGAGCAGCAGCATAGCCCAGCGCGCTCCCAGGCCCGGCGCACGCTGGGCATAGGTGAGGTTGAGCACGAAAAAAGCGCCCACGATAGCCAGCCAGTACCAGAACAGCGAGCGCGGCCAGCTGCGCCAGCCCAGCGCCGTGAGCGTGAGGAGCAACAGCAGCTGCAACAAGTCGGTGTAGGTGGCCGGGGGCTGCAGGTCGAGAAAGGGGGCCAGACTGAATACGACCAGCAGCGAAGCGGCCACTGGTACCGGCCGCAGGTAGTGAAGGCGATGGTCGGTGAGCACCAGCGTGGCGGCCGGCGCGGCCGTACTATTTCCTTCCACTGCGGCCCGGCGCAGAAAGCGGTAGCTACGCGATACCCAGCCAAAGAATCCACCGGCCACCACAACCATCAACACCCAGTAGCCCCAGTGCTCGGTAAAGTAGTAGCCTACCAACGAGCGCTGGGCGGCGTACGACTGCCGTACTAAGGCGCTCATCTGCTCGTTGGCCACGATGCGGTCGGGCTGCCACAGCGGCGGCAGCTCCACCTGCTGATTGGCGTGGCTGAAGCGGCCCATCTGCTCGCGCACCACATCCTGCAGCTCCAGCACCTGAATATAGGCTACGGATACGCGCGTTTGCAGGCTGGTCACGGCATGGCGCCGGCGGGCCAGCAACGCGGTGGCGCGGTCCTGGTCGGTGCGCAAGCGGGCTACGGCCTGGTCAAAGGCCGTAGTAGCGGCGGGCTGGGCTGTGGTGGGGGCTAGCTCGGTGGCCAGTGTGTCGAGCCGGGCCTGGGTAGCGGTAAGCTGTTGGTTGCCATTGGCCAGCACGGTACGCCAATCGCTCAGCTGCTCCTGCATATCTTCCAGCAGCACGCGATACATCTGCAGCTGCTTCACGTCTTCCACGCTGCCAAAGTGGGCGAGGTTCTGGCGAATGGTTTCGAGGTTTTCCTCTACCTGGGGCAGGTCCTCACTCAGGTCCTGGGTGTCGGCACTGCTCCGGGCCGCCCCATTAATGCGGCTCAGCGTGAAGTAGGCTTTTTCAATGCGCCGGGCCAGCGAGTCGGGCAGCATGGGCTGGGGGCGAGAAGTACCCTTGGCAGGTGCGGGCTTCTGCGGCGCAGGTGCCGCTTCTAGGGCAGGAGCAACGCTAGCCAGCAAGCCTAGCAGAAAAAGCAACCCGCCACATAATCTGCGCACAGATTGATTTTTAGCAGGCACTTGCTCCTCTTTCTTTAGCGCTAGCCCACTCAATTTCATAAACTTGAAAAATACTATTTAACACTTACCTTGACGGCGCAATTTTTACCACACCCTCACAAAACCATTTTTCATTCTATGGAAGACCAATCCTCAGGAATTTTTGTAGGTATCGGCGGGCTTATGTATATGGCCCTGGTCGTATTCTCAATTATTGGTTTCTGGAAGCTTTTTGAAAAAGCTGGTAAACCCGGGTGGGTCTCCCTGATTCCTATTTACAATGTCATTGTAATGTTTGAAATTGTGGGCAAGCCGCTATGGCAGCTCGTTCTCTTCCTGGTGCCATTTGCCAACTTGTATGTTCTTATCACTTTAGTGGTAGGCATGTGCAAGTCGTATGGGAAATATGGGATTGGCAACTACTTATTTGCCTTTTTTCTGTCGCCTATTGCTTTTACCGTATGGGGATTTTCAGCTGACACCCGCTATGTCGGGCCTAGCGAGGGGCCCGGCGCGGTCAATGGGTCGGGCTTCGTAGGCGGCGCGCCCACTTACTAGCTCCAGTCCTGCTGGCTAGCCCAGCAAAAAGGCCGGCTTCCTCACGGAAGCCGGCCTTTTCGTTATCAGTCAATCTTAAGCACCGCCAGAAACGCTTCTTGCGGAATTTCTACCGAGCCCACCGAGCGCATCCGCTTCTTGCCTTCTTTCTGCTTTTCGAGCAGCTTGCGCTTGCGGCTGATGTCGCCGCCGTAGCACTTGGCAATTACGTTTTTGCGCAGGGCTTTCACGGTTTCGCGCGCAATGATTTTCTGGCCGATAGATGCTTGAATAGCGATGTCAAACATCTGGCGGGGCAGCAGCTCGCGCAATTTTTCGCAGAGGCGGCGGCCCCATTCGTAGCTCTTCGAGCGGTGCACGATGGCCGAGAGGGCATCCACTTTCTCGCCATTGAGCATCACATCGAGCTTCACCATGTCCGACTCGCGGTAGCCAATCAGCTCGTAGTCGAGCGAGGCGTAGCCGCGGCTGATAGTCTTGAGCTTATCGAAGAAGTCGAACACGATTTCCGACAGCGGCAGCTCGAAGTTCATCTCTACCCGCTCCGAGGTCAGGTAGCTCTGGCCCTTGATAATGCCGCGCTTCTCCATGCAAAGCGTGATAATCGGCCCCACGTACTCCGAAGCGGTGATAATCTGGGCTTTGATGTAGGGCTCCTCGATGAGCTTAATCAAGTTCGGCTCCGGCATTTCGGAAGGCGCGTTGATGACAAGCTCCTGGTCCTTGGTGCCAATGGCGTGAAACTGCACGCTCGGCACCGTGGTAATCACGGTCATGTTGAACTCGCGCTCCAGGCGCTCCTGCACGATTTCCATGTGCAGCATGCCGAGGAAGCCGCAGCGAAAACCGAACCCTAGCGCCACCGACGTTTCCGGCTCCCACACCAGCGAGGCGTCGTTGAGCTGGAGCTTTTCCATGCTGCTGCGCAATTCCTCATACTCGGTAGTATCGACCGGGTAGATACCGGCAAATACCATCGGCTTCACGTCGGCAAAGCCCTGGATGGCCTCCGGCGTGGGGTTATTAACGGTCGTGATGGTATCACCGACTTTTACCTCACGAGCCTCCTTGATGCCCGAGATGAGGTAGCCCACGTTGCCGGCGCTCATTTCGGTGCGGGACTCCTGGTTGAGCTTGAGCACCCCGATTTCGTCGGCGCCGTATTCCTTGCCGGTGGCCATGAAGCGCAGCTTGTCGCCCTTGCGCATGGTGCCGTTCTTGATGCGGAACAGCACTTCAATGCCCCGGTACGAGTTGAATACCGAGTCAAAAATGAGTGCTTGCAGTGGCGCCTCCGGGTCGCCCTGCGGCGCCGGAATGCGGTCGCAGATGGCGTTCAGGATATTCTCAATGCCAATGCCGGCCTTGCCCGAGGCGTGGATGATGTCCTCCGGCTTGCAGCCGATAAGGTCTACGATTTCATCGGTTACCTCCTCCGGCATGGCGTGCGGGAGGTCAATTTTATTCAGCACCGGAATGATTTCCAGGTCAGCCCCAATAGCGAGGTATAGATTGGAAATCGTTTGAGCTTCAATACCTTGAGAAGCATCTACAATCAGCAGCGCACCTTCGCAGGCCGCGATGCTGCGGCTTACTTCGTAGCTAAAGTCGACGTGGCCGGGGGTATCAATCAGGTTGAGCGTGTACACTTCCCCTTTGTAGGGAAACTGCATCTGGATAGCGTGGCTCTTGATGGTGATGCCCCGCTCACGCTCCAGGTCCATGTTGTCGAGCAATTGGGCCTGCATGTCGCGCTTGGCCACGGTGCTCGTGAACTCGAGGAGCCGGTCGGCCAGGGTGCTTTTGCCGTGGTCGATGTGGGCAATAATGCAAAAATTACGGATATTCTTCAACGGAGGGCGGTTTTATCGCAGCACGAAGATACGGCCAATTACTGGCAAGGCGTATGCCTGAGAGGAAGTTCACACCTAGTCCGTTTCTGCTAAAAACCCTTTTACTTCCACTGCTGCCACCGCTTGCCAGGGTTGCGGCCGGCCGGGTCGAACCGCTGTTTATACCGCCACAACCTATTACTCGCTAGCCCCATCAGGTAGCGTTTTTTAGGTTAAAGCCAAGGCGATACCATCGGCGCAGTAAGGGGCAATTCCGGCCCTTGCATTCTATCCAGATGGCTGGGCCGGTGCCAGGTCAACTACCGCCCCGCGCTTGCGTACTACCCTAGCCGCAAGCTGGGCACAGATTGTTTGGCACTCACCTTTTTAGCATACCTAACTTTTATGGGTCTTACCCTCAAACAAGCGCAGGGCGTGGTGCAAGCCGCGCACGAAAAAGCCGTAGCCATGGGCGTCAAAATGAACATCGCCGTGGTAGACGCCGGCGCCAACCTGGTAGCCTTCATCCGCATGGACGATGCCTGGCTGGGCTCGCTCGACATTTCCATTAAGAAAGCCAAAACGGCGCGCTTCTTCGATATGCCCACCGGCGAGTTAGGTAAACTGTCGCAGCCTGGCGGCCCACTCTTCAACATTGAGGTGTCGAATGGTGGCCTTATTACCTTCCCCGGCGGCATTCCGCTGGTGGGCGACGGTGGCCAGGTGATGGGCGCCATCGGCGTATCGGGCAGCACCGTGGAAAACGACCACACTGTAGCTGAGGCCGGCGTAGCTGGCCTGCCTGCGCGCTAGGGCTGCTCATATAGTCTTAGCCCTTTAACTGAACGAGTGCCGCTAGCCTCTTGCAATAGGACTAGCGGCACTTTTGCATAAGCAGCAGTCACTTAGAGGCGAGCGCTGCTTTAAGTCAATAGCATATGCCACCACAATACAAACAAGAGTTTTTACAAACTCTCGATTTTGAGCTACCATCGGAATATCTGGCTTATTTATTCGCAGCTGAGAGCACCTATCAGTTTGGGTTTGCCTATCTCATTGAAGCCGATGAACTGCTCCAGTTCAATGCCGACTATGAAGCCACTGAATTTTATCCTGGCTATTTCCTAATAGGTGCTCATGATGGGGAAGCATTTGCCATTGAAAAGGCGACCGGGCGTTTTGTTGAAACGCCGTTCATCGGCCACGACCCAGAAACACTCATTATACTTGGCCTAACGTGGCGCGAGTTCCTGGAATACTTGCAAGCTGAATATTCCTAGCTCTTCTAGTTACTTAAGCCCCGGCCTACCCCGCCGGGGCTTTTTCGTACCTTCGTGTAGTTAAAACCTGCTGCCGCTGCATAGCTCATTCTGCTAGCGGCTTCTCTCTTCGCCCTACCCCTCCCTCCCCCATGCATCCCGCCCCAGCTGCCCCCTACAAGCCCAAAAACCACATTCGCATCGTTACAGCCGCTGCGCTGTTCGACGGCCACGACGCGGCCATCAACATCATGCGACGTATCATTCAGAGCAGCGGCGCCGAGGTGATTCACCTGGGGCACAACCGCTCGGTGCAGGAAATTGTGGACTGCGCCATTCAGGAAGATGCCCAGGCCATTGCCATCACCAGCTACCAGGGCGGGCACAACGAGTACTTCAAGTACATGTATGACCTGCTGAAGGAGCGCGGCGCGGGCCACATCAAAATCTTCGGCGGCGGCGGCGGCGTTATCCTGCCCTCCGAAATCACGGAGCTGCAAGGCTACGGCATCACGCGCCTGTACTCGCCCGATGATGGCCGCTCGCTCGGCCTGCAAGGTATGATTAATGACCTGCTGGAAAAGAGCGACTTCCCTACGGGCCAGAAGCTGAACGGCGAGGTTTCGCATATTAAGGAGAAGGACGCCCGTAGCATTGGCCGCTTGATTTCGGCGGCGGAAAACTTCCCCGAGGAATTTGAGCGCGTGAAAGGCCAACTGGTGGCTGACTTTCAGCAGCAGGAAAGCAACGACACTCAGCTTTTGACACCCAGCAAAACCCAGGGGGCGCCCATCCTAGGTATCACGGGTACGGGTGGCGCGGGCAAGTCGTCGCTGGTCGATGAACTGGTGCGGCGCTTCCTGCTCGACTTCCCGGAGAAGACGCTAGCCATCATTTCGGTGGACCCTAGCAAGCGTAAAACCGGCGGCGCGCTGCTCGGCGACCGCATCCGGATGAACGCCATCAACTCGCCACGGGTGTACATGCGCTCGCTGGCCACGCGCCAGAGCAACCTCGCGCTCAGCCGCTATGTGCAAGACGCGGTAGACGTGGTAAAGGCCGCCGACTTCGACCTGATTATTCTGGAAACCAGCGGTATCGGCCAGAGCGACACCGAAATCATCGAGCACTCCGACGTGAGCCTCTACGTGATGACGCCCGAGTACGGCGCGGCCACGCAGCTCGAAAAGATTGACATGCTGGACTTTGCCGATGTCATTGCGCTCAACAAGTTTGACAAGCGCGGTGGCCTCGACGCCCTGCGCGACGTGCGCAAGCAGTACCAGCGCAACCACCAGCGCTGGGATTCGCCGCTGGATGAAATGCCTGTTTTTGGCACCATCGCCTCGCAGTTCAACGACCCCGGCATGAACCGGCTCTACCGCGCCATTCTTAGCACGCTGGAGGAGAAGACGGGCGCGCAGTTTGCCTCGCAGCTCGAAACCAGCGCCGAGCAGTCGGAAAAGGTCTACATCATTCCGCCGAGCCGCACGCGCTACCTCTCCGAGATTGCGGAAAACAACCGCGCCTACGACAAGCGCGTGGCCGAGCAGGTGGCCATTGCCGAGGTAGCAGGCTCGTTTGCGACCCTAGCCAGGCACTACGGCGCCGCCGATAGCGCCGACGCCACGGCCCAGGACTTTGCCAAAAACGTGCAAACCCAGCTGCGCCGCCTGGACGCCGACGCCCAGGCCATTCTGGAAAACTGGGAGGCTACCCTCCAAAATTACCGCAACCCCGAGTACGTGTACAAGGTGCGCGACAAGGAAATCCGGGTCAAAACGCACACTACCTCGCTCTCGGGCAATGAGATACCCAAGGTGGCCGTGCCGCGCTACCTAGGCTGGGGCGACCGCCTGCGCTGGGCCATGCAGGAGAATTTTCCCGGCGAGTTTCCCTACACGGCGGGCGTGTTCCCGTTCAAGCGCGAGGGTGAAGACCCAACCCGCATGTTTGCGGGCGAGGGCGGGCCGGAGCGCACCAACCGCCGCTTCCACTACGTGAGTAAAGGCTTGCCGGCCAAGCGCTTGAGCACGGCCTTCGACTCGGTGACGCTCTACGGCGAAGACCCCGACCACCGGCCCGACATCTACGGCAAAATCGGCAACGCGGGCGTGAGCATCGCCTGCCTCGACGATGCCAAGAAGCTCTACTCGGGCTTCGACCTCTCGCACCCGGCCACCTCGGTGAGCATGACCATCAACGGCCCGGCGGCGACCCTAGCGGCGTTTTTCATGAACGCGGCCATCGACCAGAACTGCGAGAAGTACATCCACCAAAACGGCCTCGAAGCCGAGGTGGATGCCAAAATCGACGCCATTTTTGCTGCCAAGCAGCAGCCCCGCCCCCGCTACCAAGGCGAGCTGCCCGAGGGCAACAACGGCCTAGGCCTGCTGCTGCTCGGCGTGACCGGCGAAGACGTGCTGCCCGCCGACGTGTACCAGCAAATCAAGGCCACGACGCTGACCCAGGTACGCGGCACCGTGCAGGCCGATATTCTGAAGGAAGACCAGGCCCAGAACACCTGCATTTTCAGCACCGAGTTTGCGCTGCGCCTGATGGGCGACGTACAGGAGTATTTCATCACCGAGAAGGTGCGCAACTTCTACTCGGTCAGCATCTCGGGCTACCACATTGCGGAGGCCGGGGCCAACCCGATTACCCAGCTGGCGCTCACGCTCTCCAACGGCTTCACCTTCGTGGAGTACTACGTGAGCCGGGGCATGAACGTCAACGACTTCGCGCCCAACCTGTCGTTCTTCTTCTCCAACGGCATCGACCCCGAGTACGCCGTCATTGGGCGGGTAGCGCGCCGCATCTGGGCCAAGGCCATGAAGCTGAAGTACGGCGCCAACGCCCGCAGCCAGATGTTGAAGTACCACATCCAGACCTCGGGCCGCTCGCTGCACGCCCAGGAAATCGACTTCAACGACATTCGCACCACGTTGCAGGCGCTCTACGCCATCTACGACAACTGCAACTCACTGCATACCAACGCCTACGACGAGGCCATCACTACCCCCACCGAGGAAAGTGTGCGCCGCGCCATGGCCATTCAGCTCATCATCAACCGCGAGCTGGGACTAGCCAAAAACGAAAACCCGCTGCAAGGCTCCTTCATCATCGAGGAGCTGACCGACCTAGTCGAGGAAGCGGTGCTGCTCGAATTTGACCGCATCACGGAGCGCGGCGGCGTGCTCGGCGCCATGGAAACCATGTACCAGCGCGGCAAAATCCAGGAGGAAAGCCTGCACTACGAGATGCTGAAGCACACCGGCGAATACCCGATTATCGGCGTCAATACCTTCCTCTCGTCTAAGGGCTCGCCCACGGTCATCCCGGCCGAAGTCATCCGCGCCACGGAGGAGGAAAAGCAGTACCAGATTACGATGCTCGAAGCCCTGCACGCCCGCAACGCCGCCGCTACCCCCGCCGCCCTGAAGCGCTTGCAGCAAATCGCCGTGCAGAATGGCAACCTCTTCGCCGAGCTAATGGAAACAGTGAAAACCTGCTCCCTAGGTCAGATTACGAACGCACTATTTGAGGTTGGCGGGCAGTATCGTCGGAATATGTAGGTTTACTCTTTTGAAAAGAAGGCCAGATAATTTTCCAACTTCAAAAAGTAATCAGAGCATGGCAAATGCACCATGCTCTGATACTAATAATTTTCTTTTATGAAAGAGCTTTTTGAATTATTCTACCGGCAACTCTGGACACCTAAACACTGTGATAAAATCATAGCTACTCTGAGCGATGATAAAATTCATGGGGTAATAGCATCCATAATGACTATTATCCAACAAAATTCCAATAGACCTATTGATTCCAAATTCAGCTTTGTAGCTAATAATACTTTAAGTGGCGGTGTTTTCCCTTGCTATGAGGAAAGATGCCGTACAAAGCATATAGATACTTTAGCAAGAAATGCCATATTGTATGCGGACGTTGTCTATATACAAAATCCTTTTGATAAATACTTACACATAAGTTTTTTTTAATGACCACGCCCGTTTTTTGCTTGCCACAGATATAAAAGTACTTTTTCATGTAAAACCATTACTTGAAGAGGGCATTTTCATGTTCACCAACTCATTTCAACATATTTGCAAAGACTGCTTACGCGAAACGAAGGCGATTACAAGAGAGTACGAAGAGCGCATCAACGATGCAGAAAAACTACTGAATGATAAATTCTTACAGGATTTCGAGTTTTCTCTCGATACCAATTATGAAGGAAATACTTACATCGTGATAGAAGGCCCACATGAAATTATGGAGCATCCTGCTGGATTACATTTTTTTGGAGAAGGCCTTGTTGATTTGAAGAGAAAATTAGGAAGAAAAACCAAAGGGGTTTTAACAAAAAGGCAAGCCACAAAACTGGGTTTGATAAATATGTTTGTTGAACCGATAATTGATGACTTGTTAACACAAAACTATTATTCAAACTTCTATAATTCGTCATACCTAACAGACAGAGAGCTTGATTCTAAACTTATTCTCAACAAGAATAAAAAAGAACTTAATGACAAATTAAGCAGTTCCCTTTCACATAATATCCCTTACTTACCTAGTATTGATTTAAATAGAATAATAGAACTGCGGAAGAATGAAGGTGAAGCATTCCAGGTCTACAGACATTCTCTTACAACATTCTTATCCAATACCAAAGACAATAATGACAATCTGAAAGATGCGTTCAGGGATGAGATAGAACCTGAAATTCAGAAGATGAATCAAGTCATTAAATCATCCAAAAAGATGATTAAATCCGACTTGATAAAGGATTTTGTTGTCGGAACAACTTTTGTTTCTATCGGACTTTTTTCGCATTTTTTACCAGATAATATTAGCCAAGTTGTTACTGGACTTGGTGGCATTAATTATTTAAGCAAATTTGGAGATAACGCCAAGGAGTTAGTAAATATTGAATCCGAGATAAGAAATAACAAATATTTCTTTGTTTGGAAACTGCGTCAGAATTAAATTGTGAAACTAATATTACTGGCACGAGTTACACTGCGCTAAACTCGCGCCAGTGCTGTAAACATAGGACGGTTGCTAGCTCGACAACGCCAGGCCCTGCGTAGAGTTGGCCTGGGCGGGCAGTTCGGTGCGTACCGCTGGCTGCTGGTGCAGCGAGCGCCAGTGCAGCGCGCCTAGGCCGAGAGCCAGCACGCCTTGCACCAACACCGTGTTTTGCACGCCGATGTGCTGCGCCGCTACCCCCACCAGCAGGCTACCTAGGGGCACCATGCCCGTGTAGGCCAGCACGTAGAAGCTGATGACTCGCCAGCGCATGGCGGGGTCGGCGGTGGTTTGCAGCAGCGTGTTGCTGATGGTGATTTGCGACATCATGCCAAACGCGCCCACCGCAATGAACGCCAGGGCCAGCGGGTACCACGGGGTGTGCGAAAACAGGATGAGTCCGACCCCAAAAATGAGGGTGTTGGTGGCCAGTATCCGGTGCAGGTTGGCCCCCGGCGGGCGCGAGGCCAGGTAGCACGAGTTACGCTGCGCTAAACTCGCGCCAGAATCTGCCAGTACCTTGCTAATCATTACAAGCCCCGTGTGCCGTGAAAAAACTCCTACTTGCCTTCGCTTTCCTTGGCTGCTCCGCCGCCCAGGCGCAAAAGCTTACGTCTACCGAGCGCAAACTAATTGCCTCGGTGCAGCAGCACGTGCCGCAGACCGAGAAGCTGCTGGAGCAGGTAGTAAACATTAACAGCGGCACGCTCAATGTGAAGGGCGTACGCGAAGTGGGCACGATATTCCAGAAGGAGTTTGATGCGCTAGGGTTCAAAACCGAGTGGGTAGCCATGCCGGCCAGCATGCAGCGGGCGGGCCATCTGGTGGCTCAGCACAAAGGCAAAAAGGGCAAGCGCCTCTTCCTGATTGGGCACCTCGACACGGTATTTGAGCTGGATATGCCGTTTACCAAGTTCACCCGGCTCAACGACTCGACGGCCACTGGCCAGGGCGTAAACGACATGAAGGGCGGCGACGTGGTGATACTGGCGGCGCTGCAGGCGCTGCAAGCCAATGGGCTGCTCAAGGATGCCAGCATCACGGCCTACTTCACCGGCGACGAAGAGCGTGGCGGCGAAGGCCCCGAAGCCCGCGCCAATTTCATTGCTAGGGCCAAAGAAGCGCAGGTAGCCCTGGCCTTCGAAAATGCCATCGACCGGCACACGGTGGCCACGGCCCGGCGCGGCAGCAGCAATTGGCAGCTGAAAACTTTCGGTACGGCCGCGCATTCTTCTACTATTTTTAAGCCGAATGTGAGCTACGGCGCTATCTATGAGGTGGCGCGCATCCTCAACTCCTTCCGCGAAACCTTGAGCCAGGAGCAATACCTGACCTTTAATCCTGGCCTCATCGTGGGCGGCTCTGAGGTGACGTATGACCAGGCCAAAGCCCGCGGCGAAGTAGTCGGCAAAACCAATATTATTGCCCCTAGCGCAGCGGTAGCCGGCGACTTGCGCTTTCTCACGGAAGCCCAGAAGGAAGCAGCCCGTACCAAGATGCGCGCCATCGTGAGCCAGAATTTGCCGGGTACCCGGGCCGAAATCACGTTTAGCGACGGCATACCGGGTATGGCCCCCACCCCTGGCAACCAGAAGCTAGCCGACCTGGCCGACCAGGCCAGCCGCGACCTGGGCTTCGGGCCGGTGGTGGCCGGCGACCCCGGTGCCCGTGGCGCCGGCGACGTATCGTACGTGGCGCAGTATCTCGACTGCCTCGATGGCTTGGGTGCGCCCGGCAAGGGCGCGCACGCCGCGGGCGAAACCATTAATTTAAAAGAGTTTCCGAAGCTGGTTGAGCGCACGGCGCTCATGATTTACCGGCTTACCCGTTAGGCGGCTCTCGGCAGTGGTCCCCTCCCCTAACTACCCTAGCCGATGCTCCTTTTTGGCGGTGAAAAACCACATAGCGCGCGGTAGCTTTGGCACCCTATGAAACTGCTGCGACTAGTACTATTGATGGGGCTGAGCGCCTGGGCGGGGCTAGCCAGGGCCCAGGGCAGCAAGCCAGCTACGTTTCGGGTTATTGCCTTCTTTACGGGGAAGAACGACCTGGCCCACGTCGATTTTGTGCACGAGGCCAACCAATGGTTTCCGCAGCAGGCAGCGCAGCATGGCTTTGCCTACGATACGACTTCTGATTGGCAAAACCTGAACGCCAGCTTTTTGGCGCGCTACCAAGTGGTGGTGTTTCTCGACACGCGCCCTGACCAGCCAGCGCAACGTGCCGCTTTTCAGGACTATATGGACCACGGCGGGGCCTGGCTAGGGTTCCATTTTGCGGCGTTTGCGCTCACGCCCTCGGCTTACCCGCAAAATTGGGATTGGTACCACACGCAGTTTTTGGGTACGGGTGAATATGCGGGCAATACCTGGCGGCCCACTTTGGCCACGCTGCGGGTACAAGACCGCCGCCACCCCACTACGCAGAAGCTGCCGGCCACCTTTGCCTCGGCACCCAATGAATGGTACAAGTGGACCCGCGACCTGCGCCGGAACCCCGACATTGACATCTTGCTGGCCATCGACCCGAGCAGCTTTCCGCTGGGCACCGGGCCCAAGCCGCACGAAATCTGGCACGAAGGCTATTACCCCGTGGCCTGGACCAACCGCCGCTACCGCATGGTGTATCTAAACATGGGCCACAACGACATGGACTACGAGCACGGCACCAATCGCCCTTTGTCATCCACCTTCAGCAGCCCAGCGCAAAGCCAGTTTATCTTGCAGAGCCTGCTGTGGCTAGACAACGGCCGGCGACCTTAGCTACCTGGTTTTTATTTAGTATACTTTCCGTGCTTACAACTTCATTTTCAGCTTTTTCGTGCGTGCACCGTGGGCTAGCGGCCGCCGCGCTTCTGGTAAGTAGCCTAGCCGCCACGGCCCAAACTACCCCTAGCGGCGTGTGGAACAACAAGCAGTGCGCCGTGGTGCTGACTTACGACGATGCCATCGATGCTGACCTCGACCGGGTGGTGCCGGCCCTCGATTCGCTGAAGCTGCGGGGCACGTTTTACCTCATTGGCTCAGCACCAGCCGTAGTCAAACGCCTGCATGAGTGGCGCCGGGCGGCCCTGCGCGGACACGAGCTCGGCAATCACGCGCTGTTTCACCCCTGCGACGGCAGCCTGCCCGGCCGCAGCTTCGTGACGCCCGATAATGACCTGAGCAAATACACTGTGAACCGGGCGGTGGCCGAAATCAGGGCTACCAACACGCTGCTACAAGCCATTGATGGCAAAACGCGCCGCACCTTCGCCTATCCCTGCGGCGACCGGCAGATTGGCGGCGTTAATTTTTATGACCAGCTCAAAAACGACTTCGTAGCCGCCAGGGGTGTCACGGGCGGCCTGCAAGCGGCGGCCCAGGTTGACCTGACCAATGTGGATTGCTACTCTATTAACGGCCAGGATGGCAAGTATATGCTAGACCTGGTACAGCAGGCACAGCAGTCGCACACGCTGCTGGTGTTTCTGTTTCACGGTGTGGGCGGCGGGCACTCGCTCAACGTAGACCTGGCCGCGCACCGCCAATTGCTGCACTACCTAAAGGCGCACGAGCGGGAAATTTACGTTGCGCCGATGGTGGAGGTGGCCGACAAGATTCGCGCTTATCAGCAAGGGCTAGCGGAACATCCATAAGCTAAACCTGGGCGGCCAAGCTGGGGCCGCCCTAACTTGGCGCCCAAATGCCCGAACCTGCTGCCCTGCTATCCGAACTTATTACCCGCATCGCGGCTCTGCAATCGACCGGCGATGCGCATTACCTACCGGGGCTTTTTCCGAGCCAGCGCCTGCAAAAATCCCTGCGCTACCGCCGCGAAGATTCCAACGTGTTTTTTACGGCGGCCATCGTCTACACCTTGCAGGAGTTGAGCCTGCACCTGCCGCCCGCCGCCCAGGAGCAGGCGGCGGCCATCGTGGCCAGGGGCCGGGCCACCTACCCGCACTACCGCTGTCCCAACGGCCAGCCCACCTACAATTACTACCAAACCCAGCCGCGCCAGCATTTTCCGCACGGCTACCTGCTGGGCCGCTTCCGGCAGTTTGCTACCCCCGATGACGTGGACAGCACCTCGCTGGTGTACCTCAGCGACCCCAGCCCCGAGCACGATGCCGCCTGGCTGCACGCCAAGCTGCAAGCCCACGCCAACACCGTGATTGGCTGGGCCACCACGGGTCCTAAGGACTTCCGGCGCCGCAAAATCTATTCGACCTGGTTTGGCAAGTATATGCCCATCGAGTTCGATGTCAGCACCTTGTCGAACGGCATGCTCTGGCACCGACGCAATAACCTACCCTTCAACGAGTTTGACCTCGACAGCCTGGCGCTGATTGACTGGGTCATCTCCTCGGGCGAGTACCGGCGCGACCCACTGGGTGTGTCGCCATACTACGCCACCGTGCCGCTCATTGCCTACCACGCCGGGCGCCTGGCGGCCGAGGCACCCCAGCTGGCCGCCGCCCGCGCCGCCCTGCTGCGCGACCTGCCGGAGCTGCTGGCGGCTAGCCCCCACTTTATGGATAAGCTCTTGCTGGCCAGCACCCTGCTGCGCCTGGGAGCGCCGGCGCCGGCGTTGCTAGGGCCTACTCCTACGCTGGCCGAGGTAGAGCCACGCACCCGGGGGCTGGCGTTCTGCATCGCGCCCTTGCTCAATTATTACCCGCACACGCGCTGGCTGGCCCGCTGGCGCCTGAGCCACATTGCCTGGGAGTGCCCGGCCTACTCGCTGGCCCTGGTGGCCGAGTACCTGGTGCTGGGCGGCAGCTAGCGGGGCTAGCCAATTTTTGCGCGGGCCAGGGTCTTGTTATTTTAGCTGCATGAAACTTCTCTTTCGGCTTTACTTGCTGCCTGCGCTATTGCTGGCCGGCCCGGCCGGGGCCCAATCGCTGGCCGGCGTGTGGCAGGGGGTAGAAGATGAACAGGATAAGAGCCGCTACTGCCCCTCGGTGCTGCGGGTGCAGCAGCGGGCGGGCACCGACTTGTTTGGGGTGCTTTACCAGGAAGACGGCAACCATCCCGATGCCACGGTCACGTTTCAGATGGAAGGCATGGCCACGCCGGCCGGCCTGCGGCTGGTGCACGCGCGCAAGCTCAGCGAAACCGGGCGCTCGCTGCTGCGCTACTGGTGCGAGGGCGCCATCCTCTTCACCTACGATGCGACGCAGGAAAAGCTAACCGGCCGCGCTGACTATGAGCACTATGGTGAGTGCGACACCGGCGAATTTTCCCTCTACCGCGTCAAGCTGAAGTCGGCTGCCACCGTGCCGGCCGGGGCGCTCACTACCCTGCGCGTGTCGGGGCGCCAGGTGCGCTGGTATGCCGACGCCGGCCTGAAGCAGCTCGTAGCCACCGGTAACACCTACCCCACCCGCCTGCGCACAACCACCACGTTCTACCTTAAGCAGGGCTACTTCGCCACCGCCGAAAGCCCGGTAGTGCCCATTACCGTGCGGGTAAGCAGTACCGCACCGGCGCCCCCGCCGCTAGCCCGGCAGCCCCCCCCCGCGGCCCCCGCTAGGCCCGACACCCTGCGCCTCGCGCCGGTGGCGCCCGTGCCCTCAGTGCCCCCGGCGGCCGCCCCGGCTCCCATCACAGTACCAGCCGCGCCGGCCCTTCCGGAGCTAGGCGCTAAGCCGGCAGTACTGCCCACGGTGCTGTTTAAAGTAGGTACCCCCGAGCTGCTGCCCGAAGCCCAGCCGGCACTCGACCAGCTTGCGACCGAGCTCAAGGCCCGGCCGGCGCTGCGCCTGCGCGTGGCCGGGCACACCGACCGGGTGGGCGAATCGAGCAAAAACCAGCGGCTCTCGGAGCAGCGCGCCGAGGTAGTGAAGGCCTATCTGGTGAAAGCCGGGGTGGAGCCCGCGCGCCTCAGCACCATCGGCTACGGCGACAAGCGCCCACTCTACCCCTCGCCCGACCCGCGCAACCGGCGCGTGGAGGTGCAGGCGCTACCCTAACCGGCGCGGCCCGCCTCGGCCAACCCTGGCGGCGCCCGGCCGTTAGGGCAGGTGGTGCTTTCGCGTGCTTTCCTATGGCTACTTCTGCCTCCGCTACCATTCTCTTCGACGGGGTGTGCAACCTCTGCAATGGCTTCGTGCAGTTCGTGATTCGGCACGATGCGCGCGGGCGGTTTCGCTTCGCGGCCCTGCAGAGCGAGTTGGGCCAGGCACTGCTAGCGGCCCACGGGCAGCCGCCCACGGCCGCTAGCCCGGCTGGGCCCGACTCGGTTATCTTGCTGGAAGGCGGGCAGCTGTACTCGCACTCGACGGCGGTGCTGCGCATTGCGCGCCAGCTCGATGGCCCCTGGCGGCTGGCCGCAGTGGGCCGGCTGCTGCCCCAGCGCTGGCGCGATGCCGCGTACCGCCTGGTGGCGCGGCATCGCTACGGCTGGTTTGGGCGGCAGGAAAGCTGCCTGGTGCCCACGCCCGAGCTGCGCGCCCGCTTCCTATAGCAGAGTTTTGGGCAAATGGCCGGGCTTTTCGGCGGCCGGGGCGGCCCGGCTTATCTTTGCCGGCCATTCTCGCTGCATGACGCGTCCTTACCTTTTTACCCTCCCTAGCCACGGCGCGGCCGACAGCGGCTGGCTCACGGTGGCCGAGGCCGGCAGCCTGCCTTTTGCCATCAAAAGGGCTTACTGGATAACGGAGGTGCCAGCTAACCGGGTGCGCGGCCGCCACGCCCACCACACCCTCGAGCAGGTGCTGGTGGCCGTGCACGGCCGCATTACGTTAGTAATTAAGGCTGAAGGCCAGGAAGCGGTAGAGATTTGCCTCGACCAGCCTACCCAGGCGCTATACCTGCCGCCTCACTGCTGGCCCGAAATTCACTTTGGGCCGGGCGCGGTGCTGCTATGCCTGGCCTCGCAGCCCTACGACCCGGCCGACTACATCCACGAGTAGCTGGCTGGCCTGGCGGGCGGCGGCCCACTGGCGGCGGCGCAGCGCGTGAGCCAGCTCGTGGCGCAGGCGGCGGGCCAGGGCGCGCGCCTCGGCAGGCGTGCGGCACAGGGCCACGGCCTTGCGGCACACGGCCAGGGTCGAGTCGAGGTAGGGGTCGTGCTGCTGGGTAACCTGGGCGCTCATGCTGCGCGGATGCTTGCGCTTGCGGGTCGTCACCACATCCTGGTACTGAAAGCGCCAGTCGCGGCTGGCTCGCACCCAGAAGTCGAAGTCCTCGTAGCTCAGCGCCTCGTCATACCCCCCTAGCGCCAGCAGCGCGGCCCGGCGCATAAGCATGGTGGGCGTGCTGATGAAGTAGCGGCTCAGCACGTCTTCAAATACCCAGCCGCTGGCCGGGCGCGGGTTCAGCCGGCCGCGCCCGTCGGGGCGGTGGTGCAGGCCCAGCAGCTGGCCCGCCTCCGTGATATGCGCACAGTTGGAGTACACCATGCCGTAGTCGGGCGGCAGGCGTTGAAAAAGCGCCACCTGCTGGCTCAGGCGCTGGGGCAGCAGCACATCGTCGGTGGCAAAATCAACCACAAACTCGCCGGTGCTTTGTAAAAATGCCTGGTTGAAGGCTCGGCAGTTGCCAATGTTTTCGGGCAGCAGCAGCAGGTGCCAGCTAGGGTTCGCCTCGGCATACTCGCGCAAGATGGCCGGGCTGCCGTCGGTACTGGCATTGTCGACGAGCCAAACTTCCAGCGGCGCATAGTCCTGGGCTAGAACAGAGTCTAGCGCCTCGCGCAGAAAACGCGCGTGGTTATGGCAGAGCGCAATAATGGTGACGACCGGAGGAGCCATTAACTATCGTTGTTTAACTTTTGAACAACATCTACACTCTTCATTATCAATTAAATACAGAAATAAAATAAAATTATACCCAAAAGGTCAATCCCATTTCCATTTGTATAATCCAGCGCAAATTGCCAGTAGCAACACGTAGTGGAGCGCATGAGCCCACACAACGCCGGCTAGCCCAAAAGGCCCGATAAAAAGGGCTACCAACACAATATAAAGCCCGGCCGCTATTCCTTGCATAGCCAGATAAGGCAGCGGCCGGGCACGCGCCAGCAAGTAATATAGGAATACCCAGGCCAGAAACTTGGCCCAATCGCCGAGCAGCTGCGGGGCTAGCAGCTCGCGGGCGGCCAACAGGCGCGGCGCAAACAGCAGCGGCAGCAGCACATCGCGCAGCGCATACACCAGGCCCAGCGCCACGGCCAGCCCAACAGCCAGCAGCCCCAGCACGGCTGCCAGGTAGCGCCGCGCCTGGGCCGGGGTGGCTTTAAGGGCCGCCAGCCGGGGGTAAAATACCGTATTGAGCACGGCCGTCATTACGAGCGTATAGTTATCGGAAAGCTTGGCTACGGCCTGCCATAAGTCGGTGCGGGCCGGGGCAAAATGAGCGATGAGCCAGGCGCGCAGCCCATAATCGACGGCCCGGCCGCTGAGCAGCGACCCGGCCGCCATCAGCACAAAGGGGAGCATTCCGCGCCAGGCAGCCTGGCTAGGCCAGCGCCAGCGCCACCCGGCCAGCAGGCCCGCGTGCCACGCCGCCCAACCCGCCAGCGGCAAGGTGAGCGCCTGCCCGCCCACATAAGCCAGCAGCACCCGCGCCAGGGGCCAGCCAGCCGCCAGAGCGGCCGCCACCGCCGCCGTACCAAGCAGGCTGATAGCTACGGCCTGCGCTATGTAGGGCCCACGCCGGCCCGCCGCCAGCAGCACGGTGCTCAGGAGTGCCTGCGTAATTATCAGCAGCATCCCAGCCGTAAAAAAAACAGCCCGGCCCACCGGCCAGGCGGCACCGCCAGTGGCTAGCAGCACCGCCCCGGCCCCTAGTATGGTAGCGCCAGTGAGTGCCAGCGCAGCCCCGAACCAAACCCGGTGCCGGCCCGAGCCCGGCCGCAGCGGGGCTAGGTGCGTAGTGGCGCCCACCTGCACACCATCGGTGGGCAGAGCCCCAAACAGGGCCATCAGGTTTTGGAACTGGGCTAGCTGGGTAAGGCCGCCCAGCCCGCCGTAGAGGGCTACCAGTTTGTTGAGGGTAAGGGCCCCGGCCGCCCGTGCCACGATGGCCACCCCCGTGCCCAACGACCCGCGCACGAAGCCCTGCCAAATAGTACGAACCGGAGTAGCCATGTGGCAAAGGTCGGGCTTGTAGCTGCTCAGCTATCCTATTACCGAGGCCAGGAGCTGTCAAATAGCGAATACTAACACATGTTGTTCAAATGAGTATAATAAAATAATATTACCAAATGAGAAAGCAGGCTGTTTTACAGCACCTTTTGCCAGCTTAGCTTGAGGCTACTCACCCCACCCAGGTGCCGCTTGAAGCGCAGCAGCGAGGCATTGGGGCCGGTGGGCAGCGTAGAGGTACCCAGGTCTACCACCGTGAGGCCCGAGGCGCGGGCATAGGTATGCAGGCTTTCGTTGAGCATGACCACCGGGCTGATGTGGTTATCAGCCAGGGGGCTAGCGGGGTAAAAATTGTACAGCACGCTTTCGCTCACTTGGATGGCGATGGTGAAGGCGGCCCACTCGCCGCCCGGCTTACGCACCGAGAACAGCAAGTGCTGGCTTGGAAACGCCCGAAACAGCTCCTGCACCCGCGCTAGGGGCAGCGACAGTGCCTGGCCCCGCTCCTGCCGGCACTTGGCAATAAACTCGTAGGCCCAGGGCAGGATGAGCGGCGGCTCTTGCTCGGGCACCAGGCCTAGCTGGCGGCAGCGGCGCAGGCGGCGGCGCTCGCTAGGGTGCAGGTGAGCTTCGTAGTCGCGGGCGGGGTCGAGGTAGTAATTTTCTTCGGCCAGCGCCACGGCGTAGTGACGCTGGCGCAGGGCCTCGGCTAGTTGGGCGGCACCGGCGGGGTCGTAGCAAAAGGGATAGCCGCGCAGCTGCAGCCGCCGCTGGCCGCGCTGCCGCAAGAGGTCTTCGGCGGCGTCGAGCAGCAGGTGCAGGGCAGCGGCGGGCACGCCGGGGGCCAGCTGCACCGCGCCAAAAGGGGCCTGCCCCGGCGAGCTGGCCAGGCCCGGGCCCTCAAAATCGAGCACCACAAATAGCTGGGCCACGCTAGCCCCGGCGGCCTCGTCTTCGAGGTAAAAGCTGAGCACCGGCCGGCCGTGCGGCTGCAAGCCCTGGTGCGCCGGCTCGAGGTAGAGCCAGGGCGCAAAGGCCAGGGGACGGCGCGGGCCGACCGGCGGTTGGCCAGCCGGGGCCTCGTCGGCGTATACGGCCCAGCCTGGCTGCGACGGAAGGAGAGTAGTACTTTTCACTAACGGCTAAGAGCCCGGCAAAGTACGACACCAACTGGTCTGCAATTCTTACCTGGGCCGCGCGCCGCTGCCCTGCTTTCTGCTTTTTACCTACTGATGAACCCTTCCCGCCCTTCCTCGGTGCCCACTAGCCCCCCGCGCACCCGGCTCGCGGCTAAAGCCCAGCCGGAACAAGAGGCTCTAACGGACTTGCCCCCCGACCCCGACCGGGAGGCCCGCCGCCAGGCGCTGTACCAGAACGTGGGGCAGCGGCCCGGCATGCTGCACGTGCAGCCCGACGCCCTCCGGCCGCGCTTGTTCCTGATGTCGTACGATGAGCATACCTACGAAGAGGGCGAGTACACCAACCGCTACCACGACCTCATTGCTTATCTGCGCCAGCACCCCGAGCTCAAGCACTGGATAGATGTGCGCGGCTACGGCGACCTGCCCCTGATGGAGCAGCTGATGCAGGAGTTTGGCCTGCACCCCCTCCAAATGGAGGATGTGCTCGGCGACTACCAGCGGGCCAAGGTGGAAGTGTTTGACGACAACCGGCTCTTTCTGGTGTCGCGCATGACCGAGTTTACCCCCCAACTCACGGTGCACGACGACCAGCTGTCGATTTTTACCGGCCCCAACTACGTGCTCACGTTTCAGGATGACTACGACGACTGCCTGGATGTGCTGCGCAACCGGATGCGGGCCAATTTCAGCCAGCTGCGGCGCAGGTCGGTAGGCTACCTGGCCTACGCCCTCACCGATGTGGTGCTCGACCACTACTACCCCACCATGGCGGCCATCGGCGACTATATTGAGGAGTTGGAAACCAGCATCTTTGCCACCCCGCGCGAGCGCCGGCTGCTGAGCCGCATTCTGCGCATCAAGAAAGACGTGGTGCGCTTTCGGCGCCTGGTGTACCCCGAGCGCGATAAGATGTCGGAAATCTTGCGCCTGCCCGAAGAAGTAGTGCCCGAAGAGCTGAAGGTGTATTACCGCGATGCCTATGACCACGCCATTCAGGCCCTGGACCTGGCCGAGAGCTACCGCGACAACATTTCCTCGCTCACCGACCTCTTTCTCTCCGACCAGAGCAACCGCATGAACGAGGTTATGAAAGTGCTCACCATCATCAGTTCCATCTTCATTCCGCTGAGCTTTGTGGTGGGCCTCTATGGCATGAACTTTCAGCACGAAGACAGCCACGGCCACCTGCTGCCGCTCAATATGCCCGAGCTGTACTCGCCGCTGGGCTACCCCATACTAATAGGGGTGCTGGCACTCATCGTGGCCGGGCAGCTCTACTACTTCTGGCGCAAGGGCTGGCTTAGCAAAGACTAACGGGCGGGGGCATTCACAGAGGCTTCACGGGTGGGCTAGTATCTTGATACATACTATGTGCACTCTATGAAAATGCCTCTGTTCCTGCTCGGGTTACTGCTGCTGGCGCTGCTGCTGGCGCCGGCTGGACACGGCGCGCACCACCGGCATGGGTACCCCGCTGGCTACCAGCACGCCCCGCCCCAGCTGCTGCCGCTGCGCGTGGTGCGCACCCCGGCCGTAGCGCAGCAGCACCGCCAAGTAAAGGCCGTGAAATAAGCGAGGGATGAAGCAGCGCCAAGTGCCACTGCTTCATCCCTCGTGCCAAATGCCTCATTTATTACTGCGCGGCCGGGCCGTAGTCTTCGCTGGGCATGGGCTGGGGTGGCGCGGCGGCCGGGCCGGCCGGGGGCAGGGCCAGTTGCCAAGCCTCGGCCATAGTGGCTAGCCCCTGGTAGTTGGTGAGGTCGTACTGGCAGGGCACCACCGACACGTAGCCTTCGGCCAGGGCGGCCTCGTCGGTGTCGAGGCCCGCGTCCTGGTTCACAAACTCGCCCAGCAGCCAGTAGTAGGGGCGGCGGTAGGGGTCGTGGCGCTGCTCGAAGCGCTCCTGCCATTTGGCGCGGGCCTGGCGGGCCAGCCGGATGCCCTGGATGGGGCTAGTATTCTTAGGGATATTCACGTTGAGGGCCGTGCCGGCCGGAATGCCGTGGGCCAGCGCCTGGCGGCACACCTCGAGCACCCAGGGCCCCACGTGCGAAAAATCGGCGTCGTGGCCGTAGTCGCACAACGAGAAGCCGATGGCGGGCAGCCCCTCAATGGCCGCCTCAATGGCCGCCGACATGGTGCCCGAGTACAGCACGTTCACGGCCGAGTTGGAGCCGTGGTTGATACCCGACACCACGAGGTCGGGCCGGCGGCCTTCGAGCACGTAGTGCTTGGCGATTTTGACGCAGTCGGCCGGGGTGCCGGTGCAGGCGTAGGCCGTCACGCCCTCGCCAAAAATAGCGGACTTATCGAGTCGCAGCGGGTGGCCGATGGTGATGGCGTGGCCCATGCCCGATTGCGGGCTAGCGGGCGCTACCACTACTATTTCGGCATCGAGCTCGCCCATGAGGCGCACCAGGTGCGCAATGCCGGGCGCCGTGAGGCTGTCGTCGTTGGAAATGAGAATGAGGGGACGGGACATGAGTGGAAGTAGCGCGGACTTTGTAGTCCGCGAGTGAACAATACAGCAGCGCTTACGCAAACGCGGGCTACAAAGTCCGCGCTACAAGCGCAAAGGTCGTCTGGTCTTGCCGACCTTCGCCTCCATGTTCCTCGCCTCGCTCCTGCTCGCTGCTTCGCTGCTCACCTCGGCTCCTGCCCCACCGCTCACCACGCCCTTCGAGCGCGACCCGCAGCACAACACCACGGCTACCTACGCCGAGTGCATCGGCTTTTATAAGGAGCTAGCCGCTGCCTACCCCACCACCATGCAGCTGCACGAAGCCGGCCCCACCGACAGCGGCCAGCCGCTGCACGAGGTAGTGCTTTCGGCCGATGGCACCTTCGAGCCGGGGGCTAGCCGGGCTAAGGGGCGGCCCATCCTCTTCATCCAAAACGGCATTCACCCCGGCGAGCCCGAGGGCATCGACGCCAGCATGCTGCTGGCCCGCGACCTGCTGCGCGACAAAAAATACCGGGCCCTTTTGCAGAAAATTACGGTCGTCATCATTCCGGCCTACAACATCGACGGGATGCTGAACCGCAACAGCACCACCCGCGTGAACCAGAACGGCCCGGCGGCCTACGGCTTCCGGGGCAACGCGCGGCACCTCGATTTGAACCGCGACTTCGTGAAGCAGGACTCGCGCAATGCGCGCTCGTTTGCGGCCTTGTTTCAGAAGTGGCGGCCCGAGATTTTTGTCGATACGCATACCTCTAATGGCGCTGATTACCAGTATACCATCACGCTCATCCCAACCCAGGCCGAGAAGCTCGGGCCGGTGCTAGGGCCCTATTTGAAAGACCAGCTGCTGCCGGCCCTTTACAAAGGCATGGACCAGAAGCACTGGCCCATGACGCCCTACGTCGACTTTGAGGGCGAAACGCCCGAGAGCGGTCTGCGGGCTTTCCTGGAAAGCCCACGCTACTCGACCGGCTACGCGGCTTTGTTCAACAGCATCGGCTTTATGCCCGAAACGCACATGCTGAAAGCCTTCGCCCCCCGCGTGCGCGCCACCTACGACCTGCTACTCACCTATGCGCAAACCGTGGCTAGCCAGGCCCCTACCCTGCTAGCCGCCCGTGCCGCCGCCGACGCGGCCCTGGCCACCCAAACGCAGTTTCCGCTGGCCTGGGCCATCAATGAGCAGCCTAGCGGCACGGTGCAGTTTCGGGGCTACGAGGCCGGGCACAAGCTCAGCGCTGTGAGCGGCCAGCCGCGCCTCTACTACGACCGCGCCCGGCCTTATGTGCGGCCAGTGAAGTTTTACAACGATGCCCACGCCACGGTGGAGGTAACGGCGCCGCATGCCTACCTTATTCCGGCGGCCTGGGGCGAAGTAATTGATAATCTGCGCCGCAACGGGGTGGTGCTGCGCCTGCTAGCCCAGTCCGTGAGCGGCCCCGCCGAAACGTACACTATGGAGGACTACAAAACTGGGCCGCGCCCTTACGAAGGCCATTACCTGCACAGCCAGGTCAAGCTCAAAACTACTAGTGAGCCGCAGGCTGCCCCAGCGGCGGGCACTTACCTGGCCGTGCTGGCTGAGCAGGGCCCGGCCAAACGCTACCTCGTCGAGGCCATGGAGCCGCAAGCCACCGACTCGTTCTTCGCCTGGGGCTTTTTCGACAGCGTATTGCAGCAAAAAGAGCACTATTCCGACTACGTCTTTGAAGACCTAGCTGCCGAGTTTCTCACCAAAAATCCCGCCGTGCGCCAGCAGCTGGAAGCCCAGAAAAAAGCCGACCCTGCCTTCGCCGCCAGCGGCCCGGCGCAGCTGGAATGGGTGTATCAGCACTCACCCTACGCTGAGGCGGGCTACCGCCGCTACCCGGTAGTGCGCTGGCTAGGGGCTGTGCCCAAGTAAGAGCCAGTAGAGGCCAAGAAAAAGCCCCGGCGTATCAGGCTGATACGCCGGGGCTTTTTCTTGGCCTCTCGCTGCTAGGCCGCCGTGTCGGGCTTCATGGCTTGCAGTATGTCGTGGCCCATTTTGTCGCGCTTGGTGGTTAAGTACGACTGGTTGTGCTTATTAGGGGCTATTTCGATGGGCACCGTTTCGACTACTTCGAGGCCGTAGCCGAGCAGGCCGGTGCGCTTGCGCGGGTTGTTGGTGAGCAGGCGCATCTGCCGGATACCCAGGTCGCGGATGATGGCCGCGCCCACGCCGTAGTCGCGCTCATCACCCCGGAAGCCCAGCTCCTCGTTGGCCTGCACGGTATCGCGGCCTTGCTCCTGCAACTTATAGGCTTTCAGCTTATTAAGCAAGCCAATGCCGCGTCCTTCCTGGTTCATGTAGACGATAACGCCGCGGCCTTCGCGGTCAATCTGCTCCATGGCCTTGTGCAGTTGCGGGCCGCAGTCGCAGCGGCACGAGCCGAAGATGTCGCCAGTCACGCACGAGCTGTGTACCCGTATCAGCACCGGCTCGGGGCCGCTAAGGTCGCCCTTCACCAGGGCCAGGTGCTGGGCGCCGTTTGAGCGCTGGGTGTAGGCGTAGAGGTCGAAGTCGCCGTAGGCAGTGGGCATCTTCACCGTGATTTCGCGCTGAATCAGGCTTTCCTGGGCTAGCCGGTACTTGATAAGGTCTTGCACCGAAATCAGCTTGAGGCCCCACTGCTCGGCCACCTTACGCAGGTCGGGCAGGCGCGCCATCTCGCCGTCTTCCTTCAAAATCTCGACCAGCACACCAGCCGGCTCGAAGCCCGCCAGCCGGGCTAGGTCTACGGCCGCCTCGGTGTGGCCGGCGCGGCGCAGCACACCCTCCTTGCGGGCCTTGAGTGGGAAGATATGGCCGGGCTTGCCGAGGTCTTCGGGCTTGGTGGCCGGGTCGATGAGCGCCAGAATGGTCTTGGATCGGTCGGAAGCCGAGATGCCGGTGGTCACGCCATTGGTCAGCAAATCCACCGATACCGTGAATGGCGTGGCGTGCAGGGCCGTATTGCGGCCAACCATCAGGTCGAGGCCCAGCTCGTCGCAGCGCTCGGCCGTGAGGGGGGCGCACACCAGCCCGCGCCCGTGGGTAGCCATAAAGTTGATAACCTCGGGCGTGGCCGAGCGGGCCGCGCAAATGAAGTCGCCCTCGTTTTCGCGGTCTTCGTCATCAACTACGATAACGACTTTGCCGGCGCGAATATCTTCGATGGCCGATTCGATGGTGTCTAGCATGGTATTCTCAAAAGGAATTCACCCCGAACGCCGTGCTGAGCTTGTCGAAGCATCGCGCCAGGGGCAGTAAAATCAACGAAGCGAGCGCGATGCTTCGGCAAGCCCAGCATGACGTTCTGATAAAATTCTAGGTGCTTAACAATTATCCCCAAACAAGTTCTCCAGCTTTTTGGTGGCAGTGGCCCAGTCGTAGGTTTCGGCCACAAAGGTGCGGCCGGCGGCGGCAAGCTGGGCGGCGGCGGGCTGGTTGGCTAGCAGGCCGACCAGGGCTTCAGCCAGCGCGGGGGCCTCGCTGGCCACCAGCAGGTGGTGGCCGGGGGTACCGCGCAACGCATTATTAGCCAGTGGCGTAGTAACGCAGGGCAGCTGCATGGCCATTGCCTCCAACAGCTTGTTTTGCAGGCCCGTGCCCACCCGCATGGGTGCCACAAAAACCCGCGCTCCGGCGTAGGCAGTGCGAATATCGGGTAGCCAGCCGCTCACCTGCACGCCGGGGCGGCTAGCCAGCGCCCGCACGCGCGGGGCCGGGCTGGTGCCGGCTACCAACAGGCTGGCGCCAGGGTGCTGCTGCTGCACAAGGGGCACTATTTCTTCGGCCAGCCAGCAGGCGGCGTCCACGTTGGGGTGGTAGCCCATGTTGCCGCAAAAGAGCAGGTCGTGGGTTTTGGGGGCTAGCGGCTGAGGCTGAAAATAGTCGAGCGCAATGCCATTGGGCACAATGGTAATAGCCTCTTTCTCAGTGTGCGAAATAAGCCCACGGTCTTGCTCGCTGATAATGGTGTGGCCCCGAAACCACCTAAACGCCGCCGCCTCGTAGGCGGCCAAGCGCCGGGCTTCCAGGGCCAGCACGGGGCGCTGCCAGGCCGGCGCAGTGGCGGCCCGCCGCGCCATACCGGCCGAAAACACATCCATATAATCGAGCGTAGCGGGCACCTGCCCAGCGTGGGGCCGCAGGTACTCGGCCATCCGAATGAGCTGGCAGTACACGTGGTCGGGCCGAAACGCCGCCAGCAGCTTATCGACCAAGCGTTGGGCGGACTTTTCATAGAAATACCCTACCTGCAAGGGCCGGCCCGCCGTGGCCAGCGCCCGCGCTAGCCCCTGGCCGCGTGCGGCGCGCCCCAGCCGGTGCACATGCAGGCCACCCCGGCACAGCGGCTGCACAGCGGCTAGGGCCTCGGCGCTCACGGCTTCATCGCTGAGGGCTAGCAGGCATATTTCGTGGCCCTGCCCGGCCAGGTACCGCAATTGGTAATAGGCCCGTAGCTTATCGCCCTTGTCGAGCGGATACGGAAAGCGGGACAGTAGCACCAGGATTTTCATGCGTGCTGCAAAGGTAGAGCCGCCGGGCGGGCGGCCCTGGGCAGGCGGGCTAGCCGGCCGCCGGCGGCCCCACCCCTACCTGGGCATACAGGGCCTCAAAGCGCTGCGTCACGCGGCGGTTGTCGTACACTTCGGCAGCGGTGGCAGAAGCTGCGGCGCCGATAGCCGCCACCGGCAGGCGGCCGTGGTAGTAGTCGCGCAGGGCCTGCTGCCAGGCCGGGGCCGAGTCGCGCAGCACGATGTCGTGGCCGTCGCGCACGGCAATGCCCTCGGCCCCGATGCCCGTGCTAAGAATGCATTTGCCCAGGGCCATGCCCTCAATGATTTTGACGCGCATGCCGCCGCCGCTCAGCAGTGGCACCAGCATCAGGTCGTACTGCCGCATGAAGGCAGCGGCCGAGTCTACAAAGCCGTGGATGAACACGTTATCCTGGCCCCGGGGGCGGGTGGTGAGGTGGCCGGGCGGAGTCGAGCCGGCCACGTGCAGCTCCAGCTCGGGCAGCTCGGCGTGGATGGCGGGCCACACCTCGCGCAGCAGCCAGTCGAGGCCTTCGAGGTTAGGCAGCCAGTTCAAGGAGCCTATCATGAACACGGTGCGCGGCCGGGGCCGTTGGCTAGGGTCGGGCTGGAAGGACGACATCTCGACAGCAGCCGGGATGAGGGCAACCGGATAGCGACAGTCGAGTTCCCGCAGGCGCTCCATATCCTCTGGCGTAATAGCAGCGATGGCGTCAAACTGTGGCAATTCCCGCTGCTCGAAGCGCTGCATCCGCTCAGCCAAGTGCCGCAAATACCACCGCTTAAGCGGATTTTTCTCTCCGCTAGCAAGGCGCTGCCATATTATATACTCAATGTTATGCGCCCGTAGCACCAACGGCGGTGGCGTATCACGCAGGTGGCGAAGCTTCCAGCGCACGAAGGCCAGATAGGGCGCCACAAATGCACCCTCAAATTGCACAACATTAAACTGCTCTTCTACAAGCAGCTGGCTTAGCTTATCAATTACCGCTTGACTATTAAAGCGCTCTACGTTATAGGGTTCCTTCGAGGAAAGCAGATTGCGTAGCGCTTTCAGCGGCTTCAGGGTGGTGTCCACATCCACCGTTACGAGCCGAAAATTCGGCCCGAGGTGGGCTAGCACATCGGCCGGCTGGTGGTGCTTGGGCGTATTGATGGCGAGCATCGTGACGCGGTGCCCGGCGTCCAGCAGCCCCTTGGTGATGTTGTAAATCCCGATGGCACCGCCATCGTGCAGCGGAAACGGTACGCGCGGGCTTACCTGAAGTATGTGCATTTTTTTAAGCTCTTAGCTATTGGCTGTTAGCTTTTCGTTCTGGTTTTCAAAAAAGCTCCCAGCTAACAGCCAATAGCTAGCAGCTTTAAAACTTACTTAAACTGCTGGTGCAGCGCCTGAATCTGGGCTTCGTTGCCGAGCACGAGCAGCACGTCGCCGGCCATGGTGCGGTAGTCGGCGGCGGGGCTTACTTCGAGCTCGCCGTTTTCGCCCCGGCGCAGGGCTATGATGGTAGCACCGGTGCGCGAGCGCACATCGAGCTCCCGGATGCTTTGGCCACGCATGGAGGGCTTAAGCTCGTTGTAGGGCAGCTCTTCGAGGCGCAGCTTGTTGGGGTCGAGGCCCGAAATCATGTCCAGAAACTTGATGACCTCGGGGCGAATGATAAGATTGGCCATGTGCGAGCCCCCAATTTCGTCGGGCATTACCACCGAGTTGGCCCCAGCCGAGATAAGCTTGCTCACGCTGCTGCGGGCGCTGGCCCGCGAAATGATGGTGAGGTGCGGGTTGAGCTCGCGGGCGGTAAGGGCCACAAACACGTTGTCGGCATCCTTGGGCAGCGTGGTAATGAGGGCCCTAGCGTGCTCGATGCCAGCCTGGCGCAGGGTAGTTTCGGTGGTGGCATCGCCAAACACAGCCGGAATCTGGGCGTGCATGGCCTCGTTGGCGGCGGTGAGCAGCTGCTGGTTTTGCTCGATTACCACGGCGCGCGTACCGCTGTGGCGCAGCTCGTCGTAGGCCTTGAAGCCGTTGCGGCCGAAGCCGCACACAATGACGTGGTCGCGAAAGCTCTTGATTTCTTGGTCGGCGCGAATCATGCGAAAAAGGTGGCGCAGTTCGCCATCGAAAATGTATGTGGTGAGCACCGACACAAGGTAGGCCACCACCAAGAGGTTAAACAGAATATAAAACGACGTAAACAACCGCCCCATGTCGGACAACGGGTGCACTTCGCCGAAGCCCACCGTAGAGGCCGTGATGACCGTCATGTAAAAGGCATCGAGCAAGGGGTAGTGTTCGATACCCATAAAGCCGCCCACCCCCACCGCGAAGCTGAAGACGAGCAATCCCAGGGCTAGCCACAGGCGCGTAAGGTTGAGTTGTTTAAGCATTAAAATGGATTATCAATAGTCGTTCGTCCTTGCGAGCGCAGCGCGGCAATTTTTCCTTGTCGTTCGCCTCGTTGGGTTTACTACCCCTAGCAGAAAGGAAAGATTGCCGCGCTGCGCTCGCAAGGACAAACGATTTTGTGAGCTTCTACGCATTGCGCGCCACGACGGTGCCGAGCATCTGGGCCAGCTGGCCGTCGAGCTTGGTAAGCTCGTTGTAGCGCAGCAGGGCATTGAGCTGCTCGTTCTGGTCGAGGCGCGAGTCTTGGAGCTGGGCCAGGCACTGCTGGCGCTCGCGCTGCACGTGGCACTTGTTGAGGCGCAGGATGGCGTTGTCGCAGGCTAGCTGAATGAGGTTCAGCTCGGTAGGCACGTAGATATCCTTGATGCGCCAGTTGGGGCTGAGGTCGTAGCGCTCGGTGGCAAAATCGGCCAGCAGCGAGCGGATGCCCGCGTCTTCGTGGTGGGCCAGCAAACGCAAATCGGGCAGCTGCCCCTGCAAAAACTGCTCGCGGCACTCGGCCCATAGCCGCGCATAAAGTGGATTGCGCAGCGGCGTGCCGTCGAGCTGGCTCAGTAAATAGTGCGCCACCGTGACTTCGGGCTGCACCTCGTGCGGGCCATAGAGCACCAGCAGGCGCAACACAGCCTGCTCGCACTGGGTCAACACATCGAGGGGCGCGGCCAGCTCGCTAGGGTCGGCATTGAGCGTGCTGCCGGGGTGAATGCCGGCCGTGGCCTCCGCTTCCGAGCCGCTCGACACGCCGTACATGGCCATTTCCGCTTCTTCCTCAGACGAGTAGCTGCGCGCCGGCGCGGTCGCCGGGGCAGCAGTGGGGCTAGCGGCGCGGCTCTCGCGGTGGTCGTCGGCAGCGGGGCGGCTTTTAGAGGGGCTAGCGGTTTTGAGGAGCTTGTTATATTCGGTGATAATCACCTGCTCCTCAAAGCCAAACACGCTGGCCGTTTGCTGCAGAAACACCTGGCGCTTGAGGCCGTCGGGCACCTTGGCAATGCTCTGCAGCACGTCGCGGATGGCCTCGGCCTTTTTCACCGGGTCCTGGCTGGCCTCGCGGGCCACCAGGGTGGTTTTGAAGGCAATAAAGTCCTGGCTGTGGTTTTCGACGTGGTCGGCAAAGCGCTGGTCGCCCACTTTGCGGATGTAGCTGTCGGGGTCGTCGCCATCGGGGAAGAGCACCACGCGCACGTTCAGGCCGCCTTCGAGCAGCAGGTCGATGCCGCGCAGACTGGCCTTAATACCGGCCGCGTCGCCGTCGTAGAGCACCGTCACGTTGTCGGTGTAGCGTTTGATGAGCCGAATCTGCCCCTCGGTGAGCGAGGTACCCGACGAGGCCACCACGTTTTTGATGCCGCCCTGGTGCAGGCTCAACACGTCGAGGTAGCCCTCCACGAGGTAGCACAATTCTTCGTGCCGAATGGCCTGCCGCGCCTGAAACAAGCCGTAGAGCACGTCCGACTTGTGGTAAATCTCCGACTCGGGCGAGTTGAGGTACTTCGCCATCTTGTCGTCGCGCTTCAGCGTGCGCGCCCCGAAGCCCACCACGCGCCCGCTCACGTTGTGAATCGGGAACATGACGCGGCCCCGGAACCGGTCGTAGCGCCGGCCGGTGTCGCGGCCCTGGTCGTCCTCGCGCTTCACCACTAGCCCCGTTTTTTCGAGGTATTTGAGCTGATGCCCGGCCGTGGTGGCGGCTTTCATCAAGCCCTCAAACTGGTCGAGCGAGTAGCCCAGCTCGAAGGTCTGGATGGTCGTCAGGTTCAGGCCGCGCTCCTTGAGGTAGCCGTAGCCGATGCTCATGCCTTCCTCCGACTTCAGCAGCAAGCCGTGGTAAAAATCTTTGGCCCAGTTCGATACGATGTATTGCGAGTCGCGCTCGTTCTGGGCTAGCTGCTCTTCGGGCGTGCGCTCCTCTTCCTCGGGCACGGCCACGCCGTACTTTTTGGCCAGGCCGCGCAGGGCCTCGGGGTAGCTGCTGCCCTCGATGTCCATCACAAACTGGATGACGCCGCCCGCCTTGCCGCAGCCAAAGCACTTGTAAAGGCCCTTGGCCGGGTTTACCGAAAACGAAGGCGATTTTTCGTTGTGAAACGGGCACGGGGCCCAGTAGTTCTGGCCCTTGCGCTTGAGTTGCACGTAGTCGCCCACCACCTCCAGGATGTCGGCGGTGTGGATAATCTGGTCAACGGTTTCTTTGGGGATGCGGGCCACGGCGGAGGTTTCGAGTTTCAAATTTACACCCGGCGCACCAGCACGGCCGGCAGTGGCGCGAGTTTAAGCGCAGCCGCAGCTCGTGCCGACTATAGCGAGGAGGCTGCACCTCCACTGCCGCGCCTGCGGCAAGGCGTGAGTGCGCCGCTAGGGTCGTTTGCCTAGCTTGTGCTACGGGAGGCACCGCGAGCCCCGTTCGCTAGCCGTCGTTCAACGCCGAGCGTGGGCAAGCCCCACCGCTACGGCACCAACTTTTAGCGAACCAGCGTGGTTACAGTAGCTCCTATTCCACGTGCCTCATCATGACAACTTCCGCTAAACAGGTCGCTTTTTCCGTGCTGGATTTGGCGCCCATCCTGGCCGGCGCTACGCCTACTGATACCTTTCGCAACAGCCTTAATCTGGCCCAGGCCGTCGAAAAGCTGGGCTACACCCGCTACTGGCTTTCCGAGCACCACAACATGGCCAGCGTGGCCAGTTCCTCGCCAGTGGTGCTGATTGGCTATATCGCGGGCGGCACCACTACGCTGCGCGTGGGCTCGGGCGGCATCATGCTGCCCAACCACGCCCCGCTGGTGGTAGCCGAGCAAATCGGGACGCTCGCCTCGCTCTACCCCGGCCGCATCGACCTGGGCCTGGGCCGCGCTCCCGGCTCCGACCAGCGCACGGCGCAGGCCATCAGGGGCAGCCGCATGGGCGGGCCGCAGGATTTTCCGCGCGATATTCAGCAGCTACAGGCCTATTTCTCGGCCGATAACAGCACGGCGGCCGTGCGCGCCATTCCCGGCGAGGGGCTCGACGTACCGATTTATATCCTGGGTTCCAGCACCGATAGTGCCTACCTGGCGGCGGCGCTAGGCCTGCCCTACGCCTTCGCCAGCCACTTTGCACCGGCCCAACTGCTGGCGGCTCTGGAGATTTACCGCTCGAATTTCCGCCCCTCAAAAGCGCTGGCTAGCCCCTACGTGATGTCCTGCGTGAACGTGATTGCGGCCGATACCGACGCGCACGCCGAGTATCTATCCACCTCACTCCAGCAGTTTATGATGAGCGTGGTGACGGGCCGCCCGGCTCCGCTGCCGCCGCCCGTAGACGATATGCGCCCGCTGTGGGTGCCCGGCGGCCAGCAGGCCGTGCAGCAGATGCTAGCGTATTCGTTCATCGGCAGCAAGGCCACCATTCAGCAAGACTTGCAGGAATTTCTGCACGAAACGCAGGCCGATGAACTGATAGCCGTGTCGAATATTTACGACCAGGAGGCGCGGATTTACTCCTATCGCCTGTTTGCCGAGGCGCTGCAAGGCGTCGGGCAGCCGCAGGAGGCTAGCGAGGCCGTTTTGTCCTGATTGTGTAGCGACGCATCCTTGCGTCTCGTCGTTGAACGATAATCGCCCTGACGGCGCGCACGACGAGACGCAAGGATGCGTCGCTACTCTCCTGCCACCGAGCGCGTGCCGGCGTAGTAATACAGCTCGGCACGCGCTTTTTCGTAGCTGGCGCGCAGGCTTTCCTGCTTGATGCGCAGCTCGATAAGCTTGCTTTCGCGGGCGTTGATGAGGAAAATGGTGCTCTCGCCCAGCTCAAACTTGGCTAGCTCGGCTTGCAGCAGCTTGCGCTGGTTGGCCACCGTTTGGGCTTGCAGGGTCAGCTGCTGGTCGTAGGCGCGCAGCGTGTTATAGACGTTTCCGACCTGCGTGGCGATGGTGCGCTGGCTCTGCTGGCGCTCCAGCATCGTTTCCTGCACCTGAATGCGGGCGTATTGCAGCTTGCCACGCTCGGCGCGTAGGAAGAGCGGGAAGGCAAAATCGACGCCCACCTTGTGGTTGGCCCAGCCAAAGTCGTAGTACCCGGGCACCTCGGGCCGGTAAAAATCGCCTTGGCTGATGAGCGTAGCGCTCACATTCAGCTTGGGTTTGAGCAGCTCGCGGCGGTAGCGCTCCTCGATGCCGAGCTGGCTGATTTTGGCCCCTAGCTTACGCAGCGTGGGGTGGCTGGCGGCGGCCAGGTCGGCGAGGCGCTGGTATTCTTGGCGGCTCACGGTGTCGCGTACTGGCGTTTGGGGCGCGGCGTAGGCGGGCAACTCCATGGGCTGGCCATCCTTGCTCCAGAGGTGGTTGGAGAGCACGAGGCGGGCGTTTTGCACTTCTACTTGCAGCTGGGCGGCCTGCACCAGGCGGTCCTGCACCGTGATTTGGGCCTCTACGGAGTCGATGGGTGCCTGGTCGCCAATCTGGGCGCGGCGGGCAGTGGCCTGGAAGCGGCGGTCGGCCAGCGCTACACCTTCCCGGATGAGCTGGGCCTGCTGGTAGGCGTAGTACCAGTTCCAGTAATCCTTGGCAGCTTGCAGCCACACTTCGTTTATCTGCTTCACGCGGTCGGCCTCGGCGGCGGTCTGCATAATTTTGGCTTGGCGCAAGGTGCTGCGGCGGGCATCAATGAGCAGACCCTGGCCGATGGGTATCGACAAGCCTACGCCCGCTAGCCCATTCACGGGCGTGCGGCCTTCAGGGTTCACGTAGGTGCCCACATTGCGGTCGTAGCTGGCCTTGAGGTCAATGCCACCGGGCCAGAGCGGTATTTTCAGCTCGTTGCCCCAGTTGTTGTAATAGTCGGTGCCGCCAAACTGCTTGCGGTGAAAATCGGCCCCTAGCTTGGGGTCGAAGCCGCCGCGGGCTTGCAGCACTTGGCTGCGCGCCTCGTCGCTGAGCAGCGCCGCCTGCTTCACAATGGGGTGGTTGGCAAAGACTAATTCGGCCAGGTTTTGGAGCGAAAACACCTTAGCCGTATCGACGGGGCGCACTGCGTCGAGCTGGGTGGTTTGGAGCGGCGCGCGCTCCAGGCCCGAGCGCTGGGACGGTAGCTGCGGGTTTTGGGCGTGGGCGGGGCTAGCCAGGGCGGCAAGCAATAGCAACCCTAGCGTGGCGCCCCACCCTCGGCGCCACGTTAGCGAGAAGCTGGTTGACCCACAAAAAGAAAGCAATTCACTCATCATAACCTACTTCCCTTTCTCCTTACTTTCCTTCACCGGGCTGCCGTCGGGCTCGGTGCTGAGCGTGGGCGGGAAGCCGTTGAGCTGCCGCCAGATTTCGTACCACACCGGCACCGAGTCGAGAATGACCCAGCCCTGCACGCCCGACCCTAGCCGGAGCTGCTTGGGCCAGGGGCGGTCGCCGGGCTGCGGCTGGGTGGGGCGCACCAGCAGGCGGTACTTGCCGCCAGGGCTGCTCACCACGTCAATCACCGTCACTTCGCCACCAAAAGTGCCCACCGCTGCCGAGGGCCAGCCCGAAAACTGGATGGCTGGGAAGCCATCGAACTGCAAGCGCACGGTGCGCCCGGGCTGAATGAGCGGCACGTCCATGGCCCGCACGTAGACCTCGGCGGCCAGCGCCGGTGCCTCGGGCTGGAGCGTGGCCACGCTTTCGCCTTCCTTAATGGTTTCGCCGATGCCAGCCTTAAGGGCGCGCACGATGAAGCCGGTTTGGGGCGCGCGCACCACGTAGAGGCTGCGGCGCATGGTCACGTTGCCGATTTTATTGCGGGTGGCGGCTACTTCACCTTCATAGCTTTCGCGGTTCGCCACGGCCGAGCTGCGGTCGGAGTTGGCCTTGGCCAGGTCCTGGGCGTACTTGGCGCGCAGGTTGGCCAGCTCAATGCGGGCGTTGGCCAGGTTTTGCTCGCTGCTGTTCACCTTGTTGCGCTGCGAGGTCACCTTGGCCAGGTCTTCCTGCAGCTTGAGGCGGCGCGTTTCGATGTCGGTGAGCGAGAACAGGCCGTTTTTATAGCCTTCCTCGTAGCGGGCCAGCCGGGCCTTGGCCGTTTCGTAAAACGTGCTGATGGCCACTAGGTCGGCGCGGTCGCTAGCCAGGTAGTTCTGGGCCTGCTCCACCTTGTTTGCGGCCGATTGCAGCTGCACGTCCAGGGTGGCGCGCAGGGCGGCAATCTGCTGGTCGGTGGCGGCTATTTTGGCCTGGTAGGCGGCTACGTTACCCTGCTTGGCGGCTAGCTGCTCACTTAGGCGCTCGGTCAGATTCGGGTCAAAGTACTCATCCTTGATTTCGGAGAGCATCAGCAGCGTATCTCCGCGGTGCACAAACTGGCCTTCGCGCACGTTCCAGTGCTCGATGCGGCCGGCTATCTGATTCTGAATGTTTTGGGGCCGGTCTTGCGGCGTGAGCGCGGTGAGGCTGCCCGCACCGTAGATGGTCTGGCGCCAGGGCAAAAACAGGATGATGAGGAAGACTAGCCCGATAGCGAGCAAGATGCGGCCTAGCCGGCGGCTGGCGTAGGTGCGCAGCAGCTCGGGGCGCGACTGCCGGGGCACGTGTTCCCACACCTCCTCGGCCACGTGTTGGTTCGAGAGATTAAGCATGGTCGTAGGCGATGGTATTCTTGTGCTCGTCGAGCGGCAGGTCGGTCACGACAGCTACTTTTTCTACCGCCGTCAGCACGTCAAAAATGGTATTGATGCTCGTCATGAGCTTTTCTATCGAGCCGCTAATCATCACGATAATAACTTCGGCGGCCACAAACTGGCCTAGCGTCATCTGGCGCGATACCACGAAGAGCGTACCCGCTATCAGCAGGCCGGCGGTGAGCAGCGTGCGCAGCGCAATGCCGTAGTTGTAATAAGATTTCAGCACCCGAAAGTGGGCGTTGCGGGCGTGCAGGTATTCCGAGGCCAGCTCGTCGGCACGGGCCAGGGTGCGGTGCTCCTGCGCATCGTCGCCACGCACCTCGTCGAGGCGGTCGGCCACGCCTTCGAGCCAGGCCACCAGTTCGTATTTATAAGCCGATTCTTCGATGCTGGTGCGCAGTGCCCGGCGGTAATTGAGCATGTACACGAACCCTAGCGCCAGGATGGTGAACAAGCCGAATCCGATGAAGATGGGGTGGTAAAAGGCCAGTACAAGCACGCCCATCAGGATTTGCAGCACCGCGAACATGACATCGACCAGCAGCTTGGTGAGGCCTTTCTGCACGGTCAGGATATCAAAAAAGCGGTTGACCAGCTCGCGGGCATCGAGGCCCGCTAGGGCCTCGGGCTTAATGCGCGGCAGGCGGTAGGCATACTCAATGGCGGCCTTGGCAAAAATGCGCTGCTCGATGGCCTCGACCAGCGTAATCTGACCTACCAGCAGGATGCCCCCTAGCAGCACGCCGCCCACTACCACTGCCACCAGGATGTAGGTGGAGCTGAACACGGCGCCAGTCGAAACGAGGTTGAACACGGCCTGCGTGCCCAGCGGCAGCGACAAGCTGATGATGCCCGTGATGATGGCGTAGAAGATGATGTAGCGAATGGTGGTGCGCTCCGTATCGAGCATGCGCGAGAGGCGCTGCCAGGGCGTGGGCGGGGGCAAATTGTGGTGATGAACGGCAGACATGGTAACGTAATTCCTTCTGTAGCTAGCCCCTACTAGGGCTCGCGGCCGAGCTAGGCTCGCAAGGCCCTAAATGAAGTATGGGTGAAATTTGTTGCAAAGGTTCGGGCCCAAAAGCCCTATTCCGGCCGATTTAATCGCCTTTTAAAGCCTTTTTAAGCTCGCTTTAATAAGTGCCTCTCGCCGCGGCTTCAAAAAAGGAGCCCCGCCCCGCTTGCGTACCTTTGCCTGATTCAACTAGCCTAGCAAATGCCCGCCTACCGCCCGCAAGACATAGAAAAAAAGTGGCAAGACCACTGGCAGCAGCACCACACGTTCCGCGCCGATAACTCGTCTGACAAGCCCAAGTACTACGTGCTCGACATGTTTCCGTACCCTAGCGGGGCGGGGCTGCACGTGGGCCACCCGCTGGGCTACATTGCCTCCGACATTGTGTCGCGCTACCAGCGCCTGCAGGGCCGCAACGTGCTGCATCCCATGGGCTTCGACTCGTTTGGCCTGCCCGCCGAGCAGTACGCCATCCAGACCGGCCAGCACCCGGCCGTGACCACCGAGAAGAACATTGAAACCTACATCCGGCAGCTCCAGCAGCTGGGTTTCAGCTACGACTGGGAGCGCGAGGTACGCACCTCCGACCCTAGCTACTACAAGTGGACGCAGTGGATTTTCCTCAAGCTGTTCAATAGCTGGTACAACCTCGACACCGACCGCGCCGAGCACATCCGCACCCTGCAGGAGAAGTTTGCCGAAAACGGCAGCGCTGGCATCCGCGCCGCCGGCGATGATGAGGACCGCCACGACTTCACGGCCGGCCAGTGGCAGAGCTTCACCGAGAAGCAGAAGCTCGCCGCCATCCTCCCCTATCGGCTCGCCTATCAGCAAGATACCTACGTAAACTGGTGTGCTGCGCTAGGCACCGTTTTGAGCAACGATGAGGTAAAAGATGGCCTTTCGGAGCGCGGCGGCTACCCCGTGGAGCGCCGCCTCATGCCGCAGTGGAACCTGCGCATCACGGCCTACGCCGACCGCCTGCTCAAGGGCCTCGATACCCTCGACTGGCCCGACGCCGTGAAGGAGATGCAGCGCAACTGGATTGGCAAGAGCATCGGGGCCGAGGTCAGCTTCCCGGTGCAGGGCCACAAAGGCACTGTGATTAAGGTATATACCACCCGCGTCGATACTATTTACGGCGCTACCTTCCTGGTGCTAGCCCCCGAGCACGAGCTAGTTGATACCCTCACCACACCCGACCAACGCGGAGCCGTGGATGAGTATATCGCCGCCACCAAGCGCCGCTCGGAGCGCGACCGCATGGCCGACGTCAAAACCGTGTCGGGCGTGTTTACGGGTGCCTATGCCCAGAACCCGGTCGATGGCACGCCCGTGCCCATCTGGCTGGCCGACTACGTGCTGGCCGGCTACGGCACCGGCGCCGTGATGGCCGTGCCCAGCGGTGACCAGCGCGACTACCTCTTTGCCAAGCATTTCGACTTGCCCATCCCGGCCATTTCGGATGCTCAAAAGGACCTCGACCAGCAAGCCGACGCCACCAAGGAAGGCCGCTACATCAACTCGGGCATCGTGAATGGCATGGGCTACAAGGAAGCCACCGCCACCCTCATCGCCTACCTCGAAGAGAAGGGCCTGGGCAAGGGCAAGGTGAACTTCCGCCTGCGCGATGCGATTTTTGGCCGCCAGCGCTACTGGGGCGAGCCCATCCCGATTTATTACAAGGATGGCACCGCCTACGGCGTGGCCGAGGCCGACCTGCCGCTCGTGCTCCCCGAAATCGACGAGTACAAGCCCACCGAAACCGGCGAGCCGCCGCTAGGCCGCGCCAAAGACTGGAAGTACAAGGGCCAGTACGAATTCGAGCTGAGCACCATGCCCGGCTGGGCCGGCTCTAGCTGGTACTACCTCCGCTACATGGACCCGCACAACGCCGACCGCTTCGTGGGCGAAGACGTGGAGAAATACTGGGGCCAGGTTGACCTCTACATGGGCGGCGCCGAGCACGCCACCGGCCACCTGCTCTACTCCCGCTTCTGGTACCTGTTCTTAAAGGACCTGGGCCTAGTGACGGCCAATGAGCCCTTCCAGAAGCTGATAAACCAAGGGATGATTTTGGGCGTTTCGGAGAAGATATTCCGCTTAGGTCATGCTTTGCCAGCCTCTGTTAGCGATTCTTCTGCAAGTGAAACAAAAGCAGCTTTAGACGCTCCATTTACTAAGCTGAAATTTTCTTCAATGGAGTTTCCGCTTGACTTTCCGACGAAGGATGTTTTTGTAAGTGCAGATATCCGCGATAGATTCCGTGATACTGCTGGGGTAAGTGATGGCACCTTGACTGCATTGCACGTTGATATTTCGCAGGTTGAGAATAACAAGCTTGACCTTGATAAATACCTAGCATCTCATCACGACCTAAAAGACGTCGTTTTCATCTGTGCAGGCGGCTATTGGCAAAACGGAAATTTTACTGCGTTTCCGTTCGGAGGTTCAGACGTCTTTTTGACAAATTCAGAAGTCGAGAAAATGTCGAAGTCAAAATACAACGTCGTGAACCCCGATGTGTTGATTGACAAATTCGGCGCCGACGCGCTGCGCCTCTACGAAATGTTCCTCGGGCCGCTGGAGCAGTTCAAGCCCTGGAATACCAATGGCATCACCGGCGTGGGCACCTTCCTCAAGAAGTTCTGGCGCCTCTTCCACCCCGAAGACGGCGCGCTGGCCGTGACCGACGAGCCCGCTAGCCCCGCCGAATTAAAGGCGCTGCACAAAGTCATCCAGAAGGTGGCCCAGGACATTGAGAAGTTCAGCTTCAACACCAGCGTCAGCACCTTCATGATTGCCGTGAACGAGCTGACGGCCCTCGGCACCCGCAAGCGCGCTATCCTGGAGCCGCTCGTGGTGCTGCTTTCGCCCTTCGCGCCCCACCTGGCCGAAGAGCTGTGGGAAGAGCTCGGTCACTTCCCCGGCAGCATCAGCTACGCCCAGTACCCCGAGTTCCGCGAGGAGTATTTGGTGGAAGCCAACGTGACTTACCCCGTGGCCATCAACGGCAAGGTGCGCGAGCAGCGCCAGTTTGCCGCCACCGCCACCGCCGCCGAAATCGAAACGGCGATTCTGGAATCGGATTTCCTCGCCCGCTTTGGCGAAGGCAAAACGCCGAAGAAAGTGGTAGTTGTGCCCGGCCGCATGGTGAACGTGGTAGTCTAGCAAAGTAGCCAGCCGAACGGCAGGCTTTGCTACGTGCTGCCTGCCATTCATCCCTAAACTCAAAAGGCCCCGCTCGGATATCCGAGCGGGGCCTTTTTTAGGTATAAGCGAGTTCGTGATACCTCGCCGCTTACACTTCAATGCTCGCAATAGCCTTCGGCAATGCAGTTGCGGCCAGCTCAGGAACCGCGGTACCCTCGACGCGCACCACCTCCATATCGGTGAGGCCCAGGAAGCCCAGCGTAGCCCGGAGGTAGGGAGCCACAAAATCGTAGACAGCCATTGGTCCCTCAGAGTAAACACCGCCGCTAGAAAGCGCAACGTATACTTTCTTACCCGTTATCAGTCCTTTCGGGCCAGCGGCTGTATAGCTAAACGTGATGCCGGAGCGGCACAGGTGGTCAATCCAGGATTTGAGGGTGGCAGGGATGCCAAAGTTGTAAAAGGGTGCGCCCAGCACCAGCACATCGGCCTCCAGCAGCTCCTGGATGGCCTCGTCGGAATGCCGCAAGGCGGCTTGCTGGGCCGGGGTGCGGGCTTCGGCCGGCGTGTACATAGATTGCAGGTAGGCCTCTTCGAGATGGGGCATTGGGTGCGTGGCCAGGTTGCGCTCACGCACCGTGCTGCCGGGGTGAGCCGCCAGGAGCTTTTCGACTATTTGGTGGCCTAGCTGAATGCTAAAAGACGACGAGCGCGGACTGGAAATAACGTGTAGGATATGCATGAACCAGGGAGAGCAGCCGCAGTAGTTTGGCTGGCTGCGGGGGCAAACCTATTGGCCCCGTTGGCCAGTAACCTAGCTGGTTCTAAAAAGGCTACCGGTCCCCAAAAGAGGAGCCATCTGGCTTTTAAGCAGTTGAAAATTAACGCTAAGCGGGGTTGACAGCTTACTCGCCGCCCGCTAGCCCCAGCCACTAGCTATCGCGGGCCTAAAACCTCTGGCTGGGCAGCTGGTACTATTGCAGCTTGCTTTTTAACCAGCCTATCCCCGTACTAATGCACCCTAATGGTATTCCCCTCAGCTCGCCCCAGTGCCGCAGCGCCCACCACGCAGTGCGCGATACCCTAGACGTGGTGGGCGGCAAATGGAAACTCGTCATCCTGGCCGTGCTGCGCGAGCGCAAGTACCGCTTCAAGGAGCTAAGCCGCGCTATCGGCATCTCGCCTAGCATCCTATCAAAAGAACTGCAGGAGCTGGAAATGAACCAGCTGGTAAAGCGCACGGTGTACAACACCACGCCCCTAACCGTGGAGTACGAGCGCACGCCCTACAGCAACACGCTGGAAGAAGTGCTGGAAGCCATGCGCACCTGGGGCAACCTGCACCACGAAACCATTGTGGGCAGAAAGCGCGTGGCCGCGTAATGCCAGACTCTTAAAAGGAAAAAGCCCGCTGCAAATGCAGCGGGCTTTTTCCTTTTAACTTTTTACTTGCCAGCCTGGGCCGTGCCGCCGGGCATCAGGTACTTATTGTACCAATTCAGGTAGCGCACGTAGCGGTCCTTTACGTAGCTAGGGGTGGTTACTCCGTGAAACTGGCCGGGGTAGATGACGAGCTGCGTCGGCACGTTGAGGCTCTTGAGGGCCTGGTACATCTGCTCGGTGTTGAGCAGGGGCACGTTGAAATCCTTCTCGCCGCACACGAAGAGCGTGGGCGTCTTGATTTTATCGGCGTGGTAGAAGGGGTACGACACGCGCATGTACACGTCGGGGTTTTTCCAGGGCGTGCCCAGCTCCGTTTCGTAGTCGCGGATGTACTGGTCGGTGCCGTAGCCGGCGAGCACGTTGCCGATGCTGGCGCCGCTCACGGCCGCCTTAAAGCGCTGGTCGCGGGCAATAACCTGGTCGGTCATGATGCCGCCGTAGCTCCAGCCGCCCACGCCGAGGCGGTCGGGGTCGGCCAGGCCCTGCGCCACGGCATAGTCTACCACGGCCAGCACGTCGTCGGTGTCTTTGTTGCCCCAGTCGGCGTAGATGGCCTTGCTGTATTCCAGGCCCCGGCCCGAACTGCCGCGCGGGTTGGCCACCACCACGGCATAGCCGTTGGCGGCAAAGTATTGCCACTCAAAGGCAAAGCCGTAGCCAAACTGCGCCACCGGCCCGCCGTGAATGCGCAGGATGGTCGGATACTTGCGGCCGGCCTGGTAGCCCACCGGCTTCACCATAAAGCCGCTCACCAGCGTGCCATCCTTGCTTTTAGCCTGAATGGGCTCGACGGCCCCTAACGACACGCCTTTTAGCCAAGCATCATTCTGCTTAGACAACGGCAGCAAGCCACCTTTTTTATCAAGCGCGAATACTTCGGTGGGCTGCTGCGGCTGGCTGCTGAGCACTACCGTAGTGCCCTTGGCGGTCCTATCGAAGTCGCCGACCTGGCGGGCGCCGGCCAGCACTTTCTCAATTTTGCCGCCGTTAGCCCCTACGCGCATCAGCGACTCGGCGCGGTCGTCTTCGAGCAGGAAATAGATGCTTTTGCCATCGGCGCTCCACTGCGGCTGGGTGGTGTTGCGGTCGAGGCCAGCGGTGAGGGCGCGGGCGGGGCCGCCGGCCACATCTACCACCATGAGCTGGTGCAGGGCATACACGAGCTGCTCTTTGGGACCGCCCTGCACGAAGGCGATGCGCTTACCATCGGGGCTCCAAGCGGGGCGGCTGCCGTAGTTGGGGGCGCTTTCGGGCACATCGGTGGCCAGCAGGGGCCTAGCGGTGGAGCCGGGCTGCGCATCAATGAGGAAGAGGTCGTAGTTGTCGTGGCGGTCGGGGTCGGGGCCGCGCTTGCTACTGAATACCAGCTGCTTGCTATCGGGGCTCCAGGCGGGCAGGTTCTCATCGTACACGCCGGGCGTGAGGTTGCTGAGGCGGCGCGTGGCCACGTCGAACACGTAGAGGTGCTGGCGCTGGTTATTCAAATAGCCATCGACGTCCTTCTTAAACTGGAAACGGTCGATGACGATGGGCGGCGCCGTTTTCTTCTTCGCCTTTTGAGCAGCGGTGAGCGAGTCGGGGTCGGCATCCTTGATAATCATCGCGATGCGCTTGCCATCGGGGCTCCAGATATAATCCGACACGCTGCCCTTGAGCTTGGTTACTTTTTCGGCCTCACCGCCGGCGCGGTTCAGCAGCCACAATTGGGCGTTGCCGTCTTCCTCATTGCGGCCCGAGAGAAAGCTCAGGTACTTGCCGTCGGGGCTGAAGCGCGGGCGGGTTTCGCTGGCGGGGTTGGTGGTGACGCGCAGGTTTTGGGAGCCGTCGGTGCGGGCCATCCACACGTCGGCATCGCGCTTGTCGGTGGTCGTGTCGATGCGCGACACGGTGTAGGCCACCCAGGCGCCATCGGGCGAGAGGTTGGGGTCGCCCACGTCGCGCATCCGGGCCAGGTCGGTAAGGTTGAGCGGGCGCGGAGCCGTCTGGGCGTAGCTAGCCAGGGGCAGGGCTAGCGCGGCCACAAAAAGTAGTTGTTTTTTCATACTAAATGTAAAGGAACTACAAGGACGCGCCAAGTTAACGCCCAGACGCACCCAAGCCGCCCCTATCTTGCCGCCATGCTTTCTCCCACCGAATACGACCAGCTCGATGGTCTGGGCATGGCGACCCTCGTAGCCAGCGGTCAGCTCACCGCCGCCGAGCTTTGCGCGGCGGCCATTGCCCGCGCCGAAGCCGTAAACCCGCGCATCAATGCCATCATTCTCAAGTTATTCGAGCAGGCGCAGCAGCGGGCCACGTCCGACCTACCGGCTGGCCCATTCGGGGGCGTGCCCTTTTTGCTGAAGGACTTTGGTGCCCAATACGCGGGCGTGCCACACACCGGCGGCAGCCAGGCGCTGCGCCACTTTGTGCCCACCGAAGACGCCGAGCTGGTGCGCCGCTGGCAGGCCGCGGGCGTCAATATTTTAGGAAAAACCAACACGCCCGAATTTGCGCTGCTGGCCGTGACCGAGCCCGCGCTATATGGCCCTTGCCGCAATCCGTGGTCGCTCGGCCACACGCCGGGCGGCAGCAGCGGCGGCGCGGCGGCAGCCGTGGCCGCCGGCATCACGCCACTCGCCGGCGCGGGCGATGGCGGCGGCTCCATTCGCATTCCGGCGGCCTGCTGCGGGCTGTTTGGGCTGAAACCCAGCCGGGGCCGCGTGCCTACCGGGCCCGAGCAGGGCGAAAAGTGGCAGGGCGCCGCCGTGGAGCACGTGCTCACGCGCTCGGTGCGCGACAGCGCGGCCATGCTCGACGCTACGCAGGGGCCCGATGTGGGCGCCCCGTACTTCCTGCCCCAGCCCGAGCGGCCTTACCTGGAGGAAGTGGGCCGCCCGCCTGGCCGGCTGCGCCTCGGCTTCACACTAGCCCACCCGCTAGGCCGGCCGCTGCACCCCGAGTGCGCTACGGCCGTGCGCGAGGCGGCCAGCCTGCTCGAAAGCCTGGGCCACGACGTGGAGGAAGTGCCGCTACCCTTCGATGGTCGGGCCGTGGCCACGGCCTTTCTCATGCTCTACTTTGGCGAAACGGGGGCTAGCATCGTCAGCTTGGCCAAGGTGCTGGGCCGCCCGGCGCGGCCTGCCGATGTCGAGCCCACTACCTGGCTGCTCGGCCTGCTGGGCCGCACCTACTCGGCCGCCGACTTTGCCGCCGCCCGCCACACCTGGAACGAGCACGCCCGCCGCATGGGCCTCTTTCATGAAAAATATGACTTGCTGCTGACTCCTACGCTGGCTACGCCACCGGTGCGCATCGGGGAGCTGCAGCCCAAGCCATTTGAGCAGAAGCTGCTGAAAGTGGTGAATACCTTCGGGTTGGGAGGCGTTATCCGGCGCTCGGGGCTGGTAGAGAAGCTGGCCGAGCAAAATCTGGAGAAGACGCCCTACACCCAGCTAGCCAACCTCACGGGCCAGCCGGCCATGTCGGTGCCCCTGCACTGGACCGCCGACGGCCTGCCCTGCGGGGTGCAGTTCATAGCCAGGCTCGGCGCCGAAGACGTGCTCTTTCGGCTGGCCGGGCAGCTCGAACAAGCGCAGCCCTGGTTTAGCAAGCGGCCAAGCTTAGCTTCTTAACCAGAAACCAGAGGCTACCGACTAGGGAGCTTTTGGCTGGATTGAGCAACATTTCCGCTAAATGCTCTCCTTTGCAAACGCTGTGCTGGTAGGTAAAGCCCCCGGCTGCATCTTTGCACCCTACGCTTAATCCTTTGCCTTCTCAATTTACTCCATTCTTTCTTTGATGACTTCTCTACTCTTTCGCGGGCAAGGCACAACGCGCATCGTGGGCCGGCTGGGCCTTGGTCTGCTGCTGGGGCTTGCCCTACCCCTAGCGGGCGCGGCGCAAACTGCGGCGCCCAGCCCTACCTCGGCGGCCGATGCAGCGGGGCCGCTGCTCACGCCCGACCAGTTTCTGGGCTACAAGCTGGGCAGCCAGTTTACGCCGCAGGCCGATGTATTGCGCTACGCGGCTCACGTGGTGGGCCACTCGCCGGGCCGCATGCGCATCACGCCCTACGGCAAAACCTACGAGAAGCGCACGCTGGAAGTAATCGAAATCGGCAACACTGAAAACTTCGGCCGGCTCGACGCCATTCAGCAGAACGACCGCCGGCTGGCTAGCCTCGAATCTGGCGCCGCCAGCCGCCAAATGCCGGCCGTGTGCTGGCTCAGCTACAACGTGCATGGCAACGAGGCCGTGAGCTCGGAGGCGGTAATGCAGGTGCTCTACGACCTGGCTAACCCCCAGGACACGCAGATGCAGGACTGGCTCAAGAACACCGTTATTGTGGTGGACCCCTGCGTGAACCCCGACGGCCACGACCGCTACGTGAACTGGTACAACCGCGTGCGCAACCAGCGCGTGAACGCCAGCCCCGACTCGTGGGAGCACCACGAGCCCTGGCCCGGCGGGCGCTACAACCACTACTACTTCGACCTGAACCGCGACTGGGCCTGGCAAACCCAGCAGGAAAGCCGCCAGCGTATTGTGCTGTATAATAAGTGGCTACCCCAGGTGCACGCCGACTTCCACGAGATGGGGCCAAACAACTCGTACTACTTCTCGCCGGCCGCCAAGCCCTACCACCAGGACATTACGCCCTGGCAGCGCAAGTTTCAGAACGTCATCGGCGACTACAACCGGGCCACGTTCGACAAAAACAACTGGCTATACTTTACCCGGGAAGTTTACGACCTGTATGCTCCGACCTACGGCGACACCTGGCCTAGCTTCAACGGCGCCATCGGCATGACGTATGAGCAGGGTGGTGGCGGCCCGGCCGGCGTAGCCTACGCCCGCACCGACGGCGATACCCTCACGCTGGCTCAGCGCATTTCGCACCACCACGCGGCCAGCCGGGCCACCATTCAGGCCACGGCCGAGCGCCACGACGACCTGCTGCGCGAGTTTCAGTCGTACTTCACCACGGCTAAGACTAAGCCCGGCGGCACCTACAAAACCTACGTGCTGGCTTCGGGCAACGACCCCGGCCAGCTACGTATGCTGACGCAGTATCTGGAGCGCCAGAACATCAGCTACGGCTTTGCCCCCAAGCAGCTCAAAACCAACGGCTACAGCTATGCTAGTGGCAAAACAGAGGCCGTTACCGTGCAGCCCCACGACGTGCTCGTGAGCATGTATCAGCCCAAATCGACCCTAGTGAAAGTGCTGTTCGAGCCGCGCCCGCAACTCGAAGACTCGCTCACCTACGACATCACGTCGTGGGCTCTGCCCTACTCGTTTGGCGTGAAAGCCTATGCGCTTACCCAGCGCCTCGACGCCAGCGGGCCCACACCTTCGCAGCCGGTAGTGAAGGGCAGCGCCGCCACGGATGCCCAGCCTTACGCCTACCTCGCCCGCTGGAACAACCTGCAGGATGTGCGCTTCCTGAGCAAACTGCTCCAGCAGAAAGTGAAAGTGCGTTTCGCTCAGCAGGGCTTTGAGGCCGAAGGCCAGAAGTATGCCCCCGGCACGCTCATTATTACGCGCACCGGCAACGAGGCGCTAGGGCCCAAGTTTGACCAAATTGTGCGGGCACAGGCCGACTCGGCTGGCTCGGTGGTACAGGCGGTAAAAACGGGCTTTTCGACTACCGGCCACGACCTGGGCTCGGGCAGTGTGCACTTTGTGAAGCAGCCCAACGTGGCCGTAGTGGCCGGGCCTGGCATCGACGCCACGGCCTTTGGCGAAGTGTGGCACTTCTTTGAGCAGCAGCTCGGCTACCCGATTACGGTGCTGGGCACCGACTATCTGAACCGCGTGGCCATGTCGAAAATCGACGTGCTCATCTTGCCCGACGGCGACTATACCGACATCTACCCCACCCCGGCCCTCGAAAACCTCAAGGCTTGGGTACGTGCTGGCGGCAAGCTCATCGCGATGGAAGGCGGCGCTAAATTCCTGGCCAACAAGCGCGACTTCTTGCTCAAAACCAAGTCGGCCGACTCAGTAGCGCTCAAGAAAGCCACCATGGCCAACCCCTACCTGCCGCTGCGCCGCTACGGCACCACCGAGCGCGAAAACACGGAAGACCAGGCGCTAGGCACCATTTACCGCGTGCAGCTCGACAACACCCATCCGCTGGCGTTCGGCTACGGCGATACTTATTCGGCGCTTATCCGCACGCCGCTCAACTACCGCTTCTTAGGCAAGGGCGGTTGGAACGTGGGCGTCATCAAGAAGAACGGCTACTACGCAGGCTTCGCGGGCTCGAAGGCCCGTAAGGAGCTGGTAGACACCTTCGTGCTCGGCGAGCAGGACCTCGGCCGTGGCCAGGTAGTGTACCTCGGCGACAACCCGCTGTTCCGGGCGTTCTGGCAAAGCGGCAAGTTGCTGTTTGGCAACGCTGTATTCTTAGTAGGACAGTAAACTAGCCTACCTGGCACGCAAAAGGCCGCCTTGCTGAGCAGGGCGGCCTTTTGCGTGCCAGGGATAGTACCAGCCTAGTAAGCAGCGGTAAAGCGCTGGCGGCTGAACTGATGTTTTTCGAGTTCGTCGAGCGCGGCCACGGCTAGGTCCTCGCCCGACAGGATGCTGCGGCCTTCGGCGTTGAACACCGGGTTTTCGGTGCCGAGGCGGTAGTGCCCGGTGCGGCCCGTATCGATGCCCTGGTGCATTTCAATGGCGGGGCTGAGGAACGTCCAATCGAGTTTAGTGTTCTGCTTCAACTCGTTAAGATAGTCGCGGGCTGCCGTAGCACCAGCCTTGTATTCAGCCGGAAACTGCGGGCCATCCACCAATTGGTGACCGTCGATATACAAGCTGCCTGCCCCACCGATTACAAATAGGCGCGGCACGCCGCTTTGCTCGGTCGCTTGTTCGATGGCGCGCGAGCCGGCTAAGGAATCGTTGTACAGATTGGGGTTGCCCCAGCCGGCGTTGAATGCATTGAGCACTACGTCGTGGCCCGCTAGCTGCTGAGCCAGTTGCTCTGGGTTGTTCACATCGCCAGTCACCACCGTCAAGTGGTCGTTTTTTTCGGTCAGTTTGGCTGGGTCGCGCACGATAGCGGTGACTTGGTGCCCCCGCGTGAGCGCTTCGTGCAATAGGTGAGAACCAACGAAGCCGGTGCCGCCGATAAGAGCAATTTTCATACGTTTAGGTTTGATGAGTAAGTGGTTATGCCGTGCAACCCTAGCAGGCTAGCTTGGCAGCTGCAAAGGTATACGGCATCAACTTCATTGTAACCATTATTGTTACAATAACTCGCAAAAAAAACACTAGCCTACTAGCTCGCCCATACCGGCTGCTACCTGCGCCACGCTCACACCAGCCAGTTGCTGCTCTAAAGCCGCTTGAGCACGGCGCAAGGTATCGTCGAGCGCGACCTGAATGTTGCGGCCAACCGGACACTTAGGGTTAGGCTTGTCATGTATACTAAAGAGGTCGCCCTCTACTACTTCCACCGCCCGGTACACGTCGAGCAGCGTAATGTCGGCCGGGGCGCGGCGCAGATACGTGCCACCGGCCGCCGCGCGCACCTCCACTAGGCCCGCTTTTTTGAGCTGGCCCAGGATACGCCGGATTACGACGGGATTGGTGTTGACGCTGCCCGCCATGCGGTCAGAAGTTAGCAGCTCGCCGACGGGCGTCACGGCCAGCAGCGTGAGCACATGCACGGCTACCGAAAATCGACTGCTAATCTGCATACGGTCAAAAACTTACTTAATGGCCTCTGCTAGTTCAGCGCGCACGGCTTTGGGCAGCGAGGCCACAATGAGCTGGTAGGACTCGGTGAGCCACAGGCGCATTTGCGCATCGGTGGCCCCCACGCCAACCAAGATGGTGTTCCAGTGCCGCTTGTTCATGTGGAAGCCCGGCAGCACGAAGTCGTAGCGCTCGCGCAGCTCTACGGCGTGCTCGGGGTCACACTTCACGTTGAAGCTGGCGAACGTTTGCAAGTTGGTGAGGGCAAATATCTTGCCCCCCACCTTAAAGACAAGTGTATCGGGGCCGAAGGGGGTTTCTTCGGTGGTGCCGGGCAAGCTCAGGCAGAAATCGCGGTACTCCTCGATATTCATCTCTCAGCCAGTGCCTAGCGAATAAACCAGCGGTAGAGCAGCACGCACAGGCCCACCAAAAACATCGCCATGCTCAGCTTATTAATGAAGTGCATTGTGCGCAGGTTGAAGTTGGTTTTACGCTCAGGGTCATTCTTGCGGAAGAAATAGCCGAGGGCAGGACCGAAATCGAAAAGGTTTTTGCCGTTCATGTCGGGGCGAAAATGAGTGTAGCAAGGTAACACCGGCCGTGCCAGAAAGATTGTCAAACTGCCACTTTTATCGCCGGGCCACGGCGCGGGCAATAGCTTTGCGCCAAGCGCTGGCGCTGCGCTCTTTTCCACCTGATGAAACGACTTTCTTCTAATCTCACCGTGCAGGTGCTCACCGCCATCGGGCTGGGGGTACTGGTGGGTGGCCTTTTTCCGGCCTTTGGCGCGGCGCTTAAGCCGCTGGCCGACACCTTTATCAGCCTTATTAAAATGCTGATTGCGCCCATCATTTTCCTCACGGTGGTGCTGGGCATTGCGGGCATGGGCAGCCTGGGCAAGGTGGGCCGCGTGGGCGGCAAAGCCCTCCTTTACTTTGAAATCGTGACCACGCTGGCCCTAGCCATCGGCATAGCAGTCGCCAACCTGACGCAGCCAGGCGCGGGCGTGCAGGCTACAGCCCAGGCCGTGCTGCAAGACAGCAAAAAGACTGCCGAAGCAGCCAAATTCACGACCCAGGCCAGCGAAATGAACTGGGTTGAATTTTTTACCCATATTGTGCCCGACAATGTGGTGGGCGCCTTTGCCAAGGGCGACATACTGCAAGTACTGCTTTTTGCCGTACTCTTCGGGCTAGCGCTCAATCGCTTGGGCGAGCCAGCTCAGCCCTTAGTTAAGACATTCGACCGGCTCTCGCACGCCATGTTTGGGGTGCTGAGCCTGGTAATGAAGCTGGCACCAATTGGGGCATTTGGCGGCATGGCTTTCACCATCGGCAAGTATGGCCTAGCCACGCTGCTGCCGCTGGGCAAGCTCATGCTAGTGGTGTACCTGACCATGTTCCTGTTCATTTTTGTGGTCCTGAACCTCATTTTGCGGGCCTATAAGCTGCGACTGGGGCCGTACCTGAGCTTTATTAAGGAAGAGATTTTGCTGGTGCTGGGCACCTCCTCCTCCGAGTCGGCGCTGCCCCGCATGATTGATAAGCTGGAGCGCTACGGCTGCTCGCGCTCGGTGGCGGGGCTGGTTATCCCCACCGGCTATTCGTTTAACCTGGATGGCACCTCCATCTACCTTTCCATCGCGGTTATCTTTTTGGCTCAGGCTTTTAACATTCCGCTTTCGCTGACGCAGCAGCTCTCGCTCATTGCCATTCTGGTCGTCACGAGTAAGGGCGCAGCGGGCGTCACGGGCTCTGGGTTTATTGTGCTGGCCTCTACCCTGGCGGCCACCAAAACTATTCCGGTCGAGAGCGTGGCCTTGCTGCTAGGGGTCGATAGGTTTATGAGCGAGGCACGCGCTATCACCAACGTCATCGGCAATGGGGTGGCCACCCTAGTCATCGCCAAGAGCGAGGGCGAATTTGACGAAGCCCGCCACCAGCTCGCGCTGCAGGGCCGCGATGTACCCGAGGAGCGGCGCCCTGAGCCCGTAGCCCTGCTGCCCCGCGTGGAAATGCCACATGAAGAAGAGCCGAATCAGGACTGATTCACAACAGGTTGTTTTACTTTCGCTAGCCCCTTGCTTAGTACTTCTATGAAGCACCTCCTTCCCTCTTTGCTGCTCGGCAGTCTGCTAGGCCCCGCCTTTGCCGCGCAGGCGCAAACCACCCCGGCGCCGGCCGAAACGCAGGCGGTGAAGCAAACTATCACGAACTTTTTTGATGGCATGCGGCGGGGCGACAGCACGATGGTGCGCAGTACGCTGGCCCCGGGGGCGGTTTTCCATGCGCTCGGCGCCAAGCCTGGGCAGGCTACTACCCTGGAAATTGAGAATATCAGCGGCTTTCTAAAATCTGTGGGGACGCCCCACCCCGCCATCTACGACGAGCGCGTGCAGTTTGAGCGCGTGCTCATCGACGCCAACCTGGCCAGCGTGTGGGCGCCCTACGAATTTTACCTGGGTAGCAAATTCAGCCACTGCGGCTACGACTCGTTTCAGCTGGTGAAGCTGGCTGGCGGCTGGAAAATCGCGCACGTTATTGACACGCGGCGCAAGGAGAAATGCAAGTAAAATACTGGGTAGCTAAGCAACGGCAGTGCCGATGCGTTCGCGCCACGCTAGTCCCGACGGCAATTCCTGGTTAGAGAATTCCAGATGAATAACCCGACGTGGCTGGGCGCTGGTACTACGGTTGGAAGCGTGCAGTAGTAGCGGCTTCATCAGCATAGCGCCACCGGCTGGCACGGGGCAGCTGATGGCCGTTGCTGTTTGGCTAGCAATGGTTTGGCCGGCACTACGCCGTGGCGATGGGAGCCAGGCACCACCTTAAGCGCACCGTTGGTGGCATCACAATCGTCTAGGTGTAGGCGAATGGTAACGGTGTTCTCGAGCACCGAAACAGGTGGCTGTACGGCCACCCAGCCTGCCTTAGCCGTCCAGGGACCATATCCAGCAAAGTCGGCGCGGTGGTCCACATTTATCATTAAGTCCTGGTGCCAAGCGACTAGCCAATTTGACTCTGCAGGCTTGTCAAAATAAATTGCCTTAGTAAGGTGGCAACCTCCAGGAAATAATTGTGACCGCAACTCACGTAGGTTAGGCGTGTCTAGCAACGGCCACAAGGAAGGAATTTCTCCAAGCAGATTGCGAATGGCAAATACGTCTTTGCTGCGCCGAAAATTGGCGCTAGCGGCTGGAGCGCTTTCGATGCATGCTAGCAAGGCTGCTATTTCGGCGGGCGTGTAGAGTTGCGGGACTATTGCGAAGCCCTTTTGCTCAACCTGCTGCCTAGCTGCAAAATCACTCATAATCAATCGCCAAAAGCTATCAAGCCACATTCTGCCGCAAACGCCTGCTTTAGGATGCTAGCCAGGTTTGGAATAGCCGCTTCCACAGCAGGCGTTAACAACGCTCGCTTTTGCCGCACAAGCTGGCTCGACCACCTAAAGTCGCCATAGTAATCAAGATAATTATCGATTACGCTTGCCTCTTGAGAGTTTATAAACTCTTCGTAGGCAATGCCACCGGCTGGGCTTAGTTGGTCGCTGCTTCTCGGCTGCTCATCTCTAATAAAAAAGAAATCAAGCATTTGCTGCGGACTTAAACCCCAACCGGCTCGTCAACTACTTCCTTTTCAATCCACTTGCCATCCTCGCGCATTAGCTCAATTAGCTCATCAACGGCGCGCTCTTCGGGCACGGCTTTCTTGATGACTTCCTGGCCGCGGTAGAGGGCAATTTTGCCTTTACCTACGCCCACGTAGCCGTAGTCGGCGTCGGCCATTTCGCCGGGCCCGTTCACGATGCAGCCCATGATGCCGATTTTGATGCCCTTGAGGTGGTCGGTGCGCTGCCGAATCATGGCGGTGGTTTCCTGCAAGTCGAAGAGGGTGCGGCCGCAGCTAGGGCAGCTGATGTACTCGGTTTTGCTCATGCGCGTGCGCGCGGCCTGCAAAATGCCGAAGCTCAGCTGGTTGAGCTGATTGATGGCTTCGGGCCATTCGCCCGCCGGGCGGGGGGCTAGCAGCTCGGCGCCCAGCACTATGCCATCGCCAAGGCCGTCGATGAGCAGGCCGCCGATGTCGGTGGCCGCGTCGAGCTGGGTTTGCGCCAGCGGCTGCTCGGGGTAAGCACGGAGAATAATAACCGGGCAGGTTATCTGATTGGTTACCAGCTCAAAAAAGGCCCGGCGCAGCTCGGGCATAGCGTGGGCGTTGGTGGTAGACAGCACGAGCACCACGGAAGGGTCGTGGCGCAGGTGCAGTAGCAGGTTGGCGTCCAGGGTATCGAGGCTCACCATCAAGAAGTTGAGCTCCGGGTGGCGGGTTGGCTCGTCGATGTAGCGGTCGGCGGTCATCACCGGGTAGTGGTGCGAGCGCTGGCCGGCATCGACCCAGGCGGTGTAGTTTACTACCTCCTTCAGGCCATTGGGGAGCATGAAGGGCACGGGCTGCTCGCCGGTGTAGATGTAGTCGGCGCCAAGGTCCGACATCTGAAACTTATCCAGAAACGGCGAATACAGGTGGCCGGCCGCGCGCAGGTCGGCATATTCCACTTGGGGCAGGCGCGACAGGTCGGCCACTACGCGGGGCACATTCAGCCCCCCAAAATTCAGCACCTCGTGCGTGGTGCGGCGGTGATACTGAAAAGGGTCTATCGGCTCGGGCCCAGCCAGCGGCTTAATAGGCTGGGCTAGCGCCGCACGGCCCACGTAGCGGTCGATGAGCATGCGGGCCACCGGCGCCTCGTGCTCGGGCGCCTCGGTCAGGCTCACGCGCACGGTGTCGCCCAGGCCGTCTTCGAGCAGCGTGCCGATGCCCACAGCGCTCTTGATGCGGCCGTCTTCGGCTTCGCCGGCCTCGGTCACGCCCAGGTGCAGCGGGTAGGGCTGCAAGCCTTCTTCATCGAGCTTTTGCACCAGCAGGCGGTAGGCCTGCACCATCACCTGGGTGTTGCTGGCCTTCATGCTCAGGACTACGTCGTAATAATTTTCCTCTTCGCAGAGGCGCAAAAACTCGAGCGCCGACTCGACCATGCCGAGCGGCGTGTCGCCGTAGCGGCTCAGAATGCGGTCGCTCAGCGAGCCGTGGTTGGTGCCGATGCGCATGGCCGTGCCGTGCTCCTTGCAAATCTTCACCAGGGGCCGAAACCGCTCGCGAATGCGCTCTACCTCGGCCGCATAGCTGGCATCGGTGTAGTCGATTTCTTCAAATTTCTTTTTGTCGGCGTAATTGCCGGGGTTCACGCGCACTTTCTCTACAATGCGGGCCGCCAGCTCGGCGGCATTGGGCGTGAAGTGAATGTCGGCGATGAGCGGCACATTGCAGCCGCGCGCGCGCAGCTCCTTCTTGATAGCCAGCAGGTTTTGCGCCTCCTTCACGCTAGGGGCCGTGATGCGCACGTATTCGCAGCCAGCCTCTACCATGCGCAGGGTCTGCTCTACCGAGCCTAGCGTATCCATCGTGTCCACGGTGGTCATGCTCTGCACCCGAATGGGGTAGTCGCCGCCCATCGGCACGCCGCCGATGTTTACCACGCGCGCCACGCGGCGCTTATACTCAATCAGGCTAGGGCAATAAATTTTGTTCATCACGCAGAAAGCTAGGGCCAGCGGGCAAAGTAGGCTAGCCCACTACAAAGGTACGGCCTTGGTTTTGCTGACTGGCTAGGGGCGCCTGTTACTAAAAAAGCCGACCAAAGGCCGGCTTTTCAAGCTCAACTCGCTGCTGCTGTCTTATTGGGCCCCTAGCTGCTTGCGCAGGCGCTGCACTTCGTGCTCCAACTCCAGGTTGCGGAAGGTGACTTTCGCTTCGAGGTCATTGTATGAGTTTTGGAGCTGCTCCTGCAGCTGGCGCATTTCGGTTACGTCGGTGTTGGTGCCTAGCCAGCGCACTAGCTGGCCCTGCTCGTCGTGCACAGGCACGGCGCGGGTCAAAAACCAGTTGTACTCGCCGTCGTAGCGGCGCAGCGGGAACGTTAGCTCCCAGGCTTCACCCTTTTGCCAGGCCTGGCTCACAAAGGCTACCACCTGCTTGATATAATCGGGATGATGAACCTTTTCCCAGCCCCAGCCTTCCATTTCAGCAAAGTCGGTGCCCGTGTAGTCATACCACCCCTTATTATACCAGTAAAGGTGGCCATCGGGCCGGGCCATCCACGAAAGCTGAGCCACATTGTCGGCTAGGGTAGTAAATTCTGACTCGCGCTCGGCCATCTTCTCATTGGCCAGCTTTTGGTCGTGAATGTCGGTGCAGGTACCAAACCACGTCACGATGGCGCCCTCGGCGTTGCGCCGGGGCAGCGCCTGCCCCAAAAACCAGCGGTAGTCCCCATCGCGACCCTTAAAGCGGTACTCTATTTCGTAGTCATCGCCGGTAGCCAGCGAGTGCCCCCACACCTGGCGGGCGTGGGCGCGGTCGTCGGGGTGCAGCAGGTTATTCCACATATCGGGCCCCACACTGTCGGCCAGCGTGTAGCCCGTGTAGTCTATCCAGCGCTGGTTGAAATAGGTATGAAAGCCACTCGGGTCGGTTATCCAGACCAGTTGCGGGATAAAATCAGCCAGAAACTGAAATTCATCCTCAGATTTTTGGGGTGAGCCAGACGCGGCAGCAGGAGTAATCACGACGAAATAAAACAGCTAGAGCAGGTAGAGAAAGGAAAAACCGGCCGCTAGGGCCGGTCGAGCTGCATTTCGAGCCCCGAGCTGAAATACAGATTGAGCTGGCTGCGGGCACCATCGGCGGTGCGGCGCAGGCGCGTCACGAGGGCCTTCATTTCCTCGGTCGGAAAATTGAGGCGCAGGTAAGGCCGATTTAGCAGCTCGTCGCGCTGCACGGCCCAGCTACCGGTTTCGTTTAGCAAGGGTGCCTCCAGCTGCAGCTGGTCGTCGTTGAGCAGCAGGTTGGTAGCCTGGGCTAGTGGGCTATCGGGGTCCGCCCGATTAACTACCCGGTGCGCGACCCGCCAAGCACCGGCCAAATAGCTATCTGGCACTTGTTGGAGGTTGATATCGAGCAATAAGTCGGACATTGGAAAAGCACAAACCGGTGTAGAAGGCAACTATCTTAGAATGCCCTGGCAAAGATAGACATCCTCATTTTTGCGTCAGAATCTTGCCAATATTATTTCTTAACCATAAAATTATGGTCCAGGTTTCCGAGCCGACCTTATGCGCTAAACTACTGCATTTATATGACTGCTTAACAATCGTTTACATCAATTTATTTTTCTAAAATCATCCATTCGTGCTGCCCTTACATGGCCACTGAGCTAGGGGCGCCGTATGAATAGGGCGCACCCCGTTGGTGCTTGTTTTATGAAATATTTTTCGATTCCTCCTACCCTACCCAGCCAGGTTTTGAATGCTGCTCGCCAAACTGGCCTGCGGGCCTGGCAAACCGGCCGCCTATTTCGGCAGCTGGCTCAGCGGGCGCTCGATTCGGTGCAGGAGGTGTTGCGGGCCGAAGTACAAAACGGGCACGCCCGCCTGGTGGCCGATTTTCTAGCTGACAAAGCCTTGCCCGCCGCAAAAGCCCTGCTGCTGGAGCGCATGGCCGCCCGCTTGCTGCTGCGCCTGGGCCTGCGCGGCGTGTTTATGACCAATGTGGCCGGCTGGGTGCTGCCGTTTGTACTCGAAAAGCTGTTTCAGGCTGCCCGCGCCAGTGGCCTGCTAGCCCGCCTCGAAGCCAACCCCACTGTGGTGGATGCCCTTGCGCGCCTCGACGAACTGCGCCAGGCGGCTAGCCGGCTACTCTTCCCCGATGGCGACACCGAAGCCCGCGTGCTCACCGACGAAGAAGCCGCCACGCTACTGCAAACGCCAGCTAAGCGCCTGCCAATGAACACCGAACACTAACCCACGCAGACTTCTTCTGCTAAAGCTGTTGAGAAAGTCGGTTAGTACGGCCGGCTTCTTGGGCAACTTCAATAGCCGCGGCGCAAGGTTATCAGGTTTTCGAGGGGCTGGCCCGCTTGCAGGTGCGCCAGGTTGCGCAGCAGCTGGGCTACTTTGCCTTCGGCCTCCTGGGGCTGGCCTCCGCCGCTGTGCTGGGTCAGCAGCACCTGCGGCATGGCCCAGAAGGGGTGGCTGGCAGGCAGCGGCTCGATTTCGGTCACATCGAGTACTGCGCCGCTTAAGCGGCCGGCTTGCAGGGCGGCGAGCAGCGCGGGCTCGTCGGTAGTGTTGCCGCGGCCTACGCTGGCATAGACGCTGCCTGACGGAAGCGCTGCCAACTCCTCGGCCGCAAAAAACTTATCAGCGCTGCCGGGCAGGCAGTTCACCACAATATCGGTGTGCGGCAGGGCTGCCCGCAGCTCGGCGCGCGAGTGCAGCTGCGCCTGCGGGTGAGTGCGGGCCAGCAGTCGCACCTCGCAACCAAAGCCGCTGAGCTGCTGGCGCACGGCCTGTGCAATAGCCCCGGCGCCTAGCACCACTACCCGCTTGCCGCGCAGCAGCCCCATGCGCCCCCTGATGGGTGCCCCTACCCAGCGCGCCTCCGCTTGCAGGCGTACCAGCTCGGGCAGGGCGCGATAGAAGGCGAGCAGGCCCGCCACCATCGTTTCGGCGCAGGGCCAGGCAAAATAGTCGCCCATATTGGCCACTGGCGCGGCTATGGCTAGGCCCCGGTAGCGGTCGAAACCGGCCGAATCGAGCTGCCAGAAGCGCAGATTTGGCAGCTCAGCGGCCAGCCACTCGGGGGGCGGGTTACCAAAAAGCAGCTCCGCCTGTTGGCACGCGGTGGCCTGCTCGGCGGCCGGCAAATCGCGGGCATACGTGGCCTCATACCCGGCGGGCAACCCGTGCGTAAGCTGGGCGCGCACGGCATCGGGCAAGGGAGAATACACAAATAAGCGCATAAGACAAAAGTGCCCCGGGGTAGATTTCAGAAACAACTACTTACTCAAAAGCGGTGTTGCGCAGCCTGGCTAGGTTGCGCAACACCGCTTTTACAAATGTCGGCTGGTGCCTGAGCCGCAGCCTACGCCTGCGAGTCGAGGCCTCGATTATTATTTTTCAGGTCTTGCTCGGGAGTGGTACTAGGGCCCTGGAGCTGGCCCGCAGCGGCGAGCAGGGCAGCCCCCAGCTTTTCTACGTGCGAGCGGGTATTGCCCTCGGCCAGGTGCGCCGTGCGGGTGGTTTCGGTACCAAGGTGGTGCAGCAGGCGGCCTACCTGGTCGCCATTGTAGGTGCCGCCGTGCAGCAGCGCTTTCAGAGCCTGCAAGTCGGTGACGAGCTGATGAAACTCGGGGTTGTGGGCGTCTTTCAGGTCTTCAATCCACCGCTGTAGCTGGTTGTCGATGCCGGCGCGGCTGGCTTCTTCGCGCAGGTCGCCGGTTAGGATATTAATGGCGCCTTCCAGGTGTACTTGGTGCTGAACTTCTTTCTTTTCCATGGTGCTGGCTTAAGAGAAATGGGTGGGTAAGCCAAGGGGCTTGTCCAGGTCCTCAACGCAAGGCAGCCGGCGCGGGTTAGCCTGGCCCCAATAAAAAACCCCGCCGGGAGCCGGCGGGGTTTAGGTACTTATGCAGAAGGTGGGTTATTCAATCTTGCTCATGCGCTCTTTCACGGCCTCCAGGGCTACACGCATGTTCACAATGTCGGCGCGGGCAGCTTCCTGCTCCTTCAGGTTCGAATCCACTTGGTTGTTAAGCTGCTGCAGCTCCGCAGCGTTGGCAGCCAGCTGCTGCTGAATTTCGAGCTTGCGGGTCTTGTTGCGCTCGATGTCTTTCTTGATGGCATCGGCCTTGCCGATAACAGCCATGTGGTTGTTTTGCGAGGTCACCAAGGCCTTCTCGGCATCCGTAATCTGGGCTACCAAGTCTTCCCGGTACATCGAGCGAGCAAAATCCTTGAGGTATTTCTCAGCGGCCTTCCACTGGCTAGGCGTCGAGGCCTGGCCCAGGTAAGCATTGCCTAGGTCGATGCTCCACCATACGCCCGTGCCAGTGGGCAGGGCATCGACGCGGCTGATAACGCGCACTGGCGTGGGCGAAACCTCCGGAATCGTTACCCCATCCATCGTAATAATGCCTTTGTTATTCTTCACTTTACCCGGAAACTGCTCGTTGAGCTGCTTCAACCAGGAAGTTTCCACGCGCTTGTTGTCGAGCTGCAGGCTCACGCGCTGGCCTTTGCGCGGAATGTTGTTGATGTTCTGGTCGGCTTCATCCACGGGCGAGCGCTGGGCCGACACGTGCAAAGCACCTAACAATAGCAAAAAAAGAAGTAGAACGTTTCGTTTCATCGGGTAAAAAGGATAAGTAAAAGGAAGTGAAAACGAAAAAAAGGGGCCAGATATGGTTTTCCGACAGCCCAAATTTAAGCACTTTATCGCAACTCTATGAGCGAAAAAAGCTTTTTTTTCACTGAGTTAATTTTTTATGCGTTAAGTACAACGGCCCGCAGAAGCACGCGCATCCCCAAACCGGGAAAGTATTACTTTTTTTATTTGTTAAATCCAAGACGCCTTTTTGTGGAAGCTTAACTCAACAAAAGGTGGCACTCGTAGTTTCACTCCCCATGCCCCAGCTCACTATCTGTCGTTCCGAACACTTTAATGCGGCTCATCGCCTGCACAATCCGGACTGGGATGCGGCGCGCAACCAGCAGGTGTTTGGCAAGTGCAACAACCCCAACTACCATGGCCATAACTATGACCTGACGGTGCGCCTGACCGGGGAAATCGACCCCGACACCGGCTATGTGTTTGACATGAAGCAGTTAAGCGACATCATCAAAACGCAGGTGCTCAATCGCTTTGACCACCGCAACCTCAACCTCGACACCGACGATTTTCGGGAGCTTAACCCTACGGCTGAGAATATTGCCGTCGTTATCTGGCGGCGGCTGCGGGCGGCTTTGCCAGCGGCGCTTACCCTAGCCGTGACGCTCCACGAAACTGACCGTAATTTTGTGGATTACTATGGAGAATAATTCTGCCGGGCCTCCCGCCAACCACCCTAGCGGGAACCACCCGGACCACCACCTGCCTGCCGGCCTGCGCACGCCCCTGCGCCCCGACGCGTTTGCTAGCCCCGATGCCGAAAAAATTGCCGCCATCACTGGTCATTTTCGCGCTATCATGCAGGAGCTGGGCCTCGACCTGACCGACGACAGCCTGGCTGGTACGCCGCAGCGCGTGGCCAAAATGTTTGTGCAAGAGTGGTTTAAGGGGCTCAACCCCGAGCACCGGCCCGAGGTGCGCCTCTTCGAGAACCGCTACCAGTATGGGCAGCTGCTGGTAGAGCGCGACATCACGCTGTTTTCGTGCTGCGAGCACCACTTCGTGCCCATTATTGGCAAGGCGCACGTGGCGTATTTGCCGGGTCAGCACGTAGTGGGGCTTAGCAAGCTCAATCGGGTGGTGCAGTATTATGCTCGCCGCCCGCAGGTGCAGGAGCGCCTTACCCGGCAGGTGGCCGAGCACCTGCGCCAAAGCCTGGGCACCGACGACGTGGCCGTGCTCATCGAGGCCGACCACCTCTGCGTGATGAGCCGGGGCGTAAACGACACCAGCAGCTCAACCATCACGAGCGAGTATAGCGGCAAGTTTTTAGAGGACAAGGACTTGCGCAATGAGTTTTTGCGCCAGATTGGTAAGTAAATTTTGGCTGTTAGCTGCTGGCTGATAGCGCTGTTCCCGCCCTCCCTTCACTCAAAAGCCAACGGCTAGCAGCTAATAGCTTTCTTCTATGAAAATACTCATCACGGGCGGCACCGGCCTGATAGGGCAGCGGCTGGCCGAACTGCTCATCGACGGGGGCCACGAGGTGGCACTCCTCACGCGCGACCCGCAGAAGGCTAGCCACTTCCGGCTCTTTGGCTGGGACCCGCAGGCGGGCACTATTGACCCGGCGGCCCTCCCCTACGCTGACTGTGTGGTGAACCTTGCCGGCAGCAGCGTGGCCGAAGGCAAGTGGACGCCCGAGCGCAAGCACGAAATTATCCGCTCGCGCCTCGATGGGCTGGAGCTGCTCTACCGCGAGCTAGCTAAGCCCGGCCACCACGTACAAACGCTGCTATCGGCCTCGGCCATTGGTGTTTATGGCGACCGTGGTGACGAAGTTTTATACGAAGACTCGCCCATCGCGGCGCCCGGCGACGACTTTCTGGCCGATGTGGTAGTGCAGTGGGAAGCTGCCGCCCGGCGCATTGGTGAGCTAGGCCCCCGCGTGGTGCTGCCACGCATTGGCATCGTGCTCAGCCCCGAAGGTGGGGCACTGGTGCCCATCGCCAAAACTGTGCGCTACGGCGCCGGCGCCCCGCTAGGCTCGGGCCGGCAGTACATGAGCTGGATTCACCGCGACGACCTGTGCCGCCTGCTGGTGCAGATGCTGGAAAGTTCGTTGTGGCAGGGCACCTACAACGCAGTGGCACCCAACCCTGTTACTAACCAGGAGTTTACCGAAACGCTGGCCCAGGTAATGCACCGCCCGCTGCTGCTGCCCAAAGTGCCGGCCTTTGGCTTAAAGCTGGCGATGGGTGAGATGAGCGAAATTGTGCTCGGCTCGCAGCGCGTCAGCGCCGACAAGGTGCTGAGCCAGGGCTTCACGTATGAATACCCCCGCCTGCTGGCAGCGCTGTTGTCGTTTTACGGCGAAGAAGCTTCTTAAGCAGGCTAGCCAGCCGCTAAAATCAGGTCGGTAGCTGCCCGCAAATCCGCTACTCGCGGCTGGTACTCGACCGGCTCGGAGTGGCCCACCAAAATGCCGCGCACCCCTAGCCGCGCGCCAGCTTCTATGTCGCGGGCGCGGTCGCCTACCAGCCAGCATCGGGCCGGGGCGAGGTGAAAGCGCGCTACAGCTTTTTCGAGCATCCCCGAGTCGGGCTTGCGCAAAATAGACTCGCTGACCGATGGGTGGCTATCGGAGAAGTATAATGCGTCGAGCTGCTGGTGGCAGGCTTGCTGCAGCAGCTCGTGGCAGGCTAACACTTCGTCCTTAGTATAGAGGCCCTTGGCAATGCCGGCCTGGTTGGTGACTACAATAAGGTGGTAGCCGGCTGCTTTAAGGCGCGCCAGGCTCTCGGGCACGCCAGCGCAGATGCGGAAGCGGTCGGGTGTCCACACATAGTCGCCCATTTCTTCATTGAGCACACCGTCGCGGTCCAGAAAAACTGCTTTATTCATTGCTTTTGGCTAGTAGCTGTCGGCTGTTAGCTGTTAGCTTTCCGCCTGAATTATCGAACAAAGCTATCGGCTAGCGGCCAATGGCTACCCGCTTTCTACTATGCGCATTGCGATTATCGGCGGGGGCCTCACGGGCCTCACGCTGGCTTATTATCTCCAAAAAGCGGGCGTGGCCTACGACCTGTTTGAGGCCAGCCCCCGGCCGGGCGGCAACCTGCTTTCCCCCCGAATGCCCGAAGGCTACCAGCTCGAAGCCGGCGCCAACTCGCTGCTGCTGAGCGCCGAGCTGGAAGAACTGCTGACCGAACTGGGCCTAGCCGATGCTATTCAGGAAGCGGCCCCGGTGAGCCAGCACCGCTACGTGCTACGCGGCGGGCAGTACCGGGCGCTACCGGGCTCGCCGCCCGCGCTGCTGGCCAGCAATTTTTTTAGCCTCAAAACGAAGCTGCGGCTGCTTGGCGAGCTGCTGCGCCGCCCCGCGCCGCCTGTGCCAGGCGAAACAATAGCCGCTTTCTTCGCCCGACATTTTGGGCGCGAGGTTGTTCAATACGCCGTCAACCCCTTCGTAGCGGGCATCTATGCCGGCGACCCGGCCGAGCTGCTGCTTTCCCTTACCTTTCCGCAGCTAGCGGCGCTCGAGGCCCAGCACGGCTCGCTGCTGCGCGGGTTGGCCAAGGGCCCGAAGGCCGGCCGCCGCCGCACCGTGACGCTGCGCGGCGGCGTGCAAGCGCTTACTGATGCGCTGGCTGCCCGGCTCAGCAGCTATCACCCCAGGCAGGCCGTGCAGGCCATTGAGCGGCTAGCTGATGGCGCCTATCAACTGCTACTCAACAACCAGCCAACTGCCGCTACTTATTCGCACCTGGCGCTGGCGCTGCCTGCCTATGCGGCGGCCGAGCTGCTCGCGCCCCACTTTGCGGCGGCCGCCCAGGCGCTGGCGGCCGTGCGCTACCCCCCCATGACGCTCGTGTACTCGGCCTACGACCGAGCCGCCGTGGCCCACCCCCTGGCCGGCTTTGGGGCGCTCAACCCCCGGGTAGAAGGCACCTACTCGGCCGGCTCTATCTGGACCAGCTCCCTCTTTCCCGACCGCGTGCCCGATGGGCAGGTGCTGTTTACCAGCTTCGTGGGCGGGGCGCAGTTTGCCAGCCAGGCCCGAGAGCCCGAGGACAGGCAGCTGGCGGCCGTGCACCAGGAGCTGAGCCGGCTCTATGGCATCGAGGGCGCGCCGCTCTGGCAAGGGCGCTACTACTGGCCCCAAAGCATTCCCCAGTTTGACCAGCACCTGGCCGATGCGCGGGCCGCCGTGGCACCCCTGGCGGCCGCAGGCGTCGTGGCCGTAGCCAACTGGCAGGCTGGCGTAAGCGTGCCCGATTGTGTGAGATACGCCCGCCAGCTAGCCCAGCAGCTTAGCACTGCAAAACAGGAATAGAACTAGAAAAAATAGTAATACCTTTCTGAAATTCTACTTCAAAATCCTGGTTAGCACGCAACCCTATTCTTACGCGCCCTATCTTTGCCAGTGATGAGTACTATGGCCGCCGGACTAGTTCTGATTCCGACGTATAATGAGCGGGACAATGTGGAGCTTATTATTCGGGCTGTCTTCGCACTGCCGAAAAATTTCCACGTCCTGATAATTGACGACGGTTCGCCCGACGGTACGGGCCCAATAGTGCGCGGCCTGCTTCCTGAGTTTGCAGGGCGGCTGTTTCTGGAAGAGCGTTCGGGAAAGCAAGGGTTGGGCACCGCCTACATATTCGGCTTTCGCTGGGCGCTGGCGCGAGGCTATGAGTATGTGTTTGAGATGGATGCCGACTTCTCGCACAACCCGCAAGATTTGCTGCGCCTGCACGAAGCCTGCGCCGTGCAGGGCTACGACCTGGCCATCGGCTCGCGCTACAGCGACGGCGTAAACGTGGTAAACTGGCCCATGAGCCGGGTGCTGATGTCATATTTTGCCTCCAAATACGTGCGCATGGTCACGGGTATGCCTATTCACGATGCCACGGCGGGCTTTAAGTGCTACTCGGCTAGGGTGCTGCGCGCCATCGACCTAAAGCGCATTCACTTCGTGGGCTATGCCTTTCAGATTGAGATGAAATGGCTGACCTACCGGCTGGGCTTCCGCATCAAGGAAGTGCCCATCATCTTTACCGACCGCACCCGCGGGCAATCGAAGATGTCGAAAGGCATCTTCAAGGAAGCATTTTTTGGAGTAGTGCAGATGAAGGTGAGCAGCTGGATTCATCCGCCGCGCCGCACCGCCGACGAGCCGCAGGGCCAACCACGCATCGCCTCGGCCCAGTAGCCTAGCCAGTGGGCCCACCGCCACGCGGGCCATTTTTCCGTATCTGAGTTAGCAGCTTGCCGCCGGATGGAAAATACGCCCCTTTTTTGGATACTATTTAACTTATTTGTAATCGGGCTTTTGCTGCTCGATTTGCTGGTGCTTAATCGCCGCGCCCATGCAGTGAAGCTCGGGGAAGCACTGGGCTGGAGCGCCTTCTGGATAACGTTGTCGCTAGGTTTCAACTACCTCGTGTACCATACCATGGGCCACGAAGCAGGCCTGCAATGGCTGACGGGCTACCTCATCGAGAAGGCCCTGAGCGTGGACAACCTGTTTGTGTTCCTGCTCATTTTCACTTACTTTAAGGTACCGGCCGAGTATCAGCACCGCATTTTGTTCTGGGGCGTACTGGGGGCCCTGGTGCTGCGCGGCATCTTCATTCTGGCGGGGGCGGCGCTGCTGGCCAAGTTTCACTTTCTGCTGTATGTGCTAGGGGCCTTCCTGGTCTACACAGGTGTGCGCATGGCCCTGAGCGGCGACGGTGACCCCGAAATTGACCCCAACAACAACCCGGTGGTGCGGTTTCTGAGCCGGCGCCTACCCATTACGCGGCAGCTCGACGGCGGTAAGTTCTTCACCCGGCGCGACGGCCTGCGCTTTGCCACGCCCCTACTGGTGGTGCTGGTGATGATTGAAACCACCGACGTAGTTTTTGCGGCCGACTCCATCCCGGCCATCCTGGCCGTGTCGCGCAATACGTTTGTGGTGTATACCTCCAACGTGTTTGCCTTGCTGGGCCTGCGGGCGCTGTATTTTGCCCTGGCCAGCCTCATGACGCTCTTTCACTACCTGCACTATGGGTTGGCGCTCATCCTGGTTTTCATTGGTGGCAAGCTCTTGATGGAGGATATTTTACGCGAGCGCTTTAACCTGGCGCTACCCGTGCCGGTTTCGCTAGGCATCGTGGGGGCGCTGCTGCTGGGCTCGGTAGCGGCGTCGCTGCTGTGGCCCAAACCACCCGCCGAGCCACCAGCTAGCCCCCAGTAGCAGCCCCATTACGCAAACTGTGCTTTGCCCTTTCCCAACGCCTACCTCTCTTGAATCACCTCGCCGAACACCTAGCCCAGGGTTTTAGCCAAACGCCGAAGACCTTATCGTCTAAATATTTTTACGACACCACCGGCAGCCGCCTGTTTCAGCAGATAATGGGCCTGCCCGAATACTACCCTACCCGCACCGAGCTTGCTATTTTTCAGGAGCAGGGCGCGGCGATAGCGCGGGCATTGGCTGCCGGTGCGGGGGCCAGCCAGCCGCTGGCCGTAGTAGAGCTAGGGGCCGGCGATGGCCTTAAAACCAAGTTCTTGCTGCGCGAGCTACTAGCCCAGCCGGTGGCCCTTACCTACGTGCCGGTCGATATTTCGGCTTCGGCCATTGCCGAGCTCACGGCCTCGCTGCACGCCGAACTGCCCGGCCTGCCCACCGAGCCGCTGGCCGCCGAGTATTCGGCCGCGCTTACTACGCTCGCTACCCGGCCGGGCGCCAAGGCGGTGCTGTTTCTGGGCTCTAACATCGGCAATTTCACACCCGATGAGCAGGTGGTTTTCCTGCGCGAGCTGGCTCAGCCGCTCACCCCGGCCGACCGTCTGCTGGTGGGCTTCGACCTGCGCAAAGACCCGCGCCGCATTCGGGCCGCCTATGACGATGCGCAGGGCATCACGGCCGAGTTCAACTTCAACCTGCTGCGCCGCCTCAATGCCGAGGCCGGGGCCGATTTTGAGCTCGATGCCTGGCAGCATTTCCCCGACTACGACCCCAGCACCGGCGCCATGCGCTCGTGGCTGGTGAGCCGCCGCGCCCAAACCGTGCGCGTAGCCGCCCTAGCCGGCCAGACCTTCGACATCGCCGCCTGGGAGGCCATTCACACCGAAAGCTCTTACAAATTCAGCCTGCCCCAAATAGCCGGGCTAGCCGCCGCGGTGGGCCTGCGCGTAGTCGAGGTGTTTCAGGATGCAGCCGGCGACTTTGCCGACGTGGTGCTGGCAGTGGCCGGCTAGGGGCGTATTTTTGCACCCAATAAAATAAGTAGAACGTCATGCTGAGCTCCGCGAAGCATCTCTACCGCGCCGGTCAACGATGCGGGCAAGATGCTTCGGCAGGCTTAGCATGACGTTCTTTATTAAGTAGTTGTTAGCCATGAAATCCCACCTTCGCCCTACTATTCTCCTCGCTTACCCGGTGGTGCTGAGCCAGCTCGGCCACATCCTGGTGAGCGTGTGCGACTCGGTGATGGTGGGCCAGACCGGCAAGCTGCCCCTGGCCGCCGTGAGTGTGGGTGTGAGCATGACCACCGTGCTCATGGTGCTGGGCCTGGGCATCAGCATGGGCGCGGTGCCGCGCGTGGCCGCCGCCAATGGCCGGGGCGATAACCCGGCGCTGGGCCACCTGCTGGTAGGCACCATCTGGCTGAATACGCTGGTGGGTGTGCTGCTGGCGGGCTTCAGCCAGCTGCTGCCGCTGGCCATGCCGCACCTGCACCAGGCACCCGAAGTAGTGGCCCTAGCCACGCCCTGGGTGCGCGTGGTGGGTCTGTCGCTGCTGCCCCTGATGGTGTTTCAGGGCTTCCGCGAGTGGGCCGAGGGATTGGGCCTCACGCGCCAGGCCATGCAGCTCTCCATTCTGGGCAATTTCATTAACGCGCTGTTGTGCTACGCCTTGATATTCGGGCACTTCGGTGCACCGGCTATGGGGCTAATGGGCGCGGCCTGGGCCACGCTGGTGGCCCGCATTATCATGGCCTTGCTCATGGCGCAGTACGTGCTGCGGGCCAAGGAGCTACAGGAAAAGCGCCCGGCCGAGGCAGCTACCTGGCTGGAACCGGGGCTAGCCGAGCTGCGCGGGCAGCTGTCGCTGGGCCTACCCATCGGAGTGCAGATGATGTTTGAGGTGGGTGCTTTTGCTGCCTCGGCGCTGATGATGGGCTGGTTGGGCGTCACGACCCAGGCCGCGCATCAGATTGCCATTAACGTGGCCTCGGTGACGTACATGGCGGCTAGCGGCATTGCGGCGGCAGCTACCATCCGGGTGGGCAACCTGCGCGGGGCCGGCGACCTGGCCGGGGCGCGGCAGGCCGGCTTCGCGGCTTATTGGCTGGCTTTCGGCTTTATGGGCACGATGGGCTTGCTGTTAGTCCTCTTCCGACACTACATCCCTACTCTTTATAATACTGACCCGGCCGTGGTGGCGCAGGCGGCCACGCTGCTCGCTATTGCGGCCGGCTTTCAGGTGTCGGATGGCCTGCAAGTGGTAGGCTTGGGTGCGCTGCGCGGGCTGGAAGATGTGAAGGTGCCTTCGGTAGTCGCGCTGCTGGCTTATTGGGCCATTGCGCTGCCGTTGGGCTACGGGCTGGGTTTTGGGCTAAAGCTAGGCGCACCGGGCATCTGGCTAGGCCTGCTCACGGGCCTGAGCATAGTGGCAGGTGTGCTATTGCTGCGCTTTCGGCAGCAGAGCGAGCCGGGCGGGCCAGCACCGCAGGGCCAGCAGCCGGGCCAGCCGCTCACCAAAGCCGAAGAATTGGTGGTGCTGGGCCAGCCGGCGGGCTAGCCAGCGGAACTCAGAGCGGGCGCTTGGTTGTCCGGTTGCTAGCCTTTGGCTGGCCCATGGGGGCTAGCGGGCGCTTTTCTTCCGACCCATTGCTTTTTTGTTCATGCCTATTTCCTGGTGGAAGGCTTTGGCCTTTCTGCTGCTCGGGGCCGGCCCAGTTGCCGCCCAGCAAGTAAAGCTGCCGCCCGGCTCCATTCGCTGGTCGGCCACGCGGCCTCTTACGGTGGCCGATTTTAAGGGCCGGCCCAGGCCCAACCAGGGCCACGCTGCCCTCACTTCGGCCAATATTAACACCGGCGCTACCTGCCGGGGCAACATCTTTGCGGGCACCGCGCAGGCCAGCTTCGACCCTGCCAGCTCGTGGGTGCGCGAGCCCCGCACCATCACGCCCGCCCTACTGCGCCACGAGCAGCTGCACTTTGATATTGCCGAGGTATATGCCCGCCGCCTGCGCCAGCAGCTAGCCGCCATGCACACCACCTGCGACCGGCTAGGCACTACTTTCGACCGCATCAGCCAGGCTGCCTACGCGGCTTGGCAGGAGGCTGAGGACGCCTACGACCGCGATACCAACCACGGCCTGCAACACGAGCGCCAAGCACAGTGGGAGGTCCAGGTGCGCCAGCAGCTCCAAGAGTTGGCTGCCTTCGCCGAGAAAGATGCGTGAGCAATAGGTGCCTGATGACGGTTATTTGCTGCTTATTGGCTGGCGTCTCGACAAGCAGCAAATAAACATCACTAGGCCCCTACCATCAACTAAATATGATTTCCTGGACTGACTTTGAGCAAGTAGACATTCGCGTGGGCACCATTGTAGAGGCGCGCGAATTTCCGGAAGCGCGCCGGCCGGCGTATCAATTGGTGCTGGACTTTGGCCCCGAAATAGGGCTTAAAAAATCGAGTGCCCAGCTTACGCAGCACTACACGCCGGCCACGCTGCTGGGCCGGCAGGTGCTGGCCGTGGTCAATTTTCCGCCCAAGCAGATTGGGCCGTTTCGTTCCGAAGTGTTGGTGCTAGGGGCACCCGATGCCGAGGGCCACACGGTGCTGGCGGCGGTAGCGGCGCCTGTGCCCAACGGCAGCCGCCTGCACTAGCTTAATGGTGCAGCGGCAGCGACGTGGCCCCCATCTTTTTTTCGCGGGCCGTGAGCGAGTCGACAACGACAGCATAAATGCCGTCGAGGTCTTTGCCATTCATGGCATAATAGCGGTAGCTGCGCTCAAAGGTCGAGTCGGCCGGCTTTAGCTTGTGCTGCCTTAGGATGTCGTCGTGCATGGTCTGAAATAGCGCCCGCGCCGAGTCGGACGCAAGGCGGCTCGATTCAATGCGCGATTCGAGCAGGTGAAACTGCACAAGCAGGCTGGTTACTTCCTCTTTAGAGAGCAGGTGGGGCGGGGCCAGCACCTGCTCGGGGCGTCCGCAGCTGGCCACGGCCAGCAGGCCCGCACCCAGGAGGAATTGAGTCAACGTTGATTTCACGCCCAAAAATAACCCCGCGCCGTAGCTTCGCCTTTCACCCTGCCTCGTATGCCGCCCACCGCTAGCCCCGCCTCTGCCCTGCCCGCCAGCCTCACGGCACTAGTGCGCCGCCTGCGCCACCTCGAAATCAGGATGCGCCAGGCGGTGGAGGCGCAATTGCAGGGCAATTTTGGCTCCGTGTTCCGGGGCAATGGGCTGGAATTTGACGACGTGCGCCTCTATCAATATGGCGACGAAGTGCGGGCCATCGACTGGGCCGTGAGCAGCAAAGGCCACGGCACCTTCGTCAAGACCTATAAGGAAGAACGGGAGCAGCAGGTGCTGGTGGCCCTCGACGTGAGCGCCTCGCAGCGCGTGGGCCGCGCGGCCACTGGCAGCCAATGCAAGCTCGACTTGGGCCGCGACCTGGCCGGGGTGCTGGCCCTTTCGGCCGCCCGCCAAGATTCGGCGCTCGGCCTACTGGCTTTTTCCGACCAAAAGGAGCTATACTTACCGCCCGCCAAGGGCCTGCGGGCAGCCTATGCCCTGCTGCAGCGCCTCTATGGCTTGCGGCCAGCTTCGCAGCACACGAGCCTGAGTGCGGGCATCCGGCAGCTGCTAGGGTTAGTAAAGCGCCGCAGCCTGGTTATTCTCATCTCCGATTTTATCGACGAGAACTACGAGCGCGAGCTGACTATGATGGCCCGCCAGCACGACCTAGTGGTGGTGCAGCTGCTAGCACCGCAGGAAGTGAAGTTTCCGGCGCTGGGTATTGTGCCCCTGCGCGATGCCGAAACGGGCCTGCAACGCTGGGTCGACACATCGGCGCCGGCATTTCGGGCGCAGTATGCCGCCCAGACCCAGGCCCGGCAGGAGGCTTTGCGCACCGTGTGTCGCCGCCAGCGCGTGAGCCTGCTCACGCTGCATACCGATGAAGATTTTGTGCCGCAACTAGTGGGGCTGTTTCGGCAGCGCCGGGGATAATACGCTATGGGGCAGCCACTCGCGCATTTGTCATACTCTTGCCGTGCCTGGGTGGGTGGCTGGCTGCTGGTGCTGGGTACCAGTGCGCAGGCCCTAGCTGGTGCCCAGGTCGTGGTCGGGCCGGTGGGCCGGTTTTCGCGCGCGGTGGTGGAGGTAGGCCAGCCTATTGACTACGTGCTGAGCTACACCCACGACCCCGCCGAGGAAGTGGTGTTTCCCGATTCGCTGGCGTCGTTTGGCCCGTTTGAGTACGCAGGGCGGCGCTGGCTGCCCACTCGTACTACGGGTGGCCGCAGCCTCGACCAAGCGGTGTATCACCTGCGCACGTTTTCGCTAGCCCCCGTGCAGACCCTACAGTTGCCGGTGCTGCTGCTGCGCGGCGCCACCGATACGCTGCGCCTGCTGCCGCCTGTGGCCCAGGTGCGCCTGCACCGGCTCGCCCCCACGCTCTACACGACCGAAGAGGCCTCCCCACCCCGACTACGCACCCAATACCAGGTGCTACCGCTGGTACCGGCCTTCAACTATCCGTTCTGGCTGGCGGGTTTGGCCGGGGGGCTGGTACTGGCTGGCGGCGCGTGGGCGCTCTACGGCCGGCGCTGGCGCCAGCGCTACGGCCGCTACAAGCGCCGCAAAAACCACGTGTATTTCCTCACGCAGTTTACCCGCAATGCTGAACGTTTCACGCTCTCGCGCTCGGCGGCGGTAGTCGAGCGTACGGTGGTGTTGTGGAAGAACTATCTATCCAGCTTGGAGGATACTAACCTCAACTCGCTTACTACCAAAGAGCTGACCGAGTACTTCCACAATGATGAGGACGTGCGCCGTGCCCTGCGCGCCACCGACCGCGTGGTGTATGGCAACCTGCTCAGCGAAGATGCCCAGGAGGTAGACACCGCCTTTCAACTCTTGCGCGGCTTTGCCGAGCGCCAGTATGAGCAGGTTTTTACCGGATACTAATGGCCACGTACGACTTCGGGCGCGTAAGTAGCACGGCTGCCCCAAGCAGTACCGGGCAGCATTCTCCCTACGAATGAGAAAGCTGCCTGACCGGTTCTGAGAGGCTTTTGGTACGTTATATACCAGCCACCCCGCCGCTTGCCCGCGCCAGCCAGGCCCGTTAGCAGCCCAAGGCCGCCACCAGTAGTACTAAACCAGAAATCATTACGCAAAATGCCTCACCTTGTAGTACTTACCGGCGCCGGCGTATCGGCCGAAAGCGGTATTCGCACCTTCCGCGACACCAACGGGCTCTGGGAAGAGCACCGCATCGAAGACGTGGCCACGCCCGAGGCCTTTGCCCGCAACCCGGCCCTAGTGCTCGACTTTTATAACAAACGCCGCGCCCAGGCTCGCGAAGTGGCACCCAATGCGGCCCACCTGGCCCTAGCGGGCTTTGAGGAAGCGCCGGGCTGGACGGTGAGCATCATCACCCAAAACGTGGACGACCTGCACGAGCGCGCCGGCTCAAGCCAGGTGCTGCACCTGCACGGCATGCTGAGCAAAATGCGCTCGGTGAAAAACGAAACTGCCGTATTTGACTGCCCCGGCGACATCGAGGTAGGCGACCTCGCGCCCGATGGTGGCCAGCTGCGCCCGCACATCGTGTGGTTTGGCGAAATGGTGCCCGCCATCGAAGAAGCCGCCGAAATCGTCGCCACCGCCGATGCGCTGCTCGTGGTGGGTACCTCGCTGCAGGTGTACCCGGCAGCCGGGCTATTGCACTACGCGCCGGCCGGCTGCCCAGTCTACGTCATCGACCCGCACCAGCCCGAAGTGAGCGGCCGCCGCGGCGTGCGCTACGTGGTAGAGCCGGCCAGCGTGGGTGTGCCGCAGGTGCTGAAAGAATTGGCGGATAGCAATAAACAGTGAGCAACCTATCTGTCCTTGCGAGCGCAGCGTGGCAATCTTTCCTTCACGCTAGGGGTAGTAATCCTAACGATGCGAACGAAGAAGAAAGATTGCCGCGCTGCGCTTGCAAGGACAAACGGCCGAAATTGTTCGCATCTGCCTTACCGATATTGGTATAAAATGCCCGTGTCGAACGGCGTCCAGAGGCTGGCCTTCTGGCCGCTGATTTTCAGGCCTTTATTGGCCCAGGTGTTGCAGGTATTAAGCACGCTGTAGCGATTATTGGCCTCGTAAAAGGCGTCGTGGTCGGCGTAGCTGTGGCCCGGTATCCAGTTAAAGTTGCCCGCCGCATCGCGCTGGAAGCTCTTTTCAATGTAGGCAATGAGGCGCCGGTACTGCGTGGGCGTGAGGCGCAGCGGCACGCACTGGGGGCTAGCCACCAGGTCGGCCTCGCGGTAGTAAGTGGCATGCATAAGCGTGGTGCTCAGCCAGAAACCCGCCCGGATGGCCGTGCGCGGCTTGAGCTCGGCCCAGGTAGGCGTTTCGAGGTAAAAGCCCTTATCGCCCCAGCCAATGCCCACAAAATGGTAGGTGCTGTCGTGCGCCTGGGTGTTGGAGAAAGGCAGCTGCTGGCTCCAATCGATGTAACTGCTCTTGACGGGCACCACCAGGTCGGTGTGTACGCCATTGGAATGGATAAACAGCGGCACGGTGGCAGCTTCCGTAGTGGGCTCGGCGGCTACTGGAATGCGCGACAGCACCTGGGCCACGCCCCAATACGCAGCCACCGCGCCCACCAGGGCACCCACCGAATAAGCGGTTAGTTTAAGGGTTTTGCGCAGCAAGGGCGACATAGGCAGGAGCTATTTTTACGGGCTAGTACGCAATTCTGCCAAAAGTAACCCGCTCTGTTTCCATGCCCGCGCCGCCCGACGAAGAAGTTTATGCCATCCCGGCCAAGTACCGCCAGATGGAAAACACGCATATCCTGTTCTGGCTCATCAAGGACATCAGCTGGTGCATGGTCTGGAAAACGCTGGGCATCTTGATGATAGCGCCCACGCTAGGCATTGCCCTGGTCATTGCCTGGCGCACCCGCGCCCTCAAGTCGGAGCTGGCCCACAACCTGGCCATCGTCTTCTGGATTACGGCCAACTCGTATTGGATGCTCAGCGAGTTCTTTGGCTTCGACACCGTGCGCATCGGCACCCTTACCGATGGCAAGCATCTGGCTATCATCCCCTTCGGAATAGGCCTAGCCATTCTGGCATATTACTACCTCGTGCAAAAGCCGCGCGAGGCGCGGGCCGCGCAGGTTGCGACACTGTAACCGATTACTGGCAGTATCGTGGCCCTGAAGAGCGTCATGCTGAGCTTGTCGAAGCATCTCTCCCGAACGACCCTAGCGGCGCGGTAGAGATGCTTCGACATGCGCAGCATGACGCTCTTTTGCAAGCAATTGAGCTTACCATAGCTGGTGCACCTGCGGCCGTATCATGCGGTCGTAGATATCGCGCACGGCAGTCATTTGCTCGGCGGTGAGGGCTGGCAGCTGCTCGGTTTCGAGGTTAGACGTCAATTGCTCCGGCTTGGAGGCACCGGGGATGATGCAGCTCACCTCCGGGAACATGAGTATCCAGCGCAGGGCTAGCGGGGCGAGGTTGGGCTGGCCGGGGAACACTTTTTTCAGCTCCTCCACGGCAGCCAGGCCGGTGTTGTAGTCTACGCCTGAGAAAGTCTCGCCCTTGTCGAAGGCCTCACCGTTGCGGTTGAAATTGCGATGGTCGTCTTTATCAAAGTGCGTTTGGGGCGAAAACTTGCCGGTGAGCAGGCCGCTAGCTAGGGGTACCCGCACTATCAGACCCACATCGCGCCGCTGGGCTTCTTTGAACAGCAGCTCGGCGGGTCGCTGCCGGAACATATTGAAGATAACTTGAATAGTAGTTACGTTGGTATATTCCAACGCTTTCAACCCTTCCTCCACCTTCTCCACGCTCACGCCCAGGTTCCGGATTTTGCCTTCCTCCTTAAGCCGGTCGAACAGCTCGAAAATCTCGGGGCGGTAGTAGACCTCGGTGGGCGGGCAATGCAGCTGAATGAGGTCGAGGGTTTCGAGCTGCATATTGCGCAGGCTGTCTTCCACGAAGCCGCGCAGCGCGGCGGGTTGATAGGCTTCGGCGGTGTGGGGCTGCAAGCGCCGGCCGCACTTGGTGGCCACGAAAATGCGCTCGCCGGGGCGGCTACGCACCAGGCGGCCCACAGCTTTTTCGCTTTCACCATCGCCGTACACATCGGCGGTATCAATAAAGTTGATGCCCGCGTCCACCGCAGCATTCAAAATGCGGTCGGCGTTTGAGTGGCTGAAGGGCTCGCCCCATTTGCCACCCACCTGCCAGGTGCCGAGGCTGATTTCAGAAATAGAGAAGCCTGTTTTGCCGAGGGTGCGTTGGTTCATAAACAGTGGAAATTCATACGTGTATTAGCCTGCAACTTGCTACGGCCGGTGCAGGTTGCGGTAAAGCTTCTTTTTTTAGCCGGAAAGTAGCGCGAAGCAGGAGCTTCGCGCTACCGGGAATACCGCACCAGGCTTGCCGAGTTTAGGCAATAGCGCAGCCCGTTGGGTCCGGACAGGCTTGGTTTCAGCGATTTCTATATCCGCAGCGGCCACGCCGCTAGGCAGCTGCCGTGGCCGCGGGCCGCTTCCAGCTCAGCAGCAATACACCCAGCACTACTAAAACTGTCCCGCCAATCTGGGCCAGAAAAATGGGCTCGTGCAGGAAAAAGTGCGCTTGCGCAATCGTCGAAATCGGGCCGATACCGCTGATAATCGCCACGTTATTCGCCCCAATTCTTTTCAATCCCTGCGATATCAGAAACGAAGGCAGTACCGTGGAAAAGATGGCTAGCCCCAGTCCGTAGCCCCACAGCGACTGACTCGCCGCTAGTACCTCGCCCCTCCCCACCAGGGCAAAATGCCCAAAAATGCCCGCCGTGGCGGCCAGCATCGCATAGGCGGTGAACTTATTGGCGCCCACCAGCGGGATGATTTTGCCGCTGCCCGCTATATACATCGAGTACGTAACGGCACACAAAAATACCAGGAAGCTCCCCAGATACAGCCCCTGCCGGCTAGGGTCAATCGTGAGTTCGCCCACATAAGCAATGCCGATGCCGAGGTACGTGAGCAGCAGTGCCCACTTCTGCACGCCGGTAATGCGCTCCTTGAAAAACAGCGCGTTGATAAATACCACGAAGCTGGGATACAGAAATAATATCAGCCGCTCCAGGCCCGCCGATACGTATTGCAGGCCGATAAAATCGAGCAAGCTGCTCACATAGTAGCCCAGCGCCCCTAGCAGCGCCACTAGCCCCCACTGCGCCCGCGTCATGCGCACATTGTCCTTGCGGCTCGATACCAGCACCGCTACGCCCACGTAAAACGGCAGCGAAAACAGCATCCGCAGCATGAGTAGCGTTAGGGCATCAGTGTGCGTGGCCCCAAAAGCCAGCTTGACGAGGATGGCCTTGGTGGAGAATAAAACGGCCCCTAGCAGGGTAATCAGAAAGCCGGCAACCGGAACAGCAGGGCGGGTAGATACTTGCATTAGAATCTGACTTCACTTACGCAAGTTTAAGCTAATGCTTTACACGATAACGTCGCTCAATTCTAAATCCTATACCAGTATTTACTTCAGTATATTGGCTCAGCTTATTAAAATTTATTTTAAAAGAAAATCGCTTAATTTGAGTTTCTATACTACTTTGAAACTGCCAATAATCCTGCCACCACGCAATGCGGCCAGTTGTTATAAAGCGAATAGCCTTGGAATGAGAACTACTTAGGTAAATAGCGAGTGGATAATTAGCCCCTATTTCTACGCCGGTTCTAATGCTAGTATTTTCCTTATTTGAGTAGCTTAGCCCACCGACAGCAAGATAAATGGGTATGGTTCGGCTAATCAATTTACCGGTATAAGTTGCACCAGCAGTATAGCGAGTGTAAGCAAGTTCTTGCTCACCCAATCTTACACTCTGATAATCCGTGGTTATGTCGATACTATTGTCGCAGTCTATGAATGCATTATCAATGGCTAGCGTTGCATTGCGCTGAAAATTATTACTGCCAAACTGGTAGCTAAACTCAGCGCGCAAGTGGCCTTGGCCATGTGGAGTATGAATTAGAAAAGGATAAAGAGCCTTTATTTTACCTCCCAGTGGGGTATAGCGCAAACCGCTTATAAATGAAAGCTCTACATGTTTCTGCTCGAAGTAATCTAGAGTACAATCTTCTTTCAAATAGACAGGAGGTAAGATTGTCGTATCCTGAGTAACAACAATCTTCTTTTTTAGCGGCTTAAAGCCAATAAATAAAAACATTAGGGTAGCTGTATCATATGGAATCACTAATTGATAATTACCCTGCATATTAGTAGATGTTCCAATTTGAGTGCCTTTTAATATTACTGTCGCACTAGGCGCCTCCTGCTTAGTTGAGCCCATATATACCGTACCACGCACTAGTCTTTGCGCTTGTCCAGTTGTTGCTACACATAGCAGCAGCAAACAAATCATCCCGTATATTTTTCTCATCAGCGTTTCGCTTAGTAGTCATAGACTAGATGCCACAGGCCTGCACTTTGTACAAGCAGCAAAACGGCCGCCCCGGTTTCCCGAAGCGGCCGTTAAAGTACCTAGCAAAAGCCCTAGTTACACCGCTACGCCCTGGGCCTGCAACTTAATGAGGTTCAGAGCCGAACCAGCCTTGAACCAGCCGATTTGGCCTTCGTTGTAGGTGTGGTTTACCGTGATGAGGTCGGTGTCGCCGTCGGAGTGGCGCAGGCGCACTTGCAGCGGCTGGCCGGGGGCAAACGTCGTGAGCCCGAGGATGTCGACCTGGTCGTCTTCCTCGATGAGGTCGTAGTCGTTTTTGTTGGCAAAGGTGAGAGCTAGCATGCCCTGCTTCTTGAGGTTGGTTTCGTGAATACGAGCAAAGCTCTTCACCAGCACGGCGCGCACGCCGAGGTGGCGGGGCTCCATGGCGGCGTGCTCGCGCGAGCTGCCTTCGCCGTAGTTCTCATCTCCTACCACAATGCTGCCAATACCCAGGCTCTTGAGCACGCGGGCGGCCTGCGGCACGGGCACGTAGGGCTCTCCCTGGGTGCCACTGTCTTTCACGGCATTGGTTTCGCCGGTGTAGGCGTTGGTGGCGCCGATGAGCATGTTGTTGGAAATGTTATCCAAGTGGCCGCGGAACTTCAGCCACGGGCCGGCCATCGAAATGTGGTCGGTGGTGCACTTGCCGAGCGCCTTGATGAGCACGCGCAAGCCGAGTAGGTCGGTGCCTTCCCATGCCTTGAAGGGCTCGAGCAGTTGGAGGCGGTCCGAGTTGCGGTCTACCAGTACTTGCACGGCGCTGCCATCGGCGGCGGGCGCCTGGAAGCCAGCGTCTTCCACGGCGTAGCCGGCGGGCGGCATTTCGAGACCGCTAGGCTCGTCGAGCTTCACAGCGCCGTTTTTGCCGGGCAGCGTGTCGGTGAGCGGGTTAAAGGTCAGGTCGCCCGCGATGGCGAAAGCCGTCACGATTTCAGGCGAGGCCACGAAAGCGTGGGTATTGGGGTTGCCATCGTTGCGCTTGGCGAAGTTGCGGTTGAAGCTCGTGATAATCGAGTTCTTACGCTTGGGGTCGTCGGTGTGGCGCGCCCACTGGCCGATGCACGGGCCGCAGGCATTGGCCAGCACCACGCCGCCCATTTCGGCGAAGGTGTCGAGCAGGCCGTCGCGGGCCACGGTGTAGCGCACCAGCTCCGAGCCGGGCGTGATGGTGAACTCGGCGGCTACGTGCAGGCCCTTGGCTACGGCCTGCTTGGCGATGCTAGCAGCGCGGGTAATGTCTTCGTACGACGAGTTAGTGCACGAGCCGATGAGGCCTACTTCGAGCTTCTCGGGCCAGCCGTGCTCTTTTACGGCGGCCGCAAACTGCGAAATCGGCCAGGCGGCGTCCGGCGTGAACGGGCCGTTCACGTAGGGCTCCAGGGTGTTGAGGTCGATTTCGATGAGCTGGTCGTAGAACTCGGCGGGGTTGGCGTACACCTCGTCGTCGGCGCGCAGGTGCGCGGCCTGGGCCTTGGCCAGGTCGGCGATTTCAGCACGGCCAGTGCCGCGCAGGTAGTCGCCCATTTTCTCATCGTAGGCAAATACCGAAGTGGTAGCCCCGATTTCGGCGCCCATATTGCAGATGGTGCCTTTGCCGGTAGCCGAGAGGCTTTCGGCACCTTCGCCGAAGTACTCCACGATGGCGCCGGTGCCGCCTTTCACGGTCAGGATGCCGGCCACGCGCAGAATTACGTCTTTGGCCGAGGTCCAGCCGCTCATTTTGCCGGTCAGCTTCACGCCAATCACCTTCGGGAATTTCAGCTCCCAGGGCATGCCGGCCATCACGTCAACGGCATCGGCGCCGCCTACGCCAATGGCAATCATGCCCAGGCCACCTGCGTTGGGGGTGTGCGAGTCGGTGCCAATCATCATGCCGCCGGGGAAGGCGTAGTTTTCGAGCACTACCTGGTGGATGATGCCCGCGCCGGGCTTCCAGAAGCCGATGCCGTATTTATTGGAAACCGAGGCCAGGAAGTCGTACACTTCGCGGTTCTCGTCGTTGGCCACGGCGAGGTCTTCGCTAGCCCCGTCTTTGGCCTGAATAAGGTGGTCGCAGTGAACGGTCGAGGGAACGGCGGTCTTGTCCTTGCCGGCCTGCATAAACTGGAGCAGCGCCATCTGGGCGGTGGCATCCTGCATGGCCACGCGGTCGGGCGTAAAATCGACGTAGCTTACGCCGCGCTGGTACGACTCGCCAACTTTGCCACCGTAGAGGTGAGCGTAGAGGATTTTTTCGGTGAGCGTGAGCGGGCGGCCAACGGCCGTGCGGGCGGCTTCGATGCGCGAGCCGAGGCCCGCGTACACGGCCCGAATCATATCAAGGTCAAACGCCATAATGGAGAGAGTGGGGTTGTTAGCTTAAGCGCAAAAGTAACGGGCAGCCCAGGCAATTTGGTAGTAATTGAACGATTTCAGCCCGTACTTAGAAACCGTCCAAATAAATTGCGGGTTGTAGGGCCGCATTTAGTCTTCTACGCGGGCTAGGCCCGGCGCAGTCATCTTTTATAACCAACTGGCCGCCTTGCTAGTTTTGGCCGCTCTACTCTGTCTTTTATGAAACTCGTTCGATATGCGCTGGCGGGCGCGCTAGGGTCCGCGCTGCTGGCTGGCTGCAACTCTGGCACTACTGAAAAAGCGTCTGCTTCGGCCGCCACGCTGCTCACGTCCGGCCCCTGGCGCGGCGAGCTTGCCACCCAGGGCCAGACCATTCCCTTCCTTTTCGAGGTAAAAACCGAGGCTAGCAAGCCCGTGGTTTATCTTATTAATAAGGGCCTGAACGGCGAGGAGCGCCTGCGCTGCGAAGAAATCTCGGCGGCCGGCGACTCGGTAACCATTCGGATGCACGTCTTCGACGCGGCGCTGGTGGTGTGCGCCGATGGCCAGGGCAAGCTGAAAGGCACCTGGGTGAAGTATGACAGCAAGACGCCGTACCGGGTGCCGCTAGTGGCGACTGCGGGCGCGCAACTACTTTTCCAAAACACTACCGCTAAGCCTGTTTCATTCGCTGGAACTTGGCAAACTGAGTTTAAAGACGAAACTGGTAGCGCATATCCTGCTGTTGGGATTTTTAAACAAACAGGCAGCGAGGTAACCGGCACTTTCTTAACTACGACTGGTGATTATCGCTACCTAGCGGGTCAAGCCGATGGTTCAAAAATGCGTCTTAGCACTTTTGATGGAAGTCACGCTTTTCTATTCGACGGCGTCTATAATGAGAAGAATCACAATGTGATTACCGGCGACTATTATTCTGGCAAATCGGGCCACGAAACCTGGACAGCTACCCTCGACCCCAAGGCCAAACTGCCTGACGCCGATACGCTCACTTACCTACGCAAAGGCGAGTCGCGGCTGAACTTCAAGTTCCCGAGCATCGTGCAGGGGGCTAGCATCTCCCCCACTGATGCCAAGTACAAGGGCAAGGTGGTGGTGCTGCAAATCCTGGGTTCGTGGTGCCCTAACTGCATGGACGAAACCGGCTTTCTCGCGCCTTGGTACGCGCAGAACAAGCAGCGCGGCATCGAGATTATCGGCCTGGGCTACGAGCGCAGCTCCGATTACAACGTAGCCGCCAGCCGCCTGCTCAACATGAAGAAGCGCTTCAATATCGGCTACGATATCGCCGTGGCCGGCGTGTCGAACAAAGACTCGGTGGCCAAGTCGCTGCCGCAGCTGGCGAAGTTTCTGGGCTTCCCGACTACTATTTTCCTCGATAAAAAAGGCGTGGTGCGTAGCATTCGCACCGGTTTTTCGGGGCCGGGCACCGGGAAATACTACGAGGAAGAAAAGGCGCATTTCAACCGCACCGTCGATAAACTGCTTAAGGAATAGGGCTAGCAAGGCTCATATAACCTTCATGGGGGCTAGCCGTTGTAAGCTCCACCGTCTGCCTGGCGCAGGCGGTGGAGCTTTTTGGTTGGGGGCTGGCCGGATGCGCTGCGGCGCGGGCAAGCCCGCAGCCACTTGGCCCGACAATTGAATACGGTTACCTAGTACTCACTCTCTTCTCACCATGACTGCACTTTCCCGCCGCGCGCTGCGCCCCGCTGCCTTGCTGCTGCTCTTGCCGCTAGCCAGCGCTACGCCTTCGGAGCCGAGCAAGCCAGCCGCCCCCCGCACCACCCTAGCCCGTCCCTTGCAGGGCGCCAAGCCCGACCCGCAGGTTATCGCTCAATTTGGCCTTTACAATAGCCCTAAGCTGCAAGCCTACATTACGCAGCAGGGCAAGCGCATGACGGCCATCTCGGACCGGCCCGGTGACTATGGCTTCACCATTGTCGATTCACCGGTTATCAACGCCTTTGCTACGCCCGATGGGCACGTGTATTTCACGCGCGGCATCATGGCGTACTTCAATGACGAGGCGCAATTTACGGGTGTGCTGGGGCACGAGCTGGGCCACATCACGGCGCAGCACGGCAAAAAGCAGCAACGTAACTCTATCTTATCGAGTATTTTGGTAGGCGTGGCCCAAATGGCCTCACCCAACCTGCTCGGTCGCGTTGCGGCGCCGGTTGCCCAGCTCGCGAGCCTCAAATACAGCCGGGGCGACGAGAACGAGGCCGATGCGCTAGGGGTAAAATATTCGACCAAAGTGGGGTACGATGCCTCGCACATGGCCAGCTTTTTCCAAACGCTGGAGCGCACCGAGCAGCAGAGCGGCAGCAGCGTACCTACGTTCCTCTCTACCCACCCTAACTCGGCCGACCGCTACGAGCGAGTGAAGCAACTAGCTGCCCAAGCCCAGCAAAGCCTCGGCAAGCGCACGCTGACCGTGAACCGCGACAGCTACCTGCGCTCGATTGAGGGCCTGACCTTCGGCGACGACCCGCGCCAGGGCTTTGTGGAAAACAGCGTGTTCTACCACCCCGATTTGAAGTTCCGCTTCCCCATTCCGTCGGGCTGGAAGTCGCAAAACTCGCCCGAGCAGTTTCAGATGGCCGAGCCCAACGGCAAGGCGCTGCTCGCCTTCTTGGGGGTGCCCGGCAACTCGCTCGACGAGGCCGCGCAGACCCTGGCCAAGCAAATTGGCATCACGCCCGGCAACGCGCAGCGCACTACCATCAACGGCTTTCCGGCCCTCGTGTTTGAGGGCGACCAGCAGGCATCGCAAGACCAGCAGGCCACGCCAGCCCACGTGCAGAGCTTTCTTATCCAGGATGGTAAGTCGATATTCGCCTTTGTGGGGCTAGCCACGGCGGCCACATTTGGCACTTATGCGCCGCAGTTTGCCAACACCGTGAAGGGCTACCAGCGCCTCACCGAGGCCAGCAAGCTCAACCGTCAGCCCGAGCACATTCATATCAAGCAGGCCAGGTCGGCTACCACGCTCTCGCAAGCGCTAAGTGCCAATGGCGTACCCAGCAAGCGCCTCGAAGAAGAAGCCATCCTCAACGGCATGCAGCTCAGCGACCGGCTCACGGCCGGGCAGCTGTTCAAGGTAATCGGGCAGTAGCCGCTTTTAAACAAGAAACAAAGAAGAACGTCCTGCTGAGCTTGTCGAAGCATCTCTACTGCATCGTTGGGTTAGTGACCTTAGCGGCGCGGTAGAGATGCTTCGACAAGCTCAGCAGGACGTTTTTTATTCGGGGTTACTTATCGGCTAGCTGGGCGCTGGTTTTGAGCGAGAAGGTTTGGAAAGTATCGCCCCCGCCTCGGTAGCCGCGCATGCCGCCACCGTAGCCGCCGCGCATACCGCCCATGCCGCCGTAGCCGCCGCCATAGCCACCCATTCCGCCGCCTTGCGGGCCTACCACGCTCATGTCCGATTGCTGGCTGCCGGGGGCGGGCTTAGGCTTCTGGCCCTGTATCCAGACGCCCACCGTGGCTGGCCGGCCGCCGGCCAGGTCGGGCACGCGGCGGTAGAGCAGACGCAGCGGCACGGCCAGCTCGTAGATGAGGTTGTTGCGCGCATCGAGGCCGATGGCCGATTTCACCCCCAGCTTAGCTTCAGAGTCGGTGAGTACGGGCTCCTTGCTGCCCCTGAAGTTCAGCAACTCCATTTCGTGGGCGCCGGCAATGATGCCGCGCAGGCGTTTGAGATGCTCTTCCTGGCGCTCGGCGGCCGTGGGGCCCATGGCGCCCGCCGGCCGCTCGGCCGGAGCCTTAATGGTGCTTAGGTCGATGGGCAGCGGAAACTTCACCCCTAGCTGCTGCTGGTTGCGGCCCGTCGAGTCGAGCCACACCACCATGCCGAGGTAGGCCATTTTGGCCTGCGTGGGCATGTCGGCCGCTTTCAGGCGCACATACACTGTGCGGGCATCGTTGAGCACCTGATACTGCAAGTGGCTGCTGGCATCGTACTGTAGCGAGTCGGTCCACTCGGTGGCCTTGCCGTCGATGACGGGCGGCGTAGTCACGAAGCGGCTCGGCACCTTGCTGGCCACCACCACTGCTTTGCCAGCACTGGCGTTTGCCGCCTTGTCCGAATCGGTGGGCACGGCCTTTTGGGCGCACGATCCTAGCCACGCGGCGGCTGGCAGGGCTAGCAATAAAGAATGTGAAACGCGCATAAAGAGGCAGGAAGGATAAAACACAAAGCTACGGCCGCCGGGTAAGGAGCCGGTGAAACAGGTGCTTAGCGCTTAGGTAAACCGCGCATAGCGGCGCTTGCGGCGCCAGGCCCGCACTGCCCCGAAAGCCGCCAGCAGCACCAGCGGCGCGCCCAGGTTGAGCACCTGCCAGCCTTGGCGCTTGTCGGCAAGCTGCACTTTGTCGAGGGGGCGCAGGGTTATCTGCTTGCCGCGCACAGCGATGAGGCCGGTTTCATCAAGCAGATAGTCAGTGGCGTTGAGAATCAGCTCGCGGTTGGCAAACTCGGTGCTCGACAGCCGGTCGTAGCCTAGCCGGAAGGGTCGGCCGCTCTTGGGGTCCACGTCGTTGCGCAGGAAATCGCCATCCGAAATAACGAGGATTTTGCTAGGGGCCGCGTTAGGGTTCTGGTCGGGCTGGTACTGCGTGGTGCCCGGTATGGCCCGGTTGGCAAACAGCGAGCGGAACGTGCCTTCGAGCAGGTAACCCACCGCCTGGTAGCTGTCTTTATACAGCTTGGGGTTGGGCTCGAGGCGGGCATCGTTGAAGTTGATAGGCACCGGCGCGGGCAGGCGGCGCGTGTAGCGCGAGGTGCTCATGAGCATTGTTTTATGAATGCCAGCCGCCTTCACAGTGTCGATATTCCCTACGAACTTCAGGTACACCGCATCAAGGTTGCGTGTGATGGGGTTCGGGCTGAAGCGGTTGATGAGCGGGTAGAGCTGCCAGGGCAGCGGCTCGATTTTGGGCTTGTTGCCGGTCATGCCCGTCACGAGCGGAATCTGGCCGCAGTTCAAATCCAGCAGCAAATCCGGGTTCAGGCGCACGCCGTAGCGGAAGAGCAGGTCGTCGAGGTTGAGGTTGTAGGGCGTGGCCAGCGCGGCGCCGTTGCGGCTCACGCTGTCGAGGTCCACGCGCAGCGCATCCACAAAAAACATAGCCCGCCCGCCGTGGGTGATAAACTGGTCGAGGCGGAATTTTTCCGCCTCCGAGTACGGCCCGGTGGGCTTGGCAATCACCACGGCGTCGAGGTTGCCGCGCAGGTCTTTCACCTGGTTCAGGTCTACGCGAAATACGTCGTAGTTCTGGCTCCAGGCGGTGAGAATGTCGGCCATTTCGGGGTTGGTCAGCTCGCCGTGGCCCGTGATGACCCCTAGCCGGCGCTTGGCCCCACCGGGCGGCGCCACCTGCCGGATGGCGCTGGCCAGCTCATATTCCAGGCCCTCAATGCTTTGGTTGAGGCGCTCGGCGGGGCTAGCCACCTGGCTGCCGCGCAGCAGCAGCACGTTGCGCGTCTGGCCGCCGGCCTGCACCACCGCCCAGGGGAAAATGATTTTTTCGACCCGCTTGCCGTTCTCGTTGGCACCTAAGTTGGTGGGCTTTAATCCCTTCTTAAAAAGCGTGTTGTAAAATTTATTGCGCCCTTCCTCGGTGCCGGCCGCGCTAGGGTCGATGAAAATAAAATTCAGGTTGCCTCCGCCGTACACCTGCATTTCGTTCAGGGTTTCGCGCACGCCTTGCTCCAGGCGGCGGAAATTGGGCGGGAAGTCGCCGGTCAGGTACACCGTGATGGTGACGGGCTGCTTTAGGTTGCTGAGCAGCTTTTTGGTGGCATCGGACATGGTGTAGCGCTTTTCTTCAGTCAAGTCGAGCCGGAAGAAAAAGCGCTGGGCCACGAAATTGAGCAGCAGCAGCGCGCCGATGATGGCGGCAAAGCGCAGCAAATCCTGGCGCTTGCGCGAGGCGGCCGGGGCCGCTAGGGCGGCGGTGGGTTGAGTAGTCGCGTCCATGCTTACCAGGTGCGGCTGCGGAGGGCTAGCCGGGTGCCCAGCAGGGCCACGGCTACCACGGTGATGAAATAAAGCACGTCGCGCGAGTCAATTAGCCCCTTGCTGAGGTCGCGGTAGTGCGCCGCAATGCCGAGCTGGCTCACGTAGTAGGCCGGCGCCCCTTCGAGTACCGAAGCCACAGAATCGAAGCCAGTATACACTAAGAAACAGGCCACTACGGCCAGCACGAAGGCAATAATCTGGTCGCGCGTGAGGGCCGAGGCCAGCACGCCCAGCGCCGCAAACACCGCCGCCAGCAGGGCTAGCCCCAGGTACGAGCCCACCGTGGCCGCCGAGTCGATGTTGCCGGGCGGCGAGCCCAGCTTGTACACAGAGAAATAGTAGAGCAGCGTGGGCACCAGCGCCACCAAGGCCAGCAGCAGGCAGGCCAGGTACTTGCCGCCCACAATCTGCCCATCGGTGAGCGGGCGCGTGAGCAGCAGCTCAATCGTGCCGGCCTTTTTCTCCTCGGCAAACGTGCGCATGGTGATGGCCGGAATCAGCAGCAGAAACAGCCACGGCGCCAAGTTGAACAGCGATTGCAAATCGGCGTAGCCGTAATCAAGCACGCTGCTGTCGGGGAAGACCCAGACAAACAGCCCCGTCGCCACCAGAAACACGCCAATGACGACGTAAGCCACCGGCGAGTTGAGGAAGGCGTTGAATTCTTTTCTTAGAATAGTGAGCATCTAGTGACGCAGGTAATGATGTATCAGTGTTGTTGTCATGCTAAGCTTGTCGAAGCATCTCTACCGCGCCACTAGATTAGTAACCTACTAGCGCGGTAGAGATGGTTCGACAAGCTCAGCATGACTACCGTTTTCAGTTTTATTGAGTTTACTTCGTCAATTCCCCAAAAACCGCTTCCAGACTCTGCTGCTCCTGCCGCAGGCCTAGCAGCAGCCAGCCCTGCTCCACGGCCAGGCGCGACACGGCGGCGCGCACATCGGTGCCCGGCGCGGTACGAATGAGCACCACGCCCGGCCCACTAGCCTCCACGCCACGCACACCCGGCAGGGCGGCCAATGGCGCGGTGGCTACGGGGCCTTCAAACTCGGCGCGCAGCACGGTTTCGCCGGCGGCGCGGGCGGCTAGCTCGGCCACGGGCGCATCGGCCACCAGCTTGCCGCGGCTAATAATGACCACGCGCGAGCACAGGGCCGTGACTTCGGGCAGAATGTGGGTACTAAAAATGACAGTTTTATCCTCGCCCAGCTCGCGGATGAGCTGGCGGATTTCACCGATTTGATTGGGGTCGAGGCCGGTGGTGGGCTCGTCGAGGATGAGCACTTCGGGGTCGTGTACCAGGGTCTGAGCTAGCCCCACGCGCTGGCGGTAGCCCTTGCTGAGGGCACCAATTTGCTTGTTCTGCTCGCGGGTGAGGCCGACTTTCTGCACCAGCTGGGCCACGCGCTGACGCAGTTTGCGGCCCGCTAGCCCGTGCACCGAGCCGATAAATTCGAGGTACTCGTGCACGTACATGTCGAGGTAGAGCGGGTTGTGCTCGGGTAGGTAGCCCACGCGGCGGCGCACCGCCAGCGGGTCTTGCTGCACGTCAAAGCCGCCGATGCGCACCGTGCCCGCCGTGGGCGGCAGGTAGCCAAGCGCGATTTTCATGGTCGTGCTCTTGCCCGCGCCGTTCGGCCCCAGAAAGCCCACGATTTCGCCCTTATCGGCCCGAAAGCTGATATCGTCCACGGCGTTTTGGGCGCCGTAGGTTTTGATGAGGTTTTCTACTTCAACCATTGAGCTGGCTTAAAAATCGTCTGTCAGTGCGAGCCTGCGAAGCAATCGCACCCGAACGAAACCCAAACGACTTGTTCTGTTGCGATTGCTTCGCAGGCTCGCACTGATAGACGATTTTTAACAAATACGAATAACTTACCTTACTTCACGTTCGCCGGCCGCATCTGAATCTCCGATACCATCGTGGCGTCGGGCGCTTCTAGGGCGTGCACAATGGCGGCAGCAATGTCTTCGGGCTGCATCTTGTGGGGGTCGGGCTGCTGGCCGGGCTGGGCACCATTGAAGTTGGTTTCGACCGAGCCGGGCATCACGCAGGTAACTTTAATACCGTCGGGCCGCAGCTCTTTGAAGAGCGCGTCGGAGAAGCCGCGCACGGCGTATTTGGTAGCGCAGTAGCCAGCCAGGTTGGCGGTGCCAGCAGTGGCGGCCAGGCTAGCCACGTTGATGATGTGGCCGGCGTGCTGCTTTTTCATTTGGGGTAGCACGGCGCGGGTGCAGTAAAACAGGCCGTTGACGTTGGTATCGAACATGGCGTGCCAATCTTCCGACTTGAACCCGTCGATGGGGCCGAACACCCCTAGCCCGGCGTTATTGACGAGCACGTGGATTTCGAGCCCCAGCTCGCGCTGGGTGTTGGTGAAGGCTTCGGCCACGGCGTGCTCGTCACGCACGTCGCATTCAAAAAACTGAAACCGGTCGTGGTCGAGCCCCTCGGGCGCGTGGCGGCCCCAGCCGGCAACGGCGGCGCCGCGCGTCAGCAAAGCCTCGGCGGTGGCCCGGCCGATGCCGCTGCTCACGCCCGTTACGATGGCTACTTTCCCGCTCAGGTTCATAATTTCAGGCAAAAAATGAGGAATGCACTTCCGAATGCTGCTACAAAGTAACGCGCTGGCCGGGCTGCGGGGGCTAGCCCCCCTGCTGGCCGGCAGCCTGGCGCTGGCCGCCTGTGGCGCCGACCACGACACTGACTGCCTCAAGAGCAACGGCCCCGTGACGACGGAGCGCCGCGCGGTAGACCGCCGCTTGCGCACGGTGACCGTTTACAACAACGTAGACCTTACCATCGTGCCTGATACCGCTACTTATGCCGAGGTGCGGGCCGGGGAGCATATGCTGCCCTACATCGAGTTTTCGACCCCTAGCGGGTCCGACCAGCTCGTTATAAAAAATACCAGCCGCTGCAACTGGGTGCGCAGCTACGACACCCCGCGCGAGGTGCGCCTGCACGTGGCCAATCCGCACCGCCGGTTTTACATCAATCAGTATGGGTATGGCCTGATAACTACCGAAAACCAATGGGCCCAGGATACGCTCTACCTGCTCTCGGCCAGTACGGGCGATATCAACCTAAACGTACGCTCAAACTACTTGCTATTTGATAGTTACGACGCGGGTGACATCATCCTGCGCGGCTCGGCTGAGGAGTTTCACCCCAATTGCTTCAACACCGGCTTTCTCTTTGCCAGCGACCTCGATGCCCACTACTGCTACTTCTCCACCTTTCGTGAGTGGCGCGGCGATATGCACGTGCGCAGCCACGGCAACCTGGGCGGCACGCTCATGGGCACCGGCCGGTTGTTTTACACCGGCAACCCTTCGTATATCGACGTAAAGGGCCCAAACGTCAACAACATTTTCAAGGAGTAACTCACAGCAAATCACCCAGCTGCGGGCGAATAAGTAATTCTTCGACCACCGCCTGCGGCGAGAGCTGGAAGGCCCCTAGCACGGCAGCTGCCACGTCGGCTGGGTCGATAAAGCGCTCGGGCGGCAGCGCGGCGCCCTCCCAGCTGCGGGTGAGGGTGGCGCCGGGCAGCACGGCCGTCACGCGCAGGCCCTGGGCTTTCACTTCTTCGCGCAGCGTTTTGGTGTAGCCCAACAGGGCAAACTTGGCCACGCCGTAGGAGCCGCCGTTGGGGTACGGCATGATGCTGGCCGTGGAGCAGATGGTGAAAATGTGCCCCCGGCCCTGGGCTAGCAGCGTAGGCAGCAGGGCGCGCGTCACGTCGTATGCGCTCAGCAGGTTGATATTCAGCATGTCGCGCAGGCGCGAGCCGTCGGCGGGCTCATCCTGGAAGCGGCCGGGTACGTAGGCTCCGGCATTGTTGACGAGGGCGGCCAGCGGCAGGCCTAGCTGCAGCACAAACTCGGCAAAGCGCTGACAATCGGCGGGCTGGCTCAGGTCGGCCGGGAGCGTATACAGCGCCGCGCCGGGCCGGGCAGCAGTAAGCCCGGCTAAATCTTCGGCCCGGCGGGCGCAGGTGGCCACCGTAAAGCCAGCCGCTAAGAAACTCAGTACCAAGGCGCGGCCTATGCCCTGGCTACCCCCCGTTATCACTACTAACTCTGCGGTTGAGGTCACTATTTTCTGGGTTTATACGTAAGAGACGCAAAGATGCCCCGCCGCCACTGGCCGGGGCTAGCCGGACAGGCCCGACTCGTCCTTTATTCTCCTTTATGTTCAAAACTTTTGGCTCTTTCGTACTCTTTCTCTACAACATGGTGGCACGCGCCGAGCGGCTTAAGGTGCTGTGGACCCGCTTCTTCGAAGAAGCAACCCTTATTGGAGTCAACTCTATCTTCATCGTGGGCATTGTGTCGGCCTTTATCGGGGCTGTTACCTGCATTCAGATTGCCTACAACCTCACCAACCCGCTCATCCCGAAGTCGACCATCGGCTACATGGTGCGCGAGATGACCATTCTGGAGCTAGCCCCCACCATCACGAGCATTGTGCTGGCGGGCAAGGTGGGGTCGTCCATCGCGGGCGGGCTAGGCACTATGCGCATCACCGAGCAGATTTCGGCGCTCGAAGTGATGGGCATCAACTCCACTTCTTACCTGGTGCTGCCACGCATTTTGGCGGCCATGCTCATGTTTCCGCTACTGGTTATTCTGTCGATGGCGCTCAGCATCCTGGGTGGCTACCTGGCCGGCACGCTCTCGGGCGTAATGGCGCCGCAGGACTATATCGAAGGCATCCGCACCGATTTTATTCCTTACAACATCCTCTTTGCCTTAATCAAAGCAGTTGTTTTTGCGTTTCTGGTGTCGGGCATCTCAGCCTATAAAGGCTACTATACCGAAGGCGGCGCCCTGGAAGTAGGTGCGGCCAGCACAGCGGCCGTTACCAACTCCATTATCGCTATCCTGCTGGCCGACTACGTGCTGGCCGCGGTGCTGCTCTAAAACAAAACGTGCGCTGCCGTGCTAAGCTTAGGAAAATCACCTTTTACACGGCCGCACTTGTTTGGGGGGCTAGTAATTTTATCAAGTCGAACGTGAAAACCTGCTTCGTGCGTGCAGCACGCCAGCAACTTCTATATGATTGAAATATCCAACCTCGAAAAGTCCTTCGACGGCAACCAAGTGCTGAAAGGCATTAGCTGCACACTCGAAACCGGCAAGTGCAACCTGCTACTCGGCGGCTCGGGTACCGGCAAAAGCGTACTGCTCTCGTGCATCGTGGGCCTGATGAAGCCCGACCTTGGCTCTATCACCTTCGACGGCACGGTGTATACCAACTCGAAAGTGGATATCCGCCAGGAAATCCGCCGCAAAATCGGGATGCTGTTTCAGGGCTCGGCGCTGTTCGACTCGATGACGGTGGCTAAGAACGTAGAGTTTCCGCTGCAAATGCTGACGCCCGATATGACGGAAGAAGAGCGCCGCGACCGCGTCGAGTTCTGCCTCAAGCGCGTGGGCCTCGAAAATGCGGGCAATAAAATGCCTTCTGAAATTTCGGGCGGTATGAAAAAGCGTGTGGGCATTGCCCGCGCCATCGCGCCTAATTGCACTTACCTTTTCTGCGACGAACCCAACTCGGGCCTCGACCCTGCCACGAGCATCAAGATTGACGAGCTGATTTACGAAATCACGCACGAGTACAACATCACCACTGCCATCATCACCCACGACATGAACTCGGTAGTGGGCATCGGCGACCACATCATTTTCCTACACCAGGGCAAAAAGCTGTGGGACGGCAACAAAGAGCACATTCTCAACGCCGAGGTGCCGGAGCTGCGCGAGTTCATCTTCAGCTCGTCGCTGGTGCGCGCCGCCAAGCGCGTGGAGCAGGAAGACGGCCCGCAGGGCTTGGAGAACCTCGCCGCCGAGCCACTTTCGGAGGTGTAAGCTGCGGTAATGACGTAATGAGGGGAGGAAGTGATGAGGCAAGCCAGGCGCTCCTTAGCACTTCCTCCCCTCATTACGTCATTACTTATCTTCGCCCCATGAATCAGACTCTCGCCGGAAAAGTAGCCCTCATCACTGGGGCATCAAAAGGAATTGGCCGTGCCATTGCCACGTTGTTTGCCCAGCAGGGCGCGCAGGTAGCTTTCACCTATCTCTCGTCGGTCGAAAAAGGCCAGGCGCTCGAAGCCGAGCTAGCCGCCCACGGCGGCAAAGTGAAGGGCTACCGCTCCGACGCCTCCGACTATGCCCAGGCTGAAAAGCTGGTCGACGACGTAGTGAAGGATTTTGGCAAGCTCGACGTAGTGGTAAATAATGCCGGCATCACCCAAGATGGCCTGCTCATGCGCATGAGCGAAGAGCAATGGGATAACGTGCTGAATGTAAACCTAAAATCGGTTTTCAATCTCACCAAAGCGGCCACTAAGCCCATGATGCGCGCCAAAGCCGGCAGCATCATCAACATGACTTCGGTAGTAGGCATTAAGGGCAATGCAGGGCAGGCCAACTACGCCGCCAGCAAAGCCGGCATCATCGGCTTCACCAAGTCTGTGGCCCTGGAGCTAGGCTCGCGCAATATCCGCTGCAACGCCATTGCCCCTGGCTTCATCGAAACTGAAATGACCGACGCCCTCGACCAAAAGCAGGTAGACGAGTGGCGCAAAGCCATCCCACTCAAGCGCGGCGGCTCGCCCGAGGATGTGGCCAAAGCCACGGCATTTCTGGCTTCGGACGATTCGAGCTACATCACCGGCCAGGTGCTGCAAGTGGATGGCGGTATGCTGACGTAGGACCCTAGCCATGCTAATCCGCTCGGTAGGGAAAGTGCTCGTCTGGATTTTGGTGGGAGTATTCATGCTCTTCGGGACATGGAGCCGCTGCCAACGCCAAACTCGTTTATTATCCCCGACAGAAACCAACCTTACCGAGCCGGAGCCAACACCGCCGGCGCAGGAAATAGAACCCGGAGCAATGCCACCGGCGCAGGAACAAGAATCCTTGTCAACCACGCAAAGCTCTTTTCACGAAGGCGACCTTATCTTCCACACCTCGCTATCGGCCCAGAGCCAAGCCATCCAGCTAGCCACGCACTCACCCTACAGCCACTGCGGGCTGCTATACAAAGCCCACGGCGAATGGCAGGTTTTTGAGGCCATGCAGCCGGTAAAACTGACGCCGCTAGCCCGCTGGATAGCACGCGGCCAGGGCCAGCACTTCGTGGTAAAGCGCCTGCGCGATGCGCAAACGGTGCTTACGCCGGCCGCGCTAGCCCGTTTGAAAGCCGTGGGCCAGCCGCTGCTGGGGCACGATTATGACCTGGCCTTCAACTGGTCGGATAAACAGATTTATTGCTCCGAGCTGATTTGGAAGGTGTACGACCGGGGGCTGCACCGCCAGCTAGGGCAATTGCAGCAGCTACGCGACTTCGACCTGCGCCACCAGGCCGTGCGAGCCAAGCTGCGGGAACGCTACGGCGCGCAACTGCCGTTATCGGAGCCCGTCATTTCGCCGGCCAGTATCTTTCGCAGCCCGGCGCTGGTTACGGTTGTGAGCCGGTGAGGTAGCCGGCTTTCTTCGTTACTTGCCTTGCGGTGGCCCTAGCCACGTGTTTCTGGTTTTGCTCTCTACTGCCTATTCTCCCTGGTTTATCCTGCTTTGCCTGGCCGTGGGCGCGGGCTACGCGGCCTTGCTCTATTCGGCCCGGGCGCCCTGGAGCCGGGCCGTCAACTACACACTGGCGGCATTGCGCTTCGTGGTAGTCAGCTTTTTGTGCTTTCTGCTGCTCTCGCCGTTTGTGAAAACGACGACTACGCGCACCGAGGCGCCCACCGTGGTGCTGGCGGTCGATAACTCGCAATCAATACCCCTTTTCACGCCCGGGCCCGCGCTGGGCCAGCTCACGGCCGGCTTGCCGCAGCTAGCCACCACCTTGCGGGCCAAGGGCTTTCGGGTCGAAACCCGCACGCTCACCAAGGCTATCACGGCACCCGACTCGGTGCGCTTCAGCGCCAACCGCACCGACCTGAACAAGCTGCTGACCGATAGCCGCGAGGCCAACGCCGAGCGCAACCTGGCCGGCGTGGTGCTCGTGAGCGATGGCATCGTGAACCAGGGCCAGGAGCCGCAATTCTCGGAATTCAACTTCCCCATTTTCAGCGTAGCGCTCGGCGATACCATCCCAAAGAAAGACTTGCGGCTGACGGACTTGGTGTATAACCGCGTGGCCTTTAGCGGCAACAAATTTCCGCTGGAGGCAGAAATCGGCTACGAAGGCTACGCAGGCGGCACGGCCACGGTGGAGGTGCGCGAGGGCGGCCGGGTGCTGGAAAGCCGCCGGCTAGCCCTGCCCAACGGCCGGCGCCGCGTCAGAGCTACGTTTCAGCTTACCGCGCCCGCGCCGGGCAAGCGCCGCTACGAGGTGCGGGTGCTGCCCCAGGCCGGCGAGTTTACCGCGCTTAATAACAGTCGCACGGCCTTTATCGAAATTGTGAAGGGCAAGCTGCGCGTGCTGCTGGCCGGCGCGGCCCCCCACCCCGACCTGAAGGCACTGCGGGCGGCTATTCTGGCCAATAATAACTTCGACCTGACCCTGGCAGTGGCTAGCGTTGGTCAGCCGCTACCTGCCACCGCCTCCTTCGATGTAGCGGTGCTGCACCAGCTGCCCGCGCGCGGCGGCCTCGGCCAGGAGCTGCTAGCCCGCGTGCGGGCCGCCAAAGTGCCGGTGCTCTACGTGCTGAGCGCGCAGTCTGATTATAACGCCTATAACCAGCTAAACGCGGGCCTGAATGTGCAGCCGCGCGGCACTCAAACAGACGAGGTGATTCCCCTGCCCAACCCCGGCTTTGGCCGCCTGCCGCTCGATGAAGAGAGCCGGCGGCGCCTGGCGCAGTACCCACCCGTGCCGGTACCTTTCGGCGAGCTGTGGCTAAGCGGTGGGGCTGAGGCGGCGCTGTGGCAGCAGGTGGGCCGGCTGCCCACCCAGAAGCCCTTGCTGGTGTTTGGCGGCGCAGCGGGGGCTAGCCCCCGGGCTGCTACGCTGCTGGCCGAAAACACCTGGCAGTGGCGCCTGGAAGAAGCCATAGCCCACGACGACCGCCCCGAAGCCTACGACCGGCTCATCAGCCGCACGCTGCAGCTGCTGACCCAAAATGCCAATAAGAAGCGCCTCGACGTGTACCCAAGCCAAGACGTATTTGGTACGCAAGACGATGTGACGTTGGGCGCTGAAACGTACAACGCGGTATTCGAGCGTATTTACGACCAGAAAATCACGCTCACCCTCACCGACTCGGCCCGCCGTGCGCGCACCGTCACCTTCGCCAATGCGGCCGATGGCTCGCCACTGCACCTGGGGCCGCTGCCGGCCGGTCTCTATCGCTACCAGGCCCACGCCACACTCGGCGGCCAGGCCCAGCAGGCTAGCGGCGAATTATTGGTGCAAAACCAGCCGCTCGAAGCCCAGGAATCGAAAGCTGACCACCGCCTGCTAGCCCAGCTCAGCCGCCGCAGCGGCGGCCAGCTTTACTACCCTAGCCAACTCGACAAGCTGGCGCAAGACCTGGCGGCCAAGAACTTCAAGCCAGTGCTCAGCAGCGAAGAAGACCTGAAGGACTTGATAAACCTGAAGTGGCTGTTCTTCACCTTAGTAGCGCTGCTAGGGGCCGAATGGGCCACCCGCAAGTACCAAGGCGGGGTGTAACAAAGTGGCGTCACAAAACCGGTTGTCATGCTGACGAAGGAAGCATCTTGTCAGGTTTGAATGCGAGTGGTTTCACCCTGACAAGATGCTTCCTTCGTCAGCATGACAACCGAGAAACTATGCGTTATATCCTCCTCAACAAGCCCTACGAAGTCCTCACGCAGTTCACCGATGAGCACGGCCGGGCCACACTCAAGGACTTCGTGGCTGTGCCCAATGTGTACCCGGTGGGCCGGCTCGACTTCGATAGCGAGGGCCTCCTGCTACTCACCGACGATAAACAGCTGCAGCATCGCCTCAGCGACCCGCGCTACAAGGTGCCCAAAACCTACTGGGCACAGGTAGAGGGCACGCCCACTGAGGTGGCCTTGCAGCAATTGCGCGAAGGCGTTCAGATTAAGGAAGGCTTTACGCTGCCCGCCGAGGCGGAGGCGCTACCCGAGGCTGCCACGGCCGACTTGTGGCCTCGTAATCCGCCCATCCGTTACCGGGCCAGCATCCCGACGAGTTGGCTGGCCCTCACTATTTCGCAGGGCATGAACCGGCAGGTGCGCAAGATGTGTGCCTCCGTAAACCTGCCCTGCCTGCGCCTGGTGCGCCAGGCAATCGGCGATTTATCGCTGGCCGGGTTAGCGCCCGGCGAGTGGCGCGACCTCACCACCGAAGAAATTGCGGCCCTGCGGGGGCTAGCGGGTGCAGGCGAGCGCCACGCCCGCCCTGCCACACCGCGCCCAACAGCCACGCGCCCAAACGCCTCCTTCTCCCCTACCAACCGCGGCCCGCGCCGCCAGCGCCCCTGATGCTACGGCGGGTTTTGTGGGGGCTAGCCCTCTTCGCGCTTTTGCTGAACGTGGTAGTGGCGCTGCACGCCTGGCGCTTCACGCACTTCACCACCGACGCCGGGCCGCGCACCCGCAACCCCGAGAAGCTGCCAACCAGCGAGAAAATCAAGATTATCCTCACCGGCCTGAGCAACCCCAAGCCGGTAAACCTCGCTCCGCCAGCTTTTCCCTACGAAGACGTGACGCTGGCTAGCCCCAATGGTCGGCTGGCGGCTTGGTACAGTCCCGTGCCCCAGGCGCGCGGCACGGTGGTGCTCTGCCACGGCTACACCAGCGATAAATCGCGCCTGCGGCCCGAGGCGGGCTATTTCCGGCAGCTCGGCTACACGGTGCTACTGCTCGACTTTAGCGGCAACGGCGCCTCCGAGGGTTACCAGACTACCATCGGCTACCGCGAGGCCGACGACGTGGTGGCGGCTTTTCGCTGGGCACAGGCCCGGCAGCCGGGCGGGCCCGTAGTGCTCTACGGCGTGAGTATGGGCGCAGTCGCCATTTTGCGGGCCGAGGCCGAACTAGGACTGCACCCTGCCGCCAGCATCGTGGAGTGCCCCTACGGCAGCATGCTGCAAACGGCCCAAAATCGGTTTGTGTCTATGCACCTGCCGCCGTTTCCATTGGCTAATTTACTGGTGTGGTGGGGCAGCGTGGAGAATGGCTACTGGGCCTTCGGCCTGAAAGCCAGCGAGTATGCCCGCCGTGTTACTACCCCTACTCTGCTACTCTGGGGCACCGCCGACCCACGCGTGATGCGCGCCGAAACCGATACCATCTTTGCCCACCTCGCTGGCCCCAAGCAACGGGTCGATTTTGTGGGCTCGGGCCACGAGCCGTACTGGCACAAGCACCCGCGCCAGTGGCAGGGGGCAATTGCCGGGTTTTTAGCAAAGTAGCGCGAAGCACCGCTTCGTGCGCGAGCGAAGCGAGCAACTGGCGCTAGGGGTCGTTCGGCCCCGCCTGCTCGCTGACGCTCGCGCACGAAGCCGAACTTCGCGCTACTTGCCAGCCGTATCGATTAATGGGCCGCCAGCTCCCGGCTAGCCGTCAGGTCGTCGGAATAATGGGTGTGCTCGGCGCGGTAGGTGCGCTCGAATATCAGCGGGAAGATAAACAGCGTGAGCACCGTACCCGTGAGCAGGCCGCCGATAACCACGATAGCCAGCGGCTTAGACGTTTCCGAGCCGATGCCGGTGCTCAGGGCCGCCGGCATAAGGCCGATGATGGCCATGAGGGCCGTCATCACCACCGGGCGCACGCGCGAGGCCACGCCTTCCGAGAGGCTGCGGTCGAGGCTCATCTTGTGCAGCATGTTCTGCTTAAAGACGCTGATGAGAATTACGCCGTTCTGAATACAGATACCAAACAAGGCGATGAAGCCGATACCGGCCGAAATCGAGAAGTTGGTGTGCGTGATGAGCAGCATCGCAATGCCGCCAATGAGGGCAAACGGCACGTTGAGCAGCACCAGGCCGGCATCCTTCAGGTTGCCAAACAGAATGAACAGGATGAAGAAGATGAGCGCCAGCGAAATCGGCACTACCTGGGCCAGGCGCTGGCTAGCCCGGCGCTGGTTCTCGAAGTCGCCGGTCCACTTCATCGAGTAACCCTTGGGTAGCTGCACCACTTTGTTCACTTTCTCCTGCGCCTCGGCAATGGCTGAACCAAGGTCACGGCCCCGCACCGAGAACTTCACTGCCGAGAAGCGGGTGTTGTCGTCGCGGTAAATCAGGCTAGGGCCGGTTACCTGCTTCACGTCGGCTATCTCGTTCAGGGGCACGGTTTTGCCGGTTTGGGTGGGCACCATAAGGGCTGCAATCTCGGTCGGGCTCTGGCGGAACTGCGACTCGTAGCGCACCCGGATGGGAAATTTGCGCTCGCCCTCGTACATCTGGCTGGCCTGCTTGCCGCCCACGGCCATTTCGAGCACGGCGTTGGCGTCGCTCTTGCTCACGCCGTAGCTGGCCATGCGGCGCTCGTCGAGGTCGGCGTGCAACTCGGGCTGGCCGATGTTGCGCAAAAGGCCCAGGTCGTCGATACCATCCACGTGCTGTAGCACTTCATATACCTGGCGGGCCTTGCCCTCCATTAGCTTGAGGTCGGTACCGTAAATTTTGACTGCGATGGAGCCCTTTACGCCCGAGGCAGCTTCCTCCACGTTGTCGGTAATAGGCTGCGAGAAGTTGAAATCTACCCCCGGAAAGCGGTTCAGCTTTTCCTTCATGCGCTCGATGAGCGCCTCGCGGTAGTCCTTATGCTTCATGTTCTTCTGCACCTCATCCGTGTGCTTTATCTGCACCAGGAACTCGTTGTTGTAAAAGCCCGTGGGGTCGGTGCCATCGTTGGGGCGGCCAGTCTGGCTCACCACGTCGCTCACCTCGGGGAAACTGATAAATACGCGCCGCATCTCATTACACAGCTTGTTCGAGGCGTCGAGTGAAATACTCAGCGGCAATTGCGCCCGCACGTAAATCGAGCCTTCGTTGAGCTCCGGCAAGAACTCGGTGCCCAAAAACTGGTACATGCCCACGCCAGCCACTACGATGAGCGCGGCCACGAGGAGGCTAGCCGTCTTGCGGGCGTAGGTGAAGTCAAACACGCTCTTGGCGCCCTTGTTGATGGCGCGCAGCAGGAAATTGTCTTTCTCCCGCACGTTTTTGCGCAGCAGTATGCTAGCCAGTACCGGCACCAGCGTCAGCGTAAAAATCAGGGCCCCTAGCAGGGCAAAACCCAGCGTCCAGGCCAGCGGCGAGAACACCTTACCTTCTACTTTCTCGAACGAGAAAATCGGTAGCAAGGCCGTGATAATGATTGCCTTAGCGAAGAAAATCGACTTACCCATGTCGCGGCCGGTTTTCTTGATGATACCCAGCTTGGCGAGCTTGTTGAAGCGCTCCATGCCCACCTCGTGGGCCTTGTGGTCGAGGGCCACAAAGAGCCCTTCCACCATCACCACGGCGCCGTCGATGATGATACCGAAGTCGATGGCGCCCATGCTGAGCAGGTTGGCGCTCATGCCCTTCAGGCGTAGGCAGATGAAGGCAAACAGCAAGGCTAGCGGGATGATGATGCTCACAATCACCGTGGTGCGCCAGTCGGCCATGAACAGGAACACAATCACCGTCACGAAAATCATGCCCTCGGTGAGGTTGTGAATTACCGTTTCGGTCGAGAAGTCAATTAGGTTCTGGCGGTTGTAGAACGTGCTGATTTTCACGTCGGGCGGCAGAATCTTGTCGTTCAGCAGCTCCACCTTGGCTTGCAGCAGCTTAATGACTTCAGAAGGGTTTTCCCCCTTGCGCATCACCACGATACCTTCCACCATATCATCGTTCAGGCCCCGGCCCACGCGGCCCAGGCGCGGCAGCGCCGACTCGGCCACTTGCGCCACGTCCTTCACCAGGATGGGCGCACCATTCACGTTCTTCACGACCGTGTTGTTGATGTCCGAAATGTTGTTGAGCAGGCCAATGCCGCGCACCACGTAGTTCTGCTGGCCTTCGTTTATCACGTCACCGCCCACGTTGATGTTTGAGCGCTGCACGGCCGTGTAGAGGTCTAGCGGCGTCAGGCCGAAGTCCTGCAGCTTGCTAGGGTCTACTGAAATTTCATAGCTCTTCACCTCGCCGCCGAAGCTGTTCACGTCGGCCACGCCGGGCACGGCTTTCAGGTTGCGCTCCACCACCCAGTCCTGAATGGTTTTGAGCTCGCGGGTCGTTTTGTCCTTGCTAGCCAGCGTGTAGCGAAAAATCTCGCCGGTGGGGCCGTAGGGCGGCTGCACCTCAGGCTCGGCGCCGTCGGGCAGGTCGGCGCCGGCCAGCAGGTTGTTTACCTGCACACGGGCGAAGGCATCGTCCACGCCGTCGTCAAAAATCACCTTCACCACCGACAAGCCAAAGAGCGTGGTCGAGCGCACGCTGGTTTTCTTCTGTACGGGGTTGAGGGCAATCTCAATCGGTGCGGTCACGAACTTCTCAATCTCCTCGGCCGAGCGGCCGGGCCACTGCGTGATGATGGTGATTTCAGTATTCGTCACGTCCGGAAACGCTTCGATGGGCGTGTTCCGGTAGCTCACCACCCCGGCGATAACCGCCGCTAGGGTAAGCAGGAAAATAAAGCCCCGGTTTTTCAGGGAAAAGGCAATAATGCCCTGGATGAATTTATTCACTGCAATTAAATATGAACTGCTCTTGACTCATCTGTCATTGCGAGCCTGCGAAGCAATCGCATCTGAACGACCCTAGCGGAAGTCGTTCACCCATCGTTCTGGTGCGATTGCTTCGCAGGCTCGCAATGACAGACGACGTTATGCTACTTAATTAGTCGTTCAGCTCGTCGTACACGAGCAGTTGGTTTTTGGTCACGATGACGTCGCCGGCCTTTAGGTTGCCGCTCACGTAGCTCACGTCACCCACGGTTTTGAGCACCTTCACGGAGCGAGTATCTACCTCCGTGCGGCTCTTGTACACGAGCACAAAGTGCTGGTCTTTGTCAAACACCACCGAGTTGGCCGGCACGGCCAGCTCCTTTTGCTTTTCGGTGTTGAGGATGTGCACCTGGGCGTACATCTCGGGCTTGAGTAAGTAGCCTGGGTTAGTGAGGCGGATGCGCACTTTCAGGGCTTTGCTGTCGGGGTCGAGCACGTTAAATACTTTGTCGACCACACCGTGGAAGTGCTTGTCGGGATAGGAGAGCGTGGTGATGTCGGCCTCGTAGCCCAGCTTCACGTTGGCAATGTCGGCCTCAAACACGTTGGCCAGTACCCACACTTGGTCGAGGTCAGCGATGGTGAAAAAGCTGTCCACGTTCGAATCGTTGTACTGCATGTTCTGCGTCACGTTCTTCTCCGTGATAAAGCCCGAAATCGGCGCTTTAATGGTGTAGCGCCCATCTTTCGACACCCCATAGATGCCAAGCTGCTTGTTGGTTTTGCCCAGGTTGCTCTGGGCTTTGCGCAGCTCCTCGCGGGCCAGCACCACGTCGCGCTCGGCCGCCAGGCCGGCCTTAAACTGGTCTTCGGCCACACTCAGGTTTTTCTGAGCAATGGCCACGTCGGTGCCGGCGGTACTGTTCTGGTTTTGCACGTCGGCGATTTCGCCCGAGCGCACCACGGCCAGCACCTGGCCTTTGGTCACGTGGTCGCCAAGCTCTACGTTGAGCTTTTCAACCACGCCGCCTACCAGCGGAAATACCTTGGCGGTTTTGTCACCGTTGGTCGTTACCTGGCCCGAAAACGACTGCTCGCTCCGCACCGGTTCCAGGCGCACAGAGTCGAAGGCCAGCTCCTTCAGGGTTTGGTCGGAGAGCGAAAATTTCTTAGTGGTTTTGGTTTCCTCCGCAGCCGTCGCGGTTTCCGACGACGAGGCTTTGGAGCAGGCCCCCAGGCCTAAGGTCAGCAGCAAAAAATAAGCAGCGCGGTTCATGAAATAGAAGTAGTGGCGCGGGCTAGCCCCTATCGGGCGCCGGGCCAGGCAAGGCGAAAAAGAAAGGGTTATTCGGCGCGAAAGAAGGTGCGCCCGGTAGCCAGGTTGATGCTCTCAAAAGCGCGCACCCGGTTGGCCCGCAAGGTATTGAGCTGGATGACGTTGTTTTTGTAGGCCTCGTAAAAGTCGAGGTACTCCACCACGCTGATGAGGCGCTTGGTGTAGCTCTGCTCGATGTTGTCGATGAGGCGCGAGAAGGGCGTCGTGTCGCGGTTAGTGTGCTGGTAGAGGTCGTCCTGGCGCAGGGCTACCTGGTAGGCCTCGTGCACGTCGCGGCGCACCACCAGGTGCTGCTGGGCCGCCTGGGCCTGGGCATTGCTAATCTGGGCTTTAGCCGCCTGAATATTGCCCTGATTGCGGTTGAAAATGGGCACTGCCACCCCTAGCGTAATCGAGTTGTAGTTGTTGATATAAGAGCCGAAGCGGTCGTAGGTATAGCCCACGGCCAGGTCGGGCGTAGCCACGGCGCGCTGCAGCTTCAGGTTCAGCTCCTGGCGCTGCACTTCGGCGCGGCGGGCCAGCAGGTCGGCACGGCGCACCACGGCCGTGTCGGTGAGCTGCTGCTCGGGATAGGCGCCTAGCGACAGGTCGCGCACCTTATCGGGGTTTACCACCGGCTGGTAGGCCGAGCGGGTCGAGTCGCGCAGCAGCACGTGCAAGTCGGCCTGGGCATTGGCCTGCTCCGTTACGAGACCTAGCCGCTCGCTTTCCAGCGTAAACAAGAAGGCTTTCAGACGAATAACCTCTTTGAGCGCGATGTTGCCTTTCTCATACTGGCTCTGGTAGAGGTCAACGGTGTGGCGCAGCTGCGGTATCTCGTTGTCGTACACACGCAGCGTGAGCTGTCGGAAATACACGTCGTAGTACGTAGTACGCAGCTGAAAGCGCAGGTTACGCACCAGGTCTTCGAGGTTGTAGGTTTCGACCACGGCCGCCTGCTGCGCCGCTTTGCCGGCCGCCCGCCGCCGCCCGGCTAGCGCAAAAAGCTGCTGCGCCTGAAAGGCTACCTGGTTGCCGGCTGCCCCGCCGCCATCCAGCTCGCGCCGGTGCATGGCTTGCAAAATGGCATTCTGGTCAACCAGGATGGTCGGGTTGTCGATGAGGCGGGCCTGCACGGCCAGCGCCTGGGCCGCCGTGATGTTGTAGCGCTGGGCCAGCACCTGCAGGTTGTTTTGCACAAAGCGCTGCTCGGCCTCGGGCAGCGTCAGGCGCACGGTATCTACGGGCACCGGCGCGCCCGGCACCTGCGCGTGGGCCGCTAGGCCCCATGCCAGCCCGGCAAGCAACAAACCCGTGCGGCGAACAAATTGGCCAGCGCTACCCAGCGGGGCCATTGGCTGGAACGGTGTTAGGAGGCGTTGCGCAGCACCTATAATTCTTTGTAAAATCACTTTTTTGCTTTTAAACCTAGCTAGGCACTTGAGCAAAGCTAACATGAAGTAAGCGGACTTCATTCACTGGTTTTCCATATTCATTAAGCCCTCATTAGAGACAGATTAGAGAGGCATTAGAAACAGATTAGAAACGGCGACTACAAACACAAAGAACCCCCGACCAAGATGGCCAGGGGTTCGCACAATATGTTCACTAATATATCTTTACCTATGGCGCTCACGCTCTTGGCGGCTGCTATATACCCATTCGTACACAGCGGGCAGAATAAGCAGGGAAAGTAGCGTAGCGGTGATGAGACCACCGATAACTACGATAGCCAGCGGCTTTTGCGTTTCGGAGCCGATGCCGTGGCTCACGGCGGCCGGCAAAAGTCCAAGTGAGGCCATAAGGGCTGTCATTACCACCGGGCGCAGGCGCGAACGGGCGCCATCCTTGATGGCCTGCACCAGCGGCATACCCTCTCGCATGTTTTGGCGGAACTTGTTGACCAGAATTACGCCATCCTGGGTAGCGACCCCGAAGAGTGCAATAAAGCCCACACCGGCCGAGATAGAGAAATTGACCCCCGTGAGGAGCAGCGCCGCAATGCCGCCAATGAGGGCAAATGGCACGTTCAGGAGCACCAGCACCGAGTCAAGGGCATTGCCAAAAGAGATGAACAGGATAAAGAAAATGGCCAGAATGCTGATGGGCACCACAATGGAGAGCTGGCGCTGGGCTCGCTCCTGGTTTTCAAACTCGCCATTCCACTGCGCGGCGTAGCCTTTGGGCAGGGCCACGTTTTTCTTCACTAGGGCCTGGGCCTCGGCAATGGTGCTGCCCATATCGCGGCCGCGCACCGAAAACTTGATGGCGATGAAGCGTGAGTTATTCTCGCGGTAGATGAAGGCCGGGCCCGAAACGTTGCCGATGGTGGCAATTTCCTGGAGCTTCACCTTGCCGCCGTTCAGGTTGGGCACCAGCAGGTTGCCAATCTGGTCGGGCGTCGAGCGGTAGGGCTGGTCGTAGCGCAGGCGCAGGTCAAACTTGCGCTCGCCCTCAAACACCTGGCTCACGGCCTTGCCGCCAATGGCCATCTCAATTACGGCGTTGGCATCGGCGGCATCTACGCCAAACTGGGCCATCTTGTCGGGGTCGAGGGTGATGTGCAGCTCGGGCTGGCCTAAGTTGCGGAATACGCCGAGGTCTTCCACGCCTTTCACCTTCTTGAGCAGGGCGTACACTTCATCGGCCTTCTTGTCCAGGAAGTTGAGGTCGTCGCCGGTAATTTTAACGGCCATCGAGCCCTTCACGCCCGACACGGCTTCCTCTACGTTATCGCTGATAGGCTGCGAGAAGTTAAAGTCGATGCCCCGGTAGTGGGCCAGCTTGGCCTGCATCTCCGCAATAAGTTGCTCCTTCGTGATTTTCCGCTTCCACTGGTCGGCTGGGTAGAGGTCCACGAAAAACTCGTTGTTGAAGAAGCCCGTGGCATCGGTGCCGTCGTTGGGGCGGCCGGTTTGCGAAATCACCCCGCGCACCTCCGGAAACTGCTCAAAGTCCTGCCGAAACTGCTTGGTGAAGTGATACGAGTCTTCGAGGCTGATACTCAGCGGCATCGAAGCACGCACGTAGATAGAGCCCTCGTTGAGGTGCGGCAAAAACTCGGTGCCCACAAAGTGAAACGCCCCGATACCCAGCAGCAGTGCCACTAGGGCCCCACCCATCGCTCGGCGCGGGTGCCCCATCACGGTATCGAGCAGCGGCGCATAGTTGCGGTTTAAGAACTCGATGAGCGGGTTGTGGCGCTCGCGCACGTTCTTCTTCAGCAAGATGCTGGAGAGCACCGGCACCAGCGTAAGGGCTAGCAGCAAGGCCCCTAGCAGGGCAAACCCCAGCGTATAGGCTAGCGGCGAAAACAGCTTGCCTTCTACTTTCTGGAACGAGAAAATCGGAATCAACGCCGTGACGATGATGAGCTTAGACGTGAAGATGGACTTGCCCATCTCGGTGCCGGTGTGCAGAATCTTGCTCAGCTTGGCGCGCTTGTTGAAGCTTTCCATGCCCTCGTGCTCGGCCCAGTGGGCCAGCATCACGAAGAGTCCTTCCACCATCACCACCGCCCCGTCGATAATGATGCCGAAGTCGATGGCGCCGATGCTCAACAGGTTGGCCGTCATGCCCTTCCAGCGCATCAGGATGAAGGCAAACAGTAGGGCTAGCGGGATAACCATTGCCACGGTTACCGTGGTGCGCCAATCTGCCAAGAAGATGAGCAGCACAATGGTTACCAGCGTAATACCCATTATTACGTTCTCCCCTACCGTGTGCAGGGTGTGCTCGTTGAGCTCGGTGCGGTCGTAGAACACCTTGATTTTGACGTCGCTGGGCAGCACTGTGGTGTTCAGGTAGTCTACCTTAGCTTCGAGCAGCGGCAGCACGGCGCCGGGGTTTTCGCCCTTGCGCATGAGCACAATGCCTTCCACCACGTCGTCGTGGTCGTCGCGGCCCACAATGCCAAGCTGCGGCAGGTTAGAAGTGTGGACGTTGGCAATGTTGCGCACCAGCACCGGCACGCCGTTCACGTTCTTGATGATAATCTTCTCGATATCAGCCACGTTTTTCACGATGCCGATGCCGCGCACCACAAAGGCTTGCTGGCCTTCGCGCACAATGTCGCCGCCCACGTTCACGTTGGCGCGCTGCAAGGCCTGGAACACGTCGAGGGCCGTGAGGCCGTATTTAGTGAGCAGCGGGGGCGTCACGGCCACTTCGTAGGTCTTCACCTTACCACCAAAGCTCACTACATCGCCCACGCCGGGCACCGCTTTCAGGTTTTTCTCAATCACCCAGTCTTCCAAGGTTTTAAGCTCGGTAGCCGACTTTATTTTGGAGGTGAGCGTGAAACGGTAAATCTCGCCGGTGGGGCCGGTGGGGGGCTGCACCTCGGGGGCCACGCCGTCGGGCAGGTTCACGTTGGCCAGCTTCTGGGCGGCCTCCATCCGGGCGTTGAAGTTGTCGGTGCCATCTTCAAACACGATTTTGATGAATGACAGCCCGAAAAGGTTGATGCTGCGAATTACCGTTTTGCGGCTTATCGAGTTCATCTCCGTTTCGATGGGGATGGAGATGAAGCGCTCTACCTCCTCGGCCGAGCGGCCGGGCCACTGCGTGATGATAACTACTTCGGTATTCGTTACATCGGGATACGCCTCAACGGGCGTGAAGTAGAAGCTCACCGCGCCGGCCACTACCACCAGGGCGGTGATAAAGAACACGACGAAGGGGTGCCGCAGCGAAAAGCCGATGACACCTTTGATGAATTTATTCATGGTCAGGTAGTTGGCAGGAGCTGCCGACTGAAAAAACTAGTCCGTCAAATCGTTGAAAAGCAACAGGCTCCCCTCGGTCACCACTTGGTCGCCATGCTTGAGGGCGCCGGTCACGTAGCTGTATTGCGAAGTGGTGCGCACCACCTGCACCGGCACCACGCGGTACTTGCCGGGGCTGTCCTGCTTCACCACGTAGTATTTATCCTGGCTGAAAATCACCGCCTTGGGGTTCACGGCTAGGCCCTCGCCGGCGTCTTCGAGGTGCAGGCTCACGGTGCAAAACATGTCGGGCTTGAGCAGGCCGTCGGGGTTGGGCAGCTCTACCCGGGCTTGCAGCACGCGGGTGTCGGCGTCTACCACGTTGGAGATGTTGGTGATGGTGCCCGAGAATTGCTTGTCGGGGTAGGCTAGCGCCGTGATATTCACTTTCTCCCCCACCTTCACTTCTTCCACATCCGTCTCATACACGTTGAGCAGAATCCAGACCCGGCTCAAATCGGAGATAGTGAAGAGCGGCGTCGAGTTATCGGGCCGCAGCTGCATGTTGGGATTGATGTTGCGGGCCACCACGTAGCCGCTCACCGGCGCCTTCACCTGGTACACGGGTTGCGCCGTACCGCTGGCACTGGCGCCATACACCTTGAGTACCTGCTGCGTGCGCGTAAGGGCCGACTGCGCTTTGGCTAGCCCCTCGCGGGCCGCGATAAGGTCTTGCTGCGAGGCGAAGTTGGTTTTATACAGCTGCTCGGTGTTGTCGGCCGTGCGCTTGGCCAGGGCGTAGTCGCTCTTGGCGGCGTTGTAGTCGTTGAGGTAGCCGCTCACGTCGGCGCTTTGCACGGTGGCGAGGGGCTGGCCCTGGGTCACGTGGGCCCCTAGCGCGGCGTTCACGGCCAGCACGTTGCCCGATACTACGGGGTATACCTGGTCGACGCGGCGCTGGTCGTAGCTCACCTTGCCCGTAAAGCGCAGGTCCTGCGCCAGGTTTTGGCTCTTCACGGTGTCGGTGCGGTACGCCGATTCGGTATCTTTCGTATTAGTGGGCAGCTCGGCTTTTTTGTCGCCGCAGGCAGTCAGGCTCACGACCGGGGCAGCTAGCAGGCCCACGATGAGCAGGCGGAAGGGCGTTTTGGGAAAAGACTTCATTTTTATAATGGTTAATGATTAATGGTTAATTGCGAATGACTTCACGGCTTTTTCCCAGCCTTTCATCATTGATAACTACCCATTTACCATTATTTAAAACACTTTGGCGTTGGTGGCGAAGTTGATTTGCTGCTCACTTTGCAGCAGGCGGCTGCTGATGTCGATGAGGCCGAGCTGGGCTTCCTTATAGGCCCGGAACTTGTCGATGAAGCTCACCAGGTCGATAAGGCGGCGGTTGTAGTCGGCCACGGCATCGCGGCTCACGCTGGCCGTGCGGGCCAGGTAATCGGGCGTGATGCTCTGGCGCAGCGCAATGGCCCGCTGCAGCTGCTCGTAGGCGCCGGCCACGTCCTGCTCTACCTGGAGGCGCACGCCGTTCAGGGCAAAGCCCGATTGCTGAATCCCGATTTTGGCCGCCTGAATATTGCCTTGGTTGCGGTTGAAAACCGGCAGGTCGATGGCCGTCTGCACGCCGAAGTAGTGCACGTAGGTGTTGCCCTGGCTGGCGTAGTCGGCACCCACCATCAGCTTGGGCACGGCCAGCGAGCGCTGCACGGCCAGGTTTTGCTCGGTGTAGGTAGTTTGCTGGGTGGCAGCGCGCAGGTCGGGGCGCAGGGCGTAGGCCTGCGTTTCGAGGTCGGCCAGAGCGGGCACGCTAGCCGGCGCGGCCGGCAGAAACTCGACGCCCTCGGGCGCTACGAATACAGTACCTGGTGCGGCCAGCAGCACGCGCAGCGTGGCCTGGTCCTGGGTGAGCTGATTGAGCAGGTCGGCGCGGTCGCGCTCCAGGCTTTGCTGCTCCAGCTCCAGGCGCGTCACCTCATACGAGGCCACCACCCCTAGCCGCAGGCGCTCGCGGTAGGCAGCCAGCAAGCGGCCCAACTGGGTGCGCTCCTGGTCGGTAAAATTGAGCTTGCGCCGCTCGGCCGCCACATTATAGAAAGACTGCACCAGCTGGTAGCGCGCCTGCCGCAGCAGGTCTTCAAACGCCGCCTGCTGCACCGCCACGCCGGTGCGCGCGAGCTGCACCAGCTTCGAGCGCCGCCCCGAAATATCAATCAGCTGCTGAATCTGGGCCACGAAGGTGCCGCCGGTGGGGTTTACCGGGTCGGTCTGCTTTTGCAGGGGGAAGAACGCGCCCGTATTCGGGTTGTAGGCGTTCACCTCCATCTGAAGGTTGGGGTTATCGCGCAGCAATGCCTGCCGGATGGCCGCGTTGGCCACATCGATGTTGAAATGCTGGGCCAGCAGCTGGAAATTAGCCTGCATGAAGCGCGCCTGGGCCTGGTCGAGCGTGAGGCGCAGCGAGTCGGTAGGCGTAGTGAGGGCCGTCGTGCCAGCCAGCGCGCCCATTGCCACCGGATACTGCCCGAAAGCCGGGCTAGCCCCCGGCGCGGCCGGGGAAGCCGGCGTAGCGCTGCCCGTGGCCGGCACTGTACCGGGCGCAGCCGACTGCCCGGCGCCAGCCCGCGTCGGGATGCCGGGGCTCATGGGCGCGTTGCTGGTAGGGGCGCCGCCATTGGGGGCACCGCTTAAGGTGCCGCCGGGGCTGGTAAGCGGCGCGCCCGGCTGCCCAAACGTGGGAGTAGCGCTAGGCTGGCCGGGCAGTTGGGCCGGCGTGACGCCCCGCTGGGCGCCGGGCGCCTGGCCGGTGGTAGAGGCAGGGGCGGCGGCTGGCGCCGTAGACGCGGGCAGCGGGGTGCCGGTGGCCGGGCGGGCGACGTTGGGCAAGGGCATCTGGGCCCAGCCGGCCAGCGTAATCAAGCTGAATCCCCCGGCCGTGGCTAGGGTTCGGAAGGCAGAAATAGGGAAACGCATAGTGGGTTCACCGCTGGGCGCCGCCACCGCGCCGTATGTGGCATGATGGCGGGCGCTAAAGCGCTTGTGAAAAGATGCTACAAAGCTCCCCTCCCCACATTAGGTCTCTATTAGAGGCACATTAGAGGCGAATTAGAAAGATGAATTTTTGTAAAAAACTTTGTCATTTTTTCATCTTACGCTTCGGCGGCCAGCCCCCCAAATACCAGCTCGGCTACCGTGCCGCGGCCAGGCTCGGAGCACAACGCGAGGGTGCCGCCGTGCAACGCCGCAATGCGCTGGGCTAGTGGCAGCCCCACGCCGTGGCCCACGACTCCCCGCACCGCCGCCGACCGGAAAAACGGCTGAAACACCTGCTCTAAATCGTCGGCCGTGATGCCCATGCCCGCATCGGCCACGCGCACTACGCAGCCCCCGCCGGGCTGGCAGCGCAGGCTCAGTAGTACCCGCTGGTCGGGGGCAGAGTATTTGAGGGCGTTATCGACCAGGTTGCCCAGGGCACGGGCTAGCAACCCCCGGTGACCCGGCACCACAAAGGCAGCCGGGTCGTCGGGCAGCTCGGCCAGGTCGCCCAGGTCTACCTGCACGCGGTTGCGCTGAGCCGGGGCTACGCCTTCGCGCACCTCCCACAACAGCTCATCAAGGCGCACCTCGTCGGTGAGCGGCACGTTGCCCTCAGCTTGCGCCATGTCAAGCAGGTTGTTAATCAATGTCTTGAGCTGCTGCAATTCGCCCAGCACCGAGGAGGCACCTTCGCGGTAAGCCTCGGGCGAGCGCTCGCGAGCCAGCAGCACCTGCAGCTCGCCGATGCTGGACGTGAGCGGCGTGCGCAGCTCGTGCGAGGCGTTGCGGACAAAGGTGCGCTGGCCCTCAAAGCTGGCTTCAAGGCGTCCCAGCAGGCGGTTGAAGGTGCGGGCCAGGCGCGTGAGGTCGTCGCGCTCGCTGGTGCGCAGGTGGCCTTCGTTTACGCGCTGGTGCAGGTCGCGGGCCGTGATGCGGTCTACCTGGTCGTTGAGGGCCGCGATGGGGGCTAGCGCGCGGCCCGCAAAGCCCCGGCCCAGGAAGAAAATCACGCCCAGGCTCACCACAAAAATCACCCCCATTATCGACGCCAGGCTTTGCATGCGGCGCTGGCCATACACGTTTTCAGCCGCCGCCACAATAATGTAGTCGCCCTGGTTGTCCTGGTAAAAGAGGCCCACGGCCTGGCGCTGGCCTAGCTGAAAATAGTATTCCTTGTTGGCCACAATGCGGGCCAGCACGACGTCGGGCAGGCGCACGCGCTCGTCTTCGGCCACGAAGCGCACCCGGCCGGTGGCGTCGTACACCTGCAAAATCTCATTGCTGAGCGCTTGCAGGTACTTTTTCTCGAAGTCGCGGAAGGCGCTGGCCCGCATCTCGTCTTTTTCGAGGTAGATGTAGCCGGTCACCTGTGCCCGCTCGCGCAGGCGCTGCCGAAACTCGCGCTGCGAAGTGGTCGATTGCAGCACAAACACCAGGGACAGCACCCCAAACAACAGCACGGCCACCACGCCCACAAAGAGCCAGGTCAGACGGTTACGAATCGTCACGCGGTAGAGAAAGGAAAAGCGGGGCGCAGGTAGCATAGCCAGGGCAGCGGGTGTATCAGTCTTCTTCCCGCAGCACGTAGCCCATGCCTACCACCGTATGAATCAATTTCTTAGTAAAGCCTTTATCTACCTTGTTGCGCAGGTAGTTCACGTACACATCAATCACGTTGGAGCCCGTGTCGAACGACTCTTCCCAGGTGTGCTCGGCTATTTCGCCCCGGCTCAATACCCGGCCCTGGTGACGCAGCAGCAGCTCCAGCAAATTAAACTCGCGGGCTGTGAGCTTGATGGGCTGGCCGGCGCGGCTCACGGTTTTGGCAGCCGTGTCCACCGTCAGGTCGGCTAGGGTCAGCTTGTTGCCTTTGGCCGAGCGCCGGTCGCGGCGGCGCGTGAGGGCGCGCACCCGGGCCAGCAGCTCCACAAAGTCGAAGGGCTTGACGAGGTAGTCGTCGGCGCCACCGTCGAAGCCCAGCAGCTTGTCTTGCGTAGTGCCGAGCGCGGTGAGCAACAAAATGGGCAGCTCCTGGTCCTGGGCGCGCACGGCCTTCAGCACCTCCAAGCCGCTTTGCCCAGGCAAAATAACATCAAGGATAAGCAAATCAAATCCTTGCCTCATCGCCAGCCGCTGGCCAAAAGTGCCATCGTAGGCCACCTCCACCTCGTAGCCCTCCTCTTCGAGGCCCCGGCGGATGAAGGCCGATACCTTGGGCTCGTCTTCGACTACTAATATCTTGGTTGCCATACGCTGCAAAGTAACGCGGCGGCTTGCGGAAAATCGGGGGCCGTTGGCGATATACTATATTCGGCCCGCTCAGCGTTTCGCAACTATTCACGCAATTCGCACGCTTTCACATGAAAAACTACCTACTCGGCAGCCTGCTGCTCGTGCCCGCGCTGACCTTTTCCCAAGCTCCTGGGCCTTACGTAGTCAAGGGTAAAGTGGGCGAACTGAACGCGCCGGCCAAAATCTATTTGGTTTACGGCCCGCAGGTGCTGGACTCGGCCACGCTCAAGAACGGCCAGTTTGAGCTGCGCGGTTCCAATGGCTGGCCCCACTCGGCCGAGCTGGTGCTGGAGCGCCAGGGCCACCTGCGCGAGGGCATACGCAATGGCATATACCGTCGGGCATCGCCTGAGCGCGTTTCCGTGTTTATAAGCCCCGAGCCGGTGACCGTGGCTAGCCCCGATTCGCTGCCAAAGGCCCGCCTAACAGGCGGGCCGCAGCTAGCGGCCTACCAGCGCCTCGATGCGACTTTAAAGGCTGCTGCGGCTAAGGCCAAAGCAGCACATAGTAAGGAAGAAAAGGAAGCCCTGCAGCATGAATACGTGCAAACGGCCCATGCTTTTATCAAAGCCAATCCCACCGCCTGGGCTAGCTTGGAGCAGCTAGCCCAGCTTAGCATGCTAGAACCACCACAATACGCCGTGGTGGCGCCACTTTACGAAGCCTTCAGCCCCGAGCTGAAAAACAGCCGGCCCGGCCACTTCTACGGGGAGCAGCTAGCTAAGCTGAAGCACTGATTTACTGCGCAGTTGTCTGGGGCTAGTCGTCTTCGTAATCCAGCCCCAGGCAGCTATTCAGCGCCTGCTGAAGCTCGCTGGCGGCGTGCAGCTGCCCAGCCTTGCGACTTACAATCAAGCCCTTACGGTACACTTGCTCGGCCTCATCCTTCTTGCCGAAGCCTTCGAGCAGCTTGCCGGCGTGGTAGTAGGTGCCCACGTAATCGGGGTGCTCGGTGAGTAGCTTTTCGTAAAACTCCCAGGCGCGCAGCGGCTCGGCAGCCCGGTATTCGGTGGCTAGGGCATAAATAGTGAATGCATCGGTGGGGTCGGCTTCATAAAAAGCTAACAACTGTTGTAAGCGGCTGGGGGCAGTCATGGGCAGTAGTTTTAACTATCTTTGGGGCAAAATTGCGACCCCCGCGCCGCATTCTTGTTTATAGCAGGTCGAAAGACCTTTTCAGGCTTAGCGAATGTTATGCAAGCCGACTATTTTTGCATCTCTTCTCACCCTTACTTTGCTTAGATGAAGTTTCTGGTTTGCATCTCCAACGTGCCTGACACGACCACCAAAATCACCTTCACGCCCGATAACAAGGAGTTTAACAAGGCCGGGGTGCAGTTCGTGATTAACCCCTGGGACGAATACGCCCTCACCCGTGCCATCGAGCTGAAAGAAGCCAACCCCGGCAGTACCGTGACGGTGCTCAACGTGGGCGAGGCCGATACCGAGCCCAACATCCGCAAGGCGCTGGCCATCGGCGCCGACGATGCCATCCGGGTGAACGCCGCGCCGAAAGATGCCTTTTTCGTGGCCGAGCAGATTGCGGCCATTGCCAAAGAAGGCGGCTACGACGTGATTCTGATGGGCAAGGAAAGTATTGATTACAACGGCTTTCAGGTGCACGGCATGGTAGGCGAGCTACTCGGCATTCCGACCGTAGCACCCGCTATGAAGCTGGACATGAGCGGCACCACCGCCACGCTGGAGCGCGAAATCGAAGGCGGCAAGGAAATAGTGCAGGTAAACGCGCCCTTCGTGGCTTCGTGCCAGCAGCCGATGTGCGAGCCGCGCATTCCGAACATGCGTGGCATTATGACGGCCCGCACCAAGCCGCTGAAAGTGGTAGCTGCTACCGGCGACGCCGCCCGCACCCAGGTAACCGAGTACGCGCTGCCGCCCAAGAAGCAGGGTGTGAAGCTCATCCCGGCCGAAAGCGCTGGCGACCTCATCAAGTTGCTGCGCAACGAAGCCAAGGTCATCTAATTATCGTCTGTCATGCTGACGAAGGAGGCATCTTATCACGGCTGCCTTCGCTAGCCCTCTCCTACCCCAATCGGCGCCTGCGTGATAAGGTCGCAGCGCTCAGGATGACAAAACAGAAAAAATCATGTCAGTTTTAGTAGTAGTTGAATGCGATAAGGGCGAAGTAAAAAAGTCTTCGCTCGAAGTGGCTACCTACGGCGCGCAGCTTGCCGCGCAGCTGGGCACCAGCGCTACGGCCATTGCCGTAGGCGAAGCCACCGACGCCAGCCTCGCCAAGCTCGGCGAGCAGGGCATTACGAAAGTGCTCTACGACAAGGAGCCGCGCCTGAAGGACTTCGTGAACAATGCCTACACCAAGCTCATTGCCACGGCGGCGCAGCAGGAAGATGCCAAGGTGATTGTGCTGGCCAACAGCAACATCGGCGCGGCCGTGGGCTCGCGCCTATCTATCCGCCTGCAGGCGGCCCTCGCCACCAATGTAGTCGAGCTGCCCAAGACCGACGGTGGCCAGTTTACGGTAAAGCGCGGTGCGTTTTCGGGCAAGGCGTTTTCGGACGTGGTGCTGAACGGCGACCGCAAGATTATTGCCGTAAAGAAGAACTCCATCGAAGCGCAGCACGAGGCAGGCAAAACGGCCGAGGTGGTTGCCTTCTCGGCCCAGCTCGGCGACGCTGACTTTGCCGATGCGCCCAAACAAGTAGTAATGCAGGACCAGGCCGGCGGCATCTTGCTGCCCGAGGCCGAGCGCGTAGTAAGCGGCGGCCGCGGTATGAAAGGCCCTGAAAATTGGGGCCTTATCGAAGACCTGGCCAAGGCGCTAGGGGCGGCCACGGCCTGCTCGAAGCCGGTGAGCGACGTAGACTGGCGCCCCCACCACGAGCACGTGGGCCAAACGGGCATCACGGTATCGCCGAACCTGTATATTGCCTGCGGCATTTCGGGCGCCATCCAGCACCTGGCGGGCGTCAACTCGTCGAAGGTGATTGTGGTCATTAACAAGGACCCCGAGGCTCCCTTCTTCAAAGCAGCCGATTATGGCATCGTGGGCGACGTATTTGACGTGCTGCCCAAGCTCACGGCTGCTGTGAAAGAGCTGGACTAGGCTAGCCAGACAGCCATTTGCTACCGGAACGTCATGCTGAGCTTGCTGAAGTAGCTTGCTTGCGCCGCTAGGGTCTACTCCCCGACGATGCGAGCGAGACACTTTAGCAAGCGCAGCATGACGTTCTTTTTGCTTTTATTTGAAGGTAAAATCCGCCGAGAAAGCGCGTCGTTACGGCCATCGTTGCTTAATTTGTCGTACAGAACCTCCGTACCAGTTTCCCGGACCTGACCGTCCCCGCGACCCTTGAAAAAAATTCCCCTCGAAATTCTGGGCCTGTCTTCCTCACAGTCGCAGTCCGGCTCGTTTGCCCTCATCCTGGGCGAAAAGCACGGCAACCGTCGCCTGCCGATTATCATCGGCATGTTTGAGGCCCAGAGCATCGCCATCCAGATTGAGAAAATCAGCCCCAACCGGCCCCTTACCCACGACCTGTTCAAGGCTTTTGCCGAGCACGTGCACGTGGCTATTCTCGAAGTAGTTATCTCCGACCTCAAGGAGGGCGTATTCTACTCGCGCATTGTGTGCTCCGACGGCGCTACCACGTTTGAGATTGACGCCCGGCCCTCCGACGCCATTGCCATTGGCCTGCGCTTCGGCGTGCCCATTTTCACGGTTGAAAGTGTACTCAGCGAAGCCGGCATCATCCTTTCAGACCTTGATGAAGCCAGCGAGGAAGATGAGGATGACGACGACACCGACGAGGACGATGATGATAACGAGGGCGAAACCGCGCGGCCGGCGAAAGCGCCCGAGGCGCGCGAGCCCAGCGGGCAGGTGTCGCTCGATGAGCTGACCAAGATGCTGGCGCAGGCGCTGGAGAAAGAAGACTACGAAAAGGCCGCCAAAATTCGAGACGAGTTGAACAAGCGCAACGGCTAGTTCACCTCATCATTTCCGAAGTCCCGGCCGAAGCATCGGCTGGGACTTTTTCTTATTTTCTTTCTGTAAGAAGCTATCAATTATGGCATTATCGGTATCGCAGCGGGGGCAGGATATGCCCGTTTCGCCGTTTCGCAAGCTAGCCCCTTTTGCCGAGGCAGCCAAGGCCCGCGGGCGCAAGGTGTATCATCTCAACATTGGCCAGCCCGACATTCCGACCCCGCCGAGCGCGGTAGAAGCCCTGCGGCAGGCCGACCTGCGCATTATTTCCTACAGCCACGGGGCAGGCACCGAGAGCTACCGCCGCAAGCTCACTGAGTATTATCACCGCGCGGGTATCCCGGTAAACTTCGATGAGATACTCGTTACGACAGCCGGCAGCGAGGCCATCCTGTTTGCGCTGCTCACCTGCCTCAACCCAGGCGATGAGCTGGTGGTGCCCGAGCCTTTTTATGGTACCTACACGGCTTTCGCCATTGCGGCCGGCGTAAAGATTGTGACCGTTACGGGCACCATCGACAACGGCTTTGCCCTGCCGCCGCTGGCTGACTTTGAAGCTGTTATTACGCCGCACACCAAGGCCATTCTGCTCTGTAACCCGAGCAACCCGACTGGATATGTGTACACGCGCCAAGAGCTGGAGGCCCTGCTAGGCCTCTGCCAGCGCCACCAGCTCTACCTGCTGTCGGATGAGGCGTACCGTGAGTACTGCTACGATGGCGCCCGCGCCACCAGCGCGCTCAACTTGGCTGGCGGCGAAGAATACGTGGTGGTACTCGACACCATTTCGAAGCGCTACAGCGCCTGCGGGGCGCGGGTAGGCTCGCTCGTGACACGCAACAAGGCGGTGTTTGAGGCCGCGTTTCACTTTGCCCAGATGCGCATCAGCCCGCCCGGCCTGGGCATGCTGCTGGGCGAGGCCGCCGTGGCATTGCCCGAAAGCTATTTTGCTGAAAACCGGGCTGAGTACCAGGCCCGCCGCGACCTGACGGTGCGGCGCCTGCAAGCTATGCCGGGCGTGCAGTGCCCGGTGCCGGGTGGGGCCTTCTACGTGATGGCCCACCTGCCCGTAGACGATGCCGAGCGTTTTGGCGAGTGGCTGCTAACTGATTTTGCCTACGAAAACCAGACCCTGATGCTCTCGCCGGCCAATGGCTTTTACCAGACGCCCGGCCTGGGCCGCCAGCAGGTGCGGCTAGCCTACATTTTAAACCTGACCGACCTCGACGCCGCCCTCACCTGCCTCGAACAGGCGCTGCTGGCTTACCCCGGCCGCACCACCGAGCTCACCCCGGAGCCAGCCGAAGCCCACGCGGCGTAATAACCCAGACCCGTGGTTTTGCGTCTGTAGCCTGCACTCCAGCTTTTTCCAATGCCCGCCCAAACCGCCCCGCCCGTAGCCGCTACTCATGATTATTCCGTTGCGATGCGCATCTGGCACTGGGCCAATGCCGCGTTGGTGTCGGGCCAGCTGCTAACTATTCTGTTTCAGAAGGTTATCGTGAATGCCAAGCAAGCCGTGCCCGAGTTTCAGCAGGCCATCAGTAAAGGCGGCAGCACGCTCACCGACCAGCAGGGCCGCGCCGTGGCGCACGTTATCAGCGAGCGCATCTGGCAATGGCACATCTGGATGGGCGTGACGCTGGCCGCGTTCTGGCTGTTCTGGACGGTGATGCAGGCCCTAGACCCGGCTGGCCGGCGCTTCGGCGCGCGCCTGCTGGCGGCAGCCCGCCGCTACAAGCTGGCTGCCCCGGCCGAGCACGCCGATGCCCGCCACGCGCTGCTGGCCAAGCTCACCTATGCGGCATTCTACCTGTTTATTACCATTATGGTCGTGACGGGGCTAGCGCTGATTTTTGCCGATGACGTGCCCTTTTTGCACCGCATTGAGCACACAGCCGAGGAGATTCACAACGTGACGATGTACCTGATAATCGGCTACATCGTGCTGCACGTGGTGGGCGTGGTCTGGGCCGATAACCACGATGACCATGGCCTGGTGTCGCGCATGGTGAGCGGCGAAGACCCGCGCACGCCGGACAATGTGTAACAAACAGTTGTTAGCAGCCGAGAGCTAGGGGTAACTTTGTCAGGCTAGCCCTCCCCTATCCCACCCATGCTAAAAACGAAAAAATCGGTCAAGCGCGAGCTTATTCTGGCCGAAGCGGCCAAGCTGTTTAAAGACCGGGGCTATAGCGGCACCTCGATGCGCGACCTGGCCGGGCAAGTGGGCATGGAAGCCGCCAGCATGTACAACCACATCAAGTCGAAAGACGAGCTGCTGGATACCATCTGCTTCCGGATTTCGGACACCTACATCTCGCAGCTGCGCGAGATAGAGCATACCGCTAGCCCCTACAGCGACAAGATAAAGGCGCTGGTGCGCCTGCACATCCAGCTGATGGTGGAGGACAGCGCCGCCGTATCGGTGGCCAACCACGACTGGAAATACCTGCCCGAGCCGCGCCTCACCGAGTTTAAGCAAGCCCGCAAAACCTACGAGAAAGGCTTTGCGGCGCTGATAGAGGCGGGTATTGCGGCGGGCGAGTTTCGGCCGGTGAACGCCTCGGTGGCGCTGTTCACGGTGCTGTCGGCGGTGCGTTGGGTAGAGCTTTGGTACCGGCCGGGCCGGGGCCTTACGGCGCAGGAGCTGGAAAATAATATCATCACGGTGCTGCTGGGCGGCCTGGAGCAGCACTAGCTTTCAGTAGTCCGTTTGGGCATAGTGCTGAGGAGGTTACGGCCCGCCGCAATACCCAGGCTTACTTATGTAGCTGATTCACAAGAAATGGCTTGTTTTAAACGCTACAGGTAATCCCTCCGTACCAGACAGCTCTGCTACCTTACTGTATGAAGCATATTGTATACATCAGCCGTGCGGTCCACCCCCTGTCTGACCGAGAATTGGAGCGCCTGCTCCAACAGTGTCGCCGCGATAATGTCTTACATGGCATTACGGGCATTCTCTTCTATAGCCATGGCAACATTGCGCAGCTTTTTGAAGGGGAGCCGGCTATCGCCGATACCCTCTTTAATCGCATCGCCGTCGATGGCCGCCACTCGCACGTGCAAAAGCTTATCGATAAGCCTATTACCGAGCGCAGCTTTGCCGACTGGTCAATGGCTTTTCACCCTATTGAACCCCAAGGGTTTGCCGCGCTGCAAGGCTTCCTGCTACCCCACCACGTGCCGCCGGCACCCGAGTCGCTGAGCATCGCCGACGCCCTGCTGGTGGACTTGGTGCGGCTGGCAGTTTTTGGCGCCGACCCATCCAAGCCTGCTCACTAACCAGGCCGCGCAAGAGGCCATAGCGCCGGTGGGTAGCTTAGCGCCAAGAGCACGTGATGCGTTGTACCTTTCTGCTACTTCTTTACACTCTACTTGCTTGCGCACCTCATGGCCGCGCGGCTGAGGTATGCCTACCCTTCCTTTTCCACAGCTTCTGCGCCAGCTGCCAGCCGGCGTAGCCACGTTAGAAGGCCCCGAGCTTCGGTTCGGGTTCGTCAACGAAGCGATGTACTCACTGGTGGGTGCAGATGCTGCTGGCCAGCGCATCGCCGACCATCCGGGCGGCCTGCCCCAGGCGCTGCTAGGGGTGCTAGCCCAGGTATATGCCACGGGCCAGCCTTACGTAGCCAAGGCCTGCCTGTGCACACCGGCCCCCGATGCGGCAGACTGCCGGTATTATGACCTGGCCCTGGAGCCCTACCGCGACGAGCAGGAGCGGGTGGCCGGCTTGCTGCTGCTCGCCATTGATGTGAGTGAGCAGGAGGCTACCCGCCAGCAGGCGCACGAGCTTTCGCTCGTGACGCGCCGCCTCGATGCCCGGCTGCGGGTGCTTACCGAAACGGCGCCGCTTATCACGTACACCCTTGATGCGCAGGGACGCTGCCGCTACGCTAGCCCCCAGTGGTATCGGTTTACGGGCCAGCCCCCTGCGGCCGACCTGACGGCCATCTGGCCGTTGCTCATCCACCCCGACGACCGCCTACGCGTGCTCTACGAGGCCGCCGCCGCCCGCCGCTCGGGCACGGGCTGGAACTACGAGTACCGCCTGCGGCGCTACGACGGGCAGTACCGCTGGATGCTGAGCCGCGCCCTGCCCGAGGTACACCTGCCCGACCCGCCCGTGTACTGGCATGGGGCCCTTACCGAAGTGCACGACCAGCGCGAGCTAGCCGATGCTTTGCGCCGGGGCGAGGCCGAGGTGCGCTTCCTGGCCGATAGCATTCCGGAGTTAATCTGGACGGCCTCGGCCGAAGGGTTTATTGATTACTATAACCACTATACCACCGACTACTCGGGCCTGAACAAGGAAGACCTAGGGCCCACAGGCTGGGTAGGCCTGCTGCACCCTAGCGAGCAGGCCGAAGGCGCCCGCCGCTGGATAGCGTGCGTGGCCAGCGGCGAGCCCTACGAGGGCGAATACCGCATGCGCCGGCACGATGGCATTTACCGCTGGCACATTATCCGGGCCCGGCAGCTCGCCGATGGGCCGGTACTGCGCTGGTTTGGCACGTGCTCCGACGTGCACGACCAATACCTGCTGCGCCAGGTGCTGCAAACGCAGTACGATGAACTGGCGCGCGCCCACCACGACCTCGATACGTTCGTGTATGCCGCCTCGCACGATTTGCGCCAGCCGGCCCTGAACCTGCGCGGGCTTTTCGATGAGCTACGCCGCACGGCCACCTTCGCCGACCCCGACCAGGCCCAGCTATTGGCCATGGTAGATGGCGCCCTCACGCAGTTTGATACCACGCTGCACGACCTGGCCGTGACCGTGCAAACCCAGCGCGCCCAGCAAGACCCGGCCGAAGTGCTCGACGTGGGGCTGATTCTGGAAGAAGTGGTCCTTGGCCTGCAGCCGCAGGTGCTGGCCCGCCAGGCCCGGCTCGATATAGATGTGGCCGCTGCGCCGGGCCTCGTCTACGGCCGGGCCAACCTGCGCTCGGTGGTGCACAACCTGGTCAGTAATGCCTTGAAATTCAGCCACCCCGACCGGCCACCCCACATCGTGTTGCGCAGCTACCTCACCCCAGATGGCGAGCCCGCGCTCGAAGTGCGCGACAATGGCCTGGGCATGACCCTCACCGACGCGCGCAACCCCGTGTTCCAGCTTTTTGTGCGTCAGCATACCCACATCGAAGGCACCGGTGTGGGGCTGTATCTGGTGCAGCGTATTGTGCGTAGCCACGGTGGCCACGTCGAGGTGGCCAGCACCTTAGGCGAGGGTACTACGTTTACTATCTTCTGGACCCGGCCGGCGTAAGCAGGTAGGTCAGCCGGCCACTTACGGCGCTCTGCATCCTACTCCTACTGTTTTCGGCACCTTTCTTCACTTCCTGGCTTTAGCTTGCCCTAGCGCTGGTTGAGCATCTGCCCTGGTAGCAAACAGCTAATTCTTAATTCGATGCACCACATTATCTATTTGAGCCAGGCTACCGTACCCTTTGATAAAGCCCAGCTGGAGCACTTACTCGTGCAGGCCCGCCAATTCAACGCGGCGCATGAGCTGACCGGCATCCTGCTCTACGGCAACGACCAGTTTTTTCAGGTACTGGAGGGCGACCAAGCAACGGTGCATAGCCTCTACGCCCGCATTTGTGAAGACCCCCGGCACCGCAACGTTACTACCTATGCCGATAAGCCTATCGTAGCGCGTGCCTTTCCCGACTGGCAAATGGCTTATCACTCCCTGCCTCCCCAGCAGTTTTTAGAATTTGCCAGCTACGTTTCACCCGATGAGCTGCGGCTGGAGCACCCCAGCCTGAGTATCGCCGACACGCAGCTGCTTCAATTACTACGCACCTTTGTGCTGCCCGAAAGTGCCTAGGCCTAGCTGGATAGAGCCAGTCAACTTAGCGAGGCATTCCCGTTAAATAGAAAATCCGTTGTAAATACTTGATTTACAGCGGATTTCAAAAAAAATAGCAGAGAGGATGGGATTCGAACCCACGATAACCTTTTGGGCTATACACACTTTCCAGGCGTGCTCCTTCGACCACTCGGACACCTCTCTGAATGGGGGTGCAAAGATAGGCTGAAAAGCCGGCACTACCGCGCTCCGAGCTCCAGCAACCCGTTTTTGTGCGGGCTAGGGGGTGATTTCGCCCCGCAAATCCTGGCTGAGCAGTTGGCGCGTCTCGGCCTCGGCCAGGCCCTGGCCCAGCACAAACATGAGCTTGGTAATGGCCGCCTCGGTGGTGATATCGTCGCCCCCGATAATGCCGAGGCTGGCGAGGCGGGCGCTGGTTTCGTAGTGGCCCTGCACCACGCGGCCTTCCTCGCACTGGCTTACGTTGAGCACAAACAAGCCGCGCTGCTGCGCCCGCGCCAGGCTAGCCAGAAACCACGGCGCGGTGGGGGCATTGCCCGAGCCGTAGGTTTCGAGCACGCAGCCGCGCAGGCCAGGCACCCCTAGTATCGCCTCTACCACCGCTTCGGTGATGCCCGGAAACAGCCGCAGCACCGCTACTTTTTCTTCGAGCCGGGCGTGCACTTTCAGCGGGCTTGCGGGCAGCGGGCGAATGTCTTTGTCAGTAAACGTCAAGCCGATACCGGCGCGGGCTAGCGGCGGGTAGTTCTCACTCTTGAAAGCCGCAAACTGCTGGCTTTCCACCTTTTTGGCCCGAGTACCCCGAATAAGGATATCGTTGAAAAACACGCCCACCTCGGGCACGCGCACGGTGCGGGCCAGGGGGTGGCGGGCGGCGGCTATCTCCAGGGCTGTGAGCAGGTTACGCGTAGCATCGGAGCGGGTTCGGCCCACCGGCACCTGCGCCCCGGTAAACACCACGGGCTTGCCTAAGCATTCGAGTAAAAAGCTGAGCGCCGCCGCCGAGTAGGCCATGGTATCGGTGCCGTGCAGCACCACGAAGCCATCGAAATCGGCGTAGTGCCGGCCGATGAGCTGGGCTAGCTGCAGCCAGTCGGCGGGCGTCACGTTGCTGCTGTCGATGAGCTGGGGCAGGGTCAGCAGCTCCAGCCGGTAGGGCAGCTGGCGCAGCTCGGGCATTTTGCGGTCGAGCTTGCCGAAGTGCATGGGTACCAGCTCCTGGCGGCGGTTCACGGCCATGCCCACGGTGCCGCCCGTGTAGAGAATGAGCAGGCGCGGCGCGGCCAGGTCGGTAGCCTCGGCGGCAGTGGCTAGGGTAAGAAGCGGCAGGTCGGGGAGCATCAGGGCTGCTAGGGGCGCCGAAAGCGGCTGAGGAGGTTAGGAAGGGAGGCCGAACAAGGCCTGCGCATTGCGGGTGGTAGCCTCGGCCACGGCTTCGGGCGACTGCCCTAGCAGCGAAGCTACGCGGTGCAGCACCAGCGGCAGGTAGGCCGGCTCGTTGCGCTTGCCGCGGTAGGGCACCGGCGCCAGGTAGGGGCAGTCGGTTTCCAGTACCAGGTGCGCCACGTCGAGGTGGGGCAGCACCTTATCCAGGCCACCATTTTTGAACGTAGCTACGCCGCCGATTCCCAGCTTAAAGCCCCCTAGCGCGATAATGCGCTCCGCCTCGGCCAGCCCATCCGAAAAGCAGTGAAATACCCCGCGCAAGGTGCCATCCTGCGCCTCCGCTACTAGCTCAAAAGCCTCTTCGAAGGCGCTGCGGGTGTGCAGCACAATGGGCAGGTCGTACTGCTTGGCCAGGGCTAGCTGCACACGCAGGGCCTCTTGCTGCTGCGGCAGGTAAGTTTTATCCCAATACAGGTCGATACCGCATTCGCCCACCGCCACAAAGGGGCGCTGGGCCAGCCAGCCTTCTACCAGCTGCAATTCCTTTTCAAAGCCCGGCCCAACCGAGCACGGGTGCAGGCCCATCATGGCCTGGCAGGTTTCGGGGGCGGCGGCCTCCAGCTCCAGCATGGCATCGATGGTCGAGTGGTCTACATTAGGCATTAAAATGGTGCCGACGCCGGCCGCCACGGCCCGGTGCAGCGCCTCGGCCTGGTCGGGCTTGAACTGCTCGGAGTAGAGATGCGCGTGGGTTTCTATCAATTTCATAATCAATATACTATTCTAAGACAAGGCAAGGTTTAGCCGTACATAGGGCACTTCGCCTTTGTAAAAAACGGCGCCTTCGGGGGCTAGCCCGAAACGCTGGTAAAAGGGCAGCGTGTTTTGCCGGGCATCGCACCACAGCTGGCTAGCCCCTTGCGCTCGCGCCGCCCCGATAACGTATTGCAGAAGCGCCGTGCCCACGCCCCTCCCCTGCCAGGCCGGGTCGGTGGCAAACTTGCGAAAGCGAGCCACCCCATCGGCTGCCACAAAAAGCGAGATAACGGCTACCAGGGCGCCAGCCACGAACGCGCCGTAGTGCTGGCCAGCGACATCGTCGGGCAGCTGCACGTAGGCAAGCGGCTTATCGGGCCAGAGCACGGCGTGGCGCAGGGCATACGTTTGGGCCGGCTCAATGGGTTGAATAACAATCTCTAGCTGATTTGCAGTCATGTACTTATGCGTTATTGATACTGGCGGCCTTTCCATTCTACGCTGCGCCGGCCCAGCAGGCGGGCCAGCGTGAGGTGCGTGGTGAGCAGCAGCGAATACCCCTCAAACAACGGCAGCAGCCACCAGGCAGGGCGGGGCAGCCCGGCGCGGCGGCTGGCCGCCAGCGCCAGCGCGTAGTGGCTAGCCACTTTCAGGGCAAGCGCCGCCAGCGCCCATGCTAGACCGCCCGCTAGCCCCATCAAAACCAGCGCCAGCCAGTAGCCGCTAAAGAAAATGAGCCCGGCCTGCACGTGCCACGGCAGCGCCGCTACGCCGCGCAGCCAGCGCAGGCGCTGCTTAATGAGCGCCTGCCACGAGCCGGTGGGCAGCGAAGCTGCCCGCACGGCCGGCTCAAAGAGCTGCCGGGAGCCGAAGCCCCGCGCATTTACGGCCTCAAACAAGGCAAAATCTTCGGTGACGGAGAAGGGCAGCGCCTCGTAGCCACCGGTGGCTTGGTAGGCAGCGCGCGTAATGAGCATGTTGTTGCCCATCGCCGTCATGGGCTGGCCGGCCTCGGTGCCTACTTGAATGAGGGCAAGCGACATGAGCCAGTCGAGCCGCTGCAGGCGGGCTAGCAGGCCGACACCTTCTACTACCGTGAGGCCCGTGACGGTGCCCACGCCGGGTGCGGCGTGCTGCACCATTGCCGAAACCCAAGTAGGCGGCACGGCAATATCGGCATCGGTAATCAACAGGTAATCAGCGTGCGCGGCCTGCGCCAGGTGGGCCAGCACATTGGCTTTGCCGCGCGCCTGGCCGAGATTATCTTGAATAGTGAGCACCTGATGCTGCCCCCCGAAGCCAGCTAGGGCCGCTTCGGCCACGGCGCGGGTGCGGTCGGTACTGCCATCGTCGCCGACCAGGATTTCCAGCAATTCAGCCGGGTAGGCTAGCGCCCGCAGGCTAGCCAGGCAGCGCGGCAGGGCCACCTCCTCATTGCGCGCCGCCACCAGAATACTCACGCGCGGCCAGGGCGTGGGCAGCACCTGCGGCACCGCTGCGCCGCGCCGGCTAGCCAGCCGCCAGGTGGCGCAGGCCATGATGCACAGCCACAGGCCGCAGTAGACGAAGGCAAAAGAAAACAAGGCGACACAGCTAGCGAGCCGCAAAAATACCGGTGCCGGGCGGCCCCAGCTACAACGTGGCAAACTCGTAGCCTAGCTCGCTGTAGTGTGCCAGTAGGCGCGGCAGCAGAAAGCGCAGCGAGCGGCTCGCCTTGCGCGAGTCGTGCAGCACCACAATATCGCCGGGCCGGGTGGCGGCCAGCGCTAGGCGCAGGGCTCGCTCGGGGGCCAGGTCGGGGTCATAGTCGCGCGTCAGCAACGACCACATTACCACGCGGTAGCGCTGCCGCAGCTGCCGCAGCACCGGCCAGGTGAGGCGGCCGTAGGGCGGGCGAAATAATTTAGCTGCTAGCTGATAGCTGTTTGCTATTAGCTGCTCGTCAATTAATTTTTCACTTTTAGCCGCCCAGGAGCTCACAGCTAACGCCCGATAGCTGGCAGCTAACAGCTTTTCGCACTCGGCCACGCCGGCCAGGTACTCGGCACGGGGGGTATTCCAGGCGCTGCGGTGGTGCTGGGTGTGGTTGCCGAGGCGGTGGCCGGCAGCGAGCGCGGCGCGGGCTATGTCGGGATAGCGGGCCAGGTTGTCGCCCACGCAGAAGAAGGTACCCAGAGCTTTATAATTAGCTAATTGCTCAAGTACCCAGGGCGTTTCTTCCGGAATGGGGCCGTCGTCGAACGTTAAGTACAGGCGCGGCCGGCCGGTGGGGCCAGCCGGCACGGCGCGCCACTCGCTGCCCGGAAACACAGGGCGCAGCCAAGCGGGCGGACGGGTGAGCGGATTGGGCAGCAGCAAAACGAAACCGAATAGTTGCCCTAAAGGTAAAAGTAGGGCGCCGCCCAATGCGGCTACTTTCACCTTAGCGCCGGGCGGGGGCTAGCCCCGTCCTCCATTCTTATGCCTCGCAAGTCCTTTTCTGAACTCATTAATAGTCCCGGCATGCCCGTGTTAGTGGATTTTTACGCCGACTGGTGCGGCCCGTGCAAGACCATGGCGCCCATTTTGCAGCAGGTGGCGGCCCAGCACGAGGGCAAGCTGCGCATCATCAAGATAGATGTGGATAAAAACCAGGCCGTGGCGCAGCAGTTTCGGGTGCAGAGCATCCCGACGCTCATCCTTTTTCACAAGGGCCAGCCAGTGTGGCGGCAGGCGGGCGTAGTGCCGGCCGGCCAGCTTACGCAAGCGGTAGGCGCTTATTTGTGATAATAAGCAGATAACCTGTGGCTGCAAACTAAACTTCGGGGGCCGGCGTTGGCGAAACGCTGCCCCTTGGCGTCGTAATTTGCAGGTATGCTCCGAGCTTTCCGTCCGTACAGGTTATTTATATTTTTCCTTTTATTCTGCACGCTGCCGAAGGCAAGCCAAGCTCAAACCCAGCATACTTTTAGCGGGCTGGTGCGCGGCGCCGATGGCCTGGCCCTGCCGGGCGCCTCGGTGGCCGTGCCTACCCTGAACCTCGGCACAGCTACCGAGGCCGATGGCCATTTCAGCCTCAGCCTGCCCGAAGGACCGCAGCAGGTGGTGGTGTCGTTTGTGGGCTACACCTCGCAAACGCTGGCGGTCAATCTGCGTCACAATCAGCAGCATACCTTTACCCTAGCCGCTGCCAACGCTGAACTGGCTGAGGTGGTGGTGCAGGGCCAGCAAACGTTGAAAGAGAAGCTGCAATCGACCCAGATGGGCGTCGAGCACCTCACCATTCGCGAGGCCAAGCTGCTGCCGGCCCTCTTCGGGGAGGTCGATATTTTGAAGACCTTACAACTGAAGCCTGGTGTGCAGAGCGGCGGCGAGGGCAGCAGCGGCTTGTTTGTGCGCGGGGGCTCGGCCGACCAAAACCTGGTGCTCGTAGATAATGTATTGGTCTACAACCCTAACCACCTGTTTGGCCTGTTTTCGGTGTTTAACTCCGATGCTGTGCAGAGCGTTGATTTGTACAAGGCTGGCTTTCCGGCGCAGTTTGGCGGGCGCCTGTCGTCGGTGGTAGACGTGAAGCTGCGCGAGGGCGACCGCGAGAAATTTGTAACTACGGGGGGCATCGGGCTCATTTCGTCGCGCCTCAGCTTTGAGGGCCCTATTCAGAAAGGCAAAGGCTCGTTTATCGTGAGCGGGCGCCGCACCTATTTCGACATTTTTACGAGGGCGCTCAACCGCGCCAATGCCGGCAAAGAGGATTACTCGCCCATCCCGGATTACTATTTCTACGACTTCAATGCCAAGGCCAACTACACGCTCGGCGAGAAGGACCAACTGTTCTTCACGGGCTACCTGGGGCGCGATATTTTTGGCTTTACCTCGCCCAATGGCTTCCAGGCCAATTTTACCTGGGGCAATACGCTAGGGGCGCTGCGCTGGCAGCACGTGTTTTCGCCCAGGCTGACTGTGAACACGGCCGCTTCGGTGACCTCGTACAAATACAATTTGGGCAACAGCATTGACCAGTTCAGCTTCGACCTAGGCTCGACTATTCGGGACTACACGCTGCGCACCGATTTCGACTACGTGCCCAACACCCGGCACAACGTCAAGTTTGGTGCGCTGCTCACTTACCACGATTTTGGCGTGGGCCGCTTGCAGCGTAGCTCCCAGGACAACAGCGTGAACTTCGGGGCCGACGTGAGCTACACCGGCCAGGAGGGCGCCGTGTATGCCACTGATAATATTAAGGTTACCGACAAGCTGCAAGCCGAGCTAGGCCTGCGCGCTACCGGTTTTCAAAGCGCGCCCAACCACTTTGGCGGCTTGGAGCCGCGTGCTTCGGCCCGCTACTCGCTCTCTGATAATATCGCGCTCAAGGGCAGCTACGCGCTTATGTACCAGTACGTTCACCTGGTGTCAAACTCGGGCGCCTCGCTGCCTACCGATATCTGGTACCCGTCGCGGCTGTCGGTGAAGCCTGAGCGCTCGCAGCAGGTGAGCTCCGGGGCTAGCTTTTTGCTGGGTGGCGGCAAGTTTCTGCTCACCGATGAGGTATACTACAAGTGGGCCAGCAACCAGATTGACTTTCGGGACGGCGCCCAGATTTTTGCCAATAACGACCTCGATTCGCAGTTTCTGTTTGGGCGCGGCTGGGCCTATGGCAACGAGCTGTACCTGGAGAAGAAAACCGGCAAAACCACCGGCTGGATTGGCTACACCCTCGCCTGGACCAAGCGCAACTTCCCGCCGCAGCTTGGCACCACGGGCATCAATAACGGGCACGATTTTTACCCAAACTACGACCGGCGCCACAACCTCAACATTGTGGTGCTGCACGAGCTCAATCCGCGCATCTCGCTCACGGCTAGCTTTGTGTACACGAGCGGGGCACCGACCACGCTGCCATTTGGGCGGTTTGCTCTTCAAGATATCTACCAGGGGGGCATTCAGGCCGTGCCGGTGTACCCCGACCGCAACTCGTACCGCATGATACCTTATCACCGCCTCGATTTGGGCCTGGTGTATAAGCTGCGGCCCTCGCGCATTAGCGGTCAGCGCGACCTGACCTTTAGCATTTACAACGCCTACAACCGTCGCAATGCCTACTTCATCTACTTCGAGCAAACCCGCGACAAGGCCACGGACAAGGTCACGGGCTACCGGGCGCAGCAGGTATCGCTGTTTCCGCTCATTCCCTCGGTAACGTACAATTTCAAGTTCTAACCGCAGATTCAAACGAACTAAACGGATTTCGCAGATACGCCAGCTAAAGCAGGCTGGCTTTTAGAGGGTTATTTTTAGTAAGTATGTTTTTGGTAGTGAGTATGCGTCGGAAGGTTTTAATAGGGTTTGGGTTGCTTGGGGTGCTGGCTGGCTGCAAAAAACTGCAAAATGATGCCAACGTAGTACTGCCAACCTACCCCAACCAGCTGGTAGCAGAGTGCTACTTAGAAAGCGGCGTAGTACCTCGCTTATCCATCACGGAGTCAGTGCCCTACCTGGATAACGGCCAGGCTATTGCGGCGGGCTCGCAGATTCTGACGCTGCCCAATGGGCAGACCATTCAATTGCCCACCGACGTAACGGTGTCGTTGACACTGCCGGGCGGGCAGCCCATGCCGCTACGCTTCAGCCCCGGTATCGATGCCTCAACCGGGAAGTATTATACGCACATCGGTACCCGAGCTATTACCGCAACGGCCGGCCAGCAGTTTGGCCTCGATGCGCAGGACAAGCGCGGCCGGCACCTTACGGGCACGGCCATCACGCCGACATTTATTCCTATCGACTCGGTTAAATACAAGTTTAATGGGCTAACGGGTGATAACAAGAAAGCCTATTTCATGACGAAGTGGACCGACCCCGGCGCCACCATCGACTTCTACCGCCTGATGCTGCACAAGGGCAAGCCGGCCAACAACTCGGAAACTGACAACGACATTCGCGACAAGCTCTTCAATGGGCAATCCTACGCACAGGTCACCACCTACCGCTTCCGGCCGGGCGACACCGTGACGGCTACGCTCTACCACGTCGACTCGCTGTATTTCGACTTCCGGCAGTCGGTGCGCAACGCCCGCAATGCCAACGGCAACCCCTTCGCCCAGCCCTCCGCCATTCACAGCACGGTGCAGGGCGGGCTTGGGGTATTTTCAGTGCTCGTGAGCGACAAGCGCACGGTTATTCTAAAGTGAGGCTAGCGAACTGCCTGCCGCTTATGAAAATGACCGTTGTACGCCTCAATGGCTTTCTCGTAGTGGTCGTTGCTGACCGCTAGTGCGATACTGCCAAAAAAAGCAGCGAGCGAAATAGAGAAGGGCAGCGGGGCTTTGCTGAAATTAGAGCCAGGCTTATCGCGCTGCTGGTCAGCCGCTAGGCCACCTACTATTGTCGAAGCTACAAAAACCGGCAGCAGCAACAACGCATTACGCTTTTGCGCCCGGTATTTATGCAGCTCGACCGCCGACTCAGGATACTTGGCCAGCAGCTTTTTGAGTGTAGAGCTCGTGACTGGCTCCCCGTTCATGGAGTACAGCCAGTGCGTGTAGCGGCCGCTGCCCACTACGTTTACTTTGAGCAGGCTATCGGGCCGGGTAGCCAGTGAGGCATCTTGTGCCAGCGCGGCCCATGGCCGCAGTAGCCATAGCGCCAAGAATAGCAGATTTTTCATACAGCAATCTCGTATAGCAAGCTATGCTTTGTATGAAAAATCTGCTATTCTTAGCTCGGCTTACTTAGTCCAGCAGCCCGCTAGCCCTGCGTCAGCACGGCTTTCATGAGGGCCGTGAGGCGAGGCTCGGCGGTGGCGGCCGCAGCTAATATCTCCGGCAGCTGCACGGGCTTGAGCTGACCGGGGTAGCAGAGGTCGGTGATAACTGACACGGCCAGCACCGGCAGGCCCAGGTGACGGGCCGCAATAACCTCCGGCACAGTGCTCATGCCTACGGCGTCGGCCCCGATGGTGCGCAAGTAGCGGTACTCGGCGGGCGTTTCGAGCATGGGGCCGGGCACGGCCACGTACACGCCACGCTGGGTAGTACTCCCCTGCCCCAGCGCCTCGGCCGCCGCACGGGCGCGGGCTAGCAGGTCGGCATCGTAGGGCGCAAACATATCGGGAAAGCGCGGGCCCAGCTCGTCGAGGTTGGGGCCGATAAGCGGATTGGTGGGCAGCAGGTTGATGTGGTCTTCGATAAGCACCAAATCGGACATGGCAAACTCCGGGTTGAGCCCGCCAGCCGCATTGCTAACAAACAACTTCTTGATACCCAGAAGCTTGAGCACCCGCACAGGCAGCACCACCTGCGGCATCGTATAGCCCTCATAATAATGAAAGCGCCCCTGCAGCACCGCCACTTGTTGCCCGGCCAGGGTGCCGAGCAGCAGGCGCCCGGCGTGGCTCTCCACGGTGCTCACCGGAAAATTGGGAATGTCGGCGTAGCTGATTTCATGTGCTACTTCGACCTCCTTGGCTAGGGCCCCTAGCCCGGTACCGAGAATAATGCCGGTAACTGGCTGAAAATTATTGGAATGTGCCTGAATATAGGCAGCGGCTTCGCGGATGGCTTGCATGGGATAAAGAAGTAAGTAGCGCGAAGCTTCCGCTTCGTGCGCGAGCGGCAGCGAGACGGCGGGGCCAGGTGGCCCCAGCGCGAGACGCTCGCGCTGCTCGCGCACGATGCGGAAGCTTCGCGCTACTGGTTGGGTTATAGGGCTAGCCGGTCGTTTTTCGGGTCGGCGTCGAGGTAGAGGCCGTGGTCGAAGGCCACACTTTGTACGGCCTTGCCAGCCGGAATGGTGAGGCTGGCCTGCTGCTGGTTGGCGCGCCAGAGCTCGGGCGAGCGATGCAGCGTTTCGCTGCTGCCATCGGCGTAGGTCACTTTCAGGTCAACGGGCACGGCAAAGCCGCCCACGTTCTGGATGGTTACGACCGTGCCCTGGGCCGTTTTGTCGGCTTTGGTGAGCGCCAGGTCGATGTAGCCATTGCTGAAAAACCAGTTCTGGAAAAACCAGGTCAGGTCCTGGCCCGAAGCGCTGCTCATCGAGTTGAAGTAATCCCACGGAATGGGGTGCTTGCTGTGCCAGCGGTCCATGTAGGTGTGCAGGCATTTCTTGAACAAGTCATCGCCCAGCATATCCTTGAGCGCCAGGTAGCTCAGCGATGCTTTACCGTAGGAGTTGTTGCCGTAGCCAGCCTTGAGCTCGCTGCTCGGGGTAATAACGGGCAGGTCTTCGGCCGTGCTAGGGTCATTTATCCAGCGCGTGACCCGAAACTTGCGGTAAAACTCGTCGGCCGCCGCCGGGCCATTCTCGGCCCGCCCGATGAGCAGCTCAAACGTGGTGGCCCACCCCTCATCCATGAAAGCGTAGCGGCTCTCGTTGATGCCCATGTAGAACGGGAAGTAGGTGTGGGCGATTTCGTGGTCTTGCACCAGCTGGGCAAATTTCAGGTCCTTTTCGGGGCTGTCGTTCACCATCATCGGGTATTCCATGTCGGCAAAGCCCTGCACCACCGTCATCTTTGGAAACGGATAGGGCACGCCGGGCCAGTTGCGCGAAAACCAGCTCAGCGCGTTCTGGCTGAACTTGACGGATGAGTGAAAATCCTCGGTCGAGTCGCCAAAGGCGGCCTGCACGCTGGCTCGGCGCTTGGTGGCGGGGTCTACTACTACGCTAGCCGCGTCCCAGTCGTAGTGGTTGCTCAGAGCCAGCGTCACGTCCGAAATGTCGCTGGCCTTCCACACCCAGGTGTTGAAGGGCTGCTGGGCCGTGATGTTTTTCTTGGCCAGGTCGGCGGGCGTGGCGATGTGAATAATCTGGTCGCTGGTCATCGACTTCTCCAGCTTTTTGGCAAACGCGGGCTGCAATACCTGCTTGGGGTTTTGCAGCGTGCCGGTGGCCCACACGAGGTAATTGGCCGGCACCCGCACCCGCAACGTGTAGTCATTAAAGTCGTTGTAAAACTCCTTGCTGTCTACAAAAGGCAGACGGTCCCAGCCGTTGTAGTCGTCGTACACCGCAACGCGCGGGTAGAAGTAGGCCAGGAAAAAGGTCGTTTTATCGAGCATGCCCTCGCGGCCGCTCTGCTCCGAGATGGGGAAGTGCCAGCCGAAGGCCAGCCGCACCGAGTCGTGGGGCAGCAGGGGCTTGGCCAGGGCAATGACCTGGGCGGTAGCGCCGCCGCGGCCGTTGTACTGCCGGGTCTGCCCGCCCACGGCGAAGGAATCGATGGAAACACCCTCGGTGATATAATCAGGCGAGGCATCGCCTTCACGCGCCACGCCGGGCTTATGAATATTCTGAATAAGCCGGATGGTCAGGCTCTTAAGCGTATCGGGGCTATTGTTGAAATACGTGATGGTTTCACGGCCCCGAATGTCGCGCGCGGGCGGCGCAGCCTGCACCGTAATGTCGTAGCGGGCGCGGTTTTGCCAGTAGTTGGGGCCGGGGCGGCCGTCGGCGGCGCGGGTGCCCTTGGCATAAGCCCGCTTGATGTCGCGGGGCTGGTACAGGGTGGTTTGGGCGTGGGCCGTGGGGGCGAGGCTAGCCAGGACAAACGCGGCTGCTACCGCAGGGAAAAGCTTATTCATAAAAACCATTTCACAAAAGAACATTCTGCTGAGTCGGTCGAAGTATCTCTCCCGTTTCGTTGGGTTAGTGACCCTAGCGGCGCGAGCGAGATGCTTCGACCGGCGCAGCAGGACGTTCTTTTTTATTACTTGCTGATAGACTACTTGATTTCCAGCTCATACGGCAGGCGCGCCTGCACGCCGCGCATCTGCATGAGCTGCTGGTACTGGCGCACGGCCGGGTAGAGCGGGCCGAGCTTGGCTTGCAGCACGCGGGCTTCGGCAGCGGCCTGGTCATCGTCGCCGCCGCCAGTGAAGCGGCTGAAGAACTTCTCGATTGCCGTTTTTTGGCGCGGCAGGCGCTGCACCTGGTAGTCGTCGGCCTTGATGTGCGCGCGGGCGGCGGCAATTTTTAGCGCGTCTTCGTACGAGCCCAGCACGTCGACGAGGCCAATCTGCTTGCCCTCGCTGCCGCTCCACACCCGGCCCGACGCGATGCGGCGCAGACGCTCGACGGGCATGTGGCGGCCTAGCGCGGCCTTGGTAGTGAAGTCGGCATAGATATCATTCACTTCTAATTGAAGCTGTTGCTTCTCGTAGGGCGTGAGGGCGCGGGTGATGGTGGGTAGGTCGGAGAACTTGCCCGTCGTAACGCGGTCGACGGTGATGCCGAGCTTATCGGCCAGCAGCGGCTGGATGTTGGGCAGCACGCCAAACACGCCGATGGAGCCCGTAATGGTATTAGGATGGGCCACGATGGTATCGCAGGCCATGGCAATGTAGTAGCCGCCGCTAGCCGCCACGTCGCTCATGCTGGCGATGATAGGCTTCACCTTCTTGGTCAGCACCACCTCGCGGTAGATGATGTCGGAGGCCAGCGACGAGCCGCCGGGCGAGTTGATGCGCAGCACCACGGCCTTCACCTTATCGTCGAGGCGGGCCTTGCGGATGGCTTCGGCAAACTTGTCGCTGCCGATATTGTCGTCCGAGCCGCGGCCGGTTACGATGTCGCCCTCGGCGTAGATGACGGCGATGCGGTTGCCGCTGGTATTGCCTTCCTTTTCGTCGGTCTTGCTGTTATCCTGGTAGTCGCTCAGGCTCACTACGCTAGGCTTCTTATCGGCTTTAATGCCCAGCTTACCGCGCATATAGTCCTGCACCTGGTCGAAGTAGCCGAGCTTGGTGACGAGGTGCAGCCGCAGGGCGTCTTTGGCATTGTGCACCAGCATCGAGTCGGAAATCACCTTGAGGCGCTGCGCCGGAATCTTGCGGCTCTCGGCCACCTGGCCAATCATGTGGTCGTTGAGCGAGTTGAGGTAGGCTACCGTCTGGTAGCGAGCTGAGTCGGAAAAGTTTTCGCGAAAGAACGGCTCCACGGCGCTCTTGAAGGAGCCCACCCGGAAGATGTAGGGCTCGATGCCAGCCTTGTCGAACAGCCGCTTGTAGAACATCACCTCCGAGCTCAAGCCATTGAACTCCAGCGTGCCCTGCGGGTGCAGGTAAATTTCATCGGCCACCGAGGAGAGGTAGTAGCTTTTCTCCGACGAAATCTCGTGGTACGCCACGATGAACTTACCCGAGCGCTTGAAGTCGAGCAGCGCGTCGCGCACCTCTTCGAGGCTAGCCATGCCGCCCTGCACCAGCTCCAGATTAAGCAAAATGCCCTTGATGTCATCGTCAGTTTTGGCCCGGCGAATGACGTCTTTTATCCCAACCAACCCCAGCGTCGAGCCGCTGTTACCCAGCAAGTCGGCGCTCTGCTTGCGCTCCGAAATGGGCTTGTCAAATTTTAACTCAAGCACCGAGTTGCTGGCTACCGGCCTGGTGGCGGTGCTGCGGCTAAGGGCTGCGGCTAGGCCCGTCAGCAGAATAAAGCCCAGCACCGAAAACACTACCAGCCCCACCACAGTGGCTAGCACAAACTTAAAAAATTGCCTCACAGGACCGCAGATTTAACGGATTAATGGATTGCGCCGATACGCTTGCTAAAGCAAGCTGACTACGCGAGCGGCAAGATACAGCCGCCGCTTGCTGCCAGGTTATATCGCGGCCCTGGCTTGCGCATTACACTGCGCAAGCTTAGTCGCAGGCTGCGGCCCCGCGTAGTCAGCCCACCGCAGGTAGGCGTATCGGCGCAAACCGTTAAATCCGTTTAAATCTGAGGGCTGGGCTAGTAACCATACTTTTCCTGCCACCAGCCGCGCAGGCGCTCCCGGATTTTGGCCTCGGCGGGGTTGTCGCCGGGGTCGTAGTAGCGTGTGCCGCTCAGCGCCTCGGGCATAAACTCCTGGTAGGCAAAATTGCCTTCGCCATTGTGCGAGTATTGGTAGGCCTGGCCGTAGCCGAGCTCCTTCATCAGCTTGGTGGGGGCATTGCGCAGCGGCACCGGCACGGGGTGCACACCCTGCTGCCGCACCTGCGCCTGCGCCGCCCGAATGGCTGTGTAAGCGGCATTGCTCTTGGGCGAGGTGGCAAGGTAAATGACCGTCTGGCTGAGAATCAAATCCGACTCGGGCAGGCCGATAACGGTGCAGGCCTGAAAACAGCTCTGGGCGAGCAGCAGGGCGTTGGGATTGGCGTTGCCGATGTCTTCGGAACTCAGAATAAGCAGGCGCCGGGCGATAAATTTCACATCTTCGCCGCCCTCCAGCATCACGGCCAGGTAGTAGAGCGCGGCGTTGGGGTCCGAGCCGCGGATGCTTTTAATAAAGGCTGAGATGACGTCGTAGTGCATTTCGCCGCCCTTGTCGTAGCGGGCCAGCGGGCGCTGGGCGGTGCGCTGCACGGCCTCGTCGGTGAGCTGCACGCGGCCGCTAGGGTCGGGGGGCATGCTTTCGACTACCAGCTCCAGCAGGCCGAGCAGCTTGCGCGCATCGCCGCCCGAGAGGGCTAGCAGGGCGTGGTCTTCGATGACATCGACCGGAATCTTACTTAGAATTTCGTCTTCGGCCAGCGCCCGGCGCACGATGTCGCGCAGCGTGTCGGCGCTCAGTGCCTCTAGCGTGTACACCTGGCAGCGCGAGAGCAGGGCCGGAATTACCTCAAACGACGGATTTTCGGTAGTCGCCCCGATGAGCGTGACGGTGCCATTCTCCACCGCCCCCAGCAGCGCATCTTGCTGCGCCTTGCTAAAGCGGTGAATTTCATCGATAAACAGGATGGTACCGGCCTGCTTTTTGGCGCGGTCGATGACCTCACGCACATCTTTCACCCCGGCATTGATGGCCGAAAGCATGGCAAAGGGTCGCTTCAGCTCGTCGGCCAGCAGTAGGGCTAGCGTGGTTTTGCCCACGCCCGGCGGGCCCCACAGAATGAGCGAGGGTAGGCGCCCCGCAGCCAGGTAGCGGCGTAGCACGCCGTTTGGGCCCAGCAAATGGGTTTGGCCCGCGTAGTCGGCCAGGCGGCGTGGGCGGCGGCGCTCGGCCAGCGGGGCCGTGGTAGGAGTATCGAAAAGGGAAGCCATAAACAGATAACGTAGCGCGACTCAACGAAGGCGGAGCCAACTTTGTAGTTCGCATTCGCGCGCCGTACCTAACGATGCTTACCGGCCCTCGAACGCGAACTACAAAGTTGGCTCCGCCCTCGTTGAGTCGCGTTACTTGCGCTCCCCTTTTATGTTCGCTAAAATTCGCCTGCACACGGCCCTGTTTCTGGTTTCGCTCATTTACGCCGGCACCTATAGCCTCGCCAAGGATATTATGCCGCACTACATGCAGCCGCTGGGCATCGTGACGCTGCGCATTGCCGGGGCGGCGCTGTTTTTTGGGCTGTTGCAGCTAGTGGTGGCGCCCGGCGAGCGCATTCGGGGGCGGGCCGACAACCTGCGGGCCATTGCCAGCGGCGTGCTGGGCATCGGGCTCAATCAATTGTCGTTTTTTGCTGGCCTCAACCTCACCACGCCCATCAATGCCTCGCTGCTCCAGACCGTCTCGCCCATCGTGGTAGTGCTGGCCTCGGCGGTGCTGCTCAAAGATAAAATCACGCTGCCCAAGCTGGCGGGCGTGGCGCTGGGCACGGTGGGTGCGGCGGCCCTCATCCTGAGCCGGCCCAGCAATGGCGCGGAGGCCCAGAATGCGCTGCTCGGCAACTTATACCTGCTATTCAACGCCACCGTGTTTGGTCTTTACTTGGTAATAGTGGCGCCACTCATGCGTAAGTATCACGCGTTTACGGTACTGGCGCGCATTTTTCTGGTGGGCGGCGTCATTGCCATTCCCATTGGCTTGCCGCAGGCCATTCGGGCCGACTACGCCAGCTTCCCGCTCTACATCTGGGGCGAAATAGGCTACATGATATTCTTCCTCACTATCCTGGCCTATCTGCTGAATAACTGGGCGTTGAAGTATGCCACGCCCGCTTTGCTAGGGGTGTATATCTACCTCCAGCCCGTGCTGGCGGTACTCATTGCCGTGGCTACGGGCAAAGACCAGTTTACCCTGGACAAAGCCTGGCAGGCGGCGCTCATCTTCGTGGGCGTGTGGCTGGTGAGCAAAAAGCCAAAGCCGACTGCTAGCCCCGCCCCGGCGCCCGCCAGCGAGCTAGCCGCCGAGTAGCCCGGCTAGCCGCCAACCCTGGCCCTAGCTCAACCGTTAGCGAGGCTCAACTACTTGCTTGCGCTGACCTCATGACTTTTACTGGTAAGAATATCCTCGTTATTGGTGCCTCGTCGGGCATTGGGCTAGCCACGGCCCAACAGCTGCACGCCGAGGGGGCCACGCTATTCACGGCCTCGCGCCACCTGTCGCCCGAGCTGGCGGCGCTGAGTACCACCCACCTCCCCTACGATGCCACGCAGCCCGTAGGCGCGGCCTTCGACGCCCTGCCCGAGGTGCTCCACGGCCTGGTCTATTGCCCCGGCTCCATCAAGCTGCGGCCTTTTGAGCGGGTGCCATCCGAGGACTTTCGCACCGATTTTGAGCTGAACGTGCTAGGGGCGGTGCAGGCACTGCAGGCGACCATTAAGCGCCTCAAAAAGGCCGAAGGTGGGGCTAGCGTGGTGCTATTCAGCACTGTGGCCGCCGCCGTGGGCATGAGCTTTCACACCAGCATCGCCACTGCCAAAGCTGCCGTGGAAGGCCTCACTCGTGCGCTGGCCGCTGAGTATGCCGCTAGCGGTCTCCGCGTCAACTGCCTGGCACCCAGCCTGACCGATACACCCCTGGCCGCCGCCCTGCTCAACACGCCCGAAAAGGCCGAGGCCGGCGCCAAGCGCCACCCCTTGCAGCGCGTAGGCCGGGCTGGCGACCTGGCCGGCATGGCCGCCTTCCTGCTTTCCGACCAGGCTACTTTTATCACGGGCCAGGTGCTGGCCGTAGATGGCGGCATGGGCAAACTAAAATAGCGCCCGGCCACCCCCAAAATAAGCGCGGCTAGCCCGAACTGCCGGGCTAGCCTAGTGGTTGTACTGGCATGGAGCCTACTTCGCTAAAGCCCGCCTACCTCGACTACCTGCGCCGCCACGGCTACGCCCCCAAAACCGTTTTTGCCTTTGCCGATGCACAGGGTATTTCGGAGGGCGAGTTTTACCGTTACTACGCCTCCTTTGCCAGCATCAACCGGGAAGCGTGGGTTGATTTTGGCCGCGAAGCCCGCACTCAGGCGGCCCTGGAGCCCGCCTGGCAAGGCTACGGCGCCCGCGAAAAGCTGCTGGCATTTTATTATACACTGCTCGAAATCCTGAAAAACAACCGCAGCTTTGTGCTGCTCACGCTCGGCCGCTCGCAAAAGCGGCAACCAGCGCTGGTGCCCAAGGTGCTAAATCAGTTTGAAGCTGATTTCAAAGACTTTGTGCAGGAGATATTGCAGGAGGGCCGCGCCACTGGCGAAGTGGCTAGCCGGCCCTTTTTGCAGGATGGCTACGGGCGCCTCTTCCTGCGCCAGCTGCAGTTCATCCTGCTCTATTTCGTGCGCGACGAGTCGGCCAACTTCGAGCGCACCGACGCCGCCGTGGAAAAGGCCGTGACCCTGAGCTTCGACCTGGTGGGCCGCAATACCTTCGATTCGGCCCTCGATTTCGGCCGGTTTTTGCTGCAAAAGCGCGCCTAGCCATGTCTGACGACCAGCCCCAGGAATCGCTGCCTACCTCAAAAGTGGCCCGCGCCGCCCGCTTTGCCAAAACCGGCCTCAAAGTGGGCGCCAACTACGTGCAGCACTACGCCAAAAAAGCCGTGGGGGCTGACTCCCCTACCGCCGACCTGCACCAGGCCAACGCCGCCGAGCTCTACGGCACGCTTAGTGAGATGAAAGGCTCGGTGCTGAAAGTGGCGCAGATGCTGGCGATGGAGAAAAACCTGCTGCCCCCGGCCTACGCCGAGCAGTTCCGGCAGGCGCAGTACCAGACACCACCGCTCTCGGGCCCATTGGTAGTCAAGGCTTTCCGCGATGCCTTCGGGCACTCACCCAGCCAGCTATTCGATGAGTTTGAGCCCGAGGCCCGGCAGGCCGCCAGCATCGGGCAGGTGCACTTTGCCCGCAAGCTAGGCAAGCCCTTGGCCGTGAAGGTGCAATACCCTGGGGTGGGCGCCAGCATCCGGTCCGACATTGCGATGGTGAAGCCGGTGGCCCTGCGTATTATAGGCCTGAAGGAAGAAACCCTGCGCCCCTACCTGGCCGAGGTAGAGGCGCGCCTCATGGAAGAGACTGATTATAAGCTAGAGCTGAGCCGTGGCCAGGCCGTGGCAGCCAAGTGTGGCCACCTGCCGCACCTACAGTTTCCAACCTACTATCCGGCCTTGTCATCGGCCCGCATCCTCACCATGGCCTGGCTGCCCGGCCAGCACCTCAAGGAGTTTCTGGCCACCGAGCCTAGCCCGGCGGTGCGCAACCAGCTTGGCCAGGCGCTCTGGGATTTTTACCAATATCAGCTGCGTGAGCTGCGCCAGCTGCACGCTGACCCGCACCCGGGCAACTTCCTGTTTAGCAGTGCCAACGGCGGCACCGTGGGCGTGCTCGACTTCGGCTGTGTCAAAGACGTGCCGCCCTTGGAGCAGCAACAGTTTCTGGCTCTGCTAGCGCCTGAGACCCTAGCCGACCCGGCCCGCCTCGAAGCGCTGCTCACCGAAGCCGGCGTGCTGCGCCCCGCTGACGCGCCTGCTCTGCGCGCTATGTACCTGCGCACGCTCACGCAGTCGCTGGAGCTGGTAGGCCGCCCCTTCCGTCAGGACACGTTTGATTTTGGCGACCCCGCTTACCTGCAAAGTCTCTACGCCCTGGGCGACGACCTACTGCAAGACCAAGAGCTGCGCCAGCAGCGCGAGCCCCGCGGCTCGGCCCACTTCGTGTACCTGAACCGCACCTTCGTGGGCCTGTTTTCGCTGCTTACTGAGCTGGGCGCCGTGGTGCGCACACAGTACGAGGGCTAGCGCGGCGCCCCTTCCGAAAACCTGTACCGTAGTGGTCCGGTTAGGCTAGCACCTTTCCGGACCACCCTCATTTTTACCCATGAAAAAACTACTTCTCTTGCTGGCGGCGGCCCTTTCGCTAGGCCCCGCCACTGCCCAAACCACCCCCACAGTGCTGAGCTGCTGCGCCCGCCCGGCCGGCCCCAGCGCCACCGAGGCCTTCGCCATGCTCGCTACCGATAAGGACTTCTCGGGCGGCCACGATGCCCCACTCCCCTATTCGTATGAGGGTGATGGCCAGATGATAACTTTCAAAACTACCGACGGGCAGACCGGCCACGGCTTCGAAATCAAGAGCGCCAAGCCGAGCAATAAGTACCTGTTCGTCATCCACGAATGGTGGGGGCTGAACGATTACATCAAGAAGGAGGCTGCGACCTACGCCCAGGAACTACCCGGCGTAAACGTTATTGCCCTGGACCTCTACGACGGCCAGGTGGCCACCACACCCGAAGAAGCCGGCAAGCTGATGCAGGGCGTGAAAACCGAGCGCGCTCAGGCCATCATCAAAGGCGCCCAGCTATACGCCGGCCCGAAAGCGCAGTTTGCCTCGATAGGCTGGTGCTTTGGCGGCGGCTGGAGCCTGCAAAGCGCCCTGCTTGGCGGCAAGCAAACCGTGGGCTGCGTGATGTATTACGGGATGCCCGAAAAAGACGTAGCCAAGCTCAAAACCTTGAATTCAGACGTGCTAGGCCTCTTCGCAGAGCAGGATAAATGGATTAACCCCGAGGTGGTAAAGCAGTTTGAGAAAGACATGGCTGCCGCCGGCAAAAAGGTAGCTGTAAAAGAATACCCCGCCGACCACGCCTTCGCCAACCCTTCCAACCCCAAGTTCAATAGAGAGCTAGCCGCCGATGCGCACCAGCGCGCCCTGGCTTACCTCAAGGCGCGTCTTAAAGCCTAACCCAACTTACTGCTCCTAAAAAGGCGCCCACTTCGCTTGAAGTGGGCGCCTTTTTTAATAGGGCGTTGAGCCAGGCCCTAGCGCAGCCCGGGAATACGCGCCGCAAATGCTCGGCTCCGGCTATCGGCCGCGGCCGGTACGCTGGCAAAGGGTAGCGGCCGGCTTGCCAGGGCTTGGCGGTGCAGTTTCGCAAGCTGCTGATGCAAGCCCTGCACCGCCGCGCCCAGGTCAGCCCAGTTGGCAGCTACGTAATAAACAGGTGCTTCCACGGCCAGCAAGTTGCTTTCAATTAGCTCGGGCTGGCTCAAAGCAGGTAGCGCACTGGCCAGGGGCTGATAGGCTGCTGCATCGGCGGCGGCCGCTGCGTGCAGGTGGCGGGCCGAGGTGAGCAGTGCCGCGCCGTAAAACTGCGGCCGGCCGCTAGGGCCTGCCAGCAAGCCCCGGTCGAAGGTGGCACGGGTGAAGCGCCGCAACAAGGCCAGCGCGGCCGGCGCGGTGGCCAGCGCCCAGGCTTGCCCCAGGCCTTGCAGTGCGCTGGCATAGCCGGGCTCCAGCAGCAGTGGCACCCGCCCAAAGAGGTCGGCGAACAGGTCGGGCCCACCAGGCGGCTGGTCAAACTCACTAAAGCTGCGCAGCCGTGATACTATCGGCAGTTCGCGCCGGGCCAGGGCCGCGTAGTACGTCGTTTCGCTCACTGGAGTACTCGTGAGCAGCAGTGTCCAGCCCGTGCGCTGGTGCACCAGTTGGCCGATGTGCGTGAGATTAGGCAATGCATCGCGGCGCAGACCCAGCTCAACCACGGCTTGGCCAAACGCCGGGCTAGCCCAGCGATGCAGCAGCGCCTGCTGGCGGTCGAACAACATCTTCCAGACCATACCCGAAGCGGGCGTGGCGGGGTGGTGCGGGCGGGCAAGCACGTGCAGTGACATAGCGGTAACGAAAAGGAAACACCAAAAAAAAGCCCGATTCCAGAGACCTGGAATCGGGCTGTAAAGCTTAGCTGAACGGGAGGGGCGGGAGCATTTTTAGTTGCTGAGTGCCCGAGGCAGCTGGCCATGACGCGCGATTCCGGAGCCCGGTTTGGGTCGGCAATTCATCGCGGTAATGACTAGCTGGTGGCGGTTCATATGGCGGCAAATATACGGGCGGCGCCAACACCCGCAAGTTTTCGACAGATTATTTTTGCTTGCCTGCGTGCTTACTCGGCCAGCAGCCAGCGGTAGGCCGGCCCAAACTCGCGCCGCCAAAACCATTCGGCGTGCTTGCCATCGGCGGGCGTAGTGTAGGCAATGTGGCTGGCTGGCACACCCTTGGCCAGCAGGCCTGCGCGCACCTCCTTCATCAGCGGCACCATCGTTTCGCTCTCGCCAAGGCCCGCCACAAAATAGAACCGGCTAGCCCGCGGGGCAGGCCGGCGACGCTCATAGGCCAAAATCGAGTCTTTGGCAAACCAGATGGCGGGCGAAAACACCCCTATTCGCCCAAACAGCAGCGGATATTTCAGCCCCGCATACAGCGCAATGAGGCCGCCCATGCTGGAGCCGGCAATAGCGGTGTGCGCAGCGTCGGGCTGAGTGCGGTAGTGCGCATCAATGTAGGGCTTTAGGGTAAGCGCCAGAAAGTTGGTATACTGGTCGCCTTCCCCACCCTTCTTATATTCGGCGTTGGGCCACGGCGAGTACTCATCGAGGCGGCGCTCACCCCCGTTATCAATGGCCACCACGATGCACTCGGGGCCGCTTTTACCCGCTGCCAAGCGGTTCAGCGTTTCATCAACGCCCCACTCGCCCGAAAAGGAAGTTGCCTCATCAAACACGTTCTGGCCATCTTGCAGGTACAGCACCGGGTAGCGCTTCAGCCGGGCTGCGGCATAGCCAGGAGGCAAGTAGAGCCACACCCGGCGCCTTCGCCCCCCTAGCTGCGGCAGCCGAAACGAATCGCTGAGGATGTGCACGTTAACGGTCTGCGTGTGGGGCTTTGGGGCGGCCGGAGCGGTGCCGCCAGGGCGCTGGTCCTGCCAGTTCACTACCTGAAACGTATGCACAGCGGGGCTAGCCCCAAACTCGGCGCGGCGATTGGCCACCGGCTGAAACGCCGCGTCGGCCTCGCCCGTGGCCCAGGAGCCACGCGTAAACTTAAATTCCTGCACCCCACGTACCGTGGCGGGCAGGGTCAGCTGGTAGCTGCCGTCGGCTTGGCGGGTCAGCGCAAAGTCCGCCGCGCCAGGCGTCCAATTATTGAAAGAGCCGGCTACATAAATGGATTGTGCGACCGGAGTAGTGGCTGGCACCGTAAGGCGCAGTGTAGTTTGAGCCTGGGCCTGCCACGACAGTAACGCTGCAAACGCGCTCAACCATAGCCTAACTGGCCACTTCATTCCATGCATACAAGTGCTTTTTAATGATTTCGCGAGCGCCCTTACCGAATAACGTCACCGCTTGTGCCACGCTCCGAGGTATCAATTTTGCGTAGCGTATACACCGCCCGCACAGAATCAACCCCCGGCAAGCCATTGACGCTGAAATCGATACGCGAGCCTTTTTTCTGAGGGCCGCTCACGAAGTGACGATATTCCTCCGCCGATTCGCGCACTACGTAGAGGTCGCCGGGGCTAGGCACTTTCAGGCGGGCGTAGGTGCTGCGGCCGTCGGGGGCCGCTTTGCGCTTTTCGCTGTTGGCCAGCAGGCTCACGCCAGCCAGGCGGTATTTCTGCGCATCGGCCGTGCCTTTGGGTGGGTCGTAGTTGCCTAGCCCATCAATAAAAACCTCGCGGCGAGCAACCAGCTCTTCCAGCGGCATGGTTTTCAGTAGCCCTAGGCTCTTTTCATCCATTAGCAGCTGCTGCACAGCATTGGTAGGGCCGGCCTGTTGATAAAATACCAGCACTGGGTCCTTAATCTTTATCCGATTGATAACGAGCGGCGGCTTTTCATCTTCCGCCTCTATCCGCTTGGCTGCTTCGATGGGCGCGGGCGGCGGGGGCGGCACTTTGGTGCCGGGGCGGCCTTTGGAAGCCGCCTTGCCGGGCACGGGCTTGCCAGGGGCCGGCCGACGGGTCTGAGCGCGGGCGCTGGTAGCAAGAAGCGACAACGCTAAACTCAGCGCCAAAGAATACTGGAGTGGTTTCATGGAAGCAATCGAAATCATCCAAAAGTACGGAGCGCATTTCTTAGCGGGCAAGCCCCGTTGATTTCAACAAAATATAGGGTGCCTAAGCAGTTTTTGCCACCGTTTTAAAACGCAAAAGCTAACTACTGTTAGTATAATGAGCCGCTGAGCAGAATTTGTGCCGTGACTTAGCGCCTAGCTACCACAAAAAACTGCCTTTCATGGGCAGCTAGGCAGTCTGTTTTTCTGATGAAGCAGGCACTGGACCCTACCAAACTGTAGCTGCTTTTACCTAGCCCGCAACGGTTCTACACGCAGGAATCCGCTAGCCTATCTTGAGCAATACATCGCGCCATAGCAATGCCTTTCAACGGATTACCTAAATCAAATGCTCAATATTTTGCTTGTTAAATTTAAATATTTATTTATAAGATAAATATGTTTTATACAAAGCCTCTATCCACTATCGAAATGCTATGGCCATGACCGTGCCCCAAAAGCGGTTTGTGCACACGTGCTGGCAGGGGCTTTTTAGTTGGTTTCTGCTGGGTCGATGGCTTATCTTGCTATGAATTCTAATAATTTTTTAACATTCTGCCCCATTCAATCTGCAATCGATTGCAGGTCTTACTCACCTTTTTTCTTCCTTGTTGCGGAGGCCTGCCTGGCACCAGTAAGTGGCCATTTTCACGCGTTGTGCCGGCTAGCCAAGAGCCTCTGAGCTTGTAATTTCTATTTCACTTTTCCCCACCCCAGTTTCAAATTTATGAAACAACCCTACTTGGTGAAACTACGGTTTCTCCTTCTATTAGTACTAGGCCTGACTGCTTCGCTAGGCGCCTGGGCCCAAGCGGGTACCGGCACAGTAAGCGGCCGTGTAACCGACGCTAAAAATGAAGGCCTCCCCGGCGTAACCGTGCTGGTAGAAGGCACCAGTGTTGGTGGCTCTACCAATGCCGATGGTACCTACACTATCTCGGGCATTCCGACCGGCGGGCACACGCTGGTAATCTCTTTTGTAGGCTACGCTACCAGCCGGGTACCGGTGACGGTGCGGGCCGGCCAAACGACCAACGTAGCGGCCCAGACGCTGGCTGAAAATGCCACTGCCCTGGGCGAAGCCGTAGTAATTGGCTATGGCACGCAGCGCCGCCAGGACCTGACGGGCTCGGTAGAGCAAATCGACTCCAAGCAGTTTGTAAAGGGCCAGGTAACCAGCCCGGAGCAGCTAGTGCAAGGCAAAGTAGCTGGCGTGCAGATTACGACCGGCGGTGGCGCACCGGGCGCAAATTCGCAGATTCTTATCCGCGGCGGCTCGTCGTTGTCGGCTTCTAACCAGCCGCTTATTATTATCGATGGCGTGCCGGTAGATAACACGGGCCTATCTGGGGCTTCTAACGTCCTGACACTCATCAACCCCAACGACATCGAGAGCATCACGGTGCTGAAAGATGCTTCGTCGACGGCTATCTACGGGGTGCGTGCTTCGAACGGTGTTATCCTGGTCACCACCAAGCGCGGTACGCAGGGCGACACGTTCCACGCTACCGCTTCGACGCAGCAGTCGCTGTCTACGCCTGTTAAGTACGTGGATGTGCTGAATGCCAGCGAATTTAAGGCCCTAGTAAACGCCAAGGGCTCGGCTAGCCAGAAGGCCTCGCTGGGCAACGCCAGCACCGACTGGCAGCGCGAAATTTACCGCACTGCCTACACGGCTGATAACAACGTGAGCATCAGCGGCGCGGCGGGCATTCTGCCCTACCGCATCTCGACTGGCTACCTCTACCAGGAAGGCATCCTGAAGCGCAACGACCTGAAGCGCTACACCGGCGCCATCACCCTGAACCCGGTGCTGCTCAACGGCAGCCTGCGCGTAAACCTGAACCTGAAAGGCTCGTGGATTGACAACAACTTCTCGGACCAGGGCGCCGTGGGTGCTGCCGTTTCGTATGACCCCACTCAGCCCATCACTTCTTCGGACCCCAAGTATGCTCCGTTTGGCGGCTACTACCAGTTCCTGGACCCTAGCGGCAATGGCAACCTCAACTCGCTGGCTACACTCAACCCGGTAGCCCTCATCAACCAGCGCCGCGACCGCAGCACGGTACGTCGTAGCATTGGCAACCTGCAGCTCGACTACAAAATCCCGTTTGTGCCGGGCCTGAGCGCCAACCTCAACGTGGGCTACGACATTCAGCGCGGCCGGGGTACCCTTAATGCAGCTCCTAATGCTGCCGCCTATTTCAACCAGCGCGGCGTGAACAATTACTACGCCCAGGACCTCAACAACACGCTGCTTGAAGCCTATGGCCGCTACGAGCACACGTTTGGTGCCAACACCAAGCTGGAATTCTTGGCAGGCTACTCGTTCCAGAAGTTTCAGAACCGCAACTACATCGTTAATAACTACTCGGCTGACGGCACCGTTTTCCAGCAGCCCGTGGCCCCGGCCTACAATGGCTCATATACTACGCTCAACACCAACGTGCTGGAAGGTTATTACACCCGTCTTAACCTGAACTTCTCGGATAAGTACTTGGTCACCGGCACTTTCCGCGCCGATGGCACTTCGCGCTTTAACCCAAATCACTTCGGCTATTTCCCATCGGGTGCCATTGCTTGGCGCATAAAAGGCGAGGATTTCCTGAAGGACAACACGGCTATCTCGGACCTGAAACTGCGCTTTGGCTATGGCAAGACCGGCCAGCAGGACTTGGGCGATAGCAACTACTACCCCTACCTGGCCAACCTGGGCCTGAGCACGCTCACGGCGCAGTACCAGCTCGGCAACACGTTCTATCAGACGCTGCGCCCGAATCAGTACAACCCCAACATTACCTGGGAAACCACGACGACCTACAACGCGGGCTTGGACTACGGCTTCTTCGGCGGCCGCCTGTACGGCTCTATCGACGTGTACAAGCGCGACACGAAAAACCTGTTGGCTTTCGTCACTATCCCCGCGCTGTCCGGCCTTTCCAACGCTGGCAACTTTAACATCGGCTCGCTCACCAACAAAGGGGTAGAGGCCGTAGTTAACATGGATGTAGTTAAGGGCGACCGTCTTAACATTACGGTGAATGCCAATGCCACGTACAACCACAACGAGATTACTTATCTACCTGATGTATACAAGGTGGGCGGCATCAGCGGTGGCGTAGGCAATACGATTCAAGTAAACAAAGCTGGCTATGCGGCCCAGTCGTTTTATCTGCAGCAGCAGGTGTACGACCAGAATGGCAAGCCCCTCGAAGGCGTGTATGTAGACCGTAATGGCAATGGCACGACTGCCGACGATTTTTATGTTTACAAGTCGCCCCGCCCAAGCTACATCCTTGGTGGTGGTGCCAACATCAACTACGGTGGCCTTAACCTGGCCTTCACGCTGCGGGCTAACCTCGGTAACTACATCTACAACAACCAGCGCTCGGGGGCCTTCTACGACGCCGGCAGCAATGGCTTTGTGAGCAACAAGAACCGCGAGGTACTGAACTCAGGCTTCACCTCGGCTCAGTACTATTCGGACTACTTCATGGAGAATGGCTCGTTCCTGCGGATGCAGAACGCTACGCTAGGCTACAATTTTGGCCAGCTAATTAAGAAAGGTACGAACTTAAGCCTCAGCTTTGCAGTTCAGAACGTGTTTGTAATCACGAAGTACACGGGCCTGGACCCCGAAATTGTAAACTTCGGCACGCCTAACACCCAGGGCATCGACAATACGATTTACCCCCGTCCTCGTACGTTCACCGTTGGCCTAAACCTTGGTATCTAATTTTTCCCACCCTATCGCTATTATGCAACGCAACTTCACTCGCACCCTGGGAATGTTAGCGCTCGCCGCCGGGCTGGCCGCCGCTTCCTCGTGCACCAAAGACCTCAATCAGGCGCCCGACTATTCGGCCAACGCGGAGGTGGTGTATAGCGACCCCGCCCAGATTCAGCAGGTGCTAGCCCGCCTCTACGCCACCTTCGCGGTGAGCGGCCAGCAGGGCCCCGCCGGCCAGCCCGACATCACGGGCATCGACGAAGGCTTTTCGAACTACCTGCGCCAGTACTGGCAGGTGCAGGAAGTAACCACCGACGAAGCCATTATTGGCTGGAACGATGGTACGCTTCCTAAATTGAACACGGACCAGTGGGATGCCAACAACGAGTTTGTGCGCGCCACCTACGACCGGGTGTTTTACGAAATCGCTCTCTGCAACGAGTTCATTCGCCAGACTTCGGACGCCAACCTGTCGAAGCGTGGCTTAGGCTCGGACGCGGCTAATACGGTACGCGTTTATCGCGAAGAGGCCCGTGTGCTTCGGGCCCTTTCGTACTGGCACGCCCTCGACCTGTTTGGCGGTGGTCCTTTTGCTACTGAGAATGATGCTATCGGCACTACTCCACAGTATAAAAAAGGCACTGACCTGTTCACTTACATCGAGTCGGAGCTGAAGGCTGTAGACGCGGCTGGGCTGCTGCTAGCCCCCCGCGCCGTGTATGCCCGTGCCGACAAGGCCGTATGCTGGACGCTGCTCACCAAGCTGTACCTGAACGCCAAGGTGTATACCGGCACCGACCGCTCGACCGACGCTATCACGTATGCCAACAAAGTATTGGGCGCCGGCTATACGCTGAGCCCCAACTATTCGTGGCTTTTCCTGGCCGACAATGATAAATCGGCGGCTAAGAACGAGATTATCTTCCCTATCACGTTCGATGGCATTCGTACCCAGACCTATGGCGGCATGACCTATCTCGTGCACGCCCCGGTGGGTGGTGCCGTACAGCCCGCCGCTATCGGCATCAATGGTGGCTGGGGCGGCCTGCGCACCAAGCCTACCCTGACGACGCTGTTTCCGGGCGGCGCTACAGGTAATGCCGACGCTCGCCAGACCTTGTTCTTCACCAAGGGCCAGAAGTCTAGCGTAGACACGCTGACCTTGTTTAGCAATGGCTACCTGGTATTGAAGTATAAGAATGTTACTTCGACGGGTGCAGCCGGCTCTGATGCACAAGTGAATGGTGGCTCGGGCAACTTCCCCGATACCGACTTCCCGATGTTCCGCCTAGCCGACGTGAAGCTGATGTATGCCGAAGCCTTGCTACGGGGCGGCTCGGGCGGCACGGCTGGCACGGCCCTCGACCAGGTAAACGAGGTACGGGCCCGCTCGGGCGCCGCACCGCTGGCTGCCGTTGCGCTGAATGATATCCTCGATGAGCGCGCCCGGGAACTGTACTGGGAAGGTCATCGCCGTACCGACCTTATCCGCTTTGGTAAATTCACTACCGGCTATAACTGGGCTTTCAAAGGCGGCGTACCGGCTGGCAAAGACATTGAGTCGTTCCGCACGCTGTTCCCCATTCCGAACAGCGACCGGACTGTGAATACCAATCTACCGCAGAACCCCGGCTACAACTAACCTATTTCGTTCGCAGGCTGTGGCGGGCCCTTGGCTGCTACAGCTTGCGAACTCTAGGTATTCGACTGTCTTTTTCTCACCCAGTTAGCTTGTATATCCCATGTTTACCTCTATTACCCGTGCTACGGCCGGCTTGCTTACGCTAGCCCTGCTTGGCTTCAGCTCGTGCCAGAAGGACGAGACGAAAGTCACGCTCACGCCCAAGGCGGCGCCCGCCCTTTCGGTTGCTACCACTACGCCAGACCTGGTGCTTTCTACCGCTAATGCGAACAGCACCGGCGACACGTTTACGTTCACCGCTGCCGACTTTGGCTACCAGTCAGCTACCAGCTACTCGCTGCAGATTGATAAAAAAGGTGGCGACTTCAGCAGCCCACAATCGTTCGATGGCGGCACCTCGGCTGGCGCTATTACGCTGACCAAGGCCCAGTTGGCAAACGCCTTCTTTGCGCTAGGGGTACCTTATGGGGCTTCTGGCCAGGTAGACGCGCGCGTGGTTGCTTCGGTGAGCCCAAATGCTACCAAGCAGTCTTCGTCGGTCGTAACGCTTTCGGCTACTCCTACACCCGTATGCGTACCGAACACCACTGGTCGTACCTGGAGCCTGATTGGCCCCGCCGGCACCGACTGGGGCACTGATGTAGCCCTCACCTACGATTGCTACAGCCAAACTTTTAAAGCCCGTCTTCCCCTGCAAGCCGCTGAATTCAAGTTCCGTGCTAACAATGACTGGTCAGTAAACTTTGGAACTACGCAGGCAACAACCGCTATCACGATGAGCAGCCTGGCCCAAGGCATCACACTCACTAATGGCAACAACAACCTGCAAATCACTACGGCCGGCACGTATAATATCGTGCTAGCCCCGAGCGCCGACGGCAAGTCGGGCACCGTTACAATCAAGCCCTAATAGGCTCGTACATTGCTCTTCATAAAAAAACCGCTGCTCACAGCGGTTTTTTTTATGAACTGGCCTAAAAGTAGCTTTGTTGCCACCCAGCTCAAACGCTTCAACTAATTCGGCATTTAGGCTTTTATAAGTTATGCATATCTCCCCGACTGCTCTGCTAGCTGCCCTGCTTTTAGCCCCTGTCACGCTCCTGGCGCAGGCCAAGCACCCTACGCCTGCTACGCAACCAGTTACTTCCACTCCGCCAGTCGCGGCCAGCACCTCGGCGCGGGCCGATGCCCTGACGACTAACATGGCCCAGGCATTGGCTCTCACGCCGGCTCAGGTTGAAAAGGTGCGCTCCATCAACCTAACATCAGTGCGCAATGTAGAAGCAGCCCGCCAGCGCTACCACGACAACCCGGCCAAGCTAAAAAGCTACATCGACGACGTTAGCCTGGCCAGGCTCGACCAGCTGAAGGATGTGCTCACGTCTACGCAGTTTGCGCGCTACCAGCAGAAGCGGGAGGAGAAAATGGGCATCCCGACGTTGCGCGGTAACCAGGGCACACCTCCTCCCGGCCTACCCAGCAACCGGGGCGATGAATAAAGGCCGCTAGGCCGCCTACGGGTGCTACATCTTCAGCGAGCGCAGGCGGGCTAGCGCTTCTTCCGTCTTGGCGCGATTGTCTTTTTCCTTCTCTTCAGCATCAATAGGCGCTTGGTTGGCATTGCCGAAAAAGGCCAGGATATTTTGGCGCATGGGCGCCGAAACATCTTTAAAATCGCGTTTGGCCAGCTCGCGCACCCACTCGCCATAGGTGCGGTCGGCCAGGCTGTACTCGCCAATCTTGGTAGGGTGGCCAGTGTCGAAATCGGTATTCACCAGGTCGGGCGCCGGCTTGTCAATGGCCATTTGCTCGTTGGTAAACCTGCACAGCGTTACCATTGTCTGCTTGAAGCTGGCCCGAAACAGCGCCTGTGCTTCGGGCGAAGGCGCGATGAACTTCAGGCTCTTCAACTTGCCCACTTTAGGCAGAATATCGATGATGCCAGCCACGATGCGCGCCCCTAGCTTGGGGTGCTCGTAGGCAGTCCCAAACTCTTTCTCAAACTCGTCTTTGCCTTGTTTGTAGACGTAGTCCCGGCGGCGGATGCGGTTATTTACCTCGCGCAGCTTATGCCGGTTGGCGCGCCACGCCGCCCGGCTAGCCAGCGGAATTAAGTTGCGCACGGCAAAGCGATAGGACCCCAGCGCCAAGTCAACGTTAAAGAGAACCTGCTTCAACTCGATGCCATAGGTGCGGGCAAAAGCGCGCTCCAAGGCTTCTTTGCTGACCTTGAAGCCAATAAAATCGTGATAAGCTGCCGACCGGTATTTGCCGGCCGCCAGCTGCGTCACATCGAAGGCAAACTCGGTGCGCCCGTGGGCCACCGGGTCTTCCGCGTAGGTCACAACGGGGCCGTACTCAGCCTTGAGCTTGGGAAACAGCAGCGGTACCGACCGATTGATACCCATTTCGTGGCCGTAGATATCGGCCGCATAGTGCGCCAGCGCTCCTAGCGCAAAGGCATACTCGTTGCGGTCGTGGGCTTCTTTGAGCAGGTTTTCCACGAAGTCGCCCGAGCGCACATAATGCGTGAGGTTGGTAAACAGCGGCGAGCCAAAGGGATAATACCCCATATCCTGGATGATGGCGCCGCCGTAGGCGTAGGCCTTGGCTTCGCGCAGCTCATCGGGCGTAGCGCCCGGAAAGCGGCGCTCAATGGCCGGCCGCAGGCAAGGCAGCCAGCACGAGTCGATATTGGCCTGGTGGCTGAGCACCGAGTAGGCCCGGGCCGGCCGTTGTGCCAGCAGCAACAGCCCTAGCAGCAGCACGCCCAGCAGGCGCGATACAAATGCAGAAGTCATGGGAGGGAGCGTAAGAACTGGCTCAACGGCAAAGCCCCCTCCGGCGTTGCACGGCCGAGTTTACTTATCCGCTAGCCCCTATCTGGCAGGTAGCACCGGGGGCGCGGGCAGCTGCGCCGCCACGGACCACGCCGAGCTGCGAAATGCCACCGTGCGCAGCCCAGCGAAGGGAAATGCCGGACCCTGAGGTGGCAGCAGCATAGCCTGGGCTGCCTCCTGGCTCAGGGCCTCGCCTACGGTGCGCACGGCGCCGGCGGGTACCCCTAGCCGGGCCAGCTCGTGCAGCAGGGCAGTACTGTCGAGCTCGGCAATGCGCACAAGCAGCAGCTCCTCAAGGGCCGTCCGGTGGCGTACCCTGGCTGAGTTGGTGGCAAAGCGCGGCTCGGCGGCCCAGTGCGGGCGCATCAGCACCAGGCACAGCTGCCGAAACTGCGCATCGGTGCCCACCGCCAGCACCAGGCGCTGGCCATCGGCGGCGCGGTACACGGTGCCGTAGGGCACAATGCCGGGGTGGCCCGAACCAAGCGCCAGGGGGTCGTGGCCGGTCACAAGCCAGGTAGCGCCCTGGTTGGCCAGCGAGGCTAGCGCGCTGTCGAGCAAGCTCACGGTGAGAAAAGCACCCCGACCGGTTTTTTCGCGCTGATAAAGCGCCGTAAGAATACCTTCCTTGAGCTGATGCGCGGCCAGCAGGTCGATAAGTGCCACTGGCATCTTCTGCGGCGGGTCGGCCGGGCTGGCCGCGTTGAGGTGCATAAAGCCGGTTTCGGCTTGCAGCACGGCATCGTAGCCCACGCGGGGGCTAGCCGGCCCATAGCCCGTGAGGTGCGCATAAATAAGGCGCGGATTGGCCCCGGCCAGCGTGGCGTAGGAAACACCAAACTTCTCGGCATCGCCGGGCTTGTAGCTCGCAATAAGAATGTCGGCCTCGCCGGCCAGCCGGTGCAGCTCAGCCTGAGCGGCAGCTTCGGTGAGGTCGAGCACCAGTGAAGTTTTGCCCCAGTTGGAGGCGGCAAAATACGCCGACACCGAGCTGTCGGGCTCGTCGCCGGGGGTGCGCCAGGTACGCGTTACGTCGCCAGTGGGCGGCTCTATTTTTAGAACCGTTGCTCCTAGCTCCGCAAAAAACTGGCCTACTTGTGGGCCAGCCAGTACGGCCGCCAGCTCCAGTACGCGCAGGCCATCGAAGGGAAGGGAAGAAGTCATGGAAGCAACTGATAGGTACGGCTGGCTTCATCGCCTTCGCCGCAGGAATATTACACCAAAGCTACCCTAGCCGCTACACCACGCCAGCCCGCGCGAATACCGGAAATGTTATCTCCCGCTCGCCCTGTCCCCAGAGCCGCGTGAGTTCGTCGGCTACCAGCAGCACGGCGTCGGCACCCTCGTGCTGCCGGCCATAGTTAGCCACTGCCGACCACGTGCGCAGGTAGTCGAGGTACCACGCCGCCGACCACTTCTTGCGCACCTCGAAGCGTGCCCGGCGCACCCTAGCGAAGGGAAACGGCAGCCGGGCGTACTCATCCAGCACGTGCCAGCGGTTGGCATCCCAGTACGGGCCCACGGTGTCGTCGTGGAAGCGCCGGATGAGCGCGTCCATCGCGTCGTCGCCGGTCTGGCTCAGGCCATAGCCCCACTCGGCCAGGGTAGCGCCGGGGCCGGCCACGCGCCGCACCTCGCGGTGGTAAGCCTCCGAATCGAACCAATGCACCGCCTGCCCCACCGTGATGAGGTCAAAGTAATCGTCGGGAAAAGGCGAATGTTCGGCTGTGGCCACCTGGTAGCGTACGTTGGGCAGCCGGGGCGCTTCGGCCAGCTGGCTGGCGCTAAGGTCTGTAGCTTCTACCTCGCGAAAGTGCCGGGCTAGCACGGCCGCCACCTGGCCATTGCCGGTAGCGCAGTCCCAGGCGCGCAAGTGGTTGGCCACCTGCGGCAACAGCCAGGCATAGAGTTCAGCTGGATAGTCAATACGGTAGCGAGCGTATTGTGCAGCCTGGGCAGAAAAGCGGTCGAGGGCCATGCGAGTAGTAAGGGTAGCTTTAGCCTGCCGCCAGGGCAGCTGCCGATAAAACGGCAAGCTAAAGCTACCCCTACGCACCAGCCCGCAAGCCGGGCACTTATCCGGCTTACCTTTGTTCTAAATCAAGCGGTTTTGCTGACCAGGAAATGCAAGGTCAGCCCTAATTTATTCACTTTACCAGCTGCACTCTTGACTTTCCACGATTTTAATCTCCACGACGACCTGCTGGCTGGCGTGGACGCCATGAACTACCTCAACGCCACGCCTATCCAGGAGCAGGCAATTCCGAAAATCCTGGCTGGCAAAGACCTCATTGCCTGCGCCCAGACCGGCACGGGCAAGACGGCCGCCTACCTCGTGCCGCTGCTCGACAAGATTTCGCACGCCAAGCACGGCACCACGTCGACCCTGGTGCTGGTACCCACCCGCGAGCTGGCCACCCAGATTGATGAGCAGGTAACGGGCTTCGGCTACTTTGTAGAAGCCTCCTCCATTGCCATTTATGGCGGTGGCAAAAGTGAAAACTGGGAGCAGCAAAAGCGGGCCCTCACGAGCGGGGCCGATATTATTATTGCCACGCCCGGCCGCCTCATCGCTCACATGCAGCTAGGGTACGTCAAGTTTGACGACCTCAAATACCTGGTGCTCGACGAGGCCGATAAGATGATGGATATGGGCTTTGCCGATGACATCCTCAACATTGTGCGGCAGCTGCCTAAAACGCGTCAGACGCTGCTATTCTCGGCCACCATGCCGAGCAAAATCCGCGACTTCTCGCAGCAGATTCTGCACGAGCCCGACGAGGTACGCCTCGCCGTGAGCAAGCCCGCCGCTGGCATCAACCAGCAGTTTTACATGACTTTTGACCACCAAAAGCTGCCCGTGCTAGAGCACCTCATCAAAGCTCAGGACGTGCAAAGCATGGTGCTTTTTACCAGCAAGAAGTCGGCCGTCGCCGGCATCGTGCGCTCGCTCAACAAGCTGGGCTACCCGGCCCAGGGCATCAGCTCGGACCGCACCCAGGAAGAGCGCGAAGCCACTATGCGTGCCTTCAAAAACAAGCAGTTTCCCATCCTCGTGGCCACCGACGTGGTGAGCCGGGGCATTGATATTGACTCGCTGAGCCACGTGGTGAACTTCGACGTGCCCCGCGCTGCCGAGGATTACGTGCACCGCATCGGCCGCACCGCTAGGGCCGCTACTACGGGCACGGCCATCACCTTCATCGCCGACCAGGACCAGGACCGAATCATCAAAATCGAGAAGCTCATCGAGCGCGAGATTGAGAAGCAGGCCATTACCGAAGGCTTGGGCTACGGCCCCGCGCCCGAGTTTGACCCCAAACGCTTTAGCGGCCTGCGCGGCAAAACCGGCCCGCGCGATGGTGGCCGTAGCGGCGGCAGTGGTGGCCGTGACCGCGGCCCCCGCTCCGAAGGTGACCGTGGCCCGCGCCCTGACGGCGACCGCCGCAGTGGCGGTGGTCGCGACCGAGGCCCCCGTCGCGACGGCGATAAGAACGACCCGCAGCGCGCCGAGCGGCTAGCCAATGCGGCCGCCCGCCTGGCCGCCATCGACGCCGGCCAGACACCCGTGAACGCTTACGTAGCCCCGCCCCGCGAAGCGCGCCCCCCCCGCGCCCCGCGCCCCGAAGGTGAGGCCCCGCGTGAAGCCCGCCCGCCCCGCGAGCCCCGCCCAGCCGGGGAGGCCCGGCCACCGCGCGAACCCCGCGCCGACGGCGAAAACCCTGCGCCCCGCGAGCCCCGCGCCGATGGCGACAAGCCTGAAGGCCAGCGCCGCCGCAAGCGCGGCGGCCGCAACCGCGGCAAAGGCCCGCGCCCGGCCGATGGCACTATGCCAGCGGCCGAGCCCTCGGCAACCCCTAGCGCCGAATAGCCGCTAGCTCAAATCAAAGATCCCGGCCACAACTAGCGTGACCGGGATTTTTTATGCACTTATATGTCGGCAGCAATTACTTCATGGTAGTGAGACAATTGCGCATCCTTTGCTGCTTTCTTTGGTTTTTGTCCAAAATTGCCCCCTAGCCACCAAAGCTTTTCTGTATCATCTGCATAAAGTCGGCCTCGGGCATTTGCGCCTTCGTGGCTAGCAGGCTTTGCGCATCGGCACCGGCGATGTAGCGCAGCTGCGACGAACCATCGGTAGCAGCCTGGTAGATGACTTCGGCAATTTGCTCGGGCTGCGAGGCGTTGCCCGCGCGACCGCTGAAGGCGTCGAGCACGGCGCGCATCTGGCCGGCGTAGGGGTTGGCGGCATCGTCGGGGCTAGCGGTGAGGTGCAGCGAGCGGGTGGCGAAATCGGTGGCCACGCCGCCCGGCGCCACCACTTTCACTTGAATGCCGAACGGCGCCAGCTCATACCACAGCGACTCGGAAAAGCCATCGAGCCCGAATTTGGTGGCGTGGTAAAGCGAGTTCATAGGGAAGCCCGTGCGCCCGCCCACCGAGGTAATATTGATGATAATGCCCGAGTGCTGCGCCCGCAGGGCGGGCAGCACGGCCTGCGTCACGGCAAAAACGCCGAACATATTGGTAGCAAACTGCTGCTGAATCTGCGCCGTTGTAGCCGTCTCGAAGGGGCCCACCAACCCATAGCCGGCGTTGTTGACCAGTACATCGAGCTGCCCAAAATCGTGTTGCGCCTGGGCTACGGCCTCTTGCACTGAGGCGGCATCCGTGACGTCGAGCGCGTACAAGCGCACGCCGGGCAGGTCGCCAAATTTGGCATCGGCGGGATTGCGCATGGTGGCCGCCACCTGCCAGCCATGGGCCGCAAAAAGCCGCACGGCAGCGGCGCCGATACCGGTCGAGGTGCCGGTAATGAAAACTGTTTGGGCCATTTAAGAAGGAGGTAATCGACTAGTGAGCTCCTGCTGACACAACCGCCAGGTTTTTATTGCAATCCCTGGCAACGTTTTGGCGCAAATATGTACTTTATAAGGTGCTACCGCTCAAATCAAACCTGTAAAGGTAACTCAGTGGAATTGATTTTTTTGTTTTTTATTCCTCGCATGAACTTCTACCTTTGTGCCCCTTATTGTAGTCCCCCGCGCTCTGACTAGCCTGTTTGTGAATCGACCGTTGTTGCTTTTGCTGCCCGCCCTGGCGGCCCTCGGCCTCACCACGCAGTGCCAATCGAGCAAGCCGGCCACTACGGCGGCCACTACTGCCCCCGCCGCCAGCCCGGCCCCGGCCAAAGAATATCGCTACGAAACGGCGCCCAACGACCCGCTGGGGGTGCGTGTGTATAAGCTGGATAATGGCCTGACCGTCTACCTGTCGGACTACAAAAACGCGCCCCGCATTCAAACCTACGTAGCGGTGCGCGCCGGCTCCAAGAACGACCCGGCTACCGCTACCGGGCTAGCCCATTACCTGGAGCATATGGTGTTCAAGGGTACCTCGCGGCTTGGCACCAAGGATTGGGCCAAGGAGAAGCCCGAATTGGATAAGATTGAGGCGCTGTACGAAACCTATCGGGGCGAGCGCAACGACCCGGTGGCTCGCAAGCGCACGTATCATCAGATTGATTCTGTTTCCGGGGTAGCGGCGCGCTACGCCGTGCCCAACGAGTACGACAAGCTGATGGGCAGCATCGGGGCCAAGGGCTCGAACGCACACACCTCCAATGAGGAGACGGTTTACCAGGAAGACATTCCGAGCAACCAGCTCGAAAAGTGGGCCGCCGTGCAAAGCGAGCGCTTTACCGAGATGGTGCCACGCTTGTTTCATACTGAGCTGGAGGCTGTGTATGAGGAGAAAAACCGGGGGCTGGATTCGGATTTCAGCAAGGAGTTTGAGGCGTTGAATGCCAGCCTCTACCCTACCCACCCCTACGGTACACAGACGACCATCGGCACGATTGAGCACCTGCAAAACCCGTCGATAACCGAGATTAAGAAGTACTTCGGCCAGTATTACGTGCCTAGCAACGTAGCGCTGTGCCTGAGCGGCGACCTGGACTACGACCAGACCATTCGACTGATTGATAAATATTTTGGTGCTTGGCAGGGTAAGCCGGCCCCGGCATTCGTGGCCCCGGTCGAGAAGCCCATTACCGCGCCCATTACCAAAGAAGTGCTCGGGCCGCAGTCGGAAAATGTGATGCTAGGGTATCGTTTTCCTGGCAAGGCTACCCGTGATGCCCTGCGCCTGCGCATGCTGGACAGAATCCTGACCAACGGCCAGGCCGGCCTCTTCGACCTCGACCTGAACCAGCAGCAGCGCGTGCTGCAAGCCCAGACCTTCGCTGACCTCAACGACGACTACTCGACGCACGTGCTCTACGGCACGCCGCGCCAGGGCCAGAAGCTGGAAGAGGTGCAGGCCCTGATGCTGGCCGAAGTAGCCAAAGTGAAGCGCGGCGACTTCCCTGACTGGCTCATTCCGGCCATCGTAAACAACGAGAAGCTGAGCCGCACCAAGAGCTACGAAAGCAACGAGGCGCGGGCTAGCGCCATGTACGAGGCGTTTATCGAGCGCGTGAGCTGGGCCGACTACCTGAAGCAGAACGAGGATTTTGCCACCATCACGAAGGCCGAAATCGTCAAGTTTGCCAACGACAACTACGGCCAGAACTACGTGGCTGTGTTCAAGCGCACTGGCGAAGACCCCAACAAAGTGAAAGTGGTGAAGCCGGCCATCACGCCGGTGCCCGCCAACCGCGATGCGGCTTCGGCTTACTACACCGAAGTATCGAAGCTGCCCAGCACCGAGTTAAAGCCGGTATTCCTCGACTACAAGAAGGACATTCAAACGGCCGATATCAAGCCCGGCCTGCCGCTGTACTACACCAGGAATACCGAGAATGGGCTGTTCAGCCTGTTCTACGCTATCGACCTGGGTACCAATAATAATCCGCTGCTCGACGTAGCTACCGATTATTTGCAGTACCTGGGCACCGGCCAGCACTCGGCGGCACAGCTGCAACAGGAGTTTTACAAGCTAGGCTGCTCGTTTGCCGTCAGCAGCAGCCAGGACCGCGTGCTCATCAGCCTCAGCGGGCTCGACAGCAACCTGAAGCCAGCCATGCTGCTGTTTGAGCAGTTGCTAAACAACCCGCGCCCCGACGCGGCGGCCCTCAAAAACCAGGTGGCCGGCATTTTGAAGCAGCGCCAGGATGCTAAACTCAATAAGGGCGTGATTCTGAATCAGGCCATGCTGAACTACGCCAAGTATGGCCCGCGCAATCCGTTTACGAACATCGTGCCCGAGGCGCAGCTGAAAGCGTTGAAGCCGGAGCAGCTGACGAGCCTACTGAAATCGCTGCCGACGTACCAGCACCGCGTGCTGTACTATGGGCCTCGTCGTATGGATGGGAGCTACCATATGGGACGTGATAACAATGGAAAATCCATTACAGTAGGTTCGGATGGCATTACAGAAATAATCGCTGCCGACCACCGCACACCTGCTAAGCTCAAGCCGACCCCACCGGCCAAGGACTTCGCCGAGCAACCGTTGAAAGACAAAAAGGTCTACTGGGTTGACTACAAGATGGTGCAGGCCGAAATCCTGTTCCTGACCAAGGGCGACATCTACGACCGTGCGCTAGCCCCCACCGTGGCGCTCTACAACGAGTACTTCGGCGGCGGCATGGGCAGCATCGTCTTCCAGGATTTGCGCGAGAGCAAGGCCCTAGCCTACTCGGCCATGTCACGCTACGCGAACGCCGATAAGACGGGCCGCTCCAACTACATCCTCAGCTACATCGGCACGCAGAGCGATAAACTGCCCGAGGCCATGGCCGGCATGGAAGGTCTGCTCACCGATATGCCCCTAGCCGATGCCAACCTAGCCATTGCCAAGCAGAGCATTCGCAACAGCATTGCCACCGACCGCATTACCCACGAAGGCATCTTGCTCAGCTACGAGCGCGCCCGCCGGCTAGGTCTCGATTACGACCTGCGCCGCGACGTGTATGACCAAACCCAGAACATGACGTTTGCCGAATTGCAGAAATTTCAGCAGGCCAAGATTCGGGGCCAAAACCAGGTCATCTTGGTTATCGGCTCTAAGGACAGACTGAATTTCAAGGAGCTGGCCAAGTACGGCACCGTCCAGCAACTGACCCTGAAAGAAATTTTCGGGTATTGAGTAATAATCCATTTACCGCCTGTCATTGCGAGTAAAGCGAAGCAATCCTTCCTTACCGCTAGGGGTACTACTCCAACGACAAGGAAAGATTGCTTCGCTTTACTCGCAATGACAGACGAGGCCAGCCACCCTAACCGACGGGCTGGCACCAAATAAGATTTCCCACCTGAACTGACAACTAACTACTAGACAATCTTTTTCCTCATGGCAGAGCAAAAAATCACCATTAAAAATGGCAAGCTGAATGTACCCGACCAACCGACCATTCCCTTTATTGAGGGCGATGGTATTGGGCCGGACATTTGGCGGGCCTCGCAGCGCGTATTCGATGCCGCGGTTGAAAAAGCCTACGGCGGCAAGAAGAAGCTGGTGTGGAAAGAAGTGCTGGCCGGTGAAAAAGCCTACAAGCAACTCAACAACTGGCTGCCCGCCGAAACGCTGGACGCCTTCCGAGACTACCTGGTGGGCATTAAAGGCCCGCTGACCACGCCCGTGGGCGGCGGCATCCGCTCGCTCAACGTGGCCCTGCGCCAGGAGCTGGACCTGTATGCCTGCGTGCGCCCCGTACGCTACTACGACGGCGTGCCCTCGCCCGTGAAGCACCCCGAGCTGACTAATATGGTCATCTTCCGCGAAAACACGGAGGACATCTACGCCGGCATCGAGTACATGAACGGCACGCCGCAGGCTCAGAAAATGCTTGAATTCCTGCAAGACGAGATGGGCGTGAAGAAGATTCGCTTCCCCGAGTCGTCGTCGTTCGGCATTAAGCCGGTATCGAAAGAAGGCACCGAGCGCCTCGTGCGCGCCGCCATCAAGTACGCCCTCGACAACAAGCTGCCTTCGGTGACGCTGGTGCATAAGGGCAATATCATGAAATTCACCGAGGGCGCGTTCAAAACCTGGGGCTACGAGCTGGCCGAGAAGGAGTTTGGCGCCAAGGTATTCACTTGGGCGCAGTACGACAAAATCGTGGCCAAACAAGGCGTGCAGGTGGCCGATGCCCTGCAAAAGCAAGCGCAGGACCAGGGCAAGCTCATCATCAAGGACAGCATCGCCGATGCCTTCCTGCAGCAAATCCTGCTTCGCCCGTCGGAGTACTCGGTAGTGGCTACCCTGAACCTGAACGGCGACTACATCTCCGATGCCCTGGCGGCCATCGTGGGCGGCATCGGCATCGCGCCGGGCGCCAACATCAACTACGTGACCGGCCACGCCATCTTCGAGGCTACGCACGGCACCGCGCCCAAATACGCCAACCAAGATAAGGTGAACCCCGGCTCGGTTATCCTCTCGGGCGTGATGATGCTCGAGCACCTGGGTTGGAAAGAAGCCGCTGCCCTCATCAATAAAGGCCTCGAAGCCGCCATTGCCAGCAAGCGCGTCACCTACGACTTCGAGCGCCAGATGGAAGGCGCTACCTTGCTCAAAACGAGCGAGTTCGGCGACGAGATTATTAAGAATATGTAGTAGCTTGGCAGTCGCCAATTAACACAAACCCCCGCGTTGGCTGAGAGGCTGGCGCGGGGGTTTAGTTTGTTCTATGAAAATATTTTTTATCGCTTTAGGTGCGTTTATAATTGCCGCGGGGATAAATACTGGGATGAATCTTAAAAGTGGCCGAAATTTAGATTCTGAAATAATGAGTGCAGGTATCTGCATTTTGCTAGGGCTCTATTTAATGAGCAAGGGAATAAAGAGAAATCAGGTATAATTTTGATTGATATAAAATTCCAAAAATGAAGCACTTACCATACTGGCGCGAGTTTAGCGCAGCGTAACTAGTGCTTTTTATTCAGGGAGGCTGTGCCTCCTATAAAACGAGTCGCTTGCACGACCCTATCGGTGCATTGCCGGCTTACCGCTGGCGCGGCAGTGGAGCATATATCTGGTGAATAGTATCTGTTAGTAAACCTGACCATACTATTCTGGCTAGGGGTGCGAAATTGGCTTTCCGATGAAGAAGTGCTTTCTACTGCGCGGCGCGGGAGCGCACAGGCAATACGACTACCATCACGAGCCCTGAGGGAACGCGCACTATCATTGAGCCGACGGCTACTGATAGTATGCGGCGGCCATTTTGGCAATGGCTTTAGGCAAGCCTAAGAAGTAAGCTATACCAGCAGGTCCGGCAATTGCCGCTGAGGCAAACACTACTTTTGGGGCCTAACAATTTTTCCGTTATGCTCTCCTCATTCCCCTCTCCCGCCAACGACTACCTGCGCTTTCCTATTGGCCGGCCGCAGTTGCCTGCCGCCCCACTCACGCCGACCGGGCGCGCCCCCTACTTGCAGCAGCTAGCCGAATTTCCGGCGCTGCTGAAGGCAGCGGTAGAGCGGGCCGGGCCTGCACGCATGGAGCAACCCTACCGCCCCGGCGGCTGGACGGGCCGCCAGGTGGTGCATCACCTGGCCGATACGCACCCCAATCTGTACAGCCGCTTCCGGCTAGCCCTTACGGAGGACAACCCGACCGTGCGGCCCTTCGATGAGCAGGCCTGGGCCACGCTGCCCGATGTGGCTGTGACGCCCCTAGCCGTGTCGCTAGCCCTGCTCGAAAGCCTGCATGCCCGCTGGGTTATCTTATTGCAAAACCTGAGCGAGGCGCAGTGGCAGCGCACCTTTTACCACCCGCGCTACCAGACCACGAGCACGCTCGAGCAGGCTTTGGTGCAATACGCCTGGCACGGCCAGCACCATTTGGCACACCTGGGGCTGTTGGGGCAGTAGCGCCGGCGCAGCCCCTAGCGGCCTGAGATACCTGGCAGTTGGGGCGCGAAACGAGCGGGAGTGCGCGCAAGAAGCAACCCATGCCTCCAATGGCTACACCAACAGCGACGCGATAGCCAGCACCAGTGGCACGGTCATGACCAGCGCGCCGAGCTTAAGAAATTGCCAGGCGCTCACGTCGATGTTTTCGCGGCGCAGGGCTACCAGCCACAGCAGGGTGGCCAGCGAGCCGGTAATGGACAGGTTGGGGCCAAGGTCGATGCCAATGAGCACGGCACTTTTTACGGTTTCGGGCACCTGGGCAGCTTGCATCACGTTGCCGGCGATGAGGCCGGCGGGCAGGTTGTTCATCACGTTGCACAGCAAGGCGACCCCCACCCCGCTAGCCCAGGTGGTAGCGGCGGCCGACTGCTGGGCGCCGTGCGTAAGCACCCCCGCCAGCCACTGCCTAATACCGGTTTTGCCCAGCGCTTCGACCAGCACAAACAGCCCAGCTACCAGCGGCAGCACGGCCCACGATACGTTTTTGACGATGCTGAAGGGGTTTTTACGGGCCACCAGCAACCCCACCACTGCCGTGAGCGTGCCCGTAATAGCCGTGGGCAGGCCGAGCGGCTGGTCGAAGCCCGAGGCCAGCAGCAGCGTCACGGCCGTGACACCGATACCGGCCAGCGCCACCTGGCCGCCGCGCGCCAGAGTGGGCAGCTCAAGGTCCTTATCGATAGGCTGCTTTAGCTCGGCGCGCTGAGTGTAGCGCAGCATGGCATAGGTGGCGCCGATAGAAACAACCGCCGGCAGCAGGTAACGCGGCAGCCACACCAGCAGGGGCGGCATGTGTGCGCCATAAATAACCAGATTGGCCGGGTTGGAGATGGGCAGCACAAACGAGGCGGCATTGGCGATAAAAGCGCAGATGAACAGGTAGGGCAGTGGGCTTTTGACCCTGGCAGCCCGCACGGCGCTGGCCACGGCCGGCGTGAGCACAACTGCCGTAGCATCGTTGGAGAGCAGCGCCGTGACAACCACCCCCACCAGGTAGATGAGCAGAAACAACCGCTGGGCCGAGCCCCTGGCCAGCTTGGTGGCGTGGGCGGCCAGCCAGTCGAAGAGCTTTTCCTCGCGGGCTACTTCGGCCAGCAGCATCATACCCGTCAGGAACAGGTACACATCCAGGCCCTTGCCCACGCCTGCTAGCCCCTCGGCCGGCGTAAGCAGCCGGGCTAGCAGCAGCAGCCCGGCACCGCTAACGGCCCACACATATTCTGGCACCTTGAAGGGCCGGATGATAACCAGAGCAATAGATACTAGCGAGATAATCCAGATAAGAATAGTTGACATGAAACAGGCAGGCGAAACAGGCGATTATGAGGTTGCGGAACGAGTAACTAAGTAGCCGAGGCGCATAACAGCGCTGCCGCGATTCAATAGTGGAAGAAGTGGGAACGACCTGAGCTACTGGAACTTAAACTTGCAGGCAGGAGGCATGCAAGTTGACACCTAACATTTGCTCGAAGCTACTTCTCTTATAAGCAATAGCATACGCTATGGTATCGTGCAGGTTCCAATACCTCATCCCCAGGCGTGTGCACTGATTTGCTTAGCGTTTTCCCAAGTTTTTTGATTGATTACAACGGACAGCAACAGCAGCACGAAGCTAAGCGGTGTTGGCTAGGGCAAGCCTTACTACCAGCATGCTTGGTCGTAGAATAGGGCCTAGCTGCGGGGCTGGCGCCCGAAGGGGAAGTTGCGGGCGCCGCTGTAAATTTCGGCGATGCTAGTCCCGCGCCGCTCTTTTACCCGCCTTGCTACCAGTTGCCTGCTAGCCTGCCTGCTGCTGATAAGCTGCCTCGCCAGCCGGGCCCAAAATGCGCCACCCGTCAAGCCGAAGGTGACGCGCATTTTATTTCTGCTCGATGCCTCGGGCTCGATGATGGCGCCGTGGGAGGGCCAGCCGCGCTGGGAGGTGGCCAAGCGCCTGCTGGCCAAGATGGCCGACTCGCTCAACGCCTACCCCAATCTGGAGCTGGGCCTGCGCGTGTACGGCCACCAGCACGCCAACGCCGAGCAAAACTGCGAAGACTCGCGCCTCGAAGTGCCCTTCGCGCCCCGCAATGCCGCCGCCATCAAGGCCCGGCTCAAGACACTGAAGGCGCAGGGGAACACGCCCATCACCTACTCGCTGGAGCAGTCGGCCAAGGATTTTCCCCTGGATAAAACCTCGCGCAACGTGCTGCTGCTCATCACCGACGGTGTAGAGTCGTGCAAGGGCGACCCCTGCGCGGCCTCGCTAGCCCTGCAGCGCAAGCGGGTGTTTCTTAAGCCCTTCGTGATTGGCATTGGGGCCGAAAAAGACTTTGGGCAGGCGCTGGCCTGCCTGGGCAAGTACTATAATGCGGCCGAGGTCAAGACCTTCCAAACGGTACTCAACGATGTGATAGCCCAAACCCTGGCCAAAACCACGGTGGCCGTAAACCTCACCGACGAGGCCGGCCGGCCGGTAGAAACAAACGTGAACATGACGTTTGTGAACAACGTGACCGGGCAGCCCGAGTACAACTACGTGCATTACCGCGACGCCCAGGGCAAGGCCGACGTGCTCGACATCGACGCCCTGCAGAGCTACGACTTGGTCATAAACACGGTGCCGGCCGTGCGGCAGCCCAATATTGCTATCCGGGCAGGCAAGGCCAATGTGCTAAATTTCAAGACGCCCCAGGGCACGCTAGCCCTGCAGCCGGCCAATATTTCGCCCAATCCCTACGGCGGCGCGGTGCAGGCCGTGGTGCGGGCCCAAGGCAGCTCGGCTACTGGGCTAGCCCTGCCGTTTGGCAGCAAGCAGAAACTGTTGGCTGGCAACTATGAGGTTGAAATCCTGACGCTGCCGCGCCTCACCCAGCGCGTGAGCATCCGCCAGGGCCAGACTGCTACCGTAACCTACGCCGTGCCCGGCACGCTCAATATTACGTCTGACCTCAAAGGCTTTGGCAGCATCTACAGGCTTAATGATGATGAGTCGCAGACCTGGATTTATAACCTGCCCGAGACTAGCAGCAAGGTCAACCTGGCCATGCAGCCGGGCGCCTACCGGCTCGTGTTTCGCACGGCCACCAGCAACGGCAGCAAGTTTACGGACGTGCGCAACTTCACCATCCGCTCGGCCCAGACGACCTCGCTGAGCATTTTTGGGCGGTGAGACCGGGCGGTAGGGCTAGTCCATTAAACTTCGAAGCCCGCCCGTCGTCCAACCTGCACCATTGCCTGCTTTCTGCGTTTGGAAGACCACGAAATCCTCGCCAAGTTTCACGAGCCCGCCAGCCGCAATCTGGCCTTCAATCAGTTGGTGCGCAAGTACCAGCAGAAGGTGTATTGGCACGTGCGCAAGATGGTGGTAGACCACGACGATGCCGACGACCTCACGCAGGACGTATTTGTGAAGGTGTGGAAAAACCTGGACAACTTTCGGCAGGATGCCCAGCTCTTTACTTGGATTTACCGCATTGCCACCAACGAGTGCCTGAGCTTTCTGCAAAGCAAGCGGCGCAAGTTTTTTCTGCCCCTCAACGACGTGGGTGCCGAGCTGGCCGCCAAGCTGGAGGCCGACCCAGCCGTGGCCGGCGACGAGATTGAACTGAAGCTGCAAAAAGCCATTCTACGCCTGCCCGACAAGCAGCGACTGGTGTTCAACCTGCGTTATTACGACGAAATGCCCTACGAGCAGATGGCCGAAGTGACCGGCACCAGCGTGGGCGCCTTGAAAGCCAGCTACCACCACGCAGCCCGTAAAATCGAAGAATACGTAACGGCGGCCGACACCCCGGCCACAAACGCCGACGAAGCCTATTAAACTTTTGCCCCGCGCTTCCATCCAACATTCATGAAAACGCCTTTTCGACTCGATGAGCACCCGCGCCGCCGGCCCCAGCCGCTGAGCAGCCCGCCGGCCGGCTATTTCGAGCAGCTGCCTACGCGGGTGATGGCCCAGGTAGCCCCGCCGGCCGCGCGCACCTCGCAGCCGCTAGCCTGGCTGCTGCGTGCCCCGGCCTACCTGCGCACCGGTATTGCCTCGACACTGCTGCTGGGTACTTTTGCAGCCTCTCTCTGGCTAGGGGGGGCGTCGCTGCATAGCCCGGTGGCTAAGGCCGCCAGCCTCGATGCCGTGCCTCCGGCCCAGCTGGTGGAGTACCTTACCAGCGGCGAAACGCACGTGGATATGCTGGAGCTAGCCGAGTTGCCCACCCATCACCTGGGCATCACCAAGCAGTATTTGCAGCCTTCTTCTACTGAGCTTACCGAAGCGCTCGATGCGCAGCCCGCCGAAGAGGCCGGCCTCTTGTAAGCTCCCTTGTTTCTTAGTTATGAATTCGTTACGAGTAGTTCTTTTAAGTAGCTGGCTGCTGGCTACAGTGGTAGCCGCCCAGCCAGCCCAGGCCCAGGCACGCCGGCCAGGGCAGATGGGCACCAGTATCACACAGCTCGACAACGCCAAAATTGCGTTTATCACTTCGCGCCTTTCGCTCACCCAAGACCAGGCTCAGCGCTTCTGGCCGCTCTATAATGATTTTATTGGCAAGCGCCGCGAGCTGAACCGTACGGCGCGCCTGCTGCGCCGCGATGCGGCTAGCCCTGCCCTTAGCGATGCGCAGCTGCGCGACAACTTTACGCAGGACTTTGCCCTGCGTCAGCAGCAGCTTAACCTGGAGAAAGATTATTTCGACAAACTGCAGAAGGTACTGAGCTTGCGCCAGGTGGCCCAGCTTTACCAGGCCGAGCGCGACTTTACCAAGGAAGTGCTTAAGCGCGTGGCGGGCGCTGGTCAGCCAGCGGCGCCCCCCACCGGCGAGCAGTAGCCCCGCACCTACCCTAGCGGCGGTACCTTTGCGGGCGTTATGCTTACCTCCCGCCAGCTTTTTTTGCGTCACCAGGCTCAAACCTCCGAGTTTCCGTTGCTACTCGAAATTGAGCGGGCCGAAGGCGTGTATATGTACACCCCGGAGGGCCGGCCAATTCTGGATTTAATAGCCGGCATTGGCGTCAGCAACGTAGGGCACCGCCACCCGCGTGTGTTGCAAGCCATTCAGGAGCAGCTCGATAAGTACCTGCACCTGATGGTGTATGGCGAGCTGGTGCAAGCTCCGCCTGCCCGGCTAGCCCAGGCGCTGGCCGCCACCCTGCCCGCCCCGCTCGACACGGTGTACTTTACCAACTCGGGCGCCGAGGCCATTGAGGGCGCCCTCAAGCTCGCCAAGCGCCATACCGGCCGCACTGGTCTGGTATCGGCCTACAATGCTTATCACGGCTCTACGCACGGCGCACTTTCCATCACGGGCTCCGAGGGCTTCAAAAACAGCTACCGGCCCCTGCTGCCCGATGTGGCGCACCTGCGCTACAACGAGCTGGCCGACCTGGCATTTATCACCGAGCACACGGCCGCCGTAGTGCTCGAAACCGTGCAGGGCGAGGCCGGCGTGCGCCTGCCGCAGCCCGGCTACCTGCCGGCTGTGCGCCAGCGCTGCACCGAGGTAGGCGCCCTGCTTATCCTCGACGAGATTCAGTGTGGCTTTGGGCGCACGGGCACGCAGTGGGCCTTCGAGCAGTTTGGCGTGGTGCCCGATATCCTGGTGTGCGCTAAGGGCATGGGCGGCGGCATGCCCATCGGAGCCTTTATTTCCTCGCCCGAGATTATGGTGGGCTTCCAGACCAACCCGATTTTGGGGCACTGCACCACGTTTGGCGGGCACCCAGTAAGCTGCGCAGCCTCGCTGGCCACCCTGCAAGTCATTCAGGAAGAAAACCTGCTGGCTGGCGTGGCGGCCAAAGCTGCGCGCCTGCGGGCGCAGCTGGTGCACCCGGCTATTCGGTCAGTGCGCAACTGCGGGCTGCTGATGGCCGTGGAGTTCGAGTCGTTTGAGGTACTCAAGCCCATTATCGACCGGGCGCTGGCTGAAGAGGGCATTCTCACCGACTGGTTCCTGTTTTGTGACAACTCGCTGCGCATTGCCCCGCCACTCACCATTACCGAGGCTGAGATTGACGCGGCCGTGGCGGGGCTGCTGCGGGCCATCAGCACTAAATAAATGCGTGAGGGGTGAGGGAGTGAATGCCACCAAGCACACTCACTCCTTCACCCCTCACGCATTTATTTAGTACCTAGCGCACAGGCAAGTCGTTGTAATTCAAGAAGGTTAGGCTTTCTTCCTTGACGCGCTCGCGGGGCACGGCGTCTTTCACGCCCTGCGAAATCTTGCGCACCAATACTCCTACAATGGCTTTGCGGAAGCCGAGCTTTTCGGCCATCATGATGCAAAAATCCATTTCGGTTTCGTCTACAATGCCGTCGGCCAGCATCATGTCGACGAGGTCAAATATCTGGTCGAAGCGCTCGGAGTCGTTGCCGGGCAGGTCAGAGATACAGTTCGTCTGGCCAGCTACGAGTTTGCGCACTTCCGCGGCCGACACGCCGTTTTTCTTGCCAACCGTAATAATAAAATTCATCTCCCGGTCATCTACATGACCATCGGCTTTGGCTAGAGCGGCAAGATTACAAAGGTGGCCTTTTATTTTTTTAGCCTGCTCGTTTTCGAAAAAACCAAACATAAGCGTGTGGGTTGAGGGTGGGCGATGAGACAGCGAAAAGTAAGCACAAACTCCTTAATTACCAAGACTGTGCTTCGCGTTTTCATCCTATTCTACGCAACTTAAAAAAAAATGTCTGTGCAAATTGTTCAGCTCCCTTCGGCAAGTGCAGTTGGTTGCCGACCTTTGCGGGCTTAAAGCCAACCCTAGGTTGGCGGTGGGCGCTTTAAGCTGACTTTTGACCATGAAGAGAATCGGAGTTTTTACGAGTGGCGGCGACGCGCCGGGCATGAATGCCTGCCTGCGCGCAGTGGTGCGGGCGGGCGTGTACCACGGCATCGAAGTATACGGCATCATGCGGGGCTACAGCGGCATGATTAAGGGCGAGTTTGTGCGCATGGATTCGGCCTCGGTGTCGAATACGGTGCAGCGCGGCGGCACTATCCTGAAATCGGCCCGCTCGCAGAAATTCATGACCAAGGAGGGCCGGCAGCAGGCCTTCGACCAGCTCGTGAACCACGGCATTGAGGGGCTGGTAGCCATTGGCGGCAACGGCACGTTTACGGGCGCCACCATTTTCGAGAAGGAATTTGGCATCCCGACGGTGGGCGCGCCGGGTACCATCGACAACGACCTCTACGGCACCGACTACACCATCGGCTACGACACAGCCGTGAATACGGCGTTGGAGGCGATTGACAAAATCCGGGACACGGCCGACTCGCACGACCGTTGCTTTTTTGTGGAGGTGATGGGCCGCGACTCGGGCTACATCGCCATTCCGTGCGCTATTGGCGGCGGCGCCGAAATCGTGATGGTGCCCGAAACGGCCATGAGCGTAGATGCCGTAATTGAAACGCTGCAAAGCAGCTATGCCCGACACAAAACCTCGTTTATCGTCATCGTGGCCGAGGGCGAAGAAGAAGGCAACGTGCACCACGTGGCCCGCCGCGTGAAGGAAGCCATTCCGCAGCTCGATACCCGCGTAACCATCGTGGGCCACATTCAGCGCGGGGGCTCGCCCACGGCCGCCGACCGCCTGCTAGCCTCGCAGCTCGGCATCGCAGCCGTGGAAGGCCTGCTCAATGGCATGAAAAACGTGATGGCTGGCATCGTGGACCGCAAGCTCACTTACACGCCCTTCGACGACACCATCAACAAGCGCAAGGTGATAAACCAGAGCTTTATGCGCATGGTGGAGATATTGAGCGTATAAGAATAAGTAAGGGGGTGAATGAGTGAATGACAACAATAGCATACACTCATTCACCCCCTTACTCATTCACTCATTGTCACCCACTCATACCCCGTATCGCGGCGCAGCCAGGTGAGCTGGCGCTTGGCGTAATGACGGGTGTTGCGTTGAAGCAGGCGCACAGCCTCGGCGTAGTCGTAGGCACCGTCGAGGTAGCCAAAAATCTCCTGGTAGCCCACCGTCTGCAGCGCATTGTGCGCGCGGAAAGGCAGCAGCCGCTCCACCTCGGCCACCAAGCCAGCCTCCAGCATCTGAAGCACCCGCTGGTCGATGCGCTGGTACAGCTCTTCGCGCTCACGGGTGAGGGCCATTTTCACCACCCGGAACGGCCTGGCCGCCGCCTTGGCCGCCACGGCCGTCGGCCCCAGGTGATAGCTCGAAAAGGGCCGCCCCGTGCCGCGCGTTATTTCAAGGGCGCGCAGTACACGCTGGTGGTTTTGCAGGTCGAGGCGCGCGTGGGCTACGGGGTCGGTAGCGGCCAGCTCGGCCACGAGGGGGGCTAGCCCCTGCGCACCCAGCTCGTGCTGGAGCTGCTGGCGCACGGCGGGCGGCACGGGCGGCAGTTCGTCGAGGCCATCGGTGAGGGCCTGCAAGTAGAGCCCCGAGCCGCCGGTGGCGATGACTACCGGATAGCTCGCAAATAAGCGACCTAGCAGCGCTTCGGCCTCGGCAGCGAAGCGCCCGGCGCTGTAGTCTTCGGTAATGCTGTGCGAATCAATGAAATGGTGCGGCACCCCTTGCATTTCCTCGGGTGTAGGCTTGGCCGTGCCAATGCTCATCTCGCGGAAGAACTGGCGCGAGTCGGCCGATACGATTTCGGTGTCTAGCTGCTGAGCCAGTGCCACGGTGAGGGCCGTTTTGCCCACGGCGGTGGGGCCGGCCACAGCGAGTAGCACCGGGCGCGGGTCGTCAGCTATGGGGGCCAGCCGAGCAAGAATATCAGGAGGAAGCATTAGTAGAAATAAAGAATTGAGAAGGAGACAGTAACAGCTACCGTAACGGCAACTCTTACTTCCTTCTTTATTTTAACTTAAGCATAGCATAAAGCCCTAGCAACGTTTTTTCTTCCCGCTCCCAGTTCCACTCCTGGCTAGCCTGGCGGCAGTGGGCGGCCAGCTGCTGGTAGTGGGCGGCGGGCTGGCCGCCGGGTAGCAGCCTGGCCAACGCCGCGACCAGGGTGGCGGGCGCCAGGTCGGACACCAGCTCGGCCACTTCGTGCTGGGCATTGAGGGCGCGGTATTCGGGAAAGTCGATGCAGAGCTGCGGAACGCCCGCCTGCACATAATCGAAAAACTTATTAGCCAAGGAGTAATAGTAGCTCAGGCCCACGTTTTCGAGCAGCATAATGCCCACCGTGGCCTGGGCCGTGAGCCGGCGCAGCTCGGCCGGCAGCACGTAGCCCCGAAACTCGACCTGCCCCGAGGCCAGCAGCCCTAGCCGGGCGGCCTGGGCACGCAGCGTGGCCGAAAGGTCGCCCTCGCCACAAATTACGAGCCGGGCCGGCACCTGAGGCATGGCCGCCAGCAGCTCGGCCAGGCCCCGGCCCACGTTGAGGGCGCCCTGGTAAAGCAGCACTGGCCGCCCGATGGGGGGCAGCGGGGGGCTAGCGGGAGGTACTGGTGGGCCCGCCGGCACATTGCGCACCACCGCAAACCCGCACCCCGGATAGCGCGCCTCGAAGAGCCGGGCCAGCGCCGGGCCCACGGTATAGCGCAGCCGGGCACGGGGCACCACAAACTGCTCGACCCACCGCCACGCACGCTGCACACCGGGCCGGGCCACCACCTCGGGCACCTCCGTGAAAAGCTCGTGGGCGTCGTACACAAAGGGCTGTCCCCCTAGCTGGGCGCGCAGCCACGTAGGCAGCGCGGCATCGAGGTCGGCGCAGCCCCAAGCAGCTGCGCGCTGCCCCAGCAAATAAAAAAACAGCCGCAGGTTATACTCCAGATAAAATAATTTGCCGCGTTGAAACCAGCCCCGCAACCGGTGCTGTTGATAAAGCTGTGGCCCTAGCGGCACCGACTGTGGGCGCTGCCAGCCCACTAGCAGCACGCTGTAGCCGGCTTTCGCCAGGCTGGTGCAGATGCGCTGCATCCGCTGGTCGTAGCTTAGGTCGGTGGTGACGGCGAAAACCAGCCGGGGAGAAGAAATGGGCACAGACTAGGTAAAACGGCGCGGCGGCCGTAAATTCCGCCCAAATCTACTTCTACCGCTTTTGCCAGCTATAACTTCGGCCCCGGCAATGCGTTTGTAGCACTCTATGCCCGCTCAACTTTCGGGGCCGCAACTACCGGCTACCGCGCACATGTTCGACCAGCTGCAGCTTGCCTACGTGGTTTTCGACGCGGGCGGGCGCATGACGGAGGTGAACGACACCTTCGTGCAGCTAACCGGCTACAAGCGTGCGCAGATAGTTGGCCACTCCTATCATCAGCTGCTAACGCCACCAGCCCAGCAGGCCGAGCGCCAGGCGCACTTGCTGAGCGTGTTGCGCGGTGAGGTGCCCTGCGCCGAATATTATGAGTTGGAGCTTCTTACGAAGCAGGGCGAAACTATTGTCATTCAGTGGCAGTCGCAGCTGCTGCGCGATGAGCAGCAGCATATTACTGGCCTGTGGACCATCGGCTATACCCTCAACAGCACCAAAACCACGCGCACCCCGGCCCTGGTACCGGAGCCGGCTTACCTGCGTGAGTTTTTCGACAGTTCGCATGACCTCATTCTGCACCTGAGCGCCACCAACCTGCTGCTGTTTGTGAACCGCGCCGGGCAAGAGAAGCTGGGCTATACCGAGGAGGAGCTGCTGGGCCGCCCGCTTACCGATGTAGTGCACCCCTACTACCGCGCCAAGCTGCTCTACCAATTGCGCCGCCTCTACGAAGGGCAGGCCCTCAATAAGCTCGAAACCGTGCTGCTGACCAAGGCTGGCCGCCCGGTGCACCTTATCGGCTCGGTGAGCTGCGAGCAGCAGCCGGGCCGCCTGCCCAGCGCTAGGGCCGTGCTGCACGACATTACCGACCGCATCAAGGCTGAGCGCCTGCAAAAGGTCTACTACAGTATTGCCAACCTGGCTATTTCGGCCCACGACCTGCCGGCGCTCTACGGGGCCATTCACCGCGAGCTGGGCAAGGTGATTGAAACGAATAATATTTTTATCGCGCTCTGCGACGATGCCCGCACTCACCTCCAATTCGTGTATTACGTCGACCAGCATGCCTATTTCGAGCAGGGCGATGGGCGGCCATTTTCGCTGGGCATTACCGAGTACGTGATTGAGCAGGGCCAGCCCATGTTCTTCACGCAGGCCGACCTACTGCGCCTGATGCGTACCGGCGAAATGACGGCCTTTGGGCGCCTGCCCGCCGTGCTGCTAGCCTCGCCGCTGAGCGTGGGCGACCGGACCATCGGGGTACTGGCGGTGCAGGAATACGACCGAGCCGACCTCTACACACCCGCCGACCTTGATATTCTGCACTTTATCTCGGGCCAAGTGGCCTTGGCTATCGACCGCAAGCGCCAGGAAGAATATGTGGGCCGCCAGAATGCCCGACTAAATGCCATTTTCGAGAGCGGCTCGCAGCTTATCTGGAACGTAGACCGGCGGGGGCACCTCGTGTCGTTCAACGGTAACTATGCCACTTTCTACCAGCGACGCAACGGCGTGCTGCCCACCCAGGGTCTCAACGTGCTGGAAAATGACATTGCCCTTACCGATGAGGCTACGCGCGAACTCTTTCGCAGCAGCTATCTGGCCGCCGCCCGCGGTGAGTCGCAGCAGTTTGAAGTGCACCTGCGCGTGCCGCGCTACCCTAGCGTGTGGCTGAGCGTGAGCCTGGCGCCTATCTACCTCACCGATGGCTCGTTTGACGAGATAACGGCGCAGGCGCAGGATATTACGGCCAGCAAAAACTCGCAGCTGGTGCTGGCGGCCCAGGAAGAAAAATTCCGGTCCATCTTCGAGTCATTTCAGGATGTATACTACCGCACCGACCGCGAGGGCCGCTTTACCATTCTCAGCCCCTCGCTGCGTGAGGTGTTGGGCTATAGCCCCTTAGAGGCCCTTAGCTACCGCATCGAAGATTTTTACTGGCAGCCCGAGCAACACCAGGAGTTGCGCCAGAAACTGCGCAAGCAGGGTGAGCTACGCAACTTCGAAACCCAGCTGCGCCACCACGACGGCTACCCGGTAAGCGTGCTCATCAATGCCCGGCGCACGCGGTTCGGCACCGAAGGCATTGCCCGCGACATCACCGAAATACGCCGCATTCAGGACGACTTGCGCTTGGCCAAGGAGCAAGCCGAAGCCGCCTCAGAGGCCAAAACGCAGTTCCTGGCCAACATGAGCCACGAGCTGCGCACACCCATGAATGGCATCATCGGCATGATTGACCTGTTGAGCCAAACCACGCTCACAGGCGAACAGGCCGACTACGTCGATACGCTGGGCACCAGCTCGGAGGCGCTGATGACCATCCTGAACGACATCCTGGATTTGTCGAAAATTCAGGCCGGCAAAATGCGGCTCAACGAAGCCCCGCTCACGCTCGAGCCCCTGCTCGACCGCCTGCGGGCGCTGTTTCTGTACCGCGCTAATCAGAAAAACCTCCGCTTTACCTGCCACCTGGCGCCAGGCACGCCGGCCACCGTCATTACCGACGAAACGCGCCTGCTCCAGATTCTGGCCAACCTCATTGCCAACGCTATCAAGTTTACGGCCCAGGGCACGGTGAGCGTAGTGGTGTCGTCGGCACGGGCCGAGGGCGAGTACCATACGCTGCGCTTTGCGGTGCAAGACTCGGGCATTGGCATTTCGGCCACCGACGCGGCCCGGCTGTTTACCAGCTTCACCCAGCTCGATACGACGCCCAGCAAGGCCTACGGCGGCACCGGACTGGGGCTAGCCATCAGCAAGGAGCTGGCCGAGCTGCTCGGCGGCACCATTGGAGTAGTGTCGGATGCGGGAGAAGGCAGCATTTTTTGGTTCACCATCCAGTGCCGGGTGCCAGCGCAGGCGCAGGTAGTAGCTGAGGTCCCGGCCCCGGCTCCGCCCCCACCCGTGGACGCCCTGCCGGGCCCCGCGGCCCGCGTGCTGCTGGTCGATGATAACATCATCAACCAGAAAGTGGCGGCGCGGCTGTTGGCCAAGCTGAACTGTGAGGTGGATATCGCCAGCGATGGCTACGAGGCCATCACTCGGGCCACGGCGCCGAATGCTGCTTATCAGATTATCCTCATGGATATTCAGATGCCTGGCCTTGATGGCATTGCAGCCACCCGCGCCATCAAGGCGCAGCTGGGTCCGGCTAGCCCGCCCATTATCGCCATGACGGCCTACTCGATGCCTGATGACGCGGCCCGGTTTGTAGAAGCTGGCCTTGACGACTACCTGGCTAAGCCCGTAAAGCACCAGCAGCTGGCCCAGATGCTAGCCCGTTGGGTAGCGGGCCCAACCTCGGATACCACCACGGCCACACAATCTACTACGCCCGCACCGGCCATTGTAGACCCCGAAGTGCTAAAGCAGCTACTGCAGCTAGGGGGTCAGGAGTTCACGGCCGAGCTCTACGGCGAGTTTATTGAGGAAACTACCGACCTGCTGGCGCAGATAAACGCGCACTGGCAAGCTACTGAGATAGAAAAGCTTCACCCACTGCTGCACCAGCTCAAGGGCACGGCCGGCACGCTGGGTCTGACTAAGCTGGCAACCCAAGCCTTAGCTTTGGAAAAAGCTATCAAGCAGCAGCAAACGCAGGTGCTGGCTAGCGGCCTGCCCGAGCTTAATCAGCTATTTGCCCTTTTTATCGCCAATTATCCCGGCTTGCTCACTACCAGCGATGCTTAAGTAGTCACGCCGACCAGTATTTTGGCTTTTATTTTCCTTGTTTACTCGTATTTTTCCACATGTCCCCAACTGCTACCCCCAAAACCATCCTCATTGCCGAGGATAGCTCGGTTATTCTCAGCCTGACTCGCAAAATTCTGGAGCAGCAGAAATACCGGATAGTACTGGCCAAAAATGGTGGCGAGGTAATTCGCCAGCTTGAAAGCCAGCCCGTAGATGGGGTTTTAATGGACATTAATATTCCGGTGCGCAATGGGATTGAGTGCACCCGCGACATTCGGGCCCACGCCGACCCGCGCATCAATCAACTGCCCGTTATTGCCATCACCGGCAATGCCAACAACTACTCGATGGAGCAGTTTCGCGAGGCCGGCGTGACTGACTACCTGCCCAAGCCGCTGGATTTTGACGCCCTCGTGCGCGTAGTGCGCCAGTATGTAGGTTAGCGATACTAATTATGAATTAAAAATTATGAGTTATGAATTGAGCTGCACGGCCTTGCCCCACTCACCGATTCATAGTTTTTAATTCATAATTCATAATTTATAAGAATGACCCTCACCTTTCTAGGCACGGGCACTTCTTCGGGGGTGCCCATGATAGGCTGCACTTGCCCGGTGTGCCGCTCGCTCGATTACCGCGACCAGCGCCTGCGGGTATCGGTGCACCTCGCCGTGGAAGGGCGAAGCCTGGTTATCGATACCGGCCCCGACTTTCGGCAGCAGATGTTGCGCGCCCATATTAGCCGGCTCGATGGCATCTTGTTTACCCACGAGCACAAGGACCATACGGCGGGGCTCGATGATGTGCGAGCCTTCAATTTCCGGCAGCAGCAGGAGATGCCCGTTTTTGCCGAGCCGCGCGTTATCGAGCAGCTCAAGCGCGAATATGCCTACGTGTTTGCCGAGCACAAGTATCCTGGTGTGCCGCAGGTGGGCCTACACCCCATCCTGGACGACCAGACTCCCTTCGACGTGCTAGGCCTGCCTATGCAGCCGCTGCGCGCTATGCACCACAAGCTACCGGTGTTAGGCTTCCGTATCGGTGGGCTAGCTTACCTGACCGACGCCAACTTTCTGCCCGACAGCACGATGACCCAGCTGCAAGGCTGCGATACTATCGTGCTTAATGCCCTACGCCACGAGCCACACCTCTCCCACTTCACCTTGAGCGAGGCAGTTAATATCCTGGAAGAATTGCGGCCGCGCCAGGCTTTCCTGACCCACATCAGCCACCAGCTAGGCCGCCACCGCGAGGTAGAGACTACCCTGCCCGGCTGGGTGCGGCTGGCGTATGATGGGCTGGTGGTGGAGGTAGATGCGTAACCGACGGCCATATTATCCATGCGATTTATTCCGTGGTTTACTGAAGAATATTCGTTCACCACTGCCACCAGCTGAATTACTGTCCTGCATACGAGGGGCTATTTTGCCACCACTTGGCTGGCGTGATTTTTTCAAAGCACAGCCCGACCTACCTTTTAGAGGCCGTGCAGGAGTCAAGGACTTTGAAATTAGCCGGGTTATTACAGGTCGCAACGCAATGCTGCCCCAGATAACTGGCTGGGTTGAGCCTGAATATCCTACAGGCAGTCGGTTGCGGCTGCGTCATCGATTGAATCCACTAGCCCTGGGCTTAGCTACTCTGTGGCTTTGCTTAGTGAGTATGAGCGCACTAGGCATCACTGCCTTTTGGCTAGTAGTCAAACATTTCAGTTCTAGCTTCTTGATTCCAGTCGAGATACTGCTTTTTGGCACAGTACTGTTTACAGTACCGTTTTGGCTGGAAGTTCGTAAATCGCGCCCTTTACTGATAAAGCTGTTGAAGCTGGAGCCTCTTCCTCAAGAATGATTCTTTCATGCACACCAACTACTATTTCCTGCGCCAGCTAGCCCCGGCCCTCACCGAGCGGCTGCGCGGCTACCGCGTGGCGAGCTGCTTTTCGCAGGAAAAGGATGAGCTGGTGCTAGGCCTGCTGAGCGAAACTGGCGGCGAATTTTGGTTAAAAGCGCAGCTAGGGGCCGCTTTCCCAGCGCTGGCCCTGCCCGAGAGCTTCCACCGTGCCCGTCAAAACTCGGTCGACCTGCTGCCCGAGCTGCTGGGCCGCACGGTGGCGAGCGTCGAGGCCTGGCCGCAAGACAGAGTAGTGCAGCTCAACTTCGTGGAAGATGCGGCCACACTCGCGTTTAAGCTCTACGGTCCCCGGCCCAACGCTATTTTCCGGCCCGCGCCGGGCGCGCCGGCCCAGCTGTTTCACCAGCGCTACACGGCCGATGCCGACCTCGTACCCGACGCCGCTAGTGTGGCTAGCCCACCTATCGGCCCTACCGGCAAGCTACCCCCCGCGCTGGCCGACCTGCCGGCGCGCTACCTGCGCGAGCAGCGCGGCTACGACCCAGCACCCGCCGAGCTAAAGCAACAGCTAGCCCGTGAGCTGCAGGCCGAGCTTGAAAGCTCTCACCATTACTACCTTATCTACCTCGACGGCCGCACCCGGCTGAGCCTGGTGCCGCTGGGCGAAGTGCTAGACACGCTATCTGGTACCGACCCCATCGGGGCGCTACGGCGCTTTGTGCCACTGGCACTGGCCCGTCGCGCCCTCGAAACCGAGCGCCGCCAACTGCGCCAGCTGCTTACACGCCGGGCCGACGAAGCCAGCACCAGCGCCCACCTGGCCAGTCAGCGCCTGCACGCGCTGGCCCACGAGGCGGGCTACCGCCACCGCGCCGACCTCATCATGGCCAATCTGCACGCCATAGCACCGGGGGCTAGCCAGGTTGAAATCGTTGATTTTTACACCAATGAGCCAGTAGCTATTAAGCTCAAGCCGCTCGAAAAGCCACAGCGCACGGCCGAGAATCTCTACCGCAAGGCCAAAAACCAGCAGATTGAAGAGCGCCAGCTGCAAGCCCGCGTAGCCGCCCGCGAAGCCGAAGCCCTGCAAGCGCTGGAGTTGCTCGAAGAGCTGGACACCCAGCCTGCTCTGGCCGAGCTGCGGAGCCTGCGCACCTGGCGCAAACAGCACAACCTCGACCCTAGCCCGACGCCAACCAAAGCACCCACCGAACTACCGTTTAAGGTATTTGAGGACCGGGGCTTTACCATCTTGGTGGGCCGCAATGCGCAAAACAACGACTTGCTGACGCAGAAATACGCGCATAAGGACGACCTGTGGCTGCATGCCAAAGACGTGAGCGGCTCCCACGTCGTTATTCGGCACCGGGCAGGGCAGCCGGTGCCGGAGCCGGTGATAGCGCACGCCGCCCAGCTGGCCGGCTGGTACTCGCGCCGCCAGCACGACTCGCTGTGCCCGGTCACGGTGACGCCCAAAAAATTTGTGCGCAAGCCCAAGGGCGCCCTGCCCGGCCAGGTGCTGGTAGAGCGCGAGCGGGTAGTGCTGGTAGTGCCCGCCAATCCATTTGAGAAATAGCCTAGCCAAAACACAAAAAAGCCCGCTGTATAGCGGGCTTTTTTATTCTACGTGCGCGCGGGGAGATTCGAACTCCCACACCCGAAGGCACCACCCCCTCAAGATGGCGTGTCTACCAGTTTCACCACGTGCGCAGAAGGCAATCGGTAACTTGTAGCTTCGGCTCAGTGGCCGGCTTCGCTGAGGCGGCGAAGCGGGTGCAAATGTACTACGGCGCGTGGTTTTTTCAAATTCCGCCGTGATTTTACCCTTAAAAAATACTTGCTTCAGCTTCCGCACATCGCCTTACTACTTATTTGGCAAGATATTAGCCACGGCCTATACCGAGCGTTTTTTTATTTTTTCAATGCCTGATTCTACCCAATCTACCAACAAAGCTTCCTTTTTCGGCCGCTTAGCCGAACAAATCACCAAGTACTCGGGCACCACGGCTGTGTTTGTAGGCGCGGTAGGCATTGTACTGCTATGGGCAGTGGCGGGGCCACTTTTCAAGTATTCTGAAACCTGGCAGCTTGTCATTAACACGGGCACAACCATCATAACGTTTTTGATGGTCTTTCTCATCCAGCGCGCGCAGAACAAAGATTCGCTGGTGTTGCATCTCAAGCTCAATGAGCTGATTGCGGCTACCAAAGGGGCTAGCAATCGCCTCATCAACGCGCAGGATTTTTCGGAGGAGGAAATTCGACTTATTCACCAGTTTTATTGTCTGCTAGCCGATAAAGCAAAGGCCGACAACGACTTGGGCGAAACCCATTCGGTAGAAGAGGCGGAAGATAACCACCACGAGAAGCTGGCCGCCCACCGCAACGACTAGCCAGCCGCGCCCCCTTACGGCTAGGGCCCTTGCTACCTTTGCGGGCCCCTGGCCTTCTTAGCTGGCGCGGGCTTTCCTTCAAGCATGAACCAAGCGCACTGGCACCTCCTGTTCAATCATACACCCATTTTTGGAGCCTTAGCGGGCGCGCTGCTACTGGCGGCCGGCCTGCTGAAGCGGCAAGATGCCGTGTTGCGCGCGGGGCTCTGGGCGCTGGTACTGGGCGTGGCGCTCGGGCTGCCGGCCCAGCTCACTGGCCCCGGCGCGGCGCAGGTCGTTAAAGACATGCCGCGCGTGAGCCAAGCACTTATTCAAAACCACGCGCAGGCGGCGCGGCTGGGCTATTGGGTGCTGGTGGCTACGGGCACCCTGGCCCTGCTAGGGCTGGCCCAGCGGCAGCCCGGGGCGCCGCGGGCCCGGCAGCTGGCCTGGGGCACGCTGCTGGGCGCGGTGCTGAGTTTTGGCCTGCTAGCGCGAGCGGGTAACCTGGGTGGGCAAATCAGTCACCCCGAAATTCGGGAAGGCTTCGGCACGCCTGATGAGCTGTAGACTATTTTAGCCAGCAAAACGTAGCATAGGGGCCTAGCGGCTGGCTACCCGCCGCCCAGGCGGTACTCCTACGTGTTCCTTTCTTCCGTCTGCTATGGCTTTTCCCTTTTTTGGCGATGATAAATCGACGGTAGCCCAGCTGCTGGCTACTCTGCCCCAGGAAGGCCGACTGGAATGGATTGGCCTGCGGCGGGCCCGCCGAGAAGCCCCTGACGCGGTGCCCGAGGCAGAAGTACTAACTGACCGCCACCTGGCCGGTGACCACGCTAGCCCCCGGCCGGGCGGCAAGCGCCAGATTACGCTGATTCAGCACGAGCACTTGGCGGCGGTAGCGGGCTATCTGGGGCTAGCCGAGCCGGTGGCGCCGGGCCGCCTGCGCCGCAACCTGGTGGTGAGCGGGCTCAACTTGCTTGCCCTGAAAGGCCGCCAGATTCAAATCGGGGAAGAAGTTATTTTAGATATAACCGGCGAGTGCCACCCCTGCTCGCGCATGGAAGAAGAGCTCGGCCCCGGCGGCTACAATGCCATGCGCGGCCACGGCGGCCTCACGGCCCATATTGCTCAGGGAGGGCGCCTGCGGGTGGGCGACACGGTGCGCGTGCTGCCCGGCCCGCCAGCCCCTGAAAAGCCTAAAAAATAAAAAACCCGCTGCCAAAGGCGACGGGCTTTCTGAGCTATGAAAACACGGCTCTGATGAGCCTGCCTTACTTTACGAAGTGGGCGGCCCGGCCGGATTTAGCTCGTCTATAAGTTTTTTAAGCCCCGTCCATCCGCACAATTTTTGGGGTGAACGAGCCGAGCACTTCCACTAGCTCGTGCTGGCTGGCCATCACGGTGTGGATGTCTTTGTAGGCCTGTGGCGCCTCGTCGAGGCCGCCCCCGATGAGCTCGATGCCGTGGTCGGCCAAGTGGCGACGCACCTGCGCCTCGCTCAGCTCGGCCTTGGCGCGAGTGCGCGACAGCAGGCGCCCGGCCCCGTGCGAGGCCGAGCTGAGCGAAGCTGCCACGCCGCGCCCGCGCACAATAAAGCCGGGCGCTGTCATCGAGCCCGGAATGACCCCTAGCACGCCGGCACCGGCCGGCGTGGCGCCTTTGCGGTGCGTGATGACTTCGCGGCCATCGGCCAGACGCTCCTTCCAAGCGAAGTTGTGGTGGTTTTCCACTTTCGCCAGAGGCCTCTCGCCCAGCGCTTTGGCTAGCCGGCGGTGAATGTGCTCGTGGCAGGCCGAGGCGTAGTCGCCGGCTAGGGTCATGGCGGCCCAATACTCCTGGCCAGCCTCGGTGTCGAGGCCTAGCCAAGCGAGGTGCTGGGCCTCGGCGGGCAGCTTGCACACATCTTTGGCCAAGCCGGTATAATGCTGGGCCACACTGGCACCCAGGCCCCGCGAGCCCGAGTGCGAGAGCACGCCCACGTACTGGCCCAGCGGCAGGCCCAACTCATTGGCCGGGTCGGTGATGTCGACCAGCCCAAACTCTACGAAGTGGTTGCCCGAGCCCGAAGTGCCGAGCTGCTCGGCAGCTGTGGCAAGCTTGTTTTTGAGGAAGGGCACGGCCTGAAACTCATCGCGGTCGAGCACACCGTGGCTCAGGCGCTGGCCCCGCTCCCACCCCCGGCCGCTGCCGAAGCGGGTGTTGTCGAGCAAGATTTTACGCAGCTCCTGGGTGCGCTGGGTGAGGTATTTGGCTGGCAGGTCGAACACCGACAGCGCCATGCGGCAGCCGATATCCACACCCACGGCGTAGGGAATCACGGCATTATCAGTGGCTAGCACGCCCCCGATGGGCAGGCCGTAGCCGTGGTGGGCGTCGGGCATGAGAGCCCCGGCCACCGTCACGGGCAGCTTCATGGCCGTTTCCATTTGGTGAATGGCGCTCTGGTCGATGTGTTCGGCGCCGAACGTGGCGTACGCCTTGCGCGCCACCAGCTCGACGTGCCGCGCCGGCGCCGGCAGCAGCGCGGCGGCCGTGTGGCTCCAGGCCAGGTCGGTAAGAAAATCCTGGGGGCTAGCCAGAATGGTTTTCAGCAGCGTAAGCTGCTCGTTTTGCGCAAGGCGCTTGAATTCTTTGCGTTGCAGCTGGGCTAGCGCCAGCCCAATGGCGCGGCCTTCGGGAAACCCGAGCTGCCGCAGGTCGTTGCCGCGTAGTTGCGAGGCCATGATTTGTCGAACTTGAAATTGGAAATGAAGAAGTAACAAGCGAGGGATTTTTTATTTCTCTTCCTGAATTCTCCAGTGATACAACTGCCCGAGCAATGCAGGCGGCGCACGGGGTGTTGCCAAGGCAACAATTGGCGGGACTCGAACCCGCGTCCTGGGCATTAACAGCGCGAAGTAGGGCCGGGCTACGGCACCCAAACCAGTACTATTATGAGTATGAGGCAATTGGCACCGGACCGCTTAAGAAGCTGTGCGTCTACCAGTTTCGCCACCGGCCCCGAATGATTGGGCGCGGGCAGGATTTGAACCTGCCCGCCTTACCGCGCAGCTTACGGAGTATGGCCCAGTTGAAAAGCTATGGAGTTCTCGTAAGCGTTTTCATAGTCAGAAAGCGTTTTCGGCGCTAGGCCAGGGTAGAAAAGGTGGTGGGAAAGACACCCGGAAGGTATTCCCGCGAAGTGAGGCAACAGGCGGCTGGCGCAGTTTTTTCCGCCGCTAGCCCAGGCTAGCGCCAGGATTCGACCCCGCGCGTACAAAGCCTTGCACCCGAAAACGTTACCACGAAGTAGCGCCAGCCTACGGCACTCACAAAAGGAAAATGCGACTGGTTTGGAACGGGCCGCCGGAGCAAGCAAGGCCCCGGCGGGTAGCCGTTCCGGCCAGCGACTGCCATTAGGGGGTCAGCCGTTTGCCTAAGTCGTGCAGGCTTACAACCTGCCTGTAAAGCGTAAAACAATTATTTGGCCAATTCTCAAAAAATCGAGCAATAAGTGCCAAGACTACCCGGCTTTGCCACCTGCCGCAAGGATTATTAGCTATTAGCCCGCTACGGCCCGAAGCAGGCCCTAGCTACGGCACCAATTCCGGCAAAAGCGGTAGCGGCCGGGGGTTCCGCTTGATTAGCCCGGCCGGGTTGCGTAGGTTACAGCTCGATTTTCTGAATTTTGGGGAGAGCTCTATCGCCGTTTTCGAGGGCCGCCAGCACACCGAATATCTTATCAGACCAGCCAGCAATAAGGGCCACACCATGCTCGGCGCGCACGCCGAGCGCAAGTACAGCTGCTCGCGGGCGTACACTGCCAGCCGCGCCACAAGCTGCGGCTCATTCTGGGCCACCAGTGCTCGCAGGCGGGCTAGCCGGCCATCGGCATTTTCGTAAAGCTGGTCGCTGAGGGCAGCCGTAGCCACGGCGGCGTACAGCTGTAGCGCCGGCGAGAGTGGTAAACAGGTGCATTTTCGTGGTTGCGAATCGGTGCCGCTTTATTATGCAGGTTAAAGTTGAAACGCATGGTGAGAGATGGCGGAAGTGGAAAATAGGCAATAGCAGGAAAGGGCTCCAGTATTTATTTTTCAATTAGACATACTTATCCCTACCGAATAAAAAACATTTTTTATTCGGTAATTAAAAAACAAAAAAACCGGTTTTTAAGGCCGGGCTTTTTCTTGCGTTTGAGGTTTACCGCCGATTATCGGGGCGGACTACACGAAGAAAAACCGAGCTATGGTGCTTCAGCCGGTTTTGGGCCGACGGCTGCTGAGGCAACTCAAACTGGCAATAGCAAGGACTAGTGAGCATCGGGGGAGAAAAGCTAAGCGGCTGATAACCGGCTAACAACAAAAAACCCGAGCTTCGTGGGCTCGGGTTGCAACAGTTTTAGCGGGTGCTAAAATCAGGCAAACGTACCGAGCCATACCAGTTTTTCTGGCTGCATCTTATCCAAGCTGCGGAGATTTGACAGGGGGCGATACATGACTTTAGGGATTTAGTGCGACAAAGTTGTGACAATTATTTTAATTGCGCAACTAATTGCAGAATTATTTTAAAAATAAATTTATTTCACTCCAAAATAACTGTTAGCAGAAGGCCTGGCAAAACGAACTAATTATTCGTTTTATTTACTCGCAGAGCTTTTATAAAACTACTATTAGCAGGGTTTTGCTTTGTTGTAACTTTGCGGTTCGTGACTGATACCCTACCCGAACGCCATTGGCTGCCCGACCGGGTAGACGCCGCACCAGCCAGCTCTCCGGCGCAGCTCGCTTTTCGCCATGCCCTGCAAGAAGTGGAAGAGCTTCGTGGGCAGCTGCAGCGCCTGCAGGCTAGTCAAGCAGCTATCCGGCAGGCCTATTGGCAGCAGGTGGGGCCGGTGGCCGCAGCCGCCGTAGCTGCCCGCCGGGCATTGTATGCGCCCTTAGAAGCCGCGTTGCTAAGTGGCTACCTCAACCGCGCGGAAGAACAGCAAGTAACCGAGTTGCTGGTATATAATGCACGTAGCTTGCAAGCACGCTTCGGCGAAGAAGAAACCGATATTCTGGCTCGCTACGCTCCGCCTCTACCACCAGTAGAAGCGGAACCCGCAGTGGGCGCCCCCCTAGCCAGTGCTGAGCCGCTGCCCCACGAGCAGGCCGCAGCCGCCGCCCAGACTCGCCGCCGGCAGCAGCGCCAGCAAGCCAGGGTTGCCCAGGCCAAAACCACTGCGCAAGAAAACGAGGCGTTGCTGGTTAACACCAAAGCCGCCTATCGCCAGCTAGCCCGCCTGCATCATCCCGACCGCGCCGCCCAGGCCAATGCCGCGGCGCAGCAGGCCCAAACGGCGCTTATGCAACAAATTACGGCCGCCTATGCGGCCAACGACTTGGCGGCGCTACTCTCGCTGCTAGCTACTGCGGAGGCAGCTGCCTCACCCAGTGCCGAGGCCGAAGACCTCTTAAAGCGCTATACTGAGGCCCTGGCGCAGCAGCAAGCCCAACTAAGCCAGCAGCTGGCAGCTGCGCGCCGGCCCGAAGAGAACGCGCCTTGGAGCGGCTCCGAAAAGCAGCAGCGCACCCGGCTGCGCGAAATAAAACGCAGCTTGCGAGCCGAAACCGACTACCTGATACAGCTGGTGCGGCATCTTCAGGAGCCTAGCAGCCTACGTCAGTTTCTACGCGAGCTCTCAGCTAGTGGGCACGAAGGCCTTTAGCAAAGAGGCCAGGCGTTTTACTGAATTGCGGCTAGTGGAATACCGCTCGCACCTACTGCCCCTGCTGGCTAGCCTTCAGGGCTAGGCCCCCCGTGCCCAAGCGCCAGAGCAGCAGCCTGCACAGCCTGGGCCCGGTAGGCTGGCGCCGTAGCGGGGGCTCGCAGCAACTTGAGCAGGTGCAGGTATTTGCGACGCCCCTCGGCTAGCATGGCGGCGGGCACTTCGATAGGAAAAACTCCGAAAGGCTCAACCTTTTGCACGCCTACCAGCAAAAAGCGGTCGGCCCGAAGCGCATCGGTATAGAAGGCAGCCTGGCGGTCGTAGTCGTAGGCCGAGCACTGCCAACGGAAATGCTCGGCATCGCGGGCCATGGTAGTCTTAAAGTCGATGACGGTGTAGAGCTGGCCGGGCTGGTCGAGCACAAGGTCAGCGCGCAGCTTGCACAGCGTATCGGTGGTAGGCTCGGTGAAGAGGGCGCTGCGCTCGGTCAGTCCATTTTCGAGTAGGCGGTTGAGCTCGGTATTGAGCTTCACGCCCTCTACGAGCCACCAGATGAGCGTATCGTTGAGGCCAGGCTGGCCGGGCTGGTAGTCGGTTGGCTCAAGCAGCGCTGTATGAAAGGCAGTACCAAAGCTCAGTGCCCCCGAGCCCGAGTCGACGCGTGGGGGCCGGCCATCAAGGGCATCGCGCAGGCGCGATAAGTCAGAGTTGGCGATGGCGGGCAGGGCGCGGTAATCATCATACGACACCCGAAGCAGGTCGGGGCGCGGGGCGGGCGGCAAAAGCTGGTCAGACACTTTAGGCTAACAGTCATTCCGCCAAAAAGTCTCCCGAAAGCGCAGGAAGTCGAGTTTAAATGGCTTACCAAAGCAAAAGCCCCGGCGCAGCAGCGCCGGGGCTTTTAAGGGTACCTGTGGGCTGTTTCTACCTTTGCTAGGCTATTGCACCCGAATAAGGTATACGCGGAATGATAGCTTGTTCTGTGTATTGCGGGTGCTTCCGATAAATACCCGGCTGGGTACATCGGGCGTAGCCGATGCCAACAGCAGACCGTTATTGGGAATAGTATTGGCCAGCACGGCTCGAATGTAAGAGGTCATCGACCAGTTGTACGTGCCCTGCTCAATACTCGTCAGCGTCGAGATACTCGTGTTGTACGTGATGTTCGGCTGATAAAGCGCGAGCGGGTGATTGTTTGCATCGGTGTAGTAAATGCTGAGCGCGGGCGGCGCCGGCACGAACGGCGTTAGTGTACTGGTAGGCACCGAGGCCGTAATCTGCGCATTCGTAATGGTCAGGTTGTTGCCAAACTGCCGCAGGTCTTTCAGGTACGGAAACTCCAAGCGGGTTTGCAGGCCTAGCGCGCCTTCGATAATAGTACGCTCGCCGGTAAGGGCCGACGGCACGCTCTCCAAGGACTTGCGCGGGAGGTTAGGCACGCCCGCCAGATTGCGATTGACGCGAAACTGGAAGAAGTGCCGGGAGCCGGTAGCTAGCGAGAAGTTGGTGGTAATGACCGTGGTAGGGTCGGTCGGCACGTGCGAATACAAGTGCATCACCGCATCGGCAGAAGTTGCGCTCAGGCGAATAAGAGCGCCTTCATCGTTGGCAGCCGGCGTAATAACCAAGCCCGGCAGGTAAGCATCCAAGTCATCCTGGGTGCTCAGCTGGCCAGCCTTTCCCTTCGCCAGCAACGCTTGACCAAAAGCTGGGTCCAGCGGCAGGCGCAGCGTCGTAATATTGGGTCGCGCCCGGCCGCGGGGAGCCGTATTGATTTTAAGCACGGGGCTATAATTCAGCAAGTTCACTGAATCATAATCCATGGTTGTCAGCTTGGGCGACGTATACGAGTATTTCGTAAAGGAGATACCCGTATTAAGCCGGTGTACTTCTACCAGCGCCTGCGTTTTGGTCGTATCGCCGTAGCGGTAATTGTCCGGCTTCAGCACGAGCGTGATGGAGTCGAATACGGCGGTGGGGTCGGGCGTAAAGAGTTCCGTCAGCCCTAGCCGAAACGCGCTGCGTGCCGTGAGCTTGCCCAGCAGTGGGTCGGTATACTGGCCCACGAAGAGGTAGTTCGAGTTGGAGCTGGGCACCGAGTCGCGCAGCACCGTCGAGGAGCGCACCGTCAGGGTATCAACCAGGAATGCTCCGGTGTCAACATTGGCGTCGGGCAGGCCGACGCCAATGTCGCTCGCGGTATTGGTGCAGCTGGCGGCCAGTGCCACCAGGCCCAGCATAGCCAGCAGCCGGCCCCAGACGGCCAGGGCCAGATGAGGCTTATTGCTGCGTGACATTGGGGTCAAACGTCCAGAAGTCGTCGAAGCGGGTGCTGCCCGAGTAGCCAGTACCCACGTACCCAAAGTTGCCAATGCCAAACCCAACGGCGCTGTTGCGGCCCGCGCCAAGGAAGGGGTTCATAGCGGTCCAGATATCCTGCGCGGGGTCATACTGGTAGCAGGAGGTTGCTACAGCCCCGTTATTGCCGGTGACTACGTAGCCAAAGTTGCCAACTGTGAAGGCAACGGCCTGCGAGCGGGCCACCTTGCTATAGTCGTACGAGGCCGTCGAGTTGCTGATGTTAGCCAGTTGGTTCTTCGCCGTCCAAGCGTCCTTCGCGGGGTCATAGGCGTAGAAGTCGGTCACGTACTGGCCATTGTTGATGCCCGTGCCTACATACATTACGTTGTTAATGGTGAAGGACACGGCGTTGGTGCGCTTGTCGCCGGGGAAGCCCGCAAACGTGCTCCAAGAGTCTTTCGAAGGGTCATACTTATAGAAGTCCTTCTCGTTGTTGCCGTCGAAGCCGCAGCCCACGTAGCCAAAGTTGCCGGCGCTGCCAGCTACGGCGCCGTAGCGGCCCGTCGTGCCGGGGTTAGCGGGCAGGTCGGCAATCTGCGTCCACTTGCCAGCGGTAGTAGTCGTCGTTACGGTAGTGCCAACCGTCGTGGTTGTGGCCGTGTTCTGGCTAGGGTCAAACTTCCACATATCCTTTAGGTAATTCGTGCCATCGTAGCCGGTGCCCACGTAGCCAAAACTACCCACCGAGAAGGCCGTGGCATTGTAGCGTGCTACGCCGGGGAAGGGCGTGAGGCGCAGCCAGCTGCCAGTGGCAGGATTAAACGAGTAGAAGTCGCTGTATTTAACGCTATTCGCATCGATGCCCGTCCCTACATATGCGATGCCATTTACAACGAAGCTGACGGCGTTGCTGCGCGCAGTGCCAGGAAAAGAGTTACCCTTCTGCCAGTTGCCATACACGGTAGTGGTGTCGTCTTTGTGGCAGCTGCTTAGCCCGAGGCCACCCAGCACCAGCAGCAGAGCCAGCATACGGCCGGCTAGCCGAGGAAAATTTTTCATGAAAAAAGAAATGTTATTGTACCCAAGAGAGCGTACCGAGCAGTAAACAGGTTGCACCCGGCTTTTATTTTTGACTAGCCCATTTGGCCCGGCTAAATTACATCTTGTTCGCCAAACCCGCCCATTTTTGTCGCTCAACGCCGGGCTTTTGCCGCGCAGCGCCCGCTAGTTGGCCAGCTGGCCAGCACCAGTGCCTCAATCAAACCGAATGGCTACCATGGGCTTGATGCGGGCAATCATGTAGGTCGGCACGAGCACCGACAGCACCGAAGCCCCTAGCGTAGCCACGTTGAGCAGCACCATCACGAGGGGGTCCCAGGCCACGGGTACCCGGTCCATGTAGTAGTTTTCGGGGTCGAGGGGGATAATGCGGAAGTAATACTGTAACGCACAGAATCCCAAGGCAATAAAATTGCCAATCACTAGCCCCTTCACCGTAATGGATAGCCCCCGGAAGAAGAACATGCTCCGTATCTGATTATCGGTAGCACCCACCGCCTTGAGGATGCCTATCATCTTGGTGCGCTCCAGAATCATGATAAAGATGGTAGCGACCATGTTGAAGGTAGCTACGAAAATTATCAGAATGAGGAAGATAATAACGTTGCGGTTGAGCAGCTGGAGCCAGTCGAAAAGCTGAGCATATTGGTCAGTAATTTTTTCGATGCGCACCTCGTAGGGCAACTGCTCATAGAACTGGTCAAAGGTGTGGTCGAGGCGCGAAAAGTCGCGCAGGCGCACTTCGAGGCCGCCTACCAGGGAGTCGGGCCAGGCATTCAGCTCCTGAATCTGGCGCAAGTCGCCGAGCACGTACACCTCGTCAAACTCATCGAGGCCGGTCTGGTAAATACCGGCCACCCGAAACTTTCGAATGCGCGGCGGCTGCTGAATGAAGTAAAACAGCGCCGGGCTGCCCACTTGCAGGCGCAGCTTGTCGGCGATTTTGCGCGAGATAACGATGTCGTTGCTGGCCGCCGTGTCGGTAAAGCTGATAAACTTGCCCGCCACCATATTCTGGCGCATCGAGCTGAGGTCGTGCTTTTCCGACACGCCTTTTAGCACCACGCCCAGCACTTCGTCGGTGGTTTTGATGATGGCCGTTTTGCGGGCGAAGGGCTGCACCGAGGTCACCTGCGGGTAGCGGGCCAGCTGGCGGCGCAGCTCGGGCTCGGAAATGGGCGCTACTTCGAGCGAGTTGTTGGTGTCGTAGCGCGAGAGCTGCAAGTGGGCCCCAAAGGAGAATATCTTATTCTGAATCTGCTCGCGGAAGCCGTGCAGAATCGAGAACGACACTATCATCACGGCAATGCCCAGCGCAATGCTGACCGTGGCAATGCGCGTCACGGAGTGGGTGAAGGAGCCGGAGTCGGCTCCGTCCATGCGGCGCGATATGTAGCGGGCGATATTCACAAGTGCCGTAAAGCTACGCCTCGCCGGGGGTTGGGGCCGGGGCAGCAGCGCGCTTCTTACGCAGCAGGCTACTTTTGGGCTATGATGAAGTGGATTATTATGGCCAGCGGGCTGCTAGCCTGCTCGGCCCCCGACAAGCCAGCCACTAGCCAGGCCGCAGCGCCTGCCGCCCAGCCGACGCCCGTGATGGGCGCCGCCCAATTGCCGCGCTACCTGCCCCTGCTCCAGGGCAAGCGCGTGGGGCTGGTCGTGAACCAGACTTCGCGGCTAGGCCCCACTTATTTAGTCGATACGCTGAAAGCCTTGCACGTGAACCTGACGGCCATTTTCGCCCCTGAGCATGGCTTTCGGGGCGAGGCGGCCGATGGCGCCACCATCACCGATGGGCGCGATGCCCGCACCGGCGTGCCCGTGCGCTCGGTGTATGGCAAAACCAAAAAGCCCACGCCCGAGATGCTGGCCGACGTAGACGTGCTGGTTTTTGATATTCAGGATGTGGGCACGCGCTTCTACACCTTCATCAGCACGCTGCACTATATAATGGAGGCCGCCGCCGAGCAGGGCAAAACTGTGGTGGTGCTCGACCGGCCCAACCCGAATGGCACCCTGGTCGATGGCCCAGTGCTCGACCCCAAGCACCGCTCGTTTGTGGGCCTCGACCCGCTGCCCATTTGCCACGGCCTCACCGTAGGCGAATTGGCCAACATGATTAATGGCGAAAAATGGCTGACTGGGGGCAAGGCCTGCCGCCTGCACGTGGTGCCCCTGGCAGGCGGCTACACCCACGCCACCCCCTACGCACTGCCGGTGCGCCCCTCCCCCAACCTACCCACGGCGCGAGCCGTGGCCCTCTACCCTAGCATTTGTCTGTTTGAGGGCACCAACGTGAGCGTGGGGCGCGGCACCGACCGGCCGTTTGAAGTGATAGGAAGCCCTAGCCAGCCCAGCACGCGCCCCTACCAGTTTACGCCTCGCCCCAACGCGGGCTCGCCCACGCCGCCGCTCAATGGCCAACGCTGCTACGGCCTCGACCTACACCAGCCCGCCGTGGGCGAGCCGGCGCAGTTTTTTACCGTGAGCTACTTGCTTGATTTTTACCGCCAGAGCACCGACAAAGAGCACTTTTTCACCAAATACTTCGAGCAGCTATCAGGCACTGACTCGCTACGGGCCCAGGTAGTGGCTGGTCGCTCTGAGGCCAGCATCCGGGCTAGCTGGGAGCCGGGGTTGAGCAAGTTCAAACAACTTCGTAAGAAATACTTGCTGTATCCGGAGCGGTAACCACCCCTAGTCATCAAGCTGACGAAGGAACCAACTTCTTATGCCCGAATAGGGCCGTTCTTCGGCAAGCAGATGCTTCCTTCGTCAGTATGACAGCTGATTATTAAAGTACTGATTTCATGCCTTCTCCTCTTCGCATCGTCTTTATGGGTACCCCCGATTTTGCGGTGCCCACCCTCGAAACCTTGCTCGCCATGCCCGAGGCCGAGGTGGTAGCCGTCATTACTGGCCCCGACCGGCCCGCCGGGCGCGGCCGGCAGCTGCAAGCCTCGGCCGTGAAGCAGGCGGCCCTGGCGCACGGCCTGCCCGTGCTGCAGCCTACCAATTTGAAAGACCTGGCTTTTCAGGAAGCATTAAAAAGCTACGCGGCCGACTTGCAGGTAGTGGTGGCCTTTCGGATGCTGCCCGAGGCGGTGTGGAACATGCCCCGGCTAGGGTCGGTGAACATTCATGCCTCGCTGCTGCCGCAGTACCGGGGCGCGGCGCCCATCAACTGGGCCCTCATGCACGGCGACCAGGAAACCGGCGTGAGCAGCTTTTTTCTGCGCCACGAGATTGATACCGGTGACCTCATCCTGCAAGATAAACTAGCCATCGACCCTAGCGATGACTTTGGCTCGCTCTACGATAAGCTCAAAGTGGCGGGCGCCGCGCTGGCCCGGCGCACGGTGGCGGCCATTGCGGCCGGGGCGGCCCCTAGCACCCCGCAGCCCAGCACCCCCGACCTGCGCCCGGCCCCCAAGCTCACTAAAGAGACCGGCCGGCTCGACTTTGCCCGCCCCGCCGCTGCACTTATTAATCAAATACGTGGCCTGAGCCCGGCGCCGGCGGCCTACACCACGCTGCCCGATGGGCGCGGGCTGAAAGTATTTCGGGCTCAGGCACTGTCCTCTACGGAGCCCGCCCCACCCGGCACCTGGGCCACTGACGGTCGAAAATCGCTCAGCGTAAGCACTGCTGATGGCCAGCTAGCCCTGCTCGAAGTGCAGCTTGAAGGCAAGAAGCGCATGAGCACCGAAGAGTTTTTGCGCGGCACCAAGCTGGAGCTGCCGAGTAAGCCGTGAGAAGCCAGACCTTTTCAGTACTCATCCCGTAACCTCATTTTATGGTTTCCATTATTGTAGCCGCTGCGGAAGACAACGTAATCGGCCGCCAGGGCCAATTGCCCTGGCACCTGCCCGCCGACTTGCAGCACTTTAAAAAACTGACGCTGGGCCACCCCATCGTGATGGGCCGGCGCACTTTTGAAAGCATCGGCCGGGTGCTGCCGGGCCGCACCACTATTGTGGTAACGGGCCAGGTAGCCTGGCCCGCCCCCGATGGCGTGCTGCTAGCCCATTCACTGCCGGAGGCGCTGGCACTGGCGGCCCAGCAACCGGGCGGCGAGGAAGTCTGCATTATCGGCGGTGGCGAAGTCTACCGCGAGGCCCTGGCGGCCACCGACCAAGTGTACCTCACCGAAGTACATACCACCGTGCCCGACGGTGACACGTTTTTTCCGGCTCTCCCGCCCACCGACTGGCGCGAGGAAACCCGCGAGCGCCACGCCCCCGATGCCCAGCATGCGCTAGCCTATAGCTTCGTTACGCTGCGCCGCCGCTAGGGTCTTTCTAGAAGCAAAAAGGTCGCCCGGCTCAGCCAGGCGACCTTTTTTAGTTGTTTTATAGGTGTGGCTAGCGCAGCAGCACAAGCTTGCCCCAGTCGTTTTTGAAGGCCTGGTCGCCGGCGGTGGTAAACTTCTTAAACTCGCCGGTCGGGTCGTCCACAGCCACGCGGTAGAGGTAGGTGCCATTGGCTAGGCGGTCGCCGTACTGGTCGGTGCCATCCCAGGCGTAGTCGGTGATGTTGTTGCCGATGTGCAAGGGGCCTAGCTCGCTCATAAAAATCTCGCGCACTACGCGGCCCGTCAGGGTCATAATCTGGATTTTCATGTTGCGCGGCAGCTCGGCGCCCGTCACCGTGAACACGAACTTGGCCTTGCTCGTGACGGGGTTCGGGTACGGGTACACGTTGGAAATCTGCGAAGCATTGACCACCGTAAACTTCACCTGATAGTTGACTGTACCCGCGATGGCGCCCGCCGCGTCGCGGCCCTGCACGCTGAGCGTGTACACGCCATCGGGCAGCGGCGTGCCCAGGCCCGGCTGGTACTCCAGCTTGGCTAGGCTGCCCAAGGTATTATCGACGCTGAAATGCACCTGCGGCCCGTTGACGTTCACTGGCTCAACCTGCCCGTTGGGCCGGGTCAGGAATACCGTGAAATAAGAGGCATCGGTGATGAGGCGTAGCCTGTCCTCATCCTTGAGCTGAATGGTGATAACGGGGCGCGGGGCCACCAGCTCGCCATCCAGAATATGGCGGCCATCAACGGCTACATCAAGAGTAGGCGGCACATTGTTGTCGCGCACGGTGAATGTGGCCGTTCTCAGCTCATTATTAAAGTAATACAGCTCGGGCTGTAGCTGAGGATTCACCACCACCCGCACGTAGTACTTCCCAAATAAGCCACGCATGTCGATGCTCACATTCACGGTGAGGGCACTGTCGCCGGGCAGCAAGTCGCGGGTGGCCGTGAGCAGCGGCAGGGTTTTCACCGGCAGGTTAGTAACCGCATTTATGAGCTGCACCTGCGTCTGGAGGCGGCTAGCGAAGGCCTCCTGCGAGACGTTGTCGAACTTAACCGGGAACTTGATAAAGCCAGTGCCCGAGGTAGCCTGCGCCTTGAGGCTCACCGAATCGTAGACGGCGGCCGCCACCAGGTCGCGGCGCACCACGCCCTCGGGCTTGCCCTTATAGGTAATAAACCACTCCTTGAGCTGCGGCGGTACCCGGTTTACGGAGTCGCGCAGGGCTAGCTGCAGCTGCATATAGGGGTAGGTTGCGGCCGAGTAGCCCGTCAGGTCCACGTTTTTCGCCTTGATGTCGGGCTGTAGCACGGTGGCTTTGTTGCTGGCATCGATGCCTACCAGCGAGAGCGTATAGCTGGCCGTGGGGGTTTCGGGTTTGATAACGTCGAAGAGCGTCTGCCACTTCACAGCCGGGCCAATGAGCGTGCTCGTGATAGTACCTGCCTGGCTAGGCGCGCTGAGCGAGGTATTCAGCGTAACGCTTTGCAGGTAAGAAGGGGTAGCGGAGCTAACATCGGGGCCGGCTTCGGCCACTAGCACACTGCCACTCGCTTTCTTTTGTGCCACTAGCGCCCAGGGGTCACCATTTTTGAAGGTAGTCACCAGCTTGCTGCCGAGCAGGGTGGCTACTTGGCGCATAGTAGCGGCTACGTTAGGGTCGGCGTACCGCAGGCGGTTTTCGCTCACCAGAGCTACGTAGGCACCATCGGGCACCCTGCCCAGAAAGTCGAGCAGTTGAGCCCGGCGAGCGGCACTATTATTCAGGTTATCCAGTGTATCGGCACTGGAGGTCGGGTCGGCCGCGAATGAGTAGAACGGCTGCCCCGCAGGCCCACACAGCGAGTAGGAGCCCGCCACCGCGATTTGCTTGAGCGTGCGCGGGTCGAAAACGGCCAGCAGCAAATTAGGCGCTTTAGAGCCGCAGTTACTTACATTGGCTACCGTATTGCCCGTGTTGATGCCGTAGCCACTTACCAGAAAGGTGTATGGGCTGCCGGGCCTACCGCCGCCCGCCGTACGCAGTATGAGGGACTGCTGCTGGGCTGCAAAGCTCCAGCGGTTGCTAGGGGTAGCCACGGCCACGCCCTGCAATTGGTCGCGGTTGAACTGCCCATTGTGGCTCTGCGACCAACCACCGGCCAGGGCGCCCGAAATAACGCGGAATGAGCTCACCTGCCAGTCGGCATCTTCGGGCGGCACGGGGTTGGTGAAGCGCACGCGCCAGTACCACACCGTCGAGTCAGCCTTCGCGGTAAGGGCTTTAGGTGGCGTCCAGGCCGCGATTACGCCCGCCGAAATAGTGCTCGATTGCAAAGCTGGGCTGGTGAAGCTAGCCACCGAGTCAATCTGGAAATCGTAGCTGCGCACCGGGCCGCTAGGGTCATTGCTCTGAGCCACGAGGCGCGGCTTGTTGCCCGCCACAATGGCAAACTCGCTGGGCGCTAGCAGCGTAAGCCCGCGCTTCAGGAAAGAATAGGTTAGCGTGGCCTTATTATTGGTTTCATCAAGCTCGTCTACTTTGTTGCGGTAGTCGAGTTCGACGGTAAAGACATTGTCGCCCGCAAAATCACTGGTGGGGTTATTCAGCGTGATTGTATAGGTCGTGTCGCGCCGGAAGGCCTGCGGAAACGGCTTGAGGCCATTGTGATTGTTGAACACGTATACCTCGGGGGCAATTTTACCAGTTGGGTACATGCGCGTGACCCGAATCTCAATGGAGTCGCGGGTAATGCGCGCGGGGTTGCTCACCCCAATATTAAGTGTAAACTTGCTCGAAGCACCCGTCACGGCCACATCGGGCGCAATGGGGCTGAGCGAGAGCGCGGCATTGCTGGCTACAAAATCTGGCTTGGCCGGGGCATACATGCGTAGCGCTGGGTCGCCCTGCCAAATAGTGCACAACAGTTGCTCAGTGGCGCGCAGGTTACCCGGCACAGGTTGAAAAGCCGACGTGGGCTGCAAGCGCCGGATTACCTCACGGCGCACTTCGGCAATAGGCCGCCCAAACCAGACCGGGTCGTTAAGGAGTAGTTTATACGTCAGGTCCTGGGTCTGGTCGAGCAAGTCCGCATACGAGAAGCCGCTCTCCGCCATTATGCCAATGGAGCCCTTGTTGGGCGCCAGTATCCAGTCGGTAGCAAACGTGTGGGCGTTGAAGAACGCCGCCCCGGCCGAGCACCCGTTATACATCATGACCGGGTATTTCTTGGCATTGTTATAGTTTTGAAGCGGGTCATAGATATCACCGATGTTTATATCAAACGTCGTAGTTGACCCGTGGCCGAAATATGTTATCAGGGCTAGCCCGGCATTTACTTCGCTGGAAATATTTTTCTCCGCGTAGAGGTTAGCCGGGTCATATACCCGCAGATAGGTCGTAACGCTAGCGCCAAGCAGCGGGTGCTCGGCACGCCGCTTATACTTGTCGAGGTAGCCGCCAAACGTGGCAATCTCAGCCGGGTCATGGCCACCTCCCAAATGCACAAAGTTTTTGTGCCAGGGTTCGGGGTTAAGTTGATTTGGGTTAATTTGGGCTTCGTACTCCTTGAGCTTAGTCAAATAATCCAGGGCTTCCTGCGCAGTGCTTGCCACGACCCGACCAGTAGGCAGCGCGGGGACGTTATTGTCGTGCGGCCAGTCGCTCGACAAGAAGATATCGGACGATGAACGCGTCGAGATGGGTACTAGGTCGAGGCCATTCTCACCCCTTATCCGCGCGGATTGCGAAGCGTCGAAGCCGCCGCCCAGTCCAAACGTATAGTCGGGATTTGCAGCAGTAGCCACGGGCGAGCCCGGCGAAATGCCTTTGCCCAGCAGTAGCAGGTATTTCGTCTGGGTAGCGGGAGATTTGGCGGCTAGCCACAACGCAAAATGACGCAGCGCGATAACGAAGCGCTCGCCGTAGTGAAATTGGTCGTAGAGCTGCGGCGCGGTTACCATCAGCGTGTCGTAGCCCCCGCCGGTGGCCGAAGCGCGGTAGCTGGCGTAGGCCAGCGCCACATTGGGTACCCCGCCCGCCGCCTGCATCAGCTTGGGGTGCGTGATAATAACGAAGTTGGGTTTGGCTGGGTCAATGGTGCGGAAATTGACCGGGCGGGCGGGCGGGGGCACCAGCGGGCGCGCCTCGTCGGCTAGCAGCAGGCGCCGGGTTTGCTGACTGGTAGCGCTTGGAAACACGTAGCGGCGACCGGTACTACCCAACGTAGCAGCAGTAGCAGGCACAATGCGCTGCACATTCCACGGGTCGTGGATATCAAAGCCACTCACCGTGGGCGGAATATTATCCACCTCGTAGGTAGCCGGCCCGGTCAGCAGCGAGTCATTCTGGAAGAATAGCTGCTGCCGGTCGCTGAACCATACGTTTTGCTGCGCCGCCGTCACGCGCCACCACGACAGGCGATACACATCAACATAGGTTTGGGGGGGCTGAGGCGCCAAATCGAACCCTACCGTTACCATGCCACTGCTGCTGATATCGCTAGCCAGCAGCGGATAGCGGCCGTAAGCATGGTCGTAGCCGTAATAGCTGAGGACGCCGAGTGAGCGGGTGCCGCCAGCCGGCGGGACCACTTTGACGGCTGTTTTGTGATTTGTGTCGCGGAAGCCGCCTACTACCACGGCTTCCAACACCGGGCTCGGGGCCCCTGGCGCCGTAGACACGGCCCGCAGCGCCGAATCGAGCGGCGCTTGAACCGGCCCGTAGTAAAATCCCTGAAAAAAGCCTTCGCCCGCTTCTATCCATGGCAGGAAGGTATATGTCTGCTCAGTAGGTCCTTCGGCATAATTGCCTACTTTCTGGGTCAAGGAGGACTGCAGGCGCCAGCTGTGGGGCGTGCCGCCGGCCGCCGCGGGCTGCGCCATGCGCTTGCCCGCCCGGGCGCCCCAAGTCACGAAATAAGCCGCCGTATCGGTATAGAAGCTATAAAACGGGTTGGCCTGGTCTTTTATATTCTTATAAAACTCCTTGTCCAGCCCGGCATCGTTGCGCTGGCCGTAAAACTCGATAAAAGTCGAGTTATCGAGCGTGGCCGAGTTACCACCCTGGTACACGGCCACTTCCTTACCACGCCGCCACACTTGCAGCTGCGCAGGGGCCACGGCACCGGCCCCCAGCTGGCTGAGGTAGGAATAGTCGAGGCGGTAGAGGCCATCGCGCCACACTTTTACTTTATAGTAGGGCTGGCCCGGCACTATCCACTCATTGCCATAGGCCCCCGATTGGGCATGCGCTGGGGCTACGGCGCCCAGCAGCAGGACCAGCCAGGCCAAGCTCATCATTCGCCCGCCAGCTAACCTGCAAAACACTCGCGCCCACTCAGCAAAGTATGCTTCATTCATAAGATAATATCCAGTTATTTATTAGCGCTTTAATTACTTTTACTTGTTATTGAGCACACTGCCCGTGCGGCTGCCCAGGCCATAGCCCAGGCTCACAATAAGGGAGTTGGTCTGCGATGTTGAGCCCAGCTTCTCCACCGCCAGGCGCGAAAGCGCCAGGTCTACGCGCAGGCCGCTGAAGGCCACGCCCGCGCCCAGGCTATACTGGCCCTTCCACTGCTGGGTCATATCGAAGGTGGTTATCTTCTGATAGTTGCCTACCCCACCGCGCAAAAAAGCCAGGTTACGGTAGCCAATTTCGACGCCTACGCGCGGGTCTACACTCACGGGCTTGGCCGAAATGAGCGTATTGCGCTGGCCATCGGTGGTAGCTTCTAGGTCGACGGCCACCAGGGCCGTAAACTGCGCCGGCAGCGTAAACTGCCGCCCCGCCCCGAGTACCAGGCGCGGCAGCGTTAGCTCGGTGGTGTTGGTCGGAATGGCCTCGCCGGGTATCGTGTTCGCCTTAAACTTATCGGCGTCGATGCTCCAGGCGTTGAAAGTGGTGGTAATGTCGCGTGCCATCAGGCCTAGCAGCCAGCCCTTGTGGTTGTATTGCAGGCCTACATCTACCCCAAAGCCATAGGCGTTGGCATAAGGACCTACGTTGCGGTAGATAAACTTACCGCTGCCGCCCACGCTCAACCCCTCGGGGCCTACCTTACGGGCATAGCTGAGCAGCAGCGCATAGTCGGCCACCGAGAAGTAGGTGATTTTATCGTACTGAATGTAGCCGTACTCGTTCACCAGGGCGCGGGTGTCGGCGATATTATCGACCCCTAGCCGCAGCAGCGTCACGCCCACGGCACTCTTCTCATCGAGCGGCATGGCAAAGGCCGCGTAGTCATTCTTCACCACCCCCGAAAACAGCTCGGAGTGCATCAGCACCCCATCGTATTTGGCAGTGATAGTGGTGAGGGCAGCCGGGTTCCAGTAGCCGGCGGTGGCGTCGTTGGCTAGGCTTACCTGCGTCTTGCCCATGCCCAGCGAGCGGGCACCCGCGCCCAGGTTCAAAAACTCGTTGCTGTACTTGGGGGTGTTGGTCTGGGCGCGGGCAGCGGGCGCGGCTAGCCCCAGCACGGCCCCCAGGCCAAGTAATGTCACCCCAGCGCGGCAGCTAGCGGAGAGTTGTAGCATAGAAAAAGGATAGCCTGACAAATAATCGGAGCAGCAACGCAAGTTACTGCCGGATAGTGCGTGGCGCTCGGCTCAGCCGCAACGCCGGCGCTGTATACGGCTGATTAGCGCATAGTTGGGGCTACTCTTTTGGATGTTGCGCAAGATGAAATAGGAAAAAATAAATACGTAACGACTTCAGACGCAGAAAAAAACCGACGAAAGGCAACAAAAATTTTTACACCAAGTATTATGCATTACAAAGTACCCGTTGTACATTTGTACCGTTCCTCACCTACTACTAGCCCATACCGCCCATGAAACTAGAGAACACCCAGGTGCAGATGCGCAAAGGCATCCTCGAATTCTGCATCCTGGAGATTATCGGCCGCGGGGAGGCCTACGCCAGCGACATGCTGGAGGAGCTCACCCAAGCCCGCATGATAGTGGTGGAGGGCACGCTCTACCCGCTGCTCACGCGCCTCAAGAATGCCGCCTTGCTCGACTACGTCTGGAAGGAATCGACCTCTGGGCCACCCCGCAAATACTACACGCTCACCGATGCCGGCCGCCAGTTTTTGGAAGAGCTGCGCCAGACCTGGGAAGAAATGGCGCTCTCCGTAGGCATCATTCGCCAGCCCCGCCGCCCCTAGCGGTCCCTGCTTTTTACCGCTAACCTTTCTTTCTCCGACTTCAACCTGCCGCGCTTCGCGCCTGCGGCCCTTCTCATGAAAAAGAACATCAGCATCAATTTGCAGGGCATCATCTTCCACATCGAAGACGATGGCTATGACGTGCTTAGCCGCTACCTCCAGGAGGTGAAGGCGCACTTTGCCAGCTACCAGGGCCACGAAGAAATCGTGGCCGACATCGAGGGCCGCATCGCCGAGCTGTTTGCGGCGCGCCTCTCGGTTACCAAGCAGGTCATCACCCTTCAGGATGTGGAGGAAATGACGGCCAAGATGGGCCGCGTAAGCGACTTCAACACCTCGCCCGACGAGGATGAGGACACCTACACCGAGCCCGTTGCGGCCGGCGCCGGTGCCGGCCCGGCTTTTGCGGGCGGCCCCGCCCCCACCCCGGCCGACACTGAGCCCCGCCGCCTCTACCGCGACCTGGCCCACCGCAAGATTGCCGGTGTGTGCGCGGGGCTAGCCCAGTATTTCCGGGTGAACCCCCTGCTGGTGCGCCTCATTTTTCTGGCGTTAGTGCTGCTGCCCAATGTGTTTGGAGTGTACGACCACATTCCCGGCACGGGCATGTTCCGTCACCGCTTCGATTTTGGGGGCCTAGCGCTCATCACCTACGTGGTGCTGTGGATAGCGCTGCCCAAGCGCGACGATGCCCCCGCCCCCATCGACACCCTGGACTTTGGCGGCAAGCTCACCGAGCGCAAGCTCTTTCGCGATACCGACAATGGGAAGGTCGGGGGCGTATCGGCGGGCCTAGCCGCTTATTTCCAGACCGATGTGGTGCTGGTGCGGGTGCTCTTCCTGATTGGCTTGTTCTTGGGTGGCTCTACCTTCCTCATCTACCTGATACTGTGGGCCGTGGTGCCTGAAGCCCGCACGGTATCAGAAAAAATGCAGATGCGCGGTGATGCCGTAACGCTCTCGGGCATCGACAACAATCTGCGCAGCAACGCCTTTGATGGCGACGGCAACCCCACGCCCAACCGCCCGCTGGGCACTTTTCTGGAGGGCGCGGCGCGCAGCGCCAAGCCGGCTGCCAATTTTGTAGGTACCGTTATCCGGTGGATAGTTGGGGGCCTGCTGATTTTCTGGGGTAGCACCAGTCTGTTTACCATGCTGCTGCTGCTGGGCGCCGCCCTGAGCATCATCCCCTTCACGGCGGTTGAGCACACCAGCAACGGGTTTATGTTTGACGACAGCTTCGGGGCTACCGTGCGCAACCTGCCGCCCTGGGGCGCCATCGCCATGTTCTTCGCCTCGGCCATTCCGGCTTTTGCCCTGATACTGCTGGGCTTGCGCCTGATAATGCGCCGCTGGCTCTTGAGCCGCACGGTGGGATTGTCGCTGCTGGGGCTGTGGGTGCTGGGCGTGGTGGGCAGTGCGGCGGCTGGCTTGCAGGTGGCCCGCGACTTTCAGGCCAAAGACACCTACACCACTACCGTGCGCCTGAAGCCCATCGCTAGCCCCGGCATTGTGCTGGACTCGCGTAATGTAGAAGACAATTTTCACTGGGTTGACCTGAGTCTGGCCCCGGCCGACAGCGGCGCGGCTCCTTTCGTGGAAGAAGAATTCCGGGCCCGCGGCCGCACCGAGGAGGCCGCCCGCCTCACCGCCCAGCAGACCATTAACTACAACATCGCTCAGCGCGACTCAACCATTATTTTCGACCAGGGCATTACGCTGAAAAGCAACGCCCCCTACCGCGAGCAAAAGCTGAGCCTGACGCTGCACCTGCCCCTGAATAAAATCTACCGCCTCACACCGCGCTTCATCGAGCGCCTCGACGACGATGACTTCACCAGCGGCCACCGCCCTACTGATGACCGCGACTACCGCGCCCGCTTCACCCGCGAGGGCAAGTTTGCCTGCCTCAACTGCCCGCCCGTAGCCGATGAGGACAACGACAATAATACCGACGGCGACGAGGTGGTGAACCTAGACGTGAACGGCAACAAAACCCAGGTGCGCGTGAACACCGACGGCGACGAGCCTACCATACGCATCCATTCCAGCGCTGAGCGCTTCAATACCGAACCTAGCTACTACGGCACTGGTCGCAAGACGCTGACTGGTAGCGAGGACTTTAACGCAGTCGAAGTGCACGGCGCCTTCCGGGTGGTGGTGCGCCAGGGCGATGTCCACAAGGCCGAAGTAGCCGGCCGCCCCGACGACCTCTCCGATGTGCGCCTTAGTGTGGAGGGCAGCCGCCTGGTGGTGCGCTACCGCTCCGGCAACGGCTGGTTCTCGGGCTTCGACGCGAGCCGCCACCCCATGCTGGTGCAGGTGACCCTGCCCCGCCTCCAGCACCTGGAGCTTAGTGGTGCCTGCCAGGCCGACGTGAGCGGCTTCCGCGACGAAGCACTGCGGGTAGAAGCCTCTAGTGCCTCTTCGGCCCGCCTCGATGTGCACGTGCCGCGGCTTGAAGTGAAGGTAAGCAGCGCCAGCCAGGCCGACCTTACTGGTACTGCCGACGAACTGGACATCGACGGCTCAAGCGCCAGCCAGGTAGAAGCCCGCGCGCTGCGCGCCACCCGCGTTACACTCGACCTCAGCAGCGCTTCGCAGGCCCAGGTGCACGCCACCGACGAGCTCAAGGCTGACCTGAGCAGCGGCAGCTCGGCGCACTACACCGGCCACCCCAGCAATGTGCAGAAAGACCTGAGCAGCGGCAGTACGCTGGAGCAGGAAAACGACTAATCTATACATGCACTCTGCCCAACAGCTAGGGGTCCTCTAAGGTGCTATTCGCCTTAGAGGACCCCTAGCTGTTGTTACTAAATCATTCGGAAGCCTTAGCCCCCAATCTGCTTGGCTTTATAGCCTTCTTTGAGCAGCACCTCCAGGACCTTGGCGCGAAAGTCGCCTTGCACCACGATTTCGCCATCTTTGGCGCTTCCGCCCACACCACATTTGGTTTTCAAGAGTTTTCCTAGGGTCTGCAAATCTTCTTCGCGGCCCACAAAGCCCGTAACGAGCGTCACCTGCTTGCCGCCGCGCTGCTTTTTATCGAGCTGCACCCGCAGCTGTTGCTGCTGGGGTGGCAGCGTAGCTGCCTCAGCTGCCTCATCGGACTGGTAAGAGAACTCAGGATTGGTCGAGTAAACCACTCCCTGGCGGCGCGGCTGGTCTTTTTTCATAGCGCAAAGGTCGGCGCGCTAGCCCTCTTGCACACGCTTTTAACGCTAAAAAAGGACGCTGGCCGGGGGCTAGCGTCCTTTTTTAGCGTTACCTAAATGCTGTTAACCCACGGCCCGCTCCTGAACCAGCGCCGCGGCAATGCCATCCCAGAGCGCCACGCGGGCGGCCATGCCCTGCTGGGCTACCTCGGCGGCCTCGCGCCAGCGGGCGGGGTCGGTGCCGCAGAGGTCGCGCACCATCTGGTGGGCTAGCGGGGCATGATGGTCCTCATCGAGCTCGATGTGGCGGTTGAGGTAGTACGTAAACGTGTCGAGCTGGCCCGGAAAGCGCTGGCCCAGGTCGGCAATCAGGCTGCGAAACATATCCGGAATCACATCTTCGCGCCCAAAGGTGAAGGCTGCTGCCACCGCATGCGGCCGCCCGCTGGCAATGACGCTAAACGTATGCTTCACAAACGCCTGCACACTGGCTGGTGCCTGCGCGGCTGCCAGCGCGGCCGGCACGCTCGCCCCCTCTGCCAGGGCGGCTAGCAGGCGTTTGGCAGGCGCAGTATCAGCCCCGGCTTCGGCCATAGCCCGCAGGTACAGCTCAAAGTGGCTGGTCGGCTGCCCCTCGGGGTCGAGGTCGGTTTCCTCTTCCAGCACAATGTCGTTGATGAGGCGACGGGTGGCGGGGCTGCCTTTGGGTACCCAGGGCACCTCTACGCAGGTTAGCTCGCGCTGCAAGGCTTTGAGTAGCGACATAAAATCCCACACCGCATACACGTGGTGCTCCATGAATACGCGGAGGTCGGCCAGCGTTTCGATGCGGCGATACACCGCGTGGTCTACCATGCGCTGGCGCGCTGGCTGTAGCTGTGCCTGCAGCTCTTGCACAAAATCCTGAGGCATATTCTTGAATTAGAGTTAAATAAGTACGGGCTTGAACACATCAACTGCGAGTTTACATCACTAGCAGAAGCAAGCCGGGGTAGAAACACTACTCCTACGTAATTCAGATTGCCCGCAGATTTCCTACACTGCTACTTCTAGCGCAAGCGGCAGTATGCCTATTTCGAACTCGGTGCCATGGCCCAGGTAGTCGCCATCGGCGTGGTAGCCTAGCGGCGCGGCGGCCCGCACCGTGGCGTGCTGCGTGTGGCGATAGGCCGCGCCGCCCGTGCGCGGCAGCGTACCCAGGGCCATGCCCAGCACCACCTGCACCGCCCGCCACGGCGGCAGCGCATCAATAAGGCACATATCGAGCAGGCCATCCTGCAAATTGGCCTGCGGGGCAATGAACGCATTATTGCCGTACTGCGAGGCGTTGGCAAAGGCCAGCACGTAGCAATCGGTGGCCAGGGTCTGGCTGTTGGTATCCACCTCTACCGGCACTGGCCGGAAGTTACCGTATTCGCGAAACGTGACGCGCAGGTACGTGCTCACGCCCCGCGTGCCGGCCTGCGCAAAATGCTGGCTCACGTGCGCATCAAACCCTAGCCCAGCGGTGCAGAAAAACGGCCGGCCGTTTATCGTGCCCACATCCATACGGCTGAAGGTGGGCTGGCGCAGTCGCCGCAGCGCGGTGGGCAAGCCTAGCGGCACCCGCAGGTGGCGGGCCAGCCCATTGCCCGAGCCGCGGGGCACGATGCCCATTGCCGCGCCGGTTTGGCCCAGCAGCCCCTGCCCCACCTCGTTTACGGTGCCATCGCCGCCCACGGCTACCACCACCCGGCAGCCTGCCTGCGCCGCCTCACGAGCCAGCTCGGTGGCATGGCCGGGGCCTTCGGTGGGCCGCAGCAGGTAGTCGGCGCCCGCTGCGCCACCAAAATGTTGCTGCAGCAGCGCCGGAAAGTCGGCCCGGCGGCCGGTGCCCGCCATCGGGTTGAAAATAAAGCAGATACTCGGCATACAAACGCCGCCTCGCACGGCAGCTATAGTCAGCAAAAACAAAAAGGCCTGCCTAGCAGGCAGGCCTTTCGTCAGTAAGTAGAAGCAGCAAAAAAGCTACTGGCTAGCCCTGCATTTTCTCACCCAGCTTCTGGATGAGGTCGGCGGTGCGGGTCGAGTAGCCGGTTTCATTGTCGTACCAGCCCACTACCTTGGCTAGGGTGCCATTGGTCGAGGTCAGCTCCGAGTCGAAGATGCACGAGTGCTTGTTGCCTACGATGTCGATGCTCACCAGCGGGTCGGTGCTGTACTCCAGAATGCCTTTCAGCGGGCCCTCAGCGGCGGCCTTCAGGGCGTCGTTGATTTGCTGCTTGGTGGCTTCTTTCTTCAAAATAACGGTCAGGTCGGTCGTCGAGCCATCTGGAATGGGCACGCGCATGGCGATACCATCGAGCTTGCCCTTCAGCTGGGGCAGCACTAGGCCCACGGCCTTGGCAGCGCCAGTCGAGGTCGGAATGATGCTGTAGGCAGCGGCGCGAGCGCGGCGCAGGTCCTTGTGAGGCGCGTCCTGCAGGTTTTGGTCCGAAGTGTAGGCGTGCACCGTGGTGATGTAGCCCTTCTCAATGCCGAATGCATCGTCTAGCACCTTGGCCATCGGAGCCAGGCAGTTGGTCGTGCAGCTAGCGTTCGAGATGATGGTTTCGTCACCTTTCAGGGTCTCTTCATTCACGCCGAGCACTACGGTGGGGATGTTGCCGGTAGCCGGAGCCGAAATCACTACCTTCTTGGCACCAGCCGTAATGTGCTGGCCAGCACCGGCCTCGTCCACAAAGCGACCCGTGCTTTCGAGCACGATGTCAACGCCCATTTCTTTCCAGGGCAGCAGCTTGGGGTCGCGCTCGGCGAGGGCGGCGATGTGCTGGCCGTTCACGGTCAGGCTGGTATCGTCGTAGCTCACCGTGCCGTCGAAGCGGCCGTGTACCGAGTCGTACTTCAGCAGGTGGGCGAGGGTCTTGTTGTCAGTCAGGTCGTTGATGGCCACAATCTCCACATTGTCGCGGCCGAGCAGCGACTTGAAGGTGAGGCGGCCAATGCGGCCAAAGCCGTTGATGGCGACTTTAATTTTTGCCATGATGTTGGAAAAAATGGAAGTAGGACGGGCCACTGCCGCGGCCCCAGTAAAATACGGGGCGAAGGTACGCTTTTCGGCGAGTTTACCGAATAGCTGCCCTAGTGCCTCCTGGCTGCTTTAACAAGCCTGCTACTGTCGCAGTTTTTTTTCAACTGAAAATCAACATGATTTTAGGCTGGAAGCATAATTACCAGGCCCTCTATTTGGTTTAAAGCCAAACGCTCGTACCTTTGCACCACCAAAACAAAAACGGTCCGTTCGTCTAGGGGTTAGGACAGTAGATTTTCATTCTACCAACAGGGGTTCGATTCCCCTACGGACTACCAAGAGGCTACCACCTCGATACTTTTACGTTTACCCCACCGAAGCAAACTGGTCCGTTCGTCTAGGGGTTAGGACAGTAGATTTTCATTCTACCAACAGGGGTTCGATTCCCCTACGGACTACTAAGAAGGCCTTCTCAGCACCGAGAAGGCCTTTTTTATTGCCTTCTGTCACAGGTAGCATCCTTCAGTATTGCTTGGGCTATAGGCGAGCGCGGGGAAGCTGGCCGACAGGTGCAACGCCCGAACCAGGTACCAACGTGAGTCGCAATACGTTCGTGCATCCGGCCCCCTACTACTAAAGCGCTGCCGCTTGGCAGGTACGCATAAGGTGGTAGGCCAACCCATTAGCACGTTCATTTTAGCGGGGAAGCTAAGAGTGTCTGGAGATTTTACTGAAAACGCCTTTGGAACGTCATGCTGTTACATTCCTAAACACGCGTTAAGTCCAACGCGCTCACCTTGCGCGCACTGCTTGGCCGGCTCCTTATTGGACCCCTAAACACGCCGGCCGCTCTTGAGCGAGGGCTGACTGCGGTACCTTTAGCAGCCGGCTTCTTCGCTTTCCGCTTCCTTTTCCCATGCCTGACTCTCCCACCCCAACTGCTTGGGCCGACGACAACCCAGCCGAGTTGGTGGATGTGCTGCTCAACGTTTCCCTCACGGGGGTGATTTTATTTCGGCCCGTTTACGATGCCGCAGGCCAGGCTATCGTTGACCTGGCATATGAGCATCTCAATCCGGCTGCCCAGCAGATGCTGCGGCTACCCGCCTGCCCACCCGAATCTTTTCTGACGCTGTTTCCAATGGCCGCGCAGAGAGAGGGCGTCTTTGCATTTTATCGAGACACCTTTTTGTCGGGGCAGCTAGCCCGCCACGAGTTCAATTATCAACACGATGGCCTGGATGGCTATTTCCATTTAACAGCGCAGCGCCAGGGGCAGCGGCTGGTGGTGAGCTTTACCGATACGAATGACCAGTCGCGCTCGGCGGTAGAAGAGGCCCTGCGCGCCAGTCAGGGCCGTGAGCAGGCCGCCCGCGCCGAGGCTGAAGTGCAGCGGCAGCGCCTGCTCGACCTCATTACCCAGGCGCCCGCACTTATCGCCTTGCTAGAGGGCCCCACTCATATTTTTGAGTTGGCCAACCAGAATTTTCAGCGTGTATTTGGCTTGCGGGAGCTGCTAGGCCGGCCTTACGGAGAAGCGGCCCCGGAATTGGTTCAGCAAGGCTTTCTTGCCCTACTTGACCACGTGTACCGCACGGGCGAAACCTACTACGGCAAGGAGGCAGCGGTGGAGCTAGCCGACGCCCCCGAGCCCCGCTACTTCGACTTCATCTACCAAGCTACCCGTGGGGCTGATGGCCGCATCAATGGCATCCTCAACATGGCCCATGAAGTCACTGAGCAGGTGCGAGCCCGCCAGCAGGTTGAACAGCTAAATCAGGAGCTGGAGGCCCGGGTGCAGAGGCGCACCAGCCAACTGGCCGAGCAGCAGCAGCTGTTGCGGCTTATTCTGGGGCAGGTGCCAGCCGCAGTAGCCGCTTTTGTTGGGCCAGAACACCGTTTTTCCTTTACTAATGAAGCGTTTGAACGCTTGACAGGGGGCCGGGCCAAGCTAGGTGCTTCCATAGCCGAAGCTCTGCCCGAGTTGCAGAAGCAGGGCTTTATCGACTTACTGAACCGCGTTTATACTACTGGTGAGCCCTACACCGGCCAGGAGGTTGCCGTAAAGCTTACCCGCGAGGGCCAGGCGGCTACGCTGCAATACTTCAACTTTACCTGCCAGGCAATGCCGAATGAGGGTGAGCACGGACGGAGCATTCTGGTCTTTGCCGTGGATGTTACCGAGCAGGTGCTGGCCCGCCGCCAAGCCGCTACGCTGCAAGCTGCCATGCTAGCAGCGGCACAGCGCCAGGCGCAGCAGCGGCAGGAGCTTTACCAGGTATTCGAGCAAACGCCGGTAGCCATTGTGCTGCTGCGCGAGCCCGAGCACCGCATCGATTACTTTAACCCGGCCTTTTGCGACCTGTTTCCGCCCGAAGACTGGAGCGGCTCGCTGCAAGGCCATAAAGTAGAAGAAGTGTACCCGCGCCTGAAAGTGGCCGGGCTGACGGCGCTGCTCGATAACGTCTTTGCCACGGGCGAACCCCAAACGGTGCTCGACATGCCCCTGGCTGAGCTACAGCCCGACAGCCCGCGCTACGTCACCCTGGCCTATCAAGCCTACCGCGAGCAGGGCCGCATTGTGGGCGTGGCCGCCTTCATCTATGATGTGACCGAGCAGGTAGAGGCCCGCCGCGCCAGCGAGGCCAGCGCCCATCGGCTGCAGCTGCTTACCGATGCGCTGCCCGTGCTCATCAGCTACGTAGACCGCGACCACCGCTACCAATTCGTCAACCAGGCATACCACGACTGGTTTGGGCTTTCTACGGCGGAGCTGCTGGGCCGCTCGGCACGCGAGGCGATAGGTGAGCGCGCCTATGCGGCCACGCAGCCCTACATGGACCGGGCGCTTCGGGGCGAGGCCGTCACCTTCGAGGCGCTCATGCCCTACCGCAATGGCCTTACCAAGTACATCCGTACCAATTACATTCCCGACAAGCAGCAAGGCGAGGTAGCTGGCTTTTATGCCCTGGTGAGCGACGTAAGCGAGCAGGTGCTAGCCCACCAGCAGCTGCAAGAACAGCAAGCCAACCTGCAAGTGCTGTTTGAGCAGGCGCCGGTGGCCATTTGCGTATTTCAGGGCTCCGACTACCGGTTAGAACTCGTTAACCCCCTGATGGGCGAAATGCTGGGGCGCTCTCCGCTCGACCTCCTTGGGCGGCCCTTCTTTGAGGCTTTTCCAGAGCTAGTCGACCAAGGGCTGCGGCAGCTGCTCGACGGGGTACGGCGCACCCGAACTCCTTTTCAGGCGCACTCCCAGGCTATTCGCCTGGCCCGCCACCTGCCCGGAGAGGTTGGCTATTTCGACTTTGTTTACCAGCCCCTGCACCGCCTCAGCGGCGAGCTGGCCGTGGTGTGCGTGGCCACTGACGTAACGGCGCAGGTGCTAGCGCGCCAGCAGGTGCAAACCTTGAACGAAGAGCTGGCCGCCATCAACGAGGAAATGCAGGTCACCAACGAAGAGCTGCACGAGAGCAATGCCCGCCTCACCCGCACCAATGCCGAGCTCGATACCTTCGTGTACACGGCCAGCCACGATTTGAAATCGCCGATTACCAACGTGGAAGGCTTGCTGCTAGCCCTGCGCAGCGAGCTTCCGCCCACGGCCCAGCAAGTAGAGCCCATCCCCACGCTGCTGGATATGATGCAGGGCGCCGTGCAGCGCTTTCAGCAGACCCTGGCCCACCTCACCGATATTTCCCGCCTGCAACAAGACGTGTTGGAGCAGCACGCCGAGGCGGTAGACCTGCCCGCACTGGTCGAAGCCGTGCGCCTCGACATCTTGCCGGAGCTAACCTTTTCGGGCGCCACGCTCGACCTGGAGCTTGCCGAGTGCCCGGCATTACGGCTTCCCGCCCGAAGCCTGCGCAGCATTCTCTATAATCTGCTCTCCAATGCCATCAAGTACCGCGACTCGGCGCGGCCGCTCCACATTGGGTTGAGCTGCCGCAGCGCCGGGCCGGGCAAGGTGGCCCTGGCGGTGCAAGACAATGGCCTGGGGCTGGACCAAGGGCAGCAAGACCAGCTTTTCCGCCTCTTCCGCCGCCTCCATAGCCATGTGTCGGGCTCGGGCGTGGGCCTCTACATGGTCAAGCGCCTTATTGATAACTTGGGCGGCACGCTTGCGGTGCAGAGCGAGCCGGGAGTGGGTTCTATCTTCACCGTTACCTTGCCCACTCTATCACCAGCCTAAGGCCCTCTTCGCCTGCCTATGGAAAAGCTTTCCAGCATCATGCTCGTGGATGATGACCCGACCACTAACTTCCTGAATGAGCTGCTACTCAAGCGCCTAAACGTAGCTGAGCGCATTCTGGTAGCAGAGAGCGGCAATCAGGCCCTAGCGATGCTCGAACAGCTACCCACCTCCGCGGAGCCCGCCCTGCTGCTGCTAGCTGTGAATATGCCGGGCCTAAGCGGCATTGAGTTTCTGGAAGTTTACGAACAACTGCCCGATGCCCAGCATAAGGACACCATTATTATTATGCTTACAACCTCGATGGCTCCCGGCGACCTGAATCGGCTACGCGGGCTGCGCATCGCAGGGCTCATTAACAAGCCTTTGACCCGCGAAAAGGTCGATGGCTTATTGCAGCGCCATTTTCAGCGGCACTTACCTGCTGCCAGCTAAGCCACTAGCCGCCACCCACGCTCTTAAAGGGCTTAGCCCTACCGGGAGGGGCTAGGAGCGGGCGATGGCGTAGCGCAGCCACAGCACGCCGTTGGCCAGCTGCTCTACGTGGCGCAGTTGCAAGGGCACGGCCGGCCCGGGCTGCGGGCCCTGCTCAAATACCGTAGGCGAAGTGGCAGCCCCATCGATGACGGGGTAATGCAGCAAGCTCAGCTCATCTACCAGGCCGGCTTTCAGCAGTGCGCCGTTGAGGTGGCCGCCCCCTTCAAGCAGCAGGGTTTGAATGGGAAACAACTGCCCCAGCTTGTCGAGCACGGCGCCAAAATCCAGCTCTTTGGCCCCGCCAAAAATGTACGAGACACCCCGCCGACGCAGGTAGGCCAGGTAGTCATCACCGACCTGCTCGCTGAGCACGGCAATGATGTGGTCAGTGTCGAGGTAGCCCGACTCCCAGCCCAGCTTGCCGCTGGCATCTACCGCCACGGCAAAAGAGGTAGCGGTGGCATCGGCTACGAAATCGTGGCGGTCGGGCACGGTGTCGCCGGGCCGGGCTTCGGGCTGGCGGCCCTTGGTGAAATCCTTTTCCAGGGTAACGCGGCCGCAGAGCCAGGCTTGCGAGTCGAAGCGCGCGCCGATGGTTTCGTACACGCTCGTGTCGGGCCGCTGGCCCCAGCGCTGGGTAATGATGCGGCCATCAAGCGAAGCCATCATGTGGCAAATGATGTGTGGTTTCATAAAGTAGCTTAAGGTGGCTAGTGGGAAGCTGGCAGCTAGCCCGCCCCTTACACTACGCAGGCGAAACCCGAATGGACAAGCGGCGTATGGCAGGCCGGCCAGTGCCCCTAGCCGGGAAAGGGCTGGAGTTTCAAAACCACACGACACCACTCGCCACCTCAGGCTTCACTCGTTGGTTTTCTCCTAATTCATCGAGTGGCAGCAAGAAAATGCCTGGGTTGCTTGTTGTGGCTGCCAGTGCCCGGCAGCCGAGCAACTCCTGCTTACTCCATCTTAATTTACTGCAGCGGCCTACCGACTGATGACTCTTGGCTGTCCTTCAGGCTGCTAGCTGCGCTATTGCGCCGCGCTCTGCGGCGCCTCAGTTTTCTCATGACGAAGCAACGCTATTTCTCCCTCATTCTCATTCTGGGTGCGCTCACGGCTTTGGGGCCGTTTTCTATTGATATGTATTTGCCGGGCTTTCCGGCCATTGCCAAAAACCTGCACACGACGGCGGCCCAGGTGGCGCTGTCGCTGTCAAGCTTTTTTGTAGGCATTTCGGCCGGGCAGCTGCTTTATGGCCCGTTGCTCGACCGGTTTGGGCGCAAAAAGCCGCTTTACTTTGGGCTAGCGCTTTACGTGGTGGCCTCCATCGGCTGCCTGGCGGTGCAGCGCATTGAAACCCTGATTGCCCTGCGCTTTGTGCAGGCCATTGGCAGCTGCGCGGCGGCGGTGGCCTCGGTGGCCATGGTGCGCGACTTATTCCCGGTGAAGGAAAGCGCCAAGGTCTTTGCGCTACTGATGTTGGTATTAGGCGTTTCGCCCTTATTGGCGCCCACTATCGGGGGCTACGTGACGGCGGCCTTCGGTTGGCAGGCAGTGTTCCTGGTGCTCGGGGCACTTGGGGCGTTGCTGCTACTGGCTTCGGCCTTGTGGCTCCCCAATGGGTATAAGCCCGACACCACGCTCTCGCTACGGCCCGGGCCCATCCTCACCAATTTCTGGGCCGTGCTCCGCGAACCTCAATTCACGACCTACGCCCTCACTGGCGCCGTATCGTTCAGCGGCCTGTTCGCTTACGTGGCAGGGTCGCCGCTGGTATTTATGGACATTTACCACGTCGAGGGCAAGGTCTACGGGTGGATTTTTGCCTTCCTCTCCATTGGGCTTATTGGGTCGAGCCAGCTTAATAGTTTGTTGCTACGCCGTTACCAAAGCGAGCAGATTGTGCTGGTAGCATTGGGCTGCCAATTGCTGACTACCAGCGTATTGCTTGGTCTTACCAGCGCGGGCGTACTGGGCCTGGGCGGTACCATTGCCCTGCTGTTCCTGTTTTTGTGCTGCCTGGGCTTCACTAGCCCCAATACGTCGGCCTTGTCGCTAGCCCCCTTCACGCGCAATGCGGGCAGTGCCTCGGCCCTGATGGGGGCGCTGCAAATGGGTGCGGGCGCGCTGGCATCGGTGGGCGTGAGCTTGTTCGACGCACGCACGGCCGTGCCAATGGCGGCGCTCATGGCTGGGCCGTCGCTGCTGGCGCTGCTCGTGCTGCTCGTGGGCCGGCAGCGGGTCACGCACCTCGTGGCCACGACCGGCGAGGCAGGCGGCGCGCTGCACTAAGGAGCTGCGTGCGCCGGAACGGGACTTGGGGCTAGCAAGCCACCAGCGCTTTTCTAACTGCCTGGCCTGCTTCTGGCTACCTACTCGAAAGGCAGCAGCACCCCCAAACCGGCAGCTACCTACCCATAAGCCAGACGGAGCCGCTGCAACGCTTTAGCCGAGCAGCGGCTCCTGTCTGTACCAACCTTACTTTTTGTGCTATGAAGCTACTTTTTCTTCTGCTAGGCAGCCTGGCTGCGAGCAGTGCTGCCCACGCCCAGCTTGCCGTGCGCCTCGGGGGTGGCCTCACGAGGCTACGCGCCACCGAAGGCCAGGTAGTGCGCAGCAGCTCTAGCGCGCAGGCGGGCCTCGAAGCCGGGCTTCTGTACCAATTGCCGCTAGCCCCCCACCTTTCGCTGGTGCCCGAGGTGGCGTATAGCTATGAGCGCACCACACTGTCGCAATCCAGCATGTCCGTCGGCGATGCTTTTTTTAAAGCCGATACGCGCTTGCGCCTGCATTACCTAAGCGTGCCAGTGCTAGTGCGCGCTAGCCTTGGCCGCGTGTACCTAGAGGCCGGGCCGCAGGCCAGCCTACTACTTGGCGGCCGCCAGACGGGCACCGACTACATAACAAGCTGGGGATTGGGCTACACGACCCAGGCGTATGAGATTGACCAGGCTGCCGCGAAAGACCGGCAGCGCCTTGACGTAGGCCCTTGCCTGGGGCTCGGGCTGGCACTACCAGCGGGCCTGGGCGTGAGTGTGCGAGCCTATCAAGGCCTGCTAGCCCTCAACGAGGCCCGCAGCGACGCTGATGGCAAACTTCAACGCCAATCGCTGCAAGCCTCGCTGACCTACCAGCTCAACAGCAAGTAAAAACGGTGCTACAGCCCGCTACTACCTCAGCTAGCGCCTGGTGGTGGCTGGCACTACGCTGATGGCGTAACCGCCGCCCGGCGCGCAGTACTGCGCCAGCCTAGACTTGCTGGTGACGTTGACTTTGCGGATGGTATAGGCCTGCGGGTTTTTCTCGTAGTGCGCGTTCCTGGCGTCGGCGTAGATGGTGGCCACGTACGGCTTGCCGGGGTCCAGAAAGCTGAAATTCACCGTCGAGGTGCGGCCGTTTTCGTCGCACGAGCTGCCAATGAACCAGCTGTTTTTCCCTTTGGCCTTGCGGGCGATGGTGACGTAGTCGCCGGGCTCGGCTTCGAGCACTTTGGTGTCGTCCCAGTCCACGGCTACGTCCTTGATGAACTGGAAGGCGTCGAGGTGCTTGTTGTAGTTCTCGGGCAGGTCGGCCGCCATTTGCAAGGGCGAGTACATGGTCACGTACAGGGCCAGCTGGCGGGCCAGGGTACTGTGCACGAAGGACTTATTTTCAGGATTGAGGGCGCTGATTTGGGTTTGGAAGATGCCGGGCGTGTAGTCCATCGGCCCGCCCATCAGGCGCGTGAAGGGCAGAATGGTGGTGTGGTCGGGGTTGTTGCCGCCGAAGGCTTCGTACTCGGTGCCCCGGGCGGCCTCATTACCAATCAAGTTGGGGTACGTGCGCGCTAGGCCGGTGGGGCGCACGGCCTCGTGGGCGTTGACCATGATATGGTACTTGGCCGCCTCCGTGAGGGCGTAGAGGTAGTGGTTGTTGGTCCACTGGCTATAGTGGTGCTGGCCGAGCGGCAGAATGTCGCCCACGTATCCGCTCTTCACGGCATTATAACCATTGTCGGCCATGAACTTATAGGCTGCCTCGAGGTGGCGCTCGTAGTTGCGCACCGCGCCGCTGGTTTCGTGGTGCATAATGAGCTTGACGTTTTTGCCGGCCGCGTAGCGGTGCAGCTCCTGCACGTCAAAGTCGGGGTAGGGCGTCACGAAGTCAAACACGTAGTCCTTGTGCTCGCCAAACCAGTCTTCCCAGCCCACGTTCCAGCCCTCCACCAGCACGGCGTCGAAGCCATGCTTGGCCGCAAAGTCGATGTATTCCTTCACGTGGGCCGTGTTGGCGGCGTGGCGGCCGTTGGGCTTCAGGGTGCGGTAGTCGGTCGAGTCAAGCTTGATGTTGGTGGCGTCGGTGTAGGCCCAGGTGCTGCGCCCGGTTATCATTTCCCACCACACGCCCACGTACTTCACGGGCTTTATCCAGCTGACGTCTTTGTACTTCGTGGGCTCGTTCAGGTTCAGGATGAGGTGCGACTCGAGGATGTCGCCGGCCCGGTCGCTCACCACCACCGTGCGCCAGGGCGAGTTGGCGGGCGTTTGCAGGAAGCCCTTGTCGCCCGCCGCGTCGGGCGTGAGGTGCGTTTCGAGAATAAAATTCTTGTCGTCCAGCTCCAGCGACATGGTCGAGTAGTCAATCAGGGCCGCCTCGTGCAGGTTGATGTAGAGCCCGTCCTGGCTTTTGAGCATAAGCGGGGTTTGCACGCCGGTGGGCGAAAAGGTCGTTTGCGAGGCGTTAGGCGTCACGGCCGCTTTCATCAGCGCACGCACCTGCGAGAGCTTCGAGGTGGTCGTGTTGTACTCCTGCGTGTCGTAGTCGCCGGGCAGCCAGAAGGCCTTGTGGTCGCCGGCCAGGGCAAACTGGGTGCGCTCCTCCTTCACCACGAAGTGCGTGAGCTTGTCCTGCTTGGGAAACTCGTAGCGGAACCCGAGCCCGTCGTCAAACACGCGGAAGCGTACCCGGATAATGCGGCTGGTGGCGGCCTGCGTGAGCGTCACGGCCAGCTCGTTGTAGTGGTTGCGGATGGTTTTGACCTCGCCCCACACCGGCTGCCAGCTTTCGTCGAAGGTGCGCTGCTTGCTTTCTGCTACCGCAAAGCCGCTGGTCAGGCTCGGGGCATTCTTCAGGTCGAAGCCCAGCTTGCTGGGTTTAATAACGTCGCGCCCTTTATAAGTGAGGTGGTAAGTAGGCACCCCGCCTCTTTGCAGCGAAAACTCGAGCGTGAGCTGCCCATTGGGTGACTTTATTTCTTCAGCCTTTACCCCGTACCCTAGCAGGATAAGGCAGAAGATAGTCAGGGCTTGGGGGACTTTTTGGAGGAAGGCAGGCACAGTACGCAGACGAAGCAACATATAGTAAAAAGGGTGGAAACTCATGGAGAATAGCGGCAAGTTGCATCACTAAAACCCATTCTTACCCCAGCTTTATGGGCCGCTGCACGGCGCTACCCGCAATCGTTTGCAGCCGGCACAGGTACACGCCCGGGGCCAGGTGCTGGCCATCCAGACTGATTTCGGGCGGGCCGGCGCCCAGGGCATTTTGGGGCCAGTGCTACGCTATCTGGTCTTGCAGGTTGCTGATAATCAACCTTCACCGGCCCGCAGCCAGCAGGGCACAGTGCTCCGTAGTAGCGCGACCGAAGGAATTGGGCGCGCTTTACAGGTGGTAATTCACGAGCTGGCGGCCTTGGTGGCAGTCATGGTGCCGGTTTCGGCCACAACCATCGTCCGGCACTTTGGGCTAGGCTGGGTGGTGGAATCCTTATACTGTCTTTGATTAGCTCCTCCCCGGCAGGCGCAGGCCGTAGTGGCAGAGGCCGTCGTAGTAGTGCAATGCTGGCTGAAGGCCCGTTCATTCCCAACCAGCAAGCTGGACCACAGCGTAGTATCGGCGCCCTGTGTAGTGGTGTGGATGAGCTTTATAAAGCTCGATGAAGGAGTAGTGGCTGCGGAGAATATTCCGCGCCCTAGCGCAAAGAATTGTGGCAAAGGTTAAGCCGACGAGTTTGTATTGCCCTATTATGTCGTTGACCGGGCAGAAAGCTTTGGCTTGGCTGGTGCCTCACACGCTCTACTTATTTATAAAACGCAAGAAGCAACAATGCGGCGGGCTGCTGACCCCGCCAGTAGCGCTGCCCCAAAGCCGAGGCGCTTCGGCCTTTTGGCTACAGCAACAAGCAGTTTGGTTAAATCTACTGTTTCTACCCGAGCGGACCTTTGCCTTGTCAATCAACCAAAAAAGAGCTTGTTATGAAAGCGGTTAGAATTCATGCCTTTGGTGGCCCTGAGGTGCTGCAACTAGAAGACATAGCGCGGCCCGTGCCCGCGGCCGATGAGCTCCTCATCGAGGTGCGAGCCAGCGGCGTAAACCCGGTAGACTGGGTGGTGCGCGAAGGCGGCAACGACGCATTGCGGGCTTATTTAGCTTTGCCTCTGACGCTGGGCTGGGACGCGGCCGGCGTGGTAGTCGCCGTGGGCAGCGCTGTTACCGGGTTTCAACCCGGCGATGCGGTGTACGGGGTGCCCAATTTTCCCGGCAATGGCAGCTACGCCGAATATTGCGCGGCCAAGGCCAGTCAGTTTGCCCCTAAGCCGCAGCATCTGAGCTTTGTAGAGGCAGCTGCCGTGCCGCTAGCCGGCCTCACGGCCTGGACGGCCCTTTTTGCCCACGGCAAGCTGCAGCCCGGCCAACGGGTGCTCATTCAGGGGGCCTCGGGCGGGGTAGGCAGCTTTGCCGTGCAGTTTGCCAAAGCCAAGGGAGCATACGTCATTGGCACTGCCTCGAGTGGCAACCTAGACTACCTGCGGCAGCTAGGGGCCGATGAAGCCCTTGACTACCAGAGCCAGCAGGCCACGGAAACGCTTCGCGAGGTTGATGTAGTAGTAGAAGCCTCGCCACTACGCAACAACACCGCGCGCCTGCAGGCCGTGACGGCACTGAAAACCGGTGGCATCCTGGTGAGTGTCAACGTCGATTTTCCCTTTGACGCGGCCGTGCTGGCGGCGCTGGCTGAGAAGCAGGCCACGGGCGAGCTAGCCCCCAACCAGCCCCGACAGGACTGGCTGCAGGAAATGACCCAACTTGTTGAGGCCGGCCAGGTACAAGTGGTTGTCAGCAAGGTATATCCACTAGCCCAGGTAGCCGAGGCTCATCGCGAAAGCCAGACCTGGCACGTGCGCGGCAAGCTGGTACTGGAACTAGGCCAAGAAAAAGAATAGACATGAGGCGCTTTCGCACCCTAAGCGAGTTTCATGAGTTTGCGCAGCTGCCCAAGCCCCAGCATCCGCTCCTGAGCGTGGTGGATGTAGAAACCGTGCCGCAGCGCTACGGCGAGCAGCCAATGAGCATGGTCTTCGACTTCTACTGCATCTCGCTCAAGCGCATGCGCAATGTGCGCATGACCTACGGGCAGCACCCGTTTGACTTCAACGAAGGCATTCTATCGTTTATGGCTCCTAACCAGGTATTTAGCCTGGCGGTGGCCGACAAAGACGCGGAAGTAGAAAAATCGGGGTGGGTGGTATATATCCACCCCGATTTTATTTGGAATACGCCCCTAGCCAAAACCATCAAACAGTACGACTTCTGGGATTATTCGCTCAAGGAAGCCCTTTTTCTGTCGGCCAAGGAGGAAGCGACTATCCTGACTATTATCCAGGCTATCGAGCAGGAGTATACCTCCACAATAGACCGGTTCAGCAAAGTGATTATCACATCGCACCTCGAAAATCTGCTGCATTATGCCGACCGCTTTTATCACCGCCAGTTCCTCACCCGCGAGCAGGCCAACCATGAAGTCCTGACTCGGATAGAAACCTTGCTTGACCTCTATTTCGACCGGCCCGATTTGGCCGAGAGCGGATTGCCCAGCGTGCAGTATGTGGCCGATTGCCAGCACCTATCGCCCAAGTACTTAAGCAACTTGCTGCGCGTACTCACCGGGCAAAATACCCAGCAGCACATTCATGCCAAACTGCTGGCCAAGGCGAAAGAAAAGCTCTCCACTACCAGCCTGACGGTGAGCGAAATAGCCTACGCGCTAGGGTTCGAGCACCTGCAATCGTTCAGCAAGCTATTCAAGGCCAAAACCAACCTCTCACCGCTGGAATTCCGGGCTTCGTTCAACTAACAAGTCGGCCTCGGGCCTGCTAGCTGCTGGACTACTTCATGGCGTCAAAAAAGTAAGTCGGCTATATAAAAAAGCTCGTCAACATTTTCAACTCCGCGGCTACGGCCGGCGTGATGTGCTGCCACACCATTTCGGCGAGGTAAGACGGTAGCCTCTACGACTGCGACCTCAAACAGCTGCTCAACCTAACGGTCGGCGCCAGCTTTAGCTGCAGCATCATGTCCGGGCACTATTTATCGAATCGTCAGCCAGTTAATGAGTTACACCGCCAATCGGGTGCATTTCAACGTATTGCCAGGCAGCGTGCAGCAGCGCCACGCTACCCCAGGCCACCAACCCAACTACCGCCAGCATTACCACTAGCACAATGGCCACCAGGCCTTTGCCGCTGCCCGAGTGCCGGCCCTCGGCGTAGTGGCGGCGCAGCAGCGCTACATTGCGCTCGTTGCTTTTATAGGCAAAATCGAATACGTTACCAATAATCGGAATTCCACCTATTACTGTATCAATCAAGATATTGAGCACCATGCGCACCACCACTGCCCCGCTAGCCCCGTGGCGCAGCATCGTCAGCAGCAAGGCTACCGACACGGCCGTCGACGAGAGGTCGCCCACTATCGGAATGAGGCCCAGCAGCGGGTCGAGGCCAAAGCGAAAGCGCGTGCCCGGCAGCCGAAACTGGCTATCCATGAGCCGGGCCACATGCTCGACCCAGCGCAGGCGCGCGTCGGTGGCAATTGTGGCCGGCGGTGGCGAGACTGATACTGGCATAAGACTAGCAATTGGTTGTTAATAAGCGATACGAACAACTGGCACTTAACAACTAACATGCCTAGCGCAAAGACTTCGCGGGTGCGAGAATGGCTAGGGCGCTACGGCTCGGCCGAGCTGCTTTCGCTATTGGCCACGCTAGGAGCTGCTGCGGCCACGGGGCAGGCCGGCGCCACGCGCGTAGCGGTGGCGCTGGCGGCCACCTGGGCCGGCAATGTGGCGTATTTCGGCTGGTTGCTGCTGCAAGATGCCCGGCAGGCCCGCCGGGTGCGGCAGGCGCAGGGGCTGCCCTATTCGCTAGCTACTTTTGGCCGCAATGTGCGGGCACTGGTAGTTGAGTTTGGCGTGGCTGAGGTTCTTGACAGCTTCGTTGTTCGCCCGGCGCTCATGTACTGGCTGCCGCGGTGGCTGCACAGTGTGCCGCTAGGGGTGCTGGTGGCCAAGTTTGCGGCCGATGTCACGTTTTACGTGCCCGCTATCCTCAGCTACGAGCTGAGCAAGGAGAAGCTCCGCAAGTTTTAAGCAATTCAACGGGACTAACACTCTGCCAGAGGCGGCTGTTTAGCGTGCCTGTGCGGGGCACTACCGACTGAGCCGTTCGCCACTACGTGCTTATTTCTTTTCTACTATCCTTTTCCCAACTGTGCTTTAATGGCTGCTAGTTCTTCCTATGAAACCGACATTCTCATCATCGGCGCTGGCGCGGCGGGCATGCTGGCCGCCCGCGAGCTAGCCGCTGCCGGGCGCCGCGTGCTTGAGGCCCAGGACCGCCTGGGCGGGCGCGTACACACGCTGCAACCCGCCGGCTTTAGCGCCCCGCTCGAAGCCGGGGCCGAGTTTATGCACGAGCCGGTGCCCCTTACCAGGGCGCTGCTGGCCGAAGCCGGCATCCGGTGGCAAGCCACTGAGGGGCAAACGTATACTATCAAAGACGGCCAGGTGCAGCCCGATACCAACTTCTTTGCCCAGCTCCCCGCCCTGCTAGCCCGGCTCAATGCCCTGCCTCAGGACATGCCCCTGGCCGAGTTTCTGACCCAGGAATTTAGTGGTGATGAGCATGCGTCACTACGCGCCTTCGCCACGCAGTTTGCCGAAGGCTACGATGCGGCCGATGCCCAGCGCGTGAGTGCCTGGGCCTTGCGCGACGAGTGGGCCGCCGGCGGGGCCGAGGACTCGCCCCGCCCACAGGGCGGCTACGGCCCGCTGCTGCACTGGCTGGCCGCGCAGGCCCAGGCCGCGGGCGCCCAAGTGCACCTGGCCATGCCCGTGCAGGAAATAAGCTGGCAGCCGGGCGCGGCCGAAGTACTGACCGCAAATGGGGCCAGCTATCACGCCCGGCAAGTACTCTGCACCGTGTCGCTAGGGGTGTGGCAGCGCGCCACCGGGCAGGCAGGCCACCTAGCCTTCGTGCCTGAGCTGCCCGCTCACCGGGCCGCCGCTGCCCAGCTAGGGTTCGGTACCGTCATCAAGGTGCAGGTCGAGTTTGAGGAGGTTTTCTGGCACGAGCGGCTGCCTGAGTTGGAGTTCTTGCTTTCCGACGAGCCGGTGCCTACTTGGTGGAGCCAGCTGCCCGATGCCCGGCCCCTGCTCACGGGTTGGCTGGCCGGGCCCGCCGCCCTGCGCCTGCACACGGCTTCGCCCGAGGCCGTGCTGCCGCTGGCCCTTGCCTCGCTGGCGCAGTTGCTGGCGCAGCCGGTCGAGGTGCTGCAAGCGCGCCTACGCGCCAGCTACGTGCGCAATTGGGGTGCCGAGCCGCACACCTACGGGGCCTACTCCTACCCCACAGTGGGCGCGCCGGCTGCTCGCGCAGCCCTGGCCACGCCGGTGGCCGGCACACTGTTTTTTGCCGGCGAGGGTGTGTATGAAGGCCCCGCATCGGGCACGGTGGAGGCGGCGCTGGTGAGTGGGCAGGCAGCAGCTCGCGCTATGCTGGCCTAGCGATTACTATGTAAGCGGCATATCAAAGCGCGGGGCTGCTTTGCATGCTTTACTAGCCCCTCGCTTTGCTTGTTATGGCAAGCGAGCGACTAGTACCTTGCTATCCTTCTCTTTGTTGCCGCTGCCTATCTAAAGTCAACCCAGGCTTTACTCTTGGCTTTGCTGCTACCAGTAACAGAAAAATTTTTAAAATATTTCACCTTAGATGAAACTTTACTGAATAAACAGGGTTATAAAGTGAGTACTTACTCACCACATAGCAGACGGTTTTCTCACTAACCTAAAACCTGTCTTATGCAACCCATTCTAAAAGCACTCGCGCAGCACTGGCACCTTACAGCCGCGCAGTATTGGCACTTGCGTTTGCTGGTGGCTATTTGTCTGGTGCCCTTCTTAGGGATGCTCTATGTGATGCTTATCGACAAGCGCACGCGCTTTTTTGCGCAGTTCCGCCGCCAAAACATGTCTCTACCTCAGCCAACCAGGCTTTTCTCTGGAGGATAAATAAGTGGTCCGGATAAGTTAGAGGTGTGCTACTGGCCTAGTCTCTACAATTCATTTTGGCAGCCCCGCGCAACAGCTTTCTAAGACAGGTAGTTGCGTGGGGCTGCCAGCTTTTAGGGCAATTGTAAAAGCCAGGATTCTGCTGCGGCTACATCTTCAAACAAACGGTAGGTCATAGCCGCTGCTCTAGCCTCGTTGATAAGTTGGCTTACCGACAAGCGGGCAAATACGTCGTGTGGCAGCAACACAGCGCCATACACCGTATCGGTGCGTAACTGGCTAGCCGTTAGCCAGTATTCCGTTATCCATTTGCTTTCCTCGGGGGTAAAGGGAGCCATTAGGCGCTGGTCGCCGAGCAGCTTGTGCCAGCGTCTGCTCGTCAGCAAATTCCCGGCATGGGTAAGCAGGGCTTGCAGGTCACTGAGCTTGCGGGGGCCGGGGCGATACTCCACTACCACATAGCCATTATCGTTTTCGAGCAAGCGCCCGACCGGGTTTTCAAAATAAAGAGCAAGCTTGGAAAAAGGCATAATGTGAAGCGAAAGGGTAAGTATCGTAAATGGGGCGCCTGGCCACAGGCGCCCAGCCAAGCCAGCACCAGACGAGCCTAGGTAGCGCCGCTAGCAAAAAAGGCTCCGTTTTGCGCACAAAAATGGGCACACCAGCAAAATAAAAGCTACTATGCGAGCTTAATGCCCCGCTTTTGCCAGCGCTTACCCAACATGTGTGTCCTGCTTTCACACTACTAATTTACCTGCTGCCCCTGGGCGCTGCCCCTGGGCGCTGCCGCTTAACCCCGACCTTTATCAGCCGCACTGCCCCGAATAATCGGCCGCTTTATAGCCGGGCTAGGCCCGGCGCTCGTCTTTGTATAGTCCAATAGCTAGAATCAAGTACCGGGGCACTGAACGCCCTAAATTTTTACCAAATCACCGCCCACCCTTTCCGCCGTTGAGGGATAAACACTCCGGCGCAGCTCCCTTATAGCCACTGTAGTGCCTGCCCATAATACTCTTGACCACGGCCGACCGGGCTGACACAGGCAAACCACGCGGGCCGTGGTAGTCCGTAAGGCAACATTGCGGAGCTTTGGCACCTAGGCGATGAGGTGGCCCAGAATAGCCTAGCAGGATAAAACGGCCAGTCGATTCTACGATGTTAGTAAATTGACTTTGCCCCACTCGTCTCGCCAGGGCCGCCGGGCCATTCTTTCACCATGTGGCCACTACTGAAAATGTACCTAATCAAGGGCAACCCAGCTATCATGCCTTGCGGTGGGTGATACCGCCCTTTTTGGGTGATAATACGAGATAGTCTGGCTACGTCGCAGCCAAGCGCATCAGGTGCCAGGGAGGGCCAAGTGGGGTGCCGTAGCCTCTAGCCAGGGGCGTTAAATAGGTGGAATCAGTCTTGCCAGCCAGACTGCTCGCTTATGCAAACATCCTATAAGAAGATGCCAAGAGGTGAAAAACACCGCGACCTGAGTAACTCAATCTTTGTGGTCTATTTACGCTCACGCTGCTCAGGTGCTTGGTCCTTCTAGCTAGTTATTTTGTAAGCCACCCACATAATAAGCAGTCTTACGAGCTATACATTGGCTAATCAGCCATTTATTAATGATTGCTCGCGCCCTCTGTATCGCTTGGTTACTCGTGCTGGCTAGCCAGCTAGGGGCGGCCCAGAGCTTGCAGGCTCACCAGCTGCGCTGCGCTTACCAGGCGCACCCATTGGGTGTGCAAACGCCTACCCCGACGCTGAGCTGGCAGCTCGTTTCTGACCAGCGCAACGTGCAGCAGACGGCCTACCGCATCTTGGTTGCGAAAGATAAAAAGACGCTTAGTCAACAGGTTGGCGACGTCTGGGATTCGGGCAAAGTAGCCTCCAATGTCTGCTTACAGGTTAACTACGCGGGCCAGCCTTTGCAGGCGGCGCGCGCCTATTACTGGCAGGTGCAGGTGTGGGACAACCACGGCCACACATCTGCCTGGTCGGAACCCGCCGAGTGGCAAATGGGCCTGCTGGCGCCTGCCGATTGGCGAGGTGCTCGCTGGGTGGCTTACGAGCAGCTACCCGCCGAGCGCGTGTCTTTGCTGCCCATAGACGGCCGCAAAGACACCTACAACGGCAACAACGTGCTGCCGCTGCTACGCAAGCCCTTCACGGCTAAGCAGAAGGTGCGCCGGGCTATGCTGTATATCAGCGGCCTGGGGCAGTTTGAAGCGGTGCTGAACGGGCAGAAGGTCGGCAACCACTTCCTTGACCCGGGCTGGACGAAGTACGACCAGCAGGCGCAGTACGTGACGTTTGACGTCACCGACCAGGTAAAAAAGGGGGCTAACGCGCTCGGCGTGATGCTCGGCAACGGCTTCTACTACGTGCCGCCCGTGAAGGAGCGTTACCGCAAGCTAAAGGCCGCCTTTGGCTACCCCAAACTTATTTGCCGGCTGGCGCTGGAGTACCAGGATGGCTCGCGCGAGGATATTATCAGCGACCAGTCGTGGAAGACGGCGGCCGGACCGGTTACGTTTTCGAGCATCTATGGAGGTGAAGATTACAACGCCTCCCTGGAACAGGCCGGCTGGGCTAGCCCCCGGTTCAACGACCAAGCCTGGCGCCCGGTTATCACCGTAGACGGGCCGGCCGAGCTGCTGAGCCAGCAGCAGGAATCGTTGCGAACCTTCGACGTATTTAAGCCCCAGGCCGTAATGCAGCCGCAGCCGGGCAAGTGGGTGTACGACTTCGGGCAGAACGCCTCGGGCATTGTGGAGCTGCAAGTGCGTGGGCACCGCGGCGACACGGTACGCATTGCGCCCGCCGAGCTGCTAGGGGCCGACAAAACCGTAAACCAGCGCAACAGCGGCCGGCCCTACTTCTTCACTTATGTACTGAAGGGCAGCGGCGTAGAAACCTGGCGGCCCCGCTTCAGTTACTACGGTTTTCGCTACGCGCAAGTGACGGGCGGTGTGCCTACGGGCCAGGCTACTGCCAAGGCTCAGCCGGAAATCGTGCAGCTCACCGCCTTGCACACGCGCAATGCGGCGGCGCAGGTGGGTGAGTTTTCGTGTTCGAGCGAGCTATTCAACAAAACCAATACACTGATTGACTGGGCCGTGCGCAGCAATATGGCCAGCGTGTTTACCGACTGCCCGCACCGTGAGAAGCTGGGCTGGCTCGAAGAGACGCACCTGATGGGCGCCTCGATGCGCTACCGCTACGACATTGCCACGCTCTGCCGCAAGACCATTCAGGACATGCAGGCCTCGCAAACGGCCGAGGGGCTAGTGCCAGAAATCGCGCCTGAATACGTCAAGTTTGAGTGGGGCGGCGACATCTTCCGCGACTCGCCGGAGTGGGGCAGCGCCAGCATCATTCTGCCCTGGTACGTGTACCAGTGGTACGGCGACCAGCAGGTGCTGGCCAGCAGCTACCCCATGATGCAGCGCTACGTAGCCTACCTCGGCACGCAGTCTGTCAACCACGTCAATAGCAAGGGCCTGGGCGATTGGTACGACCTAGGGCCCAAGCCCCCGGGCACCTCGCAACTCACGCCGATGGGCGTGACTGCCACCGCCACGTACTATTACGACCTCACGCTGCTGGCCCAAATAGCCCGCCTGCTAGGCAAAGCCGACGATGTCACAACCTATGAGAACTTGGGCACCGAGGTAAAAACGGCGTTCAACCAGAAATTCTTCAACCCGCAAACCAAGCAGTACGCCACCGGCAGCCAAACCGCCAACGCCATGGCGCTGTACATGGGCCTAGTAGCGCCCACCGACCAGGCGGCCGTGCTCGACAATCTGGTACAGGACATTCGCAGCCACGGCAACGCCCTCACGGCCGGTGACATCGGCTACCGCTACGTGCTACGGGCGCTGGAAAATGCCGGCCGCTCCGACGTGATTTTTGCCATGAACAGCCGCACCGATGTGCCCGGCTATGGCTACCAGCTGGCCCACGGCGCCACGGCCCTCACGGAATCGTGGGCGGCGCTGCCTTCGGTATCGAACAACCACTTGATGCTGGGCCACTTGCAAGAGTGGCTGTATGGCGCCCTGGGGGGCATTCGCCCGGCCGAAGGCTCTGTGGCCTTCAATAAGATTGACATTCGACCGGAGCCGGTGGGCGACGTCACCAGTGCCCGCGCCAGCCACCTCTCGCCTTACGGGCTGATTGTGAGCGACTGGAAAAAAACCAGCAATTCTTTCGACCTAACCGTGACCATTCCGGCGAATACCACGGCCACTATCTATCTGCCGGCTGATGCGAAAGCTACCATCACCGAGCGCAACCAGCCGCTGGCCCAACGGCCGGAGCTAAAGCTGCTGGCGGCAGAAGCTGGCAAGGCCCGCATCCAGGCAGGCTCCGGGACTTACCATTTCGTGGTTAGCTCAATCTAGCTTTTTATGAAACTGAAACTTATCTGTTTTCTTCTGCTAAGTTGGGGCGGCCAGCGCCAGAGCTGGGCGCAAAAAGCCTTTCCCACGACTGTGCCCGCCGCTGAGATGCAGAAGGTGTACGAGGAGGTAAAAACGCCTTACAAGTACGGCTTGGTGCTCGTCACCGACGACAACAAAAAGAAGATGGATTGCCCGAGCGTATTCCGCAAAAACGGGCAGTGGTGGATGACTTATATCATCTACGACGGGCGCGGCTACGAAACCTGGTTGGCCCACAGCAAGGACCTGCTAAAGTGGGAAACGAAAGGCAAAATCTTGTCTTTCAGTGATACTACCGATTGGGACACCAACCAGAAGGCGGGCTACGTGGCGCTGCAAGACCCGAAATGGGGCGGCAGCTACGAGTGGCAGCCCTACCAGGGCAAGTACTGGCTGTCGTACTTCGGTGGCAACTCGCGGGGGTATGAGAAAGGGCTGCTGTCCATCGGCATGGCCTATACGGACAAGGACCCCACCACCGTGCACCAGTGGCAGCGCCTACCCCAGCCCCTGCTGAAAGCCAACGACAAAGACGTGCGCTGGTGGGAAAACCACACCATCTACAAAAGCTCGGTGGTGTGGGACAAGAGCAAGCTCACCGGCCACCCATTCGTGATGTACTACAACGCCAACGGCGACAGCCTCAACGCTAAGCGTGGCGCCGAGCGCATCGGCATGGCCGTGTCGGACGACATGACCCACTGGCAGCGCTACCTGCGCAACCCCGTGCTCAACCACCACACCGGCATCACGGGCGATGCTTACCTGCAAAAGATGGACAACGGCCTGTGGGTCATGTTCTACTTCGGGGCCTTCTACCCCGGCGTGAGTGGCGCCGTGAACCGCTTTGCCTGCTCCTATGACCTTACGCACTGGACCGACTGGACGGGGGCCAACCTGGTGCAACCATCAGAGCCCTACGACGAACTATTCGCCCACAAGTCATTTGTGCTCAAATATAAAGGCGTGGTGTATCACTACTACTGCGCCGTGAACAAGCCCGACCAGCGCGGTATTGCGGTGGCGACTTCCAAAGACCTAGGTAAGAGCACCGTGGCCTTTATCGCCCCGCCGGTGAAGAAGCCGAAAGCAGTCAAGTAGCGCGGACTTTCAGTCCGCGAGTCAACAACAGCAAAACGAACCCTTCGTGGACTAAAAGTCCGCGCTACAACCAATGCCTTGCCTCCTTTCCCTCCTGTTTCTCCTGCTCAGCGCCCGGCCCGGCACCGTGGCCGCGCAGGCAGGGCCGCGCCAGGTGGTGAGCTTCGACAAAGGCTGGAAATTTTACCTGGGCGACGAGGCCGCGGCCAAAGACGCGCAGTTTGACGATGCCAGGTGGCGCCCGCTCACGCTGCCGCACGACTGGAGCATCGAGGGCCAGTTTGATGAGAAGAACCCGGCCAAGCCCGATGGCGGCGGCCTGCCCACCGGCGTGGGTTGGTACCGCAAAACCTTCGTGCTGCCCGCCACGGTCGGTAAGAGCGTGTGGATTGAGTTTGACGGGGTGAGCCGCAACAGCGAGGTATGGCTGAACGGGCACTCGCTAGGACGGCGGCCCAATGGCTACAGCTCGTTTCGCTACGAGCTAACGCCCTACCTCCAGCCGGACGGCCAGTCTAATACCCTAGCCGTGCGAGCCGACAACTCGGCGCAGCCCGCTTCGCGCTGGTACTCAGGCTCGGGCATCTACCGCCACGTGCGGCTGGTGACCACGCACCAGCTGGCCGTGGCGCCCTGGGGCACCTTCGTAACCACGCCGCAGGTGAGCCCACAGGCCGCTACCGTGCGTGTGCAAACCACCCTGCGCAACGCCACCGGCCAGCGCCAAACGGTACGGCTGGTTATGACCATTTACGACGCCAACCGCCGCCAAGTGGCTACCGCCAGCACGGCCGCCGTGTCGGTGTCAGGCACCACCGGCAGTGCCACGCAGCAACTGACTTTGAAGCAACCGGCGCTGTGGTCGCCCACCGCGCCGCGCCTGTACCGGGTGCTGACGCAGGTGTGGCGGGGCAAGACCTTAGAAGACAGCTATGAAACCGCCCTAGGGGTGCGGTCTTTCCACTTTGACAGCAACAAGGGCTTTGCGTTGAACGGGCAGCCGCTGCGCATTCAGGGTGTGTGCCAGCACCACGACCTTGGGGCCCTGGGCGCGGCGGTGAACACCCGCGCCATCGAGCGGCAGCTGGAGATATTGAAGGCGATGGGCTGCAACGCCATCCGCACCTCCCACAACCCGCCTGCACCGGAGTTCCTGGATTTGTGCGACCGCATGGGCTTCCTGGTGCTGGATGAGGCGTTCGATATGTGGCTGAAAAAGAAGAACAGCCAGGACTACCACCTCGACTTTAAAGAGTGGCACCAGCGCGATTTGGAAGACCAAATTCGGCGCGACCGCAACCACCCAAGCGTGTTTATGTGGAGCATTGGCAACGAAATCCGGGAGCAATTCGACAGCACCGGCACGCGCCTCACCAAGGAGCTAACGGCCACCGTGAAGCACCTCGACCCGACTAGGCCCGTTACCTCGGCCCTGACGGAGCAGGAACCCGCGAAGAACTTCATCAGCCAGGCCGGCGTGCTCGACGTGCTCAGTTTCAACTACAAGCACGCCGGATACCCCGAGCTGCCGAAGCGCTTCCCCGGCCAAAAGTTTCTGGCCACTGAAATCGCAGCAGCCTTCGAAACCCGTGGGCACTACGACCTGCCTTCCGACAGCCTGCGCATCTGGCCCAAGGATGGCAAAAGCAAGCTAACCGACGGCAACCCTGACTTCACGGCCTCCAGCTACGACAACGCGGCCCCTTACTGGGGCGCCACGCACGAAGCCGCCTGGCGCGCTATTAAAAATAGTCCCTTCATCAGCGGCGCTTTTGTTTGGAGCGGCTTCGACTACCTGGGCGAGCCCCTGCCCTATCCCTGGCCAGCCCGTAGCTCCTACTTCGGCGTTATCGACCTAGCGGGCTTCCCGAAAGACGCTTATTATCTGTACCAAAGCGAGTGGACTACCAAGCCCGTGCTGCACCTGCTGCCGCACTGGAATTGGAAGCCGGGCCAAACCGTGGATGTATGGGCCTATTACAGCCAAGCTGACGAGGTAGAGCTATTTTTAAACGGTAAGTCGCTAGGGGTGAAAAAGAAGGGCAACGACGACCTACACGTACGATGGCGCGTGCCCTACGCCCCCGGCACGCTGCAAGCCGTGTCGCGCAAGGCTGGCAAAACGGTCCTCACCAGCTCCGTGAAAACCGCCGGCCCCGCCGCCAAAATCGAGCTACTGGCCGACCGTAGCAAGCTCCAAGCCGATGGCAAGGACCTGTCTTTCGTTACCGTGCGCGTGCTGGATGCGGCCGGCAACCTGGTGCCCGACGCGGCCAATCTAGTGAAGTTCGCAGTGAGTGGACCGGGCTTCGTGGCGGGCGTAGATAACGGGTATCAGGCTAGTATGGAGCCGTTTAAGGCCGATTTCCGAAAGGCGTATAACGGGATGGCGTTGGCCATTATTCAAACCACTGAGAAAGGCGGCGCTATCACGATAAAGGCCACAGCCGATGGGCTTACTCCAGCAAGTATCACTGTTCAAAGCCAGCCCTGATGGTTCGCATTACCCCGAGTTTTCTCTCCAAAAAGAGGATGGGAAACGGACCACTACTTGAATTGACCAACAGAATGAGCATGTTACGCCCACCCCATATCCTCAACAAAGTGAGTCGTCAGGCTCTTCCGCTCCTTTTTCGGAGAGGGGGCTTGGGGGGGAGGCGCACCGTCTGGACAGCCTTGCTACTGCTCTTAATAAGTACGGCAAAGGCCCAGGAGGCCAGCGTGTACTTCTTCCCCAACGTCTCGCACCCGCCGGCCATCTACACTGGCCCCGAGGGCGATGCCTGGCAAATCCCGCAAATCACCGAGCTGAACCGCGAGCCCGCTCGCGCTACGGCCTACTCCTTCCCCACCGAAAAAGACGCCCTAGCTGGCGACCGCAGCAAAACCCCGCGCCTGCTCTCGCTCAATGGCAACTGGGATTTTCAGTTTGCCCTGAAGCCCGCCGATGCGCCCAAAGACTTTTATAAGAGCCGGGTGCAGGGCTGGAAGCAGCTGGCGGTGCCGGCCAACTGGGAAATGAACGGCTACGACAAGCCGATTTACAAGAGCGCTAAGTACCCCTTCCGCCCCGTCGACCCACCCTACGTGCCGCAGGACTACAACGGCGTGGGCTCGTACCAGCGCACGTTTACGGTGCCGGCCGGCTGGCAGAATATGAACCTGACGCTGCATTTTGGCGGCGTCAGCTCGGCGTTTAAGGTGTGGGTGAATGGCAAGTTTCTGGGCTACGGCGAGGATAGCTGCCTGCCGTCGGAATTCAACGCGACGCCCTACTTGCAGGCAGGCGAGAACGTAGTGTCGGTGCAGGTAATGCGCTGGTCGGATGGCTCTTATCTGGAAGACCAGGACCACTGGCGCTTGAGCGGCATCTACCGAGAGGTGCTGCTGCTGGCCGAGCCGAAGGTACGCCTAGCCGATTTTCACTGGCAGGCCAAGCTCGATAAAGACTACCGCGACGCGGTGCTGAGTATTCGGCCACGCCTGGAAAACCTGACCGGCAACAACGACCTCACGGGCTACCAAGTAGCGGCCCAGCTGTATGACCGAGCGGGCAAGCCGGTGCTGGACAACGGCCTGCAACTCAGCGCCGATGCCATCCTGAACGAAAAGTACCCGCGCCTCGACAATGCCAAATTTGGCCTGCTCGAAACCACCGTGCGCAACCCGCTGAAGTGGAGCGACGAAGCCCCCACCCTCTACACGCTGGTGCTCACGCTGACTGACAAAGCCGGCGCGGTGCTGGAGGCCAAGAGCTGCAAAGTGGGGTTTCGCAGCATTGAGTTTTCGAAGGAAAATGGCAAGCTGCTGCTTAACGGCAAGCTGACCTACCTCTACGGGGTGAACCGCCACGACCACCACCCCACCAAGGGCATGGCCGTGAGCCGCGAGGACATTCGGCAGGATGTGCGTACGCTCAAGCAGTTCAATTTCAACTGCATCCGCACCAGCCACTACCCCAACGACCCGTACTTCTACGACCTCTGCGACGAGTACGGCATCCTGGTCATTGACGAGGCCAACCTCGAAACCCACGGCTTAGGCTCGAAACTGAGCAACGACCCGGCCTGGACCGCCGCCTACCAGGAGCGCAGCATACGTATGGCCCTGCGCGACAAAAACCACCCTAGCATTATTTTTTGGAGCCTCGGCAACGAAAGCGGCCGCGGGCCCAACCACGCGGCAATGGCGGCCTGGCTGCACGATTTCGACATCACGCGGCCCATTCATTACGAGCCCGCTCAGGGCGACCCGCACCTACCCGGCTACATCGACCCTAGCAACCCGAATTACCCCAAAAACCACGCCTACCGCATTCAGGTGCCGCGCGACCAGGCCTACGTGGATATGGTGAGCCGCATGTATCCCGGCCTGTTCACGGCCGAGCTGCTGGCCAACCAGGACAATGGCGATACGCGGCCCGTTTTCTTCTGCGAGTATGCCCACTCCATGGGCAACGCTACGGGTAACATGAAGGAATTTTGGGACATCTGGCGCAATACGAAGCGCGTGATTGGCGGCTGCATCTGGGAGTTTAAAGAGCAGGGGCTGTTGAAGCACGATTCCACTGGCACAGCTTATTACGCCTACGGCGGCGACTTTCAGGAGAAGTACTACGACGACTTCACTATCAAGGGCATTGTGGAATCGGATGGCAAGCCCAGGGCCGCCATGTACGAGTGCAAGCGCGTGTACCAGCCCGCCGAATGCACGCTTACCGATGCGAATAAGGTGTTAATCAAGATAGAGAACCGCCACGCCAGCAAGTCCTTGGCCGACTACGCCGTGGCGCTGGTCTTGCGCGAAAATGGCCGCGTTATAAGCACCAAACTGCTGCCGCGCCTGCGGCTGGCGGCGGGGCACGACACGGTTATTTCGCTCAAGCCTTACCTACCCAAAATGAAGGCGGGCGCGGAGTACCTGGCTACGATTTCCTTCGCGCTGCCGCAGGCACTGGGCTGGGCTGACCAAGGCCACGAGGTAGCCAGCAACCAGTTTGCCCTGACTGGCCTGGCCCAGCCGGCCAAGTCAGCTAAAAGCTACCCGGCCGTGGCCGTGCGCGACGACGCTACGGCTTACGTGCTCAGCGCCAATGGCTTTCAGGTGAGCATCGACAAGGCTAGCGGCGCCCTTACTTCTTATCGCCAGGGCGGCACCGAGCAGCTGGCCGCCCCGCTGCTACCCCACTTCACCCGCCCGCTCACCGACAACGACCGCCGCGGCTGGAAAGCCGATAAGCAGCTAAAACCGTGGTTTACGGCCGCGCCCAAGCTACAAAGCCTGACGCTGGACAAGTCGAACCCCGGCCAACCCAGCCTCACCAGCACCTACACGCTCATCGACGACAAAACCACCGTGCGCGTGACCTACACGCTAAACGGCGCTGGCACCCTGAAAGTAGATTACGCCCTCACGCCCGCCGCCGGCCTGCCCAATATCCCCAGGGTGGGCATGCAGTGCGGCATTCGCCACGCCGATACGCAAATCAGCTACTACGGCCGGGGGCCGCTGGAAAACTATATCGACCGCCGCTACGGCTTCGATGCGGGCATCTACACGCAGCCGCTCAGCGAGTTTGCCGACTCTTACGTGGTGCCGATGGAGTACGCCAACCGCACCGACGTGCGCTGGATGCAGCTTGCCGACAAGCAAAACGCCGGCCTGCTGGTGGTGGCCGACAGCCTGCTGAGCATGAGTGCCTGGCCCTACACCGAGCAGAATATCGAGCAGGCACGCCACACCAACAAGCTCAAAGATGCGGGTTTGGTCACCCTCAACATCGACCTGGTACAGATGGGCGTGGGCGGCAACACTAGCTGGGACGCCCAGGCCGCCCCCATTGAGAAGTACCAGGTGCCCGCCAAGCCCTACCGCTACAGCTTCTACCTGCTGCCGGTGAGCGGCAATAACGACGCCGCAGTTCGCGCCCAAGCCATAAAATTCTAAACGACGGAATCTCTCCAATGCCCACCGACAGCATTCATTTGAAAGGAATTACCTGGAATCATAGCCGGGGCTTCGTACCGATGGCGGCCACCGCCCAGCGCTTTTCGGAGCTAAACCCTGGCGTGGAAATTACCTGGCAGAAACGCTCGCTTCAGCAGTTCGCCGATGAGTCGATTCAGCAGTTGGCCGAGCGGTTCGATTTGCTGGTAATTGACCACCCGTGGGCGGGCTTTGCGGCGCGTACCGGCTCAATTTTGCCGCTGGATGAGTACTTGTCCACCAGGTTTCTATCTGACCAGCAAGGCAATACCGTTGGGCATTCCTTTGAAAGCTACAGCTTCAGCGGCCACCAGTGGGCACTGCCCATCGACGCGGCCACGCCCGTAGCCGCCAGTCGCCCTGACCTGCTTGCCCAGCGCGGCCTACCCCTGCCCGAAACCTTCACTGACCTACTCGCCCTCGCCGACCGCGGCCTGGTGGCCTTCTCGCTCATCCCCATCGACACGCTGATGAGCTTCTACATGTTTTGCTGCTCGCTGGGCGAAGACCCGTGCCAGCGTGAAAACGAAGTAGTGAGCGAAGCTATTGGGGTACAAGCGCTACAGCTATTTCGCGAGCTGGCTAGCAAGGTAGACCCGGCCTGCTTCCACCGCAACCCGATTCAGACCTACGAGGCCATGACGCAGACCGACGGCCTAGCTTACTGTCCTTTTGCCTACGGCTACTCCAACTATGCCCGGCGCGGCTACGCCCGCCGCCTGCTGCACTTCCACGACATGGTGAGCCTGACGCCCGGTGGCACGCGCCTGCGCAGCACCCTAGGCGGCACCGGCCTAGCTATATCGGCCAAGTGCACCGACGTAGCCACCGCCGTGCGCTACGCCGAATATGTGGCCTCGCCTGCCTGCCAGCAAACACTGTACTTCGCCAACGGCGGCCAGCCCGGCCATCTCACCGCTTGGCAGGATGAGCAGGTAAACGCCCAAAGCAGCAACTACTTCCTCGATACGCTACCCTCCCTGCAGCGCGCCTTCCTGCGCCCGCGCTACCACGGCCACATGTTCTTCCAGGACCACGCCGGTGAACCAGTACGCCAGTACTTGATGAACGGTGGCGACGAGCGGGCGCTGCTGCGCAAGCTGAACGAGTTGTATGTGAAATCCAGAGCGATGGCGTAACTCAAAAGGAACGTCATGCTGAGCGGAGCGCAGCGAAGTCGAAGCATCTCTACCGCTTCGTTGCTAACGCCAGAAGTTAGTTCACCATGCGAGATGCTTCGACTTCGCTGCACTCAGCATGACGATTGTAAAGACGAAACCACCCATGCCCCTCCCCCTAAAAGGCCTTTTAGTAATCGAGTTCAGCCAATTCCTGGCGGCCCCATCGGCCGGCCTCCGCTTGGCTGACCTAGGCGCGCGCGTCATCAAAATTGAGCGGCCGGGCTCGGGCGAGGCGGGCCGGCAGATTGCCATTAAGAATCTGTTTGTGGAGGGCAGCAGCCTGGTGTTTCACACCATCAACCGCAACAAGGAATCGTACGCCGCCGACCTCAAGAACCCCGCCGACCTGGCCCAGGTGAAGCAGCTGCTGGCGCAGGCCGATATCATGACCCACAATTTCCGACCGGGCATCATGGAGAAAATCGGCCTCGACTACGACGCCGTGCGGGCTATTAATCCGCGCATCGTGTACGGCGTGGTAACGGGCTACGGCCCTACCGGCCCCTGGGCCACCAAGCCGGGGCAGGATTTGCTGATTCAGTCGATGTCGGGCCTGGCGTATTTGTCGGGTACGAAATACGACGGGCCGACGCCCTTTGGCATCGCGGTGGCCGATATCATCTGCGGCTCGCACTTCGCGCAGGGGCTGCTGGCGGCGCTGCTCAAGCGCAACCGCACCGGCCAGAGCGTGCTGGTCGAAGTCAGTCTGCTCGAATCGGTGCTCGACATGCAGTTTGAGCTGCTCACCACCCACCTCAACGACGGTGGCCAACTGCCCCAGCGCGGCGCGGCCCGCGGCACCGCCCACGCCTACCTTAGTGCGCCTTACGGCATCTACCAAACCCGGGACAGCTACCTAGCCCTGGCTATGGGCAACCTCGATAAGCTCGACGCCGTGCTGGACACGGGTATTCTAGCCGACTACCCCACTGCCAGCTCTTGGTTTGAAGGCCGCGACGACATTGCCGAACGCCTAGTTGATGCACTACGCGAAGAGCCTACTGCCACTTGGCTGGCCAGGCTGGAGCCGCTGGGCGTGTGGTGCGCCGAGGTGCTAAACTATCAGCAAGCCACCAGCAGCCCCGGCTACCAAGCCCTGGGCATGCAGCAGCTAGTGAAGCTCACCGATGGCCAGTCGCTCCCCACCACCCGCTGCCCCATTCGCATTGATGGCGAGAAGCTGTACTCGGATAAGGCGGCACCCAAGCCGGGGCGCGATACGGCGGCTATTCAGGAGGAGTTTGGGTTGGGCGCTGCCTTACCGCCAAACCCAAACTCTTCGGAAAAGGAGAGCCTTGCGTTCTCTGACGTAAGCGACCGTCCAGCTCCCCTCTCCCGGAGGGGAAAGGCTAGGGGTGAAGTTAACCCTAAGCCCCTAGCAGACCTGCTTGTTGTTGATTTCAGTCAGTTTCTCTCCGGCCCCTCCGCCGCACTGCGGCTGGCCGATATGGGCGCGCGGGTCATCAAGATTGAGCGGCCCGAAACCGGCGACATCTGCCGGCATCTCTACACCTCGAACGTCATCATGAACGGCGAGTCGTCGGTGTTTCACGCCATCAACCGCAACAAGGAAAGCTTTGCCGTTGACCTCAAAAACGAGGACGACAAAGCGCAGGTACGCGAGCTACTCCGCCGCGCCGATGTGGTGATGCACAACTACCGCCCCGGCGTGATGGAGCGCCTGGGCTTCGACTACGCCAGCGTGAAAGCGCTGAATCCGAACGTGGTGTACGGTGAAATATCCGGCTACGGCCCCGATGGCCCCTGGCGCGACAAGCCCGGCCAGGACCTGCTGCTGCAATCGGTAGCGGGCCTGGCCTGGCTGAGCGGCAACGCCGACGCCGGCCCCGTGCCGATGGGCCTATCTATCGTGGATATGCTGGCGGGCGCACACCTTGCGCAAGGGTTACTGGCCTGCCTGGTGCGCCGCGGCCGGCGCGGCGAAGGCGGCCTGGTGCAGGTGAGCATGCTGGAATCGGCCTTCGATTTTCAGTTTGAAACTATCACCACCTTCTTCAACGACGGCGGCGCCCTACCCCAGCGCACCCAGCACAACAGCGCCCACGCCTACCTGGGCGCCCCCTACGGCATCTACCAGACCAGCAATGGGTTCCTGGCGCTGGCGATGGGCTCGATTCCGGTGTTGGGCCGGCTGCTGGGCTGCGAGCCGCTGCTGCACTACCTGGAGCCGGCGCAGGCCTTCACCGAGCGCGACGAGATAAAAGCCACCCTAGCCCAGCACTTGCGTACCGCTACCACCGAAGCCTGGCTAGCCATCCTGGAGCCCGCCGATATCTGGTGCGCCAATGTGCTAAGCTGGGACAAGCTGCTGGCGCACGAAGGCTTTGCGGCACTGAATGTGGTGCAGGAAGTCAGCATGCGCGACGGGTACCAGTACCGCACCACGCGCTGCCCCATCCGCCTCGATGGCGAGCTGCTCACCTCGCCCGTGGGCTCACCCAAGCTGGGCCAGGACAATGCCGCCATCCTGGCGGAAATCGCTACCCCTCAAACTGCCCGCCATGACGCCTGAACCGTCCATTTTCCGTATCGCGGTTCGCAAGTTTGGCCCTTTCGAAAGTGCCATGGCGAAGCTGTGGGACAGTTTTTGCCAGGAAACCGGCTGCCAATTGGCGGTGGAAATGGTGCCCATGGACTTGCACGAGCTGCACGCCAGCCTGCTCACCGACAAGGGCTTGCAAAACGGCGCCTGGGATGTGGCGCACATCAACACCGACTGGCTGGCCGAAGCCCACGCCGCGGGTGCACTCGAAAACCTCACGCCCTTTATCCACGAAAACCCACCCGCCGATTTTCCGCAAGGCTGGAGCCCCTCGCTGCTGGGAATGCAGCAGTATGGCGACGCCGTAGTGGGCCTACCCTTCCACGATGGGCCGGAATGCTTGATTTATCGCCGCGATTTATTCGAAAATCCAGCCGAGCAAGCGGCTTTCCAACGGCAGCACGGCCAGCCCTTGCAGGTGCCCAAAACCTGGGAAGACTTCCAGACGGTGGCACGTTTTTTCCAGCGGCCCACCGATAACCTGTTTGGCTTCGTAGCCGCTGGCTACCCCGATGGGCACAACACGGTGTTTGATTTCTGCCTGCACCTCTGGACGCGCGGCGGCCAGCTGGTAGATGCGCAGGGACGCGTTTGCATCGACAGCGCGGCGGCGGTAGAAGGGCTTAGCTTTTACCGGCAGCTGCTGCAAGATGCGGCGGCCGGGCACCCGCACACTAGGCAGTACGAGTCGGTGGCGGCGGGCCAGGCGTTTGCGCGGGGCGAAGCGGCGATGATGATAAACTGGTTTGGCTTCGCGGCCGTGTGCGACGTGGACGTCGCCTGCCCGGTGCGGGGCCGGGTTGACATTGCCCGCATTCCGCACGGCGCGGGTGGGCAGTCGGCTTCGCTGAACGTGTACTGGCTCTACGCCATCGGCGCGGGCAGCCGGCACAAAGCCCTAGCGTATGATTTTCTGCGCTTCGCTACCCGCCCCGAAAACGACAAGCTCCTGACGCTGGAAGGCGGTATTGGCTGCCGCCTCTCGACGTGGCAAGACGCCGAAATCAACGCCCTCGTGCCCTACTACCACAAGCTGGACCTGCTGCACCAGCAGGCCGAAACCCTACCCCGCAAAGCCAATTGGGCGCGCATAGCCGCCATCATCGACGAGGCTGTGCTGCAAGCCATTAACACCGATGCGCCCGTGGCCGAGCTGCTCGCCACCGCCCAGCGCCGAATTAATCTACTCGACCATGTTTAAGCTAGCTACCGCCGAGATTCCCTACCTGCCCGCGCTGCCCCGGCGGCCGCTGCCCATCGTCATCATCGGGGCGGGCGGCATCGTGGGCGACGCGCACCTGCCGGCTTACCGCAAGGCCGGCTTCGAGGTGGTGGGCATTACGAACCGCACCCGCCCTAGGGCCGAGAAGCTGGCCGCTGAGTGGGGCATCCCGCACGTGTACGACTCGGTGGCCCACGCCGTGGCCCACGCCCCGGCCGATGCCGTGTACGACATCACCATTATGCCCGAGCAGTTTGTGGCCACCCTAGCGCAGCTGCCCGACGGCGCGGGGGTGCTGATTCAGAAGCCGATGGGCGACTACTTCTGGCAGAGTCAGGAAATCCTCGAGGTATGTCGCCGCAAGAACTTAGTGGCGGCTATCAACTGCCAGCTGCGCTTTGCGCCCTACGTGAGCGCCGCCCGCGAAATGCTGCGCCAGGGCCTCATCGGCGAACTGTACGATATGGAAGTTCGCGTGACCCTGGAAACACCCTGGGAGCTGTTTCCGCACGTGATGGTGCACCCGCGCCTCGAAATACAGTACCACAGCATCCACTACATCGACTTGATTCGCAGTTTTTTGGGCGAGCCTAGGCGGGTACTGGCTAAGACCCTGCGGCACCCGGCCAAGGCGCTGTCGTCGTCGCGCTCCACCATTCTATTTGATTACGGCGACACGATGCACGCCGTCATCAATACCAACCACGACCACTCGTTCGGGCCCGAAAACCAGGAGAGCTTTATTAAATGGGAAGGCACGAAAGGGGCCATCAAAGCGCGCATGGGCCTGCTGATGGACTACCCGCACGGCGTGCCCGACAAGTTTGAGTACTGCCTCGTGCGCGAGGGTGAAAAGCCGGTTTGGCACACCGTAGCGCTGGATGGCTCGTGGTTCCCGGATGCCTTTATGGGCACCATGGGCAGCCTCATGCGCTTCAAAAACGGCGAAACCGACGTGCTGCCCACCAGCGTGGAAGATGTGATAAAAACGATGGCCGTGGTGGAAGCCGCTTATGCGTCGAGCGACGGAGGCAGCGTCTCACTGTAGCTTGGACTTTGTAGTCCGAGCGCGAGCGCAGCGAGCATCTGCGCTAGGGTAACTCATTTAAAAACAAGCAGCCGCAGATGCTCGCTGCGCTCGCGCTCGGACTACAAAGTCCAAGCTACATCCCCCTTATGTATTTCAAATCCACCTTTTTCGAAGACTATCAGCTCGGCGACAAGCGCGTGACCCTTGGCCGCACTATCACCGAAACCGACTTTGTGGTGCACGCCGGGCACACCGGCGACTTCTTCCCCCACCACCTCGACGCGGAGTGGTGCAAGACCCAGCCTTTCGGCCAGCGCATTGCGCACGGCACCATGATTTTCAGCATTGGTATTGGCCTCACGGCTTCCGAAATCAACCCCGAAGCCTTCTCCAAAGGCTATGACTGGCTGCGGTTTGTGAAGCCGGTTTTTATTGGCAATACCATCCATTCAGAAGTCACTATTTCGGCTAAGGAGGAAGGTAAAAAGCCCGGCTACGGCACCGTAACCGAGCACGTGGAAGTCATCAACGAGCACGGCGAAGTAGTGCTAGCCTGCGACCATTTGCTGGTAGTGAAGCTGCGCGGGTGATACTCCCCTAGCTGCGATACTTACCTTTCTATTTAGCAACTACTCCCACCCTTATGGCCCTAGCTCCCACTCCTACCCCCACGGCCACCCTCGCCCAAGAAGGCACCGGCAACAGTCAGCGCTACTTGTTTCCGTTTGTGCTGGTTACCTGCGTATTCTTCTTGTGGGGCATGGCGCACAACCTGGATTCCATCCTGATTCCGCACCTCAAAAAAGCCTGCCAGCTCGACAACCGGCAATCTACCTTGGTCGATACGGCAGTATTTCTGGCGTACTTCCTAATGGCCATTCCGGCTGGGATGCTATTGAAGCGGTTTGGTTATAAAAACAGCATCATCCTAGGGCTAGTGACGTTTGCGGCGGGTGCGTTTCTATTCGTGCCGGCCGCTGGAGCACGTTCTTACGGCCTGTTTCTCACGGCTTTGTTTATCATCGGTTGCGGGCTGACTACCCTCGAAACGGCAGCGAACCCCTACGCCGCCGTGCTAGGGCCGCCCGAGGGCGCTACCAGCCGGCTCAACCTAGCGGCCTCGTTCAACGGACTAGCGGCGATGGTGGCGCCGGTAGTGGGTACCCGGCTCATTTTGTCGGGCAAGGAGTACAGCGCGGCGCAGCTGGCAGCCATGCCTGAAGCCACCCGACTAGCTTATCTAGGGCACGAGGCGGCGGCCGTCAAAATGCCGTATATCGTGCTCGGTGGCGTGCTGCTGCTGATGGCGCTGTTGTTCTACTTCGTGGCCTTGCCTGAGGTGCGGGCCCAGGAAAGCGAGCCCTCGGAGGGGGGCGGCTTCTTTAGCGTGCTGCGGCACCGGCACCTGAGCTGGGCGGTGGTAGCGCAGTTTTTTTACGTGGGCGCGCAGGTGTGCATCACAAGCTTTTTCATTCGAATGGCCAAGCAGGGTGGCGGGCTCGACGAGAAAACGGCTGGCTACTACCTAGGGCTTTACGGGCTGCTGTTTACGGCCGGGCGCTTCGTGGGCACGGCGCTGCTCAAGTACGTATCGTCGCAGCGATTGCTGAGCCTGTATGCGCTCATTGCCATCGCCTTGTGCGCCGTGGCAGTGCTTGGCGACGGGTCTATCGTCATTTACGCTCTAGGGGGACTAGGCTTCTTCATGTCGATTATGTTCCCCACAATTTTCTCGCTGGGCATCGCGGGACTGGGCGATGACACCAAGCCGGGCTCGTCGTGGCTGGTGATGTCGATTGTGGGTGGGGCCATCATGCCGTACCTCATGGGCACGGTTATCGACCTGCGCGGCGACGCCATTCAGGCCGGCTACGTGGTGCCGCTGGTGTGCTTCGTGGTGGTGCTGCTGTTTGGGCTGTATGGGTACCGGGTACGAGGGAAGTTGGTGTAGAGCAGTCCATATAGCATATCATAGCACACCACGCGCTAAGTCGTCATGCTGAGCGGAGCGCAGCGGAGTCGAAGCATCTCTACCGCTTCGTTGCTGGCGTCAGGAGTTAGTTCACCGGTTGAGATGCTTCGACTCTACTGCGCTTCGCTCAGCTTGACAACCTAGAAATTCAAGTTCAACAATTCACCAATGAACTCACGCTCGCTCCGTAAGGCCCTTCTGCTACTAGCGCTCCCCGCCCTGAGCGGGTGGCCGGCCTTGGTGCGTGCCCAGCAAGCCCCCGACCTCCAGGCTGCCTTCCAAAACCCACCCGAGGCCGCCCGGCCCTGGGTATTCTGGTACTGGATGAACGGCGCGGTAACGCCCGAAGGCATCACGGCCGACCTCGCGGCGATGAAGGAAGCGGGTATTGGCGGGGCGTATCTGATGCCGATTAAAGGCGTAGACAATCCGCCGCTCCTCACGCCCGCGGCCGAGCAGTTGTCGCCGCGCTGGTGGACGATGGTGAAGCACGCCATGACTGAAGCCGACCGCCTAGGGGTCAAGCTGGCTATGCACGTCAGCGATGGCTTTGCGCTGGCGGGCGGGCCGTGGATTACGCCCGAGCTGTCGATGCAGAAGCTGACGTACAGCGAGACGCAGACCATCGGCGGGCGTCGCCTGAGCCTGACGCTGCCCCAGCCGGCAGCCGTGCGCGGCTACTACCGCGATGTGGCCGTGTACGCCTACCCCACGCCGGCCACCGGCACGGCCACTACCTACACCACCAAGCCGCACGTAACCAGCAATATCCCCGACAGTCAGCCAGCGCTGCTAGCGGTAGCCGGCAATAAGGAAACCCTCAAAGCCAATGAGCCCGGCTGGGTGCAATATGCCTTCGACCAGCCGTTTACCTGCCGCAGTATCCGCATCCACTCGAAGGGCTATAACTACCAGGCCAACCGCCTGCGGGTGGAAGCCAGCGACGACGGGCACACCTTCCGCGAGGTGGCGCGGCTACAGCCGCCCCGCAGCGGCTGGCAGGATAGCAGCGCCGTGACGCACGCCCTTCCGGCCACTACGGCGCGGTATTTCCGCTTTCAGTACGACCCGGCCGGCTCCGAGCCTGGGGCCGAGGACCTGGACGCAGCCAAGTGGAAGCAGTCGCTGAAAGTGACTGAGATACGGCTGTCGGAAGAGCCGCGCATTCATCAGTTTGAGGGCAAAAACGGTGAGGTGTGGCGCGTAAGCGAGCGCACGACGCCTCAGCAGGTACCCGATGCAGCGTGCGTGCCCCTAGGCAAGGTTATCAACCTAACTGACAAGCTCGACGCCAACGGCCGCCTGACCTGGCAGGCCCCGCCCGCCCGCTGGACCATCCTGCGCATGGGCCACACCAGCACTGGCCAAGTCAATACCACGGGCGGCGGGGGCCGGGGGTTGGAGTGCGACAAATTCAGCCCCACCGCCGTGACTTTGCAGTTTGACAAGTGGTTTGGCGAGGCCGTGCGGCAAGGCGGGCCCGAGCTGGCGGCGCGGGTGCTGAAGGTGCTGCACGTCGATAGCTGGGAGTGCGGCTCGCAAAACTGGTCGCAGAATTTTGCAGCCGAGTTCAGGCAGCGGCGCGGCTACGACCTACTGCCTTGGTTGCCCGTGATGGCCGGCGTGCCCCTGGGTAGCGCCGACCAGTCGGAGCGCGTTCTCTTCGACGTGCGCCAAACCATCGCGGAGCTAGTCAACGACAAATTTTACGTGACGCTGCGCGACCTAGCGCACGCCAAAGGCTGCACGCTGTCAGCCGAAAGCGTGGCGCCCACGATGGTCAGCGACGGGCTGCTGCACTACCAGAATGCCGACATGCCGATGGGCGAATTCTGGCTGCGCAGCCCCACCCACGACAAGCCCAACGACATGCTCGACGCCGTATCGGGCGCGCACATCTACGGCAAGAATATCGTTGGCGCCGAGTCGTTTACCGAGCTAAAGCTAGCCTGGGACGAGCACCCCGGCATGCTGAAAGCGCTGCAAGACCGCAACTATGCCCTAGGGGTCAACCGGACGGTGTACCACGTCTTTGTGCACAATCCCTGGCTCGACCGCCAGCCGGGCATGACCTTGAGCGGCATCGGCCTGTTTTTCCAGCGTGACCAAACCTGGTGGAAGCCCGGCCGCGCCTGGGTCGACTACACCCGCCGCTGCCAAGCCCTATTGCAACTGGGCCACCCGGTGGCCGACGTAGCCGTATTTACCGGTGAGGAGACGCCGCGCCGCGCCATTTTGCCCAACCATTTGGTCGATGACCTGCCCGGCATCGTCGGTCCGCAAGCCGTGGCCGCCGAGCACCAGCGCCGCGCTAACGCGGGCCTGCCCATGCGCGAGCAGCCCGAGAAAGTGTCGGCCTCGGCCAATATGGAAACGGCCGCCATGTTCGTGGACCCACTGCGCGGCTACGCCTATGACTCTTTCAACAAGGACGCGCTGCTGCGCCTGGCGAAGGTAGAAAACGGCCGCATCGTGCTGCCGGGCGGCGCCAGCTACGGCCTGCTGGTGGTGCCCGGCGCGCAGAAGCTGAGCCCCGACAGCACCAGTATGTCGCCCGAAGTGGCGAACCGCCTAAGTGCCCTAGTGCAAGCCGGCGCTACCGTGCTGCTCAATCGGCGGCCAAGCCGCTCGCCCTCGTTGCAGGACTACCCGGCTGCCGATAAAGCTATTCAACAGCTAGCGGCGCAGCTGCCCTCGGTCGCTACGGCCACTGCTAGCACTGCCCCCACTGCCTTCGCCGCTGGCCGGGGCCGCGTGCTGCAAGGGCCTTACACCGCCGAGTCGTTTGCGGCCCTAGGGTTGGCGCGCGATGTAGAAGCGACTACCCCCAGCGGCCAGCGCGCCTGTGGCATTGCCTGGACGCACCGCACCGCGCCGGAGTTCGATATCTACTTTATTTCCAATCAGCTAGACAGCGCCCGTACCGTCACCCTGAGCCTGCGCGTAGTAGGCCGCAGCCCCGAGCTGTGGGATGCCGTGACCGGCGAAATCCGCCCCGCTGCCGACTGGCAAACCGAAAACGGCCGCACGCGCCTTCTCCTGCACCTCGACCGCAACGGCTCGCTGTTCGTGGTGTTCCGCGAGCCGACTATTCAGGCTAGCGCCCACACCGGCCCCAACTGGACGGCCACGCAGCGCGTGCAAACCCTAGGGGGGGCCTGGCAAGTCAGCTTCGACCAAAAGCAGCGCGGTCCGGCCAAGCCTGTCGCCTTCGCCGCGCTCACTGATTGGAGTCAGCACACCAACGACTCCATCCGCCACTACTCCGGCACCGCCACGTACACCCAAACCTTCCGCTGGAAGCAACCCAAGCGGCACCCTAGCCAGCGCGTGTACCTGGAGCTAGGCCAAGTGGCCAACCTCGCCGAAGTAGCGCTCAATGGCCAGCCCGTCGGCACCGCCTGGACGGCCCCTTACCGCCTCGACATCACCGACGCGCTACGCAAAGGCGACAATCAGCTGCGCATCCGCGTCACCAACACCTGGGCCAACCGCCTTATCGGCGACCAGGCCCTCCTCCCCGACAAACGCCCGACCTGGACCCCAGCCCCTTCGCCCGCCGCGGGCAAACCGCTGCTGCCAGCGGGGCTGCTAGGGCCGGTCACGCTCGGGGTAAGCACCTTAGCCCTTCCTACGCCCACCAAATAGCTTATGAACGTGTCCATTAAAAAGATTGGCCTAGGGCTGGTGGCGCTGGCTTTGGCCAGTCCGGCTTTCGCCCAGCAAAAAGCCCTCGTCAACACCTCGGCCAGCACGCACGCCAAGCTCAGCAGTGTAGATATGGGCAGCGTGAAGTGGACCAACGGCTTCTGGGCCGAGCGGTTCGACGTGTGCCAGAAGTCGATGACTCCGACCATGTGGGCGCTCTACCACAGCGACCGCAGCCACGCGTACAAGAACTTCGAGATAGCCGCCGGCCTGGCCAAGGGCGAGCACAAGGGGCCGCCCTTCCACGATGGCGACTTCTTCAAGCTACTGGAAGCACTATCAGCGTCTTACGCCGTGACCCACAACCCCAAGCTCGACCAGGAGCTTGACGAAGCCATTGCCTTGATTGCCAAGGTGCAGCGGCCCGATGGCTACATCAGCACCCAAAGCACCATTGCGGAGCTGAATAACCCGAGTCAGAAGGCCGCTTTCAAGGACCGTCTGAATTTTGAGACCTATAACCTGGGCCACCTCATGACGGCGGCCTGCGTGCACTACCGCGCCACCGGCAAAACCACGATGCTCGACCTGGCCCGCAAGGCCACCGACTACCTCTATAATTTCTACAAAAAAGCCTCGCCCGAGCTGGCGCGCAACGCCATTTGCCCCTCGCACTACATGGGCGTGGTGGAGATGTACCGCACCACCCACGACCCGCGCTACCTGGAGCTGGCCAAGAGCCTGATTGACATTCGGGGGCTAGCCGCCGATATCGGCACCGATGACAACCAGGACCGCATCCCATTCCGCCAAATGCAGCAGGCCGGCGGCCACGCCGTGCGCGCCAATTACCTGTTTGCGGGCGCGGCCGACGTGTACGCCGAAACCGGTGACCCTACTTTGCTGACCACCCTCGACCGCATGTGGAACGACGTGACCCAGCATAAAATGTACGTGACCGGCGCGTGCGGGGCGCTCTACGACGGCGTGTCGCCCGACGGCACGGCCTACAAGCCCGACACGGTGCAGAAAATTCACCAGGCCTACGGCCGCGACTACCAGCTGCCCAACCTCACTGCCCACGGCGAAACCTGCGCCAACATCGGCAACGTGCTCTGGAACTGGCGCATGCTGCAAGTAACCGGCGACGCCAAATACGCCGACGTGCTGGAAACCGCGCTCTACAATAGCGTCCTATCCGGCATCAGCCTCGATGGGCAGCGGTTTCTCTACACCAACCCCCTAGCCTATTCGGCGGCCCTACCCTTCTCGCAGCGCTGGTCGAAGGAGCGGGTCGACTACATCAGCCTCTCCAACTGCTGCCCGCCCAACGTGGTGCGCACCATTTCGGAGGTGAATAACTACCTCTACAGCGTTTCGGACAAGGGCTTGTACTTGAATCTGTACGGCGGCAACAACCTAAGCACCAAGCTCAAGGATGGCTCGCCGCTGAAGCTCACCCAAGAAACCAGCTACCCCTGGGATGGCACCGTGCAGCTGACGATGCAGCAAGCCTCGAAGAAGCCGTTTTCGCTGTTTATGCGGGTGCCAGGCTGGTGCGCGGGCGCGACCCTGCGCGTCAACGGCCAGCCCGTAACCGCCGCCCTCACGCCCGGCACCTACGCCGAAGTAAACCGCCGCTGGAAGGCCGGCGATAAGGTAGAGCTCACCCTGCCCATGCCCGCGCAGCTAGTCGAAGCCAATCCGCTGGTTGAGGAAATCCGCAACCAGGTGGCCGTGCGCCGCGGCCCCGTAGTGTACTGCCTCGAAGCCAACGACCTACCCACAGGCAAGTCCTTAAGCGGCCTGTTGGTATCGGCCAATACCGCCCTCACGCCACATCACACCACCATCGCGGGCAGCGACGTGGTGTGGCTCGAAGGCCAAGCGCAGGTAGCCGACAACTCCACCTGGCAAGGCAAGCTATACCGGCCCCTAGCCGCTGCGCCAGCTGCCACGGTACCCTTCAAGCTGGTGCCCTACTACACCTGGGGCAACCGCGGGCTGCACGACATGGAGGTGTGGCTGCCGGTGAGTAGGTAGCAGGCCTCACCAGCCGTGTCAGCTCACTTCAGTCCTTCTTGAATTTTTCCGATGACTATCAAGCCCCTATACCTCTCCCTCTTCCTGCTCATTCCTACCCTGATTCGCGCTCAAGTGCGCCTACCCTCCCTTTTCACCGACAATATGGTGATGCAGCAGCAAGCAGACTGCGCCGTCTGGGGCTGGGCTAAGGCGGGCAGCACCATCACGGTGGCACCATCGTGGGCCAAGCAGAAATACACGGCCAAGGCCGACGCTGCCGGTAAGTGGAAGCTGAAGGTGAGCACGCCCGCCGCGAGCTATACGCCTTACACACTGAGCGTAAGCGGCGATGGCCCCGCTATACAGCTCAAAAACGTGCTCATCGGCGAGGTGTGGCTGTGCTGCGGGCAGTCGAATATGGAGATGCCGCTGAAGGGCTTTAAGGGCCAACCGGTGCTAGGGTCGAACGAAGCCATTCTGCATTCTAAAAACGACCAGCTGCGCCTGTACACGGTGCCGCGCTCATCGGTGACCGAGCCGCAGGAGAACAGCAAAGCCTCGCCCTGGCGCCTGGCCGAGCCTGAGGCGGTGAGCAATTTCAGCGCCACGGCGTACTACTTCGGGCGGCTGTTGCAAGAGCAGCTGCACGTGCCAGTGGGCCTACTGCATTGCAGCTACAGCGGCTCTTTCATCGAGGCCTGGATGGACGCCGAGAACCTCCGGCAGTTTGCGGGTGTGAAAATTCCCGCCAAGGGCGATACCATCAAGCTGGTGAGCCGTACGGCTACCACCTTGTATAATGGCATGCTGCACCCCATTGAGGGCTACGGCATTAAGGGTGCCATCTGGTACCAGGGCGAATCGAACTACGACCGGCCCGATGAGTATGCGCAGCTCTTTACTGCGATGGTGAAACAGTGGCGCACGCAGTGGGGCATGGGCGATTTCCCGTTTTACTACGCCCAGATTGCGCCCTTCGACTACACTCGCACCTCCAAAAACAAGGGCGGCAAATACAACTCCGCTTTCATCCGCGACACCCAGCGCAAGCTCCAGGACCAGGTGCCCAACACCGCCATGGCCGTGCTGCTCGACATCGGCGAGGAAACCAGCATCCACCCCATGCGCAAGGAGCCGGGCGGCACCCGCCTGGCTCTACTGGCCCTAGCCCAAACCTACGGCCGCAAAGGCTTCGGCGCGCTGAGTCCGACTTATGAGGCCATGACCCTGAAGGACAAAACCATCCAGCTCCGCTTCAAGAACTCGCCCAACGGCATGACCACCTTCGGACAGGAGCTAACCGGCTTCGAGATAGCCGGCGCCGACCAGAAATGGTACCCCGCCAAAGCCAGCATCAACGGCAGCAGCATCACCGTTTCGGCTGATGCGGTGGCGGCGCCGGTAGCGGTGCGCTATGCGTTTCAAGACTTCACGCGGGCCACGCTATTTAGCAACGAAGGGCTACCAGTGTCGTCGTTTCGGACGGATGACTGGGCGCAATGAGTTATTTATTAGGGTTTAAACGTGGCGCCTGGGCCGTCCTAGTGCTCCTACCCCTCCTCGCCCACGCCCAAACCGAACTTGCCACCAACAATATTACTTGGACTGCCCCTAGCAAAAACGCCGGCGAATCCATGCCCTGCGGCGGTGGCGATATCGGCCTGAATGTATGGGCTGAGAATGGCGACGTGCTGTTCTACATTGCCCGCAGCGGCACGTTCGATGAGAATAACTCGCTGCTAAAGCTCGGCCGCGTGCGCCTGCACCTTACGCCCAATCCATTCGAGAAAGGTACTTTCAAGCAGGAATTAGCCCTGCAAACCGGCGACGTGACGCTAACTGGCACCGTAGGCCAAAACACCGCCCAGGTGCACATCTGGGTGGATGTGTTTCGGCCCGTCGTGCATGTCGAAGTTAGCAGCAATGCCAAGCTCACTGCCGAGGCCAGCTACGAAAGCTGGCGCACCGCCGACCGCCGCCTTAAAGGCAAGGAAAACAATCAGAACTCCTACAAATGGGCGCCGCAGGGCGAGGTTAAAACCCGGCACGACAGCATCAGCTTCCGTAGCCAGGGCGTCGAGTTCTTCCACCAGAACCAAGCCCAGACCGTATTCGACGTGGCGGTGCAGCAGCAAGGCCTAGCCGGCATCAAAAACCAACTGTATAATCCGCTCAACCAACTAGTTTTTGGCGGCACGCTGCAAGGACCAGCTATGCGGCCGGCCGGCACTACTACGGGCCAATACCTCAATACTCCTTACACCGCCTGGAAGCTAAAAAGCCGCGCTCCGGCGCGCACGCACACGTTTGTGGTAGCGCTGCATACGGCCACGGTGCCCACCGCGCAGCAGTGGCAGCAGGGCTTGCAGCAGACGGTAGCCGCCGCTCGGCAAAACCCCAAGGCTGCCCGACAGCGCACCGTGGTCTGGTGGCGCGAGTACTGGCAGCGCAGCTTCATTTACATTCAGCCCGGCCAGCAGGCGGCCAATGCCCCGGAGTGGCAGGCCGGCCGCAACTACCAGCTCATGCGCTACCTGCTGGGCTGTAATGCGCTAGGGCAGTATCCGACCAAATTCAACGGCGGCCTGTTCACCTATGACCCGGTGCTGACGGACTCCACGCTCAAGTTCACACCCGACTTCCGCAACTGGGGCGGCGGCACCCACACCGCCCAAAACCAGCGCCTCGTATACTGGCCCATGCTGAAAAGCGGCGACGCCGAGCTGCTCAAGCCGCAGTTCGACTTCTACCTGCGCCTCTTGCACAACGCCGAGCTACGTAGCCAAACCTATTGGCACCACGGCGGCGCGTGCTTTGTCGAGCAACTCGAAAACTTCGGCCTGCCCAACCCTGCTGAATACAACTGGAAGCGCCCCGCGGACTTCGACAAGGGGCTGGAATACAATGCGTGGCTGGAATATGAGTGGGACACGGTGCTGGAGTTTTGCCTGATGATGCTCGAAACCGAGCGCTACGCCGGCCACGACGTGGCCGCCTATCTGCCCTTCGTAGAAAGCTGCCTCGCCTTCTTCGACGAGCATTACCAATACCTGGCCCGCCAGCGCGGCGCCAAGGCCCTCGACGGTGCGGGCCATTTGGTGCTCTACCCCAGTTCTGGGGCCGAGACGTACAAGATGGCCTACAACTCCACCGCTACCATCGCTGGCCTGCGCACGGTGCTCATGCACCTGCTAGCGTTGCCACCGCGCTATGGCTCGCCCGAGCAGCGCCAGAAATGGACCGCCCTACTAGGCCGCATCCCGGCCATTAGTTTCCGCGAAAGCCAGGGCCACCCCACCATTGCGCCCGCCAAAACCTGGGAGCGCCTCAACAACACCGAAAGCCCGCAGTTGTACCCGGTGTTTCCGTGGGGAATATACGGTGTGGGCAAAGCCGGCCTCGATACGGCGCGTAACACCTACCTGTACGACACGGACGTGCTGCGTTTCCGCAGCCACGTGGGGTGGAAGCAGCACAACATCTTCGCTGCCTGCCTGGGCCTCACCAACGAAGCCGCCGAGCTGACTGTGAGGAAATTGCAAGACTCGGGCCGCCGCTTTCCGGCTTTCTGGGGACCGGGCTACGACTGGGCCCCCGACCATAACTGGGGCGGCTCCGGCATGATGGGCTTGCAAGAAATGCTGCTGCAAGCTGATGACCATAAAATCTATTTACTACCCGCTTGGCCGAAGCAGTGGGATGTGCATTTCAAACTACACGCACCGCAGCAAACGACGGTGGAATGCGAGGTAAAAAATGGCAAGGTGCAGGTGCTGCACGTGTGGCCCGAGGCGCGCCGCCAGGATTTGGTAGTGCTGTAGCTCTCTCCTCCTCAAAAAGCAGGGGACTGGACTGCCGCCAACGTAGCCGGGCATTGGCCTGCCTTCCTTTTGACGAAGAACCGGGTGGAGGTTTTAATGCCCATTGAAGACCACATACAGCCCCAGCATCACCACGGTCAGCGCCAACCACAGTGCCCGCACCCGCGCAGTAGGCCGGGTCAGCACCCCATAGTCTACCGCCTGGCGCTCGGCCTGGCCCTTGGGGTCGGTTAGCGAGAGCAGCACGGCGGCTACGAATAGCGTAGCGAAGATGCAGAACGACAGCACCAGATAGTGCGGCCAGAAATCGTATTTCGTCGGCGGCAGCACCCACAGATACACCACGCCTACCCCAAGGCTAAAGGCCGACCCGACCGACAATATCGCATTGACGGCCCGCTGCGTGGTGCGCCGCCAAAACACCGTGAGCAGAAACACCACCGCCAGCGGCGGCGCGATGAAGCCGAGCACCGCTTGAAACACATCGAACAGATTTAGTCCTTTTACACTATCGATGGCTAGGGCCATGCCCACGGCGAAGGCGCAGCCCACCAGCACCGTGAGGCGGCCCACGCGCACCACATCGGCCTCGGTGGCGCGGGGGTTGATGCGGCGAGCGTACACGTCGAGGGTAAAGACGGTGCTCAGCGCGTTGAGCGACGAGCCGATAGTACCCACCAGCACGGCAATGAGCACCACCACGACCAAGCCCTTCAGCCCGGCCGGAAACAAGCTGGTAACCATCGTCATGTAGGCCTCATTAGGGTCTTTGAGGCTCGGAAACAGCTCGTAGCACAAGATGCCGGTGAGGATGAACAGCGGCAGCGATAGAATCTTCAGCCAGCCAATAAAATTCACGCCTAGCTGCCCCTGCTCCAGACTTTTGGCCCCTAGCACCGACTGCACCATGGCTTGGTCAGTGCAGAAAAACGCTATTGCCGACACCGGGTAGCCTAGCAAAATGGCATACCACGGGTACTTGGGGTCGGCGGCCGGGTGCACGAGATTCCAGTAGTGGCTGGGTACGCCGTGCCACACCCTGGCCAGCCCACCTACCTTTAGCACGCCGAGGATGCTGAGCGTAAGCGATACGCCAATCAGCAGCAGCATCTGGAATACGTTGACCTTGGCAATGGCCCGCAGCCCGCCCGTGTAGGCAAACAGCCCCGCAAACAGCACCAGCACGATTACCGATTGCCACATGGGCACACCCAGAATCTGCCGCACCAGCACGCCGCCCGCAAACAGCCCGAGCGACAGCCATGAAATCAAGATTTTAATGAGCGCGTACCAGGCCAGGATATTCTGCGTGGAGTCGCCAAACTGCTGCCCCATAAACCCCGGCATGGTGCTAACCCGCGCCGCGAGGTAGCGCGGCGCGAATACCACCGCCAGCAAGAATAGGAACACGAAGGCGTACCACTCAAAATTCACCGCCACAATGCCCGTGCTGTACCCGATGCTGGCAAACGCCAGCAGCATCGACGGCCCCACGTTGGTGCCCCACATGTTAAAGCCAATGCTAGCCCATCCCAGCGACTTGTTAGCCAAAAACAGCGATTCTTCGGGCTTGTCGCGCTGCGCAAGGCTGGCCCGGTAGCCAATGACAGCCAGAATCACGACGTAGGCCGCCACGATGGCATAATCCCAAATGGTAAGATGGCCGAGTAGGTTATTGCCCATATGGGAAAGGGTTGGGGTGGAAGTTGAGCAGGAATAGGCCTAGCGCAAGTTGCGCTGAGCCAGCGCCAGGCCTTGTGTTATAGCTGCACACCGTGCTCGGCTAGCACATCACGCACTTTTATCGGCTGGCCGGTGCTGAGCGAGCGGTCCATGGCTTGCAACAGGGCGATGGTACCGATGCCCTCGCGGATGTCGGGGTAGGCGGTGAAATCCTGCTCGATAGAGTCGGCGAAATACTCCAGGTAATTCTGGTATTCGCCGGCGTGGTGGCTCTTGCCTTCGAAGCGGAAATAGTGCTTGAGCTTGTGCTCCCAGGTGATAATACGCTCTTCGCCAGTGCGGTCGGTGATGGCGTAGCGCAGGTCCATGTAGTCGCCCTGGCTAGCCCCCTCAGTACCCCGCAAGATGCAGCTCATCTCCGAGTCGCGCGTCACGGGCTGCACGGGGCCGGTGTAGGCGCCGCTCACGCGGGCCACGCGGCCGTCGGTGGCCCGGAAGATGAAGTGCATGGTATCCTGGTGCTTCAGCCCACCTTTCGTGCCGTTGCTGCTGAGCATGCCGTAGCCCATCACTTCCTCGATATTGGGCAGGTACCAGCGGATAAAGTCTACCGGGTGGCTGAGGCCGCCGTAGAGCCACTTGAAGGCATTTTCCAAGGACCAGCCTTTTTCCAAAAACCAGCGGTGGTCGGCGTGGTAGTAGGCTTCGATGGTAATCAGTTCGCCAATGAGCCCAGCTTCGTAGTCGGCCCGCTGGCGCTTCATTGGTTCGAAAAAGCGGGAGCTTTGGCCAATAAACACCTTTTTGCCCGAGCTTGCGGCCAGCGCCAGTAGTTCATTGGCCTTGGCCAGGTCGTCAATAAATGGCTTGGTGCAGACGACGTGCTTGCCGGCTCGCAGGGCCTGCGCCACGTGCTCGGCGTGCAGGTGGTCGGGGGTATAGATGGCGATGGCGTCGATTTCGGTATCGTCGAGCATCTCCTGATACTGCGTAGTATAGTGCGGGAAATTGAACTCCTCGGCGCGGTGGCGGCACAGGGCCTCGTTGCGGTCGCAGATGGTTTTCAGCTTCCATTTGGGGCTGTTCAGCGCGGCCGACATGGTGCTGCGGCCCTCACCGAGGCCCAGGATTCCTAGGGTAAGCATCTTTTTAGTTATGGGTTCTGAATTATGAGTTAGGAGTCGTTGCTGCTGGTCTCTCGTCCGCCATGCTGGGCGCAACCGAGGTATCTCTCCCGCTTCGTTGCAGTCGGCTGCGCTAGGCGGCCGATAGAGATGCTTCGGCTGCGCTCAGCATGACCATTCGCTTATTTTTTAAAAGGCACCACTTATCCCGCCGCCACTGGCTTCAAAAACACCCACGTCTCGCCGGGCCTGGTGCCGGGCAGGCCCTGCTGGTACTGCTTCATCAGCCGGTTCCAGTCCTCCACGCGCGGATTATGCAGCGTTGTGCGGGGGTTCAGCTCATCAAGGCTCGCGCCGTGCGGAATACTGATAACCAGCATCAGCTGCCGCCCCTGCCGAAACACCAGCAGCTGCTGAAAGCTGGCATTGCAGAAGCCCGTAGCCACTTCGGGCCACTTTTCAAATTGCGTGGCGTGGTAGCGGAGGTACGCGCGTTGCTTGCGTTCGTCGGGCACTAGGTTGGCGGTCAGCAGCACGTTGTCCCAGTGCTTGGCTACGGCTTTATCAGTGCAACGCTGCCGGTCGAATTGGTAGAAAGGCGCGGCGTACAACTGCACCGAGCTGCCGGGATACAGCGCACCCAGGCGCTGCTGCACGGTCTTGATTTTCGGGGCCTGCCCGTAGGCGACCAGATGGTTTTGCCAGTGGTAAACACAGGTGGCGGGCACCTGATATTTCTGACACAGTGCCAGCAGCTTGTCAGCAGCCAGCGGCGTTTTGCCAGTAATTTCCACCACCGACATAGGGCCGGCCGGCTGCGCAACGCTGAGGCGGGCTAGCAGCCCTAGCGCTAGCAGCAGCACCCGGCGGTGCAGACGTAGGCTCCCGCTGAAGCTGGCGGGAGGTTGCGGAGCGTTTCGCAGCGGCTGTTCCATTACAGGGCTTGGTAAGTCACCTGGTACTCGCGGCTAGGGGCTAGCGGCATCTCATACTGGCCGTTGCCTTTAGCCAGAATGCTTGCGCCCTTGCAGCGCGGCTTGGTCTTGCTGCGGAAGCGTAGCGTGCCGCTGCCGCTCGCGCCGCGCACCTTGATTTGCCTGGCGCTGCACGATACCGCAATGTCGCCCTGCGGCGTGGGCACGGTGCCTTCCATCCATTGCAGCCCCCCTAGCGTAGGCGCTACTTCGTAGGTGGCATACCCGGCCGTGAGGGGTTTCACGCCGAGGTAATACTTGCCAAGCAGGTAAATCGGGCTGGCACCCCAGGCGTGGCACAGGCTTTTGCCGAAGGGCCGGCCGTACATGGCGTAGTGCTCGGCGCCCTTCTTGGCGGGGTCGTATTCTTCCCAAAACGAGGTGGCGCCCAGGTCGAGCATCCCGCCCCAATACGACTTCATTTCCTTCAGCACATAGGGCTGCTCGCCCAGCGCGCAGAGCGCTTCCAGCTCGTAGAAGCGCATGTAGGGCGTCGTAATTTTGGGCACCTGCGGGTTCAGCAGCACCGACTGCTTCACTTGCTGCTGCTGCTCGGGGCTCAGGTAGTTGAAGAAGATAGCGAACATGTTGGCATAGCGCGTCACGTTGCTCGTGGGCTGGCCGTTTACCTGGCTGTGCACCAGCGCGCCTTTGCTGGCATTCCAGTAGGTGGCGAAGATTTTGGCGCGCACATCGGCGGCTAGCTTCTGGTAGGTAGCCGCGTCAGGCTGGTCACCTACCAGGTTGGCGCACAACGCCATGCTTTCGAGGCTACGGCAAAAGAGAATTTGCTCGAAGCTGACTTCTCCCTTCTTGCTCAGCCCGTCGGCCCAGTCGATAAATACCCAATCGCCGGCCTGGCCTTCGAGCAGGCCATCGGGGTTGCGGCGGCCTAGCACGTACTGCATCAAGCTCTGCATGCGGGGGTAGAGCTGCTGCACCTGGGTTTTGTCGCCGGTGTACTGGTAGGCATCATACACGCTGATGAACCAGTAAAAACTGTAGTCCATAATCGTGTTGATGTGGCTGGTAACCGAGTCTTTACCACGCAGCGCAAACTGCGTGCGGTTCACAGTCGGCGTGTCGAAATACAAGTAGTAGTTCATCAGGTAGCTCTGATAGGCGTCGCCCGACCAAATCCACCGGTCGCGCTTGATGCCGTCGATGAAAAACTCCCGCGTATTGAGGTGCATGGTGTAGGCCGCCACGTCCCAGATTTTATTGAGCTGGGCATCCGAACAGCGAAATTTGCCCCGCTCGGCTACTGGCGCAAACTCGTAGAGCAGCGACACCGAATCGAGGCGCACGCCCGCCTCCGGCCGGATATTCACGTAGCGAAAGGCCTTCGAGAGACTGGTGGTGCGGTCGCCTTTTTGCGGCTGGTCTACGGGCAGGTATTCCAGCGTTTCGCAGGTTTCAGTGGCTAGGGCCTCTTCCTTCGATTCGCCGAAGTACACTGCCACCTGGCCCTTGCCTTGCAGCCCATGCAGCTTGATGTACCCAAAGGTCTCGCGGCCAAAATCCACCACCATGCCTTGCGCCGTGCGCTCGACGCGGGCGGCCCGGCGCTCCTCCGTCGGCAGCTTATAGGCCGAGGGCCGCGCCTCGGGCGAATCAAAATTCCAGGCGCCTGCCTGGAGCCACGTAGTGCCCGATTGGTCAGAGGTTTTGCCCGAAGCATCAATCCACTCTTTGTCCTCATAGGTCACCAGCCAAGAGCCGTCGGAGGCAATGGTTTTACCCCACACAAACACCGCGGGCGGCGTGGCTTGGTTGTACACTTTGAGGTTAATCCGGTGCTTACCGGCGGGCACTGTCAGGCGCGTGGGCGCACCAGTCAGCGGCTTGCCGTCGAGCTTCACATTGTACTGGCCTTCGGCGCGCAGCTCCACTTCTTCGGGCTGCGCGAGGTCGAAGTCCTTGTGAAAATCGATGAGCACGTAGTGGCTATCCATCCGCCAGAACACCGGAAAGAACGTGCCGCGCTCGGTGCGCCGGTTCTGCATCTGGTTGCCCAGCCAGATTTCATAGTCGCCGGGGTACCAAATCCAAGTGGCCTTTGGGGCGGTTTGGGCGTGGGCTGTCGCAGCGCTGAGCAGCAAGAGCAGCACAGCCACAGCCTGTTTCAGGTAAGGTGTTAGCATCAGGTAGGGTGATGGATTGCCTTGTGGCAGTGACGTTCTTAGTTGGTTTTTGGTATTGCTTTCCGTAAATCCTGATACCCCGCTTCCAGCCCCGCGGCCTGCTTAATGGTCTCGCTTACCATCGGCCCGTTGTTTTTCCACACATTTCCAGGTCCGTTGGCATTGGCCAGGAATTTCTCGGCGGGGCACCAGTTGTCCTGTACCGTGATGTTGGACGAGCCTTCGTCGAGGTAGAGGTAAAACCAATGGTCGGGGTCGTGCACGTAGGGCGCCCGCCCAATTTCGTCGACGCGGTTTTCGCTGATGACCGTGCCCGGCTGGGCGGAGAGCGTATACACGCCCGCCACATCGTAGGTATGCTGAGCGTAGTGATGAATGTAGTTGGCCTGCACGCGATTATCGCGCATGGCATTAGCCGTTTTGGTCCAGCTCCAGCCTAGGCTAATGCCAGTGTAGGGCACTTGCGCCACCTCGTTGTGCTGAATGGTCACGCCGCGTACAAAGCCAGCGCCGATTCCCACCGCGCCCCAGTCCTCGTTGCCGCAATCAGTAACAAGGTTATTTTCTATCGACTCATTGGTGCAGATTTCCCGCTCGTCTTTTGGGTTGTAGGGCAGGTGTGCTTCCACGCTTTCGTCGGAAAACTTGCCCATTTGCAAACCGTTCACGGCCACGTCGCGGAAAGTGCAGCCACTAATAACGTCGTCGTGGGTCCCGCTCTGGTAGTCCAGCCCCGTGGCGCCCATGTGCAGAAACTGGCACCGCTCGAAGCGCGTGTGGTGCGCGCCCTGCACCTCCACCCCAGCCGGCGGCCGGCCAACCCAGGCCTGGTTTTCGAGGCCGGCTTTGCCAGGAGTGCCAGGCTTTACCAGCGAATAACCATCCAGCAGATACATGCCCGCCTGCAGGGGCACGTGGCCCTGCTCCGAGGGCCGCAGCCACGTGGTGTAGGCGAAGGTCAATCCCTTAAACTGAAGGTAGCTAACCGGCTGGTCAAGGGTGCCGTCTACCCGCACTACCGTTTCCAGGGCCGGCACTACTACCTGAGCCGTAGCCAGGTTTTCGCCGGAGCGGGGCCAGTACAGCACTCGCCCGTGGGGAGCGTCGTAAAACCACTCGCCAGGCTGGTCGAGCAGCTCGACCGCATTGGTGAGGTAGAAAGCCGAGCTGCCGTTTTTGCCGTTGATGATGGGCCGCGGCCACGGGTGCTCAAACTGTATGCGGCTTTCGGGCTCCTGAAACGTCACGCGGGCTTTGTCGCCCTGCACGGCCAGGGTTTTCACACGCAGCACGTTTACAGCCCACATCTGGTGCAGCACCATTTCCAGCTGGCTAGGCTGCCGCACGCCGCTAAGCGCGGCAGCCGGCACGGTGGTTTCGCGCTTGTCGGTGTCCCAGGTGAGCAGGCGGGGCAGGTTATCGTTGTTGGGCGTGCGGGCGCGGGTGGCTTTGCGCCCGTTTACCCACAGCTGGCGAAAATTGAGGGCGCGCCCGCCTAGTAGCGGCGCAGCGGCTACCCATACCTGGCCCTGCGCCGCAGCCGGCAAGCCCGCAATTTTACCAACCGCTTTGTGCCAGCCCGTTACCGACACGCCGCCGCTCAGCACCGGCCGCTCGCCAGGCGCGGCGGCTACTACCGTAGGGCTGTCGGCTGTACCCGCGTCTTCGGGCCGGAAAAACCACGTCTCCGCCAGTTGGTACTCGCCGCCCTTCAGCCAGATATGCACACCACCGGCCACCGAGGCATCGTGCAGGCGACGTAAATCACGGGCTTGGCGCAGAGCGGCATTGGGAGTTGCTAACGGTTGCGCTTGGGTACCGGGGTTGTGGTCCGAGCCGGCGGGCGCCACCCAGATGTCGGCGGCGTAGGCTGGCGCAGCGGCGAGCAGGCTGAGGAGTGATAAAAGGCGATAGGCCATACGAGTGGGAAGTAGCGTGGACTTTGTAGTCCGCGCACGAGCGCAGCGAGTATCGTCGGCTGCACTTTAAGTCCTTCAAAACTGACCGCGCAAGCGTCGATACTCGCTGCGCTCGTACACGGACTACAAAGTCCACGCTACATCATTTACCGGGCAGCCGTTAGCTTATTAAACTCCGCCTGCAAGTCCTCGAAGCTGTGCAGCGCATTGGCCGGCAGTCCCTCCCCTTTCGGCCCGAAAACGAGTTGCGCCTCCTGCTTTTCTACCGTCACGTGCGACTCGTCCAGCTTGCCGGCTTTGTCTTCAGCAGCAGCCAAGTTTAGCCCTAGGTATTTGGCCATGAACTCGTACATCGCCTGCCGTTTTGAAGGGCCGTAGTCGTGGACTTCCTTGGGCAGGTGCACGTTTTGCACAAGGTCGGTTTTGCCGTAGTAGCCGTATATTTTTTGGAGGTAGGGGTAGGCGACTTCGGGCGTCTGGGCGGTCCAGTCGCCGCCGTCGGTGATGGCGAGTTGGGGGCGGGGGGCAGCCATGGCGGCGATTTCGGCGTTGTTGGTGCCGTTGCCGCAGAGGTGCACGGGCTGGCCGCTTTCGCAGGGGCAGCCGCCGCTGTGGTAAGTCGAGAGCATCACCACCGGCACGCTCACTTTGATGCGGTCGTCGAGGGCGGTGAGCAGCATGGTTTGGCTACCGCCGCCCGAGCCGCCGGTAATAGCAACGCGGGTTTTATCGGCGTCTTTCAGCGACAGCAGGTAGTCCAGTGTACGCTCGCCGTTCAGGGCCTGCACCGTCATGGCGAGGCTGCGGCGGTGGTCTTCGCCCTTGAATTGCAGCAGCGACTCGCCCCAGGCAAAGAGGTCGTAGCTGTATACCATCGCGCCCATGCGGGCCAGCGTGGCGCAGCGCAATTGCGCATCGGCCCGGTAGCGCCCGTCGCCAAAGTGCCCGTCGGGGCTGATGATAACCGGGATTTTGCCCTTGGCCTTAGTGGGTTTGTAAAGCGAGCCGGTCATGTAGTAGCCCGGTAACGTTTCGATGGCCACGTTCTCCACGGTGTAACCATCAAACTGCCGCTTATTGGTAATGATGGGTTTGCTGGTCGGCTTGGCCGGCATGGGCGACAGCCGTAGCGCCGACCACATGCAGCTACGCAGCTCGGCCTTGCGCTTCTCCCAGGTAGCCGCGTCGTGGTACTGGCTGGCTAGTTGTGCCAGTTGGGCTGCGCCTTCGTCCGGCGTTTTGAGGTGGTATTGGAAGGTTTTGAGCTTATAGGTTTTGTCGCCGGTTTTCGCCGCTTGGTAGTCGAAGGGGGCCAGCACGCTACGCAAGGTTTCGTCTACGTCGGGGCGGAAGCGCCACTCGGCGTAGGTCACGTACTTGTCCTTCACCATGGTCGCGTCGGGCCGGATTTTCACCCCGTAGCGCTGCTGGATTTCCTCCAGCACCTGCTGCAACGGCTCGCGGTACTGGTCGTCGGAGTTTTGCGCCTGGGCGGCGGTGGTGAGGAAAAGTAAACCTAGAAGCAGGCAGAAGAATCTGGACATGGGTGGGAATATGAGCTTGGGCAGAAAAACGGTCATGCTGAGCGAAGTCGAAGCATCTCTACCGCTTCGTTGCTAGCGTCAGAAGTTAGTATGGAGGTAGAGATGCTTCGGCTGCGCTCAGCATGACGGGCGTTTTTAGTTGGCGTTCTGGCTTATCATGCAGTTAATCCTTCGTAATCTCCGCCTCACCCACCGGCGCTGTGTAGCCTTTCATGGCTGGCCACACGCCGTTTTCAATCTTCACCAGCTTCATCTTTTTGGGGTCGAGCACGGCGTGTTTAATGCGCTGGCGGCGCCAGGTGTACACGAAATGCACCAGCCCGTCTTTGGTCTGAATCACCGAGGGGTACGAGTACTGACTGATGGGCGAATCCTCCAAAATAGCCACCGCGTACCACTCTTTGCCGTCCTTTGACACGGCCACGTTCAGCGGCGTGCGGGGCCCTTTGGCGAGGGTGCCGGGGGGTAACACGTGGTTGTACACCAGCAGCTGGCGGCCGTCTTGCAGGGTCACGGCGTCGGTGCCGGAGTTATTGTTGGGCAGGGTGGTTTTAGCGAGGGGCGACCAGGTTTTGCCTTGGTCTGTCGACCACGTTTCGAGGATGGCGCGGTCGCGGCTGCGGCAGAGGGCTTGCAAGCGGCCGTCCTTATAGGTCAGGATACTGGGCTGAATTGCGCCCTGGGTTGCGCCGTTGGGCACGGGCGAGGTTTTGGTCCAGGTCTTGCCAAAATCCGGCGAAGCCTCGAAATGCACCAGCCAGCCGCCGCTGCCCTCGGTACTGGTGGGCGATAGCAAAGTGCCATTTTTGAGCAGCACGGGCTTGTTTTTAACCGGGCCGATGTAGCCTTCCGGCAGCGCCTGGGCCGCCGACCACGTCAGGCCGTTATCCTTGGAGGTGCGCAGCCAGCCCTTCCACTCCGAGGGTTTCGGGCCGATTTTGTAGAACAGCAGCAGCTCGCCGCCGGGGGCCTGGTAGAGCACCGGGTTCCAGGTGGGGTAGCGCAGGGTTTCATTTTGGATGCCGTTGGCCACCTCCACGGGGGCGGTCCAGTGGCCGTTTTCCTGGCGGCTCACCCAGATGCCCACGTCGGGGTTGCGCTCCTTGGTGCCGCCAAACCAGGCGGCCACGAGGCCCTTTGGTGTCTCGGCGATGGTGGCGGCGTGGCTCTCGGGGAAGGGCGCTTTTTCGAAGATGAATTCGTCGGTGACGATGCCCTGTTTCCACGGCTGCGTTTGGGCCGATGCGCCGTGCGCAAGCAGCCCGAGGGCCAGTAGCAAAATGGGGTTTCTCATGGCGGTACGTTGGATGGCCGGAGCCGCTATTTATTGAGTTCGAGGCTGGCCATAATGAACGGCCCTACCCCCTTCAAATCGTTGATTTTGATGCGCTCGCCCACGTAGTATTCGTAGGAGCCGTTGCGCTCGGTGCCGGGCCCGAGGCCGGCTACTTCGCACACTTGCAGCAGGTTTAGCTCGCCGTCGGGCTTCACTTCAATGAGCTTGGACGTGATGCCGTCGAAGCCTTTTTGGGCCACCGGGCGGTACTTCTTGTTGAGGTAGCCCTTGTTCACGCCCTTAGCCAGCGTGTACACAAACATGCCCGAGGCCGACGCCTCCAGGTAGTTGCCGGGCTGGCCGCCCTTGTCCACCACCTGGTACCAGAGGCCGCTGGTGGGGTCCTGGTATTTCTGGATGGCCACGGCCAACTGGTCGAGCACCTGCACCAGCTTAGGGCGGTCGGGGTGCTTGGCGGGGAGGTAGTCGAGCACATCGACCAGCGCCATGCCGTACCAACCGATGGCGCGGCCCCAGAAATTGGGCGACTGGCCGGTTTGGGGGTTGGCCCAAGCTTGCACGTGCTTCTCGTCCCAACCGTGGTAGAGCAGGCCGGTTTTGGGGTCGCGCAGGTGCTTTTCGAGCAAGAGCAGCTGCTTGGCGGCCTCATCAAACCCCGCGGGCTCCTTGAAATACGCCGCGTACTGGGCAACGAATGGGCTAGCCATGTAGGCCCCGTCGAGCCACATCTGGCTGGGGTATTTCTTCTTGTGCCAGTAGCCGCCGTCGCTGGTTTTGGGCTGTTGCTGCAGCTCCGCGTGCAGCTTTTGCAGGGCAATTTTATACTTCTCCTGCTTGGTATCGGTGTAGAGCTGAAACAGGAGCTTGCCCGAGTTGATGTTGTCGAGGCTGTTATCCAGCGCCTTGTAGTCTTTGTTGTGAATCTCACCCTGGGCATCCACCATTTTGTCGCCGTACTGCTGCAAGGCGGTGCGCAGGCGCGGGTCGTGGTTCTGGTGCTCCAGCGCTTCTAGCGCGTGCATCAGCAGCCCCTGGGTGTAGCCCCAGGAGTCACCTAGGGCCGGGTCTTGCAGCCACGGGCTCCGCTTGAGCACCGACAGCGCCATGCGCTCCGACCACTTGGCGGTGGCGGGGATTTGCGCAATGGTGGGCGCTGGGGTTTGGGCCTGGGCGGCGGGTGGGCACGCTAGTAGCGTGGCACCTATCGCTAGGGCCAGGCTGCTGGATTTTAGTTTTTTTACAAAGAGGATTTTATTCATCAACAAAAATTCTTAACAGTCATGCAGAGCGTAGCGAAGCATCTCGCGTGGGGTAGTAATTCAATCGTCGCAACGTCATTAGTTAGCATTGCACGCGAGATGCTTCGCTGCGCTCTGCATGACGTTCTTTTCTATTTTACATCTTCGCCACAAACGCATACTCCCCCGAGCCAACCTCAAACACTGCCCGCGCCCCTTCCATCCGCAAAAACTTCACCCCAGCCGCGCCAGAAGCCTTTTTGCCGCTTTCTGTCACGTCCTTCGCATCCTTGGCCGGCACGTACACCAGCGCCTTGGCATTGCCCGGCACCATGATGTTCCAGGTGAAGCGCTTCGCATCGCGCGTCCAGCTACTGCGCACCAGGCCGCGCACCGAGTTATAAGACGCCTGCACCGAGGTCAGCCCGTCAATCAGGGCGGGCTTCATTTCTATCTCTTGAAAACCCGGCGCGGCCGACTTGATGCCTGCCAGGTTTTCGTAGTCCCAGATGATTAAATCGCCGAGCAGCATCACGTGGTTTTGGGAGTTCATGGCGGGGTCGGCGGTGTTGCCGTTCCAGAGCTCCCAGATGGTGGTGGCGCCGTTGGCGGCCATGTAGCCCCAGCTCGGGTAGTCGCGGTTGGTGGCCAGTTTGTAGGCAATGTCGGGCCGGCCCTCGGCGGTGAGGCCGCGCATGAGCCACTGCGTACCAATGACGCCGGTGCTGATGTGTCCCTTGTTTTCGACCAAAATTTTATCGGCGATGTTCTGGAACACCTTGCCGCGCTCGGCGTCGGGGGTCATGCCGTAGGCCAAGGGTAGCAGATTGGCCGTCACGGTGTTGTTGGCGTACTGTTGGTTTTGGGCGTTCAGGAACTTCTGGTTGAACGCGTCCTTGATTTTGGCACCTAGGGCGGCGTATTCTTGCGCATCGGTGGGCTTGCCGAGCACGGTGGCGAAGCGCTGCATCAGCGTCAGCATATGGTAGTAGGTGCTGGTGGCGATGACCTCGCCGCTGGTGTTGCGGGCGGGGTCCTGCGAGTGAATCAGCTTCTCCGATTCGGGCGGCACGCACCAGTCGCCGTACTTATCCTTGGTCACAAGGTAGCCGGCGGTCATGTAGTTGGCGCGCATGTAGGCGAGCCAGCGGCGCATCGAGTCGTAGTGCTTGGCAATGGGCTGGGCGTCGCCGTACTGCGCATAGAGCATGTCGGCGATGGTGAGGTAGGTGCCGGGCCAGGTCACGTTGTCGCCGTAGTAGCGCCAGAAGGCGGGGGCCACGTCGGGGATGCTGCCGTCGGCTTTTTGGGCCTGGGCAATGTCGTCGAGCCACTTCGCGTACAGCCGCGAGTTGTCAAACACGAAGCTCTCGCCGTAGGCCCCGGTGGTACGGTCGCCGAGCCAGGGCTGCCGCTCGTTGCGCTGCGGGCAGTCGATGGGCATGCCCTTGTAGTTGCTCCGAATGCCCCAGTAGGCGTTCTTATACACCTGGTTGATGGTGGCGTTGGAGGTCGTAAACTCGCCCGTCGTGGCTAGGTCGTCGTACACCACGCGGCCGTCGAAATCGGCCAGCGTGGGCGTGCCGGGGTAGCCGCTGATTTCGACGTAGCGGAAGCCGTGGTACACAAACGTGGGCTCCCAGGTTTCGCGGGTGCCGCCGCGCAGCGTGTACACGTCGGTCACGCGGGCATCGCGCAGGTTGGCCACGTACAGCTCGCCGGTTTTTTGCAGCGTCTCGGCAAAGCGTAGCGTGATTTTCTGGCCCCTAGGTCCCGTGGCGCGCAGCCGCAGCCAGCCCGCCATGTTCTGGCCCATGTCGAGGACGAACTTGCCGCCCACTAGCGGCTTGAGGGCCACCGGCTTCAGGGTTTCCATCACCTTCATGTTCTCGTTCATCTGGGCCTCGAAGGCGCCGCCGGGCTCCTGCACCAGCTCGGCCTTGCCCCACTTTTGGGCGTCGAAGCCAGCGGTGCTCCAGCCGGGCATTTCCTTGGTGGCGTCGTATTCTTCGCCGTCGTACTCGTTGTTGGCCCGGATGGGGCCGTCGGCCGTGGCCTGCCAGGTTTCGTCGGTTTTCACGACCTCGTGGCTGCCGTCGGCGTAGGTCAAATCTAGCTGCATCAGCAGCTTGGGATAGCCGAAGGTCTTGATTTTATACGGCTTGTAGTGCTGCCGCATGGCGTAGAAGCGGCCGTTGCCGAGCACGGTACCTAGGGCGTTGGCGCCCGGCCGCAGCAGGCGCGTCACGTCGAAGGTGTTGTACTTCACGCCCTGGGTGTAGTCGGTGGGGCCGGGCGCCAGCACCTGGTCGCCCACGCGCTGGCCGTTCACATACAGCTCGTACAGCCCCAGCCCGATGATGGACGCCGTGGCCCGCGTCACGGCCTTCGCGGCCTTGAACTCCTTGCGGAAATAGCGGGCCGACAGCCGGGCGTGGGTCGTCTCATCGTCCCACGGAAAGGCGCGGTCCAGCCCAATCCAGCGGCCTTTCCAGTCGAGGTAGTTCAGCAGGCCCATGCTCCACTGCGCCGGCGCGCTCCAGGCGGTTTCGCCCTGGCTGGTCCAGGTGCGCACCTTCCAGTAGCAGCGCGCTTGGCTGCGCAGCGGCGCGCCCCCGTAGCCCACGTGCACCGACTGCGCCGCGGCCACCTTGCCCGAGTTCCACAAGTCGCCCTCGTCGGCGGCCAGCTTCTCGGGCGTGGAGGCCACCAGCACCTGGTAGGCCGTTTGGGTGAGGCCGCGCGCCGGCCCGCTCAGCTCCCAGCTCAGGCGCGGGGCGGTGGCGTCGATGCCTTCGGGGTTGGTTAGCAGTTCGCAGCGCAGCCGCTGAAGCTGCACAGCAGCAGGCGGCGCGGCCCGCAAGGCCGTGAGCGACAAACAAGTAAGTAGCAGAAACAGAAGTCGGGCAGTCATAGTCGGAGTCTTCCCCCTACGCCCGCCCTAAGGTAGAGCAAGCGTCTCGGCCACCGGGCCGGCTGGGGGTGCGCGGGTCGCAGTTCGGCACCCACATAGTTCGGACTTTTTTGCTTCCCGTTATTCTAGGATGTTAGCACGAATCTGGTCGATTTGTGCATGGTGTGGGGAGGATGGTGGAATGGGTGATTAGATTTTCAATACAGAATAAAATGAACTTCTACTTCCAGAACAAAACCACAAGCGCACCTATTAACACAATACCTGAAATTATCAAAACAGGTATTATGAGCTTTAAATCTCCACCCTTCATTTCTATTTCAAAAGTTCCAGACCCTGTTTTAATTGTCTGCTTGGATTTCACATACATACCCTTTTTAGTAAGAGCTGCTAATTCTCCAAGTATGAAAATTAAATCATGTTGAGCAATATGACTCTGAGTGATTTTCTCCAAAACACTTTTCCTAACCTCAACATCATCGGAAGCAACACGCAAAGAAAGGTCATGCCTATCCTGCTCCGTCAGATTCGGAATCTTAGTTATAATATCAATCATCTTGACATTATCAAGTCTTGAAAGTTGACTACCTTCCATGTATTTTAAGCTCTTTTTTAAGTGATTTAAATTGCTTAATCTCTGACCTTATAAGATTATATATCATCACTCCTAAGAAAATTCCAAAATAGAACAACAGAGCCAATAAATTATATTTAATAACAAAAAAAATAGCCCCTATCACACAAGCAATGTAAAGAAAAACCCTTAAAAACAAAAACAATATTGATGTTTTTATCATTGCCAAGGGCTTCAACTGCACTTTAATTTGAAGCTTTCCGCCTTCGCCTTGAAACACAGAGGCCATTTCTATCTCGTAATCACTGCCTAAGAGCTCTTCATAATTTTTAATAAGCACCTGTACATCATTCGAATTTAGAAAGGAATCCCCTATAGCTTGCTTTACTTCCTTCTGAATTCCTACTAGCTCATAGGCCAAATATTTGTCAGCATACATTTTAAATCTACCATCAACTTCAATATCATGTATATTTAATTTGAAATTATCTATTTCATAAGAATCAACTTTAGCAAAATCAATAACTATATTACAAAAAGCGATGTAATACTTAGCCGAAAAAACCCCTATTTTAAATTTGCTCATATATGGCAGGAACACTTCTATATCCCTTTTTATCTGAGCAAACGCTTTTTCAAGTTTTATCTCAAGAATGTATTTACACACCTCGATTACCTCTATTTTCTCTTCTTCAGTGAGCACATTAAATCTAAATCTATTTATTTTTAACTCTTGTATTCTATCGTACTCCTGTTGGAAAACACGAGAAATATCCTGCAAATTTGTTGAGCTATTATAGTTTTTATAAATTGTTTTTTGAGATACTTGAAATGACTTTATAGATTCCTTAATTGAATACACGAAATCATGAATACCCAATTTATGCTTAGCTTGGTCATTTAATAACTTTGGCATCATTGCCAGAATTCTCCCTCTTATCAAATCAGTTAAATGATAGTTTCCGTTTGCCCATTCCAAATACTTGCTTTTCAGGTACCCCAGTGAACGGTTTCCATAAATACTTCTGTAAGAATCCAATATATTTTCTTTTGTCTCGCAATCAGCCACAAAGAACTCTTGCAGTAAGAACTGATTGTAGTCTAAGTATCCATCAGTAAAATCTATTTCTTTTTTGTAGAAATAGATTTTAGAAGAATAAGACCTGTATCTTCGACGCATTTTTAGAACTAAGACATTTAGGGAGACAAATATAATCTTAGTGATTCTTGCTAATTACTGCATTCATGTTTTACACTAGAAAACTCATGAATCTATTGAATCATTATCACCAATTTTTAATCAACACCTTCTTCCTCAACCACTCCCGCACCGGCTCATCGTAGAACTTCAAGCAAACATAAGCAAGAATCACCGCCGCCAGATAGACCAGCGCTGCCACGGGCAAGCCCTCGCGCAAGGACACTTTATGGGTCGCCACCCAGGCCGTGTAGGTGTAAATGAGCGGGTAGTGCGTGATGTAAATCGGATACGAAATATCACCTAGGAAGCGGCACAGCCGCTGGGCCGCACCCGAGCGCACCGCTCCGCTGGCCCCGAAGAAGATGATAGCGGGGAAGACGAAAATGATGCAGAGCGCATCGTAGAGCCCATTTTGCCACAGCTGCGCGGGGCTGCCGATGCGGGGCATGGCCAGCACCACTACCACCGCCAGGCTGCACCACCAGAAGGCATTTTGCACCGGCCGCAGCCGCGCCAGCCGAAACAGCAGCAGCCCCGCAAAAAACGGGTACGTCATGCGGGCGAAGCCGATGTGCAGCTGCTCGGGCTCCAGCGACCAGCCCCCAATGACATCGCCCTGGGGACTGGTGAGGCCCAGGTGCAGCAGCGCCCCCGCCGCCAGCACCACCAAGATGCCCAGCGCCAGGTTGGAGAAGCGGCGCACCATCGTCGCGTACAGCACGTTGGCCACGTACTCGAAAAACAGCGACCAGCCCGGCCCGTTGAGCGGAAAGGTTTCGTGCCAGCCCCGCACGTCGAGCGACACCGGCACCGGCACCATAAAGCAGCCGATGAGCATCACGAGCAGCACCTTCCACACCGGCGTCTGGCCGATGATGGGGAACAGCGCCGACGCCTGGAAGTAGTACATTCCCGCCCCTATCACCATGCCCAGCACCACCATGGGTTGCAGCCGCACCAGCCGCCGCTTGAAGAAACCGCCCACCGTGAGGCGCCCCCACCGGTCGTCGTAGGCGTAGCCAATCACGAAGCCCGACAGCAAAAAGAAGAAATCCACCGCCAGGTAGCCGTGGTTTATCACCTGGTCGAGGTGGCTGGTAGCGTGGGCCTCGCACAAGTGAAAGGCCACTACTATAAGGGCCGCCACGCCCCGCAGGCCGTCGAGGATGGGGTAATGGGGTTTGGTGGGTAGCGGGGTGGGCTGCATCATCTTATACAGGCTCTGCCATCGTCCAGTCCTGCAGATTTATACTGGCTAGCCGGCTCATATGCTTTTGATTATTGGACACCAACGTCATGTTGTTAACAATGGCCGTCGCGCCAATCAGGATATCAAAATCATCGAGCATCAGCCCTTGCCGGCGTAACCGAGCCTTTTCGGCCGCATACACATCGAGCGCATCGTAAACGGGAATAACGGCAAATTTGGGAATGAATGCCTCCACAATTGGCCGCATTGATTCCGGTGTTTTGCTGTTCTCAACGCCGTATTTGAGTTCTGCCACCGTCATTTCAGAGATGAAGCAGTTTGTTGGCCCAACTGCTTCAATCTTGCGGTTGAGCTCATACAAGCCCTTGATGAAGTAGATGCAGATGTTCGTATCAAGCAAGTACGTTTTCAAAGCGGCTCAATGTCTCGGGTGGAAACTCTGGAATTCCGAATAGCGGCTATTAATTCCTCTGCTGTTTCCTCGCCTTTATAGGCTCCGAAAAGGGATTCCAAACTTGGATATACTGGTTCCTGATGCTGCTTAAGCGATTGCGAAAGCCGCGAAATGAGGTCTAGCTTGCTATCAGCGCTTAGGTTGCTTAGTACCCCGTAGTAGTAGTCGGCAACGCTGGTATGTGGGGTTATAGGTTGCATATCAGGCAAACTTAGGGCGAGGGAAATTTCCTTGTGTCCGATTAACGAAGCTACGAAAAAGGCGGTCATGCTGAGCGCAGCCGAAGCATGACCGCCTAGAAAGGTTTTCTGGTCCTTCCTACTTCTTCCCCACAGTCTTTGGCGCAGGCGCCCCATCTCCCGAGAAATCGAAGTACAGCGTGATTTCCTTGGCGTAGGACGGGTCTTTGCTGTAGTCGTAGTACATGTTGGTTTTGCCCATGGGGCCCATGTTTTCGGCTTTTTGCGACTTGGTGCCGATGGGCGTGATGCCGTGCATAAACGAGAGGTTGCCGCTGGGGAAGGCCGGGGCCGTGTTGTAGGGCTTGGCGGCGAAGCGGGGCGTGAAGAGGCGCAGGTACACGTCTTCCTGGTCGCAGATGATGGTGAGGGGCTGGCCGGTGGTTTGGAGCGTGAGCCAGTAGAAGTTGGAGTAGTAGCCCTTGAACTCGGGGTAGAGCGGGCTCTTGGTGCCGTCGGGCTCGCCAGTGCTGGTGTTGTTGTAGGCCTTGGTCCACACGCCTAGGTTGGTGCCTTTCAGGCGGTCTTTCCAGACGCGGTAGGGGCCATCGCCGCGCCACTGGATGCCGCGCACTTCCTTTTCGGGGTAATTGAAGCTGAGGCCGGCCAGGGCAAAATCGTAGTCTTTGGGAAAGTACTTGGCCGTCATGCGGACCCAGCCGGAGGGGTACACCGTCCATTGCAGCGACTGGTAGCGGCTGGCCTTGCCGAAGGTGGCGTCGATGACCACGTTGGCACCGTCCTGGTGCTGCTTGAGGCCTTCGAAGGCGGTTTCGCCTTCGGCCAGCACGGGGCCGTTGGTGAGCGGAATGAGGCCCTTGGCGTTGCGCACCTGGCGCAGCAGGCCGGTTTTGCGGCTGAAGGTGAGCGTGACGCCGTGGGCGCTGGCGGTGTAGAGCGAGTCGGTTTCGGTGATGGTGGCCGAGCCGGAGCCGGTCGCAGGCACCAGCCGCTGGGCCACCTGCGCGGGGCGGGCAATAGGCCAGCTCCAGGTGTAGATTTCGCGGCCACTAGGGTCGGTGGCAGTCACGTAGAGCACGTCGGCCTGCTGCCAGTCGGCGGGCAGCGCCAGCTTGAGCGGGCCGTACTCGGTGGGCGCAATGCTGGGCGCGTCGATGGTGCCGGTGCGCGGGGCGGGCGCGGCGGCGCTGCCGGGCATGGGCAGTTGGGCCAGCTTCCAGGTGAATTTGCAGGCGCTTAGGTTGGTGTAGATGAAGCGGTTTTGGATGCGGAAGGCGCCGTCGAAGGCGGGCGTGATTTCGCGGCGCTCGAAGAATACGGGGCTCCACACTTCCTTGATGGTGAAGTAGCTCCCCTCCTTTTCGCGGTACGGGCCCACAATGCCATCGGGGCCGTGGTCGCCGTCGGTGTCGAGGATACCGCCTTTGTCGGTGCGCACCACGGCGGCGTCGGAGAAGTCCCAGAGGAAGCCGCCGGCCGAGAGCGGCTCGCGCCACATTTGCTCCCAGTAATCTTCGAGGCCCGCGCCGTGGCCGCCGTCGTAGAGGCCGTGCAGAAACTCGGTGGGAAACACGATGTTGTGGCCGTGCAGATGGGTGCCGTTGCCGTAGTCGTAGTTGATGTAGTGCTGGGTATCGGTGCCGCGGAATACCTGCCAGGCGTGCACCACGGGTCGCTTTTGCAGGTCCATGCGGTCGAGCACGGGGTCGAGGTCGAAGTTGTGGCCGCCCTCATTACCGTTTATCCAGCCGATGATGCTGGGGTGGGCTTCGTCCTTGGACACCATTTCCTCTACCAGTTTGGTGCCGGTGGGCGTGTTGTAGGCGGCGTGCCAGCCGGCTACCTCATCAAACACAAACAGACCTAGGGAGTCGCAGGCGGCCAGGAAATGGTCGTCGGGGGGGTAGTGCGACATGCGCACGGCGTTCATGTTCATGTCCTTCATCAGGTTCACGTCCATGATGCTGAGCGCTTTGCTGGTAGCGCGTCCTGAGCTGGGCCAGAATGAGTGTCGGCACACGCCCTTGAATTTGACCTTCACGCCATTGACGAAGTAGCCCTCGCGCTCGCGCAGCTCCACAGTGCGGAAGCCAAAACGCTGGTTGAGTGTATGCACGTCCCTACCACCCTGCCGCAGCGTGAGCGCTAGGCGGTAGCGGTTGGGGGTTTCGGGCGTCCAGAGCTGGGCGTTGGGCACGGTTGTTTGGAGCTGCGCGGGGCTGCCCGCCGCCACGGCGACTCGGAACTCGCCACCTACTTTTTGCCCAGCTAGGGTATAGAGTTGACCCACCACCTCATCGGCCGCGCCGCCCGTGTAGACGCTAGCCTTTAGAGAGCCGTCGGCCCGCGCATCCAGCGCCACGCGGCTGATATGACTTGCCGGCAGCGTCTCCAAAAACACCGGCCGGAAGATGCCGCCGAAAATCCAGAAGTCGCCGCGCCGCTCGGCACCGTTCACCGACTCGTTGGCCGAGTGCTTGGCCACAGTGGCTTCGAGCAGGTTGGTTTTGCCGTATTTCAACAGCTTCGAGATGTCGTAGCGGAAGCGGTAGTACGAGCCCTGGTGCACGGGGCCAGCCGACTGACCGTTGATTTTGACTTCGGTATCGGTCATGGCGCCATCGAAAACGATGTTCACGACCTTACCCTGCCAGCTGGCCGGCACCTTGAATTGGTACTTGTAAAGACCCTTTTCCTTGCCGCGGGCGGTGTCTTTATCGTGCCCGTAGTTGTACTTGCCAAAGCCTTGCAGCTCCCAGTTCGAGGGCACCGGGATGGTGGTCCACTTGCCCGAATTGCGACCGGCGGTGCAGTAAAACTGCCACTTCACGGTGTGGTCTTTGTCGGGGCCGGAGAGGAGCTGCGTTTCGGTGCGCTGGCCGTGGGCTTGCGTGAAGGCGAGCAGCAAAAGCAGCAGCGCGGCAACGTTGGAGAAGCTGGAGCTCTTGAGTAATCGAGAAGGCATAGACGAGTCAGAAAGACGTTCGTCATGCTAAGCTTGCCGGAGTATCTCTACTGGTTAGTACCCCTAGCGGCGCAGTAGAGATGCTTCGGCAAGCTTAGCATGACGTTCTCATGGGTAGTAGTTTAATTAAGGCCTAGCCCTTTTGCAGCTTCAGGCGCGGAAGTCTTCAGCGACTTTAGGTAGAACACCGCCAGCGGCTCGGAATCCCCCGCTTTCGGCAAGTCATAGTCTTGGTCGGCGGGGGTGTCGGGGGTAGGGAAATGGCGGGCTTCGCCGGTGCGGAACATGATGCGCTCGAACGAGGCAACCGGCGCGTAGAAGATGTAAGTGCCGGCTTGCTTGCCATTGATAGCCACGGTATAGGAGCGGGTATCAGCGTCGAGCGCCACGCGCACGTCGTACTGCTGGCCGGCCACGTACTTGGTCATGTTCTTGAACCGGGCGCCAGCTTTGTTGCGGAAGTTGCCCTCGGCGTCGAAGGTGAGCTGCACGGCTGGGGAGCCTTTGGTGTCCTGAAACTCGATTTGCAGCTCGCCCTTGTCGTTTTGGGCAGGAATTACTGAGAACTCGGCTACTACTTTCTTGGCTTCGGGAATGATGCGCTCGGCTTTGGCGTAGTCAAACTTGTCGGCGTCTTGGAAAACTAGGCCTTTGGTACCATCGGGTAGCTTACCGATTTCGACGGGCGCCTGTACCAGGCTATAGGTGTTCCAATTGGCTAGCTCCTGGCCGGCGGGCAGCTGGGCAAACACGTCGTTGGCTGGCTCGGTGGCGGTGGCACGCACGGGCACGGGCACTGAGGCAATCCAGAGGTCCTCCTTGTTCACGCTGTAGGTTACCCAGAGGTTTTTATCGGGCGGAATGCCGTCGCCTTCCTGGATGCCGCGCACGTACTGCGGGCCGTAGCTCTTGTAGGCACCGCCGTAGCGCATGGGCGTGATTTCGCCGTGCACCAGCCACAAATCGGTGTAGTTGAGGCCGTCGGCGCTGGTCGAAATGCCCAGCGGCCAGCGAAATTCCGAGGGGTTATATACCGTGGCGTAGTGACCATCAGAGGTGCGCTGACCCCAGATTTTGGCGTTGCTGTTTACGAAGTGCGGCGCGCGAATGACTGGGTTGGGCCAGGTTTTGCCGCCGTCGGGGCTGATGGTGGTGAGGGCGTGCTTCCAGAGGCCTACCACTCGCTTACCATCGGGCAAATGGTAGTAGCTGAAGGCTTTGTAATCCTTCTGAATCGGAATCAAGGGGTCTTTGCGGTCCTGCTCTTCCACCATCTGCTGCATCATGAGCGGGTTGGCCAGGATTTCCTCGCAGGCGGCTACGAAGCCTTTGTCCTTACTGCTAGTATAGAAGGGGTAGGACGACTTCGACTTATCCCACGACGTGTTATTCCGTAGAAAGTAAATCGGCCCAAACTTGCCATTGGGCAGCACCTCGCGCACCACCCGGCCGATGCCGTGGCCATCGTTGGGGTCGTCGTGCGGCTCGATGACGATGCCGTAATAGCCGAGCGTGAGCAGGCGGCCCTTCTTCGAGGTATAGAAGCCGATGCGCTGGTGCATCACGGCATAGAGGTCCTTGGCGACTTTGCCGGGGTGGCCTTCCTTGGTGGTGCCGTCGGGGATTTTGTAGGGCGGGAAAATCACCGTAGGATTGGTCCACGCCTTGCCATCCTTGGAGGTCATCAGCAGGGTGCGGCCGGGCGGCACGTGCTCGCCCACTGGGTTACTGAGGTATTGCAGGTAAAACTGGTTTTGCCAGTAGGCCAGCATGGGGGCGTGGTTGTAGGTCCAGCCCTCGCCGTTGGCGGCGTCGGGGTGCTCGCGGTTGGCGCGCAGCACTTGCCGGCAGTGCGTGCCGATGGCCGGGCGCAGCTGGCCGTGGTGGTAGTCCACGTTGCTGAGCGTGGTGCCGGTGTAGTGGACTGTTTCGGCCGATTGGGCCAGCGCTAGGCCTGGCAGCCCAAGCACTGCGGTGCCGGCAAGAAAATGTCGGAGCTTAGTCATGAGTGGCGCGGCTTGAAGTGGTAACGGCCGCCGTATTAGCGGCCACGGCTTGAAGTTTCTTCAGCACCTTGCGGGGCACTGCGATGATGGTGCCGTGCTTGTGCCCCACCGGCACGCTGGTTTGGGCCGACACGTCGGTGAAGGTTTTGAAGTCGCTGGTTTTCACGGCGCCGTACTTGTGCTCGCGGTAGGCATCGTAGTAAATCAGCCATTGGTTATGCGGCAATTTTGCTACGCTAGGGCCTTCCGTGAAATTGGCGGTGAAGGGCTTCGACACGTTCAAAAAAGGCCCTAGCGCTGTTGGCCCAAAAGCTACTTTAATATCGCGCTCGGGCCGGGTGTTGTCTTTCACTACCAGCACGTAATCATCTTTCCCGCGCCGCAGCACCTCCGAGTCGATGGCGCTGAAGCCAGGGTCGAGGTAAAGCTTGGCGGGCGTGAAGGTCTGGAAATCGGTAGTCGTGGTGTAGTAGAGGCGGTGGTTATTATCCTCGTCCTCCTGGCCTTTGGGGAAGCGAAACGGGATGGTGCTGGCCCACACAATGAGGTATTGCTGGGTGCCTTTATCGTAGAAAATTTCGGGCGCCCACACGTTCACGGTAGTCGGCTCCTGGCTCATCACGTCGATGAAGCGCTGCTCCGACCAGTGCACCAAATCTTTGGAGCTGGCGTAGCCAAAGCCCTTGTCGCCCTTCCAGCCGCAGGTCCAGACGAGGTGGTAGGTGCCATCCGGCCCTTGCGTAATGCTGGGGTCGCGCATCAGCTTGGCTGGGCCGACCTGCGGCGTCAGAAACGAGCGGCCCAAGTCCTGCCACTTGTAGCCATCGTAGCTGTAGAGCAGGTGCAGCCCATCGGTGGCCGGCTCGCGAAACGACGTGAACAGGTAGGCGTCTTTCGCGCAGGACGTCAGGAGCACTACGGCTAGCAGTGGGGTGAAGGAGCGCAGAAGGTGACTTTTAATCATTAAAGGAATCCGGTGAACGTCATGCTCATCTGGCGTCCGCTTGTCGAAGCATCTCTATCACGCCGCTAGGGTCGTTCGGTAGAGATG
>NZ_JAGETY010000005.1 GCF_017571525.1 Hymenobacter sp. BT559 | reverse complement strand
CGTGGCTTTTTATCGCCAACCTAACCATGTCCCTGCGACGATCTACCAGCCTCTAATTCCCAAACACGCTCTTAGAGCGGGGGGTACTAACTCATAGCCGATATGTACCCGAACGGGTACGCTCGCCATCGGGGTCTAGTAATCATCAAAAGTATCCGTTAAACTTGGCTAGTGTTCACCAATTGGTTTTGTTACCTATAACTAAACAAACTATTCACCCTTGTCAACAAATAAGTAATCCAGCCGCAATACTGGCTTTTTATGCGGCGAGCACCTTTGTAGCTCATTAGCCCTAGTGCAGCGAGCACTTGCTGGTCGGTCAGCACCGGCTGTAGTCAGTGGTTAAGTACTACTGGCGGGGAAATGGCTCCTTACTGCTTCCAACATGCCTGCTACCCAGCCTCGAACCCTCTTGCAACGCTGGCAGCTGCGCACGGCGGCCAGCTTATTCGTGGGCTACAGCGCGTATTACCTGTGCCGCTCCAACCTGGCCGTGGCTGCTCCGCTACTCATCCGCGAGTTTGGGAGCCGGGGCCTGAATAAAGAAGTGCTAGGGCAGATTGCGTCCGTGGGCGTGCTATTTTACGCGGCGGGCAAGGTAGTCAACGGCGTGCTAGGTGACTTTCTGGGCGGAAAGACGGTCTTCCTAGTAGGTATGGTGGGGGCGGTAGCCGCTACCGTAGTCTTTGGGCTAGGCCAGGGGGCCGGGGTGTTCTTTGCTGCGTGGGCCGCCAACCGACTGGTCCAATCTATGGGCTGGGCCGGGCTAGTGAAGACAACGGCCAACTGGTTTTCGTACCGCGCCTATGGCCGCATCATGGGGCTGCTGAGTTTGAGCTACCTAGTGGGCGACATTGTGGCCAAGCTGGTACTAGGGCACTTACTGGCGCTGGGCGTGGGCTGGCGGGGCTTGTTTATGACGGCGGCGGCCCTGCTGGCCGGGGTAGCGTTGGTCAACTGGCTGAGCCTGCGCGGCAGCCCGGCCGAGGTGGGGCTGCCAGTGCCGGCGGCTAGCCCGGTCAGCCTGTTTACCAGCCCCGAGGCGGGGGCCGGGCCGCCCGCCTCGCTGGGCAGCCTGCTGCGGCCCTACTTCCGCAGCCCGGCCTTTTTATTGATGCTGGTGCTCTCGTTTGGACTCACGGCGCTGCGCGAGGCGTTCAGCTTTTGGGTACCCACCTACCTGGTTGAAGCCGCCCACCTGTCGGAGAGTGCCGCCTCGCAGTACAGCGCCCTCTACTCGGCATTCGGGATGGTATCCATTCTGGGCGCGGGCTACCTTTCCGATGCCTGGCTGCGGGGGCAGCGCGGGCCACTCATTCTGGCTGCCTGCCTGGGGCTGGTGCCCGTGCTGCTGGCCATGACCCGGCCCGCCACGGGTAGCCTAGTGCCGCTATTACTTATCTCGCTAGTCGGGTTGCTGCTGCTAGGACCGTACGCTTTCCTGGCCGGGGCCATGTCGCTGGATTTTGGCGGGCAGCAGGGCGCCGCTACGGCCTCGGGCTTCGTCGATGCCGTGGGCTACGTGGGAGGCACGGGGGCGCTGTGGCTCACCGGTGTGCTGGCTCAGCGCCAGGGCTGGGGCCACGCCTTTTGGGCACTGGCCGGGCTAGCCGGGGCCACGGCCGGGGCAGCGCTGGTTTTTTACCGCACCCAGGAGCGTGGGCTGGCAGCTACTGCCATGGCGCCAGCCGGGAGGTAGAGGTGGCGGCCAAGTGTTTCCTCATAGGAAAATTCCGGTAGCGATTAGGTAACAATTTAATGAATCAGTAGGGCTTGCCGCGGAGCTACCGAGCCTGAACTTTGTCAATAGAAAGTAGGACTATTTTTTAGCGTATTTGCTGCTTATCAGCCGCCAGTCTCCTCCCCCAATACTAGTCTGGTCCTTACTCCCCATGCGCCGGGGGTACTCTAATGCTGCCTAACGCTGCCCAAAACAAGCCTTGGGGTAATAGTCAGCTCTTACTGCCGGTCCCGTCACGGCCAGTAGATGGCCACGCCTTGTCTTTTAAAATCCTTTAAAAATGGCATTATCAGACGACGACAAGCAAGAAGCCGTCACGGAAATTTTTGCTCTCTACCAAAGCAGAGGCCACGCCGACTACATCGGCGAACCAGTATCACAACTTGAGCACATGTGGCAGGCCGCTGCGCTGGCCGAAGCGGCGGGCGCCGACGACGAGGTGGTGCTGGCGGCCTTTTTCCACGACCTCGGCCACCTATGTGCGGTGGATGCCGAACTGCCGTCAATGGACGGCTTTGGGGCCATCGACCACGAAAAGCTGGGAGCCGACTACCTACGAGCCCGCGGCTTTTCGGCCCGCGTGGTCCGGCTGGTCGAAAGCCACGTGCAGGCCAAGCGCTACCTCACCTACAAGTACCCTAGCTACCGGCAGCAGCTCTCGGCAGCCAGCCAGGCCACCCTGGCTTTTCAGGGCGGCGTGATGAGTGCGGCCGAAGCGGCAGCCTTCGAGCAGGACCCTGATAAAGAGCAAATACTGCAGCTGCGGCAGTGGGACGAGCAGGCCAAAGAGACGCACCAGCTCGTGGGCAGCCTGGCCCACCTGCAAGCCCTGGCCCTGCGGCACTTGCGGGGGCAGGCACCATCGGCGGCCTAGCCCCGGCTTTTTCATTTCTCTCTCCTTCACCTTCTTCCTGATTATGAAAAACAGTTACAAACAGCTGGCCGTGCTGGCCGTGCTGGGGCTAGCCCCCCGGCTGAGCCTGGCCCAAGGCGCGCAGCTGGGTGGGGTGGTAACGGACGACGCCAAACAGCCCCTACCCGGCGTAACGGTACTGGTAAAAGGTACTAATCGCGGCACTACCACTGGCAGCGACGGCCGCTTTACCATTGAAGCCCAGCCCGGCGAGGTGCTCGAATTTCGGATGATTGGCTCGACCACACAGGATGTGCCAGTAGGCGAGCAGCGTGCCCTGACGGTGGCCCTGCACACCGACCTCAAATCGCTCGACGAGGTAGTCGTGACGGCCCTGGGGGTGAGTAAGGAGACGCGCAAAATCGGCTACGCGGTGCAGCAGGTGAATGGGGAGGACCTGGTGCGGGCCCGCGACCCCAACCCCATCACCGGCCTCGTGGGCAAGGTGGCGGGCCTCTCAGTCGGCCCCTCGGCCGAGCTGCTGCGGGCGCCCAACGTGGCCATCCGCGGCAATACCTTGTCGCTGTACGTGGTCGATGGCTTTCCCATCGACACCGATACCTGGAACATCAGTCCCGACGACATCGAGACTTACACCGTGCTGAAAGGCCCGGCCGCCGCCGCCCTCTACGGCAACCGCGCCTCGAACGGGGCCATTCTGATTACCACCAAAAAAGGTAATAAGAACAAGAAGGGCTTCACGGTGGAGCTCAACAGCAGCAACGTCATTCAGAAAGGCTTCCTGGCGTTTCCGCGCGTGCAGGATTCGTATGGACCGGGCGAAAATACTTTCTACACCTTTGTGGATGGCAAGGGCGGCGCGCCCGGCGGCGTAGACGGCGACTACGACGTGTGGGGGCCCTATTTCAACGGCCAGCTCATTCCGCAATACGACTCGCCTATCGTGAACGGCGTGCGCCAGGGTACGCCCTGGGTGGCGCGCGGAGCCAACAACCTGCAGCACTTTCTGCGCACGGGCTTCCAGACGAACAACAACGTCTCGCTCAGTGCCAACGGCGACAACTACACCACCCGCTTCTCGGTGTCGCAGCAGAAGCAGAACAGCTACATCCCGAACAACGGCGTCAACATCGTCAATTTCAACATGTACGGCTCGTTCAACCCGAGCCCGCGCTTTAAGATTGAAGCGAACCTGAACTTCAACCGCCAGTTTACGGACAACTTTCCGGATGTGGATTATGGCCCCAACAGCCTCATCTACAGCTCAGTGGTATGGACCGGGGCCGACTGGGACGTGAACGCGCCCGACATCCGGGGCATCTGGCAGCCGGGCAAGGTGGGCACGCAGTCGGTGTTTGCTGAGTACCAGCGCTACCACAACCCCTGGCTGATGGTGGAGAAATGGACCCGCGGCCACTACAAGAACGACACTTACGGCTATCTCACCGGCAACTTCAAGATTGACGAGCACCTGAGCGCCACGCTGCGCACCCAAATCAGCACCTACAACCTGCTGCGCACCGAGAAAATGCCGTTCTCGGCTCACCCCTACGGCCGCGAAGGCAACCAGGGCGACTACCGCGAAGACCGCCGCAACCTGTTCGACAACAACGCGGAAGGCTTCCTGAACTTCAACTATGACCTTGGAGTGCAGAAATTTTTGAACCTGAGCGGCCTGGTGGGCGGCAACGCGCGCAACTTCACTTATAACTCGAACTGGACTTCGACTGACTACCTGAACGTACCGGAAGTGTACGCCTTCAGCAACTCGCAGAACCCGGTGCAGAGCACCAGTTTTAATTCGCAGATGCGGGTGCTAAGCGCCTACTATTCGCTTGATGCCTCGCTAGGCCGCTTCGCGACTATTTCTACTACGGGCCGCATCGACCGGTCATCAGCTTTCCAGACTCCGACTACTTATTACTACCCTAGCCTGTCGCTGGCCACGGTGGTGTCGGACTACGTAACGCTGCCGCGCGCTATTTCCTTTTTGAAGCTGCGCGGCTCCTACGCCAATATTCGCACCGACGCCACGTCGCCCACCATCGGGCCGGCGCCATTCAACTCCATTACCGCCTTCGGTGGCAGCACGGGCAACTCGCTCTTTACCAACCCGCTCGGCTACGGCAATACCTACCTATCGCCCTACAACGGCCCCGACTACTCGCTGCAGTCGTTTTACTCGACCAGCAAGCCCTACAACAACCAGACGGCCGGCTACGGCACCAACAATCTGTTTGCGCCCGGGCTCAAAACCAGCACCCGCGTCAACTACGAGGAAGGAGTAGATATCAAGTTTCTGCAAAACCGGCTGGGCTTGAGCGCCACCGCTTTCCAGTACATCGACGGACCCCAGATTCTGCCCAACCCGCTTTCGTCGGCCACGGGCTACAGCATCGAGTACATCAACGCGCTGAAAACTAAGAAAACCGGCTACGAGCTGAGCCTCACGGGCACACCGGTGCAAAACGCCAACGGCTTCGGCTGGGACGTGCTCGTGAACTGGTCAACCTTCAAGCAGGTGTACAGCGAGTTGCCCGCCGGCCAGAGCTTGTATCAAACGTTTTACGGCGTGGGCGACCGCACCGATAAGTTCTACGGCACAGCCTTCGTGCGCAACGCCGCCGGGCAGATTGTGAACGACGCGGCCGGCAAGCCCCTTACCAACCCCGTGGCCCAGTACCTGGGCAACCTGAACAACGACTACCAGTGGAGCATTTACAACAAATTCCACTACAAGACCTTGAGCCTGGGCTTTCAGTTTGACGGCGCAGTGGGCGGCGTGACCACCGACTACATGTTCAACAAAACCATGCGCGGCGGCCGCAATGCCCTCACGGCCGAAGGCGCCCTGGGCGATGCCCGCTATAAGGACTGGCAGAACTACGGCGTGGCCGGCTACAAGGGCTCTTACGTGGGCGAGGGAGTTGTCATCTCAAATGGGGCTAGCATCAACTACGACTCGCAGACCGGCAAGATTCTGAATCCCGAGGCCTTGCAGTACGCGCCTAATACCCAGGTGGCTTTCGTGCAGGACTACGTGAGCAAGTACTACAATGTGCAGGAATCCAACCTGATGAGTAAGACTTATGCCAAGCTGCGCGAAGTCACCATCACCTACGACCTGCCCCGCACGCTGCTGGGTAACTCCTTCATTCAGCGGGTATCGGTATCGTTGATTGGGCGCAACCTGCTCTATTTCTACGGCGACAAGCGCTTCAAAGACGTGGACTTGGACCAGTACAACACCGCCGTCAGCGTGACGGGCCTGCAATCGCCTACCGTGCGCAGCTACGGCCTGAACCTGAACGCTACCTTCTAACCGACCAGCCGCTTTTCAGCATGAAAAATATCGTCAAAACCGGCGGGCTACTTATCGGGCTAGCCCTGTCTACCACCAGCTGCAACAAGACCCTCGACGAGCTGACACTCAACGAGAACAAGCCCAATAATGTGCCGGCTTCCCTGCTCTTCACCGGCATTCTTAACGACGCCTACGAAGCTCCCAACGGCCAGTACGAAGCCTGGGACCAGTACTACCTCAACAATTACGATTACTACGGCAACAACCGGTACGACTTCGGCAGCGGCACCACCTACTATACCACTCTCAAAAACGTGGGCCTGATGGAGCAGCAGGCCCTAGCCGCCGGCTCGCCCGCCGTGAACCCCTACGAGGCGATGGGCAATTTCTTCCGGGCCTACCTCTACACCCGCATGAGTCTGGAAATGGGCGACATTCCGCAGAGCCAGGCCCTGCAGGGACTCGATGCGCTCACGCCGGTCTACGACCAGCAAAAGGCCGTGTTTGTGCAGGCCTTTAAGTGGCTGGAAAGCGCCAACGCGGACCTGACGACCCTCATTGCCGGCGGCACCACCACGCTCAGTGGCGATATCTATTTTGGCGGCGACCTGCGCAAATGGCAGAAGGTGGTAAACACCCTGCGCGTGCGCCTGCTGCTAAACCTGAGCAAGAAAAATGGCGATGCGGACCTGAACATTGCCGGGCAGTTTGCCAGCATTGTGAGCAACCCCACCAAGTACCCGCTCATGACCAGCAGCGCCGACAACATGCAGTACACCTACGTGGCGGCCACTAACAACTTCTACCCCAACAACAACCGCAATTTCGGGCAGGACGGCTCGCGCAAGAATATGTCGGCCACCTACGTGGGCCTGCTCACCAGCCTGCAGGACCCGCGCGTGTTTGCGACCAGCGAGCCAGCCCGCGACCTGGTCGATAATAAGAAGCAGAGCCCAACCGACTTTGCCTCCTTCGTAGGCGCCGACCCCGGCCTCGACCTGGGCGTGATGTACGTGAACGCCGGCTTGCAGCAGTATTCCTTTCTGAACCGCAAGCGCTATTTCTCGACCCTCACCGGCGAGCCTACCATCCAGATTGGCTACCCCGAGCTGGAGTTCAATATCGCCGAGGGCATCAACCGCGGCTGGCTGCCGGGCGCCAACGCCGAGCCGTATTATACAGCTGGCATCCAGGCCTCGATGGCCTTCTACGGCCTGCCCACCAGCGGCACGTACACGGCGTATTTCTACCGCCCCGGCTCGACGGACGTGACGGCCAGCTCGAACTACGACACCTACAACATCCCCGTAAATTACGCCACTTACTATGCGCAGCCCGGCGTAAAGTATGCCGATGGCACTACGGGCCTGACCCAGATTTTGCAGCAGAAATACCTGGCCTTGTTCCGCCACTCGGGCCTGGAGGCGTACTACAATTACCGCCGCACCGGCGTGCCGAACTTCACCACCGGCCCCGGCACCGGCAACGGCGGCCGCATTGCGCTGCGCTTCAAGTACCCTACCTCGGAGCGTACGGCTAACACGACGAACTACCAGGCCGCGCTGGCTAGCCAGTATGGCGGCAACGATGACATCAACGGCGTGATGTACATACTGAAATAAGCCCTGGCTAGCCGGCTTACGGGGGGTGGCCAGGAGCCGGAGGACAGGCACTACTTTACATCAACTACTACTCTTTCACCCGGCCGCTGCGTACTCCGCGGTGGCTGGTTTTTTATATACCATTATGCGCTGCCACTCACCTGTACTGCTCTTGGCTCTGCTAGGGTTCAGCCTGCGCGCCAACGCCCAAACCAAGGCCCAAGCCCATGCAGGCACCCTGGCCAAGGCGGCCCTGCTGCAAGTGCCGGGCACGCGGGAGTTTTGTAAAATCGAGGAGAAAGGCCGCTCGGTGCTGCCCAGCGGGCGCTACGTGACGCCGGCCGGACAGCTGGCGCGCATCACCCACGACCCAATGGGGCTAGCCCTGAGCCCCGATGGCAAAACGGCTGTAACGCTGCACAACGGTGTATTCACGCGCCTCGACCTGGCTAGCCTGGCGGCGGTGCGCGTGCCGAGCTATGACAAGCAGCTTAAGTCGCCGCTCTCGAAAGGCTCTTTTCTGGGGGTAGCTTTTGCGGCTGATTCTAAGCGGGTATACCTGAGCGGCGGCGACAACGGGTCGGTTATCGTCTACGACCTGGGGCGGATGCAGCGCCTCGATTCCATTTCGCTGAACGGGCCGGTAGGCGGGCAGACCTTCGTGGACAGCTTTACCTCGGACCTGGTGCTGAACGAGGCTGGCCACGAGCTGCTGGTGCTCGACCGGGGCAATTTCCGCCTGGTGCGCCTCGACCTGACTACCCGCCAAGTGACGGCCAGTATTCCGGTGGGCCGGCAGCCCTTCAGCCTGGCGCTGAGTCCCGACCACCGCACAGCTTTGGTCGCCAACGTGGGCATGTACGCCTACCCCCTCATCGTGGGGGCGACGCCTAAAAATGCCGATTCGCTGATGATTACGCGGCATCCCTACGGCAACAACACACCCGAGTCCATCAACGGCACCACGGTGGAAGGCCGGACAATTCCAGGTCTGGGCAGCCCCAACGCGCCCGATGCCATGAGCGTCTTCGCCGTGGATTTGGCTACCAATAAGGTGGTTGACAAATTCAAGACCGGCCACCTGCTGGGCGAGATGATGGAGGATGCCGAGGTGGTAGGCGGGGCTAGCCCCAACTCGCTGGCTGTGGGCCGGCAGTACGCCTACGTCACCAATGCCACCAACGACAACATCACGGTTATTGACTACCAACACCATAAGCTGCTGGGCGACATTCCGATTAGGGTAGACCCGCGCCTGGACCACTACCGGGGCCTGCTGCCCTTCGGCCTGACGCTGAGCGCCGACGAGAAAACGCTCTACGTAGCCCTGCTGGGCTTCAACGCCGTGGCTGTGGTGGACGTGGCTAGCCGCACCACGCGCGGGTTGATTCCGACCGGCTGGGGACCGGCGCGAGTGCGCCTCGCCGCCGATGAGCAGACGCTCTACATCACTTCGTGCCGGGGCCTGGGCGCGGGGCCCAACGGCGGCGCGGGCTTCGTGGCGCCGCCCCAGGGCACGTACATCGGCGATATTCAGCTCGGCAGCCTCCAAAAAGTGCCGGTGCCCGACGCCGCTCAATTGGCCGTTTATACCAAGCAGGTACTGGCCAACACGTTTGTGGCCACCCCGCTAGCCCCTGCGACCAAGGCTAGCGCCACTGCTAACCCGCTGCCCGCCCTGCCTGGCCGCACGCCCACCCCGATTAAGTACATCGTCTACATTACCAAGGAAAACCGCACCTACGACGAGGTGCTGGGCCAACTGCGCGAAGCCCGCGGCGACAGTACCCTAGCCCGGCTAGGGGTCAACTGCGAGTACACCCTGCCCGCCGGGCAGCGCGGCCAACTGCCGCACCTGCGGGTGGCGCCCAATCACCGCCGGGTGGCCCGGCAATTCGCGTTTTCGGATAATTACTACTGCGATTCCGATGCCTCCATCCACGGCCACCACTGGATGCTGGGCGTGATTCCCAACGAGTGGGTCGAGGCTAACTCCAACGTGAGCAAAACGGCCAAAATTTTCTCGCCCGCACCCGGCCGGCGCTTCCCCGGCTCGACGGGCAGCATGGACCCCGAGGACTACGCCGAGATTGGTGGCCTGTGGGAGGCGCTGGCGCGCCGGCACGTGAGCTTCTACAACTTCGGGCAGGGCAACGAAACGGCCCACAACCGCGAAGCCTGGCGCGACACGGCTACCGGCTCGGGCCACCTGGTGATGGTGCCCATGCAAAATGCCCTGTACACGCGCACCAGCCACGACTACGCGGGCTTCAACACCAACATTCCCGACCAGTTCCGGGCCATGCAGTTCGAGCGCGAATTCACCAAAAAATGGCTGACGGGCAAGGCCAAGATGCCCGCGCTCGTGACCGTGCAGCTGCCCAACGACCACGGCGCCGGCGTGCGCCCCGCCGACGGCTACCCCTACCCGCAGTCGTACATGGCCGATAACGACCTGGCCCTAGGCCGCATGCTGCACTTTTTGTCGCGCACGCCCTACTGGAAAAACATGCTCGTCATCGTGACCGAGGACGACCCCCAAGGAGGCGTCGACCACGTCGACGCCCACCGCTCGTTGCTCCTGCTAGCCGGGCCCTATGTCAAAAAGGGCTACGTGAGCCACACCCACGCCAACTTCGGCGCCATCCTAAAGACGATTTATAATATTCTCGACGTGCCCTACGTGAACCAGTACGACGCCACGGGCACGCTCCTGCAAGACTTCTTTACCAGCCAGCCTGACTTCCGGCCCTACTCCCTGGAAAAGAGCGACGTGCGCATTTTCGACCCGCAGGTGGCCATGCGCCGCTACGGCAAAGCCATCGACTGGCGCAAGGTGGAAAAAGGCCCCGAAATGGACGACGAGGACGAGGCCCGCGAAGCCCACTACCGCCAGCAGAAGAAAACCAAGTAATCTGCCCTACTTCCCATGAAAAACCAAGTACTCCTGCTGCTCAGCCTGCTAGGGTGGCACCTGGCCCTGGCCCAGCCGCCGGGCCGGGCCCGCAAGGTAGTGTTCATCATTGCCGATGGAATTCCGGCCGACGTGCTGGAAAAGGCCAATACTCCGAATATTAAAAAGCTGCTAGCAAGCGGCACGTACCTGCGCGCCCACGTGGGCGGCGAGAAGGGCACCTATACCCAGACGCCGACCATCTCGGCCCCCGGCTACAACGACCTGCTCACCGGTACCTGGGGCTACAAGCACAACGTGTGGGACAACGCCATTAAGGCGCCTAACTATCACTACGCGAGCATCTTTCGTCTGCTCAAGGAAGCCCGGCCCGCTAGCAAAATTGCCATCTTCTCGACCTGGCGCGACAACCGCACCAAGCTCGTAGGCGAAGGACTGCCGGCCGCCGGCAACTTGCATTTCGACTACCAGGCCGATGGCTACGAGCTGGATACCGTCGCGTTTCCGCACGACAAGCAAAGCCTCTACACCCACGCCATCGACGACAAGGTCGTGGCCGAAGCCGCCACCTGCCTGCGCCAAAACGGCCCCGACCTGTCGTGGGTCTACTTGGAGCACACCGACGACATGGGCCACCGCCACGGCGACAGTGAGGAGCAACGGCGCGCCGTGGGCTACGTCGATGCCGAGGTGGGCCGCATCTGGGCCTTGCTGCGCGAGCGCATGAAAACCCAGCCCGAAGACTGGCTGCTGGTGCTCACCACCGACCACGGCCGCGATGCGCAGACAGGCCGCAACCACGGCGGCCAGTCGGACCGCGAGCGTACTACCTGGTTGGTGCTCAGCGATAAAAACGTGAATGCCTACGCGCGTCGCGCGCCGGTGACCATCGTGGACGTGCTGCCCACCATTGCCCGGTTTATGCAACTGCCCCTGCCGGCCACTACCCAGCGCGAGCTGGACGGTGTACCGCTGCTCGGGCCGGTATCGCTGGCGGAGCCCCGGGTAACGGCAGCGAGCGATAGCCTGCGCATCACGTGGACCGCCCTGGCTAGCCAGCCGGAACGCGTGAAAGTATGGGCCACCAAAACGAATAACTTCAAAACCGGCGGCTCGGACGACTACGAGCTGCTGGGTACGGTGCCGCTAGCCCGGCAGCGCCTGGCCCTGAGCCGGGCGGCCTACCCCGCGGCGTTCTACAAAATCGTACTCGAAGGCGCTCATAATACCGTCAACACCTGGCTGATGCCCGCCGGCCCTCCCCCGCCCGGCGGCACCGACTAGGCGGTTACCAGCTCGGCCCGCAGTAGCTGGTGCAACTCGGTGAGTGAGGCTAGCAGGCCGTCGTTGGGGTAGTTCGCCAGCTGTTGCACCGAGTGCGTGCCGTTGGTAACGCCCAGGCTGCGGGCACAGACCGCCCTCCGGCCCGATACCAGGTCGGAGGGCGTATCGCCCACGTTCCAGACCTGCCGGGGGTCGGTAATACCGAAGGTTTGCATCGCCCGCTGAATCATGAGCGGCGCGGGGCGGCCCTCGGCTACTTCGTCGCTGGCAATGGAAAGGTCGATAAGCGACTGGCTAGTACCCCGGTGCTGGGCATCTAAGCCCACGTGCCAGCCCAGACGGCGCAGAATCAGGTCGGTCACCTCGCGGTAGAAGCCCGTGGTAAGGGCAATGCGGATGCCCTGGCTTTTGAGAAAGGCAAATAGGTCGAGGCAGCCCTCGGTGGGCAACACTTCAGCCGTACGGTAGTGATTTTCTAGAATGTTCCGAAATACTTGATATGAATGGTCAACCCGGGCGGTTAGCTCGGTTTCGGAGGCCCCGGGCCCTAGCTGCTCCCGCCACAGCAGGTCAAACACGAAGCGCTTGGCCTGGCCCTGCACGGCCAAAATGCGCGCCGCGGACGCCTGCAGGCCCGTGGCTGCCGCTGCCTGGGCAAAGCAGGCTTCTACCTCGTGCTGGTCGCGCACGGTAGTACCGGCCATATCGAATACCAGTAGTTGCAAAGGCAGCATAAACAGGGAGCTTAAAATGTTGATAAATATGCAACAAAACTAAGCGCCGCACGCCCTAGCTCATTTAGCAGATACCTCAATTTTACGTTACGTTTTTCAGTCCCAACTTGCCCGCATGAAGCACGACAAGCTGAGTTTAATCGGCCTGCGCATCCTGGAAATGCGCAAAGCCAAAAAGATGAGCCTGCGTGAGCTGGCCAAGCGTAGCGGCCTCTCGGCGGGCCTGCTCTCTAAAATTGAGAACTTTCGCACGGTTCCGTCACTTGCCGTACTAATCGAAATCGCCAATTCACTAGAGGTTGACGTTTCGACGCTCGTCAAGAATATCAACGGGGAGGCGGCCGCGCCCTACCTGCTGGTGCGCGCTGAAGCGGGCCGCCCCGAAAAGCGGGACGATTCGAAAGGCCTGCTCTATAACTACCTGCTCTCGCAGGACCTGGCCAACTATACCTTGCGCGTCAACGAAGTCATTATCAACCCTGATACGTATCGCAAGCCGCTTTCTACCAATGCCTTGGAGCTGGTGCACGTACTGGAAGGCACCGTGCGTTACGGCTTTAAGGAGGAGGAGGTGACCTTGGAAGCTGGTGACACGCTGTACTTCGACGGCCTGCTGGCGCACTCGGTGCGCAACGATACGGCCGGGCGCGTGCGGTTATTCAAAGTGTACCTGCTGCGCCATACCGACTAGCTCCCGGCCGCGGCCAGCCCGCTAGCCCCATGCTGCGTAGGGAGAAATAACGAACTAGTAATCGACGGATTAGTTTCCTATTAGGCAACAGTTCGTAGGTTTGCCCCGCCGGGGTAAGCAGGTGGCTTTGTTATGGAAAACTCGTTTGACTTGATTGTAGTGGGCGCTGGGGTGCTTGGGACTTTTCACGCCTACTTTGCCTTGCAGCGCGGCCTCAACGTGCTGTTGCTGGAGAAGGATGCCCGCCCCAGGGAGGCGACCGTGCGCAATTTTGGCCAGATTATTACCTCCGGCATGGCCGAGGGCGAGTGGTTTGACTTTGCCCGCGTAAGCCTCGAAATGTATCAGAAGATTCAGGCCGAGTGTGACATATCCATCCGGCAAAACGGCTCCCTCTACCTGGCCTCGACGGAGCTGGAGCTTCAGGTATTAGCCGAGAAGCACGCCCGCTACGCTGCCATTGGGTACCCGTCGCGGCTGCTCACGACGGCCGAGTGCCGGCAGCGGCTGCCCGCCGTGCAGGCCAGCTATTGCGTGGGCGGGCTGCTGTTTGAGCAGGAAGTAACGGCCGAGCCCGACCTGCTGATTCACCGCCTGCTAGCCTACCTTACCGAGCGCTGGCGCCTCGACTACCGCCCCGCCACACCGGTGCAGGCCGTAACGGCCAACGCGGCCGGCTGCGAGGTAGTGGATGCGCGCGGCCAGCGCTACCGCGCGGCCCAGGTGCTGGTATGCACTGGCCGCGACTGCCAGTTTTTATTTCCCGAAGTCTTCGCGCAGAGCGACTTGCAGCTTTGCAAGCTCCAGATGCTGGCCACCTATCCCCAGCCCCGGGTGCAGCTGCCGGGCTCGGTGCTCACGGGCCTGAGCATCCGGCGCTACCCCGCGTTTCGCAACTGCCCCTCGTTTGCCCAGCTCCTGGCCGAGCCCGCCCCAGAGGCATTGCAACGGTGGGGCATTCACCTGCTCTTCAAGCAGGCCCTGGACGGCTCCATCATTATTGGTGATACGCACGAGTATGCTGGCCTAGCCGACGCGGCCAAGCTGGATTTTAATAATGCAGATGAGCTCAATCAACTGATGCTCGGCGAAGCCCGGCGCATCCTCGACCTGCCCGACTGGCGCATTCAGCGCACCTGGAACGGGTATTACACGCAGCCTAAAGCAGGAGAAATATTTCAGCACTCGCCCGACCCACGCATCCACCTTGTCACCGGCATCGGCGGCAAAGGCATGACGTCGGCCTGCGGCTTTGCCGCGCAGCATATAGCTCGGCTGGTCTAATCTTTCCTTGGCTGCCCTAGCCGCGCCGCTCTGATGCTATCTTTCTGATACATAGCAGAAAGCTAATGAGTACTCCTCTTCTGCCGCGTGGCAGCAGCAGTAAGTTTGAGCCGCTTAATCGCGTGAGAGGTCGAAAAAATGAGGACTAGCTTTCTGCTTGTTTTTTAGTGAGCGGCCGGCCAGGGTTGCCGCTTATCAATCCTTGAGAAGCGCGGCAATTAAACCGCTCTACCGCAATCGTCGCAGTCTCTTTTCTGCGGCAGTGGCTGAGCCAGGCCGCAATTCTGCTGGCGGGTCGCGTCGTCAATGAGGCTGGGACTGCGCTACCCGGTGTAACGATTACGGTACCGAGTAGCGCGGCTTTACTCAGCACTAATGCTGAGGGGCAATTTCTGGTCGCCTTACCCACCTCTGCCGGCATACTCGTCTTTCGTACTCCTAGCTACTGTATCCAGACGGTTAAGACGCCCGCTAAAAGCCCGCTCACTATCACCCTCTACGCCCTTACCGGCAACGGTACCGACGGGCGAAGGTGGGGAAGTAGTAGCAGCCGACGGCAGCCTGCACGCCGCGGCCTTAGTCTACGCCGAGCAACTGCCCGAATTTGTGGGTGGCGACGTGGCTCTGCACCAGTACTTGGTGCAAAAAACGAATTACCCCGCCGAGGCCAAGCGGCGAAATCGCTCGGGCACGGGTAGTGGTGCGCTTCGTGATGGACGAGCAATGACGTATCACTGACGCTGAAATTGCCAAGGGCTGCGGCGATGGGTTTGAGGAGGAAGCCCTGCGACTTGTGCGCCTCATGCCCTGGTGGAAACTAGGGCGCCAAGGGGGACAGCCCGTGCGCGTGGTGCGCACGATGTTCATCAGCTTTCGCTCAAGCCATTGAACGTATCCTGCTGGTTGTATTACCAGCGAGTAGCGCAGCCTATGGTAATCTTTACTTGTGGATAATCACTGCCCTTCTGGGGCTACCTACCTTTGTGCTTAATAAGTCCAGCGCAGGCAGCTTCATACCCTGCAGTTGGCACTAGTAAAGCGCCCCGACCACTGGCCGGGGCGCTTCTGCTTGCGGCTAGCTGGCGCAGCATAAGGAGTAGCCGGCCACACTGGCTTGCGCATCGGCCAAGTACCTAAAAATGGGCCACTCGTGGAGTTCAAGCAGTTTGGTTTTCAGACGTGACCAGAGAGTTTCGCCCTGGGCATTGTCGAAACACTCGCCGTGACGGCGAGGCAAGCGCTGGGCCCTAGCCTCGCGCAGCAGCGTGTTGTCGATATTGCCCACGTACTGGCCGCCCCGCTTGGAGTGGACTAATCAAGCTGGGGACGAGCCGTTGCGCGAGCAGGGCCTGCTGCACGGCTTTGATAAGCAGAGATTAGGACATATCGGCTCGCACTTGCCAGTTCACGAGCTGTTTGGTACACACGTCTTAAAAGGCGCAGCGGTAGCCCCCTAGCAGCCGGTGGCCAGCGGCAGATAAGTAACGGCGCTAGGCCACAGTTGCAGCTAGTCGTTAATATTGAGCGCCAAACGCGTCCTAAACTGTCCTGTCTAAGTGGCCCACCTCATTGCTACTCGTTACGAAAAAACCGCTGTCTTCTTTTTAGCCACGGCCCATCTACTGGCTGCCTTCGACTGAAGGCGTTGATTGTCCACACTCTTTAGGACAGAGACTAGCTCGAAACGCAAACACTAAGAGCCATGAGCAAGGGGGCAAGCGTACCTGGTACAAGTAGAGACGAAAGTGAATGACCTGCTCAAGATGGCTGGTCATCTGGCTGATGACCTTCAAAAAGTCCGCTCTGCGAGTCATTGACTCCTTAGCTACACCGACAGCACCTCCGTCACCCTACCGCGTGCTCAGACCGGAACAGGTAAAACACTCCCTGCATTGGGGTGCTGTAACATGCAGCGAAGCGCACTTCACGTGGCCATAAAATCGCTCTCCGAATTGAAATTTGGCACATCAGGCCGCAGTTTAATGCAACTACAGGTGTTCTTATACGATAATAAAAACCCCGCTCTACATAATGTAGAGCGGGGTTTTTCATTCCTGAGGTATAGAGCTGGTATTTTGATTTTGGCCATCCCTTCGTGGCCGGGTTGTAACTTTAAAAACCGCCCAGCACGAGTTGGCCCATTTCCCTTCTATCTAACTAGATACTTGCTTGGCCGCCGTAAGTTTACTGGCGATGACGGCACACGAGCTATTCAAGGGCGGGGGTGAAATGGGGGCACGTATCCGCGAGCTCGACTGGTCGCAGACGCTACTAGGCCCCGTGGCTACCTGGCCGCAAAGCCTGCGCACGGCTGTGACCATTATACTAGGCTCGCGCTTCCCCATGATGGTGCACTGGGGCCCCGAGCTGGTCCACTTCTACAATGATGGCTACGCCACCATCTTGGAGAGCAAACATCCTGGTGCGCTAGGCCAGCCAGCTGAGCCCTGGTGGCGGGAAATGTGGCCGTTCCTGGTGGATATCTTTCGGCCGGTGCTCGCAGGCGAGACAACATATTTCGAGAACAGCCTCGTGCTGCCTAATCGGAAGGGGTTCGTAGAAGAAGCCTATTTCACGTTTTCGCATAGCCCTATCTATGATGAGCAGGGGCAGGTAGGGGGCATCTTCGTCACGGCCCTCGAAACGACTAGTACGGTCTTACAGCAGCGCCGGCTGGCGCTGCTGAGTCATCTTACGGCGCAAACAGCCCTCTCGGCCCTGCCAGCCGAAGCTGCCCAGCACCTACTCGGCGCCTTGGCCACAAATCCAGCAGACATTCCCTTCTCCCTGCTCTATACCCACGAAGCCACTGCCCGGCACGCCCAGCTGCGTGCTTGGTTTGGCTTGCCCGCCGGAGAACCTATGGCGCCTACTACCTTACCGGCCGACTTCGCTGCGCCTAACGGCTGGCCGCTGGCAGAGGTATTACACGGTGGCCAACCGCTCCTACTGGAAAATCTGCCGGAGCGGTTTGGAAAGTGGCCTGCTGACCTAAATGCGGAGTTACCGACGCGGGCAATTCTGCTGCCCCTCCTTACAGTACCCACCAGCCGCACGGTTTCGGTACTGATACTGGGCCTGAGTGCCCGTCGGCCCTGGGATGAGGCCTACCAGGCCTTCTTCACCCTGGTAGCAGACTATGCAGGCCGGGCCCTGGCACGGGCTGCCACCATGCACGAGGCCCAACGCCTCAACCAAGCCTTGCGCGAGGCCAACACTTCCTTGGATTCGTTTGTACACATTGTGGCACATGACCTAAAAGGGCCAGCTACCAATCTGGAGCGGCTACTCGACGTGTATCATGAGAGCTCGCCTGGCCCCGAGCAGGACTATATTGTCTCTTTAGTCGAGAAAGAAGTGCATCGTCTGACGAGTACCATTCAGGGCTTGCTCCAAGTACTTCACACGCAGCATGGCGCAGCTGGCAGCACCCCGGAGCGGGTTGCCTTAGCTGAAGTCTACGCCACGGTGCAGGCAGAAGTAGCGGAACTGCTGCACCAGCAGCAGGGCCAGCTCGTGGCCGATTTTGCGGAAGCCCCTACGGTTTATTTTCCCCGCATCTATCTGGAGAGCATCCTGAAGAACTTGGTCAGCAATGCCCTTAAGTACAGTGACCCTGCCCGCCCGCTGCTGATTCAGGTACGCACGCACCAGCAGCCAGGCATGGTGATGCTCACGGTGATGGATAATGGGCGGGGCATTGACCTAAGCCGGGACCGAGAGCGGCTGTTTCAACCCTTCACGCGTCTCACGACCGAGGGCCAAGGCTCAGGACTAGGCCTGTACATGATTCAAACTATTGTGCAGCAGCGAGGTGGCTCGCTAGAAGTAATGAGCACACCTGGGAAGGGAACAACCTTCACCGTAGTATTCCCAGAAGCCCTGCCGGCCTAGCTGCACCGGTGCTATCAAGCAACTTAACGGCCGTAGAGAAGCGCCAGCCAGCCTGCTTTTACTAGAAACTGGAAACAGGGCGTTAGAGCTAGTGAGAATTTACACACAATTCTTACAATTACCTTTTAGCATACTAGATGTTCAAAGTCAAGCCTCGGGAAAATAGTAATTTAAGATTACCTTCCCACTAGGCCTAGTGTGGTACTTTTTGGGTAGCAAAGGGTAGAAATACATCTTCCTCTCACTCCGTCCGCAAACTCAGCACGGGGTTGCGGCGGGCGGCCCGCCAGGCCTGCACACTCACCGTGAGCCAGGCAATGAGCAGGGCCCCCATGCCGGTGGCCGCGAAGTACCACCACTGCCACGCCACGTGGTAGGCAAAGCCTTCCAACCACCGCTGTAGGAGCAGGTAGCTCAGTGGCAGCGCCAGTACGATGGCCACGACGACCAGCCAGGTCAGGCTGCTGGTCAATAGCCAGACGATACCCAGCTCGCTTGCACCCAATGCCTTGCGAATGCCGATTTCCTTGCGCCGCCGCTCGGCCGTGAAGGCGGCTAGGCCCAGCAGGCCCAGGGCGGAAATGAGGATGGCCAGCCCGGCGAAGTAGCGGGCGAGCACCGCCACCCGCCGCTCGGCCACGTACTGGGCCTGGTAGTCGGCATCCAGAAACGTGTAGTCGAGCGTAAAGCCGGGGTTGTAGGCGGCGTACAGCTGCTGAAGCCGCGCAATCGTGGCCTGCTCTGCGTTGGGCTGGAGCTTCACGAGCACTGTGTTAATCGTGGGGTCGAGTTGGAGGCGAAGGGGTTTGATTTTTTCGTGCAGGGACTCATAGTGAAAGTCGCGGACCACACCCACGATGCGGGCCCCATCGAGCTGTTGGCCTATGGGGTTCGGCATTCCTAGGCCAGTTACCAGGGCCTGGTTGACGATAATGGCGGCGCTGTCGGCGCGGAACTGCGGCGCAAAGCTGCGGCCGGCTACCAGGTGCATCCCCATTGTTTCCAATAGGTCGTAGTTGACCAGCATCGTCCCAACGGGCAGGCGCTTACCCCGCCAGCTCATCTCCTCCACGTGGCGCCCCCCTAGGAAGCCGCCCAAGACGGTAGACGCCTGCACGACGCCGGGCAATTTCTTTACCTCGGCCAGAAACGCCGTCTGCTGGCGCGCCGCCTTGCCGGTCGTCTCAAAGCGGAGCACGTCGGCCTTGTCGTAGCCCAGCGGCTGGCGCTGCACAAACGCCAGCTGCGCGTTGACCACTACCAAGGCCACGATGAACAGCACGGAGAGCGTGAACTGGAGCACGACCAAGCCCTGCCGCGTCCACACGTCGCCGGCTTTGGTCGGCAGCTTGCCTTTCAGCACGGCCGCCGGCTGAAAACCCGATAGGTAGAACGCGGGGTAGCTGCCCGCCAGCAGTCCCGTACCCAGGGCCAGGGCCAGGCCGGCTGCCACCAGTTGCGGCTCCCACCCTAAGGCCAGCGGCTTGCCCGTCAGCTCGCTGAACTGCGGGAGTACGAGCTGCACCAGCCCCACGGCCACGACCAGGGCCAGCAAGGCCATCACCACAGATTCCGTCAGGTACTGCCCCGCCAGCGCGGCGCGGCTAGCCCCCAGGGCCTTGCGAATGCCTACTTCCTTTACCCGCCGCGAGGCCTTGGCGGTGAACAGGTTCATGAAGTTGATGCTGGCAATCACCAGAATGAGTCCGGCAATCAAGGCGAACAGCCGCACGTAGGTAATGCGCCCCCCGGTGGCGACGCCGTTTTCGTAGGAGCCATGCAGGTACCCCGCGGAGAACGGCCGCACGAACAGCGTGCGCCCCTGGGCCTGCGCGCTTTTGGTTTTCAACAAACCCGCCAGCTTGGCTTGAAACTGCGCAGGGTCGGCCCCCTCCTTCAAGGCTAAATAGGTGTTGAAGGGGCCGTCGTCATCCCACTTGATGGTTTCGCTCATGTGCATCATGTTCTTGAACGAGGCAAACGGCAGCACGCAGTCAAACTGCTCGGACGAGTTGCGGGGCACCCCGGCAAACACCCCGGCCACCAAGCAGGTCTGTTTTATGTCGGCCATTTGCCATTCCACAGCTTTGCCTAGGCTATTCTGCGGCGACCCAAAGAGCGTAGTGGCCAAGGCCTCGGAGAGCACAATGGCGTTTTTATCCCGTAGCACCGTGGTGGGGGTGCCCACCAGCAGGGGGTAGGAAAACAGCTGGAAGAAGGCCGGGTCCGCGCACTTGACAACGGCATTCAGGTGCTGGTTGCCCGCCGCCAGCGTGAACCCGGGGAAGAACGGGATAGGCGTGGTGGTGGCCACGAACTCAATCTCCGGCATTTCCCGCCGCAGGGCCTCGGCCAGCAGCGGCATGGTACCGCCTTGGGTCTCGATGCCGGCGGCCGTGCGGCGGTTTTCCATCACCTGATACAGCCGGCCATCCAGGGCGTGGTAGCGGTCAAAGCTGCGCTCGTCGCTTACCCAAAGGTAGATGAGCAGCGCGCAAGCCAGGCCGGTCGAGAGGCCAATTAGGTTGATGAAGAACGTGCTTTTGAACCGCTTAAAGTTGCGGTAGAGGAGCAGCAAGGGGTAGGGAAGCATGGGGAGGAAAGCGGTTAAAATTGGCTGCGGCTGTTTTCCAGCACCACCTGCCCGTCGAGCAGGCGGATGACGCGCCGGGCGTACCGCGCGTCGTGCTCGGAGTGCGTGACCATGAGCACGGTGGTACCCGCTTCGTTTAATTCGGTGAGTAGCCCTAGCACGTCGTGGCCGCTGGCCGAGTCGAGGTTGCCGGTAGGCTCGTCGGCTAGTAGCAGCGGCGGGGCGTTCACCACGGCGCGGGCCACAGCCACGCGCTGCTGCTGGCCACCCGAGAGTTGCAGTGGAAAATGGTTGCGCCGGTGTAACAGCTGCATTTTCTCCAACACCTGTTCCACCCGCTGCCGCCGCTCAGTTGCCCCCACGCCTAGGTAGCGCAGGGGCAGCTCCACGTTCTCAAACACCGTCAGCTCGTCAATCAGGTTGAAGCTCTGAAACACGAAGCCCAGGCTGCGCTTGCGCAGCTCGGCCCGCTGCCGCTCCGAGTAGCGGCTGGTTTCAGTGCCCAGCAGTTGCAGGCTGCCGCCGTCGGGCTCGTCGAGCAGGCCCAGCAGGTTGAGCAGCGTCGATTTGCCGCAGCCCGAGGGGCCCATGATGGCCACAAATTCCCCCTGCTCCACGCTCAGCGAGATGTGGTTCAGCGCCTTGGTTTGCACCTCCTCGGTGCGGTACACCTTTTCCAGGTTTTCGGTCTTAATCATGAGGTTGAGCCTTTTATGGTCATATAGTTAGATAAATGCCTACGGCTGGTGGTTGTCCAGCACCAGTTCCTGTCGGTCAGCGAAGCCTTCGTAGCTGGACGTTACCACTTGGTCGCCGGGTTGCAGGCCCGCCAGCACCTCGTAGTAGTCGGGGTTCTGCCGCCCTAGGCGGATGGCCACCCGCTGGGCCCGGTTGCCGTCGGCCGCCAGCTTAAACGCCCAGTTGCCCACGGTTTGCTGGTAAAAGCCGCCTTTGGGCAGCAGCACCGCCGGGGCCGTCGCACTCAGTGCCAGCCGGATGGATAAGGTCTGGCCCCGCCGCAGGCCTGGTGGGGGCGCGCCGGTAAAGGCCAGGTCGATTTGCAGGCCTTTAGATACTTGGGCGAAGATTTTGGTTACGCGCAAGGCATACGCCTGGCCGTCCACCACCACTTCGCCCACCTGACCAGCCGCGATGCGCGCAATGTAAAACTCGTCCACCGCGGCGTGCAGTTTCACGCCCGCCAGCGCGTCAATCTGCCCTAGGCGCTGGCCCCGGGTTTTGGCCTCGCCCACTTCCGCGGCCAGCGAACTGAGACGCCCGCCCACTGGGGCCCGTAGCAACAGGTCGTCCATCTTGCGCCGCATCAGGGCCAGGTTGCTGGTCATGCGCTGCACCGATTCCTGCATGGTGCTCAATTGCTGCTGCATGGCCACCGAATCCTGGCGCAGGGTCTGCTGCGTGAGCTGCCGCCGGCGCAGCTGGTAGCGGTAGGCATTCTGGCTTTGCAGGTAGTCCTGCCGCGCAATCACCTTCTGGTCGTACAGCACCTGGTTGGTGTCAAACACCCGCCGGGCCTCGGCTAGCTGAAAGTCGATGTCGGCTAGCTGGTTTTGGCGCAGAATGCGGTTTTGCAGCAGCTGGTTGCGGGTGTTGCGCAAGTTGTTCATCAGGTCGTACACGGCCGTTTCGCAGTTTACCATTTCCAGTTGCAAGTCGGGGTTCGCTAGCCGCAGCAACGGCTGGCCCGCCGTTAGGGTCGTGCCTTCTTCCACCAGCACCTGCTGCACCGTGCCGGCCTCTGCCGCGTCCAAGTACACGGTGTGCAGCGGCTGCACCACCCCGTCGATGGCCGTGAATTCCTGAAAATTACCCCGCGTGACGGGGCTGATGGTCAGCCGGCTGGCCGCGACGTGCAGCCGCTGGCCCGGTCGGGGCCAATAGATGCCGGCCGCGCCCGAGCCCGCCAGCAACAGGGCCCCCAGCCACCACCAGCGGGTGACAAACGACCACTTTTTCTTCGGTATCAGGACATCCATTCAGGTTGGCGTAGAGAATAGCAGCAAAAAGCGATGGACCGGAGGTGCCAAGAACGGTGCCTTACGCACAAATCATTGCTAATCAGTGGCCTGTTTTTAAGTCCTGATTGCCAGCTGCTGCCGAGCGTCCGGTTTTGATACAGTTGACCGTTCGGTTCTGATACAGTTCGAAGCTGTTGACGGGCAGAAAATGGCCCGGCTAGCTGAAAGTCAGTATTTTTCGAAGCGTGCACGATTTATGTGGCCTGGGTTGGGACGGGGGCCAGTTAGCCCCGACTTTTACGTTTTACCCAGCCTTTTTCATGATTCTTAAGCACGCCCGCATCCTGGTGGTAGACGACGAGCCCGATGTGCTGTTCGCGCTCAAGCTGCTACTTAAAAGTGAGGTGCGGGAAGTGGTGACGGAGAAAAACCCGGAGTTGCTGCTCTCGCTGCTCCGCCAGCAGCACTTCGATGTCGTGCTGCTCGACATGAATTATCGCAGCGGCCAGGCGACTGGCAACGAGGGTTTCTACTGGCTAGGCCGCATCCGGGAGCACGACCCCACCACGGCCGTTATCCTCATTACGGCCTATGGTGATGTGCGCACGGCGGTGCGCGCCCTCAAAGCCGGCGCCACCGATTTCCTGCTCAAGCCCTGGCATAACGACCAACTGCTGCAAACGCTGGCCGCCGCCCTCCAACCTAAAGCCGGCAGCAAAAGCGGAAGCACCCTGAAAAAAGTAGTTGGACCGGCCGCTGCTACCGCTCTACTCGGCGAGTCAGCCGCCATGCAGGAAGTGCGCGCCATTATTGAAAAGGTCGCCCCAACCGAAGCCAATGTGCTGCTGCTTGGTGAGAACGGCACGGGTAAGGAGCTGGTCGCCAAATCCCTGCACGAGCAGTCGCGCCGCGCCGCCCGGCCCTATGTGGCCGCCGACGTAGGCGCACTCAGCGAGGGGTTGTTTGAAAGCGAGCTGTTTGGGCACACCAAGGGCGCCTTCACGGATGCCCAGGCCAGCCGCGTGGGCCGGTTCGAGGCGGCCACCAGCGGAACCTTGTTTCTGGATGAGATTGGCAACATTGCCCTGCCGCAGCAAGCCAAGCTGCTCACGGCCCTGCAAAACCGCCAGGTGGTGCCCCTAGGGAGTAATACCCCCGTCCCAGTGGATATCCGGCTGTTGTCGGCTACCAACGCCCCCTTGCACGCCCTGGTAGCCCGCGGTGCTTTCCGCCAGGACTTGATGTACCGCCTCAACACCGTTGAAATCATGCTGCCGCCCTTGCGCGAACGGGACGACGATGTGCAACTGTTGGCCCAGCACTTCGCGCAGGTGTACGCTGCACGCAATCGGCAACCCGTGCCGGAATTCAGCACTGCTGCGTTGCGCAAGCTCCGGGAGCACGCCTGGCCCGGCAACGTGCGGGAGTTACAACACGCCGTGGAGCGGGCCGTTATCTTGGGGACCGGACCCGTGCTACTTCCGGCCGATTTCTCGTTTCGGAACCCCGAATCGGCCGCTGTTGCCGCGCCAGCGGCAACAGCGGCTGAGAATCCGTTACCGTTGTTGGAAGTAGAAAAAAACACTATCCAACAGGCTATTGAGCGCCACCAAGGCAACCTCACCAAAGCGGCTAAGGAACTGGGCCTCACCCGCACTGCCCTCTACCGTCGGCTCGACAAGCATGATATTTAATAGCCTAGACGTGCGCCTGCTGGGGCAGTTAGTGCTGCTGGTGGCCACGCTGGCCGGGGGCGGGTACGCCACGTTGCATCACGCCTATGGGCTAGCCCTAGGGGCATTGTTGTTGCTGCTCCTGCTGGTTGTGGACCTGGCCCGCTACCTGACGCGCGGTCAGCAGGCCCTGGCCGACTTTACTCTGGCCCTGCAGTACCGCGACTTTTCGCGGCAGTACCCGGCGCAGTCCGGTCCGGCGTCACTGCGGCCCTTGCACGCGGCCTTTAACCAAGTCAACGCCACGTTTCGGGAACTGCGTGCCGAGCAGGAAGGGCAGTTTCAATACCTACAAACCATCCTGGCGCTGCTCGATACCGGCATCGTGTCCTACGACGCGGCGGGCACCGTGGCTTGGGTGAACGAGGCGTTCAAGCAGACGCTGCAACTACCTTACTTAAAAAATATTCGGGCGCTGCAAGCCCGGCAGCCGGTCCTGTACGAGGCTATCTGCCGAGCAGTCCCCGGCCAGCCCGCGGTGGTGAAGTTGACGGTGGGTCTCCAAACGGTGCAGCTGCTCGTGTCGGCCACGCAGTTTAAGCTACGAGGCAAAGCATTTACCCTCCTGGCCTTCAAGAACGTGAGCCAGGCCCTGGCCGACACCGAAACCGCTGCCTGGCAGCAACTGCTACGGGTCATGACGCACGAAATCATGAACTCGGTCGCCCCCATTGCGTCGCTGGCGGATTCGTTGGGCCACCACGTGCAGCGCGCCCAGCAGCAGGAGGCTTCGGGTGAGTTGCTCGACGATGTGGGCACCGGCATTCGCATCATCCAACAGCGCAGCGAAGGGCTGCTACGCTTTGCCCAAGTGTACCGAGACTTTAGCACCCTAACCTCGCCGCAGCGCACCACCCTTTACGTGCAGGAATTGCTACAAACCACCCGGCAGCTCTTGGCGGAACAATTAGCCGCGCAGGGCATTGAGGTCACCCTCAGCGTCCGGCCCGCACACCTCACTCTGCACGCCGATGGCCACCTGTTGGAGCAAGTACTCATCAATCTGGTCCTCAATGCGGCGAGCGCAGTCACCCAGGTAGCTACCCCTCGCATTAGTTTACTGGCCTGGCTTGATGAACAAGAACGGGTCGTTATTGAGGTGAAAGACAACGGAAGTGGCATCCCCACCGACGTATTGGACAACATATTCATTCCTTTTTTCACTACTCGCCCCCACGGCTCCGGGATTGGGCTGAGCCTGGCCAAGCAAATCATGCAGTTGCACCAGGGCAGCATTCAGGTCCATTCCGTGGAGGGGGCGGGTAGTGCGTTTCAGCTGTGGTTTTCCCCTTCTGCTACCTTTTAGGGTATGCCTGGTTGTCATTCCATCAACTCGACCACTCGTCGTCGTCAGTACGCAGCAGGCCTGCTTGTTGTAGCCCGACGACCGGCCTGGACTCTTTAAACAGTCGAACCAGTGATAGCTTCGACTGCAAAAGGGCATTTAACGCCCATTGAGGGCCTTTTGCAGGATAGGATGATTGAGTACGAGCGCTTCCTGCTTACAAATAGCTAAGTGCTTTGAGAAAGAAAAATGGACCATTTAACCAGATAGTGGTAGCGCTGGACAAGAAAGGGCTTCTGTAATACTTATTCTGAGACAATTTGCTGGTGCATCTGCCCACTCGCCGGTGCTGCTATCCTTATTCCAGCCTATTATGTCCTCTAACGCCACAAACAGACGCGCTGCTCAGCAAGCCCGCGCGAGGCGACGGGCGCTTACGCCTAGCGACCAGGACATGCAGCTGCTCAGCAGCTATGTATTTGGGCACATCACCCTAGAGGAGGCCAATGAATTGCTTCACGAACGCGGCCCCTTCATCATTGCTATCTGCGACTATGAGCTAGCGACGGCATAGGCTGGCGACGGGTAGGTAGCATAGGGGCTATAGCTTTCAGCTCCTCGCCGCCCGAGTACTAGGGCACGCCAAACCCGAAAGCTCTAGCCAAGTGCCGCAGCCAACGTCAGCGAGGCCAGGAGGTGTTCTTCTACCCTGACAAATACTTGGGTGGCCGCTACCTAGGTGACTTCAGTACGAAATAGGCTTATCCACCTCCTTACTGATATATGCATCCAACTGCCTTAGCTTAGCAACCTTTTCCACGCACAAGCCAAGCAAGTGGCTGTCTTTCAATGAATTTTAGATGATTTTCAACATTATTTTTCACCTAAAATAGCTTCTGCTGCAATGCCAGGGGCTATTTGCATTTATCCGATATTTTATTACTGTTCGAGCGCAGAGAATTTTGTGGTTTACTTAGCCCGGTCTGGATGAATCTGCAACTTTTATGCACTGCTCCCCAAGTCACTATCTATTTCGACTCCTGGAATAACTGGCTCTATATTGAGTGGGAAGGGACCCTTACCCTGCCGGCCGTGCAGTACGCCTGCCTGGAAGTGGCGCAGTGCTTTGTGCAGCATAGCTATCCGCGCGTGCTCAACAGCAACGCCCAGGTAACGAGCATGGAAGTGGAAGTGATTCCGTGGCTGACTAAGCACTTGCTTCCTTATCTGGAGATGGCTGGTATTCAGCAGCTGGCCTGGGTGCACGCGCCCATCGTACGGGCTTATGCGCTGGCCCCACAGGTACACAAGCAGCTGCCCCACCTCAACATAGGTGTCTTTTCCGACCTCGAAGACGCTACCAGCTGGCTTCAGCAGACCAATCCTGCCTACTTGGGCGGCCACGTTCTGCTGCCGCGCCCAGCGGCCGAGGAAACCGTGCTGGCCCAGACGGTGAGCCAATTTAGGCAGGCCTTGGAGCACCACGGCATCGTGGCTGAGACTGCCATCTATCAATCCCGGTGGTAGCCCCCTAGCCCGTCATATCGCGCGCTACCCCTCGCTTGCTAAGCTGACTGACCCAACGGCACCTACTGCTACCAGAGCCTAGGCAAGCCTTAAAGAGCAGTAGCCAACTGCCCGGCCAGGCCTACTTAACTCTATATAAATGGCAAAAGGGCACTCAGGTTGCACTGAGTGCCCTTTCGCCATTTATATGCCAGGCTAGCTATTTTGTGCGTGTGGTTGCCATCTCTCCAACTGGCATCGCCGTTGGCCTTATGCTCGCTAGCCCTGGCCAATGGGCGATGCAGCGGGAGACTGCTTAGCAATACGCCAACTGCTGGAACGGCGAAGACTTAACCCGTGTTCAAGCCTGTTTAGTCTTTATTAAAAAGTTCCCAAAAAATTAATTATTTATTTTTCATTATTTTCAATCCGGGGCAACCAGGTGGGTCGTACGTCGGACTCGTTCTACCTAGTTGTCGCTAATGAAACTACTTGAGCCAGACGCAGAAAGCCAACTCGTCCAACGCCTGTATGCGCGTGATGAGTCGGCGATGGCCTTCTTTTATAAGAACTATAAACAGGCCCTGCACCATACCATCTGGCGCATTGTGCGCCAGGATGAGCTAGCCCAGGACATTCTGCAGGAAACCATGCTGAAGTTCTGGCTGACGTTTCCGAACTACGATACCAGCAAGGGTCGCCTCTTTACCTGGGCCCTGACCATAGCCCGCAACCTGGCCATCGACCGGCTGCGGGCTATGCGGCGCATCGTGCAGCGCACGCACTCGCTTAGCGAGGAGGAAGTGGCGCAGCTGGCGGCGCCCACCGCCTTCCGGCCCGAGCACGTGGGCGTGCGCGACTGGCTAGCCCTACTCGCGCCCGACGACCGCCAGCTACTGGAGCTGCTCTACATGCAAGGCTACACCCAGGCCGAAGCCGCCGACGAGCTCAAGCTGCCACTCGGCACTGTAAAGTCGCGGGGCCGCCGCATTATCCGGGCGCTGGCCCGGCACATCAATTAACACACTCTTTCCTTCTTCCACGATAACAAGCTGCTACCCAACAACAAAGAGCCTGCGCAGTGCTGCGCAGGCTCTTTGTTGTTGGGTAGAGGGCTAGTCCGCGCTTAGTTAGCAGGGCCGGCGTCCGTTTTCGCCTCGATGGTGCGCTGGATGGTGCTCGACACGGCCGAGAGCAGATTGTAGCCGGTAGCATTTTCGATAGCATCGACGCTGGTGCGGTAGCTGCCCCAGCTGGTGCTGATGGAGTTGGTATTGGGCATGTTGACGGCGATGACGCGGGTACTGGTAGTCACGCGGCTCACGTCGCCGGTGCCCACGGGCAGCACCACAATTACCTTCCAGCAGTTGCTGGGCACCGTGATATGGCCGCCATCGATGGTAGTGGTGTAGCCGTTGGAGCCGGTGCCGCCTTTGCCGTAGCTGCCCGCCATGATGTAGAGCTCGTTGCCGGCGCCTACGAGGGTGCGGCAATAGTTTTCGAGGCCTGCCCAGGTTTGCTGATTGTTGGTGGGCGCCTGCGGCATCATGTTGGTCATGAGGAAAGTAGCCGAGTTGTCGGCCACCGAGCCGGTGCGGTCGGCGCTAGGGCAGTTGTGGCCGCGGTCGAAGCCCGAGCCCGAGTAGCTGGTGGCGCCCACGTGGTACCACGAGCTGGGCAGGCTAGCGTCGGCGGCGAAGTTGTCTTGCCGGGCGGTGCTGCCCAGCCACGCACTGCTCAGGTGCCAGCTCACCCAGTTCGGCTTGCCCTGGTCGCGGCTGTAGCTCAGCGTGTACTGAGTTTTGGTCAGCAGGTAGTTATTGGGGGAGTTGGTGGCGTCGGCCACGGCGCCGCTGGGGTTGCCTAGCGCCAGGTTATTGTCGCGGGTAGCCGTGGCATCGGCGTAGGTGCTGCTGGTGGGTGCGGGGGTGGGCTGCTGGCCGAGTGGCGCACAAGCCGCTACCAAAGCAAGGAGCAGCGCACTGCTACCCAACCGGAAATAGTTGACCATCATGAGTAAAACGCGGAAAAGGATAAAAGCAAGAAAAAACGCCCGAAAACCAGGCAGTAAAGGTCTTTGCGCTCAGAATCTTATCCGTTACTCAATTGTTAATTCTTTAGCAACGACATAAGCTGGCCCAGCCGGGCGCCCTGTGGGGTGGGCACGCCGGGCAGGCTAGCCGTATCTTTGTAATCATTCTAAAGACCTCCGTTTTTTCCTGACTGAATGGCCGCTGTAATTTCCACTGATATCTGCATCATCGGGGCGGGCCCGGTGGGCCTGTTTGCTGTTTTTGAAGCCGGACTGCTCAAGCTGCGCTGCCACGTGGTAGACGCCCTGCCCCAGCCGGGCGGGCAGCTTTCCGAGATTTACCCCAAGAAGCCGATTTACGACATCCCCGGCTACCCCGAGATTCTGGCCGGCGACCTCATCGATAACCTGATGAAGCAAATCGAGCCCTTCCACCCCACGTTCACGCTGGGCGAGCGCGTCGAGCGCTTTGCCAAGCTGGAGGATGGCTCGTTTCAGCTCTACACCACCGATGGCACCGAAATTCAGTGCAAGGCCGTAGCTATTGCGGGCGGGCTAGGGTCGTTTGAGCCGCGCAAGCCGGCCGTGGAAAACCTGGAGCGCTTTGAGGGCGGCAAGGGTGTGCACTACATGGTGCGCGACCCCGAGCACTTCCGCGACAAGAAAATTGTGATTGCGGGCGGTGGCGACTCGGCCCTCGACTGGACCAACTTCCTGGCCAACGTGGCCAGCGACGTGACGCTGGTGCACCGCGGCACCACCTTCCGCGGCGCCGCCGACTCGGCCGAGAAGGTGAAAGCCCTGCACGATGCCGGCCGTATCAAGCTGGTGCTTAGCTCGAATGTGACGCACCTGCACGGCAACGGCCACCTGGAGCAGGTGACCATTACCAACAACGACGGCACTACCCAGACCGTGCCGCTCGATGCCTTCGTGCCGCTGTTCGGCCTCACGCCTAAGCTAGGCCCCATCGGCGACTGGAACCTCGACCTCACCGACGATGCTATTGTGGTGAACACCGAGGACTACAGCACCTCGCTGCCCGGCGTGTACGCCATCGGCGATATCAACACGTATCCGGGCAAGCTGAAGCTCATTTTGTGCGGCTTCCACGAGGCGGCGCTCATGTGCCAGGGTGCGTTCAAGTACATTTATCCCGACAAAAAATACACTCTCAAGTACACCACCGTCAACGGGGTACCCACGCTATAATCAATGGGTGAATGAGCGAATGGGTGAATAACCCGGCCCGCCTAGTAGCATCATTCACCCATTCACCCATTCGCTCATTCACCCATTGAATACTGACATCCGCGTTTACGTAGAAGAAGCGCCCGGCCAGCGGCGCGAACTGGAAGCACCTACCGACATGGGCCTGAGCCTGATGGAGCTGCTCAAGGCTAATGAGTATCCTATTCAGGCTACCTGCGGCGGCATGGCGCTGTGCGCCACCTGCCACGTGGAGGTGCTGGCCGGCCCGCCCCTGCCCGAGCCCAGCGACGACGAGTGGGCGATGCTCGACACGCTGCCCGTGCTGCACGAAACCAGCCGCCTCAGCTGCCAGATTCGCCTCGCCCCCAACCTTGATGGTCTGGTAGTGCGCGTGCTGGGCAGCGGCGAGTAAATGTAAGCTGGCTAGCCCTTGCGCCAGCCCAAACCCACCTAAACAGAAGAAGCCCGGCCAGTTGGCCGGGCTTCTTCTGTTATAATCTAAGTTATAGTGGCCTAGCGGCGGTGCTTGTGCTTGCTGGCACTGGCCGCTTTGTGCTTGGTTTTGGTCTTTTTCTCGGCCGTGTGGTGCTTGGCCTTCTTGGTCGTTTCCTTATGGCTTTTGTGCGAGGCAGTCTTTTTGCTGCTATGGTGGCTGCTCGACTTTTCGCTGCTGTGGTGCTTGCTGCGGCTGCTTTTGCTGCTATGCTTGGCTTCGCGGGCAGCTTTGGCGCGGCTGGCTTTGGTCGATTTGCTGCTGTGGCTGCTCTTGCTGCTGTGGCGGGCGGCGCGGCGGGCTTCGGCGCGGCGCTCGGCCCGGGCTTCGGCGGCGCGCTCTTCGGCCCGTTCGATGGCCCGCAGGCGAGCCCGACGGGCGGCGCGGCGGCTGGCCGCGCTTACCTCGTGGGTAGCTGCGGCGGCTTCCTCGGGGCGCGGGTCGGTGGCAGCTTCGCTGTAATGCGCTATGGCGTCGTTTTCGGGGGCAGCGGTGGTTAGCTGCTCGGCCGAGGCCGTGGGTTTGGACAGCTCGGCGGCCTTTTTGCGGCGCACCGGCATCAGAAAATCGCGCTCGGCCCGCTCGCGGGTGCTCAGGCTTTCTTCGCCGGGCAGCTTGGTAACGACTTGGCTTTTCTCCGTCTGGGCCCAGGCCGCCGAGGTGCTCAGCGATAGGGCCAATAATACAACTAGCTTCCTCATCAATAACTTACTGGATAATTAGAAAAACAAAAATAGTCCGTACCACCCACCCACGCAAGCTACTGTGCAGGCAAACGGCGCGCTGCTAGGCCCGGGCCGGTGGGCTGGCGCACCGGCAAACCGGACCGCAATCGTTACCGAAATTTCTGAGCAAATTCTGGGCATTGCCCCCGCTAGCCCCCTTTATTGCGGCGAAATCAGTAACCGCTGGCCCGCCGAATTGGCCCCAAACTCGGGCGCGTAGAGGCACTGAACCTGGCTTAGGCCGCCCGAAAAATTTCCAGCCTGGCTGGCCCGCAGGCGATACTCAAAAACGTGGGTACCGCGCGGCACTTCGCTCAAAAAGAAGTTGGTGGCCGCGTCGCGCGGGCTCTCATAATAGCCTAGCCCATTTTGGTACTGGTAGCCGCTGAGCTGGTTAATGAGCTCTAAGCCGGCGGCGCGCTGGTCCTTGAGGTGCACGTATTCGAGGGCGCGGTCGGTGCGCAGCACGAGGCGCACCACTAGGGCGTCGCCCACGCGCAGGGGCGTGGCGGCGGTTATCCTTTCGAGCTGCGGGCCGGCGGCGGTGCGGGTTTCGCGGTAGAGCTGGCGCTCGAGGCTGAGCGGCGTGGCGGCGGGCGTCACCTTGTCGAGGTCTTCGAAGTACTGCCAGTGGAGGGCGCCCCAGGCCGGGCCGGCATCGGTTTTAATCACCGTCACTTTGCCCTGGGCGGGCTCAATGTCGGCAGCGGGCCAAGTGGTTTTGTAGTAGCCGGTGCCGGCCTGGCTAGCCTCGGGCTTTATGGGCTGGCCGCCCACCGTCACGGCTAGCGGCTGGGCAGGGGCTAGCCAGCTGGGGCCGCGCAGCAGCAGGGCGTAACAGGCATCGGTGGTGGCGCGGGTGCTTTCCCAGCTGTGGGTGCGCTTGTGGGCCAGCAGCCAGAGCTTTAGCTCATCGACTGCTTTTTGGTCATTCTTGATTTCGTCGAAGGCCTCGATGAGGGTGGCCTGCGTTTCGGTGGGGGCCTCGCGCCAATAGTAGCCGCTGGTCACGTCTTTCCAGTACATGCCTAGCTCAGGGCTGTGCAGGGCGTTTTCGGCCAGGGCGCGCAGGATGTTTTGGGCGGCGGGCGCGGCCTTATCTGCCCGGAACAGGGCTAACGCGGCCTGCGCTTGCAGGTAGCGGGTTTGGCCGGCCCAGTAACTGGCGGCCTGGGTGCGGTAGTAGGTATAGGCCGCCTTGGCGTCGGCAGCCACGGGCTGTTTCAGCCAGAAGCTGCGGGCGTACAGCGCCTGAATCTGGATATCTGCGAGGTGGTTGTCAGCCAGCTTAACGGCCTTTTGGCGGCGCAGCTCGGCGTAGTCGCGGGTCAGGGCGCCGTCGAGGTAGTGTAGGGCGTGTTGCAGGATGCCGCGGGCCACGTCGTCCTGGCTGGCATCAAAGGCGCCGAGCTTCTGCAACTTGCCGAAGCCGGCCACGATGAGCTGGGTGATGTAGCGGTCGGCGGGCATCTTCTCAAACCACGGAAACGAGCCGTCGGGCAGCTGCATGGCTTGCAGTTTGGCCAAGGTGCGGGCGGTTTCGGTTTTTAGCCTTGTCTCGTCAAACAACGTGCTTAGGCGGGCTAGCCGCTCGGTTTCGCCCTGGGCATCGCGCATCCAAGGAGTTTCTTGCAGTAGGATATTCTTCAGCTCCTGGTTTTGGGCGAGCTTGCTGGCGAGGGCGTTTTGCTGGGCGGCGGTGCCGCTCTGGGCCTGGCGGGTCCATTCGGCCAGCACAGCTTTGAAGCGCGGGTTGCTTTTCAAAATCTGGGCGGCCAGCAGGTTGGCGTAGAGCCGGCTGAAGGTTTGCTCCGAGCACTCGTAGGGGTATTCAAGCAGGTAGGGCAGGCTCTGCACGGCGTACCAGGCGGGGTTGGCCGTCATCTCTAGCGTGAGCAAGTAGTTGCGCCGGGTGGGGCTAGCGGTGCTCGTGAGCTTTTTCAGCTCGTACTCGCGGGTGCCGGGGCCAGCTAGGGCCAGTGGCAGGCTTTCGGTGATGAGGATGCGGTTGGGCAGCACAGGCAGGGTGTTTTCCTCACCGTCCGTAAACCTCACCCCCGGCCCCTCTCCTTGGGAGAGGGGAGCCTGACGGTTTTTCTTTTTGCCCTTTTTCTCTGCTGACTGCTCACTGCTAACTGCTAACTGACTCTCAGCCACCACGCGGTAGGTCACGGCCACGGGCGCAAAGTCGGCCGGGATGGTCAGCTCCCACCCTAGCGCGGCGCTTTGGTGGGCGGCGGCGCTTACCGGCAGCTGGGTGGGGCCTTTGAGGAGCTGGCTGGTGATATCCTGGCCGGTGGCGGCGTCGAGCAAAAAGAGCTGGGCCGTGCCGCTGGTGGCGTGGTCGGTGAGGTTGGAAAACTTGGCGGGGAAGGTGAACGCGTCGCCGGGCCGCAGGAAGCGCGGGGCGTTGGGCGTAAGCTGGATTTCCTTCTGGGTGATGAGCTGGCGGGCCAGTTGGCCGGTGTGCAGGCTGCGGTCGTGAGCCAGGGCCAGCAGCTGCCAGCGCGTCACGGCCTCGGGCATCTGAAATTCGAGCACCACGTCGCCGTTCTTATCGGTGCGCAAGGCGGGCTGCCAGAAGGCCGTTTCGCGGAAGTCGCTCCGGGCGGCGATGGTGGAGAGGTCGGGGGCGGGCTTGTTGGGGGTGCCGTAGCCGACGGTTACTACTTCATTCAGCTTGCCGCTGGCAGCATCTTTTGCAAGCCTAGCGGCCATCGAAGCAGGTGCCGCCTGTATATCCTGGGCCATTATAGTGCTGGCACCTCGAAGTCTAATTACAGGCCCGTTGCCGGGAGCACTTCGCTGAATTTGTACCCCTGCTACCCGACTTTGCAAGGCACGCGAACCATACACGTTTGCTGGCGCGGGAAGATTAAGCGATTGCACAAATTCCATCAACATCCATCCACCCGCGTACCCGGTATTTAACATAGGGTAGAGAATCGCCGGTGTAGCTTCTCCAACTCCAGAATTAGTGAAGGCATTAGAACGCAGCTCCCCAATATTCCCCTGCCAGCCAAACCGCGCCGGGAAATAATCCCCCCCAAACTCCAGCCGCTCGAAGCTGTGCGGGCGGAACACGTCTAGGCTCTGGTCGTAGAGGGTGGCGAGCAGCTCGGCATCGGCGGGGCGGCCGTCGGACTGGCGGATGGTGAGGCGCCAGGTTTCGCGCTGGCCGGGGGCTAGCCGGTCGCGGAAGGTGGCCAGGGCCAGGCGCAGCGGCTGGGGCGCGGCGGCCACCTGCACGGCGGCCTCGTGGCGGTAGAGGCGGCCATCGCGCACCTGCGTGGTGTGCACGTAGAGCGGGCCACGGACCTCGGCCGGGCCGCTGGTGAGGGCTAGCTGGCGCTGCTCGCCGGCTTTCAGGGTCAGCCACTCGCGGCGCAGCAGCTGGCCGCCGCGCTCTACTTCGAGCAGGATGCGGGCGTCGGACTCGCTGCTGCCGAGCAACACGGCGGTGGGCTGGCCGGGCGCCACGGTATCGGCGAGGGCCACAAACCAGTCGGGCGTGGCGAAGGGCACGGTGGTGGCGTTGGAATCGAAGAGCGTGAAATCGAGGCGGGCGCGGGCCGAGTCGGCGCCGGCGGCCTGGGCTTCGAGGCGGTAGCGGCCGGTGGGCAGGTTAGCCAGGGCGGCCTTCAGGTCGAGCACAGGGCTGGCGTGGGTGTCGAAGGGCAACGTTTTGACCAGCTCGGCGGGCAGCTCGTTATCCGTCGTTTCGGGGGCGGGACCGGGTACGCCGGGCAGATTGGGGCGGTAGCGACGCGCTAGCAAACGCAACGTGCCAGTAGCGGGCAGCGGCTCGCCGGTAGCATTGGTGCCGAGCAGCGTGAAGGTGGGCAGTGCGGCCTTATCGGCCTGGCCGGGGCCGGCGAGGCGCAGGCTGAGCGGGTTGCGGCCCATTACCACGTGGCGGGTGCCGGTGCGGGTTTCACCGGCCGCGTCGGTCACGTCGGCGGTTATCTCAAACAGAAAACCCGGCTCCCAACTGCCCCGGGCCGGCTGCCTGGGCACCAGCGGCGGCGTGAAAGTGATAGCAAAGCGGCCCTCGGCATCGGTAGTGGTGGTGCCGTGGGCGATTTCCTGGCTTCTGCCCCCGCCCGGGTACATTGCCCGGCTGCCGTAAAGCGCAACGTTAAAGAGCGGCAACAGCTCGCGGCGCGTGATGTGATATTTCACGCTAGCCCCGTCGGTGGCCTGGCCGGCATAGGCGCGGGCGCGGCCATTGATAGTCAGGGGCTGGCCGAGTTGCGGGCGGCCGGGCACTGAGTCGAGCATAACTAGGAAGGTCGGCCGCTTGTAGTCTTCCACCGCAAAGGCGAGGCTGCCGGCATCGGTTTGCAGCTGCATTTCGCCGTTGAGCAGGCCGGTGGGCAAGCTCAGGGAGCCGTTGAAGGAGCCGAAATCAGAGGTGGTAAGATTCAGCGTTTGCACGGTCTGGCCGTTCACGTCCACGAGGCGCAGGCTCACGGGCTGGCCGGTGAGCAGGCTGGCCTTGCCGCCCTTGCTTTGAGTCAGAATACCTTTAAAATACAGCGTCTGCCCCGGCCGGTACATAGCGCGGTCGGTGAAGAGGAAGGTGCGGCGCTGGGGCGCCTCCACCTCGTTCTGGCGGCCGGGGAAGTAGTAGGAATTGAGGGCGGTGAATAGCGTATCGCGGCCCAGCCACGAGCGCACGCTGCTGAGCTGCTCGCGGCCCAGCGCGTCATTGGCCTGGTTGGGGCCGGGCAGCTCTACCTCACCGGTGGCGCTGGTGGCCAGCACGTCACCGAGGCGGCGGTCGTCGTGCTGGGTGGTGCGGTTATAGACGTTGAAGGTGGCCTGGTTTTTCACCCCCGCCAGCGGCACGCCGCTAGCCCGGTCGAGCAGCAGAGCCGTGGCGCCGGTGCTGGCATTGGTGCGGTGCACGAGGCTGAGCTGGCTAGCCCCCAGCATAGCACAGGCCGTGACAGCGCCAGCCGGCGCGGCCTGTGCGGTCGGGTCAGTCGAAAGCTGCGCCTTATTGCTGAGCAAGATGAGGTAGTAGCCGGCCGGCAGGGCGGCGCCGGCCGCCGCCAGCTTCTGCTCTTTATAATCGGTAGGGCTAGCGGGCAGCGGCACGGCCCAGGTGGCGGCCGGCGCTGCTTTGAGGGCGCGGGCAAAGCGCTTAGCCAGCGGGCGGTTTTGGGAGTCGTAGCCAGTGCCTTGCTGCCATTCTTTGGCCGTGATGCGGTAGGCCCAGGCGTGCAGCTCGGTTACGTTGCGGGCCGTGAGGTCGAGGCGCCAGGGCTGGCCGGGCACCACCACATCGGCGGCCGTAAAGGCTAGCTCGGGCTGCTCGATGCTGCCGCGCAGCTGCCGCGCCTGGGCTGCACCGCGCGACTTCGGGAAGCGCGCCTCGGCCACCCGCGTAAGGGCCACGGCGGCCACTTCATCTGTGGCTTCGTGCCGGGCTTCGGCCTGCCGGGCCACAAACTCGGCACTGATGGGCAAGGCCTTATACTGCTCGGCTAGCCTACCTAGCGCGGGCTCGTACTGGCTAGCCAAGTCGATGCCCTGCACCAAGCCATGCACGTAGTCCAGCCGCTGCAAGTCCACGTCAGCCAGAGCGGCGGGGTTACCGGCCGCCAGCCTGGCGGCTGTGAGGCGCTGCAACAGCCGCAGCGCCAGCAACGGGCCGTTGAGCGAGTCGGCGGCCGGGGCCACCAGCTTTAGCGCGGCAAATTCTTGGGCGCTGCCGAACAGCTTAGGCTCAGTGGGCTGCCACTGCTGTTCGGGCTTGGTGATGTATAGCTCCTGGTTTTGCAACCCCGCGATGGCGCGCTGGGCCAGCAGGTCGTAGAGCGTGGGGCGCAGGGCACGGCCCTCAGCATCGCCGCCGATGGCCAGGTCGCCGAGGTCGGCTAGGGTCGTTTTGAGCTGGCGGGCCGGCTCATCGGCTACCGACTGCTGGTAGTGCCGCACGATGGCGGCCCCTAGCCGGCCAGCATCCCAGGTGGCGAGGCTGGTGCCGCCATCGGCCCGGCCGGGCGTGGTCTGGTCGGCGGTGGGCGCCGCGCCGCCAGTGCGCTCGTAGAGCTGGTAGCGGTGCTCGTTGTAATAGTTGGCATACAGGCCCGCCAGCAGCGAGTGCAGAATGGGACGCGCCGGAAACTGCGCCGTTTTCAGGTCGCCTTCGAGCAGCGCGATGGCTTTTTCGTCGGCGTCGTTTTCCTTGGTTGAGAGCAGCCTGATTTTATAGAGCAATGCCCGCACGTAGGCCGGGGCGTTGTGCTCACGCCTGGCCTGCTGGCAGATTTTTTCGACCAGCGGGGCGGCACTAGCGGTTTGCTCCTTGCCCAGCAGGGTGTCTATTTTCTTCCACTGCGCCGCGAAGGGCGAGGGCGGCCCCGGCGCGGCCGAGTCGGCAAGGAGAGCAGTCATCAGCAAGCAGCAGAACAGGAGGAGGTAGCGCATAAGGTCGGGCCATACGGCCGGGGTTATCGCCTCAAAGATGCCAGAACTAGGCCAAGTGCACACGGTAGCCAGTTATGGGCGGGGCAGCTGACTTTTTAAACAGATTTTCCCTATGACGTTAAAATACGACATAGTATGACGTATATTTGCGGCATAGCTTTCAACGTCTCGCATGTCCTTCGCCAAAACCGCCGCCTTCACCGCCGAGCAGCAGCAGCTGGCGCGCGTGGCCAAAGCCCTGGCCCATCCGGCGCGGGTGGCCATCGTGCAGCTGCTGGCCAGCAAAACCACCTGCATCTCGGGCGACATCGCCGCCGAGCTGCCCCTGGCGCGCACCACCGTGTTTCAGCATTTGCAAGAGCTGAAGGCGCTGGATTTGATACGCGGCGAAATCGACGGACTCACCGTGTGCTACTGCCTCAATACCGCGCTGCTGCGGCAGGTGCAGCAGCAGTTCCTGAGCTTTTTTGAGGCCGCCACTGCTAGCCCCGCCTGCGGGCCGGAAGCGGCCTGCGGGTGCTAATTTTTACTCTTTTCCCTTACTTATTATGCGTATCTCCGAAATGAAGCAGGCCCTGGCTAGCCTGACCGCCGTGAACTTTCGGCTGCCCGATGGCACCTATCTGCCCAGCCACTTTCACGTGACCGAAGTGGGCTTGGTAACCAAGCACTTTATTGACTGCGGCGGCGTGGAGCGGCGCGAAACCGTGGCCAATTTTCAGCTTTGGGAAGCGGGCGACTACGACCATCGGCTAGCCCCGCAAAAATTTCTGCACATCTTGCAGCTCTCCGAGCGCATTTTGGGCAGCGAGGACCTGGACATCGAAGTAGAGTACCAGCAGGCCACGATTGGCAAGTTTGGCCTGGCCTTCGATGGCACCGATTTTCAGCTCACGCCCAAGCAAACGGCTTGCCTGGCGCAAGATGCGTGCGGTGTACCGGCGTTCAGCTTGGAACTGCCCCAGCTACAAACGGCCTGCTGCACGCCCGGCGGCGGGTGCTGCTAGGGCATCTTATAGAACCGAGCCTACCCAACACTTACTTCTTCGGCATGACTACCGCATTCACCATCCAGGCGCTGGCCGCCGCGCACTGGCCGGCCGTGCGGGCCATCTACGAAGCCGGCATAGCCACCGGCCAGGCCACCTTCACCACCGAGGCCCCCGGCTGGGAAGCCTGGAATGCCAGCCACCTGGCCCACTGCCGCCTCGTGGCCGCCACGGCCGAGGGCCAGGTGCTGGGCTGGGCGGCGCTCTCGCCGGTATCGAGCCGCTGCGTGTATGCGGGCGTGGCCGAAGTGAGCATCTACATCGCGGCCGAGGCGCGGGGCCAGGGCGTGGGCCGGCAGCTGCTGGCCGCCCTGGTAGCCGAGTCGGAGCAGCACGGCCTGTGGACGCTGCAAGCCGGTATCTTTCCCGAAAACGCGGCTAGCCTGGCGCTGCACGCCAGCCAGGGTTTTCGCACGGTGGGCCGGCGCGAGCGCATCAGCCAGCTACACGGGCAGTGGCGCGATACCCTGCTGCTGGAGCGCCGCAGCAGCGTGGTGGGGGCAGCGACCCAGCCTCTTTCGGCATAGTACGCCGGCCTTAACTGCCTGGCTCTTTGTATTCACCTTACTATTACTTAGCTCACTATGGCTAGCCCCCCAAACATCCTGGTGCTGTGCACCGGCAACTCGTGCCGCAGCCAGTTGCTGCACGGCTATTTGCAACAGCTCCTCAGTGAGCGCGCCGCCGTGTACTCGGCCGGGGTCGAAACCCACGGCCTCAACCCCCGCGCGGTGCAGGTGATGGCCGAAGATGGCGTTGACATTGCGCACCACACCAGCAACCATGTGGAGGAGTATGCCGCCGTACCGTTTGCCTACGTGCTCACCGTGTGCGACCACGCCCAGGAAGTATGCCCGGTATTTCCTTCCTCGGCCCAAAAGCTGCACCACAATTTTCCGGACCCCGCCAAGGCCACGGGCAGCGCAGAAGAAGTGCTAGGGCAGTTTCGGGCGGTGCGCGACCAAGTGAAGGCTTACGCCCAGGATTTTGCGCGGCAGTATTTCCCGGCCTAGCTGCGCGTGCGCCGCACCGGGAAGAACAGCAGCTGCACAATCAGCAAAGCGGTGCTTGTGAACAGGATGCTCACCCCTACCCTAGCCAGCGTGAGCAGCGGGTGCTGAAACGAGCCCAACTCCAGAAAGAAATAGGCCACGTGGTGCAAGCTCACGAGCAGCAGCAGGTACACCATAAACCACTGCCAGCCCATCTGGTGCACGTTCACGGTGTCCTGGGCATCGTAGCCGTCGCGCGGGGTGAGCAGGCGCAGCACCCAGGGGCGCAGGTAGGCCAGCAGCACGGCCGCGGCGGCGTGCAGCCCACCGGTATCATAGCTGATATCCATGGCTAGCCCCATGCCAAAGCCCAGCAGCAGCTGCAAGACGATGGGTGTGCCTAGTGGTAAAAACAGTACGAAGCCCAGGTACAAAAAGCACCAGCCCAGCCCAAATAGCGAGAGCTGCCCCACAATGAACACCTGCATGCCGGCATACAGCCCGAAGCGCAGCAACTGCCGCACGAGTACCCCTAGCACACTCATCGGGTAGGGCGGGTAGGTTGTTTGGCGGGCTTGACCGGGGCGGGCTCGGGCGCCGTGAGGGCCGTTTCGAGCGAGTCGCGCTCGGTGCGCGGGCGGTTGTGCACCACGTACACGTAGGTGAGGCGGCTGAAATCGACCCCTAGCCGCAGGTGCACCGTCCAGAAATTCTTATCGGGCTCCTTCACAAACGACTCGACGGTGCCGATAAATACGCCTTCCGGAAACACCGCGTTGTAGCCCGACGTCACCACCGAGTCGCCGCGCACCAGGCGGTTCTGGCGCGGAATGTAGTCGAGCAGCGCGTGGCTGTAATCTTCCCCGGGCCATTTCACGCTGCCAAAGGTACCGTCGCGCTTGATTTTAGCCGCAATGGCCATCTTCGAGTGCAGCAGCGAAAACACCGTGGCGTAGTGGGCGCTGGCCGATTTTACCTGCCCCACCACCCCCGCGGCGCTCAGCACCCCTAGCCCGGGCTGCACGCCATCGGCGGTGCCCACGTTCAGGGTCAGGTAGTTATCTACGGCCCGCAGCGAGTTATTGAGCACCCGCGCCGCTACCAAGGGGTAGTCGGCGTCGTGGGTGGCTAGCTTGGCGCCGCCCAGCAGCAGGGTATCGGGGCGCGCCAGCGCATTCGGTTTTTTGGGCTTCGCATTTTGCCCCAGGCCGGGCGCGGTCGCCGCTGCCAGCGCCTGGCTAGGGTCGGGCCGCAAGTGGCGGTAGATGAGGTGGCCCAGCGTGTCGCGTCCTACCGGCAGCGAATCGGCCTCGCGGCGCGAGAAATCGGGCGGATAAAGCTGCTGGCGCAGCTTAGCGTTATCGGCCAGCAATTGGCGGTTCAGCTCATCGAGCCGGAAGTAGTCGGCTATCTGCGTGCGGCGGGCCAGCACGGCGCCCGCGTAGGCATTAGCCGAATTGAAAAACGCCGCCCGCTGGTACGAGCTATTGGTTATAAACAAAAACAGGCTCACCACTTCCAGCAGCACAAAGAGCATCACCCCCTGGAAGCGCAGCAGAAACGCGATGAGATTACGCATAAACAGGTGTCATGCTGACGAAGGAAGCATCTTGCCAGGGTAGAAGTAGCTTACTGCTAACTCCGACCTGACAAGATGCTTCCTTCGTCAGCATGACAGAATATTAGGTTAAAAGAACGCCCCGGAAGCCCTGAATGTCCTTGATAGCCTTGCCGGTGCCGCGCACCACGGCGCGCAGCGGGTCTTCGGCAATGTGGATGGGCAGCTTGGTTTTGGCGGCCAGGCGCTTGTCGAGGCCGCGCAGCAGCGCGCCGCCGCCGGTGAGGTGAATACCGTTTTCGTAGATATCGGCCGACAGTTCGGGTGGGCTGATTTCCAGCGCCTTGAGCACAGCTTCCTCAATTTTGGCCACCGACTTATCGAGGGCAATGGCGATTTCCGACGACGTTACCTTGATAACCTTCGGGATGCCCGTCATCAGGTCGCGGCCGCGCACCTCGTAGTCGGCGGGTGGGTTGTCGAGCTCGGTGAGGGCCGCGCCTACCTCGATTTTGATGCGCTCGGCCGAGCGCTCGCCGATGAGCAGGTTGTGCTGCCGGCGCATGTAGTCGAGAATGTCCTGGTTGAATACGTCGCCGGCCGTCTTGATAGACTGGTCGCACACAATGCCCGACAGCGCAATCACGGCAATCTCGGTGGTACCACCCCCGATGTCAATAATCATCGAGCCCACGGGCTGCTCCACGTCGATGCCGATACCGATGGCCGCCGCCATGGGCTCCTGAATCATCCACACTTCCTTAGCCCCGGCATGCTCGGCCGAGTCGCGCACGGCGCGCTTCTCTACCTCCGTGATGCCCGAGGGAATGCAGATGACCATGCGGTGCGAGGGCTGAAACAGCCGGTTGCGCGTGTCGATGAGCCGGATGAGGCCCTTTATCATCTCTTCGGCGGCGTGGAAGTCGGCAATTACGCCATCCTTCAGCGGCCGGATAGTTTTAATATTATCGTGCGTCTTCTCGTGCATCTGCTGGGCTTTAGAGCCCACCGCGATGACTTTATTGGTAGTGCGGTCTTTGGCAATGATGCTCGGCTCGTCCACCACAATCTTGTCATTGTGAATGATTAGCGTATTGGCAGTGCCTAGGTCAATGGCAATGTCGCTGGTCAGAAAATTGAAGAACCCCATTTAAGATAGCTTAGCCAGGAATAGGAAGCAGTAGCAAGAAACAAAGGTACGATAGAACACCCGGGCTTGGCACGCCCAGCTGGCTAGCCCGTCCCTAACGCTGCCAGGTAGCCGTTTAGTGAACTACCCCGGAACTTAAATTGGCCAGGGGCCGCTTAACACATGAAATTTCTTTCATACATTTACTGCATCAATGGCACCCGCATCCGCTCCTACACTTCCCATCGACCTGGGCCTCGACATCGAGAAGATGGAGAAGGTGGCGTTTATCCTCAAAACCACGGCTCACCCTACGCGCATCGCCATTGTGCAGCTGCTGGCGGCCCACGAGCAGCTGTCGGTGAATGACATTTGCGAGCGCCTGCACGCCGAGCAGTCGCTCATTTCGCACCACCTGGCCGGCATGAAGAGCAAGGGCATCCTGGCCAGCTCGCGCAGCGGCAAGAACATCTACTATTCTTTGAAAATGCGCGAGGTAGTCAATGTTATTCAATGCCTGGCGCAGTGCACGTTTTTATAAGCGCTGGCGCCTTTTTTTGCCTTTACATATGAACATCTGTTCATTTTTTCATACTAAATCCTAACCGCGTCATGCTGCACTACCTGGGTTATCTGGCGGCCATTTTTATCGGGCTCGCGCTGGGCATTATGGGCGGCGGGGGCTCCATCCTGACGATGCCGGTGCTGGTGTACCTGCTAGGGGTGAGCCCGGTGCTGAGCACGGCTTACTCGCTGTTTGTGGTGGGCAGCACGGCGCTGGTGGGGGCGGCGGGCTACTGGCGGCGCGGGCTGGTGGCGCTGCCCACGGCGCTGCTGTTTCTGGGGCCGTCGCTGGCCACGGTGTTTCTGACGCGGCGGGTGCTGCTGCCGGCCGTGCCGCAGCAGCTCTTTATGCTAGGCCGCCTGCCAGTTACCAAAGACCTGCTGGTGCTGCTGGCCTTTGCGGTGCTGATGGTGGCGGCGGCCGTGGCCATGATTCGGAGCGGACGCGGCGCGGCTCCCGATGCCGACGCGGCCCCGGCGGCCCCTAGCCCCGGGCTGGTACTGGGCATTGGAGCCGTGGTGGGGCTGCTGACGGGGCTAGTGGGCGCGGGCGGCGGCTTTCTCATTATTCCGGCGCTGGTGCTGGGGGCGCGGCTGCCCATGAAGATGGCCGTGGGCACCTCGCTGGCCATTATCGCCCTCAACTCGCTCCTCGGCTTTGTGGGCGACCTGGGGGCGGGGCAGCTTATCGACTGGCCCTTTTTGCTGGGGTTTCTGGGGTTTGCGCTCGGGGGCATAGTACTGGGCAGCTACCTGGCGCGCTTTATTCCGGGGGCGCGGCTCAAGCCGGCATTTGGCTGGTTTACGCTGGCAATGGGGACATTTATTCTCACGAAGGAGCTATTCTTTCACCACAGCTAAGTAGCGACTAACCAACTATTTATTATGAAAATCGAGCAGTTTGAAGACAAGGGCCTGGCCCATTTTTCCTACGCCGTGCTGAGCGAGTGCGCCCGCGCGGTGGTGCTCATCGACCCGGCCCGCGACCCGCAGCCGTACTACGGCTTTGCGCAGGCGCACGGGGCTAGCATCGTGGCCGTTATCGAAACGCACCCGCACGCCGACTTCGTGAGCAGCCACCTGGAGATAGCCCAGGCCACCGGGGCCGTGGTGCACGTGAGCCAGCTGCTAGGGGCCAACTACCCACACCAGCCTTTCGACAGCGGCGATACCCTAGCGGTAGGCAAACTGGCTTTTCGGGCCCTGAATACGCCGGGGCACTCGCCCGACTCTATCAGCATCGTGCTCAGCCGCGAGGGCCGCGACGTGGCCGTGTTTACGGGCGATACGCTGTTTGTGGGCGACGTGGGCCGGCCAGACCTGCGCGAGGCCGCCGGCCACCTCACGGCCCGGCGCGAGGAGCTGGCCCGGCAGCTCTACCACTCGCTGCGCACCCAGCTGCTACCGCTGGCCGACGACGTGCTGGTGTACCCGGCCCACGGCGCGGGCAGCCTCTGCGGCAAGGCCCTGAGCGGGGCTATGAGTAGCACCATCGGCGCCGAGCGCGCCGGCAACCCCATGCTGCGCCCACTCAGCGAGGCTGACTTTGTGCACGAGCTGCTGGCCGACCAGCCGTTCATTCCCAAATACTTCGGCTACGATGTGGCCCTGAACAAGGCTGGTGCGCCTGCCTTGGCGGCTAGCCTGGCCCAGGTGCCGCGCCTGGCCGAGGCGGCCGCACTGCCCGCCGGCACGTTGGTAGTCGATGCCCGGCCTGCAGCGGCGTTTCGGGCGGGCCACCTGCCGGGGGCGCTCAATATTCAGCCGGGCGGCAAATTTGAAACCTGGCTAGGCTCGATAGTTGGGCCCGACGAACCGTTTTACCTGCTGGCGGCCGACGAGGCGGCACTGGCCGGGCTGCTGCATCAGGTGGCTAAAATCGGCTACGAGCCGCTCGTGCGGGGCGCGGGCGTGGCGGCGGCCGGGGCAGTGCAAGCGCCCGCGCTCGACGTGGCCGCCCTGCGGGCGCAACCCGAGCGCTTCACCATCGTGGATGTGCGTAACCCCGCCGAGGCCAAGCAAGCACCGCTGCTGCCGGGCGCCCTACTGCTGCCGCTGCCCGAACTGCGCGAGCGGGCCGGCGAGATTCCGGCCGGGCGGCCGGTGGTGGTGCACTGTGCGGGCGGCTACCGCTCGGCGGCGGGCAGCAGCATTGTGGCCGGGGCCCGGCCCGAGCTAGCCGTCTTCGACCTGGGCGAGGCCGTGCAGACGTTTCGCCCGGCAGCGACCAGCCACTAGCGCCAGGCCATCTCTAACAGTCGGCTTTTTATTCCCTTTATAATCACAAGGTTAACCCCTACCCCGTTCGGCCATCCCGACGCCTACGCAAGGCGCCGCGGGGCCAGCCTATGGGTGGGGCCTGGCTTTCGTTTATGCTTGATTTTCTGCGACAACCCTGGCCCTGGTACGTGGCCGGGCCGCTCATTGGCCTCACGGTGCCGGCGCTGCTGCTGCTCGGCAATAGGGCGCTGGGCATCAGCAGTGCGCTGCGCCACGTGTGTGCGGCCTGCGTGCCGGCGGGCATTCCTTTTTTGCACTACAACTGGCGCGCCGAGGCCTGGAACCTGTGGTTTGTGCTGGGCATCGTGCTAGGGGGCTTCGTGGGCTACCGTCTGCTGGGGCACCCGGCAGCGGTGGCCATCTCGCCGGCCACGGTGCACGACCTGCGCACCCAGCTGCACCTCACTGACTTCACGGGCCTGCTGCCGCGCGAGCTATTTGCGCTCGATAACCTGGCCAACTGGCGCGGGTGGGTGTTTCTGGTGCTCGGGGGCTTTCTGGTGGGCTTCGGCACGCGCTACGCGGGCGGCTGCACCTCGGGCCACGCCATTTCGGGGCTGTCCAACCTGCAATGGGTGTCGCTGGTGGCAGTGGTCGGCTTCTTTGCGGGTGGGCTGCTGATGACCTGGGTTATTTATCCACTGCTGTTCGGCTAGGCTAGTATGAAGAACCTTAACTACCTGGGGCTCGGCACCTTGTTTGGCATCGTTCTCACCAAGAGCGAGGTTATCAGCTGGTTTCGGATTCAGGAGATGTTCCGCTTCCAGGCCTTCCATATGTACGGCATCATCGGCTCGGCCATTGTGGTCGGGATGCTGTCCATTCAGCTCATCAAGCGGTATAGTATCAAGACTATCAGCGGCGAAGAAATCCGGCTGGCCGATAAGCGCTACAGCCCCGGCGTGTGGATAGGCGGGCTGCTGTTTGGGCTGGGCTGGGCGCTCACCGGGGCGTGCCCCGGCCCTATGTTTGCGCAGCTGGGCAGTGGCGTGGGCGCGGCGGCAGTGCTCATCCTGGCCGCCCTGGCTGGCACCTGGACCTATAGTGCCCTGCGCGAACGGCTACCCTAGCGGCACCCGCCGCATTTTACCACTTAACTTTCCCGCTGAAAATCAGCGCCCTCCTCGGCAATGTCTGCTGCCCTTCCTCCCGACCATGGCCCCCGGCTAGCCCGGCTGGCGCGCTGGCTCCTGCTGGCCGCGGCGGGGGGCGGGCTGCTCGTGGCCTGGGCCCTGAGCCAGGTGTGCTGGCCGGCGCAGCCTACTGCGCGTCCGGCCCTGGCCACCGAAGCTGCTGACGGCCCGCCTCCGCCCGGCAGCTACCACCGGCCGGCTTATGCGGCCCCCGATACGGCTACTATTCCGCGCACGGCGCTGGGTGCTGACATTCGCTACGGGCGGGCGCTGGTGGCCCACACAGCGCAGTATTTGGGGCCTAGCGGCACGGCGGGGCACTATACCAACGGCATGAACTGCCAGAATTGCCACCTCGACGCCGGCACCCGGGGCTTTGCCAACAACTACCTGGCCGTGGCCGCCACCTACCCCAAGCTGCGCGCCCGCTCGGGCACCGTGGAGGGCATCGACCGGCGCGTGACTGACTGCATCGAGCGCAGCCTCAACGGCCGCGCCCTGCCGGCCGGCAGCCGCGAGCAGCGCGCGCTGGTGGCCTACCTCGCCTGGCTGGGCCAGGGCATTGCTAAGGGTAAGAAGGTGTACGGCACCGGCCTCACCAAGCTGGCCTACCTACCCAGGGCCGCCGACCCGGTGGTGGGCCGGGCGGTGTACGCAGCCAAGTGCCAGAGCTGCCATGGCCCTAGCGGCCAGGGCCAGCCTGCACCCGATGGGCGCGGCTACCAATATCCGCCGCTGTGGGGGCCTGGCAGCTACACCGATGCGGCGGGCCTCTACCGCCTCAGCAGCCTGGCCCGCTATGCGAAGGCGGCCATGCCCTACGGCGCCACCTTCGACCGCCCGCAGCTCACCGATGCCCAGGCCTGGGACGTGGCTGCGTTTATCAATTCGCAGCCCCGCCCGCACCGGCCCACGCCCCACGACTGGCCCGACCTGCGCCAGAAGCCCATCGACCACCCCTTCGGCCCGTATACCGACGGCTTTTCGGCGCGCCAGCACAAGTACGGGCCGTTTCAGCCCATTGCGGCCGCTCACCCCGACCTAGCCCACTAACCTTCGTTGTAATGACTGTTTTTTCCCGCTTTCTGCTGGCTAGCCTCCTGCTGGGCGCCGCCACGGCCCAGGCTCAAACCGCGCCCGCTCCGCCTACCGCTAGCCCCGCCCCGGCCCTGCCCGCACCCGATGCGGCCATGGCCGCCAAGGCCGCGCAGTTTACCGGCACGCCGGCTACCAAGGCACACTACCGAGCCGTGTATCAGCTCGATAGCGACGACCCCAAGCTCATCAGCAAAACGCTGCACAATATGCAGAACGCCCTCAACGACCCGCGCCTCAAGGGCAAGCTGGAACTGGAGCTGGTGGTGTTTAGCGGCGGCACAGTGGTATTCAAGAAAGACCAGCCCTACGAGGCCGATGTGCTGGTTTTGCAGCGGGCGGGCGTCATTCTGGCGCAGTGCCAGAACTCGATGAACGCCTATAAGCTCACCAAGGCCGATATGCTGCCCTATATCTCGGTAGTGCCCACCGGCAACGGCGAGCTTATTATTCGCCAAGCCGAGGGCTGGGCCATTGTACACCCCTAGCGGGCAAGCGCAGCATACGCGTACGATACATAATTAGCTAAAAAAGAACGTCCTGCTGCACCAAGCGCAGCAGGACGTTCTTTTTTAGCTATTAAGCAGTATTGACTAGTGCTTGAAGTGGCGCACGCCGGTCAGCATCATGGCCATGCCGAGGCGGTCGCAGGCGTCAATCGAGTCCTGGTCTTTGATGGAGCCGCCGGGCTGCACCACGGCCCGGATGCCGGCCGCACCGGCAATCTCCACGCAGTCGGGGAAGGGGAAGAACGCGTCGGAAGCCATCACGGCGCCGTGCAGGTCGAAGCCGAAGCTGCCAGCCTTTTCGATGGCCTGGCGTAGCGCATCGACGCGCGAGGTCTGGCCCACGCCCGAGGCGAGCAGCTGGCCGGGGCGGGCCAGCACGATGGTATTGCTCTTGGTGTGCTTGCAGATTTTGAGGGCAAACTCCAGAGCAGCCGTTTCGTCGGGGCTAGGGGCCGATTTGGTGACAGTGCGGAAGTCCTTGGCCGTTTCGGTTTGCAGGTCGGCGTCTTGCTCAATCACGCCGTTGAGCAGGGTTTTGAACAGCTTATTGGGTAGGCTCACCGGCTTCTGGCGCAGCAGAATGCGGTTTTTCTTGCTTTGCAGCACCGGCAGGGCATCTTCGGCAAAGCTGGGTGCGATAAGCACCTCAAAGAACAGCTTGTTCAGCTCCTGGGCCGTGGCCAGGTCTACTTCCTTGTTCACAATAATGACACCGCCGAAGGCCGACACCGGGTCGCAGGCCAGGGCATTGGTATAGGCCTCGTGCAGACTGGCGGCCTGGGCCACACCGCAGGCATTGGTGTGCTTGAGGATAGCCACGGCGGGTGCGCCATCGGCCGGAAACTCGCGCATGAGCTGCACAGCAGCGTCCACGTCCACGAGGTTGTTGTAGCTCAGCTGCTTGCCGTGCAGCTGGTCGAACAGCGCGCCCAGGTCGCCGATGAACGAGCCGGCCTGGTGCGGGTTTTCGCCGTAGCGCAGCGGGGTGGCGGTGCCTTGGGGACTGGTGACGGGGCTAGCCGCTGCCAGCCCGGTGCCCTGGCTCACGTACTTGAAAATCTCGGTATCGTAGTGGCTGGTGGCCGCAAAGGCCGCGGCGGCGTAGCGGCGGCGGTCGTCGTAGCTGGGGCTACCGTTCGTTTCTTCGAGCAGCTGGGTCACGGCCTCGTATTGGTCGCGCGAGCTTACTACCAGCACGTCGCGGTAGTTTTTGGCGGCGGCGCGCAGCAGGGCGATGCCCCCGATGTCGATTTTCTCAATCACGTCCTGCTCGGGGGCACCGCTAGCTACGGTTTCCTCAAACGGGTACAAATCGACCACTACCAGGTCGATGGGCGGAATGCCGTGCTGCTCAGCCTGGGCCAGGTCGCTGGCCTCGTGGCGGCGGTGCAGGATGCCACCAAATACCTTGGGGTGCAAGGTCTTCACACGGCCGCCAAATACTTCGGGAAAGCCTGTGAGGTCTTCAACGGCAGTTACTTCAGCGCCTTGCTCTTCGAGAAATTGCTGGGTGCCGCCCGTAGAATAGAGCGTGACGCCAAGGCGGCGCAAAGTGGCTACCAGCGGGGCCAGCCGGTCTTTGTGGTACACGGAGAGCAGGGCGGCGCGAATGGGGCGAGCGGCAGACATAGGTAGGGGTAAAGTTTAGGGGGTTCGATGCTGTGCGGAGTGCAAAAGCTGCCTCGCCCCTACCCGGCCAACCGCGGTAAGGGTGTGGCGCCACAAAGGTAGCCCCGCTGCCGGGGGCCTCGGCGGCTTTTTTTCAAAAACATAACGCCGCCGCTACTGCGCGCTTGGCAACTTACCTGCGCGGTTTGGAGTTAAGCTAGCTTAACCGTTTGCTCACGTTTGCGCCTGACTTAATGACCGATTTCACGCCCGCCGACCAACCCACTTACGCGTCCACCGAAGTGGCTACGCCCGCCGCACCTACCCCAGCGGGCATGGTGGCGACAGCCGCCCAGCTAGCCCCTCGCCTGCTGGCCCAGGCCCCCGCCACCGATACCGTGGGCGGCTTTCCGAGCCAGGAAATGGGCTGGCTGCGCGAGGCTGGCTTGCTCACGGCTGCCTTGCCTGCCAGCCTGGGTGGGGCGGGCCTGGGCGAACCGGGGGCCTCGCTAGCCCTGCTGCAAGCGCTCTACCACGTGGGGCGAGGCAACCTGGCAGTGGGCCGGCTCTGGGAAGGCCACGTGAATGCGCTGCTGCTTATTCGCTGCTTTGGCAGTCCGGCGCAATTAGCCCGCGCCGCCGCCGATGCCCGCTCCGGCCACCTGTTTGGCGTGTGGAACACCGAAAACCCGGCCGATGGCGTACGCCTGGAGCCCCTGGCTGACGCGCCCGGCCGCTACCGCCTGCGCGGAGCCAAAACGTTTGCCTCGGGCGCGGGGCATATTACCCGGCCGGTGCTTACGGGGGCCCTGCTAGCCCCACTGGCGCCCGCCGTGCGCCTTGACCAAGGCCCATTGCGACCGGCCGTGCCGGCGCCACCAACGCCGGCCACTGGCTGGCAGCTGGTGCTGCTGCGCGCCGATGAGCAGCCCCCGGTACTGGACCACAGCTTTTGGCGGCCACTGGGCATGCGGGCCACGGCGAGCTTCCGGGCCGAGGTGACGGGGCTAGCCATCGGGACCGAGGACCTTATTGGTAAGCCCAACGATTATTACCGGGCGCCGTGGTTTGGGGGTGGGGCCGCGCGCTTCGCGGCCGTGCAGCTTGGCGGGGCCGCCGCCGTGCTCGACGAGGCCCGCCGCTTTTTGCGCCGCCTCGGCCGCACCGACGACCCCTACCAGCGCCAGCGCCTGGGCGAGCTGCTGGCCCTGCACGAAACCGGCCAGCGCTGGCTGCGCGGCGCCGCCGAGGTGGCTGCCCTGCCCGCCACGCCTACCGAGCCGCTCACTCCGGCCCGCGCCGAGGCCCTGGCGGCCTACGTAAACGCCCTGCGCGCCACAACCGAAGAGATTTGCCTGAAAACCCTGCGCCTGGCCGAGCGCAGCGTGGGCGCCCGCGGGCTGCTCCAGCCCGAGCCCTTCGAGCGCCTGCACCGCGACCTCACCCACTACCTGCGCCAGCCCGCCCCCGATGCCGCGCTGGCCGACCTGGGTCGCTTTGCGCTAGCGTCTGACAAACCCGCGTATCAGCTGTTTTAGCCGCGTGAGCGGGCCGGCATAAGCTCGGCTATTCTCCTAGCTAAGTCGGCTGGCTACTTGCTGAAACTGCCAACAGCTACCTGCCGTCGGGCTTTTTTGCAGCCATTCTGGCCCTAAACCGCGTAAGGAATGGTGCTAACGCCGGTTTTGGCGCCGTCTGCTTGTCCTTATGTCTGCTCTTCCTTTTGAAGCTTACCCGCTGCGCCCGGCCAGCTACGCTGCCACGCTGGGCCGCACGGTTATCGTTATTCCGCACCCCGATGATGAGGCCCTGGGCTGCGGCGGGCTGCTGGCCCTACTGCGCCAGGCCGGCCAGCCGGTGGCCGCCGTGCAGGTCAGCGATGGCACAATGTCGCACCCGCACTCCGTTGATTTTTCGCCCGTTGCCCGGCGCGAGCTGCGCTACGCCGAGCTGCGCCACGCCCTGGCCGTGCTGAACGTAGACGAACATAACGTGCTGTACCTGGGCCTGCCCGACAGCGAGGTGCCCAGCGAGGGCTCGGCCTTTGACAAGGCCGCTGCCCGCCTGGCCGATTTTATCACGGAGCAGCAGGCCGATACGGTGCTCGTGCCCTGGCGGCGCGACCCGCACCCCGACCACCGCGCCACCAGCCGCCTCACGGCTGCCGCGCTGGCTAGCCTGCCCCAGCCTCCGCGCCGCCTCGAATACGTGGTGTGGGCCTGGGAGCGCGCCGCCCCCGCCGACCTGCCCCAGCCCCACGAGGGCCAGGGCTTTCGGCTCGACATTGGGCCGGTGCTGGCCCAGAAGCAGCGGGCCATCGCGGCGCACCGCTCGCAGCTGGCGCCGGGTGTCATCACTGACGACTCGAGCGGCTTTTTATTATCCGAGCACATGCTGGCGCATTTTGCCCAGCCCACCGAGGTTTTTATCGAAGCACCTTCTCCCATCTCTGCATGAATACAAACCAACCCAATACCTTGAATCCTGGTTATTTCGACGATGTGTACCGGGCTAGCCACGACCCCTGGGCCTTCGCCAGCAGCCCCTACGAGCGCGCCAAGTATCAGGATACCCTAGCGGCGCTTACACTACCGCGCTACGAGCGGGCGTTTGAAATAGGCAGCTCTATCGGGGTGCTCACGGCCCAGCTGGCGCTGCGCTGCGGGCACCTGCTGAGCGTAGATGTGAGCGAAGCGGCGCTGGCCCAGGCCCGCCAGCGCTGCGCCGGCTTACCGCAGGTAGCGCTGCGGAAAATGCAAGTACCCGCCGAGTTTCCCGAGGGGCAGTTCGACTTGATTTTGCTTTCTGAGGTGGGCTACTACTGGGCGCCCGCCGACCTGGCCCGCGCTGCCGACCTGATGCTGGCCGCGCTGCCCGCCGGCGCCCAACTGCTGCTGGTGCACTGGACGCCCGTAGTGCCCGACTACCCTCAGACCGGCGACGAGGTGCACGCGTTTTTCCTCGCAAAAGCCGCCCCCGGTGGCCCGCTAGCCCACCTGCACGGCCACCGCGCCGACAACTACCGCCTCGATTTGTTTGAGCGGACGGCGGGCTAGCCGTATTCACGCCGGGGCTGGCCCCGCCATTCACCGAGGGCCCAGGCCCTGGCGCGGCACCTGCAAGGCGGTTCCGATTAAAGTCATCGCGCCAGCCGGCCGGGCAGCATAGGCCATAAAGAAGAGGCGGTTAAAAATACCCCCTAGCCCCTACAAACTGCACCTAGCATTGGCCTAAGCCGAACGCAAGCTTTCTTAAGCCCAACGGCCCGCGCTCCCACTACAGTAGGTGCGCGGGCCGTGCAGAAGGCACATAGCTACGCCGAAATGCCGTCGCGCAGGTAGGCGCGCAGGTCGCGCAGCGCCCCCGACAGGGGTACAGGCATTACCGCCCCGCGGGTGGTTTCTACCCACTGCCAAAACCGGCCGAAAGTAGCGGCCTCCCGCGCCTGCTTTAATAAATCGCTCATGGGCACCTCCACGGCGCGGGCCAGCCGCGTCAGCTCGGGGCCGGCGGTGCGGGCACCGGCCAGCCACCAGGCACGAAGGCGGCGGCGCGCCCGCCACACCCGCACCAGCTCGTGCGGGCAGGGCACCAGCGGCTCCTGCTGCTGAGCGGTCAGGTTTTCCCACTCGCGCAGCTGCCACGACAGGCCTACCTCGACGCGCCCACAACGACGGGCCGAGGTATATACCTGCACATGCGGGCTGTGGCGCACCGGCAGGTCGTGCTGCAACAGCAGCTGCCACAGCTGCTCATCTTCCAGGTAGGGCACAGCGGGCAGGCCGCCCACCTGGCGGTAGGCCCGCACCGTGAGGGCCAGGCTAGCCCCGTAGTGCTGGTGGTGGCAGGGCCAGCGGTCGGCGGTGCAGGGGTCAATTTTATCTTCGAGCTGGCGCAGCAGCACGCGGTAGGCCGCGTCGCGCAACTGCACGCGCCGCACGGGGCAGGGCGCTACGTCGGCGGGCGTTTGGGTTAGAATGCGGCCACCCACTGCTTCGGCGCCGTTCTCGATTTCGCGCAGCGTGGCGGCTAGCCAGGTAGAAGCCACTAAGGTATCGGCATCGGTGCTGAGCAGCACGCCGGTAGGCCCAATGGTACGCTCTAAGCGCTGGGCAGCCTCGTCGAGCAGCAGGCGCCGGGCACGGCCCACGTGGGCCTGCGGGCGGGGCAGCTGCACCTCGGCCACATGAATGGCCAGGCTAGGGTGGCGGCGGGCGGCCTGGCGCACAGCAGCAGCCGTGCGGTCGAGGCAATTATTGGCCAGCACAATTACTTCTATCATGCCCGCAGGCAGGGCCTGGCCGCTCAGGGTGGTTTGGGCGGCCAGCGCGGCCAGGGTGGCAGGCAGGGTGGTCGCCTCATCCTTGGCCGGGATAATGACGCAGGCTTGCAGCGCCGCCGAAGGTGGGGGAAGCTGGCGGTGCAGGGCACGTTCGGCTTGCTGCAGCAGCTGCTCTTCGGTGGGCGGTTGAAAAAGGAGGGCCGGTGGGGCGGTAGCCGTGGCCTCACGCGTGGCGTGAAAGCGTACCGGCTGGGCTAGTTGGTCCATAGGAAGACCTTTGTACGCCTCGGCTTAGCGAAGGATAGGAATTCGGCCTCGAATTTTTTAATTCCAGCAACACCTTCACCGAAAACACACGCAATAAAAAAAGTAAGCAATTGTTTCTCAGCTCAATTATCGCCCAAAGGTTTAGCTAATTCTTTTAGTTAAAAAAGGCGGCCAAGCTGCCCACTGGGGGAGCCTGGCCGCCTTTTTAGATAGTGTATTAACGCCTAAAAGGCCTCGCCAATGGCGAAGTAAAAGCCGGGGTCGGTGCCCCAGGCGTAGTCGAAGCGCAGGTTCACACGGTCGCGGCGAATGAAATTGAAGCGGGCTCCAATGCCACCGGCCGCGTGCAGGCCGTTCAAGGTGTAGTCGCTAAGGTTATAGCCTACTTGGCCGGCCCCTAAAAAGGCGGCCCCGTCGATGCGCCAAAACAGGTGCTGGCGCAGCTCGGCCTGGGCCGATACAAGCTGCCGGTCGCGGAAGCGCTGCTCATAAATGCCGCGCATGATGTTGGCGTTGTTGTAGAGCGTGCCGCCCAGGTTGGCCCCGATGCCGGCTAGCCCATACCACGGCACGTTGCCCGAGTGGAATTGCCCCAAAAATTGCAGCGCCAGAATGGTTTTGTCGCTGAAGATGCGCTGGAAGTGCCGGGCATCAATCTGGTAGCGCACAAAGTTGTAGTCAGAGCCCACGAAGCCGCCATTAAACATGACCTGCAAATCGAGCAAGCTGCCCTTGGAGGCACCCAGGGCCACGTCGCGGCTGTCGTAGGTATATACCGGGCCTACGCCCGAGAGGCTGAAGTTGAGGCGCTGGCGCTGGTCGAGACGCGGGTCGAGGTTGAAATAGTTTTGCGTGGCCGGGTCGCCCGATGGGTTTATCGGGTCGCCGTTATCGTTCACCCGTCCCTGCTCCTGCGAGATGTTATAAACCCGCGAGAGGCGGTACTGCAACCCTAAAAACTGGTTTTTAGCAATACTCTTCTGAAAGCGCTGGTTGATGATAAACAGCTGAAAATCCAAAAACGAGCGGTTGCTGTTTTGCACCTGCGGCGCGTCGTTGCCGGTGCCGAAGTAGTAAAGCCGGTTTTTATACGAGCTGATTTCGCCGTTCAGGTAATATTTCTCGCCCGGCGAGTAGATGGTGTGCACAAACTGCACCAGCGACTGGCTTTTCTGGGTGGTCCAGAACTGCACGCGGGCGTTGGAAGCGCGCGTGAGCGTATCGGTGCCCAGCCGGCCGCTCAGCAGCCCGCCCAAGCCATAGCCAGTACCGGTTTCCTGCTGATAAAACAGCACGGGCACCGGCAGAATCGTAATTCGTTTGGGTGGCTTACGGGTATCAGTTTGGGCAGCGGGCAGGCCCTGGCCGAAGCCGACAGTTGCACAACCCAGTAACCCCACTAGCAGCGGAAAAAAGCGCATATAATCAAAATAAGAAGCGTGTTGGTGACCTCAACGGATTTTACCCCCTAGCGGTTGGCTTAGCGCCTGCTTCTTACTTCACCTTTTCTCCAGAATATGGCCGCTGGTATTGGCTACCTGCCACGTTTAGACCGCTTAGCGGCCAACCCCGAGCATATCGCAAGCAAATAAGTAGCTGCAAGCTGCTTAGACCAGCAGCATGCTTAGGATACCGGCCAGCATAATGCCCTTGCACCAGGCGCTAAGCTGCCGAAAGTGGCGGCGACGGTCGGCGCGGGCCAGCCGCCGGGCCAGCTCCAGCAAGGGCAGCACCACCAGCCCCAGCAGCCAGGCAGCCAGCCCCCAGGCGCCCCAGGCCAGCAATTGCCCGGTGGCACCCAGCACCAGCGCCAGCAGGCTAGCCAGAAATAACCCAGCCACCCACTTGCTGCGCGCCACACCCCACACCAGCGGCAGCGTGCGGCAGCCGTGCTGGGCATCGCCGCGCATGTCTTCGATGTCTTTGATAATCTCGCGCACCACCGTGAGCAGAAAAGCGGCCAGCGCATAGAGCCACACCGCTTGGCGGCCCGTCAGCAGTTGCAGCTCGGGCAGCAGCACCAGGGCAGCCGTGAGCGCCCCAATGCTGACGTTGCCCACCAGCGCCAAGCGCTTGAAGCGGGCCGAGTAGCCCCAAAGGAGTGCCGCAGCCCCCATCGTGACGAAGCCCAGGCGGCACGAAAGCGCCATGGCCAGCACCACCCCTAGCCCGCTCAGCAGCACGTGTGCCAGCATGGCGTGGCGCCGCCGCAGCAGCCGCCCCACCACCAGACGGTCGGGCCGGTTGATGGCGTCAATCTTGACATCGTAGTAGTCGTTGATGATGTAGCCGGCCGCCGCCACCAGCAGCGCGGCCAGCACCAGCAGCCCAAACTGCGGGGCCAGCACTACCCCTAGCGGCTGGCCGGGCAGCAGCATGGCCCGCACCAGCACCATGCTCAGCAGCATAATAGCCAGGTTGGGCCAGCGCACCAGGCCGGGCAGCGCCCGGGCCAGCCGGCTGCCTTGGCCGGGGCCGGGCAGCAGCTCGTCGGCCCCGCCCGGCAGGGGCGGCCCAGGAGCAGGCGAAGACAGCGGGGCAACGGACATGGCAACGGCAGTAGAGCCCCGCAAGGTACGGCCCGGCCGGGCTGCCCCACGCAAAAGGCCTCTGCCAGCAAGCTGGCAGAGGCCTTTCCCTATTATTGCCTCCGGTATAGGGCTAGCAGCCTCACACGCGGCGTACGTTCACGGCATTCACGCCTTTGCGGCCTTCCTGCGTTTCGAACTCCACGCGGTCGTTTTGCTGAATCTGCCCGCCATTGAGGCCAGTGATATGCACGAAGAAGTCTTCCTTCGTAGCGTCGTCGGTGATGAAGCCAAAGCCTTTGGCCTCATTAAAAAATTTTACGGTCCCGGTTTTCATGTAATCGGCAAAAAGAAGAAATAAGCCTGTCTGCGTCCCCTAAGTGGGGCTAGCCGGGCCGGCGTTGTCATACGCAACCCGGGCTAGGGGGTTCAGCGCCGGGCTATTGGTGGTCGCGCCACTCGTATACCCACTTAGCCTGAATCTGCTCGAGGTGGCCTTCGTTGGCTTGCTCGCGGGTACCTTCAAAGTTGGGCAGGCTCAGCACCCACTCCAGCAGCTCGGTAAAGCGAATACGGTAGATTTTGGCTTCCGTAAAATCATCGCCAAACTTTTCGTAGAGGGCAATGGCTACGTCTTCGTGGTCGGCCCACTGAATGGGCGGCTCGTAGTGGTTCATTTTTACTGATTAATTGAGTAATGGCTAGTGGTTAATAAGTCAGAAATGACGGTCGGGCAGTGCGTTTAACACCTTCCCGACCAGTAATCATTAGGACATTAACCATTAAACCCTAGTGACCCAGGAAGTTTTGGGGCGGCACCGTGACCACAACCTCCAGGCGCTCATTGGGCAGCACGCACTGGCAGGCCAGGCGCGAGGTGAGGCGCGGGTTGATGGCGCGGTCGATGAAGTCTTCTTCCTTGTCGGAAATCTCGGGCAGCTCGTCGCCGCCCTTGTCGATGTACACGTGGCAGGTGCTGCAGCCGCACACCCCGCCGCAGTTGTGCTGCAGCTGAATGCCATTATTGAGGGCCACGTCGAGCACCGACTCGCCGCTCACGGCCACGTGGGTTTGGGCGGGCTGGCCGTCCTGAAACTGAAAAGTTATCGTCGAGGGAGTCAAAATACGGTTGCCGCTAGGGCCTAATGCAAAGCACAAAGGTAAGACACCCATATGGGGAATGACGAATGATAAGTGACAAGTGCTTACTGCTAGGTGGCTGCTGCGCGGCAACCCTTAGTCCGTTGTCATTCATCACTTGCCCTCAGCCATGCGCTTCGCCGCCTGGATGCTGGCCGTGAGCTGCGCATAGAGCGCCTGCCAGGCCGGATGAGCGGCCAGGGCGGCTTCGTGGGCGGCCAGGGTGGGCGCATCGTGGCGCACGGCGGGGCCGGTTTGCACGGCGTAGGGCGAAGGCTGAGCGTCCAGGGCTTTGTCTACCGTTTCGCGCACCAGCGGGTGCAATAGCTCGAAAGGCAGGTCGGCCTCGGCCAGCAGCGCGTGCGCCACGCCCAGCAGGTGGTTGGTAAAGTTGCTGGCCCACACCGCGCCCAAGTGCAGGTGCAGCCGCTGCGGCGAGGCTAGCAAGGCTACCCGCCGGCTAAGGCTGCCGGCCAGGGCCAGCAGCGTGGCCTCGGCGTCGGGGTCAGCAGCTTCTACAAACAGCGGCACGCCAGGCCAGTCGATGCGCCGGCCGGGGCTAAACGTTTGGAGCGGGTAGAGCACCCCGCCGCGCACCAGCGGCTGGCTGGCAAACACTGCCAGGGGCAACGCCCCGGCCACGTGCACCACCAGCGCCCCGGCGGGCCACTGCCCGGCCCCGACCAGCAGCGGCACCGCCGCGTCGGGCACGGCCAGCAGGTACACATCGGCGGGCGGCGGGGCAGCCAGGGCAGCAGCCTGGGGCAGTACCTGGCTAGCGGGCAGAGTGGCGGCCAGCGCCTGCGCCGGGCCCAGGGTGCGGCTGGCTACAAAAACCACCTGGTGGCCGGCAGCAGCCAGCGCCGGGGCCAGCGCCGAGGCTACACGCCCGGCTCCGAATAACCCTATTTTCAATGAAGTGACTGGAGAGAAGGACATACGCCCGCCAAAGGTCGGGCGGAAGCCGAACCAGCCCAAATACGCACCCGATACCCTAACTGCTCCAAAACCCGGCAACTACTGCGGCCGTTTCGCTAAAAAAGTGGCATCTTGTAAGCGCAAGCGCTTTTACCTCAGATTTTACTCACAATCTTCCCTGACTGAGCTTAAAAGGCCGTTTTTTCGAGCTTCCTTTTTCACGCATACTTCACTTCGTTATGACAAATCCTTACGCTCGGGTCAGTGCCTGGGGCCAGCGGCTGCGCCGCTATGGCCTGGCAGCGCTGCTGGCTGGTGGCGCTACGTGCGCCACGCAGGCCCAAAACCTTTACTACACGGCTCCCACGGCTACGAATGTGGCGGGCACCTACACCGACCTGGGCACCTCGGGCACGGCCATTGCGACGGCTAATACGGACGACGCCAACTCCGCGGCGCAGAATATAGGGTTTACGTTCTCCTACAGCGGCAACAGCTTTACGCAGTTCGTGCTCAACACCAACGGCTTTATCAAGCTAGGGGCCGCGGCACCGTCGGCGGCAGCTATGTACCTGGATGAAAACACGTCTTCCACCGTCATCGACCCGTTTGAAAGCCCTAACGACGCCAGCATCATTGCGCCGCTCAACGTGGACCTGACGGCGGGCGCGGCGGGCGGCACCGAGTACCGGGTGGCCACCACTGGCACGGCGCCCAACCGGGTGTGCACTATTCAATGGAAAAACGTGAGCGACAAGGCGAGCGTCCGGCCCACGCAGTACACCAACCTGAGCTTTCAGGTGCGGCTCTACGAAGGCACGAACGTGATTGAGCTGGTGTACGGCGCGGCTACGAAGAGCACGACGGCCGCCTCGTATCGCTTTACGCAGGTGGGCCTCAAGGGCACTTCGTTTGCCACTGCCCAACTGGTGCAGGTGGTGAAAAACCCGGCCACGCGGTGGGCCGACGCCACTTTTGCCGATTTTTCGGCCGTTGCCGCCTCGGGCTATCTCAACGCGTTTATCATCAGCAGCCTTGCTCCGCCCGATGCGGGCCGCACCTACCGCTTCACGCCCGCACCGCCCGTCGATGTGGCCGTGCAGGCTATTTTCACGCTTGGGGAGCTAGCCACGCCTACCGCCCTGCCGCAGTCAGTGCAGGCAGTGGTTACCAACGTTGGCTACCAGACGCTTACCAACGTGCCCGTGGCGCTGAGCGTGACGGGAGCTAATACGTTCAACAACACCCAGACCGTGGCTTCGCTCGACCCCGGGTCCTCGACTACCGTCACGTTTGCCGCCTACCCGGCCACGCTGAATACCGGCACTAATACGCTATCCGTCACGGCTACCGTGGCCAACGACGCCAACGCGGCCAATAACACGGCGACCTTCAGCCAGCAGGTGACGTCTAACTTGCTGTCGTACCTCGACCTTACCAACAAGCAATTCACGTATTCTAACGTAGATACTACCAAGGCCGGGGGCGTGCAAGCTATCAAGTTTACCGTGACGCAGCCCACCACCCTCACCAATGCCACGGTGCTGCTGGCCGGCCTCACCACTACCCCCACGACGCCGGTAACCTACAAAGTAGTGGTGTATGCCGCCGATGGGAAAAACGGTGCCCCCGGCACCGTCCTGTATACCTCGCCCAACCAAAACCGGCCGACCAAAACCTCGGCCGTGACGGTGAGCCTGGGCAACGTGCCCGTGCCTGCCGGCTCGTTTTTCGTCGGGGTGCAGGAAACCAGCCCGGGGGGCTCGGGCTTGCTGCTGCAAGAAGAGACCCCGTCCCGCCCCGGCACCTACTACCTCACCCTCGACGGCAGTACCTGGTACGATTTGAATGACTTCGACCTGGGCTTTCGCTACGCCATTGAAGTGCAGCTAGGCACCACGCCCACCTGCGACCCCACGGCACCCATCACGTCGTATCCCTACACGCAGAATTTTGACCTTATTCTGGCGGGCCAGACGCTGCCCTGCGGCTTCACTGTGCTCGATGCCAATAACGACAAGGCCACCTGGGCCATTTCCAAAATCAATCCCAATTCGGGCACCAATGACATTCGCTACACCAGCGCCCTCACGGGCAGCGTAGCGGCCGACGACTGGTTCTTCACCCCGCCCCTGACCACGGCCGCCAACACGCGCTACCAGGTGGCCTTCCGCTACCGCGGCGAGGGCATCGCCCCCGCCACGTCGAGCTACACCGAGAAGCTGGAAGTGAAAGTGGGCAATGCCCCCACCCCGGCCGCCCAAACCACCACGCTGTATACCAACACGGCTATTACCAACACCGCGTATGCCCTGGCCGACGGCAATTCGACGCCGGCCGTGGCAGTATTCACGCCCGGTGCGGGCACGCAGTACGTAGGTTTTCACGTGTTTAGCGCGGCTAACCAAGGCAACCTCTACATCGACGACCTCAGCATCACGGCCGGCGTGGTCACGGCTACGTCGTCGGCGCTGCTGCGCGCCGTCACGGTATTCCCCAACCCCTCGGCTACGGGCTTGTTTGACCTCGAAATCCACGGCGCGCAGGCCAAAGGCGCAATGGGCGTGCTCGTGACCAACGCGCTTGGGCAGCAGGTGTACGTGGGCGCGGCCCGCGACAACTACACCAACCGCCTCGACCTCAGCGGCCTGCCCCCCGGCCTCTACTACCTGCAAGTGCGCAACGGCGACGAAACTATGACCCGCCAGCTAGCCATCGCGAAGTAGGGCTAGCCCCACTAAAACGAAAAAGGCCGCCCGGTTTGGGCGGCCTTTTTTGGTGGCTTTCGGCTTCAGAAAATCAGGCGACGGCCTGGGGGCGGGGTGCCCCGGCGCGGCCGGCTGCGGCGGGGCTAGCCACGGCGGCTGCCCGGCTGGCTTTGCGCTGGCGCATACTCAGCACCAGGCCCAGGCCCATGAGCAGCGTGCCGCCCCACAGCAGGTTGATAAACGGTTTTTCGGTGGCTTTGAGGATGATATAATCCTTGCCGGTGGTGCTGATGGCAAAAGTAAACTTGCCTTTCACCGGGTCAATCTGGTCGAGACTGATTTTGAGGCCCAGGTCCTCGATGATTTCGGGCACGCGGCCTACCTGGCGGTCGCGCAGCAAGAACACCGGGTGTGCGTGGTACTCGCGGCCCTTCTCGCCGGTGATAATCATATCGGCCTGCAAGGCAATGTCGCCCTTTTCGAGCTTGATGCCCGGCACGTCGTGCGCCTGCTCGATGGCGCGGAACACGGCGAAGTAGTCATTCAAAAACAGCGTATCGCCCACACTCAACTCGTGCGGCACGGCGGCGCTCCACGGAATTTCCTTGCGCGGGTCGGGCACCGACGAGATGTGCGAGTAAATGTCGTGGTCCCAGAAGCGCTGCAACGCGGGCGAGGCCAGCAGGCCGCCCATCTCCTCATTCACCTGGGCGCGGGGAAAGAGGGTGAATTTCTGCCCGGTCTTCTTGTCGTTGTATTCGACGCGGTAGTAGGTGTTTTCGGGCCGGATGGTGAGCGAGTCGCCGGTGTGGTAGTAGGTCTTGTCGCCCTGCTTGATTTCGCCCCTAGCCACGGCCTTGTACTCATCATCGGTGCGGTAGAGCAGCTGGGTGTTTACGTAGTCGGGCAGGCCGGGCACGTCGAGGTACTGGCCGGTGTAGGTCACGTCGTAGCCGTTCATGGCGCCGGTTTCGTTGCGCCACAGCAGCACGTTGTTCTCGTTGTCCTCGTTGCTCAAATCCTGCGAGATGAGCTTGCCGCTGTTGTTGCGCGAGATGGTATTGGAGTAGCCCGCCGAGGCCAGAATGCCCAGCAGCATCAGCGCAATGCCCAGGTGCGACACCGCCCCACCCGAGAGTTGCACGCGCCGGCGCCACAGGCCAAAAATGGCACTAGCATTAGTCATAATGCCAAAGAGGCCCGCTAGGGTCAGCGTCACGTAAGGAGCCGACATGGTGTGGCCGAAGTAGCGCGTGAGCAGCACCACCAGCGCCGTAGTCAGCAGCGCCAGCATGGTCGGCGTGGCCAGGGCATTGAGCGGCGACTCCTTAGCGGGGCGCCACCACAGAATTTGGGCGATGCCCGAAAACAGCCCGATGAGCACGCCCGCCCACAGCTGAATGCGGGTGTAGTGCTGAATCTGGTCGGCCGGCAGAGCCAGGTTCGACTTGATGCCGATGAAGCCCAGAAACGAATTATACACCGGAATGCTGGTCGTAGCCACTACCTGGAAAGCCGCCAGGCAAAGCACCGTAGCACCTACAAATACCCATAGCTCAGGGCTGTAGGCATCAAGCTCCTTCTCCGAAACCGGAATGCTTTTCCAGCGGGCGGCGAGCAGCGCGATGGCCCCAACCGTGAAAAATGCCAGGTAAATAATGAGCTGGCCCGACAAGCCCAGGTCGGTAAATGAGTGCACCGAGGCATTGCCCAGCACGCCGCTACGAGTGAGGAAGGTAGCGTAGAGCACCAGCACAAACGTGGCCACCACCAGGGCATAGGCCGTGCGCAAGCCCGTGCGGCGACGCTGCCACAGCACCATGCCGTGCAGGGCCGCGATGAGCACCAGCCACGGAATGTACACGGCATTTTCTACGGGGTCCCAGTTCCAGTAGCCACCGAAGTTGAGGGTCTCGTAGGCCCAGTAGGCACCCATCATGATGCCGATGCCGAGCACGGCACCCCCTAGCGCAGTCCAGGGGAGGGCGGGCTTTACCCAGGTCGTAATCTCTTTTTTCCAGAGGCCCGCGATGGCGAAGGCAAACGGTACCAGCGTGAGGGCAAAGCCCAGGAAGAGCGTGGGCGGGTGAATCACCATCCAGTAGTTCTGGAGCAGGGCGTTGAGGCCCGAGCCATCCTTGGGCACGAAGTTGGGGTTCAGCTTCCACACCGGCAGGTCGACCATGAAGTCGCGCAACAGGATGAAGGGCGACGAGCCGATTTTAACGCCGGCCACTACCACGCCCAGAATCATACTAACCAGGAAGGCCTGCACCGACGCAAACACGGCCAGCACCGGCGCTTCCCACTGCTTATTAAAGCGCATGATGGCTAGCCCCAGCACCACGTGCCAGAATATCCAAAGCAGGAAACTGCCCTCCTGCCCTTCCCAGAAGCAGGAAATCATGTACTGCACCGGCAGGTGGTTCGAGGAGTGCGACCAGGCGTAGTAGTACTCGTAGCGGTGCGCGTAGATGATATTGAACAAGCAGACCACCACCGCCAGCACCGCCGCGCCGTGCACAAAGAAGGCTCCCCGCGCCAGCTGCAGCCAGCTGGCATCGGCCTGGCCCAGCGCCCGGCCGCGCGCCGCCTGAAAGTAGCCGTAGGCGGCCACTGCCGCCGCCACGAAGGCCAGAATGACGCTGGCCTGACCGAGGTTTCCGATAAGTAAATTCACGAGCTAGCTGGTTTTTTGGCAAAGGTACCGCCTAGCGGGCGGGGGTGCACCGGCGCAGGCCGCCGGGCGGCTAGGCACTAGGGCGTTTTTTGTCTACCTTGAGCGCTGGTTTAGTTCTACACCTTATGTCTGCGCCTAGTTCCGCTCCTCTCGCTAGCCCACCCAAGACCAAGCAAACACTGCAACAAGCCCGCGCCGAGGCGGCGCAGGCTAACGAGCACCTCGCGGCCCTGGCCAGCGGCCTGCGCGAGGGCATCTTGCTGCTCGATGCCGACCAGCGGGTGCTGCTGGCCAATGAGCAATTTTGCAGCATGCTGGGACTGCCCATCCTGGCCAGCCAGTGCCTGGGGCTGCACACCAGCCAGCTCACGGCCATGATGCAGCCTTACCTGGCCGACCCCGAGGCTTACGCTGCCGAGTTGGCTAGCCGGCCCGAAGGTCATATTCCGAGCACTTTGCTGCCCCTGCGCGACGGCCGCACCCTAGAGCGTGACGCCCGACCCGTGGCCCTTGGCGACACCACGGGTTGGCTGCTGAGCTACCGCGATGCCACGCAGCAGCGGCAGGCCGATATGCAGCGCGACGCCCAGCGCAAGTTTTACGAAACCATCCTCGACGAGGTGCCCGTGGAAATTGCCGTGCTCGATGAGCAGCGCCGCTACGTGTACGTGAACCCCCAGGCCGTGCCCGACCCCGAGCACCGCGCTTGGCTGCCGGGCCGCACCCTGGCCGAGTACTGCGCCCGCTACGGCTTTCCGCTGGAGCTGGCCCACGCCCGCGACCGCATGTTTGAGCTGGCCGAGGCCAGCGCCGAGCCCGTGAGCTGGGACGACCGCACGCCCGTGCCCGGCGGCGAGGTGCACCACCAGCGACAGTTCAAACTGCTGTCGGGCGCGGGCAAGGGCCTCCCCTACATGCTCGGCAGCGGCCTCGACGTGACGGCCCGCGTGCAGGCCGAAGAGCGCAGCCAGCGTAGCGAGCTGGAGCGCCGCGAGCAGCAGGAGTTTATGCAGCAGGTGCTCGACACTATTCCGAGCCCGGTGTACGTGCGCGATGCCGCCGGCGAGGTGGTGTTTGGCAATGGCGCCTTATTCAAGCTGGATGAGCAGGCGGCCCTCTTTGCGCCTACCGAGCAGGTGCTGCGGGCTAAGGAGCGTGAGGCGGCCGAATACGCGGCCATCGACGCCCAAGTGCTGGCCACCGGCCGTGAGGTAGTGGCCGAAGAGCGCTCGACCTCGCCCACCGGCGAAGAGCGCTGGTTCTATACAATTAAGCGCCCGCTGGTGCGCCCCAATGGCACTACGCAGGTGCTAGGAGTAAGTACCGACATTACGGCCCTGAAAGCCGCCCAGCTCGCCGCCGAAGAAGCCGCCAAGGCCCGCGAAAACTTCCTGGCCAACATGAGCCACGAAATCCGTACGCCCATGAATGGTGTGCTCGGCATGGCCGCCCTGCTGGCCAAAACCCGCCTGAGCCCGCAGCAGCAAGAGTTTGTGCGCACTATTCGTAGCTCGGGCACGCACCTGCTTGGGGTGCTCAACGACGTGCTCGACGTGTCGAAAATCCACTCGGGCAAGCTGGAGATGGAGTCGGTGGCCTTCCATCTGCACGACTCCATGCAGCAGGCCGTGGCCACGCTCACCCTGCAGGCTCAGGAAAAGGGGCTGGTGTTCGGCTTCAAGCCCTTTGCCACCGATGAGGCGCCCTGGGTGCTCAGTGACCCGTTTCGCCTCAACCAGATTTTGCTCAACCTGCTTTCCAACGCCATCAAGTTCACCACCAGCGGCAGCGTGTGGCTACGCAGCTTTTTAGTCGATGAAACCGACGAGGAATACCTGGTGCGCTTCACGGTGCAAGACTCGGGCATCGGCATCGGGCCCGAGGCACTGGAGCGCATTTTTGAGAGCTTCACGCAGGCCTACGCCGACACCACCCGGCGCTACGGCGGCACCGGCCTGGGCCTCACCATCAGCCGGGCCCTGGTGACGCAGCTAGGGGGCGAGCTGAGCGTAAATAGCAAGCTGGGCCAGGGCAGCACGTTCTCGTTTACCATTCCGCTGCTCAAAACCGAGCAGCCCGCGCCCATTACCGTCGATGCCTTCGACACCGGGCAGCTGCGCGGCATCCGGGTGCTGCTGGCCGAAGACAACCCCATCAACCGCACCGTGGCGCGCCTGCACCTGCTGCAATGGGGTGTGGAGGTCGACGAAGCCGAAGACGGCCGCGTAGCCCTTGAAAAGCTGCTCGAAAACACCTACGACGTGGTGCTGATGGACATTCAGATGCCGTACCTCAGCGGCATTGAGGTGACGCAGCAGCTGCGCCAGCTGCCCGATGCCGCCAGGGCCGCCGTGCCGGTGCTGGCCCTCACGGCCAACGTTTTCCGCAGCGACAACGAGAAATACCTGGCCGCCGGTATGGACGACTACCTCGCCAAGCCCTTTGCCGAGGAGCACCTGTATGCCAAGCTGCTAAACTTGCTGCGCCAGCCCGCCGGCACCGGGGCCAGCCTGCCCCTGCCTCCTCCCCCGGCCTATGACCTGGGTCGCCTGCACCAGGAGGCGCGCGGCAACAAGGCCTTCGTAGCCGGCATGGTCAATTCGTTTCTGACGCACATGCCCCCTAGCCTGCAAAAAATCCGGGCCGCTGCCGAGGCTTGCGACTGGCTGCTGGTAGCCGAGCTGGTGCACCATATCAAGCCCAACCTACTCACGCTCAGCATCGAAGGCGCTATTGCGGCCATGCACATTCTGGAGCCAACGCCCACCCTGCTGCCCACCCCCGACGAGCCCGCCCGCCAGCTAGCTACCGCGCAGCTGCTAGCCGCCGTAGAGGCAGTACTGCTCGAACTACCCAGCGAGCTATAAATCTTTACTTTACAAGTATTTATAACAGAAACAGAAGAAGCCTACCCCGGCCAGACGGCTTATAGCCGTCTGGCCGGGGTAGGCTTCTCAGTATGATTCGGTACCAGGCCCTCCTTAAATGCCTCGCAGGCGCTTGAAGAAGCTGTCCTGGTAGGCTTTGGCTACGGGCACTTCGTGGCCGCCGGGCAGCTGCAGCTGGTTGTCTTCGACGGCCTCGATGAGCTGGGTATTCACCATGTAGGAGCGGTGCACGCGCACGAAGTGGGCGAAAGGCAGGCGCTCCTCAAAGGTTTTGAGCGTGGCGTACACGATGTGCTTGTGCTTGAGCGTCACGAGTACCGAATACATTGACATGGCCTCGATGTAGAGCACCTCGTCGAAGTTGACGCGCATCAGGCGGTTGTTTATTTTCAAAAACAACGAGCTGCCGTCGGCATCAAACATTGCCTCGGCGCCCCCGGTGGGGCTAGCCGCGGCCAGGGCCGCCCGCTGGCTCCGGATGCGGTCAACGGTGCGGCTGAAGCGGGCGTAGTCGAGCGGCTTTACCAGGTAGTCGGTCACGCGCAGCTCGAAGGCATCGACGGCGTAGTCGCGGTGCGAGGTCACGAGTACCACATCGGGCAGCGGCTCGGGTAAGATGCGCACCAGGTCGAGGCCAGTGAGCTCGGGCATGTTGATGTCGAGCAGCAGAATATCGGCTTTGCCACCCTTGCGGAAGTAGTTCAGGCAGGCCACGCCATCGGCAAAGGTGCCGGCCAGGGTCAGCCCGGCCGTCATTCCGACGTAGTGCTCCAGCGTCAGCCGGTTCATTTCGTTGTCATCTACCACCACGCAGGCCAGCTGGGCAAGAGGAGCTGCGGCGTTAGCGGATGAGCTCATAATAGCGGCAAATAGAAGAAGGCATAACAGAAACAGGCTGAAAGATAGGATTAAAAGCGCTACCGACAAGCCTACCGTGCTACAACAGCTTCACGCCCTCTTGTTTCTACACAGCAGCTTTTCTTCTTGATAACTTCATCTTAGCAAGCCAGTTATGGCCCGCTTAAGCTCGCTTACTAACTTTCTTATCTCAGCCTCCGGTGCGACCAGTAGCGTCCATAATTCCTGGCTAGGGGGCAGCAGCCAGCGGCAATAGCAGCTGTTCGGTATAGGCCGGAGCGCCGGGCGGGTAACACGTAATGGCCACGGCCACCTGCCGAATGCCCACATCAAACCAGGGCTGCGCGTAAATACGCCCCTGACCCGGCCCCGCTGCCTGCAGAGCCAGCGGCAAGCGGCGCAGCACCCGGCCATTTTCGGGGTTGCTGACGACGATGGCCAGCTGGGCGCGACGCGGGTAGCGGGCAAGTGGCAGGGTCACAAAAACAACTCCGGAAGCCACTGCTCCCGGCATAATGGGGCGCAGCTGGCTATAGGCGGCCCAACGCTGCTGCAACAGCGTGGGCGGGCCATCGGAGGGCTCGCCGCCGGCCACTATCTGGTAGAGGTACTGCCCTGGCGTGGCTAGGGTATCGGTAGTGGTGTAAGCCAGCTGGCGCTGCCCATACGTATTGATGGCCAGGGGCTGACGCCAGATTTCACGGGCCCGAAACTCGTGCAGCTCGCGGCGCAGTACCCGGCAGTAGCGCGCCGAGGCGAGCGAGTCGGGTACCTGCCAGGCCAGGGTCACTATACGGCTCATGGCCGGCGGGCCGTGCGGCACGGCCGGCGCGGGCACCACTGGCAGACCCCGCGCCTGGCCGCTCACTTGCAGCGTGAAGCCGCAATAGTCTTTCAGATAGCCATCCACGTCGAGCAGGTAGGGTTGACCGGCTTGCAGGTTGGGCAGCGGCACAAACAGGTCGTCCTGGGTGCCTAGCGAGGTGCACGACAAAATGCGGTACGTAGCGGGCTGGCAGGGCGTACCCGTGAGCACTACCAGCTGCACGCCGCGCACATCGCGGCAGCGCTGCCCACCAATGTTCACGTAGTACGTGCCCGAGGCCGGCGGCCGAAACTCAAACCACTGGTCGTTGTGGTATTCGATGCACTTGCCCGTGAGGCGCTCATCGACGCAGCCGGGCTGCACGGTACAGCCCACGGTACTGGAGGTAATAGTTTCTTCGGCCCGTAGCAGGCGGCGATTTTCGATGTTGTCGTTGGGCACCTGGGCGCGAGCCGTGCCGACAGCCATCAACAAAAAGAACGTCATGCTGAGCTTGCCAAAGCATGACGTTCTAAATAATCTAGTGAGCGAAGGGCCTAGCGGTTATTCATCGCCGTGGCGGGCGGGCCGGTGTTGCCCAAGTCCTTCTCCACGTACTTGCTGGGGCACTTGGTCAGAATCTGGTCGGCTTCAAACACGCCATCTTTCATGGCGCCCACTATCACTACCTGCTCCGACTTGTCGAGGTCCTGGGGCTTGGGGTTGCGATACACCACGCGCTGGGCCACGTGCAGCGTGTCTACCATCGTGAAGGCGAAGTAGTTGGGGTTCACTACCGGGTCATACTCCAGGCCTACGGGGCGCTTCTCGGCATCGCGCGGCAGGGTGCCTACCACGTGCACCTTGGCCAGGTTGCCGGCCGCCGCCTGCTGGCGGGCAATTGTGAACGTCGAATACGTGCTGGCATCCGACATGGTGCTGATAATGATGCCCACCGCCGCTGCGATAACCACCAAAACGAAAATGTGCGACTTCTTCATAAGAAAACGGCTAACAAAACTGCCTGAAAAGACGTGCCGGCCTAGCGGCCTTCTACTTCGCGCTCAAGGCGGCTCACCTTGCGGTCGAGGCGCACTAAATATATCAGCAAGCCACTGAGGATGATGACAATGACGAGCACCACCACATAGATTTTGCCGCTGGCACGCAGGGCATCGGCCATTTCGGGCTGGTCGGCGGCCACCGGGGCCTGGGCCAGGGCGCTGCCGGCCAGCAAGAGCAGCGGCAAAAGCAGGGCGAAGGCGCGGTTAAGCAAGTTGTTTTTCCTGTTTTTCATATACTTTCTCTTTCACAAAGGCGAAGCGGCAGGCCACTTCCGTAATCCAGACCCCTAGCAGCGTCCAGCCAATGACAGCCGGATAAAACACCATACGCATGGCGCTGTCGAGGTCATATTTCGAGAAGCCGGGGTTGCCGCCCATGCCGGGGTGCAGCGACGCCGAGGCCAGCCGGGGCATAATGAACAAGAGCGGAATAGCCGCCGCGAATGCAAAAATATTGTAGATGGCCGATAGGCGCGCCCGCTGCTGCTCGTCTTGCACGGCGCCACGCAGCACCAGGTAGGCCAGGTAAATAAGCATGGTCACGGCCGCACCGTTGAGCTTTACGTCGGTAGTCCACCAGGTGCCCCAGGTGTAGCGGGCCCACAAGCTGCCGGTCATCAGGCCCAACACGCCTAGCAGAATGCCCGTCTTGGCCGACTCGTGAGCCAGAATGTCGAGGCGCGGGCTGGGGTTGCGCAGGTAGCGAATCGAGTTTACTACCGAGGCCAGCAGAATGATGGTCATGCCAAACCACATTGGCACGTGGAAATAGAGGTTGCGCTCCGTTTCGTTGAGAATGGCCAGGCGCGGCACGTGGCCCAGCAGGCCCATCACGGCCGTGTAGAGCAGCAGCACAATGGCCAGGTATTTCCACCACTTCATAGGCTTGAAATTTAGCTCCGCCACAAAAACGGAAACAACAGATAAGACACCGCGCCCACGATAAAGTTCAAGGCCACCAGTGTTATTACCGAGCCCTGGCTAGCCTCCCACGGCAGGCCGTCGAGGGCGTTTTTACTGACTTTTACCAGCAGCAGCAGCACGGGTACCAGCACCGGCAGGCCGAGCACGGCCAGCAGCGTGCCGCCCCCACCCTGCCCGGCCCGCGCCGCAATGCCCGCCACCAACGTCAGCGACGAGGCCAGGCTCACGGCCCCTAGCGCTATGCTGAGCGCGTAGGTAGGCCAGTCTTGCACGGGGTTGCCGAGCAGCACCGTGTAGAGCAACAGCCCCGGAATGGCTAACGCCACGAGCAGCAGTGCGTTATAGAGAATCTTGGCCAGCACCACGGCCTCGGGCCGGGCCACGGTGTAGTAATACAACCGCAGGCCGGCCGACTCCTGGGCTAGCCCCCGCCCGGCGGCCCCAAGCGCCGCAAAGAGCAGAATAACCCAGAACAGCGCATTCCAGGCCGGCGCCGGCGGCATACCCCCGCGGAAGCTGAAGCTGAGGTAGCTGATATACACCGTGCCGCCCACGTAGAGCAGCAGGCTGCCGAGCGCGCTGCGCTGCCGCCACTCCAGGCGCAGGTCTTTCAGCAGCAACAACCATATTTCAGCGGGCAGCGACACGGCCGCAAAGGTACAACGGGTGAATGGCTGAAGGGGCGAATGCGTGAATGACGTTTTGCCCCTTCACGCATTCGCCCCTTCGGCCATTCACCCGTTGCCTTAAAAATCGTGGCCTAGCGTGAAGTAGGGCTTGGGCTTGGTGGTCACGTAGTTTTCGCGGGCCCAGGCCAGGTCAAACTTGGTGTAGAAGCCCAGCACCGTGGAGCGGATGCCCACGCCGTAGCCCGCCAGCAGGGGGCTAGTGTAGCTCGTGACGGTGCCCGAGAAGGGGTTGCCGTTGCCGCCAAACTTCACCGTCGAGTTCGAATTGTCCTCGCCAAAGGGATTGGTGCCCCGGTAGGCCGTGCCCGCATCGAAGAAGCCGATAAGCTGCAGGTTGCGGAAGAAACCCGAGTAGATGGGCTTATTCGAGAAATACTGCACAATGGGGAAGCGCAGCTCGCTGTTCAGCAGCACGTAGCGCGTGCCGGTTTGCCGGCTCAGGTCGTAGCCGCGCAAGTTGGTCACAAACTGCTGGTAGAAAATACTGGTGGGGTCGGGCGTGGTCTGGCCAGCCGGCGTGAGCAGGCGGTTGCCCGCGTACTGTTGGTTGACCCAGTTATCCATGCCACCCAGGCGGAACACCTGCTGCGGGTCGTCGCCAGCCTCAGCCGCCCCGAAAAACTGCCCGTAGCTGATGCGGTTGGCCCACACGAGCGAGCGGTGAATTTTCTGGTAGTGGCGCAGGTCGATATAAAACTTGCCGAAGCTGTTGCCCTTGCTGGCCACATCATTCATTTGCAGCACACCGGCTTTCAGACGGGTGCCCAGCAGCATGTTGACCCCGGTAGCCCGCGAGTTATCAAACACCAACTCGGCGTTGAAACCCAGGTAGTTGCGATTCAGGTCGTAGTCGGTAGAGGCTACGCCGGTCAGCGAGCGCGCAATGTTGTCGTAGCGCGGCCCCCCGCGCAGGCTCAGGTTGTGGGTGAGCGGGTAGGCAATGGTTGGCGCTATCGAGTGGCGGCCGTAACGGAACTGCTCGCCCACACCGCCCGCATCAAAGAAATAGGCCTGCTTTTGGTACGCTACTGACCAGTCGAAGCGGCGCGTTACGTTGGTGTACGACAGGTTGATGTTGCTCGTGCGCAGGTCGAGCTGCGCAAACACGCTAGCCTGGAACCGCTGATTCTCAAATGCATCCGACAGGTTGGCCTGCAGCGAGAAGCCAAAACCCAACAGCGGGTCGATGGCCACGCCCGTTATCAGGTTGTCGGCCATAAAGCGCGTGTCGTAGCGGTAGGGGCCCGTCAAGGAGGGCGTTACGACGCGGGTGGCGGCCGAGGTGGCTGGCGTGGCGCGGGGGCTGCGCCGGGGCCGCACCGGCGTCACATCCTCGTCTTCCTCAAACTGGTAGTTGCTAGGGTTGAGCGGGGCCGTGCTACTGCGGCGCGGGGCCGTGGAGCCGGGGCTAGCAGTAGATGCAGGGGCAGCTCCGGCGGCCGGCGCAGTGCCTGCTGCCGAAGTAGCAGCGGCTGCCGAGCCAGCGGGCGCAGCGGCTGCGGTAGTAGTGGGTGCCGGCGCAGCGGGTGTAGCGGCGGCCGGCCGCACCGGAGCGGGCGCGGGCTGCGAACGGTTTTCCAGAATACGCTGGCGCGAGGTCTTGCCCACTGCCAGGTCGGCAGGCAGCGGAAACTGCGGATAGACATACAGCAGGTCGCGGGCCTGCACCTGCGGAATGAAGGCTAGCGCGCCCGAAGCCTGGCTCAGGTCAAAATCCTGGATATTATTGGCGAAGTTGCTCACCGGCTGGTGCTGCCTGGTCTTGCGCGAGTAGCGGAACAGGCCCCGAATACCGTTTTCCTCGCCCAGGTAGATTATTTCGTCATCGGAGAGCGGCCGGGGCCGGGTTTCGTTTGAGATGGTGCTGACCAGGGGCTCGATGGGAATAGCACGCCCATCGAGGTGGCAGAGGAAGAGGTCGTAGTTATTCACCACGTTGGGAAACGTGGCGGGCCTGGCCCGACCCGTTGAGTCGAGGTAGCGGTTCGAGCTGAAGGCGATTTCCTGGCCATTGGGCAAAAACACCGCCTGCTGGTCGTCAAACAGGTCGTTGGTAAGCCGCTCGGGCTGGCGGCTGCCGGCGCGCAGCAGGTAAATATCGTTCTGCCCCTTCTGCACCGCCGTGAAAACCAGCGCCTTGCCATCGGCCGAGTAGTTCATATCCAGCACCTGGTCGTAGGGGGCGAAAATGGTGGTGGGCGGGTGCAGGCGCAGGGTGCGGCTGAGGCGGCCGGCCAGGTCGAGCGTCAGGGCCTCGTGCAGGCGCAGTACCATGCGGCCGCGCAACATTTCGGCCACGGCCAGCTGCGAGTTGCCACGCCAGGCCAGCACCGGCAGGCGGGTTTCCACCTGCTGGTCGGGGGTGCGGTAGCCCCCGTGCAAGATGGTGCGGCGGTGCGAGCCGTCGCGATTGGCTACCACTACCCGGTAGCGCCCCTGGTCATTCACGGCGTAGGCCAGGTGCTGGCCATCGGGGCTGAACACGGGCTGCGAAAACAAGTCGAGGCCGCGCTTATTGCGGGTGCTGATGCGATTGGCTTCGGTGGGCACTACCAGCGAGGCCAGCGAACCACCGGTGTTGATGTCGCGGTAGTAGCTGACCCAGTTGCGCAGAAATACCTTGAACGGCACGTTTAGCGACGACGAGATGCCGACTTCCACATCGCGGGTAATACGGGTGAGATTCAGCACATTCTGGACCGTGCCGTAGCCGTAGCGCTCGGCAATGTAGTTCCAGATGCTGTGGCCCGCCAGGCGCGAATTGCGCAGGAAGAAGGGCGCCGTACGGTTGCCAGTCGGGTACTCGCGCACCATGTCGCGCATGTAGGCGTCCATGTCCACGCTCCAGCCCTCGGCGGCATAGGCCGAGGCACCGTCTACAAACCAGCTGGGCAATTGCAGCAGGTAGTTGCTTTGCAGCACCTCGCGCAAGGAGCCACCGTACATCATGTCATTGAGCAGCACCTGAGTTATCTCGTAGCTCAGGTCGCGCTTAAAGTCGGTTTGGCGGCCCGTAAAGGCGACCTCCACCTTGGTCTGGCGGGCTAGCTGGGCTTCGCCCCCGCTCACGGCATTGGCCACGGGCAGGTTGATGTTGCTCTGTCGCAGGTCGCCCACCGAGTTGTAGAGCATGAGCGTGGTCTTGCTGTAGGGGAAGTACCCTACCAGCGCCGTAATGCGCTGCAATTCCTGCTCGGCATACTCGGCCACGCGGCGGGCGCTGGCCTCACCGCCGGCGTAGAAGTAGACGTTAAAATTCTGCGTCGAAAATTGCTCCCAGCGAAAATTCTTGTACTGAATGCGCACCCGCCCGAAAGGCTCCTGCGCGGTTTGGGCGCGGCCCGGCGTGGCTACCACTAATCCGAGCAGTCCCGCTGCCAGCGCCACGTATTTGCCCCGAATAGAGCCAGCCGATTGCCGGCCGAAAAGTTGGAAAAGATTCACAGCAAATAGCGTCAGAGTATGGCAGAAGGAGCGGGGCTAGCAGTGAGTAGTTAACAAGTAGCAGTTTAGTAATACCAAAAGCTACTCATTGTTAACTACGCACTGCTAACTAAAGAAAAGGTTTCTATTCTAAACGCCGCGAGGCGCCGGTCTGGTGTCCGGGCTGGCCTAGGGCGCCGAAAAAAGTGGGTAGTAGCGGGCTAAGGTAACATCGGGCCATAGCTCGCCGCTACCGCCCAGGTAGTCAGCCAGCAGGCTAGCCAGGCGCGGGGCCAGGCTCACGCCCTTCGAGCCAAAGCCACCGAAGAGGCTGAGCCAGGGCAGCGCCGGGTGGCGGCCCAGCAGCGGGCGGCGGTCGCGCACGGCGGGCCGCACCCCGCGCCGCTCGCCTAGCACCTCGAAGGGCAACGGCGTGAGAGCGGCCAACCGCTCGGCCAGCTCGCGCTGGTCGTCGTGGGTAGGCACTGCGGCGAAGGGCGGCCAGCGGTAGGTAGCCCCTACCCTGAACTGCTCTTCGGCCGGCGCGGGCACCACGTAGGCTCCCCGATTGAGAACCTGCGCCCGGCTGAGGCCCGGCACCGCTACGTCGAGCACCGCACCCTGGTTGGGGGTAAGCGGCAGCCAGCCAAAATGGGGGCTAGCCAACGCCGCCGCGCCGGTGCAGCACACCACCTGGCGTGCCCGCAGCCGGCCCGGCGCATAGCTGGCGCCCGTGCCGTCGGCAACGAGCAGCTCCCAGTTAAAAGTTTCTTCGCGCAGCCAGCCTTCGGCGCGGCCTTGGCTGGCCAGGGTGGCTAGCAGCGCCTCCACGCGCAGGTGGCCGCCGCCTCGCAGCCACGCGCCGCCGTGCGGGGCTAGCAGGCCGGGCCGCTCGATGGGCGCAGTTTCAATTTTTTCTACAAAGCCCTGCCAGGGGCCTTCGGCGGCGCGGGCCACCATTTGGACCTGCTCCTGCGCCGAGCCAAAAACCTTGAGGATGGGATTAGCCTGAAAAAAATCTTCGCCAAATTCTTCGTTAAGCGCCTGGTAATAAGCCACCGCCGTGGGCATCGTTTCCTGAGCGCGCCAGGTGAGGGCAAAGCGCTTGCCGGCCACGGGGTTTAGGAGGCCGGCGGCCACGCGCGAGGCCGCATCGGGCCGCGGCTCGTCGTAGACGAGCACGCGCTGGCCCCGGCCGCGCAGCTCGCGGGCCAGTACCGCCCCAGCAATGCCGTGGCCGATGAGTAGGTAATCGCAGTCAGTAAAATCAGTCATTCGCAGTAGCAAAGTACGCCGCTAGCCCTGGCTGGCAGGTGAAGGCCGGCGCCGATGGGCTAGGGCTAATACCTTTGCCGCTATGCTTCGGATTGTCGCCTTCACCTTCAACGCGTTCAGCGAAAACACTTACCTGCTCATCGACGAGGCCACCCGCGCCACGGCCATCGTGGACCCGGGCGCCTACTCGCCGGCCGAGCAGCAAACCCTGCGCGCCTACATCGAGCAGGAAAAGCTGGATGTGCAGTATTTGCTTAACACCCACGCCCACATCGACCACGTACTCGGCAATGCCTTCGTGCTGAAGCAGTACCCTAGCATTCCGTTCCTGCTACACGCCCTCGACCTGCCCACGCTGCGCGCCGTGCCCACCTACGCCGGTCCGTATGGCTTCCCGGCGTATACCCATGCGGAGCCCACCGGCGAGCTGGCCGCCGGCCAGGTTATCAAGCTGGGCGAGAGCGAGCTGCATGTGCGTTTTGCGCCGGGCCACGCGCCCGGCCACGTGGTGCTCTACGACGCGGCGGGCAGCCAGCTCGTGGGCGGCGACGTGCTGTTCAAAGGCAGCATCGGGCGCACCGACCTGCCTGGGGGCAATTATAACACGCTCATTCAAAGCATTAAAAATGAACTCTTGACGCTGCCCGATGAAACGGTGGTGTATCCTGGCCACGGCCCGGCTACCACCGTCGGCGCCGAGCGGCGCAGCAACCCATTTTTGACGTAAATCTTTATCTACCCTCTTGTCATGCTGACGAAGGAAGCATCTTATCACGGCGGCTTTTGTCAGCAGGTAGTAACCCCAGCAGCGCGGGCGTGAGAAGGTCCTTCGCTGTGCTCAGGATGCCCGTATTTTGAAAAGACATATTCCCAACGCCGTTACCTGCCTCAACCTGCTATGCGGGTGCCTGGCGCTCACGTTCATCTTCCGGGGCGAGCTGGTAATCGGCGCCTACCTGGTGGGCATTGCCGCCGTGGCCGACTTCTTCGACGGGCTGCTGGCGCGGGCGCTGCGCGTGTCGTCGCCCATCGGTAAGGACTTGGATTCGCTGGCCGATATGGTATCGTTTGGGGTGGTGCCAGGAGCAATTATGTTTGAATTAATGGGCCAGAGCTTTGTCGGCCAACTTCTTGGTCAATTATTCAATACAGCTTCCCCTTTGCTATCGCCGGACCACATCGCGGGCACTTCTGTACTGCCATTCTGTGGATTTATTATTACCATCTTTTCGGCCCTGCGTTTAGCTAAGTTCAACAACGATACTCGTCAAACCACCTCGTTCATCGGCCTTCCTACACCAGCCTGTACTCTAGTAGTGGCCTCGCTGCCCCTGATTCTAGCAAACGACCAATTTGAGGTGCAGAATATCATTCTCAACCCCTGGCTGCTGCTAGGCCTCTCCGTCCTCCTCTCCGGCCTGCTGGTGGCCGAGCTACCACTTTTTGCCCTGAAATTCAAGAACCTGAAGTGGCTGGGCAATCGGCGGCGGTTTGTTTTTGTGGCCCTGGCGCTGGTGCTGGTAAGTACACTGCGAGCAGCGGGCATTCCGCTGGCGGTGCTGATTTACGTGCTCATGTCGGTGCCGGGCCGGGTGCGCAGCCGCGACGGTCTGGAGGCTAGCCCCACAGCGCCGCAATAAGCTGGGCCACCGTGCAGGTTGCCAGTGCAGGAATGCGCGCCCGGCGGCGTATTTTTGAAGAGCGCCCGCGGGCCTAAGCAGGTTGTACTTATGCGAAACCTTTTCTCGATGCTGTTGCTGGGGGTGCTGGCTAGCCTCGTGCTGCCCGCCCGCGCCCAGAGCAGCAGCGCGCAAACGGTGTCCGTGACTTTGAGCTGGACCACCTACGCCAGCCTGCGCAACCCCGCCGCCGGCCTCGACGCGGAGCCACGCCGCGTGCCCAGCTTCCTGGGGGCCTACCACGGCATAAATCAGCCTATCGGCACTTATACCCTGCGGCTAGTCGGCACCGTGGCCAGCGGCGAGCTACGCGATGCCGCGTATGAGCCGTTTCCGGCGGCCGACGCGAAGCTGCTCGGTACTACGCCCTTACCGGCCACGCCAGTTGTGCAGCTGCGCACCGGCACCGAGGCACGCCGGGCCTACTCCTATGTGCTCATTCAGCCGGTGCGCCGCAACCCGCAGACCGGCCAGGCCGAGCGGCTGCTGTCGTTCAGCTATGCTTATCAAACGGCAGCTAGCCCGGCTGCTACGGCCCGCACCACCGCCCGCAATCACCTCGATACGTCGGTGCTGAGCAGCGGCGACTGGTTTAAAATCGGGGTGCCGCGAAGCGGTGTCTACAAGCTCGACCAGACGGCGCTTAAAAACCTCGGCCTGCCCGTGGCTAGCCTCGACCCGCACCGTGTGCAGCTCTACGGCAACGCGACTGGCTTGCTGCCCCAAGCCAACGCGGCGCCACGCCCCGACGACCTGGTGGAGAACAACATCCTCTTCGTCGGCAACAACGACGCTACCTTCGATGCCAACGAGTACTTCCTGTTTTATGCGAAGGGGCCGCACACCTGGCGCCCCAGCCAGCCGGCGCGGGCGGCCACGCTAGGGCAGCCGGGCCTGTATGGACTGCTGGGCGAGGGTGGCCGCTGGAAGCACATCAACAACATTTATTCCGACACGGCCTACTACTTTGTGCGGGTGGGCAGCACCACCGGGCGGCGCATTGCCACGGCGGCGGGCCCTAGCGGAACGCCCACCGGCGCGGCCATTACTACGTTTCTGGACCGGCGCTTCTACGAGCACGACCTCGTGAATGTGCTGCGCTCGGGCCGGCGCTGGCTGGGCGAGTCCTTTACCAACAGTACCAATCCCACGCGCGACTTTACGTTCAGCGCCGATGGCTACCCGCCCCTGGCCGACCTCGTGGCCGGCGACACCCTGCGCCTGACCGTAGCGGTGGCCAGCACGGCTTTGCAAGGCAGCACCTTTACTACCTCGCTGGGCGGCACGCAGCTAGGCAGCCAGTCGCTGCCGGGGCTACCCGCGGGCTCGTTCAATAGCGTAGCGGTCAATGATTTTCGCACCTTCACCACGCTTACCCCGGCTGGCCTTGCCGACCCAAAGGTGACGGTGGCATTCTCTTCCATCGACCCTAGCGGCACCGGCTACCTCGACTACCTGGAGCTGGTCGTGAAGCGTCAGCTGCGCCTCAGCGGGGCTTACCTAGAGTTTAATTCCTTGAACTACCAGCGCGGCGCGGGCACCGTGGGCACCTTCACCCTGGCTAATGCCAGCGGGGCACAGGTCTGGGACGTGACGAACCCGCGCCGCCCGCTAGGCCAGGCGCTCGACGCCAGCGGCAACTTCCTGGCCTACACCGACTCGGTGCGCGAGTTTGTGGCCGTGCAGCCGGGCGGCACCTTCGAGGCGCCCCGGCTTTTTGGCCGGGTAGCTAATCAGAACCTGCACGCGCTCAACAAAGACGGTAAGTTGGATTTGGTGATTGTGACCTACCCGCCCTTCCGGGCGCAGGCCGAGCGCCTGGCCCAGCACCGCCGCGACTACAACAACCTGCAGGTGGCCGTGGTGACGACCAAGGAGGTGTACAACGAGTACAGCTCGGGCGCGCAGGATGTCACCGCCATCCGCGACCTGATGAAGCAGGTGTATGACCGCAACCCCGACCCCACTAGCCGCCGCAACTACCTGCTGCTCTTTGGCGATGCCTCGTACGACTACAAGGCTTCGCCCTACAACGACGGGGCCCAGGAGCCCGCGTGGTGGGCTAGCCGCCGACCCTTCACCACCAGTAACAACCCCGACGCGGCCAACCAGAACTTCGTGCCGACCTATGAGTCGCGCGAGTCGTTTTTGCCAGTGCAGCAGTACAGTGGGCGCAGCAACCTAGAGGGCGAAAGCAGCTATTCGTCAGAAGATTACTACGGGCTGCTCGACGACAGCGAAGGCGAATGGCTCGAAACGTACAATTCTACGTTTGAGGCTACCGACATCGGCATCGGGCGCCTGCCGGTGCGCACGGTGGTGGGCCAGCGCACCGACGATAGCCAGGCTCGGCAGGTAGTTGATAAGCTCATTGCCTACGACTCGCCGGCCAGCTTTGGCAAGTGGCGCAACCGCATCATGCTCACCGCCGACGACACCGATGCCGAGAAAACCAACGAGTTCGTTACCGAGTCGGAAACGATTTTCGCCGCCACTATCAAGCGGGCCGAGCCGGCCTACAACCTGCAGAAGGACTACCTCGACCTCTTCCCGCAGATAAGTGTAGCGGCGGGGCAGCGGTCGCCGGCCGCCGTAGCCGCCATCGATGAGGCCATCGAGCAGGGCTCGCTGCTGGTGGGCTACACGGGGCACGGCAGCCCCAACTACCTGGCCGATGAGCAGCTTATTACCCGCGCCTCGCTGCTGGCGCTGCACAACCAGAACCGGCTCACCTTCTTCGTAACCGGCACCTGCGACCTGAGCACCTACGACAACCCCGACCTGACTTCGGCCGGCGAGCAGGTGCTTACCGACAATGCCACCGGCGGGGCGGTCGGGCTGTTTACGACTACCCGGGTCGTCTATTCCAACTTCAACACGCAGGTAGTCAACAATTTTTATACCCAGGCGCTAGCCCGCAATGCTGCCGGCACCCTCCCCTACCTGGGCTTTGCCGCCGGTACGGCCAAAAACCAGTCGCCCAGCGGCGACCTCAACAACCGCAACTACACGCTGCTGGCCGACCCCACCACCCGCCTGGCCTACCCTAGCCAGCGCGTGGTGCTCGATTCGATAAAGGTAGACCTCAAGAAAGCCCATACCTTTGCCACAGCCGATACCCTACAGGCCCTGGCGCAGGTGCGCCTGAGCGGCCATATCGAAAATGCCGGAGTGCTGAACGCTGCTTTCGGCGGCACGGCCGACATTACAATTTTCGACAAGCCCGTAACCGTGACCACACTCGGCGACCAGGGCTCGGCAAAGGTGCCGGTCGAGACGCAGGAGAACGTGATTTATGGCGGGCAGGCCACCGTTACGGGCGGCCGCTTCTCAGTCAGGTTTGTGGTGCCCAAGGATATTGCCTACAATGTGGGCCAGGGCAAGATAAGCCTCTACGCCCAGGATATGGGCCACCAGGTCGATGCCCAGGGCTACCAGCCGGCCCTGGTGGGCGGGGCCTCGCGCACGGCCCCCGGCGACACCACCCCGCCGGTGGTGCAGCTTTTTATGACCGACGAAACGTTTGTCTCGGGTGGTGTCACGGGGCTGAGCCCGCTGCTTATCGCCCACCTCACCGACAAGTCGGGCATCAATACCTCGAGTGCCGGCATTGGGCATGATATTACCGCCACGCTCGACAATGACCCGAATAAAGTTGTGACCGTAAATGACTCTTATGCTGCTGATGTTGACAATTTTATGTCGGGGCGGGTGCGCTACCTGTACAAAGACCTGGCCCCCGGCCCGCACACAATTCGCTTAAAAGCCTGGGATACCTACAATAATTCGGCAGAAGGAACGATTGACTTTATTGCGGAGCAATCGGCTCAGCTAGCCCTCGACCACGTGCTGAACTACCCGAACCCGTTCAGCAACATCACCACGTTTCATTTTGACCAGTCGCGGCCGGGCTCGGAGCTCGACGTGCAGGTGCAGATATTTACGGTGGCGGGCCGCCTGGTCAAGACCTTACGCACCACTATTGCGGCCAGCACCAGCCACGTACCCAGCACATTGCAAGATGCCTCGCTGACCTGGAACGGCCGCGACGACTACAACGACCAGCTGGCCCGGGGCGTGTATGTGTACCGCGTAAGCGTGCGCACCCCCGACGGCCAGGCCGCTACTAAGTTTGAGAAACTAGTTTTGCTGAACTAAGCCGCGCGCCGTTGGTTTTGCATGCGGTTTATTTGTCCGTCGGCCCATTCTTTTTTCTGTATTTTGCAACCCTTTCCTGGGCACCAATTCTCTTATAACTAGTCTTTTACCAAACCTTATGCCCTTTTTTCGTACGCTAGGCGTAACGTCGGCACTGCTAGCACTGGCCGCGCCGGCCGCGCTAGCCCAGGTAGCCAACGCCCAAACGCACACCACTACTACCGCGGTCCCCATTCTGATGCTCAGCCCCGATGCCCGGGGCGCAGCACTCGGCGATGCCGGGGTGGCCACCTCACCCGATGCCAACGCCGCCTTCTACAACCCCGGCAAGCTGGGCTTTGTAAATTATAAGTATGCGGTGTCGCCCTCCTACTCCCCCTGGCTGCGTCAGATTACCGACGACATGAGCCTGAGCTACCTCTCGGGCTACGGCAAGGTGGGCGAGCGCGGGGCCATTGCGGCTTCGCTCATGTACTTCAGCCTGGGGCAGATTGACTACCGCGATGGCAGCAACCTGCCTACCGGCACGTTCAACCCAAAGGAGTACGCCTTTACGATGTCGTATGGCCAGAAGCTGGGCGAAAACTTTGGCCTGGGCATCTCGGCTCGCTACGTGCGCTCAAACCTTGTGGGCAATACGCCGGGCAACGACGCGCAGGCTGGCAATTCGTTTGCCGCCGACCTGGGGGTTTATTACAGCAAGGATGCCACCATCGGTACGGGGGTGTATAACCTGGCTTTTGGCGCCGCCGTTACGAACCTGGGCAATAAGATGGTATATGCCGACCCGCAGAATGCCAGCTTTTTGCCCACGCAGCTGCGCCTGGGCACGGCCCTTACCCGCGAAATAGACCCCTACAATAAAATCACGTTGGCATTTGACGCTACCAAGCTCCTGGTACCATCGCCGTACTACGAAGACCCCTACAACAACCAAGATATTACCCAGGTAAACCGGGTAAAGCAAACTAACATCGAGCGCCAGCAGCAGGGTATCGTTTCGGGCATCTTCAGCTCCTTCCACGATGCGCCGGGCGGCTTCAAGGGCGAGCTGCAGCAAATTAACCTGCACACCGGCCTCGAATACTGGTACAACAACACCATCGCAGCCCGCGTGGGCTATTTCTACGAAAACCCGCATACTGGTGACCGCCAGTACCTGAGCTTTGGCCTGGGCGCACGCCTGTCGGTATTCGGTATTGATGGCACATACCTAGTGCCCAATTCGCAGGCCAACCCCGTTGCCAATACCATCCGGGTATCCTTGCACTTCAACCTGAACAAGCTGGCCGATGCCTTCGACGAGAAGGGCGCCGGCGGCACTCAGGGCACGCTGCCGAATTAAAACTGCCGTCAGCCGCGTTTATTGAACGTCATGCTGAGCGAAGAGGAGCCTCTCGCTCGCACCGCTAGGGGTATCCCCTCTAACGATGCGAACGAGAGGCTTCGCAAGCTCAGCATGACGTTCTTTATATTTTACTAGCTACCAGCCGCTACCTCTTCCCTACTCTCCGTGCTCAACCGCCTTCAGCCTCCGCCTACATTTCCGCTCACCCAGCTCGTGCTGCCCATGCCCACGGTGCAGCACCTGCCCAACGGCGCCCGCCTGCACCTGCTGGCCCACGATGCCCAGCCCGTGCTGCGCCTGCAAGTGGTGCTGCCCGCTGGCAAGCGCCAGGAGCCCCAGCCCGGCCTGGCGCAGCTAGCCGCTCGCATGCTCACCGAGGGCACTGCCACCCGCTCGGCCCGCGAGATAGCCGATATGGTGGCCTTTTATGGCGCCTCGCTCGACTGCGAGGCCGGCCCCGACCGCGCCACGCTCACGCTCTACTGCCTGGCCCGCCACCTGCCCACCTTGCTGCCGCTGGTGCAGGAGGTGCTGGCGGCCCCCAGCTTTCCGGAAGAAGAGCTGCGCCAAACCCAGCAGCGCATTGGCCAGAATATGCGCGTCGAGCGCCAGAAAACTAGCTACCGGGCTAGCGAAGAGCTGAACCGCCAGCTGTTTGGCGAAGATTCGGCCTACGGCCGGCCTTTCGACGAAAACTCCTTTAGCCAACTCACCGCGGCCGAGCTGCGGGCCTTTCACGCCGCCGCTTACGCGCCGGCCGGGGCCGAAATTTTTCTGAGCGGCGACGTAGCAGCGGTAGCCGATGCCGTAGCCAGCGGCCTGGGGCAGTGGCAACCGGCCGCTAGCCCCTTGGCCGAAGCTGGCGGGCTCGTGGCCGCCCAGGCCCCGGCCGCAGCGGCCAGCCTGGTTACGGTGCGGGTAGAGGGCAGCATTCAGGCCTCGTTGCGCGTGGGGCGCCGCTGGCCCGCGCTCACCGAGGCCCAGACGCCCGAGCTGCTGCTGCTGGTGAAGGTGCTAGGGGGCTATTTCGGCTCGCGCCTGATGCGTAACATTCGGGAAGACAAGGGTTTCACCTATGGCATCCATGCCAGCGTAGTGGCCCGTGAGCAGGCGGCCTCCCTAGTTATCGGCACTGACGTAAACGGCGAGCAGGCCGATGCCACCCGCCAGGAAATTGCTTACGAGCTGACCCGCCTGCAAAATGAGCCGCTGGGCGACGACGAGCTCGAAACCGTAAAAAACTACACCCTGGGCAAGCTGCTGGGCGAAACGGCCACCGTATTTGAGCAGGCCGACCGCTACCGCTACGTGGTGCTGCAAGGCCTGCGCCCCGACTACTACGCCGAACTGGTGCGCCGCACCCAGGCCGCCACCGCCGAAGAGCTGCAAGCCCTGGCCCGCACCTACCTCAGCCCGGCCGATATGCTGACGGTAGTGGCAGGCGGCACCGTGCCCGAGCCGGCCTAGCCACTGGCAGGCTAGCTACTACTGTTAACTCGAAAGAGCCCCTAGCTACCAGGTAGCTAGGGGCTCTTTTATGCCGGGAACCGCACCAGACCCTAGCGCGACAGGTTGGGAATGCGGAACTGCACCCCTAGCGACGGAATAAATGTGACGCCGCTCAGCGAGGCCGTGCTGCCGTCGAGCAGGGTGTAGTCGCCGTAGTTCTGGTAGTAGAGGCTTATGGCGGGCACTACGTACACGTATTTGTAGCCCAGCTTGAGGTTGAGAAACAGGCCGTAGGAGGAAAAATTGCGGCTCTGGTTTTCGAGTGTAGGCAGCCGGCCAGTACCGGCGCGGTTGTAGAGGTTGTTGGGCTGGAAGCCGTAGCTCACCCACGAGTGCGCATACACCGCGCCGTAGCTGATGGCCCCGATGCTTTCCTCGGGCCCAAACGACTGGCTGACCGTGAGCGGAATCAGAATGTCGTGGCGCGAGGCCGAGAGCCCCAGCAGGTTATTGACATCAGACAGAAACGGCAGGCTGGGTATCGAGGCCCGCTGAATGGCGTATTGCAGCCCGATGCTGGCGTAGGTGGTGCCGCTGGCCGCGCCGCGCTCGGGGTTCTCGACCGAGCCGGTGGGGCCTAGCAGCTGGTACTGCGTGTCAAACACGTGCGAGCCGAACGCGAACTTATAGCCCACATCGAGGCGCGGAATGACGCCGTAGCGAATGCTGAAGTCGGCGGTCGTTTGCACTGGGTCGAGCAAATACGCTAGCGCCGCCGTTTGCAGGCTGCTCACCGAGCCCGAATAGCGCACGGTGTCGCCACTGGCGGCACGGTTACCGAGCTGGCTAGCCGCATCGCGCACAGCTGTGCCGGCCTTGCTCAGCGGCGCCGAGCCCACATTGAAGCCTTGGTTGTAGGCCAGGCGAAACTCGCCCTGGGGTGTCACCTTGCCCGAGGTAGTGATGCCGCGCGGCGCGGTGCAGGCCGTGGCAGCCAGCAGCAAGAGGGCTGCCCCACGGCCAGCCAGGAAGCGCAAGCGCCGCAAAGAAGTTGGAAAGTTCAGCATAGAAAGAAGCAAAAAGAAGCCCGTAGGCCAGCGCAAAACTAAAACCGGGCCAACTCAGCTTCATCTGCTGCATAAGCAACGGAGGCTAGCTCCTCGCATTGTCTCCGTCGCTCAACACGCCGCTTTTATCGACCTATCCCGCTCGCGCCGGCTTACTTTTACCCGACACATTCGCCTTTCTGGCTAGCTCCTTATGACCATTCTCTACGGCGTGCCCGGCGAAGGCCTCGGCCATGCCACGCGCAGCAAAGTCATTATTGCCTGGCTCCTGGAGCAAGGCCACGACGTGCGCGTGGTGAGCAGCTCGCGCGCTTTCACCCTGCTCGACAAGACGTTTCCGGGCCGGGTGCTCGAAATCAAGGGCTTTCACCTGGCTTATAAAAAGCTGACCGTATCGAAGTCGCGTACGCTAGGCCTGACGTTGCGCACGGCGCCTGAGGCGCTGCAAACCAACTTTCGGCAGTACCGGCAGCTGCTGCACGGCTTCCGGCCCGAGGTGGTGATTTCCGACTTCGAGTCGTTCAGCTACTTTTTTGCCAAGCTGCTGCGAGTGCCAGTTATCAGCATTGACAACATGCAGATTATCAGCCGCGCCCGCCTCGATGTGGCTGTGCCCCGCGCCGAGCGCGAGAACTACGACGTGGCGCGCTACCTGGTGCGGGTCAAGCTGCCCCGCGCCCGGCATTATCTTATTACTACCTTTTTTGAGCTGCCGATACGCCCGCGCTATGCCGAGCGCACTACGCTGGTGCCCAGCATTATCCGGCCCGAGATACAGGCAGCTAGCCCCACCACCGGCGACTACATCCTGGTGTACCAAACGGCTACCAACCAAACGGACCTGGTCGAGATTTTGCAGCAAATGCCCGAGCAGGAATTTCGGGTGTACGGCTTCAACAAAGACGAAAATCACGGCAACGTACTGCTGCGGCCCTTCTCCGAGGCGGGCTTTATTGCCGAGCTGGCAGCTAGCCGCGCAGTGCTCACGAATGGCGGTTTCTCGCTGATTTCGGAGGCCGTGTACCTGCACAAGCCGGTGTGTGCGGTGCCCATTCCGGCCCAGTTTGAGCAGTGGCTCAATGCGGCTGAAATAGAAAAGCTGGGCTATGGCCGCCGCTTCGAAGCTATCACGCCGGAAAATGTGCAGACCTTTCTGGCCGGGCTGCCGCAGTTTGAGGCGGCGCTGGCTGGCTACCGGCAAGCGGGCAATGAGGTGCTGTTTGGGAGGCTAGCCGAGCTGCTGGCCGAGGTGTAACGTTTGCGCCGCTGCTCCGGCAACGTTTGCGAAGCCCCACGAAAATGTGTGCCGTTCTTTACCCTAGCGGCCTACATTTGCACTTCCTATCTTTCTTTCAAAAGACATGAGCTACATCGCAGCCATTCATGCCCGCCAGATTTTTGATTCGCGCGGCAATCCGACCGTAGAAGTTGACGTAACCACCGACTCGGGCACCGTAGGCCGCGCCGCCGTGCCCTCGGGCGCTAGCACCGGCGTGCACGAAGCCGTAGAGCTGCGCGATGGCGACAAGGCCATGTACCAGGGCAAAGGCGTGCTGAAAGCCGTCGAAAACGTGAACACCAAGATTGCCGAAGAGCTGGTAGGCTTCTCGGTATACGAGCAGTCGCTGATTGACAAAATCATGCGCGAGCTCGACGGCACCGCCAACAAGGGCAACCTGGGCGCCAACGCCATCCTGGGCGTGAGCCTGGCCGCCGCTCGCGCGGCGGCGCAAGAGCTGGGCCAGCCGCTGTACCGCTACGTGGGCGGCGTGGGCGCTACCACCCTGCCCGTGCCGATGATGAACATCCTGAACGGCGGCTCGCACGCCGACAACAAGATTGACTTTCAGGAATTCATGGTAATGCCGGTAGGCGCTAGCTCGTTTAGCGAGGCGCTGCGCTGGGGCACCGACATCTTCCACACCCTCAAGAGCGTGCTGAAGAAGAAGGGCTACAGCACCAACGTAGGCGACGAAGGCGGCTTTGCCCCCGATATTCAGAGCAACGAGGAGGCTATCCAGATTGTGCTGCAAGCCATCGAGCAGGCCGGCTATAAGCCCGGCGAGCAGGTGATGATTGCCCTCGACCCCGCTGCTTCGGAGTTCTTCGAAGATGGCCACTACCACTTCAAGAAGAGCACCGGCGACAAGCTGACGCCCGAGCAAATGGTGAGCTACTGGGTTGACTGGACCAAGAAATATCCCATCATCAGCATCGAAGACGGCCTGGCCGAGGACGACTGGGCGGGCTGGAAGAGCATCACCGACCAGGTGGGCAAGAAAATCCAGCTCGTGGGCGACGACTTGTTCGTGACCAACGTGGAGCGCCTGCAGCGCGGCATTGATGAGCACATTGCCAACGCCATCCTCATCAAGGTAAACCAAATCGGCACCCTCACCGAGACCATCGACGCCGTGAACCTAGGCCGCCGCAACGGCTACAAGTCCATCATGAGCCACCGCTCGGGCGAAACCGAAGACTCGACCATTGCCGACCTGGCCGTGGCCCTGAACACCGGCCAGATTAAGACTGGCTCGGCTTCGCGCTCCGACCGCATGGCCAAGTACAACCAGCTGCTCCGCATCGAGGAAGAGCTGGGCGAAACCGCCTACTTCCCCGGCCGCAAAATGTAGTTCTTGTTGAGCTAGAAACCGAGCGTCATGCTGAGCCTAGCGAAGCATCTCTCCCGCGCCGCTAGGGCCACCTACCGGCAGAGATGCTTCATTTTGCTCAGCATGACGTTCTTTTGTATTCGATAACTACTTTTCGATGCAGCTTCCTCCCTTTCTCAGCCCCGTGCTGCGTGTGCTGCGCAGCTTCTACTTCCTCTCGGCCGTGGGCTTTGTGGTGTGGATGGCCGTGTTCGACTCCAACGACCTCGGCAAGCAGTACGACATGTACCACAAGTGGCGCGAGCTGCGGGCCGAAAAAGAGTATTACGAAGCCAACATCGAGAGCGTGAAAAAGGAACGCGCCGAGCTACTTAGCTCGCCTGCCCTGCTCGAAAAGTTTGCCCGCGAGAAGTACCTCATGAAGCGCCCCGGCGAGGACGTATTTGTGCTGGTGCCGAAAGAGACTGATAATTAGCCTGACGCTGGCTAGCTCCTGTCACTGTCATAAAAAACGCCCGCTACTCAGCAAGTAGCGGGCGTTTTGCGTTGGGAGCGCCGAGCGGGTTTTCACTTTCAGCACTACTACCCTAGCCGCCTAGGGCAGCTGGCGGCGCTACTTTTACCTATGCCTATGCCACCATTCTGCGTTGTGCCACCTCACAAAGGGCTAGGCTGCCGTGCGGCAATACTGCTGGGCTTAGCCCTAGTGCTAGGCGCGCAGCCTGCGGCGCCTACCCAACCACAAGTGGCCCGGCGCTTTCTGCTCGACATCCTGCACGCCAACTACCCGGCCGCCTACCGCCGGCTAGCCCCCGAAGTGCGGGCCGCCGTGCGGCGGCCCGCGTTTGAGGCGGCGGCCCGGCCGCTGTGGCAGCAGGGCCAGGTGCGTGGGCCCGCCATCGAGCTTTATCAGATTGGCACCCGGCTGGGCGGGGGCCGGCCCAGCCAGTGGTTTTGCCGCTTTGCCTTCGCCCAAGACTCGGCGCGGCACCCGCCGCCGGTGCTGCTCGAAGTCACGTTTCGCGATACCACCGCACGGGCGGTACTGGGCTTCGGGCTGCGGCAGCGCTAGTCGTTCTTTCCTTTTGTAAAATTCAGGCTATAAGCCACGTTGAGCCGAAAGCCATTGTTATTCTCGAATACCGCCCGGCCGCTGGCCTCGTCCAGCGTGTCGTGCTGGGTCCACTGGTTGAGGTAGTTGAGCTCTAGCTGAAAGTTTTTGGCAAACTGATAGCCTAGCCCGCCCGAAATGCGGTTTTGGTTGAACACGTTCTGCCCCACATTGGGCCCAAAGCTGATGAATAGCTCATCGAAGAAAGTAACGTACCACTCGTGGTCGTCGAGCGTGGCGCCCTGCAACGGCATCTGCCCGGCCAGCTGGTAGCGGGCGCGGTTCTGGTATTGCCAGCTAGCCACTTCGGTGGGCCGGGCGGGGTCGAGCAGGCCTAGCCAGCGCTGCTCCAGGCGCAGGCGGTGCTTTAGGTGCAACCGGCCGTAGTCAGCCCCGAAAGTCACATCTTCATACGCCCGGTGCTCGGGCGTGGGCTGGCCCAGCTCGGCGGTGGGGTACTGGCCGTAAGGGTAGGTGACAAAGTAGGTGTAGCCACCGCCCAGCTTCACGTCTTTGGCCAGGTCATATACGCCGCCCAGGCGCAGCAACAGCTGCTGCGGATGCCCTCCGGCCTGCACCCGGCGCCACTGAGCCTCAGTGTGCACGGCCCACCTGGCCGCCACCTGGTGGTCGCCATTGTAGGTAAACCAGGCCAGGGTATTGTGGTCGAGCAGGCGGGTGGTTTGGGCGGCCGCCGGGGCGGCAACGAGGACTAGCGCAACCAGTACAAAACGCAGGAATAGACTCATCGTTTCTTCACCTACGTTTTTTTCAAGCAATTAGCCGGGCAGCGAAATTTTGCCTAGGCTAAGGGTCGGGCTGCCAGCCAGCGTTTCATTGGCCAGCACGGCAAAGAGAATTGCCTCTTTGGCATCGGGTGGCACGGCGGCCTCGGCGGTAGTGCGGAGGTGGCTGGTGGGCAGGTGGCGGGCCAGGGCTGCCAGCAACGTAGCATTGTGGGCTCCGCCGCCGCTCACCAGTACCTCGGCCGTGGCTGGCGGGGGCAGATAATAGTGCATTGCCTCAGCTACCATGCTGGCCGTCAGCTCGACTAGGGTGGCCAGCAAGTCCGGGGCCGAGAGGCTTTTGGTATTGGTCTGACGCTGATTTTCGGCCAGATACGCGGGTGAAAACAGCTCGGGGCCGGTAGTCTTAGGAAACGGCTCGGTGAAGAACGGATGGCTGCGCAGCGCCGCCAGCAGGCCCGCGTGCGGCCGGCCCTGCGCAGCGTACTGCCCATCGGGGTCATAAGCCAGGCCGGGATAGTGTTGCCGCGCTACGGTGTCGAGCAGGGTGTTGCCCGGGCCAGTGTCAGTAGCTTGGGCGGGACCGCCATCGGCGGGCAGCAGCGTGAAATTGGCAATACCGCCTAGGTTGAGCAGCAGGCGGTTAACGCCCGGCTTCCGAAACAGCAACTCGTCGGCAAAGGGGGCTAGCGGGGCACCTTCATAGCCAGCGGCCACGTGCTTCTGCCGAAAATCAGAAACCGTGAGGATGCCCGTAAGCCGGGCCAGGTGGTCGCCATCGCCGATTTGCAGCGTGGCGTGGTGTCCAAAGTCGGCGCGGCCGTGCTGGTGGCGCGGCGCGTGCCAGATGGTTTGGCCGTGGCTGGCCAGCACGTCTACGTCGGCCGGGGCTAGCCCCCACTCGGCCAGGCACTGCAAGAGTATCGCGGCGTGGCGGCGGGCCACTTCCGCGTTAAGAATCACCACGTCTTCGAGCTGCACTTTAGGCTGACTGATGGCCCGCAGGCGCTGTTGAAAATCAGCCGCATACGGCACCGTAGCAAACTGTTCGAGCACCACGTGCAGGCTAGCGCCGTGACCGGTGCAGCGACACAGCGCCACGTCGAGGCCATCGAGCGAGGTGCCCGACATCAGGCCGATGATGCGGCGGCTGGGCTGCGCGGCCACAGCCGCCAGGCGCGCTAGCTGGGGGTTCATGGCGCGGGCACTGGCGTTTCGCCACCGGCTAGCTTGGGGTTGTCGCGGTGGCGGGTGGCGTCGCGCTGGGTTTTCTTAGCCAGGTTGCGGGCCAGGGCCTCGGTGAGGTTAGTACCCGTCTGGTTAGCCAGGCAAATGAGCACGAATAGCACATCGGCCAGCTCGTCGCCCAGCTCGCGGCCCTCGTCCGACTTCTTAAACGACTGCTCGCCGTATTGCCGGGCAATGAGCCGAGCCACCTCCCCTACTTCCTCCGTAAGAATGGCCATATTCGTCAACTCACTGAAGTAGCGCACACCGGTGGTGGTTATCCACTCATCAACGGTGGCCTGGGCTTGTTCTAACGTCATGCTGTTAAGAAGTTAAGTAGTGGGCGAGTCGAGCACGATAGTCACCGGGCCGTCATTGAGCAGGCGCACCTGCATGTCGGCCCCGAAGATGCCAGTGGGCACCGGCTGGTCCAGTTCCTGCGCCACCAGGGCCACAAAGCGCTCGTAGAGCGGCTCGGCCACGGCCGGTGCGGCCGCGCCACTATAGCTAGGGCGGTTGCCCTTGCGCGCGTCGGCCAGCAAGGTAAACTGACTGACTACCAATACTTGCCCGCCCACGTCGCGCACGCTGCGGTTCATCTGGCCGTTTTCGTCGTTGAAGATGCGCAGGTTCACCAGCTTGCGCACCATCCAGGCCAGGGCGGCCTCATCGTCGGTAGGCGCACAGCCGGCCAGCACCAGCAGGCCGGGGCCAATCTGACCGGTGATGACGTTATCGACAGTGACGGAAGCTTCGCGAACGCGCTGAATAACGAGGCGCATTAGAAATATCTGGTAGCTAGTGGGTACTGATTATTGCTGATTCCTGTACATTAGCGCGGGCTAGCGATGCATGATTATCGCTTGATTTTCAGGCTATCTAAGTGGTGCTGAAAGCGGCGGGCGAAGGCCTTGTGCTGGGCAAAGGTTTCGCTGAAATCGGAGAAGCCGCTGCCATCGGGCCGGGCGCAGAAAAAGACAAAGTTGTGGTGCACCGGGCGAAGCACGGCATCGAGCGCCTGCGGGTAGGGGGTGGTGATGGGGCCAGGGGGCAGCCCCTTGTGGCGGTAGGTGTTGTAGGGCGAATCGACTTTCTTATCCACATTAAGCACGCGCTTGCGGGTACCCAGGCCGTGCAGCGGCCACAGCAGCGTGGGGTCGGCTTGCAGGGGCTGGCCCCGGCGCAGGCGGTTGAGATACACGCCCGCGATAAGAGGCTTGTCAGTGGGCTGGGCCGTTTCGCGCTGCACGATGCTAGCCAGCACGGCTACCTGCACCGGGCTCATCTTTAAGGAGTCGGCCTCAGCCAGCCTGCGCGGGTTCCAGAAGCGGCGGTGCCGGGCAGCCACCGAGTCGAGAAATGCCGCTGCCGGCGTGGGCCAGAATAGCCGCAGCGTGCCCGGGATAAAGAGCGTGCGCACGGTGGCCGTATCGAGGCCGTAGCGGCGCATTAAATAGGCATTGTCAGTCAGCAATCTATGCAACTGCGCCGTATCGAGGCTGAGCTGGCGGCCAGCCTGGCGCGGCAGCTGTGGCAGGTAGTGGAAGGGTTTGAGGGTGAAGGCTAGCGTATCCTGCCGGCCGCTTTCGAGCAGGCGCAGCAGCGCCAGGTTGCCCAGCCCGGCGGACAGCGTGTAGCGGCCGGGCTGCACCGGGTGGGCCGGTGTGCCAAAGCCCCACCAGCGGGCCACCCGGGCAAAATCCCCTGGCCTAGCCAGCAGTTCCGGCCGGCGCAGCGAATCGAGCACGGCACTCAGCCCCACTCCGCGCCGAATGTAGAGATACGCCGGGCCCTCGACGGTAGCGGGCACGTTGGGGCGATACAGAAAATTCCAGACCAGCCCGGCGCCCAACGTCAGCAGCCCTAGCACCACCACGGCTACCGCTAGCCCCACCCGGCGCGGGCGCGGTGCGGCAGGCAGCGAAGAAGGCTCGAAGGGCAGCGGTTCGGTCATGGGGGCAACAGGCGGTCGTCAAAATTAACGCTACCGGCCAGCTTTATTGCCCCAGCCGATAGAGCACGCCCACACTCAGCAGCAGGCGCCCGAGCTGCCAGGGAGCTTCGGTGGCGGGCTGGCCAGCCACAAATACGCGGGCTTCTGCGGCCGGCAGGTCGAGGTCGGCAGCGTGCTGACTGAAGCTGAAAAAGCCTTTTTTTTCCTCGATAAGTAGCTGGCTGCGGGTGCGCAGCGGCAGCAGGTAGCCCAAGTCGGCCACGGCTTCCCAGTGGTGGCTTACTTCAAGGCCTAGCCCTAGCCGAGGCTGGAGCGCGTCGGTAATAACTTGAAGCGAAAGCGTAAGCTCATCGGCAGCCAGCGGGGTGCCAGCCAGGCGCAAATCAGCATCGGAGTTAGCAAAGGTGCCTAGCTCCTGCCCCACACTTTGGCGCAGGTAGGCCAGCCCGGCACGGGCGCGTAGCGGCCGGCCGTACGGGTTGAGGTTGTGGGCGTAGCCGAGGCCAGCCTCCCAGCCGTCGCCGCGCAGCTGGCCTAGCAAGTGGCGCGTGGTGGCATAGGCGGCCAGTTGGGGCGTGAAGTCGAGCTGCACACCGAAAGCATATTGCATAGCCAGGCCCTGGACGGCGGTAGCGGCCTGGGCATCGGCCCGGAAGGTTGAGCCAGCAGGGGCTAGCACCATGCGCAGGTCGGTAGCGGGCACGCGCACCCCTAGCAGGCCACCGGTGTAAGTATAGCGCAAGTGGCGCAGCAACCCCCATTTTTTGGGAGCTGGCGCGGCAAGGATAGCAGTGGGCGCCGGCCGGCGCAGCAGCGTATCGGCCTGGTGCTGGCGGGCCTGGTCGAGCAGCGCCTGCGGGGGCAGCACGGTGGTATAATGCTGCCAGAAAGTAGAATCGTAGGGCGCGGGGTTGTCGAGGAAAATGTCGGTGTATTGGCTGCGTGCCTGGTAGCCAGGCAGCGCCGCCTGGGCCGTGTCGATGGCCGTGGTTACAAACTCGGCCAGGTGGTGGCGCACCTGCCCGGCGAGTGGCTTGCCTAGCGTATTATACCAGATGCTTTTCAAGTAATACCGCCCGGCATATACCTGGTAGTCGGTGCGATAAGCGCGTTCGCTGGCATCAAATACCAGCATGCGCTCGCGCCGGATGCCCGCCGGTGTGCGGTGCCAGCGCGCCCCCAGAAACGCGTAGCTCTGCTCGTCGATATATACCTCGCCCGCAAAATTGGCCCGGTCGGTGCCCGGCCGCGGCCCGAAGGTGATGACGTACACGGCCCGCCCCTGAAACGTGGTTTGCGGGCTGAGCCGGTACTGGTAGTTCTTGAAATGCCGGGCGCTGATAAACTCGGCCCGCGTGTGCACAAAATCAAACCGGTGCGGCACGAAGGCCCCGGCTACCCAGTTGATGGGGGCTAGCGCGGCGCCCGGCTGAGCGGGGCGCAGGTCTACGCGCCGCGACTGCAATACCTGCACCTGGCCCGGCTCATCTGGCTGCTGATAACCAGGCTTGTACACCCGCAACAGGCCCTCCACAAGGTAGTCGTAGCGCTGCCGGGTAGCTTCGTCGTCCGACTCGCGGTAGAAGCCCGTGAGCTGCGTAGGTCGCACCGGATAGTTGAGCGGAATACGTGCCACCGCCTCCCGAATTATGCCCTCGGCCGAAGCCGTAACGGTAACCGTGCCCAGGCTGGCCGGGCTACTGCGCAGCTCAATCAGCAATTCAGCACTCGGGAGCGGCGGCAACGGGCGGCGGTAAGGCCGGTAGCCTAGCAGCGCTATTTCAAGCTCGCTGGCCTGGTAAGCGGCCGGCACCCGCAGGGCGAAGCGGCCCTCCAGGTTGGTACTGGTGCCCAGTCGGTTGCCCCCGATGCCTACCTGGGCATTTGGAATGGGCTGGTGCGTATCGGCATCGAGCACGCGGCCGCGCAGCACGCCTTCCTGCGCCAGCGCAGGCAAAGCCAGCAGGTATAACAGCAGCGTTAGCAGCTTCATAAACGCAAGATTACATAATATAGAAAGAGGTTTCGCCAGGCTATATCATCATCGACAGGCCTAGCGAAACCTCTTTTTACCTTGCGTAACCTTGCGCGCTAGGCTTGCAGCGGCTCTTCCAGCTCGGCAATGGCCAGGCCGTGCTGGCCAGCAGTTTCGCCCAGCAACTGGCGCTGCCAAGGGCGCAGGGCGGCTAGGCTGCCCTGCTCCACCACATCGCCAATGAGGCGATTGCTAAGCACGGTGTTGGCCAGCACCGGGCTGTAGTCGGCCGCCAGGTGGTTTTTGAGCGTCGTGAGCAAGGTTTCGCGGGCCTCGGCGCGGGCCGCCACGGGGCCGCCAAAGCGGCGGCGGAAGGGCTGCGGCCGGCGCTGGTCGGCGGGCAGCGGGCCATCGGGGGCTAGCTCGGCAGTGGCCAGGGCAACGAGCTCGTCGGCGTAGGGCGCGCGCTTTAGCTCGGGGTGCAGGCCGCCCGCATTGCGCAATGCGCCGTGCGACGTAATAGGCTGGCGCGTGATTTCGGCTAGCCTATCATTGCTGAGCACCATGTAGCTCGGCCGGTCGAGCTGGCGGGCCACGCGGTCGCGCAGGGCGTACAGCTCCCGAAACAGCGGCAGCTCCTGGGGGCTGATGCGGTACTTGCCAGCTAGCCGCAGGTGCGGGCGCAGCTCACCGCGGCCGTAGCGCACGGCTTCGAGGGCGTGGTTTTCTTCGGCGGCCCACTGGGCGCGGCCCTGCTCTTGCAGGCGAACCGCCAGGCGGTCGGTGAGCTCAAACAAGTACAGCACGTCGTTGGCGGCGTACTCTTTCTGGGCCTCGGTGAGAGGGCGCTTCAGCCAGTTTGACTTCTGCTCGCCTTTATCCACCTCAAACCCTAACTCGCTCTGAATAAGACGCCCTAGCGAGATATTGTTATCCTCAAGGGCTAGCAGCGTAAACTGCACGCTGGTGTCTACAATGGTGCGGCACGTAACGCTGAACAGCTCATCGAGCAGCAGAATGTCGGACTTGCAGGAGTGGAATACCTTGGCCACGGCCGGGTCGCGCAGCACGGCAAACAACGGCTCCAGGCCGGCAGCCATCTCCGGCTCCAGCGGCAGCGGATCGATAAGGTAAACCGCCTCGCCGTCAAACACCTGAATGAGGGCCAGGTGGCGGCCGTAGCGATAGCGGTTGTCGTCAAACTCCAGGTCGATGCCAATGCGCGGCAGCGTGGCAAAGTGGGCTGCCGCGTCGGCCACCTGGGCCGCCGTGGTAAGATAATGAATAGTAGGCTTCATGCGTGGCGGCAAAGGTAGGGGCGGCTAGGGGTAACGAAATAGGATGAACACATTGAAGGTGCCATTAATTAAGAATGGTTTTTAACTACCTTATTTCTCGATAATCGCATTAAATAAGCACCGCTAGTACAGAAATACTTCTAAAATAAACCAGAATTGTTCTCACTATTTCAGGGACTTTCCAAAATTTTATTATGATTTCTTACTGAAGTACCCTTTAATTTGTAAGTACCCTTTTATCCTGCCCAAGCCCTCTTTTGCTGCCTTCTTTTTATTACTCATTTTACTCATTGCTTCATGAGAAAAATTTTTACTCCTATACTGGTTGTAGCTGCCCTGCCAGTGCTAGCCCAGACGCAGGCCATCAGTGGCCGGATAACAGGCACTGACGGTAACCCGGTACCGGGCGCGACCGTTGTAGAGCGTGGCACTACCAATGGCGTGACCAGCGACGCCGACGGGGTATTTCGCCTAGCGGTGAAGCCGGGCGCTACGCTGGTTATCAGCTCGGTAGGTTTTACTACGCAAACTGTTCCCGTCGGCAGCCGCAGCGCTGTCAATGTGACGCTGGCTGCTAGCACCACCGACCTGGGCGAAGCCGTGGTAGTGGGCTACGGTACCCAGACCAAAGCCGACCTCACGGGCTCGGTAGCGCAGCTAGCCAGCAAAGACGTAGGCAACCAGCCGGTGCAGTCGTTCGAGCAATCCATACAAGGTAAAGCTGCGGGCGTGTTTATCGAAAACAGCAGCGGCAAGCTCGGCCAGGGCATTAAGGTGCGGGTACGGGGCGTGTCTTCCATCAGCGGCAACGCCCAGCCGCTGTACGTAGTGGATGGCGTGCCGGTAGTAGCCGACAACATGTCGTCGACGGAAGCAGCTACCAACCCCATTGCCGACATCAACCCCAATGACATTGAGAGCATCAGCGTGCTGAAAGATGCTTCGTCATCGGCTATTTACGGCTCGCGAGCTACCAACGGCGTTGTGCTCATCACCACCAAGCGCGGCAAGGCCGGCGCGACGCGCTTCAACCTGAATGTGCAGGGCGGCTACAGCGAGCCCACGCACAAGCGGGAGTTTCTTAACAGCCAGGAGTATGTGACGCTGCTAACTGAGGCGCTGGTCAATTCGGGCCGCTCGGCCACGTCTAATGCCAACCGCCTGAAGACCTACGCGGGCGGGGCCACCGACCCGCTGACGTATAATACCAACTGGCAGGACCAGGTTTTCCAGAAGGCTCCCTTCCAGCAGTACGACCTGAATGCCAGCGGCGGCAATGAGAAAACCCGCTTCTATTTTTCGGGCCAGTACAGCGACCAGAAGGGTATTCTTATCAGCAACGAGTACAAGCGCATCGCCGCGCGCTTCAACCTCGACCATCAGGCTACCGACCGGCTGTCGTTTGGCATTAACATGACGGCCACGCGCTCGGTCAACAACCGTGTGCCCAACGATGACGCGTTTAGCACGCCGATGCAGATTGTGGCCTTGGCGCCGATTACGCCTTCCATCGACCCGCGTACTGGCCTAACCAGCGGCGCGCTTGACCTAAACACGGGCCTTCCCAATGCCACCTTTCCCTTCTACTACAACCCGTTGCTGAATATTCAGGGCGGCTCGTACACGACTACTATTTACCGGCTGTTGGGCAATGTGTACGGGCAGCTGAAGCTCACCAACGACCTTAACTTCCGTTCGGAGCTCGGCACCGACGTGCTGAACCAAAACGAGGAGCAGTACCTCGGACGCATCACCTCGCGCAACAGCGGCCCGACCAACGGCTTTGGCTTCAACGCAGCCCAAACCAATGCGAAGGTGGTAGTGAACAACTACTTCACGTACAAAAAGATGCTCGCTGAGCAGCACGCCCTGGAATTTACCCTGGGTACGAGCTACGAAAGCGGCCGCCTCAACGGCAACAGCGTGACGGGTACGCAGTTTGCCTCCGACGCCTACCGCACCATTGATAACGCCTCGCAAATCACGGCGGGCACTTCCTATACCACCAGCTATGCCCTGGTGTCGTACTTCGCTCGCGGCTCGTACGCCTTCGCCGGCAAGTACCTGGTGGGGGCTAGCGCCCGCATCGACGGCTCATCGCGCTTTGGGGCCAACAACCGGTATGGCGTTTTCCCGGCGGCGTCGGTCGGCTGGTTGATTTCGGAAGAAAGCTTCCTGAAGGACAATCCTACGCTGAGCTTGCTCAAACTGCGCGCCAGCGCCGGCAAAACCGGTAACCAGAACTTTGGCAACTTCGCCTCGCGCAGCCTGTTCTCGGGCGATGCCGGCTACGTTGGGGTACCCGGCCAGCGACCTTCGCAGCTCGGCAACAATGACCTGACCTGGGAAACGACGGTGCAGTACGACGCCGGCGTAGAGTACGGTTTCTTTGGTGGCCGCATCAGCGGTGAAGTAGATGTGTACCGCAAGAATACTACTGGCCTGCTGCTCTCGCAGCCTGTACCGGGCACCTCTGGCTTTGCCTCTCGCAACTCAAACGTGGGCAGCCTGCGCAACCAGGGCATCGAGTTCTCGCTCACTACCCGCAATATCGTAGGGGACTTCAACTGGACGACCAGCGCGAACGCCGCTATCAACCGCAATAAAATTCTGGACCTGTCCGGACCGGACATTCTGGGTAGCTTCCTGAACCGGGCCCAGGCGGGCCAGCCCCTGGGCGAGTTTATCGGGCCAGAATACGCGGGCGTAAACCCCGACAACGGCGACGCCCTGTATTACCTGAATACCACCAACGCCGACGGCACCCTGAACCGGGGCACCACTAACGACATCAACCTGGCCGCCAACGTACCCATTGGCAACCCTAACCCGCTGTGGACTGGTGGTATCACCAACACGTTCTCTTACAAAGGCTTCGACCTGGCCGTGACCCTAGTGGGCGTGTTTGGCAACCAGATTTTTGACGGAGGCGCACAGTATTACTCGGTGGGCTTCAATAACGGCCCTGACAACCAGACCCGCGACCAGCTGAACCGCTGGCAGAAGCCGGGCGATATCACCAACGTACCCAAGGCCGTTTACCTGGGCGGCAATGGTATCGGCAACTCGTCGCGCTTCGTGCAAAACGGCGATTACGGCCGCCTGCGCTCGGTGGTGCTGGGCTACAACCTGCCCAGTGCGCTAGCCAGAAAGGCTTACTTCCAGACCGCGCGCATCTTCGTGCAGGGCTACAACTTGCTCACCTTCACTAAGTACACCGGCTGGGACCCCGAGGTTAGCTCCGACTACGTGACGGGTACCGGTAATAATACCCAGAATAATATTAGCCAGGGCATCACCTTCTACACAGCCCCGCAGGCCCGCACCTATACCGTGGGTATCAACCTGGGCTTTTAGCGCCGGTCGGCTTTTCCCTCTTTCTACTAGCATCTACTTATGAAAAAGATACTCACCGGACTGCTAACAGCCTCCCTGCTTACGGGCGGCCTAGTGGGCTGCAACAATAAGCTGAATGTACAGCCCGTCAGCAGCATTGACACGGCCAATGCTTTTAACACGTCTGATGACGTACATGCTGCCCTTATCGGCTGCTATAAAGGCCTGCAAAGCACGAGCCTATATGGGGGCGACTGGCAATTGATGACCGACCTGCTCGCCGATAACGGCGACGAGATGTTTGTGGGCACCTACTCGCAGCCGCAGCAGGCCCAGCGCAAAACGCTTCTTTACAGCAACAGCTTTATTTCGAGCACCTGGCTGAGCGCCTACGACGTTATTAACCGAACGAATAACGTGTTGGCTAACCTCAGCAAGCTTAGCACGCCGGCTCAGCAAAGCAGCGTGGAAGGGGAAGCGAAGTTTATCCGTTCGATGGTGTATTTCGACTTAGTACGCTCCTTTGCCCGCGACTGGAACGATGGTACGCCCGCCAACAACCCCGGAGTGCCGCTGGTGCTTACTCCCACTACTTCCATCTCGGAGGCCAGCAGCGTGAAGCGAAATACGGTGGCGGAAGTCTACACTCAGATTATCACCGACCTAAACACGGCCGAAAGCAAGCTCCCTGCTTCTAACGGCTTTTTTGCTAATAAATATGCCGCTGCCGGCTTGCTGGCGCGCATCTACCTGCAGCAAAGTAATTTCTCCGCAGCGGCGGCCGCAGCTAACCGGGTTATCAGCTCTAACCGCTTCAGCCTAAACCCTGGCTACGCCGACAACTTCGTATCGAACAGCAGCCTGCTGGCCAATACGTCGGAAGACATTTTTGCGCTACAGTTCTCGGCACAGAGTGGCACCAACGACTTGAATACGTTCTACTCGCAGAATCGCCGAGCCGACGTGGAGATTCAGCCGCAGTTCGTGAAGCTTTTCGAAGCTGGCGACGACCGCAAGAACCTGTATCAGCCCAATGCTAACAGCACATATTACACCACCAAGTACGATGTGCTTTATGGCAATATCAAGCTCATTCGCCTCGACGAGATGTACCTGATTCGGGCCGAGGCTAACCTCCGGGCCGGTACGCAGCTTGGCGACACGCCCGTGAATGATATCAACGTCATTCGCCAGCGGGCGCAACTGGCGCCCCTCGCCACTGTTACCCTGGCCGATATCCTCAAAGAGCGCCGCCTGGAGCTTGCGTTTGAGGGTTTCCGCCTCGGCGATATCAAGCGTAACCAGCAATCGGCTTTCGACCCGCTGACTAACACTACGCTGGCCTGGAATTCGCCTAAGCTGGTATTCCCGATTCCGCTACGCGAAATCAACGCCAACCCTAACCTGGTTCAGAACCCAGGCTACTAGCCCGGTAGTAGCTCTAAGTAAAGGCCCGCAACAGTTGTTGCGGGCCTTTTTTCATGTTGGCAATACTGCATTTTTTCGCGACAAAACAGAAATTAACTGTTACTACATGAAAGACTGCCCAGTAAGCACTTGAAGAGGGCTAGCGCCGACTTTTGAAGTAGAAACTGTTGCTTATTCTGCCCGCCTGCCCGCTTTGTTCATAATATATTCTCCTGGCACCCTCTTTATTTGCCGCCACTCCTTGTGCAGGTTAGAGAAGCATATTGGGTAGAATGTCTACGCGTTTTTAGTATCAATTTTTCACTTATTACTCGCCTTATGAGAAATATTTTCGCTCCCTTGCTGGTAGTGGCAGCGCTACCGGCAGTTGCGCAAACCCAGGCTGTTAGCGGCCGGGTCGTCGGCGCCGATGGCAGCCCTGTACCCGGAGCTACTATTGTGGAACGCGGCACTACCAACGGCGTGAGCAGCGGCGCCGACGGCAACTTTACGCTGAGCGTGCAGCCGGGTGCCACGCTCGTTATCAGCTCGGTAGGCTATGCCAGCCAGACGGTAGCCGTGGCCGGCCGCAGCACCATAAATGTGACCCTAGCCGCGAGCGCCACCGACCTGGCCGAGGCCGTGGTAGTGGGCTACGGCTCGCAGGCCAAGGCCGACGTGACGGGCGCCGTGACGCAGCTATCGGGCAGCGTGGTGCAGAACCAGCCGGTGCAGTCGTTCGAGCAGTCGATTCAGGGCCGCACGCCGGGCGTGGTTATCAACCAGGGCAGCGGCAAGCTGGGCCAGGGCCTGAACATTCAGGTGCGGGGTACTTCATCGGTATCGGCCTCCAACCAGCCGCTGTACGTGATTGATGGCATTCCCGTCACGTCGCAAGACCAGTCGTCGGCCAGCACCGAGCCGCTGAACCCCCTAGCCGACCTCAACCCCAATGACATCGAGAGCATTAGCATTCTGAAAGATGCTTCGGCCTCGGCCATCTACGGCTCGCGGGCGTCTAACGGGGTAATTATCATCACTACCAAGAAGGGCAAGCAGGGCCAGACCAAGGTAACGGCCGGCTACTACTACGGCATCAGCGCGCCCACCCGCCAGCGCCAGTTTCTGAATTCTTCGCAGTACAACGAGCTGCTGGGCGAGTCGCTCATCAATGCGGGCTACTCGACCCAGGCTAGCCTGCCGAAGGACTTTACCAACTACTTTGGGCTGGACTATAATTCGCCTTACAACACCAACTGGAGCGACCAGGCCTTTCGCAACCAAGGCAAGTACAAGCTGTTTGGCGGCGGTGCCAACGTGTCGCAGTATGATTTCAGCGTGAGCGGTGGCGACGCCAAAACGCGCTTCTACCTGAGCGGTACCTTCAACGACCAGAAAGGTATTATCGTGGGCAACCGCTTCCGGCGGGGCAGCCTGCGCATGAACCTCGACCACAGCATCTTGGACAACCTGCGGGTGGGCCTCAACACCTCGCTGGCCCGCACCGTGAACGACCGCGTGGCCGGCGACAACGACTTCTCCAACCCATTGCAGCTCAATGCCCTGGCGCCGACGCAGCCGGTGTATGACCCCACCACGGGCTTGCTCAACGCTCAGACTATCTACTACAACGCGCTGATTGACCAAGCCCTGGGCATGAACCGGGCCGGCACTTACCGCTCGTTCAGCTCGGCCTACCTCAACTTTGTGCCGGTGCAGGGCCTCACCATCCGTACGGAAGTAGGCGGTGACTTCCTGAACCTGAACGAGGACCTGGTGCGCAGTGCCGGCACCCAGACGGGTGGCGCCACGGGCTACGCTTTCAGCGCCCAGACCCAGGTAGTCAACTACACCAACAACAACACGATTACCTACGCCCGCGACTTTGCCGAAAACCATCACCTCGACGTGCTGGTGGGCGAGTCGTACCAACGCTCCGACACGCGCGTGACATCGGCCGAGGGCCGCGGCTTCCCGACCAACGACTTTACCCGCATCAACAGCGCGGCCGTGAAAACGGGCGGCTCGGGCTCGTCGGGCACTGGCTATTCTATTCTTTCCTACTTTGCCCGCGTCAACTACGCGTTCCAAGGCAAATACCTGATAGGCGGCAGCGCCCGTATCGACGGCTCGTCGCGCTTCGGGGCCGAGCGCCGCTATGGTACCTTCGGGGCCGCCTCGCTAGGCTACCTGCTCTCGGAAGAAAGCTTCCTGAAAGGCAATACCGTTATCAACTACCTGAAGCTGCGCGCCAGCTACGGCCTGACGGGTAATGCCGAAATCGGCAACTTCTCGGCCCGTAGCCTGGTGGCGGCCCTGCCCTACGCCGACCAGTCGGGCACGTTTATCGGCTCGGCGCTCGGTGACCCAAGCCTGACCTGGGAAAACACCAAGCAGACGGACATCGGCGTGGAATTTGGCTTCCTGCAAAACCGCATCACCGGTGAGGTAGATGTGTACCAGAAGCAAACCGACAAGCTGCTGCTCAACCGCCAGCTGCAGCTAGCTACCGGCTTCAGCAATGCTACCCAAAACGTGGGCTCGCTGCGCAACCGCGGCCTCGAAATTGCGCTGAACGGGAAGATTCTCGACGGCGACTTCAAGTGGAGCGTGGGCGGCAACATGTCGTTCAACCGCAACCTGATAACCTCACTGGCTACGCCCATCATCCCGGGCGGCGCTATCATTAGCCGCGTAATGCAAGGCCAGCCGCTGGGCGTGTTTTACACCAAGCGCTATGCCGGCGTAGACCCCGCCACCGGCGATGCCCTCTATACCCAGGCCGATGGCACGGCCACCAATGACTACGGCGCAGCGCCCGACGTGAAGGTGGGCAACCCGAACCCCAAGTTCACGGGTGGTGTAAATACCACGGCCAGCTTCAAGGGCTTCGACCTGAGCGCGCTAGGGCAGTTTAGCTACGGCAACGACATCTACAACGCGGCCGGCGTGTACCAGTCGACAGGCTTCAACAACTACCTCGACAACCAGACCACCGACCAGCTCAACCGCTGGCAGAAGCCCGGCGACATCACCAACGTGCCCAAGTCGAGCTTCGGCTCGGGCAATGGCATTGGCAACTCGTCGCGCTTTGTGCAGGATGGCTCGTTCTTCCGCGTGAAAAACGTGACGCTAGGCTACACCATCCCGGCCGACCTCGTGAAGCGCGGCTACCTGCAATCGGTGCGCATCTACCTCACGGCCCAGAACCTGGCTACGTTCACCAAGTACACCGGCTATGACCCGGAGGTAAACACCTTCGGCTTGGGGGCTAATATCATCGCGCTCGGCCACGACTTCTACACGCCGCCGCTGCCCAAAACCTTCCTCATCGGGGCCAACCTGGGCTTTTAATCCTTTGTCCTATCGTATCATATGAAAAATATATTTTCTAAATCGGCCTTGGTGCTTTCGCTAGGCCTGGGCCTGGCGAGCTGCAAGGACGCCCTCGATATTGAGCCCCAGCAAGGCATCGACCTTTCCACGGCCTTCAACACGCCGCAGAAAATCGGCGCCGCCGTGGTGGGCTGCTACGCCCAGCTCGACAATTCGAGCCTTTACGGCACCGACCTCATCCTGGTGCCCGAGCTCATGGCGAGCGACAACTACATCACCTGGCGGGGGTCGTTTCAGAATTACGCGCAGCTGTCTAACCACATCCAGAATGCGCAGATTTCGAACGCGCTAGGTATCTGGCGGGCAGCCTACGCCAACATCAACCAGACCAACCTGGTGCTGGCCAACCTGGGCGTCGTAGCCGACAGCGCCCAACGCAAGCAGTTCCGGGGGGAGATGCACTTCATCCGGGCGGCCATGTACTTTGAACTGGTGCGCCTCTATGCCCAGCAGTACCAGCCGGGCGGCGCCAACACGCAGCCGGGGGTGCCCATCAACCTGATGGCCAACAACTCCATCTCCCAGGCCGACACGCAGCTGCCACGGGCCACGGTGCAGCAAGTGTACACGCAGGTTATCAGCGATTTGCAGGCTGCCATAAAAGGCCTGCCTGCGCTGAATGTGACCCGGGCTTCGTCGTATTCGGCCGAGGCGCTGCTAGCCCGCGTGTACTTGCAGCAGGGCAACTACCCCGCCGCCCGCGCCGCAGCCGATGATGTAATTACGAACAGTGGGGCGGCGCTGGCCGGCACGCTGGCCGCCGTATTTGCCAACCGCAACAGTGCCGAAAGCTTGTTTGAGGTGCAGCAAAACGACCAGAACAACGCCGGCACGGCCAACAGCGGCCTGGCCACCTTCTTTGCAGGCTACAGCCCCACCGGCGACCAGGGCATCCTGTATGGCCGCAGCGATGTGCAGGTGAGCGGCGCGTTTGCGGCTCTCTACGGCCCCCCCACCGGGCCAGATGTGCGCGGCACCGACTCGCTTACCATTTTGCAGACCAAGAAGCTTATTTACTTAAGCGACGGCAACAACCGCCCCAACCAGCTACGCACGGCCAAGTGGCGCACGTATGGTCAGAATATTCCGCTCATTCGCCTGGCCGAGATGTACCTCATCCGGGCTGAGTGCGATATCCAGGCCGGCAAATCGGGCCTAGCCGATATCAACATCGTGCGCAAGCGCTCGGGGGCCACCCCCCTGACGAGCGCCACGCTGAGCGACGTGCTGCTGGAGCGCCAGCTGGAATTGGCTTTCGAGGGCTTCCGGCTCTACGACCTCAAGCGCAATAACCTGAACGTGCGCGAGTTCCAGCCTGCCGTACCTGCTACCCCTACCGACCCCGGCTCGCCCGCCATTCCGGCCCTCAACGCCAACGACCCGAAGGAGATATTGCCGATTCCGTACCAGGAAATCAACAATAACCCAAACCTGACGCAGAACCCCAGCTACTAGGGCTCCGCTGTTGCGTTACAAGAAAAGACCCGTGCCAGTGGCGCGGGTCTTTTCTTTTGGTGGCTTTGGGGCCACTTAGAAAGCTGTTTAGGAAGTCACTCACACTGGTCAAACTGCTCTCCGCCGCCCGGCCGGGGCAGCCGACTGCCTGAACAGGTTCATTCGTCTTCTTCAGCTCGCTCGAAGTCCAGGCCGCGGGCTAGCCCCACAGCCTCATCTTCTACCTGGGCCAGCAGGTCGGGCGCGTCGGCGTCGAGGGTACGAGCGAAGAGGTCGAGCAGGGCCTCCCCTTCGTCGTTGACGTAGAGGTTGGTGTAAATCTGCTCGAAGAGCTTATTCTCTTTGCCAATTTGCTTGTCGATATCCTGTGGCGACTTGGCTGTGTTGAGGGCGCGGTGCAGCACGTCGGCGGCGCGGCGGGCTTCGTCGTGGTCGCCCAGGTCGGCCAGCAGGCGCAACAGGCTGGCCGCCACGCCCAGGCGCCACTGCTCGAAGCGAAACGGCTGCTCGGCTCGGTTAGCCTGCTCGAAGCCAGCAGCGGCCCCTAGCGTGGCTGGCGTAAGGTAGTGTGCCACGTCGGTGGGCGCGCGGAACGCCAGGCGCAGCAGGGTCTCGTAGGTCGTCATTTTTTGAGCTTATAGCCGACAGCTGCTGGCTGCCAGCCTAATCGAATCAACAAAAGCTAACAGCCAGCAGCTGCCAGCTATAGGCCTAAGAAAATACCTGCCACACCAGCAGCGAGGCCGCGTAGGCGAGCCCGGTCATGTACACGAGTTGACCCAGCGGCCAGCGCCAGCTTTTGGTTTCGCGGTAGGTGACGGCCAGCGTGCTCATGCACTGCATGGCAAATACATAGAACACGAGCAGCGACAGCGCCCGTACCGGCGTGAAAAAGGGTTGGCCCTGCGCATCGCGCTCGCTGGCCAGCTTCTGCTGCACGGTGCCCAGGTCGGCATCCTGGCCCACGCTGTAGATGGTGCTCATGGTGCCCACAAACACTTCGCGGGCGGCGAAGGAGGTAAGCAGGGAGATACCAATTTTCCAGTCGAAGCCCAGCGGCCGGATGGCCGGCTCGATGATGTGGCCAAAAGTGCCGGCGTAAGAAGTTTCGAGCCGGGCCGAGGCTTCGCGGCGCTCGGTTTCGGCAGCCGACCACCGCCGGGCAGCGGCTTGCTGCTGCACCTGCGCGGCAGCCTGCTCCTGCCGGGTGCCGGGGCCATAGCTAGCCAGCACCCACAGCAGCACCGAAATGGCGACGATGACCTTACCAGCTTGCAGCACAAAGGTTTTTACCTTCTCCACGATGGTAAGCCCCACGTTTTTCCAGCGCGGCCAGCGGTACACCGGAAACTCCATGATAAAGTAGCTGCGCTCGCGGGCCTTGAGCACCGTTTTCAGCAGCAAGGCCGAGAGCAGCGCTGAGCTGAGGCCTAGCAGGTAGAGCCCCATAAGCACCAGCCCCCGCATGTTGAAAATGCCGAGCCAGCTCTCGTCGGGCACCACCAGCGCCACTAGCACCGTGTAGACCGGAATGCGGGCCGAGCACGACATGAGCGGCGTTACGAAGATGGTAAGCATCCGGTCTTTCCAGCTTTCGATGGTGCGCGCCCCCATAATGGCTGGCACGGCGCACGCCAGTCCCGAAATGAGCGGCACCACGCTCTTGCCGCTCAGCCCAAAGGGCCGCATCAGCTTGTCCATGAGGAAGGTAACGCGGGCCATATAGCCAGTCTCTTCCAGCACCGCCAGGAAGGCGAAGAGCAAGGCAATCTGCGGAATAAATATCAGCACCCCCCCTAGCCCGGCAATGACGCCCTCGGTGAGCAGCCGCACCAGCGGCCCATGAAACCGCGCCTGAATGGCCGCGCTCAAGGCCGAAATGCCTTGGTCAATGAGGTCCATCGGGTACTGCGCCCAGGCGAAGATGGCCTGAAACAGCAGAAACAGAATGGCCAGAAAAATAAGATACCCGAACACGCGGTGGGTCAGCACCTTGTCGATGCGGTTGCTGGCTGGCTCGCGGCGCTCGGTGCGCGTCACAGTCACCACTTCCAGCAGCAGCTCGTTGATACTGGCGTAGCGGCCCACCGTTTCGGCCGCCTGCTGGGCCGTCGAGTCAAACGCGTACTGCTCGGTGAGGCTAGCCAGGTAGGTACGGTCTTCCTCGCTCAAAAAGTGCAGCTGCCGAAACTGATGCGCATAGTGCAGCGCCAGGTAGTCGTTGGGTAGCCCGAAGTGCTGGCGAATAGCTTCGAGCAGCGGCCGCAGCTCGGCGCCGGGCTGCCAGAAGCGGCCGGCGGGCGGGCGGGCGGCCAGCCGGTCGGCCATTACGATACGTAGGGCGGCCAGGCCCACACCCTTACGGGCATTCATGGGCACCACGGGCACCCCTAGCTCGCGTTCCAAGGCCACTACGTCGAGCTGAATGCCGCGCTCGGCGGCCACGTCGGTCATGTTCAGGGCCAGAATGGCGGGCAGTCCCAGGTCGGCGAGCTGCGAAAACAGCAGCAAGCTGCGGCGCAGGTTGCTCGCATCCACGGTTACGACCACAAAGTCGGGGTAGTCGGGCGAGAGCGGGTTGTAGAGCAGGTCGGCAATGACGCGCTCGTCGAGGCTTTTGGGGTAGAGCGAATACGTACCCGGCAGGTCTACCACCTCGGCCCGGCGCTGGCCCCCTAGCTGGGCCACGCCGGTTTTACGGTCCACCGTCACCCCCGGGAAGTTGCCTACTTTCTGGTTGAGACCCGTGAGCTGATTGAAGAGCGACGTCTTGCCCGAATTGGGATTGCCGATGAGAGCCAGGCGGGGCAGGCGCTCGGCCAAGGGCGCCGCGCCCCCGGTGCCGGGCTGCGGCACTGCCGGCTGCACATCCTGAATAACACCCGCCATAGGGTTCTGGGTTAGTCTTTTAACTGAATAGTAATGGCCTCGCTCACGCGCAGCGAAAGGGTATACTCCTCGTCGCCGAGCACCAGCATCAGCGGGTCGCCGAGCGGCGCCCGGCCCGTTAGCCGCACCTGCGTGCCCGGAATACAACCCATTTCCAACAGCTTGAGTGCCATCTGGGGGTCTTTCAGGCAGCACACGGTGGCCGACTCGCCGAGACGCAGGTCATTGGCAGTGCGACGAGCAGAAACCGGCTGCGGAGCAGCCACGGCAGCAGAGCGACGAAAAAGAGCCACGGGCGCGAGAAGTTGGTTATTTAGATTTAATTCAAACAAAGATACGGCCGTTTAGTTGGCGGTGCCAGGTGGGGAGCATTTTTTTAAGGGCTCACCGGGTTTGCAAGCCGCCAGCTGGCCTATTTAGGAGGGTCGCACAAGAAGTAGTGTTTTTTTGTGCATGGCAAATGTGGCAACGATAAGTACTTCCGCTTATTTTTGCACTAGCCAGTCCTTTAACCCCTCTCAAATGTTTCAACGTTTATTTTATTTTGCATTATTTTTATGCATAGCGAGCGGCGCTGCCCACGCGCAGACTGCTACGCCGGCCGCCGCCATGCTAGCCGGCAAAATCATTGACAAGGCTACCAAGGAGCCGCTGCCGTTCACCTCGCTTAGCTTAAAAGAAGAGCAAACGGGTGCTCTTAGCAACGAGTTCGGGGTGTTTCAGCTGCCGGGGCCGCTGAAAAATGAAACCGACTCCCTTATTGTGATGGCGCTGGGCTACGAGCACCTGGCCATTGCGGTGCAGCGGGGCAAGCCGATGGCCAACCTAGTGCTGGAAGTGAACCGCCGCGCCATTGCCCTGAGCAACGTGACGGTGAAAGGTGGCAAAGTAAAAAACTTGGAGCTAGGGGCTAACTCCAGCCACCCGGGTGAGGGCCTGCTGCAAGGCCAGCCGGGCGGGCAGTATGCCTTCTTTGTGAAGAACGATAAGAACAAGCGCCTGGGCAATATTCGCTCGGTGTCATTTTACATCGGCGAGAATGGTTTTCCCCGCGAGCCATTCCGGGTGCGCCTCTACAAGCCCGACGGCAACTACAATTCGCCGAACACGGACATCTTGACCGACAACGTGGTGGTATCGGCTCCCAAGGGCGGCCAGTGGTATACCGTCGACCTGACGCCCTACAACGTGGTAGCGCCCGAAGAAGGCTTCTTCGTGGCGATGGAATGGATTGTGAGCGGCGACAAGTTTTTCAACACCAACTTCATGGACGATAACTACACGCCCTACGGCCAGATTATGCGTCCGACGTTCGAATTCAAGGAGAGCCGCACCTGGACCTACAGCATTGCCAAAGGCTGGACGCTGCTCACGATGGCCACCGCCGCCGGCCAGCACTACAACGCCATGATTAAGGCGGAGGTAGATATGATTAAATAAGCACTGTCGGCGCCGGTATTATCTTTTATGCAGAGCCCGGCTAGCTGGGCTTTGCTTGTTTTAGGGCAAGGCAGCCAGCATATTACCCGACCCCTAGGCACAGCACAGAGCATTATTAGAAAAATACCATTGTCATGAATGCGTCATCAAGCAATAAAATGCCTCATACGCAATTTCAGGGCACATTTTATAGAAATTTTTACCACACCTTATAAACAAGCACACGGTCGTAATTAAATTTGTACGCCGCGTTCTTATTCATTTTACTTTTTCTGTATGATTAAGCGTTTACTATTCTTTTTACTGGCCGCCGCGCTACTGCCTGCCCTAGGGTGGGCCCAGCAGGAAGGCCGCATTACGGGCCGCGTGGTGGATGAAAAAACCCAGGACCCAATTCCGTTTGCCTCTATCAACCTGCGCGAAGAGCAAACCGGTGCCCTCACCAACGAGTACGGCTATTTCCAGCTAGCTATGCCCACGAAGGTGACCGAAGACTCGGTGATTGTGATGGCGCTCGGCTACAAGCGGACGGCTCTCTTCGTGAAGCGCGGCACCAATATGGAGGAAATTATTATTCAGCTACCCAAGCAGGCTATCGCGCTAGCCGAAGTGAAAGTGGATGCCAAGGCCGTGAAGCCTACGCTGCTAGGGGCCCACTCCAACTCGCCCGCCGCCGGCATGATTCAGGGCATGCCAGGCAGCCAGTATGCTTTTATGTGCAAGAACGACAAAGCCAAGAAGCTTGGGCTTATACGCACGGTGTCGTTCTTCATCGGTGAGAATGGCTTTCCGCGCGAGCCGTTCCGGGTACGTATCTACAAGGCCAACGGCAACTATAACGCCCCGAACGAAGACATGCTCACCGAGAGCGTAATTGTGTCGGCAGCGCGCGGCGGCGAGTGGTTTACGGTCGACTTGTCGCCCTACAACCTGGTAGCGCCCGAGGAAGGCTTTTATGTAGCAATGGAGTGGATTGTAAGCGGCGACAAATTCTACACCACCAACTTTATGGATAACTACACGCCCTACGGCCAGATTTTGCGTCCTACGTTCGAGTTTAAAGACAGCCGCACCTGGAGCTACGCCATTGGCCGGGGCTGGAATCTGGTGACGCTCGCCAACGGTGGCTCGCACTTCAATGCCATGATGCGCGCCGAGGTAGACGCATATAAATAGCCCGCAGCTTGAAGCGGCTTGAACAGATTTCGCAAATAAGCCTGCTAAAGCAGGCTGGCTACCCAACCAGGTTATATTAACGAAAAGAGGCCCCCTAGCTAGGGGGCCTCTTTTCGTTTAAGTTTATGCCGCTTTTGTAGTCGCAGCCTTTTAAAATGGAGAGCGAATAAACGCGAATCCCACCTAGGCAGCCCGCTTTAGCGGGCATATCTGCGAAATCCGTTCAAGCCGTTTTGAAGCTGCGGGCTAGCGGACGCGCACGGCAATCTCGACGCGGCGGTTTTCCTGGCGCCCGGCGGCTGTGGCATTGGTGGCGGCTGGCTGGCTTTCGCCGAAAGCCTCGGTGCTAAGGTGGTCGGCAGGCAGCTTATCGGTGGTGATGAGGTAGTTCTTCACGGCCTCGGCACGCTGCTGGCTCAGCTGGCGGTTGTAGCTTTTATCGCCGCGTGCATCGGCAAAGCCTTGCACCTGCACGTCTTTGCCCGGATAACGTTTGCTTATAGAAGCGCTAATCTGCTTCAGCGCTTCGGCCGCACTCGGCTTAATCGTAGCCTTATCGGTGTCGAACAACACTTTTTCCTCTAGGCCATACACCTGGTAATCTTCATTGCCACGCACGGTAATGCCGCTCAAATTCACTTCGGGCAGCTTTACGTCGGCTAGCTTGGCCTTGGTATTATCGAAGGCGCTGCTAACGGCCGAGCCTACTTTGCTGGCGGCACTGTCTACCGTGTTGGCGGCACCCGCGGCGGCATCGCCCACCGTTTTGCCGGTGCGGGCCACTACGGCCGTATCGGCGGTCGCCTCGCCGAGGGTGTTTTTATCGTCCGATTTTTTGAGGTCGTTGCAGCTAGCCAGCAGTAATACGGCGGCCAGCAGCGGGTAGGTGAGCTTGGTCATGAAACAAGAGCAGGGGTGTTAAGGCCAGCATGCGCCGGCGGTGAAAGACCCACCGCTTACGCAAAGCTGGCCCTCCCTGTTGGCGTACCTGCCAACCTGCGGGCCGTACGACCGAAGATAATCGAGCTGCTACGAAGCAAACCGACGGCGCTATTTAGCGGGCAACGCCGTTATCCAGGCCCGGATGGCTTCTTCGGCGGCGGGCGAGAAATTGGGCTGCGCCTGCCCGGCTACGATGGGCCACTGGTCGCGCTCGGGCTGAAACACGTGGTTGACGCCCGGCAGCTTCTTAGTAGTTACTAGCCTACTAATGCTCAACCCATTCACTAAAGCCACCATGTTGCTATCCGGGTTAAGTATCGGGTCGGCGCTGCCGTAGAGCAACAGCACGGGGCAGGCCACCTGCGCCAAGCTCTCGGCTGGGTCGAACGACAGAAAATAGCGGTAGGGCGCCGTGGTCAGCTCCGATGCACGCGCATCGGCGGCGGCATCGCTAAGCATGGGGTTATCCTGTTTCAAAATTTTGGCTACAATAGCGCGGGCCTGACTACGGTTGATGGTTTGCCGGATGGCGTCGAACGTCATTTGCTGCCGCTTGAGGGCGATGGCTAGCTGGCTTGACGAGGTTTGGAGGCTGCGCAGGGTCGCCTCTTCCTGCTGCATGGCCGCCTCCCGGCCAGTGAGGCCGTAGGGCGCCAGCCCCACCACAAAGGCCGGCGGCTCGGGGCGCACGGCGGCCAGCAGCGCCACGTTGCCGCCCTGGCCGTGGCCAATCAGCCCTAGCTGGGTCGGAATCAGCTCGGGGCGGGTACGCAGGAAGGCTAGCGCAGCCTGGGCGTCCGTTACCTGGTCGACCAGCGTAGCCTCGGCCGCGCCGGTCGACTGGCCGGTGCCCCGGTCGTCGAAGCGCAGCACGGCAATGCCGCGCCGGGTGAGGTAGTCGGCTAGCCAGCCCTGGGGGCCAAACTCGTTCACGGTGCCGTTGCGGTCTTGCGCACCCACATCGCTGAGCAGCGCCACCGCCGGAAACGGCCCTGGCCCGGCCGGCACGGTGAGCGTGCCCGCCAGCTGCAGGCTAGCTGCCGCGTTGGGGATTGTTACATTCTCTTCGCGATACGGCGGCGTAAGGCGGGTTTTGGTAGCAGTGGCCAGGGTGGGCAGGGCCGTGTGGGTTAGGGTGAGAGGCACCCGAAAACCGGGCTGCTGCCAGGTGCCTTGGAGCTGACCTGCATCGGGCACCAGGCGGCCCGTGAAACGGCAATTGGCTTCGACCGACGCAAAAGTGATGGTATCGGCGAGGGTAGTAACCGTGACAGATAAGTTGCTGACGCGCTGCTTAGGCACATCCAGCGTGGCGAAGTATTCGCCGCTGCTCAGCTTTACCAGGCGAAAAATGACTTCTAGCTCGCCGCCGGGCAGCTTCAAAGGACCCTTCCAGAGGCCGTCGAGCGGCGTATCGGCCGGGCGGGGCGCCGACGCGCCGGGCAATGCCCAAGTTAAAAATAATAGTAGAAAACTACAAAAACCTATACGAGTAAAGACCATACAATCAAGTAGAACTAGAAGGGAAATAGGTGTTTAGGAACAATTTAGCCGCTAATTTATCTAGTAAATAGGCATAGTTCAGCCTCGTGCTGTGCGTTTTGCATGGCACGAATAATCGAAATTAGAATCAAGTCGCTTATTATCAATAAGTTATTCGCTTACAAACACGCGCTTTACACGCTCGCTCACGTTGGTGAGCAGCTCGTAGGGGATAGTGCCGATGCGCTGGGCCAGCTCGCTCGTGCTCAGTCCTTCGCCAAAGACCACCGCTACGTCGCCGGCCCGGGCCTCGGGCACGTCGGTCACGTCTACCATCACCATATCCATGCACACCGAGCCTACTACCGGGGCGCGGCGGCCGTGCAGTAGCACCAGCCCCTGGCCGTTGGAGAAGCGCCGGTCGTAGCCGTCGGCGTAGCCAATGGCCAGGGTCGCTACGCGGCGCTCATGAGCGGTAGCGGCACCCCGGCGGCCGTAGCCCACAGTAGTGCCGGCAGGGAGCGTTTTTATCTGCGAGATAGTAGTCTTTAGTGTACTAACAGGCAGCAGGTTGTGGGCATCTTCCGCGCCAGCTTCTACGCCGTAGAGTCCAACGCCCAGGCGCACCATGTCGAGCTGCGCCTCGGGGAAGCGCCGGATACCCGCCGAGTTGAGCGCGTGCTTGAGGGCCGGGTAGCCTAGCACGGCCTCGATAGCGGCGGCCATGCGCCGGAAAGTGGTGAGCTGCTGCTGCGTAAACTCGTCGTGGCTAGGGTCGTCGGCGGCGGCCAGGTGCGTCATAATGCCCGCTACCGGCAGGGCCGCGCGGTGGGCTGCCAGCAGGGCCAGCAGGCCGGGCAGTTCTTCTTCGGAGAAGCCTAGCCGGCGCATGCCGGTATCGAGCTTGAGGTGCAGCGGGGGCAGCGGGCCGGCGCCATCGTGGGTGGCCTCGCGGGCAGCTTGCAAATAGTCGTGCAGGCGCTCGAGCGAGTAGATTTCGGGCTCCAGGCGGTAGCGCCGCAGCTGGCCAAACGAATCAGGCCCAGGGTTTAAGACCATGATGGGCAGGCTGATACCGTTGTCGCGCAGTTGCTGGCCCTCGTCGGCGTACGCCACGGCCAGGTAGTCGGCCCGCTGAAACTCCAGCAGGCTAGCTACCTCATACGAGCCGCTGCCGTAGGCAAAGGCTTTTACCATCACCATGAGCTTGGTGCCGGGGTTCAGGCGCTGCCGATAATATTGCAGGTTGTGCGTGAGCGCGTCGAGGTTCACTTCGAGCACCGTGCCGTGCTGGGGCTGCTGCAAAGCCGCCACCACCCGCTCGAAGCCGAAGCGCCGGGCACCTTTGATGAGGATGGTTTCGTTTTGAAAATCGGTCGGCCGTAGCTCGGCCAGCAGCATCTCGGTAGAGTTATAAAATCTGGAATCAGGCAGGACGAATGAAGAATCACCCATTCCCAATTCTTCCTTAATCGCCTCCCCTACCCCGATAAGCCGCGTGACGCCGTGCGCCTGCACCAAGGCTGCCACGCGGGCATAGAGCTCGGCGGTGCTGAGGCCCGACTCCAGCACATCGCTGAGAATAAGAGTGCGGCCACCGGGTCGGGCCTGCCGACTCAGGGCGTCGAGGGCTAGCGAGAGGCCGGCCAGGTCATTGTTGTAGGTATCGTCGAGGAGGTAGCAGCCGTGGCGGCCGGCCTTCATTTCGAGGCGCATGGCCACCGGGTGCAGGCGCAGCAGCCGGCGCTGTATTTCGGCCGGGGCTAGGGCCTTGGCAGGGTCGAGCTGGCGCCAGAGCAGCACGGCCAGGCAGTGCAGCGCATTCTCGACCGACGGCTCATCGGCAAAGGGCAGCGTGAAGCGCGAGGCCGCCCGCAGCGCCGGCTGCTCGGCGGGGAAGTGGGCCGCCGCGTCGGCATCGCCCAGGCGCACGCGCACGGTGGTAGTGCCCGCCGAATTGGGCTTGAGACGAAAGTGTAGGGCCGCGCCGGGGGCGGCGTGGCGCGTCCAGGCCAGGGCAGGCAGGACGCGGGCCCGCACAGCCGCGTGCACCACCGGCTGGTCGGCGCAGTACACGAGCAGTTCGAAGCCGGGCTGGGCAAACAGGCCGAGCTTTTCATCCAGCTTCTCTTGCTGCGAGGCAAAACCAGCATCATGAGCGGTGCCCAACGTAGTGAAAATGCCGTGCGTGGGCCGAATAATCTGAGCGAGCCGCGTCATCTCGCCGCGCTCCGAAATACCAGCTTCGAAGATGCCTAGCGTGTGCCGGCCGGGCGCCAGCTCCCACACGCTTAAGGGCACACCTACCTGCGAGTTGTAGCTTTTGGGCGAGCGGCAAATGTCCTCGTCGGGAGCCAGCAACTGGGCTAGCCATTCCTTCACAATGGTCTTGCCATTGGAGCCCGTGATGGCCCACACCGGCCCCGCAAAGGCGGACCGGTGCCGCGCCGCTAGTGCCTGTAGCGCCGCCAGGGTGTCGGGCACCTGCACAAAGCCCGCCTCGGCAAACGGCGCCAGGCTAGCCGGTGGGTGGCTAACCACAAACAGCCGCACGCCCTTGGCATAGAGCGCGGCCAGGTGCTGGTGGCCGTCGTGATTGGGGCCGCGCAAGGCAAAGAATACGGCGCCCTCGGTGAGGCCCACACGGCGGCTGTCGAGCAGCAGGGTGACTAGGGCCACCTCGGTGGTCGGGGCTTGCAGCAAGGCACCGCCCAACAGGGCAGGCAGGTCGAAAAAATAGATAGCCATGGCCCGGCAAAGGTCGGAATGCGGGTCTACATGCGCGATGGCCGGGGCCAAGCTGCCGCCTATACAGGCCGGCAACAGGCAGCATTACATTTGACCGCCGCCCGGCTAGCCCCTTTTCTCTCCTTAACCTATGCGCTTGATTATCTACCTGCTGCTCAGCAGTCTTTGGCTTAGTCAGTCTGTTTCAGCTCAGAAAACATCCGCGCCGTTGCGGGTAGCCACTTACAACCTGCGCATGAACACGCCCAGCGACGGAGCTGATGCCTGGCCTAATCGTAAAGAATTGGTTAAAAACCTAGTGCGCTATCATGACTTCGATGTGTTCGGTACCCAGGAAGGCTTCCAGGGGCAGCTTACCGACCTGACCGAGCTGCCGGGCTACGCGTTCGTGGGCAAGGGGCGCGACGATGGCAAGCAGGCCGGCGAGCACTCGGCTATTGTGTATAAAAAGGCCCGGCTAACGCTATTACAAACCGGCGACTTCTGGCTGAGCCAGACGCCCGACCGGCCTTCGCTGGGCTGGGATGCCACCTGCTGCAACCGCATCTGCACCTGGGCCAAGTTCCGGGATGCGAAAACGCAGCGGGATTTTTTCTTTTTCAGCGTGCACTTCGACCACCAGGGCGTGGAGGCCCGGCGCCAGTCGGGCCTGCTCATGGCGAAGAAAATCAAGGAAATCGCGCAGAACACGCCCGTTATCTGCGTAGGCGACCTCAACTCGACGCCCGATACCGAGCAGGTAAAAACCCTGCAAGCGCTGCTACACGACTCCTATCTGTTCACGGCCCAGCCGGCCTACGGGCCAGTCGGCACTTTCACCGGCTTTAAGCTCGATGCCCCTTTGGTCGACCGCATCGACTACATCTTCGTGAGTGCGGGCTGGCAGGTGTTAACCTACGCCGTACTCACCGACTCGATGCGGGGCCACTATCCGTCGGACCACTTTCCGGTGATGGCAGAAGTGGTGCTGAAGTAGGCCTAGCCAAGCCCACTCTTATTTGGATAAGAAGCTAGGGTACTCCTGCCCCCGTTTCTTGAACCCTCGGTTATCTTCCCAGCCGGAGGTTCGCCGTGTATAGGCGACCGTGTTGGCGGGGCAGCCGGTGATGTAACTACTTAACAAGTCACAAAAATATCTATCCTTGCGAGCGCAGCGCGGTAAGGATAGACGGGTTAATTAGCCCCCTTCCCCGCCCCGGCGCTACCTTCGGGCTCTCATTGCCTACTCTGTAGTTAAGCCGTCCGATGGCCGTTTCCGCTTCTTATTCTTCTGCGCCCGCTCCTTTGTGGCAGCGGGCCTGGCCGCACGTGCTGGCCGTGTTGTTTTTTGTGGTGCTGGCCGTGGCCTACTTCGCGCCCATCGTGTTTGAGCACCAGACGCTGGCCCAGCACGACATTACCCAGTTTCAGGGTGGCGCGCACGAGACGCAGCAGTGGGCCGCCGAGCACGGCCACGAGCCGCTCTGGACCAACTCTATGTTCAGCGGCATGCCGACGTACCTGATTTCGGTACACTTCCCCGGCGACCTGTTTGTGTACGTGCAGAAGTTTATCGCGCTAGGCTTGCCGGGCGTGGTGAGCAACCTGTTTGTGGCGCTGCTCTGCGGCTATGTGCTGCTGGTGGCGCTGGGGGTGCGCCCGCTGGTAGCGGTGGCCGGCGCGGTGGCGCTGGGCTTTTCGAGCTACAACCTCGCCATCTTGGCGGCCGGGCACAATACCAAGTCGTGGGCGCTGGCCTACGCGCCCTTGGTGCTGGGCGGCCTGTTGCTGGCTATGCGCCAGAATAAGTGGCTGGGCGCCGCTCTTTTCACGCTAGGCCTCACCATGAACATGCGCGCCAACCACCCGCAGATTACCTATTACCTGGGCCTGCTGGTTGTCATTTATGGCATTATCGAGTTGGTGGCGGCCATTCGGGCCGGGCGCCTGCCCGATTTTTTCAGCCGAGTAATCCTGCTAGGGGTAGGTGCGCTGCTGGCGGTGGGCGTGAGCTTCGGCCGCCTCTATACCACCTACGAGTATAGCAAATACAGCAACCGCTCGCCCTCCGAGCTTAAGGCCCTGCCGGCCCAGCCTGGCCAGGCCGCTGCGCCCAGCGCCCGCCAGCAAGACCGCGACTACGCCTTTGCTTACAGCTACGGCATCGGCGAAACTATGACGCTGCTGGTGCCCAACTTCTACGGCGGCAGCAGCGCCATGCCGCTGGGCAAGGATTCGCACATTGCCGCCGCCGGCCTGCCCGAAGAATACCTGACGGCTATGCCCACTTACTGGGGCGACCAAAGCTATGTGGCTGGCCCGGTGTACGTGGGCGTCACGGTGTGCTTCCTGTTTGTGCTAGGCCTGTTTGTCGTGGACAAGCGCACGCGCTACTGGCTGCTGGCCGGCACGCTGGTGTCGTTTGTGCTGGCCTGGGGCAAGAATTTCGAAACGATTAACAATCTGATTTTCGATTACCTGCCAGGCTATCGCAGCTTCCGGGCCGTGAGCATGGCCCTCGTGATAGCGCAGCTGGCGATGCCACTGCTGGCGGCGCTAGCCCTGTCGCGCATTCTGCGGCCGCGCATGGCCGTGGTGCCGGCTGGCTCGCCAGCGGCTGTGCCTACCGAGCCGCTGCACCCGGCGCTGGCCAAAGCGGCCCGCGCCGCGGGGGCGCCGGCCGTGGCCGTCGATTCGGCCGATAACCTGCACCGCATCAAGCAGCTTCTGTATGCCGGGGCTATCACGGCGGGCTTCCTGCTGCTGACCTGGGTGGCGAGCCTGAGCTTCGACTATGCCTCGCCGCAAGATGCTAACCTCACGCAAAGTGGCTTCACACCACAGCTGATGAGCGCCCTGCGCGCCGACCGCGCCGAGCTGCTGCACAACGACATCTGGCGCGGGCTGCTCTTCGTGGGCCTGACGCTGGCGGCGCTTTACTTTTATTTGAAGGGTAAGCTGGATGCGCGGCTAGCTGCCTTGGCGGTAGCCGCTTTGGTACTGCTCGACCTCTGGACGGTAGACAAGCGCTACCTCGGCGAAAAGAATTTCCAGACCGAAACCATTGCCGAGAGCTTCCAGCCCTCGCCCGCCGATACCCAGATTTTGCAGGATAAGGACCTGAGCTACCGCGTGCTCAACCTCGGCAACCCCTTTAACGAGGCGCGCACGTCGTACTTCCACAAGAGCATTGGTGGCTACCACGGAGCCAAGCTGCGCCGCTACCAGGACCTCATCGAACGCCAGATTTCGCAGAACAATACAGGCGTGCTCAACATGCTGAACACACGCTACGTGATAGTGCCGCCCCAGAAGCAGGGCGAAGCCGAGCAGGTACAGCGCAACCCCGGTGCGCTGGGCAACGCCTGGTTTGTGCGCGAAGTGAAAGCTGTAGCTAGCCCCGACGCCGAGATGACGGCCCTGAACACGCTCAATGCCAAGCAGGTAGCCGTGGTTGACACGAAGAAATTTCCCGATGTAAAGCCGGCTACCTACGCCGACTCGTCGAGCACTATTGCCCTCACCAGCTATGCCCCCGACGCCCTCACGTACCGCTACACGGCGGCCCAGCCGGGCACGGTAGTGTTCTCGGAGATTTACTACGCCGATGGCTGGCAGGCCTTCCTCGACGGCCAGCCGGTGCCGCACTTCCGCGCCGACTGGGCATTGCGGGCCATGCAGGTGCCAGCCGGCTCGCACGAAATAAAATTTGTGTTTGAGCCCAAGGAATACAAAGTTGGCAATACGGTATCGCTGCTTTCGAGCATTGGTGTGCTGCTGGCAGTGGGCGCGGCGGGGATATTTGGCTTCCGTCGCCGTGAACAAGAGAGTAGCTAGCGGATATTTGCGGTACTTTAGCCGTTATTTCTAGCACAATTGCGGCAGTCGTTCCTTTCTTCGCAGTAGTAGAAGGCGAATGACCTAGCAGACTTGCGGCGCTTCCTGGCGTTGCGCCCGCAATGACCGACGATTTTTACCTGCTTCAACCTATTCCGCATCCGAGCGCCGAGCGGCGGGGCGTGCGCCTGCTGCTCTGGCGCGACGACCTGGTGAGCCCTGCCCTACCCGGCAACAAGGCCCGTAAGCTGAAGTATAACCTGCGCCAAGCCTGGGCCGATGGCCATACGCGCTTGCTCACCTTCGGCGGAGCGTACTCCAATCACCTGGCCGCCGTGGCCGCCGCCGGGCAGCGCTACGCATTCGAAACCATTGGCCTGGTGCGCGGCGAAGCGCACTTGCCCCTCAACCCCACCCTAGCCCGCTGCGCGGCCGAGGGCATGGCTCTGCACTACCTCGACCGCAGCACCTACCGCCAGCGCACCGAGCCTGGCTTTCTGGCGGCGGTGCGCCGGCAGTATGGCCCCGTGTACGTGTTGCCCGAGGGCGGCACCAACGCCCTGGCGCTGCCCGGCGTGGCCGAGCTCATCGGTGAGCTGCGCCTGCACACCGACTTCGATGCCGTGGCCGTGGCGGCGGGCACCGGTGGCACGCTCGCGGGCTTGGCGCTAGGCCTGGCGCAGGCTGGCTACCCCGCCCGCGCCGTAGGCGTGGCGGCTTTGAAAGGAGCTGACTTTCTGCACGCTGAGGTAGCTGCGCTGCTTGCCACGGCCGGCGCGGCCGGGGCTGGGTACGAGCTGCACACTGGCTACCACTTTGGCGGCTACGCCAAGCTGCCGCCCGAGCTACGGGTCTTTATTCAGCAGTTTGAGGCCGATTATGGCGTGCTGCTAGACCCCACTTATACCGGCAAACTGCTGTATGGCGTGCTCGACCTTATTGAAAAAGGCCATTTTGCCCGGGGCAGTACCGTGGTGGCGGTGCACACTGGCGGCCAGCAAGGCTGGGCAGGGTTTGGTGGAATGAGTAGCAGGCCGAAGGAATGAGTGCTAACCGAAACCCGGTCAGCTACTTTCTAATATTCATTCCCTCAAGCCATTCCCTTATTGCCAGCCCGGCCAGCGCGAATACAAACGGCAGCACCGGGGCCAGAAACCGCACATCGTAGTCATCGACGGTGAGCATGACCACGGCGGCTTGCAGCAGCGGCACCCCGACCAGAAATGCCCGCCCCGGCAGCCACACCGAGGCTAGCCGCGCGCCGCGCACCGCCAGGTAGTAGAGCGGCCACAGCACCAGCACGCTCATCAGCTTGTGGCTCAGCGAGTAATAGGGCTTGATACTGCTAAAGAATACGAGCAGCTTGCCCAGCATCAGCTTGGCCAGAAAGCCAGGGTTGTGAGCGGCAAAGTAGAGTACTCTTGACATCTGGCCGATGCCATCGGGCGGCAGCACCAGCGGCGCACTGGGGTGCACCGCCCACACCGGCGTAGCAAACATGAGCTCGCCACGCACATACGTTTCCACTATGTAGAAGCTGACCAGCTGATGATTGAGCCACCACACGGCCAGGGGCGTGGCCAGCACCGCTGCCCCTACCGCCAGCCAGAATACGCGCCGCTTTTTGGTGAAGAGCGTGGCTAGCCCCGCCAGGCCCACCGCGCCCGCCACCACAAACCCATTGGGGCGCACAAGCGCCGTGAGTAGCAGCAAGCCCAGCAAAAGCAGCCATGCACCCCAGCCGCTACCACGCGTTCTGACAAAAGCCCAGCATGAAAGCACCGATAGGCTAATGAACAGCGACTCGGTGAGCAAGAAGCAATTAAACTGCTGCACATCGGGCCACCCGATAAATAGCGCGGTAGCTACGGCCGCCGCCCCGAGCTGCCCACTGGCCAGCTGCCGCACGGCGCTATACAGCGCCAGCGCCGCTAGCCCCGATATAGCAAGCTGGCCCAGCACAATGCCCCACCACCCGGCATGCAGCCGCAGCCACACGCTCTGAAACCACGGGTAGAGGATGTACCGCTGGTTGTGCTCGTACTGAAAATTAGCCAAGCCATTGTTGGCGATGGTAGTGGGGGCCGTGCCGGGCGCGATTTTGTAGTAGCCGTGCTCGGCCAGGTTGGCGGCGTAGTTGAGGTAGCGGGCACTGTCGTTAGCGTAGTGCGGGCCGTGGTACTTGGCCAGGTAGGCGGCCTGCACCAGCAGCCACAGGCCTAGCAGCAGCCAGCGGTGATAGCGCGCCAGGTGGCGTATCGCTGCTAAAATGGAAGATGGAAGCGTTGCCATTGCCCGTCAAAGCTACGCGGCGCCAACCTGAGGGTGTGGTTTGGGGTATTACTGGCTACCCTCTACAAATAGGCTGGCGCTGGCTGGCCCCGTTGCCCATCATGCTGCCTCGCCTCATTCGCCGCCTCATCCCGTTGTTTATCCTTGTGGCGCTGGGCGTGTTTTTGTGGCGCAAAATCGGCACTACGCTGGCTAGCCTCAACCCGCTAGCCCCGCGTGAGCCGCAGGTGTCGGTGACGCACAACACAGTGCTCACGCAGGTCGAAGCGCTGGGCAAGCTGGAGCTGGTGCGCTACCGCTTCAAAGATGTGGTGGAGTACAAGCGCACGGCTAAATACCCGTTTTTGCCCGATGCCAAGGCGGCCCTCATTGTGGGCGGTGAGGCCGTGGGCTGCCTCGACCTGCGCAAAATCCGTCCCCAGGACGTAGTGCTGGAAGGTGACTCGGTGGTGCGCATCATCTTGCCCGCGCCCGAGCTGTGCGCTTTTCAGGTGAACCACAACCTAAGCCGCGTTTTCAGCACCCAAAATGGCTTTTTCGACGACGCTAGCCTTGTCGATGACGCCTACCGCTACGCCGAGGCTCAGGTGCGTAAGTCGGCGCTGCAAAGCGGCATTCTGGCTGAAACGCAGCGCAACGCGCAGCAACTACTCGTGCCCATGCTGCATACGCTCACCGGCCGGCGCGTGATAATAGGCCAGCAGCTGGTAGCACCAACGGCGCCACGCAAGCTGTGAAATCTAGCAGCCTTAAAAGAGAACGTCATGCCGAGTTGCGCTCAGCATGACGTTCTCTTACGTAGTTACTACCTACGGCTAGGCCGCCCGAAAGCCCGTGGCCTGCCGAATACTGCGCTCATTGCCGCTGGCGGGGTCAGTGTAGCTGTGGTCGCTCACTTCTACCGACAGATGCTTGCCAACCAGTTGTTTGGTATCAAGGTCTTTACCTTCCTGCGGCTTAATGCCCACGGCCGAATAGAGCGACAAGATGATAGGATGGCCGGCCGGTGAGTTATAAAAGCGCTGAGTCACGAAGCCATCCTCGTTTTCCATGTGGGCAGCAAAAAACGGTACGTTCTGGTGCTCGCTGGTGCCTTCCTCGATACTGGTAATGGTAACGGTGTGGCGGCCATCGGGCAAGAAGACTTTATCGTCGCCTTTTTCAACTGCAATTTTCATGATGCCAAAAGTTAGCTGCTATTTTTAGTAGTACTAACGTAGTTGACAAACAGAAGTTGCCGGCTGGCTACTCGTCCTCGGCAGCCAGCTCGCCCAGCGCCTCCTGTATCAGGTCCGACTCGTAGCCTTTTTGGGTAAGGTAGGCCATGAGTTTCATCTTGCGTTTCATGGGGTGCGTTTCCTTTTCGCGGGCGTCGCGCTGGCCTAGCAGCTGCTTCAGCTTGTCATAGTACTCTTCGCCGTCCAGCTCCTTGAGGCCGCTTTTGATGCAATACTCGCTCAGGCCTTTCGCTTTCATTTCCAGCTTGATGCGGCGGCGGCCCCAGCCGTTGGTGCGGTGCTTGCCGCGGGCGTAGGCCTGGGCGTAGCGCTCCTCATCGAGCAGCTTTTCACGGCTTAGGCGGATGATGATTTCGCCGGCCTCGTCTTCGTCGAGGCCGTAGCTTTTGAGCTTTTCCTCGACCTCGCGCTGCGTGCGCTCCTGGTAGGCGCAGAAAGCCGCGATTTTGGGCAGCGCCTCGCCGGGCGTGTAGGTCTTGGGGGCTTTGTCGGGGTTCTTAAACATAGGGCAAATAAGAGGCGGCCGCAAAATACGGGAACGAAGCGGGGGCTAGCCCGTTGTACTAGCTGGCCCGCCGCTGCCTGCTGCAACGGCCGCCGGGGGCCAAACGTGCCGCCGCGCCGGGGCCATCGCCGTTTTTGCCTTGTATGCGCCTTTCGCCCGGAATCCTCTACATGCTCGCCTCCACGGCGTTGCTGGCCGTCGTCAACGTGGCCGTGAAGAAGCTCGACGGCCTGCCCACCGCCGAAATCATCTTTGCCCGCTGCTTTATCTCGCTCACGCTCACCGTTATTCAGCTGCGGCGCACCCACGAGCCGGTATGGGGCCCGCCTGGGGCGCGCGGCAACCTCTGGGGCCGGGGCATTTTTGGGGCCGGCTCAATCATCGGCGGCTTCCTGGCCCTTAAGGCACTGCCCATCGGCGGGGCCGTGACGCTTACTTACCTGGCCCCGGTGGTCACGGCCGTGGCGGCCATCTGGCTGGTGGGCGAGCCGCTAAAGCCCTGGCAATGGCTTTTTTATGCCTTAGCCGTGGCGGGTGTGGTGCTGGCCAAGGGCACCGACGGGCTACTCTCGGCCGGCGTGCTGATAGGTGTGGGCGCGGCCGTGTCGTCGGGCATGAGCAGCGTGTTTCTGCGCCGCGTGGGCAATAAAATTGCGCCACTAGTGCCGGTATTTTACTTCAACCTCGTGCCGCTGGCCATCGCGGCGGGCTGGATGCTGTTTGACCTAAAGCTGCCGCGCGGCACCGACTGGGCCTGGCTGGCGCTGGCCGGCATCTTCACGCATGTGGCGCTGTGGTGCGTCACGCAGGCCTTCCAGGAAAAGCAGGCCAACTTTGTGGCGGCGCTTGACTACCTGGGGCTTATCTACGCCACCGCGATGGGCTATTTCGTGTTTGGCGATAAAATCAAGCCCACGGTGTACCCCGGCATCGGGCTGGTACTGCTCGGTGTGCTGCTTAATGCCTGGTACCTGAGCCGGCAGGAGAAAAAGCCCGCGTAGCGCTCGGGGCCGGCAGCCAACCTTTTCTTCTTACCCAGTATCTAGCAGGCAGCCGGCCTATCTTGCTGCCTGCTTTTGGAAGTATAATTAGTTATGTCGGTTGTCGTTCGCCAGTCGTTTCAGTACGCAGTCATTTTCTGGTTCTTAACGGCCGTGGCCGCGCACGCCGGCATTATTAAGGGGAAGGTCAGCGGCCCCGACGGGGCGGGCCTGCCCTTTGCCAACGTGGCGGTGCGGGGCGCGGCCGTCAGCACTGGCACCAACGAGCTGGGACAGTACCAGCTGCGGCTAGCGGCCGGCACCTATCAGCTTGTCTTTCAATATGTGGGCTACAAGCCGCGCACCGAGGCCGTGCGCGTGCCGGCCGGCGACTCGACCCTGGTGCTGAACGTGGCGCTAGCCCCCGAGGCCTATAGCCTGAACGAAGTGACGGTGCGCGGCTCCGACCGCGACCCGGCTTACGCCATCATTCAGCACGCGCAGCAGTGGCGGCCCTACTACCGGCGCGAGGTAGCCTCGTTTCGGGCACGGCTTTACGTCAAGACGTTGGCGCGGCTCAGCGACACGCCGGGCAAGGTGCTAGGCTTGTTTAAGGTGGGGCCCGACATCAAGCCGGGCATTTTTTACCTGGCGGAGAGCCTGTCGGATATCTCCTTCCAGCAGCCCAACGTGATAAAGCAGCGCATGCTGTCGGGGCGGGTGAGTGGCAACACGCGCGGCATCCCGTTTGACCAAGCCAGCGCGGGGGCCAGCCTCACGTTTTACGACAACCTCATCAAGGCGCCCTTCGGCGGGCGGGGCTTCGTGTCGCCGATTGCCAGCAACGCGGGCCTGTTTTATACCTACGAGCTGATAGGCTCCAGCACGCGGGGCGGCGAAACGGTGCATAAAATCCGCGTGACGCCGCGCCGCCGCAACGACCCGGCCTTTTCGGGCTTTATCTACATCGTGGATGGCTCGTGGCGCATTCACTCCACCGACCTGCGCCTCACCAAAGATGCCCAGCTCGACTACGTTGATGAGCTGCACATCGAGCAGCTCTACGCGCCCGCGCCCGGCGTGCCGCACGCCTGGGTGGTGCAGTCGCAGCAGGTCACGTTCAGCTTTTCGGCGTTTGGCTTCAAGGGCTCGGGCTACGCTACGGGCATTTTGTCGGATTACAATCGCGTGGTGCCCACCTACCCCGGGCCGCCCGCCGAGCTAGTCGCCAAAGCCGAAGCGGCTAGCCCCCAAGCTATTGCCCCAGTTACAACTAAAGAACTGACCCAGCAAATCAAGCGCGAAAAGCCCAACCTGAGCGGCCTGAGCAAGCAGGTGCGCCGCCAGGTGAAGCAGGCCCGACGCGACTCGCTGCGCAACGACCCGCTAGCCACCCTCAAGCGCGGCGAGGTGGAGCTGGTAGAAAAAGGCGTGAACGACCGCGACAGCAGCTACTGGAGCCAGGTGCGCCCGGTACCGCTTACCGCGGAGGAAAAAGTAGACTACCACAAGAAGGACAGCAGCGAGGTGGTGCGCAAGTCGCGCCCCTACCAGGACTCGCTCGACCGCAAGCGCAACGAGCTGAGCGTGAGCAAGCTGCTACTCACCGGCTATACCCACAGCAATACCTTCGCCAAGCGCAGCCTAGCCGTGGCGCCCATCTTCAACGAGCTGCAATACAACACGGTAGAGGGCTACGTGCTGAACGCCCAGGCCACCTACACCCAGCGCACCGACGACCGCCGCTTCCTGACCCTGACGCCCACGCTGCGCTACGGCTTCTCGAACCAGCAGCTCCAGCCCAGCCTGACCATGAACTGGCAGCTCGACCCGCAGAAGACGCGCCAGCTAGGGCTAGTGGCCGGCCGCACCATCGAAAATTTCGACCGCAACTCGCAGCTCACGCCGTTCATAAATTCAGCTTATTCACTGCTACTCAACGAGAACTACGCCAAGCTCTACCGCCGCGAGGGTGCCGAGCTGAGCTACCTCTGGGAGCCGCTCAATGGCCTCACGGTGCGCGGCGCGGCTAGCTACTTCCAGCGCGTGCAGCTCTATAATACCGCCGATTATCTGTGGCACGATGTGCCCGGCCGCGCTTTCACCCCCAACGAGCCGGTGGCCGAGGAAGCCCCTGGCAGCGCCACTGCCTTTGGCCGCAGCAACGCCGCCGTGCTAGGCCTCAGCCTGAGTTATAAGCCCGGCCAGCGCTACATCACGCGGCCCGATGGCAAGTTTAATCTGGGTTCGAAATGGCCTACGTTTGGCGCGCAGGGCCGGCTGGCGGTGCCGCATTTGCTAGGGGCCGATGTGCGCTACCTGCTGCTGCAAGCCTCGGTGCGCCACGTGCTTAACCTGGGGCTAGCCGGCACCTCCACGGTGCAGGCCATCGTGGGCGGCTTCGTGGGCAAGCAGGAGGGCATAACCTTCGCCGACTACCGCCACTTCTCGGGCAACCGCACGCTGCTGGCAGCCAATTTCAACGAGTTTCAACTGCTCGACTACTACCAGTACAGCACCCGCGCCAGCTACTTCGAGGGACACTTCAACCACCATTTCAACGGGTTCATTTTCAACAAAGTCCCGCTGCTACGCCAGCTGAAGTGGCAGGAAGTACTGTCGGTCAACTACCTGCACACCGCCCAGCTAGGGCATTACGTGGAGCTAGGGGCCGGCATCGAGCACATTTTCAAGGTACTGCGCGCTGATTTTTATACCGGGCTGCAAAGCGGGCAGCGGGCGGGCACTGGTGTAAGAATCGGGCTGGGTTTTTAATCTGAACCACGGATTCGGACGGATTTTTCGGATTAGTCGGATTTTGTGGGCGATTATAAGCAGGCAGATTGGCTAATAAGTAGGATTTAGCAGGATAGCTACCTTTGAATTCCACTTTTCCGATTTTATGCTGCTTGATACTCGTTTTAACAAAGTGACGGAAAAGGTTATCGGCTGCGCCATGGGTGTGCACAAGCTGATGGGTACTGGGTTTCAGGAAGTAATCTATCAGCGAAGCCTAGCGGTAGAGCTAGAGCAGGCAGGTGTCGTCTTCGGCCGAGAATTGGAAATGCCAATTTTCTACAAAGGAGTAGAAGTGGGTAGCCGCCGCGTCGATTTCTTAGTCGAGGAAACCGTGCTGGTAGAGCTAAAAGCGCTACATGAACTAAATGCTATGCACTACGCTCAGATTATCAACTACCTGGAAGCTTATCGCTTAGAGGTTGGCTTACTCAACAATTTTGGTGAGCCCAGCTTAAAATTCAAACGTTTTCTAAAAACCCATTCCCGCTAAAGGGGAGCGCATCAATCGCCCACAAAATCCGACTAATCCAAAAAATCCGTCCGAATCCATGGTTCAGACTTCTTCATAGTCTACATACTCGCCGCCCCGAAATTCGGGCTTGCGCTCGCCAGTGGAGCTAGTTGGCGGCATGTACTCGACGCGTACCTGGCCGGGCCGGGCGGCCGACTCACTTTGCGGTGGCGCCTGGTAGCTTCCGCCCGGAAAGCCGCTGGGCGGGTAAAAACCGCCCTGTTGCGCCTTATGCACCTGCTGCCGCACAAAGCCCCCTAGCACGGCGCGCAGCACCCGAGGCAGCACAAACCGTACAAGCACAAAGAAAATCAGCAGCGAAAGCGTGAAGCCCATGAGTTATCTGAAAAGAAAGGCAATTTACGACGGGCGGAAAGCTAAGTTCTGGCTGGCGCTTGGGCTAGTCGGCCTTAGCAGCCTGGGCGCCGCGCCGCAGCTGCTGCCCACGCCCGATTTTGCCGGCCTCTACCGCCCGGTGCCCGACCGGCTGCTGCCCGCCACCCGCCGCGAAGGCGACAGCCTCCGCATCTTTATCAACCAGCCCGCGCCGGCTGCCGGTTCCGCGCCCGTGCGGCTGCGCCTCACCGGCTGGGCCACTTACGAGGCCAAGCAGCCGCAGTGGCAGCTAGTACGCGCGGCCCGCCCCTACCCCGGCTCCGACCCCGCCGCGCCAGTGCAGGTGCTCACGGCGGCCGTGGCAGCCGCTAGCCTCGCGCCGGGCGCGGTGCTGCAAGTCAGCCTCGATAAGCCCTCACTTGCCAGCCAGCCGCCCGGCGCCGACCAAGACCCTGGCACCACGGCCTGGCTGCGCCTCACGCCCGAGGTATTGGCTAGGCCCTTTGTATTGCTCGACTCGGCTGGGCTGGTGCTCGCCCGGCCTTATCTAAATGCAGGCGAAGGCGTAGCCGTAGCTACTTATGGCCTGGGTCAGCCCGTGCGCTGGCGCCGCTACCCCACCGGCACGCCGGCCCTGCCGCCCTTCACCGACCCACATAGCCAGCCGGCCGCGCCGCGCACGCTCGGGGTGCTCGACTCTTCGGCCGCGCCGGTAGCGGCGGGCAATTTGCTGCGGCTGCGCGAGCAGGGGCTTTATGCCCTGAAAGTAGGTGGCGCGGGCGGCGAGCCCGTGCGCACGGTGCCGCTGCTAGTGGTGCCCGCCAGCTTTCCGGGCCAGCGCACCGCGCCCGAAGTCATTGAGCCGCTGCTTTATCTCACCACCGCCGCCGAGCGCCAGGCCCTGCTAAAATCGCCCGACCCCAAGCGGGCCATCGACCGCTTCTGGCTCGATGCGGCAGGTGGCGACCAGGCGCGGGGCCGCGACCTGATACGGCGCTATTACCAACACGTAACGACTGCCAATGAGCTCTTCACCGGCCACAAAGCCGGCTGGCTCACCGACCGCGGCCTGCTCTACGTGGTGCTAGGCCCGCCCCAGAGCGTGCGCCGCCTGCCCACCGGCGAGGAGCGCTGGCACTACGACCAAGCAGGCCGCCAGGGCGAGGCCGTGGCCTTCACCTTCCGGCCGCGCCCTAGTACCTTAGCACCTGATAACTACGAACTGGTGCGCCGCCCCGAGTATGAAATGCTCTGGTATGCCGCTGTAGAAAAATGGAGAACAACAATGACCGCCCGCTAAACGACGGGTTTAGTGACGACTACGTGCCGCGCCGTTTCCGCGAGGGGGCTAGCGATAACCGCCGCGCTGGCGCCGGCCAGTCGCGCGAGCGCCTGGGCGAGCCCGGCCGCGAAGACCGCCGCCCCGCGGGTGGCAACGAGGGGGCTAGCCGCGCCCGCCCACAGCGCCCATTCTACGACGAGCAGGGCCGCCAGGTGCAGCGCAAGCCGGGCGGCGAGCGCGGTGCGCCCGCCTTCAAGCAGCACAACACCCGCCCCGCGGCCGACCGCAGCATCGACATGCTGTTTGGCCTGCGCCCCATCTTAGAAGCGCTAAATGCGGGCCGGACGTTGGATAAGATTTTCCTGCTGCGCGGCACCAAAAACTCGATGACCCAGGATATCTCCGACCTGGCCCGCCAGGCCAATGTGCCGGTGTCGTACGTGCCCATCGAGAAGCTTGAAAACCTGACCCGCAAAAACCACCAGGGCGCCGTAGCCTTCGTGTCGCCTATCGATTTTGCCCCGCTCGACACGCTGCTGGCCGGCTTATTTGAGGATGGCAAAGTGCCCTTCGTGCTCGTGCTCGACCGCGTGACGGATGTGCGCAACTTCGGCGCCATTGCCCGCACGGCCGAGTGCCTGGGCGTGCAGGCCCTGGTGGTGCCTAGCAGCGGCGCCGCCCAAATCAACGGCGATGCGGTAAAAACCTCGGCCGGCGCGCTCAACATCCTGCCCGTGTGCCGCGAGCCCGACCTGCGCCAGACCATCACCTTTTTGAAGGAAAGTGGCCTTACTGTCATTGCCTGCACCGAAAAGGCCGATGCCGACCTCGGCCACACCGCGCCGGCTAGCCTCAGTGGCCCCATTGCGGTGGTCATGGGTTCGGAGGAAGACGGCATTGCCCCCGAGCTGCTGCGCCTCTGCGACCAGCGCCTGCGCATCCCGATGAGCGGCCAGATTCAGAGCCTGAATGTGGGCGTGGCCGCCGGCATCATGCTGTTTGAAGTGGCGAAGGGCCGGGGGTAGCTAACGCTGGTCTTCGCTATCTCCATTCATTGACACTGTTTGTATTTTCGCGTATAGGAGTAGCCGCAATTCCCACGATACCTTATGGCTGCTGACCAGCGCCTTGACCAGCTCGAGCCATTGCTTTCGGAAGCAATGACTATTCTGGACCTCCACACGGCCCAACTAAAGCAATTGACCAACGCAGTGGGGCAACTTACTACGCTTGCCGTTCAGCAAAGCGACAATATTTCGTTTCTGCTTCGCGAACACATTGTTATTAAAGCCGATGTAGCCGAGCTAAAAACGAGCGTAGCCGGCTTAAAGACGGACGTAGCCGAGCTAAAAACGGATGTTACTAGCCTAAAGACGGACGTGACCGAAATCAAGACCAGCCAGCAAGCTATGCATACCGAACTAAATGATAAGCTGGACTTGATACTCACCAAGCTTCGATAGCACAGCTGGCAACACAAAGAGGCCGGCTTCAGCCGGCCTCTTTGTGCCGGCCTCTTTGTGTTGCTACGGGTTAATTGTACCCCACGCCTTTTTTCGCCTTCACATCGGCCACAAACTCCTTCACGCGCTGCTCCTCCGAGCGCTGACAGATGAGCAGCACATTATCGTACTCGGCCACGATGTAGCCTTCCAGCCCCTGCACCACCACGAGGCGCTCGTGGGGCGTTTTGATAAGGCACTCACGGGTGTCGTATAATAATACCTCGCCATCTATTACGTTGCCCTGTGCATCGCGCGAGCTTACCTGGTGCAAGGAATCCCAGGTACCGAGGTCGCTCCAGCCAATGTCGGCGGGCAGTACGTACACGTTATTAGCCTTTTCCATCACGCCAAAGTCGATGCTAATGTTGCGGCAGCGCGAATAGGCCTCTTCGATAAAGGCTTCTTCCAGTGGGGTGCCCAGCAGGTGCTTTCCTTCTTCAAATACCTCAGCAATATCGCTCAGGCAGTGGTGAAAAGCTTCAATAATGACGCTAGCCCGCCATATAAACAGGCCCGCATTCCAGAGAAAATCACCGCTTTCGACAAACATACGCGCCAGGTCGCTATTGGGCTTTTCCGTGAAAGTCTTCACCTTATAAAGCGCCGAGTCGGGCAGATGGTGAGCAGGCTCATCCATATATTGAATGTAACCGTAGCCCGTATCGGGGCGCGAAGGGTGAATACCAAGCGTAATAAGCACATCATGCTGTCGGGCAGAGGCCACCGCTTCGCGGATGAGGCGACGAAATTCTTCTTCGCGCAGCACAGCGTGGTCGGCGGGCGTCACGATAAGCGTAGCCTCGGGGTCGTGCTGCGCAATGCAGTAACTGGCGTAAGCAATGCAAGGTGCCGTATTGCGCCCAATGGGCTCGCCCAGAATCTGGCTCATCGGCAGTTCGGGGAGATGCTCGTGTACCAGCCCGATGTAGTCGCGGTTGGTAACGATGAAGATGTTCTCCGGCGGGCAGATGCCGCGAAAGCGGTCTACCGTAAGCTGCAGCATAGAACGCCCCACGCCTAGCACATCGTGAAACTGCTTGGGGTGTTGCGTGCGGCTGAAGGGCCAGAAGCGGCTGCCAATGCCGCCCGCCATCACGACGAGATAGGTATGTTCCATAGAGAGTACGGGCGAAGTCCGTTGGGACGAAGATAGGCGTCAGCCTGCTTAGCCCTGGGGCGCCCACGCCAGGCTTGAACATAAGGAAATCTGCTAGCGCAACGCTATCAGCACCTTACACCAGCCCTTCGCGCAGCAGGTCGTGCAGGTGAATGAAGCCGGCAAACTCGCCGCCTTCGAGTACTACCAGCTGCGTGATGTTGCGGGCCTGCATCCGGGCCAGCGCCTCAGCCGCAAACTCCCCGATAGCAATGGTAGCTGGCTGGGGCGTAAGGATGTCGCGCGCCGTGAGCGCATCGAGCTCGCTGAGGTGGCCGCGGCCCAGCATGCGGCGCAGGTCGCCATCGGTGATGATGCCGGCCAGGTGCCCGGCCTCGTCGAGCACAGCGGTAGCGCCCAGGCGCTTGCCCGATATTTCGAGCAGCACCTCGCGCAGCGGCGCGGCCAGGCCCACCTGCGGGCGCTGATTCTGGCGGCTGAGGTCGCCTACCGTGAGGTAGAGCTTTTTGCCGAGCGTGCCGCCGGGGTGCAGGCGGGCAAAATCCTGGGCCGAAAACTGGCGGCTTTCGAGCAGGCACACGGCTAGGGCATCGCCGAGGGCCAGGGCCGCCGTGGTGCTGGTGGTGGGTGCCAGGTCGTGGGGGCAGGCTTCGCGGCGCACGGGGGCGTGCAGCACGTAGTCGGCCTGCCGGGCCAGGTACGAGTCGGCATTGCTGACAAGGGCGGCTAGCGGCACGCCCTTGCGGCGCAGCAGCGGCACGAGCACCTTGATTTCGGGCGTGTCGCCGCTCTTGCTGATGGCTACCACAAAATCTTCGGCCTGAATCATGCCCAAGTCGCCGTGGATGGCATCGGCGGCGTGCATAAACAGCGCTGGCGTGCCAGTGCCGTTGAGTGTCGCCACGAGTTTGCCGGCGATATGGGCGCTTTTGCCCACGCCCGTCACCACCACGCGGCCACGCAGGGCTAGCAGGGCCGCCACGCAGCGGGCAAAGTCGGGGGTAGCGCCTACGGCCTGGGCCACGTCGCGCAGGGCGTCGGCCTCGGTAAACAGCACCTGGCGGGCTACGGCCAGCACATCGACGGGAGCCGCCGCGGCGGCCGAAGAAGCAGAAGTTGGTTGCACGGCCAAAAATACGCCGGCCGGGCGGCTCAGGCTTTCGGTGGGGCGCCTGGGCTAGCCCGCGCCGCTGCCGCCCAGGCGTTTGAACTTTTCTAAAATGTTACGTGTCATTGGCGATTTTGCGAAGAAAAAGTTCCCCTCCTGCTTATCTTCGCTAATAACCTCACGCTGTCCGATTCGCCTTACTTGCTAGTCTATGTCACTGACCGCCCTTGAAGAACCAGTTGTTGCCAACGCAGAGCTGAAAACCAAGCTTAAAGAAGTTTTCGGCTTTGGCCAGTTTCGGGGCACCCAAGAGGCTGTCATTCAGAACATACTAGCGGGGAATAACACGTTTGTTATCATGCCCACGGGCGCGGGCAAAAGCCTGTGCTACCAGCTTCCCGCGCTGGTATTGCCGGGCACGGCCATCGTCATCTCGCCGCTCATCGCTCTGATGAAAAACCAGGTAGACCAGCTCGCCGCGTTTGGCGTGAACGCGCAGGTCTACAATTCGACACTGACCAAGACGGAGATGAACCGCGTCCGGAAAGACGTGATGGCCGGCGACGTGCGGCTGCTCTACGTGGCGCCCGAAAGCCTGACCAAGGACGATACCATCGCGTTTTTGCAGAAAACCGCCATCTCGTTCGTGGCTATTGATGAAGCCCACTGCATCTCGGAGTGGGGCCACGACTTCCGGCCTGAGTACCGCAAGATTCGCGGTATTATCGACAACCTCGGCGGGCGTATTCCGCTCATCGCCCTTACGGCCACGGCCACGCCCAAGGTGCAGCTCGACATCCAGAAAAACCTTCAAATGGATGATGCGAGCGTCTTTAAGACCTCGTTCAACCGCACCAACCTCTACTACGAGGTGCGCGCCAAGCGCAATACCAAAAAGCAGCTCATTCAATACGTGCAGCAGCACAAGGGCAAGGCGGGTATCATTTACTGCCTGAGCCGCAAGAAGGTAGAGGAAGTGGCCGAGTTGCTGCGCGTGAACGACGTGCGCGCCCTGCCCTACCACGCCGGCCTCGACCCGCACACCCGCATGAGCAATCAGGACGCCTTCCTGAATGAGGACTGCGACGTGATTGTGGCCACCATCGCCTTCGGCATGGGCATCGACAAGCCCGATGTGCGCTTCGTAATTCACTACGACGCGCCCAAGAGCATCGAGGGCTACTACCAGGAAACCGGCCGCGGCGGCCGTGACGGTCTAGAAGGCAACTGCCTGATGTTCTACAGCTACGACGACATTCTGAAGCTCGAAAAATTCAGCAAGGACAAGCCCGTGACCGAGCGCGACAACGCCCGGCAACTGCTGCTGGAAATGACGAACTACTCGGAAAGCGCCGTGTGCCGCCGCCGCCAGCTGCTGCACTACTTCGGCGAGAGCCTGGACCAGGACTGCGGCTTTTGCGACAACTGCCGCCACCCCAAGGAGAAGTTTGAGGGCCGCGAGTACGTGGGGCTGGCCCTGCGCGCAGTGGTACAAACCGAGGCGCGCTTTGGCCTCGACCACGTGGCGCAGGTGCTGCTAGGCCTCTCTAATCCCCACATTGAGAGCTACGGCCACACCGGCTTGCCGGTGTATGGCCAGGGCAAGGCGCTGAGCGGCGACATGCAGCTGTGGCTGTCGGTGCTGCGCCAGTGCCTGCTCAATGGCCTGCTGGAGAAGGACATCGACTCTATCGGCCTGGTGCGCATCACCGAGAAAGGCATCGATTTTATCGAAAATCCGCACGCCTTTACGCTCACTAAGGACCACGACTTCGAGGCTGAGAAGCAGGAAGAGGAAGACGTGGAGAAAGTGCAGCAAGCCGCCGGCCACGACGAAGCGCTGTTTGCCCAGCTTAAAGAGCTGCGCAAGCAGGTGGCCAAGCAGAAGAACCTGCCGCCCTACGTGCTCTTTCAGGACCCTAGCCTGAAGGAAATGGCCACCACCTACCCGCAGAGCCTGCACGAGCTGACGCACATTGCGGGCGTGGGCCAGGGCAAGGCCCAGAAGTTTGGGGCGCCCTTTGTGGCCGCCATCAAGAAGTACGTGGAGGACAATGACATCGAGACGGCTGCCGACGTAATTATTAAATCCACGGTGAACCGCTCGAAGCTCAAGATTTACATCATTCAGCAGATTGACAAGAAGATGGACCTGGCGGGCATTGCCCGCAGCCAGGGCATTTCGATGACTGAGCTGGTAGAGGAAATTGAGCATATCTGCTACTCGGGCACGCGCCTCAACCTAGACTACTACATTCAGGATGTGGTTGATGAGGACAAGCAGGACGAGATTTACGACTACTTCATGACGGCTACCACTGATAACATCGCAGTGGCCATGAACGAGCTAGGCCCCGATGATTATTCGGAAGAAGAAGTGCGGCTGATGCGCATTAAATTCCTGAGTGAAGTAGCCAACTAGCTATCCATCAGTTAAGTAGCAACAATTATTTTGAACGGGCTGCTCCAACAGGCAGCCCGTTTTTGTGTTGCTACGGGCTAGCTTTGCGGCCGATGCCGCTGCTCACTGCCGATGACTTTGTAGAAACCCTGGCGAAGCTGCGGCAGCGTGGGGCGGGCTTTCTGCTTTCTAAATTGAACCCTAGCGGGCTGGCACGCACGCAGGGTACCTTCGACGACCCTGGCTTGCAAACGGCCAACTGGTGGATAGTACCGGCCGTGCGTGCTCGCTGGAACACCAAAATCAGCGGCGACCCTACGCTACCCTACGAGCCCTACGTGGTAAAAAAATACCTGCGCGGGCGCAGCGACTTGCACTTGTGCTCGCTGGGCAGCGGTAGCTGCAGCCACGAGCTGGCCTTTGCGCGCCACTCTGAGTTTGAGTTGGTCGAGTGCGTAGATATTACGCCCGCGCTGCTAGGGGCTGCTGCCGAGCGGGCGGCGGCCGAGGGCCTGTATAATATGCGCTTTGAGCTGCGCGATGTGAACCGGCAGGCGTGGCCCACGGCGGCCTACGACGTGGTGCTGTTTCATTCGGCGTTGCACCACTTTCGGCGGGTGCCGGCGCTCGTGGCACACGTGCGGCAGGCGCTGCGACCCGGTGGCCTGCTCATTCTCAACGACTACGTGGGCCCCAACCGCCTGCAGTGGACCGCCGCGCAGCTCGCGGCTGCCAATGAGCTGCTAGCCCAGCTGCCGACTAGCTACCGCCGCTACAAGTCGGGCCAGTTTAAAAGCCGGATTACCGGGCCGGGCCGACTGCGGATGCGGCTAGCCGACCCGTCGGAGGCGGTGGAAAGTGAGTATATTCTGCCGGCCGTGCGTGGGCAGTTTAGGGTGCTGGAAGAAAAAGCCGTGGGCGGCAACTTACTAGCGCTGGTGCTCAAAGACATTGCCCACCACTTCCTGGCCGACGACCCGACCACCCAGCAGCTGCTAGCCTCGCTCTTCGCGGCCGAAGACGCTTTTCTGGCCGAGCACCCGAGCGACCTGTTGTTTGGTGTGTACCAGAAGCCCTACTAGGGCACAAAAAAGCCCGCTTGCTCAATCTGAGCAAACGGGCTCTTCCAAACGTAAAACGTAACACCAATACAAGCTATCCGCAGCGCCAACTAGCGTAGTCAGCTTGCCGCAGGCAAGAGCATCTACAAAATCCGTTTGAAACGAAGTTCAGCGTAGCTACTCTGCGGTCTAGCAGTACTCTTCGAAAGCGCCTTGCAGGTTGTTGACAATGCGCATCAGGTCAGAGCCTTCGATGTGGTAGCGCTCAATCATGTGCACAAGCTCACCGTCTTTGAAGAGGCCGATGCAGGGCGACGAGGGCGGGTAGGGCAGCAGGTGCTCGCGCATCTTGGCCACGGCGTCGGTTTCCATGCCGGCAAACACGGTCACGAGCTTGCTGGGCTTTTTGTCGGCGCTGGCCAGGGCCAGCTTGAGGGCCGGGCGAGCCTTGGCGGCGGCGCAGCCGCACACCGAGTTAACGGCCACCAGCACGGTGCCTTCTTTGTCGGCCAGGGCCGCATCCACTTCTTGCGGCGACATCAGTTGCTCGAAGCCGGCCTCCACCAGGTCCTGGCGGATGGGGGCTACCATATATTCGGGGTAAACAGCCATGGGGATAATAACTTAAAAGTGCGCGGCACCCATGCCGGCTTGTACAAAATTACGGCCTGGCGGGTGCCGGCTGCTATAATTCAGTAGCGTGGCAAAAAGTTTAACGCCTGGCTAGCCCGGTAGTTGGCCCGGCAATGGTCGGCTAGCGCGTCGGTTTGGCCGATTCAACTTTTGGACTCGACCAGCAGGCGGTGCGAGTGGGCAATTAGCGGGCCGGCGCGCGAATTAATTGCTGACCTTCGCTCGTTGGCGCTAGTAGCCATCCCAGGCTCTTGTTCGCGGTTTCTATGCAGTTTTCTATCCTTCCTATTTTCCGGCGGCTAGCGGCCACCGGGCTCTTCGCCCTTGGCCTAAGCTCGGCCGCCTGGGCGCAGGCCGACGACCCGCACACGCCCACTGCCCGGCAGCTAGCCCCCGGCCGAGCCCCGACGGCAACCCAGCGCCTGACTGACCAGCCCACCGACCGCCGCTCGCGCCTGAGCGGCCACTTGCAGCGCCTCTACCGCCAGCAGGCTGGCGCCACCAACCGCACCACGGCCGATGCCCACCTCACGCTGCGCGATGACTTTCCGCGGCTTAAATTCAACAAGGAAACTTCAGCGGTGCTGGTGCGCATCACGGCCCAGGATGTGAGCGCGCTGCTGCCTGGCCTGGCCAGCCGGGGGTTCCAGGTGGTATCGGCTTACCCGGAGCTGCACTTTGTGGAAGGCATGCTGCCGCTGAGCCAGCTAGCCCCTGGCAGCCAAGGTATTGAGGGGTTAGTGAGCCGCGGCTTGCTCGGCGTGGTGCCCATGCTGAAGCCCCAGGTGCGCAGCGGCCTCGTGACCAGCCAAGCCGACTACGCGCTGGAAGCCGAGCGTGTGCGCGCCACCCGGCCCGGACTGCTGTCGGGCAAGGGTGTGCGCATAGGGGTGATGAGCGACTCGTTTAACTCGACCAATGGGGCGGCGGCCGACGTGGCCTCGGGCGACTTGCCGGCCACTGTGCAGGTGCTGCAAGACCTTACCGACGAGCAGCGCGGCACCGACGAGGGCCGCGCCATGAGCCAGCTCATCTACGACCTTGCGCCCGGCGCGGGGCTAGCCTTCAGCAGCGTGTACCTGGGGGAGGGCAACTTTGCCCAGCAGGTACTGGCGCTGGCCGACCCGGCCAAGGGCAATTGCCAGATACTGGTAGATGACATTGCGTATTTTGGCGAGCCGTTTTACCAGGATGGCGTTATCGCGCAGGCTATCAACCAGGTAGTGGCACAACGCGGCGTGGCTTATTTCTCAGCGGCCGGCAATGAGGCCGACCAGAGCTACGAGAACAATGCCCCGCAGTTTGTGCAGGCCACCCTCGGCACCAGGGCAGCGGCACGGCTAAACTTCGACGTGTCGGGCGCCACTACTGATGTCACCCAGCGCATTACCCTGACTAACAGTCAGGAGTTTTTTCCGACCCTCGAATGGTCGGACCCCTACTACACGGCTAGCGGCGTAAAAACCGACCTCGACATGTACCTGATAGCCGTGAAAAACGGCGTGGCAGCCGACACCGTGGCCCGCTCTGATGACAATAATATCAAGTCGCAGACACCACTTGAAATGCTGGATTACACTAACGACGCTACCACCAGCGGCACCACGACCTTCGACTTTGTGATTGTGCGCCGGGCCGGAACCGCCGACCCAGCCCGTTTGAAGTATGTGAACAACGGCACCGCCGGCGCGGGCCCTAGCGAGTGGGAAACAAGCAGCCCCACCCTTGTGGGCCACGCGGCCGCGGCCAGCGCTCAGGCCGTGGGCGCCGTGGCCTACACCAACCAGCGCACGGCCGAGTACTTCACTTCAAAAGGTGGCGCGCTGCCTTTTCTATTCAGCCCCACGGGCACGGCCCTAGCAGCCGTAGAATACCGCCAAAAGCCTGATATTGCTTCGATTGACGGCACTGACACCAGCTTTTTCGGCACTCAGGATACCGACCGCAACGGCTACCCCAACTTTTACGGCACCTCGGCGGCGGCGCCGCACGCGGCGGCCGTGGCCGCGCTGCTGCGCGAGGCGGTGCCCGGCCTCACGCCCGCCCAGGTGTATAGCCGGCTGGTGGGCGCGGCGCGGCTCCTTGGCAGCTCGGCCACCGACCCCTATACTGGTGCGGGACTAATTGACGCCTTCACGGCCATTTATGGGCCGGTGGTGGCCCAGGCGCCGCCCGCTGTGCAAGACCTGGAGAAAGGTGCGCTGCCCCCGAGCTGGCTCGTAAACAGCACCGGGGCCGGCCGCGTGCAGGTGCGCACTACGCTAGGGCCGGCGTCGGGCCGCTATCACTTGGTACTCGATGCCCCCTTCACCGGCTCCTCGGCTAGTGTTAGCCTGAATGAGGTGACGTGGCACCTCACCGGCACAGCCGGGGCTAGCCTGCAGCTCACCTTCCGCGAGCGCAAGCTGGCCAGTGAAACCGACGAGGCCATGCCGACGCAATTCACCACCCGCAGCAACACCGACGGCGTGGCCCTGAGCGTGGATGGCGGCACTAGCTGGTACCGCCTTGTAGACCTGACGGGCACCAACGCCACTACCACTTACCAAACCAAGACGGTGAGCCTGACGCAGTTTGCCGCTACCAATGGCCTCACGCTGGGCAACGATGTGCGCCTGCGCTTTCAGCAGTACAGCGGCACCCAGCTCAATTCGGTCTCGGTGGCCAGCCAGCGCGGGCGCCTCTTCGACGACATTGCCGTGACGAGCACCGTGGCGGCACCCATTCCGCTTTACACAGCCACGCCCACCGTGGGCTGCCCCGGCCTCACGGTAGCTTTTGCCGATACCTCGGCCCTGCGGCCCACGGCCTGGAGCTGGACCTTCCCCGGGGGCACGCCGGCCACTTCTACCCTACGCAACCCCACGGTGGTGTACAATACACCCGGGCATTATGGCGTGACGCTGAGCGTAAGCAACGCCAACGGCACGTCCGCCCGCACCGATACGGGGGTGGTGTTTGTGTATGGCCGGGCCCCGCTTGCTACGCCCGTGGCCAGCCGCGCCAGCGTGTGCCCGGGCGGCGTGGTGTCGTTCAGCAGCACGGCCAGCTACTGCCCGGCCAGCTACGCCTGGAGTTTTCCGGGCGGCTCGCCCAGCAGCTCGACGGCGGCTAGCCCCGGCAATGTGACCTACGCCACGGCCGGCACTTACACCGCCACGCTGGTGGTCAGCAATGCCTATGGCAGCAACGCTTACTCCCTGCCCGTGGAAGTGACGACGGGCCGGACCATTCCCTTCGCGGAGAATTTCGACGCCTCGCTAGCCCTGCCGGCGGGCTGGACCCTGGTGAACCCCGATGGCAAATTTGCCTGGGCCGTGCGCGATACCACTATTAACCGCCAGGGTGTACGCAGCCACGTGCTGCGCGCGCCGTTTGCCTTCGACCCCAAGATAGGCGAGCGCGACGCCGTATATACGCCATCCCTCAACCTGACGAGTGTTTCGCTGCCTACCCTGCTCTTCGACGTAGCCTACGCTACGGCTATCGATAGCAAAACCGGCACCGTTTCGGCCGATTCGCTGCTGGTGCAAGTAGCGGATGCCTGCACCGGCGCCGTGCTAGGCCGCCCCTACGCCAAGGGCCAGGCCACGCTGCCCACCGCAGCTACGCGCGACTACTTATTTATTCCAAAATCAGCCGCCGACTGGCGGCAGGAGCGCATTGACCTCTCGCCCTACATCGGGCGCAGCGTGGTACTGCGCTTTGTGGGGGTTAATAACTATGGCAACTCGCTGTATATCGACAACGTGCAGGTGGGCGGCAACCTGCTAGCCCTCACCACGGCCGCCAGCATAGTGGGCCTCGAAGCCTGGCCCAACCCCACCCCGGCTGGCACTAGCCTGCACGTGCGGCTACCTGCCTTCACGGGCACCGTGAGCCTGCGCTTGGTCGATAACCTGGGTCGCGTGGTGTGGCAGGAGCAGGTGCAGCAAAGCGGGCTAGCCCTAGAGCGCACCCTGCAGCTGGGCCTGGCACCGGGGCTCTACAGCCTGCTGTATGCCCCGGCCGGCGGCACCCCGGCGGCCCGGCGCATCGTGTTTGAGTAAGATTAGTTGAACGCCTAGGTAGTCAACGGGCTGGGCGATGGGGGCCCGGCCTTTTGCGTGGTACTTGGGCAATGTGGCAATTGTTCGCAGGCTATTGGCGGGTGTTTACCGAGGCGCGGGCCCTGGTCAGCCAAACTTGCCCCCAGTAGCTATGGCCCGCCGCTAACTTGCGGGCTGGGTTGGAGTTGACTCAATTGCTGCTTCTTTTTTTACGTGTTTTCATCTTTATTATCCGGGCCGCGCCGCTGGGGCTGGCTGCTGCTGCTAGGCCTGTTGTTGCTCGTCAGGCTGGGGCAGGCCGCGCCGCATCCGCAGGCCTTTGTGCGGCAGTTTGGGCCGGCCGAGGGGCTAGCCCAGCCGTTCGTCTATTGCCTGCTGCAAGACCGCCAGGGCTACCTCTGGCTCGGCACCGCCGAGGGCCTGGTGCGCTACGATGGCAGCCGCTTTGTGACTTTCACCACCCACGATGGCCTGGCCGATAACTTCGTCACCGGCCTTTGGCAAGACCACGCCAGCGGCGCGCTGTGGGTTATCCACGCCCAGGGCGGCCGCTCGGTGCGCCCCGCCGCTGCGCAGTCTTTCCGGCCGGCTCCGGCTAGCGAGCGCGGCGGCCCGCCCGCCGGGCGCCCGGGTGCCCCCCAGCCCGATACAGCTCGCCTCGGGGCCTACCTGCGCCGCTATCACCTGGCGCTGCCCGCCGATGTAGTGCCCACCTGCCTGCTCGAAGACCGCGAAGGCCACGCTTGGCTGGGCACCGCCGGCCAGGGTCTGTGGCTGCACGCCGACCGCTACCTGAGCTTATGGCCCAAGGCGAGCGGGCCGCTAAATACTGAAAATGAGCTGGCCCGAATACCGCGACCAGTCAGCCAAGGCGGAGGCTTTTGGGTGGCTACGCCCGCCGGAGTGTGGGCGGTGGCCGCACCGGGTCAGCCCGCCCGGCCGTTAGCAGGCCTGCCGACGCACCTGGGCTCGGCCGTGACGGCCCTGGCTTATTCGCCCACTTCGGGCCTGTGGGTGGGCACGGCCGCCGATGGCGTGTACCTGCTACCCCCTAAAACGGCTCCCAACCTGCCCCCCGTGGCGCAGCATTTCACCACGGCCAATGGCCTGCTGCACAACAGCATTACGGTCCTGCTGGCCGACCATACCGGCTGTGTGTGGGTGGGGGCGCACAATACGGGGCTAGCCCTCTGGGAGCCTGGCCAGCGCCGCTTCAGCTACCTTAAGCTCACCGCCGCCGGCCTCGATGCCAGCGCCCTGGCCGAAGATGCCGCTGGTACTATCTGGGTCGGTACGGAGGGCCAGGGCCTGTACTTCCGGCCAGCCGGCGGCCGCTGGCAGCACCTGAGCAAGGCCACGGGTGCCCTGCCCGACGATATCAGCGCAGCTCTGCTGCCGCTGCCCGCACCCCTGGCCGGCACGCTGCTACTGGTGCAGCCCCAAAGCCTGAGCCTGCTCGATGCCCATCGCGTCGCCACGCCGCTTACGTCGGCCGACGACCTGCTGGCGCGCGGCACCCTGCCGGCCGTAGCCCTGGCCCCAGGCGTGGCGTGGGTGGCTACGCGCAGCGGGCGGCTGCGCCTCGACCTAGCCGCGCTAGCCCGCTTGCGGCCCGGCCAGGCGCCGGCGCCCACCCTCGTGCTTACGGGCGCGGAGGTCGATGGCGAGCACCGAGCCGGCGCGCTGGGCGAGCTACCGGCCGGCCGGCACCGCGTCAGCTTCACGTTTCAGGGCATCAGCCTGGGGCCGGGCGGCGTGGCGGGCTTGCAGTATCGCCACCGCCTGCGCGGGCTGGCCGACTATTGGAGCCACCCTAGCCCCGTGGGCGAGGCGCAGTTTGCCGGCCTGGGTGCGGGCCACTACGTGCTCGAAGCCCAGGTGCGCCGCGCCGCGCCGGGGGCGCCGTGGAGCCCGGTAGCCGCGCGCTCCTTCAGCATTGCCACGCCGTGGTGGCGCACACCGCTAGCCTTAGCCTTGGAATTATTAACCCTGGCGGCGCTGCTAGTGGCGGTGGTGCGCACCCGCGAAGGTGTGCTGCGGCGCCAGAAGTTGCAGCTTGAGAATACCGTGCGTGAGCGCACCAGCGAGCTGCTCCAAAAGAACCGCGACATCGAGCACATTAACGCTGAGCTGCTCGTGGCGCGCGACGCAGCCGAGGCCTCGCGCCGGGCCAAGGCGCAGTTTTTGGCCAACATGAGCCACGAAATCCGCACCCCGATGAATGCGGTTATCGGCCTCACCAACCTGCTGCAGCAAACCCCCACCACTTCCGAGCAAAGCGAATACCTGACGGCCATTGGCTCCTCGTCGCAAAACTTGTTGGTGATTCTCAACGACATCCTCGACTCGTCGAAGATGGAAGCCGGCAAGCTTACGTTGGAGCAAGTGCCCTTCCGCCTGCCCGAGGCCGTGCGCGGGCTTAGCACCCTCTTCCGCTACGCCGCCGATAGCAAGGGCCTGAACCTGCGCGTAGAAGTGGCCGAAACCGTGCCCGAGGCCGTGGTGGGCGACCCCGTGCGCTTGCAGCAAGTGCTGGTAAACCTCGTCAGCAACGCCCTCAAATTCACGCGCCAGGGCGGCGTGACGGTGCGCGTGGGGCTAGCCCCCGGCCCGGCCGCCACGCCCGGCCACGTGGCCCTGCGCTTTGCGGTGCAAGACACGGGCATTGGTATTCCGACCGATAAGCTGGCCACCATTTTCGAAGACTTCTCGCAGGCCAATACCAGCACCACCCGCGAGTTTGGCGGCACCGGCCTGGGCCTGAGCATCGCCCGCAACCTCGTGCAGCTGCACGGCGGCCAGCTCGGCGTCAGCAGCCAGGAGGGCGTAGGGTCGCAGTTTTATTTTGAGCTCACTTATGCCGTGGCCGAGGCTAGCCAGGCTCGGCCGGGCACCGTGGGCGGCCCGCTGCCCCCGTTCGAGCCGGCCCTGCGCGTGCTCGTGGCCGAAGACAATCAGCTCAACCAGCTAGTGGCCCGCAAGACGCTGGAAAACTGGAATGTGCAGGTAGTCATTGCCGAGAATGGCCGCCTGGCCGTGGAGCGCGTGCGCACGGCCGCCGAGCCTTTCGATGCCGTATTTATGGACATTCAGATGCCCGAGCTCGACGGTTACGCCGCGGCCCGTGCCCTGCGCCAGTACTACCCCGATGCCGCTAGCCTGCCCATTATCGGCCTCACGGCCTCGGTGCTGCCCGAAGACCGCAGCCTGGCCCTGGCCGCCGGCATGAACGACATTCTGGCCAAGCCTTTCGAGCCGGCCGCACTCTACGCCCGGCTAGCCCACTTCACCGGCCGCCTGCCTACCGGGGCCGCCGCGGGCAGCGCCCCCACGGCCCCGCGCCCCCCGGCCAGCACACCGCCCACGCTGCACCCTAGCTGGCAGCAGCTCGAAGAGCTATCGGGTGGCAATGAGCAGTTTATCGGCCAGATTGTGAACACCTTTTTGCAGGAGGCACCGGCACTGGAGCAAGTGCTCGCGGCGGCTTACCCGCACGACCTGGCCATCGTGGCGGCCACTGCTCACAAGCTGAAAGGGCAAGTGGCGTATTTTGGTGTGCCGGGCCTGCACGCCCAGCTCGATGAATTAGAGCGCAGCGCGCGCTTACCCGACTGCCCCTATTGCCAGCCGCTGCTCGAAACCGTGCAGCAGCAGCTAGGCCAGCTTTACCCGCACTTGCAGGCCCGCGCCTGATGGCAAATTACGGCAGCCCAAGCCGGCGCGCTTGCAGAACTTATAGCGCCGAGCGATACTCAAGCTATTCCCTGGCAATCGTTACTTTTGTTTCACTTAACAAGTTGAATTTTAACGTTGCGCTATGCCCTTTTCTACCACTGAGCCAATTAGTACTAGTACTACTCCTCTACGCTGCCTAGTGGTCGATGACGACCCCATGTCGGTGCAGATAGTGCGCACGTGCATCGGCAACACGCCCTTTTTGGAGGCGTCGGCGGCTTGCAGCAGCGCCATCGAGGCGACCGAATTGCTGCGTACTCAGGCCTTCGATGTCCTGTTTCTTGACGTCGAAATGCCTCTGATGTCGGGCCTTGACCTGCTGCGCACCCTGCCCGACCCGCCGCAAGTGGTGCTCATTACCAGCAGCCAGTCGTATGCCGTGCAGGCCTTTGAGTTTGCGGTGGCCGATTATCTGCTCAAGCCGCTTTCGTACCCGCGCTTTTTGCAAGCTGCCCAGAAAGTGCTCGAAACGATTACCAGCCAGCGAGCGGCCCTCTCCGAAGCCGACCAGCTACCCACCGGTAACACGGAATTTACCTTTGTGAAGGTCGACAACAAGCTCGTGCGGGTCGATTTTGCCGATGTGCTTTACGTAGAAGCCTTAGGCGACTATGTGCACCTCGTCACGAGCCGTAGCAAGCTCATCGTGTACAGCACGATGCGGGCTATAGAAGAAAAATTTCCTCCGCAGCGCTTCGTGCGGGTGCACCGCTCCTTTATTATCAACTTAGACTACATGCAGGCTTTGGAAGACAATTCTCTGCTGATAAAGGACAAGTACATTCCGATTGGGCAGACCTACCTGCGCGGCCTGCTGCAGCGCCTTAACAAGCTGTAGGCCGCGCAGGGGCGCTCGTTTCTCTATCACCACCCTAACCTGCTTTACCTGGTGCGCTTTTTTCCTGCCCTCTTGCCTGCGGCTTGGCTGCCAAGTGCCCTAGCTGTGGCCGTGGCGCTAGCTCTACCCACCGCGGCTCACGCCCAAACCGCGGCTAACGACCCTAGCGGGGTTATCGACTGCGGGCCGGTGCAGCCCGCCGAGCTGTGCGTCGATTTTGATGCCAGCCGCTCGGTAGACCCCGGTGCCGGCCCTCTCGAATACCGCTGGAACATGGGCGACGGCACCACCCTCACGGGCCTCACCATTACCCACTGCTACAAAGTGCGCGCTCACTACACTGTGACGCTCGATGTGGCGGTGCCAGCCACCAGCGAGGTGCGCCGCGCCGAGCGCACCTTCGACGTGGACCTAACCCGCAAGCCGGTGCTCAACTTCAGCGTGGGCCCTACGTTGAAGGCGCGCGTAGGGCAGCCCGTGGTGTTCGATGCCCTGGACTCGGTGCTGCCCGAGTGCCAGTCGGTGGTGGTAGTATGGGACTTTCGCGACGGCTACACCCAGCAGGGCCGGCATGTCGAGCACAGCTTCCGCAAGGCCGGCCGCTTTGCCGTGCGCATGAGCCTGCGCGGCTACGGCCCCGGGGCCTGCTCGGCCAGCAACTGCGTGAGCCAGGAGGTGGTAGTGGAGCCCTAGGCTACTCGGGCGTGCCCTGCCTCAACACCCGCATTACAAGCTGCCACAAATCTTCGTAAGGAATGATTTCTACCTCCGCATCTGCATCCCCGGTCAGGGCAGCCTGCTGAAGCGTGCGCAGCAATGGCTGGCCCCTTTTGGCCAGCCGCGCAGGGTCGAAGTCGGCCTCGGGCAGCAGCAGCAGCAGCCGCAAAAACGTGCGGCTACGCAGCGTGGCCGCCTCGCGCAGGTGGCGCTGCTGGTACTTGCGCAGGCGCTCAAGACGCACCAGTACCGGCTCCAGCAACCGCTGCTGCAAGTAGTGCACCAGCTGAAACACCAAGATGGCCACGTTATAACCCCGCTTGTCGCGGCTATACTCGGGCACCGTAAGAGCCGCAAAGACAGCCAGTTGGTTGCGGCGTTTCAGCGACACCTGCTCCAGGGGCAACATTAGCTCGGTGTAAGCTTCCAGCAGCTCCCAACGCTCAAGCGCGGCAGGCCGTAGCTTACCAAACGACGGGTTTTTATGGGCTACTTGCAGCAGTCGATGTGCCTGCTCATACTCGCCAGCATGTAGCGCTAGCAACACGTAGTGCTCATAAAAATAAAACCAGTTGCTGGACGTAGGGTGGATAGTTTCAGCAAATTCTCCGGCTAGCTTCAGGCCTTCTTGAGGCTGCCGCCCGCGCAGGTGCGCGTAGATATTCATGAAATTATTGAGGCGCTGGTCGAAACGCCGAGCATTTATCACCCCTGCGGCCAGCATTGAGTCTGCCTGCGCCGTTTCGCGAATAATATCCTGGTAGCGGCCCGCTAGCCCCGCATCAACCAACCGCACTCTGTACAAGGCATTGTATATCCCAAATGTGGGCGCCAATCGGTATAGCTCCTCCAACCGCGCCAAATAAGCCGGCAACTTGGCAATAATTCTGTGCCGCTTGGCTACTGTTTCCTCAGCTCCCATCTGGACCTCAAAAAACAGCATTTCCGCTTCCTGCTCGTACCCAATTATTTGGCGCAGCTTCAGAATAGTATGGTTTAGCTGCTCGTACTTAGTTTGCTGCTGCTGCTCGGCATAGATGGACAACAGCTTATGAGCTGCCTGCTCTTCATAAGCCGTAAAATCACACTGCGCAGCTAGGCGCATGCACCGGCGCAACAGGCGCTCGCTCAATACATACTCCCCTTCCAAGTGCAGCACTATGGCCTTGTGCACCAAGTCGAGGCATTCTACCTCGTACCGGCGCGATACAATAAACCTTGGGTCAGAATGGTCGAGGAAAAATAAGTGGTTTAATAGCTTATCTTGCAAGCGTGCCCGCAGCTGTCGCATTGCGGCTTGGTTGCTCGCTGTATTTGCCCCATACAAGTATTTAGTCAATTGCAAAGTGGTGCTTTCCGGCTTAGCAACTATCTCTTGCAGCAAACGCTCTTCTTTGCCTGGCCGAATAGTATCTAGGTCTAATAAAGAGCGCTGACGCGTCCGACGCAATGTCACAATTCGCGCCAAGTTTGTAATTTCATTCATAAAAAAGGCCCTTTACAAGCGTTTAAAAGCATTTTTTAGCTAAAAATGCCCCCAAAACCAGCTGTTCAAAAAACGCCTGGTTATCCTTGCTAAAACATTCTTTTTATTCAAGCTTTGCATCTTGAATAAGTGTGCGCAATCTACGACGATACAATGTCACATTCTGCTGTTTTGAGAGTTCAATAGTGAATACTCTATAGAGGCGGTTTAGTCTATCGAAGCCGATTTTACGCGGTTTTTATTTACTTAATCCTGTTTTATATAAAATTAATCCTTGTCACAAGTAAGATAATTCTTTCCTTTTGAAAGGTAGTTATGGGGAGGAGATTTGCATCAACAATTCATTTTAGCAACTCTCCCTCACCATGTTCCATATTCTTGCTCTCGCTTTATTTCAAGTTTTCACCTACACGCATCAGCCAGCAACTACCGTAGTCGGTGGTTCAGGCTGGGGCAACGGCGACCTTGCCGTAGTCGGCGGCTCAGGTTGGGGTAATGGCGACCTCGCTGTAGTTGGTGGCTCCGGCTGGGGTAATGGCGACTTAGCTGTAGTCGGTGGTTCAGGCTGGGGCAATGGTGACCTTGCGGTAGTAGGTGGCTCCGGCTGGGGCAACGGCGACCTTGTTGCTTCATAACAGAGAATGCCTGCGCGATAAGTAGGCCTTGCCTAACTTGCCGACGACATTCTTTGCTGTCGTCACTAAATGAGGTATTATTGGCTAGGCAGCTTGTTCGCGTTGTTGGTCAGCGCCTGTTCGACGCCTGCTGCCAAACAGGCTTCAACGCCTATTCATATCCGCTGGGCTCGCGACCCTGAAACGCTTGACCCGCTGGCCTTGTCCAACCCTAGTGCTATCGATGCTATCAACTTACTGCATCTGGCGCTTTTACAAGTTGACTTCCAGCATAATAAGTATGCACCGGCGCTAGCCCAGGATTTTCCAGGGGTGCGCTACGAGGGTGACTCCCTCACGCTGCTAGACTACCAGCTGCGCGAAGCCGCCACCTGGGATAATGGCGAGCCAGTGCTGGCTACTGATGTCGACTTCACGCTAAAGTTGATGCACTGCCCGGGGCTGCCTAATGAAAACAGCCGGGCCCAATACGGTTTTATTCGCCAGGTGCGCATTGACCCAGCCAATCCGCGTCGCTTTACCTTGGTGTGCCGGAGCCGTAGTGCCGAAACGGCAAGTATTTCGGGCGATTTTCCGGTGCTGCCCGAGGCTGCCCTCGACCCAGCACACACCTTACGCAGTCTATTACTGGCCACCTTGCAGGACTGGCCCCTTAGCCGCTCTCCTGCTCCGGCAGTGGCGGCCGTAGTGCGGCGCTATCAGCAAGCCAATCTGGCGCGTCAGCCCCACAACCTGCCGGGCTGTGGTCCCTACCGCCTAGCTAGCTGGCAAACCAATCAGGAGCTGCATTTTCAGCGCAAGGCCCATTGGTGGGCCGATAAACTGCCAGCCGCGCCTATTGTGCTGCAAGCTCGCCCGCAAGAACTGGTGTTCTCCGTTTTGCCCGATGATGCGGCAGCCGCGCTAGCCCTGCGGCGGCACGATATCGATGTCTATCCGCAGGTACCAGCGCGCATTTTTCAGCAATTGCAAGCGTCGCAGGCTGCCCGGCAAGAGCTGGTATTTTATACCCATTCGTCGTACGATATTCTCACGGTAGGCTTTAATACGCGGCGGGCTGCCCTCCGTGACCGACGTACCCGCCAGGCTCTCAGCCGGCTGTTTGACCCGGTTCGGCTACTTGCGGCCACGCAGCTAGGCCAGGGCACGCGCACGGTAGGCCTGCTACCTCCCAGCAGCTCTTTCTATAATGATAGCCTACCGCTGCCGGCGTATGCGCCGGCTGAGGCGCTAGCGCTGCTGCAACAGGCCGGCTGGCAGCGCGGGGCCGATGGCCACTGGCGCCAACCAGGCCTGGCTACTCCGCTAGCGGTAGTACTGCGCTACCGCGCCGAAGAAGCCACATTTGCAACGACGGGGCTGCAGTTTAAATCGGCAGCGGCGCAGCTGGGTATTCCAGTTACTTTGCTTCCGGCCGAAGGGTCGGTTACTACCGCCGCTTTGCAGGCTGGTGATTTTGACCTTTACATCAGGCTTATAAAAGGCAGTCCGTTTGGGCTCAACTTTGCCACTATTCTCCACTCGGAGGCAATCGGGTCGGGTAATTTCACAGGTTTTGGGCGTCCCGATACCGACCGCTTGCTGGTGGCTATTTCAACAGAAGGCAACTTGGCTCGTAAGCGGCAGCTGCTGCGGCGCTTTCAAGCCATTATCCAGGAAGAAATGCCGGTGCTGCCACTCTTTTTTCTTCCCTATCGCCTCGCGGCCACCCGCCAGCTTCAGCATATAGTGCCCTCTGGCCTGAAGCCCGGCTACGCCATGACGGCGCTTGCCTGGCCCGCCGCAGTACCACCAGCTAGCCACCCTTAGGTATGCTACGCTGGCTGATAGCTCGGCTTGGGCGCGCGGCGGCGGCAGCCTGGCTTATTGCCTCCTTGGTATTTATTGCCAGCCGCCTGCTGCCGGGTAGCCCCGAGCAACAGGCCCTAGCTGAGGCAGGCGACCTGAGCCGCCCGGCGGCGGGCGTGCTATCGGCGGCCAACCAGGCGCAAAACCGACTAGCGCTACGCCGCCGCCTGGGGCTCGAGCTGCCTCTTTTTTACGTTACGCGCTCGCCAGGGCCGCCCGGGCGCTGGCAGTGGCACGGCACAGCCAACCAGTACCACGCTTGGGTAGTCGCCTTGCTGCACGGCGATTGGGGCCACTCTTACCGCGATGGCCAGCCTGTGCTAGCGCTCCTGCGCCAAGCACTGGTGTATAGCCTACCCCTGGCGGGTGCCGCAGCAGGGCTGGCAGTAGGGCTGGCGCTGGCGCTGGCCTTATATCTGGCCCAGGAACCGGGCGGCTTGCTGCGGCAGGTAGTCTTTACGCTGCTGAGCGCCTTGCAGGTGATGCCGTTGTTTTTACTAGCTCTGGGGCTGTTGCTCCTGTTAGCCAACCCTGATTTTATTAATATTTTGCCAGCCGCCGGCCAGGGCCCGGCCGATGCCACGCGTTGGCAGCTAGCCGGCTATTGGGCGGCGCGGGCGGCGCTGCCCTTGCTTAGTCTGGTATTGGCGGTGCTGCCCGAGCTAACGCTGCCGCTTGTGGCCTTACTGCGCTACGAAACCCGCGCGGGCTATGCCACTACCGCCCGTGCCAAAGGCCTGACAGCGATGCAAATACTAAGGCGCCACGCCCTACCCAACGCGGTGCTGCCGTTGCTCACTACGCTTGCTGACCTGCTGCCTACCCTAGCCGCTGGCGTGGTGGTGGTAGAAGTGCTTTTTGCCCTGCCCGGCAATGGCCGCCTGCTAGCCGAAGCTGCCGCGGCCCACGACTATCCCCTCGTGGTGGGCGGGGTGCTGCTTACAGCTGGCGCCCGCCTGCTGGGGCTAGTACTGGCCGACGTGCTTTATTTTCTGCTTGACCCCCGGCTTCGCCCCGCTGCATGAAAGTTGCGCTATTCTCATCGCGTCCGCAGTTTGGGTACTGGTTGGCGCTGGCCTGGCTCGCGCTGCTGGCTGGCGCCGGGCTGTTGGCGCCACTACTTCCCCTCCCCTACGCGGCCGCCAACGCCGATTTGCAGCACATTGCTACGCCGCCCGAGTGGAGTGCCCCCTCAGCCCATTACTTGGGCACCGACTCGCTAGGGCGCGACGTACTGGCCGGCCTACTGGCGGGGGCCCGGCGGCTGCTGGTACTCAGTCTGCCGGCCGTGGTGCTGGCTACCGTAGCTGGAGCCCTGGCTGGGGCGGCGGCTGGCTTTTGGGGAAATCGGGGGCTGCGGCTACCAGTAGCGGTCGCCGCCGCGGCGCTAGCGGCCTTGTGGTGGGGCCTGGAGCTACCGCTCTCGTCTATGCCCTACTGGTTGCTTGGCATTGCTATAATTTTATCATTGGTATCCTGGCGGTTGTACCGCCTGGCGGCGCGCTGGCTCAGCTTTGCGCTGCCGCTCGACAGCTTGGTGCTAGGCATAGTTACCTTGCTAGGGGCAGTGCCGCGTCTTATTCTGCTACTGGTTCTGGTAGCTGGCCCCACGCCTACACAGGCTCAATTTCTTGGGGTGCTTATCCTTTTAGCGTGGCCCGACGCTGCGCGCCTTGTACGGGGGCAAATGCTACGGGTGCGTGTACAGCCTTTCGTTGAAGCTGCGCGCGCCAGTGGGCTGCATGCTGGGCGCATCTGGTGGCGTCATGCATTGCCTCACGCCTGCCGCCCCCTGCTGGCCTTCGCCCCACTCAGCCTAGCCAGCCTGATTGCCCTCGAAAGTGCCCTAGCCTTTCTAGGCATTGGGCAGGGCCCAGATATTGTGAGCTGGGGCAGCATACTGGCTAGTATGCGCCAAGACCCTACTACCTGGTGGGTAGCTGCTGGGCCCGGAGTAGCACTTCTCGCCACCCTGCTTGCGCTACAAGCAGTGGCTAAAGCCCGCCAGCTAGAGGTTAACAACTAGTTTTTCGGACCGTAAAAACGCCATTTTTGTCACAAAATCTGAAGACAAATTGAATCCTACATTTTTTGCTCTACCAATAAACGCTTGATTAACAGTAATTTTTCTCTTTAAAAAATATTTTATTCGCTATTAATTGTATTTTTTAAGCAGAAAATTATGCTTTATAGCTGCCTTAATTGAAAAATATCAATGTCACAGAAATAGGCAAAGTGTCCTTTTGCTGGCTATAGTAAGGTCTTAATCTTGTATAAGGATTACGTTAAAAGGATTACGCCCTGTCCACTATTCCACTACCTGTTATTCTGCGACCTACCATGAAAAGCACTATTTCAGCTAGGCGAGGCCTTGCCTACCCTGGCTCCCCAGCGCCCGACATACCCGCTGCGTCGGCCGAGCGGGACTTCACTACGCTTGATGGCCGCCTAGTGCCGCGGGCCTTAGGTGAGGTTGCGTTGCGCCAGCACACTGCACTACTAGTTGGGGGATTGCTTATCGGCGCGTGGCCCGAGCAACTTTAACATAACCATTGACTTAGCAATTGGCAATTGAAATTGTCATCGTAAACACTCTTTCAGATAACGCGTAGTATTTGATACAACTCCTACTTAATCTTTTACTTAAGGTCCATTTATTGACGTCCACTTATTGTGTCTCATGTATTTTAGAAGCGGAAGGCTTATAGCAAAAAAAGCCCGCTGGCATTGCCAGCGGGCCTTTTTGTTTACTAACCTTTCCCTCCTCAAATACCATCCAATTGGCGCTGCACTAGGGCGAGCCCCTCTGCAAAAGAGTTTGGCCGATAGCCTAGCTCACGCTCGGCCTTAGCAATGGAGAAACCGGTGCGCAGCGGCCGCCGCGCTGGCTGGCTAAACGTTTGAGCGTCAACCTGCTCCAGCAACGCAATATCGAGCCCAAATACAGTGGCTACCTGACCAGCCATTTGGTAAGGGGTAAGCAGCTCGCGGCCGCTGAGGTGAAAAATACCCTGGGCCGACTGCCGCGCCAGCAGCCAGCAACCCTGGGCTAGGTCTTCGGCCAGGGTCGGGGTGCGCCACTGGTCGTTTACCACCTTGATTTTTTGACTATTGCGCAGCGCATTGTATACCCACAGCACCAGGTTGCTGCGGCCGGCAACCAGGGTAGTGCCATATACCAGCACGGTGCGCGCAATGGCCCAGCGCAGGCCGGGCGTGCGCTGCACCACCTGCTCGGCCGCCAGCTTGCTAGCCCCGTAGTGGCTGATGGGGTCGGGTGTAGCCTCCTCATTGAGCATCGCCTCGGCGCCGTTAAAAATAAAATCGGTGCTCAGGTGCGTGAGGTGGATATCGAGTTGAGCGCAGGCGGCCGCCAGGTATTCTACCGCCGTCACGTTTTGGGCCCAGCAAGCGGCTTGGTTCAGCTCGCACTCGTCTACCTGCGTCATAGCGGCTGTGTGGATGACGTGGGTGGGCCGCTGCTGGGCCAGCACTTGCTGCACCTGAGCGGCCTCCGTTACATCGAGCGGCACAAAGTGGAGGTCGGGGTAGCTGGCGGCTAGTCGGTTAATGCCCCGCGCCGTGGCTATTAGCTCTATGCCGGGGGCTTGATGCAGGAGGGCCACCAGTTTCTGGCCTAGCAAGCCATTGGAGCCAGTGAGCAGAATTTTCACGCGCGGCTAATATTTATATCCATACAATTCGCTGATTTTCTTCTTCTTTAGCTTTTCAACCCGCATGGTCATCCGAAAGTCCGTAGTGGGGCGGTCGCGGCCATCGCGGGGCAGGGCGGCTATCTTATCCAGAATGTCTTGCCCTTGAATTACTTGCCCAAACACTGTGTACTGTCCATCCAAGAAGTGCGTGCCCTGATGATTCTCCACGATATAAAACTGGCTGCTATTGCTAGCCCGCTGCGGATTCATAAAATCGGCCTGGCGGGCAGCGGCGACGGCCCCGTAGTCGTGCCGGTGCCCGGCCGCTAGCTCGGCCGGGATGGTGGGGTCGCCAGCGGGCCCCTGGCCGTCGTTATTGGGGTCCGCATCTTTGGAATTAGGGTCGCCGCCCTGCACCATAAAATTCGGGATTACCCGGTGAAAAGTAGTGCCGTTATAGTAGCCACTAGCCGCCTTTTTTAGAAAGTTGGCCCGGTGCAAGGGTGTGTCGCTAAATAAGATAAGGCGAATATCACCCAGACTGGTGCTAATGGTTACTACCTCATCCTTCTTGCTATGCTTTGGGTTTTTGGCGGCTAGCGCCGGCCAGCCAAGCAGCAGGCCTAGCACCAGCGCCATGGCGCAACGTAGGCAACTGTTCCACTTCATAAGCAGCAAAGGAAGCTGATTGGGTAGCACAAAAGTAATGCGGCCTGCCTTGGGGCGGCTACTGCTCGCCCCGGTGCTCGCGGATGCTGGCCAGGATGGCCGTACCACCATGCCCTAGTACGTATTCGGCCACGGCCATACCCAGCCCCTCCGCCTGCGCGGCGGGCGCGGTTTGGGTAATGTCTATGTATTCTTCGCCGCTGAGGCTGATGAGGCCGCCGTGCAAACGAATGTCGCCGGCTTGGGTGAGAGTCGCCAGCGCAAACGACGGGATGCTGCACCCGCCTTCCATGGTGCGCAAAAAGGCCCGCTCGGCCAGCAGGCAGCGGTGCGTATCGGCATGGTCGAGGGCTTGCTTTATTTTCACTTTCAGGTCGTTATCCAGAAACCGGGAGCTCTCCACGGCGATACTGCCCTGGCCCACGGGTGGTACAAAGCGGTCGGTGGGCAGCACGTGCCGGATGAGGTGGTCGTAGCCCATGCGATGCACACCGGCATAAGCCAGCACCAGCGCATCGTACTGCCCTTCTTCGAGCTTACGCACGCGGGTTTGCAGGTTGCCGCGCGCTTCGGCAGTGCTGGCTAGGGGGTAAAACCGGCGCAGCAGGGCCTTGCGCCGGGTGCTGCTGGTGCCCAGCACAATGCCGGTCCGGCTAATATCGAAGTCTTCCTGAAAACTGATAACCACGTCGTTGACTTGCTCGCGCTCCAGGAAAGCCAGCAGTTCCAGGTCGGGCGGAATGGTGCTTTGCACGTCCTTGGCCGAGTGCACAGCCAGGTGTGTATCGCCGCGGCGCAGGCTTTCTTCCAGCTCTTCGGTGAAGACGCCCTTGGCCCCGATTTTGGCCAGCGAGCGGTCGAGCACCTGGTCGCCGACGGTTTGCATGGGCACTATTTCGGTGGCCAGGCCGGCTTGGTTGAGCAGGCTGGCTACGTGCTCGGTTTGCCACAGGGCGAGGCGCGAAGCGCGGGTAGCAAGGCGAATAACAGATTCAGACATAATTATTTAGCAGCGTAGCGCTTAGTCTTTGGGCAATAGCAGCGGGTGCAGGCGCAAGCCATTCAAACGATTGTATTCGAGGGAGGGTGCCGGTATCCTGAAAAATTGCCCGGCGCTTACCAGCGGTTGGGCACCCGAGCCGTTGAGGCCCGGCAGGCGGGCTAGCGTGATATCGGGCGACAAGTAAAATTGGCGGTAGCGGGTGAATTGCACCTCCTTGCCATCGGCGTCGAAGTAAGGTGGATTGGCGTGGCCGCCGGTCATGCCGCTGCCGCTGTAGCCCAGGTCGAGGGCTAGCCAGCGCGGAAACGACGGCCCCACCGGCAGCACCGAGGCCAGGTTTAGCGATAGCCAGTACTGCTGGCCGTTATAGTCCTTCAGCATCTGATTACCAGCCGTTTTACCCAGCAGATTGGGGCGGTACGGTGGATAGATGCTCTGGCGCCACCCATAGCGCAACCCCATTTTCTGCTCGCCCCAGCCGTATTGCTGGCCCATAAACAGCCCAATGCCGGTGAGGTTGGCCACCATATCGCCTTTCGAAAAGCCCCAACCCTCGGAGCGGCCATCGAATAGCTCAATAGTAGTCTGGTAGAGTAGCGCAATGAGCCCGCCGGTGAGTACCGAGGCCCGCTCGTTGACCCCACTCCAGCGAAACAGCTCATACTCGCCCCGACTAATGGCATAGGCCGTGGTGGCATGACCCACTTTGTCCATCTGCAGCCACTCACCGTTGTCGTTGAACGAGTGAAAGGGCACCCGCTTGGTATACCAGGCTTTACCTAAGAAGTAGGAAGTCAGCGCATAAACAGCCGCCGTACCCACCACTACGCCAATAAAACGGCCCTGGTTGATACCCGTATTGGTACCAGGGTCGGGCGACGGCATGCCCACCTGTGCCCGCGCCGGCTGGTTCAGCCCGAGGCTGGCAGCAAGCAAAAAAGAGTATAGACGGTGGCGCATCGGGCAAAGGTAGAAGTAGCGCGAAGCTTCTGCTTCGCGCTACAATCAGGCGCGGCGCAGCTGCTGTCCCATGCGCAGCGAAGCATCTACGAACACCATCCGCGGGTTGGCGTTGCGCTCGATGTGGTAGTGGGCCGTATTCAGCTCCTCGGTAAGCTGGTCGGCGTTGTGGGCCGTTACGAACTTGCTGAAACCCTGCACGAACTGCTGCTCACCGCTGGGCAGGTGCGGCACCATCTGCGGGTCGATGCCAAAGAGCAGCACCTTGCGCAGCAGGCCTAGCGAAAAGCTCAGCTGCTCCTTCTGATTTTCACGGCCCATCTTCTGAAACTCGTCAGCTAGGGCCAATACCTCAGTCATTTTCAACGTAAAGCACTTGCGCATCCACTTAATAAAGAACTCGGCGTAGTCGTGGTCGGCGCTCTGCTCGCGGCTGGCGATAGCCGCGCCCAGGTTACCCTCGGCAAGCTGCGCTACCTGGCGGGCCTTGGCATCGGGCAGGTGGTGATGCGCTGTTAAATACGCTGTAATGTCATCTTCCGAAAACGGCCGCACCACGACCGGCTGCACCCGGCTGAGGATGGTGGGCAGTAGTCGCTCGGGCTCATTGCTGACGAGCAGAAACACCGTAGCGGGCGGCGGCTCTTCCAAGAGCTTGAGCACAGCATTAGCCGCCGCGGGGTGCATGAGCTCGGGCAGCCAGATTATTACGAGCTTAAGCCGCGCCTCAAACGCCTTGAGGCTGACGAGCTTGAGCAGCTGCCCGGCTTCTTCTTTCGAGATGCTGCCCTGCTTGTTTTCGGCCCCAATATGCTGCATCCAGTCGTTGAAGCCTTGGTAAGGACTTTCGGCCAAAAAGGTGCGCCACTCGGCCATAAACTTGCCGCTGGTCGCATCCTTGGGTACCACCTTGGTAGTGGTAGTAGGCAGAATAAAGTTGAGGTCGGGATGCGCCAGCTTGCTGATTTTCAGGCACGCCGGGCAGTGACCGCAACTATCGGCCGCATCGTCGGCACGGTCTTCACAGTTAAGGTATTGGGCGTAGGCGAGGGCTAGCGGCAGCGCCGCCGAGCCCTCGGCCCCGCGAAACAGCTGGGCGTGCGCCACGTGCCCGCGCTGCACCGACTGGCGCAGCACTTCCTTAAGGGCAGCTTGATTGGGGATATCAGCGAAACGCATTTACTTGGTTCTCTCCCAGTTTCTATCCTCCTCCGTCTGCTTGAAAACCTCCGCAATTACGCCTTGCTCTACCGCATCATAGGCTAGCCCGCGCCGGCCCATCACGCGCTCGGCCACTTCGGCAAACTTGGCCAACTTGAACGTCTCAAAGCCAGCCGACCCTCCCCAGCTAAAGCTCGGCACAAATTGACGCGGGAAGCCGGCGCCGAACACGTTAGCCCCCACGCCCACCACCGTACCGGTGTTAAACATGGTGTTGATGCCGGCCTTGGCATGGTCGCCCATGAGCAGGCCGCAGAAGGTTTGGCCGGTATCGACGAAGCGCTTGGCGGCGTGGCTCCACACCTTCACCGGGGCGTAGTTGTTTTTGAGGTTGCTGGTATTGGTATCGGCGCCGAGGTTGCACCACTCGCCAATGACCGAGTTGCCGAGGTAGCCATCGTGGCCTTTGTTGCTGTAGCCCATTAGGATGCTGTTGCCGATTTCGCCGCCCACCTTGCAGTAAGGGCCGATGGTGTTATCGCCGCGCAGCCTTACGCCCGCGTTAGCCACCGCGCCTTCGCACAGGGCTAGCGGGCCTTTCAGGATGGCGCCTTCCTGCACCTCCGCGTTTTTGCCCAAGTAAATGGGGCCGGCCTCAGCATTGAGAATGGCCGCGCGGATTTTTACCCCTTCTTCGATAAAGATGTTTTCGGGGGCATATACCATCGTATGCACGTCGCCGAGCGGCTGTGAGGTGCGCCCAGTCGTAAGCAGCGCAAAGTCGCGGCGAATCTCGGCGCCATTGCGCAGAAACAGGTGCCAGGGCCGCTCAATGAGCGACATTTCCTCTTGAACCTGAACCACTTCCAGGCCATCCTGAATGAGCTCGGCTACTCTGGTGGCGTCGGCAAGGTGCGCGGCTACCAGCGTTTCGCCGCAGTAGAGGCCCTGGCCGGGCCGCAGGGCTTGCACCTGGCGCGCCAGTAGGTCATCGGGGCAGGCAGCACCGTTTACTACCAAGGCCGGGCCGGCTACGTCGCCGGCCGGAAACTTCGCCTGCAAATACGGCTGCGTGAGGTAGCCCACCGAGGAGGGGGCTAGCCGGCGCTCCCACTTCTCGGCAATGGTGAGGATGCCGCAGCGCAGCGCCGCCACCGGCCGCGTAAACGTCAGCGGCAGCAGGTGGGGCCGGATAGCCGGGTCGTCGAATAGCAATAAGTGCATGCGAATTAGCAGATAATCAGCGCCTACTACTGGCACTGGCGGATAGAGGGACTAGCAAATTTACGGTGGCCGGGCTAGCGGCACCTGACAAAAAAACTCCCCCCAGCGGGTGCCAGGAGGAGTTCTTTATATAGCCGGCCGCTAGTTGGTTCAGGGCTAGCGGCTTGGCGAATAAGCTTACTTGTTGGTGCTGCTCTGCTCTTTCTTGGCGTAGCGGCTGCGGAATTTCTCCACGCGGCCGGCCGTGTCGATGAACATGTTTTTGCCCGTGTAGAAGGGGTGCGAAGCAGAGCTTACTTCGATTTTAATCACCGGGTAGGTGTTACCGTCTTCCCACTGCGTGGTCTCAGCCGACGTCATGGTAGAGCGGGTCAAAAATTTGAAGTCCGACGAGGTGTCTTGGAAAACTACCTGGCGGTACTCGGGGTGCGTGTCCTTTTTCATATCGGGAGGGCCTATTTACCTATTCAACCCTGCCGGTTTTGCGGAAGGGACTGCAAAAGTACGAAATAGCCATGACAAAGTCAACCCACAATCAATAATACACTTAGCAAGGACAACTTGGCCGTTATTTTGGCAAAAATTAGCGCCGCCAGCGGGCTCCGCGATTACCTTATTCAACGACAACCCGGGCTAGCCCCCGCCTTTCCCCTTTTCTACTTATGCGCCTGTGTTTCGCTTCCAACAATGCCCACAAGCTCGACGAAATCAGGCCGCTGCTGCCGGCTAGCGTGCAGTTGGTGAGCCTGGCCGATATCGGCTGCCACGAGGAGCTGGCCGAAACCCAGCCCACCCTGGAAGGCAATGCCCGCCAGAAAGCGCAGTACGTGTGGGACCACTACGGCGTGGCCTGCTTTGCCGACGATACCGGGCTTGAGGTAGACGCGCTGGGCGGCGAGCCCGGCGTGTACTCGGCGCGCTACGCCGGCCCCGAGCGCGAGGCTAGTGCTAACGTGGCTAAGCTGCTGCGCGAGCTCGGCACCCAGCCCAACCGCCGGGCGCGCTTCCGTACCGTTATCGCGTTGGTGCTGGGGGCTAGCGAGGCGCACGAGTTCAGCGGCGAGGTGCAGGGCCTTATTGCGGCGGCACCCATTGGCAGCCGGGGCTTTGGCTACGACCCGGTGTTTGTGCCTACAGAAGGCGACGGCCGCACCTTCGCCGAAATGACGCTCATCGAAAAGAACCTGCTCAGCCACCGGGCGCGGGCAGTGGCGGGGCTAGTCGATTTTTTGAACGGGTAACGACTCGGCCGCTCGGGCTCCTTGAGCCGTATTCTCCGTAGTCTCTACTCATGAGCCCTACACCAAGCGTACCTTTGCCCTCCGTTATGCAGCACCCCTACCTCGTTGGTATCACGGGCGGCAGCGCATCGGGCAAAACTACGTTTTTGCGCCGCCTGCTGGCCGCTTTCCCCGAACGCGACATCTGTCTGATTTCGCAGGATAATTATTATCACCCCCGCGACCAGCAGCACCGCGACGAGCAGGGCGTTGAAAACTTTGACCTGCCTTCCAGCATCGACTCGGCTGCCTACGCCGCCGACGTGCGCCAGCTCCGCGAAGGCCACGAAGTGCGCCGTAAAGAATACACCTTCAACAACCCCAATGTGGTGCCCGCCGAGCTGGTGTTTCGGCCCGCGCCCATCGTGGTGGTAGAGGGCATTTTCGTGTTCTACTTTGAGGAAATCGCCAAGCTGCTCGACCTCAAGGTGTACATCGACGCCCAGGAGCATGTGAAGCTGCACCGCCGCATTGTGCGCGACCGTGACGAGCGCGGCTACGACCTGCAAGACGTGCTCTATCGCTACACCAACCACGTGGCGCCAACCTACGAAAAATATATCCAACCCTTTAAGGCTGACGCGGATATCATTATCCCGAATAACCGGCACTTTGAAAACGGGCTGGCTGTGCTCGTCGGCTACCTGCGCGGCAAAGTAGCCGAGAACGCTTAGCTTATTGGGCCACGCTTAACCCTAGCTGCTTGTGTATAGCAAAGCCGAAGCCTCCCAGCTGCGCCAAGCCTTCTGGACCACCTTTGGGCAATATATGGCCCCGGTGCTGTCGGCCGAAGGGCTGGAAATCAGCTGGATAAACTATAAAACAGGCGTAAAATGCGTTCAGTTTAAGCTGCACGCCGATACCCGCCGCGCCAGCATTGCCATCGAGCTGACGCAGCCCGATGCCGGCGTGCGCGAACTGTTTTTTGAGCAATTCGAGGCCCTTCAAACGCTGCTGCACGAAACACTGGGCGAGGAATGGACCTGGGAGGCCGAAGCGGTGAATGAGCACGGCCAGCTGCTGAGCCGCATTTACAAGGAGCTAGCCCCCGTCAACCTCTTTAACCGCGACGACTGGCCGGCGCTGATTTCGTTTTTCAAGCCTCGCCTCATCGCCCTCGATGCGTTTTGGAGCGATGCGCAGTACTCGTTTGATGAGTTGCGGGAGTGGTAGCCGCTAGGCCCTCCTTGGCGCTAACTCGCTCTTGGGGTTATATTTGTAGCCCTGTCCAAGATATGCGCTATTCCCTTTCCCAGTTTAAGCAGTTGCTCAGAGTGGCCTTGGTGGCCCTGCCAGTGCTGCTATTGCTGGGCCTGAACGGCCGGACGGTGAGCCTGTTGCGCCCCGCCACCACCCAGGTGAGCGCCGCCCCCCGCGCCACGGTGGTAAAGCAAAAAGTATTGTTGGAAGCGGCCTCGCCGCTGGGTAGCTACGTGGCCCCGGCGTTTGCGCTGGGGTGGCTGCCCGGTACACTGCCGGTAGCTTGGCTGCCACGCCTGGCGCGCCGCGCCGTGGCGCTGGCTTCGGTAGGCGCGCCGGCCATGTTTGTGGCTCAGCTGTGCCGCCAGCGGCTGCTGGGTGCGGCGTTGTCGCCGCAGGCCCCCTAGCTTTTTAATGAAGGATTGGGAATGAAGGATGCCGAGCTGTCGCTGAGACAGCTCAGCGCTAGTTGTTTCCATTTCGCCTCGTCCATTCTTCATGCTTGATTTTACATTCCTAGTTCTACCCAATGCGTTATAAAGGATTAATTATCGCGCTCACGGCCATTGTGTCGGTGCTGTGCGCGGGCTTCTTGTTTTTCAGTCTGGTGTCGCGCAATGTGCAGCAGAAGGCCGTGGCCTACGCCACGCACAACGGCCAGCTCAACGAAGCGCAGCGCCAGCACTACCTCGACTCAGTATGGCGGGCGCCCGTGTTCGGCCCCTTCACCTACCGCGAGGTGCGCGGCTACGAGCTGGGCCTGGGCCTCGACCTGAAAGGCGGCATGCACGTGACGCTGGAAGTATCGCCGGTGGAAATCGTGCGGGCCATGGCGGGCAACTCGAAAGACCCAGCTTTCAACAAAGCCATTGAGCTGGCCCAGGAGCGCCAGAAAACTAACTCGGGCACGCCCTTCACTACGCTGTTTTACCAGGCTTACCAGGAAACGGCGCCCGGCGTGCCGCTAGCCCGCATTTTTGCCAACTCGGTTAACAAAGACCGCAACATCAGCCTCAACAGCACCGATAGCCGCGTGCTGTCGGCCATCAACAAGGAAGAGGAAGATGCCATTGGCCGCTCATTTGACATCCTGCGCAAGCGCGTGGATAAGTTTGGCGTAAACCAGCCTAACATTCAGCGCGTGAAAGGCACCGGCCGCATTCAGGTAGAGCTGCCCGGGGTGGACAACCCCGACCGCGTGCGTAAGCTGCTGCAAGGCCAGGCTAAGCTGGAATTCTACGAAGTATGGCCGCAGAATGAGGTAGTACCCTACCTCGGCCAGCTCGACCAAATCTTGAGCGCCAAGGAGAAAGCCGCTGCCACCCCGGCCGTAGCCGCCGCCAAAACGGACTCGGCCAAAACCGGTGCTGCCAAAGGCGATACCACTTCGCTAGCCGCCCAGCTGGCCAAGAAGACCCCGACTGCTAAAGCCAAAACCGACTCGACGGCCACCCAGAAGGGCGGCGTGCTGGCTCGCCTGCTCACCATGCCCGGCGCGCTAGGGGTAAACCTGCGCGACACTGCCCAGATGAACCGCGTGCTCCATTCGGAGGAGGCCCGCACCGTGCTGCCCGCCAACATGGCGCTGCTCTACCTCAACAAGCCGATTGAGGCCAACGGCCAGCAGTTTCTGCGCCTCGTGGCCGTGAAGAAAGACCGCACCGGTGCCGTGGCTGCGCCCATCGGCGGCGAGGTAGTGAGCGATGCCCGCCAGGACTACGACCAGACCGGCCGCCCCGAGGTGAGCATGAGCATGAACCCCACCGGCGCCCGTAAGTGGCAGAAAATGACTGGTGCCAACATCGGCAAGCAAGTGGCGGTAGTCCTCGACGATGTGGTGTATTCGGACCCCGTAGTGCAGAGCGAAATCTCGGGTGGCAACACCAGCATCTCGGGCAACTTCACCATCGACGAAGCCCAGGACCTGGCCCAGGTATTGAAAGCTGGTAAGCTTCCCGCTCCCACCCGCATCGTGGAAGAAGCCGTAGTAGGCCCCTCGCTCGGCAAGGAAGCCATCAACCAGGGCCTGTACTCGTCGCTGGCCGGCCTGCTGATTATCATGGCCTTCATGGCCGTGTACTACGGCCGCGCCGGCCTAGTGGCCGACGCCGCCCTGCTCTTCAACATGTTCCTGATTCTGGGCGTGCTCGCGCAGTTCAGCACCGCGCTCACGCTGCCCGGCATTGCGGGCCTGATTCTGGTAATTGCCTCGTCGGTAGATGCGAACGTGCTGATTTTCGAGCGTATCCGCGAAGAGCTCGACCACGGCCACACGCTGCACGATGCCGTGAACGCCGGCTACAACCGTGCCTTCTCGGCCATCTTCGACTCGAACGTGACCACCATGCTCATCGCCATTATCCTGGGCTTCTTCGGTACGGGCCCGGTGCAGAGCTTCGCCGTGACGCTGGGCATCGGGGTACTCACCTCGTTCCTGTCGGCCGTGTACGTGTCGCGCCTCATCATTGAGTGGCTGATTAAGGGCAAGGACACGAGCCGCATCACGTTCTCGACCTTCCTCTCGCGCAATCTGTTTAAGAACGTGAACTTCGACATCGTGGGCAAGCGCAAAGTCGCCTACGCCTTCTCGACCGTCGTTATCGTGGTAGGCTTCGTGCTGATGTACCTGCAGGGCGGCCCCAATCTGGGCGTCGATTTCGAGGGTGGCCGCGCCTACGTGGTCGATTTCAACAAGCCCATGGTGGCTAGCGACGTGCGCACTGCGCTGGAGCCAGCCTTCCACAACACGGGCCTGGAAGTAAAGCAGTACGGCTCGCCCGACCGCCTGCGCATCACCACCGGCTACCTGGCCCAGGACGAAAGCGAAACCGCTGATAAGCAAGTGCTAACCGCCCTCAACCAGGGCCTGTCGAAATACGCGACCGACGCGCCGGTTATTAAATCGACCTCGAAAGTGGGCGCCACCATTGCCGACGACATTAAGCGTACTTCGTTCCTGTCGCTAGCCCTCACGCTGCTCGGCATCTTCGTCTACGTGCTGTTCCGCTTCGAAAAGTGGCAGTACTCGATGGCCGCCGTTATCGCACTCTTCCACGATGCGCTGCTCGTTATCGCCTCCTACCCCATCGCCCGCGCCTTCGGGGCCAACTATGAGATGGACCAGATTTTCGTGGCGGCCGTGCTTTCCATCATCGGCTTCTCGATGAACGACACGGTGGTAATCTTCGACCGCATCCGCGAATACCTGCGCGAAAACCCCAAGCTGACCTTTGCCCAGGTTGTGAACCCGGCTTTGAACTCGACGTTCTCGCGCACCATGATTACGTTCACCACGGTATTCCTGGTGGTGCTCGTGCTCTACATCTTCGGCGGCGAAACGCTGCGCTCGTTCTCGTTTGCCATGATTATCGGCATCATCTTCGGCACCTATTCGTCGCTGTTTATTGCCACGCCCATCATCCTCGATACCTACGGTAAGAAGGAAGAGCGGGAGCGCTTGGCGGCTGGCGAAAACATAACCGGCCCGGCTGGCGATGCGCCCAAGCTGCGCACCACTACCACGGCTTAGCCATCTCCTACTCATCGGTTTTGAAAAAGCCCGGCCTAGCGGCCGGGCTTTTTTTGTTGCGTTCTACCGATTGCTCCTCCCTTATGGCAGCCAAGCCAGCGGGTCTATAGCTCGGCCATATAGGCCAGTGAGCCGTTCGGATGGAGAAGAGGTCCAATCAACGAAAATCACTAATTTTCCCACTTGCTCAATCCTAGCTTTGACTGCGAACGTAGGTTGGCCCTGCACCAAAAACAGCAGTTGGTTCTCATCGGGTTAAAGCCAGCCCCCCTGACAAGCCAGCTGCCCGCCGCCAGACTACAACCATCGCCGTTACTCCCCGCCCAAATTATTGATTTACTAGCCATTCGGGCTACCCTTTCCGTCTAAATTTTTCTGCTTGCTATTAACCCGCTACACTCTGTGAAAGTACTTACGCTACTCCCAAGGCCTGTAGGGCTAGGGGTCATTCTGTCGGGCCTGGCGCTGCTAGCCGCCTGCTCCTATACCCACGAAAGCATTCCGGAACCGGCCTGCCCCTCGACGCCTGTATCGGTTTCTTACAAAACCGATGTGCTGCCCATTCTGCAGGATGATTGCTACCGCTGCCACAGTGCCGCCAACTACAACAAGACGTTTCCCGACGGCTCGAATGGCACGCTGAATATGGAATCGTTTGCCGCCCTGAGCACCTGGACGCACCCCATAGGTGGCGCCGAGAGCTACATCGTGGGCAGCATTCGGCAATTGCCGGGCTACAACAAAATGCCCTTCGATGGCAAGAATGGCCCCGATGCCTGCGAAATCGCCATTATCAAAGCCTGGGTCGATGCTGGCGCACCCAACAATTGAGAGGCGCTGGCTCAGCCATGCCGCCTCTTTTTCTTCGACACCCTCTGCCCTTTTTCGGTATGACTAAACTATTACCAAGCATAGGGCGGCTGGGTATGCTCGGGCTCGGGCTGCTGCTAGGTCTGGCGGGCGCCGAGCCGGCCTGGGGCCAGGGCAAGTACATGACCCGCGCCGGGCATATCTCGTTTTTCTCGGCTTCCATTATGGAAGACATCGAGGCCCGCAACGACAAGGTGGCGGCAGTCTTTGACCTTAGCACGGGCCAGATTGCCTTTTCGGTTCCCATCCACGAGTTTCAGTTCAAGCGCACGCTCATGCAGGAGCACTTCAACGAGAACTACATGGAGTCGGACAAATTTCCGAAAGCCACCTTCACCGGCCAGCTCCTCAACGCCGCCCAGGTGCTTAAGCAGCTGCCCACCAGCGCCCAAACGGTGGAGGCCGAAGGCAATCTCACCATGCACGGCGTCACCCACAAGGCTATTGTGACGGGCACCTTGCAGCTGCGCGACGGCCAGCTGGTAGTATTTGCCTACTTCAACGTGGCCCCGGCCGACTACTCTATCGACATCCCCTTGCTGGTGCGCGAACACATCGCCAAATCCGTGAGCGTGCGCATCAACCTCACCTGCGATGCCGTAGCGCCCGCCCTGGTGTCGCAGCCCTAGCCTTCATGCCTTTGCTACCCGTCATTTTATGAAAAAACTACTTACTCTTTTTACGCGCACGGCGCTGCTGTGCCTCGTACTGGCAGCCGGGACCGCGCCAGCCGCCCACGCGCAAGGCGACCTGCTAGGCCAGCTGGAGCAGGATACCAAGAAGGACGCGCCCACGCAGGTAGTGGACGCGACGTTTAAAGCCACGCGCCTCATCAATGGCCACACCGTGCAAACTCCCGGCGAGGGCACCATGGTGTTTTTGATTTCGCACCGCTTTGGCGCCCTTAATAGTGGCCCCTCCGAGTTTTTTGGCCTCGACCATGCCACCCTGCGACTAGGGTTCGAGTATGCGCTCACCAACCGGTTTGAGATTGGCGTAGGCCGCTCGTCGCTCAATAAAGTGTACGATGGCTTTCTGAAGTATAAAGCCATTCAGCAAACCACCGGGGCGCGCGCCGTGCCAGTGTCAGTGACGCTGTTTTCGTCGGCCGCTATCATGACCGACCACATGACGAACGGCATTGACTACACCTTGGGCAAGCGCACCGCCTACACGTACCAGGCCTTGATTGCGCGCAAGTTCAGCACCGACTTTTCGTTCCAGCTCATGCCCACGCTCATTCACCGCAACCTGGTGATAAATGAGGGCGAAAAGAATGACGTGTACGCGCTAGGGGCCGGTGGGCGCTACAAGCTCACCAAGCGCTTCTCGCTCAACGCGGAGTACTACTACCTCATGCCCTCCTACACCGCCGACCACTACCGCAACTCGGTGGCGCTAGGGGTAGATATTGAAACCGGCGGCCATATTTTTCAGCTGCACGTCACCAACTCGACGGGCATGATTGAGCAGCAGTTCATTACCCAAACCACGGGCAATTTCTTCGACGGCTACATCTGCTTCGGCTTCAACGTGAGCCGCAACTTCACGGTGAAGCAACGGGCCCGCAAAATCTAGTGGCTACGGACTAGCCCACAAAAAAGCGGCCGGCTGCCTTTAGGCAACCGACCGCTTTTGCGTTGGGCTTTACTCAGCCAACGATTCGGCAGGCGGGGGTGAGGTCATGCGCTTTATCAGCCAGACTAGGCCCCCCAGCAGTAGCCCGGCCACCAGAAGCGTTAGTAGAAAAGCGTAGCTGTGCAGAAACTTGTATTCGGCTGCTTCGCTCATGGATGGGCCACTATGCATCATTAAAGAAAAGGACAGCAGATTATTGAGCGCATGCATCGTGATGCAAATTGCCAGCGATTGTGTGCGGTAATACAGCCAGCCCAGCGTCACACCAAATAGCATCGCAAACAGGCTCTGGGCCGGGTTCAAGTGAAAGACGCCGAATAGCAGGGCCGACTGCCCAATGGCTACAGCCGGCGAATAATTGCGCAACAGCCCCCGAAGTATGATGCCCCGAAAAAGGATTTCCTCCAGCAACGGCGCGAGCAAGCAGCCAAACGCCAGGCTCAGCGCCGGGTATTGGGCCATACTCAGGAACGTTTTGGCGGTCCAATTGGGCAGGGGCAATAAGTGTAGGCCCACCAGTACAGCTGCCTGAATGGGCACCAACACCAGCAACAGCGCATATAGCTGCCAGCTAGGCCCCCCTACGTTCCAACTCAGGCGAGGCCAGCGGGCGGGGCTTACGCGCCACCGCAGCCACCCGAGCAGCACCACCTCCACCACTATGCTTAGCCCAGCGCCAGCCCCGAGCTTGTAAGCCGGCAATTGCATGGGCAATAGCCAGTGCACCAAGCCATATAACGGCGCCCCCACAACCAGCGACACAACCAAAAACCATCCGAGCACGCCCCAGCTTTCGCCGAGGGTAGGATAAGCAGGTGGCAATGCTTCAATAGGCTCAGCGAACAATAGCTCTGGCTCCATATAGATTCGGAAACAACAAACATAAAGAAAGCGCCCCGAAAAGCTAGCCTAGGCAGGCAGACTTTTCGGGGCGCTTACGAGCCGGTAGGCGAGCGTTATACCGTCACGCCTTCAGCTACTACTTCTTTCACTTCCGGAACCATGCGCTTGAGCAGGTTTTCGATGCCCGACTTCAGGGTAACGGTGGCCGAGGGGCAGCCCGAGCACGAGCCTTGCAGGTTCACGGTCACGATGCCGTCGTGGTAACTCTTGAAGGTGATGTTGCCACCATCTTGCTCCACGGCGGGGCGCACGTAGTTGTCGAGCAGGTCGATGATTTTCTGGCTCGTAAAGCCGTCTTGCTGGGTCGGGTCGCCGGCGCTGGCAGCTTGGGCGGCCTTCTGCTCGGCGGCGGGGTCTACGGTGAATAGCGTGCCGCCGGCCTCGACGTAGCTCTTGATAAACTGGCGCAGCTCGGGAATGATGCTGGTCCAGCCCAGTTCGGGCTGCGTTTTGGTTACGGTGACGAAGTTTTGGGCGATGAACACGCGGCCCACGTAGTCGAAGCCGAACAGCTCCTGCGCGACGGGCGAGTTCACGGCGGCCTCCACGTTGGGATAATCTACGCTGACGCCATCGGGCAGTAAGGTAGAGTTGAGCACAAATTTCATGCTCTCAGGATTGGGTGACGCCTCGGCGTAGATGGAAACGGCAGACATATCGTTGATTTTTAAGATTTTCTAAACAAGCGCCTCCGCAAAGGCAAATCCAATCTCTGGATTCATTCTAAACTAGAATCCATAACAAGAAATTCAGCGCAAGGTTCTACAGCTTGCTCGCCCGCGCCCGCAGCAGCAGGTCGGCCAGCACAAGCTGCGTCATGGCTTCTACGATGGGCGCGGCGCGAGGTAGCACACAGGCATCGTGGCGGCCGCGGCCGGCAAGGGTCACGGCCTCGCCAGCCTGATTAATGGTTTGCTGCGGCTGCAGCAGCGTAGCTACCGGCTTGAAGGCTACGCGGAAGTACACATCCTGGCCATTGCTGATGCCACCCTGGCTGCCGCCGCTGTGGTTGGTGCGGGTGCGCACGCGGCCGGCCTCGTCGGTGTAAAACTCGTCGTTGTGCTGCGAGCCCGGCAGCTTGGTGCCCTCGAAGCCCGAGCCAAACTCGAAGCCCTTTACGGCATTAATACTCAGTAATGCATGGCCTAGCACGGCCGGCAGCTTGTCGAACACCGGCTCGCCGAGGCCGGGCGGCAGGCCCGTAGCCACGCCCGTAACGACGCCGCCCACGGTATCGTGCGCCGCCTGGGCCTCGCGAATGCGGGCTTCCATGCGGGCGGCGGCTTCGGGGTCGGGGCAGCGCACAGGGTTGCTGTCGATGAGACTGAGGTCGAGCTCTTCGTAGGGCTTGCCTACTTCCACTTCGCCCACGGCCGATACGTAAGCTTTTACCTCGACGCTAAAGTGGGCCAGCAGGGCAGCGGCCACCGCGCCGGCGGCTACGCGGGCAGCCGTTTCGCGGGCCGAGCTGCGCCCCCCGCCCCGGTGGTCGCGGCGGCCGTATTTGGCGTCGTAGGTGTAGTCGGCGTGGCTAGGGCGGTAGGCGCCCGCAATGTGCGAGTAGTCGTCGGAGCGCTGGTCGGCGTTCGGAATAAACAGGCTGATGGGCGTGCCGGTGGTCAGGCCCTCAAACACGCCCGACTGCACCTGCACCTGGTCGGCCTCTTTGCGCGGAGTAGTGAGCGCTGACTGGCCCGGCCGGCGCCTGTCTAGGGCCCGCTGAATGGCCGCCGGGTCGAGGGCCAGCCCCGCCGGGCAACCGTCGATAATGACCCCAATACCCACCCCGTGCGACTCGCCGAAGGTGGTGATGCGAAAAAGCGTTCCGAAACTATTTGACATGCGTTCTTTGAGTAAGCCCCAAAAATAGTGCGGCCTACCGGGCCCGCCACCACCCCACCCCAGCCACGCCTAGCAATGCGGCCAGCAGCCAGGCGGCGTAGCGGCCCACCTGCCGGTACACATCGAGGGGTTGCAGCTGGGCATCGGCGCGGGCCAGGGCCGGGCCATAAAAGGGGTCGTCGGCGGGGTTAGCCGAGGCGGTGGCGCGGGGCGTGCCGCTCACCACCACGCGCAGCTCGGGCCGCAGCGTGTCGTAGCGGCCCACTACGGGGTTGAAAAATGGCAGGCGCAGCAGGCTATCGAAGGCGAGCGGGCCGGGGCGCTGGGGCACCAGCCGGTAGCGAAAACTCTTGCGAAAGCGCCCGTCGGGCAAGGCTTCTTCGCGCACGTCGGGGCCATATACGGCTAGCCCGGCGCGCGGCCGTAGTGGCGGGGGCATCAGGGCCGCCGCGTTGCCACTGCCCTCTACGCCAAACGTGTACGTAAATGCCTCGCCCGTGCGAAAGCGCGTGCCACTGATGCCTTCGTGCAGTACATACTCGCCCACCAAGGCTGTGCCGGGCGGAGGCAGCGGCCGCACCGCCACGTGCAGGGCCGGGGCCGTGTAGGTTTTGTAAATGGCCAGACGCTCGTTGTCGCCAGGCTCGGGCTTTTTCAGCAGTTTGAACTTGGTAAGGACCAGCTGCAGCGCCGGAAACTGCAGCGCCTCTTTGGTGAGCGGATAATAGGTGCGCCCCGCCAGCCGAAAGCGTAAAAACAGCTGGCCACCGGCCCGGCGCACCGTGTCGGGCAGTGGCGACGGGTCGGGGGCGGCCACTTCCCAGGTAGTGGGCTGGCGCAGCTGGCGCAGCAGCTCGGTAAGCTGGTTGTTGAAATCGTAGAAATTGAGCAGGGCCTGGTCGGCTGGCTTGAGGTAGAAATACAGGTTCACGCGCACGCCTTGGCCCACGTATACCTGGCTGCGGTCGGCTTCGAGGGCTAGCTGGCCCGCATCGGGCGGCTCGTAGAAATACTTGGGCTTGGGCTTGCCCAGCAGCTGGTCGAGCGAGCCCACGCCCGTGCCGGGCGGGGCCGCGCTGACATCGAGCGGGGGGCTAGCCGCGCCCACGTGCACCCGCCCGCCGGGGCTGCGCAGCACGTGGCCATTCACCGTTATGGTGAAAGCCGGCACTACATAATCGCCCTCTGCATAGGGGAAGTAGCGCTGCGCCACCGTGAGCTCGGTGCTGCGCTGGCCACCGGGCAGCAGCCGGGTGGTAGTGGTGGTAGTAAGGCCCGCCGCTTTGCGAAAGCCCTCTATCTCGGGAAAGGCCGAGTGGCTGGCTAGCGCCGCTCCGCGCAGCCGAAACGCCAGCGTGAAAGGCCCCGCCAGCGGCACGGTTGCGGCAGGCACCACCAAGCCCACCTCACCGCTGGCCGGGGGGCTAGCGGGCTGGGCGTGCAGGCTGCCCGCCAGCAGCCAGCTCGCCAGCCACCAGCAGCGCCACCACCTGCGCATAGTAATCGGCCACACCACTACTTCTTTATTCACCGCTAAAATCCTACCTGCTTACAAAGGTCGTAAAGCTAGCAAGCACGCTCTTTCTAAGAGGTAGCAAGGGCCTTCGAGCCTGGTAGGCCCGCTAGCTGCTACCGAAAAATAGTGCTTGTTATAAATTTCCACACGTTAATTACTTCTTAAGCTACCAGCCTGCCTCCTTTTGTAAAAAGCCAGCCTCAGGGGCTGGCTTTTCTTGTTTAACCGGGCCTCACACGCAGGCCAGCATAAAAATTACGGCCGTGGCACGTCTTTTTCAATATTATTACCTCAGCTTTTACTCAGAATCTGGCAACTATCCCTCAAGTAGTTGCTTCCGAACACGGCTGCGTCAGTGTTTTGGCACACTGTCTTTTTGCGCACCCTCGGCTTGAAAGTGCCGTACATACTAAATGAGCGCCAAATACTTAAGCCCAGTACAATCTTGTCAGCCTACAGTATTAAAAGCTTCAATTTTTTATTATCCTTCTTTTCCTTTTCCATGCCAACTTCTTTTTCTTCCGAGCCTCAGCTGCGCGAGGTTGAGCCCGACAAACCCTTACATGTGCCTATTAAGCGGCGCTCGTTTTTCATGTATGCCGGTGCCACGGCGGGCGCCACAGCCCTTGTGCTGGCTGGCTGTAGCAAGAGCGACTCCTCACCCGGCACTATCGACGTAGGCTCGGGCGATGCCGGCATCCTGAACTACGCCTATGCCCTGGAGCAGCTAGAGGCCGCTTTCTACGCCCAGATAAAAACCGGCGGCTACTACACTGGTAGTACCATCACCGCCGCCGAGAAGCAGATTTTCGACGATTTGGCGCTGCACGAGGCTATTCACCGCGACTTTTTGAAGGCCGCGCTACAGGCTAACAATATTACCCCGCTGAAAGACCTGATGCCCGATTTTAGCAGCATCAACTTTGGCAGCCGCGACCAGGTACTGGCCGCCGCCCAGACGTTTGAAGACACCGGAGTAGCGGCCTATAATGGGGCCGGCCGCTTCCTGACGAGCAACGCCAACCTGGCCCTAGCCGGCAAGATTGTCTCAGTAGAAGCCCGGCACGCGGCGCTTATCCGCGACCTGCGCAACTACAACAAGTTTGTAGACAGCGATGTAGTGAACACGTTTACGCCCTCGGCCCCTGCTACCGCGGGTGTTTACCTGGGCGAAGGCACTCCTAACTCTACCCCCAACACGCAAGGCAATGGCAACCCTGGCCCCGGCCAGGAGCGCTCGAAGCGCCCGCCGCAGATTCTGCAAGCGGTCAACAACTACCTGGCCGATGGCTCCAAGCTTTCGGCTAACAGCTTCGCTTAATCGTCGCATTGTCATTCACTAGTAATTATTTGCCTTGTTATGGATTTTTTTCAACTTTTCTCTGACTTAGAGAAAGCCGACCCTGAGTTTCTCGACCGCATTAACCCGCGTCGCCGGGTGTTCAAATACCTCGGCAATGCCGGCCAGAAAGTAACCGCCGCCGCTGTGCCTGCCGTGCTAGCCTCATTTTTCAACCGCGCTTATGGCCAAAGCGCCACGCTGACGGCTCCTGTGCAGGCAGTACTCACGCTGGCATTGCAGCTCGAATACCTGGAGTATCATTTCTACAATACCGCCCTTGGTATCAGCGGGTTGATACCACCGTCGGAAGTGAACGGCGTTACGACTATTCGCAACGACGAAGCCGGGCATATCAATGCGCTGCGTGGCGTACTAGGCTCGTCGGCACCTTCCTACCTTGTTACTGACTTCGACTACTCGGGTGGTAGTGGCTCGGGCAACGGCCCGATGAAAAATGCGCTCCTGCCCGGCGCAATGGGCAACGCAAACGGCGCGTTGTTTTTTGCGGCCGGCCAGGCTTTCTCCGATACCGGCCAGCGGGCCTACAAAGGCGGCGCTCCGGTGCTGAATACTGCGGCGACCAAAGACATCCTAGAAGCTGCCCTCAATATTCACTCGGTGGAGGCTCGCCATAACTCGCACTTTCGCAGCGTGCGGCGCGCTATCGTAGCCAATATGCTTGGCTCGGCCGGGGCCCCGGCTGTGGCGCCTTATACCGATGCTCCTAAAAGCTGGATTAGCCTCGTTGATGGTGGTGGCCCCAAGGCCCCCGATGGCAGCCAGCCCGCCAGCAAGGTGTACGGCCCCGGCACGCCCGCTACCGGCGCCGACCCCAAAGCCGCTGATACTTATTATCCTGGCGACGACAATGTATCGCAAGCCGGTGTAAACCTGACGACTATTAACAGTACCTACACGGCTGCGGCCGTTTCGGAGGCCTTCGACGAGCCGCTCGATGCGGCTACCGTTAAGAGCATTGCCTTGATGTTTACCTCAGCAGCCGGGAAAGCCAAGGGCTTGTTTAGCTAAGCGTTGCCGCTAAGACACTACCTGAAAATACAAGCCCAGGCTACTCGCCGAATGCTTTACAAGCTTAGCTGAACGCTTAATTTTTAAGCGCGCAGAATCCAAGTTAGCGCCACGCTCCGTACATGGAGCGTGGCGCTTTTGCTTTGGGGCTAGCTACATCGTTTTTCTCCCCCTAGCGTACAGGCCGGCAGTATGCGTTGCTAAACTAATTCAGGCAAAATAAATAATCAAAGTAACCTGAACAATAGTAGCAGCCGTATAGAGCCGCAGCCCCGGCAATTACTTTTTTCCCTTTTCCTTTTATGGCAACCAACCAAAACTCTGATTTGCTCTTGCAAGAGCCGCGAGTAGAGCAGCCCCTCTACACGCCCATCAAGCGTCGTTCGTTTTTTATGTATGCCGGTGCTACGGCCGGCGCCACGGCCCTCGTGCTGGCAGGCTGCAGCAAAAGCGACTCGGAGCCCGGTATGGTAAGCCTGGGCAATGGCAACCTGAGCGTGCTCAACTATGCCTATGCGCTGGAGCAGCTCGAAGCAGCTTTCTATGCGCAAGTGGTAAAGACTCCTGCTACCGACTTCCAAACCGGTGAACTGGCTTATTTTCAGCAAGTAGCTGCCCACGAAGCCCTGCACCGCGACTTTTTGAAGGCCGCCATTATCAACGTGGCCAAAGCCACGCCGCTAATGGACCTGACGCCCAATTTTAGCAGCATCACGTTTACTTCGCGCTCCTCGGTGCTTGGCGCTGCCAAGGCGTTTGAAGACCTGGGGGTAGCTGCCTATAACGGCGCCGGCAAGCTCATCTCGGCGTCGGACCCCAACGGCCCTACCTACCTGACGGTGGCCGGCAAGATTGTATCAGTAGAAGCGCGCCACGCGGCCTATATCCGCGACCTCATTACGCCCGGCTCGTTTGCCGCCGATGACCAAGTGGATGCTAGCACAGGCCTCGACAAGTCGATGACGCCTGTCGATGTTATTTCGGTCGCTCAGACCTACATCACCCAGCGCCTCGACGCCAGCCAGGTCGGCAAATAGTTCTTTTCCACTTGCAATCTATCCCTAGCCATGAATTTCCTGAATATCCTGAACCAGCTGTCGGAAGTTGACCCCGATGTATTTGACCGTCTGGATTCCCGCCGTGCTGTTTTTTCTTCGCTCGGCACTGTAGCCAAGCGCTCGGCCCTGGCCGCTACGCCGGTGCTGCTAGCCTCTTTCTTCCAAAAGGCCTACGCTGGCACCAATGCTGGCGACCCGGTTGAAATTTTCAACTATGCCTTAACCCTCGAGTTACTAGAAGCTGATTTTTACAACAAGGTAAAGGCATCCCCCTTGTTCGCCACTGCTACGGCAGCCCAGCAAGCAGCTATTAATCAAATTAGTAAACACGAAACTGCCCACGTGAACCTGCTTACCACTGTGGTGAAAGGTATCAATGGCACACCTGTTACAGGTGTCGCTTTTAAATCTAGCACTTTTGCTACTCTAACTTCTTTTGCCGCCCAACTTCAGGTTGCTCAGTTGTTAGAAGACACAGGGGTACGTGCTTACAAAGGCCGTGCTACCGACCTGCAAGGTATTGGTGATGTAAATATCACTGGTGTAGGTTCCATTAACCCGCTCGAATCGGCTCTTCGTATTCACTCAGTAGAAGCTCGTCACGCAGCACACATTCGCTATATGCGGGCTCAAACGCCCTGGATTTCGGGCAATGGCGACCTTGACTCGAACGCGGCCTATACTGGCGCTACTCCTGAAAGCAATGTTACGCAGGCTGGCTATAACCTCACGGCTGCTGGCGTACCTACTGCCGGTGTCACTTATTCGGCAGCCGATGCCGCTGCGGCTTTCGACGAAATTCTAACCAAAGCTGAGGTACTGGACGCCTCGCGCGCTGGTGGACTAGTCCAATAACAGTTTTATCTGGACGGTAATAGGGCAACAAAAAACCGCTTAGTTACTTCTAAGCGGTTTTTTGTTGCCCTATTACCGTCCAGATAAAATTGTTAAATACAATAGCTGATAAATTATATCAAAAACTTTTTTTAATATCTTATAGCCTCAACGCTAAGCGATAAGTAACCATAAGTACCACCAGTATCTATTTCATTGGTATCATATCCGTTTACATAGCTACCTGATTTTACAACGGGTCTATCAAAAGACAATACAGATTCGCCTAAAAAGTCATCCCCTAAAGAAGTGGTTAAAGTATAGGAGGCAGTACTAGTTGTAGAAAAGGAAGCTCCAAATTTTGCACTAGTTTTTGTTGTTATGCCAGCAGACACATCGAAGTTGGCACCATAAGTTGAACTATTTGAAGTGTTATAAGCCGTTGTGCCAGAGACATCGGTTTCATAAAAAACGAATTTCCATACGGAGCCATAATTGTATAAATCCCACGGAAGTAGGTCAACATTTGGCCTAAGTTCTTTTGGGGTAATAGACGAAAACGTATAAAATCCATATCCACTATAATTATAGTTAACATCATATATATCCGCAGGATTTACTGAAATTATTCTTTTATACTCGGACCCAACACTATTTTTTGCATTGGTAAGCAGCGAAATCCTAATCTCAAATCTCCCTTCAGTCCAAGGACTACCAGGTGTTGTAGTTTGTGTTTTAATGCCTGGGTCTTCAGTCTGGTCAGACATTTTATAAAAAGCATCAGCACTAAATTTCATAGAACGTATAGACTCAATATAATTCCTATCGAATGACCCTCTATTAGTTGGTGGGTTACCAGTAGGATAAACATAGGGTCTTGAGGCAGTTAGGTCATCACTTATCTGATAATATATCCAATCTCTTTGCCATTGCACATTCGGGTCTGGTCCATTGAAAAGATAAGCATCTGTATTTATTTGGTCTATTTCACTTACGCTTGCATGCCTAGACCTCCCTGCTCCAGGTTCAGCTTTAGTACTAGAAAGTGTTGTATGAACATTGTCAAAAGATTTATCAATAAATTTAAAAATAATGCCTGCTTCATTATAAAATTGAAGTGAGACATTTTCTTTTTCAGCATTTCCACCGCTTAATTCAGCAATTACCCGCTCGTTTTGTTTAACAACTAGAATAGGAAAAGCAGGAGTTTGCCCTGGTTTTATTATTCCTTGTTCTCCATTTTGGCCGTAATAAGGCACATTATTATCTACTCTAAGGCTAACGGCTATTACAGGTATCTGTTTGTTGGCGTCCCACATTTTCGGCGAAAAGCCACTAGGTAAAGTAGGTACAAATATTGTTAATAAAGGCATTTTTGCCTCTATATACGACAATTTTTCAGCACTGGAATATTTTATTAATGCATCCCTAAAAGACTCATCCTTGCCGATTATCTTATCTTTGACAATGGAATAAAGTACATCATCATCATTATCAAATTGTTTAAGTGCCTCGTCTTTCAATAACTGTCGAATTCCAGGTTCTGCTTGTATAGCTTTTGCTAAAATGTTTGCAAAGTCCTTTTGGAGAGTATTCGTTTCATTAGCTGACAATTCTATCCCTTTTGAAGGAGCAAGAATATTACCTTCCTTCTGACAGGATGGCAATGCACATATACAAGTTAAAACGATAGCGGTCCGTGCTGCATTCACGCTTAACGCATTAATTAAAGGTAATTTTATTAAATTACCCATTGCCTTTGTACCAACAAACGGCCTAATAGAGTTGAATGATGCAAATGACTTTTTTGACATGATGCAAAAATTTTTATTGTTAAAAAAATGTTTTTGATTGCACCTATAGCTAAACAATGCCAATTAATACTGACACATATAATATTTATCAGACACAATCAGATAACTATACAAATGAAGCGAACAAAAATATTTGGGAAAGGAAATATTAATGATTTATGTGATTATAATTTTATTTATATTTATTATTAATATTTGTATAAAATCTACAAAAATAGCTGATAATGTCCATTCCATGTACTTTGACTTCACCAAAAAATAGCCAAATGTGACATTACAACGTTTAATATTTGAATAAAAATTTATCGCAGAAGCTTGCCACGCGGCCCGTAGCCGCACCATGCGTAAGCAAACTGCCTATATTAATGGCGACGTGACTTAGACGGTATGGCTCCTTACCAAGGCGCCACCCCGGAAAGCAATACTAAACAGGCTAGCTACGACCTGTCGTCGGCCGGTGTGCCTACACCTGGGGTTACATATTCGTCAAAAGACGCCGCTGCCGCCTTTGATGAAATCCTAACGGTATCCGAGGTACTGGCTATTGCTGGTCCGCTTATCGGTGCCTAAGTAAGCTTGACTTCAAGCTTTACCTTAAGGCCCGGCTCTGCTTTGGCAGGGCCGGGCTTTTTGATGCCTAGGCGCAAGCTATTTTTTTGATAATGCAATGCATTGTAATACAATTGGTATCTTTATAATCTCTTTCGACACCGCCTAGTGCGGCAGCCCTAGCGGCGCATATTGCGTATAGGGCTACCCTGTAGGTTATACCCTCTCCATCTCCCACCCGCTATGTTAGACTACGTCAAAATGATTTTGCTGAAGGTCAGCTTCAGTAAAAAACTCTTTGAAAAGGAGTTGCGCAAAGCACTAAAACACGTTCAAACTCCTGATTTGCCGGACTTCAAAACGTGGTGTTACCAGCAATTTGCGCGCCTCTACCGCCGGGTACTAAAGCGCGTGTTTACGCAGCATAGCCCGTTGCCCAGGCTAGCCGCTTAGCCCCCTAGCTGGCTCTGCCCAGTTACAAATCGGATGTTACGCTTTAGCCCCTCATAGCCCGTGCGCTTGAGGGGCGACTGCTTGAACAACGCCTGAAAAACTTCGTGGGTAATCTCCTGCCAGTCGCTGACTGACAGACGTTTCAGCTCCGGATGGGGCTGAAATTGCGGTTCCTGCGTGGGTTTGGAAAACCGGTTCCAGGGGCACACGTCCTGGCAGATGTCGCAGCCGAATACCCAGTTGCCGAACTGCCCCGCCACATTTTGCGGAATCAGCTGGTCCTTCAACTCGATGGTGAAGTAGCTGATGCACTTGCTACCATCCACTACGTAGGGCTCGGTGATAGCCTGCGTGGGGCAGGCATCGAGGCACTTGGTGCAGGTACCGCAGTAGTCGCGGATGGCCCCGTCGTACTCCAGCTCCACGTCTACTATCAGCTCGGCAATGAAGTAAAAAGAGCCCGCGCCCGGCGTGATGAGGTTCGAGTTCTTACCGACCCACCCTAGCCCGCTTTTCTTCGCCCAAGCCTTGTCGAGCACCGGCGCCGAATCGACGAAGCAGCGCCCACCTACCTCGCCAATATTGGCCTGCAGGTCGGCTAGCAGCGTTTTGAGCTTGTCTTTGATGACGAAGTGGTAGTCTCGCCCGTAGGCATACTTGCTAATTTGCAGCGTGTCGTCGGGCTGCTGGTCTTCGGCCGGCGGGTAGTAGTTGAGCAGCAGCGAGATAACCGACTTGGCACCATCTACGAGCAGGCGCGGGTCGAGGCGCTTATCGAAGTGGTTTTCCATGTAGCCCATTTGGCCGTTCATGCCGCGCTTAAGCCAGTTTTCGAGGCGCGGTGCTTCTTCTTCCAAGAATTCAGCCTTGGAAATGCCACAGGCCATAAACCCTAGCTCCGCGGCGCGGCGTTTGATATAGGGTGTCCATTCGGCGTGCAGTAACATGGGTTAGCGGGCAATTGAACCACGAAGAAACGAAGAACGCGCCGCTGGGGGCGGCGCGTTCCGATTGGTTGTAGCGCGGACTTTGGAGTCCGCGTTTTGTTGAAAAGGACTGCTAGGGAAACGCGGACTATAAAGTTCGCGCTACAACCTACGCGGTAATCTCGCCGAATAAGTCGCCACTGTTGCCGCGCAGGTGCTGGGGCAGCAGGCGGCCCAGGTGCTGATAGGCGGCTTCGGTAGCCTCGCGCCCCCTAGCCGTGCGCTTGATATACCCTTCCTGAATGAGGAAGGGCTCGTAAACTTCCTCAATGGTTTCGCCTTCCTCGCCGCAGGCCGTGGCAATAGTGCTGATACCCACCGGGCCACCCTTGAACTTGTCGATGATGGTGGTGAGAATGCGCTTATCCATGTCGTCGAGGCCGCGGGCGTCCACGTCGAGGGCATTCAGGGCGAACTGCGCGATCTCGACCGTGATGGTGCCGGTACCTTTGATTTGGGCAAAGTCGCGGGTGCGGCGCAGCAGGTTGTTGGCGATGCGGGGCGTGCCGCGGCTGCGGCGGGCAATCTCGTAGGCCGCGTCTTCGTGAATGGGGGTTTGCAGAATTTCGGCCGAGCGCTGCACAATGGTAGTCAGCAGCTTCGAGTCGTAATACTCCAGGCGAGCCGAGATGCCGAAGCGCGCCCGCAGCGGCGCCGTGAGCATACCCGAGCGCGTAGTAGCGCCGATAAGCGTAAAGGGCGACAGCGAAATCTGTACCGAGCGGGCGTTGGGGCCCGAGTCGAGCATGATATCGATGCGGTAGTCTTCCATCGCCGAGTAGAGGTACTCCTCCACCACGGGGTTAAGACGGTGAATCTCGTCGATGAAGAGCACGTCGTGCGGCTCTAGGTTCGTGAGCAGGCCGGCGAGGTCACTAGGCTTGTCGAGCACCGGGCCGCTGGTCATTTTAATGCCCGCGCCCAGCTCGTTGGCAATGATGTGCGAGAGCGTGGTTTTGCCCAGGCCGGGAGGGCCGTGCAGCAGCACGTGGTCGAGGGCATCGCCGCGCTGCTTGGCGGCGGCTACGAACACCTTGAGGTTTTCCAGAATTTTATCCTGGCCCGTAAAGTCGCTGAAGCTCAGCGGCCGGAGGGCCTTGTCGATGTCCTTGTCGGTGGCATCGAAATGTTCGGTGCCGCCGGTGAGATAGGCTTCGCGCATGGTTGAAAGTGGTCAGGTGAGAGTTGTCGGCAGCCCGTCGGCAACGGGCAATTGGCTAACCAATTTAGTTAGCAAAAAGCTCCCGAGCCGGCGCCTAAAACAACGTTATTCGCGCGGCAGTAGCACTTCTATTTCGAGGTGCAGCCAGTCGTCTTCCCAGGCTTTATGGGCTAGCCGGGCGGTGAGGGGGTAGCCGGCGTCGAGCAGGCGGGCCACGGTTTCGTTGCGAATTTCGGGCAGGTACCCTAGCCAGATGCTGGCTTTGTCATCGGCCGCGCCTGAGTGGACTTTCACGGCCCAGTCGTCGTATTTGCTGTCGGCTTCGCGCTCGAGACGGAGCATCTGGCCGACTTTGAGCGACTTTTCCTGCTTGGGAAGTTCGGGGCGGTGGGAAGTGCCGGCAACCAGGCATTCCAGCAAAACGAGGGGCGTAGCGGGCTTCATGCGGGCAAATTACGCCCTGGCCCGCCAAACCGCCGAAAACAGCACCGTAAAAAAGCCCGTCGTGCTGAGCACGACGGGCTTTGATGAGGCTAGCCAGCGGCTGGCTAGTCCTTCAGGTCGCCGCCTTCCACGTTGCGCTGGTCGAGGCGGTCGGGGGCTTTGTTGCTGTTTTGCTCGGTGTCGTGGCCACGGCGGCTGGCGCCCTGGCCGCTGCTGCCAATGTGGGCAGCTACACCGTCGCTGGTGCCGTCTTCGGCCTGCACGTTGGGTTCAAAGTTGCCGTTGCCCGAGCGGGTGCGCAGGCGGTGGGCCAGGTCGGGGTCGGGGCCACCCTGGCGCATGTCGTCGCCCTGCTCGCGGTAAGCTTCTTTGTCGTGCTCGCGGCGCTCCTGGCGGCGGCTTTCGGCGTTTTCGTGGTGATTTTCGGGTTCAGTAGCCATGAGTGGAAAAGGAAAGGGTGTGGTTGAAGTGTACGGGGATGAGTACGGGCTGTTAACGTCCAGCTTATTTTGACGGACTAGCGCGGTCCGCCGCCCGTAGCCCGCCATGCCCTAGCCAGCACCCCTCTACGTTAAAGCTATTTGTCTTTTATTCTTCACTTTTGCTTCATGAAAAAGCTCATCCTTTTTGCAACCCTTGGGCTGGCGGCCATTGGCTCCTGGGCCTTTTACCCCAATACTGCCGCCCCCGGCGGCTACCTCATGGTAGTAGGCAGCGGCCGGCCGGGCACCAATTCGTACGTGCCCGAAATCACGACCATTCAGCCCAACGGCCAGGAACAGGTGCAGCGCCTGACCAACATCAAGATTGGCACCGAGCGCAACAGCACCGCCGCCGGCATCGCCCTGCACAAGGCGGAACTCTTAAAAATCAACGAACTAACGGCGCAGGGTTGGCGGGTGGTGAGCATCGCCCAGAGCACCGTGGGCGTGGGCGCCACCACCGAAACGGTATATATGCTGGAGCGGCGCTAGGGTCCGACCGGACTGTGTAGCCGATGAGTGTCAGTAGTATGCAGCGCAACCAGGGTTAATGCCTTGGCCGCTAACTTGCACCCTCATCTATATCCCTAGGCTACTACCTTAAACATGAAAAAACCGTTACTCTTTCTCGGCCTGGCGCTAGCTACGGCCAGTTCCTGGGCCTTCTATCCGAAAGCTGCCGAACCCACTGGCTACATGATGGTTGTATGCAACTTTACGCTGAACTCCTTCTCAGCTGATGCCAACGTAACAACCGTACTACCTAACGGCCAGCAAACTGAGCAGGCAGTTGATGTCAAAATTCGTAGCGCGGAGAAGATTACCACCGGCTTCATGGAAGTGCAGAAAGTAGCTCTTGCCAAAGTGAATGAGCTAACCAAAACTGGCTGGCACGTGGTAAGCACCACGCCTTCTTCCTTTGCCAAGGGCGGCACTACGTTCGTCAACCAGACGGTGTATTTGCTGGAGAAAAACTAATCTGGATTTTCTACATAAAAAAAGGCCGTCCACGCATTGCGGACGGCCTTTTTTGCACAATTTCACCTACTTAAACGCCTGAATACCCGTTATATCAGCTCCCGTAATGAGCAAGTGAATATCGTGCGTGCCCTCATAAGTCACCACCGATTCCAGGTTCATCATGTGGCGCATGATGGGGTACTCGCCAGTGATGCCCATGCCGCCGTGAATCTGGCGGGCCTCGCGGGCTACGTGCAGGGCCATCTCGACTGAGTTGCGCTTGGCCATTGAGATTTGGGCGCTGGTGGCGCGGCCTTCGTTTTTGAGCACCCCTAGCCGCCAGGCCAGTAGCTGGGCCTTAGTGATTTCGGTAATCATTTCGGCCAGCTTCTTCTGCTGGAGTTGGAAGCTGGCGATGGGCTTGCCGAACTGCTCGCGCTGGAGCGAGTATTTCAGGGCCGACTCGTAGCAGTCGATGGCTGCGCCGATGGCGCCCCAGGCGATGCCGAAGCGGGCGGAGTCGAGGCAGCTGAGTGGGCCTTTCAGGCCTTCCACGTTGGGCAGGATGTTCTCCTTGGGAATCTTGACGTTATCGAACACCAGCTCGCCGGTGATGCTGGCGCGCAGGCTCCATTTGTTGTGAATTTCGGGAGTAGTGAAGCCTTCCATGCCGCGCTCCACGATGACGCCTTTGATGCGGCCCTGCTCGTTTTTGGCCCAAACAACCGCCACCTGGCACTCGGGCGAGTTGCTTATCCAAAGCTTGGCCCCGTTCAGGATGTAGTGGTCGCCTTCCTCCTTGATATTGGTGGTCATGCCGCCGGGGTTCGAGCCGTGGTCGGGCTCGGTGAGGCCGAAGCACCCTAGCCACTCGCCGCTGGCCAGCTTGGGCAGGTACTTGCGGCGCTGCTCCTCCGAGCCGTATTGGTAGATGGGGAACATCACCAGCGAGCCCTGCACCGAGGCCGTGGAGCGCATACCCGAGTCGCCGCGCTCAATCTCCTGCATGATGAGGCCGTAGCTGATGTAATCGAGCCCACCGCCGCCGTACTCCTGCGGGATGGTGGGGCCGAACGCGCCCACCTCACCAAACTTGCGCACGATTTCACTCGGGAAATGCGCCTGCTGCGCCCACTTCTCGATGTTGGGCGAAATCTCCTTTTTCACGAAGTCGCGGATGCTCTGGCGCACGAGGATATTCTCCTCGGTGAGCAACCCGTCGAGGTCGAAATAATCGGTGAAGCCGTTGGCGTTGGTGCTGCCTTTTTGGGCAGTGTGGGCTTTGGATTCGGGCGAGAGAACGTCGGCAATGGAGGACATGGGCGGGCGGAATGGAGTTTGGACAAAGATAGGTAAGTGGCTGTAGCGCGAACTGTGCAGGTCCGCGCCTCCCCAACACAAACGTGGCCTAGAAAGTCCGCGCCACCTCCAGAGTCAAGCCTATTTCATCGCCGGGCGCGTAGGTGCGACCGGGCGGCGCGGGCACTTCGACCAGTGTGCTGCCGCTGGCTAGCCTCACTTGCAGGCGCCCACCAGGCAGCACGGCCACCACGCGGCCCAGCAGCGGCGTAGCCGTACCAGCCGGCGCGGGTGGCCCTAGCCGGCGCACCTGGCCCAGCTCCAGCTCCAGCACGCGGCCGGCTAGCCGGGTTATTTCGGCCGGGTCGTGGCTGATAAGGATAGTCGTGAGCTCGAACTGCCGGTGCACCTCGGCCAGCACTTGCTGGAGGCGTAGCCGCGTGGGCAGGTCGAGGGCGGCCAGCGGCTCATCGAGCAGCAGCAGGCGCGGGCGGCGGGCCAGCGCCCTGGCTAGGGCCACGCGCTGCTGCTGCCCGCCCGAGAGCACGGCCGGGCGGCGGTCGGCCAGCTCGGTCAGCTCCAAAGAGGCCAGCAAGTCGTGAATAATGCGCGCGGACTGGGGCTGGCCCGCAGCGGCAAAGGCCAGGTTTTCGCGCACCGTCATATTCGGAAACAGCGCGTAATCCTGAAAAACGAAACCTAGCGGACGCTGCTGCGGCGGCAGCCACTGGCGCGGCTTCTCCTGATACCAGGTTTGGCCGGCAGCCTGGATAAAACCGCCATCGGGCCGGTCGAGGCCGGCCAGCAGGCGCAGCAGCGTGGTTTTGCCCGCGCCGCTAGGGCCACTGAGAGCCAGCAATTCGCCAGGTGCCAGGGTTAGGCGCACGTCGAGAGTGCGGGGGCCGGCGGCGGTATGAAGGGCTTTGAGGAGGTGAAAATCTAGCACGGCTTTTTCTCTACGACAGGCGAGCCGCGTCGCGCTTAGTAAACCAGTATAGCGCCACTAAGATGACGAACGCCAAGCCCAGCAGTGAGAGTGCGTAGGCATTGGCCTGGTCATAATGCAGGCTTTGCACCTCGTCGTAGATGGCAATAGACGCCACGCGGGTGCGGCCCGGCAGGCTGCCACCTATCATCAGCACCACCCCAAACTCGCCCAGCGTGTGGGCAAAGGTGAGCACGAGGCCATTGAGCAACGCGGGCCGCATAGTGGGCAGCAGCACCCGCCAGAGCGTAGTGAGCCGCGACTTGCCGAGTGTGTAGGCCGCCTCGCGCAGCGAGCGCGGCACCTGCGCAAAGCCCGCCTGCAACGGCTGCACCATAAACGGCAGGCTATACACCAATGACCCCAGCAGAATACCCGGAAAGGTGAAATTCAAGCTAATACCCAACTTGTTAATCAAAAACCGCCCCAGTGCGCTGCTGTCGCTAAAGGCCACCAGCAAATAAAACCCGATGACGGTGGGCGGCAGCACCAGCGGCAAGCTCACTATGGCCTCGGCCAGCGGCTTGAAGCGGCTGCGGCCGTAGGCCAGCGCGTAGGCCAGCGGCAGGCCCAGCCCCAGCAGCAGCGCCGTGGTGCAGGCGGCCAGGGCCAGCGTGAGGCGCAGGGTTTGCCAATAATCGGGGGGCACTTTGTTTACTTATGAGTTAGAAATTATGAATTGAAACAGAACGTCATGCTCATCTGGCGTCCGCTTGCCGAAGCATCTCTCCCTCATCGTTGGGTAGTGGCCCTAGCGGCGCGGTAGAGATGCTTCGGCAAGCGGACGCCAGATGAGCATGACGTTCTAACTGTTTTAATACAGCCCAAAGCCGTATTTCTTCAGCGCCTGCCTGGCCACGGGGCTAGCCATAAACGCGGCAAATGCCGCCGCTGTAGTGTTGCCCTGCGCGCGCTTGAGCACCACAAAGCTTTGCTGCAAAGGCGTATGCGCCGTGGCCGGAACGAGGTAAAACTGCCCCGCCCGGCGCAGCTCGGGGCTGAGCGCCAGCGAGTAGGCTAGCAAACCCACATCGGCCGCGCCGGTGGCGGCGTATTGGGCCGTCTGGCCGATGTTTTCGCCAAAAATGAGCTTGGGCTTCACCTGGTCGTAGAGCTTGTAAGTGCGGAGCACTTCTTCGGCCTTGCGGCCGTAGGGGGCATGCGCAGGGTTGGCAATGGCCACGTGCGTTACCTGGGGGGCTAGCAGCGTGCTCATGCCTTGCGTGCTGGGATTCAGCTTCTTGCTCCACAGCACGAGGCGGCCCAGCGCATAGGGCTGCGGCGCGCCGGCCGTGAGGCCCGCCTGCTGCAAGCGCCGGGGGTAGTCGCTATCGGCCGAGAAAAACAGGTCGAATGGCGCGCCGTGGCTGAGCTGCTCGTAGAACTTGCCCGACGAGCCGTAGACCACCGTGGCGCGGCCAGCCGGATGCTGGCGGTTGAAAATCGTGACCAGCGAATCGAGCACGTACTTAAGGTCAGCCGCGGCGGCAATAGTAATGGGCGCCGGGCCTGCGGGGGTTAGCTGGGCCGCCCGCGCGGGCAGCCAGCCGCTCAGCAGCAAAAAGGCAATTAGAAATCGAGGCATGGACCAAGGCTGGCGGCAGCCGGGCGCTACCGTTATATACCCAAAGATACAGCCCTACCCAACGCAAGGTTTTGCCATAAAAAAGCCCAGCCGAGCTACGGCTGGGCTTTGCGGATTGTAGCGCGGACTTTTAGCCCGCGAGTACCAGGCATTTTCACTTGCGACTTGCGGACTAAAAGTCCGCGCTACTGTCTCCCGGCTATGCAGCCCGTGCTACCAGCGCAAATTCACCGAAGCCAGGAAATTCTGGCGGGCCTGCGGGTAGAAGTAATTTTGGTAATAGGACTGGCCGCCATACAGATACCCGTAGGTATAGCCGTTGTTGACGTAGGTGGCGCCCCACACGTTGTTAAGCACGGCGGCCAGCTCGATTTCGCGGAAGCCGAGCTTCTCGGGGTGCCAGAGGTAGCGGGCGCGCACATCCTGCACGTAGTAGCTTGGGATGCTGCGGCTATCGGTGGCCGTGTTGTCGAGGTACTGGCGACTGGCGTAGCGGGCCAGCGTAGCCAGGCGCAGGCCGGGCAGCAGCTCATACTCAAGCGTATAGGCGAAGGTGAGCGCGGGCGAAAAGGAAATGTCAGTCTGCTTGTACTCAGTGCCGTGCTCGACGTAATTTTCGTCGCTCAGGTAGTCGGTGTAATTATTGATTTTGTTGCGGCTGATGGTAGCCGTGGGGCTGAAGGTGAGCCCCTTAGCCAGCAGCGTGGCGGCTTGCAGCTCGATGCCGGTGCGGTACGAGTCGCGCACATTGGTGTGGATGGGATTGCCCACATCATCGAGGTGGCCGCTCAGCACGAGCTGGTCGCGGTAGAGCATCAGGTAGTAGTTAGCCGACCACTGGAAAGGGCCCGTCGTGCGGCGCAGGCCCACTTCCAAGTTGTGCAGCTTCTCGGAGGTGGGGCGGCGCCCGGCGGGCGTGTCGGTGTAGTCGGTGCGGGTGGGCTCGCGCTGCGCCAGCGCGTAGGAAGCGTAGGCCGCCACGGCGGGGGCTAGCTGATAGGTGAGGCCGCCCTTGGGGTTCAGGAAATTGAAGTTAATGGTTTGCTGGCTTTTGCCGCCGTTGGGGCTGCCATCGGGGGCAAACAGCTCATAGGCCACGTGCCGAAACTGCATGTCGCCGAAGGCCGAGAGCTTCTCGCTCAGCGCTACCGTGGCCCGCAGGTAGGTGTTCACATCGAGCTTATGGGCGTTGGGCTCCGAGTAGTAGGGCGTGCCGGTTTCAGGAATGTTGTTGCCGCGCTGGGCCCAGGTCAGCTCATCGTAGTGCTGGCCGCGGTAGCCCACTACCGCCCCGCCCAGCGTGGCCTCGCTGAGGAAGCCGCCCACCGTGGGCCGCAGCTGCAAGGCGTAGGTAGCGCCGTAGAGGTCGGTTTTGAGCCAGCGGCGGCGGATAACGTCGGTCGTCGTAAGCGTGTCGAAACCGCCACCCGCGGCTGGCTGGTACACCGGCCCGCTGATACCGTATTTGGCAAAATCCTGGTTGGCCTTGTACTCCTCGTAGTAGCCGCCGCCGCGCGTCCAGAAGGGTGTCACGCTCAGGTTCAGGTTGGGGGCTAGCTGGCGCGAAATCAGGAACTGGTAGTAGTCCTGCTGGTAGTTATCGGTCTGGTTTTTATAGGCCGGCAGGTGCTGGCCGGCGTCGGTACCAGCCTCGTTATAGCGCCGGTTTTTAGTCAATAAGGAATCCGCTAGCCCGTACCACGCCTGGTAAGTCGTCTCGTAGCCGGTGATAACGAGCGCGCGGAGCAGCGTCTTCTCATCCGAATAGGTGCCGGCCAGGTACAGCGATTTCAGCCGCGACCAGCCCCGGTCAATGTATCCTTCGCTCTGCACCCGCGAGGCGCGGGCATCGAGCGTGAAGTGGCCGTTGAGGAGGCCGGTACCGGCGGCCACAGTCGTCTTCCAGGTGCCAAACGAGCCGGCTGAGTTGTTGATTTCGGCATAGGCTTTGGGCCGCAGACCCAGCGTTTCCACGTTCAGACTGGCCCCGAAGGCGCCCGCGCCGTTGGTGCTGGGCCCCGCGCCACGCTGCACCTGAATGCTCTGGATGGAGCTGGCCAGGTCGGGCAAATCGACGAAAAATACGCCGTGGCTTTCGGCCTCGTTCACCGGCACCCCGTTGAGGGTCACATTGATGCGCGTGCCATCGGTGCCCCGGATGCGCAGGGCGGTGTAGCCCACACCGGTGCCCGCATCGGAGGTCGTGACTACGCTAGGGGTCTGGTCGAGCAGGTAGGGCAGGTCCTGACCGAAGTTGCGGGCCTGGAGCTGCTCGCGGCTCACGTTCTGGTACGTGGTGGCGGTGCGCTCGTTGGCGCGGGTGGCGGTTACTACAGCTTCGGGCGTGAGGTTTCGGGCCAAGCGCAGGGCTAGCGGGGCCAGTTGCTGGGCCTGGGGCTGGCCCAGCAAAGGCTGATTAATAGGTTCAAAACCCACAAAGCGTACTTGCAGCGTGTGCACGCCGGCCGGCACAGCAGGCAGCACAAAGCGCCCGGTGGCATCGGTAACGGTGCCGATGGTGGGCTGGTCGGTGAGGAGCACAGTAGCACCGGGCATCGCGGCGCCGGTGGTGGCATCGGTGAGCTGGCCGGCCACAGAGCCTTGCGCCCACGCCGGGGCAGCAGCCAGCGCCAGCAGCACCGTGCCCGCGAGGAGTATAGTTTTCAAAATAATAGCGACAAAAAGCAGCACACGCCCGCCCGCCAGGGGTCGGCGCGCAGACAAAATCGTTCGCGGATTGTTTGTTCCCGACGCCAGCATTACCTGGTTCCGGTTCGATGGGTGTCATCTCAGCCAGCCCGGATTCTCCCGGCCAGCACCCCTAAACAGGGCGCAAAGATACGCCCCGGCCGGGCGTGCCAAGGAATGCTTGCGTGGTTGGCTGGCTATCAGCTATCTTAGCATAGGGCGGCCACCCGCAACGCGAGCCCGGTGCTTTGCGTTGGGGGTAGGCAGCTTTCCCTCCTTATTCGTGTAGTCGCTATCGGCCTTTCGTTATGCACCAGCTTCTCTGCGCCCTGTTTTTGCTGGCCGTGTTCACCTTCTTTTTGGTGATGCCGAAGCGGCGGCACGTACCGCCGCCACCCCCGCCCTCCTCGGGCGGCGACGATGGCGGGGGCGAGCCCCACGACCCCGGCCTGCCCGATATCGACTTGCCGCCCGGCATTTCGCGCCCCATCAACGATTGGGAGCCCGACTACAACCGCCGGCCGGTGGAGGTGTAGGGAGCAACTCAGCTGTGATATACTAAAAAGAACGTCATGCTGACGAAGGAAGCATCTCTACCGCTTTTTGGGGTTAGTACCCCTAGTGGCGTGGTAGAGATGCTTCCTTCGTCAGCATGACGTTCTTTTTGCTTTGTAGTAGGTTACCCGATTTCAATAGTGTAGCTGGCATCAAACATCTGGCTCGGCGCCAGCGTCAAAATGCCCTCCTTCTCGCTCAGCTCCTGCGGCGGGCCCACGGGGCTAGCCACGCCGTGCCAGGGCTCGATGCATACGAAGTTGGCGCCGGGGCCTTTGGTCCAGAGGCCGAGGTAGGGGAAGCCGTTGAACTGCATGCGCACGAACGGGCCGGTTTTATCGGCTTTTTGCAGGGTAATACGGGTAAAGTCGAAGTGGCTGAACACCAGCGCATCGTCTTTGAATAACTCATAGCTGAGCGGCAAAGCGGCTTGATTTTCCAGAACGGGGGCCGTTTCACCGCTACGCAGGCCGCTGCTCAGCAGCTGGCGGGGCAGCGTGACGGGGTGGTCGAAGTGGAAGGCGTAGTCGCTAAACTGCTCGCCTATCTCAGGCTGCAAGGGGCAGTTGAAGGCCGGGTGCGCGCCGATGCTGAATAGCAAATCGTGGCCAGCGGCGGCCGGGTTGCGCACATGCCAGCCCACCGTGAGCACGCGGCCGCGCAGCTCGTAGCGCACGCGCAGCTCAAACTCAAAGGGATACTCGGCCTTGGTGCTTGGGTTGGCCATGAGCTGAAACGTGAGGCTAGCCGCGTCGTGCTCAATGACGGTAAATTCCTGGTCGCGGGCAAAACCGTGCTGTGGCAGGTTCAGCGGCTGGTCGTGGAGCAGGTAGGTATTCTCGGGCAGCTTGCCCACTATCGGGAATAGCAGCGGCGCGTGGCGGGCCCACTGCGCGGGGTCGGCCTGCCAGAGGTATTCGCGGCCACTGGCCAGGTCAACAAAGCTGGTAAGCTCGGCGCCGTGGGTAGAAATTTGGACGCGGGTAGTGGCGGAGGTTAGCGTAGGCATGAGAGAGTTTAAGCTGAAGCTTGCCGGAAGGATACGGAAAACTATACGGGAGATAGCTGGCTAAAGCTTTCCTGGCAGCGTTGCTACGGCCGCCACGGCCTGCGTCAGGCGCTGCTCAGGCAGCCCATTGATTTCGACAAACGGCCAATTACGCTGCGCTAACTCCTGCCGGTATAGCTCATAAAAGTGCCAGCGCTGTGCCGGGTCGGGGTGCTCGCGCAGAGGGTCGGGCGTCCAGGGCAGGTCGGGGGCCAGCAGCAGCGTGAGGGCGTAGCGCGGGCGCGCCAGCTCTTCTAAAACCCAGCCGGGGCAAGTGCCGAAAGCATTCTCGGCCCAGATTTTAATGACCAGCAAATCAGTATCACAAACAAGCAGGCCCGTGGCCTGGCTAGCCGCTGCGTCTTCGGCGGCGAGCTGGCCGTGGGCAATGGCTTCGAGGTCGGCTAGGGTATAGCCAGGGCCGTTTTCTTCGAGATACTGCCGGGCGTACTCGGGCACGAACACGGTGCCGTAGTGCGCGGCCAATTGCCTGGCCAGGGTGCTTTTGCCCGACGATTCGGGGCCGGTGAGGGAGATACGGCGCATGGGTTGTTTCGGTCGGGGTGCCAGGCGTAGAGACGCATCTTTGCGTCTCCAACGTTGTGCTAACCGCGCGGCAGTAGGTTGTCCAACGACGAGACGCAAAGATGCGTCTCTACACGGCGCCTGCTGGCTTGGTCCGCATGTCGCGCCGCCATTCCCAGTAGCCATAGGCCGCTAGCCCCAGGTAGAGCGCGTAGAGGAGGCTAGTCGGGTACAAATGCTTGGCCCAGAGAATGGGCACGTAAATGACATCGACTAGCAGCCAGAGCCACCAGTTTTCGAGGCGCTTGCGCATGAGCAAGAACTGCGCGGCGATGCTCGTGCCGGTGGTGAAGCTGTCCCAGTACGGAAACGTGGAGTCGGTGTGGTGGCCCAGGTAGTAGCCCGAGCCCAGCGTGTAGGCCAGCACGAAGGCGGCCGTGAGCCCCCACTCGGCGGGCGTGACGTGCGTTACGGGCAGCTCGGTATCGCCGCGGCCGCCGTAGCGCCAGGTGTACCAGCCGTAGGCGCTGAGCGCGATGAAGATGCCCTGCAAGCCGCTATCCGAATACAGCCCTTGCTGGTAATAGATAACTACGTAGAGCAGGCAGCTAAAAATGGCCACCGGAAAATTGAGCAGCGACTCGCGGGCCGCCAGCCACACGCAGGCAAAGCCCGTGAGCACGGCCGCCCATTCGAGGCCGGTGGTGGCGCGCATGGCGGCCAGAATGTCGGCGGGCAGGCTAGCGAGGGAGAACAACAGCATACGGCAAGGGCAGAAAAGCCGCGCAAGGTAGCCGGCCAGGGTACTTTTGCCTTATGCTGCCAGACCTCACCCCCACCGACCTTCACGCCCGCCTCGCCGCCGGCGAAGACATTCAGCTCATCGACGTGCGCGAAGAAATGGAGTTTGACTACTGCCGCATTGCGGGCAGCGTGCTCATTCCGCTGGGCGAGATTCCGCGCCGGGCCACTGAAATCCGCACCGAGGGGCCGGTGGTGCTCATCTGCCACCACGGCGTGCGCTCGGCGCAGGCGCTGGGCTACCTGCAGCACCGGCTAGGCTACCAGAATTTGCTTAACTTGAGAGGCGGCATCGACGCCTGGAGCCTGCAAGTAGACCCTAGCGTGGCGGTGTACTAGCCCTTTCTGTCATTGCGCGCAACGCCAAGTAATGACTGCCGGTTATTTTTCCTTTCCACATGCCTTCCCCCACCCTAGCCAGCCGCCTGGCCCTGCGCGAGCGCCCCAGCGGCTCGCCGCTTATGCACCAGGAATGGGGCGACCTGCTCTTCATGCACTGGCCCGTTGCGCCCGAGCTCATTCAGGCGCAGCTGCCGCCCCGCTTGCAGGTTGATACCTTCGAAGGCCAAGCATGGATAGGTGTAGTACCCTTTCGGATGTGGGACGTGCGCAGCCGCGTGACGCCGCCCGTGCCCGGCGTGCGCGAGTTTCTGGAGCTGAACGTGCGCACTTACGTGCACCTCGACGGCGTGCCCGGCGTGTGGTTTTTCTCGCTCGATGCCAGTAACCCGCTGGCTGTATGGGCGGCGCGCACGTTTTTTCACCTGCCCTACTTTCGGGCCCAGCTCAAGCTGGAGCGGCCCGCGCCTGGGCGGCTGCACTACATCGGCCACCGCGTGCACAACGGCGCGCCCGAGGGCCACTTTGCCGCCACCTGGCAGCTGGGCGAAGAATTGCCACCCACCGAGCTCGACTCGCTCGCCTTTTTCCTTACCGAGCGCTACGCCCTGTACGCGGCCGGCGGCATGGGCCCGGGGCGTGGCAACAAACTCTACCGGGGCCGCATTGCGCACCACGCCTGGCCCCTGCGCGCGGCCGAGCTGCTCCACTACGGCTCCGATTTGGTAGAAGGCCACGGCCTGCCCACACCCGTTGGCGCGCCGGTGCTGCACGCCGGCGGCCCGCTGAGCGTGGATTTGTGGCGCCTGGAGCGGGTGTAATTTTGGCGGGTGTCCGCTGCCTTCCGCCTTCCGCCCCTGCCCGATTTACCCGTTGTAGCTGCGCTGCCCGAGCTGCTGGCGGCCCTCGCCGCTAGCCCCCGCGCCGTGCTCGAAGCCCCACCCGGCGCGGGCAAAACCACCGTGGTGCCACTAGCCCTGCTGGCCGCCGAGTGGCGCCCGGCCCACCAAAAAATACTGGTGCTGGAGCCGCGCCAGCTAGCTACCCGCGCCGCCGCGGCTCGCCTCGCCCAGCTGCTGGGCGAGCCGGTGGGCCGCACCGTGGGCTACCGCGTGCGCCTCGACAGCAAGGTGAGCGCCGACACCCGCATTGAAGTCATCACCGAAGGCATCCTGACCCGGATGCTGCAAGACGACCCCGCGCTGGAAGACGTGGCCTGCGTGGTGTTCGACGAGTTTCACGAGCGCAGCCTCAACGCCGACCTCGGGCTGGCTCTGGCCCTCGATGCCCAGGCCGTGCTGCGGCCCGAGCTACGCATCCTGCTGATGTCGGCCACCTTGGAAGCCCAGCGGCTGGGCCAGTGGCTGCCCGCGCCGGTGGTGAGTAGCGCCGGCTTTTTGTTTCCCATCGAAACGCACTACCTCGACCCGCGCCGCGCCACTAGCCTGCCCAATAAGCCCAGCGAGCGGCTAGCGGAGCTGGTGCCCAGCCAGGTACGCGACGCCCTGGCCCAGCACGAAGGCGACGTACTGGTCTTTCTGCCCGGCGTGGCCGATTTGCAGCGCGTGGATAGAAAGCTAGGCGACAGCCTACCCGTCGATACCGACCTGCACCTGCTGCACGGCGAGCTGCCGCTCGAAGCCCAGGACGCCGCCCTGCGTCGCGCCCCCGCCGGCCGGCGCAAGGTCATCCTGGCCACCAGCATCGCCGAGACCAGCCTTACTATTGAGGGGGTTCGGGTTGTGATTGACGGAGGCTTTGCCCGGGTGCCGCGCTTTGCGCCGCGCACCGGCTTTACCTCGCTCGAAACCGTGCCCGTGGCCCGCGCCGCCGCCGACCAGCGCCGCGGCCGCGCGGGCCGCCTGGCGCCCGGCACCTGCTACCGCCTCTGGACCGAGGCCGAGCACCACTTGCTGCCAGCCCACCGCCCACCCGAAATCCACACCGCCGACCTCAGCGGGCTGGTGCTGGAACTGGCCCTGTGGGGAACTACCGACCCGGCCAGCCTGCGCTGGCTCGATGTGCCGCCAGCCGCCGCCGTAGCCCAGGCCCGCGAGCTGCTAGGGCGGCTGGGGGCACTCTCTGGCGATAATGCGCAGCCTACGCCCCACGGCCGCCAGCTAGCCAAGTTGGGGCTGCCGCCGCGCCTGGGCCACCTCGTGGTACGCGGCGCCGAGTTGGGCCACGGCCCAACGGCGGCCGCGCTGGCCGCCCTGCTGGCCGAGCGCGACCTACTGCGCTGGGCCACTCCCAACGACCCGCGCCCCCTGCCGCCCGACCTGCGCCTGCGCCTTGAAGCGCTGGCTAGCGGCCGGCCGCCGCTGCCAGGCCTGGCCCTGCACCACGCCACGTTGCAACGTGTGCGCGACGTGGCCCGCCACCTGCAAAGCCGCCTGCCCAAGGCGCCTGCTGCTAGCCCCAGAAACCAGGAATTTGCCAACGCGCCCATTGGTCTGCTCACGGCGCTAGCCTACCCCGACCGCCTGGCCCAGCGCGAGGCGCCCGACCGTCTGCGCCTCGTGACCGGCCAGCGCGTGAGTCTGCGCACCGAAGACGTAGACCCGCAGGCCGAGTTTTTTGCGGTGGCTTACTTAGCGGGCACGGCTAGTCAGCCCCGCGCTACCCTAGCTGCCCCGCTCGACCGCGAGGAGCTGGCAGCGGCCTTCAGCGAGCAAATCACGACGACCGAGGAAGTGCGCTTCGACCCCGCTACCCAGCGCGTGTCGGGCCGCCGCGTGCGCCGCCTGGGCGCGCTGCTGCTCGAAGAAAAACCCATCGGCCAGCCCAATACCGAGCTGGTCGCGCAGGCCCTGCTGGGCTATTTGCAGGAAGCCGGGCTGGCCAAACTCAACTGGACCGACGCCGCGCGTCAGCTACAGCAGCGCCTGGAATTTGTGCGGCAGCATGTGGGAGAGGCCGGCGCCGAAAGCTGGCCCGCTTTTGATGACGAAGCGCTGCTGGCCGACCTACCCGCCTGGCTAGGCCCCCACTTGAACGGCCTGAAAAGCCTCGACCAAGTGCAGCGCCTCGACCTCACCGAGCCGCTGCTGGCGCGCCTACCCGGCGCCTGGGCCCAGCGCCAGGAGCTCGACCGGCTAGCCCCCGCTGCGCTCGAAGTACCCAGCGGCTCCTTCATCACCCTCGACTACGCCGACCCCACCGCACCAGTCCTAGCCGTGAAGCTTCAGGAGCTTTTTGGCCTCACCGAAACGCCGGCCGTAGCGGGCGGGCGCGTGCCGCTGCTGCTGCACCTGCTCTCGCCCGGCGGCCGGCCAGCCCAAGTGACGCGCGACCTGCGCAGCTTTTGGGAGAAGGGCTATTTTGAGGTGCGCAAGGACCTAAAGGGCCGCTACCCCAAGCATCCGTGGCCCGATGAGCCAATGAAACACATTCCAACCAAACTCACTAAAAAACGCCTTGGAACGTCCTAGAAATAGTTATACTAGCACAAGGAGTTCATATGGAAGCACAAAAAAAGTTGTGCTAGTACAAAGCAAACCTGCGTTTAAACAGCGCTAGGGCACCTATTGCTTGAAATAAAAGGAAAAGGCCGGTTATGCCGCGGAGAAAGCTGCTGTACTACACAAGTGCAGTTGCATTTGGTGTGCACTTAATAAAGGGCAAGTAGTCTGTCGTATTAGCGTGGGTTCGACTTGGCTTACTTAGTGGCATCGCGGTTAGCCATTCACTAAGCTAGGGCAAACAATTGTCCCGGCTTAGGCGTCTTAGGCCCATTGTTTTTCCTTTCATTTCTGACTTTTCTATGACCAAGCACTGGTTTATTACCGGCGTTAGCACCGGCTTCGGCAAGCACCTGGCCGAGCTAGCCCTCGCGAAAGGCGACAAGGTAGCTGCCACTTTTCGCCAGCAGCAGCAGGCCGACGAGTTCACCCAAAAAGCGGGCGCCAACGCCATCGGCCTAGTAGCCGATGTGGCCGACGAAGCCGCCGTGAAGCAGGCCGTGGCCGACGCCATTGCCCGGCTCGGCCACCTCGATGTGGTGGTGAATAACGCCGGCTATGGCTCCATGGGCCCCATTGAGGAAGTGCCCGATGCCGAGGTGCAGCGGCAGTTCGACATCAACGTATTTGGGCCACTGCGGGTACTGCGGGCCGTGCTGCCCCACCTGCGCGAGCGCAAGAGCGGCCACATTCTCAACATCACCAGCATCGGCGGGCTACGCGCGTTTCCGGGCGTGGGCATCTACAACGGCTCTAAGTTTGCCCTCGAAGGCATTGGCGAAAGCCTGGCCGCGCAGGTGAAGCCCCTCGGCATCCACGTTACGAATGTGGAGCCTAGCGGCTTCCGCACCGACTGGGCTGGGCGCTCGGCCACGTTTACCGAGCCCGCAATTGAAGATTACCGCCCCACGGCCGGCAAGAACATGGCCGATATTCAGGGCTATAGCGGCCAGCAGCCCGGCGACCCCGAGCGCGCCGCCCAGGCTATGTTCGACCTCGTGCGCATGGACAATCCGCCGCTGCATCTGCCGCTAGGCAAGGCCGCCGTAAAAGGCGCCCTCGACAAGTTTGCCACTATCACTAAGGAAGTGGAGCAGTACGCGCACATCGGCAACGGGGCCGATTTTCCGAGCTAGCCCGCTTTTTAGGCTAGCCCACGCTCACGCTTGATTTTTAGCAGAACGTCGTGCTGCGCTTGTCGAAGCATCGCTACCGCATCGTTAGGTAAACAACCCTAGCGGCGCGGGCGCGCCGCTTCGACAAGCGCAGCACGACGTTCTTTTTTAGGAGTTATTCCCTGTTCCGGCCTGTACCTTCACTGCCATGGCCACCGCGACTTCTCCCACTGCCAACGACTTCGTAGCCCAGAGCTGGCAGCACCTGCAAGACCTGCTGTTTCGCGAAACCTGGGATGCCCGGCTGGGGCGCTACCGCTCGCCATTTGTTTACCGCGGCATGCGCAGCTTTGGCTACACGCTCAGCACCAGCCTGCAGCGGCTAGGGGGTAATTACGACACGCTGGAGCACCATCTGCTGCGCAACTTCCGCAAGTATGCCCGCGACACCACCACGCCGCCCAGCGCCACCACCTGGGACTGGCTGGCCCTGGCGCAGCACCACGGCCTGCCCACGCGCCTGCTCGATTGGACGTACTCGCCCTACGTGGCCCTGCACTTCGCCACCGACGACCTCAACGCCTACCACCAGGACGGCATTATCTGGGCCCTGAACTACGTGAAGGCCGCCGAGCACCTGCCGCCCATTCTGCGCGAGGCGCTGGCGGGGGAGGGCTCCAACGTGTTTACCACCGAGCTGCTGGCCCCTACCCTGCCCAGCCTGCTCACCCTGTCAAATTTGCAGGCCGAGCCCTTCGTACTATTTCTGGAGCCGCCCTCGCTCGATGCCCGCATCGTGCACCAGTATGCGCTGTTCTCGCTCATGAGCACGCCGCAAGCCATGCTGCACACCTGGCTCATGCAGCATCCCGAATTGTACTTTCGCATTCGCCTGCCCGCCCGGCTCAAGTGGGAGGTGCGCGACAAATTAGACCAAGCCAATATTACTGAACGGGTGCTGATGCCGGGGCTGGAGGGCCTGAGCCGGTGGCTGCACCGCCATTACTCGGCCGCGCAAGGGCGCCCCGCCACGGGCGAAGGAGCCGAATTACCGGGCTGATTTTACTCGTTCAGTAGCCTGGCGCCATCGTTCAGCGAGAATAGTCGGGCACTGAGCGATTTTTATAGCTTGATTCTAGCCTCTCAATGTTAATTTTGTATTGTAAATGTTGCGCAACGGTCCGCTTTTTGCTACTTACCGCTCTGTAACAGGCCTAGCCGGCGGAACCTCGTTCCGCGCTTAGCCACCAGTATCGCCCGGCCTAGCCGGCGCAATGACTTGGTTTTCTTGTGGAAAAGGAACCTGTTGGAAAGGCTCGTCCCGCGTGGGGCGAGTCTTTTTTGTTTTACAAAAAAGCGGTGCCGCCGAGCCGGCGACACCGCACGTCTGAGCTGTATTCTAGCAAAATACCGGGCTAGCGGCGGTAGCCATAGCCGTAGCCATGTCCCCGGCCATGGTCATGGTCGCCGCGGTAGCCGCCGTGGCCATAGCCCCGGCCGCGGTCGTGTTCGTGAATAACACAGGAGCTAAGCGTGAGCGAGCCGAGCAGCAGCACCGGCAAAGCGCGGAAAAGCAGTTTCTTAAACATGAGTGATAAGACGTTAGCGTGAGAGAAAGTGTGGGGGCTCTTCCTTAAGGAAACGAAGGCAGGACGGGCATAGTTGATGGCTTGGTCGATAAAAAGAAGGCGTTGCTGGGCAAACGCACCGTATATTTGTCTGGCAATAAGGTTTTCTGCTAAACCCCCTGTTGCTATGGCCGACCACGCCGCCCCCAAAATCGCCTTCGAGGCCCTGACCTACGACGACGTCCTGCTGCTGCCCGCTTACTCGGAGGTCCTCCCCCGCGACTGCGACCCCGGCACCCAGCTCACCCCCAGCATTCGGCTGCACCTGCCCCTCATCTCGGCCGCCATGGATACCGTGACCGAGGCCGAGATGGCTATTGCGCTGGCCCAGGCCGGCGGCCTCGGCATCATTCACAAGAATATGAGCATCGGCAAGCAGGCCGAGCAGGTGCGCCGCGTCAAGCGTTCCGAGTCGGCGCTGATTCAGGACCCCTTCACGCTGCCGCCTACCGCTAGCCTAGCCGATGCCCGCAACCTGATGCGCAAGCATAATATCGGTGGCATTCCGGTAGTGGAGGCTGACCATCGCCTGGTGGGCATCCTCACCAGCCGCGACCTGCGCTTTGAGAAAGACTTTTCGGCGCCTGTTACTACCGTGATGGTACCGCTCGACCGCCTCGTGACCGCCCCCGCCGGTATCGACCAGCGCGCCGCCGAAGACATGCTGCAAGACCGCAAGGTGGATAAGCTGCCCCTAGTAGATGCCGACGGCCGCCTCACCGGCCTGATGACTTATAAGGACATTCGCAAGCGCCGCCGCTCGCCCCAGGCCAGCAAAGACACCCTGGGCCGCCTGCGCGTGGGCGCTGCCGTGGGCGTCACCGCCGACCTGCTCCAGCGCGTAGCGGCCCTAGCCGAAGCTGGTGTTGACCTCATTAGCATCGACACGGCTCACGGCCACAGCAAGGGCGTACTCGACGCCGTGCGGCTGGTCAAAAAAGAATATCCTAGCCTGGCCGTCATGGCCGGCAACGTGGCCACTGCCGCCGGCGCCCGCGCCCTGGCCGAAGCCGGCGCCGAGGTAGTGAAAGTTGGTGTGGGCCCGGGCTCTATCTGCACCACGCGCATCATTGCGGGCATCGGGGTGCCGCAATTGTCGGCGGTGCTGGAGGCCGCCCGCGGTGTAGAAGGCACCGGCGCCACTATCGTGGCCGACGGCGGCATCAAGTTTTCGGGCGACATCGTGAAGGCCCTGGCGGGCGGCGCGGCAGCCGTAATGGTAGGCTCGCTGCTGGCCGGCACCGAGGAAGCGCCCGGCGACCTCATTATTTACGAAGGCCGCAAGTACAAGAGCTACCGCGGCATGGGCTCGGTCGAGGCTATGGAAGACGGCTCGAAGGACCGCTACTTCCAGGATGCCGAAGACGACGTGAAGAAGCTTGTGCCCGAGGGCATTGTGGGCCGCGTGCCGTTTAAAGGCGGCGTGGGCGAGGTGCTCTACCAGATGGCCGGCGGCTTGCGCGCCGGCATGGGCTACGTGGGCGCTCCCAACCTGGCTGCGCTACAAGCCGCTCAGTTTGTGCGCATCACCGGGGCCGGCCTGCGCGAAAGCCATCCGCACGACGTGCAGATTACCCGCGAAGCACCTAATTACTCGAGCCGCTAGCCAATCAGCGCGCTACTTCCTGGGCCCTAGCTGCACAGTGTCAATACGTTGACCTGCCAGCTAGGGCCTTTTTAGGGAAAGAGCCTACCCCTAGCCGGACCTAGCGGGCTCCGTTGTAGTTTTGCGCTTTGTCTTTTTTGGCCAGGTAACGAAGGCGAGGGGAGCCCGAAGCCGCTTCACCTTCTTTTTGCCGTTTGTTTTATGCCCACATTTCGCCGTTCGGTTTGGCTGCTAGCTGGCGCTACCGGGTGCTGGCTGCTGCTGCTGCTAGGCACCCTCAGCCAGGGCCGCACTGTGCTGGGCCTGCCGGCCGACTGGCCGCGCTGGCTACTGCTGCTGGCGCAGGGCGGCTTTGCGGCCAGCGTTTTTCTCTATGCCCGCCTGCAGCCCAATCCGCTGGTAGGGCATGGCTTTTTAGTAGTGCTGCGACGGTTGTTTTGGCGCGGGCTAGTGCTTACGGGCCTGCTGGTTGGTGTTCAAACGTTTGTGCAGCTCACCGCAGCGCACGCCCTCCCGCTACCGGGCGATAGTACCGCCACTGTTGGGTACACCATCAGCCTCGCCTTATTTATCATCCTACTTGCGCAAACGCTCTACGTGTGGCGCTCGCTCGTCAGCTTTCGCGGCAGCTCCCGGCTGCAGCGCGAGTGGACGGCTTTCGAGCTGCTGCTAGGAGTAGCGCTGCTGTTTCAGCTGTTTGTATGGAACGCGCCCGACTTCGTGCGAGTGGCCGTCATTACCGGGTTAGGACTGTTTGGGGTGTATTTGAGCGGCCACCAGCGCTGGGTAGCCTACCTAAGTCAGGGGCAAAAGCTGCAGGCTATTTTGCTGCAACTAGGAGTACTGGGCTTTTTGCTGCTGTTTCTATTTTACCTGCGCGGTGCCCAGACAAACCCCGTCTTATTAGCGCCGCCTACACAGCAGGCATTTTTGGTGCTGACTTCATTTTTCGCGGTTTTCTACGCCGTGGCGGGCCTGGCCGTCACGCTCTTCAACCTGCCCATTGCAGATGTCTATGAGCAGCGGCGGGCCGAAATCCTGAGCCTGCAGCAGCTCAGCCAAATTATTCAGCGCGGGCAAACGGCCGCCGAGATTTACCAGGCGCTTTTCACGTCGGCAGTGCAAACCATCCATGCCGATACGGCCTGGCTCTGCGTACAGTCTCAACGGGCCGATGTGGCTAGCCCCCAACCGGCCCCAATGCCGGTCCTAACGCACGAACTAGCCTCCGCCGACCTGGCGGCGCTGCAAACTCAGGTGCCCGCGCTGCTGGCGGGCAAACAGGACGAGATTGTCGATAACGACCTGCTGCGCTCGCAGCGCCTTACCGGTTTGAGCCAGCCCTTTGGCTCGGTGGCGGTGCTGCCGCTGCATAGCGCCACGCACCACTACGGCGTGCTGGTGCTGCTGAAGAAAGAGCAGGCCGGCTTCGACCCCGAAGACCTGAGCATTCTGCACACCTTCACCACCCAAACGGTGCTGAGCCTCGAAAACCTGCAGCTCGCCCAGGAGGCCCGCATCAGCCAGAGCGCGCAGGATGAGCTGCGCATTGCCGCGCTGGTGCAGGAGCGCCTCATTCCGAAGCACCTGCCTACCGATAACTGGTTTGAAATCAGCACCTACGCACAGGCGGCCAAAGAGGTGGGCGGCGATTTTTACGACTTTCTGCACCTGCCGGGCCAGCGGCTGGCGGTGCTCATCGGCGATGTGTCGGGCAAGGGCGTTACGGCGGCTTTCCACACCGCCCAGATGAAGGGTATCTTCCACGCCCTGATGCAGCCCAACCCGCTGGCCAAAAAAGACCGCGACCGCTACCCCGACCCGCAGCGCTTTATGATGAAGGCTAATGAGGCGCTCACCCACTGCCTCGAACGCTCGTCATTTATCACCGCCGCCTTCTATCTAATTGACTATGAGGCGGGTGGCTTTAGCTTTGCCCGCGCCGGCCACTGCCACACGCTGTACTATCACTCCATTAAAGAAGAGGTCAGCTACTTCCGCAGCGAGGGCCTGGGCCTGGGCATCCTGCGCGACGGCAGCTACGGGCGGCACGTCAAAAACCAGTTCTGGGACTATAACCCCGGCGATGTCATGGTCGTGTACACCGATGGCATCCTGGAGGCGCGCAATGCCGAGGGCGACGAGTATGGAGAGGAGCGCCTGGCCCAGATGCTGAGCGAGTCGTTCTACCAATCGGCCGAGGAAATCAACCGCCACATCCGCCACGATGTGCAGGAATTTAGTAAGGGCCTACCCCTGCACGACGACCAAACGCTGCTCGTTATCAAGTTTAAAGCCGCCCAACCTCAAAGCTAGCCCCATCGTATGGGGCCTATTATGAAAGTAACCGCTCAACCCGCAGATACCACTCTTACGCTCCTGCTCGACGGCGAGCTGGATGCCTCCTCGGCAGTTGTGCTCGACACCGAGCTCAACAAGCCCGAGCTGCTCAATTATAAGAGGGTTCTTATAGATTGCCAAAAGCTTAGCTACATCTCATCGGCTGGCCTGGGCGTATTTATCTCCCACTTGCAGCGCCTGCAGGACTCTAATGTAAAACTGGTGTTTTACAATATGCAAGAAAAGGTCTTCAACGTATTTGAGATTCTCGGGCTTGACTCGCTCATGACCATCGTACCGACCGAGCAGGAAGCTCAGGCCGCTTAGCACTAGTAAGTGAGCAAACGAGCAACTGCGTAGGTTGGGCCGCCGCTCAACCTACGCAGTTACCTGGTTACTCATTGGCTTTTTCCTTCCCCATGCAAGACCGCATCCGCATTAGCTGTTCGCGCCAGAACCTCCAGCAGGTGCGCGACTTTGTGCGCGGTTTTTTGCTGGAAGCGAAGCGCAACGACCTACAAGTCAACCAAGTGGTGCTGGCGGTGGATGAAGTGGTCGCCAACTTTATCATCCATGCCAATAATGAGGATGCCAGCCAGTTTCTGGACTTACTACTGGTACTGGCTGGCCCACGCCTCGACATCGAGATTGAGGACCACGGCAACACGCTCTTTCTGCCCCCTGGCAAAGCGCCCAACCCCGACCTGCGAGCCTACATTCAGCAGGGGCGCAAGGGCGGCATGGGCATGGCCCTGGTTTCGCGCATCATGGACCAAGTCGAGTTTTTTGAGCGCAACTCGCACACCGTTTGCCACCTGAGCAAAGTGCTTACGTAGCGCCTAGTTAAGCAGAATCAGACTACATAATCGCAGCGGGCGGACGGCACCATAGGCCATCCGCCTGCTGCGTTTGAGGGCTAGCCGCCGCGCTCGCTAGCCCGCCCCACCGCGGCAGGGCGGGGCAAGCCGAGGTTTTATTCGTAAAATTGCACCAGTATTGTGCCTGAAGCGTTGCGCGTTGTCTAACACGTCATTTAGGTCGATTCCTGTTCCTTTGTCTATGCACTCCCGCCTTCCGTTGGCTGGCGCCGCTGCAGCCACGCTGCTTCAGCTGGCCGCCTGCCAAACCAGCAAGCCTGCCACTGCCACCACTACCCCCGCCAGCTCGGCGCTGGGCGCGCCGGTAGCCACTGGGCCCGCTATCGAAACGCTGGGCACCTACCCGGTATCGGCCCGCGAGTTTGCCTATGTGTATAAGAAGAATAACAGCACCGCTGCCGATTATGGCTCGCGCGCCAGCGTCACCGATTACCTCACGCTGTATACCAACTTCCGGCTGAAGGTGCTCGACGCCGAGAAGCACGGCCTCGACACTACCCAGGCTTTCCGGCGCGAGCTCGACGGCTACAAGCAGCAGCTAGCCCTCCCCTACCTCACCGAGAAGGGCGTGACCGACCAGCTCGTGCGCGAGGCCTACGACCGCATGGGTCAGGAAGTGAATGCCTCGCACATCCTGATACGCGTGGCGCCCGATGCTACCCCGGCCGACACCCTGGCCGCGTACCAGAAAGTAGTGGCCGTGCGCCAACGTGTGACTAGCGGCGAGGACTTTGCCACCGTAGCGCGCACAACCAGCGAAGACCCCTCAGCCAAGGAAAATGCCGGCAAGCTCGGCTACTTCACGGCCATGCAGATGGTGTATCCGTTCGAAACGGCCGCCTACCGCACGCCCGTGGGGCAGGTAAGCCAGCCCATCCGCACGCGCTTCGGCTACCATATTATCAAGGTAAACGACCGCCGCGCCGCCCAGGGCGAAATCAAGGTGGCCCACCTCATGGTGCGCGTAACGCCCCAGGCGCCCCGCGCCGACTCGGTCGCCGCGCACAAGAAAATCGACGAGCTCTACGCCCGCCTGCGCAAGGGCGAAAACTGGAATAAGCTCGTAGCACAGTTTTCGGAAGACGCCGGCTCGGCCCCCAATGGCGGCGAGCTGCCGCCCTTCGGCACCGGCCGCATGATTCCGTCGTTTGAGGAGGTAGCTTTTAAGCTGCAAAAGCCCGGCGACATCTCGGCCCCGGTGCAAACACCCTACGGCTGGCATATCATCAAGCTGATTGAGAAGCAGCCCCTGCCGCCCTTCGCTACGATGGAGCCCACCCTGAAAAGCAAGGTGGCCAAGGACTCGCGCTCGGAGCTGAACCGCGCCGCTTTTCTCAAGCGCATCCGGCAGGAAGACCAGTTTGTGGAAATTCCGGCCGCCAAGCAGCTAGCCTTTGCCCAGGCCGACACGGCGCTCGTGAAAGGTCATTACAAGTTCAACGCCTCCAACATGACGGCTAGCGGGGCCAAGGCCTCGAAGACGACCAAGAAGGCCGGCGGCGACAAGCTGCCGCTGTTCACCATCATGGGCAAGCCCTATCCGGTGGCCGATTTTCTGACCTTTGTGCAGCAAAACCAGCGCCCCCGCCCCACGGCCACGCCGCAGTTTGCCATGCAGCAGCTCTACGACCAGTACGTAGACCAGAGCCTGACCGACTTCGAGAAGGCTAGCCTGCCTGCCAAGTACGAAGACTACCGCATGCTCGTGCAGGAATATCGTGATGGCATCCTGCTCTTCCAGCTGATGGACGAGAAAGTGTGGAGCAAGGCCATTGAGGACACGGCTGGCCTGCGCAAGTTCTTTATGGCCAACCAGGCCAACTACCAGTTTGGGCAGCGGGCGCGGGGCACGGTTATCTCGGCTGCTTCGCCGCAGCTGCTGGCCCGCGCGCAGCGCCAGCTAGGGGCTAGCCCCTACGCCGTGGCGGGCAAAGCCGGTACGGCCCTCGTGCACTTCAAGCCTGGCACGGCCACGCCCGCCAACAGCGATGGCTCGGCCGTGCTCGATGAGGTGGCCCGCCGCCTCAGCCAGGATACGGCCCTAACGGTGACGGTGGCTGGGCACATCCGCAAGGGTGAAAGCCCGGCCCTAGCCCGCCAGCGCACCACGGCCGCCATTGACTACCTGGCCAAGACCGGTAAAATTGAGCGCCGCCGACTCACTGCCGCTTCCGCTGTCGCCGCTACCACGGCCACCGGCGACACGCGCATTGCCTTCTTCAGCAACTCGCCCGCAACTCTCGAAGCCAACCTGAACCAGCAAAACCCGCTGGCCATGCAGATTCAGCAGCGCACCTTCCAGAAGGGCGATAATAAGGTGATGGACGACTACCTCACCCGCCCGGCCGGCACCTACACCGTGCAGCGCGACGGCCGCTACTACGCCATCATCGTGAAGCAGACCCTAGCGCCCGGCCCCAAGGCCTTGAGCGACGCCCGCGGCCAAGCCACCAGCGACTACCAGAATTACCTCGAAAAGCAGTGGATAGAGCAATTGCGTCAGCAGTACCCCGTTAAGATAAACGAGGACGAGGTGAGCAAGCTCGTGACCAAATAAGTGCCTTTACCCGGCGGGCAGCCGAATTTTCTACCCGCTCCTCAACGTTATCGCTGCACCAGCGGCAACCCTTTCGGCCGCCTCGTGCCTCTCTAGTTTATGCAACGTATCGCTCGGCGTTTATCCGCCCTTTCTATCGTCGTTTTTGGGGCCTTGCTGGCGTTGCCGCAGGTTAGCCACGCTCAGCTTGGCATCAGCCGGCCGGTGGGCCAGCAGCTGCTCGATGGCATTGCCGTAAAAGTTGACAATCAGATTATTCTGCGCTCCGAAATCGAAGGCATTATGGCGCAGGAGGCCGCTCGTGCGCAGGGCAAGCCTTTGCCGCCCGACCTGCGCTGCAAGATTGTGCAGAGCCTGGTGCTCAATAAGCTCATGATAGCCCGCGCCGAGGTAGACTCGGTGACCGTGACCGACGCGCAGGTAAACGGCGAGCTCGACCGCCGCATGAACTACTTCGTGCAGCAAGTAGGCTCGGAGAAGAAGCTGGAAGAACTATACAACAAGCCGGTGCGGGTGCTCAAGGAAGACCTGCGCCCGCAGGTGCACGACCAGCTGGTGCAGCAGAAAATGCAGGAGCAGATTTCGGGCAAGGTGGCCATCACGCCGCGCGAGGTAAAGGAATACTTCGACAAAGTGCCCAAGGATAGCATTCCGTACTTCTCGACTGAAGTAGAAGTGGGCCAGATTGTGATTCCGGCGCAGGTGAATGACGCCGCCAAGCAGGCGGCCATTGCGCAGCTCAACGACCTGCGCGCCCGCGTGCTGGCCGGTGAAAGCTTTGAGGCCCTAGCCAAGCAATATTCGCAAGACCCCGGCTCGGGGGCGCAGGGTGGCTACCTCGGCTTTTTCAAAAAAGGCGAGCTGGTGCCCGAGTATGAAGCCGCTTCGCGCAAGCTGGAGCCCGGCCAGATGTCGCCAGTGGTCGAGTCGCAGTTCGGCTTTCACCTCATCCAGTTCATTGAGCGCAAAGGTGATTCCTATTCGACGCGCCACATCCTGCTGAAGCCCGTGACGGGCACCGCCGATGCCAGCGTGGCCGCTACCAAGCTCACCCGCATCCGCAGTCAGATTTTGAAGGATAGCATTTCGTTCTCAAAAGCAGCCAAGGAATTCAGCACCGATAAAATGACCGCGGCCAACGGTGGCCTGCTCGCCAACCGCCAGGACGGTGGCTCGCGCCTGCCACTCGACAAGCTCGACCCGGCTATCTTCTTCATCATCGACACGATGAAGGTGGGCCACATCACGCCGCCCCTGCCCTACCGCACCGACGACGGCAAGGAGGCCATGCGCATTCTCTACCTCAAGAGCAACACACCACCCCACCAGGCCAACCTGCTCGACGACTATCAGAAAATATCGCAGGCCGCGCTGAGCCAGAAAAAGAGCCGCGCGCTCGACGACTGGTATGAGAAAAACCGCGACACCGTGTACCTGGAAGTGGCACCAGAATACGCACAGTGCAAGGTGCTGGCTAGCAACGGGCAGTAATACTTGTAAAACCATAAGCTTCTACTAGAGAACGTCATGCTGAGTGCAGCGAAGCATCTCACTCGCGCCGCTAGGGTCTTTACTCCAACGATGCGAGCGAGATGCTTCGACAAGCGCAGCCTGACGTTCTTTTGTGTATCATACCTATCTAATGGCTCAATTCCAAAACGATAAAGAAGCGGCCGACTCGCTGGCCCGCGCCTACCAGCAGCTGCGCCAGGAAATCGGCAAGGTTATCGTGGGGCAGGATGAGGTGGTGCGGCTCGTGCTCACGGCCGTGTTTGCGCAGGGCCACTGCCTGCTGGTGGGCGTGCCGGGCCTAGCCAAGACGCTGCTTATCCAGACCATTGCCGACTCGCTAGACCTCTCCTTCAACCGCATTCAGTTCACGCCCGACCTGATGCCCAGCGACATTGTGGGCTCGGAGACGCTGACGCAGCAGCGCGAGTTTCAGTTTGTGAAGGGGCCGATTTTCGCCAACATCATCTTGGCCGACGAAATCAACCGCACGCCGCCCAAAACCCAGGCGGCCCTGCTCGAAAGCATGCAGGAATACGCCGTGACGGTAGCGGGCCAGCGCTACCCGCTAGCCCGGCCGTTCTTCGTGCTAGCCACCCAAAACCCCATCGAGCAAGAGGGCACCTACCCGCTGCCCGAGGCCCAGCTCGACCGCTTCATGTTCAACATTCAGCTAGGGTACCCTAGCTACGAGGAAGAGCTGAACATCGTGAAGAACACCACGTCTGACCGCAAGCCCAGCGTGAACAAAGTGCTGCACTCGGATGATATTCAAGCTTACCAGGCCTTAGTACGGCGGGTACCGGTGGCGGATAATGTGGTAGAGTACGCCGTGGGCCTCGTGCACAAAACGCGCCCCAATACAGCTCGCACTGCGCCGCGCGCCCAGCAATTGCTGGAGTGGGGCGCCGGCCCCCGGGCTAGCCAGTACCTGGTAGTGGCCGCCAAGTGCAATGCCCTGCTCAACGGCAAGTACTCGCCCGATATAGAAGACGTGCGCGCCGTAGCTTTGCCCATCCTGCGCCACCGCATTGTGCGCAACTTCAAGGCCGAGGCCGAAGGTGCTACGGTGGAGCAGATTGTGAAAGACCTACTTTAATTGAGTTATGAATTATGAGTTAGAAGTTATGAGTTGCTACCTGCCACTCTCATACCCCTCAACTCATAACTCATAACTTCTAACTCATAACTCAACCTAAGTTGGAAGTTCAAGCTTACTATCAGCAATTTGAGCGCAACGTGCGCATCATCCTCGACGCCCTAGCCGCTGGGCTCGACCTGCGCACCACGGCTCTCGAAACCAGCCTGCCGCTGGAGGTTTATGTGCTGTGCGAAGTGCTAAACCAGGGCGCGGACGAGCACTTCACGCTCACCGCCACTGGCGTGGCGCGGCTAGCCGAGTTTCAGCAGCAGTTTATGAAGCACGAAGACCAGGCGCTGGCCGCCATGAAGCGCGTGCTGGAAGACAAAAAGTCTTTCATGCGCACGCCCGAAGGCCGCGTTTTCACCAAGGAAATGCTCATTCGCCGCCTCGAATTTTTCAACGAGGCCGCTCGCCAGGTGAACGTGATGCGCACCCAGCAAGCGCTGGGCAGCCCCCGCCAATACGCCGTCTGAACCACGGATTCGGCCGGATTTTTCGGATTACTCGGATTGTGTAGGCAATTATTTTCCTAGCCTGAATATGTAAAAAGGCCGCCCAGTTGGGCGGCCTTTCTCATTGCTAATCATCCACAAAATCCGATTAATCCGAAGAATCCGTCCGAATCCGTGGTTCAGACTAATGCCCCATCATGTGCCCGGCGTCCTGATTGCGGATTTCAGTATGGCCATCTTTGCTGTGCTCCAGCTTCAGCTCGCCAGCGGGCTCTTTTTTAAGGTCGCTCGGCACCTGGGCACCTGAGCTGCTCTTGGAAATCGTGACGCCGCCATCGGCAAAGTAAATAGCCCCGGTGACGTAGCTAGCCTCATCGGAAGCCAGAAAGAGGTACACGTTGGCCACTTCTTCGGGCGTGCCCCGGCGGCCCATTGGTACGCCTTCTACGGTTTGCTTTTCCATTTCGGCCGTCATAGGGCCGGTTTCTTTGTGTGTCCAGGCCGTGTCGATGGGGCCCGGCCCCACGCAGTTGGCCCGGATGCCGTATTTGGCCTGCTCGCCCGCAATGCCCCGCATGAACGCGTGCACGAAGCCCTTGGTGCCGCCGTAGGGCGTGTTCATGGGCTCGCCCATGTGCCCGGCTTCCGAACCCGCCGACACAATATTGCCCCGCGTTTTCTTGAGCTCGGGCAGCGCAGCCCGGCTCATGTGAAAGACGGTGTAAATATTGTTTTTTATCATGTACTCAAACGCCTCTACTGGGTACTCACCCAGTTCCTTAGCCGCCGGAAAAGTACCCGCGTTGTTGACCAGAATATCAAGCTGGCCAAACGTACCCACGGCCGTTTGCACGCAGGCCTTAGCCATTGCTTCCGAAGCTAGGTCGCCCTCAAAAGCTACCGCTCGGCCGCCGCTAGCCTTAATTTCGTCTGCCACGGCCTGCACTGGGTCCTCGGGAAAGCCGGCCACGACCACCGCCGCGCCTTCTTTCGCAAATTTTTTGGCAATGGCCTCGCCAATGCCGGCCCCACCACCCGTCACGATGGCTACTTTACCTGCTAATCTATTCATACTAGTGCTTGTGGAAAAGGAGATATTGAGCTTTTGCCTAACGACCGCTGCCCGCTAGGGTTATGGCCGACGTTAAATCTTCCTGACTGCTTTCCTGTTTTTAGTCTGTGCTTGAAACTACCCGCCTGCTTCTGCGCCCCTACGAACCCGCCGATGCCGAGGCTTTTTTTGCTTTGCTCGACCGTAGCCGGGCACGCCTACAGTTTTCTTTCCCCGACCGTCTGCGCGCCGTGCCGACCCTAGCTGCCGCCACCACGCAGCTCGCGTCCTTTGCCGACGACTGGCGCACCGGCCGCTTCTACGTGCTCGGCATCTGGCTGCGCGACACGGGCGCCTACATCGGCGATATCTGCCTCATGCCCCAGCGCAATGGCCAGGCCGAAATAGGCTACTACCTGGCTGCCGAGGCCGAAGGCCACGGCTACGCCCGCGAGGCCCTAGCGGCGATGTGCCGCTTTGGCTTCGGCCGGCCCGTCGACGCCCAGCGGTTGCTCATCCGCTGCTTTGCGGATAATAAAAAGGCCCAAGCCGTAGCGCGGGCGCTGGGCTTTACGCCCCAGGGCCCCGAAAAGCTCGAGCAACCGGCATGGCTGCGCCTCAGCTTCTGGGACAGCCGCCCGCCGCAGCCACCCATTCTGCACTTCGTGCGCCACTGGGCCGCTGGCGACTAAAATATTACGGAACGTACGTCTGTCCTTGCGAGCACACCGAGGCAATCGCAGCTGAACTGCCCTTAGCGGAGCGAGTCGTATAGGTACCGTGTGGTTTGCCTAGCTGTGCTCGCAATAAGCATTTTTTACTGTCCTACCCGCACGTGCCGGCCAATATTGCCGAGCAGCCACTCCTGCCGAAAGTTGAGGTAAATGCCGAATGAAAAGTCGAGCAGGCTGCGGTTGAAGTCGTACACTGGCTCGACGCGCACCGTGAGGGCCGCCGCGTCGGAGATGCGGAAGTCGCGCAACAGGCGCACCAGCAGCAGCCGGCGCTCGGCGTCGGTGTAGCCGGGCGTGCCGTAGCGCGAGGCGATAGATTGGTAATAAGTGCCCCCTAGCGGTGCGTAAAACTGGTGCCCCTGCCAGTAGCTCAGCATCAAATCTACGTACTTGGTTTCGAGCGTGCCATTGAGATACAGCCCTTTACCAGCCTGAAAAGGCAGGCGATAGTTGGAGAACGAGTGGTCGTCGAAGAGCAAGCCGTAGGCATTGAGCCGCACGGCCTGGAAGGTGCTACCACCCAGCGGCACCCTAGCCACTACACCGCTGGCATAATTGAGCAGCGTTTGCACCGGCCGGTGCAGCGTATCAATTTGCCCGCCGAAGTGCCGAGCGGTGAATTGCAGCGGAATCGAGAGCTGCACCGGGCTATTATCGCCCGTAATTCGGAAGCTGCTGCTGAGGCCGCCCGCAATCTGTTCCTGATAATCCACGCCCGGGTATTCCTGCTTCAGCCAGTCGACCCACGTATCCAGAAACACGCGCTTGGTGTTCAACCGGTACTGCAAGCCTTCCTCCAACGGCTTTAGCATCACGCGCTCAAAGTCCATCAGCGGCTCGATGTAGCCGTGGTTGAGATTGGCCTTAATATTACCCAAGATGAACTGGCTAGCCCCGTGCGTCCAGGTAGCACGAAAGGTGGGCCGCACTTGCTTCAGCTGCGGGTTGCCAAAGTCTTTCCAGAGAAAAACGCCACCTTCCAGCCGCAACTCTTTAGTCGGGTAATAGACGAGTTGTGGGTTCAGCTGCGTGCCAAATAGCGTGTAGCCTTCGACGATATCGTTGAAATATTCGTTGTCTTTGAAGAAGGTGAAGGCGTTGAGCGAAAGGCGCAGGTCGCCCGCGCTAGCAATAATGCGATTAGGCCTTCTATTAAGCCTAATGTTTAAACTATCAATCTTTCTATTCGTGCTATCAAGTTGCTTGTGGTATCGCGCATCCATTCCAGCAATAGCCCCGACATGAAGCAATGACAACGTATCATTTCTATATGAGCCCGGAGTAGGCGACGTGAACGCACGATTATCTAACTGCGCCTGGGCGGGCGCGGCTGCAACTAACACAGCTCCAAGGCTAACTAAAATTTTTAGAAATTTCCCCATAAATTTGTGCTTCCTCCGGCACAAAACCGGGGTGCGTTGCGTTACAAATGGCCGCCGCAAAACAGAACGGTAGCGAGGCCTAGCGGCCTGCTACGCTGCCTGGCGATGGCAAGCCAAAACATCGTACTTTTACTCAATTCAAGTTTCTTTTCAATCCCCACTTCCGTAATGGCAGCAGCAACTGAAAAAGCCGAAAAAAACGCTCCCGCTAACCCCGCCGCCGAGAAAGCCAAGGCCCTCGCGCTGACGATGGAAAAGCTCGACAAAGCCTTCGGCAAAGGTACCGTGATGAAGCTCTCGGACCAGAAGGTGAACGATATTCCGGCCATCAGCACCGGCTCGCTGTCGCTGGATATCGCCCTCGGCATCGGCGGGCTGCCCCGTGGCCGCGTTATCGAAATCTACGGCCCCGAATCGAGCGGTAAGACGACCCTGACGATGCACGCCATCGCCGAGGCGCAGAAAGCCGGTGGCACCGCCGCCTTCATCGACGCCGAGCACGCCTTCGACCCTACTTACGCCAAGAAGCTGGGCATCGACGTGGATAACCTCCTCATCGCGCAGCCCGACAACGGCGAGCAAGCCCTCGAAATCGCCGACCAGCTTATCTCATCGGGCGCTATCGACATCATCGTCATTGACTCCGTAGCAGCTCTCGTACCGAAAGGCGAACTCGAAGGCGACATGGGCGACTCGAAGGTAGGTCTGCACGCCCGCCTCATGAGCCAGGCCCTGCGTAAGCTCACCGGCACGATTAACAAGACCAACTGCTTGTGCATCTTTATCAACCAGCTGCGCGAGAAAATCGGCGTGATGTTCGGCTCGCCCGAAACCACCACCGGTGGTAACGCCCTGAAATTCTACGCTTCGGTGCGCCTCGACATCCGTCGTATCGGCCAAATCAAAGAAGATAAGGACAACGTAACCGGCAACCGCACCAAGGTAAAGGTGGTGAAAAACAAAGTAGCGCCGCCCTTCAAGGTGGTCGAGTTTGACATCATCTACGGCCAGGGTATTTCGAAAGTCGGGGAGATTGTCGACCTCGGCGTTGACATGGGCATCATCGGCAAGTCGGGCTCGTGGTTTAGCTACGATGGCAACAAAATCGGCCAGGGCCGCGAAGCCGTGAAAACCCTGCTGCTCGACAACCCCGAGCTAGCCGAGCAGATTGAAGCCAAAATCCGCACCATGGCCAAGGGCGACGACGACGTTATCCCCGTGGACATGAGCGGCCCCGAAGACGGCGACGACACGCTGTAAGCACTCCTCTGCAAACTGTATGTTGCTAGCCCCGCTGCCCTGGTAGCGGGGCTTTTGCATGGTATAGGGCTAGCCAAGTGGCCGCTGGGGCAGTGTATTTTTGTCGGCTGGCATTTCGTTTGTAAATCCGCTTTCGACTTCGACCTCGTTTCTGCTTGTATGCGCCGCTGGCTACTTGTTCCGCTTCTCCTGCTTTGCGTTGCCTGGACGCAGCCTATCGGCACTACCGAACCGGTGCGCGTGTGGCCCAACCCCAGCTTTAAGGCCGGCGAAACCATTCGCTACAAGGTGCACTACGGTGTGCTCAATGCGGCCGAAGCCGTTATCGAAACCTCGGGCAGCCTGGAGCGCATTGCGGACCGCCCTTGCTACCGGGCCACCGTAAGCGGGCGCACCACGGGCTCATTCGACTTCTTTCTGCACGTGCGCGACCAGTGGCGCTCCTACATCGATACGGCCAGCGTGCTGCCGCTCCGCTCCTCGCGCGACATTGAGGAAGGCACCTATCGGAAGAAGGAAGTAGTGGATTTTGACCAGACGCACGACATCGTAAACGTGCTCCAGACCCACACCAAAGAGCCCATTCGCTACACGTTTAAGGTGCCCAACAACGTGCAGGAGCTCGTGAGTGGCTTCTACTTTCTGCGTACCCTCAACTACGACCACATGAAGCCCGGCGAAACTATTCGCATGGGTGGCTTTTTCGACGAATCGACGTTCAATCTGGAAGTTGTCTTCAAAGGCCGTGAGATAGTTGACACCAAAGCCGGGCCCATTCACGTGTTGAAGCTGGTGCCCAAAATGCCGAACAACCGCATTTTCCGGGGCGAAGACGCTATCAAAGTGTATTTATCAGACGACCGCAATAAGATTCCGGTTCTCTTTCAGGCCGAAATGTTTGTGGGCTCGGTGAAAGTAGATATGTACAAATACGAAGGCCTGAAAAGCCGCCTGAACCTCGCTCGCTAGGGGGCAAATCGCAGGGAAGGCCTAGCGAGCCGGCTTCATTTCCGGCCGCTGCGTTGACATCACATAAACGTAACACGCTAGCCCGACCAGCGCGGGTAATTTTGCAGCGCGAAAGTTCTTCCCTTTCGCTTCCGCGCCGTGGCTACTCATCCCAGTCCCAAGTCAGCGTCGGCCAAAGCCGCTGCTTACAAGATTTTAGTAGTAGACGACGACCCTGATATTGTCGAGCTACTCGAGTTTAACCTTAAGAAGGAAGGCTACCTCACCGCCTCTGCCGCCGATGGCCGCCAAGCTCTAGCTGCGGCTCAGGAGTTCAGCCCCGACATCATCCTGCTCGACGTGATGATGCCGCACCTCGATGGCATTGCCACCTGCCGCGCCCTGCGCGAGCTGCCCAAGTTCAAGGATACCTATATCCTGTTTCTCACGGCCCGCGCCGAGGAGTTTTCGGAAGTGGCTGCCTTTGAGGCCGGCGCTGACGATTTTCTCTCCAAGCCCATCAAGCCCCGGGCTTTGCTGAGCCGGCTGGCGGCTATTGTGCGCCGCGACCAAGACCCGCACGCCGGCGTCGAGGCTATCGATATCAACGGCTTGCGCATCGACCGCACCGCCTTCGCCGTGTACCAGGACGGCCGTAAAATCACGCTGCCTAAGAAGGAATTTGAGTTGCTGGCTTTCCTGGCCGCCACGCCGCACAAAGTGTTCAGCCGCGACGAGCTGCTGCAAAATATCTGGGGCAACGACGTATTTGTGCTAGCCCGCACCGTGGACGTGCACGTGCGCAAGGTGCGCGAAAAAGTAGGCGACCATCACATCCAAACTATTAAGGGTGTGGGCTATAAGTTTAACTTGGACTAACGGATTGCCTAAACCTGAACGTCATGCTGCGCTTGTCGAAGCCTCTCTACTGCGCCGCTAGGGTGTTGTGCGGTAGAGCTGCTTCGACAAGCACAGCATGACGTTATTTTATAAATTTCTACTTTTAGCCCCCCTAGCACAGCGCCATATGAACCTGTCTTCCCGCACCATTGCCGTACTGATTGCGCTCGTGGTGGCGGGAGTGCTGACTACCTGCACTTACTGGGTGCCACGGCTGCCCACGCACCAGGCCTTTCTGGCCGGCGGCATCACGGTGGCCGCCTGCTTTTTACTGATATACTTGTCGTTCGAGGCCCTTATTTTTCGGGAGATAAACGGCATCTACTCGCGTCTGGAGCATATTAAGCGCAAGGAATTTAAGCGCCTGAGCAACAAGTTCTTGTTTCGACCCGAACCACTTCGCCGCATTGGCGACGAAATAGTAGAAATGGCCGAGCGCCGCCAGCAAGAGCTCGACGAGCTGAAGCGCCTGCAAGCCCTGCGCCGCGAGTTTCTGGCCGATGTGTCGCACGAGCTTAAAACGCCGCTTTTCGCTGCCCAAGGCTTCGTACACACCATCTTGGACGAAGAAGAAGACAACGCAGAAAACGGCATGGAGCCTGCCATCCGGCGCAAGTTTTTGCAACGGGCCGCCGCTAGCCTCGATGCGCTTGATGCCCTGGTGCAGGACCTGGTCACGATTTCGCAGCTCGAAAAAGGAGTTATCCGTATGCGCCGCCAACGCTTCGACTTGGTGGCGCTGGTGCAGGAATTATTTGAGTTGCTGGAGCAGCAAGCCGACCGCCGCGGCACCACGCTTGAGCTGTTTCCGCCGCATTTGGCGGAGCGCGAAATGCCCGTCATTGCCGACCGCAACCGCATTCGCCAGGTACTTATTAACCTGATTGATAACGCTATTAAGTACGGCCGCGAACAGCAGGGCCACGTGGTAGTAGCCCTTACTCCCGGCCGCAGCGGGGTGCGCATTGCGGTGCGCGACAACGGCGCCGGCATCGCACCCGAGCACCAGGCCCGCATCTTCGAGCGCTTCTACCGCGTCGACAAGAGCCGCTCGCGCTCGGCCGGCGGCTCGGGGTTGGGGCTGGCCATCAGCAAACATATTGTGGAGGCGCACAAGTCGACCATCCATATTAAGAGCGTGATGAGCGAGGGCACTACCATGGAATTTAAATTGCCCCGGCCGAAGGCCAATGGGCGAATGAGTGAAGGGCCGAATGGGTAGCTAAGGCTGCTTATTCACCCATTCGGGCCTTCACTCATTCGCCCATTGCTAAGCCGTACCTTTGTGCCTCGCATGAAGCCACCCAAGTTCCAAGACCTCATTCTGTTTGAGAACGACGATTATATTGTCGTCAACAAGCCCCCGTTTCTCTCCACGCTCGACGAGCGCATCGGCGTAGCGGCCAGCCTGCTGCGGCTAGCCCGCGAATATGCAGACGATGCCCAGGTAGGCCACCGCCTCGACCGCGACACCAGCGGCGCGCTGGTATTGGCCAAGCATCCGGAGGCTTACCGCCACATCTCGATGCAGTTTGAAAACCGCGAGGTAAATAAAGTCTACCACGCCGTGACCTGGGGCGCCCCGCCGCTGGATAAGTTTGTGGTAGAGCGCAATATCGAAACCACCAAGAGCGGCAAGGCGCGGCTGGCTTTCAAGGGCAAGCCCGCCGAAACCCGCTTTACATTGCTCGAAACCTACGCTCGGCACGCCCTCGTGCAGTGCGAACCCGTGACGGGCCGCATGCACCAGATTCGCCTGCACCTGGCCTATGTCGAAACGCCCATCGTGGGCGACCACCTCTACGGCGGCGAAGATTTTTTTCTCTCCTCACTCAAGAAGAAGTTCAATCTGAAAGAGGGCGAAACTGAGCAGCCGTTCATCAAACGCTTTGCGTTACACGCCAAGGAGCTCGGTTTTACGGGGCTCGATGGCATGCCCATTAAGATTGATGCGCCTTATCCGAAAGACTTCCGGGTGCTCGTTGAGACGCTGCGGCAGTATCGCTAGGGGTGGCAAGAAGCTATCAGTATTGCTTTACCTTCTCGAACACAATCAGTTGGCATGTGCCACTGTTGGGGTCATTGGCATGCCCATAGGCGCTACCCGCCCAGCGCTGCCGAAAGTGCGCGTCGTTTTGCAGGCGGTCGAGCGGCAAGCCACCTTCCATAGGACTAAACCAGCTATCCCAGAAAACGAGGGTGCCCACGGGCAGTTGCTCTAGCTGAAGCTTGCCGCCGATGGAAGCCAGGGGACGCGCTTGGTAGTCAAACATATCGAGGTCGAGCGCCCTAGCAGCAGCAGCACTCTCTAGCGATACGGGCCGCCTGGGGCCCGGCAGCTGCCGATACCAGGTAGCTGCTTGTTCAGCCAGCGTTACATCGCCGGGCGACCCAAAATCGCGTACCCACTGCATTTCCATGCGCAGGCCCGTGAACAAAAAGGCCACCGCAAGGCCTGCTACCGCCAGCGCAATGCGCTGCTGCGCCTGTACCGTGTGCCCAAGCGCTAACAAGCCGCTAAGCCCACGCAGGGCAATAATGGCTAGCAAAGGAGTTAACACCGTTAACACTCGCGTGAGGCCTGCCGAACCGAACAGGCCAAAGACCCAAAACAGCGTGTGAGCCGCTACAAATACGGCCACCGCCCCGTACACAACCAGTAGCTCAGCCCTGAAAAGAGAGTCGGCCCAGCTGGCTTTACGGCTAGCCCTCCACACTAACTGCACGCCGCCCAACGCTACCAGCACTGCCATAATCCATCCCATAAGATACAGCAAACCAACCAAATATGTCTTCCAGTCCCCGTGACCATAGGTCGAGATGGTAGGGTAGGCATTGCGCCCAAAAACCCAACCAAAGTCCCCCAGTACAATGCCCCCCACAATACTATATAGCACGTAGCCTAATAGCAACCCAGGCAAGGCTCGCCATTGACGCTGCCAGACTAAGTATACCACCCAGAGCCCTAGCAGAATAAAGCCTTCGGAACGCACAAAGGGCAGCCACGATACCAGTGCCGCCGACCACCCCGGTTTCTGCGCTACCAGCAGCGCTACACTCGCAATAAGCACAAACCCAAACAGCGGCTCGGTCAGCCCCGAGAACTGAATGCGGAAATAATCGGGGGCCGTGTAGCATAGCAAAATTGCCAGCGCTGCATAAGGAACGCCCAAGCGCTCGGCCACTCGGTAACTGAGCCACGCCGAAGCCGCCACCAAGCCGCACTGCCACAACATAATGCCCCGGTAGCCAAGCTGCGCCGGCCCCATCGCTAGCAGTGTAAAGAGTGGCTTGGCCCACGAATGCATCAGGTTCAGGGGGTGTTTTGGGGCGAAGCGAGCATACAAGTAATGCATGATGCTATCGCCGGTGTCGTAAGGGTTTTTGGTAATAAACACGAAGCTGACTGAGACTACTACTCCCAGGAGCAATAGGCATTGGGCTAGCCGCTTAGTATTGTTAGAAATGGCAAGTAGTGCGAAATTCATTTGTCTGCATTCTTGGCGATAGGTATTTCAAAGAGGGCGTAAAAGTACATGTCTATCTAGGACCTCATCCGTAAGGCAGAAACCGAGTTTAAGCTTTTGGTCGGCAACACTGCTTTTCCCATAAGTATCATTACTGGCACTAATCCCTGTCCCTAGTTTGGTTATCTGTCAGAAAACCCGTACCTTTGTGTCCGTTTTTCCCCAAGCTCGAACGGCTTGGGGTTTATTGTCAATTGTTTAGCCGGTAATTTTTACCAAATCCGCATGGACCACCTGAGCTTCAAGACGACCCACGTCAACAAGGCCAACGCCCAGAAAGCCTGGGTTATCATCGACGCCAGCGTGGCCCCGCTGGGCCGCGTGTGCAGCCAAATTGCCAACGTACTGCGTGGCAAGCACAAGCCTTCGTTCACTCCCAACTCTGACTGTGGTGATAACGTGATTGTTATCAACGCTGACAAGCTGCGTGTGACTGGCAAGAAACTGACCGAGAAGGTGTACATCAGCCACTCGGGCTACCCCGGCGGCCAGAAGCAGCGCACCCTGCGCGAGCAGATGAACCGCGACTCGCGCAAGGCTATCGAACACGCCGTAAAAGGCATGCTGCAAGGCAACCGCCTTGGCGCCGAGCAGTTCCGCAACCTCTACGTATACGCTGGCAGCGAACACCCCCACGAGGCGCAGCAGCCCAAAGTATACGAGCTGAAAAACCTGTAAATCATTGCTTTACGGCCGATTTTGGCCGCATTATTTTTCCACTAAATGGCAGCTACTAACACCTCTGGTAGAAGAAAAACCTCGGTGGCTCGCGTGTACATGCAAGCCGGGCAAGGGAATATCACTATCAACAACCGGGACATGAAGTCCTACTTCGCCAACGAACTGTTGGAGAACATCGTGAACCAGCCGTTGGCTATCCTCGAGCAGGTAGGCCAGTACGACATCAAGGTGAACGTGAGCGGCGGCGGCATCGCCGGCCAGGCTGAGGCCATCCGCCTCGCCATCTCGAAAGCTTTGGTAAGCGACAACGCAGAAGTGAAGTCGTCGCTGCGCAAGGAAGGCTTCATGACGCGCGACCCCCGCATGGTGGAGCGTAAGAAGTTCGGCAAGCGCAAGGCTCGTCGCTCGTTCCAGTTCTCTAAGCGCTAATCGTTTAACCGTAGTAGTATCATGGCTCAGTCCACCACTTATAAAGAGCTGCTTGACGCAGGTGCCCACTTTGGTCACCTTACGCGCAAGTGGGACCCGAAAATGGCGCCGTACATCTTCATGGAGAAGAACGGCATCCATATTATCGACCTGAACAAGACGCTGGCTTCGCTTGACTATGCCGCCAATGCTATTCGCAACATCGCGAAGAGCGGCCGCAAAATCATGTTCGTAGCCACCAAAAAGCAGGCCCAAGAGATTGTGCAGACCGAGGCGCAGCGCCTCAAGATGCCTTTCGTAACGGACCGTTGGCTGGGCGGGATGCTGACGAACTTCGCCACCATCCGCAAGTCGCTTAAGAAAATGGCTACCATCGACAAGATGGTGAAAGAAAACACCGCTTACGCGGCCCTAGCTAAGCGCGAGAAACTCATGATGAATCGTGAGCGCGAGAAGCTGGAGCGTGTAATGGGTGGTATCTCGGACCTGAGCCGCCTGCCCGCTGCCCTGTTTGTGGTAGACGTGAAGCGCGAGCACATTGCCGTGAAAGAAGCGCAGAAGCTGGGCATCCCGGTTTTCGCTATCGTAGATACCAACTCGAACCCCGAGCTGGTGCAGTTCCCCATCCCGGCCAACGACGACGCCTCGAAGTCTATCCAGCTCATCATGAACGTGATTGGCAAGGCTATCGAAGACGGCCTGTCGGAGCGTAAAGTTGACAAGGAAGACGCTGACCGCAAAGAGGCTGACGAAGCCGCTATCGCGGAGAAGACGGAAGCTGACAACGAAGGCTAAGCCGCTCGCTTTTAAAGCTTGACGAAAAAGGGAACGGTCGAGGCAAGTGCTTGGCGGTTCCCTTTTTCTATGTGTCGCGGACTTTTAGTCCGCGACACTAAACGTAAAAATCCTTCTTACCCCCAATTCGCGGACTAAAAGTCCGCGCTACAACTATGGCCGCTATCACCGCCGCAGACGTAAACAAGCTCCGCACCATGACCGGCGCGGGCATGATGGATTGCAAAAAAGCCCTGACCGAGGCTAATGGCGACTTCGAAGCCGCCCGCGACATCCTGCGCAAGCAGGGTCAGAAAATCGCTGACAAGCGCGCTGACAATGCTACCTCGGAAGGCCTCGTGCTGGTAAACGTGAGCGCCGATGGCACCAACGGCAAGCTGGTAGCCCTAGCCTGCGAAACTGAGTCAGTAGCTAAAGTAGCTGACTTCCGTATGCTGGTACAGCAAATCCTGGACACGGCCGTGAAAACGAACGTGGGCACCAAGGAGGACCTGCTGGCTGCCAAAGAAGCTGATGGCCGCACCGTACAGGAGCACATCACGGAGCTGACCGGTAAAATTGGCGAGAAGCTCGACCTCACCTATACCACCCTCACCGCTGAGAAAGTGGCTTCGTACATCCACTCGGACAACAAGAAGGGTGTACTCGTAGGCCTGAAGAACGTGGGCAGCGCCGACGTAGCCGCTATCGGCCGCGACGTAGCTATGCAAATCGTAGCCATGAAGCCCGTTGCCGTTGACAAAGATGGTGTGGACTCGGCTACGGTAGAGCGCGAAATCGAAATCGGCAAAGAGCAAGCGCGCGCTGAAGGCAAGCCCGAGGCTATGCTGGAGAAAATCGCTCAGGGCAAACTCAACAAATTCTACAAGGAGAACACCCTGCTGAACCAGGAATTTGTAAAAGACAACTCGCTGACCATCGCCCAGTTGCTCGACAAAGAGTCGAAAGGCATGACGGTATCGGACTTCAAGCGCGTGGCCATCGGCGCGTAACTTGTAGCCTGACCTCGCGTTAGCAAAAGAAAGCCCGCTGGCAATGCGCCAGCGGGCTTTTTATTTGTGGCTATAGATGAAAAACGTAAGGTTGCCTATCGGAAAATCCTATACAATTTTCTGATAGGAATCAAAGCCCCCGAAATACCTAATGATACTAGCGCGATTGCTACTGGCCGTTACGCGGCACTAGTCGCTTATGCTCTTCACAATTTCGCACTATCATTGGCTAACGATTTCGTGAATTTCGATGAGGAAGCCTTTTGGAGAGGCATAGCTAGTTGGGATGCCCATTATCCGGAAGTTGGTTTCAGTAACATCCGAAAAATGTTTGAGTGGGACTTAGCAGAGGATTGAAGCGGCTAACGCTCCCTCACCCACGCCCGCACCCTAGCCCGCGCATTCTGGCGCACGTTGAGGTAAAAGAGGTTATAATCGACGATGTGGTAGGAGGCGCTTAAGTCCTTTTCGCCGGGCACGTGCAGGTGGCGGTAGCCGGGCGGATGCTGGGCGTCGGCCCAGAGCAAACCGCGATGAGCTTGCGCACCAGTGACGTGTGGGTCGATACGCTTGAAGGTGAGCGGCACGCCGCCGCGGTTGAGGCTAGCGGGCGCGGCGCCTGAGTCGAGTGTCCAGGTGAGGGGGTTGGTGACGAGCAGGCCGTGGTAGGGCAAAAAATCGGTACCAGACGAAGCCGTATTCCAGCCGATGATGCCGCCGGTTTGCAGAGAGTCGCGCAGGGGCGGCAGGTTTTTGTATTCGTGGGGCGTCACCTTACGACCAATTAAATAGGCGGCAATCAGCTGTTTGCGCAGCTTTGGGTTTTCATCAACCAATTCGTGCAGCAGGCGCTGGGCGTGGGTGGTACCCTGGCTGTGGCTTGCCAGGATGAACGGCCGCCCGTGGTTGTAGTGTGCGAGATAATACTCGAAGGACGCCTTCACATCGGCATACGCCAGGTCGAGCGCGGGCTGGGTATTCGGGTCTTTGGGCGCAAAAAAGCTATAGAGCGTGGCTTGGCGGTAGCGTGGGGCGTAGAGCCGGCCAGCATCGTAGAACAGGCTGGCTTGGTTGCGCAGGCAAGTGCGGTCGGTGAAGCGGCGCAGGCGCTTAAGGCGCATGGGCGCATTCCAATACCCTAGCCGCCAGAAGTAGGTGGTGGGATGGATATAAACGTCGGCTACTGTATCGGCCGGTGTAGGCGCGGGCCGGGGCAGGCCGGGCGGGCGCAGCTGCGCGGCGGTGTAGTGGCCGGGCAGCGCAGCCCAGGCCGTGCTGTCGGCGTAGTCGGGCGCGGGGCCAGCGTTCTCGGCCGAGAACCGGTGAATGGGCTTAATGATGGCGAGGCAGCTACTGAGCAGCAGGCAAGTGGCTAGCCCCAGCCAACGCATAAAAGCTAGCGGCACAACTACGGCTTTTTAATGGCAGCAGAATCGGCAGAACTGCTAGTCGTTTCAGATGGGATGGTAGTGGCAGCGGCCGGTGCCTTAGCGGCCGGGGCAGGCGTAGTCACTGAATCAGTCTTGAACTGGCTAGCGGCCGGGGCGGGGGCAGGCTGGGTACGAGGCACCTCACGCACGGTATCGGGGGCGGTGGCGGGCGGCAGGTTGAGCTGCTCGGCCTGGGGGCCTACCTCGGGCACGGCGGCCGTCGAGTCGGCGGCGGTCTGGGTGCCGCTGGTCAGGTGCTCATCGGGCCGGGCGGGGCGGCCTATCATTAAGTAAGCCACCACTCCCAGAAAAACGAGCAAGCCGCCGATGGCGAATATCAGGTTGAGGGGATTGCGGCGCTCCTCCAGGGGCGGCAGGTCCGACTCGTTGGTGATGGGGAGGTGGGGAGCCGCAGCGGCCAGCCAGTCGGGGCTAGCGGGCGGCGGAGGCGGCAGCTCGGCTGGATTGGGGGCGGCGGTGTCGTAGGCGGCAATGGTTGCCTCTGGCACGGGGGCCGGTGCTTCGGGCGCTGCGAAGGTAGGCGTCTCGGCTAGGCCCTCGGTGGGCGGCGTAAGGGGCAAAGCGGGTTCGGCACCAAAAACCACCTGGCGCTTGAGGGTTTCAAACTCCTGGGGGGTGATGGTGCCCGCATCCAGCATTTCCTTGAGCTGGCGCAGGGCGGCGAGAGACGAATGCGGGTCGGACGGGCTCATGGCAACAAAAAAGCAGAAATTACTTGGCTACAACGCCGGCCAGGCGCGTTTTGCGGCGCTCCACTACCTGGCTTTTCACCTCGCGCAGCTGGCCGTTGCTGATGAGCCGCACGCTGTCCTGGCTCAGGCTCTGGGCGTTAGCTTTATTCTGGCGCAGCAGCTCCTCGATGCGCCGGAGGTTGGCGGCGGTATTGGCGCGGGTGTTGTCCATATTGTGGTTAATCTTCTCCTTCTCCTTGTCGATAGCCGCTACCTCGGCCTCGGCCTCGAGCACCTGCTGGCGGAAGGCATTGACGCGGGCGGCCGGCGCGTAGCGCTCCAGCATGGCTTGCAGGCGCTTAAACTCGGTGGTAGTGAGGTCGGGCGAGAAGAACGTTTTCTCGCCAAAGCCGCCGAAGAGTGCCACCTCGGTGGTCGAATCGGTGAGGGCCGTGGTGGCGGCGTAGATGTCGACCGGCCGGCTTGAAATATTGGTGCCGGCCACCTGCTTGGCCGAAAGCACGCCGTTTTTCTTGGTCACCATGTTCACTAGCCCGCTTTTCAGGGGCACGCGGTAGGTATCCTTCATAAAGCTTTGCAGGAAGTCGCGGGTCTTGTCCTCGTTGCCATCTACCACCACGTTTACGCTGTACTGAGTGCGGCCGGCATAGGGCAGCTGGCCCTGGCGCACCACGTAGTTCTGCCCCGGCTCGTAGGCCTGGGAATGGGCAGCGGGGGCTAGCAAAACACTGAAAAGCAACAGCAAAGAAAGTTGGCGCAGCATAGCGAAAGCAAGGGTAAGGGAGAGGGGTATTAGCGGAGGTCGTGGCGGGCGAAGGCGGCGCGCAGGTCGTCGCGCATGAGCTGGAAGCGCGCCACGGCGGCCGTCAGAAACTCGTCGTCGAGCAGTTGGCGAATTTCCACATCGGGCGCGGCCACGCCGGTCAGGTCCAGCTCGGCCACTTTGTAGGTCTGCTCCAGCGGGCCCTGCTCCAGCTTGAGCAGGTACTTGCCGTTCCAGGCCAGCAGCGTGATTTTGACTTGTGGATACGGGATGTCGGCAACGTGGCGCATAGGTGGCTAGCGGAGATTCGGCCGAAGATAGCGCCCCGGCCCCACCCCGCTCGTTAAGCTCCGCTTTAACGCCCGCCGCCGCCGCGTCGTATAAAAACCGAGGCTAGCCCCGCGCTGGCCCGCGTTTTTCATCCACCCTTATTCCTTTTCCAGCCATGCCCCAGGGAGATAAGTCGAAATACACCGACAAGCAGAAGCGCCAAGCCGAGCACATTGAAGAAGGCTACGAAAAAAGAGGCGTATCCGAAGAAGAAGCCGAAGCCCGCGCCTGGGCCACGGTAAACAAGCACGATGGCGGCGGCAAAAAAGCCGGTGGCTCGGGCCACAAATAAGCCACCCCTACCCCTTAGCGACTGCCCCGGCGGCCCAGGCCCTTAGCGGGCGTGGGCTGCCGTTTTTTATGCCTGCTTAAGCCGCCCCGGGCTGCGGTGCCACTGCCGGGTGCGGCCCCGCCCGGCGCAGCGCCCCCACCAGCCCTAGCAGCAACAGCCCACACCCCAGCCCGATAACGGGCGCCGACGTGAGCTCGAGCAGCCAGCCATTGAGGTAGCTGGCCGTGACGGTGCAAAGGTTTACCAACGCCATGTACGTGGTGAACTGGGAGCCTTCGATGCGCGGCCGGCAGAAGGCCATGAGCAGCGGCATGGCGGCAGCACTCAGCAGTGGGTCGGCCAAGTTCATCACTACCAAGCCGGTAAAGCCAACTGCCTTTAGGGCCCAGAAAGCGCCCAGACTGCAAAAAGCCAGCAGAAACCCCGCTAGCCCTACCAGTACCCAGTATTGTAGCCGGGCCGCGCCGAGGCGGTCCACGACGATGCCGCCCCCGAGCAGCACCACAAACGCAACGGAACTACCCAGCGCGCCCTGCTGCGCCGACACCTCGGCATCGGCCCAGTGCAAGGAGTGGATGAGGTGAAAGGTGTAGGCGTTGTTGAACAGCGAGCCGGCCAGGTAGGCCAGGAAAATGATGCCGAACGCCCGCAGGCTGTGCTTTTCAATCATGCTGCGCCACAATTCGGCGAAAAGCCACCTTAGCGGCGGGTTCACTTCGGCTTCCGTTTGGCCTTCGGCTACCGGGCGCACCCCGCCGCCAAAGCGGGGCAGCAGGCGGTCGGTGCGCTCAAGCTTGATAAAAAAAGTGAGCACCGTGAATAGCAGCAGGGCTACCGACTGCGCCAGGGCCGCCCGGCCAAAGCCGCCGTGGTGCAACACCCACGAGAGCACCGCGCCGCCTACTGCCCAGCCCAGCAAGAAACCGCCCCGCATGAAGGCATTGACGCGCCCACGCTCGGCCACCGGCACCACCGAAATAGCAATGGCATCGACGCTGGCATCCTGGATGGACGCAAACACGCTGTGGATAAAGAACACCGCGCCCATGAGCCCTAGCTGAGCCACCGGCTGGCGCACCAGCAGCAGCGAGAGCGAGGCCAGCGCCGCCACCAGCTGCGTGAGCACAACCCACTGCTTGCGGTGCCCGATGATGGAGTACTGGTATTTGTCAATGAGCGGCCCCCACACAAACTGGAACGTCCAGGGCAGGCCCACAATGGCTGCAAACGAGCCCACGGCATGCGCCGATAGGCCACTGCCAATCAAGTAATTATATACCGCCGTAAGGCCAAAGCCCGCCGGAATGCCCTGCATCACATACAGGTAGAAGAAGGTGGCGTAGCGCAGCCAGGCGCTGTCGCGGAGGACGAGAGAAGGCAAAGCGGGCGGGAAATGGAATGGGCCTTGCCACAACGAGTCGGGCCAGACTACTTTTGACAAGATACATCTCCATACGTCTATGCGCTTTGTGCTACCTACTTTACTGCTGCTCGGCCTTGGGCACTGCGGCTTCGGGCAGGGCACCGCTCCCGCCAGCGAAAAGAAAATCACGATGTCTTTTTCTGGCTCGCCGCTAGAAATCCCGTTGATTGGGTTGGTGTATACGCTGCCGCAGCGGCCTTCGCTGGAAGACTCGCTGGCTCGTCGCTTTTACACCCGCAACCGGGTGAAGAGCGTGGCACTGGTGCGCCTGCGCCCTAGCGGCGGGGCTCCCGACACCGTCGACTACACCGAGTTTGACCGGGCGGGCTACCCGGTGCTCATGGCTAATCCTGATTTCAAGCAACGCCAGCACTTGCGCTATAATCGGCGGCACCAGCTCATCAGCCTGACGAAAGATGCCGAGCCTGGCTTCGCCTGGGTGGTGCAAACCGACTTCGACCCTGCCACCCAAACTACAACTACGCGCGTGGGCCCCACGCCAGCCGCGCTAGCCCTCTTCCAAAAGGGGCACACCACCCAGCACGGCGCGACGCGCGACTACGAAACCTTTCTAACGGCGGTGCCCGGCTTGCCGGCGCCACCGGTTAGCCGCGTGCTGCTACGCACCCGTAAGCTGGGCGGTGACACTACGCGCACCGACGTGCTAGGCTACGAGGGCGAGCAAGTAGTTCAGTCAGAGTCATATTATGCCATTGGCCGGCTGCATCGGCAACTCGAAAGCGGGACCATTGTACTGCCCGTGGCAGGCCGCGCCACCCGGACCCTGGAGGGAAAATTTGTTCCCAACCAGCGCAGCACCTTCGATGCGGCGGGCCAGCTTATCCGCCTCCAGTATCTGCCTAAGCCGCCCGAGCTCACCGCCAAACCCGTGACCCAGACCAGCGCCGACGGGAGCGGCAGCCTGACTATCAAAGCCTCCTCCGATACGCTGACTACCACTTACCAGCGCGACGCCGATGGCCAATTGCTGCGCGAAGCGATTAGCGGAATGAGCTACGCCGGGTTTACGAAGCCCGCTAGCCCGCCTTTCACCACGTATGACTACCTGCCCAACGGCCTGCGCCGCAGCAAAACCGACAGCCACGGCACGCGCTACGAGTACCGCTACACGTTTTATTAGCGTGCTTTAAGCGGCTAGGGCCTCGGTGACGCGGCTGAGGTCGGTGCTTACTTTTTGCAAAAAGGCCAGCTGCTCGGCCAGGGTGCGGTCGGGGTTGGTTGTGTCGGCTTGGGCATCGACGCGCACGTCTTGCATAAGCGCCACGGTGGCAGAAGCTGCCGGGGCAGCGGTATCGGGTGCCGGCGCGGCGGCTAGCCGGGCCAGGCTCTTGCTGAGGGCGGCCTGGGCACTGGTAAGCACGCGGCGCGCCTCGGGCGGCACGGCAGGGTTGGGCGTGGCCTCGTCTTGCCAGGTGGTAGTGAGGGCCGAGATATTGGCCGACAAAATGTGGTTGAGCACCACAAACTCGTGCACCTCGCTAGGGCGGCGGCGGGTGCGGCGCGGCTCGGAGAGCATGCGCTGGAAGGCCGCCGCCAGGTTGGCCGAGGCCACGTACACGTCTTTGCGCAGCAGCCGGTAGGTAGTGGGCAGCACCTCGCGGCCGGCCAGGCGGTCGGCCAGCTGGCGCAGGTAGGCCAGGTTGGCGCGCAGCGTGGCGGCCAGCAGGTCGGGCAGCTGCTCGCCCTCCCAGCGCGGAAACAGCAGGTAGGCCGTGGCCAGGGCAATGGCGCAGCCCAGGGCCGTGTCGGTGAGGCGCTCCTCAATCACCCCAAGGTAGCTCAGCCCCAGAAAGCTGAACATGATGAGCAGGTAGGCCGTGAGAAAAATCACCGTCACGAGGTACTTGGTGCGCTGAAACGAATAGGCGATGACCATAAACACCAGCAGCAGCCCGAAGCGCACGTCGCCATTGGGCACCGCCCACAGCACCAGCGAGCCCATCACGCCGCCCACCAGCGTGCCACTGATGCGCTGGATGTTGCGCTCGCGGGTGAGGCTGAAGCCGGGCTTGAGCATAAACGTCACCGTCATCAGAATCCAGTAGTTGTGCTGCCCGTGCCACAGCAGCTCGGCCACCGTGAAGGCTACCGAGCAGGCCACGGCCATGCGCACCGCGTGCCGGAATACCGACGAGCTCAGCGTCAGGTTTTCGCCTAAAGTGCTCCACTCCAGCTCTTGCCGAGCCACAAACTGGGTATGCCCCGCCACGCGGCGCGGGTCGGGGGCTAGCGCGGCGGCCTGGCCCTCGTCGAAATAGCGCCGGATGCTGCGCACGCGGCGGTGCAGGTCGCGCAGGTTCACGAGTATTTTCTTCAGCACCAGCGTGCTCAGGCCGGTGCCAGGGTCGGGCGTGGGCAGGGCATTGATGCGGGCCTGCAGCTGCGTGAGCTCGGGCAGGCGGTCGGGCGGCGGGCTGCCATAGGCCCGGTTGGCCAGGATGGCGCTGCCCAGGTAGTCGAGGTCCACGGCCAGCCGGTTGATAAAGCCCTGAATTTCGCCCAGCACGCCCGTGCTGCCAAAGGCCGCGCGCAGGGCACCGTAGTCGTAGTACCCCGCCGTGATGTGCTCGTAGAGGTCCACCGTTTCGGTGAAGGTGAGCACGAGGCGGCGGCCCGTGCTGGTAGTCTCGCTCACTATCTGGCGCGAGCGGAAGATGAGGTCGCGCACGGCTTCCTGCTTCTCGTTCACCGTCACCTGCTGAGCCACCAGGCGGCGGTAGTCGTCGGCAAGGTCAGTGCTTGCGTTGTAGAAAGTAGCCTTAATGTGCAGAAAGCCCGCCACCGCGTGCAGGCACTCGCCCAGCGCCTGCTGGGCCGAGCGGTAGGGCTGCACGCTGCTTTGCACCATGGCCAGCAGCAGGTACCACAGGCCCCCTAGCCCCAGCAGGCCGGCGTGCACCGCGTTGGCCTGCCAGCCCTCGGGCGGGTGGGCCAGCGTGAGCACCATGCCCAGCAGCGTAGCCGACCCCACCGCGCCCGCACGCGCGCCCCACACCAGCAGCATAGTCAGCCCAAAGCTCAGGCTCACCAGCAGCAGGCCCAGCGCCAGCCGGTAGGGGGCTAGCCAGCCTACCAGCAGCGCACCTATAAACACCAGCGCCAGAGCGGCCAGCAGGCCATTGCGGCGGTGCTGCAAGGGGCCGGGCGTGTCGGTCACGCTCAGGCACACGGCGCCGGTCGAAAGGGTGATGCCCGCCGCAAACTGCCCCCACTGCGCCCCTAGCACCGCCGGCAATAGAATAGCCAGCGTGGTGCGCAGCCCATCGGAGAAGTGCTGGCTGAAGAAAAAATACGACAGGTCGCGGCGCGACACGCGGGGCAGGGGCATTCAGCAGTGAACAATGAGCAGTGAGAACTGCGCAATTAACGAGTAAGAAGGCCACAAGGTCATCTGCGGCGGCCAACTATTCACTCTTCACTGCTCACTGTTCACTCCTTACAGCAGCAGGGCCGCCAGCGCGTAGTCGGCCAGCAGAATCGAGATGATGGAATTGGTGACGGCCGCGGTGCTGGCCTTGCCTACTTCCAGGGCACCACCCTTCAGCGTGTAGCCTTTGTAGGAAGAAATAGCCGACACCAGAAAGGCAAACACCACCGACTTTATCAGCGAAAACAGCACCGTGTAGGGCTTGAAGGCGTAGCGAATGCCCTCAATGTATTCGGCGCCGGTCATGGAGCCCGATACCTGCGTGGCCACGTAGCCGCCCAGGATGCTCAGGTTCATGGCCAGGATAACGAGCAGCGGAAACACAAACAGCGAAGCCAGAATGCGCGGCAGCACCAGGTACGAAGCCGAGTTGATACCCATCGCGTCGATGGCCGAAATCTGCTCCGTGATGCGCATAGTGCCTAGCCCGCCCGCAATGGCCGAGCCTACCTTGCCCGCCAGCACCACCGAAATGATGGTAGGCGCGAGCTCCAGAATAGTCATTTCGCGCACCATAAAGCCTACGGTGCTCATCGGGATGAGCGGGTTGACCATGTTGTAGGCAATCTGCACGCAGGTTACGGCGCCGATGAAGGTCGAAACTAGGCCCACGATAAAAACGGAGTCGGTGCCGATATCGACGGCCTCGTCGAGGGTACGGTGCCAGAGCACGCTGCGGCGCTCGGGGCGGGTCACCATCATTTGCATCAACAGCACGAAGCGGCCAAACGCAGAAATTGGCCGAGGATATTTATACATCACCTAGAGATAACTAACGAGCCGCAAAGGTACAACCCAAGGCAGGGCGCTAAAAAAAGAACGTCAAGCAGGGCTAGCCCTGCCTGACGTTTTACTGCGCGTTGTACTTTACGTATAGCACCTGTTTTAATACAAGACGTCGGCTACCGGCTGCAGCGGCTTGGGCAAGTCGGTTTCGCTGAGCATCTGGCGCAGGTCGATTTCGATGCTGCGGCAAATGGCCGACATCGACACATCGTTCTCTAAGTTTTCAAAGGGGTTCTCGCTGTTGTGGCCCACCTTTTCGATGGTGTGGAATACCCAGCTCACGAGCGTGGCGAAGGGCACCATCAGCCACACGTGGTAGGGGCCGAGGGCCACGCGGTGGTCAAACTCTTCGACCAGGCCTAGCGGCAGCAGCAGCGCAAAAATCATGACGAAGACGTAGCTGAAAAAAGCGTACTGCCGCGGGAAAGGCGTGTTTTTGATGCGCTCGCAGGCGCCTTGGTGGTTGTTGAGCTCGCGCAGGGTTTCGGCCATCGATACCTCCCGAAACTCCGTTAGCATATTATCAAAGCTGAGGCGGCGCAGGTCGTGCCCCTGCCGGATAACCAGCTGCGCCGGTGGGTTATTGGCTTGCCCTAGTGCATGGTCGGCGGGGTCGAGCAGAAAGGGCACTACATCGGTTTGCCAAAGCTCGGCCGTTTGGCGGCGCAGGTGCAGGCGCAGGGCATTTACCCAAGCGATGTGCCGGTATACCAAGCGGCGGTGAGCCGCCAGCTCGGCGCTGTCATAGTGATAGTTGTCGTCGGGCGTGCGCACAAAATCGAGGGCCCGCCCCGCCCAGGTGCGCGACGAGTTTACCACGGCCCCCCAGAGCTGGCGAGCCTCCCAAAAGCGCGAGTAAGACGCGTTGCTCTTAAAGCCGATGTAGAAGGCTACTGCCGTGCCCAGCGTGGCCACTGGCTGCCACGGAATGTCGAGCCAGTGGATATTGAGCGGCCCGTAGAGCAGCCCGATAAAGGCATCATAAAGCGCAAAAAGCAGCAGGGGCCGCCAGCCATATTTCTCCCAGATAAAGCGAACCCGCAGGTTTTGTCCGATGTGCATAAGATGAAGCTTTGCGTAAATATCCTATCGCATCCCTGAAAGCAGCCAGCGTAGGCGCGCGGAGGGTTGTACGGCAAAAGCTACTTGGGCTGCCACCGCCCGGCCCAGCAGGGCTAGCCGGCGGCCACACGCGGGCGGCCGTTGTAGCTTCGCACAAAACTCACTAGCCTATTATTCTATGAAGCCCCACGCTCTTGCTTTGCTCCTGCTGGCCACCGCGCCCGCACTCGCCCAAAAACCCGTTAAGCTCAAATACAAGGCCGACGACCCCAAAACGGTGTACGACGCCGTGGAGCAGCCGGCCGTGCCCAAGGGCGGCCCCCAGGCCTACGCCGAATACCTGGCTAGCCACCAGAAATACCCCACTGCCGCCATGCAGGCCAAGCAGGAAGGCACCGTGCTGGTAACCTTCGTGGTAGAGCGCAGCGGCAGCGTGGGCGAGGTAGAAGTAAAGCAGCCGGTGGCACCGCTACTTGATGCCGAGGCCATTCGGGTGGTGAAGGCCGGCCCCAAGTGGACGCCCGCCCACAACCACGGCCAGCTGGTGCGCCAGCGCGTAACGCTGCCCGTAAGCTTCGTGCTGGCCGAGGGCTCGGGCGAAACCGTGGAGGTGCCCGCCGCCGGTAGCACCAAGCCCGGCGCGCCGCTGCCGCCCGGCGCGGTGGCTGCCGCACCCGGCACCACCTCGGTGGTAGGCACCACGGCTAGCGGCACCAACATCATCCGGCCCGAAAAATCGGCGCAGCCGGTAGGAGGCAATGCGGCGTTCTTCGCCTGGATAGCCGCCAACCAGAAATACCCGGACCTGGCTCGCAAGCGCCACATTCAGGCCAAGGTGCCGGTTGAGTTCGTGGTGCAGCCCGACGGCTCGCTCACCGATGTGCGCGTGGTGCAGAAGCACGGCTCGGGCCTCGATGAAGAAGCCGTGCGCCTCATCAAGGCCGCCCCTAAGTGGGAGCCCGCGATGTATCAGGGCAAGCCAATAAAGCAAAAGATGGCTTTACCGGTTATATTTCAACTGTAGGGCTTGTGCGCGTCAGCACGCACTGATATTAGCCCTACTGCCCTGGTCTATGTCCCTTTTCTGCGCCATGACGCCCACCCTTGCCCCTACCCGGCCGGTTGCTCCCGCCCTACCCGACCACTACATCTGGCCGCACCAAGGCCGCTACCGCGAAAGTGCCCAGGCCATTGCCCAGGCCTTGTTTGATGCCCTCGACGATGACCTGCGCCCGCAGGTGTCGGTGCTGTGCCTGTCGCTCGACCCCTCGGCTAGCCAGCTGGTGTGCCAGGAGCCACACGAAAGCGAGCTGCCCAAAGATGCTTTTGCCGAAGTAGTGGCCGAAGGCCTGGTGCTGGAAGCTACCGGTCTGGGACCACCCGTGGCCAAATCGGCTGACTGGATGAACCCCGCGCAAGTGCAGCAGCGGCTCGAAAACCTGGGCATCCGGGCGGCGCTGGTGCGGGTACTAGAGCGCCTCGACGCCGGCGCTACTACCCAGCATTTTGTGGGCTATCCGGTGCGCCTCAACGGCTACCTGGTGTTTACGCTGCTGCGAATGCAGCGCAAGCCGCTACGCTCATACCCGGCGCTTAAGCCCGAACGCTTTTACACCAACGGCAAGCCGGTAGCCAACTCGCTGCTGGCCGCCGCCATGTACCGCTTCAACGAGGAGTGCCTTAAGTCGCTGAATGAGCCGTCGCCCGGTGCAGGCTTCCTCTTCCGCCCACGCGATACCGAAGAGCTGCTGCGCGCCGCCGGCCAAAGCCTGCTCGACACGCCCGCGCTAGCCCTCGGCACCGACCCGAGCATCGCCCAGCTGTTTAATACGCTCAATACCATTTCGAGCCTGCGCTATGAGGGCGCCGAGGGCATCGGCCGCCTGCTGCTGGTGCCGCGCGGCCACCCCAACATAGAGGAGGTTTTTGCCCTCACCTGCCCCACCGAGCTCAGCGACTACCGCGCCGTGCGCAAGCTGCTCGAAATGACTAGCCACGATGTGCACTTGCTCGCCGATGGCGAAAAAGTGTACGCGCTAGGCCGCCAAATCGGCCACTACGACGCCGCCCGCGAAGACCTGTTCGACATTCACTTCGTGACGCACTACGCCTGGGAATTTGCCCACGCCGGGCAGGTGCTGCTGCGCTCGCGCTACGGCCTGCCCAACCTGCCGCGCCCGCGCCTCAACCGCACCCGCTTCAAGCGCGACCTCAAGCGCACCTTCGACCTGCACCGCTCCGACAAGGTGGCCCACCTCTGGGACGTGGTACTCGAAGCCAGCAAGCAGCCCAAGGGCACGCTGCTCGTTATCACCACCGAGGCCCTAGCTGAGGCCGACCGCCTCAAGCTGCAATGCACGCTCATCGAACCCGTGCCGCTCACGCCGCTCATTACCCAGCTCATCACCAGCATCGACGGCGCCGTACTGCTCGACCCCGACGGCTACTGCTACTCCATCGGCGTCATCCTCGATGGCAAGGCTAGCGGCCACGGCAACGGTACCCGCGGCGCTCGCTTCAACTCGGCCGTGCGCTACGTCGAAAGCTCGCCCTACCCTTGCCTCGTGGTAGTGGTAAGTGAGGATGGTATGGTGGACGTGCTCACTAAGGAAAACCTGGCCGAAGTGCGCGAGTAGGCTATTATTCTTACCAACTAAAAACCGTTTGTCATTGCTTCGCAGGGCTCGCAATGACAAACGGTTTATTTTTTAGCCCGAAACGACCACGTTATCTTAAACACCGCTACTACGTCGCCGGCCTCGTCGCGGCCAGTGCTGGTGCACACCACCGTGCGGCCCTCACCGGTGGCGCGACTCTCAGCCACGGCTTGGGCGATGACTGCGCCATCGGGACAAGTGAAAGCGATGGTGCCCACTGCCTTTTTGCTAAACTCAGCCGTAAGGCCCACTACCAGCATCGATACCGGGCCGCCGCTCTGCACCTGCATCATCGCCTGAATGCCGCTAGCCAGCTCGGCCGCCATAGCCAGACAGGCGAAATAGATGCTGCGAAACGGATTCTGGGTAAGGTACTTGTAGCGGATGGTGACCGTAGCCGCCTCCGGCGTGAGCGCCCGCAGGCGTAGACCGGCCAGCCACGCCATCGGCAGCTTACGCAGCATAAAGAGCCGCAGCTTGGCGGGGCTAAGTACCTGGCGGCGAAAGACCTGGGCGGCCGGCGAATCTTGCGGGAGTGAAGGCATGGCGCATTCGCCCCCTGCAACAAACCAACGGGAGCAAGGCGAAGCTAATGCTTTTTGGGCTAGGTGGTAGTGGGTGGCATTTTCCTGGTTGGCTAGCCGCAGGGTGAGGCTGCCTACGCAGGTGAGCACAGCGCCCGCCTCCAGGTAGGGAGCCGCCACAAAGGCCGTGAGCTGCTGACGCAGGTCATCGCCGGGCTTTAGGCGGAGGGCGTAGACGAAGGAGCCATGGGGGCAGTAGGTACGCCCACGCCAGGCTAGCCAGCAGCGCAAGCAAAAGCAGCAAAACAGGTTTCATCACCCCACAAAAGAACGGTGGACCGGGCTAGCGCTTATTGCTAGCCCGGTCCACCGTTCTTATTTAGCCCAAAGGGATTTTACTTGCTAAAGCGCACCGTACCGTAGCGCACCTTGATGTTGACATTGCCAGCACCGCGGGCCGGCACGCGGCCACCGTACACGCCCATTACGTCGGCGATGCCGTCGGCTTTGCCGCCTTCTGAGAGTACCCGAACCTGCTTTTTATCAACCAGCAGCTGGCCCTGCTCGGTACTCACATCAAAGCGAAAGCTCGGCGTGGCCTCGGCAAAACCCAAGCGAATGGTACTGTAGCCACCATCCAGCGTTATCTGGCGAAAGTTGGCTCCCATGTCGCGCACCTCAAAATCGGGGCAATAGCGCACGGCCATGTCGAGGCCCTCACTGAGCTTGCCCACGCTGAAGTGCGAGTAGCCCGACGAGCCGCGCAGTGTGCGCACCGTGCCCAAAGCAACGTCGCCGTACTTGCTATGCACCGTCAGGTCATGCACGGTGCCCATGTCGATGTCAGAATAATTCGTTTGCAGCTCAATCTGCTCGCCGGCATCGAGGCGCAGGCGGGCATAGTCGGCTTGCAGGCTGGCCTGCCGGGCGTAGGGCAGGGTGGCGTCGCCATTGGCAATGTGCACTACGTTGGCGGTGCCGCTTAGGCGGCCGGTGCGCAGGGCGCCGTAGTTTACGGTAAGCTGGGCCGGGCCCTGCCAGTCGCTCGCCACCGTCACGTCGGCAAATGAGCTGGTGAGGCGCAGCGCCGTGGTGCTAGGCAGCCAGATGGTATAGTTGACTTCGTAGCGGCAGCCACCGCCGCTGCACCGGCCCTTCAGGGCGGGCCCAAACTGCGAGTTCACGGCCACGCCGCCCGTGCGGGCGTCGTAGTCGAGCCACTGCACGCCCAGGCCGTCGAGCAGCTGGCTAGCCCCGGCATCCGTTTCGGCGCGGGCTATCAGCTCGGCTTCTACTTTCATCTCGGGCTTGTTCCAGGCGCTGATGCGCACGTGGCCGTAGCGCGTATCGAGCGCAAACGCCTGCCCGGGCTTGGCTACCCGAAAGCTGCGGCTCAGGCGCCGTCGCTGCTCGATGGGGGGCATGGTTTCTTCCTGGCCAGGGTGCGGCTGGGGCTGGGCGCTGGGCCCATCCTGCGCGGCACTACCCGGCACTGGCGCCATGTAGTAGTTCAGCTGGCTGCGCTCGGGCACCTGCTCGGGGGCAGTCTGCGCCAGCCCCGGCAGGGCTAGGCCCACCAGCGCGGCAGCCAGGCGCCAGGTACGGTTAGCGGCCATTGCGGCGAACAATATTATCGGCCAGGCTGCGGCTGTCGGCCAGCACATATTCGCCGTTGCTGCCAGCCGTGCCGGCCAGGTTGGCCTGGTCACCGGCGTGCAGCTCCAGTTGCTTATCCAGTATATCGAGGCGAATTTGCAGGTTGCGGTTCATGGCCGTTAGCACTACTTCGGGCTGCGGATGCCGGGGCAGCTCGCGCTTCAGCTGCTGGTAGCTCGAATCGAGGCCTACGAGCTCGCGGGCCCATTCGGCCGTCGCATCGGGGGCTAGCTGGCCGAGCTGGGTTTTGCGGTCGGTAAGCTGCGCAATGTAGTAGCGCTCCATGCCGTGCACGGCGGTGTCGAGGCGCGCATCCACATCGGCGCCGCCCTGGCTGGCCGCCAGCACGTTATCGGGGCCGAGATATAGTGCGGCGTCGGCAGCGCTGGGGGCAGTTTCGGTAGCCTGAGCAGCCACAGCCGGGCTATGCTTGGTTTTCCAGGCTTCGCCCAGGCCGGCGGCCACCAGCAGGGCGGCCAGGGCGGCCGCAATGCCGAAGCGCTGCCAGCGCTCGTTTTTCTGTACCCGCAGCACGGGTGGGGCTAGCGGCAGCGAGGCGGCGGGTTGAGCGGTATAGTCGGGGGCAGCAATAGCCATGTGCGGCACATCTGAGGTAGCCGTGCTCTCGCCGTGCAGCTGCTTTTCGAGGGCAGCCCATAGCTCAGGCCGGGGCTCATGCAGGTCGAAATCGGCCCGGTGCCGCTCCGCGTAATTTTCTAGTGAATGACGATTAATAGGGTCCATAATGAATAGGTGCCGCAGAGCTGCGGCGTAGGACTATTACGCGAGGCTAATACGAGTGCCCCGCCGCAACGGCCAGTAACTAGGGTGGGAAAATTTAATTTTCTGCGCTGAAAGCGGCTAACTAGCTTAAGCCGCGCTCCATAGCCAATTCGCGCAAGCGGGTGCGCGCCCGGCTGTACTGCGACTTGGAAGTAGACTCCGTAATGCCCAGAATGCCGGCTATTTCGAGGTGGTCGTAGCCTTCGAGCAAGTACAGCGACAGCACCACCCGGTAGCCATCGGGCAGCTCCTGAATGCAGCGGCGCAGCACGTCGGCGCGGTATTGCTGCTCTTCGGCGTCTTCGTGAGCGTGGGGAGGGCTAGCCTCGGCCGGGGCCGAGTCGTGGTGAAAGTCTTCGAGCGGCACCAGCTGCAAGCGCCGTTGCCGCAGACAGTTGATGCTTTTATTGACGACTATGCGCTTAAGCCAGGCCCCAAACGACGAGTCGCCCTTGTAGCCGCTCAGTTCGCGAAACGCGCTTAGAAAAGACTCTTGCAACACGTCCTCGGCCTCGGCGTAGTCGCCCGTGATGCGCAGGGCGGCGTTGAACATGGCTTTGGAGTAGCGCCGATACAGCTCGGCTTGCGCCTGGCGGTCATTTACGCGGCACCGCTCTACCAGCGGGGCATTGATGTCGATATACGCAACGGCTTCCATAGGCAAACGCAGCTGGGATAAAGCGCAAAGGTCGGTGCTAAGCCGAATTTGTAGCTAACAGACAAGGCGCGTGGCGGCTAGGTTGCACCAAGGCTACTTAAGCTTCTGTTTTGCTACGCTGCTGTAGCAGCCGTACTACCAATCCCGTCCACCCAGTTTGGTGGCTAGCCCCTAGGCCGTGGCCATCGTCGCCGTGAAAGAACTCGTGAAACAACAGGTAATCGCGAAAGTGCGGGTCGTCTTGCAACGGGCCAGCCGGGCCAAAGGCCGGGCGACGGCCCGTTTCGTCTTTCAGCAGCAGCTTGGCCAGGCGCTCAGAAAGTGCATCGGCCACCTGACTCAGGTTGTAGAGCTGGCCCGAGCCAGTCGGATATTCGACCTTAAACGAGTTGTCGTAGTAAGAATGCAGCCGCTGCAATGACTCGATAATGAGATAATTGACTGGGAACCATACTGGCCCGCGCCAGTTGGAGTTACCGCCAAACATATCCGACTCGGCTTCGCCGGCCACATAGCGCACCTCGAAACTGTCTTCGGCAGTGTGGTACTCATAGGGATGCTCCAGATGGTAGCGCGAAAGCGAGCGAATGCCATAATCGGAGAGAAACTCTGTTTCATCGAGCATGCGCGTGAGCACGCTCTTGAGGCGGTTGCGGCGCATAAGGCTCAGCAGGTGGCGGGCACCCTTGCCGGGCTCCTGCCAGCGGCTCACCAGGGCCGCCAGGTGGGGGCGGTGCTGCACTAGCCACCACGCCCGGGCCGTAAACTGCGGCACGGCTTCCAGCAGCTCATCCTCAATTACTTCTACCGCAAACAACGGAATCAGCCCCACCATCGAGCGGATGCGCAGACGCTCGCGCGAGTCGTCGGGCATGTGCAGCACGTCATAGTAAAACTGGTCCTGCTCATCCCATAGATTAAACTCGCCGCCGCCCCCTAGCGTCATGGCGTGGGCAATGTAGAGAAAGTGCTCGAAAAACTTGCTCGCCATTTCCTGATACACCGGGTTGGTTTTGGCCAGCTCCAGGGCCATTCGCATCAGGTTGAGAGAGAACATGGCCATCCAGCTGGTGCCGTCGCTCTGTTCAATCTTACCGCCCGTTGGCAGCGGCGCCGAGCGGTCAAACACACCAATGTTGTCCATCCCCAGAAAGCCGCCCTCGAAGATGTTGCGCTCATCGCGGTCCTTGCGGTTTACCCACCATGTGAAGGTCATCACCAGCTTTTGAAAAACGGCTTCCAAAAACTGCGTGTCGCCCTGGCCACCGTTTAGCTTGCGGTCCATCTGGTACACGCGCCAGGTAGCCCAGGCATGCACCGGCGCATTCACGTCCTCAAATTTCCACTCGTAGGCGGGCATCTGGCCGTTGGGGTGCAGGTAGCCATCCTGCGTCAGCAGCCGCAGCTGCTGCTTGGCAAAGCTGGCATCGAGCATAGCTAGCGGCAGGCAGTGGAAAGCTAAATCCCAGGCCGCATACCACGGGTATTCCCACTTGTCGGGCATCGAGATGATGTCGGCATTGTGGAGATGGCGCCATGTCGAGTTACGCCCCCTTTGGCGGGCTCCCTGCGGTGCCGGCCAGTTGGGGTCGCCATCAAGCCACTGGCTTACGTCGTAGTAGTAATACTGCTTGCTCCACAGCATCCCGGCGAAGGCCTGGCGCTGCACAGCCCGCGCATCGGGGCTAGCCACTCCTTCCTGCACGCAGTCATAAAACACGTCGGCCTCTTGCTGGCGCTCGGCAAAAATCTGGTCGAAGTCGGCAAACGGTGCCTCATGCGCGGGCTGGCTCAGACGCAGGCGCACCTGCTGCGACTCGCCCGGCGCGATGGTCAGCGTGTAGTGTGCCGCCGCCTTCGTGCCACGCTGGGCAGGGTTAACTGCCTTGCGGTGGCGCCGCACCACGTAGTCATTGATTCCATCCTTCCAATAGCTGCCCCAGCCGGCCTTACGGCCCAGCAGTTTGGGATTGGTTTCGTTGTCGCAAAAGAGGAGCGCACCAGGTCGCTCGCAATACAGCTGGTACTGCCCTAGCGCGTGGTGCCGGGCCTCTACCCTATCGGGCCGGGCCTGGCGCAACTCTGGCTTCCGGTCATCATAGCCCCAGGCCCAGGTATTGCGAAACCATAGCTGCGGGAGTACGTGCAGCGTGGCGGCTTCGGGCCCACGGTTGTGCGCCGTAATGCGTATCAGCACGTCATCAGGTCCAGCCTTGGCATACTCTACAAACACGTCGAAGTAGCGATTCTCCTTAAAGATGCCCGTATCCAGCAACTCATACTCTGGCTCTAAGCGGCTGCGGCGGGCATTCTCCGCGCACAGGTCTTCGTAGGGAAACGCCTGCTGCGGATACTTGTACAGCATCTTCATGTACGAGTGCGTAGGCGTGCTGTCGAGGTAGTAATACTGCTCCTTCACATCTTCGCCGTGGTTGCCCTGCCCATTGGTCAGGCCATACAGCCGCTCCTTCAGTAGCGGGTCCACGCCATTCCACAGCCCTACTCCAAAGCAAAGCTGTTGCTGGTCGTCGCTCAGGCCCGCTAGGCCCTCTTCGCCCCAACGATAGGCGTACCCACGTGCCATATCATGGGTAATAAAATCCCAGGCATTGCCATCAGCACTATAATCCTCGCGTACCGTGCCCCACTGCCGTTCGGTGAGGTAAGGGCCAAACTTCTTCCACGCTGCCGTCTGGTTATTGGCTTCCGCCAAGCGTCGCTGTTCCTGCATAATAACTCACTAAAAGCCTCGCTGGCCGCTAGCCCTGCCTTGGTTGGCAAAACAGCTCTTAGCTTGGCTGACTCTCAAATTCCTCTCATACTGCTAGCGTCCGCCACAGTTGCCTTACCTGGACCCTAGCCAACTCAATCTACCTGACTGTCTCTTGCATAAAAAAGGGGGATGCGCCTCACGGCACATCCCCCTTTTCTGTACAGCTTGTACTAAAACTACTCAGCCGTCTCGGCTTCCTCACGGGTTTCGCCGTTCGTCAGCGTATCGGTAGCTGTGTCAGCCGGAGCCGACTCAGCAGTAGCAGCCGGAGCATCAGCTACCACGGCAGCCGACGTACCAGCTTCGTTGCCAGCAGCTTCAGCGCCGCCTTTGCCACCCCGACGACGCGAACGACGCGTGGTAGTAGCCTTGGCTTCGTTAGCATTTTTAGCTTCGAGCAGCGTCTCGTTGAAGTCAACCAGCTCGATGATGCACATATCGGCATTGTCGCCGGCGCGGGTGGCGCTCAGCTTCAGAATGCGCGTATAGCCACCGGGGCGGTTAGCAATGCGGGCAGCAACCTCACCATACAGCTCTTTCAGGCTCTCCTTGTTTTGCAGGGTAGCAAACACGGTACGGCGCGAGTGCGTGGTATCATCTTTCGATTTGGTCAGCAGCGGCTCTACAAACTGGCGCAGGGCTTTAGCTTTGGCTAGGGTCGTCGTTACGCGCTTCGAGATGATGAGCGACGAAGCCATGTTCGACAGCATCGCATTGCGGTGGGCGGCAGTACGGCCCAGGTGGTTGATTTTTTTACCGTGTCGCATCGGACAGTTTTGGGTAAATGCTACGCTTGCGGACCAGGACCACGGCGGGTCGCGAGAACCTCATTAGAACCCTAATCCCTAGGGCGTAGCGGGTTGAATAAATAGGTAACAATAAAAAATTACTGGCTGCCACTTCCTTTCAGCAAGGAGTTAGCAGCCAGCAAGGCAATCTACTTCTAGTCTTCGTCCAGGCGGTATTTGCTCAGGTCCATGCCGAAGTGCAGGCCCTTCTCTTCCACCAGGTTTTCCAATTCAGTGAGGCTCTTCTTACCGAAGTTGCGGAACTTCATCATGTCGGCCATGTCGAGCTGCACGAGCTCGCCCAGAGTCTTGATGTCGGCCGCTTTCAGGCAGTTGTAAGCGCGAACCGAAAGGTCCATCTCGCCAAGCGAGGTCTTAAGCACCTTGCGCATCGCAAGGGTTTCCTCGTCGATAGGCTCAGCGGCTACTGGGCGGTTGCCGCTCAGCTGCATCGTGCTATCCGAGAACAGCATGAAGTGCTGAATGAGGATATTGGCGGCACCTTTCAGTGCTTCCTCAGGGTGAATCGAACCGTCGGTCGAGATTTCAATTAACAAGCGCTCGTAGTCCGTCTTCTGCTCAACGCGGGTGTTCTCGATGCTATACTTCACGTTCTTGATAGGCGTGTAGATAGCATCGATAGCAATTTGACCGAAAACCTGGTCGGCAGGCTTGTTCTCGTCGGCGGGCACATAGCCACGACCGCGCGCGACCGTCAACTCAAACTCCAGTTCCTTGGCCGGGTCGAGGTTGCAGATAACCAGTTTCGGGTTCAAAATCTGGAAGCCCACAGCAAATTTGCCGATGTCACCTGCAGTGAAGCTGTCTTGCCCACTCACGCGCACCGTAATCTTGTCCTCAATGGCGTCGCTGATTTTTTTGAAGCGCACCTGCTTGAGGTTCAGGATGATTTCGGACATGTCCTCAATCACCCCCTCAATCGTCGAAAATTCGTGCAGCACCGAAGTCGTGCGCACCGACGTAATGGCGAAGCCCTCCAGCGACGAGAGCAGAATACGCCGTAGCGCGTTCCCAATCGTTACGCCGTAGCCCTTCTCCAGAGGCTTGAATTCAAACGTCCCGGTGAAGTCGTCGGATTTCTCCATTACCACCTTCTCCGGCATTTGAAAAGCTAAGATTGACATATGTGGGGCAGTTAATTAGTGTAATACAGGAAAAGCAAGCCGAAGCTTGCCTCAAATTTGGGTAGCCAGCCAAAACCACAAATGGGTTGTTTTCGTGCCCTAGCGCGCTAAAAAGCAACTATCTAGGGGCACCGGCTTAGCACAAATGCGGCCCGAGCCGAGCCCGGGCCGCACCAAGTGCCAGTATTACTTCGAATACAATTCGACGATGAGCTGCTCCGTGATTTTCTCCGGAATCAGGTCACGCGACGGCATATTGGTGAACTTACCCACCATTTCCTTGCCATCCCACTCCAGCCACGAGAACTGACGAGCATTGCGCACGGTCAGCGAGGTCGTGATAGCTTCGAGCGACTTCGACTTCTCACGCACGCCAACTTGGTCGCCAGCGCGGAGCTTGTACGAAGGAATGTTTACTACCTCACCGTTTACCGTGATGTGCTTGTGCGACACCAGCTGGCGAGCAGCACGGCGGGTGCTGGCAATACCCAAGCGGTAAACTACGTTGTCAAGGCGCGACTCCAGCAGGCCCAGCAGGTTGTCACCGGTGATGCCGGGCAACACAGCAGCTTTGTGGAACAGGTTCTCAAATTGCTTCTCGAGCACGCCGTATAGGTATTTCACCTTCTGTTTCTCCATCAGCTGGACAGCATATTCCGACTGCTTCTTGCGGCGGCCACGGCCGTGCTGGCCGGGGGGGTAATTCTTTTTGTTGAGCGCTTTGCTCGGGCCGAAAATCGGCTCCGAAAAGCGACGGGCGATTTTGGCGGTAGGGCCAGTATAACGTGCCATTTTAGAAAAATATCAGAAGTAAAAAATCAAACGCGGCGACGCTTTGGCGGGCGGCAGCCGTTGTGCGGCAGCGGCGTCACGTCGCGGATGGTCGTCACTTCGATACCAATGTTGCCCAGTGCACGGATGGCCGACTCACGACCAGCACCAGGGCCTTTCACAAACACCTCGGCTTTGCGCATACCCAGGTCATGGGCTACTTTGCCACAGTCGCTAGCTGCCATTTGAGCAGCGTAAGGCGTGTTTTTCTTCGAACCACGGAAACCCATCTTACCGGCCGAAGCCCAAGAAATTACTTGGCCGTTCGAGTTGGTTACCGAGATGATGATGTTGTTGAAAGAGGCGCGGATGTGGACCTGGCCCACCTGCTCCACTACGACAAGCCGCTTCTTGGCTTTGTCTTTTCTTTTTTGTGCCATTTAGTTATCGCTGTAAATGCGGCAGGTGTTGGCTCCGCCTCACGCTCACGCAGAGCATGGGGCGGAGCCGATTGCCGCTACTGGTTATTTCGTTGCTTTCTTCTTGCCAGCCACGGTTTTGCGCTTGCCCTTGCGGGTACGCGAGTTGTTCTTGGTACGCTGACCACGAACAGGCAGTCCTTTGCGGTGGCGCAGGCCGCGGTAGCAGCCAATATCCATCAGACGCTTAATGTTGAGCTGAATCTCCGAGCGCAGTACGCCTTCGGTCTTATGTTCAGCAGCGATGATGGCGCGGATTTCACCCGCTTCGGCCTCGGTCCAATCTTTCACCTTCTTGTTGATATCAATACCAGCTTTGGTGAGAATTTTAACCGAGTTGCTCCGGCCGATGCCGAAGATGTAAGTCAGGGCGATTTCGCCGCGCTTGTTGTCCGGGATGTCAACCCCTGCGATACGAGCCATATTGGTTAGTTAGATGTTTGCGGACCAGAAAGCCCGGCAGCGGCTTGGAAGGCGGCCTAGCGAACAAAAGTTCAAAAGGCCAGTACCCAAGGCTCCGGGTTTCTGAAAATTGATTTAGCCCTGACGCTGCTTGAAGCGGGGGTTCTTCTTGTTGATAACGTAGAGCTTGCCGTTGCGACGGATGATTTTGCAATCAACGCTACGTTTCTTCACCGAGGTTTTTACTTTCATGACCTTGAAAAGAACGAAAAAAATTACTTGTAACGATACTTAATGCGGCCTTTCGACAAGTCGTAGGGCGACATTTCGAGCTTTACCTTGTCGCCGGGCAGAATCTTGATGTAGTGCATCCGCATCTTGCCCGAAATATGGGCAATCAGTTGGTGGCCATTTTCCAATTCCACGCGAAACATGGCGTTAGAAAGGGCTTCGAGGATGGTACCGTCCTGCTCGATGGAGGCTTGTTTTGCCATAAGGGCTATTGCAGTGCTTTTTCTATGTAGTCAAAGGAGGTCAGAATCTCTGCCTTGTCTTTTCTAACAACAACGGTGTGCTCAAAGTGCGCGGCTGGCTTATTGTCGCGCGTTCGGATAGTCCAGCCATCTTTTTCCTGCACCACGTCCTTCTTGCCAAGGGTAACCATTGGCTCAATGGCTAGGGTCATGCCGGTTTGCAAGAGTGGTCCAGAGCCCCGCTTGCCGTAGTTTGGCACCTCCGGTTTCTCATGGAGCTTTGCCCCTACCCCATGGCCTACTAGCTCGCGCACTACGCCGTAGCCCTTGGGCGCCACGTAGTTTTGAATGGCATAGCTAATATCGCCTACGCGGTTGCCGGCCACGGCCTGCTCTATGCCTTTATACAGCGATGCCTTCGTTTCCTCAAGCAACTTCTGCACTTCCGGCGCCACCTCCCCGATTGGGTAAGTGTAAGCACTATCTGCGTGGTATCCATTAAGGAACACCCCGCAATCTACTGTCAAAATATCCCCACTCTTCAATGGTTCATCAGTAGCAAACCCGTGTACCACCACCGAGTTAGGACTCAGGCAACAGCTGTGAGGGAAACCGTATAATCCTTTGAACGAAGGGGTAGCTCCGTGGTCACGGATGAACTCCTCGGCGCGGCGGTCTAGTTGTCGCGTCGTGGCTCCCTCCCGCACCAGCGCAGCTACCTCGCCGTGGGCACGCGCCAACAGTTGCCCAGCGGCGCGCATTAAGTCTATTTCTTCTTCAGTCTTATACTGAATAGTACCAGTTGCCATTCTACTACTTTACGAGGCAATGGCTATCGGCTGCGATGGGCGACCGCGCAATTTACCTGATTTCATCATACCGTCGTAATGGCGCATCAGCAAGTAGCTTTCTACCTGATTGAGTGTATCCAATACTACACCCACCATAATGATGAGCGAAGTACCGCCGTAGAACAGCGACAAAGGCCGAGTGACGCCTAGCAGCAATGCCAAGGTCGGGAAGACTGCAATTAAGGCAAGGGCTACAGCGCCTGGTAGCGTAACACGAGTCAGAATTTCGTCAATGAATTCCGATGTATCGCGGCCCGGCTTCACCCCTGGAACAAACCCACCACTACGCTTCAGGTCGTCTGCAATCTGATTAGGATTGACGCTGATAGCAGTGTAGAAGTACGTGAAAACGATAATCAGCAATGCGAATACCGTATTATACACCCAATGTTCGGGCGAGAAATACGCCGCGATGGTGGCCGCCATATCACTGTTCTTGTCCCACGCCGAAGCTGCAATACTAGGCACAAACATGAGCGACTGAGCGAAAATGATAGGCATAACGCCAGCAGCATTAACCTTCAGTGGGATAAACTGGCGCTGAGCATCCAATTGAGTAGCTCCTCCTACTTGTTTGGCATACTGCACCGGAATACGACGAACGGCTTGGGTAAGCACGATAACCGCCATTACTACTAAGAACAGCACAACCATTTCCAGTAGGAAGACCAGCGCATGACTCAGGCCCTTCGAAGCGCCTTCGCCAATGAGGGCACCGGGCAGACGCGACACAATACCAATCATGATAATCATGGAGATACCATTGCCAATGCCTTTATCAGTAATCTTCTCCCCTAGCCACATGCAAAACAGCGTACCTGCTGTTATGATGAGTATGGTAGAAATAGTGAAGAATGTACCTGGGTTAACAATAGCCTCGGCATTAATCGTGGCTAAAAAGCCTACCGATTGCGCCATCACAATTGGAATAGTGAGTATGCGGGTATACTGGTTGATTTTGTTTCGGCCAGACTCACCTTCCTTTTGCAGCTTCTGAAAGTAAGGCACGGCTATCGTGAGCAATTGTAACACGATAGAAGCCGATATATAGGGCATAATACCCAACGCGAAAATCGATGCGTGGCTAAATGCCCCACCAAGTAGCGTATCGAGAATACCGAATACACCCCCAGTACCTTGCTTAAGCTGTGTGGGGTCTACACCAGGCAGAACCACGTAGCAGCCTAGCCGGTAGATAGCAATGAAAAATAGCGTATTGAGGATTCGCGTACGCAAATCCTCAATAGCGAAAATATTCTTTATCGTTTCGATAAACTTATTCATTGCCAATGACTAACAATATAAGCTACAGCGTAACTGCTTTGCCACCTGCTTTTTCGATTGCCTCAACGGCTGATTTCGAGAAAGCGTGAGCGTGTACCTCGATAGCGGCGCTAAGTTCGCCACGGCCAAGCACTTTGATTTTAGAATTCTTCGACACTAAGCCAGCTTCGGTGAAGTAGCCATCAGCCATCGTAGCTGAGTTATTAGCTTCGAACAGGCCCTGGAGTACATCTAGGTTGATGCCTTTGTACTCAACGCGATTAATGTTTTTGAAGCCGAATTTAGGCACGCGACGCTGAAGCGGCATTTGCCCCCCTTCGAAGCCCGACTTGCGCGAGTAACCTGAGCGCGACTTGGCACCCTTGTGGCCACGGGTAGCGGTACCACCGCCGCCCGAACCTTCACCACGACCGAGGCGCTTGTTGTTGCGCGTAGAGCCAGCGGCGGGTCTGAGATTAGATAGATTCATGACTAGGATAAACGCTTACAGTTCGGTTACTTCCAGCAGGTGCTTCACTGCGTTCACCATACCCAGCACGCTGGGGTTGGCTTCGTGAGTAGCGGTGCTGTTCAATTTATTCAGGCCGAGGGCCTGCACGGTGCGCTTCTGACGCTCGGGGCGGTCAATTGCGCTGCGCACGAGCTTTACTTGAATCTGTGGCATGGTCAATTAACCGTTAAAAACGCGAGCGAGAGAAATGCCACGCGCCTGAGCGATTTGCATCGGGTCGCGCATTTTGGCAAGAGCAGCAAAGGTAGCCTTTACCACGTTGTGGGGGTTCGACGAGCCTTTCGACTTAGCCAGTACATCTTTGATACCAGCTGATTCGAACACGGCGCGCATGGCACCGCCGGCGATTACGCCCGTACCAGCCGCAGCGGGCTGCACGAGTACGAAACCTCCGCCGTAGCGGCCTTCCATTACGTGAGGAACAGTGTGCTTGTACAGCGGCACTTTCACCACGTTTTTGCGAGCGTCGTCAATGCCTTTGGCAATGGCGTCGGTTACCTCGTTGGCTTTGCCCAGGCCGTAGCCCACGTTGCCTTTTCCGTCGCCTACCACCACGATAGCCGAGAAGCTGAAGCGACGACCACCTTTCACCACTTTGGCTACACGGTTGATGGCTACTACCTTTTCTTTGAAATCCGAGTCGCCTTGCACAGCGCTGTCGTTGCCGCGGCCACCGCGGTCATTGCCGCGACGGTCGTTACCGCCCCGGTTGTTACCCCCACGGTCGTTGCCTCCGGCACCGCCACCACGGTTGTTGTTGTTATACTCTGCCATGATGCCTTAGAAATTGAGGCCGCCTTCGCGGGCTCCTTCTGCCAATGATTTAACGCGACCGTGATAGAGATAGCCCGAACGGTCGAACACTACTTTGGTAATGCCAGCCTCCTGCGCTTTTGCAGCGATTTCGCGGCCTACGGCGGCAGCTAGGGCCACGCCGTTACCACCTTCAGCGGTTACCTTCTTCGACGAAGCAGCAGCTAGCGTGCGACCAGCCGTGTCATCGATAATCTGGGCATAGATGCCCGTGTTGGAGCGGAACACCGACAGGCGCGGGCGCTCCGGTGTGCCGGACACTTTCGTGCGGATGATGCGCTGAATGCGCTTCCGGCGAGATGCTTTATCGAAAGCCATGATACTAGATTACTTTTTAGCGGCAGTCTTGCCGGCTTTACGACGAACGATTTCACCCACGAAGCGAACACCTTTGCCTTTGTAAGGCTCCACTTTGCGTAACGAGCGGATTTTGGCGGCTACTTGGCCCACCAACTGCTTATCGATGCTGGTCAGGGTAACGATGGGGTTCTTACCTTTTTCAGTGACGGCAGTAGCCGATACTTCAGGAGGCATAGCCAGATACACGTTGTGTGAGTAGCCGAGCGACAGTTCCAGGGCTTTGCCGTTGAGAGCGGCCTTGTAACCTACGCCTACCAGCTCAAGCTTGTGCTCATAGCCAGCGCTCACACCGGTAACCATGTTATTGATGAGGGCGCGGTAGAGGCCGTGCATCGCCTTGTGGCGCTTCTGCTCCGTGGGACGAGTTACTACTACGTTGCCATCTTCGGTAGCTACCGTGATGTCACGGTCTACTTGCTGAGTCAGCGTGCCCTTAGGGCCTTTCACCGTTACGGTGTTTTCGTTGTCAACCGAAACCTGCACACCGCTGGGCAGGCTAATCGGCAGTTTACCAATGCGGGACATATAGATACTAGGGCTTAGCAGGTTAGTACACGTAGCACAGCACCTCGCCGCCCACGTTCTCGTTTTTAGCCTCCTTCTCGGTCATTACCCCTTTCGAGGTCGACAAGATGGCAACACCCAAGCCACTCAGTACGCGGGGCAGGTTCTCGACATGCCGATACTGGCGCAGGCCGGGGGTGCTCACGCGCTCCAGCTTGGTGATAGCCGGGGCTTTGGTAGTGGGATTATACTTCAGGGCGATTTTAATCACGCCTTGGGCCGAAGTATCATCAAACCGGTAGCTCTGAATGTAGCCCTTGTGGTAGAGCACTTTCGTGATTTCCTTTTTGATGTTGCTGGCCGGGATTTCCACTACCCGGTGGTTCGCCTTGATGGCGTTGCGCAACCGGGTGAGGTAGTCGGCAATCGGGTCAGTATTCATTTGTTTTTAATTGGTCCACAACTTGGGGCCGCAAAGATAAGAAAATTTCGCAGCAGTAGCTAATAGCCCTACAGCGAAATTTCAGTTAAGACTACTGGGCTCGGCTTTCGGGGCGCGGCCCATGGTTTCTTTCGGCAACCTGCCAAATAGGGTGGGCTAGGCCCACGGATATTCTGTTTCGGGGTGCAAAGGTAGCAGGAAGTGTGGCACTTATGCAAGGCCCACTTTCAACAAAAATTTGTGACGACTCAACTATTAGACAAAAAAGCCCTCAACTCGGTAAGTTGAGGGCTTCATATTCTCTAAGCTGTAGTACTACCAGCTCGACTTCGTAACGCCGGGAATCTTACCAGCCAGCGCCATTTCGCGGAAGCGAACGCGGCTGATACCAAACTTGCGCATGTAGCCACGGGGGCGGCCGTCAATCATGTCGCGGTTGTGCAAACGCACAGGCGACGCGTTGCGGGGCAGCTTGTCGAGGCCAGCGTAGTCACCGGCAGCTTTCAGGGCCTTGCGCTTCTCAGCGTAGCGGGCTACCAGGGCAACGCGCTTGCGGGCCCGGGCTTTGATAGATTCTTTAGCCATTATTCAGCTTCCTTTTTAGCGTTAGCGAAGGGCATACCGAAAGCGCGGAGAAGCTCATAGCTTTGCTCATCGTTTTCGGCCGTCGTTACGAAGGTGATATCCATACCAGAGATGCCTTTGATTTTATCAATCGAAATCTCGGGGAAGATAATCTGCTCCTTTACACCTAGGGTATAATTACCCCGGCCGTCGAAGCCCTTATCGTTGATGCCTTTGAAGTCACGTACACGGGGCAAGGCCACGGTCAGCAAACGGTCCAGGAATTCGTACATCCGCTCGCCGCGCAGCGTAACGCGCGCACCGATGGGCATACCCTCACGGAGTTTGAAGTTAGAAACCGAACGCTTCGCGATGGTTGGAACAGCTTTCTGACCGGTGATGGTCGTCAACTCTTCTACCCCGTTGTCAACCAGCTTCTTGTCAGCAACAGCGGCACCGATGCCACGGTTGATGCAGATTTTGGTGATGCGCGGTACCTGCATGATGCTCTTATACTGGAATTTCTCCTGGAGCGCGGGTACCACCTCTTTTTCGTATTTATCTTTTAGACGGGCCATGGTCGTAGTGCGGATTAAGCGGTGGCCGAATCAACCTTCTTCACGTTCGACACGTGAATGGGGCTTTCGATTTTGGTGATGCCGCCCTGGGGGTTCTTCGCACTCGGCTTGTTGTGCTTGGTTACCAGGTTTAGGCCTTCTACGATGACGCGCTGCGTCGAGCGGTTCACCGACTTGATAACGCCACGCTTGCCCTTTTCATCGCCAGCAATTACGAGTACGTTGTCGCCCGTCTTCACGTGCAGCTGAACGGGGGCTGCTTTCTGTTTCGTTGCCATAACTTAAATTACTTCAGGGGCTAACGATACGATTTTCATGAACTGCTTCTCGCGCAGTTCGCGGGCTACTGGCCCGAAAATGCGCGTGCCGCGGGGCTCGTCGTTGTTGTTGAGCAGTACGGCAGCGTTGTCATCGAAGCGGATGTAAGAACCGTCCTTGCGGCGGATTTCTTTCTTCACACGTACGATAACGGCCTTGCTAACCGTACCCTTCTTGGCGTTGCCCGAAGGTATAGCCGATTTGATGGCTACCACGATTTTATCACCAACCGTAGCGTATTTCTTGCCCGTGCCACCCAGTACGCGGATGCAGAGCACTTCCTTGGCGCCGCTATTGTCGGCTACCGTGAGGCGGGATTCTTGCTGTATCATCGTTCAGGATTATTTAGCACGTTCAACAATTTCAACCAAGCGCCAGCGCTTGGTCTTGCTCAGGGGGCGGGTGCTCATGATGCGCACCAGGTCACCTTCGCCGCACTCGTTTTTCTCGTCGTGGGCGTGGAACTTGGTGGTCTTGCTCACGAATTTGCCGTAAATCGGGTGCTGGTGTTTTGCAACAACGGCTACCGTGATGGACTTATCCATCTTAGAGCTGGTCACCTTGCCCACGATTTCTTTCCGCATGTTGCGGTCCGAAGCGTTATCGTGAGCCGGCAGAAGGTTTTCTTGAGTCGGTTCCATTACTAGGCTTTGTTAGAGGCCTGCTCATTGTTCCGACGCGAAAGCTCCGTTTGCAGGCGAGCAACGGTTTTGCGGTTGGCCTTCAGGCGGCCGGGGTTTTCGAGCGGGCTGATAGCGTGCGCGAAGCGCATCTGCTGGCCGTTGGTTTGCTCGGTCTTAATCTGAGTGCGCAGGTCGTCGAGCGACAGGGCGCGGATTTCTTCGTTTTTCATCGAATTAAGCAGCGTTCTCTACGTAGTCGCGACGAACTACAAATGAGGTACGAACCGGCAGCTTCTGAGCCGCTAGGCGCAGCGACTCTTTTGCGGTTTCGAGGCTCACGCCATCCGATTCAAACATGATTTGGCCAGGCTTCACGCAGGCTACCCAGTACTCGGGCGAACCTTTACCCTTACCCATCCGCACTTCAGCAGGCTTCTTGGTAATTGGCTTATCTGGGAAAATGCGAATCCATACTTGCCCTTCGCGTTTCATAGCACGGGTCATGGCAATACGAGCAGCCTCAATCTGGCGAGCCGTAATCCAAGAGATTTCCAGTGACTTAAGCGCGAACGAACCGAAGTCTATGGAGCTGCCGCGGTAGGCTAGGCCTGTTACGCGACCCTTTTGCATCTTGCGATACTTGGTCCTTTTCGGTTGTAACATCTTGAGTAAAAAAAGAAAACTTAAAAAATTATTAGCGTTAAACCGTACCCTGAAAAGAATAATTCAGGATACGGTTTAGACTTTCAATTAAAGCTTAGCGACGGGGGCCGCCACCTTGACCGCCACGGTTAGCACCACCTTGGCCGCCGCGGTTGCCACCGCCTTGACCACCACGGTTGGCACCGCCACCCTGGCCGTCACGACGCGGACCACGGTCACCACCACGGTCACCATCGCGACGCGGGCCGCGGTCACCGCCACGGTCATTACGCGGGCCACGGTCATTACGACCGCCGCGCTCATCGCCACCTTGGCCACCAGCAGGAGCCTGGTTAGGCGAAAGGTCGGGCTTGCCGAATACCTCACCACGCATTACCCACACTTTGATGCCAATTTTACCATACACCGTTTGGGCTTCTGACAAAGCATAGTCGATGTCGGCACGCAGTGTATGTAGTGGGGTGCGACCTTCCTTGTACTGCTCCGAGCGGGCGATTTCAGCACCGCCCAAACGACCACCGCACTGAATTTTGATGCCCTCAGCACCAGCGCGGAGCGCAGCCTGAATTGACATTTTCATTGCACGGCGGAACGAGATACGAGCAGCCAGCTGCTGAGCGATGCTCTCACCTACGAGGCGAGCGTCTAGCTCAGGGCGCTTAATCTCGAATATATTGATTTGAACGTCCTTCTTTGTAATTTCCTTGAGTTCGTCCTTAATCTTATCTACCTCCTGGCCGCCTTTACCAATTACCACACCCGGGCGAGCCGTGTTGATGGTGATGGTGATGCGCTTCAGGGTGCGCTCGATAACGATGCGTGAGATACCACCCTTTTGAATACGGGCGTTGATGTATTTGCGAATCTTTTCGTCTTCAACTAGTTTGTCGGCAAAATCTTTGCCACCGTACCAGTTAGAGTCCCAGCCTTTGATAACGCCGAGTCGAAAGCCAACCGGATTTACTTTTTGTCCCATGGTAGATTAGGCGTTAGCGGGGGTTTCGGTAGAAGTTGCCGCGTCGATGGTCGAGATAGCACGCTTTAGCGCGTTTAACTCTTTTTTCGACATTTGCGACTCGCGCTGCGGGCCAACCGTCAGCGTGATGTGGTTCGAGCGCTTGCGGATGCGGTGGCCACGGCCCTGAGGGGCGGGGCGCAGGCGCTTCAGCTGGCGTCCTTCGTCCACGAAGATTTCGGTGACGTAGAGGTTGGCATCTTCGATGCGCTCCTCAGCGTTTTGCTGCTGCCAGTTGGCTAGGGCCGACAGGAGAAGCTTCTCTACCTTCTCGGCACCCGAGTTGGCTTCGAAACGGAGCAGACCGAGGGCCTGGGTTACGCGCTTGCCGCGTACCAGATTGGCTACCAGGCGCATCTTGCGCGGCGAGGTAGGCACGTTACGGAGTTTGGCTACTGCTTCCATCTTAACGCTTGCCTTTATCTTTTTTGGCGACGTGGCCGCGGAAGTTGCGCGTAGGTGCGAACTCACCGAGTTTATGGCCGACCATGTTTTCAGTTACATAAACCGGGATGAACTTATTCCCGTTGTGGACTGCGAAGGTGTGGCCTACGAAGTCGGGCGAAATCATTGAGCGCCGCGACCAAGTTTTAACCACTGACTTCTTGCCAGCGCTATCCAGCGCTTCTACCTTTTTTTCGAGCCGGAAGTCAATGTACGGCCCTTTTTTGAGTGAACGTGCCATATATTACTTCTTGCCTTTGCGGCTGACAATCAGGTTTTCAGAGTACTTATTCTTGTTGCGGGTCTTCTGACCTTTAGCGAAGATACCATTGCGGCTGCGCGGGTGACCACCCGACGACTTACCTTCACCACCACCCATGGGGTGGTCAACAGGGTTCATAGCTACACCACGAACGCGGGGACGACGACCAGCCCAACGGTTGCGACCGGCTTTGCCCATTACCACGTTCATGTGGTCACCGTTCGATACCGTACCAACCGTAGCGGTGCAGGTAACCAGTACCATACGCATTTCACCCGAAGGCAATTTCAGCGTAGCGTAACGGTCCTCACGGGCTACAAGCTGAGCGTAAGTACCAGCTGAGCGAGCGATAGCAGCACCTTGGCCGGGCTGTAGTTCGATGTTGTGCACGATAGTACCGAGGGGCATCTCACGGAGCGGCAATGCGTTGCCAACTTCCGGAGCTACACCGGGGCCCGATACGATAACGGTATCTACATTCAGGCCAGCAGGGGCAATGATGTAGCGCTTCTCGCCGTCGGCGTAGTGCAGCAGGGCAATACGAGCGGTACGGTTAGGGTCGTACTCGATGGTCTTCACTGTAGCAGGAACACCGTTCTTGTCACGCTTGAAGTCAACGATACGATACTGGGTCTTGTGTCCACCGCCGATGTAGCGGTTAGACATTTTACCCTGAGAGTTACGACCACCGCTCTTTTTGAGCGAGGTCAGCAACGACTTCTCCGGCGTCGACGTGGTTAGCTCGTCGAAGGCCGGGGCTACGCGGAAGCGTTGGCCTGGCGTAGTGGGTCTGAGTTTTTTAAGTGCCATTACTAGCTAGTTGGGCTTTTGCGGCGAAGGCAATTAGAGATTGCCGTAGAAATCAATAATGTCACCATCTTTCAGGGTCACGACGGCTTTTTTGCCGTGCGAACGACGACCCGAAACCTGGCCACCTTTGGTGAACTTCGACTTTACTTTGCCAATCGTGCGCATCGTGTTGATGCCTAGCACGGTCACGCCGTATAGTTGCTCGATGTCCTTTTTAATCTGCACCTTATTGGCCGTGCGCTCTACTTCGAACACGTAGCGGCCTTTTTCGGTGAGGCTGGTGGCCTTCTCGGTGATAATGGGGCGTTTCAGCGTGCTCATTATTCGGCAGAGTTATTAGCGGTGTACAATTGCTCCAGCGAACGCAGACCTTCCTCGCTCAGGAGCAGGGTATCGGTGTTCAACAAGTCGTGGGTGTTGAGGGCTACAGGGGTAGCAATTTTCACCTTCTGCACGTTGCGGGCGCTCAGCAGCAGGTTCTTGTCGGCCTCAGCGGCTACGTACAAGGTCTTGCGGCCATTGTTGAGCTTCAGACCGTCGAGGATAGCAACGAACTCTTTGGTCTTAGGAGTGCTCAGCGTCAGATTTTCAACCAAGGCTACTTTGCCTTCGCGAGCCAGCACCGACAGGGCTGACAGACGAGCGACGCGCTTGGTCTTTTTGTTCAGCTTGAAGCCATAGTCGCGGGGCTGTGGGCCAAACATACGGCCACCACCTACGAATACACCCGATTTCATCGAACCAGCACGGGCACCACCGGTGCCTTTCTGCTTCTTCAGTTTCTTGGTGGTGCGGGCCACTTCGGCGCGCTGCTTCGATTTGTGCGTACCCTGACGCTGGTTGGCCAGGTACTGCTTCACGTCGAGGTACATGACGTGCTCGTTTGGCTCGTGGCCAAACACGGCGTCGGACAGCGTAACCTTGCGGCCAGTGTCTTCGCCTTTGCTATTGAATACGGACAGTTCCATCTCTAGTAAGCTTAGCAGGTTATTTCTCCAGAACCACGTAGCCATTCTTGGCACCGGGCACCGAGCCGCTCACCAGAATCAGGTTCTTATCAGCTACAATACGCATCACCTTCAGGTTCTGAATCTTGACGCGGTCCGTGCCCATACGGCCACCCATGCGCATTCCTTTGAATACGCGCGAAGGCCATGAGCAAGCACCGATAGAACCGGGGTGACGCAGGCGGTTGTGCTGGCCGTGGGTTTGGCCACCCACGCCCTGGAAGTTGTAGCGCTTCACAACGCCTTGGAAGCCTTTGCCTTTCGAGGTGCCAACTACGTCAACAAACTCACCTTCTTCGAACAGCGTGGTTTCAACCGTGCTGCCGAGCGAGTAGGTGGCTACGTCTTCGGTGCGGAACTCTACCAAGCGCTTCTTAGGCGTGGTGCCGGCTTTGGCGAAGTGGCCAGCCAGAGCTTTGGTGGTGTTTTTGGCTTTTTTCTCGCCATAGCCGATTTGAACAGCATTATAGCCGTCCGTTTCGACCGTCTTAACCTGCGTCACTACGCACGGACCCGCCTCGATGAGCGTGCAGGGAATGTTTTTCCCGTCCGGAGTGAAGAGGCTTGTCATACCGATTTTTTTACCGATGATGCCAGGCATTCTGTGTGGATATTAAATGACACAAAAAGAAAAGGCCCGAGTGGCCTTTTCGCTAAGGGAGTGCAAAGGTAGGAGTTTTAGCGGAGAAAAGCTAACAGGGCTGAGAAAAATTTTATGAGTCAGCTAATTAGGAAATTCTGTCTTAACCAGCAGTACAATATAAAGCAGTACTGCTAGGTGCCATACTGTTTCTGCTTACAATGCATACGGCTAATGATGCGCTACTCTAGTTCTAGCTTCAAGCTATATGCTTTTCAGGCCGAATGGAAGCCGACATTTGTGCTCCTTGGGCCAGAAATTTTGCCAATCGTAAGTACTGCTTGTTGCGTCGAGCCCGAAAAATCAACTTGACTACGAACAGCCACCTAACTAGCCAAGCGTGCATAGGACTGAAGTTTTTGCGCAGAAAATAGGCTAGCGAAATGTAGAACTCACGCAAAATACCGTATCCCGGTGTACTGCTGCTGCCTCCGAGGTGGGTAAATTCGGCAGTTGGTAAGACCATTACTTGCCGCCCAGCTTGCCATACTTGCCAAGCTAGGTCCTCTTCCTCGCAGTACAGAAAATACTCTGTATCTAAGCCACCGACGAGCTCAAACAGTGCAGCGTCGACAAACATAGCCGCGCCAGTTACCATATCAACCAGATAAGGCTGCTGAGCAGTTCGAGCACCGCGCGGCGGGTGGTGCCCCAGCCCCAGCGCACGGCACAAAGCCCGGCCCAACAACTTATCGGCCAGAGTAGGAAAGAAACCATAGCTTTCCTGCCATTCCCCTTTCCTGCCAAACATTTGCGGAGCGGCTAGGCCCACTTGAGGATGGGTAGTCAGTAGATTAGTTAGCTCAGTCAGACAATCGGTACGTAGTAAGGTATCGTTGTTTAGTAGAAATACATACGCAGGGCGGCGCTGAGCTGCGGCTACGCGGTAGCCTAACATGTTACCGCCGGCGAAACCCAGGTTACTATCTGAATAGCATACTTCTACTTCAGGAAATACGGCTAATTGTTGCAGCATCAACTTGTCGGCTGGCGACGAAGCATTATCAACTACCACTACCCGATAAACCGTATTGGGATGGGTGTGCTGACGCAGCGACTGTACACACGCCAGCGTATAAGCCGAAGAATTATAATTAACCAGTATAACTGCTATCATATTAAAAGCTATAAAAAACGCGTAGTTGGGAGCACGTTATAAACTCGTTTCAGGCTATTGAAGGGGTTAATAATTCTATTACAGCGCTAACTACACGGCTTATGTCTATTTCGCTTAGGTCAGGGTCTTGAGATGGGTGCGTAAAATCGCCCCTAGCGAAGCGGGTTTCCTGGCTAGGAGGAAACAGGCAGTAGCAGGGAGTTTGTAACAACTCGGGAGGGTAAGGGAAAAACTTACCGTAGTTTTCTCCCATCAGTATTACAACACAGGGCGTTCCGGCTTGAGCTCCCAGGTGTGCCGCAACTGTATCGTTACTAATTAAAGCTTGCGCACCGGCAATGAGCGCTGCTAGGCCTGGCAGATCAGTTTTACCGCAATAGTTAAGCAAGGGTACTGCTGTACCCGCTGCTCGCTGTACACGTCGAGCCAGTACGGAGTCGGCTGCACTGCCTGCTAGCACCAATTGATACTTGCCTCCGTAATACTGATGCAAATACTTCGCTAAGCGGCCAAAATGCCCGGTAGGCCAACGCTTTTGCCGAGCGCTAGCCCCAGGAAATAGCACTACATATGGCTTACCAATACTGGCGGCCATCACGGTGGCTTGTTGCCGCACAGTTGCTGGCAGCGTAAGTGGTGCAACAGCTACTTCAACTGAACTCGCTACACCAGTTGACTCATCACTAAGCGTTTGCCAGTGTAAAAAAAACTCACGGTTGCGGTAGTATTCAAACAGCACTTCACGTGTGGTTGGCAGCAATCGGGTGTAACCTGCATCGAGAGCTGCATACCACTCACCTGTGGGGTGCGAACCTTGGCTACCGACGCGTACTGGCGCACGCAGGAAGCGGATAAAATTCTCGACGGCTGCTTGCCTTACATGTACCGGGTAAATTGCTTCTGCCACTCCCAGCCCACCAACTGCTTGTAATATCTTTACTCGGTAAGCTAAATCCTTACTGAAGCGACCGAAATCTACTGCTATTACTTCGGTGAGTATATCGCTGTCCCATAGCTGCGCTAGGGGTGCCCATAAGGAATTCGCGAGCAAAGTCAGATGCTGCCCCCGGTGTTTCATAACGGCCGCCATTTGCCGCAACCAAGGTCGATATAGGAGATAATCGCCAATGGAATCGTTGCGCACCACTAGCATCTGGCCCTGCTTGGGCATCGCCTGTAGCTTGAGCGCCTCTGCATCACAGGTATTCAGTCTCTTCCATTCTTCTTGCTGCCGATACGCACGCCTGAACTGCCGAAACTGAGATAAAAGAGTACGTAGCATGATGCTAGCAAAGGCAAGAAAGCCACATAGAACTAACGATTAGGTGGAACCGGTTGTTGGACTGATGGTCGCAAACCAATTGGTTCAGCAGCTATCATCAAAAAAAATATTCCAGTTAAAATACCAACGTGAGTTTCCAAAGTATATTCTACTAAGAAAGAGATACTCACAATGACATAGAGCAGTATCATCAGTACATTTTGACTACGCCACGCAAATAACAAGGGATAATAAAAACTCAACAAGAAAATAAACAGGCCTATCCACCCATAAGCCAAAAGATTGTAAATAAATTGATTATGCGGCATTAAATAATGCACGACTTTAATGGCGGGGTATTGCAACTTGTATTGACGAGCTATCTCCTCATTCATCCGCACTTTACTCACTCCTATTATTGGATGCTTCCTAATTAAATTCCAAGCTATTTTGTAGGAATATACCCGCGCCGTAATGGAGTAATTATTAGCAGCATCTACTATCTCAATCCTTCCTACGTCTGAACGTGTATTGATAACCTTATTGCGTAACGTTGGAAATAACAAGATGCTTATCAAGGCAAGTATTCCACCCAATGTAGCCACAGAAAGCATCATCTTCCAGCGATGACGCTGCCAAACCAGCCATAGAATACCAGCTGCGTACATTGTAGCCAGTCCACTACGAACTGCTAGCAAATGCTGAAACATAAATAAAATGATTGTTCCAGCCAACATAGCCCGTCGTAAGATGACTGGAGCATTTGCGTCAGAGGCTACTACTGCTCCTGCTATTACTGCGATACTTACTAGTAAGCTAAAGCGGATATGGTCAGGCACAGTGGGCATTACTTGTGACTGAATATAAAGCTGATTAATTTCCTCATAGTGCTGTAAATAAGTAATAGTAGCTCGTCCAGCAGAAATTAAGCAGCAAATCATCAGTAAGAGCCACAAGGAGTTGCTATCTCGCTTTGACATCGCTGGCAAAAGACAAAAAGCAATGGGCAATACTAGCAGAGGTAACTGTAACAATAAGTCGCGCCACAATTCACTATTATTTAATGAACTATTAGTGACCCCCCAAATCAAATGCAACAAGTAGACAAAGCCAATAGTCAACAGGTATTTATTATTCAAATAATATAACCTGCTTTTGTTTGCTATAGCATACAATAGGCTCCATACAAATAATCCTCCTACCCCAATGCTTGGTAATACCCGCACAAAATCAGAAGAGAATATTCCAATAATAATAACTGAGCTCCATAATACACTCAACACCCGAGTTCTAGCCTCTGAAAAAAGTGCTACATAAGAAAACGTCAGATTCTTGGCAAGCTTCATAAATACAATCCGCATGTATCCAATAATTCGATACATGAAATAATTGGCTTCGTCATTTTCACTAGTAAATGGCTCGTCGATAAAGCGATTACACTAGCTTTAAAACTACTTCACGACCACTACTGTGGCAGCGCTTCATTTTTGTTGAAGGCACAAAGCTACATGCAGACTGTCGCCGGCTCGACAGTTCACACCTCGACTTCGTAACTTAAGCAAAGTAGATAGGAGTAAAAAGCCCCACCGGCAAATGTCGGTGGGGCTTTCATTATTATAAGCGTTAGGCTCAGACTTTGATTTCAACGTCAACGCCGCTGGGCAGTTCCAGCTTCATTAGCGCATCTACTGTCTTGCTGCTGGTCGAAAAAATATCTACCAGGCGCTTGTAAGTGCAAAGCTGGAATTGCTCCCGGCTCTTCTTGTTTACGTGGGGCGAGCGCAACACCGTGTACTTCTCCTTTTCCGTGGGCAACGGAATGGGGCCGCTTACGATGGCACCGGTAGCTTTTACGGCCTTCACGATTTTCTCGGAAGACTTATCGACCAAGTTGTGGTCGTAGCTTTTCAGCTTGATTCTGATTTTTTGGTTCATGGTTGGTTAGGGCCGATTGCCCTAGGGTTGACAAGCTGAGAGAATACTAGGCGCGAGTGCCTTTGGTTTTAGCCACAATGGCATCAGCCATGTTGGTGGGCACCTGCTCGTAGTGCGAGAAGGTGAGCGAAGCCGAGGCACGGCCCGACGACAGCGTACGCAGGTCGGTTACGTAGCCGAACAGCTCCGACAGCGGAACGTCTGCCTTGATAACCTGAGCACCGCCTTTGGTGTCCATTCCTTTCATCAAACCACGACGACGGTTCAAGTCACCAGTTACGGGACCCGTGTACTCGTCGGGGCAAACTACTTCAACAGCCATGATGGGCTCAAGCAGTTTCGGACCAGCTTTGCGAGCAGCCTCACGGAAGCCATCACGAGCAGCGAGTTCGAACGATAGGGCGTCCGAGTCAACGTCGTGGAACGAACCGTGGTAGAGGCGCACCTTCATCGTTTCGATGGGGAAGCCAGCCAGCGGACCACGCTTCATTGCTTCCTCAAAGCCTTTTTGGATAGGAGCAATGAATTCGCGGGGAATTACACCACCTACGATAGCATTGTCGAACTCCATACCGGGCTTTTCCGGCTCAGTCTCTTTCGGGCCAAGCTCAAATACGATGTCGCCGAATTTACCACGGCCACCGGTTTGCTTCTTGTACGTTTCGCGGTGGTCAACCTTCTTCGTGAGGATTTCCTTGTAGGCAACCTGGGGAGCACCCTGGTTGATTTCTACTTTGAATTCCCGACGCATGCGGTCGATGATGATTTCAAGGTGCAGCTCACCCATACCACGCAGGATGGTCTGGCCGGTTTCCTCGTCGGTGTTCACACGCAGCGTGGGGTCTTCCTCGATGAGCTTGGCGATAGCCATGCCCATTTTGTCAACATCAGCCTGCGTCTTCGGCTCGATAGCGTAGCCGATTACCGGCTCGGGGAACGACATCGACTCGAGAACTACGGGGTTCTTTTCGTCAGTCAGCGTATCACCAGTTTTGATGTCTTTGAAGCCTACACCAGCAGCAATATCACCCGCTTGGATTTTGTCAATCGGGTTTTGCTTGTTGGAGTGCATCTGCATAAGGCGCGAGATACGCTCCTTCTTGCCAGTGCGGTTATTCAGTACATACGAACCACCGTCGAGCTGACCGCTGTAGCAGCGGAAGAAGCAGAGACGACCAACATAGGGGTCAGTAGCAATCTTGAACGCTAGGGCCGTGAAGGGCTCCGAGTTGTCGGGGTGACGCTCTACCGGCTCACCAGTCTCAGGGTTAGTACCCTCAATGGCAGGCATGTCGAGCGGCGAGGGCAGGTATGCCATAACAGCATCCAGCATCGTCTGTACACCTTTGTTTTTGAAAGCCGAGCCGCACAGTACCGGCGAGAACTTCATGTCGATAACCGCTTTGCGGATAACAACCATCATTTCTTCGCGGGTAATGCTTTCCGGGTCTTCGAAGAATTTCTCCATCAAAGTATCATCGTACTCAGCAACGCTCTCGATGAGCTTCTCGCGCCACTCGGCTACAGTATCAACGAGGTCCTCGGGAACGGGAATTTCGTCGTACGACTTGCCTTCGGTTTTGTCGTCCCACACAATGGCTTTGCCAGTCAGCAGGTCAACTACGCCTTTGAAAGTGTCTTCTGCGCCAATCGGGATTTGCAACGGCACAGGGTTAGCGCCAAGCTTGTCCTTGATTTCGTTAACTGCTTTGAAAAAATCAGCGCCCGCACGGTCCATCTTGTTGACGAAGCAGATGCGGGGTACGCTGTACTTGTCAGCCTGACGCCATACGGTTTCCGACTGGGGCTCTACACCCGATACGGCGCAGAAAAGGGCCACAGCACCGTCAAGCACACGCAACGAACGCTCAACTTCTACCGTAAAGTCAACGTGACCGGGGGTATCGATGAGGTTAATCTTGTATTGCTTGGTTTCGCCGGTCGTGTTACCCTTCGCGTCGGTCGGATAGTTCCAAAAGGTAGTAGTAGCAGCCGAGGTAATAGTGATACCGCGCTCCTGCTCCTGCTCCATCCAGTCCATCGTGGCGGCACCGTCGTGTACCTCCCCGATTTTGTGGGTCTTACCCGTGTAGTAGAGAATGCGCTCCGAAGTGGTGGTCTTGCCCGCATCGATGTGGGCCATGATACCAATGTTGCGCAGGTACTGAAGGTCTTTATTGACTGCCATTACGGTAGGTTAAATAGCGCGTTAGCGGATTATTGAGTTCAGAGGTGAAGACAACCAAAGCTGGCTAAACATTCAATCTAAACTCAACAACCCGCTAAACGCCCGATAGATTAGAAACGGAAGTGCGAGAAGGCCTTGTTAGCTTCAGCCATCCGATGGGTGTCGTCCTTTTTCTTAACGGCAGCACCTTCACCTTTGGCAGCAGCGATGATTTCGCCGGCCAGCTTGTCTTTCATGGTCTTCTCACCACGGCGACGAGCGTACTGAATCAGCCACTTCGAACCCACCGCGATACGGCGGTCGGCGCGCACTTCAATCGGCACCTGGAAGGTAGCACCACCTACGCGGCGGCTTTTTACCTCAACGGTCGGCATCACGTTGTTCAACGCTTTGCGCCACATTTCGAGGCCGCTTTCCTTGGTGCGGTTTTCTACCTGCTCTACGGCGTCGTAGAAAATGGTATAGGCCAAGTTTTTCTTCCCGTCATACATCATGTAGTTGACGAAGCGGGTTACGAGCGTCTCCTTGAACTTGGGGTCCGGCAGGAGAATGCGCTTTTTCGGTTTTGACTTACGCATGGTATAGTTGCTTGATTGTTAATTGTCGATTGCTTATTGTTGATTGCCAGCCGGTTAAAGCCAGCAATCAACAACCAACAATCAGCAATCAGCTATTACTTTTTCTTACCGGGTGCCGGCTTGCCACCTTTACCAGCGGCTGCAACCTGGCCCGGCTTCGGACGCTTAGCGCCGTACTTCGAGCGACGCTGCAAGCGGCCGCTTACACCTGCCGTGTCGAGGGCACCACGAATGATGTGGTAACGAACACCTGGCAAGTCTTTTACCCGGCCTCCGCGGATGAGCACAATGCTGTGCTCCTGGAGGTTGTGGCCTTCACCGGGAATGTATGCGTTTACTTCCTTACCGTTGGTAAGGCGCACACGGGCCACTTTGCGCATAGCCGAGTTCGGCTTCTTAGGCGTGGTGGTATACACGCGAGTGCATACGCCCCGACGCTGCGGGCACGAATCAAGGGCAGGCGACTTCGACTTGGTAGTCAAAGCCTCACGGCCTTTCCGTACGAGTTGGTTGATGGTTGGCATTTAGCGATTAGTTGAACGGGAGCCGTTTGCCCCCAGAATTTTCAGGCCTGCAAAGGTAAGAAAATAGTTTGGCAATAGCAAACTCGCTGAAAAAGTTAATTTTCCGCGTTTGCCATAGCGGCAGAAAAGTGGCTAGGCCTCCCCTACTGCACCGCCAAAATTCATGGGGTAGCTCGGGGTTTCCTGGTGCAGCTTAATGGGACCGTAGCTCTGCTCGAAGCGCTGCACGTTTTCCTCTAGCGCGGCGAGCAGGCGCTTGGCGTGCTCGGGCGTGAGGATAATACGGGCTTTTACTTTAGCCTTGGGCGCACCGGGCATCATGCGAATAAAGTCCACTACAAACTCGCTAGTACTGTGTGCAATGAGCGCAAGATTGGCATATTCGCCTTCGGCAATAGCTTCGGCTAGCTCAATATTAAGGGCAGTGGGGTCGGTGTCTTGGGGTTGATTAGGTTGCATATGGGTAAGGAATCTCAAATACAAGCAAACGATATGGGCAGTAAAAAAGCCGACCGGCTCTCACCGGACGGCTCTCTCATGCAAAATTACGGCTAGCCCTGCTTAGAGTTCACGCACCCAGATATTGCGGAAGCTCAGCGGCTCACTCTTATCACCGTGGGCTTGGAGCTTGATGGGGGCGGGGCCTCCCTTTTGCCCCTCGTAGCTGGCGGGGCCTATGTAGCGGGTGGGGCCAGCTAGCTCTACGTTGTTTTGAACGAGCACGCCGTTGAAGAGCACGGTGACGCGGGCGGGCGTTTGCACCGAGCCATCGGCTTTGAAGGTGGGCGCCGTCCAGATAACGTCGTAGGATTGCCATTCGCCGGCTTTGCGAGCGGGGTTGGCCAAGGGTACGCGCTGCTTGTAAATACTGCCTGCCATACCATTGACGTAGGTTTTGTTATTGTACGAGTCCACGATTTGCAGCTCATAGCCAAGGTCACCCTTGCCTAGCGAGGCCAGGAAGACCCCGCTGTTGCCGCGCGCCTGCCCGGTGCCGCTGATGTTGGCCGGAATGCGCCACTCGAGGTGCAGCTGGTAGTTGGTGAACGCCTTCTTGGTTTCGATGTTGCCAGTGGTTTTGTCCACGGTGAGGATACCGCTGGCAACTTTCCACTTGGCGGGCGTAGTACGCTCGTCGGTCATTACCCACTGGCTGAGGTCTTTGCCATCGAACAACACGACGGCATCGGAGGGAGCAGGCTCGAAGACGGGGCTAGCCACTACGGTTTTGGGCACTGGCTCATATACCTCCGTATCCTCGGGCTTGGCGGTTTGCTGGGCGCACGCCAGGGTGGTGGCACCAAGGAGGAATGCACTGGACAAGAAGAGCTTCATAAGGCAAGAAGGGTGAGGTGGAAAGATAGAAGGGCTAGCGGCCAGCTACACATCGCACAGGCGCACGGCCTGCCGCAGCGAAGCCAGCTTATCGGTTTTGGTTGGAATGAACTCCTGAGCTACGTAGCCCTGGAAGCCAGTTGCTTTGATAGCCCGCATGATGGCTGGGTAGTTTAGCTCTTGATTGTCGTCGAGCTCGTGCCGGCCAGGTACGCCGGCCGTATGGTAGTGCGCGATGTAGGCGTGGTTGTCCTTGATAGTGCGGATGACATCGCCCTCGTCAATCTGCATGTGGTAGATGTCGTAGAGCAGCTTGAAGTGCTCGGAGCCTAGCTTCTTGGCCAGGGCCACGCCCCAGCTGGTGCGGTCGCACATATAGTCGTGGTGGTCGACTTTGCTGTTGAGCAGCTCCATCACGAGCACTACTTTATGCTTCTCGGCCAGGGCCACTAGGGGCTGCAAGCCACGCACGGCATTGGCTAGGCCTACCTCATCGCTCATGCCCCGGCGGCTGCCGCTGAAGCAGATGAGGTTGGTGTAGCCGGCCGCAGCTACTTTCGGAATCATCTCACTGTATTGCTTCTGAAGCTGCGCGTGGAAGCGCGGGTCGTTGAAACCATCGGTGAGGTTGATTTCGGCGCCGTTGCACATGGGCGAATCGAGGCCGTGCTTTTTGAGCGTGGGCCAATCGTTGGGGCCCACCAAGTCGATGCCTTTGATACCCATTTCCTTTGCAGCCACGCAAAGCTGCTCCAAGGGCATATCCTGAAAGCACCAGCGGCATACCGATTGTTTGATAGTGCCCAGCAACGGGGCTGCGGGAGCAGGTTGGTTTTCTTCCATCGGGCGGGCGCCGGCCACGCCTACAGCGCCTACTGCGGCGGTGGTGGCTAGCAGGCCTTTGAGGGCAGCGCGGCGATTCCAGGTACTCATCATTACAAAAGAAGGGGATAGGTGGCTAGCCCGGTGCTACGGCCGATGCTTCGCCGTAGGCGACTGGGGCATCAGAGGCGGCGGGTGCAGTGGCGCGCTCACGGAACAACAGCAGGAACAGCAGCAACACTACTGCCGCGATGCCGGCGGGAATAAGCCAAATCATGCGCCAATCGTGGCCACCGCCGGCTAGGGTATTCTTATCGAAAATATCGCCCGACAGCAACGTGCCGATGAGCATGCCCACGCCATAGGTAGCCAAAGTGATAAAGCCTTGGGCCGAGCTCTTGAAGCGCTCGCCGGCCAGGTTGTCGGTATAAATCTGGCCCGTTACGAAGAAGAAGTCGTAGCACACACCGTGGAGCACGATGCCAGCAATGAGCATCCAGTAGTTGCTAGCGCCGTCGCCATAAGCAAAGAACACGTAGCGCAGTACCCAGGCCGCCATGCCGATTGCCAGCATTTTCTTCACCCCTAGCTTGCTAAAGAACAGCGGAATAGCCAGCATAAATAGCAGCTCCGATACCTGCCCGAGGCTTTGCACGCCGGCAGCGGCCTTCATGCCTACCTCGTTGAGGAAAGGATTGGTGAAGCCATAGTAGAAGGCCAGTGGGATGCAGATGGCGATGGAAGCCAGGAAGAAAATCAGGTACGAGCGGTTTTTGAGCAAGCCAATGGCATCGAGGCCTAGCAGGTCGCCGATGGAGCTTGACTGCCCGCTTTTTACGGGCGGCGTGGCGGGCAACGCGAAGCTGAACACGCCTAGCAGCGCCGAGGCACCAGCAGCCATCAGGAAGGTAGCTTGCAGGCTGTTGGTCTGCTCCCAGTTCAGCCAGCCGATGGTGAGGCCAGCGATAATCCAGCCCAAGGTGCCCAGTACCCGGATGGGTGCAAACTCCTTCTGCGGGTCTTTCATTTGCCGGAAGGCGATGGAATTAACCAGCGCCAGCGTGGGCATATACAACACCATGTAGGTGAGCACGTTGGGGTAAAAGCTGTTGAAATCGGGGGCCGAAGAGGCACGCCACAGCAATAGAGCACCAGCCAGGTGTAGCACACCCAGGATTTTCTGCGCCGAGAAAAACCGGTCGGCAATAAGCCCGATGATGAACGGCGCCACGATGGCCCCGATAGACTGCGTGAGGAAAGCTACACCTACCTGTGTGCCCGTGGCGTGCAGGTTGTGCAGCAAATAGGTGCCTAGCGTCACAAACCACGCGCCCCAGATGAAAAACTCCAGGAACATCATGATGGACAGCTTAACCCGGATGGTGGAAGACATAGGCAGAAAGGGTGGGATAAGGAAGCAAAAGGATGATATCAGCCTCGGCAAGCGCTAAGCCAGCGGCTTACTTGAGGCTGAGAATGTAGCGAACCATTTCTTTCGAGTCGCTTTCCGACAAGCCGGGGTGGGGCGTCATGGCAATATCGCCCCAGTGGCCGGCCCCGCCCTTGATAATGTGCTGGCTCAGCATGGTGATATTAGCGGGCGTGGCGGGGTACTTCTGGGCTACGGCGGTGTAAGCGGGGCCTAGTAGCTTGTCGCGCTCGCGGTGGCAGCTGGCGCAGTCGGCTGCGGCCATCAGCTTGGCGCCCTGGGCGCCCGGGGCGCCGGTGGGCTCCGTCCCAATTTTGGTGTTGCTGGTATCTACCTGCGGCTGGCGGGCTACAGCCGTTACGTTGGCGCCGGTGGTGCTGTCGGTGTTCAGCTCATCCGATTTTTCGGTGGCAGCGGCTTTCGAGGCGTTGGCCTTGTCGGGGCCATCCTGCTGGTAGCCGCTGTTGCAGGCCGCTAGCAGCACGCCAGCGCTGAGAAGAAGGAATACCTTTTTCATAGGGAAAAGGGGAATTAAAGTCCTAGTAATGTTTTGTTAAGCGTCTTGTCGATGCCCGAGGCAGCAAAGTCGTCGAAGGTGCGGTCGGTGACGCGGATAATATGGTCTTTGATGAACTGCGCGCCTTCGCGGGCGCCGTCTTCGGGGTGTTTCAGGGCGCATTCCCACTCCAGCACGGCCCAGCCGGGGAAGTTGTACTGGGCCATCTTGCTGAACACCGCCTTGAAATCGACCTGCCCATCGCCCAACGAGCGGAAGCGCCCGGCGCGCTCCAGCCACGACTGGTAGCCGCCATACACGCCCTGCCGCCCGCTAGGGTTAAATTCAGCATCCTTGACGTGGAACATCTTGATGCGCTCGTGGTAGATATCGAGGTGCTCCAGGTAGTCGAGGCACTGCAGCACGTAGTGCGAAGGGTCATAGAGCAGGCAGGCGCGCGGGTGGTCGTTTACTTCCGTCAGGAAGCGCTCGTAGCTGATGCCATCGTGCAGGTCTTCGCCGGCGTGCAGCTCGTAGCAGAGGTCAATGCCTTCGTTCTCAAACTCATCCAGAATTGGCAGCCAGCGGCGGCCCAGCTCGGAAAAGCCTTCCTCCACCAGCCCGGCCGGGCGCTGCGGCCAGGGGTACACGTAGGGCCACAGCAGCGCGCCGCTGAATGTGACGTGCGCCGACAACCCCAGCCGCCGCGACGCCTTGGCCGCGTAGGTGAGCTGCTGCACCGCCCACTGCTGGCGGGCGGCCGGGTTACCGCGCAATGCCTCAGGCGCAAAGCCGTCGAACAGTTGGTCGTAGGCCGGGTGCACGGCCACGAGCTGGCCCTGCAAGTGCGTCGAAAGCTCGGTGATTTCGAGGCCCGCGGCCCGCACCTTGCCTACCAGCTCGTCGGCATAGGTCTGGCTTTCGGCGGCCAGCTTGAGGTCGATGAAGCGATTATCCAGCGTGGGCATCTGAATGCCCTTGAAGCCCAGCCCGCTAGCCCAGCTGCACATGCCCTCCAAGCTATCGAACGGGGCCTCATTGCCGATAAACTGCGCTAGAAAAACGGCTGGTCCTTTGATGGTTTTCATGGGCAATTACACGGTAAACTCGGTCCACTTCTGGTCGGAGCGGCCCGAGGCAATGACGTTTTCAATAAAGGCCATGCCGCGCACGCCTTCTTCTATACCAGGGTAATCGTGCGCTTCGGGCCCCGCCGGTTGGCCGGTCTGCTCAGCCTGCAAGGTCAGGGCGAAGTTGCGGTAGAGGTTGGCGAAGGCTTCGAGGTAGCCCTCGGGGTGGCCGGCGGGCGTGCGGGTATTGTGCGTGGCGTAGGAGCCTACGCCGGCCCCGCCCGTGCGCCAGATTTCGGTGGGCTTATCGAGCCACTTCACCAGCAAGGTATTGGCGTCGGCCTGCATCCAGTCGACGCCACCTTTTTCGCCATATACCCGGATGCGGACATTGTTCTCCTCCCCTGCCGCTACCTGCGTAGCCACCAGCACCCCGCTAGCCCCGCTGCTGAGGCGCAGCAGCACCGCGCCATCGTCGTCGAGCCGGCGGCCTTCGACTACGGTGTTGATATCGGCGCAAAGTTTTTCGACTTGCAGCCCGCTTACGTACTCCAACAGGTTGAACGCGTGGGTTCCAATGTCGCCCATGGCGCCGGCCACGCCGCTCTTGGTCGGGTCGGTGCGCCAAGCGGCCTGCTTGTTTTCGCCGCCTTCTTCAAACTTGCTGAGCCAGCCCTGCGGATACTCCACATACACCTTGCGGATGCGCCCTAGCGTGCCCTCCGCCACTAGCTGGCGGGCCTGCTTCACCATGGGGTAGCCGGTGTAGGTGTGCGTAAGGCACAGGTGCCGGCCGGTGGCCTGCACCACGGCGGACAGCTCTTTGGCCTCGGCTAGCGAGAAGGTCATAGGCTTATCGAGCACCACATCGAAGCCACTTTCGAGCGCCAGCTTGGCCGGGGCAAAGTGCAGGTGGTTGGGCGTGACAATGCTGATAACCTGCACCCGCTCGGCGGCAGGCCGCGCTTTTTCCTGCTCAATTAATTCCTGGTACGAGCCATACACGCGCGCCGGGTCGAGGCCCAGCAGCTGGCCGCTAGCCCGCGACGTATCTGGGTTGCTGCTGAAGGCGCCGGCCACTAGCTCATATTGGCCATCGAGGGCAGCGGCCAGGCGGTGCACGGCGCCGATAAAAGCGCCCTGCCCGCCACCAATCATACCCAATCGTAATTTCATCATGTAGCTGTTCGCTCCTAAGCTATTGACCCCTAGCTGCAAGCAAAAACGTTACAGCTAGGGGTCAATAAATAAAGAAATCAGGTAGTTGCCCAGGCGCGGTCGCCTTTTTTGTAGGGGTAGTTGCCGTCGTACTTGCCCGGCACGGGCAGGTAGCGCAGCGCCTGCGTAGCGCCCACCTCCGAGGTGAAGAAGCCAAGCAGCGTCAACTCCTTTACCATCCGGAAGTAGTGGTTGGGCTGCTCGGGCGTCTTGGTCTTGGCGTAGCTCTTTTGCTCGGCATTAAGGGCTGTGAGCAGGGCCGTGCGCTGGGCCGGCGTGCTGGCCAAGAAGCCTTTGCCGTTCATTTTCTGGCTAGCGGCTTCCAACTCGGTCAGGCCCTTGGTGAAAATCTCCTGGTCGGCCGGCGTGTAGCAGTCGCGCACCATCACGTTCATAAACGCACCTACGTTGGCGGCTTTGGCGCCCGGCGTCTTGGTGGCAGGAAGGATGGTGTCGGCCACCTCATTGAGGTAAGCCGTCTGCTCCGGGTTCAGAACATCTTTAGGCTTGGCGTTGGCGGTATCCTTGGTTTGCGCCTTGTCTTTGTCAGTGCTAGCGGGGCTGCACCCGGTCAGGAAATAGTCGGCCCCAATCACAGCGCCGCCCATCAATAGGGCTACCCGCGCCAGGGCATCTCTGCGGTTCATCATGGCTTTGAGAAGTGAAGGGGTTAGACGTTCTGTTTTTTAAGCTCGCCCACGGCGTGGTCTACGGCGCGGGCCGTCATGGCCAGGTAGGTGAGCGAGGGGTTCTGGCAAGCAGCCGAGGTCATGGCCGCGCCGTCGGTCACGTACACGTTGGGGGCATCCCACACCTGGTTGTACTTGTTGAGTACCGACGTTTTGGGGTCGCGGCCCATGCGCGCCGTGCCCATTTCGTGGATGCCGCCGCCCATCGCGTAGCCGTTGTTGTAGGTCTTCACGTTTTTCAGCCCGGCTTTCTCCAGCATTTCCTGGGCATCGGCCATCATATCCACGCGCATTTTCTGCTCGTTGTCGCGGATAACGGCGTCCATGGCCAGCACCGGCAGGCCCCACTTGTCCTTCTTGGTTTTGTCGAGGGTAATCTTGTTGTCGTGGTAGGGCAGGGTTTCGCCGAAGCCCGTGATGCCCATGGTCCAGCCGCCTGGCTCGCTCAGCGCGTCCTTAAACTCGCCGCCGATGCTCATTTCCGGAATCTCGCGGCTCCAGCCCTCGCGGCCGGCGCTGCCTTGGTAGCCAAAGCCGCGGATGTAGTCGCGCTTATCGCCAAACAGGTTGCGGTAGCGCGGAATGTAGATGCCATTGGCGCGGCGCCCGTACACGTACTTGTCCTCGTAGCCCGGCATTTCGCCGTGCGCACCGGCCCGGAAGTGGTGGTCCATTACATTATGGCCTAGCTCGCCGCTGCTGCTGCCCAAGCCATCGGGCCACACGTCGGTGGCCGAGTTCATCAGCACCCAGGCCGAATTCAGGGCCGAAGCGTTCAGGAAAATAACCTTGGCGTAGTACTCGTAGGTCTGGTTGGTTTCGGCATCCAGCACTTCCACGCCCTTAGCACGCTTGGTGTCCTTATCATAAAGGATTTTGGTGACGATAGAAAACGGCCGCAGCGTGAGCTTGCCAGTCGCCATAGCCGCTGGCAGCGTAGCCGACTGCGTGCTGAAGTAAGCACCGAATGGGCACCCTAGCCAGCACTTATTGCGATACTGGCAGTTTACGCGGCCATTGAGGTGCGGGCGGGTAATGTTGGCCGTGCGGCCAATCACCATGTGGCGGTCCTTATAATGCTTCTTGATGCGAGCGGCCACGTCCTTCTCCACGATGTTCATTTCCATCGGGGGCATGAAATCGCCGTCGGGCAGCTGGGGCAGGCCGTCGCGGTTGCCGCTGATGCCCGCAAACTTCTCGGCGTGGCTGTACCAGGGCGCTAGGTCGGCGTAGCGGATGGGCCAGTCCACGGCGATGCCATCCTTGGCATTGGCCTCGAAGTCGTAGTCGCTCCAGCGGTAGCTCTGGCGGCCCCACATCAGCGAGCGGCCACCCACCTGGTAGCCCCGAAACCAGTCGAAGGGCTTTACTTCCACATAGGGGCTTTCCTTCTCATTCACCCAGAAGTTGAGGTTGCTCTCATTCAGCGTGTAATCGCGCTTCAGCACCGGGTGGTCTTCTATCATCTGCTGGGTTTTGCCGCCGCGGTGGGGCAGCTCCCAGGGAGCTTTGTTGGCGTTTACGTAGTCCTTGATGTGCTCTACGTTGCGCCCGCGCTCCAGCATGATGGTCCGCAAGCCTTTTTCGGTCAACTCTTTGGCAGCCATGCCGCCCGAGATACCAGAGCCAATGACGATGGCGTCATAGGTGTTCTTTTCCATAAAAATTGGGTGGGGATAGAAAATTCGGGGAGAAGCCAGCCAGCGGCCAGCTTACACCAGCGTACGCTTTATATAAGTGATGCTCTGCTGGATGCTGTCGAAGGGCGAGCCAGGCGTTTTATCCTGCTCCACAAAGAAGTACTGCATGCCCGCCAGCTTGGCCTGGGCGAAGATGCGCTTAAAGTCGATGCTGCCATTACCGACTTCCGTGAAGTTGCGCTCGGCGGTCTTGTCCATGTCCTTCACGTGCCAGAGCGGGAAGCGGCCGGGATGCTTTTGGAACATTGCCACCGGGTCCTGGCCGGCTTTGGTAGCCCAATAGAGGTCCAGCTCCATCTTCACCAGGTTTTTGTCGGTCATGTTGAGCAGCGTGTCGTAGGGCAGCTTGCCATCCTGCGCCTTAAACTCGAAGTCGTGATTGTGGTAGCAGAGCTGGATGCCGGCCTTTTTGCAGCGCTCACCGGCTTTGTTGAGGTGCTCGGCAATCTGCTTGTAGTGGTCGAGGCTGCCGCGCTCGCTATCCATGAGGTAGGCGCACACCATGTACTTTACCCCTACTTTGGCCGCGTCGTCCACGGCTTTGTCCCAGCCGTGCAGGATGGTGCCTTGCGTGGGCTGGCCGTTCATCATGGCCTCGCCCAGCACGTAGTGGCTGCTCGGCATAATGAGGCCATTCTGCTTCAGCACCTGGGCAAACGCAGCGGGCTCCATGCCATAAAATTTCTGGCTGCCCGTGTAGGTAGCGCCTTCTACCGAGTTGTAGCCCATCTTGGCTACCTTGGCCAGGGTACCGGTGGGGTCTTGCGCCATCGCATCGCGCACGGTGTAGAGCTGCAGGCCGATGTATTTGGGCGCTGCCGCTAGCAAGCTAGGGCTAATAAATGCTCCGGCAGAGAGCAAGGTGGCAGACTTGACAAAAGCGCGGCGTGAGGTCATAAGCGCGAGGGAGGTGGGAAAAAGGAGAGAAAGTCAGCCACTGATATAAGCAGCATAATCGCTTCATCAACTAGCTGCTTATTCCAAATTCACTAGCTGCTACACTTAGCGTGGGCAAGGTAATAAATAGGGAAGAAAGAATGCGCTAGCTGGGGAGTTAACAACTGCTAATTTATTGGCTGTTTTTTCCGGAATAGGTACCATTGCGCGTCCATTCTTAACCACAACATTACACTTTGCCCGCTCAGAGTACGCCTACGACACACTTCTGAGCCGATTTAGGCCCTAGCACTGGAAACACCAGGGCTAGCCAGGTACCGGTTAAAAAACAATTCACAAAAAATCCCCTTCTTCGCCTCTACATGGCTTCTCTTATCATTCTGTTAGCTGTGCTGGCGCTCGTAGGCCTCATTAGCTGGGCCAAAGTCAATGCCTTTCTGGCCTTCTTACTGGTATCGCTGGGCGCTGGCCTGGCGCTGCACATAGCCCCGGCGGCGCTGCTGGCGGCCATGTACCAGGGGCTAGGCGACACACTGGGCTCCGTTACTATCATCATTGTGCTAGGGGCCATGCTCGGCAAAATAGTGGCTGATAGCGGTGCCGCCCAGCAAATCACAAGCGCGCTGGTCGATGCCTTTGGCCCCCGGTATTTGCTATGGACCTTGATGCTGTCGGGCCTGCTCATCGGCATTCCGCTCTTTTACAACGTGGGCTTCGTGCTGGTAGTGCCGCTGATATTCGCGGCCGCAACCCGGTACCGGCTACCGGCCGTGTACGTGGGGCTGCCAATGCTGGCGGCGCTCTCGGTACTGCATGGTTTTTTGCCACCCCACCCCTCGCCCACGGCGCTGGTGGCGCAGTTTCATGCCAGCCTGGGTCGCACGTTTGTCTATGGGTTGGTGCTGGCCATTCCGGCCGTTATTCTGGCGGGACCGGTGTATGCGCGCACGCTGCGCGGGCTGGTGGCCGTGCCGCTAGCCGGCTTCGTGGCCCCGCCCCTACCCGCCAGTGCCCTGCCCGGCCGCCTCAATAGCTTTCTGTCGTCGTTGCTGCCAGTGCTGCTACTTGGGGGCGCTTTGCTACTGAAAGCCCTGCTGCCTACTAGCAGCGCGCTAGCCCCCCTGCTGACGCTGCTTGCCGAGCCAGCCGTGACGCTGCTGCTCTCGGTAGCGGTGGCTACCTGTAGCCTGGGCCTGGCGCGCGGCCAGCGCATGAGCCAACTTATGGATAGCTATGGCCTGGCGGTGAAAGACGTAGCGGCCATTTTGCTGGTGATTGGCGGGGCGGGCATGCTCAAGCAGGTGCTCGTAGCCAGCGGGGCTAGCCAGGAAATAGCGGCCAGCCTGCGCGGCACGGGGCTGCCGCCGCTGGTGCTGGGGTGGCTGCTGGCCGCTTTTATTCGGGTTTGCCTCGGCTCGGCCACCATTGCCGGGCTCACGGCGGCGGGTGTGATGCTGCCTACTCTGAGCCAGGGCCACGTCAACCCCAACCTGATGGTGCTGGCCATCGGGGCGGGTAGCCTAGTGCTGTCGCACGTCAACGACTCGGGCTTCTGGATGTTTAAAGAGTATTTCAACCTGTCTATCAAAGACACCCTGCGTTCGTGGACGGCGATGGAAACCATCGTGGCGGTGGTGGGGCTAGCCGGCGTGCTGGTACTCGACTGGCTGCTGCCGCTGCTGCACCTCTAATTGTTAGCGGCTTGGCCCCAGCTTGCGAAGCACTGCCTGGCTTTTGCCAGTCTTGGCCCTGCTATTGGGGGCTAGCACCCTGGCCACAATGTAGCGGCCGATTTTGCGGCCCTGCTCATTGCCTTGCTCGATGCTATCCATGTAGTGAATGCCGCCGTAGAAGCGCGACACTGACGCCTCGGCCGCCGCCTGGCGGAAAGATGAGAAGGCGCGCTGCCCGCTGCCAAACGGAATCTCGGTGTCATCGACGTAGGCAATTTTGTCGCCCAGCAGGTAGGTCAGCACTTCGGCAGAGGCGTTGGATACTACCGCGTGGCCGCTGGTGTACTCTGGAAAGGGCGGCGTTTGCAGGAAAGGCTGCCACTTTACGTCCATGTATTTGTTGATGTATGTTTCGGGCCGGATGCGGTTGGTGGCGTACTTCATTTCCCAGGTGCTGATGAAGGAATCCATTAGCGTAATACCTTCGGCGCAAAGCACGTACACTGTTTTGTCGAAGCCTACTTTGCGCTGCCGGGCCACCAGGGCCGCAATGTTCATCCAATGCCCGCCGGGGCTAATTTTCTTAAAGCCGATGGACATATGGCCCGCCGTGTTGATGGCAAACGGGTTGCAGTCCCAGAACTGCGCTATCTGCACCTGCTCGGGGCTCAGCTGCTTGCCTACCCGGTACACAGCCTGCGCTTGCCGGTAAAAGACTGAAGCTGTGTCCTTGCTGAACGCGCACGGCAGCGCGGTCCGAAACTGGCTGGCCGAGTCGATAACCAGCGGCCGGATGGTTTTCCAGTTGGGCTCCACGGCTTCCATGTAGGCCGGCGGCGTGGGGTACCAGTTGCCCTCAGCGCGCATCGGTGTATAGCGTTTGAGCGCGCTCAGCTTACCGTAATTATCGGTCTTGGAGAATTTTATCACGGCCGCGGCAGCCAACTTCGCCACTCTTATCGATTGGCTCAGCACGGCGGGGCTTAGCCCTTGCTTGGTAAGGCTCTGCACGAAAGCAGCCTGCTCCTCAGCCAGGTTTTCGCCCGAGGGCAGCAACAGACGGGCGGTTTCGAGCATGGCGTAGTAAGCGGCTAGTTGGTAGTCGTAGGGCGACCGCACGGTATCGAGCCGCAGGTCGGCAGTGAAATTCCGGACCAGCTGCTTCGGGGCCGGCAGGGTCTTGTTGTGCGCGGCCACGATACTGTGCGCCCCCAGCATGCAGTAGGCGTAGTAGCGCGCCGCCGAGGGCGGGCTGATGACGTCGTGCACCATCGTCATATTGATGGCATCGAGCGCCTTGCTAGGGTCGGGCAGCGCGGCATGGCGCGGGGCCTGGGCGGCGCCGCGGTGAGCTAGCAGGGGCAGCACCAGGGCTAGCCAAACAGTACGAAACGTCATCGCGAAAGCGGCTGAAAAACTTCTTCCTGGTAAAACTGCACGGGGCCGCTGCTGACGCCCACCACCAGGTAGGGCTGGCGGCCCACGGTAATCTCGCTGGCCGATTTCACGTCGCCGACCACGCAAATACCCGCCGCCGGCTGCGCCACGTAGCGGAATCGGCCCCGGCCGTCGCCGGCCAGCAGGCAGCCGTAGCTGGCGTCGATGCTGCCCATTTTCAGGCGGTTGTCGGTGTGGTTGCCCAGCAGCAGCAGGTCGGGGTGGCCGTCGTGGTTGTAGTCGCCGCTCAGCACCTGGGTCACCACCGAGAACTGCGCCTCTACTGGCAGTTCGGCGGGCGCGAATTTACCCTTAGTGTTGAGATACAACATGGTGCGCAGCTCGGTAGCTTCCAGCTTGCTGGCCTTAGCCAGCTCATCGGCGGGGAAGATATCGGCCATCGTGGCGTCGGCGTAGGCTTTGTACGAGGTGAAGCGGCGGCGCATGGGGTAGATAAGGTCGTTGAGCTCATCGCGACTCACGTAGGGGTAGCTCTTGCCGTCCATGTAGAAGTTGAAGAACGGGTCGATTGAGCCATTACCATCAAAATCAGCGTAGTACAGCGAGGCCGGCTCCTGGGCGCTGGCCCGCAGCGGGCTATTCAGGCCGAGGTTACCGGCCACGATGTCGGGCTGGCCGTCGGCGTTCACGTCGGCCACGTGCAGGCTGAACCACAGGCCCGGCTGGGGACTGGCGAAGTAGTCGGTAGTCTGGTTTTTGAAGCCCTGCGGCGTATTGACCCACACCGTTAGCGGCATCATCTCGCCGCACAGCACGAGGTCGGGGCGCTTGTCTTTGTTGAGGTCTACCCACTGCGCGTCGGTCACCATGCCGGCCTGGGCGAAGGGCACTGCCGCGGCCGTGAAGGCGCCGTGGCCGTCATTAAGCAGCAGGTAGCTGGGCGGGGCTAGCGGGTAGCGGCCGGGGATAACGCGCCCGCCCACGAACAGGTCGAGGTCGCCGTCCTGGTCCACGTCGGCGGCGCGCACGCAGCTTTTGCTGCCTGCCGTGAGCACCGGCAGCCCGGCGGGGGCTAGCGACAGGCGGCCGTGGCCGTCGTTGAGGTACAACTCGTCCTGCAAGTCTTCCTGCCCGGCTTCGTAGAGCGCGTAGCCGCCCTTGGCCAGGTAGAGGTCAGGGTAGCCATCGCCGTTGGCGTCGAAAAACGTGGCGGCCGCTACCGTGCCGGCCGGCCGGCTGGTGCTGCGCGCTAGCGGCGCCTCGGTGAACTTGCCGCCCGGCTGCTGGAGGTAGAGCTTGCCTACCTCGTCCTTGCCGCCGCTCACGAACAGGTCGTCACGGCCGTCCTTGTTCACGTCGGCCTTCGTCATTACCGGCGCCGTTTTCGAGTACATGAACAGCATGAGCACCTGGCGCTTGAAGTCGTTAAGGGCCACTTCCTCAGGCTTGAAATCGAACAGCGGCGCGGCGGGCCGGAACACCTTTTTGGGCACCGCCGGGGCTAGGGCGTAGGGCCGGTCCTTGGGCTGGCCGCTTAGCTGGAGCAGCTGGTTAGCCTTCACGTTGGTGAGCAGTTGGGTGGTCTGGTTGGGCCAAATGATGCGCACCGAGTCGGCCCGCTGGCTGGTGCCGAGCCCAAAATTCAGTGTCGTGGACACGCACGAGAGGTAGCCGCGGCTAGGGTTCAGCTCCTGATACTGTGCCTGGCCGGGCGTGTACACGTACACCTTGGCGCCCACGGCCTGGGTGTTCAGACCAGGGCCTTTCAGCTTGAAAGCCAAATAGCTGGTGTGGTTCGCTTCGCTGGCGTGGTTGCGGTAAAGGCTGGCCGGCTGGTTGATAGTATTCACCACCAAGTCCAAGTCGCCGTCGTTGTCGAGGTCGGCGTACACGGCGCCGTTCGACATATTGGTCTGGTTCAGGCCCCACTCCTGCTGCTTGTTGGCGAAAGTCAGGTTGTGCTCGTTGCGGAAGATATAGTCGGGCATAGCCGTGGCGGGCATGGCCGTCACGAGGTCCATCAGCAAAAATGGCTCCCTCGCCATCGCCTTTTTAATCTTGTAATCGCCCCAGTAGCGCAGAAAATCCTTGTTGGTGTAGTCGCGCAGGTAGCCGTTGCTGATGAAAATATCCTTGTAGCCGTCGTTGTCGAAATCGGCGATGAGCGGGCACCAGCTCCAGTCGGTTTTGGCCACGCCGGCCAGCTGCCCGATTTCGCTGAACGTGCCGTCGCCGTTGTTGAGGTGCAGCATGTTGCGCATGTACTGTGGGTACAGGCCCTGCTGCTGCTGCAACTCAAACAGCTCGTAGTTTTCCTGCAATTGCAGCGACTTCTGGCGGTGGTTGTCGGCCGGCAGCATGTCGAGGGTGAAGATGTCGGGCTGCGTATCGTTGTTGAAATCAGCGATATCCACGCCCATCGAAAACTGCGAGTGGTGGCGCAGCATCTGCTGCGAGTGGTCGGTGAAGGTGCCGTTCTTGTTGTTCAGGTACAGGTAGTCGGGCTCGTTGTAGTCGTTGGTGACGTACACGTCCTGCCAGCCGTCCTTATTGATGTCGGCCACGGCAATGCCCAGCCCAAACGTGAGTGGATTCTGCACGATGCCCGCCGCCCGCGACACGTCCACGAAGTGCCCGTTGTCGTTCCGAAACAGCTTGTTGCCGGCCAGCACGTCCACCTCATCCTTGTGGCGCGCAAATTCCATATTGTCAATCTTTTTGACGTTATGGTTGAGCAAAAACATGTCGAGGTCGCCATCATTATCGTAGTCGAAAAAGGCAGCCTGGGTGCTGTAGCCGGGGTCATCGAGGCCGTACTGGCTGGCCTGCTCCGTGAACTTGCCGTCGCCCTGGTTGATAAACAGCTGGTTGCGGCGCACGTCGTCGGCCTTTTTGCCCGAGTAGCACACGTAGATATCGAGGCGGCCGTCGCCGTTCACGTCGGCCATCGTGGCGCCGGTTTTCCAGCCATCCTTGCGGCCCGCCAGCAAGGGGCTAGCCTGGTCGGTCACGTCCTTGAACTTGCAGCCGCCCTGGTTGAGGTACAGCTTGTTGGGCCGCATGTTGCCGGTAAAGAACAGGTCGGGCAGGCCATCGCCGTTCACGTCGCCCACCGCTACGCCGCCGCCGTTGTAGAAGTACTCGTAGGACAGAATATTTAACGCCTCGTTCTCGCTGATGGTGTTGGTGAACGCGATGCCCGTTTCCTGGGGAGTGAGCAGGCTGAACAGTGGCTGCTGGGTCTGGGCCAGCCCAGCGGGGCTAGCCCCCAGCAAGGCCAATACAGCCAGGCAACTAGCTCTGAAATAGCGGTTAATCATACGTAAACCCAGCGTAAAAGAACTTATGCAGAAAAACGGGCGCAACGCCTTGAGCTTTGCTGGTTAAAAGATACTACCTGCGCATTTATCTTCTTGCGCAGCAGCCGGCTGCGGACCAGCCCCGTTGCGCTAGGCAAATGCTACGCTATGGCTTCAGGGTTTCAACCAGGCCCTCGTCGTTGAGGCGGATGGTGGGCTGCCCGGCCGCCGTGAGGATAGCCGTAAACTGGTAGGGCGTGGCGGCCAGTGCCAGCTGGTTGGCTTGCTTCGCCACCTGCATTTGGGGTGCTACCCGAAGCTCGGCCAGGCTAGCGGCGTAGTGGCCGGTGCGCTGCTTGTACTGCTGCTGGCGGTAGTACACCAGCCACAAATACTGCTTGCGCAGCTCGGCCACCGGCAGTTGCCAGGTGGTGCCGGCCCGGCGCGTAAACTGCAGGTAGCCCCAGCGCTCGGGGCAGTGCATGTTGATGACACCCTGCGGCGACCACACCCAGTTGTGCTCGGATAGGTCTTTGCCAGCGGCGTCTTGCAGCTTCACATTCTGGGTGCCGGCCACCTTGGTGTCCCACTCCACCCGCGAGAAGTTGATGCGCCACAGCGTGCCCTCGGTGGGCGGCTGCCACGGAAAGCCCATACGCACGGCCTTCAGCGGAATGGCCATTTCGACGGTCCAGCCCTGGTCCTGGTCGTGCGGCTGGTTGAGGGTACCCGCTAGGGCCACCCCCGAGCGCAGACCGGCCACATCCCAACTGATGAGGGCGTCGCCCTTGTCGCGATAGGGCTTGGGCAAGTATAGGTCGAATATCTTGTTTAGCGCATTTACTTCCACCTCAAAATATTGGTGCGCATTATTGTCGGGGTCGATAAAGACCTCAAAGTCATTATCCTTATAAATAATATCGTCGTGGTGCGTTTGGTAGGCCCAAAGCTGCGGCTCCTGCAAGGTGGCGGCAATGAACAGCGTCGAGTCATTCCAGAGCATTTTCACCCGCGTTTGGAAAGTGGGCCGGGGCTTAGTCGCGCCCTCAATATCGACGAAATCGGTGGTCCAAGGAGCTTTTTGCCAGTCGCTTTCCTGCAGGCTGCCATCCATCGCCAGGGGCTGGCTGGTGTGCTGCACCACGTAGCCCAGCGGGGGCGTAAATAAGTTTTCCAAGCCCTGAAAGGGCGTTTGGGCGTGCCCGGGCAAGCTGCCCAGCGCCGCTAGCCCCAGGCCAGCGCAAATTGGTAACAGTGGTTTCATGAATAGCAAGGAACTGGCCGACGTTTATAAAAAAGTGGGGCTTTACCCCAGGCTTGCCCGGAATAAAGCCCCACTTAGCTGTTGAGCACGGCAGGCTTATTTATCCCACCACACGCGCGAGGTGAGCAGGTCGCCACCGGCCAGGCCCGCCACCCCCGCTGCGTAGCCTGCAGGGTTGTTGCCGATTTCAGTGGCCGGGTAAATCATGCGGCGCGGAATCGTCCCGTTGGTCACGTTGCCGGGGTAGTTCACGGGTGTCAGCACGGGGTAGCCCGAGCGGCGCCAGTTGAACCACGCCTCCAGGAAGTTAAACGTGGTGCAGGTTTCCACCCAGTACTGCTCGTTTATCTGCTGCAATGCGTTGGCGGTGCTCAGCGGGTTGGCCGCCACGAAGGTGGCGATGTCGGCCGGGGCCACCGTAGCGTTCGTATTAAACTGCCCCAGCGACTCCAGGGCGCTGCGCAGGCCGTTGGCGTAGTGCGTGGCGGCAGTGGCGCCCACGCTCCAGCCGCGGGTAGCTGCCTCGGCCAGCAAGAATTCGGTTTCGGCGTAGGTCAGCAGGTAGATGGGGGCATTGCGCTGGATATATACTTGCACCCGGGGGCGCGAGTAGTTGCCGAGCGGGGCCACGTCGTTGCCACTGCCCGTGGGGCCGGGATAGTCGGCACGCTTGTGGATATCGTTAGCCCCGCCCGTCTGGTCATAGCCATTGGGCAGGCCGCGCTGCAGGCTGGGCGTGTTGTCGCCGGGCAGTGCCTGGTTGGCGTTGTTGCCGGCGCCGGGCTGCGGTATCTCGGCAATAGCCCCTAGCCGGGGGTCATTGCTGGTGCGCAGGTAGTCGATAAGGGTTTTGCTCCACTTCACTTCCCGGAAGTCGTCGGTCGTCAGCAGGGCGTTGGTGGTGGCGTTCTGCGTGTCGCCGAAGGCAATGTCGGTTTTCACGATGGCATTGTCGGCGGTGCCCGTCATGGTACCCCCGGCAGCGGCTTTCTCGGTATAGGTTTTAGCCAGCGCGGGGTTCACCTTGGTCATGCGCATAGCCACCCGCACCATCAGCGAGTAGCCGAGCTTTTTCCACTGGGTGATATCGCCGCCGTAGAGCAAGTCGCCGCTAGCCTTGACGCCCGTGGTGTTCAGGCTGGCAATGGCGGCATCGAGCTGGGTCAGCAGAGCCGGGTAAATGTCCTGCTGCTTGTCGTACTGCGGCGTTACGATACCCGCAGCTGCCTGCACGGCCTGCGTGAAGGGCACGTCGCCATACGTGTCGGTGATGCGCTGGAATATCATCACCTTCATAATGTTGCTGATGGCGATAACGTTGGCGTAGCGCGTGGCGCTTTGCGTATTCGCCACGCTGATGGCCTGCTGCAAGCGGCTTAGGGCGGTGTAGCCCTGGTTGAAAACGAGCGCCTGATAGCCCGTAAAGCCGCCGGCGTTCACGTACTTGTCGCCGTTGCCGTAGTAGTTGAACGTGCTGGCTAGGCCCTGAATTGACGTTGACGGATACAGCAGCTGCCCATAGCCAGTATTGGCAAAGGTGAGTTCGCCGTCGGTGAGCAGGTAGTTGGGGTCGAGGTTATTGGCCGAGGCTGCGTTGGGGTTGGTATTTATCTGGTCGAGGTACTTCTCCGAGCAGGAAGAACCCCCTAGCACGGCCGCCAGCGCAATAAATGGAATGAGCTTTTTCATAGCGTTGCTTATTTGAATTTCACGTTGAGGGTCACGCCGTAGGTGCGGGCGAAGGGCAGCGAGCCACCTTCTACGCCAGCGTAGGCCACCAGCGGCGAGATGGTATTCTCGGGGTCGATGTTGTCGGTGTGCTTAAGAATGGTGAACAGGTTGCGGCCCACCAGCGACAGCGTGATATCCTGGAAGGGCGTGTGCGACAACACGCTCTGGTTGAAGGTGTAGCCTAGCACCACCTGGCGGAACTTGATGAAGCTGCCGTCGAGCACCGACAGGGTCGACACGTTGGCCGCCAGCTGTGGGTAGTAAATGTAAGCTGGCACCGAAACGTTGTTTTGCGCGCCGGTTTCCGTCACGCCAGTGGCTACTACGCCGGTTTCGCGGCCGTTCAGGGTAGCTTGGTTCTGGCCACGAACGTAGGAGTAGTATTCGGTAGCCGACAGGATTTTATTGTTGAAGCGGAAATCAACCAGGAACGACAGGTTCACCCCGTGGTAGTTGAAATCGTTGTTCCAGCCGCCGTAGAGGTTGGCAATGCCCGAGCCCATAGGAGTGAGGTTGCCGCGCAGCGGCACGCCGTTGGCGCCTACTATAATGTTGCCGCTAGCGTCGCGCTTGTAGTCGTAGGCCATAATCTGCGCGATGGGCAGGCCCTTCACGATAGAGATGTTGGCGTTCATCGGGCGGTACGTGCCGGTTTGCAGCGGCGTGGGCGTAGCCGACTGGTCGATGTCCAGCACCTCGTTCTTCAGCTTGGTAAAGTTCAGCGAAGACGTCCAGGTGAAGGAGCCGCGCTTTATCGGCACTACGGTCAGCAAGGCTTCCACACCGCGGTTGCGGGTAGCACCCAGGTTTACCGAGCGGCTCTCAAAGCCGGAAGCCACCGACGTGGAGGCCCCCACAATCTCACCGTTGGTCTGGCGGTCGAAGTAGGCTACATCTACGCCAATACGCCCGTTGAAGAACCGCAACTCGGTACCCACCTCAAATTCGCGCAGGCTAAACGGCCGCAGGTTGGCATTGGGCAGGCGCGAATCGAAGCTGGCGCGCGGCGTACCGTTGATGGGGTTGCCGATGTTGTAGTAGAAGTTGGTCTGGTAGGGGTTAGCCGGCTCACCGCTGGTTTTGGCATACGAGGCGCGCAGCTTGCCGTAGCTCAGCACCGACGATTGCAGCAGGTCGGAGAAAACGAAGCTACCCGACACCGAAGGCGTGAAAATGCTGCGGTTGCCATTGGGCAGCGTCGAGAAGCGGTCGTAGCGGCCGGTGGTGCTCAGCGTCAAGAACTTGTAAGTGAAGTCGGCAGTATAATAAGCCGAAGGCGTTACAAGTTCCGTGAACTGGTATTCTAGGTTGCGGTTGCGCAGGTTGGTGGGCGTGTACAGGTAAGGAACGATAAACTGCCCACCATACAACCGGCTGCTTTCGAAGCGGTTGTAGCGGTAGTTGCCCCCCACGCTGGCGCTCACGGTGATGTCCTGCGTGAATTGCTTGTTGAACGACAGCAAAGCGTCGCTGTTCATTTCCAGGCGAGTGCCCAGGGTCAGGTTGTCGAGTCCTCCTTCACCAGCCGATGAATAGAGCGTGCCGTAGGGCGTCACGTTGAAGCGCCGGTCGCTGGAATAGTCGTAGCCCGTGCGCGCCATCAGCGAGAGGAAATCGGTGAACGCGTACTTGGCTGATACCACGCCAATCAAACGCTTGCGCGACAGGTTGTTGACGTACTGATTTACCACAAACCACGGGTTGGTGGCATAGCTATCCGAGTTCCAGGCAGTTTCCAACCCATTTTTATTCACATCATAGCCAGGCTGCAATATCGACTGGTCGATGTTGGGCGACAAGAACAGGATGTTGTTGGCGTTCAGCGGGGAGTCGCTCAGCTGCGGGCGGTTCTTGTCCTCCTGGTCGATATAGTTAAGCGACAGGTTGAAGCTCAGCTTCTTGGTCAGGTCGTAGGCCGTGGTGAAGGTGGCCGTGCGGCGCGACAGCCCGCTGTTGCGCAGTATCGAATTGTTGTCGAGGTTGGAGAGCGAGAGACGATAATTGCCTTTCTCACCACCGCCCGAAACGGCTACGGTATTGGTCCAGGACGTACCGGTGCGGTAAAACTGGTGGAAGTTGTCGCCCGCCAGCGAGTATGGGTGCGTCTGCCCGTCGATGCCCACGGTGGGCGCGCCATCCAGCTTCTGACCCCAGGCCGTATTGCCCGAGATAATGGCCGAAGCCTGGTCGGTGGGCCGCAGGCCCTGGCTGCCCTGGCCGTACACAGTCTGGAAATTGCGGTTATCTACCGCGTGGTCGAGCTGGTAGTTGGTGTTGTACTCGATGGTGGTTTTGTTGCGCAGGCCCGATTTGGTCGTAATCTGAATAACGCCGTTGGCGGCACGCGCCCCGTAGAGGGCCGAAGCCGTCGAGCCTTTCAGCACCGTCATCGTCTCGATGTCGTCGGGGTTGATGTTGCTGATACCGTCGCCGAGGTCGGCCCCGCCCCACTCGCCCGAGCTGCCGCGCACGGTGTTATCCATCGGCACGCCGTTGATAACGATGAGCGGCTGCGAGGTGCCCGAAAACGACGTAACGCCCCGGATGTTGAGGCGGGCCGCCGAGCCCGGGCCGCCGCTGGTGCTGCCCACGTTCAGGCCGGCTACGCGGCCCTGCAAGGAGGTTGCCACGTTGGTTTCGCGGGCTACCGACAGGGCGCCACCGTCTACCTTGGTCACCGAGTAACCGATTTTCCGTTCGTCTTTTTTGATACCTAGCGCCGTCACTACTACTTCGCCAAGCTGCTTATTATCAACGGCCATGATGATGTTGATAGACGAGCGGCCCTTCACGGCCACCGTCTGGCTCACGTAGCCCACGTACGAAAACACCAGCGAGGCATCATCGGCCGCCGTGAGGGTGTAGTTGCCGTCTACGTCCGACGTAGTACCTTGGGTGGTACCGCTTACCACGATGCTCACCCCAATGAGGGGCTCGTTGGTGGCATTGGTAATCCGGCCCGAAATTTTGCTCGCCTGGGCATAGCTGTAGCCGTGGCTAAGCAGCAGGAGGAGCACAAGCAATTGTAGGGTTTGTCTCATGGTGCATGGGGTGAAGTGACTGAAGAAATTTGGGTGGGTTAAGAAGTGAGAGAAAGGTGGTTGCTGATTACAAAAGAATACTTAGCAGACTGAGTATGTACCTATTCGCAGCAAAATTATGAATTCCTAATTGTTCAGGTTGCCGTCTATGGAGACAAAGACCGGGCTTATTTAGCAACAGCAAGCTAACCCATTGACCACCTGGCGCTAAAACCTTTTACTAGGCTTGCAAAATACCTCGCTTCCTGGTCCTTGACCAAGGGTTGGCTTTAACCTGAAAGCCAACCGGTAATTATCTGGCCTAAAAATAGTTGCCTGCTCAGTATAAAGCAAGCGAATTGCTCATTGCTGGTAGAAAATATTGATTACTTGCTAGCCCCTGTTTTCAAGGCATTACCGACCGGGGCCGGTCGGCCAGGGCCACGCCCCAGGTGGGGCTGGGCCGGGGGCCCATCTCGAACACGAGCTGGCCGCCTTGTAGCAAGTCTTGGTGGGTGATGTAGGACTTGGTGTAGGGCCGGCCGTTGCGCATTACGCGCTGGATATATTTGTTGGTCAGGCTGTTATTCTTCGCCTCTATCGTGAGTGTTTTGCCGCCGGCCAGGGTGATAACGGCCTGGTCTACTGATGGGCTGCCAAACACGTAGGCGCCATTGGCGGGGTTGAGGGGGTAGAAACCCAGCGTCGAAAACACGTGCCACGACGACATCTGCCCCACGTCTTCGTTGCCGATGATGCCGTCGGGCTTGGTGGTGTAAAAGTTTTCGGTGATGAAGCGGACTTTCTCAGCCGTTTTCCAGGGCTGGCCGGCGTAGCTGTAGAGATAGGTGATGTGGTGGCCCGGCTCGTTGCCGTGCGCATACATACCGATGAGCCCCGAAATGTCGGGCGAAGCCTCGGAGCCCATGTTGCCCTGCACCACAAATAGCGAGTCGAGCTTCTGGGTGAAGCGCTTTTCACCCCCTAGCAGCGCCATCAGCCCTTCCACGTCTTGCGGCACCAGCCAGGTGTACTGCCAGGCGTTGCCCTCGGTGAAGTCGCTTTTCATGTGCACCGACGCAAACGGGTTGAACGGCGTGCGCCACTCGGTTTGCGACACCCGCCCGCGCATGAAGCCGACGTGCTTGTCGAAGTAGTTCTGGTAGTTTTTGGCCCGCTTGCTGAAGTAAGCGTAGTCAACCTGCTTGCCCATCTTCTTGGCCATCTGCGCAATGCACCAGTCATCCACGGCATATTCGAGGCCTTTCGACACGCTTTCCACCTCACTATTGGCCGGAATGAACCCTAGCGCTTTCACGTCTTTCAGGCCCGACTCATCGCGCATGGCGGTTGCTTTCATGGCTTCAAAGGCTAGGTTGGCGTCGAAGCCCTTGTAGCCTTTGAGGTAGGCGTCGGCCACTACCGGCACGGCGCTGTAGCCCACCATGCAGTTGGTTTCATTGGCCATGAGGTGCCACACGGGCAGCTTGCCCTGCTGCTGGTAGATGGCCAGCATCGTGCTTACCATGTCATTCACGCGCTGCGGCTGCAAGAGTGTGAACAGCGGGTGCGCCGCCCGGTAGGTATCCCAGAGCGAAAACGTGGTGAGGTTGGTAAACTTGGCCCCTTTGTGCACTTTTTCGTCGGTGCCCCAGTAGTCGCCGTTGCGGTCATTGAAGACGGAGGGCGCCACCATGGTATGGTAGAGCGCGGTGTAGAACGTCTTTTTGCGCTCGTCGCTGGCCTGAATACGGACCTTTTGCAGCTCCAGGTTCCAGGCGGCATCGGCGGCAGCTACTACTTTCTCGAAGTTCCAGCCCGGTATTTCAGCCCGAATGTTGGCCTGCGCATTGGCGGTGCTTACGGGCGAGATGCCCACTTTCAGCTTTACTTTTTCACCAGCTAGGGTCGCAAAAGTGACCACGCCCTTGATGCGGTTGCCGGTAGCAGCCGGGGCGGTATTACCCAACGAGTCAGTTACCTGCACGCTAGTAAACTGCTTGATGGGCTTCGAGAAAACCGCCGCGAAGTAGAGGCGCTGCTTCACGGCCCAGCCCTTGGAAAAGCGGTAGCCTACCAGGGTGCTGTCGTTGAGCTTTTCGATGTGGGTATCGGTGGCCAGGTCCCAGCCGATGCCCTGCTGCAAGTCGATGACGAGGTGCGCCGCGTCAGACTTGGGGAAGGTGTACTGATGAAAGCCGACCCGGGGGCTAGCCGTTAGCTCGGCCCTGATGTCGTAGCGCTTTAGCCGCACCGAATAATAGCCGGGCCGCACGCGCTCCTCTTTGTGCGAAAACAGCGATACGAAGCCCTGCTCTGGGTTTTTGAGGGTGCCCTTGCGCACGCGCACCGCGCCGGTAGTGGGCATTACGGCTACATCGCCCAGGTCGCCGATGCCGGTGCCGCTGAGGTGGGTGTGCGAGAAACCCACGATGGTAGAGTCGGAATAGTGGTAGCCCGAGCACCAGTCCCAGCCCTCCGACAGGTTTACCGGCCCTAGCTGCACTGCGCCAAACGGCACGTTGGCGCCCAGGAATACGTGGCCGTGAAACCCAGTGCCGATGTAAGGGTCTACGTACTGCGTGAGCCCAGCGCTAGGCCCGGGCGAGCTAGACGCAGCCGAATTGGGGGTGGGCGAGCTGGGGAAAGCCAGCGACAGCAGGGGTAGCGGCGGGCGGGCCGCCACCGCCAGGGCAAGCAGGCCAGCCCCTATCACGGCAGCCGGCCAAGCCAAGGATGGACCTTTTCGCGTCATAAATATGTAGTGCTAGGGTGGGAAAAGCCAGGATATTACTTGGTGGCGGCGCCCGCAACGGGCAATAGGAGTTTGTCTACATTCCAGCCCTCAACCGATACCACGGGCGCGGGCTGGCCGGCCGCCGGGGTGTAGTCGAGCCCAACGGTTTTGCTTTCGCCGGGCAGCACCGACACGTAGTTGTCGGTATAGAAAACCGGGAGGATGCGTTTTTGCGTGCTAGGGTTCACCAGGGCGAGGCGGTTGAAGAAGGCCACCGGCGCGCCACTCGGGTTGGTGAGCGTCACGGCAATTTTGCCGAGCGCCGTTTGGTGGGCGGTGGCGCGCACGGCAGTTTTCGGCATGTTTTGCAGGCCCGAGTACTCGCCCCGGCCGTCGGGTAGCCAGTAGAAATTATTGCTGACTACCTGCTTGCGCAGGTCTTGCAGCTGTAGTGATAGGAACAGGCCTTTCTGCTGGCCTAGCTGCTTCACGACGCTGTTGATGGGCAGGAATTTCTTCGACATCGACGGCCCGGCCTCTACTATTACCTGCGTGATGTTGGTCTTTTTGCCGGCCATGTCATAAGCATCGACTACCAACATCAGGTCGCGCTTCGCCCGAAACAAGTTATTGGTAATCATCACCATGCTATCTACCGGGTTATACATCACGTGGAGCGGTTCGCTGCCGGAGCGCAGGCCGTAGAGGCAGGCGTTGGGGTCGAGGTAGTAGTCGTACATCTGCCCGCGCATGGCGGTCCAGGGGTTCTGCGTTTTCCAGATGATGCTGCCGGTGTACCAGTCCCACATGTGCGAGCTGAAGCCTTCCATGAGGGCGCGGTACTGGTCGTAGTTCACGAGCTGGGCCTTCAGGCCGAAGTCCTTAATGTTCCTAGGCGCGCCGTAGGGCAGCAGGTACTGCTCGTAGTTGATGTAGGTGTGGTAAGTCCACATGGAGTCGACCTGCTCGGTGGGCTTGCTGCTAGCCCCCAGGTAGCGCGGAGCCACGAGGTTGGCCGCGGGCAGGAAGCGCTCAAGCGACTCGACATCGCCCACGCCCACCGAGCCTACCTCCGAGTTGAAGGGGTAGGTGCGGTGCGCCCAAAACTGGCTGATGGGCTGAATGCCATACGGCCCGTCGCCGTTGCCGCCCTGGTTGTTGAACGACATGCTGTCGGCGTTGGAGAACGGGATAAACCACCGCGTGCCATCGAGCCGGGGCAAGAGCGAGTCTTGCAGCGCCGTGAGAATATCGTGGGGCGGAGTGATTTCGTTGCCGCCGCACCAGATGCCCAGCGAGGCGTAGTTGCGCACCATTTTTATCTGGTCGGCGGCCGAGTTGATAAACAGCCGGTGGTCGTTCGGGTACTGGCGGCGGGTCCACTGGTCTTCCAGCTTCTGGGGGTCTACCCAGCGGCCATTGGCGTCGCCCGACACCCAGAAGTCCTGCATCACGAGCAGGCCGTATTTATCGCAGGCTTCGTAAAACTCGGGCCGCTCTACCAGCGCCCCGCCCCATATCCGGATGAGGTTGAGGTTCATGTCGCGGTGAAACCGGATTTCGGCATCGTAGCGCGCCTTCGTGAAGCGCAGCATGGCGTCAGAAATAATCCAGTTGCCGCCCTTCACGAAGATTTTCTGACCATTGAGCAGCACCTGCATACTCTGAGTGTGCTCATTCCAGACGTGCCCTAATTGGCGCACGCCCACTTGCAGGTTCTCTTCATCCGAAACGGTTTTGCCGCCCGTCAGGAACTGCATCTTCAGCGCGTACAAGTTTTGCGGCCCGTAGCCATTAGGCCACCACAGCCGGGGGCTAGCCAGCGTGTGAGCGGGCATGCGCACCAGCTTAGTGGCATGCGCAGGCACCGTCACGGCTTGCTTCACCAGCTGGCCCGCAATAGTGTATTGCAGGGTGCCGGCCACGGCTTTGGCGGTCGGGTTTTCCAGCTCGGCCGTCACGTCGAGGCTAGCGGGGGCCTGGGGGCCATCGGGCAGGCGCACACCCGGCACGCGGGTGATGACGTGCGGGTTTTTGAGGTTGATAGCCCGCGTTTTCTCAATCGTCACCTTGTCCCAGATGCCGGTATTGCGGTCGCGGATGGGCCGAATCCAGTCCCAGCCGGCCGTGTATTGCGTGCTCACATTGCGGGCAATGGTGCCGTCGCCACCCTGGCCGCCGTTGGGGTTACCCACGGGGTCGGGCGGGTACACCACTACGGCCAGGCGGTTGCGGCCGTCCTTGGCCAAGTAGGGCGTGATGTTGTAGGCCTGGCGCAGAAACATGCCGTGGTGCGTCTGCTTGTTGAGCTTCTGACCATTCAAAAACACCTCGCAGCTGTAGTTCACGCCGCGCAAGTGCAGCCACACCTGCCCATCGCCAGCGGCGGGTGCCTCCTGAAAATCTTTGACAAACCAGTAGGTGTAGTAGTCGCGCCCGGTGCGGTAAATGTCCGGGATGCGCTCGTTGTTCATCCCGAAGAAGGGGTCGGGCACTTGCTTGTTGGCCAGCTGCGTGGTGAGCACCGTGCCGGGCACCACGGCCGGTAGCCAGCCCGTGAGCGCGTAGCCCGGCCGCGAGAGCTGCGCTCCAGCAGCTGGCACTTTGGCAATGGGCATGGCCTGCCAGCCGCTGTTCAGCTCATAGCGCTGCTGCGCGGCCAGCGGAGAAATGCTGGCTAGCGTGAGCAGTAAAAGCAGGTAACGAAATATTGTCATTCGAAAAAACATGTGGGCGGGATGCCCCACTAAAACAACCCCTAGGCACGCCGGGCTTTATGCCCGACCGTGCCGTAAAACAGCAAAAACAAGTAGCACGGAATCACCAGCCAATAAGCATGTTGTGGCGAAGAATGGTCGGCGAGCAGCCCGTAGAGCGGCGGTAGCACCGCGCCGCCGGCAATGGCCATGATGAGCAACGACGAGCCCAGCTTGGTGAAGCGCCCAAGCCCCTCAATAGCCAGCGGCCAAATAGCCGGGAAAATCAACGAGTTGGCTAGCCCCAGCAGCGAGATAAAGAGTACTGATAGGTAGCTGTGGGTGAACAATGCGCCCAGCGCAAACATCACCCCCAGGATGGCTGAAACCTGCAGGGCCTTTTCTTGCGAGATAAACCGCGGAATGGCCACAATGCCCACGCCATAGCCCACTATCATGGCTACCAACGTGCACGTGGTGAAAAACTTAGCCGTAGCCAGGACAATACCCTGCGAGGCACCGTAGCTGATGATGGTGTCGCCGGAAATTACCTCGACCCCCACATAAAAAAACATGGCTAGCGCCCCTAGCAGCAGGTGCGGAAAGTGAAAAATGCTCGACTTATAGGTGTTAGCGGCCGCCACGCTCTCGTCTTCGTGGTCGGTGTCTATTTCGGGCAGCGACGAGAAGTAGATGAGCCCGGCCAGCACCAGCAGCACAGCCAGCATCAGCAGGTAGGGCGTGATTACGCGGGCGGCCAAGGCGTCGAGTTCAGCGGCCTTGGCCGCCGTGCTGAGGCTACCCAGGCGCTTTACCAGGGCATCGGCATCCTTGAGTGCTACGGTGCCGAGCGCGATGGGCGCCAGCGCCCCAGCCACCTTGTTGCAGATGCCCATGATGCTGATGCGCTTGGCGGCGCTTTCGCGCGGGCCTAGGATGGTGATGTAGGGGTTAGCCGCCGTTTGGAGCACCGCTAGCCCCGTGCCTTGCACAAACAGCCCTAGCAGGAATAGCCCGTAGGTGCGCGTGAGCGCCGCGGGCACGAAAAGCAATGCCCCCACCCCCATCACCAGCAGCCCGAGCGACATGCCCTTCTTAAACCCGGTGGCCTTCAGCACCCAGGCCGAGGGAATAGCCATCACCAGGTACGAGATGTAGAAGGCAAACGTGACCAGGTAGGCCTCGAAGTTGGTCAGCTCGCAGGCAATGCGCAGGTACGGAATCAGCACCGAGTTGAGCCAGGTGACGAAGCCGAAGATGAAAAACAACGCCCCGATAATGACAATCGACTTGGTGGGCTGGCCGGTGGCCGGGCGGGTGGGCGCCGGGGCCGTGGTAGCTACAGTAGGCATGATGCTATCAGGTTGATTTTTAGGGGAGGGCAAACGGGCAAGCAGGCCAGTTAGCAGGTGGCAAGCAATGGGTTACTCAACCACCAGCTCGTCGGCAAATAGCCAGGTATCGGTGTCTTGGGGTGTGGTACCGGGGGCTAGCGGCTGGGCATTCTTGGCCGTGACGCGCACGAAGCGGGCTTTGGTTTTCTTCCAGTCGGCTTTCACTTCGCCGATGCTGGTGCCAGACTGGGCCGCCTCAACCGGCCCGGTGTACACCGTTTTGTAAGTGCGGCCATCATTCGACACGGCTACTTCCAGCACTCTGGGCAGCAGTATTTTGTCTTCGAGCTTTTGCAAGAACGTGCTGCGCAAGCTGCTGACTTCGGCGGTCTTTTTGAGGTCAATAGTGGCCATCAGGTCAGTACCCAGAAAGCCTAGCCAGCGCCCATCGGTGTGGCTCAGCGAGCCGTGCAGGCCATCGACCAGCGTGAGCGGGCCCTGGGCCAGGTAGTTTTTATTGGGCGCGCTGGCTAGCCGGGTTGGGGCAGCCAGGGCTTTGTGGGCGAGCAGCTTGGTAGTCGTGGTCTTGCCGGCGGGCTGGCCGTTCTCAAAGGAAGTCGCCTTCACCACGGCCGAGCTGCTGAGCGTGAAGGGGCCCTTGTAAATGGCGGAAGACGGGCTTGGGGCCGAGCCGTCGAGGGTATAGACTATTTGTGGGCCGGTGGCATCGAGCAGCAGCCTTACCACGTCGCCGCCCTTGGTGGTGTCGGGCACAAACTGCTGGCGCACGTTGAAGGCGCTCTTGGCATAATTGGCCCCTAGCGCGGCAAAGCGCTGGTACTGCGGCTGCATCCGCACCTTGAAGCTCTCCCAGTTTTTGAGGCTGGCCGGCGTCCAAAGCACTTCGGCCAGGGCCGACATGCGAGGTAGCACCATGTACTCGGCCTGCTGCGTGGTCGGGATATACTCGGTCCAGAGGTTGGCCTGGGCGCCCAAAATGTACTTGCGCTCCTCGGCCGTCAGCTCCTTAGGCGTGGGCTCGAAGGCATAGACTTTCTCCAGCGGCAGGTAGCCGCCGATGCTCAGTGGTTCCAGGCTAGGGTCGCCCTGGGCGTGGTCGAAGTACACAAACTCGCCGGGCGTCATCACCACCTGGTGCTTTTGCCGGGCGGCGGCCGTGCCGCCTTCCATGCCGCGCCAGCTCATCACGGCCGCATTGGGGGCTAGCCCACCCTCCAGGATTTCATCCCAGCCCATGATGGTTTTGCCCTTGCTGTTCACGAATTTTTCCATGCGCTGCACGAAGTAGCTCTGCAATTCATGCTCGTCTTTCAGGTGCTCGGCCTTGATGCGGGCCTGGCACTTGGGGCAAGTTTTCCAGCGGGTTTTAGGGGCTTCGTCGCCGCCGATGTGCACGATTTTGCTCGGAAACAGCGGCATCACCTCCGTCAGCACATCCTGCAAAAAGGCGAAGGTTTGGTCGTTGCCGGCGCAAAAAATGTCGTCATACACGCCCCAGGTCTGCCCTACCTGAAACGGCCCGCCAGTGCACGACAGCTCCGGATAGGCCGTGAGCGCCGCCAGCGCGTGGCCGGGCATTTCAATTTCGGGCACCACCGTGATGTAGCGGTCCTGCGCATACTTTACCACCTCTTTTATCTGCTCCTGGGTGTAGAAGCCGCCGTAGCGCACGTGGTCGTATTCAGGCACTTTGGCGCCGTAGTGGCCGATGAGCGTGCCCTCGCGGAACCCGCCCACCGAGGTCAGCTTGGGGTATTTCTTTATCTCGATGCGCCAGCCCTGGTCATCCGTGAGGTGCCAATGGAAGGTGTTCATCTTGTGCAAAGCCAGGTAGTCGATGTACTGCTTCACAAACTCCACCGGGAAGAAATGGCGGCTCACGTCGAGGTGCATGCCGCGCCACTGGTAGCGGGGCTTGTCGGTCACTTCCACGGCGGGCAGGCTAGCCCCTGCCGTACGCTGCGGCGGCAGCAGCTGCCGGATAGTCTGGGTGCCCAGGTACAAGCCCTGCGGCTGGCGCGCGGCCAGCACTACCTGGCCCGGCTGCACGCTCAAGGTGTAGCCTTCGGCCCCTAGAGTATCGGGCGCCGCTAAAAGCTTTAAGTGGATGGCCCCCGCAGCCTGCTTGCCCGGGGCGGCAGCCACTACGGGCGGCGTTACGCCGGTAGCGCGGCCTATCTCGGCGCTCAGGCTCTGGCCGATGCGGCGCAGCTCCTCATTCTTGGGCCCCACGTAAATCTTGGTCTCGGGCGTAATCGCGAAGCGACCCGTGCCGGGCACCAGCCGCACCGGCTGCGGAATAACCGCGATGCCGGCCGCGCTGACAGGGGCCTGCTGGCTGTGGACCGGGGCTAGCCCGGCCAGGCTCAGCGTGGCAGCTACGGCGGCTAGTAAAGTCTTCTTCATGACGCGAGCGCGGGGTGGTGAGAAGTAAGCTGTTTCATGTGGCAGAGGGCCGCCGCGCCCAGCACGGCGGCGTTGCCGAGGGCCGAGGGCGCCACGACCAGCCGCTCCGTTACTTGTTTGAAAGGAAACGCGGCCAAGCTTTCGTGCAGGCTGCTGCGGAAGTACTCAAAGCCCTTGCTCACCGAGCCACCCAGGATAACAGCCTCGGGCGCCAGGGCATATAGGATGATGTGCAGCGCCTGCCCCAGGTGCCAGCCAAACTCGGCGTACATGGCCAGTGCCTCGGCGTCGCCCCGCCGGGCGCGGGCGTACCACTCGGTGCCCGGCCGGCCGGTGCGCTGCGCGAAAAACTTGCCGCTGCAATAGTCCTCCAGCGTTTTGTCGAGGTAGGGCACGCTGCCAAACTCACCGGCACTGGCCAGCGTGCCGCCATACACCTGGTGGTTGATGATGATGCCGCCCCCTAGCCCGGTGCCCAGCACCAGGCCCACCAAATTGGCGTAGGGCTGGCCTTGGCCATACATCTTTTCGCCAACGGCAAAGGCATTGGCATCGTTGGTCATATACACCGGCTGCTCGAAGTGGCCGGCCAGGTGCTGCCGCAGATGCACCTCCCGCCACGACGGAATATTCTGCACGTTGTGCACGATACCATTCACCTCATCTACCAGCCCCGGCACCCCGATACCGATGCCCGCCACGTCGTCGGTCAACAGGGGGGCTAGCTGGCGCGTCAGCTCGGCCAGAATCACTTCCCGAGGTGCATCCATCGGCGTTTCAAACCGCGTTTCCTGCACCACCTGGCCGTGCTGCACTACGCCCAGGTGCACCTTCGTGCCGCCAATGTCTACGCCCAGGTATTTGTCGCTGCTCATCGGGTTCAGCTTAAAAATGCCAGCGCACGAATGCTTCCATGGCCTCGTAGTTGGCCATGCCCAGGCGGTCGTATTGCTGCGCGGTTTCGTGGTTGCGGTGCTCAGCCCGCACCCAGAACTCGCGCGCGTCGTCGCCCGGAAACACTGGCGTATCCTTCTGGCTTTGGTGTTTGAAAATGGCGTTGCGCTTGCGAATCACCTCCTGCGGCGACAGCGGCACGGCCATCTCAATCTCGTAGGGCTCAAACTCGTGCCAGGCCCCGCGGTACATCCACATCCAGCAGTCTGCCACCCAGGTCTCGGTTTTACGCAGGCGGCGCAGCGCCTCCACCACAATATTGAAGCACACCACGTGCGTGCCGTTGGGGTCGGCAAAGTCGCCGGCCACGAACACCTGCTGCGGCTGTACCTGCTGCAACAGCGCCATTGTCAGCTCAATATCCTTATCCGTCACCGAGTTCTTTAGCGTCTTGCCCGACTCGTAGAAGGGCAGCGCCTGAAAGTGAATGTGGTCGTCGGCTAGGCCCGCGTAACGCGCCCCCGCAATAGCCTCGCTCTTGCGGATAAAGCCTTTGACGTTGCGAATCTCTTGCGTATCAACCTGGTTGGTTTGCTTCTGCTGAATAAACTCGCGCATGTTTTCGTACACGCTGCGGAGTGGGCCGGCATCTTTGCCCAGGCTGGTTTCAAAGTCGATGGCAAACTCCACGTAGCGCAGCACGTCGTCGTCCCACACGGCCGTGTTGCCCGAGGTCTGGTAGGCCACGTGCACGTCGTGCCCCTGGTCGATGAGCCGGATGAAGGTGCCGCCCATCGAAATCACGTCGTCGTCGGGGTGGGGTGAGAAAATGACCACCCGCTTCTTGGCCGGCACGGCGCGCTCGGGGCGCTGCGAGTCGTCGGCATCGGGCTTGCCGCCCGGCCAGCCCGTAATGGTGTGCTGGAGCTTATTGAAAATGTGGATGTTAATGGCATAGGCTGGCCCTTGCTCGGTCACCAGCTGCGCCATCCCGTGAGCATTGTAGTCCTCGTCGGTGAGCTTCAAAATAGGCTTGCCCAGCGTATTGGAGAGCCAGATAACCGCCTTTTTAATAAGCTGCTCATCCCACACGCAGTCCTTCACCAGCCAGGGCTTGTCGAAGCGCGTGAGCTCGGCGGCCGCCTCGGCATCCACAATAAACTCTACGTTTTCAGCCAGTTGCAGATACGTAGCCGGCACCTCGCTCGATACCTCGCCCTCCACGGCTTTCTTGATAATGGGCGCCTTCTTGCCGCTCCAGGCCAGCAGCAAAATCTCGCGGGCCTGGAAGATGGTGCCGATGCCCATCGTGATGGCCTTGCGCGGCACGTACTCTTTGCCCCCGAAGTCGCGCGAAGCATCGCGGCGCGTCAGGTCGTCGAGCGTGACCAGGCGCGTGCCCGAGTTAGGGGCCGAGCCCGGCTCGTTGAAGCCCACGTGGCCCGTGCGCCCAATGCCCAGCAGCTGCAGGTCGAGCCCGCCGGCCTCCTCAATCTGGCGCTCATAGTTGAGGCAGAAGGCGGCCACGTCTTCCGGGGCTAGCGTGCCGTCGGGGATGTGCACGTTTTCCGGCGCAATGTCGATGTGGTCGAACAGATTTTCGTGCATGAACGTCACGTAGCTCTGCGCCGACGTGGGCTGCATGGGGTAGTACTCATCCAGGTTGAACGTCACCACGTTGCGAAAGCTCAAGCCCTCCTCGCGGTGCAGGCGCACCAGCTCTTCGTACACCCCTACCGGCGTGGCGCCGGTGGCTAGCCCTAGCACGGCCTGTTCGCCGGCCTGCTGCTTGCGCTTGATGATGGCCGCAATGCGCGCGGCCACTTTTACGGCAGCCGTTTCCTTGTCGCGGTACACGGCCACCGGCAGCTTTTCAAAACGCGTTTCCTCTAGGAGGTTCAGGCGAGTCATGATGGGTAGCGTGACGTTTTGCATAGGGGCAAAGCCAGGAGTTTTAGAAGAAAGTCAGAACGAGTGAATCAATAGCAATCAGCTGCTTAGGCAAAATGCGGGGTAGCCTAAGCCAGCTCCAGGTAGCTTTCAAAAATGTTTTCCATGACCGTGGCCACCGAGCCCAGAATCACGGCGTTATCGCCCAGCTCCGATACCATCACGGTGGTCTTCTCACGCAGCTGCGCCATGCAGTACGTATTGATAGCCTGCTGAATAGCCGGAAAAATGAACTGCTTGGCCTGGGCAATCTTACCGCCCAAGATGATGAGCTCGGGGTTGAAAAGCTGAATCAGAATGGCAATGCCTTTGCCGAGGTTGGTGCCCACTTCGGCTAGGGTATTGATGGCAAACTGGTCGCCCTGCTGGGCAGCCTCGTACACCTGCTCAGGCCCTAGCTGCTCCAGCTCGGAGGCCGGCAGCTGGCTGAGCAGCGTGCGCTGCCCGGCCTTCAGGCCGGCCTTGGCCAGCCGCACAATGGCGCTGCCCGAGGCCACGGTTTCGAGGCAGCCGCGCTTGCCGCAGTGGCACAGTGCGCCATCATCGACCAGCGGAATATGGCCAAACTCGCCGGCGAACCCTAGCGCCCCACCGCGCAGCTTGCCATCGAGAATAATGCCTAGCCCGATGCCCCAGTCCATTGACAGTACCAGCGCATCGCGCAGCCCGTGCGCCAGCCCGAAGCGGTACTCGGCCAGCGCCGCGCTGTTGGCATCGTTCTGAATGAAAACGGGCTTGCCAAACTGCTCTTCCAGTAGCTGCTGCAGCGACTTATCCATTCCGGTCGTGAGCAGGTGCGTGTGGTTGTTGCCTTCCTTCGACGCCACCAGCCCCGGCATGCTAATGCCCACCCCTACCAGCTTTTTCAGCTCAATTCCGGAGGCTAGCAGTAGCTCCTGCGCGTGTTTGTGCACTTGCGCAATCGCACTCAAATCGGTAGCCAGTTCAATAGCAAATGAATGAATACCATTGACAATGTGATTGTTATTGTCAAAAATAGCTATCCGGGTCTTAAACTGCTCGATGTGAATGCTCAGCACAAACAGCGACCCATCGCGCAGGCCGTACAGCTCCGGCTTGCGCCCCCCTAGCGATTTGCCACGGCCCTGCTTCTCGACTAGCCCCTCCGCTACCAGCTCGTTGAGAATGGCAATCGAGGTGGGCGAGCTGATGGCAAACCGGCTGCAAATGTCTGCGTTCGTCTTGGCCCCCTTCACATACAGATGCTTGATTATTTTAAGCTTCTGAATATGCTTCCGCCGCTCCACGTTGTTAAGGCGGGCGAGGTAAGTTTCTTCAAGAGCTAGCAATGAACTCATCGTGAGCAAGGACCAAGTTTTTTGTAAATGAAGTTAAAGTTTTTCATAAGTCAAGCGACTTATGTTATTTTTTTATAAAAGTGCGCCGCCTAATAAAAAAAAATGACAAAACTCAGATAGTACTGGTTTTGTCATTTACTCGCTATAGATATGCCCGAACTGGCTATGCTTACTCTGACTTTAGCACCACATGCTTGATATTCTGACGATTATAGGTATAGGTAATATGCACCAAGCCGTCCTGTGCCTGAATGATAGCCGGGTAGCTATACTCCTCAGTAGTACCATTTTCCAGCACAGCCACATCGTGCCAGCTTTTGCCATCGGCCGACTGGGCCACGCGCAGTTGGCTGCGGCCGTTGAACCAGTCCTTACCCGGCACATCCGGATTGTAGACCAGCAGTTGAGTACCATTTTTCAGGGTTACGGCGTCGGTACCGGAGTTAGGGTTTAGCAGCGCCGTCTGGGTTAATGGCCCCCAGGTGGCGCCATTGTCGGCAGACCAGGCTTGCACCAACTTTCCCTGCTTGCTGCGGCACAGCAGCTGCAGGCGGCCATGCGGATATGTGAGAATGCTGGGCTGAATGACGTCGAGCACCGACGTGTTATCGACCGGAATGAGCTGCCACGTCTGGCCGCCATCGGTCGATTTTTCGAGGTGCACGGTCCAGTGCCCGCTAGCCTCCTCCACGCTCGACGGGGCTAGGATGGTGCCATCAGCCAGTTGCACCGGCTTGTTTTTGATGGGCCCCAGCACGCCCGGCGGCAGCCGCCGCGCCGCCGACCAAGTGCGGCCGTTATCGGGAGATGATTTGACTATGCCCCACCACTCGCGGGGGTTCGGGCCCACTTTGTAGAAGAGCAGCAGGTCGCCCCCGCGCGGCCGAAACAGTACCGGGTTCCAGGCTGGGTAGCGCAGCGTGTCGCGCACCACACCATCGGCCATCTGCCGCGGCGGCGAAATTCCATTTTTATCAAAGGCTGTGAGCCAGATAGCTACGTCGGGCTTGCTTTCCTGCGACCCGCCAAAGCAGGCCACCAAAAATTTATTTTTGGCCACCTCGACCAGCGTAGAAGCGTGGCATTGGCGAAACGGCGGGGCCGTGAACAGCAGCTCTTGCTTGGCAATAGTCCAGGTTTGCTGGGCTAGCAGAGGCGTAGGCAGGGCTAGCGCGATGAGGAAAAAAAGCTTGTTCATGGGCTGCGTTTTTTATGGATGGGGGCTCCACTACCACGCAATGTCCTCTATTGCGTGGCCCACGGTAAACTGCCCGCGCAGCCGCACATCTTCCGATGAAGCACCCACCTGCACAGTAAATGAGCCGGGCTCAACTGCCCATTTCATGCGGCTGTTGAGCAGCATCAGGTCCTCCGCTCCCAACTCAAAGGCTACCTCCTGCTGCTCGCCTGCCCGCAGCGTCAGGCGCTGAAATTTTTTGAGCTGCTTCACGGGCGTCACTACCGAGCTGACATCGTCGCTCAGATACAGCTGAGGCACTTCGTCGCCAAGGCGAGCGCTGGTATTTTTAACCTTGAAGCGCACCGCGATGCGCACCGCGCCGGCCGTTTCGACGGGGCTAATCAGCAAGTCAGTATACTCGAACTTGCTGTAGCTCAACCCGTGGCCGAAGCTGTAGAGCGGCTTTGCATCGACCTCGACGTAGTCGTGCGTGGTGGGGCGCTTAGCATTATAATACACCGGCAATTGGCCCACACTTTTGGGCACCGAGATGGGCAGGCGGCCGGCCGGGTTATAATCGCCAAACAGCACGTCGGCCACGGCATGGCCGCCCTCCTGGCCGGGGTACCAGGCATCGAGCAGGGCCGGCACGTGGGCGGCCATCCAGTTCAGGTTCAGCGGCCGGCCCTCGATGAGCACTACCACTACCGGCGTGCCGGTAGCCACCACGGCTTGTAGGAGTTGCTGCTGCTTGCCCAGGAGGTCTAGCGAGGCGCGGTCGTAGCCCTCACCCGCCTCCATGTCACTCACCTGCTGCCCACCGGCGGTCACGGTGGCGGCGCCGGTGCTTTGGTACTCGGTTTTAAAATCGCGGGCGCTGGAGCCCCCTAGCACTACCACGGCTACCTGCGCCTGCTTGGCAGCGGCCACGGCCGCGGCAATGTCAGCGCTGGCCGTGTCGCGAATGGCACAGCCCTTTACGTAGGTTACCTGCGCGGCCGGCAACTTGGCCCGAATGCCTTCAAGCACCGTCACCACGTTGCTTTCGGGCTGGGGAGCGGTGTAGTCGCCGAGCTGGTTGTAAATATTATCGGCGTTGGGGCCGATAACGGCAATGCGCTGCAGCGTTTTGGCTAGCGGCAGCAGGTCCTTCTCATTCTTGAGGAGCACCACCGACTCGCGGGCTACCTGCCGGGCTAGCTGTATGTTGGCCGGGGTGTGCACCTGCTTGGCAACCCTAGCGGGGTCTACGTAGGGGTTTTCAAACAGGCCCATCTCAAACTTCACGCGCAGCACGCGGCCCACGGCGCGGTCGAGCGCCTCGGCCGTCACCAGCTTTTGCTCCACGGCCGCCAGCAATTCTTTGTCGTAGCCGTAGCCGCTCAGGTCGTCGTCGAGGCCGGCGTTGAGGGCTAGCGCGGCGGCCTCGGGCGCTGTGGCAGCCACGTGGTGGTTATTCACCAGGCCCGAAATGCTGCCGAGGTCCGACACCGTAAAGCCCTGGAAGCCCCATTGCTGCCGCAGCACCTCCGTGAGCAGGTAGGGGTTAGCCGAGCACGGCACGCCGTCGATGGAGTTATAGGCGGTCATAATGGACTGCGCCCCGGCTTTTACCGACGCCCGAAACGGCGGCAAATAGCTCTGAAACAGCTCGCGCTGGCCCGTGCTGATGCTGCCGCCGTTGTGCCCGCCCTCGGGCACGCCGTAGGCTGTGAAGTGCTTGAGGGTCGAGACGATGTTGGCGCTGCTCTTAAGGCTAGCCCCCTGAAAGCCTTGCACCATCGCCACACCCATTCGGCTGTTGAGCACCGGGTCTTCGCCGTAGGTTTCCTCTACCCTCGACCAGCGCGGCTCGCGAGCCAGGTCCAGCACCGGTCCGTAGCCGATGTGCGCGCCCTGCACCCGCGCCTCGGTGGCGATGGCAGCCGCCATGCGCCGAATCAGGGCCGGGTCCCAGGTGCTGCTCTGGCCGATGGACGTCGGAAATACCGTGGTGCCGATGGCCATGTGGCCGTGCGGACACTCCTCGGCCAGCAGCAGCGGAATGTGCAGCCGCGTGTGCTCCACGGCGTATTTCTGCAAGGCGTTGGTGGCCTCGGCGGCTTGGGTGGGGTTGAGGCCCGTCAGCAACGTTTTTTTAGTCCAGGGGTCGGCGCGCAGCGTGGCCCACAGCGCCCCGATGTGGCGCTCATCTACCGCTTTGCGGTAGGCCGCGCTGGTCGTCACGCGCTTGCCCGCCTTCTCGTACATCTCCCACCCTAGCAGCGTCGAGAGCTGGCCCACCTTTTCGGCGGTGGTCATGCGGCCCAATAGGTCCTGCACCCGCGCCTCGGTGGGCGCCTGGCTGTTCTGGTAAAGCGGCCGGGCCTGCTGGGCGCCGGCGGCCGTAGCACTGAGCACGGCTAGCCCGAGCGCGAAGTACTTTATCATGAAAGGATGACCGAGCGGGATGAGAACATATAGAATATGGCCGGCGCCGCAGCTTTATTCGGCTACAAATGCGAACGCCAGCGCCGGATAGGCCCCGGCTTGCCTGGCTAGGGTGGCGGGCAACGTCAGGGTCACTTTGTCGCCGGTAGCGGTCCACTTCACGGGCTTACCGGTTTGCAGCAGGGTTAGCTTGGAACCCTTTTTGGGCACGTTGCCGGTCCAAGTAAGCGTTGTGGGTGCGGCCTCCTTCTCGGGCAGGCAGGCAATAGCATAGCGAGTACCCTTCTTGCCCTGCGTGAAGTACGTGCTGCCATCCTGGTAACGCGGCGTCGAGCGGGTGCTATAGATGGCTGCACCATTCACATTCAGCCACTTGCCGATGGCTTCGAGGCGCGTCACGGCCTCCTGGTCGAGGGTGCCGTCGGGCTTGGGGCCGACCCCTAGCAGCAGGCTGCCCCCTTTCGCCACCACTTCGACCAGCGAGTGGATGATGGTGGTGGGCGACTTATACACGTCGTTGGGCACGTAGCCCCAGTTGTTGGCCAGGGTCAGGCAGCTTTCCCAAGGGTTAGGCAGCTGGTGGTCGGGCACTTTCTGCTCGGGCGTCTGGTAGTTTTCGTAGGGGCCGTGCACGGTGCGGTCTACCATCAGCAGGCCGGGCTGGGCCTGGCGGGCCATCGTGGCTATGCGCGGCATATTCACATCCTGGCTGAAGTCCGGAATTGGCGCACCCCAGGCCCGTACTTCCGCGTTTACGGTTTCCTTGGGGCGCACCCAGCCGCCGTCGAGCCACAGAATGTCCATGCTCCCGTAGTTGTGCATCAGCTCACTTATCTGGTTGTAGGTGAAATCCTGATACTTTTTCCAGCGCCACGGGTACTTCTTGATGTCGTAGTTCACGTTGCGGTTGGGCGTGGCGTACTTCGACCACCAAAAATCCTGCGAGTGCCAGTCGGGCTTCGAGAAATAGGCCCCAATCATAAAGCCCTCCTTGCGAAAAGCATCGAAGACGTACTTGGCCACATCGGCGCGCGGGTTATCCTTAAACGGCCCGTTGCTAATCTTAAAGTCCGACTGCTTCGTGTCGAACATGTTGAAGCCGTCGTGGTGCTTGGTCGTAAACACGAGGTAGCGCATCCCGGCCTTTTTAGCCACGCCAGCCCACTGCTCTGGGTTGAAATTCACTGGGTTAAACTGCTTGCTGTAGTCCCAGTAGTGCTTTTTATAGTCTTCATAGGCAATAGTGCTGTCGCGCTCAATCCAGTCTTCCGAGCATATCGACCACGACTCGATGATGCCCGGCACGGCATACAGCCCCCAGTGCAGAATGAGGCCGAACTTTTGGTCGCGCCATTTGTCCAGCTTCTGCTTCACCAGCGGGTCGGTGGGCGCTTCGTACTCCGTCGATTGCTGGTGAATGCCCTGCTGCTGGGCTAGGGCCGGCCGGGCAATAGCCGCGCTCAGAAGGGCTAGGGTAAGAACAGTTTTTTTCATGCGAGCAGCTTACTTATTGACAGTCAAAGAATTTTACTTACCTGTTGGCATGGCCTGCTTGTATAGTCCAATGGCCGAAAGCGTAGGATTAAGCCGCGAGGAGGTGATGCGCAGCCGCACATATTGCGCCCGCACGGGCGCAAACGGCAGAATTCGTTTGTAGCCCACCGTGGTGCCGGCCGTCAATGGCAGCCACTTAGCGCCGCTTTTGTATTCCAGCACGAAGCTTTCGATGCGCTGCCCCACAGCAATATTTTCCTGAAGCTGTAGCAAGTCAATCGTTTGTGGAACAGGCAGCGCAAAGCTGAGTGTAGCCGTGGTATCGTGGCCAGGGGTCGTCCAATAGGTGTCATACTTCATGTCGAGCAACGCGGCAGTCTGGTTGGTACTCAATCCAGTTGCCGTACTGCCACGCAGCAGATTGTTAGCGTAGGTAGCTGCCAATAAGTTGCTAAAACCTTTTAGGCTACTAATATCAGGCTCAGCCAGCAAACCCCGCTTATCGGGCGGAATATTTAGCAGCAATACGCCATTACGCCCAACCGAACTGTTGTAGATATCAAGCAATTGCGCGGGCGTCTTCACCTTGTCGTCTTCAGCCGGATGATAAAACCAGCCCGGCCGGATAGATACGTCAATCTCAGCCGGATACCAGACCAGGGCCGGCGCGTGCGCGATTTTGGCGCGGCTACCCAAGTCGTCCTCCATCATATTCTTAGGGGCAAAGGCGGCCTCTTTTTGCGAATTGGCGGCGATGCTAGCCTGCTGCTGTGCCCCGGTGGGCACCACGCTCCACTCGGTTTCGCGGCCGTAGCCCGACTCGGTGCCGACCCAGCGCACATCAGGCCCCATCACGGCGATGGTTGCCGCCGGCTGCAACCGGCGAATGAGCGCGTACCAGCGGTTGAAATCATACACCTGCTTCTTGCCGCTAGGCCCCTCACCGTTAGCCCCGTCAAACCAGACCTCATCCACCCGCCCGTAGTTAGAAAGCAGCTCGGTCAACTGATTGACAAAGTAGTTATTATACTTAGCCGAATCGCCAAAATAAGGCGAGTTTCTATCCCAGGGCGACAGGTACACGCCAAAGCCCAGGCCGTATTCGCGGCAGGCCTCGGCTACTTCCTTCACTACGTCACCCTTGCCGCCTTTCCAGGGGCTGCTTTGCACCGAGTGCTTGGTAAACTTCGAGGGCCACAGGCAGAAGCCGTCGTGGTGCTTGGCCGTAATAATGACTTGCTTGATGCCCCCTTCTTTGCAGGCCCGTACCCACTGCCGGGCGTCGAGCGCAGTAGGATTAAACAACGCCGGGCTTTCGGTGCCATCGCCCCACTCTTTGTTGGTGAAGGTGTTCATCCCGAAGTGAATAAAGCCAGTGCGCTCTAGCTGCTGCCAACGCAGCTGCCGTGGCGAGGGCACCACCTTAGCCGCCGCCCGCACAACCGTAGCCGACGAGCTACCCGGCGCGATGGCCACGTAGTTCTTAGCAGTGTAGAGCTGTGCAAGGCTAGCCAGCGGCAGCAGCCCCGCCGCACTGGCTAGCAGCCCGGCTAGCCCCCGTCGCATGGCCCTACCCCAACCAGTTGTCAGATACTTTGCCATTAGATATTGAAAGGTTGGGTGAATACATCGTGCATTTAGCCTCCCCGGTAGCTTATCAGGCGTGCTCAGCTATTGGGCGCGTACGCCGGCCAGCAGCTGTCAGCAAGGGTTCCGCCGCAGGCAAGCCCAGGTATGAGGGATAGCCAAGTAGCTGACTAGCCGCCGCCTGCTAGGGCTAATTTTTAGCTCTGATACGGAAATAGCATCCGCCAAAGGTACTGAGCTGGTCGAAAAGCCAATCTGAATTCCCGGCATTTACCGGAAAATCACTGCTGTGCCCTGGCACCTATCTTTCAGCTGCTAATGCAAACTAGCGACCTAGCGCACCGAAGAGCCGCGCACCACCAGTGAGAGCGGTAGTACTATCTGCTGCCGGTCGGGCGGGGTGAGGCGGGTAGTATCCAGCCCGTCTAGTAGCACGTTTATCAGAGTTTCGGCCAGCGCTTCCACGGGCTGTGCTACCGCCGTAATGGGCGGCGAGTGCAGCCGAAACAAGTCATTGTCATCGAAGGAAATGACAGCCACATCCTGCGGAATGCGCCGCTTCAACCGCGCTATTGCCTCCAGGCCATAGACAGTCAAGGAGTTATTCGCAAAAATAATGGCCTCGCACGTCGGATTGTCTTCTAAAAACTGGCCGATGGCCACCACGCTATGCTCTTTGTCGCCCTCGAAGGCTAGCGGAATGCGCTGCACCGTGAGTGGCTGCCCATGCGCCTGCATGGCGCGCGCGTAGCCCCCGAGGCGGGCGGCCATCTGCGTCTGGTCCGACTCGGTGGTGAGAAATGCCACGTGCTTCAGGCCCTGGTCGAGCAAATGGCAGGCGGCCTCGTAGGCACCGGCTTCGCCGTCTACCACAATATAATCGGTGGGTACGCTAGGCAGGTAGCGGTCAAAAAGCACGGTCGGAATACCATTTCTCAGTAATGCCTCTATTTCCTTTTCCACTCCGGCCGGCGGCGCAATGATATAGCCATCAATATGCCGGTCTTGCAGCATGGCAATCAGGTCCTTAGCCTTGGCGGTGTCGTTTTCGGTGCTGCAATACAGAATGTGGTAGCCCCGCGCCAGCGCGTGCCGCTCAATGAGCCCGGCCACCGTAGCAAAAAACGGGTTAGCTATATCCTCAACCAATAAGCCGATAACGTGCGTTTTACCCGTGCGCAGGCTTTTCGCTAGCTGGTTGGGCTTGTAACCTACTTCTTCCACGTACTTCAGCACGCGCGTGGCCAGGGCGTCGCTGATGCGGTGTTCCTTGGCCTTGCCATTCAGCACCAGGGAAACAGTCGCAATAGATACCTCTAAGTGCTTGGCAATGTCGTGGATAAGAGTTCGCTTTTTCAACTTAATTACGCTGATGGAATGCAGTGCTGCCTGACAAGCTGTGTGCTACAAGGGCCGCATCCACCAACAGTCAATATTAGCCCTGCCAGCCCCAATAATTGGTATTGGGCACGCCTACCCAGGCACATTCAACGCAAAAACCCCCGGCTAGCCTGCGCCAACCGGGGGTTTCTTTTACAAACCTACGTCAATCGTTATTCCTGCACCGTCGTCTCACGCTTGGCGCGCGAAGGACGCTTGGTGGGCGTCGCTGTTTGCTCGGCAGCCTGGGTAGCGAGCTTGGTAGCCTGCTCTTCTTTCGAAGATACCTCGATGCCCTGGTACTCGCGCAAGCCAGTACCAGCCGGGATGAGGTGGCCGACAATCACGTTCTCCTTCAGGCCAAGCAGTTCGTCGGCTTTGCCACGGATAGCAGCCTCGCTGAGCACCTTGGTCGTTTCCTGGAAGGAAGCAGCCGAGATAAACGAAGCCGTGCCGAGCGAAGCCTGCGTGATGCCTTGCAGCGTGGGCCGCGATACGGCCGGCTGGGCGTCGCGCACTTCGGCGAGCTTAAGGTCGCGGCGGCGGAGCGACGAGTTTTCGTCGCGCAGCTTGCGGGAAGAGATAATCTGACCCGGACGCAGCTCGGTCGAGTCGCCGGAATCGGTCACGACTTTCATGTCGATTACGATGTCGTTCTCTTCCATCAGCGATACCTTATCAACGAGTTGGTTCTCGAGGAAGCTGGTGTCGCCGGCGTCCATTACGAGCACTTTCTGCATCATCTGGCGGACGATAACTTCAATGTGCTTGTCGTTGATTTTCACACCCTGCAAGCGGTATACTTCCTGAATCTCGTTCACGAGGTATTCCTGCACTGCGCCCGGACCCTGAATGTTCAGGATGTCGTTCGGAGTGATAGCACCATCGGAGAGCGGCGCACCGGCCCGTACGAAGTCGTTGTCCTGCACGAGGATAAACTTCGACAGCGGCACCATGTACTTCCGCTTCACGCCGTCTTTCGACTCTACGAAGATTTCGCGGTTACCACGCTTCACCGAACCGTAGGTCACAACACCATCGATTTCCGATACAACGGCCGGGTTCGACGGGTTACGAGCTTCAAACAGTTCAACTACGCGGGGCAGACCACCCGTAATGTCGCGGGTCTTGCCCACGGCACGCGGAATCTTCGCCAGGATGTGGCCGGCTTTCACCTTCGTGCCGTTCTCGACATTCAAGTGAGCTCCTACCGGCATGCTGTACGACTTATTAGCATCGGCGTCAGCGCCTTTTGCCGGAAGTAGGATTACCGACGGGTTTTGCGCTTTGTCCTTCGATTCAACGATTACTTTCTCGCGGAAGCCCGTCTGTTCGTCGGTCTCTTCACGATACGTAATGCCTTCGGTCAGGGCATCGTACTGTACGGTACCATCAAACTCGGCCAAAATAACGGCGTTGTAGGGGTCCCAGTTAACGAGCTCCTGGCCTTTCTCTACCGTATCGCCTTCCTTCACGAGGATAAACGAACCGTAGGGAACGTGATTCGAAATGAACACTTTACCAGTGCCTTTTTCCACGATGCGGATTTCGCCCGAGCGACCCATTACCACGTTGGTAGCCCCGCCTTCGGCGTTGACCCCAGCTACGGTACGGATATCTTCAAACTCAATCACACCGCTGAACTTGGCGCGGATGTTAGCTTCTACAGCAATGTTCGAAGCCGTACCACCTACGTGGAAGGTACGGAGCGTCAGCTGCGTGCCAGGCTCACCAATCGACTGTGCGGCGATAACACCTACTGCTTCGCCCTTCTGCACCATGCGGCCAGTGGCCAGGTTACGGCCGTAGCACTTAGCACAGATACCGCGCTTGCTTTCGCAAGTCAGTACCGAGCGGATTTCAACCGACTCGATAGCCGTAGCGTCGATGCGGCGGGTGGTTTCCTCCGTGATTTGCTCACCAGCGGCCAGAATCAGCTCGTCGGTCAGCGGGTCGATGATATCGTGCACAGCCGTACGGCCGAGGATACGCTCAGACAGCGGCTCCACGATGTCCTCGTTGTCTTTCAACGCGAAGGTTTCGGTACCGCGCAGCGTGCCGCAATCCGGCTCGTTTACGATAACGTCCTGCGATACGTCAACCAGACGACGGGTCAGGTAGCCGGCGTCAGCCGTCTTCATAGCCGTGTCGGCTAGGCCCTTACGAGCACCGTGCGTCGAGATAAAGTACTCGATCACGTCGAGGCCTTCTTTGAAGTTCGACAGAATCGGGTTCTCGATAATCTCACCTACCGAACCTTGGAGCGACTTCTGGGGCTTGGCCATCAGACCACGCATACCGCCGAGCTGACGAATCTGCTCGCGCGAACCACGGGCGCCCGAGTGCATCATCATGTAGATAGAGTTGAAGCCTTGGTTCTCCTTCTCGAGGCGACCCATCAGCGTCTCCGTAATCTGCGAGTTGATGCGCGTCCAAACGTCGATTACCTGGTTGTAACGTTCGTTGTTCGTAATCAGACCCATCTGGTAGTTCTGCGTTACGGCAGCTACATCGGCTTGCGCCTGCTTGATGAGAATGTCTTTCTCCTTCGGAATCTGGATATCACCCAGACCCATGCTCAAGCCGCCTTTATAAGCCGACTGGAAACCTAGCGTCTTGATGTCGTCCAGGAACTGAGCGGTACGGGCCATGCCCGTGCGCTTGAACACCATCGAGATGATTTGCTGCAGCTTTTTCTTAGTCAGCAGTTCATCTACGAAACCTACTTCCTTGGGCACGAGCTGGTTGAAGAGCACGCGGCCGGCTACAGTTTCAATGATTTTCGGCACCAGGTCATCGTTGGCATCACGCACCATAGTTTTCACCTTGATGTATGCATGCTTCGACAGCTGGCCTTCGTTCAGGGCGATAACTACTTCTTCGTCTGAGTAGAAGATACGGCCTTCGCCCTGAATCTTCTCATCTTCCGTCGAGCGCTTGCCCTTCGTTACGTAGTACAGACCCAGAACCATGTCCTGCGACGGTACCGCGATGGGCGCGCCGTTGGCAGGGTTCAGGATATTGTGCGACGCCAGCATGAGCATCGAGGCTTCCAGGATAGCAGCAGGGCCTAGCGGCACGTGCACAGCCATCTGGTCACCGTCAAAGTCAGCGTTGAAGGCCGTACAAACGAGTGGGTGCAGCTGGATAGCCTTGCCCTCGATGAGGCGCGGCTGGAATGCCTGGATACCCAGACGGTGCAGCGTAGGAGCACGGTTGAGGAGCACGGGGTGGCCCTTCAGTACATTCTCCAGGATGTCCCATACTACGGCGTCCTTGCGGTCCACGATTTTCTTAGCCGACTTCACCGTCTTCACGATACCGCGCTCGATGAGCTTACGGATGATGAACGGCTTGAACAGCTCGGCCGCCATGTTCTTGGGCAGACCACACTCGTGCAGTTTCAGCTCAGGACCAACGACGATTACCGAACGACCCGAGTAGTCAACACGCTTACCGAGCAGGTTCTGACGGAAGCGGCCCTGCTTGCCTTTCAGCATATCGGACAGCGACTTCAGCGCGCGGTTGCCTTCGGCGCGCACGGCGTTCACCTTACGCGAGTTATCGAAGAGCGAGTCGACAGCCTCTTGCAGCATGCGCTTCTCGTTACGCAGAATCACCTCGGGAGCCTTAATTTCAATCAGGCGCTTGAGGCGGTTGTTGCGGATAATAACGCGACGGTACAGGTCGTTCAAGTCGGAGGTAGCAAAACGGCCACCATCCAGCGGAACGAGTGGGCGCAGCTCCGGCGGAATAACCGGCACCATGCGGATTACCATCCACTCGGGCTTGTTTTCCACGCGGGTAGCGGCGTCACGGAAAGCTTCTACTACACGCAGACGCTTCAGGGCCTCAGCCTTACGCTGCTGCGAAGTCTCGTGCGCAGCCGAATCGCGAAGCGAGTAGCTCAGCTCGTCGAGGTTGATGCGTTCGAGCAGCATTTGCAGCGCGTCGGCACCCATCTTGGCGATGAACTTCTGCGGGTCCTCGTTGGGCAGCATCTGGTTCTCGCGGGGTAGCTTATCGATGATGTCCAGGTACTCATCCTCCGTGAGGAAGTCGAGCTGCTGCACACCTTCTTCGGCTTGCACGCCGGGCTGCACTACTACATAGCGCTCGTAGTAGATAATCTGGTCGAGCTTCTTGGTAGGCAGGCCTAACAGGTAGCCGATTTTGTTCGGCAGGCTCTTGAAGTACCAGATGTGGGCTACGGGCACCACCAGCTCGATGTGGCCCATGCGCTCACGACGCACCTTCTTCTCAGTCACCTCCACGCCGCAACGGTCGCAGATGATGCCCTTGTAGCGGATGCGCTTGTATTTGCCGCAATGGCACTCCCAGTCCTTCACCGGCCCGAAAATCCGCTCGCAGAACAAGCCACCCATCTCGGGCTTGTACGTGCGGTAGTTAATCGTTTCGGGTTTTACCACTTCGCCGGTGCTACGCTCCAGAATTGCTTCGGGCGAGGCTAGCGAGATGGTAACTTTCGAGAAGTCCTGTACTAACTTCTTGTTTTTTGCGAAAGCCATTAGGTTGATTTATTAGCTGTTAGCTGTTTGGCTTTTAGCTGTTAGAGTCTGTTCTAACAGTTCGACGCTACGAAAAGTGCTCTGCGGGTCGGACAGGTACGCCGCGCAGTAGATTTCCGTCAGGCCTTAGTACTCACTCTATATTCTAAGCGTCCGATTCCTTTTACTACCCTGACCTGTCTCGGGATAGCTGTTTCGTATCAGTTGCTTTTTAACTTTTACTATTAAAAAGGTGCCCTAGCAAGCCTTTACCGGGGTCAGCTACAGGTGCAGCCAACCCCGGCATGTTGCTTAGTCGAGCGAAATCTCCAGGGCTAGGCCACGCAGTTCGTGGATAAGCACGTTGAACGACTCGGGGATATTCGGCTTGGGCAGTACGTCGCCTTTTACAATGGCTTCGTATGCTTTGGCACGGCCTACCACGTCGTCCGACTTCACCGTCAAGATTTCCTGCAGCACGTTGGAAGCACCGAAGGCCTCCAATGCCCACACTTCCATCTCGCCAAAGCGCTGGCCACCAAACTGCGCTTTACCACCCAGCGGCTGCTGCGTAATGAGCGAGTATGGCCCGATAGAGCGAGCGTGCATTTTGTCGTCAACCAAGTGACCCAGCTTGAGCATGTAAATCACGCCCACGGTCACCGGCTGGTCGAAGCGATCGCCTGTCAGGCCGTCGTGCAAATACGCCCGGCCCCAGTCGGGCAGGCCTGCTTCCGTCAGTTCCTTGGCAACCTCAGCTTCGGTAGCACCGTCAAAAATCGGCGTAGCGTACGTACGACCCAGTTTCAGACCAGCCCAACCGAGTACGGTTTCGTAAATCTGGCCGATGTTCATACGGCTAGGTACACCGAGCGGGTTAAGCACGATATCCATCGGCGTGCCATCGGGCAGGAAGGGCATATCCTCATCGCGTACGATGCGGGCTACTACCCCTTTGTTACCGTGACGACCAGCCATTTTATCACCCACCTTCAGCTTGCGCTTCTTGGCGATGTATACCTTGGCTAGCTGCACAATGCCGGCGGGCAGCTCGTCACCAACCTCCAGCGTGAAGCGGTCGCGCTTGAAGCGAGCGGTGATGGTATTGCGACGCTTCGCGTAGTTTTTGATGAGCTGTTGTAGCATCTCGTTCACGCGGTTGTCGGCCGTCCAGTGGTCCAGCTGCAAGTCCTTGAAGAGGTTTACTTCTTCCGGAACAGCGTAGTTGCTTTCGTCACGGTAGGCGTTCTTATCGGGGAACAGCGCTTCGCTGATGTTCTTCCGGTTGAACTTCACGCCCTTAGCAAGCACCTCGTCACCAAAGCGGTGCTTGATGCCTTGCGAAGTCTTGCCTTCCAGCAGAGCTACTAGCTTATCAATCATGATAGCCTTCACGCCACGGAGTTCGCGGGCGTAGCCTTCCTTTAGGTCTTCAACTTCTTTCTTCGACTTGGCACGCAGGTTCTTGTCCTTTTTAGGACGCGAGAACAGCTTGGTGCCAATAACCACACCGTTGAGTGAGGGCGGTGCCTTAAGCGAGGCATCCTTCACGTCGCCAGCTTTGTCGCCGAAGATGGCGCGGAGCAGTTTCTCTTCCGGAGTCGGGTCAGTTTCGCCCTTAGGCGTAATCTTACCGATGAGAATGTCGCCTTCGCGAACCTCAGCGCCAAGGCGGATGATGCCGTTGTCGTCGAGGTTACGCACAGCTTCTTCGCTCACGTTCGGAATTTCCGACGTCAGCTCTTCTTCGCCACGCTTAGTCTCGCGTACTTCCAGCTCAAACTCCTCAATGTGAATTGAGGTGAAGATATCGTCGCGCACTACACGCTCCGAGATAACGATAGCATCCTCGAAGTTGTAACCCTGCCACGGCATGAACGCCACCTGCATGTTACGACCCAAGGCCAGCTCACCACGGTTAGTGCCATAGCCTTCGCAAAGCACCTGGCCTTTAGTAACACGCTCACCGTTTTTCACCAGCGGCGTGAGGTTGAGGCAGGTATCTTGGTTGGTACGACGGAACTTGATAAGGCTGTATGACTTGCGCTCAGCATCGAAGCTTACCGATAGGTCATCTTCCGACAAGTCGTACTTGATGATGATGCGGTTAGCGTCTACCGAGTCAACTACCCCTTCGCCTTCCGCAATGATGAGTGCACGCGAGTCGATAGCCGTACGGCCTTCCAGACCCGTGCCCACAATCGGAGCCTGTGGGCGCAGCAAGGGTACTGCCTGGCGCTGCATGTTCGAGCCCATGAGCGCACGGTTGGCGTCATCATGCTCCAAAAATGGAATCAGCGAAGCAGCTACCGATACAATCTGGTTCGGAGCAACGTCCATATAGGAATACTCTTCCGGACCAACAACCGGGAAGTCACCTTCAAAGCGGCCTTTCACCAATTCCTGCGTCAGCTTGCCTTCGTTGTTGAGCAACGAGTTGGCCTGGGCAATGTGGTGCGTGTCTTCTTCTTCAGCAGTCAGGAACTTCACATTCTCGGTCATGTCTACCGTGCCGCTTTCTACCGTGCGGTAGGGCGTCTCGATGAAGCCCATTGAGTTCACACGAGCGTGCACGCAAAGCGACGAAATCAGACCGATGTTCGGGCCTTCCGGCGTTTCGATAGTGCAAAGACGACCGTAGTGCGTGTAGTGTACGTCACGTACCTCAAAGCCAGCGCGCTCACGCGACAGACCTCCCGGCCCTAGCGCCGATACGCGGCGCTTGTGCGTCACCTCGGCTAGGGGGTTAGTTTGGTCCATGAACTGCGACAGCTGGTTGGTACCAAAGAACGAGTTAATCACGCTCGAAAGCGTGCGGGCGTTAATCAGGTCAACCGGCTTGAAGTCCTCGTTGTCGCGCACGTTCATGCGCTCCTTGATGGTTCGCGCCATACGGGCTAGGCCCACACCGAACTGGGCGTAGAGTTGCTCCCCTACCGTGCGCACACGACGGTTGCTCAAGTGGTCAATGTCATCGACAATGGCCTTCGAGTTAATCAAGCCAATCAGGTACTTCACGATGAGAACGATGTCCTCATTGGTCAGTACGCGTGACTGCTGGTCCATGCCAATCTGAAGCTTCTTGTTAATCCGGTAGCGCCCAACCTCACCGAGGTCGTAGCGCTTATCCGAGAAGAACAGCTTCTGGATGATGTCGCGGGCAGTTTCTTCGTCGGGAGCTTCCGTGTTGCGGAGCTGACGATAAATCTGCTCAACAGCTTCTTTCTCCGAGTTGGAGTTGTCTTTCTGCAAGGTGTTGTAAATGATTGCAAAGTCTGCAATGTTTACGTTCTCCTTGTGCAGAATTACCGACTTGGCGCCGGCCTCCACGATAGTGTCGATGTCTTCCTCGTTGATAGTCGAGTCGCGCTCCAAGAGCACTTCGTTCCGGTCGATAGAAACTACCTCGCCGGTATCCTCATCCACGAAGTCTTCCGTCCAGGTGCGAAGCACACGGGCGGCTAGTTTGCGGCCAACGGCCTTTTTAAGGCTCTTCTTATCAGCTTTTACTTCTTCGCTCAGGCCAAACAAGTCCAGAATGTCTTTGTCCGTACCGTAGCCGATAGCACGCAACAGCGTCGTAACCGGGAATTTCTTCTTGCGGTCGATGTACGCATACATCACGTTGTTCACGTCCGTGGCGAATTCAATCCACGAGCCTTTGAACGGGATAATACGGGCCGAATACAGCTTCGTACCGTTGGTGTGCTTGCTCTGGGCAAAGAATACGCCCGGTGAGCGGTGCAGCTGCGATACGATAACGCGCTCGGCACCGTTGATAACGAAAGAGCCCTTTTCCGTCATGTACGGAATGTTGCCCAAGAAAACTTCCTGCTCAATAGTTTGGAAGTCCTCGTTATCCTTGTCGTTGCAAATGAGCTGAAGCTTCGCTTTCAGCGGCACTGCGTACGTCAAGCCACGGTCGATGCACTCATCCACCGTATACTTGGGTGGGTCGACGTGGTAATCGATAAAGTTCAGCACGAAGTTTTCGCGCGAGTCCGAAATCGGGAAGTTCTCGGCAAACACCTTGAACAAACCCTCATTAGTACGGCTAGCGGCGGCCGTTTCGAGCTGGAAGAACTCCTGGAACGACTGCACTTGCACGTCCAGGAAGTCCGGGTACTCGATAACTTTCTTAATCTTGGCGAAATTGATTCGCTCACTGGCCCCAGTCAGGTGTTTGACTTCGGCGGCCTCAGTTGCTTGCGGTGTAGCCAATTGGAAAGATTTTAAAAATGTACACGTAAGCTATTGTAGTTACGCGAGTTAACTCTAGTATCAACCTTGATTCGGAAGTTTGCTCTCACATCTGCACCTACAGCGAGAGCCTTCAGACAAACCTAGGCGCATTGAGCGCAGCAAAGGACCTTACCACGTTGATTGTCAAATGAGTCCGAAACTCTTGCGACTGTTAACGTGATAAGGTCCTCGTATTTTGCTTCACTCCATGCGGAATGATAGAAGAAGAAAACTGCTAGCGTAAGACAACCGAAAGCAAAAGCTTTGAGTTGCAAAAGGTAACTTATTCTCCTAGAAACAGGAAAAGACCTGGCTAAGTGCCAGGCCTAATCCGTTGCGGGAGCAAGCCCGTAGGCGAACCTACTTAACTTCTACTTCGGCGCCAGCTTCTTCGAGCTGCTTCTTCAGGCCTTCGGCCTCATCTTTGGTTACGCCTTCTTTCAGGGGCTTGGGAGCACCGTCAACCAGTTCCTTAGCCTCTTTCAGGCCCAGGCCAGTCAGGTCTTTCACCAGCTTAACTACTGCCAGCTTCTGGCCACCAGCAGCTTTCAGGATTACGTCGAACGAGGTCTTCTCTTCAGGAGCCTCAGCAGCAGCAGCGCCACCGCCACCAGCTACCATTACGGGAGCAGCAGCAGCCGGCTCAATGCCATACTCATCCTTCAGGATGCCTGCGAGTTCGTTTACTTCTTTAACGGTGAGGCTAACAAGCTGCTCAGCGAAGGCTTTCAAATCGGCCATTTCGGTAGGTATTAGGGGGTTGTAAATTGAAAGTTGAAAGTTGAAAAAGGTGAGCAGCGGTTAGCCAGCAGCTTCTTCTTTTTCGGAAAGCGTTTTGAGGATACCAGCCAGCTTGTTGCCGCCGCTCGACAGAGCAGAGATAACGTTTTTGGCGGGCGATTGCAGCAGGCCGATGAGTTCACCGAGCAGTTCCTGCTTGCCTTTGATGGTGGTGAGGCCTTCGAGCTGGTTAGCACCGATGAAGATGCTAGCGTCGATGAAGGCACCCTTCAGCGCGGGCTTAGGCTCTACGCCGCGGGGGTAAGCCTGGGCCTTATAGAAGTCCTTCAGCAGCTTGGCCGGCGCGTTGCCACTCTCTTTCGAGAACAGTACACCCGACTGGCCTTTCAGCGCCGCGTCCATCTCGCTGGTGTCGCCGCCGAGGGTATCGAGGGCTTTGCGGATGAACGAGTTTTTATACACCTTGAATTCCATCCCGCGGTTGAAGCAGAGGCGACGGAAGTCATTGATTTTCGCTACCGACATGCCTGAGGCATCGGCGATATAGAATGCGTTGTGCGACTGAAACTTCTCGCTCAACTCATCCACGAGGGCTTGTTTTTCTTCCCGATTCATGGCTGGTTGGTTTAATTATTGTGCGGAAGAAACCGTGCTGTCAACCGGAACGCCGGGCGACATGGTGCTGCTGAGCGTGATGCTGCGGATGTATGTCCCTTTCGACGAAGACGGCTTCAGGCGACCGAGCGTCTGGATTACTTCCAGCGCGTTCTCAGCCAGCTTGGTCGGGTCAAAAGAAACTTTACCTACCGAACAGTGAATGATGCCGGTTTTGTCAACTTTGAAGTCGATTTTACCAGCTTTCACTTCCTGTACTGCCTTAGCTACATCGGTCGTTACTGTGCCCGACTTCGGGTTCGGCATCAGGCCACGGGGACCAAGTACGCGACCGAGGCGACCAACTTTCGCCATTACCGAAGGCATGGTGATAATCACGTCGATATCGGTCCAGCCTTTCTCGATTTTGGCGATATAGTCGTCCAAACCAACGAAGTCAGCACCAGCTGCGGTAGCTTCGGCTTCTTTGTCGGCGGGCACGAGGGCTAGCACGCGAACGGTTTTGCCAGTGCCGTGGGGCAGGGTGGCTACGCCGCGTACCATCTGGTCGGCTTTGCGGGGGTCCACGCCTAAGCGAACGTCGATATCAACCGAGGCGTCGAACTTGGTAAACGTGATGTCCTTCACCACTTGCGCGGCTTCGAGCAGGCTGCGTACCTGCGTCAGGTCATGCTTGGCAAGGGCTTCCTTGCGCTTTTTGCTGATTGCTGCCATTGTGTATGTCCTCCGGTTAGTTATTCAGCAAAAGGCGAGTCGCCCTTCACGGTGATACCCATGCTGCGAGCCGTACCGGCTACTTGCTTCATGGCCGACTCCACTTTGAAAGCGTTCAGGTCGGGCATTTTGGTTTCGGCGATAGTACGAACCTGGTCCCAAGTTACCGAGCCAACTTTGTTACGGTTAGGCTCTTTCGAACCGTTCTGCAACTTGGCGGCATCCATAAGGAGAACCGGTACCGGAGGAGTCTTAATGACAAAGTCAAAAGACTTATCGGTGTACATCGTAATTAGGACGGGGCAGATTTGGCCGGCTTTATCCTGGGTGCGAGCATTGAACTGCTTGCAAAACTCCATGATATTCAAGCCTTTACTACCAAGCGCAGGTCCAATCGGCGGCGCGGGGTTTGCGGCACCTCCCTTTACCTGAAGTTTCAGGTAACCTCTAATTTCTTTGGCCATTTGGTTTGTAAAGCTGTGGCTGTCGTGACGTAACTCGCGCTAGCCTCAGTTTAAAGTAAACTCCTGGTGGAAGCCCCGCCTGACCGGAGTGGATATCAGGCGACGTATAGTAAGTACCTATTCTTTTTCTACCTGCGTGTAACTCAACTCTACTGGTTGAGCACGGCCGAAAATCTTTACGATAACGTTAAGCTTCTTGCGCTCTTCGAATACTTCGTTGACATTGCCGCTAAAGCCATTGAATGGCCCATCGATAACCTTTACCAATTCGCCCACTGTGAAAGGAGTTTCAATTTCGGCCGATTTCTCTTCAGCCTCATCAACTACCCCTAGCAAGCGATTCACCTCATTTAGTGAAAGGGGTACTGGCTTGGCATTAGCAGTTTTGGTTTCTTTATCGCCCAAGAAACCAATGACACCTGGCGTCGAAGTGATGATATTCTGCACCTCGCCGTGAGTCAAATCCGAGTGGATGATGATGTAGCCCGGATATAGGTTACGCTCACGAACGCGCTTCTTGCCGTTGCGCATCTCGAAAACCTTCTCAATCGGAATCAACACCTGCGGAAGAAGCTCCTGCAGATTGTGCCGACCAATCTCGGTTTCCATATACGTCTTGGCTTTCTTCTCCTGGCCGCTTACGGAGCGTACCACGTACCATTTCAATTCACCCATTGTGTATAAGACCTAGCGGGCGAAAGATTGGTAGAAAGCATTAAGGACGGAGTTGAAGCTCACATCCATCAGGCCTACTACGGCGGCGAATATAAGAGAACCGAGTAGCACCAGCCCAGCGCTTTTTTGCAGCTCGGTGGTCGAGGGCCACGTTACGTTGTAACGCATTTCCTCGATGGTATCGCGGAAATAGTTGTTCAGCTTAGCCATGTCGCAATCAAGCCGGTGAGGGCGTAAAAAGAGCCGCCAGTGGCGGCCCCGGGTGGCACGAGTGGAGAGATTCGAACTCCCATCAAAGGTTTTGGAGACCTCTATTCTACCCTTGAACTACACTCGTAGATAACAAACCCGCTAGCACTATTTGCCAATGGGAGTGCAAAGGTACAAAACATTTTAAACAAAACAAATCCGCCCCCGAAAAATCGGAGGCGGATTGTCTTAATTTTTAGCCCGTAGGCTAAAATTAGTCGAGGATTTCGGTTACCTGACCGGCACCTACCGTACGGCCACCCTCACGGATAGCGAAACGGAGGCCTTTCTCCATTGCCACCTTGTTGATGAGCTCAACCGTGATGGTGATGTTGTCGCCGGGCATTACCATTTCAACGCCCTCGGGGAGGGTGATGATGCCAGTAACGTCGGTGGTACGCAGGTAGAACTGCGGACGGTAGTTGTTGAAGAACGGAGTGTGGCGGCCGCCTTCCTCTTTCGAGAGCACGTACACCTCAGCTTTGAACTTCTGGTGGGGCTTAACCGAACCGGGCTTGCAGATAACCATGCCACGACGGATGGCTTCTTTTTCAATACCACGGAGCAGCAGACCTACGTTGTCACCAGCCTCGCCACGGTCCAAGATTTTGCGGAACATTTCCACACCCGTTACCGTCGACTTCAGGCCTTCGGCACCCATGCCGAGGATGTCAACTTGCTCACCCGAGTTGATGATACCGCGCTCGATACGACCGGTAGCAACAGTGCCACGGCCAGTAATCGAGAACACGTCTTCTACCGGCATCAGGAAGGGCAGGTCGGTCAGACGAGCGGGAATCGGAATGAACGAGTCAACCGCGTCCATCAGCTCGTTGATTTTGGGAACCCAGTTGGCATCGCCGTTCAGGCCGCCCAGAGCCGAGCCCTGGATAACCGGAATGTTGTCGCCATCGAAGTTGTAGAACGAGAGGAGTTCGCGGATTTCCATTTCCACGAGCTCGAGCAGCTCGGGGTCATCCACCATGTCCACTTTGTTCATGAACACAACCAGCTGGGGAACACCTACCTGACGAGCGAGCAGGATGTGCTCACGGGTCTGGGGCATCGGGCCGTCGGTAGCAGCTACTACGAGGATAGCGCCGTCCATCTGAGCAGCACCCGTTACCATGTTCTTCACATAGTCAGCGTGACCGGGGCAGTCAACGTGAGCATAGTGACGGTTGGCGGTAGCGTATTCTACGTGGGCGGTGTTGATGGTGATACCACGCTCTTTTTCCTCGGGCGCATTGTCAATCGAGGAGAAGTCGCGCTTTTCAGCCAGACCCTGGTTAGCCAGCACCGTGGTGATAGCTGCGGTCAGGGTCGTCTTGCCGTGGTCAACGTGACCGATGGTGCCGATGTTTACGTGCGGCTTCGACCGGTCGAAATTTTCTTTAGCCATTGTAAAGAGTTGAGAAAAAAGAGGGAATTAAAAACTTGAAAGCAACTAGAATAGGCCTATTACAAGAAAAGCGAAACCCAGCTTGGGCCAATTCAGGCTTGAGTGCTGCGTATCGCTTTTGCTTTGCTGACCCGGCTCTAACCCATCGCAAAGATAGGTAGTTCCGTATTTGCTGAGCCATTTATGGGATTTGAACCCATGACCTCTTCCTTACCAAGGAAGTGCTCTACCACTGAGCTAAAACGGCTTATTCTAAAATCTCTGAGCGGGAGACGAGGTTCGAACCCGCGACCTGCAGCTTGGAAGGCTGCCGCTCTACCAACTGAGCTACTCCCGCAGATGGCCTCAAAAATAAATGTGGGGGTAACAGGACTCGAACCTATGAACCCGAAGGAGGTGAGTTACAGTCACCCGCAATTGCCGCTATGCGATACCCCCATTTATGGTCACTTCCGGCCGTTTGCTGGAATTGAGACGCAAAAGTACAGGTTTTTTGGGAAGATGCAAGAGGTAGCAAAGAAAAAAGTGGTGCCGTCAGCTCTTCTTTTTTGTTGACCTAGAGCATTACGCCACGTACGCCTGCTTCTATAAAAAGCCTTTTAATTGATTTACATAAGGTTATAATAGGCTTTGAGGCGCTCATCCGTTTCTTTGGTTTTTATATCCATCAGTACACTTTTTAGGTCGGGCTGGCTAGGTACCAGAGCCATTAGGCCCCGATAGGCCCCTAGCCGCACGACGTACTGCGGGTGAGTGCGCGCCAAGACTTCAAGCGTATGCACGCCTTTTTCGCGCTCGATGACGGGCATTTGTACCATGAACGTGCCAAGTGCCTGGAGGTAGGTATAGAGGTCAACGTCGGTGAGGTCGGGTAGGCGCCGCAGGAACCAGCCATATTGCTCCATGCCGCCACGCTGGGCATAGTAGTTAGCGATGGCTACAAGCAACCCCGAGTTAGGGGTGTTTTCCAGCGCGGCCAGCTGGGTGCGGGCGTTGACGGTAGGTATTTTGGCCAAGGCATCAATGGCTGCACTTTCTACCAGATACGAGCTGTCGCGCAATGCAGCCTGATAGGTAGCCGCGTAGTTTTCGTTGGGGAATGAAGCTAGCGTTATCAGGGCCTGAGCCCGCACGGCACTGCTAGGGTCGGTAGTAGCTAAACGCTGGATTTCATTGCGCACGGCGTTGGCGCTAGGCCCCCGGTAGCCACGCAGATGGTCGAGCGCGGCACGGCGCACAGCGAAGAAATTATCCGACAGGGCATTACGCATCAAGCCACTCACGGCGAAGTCGGAGGTTTTATTTTGCAGCAACTCCATTGCCTCGTACTTCTGCAGGTAGTTCTGGGCGTGATAGAATTGGAAAACTAGCTCTTCCATACTGCGCTCTTCGTCGAGTTGGGCTAGCAGCTGGCTTTCGCTATCGAACTTCACCATCGTTGGTTTGTCGTTGGCAGAGAACGAAAAGGTCTGGTCGGCTTTCGTAATGGTAATGCGGTGCTCGGTAGGCTTTTCCTTTTGCCAAACAGTAACCGTGACGGGCAAGCGGAACACTGGCTGAAACACCGTATCCTGGGTTTGCTGCACGTGTAGCCGCACTTGACCGTTGGCATACGCATGGGATATCTTCAGCTCTGGATGGCCCCGCTGCATAAACCATTGGTCGAAGAACCACTGCAAATCCTCTCCGGTTGTTTCCTCGAAGGCCGTGCGCAGCTTACTGATTTCAACCGAACTGAACTTATTGCGGGCGAGGTAGCGATTCAGGGCGGTGAAGAATGCATCGTCGCCGATGTATTTGCGCAGCATATGAAGCACCCGCCCACCTTTCTCATAGGAGTGCCGGTCGAACATGTCCTCGCGATTGACATAATGGTAGCGAATAAGCGGCTCGCGCTTTGATTCTGCCTCTTCTATATAGTGCGCCAGGTCTTGCTGCTGCACTAGGGCAGCTGCATCGGCGCCGTACTTGTGCTCGGCCCAGAGGTACTGCGAGTAGTTGGCGAAGCTTTCATTGAGCGGCAGGTTGCTCCAGCTTTCGCAGGTTACATAGTCGCCAAACCAGTGGTGAAACAGCTCGTGGGCAATAACTGACTCCGAAGTTTCGTACGTGTTATCGAGCAGTTCGCGGCTAGTGACCTGAATGGCAGCGCCATGCACCGTAGCGGTAGTGTTTTCCATCGCGCCGCTTACGTAGTCGCGCACCGCTATCTGGGCGTACTTCTCCCAGGGAAACTCAATCCCGAGCTTCTTGGAGAAAAACTCCATCATCTCGGGCGTGCGGCCAAATACAGCTTTAGCAGTGCCTTTATACTTAGGCTCGACGTAATAATCGACGGCTTTGCCGTGCCAAGTATCTGGTACAACTGCAAAGTCGCCTACAGCGAGCATGGTGAGGTAAGGCGCGGCAGCTAGGCTCTGCCGCCACGTATCGGTGCGGCTGCCGTCAGCATTCTTCTTTGAGTTTACAAGCAAGCCATTAGAAAGCGTTTTGAACTGGTCTTCTACCGTCAGCGTGATTTCCTGCGTCATGCGCTGATTGGGATGGTCGATAGTCGGAAACCAACACGAGCTGCTTTGCGTCTCGCCCTGGGTCCAGATTTGGCGGGGCTTGTTAGGCTCCTTGCCAAGGGGGTTGATAAAATAAAGCCCCTTAGCCGAGGTAATGGCTTCGCTGCCACCAGCAGGCAGTTCGTTGGGCTTGGCTACGTAGCTGATGCGCAGCTGGTAGGGCTGCTCGCGGGCATAGGCATGGTCGAGATTAACGGCAAGCTGGCGGCCATCATACTTGTAGGTAAGCGTCTTGCCCCCTAGCAGCTGCACCGACTTAATAGTGAATCCCTTGGCGTCAAGCACGGCCACCGACTGCGGGTAGAAGTGCGAATGCAGCGTGAGCACTGCCGTGCCAAGTACGTATTGGTGCGCATAGTCGAATCGCACATCGAGCTTGGTGTCGGTAACGTCGGTGAGCTGCGTGGCGCTAGGCTGGTAAGGAGCTGCCGCCGGCAGCCAGGAGGGCACCGTGATACCGCTTGAAACAACTGGCGCGGAAGCCGTCGCCTCAGGCGCTTTTTTGCGCGTGTCCTTATTGTGGATGCCGTTTGACTGCCCAAAAGCTGAAAAGCCAGCCAGAAAAACCAAAATAGAAGTAACAGAAAGCGAATAGTTCATTGCGAGAGGCAGACCCGGGATAAGGCCAGCAAGTTCCGCATGAAATTAAGATTTGGCTTACCTTTAACCCCATTTCGCCCAGTAGGGCTCGCTTTCCTATGCTCCACATTAGCACTGGCCCGGCGCATAGCTGGGAGGTAGACTTTCGCACTGCCGATTCTGTTACGGTCAATGGCCAGCCCTTTTTGTGGGATATTGCGCCGCTCGGCGGCGGCCGCTATCACGTGTTGTACCAAGACAAGTCGTACAACGCCGAGCTCGTGAGCGCCGACTATGCAACCAAGGTTTTCGTTTTAAAAATCAACGGCCAGCGCATCGAGTTGCAGGCTAAAGACCGCTTCGACCAGCTGCTCGACCGGCTAGGGCTGAGCGATGCCACCGCTCAAAAAGTGAACGAGCTCAAAGCGCCCATGCCGGGCCTGATTATCGACGTGCGGGTGCAGCCCGGCCAGGCAGTGCAAAAGGGTGACCCACTGCTGGTGCTGGAGGCCATGAAGATGGAAAATATTTTGAAGGCACCTGCCGACGGCACCGTGGCTAGCATCAAAGTCGAGCTACGCGCCAACGTAACCAAGGGGCAAGTGCTGGTGCAATTCGCCTAGCTCGCTTCCCTCCCACCCGATTTACTATTTTTTCTGCTTGTGACTTACAAACGAATTCTTCTAAAGCTCAGCGGCGAGGCGCTGATGGGCCAGCAGCAGTATGGCATTGATGCCGACCGCCTAATGCAGTATGCCACCGAAATCAAGGCGGTTGCTGCCACAGGGGTGCAAGTAGCGGTGGTGATTGGCGGCGGCAATATCTTCCGGGGTGTGCAGGCCGAGCATTTTGGCTTAGACCGCGTGCAGGGCGACTACATGGGTATGCTAGCCACCGTTATCAACTCAATGGCTTTGCAAAGCGCCCTCGAAAAGCTTGACGTGAGCACGCGTCTGCTTTCGGGGCTTACCATTCAGCGGGTGTGCGAGCCTTACATCCGCCGCCGCGCGGTACGGCACTTGGAAAAAGGCCGGGTGGTAATTTTCGGGGCTGGTATCGGCTCGCCGTATTTTACTACCGACTCGGCTGCTTCGCTGCGCGCCATTGAGATTGAGGCCGACGTAGTGCTGAAAGGCACCCGCGTCAACGGCATTTACACTGCCGACCCCGAGAAGGACCCTAGCGCCACCCGCTACACCGAAATCACTTTCGACGAGGTTATCAGCAAGGGCCTAAATGTGATGGATATGACAGCTTTTACGCTATGCAAGGAAAATAACCTGCCCATCATTGTATTCGACATGAATACCGAGGGCAACCTAGAGCGCCTCATAGCCGGCGAAAACCTGGGCACGCTCGTGACGATGGAGCCCGGGGCTAAGGCCCAATCGGCCGCTAGCCCTACCCTACCTGCCTCGCAGCACAGCAGCCTGCAGCCCCAGCTAGGCACCCAGTCCGAGCAAGCTTAAGCGTACTATCGGTGCTGAATGTTGCGGCATACGGCTGCGCATCAGCGTGCATTCAGTACTACTCCGACATTCAATATTTAAAACTCAACCTTTCAGAAAGTGGACGAGGAAATTCAATTTTACCTCAGCGATGCTGAGGAATCGATGGGCAAAGCCGTTGCCCACGTTGGCGTAGAGATGAGCCGTATTCGGGCAGGCAAAGCTTCGCCGGCCATGCTCGATGGCCTGCGTGTAGACTACTACGGCACGCCCACCCCAGTATCGCAGATTGCCAATATCTCGGCGCCCGACCCCCGCTCGCTGCACATCAAGCCCTGGGAGAAAAATATGGTGAGCGAAATAGTGAAAGCTATTAAGAATAGTGACCTGGGCCTCAACCCGGTATCGGATGCCGATGGTGTGCGCCTCAATATTCCGGCTATGACGGAGGAGCGCCGCCGCGACCTCGTGAAGCAGGCCAAGAATGAGGTAGAAAGCGGCAAAGTGCGTGTACGCGCTATTCGCAAAGACACCAACGAGGCGTTGCGCAAGCTGCAAAAAGACGGCGCTGCCGAAGATGCCATTAAGGATGCGGAAGCCAAGGTGCAGAAATACACCGACGCCCACATCATCGAAGTAGACAAGCTCTTCACCAAGAAAGAGTCGGAGATTATGACCATCTGAGGTCAATATTTTAGACACCAAAAAGGCCCAGCGATAACTCGCCGGGCCTTTTTATTTTCTTGCCGAGTCGCTAGCACTGAGCGACACAGTTAGTAATTCCCGTTCGACCGCGGGCGGTACCAAGTACCGGACTGACAACCCGCGCCGAAGGCTTTCGCGGATGTAGGTGGCCGAGATATCGAGTAGCGGCGCTTGAACTACCTGCACGCGCGGAAAAGGCGCCAAGTCGGGCAGCGGCGTGCCAGGACGAGGATACACGTAGATGTCGAACTCGGCTAGCAGGCGGTCGGCGTGCTGCCAGCGCGGCAGACCAGGCAGGTTATCGCCGCCTATCAAGAGCACAAACTCGACCGCCGGGTGGCGCTCGCGGAGTGCGTCAAGCGTGGCAATGGTGTAGCTGGGCCGTGGCAAGCTGAGCTCTATCGGCTCGGCGCGCAGGCGCGGGTTTTCAGCTACGGCCAACTCTACCCAGTGCAGGCGTTGCGCCTCGGGTAGTAGGTCGGCTGCTGCTTTGAACGGGTTTTGCGGCGACACGACCAGCCATACTTCGGCTAGGTCGGAGCGAGTGGCAAAATGCTCGGCTAGAATAAGATGGCCAACGTGCACGGGATTGAACGAGCCAAAGAGCAAGCCTACCCGCCTAGAGGCGGGTGCGGGACTAGCCAGCATCATCCTGCTCGGGCTCAGGCGCGGCCTTGATGAAATCACGCACCAGCTTCTCGGCATGAGCCACGGCTTCGTCGAGTTTATCGTTGACGACGGTTACGTCGAACTTATCCTCGAAAGCCAGCTCGAACGTGGCTTTGTACACTCGCGATGAAATGCTGGAGGTAGAGTCGGTAGCGCGGGCGGTGAGGCGCTGCGCTAGGGCCTCGATAGACGGCGGACGCACGAAAATGGCCAGCGCCCGGTCCTTGTAAAATTCCTTGATGCTGAGGCCACCCTTCACGTCGACATCAAGAATGGCGTGCTGGCCATTGGCCCAGATACGCTCGATTTCGGATTTGAGAGTGCCGTAGAAGGCACCTTCATACACCTCTTCCCACTCTACAAACTCGTCGTGGCGGATTTTATCTTGAAAATCGGCCACCGAGATGAAGTGGTAGTCCTTGCCATTGACCTCGGCGCGGCCCCGGCGGTCGCGGGTACAGGCGGAGATGGAAAAGCTCAACTCAGGGATTAAGTCCATGAGCCGGTGCACGATAGTCGTCTTACCCGCGCCCGAAGGAGCTGAGAATACAATGATTTTGCCCTGCATAGGGCTGCAAAGCTAGGCTATTTCGGCGTGTAAGCGCGCCATGATAGCGTTTGGCAGGGCCGAAGGGGCCGGGCGGCGGCCTACTTTCTGATTCAAAAAGCCAATGAAGAACCGTTGCTTGTTGATATCATCAAAGCAAGGCGAGCAGTCATCGCCATGATGGATGAGGTAATCCTCATCTTCTTCCGTCAGGACCCGTCCTTCGAGAAGCTGGTCAAGTACAATGTTCACGCGGTCGCAGTCGGGGGCACTAGCCAGCGGCGAAGCCGAGGCAAGGGGGGCCGACGTATTGGTTGTAGTAGCGGTAGCTTCCATGAGCGAAACGGGAACAGGTTCTTAGCCTGGGTTAAATAGTGAAAGAAAAATTAACTTATTCGTCTTCGGGTTCGGCGGCATTAACGGCGTCATTCGCCTCATCGTTCCCGTAGCCCATCGAGGAAGCGTATTTTTCGAGCTTGTCCTTGAGGAAATTGCGAGCTCTGTGCAAGCGCGAGCGCACGGTACCGATAGGGATATCGAGCACTTTGGCCATCTCTTCATAGGTGAAGCCCTCTAGGTCGCACAGAATGATAACTGTCCGAAAATCAACAGGTAGCGAATTTAAGGCACTTGCCACCTCATCCCCGATAAGGTCGCGCGAGGACTGTTGCCGCAGGTCGGACGACGAGGCGCCGGTGTCGGCGTCGCCCTCTACCTCATCCGGATTATAATATCCTTCAACTTCGCTGTAGTCAACCTTAGCAGGCTGCTTGCTTTTCTTCCGAAAATCGTTGATAAACGAGTTTTTCAGGATGCGGAAAAGCCAGGCCTTGGCGTTGGTGCCAGGCTCGAAGTACTCGAAAAAACGGTACGCCTTGAGATAGGTTTCCTGCACCAGGTCGTTGGCGTCGTCTTCGTCGAGCGTGAGGCGATAGGCGAAGTTGTAGAGCGGGTCGAGCACAGGCATCAGCTCGGCTTGAAAACGCCGGTCTTTTTCCTCTTTGCTCAGCTTCACCCGTTCGGGAGAGTCACTCATAATAGGTAGATAGGGCAGGTAATAAAGGCAGTAGCGAGCAAAAGTAAGACCGGAAGCCAGCGATTTAGTTGGCCAGATGCATTAAAAGCACATGAAATAGCCCCCTGTCAGGCTGGTTGCGGACCGTGGTATACGCACCACAGCACGTACCTACGGTAGCTACTACTCGTTAGGTTGTCGGCAATGGTTGCCAATGCGCAATTTGGCCCGCTACAGTAGCAGCTTCTATGGCCTTAATACAGGTGCAGGCAGTTGGCCGGGCACGGCAGTCCTGGCAGTTGGGCCGGTCAAAAACCAGGTACTCGGCGTGCGGCCCTAGTGGTCCCCAACGCCCGGGGTGCATGGGCTTGATAGGCGGATACAGCCCTAGCGCATGGCGACCCAGCGCGGCTGCCAGGTGCAGCGGGCCGGTGCTGCCAGCCACCAGCCCATCGGCAGCAGCAATGAATGCGATAAACTCGGGTAGCGCTAACTGGCCGGTGAGGTCAGCCGTGAAGAAGGCAGCATTTTCGCGCAGCCACTCGGCCAGCTCTTCTCCTTCGGCCGCCGTGCCACTAATAAAAACCCGGTGACCTGCGGCGTACAGCAGCCGGGCTAGCTGGCTAAAATGCGCTAGCCCCCACTCGCGGGCGCTGCCCCGGCTACGCGGGTGCAGGATGACATTGAGCTGGCCGGGCTGCCGGGCAGCTAACAGTTGCTGATACTCGGAGCGGAGCGGCGCAGCAGGCGCGAGGCGTACCAGCTGCGCCACTTTCTTTAGCGCTAGCGGCTCGCGGTAGCCTAGCAGGGCCAGCAGCTGCAGATTGAGCTGGGTCTCGTGCAGAGGCGAATGGCGGCGGCTCAGCGCTACTAGTTGGTTGCACGTAAGCCAGTGAAACACCCGGTTGCGCGTGCCGATACGCATGGGAATGCGCGCCAGCTTAGCTAGCCGGGCCAGCCGCTTATTCGGGAAAACGTGGATGATGGCCGTAGCAGTCTGGCTTTGCAGCTGAGCTACCTGTTCACTTTCAGGCAGTTGCCACAGCTCGTCTGCGTTCAAAAAGTCATCGACCCAGGGGCACGCGGCGGCCACGGCAGCCGTGTAGGCCCGCCCGATGAGCACTACCCGGCAATCGGGATAGTGCTGCTTTAGCCAGCCCGCTACCGGCAGGGTGAGCACTACGTCGCCGATGGCATCGGTGCGCGATATGAGGAAGGTAGGCTTACTCATGGAGTAGGCGCGTTCTGGGTGCCGGTTTTGAGCTTGGCGAATTTCAAAAACACGCCCCAGGCCGAGATGCTGGCAATGCTCAGGCCGGCAAAGCCATCGAGGAACCCTAGCCTAAACACATAGCCGTACATAAATTTCCAGAGTGGCTTGAGCAGCAGGTGAAACAACGTGACGTTGGTTTGGCCCCTCAGCGCCCGCTCACGAGCCGTGATGCTGGTGAATTTATTGAGCTGATTAACGTGCTGGGCAATGGAATGATAGGAGTAGTGCAGCGCATCGCCGGCAAGCTGGCCGGTGGTTTGGCCCGGCTGCACTACATAGTGCTCATGCAGCAGCAAGCCCTGCCAGCGGCCCAGGCGGCGGTCGTAAAGGCGCAGCTTGCGGTCGGGATACCAGCCGCCGTGGCGCACCCAGGTGCCGCAATAGTTGGTGAGGCGGGCTAGCCCGTAAGCCGCGTGCTGCCAGTTTTTTTTCACCGCCATGATGCTTTGGCGCAGCTCTTCGGTGAGCACCTCGTCGGCGTCGAGCTGCAAGACATAATTATAGCGGGCCTGGTCGGTGGCAAAATTTTTCTGCTCGACATAGCCAGCAAAGGCATTCTGAACGAGGCGCGCGCCGTGCACGCGGCAGATTTCGACGGTGCGGTCGGTAGAGAAAGAATCGACCACCAGCACCTCGTCGGCCACGGTGCCTAGCGCTTGCAGGCAGCGCGCAATGTTGGCCTCCTCATTGAGGGTGATGATAACAACGGAGAGCGGAATGGTGGGCATAGCTAGTACAAAGCTAGCGGCGCAGCCCCCGAGTAGGGGCTCCTACCCTAGCCGTCTGGCTGCGTATGCTAGGGCTACCTTTTCATTCCTTTTCCTCATGGCTGACCTTCAAGCTAAAATTATCCTCGTCACCGGCGCCACGTCGGGCATTGGCGAAGTCACGGCCCGCGAGCTGGCGCGGCAGGGCGCCCACGTCATCATATTGGCCCGCAACCGGCAAAAGGCCGAGCGCACCCGGCAGGAAATCATCGCTGCTACCGGCAATCAGCAAGTAGACATCGTGCTAGCCGACCTTTCGGTGCAGCAGCAGGTGCGCGACGCGGCCGCTCAACTTCATGATAAGTACCCGCGCCTCGACGTGCTGGTGAACAACGCCGGCCTCATGTTTGGAGCCAAGCGCGAGCTTTCGGCCGATGGCTATGAGATGACCCTAGCCACTAACCACCTCGGGCCCTTTCTGCTTACCAGCCTGCTACTCGATTTGCTGCAGAAGAGCCCTGCCGCGCGCATCGTCAACGTGGCCTCAATGGCCTACCGCTTTTCTAAGCCCACACTGGATGATTTGCAGTCGGAGCAGTCGTACAGCCCCGTGTGGGAGTACGGCAACACCAAGCTTTGGAACATTATGTTTACGCAGGAGCTCGCCAAGCGCCTGCGCGAGCACGGTATCTCAAACGTGACAACCAATGCCCTGCACCCCGGCGCAGTGGCTACCGGCTACGGCCAGCAGACGGGCGGCATCATTTCGGCGGTGCTGGCGCTAGGCCGGCCCTTTATGCTTTCGCCCGAGAAGGGCGCCGAAACCAGCCTTTTCCTAGCTACCGACCCTAGTGTGGCTGCTACCAGCGGCGGTTTTTTCAGCAAGAAAAAGCCCGAGCCGGTAAAAAGCAGCTTCAATACGCCCGCCAACAACCAAAAACTGTGGGAGCTGAGCGAAGCATTAACCAAAACAAACTTCCTTGATTAAATTAATGTTGGTACATTAATTGAGCTGCAAAGTGCTTTCTTTGCAGTCTTAAGTAGCATTTGTCCCAACCTGAATTTTATGGAATTAGGAATCAGTTCTTTCGGTGAGTTAGCCCCCGCGCACCAGCCAGGCGGCGACCGGGCGGCGGCCCAACGTATGCAGGAACTTGTAGCGCTAGGCCGCTGCGCCGACGAGGCCGGCCTCGATGTGCTGGCTATTGGCGAGCACCACCGGGCCGACTACGTGGTGTCGTCGCCCGAAATGGTATTGGCCGCTGTAGCATCGGTCACCAAACGAGTGCGCCTCACCAGTGCCGTCACGGTGCTCAGCTCGACCGACCCGGTGCGCACCTTCCAGAACTTCGCCACCCTCGACTTGCTCTCTAATGGCCGGGCCGAGATTATTGCCGGGCGCGGGTCGTTCACGGAGTCGTTCCCGCTATTTGGGCAAAGCCTGAATGACTACGACGAGTTGTACGCCGAAAAGCTAGGGCTATTACTGACGCTCAACGACAACGAAGTAGTGACCTGGCAGGGCAAGCACCGGCCGGCTATTGCGGGCCGGGGCGTGTACCCGCGCCCGGTACAGCCCAAGCTGCCCATCTGGATTGGCGTGGGTGGTACGCCCGCTTCGGCAGCGCGGGCTGGTTCGCTGGGGCTAGGGCTCACTATTGCTATTCTGGGCGGTGCCCCAGCGCAGTACGTGACGTTTGCTGATATTTTCCGTCGGGCGGCTCAGCAGGCTGGCCACGATGCTGCCGCACTGCCACTGTGCATCAACTGCCATTTTCACCTGGCCGAAACTGCCAAGCAGGCCGCCGATGAGTTTTTCCCCGCCTACTCGCTGACCATGAACCGCATCGGCCGCGAGCGCGGCTGGCGGCCGTTTACGCGCCAGCAGTTTGACTATCTCTGTGGGCCGGAGGGCCCCCTGTTTGTAGGCACGCCGCAGCAGATTACCGACAAGCTGGTTTACCTCAGCAACATATTCGGTAACACCCGCTTCCTTGGCCAACTGATGCTGGAAGGCATGCCGCACGAGGCCGTGCTGCGCTCGACCGAGTTGTTTGGGCAGCAGGTGTCGCCAGCCGTGAAGAAGGAGCTACAACTTGTCTGAACCACGGATTCGGACGGATTTGTTGGATTACGCGGATTTTGTAGCCGATTCTCTTCCGCTAGCCTGTGTAAAGTAATTAAAAAGGCCGCCTGATAGGCGGCCTTTTTAGCGTACACAACATCCGCGTAATCCGACAAATCCGTCCGAATCCGTGGTTCAGAAAACTCTTAGTAGCGGTACAGGTCTGACTTGAACGGGCCTTCTACTGGCACCTTGATATAATCGGCCTGCTTGGGCGTCAGCTCATCCAGCTCTACGCCAATTTTGGCGAGGTGCAGGCGGGCTACCTTTTCATCGAGGTGCTTGGGCAGGGTATATACCTGGTTTTCGTACTGATTGGTGTGCTGCCACAGCTCTAGCTGGGCTAGGGTCTGGTTGGTGAACGAGTTCGACATCACGAACGACGGGTGGCCGGTAGCGCAGCCCAGGTTTACCAAGCGGCCTTCGGCCAGAATGATAACCTCTTTGCCGTCGATGTTATAGATATCGACCTGCGGCTTTACGGTGTCTTTAGTGTGGCCGTAGTTATTGTTCAGCCACGCCATGTCGATTTCATCATCGAAGTGGCCGATGTTGCACACAATAGCCTTGTCCTTGAGGGCGCGGAAGTGCTCCTCCCGGATAATGTCGCAGTTGCCAGTGGTGGTAATGACGATGTCGGCGCGCGGGATGGCGTTCTCCATCTTCTTCACCTCGTAGCTATCCATAGCCGCTTGCAGCGCGCAGATGGGGTCGATTTCGGTGACAATAACACGGGCGCCGGCGCCGCGCAGGCTCGCGGCGGTACCTTTTCCTACGTCGCCGTAGCCAGCTACTACGGCCACTTTGCCTGCCATCATGATATCAGTAGCGCGGCGAATAGCGTCCACAGCCGACTCTTTGCAACCGTATTTGTTATCGAATTTCGACTTGGTCACCGAGTCGTTTACGTTGATAGCGGGGAAAGGCAAGGTGCCTTGTTTCACACGCTCGATGAGGCGCAGCACGCCGGTCGTGGTTTCTTCCGAGCAGCCTTTAATGCCAGCGGCCAGTTCGGGAAACTGGTCGAGGACCATGTTGGTGAGGTCACCGCCGTCGTCAAGAATCATGTTGAGCGGCTGGCGCTCCTCGCCAAACCACAGCGTCTGCTCGATGCACCAGTTAAACTCCTCCTCGTTCATACCCTTCCAGGCATACACCGGAATGCCCGCGGCGGCGATGGCCGCAGCCGCGTGGTCCTGGGTCGAGAAGATATTGCACGACGACCAGGTTACATCGGCACCTAGCTCGATGAGCGTTTCGATGAGCACAGCCGTTTGGATGGTCATGTGCAGGCAGCCAGCAATGCGGGCTCCTTTTAGCGGCTTGCTAGGGCCAAATTCGGCGCGCAGGCTCATCAGGCCCGGCATTTCGGCTTCGGCCAGGCGAATCTCCTTGCGGCCCCACTCGGCCAGGCTCAAGTCTTTTACTTTATACGGAACGTAGGTCGTGGGCTTAGTTTCTACCATGATAGTCAGCAGTTGAGAGGTCGGATACTTGAACCGCAAAGATACTCCTTTGTTAAAGGTTGGAAGCATCTTAAGCCGCACTACCTTTGCCAGCTATGACTTGTCCCTTCATTTCTTCTGGCCAGGTAGTACGGTTGGTTACTGCTGCCCTAGTAGCCGGGCTGGGCCTAGCTGCGCAGCCCGCCGCCGCCCAAAGCACCCCCACTACCATTCGCCTACTGCCCGAAGATGCGGAGCGAGGCCAGTATGGTCATCAGCACAATTTTTACTTTTTGCCTCCCGGCAAAACTGGCGAGGACTATCAGAACGCCGGTTTTTTTGGAGGCAAGCTGCGGCCCTATATTAAAAATAATGCCTCGGCCCTGACTGAGCTCGACCATTATAAGGCCAATAAAACTGCCTATCTGATAGATAAAATAGTGCTCGTAGGCTCGCTAGGGCTCTATGGCTCGCAGGTGTTTGGGCACAGCGGCGATGCGCAGTATTTCAACAGTACGCAGCAGGTAGCGGCCGGGGTGGCCGTCGCAAGTTTGCTCGCTACCATCTTCATTAATCGCCATACCAACGAGTATTTAAAGCAGGCCGTAGACAACTACAACACTGGTACGCCCGGTGTTCATGGCACGCTGTGGCCGCGGCTGCGGCCAGCAGGCCTGGGGGTAGCTACCACGGCTGGGCGGCCGGTGCTGGCGCTCCGCTGGCAGCTGTAGCCTTCTCAACACGTTAATTATAAGCACAGAGTATAAACTGGCATGACTGGCAACGCACCAGTCGGCCAGTTTTTTCGTTAGTAGCTACATAATGGAGTTTCCCTTACCCGAGGCGGCCCGGCGCTACGTGGCTGCCCACCTGCACGACGACCCGGCCCACTTGGCCTTGCAGGCTCGCCGCCACCCGCACCTACCCGTGCCCGAACTGGTGCGCCAGATTCAGGCCCGCCAGAAAGCCCGCATTAAGCTACCCACCTGGGCCGACAACCAGGAGTTGATTTTTCCGCCTGCACTCTCCGTAGAGCAGGCTTCTTCCGAGCGCACGGCTACCTACAAGGCTGGCCTGGTAGCGGGGGCTAGCCAGCTAGCCGACCTCACGGGGGGCTTTGGGGCCGACGCGGCGCATTTTGCGGCCGTGGTGAGCCAGGTAGATTATGTGGAGCGCGACGCCAAGCTGGCAGCGGTAGTAGCCTATAACCTGCAGCAGCTCGGCATTGCGAACGTGACGACCCATGCCACTGATGCGGCGGCTTTTTTAAAGGCTAGCGGCCAGCACTACGACTGGCTCTTTCTGGACCCGGCCCGGCGCGACCAGCGCGGCGGCAAGACTTTCCGGCTGGCCGACTGTGAGCCCGATGTGCCGCGCCTGCTGCCGCTATTGTTGCGCCACGCCCCGCGCATTCTGCTCAAGACCTCGCCTATGCTTGATATTGAGCTAGCTATTCAAGAGCTAAAGCACGTGCGGCGGCTATGGGTTATTGCTGTTGATAATGAGGTAAAAGAGGTGCTGTATGAGCTAGGCGAAGAGCCGGCGATTGACCCCGAGCGCCTGGCCGTCAATCTGCGCCGTGATGGCAGCCAGCAGGATTTTCGCCTCAACCGGGCCCGCGAAGCCCGGGCTGTGGCTCGCTACGCCGAGGCGCAGCAGTACCTCTATGAGCCGAATGCCGCCATTCTGAAGGCTGGGGCCTTTAAAAGCATTGGTACCGCTTTTGAGCTGCTCAAGCTGCACCAACACAGCCACTTGTATACCAGCCAAGAGCTGCGAGCCGATTTTCCGGGGCGCATTTTCCGCATCCTAGCCACAGAGAAGGCCGATGGGCCCAGCCTGAAAGCCCACCTTGGGCCCGAAGGCCGGGCGCACGTTACGACCCGCAACTTTCCGGAGTCGGTGGCCGATTTTCGGCGGCGCACGGGTATTCGGGAGGGCGGCGACATTTATTTGTTTGCCACTACCGACCTGCGGGGCCGGCTTGTCGTACTGGTGTGTGAAAAGGTAGCTGCGCCTATACCCGCCTAGCCTTTGCCCGGCCAACACGTGGCCGGTCAGCATTTAATGAGTAGTTTTGCCCCCCGCCCGCCCGCGCCTCCGACTGGCCCGGCGGGCGGATTTTTGTTTGTTAATTCCCTGCCATGCCCTATCTGTTCACTTCCGAATCGGTTTCGGAAGGCCACCCCGATAAAGTTGCCGACCAGATTTCCGACGCTATCCTAGACGAATATTTGCGCCAGGACCCCACGGCCAAAGTAGCCTGCGAAACCCTCGTAACAACGGACTTCGCGCTCGTAGCCGGCGAGATTAAGTCAACGGCTCACGTCGATGCCGAACCCATTGTACGCAACACCATCCGGCACATTGGCTACAATAAGTCTGAGTACCTGTTCAACGCCGATACCTGCGAGGTGATGAACCGGCTGCACGAGCAGTCGCCGGATATCAACCAAGGCGTAGTGCGCAAAGCCCCAGAGGAGCAAGGGGCCGGCGACCAGGGTATGATGTTCGGCTACGCCACCAATGAAAGCGCTAGCTACATGCCGCTAGCCCTCGATTTGTCGCACCGATTGCTCGAAGAGCTGGCTATCATTCGCCGGGGAGGGCAGGAAATGACTTACCTGCGCCCCGATGCCAAGAGCCAGGTAACCATTCGCTACTCTGACGACCATCGCCCCGAGGCCATCGAAACCATCGTCATCAGCACCCAGCACGATGACTTTGACGCGTCGGAAGAGGTAATGTTGACCCGCATCAAGCAGGACATTCTCACCATCCTTATCCCGCGGGTAAAAGCCAAGCTGAGCGTCGAGGTACAGGCCCTCTTTACCAATGACATTCAGCACCATATCAACCCCACGGGCAAGTTTGTTATCGGCGGCCCACATGGTGACTCGGGCCTCACGGGCCGCAAAATCATTGTGGACACCTACGGTGGCAAGGGTGCGCACGGGGGAGGCGCCTTTTCGGGCAAAGACTCAAGCAAAGTAGACCGCTCGGCGGCTTATGCTACCCGCCACATTGCCAAAAACCTGGTGGCGGCCGGCGTGGCCGAGCAGGCACTGGTGCAGGTAGCCTATGCTATTGGCGTGGCTAAGCCAGTAGGCCTCTACGTCACCACCTATGGTACCACCAAGGCGCTAGGCCCCAATGGCCAGCCCCTTACCGACGGTGAGATTGCCGATAAAGTAAACGAGCTGTTCGACCTGCGTCCTTATGCCATCGTGGAGCGGCTAGGCCTGCGCAATCCGATTTTCAGCGCTACGGCCGCCTATGGCCACATGGGCCGCCAGCCCGGCACCGTTACGGTAAAGATGAAGGACGGCGAGGAAAAGACTTTTGAGACCTTTACCTGGGAAAAGCTTGACTATGTAGACCGCATTAAGGCGGCTTTTAAGCTCTAGCTTACCTTCACTTATGATGTAAAAAGCCCCGGCTGCCGCATGGCAGCCGAGGCTTTTTGCTGGTAGCAAATCAGGCCTAGTGGCTCAGGTTTTTTTCTTTATACTTGGTAATCTGGCGCTTTAGCGCCTCCACGGCAGCATCGGTGGCAGCTTCGAACGAAGTAGCATCTTCCTGGCTGAAGAGCGTGCTGCCGGGCACCATCAACTTAATTTCAACCGTTTTATTAGCAGCGCCATCTTTGTTGTTGAGGCGCAGAATCACTTCACCGTCCGTTACACGGTCGTAGAAATGCTCGAGCTTATTGAGGCGTTGCTGAATGAAGTCGAGCAGAGATTTGTCGGCATCGAAATGAACCGACTGCATTTGCACTTTCATGGGCGAAAGAGGAGTTAGGTGGGAAATTAATCGAACGAATCAGGAAGCAAAACTTAGCAGCCAAAAACCGGCTGGCTACCCTAACGGGCTAGCGGCCAATTGCTAACTACCAGTTTTGCTTTCTTACTCAGTTAAGCCCGCGGATGGGCTTGTTCAAATACGGATTTTAGGCGGTCCACGGACAAGTGCGTGTACACTTGAGTAGCTGCCAGGCTGGCGTGGCCGAGAAGCTCCTTAATGGCGTTCAGGTCGGCCCCTTTGCCTAGTAGGTGCGTGGCAAAGGCATGGCGTAGCGCGTGCGGGTGCTGATGCGCCGCCGAAGTTGATACCTGGCTCAAATACTTTTTAACTGTGCGGTACACCAGCTTCTCATAAAGCGGCTCGCCTTTGTCGGTGCGCAGCAGGGGGCTAGCCGAGGTAGCTGGCCCGAACTCGGCCAGCCGGCTAGCCCGGTATTTTTCCAGCACCAGCAGCAGTGAGGGGTTCAGAGGTACCAAGCGCTGTTTATTGCCTTTGCCCGTAACGCGCACGGTGCGCGCGCCGCTGTCGATATCGTCTTCCGCAATCCCCAGCAACTCAGACAGGCGAATACCCGTGCCATACAGCATCTCCAGCACCAGTTGGTCGCGCGCGCCGGCAAAGCTGGCTTCAAACTCAAACGAGTTGAGCAGCCGATTGAGCGATTCTTCAGGCACAAATTCGGGCAGCTTTTTGGCCATTTTCGGTGCCTTAATGCGCAGCATCGGGTTAGCCTCGATGCGGTGAACGCGTAGCAAGAACTTATAAAACGAGCGCAGGCAGGCCACCTTGCGGTTCACAGTGCGCGGGTCGAGGTCCTGGCCCATCAGGTTCACCACCCAGCCCCGAATGAGCGGGTGCGTAGCCTGAATGGGGTCAGCCAGCTCGTATTCGGCCAGCAGATACGCTGAATATTGGGCCAGGTCAGTCTGGTACGAAATAACAGTGTGTGGGCTAAAGCGCTTTTCGTAGCGCAGAAAATCTAAAAACTCTTCCATACAGACGCTAAAAAAGCCCAACCTATAAGGTTGGGCTGCTAAGGTATGAGGTATGCATTACCCTACTCCTGCTCCTTTACTTTTACACCCATCAGGGCATTGTATATTTTCCCTCGGTAGTAAGGCGATAGTCTAGACAATGAGTGAGCTTCACCTTCTTTCTGCCAGGTTTGTTTATTGTCACCAATGCTTGTCCAAGTATAAGACTCGGCCATTGAGAGATTAGCTGCCAATGGCGCACTACGGGTTTTCCTTTCTGCTACGTCTTCAGTAGCACGCACATATTGCCACTCGGCTACTACGTAGAGCCCGCTCATTGGCAATGTCAAAGGGCTAGCCAACTTTACTTCCTGCTTCCCCTCTCGAAACTTATGGCTCTGCTTAGGGCTAATAATAAGGTCTTGTGGTAACAAGCTAGCCCCTGGCGGGTGGTCTACATCTTTCGCCTCACAAAGGCGAATCCGTAGCTCACCTTGCTCAAACTTTTCTTCAAATGAGCGCAACCGGTGCAGTTGTAGCGTGACAGCCTCAACAGTATAGACTGCCGTCGTCGCCGGATGTGGGATATACACCGCCATTTTATCTAATGTATTACCCCGGTACCCTGCTTGCTGCGGCAAATTGGTCAGGCCTATTTCCTGTACTCCTTTCACGCCTAGCACGGCTACCTCGGGCAGCGGAATATTCTTCCTTCGAGCAGTGTCTTGGTCTGTTGCCTTACTCGTAAGAATAGCCAACACTTCTGCCCAGTTTGCCTCCCTTTTATGGACAATAGCATTACGCTTTTTAGTTGCTCCCTTTCTATTCAGCCCATATGCTATGCTACATACGCAAAGAAGTAAAAAGCAACAAGTACTTATTTTCATTATCTTAATAATATATATCATAAACGTCCTAAAAGCAGGAAGATGGGCGTTCATTACCCGTCTTCCTGCCTAGTAAGCAGCAAAGCCGTCAAAGCTTTGCTTAGGGTGGTTTAGCAACCGGTAGTATCACCCATTTGAGGCTCGCCTATCTCAAACCCGAAGATATAAAGCTGCTCAAAATGAGTAGTAAATCCCTCCACGCAAGGTGTATCGTACCCTAGTACCCTACGGTACCACAACCCAAAAGCAGTGCGGAAGCTGATTGAATTGAGGCAATAGTGAGGGACAGGCATAGCCCGCCAATAAAAATAAATTTCTTTTTCATTATGAGGAAGAAGATTGAAATATTGCCTACTATATCACTCCTTTTCGGCTGCTGCAGGTCGACAGCACAAATAAGAATAAAAATTTTAAGAATATTAAATTTTAATATATATTAATTTTACTAATTTTCTTTATTAAAGTCTTATATAACTATTTATCAGATACGTAATCTCACTAAGGTATATAGCTAGCCTGCCCATAAGCACTAAGCCCCGCTAGACTACACGTGTAGTCTAGCGGGGCTTAGTGCTTATGGGCAGGCT
>NZ_JAGETY010000004.1 GCF_017571525.1 Hymenobacter sp. BT559 | reverse complement strand
ATTGGTTCTGTAGCTCAGCTGGTAGAGCAGTACACTTTTAATGTACGGGTCCTGGGTTCGAATCCCAGCGGAGCCACCACATCCTCCCTAGCTAACGGCTAAGGAGGTTTTTTTATCGGAAATACCAGGCATTGGTTCTGTAGCTCAGCTGGTAGAGCAGTACACTTTTAATGTACGGGTCCTGGGTTCGAATCCCAGCGGAGCCACCACTAACACCCTCGCCCACAAGGCGGGGGTTTTTTGTTGTTAGCCTGGGCGTAGAAGACGTAAGCCGGAGCTTGCCGCGCGGCGCTTGCCAAGGGGGCTACTGCTATCTAACGGGTGCGCTACTCACCGCAGAGCCGGGCGGCCGCCTAGCGCGCTATGGCTCCGAATTGGCGGCCTGAGGATAAGCAGCTACCGGCCTGGGTTGAGTGCCGCACAAGAAGGCGGCGCGGTAATGAACGCATTGGCGATTACGTATTTATCGGGAGGGAAAATCAGTATTTTCCATTAGCTAGTGTGCCGTACGAGCAGCAAATTTGTATACCATACCTCTTTTCTGCCAACTGCTATGACTTACAATCCTGTTTACGGCCCCGCCGCCCAAACCTGTGAGCAACGTGCCCGGGTTCTACAACAAATGCAGGCAACCTTTCCTAAGCTGCGCACCAAGGCTTCTGCCGTAGCCAGTCAACTCTACGCGCGCTACGTGGCTGGCGAGCTGAGCTGGCTACAGGTACGGCAGGCACTAGATGCAGCCATGAAGCGCTAAGTGGGGCGAAGCCAGGTGCCGACTGGCTACTTGGTCAATATGACCTCTGCCCCGTTACCCACGCATAAAACAGACAGGGTTAAAACCTAAAAAAGCCTCGCCGTGTCATCGGCGAGGCTTTATAGCTCTGGTTTGGAAAAGGAAAATGTTGGAAAGGGTGGCACCCAGCTAGGTGGGAGTAGTACAAAGAAAGACGCCCGAGAATGCTACTGAAAGGACAGAGTGAGCAGAATTGTGACACAGGATATGAGGATAAGTAGTTTAATAAGCAATAACTAAAATGGGTTAAGTGCAATTTGAATTGACTTCCTGCTTGTCGTTCACGAATAGCGATTATCCAACAGCACATTAACCCAATTTGCCGCTATAAGGCAGACTTAAAGCAATGTGACTTTTAGCAGTAAGACTGCCTGGAATTTTTAAGATGAGGCGACTAACCTGGGGGTGCAGAACTTATCAAACACCTCCGGCCGTGCGCCAAAATCTACTGTAACCAATACGCGGGCACCTTACGTAAAATAGGCTATGGAGCAAAAACTACTGGGTCCGACGTATTCTTCGCTGCGCGCTGCCGAGGCGCGCCCTGCCAGTGAGCCAGCACCGGTAGACTTGATTTTTGTGCAAGACCTTGGGATGGTTCCTAAACGGATTATTACCCCGAGCTCACCCCTTGCCCGTCCTGTAGCCGACCGCAAGTGGCTAGGGGCTGATTTCTCGCACGTTATAGTATCACAGCAGGTTTCCTGAGGCCGTTGCCTGGTGGAATGAGGCGGAATAAAACTGATTGGGTAAGTGCAGGTTGGCATAAGTCATGGAGGCTGCCGCCTAAAGGATTAGGCCCTGTAGCGTAAGGTGGGTAGCGCAGCCACGCTGCCAGGCCTATTGGCTAAGGTGAAACCTGGTGAGAGGCTGACTTTGCTAGGCGCTACCTTTGCCGGCAGATTGCGGCCCCGCCTCGCACCTCCTTATGCTGAAAAACGACCTCCTCCTGCGCGCCGCCCAAGGCGAAACCACCGAGCGCACCCCCGTCTGGCTTATGCGCCAGGCTGGCCGTATCCTACCCGAGTACCGCGCCCTGCGCGGCCGGCTTTCTGGTTTCAAAGAGCTGGTTGAAACCCCGGCTTTGGCTGCCGAGGTCACCATTCAGCCCGTCGATGCCCTTGATGTCGATGCGGCTATCATCTTCTCCGACATCCTGGTAGTGCCCGAGGCCATGGGCCTCACCTACGAGATGGTGGAGGCGCGTGGCCCACTCTTTCCGGAGGTAGTAAAAAGTGCGGCCGATGTGGAAAAGCTGCGCGTGGCCGACCCCGAGGAACACTTGGGCTACGTGCTCGAAGCCCTGCGCATCACCAAGCGCGCGCTAGCCGGCCGGGTGCCGCTTATCGGCTTCGCGGGAGCGCCCTGGACCATTCTGGCCTACATGGTAGAAGGCCACGGCTCCAAAACCTTCAGCAAGGCCCGTCGAATGCTATACCAGGAGCCCGCGCTAGCCCATCAGCTGCTCGAAAAAATTACGGTAACGACCATTGGTTACCTGCAAGCGCAAGTGGCCGCCGGAGCCGATATCGTGCAGGTTTTCGACTCGTGGGCCGGCATTCTGCCGCCCGCGCACTACGCCGAGTTTTCGACTGCCTATATCAACCGCATCAGCGCGGCGCTGGCACCGCTGGTGCCAGTCACGGTGTTTGCCAAGGGCGCGTGGTGGGCGGTAGAAGATTTTGCCAAGTCGCCCTGCCGCACCATCGGCCTCGACTGGAACCAGTCGCCGCAGCAGGCCCGCCAGCTAGCCCCCGGTAAAACCCTGCAAGGCAACCTCGACCCCTGCGCGCTCTACGGCACCCCTAGCCAGGTAAAAGCGGCCACTGAGGCCATGCTGGCCGAGTTTGCCGGCGGCCCGCACATCGCCAACCTCGGCCACGGCGTGTACCCGGATACTAATCCTGACAACGTGAAAGTGTTCGTGGAAACGGTGAAGGCGTGGCAAGGCAACTAAATCGGAAGCGAAATGGACGTAAAAGACAGCAATGGCACCCTACTCGCCGAAGGCGACTCGGTCACCCTCATCAAAGACCTCAAAGTGAAAGGCTCGTCGCAAACGCTTAAGCGCGGCACGCTGGTCAAGAACATCCGCCTAACCAACTCTTCCGCCGAAATTGAGGGCCGGGCTGGCGGCAGCACGATGGTGCTTAGGACGGAGTTTTTGAAGAAAGCCTAGCGATGGAAATTGTAAAAGCGGATTTCGGCATCGGTTTCTACGTGGTGTCAATACTGGTGTCGGGTTTGCTGTTTTTTGCGTGGCGGCGGCTGTGGCGGCGCGTGTTTCGCTCAGAGGCGGTGGTGGTTATTGCTACTTCGATAGCCGCTATCATTACCACGCCGGTGGTGCTGCTGGCGCTGCTGTGGCTGCTGCACTCGTTCACTACCTCTTGACGTAGAGCTCCTACGCAATGCCTAGCGAGGAAGAAAAAATGCTGGCCGGCGAGCGCTACGCTGCCTTCGACCCCGCGCTGCTGGCGGCTCGCACTCGTGCCAAGCGCCTGCTGCATCGGCTCAACGTGACGGAATACCTGCTCACTGATACGGCTCGCTCCATTTTAACCGAGCTACTGCCGCACGCCGGCGAAAACCTGTACATCGAGCCACCCTTTCACTGCGACTACGGCGCCAATATCTACTGCGGCAACAACGTGTATTTCAACGTGAACTGCGTGGTGCTCGACGCGGCTAGGGTCACTATCGGCTCCAATGTGCTCTTTGGCCCCGGCGTACAGCTCTACGCCGCCACGCACCCGATCGATGCCGTGGTGCGCCAGACACTGGAGCTAGCGCGGCCCATCAACATCGGCGACGACTGCTGGCTCGGGGGCGGGGCCATTGTATGCCCTGGCGTCACGATTGGGGCAGGCTGTGTTATCGGAGCGGGGGCGGTGGTTACCAAAGACATTCCGGCCTATTCGCTGGCCGTGGGCAACCCCGCTAGGGTAGTAAGAAGCCTGGCTTAGCCCAGACGCGCAGGCGAGTGCCTACTGCAGGCCGGCTTGCTGAGCTTCTTCTAATAGCTGCGCTTTCTCGATGGGTACCACGCCCACCTGCTCGCACACCAGGCCGCCGCCGAGGTTGGCTAGGGCCGCGGTGAAGGCAGCCGGCTGGCCTAGCGCTACGCAGCAAGCGGCGATGCTGATAACTGTATCGCCGGCGCCCGATACGTCGGAAATAGTGCGCAAGTGGGCTGGTAGGTAGGTTTTTTCGTCGTTTTGCTGGGCAAACACGCCGTGCTCGGAGAGCGTGACGAGCACCATTTCGGGGGCTAGTACGTCGCGCAGACGGGCCACTGCGGCTTCGAAGCCGGGCCGGTCGGCGTCGGGGGCGCCAAACTCCAGCTTCAGGCCCTCGCGCAGCTCCTTCAGGTTGGGCTTAAAGAGCGTGCAGTGGCGATACGCCAGGAAGTTCTTCTTTTTGGGGTCAACTACGGTAGGTACGCCACGCTCGCGGGCGCGGGCAATGCACTGGGCAATAATGGCTTCGGAAAGAACACCTTTGTCGTAGTCCTCGAAGATGACCACGTCGGCGCGGGGCAATAGGTCGTCGTAGGCAGCGAGGAGCTGACTGGCTTCTTCGGCATTGAGGTTAGTTTCAACCTCCGAATCGATGCGCACGAGCTGCTGGCCGTGGGCTAAAATGCGCTGCTTGAAGGTAGTGGGCCGGTGCGCGCTGCGGATGATGCCATCGGCGGGGAGGTGACGCTCGTGCAGTAATTGGAGCAGCTGGTCGCCGCCCTGGTCGGCGCCCACCACCGAGCACAGCAGCGGTGTGGCGCCCAGCGCCTGCACGTTGAGGGCCACGTTGGCGGCGCCGCCGAGGCGGTTCTCGGTGCGGTCCACGTTTACCACCGGCACCGGCGCCTCGGGCGAGAGGCGGCTGGCGCGGCCCCACACGTAGGCATCGACCATCACATCGCCGACTATCAGGACTTGTAACTTATTGAAATCGGCGAAGAGCTGGGCGAGCGGGGTAGGGGCAGACATAGGCGCAAAATTAGACCTAAAGAACAGTGAGCAGTGAATAGTGAGCAGTGAGTACTTGCCCTATATGCCCTTTGTTCACTGCCCACTGCTCACTGTCAACTACTTACTACCCTTCTGCCCGCAGCACGGCCAGGGGCGGCTGGCTCAGCACCGAGCGGCTATTGAGGCCGCCGATGAGCGCCGTGAGGCCCGCCACCAGCGCCACCAGCACCGGCAGCGGCCACAAAGCGCTGAGCGCAAACGGCGTTTCGAAGACCCACACGGCCAGCGCCCAGGCGGCTAGGCTAGCCAGCACCACGCCTGCCAATGCTGCCAACGACCCTAGCAGGGCATACTCCAGCAGGGTGATGCGCAGAATCTGATTGCGGCTAGCCCCTAGCGTGCGCAGCAGCACGCTTTCGCGGGTGCGCTGGTAGCGGCTGATAAGCACCGACGAGGCCAGCACCAACAGGCCAGTGAGAATGCTGAAGCCGGCCATGAAGCGAATGACGAAGGAAATTTTGCTCAGAATCTCGTCCACCGTTTGCAGAATCAGGCCCAGGTCGATGGCCGAAACGTTGGGAAAGTCGCGCACCAGCGCGCGCTGGGCTGCCGCCAACACGGCATTGCTAGGGGTGCGCGTGAGGATGACGTGGAACTGCGGCGCGGCTTCGAGCACGCCAGTGGGGAAAACCACCAGGAAGTTGGTTTGCACCCGGCCCCAATCGACTTCGCGGGTGCCGCCTACTACCACGTCGAGGGGGGCGCCCTGCACGTTGAAGCTCAGGGTGTCGCCGAGCTTGAGCTTGACGCGCTCGAAATAACTGGCATCGACCGACACGCGGGGCAGGCCGCCGGCCTTAGCGGGCTGGGGCGCAGTGCCGGCAATCAGCTTCTCGGTTTTGCTGAGCGTGTCGCGGTAGGTCACGCGGTATTCGCGTGTGAGCGCCCAGGGCGGAATGCCGTTGGCGGTATCCTTTTTAAGCTGCGTCACGGTTTTGCCATTGATGGCGGCCAGGCGCATCGTCACAATAGGCACCCGCTGAATAATGGGCAGCTTTTGGGCCATCAGCAGGCTTTCAACGCCTTTTTCCTGTTCAGTCTGAATGTCGAACAGCACCAGGTTGGGCTGGTTGCCAGCGGCCGAAAGCTGCACCCGCCCCAGCAACACCGACTGCGTGAGATAAAGCGTAGCCAGCAAGAATGTGCCTAGTCCGAGCGAGAGAATGAGCGTAACAGTTTGGTTTTGCGGCCGAAACAAATTGGCTAGGCCCTGCCGGGCCACGTAGCTCCAGCCGGTGGGGAAGAAGCGCCGCAAGGCCCAGCGCAGCCCCAGGCCCAGCGCCGCCAGCGCCGCCAGTGCGGCCAGCAGCCCGGCCGCAAAGCCCAGCGCCAGCTTCCAGTCGCGGGTCTGGTAATACGAAAAGCCCAGCACAAATGCCCCAATGCCGGCCAGCACCAGCCCGCGCAGCGGGTCGGGCGTGGCAGTGTCTTCGTCGAGCGAGGCGCGCAGCACGCGTAGCGGCGACACCCGCCGAATGCTCAGCAGCGGCAGTAGCGCGAATAATACCGCCATGGCTAGGCCCGTCAGCAAGCCCAGGCCAACCGAAGCCGGCGATACGGCCACGGCTACATCGACCGGCAAAAAGCTGCCCAGCACCTTGGGCAATAGCAGCTGCACCACCGCGCCCAGCCCGGCCCCGATAGCCGCACCCAGCAGTCCCAGGCCCGAGGTTTGGATGAGGTAGATGAGCAGCGCCTGCCGCCCACTAGCCCCCAGGCAGCGCAGCACGGCCACGCTGGCCAGCTTTTCTTTCACATACAGGCTCACCGCGCTGGCCACGCCCACGCTGCCCAGCAGCAGCGCCACAAAGGCCACGAGGCTCAGAAACCGGGTGAGGTCGCGGAAGGAGCGGCCGGTGGCTTGCTGCCGGCTAGCCACGGTATCGGTGTCGATGCCGGTCTGGTCGAAGCGCGCCTGCAGCGGCTTGATGGCAGCCGCCACATCGACGGTGGGCGCAAACTGGTAGTAGGTGCGGTACTGCACCCGGCTGCCGCGCTGCACCAGGCCGGTCTTAGTCAGCAAGCTAATGGGAATGAATACCTTGGGCGCCACCGCAGCGCTGAAGCCACTCTGCCCCGGCGTCTTCAGCACGCGCCCCACAATAGGCACCGTGAGCGTGCCCACCTTCACCGAGTCGCCCACGCGGGCGCTGAACTGGTCGAGCAGCACATCGTCCACGAGCGCGCCGCCAGCCTGCCCGGCCCGAAACTGCGCGCTGGCCTGCGCCGGCTGCGTTTCCCAGGCGCCGTAATACGGGAAGCCCGCGCCCAGCGCCCGCACCTGCGCCAGCCGCACGCCCTGCGTGCGCGGAAACGACACCAGCGAGGCAAACGACACTTCATCGGTGCGAGTGCGACCTAGCCGCCGCAGCGCCGGCCGCAAGGTCGAGTCAAACGGCTGGCTCGACGAGAGCACCAAGTCGGCGCCCACCAGCTCGCGGGCCTGGGCGTTGATGCTGCGCGCCAGGTTGTCGCCAAACGAATTGATGCCCACCAGCGCCGCAATGCCCAGCACGATGCTCGACATAAACAGCGCCAGGCGCGAGCGGCTGCGGCGCGAATCGCGCCACGCCATGGTTACTAGCCAACTGAAATTCATAAAACTGTAGCGCGGACTTTGTAGTCCGCGCCTGAACGATATACCAAATAATGCGGGCGCGGACTAAGCCCGCGCTACAGTTTCCTCCACCACTTTGCCGCCCCGCATGCGCATGATGCGCTGGGTTTTGGCGGCTAGCTCCAGGTCGTGGGTCACGAGCACGAGCGTGGTGCCGGCTTCCTTATTGAGGTCAAATAATAAATCGACGACTGTGGCGCTCGTGTCGGGGTCGAGGTTGCCGGTGGGCTCATCGGCGAAGAGAATCTGGGGGCGGTTGGCGAAGGCCCGGGCCAAGCTCACGCGCTGCTGCTCACCGCCCGATAGCTGGGCAGGGTAGTGGTGGCCGCGGGCCCCTAGCCCCACGCGTTCCAGTAGCGTTTGGGCCTGCTTGGCCACGTTGCGCTCGCCGCGCAGTTCCAGCGGGACCTGCACGTTTTCGAGGGCCGTGAGGGTAGGCAGCAGCTGAAAATTCTGAAAAATGAAGCCTACGTGCTGGTTGCGCACCGCCGCGCGTTGGTCCTCGCTCAGCTTATCGAGCTGAATACCTTGCAGCCACACGCTGCCGCTGGTGGCGCGGTCGAGGCCCGCACACAGGCCTAGCAGGGTGGTTTTGCCACTGCCGCTCGGGCCCACAATGGCAAACGTATCGGCGGGCTGCAGGCTAAAGCTTACTTCGTGCAGCACCGTGAGCTGGCGCCCGGCGCTAGAGTATGTTTTGGTGAGGTTTTCGACTTGAAGGCTGGTCATCTAGGGGCAATTTTCGGAGAGAGGTGCTGCTGGCAAAGCGCGCGGCGATGGAAGGGGCTAGCGTAGGTTGTAGGTGGGTAACAATCTTTTGGAAAGAAAAACGTCATCCCAGTGGTTATTGGCTACGTAGGACGCACATCGTCGGCCTATACTTTTGCCTGATTTTAGTTTCGTCATGAAGTACATACCCGGAAGTGCCTTGCTACTGGCTTTGCTAGCCGCTGGCTGCCAGTCCGATACCAGCGCCACCAAGACCACGGCGGCCGCTAACCCCGCTGCCGAAGTCCCGGCGCCCAAGACCCAGCCCGCCATTTTATTTTTTGGCGACAGCATTACTGCGGGCCTGGGCGTGGAGCCCGACCAAGCGTACCCGGCACTCATCGAGCAGCGCGTCGATTCGCTGCACCTGCCCTACACCGTCGTCAACGCCGGCCTTAGCGGCGAAACCACCGCCGGGGGCCGCTCGCGCATCAACTGGGTGCTGAGCCGCCAGCCGGTGAGCGTGTTTGTGCTGGAGCTGGGCGGTAACGACGGCCTGCGCGGTCTGCCCCTCGCCGACACGCGCAAAAACCTGCAAGCCATCATCGACACTGTGCGCCAGAAGGCCCCGCAGGCCAAAATTGTGCTCGCCGGCATGCAGATTCCGCCCAATATGGGCCCCGCTTACGCCGCCGATTTCAAGAAGCTTTACGCCGAAACGGCCACTAAAAACCACCTCACCCTCATTCCTTTCCTGCTCGAAGGCGTGGGCGGCATCGCCAAGCTTAATCAGCGCGACGGCATTCACCCCACGCCCGAAGGCCATAAATTGGTGGCGCGCACCGTGTGGCGCACCGTACAACCTTTGCTCTGATGACTGCCCCCCTTCTCGAAACTGAGCGCCTGCGCCTGCGCGGCCACCAAGCCAGCGACCTCGCACCTATGCTAGCCATGTGGCAGCAGCCGCCGTTTTGCAGGTACCTCGGCGGCCAGCCGCTGCCCGAAAACGAGGTGTGGACGCGCCTGCTGCGCAGCACCGGCTTGTGGCCGCTGTGCGGCTTCGGCTACTGGGCCGTGGAGGAAAAAGCCACCGGCGAGTTTATCGGGGCGGTGGGCTTCGCCGATTTTCGGCGCGCCATTAGTCCGGCGCTCGGCGACTGGCCCGAGGCGGGCTGGGTACTGGCCCCGCATTGCCACGGCCGGGGCTATGCCAGCGAAGCCGTGGGCGCAGCCCTGGCCTGGGGCGACAAGAACTTCCCGCGGCCGCGCACCGTGTGCCTCATTGATGTGGCCAACGAGCCCTCGCTACGCTTGGCCAACAAGCTGGGCTATAAAGAATATGCCCGTACGGAATTGGGTAGTACGCCCGTGGTACTGCTAGAGCGGTTTGCGCCGGGCTAGCTAGGCCGGTAGACCTTGGCTATATCACGCGCAGCGCATCCACGTTCACTTCGTCGCGCAGTAGTTCCAGGTTGCGGTAGGTGCGGGGGCGGCCAGCGTCGGTGCTGAGCGTGGGCGGCGCGCCTAGCTGCGCCACATCCAGAATAAGCTGGGTAAACTTGCGCTCACCCAGGTACACGGCCACCGGGCGGCCCTGGTGCCGGGCCTGGTAACCGGCCAGCGCTTGGTCAATTTCCTGTAAAACTGCGCTCATAAGATAGTAAGTACGAAGGATAAACGGGCGCGAAAAATAGGAACTAACCCAGACTTATGCAAACCAGGCCAGGCTGGCTAGCCGCACTATTTGCCCCGCTGCCCGACCTTTGCCGCTGCTTATGAAGACTTCTGCCCCCGACCTGGCCGCCCGGCCCATTGGTATTTTCGATTCCGGCATCGGCGGGCTCACCGTGGCCCGGGCCGTGGCCCAGCGCCTGCCCCACGAGCGGCTGGTGTATTTCGGCGATACGGCCCACCTGCCCTATGGCGAGAAAAGTACCGCCGCTATCCAGGCTTACTCCATCAAAATCTGCGATGTGCTGCTGCGCCAGCACTGCAAGCTTATCCTAATTGCCTGCAACTCGGCCAGTGCCGCCGCCTATGAGCTGGTGCGCGAGTACGTGGGCTCCAAAGCCGTAGTAGTGGGCATGATAGACCCCGTGGTGGCGCACGTAGGCCAGCACTACGCCGGCCGGCCGGTAGGCCTCATCGGCACCAAGCAAACGGTGGGCTCTAATATTTATCGCAAAAAAATAGACCAGCTTGACCTCGGCGTTGACCTGCACGCGCTAGCCACCCCGCTGCTCGTGCCCATGATAGAAGAGGGCTTTTTCGCGGGGCGCGTGTCCGAAGAGATTATCCGCGCCTACCTCGACCATGCCACCTTGCAGGGCATCGATGCGCTGTTGCTGGCCTGCACACACTTTCCGCTTATCAAGCCCCAGATGGAGGCATACTACCAAGGACGGGTAGCGGTGCTAGACCCCTCCGATGTAGTGGCAACTACCGTAGCCGAGGCACTGGCCGCCCGCCAGCTGCTGGCTAGCCCCGCCGAAGCGCCTCCGGCGCACCACTTCTACGTGAGCGATTTTACGCGCTCGTTTGAGGAAAGCACACGTCTGTTTTTTGGCCAGGAAGTGCAGCTGGAGCACTATCCGCTGTGGGAATAGAGGCGCCGCTGCGCCGCTAGGGCTGCTAAACGGGCAGCACAATGCGAAAGGTGGAGCCCACATTGGGCTCGCTACGCACCGTGATAGTGCCGCCCGCATTCTCCACTATTTTCTTTACCATATACAGCCCAATGCCCGAGCCCTCAACGTGCGAGTGCAAGCGCTGAAACATGCCAAATAGCTGACTCTGCTGGGCGGCATCGAGGCCCAGGCCGTTGTCCTGCACTTCAAGGACTACCTGGCCCGGCCCGGGCATACAGCGCAGCTCAATGCGGGGCGCCCGGCCCGGGGCGCGGTACTTAATGGCATTGCTGAGCAGGTTGTAGAAGATGCTGCGCAGGTTTTTGGGCGAAAAGGAGAGGGTAGGGTGGGCCGACACATCTACCAGCAGCTGGGCGTGGGCTACCGCTAGCTCCGGAGCAAGGTCGAGCTGCACATCTCGCAGCAGCCCTGCTAGGTCTACTAGCTCTTCTGCTTGCTCGTGGGCCTGCTGCAGCTTGGAGATGTCGGTGAGGTGCGCAATTGTCTTTTGAAAACGCTCGATGGCTCCGTGCATCATATCGAGCAAGGGGTGCACCTGCTCATGCTCCCGCAATTGGTCGGGTAGCTGCTCTTGCAAGGCCGTAAGCAGCCCTTCGATGTTGGTAATGGGCGCCTTGAGGTCGTGTGAGGCGGTATAAATAAAGTTGTCGAGGTCGGCATTGGTGCGCAGAAGCTGGCTGTTGGTAGCCTGCAATTCCTGGTTAGCAGCCCGCAGCTCTTCATTCAAAGCCTGCACCTGGTGGCGGGCGGCCACCTGCTCGCTCACCTCGGTAGCCACCACCGTAACGCCGGTAGTCTGGCCATCGGCGTTGCGCAAGGGCTGGTACACAAAATTCATGTACATAGTTTCGCGCCGGCCCGCGCGGTCAATAAGCGACGGAAGCTCGTGCGCCACGTGAGGCTCGCCCGTGGCCAGCACAGTATTAAGCAGCTCCTCAAAGCCCTGCCCGCTAGCCTCGGGTAGCAGCTCAAATAAGGGTACCTGCAGCGACTGCTCGGGCGTGCGGCCCCACAAGCGGCCCATTGCTGGGTTGGCAAGCTCGATAATGTACTGCGGCCCCCGAAAAACGGCAATGGCCACCGGGGCCTGCTCAAACAGCTCGCGCAGCTGCTGCTGCTGGGCAGCGCGCTGCTGGCGAGCGAGCACCTGCTCGGTCACATCGTAGGCAAAAACGGAGATGCCGGCCGGCTGCCCGTCTTCCTGGTAGGCCTGGTAGGTGAAATTGAAGTAGGTGGTTTTGGCCTGGTCACTGTCGGGCTGCACTACCTTGAGCGGCAGCTCATTGCCGTAATAGGTTTCACCCGTTTGGTACACATGGTCGAGCAGCTGCACAAACCCCTGCTCAACCGCTTCGGGCTGAATGTCGGCAATGGGGCGGCCCCGCATCTGGCGGCCCGGAAACAGCTGCTCGTAGGCGGGGTTGAAGTAGGCGAGCCGGTGCTCGGGGCCACGCAAAAAGGCAATCACGGCCGGCGTGCGCTCGTACACGTTAAATAAGTCTTCGCGCTCCTGGGCTCGCCGCTGGGCGGTAGCCAGCATCTCGGCTTGCAGGGCATCGGCCCGCTGCTGGGCGAGCACCTGCTCGGTCATGTCGAGCGCAAATACTAACACACCGTCGATGCGGCCGTGCTCATCGTAGCGCGCCTGCTGAATGTAGTGCAGGTAAAAATCTTTCAGCGGCCCGCCCTCATAAGTAGCAATCGGCGTTCGTATGCCAACTTCCTCGTGCGTTTGCCCGGTTTCGTACACGTGCTGTAGCGTGTGCCATACGGGCTGGCCGCTGATTTCGGGCAGGGCCGCCAGCAGAGGCCGGCCCAGCAGCTGGCGCCCCGGAAATAGCTGCTGATAAGTAGGATTAACGAGTTCAAAGACAAAGTCAGGTCCATCAAGCATGCAAATAGCTGCCGGTGCCTGGTTGAAGAAGCGCGTCAGGCGCTGGCGTTGGTGCTCGGCCTCGGCCTGCGCCTGGGCTAGCGCCCGGGTGCGTTCGGTCACGCGCCGCTCTAACTCTTCGTTGAGCTGCTGCAGTTGCAGCTGCGTGCGCGTAAGCTCTTCATTATTAGCTAAGAACTCCTCATTGGCCGCTTGCAGCTCCTCATTGGTGGCGGCCAGCTCCTCGTTCAGGTGTTGCACCTGCTGGCGGGCCAGCACCTGCTCCGTCACGTCGATAGCAATGTCGAGCACCCCTAGCAGCTCGCCGCCAGGCCCATACAGGGGCTGATAAACAAAGTTGAAATAGCAGGTTTGCAAGCGCCCCTGCTGGGCCAGCTGCGCTGGCACTTCGCGCCCCACGTAGGGCACTTGGGTGCGGGCCACCTCGCCAATAAGCTCCGCAAAGCCCTGGCCCTGTAGCTCGGGCACGCCCTCCAGCAGGGGGCGGCCTAGCACCTCGGCGGGCTCGTGGCCCCACATGGCGCAGAGCTGGGTATTAGCCGTAGCGACTTCTTGCTCCGGGCCCCGAAAGAGGCCGATAGCCACCGGCGCCTGCTCTAGTATCGACTCTAATAAATTGCGCTCGCGCTCGGCAGCCTGGCGGGCAGCTTGCTCGCGTGTCTGGCTGGCACGCAGGGCCTGCTCCACAGCCGGGCGCTCCTGCTGGGCGCTGTTGGTCAGGCTCACCACCAGGAGGTCGCCGCTACGTTGCGCTGCCACCAGGTAAAAAGAATCAGCCTCGTCGCTCTCGTAAGTGAAGTCGAACGTGCCGGGCTGGCTGGTAGCGAATACGCGCCGGTAAAAATCCAGCAGGCCCGTAGAGTAGGCATGCGGAAACAATGTGCCGAGTGTGCCCGCCGGGCGCTCGGGCAGCCCGGTCATGCGCTGCCCGGCTGGGTTAATGTATTCCAGCGTAAAGTCGAGCAGGTCCTCCGCTGGCCCCAGCACCGGGCGCAGCAGGTTAATGGCCGTTAGCGATACGGCTAGCGTTGTTTGCAGCAGGTCGTCGGCCAGGGGAAAAGGAAGCGCAGTAGCGGCAGTAGCCATCGAAGCAGATAACAAGAGCAAGGCTGCCACTGCAAGCCTTGCGCCGGCAGCCTCAGCTAGGGTGCAAGTTAACTGAAAAGGCTCCTGTACACTACGCACAGGAGCCTTCGCCAAAGAGTTTTATAACTTCGCTATACTGAGAAGCTCTCGCCGCAACCGCAAGAGCGCGAGGCATTAGGGTTGTGAAATTGAAAGCCTTTGCCATTCAGGCCATCCGAAAAGTCGAGCTCGGTGCCAGCCAGATACAAAAAGCTTTTCATATCTACTACCACGCGCACGCCTTTATCCTCAAATTCCTGGTCCATCGGCCGGGTTTCGTTATCGAAATCCAGCTTGTAGCTCAGGCCCGAGCAGCCGCCGCCCGCCACCGAGGCGCGCAGGCGATAAGTGGCATCGAGCTGCGAGTCGCGCATCAGATGCTCTACTTTTTCCTTGGCTTTATCCGAAACGGTAATCATAACAAGCAAGTAGCTAGGGGGTGCATAGAAAGAATAGCGGCCACTACGCCCGGCAGGCCAGCGGCGCTTCTATAACAAAGATACCGCCAAGAATGATTCTAAATAACAAAAAAAGACGACCCTTTTTCAAGGTCGTCTTTTCCAATTAGCAGGGCTAGCCTAGTGGTGCGACTTTTCGAGCTCCAGGGCCGGCAGGCCATTCTTTACGCGATAGTCGTTGATAGCCATCTTGATGGCATCTTCGGCTAGCACCGAGCAGTGGATTTTAACGGGCGGCAGGGCCAGCTCTTCCACAATCTCCATGTTGTCGATGGCTAGGGCCTCGTCTACAGTTTTGCCTTTCAGCCATTCGGTAGCCAGGCTCGACGAAGCGATGGCCGAGCCACAGCCGAAGGTCTTGAACTTGGCATCGGTGATGGTATTGGTGGCTTCATCTACCTCGATTTGCAGGCGCATTACGTCGCCGCACTCAGGAGCGCCTACCAGGCCGGTGCCCACCGTTTTTTTGCTTTTATCCAGCGTGCCCACGTTGCGGGGGTTGCTGTAGTGGTCGATTACCTTATCGGAGTAAGCCATTGGAAATGTTAAGTTTTAAATGTTGAATTTTGAATGCAGCCAGAAGAGCGAAGCCGAGGGCGAATATTAACTCAACATTCAACCCTGAGCAGTCAACATTTCTTAGTGCTCAGCCCACTCGATGGTGTTGAGGTCGATACCTTCTTTGTGCATCTCCCACAGCGGCGACATCTCGCGCAGCTTGGTCACCGCTTCTTTTACGTGGTTGATGGCGTAGTCGATTTGCTCGTCGGTGGTGAAGCGCGAGAGGCCGAAGCGCAGGCTGCTGTGTGCCAGGTCGTCGCTCAGGCCCAGGGCCTTGAGCACGTAGCTAGGCTCCAGCGAGGCCGAGGTGCAGGCCGAGCCGCTCGATACGGCCAGGTCTTTCACGCCCATCATCAGGCCTTCGCCTTCTACATATTTGAAGCTGATGTTCGTGACGTGCGGCAGGCGGTGCTCGCGCGAGCCGTTCACGTAGCTTTCCTCGAGGGTCAGCAACTCGGCTTCGAGCTTATCGCGCAGCTTGCTGAGGCGTTCGGCGTCGGCAGCCATTTCGAGGCGGGCTAGCTCACACGCCTTACCGAAACCCACGATGCCAGGCACGTTGAGCGTACCCGAACGCATGCCGCGCTCGTGGCCGCCGCCGTCCATTTGGGCAGTCACTTTTACGCGCGGGTTTTTGCGACGCACGTAGAGCGCACCAACGCCTTTGGGGCCATACATTTTGTGGGCGGTGAAAGCCATCAGGTCGATGCCGTCGGCTTGCACATCCACCGGAATCTTGCCTACGGCCTGGGTGCCGTCGCTCATAAACAGCGCGCCGTGCTTGTGGGCGATGGCGGCAATTTCGCGGATGGGCTGCACGGTGCCCGTCTCGTTGTTGCCGTACATGATGGTCACCAGAATGGTCTGGGGCGTCATGGCGGCTTCTAGCTCTTCGAGGCTGATGAGGCCCTGCTCATTTACGGGCAGGTAGGTCACTTTGCCGCCGAGCTTCTCGATGTGCTTGCAGGTATCGAGCACGGCTTTGTGCTCGGTTGTAGTCGTGATGATATGGTTGCCGCGCTGGGCATACATCTCATACACGCCTTTTATACCCAGGTTGTCGCTCTCGGTGGCGCCGCTGGTGAAGATAATCTCCTTGGGGTCGCAGTTGATGAGCTGGCTGATTTGCTCGCGGGCGTAGTCCACGCCTTCCTCAGCGGCCCAGCCGAAGGGGTGGTTGCGCGAGGCCGCGTTGCCGAACACGTCGGTCAGGTAGGGCATCATGGCCTCCAGCACGCGCGGGTCGAGCGGCGTGGTGGCGTTGTTGTCCAGGTAGATAGGTAGCTTAAGCATGGCGCTGGGCTGATTTTTCTGGTAAATGCTAATACGAGGCAGTTGACTGTCGATGAAACAGAATTTTGGCCTAAACAGTTTTTTGGAATCCACAAAAATAGCTGGAATCTGTCTAAAAACCCGCACTGCCTGGTTAGGTGGCAGCGGGGCCGGTAGCTTTGTGCCGCCGGGCTAGCCACCGGCATCCTGTTATGCTTACCAACCTCGAACACCTGGGCCTGGCCGTGCGCGACCTGGCAGCCGCCACCGACCTCTATACCCGCCTGCTAGGGCAGCCGCCCTACAAAACTGAGCATGTGCCCAGCGAGGCCGTGGACACCGTTTTTTTTCAGGTGGGCGGCTCCAAAATTGAGCTGCTGGCCGGCACTAGCCCCGAGAGCGCTATCACCAAATTCCTGGAGAAAAAGCCCGAGGGCATTCACCACGTCGCCTTCGAAGTTGATGACATTGAGGCCGAAATGGCGCGGCTCCGCGCCGAAGGTTTTACTTTATTAAATGAAAAACCTAAGCGCGGCGCCGATAACAAGCTGGTGTGCTTTGTGCACCCCAAGAGCGCCGGCGGCGTGCTGGTAGAGCTTTGCCAGACCGCAGATTCAAACGGATAAAACGGATACGCTCGCTAACGCGGGCTGACGCTGCCGAATACTGGCTAAGTAGCATCAGCGCTACTCAGCCCTCGGCATGCAGTTTATTCCCACTAGGGTGGGCAGGTTTAGCTAGAGGGGCGCAGGCTCTACTTTTGCTTCACTGCGGTTTTTGCAAGAAGCCATATGCGCTAAGCAGTTCAGGAATACGACACCGCATAGCTGCGTAGCCAGCCCGCGTTAGCGGGCGTATCCGTTTTATCCGTTAAGTCCGTTTGAATCTGCGATGAATTTTTTTCGCCAGGAAGTTGATAGTGCCATTGATGTGCTCATTGCCCAGCAGGTCATTCTATACCCCACCGACACCGTGTGGGGCCTGGGCTGCGATGCCGAAGTGCCCCGCGCCGTCGAGAAGCTCTACAAATTGAAAGGCCGCGCCGAGGGTACGCCCAGCATTGTGCTGGTGGCCGACCTGGAAATGCTGCGCCGCTACGCCGCCGAGGTGCCCGCCGAGCTCGAAGCGGCCCTAGCGGCCCAAACGCGGCCCACTACCTACATCCTGCCTGCTAGCCGCGCCGTGGCCCCAGGCCTCGTGGCGCCCGATGGCACGGTGGGCCTGCGCGTGCCGCAAGATGAGTTTTGCCATAAGCTGGTGCGCCGCCTGGGTCACGGCTTGGTGAGCACCTCCGCCAATAAAACCGGCCAGCCCACGCCCGCCATTTTCAAAGAGGTAGACCCGGCCATTGTGCGTGGGGTAGACTACGTGGTGAGCTGGCGGCAAGACGATGAAACCCGCACCGCGCCTTCGCGCATAGTGCGGCTAGGGGCCGGCGGCGCCCTTGAGGTAGTGCGCGACTAAGTGCGGCGGTTAAAAGCCCGTGCCCTGCACGTTCTGCGTGCTAACAGGCTTGCCGCTCGCCACGTTGATAACCCAATTGCTCAGCACGACCCCGGTAGCGTTCTGGATAACCAGTCCGGTCTCGGCCGAAATAGTGAGGTTAGATAGCGTCAGGTTTTGGATAGGCAGCGTGGTTAGCCCCACCAGGCTACCGGCGTTTTTGGCGCCGGTCACGGTGAGGTGGTCAACGGTCATGCCCACCACGCTCGGGATGTCCGTCGGGTAAGTATTGTTTGGGTTGAGCGCATACGCCATATTTATCACGAGCGGATTCTTAACGTTCGTCATGGTAATGTGACTGTAGCTGACGTTTTGTACCAGGCCGCCCAGGCCGGGCTCCGACTTGATGCGGATGCCGTTGTCGGTATTGGTGAAGGTACAGTTGCTAACCGTCAGGTTTTTAACTCCCGAAGATGTTTCGCTACCAATTGAGAGGCCGTGGCCGTGCAGGAAGGTGCAGCCCGTCACGGTCAGGTTCTGGCAGGCATCAACCAAGGCATTATTGACGCGGCCGCTCTTGATGGCAATGCAGTCGTCGCCGGTATCAATGGTGCAATTGGTGATGGAAACCAGGTTGCAGTTGGCTGGGTCAATGCCGTCGGTATTGGGCGAAGTAGCGGGCGCGATAATTTTCACCCGGTTGATAACCACGTTCTGGCACTGGCTAGGCACCAAGTGAAAGGACGGCGAGTTGGTAAGCGTCAGGCCCGTCACGGTCAGGTTCTGGCACGCGGAAATGTAGATGAGCCGGGGGCGCACCAAGGCGCTGTTTGCCTGAAACGCCGCCCACCACGGCGCGCCATTGCCGTCGATAGTGCCTGCTCCACTGAGGGTTACATCGTGAATGGGGGTGCTCGGCCCGTTGATGAGGTTCACCACCTTGCCACCCACCGTAAAATCGGCCATATGGGGGCTAGCCAGCAGGGTCGCCAGGGTATCGAGCCGTAGCGTAACCGAGCTTTTCATGTAAATCGGCCCGGTCGTGTACGTGCCTTTGCGCAGCACCAGCGTGCCGCCGCCGGCCGCCGAGCACGAGTCGATGGCCTTTTGCAACGGCAGGGCCTGGTTGGTGCCATCGGCCAGCAGCTTGAGGTAAGTTGTGTGCAGGTCGGGCGGGGTGCCCGTGGTGGGGGTGGCCGAAGGCGTAGCATCGTTTTTGGCGCAGCCCCCCAGGCTAAGCAGCCCAACCAGCGCCAGCGCCAGCAGGCGAGCGAAGAAGTAATTCATGCTGGAAAGTAAGCGGGGGTACACGGGATTTTGCATGAAGAAGCACCAGTTTGCATGGCAGGCAACTGCTTCTCTACTAGGCCCCACGGCGGTTAGCGCACGGTGGGGACCGTGCTGCTCCGGCAGTAGTGCCCGTCGCCCGGCCGGCCGGCACTGTACCTGCCTGGGCAGAAGAGTTGGCTCCGCGTAGCGGCACTAACCGCCGCCGCGCCCGAACTTTGCCGCTATGACCACGCCCACGCTGCCCGACCTGCCCATCTTCCGTGCCATTGCTGAGGCCGCCCACGAGCTGGGCCAGCCAGCCTACGTGATTGGCGGCTACGTGCGCGACCTGGCCCTGCAGCGCGGCAGCAAGGACATCGACGTGGTGACGGTGGGTGATGGCATTCGGCTGGCCCAGGCGGTGGGGCGCAAGCTGCCGGGCCGCGGCCGCGTCACGGTGTTTAAGAACTTTGGCACCGCCATGCTGCCCACCGAAGAGGCCGGCGAAATCGAGTTTGTGGGCGCCCGCAAGGAAAGCTACCGCGCCGAAAGCCGCAAGCCTGAGGTAGAGGCCGGCACGCTGGAAGACGACCTGGCCCGCCGTGACTTTACCATCAATGCGCTAGGACTGAGCCTGAACGCGGAGGATTTTGGGACCCTGGTGGACCGATATAATGGCATGAAAGACCTGGCAGCCAAGACCATCCGCACGCCGCTAGGGCCCGATATTACGTTCAGCGACGACCCGCTGCGGATGCTGCGCGCCATTCGTTTCGCCTCGCAGCTCAACTTTGATATCGAGCCCGATACCTACGACGCTATCAGCCGCAATAAAGAGCGGATTAAGATTGTATCGCAGGAGCGTATCACGATTGAGCTCAATAAGATAGTCGAGTCGCCGGTGCCGAGCTACGGTTTCAAGCTACTGTTTCAGACCGGCCTTTTGCAGCTCATTTTCCCCAAAATGGCGCTGCTGCACGGCGTAGACAAAGTAGGCCAGCACGCGCACAAGGATAATTTTTACCACACCCTGCAAGTGCTTGATAACGTGGCCGCCGCCGGGGGTGACCTGTGGCTGCGCTGGGCCGCCATCCTGCACGACATTGCCAAGCCCGCTACCAAGCGCTACGACCCCAAAGTCGGTTGGACCTTCCACGGCCACGAAGACAAGGGCGCGCGCTGGGTGCCCCAGATTTTTACCGACCTCAAGCTGCCGCTAGGGGAGGAGATGCGCATGGTGCAGAAGCTGGTGCGCCTGCACCTGCGGCCCATTGTGCTGAGCAAGGACATCGTGACCGACTCGGCAGTACGCCGGCTGCTGTTCGAAGCTGGCGATGACATTGACCGCCTCATGGTGCTGTGCCGGGCCGACATTACCAGCAAGGACCACCAGCGTAAGGCGCGCTACCTCAAGAATTTCGATGTGGTAGAGGAGAAGCTGCGCGAAATTGAAGCCAAAGACCACCTGCGCAACTTCAAGCCCGTTATCACCGGCGAGGTCATCATGGAAACCTTCGGCCTCAAGCCCTCGCGCCAGGTAGGCGAGCTGAAGGAGGCCGTGCTCGAAGCCATCTTGGAAGGCGAAGTACCCAACGAATGGGAGCCCGCCTACGCGCTGCTGCTGCGCCGCGGCGCGGCGCTGGGGCTAGCGGTGGCCAAGTAATTAGGCGTCGTATTTATGGTAGTCCAGAACTGCTTTCGCAATGGCAAGCGGACTGGCTGCGGCGCCTAGGTAAGCTGCATATTCGGAGATTAAGTCTGCCAGCTCAGACGCGGAGAAGAAACTCTCGTATTCTACCCCGTCAACTGTAAAGAAGATGGTAGATGGAACGCGCTCCCAATTGAAAAAAGCCAGCTCGTTGGTCAGGCTGACACTGGGTGTCATGTACACGTACAGCAATTCAGCAGTTGGCTCCGTAGTGTGGCTAGCTGCAACTGCTTCCACAGAGGCACCTTGCTGCACTGCTTCAACGAGTTGTAAGAAATTCATAGTTTATTCTCCTGGGCATTGAGCGAGGAAGATACTGCCACTACCCCCGGCTCGCCGCTCGGCCGCCCGCGCCTGAGCTGGCCGCGCGAGGTGCTGCTAGCCCTGCTGCCCACCCTCACGGTGCTTGGGTTGCTGTGGCTGCTCAAGCTGCTCAGCAACCAACAGCAGCTGTTCGCCTCGCTGGCTAGCAGCTGCTTCCTGATTTACCTAGACCCTGGCCACCCGGCCAACAGCGCCCGCACGCTCGTTATCAGCCAGTTGGCTGGGGCGATGCTGGGGGCCGGCTTTCATGCGTGGCTGGGGCCGGGCTACGGCAGCGCGGCGCTGGCGCTGGTCGGTATTATCGGGGTGATGATACTGACTAATACCATGCACCCGCCGGCCGTAGCCACGGCGCTCAATTTTGCGTTTCGGGCTGGAGCGGGCGAGGGCAGCCTTGTGCTGTTTGGGCTGGCCATGGGCTTGGTGCTGGTGCTGCTGGCCGTGCAGCGCGGCTCGGCTCGGCGTATCTGGTGCGGCGGCTCACGGCCTCTACTTAATTAGTTTGTACGGTATGCTTTCTTCAATTGAAACCCCGGTTACCTTGTTCAGCCGCACCGAAGAGGGGGTAGTGGCTGGTGTGCAATGGCTTAAGTTAGGCGTAGAGGTAGTGGGGGCGCTCATCATTGCGCTGGGTATTCTGGTGGCTGGCGGCCTGCTGGTGCAGGCGCTGCTAGCCCGCCGCACGGCCGATTTTACGGCCATTCGCCTCACGCTGGCACGCTACCTGGCCCTGGCCCTGGAGTTTCAGCTAGGGGCCGATATTCTGAGTACGGCCATTGCCCCAAGCTGGGAGCAGATTGGCAAGCTCGGGGCCATTGCCGTCATCCGCACAGCGCTCAACTTCTTTTTGTCCAAAGAAATGGAGGAAGAACGCAAGCAGGGCGGTACCGAGCAGGAAGTGGTAGAGCACTCGCTGAAACAATAAAAGGCTTCTACGCTGACTAATAGGGTATTATAACTCACATACGAGCAGAAAAAGCTTGGTGTAATAGCGCGTAAGTTCCTATACTTGTGCCCGGTTCTCACCTTCGCTCTTCTTCTTATGATGCAATTTGTACGTTGCCTCTTCATTTGCTCGCTGGTTGCGCTGCTGGCGCTAATTGCCTCCGCCGTAGCGGCTAGTCCTGCCGGCAGCGCGCGGCTGGGCGTCGTTGCGCGGCCCTTAGGCAGCGCTATCACGGGCCGCGTAACAACGCCCACTGGGGCGCCGCTGGCCGGAGTATTTATCACCGTGCAGGGGGCGGTGGCCTTGGCAACGACCAACGCCGTCGGCAGTTTTTTGCTAACCCATGAGCAGCCCAATCCCGTGCTCACGTTTAAGTGCGCCGGCTACCAGACCCAGACTTTTCTGCTAAAAGCCGCCGGGCCGGTAGCCGTGGTGATGAATGAGATTGGCACCGTGCCGGTAGCCCAGGCGGCTGGGCTCGAAGCGGTAAACAAGCCGCTACTGGTAGCCGACGAGCAGCCGACTTTTCCGGGCGGCGCCACGGCCTATCGCAACTTTCTGCAGCAGAATGTGCATTACCCCCAGGCGGCTAAAGACAAAGAGATATCGGGCGACGTGTTCGTCAGCTTCGTGGTTGATGAGATGGGCCGCCTACTCGATGCCGAGGTGATAAAAGGTATGGGCTACGGCCTCGACGAAGAGGCCCTGCGTCTGGTGCGCCTCATGCCCTGGTGGACGCCCGCCCGGCTCAACGGTAAGCCCGTGCGGGTGCCTGCCACCCTGCGCATTCGCTTTGGCATGCAGCCCGCACCGTAGCCGGGCCGGGGGCTAGCCCCTGGCCAGCCGCTGGCCCGCCCGCGCCACGTCTTCGGGCGTGTCGATGCCGAAGGCATCGAGCTCGGTAATAGCCGTTTGGATGGCAAAACCGGCTTCGAGCCAGCGCAGCTGTTCCAGGCTTTCGGCCAATTCGAGCGGCGAGGGGGGCAGCAGGGTGAGCTGGCGTAGCACCTGCGGCTGGTAGGCATAGAGCCCCAGGTGCCGATAATACTGGTGGTGAGCCAGCCAGTCGTGGCTAGGGTGCTGGCGCTGGTAAGGCAGGGGGTGCCGGCTGAAATACAGCGCCTGACCGTGCTGGTTGGTTACCACCTTAGGCAGGTGCGGGCTAAATAATTCTTCGTCCGTAAGCACCGGCTTAATGAGGGTGGCAATAGGTGGCGGTGCGGCTGGCGAGAATAAATCGACGAGCGCATTTATCTGAGCTGGCTGAATAAACGGCTCATCACCCTGGATATTGACAATGCAGTGCGTGTCGCCAGGCTGGCCTAGTTGCTCGAAGGCTTCCCACACGCGGTCGGTGCCGCTGGGGTGGTCGGGGCGCGTCAGCACGGCCTCACCCCCAAAGTCGCGCACATGGTCCAGAATGCGCTGGTCGTCGGTGGCCACTACCACGCGGGCCAGGTTTGCCTGCCGGGCCTGCGCTACCACGCGCTGAATCATCGACTGGCCGTCCAGGTCCACGAGGGGCTTGCCGGGTAGGCGGGTGGAGGCGTAGCGGGCCGGAATGATGCCAATAGCAGCCATAAGCAACGAACAGGTAATAAATAACAATGAACACAGGTCGGCCAGCGTTAAGCGCCCGCCGCAAGCTGGCCTCCGGCTCGCTTTTCAGCCCCTAAGCTAAGGCCGCCCGGCCGCTAGGTATTTACTTTGCCGGCCGCTGGCCTTGGGCCGGGGCCGGCCGCCGGCCGGTTTTGGTACATTTTTAGCCTTGCTTCTGCGCATGAGTTTGCTTGCTTCGTTGTTGATATTGAATTCGCTGCACGGCCCCCTGGCTGCGGCGCCCGCCAGCCACCGGCTGCCCACCGATTCTATCGGCCAGGAAATACGCGGCGGCCAGCGCTTTGTGCGCCACCGCGTGGCCCAGGGCGAAACCATGTTTGCCCTCAGCCGCCGCTACCATGTGTCGGTCGACCAGATTACGGCCGCCAACCCCCAGCTGAAAGCCGGCCTGGGTATCGGGGAGGTCGTGCTCATTCCGCGGCCTGGCGCAGGTGCCCGCCCGGCCACCGCTGCCGCTGGCCCCGCCAAAACCCCCGCGGCTACCTCAGCCGCCGTGCCCGAGCGCTACACCGTGGCCAAGGGCGAAACCTTGTTTGGCATTGCCCGGCGCTTTGGCGTGGCGCCCGCCGAGCTGATTTTGCTTAATCACCTACCCGCCGGTGGCTCGGTGCGCGTGGGCCAGGAGCTGGTGCTGCGCGCTGCCGATGGTGGCGCCCCTGCCGTAGCAGCTAGCCCTGCCGCGCCGGCCGCTGCCCCGCGCCCCGCTGCGCCCGAGCCCCCCGCCCCCAAAATCAACCCCGCTGCCCCCGCCCAGGTAGCCACCGTGACGCCGGCCACCCCCGCCGAGCGCCGCGAGGAAGCGGCCGAAAGCAAAAGCCCCACCCACGCCAGCGAGCTGGTATCGCGTAAAACTGACGTGGGTATTGCGGCGGCCATCCCCAACAATGGCACCGACAAATACCTGGCCCTGCACAAAACGGCCCCCGTGGGCACCATTATGCAGGTCAAAAACCAGATGAACGGCCAGTCGGTGTACGTGCGCGTGATTGGCGCCTTGCCCGACACCGGCGAGAACGAGAACATCTTGGTGCGCCTCTCGCCCCGTGCTGTGCAAAAGCTCGGCACCAGCGACGCCAAGTTTCGGGTCGAAACGAGCTACGTGCCGTAATTGTCTGAACCACGGATTCGGCGGATTTTCGGATTGGCCGGGTTTTGTGGACGATTAAGCTTTTTACTGCGTTCGCTAAAAAAGCCATCCGCACGGGTGGCTTTTTTAACGTTCACAACATCCGAGTAATCCGAAAATCTGCCGAATCCGTGGTTCAGACACTCTCCCAGCTGCGCGCCCTGCTCGATGAGCGTGTAGCCCGCCACAACCAGCCCGCCTTCCTCACCAAAGACCCCGTCAGCATCCCGCACCGCTTCACGCGCTTGCAAGATATTGAAATCAGCGGCCTGTTTGCCGCGCTGCTGGCCTGGGGCCAGCGCCCCACCATCCTCAAGAAAACCGCCGAGCTGATGCAGCGCATGGACGATGCGCCCTACCAGTTCATCACCCAGCACCACGACGAGGACCTCAAAAAGCTGCTCGGCTTCTGCCACCGCACCTTCTGCGATACCGACCTGCTTTACTTCGTGCACTGGCTGCGCTGGTTCTACGAAAGCCACACCTCGCTCGAAGACGCCTTCTTGCACGGTACCCCCATGCGCGAGCGGCTCATCAACTTCCACGACCTGTTCTTCAGCCTGCCCGACGCGCCCGCCCGCACCCGCAAGCACGTGGCCACGCCCGCCCGCGGCTCGGCCTGCAAGCGCCTCAACATGTATCTGCGCTGGCTGGTGCGCCGCGACAACTCCGGCGTCGATTTTGGCCTCTGGCGCCGCATCGACCCTAGCGAGCTCATCTGCCCCATCGACGTGCACGTCGAGCGCCAAGCTCGCCTGCTAGGCCTCTTGCGACGTGAAAAGGTAGACTGGCAAGCCGCTGAGGAACTCACCGCCAACCTGCGCCTACTTGACCCGAACGACCCAGTGAAGTACGACTTTGCGCTGTTTGGGGAGGGTGTGGGGTAGCGGTGTTGCGGTTTATTCGGCTTAGACGATAATCTGTCGTAATGCCCAACTAACGATGCGCGATAAAGCGGCTGTATGGAATTTCAACTCTTGGTGCCAAACCACCGGCTTAAGCAGTTGCCGTGGTTTATAGTAGCGGCCTTCATGGGAGTGATACTGCTGTTTAGCTTCGCGCCGCCGCTAGGGTTTGCGGTGCTGATTAGCGGCCCCGTGGTGGCCCTGGTGGCCAGCTTTTTCCCCAGGTTCAGCGAGTGGCTGTTCTGGCAGCCGATGTCGGTGTGGCTATCCTCCGATGGGGTGGCATGGTTGAAGCCGGGAGCCGGCCAGCCGGAAAAATATTTATTCGCTGAATTGCGGGCTTATCGGTTCAGAGTCGGCAAAAGTGTTACGGATATACTGCTGTGGCCAGTAGCTAGTGACGAAGACAAGATTCGGTGCCGCTACTCAGTGGAATTTGCTTCTTTTCAACAAGCCTTTATCCAAGCGATAAAGGCTTACAATCAACTTAATCCGAGCGCGCAGGTGACGGTAGTAGAAGAACCGATGGTGAGGTTCTTCAAAAGCCCGGCTTCTACCAACGTGTTGTTCGGACTGCTAATGGTGCTGGCGCTTTGGGTGGGCTGGGGCGTGGCACGCGGGCGGCACCCGGCCGTGTACATCGTACCTACCTTACTATTGCTGCTGCCCTACTTGCTCATTTGGGCCAATTTTTATTACCAGCGCCGCTAGCCTCCGTGCGAATCTTCCCGCCCCGATTGCTGTTTTACCTTCGCGGCCAGTTAGTTCATATCCCCGCCTGTATTCGATTTGTTAGTACCCCAGAATTTTGAAGCCAAGATTGGCTTTTCTACCCTCCGCGACCTGCTGGAGCAGCTTTGCCTCTCGGCGCTCGGCCGGCAGTACGTGGCCAAGATGCAGTTCATTACTGACCACGAGCAGCTCAGCAAGCTGCTGGCCCAGACCGACGAGTTTGCCCAGCTGCTGAACGGCGGCAGCGATTTTCCCGGCGCCCACTACCACGACGTGCGCGTGCACCTCAAGCGCGCCTCGCTGCCCGGCGCCTACCTCGACGTGGCCGCCTTCTACGAAATCAAGATGAGCCTGCGCACCATTCGGGCGGCGCTCACTTTTTTTACGCAGGCGCCCGAAGGCTTGTACCCCACGCTGCGCCTGCTGGGCATCGGCATTCAGGCCGACCGCAACCTGCTGGCTAGCCTCGATAAAGTGGTGGACGACGAAGGCCACGTGCGCGACGATGCCTCGCCGCTGCTACGCCAGATTCGGCAGGAACTCATTCAGCGCCAGGGGCTGCTGCGCAAGCAGCTGGCCGGTATCCTGCGCCACGCCAAAAGCGAGGGCTGGATACCCGGCGACGCCGAGCCCACCATCCGCGGTGGCCGCTTGGTGCTGCCCGTGGTGGCCGAGCACAAGCGCCGCGTGCGCGGCCTTATCCACGACGAAAGCGCCTCGGGCCAGACGGTGTACATCGAGCCGGCTGAGGTGTTTGAGCTGAACAACGACATCAAGGACCTCGAAAACGCCTACCAGCGCGAGCTGATTCGCATTCTCACGGCCCTCACCGACCAGCTACGCCCGCACCTGCCCGACCTGCGCAAGGCTTATAACTACCTGGGCCTGCTCGACTTCATTCGGGCCAAGGCCCGGCTAGCCCGCGAGCTCGACGCGCAGCTGCCCGAGCTCAGCGCCCGGCCGCTGCTGCGCTGGCGCGGCGTGCGCCACCCGGTGCTGGCCCTCACCTTCAAGGAGCACAACAAGGCCGCCGGCCCCGATGCTGAGAAGCGCGAAGTAGTACCCCTCGATATTGAGTTGACGCCCGAAAAGCGCATCCTCGTTATTTCGGGACCGAATGCGGGCGGTAAGTCGGTGTCGCTCAAAACGGTGGGGCTAGTGCAGTACATGCTGCAATGCGGCCTGCTGATTCCGTGCGACGACTACTCGGAGGCCGGTATGTTTGAGGACATTCTCCTCGACATCGGCGACGAGCAGAGTCTTGAAAACGACCTTTCGACCTACTCGTCGCACCTGCTGGCCATGAAGCAATTCGTGACGGTGGCTAATAAAAAAAGCCTGGTCCTCATCGACGAATTTGGCACCGGCACCGAGCCCACGCTAGGGGGCGCCATTGCCGAAGCCGTGTTGGAGCAGCTGAACAGGGAGCGCGCCTTTGGGGTGATAACCACGCACTACACGAACCTCAAGAACTTCGCGGAGAAAACGGAGGGCCTAGTGAACGGCGCCATGCGCTACGACCCCGAGCGCCTACAGCCGCTGTATCGCCTCGAAATAGGCAAGCCGGGCTCGTCGTTCGCCATCGAGATTGCCCGCAAAATCGGCCTGCCCCGGCAGCTCGTAGAGCGCGCCTCGCAGCTCGTGGGCAAGGACAAAATCCGGTACGACCGCCTGCTCGAAGGCCTCGAAAAAGACAAGACTGACCTCGAAGCCAAGCTGCGCGACGTAGAAAAGCAGCAAAGCCGCCTCAAGCGCGCCGCCCAGGAATACCAGGAGCTGAAGCAGCACCTCGAAGACACCCGCCTCGAACGCCTGCGCGATGCCAAGCAGCAGGCCCAGAAGCTGCTCAAGGACACCAACCAGCAAATCGAAGCCACCATCGGCGAAATTCGCCGCTCGCAGGCCGACAAGGAAACCACCAAGCAGGCCCGCGAGAAGCTCGACACCTTCGTGCGCAAGGAGCTGCAGGTAGAGCCGCCCAAGGCGCGACCCACCCGCGAGTTGGCCGAAGCTAGCACCCTAGCGGCCGGCGACCGTGTGGCCATCCTAGGTCAGGAGGGCCACGGCGAGGTGGTAAGCGTTAAGGGTAAAACCGCCGAGGTCCTCTTCGGCGGCATGAAAACTCTGGTGAAGGTCGGCCAGCTCGAAAAGCTGAGCCGCGCCGAGGTGCGCGAGCGCGAAGCCGCCGCCCGCAAAACAGCCGCTGCCAATACCGGGGGCCAAAGCCTCGACCTCACTGGCCGCATGGCGGGCTTCAACCCCACGCTCGACCTGCGCGGCGAGCGGGCCGAAGATGCACTCACCAAGCTCATGGCGTATGTCGATGACGCGGTGATGTTTGGCGTACCGGAAATGAAGATTTTGCACGGCCGCGGCAACGGTGTACTGCGCCAGGTAGTGCGCGACTACCTGCGCCAGACCCGCGCCGTAGCTAGCGTGGGCGATGAGCACGCCGACCGCGGCGGCGACGGCGTAACCCTTGCCGTGCTGAAATAAGCTGGCTGCCCGCTAGCCCCTCGCTTTTGCCAAACTGCCCATCGGAAGCCTGTTTTCCGGTGGGCAGTTTGCGTTGGCACTGGCTGGCGCCGCCTGGCAGGCGCTGGCTGTTGAGCAGTAGCTAAGTTTGCCAGATGAGCACATATCTTTCTTTGTGGTGGCTGGCAGGCCTCATGCTGGCAGGCCAGGCCGCTGGGTCGGGTAAGGCAAGTCCACTGCCTTATGTGGGTAGTTCGTCACCCACAACCTTTCGCCACCCTGGGGTGCTCACTACCCAGGCTAGCCTCGACCAGGTGGCGGCGCAGCTAAAGGCCGGCGATAAGGCGCGGGTGGCCGGCTTGCAGCAGGTGGTAGCTTATTTAGCCAAGCATCCTATCCCCACTTCCTTTCCCAGCGTGGTGTATGCGGTGGCGGGAGCCGGCAGCCCCACCGAAGACCAGATACGGCGCGATGCGGAGCTGGCCTACGCCTGCGCCCTGCGCTGGGCCGCTACCGGCGAGGCCGCCTATGCCCGGCAGGCCCGGCAGATACTCGATGGCTACGCCCGCAACTTTCAGCGCTACAGCACTTCGCCTAAGCCCGACGGCTCGCCCACCGAGTTTCGGCAAACCTACTTGGAGGCGGCTTGGGTGGCGCCCACTTTCGTGGCGGCGGCCGAGATTATCCGCTACTATCGGCTAGGGGGCAAAACGGGTGCTGGCTGGCCCGCGGCCGACGTGGCCGCCTTCAGCACCTTCCTGAAAAAACTACAGACCGACTACGTAGACCCACTGCCGGCCGGCACAAGCTGGGTCAATAACTGGCAGGTGTCGTGCGCCTATGCCCAGCTCGCGCTCGGGGTGTGGTTTGATGACCGGGCCGAATACGAGAAGGGCTACCGCTATGCGCTGGCCGTGCAGCCGCAGGTATTTTACGCCAATGGCAATGTGAAGGAGCTGTGCGACCGCGACTGCCATCACCCGCAGTACACGCTCACGGGCCTTACCAATGCCGCCGAGATAGCACGGCTGCAAACGGGCGATACGGCGCTGTATGCGCTTCATAATCAGCAGTTGCGGGTAGGGTGGGAGAAGCTGCTCGATGCCCTGGAGCACGCGCCCGGCAGCTGCACCGACTGCTCGGCGCATCCGGCCGTGTGGCCTGGCATCGAAACGGCCTATGCCTATTACCGCACGCCGCGGCTAGCGGCCCTGCGCGAGCGCGGGGCTCCCTACGGCGTGCCCGGCGACGACACGTTTGCCGGCTTTACGTCGCTCATGCAGCCGGCCGGGGCGCGTTAGGGCCTGGCCAGCAGGTCGTCGCTTAACGGCTTTCACCAGGGAAAGGCGGCTAGCAGCGTATTTTTGACGGCTTATGCTGGCTCCTTCCGATTCTACTGTTCTTTTACACACCGCCGCCGGCCGGGTAATTGCCGAGCCGGCGAGGTACCTGCGCCTGCATTGGAGCGTCCAGCCGCGCGTCTTTGCCGACACGTGCGCCATGTTTACGACCGCGGCCCACGCCCTGCGCCAATACGGCTGGGGGCGCATCCTAGTCAATCAGGTAGAAATGCCGCCTTTTTCCCCACAGGAGCAGCTGTGGATAAGCCAGCAGTGGCTGCCGGCGGCCGTGCGCGAGAGCGGCTACCGCCATGGGGCCGTAGTAGTGGCCGACAACGTGCTCACGCGCCTGGCTACGGCCTTCGTTACCAGTACGCCCGAGCTGCCCTTGCGCTACCGCTCGTTTAGCACCGAAGAAGAGGCGCTGGCCTGGCTGCTGCAACAGCCGGCATAACCTGGCTAGCCCTCAAAGTAGCAGCACATCAATGCGATGGGCGTGCACCAGCTGTAAGGCTTCCGACCACGAGAAAACGGTAAAATTGCCATCCTGCGAAGCTACCAGGGCCACGGCGTCGTGCTGGTCGTGCACAAACTGGGCGGCGGCCAGGTGGCGGGTGCCGCCCAGCTTGGCCGGGTGCAGGCGGGTAGCACTGCTGCCCACCACGGGCTCGGTGAGCACCAGCTCGGGCACGGGCGTGCTGTGGGCGCGGCGCGTCACCTTGGCTCCGAAGGTCAGCAGCTCATACTGGCTGGTGAGCAGGGTGGCCCCATCAACAGCCGTGAAGCCGCCCACTATCTCAATGGCATCCAGGATGTTCTCCTGCCAGTCGCGGTGGCTGCGGTCGGCCGAGTCAAGCAGTGCCGCAATGCTGCCGAAGGCCGGCGCTACCGGATAGCTCAGCGGCTGCACCACCGAGCCTTGCCAGGCGTCGGAGCCGGAGGGCACGAGCAGCAGCAAGCCGCCGCGCCCGTGCGCCCGCATCGCGCGGGCCAGCTCGAGCAGCACGTCTACCTTGGTCGTGCTAGGGTCGGGTGGTCCGGGGCAGGGGATGGGCGGCAGCGAAAGCTGCAGCTCAGGATAGTCGCCGAGGCCCTGAGTTTGCTCATCTACCACCCGTATCTGGTCGCCGCGCAGCACGGCCACGTTCACAAACTTGCCAAAGCCGTCGGCCCGGCGGTGCTTGGCCACCAGCAGGCCCGGTTCTACCACTTCCAGCACAAAGCACACCGGCGGCACCTGGCTGGCCGTACCCCACACATAAAGTCCCTCCTCATCAAACCCCACGCCCAGGTGAATGCCCGGGTGCTCGACGGCCGGCGCCAGCTTAATGAGGACCTGCGGCGTGAGGCGCAGCCGGTGCCCAAACAGCAGCGGCTGCCCGGCCGCTTCGGGTTCGAGCAGGGCTAGCGAGATACGCGGCGGCCGCCCCTCCTCCCGGCGCAGGCTAGCCCAGAAGGCTACGTCGATAATGGCTTCGAGCAGCGGGGCGGGTGGGGGCGGGGGTAGCAGCGTGCGGCCCAGGTAGGCCGCGCCGGCGAGGTGCTGGGCAAAATGGGTGGCGAGGGCAGGTGCCACCATGCGGGCAGCCAGATAGGAAGGTTCAGAAAGCATGAGGCTGAGAGCGGCCGGGAGCAGCAGCTGGACCGGTAGAGTTATAGAACAGCAAGAAGCCAGAATTGCTTGGCCGCAGGCAAAAATGGGGACTAGCAGCAGGAGTTCGGTGCTGCACCAACTCTGCGCGCCCTTGTGGCCCGCCCGTTAGCAGGCCGCCAAGTATGGCGCGTATGTTTGCCAGCTAGCGGGGTTGCTTACAATTAAATCGTCCCTAACTACCTACCCAATGAAGAAGCGCCCGGGTGGCCGCCAGCTTCGGCGCACAGGGCCCCTGCTGGCTTTGCTGCTGGCAGCCTGCCTATCGTTCTGGCTTGCGCCGGCCCCGCAGGGGCAGCCCGATGTCGAGTATTGGGGCCACTACGCCCAGGTAGGGCCGGGGCTAGGCTTCGTCGTCAACCACGACAGCTATGGCTACCTGGAAGTAGCGCAGCGGCCCCAGCGGCTGCTGCGGCCGCAGGAAGTGCGGCAGTCGCGCCCACTCTACGCGTTGCTGGGGGCGGCCGTGGGCTATCCCCTCACCGCGGTGCTTGCCTTGGCCGGGCATCTGGGGCTAGCCCCCCGCTGGAGCCCCGCAGACCTGCGCTTCTACGGTTTCTACAGCGGGTACGTGGTGCTCAATGGGCTGACGCTGCTAGCTAGCCTGCTGCTGTTCAGAAGCCTGTTTGGCCAGCTTACGGCCGGTCGGGGGCGGGCCTGGCAGTTCTATGCCCTAGCCTGGGTACTGGTAGCTAACCCCATTACGAAGGCTTTTTTCTGGACGGCCCACCAGCAGATGCTAGCTTTTCTGGCGCCCTTGTTTTGCCTGTGGCTGGCGCTCTGGGTTGAGCGGCGGGTGCTTAGCTGGCCGCAGCTAGAGGGCTTGTCGCTGGCGCTAGGCTTGCTGCCACTCGCATACGGAAGCTTTCTACTGGTCTGGCCTGCGCTGGTCTATGGGTTGGGGCGCCAGCGGCACCGCCCGGCCCCGCGCTGGCTAGCAACTCGGCTAGCGGCTAGCGCATGCTTATTTGGGCTACCCACGGTGCTGTGGGTGGCCGGGTTGCGTAGCCAGGGTGTTAGCTACTACAACCACGAAGCCGTGCGCTACCACCAGCTGGTGTGGCTGCCCGCAGCATGGGGGCAGCCTGGCTTTGCAGGGGTGGTGCTAGGCCAATTAAAAAGCTACGTCAGAAGCTTGCAGCTCGTGGGTGGCTGGCTGCTGCTGGGGGCTACCCTGCTCGCGGCTACCTGGTGGCGGCGCCAAGCCGCGCTGCTGCCCCGGCCTGCCGGGCCGGCGCTAGGCTGGGTAGGCGGGTGGTTTGTCTTGTTTTTTGCGCTGCTAGGCTATTACCCCGAGCGGCTGGCCTACACCCTGCTGCCGCTGGTGCTGTGCCTGTTGGCGGCCCTGCTGCCCTACTGGCCCGGGCGCTACGTGCGCCCCCTAGTGCTGGCCGTAGCAGCCAGCTGGCACACATACGTGCTGCTCAGCTACGGCCCGTTTTCGTAGCATGGCTGATGGCGTAAGTCGTGCTCGGTCAACTGCCTAGCAACCACTACTCACTAACCAGCCAGTTACAAAAACACGCTGAAGGTAGTGCCCTGGCCAGGCTGGCTAGCCACCTCTATGTGGCCGCCCTGGGCCTGCACCAGCCGGTTTACCAGAAACAGGCCGACGCCTGTGCCAGCAGCGGCTTCGGGGTGGAAGCGCCGAAACAGCTGAAACAGCTCGGCGCCGTGCCGCTCCAGGTCGATGCCCAGGCCATTGTCCGCCACATCAAGCACAGGGCGGCCGGCGGCTAGCCGGGTGCGCAGCTGCACCTGCGGCGGCCGGTCGGGGTGCCGGTACTTCAGGGCGTTGGCCAGCAGGTTGACCAAAATGGTGCGCAGGTTGCTAGGCACGCTGCGCACGGTGGGCGCCGCCGCAAAGTCGGTAGTGATAGCGGCGTCCGTGGCCAGTATCTGCGCGTGCAGGTTTTGCAGGGCCTCGGCCGTGGCAGTGGCTAGGGGCACGTCCTCCACCAGCTCGCGCACGGGGCGGCGCTCTTCCTGCACCACAGTGGCCAGGTCGGTGATGGTGGTGGCCAGCACGCGCAGCGAATCGTCGGCCAGGCGCCACATGTGTGGGGCGGCCGGGTCCTCAAACGTGGCCGACGTGCGCAGTTCCTCAAACAGGCCGCGCAGGTTATTGACGGGCTGCTTGAGGTCGTGGCTGGCCGCGTACACGAAGTTGTCGAGGTCGGCATTGGTGCGGGCCAGCTGCTGGTTGGCGTGGGTCAGCTCCTCGTTTTTGGCGCTGAGGGCCCGCTTGGTTTCTTCCACCATCTCAAGCGATTCGCGCAGCTGCTGGTTCATGGCCTGCACCTCCTGGTGGTAGCGCGACTCGTACTGCCGCCACTCGTTTTTTTCGATGGCGTGGCGCACGGTTTTGCCCAGCAGCTCGGGGTCGAACTGCTGCTTTACCAAGTAGTCGAGGGCCCCCATGTTGAGGGCCCGCACGGCTAGCGCCTCATTGCCGCCACCCGTTATCATTATCACGCACAAGCTGTTGGGCGGGGCTAGCTCCTTCAGCTTCAGCAGCAGGTCGAGCCCGTCGGTATCGGGCAGGTTGTAGTCGAGCAGCACGCAGTCGGGCTGCACGCGTGCAAACTGCGCTACCGCCTCCTCGCCCGAGGCAGCTTCTTCCAGCGTTACACTCTCATACCCTAGTTGTTTTCCCAAAAAACGCCGGTATAGCTGCCGGTCTTGTTCATTATCGTCAATCAGAAGAATCTTCTTCACGCGGTGCGGCTCAGTTCAGCGGGGGCAGCTCCGAAGTGCCCAGCCAGTACGTAATAGTTAGTCGGATTTTTTCTTCCAGCGCCGCGTAGTCAATGGGCTTGGTGAGGTAGCTGTTGGCCCCTAGCCGGTAGCAGTCCTCAATGTCGCGTATGCTCGAAGAGGTGCTGAAAATAATGACCGGAATAGCATTGAGCAGCGGGTCGTTCTTAAGCTCTTTGAGCACAGCGCGGCCATCGGTGCCCGGCAGGTTCAGGTCGAGCAGCACAATGGCGGGCAGCGTGGCCGGCCAGCCTACGGCCTTGCCATAGCCTTGCAGGTAGCTCAGGGCCTGGTCGCCGTCTTCACAGCGCAGCACGGGGTTTTGGAGGGCGTGCTTGCGAAAAGCCCGCCCCAGCGCCGTAAAGTCCTCGGCGCTGTCCTCAACGACTAGTACAGGTTTTAAAGGATTGTTAAGCACGGTTCTGATAAATTTATAGAGTAGCTAATTCTTTTGGTAACGCAAAATAAAACGTAGCGCCTTGGCCGAGTGCCGAATCAACCCACAGGCGCCCGCCATGTTTCTCTACCATCTTTTTGACGATGGCTAGCCCCGCGCCGGTGCCGCCGCCATACTTCTCCTGGGCATGCAGACGCTTAAAGAGCTTAAATATACTTTCGTGGTGCCTGGGGTCAATCCCAATGCCAAAGTCTTGTACGTAGAAAATATGATAGGCGGATGAATTGGCCACGCCCGGCACGGCCAGGCCGGCGGGGGCCTGGCCTACCACAACCGTTTTAATGGGTTGGTCGCTGTATTTGATGGCGTTAGTAAGCAGGTTGTTGAACACCTCGTACAGGCGCACCCGGTCGGCCTGAATGGTAGGCAGCGGTCCCTCCACCTCCACGGAGGTATGGGTTTGCTCGAGGCGCGGCTGCAGCAGGTCGAGCACTTCGGCCACCAGCTCGTTGAGGTCAACTTCGCTCGGGGTAAGGTCCTGGCGGCCCACCCGCGACAGCTGCAGCAGGCCCTCAATAAGGCTTTCCATGCGCTGGCTCAGGCGCACCAGGGTCTGGAGCTTGCTTACCCCGTCGGCGTCGAGCTGGCCGGCGTAGTCTTCGAGCAGGAAAAGCGAGTAGTTGTGAATACCCCGCAGGGGCTCCTTCAAATCGTGCGAGGCCACGTAGGCAAACGAGTCGAGCTCGTCGTTGCTGCGTTCCAGCTCGGCGTTGAGGCGGCTCAGGGCCTGGGCACGGGCGTGCAGCTCATTGAATACCTTGAGGCGCACATCGGAAATGTGCAGCCTGATTTCCTGGGCAGCCTTGATTTCGAGGGGCTTCCAGGGCGCCGAGGTATTTTCGACAAACTGCTTCCAGGCCTCGAACGACTGGCGCGGCGACAGAAAAATCTGGCCATCTTCCAGGTGCTGGGGCTTTTCGTTTTGGCCGGCCCAGGTCACGGTTTGTACCACTTCGGGCCGAAACCACAGCAGGTAGCTGCCCGGCGCCTCGGCCAAAGAGGCCGCAATAAAGCCGCTGGCCGAGCCGCGCAGGGCTAGCCCCGCCGGGTTAAGGGAAGCATACGAGTCGGTGTAAAAAATATCCTGCGGCACATTGGCTTGCAGCCAGGCCAGTAGCTCTTCTATCTGCGGCTGGCTGGGCGTGGTGCCCAGGATAATTATCTCCTCATCAAAGCAAATAGCTGCTCCGCTGCAATCGAATACGTCCATCAGCGTGGGCGTCTTCCGGTAGAGGCCCTCCACAAAATTGGAGGTGGTCGAAACGTGCTCAAACAGCCGGGCCTGGCGCTCGCGCACCTGCAGCTGGTAGGCCTGCTCGTCCTGCTTTTCCTTGGAGGTGAGCAGGGCCGAAAACGTTTTGGCAATAAACTGGCACAAGTCGCGCAGCTCGTAGCTCACGAGGCGCGGCGTGAGGTGGTGGCAGGTTATCATGCCCCAGAGCTTGTCGTCCTGGATGAGCGAAATCGTCATCGTGGCGGCCGAGCCCATGTTGTGCAAGTACTGGATGTGAATGGGCGACACGCTGCGCAGCACGGCGTAGGTCATGTCGGGCGGACGGCTGGCGCGGGGCGGGCGCAGCGGCACCAGCCGGGCCGGCACGTAGCTGGCATCCGGAATAAAGCGCAGCCAGTTTTTGAGGTACATGGCCCGCGCCTGCTGCGGAATGTCGGAAGCCGGGTAGTGCAGCCCCAGCCAGGGCGCCAGGTCGGGCCGGCAAGCCTCAGCAATGATTTCGCCGCTCTCGTCGGGCGCAAAGCGGTAGATGGCTACCCGGTCGAAGCCCGTGATGCCGCGCACCTGCTCCACGGCATACTGGCAAAAATCGACGACTGAGCCGGCACTCAGCATCTGGCTCAGGGCAGCGTTCAGAAACGGCAGGTCGAGGCTGGCCGGCCCCTGCTCCGCTACCGGCTCAAACTCCAGCCACAACAACCCATCGTAGCGGTGCATGATGAGCTTGTAAAACGGCTGGCCCGCCACCGGCTCCAGGCGCACGCCCAGCAGCAAGTGGGCCTCGGTGAGGGTCGGAAAGGCTTTTGCCAGCTCGGCTACCCGCTCGGGGGCTAGCAGGCGGCTCAGGCCCTCGGCACCCGTCAGCTCGGCAGGGTCAAAGCCGAGCAGCGCCTGGATATTCTCGCTGGCATACACCACCTGATGCGATACCTCATCGAGGCACAGCATAAAGCCGTAGGGCTGAATAGACCCCGGTATATGGATGGGCTCGCGGTCACAATTACTGAGCGTAATCGGCTGGTCGAGCAGGCTTTCGTCGGGTAAGCTCACGGGCGGGCTAGCCAGGCGGCTAAGTGTTGAAACGTATGAATGGCCGACTGCACAATGTCGTTTTCGTTGGCGTCGGTGGTGGTTTGGGCTAAGAGTTGGCAAAACGCTTTCCAGCGCGGGCCGGTTCGCTCACCATAGCCAATAAAGTAGCGGTGCAAGTCGCTGCCGGCCTTGGCCAGCTGCCGGGCCAGCACTTGGCCGCCCAGCGTCGAGCCCTCCAGCACGTACATGGCCCCTAGCAGCTGCGGCACGGTGGCCAGCGGCGGCATGGACGGGCACAGCGGCAGCTGCCCGGGCGTAGCGTGCAGGTCTTCCAGAATGAGGTGGGCGCGCAGGCGCTCGGGTATTTCCCAGGCCGGCCCTAGCGCGGCGGCGTGGCCCAGCAGCGCGGCTTCGTAGGGGGCCAGAAAGCCGTACATCTTGGCCAGAAACCGGGCCGTGGCTGCCTCGCTAGGGGTGCCAGCGGCCAGCGCCTGGTTGAACTCGTTCTGCTCCACGGCATCGTGGTAGGGGCGGGTTTCGGTGCGCAGGCGGGCCAGAATGGGCGCGGGGGCAGGCGGGGTAATCAAGACAGCAGAAGCAGCTAAACGAAAGGCAGAAACTGCAAATTAATTGCGAAATGACCAACTGGGAGGTGAAGAAGCCAGCTGCTAAGGCCACAAAAACAGCTAGCCCACTCATCAACAGCTACGCGGCCTAGGGCACGGTGCAGCTTAGCCTACGCGCCCTGCTGCGGGCCGGGCGGCGCTACAAGCGCTTTTTCTTGCCGCCCGTGATGATGGGCGGAGGGTACCTGCACATTGTATATGGTGCCGGGCTCCAAGCCATCAACCGGGATGCGGTGCTGGGTCGCCGCCCAGGCGCGGCAGCAGCTGGTGGTGCCGGTGCTGGCAGTGGTGACGCGCAGGGCCGCCCCTTTTTCATAGCCTACAAGATGTTAACCTCGGGGTGCAATTCGATGCCGAACTGTGTGCCCACCGCCCGGATAATTTCCTCGGCCAGCTCGCGCAGTTCCTGGCCGGTGGCGCCGCCGTGGTTTACCAGCACCAGCGCCTGGCGGTCGTGCACGCCGTGGGTGCCCGCGCCGGCGCCGCGCCGCAATCCTTTAAAGCCCGCCTGCTCGATAAGCCAGCCGGCGGGCACCTTCACGCCGCCCGGCACCGGGTAACCCGGCAGGGTGGGGTAGCGGCTTTTGAGCTCGTCAAACTTGCTTTGTGATACCTCGGGGTTTTTGAAGAATGAGCCCGCATTGCCGATTTCGGCCGGGTCGGGCAGCTTCGAGCGCCGGATGTGCACCACGGCCTGGCTTACATCGCGCGGGGTTGGCTCGGCCTCGATGCCCAGCTCGGCCAGCGTCTCCTGAATGGCGCCGTAGCTGCTGTTGGTGGGGCGCTGGGCCTCGGCGCGGTGCAGGCGCAGCACCACTGCCGTAACCACGTACTGGTTTTTGAGCGGGCCTTTAAACACGCTCTCGCGGTAGCCAAAGCCGCATTCTTCCTTTGAAAACACGCGCAGCTCGCCGGTGCCGATGGCTAGGGCCTCCAAGCGCTCGAAAGTGTCTTGCAGCTCGGCGCCGTAGGCGCCGATATTCTGGAGGGGCGCGGCGCCCACCGTGCCCGGGATGAGCGATAAGTTTTCGACGCCGCTCAGGGCCTGGTCGAGGGCGTATTCTACCAGACCGTGCCAGCTTTCGCCGGCCCCGGCGCGCAGCAGCGCCGTATGCGTGTCGGCCTCTTCAGAGATGATTTCGAGGCCTTTAATTTCATTTTTCAACACCACGCCGCCAAAATCCTGGGTTAGCAGCAGGTTGGAGCCCCCGCCCAGGATGAGCAGCGGCCCGGCCTGCACCGGGGGGCTGGCCAGCAGCTGGCGCAGCTCATCTACCGAGGCGAAGCGGGCAAAATAGCGGGCCTGCACATCGAGGCCGAAGGTGTTGTAGGGGCGGAGCGAAACGTATTCTTCAAGCTGCATGGCCGCAAAGGTCGGGCAGGTAGCGCGGACTTTGCCGTCGGCGCCGGTAGTGGGCCGGTAGCCCACGCCAACTACAACGTTGGCGCTACATTCGACCTCATGGACGCCCAGCACACCACCCGCCTCAGCAAGTTTCTCAGCAGGCACCTGCGCCACGCGCCCGCCGCCATCGGCCTGCACCTCGACCCTAGCGGTTGGGTGCCGGTGGCCGACCTGCTGGCCGCCTGCGCCGCTCACGGCCACCCCCTCACCCGCGACGAGCTGGAGGATATCGTGGAAGACAATGACAAGCAGCGCTTTGCCTTCGATGAGGCGGGCCAGCGCATTCGCGCCCAGCAGGGTCACAGCGTGGCCGTCGACTTGCAGCTAGCCCCCGCCGAGCCGCCGGCGGTGCTCTACCACGGCACGGCGCCGGCCGCGCTGGCCACCATCCGGCGCGAGGGCTTGCAGAAAATGAGCCGCCACCACGTGCACCTCACCGCCGACGAGGCCTCCGCCCGGCGCGTGGGCCAGCGCCGGGGCCGCCCCGTGCTGCTGGCCATCGAGGCCGCCGCGCTGCACACGGCGGGCGGCATCTTTTACCGCTCCGGCAACGGTGTGTGGCTCATTGAGGCCGTGCCGCCGCAGTACATCAGGGCGTAAGGAGCAGGGCGTTTAGAAGGGCAAACAGGCAGCAAAGTCAGGCGGAAAAAGGGCATTGAAGCTGAGGAAAAGCTGCTACTTCGGCCCATGAATGACTTGGAATACAAATTATTACGCACCAATTAATCACTGCGCTTCCGACATGAGAAAAATCAGAATAATGGAACACGTTTCCCTGGATGGGGTGATTCAGCATGAAAATGGGGACGGCTTTGCCCATGCCAACTGGACGACACCTTACCGTACGCCGGCCGGGCTGGCTGCTGTAGTCGAAGCCTACGGTAGTCGTTTCGATTTGCTGCTGGGCCGCCGCACCTACGATGCCTGGGCCACCTTCTGGCCCGCGGCCGGGGCTAGCCCCATGGCCAACGGGCTGAATGCGGCAACCAAGTATGTGGTGACCCACCGGCCCGAGAGCCTGGCCTGGGGCCCCGCCGAGGGCCTGACGGGCGACATCGTGGCGGGTATCCAAGGCATCAAGGCCACGGATGGGCCCGACCTGATTGTCTGCGGCAGTTCCACGCTCACGACGCTATTGCTTGAGCAGGGCTTGGCCGACGAAGTGGTACTGCTGGTTTACCCGGTGCTGCTGGGCCGGGGCAAGCGCTTTTTTTCGGATGAGGCCGACGCGCGCGAGCTTGCGTTCGTCAGCTCACAGGCTACCTCTACCGGCGTGCTGCTCAATACGTATCGGCACGTAGGCGCGCTACGGTCTTAGGGCAAGTATCGGAAAAAACGAAATGGCGTTGGCTAGCCGGTCAGCAAAGCGGCCGGCTAGCCAACGCTACTATTTCAGGTTTGCCTTCACGTTGAACTGCGAGTCGGCCCGCACCTTCGTATCCTGCGGCAGAGCCTTGGCCAACTCGGCCGACGTAAACAGCGTGTAGTTGCCGCTCCGTAGATACATATCGAGCTTATTGCCACTGGGCGTGAGGCTGATAGTAGTTTGGCCGGTAGGTACGGGGTTAAGGGAGGCTAGCAACACCTTATTACTGCCGGCAGCGTCGGTCGCAATGTAAATGCTGATGCTTTTCAGGAAATCAAACGTCTGGGTGGACGGGTCGGTAGTGGTGAGCGTCAGCTTGTCGAGGGTCACATCCTGCACGTAGTCGGCCGTGGTATTATTGCCCGCATAAGTGCTTGAGGAAGTTGAGCTGACCGCGATACCTGGCAGGTTGAGCGCCGTACCCGCTAGCAGCCCCGTAGCCGGTATGGTGAAGTTGGTTGAGTCACTGACTTTGAAAGACAGCAGGTCGGCTATTTTCTGGCAGCTGCTGGCCGCCAGCAGCAAGGCAGGAAGCAACAAGAACAGGGCGAGAGGTTTAGGCAAAAAGCTTTTCATGCAGAAGAAAGAAGTTGCGCTTAGCGCGTTGAGGAGTGACGGCGAAAGAGGTTAGTCCGCTAGCCCTGCTAACGGCGGAGGCTCGCATTTACGTGCGCGGCTGCGGCAGATTTAGCGCACCCGGTAGCCGCTCAGGGCATAAAACAGCAAGTAGGCGTAGCACAGCGCGGGCACCGCAATAGCCACCCGCATGCCGCCGCCGTGGGTGGCCAGAAAGCCCATGAGCGGCGGAATGATGGCCCCGCCCACGATGGCCATAATCAAAAACGACGACCCCTGCTTGGTAAATGGCCCTAGCCCGGTGATGGCCAGCGGAAAGATGACGGGCCACATAATCGAGTTCATCAGCCCGCACAGCACGATGAGCCACAGTGCCGTTTCGCCCTGGCTGAGGATGGAGGCGCCGACCAACACCATGCCCGCTGCGCACACCGCCACCAGCATCAGCCGGTTGTTGAGCTTGAGCAGCATCGGAATGCCCACCACCCGCCCCACCAGCGAGCCAAACCAGTAAGACGACACCAGCACCGCACCCACCGCCTTGGTGAAGCCCGCCGTAGTGTCAATCGGCGCCGGGCTTTGCCCGAATAGCTCGCCCGCGAAGTTGGTGGCTACGTTTAGCCCCCGCACCAGGCTCTGGGTGAAGGGCGACAAGGACTGAATACCCTGGCTTTCGCCGTAGCGGATGAGAAAGGACCCTAGCCCCACTTCCACGCCTACGTACACGAAAATGGCCACGATGCCCAGCACCAGGTGGTGGTAGCTCAGGGCCGACGTGCGGCCCTGAGCTACAGATTGGTGTTCCAGTACTTCTTCCTCGGGCAGGGCGTCGATGTCCGGCAGCCGCAGCAGAAAGAAGATGCCTGCCAGCACCGCCAGAAAGCCGGCTAGCCCCAGGTAGGGTGCTTTCACGAGTTGGGCCTCCTGGGTGAGGCGCTGGGCCAGGGGCAGCGCTGCCAGTTGCGCCTTCAGCGCCACCGAGCCGCCGAAGAGCAGCAGCCCGCCCACCAGCGGCGAAATGGCCCCGCCGAAGTTGTTGGCCACGCCCACGATGCTCACCCGCGAGGCCGCCCGCCGCGCCGGCCCCAGCACGCTCACGTAGGGGTTAGCCGCCACTTGCAGCAGCGTAATGCCCGCCCCCAGCACCGCCAGCGCCGTCAGAAACAGCGGAAACGCCCGCGTATTGGCCGCCGGCACGAACAGCAGCGCGCCGCCCGCCATCACAAGCAGCCCCACCACGATGCCGCGCTGGTAGCCCAGCTTTTCGAGAAGCTTGCCCGCCGGCAGTGACATGAGAAAATACGCCCCAAAAAACGCCGACTGCACCGCCGACGACTGCAAATCAGTGAGTTGGCACACGTCCTTGAGGTAGGGCATGAGCACGTCGTTGAAATTGGTAACCGCCCCGAAGAGCAGAAACAGCAGCGTCATGAGCACCATCGGCCCCGCGTAGGAGCGCGTAACGGTGTCCGAATTGGAAAGGGTAGGAGAAGTAACGGGAGTAGCCATACGGGGCGGAAGGTACAAAAAAAGCCGGCTGCGGGGCCGGCTAGCTAGGAATAGACGGGTTGCTACAACTCGTACCGGAAGCCTAGCTTTTTAAAGTACTGTTTGAGCTCAATCCACTTTCGAGTATCAAAATCGCCAAGTCTCGCTAAGTCTTTGGAGCTAGTGTAGCCGTGGCAGTCAAAGCAAATGTCGAGATAGGACGTTCTGCCGTTTTTAATAATAAATACGGCATGGTGAGGCGAAAAACAATGTGCTGTCACGCTTGCGGCATCTTGAAAAGGCCTAGCTAAAATTTGACCTAATACAGTCCGTTGCGCACCAGTAATAGTTTGGTGCTCGATGAGAATTTTATAGTTGGGTTTACCGGCAATTATGAGTTTTGGAAAAGGTAATTCGTTGTCGTGAGCGTCTACTTCAACATCTCCGGCTGTTCCCTTATGACTTGCCAGAATTACGGTATCGGCAGCATTTATTTTAGCTATCAGCCAGTCAGCCTTTTGTATGGGGGCAGTTGAGCAGGTTAGCCACAATAAGGCGATTATCAATGCTTGGTAATGCATGACCAACTGAGAGCTAGGATTCAATTTGTATAATCTTCCCGTCGTGCATCATCACGACTTCGCTATTTTCTGACGCTTAAATTTAAGCATCCGTTTGTAGGCTATTATTAAGCCGGCTATAATTTTCTCTTGGCGCTCAAGCTGTTCTTCTAAATGCATGGTAGCGAGAGGAATCAAAGCTGCCAATTATTCTTCAGCGCCGCTAGCCGGGGCACGAGACACGACTTGGTTTCGTCGGTTTCGGAAACAAAGATGTCAACCGGGTCGCCAAATTTCTTTTCCTGCACGAATAGCAGGTCACTGGTTGAGGACTCACCGAAGAGTTGAGGATTTGCCGAGCCGGCGTAGTGGTAGCTGACTACGTAGCTAGGGGTGCTGCCACCCGAAAAGTTTCTTGTGGGCTGAGCAGTGATGCCTTGCACGGTGCCTGTGCGTGCCAAGCCGTAGCGGTAAAGACGGTATTTCCTGAGGGTTGGCAATGCGCCGATAAGCAAGAAAGGCAACCCGATGAGTGCAAATAGACTCGGGATAGCCGCTAGTAGAGCGATGCGTGGAAACGAATAAGGCTTCAGTGATGGAATGACGCTTTCGCCAGCTAATACCTTGATGGCTAGAGTGTCGTTGGGGCGTAGTGCACTGGCCCGCTCGGTATCGAAGGTTTCGAATTGGTCGGTGCGTGGCTGCCCGTTGCTGCTATATTGGTAGGTGATAAGTCGGGGAGACTGCCCATTTACGTTGATATTGGTAACCAGGGAAATATCCGTAATGCGGGCCGTGGCTGGGGTGCCGCTGCGCACAATTTCTTCATAATCATACTTTTCGGAAGGCCGTTGCGTAGTCGGCATTACGAATAGCATGGGAAGTAGAAGCAGGATAGGCCCTAGTATAAAGGCTAGCCCCATGAACGTGAATTTGCCTCGCTCCTTGATAAGAGTCCAGAGAGTGGCGAAGTCGATAGGGCGTGGGGCGGGCATGAAATGAAGTAAATGGCGGCGGTCGCAAGTTAGTCTTACCGCCCGCTAGCCCCGACCTTTACGCCATGCACCTTACCGCCACCACCCAGTTTGGCCTCGAAGACGTACTGGCCGACGAGCTGCGCCAGCTCGGCGCCACCATCGACTACGTAGGCAGCCGCGCCGTTGAGTTTAGCGGCGACAAAAAACTGCTCTACAACACCATTCTCTGGAGCCGCACGGCCATGCGCCTGCTGCGCCCCTTCGCCGATTTCTACGTCCCCGACGAGCGCGGCCTCTACGACGAGGTGTATCGTATCGACTGGAGCCGCTTTATCCGCCCCGGCCAGACGTTTGCCATCACGGCCGTCGTCAACAAGTCGAGCTTCGAGCACTCCTTGTATGTGGCCCAACTCACCAAGGATGCCATCGTGGACCAGTTTCGCGAGCGCACCGGCGAGCGGCCAAGCATCGACACCCGCAACCCCGACATCCGCATTCACCTGCGGATGCTTGAAAACGAGGTGATTCTGAGCCTCGACGCGGCCGGCGACTCGCTGCACCGCCGCGGCTACCGCCAGGGCACCAACGAGGCCCCGCTGAACGAGGTGCTGGCGGCCGGCCTCATCCTGCTCAGCGGCTGGGATAAGAAAAGCCCGCTCATCGACCCCATGTGCGGCTCGGCCACCATCCTCACCGAGGCGGGCCTGCTGGCCCAGCGCATTGCGCCGGGGCTGTTTCACCAGGACAAGTTCGGCTTCGAAAACTGGCCTGACTTCGACGCTAGCCTTTGGCAGCAGCTGCGCCAGGAGGCCGAGGCCCAGCGCATCGAGGAACCGCAGGCCTACCTGGCCGGCTCCGACCTCGACCCCAAAGTGATTCGCGACGCGGCGGCCAACATCGAAGCCGCCGGCCTCGACGAGTGCATCCGCCTGAGTGTGCGCGATGTGCGCGATGCCCAGCCGCCCCAGGGCCAGGCGCCCGGCCTCGTTATCACGAACCCGCCCTACGGCGAGCGGATAGGGGAGGAGGCCCAAATGGATGCGCTCTACAAGACCATCGGCGACGCGCTGAAAACGAATTTCCAGGGCTACGACGCCTTCATTTTCACCGGCAACCTGGAAGCCGCTAAGCGCATTGGGTTGAAAGTATCGCGACGCATTCCGCTGTTTAATGGACCGATTGACTGCCGCTTGCTGAAATATGAGCTGTACCGCGGCTCGCGCCGGGCTACCCCGGCCGCGTCGTAAAGCGTCAGCTTAAGTATTGAGTAGGTGAGGGTAAGCTAGCGCATAGTTGAGAAAATAGGTTCTGAAAGTGAGTGAGTAATTTGCTTGCTTTCAGACTGTTTTTGCATCTTATGTCACCGGCTTAGCGTAAGAGGAAACTCATCTGTTTTACATCTACTTCCCATGCGCCTTACCTGGACAAGCACTGCCGCCCGCTGGGCCGCCCCAGTTGCTGCGCTGGCTCTGCTAGCCTCCTGCAGCAGCCAGACCACCGAAACCACTACCTCAACTACTGCCAGCGACTCTACCGCGAGGGCTACCAAGCCCGCCACCGATAGCTCGGCCGCCGGCCGGGCCATGGCCGTGAAGCCCAGCGGCCCGAAGCCCGCCTGGGGCCCCGGCCTGCACCCCGAGATGCAAGCCATTATCGAGCAGCTCACCGCCATGAGCGGCCCCACGCCAATGGCCAAGCTGACGCCGGCCGAGGCTCGCAAAGCTCCGAGCGCTACCGACGCTACGATGGCCACGATGCAGAAATTCAACATCCCCACGCCACCCGTAACAGCCGATACGATGAGCCGTGAGGTAATGCCGGGCGTGAAAGTGCGCATCTACACGCCCAAGGGCGCTACGGGTACGCTGCCGGTTATCGTCTATTATCACGGTGGCGGCTGGGTTATTGCCAACCTGAATACCTACGACCCCTCCGTGCGCGCCCTCACCGAGCAGACGGGTGCTATCATCGTATCAGTGGCTTACCGCCAAGGCCCGGAGCATAAATTCCCGACTGCCCACGACGACAGCTTTGCCGCCTACCAGTGGGTATTGAAAAACGCCGCTAGCTTCAAAGGCGACCCGACCAAAGTAGCCGTGGCCGGCGAAAGCGCTGGGGGCAACCTGGCCTGCGCCGTGAGCATGATGGCCCGCGACAAAAAGGTGCAGCTGCCCAAGCATCAGCTGCTCGTGTATCCCATTGCGGGCTACGACCTAAATACGCCTTCGTATTTGGCCAACACCGAAACCAAGCCGCTCAATAAAGACTTGATGGCGTGGTTCTTTAAGTACTACTTGCGTACTCCCGCCGATGGCAAAAACCCGCTCATCGACCTCGTGCACGCCAACCTGAAGGGCCTGCCCCCCACCACGGTCATCACCGACCAGTACGACCCGTTGATGAGCGAAGGCAAGATGCTGGCCGACAACCTCCAGAAGGCCGGCGTTCCCGTTAAATACCAGAACTACGACGGCGTAACGCACGAGTTTTTCGGTATGGCTGCCGTGGTGCCCGAGGCCAAACAGGCCCAGGCCCTGGCTAGCGGCGAGCTGAAGAACGCGCTGAAATAAAACAGTTAGCCACTTAATGGCGAAGAAAAAAGGGCGCCCGCTAGGGTGCCCTTTTTTATGTGGCCACTCGGGAATAATCGGCGGCCCCGCCAGCAAAAGCCAGGCTTCAGCGCGAGTAGCTGCTAAATGGGCGCCTGCACTAGCACGATGCTGCGGGCCGCTAGGGTATAGGCAGTGGTGCCGGCGGGCAGTGTCCGCTGCTGGTAGCTGACCACGTTCGTATCGGGGGCGGTTAGGGTGTTCATGGCGTCTAGGGAGGGGGCGGTTAGCTCGTGGGCCGTCCAGTGGCCGGTGATTTTGGGGTTGAGCTTCAGCCGGATGGCCGCCGCAGGGTCGCGGTTGACGAGGGCCAGGGTAAGCGTTTTGCCATCGGTCGAGGCCGACACGTCCAGCGTGGCCACGCCGGTGGGTGCCACGGCCACGCTGCGGGGGCCGCACAGCCGGCGGTAGAGCGCCATTGGGTAATAAATCGTCTGGCAGATGGACGTCGTTTCGTTGGTCATGATGGGCGCCAGCACGTTCACCGTCTGCGCCCAAGTGGCTAGCCCAATCACGGCCGCATTGCGCTGAAAAATATTGAGAAACGTGGCCACGCCCAGCGCGTGGTTCCAGGTGTAGCGCTGCTCCAGGCCGTAGGCGCCCTGGCCGCCGGCCTCCCAGATGCCCCACTCGTCGAGCGCGATTTTAACGGGCTGCTGCCGGCTCGGGAAGCGGTACCACTTACTAAAGTTTTCGACCTTGGCCGGCGTGAGCGCCTTAATCTGGGCCGCCAGCTTCTGAATGCTAGCCTCCATCGTGGCGATGGAGGCGAAGAGCGACGCCGGCTCGCCGGGCTTGGAGCTGGCATAGAGATGCAGCGAAATGTAGTCGCATATCGGGTGCAGCTCGCGCAATACCTCCTCGTTCCACGCCGCCTGGTCGCCGGCCATAATGAGCTGAATGGAGGGGTCTTGCAGCTTCATCAGCTTGGCGTAGTACCACGCTTTTTTGACGTAGTCCTGCACGTTCTGGAGCGTGCCGACGTCTTCGCGAGCGGCTTCCTCATTGCCTAGGCCCCAGTATTTTACCCCGTAGGGCGCGGCGTGGCCGTTGGCCTGGCGCTGGCTGGCATAGCTGGTGCCGGTGCCGTTGCAATAGTCCACCCAATCGGCCGCTTCCTCGGCCGTGCCGGTCGACATGTTGACGGTCAGAAACGGCGCCGCCCCCACCAGCTCGGCATAGCGCATAAACTCGTCGGTGCCGACGTGGTTGTTGTCGTTGCCACCCCAAATCAGGTTTTTGCGCACCGGCCGGGCGGGGCCCACGCCGTCCTTCCAGTGATAAATCTTGGTGACCGTGCCGCCGGGGTAGCGCAGCAGGGGCGGGTGCAGCTGCTGCACTTTTTCGAGCACGTCGGGCCGGAAGCGGCGCTGCGCGTCGTCGTAGATGCCCCCATAGATGGCCCGGCCCAGGTGCTCGATAAACTGGCCGTAAATATTGGGCGAAATATCCCCCAAAACCTGGTCGGGATAAACCGTTATCTCCGCCACGTTGGGCGCCAATAGCCCAGCGGCCGAACTTGGTACCGCCGCCCCGATAACGGCCCCGGCGCTCAGCTTCACAAACGCCCGTCTCGACTGTTTTTCCATGCCAACTACTACTGTGCGCGCAAAACTAAGCCGCGCGGCCTCCGTGGAGCGCCGCATCCTGGCTTCTGGGCGTATGCGCCGCTAGGGTGATGTCGTTCAGCGAGGAAACACAAGATGCGGCGCTACACGGCCGCGCCCAGCACCTTGGGGGCAGCTTCTTGCTTGCGCAGCTGCGCTAGGGCCGGCGTCATCCGGGGTGCCCTGCCCCCTGGCCGCTAGGTCAAAAATCTACATTACGCTAGCCCACAGGCCAGTGGCCGCGCCCCTTGCTTCGCTGGCCGCCGAGTTGGCTAAATTCTTTGGAACTTCGTGGGGCCGATTGTTATTTCAATCTTTCGACCGAAGTGCCTTATGTCTGCTGCTACTGCCCCCGCCGTTTCCCTCACCGCCGCCCGCCAGGCGCTCAAGCGATACTACGGCTACGATAATTTTCGGCCCATGCAGGGCGATATTATCCAGAGCATTCTGGGGGGGCAGGATACGGTGGTGCTCATGCCCACCGGCGGCGGCAAGTCGGTCTGCTTTCAGATTCCAGCCGTAGTGAGCGAAGGCGTGTGCGTAGTCGTGTCGCCGCTCATCGCCCTCATGAAAGACCAGGTAGAAGCGCTGAAGGCCAACGGGATAGTGGCGGCCTACATCAACAGCAGCGTGGGCCAGAGCGAGTCCAACGACATTGCCCGCGCCGCCGTCAGCGGCCACCTCAAGCTGCTCTACGTGAGCCCCGAAAAGCTGCTGAGCGACGGCTTTATGCAGTTTCTTACCAGGGTCAATGTCAGCATGTTTGCCATTGACGAGGCGCACTGTATCTCAAGCTGGGGCCACGATTTCCGGCCCGAGTACACCCAGCTAGGGGCCCTGCGGCAGCATTTTCCGAGCACACCCATTATCGCGCTCACGGCTACGGCCGACCGCCTCACGCAGCGCGACATCAAGACCCAGCTCAACCTGCACGAGCCGCAGGTGTTCCTGTCGAGCTTCGACCGGCCCAACATCAACCTCGTGGTGCGCCCCGGCCAGGACCGGCTAGGGCAGATGCTCGACTTCATTGCCCGCCACCCCGGCGATGCGGGCATCATCTACTGCCTCTCGCGCAAAACCTGCGAAACGGTGGCCCAAAAGCTGCAGCAAAAAGGCATCAAGGCCGGCTACTACCACGCCGGCATGACGCCCAACCAGCGCGCCGAGGCCCAGGAGAAATTCCTGCAAGACGACACGCAGGTGATTGTGGCCACCATCGCCTTCGGGATGGGCATCGACAAGAGCAACGTACGCTGGGTGATGCACTACAACCTGCCCAAGAATATCGAGGGCTACTACCAGGAAATCGGCCGCGCCGGCCGCGACGGTGGCCCCGCCACGGCTATCCTGTTCTACAGCTTCGCCGACGTGATGTCGATGCGCGAAATGGTGACCAAGGACGTGCCCCAGCGCCAGGCCCAGCTCAACACGGCCAAGCTCGAACGCATGCAGCAGTTTGCCGAGGCGGCCAGCTGCCGCCGCCGCATCTTGCTGCACTACTTCTCCGAAGACCTGGGCTGCGACTGTGGCAACTGCGACATCTGCCGCAACCCGCCTACCACCTTCGACGGCACCCTGCTGGCGCAGAAGGCGCTCTCGGCCAGCGCCCGCGCCCAGCAGCGCGTAGCTATCAACCTACTCATTGATATTCTGCGCGGTATGCGCAACCAGGCCGTGCTGCAACACGGCTACGACCAGCTCAAAACCTACGGCGCCGGCCAAGACTTGCCCTACCTCGATTGGTATAGCTACGTCCACCAGATGCTGAATGACGGCCTGTTCTACATCGCCTACGAAGAAGGCTACGCCCTGAAAATCACCGAGCGCGGCCAGCAGGTATTGAAAGGGCAGCTGCCGGTGTCGCTCAAAAAATTTCAGGTGGCCGAGAAGGCCGAAAAGCCCACCCGCGCCGGCAAAAAAGCCGCTGCCGAGGCTGCCGCTACCGCTGCCGGTTCGCCCGAGGCCCGGCTGTTTGAGCGCCTGCGCCAGCTGCGCAAGCGCATTGCCGACGAGCAGGGCGTGCCGCCTTACGTGGTATTTACCGATACCACGCTCCAGGAGATGGCGCGCGAGCAGCCTACCAGCCGGGTGGCTATGCTCAGCATCTCGGGCGTGGGCATGAAGAAGTTTGAAACCTACGGCGAGGCATTTATCGAGGCCATTATGCAGCACGGCCCACCGCGCGCCGTGCCCGCCGAGGATGAGGCCGACGACCTGCCCAGCGTGCCACCCTTCATCGACGAAAGCGCCTCTAAAAAAGGTGCCGCCATAAAAGGCGCAACCGAAGAAGCTACTATTGAGCTCCACCGCCAAGGCTTGAGTCTGGCGCAAATAACCCAGCAGCGCGGCCTGGCCCTGAGCACCGTGCAGGGCCACCTGGAGCGGGCCTACGCCAAAGGCATCGACCTGCGCCTGCACGAGTTCCTGAGCGATTCGGACCTGGCTGCTATCGCCGCCGCGCGTGCGCAGCTAGGCCCCGGCGCCGGTCTACGCGACCTCTTTGACCACCTGCGCGAGAAGTACGACTACTTTCAGCTGCGGTTGGCGGGCATTCGGGCGCAGCGCGGGCGGTAAGTAGCTATATGGCGCAATGCAGTACTTGCTCTCAACAGTCTGCTCACTGCCCCCTTCGCGGGCCTGATGCTTACTAAAACGCTGCCCCACCGCACGTTCGAGAAACATATTCTCTTTCTCGCAATTAAAAGCTACGAAACCCTGCTTGCCTGTAGCTTGGCTTTCGTTGGCCGACTCGGCTAAACCGGTCTTAAATCTGTAGGCTTAACATCAGTTAATTAGCAAAACAGCTGCCTCGCTAGGCAGCTGTTTTTGCATCCGGGTAGCTAAAAAATTACTTCGCCCAACAATTCCCACCTAGTTAGCGTTGGCAAGTCTAATGGAATTAGTAACTTGCGCCCTGTGTTGCTGGTTTTGTGCGTCGCGCGCCCTCCGCGTTGGGTTTTTCTCCCCTGTCTTTCCTAACCGTTATGATTAATACCAACCTCAAGTTCTGGCGCCGCGAGCTAGGTCTTACCCAAGCCCAACTGGCTGATAAACTGAATATCAAGCGCTCATTGGTGGGCGCTTACGAAGAAGGTCGCGCCGAGCCGCGCCTCGCCACGCTCGTAAACATGGCCCGGCTCTTCAATATTCCGCTCGACTCGCTGGCTACCACCGACTTTACGAAACGCAAGAACGCCAAAACCGCCGCCGCCCTGCGCGAAGCCGGCCCCCTTACCGAAACTCTGCCCGAGGAAAAGCCACTGCGCGTGCTAGCCTTTACGGTAGGCCCCGACGATAAGGAAAATATTGAGCTGGTGCCACTCAAAGCGGCTGCCGGCTACCTCAACGGCTACGCCGACCGCGAGTTTATTGAAGAGCTGCCCCGCTTTCGCTTGCCGATGCTGGCAAGCACGGGCACCTACCGCGCCTTCGAGATTGCCGGCGACTCGATGCTGCCCCTAGCCAGCGGTACCACCATCGTGGGCCGCTACGTCGACGACTGGGCTAGCATAAAAGACGGCACGCCCTGCATTGTGGTGAGCCAGAAAGAAGGTATTGTCTTCAAGCGCGTGTATAATAAGCTGAAGCAGAGTGCTATGTTTGCCCTGCAATCGGATAACCCGCTCTATTCTCCCTACGACGTAAAAGCCGAGGATGTGCTCGAAATCTGGGAAGCCAAGAGCTATATCAGCAGCGCCTTCCCCATCGGCGGCGTTTCGCTGGAGCACCTGGCTAGCATGGTGCTCGACCTCACGCAGCAGGTAAAGCAGCTGCAATTGCAGCGCGCGTAAGCTATTGCCCGAGTAGCGCCAGAGACAACAAAAACCGTGTGTCGGGCTGAACTTGCTCAGCCCGACACACGGTTTTTGTTGTCTCTGGCGCTAGCCTTACTTCAGCCGCATTTCCTCGATGATGCGCTGAATCTTAGCTTCTGCCTTTTTGTGCGTCGTTTCGTAGTCCGCAATTGAGGCTAGCGGCTCTTTTACGCTGAAATAGAACTTGATTTTGGGCTCGGTGCCGCTGGGGCGGGCCGATATTTTATCGCCGGCGGCGGTGATGAATTGCAGCACGTTGGAGCTTTCCACACCGGTGCTTGCTTCCTGGCCCGAGGTGAGGTGGTGAATTTTGCCGGTCTGGTAATCGCGGATTTCTACCACCGGCGAGCCTGCCAGGGTCTTGGGCGGGTTCTTGCGCAGCTCCACCATCATTTCCTGAATTTCTTCGGCGCCGCGCTGGCCTTTCTTGGTCAGCGAGATAAGGTCTTCGACGTAGAGGCCATACTGGGCGTACATCCGCTGCATTTCCTCGTACAGGGTGCGGCCCTCGCCTTTGGCTACGGCAGCCATCTCGGCCACGAGCGCGCAAGCCGTTACCGCATCTTTGTCGCGCACAAAGTCGCCGATGAGGAAGCCATAGCTTTCCTCGCCGCCGCAGATGTATTTTTCCTGGCCCGCTAGCTCCCGAATGAGGCCCGCGATGTACTTGAAGCCCGTGAGCGTGCGGTAATACTTCACCCCATAGTGATGCGCGATATCACCCAGGATTTCGCTCGTCACGATAGTGTACACAATGAAGTCGTTGGGCTGCGCCTTACCGGCCTTTTGGCGGGCCGACAAAATGTAGTGCGTCAGCAGCGCGGCCGTTTGGTTGCCGTTCAGCAGCACCCATTCGCCTTTTTCATTCTTTACGCCAACGCCCACCCGGTCGGCGTCGGGGTCAGTGGCTAGTACAATGTCGGCATTCTGCGCCTTAGCCTGGTCGAGGGCTAGCTGCATAGCCGATTTTTCTTCCGGGTTGGGCGACTGCACCGTTGGGAAGTTGCCATCGGGCGTGGCCTGGGCCTGCACCACGCTCACGTTGGTAAAGCCAAACTCGGCCAGCGCCGGCGGCACCAGCTTGATACCCGAGCCGTGAATCGGCGTGTACACGATACCCAAATCGTGCTGCTGCTGAATAGCGGCGGGGTTAATGCTCAGCTTTTTTACCTCGGCCAGGTAGGCCGCATCTACTTCCTGCCCAATGCTATGAATGCGGCTAGGGTCACCATCAAATTTCACTTCCTCGGGGCTCGTGATACGGTTAACCTCCGTGATGATGTTGGCATCGTGCGGGGCCACTACCTGCGAGCCGTCGTTCCAATACACTTTGTAGCCGTTGTACTCCTTGGGGTTGTGCGAGGCCGTGATAACGCAGCCGCTTTGGCAGCCCAGGTGCCGGATGGCAAACGACAGCTCGGGCGTAGGCCGCAGGCTTTCAAATAGATAAGCCGTGATGCCATTGCCCGCAAAAATGCCGGCTACCGTTTCGGCAAAAAAACGCGAGTTGTTGCGCGAGTCGTGGGCGATGGCTACTTTGATTTCCTGGTTCGGAAAGCTCAGCTTCAGGTAGTTGCACAAGCCCTGCGTCGCCATGCCCAGCGTGTAGCGGTTCATACGGTTCGAGCCAGGACCCATGACGCCGCGCAGGCCGCCGGTGCCAAACTCCAGGGTGCGGTAGAAGGCATCATTAAGCTGGTCGTCTTGGTGCGTATCAACGAGTTGCTTGATAGCGGCCTGGGTTTCAGCATCGTAGGCGGGCGTAAGCCAGGTATTGATGCGCTGCTGAACGTCGGGGGAAAGGGGCATAGGAAAGAAGAGATGAGAGGCGTGGTCGCACAAAAGTAAAGACGCCGGCGGGCGTCTTTACAGGGTATTGCTCTACGGTAGCGGAGCGCCGAGGTTGGGGCGCCAGGGCGTGGGGTGCTTAGCTGGCAGCCGTGTCTTCGCGCAGCTCTACGCCGTAGCGGCGGGCAAAGCCTTCGAGCTGACCGCGCAGCACGGCGCGGCGGCGGGTGCCGCGCACCTCGCGCATGTTCAGCACGTGGATGTCGCCATCCTTGAGGCGCACGCGCAGCTGGCGGGGTAGCAGTTCGAGCAGGCTCATATTTTCGGCCGCAAATACCTGCTTGGCCCGAAACAAGCCCGCCTTATGCACCAGGTAGCCCGGCGCAAACTCAAAGTAGCTCTGGGTGCCAAACACCGGCGCATTATGCACGAGTATAAAGCCCAGATACACGACGCAGCCCGCCAGAAACACATAACTCAACCAGTAAAAGTCTTGCGTGCTGGGCGAGTTGCGCAGCATTAGCACGGCGTAAACAATGGCGAAAATCGCCAGCGAAACCTGCACCCCAAAGGAGAGGCGCGACGAGTTAGCCGGACGTAAGCGAATGCGGGTAGTACCAGTGGGCATGGCGCAAAAGTAAGCAGTAACCAAAAGAACGTCCGGCTGCGCTAGCATCTACTAGCGCAGCCGGACGTTCTCTGACTATAAGGCAGCTTATACCAGCTTCGCTTCCAGCGTCATATCGTGCACGGCGCTCAGCGCCTTCGATACCGGGCAGTTGGCCTTGGCAAACTCGGCGTGCTTCTGAAAGTCTTCGGGCGTGATGTTGCCGCCGGTAACTTTCCCCTCCACGCTCAGCTGAATTTTTGTGATGACGGGCGGCTGCTGGCTAGGGTCGAGCGACACGGTCGAAGTAGCGTTGAGGTCCTCGACGGTGTGGCCGTGCTGCGACAGCACAATGGCCAGAAACATGGTGTAGCAGCCGGCGTGCGCCGCGCCAATCAACTCCTCCGGGTTGGTACCTTTTTGCCCTTCAAAGCGCGAGCCCACTGAATAAGGGGCATTTACTACGCCGCTTTTGGTGCTGATAGAGCCGTGGCCCTTCGCGTCGCCCGTCCACTGGGCTTTGCCAAATTGATTAATCATGGGAAGTGTTAAAAATGGGAGATAAAGAGAATAGTTTGCTAGCACTACGCTGGCCGCCGGTTTACAGCCTAGCCGCTAGAAAGGTTTGTTTAAAAACGATGCTTGCAAAGCTAAACACAATAAGTAAAGCTGGCTGATTCTTTGGCTAAGAATAAGTAGCAAAACAGCCCGCTAGGCTGCTGCCCGAGGCGCGGGACGGGCTGGGCGCTGGTGCGCTCCCTATTTTTGCCAGTGATGGGAATAAAAGCTGTTTTGAGCCGCCCGCTGGCAGCCTATACGGTGCAGCAGTACCGGCAGTGGCAGCGGGCGCCTGCTGCCACGCAGCTGCGGCTATTGCGCCAGCTGGTGCGCGCGGGCGCGGGCACGGCCTTCGGCCGGGCGCACGATTTTAGTGCTATTCAAACGCCCGCCGACTTTGCGGCTAGGGTACCCATCCGCGACTACGAGGCCCTCAAGCCGTATTTCGACCGGGTAAGAACTGGCGAGCCTGCGGTGCTGTGGCCCGGCCGGCCGCTGTACCTGGCCAAAACCAGCGGCACCACGAGCGGAGCAAAGTACATCCCCATTACGCGGGCCAGCATCTCAAACCACATCAACGGCGCCAAGGATGCGCTGCTGCACTACGTGGCTGCCACCGGCCGCAGCCGCTTCCTCGATGGCAAGCTGATTTTCCTGTCGGGCTCACCCGAGCTGGAGCGCGTAGGTGGCATCCCTACGGGGCGGCTATCGGGCATCGTCAATCACCACGTGCCAGCCTATTTGCGTCGTAACCAGCTGCCTAGCTACGCCACCAATTGCATCGAAGACTGGGAAACCAAGCTCGACGCCATCGTGGCCGAAACGCTCGGGCAGCCGATGACGCTCATCTCGGGCATCCCGCCCTGGGTGCAAATGTATTTCGACCGCCTCACGGCGCGCACCGGGCGGCCGGTGGGGGAGGCGTTTCCGGCGTTCGACCTCTTCGTATCGGGCGGTGTGAGCATGGAGCCCTACCGCGCTCGCCTGCTCGAAAGTATTGGCCGGCAGGTCGATAGCATCGAGTTGTTTCCGGCCTCCGAAGGTTTCCTGGCCTTCCAGGACCAGCCCGGCAACCCCGGCCTGCTGCTGCGCCTCGCTAGCGGCATCTTCTTTGAATTTGTGCCAGCCGAGCGTTTTTTTGAGGAAAACCCGCCCCGCCTCACCATCGGCGAAGTCGAGCTGGATAAGCAGTACGCCGTGGTGCTCACCTCCAATGCCGGCCTGTGGGCCTACTCGCTCGGCGACACCGTGCGCTTTGTAGACCTGCACCCGCACCGGGTGGTGGTCACGGGCCGCATCAAGCACTTTTTGTCGGCTTTTGGCGAGCACGTTATCGGGGAAGAAGTGGAAGCCGCCCTGCGCGAGGCCGTGCGCCAGCACCCCGAAACGGAGGTTACCGAATTTACGGTGGCCCCTTTGGTGAGCGACGACCCCAGCCAGCCCTCGCGGCACGAGTGGCTGGTCGAGTTTGCCCAGCCCCCGCACGATGCCGCTAGCTTCGCCGCTGCGTTGGATACGGCTCTGCGCCAGCGCAATACCTATTACGACGACCTGCGACAGGGCAACATCCTGGTGCCTCTCCTGCTCACGCCGCTGCCAGCGGGCGCGTTTCAGCGCTACATGAAAAGCGTGGGCAAGCTAGGTGGCCAGAACAAGGTGCCGCGCCTGGGCAACGATAGAGGGCTAGCCGAAGGGCTATTAGGGGGCAGCGCTAGCTGCTAAGCATTCAGCGGGCTCGCAGCGCCGCGCCTGACCAGGTGGATACGGCTGTCTGGCAGGCGGCTGTAATGATGAGGCTGGCCATGCGATAAGAGCGTTGGCTGTCGTGCAATTAGCTAAGATAATGTTCTGTTAATAGCACGCTGTCCTACATTTGCCCCGCCAAATTATTCAGCCTGTGCCATGAGCAACATGATTCAATTCGTCGCTAACTACGACGACCTGTCCACCGACAAAGGCTTTCAGTTTAAGTTTCACTGCGACCAATGCCACAATGGCTACATGTCGCGTTTTCAGCCCAATGCGCTCGGTATTGCGGGCAGCCTGCTGAGCGCGGCCAGCAATTTTCTGGGTGGCCTGAGTGGCGTAGAAAACGCGACTTACCAGATTCAGCGGGCCGTGGGCGGCAAGGCGCACGACGAGGCGCTCGAAAAAGCCGTGCAAGAGGGCAAGCAAAGCTTTAAGCAGTGCACGCACTGCGGCCATTGGGTGTGCCCCGACGTGTGCTGGAATGCCAGCGCCGGCCTCTGCGAAGCCTGTGCCCCCGATGAGCAGGAGTCGCTGCGGTCGCTCCAGGCCCAGGCCACCCGCGAGCAAATTCGCACCAAAACGCGCGCCACCGACTACACGCAGCACCTTGATTTTTACAGCAAAGACGCCTTGCTGCAATGCCCCAACTGCCAGGGTAAGGTAGCCGCCGACCAGAAATTCTGCCCGAGCTGCGGCACCCCCAACCCCGCCGCCAAAACCCAGGCGCGGCACTGCACCGGCTGCGGCACGGCCCTCAAGCCCGAGCAGAAGTTCTGCGCTGAGTGCGGCACGAAAAACTAGGTTACTGTAGCGTGGGCTTTGTAGTTCGCGTCTTCACCTCCTGAAGACGCGTGCAAAAGTTGGCTATAAAGTCCGCGCTACAATATTTGTCTAAGTACCGCAAAGTGAGTAGCTTGCGTCTGCGGCCCCGGCGCAGGCTTTTCCCGGCGCCCTGCTTAGCGCATGGAAATCCCGTACCCAGCCCTGGCCGAAGAGGCCGCGCCCGCCGCTAGCCTCACCAGCGAAGACCTGGCCCCGGTAGCCCCCGCCGCCCGCACCTGGGGCACTTGGAATTATGCCGCGCTCTGGATTAGCATGAGCCTGTGCATTCCGACCTACATGCTGGCGAGTTCGCTTATTCAGGGCGGCATGAACTGGTGGCAGGCGCTGCTCACTATCTTCCTGGGTAATGCTATCGTGCTCATTCCCATGATTTTGAATGGCCGGGCCGGCACGCGCTACGGCATACCGTTTCCGGTGTTTGCCAGGGCCAGCTTTGGGGTACTAGGGGCCAATGTGCCGGCGCTGCTGCGGGCCGTTATTGCCTGCGGCTGGTTTGGCATCCAAACCTGGATTGGCGGCTACGCCTGCTACCAGGCGGCGGTGCGCTGGTGGCCGGCGCTGGGCACGCTGCCTGCCGTGTTTCCGGCCAGCTGGGGGCTAGCCACGGGGCAGGCGCTCACGTTCTTCCTCTTCTGGCTGCTGAATATGTACGTGGTGTACCTAGGCGTTGAGAGCATTCGTAAACTACTTGTTTTCAAGGCCTTTTTCCTGCCGACAGCAGCGCTGGCGCTGCTATTGTGGGCTATTTCTGCGGGCCACGGGCTAGGGCCGATTTTGGCGCAGCCTTCACACTTCAACACTCCCGGCGGGTTCTGGAAATTCTTCTTTCCCTCGCTCACGGGCATGGTCGGCTTCTGGGCAACGCTCTCGCTCAACATCCCCGATTTTACCCGCTACGCTACCAGCCAGCGGGCGCAGCAGGTGGGCCAAGCGCTGGGGCTGCCTATCCCGATGACGTTGTTTTCGTTTGTGGGCGTGGCAGTTACGTCGGCTACGCTCCTCATCTACGGCACTACCATCTGGGACCCGGTAGTACTGGCCGGTCGCTTCGAAGGCCGCTGGCTGGTGACGGGCGCCATGCTGGCCGTGGCCCTGAGCACCCTTGCCACCAACATCGCCGCCAATATCGTGAGCCCCGCCAACGACTTTGCCAACCTTGCGCCCCAACGCATCAGCTTCCGCATGGGCGGGTACCTTACTGGCTTGGTGGGGCTGCTCATCTTCCCCTGGAAGCTAATTGCCGACCCTAGCGGCTTCATTTTTACCTGGCTGGTGGGCTACTCGGCCCTGCTAGGCCCCATCGGCGGCATCCTCATCACCGACTACTACCTGCTGCGGCACCAAGAGCTGGCGCTGAATGACTTATACCAGCCAGCCGGGCGCTATACCTATAGCCGCGGCTTCAATCCGGTTGCTCTGGTAGCGCTGGTACTCGGCATTTTGCCCTGCGTGCCCGGCTTTCTGGCCGCCATTGGCGTGTTTGGTAAGGCTAGCGTGTGGCCCTGGCTGCTAGAAGTGTATAATTACGCGTGGTTCGTGGGTTTCTTCGTGGCTGGCGCGGTGTATTGGCTGCTGATGCGCGGGCGAACACAAGGGAGTAGTGCTTAAAAGGTCACAGTAGAGCGCGCTAATTAAAGTCTATAGTAAGTTCATTACTCACCAAGTTGACCTTAGGCACCTTAGCAAAGAGCGCAATTAGCTGTTGATATTGTGCTTGATGACTAGGATAAATCTGATTAGTTTGTGGGTCGAACCAAGCCCAAGCTATGTCGCCTAACCATTTCCGAAAGTCGGGCTCATTGGTAGCGTAGTGGTAAATAATTCGGTAGCGGCCCTCTTTGCTAAATTCCGCCGCACTTGGTACCGACGAAAGGGTATAGACAGCCGACTGGTTTTCGTAAGGGTTAAATGCTTGACCTGGCGCTACAACCACAAAATCAGTTAGGCTGATGCCATCCATATTGCCGCAACGCACCATTCTATCCTTAGTCTTTCCCAGCGGCCCGCTAGGTACCCTGTTTACCTCATAATATGAGTAGGGATAGCGCCATTGTATATCCGAGGCATCCAGCGTTTTGACGAATTGCACCGTGCTATCGCTTCCGTTATGAATGCGAATGGTAAACTGTGGAATTTCGCCTAGTTTATAGGCGGTTCGGTCGCTAGATAGACTACATGTGATGCCAGGCGTTTGGCCCGCAGCTGGCTGCGATAACGCAAATAAAATAGCTATGGCGACTAGCACGCTATTTATCATACCTTCAGTAGATTACGCTAACTCAAACTGCAACCTCAATAAATTGGCATACAGCCCGCCCTCGCGCTCGCTCAGCTCATCGTGGGTGCCGGCCTCCACGATGCGGCCGCCGTCGATGACCAGAATCTTATCCACCTTACGGATGGTGCTGAGGCGGTGCGCGATGATGAGGCTGGTGCGGTTCTGCATCAGCTCATCGAGCGCGCTCTGCACGAGCTTTTCACTCTCGCTATCGAGCGATGAGGTAGCCTCGTCGAGGATAAGCACCGCCGGGTTTTTGAGAATGGCGCGGGCGATGGCCACGCGCTGCCGCTGCCCACCCGAAAGCTTGATGCCGCGGTCACCGACCACCGTATCGAGGCTTTCGGGGAAGGCGCTGATGAACTGCCAGGCATTGGCGCGGCGAGCGGCCTCGATAATCTCGGCATCGGTGGCGTCGGGCTTGCCATAGGCGATGTTCTCACGAATGGAGCCACCGAAAAGCAGCGTTTCCTGCGGCACAATGCCGATGTGGCGGCGCAGGCCGGTGAGGTCGTAGTCTTTGATATCGTGCCCATCGACCAGGATGCGGCCGCCGCTGAGCGGGTAAAATTGCATAAGCAAGCCCGCAATGGTACTCTTGCCCGCGCCGCTAGGGCCCACGAGCGCAATTTTTTCGCCTGCCGCGATATGGAAGTCAATGTCTTGGAGCACCACAATGTCGGGCCGGGTAGGGTAGCGGAACGCCACATGCTCGTAGCAGATGTCGCCTTGTATTTTGGCAGGTACGAGGCCGACGGCTGGCTCTATGTGCGTAGGTTCGGGCGTCTCATCCAGAATTTCGAGGATGCGCTCGCTAGCCCCTAGCGTGCTCTGCACTTTGCCGTACATCTCGCCAAGGCCAGCAATGGACCCGCCGATGAACGCGGTGTAGAGCAAAAAGGTGAGCAGCTGGCTCACTTCGAGGTGGTCGGGGCCAGGCGAGTATACCAGCGTGGCGGCCCGCCACAAAATAAGGATGATGCCGCCCGTGAGACCGATAATGATGAACGACACGAAGCCGCCCCGATACAGGTTGCTGCGCAGGGCCGCTCGCACCACCCGGTTTAGCGAGGTACCGTAGCGCTGAGTTTCAAACCGTTCATTGGTGAAAGCTTTCACGGAGTTGATGGCCTGAAGCGTTTCCTCCACAATGGTGTTCGTGTTAGCCAGCTCTTGTTGGGTAGTGCGGGCCAACCCTCGGATTTTGCGCCCAAACAGCCCAGCCGCCAGGATGATGGGCGGAAACGTGAGCAGCATAAACAGCGAGAGCTTCACCGACACTATCATGATGGCCGTGATGCCGATGAGCAGCGTGAACACCTGCCGAAACAGCTCGGCGATGGTGAGCGAAAAGGTGTCCTGAATCTGGGCCACGTCGCTGGTGATGCGCGAGGTGATGGCGCCAATGCGGTTTTGCTCAAAAAACGGAATGGGGAGCTGCACAAATTTGGCGTAGAGCGCCTGTCGAATGTCGCGCACGGTGAACTCGCTCACTTGCGTGAAAAACCAGATGCGCCCAAACGAGAAAAACCCCTGGAACACGATGATGCCAAACAGCAGCAGCGCGATGCCGTTGATACCCAGCTCAAAGCCGTTGGGGAGCACCACGCGCTGGTGGTTAGCTGCGCTGATGAGCTTGCCGGCCAGCCACGGAAAAGCCATGAACGTGCTGCTGCTGAGTACCAGCATTAGCAGGCCCACGACAAACTTGCCCCGGTAGGGCAGCACGTAGCGGAATATCCGCAGGCTGCGCTTGAGCGACTCTTTATTTACTTTCGGTTTGGGCAGGTCAGCGGTTGCGTCGCTGCCGCTGGTATTAAATCCACTACGAGCCATAATTCAATCGGGCCGGTTAGGGGCCGGCCCACTTATCAAGAGACGCACCAAAGCGAATGGTGCTTTAGCGGCGCGGTTTAATTAGCGATAATTACTGCTCAAAGAGAGCGATTCGTGCCGAAAAAGACTATGAGCACGGTTATCAATTCGAGTGACTTTTGTTAATTCAGCCCCGGCGCGTCCTTGGCCGAGCGGGGCACCTTGCGGTTGATTTCAAACTGGGTCACGCCTGCGTTGTCGAACGGCACGGGCACTTGCACCAGCACCGGCACCGGCACGCCGCGGCGGGTGGCGGGCTGCCAGGCCGGCAGCGCCTGCACCACGCGCAAGGCCTCAGCATTGCACTCGGGCGTGAGGCCCTTGGCGATTTTAGGGTTTATGAGCTTCCCGTTCACGTCCACGGTAGCCGACACGATAACGTCGCCGGTCACGCGGGCCTGCTTGGCTTTCATCGGAATCTGCACGTTCTGGCTGAAAAACTCGCCCATGGCCTCCTCGCCACCGGGGAAGGTGGGCGGGTGGTCGGGGCGGTTTTCGGCGCCACCACCGGCTTGCAGCTGCATGTTGCCGGGCGTGAGCACCACGGGTGCCTTGGCCGGGGCGGGTTTGGTTTGGGCCAGCGCGGCTAGGGGGGCGGCCAGCAGAATAGCGAAAAGATACGAGCGCATAAAACGAAAAAATGGGCCGGGTAGGCTAGCGAATAACGTAGTAAAGATACCTGCCGCTAGGGTCACGAATTAGGACAATAGCGCGGCAGCTTCGGTTCGGTCGGCGGGGCGCGAAATCAACAGTAGGCCCAGGTAAATCAGCGCGCCGTTGAGCAGCAATATTTCAAAACCAAATTTGTAGCCGTTCAGCCACTCTACTGAGTGCGATACAATGAGTAGCGTAAGCGCCACGCCCGCCACGCAGGTAGGCAGCACCAGCCCGTCGCGCAGCTGGCGCTTGGTGAAAATGCCGAACGCAAACAGCCCTAGCAGCGGCCCATACGTGAAGCCGGCCGCCTTGTACACGGCATCAATGAGGCTTTGCTCATTGAGGGCGCGGAAGATGAGAATAATCACAATCAGCACCACCGACCAGCCCAGGTGCGTGAACTGCCGCAAGCGCGTTTGCTGGGCCTCAGGATATTGCTTGATATTCAAAAAGTCAATGCAAAAGGAGGTGGTGAGCGACGTCAGCGCCGAGTCGGCCGAGGCGTAGGTAACGGCAATAATGCCCAAAATGAAGATGATGCCCGCTGCCAGTGAAAACTGCGTGGTGGCCAGGTAGGGGAAAACCTTATCCGTATCGAGCGTGCCCTTCACATTGAGCAGCTGCGGCATGTGGGCCAGGTCGAGGCCCTGCGCGGCGGCGTATTTATAGAGCAGCACCCCTAGCGTGAGAAACAGCACGTTGACGCTCACGATGACGGGCGTAAACCAAAACAGGTTTTTCTGGGCCTCGCCGAGGCTGCGGCAGCTCAGGTTTTTCTGCATCAAATCCTGGTCGAGGCCCGTCATCACGATGGTGATAAACATGCCCGAGGCAAACTGCTTCCAGAAGAATTTATCGTCGCGAAAATCAGCGAAATACACCTGCGACATCGGGCTCTCGCGCACCGTATGAATAAGCTGCTTGAACGAATAATTGAGCGCATCCGACATAAAGTAGATGCTCAGGGCCACGCAGCTCAGCATGGCCATCGTCTGAAAGGTGTCCGTCCAGAGAATGGTCTTGAGCCCACCCTTAAACGTGTAGAGGTAGATGAAGAAAATGCTGACTACTACGGTGATAGAGAACGGCACACCCATCGAGTCGAATACCGCCAGCTGGAGCACGCCTGCCACCAGGTACAGCCGCAAAGCCGACCCTAGCGAGCGCGAAATGAGAAAAAACAGCGCCCCCGTTTTGTAGCTCCAGTAGCCAAAGCGCTGCTCCAGGTAGGAGTAGATGCTGACCAGCTGCAAGCGGTAGTAGAGCGGCAGCAGCACCGTGCCAATGACCAGGTAGCCGGCCACAAAACCCAGCGCGACCGCCAGATAGCTCCAGCTTTTGCCGTACACATTGCCCGGCACCGAAATGAACGTGACGCCCGAAAGCGAAGTCCCAATCATGGCGAAGGCCACCATGTACCAGGGCGCGTTGCGGTTGGCAATGAAAAAGCTTTCGCTTGTGGCCTTGCGCGAGGTGAGCACCGCGATGATAATCAAGACGGCGAAGTAGCCTGCAATCAGACTTAAAATAAGAGTCGGCGACATAGGCGGCAAAGGTACGGCGGTGTTATGCTGAGCTTATGAAGCATGTGCTCACCGGTGAGCGGCTTTAGCTAGCCTACTCTGCGTCCTGCATCGGCAAGACAAACGAAGGATTATTCCCAGTCGGGCCAGCGCATGATTTCGCCCACCGCCGGGGCGTGCAAGGCGCCGCGCAGCAGTCCGCCGGCCGCCACCTCGGTGAGCAGGCGCAGCGGCTCGGAGGCCGGCTCGTCGCTGAGGTCAAAAGTGCCGTGGTGCATGGGCACCACGTGGCCGGCGCGCAGCACGTTGGCGGCCTTGGCGGCCTCGTGGGGGTTCACGTGGCTCAGGTGCATCATAAAAGGCGGCTTGTAGGCGCCGATGGGCATGAGCACGATGTCGATGGGGCCGAACGTTTGTTCTATCTGCTCGAAGTGGTCGGCATAGCTCGTGTCGCCGGCAAAGTAGATGAGCCGGTCGTCGGTCTTAATCAAAAAGCTGCCCCACAGCACTTTATTTAAATCCGTAAGGCCACGCCGGTGCCAGTGGCTGGCGGGCAGGTAATAGATTTCAACCGGCGCCTCGGGCCCCAGGTCGTACTGCTGCCACCAGCCGGCCTCCTGCACCGCTAGGCTAGGGGCCATCCCGCGCAGCAGCCCCGCCATGCCCAGCGAAGAAAGCGCGCGCATCTGCGGATTTTGGCGGGCTAGCAACTGGATGGATTTTCCATCCAAATGGTCGCGGTGGCCGTGTGAGAGCAGCAGGTAGTCAATATTGCGCACATCTTCGGGCCGGCAAGGCAGCGGATGGCGGTGATGCAGCCCTAGCGAGGAAAACAGCACTGGGTCAAACAGCAAACTCACGCCCTTAATGCGCAGCAGGAAGCAGGCGTGCCCTAGCCACACCAGCATATCTTCGGTCGAGAAGAATGCCTCGGCGCAGGGCACTACGGCGGGCGTCCAGGTATCACGCTTCTTCTCTTCCTTCTGTGGGTTGGCCGTGAGCTGCCAGCGCAGCGCCGTGCTAAAAGATGGCTCGAAAAGCGCTTCGCCGTTGCAAAATTCACGGCTAATCAGCTTGTTGCCCGCGTAGCCGGGGCGGATGGTGCGCAGCGCCTCGTTGCGGCGATAGTGGACGGGAGCAGACATAAAGACAGGCAAAAGCAGCCGCACGAAACGGCCGCAAAATTGTTATACTACCAACAGTAGCGGCCAAAGTTCGTAAGTTGACAGGCGCAACCTAGTTTACCTCCTTTATCACCTTTTTTCATGAGCGATAATCAGTTCTTGCCGGACCGCAACCGGTCCGTCGCCCACCAGCTCTCGGCCGAAGAAGCCGCTCGCATTCAGGCGCAGTTTTTTGCCCAGGTATACGGCTGGATGGCCGCCGGCCTGGCGCTCACTGGCGGCGTGGCGTTGTTTGCCGCCGGCACACCAGCCGTGCTCGAATTTATTTTCGGTACCCGCTTCGTCTTTATTGGCCTCATCATTGCGGAACTGGTGCTGGTAGGTTTCTTATCGGCGCGCATTTTTCAGTGGAGCCGGGGCAGGCACAGGCCGCCTTCATTGGCTACGCGCTGCTCAACGGCCTAACGCTGAGCGTTATATTTCTGGCGTACACGGCCGGGTCCATTGCGTCTACCTTCTTCACCACCGCCAGCATGTTTGGGGTGATGAGCGCCTTTGGCTATTTCACCAAGTCTGACCTGTCGGGCTGGGGCAAAATGCTGAGCATGCTGCTCATCGGCTTGGTCATCGCAATGGTAGTCAATGTGTTTTGGGGTAACTCAACTCTGAATCTGGTAACCTCCTTCGTGGGCGTAATTCTCTTTACCGCCCTGGCTGCCTACGACACGCAGAAACTCAAGCAGCTAGCCTTCTTGGGCGTGACGGAGGGGGAAGAAACGCACGACAAAGCATCCATTCTCGGGGCCCTCACCTTGTATCTGGACTTTATTAACCTATTCCTGTTTTTGCTGCGCTTCTTCGGCCGTCGCCGCTAGGGCTAGGTTTTCAGGTAATAGAAAAGCCCCGGCCGATACATTCGGCCGGGGCTTTTTGTTGCGTAAAAAATGGGTGCGGCCTACTTGGCAGCGCTGGCGAGCCAAGCGGCGCGCTGCTCTTTTTGAGCGGCGGTGGCGGTCATTTTCTCCACGCTTTCCATGGCTTGCACCTGCACGTTAGTGTCTTCGGTGAGCACTACCTGCACGCTGCGCTCCACGCCGGCGCGGTTGCGCACGCGCACCGGCACGAGGTCGGCAGGAGTGTGGCGGCGCATAATGCTTTCGAGGGTAGCCATGTTGTCTATTTTCTCGCCGTCGAGGGTCACAATCTGGTCGCCCCGGTCGATGCCGGCCTTGTACAAGCCCGAGCCGATGGTGGTGTTGCGGTTCAGAATGCAGCGGCCTTCCTCATCAAACTCCACCTGGCGGGGCAGGGCGGCGGCGAGCGCCTTCACGGGCACCACTGCCAGGCCCATCGTCGCCAGGTTTTCGCTGAAGCGCGGCGCTTCGTGCCCGTAGATGTAGCGCCGAAAAAACGTGCCTGCAAAGGCCGTGTCTTTGGCCACGGTGCCTAGCACGCGCTGCAAGTCTTTTACCGTGTAGGCCTTAGCAGGGGCTAGCGAGGCCGTTTGGGGCTTGCCAAACTCCTGCCACATGGCTTGCATATACTTATCGAGCGAGGTGTGGTAGCGCTGGCGCAGCTGCAGGTCGAGGCAGAGGGCTAGCCCCGCACCCTGAATGTAGTACGACAGGTAGGTGTTGCCACGGTTGGTGGGGTCGAGCGACACGGCCGCGTCGGTGAAGGCCGCCTGCCGGCTCATGTCGATGGGCGAGGCATACCGGGCGCCCGGCGAGTTGAGGCGCGCATTTACCCACGAGCTCACGCGCTCAAAAAACTGCTCGTCGTCGTAGAAGCCGGCACGGCGCAGAATGAGCTCGCCGTAGTACTGCGTGAAGCCTTCGCCAAACCAGAGCGCGTCGCTCATGTTAGTGCGCTGAAAGTCAAACGGCTCCAGGCCCTGCGAGCGGATGCGCTCGGTGTTGTAGGAGTGAAAAAACTCGTGCGATACGGTGCCCAGGTTGTGCAGGGCGCCTTCCTCGCGCAGCGGCTGCGACGACGTGAGCGAGGTCGAGTTGCGGTGCTCCATACCGTCGCCAGTGGCCTGGGGCAGGTAGTCGGCCAGGAACGTGTAGCGGCCAAAGTCGAACTGCGGATACTCGCCGCCGTACACGCCGGCCGCCTCGCGCACCACCTTCTGGGTTTTCTTCACGAAGGCGTCGACCTCGCCGGCGGGGCCGCTGTAGTAGGTCGCCATCTCGAAGTTGCGCCCGCCATCCTGCCAGGTGTGCAGGAACTGCGGCGACCCCAGCACCGTGGGGCTGTCCATAAAATACTGGAGGTTGGGAGCCGTAAACGTCGTTTTGTCGTCGCCGGCCGCGCGCAGCTGCGTAGCTACTTTCCAGTTGGCCGGCAATTCAAATTTTACCTCGGCCGGACGGTTTTCCAGGCCCTGGGCGTAGCAAAACACCGCTGGCATATTCAGGTGCGCATGCTGCTGGTCGATGCCCGCAAACGTGCCGTCCGAGCGGTCGCCATACACCGTGTAGTTGAACTGCACGGTGCCATCGGCACCCGGCGTTACTTCCCAGGAGTAGGGGTCAGGGCGATTGATAGTCAATAATTTGCCCGCGCCATCGGTAGCAATGGTGTAGTAGACGTTCTTCACGAACTCGTGTAGGGCATAGCGTCCTGGCGAGGAGCGTGCCATACGTACCACCAGCTTCTGGCCGGCAGGTAGCCCCGCAAAAGTGGCCGCTACGCGTGCCTCGTGGTGCACGGCATTCGGAAAAGAAACGGCGTAGCGCACGGCTGGGCCATCGGCTTTGACGGATGCTACATGCTTGGGAGCGGCGCTAGGGGCCGGCATAGCAGCCGGGAGCGCGGTTGGCTGGGCCGCTGGTGCGCTGGGCGCTGGCTGGGAGGCCGGTGCCGGGGCTGCTTTGGCGAGGGGCGCCGCAGCCGGCTTCACCGCTGGCATAGCCACCGCTTTAGCGTTTGGGGCAATTACGGGCTTGGCTGCCGGGCGGGCCACCGGGGGCGCGGCTGGCCGTGCTGCCAGGGGTAGTGGTTTGGCGGCCGGGCCGGTAGCAGGCTTGGCAGGTGCCGCGGTGGGTTTAGCCGGAGCGGCCAGTTTGGGTTTAGTAGAGACGCTAGGGGCCGTTTTCCGAGCAGGGGCCGGCACCGTTATCGCGGCGAGCAGCTTGGCGCCCGGAGCCTGGGCCAAAGCCAGGCTGGGCAAGCTTACCAGTGCCATGCCAGCCAGACCTTTCGTGCGAAGAAGTTTTTTCATAAAAACCAGTTGAATAATGCTAAATTGTATTGATAGTGGGACTGGCCTAGTTTTAGCCGATGCAAAGTAAATAGGAAATAAGTACTGCCAAGCGGTTTTTTTAGGATATTTCGTTTGCTTCTGCTGGTGCTTCATTTAGGATTATCCCGGCTATAGCCCTGCCAAAGAAGTGCTGCTCCCACCTAGAGCGTAAGCCTAGCGCGGCTAGCTCGGCTGGCCACGGAGGCATTTGCCAGGCTCGCAAACCCACTGTGAAACCAAAGAACCAGTACATGGCCCGCAGCAGCCAGCGCCGCCAGCCACGCCGGGCCGGCCAAAAATCCGTCACCAGCCAGGGCGCGCCGGGGTGGCGGGCGGCGTGCAGCCGGGCTAGCGCGCCAGGCAGGGCCGCTTGCGTAAAGCAGTCGAGCACGAAAAAGGTGATAATAACATCAAAGCGCTCGTCGGGCCGCACGCTGGCCTCGCTACCCTGGCGCAGTTCCAGGGCGGCGCCGGCTGGCATGGGGTGCCGCCGCAGCCGGGCGCGGGTGCGGGCCAGCATAGCCTCTGATACTTCGACGTAGAGCACCTGGGCCTGGGGGCGCAGCCGCCATAGCTCGCTCAGCACCCAGCCTGCGCCGCCCCCCAGCACCAATACGCGGAGCGCCGGGTTGGGCGGTAGCCCGGCCGCCAAAGTGGCGCGCTGCGACCGCCGAAGCGCCCCGCCAAATATTAGCCCTGCCAGCGTATCGTAAAACCAGGCGGCAGGCCCAAAGTCGGCGGCGTGGGTGGTTGAAGTTGGAATCGAAGAATCAGAAGGCATGGTAAAGAGAAAAAGCCCGGTAAATGACGGCTTAGCGCAGCCAATAAGTAGCCTGCGCATTTTTTTGTGAGAAAAAATGACGGCGCAAGTCGCTGAAAAACAATTTTCCGGCCATTTGTCCCGCCGTGGCCGCCCCCAAAATTCTGCGTTACGCTTGCGTGAAGCCGAGGCAGCCTGCTATCTTTGCACCACCAACAGCAACCACCGACCGGGTGGCCCCGCTGCTGAGCTTCGTTTGCGCTTGTGGCGAAATTGGTAGACGCGCTGTCTTCAGGCGGCAGTTCCGCAAGGTGTGAGAGTTCGAGTCTCTCCGAGCGCACGAGTTTTATGAAAAGCCAGCCCCGCAAAGGGCTGGCTTTTTTGTTGACCTGCAGCGTCGCTCTACCAGATGCACAGCCTGGAATTGGCCAAAGGCCGGGGAATTTCGTTCAACCAACTTTTTTCCGCTGAGCCTGCCATGTCCGCTCCCGTTGCGCCTCCCGACCCTCCCGTTCGTCCTGCTGCGCGCGCGGCCGGGCTAGCCGGGTTGCTCACGGCCGAGGTGCTGGTAGGCAGCGCGCTGTTTCTGGCGGCGTTTGGGTTGTTTTTCTACCTTACGCGGGTGGTCTTTCGTGAGCACTCGCAGGTTTTCGACGACTGGGGCTTTGCTCAGATGGATGCGCTTCGAGCCACCCACCCGTGGCTGACGTGGTGGGTATTCCGGCTCACCTTTTTCGGCTCCGTGCTGTTTTTCGTGCCGGCTAGCCTACTTGCGCCACTGGTGCTCTATCGGCGCGGCTACCGGCGCTACGCCATCGAACTGCTGCTGGCCATGGGAGGGGCCGTGATACTGAATGAGTTGCTCAAAGCCTGGTTTCACCGCGACCGGCCCACCACGGCACTCATCTACCAATATGGCCTCAGCTTTCCGAGCGGCCATGCCATGATGAGCATGGCTTTTTACGGCTGCCTGGCCTGGCTGGCGGTGCAGCATAGCCGGCGCTGGGGGTGGGCTACGCTCTTGGTAGTCTGGGCCTTGCTCATCGGCTGCTCGCGCATGTATTTGCACGTGCATTACCCCACCGACGTAGTAGCGGGCTTTGCGGGCGGCATGGCGTGGCTGGTGCTGCTGCGCACGGGCGTTCTCTTATTTTGGAGAGAAGAACAGAAGCTGGACAACCAGGCCGGCGACATGACAGTCCCACGCTAGCTGGCCTAGCGTGTCAGAAGTATTTTTTGGCTGGCTAGGGGCTGGCCGGTCGCATCCTGCGCTTGCAGGTAATAAAGGCCTGCTCCCAGTGCGCTCACGTCGAGCTGTGTTTGCTGCTGGAAGCACGCCTGGTACACTACGCGCCCGGTAGCGTCGAGCAGACGCAGGCTGACAACAGTCAGTGGGTCAGTGTACTGCACCCACAGTGTGTGCTGCGCGGGCTGGGGCCAGGCGAGCAGCGCAGCCGCCGCGGGCGCAGCGGCCACGGCCACTACTGGCGAATACGTGGTGGCGCCATTATTCTCTACCTGCTGCAGGCGATAATAGACCGTAGCGTGCGGGGCAAAACCATCTACGTAGGCATAGCGGGCGGGCTGCTGAGCGTGGCCCTGGCTCGGCACAAACCCCAGCGTTTCGAAGGCCGCGCCTGGCTGAAGCTGGCGCTGCACGGCAAAGCCCTGGCTTGCCAGCTCACTAGCCGTTTGCCAAGCCAGCGCCACGCGGCCGGCTGCCTGGCGCCGGGCCGTGAAGGCCGTTAGCACCACCGGCAGCGGCGCTGGGGTGGCTAGCTGCACCACAAACGCCGAAGCCTGGCTAAAGCTAAGCTGCAGCTGGTGGCGGGCGGCATCGTAGTAGCTGCTGGTCAGGCCCGGGCCCGTAGCGCTGGCCGGCGCACTCGCTAGGGCCAGCACCAGGCTGGTGGCCCGGCTCACCGAGCCTGCATAGCCGGTGGGGCTGCTTTTTTGCCAGCTGATGGTGGCCCGGTTGGTGGCTCGTGCTACAGTGGTCGTATCAAGATAAAGACTGGTGCCCTGCACCATAAAAAGCTGGGCAAACCCGCCGGTGCTGTCAGCCGAATAAAAATTCAGCTGCCCATCGGCACGTACCACCTGGGGCAGCAGCCCGCTGGCATCGGCTTGCAGCAGCGTATCGGCCTGGGTAAAAGCTACATCAGTGTAGGCGCCGCCGGTGCGGGCCAGTGCGGCAGTCCCCGCCGTGCTGGTGGTGCGAAAGCGCGGGCGGGCACCATTGGCATAAGGATACAGCGCCGCCAGAAACTGCGTTTGGGCGCGGCCGCTTTGCTGCACCAGCAGCGTAGTGTGGTTTTCGGCGGTGTTGTAAGTGGTTTCGTGTACGTTGGTGGCGGTGCTGTAGGCCGTAGCACCACCCGTGGCCGTGACGTGGGCCAGCAGGCTAGCCCCGTTTTTTTGCCAGGTGCCCTCGTGCTGCGCCAGGCTGTCGGCAAAGGTGCCGGTGCTGGCCGAGCCGCCCGCCAGGCCCGCGCCGTGCAGCTGCCACGTGTAGGTATGCGGCGCAGCGGCGCGCACCTCGTCGGCCAGCAAAAAATAGCTATTGCGCACAAACAACGCCCTCCGCACCACGCTAGCCCCCTGGTAGGCTGTCTGCACCTCGCCGTAAGTAAGCTGCGAAGTTTGCAGCGCGTGCTGAATGGTACTCTGGACCGGGCTGGCGGCACCGGGCGTGCCTATGGCGGGCCCGGCGCCATCTACCAGCACCAGGTTGTGATTGGTAGCCTGGCCTACCTCGGCCCGCCGGGCGTAGCTGAGGTAGCCGGGGTCGAGGGCCAACAGCTGGCCGTGGGCATACAGCAGAAAGCTGCCCGCATCGCCCTGGCTATGGCCGCCAGCGTTGGCCTGGGCTAGCCCGCCCCGGCCGTAGAGGTGCAGGTAAGTGGCGGCCGAGTCGCTCCGCGTCCGGAAAATAAGGTTGCCACTGGCTGGCAGCACCGTGAGAGCCGGGTAGGGGAGGGCGGCAGGGCCTAGCGCCGCGGCCAGGTAAGCGGCGCGCATATCCACGGTAGCATCGCGCAGCTGGGCCGTCAGCGAGTTCATGGGGCTGCCGGTGAGGCTGCTCAGCGCTAGGGGTTGCACGTACCGACCTTGGCCAGTGAGGGCCAGCTCGGGCATGGCCATGTCCACGTACGAGTCTTCGAGCGCTGGCAGGCGGCCATCGGGCAGCATAATAGCCGTCAGCCAGTCATACAGCCGCGTATACTTGGGGTCGAAGTAGGGGTTTTGGATGGAGCGGGTGCTAGCCCCGAAGGTGTACGCCTGGCGGGCATCCGGCAAAAAGTTGCCCAGCGCCCGAAAAAACGGCAGGCAGTTGAGCAGCGCGTACTTGCAGTAATACGGGCCTTCGGCGTAGCCCGCCACCTGGGTCGAGTCCGACTGCCGCTGGGCATCGCGCCACAGCACATTATCGATTTGGTAAAGGCCTGCGCCGGCCCAGGCGGCGGGCTGCCGGGTGCGGTCGGGGCTACCAGCCTCGCTCAGTACCACGGCCGCCGTGCCCAGCGCAGCCGCCGTCATCAGGGCATGATTGTTTTTGATGGTGCCGAAAAAGGTGAAGCCCATAAACGGCGTGGTCGCCTGCTGATAAAGGTTGCCGGCAAACTCCTGCAAGCGCGCCTGGCTAGCCCCTAGCGTAGCCGTCGTTTCGCCGGCGCCGCGCAGCAGGTCGTAGGCTATCAGGTAGTCAATCAGCTCCTTCGAGCGCCACTGCCACTCGGTGTAGGGGGTGGTGCCCGTCCAGGTCGCAAAGACCTCCACGTTGGTATTAATACTTTCCAGCAGTGCCTGGGTCGTGGCAACGAGTGCCGCGCGCTGGGCAGGGGGCAGAGGGGCTAGCCCGACACCCACCGGCTGCCGGCCCAGCAGCACCACAAAAGCGGCATTCTTGGCAAATGTGGCCCGCGCCCGCCGCCCGGTAGCCGAGGTGTTATCCGTAGTCGGGGCGCCCTGCACGTCGGCATATAGCCCGGCGTACAGCGCCTGGCTGCTGGGAATGGCCAAGCCTTCACGCACCTGCTCCAAGGAGCTGTTTTTCAAAAGCGTGCGGGGGTAAGTGGGGTCAGCACCCGCCGGTGCCCAGCTGCCCGACTGTGCCCGCAGGCTGCCCGCTGCCAGCCAGCAGCAGAGCAGCCCCCAAAAGAATGGCCATCTCATCAGATGGCCAGGGAGCTAGTGAGCGTGCGCGGAGCGCAGAAGTACTTGCTAGCGAAGGGTATAGTAGCTGCTAAGGCAGCTCCGGTAACAGACTGTAGATATTCACTCATAACCTAAACACTACTTTCAGCTGCCCGTAACCGGCGGCCATTACGGCCGCCGGCGGGCTCACTTTACTAACTAGCTGGATAACTCTATTGCCTAACTGCGTAATGATAAAACACTCGGATAGAGTGGGTGGCTAAATTGTACTGTCAAAGCTAATCAACACTTTTTGATAAAAAATAAAAAAAGGTTAAATACTTGAAAAGTCACAAAATTATAGCTTATTAGTGAATAAATAGCCCAAATAATTATGTTTTCTAGCTAAAAAAGCCGGAATAAGAAATTGTACTTAAGTAACAATTTCTTATTCCGGCTTACGTGTCAGCGCTGGCGCTACAGCTTTACCCGTACGCGCAGGGCTAGCAAGCCCTTCACGCCTTGCAACTCTTCCAACTCCAGTTCCTCCACCTCTGGCAGCAGCAAGTTGCGGTCTTGCAGGTAGTCGATGTATTCGAGGTATTCGGTGGCCTCGCGGGGCTGGGCATACACGAGGGCTAGCTGGCCCGGCTGCGTAAGGCGCTCGCCGGTGCCGAGGACCGTGGCTTTGTCGATGCGCTTCTTGATTATCTCGTAGCGAATGTTATACGCCCCGTCGACGTCGAACTGGCGCTCATCTTGCCGGAAGCGGATGCTCAGCGGCTGCGAATGGATGAGGATAAGCTGGGTGGTATCGAGCTGCACGGGCAGCTCGGCCTTGATGGCGTGGGTGCGGCGCGTAATCTCGACCATCACCAGCAGCTGCCACAGCCGCAGGTTTTTCAGGAAAACCAGGTCGAAAGGCTTGTCTTGCACCAGGCTACCGCCTACGTAAATGTTGTGCTCCACGCCGTCGGTTTTCAGCCGCTGGAAGTAGTGCGGAAACATTTGCTGCGCCTTTTCCTCCTCCTCGTCGAGGTAGTCGCTGATGGTGTCATTGATGCGCGTCACACTCTCCTCAAAGTCGCGGCGGCGGTGATACAGGATGCCCAGGCGCGGGTCTATCTGCTGCCAGTAGGCCGCAATGGCCGGGCGCAGCTCCACGTTGTTCTGAGCCAGATATTCAAACAGCGGCTCGACCTCGGTGCGTAGCGAGTCATAAATGCTCACCTCGTCGCCACTGATGATGCCCTGCCGCAGACGGCGCAGGTTCTTGGTAACGTAGAACTTAAGCTCGTCCAGAATAGGCAGCTGCTGAAAATCGGACGCCTTTTTGAGCACCCGGTTGGCTAGGGTCAGGTGCTCGATGAGGTCGCCCTGCACGGCCTCGTTGCGGGCCACGCTGCTGCCCCTGATATCGCAGGAGCCGTGCAGCGGGTACACTTCCTCAAACACGATTGCCTCCATCTCGGCGGTGCGGTTGCCGTCTTCCTGCTTGGCCAGTAGGCGCCGGGCCGCGTCGTTGAAGCGCCATTCCATGGTAGGGTGAATGGCCGTAAACTTCTCCTTAATAACCGCCTGAATGCGGGTTTCGAGGTCTTCGGCGTTGCGCTTCACCGCCACCGCAAACAGCGGTACAAATTGGTTAACTAATTCTAAATCAAACTCATCGAGACTATTGGCCTCCGGCGAGCCTAGCTCGAGCAGGCCCACCGTGTCGGGGCCGTAGGGCAGTAGCGCCAGGATAGCTGAGTGAATGCCCATGCGTAGAATCTGCTGGCGCAGACCTTCGGGAATATCGGGCTCGGTAGCCACATCTTCGAGCACCAGCGGGCGGCGCTCGCGTAGCAGCCGCTCGTAGAGCTGCCGAAACTCGGCTTCGAGCTGCTGGCCCTGCAACTGCTTGGTGAGGAAGCTATGGTTGATTTTGCGGCCAAAGTCCACGAAGGCGTGCTTGCGCTCGTCGTAGGCCGCGATGCCCACTTGCAGCGAAGGCCGGGCGAAAAGTACCCGTAGCTTTTCCTGAATCTGCTCGAGGCGGTCGGGCGCTTGCAGCACGTCGCGCTCCAGCAGGTCGTATTTCAGCTCCGACAAGATTTCCTGGGTGGTCACGTCGACGAGCTGCAACACGTGAAAACCTTCAAATACAAAGTGTTCGGCCGGTAGCAGTTTCCGCCACAAGTCGAGGCGGTGGCGGTTGCGCACCAGCTCCAGCACCTGCTCGGGCGTTAGCTCGGGTTTTTCGCCCACTACCTGCACCTGCACAAACGTCGAGTCGAAGCTCAGCCCGTAGTGCCGGTAAAGACCAATTTGATAGTCAGGCACCGTAAAAATAAAGGCGCCCTGGTCGGGCACTTCAGCCCCGTACTCGCGCACCAGAATGAGCAGGTAGGCCATGCGCACCATGTGCATTTCCATGGTGGCCAGGTCCACGTTGAGCGGCTGCTTGATAATGTGGTCGCGCCCCAGCAGCACCTCGGCAAAGCGCGGGGTATAGTAAAAGCTCTGGCGCTGAAACGGCGGCACCGCCCCGCTGATGGCCGTGGCCCTGGTGGCGGGCGGAAACACGGCTGTCATCAGCGTATCGACGGCCTCGGTGCAGCCCGCCAGGTCTTCAATATCGGCTAGCCCGCCCCGGCCGCAGGGCATATTCTGCACCTGCGCCATCACGGCGCGGGCCAGGTGTGCCACGCCGGGGTTGGCATCCTGCTCGCGATGCTGCCAGTACGCAATGAGTGGCTCCAGGCTCAGGTGCGTGGCAAAAGGAAAGCCAACCGATGCCACATCGACCATCGTGGGCTCCGTGCCGGGCGGCGTGGCTAGGGCCTCGGTGGCGGCCGACGAAACAATAGGGGCAGAGGCAGGCATGGGGATAAAAACGGGAGTGAATAGAGCGCGGGCTGGTGCGGTAACGAGAAACTTCAGCTTAGAAGCTAAAACGGAGTTGCCGCGTAGCGGGCTATTTACTATTCGCCTCGTTTTTGCTTAATAGAGTCGCAATAGGCTTACCGTCTTTTTCTGTGACCTCGCCCTTTGCCTTGCCCTTGTTTATGTCAAAATACTTGAACGTATTCTGGTAGCAGGTGGTGCAGCTGTTTGCATTATACTGGCCTTTTAGCTGAATGGAGTCCAGGTCGAATTGATAAGTCTGGCCGGGCCGCACGGGCTTGTTTTGCACTGTTAGCAAGTAGTGATAAGCGCTGAGCTTGCCACCCGTGGTGCTGGGCGAAAAGGGCGAATTATTGCTGATAATCAGTAGGGTATCGGCATCGGAAAATCCGGCTTGCCGCAGGTGGGCGCGCAAGCCACTGTTGAGGCTGATGTTTTGCTTGGCCCGGATAATGCTGACCGGGTCAGAATACGTGGCCGGGGCGGCGGGCGTGCCCGGGGTAATCCCGTTGGGCTGCGTGGCGGGGTGGGCCGGTGTGTAGCGCTGCAAGTACACCGTATCGAGCTCAGCGGCTGAGAAGTATGACTTATCGGTTGAGTTGTCAGGTTTAGCTTTCAGCTTAAAATACAGCGAGTCAGCGTACAAGTCGTCGCAGGTATTCGTGCTATTGGCGCAGCAGCCGGCTACCAGGGCTAGCAGGGAGGCGCAGAACGCGCCGCGAAGAAGGAGAGTCATGGCTAGATAACGTAAAACCCGGCCCCAGCAGTGCCCTCGGGGAGCACCTTGCCGAAGCCGGGCCATACGAAGGGCGGTCGGGCCGCCCGCTAAAATTACTGCTTGGTGCTGCCGCCGGGCAGCGTGGGGTTATTTACCGAGCCGCCGGTGAGCATTAGCGGGCGCAGGCGCGTCGAGGCGGTGTCGAGCTGCGGCCGAATCTGGGCCAGGGCTTCGCGCAGAGCCAGCACGTCGGCCAAGCGCGGGGCCTCGGTTTGGGAGTAGCCGCTGTACATGGCCACTTTCACGTTGGAAGTGCCCTTGCCGGTGTAGGTGCCCAGCAGCTCGCCGCTGGCGTTCATCATCTGCACTTCGGCCTGGATGTCCGTTTTATACCATTCGAGTGGCGCGCCGAAGATGCTGGGTATCAAAAAGGTGATTACCTGAGCGGCTTGCAGGCTGCGGCCGGTGCGCACGGTCTTTACCTTGGTCACTACCAGGCGGGCGTAGCCGAAGGTAGCCGTGTCGGTGGGCTCAACCACGTTGCGCTGCATCTCGGCCTTAAACATGCGCAGCGGGTCTTCGGGTAGGGCGCCGTCGTTCATGGCTAGCGGGCCCGGGTCGGCAGTGATTTCGAGCGGGGGCAGGCGCTTCGAGATAGTAGCCGTGGGCACGTGTGTAAAGGTGCCTTTCACCGACTTACAGGCTCCGAGGCCGGCTAGCGCGAAAGTCGTAAGTAAAAGAGCGCGGCTGGCGGAAAAAAAATAGTTCATGAGGAGGCAAGCATGGGGCAGTTGAAATATGCCAAGACGCTATTAGATATCAGACAGAGAATCGATGGAAAGGAGAAATTTGAAGGCTAAGTTAAAGAGGCGGACGCAATTACCGCTAGGTGCTGCTGCCTTTTTCCTGGTAAAAAGCAGCGGAGGTAGTTTGTTTCAATAGTCCGAGAAAGTGCTATTTTACTGGGCTGCTTAGTGCCCGGCGGGCACGGCCGGCTCGGGGGCTAGCAGCTCGGCCGGGGCCTCGTAGTTGTCGATAAACTCGCCCTCCCAGCGCGCCACCACGGCCGAGGCCAGGCAGTTGCCGAGCACATTCACGGAGGTGCGGGCCATGTCCATGAGCGCGTCGATACCCAGGATGATGAACACCGGCCAGGCGGGCAAATTGAACGACGGCAGGGTGGCTAGCAGTATAACGAGGGAGGCGCGCGGCACACCCGCCACGCCCTTGCTAGTGAGCATAAGGGTGAAAACGAGCAGTGCTTGGTCGCCAAACGAGAGGGGCACGCCCGCGGCCTGCGCCACAAATACAGCTGCCAGCGACAAATAAAGCGTGGTGCCATCGAGGTTAAACGAATAGCCCGTGGGCATCACGAAGGCCACAATGCGGCGCGGCACCCCGATGCTTTCCATGGCTTCCATGGCGCGGGGCAGCGCCGCCTCGCTGCTGGTAGTGGCAAAGGCAATGCTTACCGGCTCGGCCACGGCCGCCACAAAGCGCCGCAGCGGAATGCGCATGAGCAGCGCCACCGGCAGCAGCACTAGCAGCACAAAGCCGATGAGCGCGCCGTACAGCGTGAGCAGCAGCTGAAAGGCATTGAGAAGCGGCCCGAAGCCCATCTTGGCCACGGTGTAGGCCATGGCCCCACCCACCCCTAGCGGCGCGAAGTACATCACCACATTAGTGAACTTAAACATGACTTCGGAGAGGCTTTCGCAGAAGGCCAGCATGGTGTGGCGCGGCTTTTCGGGCGTGAGGGCCAGGCCAATAGCGAAAATGATGGCAAATACTACCACTTGCAGCACCTGCCCTTCGGCCACCGACTTGGCAATGTTTTCGGGGAAGATGTGCAGGATGATTTCGGACGCGGTTTGCGGGGCCGCCGCTGCCAGCGCATCGGCTTTTTCGGCGATGGCCGTGTGTTTAATGCCCACACCGGCCTTGGTAATATTGATGGCTGCTAGCCCGATAAGCAGGGCAAACGTGGTGACAACCTCAAAGTAAACCAGCGCCTTGAGGCCCATGCGCCCCACCTGCTTGAGGTTGGCGTGGCCCGCAATGCCGACCACCAGCGTGGCAAAAACCAGCGGGGCGATAATCGTTTTGACGAGCCGCAAAAAAGCGTCGCTCAGCACCTTCAGGTTCAGGGCCACGGCCGGGGCATCGTGCCCGAGCTCTATACCGGCCAGCATCGCCAGCACTATCCAGCCCGTGAGCGAGCGGCGGGGGGCCACGGCCAAAGCCAGTGCCCCAAGGGCTAGCCAGCGGGCCACGGTGGCCAGGGTGCCGATACCCCCACCTGGGTGGTCATTAATTGGCTCGTTTGTAGCAGATATGCCCGCTAGGGCCGGCGTGTGCTCGAGCCCCCAATACGTGAGCGCGGCGGCTACAAGAATAAGCAAACCGGCCAACAGGGCCGAGCGAGAAAACTTCATGCACTAAATGAAAGCAAACTGAAATAGGCATCAAAGTACGGCATTGCCGGCCGAAACCCGGGCGGCGGGCCGAGCCAGTAGCCGGGTAGCCGCTGCGCACGTAGGCTTTATGTAAGCGTGGGCGCCACCTTTGCGGGCGCTAGCCCCTGCCGCCTTCATGACTACCTGGACCCTGACCACCCTCGAGCTGCCGCTCAACTACGTGTGGAAAATCTCGCGCAACGCCTCTACCACTAAGACCAACCTGGTGCTGCGCGCCACCCAGGCCGGCACCAGCGGCTGGGGCGAGGCTGCGCCCAATGTGCGCTATGGCGAGTCGCCGGCCTTGCTGCAAGCCCAGTTTGACGACCTGCTAGCCCACGGCCTGTCCCAGGCCGGTACCCTGCCCGAGCTTACGGCGCTGCTGGCGGCCCGGCCGGTGGCCCATGCCCTGCGCTTTGCCCTAGAGTCGGCACTCACGCACTGCCTAGCGGCCCGCGCCGGGCAGCCCGTGTGGCAGTGGCTAGGTGTGCCCCGGCCCGCCACCCGGGTGGCCACGGCCTTTACCCTGCCCATTATGGCGCCCGGCGAGGTAGCTGGCTTCGTGGCTGCGCAGCGCGCCGGGCGCTTTCAGCTGCTGAAAGTGAAGGTAGACCAGGGCGGCGGCCTCGACCTGCTGCGCGCCGTGGCGGCGGCCCTACCCGGCCGCGCCGTGCTCGTAGATGGCAACGAGGCCTGGCCCGATGCCGATAGCCTGCTGCGCTTTCTGGAGCAAGCCGCTAGGGTGCCTGGCCTGCAGATGCGGCTGCTGGAGCAACCGCTGCCCGCCGCCTGTGCCGACGACTACCGCTACCTGCGCTCGCGCGTGGGCCTGCCACTGCTGGCCGATGAGTCGGTAACTGACGAGGCAGATTTTGAGGCCATCGCCCGGCAGTTTCACGGCGTGAACGTGAAGCTGATGAAGGCCGGCGGCTACCAGCGCGGCATCGAACTGCTGCGCCAGACCCGCGCCCACGGCCTGCTGCCTATGCTGGGTTGCATGGTCGAAACCTCACTCGGTATCTGGTCGGCGCTGCAAGTGAGCGCCCTGGCCGAGGTGCACGACCTCGACGGTATTTTGGTAGTGCGCGACGAGCCCTTTGGGCTGGTGCAGGAAGAGAATGGCGAGCTACTTGAAAACGAAAACGGCAGCCGCCTTGCATAAGGCAGCTGCCGCACGGCTGAAAGCGGACGCTCAGCTTATTTCATGGCTTTAATGCGGGCATCCAGGTCTTGCAGCTGGCGGTCTACAGCATCGGTGCTGGGCGCATTGGGGTGGGTTTGCTGCAGCAGCGTCACCTTGCGGTTGAGTAGCTCTATCTTCTGCATCAGCAGCTGCTCGCGCTCGTTGGGCGCATCGGCTGTGATGGTAGTAGGGGCGGTGCCCACCTGCACGTATTTGTCGTATTTGGCATTGGCGTCCACCGAGTTGTCGCCGCGCGCCGCCGCCGCACTCTGCGGCGTGCTGAATACAATGCCACCTTCGGCATTGATGTAGTCATTTTCGTGCAGACTGGTAATCTTACCGCCCGGAAACTCGACAATGCCGCTCTTTACGTTGATTTTCGTGCCATTGGGCAGGCGCACGTTCTGGGCTAGGGGGGTAATCTGGGTGCCCAGCCGCTGCACTACCTCGCCATTGCGAAATACAAACTGGGCGTTGCGGTTGGGGCGAATAGGCGTGCCGCCCGACTGCGCCTGGCTGGTGAGGGCAGTCAGCGAAAGGGAAGTCCCTAGCAAAGTAGCAGCGAAATAAGAAGAGAAGCGCATAAGGTGTTAGAAAAAGAAAGAGTGAGGACTGCCTAGCGGGCAGCCCCTTCTACGCAGCAAAAAAAAAATAGTAAAATGCGGGAACGGTGTTGGTACATTTGATGTATGTACATTAAATTTGCAGCTGTAATTCAAAAACACCGTGCGCCTCGAAGACGAAATAAAGCAAACTTCCTTCCAAAGTGAAGGCCAAAAAGCCTACCTGAACATTCTGTTCACGTCGGGCTGGCTGTCGCTGCGGCAGGCAGCCGCTTTCCGCCCCTACGGCCTCACGCTGCCGCAATTTAACGTGCTGCGCATCTTGCGCGGCCAGCACCCCAAGCCGGCCACCGTGGCCATGCTCATCGAGCGTATGCTGGACAAGACCAGCAACGCCTCGCGCATCGTGGACAAGCTGGAGGAAAAAAAGCTCGTGACGCGCACCGTGTGCCCCGCCAACCGCCGCGCCGTAGACATTCGCATCACCGAGGCGGGGCTGGCCCTGCTGCGCCAGATTGACGAAAGCGGCCTCACCGAGTTTCGCCAGCATGGCCCTGATGCCCTGAGTGAAGACGAGCTAAAGCAACTCAACGACCTGCTCGACAAGCTTCGGGCACACTAATTGGCTAGGGCCTGTGTGCCCGCTACCTGTCATTTTCAACTAACTCCTTTTTTCTTTTACCCCAACTCATGAAAAAGTTTTTAATGCCCGTTCTGCTCGGCGCTGCCCTGCTGGCTGCTCCCGCTGCGTTTGCTCACAAAGCTCCTAAAGCTCCGGCCAGCGTAGCCGCCAAGGTGGTAATTTACAAAGTACAGCCGCAGTTGAGCACCCTGGGCTGGGAAGGCAAAGCCGTAACCCACGGCCACAACGGCACCATGCAGTTCACTAGCGGCGAGCTGCAAGTGAATGGCAACCAGGTAGTAGGCGGCACCGTGACCGTCGACATGAAGTCGATGAAAGCCACCGACATCACCGACGCCGCCAACCACGCCAAATTTGTGGGTCACATGAGCAGCGACGACTTCTTTGGCGTAGAGAAGTATCCTACTTCGACGTTCAAAATCACTAGTGTGAAGCCGATTGCTGGTGCCAAGGCCGACGCCGACAACGCCACCATCACTGGCGACCTCACTATCAAAGGGGTGACGCAGCAAATCAGCTTCCCCGCCAAAGTAGGCGTTAAAAACGGCGTAGCTGCCGCCACCGGTAAGGTAACCATCGACCGCACCAAGTTTGGCCTGAAGTATGGCTCGAAGACTTTCTTCGACAGCATCGGCGATAAGGCCATCTACGACACGTTCGACCTGACCTTCAACGTGGTAGCTAAGCAAGCCTAATTGCTCGCTAGCCCCATTGGGCACAAAAAAGGCCCCGCACGCTGCGGGGCCTTTTTTGTGCCCAATGGGGCTAGCCATGTGCTGGCGCAAGCCACTTAGTTGCCGCCCCCGGGCGTGGGTGAGCTGGCGGGCGGCAGTGCCGGGGCTGGTGCGCTCAGTGGCGCGGCGCTGGCTACCGTGCGCAGTTCGAGGCGTAGCGGCGCCACGCTAGGCTCGCGCAGGCTGATGAGGCCATACACCGTTTCGCCGGGGCGTATGTTGCGGTTGATGAGGTCATTAGCTTCGAGGTCGCGCCGAAAGTTGGCATTAGCCAGGGAGGCACCCAGGATATTGCCGCCCGCAATGAACGGGCCGGTGGGTAAGTAAGTACCGCCCGTGGTCGTGGTTTGGCCGTAGCCATTGCTGGTCGTGGTGCCGCCGATAGTGAAGTTGAGCGGGAGGTAGAGCAAATAAATCCAAACTCCCTGCTTCATATCCTGCGCAGCAATCTGGGGCGCAACGGGCTGCACGGGGCGGTCGCCGCAATACAGCACGGCATCGCGCGAGAAGTTGATTTCCGCCGCCGTGTTGTTCGTGACGCGCACGGCTACTACGTGGTAGCCATGCTTCTGCTCTTTCTTGGCGTACTTCTTATTGCGGCCACGCAGGCGCAACGCATCGTATTGATAGCCAAACTGCAGGGGCGAGCCAGCCGGGGATGATTGGTAGGTAGCCACATGCTCGGGGTGCATGGGCGTGTACGACGCCGCGCAGCCGCTGCCCAGCAGTGTACTCGCCAGCAAACCGAGAGCTAGTGAATGGGTAAATACTTTTTGCATATGGAAAAAGAATGAAGATGAAAAATAGCTTTCAAATATAGATGTAAAAAAAGCCGGCCTATCTGCTAGGCCGGCTTTTCAGCGAACATTACAATTTTTTATAAGTGAATTACCTCATCGTAAGCAGCAGCGGCAGCTTCCATAATAGCCTCGCTCATGGTGGGGTGGGGGTGCACCGCCTTGATGATTTCGTGGCCGGTGGTTTCGAGCTTACGCGCCACTACCACTTCGGCAATCATCTCGGTCACATTAGCGCCAATCATGTGGGCGCCCAGCCACTCGCCGTACTTCTTGTCGAAAATCACTTTCACAAAGCCGTCTTTGGCACCGGCGGCCGAGGCTTTGCCCGAGGCCGAGAACGGGAATTTACCCACTCGAATGTCGTAGCCCTTGGCCTTGGCTTCGGCCTCGGTGAGGCCCACGCTGGCAATTTCGGGCTGGGCGTAGGTGCAGCCGGGAATGTTCTGGTAGTTGAGCGGCTCGGGGTTATGACCCGTGATTTTCTCGACGCAGATGATGCCCTCGGCCGAAGCCACGTGGGCTAGCGCCGGGCCCGGAATGATGTCGCCAATGGCGTAGATGCCGGGTACGTTGGTCTGGTAGAAATTATCGACCAGCACGCGGCCCTTCTCGGTCTTGATGCCGAGCTCTTCGAGGCCGATGTTTTCGAGGTTGGTTTGCACGCCCACGGCGCTCAGCACCACGTCGCAGGCAATCTGCTGTTCGCCCTTGGCCGTTTTGATAAACACGTTGCAGCCTGCGCCGCTGGTGTCTACTTTGGTTACCTCGGCGCTGGTGAGGATGTTGATGCCCAGCTTCTTGTACGATTTCTCCATCTGGCGCGACACCTCTTCGTCCTCTACGGGCACGATGCGCGGCAGGTACTCCACAATGGTTACCTCAGTGCCGAGCGAGCGGTAGAAGTAGGCAAACTCGACACCGATGGCGCCCGAGCCCACCACTACCATACGCTTGGGCAGGCTGTCGGGAGTCATGGCCTTGCGGTAGCCGATGATTTTCTTGTCGTCGATGGGCAGGTTGGGCAGCTGGCGGGCGCGGGCGCCGGTGGCCAGAATAATGCTCTTGGCCTCTACGGTTTCCTTGGTGCCGTCAGCCTTGGTCACTTCTACCTTACCAGGGGCTAGCAGCTTGCCGGTGCCGTTTACAACCTCGATTTTGTTTTTCTTAAATAGAAAGTTGATGCCCTTGCTCATGCCGTCGGCCACGCCCCGGCTGCGCTTGATAACGGCGTTGAAGTCGAAGCCCGCGCCCTGCACCGTGAGGCCATAGTCTTGGGCGTGCTGGAGGTACTCGTATACCTGGGCGGTTTTGAGCAGGGCCTTGGTGGGGATGCAGCCCCAGTTGAGGCAGATGCCGCCGAGGCTTTCGCGCTCTACCACGCCTACTTTCAGCCCTAGCTGTGCGGCGCGGATGGCGGCCACGTACCCACCGGGCCCTGAGCCAATTACTACCAGGTCAAATTGCAATGCCATGAGGTTAACTTAAACGGAGGAATGAAATAGGAAAAGCCGCCAGCCAGGCCGGGGCGGGCAAAGATAACCCCGGCGCCGGGCTAGCGGTTCGAGCGACTTTTTAGAGTAGGGCTTGCATTGGGGCGTTACCCTAGCCGCACTTTTCCGTAGAAGGGAAAAAGTGCCGGCACCCTGGCCGGCTAGCCTGCTCAGTCATCTTTTCAATGAAGTCGCTCTCTACTATTTATGCGCCTGTCGCGCTCGCACTGCTAGCCTTCGCCAGCGGCTGCGCCACCGCCACAGAAACCGACCGGCCCACGGCCAGCACGGCCGCCACGACGCGCAGCACCCCCACTACTACTGAGACCACCGCCCCGGCTACCGACGTAACGGCCCTGCCCACGCCCGACCCCGCCGCCACCGCCGCACCCACGGTCCCCGAAATACCGGCCGAAACCTTGGATACCCCATCGGCCGAAGCCGCTTCGGCGGTAGTCGACCCCACGGCCCTATCGGCGGCCGCGGCCTCGGCCGAGCGCGCAGCCGAGCGCAAGATGAGTACTGCCGACTACCGCTACCAGCTGGCTAGGGCCAACCTCGTGCTGCAAACCCGGCCCAAGGATGCCCGCGCCCACCTTGAGCGGGCCAAGGCTTACTCCAATCTTAAAAACTATAAAGAGGCCAAGCCAGACTACGTAGCCGCCCTGCGCACCATGCGTGGCAACCCCGATGTGTACTACAATAAGGCTGTCAATGAGTTGATGCTGAAAGAGTACAAGGCGGCCGCCAACGACTTTAGTGGCGCCGTGAAGTTGCGGCCCGATGACAAGGAGGCCTACTTCGGCCGGGGCGTAGCCAAAATGCAGATGTATCAGTACAAGCCGGCCGTGGCCGACTTTACGCGCGCCATTGCCCTCGACTCGCTCTACGCCGATGCCATCGAGTACCGGGGCATCAGCTATGCCAGCTTCGACCGCATGAAGGAGGCCCGCAAAGACCTGGAAAAAGCCGCCAAACTCAACCCAGAAGCCGAAAAAAGCCTGCGCCGCTACGGCAAGGGTAGCAGCATGGTGCGGCCCATCAAGAAGTAGCTTTGTGTATTGACTAACGCAAAAACCCGCCCAGCTAGCAGTAGCCGGGCGGGTTTTTATTTTTAAGCTTGCCCTATTGGGCTAGCAATTCCAGGTGTGCCAGATGGTGCCGGCCGTGCCAGGCATAGAGCACCAGCGTCTGGGCCAGGGTAGCCGTTTTCTGGGAGCCAGGGTGGTAAAAGGTGCGCTGCCACTGCGCCTCGTCGAGGTGGTGCAGCAGCGTACCCCAGCGGCTGTGCAAGCTCTCAAGCAGGGCTAGCGACACCGTGATGGGCGTGGCGGCCACATCGGGCAGCTCGGCCCATGCCGCTTCGTCGTAGGGGCGAATGGTCGGGTTATCCTCCGTGAGGGCTAGCCGGAAGCGTGTGTAGGCATTCAGGTGCGAGTCGGCCACGTGGTGAATTACCTGGCGGCCGGTCCAGCCCCCGGGGCGGTAGGGCAGCTGCAAGCGCTCGCCGCCCACGCGGCGGGCGGCGGCCGTAAGCTGGGCAGGCAGCTCGGCGAGCTGCTGAAGGTAAGGCGCCCGCTCGGCGGCTGTGAGCGGCGCGGTGGGCAACTGCGGCTGGCCAATGGGATAGCGCAGTGGGTCGAGGTCGGGAGTAAACATGAGTGATAGGCAGTCAACAAAAACGGGCGCCTGTTAAAGTCGCCAGCCCAGCAGTTGTTTAAGGAAGCTTCCTTAAACAACTGCTGGGCTGGCGGAGGCATCTTAGGTCGCCCTAGTAGGCAGCACTAATTGGTGAGCAGCAGCTTGGTATTCTGGGTACCGCAGCGCACAATGTAGAGGCCTGCCGCTAGGCCACTGGTGGGCAGGATAACGGTGCCGTCGCCGGCCACTGTGGCATTTGCAATGAGTTGCCCTTGAATATTGAGCAACTGCACCTGGGCGCCGGCTTCGGCCTTTACGAGCACTTGTGCCGTGGCGGGAGCTGGGTTAGGATATACCTTGAAGCTGAGCAGGCTGGCCGCCGGTGGCGTAGCACCGGTGAGCGTACGCACGGGCGAAAAGGTGCCCGTGCCATTGGTATCTACCTGGCGCAGGCGGTAGTATACCGGGCCGGCGGGGTATTGCGCCAAGCCAGCGTCGGTATAGGTGTAGCTATGCGGCTGGATGCTGCTGCCTTGGCCCGGAACTCGGCTTAGGCTGGTAAAGGTGGTGCCATTGAAGCTAACCTCGGGCGTGAAATAGGCGTTGCTTACTTCCGTGGCCGTGCGCCAGCTGAGCTTGGCCGCCGTGCCCACGCGCGTCACCGCAAAGTCGGTGAGTACGACGGGCAGCGGCGTGGCAGCCATGCCGCTTACATTTTCGAGGGCACCAATATTGCCCGGAGTAGGGGCCACTGGCGTAGGGTTGCCGGCAAAGTCCTGCGGGCCGGGGTTAATATTAAATTCATATTCTAAGTTGATGCCAGCCCCGCGCAGCGGCGAGGTAGCCGGCAGAGCCATGGTCGGGTCAGGGCTGGGCAACTGGGGGTCGACGCTCAGGCCAGTGGCGCGGCCACTAGCAAGCTGCTCCTGGTTGGTAGCAGTGCGCCACGTAGCCAGGTCGCCATAAATAGTGCCGTTCCAGTTCAGCGTTAGTTGGCTAGGGTTCCAGTAGCAGTTGCCTTGCAAGCTCAGATTGGTAGTGCATATGGTGTGCAATGCCTCCAGCCCTCCCGTGGTCTGAAACACGTTGTTGCGGATGGTTAAGTCGGTATAGTCGCAGCTTGCAATATATACAGCCATAGGGTGTGAGCCATCGTCGGGCGGGCTTAATAGCACCGTATTATTATAAATATCAGTTCTTTGGATGCCGCCGCTGGCGCCCGACGACCATATTTCAATAGCGCCTTGGTTGTTGCGGCGCGCATCATCTTTGCTTACATTGTATCGAATAATAATGTCGTGCATTGGCGGTGCATAATAGTACTGAGCCAGCAGGTAGCCCGCGCCTTGGTTGTCATGCGAGTAGTTATATTGAAGCACCGAATTGGTGCAGCCACCGTCCAAGTCGAAGCCGCCGCCATCGTGTGCGGTGCCGGTCATATTGTGGTGCGCCTCGCACTTCTGGATAGTCAGGTTGTTGCAGCAGTAGCCCCAGATGCCAACGGGGCCGCCGCTTACGTAAGCGTTGAGCCAGCCGTTATGGTAGGCTTTGCAGTATTCGATTAGTGCGCCATCGATGCCGCCCAGCACAATGCCATTACCCGTATTGTTGTAATAGGCATCACTGCGCCCTGAGTTGTCAAATGCTTGGCAATTACCAACATACCAATTGTGATGCGCTGCTAGGTCCTGCGAGTAAGATTGCAGGCCAGCCGCCCCATTGGCATGAACCAGGCTAGCCGTGATACGCACATCATCATAGCCGCTGCTGCCGTTCCAGCTACTAATCAAGATGCCTGATTCGCGATAGCCACTGACATCGAGACTATCGAGGCGCAGGTAGCTGAGCGTAGTGCTGGGTGAATCAAGGTAAAAGGTCACGCCCGAGCCGGTGTTAGTAAGTAGGCCATCGCCCACGAAGGTGAGACGCCGCAATTCAATGCCGGCCGCGTTGTAGCTGTAAAAACCGCTAGAGGTACCGCTGGCAATAGTAGCCGGCCCAGTGCCGTAAGAGCTTACTACCAAGGGCTGGGCACGGGTACCCGCGCCTTTTAGGGTAATGCTGCCAGCAAATGTTTGCCCACCTTCAAACAGCACCCGGTCGCCGGGTTGGAATGTAACAGCATTCACTTTCGTGATAGAACGCCAGGCTGTAGCTACCGAAGTGCCAGCCTGCGCGTCATCACCCTGCGAACTCACGTAGTAGGTAACTGCGTGAGCAAGCGAAGTGAGGTATAAGATAAGAAATAATATAAGTACCAGTTTTCTGACCATTATACATTAGTTAAGGATGATGCACAAAGTTAAGCTTAACTTATGGTGTTGAAATGTCAACATTTATGGAGCCTATTTACAGTTATTGTAAGAAATTTTTCAGCAAGGAGTCCAAAGAAAAGAATTTTCTAGAAAATATGCAAATTGGCTTTGATTGTTTAAAGCACAATGAGTTTAGCACGCTTACTCGTAATTGTTGAGCTTTAATGCAGCGGGTGTTGCCTATCGTAAGCATCACCAATTGTTACACAAGGAGCCCAGAGTTTAAGCATAGTGAACGGAGCCAATACCGGTTGGCTTACTGGTTGGTAAGCAACTTTAAGTGGCAAGAGGCGGTGTTTAGGCGCCATGTGCCGTTCAGGCCAGGCCTAGCCAAATACCCAGTAGCACCCCGGCCGCGCCCAGCGCCAGCAGCAGGCCATAGAGCGGCGCCGCGAAGCGCAGCCACTGGTCGAAGCGCACGCCGCAGGCGGCCAGCATGGCCATGAGCGCGCCATTGGTGGGGGTAAGCAGCTCGGTGAGGCCGGCGCCGTATTGGTAGGCTAGCACCGTCACTTGCCGGGGCAGGCCGATGAGGTCGGAGAGGGGCACCAGCAGCGGCATGGTGAGCACGGCCTGGCCGCTCACGCTGGGCACCGGAAGGTGCAAGGCACCTTGCACGCCCATCATGCCCAGGGCGGCCAGCGCCACGGGCAGGTGGGCTAGCGGCGTGGCCAGGCCCTGCACAAGGGTATCGACAATGTGCCCCTGCTCAAGCACCACAAAAATGGCTCGCGCAAAGCCGATGAGGATGGCCGAAAAGGCAATGTCGCGAAAGCCGGCCACGAAGCCTTCGGCCGTGCCCGTGAGGCCTAGCCCGCCCACTAGCCCCGCCCCAATGCCCAGCACCAGAAACAGCGCCGCCATTTGGTCAAAATCCCATTCGAGCCGTACCACGCCGTAGGCAAACGTGCTGAATGCCGCTAGCAATAACAGCAATACTAAGCCGTGGCGGCTGGCCCCGGCGGCGGCGACATCTTGGGCCGCAGTGTCGGGGGTGGTGCGGTGGCGGGAGGCGTGGCGCAGGGTGCCACTTATCCAGATAACCAGCGCGATGGCCAGAAACACCAGCCGGTAGCCCGCCGCCGACAGCAGCGGTAGCTGCGCCAGCTTCTGGGCAATGCCCACCTGGAAAGGATTGATGGGGCTGAACGCCGCACCCACCACGGCCGCCCCCAGGCTGGCCGCCACGGCCGTAAGCACAGGGTAGCCTAGCCGGCGCATCAGCACCAGCAGCACGGGCACGAGGGCAATTATCTCTTCGCCCATGTTTTCGAGGGCGCCCATAGTGGCAAATAATAATGATACGAGCGGAATAACGGCTACCTCGCGCCCCTGCGCGTGGCGCAGCAGCCAGTCGACGCCATGGCGCAGCGCGCCCGTCTGGTCGACTACCGTAAAGGCGCCGCCCGCCAGAAAAATCAGGAATACGACCGCGCCCGCATCGGCCAAGCCCTTGGGCACGGCCACAGCTACTTGCAGCGGGCTCACGGGCGTGCTAGGGACGCGCTCGTAGGAGCCGGGTACTACCACTTCGCGGCCGGTGGCGGCATTGGGGCGGCGGGCAAACTGGCCAGCGGGCAGCACATAACTCAGGGCAGCGGCCAGGATGATAAACAGCGTGAGCAGCACCAGCGGGTGCGGAAAGCGAAACGATTTCATGCCGCAAAGGTGCGCCGCGCAGCCCCTAAGCTGGGCTAGCCGCTGGCTGCGCCGCCCGGCGGGCGTATCTTCGGGATAGCCCTATGACGATTGCCGCTTTTAAAAACCTGCACCAGCGCCACCAGGCGGCGCACCTGGCCCGGCACGGCCGGCCCCTGGCCGAGCGCACCGAAGACAGCTTCGACCTGCGCCTGTTTGCCGTCGAAAACTTCTATGCCGAGGTATGGCACAGCCGCGGCGACGAGGCCATCCTGTTCATCCACGTCTTCGACCGGCCTAGCGGCCTGAGCGATTACCTGCCACTGATTTCGCTGGGCGAAATAAGCCGCTAGGCCGGCCCGGTAGCGAAATGTCGTGCCTGCCCGGGTTTGCGGGCGCGGAAACGCGGCAGCTCAACGGCAAAGGGCTGGCGCTAGCTGCTGTGCTCCACGGCCGTAAGCAGTTGGTCGATTTCGCTGGCCAGGCGCTCAATATGTTCCAGGCCGGCGCGGGCCTGCTCCATCTCGCCGCGCTGGTGCTGGCGCACTAGGGCTTGGCCCGTGTCGAGGGTTTGGCGCAGCAGGCGCTCGATGCCGGCTATCTCAGGGCGCTGGCCATACTGCGGCTTAAGCACCGTATTCAGCCACTGGCCCAGCGGGTTTTCTTGCAGCGTAAACAAGCTGGGCTCGGGCTCGCGCACCCCGTAGAGCACCGAGCGCAGGCGCGACTTAAACAACACCTGCTTGACGCGGGCTTGCTGAAAGTCGAGGGCGGAAAGCTCCATAAAAGGTGCGGGGAGAAAAGGGCTAGCCGAGGATGGCGCCCGCTGGCTGGGGCGGGGCACTTACTCGCAAGAAGGCCGGCTACCTGTCGAGGTTAATTTCGGACGCGTGGGGGCGGCCAAGCAAATTAACGGCCAAATCGCCGTTAGCCTGGCCCATACAGCCGGGGGTTAGGGAGGGTAGAGTTGGCGGTAACCCAGCGTATTACCGCTATTCCAGGGCTTTACGGGCGTTCACCAATTCCGTTACTTCGAAGGCAAAGACCGTAATACCTGCCACTTGGCCCTGTTCGCTGAAGCGCTGGTAAGTAAAATTGAAGTACGCCGGGCGCATGGCGGGCGAGTCGGGCCGGGCCTGGAGCTCCACGAGCAGCTCATTGCCGGTAAAGGTTTCGCCGGTTTGATACACCCCGTCGAGCAGGGACGCGATGCCTTGGTCGACTACTTCGGGCAGCGCCTGAGCTACAGTGCAACCCAGCAGCTGGCGCCCGGGGAAGAGCGACTGGTAGGCCGTGTTGACGAAGTCGTAGCGGTGCTCGGGGCCGCGCAGGATGCAGATGAGCGCCGGCGCCTGCATAAAAAGCCCCTGGTACATGGCGCGCTGGCTTTCGGCCAGCTGGTAGTTCTGGTAAGCCTGCTCCGAGAGCACGGCCTGCTGCTCATTGGCCTCCAAAATTTCCTGCACCATCATTTTCTGGTCGTGGATGTCGGTAGCGCCGCCCACCCACAAGTTGATGCGGCCCTCGGCATCGCGGCGGGGCTGGGCGCGGCTCAGTATCCAGCGGTACTGGCCGTCGTAGCGGCGCAGGCGGTATTCTACCTGGTAGGGGTTGCCGGCCGCCACCGCCTGGCCCCACTGCGTGCGCACGCGCTCGCGGTCGTCGGGGTGCAGGTCGGCAAGCCACTTTTCACCCAGCTCGTCGGCCATTTCGCGGCCCGTGTAGCCTAGCCAGCGCGGGTTAAAGTAATCGCGCTGGCCGTCGGGCGTGGCCGTCCAGATAAGCACCGGCAGGTTTTCCAGAATAAAGCGGGTGCGCTCCTGCTCTTCGGCCAGCTTTTGCTGGGTTTCGGCGGCAAGGCGCGCGGCGCGCAGCTGCTCGGTTACGTTTTGGGTGCGCTGCAAAATGTACTGCAGCTGCCCCTGCGCGTCGAGAACAGGGTAATGGGTGGCTTCCCAATAAAACTCTTCGAGGCCACCGCCCTGCTCGGTGGGGCGCTCCAGGTCGTAGCGAATGAGCGGCATGGTGTGCGGCTCGAGGTGGCGCCGCACGTGCTCGTGCGATTCGCGAATCTGGGCCGCCCCGCTTTCGTCGCTGGCGGGGTAAGCCTCGAAAAAAGGCTTGCCTATTACTTCCTCCCGGCGCTTAAGCGACACCGCCACGTGGCTGTCGGTGTTGTCGAGGATAGTGGCTTCCGGGTTGGGCGCGATGAGCAGAAAATTCTCGGGCAGCGAGCGAAAAACGTTCTGATAATCGACGGGAAGCGTGGGGGCGGGCATGGGGCAAAAAAGCTTAGGGCAAGGCGAAGGTAAGCGCTGCCCTGGCTTGAACGGCTGGCCGCCTTTTGTGTTGCTGCGCTCAGGCTCAGCCGCGCCGGCCTACGGTTGGGCGCTCGCTTTTGCTGGCTCGGTAGCTTTTACTTGATTGCCGCGGGGCGGGCCGGGCACCTTTGGGACAGTTATCCGCCTCAACCGCCGGCCCCATGAAAACTGCCTTCCTCGCCGCCCTGCTTGCCGCCGCTGCCCCCGTCGCCCTCGCGCAAAGCCCCGCCGCTAGCCCCGCCACCCACGCCACCACGCGCCTCAGCGGCCTAGTGCTCGACGCAGCCGGCCGCCCCCTGCCGGGCGCCAACGTATTCCTCAAAACCACTTTCGACGGCGCTACCACCGACTCGCTGGGCCAGTTCACCTTCGCCACCTCGGCCACGGGCACGCTGCCGCTGGTCGTTACGCTCGTCGGCTACGAACTGCAGGAAACGCCGCTGGCCCTGCCGGCCGTGGGTGGCCCCCTAGCCCTGCCCACTCACCACCTGCGCGAAAGCCGCGCCGCCCTGAGCGATGTGGTGGTAATGGCCGGCGCCTTCGAGGCCAGCGATGCCCGCCGCGCCGCCGTGCTCAAGCCGCTCGATATTCTGACTACCGCCGGGGCCAATGCCGACATCGCCACCGCGCTGAATACCTTGCCCGGCACCACCCGGGTGGGCGAGGAGGGCAAGCTCTTTGTGCGCGGCGGGGCCGCTTCCGAAACCCGTACCTACCTCGACGGCCTGCCCGTGGCCAGCCCCTACGGCGGCGCCGTGAGCGGCGTGCCCGCTAGGGGGCGCTTTTCACCTACATTGTTCAAAGGCACGCTGTTTAGCACCGGCGGCTACTCGGCCGAGTATGGGCAGGCGCTGAGCGCGGTGGTAAACCTGAGCTCGATAGACCTTGACCCCGAAACCCAGACCGGCATTTCGCTGCTAAGCGTGGGCGGCTCCCTGAGCCGCACCCGGCGCTGGGAGCGGACTTCGGCCTCAGCTAGCCTCGACTACACCAACCTCACGCCCTACTACGGCCTCACCGCGCCCGACCAGCGCTGGCAGCAGGCCCCGCAGCGGCTGGGTGGCAGCCTGCGGCTAGCCCACCGCACCGGCGAAACCGGCCTGCTGAAAATCTACGCCACCTATGCCAGCCAGCAGGTAGCCACCCGCCAGCCCGACCCCGAAGCTGCATTTGCCCAAAACGGCCGCCTCACTGCCCTGCGCAACGACAACTACTACCTCAACGCCACTTATCGCAGCGCCCTGCGCCGCGGCTGGAGCCTGAACACCGGCCTGGCCCTGAGCCGCGAGCACAACACCCTGCGCCCTGAGCCCCAGGTTATCGACGAAACCGAGCAGACCGCCACTGCCCGCCTCGTGCTCACCAACGACTCGGCCAGCACGTGGTTTAATCTCAAGCTGGGCGCCGAAACTACGGCCCAGCGCTACGCCCTGCGCTACCAGGCCACGCCTGATGCTCCGGTGTACACCCCCGGCTTTAGCGAGCAGCGCACCGCCGTGTTTGGCGAAAGCGACCTGAGCCTGGCGCCACGCCTCAGCGGGCGGCTAGGGGTACGGAGCGAATATTCGGCCCTGCTGAACCACGCCAACTTGGCGCCGCGCCTGGCGCTGGCCTGGCAGCTGGGGGCCGGCAGCCAGCTCTCGGCGGCAGGCGGGCTGTTTTACCAAACGCCTACCAACGACCTGCTGCGCGTGCAGCCTGCGCTGGGCTTCGAGCAAGCTGCGCACTATATCCTGAGCTACCAGCGCAGCACGGCCAGCCGCACCCTGCGGGCGGAGCTCTATTATAAGGACTACCAGAAGCTGACGCGCTTCGACGGCTACAACGTGCTCGATGCCAGCCGCTACGGCAATAGCGGCCAGGGCTACGCCCGCGGGCTCGACCTGTTCTTCCGCGACCGCTACCAGACGTTCAAGAAAATTGACTTCTGGGTGAGCTATGGCCTGCTCGACACCCGCCGCCAGGCCCGCGCCGACCTCGCCGCGGCCGTGCCCACCTTCGCCGCCACCCACAACCTGAGCGTGGTAGGCAAGTACTGGCTGGCTAGCCTGCACACCCAGCTCAGCGGCACCTACAGCTACGGCAGCCCGCGCGCCTACTTCGACCCCAACCAGCCGGGCTTCAACCAAGGCCGCACCCCCAGCTTCCAAAGCCTCGACCTCAGCCTGAGCTACCTCACGCACCTGGCCGGGCAGTTCACCATCGTGCACCTGAGCATGACCAACGTGCTGGGCCGCGACAACGTGTTCGGCTACCGCTACGCCACCACGCCCGATGCGGCCAGCGGCCGGTATGCCGCCGTGCCCGTGCGCCAGCTAGCCCCCCAGATGGTGGTGGCCGCGCTGCTCATCTCCATCAATAAGAAAAGCCCCGGCGACACCTCGGTGGCGCCCGATTGAGGAGGTCGGCTAGCCGTTGCTAAGAAATAAAACCAGCTGCCGCGTGGTAAAAAGGCGCGTCGTTGGCATCAGTAAGCCGGTAAAGGGAAAGCACTGTGCGGAAAGGATGCCGGGATGGCGTCGGGCTTTGCCCGGCGCCATCTTTATTGTGGGGCTAGCTGCGGGCCAGCACGCGCTGGCGCAGCCAGCGGCGCACGGGCTCGTCGTAAAAGTTGAGGCAGGCGTAGGCCAGCGCCGCGGCCACTGCAAACGTGAGCGCCGTCCAGGGCAGTCCCGGCGCCAGCGGCACCTTGTGCCGACTCACCCAGCCAGTGTAGACGTACACCAGCCGGTAGTGCGTGATGTAGAGCGGGTACGAGATAGGGGGAGCCGACAGTAAACGCCCTGGCCAGCAGAAGTAGGCCGCGCCGCCACGCAGGCCGCTGGCTTCTGCTGCCCTGGCTGGCGACCAACGCTCCTTCCAGTGTTTCGGCGGTTTCGGGGGCGGCTTTGGGCGCTTCGGCAACGGGCATTTTGGGCCGGCCGGGCCTGCCACCACCTTTGAATCATTAACCCGGACGCCACCCCTTACCCCCTTTCTGAGTCATGAAAAAGCTGTTGTTCACCCTCGCTCTCGCTACTGCCAGCCTCGGCGCCACCGCTCAAACCGCCCCCGCAGCCGCGCCGGCTGCTGCTACGCCCCCCGGCTACACCGAGCAGCTCGGCGCCACCATCGGGCAGGTAATGCACACCGGCGATGCCGCCGAACTGCAAGCCCTGGCAGCCAAGCTGGAGCGTGCCGCCGCCGTGGCCCCGGCCGACTGGCTGCCCCGCTACTACCAAGCCTACGCATTGGTCATCAGCACGTTTACGGGCAAAGAAGCCGCGCCCGTAAAAGACAAGGCTCTTGACCGCGCCGAGGCAGCCCTAGCCCAGGCCCTGCGCCTGAAGGGCGACGAGTCGGAGCTGCTGACTCTGCAAGCCTACCTCTACCAGGCCCGGCTCAGTATCGAGCCCGCCGTGCGCGCCCAGGAATACTCAGCCAAAGTGACCGAAGCCGTCGACCGCGCCGAAGCCCTCAACCCGGCCAATCCGCGGCCCTACCTCGTTGAGGCCAACAACGTGTATTATACCCCCGTCGCGTTTGGCGGCGGGGCGGCCACCGCCCGCCCCTTGTATGAGCAGGCCAAGGCCCGGTTTGCCGCCTTCCGGCCGGCTAGCCCGCTAGCCCCCACCTGGGGCCAGGAGCAGCTGCTGGGCCGCCTCAAGCAGTACGAAGCCCCCACGGCCGCCAAATAAACCCACTGCCTTTGGCAACCCGGCCGGCTTCCCGCCCCTGGCGGCGTTGGGCCGGCGGGCTCTACTTTTAAGCCTGCTCTTTTATGCTGCCCGCCATGCCTGCCTTGCTGCCTCCTGCGCCCGCCACCCCGCCCTACGCCGATGCGGTGTCCCGCGGCACGCCCTGGGTTACCACCGTCGAGCGCTCCAACGTGCGCGCCTTCGGCCGGGTGCTGGGCTGGATACTGCTGGTGTGCATGGGCACGGCGCTGCTGTTCTCGCCGCCGCCCTGGCGCGACCCCGTCGGCTACGCCATTTCGCTGGGCATCTCGTTTTGCTACTCGGCGGGGCTTTGGTTTGCCAATGCCTTCACCGCCGACGCCCTCAACCTGCGCACCGGCTGGAGCGAGCAGCCCATCCGGCGGCTGCTGCTCACGGTGGGGGTGTCGCTGCTGGCCTCCCTGCTGGTGCTGGTGGTGATGGGCGAGTTCACGGTGCTGGTGCTCTACCACAAGCCGCTGGGCTACACCCTGCGGCACGGCTTCTGGGAGCGCTCGGCTTTTCCGCTGGCCACTACGGTGGTGGTGTCGCTGTTTATGCACTCGCGCTCATTTCTGCTTTCCTGGCGCGAGGCTACCGTGCGGGCCGAGCGCCTCGAAAAAGAGTCGGCCGTGGCCCGGCTCGACTCCTTGCGCCGGCAGGTAGACCCGCATTTTCTCTTCAACTCGCTTAATGCCCTCACCAGCCTCGTGGAGGAAGAGCCGCAGCGCGCCGTGCGCTTCATTCGTCAGCTCAGCAGCGTGTATCGCTACGTGCTCGACAGCCAGAGCCAGGAGCTCGTGCCCTTGAGCGAAGAGCTGGCCTTTGCTGAATCCTACGTTTTTCTGCAAAAAACCCGCCTCGACGAAGCCCTGCAGGTTGAGTTCGAGCGCCCGCCCGCGGCCGCGCTGGCTAGCCTCTACCTGCCGCCGCTGGCCCTGCAATTGCTGCTCGAAAATGCCCTCAAGCACAATACTGCCTACCAGGCCAGCCCCCTGCACCTGCGCGTGGCGGTAGATGTGCCCAGCGCCACGCTCACCGTGCGCAACACCCTGCGCCCCCGCCGCCTTGCTGCCGATGAAACCAGTGGCCGGGGCCTGGCTAACCTGCGCGCCCGTTACGGCTTTCTCACGCCCCGCTCGGTAGAAGCCGGCCCGGTGGGCGAGGACTTCGTGGTTACTTTGCCGCTGCTAGCCTTGTAGATGGGCCGCCACTAGCCAGGCTCGGCTTTTTGAGAAGTGATAAAGCGAAGCTATTCCGAACTACTATGGGTGCTGTGCGCCGTCATTGCCACGGGTATTGGGTGGCTGCTGGTGCGCAAGGGTGCTACCCCAAACGGGCACGTGGCCGTAGAGCAGGCCCTGCACCGGGCCCAACTCAGCGACGTGGAAAGCATTACCGTGTACCCGCTGCTGGCGGGGCAAACCCGTCCGTTTCAGGTGCGTGCGCCGGCCCTGCTGCGCACCTTGCTGCTCACCCTGCAGCAGCTGCGCCCCGTGGTCGTTACCCCAGCCTTCGAGCCGCTGCTAGAGGCCACGCTGGAGGTGCGCCTGCGGCCCGAGCTGGCGGCGGCCCAGCATCTGCACAGCCGCACTATTATGTTGCGCCTGTCTACCTCGGCCGATGGCGAGGTGGCGCAGCTGGCCCAAACCAACTACTTCTACCACGCGGCGGCCCTGGGCCAGCGCATCTGGCAGTTGCGCGATAGCCTGGCCGTGCACCGCTAAGCTATCCGTCGTTCTTTTTGATTTCTTGCTATGCTCCGCGCCTTACTTGTCGAAGATGAGCCCCTAGCGGCCCGCCGCCTGGCGAGCCTGCTCCAAAAACAAGCCGTGCCATTTGAGATTCTGGGCCCCGCCGAGTCGGTGGCGCAGGCCGTGGCCCTTCTGCAAGCCGGCCCCGCGCCCGACGTACTGTTTCTGGATATTCACCTGGCCGATGGCCTCAGCTTTGAGCTGTTTGAGCAGGTAACCGTGACGTGCCCGGTCGTTTTTACTACAGCCTACGACCAGTATGCTGTGCGGGCGTTTAAAGTCAATAGCGTCGATTACCTGCTTAAACCCATTGACGAAGAGGAGATTAGGCAGGCAGTGGTAAAATTGCAGCAGCGTTTACCTATTGCTTCCCGTGGGGACTTTAGTACAAAAAGTTCGGTTTCCAGCACAAAACCAGCGGCGGAAAACGGCTCATCAGTGCCCGGCTTGGATGCGGCAACGCTGGCGGCTCTTTTGCAGCAGCTGCGCCAGCCGGCGCCCGTGGCCAGCTACAAAAGTCAGTTTGTGGTGCGCGTGGGCGAGCACCTCAAGGTGGTGCCCGTCGAGCAGGTGGCCTACTTTTTCAGCCTCGAAAAAACAACTCTGCTGCAAAGCACCGACGGCCGCAAGTATGTGGTGGACTACACCATGGAACAGCTTGAAGGTCTGCTCGACCCGAGCCAATTTTTCCGCCTGAATCGGGCCTTTCTGGCCCGGCAGGCCGCCATCGCCGATATTATTCATTACACCAACTCGCGGCTGCAAACCATTCTGAAGCCCGCCCCGCCCGAGAGCGAAGGCCCGGTGCTGGTGAGCCGCGAAAAAGTGAGCGTATTCAAAAACTGGCTCGACCGCTAGCCCTAGCCCACGACGGGGCGCACGGGCTGGCCCGCCGCGAACATGTGGGCCGACTCGGTAGCCGGCACGAGAAACTCGCCCAGGCGGGCGCCGGCTTCCAGCCAGTGCTCTATCTTGCGCATGGCGTCGGTAAGGTGGCGCAATGGGCTGATTTTCAATTTAACCGCGTTCATAGCGAATTGCCATTCAAGCGACGGGATACGCGGAAAGGCGGGCTAGGTAGCGGGGGCTAGCCGCCCTCCAGCCAGCTTTTCACGGCGCCGGCTTTTTCCTTGCTCACCAGTATTTCGTCGGTGGGGGCAGGGGCTAGCTCTACCAGCAGCTTGCCGCCAAAGTGGGCCGCGAGCCGGCGCACGGCCGGTAGCTGGGCGATGAGCTGGCGGTTGAGGCGGAAAAACTGACCAGGGTCGAGCAGGCCTTCGAGCTGCTCCAGGGTGTACTCTACCACGAAGCGGCGGCCATCGAGCGTAGCGAGGGTAGTGGTGTCGTGGCGGCTCTGGAACCAGGCTGCTTCGGTGGCGGGCAGTGGCAGCAGGTGCTCGCCCTGCCGCACCAAAAACCGCGTTTTATAGGGCCGCTGGGGCCGGGGCAGCGCATCGAGCAGGCGCTCGATGGAAATAGTAGGGGAGGTGGATACTAAATGCGGAGTGGAGCTGTGCGCAGCAGCTAGCTTCTTTTGGGCTTCGCGGCTCCCGGCTTGCAGCGCTGCCAGCTTGCCCAGCGCCGCCTGCAATTCGGGCAGCTTGAGGGGCTTCAGGAGGTAGTCGATGCCATTGGCCCGGAAGGCTTGCAGCGCATACTGGTCGTAGGCGGTGGTGAAAATGACTGGGCACGCCACTACAGCTTGGGCAAATACGTCGAGGCTGAGCCCGTCGGCCAGCTGAATGTCGCTGAGAATGAGGTCGGGCGCGGGGTGGGTGGCTAGCCAGGCCAGCGCGCCGGCTACCGTGTCGAGCACGGCCAGGACCTCGGCCGTGGGCGCGGCCTGGGCCAGCAGGCGCCGCAGGCGCTCGGCGGCCGGGTACTCGTCCTCAAAAACTAAAATGCGCAGGGGCAGCATGGCGAAAATGGCGGGCTAGGCAGGGGGCAGCAGTGGCAGCGTGACGGCAAAGATGTCTCCCGCCTGCTGCACCTGCACCGGCTGGCTAGCCCCGAGCAGCGCGTAGCGCTGGCGCACGTTGGCCAGGCCCGTGCCGGTGCCGGGGGCTAGCCCGGCGGCGCGGGGCTGCCAGGTATTTTCGACGCGCAGGCTGGCCACATCGGCTGCCAGGCGCAGATGCAGCGGGCGGGCCCGCGAGGCCTCGTTGTGCTTAAGCGCATTCTCGACCAGCCCCTGCACGCTGAGCGGGGCCACGCGCCGGGCCAGCGCGGCGGTGGGCACGTCGTAGCTTACCAGCACATTATCGCGAAAGCGTACCTTTTGCAGCGCCACGTAGGTCTGCACAAAAGCCAGCTCCTCGGCCAGCGGCACGGTAGGGCGCTCGCGGCTCAGCAGCACGTAGCGGTAGACATCAGCCAGGCCCTCCACGTAGTGCTGGGCGGGCTCGTTCTGGGGCTCGATGAGCGCGGCCAGGGTATTGAGCGAGTTGAAGAGAAAATGCGGGTCGAGCTGCTGGGCCAGGGTATCGAGCTGGGCCTGGGTGCTAGCCTGAGCCAGGTGGTCGGCGCGGCGCAGATTGGCTTCCCACTGCACAAACAGGTGCCGGCTTTCGTAGAGTAAAAGCACGATAAACGTCGAAACCAGGTTCAGGCTGATTTCGCGCAGCTCGTCGGCCAGGTGCAGGTGGTAGCCTTGCAGCATGGCCAGCAGCCCGGCCAGCGTCAGCGAAGCGGCCGCCGTATAGGCCACGCCGGCGGCGGCCAGGCACCACAGGCGGCGTGCCGTGGCGGCCTGCTGTGGCCAGCGGCGCAGCAGCCATTGCCACAGCGCGCGGTTGCCGAGCCAGAGCGTGATGGTAAACAGCAGGGCCACCCCGTAGTCTACCAGCCAGTGCCACCCTAGCGGCTGGCTGTAGCTGCCGCGGGGCACCAGCTCTAGCGCGGCCAGCAGGGGTATGCCAAAGAGCAGAAAGCGCCGGTCGTTCATGCAGGCGAAGGTCGGGGCAAATAAGTAGGCCTAGTGCATAGCCACCAGCGGGCGCCCGGCCAGTGCCCCCAGCAGCAGCCCCGCCACCGCCGCCGCATACAGCGCCGTGCCCAGCCAGGTGAGCACCACCGCCCGGCGCGGCACCCAGCGGCCCAGCGCCCAGCCCAGCAGCGGCAGCGCCTGCAAGGCGTGCATGCCCAGAAAATGCGCCGCGCGCAGGTCGCCGGCCACGGTGCTCCAGCCCAGGCCGGGCAGGCCGGGGCCGCCGTCGGGGGCGCCCACCGTGTGCTGCTGATTATGAATCATAAACCCGCCCAGCACTGAGCCGATGAGAAACACCAGTAGCCCGAGCCGCAGGCCCCATACGTAGCCCGCCGACCCGGCCGGCCGGTGGCGCCACGCCAGGTATAAAGCCCAGACAGTCATAGCCGTATTCACCACAATAAATAGGCCCATCAGCCCAAATAGGGCGCCGTTGAGCGGACTGCTCGCGTTGTAGTGCGAGCTGGTGCCGCGCGCCGCCTGAACGAAAATAACCGCGATTTCGACCACCATACTGGCGGCTACGCCCCAGCTCAGGCGGCGCACGGCAGGCTGCGCGGCGGCCGGCAGGCTAGCCAGCAGCCAGCCCAGCGTCCAGGCATAGGCCACAATGGACAACGAGAATTTCAGCGGCTTCAGCCACACCAGCAGCCCCGTGACGTGGCGGTGGTCGAGGGGCAGCAGCACCAGGGCTAGCCCAGCTAGCCCTACATTGAGCCAGCCGGCGTAGGCGAGCGGCGCGTTGGCGCAGCGCAGTATGCGCATCGCCTCAATAAAGCGGTTGCCCAAGTTGTTGGTAGCAGCCGTGCTAGGGGCATCCTGTGCGAAATCAGCGAGCGAGAGCGTTTTCATAATGTTGGTTGTTAGTAGGTTGCGAGATGCTTTTTTGCCCGAAAGCCCGGCGCACGCCGAAATACACCAGCAGCCCCACCGGCCCAAACAGGAACGTGAGCCCTAGCGCCGGTACCAGCGCTACGTGCGGCACGCCCCGGCGCTGGGCATCGCGCACCTCCCAGGCGCCAGTGAAGAGGTCGAAGCACAGGTAGTGCACCCACCCCGCCAGCAGCGCCCAGGGGTCTTGAAAGAGCGCCGCCACCTGTGCCAGCGAGCCAAAGCCGCCCTCGGCGCCGTGCCCGCCCAAGTAGTGCGTGGTGATGAGGGCAGCGTAGGCCAGGGCCAGCCCTAGCGACCACGCCCCACTGAGTACCAAGGCGTTGGTAACGCGCCAGCGCGGGGCTAGCACCAGGAGCGCCCAGCCCAGCATAGCGAGCGGGTTGGCCAGGGAAAATAGGAAGTCGGGCGTGAGCATGGGCTGAGGAAGGGGCTAGTAACTGCTTCAAAACTACGGACTTGCTCATGACCCGGCTAGCCCAAAACGGGTGAAGCCGCCCGCGCCCGGGGCCAAGCCGCCGAGCGACGGGGTGAAGCAGCTGTCTGGTTGCATTCAGGTCATTATATTGCGTTATCTAATTTCCACGCTACCCATCGCCCCCTTATGTTGCCCCTGCTACTGACTCTCGCGCTGAGCACCACGCTTCATTTGCTGGCTAGCCCGGCGCCGCCCGTTACGCGCCTGCACGGCCACCTCGCGCACGCGCCGGCCGGCGACACCGTGCTACTCTTTATAGGCGAGCGGCGCGTAAAAGCGCCCCTCAGCGCCAGCGGCGACTTTCAGATTCAGCTAAAAGACCTGACGCAAAGCACCCCTACGGAATTCAGCTGCGCTGGCCAGCGTACGCAACTGTATCTGCAGCCGGGCGACCAGTTGGTAATGCTACTCGACTTCAAGGATTTCGACCGGACCCTGGGATATACCGGCAAAGGCAGTGAGGTCAATAATTACCTGGCTCACTCGCTCTATACCTATCAATATGGCCCTGCTGCCCCCGACCTGCCCCGGCCGCAGAACAACCTGCGCACGACCACGCCTGTTGAAATTCGCCGTCTCAGCGATGCCTACCGCGAGCGCCGGCTGGCTAACCTGGCCAGCTACGCCAAGGCTCACTCACTACCGGCCGAGTTTATTCAGGATGAGCAGTTAGCCATCAATACCAACTGGGCCACCACACTGCTCATGTACGCCACCATGAACCCGACCTCGGCAGCAGGCGAGCCCCTTCCCGAAGCCTACTACAGCTTTTTGAAGGAGCCTTTTGTGAAGCAGGTGAGCCGGCACTGGGGCCGAAGCCTGATTGATAACTCGCTGGTGGCCAATTTTGTGATGGGCTATCAGAGCCGCTTAGTGCCCTCTGGTCGGCTCAGTACCGACCCTGCGCAAGGCCCGCGCCTCTACCAGCTAGCTACCGCCGAGTTGGGCGATACCAAGGCGCGTAACTGGACGATGGAAGCAGTGTTATTCAATTCTATTCGCAATAATCCGGCCGGCGCGAAAGTATTTTATGCCACCTTTCGGCAGCACAACCGCGACTCGGCCGTAGCTCGCTCAGTGCGGCAGGCCTTTGCCCAGCGCCAGCAGCTCAGTGCCGGGCAGCTAGCCCCTGCGTTTACCCTCACTGATAATACCGGCAAACAGGTGTCGCTGGCCGACCTGAAGGGCAAGGTGGTGTACCTCGACTTCTGGGGCACGTGGTGCGGCCCGTGCATGCGGGAGATGACTGAATTTGCTCCCACCCTCAAAAAGCAGTTTGAAGGCCGTGATGTTGTATTTCTCTATATCTCGGTGGGCGATGCCGAAGCCAAGTGGCAGCAAGCACTGGCCGATAAGCACTTCACTGGCCCTAGCAGCGTACACCTGCGCGCGCCTGACAGTAGCCTGGCGGCCACCTACCTGGTAAATGGCTACCCCACGTACTACCTCATCGGGCGCGATGGTCGTTTTGTCACCGTGTATGCTTCGCGCCCCTCTGACGGGCCCGAAACCGTGGCCGCCATCGAGCAGGCGCTGAAGCGCTAGCCCACCGGGCGGCGGGGCAGGGCCCAAGTATCTTTGTCTGGCTATTGCCGATTTTGTTATGGGTGCTCCGTCCAGTTGCCGCACCGTTGCAGCTAACCGTTTAATTATAAAGGCGCTGGCCTGCCTGGGTTGGGTCGGGCTGCCGCTGCTGGCCGCCGCCCAGCGCCCGGCCCCGCCGCCATTTAAAGCGCCGGCGTTTCGGCAGGCTAGCCCCGCCCTGGCGGCGGGTGGCACCACTGTCAGCGGCCATGTGGATGCGCCCACGGCCCGCACCATCAGCCTCAGCTACGGGCCCGACTGGCGCGGCCATCTTACCCAAACGGTGGAGGCCCGGCTGAGCCCGGCCGGCGACTTCCGGCTGACGGTGCCCCGACTGGCCGCGCCCACCGAGGCCCGGCTAGGGTATGAGAACACCTACGCCACGCTCTACCTCTCGCCCGGCGACGCCCTGCGCCTGACCTTCGATGCCAGCCGCTTTGAGCGTACCCTGGCCTTTGCCGGGCGCGGTGCGAATGCCAATAACTACCTGACCCAAAGCAGCCTGCTGGCTAGCCAGGACGACGAGGCCGGCCGTACGCCCGACGCCCGCGCCGGCCGCCTCAGCGCCGCCGAGCTGCGCCGCGCCGCCGATACCTACCGCCAGCAGCGGCTGGCCGCGCTCGCCGCCTTCGCCGTGGCCAAGCCCATGCCCGCCGCTTTTGTGCACCAGCAGCGCCAGGCCATTGCCGACGAGTGGGCCAGCTCGCTGCTCAGCTACACCTCGCGCCAGTCGGCCGAGCGGCGCCAGGCCGGCTACGCCACGCTGCCGGTGAGCTACTACGATTTTTTAAGCGAAATGCAGCTGGCTAGCCAGGATTCGGCCCTGACGCAGAGTGCTTTCCAGGGTCTGCTCATGACCTATGGCTTCACCCAGCTCAACGACGAGGACGGTAACCTGCCTACCGGTCCCGCCGCCGGGCGCCGCCTCTACCAGCGTGCCACCGAGGCCCTGGGCGAGGGCCGCGTGCGCGACGTAGCTGTGGGCCAGTACCTGCTGGGCAAGGTAGAGAGCGAACATACCGACATACGCCCGCTGCTGCCCGACTTCCGGGCCCACAACCACGATTCGACCATTGCCCGGGAGGTGCGGCAGGCTGTACGCACCCACTTGGCCCTAGCCAGTGGCCAGCCCGCGCCCGATTTTACGCTGCTCGATGCCAGCGGCAAGAAGGTATCGCTCAGCAGCTTGCGCGGCAAGGTGGTATACCTCGACTTCTGGGCCACCTGGTGCGCGCCCTGCCTGGCCGAAATGCCGGCTAGCCTTGAATTGCGCCGCAAGTTTGCGGGCCGCGACATAGTGTTCCTCTACGTATCGCTCGATAGCCAGGCCGCCGACTGGCAGAAGTACTTGGCGACCAAGCAGGTGGCTAGCCCCAACGCCGTGCAGTTGCACGATGGCGGCGCCTTCGACGGGGCTGCCCCCCGCGCCTTCAATGTGCAGTCCATTCCGAGCTACTGGCTCATTGGGCGCGATGGCCGCATCATTGCCAACAACCCGCCCCGGCCCTCCACCAGCCCGGCCATCGACAATGCCTTGGAGCAGGCGCTGAAACTTTAAGGGAAAGCGCTGGTTGAGAGCCTCCGTGTTTCTACATATTTACTTCATTAAAACGGGTTAAGGACGCACCGCGTACCTTGCCCGTGCAGGTGTTATTTTTATTTGGTTGTGTTTAGTATTCAAGTGGTTTGGCGTCGGGCTTGGTCGAGCTGCGGCTGTTGGTGGGCGGTGCTGCTCGCACTGAGCCTAGCTGGGCCTGCCAGTGCCGCGCCGGCGCCGCCCGACTCGTCAAAGCCAGCTCCAGTGTTTGCCCGCCGCCGGCCCGTGCTGCAAATCGACTCGCGGTATTCCATCATTAATAGCCACTTCTCCATTATCAACGGCCTCAAGCTCGGCCTTGAGTGGCGGGGCCGGGTGCGTACGGGCCTAGCGTTCTATTTCCTGAGTAGCCGCATTCCCACCCGCCTCGAACCGCCCGACAATGCCACCGACGACCCCGACGCCACTCTGCGCTTCTACAACGTGGCGCTCTACGGCGAATACATCGTGCTCGAAAACCCGCGCTGGGAGCTCGGCGCCAACCTACAGGGTGGCATGGGCGCGGTGCGCGTCGAGTACAACAACGAAGACCGGCCCGGCACCCGCTCAAGCACCCCGCGCGATTTCATTGCCCTCATCGAGCCCTCGGTAGCCGCGCAGATGCGCGTATTTTCCTGGGCTAGCCTCGGGGCCGGGGCCGGCTGGCGCCAGCCGCTGTTTGTGGATGAGGTGGTGCGCCGCGAAATCAGCGGCCCCATTTTCTACCTGCGGGCCAAGATTCTCCTTGTGCCGCTGCTGCGCATCCTGCGCAACCACGAGCCGCTTTTTTCGCAGAAAGACCTGCGCATTCATAGTATGAATGACCGCACTCGGCGGCGCACCTACGGCGAATAAGCGCTTATTTGCCAGTTGAATACGTAAAGCCCACCGTCAGATTGGTGTTGAGCGGGCTGCGCCCTTCGACGGCCACACTCTCGTACGAATAGGCGTAGGTAGCCGTGAGCGCCAAGTGCCGGCTCACCGTAAAGTTCAGGCTGCTAGTCGAGTTCACCCGAAAGTCGCCCGTAACGTCTTGCAGCGAGGGCTGGTAAAAAGCCAGCGCCGTGAATACCACCGGCCCCTTTTTGAGGCGCAGCTTGAGGCGCGTTGAGCTGCGCGGCACCCTGCGCAGCAGCTCTTCGAGGTACTGCGTGTGCTCGTAGAGAAAAAACTGACTGAGGCTAACCTCGTTGCGCAGCGAGTCGAGGTAAAACTGGTAGCCCACCCCCGCGCCGCCCACCAGGCGCCGCGCGATAGCGCGCAGGTTGCTTTGCTCGCCCTCGGCCAGGGCGTAGTATTTCAGCCTGCCCACTTGGTAAGCCGGCGTAAACAGGCCGAGCACCTCACGCTCGCGCAGCACGCGGTCCTGCTTGCCATAGCTGAAGTTGAAGGCTGCCGGCAGCAGCCAGTGCTGGCCCAGCGCCAGGTTGGCCGTGTGACTGGTAGTGAAGTAGATGCGCTCGACGGTGCCCGTGCTGTAGATGCCCGTAAGCGCCGCCGTGTAGCGGATGCCCTGCCCGCTCACATTGTAGGTTTCAAACTCCGACGACGGCAGGCCGCTAGCGCCGCTGCTGCTAGGGGCCACCACCGGCGCGGCCGCCGTATCGGCGGCCACCGGGGCGCTGGTCGAGTCGGGTACCTGGGCCAGCACGTGGCCCGGCCGGGCCAGGCCAGCCAGCAGCAAGCCGCCCAATATGTAGCGCTTCCGCGCCAGGGGTGGCATAAGCAAATCGTTGATGCGCAAGTGAATAAGGCTAGCGGCGTGGGGCCTCGGTGCCGCGCAGCGTGGCCGCCCGGTCCAGCTTGCCCGAGGCCGTAGCCTTGAAGGTGGGCACGTACACCACGGCCTTGGGCAGCTCATACTTGCCCAGGCGGGCGGTGAGCAAGCCCAGCAGGCGCTTTTCGAGGGGGCTAGCCAGGGGCTCGCCTTCCACGTAGGCCGTTACGGCCTGGCCGAGGCGCTCGTCGGGGCGGCCCGCCACAAAGGTGCGGCGATTCTGGCCCAGCTCGGCCAGGGCCACATCGAGCACCAGCTCTACTTTCTCGGCCTGCACCTTCACGCCGCCCGAGTTTATCACAAAATCAACCCGGCCCAGCCAGTCGAAGGTGTGCTTGTCGATGAGCTCGATGCGGTCGTTGGTCACCACGAGCTTGTCGTCGGTCACGTCGCCGCGCACCGTGAGGCAGCCGCGCTCGTCCTGGCCCAGATGCAGGCCCGGCAGCACGTGGTAATAGGGGCTAGCGTGCGGGCCATTGAGGCGGCGCAAGGCCATGTGCGAGGCCGTTTCGGTCATGCCATACGTCAAAAACACCGGCACTTTCAGCTTCTGAATCTCGGCCAGCAGGCTGGGCTCCACGGGCGCGCCACCCACCAAGATGGCCCGCATTTTATTGAGCCGGCTAACCCGCCCGGCGGCCAGCACGGCCCGCATCTGCAGCGGCACAAAGGCCGCGAAGTCAAACTCAGCCTCGGCGGGCACGAAGTCAAACGGGTCGGCGTGGGGCTCCACCACGGTCAGGCGCATGTCGCGCTCCAGGCCGCGCACCAGCATCATCTTGCCGCCGATAAAGTCGCAGTTCAGGCACACCAGCGCGCGGTCGCCGGGCCCTAGGTCGAAGTAGTCGCCGGTGCGCCGGGCCGAGGCCACCAGCTGCCGCCGCTTCAGGGTGATGAGCTGCGGCTGGCCCGTGCTGCCCGAGGTGCGCAGCCCAAACTCGTGGGCGCCCGTGAGCCACTGGCGCAGCAGCTCCAGCACTTTGGCCTCGTAGCCGTTGAGGTCAAGGTGCGGGTTAGGCGTTTGCTGAATGCTGTCGTAGCTGAACTCGCGGCCATTTAGCAGGAGCGAGGTGGGGAGATTGGGGCTGGGCATGGGGCAAAATTAGGCTGCCGCGGCGCTAGACCCGGCTACGTGGTCAGCAAGCCACCTGCTTCTACTTAGATAGATGCGCCAGCCGCCTAGCATATCACCGCCCATACTCGTACACCACGTAGCCCCAGGGTTCCACCTTCCACGGCTTGCTCGTGAGCGGCTCATTGGTATACATAAACAGGTTGTAGGGCTTGCCCTGAAGCGCCTTTTCCTTCACGCTGATAGTCTGCTCTTTATTTGATAAGTTCAGGATAACCAGCACCTTCTTGCCGGCCTTCTCGCGCACGTAGGCGTACACGGTGCGGTCGTCGCCCACGTGCACCTTGCGGAAGGAGGCATCGGCCGCTAGGGCCGGGTTGCGCTTGCGCAGGTCGAGCAGGGTCTTGTAGAGCTTGGCCCGCTGGTATTTGCCGAAGGCCATCGGGTCCTTATCGAAAAACTTGAGCGGGCGCAGTACCGGCTCTTCCTGCCCGCTGTAAATGAGCGGTACCCCATTGCCCATGGTCTGGGTAAACACGGCGAAGGGCGCGTGCACCCGGCCCGGAAAAGAGCCATAATCGGCTTTATTCCAGCTATTTTCATCGTGGTTGCTGGTAAAGTACAGCTGAATGGTGCCCTTGGGATACTTGGCCTGCTGCTCGCGCCAGATGCTGTCGAGCGCCGTGGCGGGGCGCTTGCCAGCGGCCACCTTTTCCATAGCATGAAACATGTGCCAGGGGTACACCGCATCGAAGCCACTCTGGGGCAGGTAGGCACTGTCGCCCTCGGCCAGCATAAACAGGTTTTTGCCTTGGCGTAGCGTCGGGATGGCGCGCCGCCAGAAGCTAGCCGGTACGTTCCAGGCTACGTCGCAGCGAAAGCCGTCGATGTCGCTGCTTTTCACCCAGTAGCGCATGGCCGCAATCATGCTGTCCTGCATCTCCGGGTTTTTATAGTCGAGCTGTTTGGTATCGTCCCAGTCGAAGGCCACGGCGGGCTGGCCCTCCTTGTTCTTCACAAAAAAGCCAGGGTGCTGGGCTAGCCAGCGATTGTCGGCGCCGGTGTGGTTGGGCACCCAGTCGATAATCACCTTCAGGCCTTTGGCATGCGCGGCTTTCACCAGGCGCTGCCAGTCGGCCATGGTGCCAAACTCGGGGTTAAGTTTGGTGTAGTCGGCTACGGCGTAATAGCTGCCCAGGCTACCCTTGCGGCCCACCTTGCTGATAGGATTGAGGGGCATAAACCACAGCGTTTCTACGCCCATCGCCTTTAGGCGGTCGAGGTGCTTGGCGAAGGCGTTGAGCGTGCCCTCGGGCGTGTACTGGCGCACATTCACCTCGTAGATATTGCCTTGCTCAATCCAGGCAGGGTGGGTGAGGGGCCGGGCGGGCACGGCAGTAGCCTGCCCAAACGCCTGCGAAAGCGCACAGGCGCTCAACAGCACCAGTAGCAGATACTTTCTCATCGGAGTAAGGAGACGTAGTAGGAACAAATTACGGCAGCTTAACGCCCTTAATTGGAAAGTATAGTGAGTGAGTACTTGCTTTTTTCGTTCGGGCATCGTATACTTACACATCACCAAGCGCCTACTGCCATGACTACGTTATCGCTTCCGTTTGCTGCCGTAGCTCCAGTTGCTGCTCCTGTTGCCCCAGCCGCCCCCTGCTTCACGCGCGACGAAGTAAAGGCCCGTGCCAAAGCCATAAAGAAATGGCGCAAGCACGAATCGCGCCGCTACTTCTTCAGCTGGTGCGCCTGCCTGCACGCGCTGGGCTTTAGCTTCTAGTAGCCCTTAGTACACTTCTGAGAGCCGTATCTTGTTGAGTACTACACAATTTTGCACGGGATGTTCGCGTCCTCATCTATGGCATACACGGCGCATAGGCGGTGGTAGCCATCGGCAATGACAACGCGCCCGTGCGCGGTGTCGCGCACCAGCAGTATCGGTGATATTTTCTCGCTATGCGTCAGCTTGGCATAGTATTGCTCGACGTGGTAATTGCTGATGCCGAGCAGCGGCAGCGCAGAGGCACGAAAAATATCCTTAGCCTTAAAGCTCTCCAGGTCAGCATCCTGTAGCTCCTTCACGAGCTTTTTGGACATTCCTGGTTTATATATCAGGCTCAGATACGAATAAGCTGCTGCATAGTCGTGCTTTTCAGGTTCTTTTAGCCATTTTACTTTGTGCATTTCCTTCATCGTGCGCTCATTTTTTAGTAAAAAACGTAGAAAGAGGTGTTTTGAAGGCTTATACTGCGGGGCCGCCCAGGCGGTTATCTGCTGGGTAATCTTTGGTTGGCTTGGCTAAAAAAAGTGCGCCACCCCGGCCTAGCCGGGGTGGCGCACTTTTTCAAAGAGTAGCTCTGGCCTACGGAAACTTCGGAAACTTATCAAAATCGGGCTTACGCTTTTCGAGGAAGGCATTTTTGCCCTCCTTAGCCTCGTCGGAGAGGTAGTAGAGCAGCGTGGCGTTGCCGGCCAGCTCCTGAATACCAGCCTGGCCATCGAGCTCAGCGTTGAAGCTCGATTTGAGCATACGCAGGGCTAGCGGGCTCTTTTGCAAGATTTTGTCGCACCATTGCAGGGTGGTTTCTTCGAGCTTGTCGAGCGGTACTACTTTGTTCACCAGGCCCATATCGAGGGCTTCCTGGGCGTTGTACTGGTCGCAGAGAAACCAGATTTCGCGGGCTTTCTTCTGGCCCACGATGCGCGCCAGGTAGCTAGCCCCAAAGCCGCCGTCGAACGAGCCCACCTTGGGGCCGGTCTGGCCGAAGCGGGCGTTATCGGCCGCGATGGTCAGGTCGCAGACCACGTGCAACACGTGGCCGCCGCCAATAGCCCAGCCCGCTACCATGGCAATCACGGGCTTCGGAATGCTGCGAATCATCTTCTGCAAGTCGAGCACGTTGAGGCGCGGCACAGTGTCCTCGCCTACGTAGCCGCCGTGCCCGCGCACGCTCTGGTCGCCGCCCGAGCAGAACGCCTGGCCGCCCTCGCCGGTGAAGATGATGACGCCGATATCGGAGCGATTGCGGCAAATATCCATCGCCTCAATCATTTCCTGCACCGTGAGCGGCGTGAAGGCATTGTGCACCTGCGGCCGGTTGATGCTGATTTTAGCGATGCCTCCGTGCTGGGAGAAAAGGATTTCCTGGAACTCCTTAATGGGCGTCCACTGAATGGGTTCGGGCATAAAAAATGAAATAAGGTGCGCTGAAATAGTTAAGAAAAAGCTTGCTTAACAGCGGTACGGTATTCTTCAAAAAACGCCGCGTTGGTTTTGGAATCGGTAAAGATTTCCAGCACTGCCGCGCCGCTTTCGGCCGCAAAGAAAACCGGTAGCGCGGCTTCAAGTTCAGCAAAAGATGAAACGGGCAAATAGCGCAGCTTAAAATCGCGGCACAGGTTTTCGGCCGTAAGTGCCTGATGAGTTTCAAAAAACTCGTCGAGCTCGGGCTGCTGGCGCGGTCCGTCGATGAGCCGGAAAATGCCGCCACCGTGGTTGTTGAAGAGCACCACCCGCAGGTTGGGCGCGGGGTAGTTGTGCCAGAAGGCGTTGCGGTCGTAGAAAAACGCCACGTCACCGGTCAGTAGCACCACCGGCCGCTCGGGCTGGGCCAGGGCCGCCCCCACGGCCGTGCTGGTGCAGCCGTCGATGCCGCTGGTGCCACGGTTGGCAAACACCGCTACTTGCTTGCCCTCGGGCAGGCCGATAATGTTGGCGTAGCGCACGGCCATGCTGTTGGCCAGGTGCAGGGCGGTGCCCTCGGGCAGGCTGGCCAACGCCCGCTGCATGGCCGAAAACTCGTTGAACGGCTGGCCTTCGGCGGCAAAAAAGCGAGCCAGGAAGTTAGCCGCCAGGCTGTCGGCCTGTTGCCACGTCAGGCTAGGGGCGGCCGGGGCATCCGGGCTTTCGGCCAGCGCGGTGTCCTCCGTCACCTTTTGGGCTTCGCGCAGGCTGAGAAAGTAGCCAGGGCCAAGGCTTTCGGCCCGGTTGTAGTCTTTGGTTTCGGAAGCGGTAAGCTGCTGAAAAAACACCGTCGGCGCCACCCGAATAACCCGGGTGAGGCTGCGAAAGGTATCGGCAGCCTCGCCGCTAGCCTGCAAATGCCAGTGCTGGGCCGGGGAAGCTTCGCGCAAAAACAGCTTTAACGCCTTAGAAATCAGCGACTGGCCAAAGGTGATGAGCAAGTCGGGCTTGAGGGACTCCTTCTGCTCTTTAGACAAGCCCGCCAGAAAAATATCCTGCCTACGCACGGCCGGCACGTCTTGCAGATTGGCGATGCTGTCGGCCACCACGGGCAGCTGGCGCACGGCGGCAAACTCGTAAAGCGCGGCCGTGAGGCTGGCCTGCCCGGCCTGCTGGCCTGCTACTACCAGCACCTGCCCGGCATCGCGCAGCCGCCGGCGCAAGTCCAGAATCTCGCCGGGAGGCAGGGTGGTAGTGGCGTGCTCGTCGCGGATAATCTTGACGCTGGCCTCATATGCTACTTCTTCGCCGGCCTTGGGGTAAAAAGGCTCGCGCAGTGGCACATTCACGTGCACCGGGCCGGCGGGGCCCGCTAGGGTCAGGTTAATAGCTTCATTGATAATCCGCTCGGCGTGCCACTTGGCGTCGGCGTGCGAGGTATCGGCCGGGAAGTCGAAGGTGCCCTTGGCGTGTGCGCCGTAGAGATTGCGCTGCCGGATGGTCTGGCCGTCGAGCTGGTCTATCCATTCGGGCGGGCGGTCGGCGGTGAGAATTAACAGCGGAATTTGCTGAAAAAAGGCCTCCGCCACGGCTGGCGCATAGTTGAGGCCGGCTGTGCCGCTGGTGCACACCAGCACCACCGGCCGCCGCGTGGCCTGCGCAATGCCCAGCCCGATGAAAGCGGCCGCGCGCTCGTCGGGCACCACGCGCAGCAGGCCCTGGTAGGCCGGGTGGCGCGCAAACGCCAGCGTGAGTGGCGCCGAGCGCGAGCCCGGCGACAGAATAACGTCAGTAATACCGTGCCGGGCGCAGATTTCGGCGATGTTGAAAACGGCTTGGAGTGGGTTCATGAAGTCGGTTAGGGGCGGTGGGTGGGGCGGCCGGGCTTGGTGGCCGGGGCCTCGGCTTGCAGCGCGCCGAGCAGGCGCACCAGGCTGGCCATGTCGCGGTAGTCGAGCACTTCTACGGGCGAGTGGGAGTAGCGGCCGGGCCACGACAGCGGTACCGACGGAATACCGTAGTTCATAAACTCCAGCCCGTCGGTGCCGCCCACCGTCATACCCTCTTGAATAGCAATATGCTGGCGGTCGGCCAGCGCGTGCACGCCCTGCACCAGGTCGCGCCGCGCAAAATTGATGCTCTCGACTACCCGAATGACCGCGCCCTGCCCGAGCGGGCAGTAGCCAAAGGCAGGCGACTCCTGCGGCGCGTCCGACGACACGAAGGTGTCAATCGGGTACACCACGTTGGCGTCGCGCAGGCTCTGGGCGGCAAAGGCTGAACCCAGCAGGCCGATTTCCTCGCCCGTCGACCACACATAGGTGACGCGGCAGGGCAGCTTGGCGGGGTCGAGGTGGCGCAGGCTCAGCAGCAGGGCCGCGCAGCCCACGCGGTCGTCGAGGCCGCGGGCGGCGGCCCGGGTGGGGCCTAGCGGGCGCAGCGCCTTGGGCATGGTCACGGTGGTGCGGCCCGGCTCGATGCCCGCCGCCCGCGCCTGCTGCGCCGAGGCGTAGCCCGCAAACACGGTGGGCATAGCGGCCGCAGCCCGCTTAGTAGCGCTCAGATACTGCGGGCGGGGCTCAAACACGGCTGGCACATCGGCTTGGCCCGGGCGGTGCAGCAGGGCCGGCTGCGCCTCCCACAGCCACGGAAACGCGCCGCCCTTCAGGCTGAGCACCAGCCGCCCATCGGGCCGAATAGAATCGACTACGAAGCCTACCTCGTCCATGTGAGCCACGAAGACGAGGTGCTTCTTGCCCTGGCCGAAGTTCAAAATAAGGTTACCGGCCTGGTCTATAGTGGGCTTGGCCCAGGCTGGTAGCTGCTTGGCGATGAACTCGCGAACTGGTGTCTCGGCCGTGCTCACGCCGTACTGGCCCACCAGGCCGGCCAAGAGCTGGGCTTCGGGCGTGGGGGCGGGCGCAGGCGGTTTTGGCACGGCAGGGGGGCTAGCCACGGTGGCTACCGTGGCGCCCGGTGCGCCCGCTGCCGCCAGCCACGCCCTGATGAGCTGCTGCACATCGGCCACGGCCACAGCCTCGACGGGCGTGTGGGCGTAGCGGGCGGGCAGGCCTAGCAGGTAGGTGTGGGCAGCAGCAAGTTGGGCATTGGGCAGTACTGGCTTGCGGGCTGCCCGGGTGGGCGTGGCCAGAATTTGGCCGGGTAAGGAGGAGAACTCCTGGTCAGCTAAAAACTGGCCGGTGCCAGAGGGCTCGGCTTCCAGATTGCGGTCGAATCGGTACACCTCTTTGAAGGGGCCATATTGATTGGCTACGGCCTCAAAGCCCTTGCCATTGAGCAGGTCGAGGGTTGTCCAGGCGATGACCGTGGTGCCGGCGGGCGGCGCAGCCAGCAGGGACTGGGCGGCGGTAGCCAGCGCCACGGCGGCGGCCTTTTCGCGCATGGCCGGCGCGGCTACCCACTGCTGGCCCACCAGCACGGGCTTTTTTTCGAGCGTTACGGGGTCTAGCAGCCGAATGCCCTGCTGTGCCACGGCTGCCGCCGAGCCCGCGCCTGCATCCAAATAAGCTGCCTGCCACGAAAAGGGGGCCAGGGTGCGCTCGGGCGTAGCCCGCAGGTTGTCGTAGTGCGACGAGGGCACGCCCGAAATACCATTGCGCGGCCCGCTGGCCGTGCCAATGCGCACGTCGTGCCCTTCCAAAAACTGATGGTACAGCGCGCCCGTGGCGCCCCCACCCACCGGCGCTACCCGCAGGTAGCCATTGGCCTGAATCTGGCTCACCACGTAGCCCGGCTCGTCGAGCGGCGCCACCAGCAGCCGGCGCGGGCTGCCACTGCCCACCACCAGCACCAGGTTGCCAAGGCGGTCCGTGCGCAGGGTGCCGGCCTTAAACAATTCGGTTATAAAGCGGCTAGCTTCTTCCTCGCGCCCCGGCACGGCGCTGGTGCGCGCATACGCCTGCAGCAAAGCCGGTAATTGTGCCTGGGCCGGGGCCGCCCAGCTGCTCAACAATAAGAGTAATGGAAGCAGGCGCATAGGCAGAGGCTAAGGATGGGAGGAGGGTTGACAGTACGGCGAAAACATCCGCAACATTAAAAGAACGTCCGGTTTGTCTGACCTTCTTTTCAGTAAGGAGAAGGAAAACTGGGAGTGCCAAAGAAAGCAACGCGGCACTTGTTCCCGCGCGGCTTACCACCTTGCCTTACCCCAGCACTGCGGCTACGGTTTGCAGCTTCAGCTCCGTTTCCTGCCACTCGCGGCTAGGGTCCGACTCGGCGGTGAGGCCGGTGCCAGCGTAAAGCACCGCCTCGGTGGGCCGTAGCTGCAGGCAGCGCAGGTTCACGTAGAGGCGCGATACGCCGGGGCTAGCCACGTTTACCGGCCCCAAAAAGCCGCTGTAATAGGCGCGGTCGTAGCCCTCGTGGCGCTGCAAAAACTCCAGCGCGGCTACTTTGGGCATGCCACCCACGGCCGAGGTAGGGTGCAGCAGTCGCAGCATGTCGGTGCCGAGCGAAGCAGCCGCGGGCACGTTTTTCAAATCGACCTCAAAGTCGGTGCGCAGGTGCAACAGCTGGCCCGCCACCGCCGTGCGCGGGCCGGCCTCGTGGTATTCGCGCAGGCGCAACTGCTTGAAGCAGCTCACGATGTAGCGCGCTACCAAGGCCTGCTCCTCGATTTCCTTCTGCCGCCAGATGGCATCTTGCGGCGAGCGGCCCGGCACCAGCGGCTGGGTGCCGGCCAGGGCCATGGTGTGAAAAAAGCCATCGGCCGTTACTTCGGCCAGCACCTCGGGCGACACCCCTAGCCAGGTGCCCACGCCCGGCACGCTCACCAGCGACACAAAAGCGCGCGGATACTGCTGGCTCAGCTCCCGAAAGGCCGCTAGCGGGTCGAAGCCCACCGGCAGCGGCTGATGCGCCACCCGCGAGGTGACCACTTTCACCACTTCTTTGGCCTCAATCGCCGCTACACCAGTGCGCACCAGCTGCGTGTACTCAGCCTCGGTGGCGGCGGGCGGCGCGGGCTGGGTGCTGTAGTGCCAGGCCAGCGCGGGCGGTGTGGGCAGGGCTAGCCAGGCCGTGAGGTTGGGCACCAGCTCGCGGGCGGCGGGGGCAATGCGCACCACTGCGGGTTCGGCCAGGTCGTACTGCACATCGGCGGGCAGGAAAAGCGCCGGGTTGTGGTCAGAATCGCGAAACGGGAAAAATGCGAAGCCCGCCGGCGCCTGGGCATCGAGCGCGGGCGGCAGGCCCGTATAGGAAGCTTCGAGCGCGCGCGCCACCAATAGGCGCGGCTGGCTAGCCTCCGGCTCGCGCCAGAGCGCCAGCGGCCGGCCCGTGCGCAAGGCACCCGCCACCAAGTGGCGCAGCCGGGCCCACGCATCGGGGCTAGCGGCGGTGGGCCACGAAAGAAGCCGGGGTTCAGCGGTGCGCATCAGGCTTGTTTTTCTTTGGCAGCGGGCAGGTCTATCACTGCCATCGTGATGCGGCTAATGCACACCAGGGCCCCGGTTTCTTCGTGCGTGATGCGGATTTCCCACACCTGAGTGGTGCGGCCTACGTGCAGGGCCGTGGCCTGGCCCCGCACCCAGCCCTCGCGCACACCCTTAATATGGTTGGCGTTGATTTCGAGGCCCACGCAGGCTTGGCGCGTCACGTCGATGCGCGTGGCGGCCCCGATGCTGCCCAGCGTTTCGGCCAGGGCCACCGACGCGCCGCCGTGCAGCAGGCCCATCGGCTGGTGGGTGCGGCCATCGACGGGCATGCGGCCTTCAAGGTACGTTTCGGTGAGGGCCGTGAGCTCAATGCCGAGCGTGTCGGCTAGGGTAGGGCGGTGCGAAACCCAGGTTTTTACGTCGTCGAGAGTCATTGTAGGGCTAAAATCGGTTGTCAGGACAAGCTTGCGAAGCCATTGCCCCAGGGCGAGTTGTGCGGGTGTCGTGCGGGGGCAACTGCTTCGCAGGCTCGCCACGACAACCGATTTTTAACCGGCCAGGGAAAACGAACAACGCAGTAGCCAACCCGTACTTTACGGCATTGTTCGGCAAAACTACTCCGCCTACCCTCGTGCCAGTTCAGCAGCTTTATCTTCTTCGCCACGGCCAGACCGACTTCAACGTGCAAGGCATTGTGCAGGGCAGTGGGGTCGACTCGGACCTTAATGCGCGGGGCCGCGAGCAGGCCGCGCAGTTTTGGGCCGCTTATCAGCATATGCCCTTTGCCCGCGTGTACACCTCCAGGCTCAAGCGCACCCGGCAGTCGGTGCAGCAGTTTATCGACGCCGGCCTGCCGCACGAAGAGCACGCCGGCCTCAACGAGATAAGCTGGGGCACCCGCGAGGGCACCCGCATCACGCCCGAGGAAGACGCCGAATATGCCCGCGTATTGGACGCCTGGAAGGCCGGCGATGACCACGCGCGCCTGCCCGGCGGCGGAAGCCCGGCCGAGGTAGCGGCCCGCCAGCGCCCGTTTATCGACCTGCTCGAAAGCCGGTCCCAGGACGAAATCGTGCTGGTGTGCCTGCACGGCCGCGCCCTGCGCGTGCTGCTGTGCCAGCTGCTCGGCTACCCGCTGCGCTACATGGATGGCTTTGAGCACCAGAACCTCTGCCTCTACAAGCTGCACCGCACGGGCGGGCACTACACCATCCGCAATTTCTTAGACGTTAGCCACTTGGCGCCTCCGCGCTAACTTCACTCCCCTAGCGGCCTTGCGGCCGATTGTTTCCCCACGTTTTGGCGGCTAATTTTGGCCCCCAATCCCAACCTGCAACTCCGATGGCCGAAATTATAAAAATGCCGAAAATGAGCGACACGATGACCGAAGGGGTTATCGCGGCCTGGCTCAAAAAAGTAGGCGATAAAGTGAAGTCGGGCGACATCCTGGCTGAAGTCGAAACCGATAAGGCCACGATGGAGCTGGAAAACTACGAGGATGGCACCCTGCTCTACATCGGCCCCAAGGAGAAAGACTCGGTGCCGGTAGATGGCGTACTGGCCATCGTGGGTAAGGAAGGCGAAGACATTTCGGTCCTGCTCAACGGCCAGGGTGGGGCTAGCGCTCCCCAGGCGGCCGCCGCGCCAGCGCCTGCTTCCCCCGCGCCCGCCCCGGCTCCTCAGGCTGCTGCACCCGCCCCGGCCCCCGCTGCCCCGGCCGCGCCCGCCAATGGCAAGAAAGCTACCGTGGTGCGCATGCCCAAGATGAGCGATACCATGACCGAAGGCACCATCGCCGCCTGGCTGAAAAAGGTAGGCGACAAGGTGAAGTCGGGCGACGTGCTGGCCGAAGTCGAGACCGACAAAGCCACGATGGAGCTGGAAAACTACGAGGATGGCACCCTGCTCTACACCGGCCCCAAGGAAGGCGAAGCAGTAGCCGTAGATGGCGTGTTAGCCATCATTGGCGAAGAAGGCGCTGATATTCAGGCCCTGCTAGGTGGCCAAAGCGGCGGTGCCCCGGCGGCTGCCGCGCCCGCCGAAACGGCCGCGCCGTCCGCATCAGCCGCTGCGGCCCCGGCCGCTGCCCCCCAGGCTGAAAGCACCGGCCGCCTGCTAGCCTCCCCGCTGGCCAAGAGCATTGCCAAAGACAAAGGCGTAGACCTGCGCCAGATTAAAGGCAGCGGCGAAAACGGCCGCATCGTGGCCCGCGACCTCGAAAATGCCCAGCCCGGCGCTAGCCCAGCTCCGGCGGCTGCCCCCGCCGCTCCCGCTTCGGCCCCCAGCGAGTACATCCAGGCAGCCCTGCCCGAGCAGCAGGCTGCTAAGCCAGCCGCTGCGCCCGCCCCGGCTGCAGCCGAAGGCACTTACACCGATACGCCGGTGTCGCAGATGCGCAAGGTGATTGCCAAGCGCCTGTCGGAGAGCCTGTTTACGGCCCCGCATTTCTATCTCACGATGGAAATCCTGATGGACAAGGCCATGGAAACCCGCGTGAAGCTCAACGAGCTGTCGCCGGTGAAGCTGTCGTTCAACGACATGGTTATCAAGGCTTCGGCCGTGGCCCTGAAGCAGCATCCCGCCATCAACTCGTCGTGGCTCGGCGACCGCATTCGCCAGAACAAGGTGGTGAACATCGGCGTGGCCGTGGCCGTGGACGAAGGCCTGTTGGTACCCGTTATCCGCAACGCCGATGGCAAAGGCATGTCGCAGATTGCCACCGAGGTGAAAGAGCTGGCCGGCAAAGCCAAGAGCAAGAAGCTGCAACCCGCCGAATGGGAGGGTAGCACCTTCACCATCTCGAACCTCGGCATGTTCGGCATCGACGAGTTTACCGCCATCATCAACCCGCCCGATGCCTGCATCCTGGCCGTGGGTGGCATCAAGCAAACCGCTGTAGTGAAGGATGGTGCCCTAGCCATCGGCAACATCATGAAGGTGACGCTAAGCTGCGACCACCGCGTGGTAGACGGCGCCACCGGTGCCGCCTTCCTGCAGACGCTCAAGGCCCTGCTGGAAGACCCGATGCGGATGCTGATTTGATAAATTGACCACCGACTGTCATCCTGAGCTTGCGAAGGACCTTATGCCAGTTGAACGAAACCTTAAGGGGCAGTTCAACGGAAACAAGGTTCTTCGCAAGCTCAGGATGACAGTTTTTTAGTAGATACCCATGACCAGAATCCGCTCCACCACCGTGCTTGGGGTGCGCCACAACGGCCAGATTGCCCTCGGGGCCGACGGCCAGGCCACCATGGACAAGCATGTGGCCAAAAACAACGTGCGCAAGGTGCGCCAGCTCAACGACGGCAAAGTCGTAACCGGCTTCGCCGGCTCTACCGCCGATGCCTTTATGCTGCTCGACCGCTTTGAGGAGAAGCTTGCCGCCTACGGCAACAACCTCAAGCGCGCTGCCATTGAGCTGGCTAAAGACTGGCGCAAAGACCAGTACCTACGCAAGCTCGAAGCCATGATGGTAGTGGCCGACAAAGACGAACTGCTGATAGTAAGCGGCACTGGCGACGTGCTGGAGCCCGACATGGACGTAGCTGCCATCGGCAGCGGCGCCATGTATGCGCAGTCGGCCGCGCTAGCCCTCAAAAAGCACGCCCCGCACCTCACCGCCCGCCAAATGGTGGAAGAATCGCTGCACATCGCGGCCGATATCTGCATTTACACCAACCACAATTTGATTATCGCCGAGCCGGCGTAATCTCCATTTTTAAGTGGTGTCATGCTGACGAAGGAAGCATCTTGTCAGGATGAACCACGTAAAGCCGTGTCTGACAAGATGCTTCCTTCGTCAGCATGACAACGAACCCATCCCATGCAAATCACCAATTTCCTCAAGCATCATTTCCGCCATTTTAACGCCGCTGCCCTCATCGACGCGGCCGATGGCTACAATAAGCACCTCGCCGATGGCGGCAAAATGATGATTACCCTGGCCGGCGCCATGAGCACCGCCGAGATGGGTATTCAGCTGGCTGAGCTTATTCGCCAGGATAAGGTGCAGATTATCAGCTGCACCGGCGCCAACCTCGAAGAAGACATCTTCAACCTCGTGGCCCACGACTTCTACGAGCGCGTGCCGCACTACCGCGACCTCACCGCCGCCGACGAGCACGAGTTGCTGAAGCGCCACATGAACCGCGTGACCGATACCTGTATCCCCGAGGAAGAGGCCATGCGTCGCATCGAGCACACCGTGCTCAAGCACTGGGAAAAGGCCGACCAAGCTGGCGAATCGTACTTCCCGCACGAATTCTTCTACCAGATTCTGAAGTCGGGCGACCTGGAGCAGTACTACCAGATTGACCCCAAAGACTCGTGGATGCTGGCCGCCGCTGAGAAAAACCTGCCCATCATCTGCCCCGGCTGGGAAGACTCGACGCTCGGCAACATCTACGCCGGCCACGTGATTTCGGGCGACATCAAGAACGTGCACACTATGAAAACCGGCATCCAGTACATGATGTACCTGGCTGACTGGTATACCAAAACCGCCACCGAGGAAAGCAAAATCGGCTTCTTCCAGATTGGTGGTGGCATTGCTGGTGACTTCCCCATCTGCGTGGTGCCCATGCTGCACCAGGACTTGCAGCGCCACGACGTGCCGCTGTGGGGCTATTTTGCCCAGATTTCGGACTCGACCACCAGTTACGGCAGCTACTCGGGTGCCGTGCCCAACGAGAAAATCACCTGGGGCAAGCTCGGCGAGAAAACCCCGAAATTCATCATCGAAAGCGATGCCACCATCGTGGCCCCGCTGATTTTTGCTATCGTGCTCGGCCAATAGGCAGCTTCCACCAGGCACTAAAAAGCCCGCCCCTGTTAAGTCGGGGACGGGCTTTTTACTATAAAACCCCACGGCGAGGGGCTAGTCAAGATTAATTATTGGGGCAGCCCGCGCTAGCCCGGTCGGCTTGCGAAAGGTGGGAGGCACGGCGAAGCTGGCGGTCAGCGGCGGTCCGGGCGTCGGGCTCGGGCGGGCTGCTACGCTCGTTGTGAGTGGCGGGCCGAAAATCATCGTCATGATAATTTTCGTGGTAATCGAGCGAGTCGCTCAGGGCGAGGCGGCCAAACAGGTAGAGCATAGCAACGGGTGTTAAGGAAAAGGATAACTACCCGTAAAGACGTACTCCGGCGGAATATATTGTAGCGGCCGCGGCTTATTAATGTCGATTTAATACCTGGCTTAGTGCGTGAGAGGGGGCTAGCGGCTCAGCTTTTCGTCGGTGAAGTGCGCCCGGTGCGGTGGCTGCGCAAATTTTTCCGCGTTGTAAGCGGCCGAATTACCGCGCGGAATGGAGAGCGACTGCCACGCCTCACCCGCCGCCAGCCGGGCTATAAATACCAGTTGCCCCACGTGGTAGGGGTAGTGCGCCAGCTGCCGGTTGATAGCCTCCGTCACGCTGTGGCCCTGGTTGCGGATGTAGATAGTGCGGGCCAGGTCGGCCTCCGTCAGCCCATCGAGCGCTCCAAACAGGCACTGCCAGCCCGCTTCCCAGCGGGCCAGCACTTCGGCCCGGCTAGCCTGGTCCTCGTCAAACTCGGCTTCGCGCTCGCGCCAGGGCTTTTCGCCGTCGGTGGTCAGAAAATCGGTCCAGCGCGATAGCATATTGCCGGCCATGTGCTTCACAATGGTGGCCAGGCTGTTGCTCTCGGCCGAAGGCTGCCAGTGCAGCTGCTCATCGGTGACCTGGCTCATAGCCTGCTCGCCGAGCAATTTATAATAGGCAAACTGCTTGCGGGCGCTGGAAAGAAAATCAGTAAGCATGGCAGTAAGAGGGAGGAAAGGTGAGGCGTGGTAGCAGAGGCCTAAAAGTAAAACGCGTGCGGCATCGTCTGGCTTAGTGCGTAGCCCTTTAAAGACTATTCTGTGCTCCGCCTGTTACGTCCCCATGGCTTCGACTTCCATTCCTAAGAAAATTCTGGCTCGCCAGCATGAGATAACGGCCGACTACCGGCGCCTGGTGGCTGGCCACGTGGCCGACATCGTGGCCGGCCGCGCCACTGAGATGCTTGAAATCCGCGATTTTGCCAGCCAGCTCTGCATTCATCCTACGCACCTCAGCAACACCATTAAGCTGACCACGGGGCAGCCGCCGTGCTTCTTTTTCGAGGCCGAGATTCTGGCCGTGGCCCAGGCGCTGCTGCGCAACAGTACCCGCCCGGTAGCCGACATTGCCACCAGCCTCACCTACGACCCGTCGAACTTTACGAAGTTCTTTAAGCGCTTTACCGGACTCACGCCCAAGCAGTACCGCGAGCAGGAGTGGGCTGCGCAGCGGGTCGAAAAGTCGGAACTAGTCACCATTTAAACTGGGCTACTCACCAGAAAGGGGCTAGCCACGAGCCGGACCTTTGCCTTGTTCATTCACCTTACTTCTAACCCCCGATGAGCACCCCTAAAATCGCCCTCGTAACCGGCGGCAGCCGCGGCCTCGGCAAAGACATGGCCCTTAACCTCGCCAAAAAGGGCCTCGACGTTATCCTGACCTACCACACCCAGCAGGCGGCGGCCGACGCCGTGGTGGCCGAAATCGCAGCGCTAGGCCAGCGGGCTGTAGCGCTGCAGCTCGATGCCTCGCAGGTCAGCACGTTCGGCGCTTTCTTCGAGCAGTTGGGCACTACCCTGCGCACCACGTTTGGCGTTGAGCGGTTCGATTTTCTTATCAACAACGCGGGCACGGGCTACTATGCGCCCTTTGCCGAAACCGCTGAGCAGCAATTCGATGAGCTGGTGAATATTCACCTGAAAGGCCCGTTCTTCCTGACGCAGCAGGCCTTGCCGTTGCTCAACGACGGGGGCGGCATCATCAATATCTCGTCGGGCCTCACGCGCATCACCTTCCCCGGCTCCTCGGCCTACGCCAGCCTGAAAACGGCGGTTGAGACGCTCACCAAGTACCAAGCCAAGGAACTGGCCAGCCGCCGCATCCGGGCCAATATTGTGGCTCCCGGCGCCATCGAAACTGACTTCGGCGGTGGCCGCACCCGCGATAACAAGGAGATAAACGCCCACATCGCCGGCCTCACCGCTATGGGCCGCGTGGGCCTGCCCACCGACGTGGGCCCGGTCGTCGCCTTCCTCTGCACGCCAGAAGCTAATTGGATTGACGCGCAGCGTATTGAAGTGAGCGGGGGGCAGGGTATCTAAACCACGGATTCGGCCGGATTTTTCGGATTATTGCTCTTTGCTAGCCCTTCTTTTAAAGGAAATAAAAAGGCCGCCCATTTAGGCGGCCTTTTTTACGTCCACGAAATCGGAGTAATCCGAAAGATTCGTCCGAATCCGTGGTCTAAAAGCGAAATAGCGGGCGGGCGGGGTTCCAGATGCCCCACGGAATCATGAGCAGTACTAATACCAGCGCGATAGCGAAATAAGTAAACGCCTTCTTGTGCTTCATGGTATCGCTAGGGGCGCGCTTGAGCGCAATGCGGCCCACCTGGGCCAGAATAGCGGCCAGTACCATCACGGCAATGTGTTCCATGCCGAAGAAGCGGGCGGTGGGGTCTTTCATGGCGCCGGGCTGCTTCATGGCATTCAGGCCCCAGGGGCTCAGGCCGAAATACAGCCCTAGCCCGATGATGACCTGCAGCCACATAAAGCCGGAGAAAGCGGCCGAGATGCCGTTGTCGCCTTTGGTGAACGGGCGGCGGCCGGTCCAGCCCAGGTAGGCGCGCAGCACGGCCAGCAGGCCCGCGCCCAGCACAAACCAGCGCAGCCAGGAGTGAAGAAGTAGGAGGGTTTGGTACATACAGAAAGCGAATGCGCCGGGCTGGCCGGCCAGTGAAAAACTGCCGCGAAGCTACGGGCACGGCCGCGTTTCACTCAAACTCGCCGGGCGCGGGCACCGGGGCCGGCGCGCCACCCCTAGCCGCCGCCAGGCGCTGCTTGTGCCGAATAGCCACCGCAATGGCCAAAAAAACGGATACAAATGGCAGCGCCAGCCCAATAAGCAGCCAGCGCAAAAAACGCTGCCCGTGCGAGTAGGCAATGTAGCCAGTGAGCAAGGCTAGCGGCACATTGAGCGCGTAAAGAAGCAGGTAGGGAAGAATACGATATAACATAATAGGGACGGGGCTTGCCCCCGCCTGGTGCTAGGGGAAAGAAATGAGCGACGAGGCGGCGCGCTTGGATAGAGGCACAAACGGGCGCGGATGATGGGCGGGGCTGGCCCCGTACCCTACCGCGCCTTGCCGCGCTTCACCAGGTAGGCGTGCAGCACTTTGTCAAACGGCTCGCGCACGTCGACGGGCACAAAATCAATTTTCAGTTGGCCGCAGCGTAGCGCCAGTTCTTCTTCAAACTGCTGCATAGCGGCCCGGTACTGCGCCCGCACCTGCGCTGGCTGCAGCCTGATTTCCTGGCCCGTTTCGACATCCTCGAAGATGTAGGGTCGGTCCTGAAAGTCAAAGTTCGACTCGGTGGCCCGGTCGAGCACGTGAAACAGCAGCACCTCGTGGTGCTGGTGGCGCAGGTGCTGCAAGGCGGCCAGCGCGGCCTCCTGCTCCTGGGCCCCGCGCCCCAGCATGTCGCTGAAGACAATGACGAGCGAGCGCTTGGGAATCTGCTGCGCGATGGTGTGCAGCACGCCTGCCACGTCGGTATGGGCGGTAGCAGTGCGAGAGGCGGCGGCCGGCGCGGGCCGCTCCAGCAGCTGCTGCAGGGCTAGCAGCAGCGTGTGGCGGTGGCTGCTGGTCGAGCGCACGGGCGTTTGCAGCTCCACGGTTTCGGCAAACGTTACCAGGCCCACGGCGTCGCGCTGGCGCTGCAAAAGTGTGGTGAGCGCGGCGGCGGCCAGCACCGCAAATTTGAGCTTGTCGTGGCCCGGCTCAGGGTAATACATGCTCGGGCTCACGTCGAGCAGCAGATGGGCGCGCAGGTTGGTTTCCTCCTCGTAGCGCTTCACAAAGAGCTTGTCGGTGCGGGCAAATACTTTCCAGTCGACGTGGCGGGTACTATCGCCGGGATTGTAGAGGCGGTGCTCGCTAAACTCGACCGAAAAGCCGTGGTAAGGCGACTGGTGCAGCCCCGTAATAAAGCCATCGACCAATTGCCGGGCTAGCAGCTCCAAATTTTCAAACGAGCGAATGGCGGCAAGGTCGAGAGCGGCGGTGGGCATGATATTTAAGCTAACGAAATAGGGTAGAAGGACTACAGGATTAGCAATCAGAATACTACTGTAATCTAGGGCGGCGTTTATAGGCAGTGCGTAGCTAGCCCTGCCTTGAGTGCGTGCTGAAATAATCTTACGTGCTGATAAACAAGCAAGCCACCAGGTGAGTTTCGTGGGTAGCAACGGCTTATTTAGGTAAGCACTTCCAGCTTTATCTTTGCCTAAGCTGCCACAAGTTTAGTGCGCTACTAAGTAAAAACCCACCTATTTTCCCTCTCCCTCAGCCTGTGGAAGACCGTTATTCGAAGGACCAGGAAGAAATCTATTCGCACCGCATGAAGGCGGGCAAGCGTACGTATTTCTTCGACGTAAAAGCCACTCGCGGGCAGGATTATTACCTCACCATTACGGAAAGCAAGCGCCGCCCCGGCGCCGACCCCGATGGCCCGGCCAGCTACGAGAAACATAAGATTTTTCTCTACAAGGAAGACTTCAATAAGTTTATCGACGCCCTGCACGATGCTGTGGACTTTGTGCGCGACGAGCTGCTAACCGAGGAAGAAGTGGCCGAGCTCGACCGCCCGCGCCCCGCCTACGACGGCGAGCCGCGCCCCGGTGGCTACCCGGCCGATGGCCAGCAGCCCGACGGGCAGGCCAGCCGCCCGGCTTCTGACCTGGGCGAGAGCACCTACTAACCACACGCACTGAACTAGAGGGGAAGAAAAGTAGTAGCGCGCCGCTGTTCTGGGTAAGAGCAGCGGCGCTTCGCGTTGGTACCCTAGCGCCGCCCGGCGCCGTACCTTTGTAGCTGAATTATGCGAACTCATAATTCATCACTCATAATTCAACACTCAAGATAATGGGCCTCCGCTGCGGTATTGTCGGCCTGCCGAACGTCGGCAAATCCACGCTTTTCAACGCGTTATCCAACGCCAAGGCCGAATCGGCCAACTATCCTTTCTGCACCATCGAGCCCAACGTGGGCGTGATTACCGTGCCCGACGAGCGCCTCCAGATTCTGGAAGCGTTGGTGAACCCCAAGCGCGTGCTGCCTACCATTATCGAGTTTGTCGACATTGCCGGCCTCGTGAAGGGGGCTAGCAAGGGCGAGGGCCTCGGCAATAAATTTCTGGCCAACATCCGCGAGGTCGATGCCATCATTCACGTGGTGCGCTGCTTCGACGACCCCAACATCGTGCACGTAGCCGGCGGCGTTGACCCCGTGTTTGACAAAGACGTGATTGACACCGAGCTGCAGCTCAAAGACCTCGAAAGCGTCGATAAAAAGCTGGTGAAGAGCGAGCGCAGCGCCAAAGCCGGCGATGCCGTAGCTAAGAAAGAAGTGGCTAGCCTTCAAAAATTCAAGGCTGCCCTCGAAGCCGGCCAGAACGCCCGCGCCGTGCAGGCCAGCGACGACGACCTCGCCGCGGTGGCCGATTTGCAGCTGCTCACCATCAAGCCCGTTATCTACGTGGCTAATGTGGACGAGGCCAGCATTGCTACCAACGGCAACAAGCACGTGGAGGCCTTGCGCCAGCACGTAGCCGCCGAAGGCGCGCAGGTAGTCCTCGTATCGGCCGCCATCGAGGCCCAGATTGCCGAGATGGAAGACCCCGAGGAAAAGGCAATGTTCTTGGGCGAGTACGGCCTCACCGAGTCGGGTCTGAACAAGCTCATCCGCGCCAGCTACGAGCTCTTGAATCTCATCACCTACTTCACGGCCGGCGTGCAGGAAGTACGTGCCTGGACCGTGCACCGCGGCGACAAAGCACCCGCCGCCGCCGGCGTCATCCACTCTGATTTTGAGAAGGGTTTCATTCGCGCCGAGGTTATCAAGCTGGCCGATTACCAGGAATACAAAACCGAGGTAAAAATCAAGGAAGCCGGCAAAATGGCCGTCGAAGGCAAAGACTACGTGGTGCAGGATGGCGACATCATGCACTTCCGCTTTAACGTGTAGCGCCTGGTGTGGCTAGCAGTATCTTGGAAGCCCCAGCCAGTAACGGCTGGGGCTTTTTACGTTAACGATTCGTTGAAAATGCAAGCGGAAAAATACCCTGTTTGGCTAGCTAGCAAAGTGTTGACCACTTCTTTTGATTGGAAAAAAGCCACTAAAGCTTCAATGTGCGACCTATTGGCGGTAATAACGCTGCATGATTCCTATTGGTATAATACCTATTTTGAGGACGCTAACTCGTGGATTTTGGTAATTAAGCTAGATGCTTTTTGGAATAAAGTATTTTGTCATAATCTAGAAGATTGGCCTTTTTTGATTATTAAGTTGCAGAACGTTTTCTGCTCATTTCAGGAATTCAGCGAAAATGACAATGATTACCGAGTAATAGGTAGTGCCGAATCTATATTAATAAACAACGCAAGATTGAAAGAGTGGCTGAGTTTTGGTCAGGTTTCTGGATTACTCTTGCCTGACGCTTCTGCAAAGGCAATTGAAGCGAAAAGTGTATATCGCACCGAAATCTCTACTGTCTATGGCGGCTCGCTATCGCTAGTTCACGCGCCGTCTATAGAGATTTTGCTTTACTCGGAACAAGGCAGCCAATTGGCAATTAATTTGTCGGGCAAGTAGTAATAAATGGAGCTATACCCTAGCGGCGGGGCTAGCCAGATTTGCCAGCCATTGTCTTCCAAAACCCCGCGGCCTCAGCGTATCTTTGCCCCCTGCCAAAACCTAGCTTAAACCCACCAATTTTATGAAGTTCATTGTTTCGTCCTCGGCCCTGCTCAAGCAGCTCCAGAGCATCAACGGCGTGGTCACGAACAACCCCGTGGTGCCCATCCTCGAGAACTTCCTGTTTGAGATTGAGCCCGGCAAGCTCACCATCACCGCCTCCGACCTGGAGACGAGCATGATAACCGAGCTGCCCATCGAAGCCCGCGAATCGGGCCGCATTGCCGCGCCGGCCCGCATCCTGCTCGACACGCTCAAAAACCTGCCCGACCAGCCCGTGACCTTCACCCTGGACGAGGAAACCTACACCATCGAAATCAGCTCGGCCAACGGCCGCTACAAGCTGGCTGGCGAAAACGCGGCCGACTTCCCCCGCGTGCCGGTGGTGAAGGGCTCGGCTCCGGTCGAGATTCCGTCGTCGTCGCTGGCTAGGGCCATCAACAAGACCATTTTCGCGGTAAGCACCGACGAGCTGCGCCCCGCCATGACCGGCATCCTGGTGCAGCTGGGCGAGGCCCAGGTAACCTTCGTGGCTACCGATGGCCACCGCCTGCTGCGCTACCGCCGCCAGGACGTAGGCGCCGGCCAAACTGCCAACCTCATCATCCCGCGCAAGGCGTTCAACCTGCTGAAAAGCTCGCTGCCCTCGGAGGCCGCGCCGGTACGTGTCGAGTTCAACCAGAGCAACGCCTTCTTCTCGTTCAACCAGATGCGCCTGGTGTGCCGCCTCATCGACGAGCGCTATCCCGACTACGAGAACGTTATCCCGGTCAGCAACCCCAATAAGCTGACTATTAACCGAGCCGAGCTGCTGAACTCGGTGCGCCGCATCAGCATCTACTCCAACAAGACTACGCACCAGGTGCGCCTGCGCCTCACGGGCTCGGAACTGGTAATTTCGGCCGAAGACCTCGACTTCTCGAACGAAGCCAAGGAAACGCTAGCCTGCCAGTACGACGGCGAGGACATGGAAATCGGCTTCAACGCCCGCTTCCTGCTCGAAATGCTGAGCAACATCGACTCGGAAGAAATCACGCTGGAGCTGAGCACGCCCAACCGCGCCGGCCTGCTGATGCCCGCCCAGGCCGATGAAAACGAAAGCATCCTGATGCTGGTAATGCCAGTGATGCTCAATAACTACGTGTAAGCATCTGATAATCAGATAAAATCGTCTGTCATTGCGAGCTTGCGAAGCAATCTTTCCTTACGCTAGGGGTACTAACCTAACGAAGCGAACGATGAGGAAAGATTGCTTCGCAAGCTCGCAATGACAGACGATTGTTGTAATAAAAGACCCTCCGATGAAAAAATCAGAAATCCGTTTCAGCATTGCCCTCGACGACCAGAAGGTGCCCGAGGCCATCAGCTGGCAGGCCACCGATGCGGGGCCCGATATTCAGTTTGCCAAGGCTATCAACGTAGCCATCTGGGACCGCAACGCTGATGCGACGATGAAAATCGACCTCTGGACCAAGGACATGCCCACCGATGCCATGAAGTATTTCGTGGTCGATAATATCGGCTCAATGGCCGAAACCATTCAGACCGCCACCGGCGACAAAAAAATGGCCGAGATGATGCGCAAGCTCTGCAAAGAACTCAGCGACTACATCGACGAGCAGGGCGCCACCAACCAGTAAAACGATTTCTGCTTTTGCTATAAAAGCCTTTCTACTTTTTGTAGAAAGGCTTTTTCTTTTCTCAGATTTGCGCAGCCAGAGCGGGGCTAGCAACGCCTTTAGAACTGACTGCCTTCAACCTTAACTTCGGTTTCTACTTCTGAGCCTAGGTGGCTCATCTTCGCTCGAATGCACAAGTATTTACTCTTACTTGCCGGCCTGGCCAGCGCGCCGGTGCTAGCCCAGCAAGCGCCCAAAAAGCCCATCGACCACTCGGTATACGACCAGTGGCAAAGCATTGCGCGGCAGCGCATTAGCGACAATGGCAAGTATGTGTTGTACCAGGTGCGGCCGCAGCAAGGCGACGCCGTGCTGTACCTGAAAACGGCAGATAACAAGCTCCTGCGCCAGGTCAGCCGCGGCGACTCGGCGCTGTTTACGGCCGATTCGAAGTATGCGGTGTTTGCCATTAAGCCGCGCTTTCAGGACGTGCGGCAAGCCCGCATAAAGAAGAAAAAGCCCGAGCAGATGCCGAAGGATTCGCTCGGCGTGTATGCCCTGGCCACGGGCAAGCTCACGAAGTACGCCGATGTCAAGTCGTTTCAGGTGGCCGAGCGGGCGCCGGTTCTGGCCTTTTTAGGCGTGAAGCCGGCGGTGAAAGACTCGTTGAAAAAGGCGCCCGTCGATACCATCAAAAAAATCACTGACCGCCTACTTGAAGTCAAAAAGGAAGGCGCCCTGCTGACCGTGCTGAGCCTGGCCACCGGCCAGCCCCGCACCTTCGAGGCCGTGACCGACTACCAGCTCAGCAAGGCGGGCAACAAGGTGGCGTTTGCGGTGGCCGCGCCGAAAGGCAGCAAGACCCTAAAGTCAGGGTTGTTTGTGTATGACCTGGCTAGCGGTGAGTTGCGCCAGTTGAGCCGGGGCAAGGGCGTGTATAAGAACCTGGCCTTTGACGACGCAGGCAAGCAGCTGGCCTTCACCGCCGAAAAGCACCCTGAGAAGGCCCTAATAAAGCCGTTCAGCCTGTACTATTCCGACTTTGGGCGTGATAGCGCCCGCGTGCTGCTGGCTCCTGGCGCTAGTGTGCTCAAGCCGGGCTGGTCGCCGAGCGGGTTTGGCAAGCTCACGTTTAGCGACAATGGCGAGAAGCTGTTTTTGGGCACCGCGCCCGACCCCATTCCGCAGGATACGACCTTGGTCGATTTTGAACATGCCAAGCTCGACATCTGGAATTACAAAGACGACTACCTGCAGCCCATGCAGCTGAAGACGCTGAAGAAGGATTTGCAGCGCAATTACCTGGCCGTCATTTACCCCAAGCAGGGCAATAAGTTCTTCCAACTCGAAGACGAATACCTGCGCGACTCGTACCTGGCCGAGAATAACAACGCCGAGTACGTGCTGGCCGTGACCGATACCGCCAAGCGCATTTCGATGCAGTGGGAGGGCAACACCCGTAAGCAGGCTTACCTGGTATCGACGCTGACGGGGAAGCGGCTGGCCATCAACCCACAGGCGCTGAAAAGTAGATTCCAGATTTCGCCCAATGGCGGCTACGCCGTGTGGTACGACGACGCGGCCAAGGCGTGGTTTGCCTACTCGGTAGCTAGCCATCAAACTGTTAACCTGACGCAGAAAACAGGCGTGTCCTTTGCCGATGAGGAAAACGACTCGCCTACCGACCCGGAGCCCTACGGCGTGGCCGCCTGGACCAAGAACGACGAGGCCGTGCTGCTTTACGACCGGTACGATATCTGGAAAATCAACCCCAAAACGGGGCTAGCCACCAACTTTACCAACGGTCTGGGCCGCCAGCAAAAGCTGCGCTTCCGCTACCACCTGCCGGTGGAAAAGCAGAAGTTTATTGAGCCCGGCGAAGAGGTGTTGCTGCTGACCCAGAACGACGTAGATAAAACCTGGGGCTACTACCGCAAGCCCGTTGCCAGCACTAAGGTGCCGGTGCGGCTAGCCATGGCGCCGATGACCTACTCGAACGTGGAGCAGGCCAAGCACGCGCGCCGCTACCTCTACACGAAGTCGAGCGTGAGCCAGTCGGCCGACCTGTACGTGAGCACCGATTTGCTGCACGAAACCCGGCTCAGCGCCATTAACCCGCAGCAGAAGGACTACAACTGGCTCACGGCCGAACTGGTGCACTGGACCACGCCCAAGGGCCACGTCGCTACCGGTGTGCTCTACAAGCCCGAGAATTTCGACCCTAGCAAGAAGTACCCGATGGTGGCGTATTTCTACGAAAAGCTGTCGGACGGCATTTACCGCTACCAGGCGCCGGCGCCCACGCCTTCGCGGCTGGATATCACCACGTTTGCCAGCAATGGTTATCTCGTCTTCACGCCCGACATAAGCTACACGGTGGGCGAGCCCGGCCCTTCGGCCGTGGAATACGTGAACTCGGGCGTGGAAGAATTGAAGAAAAATGCCTGGGTCGATGGCGCGCACATTGGTATCCAAGGCCAAAGCTGGGGCGGCTACCAGGTAGCCTACCTCATCACCCAAACCAACATGTACGCTGCCGCCTGGGCGGGCGCGCCGGTCGTGAACATGACCTCGGCCTACGGCGGCATTCGCTGGGAATCGGGCCAGAGCCGGCAGTTTCAGTACGAGCGCACCCAGAGCCGCATCGGCGGCACGCTGTGGGAGAAGCCGGAGCTGTATATCCGCAACTCGCCGTTGTTCTCGCTGCCCAAGGTGCAGACGCCGGTGGTTATCATGTCGAACGACGCCGACGGCGCCGTGCCGTGGTATCAGGGCATTGAGATGTTTACCGACCTGCGTCGCCTGGGCAAGCCGGTGTGGCTGCTGCAATACAACGGCGAAGCCCACAACCTCGTGAAGCGCGAAAACCGCAAGGATATCTCCATCCGCGAGCTGCAGTTTTTCGACCATTACCTGAAGGGCGCGCCCGCCCCCGTGTGGCTCGACAAAGGTGTGCCAGCCGTTGAAAAAGGCCGCAACTGGGGCCTGGAGGTGTCGAGTAAGTAGCTGCTGTAGAGACGCATCCTTGCGTCTCCTCACTCGCGCCGCTAGGGTGGTTACCGTTCAACGAGGAGACGCAAGGATGCGTCTCTACACCATTCAAGAAAAGAGCCGCCTCCTGTAGCCTCGTAGGCTGAAGGAAGCGGCTCTTTTTTTAAAAGAAATGCCAGCGGCTAGGGCCCTTATTGGCGCAGCGTGCGGCCGAAGGGCTCGCCGGCGCGGCGCGTTTCCTTAGCTTTGGTGGGCACGATGGTGGCGTTGTTGGCGCGCACGGGGGCGGGGTTTTGCACCGAGTTTACCAGGATGGAGGCCGAGGCGTTGTGGGCATAGTCGCGGTCGGCCTGGGCGTAGCGCTTGCGGGCGTCGAAGTAGTCAGTATACTGGTCGGTCGAGAGCACGGCTTGCAGCTCGGCGTCGCGCTCGTGCGAGATGGCCTTCGCCTGCTTATCGAGCTGCTCGGGGTTCTTAGCATACTGGCGTTCAGCGGCTTCAAGCTTACCTATCTTGTCGGTGTTGATGGCGCGCAGCCGGGCCGACTGGTAGCCGTTGAGGCGCAGGTCGCGGGTCATCTGGTCGCTCAGGTGCTCGGCGCGGTCGCTCACGGCGGGGTTGAGTCGCGGGCTAGGCTGCGTTTTATCCTGCGGAATGGGGGCCGACGGGCCTTGGTCGGGAGCCACTTGCTGGGCACGTGCCGTAAACGTAGCGGCCAGCAGCAGCAGCGCAAAAGCGGATTTCATAGACGGGCAAAACGTGAGGTAGAAAGAAAGCTAGCCAACTATCGCGCCACACTAGTCGGCGCGGGGCTAGCCCTTCCTAACGCAGAAGCCCCCGTGCAGGTTAGCCCGCGCCGGAGCCCGCTAGCCCGCTAAAACCGATTTTTCCACATCATGCTCTCTACCGGGCGGTCGGTGCGCTCGTTGTACTTGGCCGACTGCTTGCGGTTGTAGAACGTTTGTACGTCGCCTTGCAGGCCGAAATAAATGAGCTGGCCGATGGGCATGCCCGGGTACACGCGCACGGGCATCGACACGCTGATTTCGAGCGTCCAGTGGTTGCAGAAGCCCACGTCGCCCTTGCCGGCCGTGGCGTGAATGTCGATGCCGAGCCGACCCACGCTGCTCTTGCCTTCTAGGAAGGGCACGTGGGCGTGGGTTTCGGTGTATTCTTCCGTCACGCCCAGGTACAGGATGCCGGGCTGGAGCACGTAGCCTTCCTCGGCCGACATTTCGAAGGTGGTAATCGTATTGTGGCGGCGGGCGTCGAGCACCGCGTCGTCGTAGGTAGCCAGGTAGCGGCCCAGGTGCACGTCGTAGGAGTTGGTACCCAGGCAGCTAGGGTCATAGGGCTGCACCACGATGGTACCGCGCTCCATTTCGGCGCGAATTTGCTGGTCGGTCAGAATCACGAAATCAGAAATTTGGTTGATTGTTAGTTGCTGCTTGTTGATTTCTGCTTGTTGATTGTCAATGTTTTAAGCTGATAATCAATTAGCAGCAATCAACAATCAGGTAAGCTCGTCGTCTTGGTCGTCGTAGCTGTCGGCGGGCAGCTCGCCGGTGGCCTGGGGGCGGAAGCGGCTGAAAAAACCAGGGCCGCGCTCGGCGGGCGGGGCGGGCTCGTCGGCCGCTTCGTCGCCTTCGGGGGCGGCGTAGTAGGCCTGCTCGGCTTCGAGGTCGCGCACGCGGCGGCGCAGGCGACGCAGCTCGGGCAGCAGGCTGGCCACGGTGTAGAGCAGCAGGCCAAACGAGCCCAGGCTCAGCAGCAGCGTAAAGTAGCCTACCCAGCCGGGGCCGACGCTAGCCGGCTCAGCCTCGCTAAGGGCAGAGTGGGTGGCCGGCCCCACTTCGGGCTCGGGTGCGGGGGCAGCGGTGGGCTCGGCATCGCCGGGGGCGGGGCCGTTGGTGGTGAGGGGCGCGGCGGCCGCCAGGGGCTCTTCGGGCTCGGGGGCGGGCTTGGCGGCCGGGGCGCCGCTGGCGTTGAACTGCGCTAGGGCCTGCTTGATGGTGCGCTGCTCGGTGCGGACGAGCGCCGACTTCTCATCGTGCGGCAGGCCCCGAATGAAGAACTCAAAGTTGCGGTCGCGCAGCACGCCGTTGAGCTGCTTCTCGAACTCGGCCAGCGTGAGCGGGCCGGTGCCGAAGCGCGCCTTATAGCGCTCAGCCACGCCGTTGTAATTCAGAAAGAGCTTTTGCAGCTCGGCGTTGTTTTCAAAGTTGGTGAACTGCCGGCGGGCGGCGGCGGTGCGCAAGTTGCTAGGGTACTTCTGCCGCGTAAAATGCTTGTCGTACACCGTTTCGAAGGTGCGGAAGTTCAGCTCGTCGATGGTGCGGTCGAAGAGCTGCTTATTGGCTGCGGCGGGCGTCTGGCTGCCGCCAGCCTGTGGTTGGGCATAGCTGGCCAGCGAAAAAAGCAGCAGAAACAGGCTGAGCAAACGGCGCATAGGCAGATTGAAATAGGAGCGCAAGGTCTCGCAAGGTAAAAAGAGGTTTCGCAAGGGCCTGGGGCGAATTGCCAACAAAAGCATTCAATCCCGCACCTTGCGAAACCTCTTTTTACTTTGCGAGACCTTGCGAGCAAAATTACGCCGAAAGGCCGTGCGCCTCGATAAGCGACTCGCGGCAGGCCGTGAGGTACTTCTCCACCAGCTCGTCGGTGATGGCGGTCGAAATAAACAGGGCCTCAAACTGCGACGGCGCCAGGTAGATGCCGCGCTGCAGCATAGCGTGGAAGTAGCGCCCGAAAGCCGGCAAATCAGCTTTCTTGGCGTCTTCCAGGTTCGTTACCGGCTCGGAGGTGAAGAACAGGCTGAACATCGAGCCCACCTGATTGACGGTGTAGTTCAGGCCTAGCTCCTTGGCAATCTGGCGCGTGCCGTCAGCCAAGCGCGTGCTGGTGGTTTCGAGCTGCTGGTACACCTCGGGGTGCTCGTGCAGGTAGCGCAGCTGGGCTAGCCCCGCGGCGGTGGCCAGGGGGTTGCCCGAGAGTGTGCCGGCCTGGTACACTTTGCCGGCCGGCGCCACCTGGTTCATAATGTCGGCGCGGCCGCCGTAGGCGCCCACGGGCAGGCCGCCGCCAATAATTTTGCCGAGGGTGGTGAGGTCGGGCGTCACGCCGAAGCGCTCCTGCGCGCCACCAGCGGCGAGGCGGAAACCCGTCATTACCTCGTCGAAAATCAGCACAATGCCATGCTGCGTGCACAGCGCCCGCAGGCCGGCCAGGAAGCCGTGGGCCGGCTCCACGAGGCCCATATTGCCGACTACCGGCTCGATGATGATGGCGGCCAGCTGCTCGGGGTTGGCGTCGATGGCGGCCCGTACGGCCGCCAGGTCGTTGTAGGGTACGGTGAGCGTATCCTGAGCTACGCCCTGGGTCACGCCGGGCGAGTCGGGGGCCCCTAGCGTGAGCGCGCCCGAGCCGGCGGCAATCAGAAAGGAGTCGCCGTGGCCGTGGTAGCAGCCCTCAAACTTGAGGATTTTCGGGCGGCCGGTGTAGCCGCGCGCCACCCGGATGGCCGACATAGTGGCCTCGGTGCCCGAGTTTACCAGGCGCACTTTTTCCAGGCTGGGCACCATTTCAATGAGCAGCTCGGCCATCTCGACCTCGCGCCGGGTAGGCGCACCGAAGGAAAACGAGTTGGGCAATGCTTGGGCCAGGGCCTCCTGCACCGGCGGGAAGGCGTGGCCGAGTATCATCGGGCCCCACGAGTTGATGAAGTCAACGTAGGTATTGCCATCGACATCGGTAAGCCAGGCGCCTTGGGCCGACTGCATAAACACGGGCGCGCCGCCCACCGAGCGGAAGGCCCGCACCGGCGAGTTGACTCCGCCCGGAATAAGCTCCTGGGCGCGGGCAAAAAGAGATTCGGAAGAAGTCATTAAAATCTGTTTGTTAATACTTTATATTTTCGAAATCGTCTGTCATTGCGAGCCTGCGAAGCAATCTTTCCTTGTCGCTAGGGGTACTATTCCAACAGTTAAGGAAAGATTGCTTCGCAGGCTCGCAATGACAAGTTTTGGGCGTCAAAGCACCTACCGTAGCAATTGCGGCTCCAGGTTGCTGAGCTTGAGCAGCGGCACGGTTTGGCTGTCGTGGGCGCCGCTAGGGTAGGAGAGGCCCTCGAAGATGGCGCCTGGCTGGGGCGGCGCGCTGGCTAGGCCCCCCTGGAAGGCCGGGCCGTATTGCGCGAGCGCATTGCCAAAAAACAGCAGCAGCTCGAAGCCCTGACTGGCAAACACCGAGGGCGGCAGGTTTTGCTTGGCCAGGTAGAGCTGGCGGAAGCGCCGGTAGCCCAGGCCATTTTTGTCAAAGTATTTGGGATGATAGTAGTACACGCCCGCACTACCGAGCTGGCCCACGCCCAGGCTGGGGTTATCGAGCCAGGTGCCGGGCACTAGCAGCGCCGGGCGGCTGGCAGCGGGCACCGTGCCCAGGGCCAGAAAAGCCGCCGGGCCCACCTTGCGGGCATCGGAAGCTACTACCACGTGGCTGGCGCCGGTGAGCTCGGCCGGCAAAAAGGCGGCGCCCAGGCTGGCCGGGTCTTCGGGCCGAAAGGCATGGCTGGCCGTGATGTGGCCGCCTGCTGCTTCGTAGGCCGCCTGGTAGGCGGTGGCAAAGTCATTCTCATCCTTGCTGTCTTCGTGCAGCAGCACGGCAGGCCGGCCGGTGCCAAACGACACGGCCGCAAACTGCGCCGCCACGCGCCCTTGGGTGGCCGCGCTGGGTGAATAGAGGTAGTGGTAGGCATTGTCCTGCACCAAGCTGCCATCCTGCGAGAGCGGGTTGATGCACACAATCTGGTGCTCGCGGGCGTAGCGGGCCAGCAGCTTGGCCCCCGACTTATACACCGGCCCGATGAGCATATCCATGCCGGCCAGCTCGGGCAGGGCGAGCACGCTCTTGAGCGTGAGGGTGTCGGCGCCGGTGTCGTAGGCAAAAAGCTGCACCGGGTGGCCGGCGCGCTGCAGCGAGTCCTGGGCCAAGCGCAAGCCCGCGTAGAGGTCGGTTACAAACTGATTCCTGCGCTGGGTTTGCCAGCTATTGTCTTGCAGCTCAAAGGGCAGCAGCACGCCTACGTTGTAGGTGCCCTTGCGCGGTAGGGCTTTGGGAGCCACGGGCGCGGCAGCCGGGGCTAGCGCGGCGGCGTAGCGGCTGCGGTCGAGCTTAAACTGCGCCACGAGCGCGTCGAGCTGCTGGCGGTCGGCGTCGGTAAGTGTGCCAGTACTCAGCAGATAATCAGCATACAGCCGGCCGATGAGCTTGCTCTGGGGGTAGCGCTTTTGGAGACGCTGCCAGGTGGCGTGGTCCTTCAGCTTGGCCAGGTAGTTGGCTTGCATGGCCTCGCGCGGGGCGGCGTACTGCTCGGCCGGCAATTGGCCCAAGGTGCGCAGCGCTGTGTCGTAGTCGCCCTGCTCAAACGACACCTGGCCCTGCAAATACAGCACCTCGCCCATGCTGGCATAGGTAGGGTATTGGTTACGAATGAGATTGAGCATCTGCTCGGCCTCGGCCCACTGCCCCAGCCGGGTGGCGGCCACGGCGTAGAGGTAGCCCGCGTCGGGGGCCTGGGCAAAGTGGTTGATGGGCTGAGCCAGGGGCTCCAGCTCTTGCATAGCCACGGCAAAGTGGCCCTGGTCGAGCTGGGCTTTGCCGGCGCGGTAGCGGGTAAGCTGGCCCTGGGCGCTGGCTAGCAGGCTCAGCAGCAGCAGGGGTAGCACAAGCAGCCGCCACGGTTGGTGGGTGGCGGCGCGGTACGAGTTAGTCATGCGGGGAAAGAAAGCCAGGGTTGGCGCCCGCAAAGGTACGCCCGGCCGGGGAGGGGCCGAAAAGCAACCCGTTTGCGGGCTTTGCCTACCTTAGTAGGCCTTGGGGCGGACCTTTCCCCTGCCTTTCCCCGCCAATGTCGCTCGCCATGCCCTTGTCGCTGCCCACCCTGCGCCGCCGCCTGCCGCTGTTCTTCGTGCTTGGGTTGTCGCTGGCCCTAAGCTTTGTGCTCATTGCGGCCCGCGTGCTCATCACGGGGCGGCCGCTGTTCGTGTTTCTGCTCTGGAATCTCTTTCTGGCCGCCATCCCGTTTGGCCTGAGCGCGGCGCTGAGCCTGGCCGCCCGGCCGCCACAGGCGCGGCTGCTCCTGCCGGTAGGGGCGGTGTGGCTGCTGTTTTTCCCGAATGCGCCTTATCTCGTTACTGACTTATTTCACCTGGTGCCGCATGCGCGGGTGCCTTACTGGTACGACCTGGCGCTCATCATGTCGTGCGCCTGGAACGGGCTGATGCTAGCCTTCGCCTCGCTGCTCGACATGCACGCGCTGGTGCGCCGGCGCCTGGGCTTCTGGTTAGGGTGGCTGTTTGTGGCGGTGGCGCTGGGCCTGAGTGCCTTCGGGGTGTACCTGGGCCGTTACCTGCGCTACAATTCCTGGGATATTCTCAACGACCCATTCAAGCTCTTCTACGACATCGTGCAGCGCATTCTACACCCTTTCCACAACTGGCAGGCCTGGGGCGTCACGGTGGTATTTTGGGCGTTTTTGCTGATTGCCTACGCCACCGTGCGCCTGCTAGGCTCCCCACGCCAGCCCGATGCCGACGAGCACTAAATCAGTCTTCAGTTGCTGGCCAGGGCAAGCGGTGGCGCGCCCGGTAGTTGGCGTGCGCCAGGAAAGTAGTGGTTGTAGGAGTCGGCCAGCGCCCAGGGAGGCTAAGCGCGTGTTTAGAAATTTAAAAGTACGCCAGCTGAGCAGGGCGTTCTAAAAATGATTCTTGTAAAATTTAACTATGTGCTAATGCTGCAGATTGCCCTCCCAGGCGGCCAGCTCGGCGCGGTGCTCGGCGGCAGCGCGGGCCAGCAGCGCCGGGCTAGGGCCAGTGCCCAGATAAATGGTAGTGCCCTGCTCCATCGCGTAGGAATTGGTGATTTCGCCCACCTTTTCGAAGTGCTGGAAGTAGGGCGCCAGCTCCCCGGGGTGGCCTTCGCCCACGAGCAGCAGATGCCGGTAGGGCCGCGCCGGCCACTGCGGGAACCAGTATAAATAGCTACCATTGAAGCTCGTAGCAGCGGGCAGCGGGCGGTGGCGGTTGTAATAATTGATGGCGCCGGCCTGGCCGTAGTTGTCGCACTTAATGAGGGTGCTGGCCCGGGTCGAATCGGGCAGCGCCTGGTAGGCCAGCCAGGCTTTATCGGCCAGCTCCTGCCAGCCCAGCATATCGGCAAAGTCCTGCGGTAGCGGATGGATTTCGCCGTCTTCCCAGCGGTTGAGGCCTAGCTTCTGGTGCAGCGGCCGCTGGCCCAGGCGCACCATCGCGGGCGGTGAGAGTATCGGAAAAATATCGCGCACGATGGGCGCCCACACCAGCAGCGGCAGCCCGAGCAGCGCTACCCGCAGGCGCGGCCGCTGCGCCAGCTGCGCCTGCCACCATACCGCGCCCACCGCAAACAGCGCCGGGTAATAGCCCAGGCCATAGTAGCCTTTGCCGTGCAAAACACTGAGAATGAGCATCCCCACCACGTACACCGCGCCTACCACCCTAGTCGCCGGGGCCGGCCGGCCCCGCAGCGCCGCCCACAGCCCCGGCAGCCACACCAGCACCGCCGAAAAGCACAGCAGTACCTGCTCTTTCCAAAACTCGCCGGCCGATACGTGCACCAATTGCCGCTCGTGCAACAGCGCCATGTGGTGGCGAAACGGCAGCCCGTGCGCCACCTGCCATAGCAGCGTGGGCGCGGCTACCAGCAGCGCCAGGCCCGCCGCTAGCCAAATGGGCCGCCGCCCAAACGTGCGCGGCGCCGTGAGTAGCAGCGCCACCAGCACGGCCGCCCCAAAAAAGAACGTGGTGTATTTATTCAAAATGCCCAGGCCCAGCACCAGCCCTAGCCAGTAGAGGTGGCGCGGCTGGCCATCGGGCTGCGCGTGCCGCACCAGCAGGTAGAGGCCTAGCGTGAAGCTAAATACTTCAAACGCATTGGGTTGGAAAAGCAGGTTGACCCGGCCGTAGGCCGTGGTGAGGTAGCACACGCCGGCCAGCGCCTGCGCCAACGGCCCGCCGCCCAGCCGCTGGGCCAGCCGTACCACCACGTATATCGTGAGCGCCCCCCAGAGCAGCGGCCAGAATTTCACCCAAAAAAAGCCGCCGCCCAGCGCCAGCGTCACCCAGCTTTGCAGGGCTGTGAGGGGTGGCACTTCGATGTAGCCCCAGGCCAGATGGTGGCCGTAGTCGAGGTAGAGGTATTCATCGCGGTGCAGCTCGTAGGTGCCGTAGCCGGCCAGCGCCAGGCTAGAGATGAACTTGAGGAGCGCGAAGAGTAGGGGTAAGTGGTGTTTCATAAGGAAGGGTAGCGTGGTAAACCCGCCTGTCATTGCGAGCTTGCGAAGCAATCCCTCCTTGTCGTCCTCTTCATCGAGATTAGTACCCCTGGCGGAAAGGAAAGATTGCTTCGCAAGCTCGCAATGACAGGCGGGTTTATGGCTTCCTGCTCACTGCCCACTGAAAAAATGTCCTGGTTTCGCCTGCTTTCTACTCGCCGCTACCCCGACCGCCCTGCCGAGGTGCCTATGCCCGGCCGCTCGCCCTACCTGGCCGACTACGACCGCGTGGTGTTTTCGTCGGCCTTCCGGCGCTTGCAGCGCAAAACCCAGGTGATGCCGCTGCCCGAAACCGACTTCGTGCATACCCGCCTCACGCACTCGCTCGAAACTGCCTGTGTGGGCCGCTCGCTAGGCCGCCTTTCGGCCCGCCGCGTGCTCGAAAACGACCCGGACATTGAAAAAGAGCTACCCGACTTCGCCCAGGATTGCGGCGACATCGTGGCCGCTGCCTGCCTGGCCCACGACATCGGCAACCCGCCCTTCGGCCACTCCGGCGAGGATGCCATCTCGGCCTATTTTGCCAGCCGCGCCGCCGAGCGCTTCATCACCGGCCTCAGCGCCGCCCAGCAGGCCAATTTGCAGCACTTCGAGGGCAACGCGGCGGGCTTCCGCATTCTCACCCACACCTACCCGGCGCTCAGCAGCGGTTCGGCCGGGCTAGGGCTCACCTACGCCACGCTGGGCGCGTTTACCAAATACCCGCGCCCGTCGGTTATCGCCGCTGAAAAGAAGAAAAACGGGGCTAGCGAGAAAAAATACGGCCACTTTCAGGCCGAAAACGCCCGCTTCAAGCTGGTGGCCGAAGAGCTGGGCCTGCTGCCCAAAGATGGTCCGGCCGGCTTCTACCACCGCCACCCGCTAGCCTTCCTGGTCGAGGCCGCCGATGACATTTGCTACCGTATCATCGACTTTGAGGATGGCCTCAAGCTGGGCCTCATCGACCATGAGCGCGGCTTGCAGCTCATGCGCAACCTGCGCGCCGCCGCGCCCAACGCCCGCCCCAAAGGCGCCGGCAGCAGCGGCCTGCACTGGCGCGACTGGCAGGAAGAGCTAGGCTACCTGCGCGCCACGCTCATCGGCCAGCTTGTAGATGAAACTGCCACTCGCTTTGCCCAGCATGTGCCCGCCATCCTGGCCGGCACCTACGATGCCTCTTTAGTAAAAGAATTGAGCGGCTACGAGTTTCTCCAGGAAATTCAGCAGTTGAGCATTGATAAACTCTACCGCTCGCGCCCGGTACTCGAAATCGAAGCGGCAGGATTCGAGGTGCTCGGCGGTCTGCTCGACGCCTTTCTGTGCGCCATTTTCGATTCTAAAAACAACCACCGCTCGCGCAAGCTGCTCGACCTGCTGCCCGCCCAGTACCGCGCCATCGGCCACCAGGCCGGCGCCTCAGCTTACGAGCAAATTCTGCTGCTCACCGACTACGTGGCCGGCATGACCGACCAGCACGCGCTGAGTTTGTATAAAACAATTAAAGGTATCGAGTTGCCGAAAGGCTTTTAATTAGGTGTTGACCAATAAATACACGTTAAGGATAAGCTGAAAATCGCCTGTCATTGCGAGCCTGCGAAGCAATGACAGGCGATTTAATTGAGTATAGTTGTCTCCTGCTCGTGCAGCGCCACCATATTTTCCAACAACTGCTCAATTAATTTTCGACCTTTCCACACCGATTTTAATTTGCTGCGAATTTGCGCGGCAGTTTGAATAAATTCGGCTTCCTCAGCTGTTTCGTGGTTTTCAAAAGCCATTAATTTCTCCACCATTTCCTCCGTCATTTCGGGGTGAAATTGGAGGCAAATAATCCCCTCGCCCCACACAAAGCCCTGTGCCGCGCAGCCCGCCGACATGCCCACCCGCATAGCACCCGGCGGCACCGTAAACGTATCGACGTGCCAGTGCAGCACCGTCGCTTTATCGGGCCAGCCGCGCAAGAGCGGGTGCGTCAGGGCTTTGGCCGAAAAGCGCACCGTCCAGAAGCCGATTTCCGGTTCCGGATTTGGCCGCACCTCGCCGCCCAACGCCTGCGCTACCAATTGCGCGCCCAGGCAAATGGCCAGGGTAATTTTACCGGCCCGCAGTACCTCCCGTAAAAAGGCTTTTTCCGGGGCTAGCCAGGGAAATACAGCCTCATCATACACGCTCATCGCGCCGCCCAAAATCAGCAGCCCGTCAAATTCGGCTAGGGCCGGAAAAACCGGATTAGGCTCAAAAAGCCGCGTAAAAGTGAGCGTATGGCCGTGCGCGGCTAGCCAGCCGCCGGCGTGGCCGGGGCCTTCATCGGGTAGGTGTTGGAGGCAGTGCCAGCGCATAAAAAGTAAAAAATATAAAAAACGTCTGTCATGCTGAGCCTGCGAAGCATCCTATTACCGCCGAACGACTTGTCCCAGCGTGATAAGATGCTTCGCAGACTCAACATGACAGACGATTGAAGCCATATTGAATGGCGTTCACAAAATCCGACTAATCCGAAAAATCCGCTCGAATCCGTGGTTCAGATTACTCCCACTCAATCGTAGCCGGCGGCTTGCTCGAAATATCGTACACCACCCGGTTGATGCCGCGCACCTGGTTGATGATGCGGTTGCTCACGTCGGCCAGAAAATCGTAGGGCAGGTGAGCCCAGTCGGCGGTCATGCCATCCACGCTGGTTACGGCGCGCAGGGCCACTACGCGCTCGTAGGTACGCTCGTCGCCCATCACGCCCACGCTCTGCACGGGCAGCAGCATGGCGCCGGCCTGCCATACTTGTTCGTAGAGGCCGCGCTCTTTCAGAAGATTGATGAATACGCCGTCGGCGCGCTGCAGCAGGTCCACTTTCTCGGGCGTGATGTCGCCCAGGATGCGGATGCCCAGGCCGGGGCCAGGGAAGGGGTGGCGGTTGAGAATCTCGCCGGGCAGGCCTAGTGTGGCGCCTACTTCGCGCACCTCATCTTTGAAGAGCATGCGTAGCGGCTCCACGATTTTGAGGTTCATCTTCTCGGGTAGGCCGCCCACGTTGTGGTGGCTCTTGATAGTCACGGCCGGCCCGCCGTGCACCGATACCGACTCAATCACGTCGGGGTAAATGGTGCCCTGGGCTAGCCAGCGGGCGCCTTCCACCTTCTGCGCCTCGCGGTCGAATACTTCAATAAACGTGCGGCCAATGGCCTTACGCTTCTGCTCGGGGTCGGAGAGGCCCGCTAGGGCACTGTAGAACTCGGGCGCGGCGCGCACGCCGGTCACGTTCAGGCCCAGGCCCTCGTAGGCCTTCAGCACCGAGGCAAACTCATCCTGCCGCAACAGGCCATTGTCGACGAAAATGCCGTGTAGGCGCGGGCCGATGGCGCGGTGCAGCAGCAGCGCCGCCACCGAGCTATCCACGCCGCCCGAGAGGCCCAGAATTACCTGGTCGTCGGGGCCAACGGTGTTTTGCAGCGCCGCCACCATCGAGTCGACGAAGTGCTCGGGCGTCCAGCTCTGGTCGCAGCCGCAGATGTTGACCACGAAGTTTTCGAGCAGTTGTTTGCCCTCCGTCGAGTGCGTCACCTCGGGGTGAAACTGGATGCCGTAGGTATCCTGGCTGGGCAACTTATAGGCCGCCACCGCCACCTCGGGCGTGCTGGCGATGATGTTGTACTCAGCCGGCAGCGTCTTAATGGTATCGCCGTGCGACATCCACACCTGCGTATCGAGGTGCAGGCCGGTAAGCAGGGGCGACGTCTCGTCGAGCTTGCTCAGCCGCGCCCGGCCGTATTCGCGGATGGTGGCCGGCAGCACTTCGCCGCCGCCCTGCTGGGCCAGCAACTGCGCGCCGTAGCAAATGCCCAGCACTGGTACCTTGCCCAAAATCCCGCTCAGGTCGGGGTTGGGCGAGTCGGCATCGCGCACCGAGCAGGGCGAGCCCGAAAGAATGACGCCCCGCAGGTCGCCGGCACTAATGCGCTCGGCCAGCTGGGGGGCGTGGGTGTAGGGGTGAATTTCGCAAAAAACGTGCAACTCACGAATGCGCCGGGCAATGAGCTGCGTGTACTGCGAACCGAAATCTAGAATCAGGATTTGCTGCATGGGGCACAAAGTTAAGGGCTAGCCCGAAGCCCCGCAGTATTATCCTGGCCAATAGGCTGCAGAAGCCCACCTGGTATTTATACTTTATTGCCTCGGATAGTCTGCACGTTAGCATCCGCTGCGGCGCAAAAAGCCGGAAATTTTAACGTAATGCTTTAATCTGTGCGCTGCCTGCGTACCTTTGCACCGGCGAGTCAGAACGACCAGCTCCTACTGAACTCCCCCAGGGCCGGAAGGCAGCAAGGGTAGGTGGTTGAGCGGTGCGATTTTGGCTCGCTTTTTTTTGTCTTTTTCAGCCGGCCCCGAGCCGCGTTCGTCTGCCGACTTTAGGCAGGTAGCGCGTAGCTTTGGGCCGGCTTTTTTAGTAGCCGTCAGCTAATAGCTGCTAGCTTTCAAAGCAGAGAATAAAAATTAATAGCTAACGGCTAGCAGCTGTTAGCTAACAGCTAACTACATGAAGTTTTTCATTGATACGGCCAACCTGGCCGAAATTCAGGAAGCCGTAGACCTCGGCGTGCTCGATGGCGTAACTACCAACCCCTCACTGATGGCCAAAGAAGGCATCCGGGGCACCGATGCCGTAATGGCTCACTACCGCGCTATCTGCGACATCGTGGACGGCGACGTATCGGCCGAGGTAATTGCCACCGACTTCGACGGCATCATCCGCGAGGGCGAGGCCCTAGCCGACCTGCACCCCAATATCGTGGTGAAAGTGCCCATGATTAAGGAGGGCGTGAAAGCCATCAAGTATTTCAGCGACAAGGGTATCCGCACCAACTGCACGCTCATCTTCTCGGCAGGGCAGGCGCTGCTGGCCGCTAAGGCGGGCGCCACCTACGTATCGCCCTTTGTGGGTCGCCTCGACGACATCGGCGCCGACGGTCTGGGGCTGATTGCCCAGATTATCGAAATTTTTGCCAACTACGGCTACGCCACCGAAGTGCTGGCCGCCAGCGTGCGCCACGTGCCGCACCTCATTCAGTGCGCCGAGCTGGGCGCCGACGTCGTTACCTGCCCGCTCAACGTCATCACCGGCCTGCTCAACCACCCGCTCACCGACAAGGGCCTAGCCACGTTTCTGGCCGACCACAAGAAGGTAAATGCTTGATTTAGTTAGGAGTTAAAAGTTATGAGTTATGAGTTGATGCACCACTGCATCACTGCTCGTAACTGCCAACTCATAACTCATAACTTTTAACTTCTAACGCTCTCCAAGTGTACATCATCAAAGTAAAAGGCAAGGCCAAGATTCCGGATTACATCCAGCTGCGCGACGAGAATTTCGTGCTGATTGCCTATTTCCGGGCCGACCGTCCGCTTAAAGACCTGCACCGCTACGGGCTGGAAGGCCAGGAAATACCGCTGGCCGCCGTCATTGCGGAGCTGGAATTTGGCAAGCTGCGCAAGCTGGAGTTGTAATGACTGCTTACTGGTCGTTAATTATTGGTCATTAGCAATTAGTCATTCGTCATTAACTATGTCCGAGCCAATTGCTGAGCTGCGCGGCGCCACCATCACCCAGGAAGGCCGGGCAGTACTCGAAAACGTGTCTTTCGCGCTGGAAAAGAGTGAGTTCTCCTACCTGGTAGGGCGCACCGGCGCGGGCAAGTCGTCGTTGCTCAAAACCCTGTATGCCGACCTGCCGCTGCTGGTGGGCTCGGGCACCGTGGCGGGCTTCGACTTGGTTAGCCTGCCGGCCAGCAAGGTGCCCTACCTGCGGCGCCGGCTAGGCATTGTGTTTCAGGACTTTCAGCTTCTGAGCGACCGCTCGGTGGGCGAAAACCTGCTGTTTGTGCTCAATGCCACCGGCTGGCGCGGCAAGGCCCGCAAGCAGCAGCGCGTGCAGGAGGTACTGACGCAAGTAGGCCTGAGCGGCGTGGCAGGCCGCATGCCGCACCGCCTCTCGGGCGGCGAGCAGCAGCGCGTGGTGATAGCCCGGGCGTTGCTCAATGAGCCCGTGCTGTTGCTCGCCGACGAGCCCACCGGCAACCTCGACCCCGAAGTGGCCGACGGCATCATGGAGCTGTTTCGCGAAATCAACCACGCGGGCACAGCCATTCTCATGGCCACGCACAATTTTCAGCTGCTCGAAAAGTACCCGCACCGCGTGCTCACCTGCAAAGAGGGGCAGCTGTTGGACTCGGCCCGGGCCTAGCGCGCCGGGCTAGGTATATGCACGCGGGCCTGTCGATTCTGATTCCGGTTTTCAACCGCGACGTAGCGGTGCTGGTGCATTCGCTACGCGCGCAGGCCGCCGACTGGCCGGGACCGGCCGAAATCATCCTGCTCGATGATGGGTCCGCAGCAGCATATCGGCTGAAAAACCGGGCACTGGCCAGCCTGCCGGGCGTGCGCTACGAGGAACTACCGGCCAACGTGGGCCGGGCAGCCATTCGCAACCAGCTGGCGGCCCGGGCTAGCTATGCGTGGCTGCTCTTGCTGGATAATGATAGCCGGCTGCCCGACGAGCAGTTTCTGGCCCGCTACGCCCAGGCCGTGGCCGCGAAGCCCCCGGCAAGTCTCTTTATCGGCGGCACCACTTACGAGGCCACGCCGCCCACCGACCCGGCCCTGCGCCTGCGCTGGCACTACGGCCGCGCCCGCGAAATGCGCCCCGCCACCGTGCGGCAGCACGACCCCGGCGGCCAGCTTAGCATCAACAATGCGCTGCTGTGGGAAGGGTTGTTGCGCTATTTTCCCTTGGATGAGCATCTTAGCGGCTACGGACACGAAGATACCCGCTTCGGGCTGGAGCTGGCGCGGGCGGGTGTCGAGGTGCGGCATCTCGATAACCCAGTGCTGCACGATGGGCTGGAGCCAGCCGCTATCTTCCTCGAAAAGAGCCAGCAAGCGGTGCGCAACCTGGCCCGGGTGCTGCGGGCCGATGGGCTAGGGGCCGATAGCCGGCTGGCCCGTGCGGCGCGGCGCTTGCGCCTGCTGGGGTTGGCCGGGGCCACGCGCGTAGCCCTGGCCGCGCTAGCCCCCACGCTGCGTCAAAACCTGCTCTCGGCCCGCCCCAGCCTGTGGGCCCTCGATGCCTTGAAGCTGCTGTGGCTGTTGCAAGAGGAGCCATAGGCGTGGCTTGGCAGCCAGTATCTTTGGCGCTCGCTGTTTTTGCCCGTTGCCCTTGCCTGCATTGCCTCCCATTCAGCTGCTCGACCTCGCTGCTGAGCACGCGCCCTACCAAGCCGAGCTGGATGCCGCCTGGCGCGCCACCGTGCAGGAGGCGGCGTTCATCCAGGGGCCGGATGTGGACGAGTTTGCCGCCGAGCTGGGCGCGCACCTGGGCGGCGCGAACGTGGTGCCCTGTGCCAATGGTACCGACGCCCTCACGCTAGCCTTGCTGAGTCTGGGGCTGCCGCGCGGCACCGAGGTTATTGTGCCAGCCTTCACCTACGTGGCCACCCTGGAGGCTGCTGCGCTGTTGGGTTTACGGCCCGTACTCGTTGAGGTGTTACCAGATACCTTCAACGTCGACCCGGCGGCCGTGCGGGCGGCGCTCACGCCCCGTACCGGGGCCGTGGTGGCGGTCCACTTATTTGGGCAATGTGCTGATATGGAGGAGTTGACAAAGATTTGCCAGCTGGCTGGGGTAGCGCTTATTGAAGACAATGCCCAGGCGCTAGGGGCCACTTTTGCCTTCGCCAGCGGCGAAACGGCCTTTGCCGGCACGGTAGGAGAGGTGGGCACCACCTCGTTTTTCCCCAGCAAAAACCTGGGCTGCCTTGGCGATGGCGGCGCGCTCTTCACTCGCACCGCAGCCCGCGCCGACTTGCTGCGTCAGCTCGCCAACCACGGCCAGCGCCAGAAATACCTGCACCAGCGCATCGGCCTCAACTCACGCCTCGATACCCTGCAAGCCGCCCTGCTACGCGTGAAGCTGCGCCACCTGCCGGCCGCCCAATCCGCTCGCCAGGCCCTAGCCGCCCGCTACGACGCCGCGCTGGCTAGCGTGCCTGGCCTGCACCTGCCGGCCCGCGATGCGCGCAGCAGCCACGTGTTTCATCAGTACACTATTAAGGTTGAGGGCGAGGGCCGGCGCGATGCATTGCAGCAGCACCTCAAAGCGCACGGTATTCCGAGTGCTATTTACTATCCGTTGCCGGTGCACCAGCAGCCGGCGTATGCATATTTGGGATACCCGCTAGGGCAGTTTCCGGTGGCCGAGCGGCTGTGCGGGCAGGTGCTGTCGCTGCCGGTGCACCCAGGGCTGACGGGAGGGCAACAGGAGTTCATTATTGCTCACATATGCGCTTTCTTCGCGGTTTAATTACGGCCTTTGTCTACTCAACCTGAGCTTATCCGCTTTGCCATTTGTGGCGTAGGCCACATTGGCCGGCGGCACGCGGCGCTAGTGGCGCGCCACGCCGGGGCTAGCCTGGTAGCGCTTGTCGACGTGCGCGAAGAATTGCGGGCCGGCCTGGCGGCCGAGTTTCCAGGCGTGCCGTTTTTCCTTTCCTTGGAAGAATACCTGCAAAGTGGCCCTGCTGCCGACGTGCTCACGGTGGCCACCCCCAACGGCCTGCACGCCCCGCAGGCCGTGGCGGGCTTGCGCGCGGGCTTGCACGTGGTTGTTGAAAAGCCCGTTGCCCTGCATACGGCCGATGCTGTGCGCATCGTGCAGATGGCCCGCCAAACCGGCCGGCTAGCCTTTGGCGTGATGCAAAACCGCTACTCGCCGCCGGCCGCCTGGCTCAAGCAGCTTTACGACGAAGGCCGGCTAGGGGAGGTGTTTCTGGTACAGCTCACTTGCTTCTGGAACCGCGATGCGCGCTACTACCAGCCCGACGGCTGGCGCGGCACACGGGCCCTCGATGGCGGCCCGCTCTTCACGCAGTTCAGCCACTTCGTCGATTTGTTGTACTGGGTCTTTGGCGACATTACGAATATCGCGGCCCGGTTTCGTGATTTCAATCACGCGGGCCTCACCGAGTTTGAGGATAGTGGCCTCGTTGCCTTCGACCTGGTGCGCGGCGGCAGCGGCACGCTCAGCTACAGCACCGCCGTGTGGGACTGCAACCTCGAAAGTTCGCTGACCGTGGTGGCCGCGCGCGGCTCTTTGCGTATCGGTGGCCAGTATCTCGATAAGGTTGAATACTGCCACCTGCAGGACTACGAAATGCCCAACCTGCCACCCACTAGCCCCGCCAACAGCTACGGGCCCTACCAGGGCTCGGCCGCCAACCATGCCCAGCTGCTTGACAACGTGGTAGCCACGGTGCAGCAGCGCGGCACGGCCACCGCCACCGCCCTGGAAGGACTTAAAGTGGTGGAGATAATTGAGCGAATTTATGCCCTCCGCTAGCCCCCTCATCCGGTTTTGGCTGGCCCGGCGCCGCTGGGTTGTCGGGCTGGGGCTAGCCCTGCTGCTGGCCCTCGGCGGCCCCGAGCGCGCCGCCTGGCGCGAGTGGCTCGGCAACGGGCCTGCCTGGCAGCACCAGCTGGCCGCGCGCGAGGCCACCATCCGGGCAGCGTGAGGTGGCCGTGCCGCCGCTCGTCGGCATCACGCCGCAGTACGTGCTCATTCTGGGCGAGCCGCTGAGCGAGCGGGCCAGCGCCCGCTACAACCAATCAGCCGCCGCTTACTACGGCCTCGACTCGCTGCGCCTAAGCGGGCCGGGCCTGCCGCCGGCCGATGTGCACGTGCACTAGCCCTCACCGGGGCTAGCGTGCGGCAGTACCTAACTTGGCCGCCTGCTTTTCCTATCGCTGCCCATGACTACCGCCCTTGCCGCCCGCTGGCACGCCCTCACGGCCCAGCTACTGCCCGATGCCCAGCGCCGTGAAGCGGAGCTTCAGCGCCTTGCCGCAGCTTACGAGGCGCCCGAGCGGCACTATCATAGCCTAGCGCATATCGAAAACCTGCTGGCTAGGGTGGCGGCTTTCGCCCGGCAAGATGCGGCGGTGGTGGACCTGGCTATCTGGTTTCACGATGCTGTGTACGAGGCCCTGCGGCACGACAACGAAGCCCGAAGCGCCGACTGGGCTCTGGCCTTCCTGGCCGAAACTACCCTCGAACCAGCCCGGCGCGAGCGCGTGGTCGACCTCATTCGCCGCACCCAGGACCATACTCAGCCCCAGCCGCCCCACGACGCTGACCTGCTCTTATTCTTGGATGCCGACCTCAGCATCCTGGGCGCACCCGAGGCCGCATACTGGGACTACGCCCGCCAGGTGCGCCGCGAGTACCAGCAAGTGCCCGAACTGCTCTACCGCCCCGGCCGCCGTCAGGTGCTGGCTAGGCTGCTCGATGCGCCGGTACTCTTCCACACCCCTGCGCTACGCGATGAGCTGGACGGCCCCGCCCGCCGCAACCTGGCGGCCGAGCTGGCAGCTTGGGAGCGGGGCGGGCTGCCAGGCTAGGCTCACCAAACCAACATCCGGCCGTATCTTTGCCTCAGTCGAGCAGGCCCGCCAGCCCAGCTTGTTTTTATAAAGAGGCGCTGAGAGATAGGCTCTGCGACGCGCCGGCAACCCCCAGCCACTCGCTGGAACGGTGCCAACCGACCGGCCGCTAAACTATGGCGGCCATATAAAAGCCCGTGGTGCGTGCTGCTTTTTCTGCTTCGTTTGCTTTCTCTGTTTCCGGCGCTGCGGCGCGGGCCAGCCACCGCGTGGTGCGCTGTTGTTGGGGAGCCTAGCGTGAGTCGCCGTCCGGCGATTACATCATTTTTTATCTTTTAGAGGGTTGACCAGGGCTAGCCGGGCGCGAATGCGCATCGGCGGAGCGGGTCGTTTTGACGGGGGCCGCCAGGCTCGCGTTGTGTCGTTTTATGCTGAAAAAATCATTGGGCCTGCTGCGGCAGGAAGCGTCCGAGTCGGGCGCGGGTACCCTCAAGCGCACACTCAACGGCGTGAGCCTCATTGCGCTGGGCATCGGGGTCATTATCGGGGCAGGCTTGTTTTCGCTCACCGGCATCGCGGCGGCTAATAATGCCGGCCCGGCCGTGACGCTCTCCTTCGTAGTGGCGGCCGTGGGCTGTGCCTTCTCGGCGCTCTGCTACGCCGAGTTTGCGGCCCTGGTGCCGGTGGCCGGCTCGGCCTACACCTACGCCTACGCCACGATGGGCGAATTATTTGCCTGGATTATCGGCTGGGACCTCGTGCTCGAATACTCGGTGGGCGCCGCCACGGTGGCCATCAGCTGGTCGCAATACCTGCTCAAATTCTTGAGTAAATACGGCCTGCACCTGCCCGCCCAGCTCGTGCTGTCGCCCTTCGACGCCCCGGCCACCCTAGCCGATGGCTCGGTGGTGCACGGGCTCGTGAATCTGCCGGCCATGCTCATTGTGCTGGTTATCACGGCTATTATTATCCGGGGCACGTCGGGCTCGGCATGGTTTAATGCGCTGGTGGTAGCCCTCAAGGTGGCGGTGGTGCTGGTGTTTATCGTGCTGGGCTGGAAGTATATCGACCCGGCTAACTACCACCCCTACATCCCCGACAATACCGGCAAGTTTGGCGAGTTTGGCCTGAGCGGCGTGCTGCGCGGGGCGGGCGTGGTCTTCTTCGTATTCATCGGCTTCGATATCGTAGCCACCATGGCCCAGGAAACCAAAAACCCGCAGCGCAACATGCCCATTGGCATCCTAGGCTCGCTGGTGGTGTGCACCATCTTGTTTGTGCTCTTCGGCTACGTCATGACCGGGCTAGCCAACTACAAAGAGTTCAAGGACAGCGCCGCGCCGGTGGCCATTGCCATCGAAAAAACGCCTTACGCCTGGCTCAGCGGCGCCATTATTCTGGCTATTCTTATCGGCTACACCTCCGTTATTCTCGTCGATTTGTTAGGCCAGTCGCGGGTGTTTTTCTCGATGGCTAAGGACGGCCTGCTACCGCCGGTTTTCGCCAAGGTTCACCCCACCTTCCGCACGCCGGTGCAGTCCAACCTGCTGCTAGGGGCCTTTATTGCGTTGTTTGCGGGTTTTGTGCCCATCTCGGTGGTGGGCGAAATGACGAGCATCGGCACGCTACTAGCCTTCGTGATGGTGTGCCTGGGCGTGCTCATCATGCGCCGCACCAACCCCGAAGCCCCGCGCAGCTTCCGCACGCCGTGGGTGCCGGTGGTGCCCATCCTGGGCATTGCCACTTGCGTCCTGATGATGGTGAGCCTGCCCTGGGAAACCTGGCTGCGCCTGGCCGTGTGGCTGGCACTGGGGCTAGCGATTTACTTCGGTTACGGCAAGAAAAATAGCAAGTTGGGGCAACAGGCAGCAGTGGGAGAAGCACAGTAGCATTATCTCTCCCACTGCACTAATCTAGACTCTCCTCCGGCCAGCTTCTCGTCGATAATAGCGGCGACAACAGCCCAATCGCCACTAGCTAGGCCTGCTCCCGTTATCCTTGCGTACCCTTTAGCGAATAGGCAACCCCACCTTCCGCGCCAGCGCTGATACCTCCGGCACCCAGCCCGTGAGTAGCAGCCCGGCTCCGTAGAGCGCCGTGAGCACGCCCCCGCGCAGCAGCAGTGTCAGCCAACTATTCTGAAATCCGGGCAATGCCCACGCCACTAGCCCTGCCGCGCCCGCTAGCCCCAGAATGTAGAAAATGCGCCTATCAAATGGCTGCCAGCCGAAGCTGCGCCACACAAACCAGGTGCGCAACAGGTTGATGCTGACTAGAGCCAGGGCATTCGACAACGCCGCACCCGTGAGGCCTAGGCGCGGAATGAGCAGCGCATTCAGCCCAATAATGCACCCCGAAAGCCCCACGTTGAACAGTAAATCGTAGCGGTAGCGCGGCGAAGTAACCACGATAATGCCATTGACGCCCGTGATGCCATCGGTGAGCCGGCCGACCAGCAAGAGCAGCACCGCTAGGGTGCCCGCCGCATATTCGGGCCGGTGAATGAGCGAATAAATAAACGACAGATTGAGCCCGATGCCCAGCGCCAAGTAGGCACCCAGCGCGGTTGTCAGGCGCGTGCTGCGGCGATAAAAATCAAGCATTTTATCGGTAGCGCCTTCCTTCCAGTACTCGGCAATGAGCGGGTAGGCCGTCTTATACAGCGCCCGAAAGGGCACCGCCAGCGCTGTGCTGATATTCAGGGCAATAGTATAAATACCTGCATCGGCAAAGCTATGCGAGCCCAGCATGAGCGAGTCGATGGTTAGCAGCAGCGTGCCCGAGATATTGCCCAGCAGCGCAAAGCTGCCGAAGCGCAGCAGCTCGCCCACCGGTCGCACCCGCAGCACCGCACGGGTAGGCCGCAGGTGCAGTTCGCCGATAGCCGCCAAATACCCGAGCAGCAGCGCCGCAATGGCCGCGTAGCTACCCAGGTAGGCCAGCACAAAGCCGTCGAAGGAAAGCACGCCCGCGCCATAGAGCGCCGCCGAGCCCACAATAAGCAGGCGCTGCAACACATCGGTGAGAAACGACGAGAACGACGTGTGAAACAGCGACTTGGTATAGGCCTCCAGCAAGTTGTAAAGCAAGATGCAGAGCGCTAGCCCCAGCATGGCGCCGTAGTGCGGGCCTAGCAGGGCGGCATCGTGGGCATACCAGCGCAGTACCAGCGGCCGCCCCAGCCACAAGGCCCCCGCCACCACTACAAACAGGGTCAGCGGCAGCCCTAGCAGCAGCGCCAAAAACCCAGAGTGGCCATTTTCGCGGTCGCGGAAATAGGGGAAATACCGCAGCGTAGTATTCGTAAAGCCCAGCGCCGACACCAGTGCCCCCATCGTAGCCAGCGATACCAGAATGGAAGTAAGCCCAAGCTGCGCTGGCGCCAGCAGCCGCGGCAGCACCAGCGTGGTATTGACGAAGCCAATACCCAGCCCGACGTAAGAAATAACCGTGTTGCGCAGACTCTGCCGCTGAACGATGCCCAAGTTTGGAATTAAAAAGTATGAATTAAAAATTATGCGTTTGGGGCGGTGGGCTCGGTCGTAACTTCCTGCCATATTTCGCGGCCCGTGAGAAAGGCGGCGCCTTGCTGCTGCAAGTGGCGCATTATTTCGTGAAATTGCTGCGGGCCATTTTGGGTGTTGGCCGGGTCAAAATTCTCGTTGTGCCACAGCACTGAGGCCACACCGCCGAAGCGCGCTATTTCGGCAAAAACGGGTTGAAGCGCGGGTAGAATTTCGGAAGGGGCTAGCTGCAAATAATTCGGATGATGGAGTGTCGCATCCATCACATTAAGCGGAATTTCGAGAAAATCTGTCTCCTTACCAGTAAGAAAATCGAATGGGTAAAATGGTTGGCAATAGCTGTGGCGAAAACCGAAGCGCTCTGCAAAGCCAAGCGTAGAATCGTAGTTAAAATTTACAGCATCTATTGTAGCAGGTGTCTGCCGAGGGTCCCAGCTTAGGTAATGAAAGCGCAGCCCCGTTCCTGCATATTGAAAATTATCTAAGTCACGGGTAAGTGTGGTTTCGTCAACGGAGGCGCCTAGGCTTCCATGCAATTCAAGCTCACAATCAGCTGCTTCGAGTAATCTCAAGCGTTGCCAAAGGCTTGGACGTAACTGATAATCGGCATTAGCTATGCCGCTGGCTGCTTTGTCCGAGTTAGGCAGAATAAAAAAAGTAGATTTAGCACCATACTGCGCCGTAGCTGCTGCCACTGCTTCTAGGTTGTTCCAAGCATCGGGTTGGGTAAAATGCTGCCATAATAATTTCCCGAATAATTTAAAATCATGAGCTAGCAGCGCAGCCTTAGCCGGTGCTTTCCAGGCGCTATATAAATTATCAATATCGTGCGAGATAAACGCGGCAAAGCTGGCCTGTTGCCTGCCCCAGCGACGCGGCTGCAGCGACTGGCCGCTCACGTATTCTACGGCCGTTTTTAGTACGTCGAAATAATAATTGACAACTGGCAGCGTCACGAAATTATAGATTTTCTGCACGCTGGCTGCGTAAGGAAAACGCCCGTGCTGGTCGCGCTCAGTCGAGAAGTATTCCTGCCAGCCGCTCAATAAAAAAAATGCCGCCGAAATAATATCTGCCGAAATAACCACTTTGCCCGGCTGAAAATTAAGCAGCGTTTCGGCAGCCGGATTATCAAAAAAAAACGGGATTTGCCGGCCTAACCACTCGCGCCAATTGGGTTCCAGCGGGTGGGGGCTATTGCCATTAAAAAAGCCTGCACTCAACTCTGCTACTTCAACTTGTGGCTGAGTACCCGCGTAGCCGATAGTCGTCGCCGGCGCATCGGGGTAGGCGAGCCGGAAGTGCCGCAGCACGTAAGCTAGGCGCACCTCGGCCGAAACGGCGACGGGAGCGGCGGGAGCTGGGGCAGGGGCAGGCATAGGGCGAAATTACGTCCCGCTGGTTGGGGTGTCCAGCCATTCGCCCAGTCGGCGCAGGGCTAGTGCGCGGCTATGCCCTTCGTCGGGCGTGCCGAGGGTGGCGTTGTAATACGCCGCACGGCGGTACAGGTCGAGGGGCTTATGGTGGGCTAGCCGGCGCAGGGCGGCCACCAGCTCGGTGGACGAGTGCGCCCATTCGCTAAGCCCGTGGGCCGCGTAGCCATAATAATCGGACAGGCTGGCCGTGGGCGTGAAGCGGTAGTAGAGGCTCGCCACGTTGAGCAGCGTGGCTTCGAGGTGGGTGCTGGTATCGGCCGCTACCAGCGCATCGTGCCCTTGCAAAAACTCGAACACGTTCTCTTGCTGCGGGTTGCTCCACTGCAAGCCGGGCAGCGCCAGGCGCAGCTCACTGAAGTCGCGCTGGTCGCTAGGGTGGGGGCGCAGCGTAAACGTGAGGTCGGGCAGCTCGCGCAGCAGGTGGGCCAGCGTGTCGGCCACGGCGGGCAGCTCGTCGAGCAGGTTGCAGGCCACGGCCACCCGCTGTACCTGCGGCGCCTGGTTGCGCTGGGCCAGAAAGGCATCGGCCTTTGGCATACCCACCAGCTCGACGCGGCCGTGTACGGGGCCGCACTGGCGATACTTGTCGAGGGCGTCCTGGCCTTCAAGCAGGCTCAAGTCGAAGCCTAGCGGCGGAAAGTTGGTGCTCACGCTGGCATGCTGCACATAGGCCGTGGGCACACCCTCGGCGCGGCAGGCCAGCAGTAGGGCCCGGGCGTCGTCGTTGTGGTCATTGGCAAATACTACCGCGCGGGGCCGGTAGTGGCGAAGGGCTAGCCGGTACACCTCGTAGTAGCCAATGGCGTAAAAAACGAGGTCGAAAAAGCGCAAGGCGCGCTCGCCCACCAGTTGGTGAAGGCCTAGTAGTGCCCCCGGGTACTGCCAGTAGTACAATAACTTACGTCGCAGCGACAGCCGATTCACGGCCTTCCCGTAGCGCCCGATATTCTTGCCCTGGCCTGCCACCAGTACCGCGTCGGGCCACGCTTCCTGAATAAACTTCAGCGCCTCGTAGTTATTGGCGCTCACCACGTAGAGCCACACCGCGCCCGCCAGCCGGTCGGGGTTTTTGATGGGCTGAAACAAGTGGCCCACCAGCCGCAGCCCGGCGTAGGCCGCCACCCGCATCAGTCGCCGCCAGGTGCTAGCTGGCGAGATGCTGGCGAGTAGTTCAGGTGGGAAATTCGCGAAGTGGTCGCTGAAGCGAACGTACAAAATATTACGCAGCCTAGCTATACGTTCCCTAACGTAAATTGTCGCTGGTTGAGCAGGAGTAACGGCCTTATCCAATGTGCCGAACAAGCATAAACGCCTCTGCCAATGGTTGTCCGGTTACTACGCCCCAGCGCTGGGCTAGCAGTCGCAGCGCTTCTGGCGAGCGGGGGTGCGGGTAGGGACGTTTCTCAAACTCATAAGCTTCCATACCCGCGATTTTTGCCGCGACATCTTCCTCGGTTACTGTTAGAAAGAAGTTAGGAAGGAATGGTTGCGGATAGCTCGCTGCCTGCCATTCGGTTGAAGAGGGCGTTTCACAAGCTAAAATAGTGCGCTCGGGTTCGCCGGGCAACGGGCGACAGGCCGTGATTACAGCCTCGAATGTGCGGCGATGGTCGATGTTTGTATCGCCGCCATGATGGGTAAAGATTAAATGTGGCTGGAATGCTTCTTTTTCCTGCTCCACAACTTTGATAATGTCGAGCAAGTCGACTGAATCGAAACGGTTGTCAGCAAAATCATAGATGCCCGTAGAAGCATATCCAACGGCGGCCGCAGCCTGCGCAATATTGCTGCGGTGCTGGGCCAGGTCAGTGGCCCAGCGCTCAGTGTCGCGGGTAGTTGACCGTGAGGTCAGGCCTTCGCCTAAAATAACTGCCCTGGCCTCGCAGCCGTGCCGATGTACTAGCCGGTGAATGCTGGCTCCTAATCCCAGAAGCTCGTCATCAGGGTGCGCTACTACTACTAGTATGCGTTGATTGTCAATGCTAAAGCAGCTCATTGGGTGGGTAAAGCAGGTGACGGTACTCTTCCGGTAGCACCGACGTAAACGGTTTGCCTGTATAAAACTTGATACCCCGCCGACGCAGATAGTCTCGGAAATCTTCTTCTGTGCGGGTAAAAGTGCCTTGCGCTCTCATGGTAGCCAAGTCGAATACCACTTCATTGCATCGTATTGTCTGCTTGGCTTCATCGTAAGCAAGGTTGGCCTGCAGGTCTTTATAGGCAGCTAGCTCAGCATAATCGTGCAGCACTTGGCCAACAAGCTTCGCGTTGCGCGCGGGGTCTTCACTGGGGTACACATTCTCCCGCAATATCTTGACCGGAATGCCGCCCGCTAGGCAGCCATCAGGCAAGTCTTTATTAATAAGAGAGTTGGTGCCAATTACCACGTTATTACCGATGCGACGATTAGGTAATACGGTGGTGCGTGCTGGCAGCCAAACGTGATGACCAATACTAACGGGACCAAAATCGGCCGGAAAGCCCTCCAGAATTGGCAAAAATGAGCCATGCGTCCAAACCGCTACGTCCTCGCCAATACCAACGTACTCTCCGATATCGATACGGTGGTTGGTATTTAGCGTAATGCGCGCGCAAATCATTGAATACGAGCCCACCGTGAGATGTGCATCAGGGCTGAATTTGCCACCGTGCCCTACCGTGACGTGCGAGTCCCAAAATACATACTCACCTAAGGCTATGGTGCGGGCGGTCAAGCTATTATGGTTGCCAATAGTAGTGAGTGCTCCGATTTCAAGGCGTTGACCTACAAGAAAAGTATTATGAGCGCCGATTGTGACATCATCGCCGATAACACACTCAGTAGCTCGTATGCTGGTATGGGGGCCAACCTGCACATTGTGCCCAAGCTTTAGGCGTTCGGCGATGATATAGCTGCCATTTTCGAAGCGATGAATCTGCATTGACTGGTATCGGTTAAGTAGTAGAATGAGGCTGCGCGCTGCTACACCATATCCCAGTTCAGGGCTGTGCCCCGGCGCACTGAGTGGCGGGCCGGGCGCCCTATCACCTGCGGGAGTACATGCGGCGGCAGGCCATTGCCTGGCCGAATAACGCGTACATTATCAGCGGTAAGTATTTCCCCCTCGGCTACGTCTTGTACTACATAGATAGAGCGCCGGAAAGCCAGCGACTTTTGCTCTGCCTGTGTAGGGCCGTAAAACACGCTGCCCAGCGCCTGCTGAGCTTGGCGGCACTCCTGCACGAGGCGAGCCATCTCGGCCGGTTCCAGCGAAAAAGAGGCGTCGGGCCCACCGTCGGCCCGGTCGAGTGTCAAGTGCTTTTCGATAACGGTAGCCCCTAGCACAGTAGCGGCTACGCCTACCCCAGTACCGAGCGTGTGGTCGGAAAGACCTACTTGGCAATTAAACAGCTCGCGCAAGTGCGGAATTGTGCGTAAGTTAGTGTTGTGTGGCTCAGCCGGATAGGTGCTCGTGCATTTAAGCAGTACCAGCTGCTCATTGCCCTCGGCCCGCACAATAGCTACCATACGCTCCAGGTCGGCTAAGTCGGCCATACCCGTCGAAATGATTATAGGCTTGCCCGTTTGAGCCGCTCGGCGAATGAGTTCCGGCCAGTTATTCTCAAACGACGCAATCTTGTAAGCTGGACAGCCTACGCTTTCCAAAAACTCAATTGCCTCTATCCCAAATGGGGAGCTGAAGCCTACCATGCCGCGTTCCTGCGCACGCGCAAAGATGGCCGCGTGCCATTCAAACGGCGTGAAGTTGGTGGTATACAGTTCGTAAAGTGACTGTCCTTCCCAGTCCTGGTTTGCGCCACGCACCACAAAGTCGGGCTCCCGGCTATCGAGCGTGAGCATATCGGGGGTGCTGGTCTGAATTTTCAGGCCTTGACACCCAGCGTCGGCAGCGGCATCCACAATGGCTAGGGCTCGCTCCAGCGATTGGCCATGGTTGCCCGACATTTCGGCAATAATAAAAGGTGGTTGACCAGCACCAATGCGATGGCCACCCAGTACAATATCCTGCATAGCAATGAATTAACAAGAAGGCGGAAAGTTGAGTTGGTAAGCCTCGTACTCTTCGCCCTGCAAAGTAACGGACCCCTGCTGCACAAACCGCAACTGCTCGAATACCCGCGCCGATGCCCGGTTGCTGCTTTTTACTAAGCCTTGCACTGCGTGGTGGGCTAGCCCAGAGCGCTCGTGGCGCAGCCGCTGCAGTGCCCGGCGCAATAGTAACTGCCCTAGCCCCTGGCCTCGAAAAGCGGGGGCTAGCGAGTAGTCAATAGTGCCCACAGATGCTGGGCCATCGAACTCAATTCGTACCTGACCAATGGGTTCATCAGTGGGTGATAGTAAGAGATAGAGGTAGGAGTCCGGGTCTTGCAGCCGTCGAGAAAACCAGGCAATGTGCGTTTCCCAGGCGATAGGCGCTGAATGGACAGCGTTGCGTCGAACAGCTGGGTCGTTGGCCCACGTAAAATAGAGTTGTGAGTCCTGCTTGGTAGCTCGCCGTAGGCTATAGCGCTGTCCTTCGGCCAATTGATAAAAAATGGTTTGTAGCCGTTGGGCAGCTAGTCCATCGAATAACTGCCGTTGTCTTATCAATTGCTGAGCTGCTACAGATGGCAAGGCATTTTCTGGTAGGGTAAGGCCCTCGGCCAGGGGGAGTGCAAGTTGTTGCTGCACTAAGAACTGAAACAGCATCTGCTGGTTTTCGGCAGTGGGGTGCAGTAGTACAGCTCCACCAGTAGCACAGCACTCATACGCCACGCCGCTGGGTGGGCACACAAAAACCTCGCAGGTGCGCAGCAGCGCCGCTAGGGCCCCCGCCGACAAGTCATGGTAGAGAAGAATAGAGCCCCCTAGCGGCTGAGCAACTGCCTGCAAGGCTGCCTGGTGCGGATAGGCTGCCCCGGTTACTACTACTAGCGTATAGCTAGGGAAATGCTGCCGTACTAAGGGCAGCAAGAGCGCCGTTTGATTGGTAGGGTCAGCGCCGCCCATATTTAGAAACAGCCGGCACTCACGCCTTTCTGAGGGGCTGGTGGCAGAGGCCCAAAACTCCGGCCGCAGCAGGGCATATACTGGGCCTAAGCAGAGCTGTGCCAGCGGCACTTGAGCGTAAGCCGCTGGCAGCACGCCACCAGCTTGATTAAGCACGAGGTCAGCCCATAGGGGCGGCGTAATTAAGTCGTCGAGGCAAACTAATGCAGCGCCAGTGGCAGCTACTGTCTGCTGATAATCAGACGTGAAGTGATACCCATCCAGGATTAATACATCTGTTGGGGTTAATTGATTAGCTAGCCAGTCAGCTTCGGCTGTGCCGGTGGCTATAGCCGCCGGTATGGCCCACAATGCTATCCCTGCACTACCAAGTTGCTGTTTAATAGCATCTTCTGCTTCGCGCACTATAAATACAGCTTTGAAGATGGGTTGCAGGGCCTGTGCTAGCGCCTGGCAACGCACCAAGTGCCCTAGGCCAATAGTAGAGGAGCCATCGACTCTAAAATAGAGTGGCCCTGCTGATAAGTAGTTGTCAGACATTTAATAAACCAGAATAACTAATTCAGTAATAGTAAAAGTGCACACACCACAAAAGTAGAAATGCAAGTGCAGCATCATTTTTCAAAGAATCACTGTAGCCGTATTGAGTATCATAGTTTCTGAGCAAAGAAATCAACTTAGTTTTGCTAAGTCAATAATTCTACTTAGAAGTAAAGTATACTACATGAGGAAAAATTACTCTATTAGGCTTGTTTTGAGTGTGCTTCTGTCGCTTCTTTTAAAGTCGTCAGCCAGCTGGGCACAAATACAAAACTGGTACTTTGGCGACCATGCTGGCGTGAAGTTCACTAGCAGCGGTCCTGTGGCGCTTACCAACAGCGCAATGCTCACTTACGAAGGCTGTACATCCTTGTCGGATGCTAATGGGCAGCTACTAGCTTACAGCAATGGGGAGGCTATCTGGGATAGTCAGCATCAGGTAATGCCCAATGGCGGCACAGGCTTAGGCGGAAACAATTCTACTTCCCAGGGAGCCTTGCTGTTACCCCTGCCCGGTAGCTCTACCAAGGCATACCTTTTCTGCGCCGATGCCATCGAAAACAACCTGGTAGGCGGGCTGCGATATTCTATAGTAGATTTTTCGCTGAGGGGGGGGCTAGGCGATATAACCGGCATAAAGGGCGTCGTGTTGCCAACACCTACGATAGGCGGCAAAGTAACTGAAAAACTAACCGCTGTGCGCCACGCCAATGGTCGTGATTACTGGATAGTGGTGCACGGCTGGCAATCTAATGCGTTCTACAGCTTTTTGCTTTCGCCTACTGGCATCAGTTCAACACCTGTTATCAGTAATGTAGGCGCCGTCCACCAAGGCGGGTCTAGCTTTTATGGGGCAGCCAATGCGGTTGGCTGTATGAAGGCTTCGCCTGATGGGCGGCACCTGGCATTGGCTCAGCGCGATTCGCAGTGTGAGCTTTATGACTTTGATAATGCGACGGGAGGGGTTTCGAACTATGTACTGCTCGCTTATCACGACTACACCTACGGCGTAGAGTTTTCGCCCGATAATAGCAAGTTATATACAACCTACTCCCTGGCTGGCGAGATTACGCAGTATAATTTGCTCGCCGGCTCGCCCACGGCAATTGTAAATTCTGCCACCTTAATTGTAAGTGCCGAGCGCTTGGGCAACCTGGTATTAGGACCGGATGGTAAAATTTATGTAGCTTCTTATGGAAACACCTTCCTAAACGCCATTCAAAATCCGAATGCTACAGGGGCAGCCTGTAACTACAAACGGCAGGCGGTAACATTGGCGGGTAAACAAGGATTGAACGGCTTGCCAAATTTTGCAAACATCTATCCGATAATTAACTATTCCGCCAACTTCACTAGCAATGCTACCTGTGCCGGCGCTGCTGTAGCATTTGTGGGCACCTTGCAGCCTGCCGTGAGCAGCGCAGTAGCCACCTGGAACTTTGGCGACCCGGCCTCGGGCGGGTTGAATGTGGCGACCGGGTTAACTCCTACGCATACGTATGGCAATGCGGGCACCTACCAAGTAACGCTGTCGGTTTCAGTGCCGGGCATCGATACGCCAGTTACCGTTACCCAAGCGGTAGAAGTAGCGCCATTGCCGCAGGTTAGCCTGGGTAATGATGTCGTGGTGTGCGGTACCCAGTATCAGCTAGCTGCCGGCGTGCAGCCACCTGGCAGCACCTACCGCTGGCAGGATGGCAGCACCAATGCTACTTTCCTGGCTCAGGCTAGCGGTCGCTACAGCGTAACTGTGACCTCGCCAGCGGGCTGCGCCAGTGCCGCTGCCGTGAACGTCACCCTCAATGCGGTACCCAGCCCTCATCTGCCAGCCGATACGTTGGTATGTGCTGCTTCAGTGCTGCTGCGGCCTGGGGCGCAGCCCGCCGGCACTACTTACCGCTGGCAAGATGGCAGTACCAGCGCCACCTACCTAGCCCAGACGAGTGGGAGCTATACCGTGCTTGTGACCACCCCCCAGGGCTGTACCGCTACGGCCACTAGCCAGGTGCGGCTAGGGGTACTGCCCAGCGTTAGCTTGGGGGCTGACACCACGGTGTGCCCCAATGCCGTGTGGGTAATTCGCACCAATCCCCAGCCAGCGGGCACACTCTACCGTTGGCAAGACGGCTCTACTGGGCCTAGCTACGTAGCGCATGGCCCCGGCCAATACTCCGTAGAAGTGCGTGCCACGGCGGCCAGCTGCCCTGCCCGCGCCACGCGGGTGGCTAGCCCCGTCGATTGCCCCATCGTCATCCCCAACATCATAACACCCAATGGGGACCGCGAAAACGAGTTTTTTACGCTCAAAGGGCTTGTGCCGGCAGACTGGCACTTGGTCATTTTCGACCGCTGGGGCAAGCAGGTGTACGACCGCCCGCGCTACGACAATGGCTGGAATGCGGCCGGGCAGGCCGGCGGCATCTACTACTATATGCTCAGCAATGAGGCTACCGGCCAGCGCTATCGCGGCTGGGTCGAGGTGCAGCGCGGAAGCTAGCGCTGCACGTTGGCCCCATTTATTGCGGAGAGCCACGGGTGAAGAGTCAGTAGCGCGGGCAGCCCTGCCGGGTCGGTTAGAGAAAAATCGGGGCCTAGCGTGCTGAATAATAGGCTCAGCAAGGCGTAGTCGCTCGGGTAGTCTACGGTGAGGCGCAAGGCGGCTACTGCCGGCAGCACGGCCAGCGGCAGCGTTTCGAGCTGAAACAGCTCAGGGTGGCGGCGCAGATAAGGAGTCACGTGCTCGCGCTCGTCGGGCTGTGTTGCCTCGGCGTGAGCCCGGTGCAATGCCGTGGCGCTGATGACTTCGATATTAGTGCCCAGCGGCAGGCCGGTGGTGTGCGTGTAGGCGGCGCCGGTGGCGAGGTGGTGGGCCACCGCCGCGTCTAAAAAAGCCGGGTCCACGGCTGGGTTGTCGGCTGTGAGGCGTACCACTACTTCGGCTGGGCCAGCCTGGGCTAGCGCGCCCGCAAAACGACCCAGCACGTCGTGCTCATCGCCCCGAAAAACGCCAATATTCAGCCGCTCGCCTAGCGCGGCCAGCTCATCGTCAAGCGGTTGGGTGGTAGTCGCGACTATCACTTCGCTTATCGAGGCGGCCTGCCGTGCCCGGCGCACCACGTGGCCCAAGATGGTATGTGCATCGCCGGCCGCATCGAGCGGCAGCGGCAGCCGCGACTTGCCCGGCAGGCGCGACGACCCTAGCCGGGCCTGAATAAGCGCCACTACGCGCGGAGTTGGCAGAGTCATAAGTGGGAAAAGGGCCTAGCGGATGGTCCAGCCGCCATCTACCACCAGGTTGTGGCCGGTCACGAAATTGGAAGCCGCCGAGCTAAGAAACACAAACGCGCCCGCCAGGTCCTGCGGCTCGCCCACGCGTCCTAGCGGAATACGCCGCTGCAGCTCACCCTCGAAGCCCGCATTTTGCCGCACCGCATCGGAAGGAAAAGCGCCCGGCGATACGCAGTTTACTTGAATATTCTCCGGGCCCAGGTACGAAGCGAAGTACTTGGTTAGCTGAATCATCGCAGCCTTGCCTGCGCCGTAGTGGGGCGGGTTGAGAAACTGGGGTGCGTTAGTATAAGCCCCAAAGTCGGGCGCCACCACGCCATACATAGAGGCCACATTAATGATTTTACCGCTCCCTACGGCGCGCAAATAGGGCAGCACCTCGCGCAGGCAGCGGTAGGCAGTGCCCACCGAGCCGTCGAGGCCTAGCGCGAAGTCGGCATCGGGGAGCGCATCGGGCTGCTGGCCGCGGCTATAAAAAGCATTGTTGATGAGCACGCGCGGCGACCCGTAGAGGTCGAAGCTCTGGCGGAAGGCGGCCTGCACGGAGGCCGTTTCGGCTACATCGCAGAAAATAAAGTGAACATTTTCACGGTCATTACCAAAAGCGCTGGCAAACTTTTCGGCGCTGCGGCCCAGCACTACTACCCGCGCGCCGTGGGCTAGCAGGCCCGCCGCAATGGCGCGGCCCAGGTGGCCGTAGCCACCGGTAAGCAGCACCGTTTGGCCGGCTAAATCAAACATGCTGCGGTAAAAAGAATCAGTCAGGGACGCGGCGGCCATGCGTAGGGAAGAATAAACGTGTCGGTAGGTTCGGCCAGCTCGGCTAGGGCCGGGCGCAGGGTTTCGGCCGCAGCCAGGTAGCTGGCGGCACGCAGGTTTTCGTGCAGATTGGCAACTGAATCGACGCCGATAACTGCCCGCGCCACGCCCGGCGCGTAGGCCGCAAACAGCAGCAATGCTGCGGCTAGCGGCACGCCTGCCTCGTGGGCCAGGGCTCGTAGCTGGTGCAGCTTGGGGGCTAGCGGCTGAAAGAACGGCGGCAGGCTAGCGGGCTCGCGCAGCAGCAAGCCCTGCAAAAATGCCGAGCGCACGTGCACCTCTACGCCGTGCGCCGCCAGCCGGGGCAGCACCCCCGCAAAGCGCTGGTCGAGCACGTTGTAGGGCACCTGCACGAGGTCCAGGTCCCAGCCCTGGGCTAGCAGCCACTCGGCCTCGTGCGGGTGGTAGAGCGACACCCCAATGCGTGCCACCTGCCCCGCAGCCCGCGCGGCTTGCAGCGCCTGCCAGGCGGCGGGCTGAGCTTGCAGCGGCCCAAATGCGTGAAATAGCACGCCATAAAGCTTCCCCCGCCGCAGCCGGGCCAGCGACTCAGCCAGGTGTTGGGCTACCTGCGCGGGCGGGCCGGCGGGTAGCTTGGTTATCAGGCTAAAAGCTGCATTATCGCCTGCCAGCTCACCCAGGCGGGCTTCGCTGTTGCCGTAGGCAGCGGCCGTATCGAGCAGCGTGAGGCCGGCGGCCTGGGCGGCGGCCAGCACCTCGGCCACGGCTAGGGTAGTTGGCTGGCCGGCTTGGTTGTTCAACCCATAAGCCAGGCCAAACTGCGCGGTGCCAAGTGCCAGGCGTTGAGTCAGGGCTGGCATAGCCGCGTCGGATTGGGCACTCACGCGGCGGGCTGGGCTAGAAACTCACGCACGCAGGCCACCACGTACGCCTGTTCGTCGTCGGTGAGGGTGGGGTAGAGGGGCAGGCTCAGGCAGCGGGCATAATAGGCCTCGGCGGCCGGAAAATCGCCGGCCTGCCAGCCAAGCTTCTCGTAGTACGGCATGCGGTGCACGGGCACGTAATGCACCTGAGCCAGAATGTTTTTGGTGCGCAAAAATTCGTACAGGCCGCGCCGATTCGCCACCTGTATCACGTAGAGGTGATAGGCGTGGCCCTCGTGGCCGGGGGCTAGCACCGTCACGCCCGGCGTGGCGGCAAATGCCACGTCGTACTGCTTGGCTAGTTGGCGGCGTCGGGCCAGGCCCTCGTCGGCGCGGGCCAGCTGGCTGCTGCCCAGCGCGCACAAAATGTCCGAAATGCGGTAGTTGTAGCCCAGCTCCTGCATTTCCATATACCAGCCGCCCTCGTCCTGGCGCAACAGGCCAGTGGCCTCTCGCTCAATGCCGTGGGTGCGCAGGCGACGCAGGTGGCGGGCTAGCGCCTCGTCGTTGGTGGTTATCATGCCCCCTTCGCCGGTGGCAATGTGCTTGACCGGGTGGAAGCTGAAAATAGCCAGCTCGGCCAGCTGCCCGCTGCCGCAGTAGCGCTTCTGGCCTTGCTTGTCTACAAAATAGCCGCCCGGCGCGTGGCAGGCATCTTCGATTATCCAGAGGCCAAACTCGTCGGCCAGCGCCCGGGCTTCTTCCAGATTCACGGCCAGGCCGGCAAAGTCAACCGGAATCAGCCCGGCAAAATGGCCGTTGGGGTGAGCTTCCAGCAGCGCTCGCACCTTCGCTAGGTCAAGCAAGCCGGTGGCTGGGTCGATGTCGGCAAAGTGCACCTCGCCGCCGCAGTAGCGCACGCAGTTGGCCGAGGCCGCAAACGTGATGGGCGTAGTAATGACGCGCTGGCCCGGCTGCACCCCCAGCGCGAGCGCGCACAGGTGTAGGGCGGCCGTGCCATTGCTCACGGCCACGGCGTAGCTAGCCCCCACATAGGCCGCAAACTGCGCTTCAAACTCGGCTACGCGCGGCCCCTGAGTCAGAAAGTCGGAGTGCAGCGTGGCTACCACGGCGGCCACATCCTCGTCGGTGATGTGCTGGCGGCCGTAGGGCAGCGGGTGGGTAAAAGATGTTTCCATGAGTAGAAAAACGGTAAACCCCAGCCGCTAGACCTTGAAGTCGGCATCTACGTGCAGCCGGATTTCGTCCCGAATCTGCTCGGCGCTCAGCCACTCGTTGTTATTGGCCGAATCGTAGTGAAAATCGGTCGGTACCCGCTGGCCGTTAAAATTCTTGATAAAATCTTCTTCCTTCCAGCCAGGCGAAGTGGTGGGCAGGATAACGTAGTAGCGGTCGAGCTCCACCGTGCTCAGCGCATCGGTCTGGGTTATCATCTCCTCGTGCAGCTTCTCGCCCGGCCGAATACCCACGATTTTTTGCTCGCAGTCGGGCCCAATGGCGCGGGCCACCTCTGTAATCTTGTAAGAAGGAATTTTAGGCACGAAAATTTCCCCACCCCACGAGTGCTCCAGCGCATACAGCACCAAGTCTACGCCTTCCTCGAGCGAGATGTTAAAGCGCGTCATATCGGGGTGGGTGATGGGCAGCACGCCGGTTTTGCGCTGCTGCAAAAAGAACGGCACTACCGAGCCGCGCGAGCCAATTACGTTGCCGTAGCGCACCACTGATAAGCGTAAGTCTCTGCCGCCTTTCATGTTATTAGCGGCCACAAAGAGTTTGTCCGAGCACAGCTTGGTGGCGCCGTAGAGGTTGATGGGGGCGGCCGCCTTGTCGGTGCTCAGTGCCACCACGTCTTTCACACCACTATCGAAGGCCGCGTTTATCACGTTTTCGGCCCCGAAAATGTTGGTTTTGATGCACTCCATCGGGTTGTACTCGGCGGCGGGCACCTGCTTGAGGGCGGCGGCGTGAATGATAATGTCGACGCCCTCACAAGCGCGGTGCATGCGCTCGCTGTCGCGCACATCGCCGATAAAAAACCGGATGGCCGGATACTGGCTGTGCGGAAACTCCTGGCTCATCTCGTACTGCTTCAGCTCATCGCGCGAAAAAACAATGAGCCGCCGCACGCCGGGGTACAGCTTAAATACAGTGCGCACAAACTGCTTACCAAACGAGCCGGTGCCACCGGTGATGAGCAAAGACTTGCCGTTGAGGTCGAGGGCCATGAAACTACCTTGTAATTGAAAGCGCGAAAATACGCTCTGCGGTCTTGGCGTGGGCTAGCCCCGCTTGGCGGCGCGGCCGGCCCGCACCAACTCGGCCAGGCGTGCGGCCTGCCCGCGGCGCGAGTAACGCGCTACCACCGGGCTGGCCGGCAGGTCGAGGTTGGGGCTGCGCTGCCAGCGTTGTGCCAGGTCCTCCAGGGTGCTGAGCATCAAGTCGTAGCCCTCGTAGGGGAGGGCTAGCCCGGCGCCGGTTTCGCGCAGCACCACGTCGGCATCGCAGCCCGCCGGGCCCACGCATAGCACCGGCTTGCGGGCGGCCAGGTACTCGAATACCTTTCCAGGCAAAATGCCTTTATTGAGCGCAACATCCGGAATGGCCATCAGCAACGCGCTGCTGCTGAGTAAATAAGCTACTGACTCCTGATGCGGCACAAACGCAATAAACTCAGTAGCCTCGGCCAGCCCGGCGGCCGCTACCTGCTCGCGGATGCCCGCATCGACCTGGCCCACAAAGCGCAGGCGCAGCGGCACGGCCGGGTACCGTCGGCCGCATTCCGCCACGGCCCGCAATAAATTCTCAATATGGTAGCGGGCCGAAATAGTACCCGTGTGCGTAATGCGCAGGCAGTCGCTAGGGGGCATCGATTCGCCTAGAAAATCAGGCTCATCGTAGCCATTGGGCAGCACCACGATTTTGCCCTTGGCCAGGTCGGGCAGCTTGCGCCGAAATAGGCGCTCGGTCTCGGGCGAGGTCACCAGCACCGCATCGGCGCGGCGCAACACTTGCTGCTCGTAGTGTGCATCGAGTAGCGCAGCAATGGCCGTGCGGTGCAGGTCTTTGGTATAATAAATATCTGTCCAGGGGTCGCGCAGGTCGGCCAGCCAATGCAGGCCGTGCTTTTTTTGCAGCGCTAAGCCAATGAGCTGGGTGGAGTGCGGTGGCGACGAGGTGAGCACGGCGTCAAATTGCTCGCCCTGGGCCAGCAGCTTCTCCACGGCGGCCAGCGCGTAGGCGTTCCAACCGCGGCGCGGGTCTGGAATAAACAAATTGCCTCGCACAAAGCGCATGGCCTTTTGCGTGAGGCTAGGGGTGCCTTCATTGGCAAAGCCGCCGTGCGGCACGGCCCGCCCGGTCAGCTTTTGGTAGGAGCCAAACGGCTCAAGCGTGGCGGTGCGAATGACGCGCACACCCGGCGGTACCTCGCGCAGCAAGCTTTCGTCGCGCACCGGGTAGGTTGCCTGGTCAGCATCGACCGTAATTACGGTGGGCTCAACCCCTAAGCTCGGCAGGTATTTCACCCATTTCAGGCAGCGCTGCACGCCCGGCCCGCCCGAGGGCGGCCAGTAATAGGTGATAATGAGCAGGCGAAGTGGCGAAGCAGATTGGGGCACGATATGCGGCAGCTGTATTGTTAGCAAAGCTACATAAAGCCCTTGGCAGCCGCGGTTGTATCTTTGAAGGCTAGGATACCTCTAGCCAGTTGGAGGCCTCAAAGGCATAACCAACTCGCGTAGTCAGCCCGCGCTAGCGGGCGTATCCGTTACATCTGTTAAATCCGTTTGAATCTGCGGTTTATGTTTGATAATCTCTCCACCAAGCTCGACCGGGCCATCAAAACCCTGAAGGGCCAGGGCAGCATCTCCGAAATTAACGTGGCGGCCACCGTCAAGGAAATTCGGCGGGCGCTGGTCGATGCTGACGTTAACTATAAGGTTGCCAAAGAGGTAACCGATAAGATTAAGGACGAGGCCATGGGCCGCGAGGTGCTCACGGCCGTGTCGCCGGGCCAGCTCATGGTCAAAATCGTCTACGACGAGCTGACCCAGCTCATGGGCGGCGAAAAGCAGGACATTGTTATCAAGGGTGAACCGGCTGTAGTGCTGCTCTCTGGCCTGCAAGGCTCGGGCAAAACGACCTTTGCCGGCAAGCTGGCCAGCTTCATCAAGAAGCAGAACCGCAACGTGCTATTGGTGGCCTGCGACGTATACCGCCCCGCCGCCATCGACCAGCTCAAGGTGCTTGGCGAGCAGATAGGTGTGGAAGTGTATTCGGAGCCGGAGAACAAGAATCCGGTCGAGATTTCGCAGAATGCCATCGTCTACGCCCGCAAAAACAACAAGAAAGTAGTTATCATCGACACCGCCGGCCGCCTGGCTGTGGATGAGCAAATGATGCGCGAAATCGAGCAGGTGAAGCGCGCCATCAACCCCAGCGAAACGCTGTTTGTGGTGGACTCGATGACCGGCCAGGACGCCGTAAACACCGCCAAAACCTTCAACGACCGCCTCAACTTCGACGGTGTGGTGCTCACCAAGCTCGACGGCGACAGCCGCGGCGGGGCAGCGCTCTCCATTCGGGCGGTGGTCGAAAAGCCCATCAAGTTCATCTCGACGGGTGAAAAGATGGAGGCGCTCGACCTCTTCTACCCCGACCGCATGGCCCAGCGCATCCTGGGCATGGGCGACGTTATCTCGCTCGTGGAGCGCGCCCAGCAGCAGTTCGACGAGGACGAGGCCAAGCGCATCAACGCCAAGATTCGCAAAAACCAGTTCGACTTCAACGACTTCCTCGGCCAGCTCGAGCAAATCAAGAAGATGGGCAACCTGAAGGACCTGGTGGGCATGATTCCCGGCGCGTCCAAGATGATGAAAGACGTTGAAATTGACGACGACGCCTTCAAGCCGGTGGAGAGCATCATCAAATCAATGACCAAGCAGGAGCGCGCCCAGCCAGATATCATCAACGGTTCGCGCCGTCGTCGCCTGGCCGCCGGCTCGGGCACTGACATTCAGCAGGTAAATGCCCTCATGAAGCAGTTTGAGGACATGCGCAAAATGATGCGCCAAATGAACAAGCTCAGCCAGACGAAAGGTGGGATGGCCCAGATGGCCAAAATGATGGGCGGCATGAAAGGCATGGGCGGCATGATGGGCCGCCGCTAGGCCCTTCGGCAAGCCTGTTTCAAAAAAGAACCCCTAGCCGCTGCTGCAGCTAGGGGTTCTTTTTTACTTTGTAATCAGGATGCGGGGAATGTCTTTCTCTCGCAGGTCAATGTCGGCCGGTGCTGCCTGCTTGGTGAACTCATCGAAGCAGATAGTGCGCTGCCCTTTAAATTTCATCTGCGGGTCGTTGATGATGATAACGTGCGGGAACGTGCCGTATTCTTTATCATCACGCGTCAGGGTTTGCTGGCTGCCTAAATTAGGATTGTTTAGCACGTTCACATAAGCTAGCTGACCCTGAGGGGCTTGCTTGAAGTAAAGCACCGAAGCCTCGATATGGCCGTTGCACGGTGCCGAGCAGCCGGCTAGTGCAGCTGCTAGGCCTAGTAGGAGCAAGGAAGTTTTTTGACGCACAGCCTAAGCAGAGAAAGCAACTAGTTACACTACCGAAAAGTCGAACGACTCCAAAAACTTGGTCGTGAAATTACCAGCCTGAAAATCTTCGCTATCCATCAAAGCCAAATGGAAGGGGATGGTCGTTTTCACGCCTTCTACTACAAATTCGCTTAGGGCGCGCTTCATTTTCACGATGCACTCCTCGCGGGTTTGGGCCACGGTGATGAGCTTGGCAATCATCGAGTCGTAGTTTGGCGGAATCTGGTAGCCAGCATACACGTGCGTATCGACGCGCACGCCGTGGCCGCCGGGGATGTGTAGCGTAGTGATACGGCCGGGCGCCGGGCGGAAGCCATTGCGCGGGTCCTCAGCGTTGATGCGGCACTCCATGGCGTGCATCTTGGGGTAATAGTTCTTACCCGAAATCGGAATGCCGGCCGCTACCTTAATCTGCTCCTTAATGAGGTCATAGTTAATGATTTCCTCGGTTACCGGGTGCTCCACCTGGATGCGGGTATTCATTTCCATGAAGTAGAAGTCGCGGTTGGCATCCACCAGGAATTCGATGGTACCGACGCCTTCGTAGCCGATAGCTGAAGCACCCGCAATGGCCGCCTCCCCCATGCGCTCACGCAGGTCGTCGGTCATGAAGGGGCTAGGCGCCTCCTCCACCAGCTTCTGGTGGCGACGCTGAATCGAGCAGTCGCGCTCCGAAAGGTGACAGACGTGGCCAAACTGGTCGCCGCAAATCTGGATTTCGATGTGGCGGGGCTCCACCACAAATTTTTCCAGGTACATACCGTCGTTGCCGAAGGCAGCCTTCGACTCGGTGCGGGCATCGTCCCAGGCTTTCTGAAACTCGTCGTCCGAGTTGATGATGCGCATGCCACGGCCGCCGCCGCCAGCCGTAGCTTTCAGGATAACCGGGTACTTAATTTCGTTGGCAATTTTCTTGCCCTGCTCCACCGATTCGAGCAGGCCCACCGAGCCGGGCACTACGGGTACGCCGGCCTTAATCATGGTCGCCTTAGCCGTGGCCTTGTCGCCCATCTGGTTTATCATCTCAGGCGAGGCACCGATGAATTTGATGCCATTTTCGGCGCAGATGCGTGAGAATTCTGCGTTTTCGCTCAGGAAACCATAGCCGGGGTGAATGGCGTCGGCGTTGGTAATCTCGGCCGCCGCGATGAGCGTCGGGATGTTAAGGTAGCTGTCGCGGCTGCTAGGGGGGCCAATGCACACAGCCTCGTCGGCAAAGCGCACGTGCAGGCTTTCCTTGTCGGCGGTCGAGTACACGGCCACCGTTTTGATGCCCATCTCGCGGCAGGTACGAATAACGCGCAGGGCGATTTCGCCCCGGTTGGCAATCAGAATTTTATTGAACATGGGAGGGAAAGGGGGCAGAAGCAAGAACTCTGAAAACCGGTCATCCTGAGCTTGCGAAGGACCTAATCACGCTAAAACAAGCCGTTGGATTACGCAATCCTACTGGTGCAGCCGTGATTAGGTCCTTCGCAAGCTCAGGATGACTGGAAATGAGTAAATTAACTAGGTGTAAAACTACTCAATCAGGAACAGCGGCTGGTCGTACTCCACCGGAGTGGCGTTTTCCACGAGCACTTTCACGATGCGGCCCGACTGCTCAGCCTCAATCTCGTTGAAGAGCTTCATGGCTTCGATGATGCAGATAACCTGGCCTTTTTCCACCATGTCGCCTACTTGCACAAATACCGGCGCGTCGGGGCCGCTGCTGCGGTAGAACGTGCCAATCATGGGTGATTTCAGCGCCGTGTGGCTGGCGCTAGGGGCCGAGGCAGCTTCGTTGGCCGAGGCCGCAGGGGCGCTGGGCGCCGGAGCGGGGCTAGCAGCCGGGGCAGCCAGCGGCTGCGGGGCGGGGGCGGCCATAGGAGCGGCACTCATGCTCACTACCTGCTTAGTGGAAGGCTCGCGCTGCACCGAGATTTTAAACTCTTCGGTTTCAATATTTACCTTATTGAGGCCCGACTTAGCGATGAAGTCGAGCAATTCCTGGAGTTCTTTGGCTTTCATGGCGGCGTCCTTTTTGGGCGGGTTTTTGGGGGATTCTTTCGACATATTCTGAAGCTGTTAGCTTTAAGCTGCTAGCCGTTAACTTCTTAGGAGACGAGAGCTAAAAGCTAACGGCCGACAGCTAACAGCTTAAAAACAGGCTACTTAACGCGCTCTACGTAGCTGTAGTCGCTGGTTTTGATGCGAATCTTGGTATCCTGGTCGATAAACAGCGGCACCTGAATGCGGGCGCCGGTTTCTACCGTTGCTGGCTTGAGGGTATTCGTGGCGGTGTCGCCGCGCAGGCCGGGCTCGGTGTAGGTTACCACCAGGTCAACGGTAGTCGGCAGCTCGGCGGTGAGGGGCTGCTCAGTTTCGGCGTGGAACAGGATGGTTACGTCCTGGCCTTCCTTCATCAGGTCGGCGAAGGGCACCATGGCCTCGGGCAGCACCACTTGCTCGAAGTCGTCCTTGTTCATGAATGTATAGCCGTAGTCATCCTTGAACAGGAATTGGTGCGGGCGCTGCTCCACACGGGCAGTTTCGACCTTCACGCCAGCGTTGAAGGTGTTATCGATGGTGCGCCCAGTTTTGATATTGCGCATCTTGGTCCGCACAAAAGCAGGGCCTTTGCCCGGCTTCACGTGCTGGAAGTCAGTGATTACGTGCAGCTCGTTGTTGTAATTCAGAACGAGGCCGTTGCGGAAATCGGCGGTGGATGCCATTTTATGGAATAAAAAATTATAGGTTAAAAATTATGAATCGAATCAAAGGAATCTGCTCGTTGCCACAGTAGCAATTGTTAATTCCTGATTTTTAATTCATAATTCTAAGAGTTGTACGCCCATTTAACGTGCATAGCGCCCCAGGTAAAGCCGCCGCCAAAAGCCGCCAGGATGAGGTTGTCGCCCTTATGGAGCTGCTTTTCGTAATCCCAGAGGCAGAGCGGAATGGTGGCGCTGGTGGTGTTGCCGTAGCGCTGAATGTTGAGCATCACCTTGTCGGGACCCACGCCCATGCGGTTGGCTGTGGCGTCGATGATGCGCTTGTTGGCCTGGTGGGGTACCAGCCAGGCAATATCGTCGTGGCTGAGGTGCTGGCGGGCCATTACTTGGGCGGCCACGTCAGCCATACTCTTCACCGCAAACTTGAACACCGTAGCGCCCTCCTGGTAAATGAAATGCTCGCGATTGGCAATGGTTTCGGTGGAGGGTGGGCGGCGGCTGCCGCCGGCTTTCTGGTGCAGGTAGGCCTCGCCGCTGCCATCGGTGCACAGCACCTGGTCGAGCACGCCGTAGCCCTCGTAGTTGGGCTCGAGCAGCACGGCTGCGGCGCCATCGCCAAAGAGAATGCAGTTGGCGCGGTCGGTGTAGTCCACGATAGCCGACATTTTATCGGCTCCTACTACTACCACTTTCTTATGCAGCCCGCTCTGGATAAACTGCGCCCCGGTGGCTAGGGCATACAAAAAGCTCGAGCACGCCGCATTCATGTCATAGCTGAACGCTTTGGTGATGCCGCAGCCGTTCGAAATGATGTTGGCCGTGGCCGGAAACAGCATATCGGGCGTCACGGTGGCGCAGATGAGCAGGTCGACGTCCTCGGGGCGGGTGTTGGTTTTTTCCAGCAGCTGCTGTACCGCCTTAATGCCCATTACCGATGAGCCTTGGTCCTTTCCCTTCAGAATGCGGCGCTCCTTAATGCCGGTGCGCGTGGTAATCCATTCATCGGTGGTATCGACCAGCTTCTCCAGCTCCTGGTTGGTGAGTACGTAGTCGGGCACGTAGCCTCCGACTCCGGTAATGGCGGCGGTAATCTTCATGAGCGCAAAGGTGCGACCCAAACGGCAACAGCCCGACCAGTGGCCCGGCTGCTAACGCTAGGATTTGAAAGTGTCTTTGATTTGGTCCACGATGCCCGACTGCGCCATTTGGTAGCCCTGCATCAGCATGTTACAAATGGCTAGGGGGGTGCTCACCCCGTGGCCAATAATGGCGTTGTCGTTGATACCCAAAATAGGCGAGCCGCCCACGGTTTCATAGTTGAGCTTCTCAAAGTACGCATCATTGAGCTGGCGCGCCACCATGATGTCGTACATCGACTCAGCCATTTTCAGGATAACATTACCCGTAAAGCCGTCGCACACAATAACATCGGCCTTGTCGTTGAATAAGTCGCGGCCTTCAATATTACCGATGAAGTGGACGTGCGGGTTGACTTTCAGCAGCTGATGCGCCGCCTGCGTCACGGCCGAGCCCTTGCCTTCTTCCTCGCCCAGGCTCATCAGGCCCACCTTGGGGCGTGCGATGCCTAGCACGTACTGCGCGTAGAGCGAGCCAAGCTCGCCAAACTGCTCGAGCATTTCGGGCTTGCAATCGGCATTAGCGCCCACATCGACCATGATGCCCATGCCGCCGCCCACTTTAGGTACAAAGTTGGCGATGGCGGGGCGCAGCACGCCGGGCACCGCCTTCACCGTAAACATGGCGCCCACGAGCATGGCCCCGGTGTTGCCGGCCGAGCAAAATGCATCGACTTCGCCGCTGTGCAGCAGACGGTAGCCCACGGCAATGCTGCTGTCCTGCTTTTGTTGAAAAGCCTTGGTAGGGTGCTCACCCATTTCGATAACCTGGGAGGCAGGCACCACCTCCAGCGTGGTAGCGCTAGGGCCGTGCTCGAACAGCAGGGAGCGGATTTCAGCTTCGGAACCGATGAGGACGACCTGGGCTTTGCCGGCCAGGCGCTGGGCGGCCAGCACGGCACCGGCCACGGCGGCCTGGGGGGCAAAGTCGCCGCCCATAGCGTCGAGGGCAATTTTCATGAACGCGGATAAAGTAGAGAGTCAGCCATAAAAGCGCAGGGCGCGAAACCAAACCGGGCCGAACTGCCAATCTCAAAAGAGCAGTCCGGCCCGATGGTACCGCGAAATAACAACGCTTTCGGCTATTCTTCGTCCGAGCCCGTGTCGCCGGCCGCTGCCGGGGCCGCTACCGAGGTATAATTTTTGATGGCTAGCTGGCCATTGTGGTACAAATCGCCGTCCACTACGTAGGCTTTGTGGCGCAGGTGCAGCTCGCCCGTGTTGGGGCAGATGGTCACGGCCTTAGGGGTCAGCTTGTAGTGGCTGCGACGCTTGTCGCGGGTGGCGGAGGAGGTCCGGCGCTTAGGATGTGCCATGGTCTTGGTAAGGGGAAATTAAGAGTTAGGAATTAGGAATGATGAATTAGCACAGGGTCCTAATTCAGGTTTTTGAGGGCCGCCCAACGTGGGTCGTCCAGCTCGTCATCATCCGGATTGCCGCCCTCGGGGCGGGTCGAGAAGATGAGTTTGGTTTCAGCTTCAGGGTCGTCGTCGGCCTCGTTCTGGAAGCGCGGGTGCAGCTTCTTCATGGGCAAGGCCAGCCCAATGTAGTCGTAGAGATGCTGGGCAATGTTGAGCGTGAGCGTCTCGGGCGTGACTTGCAGCACGTCGTCGTCGAGCTCCTTGGGCTCATCGCCGTAGCGCACGAGCAGTTGATTTTCAATATCCAGCGGGTGGTCAAACTCATCGAGGCTACGGTCGCAGGTGAGGCGCACCGTGCCCGTGATGTGCGAGCCGATGGTGATGACGCGCTCGGTTTTATCGAGCGTTATGTCGGCATGCAGGTTGCCGTCGGCAATAAACTCTCCTTTCGGGTCGAATTGCTCGAAAAAGGCGCGGCCCAGCTCAAACGCAAAGTGGTGCGTTTTGAGCGAAAGCCGAGCGATGGGCAAATCAAATTGCGAGTCCTTTTTCACAGTTAGCCGAATAACGGGGGGCAAAGGTACGGGTTTTTGTTGGCTTTATCAAGCCGCGCGAGGGCTAGCAGTTCAGCCTCAGTCAGTTTTTGCTTAAGAGCCACTGGCTAGCGCACCGAGCGTGGGTCGGCAGCCCCTAGCCGGCGGCTGCGCACTACGTCGCAGGCCAGGTACACAGCCGCCCGAAACGACGAGGCGTCGGCTTGGAACTTGCCCGCAATGCCGTAGGCCGTGCCGTGGTCGGGCGAGGTGCGCACTACCGAGAGGCCCGCCGTGAAATTGACGCCGCGCTCGAAAGCCATGAGCTTGAAGGGAATAAGCCCCTGGTCATGGTAGAGCGAGAGCGTGGCGTCGAACTGCCGGAACTGCCCGGTGCCGAAGTAGCCATCGGCGGGGTAGGGGCCAAAAACTAGGTGCCCGTCGTGCTCAAACTGCCGGATGACGGGCGACACGACGTCGTTTTCCTCGCGGCCGAGCAGGCCGTTTTCGCCGGCGTGGGGGTTGAGGCCCAGCACGGCTACTTTGGGTTTAAGAATACCAAAATCCTGCTGTAGGGATTTGAGCAGCAGGCGAATCTTGGTGCGTAGCACGTCGCTGGTGAGCTTGGTCGAAACGTCTTTAAGGGCAATATGGCCGGTAGCGGTGGCCACCCGTAGCGCCTGGTCCTCATCGACGAGAAACATCAGGTTATCGGCCGCGCCGAAGTAGCTGGCCAGAAACTCGGTGTGGCCGGGAAAGCGGAAGTCGTCGGCCTGGGTATTTTCCTTGCTGATGGGCGCCGTCACGATGGCGTCGAGCAGGCCGGCCTTGAGGTCGCGGGCGGCGGCTAGCAGGCTTTCGCGGGCGGCCTGGCCGCTGGCAGGCGAGGGCTGGCCGGGCGTGAGGTGAAAGTCTTCCTCCCAGCACGTCACGGCGTTGAGGCGGCCGGGGGCGATATCGGCCGCATCGCGCAGCTGGCGAAACGTAAGCGGCTCGGCGCCTTTTTCCACCGGAAAATCGTCGAAGAGCGCCGTAGCCGTACCGTAGACCACGGGCGTGCACTGCTGCAGCAGGCGCTCGTCGCGCAGCGTTTTATAAATGACTTCGGGCCCGATGCCGGCCAGGTCGCCTACTGAAAAACCGAGGCGAGGGAGAGAAGATTTGGAAGGGGAAGAACTCATAAGTAGAGAAAGCACCGGGCCGCCGGGCTAGCGAAAAGCTACATGGGCGGCTAAGTGGGGCTCAAAAGTAGCGCCGTGCGGGCGGGCGGCTTACTATTTCAGCTTCGTGGGTTATGCAGCGTGCCGCGAAGCCTCTCGCTCGCTTCTGCAGATTCCTCCTCTTCGCGCCAACACGCCAGGTGCTTCGCCGCGCGCAGCATGGCTTTTTCTGTATTTTTCTTGCTTGCAGGAGCTACAGTTCCCGGTAAAGCCAAGCCATTTGGCGGGCCGTGAGCCAGTCGGGCACGGCGGCCAGGGCCGCGTTGCGCAGCGGGGCTAGCCAGGCCGGGGTGAACTGCGCCAGCTGCCCTAGCAGCCGCGACTGCTCCACAATGCGGCGGGTGCGGGGCCGGCGCTGCTGGTCGAACGCACGAAACGCAGCTGGCACATCGGCGGGTGCAGCGCGCAGGCAGCGGGCCAGCACTGCGGCATCTTCCACGGCCATGCCGGCGCCCTGGCCTAGGTTTGGGGTGGTGGCGTGGCCGGCATCGCCCAGCAGCAGTACGCGGCCGAAGGCCAGGCTAGCCAGTGGGGCTAGGTCGTAGAGGTCGCCCCAGAGCAGGTCGGCATCGGCGGTGGCGGCCAGCACCTGCGGAATGGGCGCGTGAAAGCCGGCGAACCGGCGCTGCAAATCGGCCACCCGGTAGGCTTTGAAAGCGGGATTATCGGGCGTGGAGCTGTTGACGCAGGCAAACCAATAGAGCCGGCCATCGGCCACTGGCACCAGCCCGAAGCGCCCGGCGCGGCCCCAAGTTTCGCTGGAGCCGGTGGTGGGTAACCCAAGAATACCATGCTGCACCACGGCCCGCCAGCAGGTGTAGCCAGCGTAGCGCGGCTGGCTGGCCGGCAGTAGCTGCCGCCGCACCGGCGAGCGGATGCCATCGGCCGCCACCAGAGCGTCGGCGGTGGCCTGGGTGCCGTTTTCGAAGAAGGCCGTGACGTGGGTGGTGCTCTGCTCAAAGCGGGCTAGCCGGTGCCCGAGCTGCACCACGCCGGGCGGCAGCGCCTGCAGTAGCTCGCGCTGCAAGTCGGCCCGAAGAATGCCCAGGTTGTCGTAGCCCAACCGCGCGGTAAAGCCCGAAGTATCAGCCCGGTTCAGCGCCCGGCCGTGCTCGTTATAGAGGCTTACGGTGGTGAGCGGCGAGCCCATCGGCCGCACGGCATCGTGCAGGCCCAACTCGTCGAGTGCCCGCATGGCATTGGCCCCCAGCACCACGCCGGCCCCGATTTCGCGCAGTTCGGCGGCGGCCTCGTACACGCGCACTTGGTGGCCCAGCCGCAGCAGCGCCTGGGCCGTGGCTAGCCCACCGATACCGGCTCCGATGACGAGGAAATCAGCCATAATAATGTAGGATGCCGGACCAACAGCGAGGCCGCCGGTTTTGGTCGGCGGCCTCGCTGTTGGTCAAATTAGACAGTTTTCTCAATCACTAACTCAATTGACTCGTCTTCCAGAGAATTGAGTTCATCGTAATGAATTATGACAACCCGCTGGTACCTCTTCTTGGGCGAGAGTCAGCAGATGAGTGGCTAGCGAAACAAGCCCTGCTTTATTAGCTTTTAAGACGAAACAGTCAACGGTTCCCGAAGTGGCAATGGTAAAACCTTCCTCCCACTGTGTGCGGATGCCAGTTTCGGGAGAATAATGGGGCAGTTCCAACGTGACCTTCATGGCTAGCCCTTGTCAAGCTGCTTCGTTAAGAACTCATACAGCAGGCGCACGCCAGTGCCGGTGCCGCCTTTGCCGCGGTAGCTGTCCGGTGCTGTCAGGTAGGCGGGGCCGGCAATGTCGAGGTGCAACCAGGGCGTGCCTTCGATGAAGCGCTCCAGGAATTTGGCGGCTGAGATGTGGCCCGCGTCGCCCTTGCCGAGGTTGGAGAGGTCGGCGATGTCCGATTTCATGTGGTCGGCGTAGTCGTCCCAGAGCGGAAACTCGACCAGGCGCTCGTGCACGCGGTGGGCGGCGGCTAGCAGCTGGGCGGTGGTGTCGGGGGCGGCGGTGCCCATTACGGCGGCGCCCTCGGTGCCGATGGCGCGCACGGCCGCGCCGGTGAGCGTGGCCAAGTCGATTACCAGCTCGGGGTGGTATTTTTTGGCGAAGCTGAGCGCATCGGCCAGCAGCAGGCGGCCTTCGGCGTCGGTGTTCTTAACTTCTACCGTGAGGCCTGAGTGCATAGTGAGGACGTCGCCAGGCACGTAGGCGAGGCCGCCGGGGCGGTTGTCGGTGGCTGGCACCAGGCCGATAACGTGCAGCGGCACGTTGTTTTTGGCTAGGGCGTACAAAGTGCCGCCCACGGCCGCGCCGCCGGCCATGTCGCACTTCATCATGTCCATGCTGTTGGGTGTGGGCTTGAGGCTGAGGCCGCCGGTATCGTACACCACACCCTTGCCCACGAGCACGTAGGGCTTCTCATTCTGCGCATTTTCGGGCTTCCACTCCAGAATGCTGAAGGTAGGCGGCTCGGGCGAGCCCAGGTTCACGGCCAGCAGGCCGCCCATGCGCAGGCTCTCGATGCGAGCCATGTCGAGGATGTCGGTGGTGTAGCCGGCCTCGTCGCCGGCCGCAGCCAAGCGCTCGGCCAGCTGCTGGGCATTGAGCTTATTGAGCGGCATGTTGACGAGGTCGCGGGCGAAGGCCACGCCGTCGAGCACGTGTTGCAGCTCGGTTACGCGCGCCGCGGGGGTGGCGTCGCCCACTAGGGTAATGGTGGCCAGTGAAGCCGCCTGACGCGATTTTTCGTCCGTTTTGTAGCCCTCGAACTCGTAGGCGGCCAGAAACAGACCTTCGGCCAGGGCTAGCCCGGCGTCGGGATTATCGCTGAGGTTTTCGATAAAAACATCGGCGGTTTTTTCTTTTTTGAGGGCGGCTTGCAGCTGGTGGCCGGCCTTGCGCAAGGCTTCGAGCTGGAGGTCGGGGCTAGCCTTTTTTTCGAGCACCGCGAAGTAGTGCTGGTGCGAAAAGTGGTTGAGGCTGACGAATTTCTGCTCGGCGGCCAGGGCGGCCTCCACGTAGTGGCGGGCGGCCTCGGGTAGGTCGGTGGCAGCGGCGCTGGGCAGCGTGGTGGTGCCGAGTGGCAGGATAAATACTTGGGTTGACCGGGCCGGCGCGGTGGCGGCGTGGGCTAGTGTGAGTGCCATAGACGAGATAGGAGGGGCGTAACTTTGGCGTGAAGGTATGTAAAACGGAGTGGCACTCCGTTTTGATGTTTGAACAAGCCGCCCAACCGGAAACGAAGTGCCACTTCGTTTTACATGGTGTATGAACCTGACCAAAACCTTGCGGCTCTTGCTGCCGCTCCTCGGCTCGTCGCTGCTGGCCTCGGCCCAGCTCATGCAGCCCAAAACCACCTTTACCCGCGCCGACTCGCTGCGCGGCGGGCAGCCGGCCGAGCGTACCTGCTACGACATCAACTACTACCACCTCGACGTGAAGCTCGACGTGGCCAATAAGTCGATTAGCGGCTCCAACCTGTTTCGCTTCACGGCCACGCGCGATTTTACCCGGCTCCAATTCGACCTTTTTGCCAACCTTAAGGTAGATAAGGTTACGTACCACGGCCAGCCGCTAGCCTTCACCCGCGAGGCCAACGCGGTGTTCGTCACCTTCCCGGCGCCCATTAAGCAGGGCACCCGCGATGAGTTTACGGTCACGTACTCGGGCCAGCCCACCATCGCCAAAAAGGCGCCCTGGGACGGCGGCATGGTCTTTACGCAGGATGCCAAGGGCCAGCCATTTGTGGCCACGGCCTGCCAGGGCGTGGGCGCCAGCATCTGGTGGCCCTGCAAAGACCAGCAGGCCGATGAGGTCGATTCGATGCTCATCAGCATTGCCGTGCCCCAGGGCCTGAAGGATGTGAGCAACGGCCGCCTGCGCGGCACCAAGAAACTGGCCGGCGGCTACACCCGCTACGACTGGGCGGTGAGCAATCCCATCAATAACTACGATGTGGCCCTGAACGTGGCCAACTACGCGCACTTCTCCGACGTGTACCAGGGCGAAAACGGCCCGCTGACCCTCGACTACTGGGTGCTGCCCGAAGACTTGGACAAGGCTAAAAAGCAGTTTGCCGCCAACGTGAAGCCCATGCTCAAGAGCATGGAGTATTGGTTTGGGCCCTACCCGTGGCACAAAGACGGCTACAAGCTGGTGCAGGCGCCGCACCTGGGCATGGAGCACCAGAGCGCCGTGGCCTACGGCAACAAGTTTCAGAACGGCTACCTGGGCCGCGACCGCTCGAACACTGGCTGGGGCGATAAGTTTGACTTCATCATCATTCACGAGAGCGGCCACGAGTGGTTTGGCAACAACATCACCACCAAGGACATTGCCGACATGTGGGTGCACGAAAGCTTCACCTGCTACTCCGAAGGGCTGTTTGTGGAGAATAACTACGGCAAGCAGGCGGGCCAGGAGTACCTGCACGGCCAGCGCCGCAACATCTCGAACGATGGCCCCATCATCGGTCCCTACGGCGTGAACAAGGAGGGCTCGGGCGACATGTACGACAAGGGGGCTAGCCTGCTCAATATGGTGCGCACGGCCATTAATGACGACGCCAAATGGCGCGGCATCCTGCGCGGGCTGGGCAAAACCTTCTACCACCAAACCGTAACCGGCCAGCAGATTATCGACTACATCAATCGGGAGTCGGGCCACGATTTCAGCAAAGTTTTCGCCCAATACCTGCAACACGGTGAGCTGCCGGTGCTCGAAATGCGCCTTGAAAAAGGCCAGCTGCTAGGCCGCTGGGTGGCCTCGGTGCCCGGCTTCGACCTGCCGGTGCGCCTGCGCACCAAGGGCGGCGAATACAAATTCGTGACGCCCACCACCAAATGGGCGGCGCTCGACCTGCCCGGTGCCACCCGCGAAAACGTGGAAGTCGATACATTTAACTACTACTGCGGCGTGCTGATGGACTAGGGCGCTGGCTGTAGCCTGGCTAGCCCTTGTGTAGCTGCCACTTCTATGAGTGAGGTTGAAATTCGCAGAGCCGATGCCACCGATGCGCCTGCCATTGCGGCGCTGGCCAGCCAGTACACCTATCAGCAACTAACGAAGGCTGAGCGGCAAAGCGGCTTCCTCACCGGCACCTTCACGGTACCGGCCCTGGCGGCCATGCTCGCCTCGGTGCCCGGGCAGGTGGCGTATAAGGAAGGCGCGCTGGTTGGCTTTGTCATTAATTCGCGGCTAGCCCCCGAGCGCTACCCGCCGCTGGTGCAGCAAATTAGGGCGCTGCTGCCGGTGCTGCTTTTTCGGGGGCGGCCGCTGGCCGAATACCAGTGGTTTTTTTACGGCCCGGTGCTGCTGGCGCCTCCTTATCAGGGCCAGGGTCTGCTCCAACAGCTCTTCCAGGCTAGCCAGCAAGCGCTGGCCGGGCACTACGAAGTCGGCATTGCCTTCATCGCGGCTGAAAACGCTGCGTCATTACACGTGCACACCCACAAGCTGGGCTTAGAGGTGTTGGGCGAGTTGGTAAGTGGGGGCGCTACCTATTTTATTTTAGCCTTTGCAGTCGGTGAGCGCGGCTGGGCCGAAGGACTGCCGGCCCACGCTTCGGGCTAGCCTGCCGATATTTGGGCCGCCGTAGCCGCCTGGCTAGGGTAGTTTGCTCATTCAGGTGAGGAGCCGGCCGCCCGCCGCGATGTCGTCGCGGGCCTGGCTAGGGTTCTTCACCGCAGCCAGTCAGTTTCGTGGCCCATCCCGCCGTTCGCCCCAAAAAACACCTCGGCCAGCACTTTCTGGACGACCCCAACATTGCCCGCCGCATCGTAGAGAGCCTGCGCCTGCCTGATGCCGTGCACGAGGTGCTCGAAATCGGTCCCGGCATGGGCGTGCTCACGCAGTACTTGCTGGAACACAGCGAGTACCAGACCAGCGTGGTCGAAATCGACACCGAGTCGGTGGCCTACCTCACCCAGCACTACCCGGCGCTAGCCCCCCGCATTCATGCCACCGACTTCTTGCGACAAGACCTGGAGAAGCTGTTTCCGGGCCAGCCGCTGGCCATTATTGGCAATTTCCCCTACAATATCAGTACTCAGATATTCTTTCAGGTGCTGAGCAGCCGCCAACAGGTGCGCGAGGTGGTGGGCATGCTGCAAAAAGAAGTGGCCGAGCGCCTGGCCGAGCCGCCCGGCTCCAAAACCTACGGCATCCTGAGCGTGCTCTTGCAGGCGTACTACGACATCGAATACCTGTTTACGGTGCCGGCCCACGTCTTCGTGCCGCCGCCCAAGGTCGAGTCGGCCGTGGTGCGCCTTACCCGCAATGCTACCGAGAAGCTGGATTGCGACGAAAAGCTGTTTTTCCGGGTGGTAAAACAAGCATTTTCGACCCGCCGCAAAACGCTGCGCAATGCCTTGAAGCCGCTAGGCATGTCGACTGAAACGATGGCCGCCGAGATTTTTGACAAGCGCGCCGAGCAGCTAGGGGTGAGTGATTTTGTACTGCTGACGAACCTGGTGGTCGCCAGCCAGTCAGCGGCCTGATTTCGGTTGGCATCTTCCCTCGTTGCATGACCAAGTTGCCGTCGCTTTGCGCCCTGCTTTTGCTAGCCGGCACCCCGGCCGGACCGGGCGCGGAGTTCAGCGGCTGCATCTTGTATGAGAATGAATATCAAACGCTAGCTGGCGAAACACTGTACTTCGCCGTAAAGCCGAAGAGCTGGTTCTACATTCAGGGCAATAATTTCAAGCTCTACGACCGCAACAAGCAGTTGAACGAGCTGTATATCGGCGATGCTAACGCGCTGTACACTTTTGCCAAGGGGCAGCCCCGGCTGCTGTCCGATACTGCGCGCCGCCCGGCGCCGCCCGTGCTCACTTGCCTGCCCACCACGGCCACCATCTTGGGCTACCGCTGCCACTTGCTGCGGCTGGCGGAGGGTCGGGTATCGACCCTGGTTTTTTACGCGCCCGAGCTGCGCGTAAGCGTCGCGGCGTTCAGTCGCTGCCCATCGTATGGCTGGTACCAGTTGCTGCAAGCCACTGATGGCGCGCTGCCGCTGCGCACCATTACCGTCGATACCCAGCACGACGTGACCGCCACGAGCGAAGCCATCGCGGTGACGCCCATGGTGCTGCCCGCCACCAACTTTACCACGACCGCCCCAGCGCGGTAGCTTTTTTGCCTTATGTCCCTCTGCCTGATAATCGACGATATGCACCCCTCGCTTTTGCCCATGCTCACGAGCATCGGCATCGAGGGCGACTACCAACCCAAGCTCACCCCGGCCGACGTGCCCGCTGCCCTCGCCGCTAGGCCCTACCAGGGCCTGATGGTGCGCAGCAAGATGCGCATCACGGCCAGCCTGCTGGCCCACGGCCCGCAGCTGCGCTACGTGGCCCGCGCCGGGGCCGGCGTCGATAACATCGACGAAGCGGCCCTGGCGGCAGCTAGCGTAGTGCTCGTGAACGCCCCCGAGGGCAACCGCGACGCGGTGGGTGAGTTTGCCCTCGGCCAGCTGCTGGCGCTGCTGCGCCACACCGTGCGCGCCGATGCCGAGGTGCGCCGCGCCGAGTGGCACCGCGAGGCCAACCGCGGCGAGGAGCTGGGCACCAAAACCGTGGGCATCATTGGCTACGGGCACATGGGCCGCGCCTTCGCCCGGCGCCTGAGCGGCTTTGGCTGCACGGTGCTGGCGTATGACAATGACCCTAGCGTGACTACCGACGGCCACGCCGAGCTGGTGCCCTTGGCCGAGCTGCAAGCCCGCGCCGAAGTGCTGAGTCTGCACTTTCCGTACTCGGCGGCCAATCATCAGTTTGTGAACGAGGAGTTTCTGGCCGGCTTTGCCTACCGCCTCTACTTCGTGAACACCGCTAGGGGCGAGGTAGTTGACCAGGCCGCGCTGGTGGCCAGGCTGCAAAGCGGCGCCGTGCGCGGCGCCGTGCTCGACGTGCTCGACAATGAGAAGCTGTCCTCGCTCACCCCCGCCCAGCAGGCCACCTTCGACTACCTGCGCGCGGCCCCCAACGTGCTGCTTTCGCCCCACATCGGCGGCTGGACGCACCAGAGCTACCAGCGCATCAACGAGGTGCTCGTGGCCAAGATTGAGGCGCTAGGGCTGGATGCCTGATGGCAGCCGTCTTAGCCTGCCGTAATGGCTGGCTGAAGACTGCTTCAGGGCTGATTGCTTGATGCCAGACGGTTTTGGTGTATCTTTGTCCTACCGATAGGGGAGAACGGCTGGCCGATGTGCCAGCCGTTCTCTTTCTTTTTTACCGACCCACCCGCTACGCGAAAACAGTCCTGATTTTTATGGCTACCATCAATTATTATACCGCCGAGGGCCTGCAAAAGCTGAAAGATGAACTCCAGGACCTCAAAGTCCGGGGGCGCGCCAAGGCGGCCGAAGACCTGCGCGAAGCCCGCGATAAAGGTGACCTGAGCGAGAACGCCGAATACGACGCCGCCAAGGATGCCCAGGGCCTGCTCGAACTCAAAATATCGAAGCTCGAAGAAGTGCTGGGCAACGCCCGCCTCATCGACGAAACCAATATGGACTTCAGCAAGGTGCTCATTATGAGTAAGGTGAAGCTGAAGAATCTCAAGAATAACATGGTTCTCAACTACGTGCTCGTGGCCGAGGAAGAAGCCAACCTGGCCGCCGGCAAAATCTCGGTAAAGTCGCCCATCGGCAAAGGCTTGCTTGGCAAGTCGGCCGGCGACACGGCCGAAATCACGGTGCCCGCCGGCAAGCTCCAGTTCGAGATTCTTGAAGTGGGCCGCTAGGGGCTATGCGATAGGGTAGGCTTTGGCTTGCCGTTTAGAAAGTGAAAAAGGCAGGCCCGCTAGGGTCTGCCTTTCTTTTTGCGTTCTTTGCGCACCCGGCCGGTGGGCCGGCAATTCCACGCTTACCCTACAGCTTATGCCTTCTATTTTCTCACGCATCGTTGCGGGCGAGCTGCCCGCCTACAAGGTCGCCGAAGACGCCGACCACCTGGCTTTTCTCGATATCACGCCGCTGGTGGAAGGCCACACGCTGGTAATTCCGAAGCAGGAAATCGACTACATTTTTGATATGACGCCCCAGGCGCTGGCGGCGCTGCACGTGTTTGCCCAGCGCGTGGCCAAGGGCGTGCAGGCGGCCGTGCCCTGCAAGCGCATCGGGGTGGCCGTGATTGGGCTGGAAGTGCCGCACGCCCACATTCACCTCATCCCGATGAACAAGGTGGCGGATATGAATTTTGCCAATCCCAAAATTAAAGTGCCCGAGGCGCGCATGCAGGAGCTGGCCGCCGCCATTGCGGCCCAGGTGCCCGGCGGCAGCGGCCTGCCCACCTCTGCAAACACCACCGCTAGCCCCGCCCCGGCCGCCGACCCCAACGACGCCACGCTGGCCCAGCTGCAAAAGCTAACTCAGGGCCTGAATTTCATCAGTGAGAGTGATGCCCCGCTGGAAGCCGTGAGCTATGCCGCCCCGGCCGGCGACCTTGCCGACAAGCAGCTGCTGCACCTGCTGGGCGAGCCCGCCGATGCCAAAGTAGAGAAAGTGGACTTGATTTCCTTTCTCAGCAACCATACCGCCGATGGTGGCGTGACCGGAAGTGTGATTCTGGCTAACCGCTTCAAAGCCTTGCAGATGTACCTCAAGCAGGAGCTCGATGGCACGCAGGTATACCGCATTGGCACTGGCCCGAAAATTCACGCCTACGCGCTGGGCCGCGACGTAGCCGGCCGGCTAGCTGGCTTCAAAACCGAGCTTACCGAAAGCTAAGTAGTAGCGCGAAGCTCCAGCTTCGTGCGCGAGCGCAGCTAGCAACTCGCGCTAGGGTCGTCCGGCCACGCCTGCTCGCGCACGAAGCTGGAGCTTTGCGCTAAACTATTCGCCGCCAATCGTTAATAAGACAACGCGTTACATGAAATACGCAAGTTTAGTAGGGCTAGCCGCGGGCTTGCTTTTCGCGCAAAGTGCCCCTGCTCAATCTATCGACCCCGCCGCCCTGGCCGTGCTGCCCACGGTGCAGCCCGCCGCCCTCGAAGCTCACGTGCGCTACCTGGCCGATGACCGCCTGCGCGGCCGCCTGCCCGGCACGCCCGGCTACCAGCTGGCCGTAGACTACGTCATCGGCCAGCTCAAGCAAAACGGCGTGCAGCCGGCCGGCGACAAGGGCACTTACACCCAGACCGTGCGCCTGCGCCGCGCCTTTGTGGAGCCGGGGGCTAGCGCGAGCTTGCAGCCGGCGAGTGGCGCAGCGCAACCCCTAGCCGTGGGCGCGGCCGTCACGTTTTACCCCAACCCGGGCCAGGCCGAAACCAGCGTAGCCAATGCGCCCCTCGTATTTGCCGGCTACGGCATTTCGGCGCCCGAGCTGAAATACGACGACTACGCCGGGCTCGACGCGAAGGGCAAGGTGGTCGTTATTACCCGCCAGGCGCCGAAGCAGTTTGCGGATAATGAGCGCCAGTATTTCGCCGACTTGCGCACGGTGCTCGAAACCGCCGCCCGCCACGGCGCGGTGGGCGTGCTGTTGGCCGCTGCCCACGCCGCTGCCAGGCTACCCGAGTATCCGAAGGGCCTGGTGAGCGCGCTGGCGCCCGATGGCCGGGTGGGCGTGTCGCGCAGCTACGCGCCCGGCTCGGCGCAGCTGGTGGGCACCATCAGCCCGGCCACGTTGCAGCAGCTGTTTGCCGGGGCCAGCCGCGATACGGGGCAGGTGCTGAGCGCCTTGCGTGGTGGCCAGGCGGTCCCGCTAGCCCTGCCCGGCAAGCTCAGTGCTCGCTACCGCAGCCGCTACCAGGATGTGGACAGTTACAACGTGGTGGGCAAAATCACGGGCTCCGATGCCAAGCTAAAAGACGAATATGTGGTACACAGTGCCCACCTCGACCACCTGGGCGTAGGCCCAGCTATCAACGGCGACTCGATTTTCAACGGTGCGCACGACAATGCCACGGGCGTGGCCAGCGTGCTCGAAATCAGCAAGCTCTACTCGAAACTGAAAGTGAAGCCCCGGCGCTCGGTGCTGTTTGTGCTGATGACGGGTGAGGAAATGGGCCTGATTGGCTCGTCCTATTTCGCCAAATACCCGACCGTGCCGAAAAGCGCGCTGGTGGCCGATATCAACACCGATATGCCCACTATTATCGCGCCGCTGCTGGCTGTGGTGCCGCTAGGGGCCGACCACTCGTCTTTGATGCAGCCGGTGCGGGCGGCCGCCGATTACCTCAAGCTCAGCATCGAGCCTGACCCTGAGCCGACGCAAAACCGCTTTATCCGCAGCGACCAGTACAGCTTTGTGGTGCAGGGCGTGCCGGCGCTGCACATCAAGTACGGCAACCGCACGGTCGATGGCAAAAACAACCTCAGCGAAACCGTGCAGAAGTGGCGCGCCGCGACCTACCACAAGCAGCAGGACAACTTTGAGGGCGGCACGTTCGACTGGCAGGCCGGCGCGCAGTATGCGCGGCTCAACTTCCTTATCGGCTACCAGGTGGCGCAGGCCAGCCAGCGGCCTAGCTGGAACAAGGGCGACTTTTTCGGGGTGCGCTTTGGAAAATAATTCCTGACTCAGGCGGTTAGTGCAACGCCAGAAGCAGCCCGAAGTCTATAAAAAAGCCAGCCCCTACTGCGCTGGCTTTTCGCTTTTATCCCTGCTTACTGATGCGCTTAGTTCTCCTCGCCCTGCTAGTGCTGCAAAGTGTTGCGGCCTTCGCCATTAAGCCGGTGGCTACGTATTGGGCCCGACCCGACACGCTGGGGCTGAAATACCAAAGCCTGACGCTCACCACGCCCGACCGCATGCACCTGGCCGCCTGGCTGATTGAGCCGACGGCCGCCGCCCCTAGCCAACACACCACCATCGTGGTAGCCGGCGGCGACGCGGGCAACATGTCCGGCAATATCTTCACCGCGGCCACGCTGGCGGGGGCGGGCTACCGGGTGCTGCTATTCGACTACCGTGGCTTCGGCCACAGCGACGCCTTCGCTATCAATCAGGACTACCTCTACTACCCCGAGTTTGCCACCGATACCCGCGCAGCGCTGGCCGAGGCCCGGCGCCGCAGCCCCGGCCAGCGCGTGGGCCTAATGGGCTTTTCGATGGGCTCGCTGGTGGGTTCGGAAGCGGCAGCTACCACCCGCTGCGACTTTTTCGTGACGGTGGCCTACGTGGCTAGCATCCAGCACGTGGTAACCTATTACCAGCGCGTCCGCCCCGAGCGCCCCACTATTTTGCCCGCCGATGCTGCCACCTACGGCCGGGTGGCGCCCAAGGTGAACTGCCCCTGGCTCTTCATCGGCGGTACTGAGGACCAGGCCACCACCCTGGCTGATACGCTGGTGGTGGCCCAGGCCGCCAAGCGCCGCCAGCGCCGCGTGGTGCTGCCCATACCCGGCAACCACCCGCAGTCGATGGGCGCGTTTGTGGAGGATGAAACCGCCCCGCGCTGCCTGGCGGCCCTGCGCCAGCTGCTGGCTAGCCCCGCCGCGGGTAGCAAGGGCTAGCGGGCCCGGCCGCTATCCACTACCTTTTGCAGCTGCGCCTGGGTGGCGGCGGGCAGCGCGCTCATAATATCGAGGCCCGTGGCGGCCTCAATGGCATCGACCGAAGTCAAATACTGGTTCCACTGCGGGCTGATGCTGTTGTCGTTGGGCGTGTCGATGGCTACCACGCGGGCCTGGCCGGCGATGATGCGCTGCAAGTCGTTGTTTCCCTCGGGCAGAAACACCACCACTTTCCAGATATGGGCGGGCACGCTCACGCGGCCCTGGTCGAGGGTTTGGGCGGGGCCGTTTTTACCGGTGCCGCCGCGGCCGTAGCTGCCCATGATAACGTAGGCCTCCTGGCCGTTTTCGACCTGGGCGCGGGTGTATTCTTCAAGGTGAGCCCAGGTTTGCTGGTTGTTTTGGGGCGCCTGGGGCACCATGTTGCTCATGAGGAAGGTGGCCGAGTTGTCGTCGAGCGTGGCAGTGCGGTCGCCGCTGGGGCAGTTGTGGCCCTTGTCGAAGCCCGAGCCGGCGTAGCTCTGCGGCGTCACCTGGTAAAACTGTCGGGGCAGGCCGGGGTCGGCCCGGAAGTCATTCTGGCGCGGAAAGTTCTTAGTAATATCCTGGCGGCCCACGTGCCAGCTCGTCCACACCGGAATGCCGCGCTGGGCATTGTAGCCCGTCACGTACTGCGGGTGAATGTAGAGGTAGTTGGTTGGGTTGCCGGGGTCGGAAGTGGCGCCGCTGGGGTTGCCGAGCAGCAGGTTGTCGTTGTCGCTGGCGGCGGCCACGCCGGGCACCTGGTGGGGAGCAGCCGGGGGGCTAGCGGGCGCGGGATTATTCCGATTTTTGAAGTAATCATCGGCCGGGCTAGGGGTGGGGCTGGCCGCCGGGCGGCTGGGCACCGGCGTCGCCGCTACCGTACCGCTGGCCGTTTCGAGGCTAATATCATCCAGGTTCAGCCGGTTTTTGGTGGCGTCGGTCTTGCGAATCTCCAGGCGCAGCGGCTCGTTGGCTAGCCCCGCAAAAACTGACGGGCGCAGGCTGGGGCCGCTGGCCGTCTGGGGCTGGCCGTTGCGCTGCCAGGTGCGGCCGTGGTCGCGGCTCACCCACAGCTCCCAGGTGCTGGGGCCGTCGTTACCGTAAGTGGCTGATAGAATACTGATTTTGCGCACCCCGGCCGGCGCGTCAAACTGCATGGTGAGCTTGCCGCCGGTGCGCAGGCGGGCGGCGTGCCCGCCGTCCTTGTGGTCTTGCTCGGTGCTGCCAATGAGGCCTTCGGTAAACAGCCACGGCCCGGTAGCCAGCGCCACGTCGGCGGTTTCGTAGGCGCCTTTGCTGCCGGTCTCGAAAGTTTCGGGGAAGGCGCCCGCCGGGGCCTGGCGGCTGGCGGCGGGGCTAGCGGTGGTGGCTTGGGTTTCGGCCGAGGGCTGCGAGCAGGCCAGCACGGCCGGCAGCACCAGTAAAGTGTAAAAACGCATGGGCGAAAGTAGCAGCCGGCAGGGTAAGAAAACGAAAAAGAGCCCGCAGCAGCGCCGCGGGCCCTTTTCATAAGTTGGGCCAGAATACAATTGCTTCGCGGCGCGGGCAATGACAGGCTGGTTGTTTTTACGCCTGCCGGTCGCCCTTGGTGAAGTCCAGCATCCAGCCGGGATACTCGGGCGCGAGCTTGCTCACTTCGTCCAGCTCCTTCAGTTCCTCCGGGGTAAACTGCACATCCACCGCCGTGAGGTTATCGTCGAGCTGGTCCATTTTCTTGGCCCCGATGATGGCGGTGCTCACCACCGGCTGATGCAGCAGCCAGGCTAGGGCCAGCGCCGCCACGGTGTGGCCCTTGGCCTCGGCCATCGGCTTCAGTTTATCGAGGATGTCGAAGGCGCGGTCCTTGTTCACGGGAGGGAAGTCGAAGTTGCTGCGGCGGCCTTCGCCCTTCTCATTCTCGCGGGTGTACTTGCCCGAGAGGAAGCCGCCGGCCAGCGGGCTCCACACCATGAGGCCCACTTTTTCGGCCAGCAGCAGCGGCACCAGCTCGCGCTCCAGGTCGCGGCCGGCCAGGGTGTAGTAGGCTTGCAGCGACACGTATTTTTCGAGGTGCTGGTAGTGCGACACATCCAGCGCCTTCTGCAACTGCCAGGCGGCCACGTTGCTAGCCCCGATGTAGCGCACCTTGCCCTGGCGCACCAGGTCGTCGAGGGCGCGCAGGGTCTCCTCCCAGGGTGTGAGCGGGTCGAAGCTGTGGGTTTGGTAGAGGTCGATGTAGTCGGTGCCGAGGCGCTTGAGGCTGGCCTCGGCCTGAGCCATAATGTGCTTGCGCGTGAGGCCGGCGTCGTTGGGGCCCTCGCCCATTTTGCCGCGCACCTTGGTGGCCAGCACCAGGTCGTCGCGCTTCAAGCCCAGGTTGCGGATGGCCTGGCCGGTTATCTCCTCCGACTGGCCCTCGCTGTACACGTTGGCCGTGTCGATGAAGTTGATGCCCGCCTCCACGGCGCGCTTGGTGAGGGCATCGGCCCCGGCCTGGTCGACGCCGCTGATGGCGCCGAAGCGCCCGCCGTTGGTGCCAAAGGTCATGGTGCCCAGGCACAGCTCCGATACTTTAAGGCCGGTATTGCCCAGCAGATTGTATTTCATGGAAAAGGAAAATAGTGCGGGGTGATAAGCGGGGCTAGGGGCAGAATGTTTGGGATTTACGCATCACATAAAGAACGTCATGCTGACGAAGGATGCCTCTCGCTTGCGGCTAATGAGGAAGAGTACCCCTAGCGGCATGAGCAAGATGCTTCCTTCGTCAGCATGACGTTCCAGGTAGTACATACTACCCACTTGCAAGCTGCTTTTTAATACAGCTTGAACAGCGGCTTCACATTACTCAGCACCTCCCCGAAGCGCTCCGACGCCCTAGCCTGCTGGTAGGTTTCGGCGGCGGCTTTGGCGCGGGTAGTTTCGTCGGCGATGACTTTGGTAGCGCGGTCGGCCTTGATAAGGCCGTCTTGCTGGCCCTGCGCAATAGCCGCCCGGATAGCCGCGCTGTATTGACCCGTGATGACGGGCAGGCGGTCGGTGAGACTCTGGAGCTGGGCGGCGAGCTGCACGGCGGCCTCGGCCGAGTTGTTGGCGGGCGTGAGGAAGCTGTCGGGGTCGAGGATGTCGCCCTGGTTCTGGGCGCGGGCAAACGACTGGTCGAGCGAGGCAAAGCGCGGGTTGAGGCTAGCGGCCACGTAGTTGCTCATGCGGCTGATGTTGCTCACGTCGAGCGTATTGGTAGCCGGCTGGCCAGGCGGCGGGGCCGTGTAGTAGGCCGAAATATCTTCCTGATACGCCACGAGCTGGGCGTAAGGCCGGTAGAGCTGGCTGAGCTGGTGCTGCAGCACCATGAGCTCGTTATCCAGGGTGAGCAGCGACGCCTGGTTGTCGGCCCGGGCGGCATCGAGCGCCGAGAAGAAGTTGAGCGTGGGGCGCAGGCCGTTTTCAATCAGCTTCACCTGCTCGGCCGTGAAACCATCGCTGCTGAGGCTGTTGGCGCGCACGCTGGTGAGCAGCTGGCCCACGGCGTTGAGCATGGGCCCCACGGTGGGCATGGCCGACACAAACGAGGTTTGGGTGAGGTGGGCGGCCAGGTCCACGAGGCGGCGGCCCCGGTTCTTATCCACCACCTTGTTCGTCACCAGCGTCTTGGTGTAGTCGACCAGCGAGATGCCCAGCGGGTTGCTTTCGGTGGGCGAGCTGAGGGCGGCTTGCTCGTTGGCATTGCGCAGGGCCTGGGTGAGGGCGCGCAGCTGCGTAAGGCGGCTGTGGCACACCAGCAGCAGGTCGGCGGTGGCGCGCACGTTGTTTTTGGCCAGGGCAAAGCGCGTGCTGCGGCTCAGCTGCTGCCCGGCCAGAAAGCTCGTGAACTTGCCCCCCAGGTCCGAATACAGGCGCTGCTGCTGGCGGTAGGCCACGCGCAGGCTATCGACGCGCCGCGTGAGTAGCGCCACGGTGGCCTGCGCCTGGGCCGTTACTTCTTCGGGGCTGGGGTGGGGGGCAGCCACTGCGGCCGGCGCCGGGGTGGCCGGGGCGGCGGTTTGGGCACGCAGGTGGGCGGGCAGCAGCGCCAGGGCTAGGCCCAAGCTCGCTAGTAAAGGCCGGCACGCGGCAGAAATAGCCATTCTAAAAGACGTTTTGCAGGTTGGCGAAAGTAATACAGCCGCGTGGGGGGCTAGTGAAGCGCCCCGGCTGGCGGCCCTGCTTACAAAAAGAGCGCCACGGCTGGCGAACACCTAAAAGCGAGGTTGCCGCAACTTCTCACGGCTTACCGTTCCTTTGGGTCAACTTCGTCGCCCACAGCGTTCTTTTCATGAAACTCCGCTACCTGCCTTTGCTGGCGCTGGCCCTGCCGGCCTGCACCAGCAACTCCACCAAAACTACTGCCGACAAAACGGCCGCCACGCCCGCCGATGCGCGCTTCGACCGCTTCAAAAACCGGTTTATTCTGGAATTTTGGAAGCAGAACCCCGACTATGCGTCCTCGCAGGGCTTTCATAAGTACGACTCGCTGCTGGTGATACCCAGCGATGCCCAGCGCCGCAGCGATGCCGCGTTCATCGCCCAAAACCTGGGCGCGCTAGGGGGCTTTGCGCTCGACAGCCTTTCGCCCAGCAACCAGATTGACCTGCACCTGCTCACCAACGAGCTGCGCTCGGAGCGCTGGTACGCCGACACGCTCAAAAACTGGCAGTGGAACCCCGCCAGCTACAACCTGGGGGCTAGCGTGGGCGACCTGCTCAACGGCCGGCACTACCGGCTCGACCGCCGCCTGCGCAATATTTCCGACAAAATAGCCCAAGCCAGCGCCTACTACGCCGCCGCCAAGGCCAACGTGCACAACCCCACCCGCGAGCACGCCGAGCTGGCCGTGCAGCAAAACGAAGGGGGCCTGGCCGTATTCGGCGCGGCCCTGGCCGACTCGGTGCGCCGCTCTGGCCTGAGCGCGGCCGAAAAGCAGCAGCTGAGCCAGCGCATTGCCGGGGCGCAGGCGGCCGTGCGCGGCTACCTCGATTTTCTGAAAAAGGACGTGCTCACGGGGAAGGAGTTTCGCTCGTTCCGCATTGGCAAGGCGCTGTTTGACCGCAAGTTTGCGCTCGATATCCAGTCGCGCTACTCGGCCGATGAAGTGTTTAAGCTAGCCCAGCAGCACAAGGCCGACCTGCTGCACGACATGGGCCGGCGGGCGGCGCGGCTCTTTCCCAAATACTGCGCCGGGCAAACGATGCCCAAGGATACGCTGGTGCTCATTCGCAAAGTCATCGACCAGCTTACGCTCAAGCACGCCCCGCGCGAGGGCTTCGTGGAGGCCGTGAAGCGCCAGATTCCGACGCTCATCAAATTTGTCAACGACCACGACCTGCTGACCCAGGACCCCAGCAAGCCGCTGGTGGTGCGCGAAACCCCGCTCTACATGCGTGGCAGCGGGGCGGGGGCTAGCGTGAGCGCGCCCGGCCCGTACGATAAAAAAGCCAACACCTACTACAACGTGGAGCCCCTGCCGCCCACCTGGACGGCCCAGCAGGCCGAGAGCTACCTGCGCGAGTACAACGACTATACCTTGCAGATTCTCAACATCCACGAGGCCATTCCGGGGCACTACACGCAGCTCGTGTACGCCAACCGCTCGCCCTCGCTGGTGAAGAGCATCTTCGGCAACGGGGCCATGATTGAGGGCTGGGCCGTGTACTCGGAACGCATGATGCTGGAAAGCGGCTACGGCAACAACTCAGACGAAATCTGGCTGCTCTGGGACAAATGGAATATGCGCTCGACCCTCAACGCGGTGGTCGATAACCTCATTCAGACCCAGAACGCCAGCGAGGCCGACGTGGTGAAGCTGCTCACCGGCGCCGGCTTTCAGGAAGAAGCCGAGGCCCGCAACAAGTGGCACCGCGCCACGCTCAGCCAGGTGCAGCTCAGCTCGTATTTCACCGGCTATACTGAGATAGTGGCCCTGCGCGAGGAGGTGAAGCAGCGTGAGGGCAGCAGCTTCAACCTCAAGAATTTCAACGAGCAATTCCTGAGCTTCGGCTCGGCCCCGGTCAAGTACATTCGGGAGCTCATGCTGCGCCGTTAGGCTCTAGCTTTGCGGCCCGAACCTTTGCCCGGCAGCCCGGGTTTAGCCGCCACGCCCTTTTTGCTTCCTTATTACCCATGACTGAAGAAGCCCGCCAGCACGTCGTAGATACCGACGACGAGCACCTGCGCCGCCTCACCCATGAGCACCTCAAGGTGTTTGCCAAATTCACCTCCGAAAACTGCGGCGTGTGCCAGACGCTGGCTCCGCCTTTCGCCAAGTTTGTGGACGACCCCGAAAACGTGGGCATCCTCTTCGTACGCCTCAACTCGGACGAAAACCCGGTGGCTAAGAAGATGATGCAGGAAAAGGTGGCGCCCTTCTTCGTGAGCTACTGCCAGGGCCGCCTGCTCGAGTGCGATGCCCTCACCGAAGAAGCCCAGGTGGTAGCCCAGCTCAAGCGCCTGCGCGAGTTTGTGCCGGCCGTGGGCTAGCCCCTACAATTATTTCGTTACGATTAAGCACGTCATGCTGAGCTTGTCGAAGCCTCTCTACCGCGTCCGTTAGGTGAGTGACCCTAGCGGCGCAATAGAGAGGCTTCGACAAGCTCAGCATGACGTGCTTTTAGCTACACGTACTCAAGCATAAAACAGCTTTCGGCTCTTGTTCTTTCTGCTCTCTAAACTTCTCGATTTCATTCTGTTGCCGGCCGTGTGGCTGGTGGCGCTGCTGCTGGGCGCGTGGCTGGCCCGGCCCGACGGCCGGGCGCGGCGGCGCTGGCTAGGGGCGGCGCTGCTCGTGGCCCTCATTGGCACCAATAACGCCCTCGTGAACGAGGCGCTGCTGGCCTGGGAAGTGCCCGCCGTGCCGCTGGCCGCCGTGGCCCCGGCCGATGCCGCCGTGCTCCTCACCGGCATTGGCATCGGCAATAAGTCGCCCCACGACCGCGTGTACCTGAGCCAGGGCGCCGACCGCCTCACCAATGCCCTGTGGCTGTACCGCGCCGGGCGGGTGCGGCGCCTCATCATCTCGGGCGGGTCGGGGGCGGTGCTGCGCACGCAGGGCACCGAGGCCGGCAACCTGCGCACGCTGTTTTTGCTGGCTGGCGTGCCCGATTCGGCCATTTTGCTGGAACAGCGCAGCCGCAACACCCGCGAAAACGCGCAGTTTACCAAGGAGTTGCTAGCTCAGCATCCCGATATAAAGTCGCTGGTGCTGGTTACGTCGGCCTTTCACGAGCGCCGGGCGGTAGGGTGCTTTGCCCGCGTAGGGCTAGCGGCGCAACCCTTCCCGGCCGATTTTCGCACCACCGACCGCAGCTGGACGCCCGACTACTGGCTCGTGCCCGACGCCGAGGCCCTGGTACGCTGGAGCCTGCTGCTGCACGAGCTCGCGGGCTGGCTCGTGTATAAGGTGGCCGGTTACTGCTAGGGGTGGGGCTATTCTGTCTTGGCCGCGTCGGGCTGCGCTGGCTTGGCAATCCAGACCGACTTCTGGTTCACAAACTCCCGGATGCCGACGTACGACAACTCGCGCCCGTGTCCCGATTTCTTGACGCCGCCAAACGGCAGTTCGGGCATCGATTTCACCATGCCGTTGATGAAGACCGCGCCGCTTTCGAGCTGGCGGGCCATCTTCTCGGCCCTAGCCACATCGCGGGTCCACACGGCCGCGCCCAGGCCATAGGGCGAATCATTGGCCAGCGCCAGAGCGTGGTCGGCATCGCGGGCAGTGAGCACCAGCGCCACCGGGCCGAATAATTCTTCGGTATAGGCCCGCTGGCCTTTCTTTATATTAGTCAGAATAATGGGGCCGAACTGCGTGGCGCCGGGCCGGGGCTGGCCGCCCATGAGGGCTACTTTGGCACCCTGGGCCACTGAGTCGGCTACCTGGCGGCTCAGCTCGTCGGCCAGGTCGGGGCGGGCCAGCGGGCCGTAGTCAGTAGTCTCGTCGAGCGGGTCGCCGTAGCGCAGGGCTTGCAGATGGCCTTTCAGGAGGCGCACAAACTCGGCCTGCACCAGCTTCTCCACGATAAAGCGCTTGGCCGCGATGCAGCTCTGGCCGGCGTTAATCATGCGGGCCTGGGCGGCGGTTTTAGCGGCTAGGGGCAGGTCGGCATCGGCCAGCACGATAAAGGGGTCGGAGCCGCCGAGCTCCAGCACCGCTTTCTTGAGGTGCTGGCCAGCCTCGGCGCCCACCGCCACGCCCGCCCGCTCCGAGCCGGTGAGCGTGACGGCCGCCACGCGCGGGTCGGCCAGCAGCTGGGCCACCGGCTCATTGCCGATGAGCAGCGTGCGAAACGCGGCCGGCGGCAGGCCCGCGTCGTGAAAAATTTGCTCTAGAGCCAGGGCGCACTGCGGCACGTTGGGCGCGTGCTTGAGCAGGCCCACGTTGCCAGCCATGAGGGCCGGCGCCGCGAAGCGCACCACCTGCCAGAGCGGAAAATTCCAGGGCATGATGGCCAGCACCACCCCGAGCGGCGCGTAGCTGATAAAGCTGCGCCCGGCGTCGGTTTTTACTTCCTCATCGGCCAGAAACGCTGCGGCGTGCTCGGCGTAATACTCGCAGCAGGTGGCGCACTTCAGGGCCTCGGCGCGGCCGTCGCGCAGGGGCTTGCCCATTTCGATAGCCATCAGGTGGGCTAGCGGCTCCTCGCGCTCGCGCAGCAGCGCGGCGGCCCGGCGCAGTACCTGGGCGCGCTCGCCAAAGGAGGTAGCGCGCCAGGCGCCGGCCGCGCGGTGCGCCTGGGCTAGCAGGCGCTCGGTTTTGGGCCACGAAAACTCGGCAAAGCGCCGCAGCGTGCGGCCAGTGTAGGGGTTGATGGAAGCAAAAGCCATAGCGTGGAAACGAAAGGGGGTAAGTGCGGTGCTTGGGTTGGGCCAGCAGTGGGCCGGGTCTGGGTACAAACCATCGGGCCGGTCGCCGGGTTGTGTCGGCGCAGCTGCGGTGGCCAGCGGCACACTGCTTAAAAATCTGAAACACCCCTACATTCGTCCTGAGTTACCGAACGTTTCGGCTGGCTCTGTCGGTTTTGCTTTTCGTTACTACTGTGTCCGACTCTCCCCTTATATCCACCCCACCCGCCGCCGAAGCGGCGCTGGTCGAACGCCTGCGAACGCGCGACCAGTCGGCCATGACCGAGTTTTACGACCGCTACTCGGCGGCGCTCTACGGCGTTATCAACCGCATCGTCAAGGATGAGGAAGAAGCCGAAGATGTGCTGCAGGAAGCGTTGGTCAAAATCTGGCACTCCATGGCTAGCTACGACAACTCCAAAGGGCGCTTATTTACCTGGGTAGTAAATATTAGCCGAAATTTAGCCATCGATAAAATCCGCTCGCGTCAGCACCGCGTAGGTTCTCGTACCCAAGGCCTCGACGATAGCCTGGCCGCGCAGCGCCAGGCCGCCCCGGATACTTTTCGCCCCGAGCACGTGGGCTTGCAGGAAATCACCAGCAAGCTTGTGCCCGAGCAGCGGCAAGTTATCGACCTGCTCTATTTCGGCGGCTTTACCCAGAGTGAGGCGGCCGAAGAACTCAACCTGCCGCTGGGCACGGTGAAAACCCGCGCCCGCACTGCTCTGAAAATACTGGCCAAACTTATTCGCTAACAGCAGTTACGTCCGTGGAAGATTACCAAGAATATATCGAATCGGGCCGCCTTGAGCAATACGTGCTCGGCGACCTTGACCCCGCCGGCCAGGCCGAAGTAGAAAGCTGGGCCGCCCGCTTTCCGCAGGTGCGCCAAGAGCTCGACGAGCTGCAAGCCGGCCTCGGCGTGTATGCCGAAGCGCACGCCGTAGCGCCCCCCGCCGGCATGCGCGACCGCGTGCTGAGCCGCGTGCTGGCCGAAATCGGCAGCGCTGAAAATGCCACGCCCGCCGCTACGATCTCAAATGCACCCCTAGCCGCGCCCGCGCCCACCATGCGCGTATCGGCTTCCAACCCGCGCCCCGCTGAGACGTACGCTGCCGCCCCGGCGGCCAGCTCGCGCAGCGGCTGGGCCATTGCCGCCTCAGTAGCCTTGCTGCTGAGCCTGGCAGTGAATGCCTTGCTCTACAGCCGCTGGCAGCAGGCCAGCTCCGACCTCGTGGCGGCCCAAAACAGCCAGGCCCGCTTTGCCCAAACCACCCAGGTGATGGAGCGCCGCCTCAACTCAACCCAGGAGCAGCTGCACGTGCTGCGCTCGCCCCAGGAGTACAAAATGGTGGCCCTGGCCGGCACGCCTGCCCACCCCACGGCCCGCGCCCGGGTCATGTACAGCACCAAAGAGCACCGGGTGTACCTCGATGTGCAGCAGCTGCCTGCCCTGCCTGCCGGCAAGCAATACCAGCTCTGGGCCCTCGACAAAGGCAAGCCGGTAGATGCCGGAGTACTGGCCGCTAACACGGCCGCCGGCGACAGCATCCAGCAGATGAAGGATATTGCCAGCGCCCAGGCCTTTGCCATGACCGTGGAGCCCACTGGCGGCAGCGCCGGCCCTACCCTCGATACCATGACGGTAATCGGTAATATGTAAGTAGTTGACAAGGTGTTTAAGCCAAAGCGCCCGCCGTGCCCTAGTGGCCGGTGGGCGCTTTTTTATTTGCCCCTGCAACTTAACTTTTGGCTAGCCCAGGCGTTTTACTCGCCATACACGTTAGCTTACTCTATGCACGGCACCATCTTTACGCTCCTCAAGCGCTACGTTCAAACGCAATATGACCACAGCACGTGGGTGAAGTTGGTGCAGCTGTCGGGTCTCGAATCGGGCGATTTTAGCCACAAGGAAGTGTATCCTGATGAGCACATTTATGCCCTCGTCGGCCATGCTGCGGAGATGACGGGCATTCCGGCCGGCGAATTGCACGAGAAATTTGGCGAATACCTCGTGCCCGACCTGATGTATATGTACCAGAAATACATTAACCCCGATTGGCGCACTCTCGAAATGCTCGAAAACACCGAACATAGCATGCACGGGCAGGTGCGCCGCGAGCACCCCGAGAATTCGCCGCCCGTGTTGGACGTGAAGCGGTTGAATGAAAATGAGGTGGTAATTAATTACGTGTCGCCGCGCCGCATGGGTGGGCTGGCCGTAGGCATCGTGCGAGGGCTAGCGGTTTACTATGACGAAGCCGACCTCATTGACGTGCTGCCCACAACCAGTGAGGATGGTGAGCGCGTGCAAATTCATGTGCGGCGCAATTAAAAATAATTAATGGAGCTTTTTAGAAAGTCGGATGAATACATTAAACAGGCTTTTCTGGCGTATTCACCGACAACCAGCCAATTTTCTTAATAGCATTAATAAAAAGGGTCCGCTGCATTATTGCAGCGGACCCTTTTTATTAAAATAAGCGTGGTTGAATCGGTCGGCCCGGCCCACCTGATTGATACTCGTCAGGCTCTTCTTCGTCCGTGTCTTCTTCCCCATTTACTTCCTCATCCTCTTCTGCGTCAAATTCTTCCTCTTCCTCATCAAGCGAGTCAAATACACGGTCGAGCGAGGCCTCGGCGTGGCGCAATTTGTGGCGGCACAGCCGAATTAATTCGGCGGAGCGCTCGGCGCGGGCCGTGAGGTCATCCACATCCACTTGGTCAGTTTCGAGACTTCGGAGAATAGTTTCTAATTCCTGAATGGCTTCGTTGTAAGTCACGTTTTTTAAATTAAAGATTGCGAGTAAATTCTCTGTTAGTGGTACTACTAAATTAAGTATAACAGCTGGCGTAGTTGTTGATTTTCGCGGCGTAGTAGCGCAGTTTCTGTTGCAGCAATTCTCAATGCTGCATGTTGAATTTTAACGTCAAAACCTCGCTGCACCACAAATTGATATTTTAGTAATTGCTCGCGCTTGTGCTGGTGGTGGCGCACGAAGCGGCGCAGCACCGTGCGCGAGCGGTGGCGCAGGCCTTGCGCCTCGTGGCCGAGGGCGCGCCGCGCCGCCTGCGGCAGCGTGTAGCGGTAGCTTTCGAGGTGCTGGCCTAGCTGGCGCAGGTGCTGGCGCGGCGCCTGAACGGCCTGGCGGCCGCGCTGAGCGAGGGTCGCCTGGGCTAGCTGTAGCTGCTGGCGGGCCGCCTCGCGCGAGTGGTCGGCCAGGCGCTGTAGGTGCTGGTGGTGGCTGGCCAGGTGCTGGCGGCTGCGGTCGGCCACGCGCTCGGCCAAGTCGAGCAGCAGGCTTTCGAGGCGGGCTAGCCGGTCTACCAGAAAAGCCGCCACGGCGGTGGGCGTTTTGAGGGCGCGGTACGCTACAAGGTCTACCACCGCCTCGTCGCGCTCGTGGCCGATGCCGGTGAGCACGGGCAGCGGAAACGAGGCCACGGCCGCCGCCAGCCCATATTCATCAAAGGCAAGCAAGTCGGTTTTCGAGCCACCACCTCTGATAAGGATGACAACTTCAAACTGGCCCCGGCGCGCCCGCACCTGGTCGAGCGCCTCCCGGATGCTGGCCGGTGCGTCTTCGCCCTGCATAAGGGCCGGAAAGAGCGTAAGCGCAAAATCATACGGCGCCTCTTCGAGCTGACGCACAAAGTCTTGGAAGCCCGCGGCGGTGGGGGAGGAGATAACTGCCAGTCGCTGGGGGCCTAGTGGCAGCGCAAGCGCCTGCTGGCGCTCAAGCAGGTCTTTTTCCTGCAAGCGCCGGAGGGTGGCCAGCCGCTGGCGGGCCAGCTCGCCCACGGTATAGCTGGGGTCGAGGGCCAGTACATCGAGCGAAAAGCCATACTGCTCGTGAAACGTTACTTTCACGCGCAGCAGCAGGCGCAGGCCGGGGCGCAGCTCCTGGCCGGTGGCCTCGGCAAAAGCGGGGGCTAGCTGGGCGTAGCGGCTGCCCCAGAGCGTGGCCCGCGCCTGCGCCGTGAAACCCAACGCCTCGGCGCCGGTGGCGGGCTCGGTGAGGGTGAGGTAGCAATGGCCGCCCACGTGGCGCGGGCGGGTCATTTCGGCCACCTCGGCTACCACCCAGTAGCTGTCTGGGAAGCGGTGGTGCAGCGCGGCGCGCACCTGCGCCAGCAGCGCGCCCAGGCTAAGCGGGGCGGCGGGCTCGGCCGGGGGGCTAGCGGCACGGCGGTTGTAAAGGGGCATAGGGTCGAAAACAGCCAGGATAAGCCGGCTGACTAGTAAGCGAACTGTAAAAGTACTTTCCTGGCCCGCGATAGTGCTACTAGTGGTGCCACGTTGGGAACCGGCGCTTAACTTGCGCACCTTAACCCTGAACTGCCAACCCCATCCACTTTTCATTTTTCATGTCTAAAACTTCCCGTTACCAGCGGGGCGCGGCCTTGGCCGTGGCCGCGTTGGGCCTGGCCACCGCTAGCCCGGCATTGGCACAAACCACCCAGCAGGGCGTGGGCATCAACCCCGCCAACATCGACAAGACGGTGAGCCCCTGTGACGACTTCTACCGCTACGCCTCGGGCAACTGGTTGAAGAACAACCCCGTGCCGGCTGCCGAAAGCCGTTGGGGTAGCTTTAACGAGCTGGCCGACCACAACAACGCCACCCAAAAGGCTATTCTGGAAGACCTGGCCCGCAAGTCGGCCACCGCGCCCAAGGGCTCGAATGCGCAGAAAGTAGGTGATTTCTACGCCGCCGCCATGGACACCGTGGCCATCGAAAAGGCGGGTCTGACTTACCTCAAGCCCTACCTCGACCGCATCTCGGCCATCAAGACGCTGCCCGAGATGCAGAAATTTCTGGCCGACCCCAAGGCGCAGGCCGGCAACGTGTGGTTTGGCTCGTACGTGGGCCAGGACGAGAAAATCAGCACCCAGTACGCGGTGCAGTTCGGCCAGGGGGGCCTTACGCTGCCCAACCGCGACTATTACCTGAAGGACGACGCGCGCTCGAAAAGCATCCGCGCTGCCTACAATACCTACCTGGTCAGCACCTTCAAGCGCCTCGGCGACACGGAGGCGCAGGCCACTGCCCACGCCGCCACGGTGATGCGCATCGAAACGCGCTTGGCCAAGGCTAGCAAGAGCCCCGTAGACCTGCGCGACCCGCAGGCCAACTACAACAAGATGACCGTGGCCCAGGCCAGCAAGGAGTTTCCGAACCTGAACCTGCCGCTGATGCTGAAGGAAATCGGCCTCGGCGCGGCGAAGGAAGTGATTGTGGGCCAGCCCGCTTTCCTGAAGGAAGTGAGCACGATGCTGGCCGCCGAGCCCATTGCCGACCAGCAGCAGTACCTGCGCTTTCACCTGGTAAACAGCGTGACGAGCGCCCTGCCCAAGGCGTTTGGCGATGATGCCTTCCGTTTCTCGCAGGTGTTGAGCGGCGCCAAGCAGCAGCAGCCCCGCTGGAAGCGCATGCTGCGCGCCACCGACGGCGCGCTAGGGGAGGCTTTCGGCCAATTGTACGTAGATAAGGCCTTCTCGCCCGCTGCCAAGGCCCGCGCCAAGGAAATGATTGAGAACCTGCGCAAAGCCTACGCCGAGCGCATCATGGCCACCGACTGGATGAGCGCGGCCACCAAGAAGCAGGCCATTGAGAAGCTGAATGCTTTCGCGGTGAAAATCGGCTACCCCGACAAGTGGAAAGACTATTCCAAGCTGAGCATTAACCGCCAGAGCTACTTGCAGGATGTGCTGGCCGCCCGCACCTGGGCCAACCAAGACAACCTGAGCAAGTTTGGCAAGCCGATTGACCGCACCGAGTGGGGCATGACGCCGCCCACGGTGAACGCCTACTACAACCCGCCGATGAACGAGATTGTGTTCCCGGCTGGTATCCTGCAGCCGCCCTTCTATGACCCCAAAGCCGATGACGCGGTGAACTACGGCGGCATCGGGGCCGTAATCGGCCACGAAATGACCCACGGCTTCGACGACCAGGGCCGGCAGTACGACGCCAAGGGCAACCTGCGCGACTGGTGGACCAAAGAGGACGGTGACAAATTCAACGCCAAAGCCGCGATGGTAGGCAAGCAGTACGATAAGTTCTCGCCCCTCGACTCGGTGTATGTGAACGGCAAGCTGACGATGGGCGAAAACCTGGCCGACCTCGGCGGCCTCACCATCGCTTACCAGGCCTTCCAGAAGACGCAGGAGGCCAAAGAAGGCAAGCAGATTGACGGCTTCACGCCCAACCAGCGCTTCTTCCTGGCCTGGGGTCAAATCTGGCGCACCAACATCCGCCCCGAGGCGGCCCGCCAGCAAGTGCTCACCGACCCGCACTCGCCCGGCCAGTTCCGCACCAACGGCCCGCTCATGAACATGCCCGAGTTCTACCAGGCCTTCGGCTGCAAGCCCACCGACAAGATGGAGCGGCCCACCGCCGAGCAGGCCCGCATCTGGTAGGCTAGCCCACGCAAATAGTCCTGGCACCCGCAAGGACAAGTGATAAACTGCCAAAAACCCCGCTTCAGGCTGAAGCGGGGTTTTTTGTGCAAAAATTTTCTTGCTACGCTAGCCATTAGCGCAGCGTGATGCAACTGTGAAGCGGCAGTTACATCTATTATGGCTAAGTTCGTCTTTCCCTTTTTTCTCCTACCCAATCCTCTCTATGTCCTCAACTATTTTTTCGCGGCTGGCGCTGGCTACCCTGGGCCTCGGCACCTTGGCCGCCGCTACCGCATTTGGCCCCCCTGGCCAGAAAGGCGTTGGCATCAACCTCGCCAACATCGACCATTCGGTAAATCCCTGCGACGATTTCTACCACTACGCCAACGGCAACTGGCTTAAAAGCAACCCAGTGCCGGCCTCCGAAACCCGCTGGGGCGCCTTTAATGAGCTGGCCGACCGCAACATCGCAGTAGAAAAAAATATCTTGGTGAAGGCGGCTGCCAACGCGCGCACCACCAAGCCCGGCTCGAACGAGCAAAAGGTGGGCGACTTCTACGCTGCGGCCATGGATTCGGCCGCCATCGAAGCTGCGGGCCTGAAGTATCTGCAGCCGCGCCTGAACCAGATTGCCGGCCTCAAAAACCTGGGCGACATTCAGAAGTACATGGCCGACCCCAAGTCGTACGGCACCGGCTGGTACAGCTTCGGCGTGAGCCAGGATAGCAAGAACAGCACCCAGTATGCCGTGCGCATGGGGCAGGGCGGGCTAGGCCTCGGCGACCGCGACTACTACCTGAAGGACGATGGCCGCTCGAAAGCCATCCGGGCTGCCTACAAGGCCTACATGACGAGCGTGTTTCAACTGCTGGGTGATGCGCCCAGCTTGGCCGCTACCAACGCCGACGCCGTGCTGGCCCTCGAAACCAAGATGGCCCAGGCTAGCCGCGGCCGCGTGGACCTGCGCGACCGAATTAAGAACTACAACAAGGTGTCGGTGGCGCAGGCAGTTAAGGACTACCCCAACCTGGACTTGCCGCTGGTGCTGAAGGAAAGCGGCCTGGGCAGCGCCCAGGACCTTATCATTGGCCAGCCCGAATACTTGGCGGCGGCTAACACGCTGATGGCCAATACTCCTATTGCCGACCAGCAGCAGTACTTCCGCTGGCACCTGGTGGAGGGCGTGACCTCGGCCCTGCCCAAAGCTTACGGCGACGCCAGCTTCCGCTTTCAGCAGGTGCTGACCGGTGCCAAGCAGCAGCAGCCGCGCTGGAAGCGCGCCCTGCGTGCCACCGACGGCGCGCTAGGGGAGGCTTTCGGCCAGCTCTATGTGGACCAGGCTTTCTCGCCCGCTGCTAAGGCTAAGGCTAAGGAAATGGTCGAAAACCTGCGCCGCGCCTACGCCGAGCGCATTATGGCCACCGACTGGATGAGCCCGGCCACCAAGAAGGAAGCCATTGAGAAGCTGAATGCCTTTGCGGTGAAAATCGGTTACCCCGACAAGTGGAAAGACTATTCGAAGCTGAAAATCACCCGCGAGAGCGCGCTGCAAAACCTGTTTGCTACCGCCGAGTGGCGCACCGAGGACAACCTCAAGAAATTCGGCAAGCCGATAGACCGGGGCGAGTGGGGCATGACGCCGCCCACGGTGAACGCCTACTACAACTCGAGCATGAACGAGATTGTGTTCCCGGCTGGTATCTTGCAGCCGCCGTTCTATGACCCCAAAGCCGATGACGCGGTGAACTACGGTGGTATTGGCGCGGTAATCGGCCACGAGATGACCCACGGCTTCGACGACCAGGGCCGCCGCTCGGATGCCAAGGGCAACCTGCGAGACTGGTGGACCAAGGAGGACAACGAGAAGTTTACGGCCAAGGCCGACATGGTGGGCAAGCAGTACGACGCCTTCTCGCCCCTCGACTCGGTGCACGTAAACGGCAAGCTGACGATGGGCGAAAACCTGGCCGATATCGGTGGCCTCACCATCGCCTACCAGGCGTTCCAGAAAACGGCCGAGGCCAAGGGCGGCCAGAAAATCGACGGCTTCACGCCCAACCAGCGCTTCTTCCTGGGCTTTGCCCAAATCTGGCGCGGCAACCAGCGTCCCGAGGCTCTGCGCCAGCAAATCCAGACCGACCCGCACTCGCCCGGCCAGTATCGCACCAACGGCCCCTTGATGAACATGCCCGAGTTCTACGAGGCCTTCGGCTGCAAAGACGGCAACAAGATGGTGCGCGCTACCCAAGACCGCTCGCGCATTTGGTAAGCCTTTTGCAACAGTACTAAACGACGAAAAGCCTGGCCGTATTGGTCAGGCTTTTTTTGTGCTAGCCTTCCAGATTGTGCGCCGGTGGTTGGTAGCGGGTAGCTATGGTGTCTTTAACGCTTGGCGGCACTTGTGCCATAGGCGTTTGGCTGGTAAGGCAGCAAGGCAGCAGCTCACAAAACAGCGTGGGCATAAAAAGCAGCAATTAAGCTATTTGTAAGACAGATAGCTAGCCCCCGCAATGCGGCCGAAAATACTTGGGGCCGGTTGGTGATAAGCGGCCGGACCATAATTGTTTTTGCCTCTATGGCTGGTGCCACCGCCTCGCAGGTTTCTGCCGCCCCGACCTTGATATGCTCATTATGCGCTGGCTCACCGATGAGGAACTGCCAAACTTTTAGGAAGAATACAGCGACCTGCTCGCTACTGGCCAAGCCCACCATACCTGGCGCTGGCTGCTCGATATTCAGCGTCGGCCTGCTCCGCCGGTCAAGGCAGCGCAGTGGGTAGTATCCGAGTGGCCGCCCCGGGTAATGGCCGCACTGGCCGAGCGGCTGCGGCTGGCTTTTCTGGTATCGCCGACGCGGGCAACTACCCTGCGCACCGAAACGGTAAGTGCGCCGACGGTACGCTACTTCAGGGCCCCGACTGTGCTTATTACCTGCGCTTGTTTACGGAGGAAGGTGAGGCCACCTGCTGGCTTACGGCTTAGCAAAAGGAGCCGCTAGCCCCCGAAAAAGCCCGGCCTCCTTGCGGAAACCGGGCTTTTGCAGTCGCTACAGCCAGAAGCCTTGCGGCTTCGCATCTAAGATACGCAAAAACTATTTGTCGCTGTGGTCGGCAGCGTGATTTTTAGCCGCGCGGCGCGAGCTAGCGGTGGCGCTGGAGGCGTGGCCGCTGGCGGTGTGGGCGTGGTGGGCAGCTTTTTCGTGGTGGCCGCTATCAGCATGCTTGGCAGCTTCGGTGTGGTGCTTGGCGGCAGCGGTGTGGTGGGCGGCGGCAGTGCGGTGGTGGTCGCCGGTATTGCCTTTTTTGGTGGTAGTAGCCATGAGTGAAAATGGTAAGGTGGGAATGTGTCCCTTCTACGCAGGGATAAGCTGGACCGGTTGAAAAAAGCGTGTGTAAAATTCAGGCATTTTAGAAGATGAATTTTTGCTAAGTAGGCTAGGGGGCCATTTGCACCTTCCCCGTGCTGGAAATGTGCCGGCCCGGCCCGAACTTCGGGGCCGTTGGGTATCCGGCTTAGCAATGTGCTACTTCCCTTTATTGAAATGAAAAAACTACTTATGAGCCTGGGGCTGGCTGCCACCTTGCTAGGCCCGGCCGCCCCGGCCGCCCACGCCTGGGGCTTTGTGGGGCACCGCACCATCACGCAAGTGGCAGTGTATGAGCTGCCAGCCGCCATGCAGGCCTTCTATTTCCGGCACATGGCCGCGCTGGTGCGCCTGAGCACTGCCCCCGACGAGCGCCGCGGCCAGGACCCCACCGAGGGGCCCAAGCACTTCATCGATATGGACCACTACTCGGAGGACAACCCCTTCGCCAAGGTGCCGCACAACTACGAGGAAGCAGTAGAGAAATTTTCGGCCGACACGCTCAAGAAGTACGGCACCGTGCCCTGGACCGTGATGGACACGAAGGCGCGCCTGGTTGAAGCATTCCGGCAGCGCGACACTACGGGCATCATCAAGTACTCGGCCGAGCTAAGCCACTACACTGCCGATGCGTTTGTGCCCCTGCACACCACCGTCAACTACGATGGCCAGCTCTCGGGCCAGACCGGCCTGCACGCGCTCTGGGAAAGCCAGCTGCCCGAGCGCTTCCTGAAAGACTACAAGCTCGATGGGGAAGAGGGTAAGTTGCTAAAAGACCCCCTAGCCGCCATGTGGGGCGTTATTCAGGCCAGCTATGGCTTCCTCACGGCTACCTACGACCTCGAAGCCAAGACGGCCAAGCGCTTTACGCCCCAAACCAAATACACCTTCTCGCATCGGTTTGGGCGCACCCAGCGCCGCTACTCCGATGCCTTTGCCGATGCCTACGAAAAGGAAGTAGGCGGCATGGTAGCCTTCCGCCTCAAGGGAGCCTCGCCGATGGTGGCGTCGATGTGGCTGACGGCCTGGCAGGAAGCTGGCCGCCCCGACCTTAACACGCTGATGGCCTCGCCCAAGCTGGGCAAGGAAGAAAAGGAGCGGCTCACCACGCAGCTCAAGGCCTGGAAAGCCAATACACTAGCGCAGGATAACCTGCTGCTAGCCCAGCAAAAAGAGCAGAAAGCCGCCGCTCCCGATGAGATAAAAGCCGCCGATGGCGAAGCTGCCCCGCCGCCCCCGCCCGAGCCCGTAGCTGCGCCCACCCCGGCGGCTAGCCCCGCGCCAGCCCCGGCCGCCGCGCCCAAGGTGAAGGTGAAAACCAAAGGCCCTGCCGGTACCGACAAGCAGAAAACCAAGCCGGCCTTTTCGTGGTAGCCAGCTCAGGGAGTGGCGCAGGCTTGCAGAAGCTGCGCTGCTCCCGTTCATTTTCTATGCCCTAGCTGATGCAGGTAAAAAACGTTTTGCCACTCGCCGCCGGCTTGCCGCTAGCCCTGCTGGCCGCCTGCAGCCCCACCGACAAGCCCGCCGCCACCGCCCCGCCGCCCCCGGCCAAGCCCGTGGCGCCTGGCCCCGACATCGCGGCCCTCACCGATAGCACCGCGCCCGCCGCGCTGCTCGCTTATGTGCGCCAATACCCTGGCTCGGAGGTGCTGATAAAGACGCGCCTGGGCACTATCCGGGTGCACTTGTTTGACGATACGCCCATCCACAAAGCCAATTTCCTGCTGCTGGCCCGGCGCGGGGTGTTCGACGAAACGGTGTTCAACCGCGTGGTGAAAGGCTTTGCCGTGCAGGGCGGCCAAACCAGCGGGCCCCGCACCATCCATTTGCGTACCTACCGCCTGCCGCCCGAAATCCGGCCCCAGCACTTCCACGTGAAGGGCGCGCTGGGTATGGCGCGCTACGACGACGATAAAAACCCCGGGCACCTCTCGTCGAACACCGATTTTTATTTCGTGGTGGGCGAGAAGCTAGCCCCTTACCAAAGCCGCGCGGCCGCCGGCCGGCCCCTCACGCCGGCCCAGGTGCGGGCCTACGCCACCAAGGGCGGCGTGCCCTCGCTCGATGGCAAGTACACGGTCTTCGGCGAAGTTATCGAGGGCCAGGACGTGGTCGATAAAATCAACCAGGTGAAAGTAGACCCCGGCGACAAGTGGCCGGTCGAAGACGTTGGGATGAAAGTAGAGGTAGTGAAGTAAACAGTAGCGCGAAGCTTCCGCCTTATGCGCGAGCAGGACGATTGGATGGCCCTAGCGCCAGTTGCTCGCTGCGCTCGCGCACAGGGCGGAAGCTTCGCGCTACGTTGCTACTGGCCCACGTACACCTTGCCTTCTTTCATCACAAAAGTGGGCCTAGTGAGCGTGGCGATGGTTTGCAGCGGGTCGCCCTCCACGGCTACGATGTCGGCGTATTTGCCGGCTTCGAGGGTGCCCAGGTTTTGGGGGTCGCCGAGCAGCTCGGCGGCATTGAGGGTGGCGGCGCGGATGGCGTCGATGGGCGCCAGCCCGGCCTCAGTCATGTAGCCAAACTCTAGCGCATTCTGGCCATGGCGGTACACGCCCGCATCAGTGCCGAAGGCCACCCGCACGTTCTGCTTGATAGCCTTACCGAAGGTGGCTTGCAGCTGCGAGCCGATGCTGAGGGCCTTGGCCGCTACTACGGGCGGAAAATAATCGGGGTGGCGACGGGCCGTGTCGGCCACCGACTTGCCGGCGATAATGGTGGGCACGTACCAGGTGCGGTTTTTGGCCATCAATTGCATGGCCTCGGCATCGAGGAGCGAGCCGTGCTCGATGCTCGTGACGCCCGCCCGCACGGCCCGCTTAATGCCCTCGGCACCGTGAGCGTGGCAGGCCACGGGCATACCCAGGTCGCGGGCCGTTTGCACGATGGCCCGGATTTCTTCTTCCGAGTACTGGGCGCCGCTGCCGTCCTTGCTCAGGTCGAGCACGCCGCCGGTGCTGGCGATTTTGATGAGGTCGGCGCCGCGCCGAAACTGCTCGCGCACGGCCTGGCGGCACTGGTCGGGGCCGTTAGCCACGCCCTCGGCCGTGCCGGGGTGAAACCGCGCAATCAGGTCGTCGCTGAGGCCGTCAGTATCGTCCATGTGCCCGCCGGTGCTCGAAATGGCCGTGCCCGCCGTGTAGATGCGGGGCCCCGGCACCAGCCCCTGCGCCACGGCCTTGCGCAGGGCAATATTCACGCCCGAGCCGCCACAGTCGCGCACCGTGGTAAACCCGGCGCGCAGCGTAACCAAGGCATTGGCCTCGGCGCGGTAAGCCACGTCGGCGGGGTTGAGGGTGAATTTCTCCCGGAAGCTATTGCGGCTCGGCGACGATTCGAGGTGCACGTGGCAGTCGATGAAGCCGGGCAGCACCGTTTTGCTTTCCAAGTTGATAACCTGGTCTTGCGGGCCGCTGGCGGCGGTGTAGCCGGCCTGCACCGCCGTAATGCGATTTTTTTCGACTACGATGGTTTGCTGGCTCAATAGGCGGCCACTGCGCACATCGAGCAGGCGGCCGCAGTGCAGCAGCGTTTTTTGGGCAAAGGCAGGGCTAGCCAGGCCTAGCGAGGTGAGCAGCAAAAGCGTACGGGTAACAATGGGCATAATAGGCAGGTGGGGTAAAGGCGGTAAGAAATGCCCCGCAAGCTACGCGTGCGCCCGCTTTTGCCTACTCGTACCTGCGCCAGTTTCGTTTACTTATGTGCGGCGCTGCCTACGTGCTGCTGCGAAGCCTTCTGCTTGGCCATGGGCTGCAAGCGGTTGAGCAGCTCGGTTAGCTGCTGGTAGATATAGTCGGCGGCCTGCTGGCGCATGCTGCTGGCGTCGCCCTTCAGCAGCACCCGGTACTCGTGGGCATGGCCGTCGACCAGTATCGTTACGAATATGGTGCCCACGGGCTTGTCGGGCGTGGCCGAAGGGCCGGGGCCACAAAGGCCCGTAACGGCCACGCACACGTCGGCTTCGGGCAAGTGCTTGTGCAGGCCTAGGGCCATCTCGTTGGTGGTCTGCTGGCTTTCGGCCGAGTATAGCTCGATGGTAGTGGGGTTCACACCCAGCAGCTTTTGCTTGGCCAGCGCGTGGTAGGTCACCACCGAGCCCAGCAGCACGTCGCTCACGCCTTCGGCGGGGGCTAGCTGGGCGGCCACCAGGCCACAGGTGCAGCTTTCGGCTAGGGCCAGCGTGAGCTTATACTGCAAAAAAAGCTTGACGAGGGGCGTGCTGTCGGTCGGAAAAGGGGTGGACTTCATAAGGATAGAATAAAGACTGGGCTGCCGGCTACAAATCGGGACTACGTGGCACCTGGGCCCCAGTGTTGCGGCGCGGCCTCGTAACCTAGACCGCTGCCGCACGGTAGTAGAATGAGTATCTGGCAGCTTGGCGCAGGCATAAAATTGCTGGCAGCAAAATGCCAGGGCTAGCGCTAGGTTTGCAGCTTCATCTACCTTCAACTACCCTATATTCTTTCACCAGCTTCTGTCATGACGACCCAGCAAGATTTTGAGACCGCCGCCGAGCGCGCCCAGCAACTGCCCGCCAAACCCAGCAATACGGTGCTGCTCCAGCTCTACGCCCTCTACAAGCAGGCTACTGAGGGCGATGCCACCGGCCCGCGCCCCGGCGGCTTCGACTTCAAGGCCATTGCCAAATACGATGCCTGGCACCAACTGGCCGGCCTCAGCAAAGACGCCGCCCGCCAGCAGTACGTGGAGCTGGTGAATGAGCTAGCTGGCTAGCCATTGGGTAAATGGGCGAATGAGTGAATGGGCGAATGCTTTTCCGCCTATTTACCCATTCACTCATTCGCCCATTTACCCATTGATAAAATGGATATCTCCCGTAAAAAGCCCAGCTATCCGCTCACGCCGGCCTTGCGCCAGTACTTGCGCGACTACGACCGCGAGGCCCCGCTGCCGGTGCGCTACGCCGATTTGCTGCGCTTCACGGGCTCGTTTGCGCTGCTCGACCGCACGGGCAAAGACACGCTCTGGGAAACGGTATTTTATGAGCCCGGCACCCTGGCCGAGCTCAGCCAGGGCCTAGTGCAGGTGTATGCGCTGCTCAAAACGGCCGGCGACTTGTCGTTTGCCAAGGACCTGCTGGCCGACCGCATCGACTACTGCCGCTTTGGCAACTCGCACCCGTTTCGAGTGCGCATTCTCAACCAGCTCAACGACAACTACGATTATTTCTACGTGAAGCAGGCCGATGCCTCGCGTCTCTACGGCCTGGAGCTGGAGCATTTGCTGTCGCCTAACTCGATGAACTACTTGGTTGACAGCGGCAATACGCTCATTGAGGAGCACATTGCCGGTATTCCCGGCGACGATTTTATCCGGCTCCGGCTCAACCAGCCGCACCTCAATCAAGTGCGCATCGCCAAGGAGTTTGTGAAATTCAACGAGCGCTGCTTTGCCAGGCTGCTCGGCGATATGCGGGCCTACAATTACGTCATCGACGTGACGCCCGACTTTGAAGACGAGCAATACCGGGTGCGGGCCATCGACTTCGACCAGCAGAGCTACGAGGGCCGCCGGGCCATGTACCTGCCGCAGTCATTCAAGGACAACCACGCCGTGGTTGAAATGTGCGCCCGCCTGCTCAAGCCCAGCACCCTGCGCCAGTACCAGGCCGAGGAGCGCACGCTCATGGCCCGCCGGGCCCGCGCCGAGCGCCACCGCCTCAAAGCCCTGCTCGATGTGATGCGCCGCCAGGAGCTAGCCCCCCTGGCCAAGGTGGAGGAGCTCAAAAGCAACCTCAATCGCTACCACCGCACCCACCAGTTCAGCAGCTGCGATTCGATGGGCGATATTGTGCGCCTGAACCTGTGGCTGATGCTAGGCCCCAGAACGCTGGGCACGCACACTGTAATGGCTTAGCAAGCTGGGCGATAAAGCCAACCTTACCCTCACTGTTCTTGTACCATGGTCGTTGTTCATTCCGAAGGAGATACCGTTGTTTTTACCGTCGAGGGTTGGCACAAGCTCTGGGCGTTTCGCAGTGAGCTGCGCATACCGCGCGCCAATATCAAGAGCGCCCGCCACGACCCCGAGGCAGCCCACACCTGGGGCTTTCGGGCGCCGGGCACACACATTCCCGGCCTGCTCAAAGCGGGCACCTTCTATTTAGTAGGCTCGGTCGATAACAAGCCCGCGTTTCTGGATGTGCAGCACCAGGAAAACACGGTGGTAGTCGAGCTAACAGATGAACACTTCGCCCGCCTCATCATCGAGGTCGAAAACCCCGATGCGGTGGTAGCGCAGCTAAATGAGCTGGCCGCCGCGCCCAGCTAAATGAAAAAAAGGCCGCCGCTCCAATTGGGGCGGCGGCCTTTTTTGCGCTGGGCAGCTACTCTACACCGCCGGCTTGGGCGCGGGCAAATCAAACGCTGTGGCGTCGTGCTCGAAGTGGCCTTTGTGCGAACCGTCGCAGAAAGGCTTTTGTTTGCTGAGGCCGCAGCGGCAGATGCTGATGCGCTCGCGGCCGCCTAGCCCATAGGCATTGCCCTGGGCGTCTACGAGTTGAATGTCTTCGCCTTCCACGCGCAGCGAGCCGTTGGAAAGAACCGTTAGTTTGGTAGCCATTTCTGGAAAAATAAAAGGTGAGTAAAGAAAATCGGTTGATTTACAGCTCTTTGCGCAGCACGTAGTCGTTCATCCAGTATGGGCCGATGGGAATATCTTCTTCGCGGTGCTGGGCAAAGCCCTGGCGCTCGTAGAAGGCGAGCGCTGGGTTGTGACGGTTCACGTTCAGCTCCAGCGCTTTGCCCCCGGCTTCGCGCACGGCGCTCACCACGGCCTCTACCAGGTTTTGGCCCAGGCCCTGGCCCTGGTGCGAGGGCAGCACGTAGATTTTATTGAGGTGATACACGCCCTCGGGCTTCTCGGAGTAGGAAGCAAAGCCGCTAGGGTGCCCCTCTACATACGCCAGCAAAAACTGGTGGTGCTGCTCGCGCATCTGGCGGCGCAGCGAGGCCGGCGTGTAGATGACGCGGTACATGTAGTCAATCTGCTCCTTCGAGATGATGAAGCGGTAAGTCGGCTCCCAAGTCGCCTCAGCCAACTCAATGATGGTGGGAATATCTTGCTCGGTGGCAGGCTGAATGTGCAGGGGCGTGGCCGGTAGGGCCGGGGCAGAACGGGTAGGCATAAGCAACGATGAAGCAGGCGAAGGTCGGCCAAAAAACCGACTTCTGCATTGTATGCGCATACGCAACGCTAGCCCTGGTCGTTAGAAAAATCCGTTTGGCCCGCATTTGGCAGGGCATTTTGCCTCCATCCTTTCGCATTCTTTCCCATGACAAAGCTCACCTTGTTCGTCCATTCCGTCTCGGCGGCCCTGCTAGTGGCCGCCCTGCCGCTAGCCGTCGCCGCCCAAACCACCACCCAGGAAGAGCTGCTGCGCCGCGGCAACCTGATAGGCGGCCGCCCGCACGCCTCCGAGCCGCGCAACGCTGCTACCACCCGCCGCGTGGCTACCACCGCCAATGCCGACCCCGTGCTGGCTAAGTATCTGCATGAAAATATCGACGTGAGCCGCGTGCCCGCCAGCCAGCTACCCGACTTATACAGCCGCTTTATAGAGGCCACCCGCGCCCAGCGCCGCCAGTGGAGCGCCCGCGACTGGGACGAGGCTAGCGATGCCCTCGCCCGCCTCAATAGCCGCTACGAGGCGGTGCGCAAAGAGCTGCCGCTCGAAGACCGCCTCAGCGTACGCAGCTACCAGGGCGAGTTTCGCACCCTGCAGGGCGCCCGCCGCGTGAAGGACCGCGTGAACGAGTAGCCCACCTGCTAGCCGCCCGAAGGGGCTAGCGCACGGGCTGACGGCAGCCCGTACCTTTGGCGTCCGCATTTCGTCCGCTTAAGTTTTTTATCGCATGCACATTGCTATCGTTGGCAATATCGGAGCCGGCAAAACGACGCTGGCCCACAAGCTGGCCCAATATTTTCGCTGGGATGTCTTTCTGGAAGAAGTGGACGACAACCCCTACCTGAAGGATTTTTACGCCGATATGCCCCGCTGGGCCTTTCACCTGCAAGTGTATTTCCTGAACGGCCGCTTCCGCCAGACGCAGCGCATCAAGGAGCTGGTGCAGGAGGGCAGAAGCGTGATTCAAGACCGCACGATTTACGAAGACGCCCACATCTTCGCGGCCAACCTGCACGAGTCGGGGCAGCTCGTGGAGCGCGATTACCAGAACTACTACGCCCTGTTTGAGACCATGATAGGGCTCGTCAATCCGCCCGATTTGCTGCTGTATCTACGTGCCGACCTGCCCAAGCTCATTGGCCAGATTGAGAAGCGCGGCCGCGACTACGAAAACTCCATCAGCATCGAATACCTCAAGAACCTCAACGAGCATTACGAGCAGTGGATTGCCAGCTATAAGGAAGGCAAACTGCTCATTATCGACGTGAACGAGCTCGACTACGTGAAGCGCCCCGAAGACCTGGGGGGCATCATTGAGCGCATCAACGGCAAGCTGTTTGGCTTGTTTTAATAAGTCTTCTTTGCACTATAAAAGGCATCATGCTGAGCTTACCGAAGCATCTCTGCCGCGCCAATTGGGTTGTTCGGTAGAGATGCTTCGTCAAGCTCAGCATGACGCCTTTTATGGCTAGTTACGCATCCAGCGCACCATTCAAAAAATCGACCCACGGCCGCGCCGCCAGCATGCCGGCCACGGCCCGGTCAATAAAATCGGGGGCTAGCACCTCCTCATCGGCCAGCAGCCGGACCACGCCAAAGCTCTTGAGCCGCAGAAAAGCCAGGTCGGGGTCGCTGGCCTGGTAGCCCCGCGGTGGGCGCGTGAGCTGCTCCGCGCTCCTATCCAGGCCGCTAGGGAAGTGTTGCAGCAAGCCTGGGTCTTCAATAGCGCGGTGAAAGCCCGCGCCATCGTAGTGGATTTCCTGGCGAATGGCGGCCAGCTCGGCCGGGGTGGGAGTGAAGCGGCCGGCGCGCAGCCACGAGCCGCCGCCCGGCATCAGGGCCAGAAAGTAGCCGGCGCGCAGCGCGTGGCGCCCGCCGGGCACCAGGCCCGCGCCCAGGCGGCGCTTGTAGGGCTCGGGGTCGGTTTGGCTACGGTCGTTCTTATGCAGCCGGAACATAGCCTGCGCCGGCGTGAGGCCCGCTAGCCCGGGGATGGCGGGCGTGGCCCGGCGCAGCACTTCGGCCACGAGCGCCGCAAAGGTGCCGCGGGCGCGCAGGTAGTCGGCGCGGTGCTCCTGCATCCAGGCCGTGTTGTTGTTGGCCGCCAGGCGGCGCAAAAAATCTAATACGAAAGCGAGGTCCAGGTTCATGGCTCCGGCTAACGCAGCCGCGCCGCTGAGGTTAGCCCAGCACCACCGCGTCGCCGACCTCGATGCGGCCGCTGGCCGGCCCGGTCACGTTTTGGCCAAACAGCACCTTGCGGTCGGGCTTGCGGTAGGTGGCCAGGGTACGCAGGGGCTCGCCGGCCGGGTTTTGCTGCGCCGTGGCCTGGTCGATGGTCGTGACGATGCAGCGCCCGCAGCCGCGCACCGACCGGAAGGGCTGGCCCGCAATGCTGAAACCGGCCCAGCTCAGCTCGGCGTCGGCTAGGGCACCACTGACTACCAGGTTGGGCCGAAAGCGGTTCATGGGTACCGGCTCCTCAAGCTGGGCATTGAGCTTGGCCAATGATTCTTCGGTGGCGAGCAGGTAGGGGTAGCCGTCGGCGAAGCTGACGACGGTGCCGGCTGGGTTCAGCTCTGGCTTGTCGGGCTCCACATCGCGGCGCACCATGTCCGACATATACACCAACTTGCAAGGCTGACCCAGGGCCTCGCTCAACCACGCATCGGCCTCGGGCGTGCCGCGCCAGGCCCACACCATATCATCCCAGATGGTGACAAACAGCGTCTTGTCGGGCTGCGCCTCAAACGGCATGTAGAGCGGCAGCAGCTCGGGCCGCTGGCGGTGGCGCAATAAAAAGCCGTTGTAGGCCGGCTCCACGGCCAGCAGCGCCATCTCGGCGTGCTCGCGCTGGGTCATGAAGCGGTTGCGCGCATCTACTATCAGCCAGCGGCGGTCGTGGCGCAGGCCCCGGGGCGTCAGTTCGGCCGCCGGCAGGCTGATGCCGCCCAGCGACTTAACGGGGTAGATGAAAATACCGGAAAGCGTAATGGCAGAGGAAGAGGCAGACATGCCGTAAAGGTAAAAGGGCAAGCCGGCACTGCATTAGGGTGTGAGGGTATGAGGGCAGCAGTTTGGGAGGGTAAGCGAGATAATAAGCGCTTTTACTACGCTCGTAGGCCTGGCTTTTTTCCTCTTACCCTCCCAAGCTGCTAGCCCCATGCCCTAGTGCAGCGCCCGCTTCTTGACCATGCCGCCCTTGGCGTCGTTCACGCTGTGCATGATGATAAAGGCCCGCGGGTCGAGGCGGTTTACTTCGGTCGTTACCTGGCCTACTTCGAGGCGGGTCACTACCGTGAATACAATATCAATCGGGTCGGGCTGCTCGCCGCGCGAGCCGTAGCCGCGGTGCCCGGCATATACCGTGACGCCCCGGCCTAGCCGCTCGGTGAGGGCGCGCCGAATGGCATCGCTGTGCTCCGAAATGATGGTAACGCCGGTATATTCCTCAATGCCATTGACCACAAACTCGATGGTTTTGGAAGCGGCCAGGTAGGTGAGTATAGAGTAGAGCGCCGTCTGGACCGACAGCACCAGGGCTACTACAATGAAGATTAAAATATTGAGCACCAGCACGAAGTCGCCTACGCTCAGGCTGGCTTTGCGGCTGAGGTACACAGCCAGGATTTCGGTGCCATCGAGCACGCCGCCGCCGCGCATGGCCAGCCCAATGCCCGCCCCCAGAAAGAAGCCGCCGAACACAGCAATCAGCATCTTATCCTGGGTAATGACCGGAAAGGGTACCACCACTAGGACAATGGCCAGCCCCAAAATGGCCGACAGCGCGCGAATGGCAAAGGCCTTGCCCAACTGCCGGTACCCTAGCCAGATAAAGGGCAGGTTGAGCACTACCAGGAAAACTGACAGCGGCAGGTGAATAAGCCGGGCCGCCAGCAGCGATATCCCCGTTACGCCGCCGTCGAACAAGCCATTGGGCAGAATAAACGCTTCCAGCCCCAGCGCGGCCGAAAACACGCCCGCTACCAGGTACAGTAAGTTGCGCCCTTGCGCCCGCAGCCACGGCTCGGGCTCGTGGCTAGGCGTGTGAAGATGCGCGTCGGCTATGGCTGGATGAGCGGCCGGAGCAGCGCCTGCGGCGGGTTGGCTGGCCTTCAGCCGCCGCAGGCGCTCCAAGATGAATAATTGAGGAAGCATACCCAACATTACGCAGAAAGCTGGGCTACTGCCGAGAATTACGGCTTTTTAGCTCCCTCCGTCTGGGCTGCCAGCTGTAAGGCGGTGAATAAATCAACGATGCCGCCAGTGGCCGAGAGGGTGCTGAAATCGGCTTTCTTGCCGTTTTCGCCGGGCACCAGCACCTGGGTGTGGTGCACCTGGGCCGACTGCCGGATGATGCGCTTGAGGTCGATAGCCGTGAGGCCGGGGTAGTACGACTTGAGCACGGCGGCCACGCCGGCCGTGACGGGCGAAGCCATGCTGGTGCCGCTCTCCGAGCCGTACTTATTGCCCGGTAAGGTGGAGAAAATACCCACGCCCGGCGCAAATACATCAACCTGGCGCTTGGAGTAGTTGGAGAAGCTGGCGGGCAGGTTTTCGTCGTTGGTGGGCCCGCTAGCCCCAATGGTGAGCAGGTTGGGAGGCGTCGAGCCATCGAGGTAAAACGAGGCCGGGTAGTGGGGCGTCACGTCGAGGTTGTCGTCTTCGTTGCCGGCGGCGTGCACCAGCAGCACGTTTTTGCTGGCCGCATATTTATAAGCGGCTTCCACGGCCGGGCGCTGGGGCGAAAATTCCTTGCCGAAGCTCATGTTGATGATTTGCGCGCCGTTGTCCACGGCGTAGCGAATGGCGTTGGCCACGTCCTTGTCGCGCTCGTCGCCGTTGGGCACGGCCCGCACGCTCATTACCCGCACCGGTGCACCGGCAATGCCTTGTACCCCAATATTATTCGTGCGTACCGCCGCAATAATGCCCGCCACGTGGGTGCCGTGCAACGCGTCGGGGCCCTGCACATCGTTGTTGCCGTAGTTGCGCTGGGTTACGTCGTCGGGGTTGTCGCCCACAATCTCCGCCCGGGCGTTGAACTTGGTATTGAGGCTGTAGTCCAGCTGCTCGCGCTGGTCTTTTAGCTCATTATTCAGCTCACTGATAAGTGCGTCGGTATCGCCGATGCCGCCTTGCTTCATGTTCTGGTAGAGCGAGGTGAGCAACCCCTTAAAATCGGGGTCGGAAATGCGCGCGGCGGCCTGGCGCATAGTGGCCGTGTCGAGCTTTTCGACCCCTAGCTTTTCCTTAAGGGCGGCGGTCATCTGGGTGAGCGGGCCGGTCATTTGGCCGGCCTGGGCCAGCTCGCTGGTTAGCTCCTTGCGCTTGGCATCGTAAGCTTTTTTCGCTTTTAAATAAAGCGAGTAAGTAGCGCGGTCGGCAGGCTTAATCTGGGCGCTGGTTTTGCCCGCGAAGCGCGGCCCGTACTTGGCCACGATTCGCGTCGATTCGAGGGTTTCGACCGAGATGTTGCGGCCGTCTTTGCCGCCGATAAAATTCCAGCCGTGCACGTCGTCCACGTAGCCATTGTGGTCATCGTCGATGCCATTGCCCGCAATTTCACCGGGGTTGCGCCACAGCACCGGCTTGAGGTCTACGTGGGCGGTGTCGATGCCTGAGTCAATAACGGCCACTACCACCGGCGCGGGCGTGCGGCCTTTCAGCAGCTCGGCATAGGCGCGGGTGGCACCCACGCCGGGTACTTTATCGAGTTGGGGGTCATTGAGATACCACTGAGCTTTGGCGGCTTCCTCCACAGTAGGGCCGGCCGGCGTGCTAGGGGTGGCCGGAGCGGCCGCGTCGGGAACAGGAGCAGCTGGCACAGCGGGCGCTGCCGCTACGGCGGGTGTGCTAGCCGTAGCGGGGGGAGCCACGGTAGTAGCTGCTGGCTGGGCCACGCGGCAGCCAGCGGTAGAAAGGAGCGAGGCCGCCAGTGCGAGGCGCGGCCAGGTAGCAAGTTGGTTGGGAAGCATCAGCAAAGAATAACGGGACGCGGAAAGCAGTCGCCGAGGTATAAGACGGGGGAGGGCCGCCGGGTGTTGCGCCCGGCCGCTTGCGGCCGCAATAGTACGGCCGGCCATAACCCCGCCCGCTAGGCCGGCGTACCGCCTAACAGTTCAATCATCCTTTTTCGTCCCTTTTCCACCATGTATACCCTAGCCCCCGCCGAGCTCTCGCGCCAGTTGCGCCTGGGCCAGAGCCCAGACCTCACGCGCCGCCGCTGGATAATCGGCCTGTCGTTCGTGACTGCCGCTGCTGGCCAGATAGTGACGCTCTACCAGACCGGCATTATTCACCACCTGCCCGACCCGCCGCTGGCCGTTTTCGATTCCGATAAAGTTGATGCGTCGGACTACGGCTACAAGCGCCTGCAAATGCCCGATGCCCCGGCCATGATAGTGACGGCGGGCATCACGGCCATGCTGGCCTCGGCCGGTGGGCAGGAGCGGGCCGCCCAGCAGCCCTGGCTACCGGTGGCGCTGCTCGGCAAGACTCTTATCGACCTGGTTACCAACGTGCAGCTGGGCCGCGAAGAGTGGCAGGAAAACAAAAAGCTCTGCTTCTATTGCCAGGCCAGCACCGTAGCCGCCACGGCCGCTGCCGTGCTAGCCCTGCCCGAAGCCGTGCGGGCAATCAAAAGGCTGCTGAACGGACAAAAGAAAATAGCCTAGTGAAGCTAGTAAGAAAGAAAACGCAAAAACCGGTCGGACGGCTTTTAGCCGTCTGACCGGTTGACGAAAGGGTAAGAAAAGGTAACTATGTGTGGCGCTTACACCTCCACCACTTCGCCCGATTCAAAATAATAAATTATTCCACGCACATCTTCGTAGCCCAATTCCCGGAATAATTTCCCGTAGTCGCGCAGCCGGATTTTATGAATATCCTGCGGGGGCGGCAATTTAAAATCGAGCATGGTCACGGTTTGCTCGGCGCGGCTAGTCCCGGGGCCAAATACAATGCGGTCGGGCTTGTAAGCTCTCTGCGTGTGGCCGCCAATTAATATTTCGCGCTCGGTCTCTACAGCCAGGTCGTCAGCAAAATAGGGGGCTAGCCTTGGGTCCGCGAGAATAGCTTTCAAGCGGGTTTCTAATTCGGGGCGCTCTTTCTGATTAATAATCCCTTCGGCCACAAGCTGGCGCAGCGTGCGGCCCAGGTCGCGGGCGGCCAATAGGCGGCGCAAGGCGTAGTGCAGCTTGCGGTTCAGCTCGCCCAGTTTTTCCTGCTCGTCAAAATTAAATACCGTCGTGGCGTGGCGCCGCAGCTTCAGGCGCTCATCCCAAGGCGTCGAAGTCAGGTTGACAAGCCGAAAGTTGTGGTCTTTTGTCGATTCGCGGCTGGTAGTGGGGCTAGCTGCCGCGCCCGGATTGAGCACGAAGCTAGTGCCCTCGGGCTGCCAGCGGCCCAGGTGGCGCAAGTAGCCGGCCAGCAGGTCGGCTACATCGCGGGCGGGACCCTGGGCCGCAGCCGGCTCGGGTGCAGCCGCCGCAGTGAGCGGTAGCTCACCGGTGGTTTTGCGGGGTTCGGCAGGTGTTTTACTCAGGATGTAGAGGCGGTGCCGGGGCCGGGTAAAGGCCACGTAGAGCGTGTTGAGGCCATCGAGCAGCGTTTTCTCGCGCTCATCGGCGTCCTGTTCGGCTAGGGGTGTATAAGTCAGGGTTTTATTCAGGCGCACTACCGCCACATCGGGCAGCTCAGCCAACGGTTTTTCACCCGCTTCGAGGCGACCCCAGAGCAGTGTGTCGGTGCGTGGCACCAAGCCCCAGTCGGCAAATGGCACGATAACGATGCCATACGCCAGCCCCTTGGCCTTGTGCACGGTCGTAATGGTGATGGCATCGGCCCCACCCGGCGCATTAATGCTGAGCGAGCCCTTGCGCTCGTCCCAATGCGCCAGGAAATTGCCTAAATTATTACCGTATTTCAGGCTAAATTCGAGCGTCAAATCCAGGAAGCGAAATAAATAATCGCTCTCTGCATTAGCCCCTAGCAGACCGAAAAGGCCCAGCAGTTTTTCGGTTAATTCGTACAGCCCGAGGTTGCCGGTCTTAGCTTCTTCTACGTCGAAACCGAGGCTACGTAATTCATCAAAAAACGGCTTGCCGCTTTCAATAGCATTGGCTACTTCGGCAATGTGGCGCGCGCGCGCCGGGGTAGGGGCTAGCCGGCGAACCACTTTATCGATAAGCAGCAGTGCTTCGGCCCGCGCCAGGGTGTCGTGGCTTTGGTGCAGCACGCGCATTACGGCCACCACCAGGTTCACCACTTCGGCAAATTGAAGGGCTAGCGAGTCGGCTGAGATAATCGGAAACCCCCGTTCCTTCAAGAACTTAGCCAGCAGCCGGCTTTGCCAGCGGGTGCGGCATAGCACGGCCACATCGCGCAGGTGGTAGCCATCGGCCAGGGCCTGCTCCACAAGCTGCAATGCCAGGTAGCAGGTGCTTTCGGCGTAGTCGAGCAGCGCCTCCGGAGCGTAGCCCGGCAGTGGCGCATCGAGGTAAGTGCCGATGGTCGCGTCGTAGCGCCGGGCGGGCGCATCATCTTTAGTAAACAATAATTCGACGTGGCCAGGTAGCTCATCAAATTCACCATCAAATAATTCGCCTTTGCGCCCGGGCACCTCCTGCCGAAAACCCGGCTCGAAAATGCCTTGTACTACATCGTGCTCACCGCTGCGCTCACGCACGTAGCTGAAAAAATTATTATTGAATTTAATTATTGCCGGCTCGCTCCGATAATTAATGGCTAGTGAATGTGGCTCCAGGTTTTGCTGCAGCGTGTAGTAACGGTCTTCCAGCAGCCGCTGCATATCCGCATCCTGAGCGCGTGCTACCAAGGCATTTGTGTCGTTTTGATAAAGCCGCAAAATCTGTTCTAATTCGCCGCCGCGCCAGCGATAAATGGCCTGTTTGGCATCGCCCACAGCTAGCGAAAGGCCACCATTGCCCACCGCATTTTCTACCAGCGGTAATAAATTATTCCACTGCAATACCGACGTGTCCTGAAACTCATCAATTAATAAATGCCGGTATTTCTCGCCTAGCCGCTCATAAATAAACGGTACCGGCTCGTTGAGGACGATGGTTGCGATGCGCCGGTTGAATTCTGAAATCAGCACCACGTTGCGCTCGCGGCTAATTTCCTCAACGAGCTTATTTAATTCGCTCAGCAGCGAAGCATGAAATAAAAATGGTTGCAACGCCCCTAGTAGCACGTAGCTGGGTAGGTGTTTTTCGCGCAGGGCCAGCAGCTCACCGAATGCGTCTTCTAACACTGGCTGCGCTGCCTCAATGGCAGGCACCAGACCAGCCTTCTTGCCTTTTTCGCTCCACCACTTACCGCTTTCAATCGGTTTGCGGGCCGTAGCGGTCGGAAAAATACCGTCTTTTTCGGGCGGGCTAAGCCAGCGCTCCCACTTCGTAAAGTGGCCATAGATGCCGCTGCTGCCGCTAGCCAGGTGCTCGGCCTCGATACCGGCCGCCGCCAGAACTGCCAGCGCCCGGTCGGCCTGGGCCTGCACTGCCTCTTCGGCCTCGCGCTGCCGGGTCCGAATATCCTGGTCGAGCGCCCGGAAGTCTGCCATGGTTTTCTGCCCTAGCTGGGCCACGGCCTCGTGCACGCTCTCGTTGAAGAGCGCCCGGCCGAAATCCAGCAGCTCGTCGGGCAACTTATTCCAGTTGCGGCCCTGCTCGGCCTGGCCCAGCGCGTAGTCGGCCAGTGTCTGGCTCAGCAGTTTACTATCCGCATCGCGGTTCACCTTGTCGATGAGCGCGGCCACTGCCGAGCGCAGCACGCTATCGGTATCCAGCTCCACCTCGAAGGTGGCGGGCAGCCCTAGCTCGCGCGTGAACGCCGTGACAATGCGCTGCACAAACGAATCGATGGTGCTCACCGCAAAGTCGGCGTAGTGGTAGAGCACCAGCTTAAACGTGGCCGCCGCCCGCCGCCGCACTTCCTGCTGCCACTCGGCCGGCGTGCGCAGGTGCGGTGGCAACTGCTTTTCCTGGGCTAGCTCGGCGGCTACTTCCACTAACAAAGCATCCGGCTTGCCCTCAGTATCTTGTGTGAAGCGCCGCAGCGCGCCCACGATGCGCTCCTTCATCTCGCCCGCCGCGTCGTTGGTGAAGGTGATAGCCAGAATACTCTTAAAATAATCGGGCTTATAAATGCGCTCGCCCGTAGGGTCGGCCGGCTGCGGGTAGCCCAGCGCCAGCTTCAGGTATTCTTTTGTTAATTGGTACGTCTTACCGGAGCCGGCAGACGCGGAATAGATGCGGAAGGGGGCAGGCATTAGTGAACCTTTGTATTTATAAAAATAAATATATGAAATTAATGTTAAATATATCTCTACTGCTTATATTAGCGGCTTGCGACAATAAAAAGTCATTTGATAATCAATTAAGTGCTGCTAATATTGTTGAGAATACTCACGCTAAAAATAAATTGACTCAAATTTTACCGATTATTGTATTTAATAAAGCAGATGTTGATAATGATTCTATATTTATTGGTAAAAATTTACGTGGTAAAGCGTACGAACTCACTACTGTATTCAAGCAAGGCAGATACAATCATTTGAACTACAATTACTTCAAGGTATTGGCGACGAAAAATAATATCAGCTATAGCATGAATTTATCTGCTTTTCAATCGAATAGAAAGAATCTGATATCAAAAACATTTGTGAATAAAGATACAACTTCTTTTGTTATTAATAAATACGCGCTGACTACAAGTTATCATCAAAAGCGGCTTGTTTACGAACTTACTTTTTTTCTGCGAAACCACTTTATGAAAGGAGGCATATCATATGATACCATAATGATTAATAGAGTTTTCTTATACGCAGCACCAAAATAATTTTTTTCGTAAACATTAGAAACTGTCTCTAAGGGTCATCATCCGTTCTACCCATTGTGTTGGTACCCGCTTTGGCCGGCCGCTAGCCCCATCCAGCAGCACCCACTGGGTTTCGGCGGCGCAGAGTAGCTGCCCATCGGCTACGCGCTCGATGCGGGTCATGCGCTTCGAGCTAGCCCCTTTTACATCGGCTACCCAAGTGCTGGCGCGCAACTCGTCGCCGGCGTAGGCCGAGCGCAGGTAGCGCACGCGGTGCTCCTGCACCACCCACACCTGGGGTGGCAGCTCGGCAGTGGGTGGGTAGAGGTGGTGCCAATGCGCGGCGGCCACATCCTGCACCCAGCGCACGTAGGCTACGTTGTTGGCGTGTCCGAGCTGGTCGATGTCGCTAGCCTCTACGGTAAAGGTGTGAGTATAAGCGTGGGTAGGGGCGGCGGGCGTGTCCATAACTTTTTTAGAAGATAAACGAAGTTCGGGGTTTTTGTCTATCTTTGGCGCAACTCAAGGCCCTGTGGTGCTGTTCCGGTCCGCTCCGGTGTGTTAGCATCTTAGGTCCCCAGCTTGCCGCCGGGCTTTGACGACACTCCCAAATTTTTTTTATTATGCCGACCGGAACGGTAAAATTCTTCAATGAGACCAAAGGCTTTGGTTTCATCAAAAACGACGAGACTGGCCAAGACATCTTCGTCCACGTCACCGACCTAGTAGACGCCAAGACGCTACAAGAGAAAGACAAAGTTCAGTACGAAGAAGCCCAAGGCCGTAAAGGCCCGAACGCGGTAAAAGTGTCGCTGCTCTAGTAGTAGCCGCACCTTTCGTGCTAGCAGAAAGCGCCTTCCCACGCGGGAGGGCGCTTTTTTTGTGCGCCCAGCTAGTGTAAAGGCGCCTCCTTACGTCTCGGCGAGTGCGCCGCGAGGGTGTGGTCTGGGTATTTCCTAGGTGTCGTTCGAGGCCTTTCAGCGAGGAGATAGAGGGATGCATCTCTACCCTAGCTGGGTGGAGGGAAAAGATTTATCGCTTTCACAGTAGCCTTTTTCAACTAAAATGCGTACCTTTGCACCCGCATTTGAGAACGGCCCCATTTTAGTGGCCGGGGTGGCCCAGAGTTTAGAAGTAGGCTGCCGAGTAGTTCCCGTTTAGTTCGGTCGTATTTTTCCGCCTTGTCGTTAGTAGGAAGGTTGAGGGGGAAAGAAGCGCCGCCGCTGTTGAGCCGGCTGTTTTCAGAGCGTAGTCTCATTCCCCAGGTCACCCAGGTTTTGGAAAACCAGGTGGCCTAGCAACCCATTTCCTTCCAACCATGGAACCTACGACAGTAGAAAAGAACACCGACAAAGCCAAAATCCGCTTCGATGAGCTCAACCTCTCGCCCGAGGTACAGCGCGCCATCAGCGAAATGGGCTACGAGGAAGCCTCGCCCATTCAGTCGGCCGCTATTCCGGTGCTGCTCGCCGGCAAAGACGTAATCGGCCAGGCCCAGACGGGCACCGGCAAAACGGCCGCCTTCTCTATCCCCGCCATTGAGGGTGTAAACGGCGAAAGCCGTGATGTACAAGTAATTGTGCTTTGCCCCACCCGTGAGCTTGCGGTGCAGGTTTCGGGCGAAATCCAGAAGCTGGGTAAGTATAAGAAGGGCCTAGCCGTAGTGCCGATTTATGGCGGCAGCAGCTACGACCGCCAGTTCCGCGCCTTGGAGCGCGGCGTGCAAATCGTCATCGGCACGCCTGGCCGCGTAATGGACCACATTGAGCGCGGCACGCTGAAGCTCGACAAAGCCACCAAAATCATCCTCGACGAGGCCGACGAAATGCTCGACATGGGCTTCCGCGACGACATCGAGTACGTGCTCAGCAAGATGCCCGAAAACCGCCAGACGGTGTTTTTCTCGGCCACGATGAGCAAGCCCATCCTGGAGATGACCAAAAAATACCAGCGCGACCCGCAGACGGTAAAGGTCAACCACAAGGAGATGACGGTGTCGAACATCGAGCAGAGCTACTTCGAGGTGCGCGGCCCGCAAAAAAAGGACGTGCTCACGCGTGTACTTGATATGTACAACCTCAAGTCGACCATCATCTTCGCTAACACGAAGCGCATGGTAGACGAGATTGTGTCGGACCTGCAAGCCAAAGGCTACTTTGCCGACGGCCTGCACGGCGACATGAGCCAGGCTCAGCGCCAGAACACGCTCGATAAATTCCGCAAGAGCACGCTCGAAATCCTGGTAGCGACCGACGTAGCCGCCCGCGGTATCGACGTAGACAACGTGGAGGCTGTATTCAACTACGACCTGCCCGCCGACGAGGAATACTACGTACACCGCATCGGCCGCACGGGCCGCGCCGGCAAGAGTGGCCGCGCCTTCACCTTCGTGAGTGGCCGCGACATCTACAAGCTGCGCGACATCATGCGCTTCACCAAGGCTGATATCAAGCTGGAGCAAGTGCCGAGCTTCGCCGACGTGTCGGAAGTAAAAACTACGCTGTTCCTCAATCAAATCAAAGAAGTGATTGAGAAAGGCAACCTCGACAAATACGTAGGCCGCGTGCAACGCCTGCTCGACCAGAGCGAAGATATTACCTCGCTTGACATCGCTGCCGCGCTGCTCAAGATGACGATGAAGGAAGACAAGCGCGCCGAGCAAAGCCTCGACGCTGGCCGCGAGCGTGGGGCTAGCCGCCCCGGCTACACGCGCCTCTTCATCAGCATGGGCAAGAAGGACCGTCTGCACCCCCGCGATGTAGTTGAATTGATTTCGGAAAACACTGGGCTGCAAGGCAATAAAGTAGGCGACATCGCCCTCTACGACAAGTTCAGCTTTGTGGAAGTGCCCGCCGAATTTGCTGATGAGGTAGTAACCCAGCTAGGCCGCAGCAGCATTCAGGGCCAGCCGGTTACGTTCAGCATCGCTACGCCGGTGCAGGATGCCGCAGCTAAAGAAGAAGGCCTGAACCGCCCCGAGCGTCGGGGCTTCGGCGACGGTGAGCGTCGCGGTGGCTTCGGTGGTGGCGAACGCCGCGAAGGTGGTCGCCCGCCCTACGGCAGCAACAACCGCGGCGGCAGCTACGGCGACCGCCAAGGCGGTGGCAGCTCCTACGGTGGCGGCTACAAAGGCAACCGCGATGGTGGCAGCAGCTACGGCAACCGCCAGGGCGGTAGCAGCTACGGCGACCGTCAGGGTGGCCAAGGTGCTGGCTACCAGCGTGGCGGCTACAAAGGTGGCCAGGGCGGCGGTAGCAGCTACGGCGGTGGCTACAAAGGCAAGCGCGATAACTACGACGAGTAGTCTGGACCACGGATTCGAGCGGATTTTTCGGATTGCTCGGATTTTGTGGCCGCTTGCTTACAATAGAACATACAAAAGAAAAGGCCACCCGCTAGGGTGGCCTTTTCTTATTCTGGAGAGTACGGCCACAAAATCCGAGTAATCCGAAAAATCCGCTCGAATCCGTGGTCCAGACTTACTTCGAAGAGTCGCGCAGGCCGCGGATTTCGTCGTGGGCCGCTTTTACGCCTTGAGCCTGCTTGTCGATAATCGACTTTAGCTCGCTGGGCAGGTTTTGCACTTTAGAAGCTTCTTCGTAGGCTTTCTTGGCTACGTCTTCGCCGCGCTCGCACTCGGCGAGAATGGCGTGGTTGTCGTGGCCGGTTACAGCAGCTTTCAGGTCAATCCAGGCGTGGTGAATAGCACCAGCCACCGACGAGCCTTCGTCAGTATCGGGCTTGAGGTCGAGCTTGAACATCTGGTTTTCCAGCTCGGTAACGTAGCTGGCGCGCTGCGCCGAATATTTCTTGAATAGTTCTTTCAGGTGCTGGTCCTTCACGTCGACCATCGCGTCGGCATAGCCTTTTTGGCCATCTTTGAGAACGGTGATGAGCGAGTTGAGGGCGGTTTGGGTGACTTTGGCTTCCATGACAGGAAAAGGGAATTTAAGTTGGAAAGGTGAGGAGTTTACTAGCCAACTGCCCATAGGGTTACAATCTGCCTGAAGATGCCCCTTTTTATTCCGGTCGGGCTAGCCTGAGCGCTAAGCCGCTAGGGCTCCAACTTTCGCGAGGGCCTGCCCGGCCAGGAAGCCCGTCGTCCAGGCAGCCTGAAAGTTAAAGCCCCCGGTAATGCCATCAATGTCAAGCACTTCGCCGGCAAAGTATAGGCCTGGCACGCGGCGGCTCTCAAACGTAGTGAGGTTGACTTCGCTGAGCGGAATGCCCCCGCAGGTTACAAACTCATCCTTGTGTGTGGTTTTGCCCTGCACTTGCAGCGGCGTGCGCAGCAGTAGCTCCAGCAGGCGGTTCTGGGCCTTGGCGGGCACCTCATTCCAGCGCGTTTCAGGGCCGATGCCAGCCTCCAGCACCAGCGTGCGCCAGAGCCGCGTGGGCAGGCCAAACTGCGGGTGCGCTGCCACCTGCTTCTTGCCATTTTCAAGGCGAAAAGTCTGGGCCCAGGGGCGCAGCGTTTCGTCGGTGTGGGCGGGCACCCAGCTCACCAGGGCCGTGCCGTGGTAGCTGAGCTCGTGCAGGCGCCGGGCGCCCCAGGCCGAGAGCATGAGCACGGCCGGGCCACTGACGCCCCAATGCGTCACTAGCAAAGGGCCTTCGTATTGCAGCTTTTCACCGGCTAACACCACCCGGGCGTGCGGCACGCTCACACCCGGCAACTCGCGTAGGGGCGAGGCCGGCACATTGAAGGTGAACAGCGACGGCACCGGCTCAGCAATGGTATGGCCTAGCGCCCGCAGCCAGTCATAAGCCGCCGACTTAGGGTTGCCGCCGGTGGCCACCAGCAGCCGGCTCACGTGTAGCTCGGGGCCTAGCGCCGCGCTGCCCTCGCCGCTGAGTGCCAGCCTAAAACCACCTTCTGGCGAAGCGGTAATCTGCTCGGCCGCCGTGCGCGTGAGCACGCGCACGCCAGCGCGGCGGGCAGCGTCTTCGAGAGCGCGGGCAATGGTTTCGCTGCTATCGGTGGTTGGAAACATGCGGCCATCGGCCTCCATCTTGAGCGCCACGCCGCGCTTAGCAAACCAGGCAATGGTGTCGGCCACGCCAAAATGTCGAAATGCTTCTTTCAGCTGGCGGCCCCCGCGTGGGTAGTGCTGCACCAGCTGCGCCGCCGACTCGCAGGCGTGCGTCACGTTGCACCGACCACCGCCCGAAATGCGCACCTTGCTCAGCAGCTTAGGGCTCTTCTCAAGCAAAAAAACAGCTAGACCGGGGTTAGCCTCGGCGCAGGCAATGGCCCCAAAAAAGCCCGCTGCCCCGCCGCCCAGCACCGCTACTACGGGCGGTGGGGCGGGGCGGGCGGCAGTGGAGGCAGGCAATGACATACTGCAAAGATACCTTGGGCGATTTTGCGTGCCCGCTGGGCCTAGCAGTAGGGCAGGGCCGCCAGCACGTCGTCGTGCTGAAAAGTATAGGGCACCAAGTCGCGCAGACGGCTCGAATCGATGAGTTTGCTACCGCCGCCATTGGGCAAGAATGTCGGCGGCTCCAGGCCCAGATAGGTGGCGGCGGCCGGATAAAAATCGCGTCGCAGCGGGTGTTGCTCGGCACACACGTTCAAAGTGTGCCCCCAGATGTTGTGTTCGATGATGCTACTGAGCACGCCCACCGCATCGGTAAGGTGCAGCAGGTTGGTGGGTGCATCGCCCTGCGGCAAATTGCGGCGGCCCGCCAGGAAGCGCCCCGGCGCCCGGCCTGGCCCAATGAGGCCCCCTAGCCGTACCACGGTGCTCTGCCATTGCCCGTAGCGCGGCACAAAGTGCCCCTCGGTGCGCAGCACATCCGAAGCCGCGTCGCGGGTGCTGATGGCATCCGTTTCGCGCATCGGCCGGGCCTCGTCGGGGTACACGCCCGTGGTCGACACAAACAGCACGGCCTGCACGTGCGCGGCGGCCACGGCCCGGTGCACCGGGCGCAGGAGCTGCGGGTAGCCGCCAGCTATGGCGGCGCGCGGCGGCACGTTCAGTACCAGGGTAGTCGCCTGGCCTAGCATGCCCGTCAGGCGCTCTTCGTCGGCGGCCGAAAACTCGGCGCCTAATTTAAAGTAATGGCCTTCAATGCCTTCAGCAGCCAGCAGCGGAAGCTGCTCGGCCGAAGTAGTAGTGCCCAGTACCCGGTGGCCCTGCGTCAGCAGGTGTTTTGCCAAGGGCAGGCCCAACCAACCGCAGCCCAATACAGCTACGGTAGAGGCAGGGGCAGCTGCACTCGCAACGGGATTAATAGACATAAAGATGATTATCGAATACTAGTTTTCTATGCTAAAAGGATGCAAGTTGCACATAAACCAAGTAAAGCTGTACAGTGTAGAAGCTATTACCTAACTTCGGGCGCCTTAGCCGTTGGCAGCCCGCCAGCCTTTCCCCAAAACCATGACCAACCCCTTTGCCCAACCCATGCTGCGTGATAATGCCCTAGCTGGCAAAACCATCATTGTAACGGGTGGGGGCACGGGCCTGGGCCGGGCCATGACGACTTATTTCCTGCAATTAGGGGCCAATGTCACTATTACCAGCCGCAAACTCGCCGTACTGGAGCAAACTGCGGCCGAACTGCGCCAGCAGACCGGTGGCCGCGTGCTGGCCCTGGCCTGCGACGTGCGCAAGTATGAGGAGGTAGAAGCCATGTTGGCCCGAACCTACGAAGAGTTCGGCCGCGTGGATGTACTGCTTAATAATGCGGCCGGTAACTTTATTAGCCCTACCGAGCGCCTTAGCCACAAAGCCTTCGATGTCATTGTCGACATCGTGCTGCGCGGTTCCTACAACTGCACCCTGGCCGTGGGTAAGCGTTGGATTGCCGAGAAGCAGCCGGGTACCATTCTTAATATTGTAACTACGTATGCCTCGGTGGGCTCGGCCTACGTGGTGCCCTCAGCGGCTGCCAAAGCCGGCGTGCTGGCTATGACCCGCTCGCTGGCCGTAGAGTGGGCCAAGTATGGCATCCGCTCGAATGCCATCGCGCCCGGCCCATTTCCTACCGAAGGGGCCTGGAGCCGGCTGTTTCCCGAGCCCCTGGCCAGCCAGCTTGACCCGGCCGCCAGCGTGCCGCTTAAGCGCGTGGGCCAGTACCAGGAGCTGGCTAACCTGGCAGCTTACCTCGTGTCCGATTTCTCGGCCTATATCAATGGCGAGGTCGTGACCATCGACGGCGGCGAGTGGCTCAACGGCGCCGGCGAGTTTAATAAGCTCGAAGCTCTGACGCCGGCCATGTGGGACACCATCGAGAAAACGATGCGCCGCTAGGCGCTTTTACAGCTTATACCCCTTATAATCGGTGCTGAACTCAGCCAGTGGAATGGGCTGGTTGGCCACTGTGTTCAGAAAAGCATACTTTTCATACAGCCCCTGGTCATCGTAAACTGTCACCGAAGCGGGTAAGTAGGTTTTGGCATCAACCACTACGATAACGCGCCGGCCATAGGCATTGGGCACCTGAAGCACCTGGCCTTCGGTTAGCTTGCTGTCTACACTCAGGTCGTTGCGCTCTATAATGCGGTATTCGCCGCAGCTAAAGCGCGCCGCTACTGAAGCAATAGTTTCGTTTTTGCCAACCCGGTAAGCTACGTACCGAAACTGCGGGTAGTCGGAACGCAGAATATAAGCTGGCTGGCCCTGCGCCGTGCTGTCGCCCGCGTAGCGAAACGAGCGGGTATAGGCATTGTCACCGTGGCCGTCGGGGCCGGCTAGTAAGTCGGCTATCATACCAAAGCCGGCTTGTAATACCGTGTGATGCTGGCCCTTGCGCATGAGCGAGCCAGTTGGGTCCAGGCTCAGGGTGATGTACGGAAAGGCCGCCGGGTACACCCACGCTTTATTATTATTCTGGCCAGTCACGTACAACACCTCCACTCCTTTGCGGTTCTTTAAATAAACGCGGTAAGGACTGAACGTAATTTTCATGGCCGTGTAATCAGCCACTAGCTTCTTGTCGATGCGTTCGCACGCCTCGGCATTGCAGCGCAGCGATTTAAGCGCCTGAATAGCCGTTGTGAGGCGCGCTGTGAGCTGTGCGGTAGTAATAGTGCTCGCAGGCGTAGCAGATGAGCCTTGAAAAAGTGCGCCAGTGGCCAGCAGAAAAGCGAGAGGAAATCGAAACACTAGTGCACTATAAAAATGAGGATAAAAACAGCTGTTAATTCAGGCTGATGTGCGGAAAGCGAGCAGAGGCGTTATCAAAGAGTAAAAGCTCGTCAATCTCTACCGCCTGGAAATAAGGATGCAAAGGAAACTGCTCGACAATAGTGCGCACGGTAGCTTCGTCTTCACTATTAATAATAACCCAGCCCCGGCCGCGGTCAGCGCTTATTGCGTAAGCTTCAATAACGTGCTCCGATAGCAGGTTATTAATAAATGCCCGGTGCTTCGGAATAACAGCTAAAAATTCCTGGTTAAAAGAAGCCGGGAGGCGTATGGAAACGGCAAAGGCAGGCATAGGAGTCAAGAACGCTAACAATAAGTAGCAAAGCAGGGATACCTAAATAGCTAGCGCCTGGCTAACTGCAATTAGTTGAAAATAATTAGGAGTGGCCAAGCTCTGCTACTACGGGCAGCGAGGGGTCGCCCTGGGCCGGATTTGAAGCCGTAAGGTGAGCAGTTTGCATTTCCCAGTCGCGGAAGCGAATAATTTCACCGTTGAACTTGCCAACGAACCAGCTAACCAGACTCAGGTCGTCGAGAAAACCAACAACAGGAATAAAGTCGGGGACTAAATCAATCGGACTCAACACATAAAGCAGTACTGCTAGCCCCGAAACAACGGTAGAAGTTGGGATTTGGCGATAGTCGCCATTGATGTAGCTGCGAACCATTCTAACCACCGTCAGCGCCACCGCAAAAAGCTGCTTGAACTTATTGTCTTTACTATTTTCGTCAGCTAGCTTATCAGCTGTTTCGTTGAGAACAGTAAGTACCTTGAACGGCTTGCCTAATAATTTGGCGGCCCGATTCAAGAATAAATTGAAAATGGCATTTTTAGAAATCCGGAGACCGCGCTGAGCTAGAGTAGACATAAAATAATGCGTGAAAGTAAGGCAATACCTGCCTGATACGCAGTGCTACCTGCATAGTTGGCCTCTGCTTTAAAATAACAAAATGCTACTTTTCAAATAACGGTGTGGTTCCGCCCACCCAATCTTTATTCTTATTGAAATCGACGCCTATCATTTCGCCCCGACTCAGGCGAGCTAGCCCCGCTACCAGCGTGGGTTGCGGCTCACTGTGCGGCCAGGTATAAAGCAGGCGAATTTCGCATTTAACCAGCCCGTCGGGCGCTTGCACTACTGGCGCATAGGTCACTTTGCGCTGTAGCAGATAATTCTGTTTATCCGGCAGCGCATCCAGGTCGGCGGCCGTAACATGTAGCCGAACACCCGCACCAGCGAAGGAAAATAATGGTTTCAAAACATAATTTTCCAAATCGCGCGGGTACTCGGCCAGCTCGTGCAGGTAGTAGCTGGCGGGCGCAAAGGGGCTGCTTATTAAGGGCAACGTGTACTTGCTAATGCGAAAAAACCAGTTTGGGTGCCCTACCCATTCAACGTCCACGTCATCGGTTAAATTAAATTCTGGATTTAAATCGGGGTAACGGTCAAGCTCATCAAAAATAATTCGATTATAAATGCGCTCAATAAAAATCTCGCGGCCATCCTTCTCATAGAACAATTGGCGGCCCCGCTTGCGAATGTCTGGTAAGGAAACTGCTTCAATGCCCCAGTATTTTTTGGTTAGCGCAAAGTCAATTCGGGTTTTTTGCTTTTCCGGAAATAGCTCCAACAGGATGACGTTTTCAGGATTTTTATCGCCAATTAATAAATTTCTTAAATTTTGGCGGTACGCTTCAGCATCGGGTATCTCAAGAAAGGGGGATACTGTGGGAGGAATAGGGTAATGCGCCGTAAACATCTCCGGCAAATAAGCCTGGAAGGCATAGAGCGACGGAAAGCCCTGCATCTCAATAAGTTGAGGCTCCAGCTCGCCACTTGCATCGCGGCACACCGCAAAATCAAAGGTCAGAAATTCAGCGTGCGCATCCTCGTTGGGCACGCGCTGGCTGGCCGGAATGGCGGCCTCGGTGCGCTGCTTAAAATCGGGTTGTTGAATAACCCTAATAATAGCCCGGCCCGCCTCGATAAGCTTATCGCGCAAGGCGGCTGGCACAAACACCGGAGTTTCAGCCACTCGAAAGTCGAGCTGCCCCGGCAGCTGCTGGTCAATATTGGCGAGCATAGCGTGGTAGCTTTCAGGCGTAAAAGCCGCATTAAATAAATGGCGAGGAGCAGGAATCATGACAGCAATAGGGCAAAATGAAAAAACATTGGCGCGATTCAAGAGAGCCGCGCCAATGTTTTGCATGGTGAAATGAAAGGCTAGGCCAGCGCGGGCTCACGCAATGCTGCCAGGGCCCGCCGTAAAAAGGTGGGTATAATAGTGCTTTCCGTAACGTCTATGGTGCCCGGTGTGCCTAGCAGGCGCACCATTTCGTGGTATTTATCCTCCCCATAGGCGTTGATTACCTGCTGCTTACGCTCGTCGGTAAGCATATAGCGGAGCATTCCTTCGCCATCGGCCTCGGGGTGAAACTGTGTGCCAATTACCTCGGGTGAAAATCGAAGAGCCATAATAGCGCGGGCCAGGGGCACGTGCGGACGCTCTTTTTCTAAGCACAGCACTTCTATCCCCAAATCGTGCAAGCGCCCGGGATGTAAATCGGTTAACTGATAATCGCGCGAATCGACGGCAAAAAATGGTTCGGGCAGCTTCGCAAAAACCGGGTCATGGTGGCCCGCCGCTGTTAAATGCACCGGCAGCACCCCAAAAGAGGTGGACTTGCGCTTACCGACTTCTCCCAGGCCTAGATGCCGGCTAACTAATTGGAAGGAGTGGCAAATCAGCAATAAATGCTTTTTGCGCTCGGTCTGCTTGTTATAAGCAAACAGCGCGTCAATAAAATTAAAATAAGGAGCCTCCCAGGGCTCGGTAGAGGCTAGTGGGCTGCCCGGCCCGCCAGTGGAAATATAAATATCGTACTCCAGCCCAGGTACTTCATTATTGGCCCTGACGTTAAAAGTATCTACTTGAAAGCTAACCTGGCTGTCGTGCTCGGCGCGGTGTAGTAGCTGCCGGATACAACGCATTCCTTCGTTAGGGAAATTATTGTACATATCCAGAATAGCAACTTTAAATTGATTCATAATAATAAAAGTGGGCACTTAAGAAAGACAAAAAATGTAGCCAGCCAAGCGTAAATAGCGGTAGTAATTTCGGGACGGCAAGTTGCTATCAACTAGTACAGGCCGTGCGTAGTTTCCTGCAAAATGTAATCGACTACCTTGGTCAGGTCAGCCGTCTGCTGGAATACCGCTAGCTGCCGGTCGGCCCCGGTGCCCATTTCCAGCATTTTGAGGATGTATTCGACTTCGTGGCGGCTGCCCAGGTCATCAAGAACATCATCGACAAAATCGAGGAGTTCCAGTATCAGCTGCCGGGCCGGCTTCTCTTCCTGCGAGCCAAAGTCAATTAAACGGCCATCAATGCCGTAGCGAGCGGCGCGCCATTTATTTTCTTTGATGAGCGCGCTGCGGTAGAGGCGGAAATTTAGATTCTGGCATTTCAGCTTATAAATCTTGGCCACTAGGGCCTGCATCACGGCTGCCACCGCAATGGTTTCGTCGGCGCGCATCATCATGTCGCAGATGCGGTACTCGATGGTGTCGAAAAATGGATGGAGACGCAAATCCCACCATATTTTTTTGCCATTGTCGATGCAGCCGGTTTTTATCAGCAGGGCCAGAAACTCATCATAATCCGAAGCGCTTGTGAAATATCCGGGAATTCCCGTGCGTGGAAAACGCTCGAAAACCTTGGTTCTAAAAGATTTGTATCCCGTTTCGCGCCCCTCCCAAAACGGCGAATTGGTGCTAAGCGCAAATAAGTGCGGTAAGAAATAACGCAGCGCATTCATCATGTACACGCCCAGGTCGCGGTTTTCGATGCCAATATGCACGTGCATACCAAAAACCAGGTTGGAGCGGGCCGCTTCCTGCAGTTCCTCCACGATTTTATCATAGCGGGCGTCCGGCGTAATAGGCTGGTCTTGCCAGCGCGAAAACGGGTGCGTACCGGCAGCCGCAATTTTGAGCCCCACGCGGTCGGCGAGTTCGATTACCTGGCGGCGCAGATGTACCACTTCTTCGCGTGCCTCGTGAATATTCTTGCAAATAGTGGTACCTACCTCCACCACTGATTCGTGCATTTCGGCCTTCACCTGCTCGTGCAGGGTTATTTTACCATCTTCTACGATTTTAGACATGTGCGAGCGTAGGTCGCGCGTAATCGGGTCGATAGTTTGAAATTCTTCCTCAATTCCGAGGGTAAAAACGGGCCGTGGCATAAGTAGCTAGCGAGAGAAGGTGGGCGAAGTTTACCTGGATAATAAATAGGAAGAGAAAGGCCGCAAAAAAGGCTGCCACCAAGCAGTGATGGCAGCCCCTTCGAAGTATACCTATTTAAACAAAGACGGTTACGATTTCTTGCCCGCTGATTTTGTTGGCTTAGCGGGTGCTGAGGCGGCAGGGGCCGCTTTGGCCGCTGGGGCTTTTTTAGCGGGTTTGGGCACTTCGCCTTCCGGAGCAACGGGGGCGGGGCTAGCGTCTTTTTTGGGGGCGGCCGCCTTCTTGGCTGGCTGGGCTGCCTTGGGCGGATTGGTGCCCAGGTCGTTGGTTTCGTGCACGGCAGCGCCTATTTCTACGGTACCATCGGTGGAGGCAATGGCCGTTTGGCGGGCCGACTTCTGCACGAAGGTGCCCCAGGTGAGGTTGTCCTGGCCAGCTTTCTGCGCCTGGGCGCGCTCAATGGCGAGCTTAGCAGCATGCTCTACTACCCACTCAAAATTCTCGGGGCCTACCGAATTAAGGTCAGCATCGGGAGCTGGGTTGCCGAAATCAATGGCAATCGGCACGCCACCGCGCACCGCAAACTCCACCGTATTAAAGTCATAGCCCAGGCCCTGGCACAGGCGTAGGGTGTAGTCCTTAATGGTAGCAAGCAGCTTTTCGCCGGCTTCGCCCTGGGTTTTCATCTCGGTCTGGTAGCGCTGGTGGGGCGCGTTGCGCGGCTCGTAGGGCATGATGAGCACATCCTTGCCGCCTAGGCAGTAGCAGCGGAAATAGTCCTCAAAATCAACAGCTTCCTGATAGAGCATCACAAGTTGGCCGGTTTCGTCGTAGGCGCGCCAGGCTTCGTCGGGGTTGTCTACCTTATACACGCTCTTCCAGCCGCCGCCGGCGTGAGGTTTCATGAAGGCCGGAAAACCGATTTTCTCAAACGCCTTGTGCCAGTCGAACATGGCTAGGTTGCGGAAGGAGTTCTCGTTGGTGTCATCGGGGCGGGCCTTGCTGGGTAGCAGCAGGGTTTTGGGCACCGGCACCCCTAGCTGCACGGCCAGGGCATTATTGAAAAACTTCTCGTCGGCGCTCCACCAGAACGGGTTGTTAATCACGGCCGTACCGGTGAGGGCGGCGTTCTTGAGGTAGGCGCGGTAGAAAGGCACATCCTGCGAAATGCGGTCGATGATGACGGCATAATCGGAAGCTACGGCCTGCTCGACCTCCTCGATGCGCACGAACTCGGCGGTGATGCCGTCAACGGCTTTTTGATTAACGCGGTCCACAAAGGCCTGCGGAAAAGTATTTTCCTGGCCGAACAAGATGCCGATTTTTTTCATAGGAAAAAGAATTTAGCTGCTAGGGTGTTGGTAAGTAAGCTAACAACGGTAGGGTGTACGCAAACAGTTGGCTAAAAGATGGTAGAGACGTATTCGGGAAACATATCGCGCCACACTGGCCAGTCGTGGGTGCCGTGCGGGCGCACATCGAGGCGGTGCGGAATGCCCTTGCGCAATAGAATTTCCGACATGCGATAGTTCGCATCCTTGCAGAAGTCGTGCTCGGCCGTGCCCAGAATAATATTCATCTGGTGGAAATTAGCATCCTGGGCATTAGGCATATAGTCGGGCGGATTGTGGAAGTACGCCTGCTCGTCGTAGTGCCCATCCAGAAACATCTTGATGTCGAAGGCCGCCCCCATCGAGAACATATGGGCAACTTGATTAGGGTGGCGAAAGGCAAAATTCAGGGCCTGGTAACCCCCTAGCGAACAGCCCGCTACGCCTACTTTATCGACTTGGCACTCTTGCTGCAGGCGCGGCACCAACTCCTCGCTCACCATGCGGTCGTAGAGGCCGTGGTTGTGCACGCGGGTGCCGGGGTGCAGGTGCTTGGCATACCAGCTCCACTTGTCGCCACTATCGATGCAGATGAGCTTAAGCAGGCGGTTTTCGACAAACCAGCGAACGGAATCGACCAGGTGAAAATCCTTGGCCTCGTAGTAGCGGCCGTTGGACGTGGGGAAGACGATGAGGGGGTAGCCGTAGTCGCCTACGACCAGCATTTCCATGTCCAAGCCCAGGTGCTGGGAGTAGAAGCGGCGGTATTCTTCGTGCAAAGTGCTAGGCCCGGCGGGGATGAGGCGCCCGCGTGAACCGGCCGCAAACTAAGCAGAAAAACCGAACGGCCAAGATTTTAGCAGAATGCACTTAGCCGTGTTTATTTGCATAGAAATGGCAGTGACAACGTTTCAATCGCCGCGTGGCGCTACGGTGGTGGTACGGCGCGACGAATACTTATTTTCGGTGGCGCTGGGGCGCGTGGTGCGGCTCGATGTGGTGCTGCCACCGGGCTTTTCGGTGCGGGCCGCTGAGCCGTATCCGGTGCTCTACCTGAATGATGGCCAGGACCTGACGCGCTTGCATCTGCCAGCTACACTCAACCGGCTGTTTCGGCGCGGTGAGGTGCGGCCGTTTGTGCTGGTGGCCATTCATGCCGCCGACCGCCTGCAGGAATACGGCGTGGCCGCCCGCCCCGATTACCTGGGCCGCGGCAGCCGCGCCGGGCGCTACACCGACTTTATGCTCAAGGAATTACTTCCTTACGTGCAGGCCCACTACCACGCCAGCGCCGAGGCAGGCGAGGCGGCCGTGGCCGGCATGTCGCTAGGGGGCCTCATGGCCTTCGACCTGGCCTGGCACCACCCCGAAGCGTTTGGGAGAGCCGGCGTATTCAGCGGCTCCTTTTGGTGGCGGGGGAGGGGGCTAGCCGACGGCTATACCGATGCTGACCGCCTGATGCACAGCCTGGTGCGTGCCCGGCCGGCTAGCCTCGGTCAGCAGTTCTGGCTGCAGACCGGCACCGACGACGAAACCAGCGACCGTAATAATAACGGTATTATCGACGCTATCGACGACACCCTGGACTTGCTGGCGGCCCTAGCCGGGCAGGGGCTGCCTGCCACCGCAGCGCGCTACGTAGAAGTGCCGGGCGGCCACCATCACCCTGATACCTGGGGCACAATTATGCCCGATTTTCTGCGCTGGGCTTTCGGCATCAACGCCTTAGCACCCGCCGAAGTGGCTGCCAGGGAGTTGCGCCCGGTCCGCTGGCGGCTGGGCGGACAGCCCCTCACCAGGCGCCCGCTAGGGGCTATGCGCTACAAATTTCAGTATCTGCGGCCGGCGGCTACCTTTGCCACTATGGCGACTACACCATCCATCACGCAAGGGCGCCCGGCGCCCGGCACCTATCTTTCTTATACGCAGGCTTATATCGACCTGGTGCCCGCCGAGGCCGACCCGCTGGCCCAGCTGCGCCAGCAGGCTGCCGAGGTGCACCGCGAGCTGGCCGGCCTCACCGAAAGCCAGGCCCTGATGCGCTACGCGCCCGGCAAATGGACGCCCAAGGAGGTGCTGGTGCACATTACCGATGCCGAACGCATTTTCGCTTACCGTGCCCTACGCTTTGCCCGCGCCGACGCGCAGGAGCTGCCCGGTTTTGATGAAAACGAGTTTGCCGCTAACAGCGAGGCCAATGACCGCTCGATGAGCGACTTGCTAACCGAATACCATGCCGTGCGCGCCGCTACGCTTGCCTTCTTTAGTGGGCTGAATGGTGGGCAGCTGGAGCGCGCCGGCCGCGCCAATGGCGGGGCAACCTCGGTGCGGGCGCTGCTGTATATTATTACCGGGCACGAGGCGCACCACTTGCGCATTTTGCGCGAGCGCTACTGGCCCGCCTTGCCCGCTAGCTAGCCCATACTTTTGGCTGTAAAGCGTGCGTTAGGCTGGCGTTCTGGCAGTTCTAGTTTGCATTCGCTTGTTTTTTACACCCTTCCACCCCAACCTATTTTCACTCATGGCAAAAGCGCAAGACGCCCGCAAAGAGAAAAAGAAAGAGCCTACTAAGTCGCCCAAAGAAAAGAAAGCCGAGAAGGACGAAAAGAAAGCCGCTCGCGCCCGCAAGCAGGACTAAACCGCAGATTCAAACGGATTGCGCAGCTACACCTGCTAACGTAGCCTGACTACGCGAATGCTCGTTACAGCGCTGCGCGCGCCGTTTGCGCCGAAACAGGTAACTTTTGCTTAAAACAAGAAAGCCGCTCACAAAGCGGCTTTCTTGTTTTAAGGTTTGCGTAGGCAGCCTGCGTTAACAGGTGTAGCTGCGCAATCCGTTTGAATCTGCGGTTTAGAGCGTGTAGTACGGCTCCTTTTCTTTATCGTGGTAGCGCAGGTAGCCGTGTAGCACCAGCTTGATAAGCGTGCGGTAAGCCCGACGGCGGCTCACGTTGATGAGCTTGGTGTACTCGGCCACCGTGATGCGTGGGTACTTGGTTTTGAGGTAGTCGAGCACTCGCAGCTCGTCTTTATTCAGCGGGATTTTTTCGAGGCGCGCTTCGGGTTGCTGGCGCTCCAGCACCTTCTCCGTGAGGGAGCTAGCCTGCACGCTTTCATCGCGCACGCGCACGTAGCTGCGCCATTCGCCGGGCGCTATCTGGGCCTTGTGTGGCTTGTTTTGGCTTTCTGCCACATCCACTATCAATACAATGAGGTCGTCCTCGGTTTCGATTTCCTGAAAATTCAGTGTTAACGGCGGGTCGATGTAATGCTGGGCAGCGTCGCGTAGCACAAACATTTCTTCCTCAGCATCGCGCACGCCCACCACGCGGCCGTCATCATCGACGCCCACCAGTATCTGCCCCCCGTGCGTATTCGCCAGCGAGGCCAGCGTACGCGCAATGCGGGTAGGATGAGTAGTTTTTTTCTTGAATTCGAGCCGCTCGCCTTCACCCTGGCTGATAAGTGCGCGTAAGTTCATAGGGAGTAAACGTAGCCCATAACGCAAATGTGCCGCCCCCGATGAAGGAAGCGGCACAAATTGAATGCTATCAGCAAGCTCAAAAGCCTGACTTAACAAATCGAACCGAAAAAACTAACAGCCAGCCTGCATTAGCAGGCGTAGCTGCGAAATCCGCTTGAATCTGCGGTCTAGAAGGGCAAGTCGTTGTCGTCGTCGCCAGCGATGGGCTGAGCCGAAGGCTGGGCGCGCAGGTTGGGGTTCTGGTTTTGGGCCGGGCGAGCAGCGGGCTGCTGCTGACCGTAAGACGAACCACCGCCACCAGCCGGGGCACCACCCGAGGCCGGCTCGATGCGCCAGGCTTCGAGGTTGGTGAAGTACAGCATCTGGCCATTCTTGTTGAAGCCACGGCCGCGGAGGTTGAACGTCACTTTCACCTCGTCGCCCATTTTAAAGGGGTCGATGAGGGCGGTTTTGTCCTGCACCAGCTGAAACTTAATTTGCTCAGGATATTGGCCATCCTGCACTTCGAGGACGAACTCGCGCTTGCGGAATTTTTCGCTTACCTGCTGTTCGTCAAAGATTTCGTGCAGGCGGCCGGTTACGTCGTATGCCATCGGAAAGGGGAATTTTGGAATGAAGAAAACTAGAGGTCAAACCTACGAAAAAAATCCGAAGGCCGCCGGATTTTGGCACCACTAAAACGCATTTGCGCGCACAATTATCAGCAACTTACCTGGCTCTTAGCTAAAAAAAATAGCGCGCCGTAGAGAAGGCAAATAGCTGATACGTAATAAATTATTACGTGTGCTGCCTTATGCAAACCCCTGTGAAGCGCAGAAAGTGCCGTTCTTGCGCCAGAAACTTACTTAATTAGTAAATAAGAATATGTTTGCTCTTGCTTTGCACGGAGGCGCTGGCACATTGGTTCGGGCCTTGCTCACGCCTGCTTTGGAGGCCGAATACCGAGCGGCTTTGCGCGGGGCGCTGGCCACTGGCACGGCGCTGCTAGCCCAGGGTGCGCCGGCCCTTGATGCCGTAGAGGCCACCGTGCGTACGCTCGAAGACTGCCCGCTCTTCAATGCCGGGCGCGGGGCGGTATTTACCCATGAAGGCCACCACGAAATGGACGCCGCCCTTATGGACGGGGCCACCCGCCGGGCCGGCGCGGTGGCTGGCGTGCGCGCGGTGCAAAACCCCATTCGGGCGGCGCGCCTGGTGATGGAGCAGACCGAGCACGTGCTGCTAGCCTACCCAGGGGCCGACGAACTGGCCCGCGAGCACGGCTTGCCCATGCAGCCGCTCGAATACTTTTTCACCCAGCAGCGCTTCGACCAATTGCAGGAGGCCATTGCCGCGGGCCGCGTGCAGCTCGACCACGCCGCTAGCCCCCCTTCAGCTATCGACCCCAACTGGAAAAAAGGCACCGTGGGCGCCGTTGCCCGCGACCAGCACGGTAATTTGGCCGCTGCTACCAGCACTGGTGGCATGACCAACAAGCGCTACTCGCGTATTGGCGACACGCCCATCATCGGGGCTGGCACCTGGGCCGATACGCGCTGTGCCATCAGCTGCACCGGGCACGGCGAGTTTTTTATGCGGGCCGTGGTGGGCTACGACGTGGCGTGCCTGATGGAGTATAAGGGCCTGAGCCTGGCCGAGGCCTGCCGGGTGGTCGTGCACGACAAGTTGGCCCCGGTGGGCGGCGAAGGCGGCCTTATTGCAGTAGACGCCGATGGCAACGTGGCGCTGCCCTTCAACTCGGAAGGCATGTACCGGGCTAGCCGCAACGCGGCGGGCGAGGAGCTGGTGGCTATTTATTAGGGCCCGCCTGGCGTGGCTAGTTACTAAAGCCTCTTAAGAAGAACAGTCCTCCCTCAAAAGCCACCTACCTGGGCGGCGTTGGGGGAGGACTATTATATAAGGAGTAGCCAGGCTAGCAGGCTGCTTTCATGGCGGCCTCTTTGCTTACGTAAAACTTGCGCTCGGTCATGCAGTACACGTTGCCTTTGGCCAGCACGTGCATTTTGATGTTTTCGACGGAAAGTGTGGTGCCCTTTTTGGCCGCGGCGGCATTGTTGTGCACAATGTCGTAGCCATCTAGAATAATAACGAGGTTCGAGCCGATGGTTTCGACCAGGTGGCCTTCGGTGATGAGCACGCCGGTGTCTTCGCCCAGCCCGATACCGATGAGCTTGGGGTAGAGGGCTACTGCCTCGATGAGGCGGCCGAAGCGCCCGCGCTTCACAAAGTGCGAGTCGATGATGGCCGGCGGTGATAAGCTCAGGCCGGTGCCCATCTTCACGGCGCCCTTTAATAAGGCATCGGGCACCGAGCCGCCGCGTATCATGTGTTGCGACATGGCCATGGCCCCGGCGCTGGTGCCGGCAATCACGAAGTTGGGCTCGGCGTAGTAGCGGCGGGTGAGCGTATCGAGAAAATCGGTTTCGCCAAACATCTCGCGCAGGCGCGACTGATTGCCGCCCGAAAACATAACCACATCGGCGGCCAGCAGGCGGGCCAGGTACTCAGGCTGGCGGGCATCGTCGGGGGTGCGAATGTCCATGATGCCCACGTTGTGACAGTTGAGCATGGCAAACGAGGCCGTATAAATAGGCCCCACCTCCTGCGGAATCATGGAAGCGGTGGTCACGACCTCAATGCGCGGGTCGAGCTTGCCCGACTCCGAAACGACGCGCTTGAGAATGCCGAGCTCAAAAAAATTCAGGTAGTACTGGCGCTTGCTGCGAACGGTAGGGTAGGTGCCCTTGTCCTCATTGCCCCCAATGGCGATGAGCTTGCCGTGCGGAATAAGATGTTTCAACGGTAACTGGCTAGTCTGATTGGAAGAGGACAAAGGTACGGTCGCGGAAACGGGGCTAGCCCCGTTCCCGCCGGGCCCAAAGCTGAGCAACTAAAATCGGGCCGGGCTAGGGCCGCCCCTCAGGCCGAGCGGCCCACTAGCTCATCGAGGGTGCTCGTAGCTACCGAGTGATAGTTGGGCCGGGCTAACCGGTAGATGGCTTGCGCCCGCGCCCGGCCGCCGGGCGTGGCCAGTAGTGCCCGGTAGAGCGGCACCAAAAACTTGCGTCGCCCCACGTGCCGCAGAAAATTTTCGAGCGCTGCATCGGCCGGCGCGTAGCCCGCCCGCAGCGCCAGCGGAAACCAGGCAGCCAGCAGCTCGGCATTGCCCGAGGTGGTGAAGTGAAAGGCCGTGTCGAGCTGGCCGAGGTCAGCGGCAGAAAGGGTAGGGGGCAGGCCGCGCAAGAAATGCTCCCACTCCTGGCTGCTCCACTCCGTAGTTATAGGTTGCAGCTCGGCGGGGGCCGCGCCAGCGGCTAGCCGGGCCAGGGCCTCCTCGACCGCGGCGAAGCGCGCCGACCGGGCTACTGGTGCGCCGGGCGGCAGGCCAGGGCCGTCGAGCCAGGCCGGCAGGTTGAGCTGGCTAGCCTCGGCCGGTGTGAGCAAGGCCTGGCTGAGGTAGGTTGCAAAGCGGTCGGTGTCCATACTCTGAAAAGCGAACCGCGCGAAGTACTCCGTAATAAAGGCGTCGAGGCGGACGCGGCCCACTAGCTTCTCCAGGGTAAGGAGCAGCAGGCAGCCTTTCTCGTAGGCAATATCGTTGAGGCCGTCATCGGGGTCGCGGCCGGCTAGGTGCAGGCGCAGGTGCGTGGCTGGGCTAGTAGAGCCTAGCTCCTGAATGGTGTGCTGCAAGTCGGCCTCGCCCAGCACCTGCAACATCTCCGCATAGGGCCGGCCGTAGAGTTGCTCCATAATACGGCGCTCGAAATACACCGTAAAGCCTTCATTTAGCCAGAAGTCATTCCAGGTTGCATTTGTAACCAGGTTGCCGCTCCACGAGTGGGCCAGCTCGTGGGCTACCAGGCTGGTCAGGCTGCGGTCGCCCGCCAGTATGGTGGGTGTAACAAATGTTAAACACGGATTTTCCATTCCACCAAATGGAAAACTCGATGGTAACACAAGTAAATCGTATCTTCCCCAGCGGTAAGGGCCATACAATTGTTCGGCTGCCTGCACCATGCGGTTTAGCTCGTCAAACTCGTGTGCTGCCTGGGGCAGTGTAGCCGGCTCGGCGTAGATGCCGGTGCGCTCGCCCAGTGGTGCGAAGTCGAGCCGGCCCACGGCTAGGGCCAGCAGGTAGGCCGGCACTGGCTGCGGCTGCCGGAAGTGGTAGCGGCCATCGGGCGCGGTGGCCTGGGGGTTGTCGGCAGCACTCATGAGGGCTAGCAGCTGGCCGCGCTCCGGCCCTAGCACTTCTACCGCGGCCTCGTAGCTGAAGCGCCGGCCAGGCGAGTCGGGGCAGGGCAGCCACGTGCGCGCCAGGATGGCCTGCGACTGCGTGAACAGGAACGGGTGCTGGCCCGCCGTCTGGGCTGGGGCCAGCCACTGCAAGGCCGCCGCCTCAGGGCTGGTGCGGTACCGGATGCACACCGACGCCGCGCCCGCCGGCAGCTCCACGCGCAGGGCCTGGCCTAGCACGGCATCGGGCATCGCTAGGGTGTAGGGGAGGGCGGCCCCGCTGGCATCCTCGCCCGAGTGCACGCTTTCGATGGTCAGGTCGCGGGTGTCGAGCACCAGTTGGATTGCGCTAGCCAGGGGCTCGGCCAGCAGCCAAGTAGCGGCGCCGGCCAACTCGCGCCGAGCAAAGTCGACGGTGAGCGCGAGCCGCAGGTGGCGCAACGCGGGGCCCTGCGCATAGCTGTGCGGGTCGGGTGGCTGGGGCAGTGCAGCGTTAGGCTGCGGCAGCGTAGCAGGAAGTGTTGGCATCAATAGAGAAAAAAGTGAAGGCGAAAAAGCGGTCAGCTGAGCCGGGCCTAGCCGGGGCCTGCTTGCTCGGCCGCGACCAGGTGGCCTTAACAGCGCAATAGGGGCTAGCCGCCCGACCCGGAAAAAGTACGCGGCGCCGATTAGTTTGGCTAACGGTTTCTATTACATTAGGCGCGTTATTTGCGTTGGCGTAGAATGGCCTGGCACAACCTGCCCGGCAGCGGCTCAGTAAAACGGGCTCATTCTTTCGTCATCTGGCGCCGCGTTCCGGGCCGGCTGGCACTTGCCAACCGGCCGCTCGCCGCCCATTTTTTCCCTTCTGATGCATTTAAAGCTTCGTCTTCATTTCTTAACCTTCGCCCTGTTTCTGGGCTTGCTTGGCCTGCCCGGCCTGCTCGTGTCGTGCAACGGCCAGAGCGAGCAAACCAGCCAGGCCAGCTCCAAAACCGGCACCGCCGTTACCAACCACACCGATGGCCCCGAGCCGCACCTCGACAGCGTATTCGTTATCCGGACCATGCAGGCCGATGCCCGCTTCAAGGCGCAGGAGCGTTGGGCGCGCAAGTTTTACCGTGAACGGCAGTTCCGGCTAGGGTGGTTTCGGCAGCACCAGCTCGTCCCGCAGGCCAACACCTTCCTTACCGTAGTAAGTAAAGCAAAGGATGATGGTCTCGACCCTAAGCGGTATGACACCAAGAAGATAACGGATTTGCTAGCCCAGTTCAAAAGCGTGGGCCAGGACACTGCGCGCCGTAACCATTTGGAGCGCCAGCTTGACGTGACCCTGTCGGGCAGCTATTTCGCCTGGGCCTCGGACTACTATCGCGGCGTGGCTAACCCCCGCGATACCAAGAACGACGCCTGGAAAGTGAAGCGCAATAAAATCAAGCTCGACCACGCGCTGATGACCATTTTGCGTGAGCGGGAAAGCACCTATCCCTACTACGACTTCGCGCCGCTGCACCCCGAATACACGAATCTCAAGAAGGCGCTAGCCCTGCTGCGCGCCCGCCAGGCCGCCGGGGGCTGGCCCACCCTGCCGGGCACTACGCACCTCAAGCCGGGCCAGACACTGCCCGTGGTGGGCCTGCTGCGCCAGCGCCTGCTAGGCGGCGAGGCCACTGGCCAGACGCCGGCTAACGTGGCGGCTACGGCCCAGCCCGTAAACAACGTTACTGCCTCGCCCGCTGCTAATACCTACGACCCTACTTTGGTCGAAGCAGTAAAAAGTTTTCAGCGCGACCTGGGCCTGCCGCCCACTGGGCTGGTAAATGGTGAAACGCTGCGCCAGCTTAATGTACCTATCCAGGCGCGCATCGACCAGGTTATCCTGAACATGGAGCGCTGGCGCTGGCTACCCAAAAAGTTTGAGCCCGACTACCTCATCGTGAACATTCCGGAGTACCGGCTGCGGGTATATGAGCAGGGCAAGGAAGCCCTCACTATGCGCGTGATTGTGGGCAAAGCGCTGACCGCAACGCCGGTGTTTTCCGATAAAATGGAATATGTAGTTTTGTCGCCCTATTGGAACGTGCCCTACAGCATTATCGACAAGGAGCTGCGTGCTAAGCTGGAGGCCGACCCCCAGGGTACGCTCGACCGCCTCGATATGGAAGTGGTGAAGGGCTATGGCCGCAAAGCCACCATAGTAGACCCTACTACTATCGACTGGGCCGGCGTGACGCAGGACAACTTCAAGTACACAGTGCGCCGTCGGCCGGGCCCCCAGAACGACTTGGGCGAAGTGAAATTTATCTTTCCCAACTCTAACGATATCTATCTTCACGACACGCCCCATGACGAGCTATTCTCGCAAACCAAGCGCAGCTTTAGCCACGGTTGCGTGCGTGTAGAAGAGCCCATCAAGCTTGCCACGTACCTGCTGCGCAACAACTCCAACTGGAGCCAGGCCGTCATCGAGGACACCATTGCGCAGCGCCACGAGAAGTATGTGCCGCTCAAAGAGAAGCTGCCGGTATACTTGGTTTACCTCACGGCCTGGGCTGATGCCAATGGCCACGCGCACTTCCGCGACGACATCTACGGCCACGATAAAGCACTTGCCAGAGAGTATTTCGATTAAAGAAAGCTCGTTGTAGAGCTGGTGCTGAGGCGCGCCGGCCATATTCATAAAGCGGCCCCACCATACAGATTGGTGGGGCCGCTTTATATTTTTTAAGGCGCCACCAATCTTGCACACAATTGTGAGATACAGCGAATTTTAAGATTGTTTGCCAAATGTACGGGTTATTAAACTCGAGAAAATTCCTTAAATTCTAGCTTAGTACAACTGTAAACAGGCCTATTTGATATCTACTATTACTTTTGTTAATTAGTATTTGTGATGAAGTAGAAGCGTGGTTTGAAAATTACTTCGCACATTTGTGAAGCAATTTTCAAACCTATGGTTACCCGCATTCGGCAGCTACTCGAGCATAAGCAGCTTACGCCAACTCAATTTGCAGACCTCATTGGAGTAGGTCGGCCCGTTATGAGCCATATTCTCAGCGAGCGTAACAAGCCCAGCCTGGAGGTGGTCCAACGCATTATTAGCGCCTTCCCCGAGCTATCACTGCCTTGGCTGTTAAGCGGCACCGGCGATATGGTAGGCTCCCAAGCGCCTGTAGCAGCTCCCAGCAGTGTACCTCAGCCCCCGGAAACGGCAGAAACGCTCTCGCTAGCCCCACCTGCTCCTGTAGTGGCCGCCGAAGTCCCGCTCGAAGAGCCAGCAACTGTTATCGAGCCTCAAGATGCGCCGCTGGTAACTCCGGCAGTAGCGCCTACAGCTACCTTAATACCTCCGGCAAGCTCACCAGCGGCGGCCCCCGTTCCGGCTGCGCCTAAGCCTTTCCGAGCATCTGCACTGCGCAAGGCAGTTGCTGGCAGTACTACGGCGCCTACGGTAGCTGCACCCGTGGCGCAACCCGTGGTAGTGCCCACCCTGCCGGCCAATGCTGAGCTAGCGGTGCCGCCAGTGCCATCCGTGCCCGCGCCTGCTCCGGTCAGCCCGGCGCCTGTAGTCCCACCTGCTCCGGCTGCCTCCGAAACTGCGCTGCTTCCCTTTCTGGCTGAGCCAGGCAAGGCCATTCGGCGCATCGTCATCTTTTATCGCGACGGCTCTTTCGCCGACTACCAGCCCGAGCAATAGTTAAAACTACTGCTGGCGAGTGCGCATCAAGCGCAACTCCACGCTCGTAAATAGTATGCCAACTAGGCCAGCTCTTACGCATCCTGCTTTCTGTAGAATGTGTAGAAGCTGGCCATCTGCTTTGGGTATTGGGGCTAGCCCAGAGCTTGAGATTTGCTACTAATATGGCTAGAAAAGTGAGCTAATAGCGGCTGCTTGCTACATTAGCACTTGCTTAGGAGAGAGCTAATGAATTTTGCTTGTCTTCGTGACGCTTCAGTACAATTAGTTCTAGGTTGGCTGATTAGTATAAAACAGCGTATATGGTAGCAATAATACGATGGGTCGGCAGTTGGAATAGTATCATAGGATAGCCAATAAGTACTACCTGTCTTTGTTCTGAACTTTAGCGTGTTTAAGAGGTATATTGATTATCATAACATGTTGTGTTTGAGAAGAAATTACGTGATAATATCAACTTTAAGTGAAACATATTTTACTTTGGAAATCGCTAGACTGTTTATTTTTTTGGTCCTATTGTCTTTCTGTTGATTTCAGATAAACCACATCTTATTGTGCTGCTAATCTTATTGCCATCGCCTGGTATAAGAAAAAGCTAAAATAAGTGCGCTAAAAACATAGGCAAGCTGGCAGTAAGCTCTGCAGTTAGTAGCTGCCTTTTAGGGCTTCTAAGCGTGTTGTACAGCTCCAAGGTAGACAGCTATTAGGGCTAGTGCTGCAAGGTGTTTTTTATGAGTGGTAGGTAGACGCTGTACTAGACTATAAGTGCTGGGTTATGCTGGATTCAAGTCCCATTTTCAATTGTAAATGATACTAAAATGGGGCTTCGAACAGCCCGGGCTAAGTAAGCCAGTACCAGTAGTCGGGGGCTAGCTTTAACCTTCGACACTCTTGTTATCGCAGTGGCTTTAAGAAATTATACGCTGCTCCGCTTTCCATGTTAGGCCGCCGGGCCTTACCTTCGCGGCATGAAAAGCTTGCGCACCTACTCCCTGCTGCTGGCCGCCAGCGCGGCCCTGTTTCTGACCGCTGCCTGCACTACGGCCCCCGATGCGGAGAAAGACCCTAGCGCCGATGCGGCCTACAAGCGGGCCCACCGCACCGAAGGCTATCGCGAAGCCCAGCGTAGCAACGTTAACTACTAACCACTGCCGCTCCAGCCATGCGGTAGGAGTAGCCTAAACTACCAAAGCCAAAGCCCCGACTACGCAGCGTGCGTGGTCGGGGCTTTGGCTTGTTGTGCTTATGGAGAAACGGGCTGGATTAGGCCTCCGCTAGGGTGAGTTCCGCTAAGACAGGTATAGGCACGTTAGCCACCAATTGCCTTTCAAGCAGGCCGGCCCAGGTGCGTAGGTACAAGACTACGTCGTCGCGCTGGTTATGGCGCAGGGCATTGCGGCGCTCAAATGGAATGGCGTGGCGCACGGCCGGGTCGCCCAGCTTTTCGAGGTGGGTGAGGTCTTCGCGCGAGAAGCCCAGGGCCAGCATCTCATCGATGGTCTGGTCGAAGGGCAGGCCGCTGGTGGGGCAGTAGTCTACAAGCTGACGCTCCCAGTCGCCGTAGCGCTGCAGGGCCTGGGCATGAATTTCGGCCTTGGTGAGTTGGGTAATGGTTTGGGCCAGGTGGCCGCAATTGCAACTGCCCATGTGGCCCCATTGGTACGGAGCCTCGGTGGCCAGGCGGCGGGCCGTGTCGCGCAGGGCCTGAATAAGCGGGAGGGAAACGCGGGAAGTCATGAGGCTAGGAAGTCAGGAAAACAGCGTTAAAGTAGTGGCCAATAGCCGCCCAAAGAAGCCTAGCCAGGCTAGTTTTGTTTCCTGCCGCCAAAAAATATTCCGGTAGCTGCGCGACTTTGGCCACGCGGCTACCGGAATACTACTGCCAGGCTGGTTCAGCAGCCAGGCCCTTTGAAGTGCTGGAGTTAGCTCGACCGGCGGCCACCTTCGCCGCCCCCACTACGTCCTGCCTGAAACGGCCGGCTGCTACGCTGCCCGCCGCTCGAAGCACCCGAGCGCTCGCCACCGCCTGATGACTGCGGGCGACCACCGCCGCGGTGCTCGCTGCGGCCACCCCCTGAGGTAGAGCCGCTGGAACGTGGGGCACCGCTGCGGCCCTGGCCGCCGCTGCCACCACGCCCATCGCGGGGCGGGCGACCAGCCGGGCCTTTGGGCCGGATAATGCGCTCGTTGCCATTCAGCGATACCGGGGCTACGCTGGTCGTGGTGTAAGGGTGCTCCTTATCGACATCAATCTGCTTGCGAATAAGCTTCTGAATGTCTTGCAGATAGGCGCGCTCTTCTTCCTCTACAAATGTAAACGCTGTGCCAAAAGCCCCGGCGCGGCCCGTGCGGCCGATGCGGTGCACGTAGGTTTCGGGCTCGTTGGGTACTTCGTAGTTGATAACGTGAGTCAGCTCATCCACGTCGATGCCGCGGGCGGCAATGTCGGTGGCGACTAGCACGCGGGTTGTGCCAGCCTTGAAGTTGCTGAGCGCGCGCTGGCGGTGGTTCTGGCTCTTGTTGCCGTGGATGGCCTCGGCCGTAATCTGAGCCTTCTCCAGGGTTTCGGTCACCTTGTTGGCGCCGTGCTTGGTGCGGGTAAAGACCAGCACACGCTTGATGGCGGGGTCCTTGAGCACGTGGCGAAGCAGGGCGGGCTTGTCGTTTTTATCGACCAGGAACACCGACTGGGTCACCGTGTCGGCGGTGCTCGATACGGGCGTCACAGCTACCTGCACCGGGTTGGGGCGCAGGATGGTGGCCGAAAGCTCCTTGATAACGTTCGGCATGGTAGCCGAGAAGAACAGGCTCTGGCGGCCAGCAGGCAGCTTGGGCAGAATGCGCTTGATGTCGTGGATGAAGCCCATGTCGAGCATGCGGTCGGCCTCGTCGAGCACGAATACTTCGAGGTGCTGCAGGTTCACGTAGCCCTGGTTCATGAGGTCGAGCAGGCGGCCGGGCGTGGCTACCAAGATTTCGACGCCGCGCTGCAGCGCCTGCACCTGCGGGTTTTGGCCCACGCCGCCGAAGATGACGGTCGAGCGCAGCTGCGGCAGGTGGCGGCCGTAGGCCTTAAAGCTCTCGCCAATCTGGATGGCTAGCTCGCGGGTGGGGGTGAGCACGAGGCAACGCACGCGGCCGCGGGGGCCTTGGGCGGCTTTCTGCGTTTGGGCGGTCTGGTGCAGAATCTGCAGAATCGGCACCGAGAAGGCGGCCGTTTTGCCGGTGCCGGTTTGGGCTACGCCGAGCAGGTCGTGGCCTTCGAGCACCTGCGGAATGGCTTGCTGCTGGATGGGCGTGGGGGTGGTGTAGCCTTCCTCGCTTAGGGCGCGCAGGATGGGCTCAATCAGGTTGAGGTCGTTAAAGGTCATGAAGGTGGGAGCCACCCGCCCGGTGGGTGGTGGCCGGGGCGGAGGCCATCGGCTGCCTGCGCAAGTACTAAGAAAATAGGAGGGAAAAACCCGCGCCTCACGCACAAACCACGACGCGGCGGGCTAGCGGCCGTATACTTACGGCGGGCAGCTGGTCCGATTGCCAGGCTGCCTTCGGCGGCAAAGGTACCGCTTAAATCTCCAAGCCATGCAGATAGTTCACCGCGAGCGCGCCTACGACGGCCATTTTAAGCTCAACAAGCTCACCCTTAAAACGCAGGGCGGCGAAGAATTGCTCCGCGAGCAGTTTGCCCCCGGCCACGCCGTGGCGGCCCTAGTCTTCGATACCGAGCGCCAGCAGTACGTGCTTACCCGGCAGTTTCGGGTGGGCGCCGAGCGCGAGCTGCTCGAAATAGCCGCCGGCATGATTGACAAAGGCGAGAGCCCCGAAACGGCCGTGCGCCGCGAACTGCACGAGGAACTGGGCTATGACGTTGACAAACTCACCGAAATTGTGACCATGTGGCCTTCGCCCGGCACCAGTGCCGAAACCATCGCCGTGTACTACGCCGAGGTAAGCCGCCAAACCGGCCAGGGCGGGGGGCTAGCCGCCGAGCACGAGCAAATCGAAATCGTGCGGCTTTCGCGCGAAGAATTGGCTAAGGAGAAAATTCAAGATGCCAAAACGATGCTGGCCGTGCAGTGGGCGCAGCTGCATAAATCGTAGCTGTATAAGCCGTAGCAAAAACCGGGTCATGCTGACGAAGGAAGCATCTCGCTCGTGCCGCTAGGGTAGTTGCCCCAACGATGCGAATGAGATGCTTCCTTCGTCAGCATGACCCGGTTTTTATAACAGGAGCGTCGTGTTACTGCGGCGTGAGCTGGTACTCGAATTGCTGGCGCAGGCGCGTATCCGTGATGATGAGCGTGAGCGGGCCAGCGGCCGGGTCGAGCTTGATGAAGGGCACTACCTGGTGGTTTTGGTAGAGGTCGCGGCCGTAGAAGCGGCCGGTACCCGCCTTGGGTGTGCCCGTGAAAACCTCCTTGCCATCCTTGGTGCGCGCCGATAGCGTGAGCAGCGAAGGGTCGGCGTTTTTGGCACCTTGGCGGCGAATGTCGAGCACGAGCGCTCCGCCGGCCGGCAGGGCCCCTAGCCGGCGCTGGTAGGTTGAGTCGGCCCAATCGTGAATCTTGCGCAGCTCGGTTATTTCGGCTTGCATCTCTTCATTCGAGCGATAGCAGACGTGGGTATAGGTGCCGGTGATGTCGGCGTCCTCGTCGGTATTCTTCGTGACGTTGGCTACCACCGGGCACTCGGGATTTTTTTGGGCAAAGAGGTAGCGCTTGCGGGCGGGGCCATTAGGGCTTTGGGCGTGGGCCGCGGTAGCAGCCCCTAGCAGAGCCAAGACCAACCCAGTACGTAGCGTAGAAGTAAATTGCATTTTGCGGAGAAGATAAATAATCCTGAATGGAAATCAAATAGCGACGATACAAAGAACGGCAATGCACGCCAAACCTACCGCGCTATGCCGCAAATACCCGCCCCAGAGTTAAATAGTGACGTAAGTGTAACGCGCTCGTAACGCTGACTTTATATGCCCGAAGGAGCTTTGGGGTATGCTAAAACTCGCGGAAGTCAAGCGCTTGTTATTGGACTGGCAGCCCTCCGGCGCGGGGCTGGTGTGGCTGCTAGCCATGGGCTGGTGGCTGGTGCTCGGGTGGCCGCTGCGGCGCAGCCTGCGCTCGGCGCTGGGCAGCGCGGCCGGCGCCTTTCCGGTTGGGCCGCCCACGAAGCCCCGGCGCCCCAAGGCTCGCCTGCGCGCCAGCTTCCCGGGCCTCTCGTATCCATCGGCCGCATGAGGGAGCTTACTGAGCCCGCCCTGCCGGCCACTCCGCGCCGGCTCAAAAAGCGTCACCTCGGCGTGGCCGTGGTCAGCGATGTGCACTTGGGCACCTACGGCTGCCACGCCCCCGAGCTGCTGCGCTACCTCAAAAGCATCCGGCCGCAGGTGCTGGTGCTGAATGGCGACATTGTCGATATCTGGCAGTTTTCTAAAAATTACTGGCCGCCGTCGCACATGCGGGTGGTGCGCTACCTGGCGGGGCTAGCGGCCAAGGGCACCCGCATCTACTATCTCACCGGCAACCACGACGAGCTGCTGCGCAAGTTTGCGGGCCTTAAGCTCGGGCACTTTCAACTCGATAATAAGCTGGTGCTCGACCTGCCCCACGGCCGCACCTGGCTGTTTCACGGCGACGTGTTTGACGTGACCATGCGGCATTCGCGCTGGCTAGCCCGCCTCGGCGGCAAGGGTTACGACCTGCTCATCCTGCTCAATCGGGTGGTGAATTTTGGCTTGCATAAGCTGGGCCGGCCCAAAGTGGCGCTGTCCAAGGCCGTGAAGGACCGGGTGAAAAGCGCCGTGAGCCTCATTAGCGACTTTGAGCAAACGGCTGCCACCATCGCCGCCGACCAGGGCTACCGCTACGTGGCGTGCGGCCACATTCACCAGCCCGAAATCAAGACCCTAGCCACGGTGCAGGGCGATATAACGTATTTAAATTCGGGCGATTGGGTCGAAAACCTGACCGCCCTCGAATACACCGACACCGCCGGCTGGGCCCTCTACCGCTACGCCGACGACCCGCGCATGCTGCCCCAGCCCGGCGAGGCGAGCGACCTGCCTGAGGCTGAAGACCTTGCCGCCGACGCCGCGCCCGCCGCGCTGCTCGAAAGCCTGCTGGCCGAGTTTAAGTTGAAATAGCGCATGAACATTCTCTACGCCATTCAGGGCACCGGCAACGGCCACCTGATGCGCGCCCTCGATATAGTACCGCTGCTGCAAGCCCGCGTGGCGGCCCTGGGCGGCCAGCTCGACCTGCTGGTGAGCGGCCCCCCCGCCGACCTGCCGCTGCCTTTTCCCATCCGCTACCGGGTGGGCGGCATGGGCTTTCTGTTTGGCAAGAAGGGCGGCATCAACTTCGTGAAGACCTTCCGGCAGTTCAACTCGGCGGGGTTTGTGCACGATATTCGGCACCTGCCGGTGGAAAGCTACGACTTGGTACTCAACGACTTTGAACCCGTGTCGGCCTGGGCCTGCCGGCTGCGCCACCGCCCCTGCGTGGCCCTGAGCCACCAAAGCGCCGTGCTGCACCCCGCCGCGCCCCGGCCCAAGGACGAGGACCCGGCCGGCCGGGCCGTGCTGCGGCACTACGCCCCTAGCACGGCGCAGTATGGCTTTCACTTTCAGGAATATGCGCCCGGCATCAGCACGCCCGTCATTCGGCGGCAGGTGCGCGAGCTGGCGCCCACCGATGAAGGACACTACACGGTGTACCTGCCGGCCTTCGACGAAGAAACGCTGGTTAAGCGCCTGCGCTACCTCAGCCGCACGGTGCAGTGGGAGGTATTTTCGAAGCATAGCCAGCAGCCCGCCGACTACGGCAACGTGCGCGTGTGGCCGGTAAGCGGTGGCGACTTTCTGCAGAGCCTGGCCCGGGCTAGGGGGGTGCTGTGCGGCGCGGGCTTCGAAACGCCTGCCGAAGCGCTGTACTTGGGCAAAAAACTGCTTGTCATCCCGATGAAGCAGCAGTACGAGCAGCAGTGCAACGCCGCTGCCCTGGCCGACATGGGCGTGCCCGTGGTGCGCGGCCTCAAAGACAAGCACCTCGACCACATCGACGACTGGCTGCACCGTGGCCGCCCCGTGCCCGTAGACTACCCCGACCGCACCGGCGCCATCCTCGACCAGCTGTTGGCCGAGCAGCTAGGGGTGTCGCGGCCACGGCAGGCGGCGCGCATTATAGGCTAGCCCCAGTGGCTAGCCGTGTCGCTCCGGCTAGCCGGCGGCCGCATATTTCTGTATTCTTGTGACTTATTCCGGCCGCTGGCTGGTTCTGCTTTGATGCCCGACGACACTATCCTCACTATTCAGCGCCCGCTAGCACTGCCCCCGGCTTTTTTCCCTGCTACCACGCCCAGCAGCTATTCGCGGGCCGATTTTGGGCCTGATTTTCACTGGGGCGCCGCCTGCGCGGCCTATCAGGTGGAGGGCGCCTGGCAGCAGCAAGGCAAGGGGCCAAGCATCTGGGATGAGTTTACGCGCCGGCCGCGGGCCATTGCGCGGGGCGAGCACGCGCGGGTGAGTACCGATTTTTTCACGCGCTACGAGCAGGATTTAGACCTGGCCCAGGGCCTGGGGCTGACGGATTTTCGCTTTTCGGTGTCGTGGCCGCGGGTGCTGCCCGAGGGCGTGGGTGCCATCAATCGGCGGGGGCTCGACTTCTACGACCGCCTCGTAGACGCCTGCCTGGAACGCGACCTGCGCCCCTGGCTCACGGTATACCACTGGGATTTGCCGCTAGCCCTGCAGCAGCGCGGCGGCTGGACCAACCGCGCCGTGGCCGACTGGCTAGCCGACTACGCCCAGGTGCTAGCCCGTCGCCTCGGCGACCGCGTGCAGCACTGGATGGTGCTCAACGAGCCCATGGTATTTGTGGGCGCCGGGCACCTATTGGGCATTCACGCGCCGGGCCGTCGTAGTCTGCCGGCGTTTCTGGCGGCGGCCCACCACGCCACGCTGGCTCAGGCCGAGGGCGGCAGGGCGTTGCGGGCCGCGTTGCCGGGCACGGCGCGCATCGGCACTACGTTTTCGTGTTCGTACGTCACGCCCGCTCGGCCGGGCCATGGCCCTAGCGAAGCCGCCGCTCGCCGCGTCGATGCCGTGCTCAACCGGCTTTTTGTAGAGCCTACGCTGGGGCTAGGCTACCCCACGGCCGAGCTGCCCACGCTCGGCTGGCTGCTGCGCCGCTACCAAAAACCGGGCGATGCGGAGCGCCTAAAATTCGACTTTGACTTCTGGGGCATCCAGAACTATACCCGCGAGGTGGTGCGCGCCGCGCCTTGGCTGCCGCTCATCGGGGCGGCGCTGGTGCCGGCGGCCAAGCGCGGTGCACCCACCACCGAAATGGGGTGGGAGGTATTCCCGGAGTCGGTTTACCAAATGTTGAAACAGTACGCCGCCTACCCCGGCGCGCCCGAGCTCTATATAACGGAGTCGGGCGCGGCCTTTGCCGACCAGCCGGTGGGCAGCCGCGTGCCCGATGCGGCGCGGCTAGCCTACTTTCAGGCGGCCATTGGGCAGGTGCTGCGCGCGCGCCGCGAGGGCATCCGGGTCAACGGCTACTTCCCCTGGAGCTTCACCGACAACTTCGAGTGGGCCGAGGGTTACCGCCCGCGCTTCGGCCTGGTGCACGTCGATTACGAAACCCAGGAGCGCATTGTGAAAGACTCGGGCCGCTGGTACGGTGAGTTTTTGGCCGGCGCCAGGGTAGAGGTAGGGTCGCAGCAGACTGTAGCGCGGACTTTGTAGTCCGCGTTTGGTTAGGTCATGAAGGCGCAAACGCGGACTACAAAGTCCGCGCTACAAGTTACCTAGCGCGTGAGCAAGGTGGGGCGTATGTCCATAAACCGCTCAATGAGCTGGCTAGGCTCTTGCTCATTAAATTCGCCGAAGCCCAGCACAAACCCCGGCGCGGGCTGCACAAAGCGGATGGCCTCGTTCACGGCATCGAGGTACTGGCCGAAGCGGGCACGGTCGCCCTCAGCGGCGGCCAGCTCGGCATCCCAACGCAGGGCGGCCGGGCCTTTGCGCACCAAGAAGGGCAGCACAAACGGGATGTAGTGGCTGAAAACCGGGTTCTCCACGCTCGTCAGCCGGGTATCGGGCCACACGTGAAACTCGCTGAAGGAGGCGGGCGGCGCCACTACGAAGCGCGCCTGCTCGTCGGCCATGGCCTCGAAGAGTGCCGCCCGGTTGGGCTGCGCGTAGAGCTGGGCGTAGGCCGCGTACCACACCGTTACGCCGGCCTGGTTCACGAGCTGGTAGGGGTGAAAGGAGCTGGCTAGCCCCACTCCGCCGTGCTCCCCGATAACGAGGTTGTAGAGCTGCCCAAACTTGCCGAGGTCCGTGGACTGCTGGTAGGGATTATTCGTGAGGCCGTAGAGGTAGAAGCTGGCGAAGTCGGTGAGGGAAGGCTGCGCCGACGCGGCGGGAGTGGGTAATTCGGACACGGGAAAAGTACGCTGGGAGAAAGGCCGCCGGGCGCGGGCCGGCGCTAGGGCCGCAAAGTTCGGGCGGGGCCGGCTTCCCCATTACGGCCAGGGGTGCTACTTTCGGCGGGCCGGGCGGTAGCAGCCTGGCTAGCATCCTTTTCCCACCCACCTGCCCATGACTACTTCGCGCCGTCATTTTCTCAAACAGGCGGCTACCGTGGCCGCTACGGCGGCCCTGGCCCCGCCCGCCATCGCCCACGAGCTGGCTGCCCAGCCGTTTTTCGAGATTTCGCTGGCCGAGTGGTCGCTGCACAAAGCCTTATTCAGCAAGAAAATCGATAACCTCGACTTCCCGGCCATTGCCAAAAAAGAGTATGGCATCAGCGTGGTGGAGTACGTTAACCAGTTTTTCAAAGACAAAGCGCAGGATACCAAGTACCTGAGCGACCTCTTGCAGCGCTGCCACGACAATGGCGTGCGCAACCATCTCATCATGATAGACGGCGAGGGCGACCTCGGCGCGCCCAACGAGGCTGAGCGCCGCAAAGCCGTTGAGAACCATTACAAATGGGTCGATGCCGCCAAGTACTTGGGCTGCCTCACGGTGCGGGTCAACGCCTTCGGCAAGGGCTCGGCGACCGAGGTACAGCTAGCCGCCATCGATGGCCTGAGCCGCCTGAACGAGTACGCCCAAAAAGCGGGCATCAACGTGATAGTGGAAAACCACGGCAGCTATACCTCTGACGGTCAGTGGCTCTTGAAAACCATTCGGCAGGTCGATAAAAAGAGCGTGGGTATTCTGCCCGACTTCGGCAACTTCTGCATCCGGCGCGACAGCGGCGAGCTTTATAAAGGCAAGTGCATCGAGGAATACGACAAGTACAAGGCCGTGCAGGAGTGGATGCCCCTAGCGAAGGGTGTGAGTGCCAAAACCTTCGACTTCGATGCGGCTGGTAATTGCGTGGAAACAGATTACAGCAAGATGTTTGGCATCATTAAAAAATCGGGCTTCAATGGCTACGTGGGTATCGAGTACGAAGGCGATACGCTGAGTGAAGAAGACGGCATCCGCAAAACCAAGGCATTGCTGGAAAAGGTAGGCCGGGCGTAGACTAGCTAGAAAATTGATTTACATATCATTGAATAGTTTGTCCTTGCGAGCGCAGCGCGGCAATCGCCCCAGAACGAAATCGTCCGGGTGTTGTTCTGGGGCGATTGCCGCGCTGCGCTCACAAGGACAGATGGCTTCATAACTGCTAGCAGTTCCTAACCAGAACGTCATGCTGAGCTTGTCGAAGCATCTCGCTCGCGCCGCTAGGGGTACTAACCTAACGGCGCGAGCGAGATGCTTCGACACGCTCAGCATGACGGACGTTTTGCTTTGTATAAGCAGTTACTTCAGCGGGCCGCTGTTGCTGATGAAGGCCACGCGCTTGCTGTCGGGCGACCACGAGGGCGTGTTTATGGTGCCCTGGCCGCCGTAGACATAGGCGATGACTTTGGGCTGGCCGCCGGTTAGGGGCATCAGGCGCAGGTACACGTGCTTGTAGAAGGGGTGGTCGCCGGCGGGCACCTCATCCTTCAAAAAGGAGACGAAGACCAGCCACTTGCCATCGGGCGAGATGTGCGGAAACCAGTCGTTGAACTCGCCGGTCGTCACGGCTTCCTGCTGACTGCCGTCCGGCTTCATGCGCCAGATTTGCATAGTGCCGGTGCGCGCCGAGTTGAAGTAGATGTACTGGCCATCGGGCGTGTACTCGGGGCCGTCGTCGAGGCCTTTGGCAGTGGTGAGGCGCACTTCCTTGCCGCCCTTGGCCGGCACGCGGTAGATGTCGAAGTCATTGTTGCGCTGGCCGGTGAAGAGCAGCAGCTTGCCATCGGGCGACCAGCTGTGCAGGTAGGAGGGGCCGCGCGGCGTAATCTGGCGGGGCGTGCCGCCGCTAGCCGGCACCGTATACACAATGGAGCCCCCGAGCTTGTCGACGCCGCTGCTCAGGCCCAGCATATTGCCGCCGAAGGCCAGCACGTGGTCATTATTGTTATTCTTGACGTCGCCGGTGGGCAGCACGGCCGGCTGCCGGGTGGCCAGGTCGAAATTGTACATCAAGCCGTCGCTGTTGTAAATCAAGCTTTTGCCATCGGGCCGCCAGTTGGGCGCCTGGATGGAATTGGGCGCCGAGTAGATAACCTCGCGGTTACCGGAGGCCACGTCGAGCACTTCGAGGTGGCTGCCCAGGTACTGCTTGTAGGCCACGAGGCTAGCGGGCGCGGGCGTTGTCAGGCGCACATCGCGGAAAACGGCCGTTTCGGTTACGTCGGCGTTGTGGGCGCACACAAAAAGGCCCACGTACACCTCCTGGCCCAGGTCCACGTTGGCTACCTGCACCACTTCGAAAGGCTGGCCAAACTGCGCTACCCGCATGGTGTAGGTGGTGCCGACACGCTCCAATTGAATGATGTCGGCCTGGGTGATGGTGGCGCGGGTTTCTTCGGTGGTGGCGCCGGCGGTTTTGCGGTATTGTAGCGAGGTGAGGCCATCGCCGTGCTCGGCCGCGCTCACCTGCGGCGAGTTGGCCTCCAGGCTTTGGCGCACCATCCAGCCCATTTTGCGGTGGGTTTCGGCACCGCGCCAGCCTACTAGACCAGCCCGGGCGTAGACGATAAAGTCGCCGGTGAGCTTTTTATAGACGTAGTGAAACGCGTCGTGGTCGGCCCAGATATTGGCGCCGGCGCCCGTTACCACGTATTGCTGGGTGCTGGGCAGGTAGCTAGCGGTGCCGAGCAGGCCAGTGGCGCCTACATCTTGCTGGCCATCGAAGGCCCCTAGCTGCTGGGCAAAACTAGCTTGGGCCAGGGCCAAATAGAAAAACAGGAAGAGCAGGTGGGGCGCGCGAAATTTCATGCGGCTAGGGGGTGGGAAAAGGAAGTTGGTCGGGAAGAAGCTAGGCTAGCGAAGGTAAGCACCAGCCGGCCCGAGCGGCAAGCTACTATGCTCGGTATGCCAAGTAGTTAGGCCGCTGGCTAGCCCCGAGCCCTGGGGTGTGCTACTTTCGGGCTTCTGCTCCGTGCTTTCTGCCCATGCTGCTCACGATTTCGACCACCCACCAGCCCGCTACCGACCTCGGGTATTTGCTCCATAAAAACCCGGCGCGCCTGCAAAGCGTGGAAATTACCGGCGGCCAGGCCCACGTATTTTACCCCGAGGCCAGCACCGAGCGCTGCACCGCCGCGCTGCTGCTCGACCTCGACCCCATCGGGCTGGTGCGTGGCCGCGGCGGCGCGCCCGGTGAAGGCTTTTCGTTGCAGGAATACGTGAACGACCGGCCCTACGTGGCCTCGTCCTTCCTGAGCGTGGCGCTGAGCAAAGCCTTCGGCACGGCCATGAACGGCACCTGCAAAGACCGCCCCGCCCTGCCCGCCGAAGCCCTGCCGCTCGCCGTGACCGTGGCCGTAGTCTCGGCGCCCGGCCCCGACTGGCCGCGCCGCCTCTTCGAGCCGCTAGGGTACCAGGTGAAAGTAGCAACCTCCCCGCTCGACCCCACGCAGCCCACCTGGGGCGACAGCGGCTACTACACCCTGCACCTGCGCCACGAGGGCCTGCGCCTGCAAGACGTGCTGACGCACCTCTACGTGCTGCTGCCCGTGCTCGACAACGACAAGCACTACTACGTAGACCAGAACGAGGCCGAAAAGCTGCTGCACCGTGGCGGCGACTGGCTGCCCCGCCACCCCGAACGCAGCTTCATCACGCGCCGCTACCTGCGCTATAAAGCGCTGTACGTGAACCCCGCGCTGGCTAGGCTGCTGGAAAGCACCGAGGAGGAATTGCCGGAGCCAGCGGCCCCGGAGACCGATGAAGCTAGCATTTCATCGCCCATCGCCGCGGCTAGCCCCGCCCCGGAGCCCAAACTGTCGCTCCACGACCAGCGCCTCCAGCAGGTGGCCCAGGAAATCTACGAGCTAGGGCCCAAGCGCGTGCTCGACTTAGGCTGCGGCGAGGGCAAACTATTGCGCTTGCTGTTGCGGCAGCATAAAATCGAGTACATCCTAGGCATAGATGTATCGCACCAGGCGCTGGCTCGCGCCGCCCAGCGCCTGCACCTGGCCGAGATGCCCCCGCGCCAGCGCGCCCGCCTCGACCTCATTCAGGGCTCGCTTTTGTATAAGGATGAGCGCCTCGCCGGCTTCGACGCGGCGGCGCTAGTGGAGGTTATTGAGCATCTCGACCCTAGCCGCCTGGCCGCCCTCGAAGCCGTAGTATTTTGCCAGGCGCGGCCAGCGCACGTCTTCGTCACGACGCCCAATGCGGAGTACAATCAAGTGTACGAAACGCTGTCGGCCGGCAACTTCCGCCACGCCGACCACCGCTTCGAATGGACCCGCGCCGAGTTTGCCGCCTGGGCTAGCGGCGTGGCTGAGCGCCACGGTTACGCCGTGCGGCTGGTGAGCATGGGGGAGGAGGTGGAGGGGCTAGGGGCGCCCTCGCAGCTGGCGGTATTTGCGCGCAACGTCGCAAATTGAAGACAAGGCTCAAAGCCTGAGGCTGGATAGGGAAGCAGGTATAGCTGAGGTCAGCCGAAAAGCTGGGCAAGCGCACCCTGCCGGTTGTACTTTTAGCCTTCCCAAATACCGCCTGGCCCATTTCCTGGCCTTTTCTATGCAAAAACGTATTTATCCGCTGGGGGCGTGGCTGCTGGTGCTGCTCTTGCTGTGGCACCCGGCGCTGGCTCAATCGCGCTTTACCATCAGCGGCACCGTGCAGGATGCCACCTCGGGCGAAAACCTGACTGGCGCCACTGTGCGGGTGCGGGAACTGCCCGGCGTGGGTACCGGCGCCAATGCCTACGGTTTCTTCACGCTCACGGTGCCGGCCGGCACCTACACGCTGGAAGCCAGCTTTGTAGGCTTCGCCAGCCAGCAGCGCTCGCTCACTATCGGGGCTAGCCAGCGTATTGATTTTAAGCTCAAGCCCAGCGGCAACGACCTGAACGAAGTGGTGGTGACCGGCCGCAGCGCCGACGCCAATATTAGCAAGGCGCAGATGGGCGTCGAAACTCTCGACCTCAAGCAGATAGCTAAGGTGCCGGTGCTCTTTGGTGAAAAGGACGTGATTAAAACGCTGACCTTGCTGCCGGGTATTAAATCGGCCGGCGAGGGCAGCAGCGGCTTTTCGGTGCGCGGCGGGGCCGTAGACCAGAACCTGATTTTGCTAGATGAGGCGCCCGTGTACAACGCCTCGCACTTACTCGGGTTTTTCTCGACCTTCAACTCCGACGCTATCAAGGACCTGACTGTGTTTAAGGGCGGTATGCCGGCGCAGTATGGCGGGCGCTTGTCGTCGGTGGTCGATATCAAGATGAAAGATGGCAACAATCAACAGCTGCACGGCAGCGGCGGCATCGGCCTCATTGCCAGCCGGCTAGCCCTCGAAGGGCCGGTTGTGAAAGACAAAGGCTCGTTCATCGTAACAGCCCGGCGCACCTACGCCGATGTCTTTCTGAAGTTCTCGAAAAACGAAACCACCAAAAATTCGAGCCTGTATTTCTACGACGTCAATGCCAAGGCTAACTACTTGCTCAACGAGCGCAACCGGCTCTATTTCAGCGCCTACCTGGGGCGCGACGCGCTAGGGCTCGCCAATACGTTCGGGCAGTACTACGGCAACAAGACGGCCACGCTGCGTCTCAATCACTTGTTCAGCGACCGGGTATTCTCCAATACTTCGCTCATTTTCAGTAAGTACGATTACGAAATTGACATCACGTCCAACGCGCAGAATTTCAGCATTATCTCGAAAATTCAGGACTTGAATTTGAAGGAAGACGTGGAATTTACGCCCAGCGCTACCCAGACTTTCCGCTTCGGGGCCAATGCCATTTATCACACCATCACGCCGGGCTACGTGGTGGCCGATGCCGGCTCGTCGGTAAACGCCACGGCCGACCGCACCAACTACTCGCTCGAAACGGCGGCCTACGCCTCGCACGAGTGGCAGGCCACGCCGCGCCTCAACTTCACCACCGGCCTGCGGCTATCGAGCTTTAGCCTGCTAGGGCCCGGAACCTACTCGACCTACGACGCAGCCGGCACCGTGCTCACGGCCACGCCCTACAGCAGCAAGGGCCAGTTTTTGAAAACCTACGTGCGCCTGGAGCCACGCTTTGCGGCCAGCTTCCAGCTCAACGAGGCTAGCCAGCTTAAGGCCGGCTACGCCCGCAACGTGCAAAACCTGCACCTGCTCAGCAACAGCAGCACCTCGCTGCCTACTGACCTCTACGTGCCCACTACGTTCAACGTGAAGCCCGAAACCTCGGACCAGATTTCGGCTGGCTACTACCGCACGCTGGGCCCCGACAAGACCTATTCGCTTACCGTGGAGGGCTATTACAAGTCGCTCGGCAACCAGATTGACTACCGCGATGGCACGCAGCTGCGCGGCAATTTCGACGTGGAGGCCAGCCTGCTCTACGGCATTGGGCGGGCCTACGGCATCGAGTTTTTGCTGCGCAAAGACGTGGGCCGCTTCACCGGCTGGCTAGGCTACACGCTGAGCAAATCGCAGCGCCAGTTTACTGAAATCAACGGCGGCTCGTGGTTTAATGCCCGCCAGGACCGGCCGCACGACGTGTCGGTAGTAGGTATCTATCAGCTCAATAAGAAGTGGACGTTCTCGGGCACCTTCCTGATGAGCACCGGCAACGCGGCTACTTTCCCGGTGGGTAAGTACGCGGTGGCTGGCCAGGTGGTGAGCCTCTACGGCCAGCGCAACGCCGACCGCCTGCCCTACTACCAGCGCCTTGACCTGGGCGCCACCTACGAGAAGCCCGGCCAGGAAGGTAAGCGTTTCCACAGCAGCTGGTCGTTCTCGATTTATAATGCGCTGGGCCGCGAAAACCCCTACAGCATCCGCTTCCAGCCTGACCCCAACGACGCCAGCAAAACCCAGGCTGTGCAAACGGCCCTGTTCCGGATGGTGCCCTCGGCCACGTACAATTTCAGCTTTTAAGTCCTTGTTAGAAAATTTATTTTTCGTGTCATGCTGAGCTTGCCGAAGCATCTCTACCGCATTATTGGGAAAGTGACCCTAGCGGCGCGGTAGAGATGCTTCGGCAAGCTCAGCATGACGTTCTGTTATTTATTATTTGCTATGTCTGAAAATTCGCCCAATCGCTTACTTATTCTGCTCCTTGCTACCCTGCTGCTCGTCAGTACCAGTTGCGAAAAAGTCGTCAATCTCAACCTGAAAACTTCGCCCACGCAACTCGTTATTGAGGGCAATCTGGTGGATGACAACCGCCCTTGCCAGGTCAGCCTCAGCACCTCGGCCAACTACACCGACACTAACACCTTTGCGCCCGTTACCGGCGCCACCGTGACCCTAGCCGACAACGCGGGCAGCACCGAAACGCTGCGCGAAGCCACGCCTGGCCAGTACACGGGCGCTACTATAAAGGGCGTGCCGGGCCGCTCTTATACGCTGCGGGTCGAAACCGGCGGTAATTCTTACGTGGCCGTGTCGACGCTGCCGTCGCCGGTGGTGCCCTTCGAGAAGCTGAGCACCCAGGTTAGCACCGTGGGCAACAACATCCAGGCCGTGGTGGACTACACCGACCCCGTGGGGCCGGGCAACAGCTACCTCTTCCGCCAGTACCGCAACGGCCGCCTCAACAACGCCATCTTCGTGCAAAACGACCAGTTTACCGACGGCAAGCACATCACCCAAACCCTGCGCAGCTTCAGCAACAGCAGCACCGACCCCAACGGCGTCAACAAGCTTGCGGCGGGCGACAGCCTCCAGGTCGAGATGCAAAACATCGACCCCAACGTCTACGAATATTTCCGCACCCTCAACCAGATTCTGACCGTCGGCGGTGCCCCCAGCACCACCCCCGCCAACCCCAAATCAAATTTCTCGGGCGGCGCGCTAGGGTACTTCAGCGCCCATTCGCGCCGGGTGCTGCGGATTAAGGTGCAGTAGGAGAGTAACTTACGGGATTTTGCAATAGGTGTTTTTTCGCTATGGCTTGAACAAGGCACTCACTGCAAGCAGCTTGGGTCCCTTCAGTTCGATGGTTTTAGAGTTTTCTCTAGTAAAGCTTTTGTCTCCCACAAAAGAGAGCTGTGTCTGCTTTGGAATTCGGAGTCTTAGAACGCTATGAGTTTTATAATCAATAACATCTAATTGGGAAAGAACCTGGGTCTTCAGAGGGTCGCTGAGGTCTGACTTAGCTATTTTGGACATGGATTTATTGATATAACCATCCATATCACAGCCCATAATTTTGAGCTCTCTGTCTATACCAACTATATATCTTTGGTTAATCACTGCTGGAGTAATTTTATCAAGTTCATTTATTCTGTCGGCATCAGCCTTTTTGTCCGCAACTCCTATGAACAAATAGCCGTCAGCTTCAGGGCCCACATTTGCTATACCACAGATTGTTTCAATAAGTCTATCGAATAGGTCTTCGTTAATCTCTCTTTTGGAAGACAGGTCAATAAATCCCTGCTTGCATTCGTATCTATTAGTCTCAACTTTTGACCTCCTTATAGAATTTTCAAAATCAATTGATAACCCTGCCCCATGCTTTAAAACAGGTGGGTCTTTCTTAATGAAATAAGACTGGATTAGACCTGTGGTTTTATGAACGTTCTTTGTTCTGTCTTCAGTAGTTGAATACTTAGCAGTAGAAATCATGTCTTTTTGAAGTCCTGCTATAGCTTTAATAATTTTATCTGTTTGGTCAGGGGATTTTTCTTCCTTTACAACTAGATGAAATACAGCCATGAATAGTGCATAGAATGATGCCTTGACGGGGTTAGATGATTTTGGATTGACAACTTCTCTTATTGTACAGTTTTCGTCGTCAAAAATCTTTTCAAGTATAGAAAAAACCACTTTCACTTCATGTACTACTCTTTCTATTCCATAAAGGGAGAGTTGAGCGTTCATTTTGATGTGCTGCTCATCAGAAGGTTCATAAACCTTATCAAAGAGCTCTTTGCTACGCGCAAAAGGCTCATCATAAATAATTGATGCTACTATATCAGCAATCATTTCTTCGTCTTCGCTGTCTCTCAATTGTGCTTTCCATAGGACGCCTTGTGAGCACCAAAATATTTCATCGGCCTTTAGCCCGTAACCAATATCTTCCCGTGTAGAATCAATACTAATTTCGGGCATTTTGGATAGAGAGACTAAATCTTGCGAAGAATCTCCTCTTATTTCTGAGGCAAGTTTTCTTACAGTATCTGAAAAATTATCTATCATTCCAGCTTGGCGCTTCTCTTGAGGACTTAATTGTTTTCCTCCGGAATTTATTCTGCCAAATATATCTGTAATTTCATTTTCTCCTGAAGAAGGATATATTGTAACAGCAAGCTGGTAGTCTAAAATATTAGCACACTCTTTAGGGTCTAAAAGGTTATCCGTATGATATGGGAAAATGCCTTCTTCAGCTAATTGTTTCGCTCGCGCAGATTGGTTTACATCAAAGAATTTTCCTGATAATGCGAATCTATTTTCTATAAAAGAAACTATTGCATTTAATCTTTGAAGGCCATCAATTATTTCAAGTTTTCCTTCAGGAGTTTGAGCCAGTAGTATTAGTGGGATTGGGAAACCTCTATTAATACTATCTATAAGATATTCTTTTTCGTCAACCGTCCATACTAGTTTTCTCTGATACTTGCGATTTACTAAAAATTTATCAGTTGTATAATTGCGATAAGCTTCTTGCAAGCTCATGCCTTTGGGAGTAATACTCATGGCTGATTGTCTGTTAATAAGTTGAAAGTGCGAATTTCGCTATCGTGAAAAGTAGCCAAAATCATTATTATCTCAAATATACAAGAACATTGTATCGCTCAATGCCCCAAGATACCCTGAAGCTCCCCGAACTCTCGCTGGTGTTGCTCATTGGCAGCACGGGCGCGGGTAAGTCCACATTTGCGCGGCGCCTGTTCAAGCCCACCGAAGTCGTGTCGTCGGATACCTGCCGGGGCCTGGTATCGGATGATGAAAACAGCCTCGACGCCACCAACGACGCCTTCGACCTGCTGCACTACTGGGTAGCCAAGCGCCTCAAGCGCGGCCGGCTCACGGTCGTCGATGCCACCAACGTGCGCGCCGAAGACCGCAAGGCCTTCGTGACCCTGGCCCGGCAGTACCACTGCCTGCCGGTGGCTATCGTGCTCGACGTGCCCGAAAGCGTGGCCGCCGACCGCAACCGCCAGCGCCCCGACCGCGCCGGCCTCAAGCCCCACGTCATTGCCAACCATCGCCGCCTGCTGCGCCAAAGCCTGCGCACGCTCAAGCCCGAGGGGTTTCGGCACATCTTCCACCTGCGCGGAGTGGAGGAAATTGACGCCGTGCAGCACATCGTGCGCGACCCGCTGCACAACAATCGCCAGCAGGAAACCGGCCCCTTCGACATCATCGGCGACGTGCACGGCTGCTACCGCGAGCTATGCGAGCTGCTGGGCCAGCTAGGGTACGTGGTGGAGGAAGAGCCCGTGCAGGACGCCCGTGATTTGGGCGTGCGAGTAGCCTGGAATTGTATTCCGGGCTTGCGCGATTGCGCAAATCAGGCGTCAGAACCGGCTAGCCAAGTGCCGATTGATGCTGCGCATCAGCCCGGAATGCCATTCCAAGCTACTCGCAAAGTCATTTTCCTGGGCGACCTCGTGGACCGCGGGCCCGCCTCGCCGCAGGTATTGCGTCTGGTAATGAGCATGGTGCGCGATGGCCTAGCCCTGTGCGTGCCCGGCAACCACGACATCAAGCTGCTGCGCCACCTCAACGGCAAAAACGTGTCGCACACCCACGGCCTGGCCGAAACCATCGCCCAGCTCGAAGCCGAAACGCCTGCCTTCAAAGAGCAAGTGCGCCTGTTTCTGGATAAGCTGGTGAGCCACTACGTGCTCGACGGTGGCCGGCTGGTGGTGGCCCACGCCGGCCTCACCGAGGAAATGCAGGGCCGGGGCTCGGGGGCGGTGCGCAACTTCGCGCTGTTTGGCGAAACCACCGGCGAAACCGACGAGTTTGGTCTGCCCGTGCGCTACCACTGGGCTAGCGAGTACCGGGGCAAGGCGATGGTGGTGTATGGCCACACGCCCGTGCCCGAATGGCTCAACAACACCATCGACATTGACACGGGCTGCGTGTTTGGCGGCCGCCTCACGGCCCTGCGCTACCCCGAGCGCGCCCTCGTGACGGTGCCCGCCCACGAGGTGTACGCTGAGCCCAGCCGGCCGCTCCATTACAACCCGCACCGCCCGAGCAGTAGCGCGGACGATGTAGTCCGCGCCCTCGGCGGAAACCCGAACGAGGAGAACAGCACGGAGACGCGGACTACAGAGTCCGCGCTACAGTCCGCCCAGCAGCAGCACGACGACCTGCTCGACATCCGCGACGTGACCGGCAAGCAGCTCATCAACACGCGCTTGCTGAACACCGTGACGGTGCGCGAGGAAAACGCCGTGGCCGCCCTGGAGGTAATGTCGCGCTTCGCCCTCAACCCCAAGTGGCTGCTCTACCTGCCACCCACCATGTCGCCCACCGAAACCTCGGAGCTGCCCGACCTGCTCGAACACCCCGCCGAAGCCTTCGCCTACTACCAGCGCCAAGGTGTGGCGCGCGTGGTGTGCGAGGAAAAGCACATGGGCAGCCGCGTGGTGCTGGTGCTGGGCCGCGACGAAGCCGCTATCCAGCGCCGGCTGGGGGTGGTGGGCGAGGGGATAGGCAAGTGCTACACCCGCACCGGCCGCAATTTCTTCACCGACGAGGCGCTGGAAAAGGCTTTTCTGGAACGCCTGCGCGGTGCCCTCACGGCCGCCGGCTTCTGGGACAAATTCGCCACCGACTGGGTGTGCCTCGATGCCGAGCTGCTGCCGTGGTCGGCCAAGGCCCAGGAGCTGGTGAAAAGCCAGTACGCCGCCGTGGCGGCCGCGGCTACCGCCGCCTTGCCCCAGGCCGAAACGGCTCTAGCTGCCGCAGTCGCCAGGGGCTTAGCCGGCGCCGATGTCCTGCTGGCCCGCACCAGTGCCCGCCGCGCCGCGGCCACCGACTACGCCGATGCCTACCGCTGCTATTGCTGGCCCGTGCAGTCGCTCGACGACCTCAAGCTGGCACCTTTCCACCTGCTCGCCACCGAAGGCCACACCTACTTCGACCGCGACCACGCCTGGCACATGGAAACCCTGCGCGCCCTGAGCCTCGCCGACCCCGGCCTGCTGCGCGCCACGCCCTACCGTGTGGTCGACCTCACCAACCCCGCCGAAATCGAAGCGGCTACCGACTGGTGGCTAGCCCTCACCGCCGGCGGGGGCGAAGGCATGGTGGTGAAGCCCTACGACTTCATCCCCAAAACCGGCCGCTCGCTCATCCAGCCCGCCCTCAAGTGCCGCGGCCGCGAGTACCTGCGCATCATCTACGGCCCCGATTATTTATTGGAAGGCAACCTGGAGCGCCTGCGTCAGCGCAACGTGAAAGGCAAGCGCAACCTGGCCCTACGCGAATTTGCCCTCGGGGTCGAGGGGCTAGAAAGATTCGTGGCCGGGCAGCCGCTGCGCCTGGTGCACCAGTGCGTATTTGGCGTGCTAGCCCTCGAAAGCGAACCCATAGACCCGCGCCTGTAGCCAAGGCGCCGTCCTATGCGTAGGGTGTTGCTGTGGGCTTGTGCCTACGTAGTTGCAATTGCTTTATTCCTTTTCCTACCCAATGAAAAAACGATTTTTCGCGTCCATCCTCGCCGCCGGTCTGGGCACTTGGCTAGCCAGTGCGGCCACGCCGGCTGCCGAGCGCCCCACCTACTTCGCTCTCAAGGTATACCACCTGAAAACTAACCGCCAGGAAGCCGTAATTGATAGCTTTTTGCAGCGGCAATATTTACCCACGCTGCACGCGGCCGGCATTTCCACTATCGGCGTCTTTAAACCCATCGGCAATGACACCGCCGCCGACCGGCGCGTATATGTGTTTACGCCGTTTACGTCCCTGAAACAGTGGGAAAAAATCGACCAAGAAACCTCCGCCAAATTGCTGGCGGCGGGCGGCTCCTACGAAAACACGGCTTATACCGCGCCCGTCTACACCCGCCAGGAAACCATTCTGCTCAAGGCTTTTGACGAAATGAAATCCTTGGCGGCGCCCAAGCTCAGCACGCCCAAAAATGAGCGTGTGTACGAACTGCGCAGCTACGAGGGGGCTAGCGAAAAAATATTTCGCAATAAAGTGCGCATGTTTAATGCTGGCGGCGAAATTAAATTATTTGACCGCCTGGGCTTCAACGGTATTTTCTACAGCGAAGTCCTGTTTGGCCCTAAAATGCCCAACCTCATGTATATGACCTCCTTTGCCAACAGAGCAGAGCGCGAAGCGCATTGGAAAGCCTTTGGTGCCGACCCCGAATGGAAGAAATTATCGAGCATGCCCGAGTACCAGAATAATGTGTCGCACATTGACATCACGTTTCTGCACCCGGCCGATTATTCCGATTTGTAAGGTGCTGCAATAATTTAATTGTCGTTCAACTAAAAAAGACCGTCATGCTGAGCTTGCCGAAGCATCTCTGCCGAACGACCCTAGCGGCGTGGCAGAGATGCTTCGGCAAGCTCAGCATGACGGTCTTTTATTTAATTATTACCTAGAATTTGTCATCGTTTACTTCAAGCCAGAAATTATCGGGGTCTTGCAAATAAATCTGCTTCACGCCGTCGGGGCGGGGCGTGGTTTTGCCTGGCTCAGATTTCCAGCTGCCGTAGCGCACACCTAGCTTATCGAGGTGCGCCATGAATTTCGACAGGTCCTTTACGCTGAATGCTAAGTGAGTATTAATGTCGTGGTCCTGCGCTTTATTACCCTGAATAATATGTAGCTGGCTGTGCGGCCCGATGCGCAGCCACACGTGCTTCCCATCCTTAAAGGGCTCGGGGATTTCGGGCAGTAGCAGCACATTCTTATAGAAATCAGCGCTCTTCTGTAAATCCACTACATACAGCGCAATGTGGTTGAGCCCAACCGGGCCTTGGGCGAACGCGCGTTTGGCCGGGGCCATTAGTGCCAGCAGCGCAAGCAGGCAAAAAGACAGGTATTTTTTCATGGGTGGGAAAAGGAGGGAATGTGTTGCTTAATTGGCTAGGGCACCGAATTATTTCGAGCGAGCTGCCTTGAATTCAGAGCCGGCGCGCCACTGTGGAAACGTTGTTTCGCCGGCCAAGCGCTGGCCCACGCGGAAATATAATTGTGCATCCTGGGCCACGCCGCTGAGGTCCCAGCTAGGGTCGAACTGGTCGGCGGGCTTGTGGTACATGTTGGTGGTGTAGGCCTGGCGCTTGTCGGCAATGTAGGTTTTGCCTTGGCTGCGGCTTTCGAAGCCGCCGCTGGCGTAGAGCGAAGGCACGCCCACGTGGGCAAAGCTGAAGTGGTCGGAGCGGTAAAACATGCCGGTTTCGGGCGTCTGGTCAGGCAGTAGGTAGCGGTCCTGCTCCTTGGCAGCGGCGCGGGCGTAGTCCTCTAGCTCCGACTGCCCGTAGCCAATAACGGTCAGGTCCTTCATGCGGCCGTAGGGCCAGAGCATGTCCATATTGAGGTCGGCCACCGTCTTAGCCAGTGGGAATGCCGGGTGCTGGGCGTAGTAATTGGACCCTAGCAGGCCCTGCTCTTCGCCCGTCACGGCCAGGAATACGATGCTGCGGGCTGGCTTTTCGGGGGCATTTTTAAACGCCTTGGCGATGCTCAGCAGCGCGGCTAGCCCCGTGCCATCGTCCACAGCGCCGTTGTAGATAGAGTCGCCGGCAATGACTTTGCCCACGCCGAAATGGTCCCAATGCGCTGAGTAAATGACGTACTCGCTGGCGTTGGTGGTGCCGGGCAGCACGGCCAGCACGTTTTTGGATGTCTGGCTACGCAGCTTCTGCTTGAGGCTGGTGCTGAGGGTGAGGCCTAGCAAGCGGGCGCGGAAGCCGCGCTGGTTGGCGGCAGCGTAGAGGGCATCGTAATTCTGGCCGGCGGCGGTGAAGAGGCGCTTGGCTGCGTCAAGGGTCAACCAGCCTTCGAGGGCGCACTTGCTGGCACCGTGGTCGGCGGTTTGGGGGCGCAGTTTGGGGCCGAGCGCGCCGCTGAGCACCACGCTCCAGGGGTAGGCGGCGGGCTGGGTGTCGTGCACGATGAGTAGGCCAGCCGCGCCGTGGCGGGCGGCTTCTTCGTATTTGTAAGTCCAGCGGCCGTAGTAGGTCATGGCTTTGCCTTTGAACAGGGTCGTATCCTGGCCGGCGTTGCCGGGGTCGTTCACGAGCACTACCACGGTTTTGCCTTTCACGTCGAGGCCGGCGTAGTCGTCCCAGCCGTACTCAGGCGCTACCACGCCGTAGCCGGCAAATACCAGCGGCGAATTTTGCACGGCCACCGTGGGCTGCTCGCGCTGGCTGAATACCACGTAGTCAGTCTTGTAATTCAGGCTCAGCTTCCGGCCCTTGCCCGCAATTTGCATGGTCGGGGCGGGCGAAACGGCGATTTCCACCATTGGCACCGGCTGAAAATAGCTGACTTTCCTTTGCTCCCGGAGAATAGTACTGTCATCATTTTCAGGTACTGGTAGCAAGTCCAAGTCTTTAAACTGCGCCGCCAGATAGCTGGTAATGCGCTCCTCGCCCGCCGTAAACGGCTTGCGGCCCAACATCTCATCCGAAGATACAGCTTGCAGGTAGCCACTGATATCGTTGGCCGTGATGGCATCGGCGGGAGCTGTAGGCGTAGCTGGGGCAGCTATGGTAGTTGCTGTAGCCGCAGTTTCGGCTGGCTTGGTTGATTGGCAGCCGGCCAGGGCCAGGCTCAACAGGCTGGCGGCGCCAGCCGCGCGGTAGAGTAAGCTCATAAAAAAGTGCGCATAGAGGCCCGCTACTGGGCGTAAACAGCCCCAAGGTAGGCCTTAGCTGTGAAAAGAGCCTAGCGTGCTTATTCCGATTTTTCGGTGGCTAGCGTGCGTTCGATGCGGCTATCGGGCACCAGCCACATCAGGGCCACTGCCACGTAGGCCGCGCCCGATAGCCACGGCAGCCAGAAGCTGCTCACGATGCCCACCAGGTACAGCACCGGCGAAATCCGGCCCTTCCAGTCGCGCCCGGCCACGGCGTGGGCCAGCGCTGAATCGGGCCCGTTGACGGCAATAAGACGGCCTTGCAGGATAAAATACGCGATAGCCGACCCTAGCAGCACCACGCCATACACCGCTAGCGTGGCCGGCGCAAAGTGGTTTTCGCCCATCCAGCCGGTGGCAAAGGGTGTGAGCGACAGCCAGAACAGCAAGTGCAGATTGGCCCACAGCACCGTGCCGTTGATGTGCCGGGCACTGCTGAGCATGTGGTGGTGATTATTCCAGTAAATACCCACGTACACAAAGCTCAGCACGTAGCTCAGAAACACGGGCAGCAGCGGTTTCAGAGCTGTTAAATTGTCGCCGTGCGGTACCTTAAGCTCCAACACCATAATGGTGAGGATGATGGCGAGAACACCGTCGCTGAATGCTTCGAGGCGGCCTTTCTGCATGGGGTAAGTCAAAAATTAATCTACGTCGACGCAGTTGGCTTGCGCCACGTGCGTGAAAAGCTTGGCAAAATCGTCTTGCAGCGGATGTTGCCCCGACAAGTCGCTGTACTTCCGCTGCGCATTCGCGCAGTTGCTCCAGCCAAATGTCATGAGGGCCACTTTGGCGTACCGCATGCGCTCGGGCGACGCCAGCTGGGTTTTGAAAGCCGCTTCCAGGCTTGCCGGAATACCATTGTTTACCTTTTCCGCATCAACCAACTTACGCCAGGCAGGTATCACCACGGCCGAATCTGTCGAAGCCAGGGCGGTGGCATACTCGGCGCAATGTGCATAATACGCATTGCTGAGCCAGGTGTCAGGATGAAAATAACCTTCCAGCGTAGCGTGGTCGAGGACATATTCTTCCGCCAATTCCAACTCGCGCAATCGCTTGATATTTCGCCAGTAGGGGGTAGGCACTACCTGAAGCCCATGCAGCCGCGCCGCCAGCGAATCGTGCTCCTGCGTGAGGTGCTGCGCCGCTTGAGAAAAGAACGCGTCGTTGTAGTGCCCTAGCTGAAAGGGCACGACCGTAGTGTTGAGCTGAAAGCCGTTTACCAGTTGATAGGTATCCCGCAGTTGGCGCTGCGTGTAGGCCCCCGCCGGAAAAGTACCCGTATTCTCGCACACGTCATCTTGCCAGGTAAACGTTTGCATGGCTTTGCGGGCCGGGGCTGGCTTGTGCGGCGGAGGCGTAGCAGTAGCCTGAGCCGCTACAGTGGGCACCGTATGCGTGTCGGAGCGGCTCTCGCAGGCCAAAAGCAGCAACGCCAGGGGTAATAATTTCAGCGTATTAGGAAAGGTCATAGCAGGCCTGCCCACTTGGGGCTGGGCGTAAAAGTAGGAGCTAGCCGCAGCTGACCTGCCACGGTGCCCACAAAAAACGCCGCCCCGTGGTCAGGGCGGCGTTCTGGGTTGCAGGGGCGCGGTCAGGGGCCCTAGCGGGTATTAATAAGGCTTGGCGTCGTGCGCCTTTTCCTCCGCCTGGCCTACCGCTTCGGTAGCCTGGCGCTCGTTGTACTGGTTGCCACCGTCGGTATTGGCCTGGGCAGCCTTGATGCCGTCGGCCAGTCGCTTGCCCCAGTCGGCGTCGCAGTTGGTGCACAGCTCAATCATCTTGTCCTGAATCACCTGCTCGGCATCGGCCAGCGCGCCCACCATGTTGTTGATGAGGTCGTTGCGCTCCCAGTCTTCGTGCTGGCGGTAGCGGTCGCCGGCCTGGCCGAAGTTATTGGTGCGGTCGATGGTCTGGCGCACCAGCTTGGCAGCGTAGTACGGCGTGTGGTCGGGGCCCTGCGAGGGCGACTCCTTCAGGCCATTCAGGCTGCTAGGCTCGTAGTTGACGTGCAGGTTCTGGCCGGGGGCCGCGTCTACGTGGTACGTCATCTGGCCGTCGCGCTGGTTGGTGGCCACGTGCTTTTTGGGCGCGTTGATGGGCAGTTGCAAGTAGTTGGGACCCACGCGGTAGCGCTGCGTATCGGAGTACGAGAAGGTGCGGCCTTGCAGCATCTTGTCGTCCGAGAAATCGAGGCCGTCCACGAGCACGCCGGTACCGAACGCCGACTGCTCTACCTCGGCGAAGTAGTTCTCGGGGTTGCGGTTCAGCGTCATCATGCCCACAGGCAGGTGCGGGAACTTGTCTTCGGGCCAGATTTTGGTGTCGTCGAGCGGGTCAAAGTCCAGCTCCGGATGCTCATCGTCCGACATAATCTGCACCGACAGCTCCCACTTGGGGAAATTGCCCTTCTTGATGTTGTCGAACAGGTCCTGGGTAGCGTGGTTGAAGTTTTTGGCCTGAATGGCCTCGGCTTCACCAGCGGTCAGGTTTTTCACGCCTTGCTGCGGCTCCCAGTGGTATTTCACCAGCACGGCTTCGCCCTGCGCGTTCACCCACTTGTAGGTGTTCACGCCCGAGCCCTGCATCTGGCGGTAGTTGGCCGGAATGCCCCAGGGCGAGAACAGGAAGGCCACCATGTGCATGGCCTCGGGAGTATTGCAGATGAAGTCGAAGATGCGCTGGCCGGTCTGGCGGTTGAACACCGGGTCGGGCTTCTGCGAGTGAATCAGGTCGGGGAACTTGATGGCGTCGCGGATGAAGAACACCTTCAGGTTATTGCCCACGAGGTCCCAGTTGCCGTCTTCGGTGTAGAATTTCACCGCGAAGCCGCGCGGGTCGCGCAGGGTTTCGGGCGAGTGGCCGCCGTGGCCCACCGTCGAGAAGCGCACAAATACCGGCGTTTCTTTCCCCTTAGTGTTGAACAGCTTCGCGCGGGTGTACTTCTCAATGGGCTCGCCGCCTACGGTGCCGTACGCTTCGAACACGCCGTGGGCACCGGCGCCGCGGGCGTGCACCACGCGCTCGGGCACGCGCTCGCGGTCGAAGTGGCTGATTTTCTCAATAAACTGATAGTTTTCGAGGGTAGCGGGGCCACGGTTGCCCACGGTGCGCAGGTTCTGGTTGTTCGAAACCGGGTGGCCTTGGCGGGTCGTCAGGGTCTGGGCATTCTCGCCTTGGGCAGTGCGCTGGTCTTGCGCCGAGCCGGCGCCATTAACAGCGGTGCCGCTGCCGTTGGCCGACGAGGTCTGCCCATTCTGGGGATTCTCCATTGGAATAGGGGTAGGGGGTTAAAAAGATAACTGGGCAAAGTACCGGCAACTCGCGTTTAGGTTTGCGAAAATCGGCTAAAAATTTTTGGCATTCGGGCCGGTTGCCGAGGGTTCGGCTTCTGTTCAACTAGTGGGCTAGCCGATAGTTCTGGTCGCCGGCAGTTTGTTTAACGAAGGTGGAAATTTTTCTCCAACGCGGCCTGCTAAGCCACTTTCTTGTTTAAGCGCCAACTGCCGCCCCTAGTCTACGAGGCCGGCACCTGGCGCTGCTTTACGCACTTTTGTTTAATGTAAGTTCGCAGCCAAGCCGCTTTGGCTAGCCTCGAAGCTGCGCACAACATCCGCATTCTCTACGCCTGCGAGTCGGGTAGCCGGGCCTGGGCTTCCCCTCACCCGACTCCGATTTTGATGTGCGCTTTATTTATGTGCAGCCCCACCACTGGTATCTGGGGCTTGACGAGAATCCCGATACACTCAACTTCCCCGTCGATGATGAGCTCGACCTGGCCGGCTGGGAGCTGCGCAAAACCCTGCGCCTGCTGCGCGGCTCCAACGCCGCGCTGTTCGAGTGGCTGCAGTCGCCCATCGTCTACCACGAGGCTCAAGGCTTTCGCGGCCAGCTAGCCCCGCTGTTGCCGCTGGCCTTCAACCTGAAAGCCAGCCTGCATCACTCCTGGGCCAGCTGCGGCGCGGCGTAGAAGAAGAACTGACAGGCGAGGAGGTGCGCCTGAAGCGGCTGTTTTATGCCCTGCGCTCGGCCCTGGCCGCCCGCTGGATACGCGAACAGCATGCGTTGCCCCCAATGGAGTTTGCGCCGTTGCGGACGTTGCTGCCAGCTGAGCTGCAAGGGGTTGTGGATGAGCTGCTGGCGCAAAAAGCTTATTCCAATGAGAAGACGACGGCTGCCCGGCCGGTGGCCCTGGTTGAGTTTCTAGGGGCCGAGTACGCGGCTGGGCAAGTGGCCCGCGAGAGGCTGCCCATAGTTCGCCCAGCGGGCCTAGTGGAAGCACTGGATGCAGTGTTGCGCGAGCAAGTAGCCTGGACTTTGTAGTCCGGGCGCGAGCATCTCGCGCTAGGTCGTTCTGCCGCTACTGCTCGCTTTGCTCGCGCCCGGACTGCAAAGTCCAGGCTACTTGCCAGCCGCGATTCAGCTACAAACTTCCGCAATCCGGCTACGGAGTGGCCTGCAGCCTAGCGGGACCTTTGCCGTGTTCATTAACGCATTCACAACGCATGACACCGCAACCACTCACCGCCGGGGGCGCTAGCCCCAAAATCTGGTTTATCACAGGCGCTTCCCGCGGCTTTGGCCGCGTCTGGGCCGAGGCCGCCTTGCAACGGGGCGATAAAGTGGCCGCCACGGCGCGCCAGCTAGCTAGTATTGCCGATTTAGCCGAAAAATACGGGGCTAGCGTGCTGCCCCTGGCGCTGGACGTAACCCAGCCCGAGCAGGTAAAAACGGCCATAGCGCAGGCCCACGCGCACTTCGGCCGGCTCGATATCGTGCTCAACAATGCTGGCTACTCCCTGGTCGGTACTATTGAGGAGGCCAGCCTGGAAGAGCTTCGGGCGCTGTACGAAACCAATGTGCTTGGCACCGTTTCGGTGCTGCAAGCGGCGCTGCCGCTGCTACGGGCGCAAGGCCACGGCCACATTCTAGGGGTTTCGAGCACGCTGGGCCACGTTGCGCTGCCGGTTATCGGGTTTTATGCTTCCTCCAAATGGGCTTTCGAAGCGATTCACGAAAGCCTGGCCGTTGAGGTAGCTCCGTTTGGCATTAAGGTTACCATCATTGAGCCCGGCGCCTACGCTACCGAGTTCGGCAGCCCGGAGTCATTGCGCTTTGCGGCTGGCCTGGAGGCGTACGCCGATTTTAAGAATCACTTCTTCGGGAGCTTGCGCAGCCTGGAAAAAGGCGACCCCGCCGCCACCCCGGCGGCCCTCTTCGCCGTCGTAGATGCCGAGCAGCCGCCGCTGCGGCTGTTTCTGGGCAGCCACAACCTGCCCCAGGTGCGGGCGGTTTATGCCGAGCGACTAGCCACCTGGGAGGCCTGGGCCGCCGTTTCTAATGCTGCCCAAGGCCAAGCCAGCTAGCCTAGACAGCAACTATGCTGTTCTTGCGAGTATAAGTAAAAGCAAGAACAGCCTAGTTGCACAGCCTTTTAAGCCATGAAAAAGCACGATAACGCGCCGCAGCGGTTTACCTCCCTTTCGGAGGCACACCGGGCACTAGGCCTGCCGGCGCCCCTGCACCCGCTTATTAGCCTGGTGCGTAATGCCCGGCCGCCTGAGCGCGGCAGCGGCCCACATCAGCCCCACGTGCTGAGCTTTTATAAGATATCCTTTTGGCCCAGGCAGAACCACAAGCTCCGGTACGGCCAGGGGCATTATGATTTTGAGGCCGGTGGCCTGCTGTTTGCCGCCCCCGGCCAGCTCTTGGGCGGCACACCCGAACACGAGGCGGACGAAGTGTGCGCCCACGTGACCCTGCTTATTCACCCCGACTTTCTGGCGAGCTACCCTCTGGCCCAGAAAATCCGTGAGTACGGCTTCTTTACTTACTCGGCCAATGAGGCGCTACACGTGTCGGAGCCGGAGCGCGAGGTGCTGCTGGCGCTGTTCAGAACCATGGAAGCGGAGCTGGCCAGCCGCCTCGACGAGTTCAGCCAAGATGTGGTGATTGCCCAGCTCGACTTGCTGCTGACCTATGCGAACCGCTTTTATAAGCGCCAATTTCTGACGCGCAAAGCCGTGCACAGCGACCTGCTGCAGCGCCTGGAAAGCACCCTAGCCGCGTGCTTTAGCCCCGAGCGCCTGCCCGAGCAGGGTATTCCGACGGTGCAGTACCTGGCGCAGTGCCTGCACGTGTCGCCCAGCTACCTGAGCGATATGCTACGCACGCTTACCGGGCAAAGCGCCCAGCAGCACATCCACGACAAGCTCATCGAGCTGGCGAAAGAGCAGTTGGCCTCCACTAGCCTGTCGGTGAGCGAAGTAGCCTACGCGCTTGGCTTCGAGCACTCGCAGTCCTTCAGCCGGTTTTTCAAAACCAAGACGAACCTCTCGCCGCTGGCATTCCGGCGGTCGTTTCAGCTTAATTAGCGCAGCTTCAGCAAGCAGGTACAGCCTTGCGCTTCACCATCAGGTGGTTGCCGCTTAAGGGGGCCCACGTCCTGTTATCGCTCAAATTTCCAGTTTACCGACAAATTCACCACCCGGCCCTCGACCGGCGCCCACAGCTCGCGGAAGAGGGGGCTAGCGTAGCTGCCTCCCACGGGCAGCACCACGCGCTCACGGCGCGTTTGGCGGTAGTCGAAAATATTTTCGGCATTGAGCACCAGCGTATACGGGCCCGTGCGGTAGCGCAGCAGCGCCGCCATAATGGGGTAGCCGGGGGTAGTGGTGCCATCACTGAGGTACTGCTGGCCGGTGTAGCTGGCCTCAAGGCCGACACTAAAGTGTTCGGTCATTTCGGCCAGGGCCACGGCCGCAAACTTGTGGCGGGCGGCCAGCTCCACGTGCGGGTTAGCGGGGTCGTATTGGCGCCGGGCGTCGGTGAAGACGTAGCCCAGATACAGCTCGGTTTCGTCGGCGCGCAGGCGCACGTAGGTTTCGAGGCCCTTGGTCATGACCGGCCCGCTGGCATTTTGCCAGGTGAGTGGGCTGCTGCCCGGCTGGTAAGTGCCCGAGCCGGGGCCGCCCACGATGCCGCCATCGGGTAAAATGAGCGGGGTTGAAAGCCGCGTGTAGAAAAATGATTGGTTGATGTTAAGAATCAGCGGCTCGCCTTCATCGCCAAAGTTGGCGAAGGTGTGCTGGTAATTAAGGTCGCCATTCAGGCCCTGCGAGGTTTCGGCCACCAGGCCGCGCAAAGGCTGCACCTGCGGGTAGTCGCGCTCGTCGAGGCTGTTCACATACGGCACCGGCACACGGTAGCCCAGGCCGCCGTTGAGGCGGGCCGTGAGCGCGTCGGTGAGCTTATAGAGCGCCGAGAGGCGCGGCAGCACAAAGCCGCCGTACTGGTTGTGGTGGTCGTAGCGCAGGCCGGCCTGGAGGTTGAAGCGCGGCGAGGGCATCCAGTTATCCTGCACAAAGGCCCCTAGCGTGTGGTAGGTGTAGGGGCTGAGCAGCGGCGTGGCGCGGCCGTCGGCGTTGCGCAATTGCTCCCCGTTGATGTTCACCCCGCCCACCAGCGTATTGCCGCGTCCGGCCTCGTACAGGTAGCTGGCTTCGGTGTAATACGTTGTTTGATACGCCTTAAATGCCACGGTATTCGTCAGCACATCGCGCCCGAAGCTGGTCAGGGCTCCCTTCAGCGTGAGGCGGCCGGTGCCCACGCTGTCGTTGGTATACACGGCGTCGAAGGTGTGGCGCTGGCTCGCGTTGTTGACGAAATACGTGGCGCCGCCCAGCACCTCGGCCTCGTCGCGCAGGGTGCTTTGGTGGCCGCCACGCCGGCTCTCGAAGGTGCCGGTGTAGCCCACGGCCAGCTGGCTATGGGTAGTAGGGTAGAAAAACAGCCGCGGGTGCACGTTGAGGCTGCGCACGCGCGGCACATCCACGAAGCCGTCGCCATCCACGTCCACATCCTGCTGCCGGGTGAGGCCCACAAACAGCGAGTAGCCCAGCCGCTGCCCGCGCTGCGCGGCAAAGCCGTTGAGGTTGGTTTCGCGGAGCGTGGTTTGGTTGAGGGTGGCCGTAAACTGCGGCGTGCCCAGCGTGGGCGTTTTGCTCACCAGGTTCACTAGCCCCGCGATGGCCCCGCCGCCGTAGAGCGTAGAGTTCGAGCCCTTCAGCAGCTCAAGCTGGCGCAGGTCGAGCGGCGGCACGGCCAGGATGCCGAAGCTGCCCGCAAAGCCGCCGTACAGGGGCAGCCCGTCGCGCAAAATCTGCGAATACTGCCCCTGCAAGCCCTGAATGCGCAAATCTGCATTGCCCGTAGTAGGGGAGGTAGGCTGAATCTGGGTGCCCGCGATGTCGCCGAGCAGGCTGGCTATATTGCCCGGCTTGATGCCGCCCTCTTCCTCCACTTCTTCCTGGCCCAGCACCTCAATGCGCTCGGGCTGGTCCTCGATGCGCGAGTTGGTGCGGGTGGCCATCACCACCACTTCCTCAATGGCCGCTGCACTCGGGGCCAGCAGTACGGTAAGCGGCGCGGCACCCGGCGCCGGCGCCGCAAACAGGCGGGCCCTGTAGCCCAGCGCCTCCGCTCGCAGGCGGGTGCCCACGGCGGGCGCGGGGGCTAGCTGCACGAGGCCGCGCGCATCGGTGGTGCCGCCTACGCCGGTGCCCGGCACCCCCACGCTAGCCCCGATGAGCGGCTGGCGGCTGGTTGAGTCGCGCAGGACGATGGTAATACTTTGGGCGCGCACGGCGGCCGGCAGGCTGAGCGCCACTACTAGCGGTAGCGAAGAAAAACGAAGCATAAAAACAGCATTCCAACTAGCGGGCTCCCCAGTCCGGTAGCAGCCTATGGGCAATGCAGCCGCAAAGCAAGCGCTGGGCTTTGGAGAAATTCTGTAGCACTTTCGCGGTGCCATTCCCGCCCCTTATGACTATTGCCGACCTGCGCCAGCACAACCTGATACTCTTCGAAGCCGTGAGTGGCAGCCGCGCCTACGGCACCAGCCTGCCGCATTCCGATACCGATTTGAAAGGGGTATTCGTGCTGCCGGAAGACCAGTTCTTCGGGCTCACTTACGTGCCGCAAATTGCCAACGACACCAACGACGAGGTGTTCTACGAGCTGCGCCGCTTCGTCGAGTTATTGCTGAAAAACAACCCCACCGTGCTCGAATTACTCGGCACGCCGGCCGACTGCATTCTCTACAAACACCCCCTGTTCGACCAGTTCCAAGCGGCCGATTTCCTATCCCAGCTCTGCCGCCCCAGCTTCGCCGAATATGCGGTGGCCCAGATTCGCAAGGCGCAGGGGCTCAACAAGAAAATCAACTACCCCGAGCCGCCGGCCCGCAAGTCGGTGCTCGACTTTTGCTACGTGACGGTGGGCGCCGGCGCCCAGCCCGTGGCCACCTGGCTAGCCCGCCAAAGCCTGGACCAAGCCCAGTGCGGCCTGGCCAATGTGCCGCACCTTACCGACCTCTACGCCCTGTTTATAGACCCTAGCCCGGCACGCCCGCTGGGCTACCGCGGCCTGGTGCGCGACCCCGAGCTTTCGCAGGATGTGCAGCTCTCGGCCGTGCCGAAAGGGGAGGTGCCGGTGGCGTATCTGTCGTTCAATCGCAACGGCTACAGCGTGTATTGCCGCGCCTTTCGCGAGTACTGGGACTGGGTGGCCAAACGCAATAAGGAGCGCTACTCAACCACCGTGCAGCACGGCAAAAACTATGACGCCAAAAACATGCTGCATGTGTTCCGGCTGCTGCAAATGGCCGAGGAAATTGCCCTGACCGGCGAAATCCAGGTGCGCCGGCCCAACCGCGAGTTTCTGCTGCAAATCCGCCGGGGCGAGTTTCACTATGCCGAGCTCATTGCCGAGGCCGAGCAGCTGGTAGTCCGGGTTGAGGCCGCCTTTGCCAGTTCGACCCTGCCCGTCGCACCCGATGCTGCCGCAGCCGAAGAAACTTTACGGCGCGTGCGCAAGCAATTTTATGGCGTTGTAAATTAGCGTGCTACGCCTTTTCGAAAGGCTGAAGCGGGAAAATGTATCACAAGTTTCAATAATTATTGAAATTTGTGATACATTTGCCTCGTCAAAGGCACTAGCTCCGGCACCCCGCCGGTTCACTAGCCCCGCACTCAGCCATGACCCAGCTCAAACTCGTCCTTATCGGTGGCAATGGCTTTCTGGGTCGCCACCTGGTCGCGCATTTCCGGGGGCTTGGGTATCAAATAGTAAGCATTAGCCGTACTGGCCCAGGCGACGTGCGTTGGAATGCTCGCACGCCTGGCCCCTGGGTGCAGGAGCTGGAAGGCGCCGACCTGCTGGTGAACCTGGCCGGCCGCTCGGTCGATTGCCGCTACACCGCGGCCAACCGCCGCGCCATCCTAGCTAGCCGCACTGAAAGCACGCGGGTGCTGGGCGCCGCCGTAGCCGCGTGCGCGCGGCCGCCCCGGGTGTGGCTGAATGCCTCGACGGCCACCATTTGTCCCGATACACAAGGTGCCGCCCCCGCTAACACCGAAGTCAGTGCCACGCCCGGCACCTCATTTTCGGAGGAGGTGGGGCTAGCCTGGGAGGCGGCCTTCGCGGCCAGCCCGGCGCCCGCCACGAAGGTGGCCCTGCGCACGGCCATCGTGCTAGGGCGCGATGGCGGCGCTTTTCCAGTGATGGCGCGCCTGGCGCGGTTAGGCCTGTGCTCGCCGCAAGGCACGGGCCAGCAGTGGATTAGCTGGCTGCATATCCAGGATTTTTGCCGGGCGGTAGCGTTTCTGGCGCAGGCCGACAGCCTGAGCGGGCCCGTAAATCTCTGCGCTCCGCACCCGCTGCGAAATGGAGAATTTAACGCCTTGCTAGCCCGCGAGCTGCGCCCGCTACTGCGGCTGCCCCAGCCGCGCTGGCTGCTCGAAATAGGCGCCTTTGCGCTGCGCACCGAAACCGAGCTGATTTTAAAAAGCCGCAAGGTGTATCCCGAGCAGCTACTGGCAGCTGGGTTTCAGTTTGAGTATGAGCGGTGCGAGGCAGCGGTGGGGGAGCTGCTGAGAAAAACACAAATACAGCCTATCTATGACCACAACGAACCAAAACGACTGGCCTAGTGGCAGAATTAGCTTGGCCTTTGTAGGTGGCATGCTATGCTGCAACCCGTATTTTCTGATTTTCGCCTTGCCGCTGTTGCTGGGCAGTAGTATGTCGCTATGGGTGACGAAACTGGACCTGCGGCACAAACTATTGTTCACCATATTGCCTTTCCTGTTGCCGCTGGCTGTTTATTCGCTGTTGTTTTTAAATTGGTCAGCTCTATCATCTAATGTCTCCCGACCAACCCACGCCCGCCCTCTCCCTCGCCGAAGCCAAAGCGCAGTTTATCAACCTCTGGGGGGTGTCGGGTTCGAGTTGGGGCGTGAGCAAGACGCTGGCTCAGACGCACGCGCTGTTGCTGGTGTCGCCTCAGGCACTGAGCACCGAGGACATCATGGAGCAGCTTAGCATCTCGCGGGGCAATGCCAGCCAGACCGTGCGCGAGCTGATTGACTGGGGCTTGATTTACAAAGAATTGCGCCCCGGCGAGCGCCGCGAGTATTTCGTGGCCGAGAAAGACATGCTGCGCGTGACGCAGTGCATCATTGCCTCGCGCAAGCGCCGCGAGCTCGACCAGATGAAGCGCACCCTCGACCAGCTGGCCCAGCTGCCCGGCAACGACGCCGACCCCGACTACCATGCCTTCCACACCGCGCTCGCCGACATCCAGCAGCTGGCCGATACGTCCGACAAGCTGCTCACACGCCTCATGAAGGCCGAGCGCAACTGGTTTCTGGACAAGTTCCTGAAGCTGTTTTTGTAGCCTCTCACTTACCCTTTTCACGTATGGAACCTCCCTATAAACCCGCCTCCGAGGCGGGGCCGGAATCGGTGCGCCCAACCACTACGGCCCAAGCATGCTGGCGCGACTCGCCGTGGTGGTGCGCCGTGGTGGCCATTGTGGCTACCGGCCTGCTAGGGGCTGCCCTGATGGCGTTTTCCATCGAAGGCTACGGCAGCTACGGCGGCGTGGTGTTTTGTTTGTCGCCGGCCATTAGCGCCTTTTTAGCCGTGCTGCTGCACGAATGGGCGCGGCCCAGCGCCGCGGGCATCACCTGGTCGATTACGCAGGCCGTGGTGGGAGTGCTAGGGGTTGGCTTCTCGCTGGTATGCTTGCTGAGTTTACAGTTGGAAGGCTTTATCTGCCTTGCGATGGCCTTGCCCATTGCCATCGTGATGGCGCTGCTAGGGGCGGCGCTAGGCACACTGATGGTGCAAGCCACCGGCCGGCCGCGCCCGCTGCCCCTATTCATGACGGTGCTGGTGCTTTACCCGGCCGCGCAGCACTACGAGGCTAGCCATCCCGCGCCGGTGGTGCCCCGGCTCGTAACCACGCAGCTCGAAGTAAACGCGCCGCCCGCCCGGGTGTGGGCGGTGCTCACGCGGCCGGTGCAGTACCCGGCCGCCACAGGGTGGTTTCGGGCGGGCGTGGTGTACCCGCGCAGCACGGCCCTTGGCCTTGACCCGGCTACCGGCCGCCGCACGCTGGTGTGCCGCTACTCGCAGGGGCTGGCGCACTTGCCAGTGCTGGCCTGGCAGCCGGGGCGGCAGCTCACCTTCGCCGTGCCCCCGGCCGATATGCCCGCCCCGATGCACGAGCTAAGTCCATATCCGCAGGTGCACGCGCCGCACCTGCACGGGTATTTTCAAGTCGATAGCGGCACGTTTCGGCTGCGGCCGCTGCCGGGCGGGCGCACCCTGCTCGAAGCCCGCACGGTGTATCGGCACCGCATTGGGCCGCGGCCCTATTGGCAGCTCTGGTCTGATTACCTGCTTGATGCCATGCACCAGCGCGTGCTGGCCACCCTCAAAGCTGAAGCCGAAAGCCAACCCTCAACTCGCCATGACTGAGCTGCTGCAATCCGCACTCCCGGTAGCCGCTTGCTACCGCCCCGCCCGCGTGCGGGCCTTATTTGATGAGCTGGCCGGCACCTACGGCGCGGCCGAATGGCTGTCGGGCGGGCAGCTGGGGCGCTGGCGGCGCAGCCTGGTGGGTGCGTTGCGCTGGCCCACCGCCGGCCCCGTGGCGGTGGTCGACCTGATGGCCGGCGGGGCCGAGCTGTGGGCGCCGCTGCACCAGCGGCTAGGGTCGCGGCTGGCGCTCACTGCCGTCGATTTTTCGGCGTCTATGCTGGCCCGCGCCGCCCGGCGGGCCGCGCCCGGCCTCACGCCGCTGCAGGCCGATGCCTTGGCCACCGGCATGCCCTCGGGTGCGGCGGCCGCGGTCACCTGCGCCTTCGGCCTGAAAACGCTGGCCCCGGCCGCCTACCCGGCCCTGGCCGCCGAGGCTGCTCGCCTGCTGCGCCCCGGCGGCCAGCTAGCCCTGCTGGAGTTTGACCTGCCCGCCCAGCCCTGGGTGCGGGCGGCCATGCTCACGTATTTGCGGCTGCTGCCGGCTACGCTGCGCCACGTGTGCCCCGAGGCTGCGGGCCACGCCGCCCTGCCGCGCTATGCCTGCCTCGGGGTGCGGTGGCCAGCAGTGCTGGCGGCCTTGCGCGAGGCAGGGTTTGGCGCGGTGCGGCAGCAGCGGCTGTGGCCCGGCTGCGCCCGCTTGGTGGTGGCTGAGAAACTGTAGTGGCAGGGCGTTTAAAGTAGCCTCGTGACCAGTGGAAGCTGCGCCAAAGCCTGTTGCCTGAGGTAAACCAGCGAGCGGCCGGGCCAGAGCAGGCTAGCGCCAACTACTTTTTTTGCGCGGGGCATAATGCAAGCAAAATTCCTTAGTGACTGAGAAAAAGCCGAGTAGCAGTATTCCGGTAAAAATGCCCCCTAGCGACTGCGCCCTTAGTTTAGAAATGCCTTAATGTTGTACCCCTGAAATCCAACTAAAATCGGACCTTCGCGTGTTCATTACACTGCGCGCTCATGTGCGGTGCCCCCTTCCTATGATGCTCCCTGATGACGTGCTGATTTCGCGTGGCGAAGTATTGGAACAGCTCGAAGGCTTTATTAAAGAAAACATTTACGAATTTCTCAAGCCGGTTGAAAACAGCTGGCAGCCAGCCGACTACCTGCCCGACTCCCGCCGCGATACCTTCTTCGACGAGGTAAAAGAGTTGCGCCAAAAGGCCGAAGGCCTGAGCTACGACCTGCTGGCCGTGCTTATCGGCGATACTATTACCGAAGAAGCCCTGCCTAACTACGAGGCCTGGTTTCACGAGCTCGATAACCTTAAGCGCGACCGCGACAACGGCTGGGCGCAGTGGATTCGGGGCTGGACGGCCGAAGAAAACCGCCACGGCGACCTGCTCAACCGCTACCTCTACCTCAGCGGCCGCGTGAACATGCGCGAGTTTGAGTACTCGACCCAGCACCTCATCAACGACGGCTTCGACCTGGGCACGGCCAATGACCCGTACCGCGCTTTCGTGTACACGAGCTACCAGGAAATGGCTACCAACGTGTCGCACCGCCGCGTGGGCCAGCTGGCCCGCACCGCCGGCGACGACCAGCTCTCGAAAATCTGCGGCATGATTGCCGGCGACGAGAACCGCCACGCCAAGGCCTACAAAACATTCGTAAGCAAGATTTTTGACCTCGACCCTAGCGAGATGATGCTGGCTTTTGAGGACATGATGCGCAAAAAAATCGTGATGCCGGCCCACTACATGCGCGAGCTAGGGGTGGATATGGGCAAAACCTTCGGCCACTTTACCGATGCTGCCCAGCGTATTGGCGTCTATACCAGCAACGACTACACCGATATCCTCGACTCGCTGCTCGACGAGTGGAAGATAGCCGACCGCACCGGCCTCACGCCCGCTGCCCAGAAGGCCCAGGACTACGTGATGAACCTGCCCGCCCGCCTGCGCCGCGTGAGCGAGCGCATGGCCGTGCCTAAGCTCGAATACAAGTTCAAGTGGATTAGCTAGGCCCTGCCTTGGCCCTTTAAGATTGAGAAGCCCCGGCTGCCTTGCGCAACCGGGGCTTTTTTGCGCCCAACTATTGACCGAAAAAAGAGTTATCAGTACCTCATACTCATTTTTCTTTTCCTCATGGCTCAACAAACCAAGGCTGCCTACTACACCGAGTTTGGCGGCATCGATAAACTACAGGTTGGCCCGCTCGACCTGCCCGAGCTCGGCGCGGCCGACGTGCAGGTGCTGGTACAAGCGGCCGGCATCAACCCCGTCGATGCGATAGTGCGCGAGGGTAAGTTTGCCCCGGTGGTGCCGAGCGCTTTCCCTACCGTGCCGGGCTGGGACGTGTGCGGCATCGTCGAAAAGTGCGGCCCCGAGGCCACGCGCCTGCCCGTGGGCACCGAAGTGTATGGCTACGTGCGCCAGCCGGTGGCCCAGCACGGCACCTTTGCCGAGCGCATTGTAGTGCCCGAACAGTATTTGACTAAAAGCCCCGAAAAGCTGAGCTGGGTCGAAGCCGGCGGCCTGCCGCTGGTGGGCCTAACCGCGTATCAGTCGGTTATCAAGGCCGGGCAGCTGAAGGCCGGCGAAACCGTGCTGATACTAGGGGCGTCGGGTGGCGTGGGCAGCGCGGCCATTCAGCTGGCGAAGGATGCCGGCGCTAGGGTATTGGCCGTGGCCAGCGCCGAAAATGCCGACTACATGACCAAGCTTGGGGCCGATGAAACCATCGACTATAAAGCCGGTCCGGTGGCCGATACGGTGAAAAAACTCGCTCCCGAAGGCGTAGACCTGCTTTTCGATGCTATCAGCGGCGACACGCTCGCCCAAAGCCTGGCCACGCTCAAACCCAATGGCCGGCTCATCTCCGTGCTCAACGATGGCAAAAGCCTGAGCCTACCGGCTAGCGTGCGCTTTCAGCACGTGATGGCCCAGCCCAGCGTGGCCGACCTCGACCACCTGCGCGAGCTAGCCGATGCGGGCAAGCTGACGGTGCCCATCGCCGCCACCTTTGCACTCGATGACGTGAAGAAGGCTTTCGAGCAGATAGAGTCGCACCACACTACGGGCAAGGTGGTTATCGTGCCGCAGCGCCCGGAGAAAAAATAAGCACGCCGGTTTGCTGAAAAAGAAAGCATCTGCTTACGCTGGAGCCTAACCGTTCGGCCGCAAGCAGATGCTTTCTTTTTCAGCTGGTAACTGTTTCGACTTCTGACGATTGGCAATAGCTATTTTTCAATCTTTACACCCTTCCAGAACGCTACGCGGCCCTGGATATTCTGGGCGGCGGGGCTGGTTTCGGGGTAAAACCAGGCGGCATCCTTGTTGAGCTCGCCATTCACGCGCAGCGAATAATAGCTGGCGCGTCCCTTCCAGGGGCAGGACGTGTGGGCAATGCTGTCCTCAAAAAACTCTTTTTTGAGCGAATCGGCGGGGAAATAATGATTATTTTCCACCACCACGGTGTCGTCGCTCTCAGCCACGACGGTATTGTTCCAAACGGCTTTCATAAGCGAGTGAACATTGCAGAGGCGCGTGTTGTTTTTGCCTTACTACCGTTACGTAGATTATATGGCTATTGGTGTTCGCTTTCGTGATTTTGTGCCTGATGAAAACGCGGGTGATAAGGGGTTTGAGCAACTGTTCAAGCTGTTTATGCAGTTGATAACCATCACCAGCGGTGATGTGGGCGAGTCCCTGCAGTGGCTCAATGAGCTTGACAAGCAGTATGGGCTCACCGACAACGACTACGGCATGGGCAATTTTATTGATGACCTCAAGAAGAAGGGCTACATCGATGAGAACGAGCAGGAGCGGGGCGAGCTGAAAATCACGCCCAAGACCGAGCAAAAAATCCGTAAGTCAGCGCTGGAGGAAATCTTTGGCAAACTCAAGCGCGGCAATACCGGCAACCACCGCACGCCCCACACCGGGCAGGGCGACGAGCAGAGCACCGACCTGCGCGAATTCCGCTTCGGTGACTCGCTGGAGCAGATTCAGATGTCGGAAAGCATCCGCAATGCCCAGCTCAACCACGGCATGGACGGCGACAGCTTTATGCTGACCGAGGGCGACCTCGAAGTGCGCGAAAATGAGCATAAGTCGCAGACCAGCACGGTGCTGATGATTGACATCTCGCACTCGATGATACTCTACGGCGAAGACCGCATCACGCCTGCCAAAAAGGTGGCGATGGCCCTAGCCGAGCTCGTGAAGCAGAAATACCCCAAAGACACGCTCGATGTCATTGTGTTCGGCAACGACGCCTGGCAGATTGAGGTGAAAGACCTGCCTTATCTGCAAGTCGGCCCCTACCACACCAACACCGTAGCCGGCCTCGAGCTGGCCATGGACCTGCTGCGCAAGCGCAAAACGCCCAACAAGCAGATTTTCATGATTACCGACGGCAAGCCTACCTGCCTGAAAGAGGGCAATGGCTACTATAAAAACAGCTTTGGCCTCGACCGCAAGGTGGTGAACAAGACCCTGAACCTGGCCGCCGCTGCCCGCCGCATCAAGATTCCGATTACCACGTTCATGATTACCTCCGACCCGTATTTGCAGAAGTTCGTGGAAGAGTTCACGGAGGTAAACCAGGGCAAGGCCTACTACTCGGGCCTGAAGGGGCTAGGCCATCTGGTGTTTGAAGACTACAAGAAGAACCGGCGCAAGTCGTTGTAAGCGGCTCGTAGATAAGCTGCTAAGCCGGCCGGATGCCGAGCTGGTATTGCAGCGCCTGCACGCGAGCCAGAAACTCGGCCGGAGGCGGGCCTGTGGGCCGGGGCGGCAGCTCGGCCCGCTCGGTGGGGGTGCCCAGCTCCAGAAACAGGCGCTCGAGGCCGGCGGGGGCCAGCTGATTCAGAAACCGCGCGGTCTCGCTCAGCACGCGGAAGTTGTGCGGCACCTGGCGAGGCAGGAAGAGGAAGTCGCCCGGCCGCAACTGATGCGTAACATCGCCGACGCAGACTTCCAGCTCGCCGGCCAGCACGTAGAAGCTTTCGTCTTCGTGGGTGTGCAGGTGGCGGGGAGGCGCTGCCCCCTGGCGCATCTCCACTTCAAAGAGGCTGAACAACCCGCCCGTATCGGGCGCAGTAGCCAGAAACCGTAGCAGCCCGCCCATATACCAGCGCAGCTGGCGCGGCGCGGCGGCCGGCACCAGGTAGGGCAGGAGGTTGGTCGGGGTGGATAGGTTGTCAGGTTCGTGCGTTGTACTCATCGGGAATAGGCTAGCGTAGCTGCGTTAAGCCACCCGGCCCCTAGCGGCCGGCCAGGGCGCCGTCCTCAGGCGTGGCGTTTCTGATTTTCGGCACCGTTTGCAGATAAGCCCAAATGGCGTGGGCTTCCTCGTTGGTGAGGGCAGTAAACTTAGGCATGGGTTCATAGAGCGGGCCGTGAGGCGACATACCAGCCTGAATGGCTCGACTGAACTGAGCCTCCGACCAGTCGCCCAGGCCGGTTTCGGGGTCCATGGTTAGGTTGCGGCTCACGCGGGGCTCCAGCTTGTCGCCCAGCATGGCATTGCCCCCGCCAAGGTAGTTCTCCGACTGCTCGGGGTGGGCTTGGTTGATGGTGCTAAAGTCGCGGGAGTGGCAGTAGTAGCACTGGTAGCGAGCTACTACCAGGTAATGGCCCAGGGCTACGGGGTCGGTGGCGGGCGGCGCATCGGCAGGGTGCGCCAGCAGGGGCGTCGGCTTCATAACGGTGTTAGTGAGCGCCTTGGCCAGAAACGATACCTGCTGCGGACCCTGGGCGGTGGGCGTAGCACGCACCAGGGCATCGCCCGAGCGCAAGAAGGCCACGAGGCTAGCCGCGTCTTCATCGCTCAGGTAGGCGAAGTGCGGCATAACCAGGCGCATGCGGCCATCGGCGCCGATACCGGTGCGCAGCAGGCCCACCAGCTGCACGTCGGTCCACTTGCCTATCCCATAAACCGGGTCTTGGGTGATATTGGCCGAGTGCAGCTGGCCTAGGGCAGTGCCAACCTCGGGTAAGGCCCGGCCGCTGAACGTATTGGTAGCCGGGTCGCGGTGGCAGTGCATGCACATCATGGTGGCCAGCTGCTCGCCGTGTGCCAGCCGGGCCGGAGTGCTGGGCAGCACCTGGCCCACCGTTGGCACAGGGTACCGGGGCACCCCGCGCAGGCTAACATAGGCGGCAAAGCCGGCCGCCGCCAGCACCAGCAGCCCGGCAGCCCAGCTCAGCAGGCGTAGCGTTTTTTTCATAGTTGGGAGGAGGGCAACGCCCGCTTAAGGAGATGAAAACCAGGGCGGCAAGTACTACACGCCGCGCCCGAAATCAAATAGCACTTTCGTTCTATCGCTGCCCTCCCCGGCCACCAGCTGCTCCGGAAGAGTGCACAGGCCATTGGCTGAACCTCAGCTACTGTTTCGGAGTTAAGTAAGCCGGAAGCTCCCTTCCGCCAATTCTTCTTTATGCAGCACGAAACTATCCGCACCCTGGGCCAACTCCGCGCCAGTGGTTACCAGCCCCGCACCGTAAAACAAGAGCTGCGGGATAACCTCATCGCTAAACTCAAAAACAAGGAAGACGTGTTTCCGGGCATCTTCGGCTACGAAGAAACCGTGATACCCGAACTGCAGCGCGCCATCCTGGCCGGGCACCACATCAACCTACTAGGCCTGCGTGGCCAGGCCAAAACCCGTATAGCCCGCCTGCTCATCAACCTGCTCGACCCCTTCGTGCCGGTGGTGAAGGGCTCGGAGCTGAACGACGACCCCATGCAGCCGCTGTCGATTTACGCCAAAAACCTCATTGAGGAGAAAGGCGACGACACGCCCATCGAGTGGCTGGGCCGCGATGCCCGCTACACCGAGAAGCTAGCCACGCCCGATGTGACGGTGGCCGACCTCATCGGCGATGCCGACCCCATCAAGGCCGCCACGCTCAAGCTGCCGTACTCGGATGAGCGCGTGATTCACTTTGGCTTGATACCCAGGGCACATCGCGGCATTTTCGTTATCAACGAATTGCCCGACTTGCAGGCGCGCATTCAGGTATCACTGTTCAATATCTTGCAGGAAGGCGACATTCAGATTCGCGGTTTCAAGGTGCGTTTGCCGCTCGATATTCAGTTTGTGTTCACGGCCAACCCCGAGGACTATACCAACCGTGGCAGCATCGTGACGCCCTTAAAGGACCGCATCGACGCGCAGATTATTACGCACTACCCCAAGTCGATTGAAATCGGCAAGCGCATCACCAAGCAGGAGGCGCGCATCAAGGAAGAGCAGCGCGGCCTAGTGACAACCAATGAGATAACCCACGACCTCGTGGAGCAGGTGGCCGTAGAGGCCCGCGGCTCCGAGTTTGTGGATGCCAAGTCGGGCGTGTCGGCCCGCCTCACCATCTCGGCCTACGAGCAGGTGATTGCCGGCGCCGAGCGCCGGGCGCTCATCAACGGTGAAACCACGACTTACGTGCGCGTGGCCGACTTCATCTCGGCCGTGCCCGCCATCACCGGCAAGGTAGAGCTGGTGTATGAAGGCGAGCAGGAAGGCGCGGGCATTGTGGCCGAGAAGCTTATGGGCAAAGCCATCCGCACGCTGTTCCTCAACTACTTCCCTGACCCTGACAAGTCGAAGAAGCTCAAAAACCGCCCTAGCCCCTACAAAACGGTGCAGGAGTGGTTTGGCAATGGCAACACGCTCGACATCCTCAGCGATGCCAGCACCGCCGACTACCGCGCCGCCCTCGACAAAGTGCCCGGCCTGCGCGACATCGTGAAAGAGCTGCACCCCAACGAGGACGTCGAAACGACCTATTTCCTTATGGAATTCCTGCTGCACGGGCTAGCCGAGCACTCGCTCATCTCGCGCAATAAGCTCACGGCCGGCGCCCAGTTCAAGGACCTGCTGTCGTCGATGTTCACCATGCCCAGCTTCGGCGATGATGACGATGACGACGAGGAGCAAAAGCCGCGCCGTCGCCGTTAGGTGGTGGCTGAACGCTAATTATGCAATTACTAAAAAAGGCCCTGCCATTATTGGTAGGGCCTTTTTTAGTGTCCAGCTAAGGTGTAAAGACGAACTTGCACTAAGGTATTAGCCTTGGGCGTCGTCCTTCACCACGATTTTCTCAATCGTGTCATTGGGCTTAATCTGGTCGATTACGTCCAGGCCTTCTACCACTTTGCCAAATACCGTGTGCACGCGGTCGAGGTGGGCGGTATTGTCGCGGCTGTGCACGATGAAAAACTGCGAGCCGCCGGTGTTTTTGCCGGCGTGCGCCATGCTGAGGGCGCCGCGCTCGTGGTACTGATGGCCGCCGCTGGTTTCGCAGTCGATTTTGTAGCCGGGGCCGCCGGTGCCGGGCATGCCCTTGGCGCCGGGCTTGGTGTTGGGGTCGCCGCCCTGAATCACAAAATTCGGGATAACGCGGTGGAAGGTGGTGCCGTCGTAGAAGCCTTTCTTGGCCAGGTCAGTGAAGTTCTTCACAGTATTGGGCGCGTCCTGCTCGTAGAACTCGACTTTCATAACGCCCTTAGGCGTGTGGATTTCAGCGGTTTTCATCGAAAAATAACCTGAAGTGAAGGGTGGGAAACGGCCCAGCTTAGGCTGGCTGGGCATTGCGAAGGTAAACAGCCCGCCGCGGGCCGGGGTTTAAGCGAACCGCCGGGCCTAGCTATTACGTAAGGCTAGCCGGATGTTTTTCCAAACCCTTAATTCTACTCTTTTTTCATGAAGAAGATTTTCTTCCCCCTGGCTACGGCGCTCGCCCTGTCGCTAGGCCTGACCAGCTGCGGCAGCGACAAAACCACCGAAACCAGCACCACCACTACCGAGGCCAGCACCGCTAATCCCGCCGACTCGGTAGCCGCCATGGCCGGCGACTCGGCACGCATGGCCAAGCCCGGCGGCGTAATGGTAGATGGCGTGGCCATGACGGCCGACAAAGACATCGTTGACAACGCGATGGGTGCCAAAAGCGTGAGCACGCTGGTAGCGCTTGTCAAGCAGGCTGGCCTGGTCGAAACCCTGAAGGGTCCTGGCCCCTTCACCGTATTCGCCCCCACCAACGCGGCCTTCGACAAGCTGCCGAAAGCGGCAGTGGCTGCCCTGCAAGACCCCGCCAACGCCGCCAAGCTTAAGGGCGTGCTCACCTACCACGTCATTCCCGGCCGCCTCGTGGCCGCCGACCTCAAGGACGGCCAGGAACTGACTACCGTGAACGGCGAGAAGCTGCACATGATGGTTAAAGACGGTAAAGTGATGGTAGGCAACGGCAAGGATGCCCCCGCAACCGTGCAAATCGCCGACGTAATCTCCAAAAACGGGGTGACCCACGTGATTGATACCGTAGTGCTGCCGCTCGCGAAATAGTACTTAATGGTTACTTGATAAATGGTCAATGGTTAATGTCGTTCTTCAGTTCTGAACGGCATTAACCATTGACCATTTATCAAGTAACCATTTTTACATCCCCGCGTCTTCCGACACGCGCTTGGCGAAGCTGGCCCAGTCTACGTCGGGCTCGCCCAGGGCCACGGTAGCCGTGAGGCGGTCGCGCACAATGTTGGCGAAGGGCATGGGCATGTCCTGCTTATAGGCCTCCTGCACCACAAGGTTCATATCCTTGCGGATGATGGCCGGCGGTGCGCCCACCGGTTGGTAGTGCTGCTCGGCAATGAGCTTGCCGTAGCTCTTGTAAATAGGGTTGTTGAAGAGCGTGCTGGTCAGCATCTCGTAAAAGCCCACGCGGTCGAGGCCGCACTTCTCGGCCAGGGTCAGGGCTTCGGCTAGGCCCTCAATCACGGTGCCGAGCAGGAAATTGCCGCAGAGCTTGGCTACGCTGGCCGCGCCGGGGTCGTCGCCAAAATCGTGCGTGCCCTGGCCGATGGCATCCTGCGCGGGCTTGAGGCGCTGGCGGGCCTCGGCCGGACCCGACGAGCCCACCCAGAGCTTACCGGCTGCCGCCACATCGGGCTTGCCAAACACTGGCGAGGCCACCAGGAACGAGCCGTGAGCGCGGTGTGCTTCGGCCAGGCGGCGGTTGGTGTCGGGCGCCACGGTGCTGCACGAGGCATGAATGGCACCCTGGGGTAGGGTAGTGAGGATACCGTCGGGGCCAGTGGTAAGCTCTTCGAGCGCCTTGTCGTCGGTCACCATCGTGAAGACGATATCGGCCGAACGCACGGCCTCAGCGGGGCTAGCGGCCACGGTAGCGCCTTGCTGGCGCAGCGGCTCGGTTTTTTCGGCGGTGCGGTTGTAAACAGTCAGCGGGAAGCCAGCCTTGAGCAGGTTGGCGGCCATAGCGGCGCCCATGCTGCCCAGGCCCAGGAAAGCAATAGTCATGAAAAGGTACTTGGTTAAAAGAAGTGAAAAGAGGGAGACAATGGCCTCCTAAACCCAGAAGGACGCAGGGGGTTGCTGGTGGGGCCGCTGCCAACCTGCTTATTTTCGCAGCCGATGACGATTTCCTGGACCACCAAACCCTTTGAGGCCCTTACCCTGGCCGAGCTTTACGCCCTGCTGCAGCTCCGCAGCGAAGTTTTCGTAGTGGAGCAAACCTGCCCGTTTCAGGATATTGACGGGCAAGACCAAGTGGCCTACCACCTGCTGGGGCACACCTCAACCGGCGAGCTGGCCGCTTACGCCCGGCTATTTGAAGCCGGGCGCAGCTATGCGCAAGTGAGCATTGGGCGGGTGGTGACTTCGCCCCGCTACCGGCGCGCGGGGCTAGGCCGGCAGCTGCTCACCCAGGCCCTGGCCGAGTGCGAAGCGCGATTCGGGGCGCAGCCTATCAAGATTGGGGCGCAGCAATACCTGCAGGCATTTTACGAAAGCTTCGGCTTCGTGCAGCAAGTAGAAGGCTACCTCGAAGACGGTATTCCGCACCTGTACATGCTGCGCCCCTAGTGTTAGCAGTGAACTGTTCACTGCTAACTGCTCACTCAAAACGCTAGGGCTGCCCGCCGCCGCCGGCCGAGCCATAGACCTGCCCGGTGGCGTAGCTGGCATCGGCCGCAGCGAGCTGCACGTAGATAGACGCCAGCTCGGCAGGCTGGCCGGGGCGGCCCATCGGCGTTTTGCCTCCAAACTCCTTGAGGTTTTCCTGAGTCGAGCCGCCCGCCACCTGCAAGGGCGTCCAGATGGGACCGGGCGCCACGCCGTTGACGCGAATGCCCTTAGGGGCCAGCTGCTTGGCCAGGGATTTCACGTAGTTCATCGTGGCAGCCTTGGTCTGGGCGTAGTCGTAGAGATTGGGACTAGGGTCATAGGCCTGCTCGGAGGTAGTGCCGATGATGGCCGAGCCGGGCGCCAGGTGCGGCAGAGCAGCCTTAATAATCCAGAACGGCGCGTAGATGTTGGTTTTCATCGTGGCGTCGAAATCCTCGGTGGTAAGGTCCAGGATGGACTGGCGCTGCTGCTGCCGGCCGGCGTTGTTCACCACAATATCGAGCCCGCCAAGCTGGCGTACGGCCTCGGCCACTAGCTTTTGACAGAAAGCTTCCTCGCGCAGGTCGCCGGGAATGGCGATGCCTTTGCGGCCTTCCTTCTTAATCAGCGCGATAACTTCCTTGGCATCGGCCTCTTCAGCCGGTAGGTAGTTGATGGCCACGTCGGCGCCTTCGCGGGCGTAGGCGATGGCAGCCGCGCGGCCCATACCCGAGTCGCCGCCCGTGATGAGGGCCTTGCGGCCGGCCAGGCGGCCCGAACCCTTGTAGCTGGTTTCGCCGTGGTCGGGGCGCGGGTCCATTTGGCTGGCTAGCCCCGGAAACGGCTGCGACTGGCCCTTAAACGGCGGCTTAGGATACTTCGTAACGGGATTGACCAGGGCAGCCGGGGTGGCCGCTGCCGGGCTGGCCACGCCCTCGAGGGGCGCCACGGCGGCTACCGCGAGGCTGGCCCCCAGGCCGCCCAGCACAGCGCGCCGACTGAGGTTTTGTTCTTCGTGCATGATGTGGATAAGGAAAATAGAAAAGCGTAGACTGGCTAAACGAGCGGCACCGGGCTACCGTTGCCGCGCTGCCTGCCTTGTCGGGCTTATTTGGGGGGCTAGCCAGGGCGAAAAAAGCGGGCTGCCCGGGTCCGCGTTCAGCCAGGCCGCTGGTACCTTGCGCCGCCATTCACTCTTCGCCAGCTAGCGCATGCGCACCTTCAACTGGGCCATTCTGGGCCTGGGCAACATCGCCCACAAGTTTGCCGCCGACCTGGCCCTGGTGCCACAGGCGCGTCTGCACGCCGTAGCCTCGCGCAGCCTGGCCAAGGCCCAGGATTTTGCCGCTGCGCACGGCGCGGCCCATGCCGTGGGTAGCTATGAAGAATTGCTGTCCGTGCCCGATATCGACGCCGTGTACATTGCCACGCCGCACTCTGAGCACCACGCTCACGCGCTGTTGTGCCTGCGCGGCGGCCTGCCCGTGCTTTGCGAAAAAGCCTTCGCCCAGAACGTCCGCCAGGCTGAGGAAATGGTGCAGGCAGCCCAGCAAAACGGCGTGTTTCTGATGGAAGCGTTCTGGACGCGCTTCTTCCCGGCCATTAAGCAGGCGTTGGAGCTGGTGCAGGCCGGCACTATCGGTGAGGTAAAGCACCTGGCGGCCGACTTCGGCTTCATCACTGATTTTAAGCCCGAGTCGCGGCTATTTGCCCCCGCGCTGGCCGGTGGCTCGCTGCTCGACATCGGAGTTTATCCGCTGTTTATCAGTCAATTATTTCTTGGTGTGCCGGCCACGGTGCGCGCCGTGGCTACGCCCGCGCCTACCGGCGTCGACCAGAATTGTGCAATGGCGCTGGCCTACGCCAGTGGCGCCACAGCCAGCTTGTTTTCTACGATAGCAGCCACCAGCAACAACAATTGCGTGCTTTATGGCGCCACCGGCCAACTGCACCTTATGGGTCGGTTTCATGCCCCTAGCGGCCTGGAAATTCACCGTCCGGGGCAGGAAATAGAAGTAATTCCGTACCCGAAAACCGGCCTGGGCTACCACTACGAGGCCGCCCACGTGCAAGAATGCCTGGCGCAGGGCCTAGCCGAAAGCCCGCTGCTGCCGCTCGCCTTCAGCCTTGACCTGATGCGCACGCTCGACGCCGTGCGGGCCGAAATTGGCCTGCGCTATCCCGGCGAGTAAGGAGGGGCTAGCGCGGTAGCTGCACGGTTTTGCCCTCTTTGATAGACTGCCGGGCCGCGTCGAGAATCTCCACCACCAGCATGTTGGTGGGCAGCGATGAAAGCACGTCTTCGGGCGCGGTGCCGCGCACCACGGCCGCCAGGTAGGCGAAGGGCTCATCGTAGGGCGCCGGGGGCGCGGCCACGGTTTCGTCTTTCGCAGGGTCTTTTTCGGCGCGGCGCACGCGCACATGGTCGCGGTCGAGGGCAATGGCCGAGCCGGTCTGGCCATACACTTCGAGGTCTTTGCGGGCGTAGGGCCAGTTCCACGACGCCTGAATGACGCCTTGGGCCTTGGGGTAGTTGACCAAAATCGTCACGTCGTCCTCCACTTTGGGGTACACATCGGGCTTGATGTGCAAAGCGCTGGCCGTAACCGACAAGGGCCGCTCGCCGTGCATAAGCCAGGTCATGAGGTCGGCGCCGTAGCAGCCAAAGTCGGGCAGGGCCCCGCCGCCATTCTGCACGGGGTCGGTGAGCCAGTCGAGAAACTCCTTATTGACGCCAATTTCCTTGGGGCCCTGGTGGCCGTCGTGGGCCACTATCCGGCGCACATCGCCGAGGGCCTTGTTCTGGACCAGCTGATACACCTCGCGGTTGGAGCCGTACCAGGTGGTTTCGTAGTTGGTAAGCAGGTGAATGTGGTGCTTCTGGGCCAGGGCCTGCATCTGGCGGGCATGGTCCATGTTCACGGCCAGCGGCTTCTCCACCATCACGTGAATGCCTTTAGGCGCGCACGTTTGCACCACTTCCAGGTGCTGGTAGATGCTGCCGAAGGCCGTCACGGCTTCGGGCTTGGTTTTGGCCAGCATTTCGGCCAGCGAGTTGTAGACCAAGGACATAGGCAGGCCGTACTGCTGCAAGTAGCGCTGGGCCAGCTCGCGGTTGGGCTCGGCAATACCCACAATCACGATATCGCCGCGCTTGGCCCGGCCCAGGATGCCGTGCACGTGCGTGTGGGTGAGGCCAGCGATGCCCACCCGCAGCGGCGCCGGGGCCTGGGCTACCGCCAGCCGGCCTAGCAGCAGTGGAAAGAAGAGAGCTACAATGGTGGCCAGTGGCTTGGTAGGCATGGGGCGAGTGGGAGAGGTGCGGGCCAAATACTACCAGTTGGTAGCTGGGGTTGCTTCGGGGGCGTGTAGGACAAAAAAGCTCATCGGTTTTTTGCAGTGCTTCTGGCCCTTACTTTTAGCGGCGCAAGCGCTCCCGCTGGCTTCTCTCTTTTCCCACCCATGCATCTTCTTGGCAAAACCGCGTTACTAACGGCCTGCGCGGCCGCACCGCTGCTCATGTCCTGGCACGCTCGGCCGGCCGCCGAAACCTGGCAAAACCTATTTGACGGAAAAACTCTCACCGGCTGGAAGCGGCTAGGGGGTACCGCCGACTATAAGGTCGAAAATGGCGCCATTGTGGGCACTACCGTGGCCAATTCGGGCAATACCTTCCTGGTGACGGAGAAGGAATACGGCGACTACGTGCTGGAACTCGATGTCAAGATTGATGACCCTAGCAATAATTCGGGGGTGCAAACCCGCAGCCATTTCGACTCGGCCGAGCAGCCAGGCAAGGTCTACGGCCGCCAGGTGGAGGTAGACCCCTCGGCGCGGAGCTGGTCGGGCGGCATCTACGACGAGGCCCGCCGCCAGTGGCTCTATCCCTTGGATTTGCACCCGCAGGCCAAAACGGCTTTCAAGGTAGGCCAGTACAACCACCTCAAAGTAGAATGCCTCGGCAACGAGATGAAAACCTGGGTCAACGGCGTGCCCGTGGCCTACGTGGTGGACCCCATCGACCCGAGCGGCTTCATTGGCTTGCAGGTGCACGCTGTGAGCGACGCCGCCCAGGCCGGCCACAAGGTGTACTTCAAAAATATCCGCATCAAGACCACCGACCTGAAGCCCAGCGCTTTCCCGGCCGATATCTACGTGGTCAACTTTGTGCCCAACTACCTGAATGCCTACGAAAAGCAGCACGGCTGGAAGCTGTTATTCGACGGCAAAACCCCGGCCGGTTGGCGTAGCGCCAAGGGCCCGGCGTTTCCGGCTGCGGGCTGGGAGATAACCGATGGTACCCTGACCGTACAGCCTTCGGCGGGTAAGGAAGCGGCCAATGGCGGCGACATCGTGACCAATGCCGAGTACAGCGCCTTCGACTTGTCTTTCGAGTTTAAGCTGACGCCGGGCGCCAACAGCGGCGTGAAGTACTTCGTGACCCTGGCCGAAAAAACCGAGGGCTCGGCCATCGGCCTGGAGTACCAGGTGCTCGACGATGCGCTGCACCCCGACGCCAAGCTGGGCCGCGACGGCGACCGCACGCTCGCCTCGCTCTATGACCTGAAAACGGCCAATAAGCCGCCGCGCTTCGTGCACCCCATCGGCGAGTGGAACGTGGGCCGCGTGGTAGTGTACCCCAACAACCACATCGAGCACTACCTCAACGGCGCCAAAGTGCTCGAATACGAGCGCGGCTCCAAGGAATTTCGCGACCTGGTGGCCCAAAGCAAGTACCACATCTGGCCCAACTTTGGCGAAGCCAAGGCCGGCCATCTGCTGCTGCAAGACCACGGCAACCGCGTGTCCTTCCGCAGCATCAAGCTCAAAGAGCTGAAGTAGCGCGGACTTTTAGTCCGCGAGTTAACTTATTGACAAAAACCGCACGCGGACTAAAAGTCCGTGCTACATCCCACCCAATCTACCCTAGCCATGTCGCAGCCGCGTCGTCAATTTCTTCAGCAAGTGGCCTTAGCCAGCGCGGGCGTGGTGCTGCCGCGCATCACGTGGTCGGCCAGCAGCTACAAGCGCATCCTCGGCGCCAATGACCGGGTGCGGGTGGGCGTGGTCGGCTTCTCCGACCGCCACCGCAACTCGCACATGCCCTGCTTTTTGCAGCACTACAAGGAGCTGAATTTCGACATCGTAGGCGTGTCCGATATCTGGAGCAAGCGCCGCGAAGAAGGTGCCGCCGCGTGGAAGGAAAAACTAGGCCACCCTATAGCCGCCTACCGCAATAATGACGAGCTCTACGCCAGCAAAAGCGTGGATGCCGTGTTCGTCGGCACCGCCGATTTTCAGCACGCGCTGCACGCCATTGAGGCCGTGCAGGCTGGCTGTGACGCCTACGTGGAGAAGCCTTTTGCCGAAACGATGACCGACAACCGCGCCGCGCTCAAGGCCATCAAGGGTTCGAAGCAGATTGTGCAGATTGGCTCGCAGCGGCGCAGCGGCACCAATTACATGGCCGCCGAGCAGTTCATCAAGTCGGGCAAGTTTGGGCCCATCACGATGGTCGAGCTGACCTGGAACGTGAACCAGCCCGGCCGCTGGCGCCGCCCCGAGCTGGTGGCGCAGCTCCGCGAGGCCGACATCGACTGGAAGCGCTACCTCATGAACCGCCCCGCCGAGGCCTACGACCCGCGCAAGTACCTGGAGTACCGTTTATTCTGGCCCTATTCGTCGGGCCTGCCGGGGCAGTGGATGAGCCACCAGATTGACACTGTGCACTGGTTTACGGGGCTAGCCCACCCGCGCAGCGTGGTGGCCAACGGAGGTATCTACGTGTGGAAGGACGGCCGCCGCAACTGGGATACCCTCACGGCCGTGTTCGACTACGGCCCGGCCCAGGACCTTAGCAGCGGCTTCCAGGTCACGTTTGGCTCGCGTATGCACAATGGCGACGAGCACCCGGCCGAAATCTATTACTCTAACGGTGGCGAGCTGAACCTGATTACTAACCGCGTATCGCCCACTGGTGGCCTCACCAAGCAGCACGCCGAGGCTATGCACATGCAGCCCAACCTGCTGCCCGAGTTCAGCCTGTCGCAGACTGAGGCCGTGGTAGCCTCGGCCAATACCGGCGGCGACGTGCTCACCTCCAACCACGTGCGCAACTGGATGGAGTGCATCCGCAGCCGCAAGCAGCCCCACGCGCCTGTAGAGGCCGGCTACAGCCACTCCATCGCCAATATTATGACCACAGCCGCCGCGCACACCGGCCTCAAAGCCACCTTCGATGAGAAGACGCAGGAAGTAATGGTTGGCGGAAAAGTGTTCACCTACTAAGAATCACGTACCAACCAAAAAAGGACGTCATGCTGAGCTTGTCGAAGCATCTCTACCACGCCGCTAGGGTCAATAACCCAACGATGCGATAGAGATGCTTCGACAAGTTCAGCATGACGTTCTCTCTAGATTAGATTTGTGCCTGCCCTAGTGCCGATTGTCCTCGTCGGCGAGCATGCTGAGGTAGCTCTCGTAGCGCGGCACGGCCAGCTTTCCTTTGTCTACGGCCTCGCGCACGGCGCAGCCGGGCTCGTGCACGTGCTGGCAGTTGTGGTAGCGGCACTGATTGAGCAACGCGCGCATCTCCGGGAAATAACCCGCCAGCTCGGCCGGCGGTACGTCTACCAGCCCCAGCTCCTTGATGCCGGGCGTGTCGATGAGGTAGGTGCCGGGTACTACTTCCAGCATTTCGGCAAACGTGGTCGTGTGCTTGCCCTTGTCGGAAAACGCGCTGATTTCGGCCGTTTTCAAGTCCAAATCGGGCACCAGCTCATTGATAAGGGTGCTCTTGCCCACGCCCGAGTGGCCCGAAAGCAACGACACTTTATTGGGTAGTAGCGCGGCCACTTCAGCCACCTTATCGCCGGTTTCGGCTGAGCACAGTACGCTCGGGTAGCCCAGGCTGGCATACATGCCGGCTATCTGCTGCTGATAATCGAGCGTGTCCTCGTCGTAGAGGTCGGCCTTGTTGAAAATCAGCTTGGCCGGAATGTGATATGCCTCGGCCGTGACCAGAAAGCGGTCGATAAACCCAAACGAGGTGGCCGGCGACACCAGCGTAACGACCAGCAATGCTTGGTCGAGGTTGGCGGCTACGATGTGCGCGTGCTCGCTCTTGTGCACCGAGCGCCGGATGATGTAATTGCGGCGCGGCACGATGGTGTGAATCACGCCCGCGCCCTCAGCCTGCTCGGGCACTTCAAACTCCACCACGTCGCCCACGGCTAGGGGGTTACTTACCTTGAGGCCCTTGTGCTTGAACTTGCCCCGCAGCCGGCAGCGGTGCAACAAGCTGGTTTCGCGGTCGCGCACCACGTACCACGAGCCGGTAGATTTGACGACGATGCCGGTCATCTATAGTGAACAGTTAGTAGTGAGCAATTGAGGGAAAGCTAGCAAGCCAACAGGAAGGAAAACATTGTTCACTGTTCACTGCTCACCGTTAGCTGTGAAAGAATGCGGCCCGTAGCGCCCGCGTGGGTGTGCACGTAGTCGAGGCTCATATCCTGCACTTTCAGACGAGCTTCCTCATTGTAATACAGCCGGTCGAACGCCGCTTCAAGCTGCTGGGGCGATTGCACCGAGAAGGCGCACCCTAGCTGCACCAGTTCCGCAGCTTCCTGGAAGCGCTCGTAGCGTGGCCCAAAAAACACCGGCAGCCCAAAGGCCGCCGCCTCCAGCGTGTTGTGCAGGCCCGCCCCAAACGCGCCGCCGATGTAGGCAAAGCGCCCGAAGCGGTAGAGCTGGCTCAGCATACCTACGTTGTCGATAAGCAGCAGGCGGGCCTCGGCCACGGTAGTCGGGCTGGCCTGCGAGTAGCGCACCGTGAGGCCCGGCAGCGCGGCTTCCACTTCCTGCAAATGCGCCTCACTCACCTCGTGCGGGGCCACGATAAAGCGCATGGTGCGGGCGTGCTTGCGCAGCAGGGGGGCTAGCGCGGGCAGGTCTTCGGGCCAGGTGCTGCCGGCCACCAGCACGGGTGCGCCATCGGCCACGAAGGCTTCGGCCAGGGGCAGCGCGCGGGCAGGGGCTAGCGCCGTGGCCGCTACGGTATCGAAGCGGGTGTCGCCGGCTACGGTCACCCGCTTCAGGCCCAGGCTGCGCAACAGCTGGGCCGATGCTTCGTTTTGGGTGAAGATGTGGCTGAGTTGCCCCAGGATTTCGCGGAAGAAGCCGCCCCATGGCTTGAAAAACACCTGACTAGGGCGGAAAATTGCCGCCACCACTACCGCCGGAATATGTTGCTTGCGCAGCTCGCTGAGGAAGTAGTACCAGAACTCGTACTTCACGAACACCGCCAGCCGGGGCTGCACCGCTGCCACGAAGCGCCGGGCATTATCGGCCGTGTCGAGCGGAAGGTAGAAAACGTAGTCTGCCCCAGGCCAGTTCTTGCGTACCTCATAGCCCGAAGGCGAAAAGAACGTGAGCACAATTTTGTGGCCCGGGTACTGTCGCCGCAGGCCTTCAATGAGCGGGCGGCCTTGCTCAAACTCGCCTAATGAGGCGCAGTGCACCCACAGCCGCGGCGCGGCATCGGCCGCTAGGGCCTGCTCGAGCCGCGGTAGCAGCCCCACGCGGCCCGCTACCCAGGCGGCGGCCTTCGGGTTGAAGGGTGCCACCAGCCGTAGCAGAAGGGCGTAAAGCGTTAAGCCTAAAGAATATAAAAAGCGCAAAAAAGGCCGCGCCCGGAAATAAAAGCCCGGGCGCGGCCCCAAAATTACGGCTTTTGTGGCTAGGCCACGTCGTCGGCTTCCTCGGCCTCCCAGTTGGCGGGGCAGGTTTCACCAAACTCTTCGAAGTGGCGCAGAGCATCGACCACGCGCAGCACATCGGAAATGCGGCGGCCCAGAAAGCGGTCGTTCACCAACTGGTGCCGTACAATGCCATCGCGGTCAATTAAAAATAGCGCCCGGTAAGCCTGCGGTGTGCCGATAAAGACCATCTCGCCGGTTTCGTTGTAGTCGAAGTGCCCGGCCAGCACGTCGTAATTGGCCGAAATAGTCTTGGTAGCATCGGCCACTAGCGGATAAGTTACGCCTACGATGCCGCCCTCATCAAGCGGGGTACGCAGCCAGGCCTGGTGCACTTGGTGAGAGTCGGTGCTGCACCCAATCACGGCCACGCCCCGCTTTTCAAACTCAGGCAATACTTTCTGAAAAGCTAGCAGCTCGGTAGGGCAGAGGCCCGAAAAATCGGAAGGATAAAAAAACAGCAGCACGTAGCGCTTGCCGAGGTAGCGGTCGAGCGAAAACTCTTCTTCAATCTGCTGGCCGATAACGGCTTTGGCCTTAAAAGCAGGGGCGCGCTTGCCAACGAGAACGGGCATCTTCTTGAATTAAAAATTATGAAGTAAAAATTGTGAATCCGTGCCGGGAACGCTCTGCGCCATCTGCGCAACCTTTGGCGCCCTCTGCGGGAACTGCCGCCAGGCCCTCTTACTCCAAAAGCGCCGCGCTTGTTATTCCCTCACCAAAAACTGAAACGTGCTGCGCGTGCGCTGCTCCAGCAGTAATTCGCGCCCGCTGGTAAGCCGGTCTACGCTAGCCTGGTCGTAGTTCTTAATCGTGAATAGCGTCAACTCGCTGTTGTACTGCACCCGAAACTGGCCTTGCAGCAGCCCTAGTAGCCGCTGCACGCGCATTTCGTTGTAGTCAACTACCACCGAAAAGCTGATGGCGGAGTTCTGCATCACGTTGATTTTAAGCCGCGCCTGGGCTAGGGCCCCAAAAATCACTTCCAGGTTTTCCTCCGAAATAAAGGCGAAATCCTTGCTCTCAAACGATAGCAAGCACTGCCCCGCCTTGCGAATAAACGCCGGCACCAGCGGCGGGTGCTGACAGTCGTGGATGAGCGTGCCCGGCGCGCTAGGGTCCAAAAACGACTTCACCCGCAGCGGAATGTGACGCTCGGCCAGCGGCTTCAGCGTCTTGGGGTGAATGACGCTGGCCCCGTAAAACGCCATTTCGATAGTTTCCTGGTAGCTGATTTCGGGGTACAGCACCGTATCGGGGAAAATCTTGGGGTCGGCGTTGAGCAGGCCCGGCACGTCCTTCCAGATGGTGACGCTTTCGGCATTCAGGCAGTAAGCGAAGATGGCGGCCGAGTAGTCGGAGCCCTCGCGGCCGAGGGTAGTAGTACGGTGGTCGTCTTTTACTTGGCCTACAAATCCTTCTGTTACAATAATTCGTGCGTCGTCATTAGGAGAGAACAATCCTTGTATTTCTCCTCGAATCTTCTTCTCGGTTTCTTGCCAATCTACTTTTCCTTCGCGCCAAGTACTGTCAGTTGCAATTTGTGTCGAACGGTGATACACTTCACAGTCTAAACTGCCTGCTAGGGCGCCATAAACAAGTTCTGAAGAAAGTGCTTCGCCAAAACTTACTATTTGGTCGTAGCCTTCGTCGTAGCTTTTGCTAGGTGATGAGTTTGCTAATCTGTAAGAGAGTTCCTGAAAGAGGCTTGCTAAACCAGCATCTGATTTGCTAGGGTCAATGCCTGGATGAGGCAGGGCTTGACCTATTTCTTTGCCTGCTTGCTCGTGATAAGCTTTCAACGCCGCCAATTGCGCCGAGTAGTCCCGCCCGTGATACGCCAGGTCGTAAATCTCCTCCAGCGCATTAGTCGTTTTGCCCATGGCCGACACTACAATGAGCAGTGGCCCACTAGGGCCAAAGTCGCGCACGATGCGGCAGAGGTTGAGAATCGCCGCCGCGTCCTTCACCGAGGCGCCGCCAAATTTGTAGACCTGCAAGCCTGTTCCTTCGTCTTTCATAAGGCCCAAAACTAGGGCGCAGCTAGGGTAGGCGCTTAGCTGCGGCCGTAATAGGTACACCAAAGGGCGTAAAAACGGCCTCAGCAGCCACTGCAATCGAGTGCGGAGTTTTCGCTAGGCCGCTTGGCGCGCTCCGGCTAGCTTTGTAGGCAATTCTCGCCCTTATTCGCTTACATGGACCATAACAAACTCGCTTTACCAGTCGGCACTACCCTCGACCGCTTCATCATGCGCAAGCAGGAAGACTTCCCGTATGCTACCGGGGAGCTTTCGCAGCTGCTGCGCGATATTGCGCTAGCTGCCAAAATCGTGAACCGCGAAATCAACCGCTCGGGCCTCATCGACATCGCCGGTGCCTACGGCAACCGCAACGTGCAGGGCGAAGACCAGCAGAAGCTCGACGTGATTGCCAACATCCGCTTTATCCGGGCCCTGCGCAACGGTGGCGAGGTGTGCACCATCATCTCGGAGGAAGACGACGACATCATCCAGACTGGCAACAACCAAGGCAAGTACGTGGTGGCCATTGACCCGCTCGACGGGTCGAGCAACATTGATGTGAACGTGAGCATCGGCACCATTTTCAGCATCTACCGCCGCATCTCGCCCACCGGCCGCGAAGGTGGCAGCGCCGATTGCCTGCAGCCTGGCACCCACCAGGTGGCGGCCGGCTACGTCATCTACGGCTCCAGCACCATGCTCGTATACACCACCGGCAATGGCGTAAATGGCTTCACCTACGAGCCCAGCCTGGGCGAGTTCTTCCTCTCGCACCCCAACATCCAGACGCCCAAAACCGGCACCGTTTATTCTATCAACGAAGGCTCGTCCGACTCGTTTTCGCCGGGCGTGGTGGCCTTCGTGCAGCAGTGCAAAACCGAGAAATTCTCGGCTCGCTACATTGGCTCGCTCGTGGCCGACTTTCACCGCAACCTGCTCAAGGGCGGTATTTATATTTACCCCGCCACCGCCAAAACGCCCGGCGGCAAGCTGCGTCTCATGTACGAGTGCAACCCGCTAGCATTCATCGTAGAGCAAGCCGGCGGCAAAAGCTCCAACGGCCAGCAGCGCACCCTCGAAATCGAGCCCCAGACCTGCCACGAGCGCTGCCCGCTCTTCATCGGCAGCAAAGAGCTGGTCGAGCAGGCCGAGGCTTTGCTGGCGCAGGAGAAAAAGGCCCCCGAAGCGGCGGCCTAATCAGGAACATGTGAAGCAACAGAAAGGCCGTTCCTGCCAGCAGGAACGGCCTTTTTAATGGCGGTTGGGCTAGCCGCTACTTCGTAGCCTCGGGGTTGCCGGCTGCGGTGTCGTTCGCATCGGTTTCGCCAATTACGCCGCCCGTGCTCAGGGGCTCACCGGCGGCTGGCTCTTCGGCGCTAGCCTCGGTGTAGGGTAGGTGCTGGCTTACAATGCCATACCAGGTGGCCAGTTTCTTGATGTCGGACAGATACACGCGGTCGCGGTCATACTCCGGCATCACGTCGGCCAGAAAGCTGGTCAGCTCGCTCTCGCTCGATTTGCTCGTCACCGGCACGTTAGCGCCATGCTTCTGGTAAATGCGCTCGAATATCTCCGCCAGTGGCAGCGTCTCGTCCGAGTCCTGCGTGTACATGCCGATTTCGCTTAGCAGCGATACTTTGTTGCTGGCCGGGGCTAGCGAGCGGGTAGCTTTGGCATCGAGGCTTTCAACCAACACACCGTGGCGGGCCGGGCGCACCAGGCGGAACAGGCCGGGCTGGCCGCTAATGGAGGCCAGCTCTTTTAAATCGTAGGGCATTCTTTTTACAATGAACAGTTAACAATGAACAGTGAGCAGTTAACTGAAGCAAGCGTATTGCTCACTGTTCATTGTTAACTGCTCACTGCTTTACTTATTCCACCGTGTTCGCGCCGGTCACGCCCAGCTTGAAGTCGATGGGCAGGCTAGTGAGAATTGGGTATTCGGGCTTCTTAAATTTGAGCAGGCGCACCACGCGGGCAGCCTCCTCGCCGGTGCCGCCGCCCACCTGCTTCACAATGCGCAGGCCCTGAATGTTGCCATCGGGGTTGAGCGTGAAGCTGATGATGCAGCGCCCCTGCATACGGTTGCGCTTGGCCAGCAGCGGATACTTCAGCTCTTTGGCAATGAAGGCGTACATAGCCTCCTGGCCGCCTTCGTAGTAGGCCGCCACCGGAATGTCGGCCGCTACGTGGTTGATGCCCGTGCCCTGCTCGGTTTGCGGGCGGTCTTTCGGCATGGGCGGGGTGTTGGGCTTGGCCGTTTGGGCATGGGCCGAGGCTAGCAGGCCGCACAAAGCCAGCGGCGTGAGCAATATCTTTTTCATGAGCAAAATAAGGGGAGGGACTAACGTGAAAATCCCTGCCAGTAGGCAATTGGCGGGCCAAAAGTACTTAAGCGCTCGCGGCATCGGCCGCTACCTGTCGGTTTATTTCCGTAATAAAATCCAATACCTCATCGCGCCCCAGTCCCGTTTCGGCCGATGTGACGAAGTGACGCGGCAGCTCGTCCCAGGTTTCACCCATTTTGGTTAGGTAGTCGGCGAGCAGGGCTTTCGTCTGGCTGGTCGACTGCTTGTCGGTCTTGGTAAAAATCATGATAAACGGCACACCCGCTTCGCCCAGCTTTTCCATAAACTCCAGGTCAACAGCCTGCGGCGCATGGCGTGAATCGAGTAGCACGCACACACAGGTTAGGTTTTCGCGCTTAGTAAGGTAAGCGTTTATCATCTTGCCCCAGTCGGCGCGCGAGCTCTTGCTCACCTTGGCATAGCCGTAGCCGGGCAAGTCAACTAGGTACCACTCATTATTGATGTTGAAATGATTGATGACCTGGGTTTTGCCGGGTGTGCTCGATGTTTTGGCCAGTCCCAAGCGTCCGGTCAGCATATTTATCAGCGACGACTTGCCCACGTTGGAGCGCCCAATGAAGGCATATTCGGGCCGGTCTGGGGCCGGGCAGGCGGCTACCTGCGTGTTGCTGCTTAAAAAACTTGCTTCTCGAATTATCATGGCAGGGTTACCTATGCGGCAATGTCGGTACAAAGATGCGTTGCGCTCCGGCTGCTAGCGGGCCAAGCAACAAACCTGGGGCTGTTAGTGATTTGTTAAGCAATTGTCTTTCAAAACCTGCCACTATATTTGCGCAGCACCCAAATCGGCTATTTACCAAGCTATAAAACTTTACTTTACAAACGCGCAACCGTTTTAGTGCCCTCTTTAAACGGGCGCGGCGGCCCTTTTTTGATATATTTGCCGCTGTAAAGGGCTTTTCTCACTCCTTTTGTTGCTGCCAGTGGGCCAAACGGGCCAACCCTGCTGCAAAAAATTAGTATAAGTCGGCAAAATGAGCGTGCCAGCGGTGCGTCGGCGCCAGGCCTTGTGCTAATACTACCTTTTCGCTCTTTCCTTTAAAATTTTCCAAACACCCTTTTTTCAATGGACAACCTATCCAAAAGGCTGCTGCAAGCTTCTGCCGCGCTAGCTCTCACCTCGGCCGTGGCTACCTCGGCGCAGGCGCAGAGCACGCGTAAGGACCTGCAAACCGGCAACAAGCTGTTCAACCAGGAGAACTATCGCGCCTCCATCCCTTACTACGAGCGGGTGATTGCGAAAGACCCCAACAACGCGCAGGCGCTGTTCCGGGCTGGTGTAGCCTACCTGTCCTTTGACAAAGAGAAGGCTAGCGACTACATCTATAAGGCGCAGAAAATCAAGCCAAAGGTGTCTAAAGATGTAGAGTACTGGCTCGGTCGCGTCGACCACCTCAACTACAACTTTGATGAGGCTATTACGCACTACCAGGCCTACAACGCGACGCTGAAAAAGCGCAATGATACCCGCCGCGAGGAAGTAGCTCAGCTGATTCAGCACAGCAAAAACGCGAAAATCCTGTTCAACTCGCCTAAGGATATCTTCGTGAAGAACCTGGGCCCGACGGTGAACACCCAGTATTCGGAGCACAGCCCGGTTATTTCTTCGGATGATAAGACGCTGATTTTTACGACGCGCGCTAACCCGACCGATATTCCTGGCCTTGATACTAAAGCCCGTAATAAGACGGCTGCCGACGGTGAATACTACGAGGGTATCGTAGAAACCCACCGTATCGACGCCGACAACTGGGAGAAGCCGCGCTCGCTGTCGGCCGCGCTCAACAGCAAAGGTCACGACGCGTCGGACCAGCTGTTTGACAATGACACCAAGCTGCTGATGTACCGCAGCGACGAGGACGGTGACGTATTCGTATCGTCGAAGCAGGCCGGCGGCGACTGGGGTGCCCCAACCAAGCTCAACAGCAACATCAACTCGAAGGCTTACGAAGGCGATGCTTACATCACGCCGGACGGCCTGACACTGTACTTCTCAACTGCACGCTACTCGGAAGATGGCAACCTCGACCTGTATTACAGCACCCGTACCGCTGGTGGCGACTGGGGCCCGGCTAAGTCGCTAGGCAGCACCATTAACACCAAATACGACGAGGACAGCCCGTACATCAGCCGCGATGGCCGCACGTTGTATTTCAGCTCACGTGGCCACAACACGATGGGCGACTACGACATCTTCCAGTCGAAGTACGATAGCATCGGTCATAAATGGGGCCGGCCCGAGAATATGGGCTATCCCATTAACACGCCCGACGCTGACTCCTACTACCGCCTGGCGCCCGATGGCACGTATGCTTACCTCAGCTCGTACCGCATCGGCGGCTACGGTGAGAAGGATATCTACACTATTAGCTATATCAAGAACATCAACATCAAAGGTGCGGTGTTCTCGAAGCGTGACAGCACGCAGCGCATCCCCGGCGTAGAACTGGTGTTTAACGGCACGCAGGCTGATAAAACGGCCATCAGCTTCCGCGACATCACCAAGGAGGACGGTACTTACCAAGTAAAGGTTCTGTCGGCTCGTACCTACCAGGTAGCCGTAAACAAAGACGGTAAGAACATTGAAACGCAAGAGTTTGCGGTGCCAATTTCGACGAACGACTCGACGAGCATCACCAAGAACTTCTACGTTGACTACATCGACACGACGCAGACGGTGTATGCTAAAAACATGAAGCCGATTTACTTCGACACCGACAAGTATAAGCTGCGGGCCGAGTCGATTAAGACGCTGAATGCCACCACGGCCTTCCTGAAAGCTAACACCGGCCTCAACATCTCGATTGAGGGTAACTGCGACTCGCGCAACACGGATGAGTACAACATGGTACTCGGCCAGAACCGCGCCGATGCTGCCAAAAACTACCTCGTAAAGCAAGGCATCTCGTCTAGCCGCCTCACTACGGTAAGCTACGGCGAGCGCAAGCCTAAAGTGCCGAACGACTCGCCGGAGAACATGCAGATTAACCGCCGCGATGACTTCAAGCCGGTGTTCAAAGAAGGTGAGCCGATGCCGACTGTACAGCCGGTTACCACGACTAGCACAACTGTTATTGCCGTACCGGTGGCGCCTGCCCGCCCGCTGCCCGGCAAGAGCAAGGTGCGCATGGCCGATGGCACGAAGGTGAAAACCAAAGTGGACGAGGACAGCGACAAAGTGAAAGTGAAAACCAAAGGCGCCGCTGGCGAAAAGTCAAAGACCGTGTCGAAAGACGGTGAGCTTGACTCAAAAGCCAAGGACGCTTCGGGCGAAAAAGCTAAGGTGAAAACCAAAGCTGAGTAATCCACGGCAACTTTGCTGAAAAAGAAAACGGCCGGACGAACAGTCCGGCCGTTTTTTTGTCCTGCTAGAAGCAGCCCGAAACTCGCAGGCAAAACACGCAATTTTTATGGCCCCGTGCCGTTCTTTGCATTCCCTATATGGCCGTAGTACCCTACAAAGAAGACGCCGCCGATAAGAAATCGCAGGTGGCCCGCATGTTTGACAACATTGCGGGGAAGTATGATTTTCTGAACCACTTCCTGAGCGTTGGCACCGACATCTACTGGCGGCGCAAGGCCGTGAACGAGCTAAAATCCTTGCGTCCGGCGCGCATCCTGGACATTGCCACCGGCACGGCCGATTTTGCCATCGAAACGCTGCGTGCCGCTGCCCCCGATGCCCAGGTGACCGGCGTGGATATCTCGGCCGGGATGCTCGAAGTAGGACGCCAGAAGCTGATTGATAAAAAGCTCAGCCACCGCATCAAGCTGGAACTGGCCGACTCGGAAAACCTGCCGTTTGAAGACAATCAGTTTGATGCCGTCACGGCCTCCTTTGGGGTGCGCAACTTTGCCCACCTCGAGAAGGGCCTAGCCGAAATGTACCGTGTGCTGCGGCCCGGCGGCCAGCTCGTCATTCTGGAGTTTAGCAAGCCCACGGCGTTTCCGCTCAAGCAAGCGTATAATTTTTACTTCCGTCAGATACTGCCGGTTTTTGGCAAGGTGATTTCCAAAGACCAGAGCGCGTACACCTACCTGCCCGAGTCGGTGCAGGCTTTCCCCGACGGTGCCGAGTTTGTGGCCATTTTGGGCCGCGTCGGCTTTACTAATCCTGCATGGCAACCCCTCACGTTCGGCATCAGCTCTATTTACACGGCCCGCAAATAGCTCTCCGGCAGTGGGGGCGCGTGCTGCTGCCGCTGGCGCTGCTGCTAGGGCTGGCCAGCCCGGTGCTGGCCCAGCGCAAGCGCAGCGATGCCATCGACCGCAACCGGAAGGGCCATATCAAGGGTATTACCGTCGAAAACCTGGCGAACTATAACGACCGGTTTTACCGGCCGGGCCTTACGATAGCGCCCAACTTTTCACGGTTTTTTATCGAGCAGTCGGCCGCCTATTTCCAGGCCGCGCAGCAGGGGCGGGGCATTTCGGCCAATTCCGTTATCAGCCCAGGGTTTGGGGTGGGCTTTATCAACGACATCCGGCTGGGTGACCCTAGCACACCTTTTCACTTACGCTTTGTGCCGGGGCTTAGCTTTCTGACGCGCCGCGTAGAGTTTGCGAGCGCCGGGGCTGGCCAGCCCGATACCATTCGCACGCAGGAGGTAAGCACTACGCAGCTCGAGTTGCCGCTGCTGCTCAAGTACCAGTCGAACCGCCGCCGCAATACGCGCTTCTACATGATTGGGGGTATTAAGCCAAGCTTTGCCGTGACGCAGCGCCAGAATACGCCGGCTATTAACCAGCTAACCGTTATCAAAGACGATGTGATGCTGGAGTATGGTTTCGGGCTCGACTTGTTTTATCCGTACTTTAAGTTCGGACCCGAATTGCGCTTCTCGCACGGCCTGCGCAACATACTCTCGCCGCGCAACAATCAGTATAGCAACAGTCTACAAAGCCTGCGCACCAATACGGTGACGCTGTATCTCAATATTGAATAACTTTTTGGTTGTAAGCTTTTGGCAGCGGGCCTCTTGTCGAGAGGTAGACTAAAAAGCTAACAGCCAGCCGCTAAGAAACATGAAAACTGCCTTTATTACGGGTGCATCCTCGGGCATCGGCCGGGCTACGGCCGTGGCACTAGCCAAATCGGGCTTTCAATTGATACTAGCCGGTCGGCGCCGCGAGCGTTTGGAAACACTGGCCCAGGAGCTAGCCCCCACGCCGGTGCACTTGCTCACCTTCGATGTGCGCGAGCGTGCGGCGGTAGAAACGGCCGTGAGCGAATTACCAGCCGAGTTTGCCCACGTTGATGTGCTTATTAATAATGCGGGCAATGCCCACGGGCTAGCCCCCATTCAGGACGGCGACGTGGCCGACTGGGACGCCATGCTCGACGGCAATGTAAAAGGCCTGCTCTACGTGAGCCGCGCGGTGCTGCCGCGCATGGGCGAGGGTGGCATCATCGTTAACCTGGGCTCGATAGCGGGCTATGAGGCCTACGCCAACGGCAACGTGTATTGTGCCTCGAAGGCGGCCGTGGCTATGCTCACGCGCACCATGCGCATCGACTTGCTGCCCCGAGGCATTCGGGTGGCCGAGGTAGCGCCGGGTATGGTCGAAACCGAGTTTTCTGAGGTGCGCTTTAAGGGCGACGAAGAGCGGGCGGCGAACGTGTACAAGGGGGTAGAGCCCCTGCAGGCCGCCGATATTGCCGACGTTATCCAGTTTATTGTGACCCGCCCGCCGCACGTGCAGTTGGCTGAAGTCGTCGTGTTCCCAGCCGCGCAGGCAGCTGCCACTACCGTGAAGCGCGCCAGCCAGGGCTAGCCCCGGCTGCCAAAAATGGCGCTGCCCACCCGAATGAGCGTACTGCCCTCGGCCAGTGCCCATTCGTAGTCGGCGCTCATGCCCATCGAGATTTCCTTGAAATCGTCGTGGCCAGCAAAATAGGTGTTTTTCAGGTGCTCAAAAATCTGCCGTAGCTGCCGGAATTCGCCGCGCACCAGCGCCTCATTGGGCGAGTGCGTGGCGATGCCCATCACGCCAATGAGGCGTACGTGGCGCAATGCCTGGTACTCGGCCGATTGCAGGAACTCTTCGGCCTCCGCTAGGGTAAGACCGGTTTTGGTATCTTCCTGGGCAATGTGAAATTGCAGCAGGCCGTTGATAACGCGGCTGTGCTTGGCAGCTTGTTTGTCCAATTCCAGCAGCAGGCGCAGGCTGTCGACGCTCTCCACGGTATGCACGAAGGGCGCCAGGTATTTCACCTTGTTGGTCTGAAGCTGCCCGATTTGGTGCCACTCCACATCAGCCGGCAGCTCGAGCTGCTTGGCGGCCATTTCCTGCACCCGGTTTTCGCCAAAAATGCGTGCCCCGGCCGCGTAAGCTTCGCGCAGCCGCTCAACGGGGTGGGTCTTGGTGACGACGACTAGGCGGGCGCCGGTGCCGGCTAGCTTGGCCTCAAAGGCGGCAATATTATCGGCGATAGACATGGCTTTTGAATGGTTGATTTAGTAATGATTACTGGGCAATAAGTATTTTCTTAACAATTGGTAACTCAACCATTGGCCAGTAAGAAAGTAAGCATAAATGCAGTTAATCTTCAAGCACATTCCGCATGAAGGTGCTCTGCAGGGCTAGCCAGAGCAGCCACAGCGCCAGGCCCCAGCCGAGGTAGGGGCGGTAAAAGTCCTGCACACTGCGGTAGCGTTGAGTACGAATGTCGGATTTTTCGAGCTTGTCGATTTCGCTAAAAACCCGGCTGAGCGCTGCGTTATCTGTAGCTCGAAAGAATCGGCCATCGCCAGCCTCTGCTAGCTGACGCATGGTGGTTTCGTCGAGGCGGGTTTGCACGTAGCGCGGCTTGCCAGTGGTGGAGTCGCGCCCAAACGGCACGAAGCCATCTTCGCCCAGCCCGATGGTATAGAGCCGGATGCCGTAGGCGTGGGCTAGCTGCGCCGCCAGCAGCGGGTCGAGGCTGCCGGCGTTGCTCTCGCCATCGGAAAGCAGCACGCAGATGCGCGACTTGGCCGGCGACTCGCGCAAGCGGTTGATAGCCACGCCCAGCGCCGTGCCGATGGCCGTGCCATCTTCTTCGATGAGGCCGGGGTGCAGGCTGCGCAGGTTGTCGAGCAGCAGGTCGTAGTCGGTAGTGGGCGGCACTAGTGCATAGGCCTGCCCGGCAAAGGCCACCAGCCCGAGGCGGTCGCCGGTACGGCGCTCTACAAAGCGGCTAGCCAGGCGCTTGGCCGCTTCGAGGCGCGTAGGCTTCAGGTCTTCGATTTCCATGCTGCCGCTTACGTCGAGCGCCAGCACGATGTCGATGCCCCGGCCGGTTTGGGTGAGATGCTCGCTAGGGCGCTGCGGCCGGGCCACGGCAATGATGAGCAGTACTTGGCTCAGGGCCAGCACGATGGTGGGTACGAAACGCAGGCCAGCTCGCCAGTCGGGCCGCAGGCCGCTCGGCCCGAAGGCCACCACCACCTGCCGGCGGCGCCGGGCCAGCAGCCAGCGCAGCAGCGGCAGCAGGGGCACCAAGGCCAGCAGCAGTAGCAGGCGCGGGTGCTGCCACTCGTAGCTGGCCAGGGTGGCGTAGGAAAAGAGGTTCATGCAAAAACAGCCCGGAGGCGCAAATTACGGCTAATACTGAACTCTGACTAGCAGCCTCGCCAGCGTGGGGTACCTTTGCCCCGACCTAACGCCCTCGCGGCTGGCCTTATGATTCGTACCGTAATTTTTGACATGGATGGCGTCATCATCGACACCGAGCCCATACACCATCTGGCATTTTTCACGCAGTTTGCCGAGCTGGGTATCGTGGTTTCCGACGAGCTATACGCTTCTTTTCTAGGCTCCTCCACGCGTAATGTTTTCCAGCGACTCAAGCAGGAGTTTAACCTGTCGCAGGAGGTAGACGCGCTGCTGCGGCGCAAGCGCGAGCTGTTTAACCAGGCCTTTGACACCGACCCGGGCCTCGACCTGCTGCCCGGCGTGCGGGCGCTCATCGAAGATTTGCAGCGCCACGGCGTGCAGCTGGTGCTGGCCTCCTCGGCCTCCAAAGCCACCATAGCGCGCGTGTTCAACCGGTTTGGGCTGACGCCTTATTTCTCGCACCTCGTGAGCGGGGAAGACTTTGCGCAATCGAAGCCCAACCCGGCTATTTTTCTGCACGCCGCTGCTCTGGCCGAAACGCCCGTAACCGAATGCATTGTCATCGAAGATTCTTCCAATGGCGTAGCAGCCGCCAAAGCGGCCAGCATTTATTGCGTGGGCTACGCTAGCCCGCACTCGGCGGGCCAGGACCTACGCCAGGCTGACCGCGTAATTCAGGATTTCGCAGAGCTGTCGGCTGCAACAATCCAGCATATTACCGCATAAGCAAGCGCCTGCCTAGTCAAAGCGGCCTAGCTCCGTGCTGGCAAACGTCCACTCGGGCGTGTCAAATTGTGGGGTCGGGGGGCTTGGTACTGCAAACCAGGCCCCTAGTGCCGGCTGGTCCACGTTGCGCAATACGTGGATATGCTGGGCCGGCATGTAGCTCTGCAAGAGTAGCAGGTAGCGCTGGCCCGTGCGCGGGTTGAGTGCTACGTCGGCCACCAGCACGGCGTGGCCGGGCCGGCCGCCGTGCACCAATACGTCGCCGGGCTGGGCATCGGCCAGCGGCACTGGCGCTACCTCGCGGCTCAGCGACAGCGTGCCCGCGTAGCCGAACACGGGCCGCAGGTAGCGGCCCAGCGCGGCGTGGCTAGGCCCCTCGGCTGGCTTGGGCGTGGGGCACACCTGCACGCCCTGCACCCGAAACGTGGTGCCGGATAGGTAGTCGGAAAACCACGCATCGTAGCCAGTGGTAAGGTGAAAATGAATCTTATTCGGATTAACGCTGAATAAATATTCGGCCCGCAGGCGCATCACGGCATCGGCGCACTGCTGCAAATCTTTAGTGCCGGGGTCGATGTTGACCACGGCCGCTACCACGGCCTGGTTGTCTTTCGGGCGCCCGTCGTAGAGGCGGGCTAGGGTGCCCGCTGGCCGCAGCGGCAGCCCACGCAGCCACTCACCCCATGAGCCGGCGGCTACGGGCACGCGCTGGCAGCCTGGCGGCACCCCAAAGCGCTGGGCCAGTGAGCCCGTAGCAGCAGCCGGTCCGGCCAACCACGGATATACTGGCTGCGGTGGGCGGGGCGAAGCGGCGGAGGCCGCCAGCAGGGCTAGCCCAAGGAGGGAGGGTCGAAGCAGCATCGCGCTAAAATTTGCTAAGCAGTGAGCCAAGGCTCAACGCCGCCGGGCCGCCAACGGTATTGCCAAGATAAAAAAAGGCCTTGCCAAACTGGCAAGGCCTTTCGGGTGCTGCAAGCCGCACACCTACTTGCTGGCGGCAGATTTTTTTGCTGTTGCGGGCTTGGTCGCAGTGGCTTTTTTCTTGGTCGCTGGCTTCTTGGCAACGCTCTTGGTAGCTGCCGCCTTGATGGCTTTTTTAGCGGGCGCGTCGGCTTCTTTCTCTGGTTTTTCGGCGGCTTTCTTACCAAAGCGGCCCCCTTTAGCGGGCTTGTCGGGCGTGGCGGCGGCTAGCTCCAGGCAGCGCTCCAACGTCAGGTCGGCCGGCTCTTCGCCCTTCGGAATCTTTACATTTTTCTTTCCTGCCACGATGTAGGGCCCAAAGCGGCCATTGAGCACCTGCACCTCGGGGTTTTCATCGAAGCTCTTAATAAGGCGCTCGGCATCGGCCTTGCGCTTGCCCTCAATGAGTGTCACCGCCTCCTCGCCCGTAATGGTGTGCGGGTCCTGCTCCTTGGTAAGGGAGTAAAACTTGCTGTCGTGGCGGATGTAAGGGCCGAAGCGCCCTAGCGCGGCCGTCATGTCCTTGCCCTCAAACTCGCCTACCACGCGCGGCAGCTTGAAGAGGTCCAGCGCTTCTTCGAGCGTGATAGTTTCAATAAACTGGCCTTTACGCAGGTTGGCGTAGGCGGGCTTGGTTTCGCCCTCAGTGTCGCCAAGCGCCACGTAGGGACCATATTTGCCGAGGCGGGCCGTTATTTTTTCGCCCGTTTCGGGGTGTAGGCCAATTTCGCGAGTGCTGCTGAGCGTGCTGCGCTCGATATCCTGGCCGCGCTCCACACTGGCATGAAAGGGCTCGTAGAAGCCGGCTAGCATGTGGCCCCAGTCTTCGTGGCCGTTGGCTATCTGGTCAAACTCATCCTCGACCTTAGCCGTGAACTGAAAGTCCACGATGGCTGGGAAATGCTCTACCAGGAAGTCGTTGACAACCAGGGCTGTATCAGTAGGGAAGAGCTTGGCTTTGTCGGCACCATAGGTTTCGGTGCGCTGCTCGGTCTTCACTTCATCGCCTACCAGAGCCAGCGCATAAATCTTGCGCTCCTTGCCCTCGCGCGAGTCCTTCTCCACGTAGCCGCGCTTCTGTACGATGCTGATAGTAGGCGCGTATGTGCTGGGGCGGCCGATGCCCATCTCCTCCAGCTTCTTTACCAGCGAAGCCTCGGTGTAGCGGGCCGGCGGCGTGCTGAAGCGCTCAGTAGCCGTCAGGGTTTGCAAGGGCAGGTTCTGGCCCACGCTCAAGGGCGGCAGGCCGCGCGAGAACGAGCTTTCGCCGTCGCTAGGCTGGTCGTCATCGTCCTTGCTTTCGGCGTAGGCTTTCAGGAAGCCCTCAAACGTAATGACCTCACCAGTAGCCGAAAACGTGGTGCCCGGCTGCGTGCTGATGCCGATAACGGCCGTGGTGCGCTCTACTTGAGCATCAGCCATCTGCGAGCCCATGGCCCGCTTGCGGATGAGGTCGTAGAGGCGCTGCTCGGAGGCATCGGCGCCGGCCTTTACCTGCTTGAAGTCGGTGGGGCGGATGGCTTCGTGGGCCTCCTGGGCCGAGGCCGACTTGGTTTTGAACTGGCGCTCGTGGGCGTACTCGGCGCCGTAGGCGGCCTCGATGGCCTCACGGGCACCCTTGCGAGCTTCCTCGCTCAGGTTTACCGAGTCGGTACGCATGTAGCTGATGCGGCCGGCTTCGTACAGCTTCTGGGCCACCGTCATGGTCTGGGCCACCGAGAAGCCCAGCTTGCGCGAAGCCTCCTGCTGGAGGGTAGACGTAGTAAAAGGTGGCGCTGGGCTGCGCTTGCCTGGTTTTTTATCGAGGCTATTAATACTGTAGCTAGCCCCGATGCAGCGCGTCAGAAAGGCTTCGGCTTCCTCGCGGGTCTTGTAACGGGTGGGCAGTTCAGCTTCCAGCGTAGTGCCCTGGCCGGCGTCGAAGCGCGCTACCACGCGGTAGGCACTGGCCGATTTGAACTGGTTTATTTCGCGCTCGCGGTCCACTACTAGGCGCACGGCCACGCTCTGCACGCGGCCCGCGCTCAGGCCGGCTTTCACCTTGCGCCAGAGCACGGGGCTGAGCTCGAAGCCCACGAGGCGGTCGAGCACGCGGCGCGCCTGCTGGGCGTTGACCAGGTCGATATTAATCTCCCGCGGATTCTGAATGGCGGCGAGAATAGCCGACTTGGTAATCTCGCGAAACACGATGCGCTTCGTCTTGTCGGCCTTTAGGTTAAGGGCTTCTGAGAGGTGCCACGAAATGGCTTCACCCTCGCGGTCGTCGTCACTGGCCAGCCACACGGTTTCGGCTTCTTTCGAGAGCTTTTTGAGCTGCGAAATCAACTCGCGCTTGTCGGCATCGACCACATAGGTAGGCTTGAAGCCGTTGGCGACGTCGATGGCATTATTGTCCTTGGGCAGGTCGCGAACGTGCCCGTAGCTGGACTTTACCACGAAGTCCTGGCCGAGGTAGCCTTCAATGGTTTTAGCTTTGGCGGGCGACTCGACGATAACTAGATTCTTGACCATGCGGCGGCGATAGGGGGCGGGGGTAAGTGTCTTATCAGGATGTGGAGAACGCAGGCTCGGCCCGAAAAGTTAAAAGCGGGCACAAAGATGCACGGTCGGCGCCAACTACAGCCGCCGCCGCCCGTAGCTAGGCCTCCAACGCTTGCCGGATAGCCCGCCGCGCCTACTTTTGTTGGTCTCCACTGCGAGCCTTCTCGCCCCACCCTCTCCGCCTCCCTTCCGCATGGCTGCCGCCAAAAAGAATTCTGCCCCCAAGCTGACTGCCGAGCCTGCCGCTGACGCGGTGGCCGAGGCCCCCAGCAATCCGGTGTTTCCCGATAGCGCCCGCAAGCGCGGCTCGCGCCGCGTGGAGGCCGAAATAACCCGCGATACCGACTACGTGAATGAGCAGCTCAACCGCGTGCTCTACGCCCTCGATGCCTTTAAAAAGGGCGATGTATCGGTGCGCCTGACCAAGCAGAACGACGACATCTTCTCCGAAATTGCCGAGGCCTACAACTCGATGGTGGAGATGATTGGCGGCGTGGGTGGCGAGGTATCGCGCATTTCGAAGGTGGCCGGGGTGGAAGGCAACCTGAAAGCCCGCGCCTCAGCCGACGGCGCGGCGGGCTTCTGGCGCGACATGCTCAACAACATCAACGGCCTGGTAGACTCGATTGCCGTGCCGGTACTGGAAGTAGGCAAGGTGTTGAAAAACATCAGCCGGGGTAACCTCGACGAGAGTTTCCAGATTCCGGTGTCGGGCGACTTCAAGGTGATGGCCGAAACCATCAACCGCACCATCGACAACCTGAACGTGTTCGCCGGCGAGGTAAGCCGCGTGGCGCAGGAGGTAGGCACCGAGGGCAAGCTCGGTGGCCAGGCCGTGGTGCCCAACGTGGGCGGTGTGTGGAAGGAGCTGACCGACAACGTGAACACGATGGCGGCCTCGCTCACCAGCCAGGTGCGCGACATTGCCAACGTGACCACCGCCGTGGCTAGGGGTGACCTGAGCCAGAAGATGACGGTAGACGTGAAGGGCGAGCTCTTGCAGCTCAAGCAGAACCTCAACCAGATGGTGGACTCGCTCAACCTGTTTGCTGGTGAGGTAACCCGCGTGGCCCTCGACGTGGGCACCGAAGGGAAGCTGGGCGGCCAGGCCAGCGTGCCGGGCGTGTCGGGCACCTGGAAAGACCTGACCGACAACGTAAATAACATGGCCGCCAACCTGACCTCTCAGGTACGCGACATCGCCAACGTGGCTACCGCCGTGGCTAGGGGTGACCTCAGCCAGAAGATGACGGTGAACGTGAAGGGCGAGATTCTGGAGCTGAAGAACATCCTGAATCAGATGGTGGACTCGCTCAACATCTTCGGTGACGAAGTAACCCGCGTGGCCCGCGAAGTAGGCACTGAGGGCAAGCTGGGCGGCCAGGCCGTAGTGCCCCGCGTAGGTGGCACGTGGAAAGAGCTGACCGACAACGTAAACACGATGGCCGCCAACCTGACTTCTCAGGTGCGTGACATCGCCAACGTGGCAACTGCGGTAGCCCGCGGTGACCTGAGCCAGAAAATGACGGTGGATGTGCAGGGCGAGATTCTCGACCTGAAAAACATCCTGAACCAGATGGTGGACTCGCTCAATATCTTCGCCGGCGAAGTAACCCGCGTGGCCCGCGAAGTGGGTACCGAGGGCATCCTGGGCGGCCAGGCCAACGTGCCGCGCGTATCGGGTACCTGGAAAGACTTGACCGACAACGTAAATACGATGGCCTCGAACCTGACCTCTCAGGTACGGGACATTGCCAACGTGGCCACCGCCGTATCGCGCGGCGACTTGAGCCAGAAAATCACGGTGAATGTGCGCGGCGAGCTGCTCCAGCTCAAGGAAAACCTCAACCAGATGGTGGACTCGCTGAACGTATTTGGCGACGAAGTAACCCGGGTGGCTCGCGAAGTGGGCACCGACGGTAAGCTGGGCGGCCAGGCCGTGGTGCCGGGCGTGAAAGGAACCTGGAAAGACCTGACCGACAACGTGAACACGATGGCGGCCTCGCTCACCAGCCAGGTACGCGACATTGCCAACGTGACTACCGCCGTGGCTAGGGGCGACCTCAGCCAGAAGGTATCAGTAGACGTGCGCGGCGAGCTGCTCGACCTCAAGGACAACATCAACCAGATGGTGGACTCGCTCAACATCTTTGCCGGAGAGGTAACCCGCGTGGCATTGGAAGTGGGCACTGAGGGCCAGCTGGGCGGCCAGGCCGTGGTGCCCAACGTGAGCGGCGTGTGGAAAGACCTGACCGACAACGTAAACACGATGGCCACCAACCTCACCATCCAGGTGCGGGGCATTGTGAAGGTAGTAACAGCGGTATCGCAGGGCGACTTGACCCAGAAGCTGATGCTGGAAGCCGCCGGCGAAGTGGCTGACCTGGCTCAGACCATCAACCGGATGGTGGACGACCTTAACCGCCTGGCCTCGGAAGTAAGCCGTGTAGCCCGCGTGGCGGGCGCCGAGGGCAAGCTCACCGAGCGCGCCACGGTGGGCGGCGTGTCGGGCTCGTGGAAAGAACTCGTGGATACGCTCAACGCGCTGATTGAGAGCATCGCCCTGCCGGTGCTCGAAGTAAGCCGCGTGGTGCGTGCCATCTCGGAAGGCGACCTGACCCAGATGGTGGAAATTCAGACGACCGGCGACATTCTCTCGATGTCGAACTCGCTCAACCAGGCCGTGGAAAACCTGAACGCCCTGCTCGGCGAAATCAACGATTCGGCACAGGTAGTGGGCACTTCCTCGGAAGAGATGGTGGACAAAGGCCAGGAAATGAGCCGCGTTACCGTTGACGTGGCCCTAGCCATGCAGCAGATGGCCGAAGGCGCTCAAAACCAAGCCTTGAAAACCGACCAGGCCTTCAAGCTGATTGAGGAAATTATGACGGTTACCAAGGAAACGGCTAACAAGGCCGACGTGGTAAACAAGTCGGCCATCATGGGTGAGCAGACATCGCAGCAGGGCCTGAAAACGGTGGCGGAAGTGGTGAAAAACATGGAGGAAATCTCCAGCGCCGCCACCCAGACCTCACGCACCATCGAAGTACTCTCGACGCGCTCGCAGGAAATCAGCAAGTCGCTAGGGGTTATCACCGACATCGCCTCGCAAACCAACCTGCTGGCCCTCAACGCGGCCATCGAAGCAGCCCGCGCCGGCGAGGCCGGCCGCGGCTTCGCGGTAGTAGCCGAGGAAATTCGCAAGCTGGCCGAAGGCTCGCGCAAGTCGGCCAACGAAATTGCCACGCTGGTAGAAGATGTGCGCAAAGACACCACCAGCGCCGCCACCGCTATCTCGGCGATGGAGGACCGGGTATCGCGCGGTAAGAACGCCACCTTCGAGGCGAGCGCGGCCTTTAAGAACATTGCCACGAGCAGCGGCGAAACGCTGCGCAGCTCGCGCGACATTCTCACCGCCACGGCCCAGCAGCAGACCTCGATTGGCGACGTCGTGAAGTACGTGGAGGAAGTGGTAGCCATTGCCGAGCAAACCGCCACCGGCACCCAGCAGGTAGCCGGCACGGCCCGCCAGCTGTCGTCGTCGATGCAGGAGCTCACCAGCTCGTCGCAGCGCCTCTCCGACATTGCCGACGACCTCCAGGACGGCCTCGAAACCTTCCAGCTCTTCGACTACGCCCCCGAGCCGGAGCCCGAACCCGAGCCCCAGTCCCAGCGCCGGGTACGCCGGCCGGCCCCGGCAGCGGCAAAAGCCGCTGCTCCGGTGGCTACGCCAGCCCCAGCTAGGGCCAGCCGTCCGGCTCAGGCACCCCGCCCGGCCACCGCTGAAACTCCTGAAGCCGCTACGGATACCGACCACGCGGCTAGCAACGGCCATGCTGCCAACCGGGTGCGCCGGCCGGCCGCCGCTACCCCTGTTGCCGAGCCCGCCGGCAAAAAAGCCGTGCGCCGTGCCAAGCCCGAAGCCACAAAAACCGACAAGACTGCGGAAGGCACTACGCCAGCCCGCACCCGGTCGCGGGTTAAAGCCAAATAATACCCTGGCCACCCAGCCCTCTCCACCCACCCGTTTGCGCTTATCTGTTAAATAATGGCTGATTCTGCTTCCCGTCCGGCACCTATTTCGGGCCGGGCTGCGCCGGCTGCCCCCGAGGCAGTCGTGCAGCTGATTGTTTTTCGCCTGGGCGATGAGGATTATGGCATCCGCATCGAGCAGGTAAAGGAAGTGACTATCACGCCCGAGGTAGTGAAAATGCCTAAGACACCACCCTTTATCAAGGGTATTACCAACCTGCGCGGCGATATTATTGCCGTAGTTGACCTAGAAGAGCGCTTTCAGCTGCGGCCAGCCGGTCGGCCCGTGCCGGAGTTTTCGTACACCCTGGCTGTAGAGGCACCCGACTACACACTAGGCCTGATAGTGCGCGAGGTGCCGCGCCCGGTCACCATTCCGGTAAGTGCCATTGAGCCGGCGCCGGAGTTTGTGCAAGACAGCGGCCAGCGCGAAAAATATTTGGAAGGTATTGCAAAATTACCTGGCCAGCAAGGTGTCATTATCGTGCTGGATATGCTCAAGTTACTTACCCCTAGTGAGATAATGCGCTTGCCAGGGCAGGCACCCAGCCACGGTGGCCGGGCCGCTGCCAAGGAAGCTGCGGCGACCAATGCACCCTCGGCCGGGAAATAGCCGTAGATGAGCCAGCTACTGGCTCTTAGTGTCCCAGCCTACTCTCCTTATTTCACTCTCTTAGAATTACTTGTAAATGAATAAGCGCATTCTCATCGTCGACGACTCGTTCTATATGCGGACGATGCTCAAGAATATGCTCACCGATGCGGGCTACGACGTGGTCGGCGAAGCCGCCAACGGCCAGCAAGCCCTCGAAATGGCGGTAGCAACCAACCCCGACCTGATTACGCTCGACGTTATCCTGCCCGACAACACCGGCCTCGATGTGCTCAAGGGCATTCGCCAGCAGCAGCCCGATGCTAAAGTAGTTATGTGCTCGGCCGTAGGCCAGGAAACTATTGTGAATGAGGCCATTGAAAATGGCGCATTGGCTTACATCGTGAAGCCCTTCTCGGAAGAGCGCGTGCTGGAGATTGTCGGCAGCGCCCTGCAGGGCGACGGCTCGCCCGCCTAGTTTTAATTGCCAGCGACTACGCCAGCCGCAGGTTGAATGCCCGTTAACGCCACCATCTTGCTTTTTTTACCTTTTTCTACGCAATGCAGCCGGGCACTCCGCCCTGGCTGCTCCGGCTCGCAAGCCCTAGCTGGCTTTCGGGCGGGGCGTACGCGGCGGGCTGATACTTATTCTTTGATTGTTAGGCCATGACAGCGCGCGAGCAAGAATATCGGGAGCTGTTTATGGCCGAGGCGTTGGAATACTACGACGCCATGTCGCGCCACTTGAGCGAGCTCGAGCGCAACCCGCAGGACGTGGCGGCGCTCAACGAGCTGTTCCGGCTCATGCACAACCTCAAGGCCAACGCTCGTGCGATGGGCTTTGTGGACATGGGGGAAGTGGCCCACAAGATGGAAACCTTGTTCGGGCAGATTCGCAGCAACGAGCGCACGTTTACGGGCTCGCTGGTGCCGCTCACGTTTCGGGCCGTTGATATCTTGGGCAACATGATTCGGGCCGTTGGCTCGGGCCAGGAGGCGGTTGATGCCAAGTCGCTGCTCGAAAACCTCGAACATCTCATCAAGGGCGAGGAAATCGTGGAAACGAGCGCCCCCCAAACTGAAGATGAGGCCGAGAGCGACGCCGCTCGCAAGCTGGAGCTATCGGACCTGGTCTATATCCCCGTTAAGAAACTCGATAACCTGCTGAATCTGGTGGGCGAGCTCGTTATAGACCGCGACCGAATTCTGACCCTAGCGGCCGAGCTTGGCCACCCCGCCCTGCAAGCCACAGCCCGGCACTTATTTCGCATATCTGACGACCTGCAATACTCCGTAATGGACGTGCGGCTGGTCGGAGCAGGGGTATTGCTGAATAAGTTTCCGCGTGTGGTGCGCGACGTAGCCGCCGCCGAAAACAAGCAGGTAGAACTGACCCTAGCCGGCCAGGATGTACAGATTGACCGCAACGTGCTGCAGCTCATTACCGATGCGCTGCTCCATATTGTGCGCAATGCGGTGAGCCACGGCCTCGAAGACCCCGCTGCTCGCCAGGCCGCCGGCAAGCCGGCCGCAGGCAAACTGCTCATCACGGCCCTGACCGAGCGCGACGATGTGCTCATTCAGGTGCAAGATGATGGGCGTGGCATCAACACCGAGGCCGTGCGCCGCAAGGCCGTGCGCCAAGGCATGCTAACGGCCGATGCCGCTGCTGCGCTCGATGAGCAGGAGGTCTGGGCGCTGCTGTTTGAGCCCGGCTTTTCGATGGCCGAGCAAATAACCGATATCTCAGGCCGGGGCGTGGGCCTCGATGTAGTGAAGCTGGCCATCGACTCGCTAGGGGGGCGCCTGCGCGTCAACTCCGAGCTGGGCAAGGGTACCACGTTTACGCTGGTGCTGCCCACTTCCATCGCCGTGAAAGGTGCGCTGCTCATCGAGCTCGATGAGCGGGCCTACGCGGTGCCGCTGCTGCATACCGACACGGTGTTAGCCCTGCCTAATGACCAGATTTTTGCCGTGGGCGGGCTGCTAATGACGCGCATCCAGGACGAAAATATACCGCTGGTGCCGTTGCAACAGTTGCTATACTCGGAGGGCGATGAGCCGCTGCCCCGCGCCACCCGCGCCGACCTGCCACCCGATGCGGGCTTGCACCAAATACTGGTGGTGAGCTACAATAATCGGCGTCTGGGCTTGCTTATTGACCGGTTCTTGCGCCAGCAAAACATTGTGGTTAAATCCCTGAGCAAGCCGCTGGATACCATTGATTTGTTTGGAGGCGTTACCCTACTGGGCAATGGGCAGCTCTGCCTGGTGCTGGATGTGCCAGCTTTAACCCGACTGTTTCTGGCCAAACGCCCTTGATTTTAGCTGCTTCCTACCCTTTTCCGTATTAATTTGCCAGCTTCTGCGCCGTCGTTACGAACTAAGCCGTTATGAATTTATCAATGAATGAGTTAGAGCGCGATATTATCCGCGAAATTCTCAACATCGGCCTGGCCCGGGCGGCCGACAGCTTTGCGGTGATTGCGCAGGAGCGTGTGATGCTGGAAGTGCCCAATCTGGACTTGCTGCCCAGCAGCAGCATTATTGAGCGGGTGCGCGACTATCAGACGCGCTACGTGGCTATCCAGAGCGACATCCGGGGCGATTTCAACGGCTCGACTTTTATGTTCTTCTCAGGGCAGCACGTGCAGCGGCTGTCGCGGGTGTGCCTGCGCATGCACGTGCCCGACACCTTGCAGCTCAATGAGCTACAGGAGTCGCTGTTGTTGGAAATTAGCAATATTATTACAGGCGCTTTGGTAACGCAGCTGGCTAATATCTTAAAAGCCAATATCTACGGTGCTCCCCCGCTAGCCCCAACGGGTGACTTGGCTACGGCATTGCATAGTCTGATGCCCGACCCGGACGCGTTGCAACCGCTCATCTTCTCTGTCATTACGCAGTTCTCTGACAAAGAGAATTCGGTTGAGCTACCGCTCATGCTGTTTTTTGACCGGGCTACGTTTGAGAAAATCCTGGAAATTATCCGGACTTACGATTTTCTGGGCAAAACGCAGTCTGCTGCGTAAGCGGCTCTTTACCCCCGTATACTAACTGGCTCGTTGCTTTTTTGAACAGGTGACGGCCAATACTTTATTTATTTTTCACCCACCAAGTGCTAACCGCTTGGTGTTCTTTTTTTAGCCGTGTCAGATTCCACGCTCGCGCAAAAAATCGCCAATTTTGACCCCAATGCTTTAGGCGATGCCGCCGGCGGCCTGTTTGGGCTGCCCTTTACCCCCGAGGAGGCGCAGGTAGTTGTAGTGCCCGTGCCGTGGGAGGTAACCGTGAGCTACCGTGCCGGTACTGCCCAGGGGCCCGATGCCATTCGGGAGGCGTCGCTGCAAGTAGACCTCTACGACCCCGACCTGCCAGAGGCTTGGAAGCTCGGCCTGGCGATGGAAGAGCCCGATGAGACCATTGCCCAAACCAGCCGTGACCTGCGCCCCCTGGCCGCTGACTACATCGGCTGGCTAGAGGAAGGCCAGCCGGCCAACGGCGCGGCCCAGCACGGCAATGTGCCCGCCCGCATCACGGCCGAGGGCGATAAGCTACTACAGTGGCTCAAGCAAAAAACTGGCGCCCTGCTGGATAGTGGCAAGGCCGTGGCTGTGCTGGGTGGCGACCACAGCACGCCGCTAGGCTTTATGCATGCGCTGGCCGAGCGCCACCCCGACGGCTTTGGTATTCTGCAAATAGATGCGCACTGCGACCTGCGCCCCGCTTACGAGGGCTTTCAGTATTCGCACGCCAGCATCATGTACAATGCCTTGCAGCTGCCGCAGGTAAAGAAGCTGGTGCAGGTAGGCATTCGGGATATGTGCCAGCAGGAAGCCGACCTCATCGAGCACTCGGTGGGCCGGGTAGCGCTGTTTGGCCAGCGGTTTATGAGCGAGGAGAAGTTTGCGAAGAAGTCGTGGAAGAAGGTGTGCGGTAAAATCATTGCCCAGCTGCCGCAGAAAGTTTACCTCAGCTTCGACATCGACGGCCTCGACCCCAAGCTCTGCCCCGGCACCGGCACGCCCGTGCCCGGCGGCCTCGAGTTTGAAGAAGCCACCTATCTGCTACGCATGATTGTGCGCTCGGGCCGTACCATTATTGGGCTGGACCTCAACGAGGTAGCGCCCGGCGATACAGACTGGAACGGTATTGTGGGCGCGCGCCTACTTTATCAGTTGTGCAACTGGATGGCTGTTTCGCAAGGCCGTTTAACCGCGAAAGGCGTAGAAAGCCCGGAATAATTCTTTCTCACTCCTTCACTCTCCGTCTCATGGGCAAATTCATTCTCAAATTCATTCTCACGGCCGTACTCACTTACGGCTTGGCGCAGGTCCTGCCCAACGTGCGGCTCGATGGTGTAGGCAGCGCTGCCATTCTGGTTATTGTGCTAGGCCTGCTGAATGCCACCGTAAAACCCATACTGAAGATAATCGGCTTTCCGATTACCATCTTGACCCTGGGGATTTTTCTGCTCGTTATCAACGTCATTATCGTGAAGCTCGCCGATTTTCTGATGAGTAGCTTTGCCGTGACGGGCTTTGTAAGCGCACTGATTTTCAGCCTCGCGCTTTCGCTGGTAACGGCCGTGGTCGATATGATATTGGACTAGCCCCCTGGGTACATCAATACACTAAAAAAGCCCTCTGCCAAAGCAGAGGGCTTTTTTAGGGCCTAGTAGAGTCCGATGCTACACGCGCCGGATGTCGGCGCCGAGCGCGTTCAGGCGCTCGTCAATATTCTGGTAGCCGCGGTCAATCTGCTCCACGTTCAGGATTTTGCTGGTGCCTTCGGCTGAGAGGGCGGCTATGAGCAGCGCCACGCCGGCGCGGATATCGGGCGATGACATGGTGATGCCATTCAGCTGCTTGTGGCGGTCGAGGCCGATGACGGTGGCGCGGTGCGGGTCACAGAGAATAATCTGAGCGCCCATGTCGATGAGCTTGTCCACGAAAAACAGGCGCGACTCGAACATCTTCTGGTGAATGAGTACCGTGCCCTTAGCCTGGGTGGCAATAACGAGGATAATGCTCAGCAAATCAGGCGTAAAGCCCGGCCAGGTGTGGTCGCTTACCGTAAGGATAGACCCATCGAGGTAGGTGCTGATTTCGTAGTGTTCCTGCGCCGGCACGAAGATGTCGTCGCCGCGAAACTCCAAGTGAATGCCCAGCTTGCGGAAGGTGTCAGGAATAATTCCCAGCTCCGGAATCTGGCAGTCTTTGATAGTGATTTCGGAGCCCGTCATGGCCGCTAGGCCGATAAAGGAGCCAATCTCAATCATATCGGGCAGCATACGGTGCTCGGTGCCGCCGAGGCTTTCTACCCCTTCGATGGTAAGTAGGTTGGAGCCGATGCCCTGAATCTTGGCGCCCATGCGCACCAGCATGCGGCATAGCTGCTGCAAGTAGGGTTCACAAGCTGCGTTGTAGATGGTGGTGGTGCCCTGGGCCAGCACGGCGGCCATCACGATGTTGGCGGTGCCCGTTACGCTGGCCTCGTCGAGCAGCATAGAGGCGCCGTGCAGCTTGCCGCCAGGCACGCTGAGGCGATAGAAGTCGGTACCTTCCAACGTGAGGTGCGCGCCCAGCTTTTCGAGGCCCACAAAGTGCGTATCGAGCGGCCGACGGCCGATTTTATCGCCACCCGGCTTGGGCAGCTGGGCGCGGCCGTAGCGGGCCAGTAGGGGGCCTAGTATCATCACCGAGCCGCGCAGCTCGCGGGCCTGGGCCACAAACTCGGGCGTGTCGAGGTAGTCGAGGCGTACGTCCTCGGCCTGAAAAACATAGGTGTCGGGGGCCACGCGGCCCACCTTCACGCCCATATCGCGCAGCAGCTCAATGAGCTTGTTCACGTCCCGAATGTTGGGCACGTTGCTGATGGTAATGGGCTCGGGGCTGAGTAGCACCGCGCACAGAATCTGGAGCGCCTCATTTTTAGCTCCTTGAGGAATAATCTCCCCGTGCAGCTTCCGTCCGCCGCGCACTTCAAATGCAGCCATTCTTCTTTAATTATCGATTAACAATGAGCAATTAGCAAATGGCTAGCAGCTGAAAGCCCCTAGCCATCGAAACCACAAAGCTACTGCGGCGGCTGCTGAGGCTCGGAGCGAAATTTCTTGCCGCGTTTTTTATCGCGCTTCTTGCCATTGCCCCCGCCTGTGCTGAAGCCGGAGCTGCTACCTTCCGGGCGCCGCTCGCGGCTGCCTTCAAAGCGGTTGCTGCCCTGGCTGCCAGTGGGGCGGGCGGGCTGCGGACTGGCCGTAGCGGGTAGGCTAGCGATTTCAAACAGGCCTTGGTCAGCCACTAGCTGCGCATCGAGCCGCAGCTGCCCGCCCGATAGCTCGGCCAGGTGGCGAATAATGGTCTGGTCCTTAGCGTTTTCCTTGTTGTGCTGGCGGTACAGAAACTTCATGGTGCGCCCAATCTGCACGGCGGCCTGGTCGCGCTCGGTGGCGTCTTCGATAGTCAAGGCCTTGGCTACGAGGGCCTCCACACCCCGGCCGTAGGCCTTGAGCTTGGGCGCTTGGCGTGGGTATTCCACGCGTTTCGGGCGCTCGGTATGCAAGCGTGGCGGCGTGAGCGTTACGGGGGCATCCAGCACCACTTCGGTGCCCGCTAGGGCATGAATGTGGTTCCAGAGGCGGGTTTGAATATCAGGCTGGTCGCGCAGGCTGGGGCGCAGGCGCAGTATGAGTTGCACAATGCCGGCTGCGCGGCGCGTGCGCTCGGCCACGTCTTCAATTTGGGCCAGGCCCTGAATAAGCTGATACGTGCTTTGCCCGTATTCGCGCACCAGCAATTGCAAGTGGAAGGGCAGTAAAGGGGTTTCCGTCATGGAACTAGGGCGGCTAGGCTAGCGCCACACCGCAAATAATAAAATCTATAATACCCGCAGCTTGGCAAAGCTCAGCAGCAGCGTTTTCTCGCCAACTTCTTCAAACTGAATGATGGCCTTCACGGTACCGTTCTGCTTTTCGAGTGTAGCCACCTTGCCGAAACCGAACTTGGCGTGCTCGACGCGCTGGCCGGCCTGCAAGTTACTCGTATCGGAGGGTTGAAAGTCGGCCGGGGCCACATACTTCGTTGGCACCGTCTTACGCACTGGGGCGGCTACGAGGTTCGAGCGCCGCTCAAATACGTGCTGCACCGGCGATTCGCCGATGGCCGGCCCGGCCGCAAACTTCACGTTAAGATACTGCGGGTCAATCTCATCCAGAAAGCGCGACTTCTCGCAAGAGCGTAGGTTGCCCCACTGGTAGCGCGAGGTAGCGTAGCTGAGCGTCAGCTTCTTCTCGGCCCGCGTGATAGCCACGTAAAATAGTCGGCGCTCTTCCTCCAGGTCAGCCCGCGAGGTTATCATCATCTGGCTCGGGAAGAGATTTTCCTCCATGCCCACGATGTACACGTTGCGGAACTCCAGGCCTTTGGCCGAGTGGATAGTCATCAGCGTAACGGCTTCGCCGTCCTGCTGGGCATCCTTGGTATCAGCATCGGTTACGAGGGCAATATCCTGCAAAAAGGCCCCTAGCGACTTGTCTTCGCGCTCGGGGTCGTCCACGTATTCCTTAATGCCGTTGAGCAATTCCTGAATGTTCTCGTAGCGCGACAGGCCTTCGATGCTCTTATCGGCGTACAATTCCTCAATCATGCCCGAGTTTTTGGCAATGAATTTGGCCGCCTCGAAAGCATCTTCCTTGCCGGCTACTACGGTGTAGCTTTTGATTTTCTCCGCAAAGCCTACTACCGGGTTTGACACCCGGGCCGGCAAAAACTGGTCGGCATTGCTAACCACCTCCCAAATGGTGTGGTTGCTTTCTTCGGCAGAATTAATTAGTTTGCTAATCGTTGTGTCGCCGATGCCGCGCTTCGGATAGTTAATTACCCGGCGCAAGGCCTGCTCGTCATTTGGGTTAACGGTGAGGCGCAAATAAGCCACTAAGTCCTTGATTTCCTTGCGCTGATAAAAGCTCAGGCCACCAACGATTTTGTAGCGAATATTTAATTTGCGCAGGGCCTCTTCCATTGCCCGGCTTTGGGCGTTGGTGCGGTAAAGAATGGCAAAATGGTCGTAGGACAGATGCAGGTTCATCTTGTCCTCGTAAATCGACTGCGCAATTAATTTGCCCTCCTCGTTATCAGAAGCAGCTTTAATTACCTCAATTAAATGACCGGTTTCATTGTCCGAAAAAACATCCTTCCGCAACTGCGCCTGGTTGTTTTTAATGACAGAATTAGCAGCCCATACAATATTCTTAGTGGAGCGATAATTCTGCTCCAGCTTGAATACATTTAGCTCGGGGTAATCCTTCTCAAAATTGAGGATATTAGAAATATCCGCGCCGCGGAAAGCATAAATACTCTGTGCATCGTCGCCTACTACGCAGATATTGCGTTCTTTAGCGGCCAGCTTACGGGTAATTAAATACTGCGAATAGTTGGTGTCTTGGTACTCATCCACCATTACAAACCGGAATTTATTCTGGTATTTATTCAGAATATCCGGGTGGTCGCGGAAGAGCACGTTGGTTTGATAGAGCAGGTCGTCGAAGTCCATGGCGCCGGCTTTGAAGCAGCGCTGCTGGTATTGCTGGTAGATGACGCCAATTTTGGGCCGCAGCGCTGCCTCATCGTCCTGCCGGATAACGGGGTCGTTGATATACTGCGCCACCGACACGAGCTTGTTTTTGGCGGCCGAAATGCGGCCTAGCACGGTGCTGGCTTTGTAAAGCTTGTCGTCGAGCTCCAACTCTTTCACAATCTGCCCGATGAGCGTCTTGCTATCCTGGGTATCGTAGATGGTAAACGAGCGGGGGAAGCCAATGCGCTCGGCTTCGGAACGGAGAATTTTGGCAAAAACTGAGTGGAAGGTGCCCATCCACAGGCTTTTGGCGGCGGGCCCCACTACTTTCTCAATGCGGGCGCGCATCTCCTTGGCGGCCTTGTTGGTGAAGGTGAGGGCCAGGATGTTAAACGGGTCAACGCCCTGCTCCAGCAAATGCGCGATGCGGTAGGTGAGCACCCGGGTTTTGCCCGAGCCGGCGCCGGCTATAATCATGCAGGGGCCTTCCGTTTGGAGCACGGCGGCGGCCTGCGAGGGGTTCAATAACGCGTGATAATCTAAAGCCATACGAAGAGGCCGCCCCGTGGGCGGCTAGCTGACAAAGATAAGTTGGGCGGGGGCAGGGCGGTATCTTTGTGCTACTGCTTTTGGCAAAGCCACCGCTGCGCCACTCGCTACTAACCGCTTTCTATCGCCGATAAATTCGCTGCAGCTATGATTGTTATCCAAAATACCGTTATCTCGGACGACGTAGCCGAGCAATTTTTCGTCTGCAACCTGGGTGCCTGCAAGGGCGCGTGCTGCGTAGAGGGCGACCTCGGCGCCCCGCTGGAGCTGGAAGAATTAGAGATTCTGAAAAACGAATACCCTAAGATTGAGCCGTTTCTGACTGAAGCCGGCAAGCAGGCCATTGCCGAGCAGGGCCTGTATATCGAAGACTGGGAAGGCGACTATAGCACGACCACCATCAACGACCGCGAATGTGCCTATGCGCTTTACGACGAACAGGGCATCCTGAAGTGCGGCATTGAGCAGGCCTATCTGGCGGGTGTTACTGACTTTAAGAAGCCCATTAGCTGCCATTTGTACCCGATTCGGGTTACCAAATACGATGGTTTCGAGGCACTCAACTACGACCGGTGGGACATCTGCTCGCCGGCCTGCTCGTTTGGCGCTAAGCTAGGGGTGCCAGTGTATAAGTTTCTGCAAGAGCCGCTTATCCGCAAGTACGGCGCTGAGTGGTACGCCGAGTTGAGCCGCGAGATTGAGAATCCGACGGTCTAGCAGTTGCTTACTAAGCTGAAAAGCCGTCCTCCTTCTACAAGCGCAGCAGGACGGCTTTTCAGCTTAATAAAACAGCACTACTTCATAAACACGGGGCGGATGAGGTTTTCAAACGTGAAAATCTCATCCCACTTCTCTTGCGTGAGTAAGTGGCGCTCGGTCACGGCGATGTCGTGCACTGATTTGCCGGTGGCTAGGGCCTCTTTGGCGATGCTGGCGGCTGTTTCGTAGCCTAGCACGGGGTTGAGCTGCGTCACGATGCCGATGCTGTTGTAGACCATGCTGGCGGCGTGCTGGGCATTGGCCGTGATGCCGAGCACGCACTTTTCGCGCAGCGTGCGGCAGGCGTTGGTCATGTAGGAAATGCTGGTGAACAGCGCGAACGAGATAACCGGCTCCATCACATTGAGTTGAAGCTGGCCGGCCTCAGCAGCCATGGTTACGGTGAGGTCGGCGCCGATGACGTAGAAGGCCGTCTGGTTTACTACCTCGGGTACCACCGGGTTCACCTTGCCGGGCATGATGCTGGAGCCGGGCTGCAAGGCGGGTAGGTTGATTTCGAACAGGCCGGCGCGCGGGCCCGAGGCGAGCAGGCGCAGGTCGTTGCAGATTTTGCTGAGCTTCACGGCCGTACGCTTGAGCACGCCCGAGAGCTGCACGTAGGCGCCGGTATCGTAGGTGGCCTCGATAAGGTCGCCGGCCAGGCTCAGGTCTAGGCCGGTTATCTGGCGCAGGTGCTGCGTTACGAGCTCGGGGTAGCCGGCGGGCGCGTTTACGCGGGTGCCGATGGCGGTGGCGCCCATGTTGATTTCGGCAATGAGGCGGCGCGAGTCGTCGATGCGCAGCAGCTCTTCGCGTAGGTTGGTGGCGAAGGCCCGAAACTCGTCGCCCATGCTCATCGGCACGGCATCTTGCAGCTGCGTGCGGCCCATTTTGAGCACGTTCTGAAATTCCTCGCCTTTCTGAGCGAAGGCATCGGCGAGCTGCGAAAGCATATCGCGGTAGCCGACGAGCTTGTTATTGAGTGCGATGCGGAAGGCCGTGGGGTAGGCGTCGTTGGTGCTCTGCGAGCAGTTGACGTGGTTGTTGGGGTGGCAGTACTGGTACTCGCCCTTCTGGTGGCCCATCAACTCGAGGGCTACGTTGGCAATCACCTCGTTGGCATTCATATTCACCGACGTGCCGGCCCCGCCCTGAATCATGTCGGTGAGAAACTGATTGTCGAACTCGCCGCTCGCCACCCGGTCGCAGGCTAGGGCAATGTAGTCGGCAATGGTCGGGTCGAGCACGCCGAGCTCTTTATTGGCTAGGGCCGCGCCTTTTTTCACAAACGCCAGGGCCTGCACAAACAGCGGCTCAACCTTGACCGGAATGCCGGTGATGTGGAAGTTTTCCAGCGCCCGCAGGGTCTGGATGCCGTAGTAAGCGTCGTTGGGAATGGGCAGTTCGCCCAGGAAGTCGTGTTCGAGGCGGGTGGATGGGGTCATGGGGAGGGAAAGAGGATGCGGCCGCAAAGGTGCGCGATGAATACCGGTCGGGCTTGAAAACGAATACCAGCCAAAAATGGCGAACGTCATGCCGAGCTTGTCGAGGCAGCTCTACCGCGCCGCTAGGGCCGTTGGGTAGAGCTGCCTCGGCAAGCTCGGCATGACGTTCTAGTAGGGGATACCCAGATTTAGTGCCAGGTATCGGTCACGCTTTGGCTGGTGCCGCTGGGGGTGAGCGAGTTGTTGGGGTCGCCTTCCCAGAGGATATTACCAGAGCCATCCTTGCGGAAGTACTTGTACTGCACCCCAATGCCGGCAGTCAGTGGGATGGTCACGGTCCAGTTGGGGAAGGCCGAGCCGCTGAGCTGAATGGCATTGGCCGTGTTCCAGGAGCCTAGCTGGCCGGTGCTGCCCACAATGTAGAGGTTCTGGCCCGTTACGGTATTGCTGTAGTTGATAGTAAACGTCACGCTGGTAGTAGGCTTAGGCACCCATGCCGAATACGAGCGGGAGTTGACTGGGAAGGTGGCAGTACCGTTGGCATCGGTGGTGATGGTGCTGGTATTATTGCCGGTCAGGTCCGTAAGGGTAGCGTTCTTGAAGGGCGTGCTGATGGTCTTGGTAGCATTGCTGCTGCCGTCGTTGAGCATGAGTAGCAGGCCGGTGTGCGAAGCATCACCAGCGCGCGAGTAGGCGTACACATCGGCATCATCGACACTGGTGTACTCGTAGCCCGCTCCGTAGGCGTGCGCCTGCCGGATGAGGTTCAGGGTTTTAATCTGGGCACCCAGGCCGTAGTTGTAGTAGTCTTTGTAGAAGACGCAGGGGTAGCCCTTCTCGCGGGTTAGGATGTAGGCGTAGGCCAGCATCTTCAGGTTGACGATAGGCGAATACAGCCCGCCCGAATTGTCGGTGTCGTGGTTGTCCACAAACGAAACGGAGTGTGCGCCGTCGGCCTCGGTGAGGCCGGCAAACTCCAGCCCGCGCATATCCCACGAGCCGTTGCCGTCGCTCATGGCCTTGAACGTGTAGTGCAGCGGCACGTCAAACAAGCTCGTGCGCCCACCCGTGGCTGAGATATAGCTCTGCAGCTCACTCACGCTGTTAAACCATACCTCGCTCACCGCAAAGCGTGAGCTCTTTACGCCGTCGAACCAGCTGTTGAGAAACGAGGTGAGCATGTGCTTGCCGGCATCGACACGGTAGCCGTCCAGGCCCAGGGTCGTGGTCATCCAGTTGCCCCAGTTGATGGTTTCGTTTACTTGGTTCGGGTCGGCGTAGCGTACCTCGCAGCCCATGAGGTTGTCGTAGGCGTCACCGTTGTTGTAGGGCTGGAAATCCCAGGGATTCCACTGGTACCAGCCGTTGTTGGGGGCCTGCTGGGCACCGTTGAAATTATAGTAGTGCCACTGGTAGGAACTGTACTTATTGGCGCGCGCCGGGTACGTAAAGCTGGTCCAGACGTTGTAGTTGGTACCATTGTAAGCGAAGCTCTCCTGGGCATCGGCGCCCATAAAGTGGTTCATCACCATGTCCTCATACACCTGGATGCCTTTGCCGTGGAGGGAGGAAATGCAGCTCTGGAGCTGCGACAAAGTGCCGTAGCGAGTAGCCACCGAGCCTTTTTGGTTGAACTCGCCCAGGTCGTAGCGGTCGTACACGCCGTAGCCATCATCGTTGACGCCGGCCGCGCCCTTATAAGCGGGCGGCAGCCACATGGCCGTGATGCCGGCCTGGCTTAGCTCGCTGGCCTGGCCGCTCAGCACCTGCCACCAGGTCTGGCCACTGGTGCTCTGGGGTACATCCCAGTAGAAGCCCTGCATCATGGTGCCGTTTACGGTCGTGGCATTGGCCGACGCGGTGGGAGAGGCGAGCGCCGGGCTGGCGCTGGGAGCAGCGGCTTCTTTGGCGCAGCCGGCTAGGAACAGGAGGGCCGCCGCGCCTGCTAGGCGCGCGGTCCCGGGTAGGGGTGTTTGCATGTGGTTTGAGTGGGAAAAAGGACACTGCAATGTTAGCGAAATTCCCACAGTATCACGCAATAAAATTTAGACTTTTTTTATAATGATTAAAATTTGATGAAGACTTTTGTTTTGGTTATCTAGCGTAAATAAAGGGGCATTATTAGTAATTTTAACCGTTATTTAGGGAATAAAGCACATTATTTTAGGATAATACTACTGCAAACGTTTGTGGGACGCCAGCCTGGTAAGTTGCGTAATGAATTGTATAATTTGATGGTGCGCGGTCGTAACTCATAGCAGGCGAGCAAAGCTTAGGTAACCTCGGCGCTCTATTTGCAGTTCATACGCGCTACCAGCTACCTTTCGGGGCTAGCCCTCTTCTTTTTCCAAACACCATGCTCGCGCACATCCCCGCCGCCGCCCGCCACCACGCCGCTCCCGTAGCCTGGCTGAGCTCTTATTTCTTGTTTTCCTTCGCCGATTATTTTGACCGAAATAACATGCATTTCGGCCCGCTGCGCGTGTTCAATGACGACACAGTGGCCCCACAAAATGGTTTTCCGCAGCACCCGCACTCCGAGATGGAAATTGTGACGCTGGTGCTCGAAGGTGAAGTGAGCCACGAGGATACCATGGGCAACCGCACGGCCATTCCGGCTGGCGAGGTGCAGCGCATGACGGCTGGCACCGGCGTGGCGCACAGCGAAATGAACCGCCAGGACAAGCCCCTGCACCTCTACCAGCTGTGGTTTATTCCGAGCCAGAAGGGGCTAGCCCCCAGCTACGAGCAAAAAGACCTGGGCTTTTTAAAAGGCAAGAAAAACGAGCTGGTGCCGCTTGTAACGGGCCAGCGCGTGCTCGAAGACGTGGTGTATATGAACTCGAACAGCACCATTTACTGGAGTAACCTGGACTGTGGGAAAAAGTTGACGTTCAAAACTTTCCCTATTCGGCTTACCTTTATTTACGTCAAGGAGGGCAGCATATCCGTGAATGGCACTGTACTAGGCCCCAATGACCAGGCCCGCATCGATGCCGAGGACGTGCTCGCTATCGAAGCCACCAAAGACGCCCAATTTATTTTGATTGACCTGCCCGGCAGCGAGGCAAACTACTAATGACAAGCAATTTTCCCGCCTCCCTGATACCGGAGCACGACGCGGCCCGCCTGCGCACACTGCACCAGTTTCAGATTGTTAATACCACCCCCGAACGGATTTTTGACGACTACGTGGCCTGGGCAGCCCAACTGTTTGGGGTGCCTATCGCACTTATTTCGCTCGTCGATGCCGACCAGGTGTGGTTCAAGGCATTGACCGGGGCTACGGGGCTACCGAGCCTAGCGCGCAATGAGAGCATGTGCTCAGCAGCTATCCTAAGTAGCGATGCGGTAGTTGTTTCTGATTATAAGCCCGAGCGCTGCGAGCTCATTAAGCCTGATGTAGCCCAGGCGATTGGCTTGAATTTTTACGCCGGGGCGGCCTTGGTGGCCGAAGACAACTCCCGCCTGGGGATGCTGGCTATTATTGGCAAAGAGGCCCGGGACTTCTCGGCCATTGAAGCCGAGCTGCTTACGCGGCTGGCGGGCCTCGTGAGCCAAACCATTGAGCTGCGTTATCGCTATCTGGCTGCCGACCAGCTGCCCGAGTGGGAAGACGCGCAGCAGGAGCTGAGCATCGCCCTTGACGATAATGCTTCGCTAGCCCGCTACCTGGCCACCCGCAGCCAGGGCATTGACCTGAGCGATGCAAGCGTAGCGCGTCCTATTATTCAGCGCCTCGAAAGCGTAGCCCACGTGCTCGAGCGCCGGCTGGTTTAAAGCTTTACTTAACCTTGCGCGGCCCTAGCACTCGCCGGAAGCCCCGCAGCGCGGCCGGGTGGTAGATAGTGGCGTGCGTCTCGGCCGGCATAGGCTCATAGTAGGCGGTGATGCTGTGCCGCGGCGCTGCTCGCATGAGCGCGGTGAGCCGGGCGGTAACCACAGTGTCGCCGTGGATACTGGTGGCCATATACAGGGTTTTGGCCGGGCCGTGGTAGGCGGGTATAATGCTGGCAGCCTGGCGCACCAACTCGCCATTATTCCACCACAGGCTGGGGTCGAAGGCCAGGTAAGTATCGAACAGGTCGGGTTCCAGCAGCAGGGTTTCGACCGTAAATAGCCCGGCCAGCGACTCGCCCACCAGGGCCGTTTCGGCGGTGGTGCGGTAGCGCTCCCGAACGGCCGGCATCAACTCACGGCGAATAAACTGCCGGAACCTGGCCGACTCACCCACGCGGGGCGCTATTTTTTTGTCTTCCACATTGGTAGTTGGGCCGGTGAGGTCGCGGCGCCGCGCCGTGTTTTCGATACCCACCAGGATAAACGGCCGCATGGTGCCATTGCCTACCAGCACTTGCACCAGGCCCGCCACGTGCAAAAAATCCTCGGCTAGCCCCCCATCAGGCATATAAAGCACCGGCAGCCGCACCGTGGCCGAGTCGCGGTACACGGGCGGCAGGTACACGTTAAGGCGCCGGGTTTCGCCCATCACCTTGGAGGCTAGCGTGAAGGTTTCGCCGATGCACAGCGGGGCAGCGGGCGTTTGGGCCTGGGCGGCCAGCGGGCGTCCGGCTAAACTGGCAAGTAGCAAAAGGGTAGCTCCTAACCTGGCCGCGTGTAGAAAGTAAGCTACTAGTAGTTTCATGGGATAATGGTGCGCCAAACAGGCAGTGTAAATTCTGTAGACTCGGCTTGCTCGGCCATTAACTGCCCGGCGGGCATATCAGACTCAAAAAGATTTTGGTCGAAGGTCAGGCATTCCTGCTTAATAAACCCTTGCACCACTACCGACAACTCGACTAGCTGTAGCGGGCAATGAAACGGTAGCGCCATGCCAGCCGAAACTAAGCTAAAGCGTAGTTGCGAAGCCTGAGCATCGTGCCAGCAGTAAAACTGCATGACCTTGTGTTTACCACGCAACTGCTGCCCCTTGCCAGCTACTACTGCGGCTAGCCATGCTTCAAGGGTTGGTGCAGTGTGTAAGCACAATTCAGCTTCGGCTAGCCCTAAGTAGAACATGTTCTCTCGTGCTTCTTCCAGCACATTAGTAGAAATGCGCAAGGGTTGGGCAAGAGCGGTAGCTAAAAGAAAGTCAAGCGCTTCCGGCATTTGTCTGAACACCAAGGGTTACATCGTGTATTTCCGGCCTTTATTCTGCTCCTTCAAATAAGCCATTAGCGGCTGGAAGTAGTCGACCATGGCCCTAGCGGAAAGGTCCTCGCCGGTTTTCTCCTTGAGTACGGTGCGCCAGTCGCGGCTGCTGCCGGGGCGCATGATATCTTGCAAAAACTGGCCAACTTCCTTGCTGCCGTAGTAGTTGGTAGCGTGCGGGTCCTGGTGCAGGATTTTGCGGGCAATGTGGTCGTGGAGCTGGAATAAGATGACGTAGCTCAGCGCGTAGTCGTAGTACTGCGCGGGGTCGTCGTTGATATGGGTTTTGGTGGCAGGGTCGAGGAAATTTTCGCCGCGTGGGCTAGGGGGCACCATGCCCTGGTACTGCTTGCAAAGGGCCCACCACTTGGCATTGAGCTGGTCGGCGGGCAGGTTTTCGGCATAAAACGCGTTTTCCCACTCACTCATCACGCCCGAGGCAAATGGGATGAAGGGTACGTATTGCAACGCTTCCTTCAGCAATTGTTGGGTCTGGTCGGTTTTGGTGTTGGTGTCGATAAGCCCCAACCCAGCCAGGAAAGGCTTTTGCTGCGCGGCTAGCCCCATCATGCTGCCGATGGCCTCGTGGTAGGCACGGTTGGCGCCCTGGCGCAGCAGCGGCGGCACGTCGGGGTTAGAGTAGGTGAGAAAGTAGTAGATGTGGCCCAGCTCGTGGTGGGTAGTTTCGTACCACTCGGTGTTGGGCTCCACGCTCATCAGGCTGCGCACGTCGTGGTCGAGGTCGATGTGCCAGGCCGAGGCGTGGTTATTCTTCTTGTAGGCAGCCGTGGTGGGCAGTGGGTAAAGGCTGCTTTTCTCGTAGAAAGAAGCCGGCAAAGTAAGCTTTGGTAGAAGCGCTCGGCCTGCTTCACGGGCCATTCCTGGCCTTTTTTGGAGATGGCCGCGTCGAGGTTGATGCCTTTCACCGTCACCATACTGCCCCAGTCCTGGCCCCAGCGGTTGGGCAGCCACTGCGCGGGCAGGTAGTCGGGCACCTGCTTCACGTGGTATCTCTTGGCCAATTCGTAACGGGCGTAGGTATGCAGCTCGCGGTAGAGCGGGCGCAGCTCGTCGTTGAGCTTGCGCACGAGGGCCATCATTTCTTCGCGGCTCAGGCCGTAGTCGCTGGCCTGGTAGCTGAAGAAATCGGGGTAGCCCAGTGCCTGCACGGTCTGGTTGCGCAGGTCGCGCAGGGTCAGCAGGCCAGGCTTGAGGGTGGGGCCGATGGCCTTGCTAGCCTCCCAGATTTGCTGGCGCTTCTGCGGGTTGGTTTCGGTGCGCAGCAGTGCGTCGAGGTCGTTGGTCGTCACCGGCTTACCAGCGTAGGTATACGTGAAGCCGTAGAGCTTTTCAGTCTGGGCGGCCTCGGCCTTGATGCGGCGCTTTACGAGCGGCGCCACCGTCTGGGGCGAGTTGGCGGCATTGTAGAGCGCCGTTTCGAGCTGCTTAACTTGCAGGGGAGTGAGCTGGTCTTTATGCCCTAGCAGCTCGCGCAGCCTGGCGATATTCTCGGCCGAGCCGGCGAAGGCCGCCATGCGCTCGTTGGCGCGGGCTGTGCGGCCGGCATTGGTGGTGTCGCCGGGCACAATGTGCGTGTTGCTGGTCCACTCGGCCTCGCTGGCCTCGGTGTAGCGGCGCACGTATTCGGCAGTGTATTGCGTCAGAAAAGACTCGGCCTGGGCACGGTAGTCGGGCGGGGCGGGGCTAGCTGGGGTGGCTGGCGGGGCCGGGGTAGTAGCTACCGGTACCTTCGCCGTAGGAGCGCAGGCGGTGAGCACCGCGGCCAGCACCGGCCAGGACTGGGCAAAACGAAATTTGGAATAGCGCGTTTTCATGCCGGAAAGGTAGGAGGGAAGCACCTCGCTAGCCCGCTTGCTTCGTCATTTTTGCCACGTACCTTGTTTGCCACCTCGTCATTTATGAAAAAATCTTCCCTGTTGCTTGCTATAAGTTTGCTAAGCTTGACTACTGCCGCCCACCTCCACGCTCAAACTACGGCCGCCGGCACGGCGGCCCCGGTGCTGCCACTCTACGCCGGCGCCATTCCCGATTCCAAGCCTAGCCAGGTGCAGGAAACCAGCGTGACCGAAGGCGTTGGCGTGCGCATTTCCAACGTCATTCAGCCCACCCTCACGGTCTATACGCCGGCCCGCGACCGGGCCAATGGCACGTCGGTTATCATTTGCCCCGGCGGCGGCTATGCCCGGCTGGCCATCGATCACGAGGGCTACGACGTAGCCAAGCGCCTGGCCGACATAGGGATTACCGCCTTTGTGCTGAAATACCGCCTGCCCAACGAACACAGCCAGCCCGACAAAAGCATTGCGCCGCTGCTCGATGCCCAGCAGGCCCTGCGCATGGTGCGCCAGCTAGCCCCCAAGTACAACCTCAACCCCGAGCGCATCGGCCTGATGGGCTTCTCGGCCGGCGGCCACCTGGCGGCCACGGCGGGCACCCACTTTGCTCGGCCCGTGGGCGATAATCCGGGCCCGGTTTCGGTGCGGCCCGCGTTTCTGGTGCTGCTCTATCCGGTTATCAGCTTCAGCGACAGCATTATGCAGAAAGGCTCGCGCGATAACCTGATTGGCGCCACCGCTAGCCCCGACCAGGTGCGCCGCTACTCCAACGAGCTACAGGTGACGGCCCAAACGCCGCCCACCTTCCTGGTGCACGCCGAAGACGATAAAACGGTGCCGGTGCAAAATAGCATCGTCTTCTACCAGGCTCTGCACCGCCACCATGTGCCCGCCGAAATGCACCTCTACCCCAAAGGGGGCCACGGCTTTGGCATGAACAACGCCACCACTAAAGACCAGTGGATGGACCGCCTCCAAAACTGGCTGGACGCCAACGGCTGGCTGACAAAATGAGTAAACAGTGAGCAGTAGGCAGTGAACAATGGCCGCGCTAGCTGTTCACTACTTACTGCTCACTGTTTACTTAAAGCATGCTTCAGCTTGGCGACCTAGCCCCCGATTTTACGTTGCCCACCGACAAGGGCGACACCTTTCACCTGGCCGAGCAGCGCGGCCGGCCGGTAGTGCTGTACTTCTACCCCAAGGACGACACGCCCGGCTGCACGGCCGAAGCCTGCGCTTTTCGCGACCAGTACGCTGACTTTCTGGACCTTGGCGCGGTGGTAGTGGGCGTGAGCTCCGACAGTGAGGCTTCGCACCAGAAATTCAGCCAGAAGCACCGGCTGCCTTTTCCGCTGCTGGCCGACACCAGCGGGCAGCTGCGCAAGCAGTATGAGGTGCCGCGCGCGTTTCTGGGGCTGCTGCCGGGTCGCGTCACGTTCGTAATCGACCAGGACGGCAAAATTGCCTATATCTTCAACTCAATGAGCGGCGCCACCGACCACGTCAGCAAAACCAAGGAAGTGCTGCGCGGACTCGTGCCCAAGGGCTAGCCCCACGCGGTTGAAAGTACCTGGCTCCTCTTACCTCACGGCGTTATTTTTCATGCGCGACCGCCTGGGGCAGCTGCTCGACAACGCTGCCGTATTTCGCTACCACCAGCTCCGCATTCGGGAATATGGCACCGGTAGCGCCGGGGCGCTGGGCTGGCACCCCGAGGGCCAGCTGATTCGTTTTCAAAGGCTGGCGCAGATTGGCAACCTTTCGCACCACTCGGTGCTCGATGTGGGGTGTGGCTACGCCGACTTGTATCCCTTTCTGCGGCAGCGCTTTGCGGGGGTGCAGTACCGGGGCATCGAGCAGATGCAGGAGCTGCTGACCCTAGCCAAGTCGCGCTACCGCCATGAGCCCGCCGTTACCCTCATCCGGGGCGACTTTCTGCGCGAGCCCCTGCCCCGCAGCGACTACGTGCTGGCTAGCGGCTCGCTCAATTACCGCCAGCGCCAGCCCGACTTTATTTACCGCGCCATTGAAAAGCTATACGCTGGCTGCCGGTTGGGCCTGGGCTTCAACTTACTGAGCGGCGAGCCCGAGGCCGAGGCAGATGCCCCACTGGCTGCTTATGACCTGGCCGCCATCGTGGCGTTTTGCAAAACCCTATCTACCAGGGTGGTATTGCAAGAAGGCTATTGGAACAACGACTTTACGGTATTCATGTACCGCTAAGACCAGCGCAAAAGCAATTTTGAGCGCCGGCCGCCGGCTAGCCGCTTGCGTATGCATAAGCCATGCACCCCTCCGCCACGCTCCTCAGCGATATCGGGCTCGTAGCCGCCGCGCTATCGGCCCTTACGTTTTTTCCGCAGGTGGTACACACCTGGCAAACGCGTTCGGCCGCTGACCTGAGCGGGCCGATGTTGGCCGTAGGAGCCAGCAGCATGGTGCTCTGGCTGATATATGGCGCTTATGAGCACAACCTGCCCATCTTGCTGGGCAATGCTATTAACCTGTTTTTTACCCTGGTGCTGGTCTTTTTCAAGCACTTGTTTCGGGTACGAGAATAGGGCGGGCTAGGGCCGGGGCAGTGGAGCAGCGGCCAAAAGGCTGTAAGGTTTGGGGAAAGCTCATTACTTTTGTGTAAGTACTTACATAAAATTGCTATGGACTTTATTCAGCAGCTTGGCCCGGTGGCACTGGGTAGCCGCTTGCGGCGCCTGAGCGAGTACCTAACCACCGAGGCAACTGCTATCTATGCGCAGTATGGCCTGGAGTTTCAGCCGCGCTGGTACCCGGTGTTTTACCTGGTGGCGCATCGGCCCGGTATTTCGAGCAATGAGATTGCCGGTGAAATCGGGCATACGCACGCGTCGGTGAGTCAGATTATCAAGGAGTTGGTGCGGCACAACCTGCTTACCATGACTACCGACCCCACCGACCAGCGCCGCCGCCTGCTGGCGCTGGCCCCGCTAGGCCAGGAAGTGCTGCCCCGGCTGCGCGCCCAAACCAGCGACGTGCGCCGCAGCATGGAAACCCTCCTATCCGAGACCAACGCCGACCTGTGGCACGCGCTGGCTGCCGTGGAGCTGCAGCTGCAGCGCCAGAGCCTGCGCGAGCGGGTGGCCCAGGCCCGGCAGCAGCGCGAAGCTGCCCCGGTGCACATCCGCGACTTCGAGCCGGCCGACCAGCCAGCATTCAAGCAGCTGAACGTGGAGTGGATTTCACGCTATTTCACCCTGGAGCCCGCCGATTTGAAGGCGCTCGACCAGCCGGCCGCCTACATTCTGGCGCCGGGCGGCGTCATCTTGCTGGCCGAAGTAGGCGGGGAAGTGGTAGGAACCTGTGCGCTTATCAAGATGGCTGACGGCGGCTATGAGCTGGCTAAAATGGCCGTAGCGCCGGCCGCGCAGGGGCAGCGTATTGGCTGGCTACTGGGCCAGGCGGCCATTGAGCGGGCGCGCGACCTGGGCGCCGGGCGCGTGTACCTGGAAAGCAATTCGACGCTAGCCCCCGCGCTCGGGCTCTACCGCAAGCTGGGGTTTCGGCCGCTGGCGCAGCCTATACCGTCGCCTTACGCCCGGGCCGACGTGCAAATGGAATTGCTGTTAGACTGACTGATAAGCAACTCATAACTAGTGATTTCAAGCGAGAAGCTGCTTTCGTTATGTACGATACCAAAATAGCGCTGGTGCTCAAAAATGACCTTGCCGACTGGCAGAAGCTTAACGTGGCCGCGTTTCTGGCTAGCGCGGTAGCTATTCAATTTCCCGAAACGCACGGGCAGGCGCTGGTCAGCGCCTCGGGCACGCGCTACTTGCCGTTTCTGCGGCAGCCTATGCTGGTTTACAAAGCCGATGACGAGGCGGCGCTGCACCGGGCACACCGCCGGGCCACCGAGCGCGGGCTAGGGGTGGGCATTTATACCGAGCCCCTGTTTGCCACCAAAGGCGAAGCCGAAAACCTGGCCGTCATTGCGAGCTATCCCGATGAAAAGCAACCGCTGGTGGGCCTCGCGCTCTACGGCGACGCCAAGCAGGTGAGCAAGGCGCTCGATGGCCTCAAGTTTCACGCCTGAGGTAGCAGCTAGCGCCAGCCGCCCCCTAGCGCGTGGTAGAGGTCGGTAACGGCCTGGCGCTGCTGCAATTGGTCGTTCACGCCATTGAGCTGGGCTTGCAGCAGGCTCTGCTGGGCCGTGAGCACCTCGGTGTAGTTGGCAAAGCCGGCGCGCAGCAGCTCGTGCGTATAGTCCACGGCCTTGTTGAGGGCGTCGAGCTGCTGGGCCCGGATGCGGGCCTTATCGGTCGCACTCTGGTAGGAGAAAAGCGCATTGCTCACCTCCTGGCCGGCCGTAAACATAGTTTGCTGGTAAGTGTAGAGGTATTCTTGCTGCAAGGCTTGCGAGCGGGCTAGCCGCAGGCGGTTGATGCCCTGGTTGAAAATAGGCTGGGCTAGCCCGCCTACAATGCTGGCAAACACCGCCGTGGGCGAAAACAGCTTTTCGATGGTGGTGCCAGTCAGGCCGCCGTTGGCCGTCACCGTAAAGCTGGGGTAGAAGTAGGCCCGCGCCGCGTTGGTTTGCTCAAAGGCGCTTTCAAACGTGAACTCGGCCTGCTGCACATCGGGGCGGTTGCGCAGCAGCTGGCTGGGCACCCCCGTTAGCAGGGGCGGGGCGGGCTCCTGGCCGGCCAGGGTGCCGCGCTCAATGGGGCCGGGCGTGCGGCCCAGCAGCGTGGCCAGCAGGTTTTCGGCCTGCCGGATGCTGCGCTGCAAATCCGGAATCGTGACTTCGGCCGCATAGCGCTGCGCTTCGCTCTGCACCACGGCGGCGCCGGTCACCACGTCGCCTTCGAGCAGCAGCTTCATCACTTCCACGTCCTTGATGCGGTTTTGCACGGTCTGCTGGGTGATGGCCAGCTGCGCGTCGAGGGCCAGCAGCGCGTAGTAGTTGTCGGCAATGTCGGCGATGAGCTGCGTTTGCACCACGCGCCGGTAGGCCTCACTCTGGCGCACGGCCGCCACGTAAGCGCGCTTGGTGCTGCGCAGCTTGCCCCACACATCGGCCTCCCAGCTACTGCTCAGGCCTAGCAGGTATTGGTGAGCCGCGCCGCCCGTCACGATGGTCGACTGGTCGGTAGTGGTGGTGCCGCCCGTGGTAGTGCCCGTGCCGGTGGTGCCGCCAGTGGTGCCGCCCGTAGTGCCCCCACCCGGAATAGTGCCACCGCCCGTAGTGCCCCCGCCACCCGGTATCGTCCCGCCGCCCGTAGTGCCCCCGCCGGTAGTGGTGCCGCCGGTGGTAGTGCCCGTGGTAGTAGTGCTGCTGCCGCCCACCCCGGTGCTCACAAAGGCCCCGCCCGTGCGCGAAAGCGTGGTAGTGGCCCGCCCACTAAGGCTGGGCAGGAAGGCGGCCCTGCTCTGGGCCAGCAGTGCCTGCGCCTGCGCAATGCGGGCATCGGCTACTTGCAGGTTGCGGTTGTTTGCTAGCCCCTCGGCAATGAGCTTTTGCAGCAAAGGGTCGGTGAAGAGCTGCTGCCAGGGGCGGCTGGCCAGGGTAGTAGTATCGGCAGTAGCCACGTCGCGGTAGAGGCCGCTGGTAGCCGTTTCGGGCCGGCCGTAGGGATGCAGAATGCCGCAGCCGCTGGCCGCAGCCAGCAGCAGTAGGGCAGGGGCTAGCCGAAATAAATTGTTGATAGTCATGAATCTCAGGTCTAAGGCTTTGTACGCAGCTTCCGGCTGGCTGGCCGCTAGGCCAGGGCCGGCTGCGGAGCGGGCCGTTCTTCAGGCTTTTTGTTGCCCGCGGGCTGCTGGGGCGGGCCACCTTCCGACTCCTCTTTTTCGAGCTGCTCCTTGGTCTTGGGCGGGCCACTGATGCGCTCCTGCAAGCTCTCAAACACGATGAAGAGCACCGGAATGAAAAAGACCCCCACCAACGTGCCAAACAGCATGCCGCCGATGGCCCCGGCGCCGATGCTCTTGTTGCCATTGGCCCCCGCGCCGCTGGCAAACAGCAGCGGCAGCAGGCCAAACACGAAGGCAAACGAGGTCATCAGAATCGGGCGCAGGCGGGCTTTGGCGCCTTCCAGGGCCGCATCGAGTATTTCGAGGCCGTGGTCGCGGCGGCGGGCTAGCGAGAATTCGATAATCAAAATCGCGTTCTTAGCCAGCAGGCCGATGAGCATAATCACCGAAATTTGGAGGTAGATATTGTTATCGACGCCAAAAAGCCGGGCAAATAAATACGTGCCACTCAGGCCAATAGGCAGCGAAAGCAGTACCGCAAAGGGCAGGATGTAGCTCTCGTACTGCGCGCTCAGCAGCAAGTACACGAAGATGAGCGAGAGCCCAAAAATGTAGAGCGACTGCCGGCCGCTACCCTGCTCTTCGCGGCTGATGCCCGAAAACTCGAAGCCGTAGCCGGCCGGTAGCTTCTGGGCCGCCACTTCCTGAATAGCCACCAGGGCCTGCCCCGAGCTGGTGCCTTCCTTGGGCGAGCCGTTGACGGAGATGGCGGTGAAGAGGTTGAAGCGCGACAGGCTTTCGGGGCCGAATACGCGGGTCAATGTCACAAACTCGGTGATGGGCGCCATGGCCCCGCTGGCGTTGCGCACAAATATTTTGCTCAGGCCCTCGGGGCTGGCGCGGTAGCTGGTGTCGGCCTGCACCATCACCCGGTATTGCTTGCCAAACTGGTTGAAGTTGGACGCATACGAGCCGCCGTAATACACCTGCATGGCGTTCAGGATGTCCTTCTCGGTGAGGCCGGCTTCCTTCACCTTCGCCACGTTTACCGAAAGCTGGTATTGCGGAAAGCCGGGGTTAAAGGCCGTGGAGGCAAACTGAATTTCGGGCCGCTGGTTGAGGGCCGCCAGAAAATCTTGCGCCACCTTGTAAAATTCGGCTGTGGTGTGCCCGCCCCGGTCTTGCAGCTGAAACGTGAAGCCACCCGTGGCGCCAAAACCCGTAATGGTGGGCTGCGAGTTGATGCGAATCTGACCGGCCCGAATGTGCGCGGTGAGCTCATTTATCTTCTTGATAACAACCTCGTTGCTCGCTTTCTTGCGCTCGTCCCAGGGTTTGAGGCGCACGATAACCATGCCGTAGGCGCTGCCCTGGCCAGCCAGGAAGTTCTGGCCCGAAATGCGCAGCGTACCGCGCACCGCCGGAATGGTGCGAATGAGGCTATCCACCTCATTATTAACTGCCGTGGTGCGCTCCAGGGTGGAGGCCGGCGGCAGGCTCACGTTCACGAAAAGCGTGCCCATGTCTTCGTTGGGCACGAAGCTGCTAGGGGTGCTCGTCATCAAAAAATACAAGAAGCCCGCAAAGCCCGCCACGCCGGCCAGCGCCAGCCACCGGCGCCCCGCCAAAAACTGTACGGCGCGGGTGTACTTACCCACCAGCGCATCGTAGGCCGCATTGAAGGCAATGCTGAAGCGCTGCATAAACGTCTTTTTCTGCGTGCCTGGCGCAGGTTGCTCGGTGGTAGCCTCGGGGTGGTCGGGATTGGTCTGGTGGTGCGGGGGTAGCAAGAACAGCGCTGCCAGGGCCGGGCAAAGCGTGAGGGCGTTGATGGCCGAAATCAGAATGGCTACCGCAAGCGTTATCCCAAATTGTTTATAAAACACGCCCACCGAGCCAGTGATAAACGTGACCGGCAGAAACACCGCCGCCATCACGAGCGTGATGCTCACAATGGCCCCCGTTATCTCACTCATGGCGTCGATGGCGGCGCGGCGGGGCGAAGTGTAGCCGTTTTCGAGCTTGGCGTGCACGGCCTCCACCACTACAATGGCGTCATCGACCACAATGCCGATGGCGAGCACCAACGCAAAGAGCGTGAGCAGGTTAATGCTATAGCCGAAGATTTTGAGGAAGAAGAACGTGCCGATAATGGATACCGGCACCGATACGCCGTGGATGATAGTAGACCGAAAGTCTTGCAGGAAAATGAAAATAACCAGGAATACCAGCGCGAAGCACTCGACTAGGGTATGAATTACCTTGTCAATGGAAGCATCGAGAAAATCGTTGATATTCACTAGGTTGGTATAGTGAATACCTGCCGGAAACGACTTTTCGGCGGTGGCAAGCACAGCAATGGAATTCTGGATTACCTCGCGGGCGTTGGAGCCCGGCGTCTGGTTAACCGAAATGCCCACCGAGGGCTTGCCAAACGTGGTGCTATTGCTGTTGTAGGTCTGCGCGCCCAGCTCGATACGGGCCACGTCTTTGAGGTGCAGCAGCTGGCCCTGAGCGGTGCCCCGCAGCACGATGTTGCCAAACTGCTCTTCCGTGATGAGCTTGCCGGTGTACTTGATGACGTACTGAAAGCTCTGGTCGGAGTTTTCGCCAAATGAGCCCGGCGCGGCCTCCACGTTCTGGTCGGCCAGGGCGGCGGTAATATCGGCCGGCGTGAGGCCATAAATGGCCATCACATCGGGCTTGAGCCAGATGCGCATGGCGTAGTTGCGCGAGCCAAAGGCGTTGGCCGCGCCCACGCCCGTGACGCGCTGCAGCTGCGGCACGATGTTGATGAGGGCGTAGTTCTGCAGGAAAGTCTGGTCGTAGGCGGGGCTATCGCTGTAGAGCGCAAAAATCAACAGGTTGCTGCTCTGCTGCTTGCGCACCGTCACGCCGGCTAGGGTCACTTCCTGAGGTAAGAGGCTGGTGGCGCTGGCCACCCGGTTTTGCACGTCCACGGCCGCCTGGTCGGGGTCGGTGCCCACCTTAAAATACACCTGAATGCTGCCCGAGCCGGTATTAGTAGCCGAAGAGGTCATGTAGGTCATGCCTTCCACGCCGTTTACCTGCTCCTCCAGCGGCACAATTACGCTCTTGAGCACCACGTCGGCGTTGGCGCCCGCGTAGCTGGCCGACACCTGCACCGTGGGCGGCGAAATATCGGGGTACTGCGCAATGGGCAGCGACAGCAGCCCCAGCACCCCTAGCAGCACGATGATAACCGAGATAACGGTGGAGAGCACGGGGCGCTCAATGAATATTTTCAGCATAAAATCCCTGTTTTATAATAGCTTATATAAAGGCGGTTGTCAGTGCGAGCCCGGAGAGTAATCGCCCCAGCACGAAAGTTGAACGCCCCTGGCAAAGCCACTTGGCGCGGGTGTCATGCTGATGCGATTGCGTGGCAGGCTTGCACTGACAGTCGAGGAAAATCCGTAGTCCTATTCCGCTAGCCCGACATCTCGGTCCTGGCGCTTTTCGTCACCTTGGGCCTGATTTTGGTGCCTTCCTTCAGGGCGCTGATGCCTTCGAGCACCACCTCTTGGCCGGCCTTCAGGCCCTTTTGCACCACAAACGAGTTGCCATCGGGCGTGGGCACCACCGTGATGGGCAGGGCGTGGGCGGCCGTATCGCGGCCCACCACGTAGGCAAAATGCTTGCCCTGAAGCTCATAGGTAGCGCTCTGCGGAATGAGGAGCGCCTTGTCCATGTGCTGAAAAGTGCGCACCGAGCCGCTGCTGCCGCTGCGCAAAATGCCCTGCGGATTAGGAAACGTGGCGCGGAAGCTGCTAGCCCCGGTTTCGGTATTTATCTGACCGATAGCGGTTTCGACGCGGCCCGGATACGTGTATACCGTGCCATCGGCCAGCACCAGGCGCACATCGGGCACATGGGCCAGCTTGTCTTGCAGCGTAGCTCCGGGCCGGCGGCGCGTGAAGCTGAGCAGCGCCTTTTCGCTGAGCGAGAAGTAGGCGTACACGTTGCCAATGCTCGACACGGTGGTGAGTGGGTCGGCCGAGGTGCTGCTCACCAGCGAGCCTATTTTGTTTGGAATGGTGCCCATCACGCCATCTACCGGACTCGTAATGGTGGTGTAGCCCAGGTTGGTAAGCGCATTGGAGAGGGTAGCCTGGGCCTGGGCCAGCGCGGCCAGCTTGCTTTCGAGGGTGTACTCCGCGCTTTCCAACTCGTACTTGCTGATAATGCCGCGCGCCACCAGCGGCTGCACCTTGCGCACATTCATCCGGGCGGCGTCCACGTCGGCCTGGGCGGTTTTGATGCCGGCGCGGGCCGTGCGCACGGCCTGCTCGTATTGGGGCGCCGAAATATGAAAGAGCTTCTGGCCTTTCTTCACACTAGCCCCCTCATCTACATAAATAGCCTCGACGAAGCCATCGACCTTGGGGCGAATCTCGACGTTTTGCTGGCCCTGAATGGTGGCCGGATAATCCTGGTAAAGCGTCACTGTATCGGGCTTTACCACGAGCACGGGGTAGTCTTTAATGGGCTGGGGCCCATCTTTGCCATCCTTGCCGCCTTTGCCATCGGCGGCGGTGTCGTCTTTTTTAGAGCCGCAGGCAGCTAGGCTCAGCAGGGCTAGCAGCCCAGCCGTTAGGCTCGGTAGTCGGTTGCGCATCGTCTTAAAACGTAAAGCCAGGCCACTAGGCTGGGCCAATCCGTCAGGAAAAGACGAAGCCCGCAACTATCCCGGCAGACACCGCTATACGGCCGATGGGGCGGGCAGAGTTGTGAGGGGGCCATGAGCAGCTGAGCGCAAGCTGCTTTTATTCAATAAATTGCTGAATAAAAGACGGATATGCGTAATAAGCCCGGGCTTACCTAGTGGTGATGGTGGTGGCCCGGCGCGGCGGGCTTACCAAACAGATTTACCAGCGCGCCCACTACAAACAGCACCGCCCAGCACACGTAGAGCCAGCCGTAGCCGGCGGGCAGCGGCCGGCGCACCAGGTAGCGCATCAGTAGCTCAGCCCCGCCACTCATCAGCAGCCCGGTGAAGGCAATAAACTGCCAGGAATTGAAGTGAGTGGGGCGGTAAAGCTTGGCAAAATCCATGGGGTAGAAAGGCAATAAAAAAGCAAAGAAAATGCCCGGGTCAACTTCGGGCTAGCCCGCGCGTACACTCTGGGGCGGCGGCAATCCGTACGCTTGCCCCGGCAGGCACTAGCCTGGCCCGCAAGCTACCAAACCAGTTACTACGTAAAACCACCCACCCCGATTATGATACTCAGCGACGAGCTATTCGAAGAAGACGGCACCACGCCCAAGGCTAAGACCCAGGGCCAGCAAACCGACGCTCCCAACCAGAACCCGACCCTCAGTATTCCGGCGGGCCACAATGAGGAGCTGGCGAAGCAGCGCGACTACCAGGAGGACCAGAGCAACAACAAGCAGAGCGACGACGCCAGCGCCCACCGCAACGTAGGCGCCAACGCCTACACCCAGCGCAGCGACCAGAAAGACCAGCTGCAGAACCTGCACATCGGCGGCTCCGAAACCGAGCCCCAGGGTGGCAACAACCACACCACCGCCAATGAGCAAGCCCAGGGCCCCGGCTTCACCGAGGAGGGCAGCTATGAGCTTGATGAGCAAGGCGAAGGCATCCGAATGCACGAGCAAAAGCTGGGCGACAAGCAGGCTGGTGGCTCGGTGCAACGCCCGCAGGACGAGCGCCTGTAGCCAGGGCCCGCACTAGCATATCCTTAAGTTTCCCGACTACTGGCCATGAGCCGGCGGTTGGGAAACTTGTTTTAGGGGGAGTCATTGGGAGCCTTGCCCGTAGTGAAGAAGCCGCTTATCTTGCCGCACCTTTTTTATTCTTCACGATGAATTCCCTTCTTTCTGTTCGTGGCTGGCTGGTGCTTGCCGCACCGCTGCTCGCCGCAGGGCTAGCCAGCTGTAGCCATACGCCCGAGGCAACTGCCGAAACCGCTGCCCCAGTTGCTGCGCCGGCTCCGGTGGCCGTGCCGGTAGCAGCCCCAACCCCGGTAGCGGCTGAGGCCCCAAAGGCAGCACCCGCTAAAGTGCTGCCCAAGCCCAAGCTGCTGAAGCCCGCGCCCGCCGCTCCGGCTTCGGCCACCCCCGCCCCGGTCGTGGCCGAAGCCGCTCCCGCCGCTCCGGCGCCCGAGCCGGTAGCGGCCCCTACGCCAGCCGCGCCCACTACCCACACCCAGGCCGGCCGCGTGCTCGACGAAAGCGGCCGCCCGCTGGTAGGGGCCACCGTGCTGCTGCGCGGCAGCACCAAAGGCACCAGCACCGACGCCAATGGCAACTACACCCTGGAAGTGCCCAGCGGCGAAAACACGTTCTCGGTAGGCTACGGCGGCTACCAGGACGAAACCGCCACCAGCCGCGACGGCCAGCCGCTCAACGTGACCCTGCTGCCTTCGCCCGGCAGCAAAAGTAAAAAGCGCCGCTAGGCGCAAAAAGAGCACTATTCCAACTACATCGTAGCCTTAATACAGCGTATATAACCAAGGAACGCCATGCTGCGCTTGCGCAGCATGGCGTTCTTTTTTTAGTCCGTTGGCTCACGTTGTATTACGGCCCTTCTGCACTGCTCGCTTGCCGCCCCCTAGTGTGAGCGACGCCGCGCAGTAGAATTTCCATGAATAAGCTATAATAGGCTGGTTTTGGTGCTATACTGCGGCCTGCAAATCCTTTCTTTCGCTGCATGAAGCACTTCTTACTATTTTCGGCTACGCTGCTAGCTACTGCGCAGCTGGCCGTCGCGCAGGCACCCGCCAGCACCGGCGCGCCCGCTAGCCCCCGCACCGATGCCAAGCCCGCCGCTAGCCTCGGCACCATCACGCAGGGCCTGAAGAAATATGACGGCTACTTTCCGTTTTACTACGACGACAAAACCGGCAAGGTCTACCTTGAAGTAAGCCGCTTCGACCAGGAGTTTCTCTACTTCAGCTCGCTTACCAATGGCGTTGGGCTGGGCGGGCCCGAGCGCGGCGGGGCCTCGTCGGCCATCGCCAAGTTTGTGAAAGTAGGGCCTAAGGTGATGCTTTTGGAGCCCAACTACGCCTACCGCGCCTCGGGCAAGAACCCCGATGAGCAGCGCGCCGCAGAAAGTGCCTTTGCCAAGTCCGTCATCTGGGGCTTTGCGCCAGTGGCCGTGGAGGGCGACAAGGTGCTGCTCGACCTCACGCCCTTCCTGGTGCGCGACAGCCAGAAGCTGACCGACCAGCTCGGCCGGCGCAACTTCGCGGGCCTGCGGGGTGGGGCTAGCGGGCCGGCCCCAGCGCCCTACCGCTTCGACGAAACGCGCTCGGCAGTGTACCCCGACAACACGAAGAATTTTCCGAAGAACACCGAGTTTGAGGCCCTAGTGACGTTTGTGGGAGGGCCTAGCAGCGGCGGCAACGACTTTGGCTTTGGCAGCGCCGGCCTGGCGCCCGACCCCAACGCCGTGACCGTGCGCATGCACCAGTCGTTTGTGGAGCTGCCTCCGCCGGGCTTCGAAATGCGGCCGTTTGACCCGCGCTCGGGCTTCAACCCGTTTACGTACCAGGATTTTTCGGTGCCCATGACCGAGCCGCTGGAGCAGCGCTCCATTCGGCGCCACCGGCTCGAAAAGAAAAACCCGGGCGCCAAAATAAGCGACCCCGTGGCGCCCATCGTGTACTATGTAGACCGCGGCGCGCCGCCCGACATCAAGCGCGCGCTCATCGAGGGCGGCTCGTGGTGGAACCAGGCGTTTGAGGCCGCCGGCTACCGCAATGCCTTTATTGTAAAGGAATTGCCGGAGGGTGCCGACCCCATGGACATTCGCTACAATGTGGTGAACTGGGTAGACCGGGCCGGCAACCCGCGGGCGTTTTCGTTCGGCTCGTCCTATATCGACCCGCGCACCGGCGAGATTATCAAGGGCGTTGTCACGCTGGGCTCCGACCGCCACCGGCAGGACTATCTGCTGGCCGAAGGCCTGTTGCAACCCTACAAAACCGACCACCCCGACACCAAGCCGCTGCAAGAGCTGGCCCTGGCGCGCGTGCGGCAGCTGTCGGCCCACGAAATAGGGCACACGCTAGGGCTGTTTCACAACTTTGCCGCCAGCGTGCGCGACCGCAGTTCGGTGATGGACTACCCATTTCCGCGTATCGTGCTGAAAGCCGATGGTACCCTCGATGTGTCGAAGGCCTACGATACCGGCATCGGTAGCTGGGATAAGCGGGCCATCCTGTGGGGCTACCAGGACTTCCCAAAGGGCACCAACGAGGCCGCCGGGCTAGCGGCCATCATGAAGGAAACGCTGGCGCAGGGCCACCTGTTCGCCTACGACCCCACCATTTCGCTGCACCCGCTGTCGAGCCAGTGGGACGACGGCTCCGACCCCGTGGCCCAGCTCACCCAGCTCATGGCCGTGCGGCGGCACGTGCTCGATACCTTTTCGGCCAATGCCTTGCCGACCGGCGCCCCGCTAGCCACCCTCGAAGACGTGCTGGTGCCCATGTACTTGCTGCACCGCTACCAGGTAGCCGCCACCGCCAAAACGCTTGGCGGCCTCTACTTCACGCCCGCCGTGAAGGGCGACGGTCAGGTGCCCACCCGCCTGGTAGCCCCCGCCGAGCAGTGGAAGGCGCTGAATGCCCTATTAGCTACTATCAGCCCGGCCGCGCTAGTGCTGCCCGAAAAGCTGCTAACCCAGCTGCCGCCCCGCCCGGCCGGCTACTCCGCCACCGTCGAAACCCCCGGCAGCCGCACCGGCATCGCCTTCGACCCCCTGGCCGTGGCCGAAGCCGCGGCTGCCCCGACCCTGGCGGTGCTGCTCAACCCCGAGCGGGCGGCCCGCCTCATCGAGTACCAGGCCCGCGATGCCGAGCAGCCCGGCTTCCTGCCGGTGGTGGATAAGCTGCTGGCTCAGACCTGGAAAGCCCCCCTAGCTGCGGGCTATCCCGGCGAGGTGCAGATAGTGGTAAACAACGTGACGCTGAAGTATTTGCTGCAGCTAGCGGCCGATGCCAACGCCTCGGAAACGGTGCGCGGCCAGGGCCTGCTGGCCGTTGATAATCTGAAGCAGTGGATGACCAATCAGCTGCCCAGCGCCACCCCACGCCAGAAAGCCAGCCTGCTGTTTGGCCTGGCCCAGATTCGCAAGTTTGAGGACGACCCCAACAAATTCACGCCCGCCCCGGCCCTGGATATGCCCCCCGGCGCGCCCATCGGCATGCCGGGGCTGGACTTTTTGGGCGATGAGGTAACGTATTAAAGAAGGATAACAGAGTAACTATTTGAAAATAGGAACGTCATGCTGAGCTTGTCGAAGCATCTCTACCACGCCGCGTGGGGTACTAATCCATGCGGCGTGGTAGAGATGCTTCGACAAACTCAGCATGACGTTCTTCTGCTTTATTAAGCTTACTTAGAAAGTCTAGGGCCGCCCTGCAAGCATTACCTTTCGCCCCGCAATAAGACCTTCTTTAGCCCACCACTTATGCAGAAATACGTACTGGCGCTCGTGCTGGCTGGCCCCCTGGCCGGGCCGGCGCTCGCGCAGCAGCCCGCGCTCACCGCCGAGGACTACGCCCGGGCCGAGCGCTTCATGAGTTACAACACCCAGCCGCTGATAGACCATAGCATGGGCCAGCCCAACTGGCTGCCCGATGGCCGCTTCTGGTACCGCACCGCCACGGCGCAGGGTAGCGAGTTTATCGTGGTTGACCCGGCGCGCAAGACCCGCACCGCCGCCTTCGACCAAAGCAAACTAGCCACCGCTCTTGCGACCGCTAGCGGCCGGCCAGTAGAGGCTAGCCGGCTGCCGTTTCGCAGCTTCACGTATTCGCCCGATGGGCAGGCCATTGCTTTCGGAGCGGGCGGCAAGCGCTACCGGTATGCCCTGGCTAGCGGCCAGCTCAGCCCCGACGACCCGCCCGCGGCTAGCCCCCCCGCCGGCCCTAACGCCAACGCGGCCAATGAAGTAGTATCGCCCGATGGCCGCCTGGCCGCCTACATCCGCGACTACAACCTGTGGGTGCGCGATACCAAAACCAACCAGTCGACCCAACTCACTACCGATGGCGTGAAGGACTACGGCTACGCCACCGACAACGCCGGCTGGACGATGAGCGACGCACCCGTGCTGCGCTGGTCGCCCGACTCGCGCAAAATCGCCACCTTCCAGCAAGACCAGCGCAAGGTGGGCGATATGTACTTGGTGACCACCAACGTGGGCCACCCCACGCTGCAAAGCTGGAAGTACCCGCTGGCCGGCGATAAGGACATTGCGATGATTGAGCGGGTAATTATCGAAGTGAGTCCAGCCAAAGTGGTGCGCCTGCAAGTGCCCGCCGACCCGCACCGGGCCTCGCTCTCGGACGATATTTCGAGCAGCGGCACCTTCGATGATGTGGATTGGAGCGCCGATGGCACGCAGCTAGCCTTCGTGTCGACCTCGCGCGACCACAAGGTGGAGAAAATGCGCGTGGCCGATGGCGCTACCGGCGCCGTGCGCGAGGTGTTTACCGAAACCGTGCCCACGCAGTACGAGTCGGGCCAGCACGCCATCAACTGGCGCTACCTGCCCAAAACCAAGGAAATTATCTGGTATTCGGAGCGCGATAACTGGGGCCACCTGTACCTCTACGATGCCACCACGGGTAAGGTCAAGCATCAGATTACCAAGGGTAACTGGCTCGTGACGCAGCTGCTGAAAGTAGACGAGCAGGCCCGCCAGCTCTATTTCCTGGCCGATGGCCGCGAGGCCGCCAACCCGTATTTCACCCAGCTCTACCGCATTGGCCTCGATGGCAAGCACCTAACGCTGCTCACACCCGAGGCCGGCAACCACCAGGTGGCGTTTGCGCCCTCGGGCCGCTACTTCGTAGACAGCTACTCGCAGCCCAATGTGCCGCCCGTAAGCGTGTTGCGCGGCCTTGATGGCAAGCTGATTACGACGCTGGAGAAAACTGACATCTCGCGCCTCACTGCTACCGGCTGGAAGGCGCCCACGCCCATCACCGTGAAAGGGCATGATGGACAGACGGACCTGTACGGCCTGCTATTCACGCCTACCAAGCTGGACCCAGCCCGGAAATACCCGATTATCAACTACATATACCCCGGCCCGCAGGGCGGCGGCGTGGGTAGCTGGGCGTTTTCCTCGGCCCGCAACGACAACCAGGCCCTAGCCGAGCTGGGGTTTGTGGTGGTGGTGATTGAGGGCAGCTGCAACCCGCTGCGCTCCAAGAGCTACCACGATGCCTGCTACGGCAACATGGCCGAAAATACTCTCGGCGACCAGGTGGCCGGCATGCGCCAGCTAGCCCAGCGCTACCCCTACATCGACCTGGAGCGGGCCGGCATCTGGGGGCACTCGGGCGGGGGCTACGCCACGGCGGCGGCCATGTTTCGCTACCCCGATTTCTTTAAAGTGGGCATTTCGGAGTCGGGCAACCACGAAAACCGTAACTATGAGGACGACTGGGCCGAGCGCTACATCGGCTTGTTAAAAACTAACCTCGACGGCACCACCAGCTACGATAACCAGGATAATGCGTCATTTGCTAAAAACCTGAAAGGCAAGCTGATGCTAGCCCACGGCTTGATGGACAACAACGTGCCACCCTACAATACCTGGCTGGTAGTGGACGCCCTCACCAAGGCTAATAAGAGCTACGATCTGGTGGTGTTTCCGCAGGCCCTGCACGGCTACGGCCAAGCTTCGCCTTACATGACCCGCCGCCGCTGGGACTACTTCGTCCAGAACCTGGCCGGCGCCACCCCGCCCCATGACTACCAGATGACGCCCCGCCCCGACCCGCGCCTGGAGGTGCAGTAGGGGTAGGCGCCCCGCGAAGGGCGGGAGTAGAATATGCCTTAAAACGACAATGCCCCTGGTTTCAACTAGAAGCCAGGGGCATTTTTAGTAAGAGCAAGCAGCCCGCTAGGCCCCGCCCATGCGCCGCCCAAACAGAAAGTACACCGGCAGGCCCAGTGCCACCAGGCCCAGGCCGTAGCGCGAATACTCGGCCGTGTCGGGCGCGATGAGCAGGATGATGCAGAAGGCCGAGGCCAGCGCCACGTAGATGCCCGGCAGCACCGGGTAGCCCCAGGCGCGGTAGGGGCGGGGGGCATCGGGTCGGGTGCGGCGCAGCACGAAAATGCCGATTATCGTGATGAGGTAGAACAAGATAACCGAGAACATCACGTAGTTGAGCAGCTGCCCGTAGCTGCCGCTCAGGCACAGTAGGCTGGCCCAGAGGCACTGCACCCACAGGGCGCGGCCGGGCACACCGGCCCGGTTGAGGATGGCGAGCGAGGGAAAGAACAGGCCGTCTTTGGCCATCGCGAAATAGGCGCGGGCGCCGCTTAGAATAATGCCGTTGTTGGCCCCGAAGGTGCTGAGCATGATGAGGATGGCTAGCACATAGGCGCCGGCCTGACCCATCACCGACTCGGCTACGGCGGTGGCCACGCGGTCGTCGGTGGCGTACTGGATGCCGCGACCGGCTAGGGTCGTGGCTTCGGGCGAGCCCTTGAGGGGCAGCACCAGCAGGTACACGATGTTGATGAGGATGTAGAGCGCCGTGACGATGGCCGTGCCGATGGCCATGCTGCGTACCAGCGTGCGCTCGGGGTTCTGAATCTCCTCGCCCGCAAAGCCGATGTTGTTCCACGAATCGGACGAGAACAGCGAGCCGGTCATGGCCATGCCGATACCGATGATGAGGCTGCCCGTGCCCAGCGGAATAATGCTGCCGCTAGCCCCCGGCGCCGGCGAGCGCGTGGCGTGCCAGAGGTCGTGGAAGTTGGCCTGCACGGCGTCGGCATTCAGCCCCAAAAACAGCCCAAACAGGATGAGCAGGGCCAGCGCTACGAGCTTGGTCGAGCTGAGCACGTTCTGGATAAGCTTGCCGGCCTGCACGCCGCGAGCGTTCACGGCCGTGATGGCCACGATAAGGATAATGGCCAGCAGCTGCACCGAACTGAATGGAAACGGCCCGAGGTTGAACAGTACGTTTTTAACCGAAAACCACGGCACCATGACGCCCGTGAACTTGGCAAACGCCACGGCCACGGCCGCGATAACGCCGGTTTGAATCACCAGAAACAGCGTCCAGCCATACAGAAACGCCACCAGCTTGCCGAAGGCTTCGCGCAGGTACACGTACTGGCCGCCCACCTTCGGGAACATGGCCGCCAGCTCGCCGTAGCTGATGGCGCCGGCCATGGTGATGAGGCCCGTGAGCAGCCACACCACCAGCAGCCAGCCCGCCGAGCCCACCTGCCGGGCAATATCGGCCGACACGAGGAAGATGCCCGAGCCTATCATGGAGCCCGTGACGAGCATCACGGAGTCGAAGAGTGTGAGCGCGCGCTTGAAGTGGCCGGGCGCGTCGGCGGGGGTGGTGGGAGGGGAGGAAGAGGGTAGGACGTCGGCCATAAAAGCGAAAGGCTAGGGCAGTTTTTTGCCAAAGAAACGACTGGGGCGGCAAGCTCAAGCGGAGCGGCCTACTTTTGCCGCATGTCCCGCAAGCTTCTGGCCCTGTTGGTGGCGCTGGTAGCGCTGCTTTCGCTGGCCACCTACGTCTACTACCGCCGCACGCTGGCCGCCCGCCCCGTAGACCCCTACGCCCTGGTGCCCGACGATGCGGTGCTGGTGCTGGCCACGCGCGACCACGCCGCCCTGGTGCAGCATTTGCAGGAAGCCGGCGTGTGGGACAACATCACGGGCGTGCGCTACTTCCAGCAGGTGGCCGGCCCGCTAGCCCTCGCCGACAGCCTCGACACCGGTGGGCGCCCTGCCGTGGCCGGCGCTGTGGCGGGCCGTCCGCGCGGCCTGCTGGCGCTGCTGGGCAAAAAGCTGGTGCTCAGCTCGCTGCATATTACCGGGCCGGGGCAGGTCGATGTGCTCTACCAGATACCCCTGGCCAGCGTGCGCGAGTACCGGCAGGCGCGGGGCCTGCTCGAAACCCTGGGCCGCGACCCGCGCTACCGGCTGGGCACCCGCGACTACGAAGGCTACGAATTGCAGGAGCTGACGGCCGTGGCGGGCGGCACGCTCACGGTGCTCAACTACCGCAACCACTTGCTGCTGAGTACCCACGCGGCACTGGTCGAGGCGGTGGTGCACCGGCTAGGCCACCTCGATGCGCCCACCGTGCGCGCGGGCTTCGGGGCTACCGATTTGCTGCGCCTGCGCGATGTAGACGCCACGCTGCTCGTCAACTTTCGGCGAGTGCCGGCGTTGCTCGACGTACTCTTTCAGCCCGGCAGCCACGCCTTGCTCGACCAGGCGCTGGCTCTCGGGCACGAGAGCTTGCTTGGCATCCGCTTTGGCCCCGGCCAGCTGGTGCTCACCGGCTTTGCCAACCCCGAAACCGCTGCCAACTCGTGGCAACAGCGCCTGCGTGGCCAGCCCGCGCAGGCGCTGCGCCCCCTGGCCGACGTGCTGCCCCTGCGCTCGGCCCTGGTGCTGGCCGTGGCTGGCCAGCTAGCCCCCGCGCCCGCCGCCGACACGGCCCGCGCCAGTCGCGCCGCGCTCGACAGCCTGCGCGCCAGCCTGGTGCCCGGCACTACGCTGGCTTACCTGGCGGCCCCCGCGCCGGGCGTGGTGCCATCCCGCCTCACGCTGCTGCGCAGCAGCGCGCCGGCCCGCACAGCGCAGTGGCTGGCCCGGTTGCGGCGGCTGGGCGGGGCTTCGCCGGCTTTCGGGCGGGTCGGTAACTACGAAATGTATGAGGCTGGTTTTGGGAGCGCCGCCCTGCTGGGGCCGCTGGCCGATACAACGCCAGACGAGGCCGCTGCCAGCGGGCCGCTAAGCACGGCGCTGGTTAATAACTACTTAGTGCTGGGTGCGAGCGCCACGCTGCGCGCTTACCTGGCCGATGTGGCCGCCGGGCAGGTATGGAGCCGCTCGGCGAGCCAGGTGGCGCTGTTGCAGCAGGCCCAGCCGCTGGCCCGCCTCACGGTGCTGGCCGATGTGCGCCAGGGCTGGAATGCCTTGCTCGGCACCCTGGCCGAAGAGCGTCGCGCCGGCCTGCTGCGCAATGAAAGCCTGCTGCGGCACTTCTCGCAGGTGGCCTGGCAGCTCGTGCCCCCCGACCAGCCCACCGACGAAGCCCGGCCGGGCAGCCAGTATTTTGCGCAGCTGCTGCTGCGTCGCCCCGGTCAGGCGCTGGCCCCCGACTCGGCGGCTTCGGCTACTGGGGTGGGGCTGCGCTTCCGCACGCCGCTGGCCGGGCAGCCCTTTTTGCTGCCTGCCGCTCCGGCTACCGACGGCACCCTGGCGGCCCCCGTGCTGGTGGCCGACTCGCTAGGGGTGCTGTCGCTGCTGCCCGCCGGCACGGCCGCCCAGGCCTGGGCCGATAGTCTGCCCGGCCCGCTGGCAGGGCCGCTGCACCTGCTGCGCGGCCGGCTGCTGCTGGCCACCGCGCACCGCGTGCATTGGCTGAGCCCCGTCGATGGCCGCGAGGCGCCCGGCTTTCCGCTCAACCTGCCCGACTCGGTGACGGTGGCGAGTGTAGTGGCGGGTACTTCGACGCGCATCCTGGTAGCCACGGCCAGCAACGACCTGCTGCTTTTCGACACCAATGGCCGCCGCTACCCCGGCTGGCCCCATCGCCTGGAGGCCCCACTGGCGGGCCCGCCGGCCTTGCTCACCGTGGGCGGGCGCGATGTGGTGGTAGTTGCCCTGCGCAATGGCTACGTGTATGCCCTCGACCAGGCGGGCAGCCGCTACCCGGGCTTCCCCGTGAGTGCCGGGGCGCGGCTCGAAGGGCCGCTGCTCACCTCGGCCGGCCCCACACTGGCCCGTAGCCAGCTGCGCGTGGTGAACCAGCACGGCGAGCTGCTGACCATCACGCTCAGCGGCGACATCAGCGCCCGGCGCCGGGTAGCCACCTGGAGCCGTACGGCCAGCTTCCGGCTGGTGCCGGAGGCTAGTGGGCGGGTGAGCTCGTTTGTGGTGGTGCGCCAGGATGGCGGCCAGCTCGACGTGTTCAACCCCAGCAGTGCCGCGCCGCTGCTCAGCCGGCAGCTGCTCACCTCGGGCGATAAGCCGGTGCAGTGGTTCGACTTCGACCCCACGCACCAGGTGCTGGCCCTCACCGAGCCGCTGCCGGGGCAGGTGGCGCTGTTTACTACGCAGGGCCGCCCGCTAGGTGCCGGCGCGGGCGCACCCAGCCCGGCCGGCGCCTGGCCCAGCACCGGCACCGGCGTGGCGCTGCGCTACGAAGCCGCCCGCCAGCGCTACCAGCTGGTGCGCTTCGTGCGCCGCGAGCTGCACCGCGACGAGGTGCGGGTGGAGTAGTGATGAGGAGTTGAGTGCGAGTGCGTTGTCTGCGGTTGACTACTGCCATCCAAACGCCCTAGCCCGGCGCTCGTAGCTCCAGCACTTGCGTCACGCTGCGCGGAATATCATCGGCATAATGGCTCACGTAGACCAGCGCCACGGGGCTAGCGGCGCATAGGGCCTCCAGCACCGCCCGGAAGTAGGGCTGCTGCGCAGCGTCGAGGCCCTGGCCGGGCTCGTCGAGCAGCAGCAGGGGCGGGTTCTTGACCAGCGCCCGCGCCACCAGGCACAGGCGCTGCACGCTGGCCGGTGCCTGGCGCAGCGGCTTGGCGGCGTATGCGGCCAGGCGCAGCACGGCCAGCCAGGCATCGGCGGTGGCGAGCTGGGCGGGGGTGGGGCGGCCCGGCCCCAGCGTGTCGGCAAAGCCGGAGGCCACTACCTGCCGGCAGGTGGGCTGGCCCGGAAAATACTGCAGCAGCTCGGGCGACACGTAGCCGATGCGCCGCTTGATGTCCCAGATGCTCTCGCCGGTGCCCCGGCGCCGGTCAAAAAGCGTGATGCGCTGGCTGTAGGCCTGCGGGTTATCGCCCGTCAATAAGCTGAGTATTGTTGATTTGCCGGCCCCATTCGGGCCGAGCAGGGCCCAGCGCTCGCCGGGCTTTATTTCCCAGTTCAGGTGGTCTAGAATCAGTCGCTCGCCATAGCGGATAGTCACGTCTTCGAGTCGGGCTAGGGTGTGAAATGCGGGCGGCGCAGCGGGCCAGAGCGCCGCTAGGGCTGCCGCATCGGGCAGAAGCGGGATGGGCGCGACGATGGGCCGGTACTCGGCCACCGGCAGCACCTGGGCAATGTGGCCCTCAGCTAGCTCCGCCACGTGCGTCACGATTGCTGGCAGCTCGCCCAGCGTAGTGGCGAGCACGACGGTAGCACCCGCCGCGGCCACCTCGGCCAGCAGCGCATCAAAATCGGCCCGGCTGGCCACGTCGAGCCCGGCTAGGGGGTTGTCCAGCAATAGCATCACGGGGTTGCGCAGCAAGGCTTTAGCCAGGCGCAGGCGCTTGGTTTCGCCATTGGAAAGCTGAATGAGCGGCTGGTCTTGTAGGTGCGTGAGGCGCAGGCGCTCCACCACCCGGTCGTACGTCCAGGGCGCAGCGGGCGCCTGGGAGGGGCTAGCCAGCAGGTACTCGCGCACGGTGGGCACCTCTTCGGCAGCCGTGGCCTCGTAGCGCTGCTGGTAGTAGAGCTCGCTGCCGCCCGGCCGCGCCCGAAACGGCGCCCGGGCCCCCACCAGGCTCACCACCTGCCGCCACGCGGCCAGCGGGTCGGTGGGGTAGCGCTGGCGGGCGGCGGCTTCCAGGCCGGCATAGGTTGCCTGGCCACCCGTGAGCAGCAGCTGCCCAGCCAGGGCCGCCAGCAGGGCGCTTTTGCCGGCGCCGCTAGGCCCCACCAGCGCCAGGTGCTGGCTCGGCTCAATACGCAGGCTGAGGTCGGCAAATAAGATGCGGTCGAGGTGGCGCACCGTCACGTGCGCCAGGGCTAGCAGGGGAGCAGGCATGGTGTCGGAACGACGGATGCCACCGGATTTTTCGGATTTCACGGTTTTTGTCAGTGCTGAGTGCGTAAGCTTCGGGCGCATCTTTGCGCGAGCGGCCGGGTAAAGATGCACTATTACGCTGCCCGTCTGTTGCCTTATGCCCTTCTCCCTTGGCCTCGTGGTAGGCAAGTTTTGGCCGCCGCACCGGGGCCACCAGCTGCTGCTCGAAACGGCCGCCGCCCAAGTGGCCGAGCTGCTCGTGCTCGTGTATGCCCACCCCGACGATGCCACGCACCCCGCGCCCACGCGCGCCGCCTGGCTGCGCGAGCTCTACCGCGGCGACAACTTTGCGCGTGGCCCGCACGTGGGCACCACGCCGCTGCGCATCATCGCCCTCACCGCCGAGGCCGACGGCCTGCCCCCCGATACTGCCGATGACCACACCCACCGCGAGTTTGTGTGCCAGTGGCTGGCCAGCCACGGTTACCATCCCGATGTGGTGTTCAGCAGCGAAGCCTACGGCCCCGGCTTTGCCACGCACCTCGGTGCCGCCCACGTGCTCGTAGATGAGCCCCGCCAGCAAGTGCCGGTGAGCGGCACCGGCCTGCGCGCCGCGCTGGCCGCCGATGCCTCGTATTACCACCTGCTCGATACGCGCTACCTGCACCCCTTCATTGCCGCCCAATACGGCGTAGTGCCGCCTACTGCCGTGCCCCGCCTGGTGCTGCTAGGGGCCGAAAGCAGCGGCAAAACCACCCTGGCCACCGCCCTGGCCGAGGCACTGGGCACCGCCTGGGTGCCCGAGTACGGCCGCACCCTGCACGAGCAAAAAAACGGCGCGCTCGACTACGAGGACTTGCTTTACATCGGCCGCCGCCAGCTGGAGCTGGAGGATGAGGCCGCCCCCCGGGCTAGCGGCTGGCTCGTGTGCGACACCAATGCGGCTACCACGGCGCTGTATTCCTACTACTATTTTCACCGCTGCGACCCCGCCTTGCAGGCGCTGGCCAGGGTGTGCACCATCCGCTATGCCCGCACCTTCGTGTGCCTGCCCACCGTGCCCTTCGAGCAGGATGGCTGGCGTGGCCCCGAGGCGCTGCGGCAGTTTCAGCACGGCGCTATTTTGATGCAGCTGGAAATGCTGGGCATCCCTTACACCTTGCTCAATGGCAGCGTGGCAGAAAGGGTGGCGCAGGTGCAGGCAGCACTAGGGTAAGAACACAAGGTGTTTGTGCCCCTCCCTGGCGCGAGTTTAGGCGCAGCCGTAACTCGTGCCAGTTTTTCGGGGAGGCCGTGCCTCCCATAAAATGAGCTAGCCGAACGACCCTAGCGGCGCACGCACGCCTTGCCGCAGGCGCGGCAGGGGAGGTACAACCTCCCCGCTATAGTCGGCACGAGTTACGGCTGCGCCTAAACCTGCGCCAGCGCGACGAGCCAGCGCAGCTACTGCGCCGCCGCAAAATCCAGTACGAACGCCGTGCCTTTGCCCACTTCCGACTCGGCCTTGAGCGTAGCCTTGTGAAAAGCGGCGATGGTTTGGGCGATGGGCAGGCCCAGCCCGTAGCCCTCGGGCGCGCTGGGGCCGGTGGCATGGAAGCGCCGGAAGCGGTCGAAGAGCAGCGGCAGGTTTTCGGCCGCGATGCCGGGGCCCTGGTCTTCCACACGCAGCTCGTAGCCGCCGCTAGGGGTGGGGCGGCCCACTACCCTGATTTGCCCGCCCTCGTGGTTGTACTTGATGGCGTTGGAGAGCAGGTTGCGCAGCAGCGTGTGCAGCAGCGTGGCATTGGCGCGGGGCACCACGTAGTCGGGCTGCAGGTCGATGTGTAAGGCAATTTCGCGCTGCTGGCGGCGGTCGTCGAGCTCCTCGGCCACGTCTTGCACGGTTTGGGTGAGGGGCACGTTGGCGTCGCGCAGGTACTGCTCGTTTTCGATGTTGGCGATGAGCAGCAGCGTGCGCACGGTGTTGCGCAGGCGGTAGAGCGTGCGTTGGCTTTCTACTATCTGGCGAGCGTGGGCTTCGGGGAGGGTGGGGTCTTGCAGCATGTTTTCGAAGCGCGACTGCAAGATGCTGGTGGGCGTGAGCAACTCGTGGCTCACGTTGCTCATAAACTCGCGCTCCTTCTCGAACGAGGCTTGCAGCTGGCGCATGAGGGCCGAGAGCGAGTCGTCGAGCCGCCGGAAATCGGTGGTATCCGTATCGAGGCGCTGAAACGAGAACTCGCCCGGCTGCCGAATGCTGCGCAGCTTGCGCGAAATCAGCTCGCGCAGCGGGCCTAGCAGATAATGCGCGAAGGCCGCATCGGTAAACACCGTGATGCCCGCGCCCGCCACCAGCACCCACAGCGCCAGCCGCCGCAGCGTGTCGGTGAGCAGCTCCACGGTGGCCAGCGACGAGCCGATTTCGAGGCGGTAGCGGCGGGGCCCGGGGCCATCGAGGGGGCTGGCCCCGCGCAGGGCGCCCAGCGGCGCCACGTAGCTCAGGATGCGAAAATCCTCAATCTCCTTATCTACCTGCCGGGGCTCCTCAAAAATGCGCTCGGTGGGTGGGCCGGTCGGCCCGCTGGGGTAGGCCGGCAGGGGGGTAATGGTAATGTATTCCTGCTTAAGAATATTATAGTCGGCGTAGCTCTCGTCGTGCTCGGCCCGCAAAAAGGTGGCTAGCCCATCGCGCTCGATGAGGTGCAGCAGCTCCTTCTTTTTTTCGAGCAGGCGCTGGTCGGTATGGCCCACCGCCACGCGCTGCACAATGGGCGGAATCAGCAGCGCCCCCAGCAGCACCAGCAGCAGCTTGGAGAGGCCATTGAAGAGGCCGAGCTTGGTTTCGAGTCTCATTAATCGGTTGGTAATGCCTACCAAAAACGCTTGTCATTGCGAGCGCAACGAAGTGGAGCGCGGCAATCTTTCCTTTACGCTTGGGTTGCTAATCCAACGTCAAAGGAAAGATTGCCGCGCTCCACTTC
>NZ_JAGETY010000003.1 GCF_017571525.1 Hymenobacter sp. BT559 | reverse complement strand
CCCCAGAACGACACCCGAACGACTCGTTCTGGGGCGATTGCCGCGCTGCGCTCGCAATGACAACGACTTAACTGTCGAGCAACTTGGTCGCCACGCGACGCGCTTCTGCGTCAGTAGCGGCGTAGTCGGCCAGAGTTGGGGCTGCAAGATACGGCACCCTTTCCAGGCTCTCGGCTACCACGTCGGCCATACCCAGAAAGCTGACTTTATCCTGCAAGAAAGCCGCCACGGCCACCTCATTGGCGGCGTTGAGCACGCAGGCCGCCGTGCCGCCGCGCTGCATGGCCGCGTAGGCCAGCGGCAGGTGGCGGAAAGTGGCCGCGTCGGGCGCCTCGAAGGTGAGGGTGGGGTAGTCGAGAAACGAAAACCGGCGGAAATCATTCCGCAGGCGCTCGGGGTAGCCTAGCGCGTACTGAATGGGCAGCTTCATGTCGGGCAGCCCTAGCTGCGCCTTCAGCGAGCCATCCTGAAACTGCACCAGCGAATGGACGATGCTCTGGGGGTGCACCACAGCTTCAATCTGCTCGTTATCAAGCCCAAACAGCCACTTGGCCTCGATTACTTCGAGGCCCTTGTTCATGAGCGTGGCCGAGTCGATGGTGATTTTGGCGCCCATCGTCCAGTTGGGATGTTTCAGCGCCTGGGCCTTGGTAATGTGGGCCAGCTCGCTAGGCCCTCTGCCGCGGAAAGGACCGCCCGAAGCGGTGAGAATGACCTTTTCGATGGGGTTCATGGCCTCGCCGGCCAGGCACTGAAAAATGGCCGAGTGTTCCGAATCGACGGGCAGCAGTGGCACGTTGTGCTCGCGCACCAGCTTGGTTATCAGCTCGCCGGCTACTACCAGCGTTTCTTTATTGGCCAGGGCAATGGCTTTGCCGGCGCGGATGGCGGCTACCGTAGGCACCAGCCCCGCGTAGCCGACCAGGGCCGTGAGCACCACGTCTACGTCGGGGCGCTGCACCACTTCGGCCAGGGCCGCGGCACCGGCCAGCACCTGGGTTTCGGGCTGGCCGGCCAGGGCGGCCTTCACTTCCTGGTAAAACTCGTCGCCGATAACCACGGCGGCTGGCCGAAACTCCTGGGCCTGGGCCACGAGCAATTGCCACTGGCGCCCGGCCGTGAGCACCGCCACCCGAAAGCGGCCCGGCTGCTCGCGCACCACTTCCAGGGCCTGCGTGCCAATCGAGCCCGTAGAGCCCAGCAGGGCCAGCGATTTAAGAGAAGCTTGTTGAGAAAAAGAATCCGCCATTAGCGAGGGTTGGGAATAGAAGCCCAAAGGTAGGGCTAGCCCCGGCGGCTCACTTGCAGCCTTATCCATTTGGGCGCGCCGCCCGTAAGGAGAATACCTGGCTTCGCCATTCCAACTATCCTTTTCCACTTCCTCCCCAATGTCTGTCAAACTCAAACCGCTCGACCAGCAAGTTATTGTCATTACCGGTGCCACCAGCGGCATCGGGCTAGCCACCGCTAAGGCTGCTGCCAAAGCCGGCGCCCGCCTCGTGCTCGTGGCCCGCTCGCAGCCCGACCTCGACACCGTGGCCCGCCAGCTAGGGGGCCACGTAGCCACCGTTGCTGCCGACGTGGCCGACCCCACCGCCGTGCGCCGCGTGGCCGAGGCCGCCCGCGCCAATTTCGGGGGCTTCGATACCTGGGTTAATAATGCCGGCGTGGGCATGTGGGGCAAGCTCGAACAGGGCAACCTCGAAGACTTTAAGCGTCTCTACGACACCAACTTCTGGGGCATCGTGAATGGCTCGCTTGAAGCCATCAAGCACCTCAAGCGCCACGGTGGCGCGCTCATCAACCTGGGCAGCGTGGTGAGCGATGTGTCGGTGCCCATCCAGGGCATGTACGCATCGAGCAAGCACGCCGTCAAAGGCTTTACCGATGCCCTGCGCATCGAGCTGGCCGATGAGAAAGCCCCCGTGTCGGTAACGCTTATCAAGCCGGCCGCTATCAACACGCCCTTCCCCGAGCACGCCCGCAACTACCTCAGCGAGAAGCCCAAGCTGCCCCAGCCCGTGTATGCGCCGGAAGAAGTAGCCAACGCCATTCTGCACGCTGCCGTGAATCCCATGCGCGATGTATTTGTGGGCGGTGGCGGCAAGGTGATGAGCAGCGTAAATAAGTACGTGCCCGGCGTAATGGACTGGGTGGAAGCCAAAACCGGCGTGGCCCAGCAAAAGCAGCAAGGCACCCGCGCCGTAGACCCGGCCGGCTCGCTGCACCGCCCCAATGGCCCCCACGCCAAGGTGCACGGCCACAACCCCGGCCACGTAATGAAAACCAGCCTCTACACCCGCGCCCGCCTGCACCCGGTAGTGGCCGGCGTGGTGGCCGCCACCAGCCTGGCCGCCACCATTGCCCTAGTGCTGGGCACCAAAGCCCCGCTCAAGGATGCCGGCGTGCCTTTCGACTCGGGCGCGCACGAGCCCCGCGTGCCGGTAACCGACAACTAAGCTAGCCAGGCTAGCAGCATCTTAAAAAGAAGCGTGCCAGGCTGCATACAATGCAGCCTGGCACGCTTCTTTTTGCTCAATGACAAAGAAAACTACTTCACAATGAGCTCCTTAACTACCTGCTGTGGGGCTAGCAGCTTATAGCTTTTCTGCACTACCACCAGCTTGGGCACGGTGAAGGTAGCCGACTGGCGAATGTCGAGCGACGACGCCCCGGCGCGGGCCGTGTAGGTGCCCGCGTCGGTTTGCCAGGCCTCGGCAGCGGTGTTATATGATGCCAGGTCGGCGGCCGTGAGGGTGAAAGTGAGGGTTTGCGACTGGCCGGGGGCTAGCAGGTTCGTTTTGGCAAAAGCCCGCAGCTCGCTCTCGGGCTTGGCTAGGGCACCTTTGGGCGCGTGCACGTAGAGCTGCACTACTTCCTTGCCCGCTACCCGGCCACTGTTGGTGACCTTGAGGCTAGCCGTGATTTTGCCTGTGAGCGAAGGCGCGCTCAGCTGCAGCTTGCCGTAGGCGAACGTGGTGTAGCCCAGGCCGTAGCCAAACTCATAGGCCGGCTTCACCTTAAAGGTAGTGTAGTAGCGGTAGCCCACATAAATACCTTCATTATAAGCGTTTTCCGACGGCTTACCCATTAGGCCACCGCCCGCCCCGCCGGGGCTGGCCAGCTCCTTGCCCGGAAACTCGGTGGCGTAGGGCACGTCAGTGTACGCCACCGGAAACGTAGTGGCCAGCTTGCCCGAGGGCGCTACCTGGCCGCTCAGCACATCGGCTAGCGCGTGGCCGCCTTCCTGGCCTGGCTGCCACCCTAGCAGAATGGCATCGGCCTGACTGCGCCAGCTGGCCACCTCCATCACCCCGCCGGTATTGAGGACGACTACCACCTTCTTGCCTTTCCCGTGAAAGGCTGCCGCCACCTGCTTGATAAGGGCCTGCTCGGCGCTCGTGAGGTCAAAATCGTCGGTCACTTTGCGGTCGCCGCCCTCTCCGGCGCTGCGGCCCAGGGTAATAATAGCCACATCGGTCGTTTGGGCCTGCTGCGCGAGCATGGCTGCGTCCGGCATCATTTCGGCGATGACGGGCAGCGGCTCAAAAAAGCTCCGCTTTTTCGGTAGCTTGGCCTTTTCGGATTGTAGGTATTGGGCGTAGGCCTGGCTAGGGGCTGAGGCTACCGTGTATCCGGCCGCGCTCAGGCCCTGGGCCAGCGAGATGGTATAGGCGCGGTTTACGTCGCCGCTGCCCGTGCCGCCTGCAATGAGGTTGTAAGACGTATTGCCAAACAGCGCCACCTGGTGGCCGGCCGCTATGGGTAGCGTGCCGGCCTCGTTGCGCAGCAGCACCATGCTTTCGGCGGCGGCCTGGCGGGCCACGGCCGCGTTGGCCTTCAAGGCCGGCTGGCTGCTGTATTTATAGCCCTTGAAGGTGGGCGATTTTAGCACCAGCTCCAGCACGCGGGTCACGTTCACGTCGAGCTGGGCGGGGGTGAGCTGGCCGCTTTTGAGCGCCGCCAGAATGGCCTCCGTCTGGGCATGGGTGCCGGGCTCGAGCAGGTCGTTGCCGGCCTTGAGCTGGGCCGCCGCGTCGTGGCCACCGTACCAGTCGGTCATTACCAGCCCCTTAAACCCCCATTCCTGGCGCAGCAGCGTGGTGAGAAGGTCGTGGCTTTCGGAGGTGTAGGTGCCGTTTATCTTATTGTATGACGACATCACCGTCCAGGGCTGCGACTTGCGCACGGCCAGCTGAAAGCCCTTCAGGTAGATTTCGCGCAGCGCCCGCTCATTGATGTGCGAGTTGAGCTGCATACGGTTAAACTCTTGGTTGTTAAGCGCAAAGTGTTTAATACTAGTGCCCACGCCGTTGCCTTCTACGCCATTGACGAAAGCCGCCGCCATGCTGCCCGCCACCACCGGGTCTTCGGAGTAGTACTCAAAGTTGCGCCCCCCTAGCGGGTTGCGGTGAATATTCATGCCGGGCGCCAGCAGCACGTCGATGCCAAAGTCACGCACCTCACTACCGAAGGCCCCGCCCACGCGGCGCACCAGCGTCGTATCCCAGCTAGAGGCGAGCAGTGTGGCTACCGGAAAAGCCGTGGCATAATACGTTTTCGTGCTGTCCTTGCCCCGAATAGCGTCGATGCGCACGCCTGCCGGGCCATCCGAAAGCGTGAGCGAGGGAATGCCTAGCCGCGCAATGGCGTGGGTGCGGCCCGCGGCGCCGGGTACTTTTTCGGGCACCTCGCGGTCGCCCGGGTCACCGGGCGGCAACATTCCGGCCGGGAAACCCGACGGGTAAAAACCCATCCCAACCACCAGCTTCACCTTTTCTTCCGTGGTGAGGGCGGCCAGAATCTCCTTAAGGCTGGCTTTGCCGAGTTGAGGCGGGCTAGCGGCCGTTTGGGCGCGGGCCGGGCTGGCTGCTGCAAGCAGGGCGGCCAGGGCGAGTAGGCGTAGGGCGGGGGGAGCAGCAGGGCTGAGCCGCAAAAACCGAGGGTACTGGGTGGGCATAAGACGGAAAAGATGGTGAGAAAGCAAGAAAGACCAGGGCGGCGCGCCGCTGCGAAAATGCTTGGCCGACAAGCATAGAATGAGTAGTTGCGCCGGTCGGCCTGGGCAATAGTACACCATTTTAATGACACTATCCAGCTTACATAGCCGCATTTGCCGGGTAGAGAAGTGAGTTGAAACCGCTGAACTAGGCTAGGCGCGCCCTCCTAAACCTGAGATAGCGGGCGCGCTCACCGGCCAGGTCATAACTTCGGCCGCCGGCGGTCGCGGCCGCGGCTAAACTACCTTTTCCCACCCTGTTTTCTTGCCTTGTTGCATGCAACCCCTAGCCATTCGCGCTCAAGCGCTACTCGCGGCGGCGCTCTTCTGTGCCACAACCGGCGCCGCGCAGGCGCAAAAACCTAAGCCTAGCACGCGCGTCGCTTCCTCAGCCAGCCCCAACGCCCAGCAGGCGCTGCTCAGCCACGAAGCCGAAATCACCGCGCTGCTCGCCAAGCTGACGCTGGAAGAGAAAGTGCACATGATTCACGCCAACTCGGCCTTTGCGGCTGGGGGCGTGCCGCGCCTGGGCATTCCGGAAATCATGACTTCCGATGGCCCGCACGGCGTGCGCCCCGAACAGGGCCGCAACTGGAAGCCGCCGGTGGGCGCCAACGACGCCGGCACGTACCTGCCTACCAACAACACCCTGGCCGCGACTTGGAACCCCGCGCTCGGCCACGCCTACGGCACCGTGCTGGGCAGCGAGGCTAATGCGCGCGGCAAGGACATTATCCTCGGTCCCGGCATTAACATCGTGCGGGCACCTCTCAATGGCCGCAACTTCGAGTACCTCAGCGAAGACCCGTTTTTAGTGTCAAAGATGGTGGTGGGCTACATCCAGGGCGTGCAAAGCCAGGGCGTGTCGGCCTGCGTGAAGCACTACGCGGCCAACAACCAGGAGGAGCATCGCAACGACATCGACGTGGATATGAGCGAGCGGGCGCTGCGCGAAATCTACCTGCCTGGCTTCAAGGCCGCCGTGCAGCAGGGCGGCGTGTACTCGCTCATGGGCTCCTACAATAAGTTTCGGGGCACCTACGCTACCGAGAATGCCTATCTGATGAATACCATTTTGAAGGGCGAGTGGGGCTTCAAAGGATTGGTAATGAGTGACTGGGGCTCGGTGCACGATACCCAGGAAGCCTTACGTAATGGTACCGACCTCGAAATGGGTACCGACCTGTCATTGATGTATAGCAGCGTCGACCAGAGCCAGGCGACGGCTTCAGCCAGCACGGCAGCCGCCAAGCCCGTTCGCAGCTACTACGACCGCTTTTTCCTGGCCGACCCCGCCCTGGAGGCCATCAAAAAAGACCCCACGCTGCTGCCAGTGCTCGACGACAAGGTGCGCCGCATCTTGCGGGTGATGTACGCCACCCACCAGCTAGGCCCCGCCAAGCGCCAGCCCGGCGCCTACAACACCAAAGAGCACCAGGCCACCGCTCTTAAGGTAGCCGAGGAAGGCATCGTGCTGCTAAAAAATGAGGGTAATCTATTGCCTTTCAAGAAGTCGGTAAAGACGGTGGCCATCATCGGCGCCAATGCCGAGCGCATGAACTCGATGGGTGGCGGCAGCGGCCAAATCAAGGCCAAATACGAGATTTCTGCCCTGCAGGGCATTAAGAACGAGCTGGGTAGCCAGGTAAATGTGACCTATTCGCCCGGCTACACCATCGCTAGGGGGCAAAAAGCTGACCCGCAGCTCATGCAACAGGCGGTGGCCGCCGCCAAGGCTGCCGATGTGGTGATTTATGTGGGTGGCTCCATCCACGGCTACGACTATAGCAAGTGGAGCGACAACGCCTACGACGCTGAAGGTGTCGACAAGCCCGACATGAACATGCCCTTCGGCCAGGACGAGCTAGTGCAGGCCGTAGTGGCCGCCAACCCGCGCACGGCCGTGGTGCTGCTCGGTGGCGGGCCCATCGACGTGTCGGCCTGGGCCGGGCAGGCCAAGAGTATTGTGGAGGCGTGGTATCCGGGGATGGAGGGCGGCAATGCGCTGGCGCACATCTTGTTTGGCGACGTGAATCCCTCGGGCAAGCTGCCCTTCACGTTCCCCGTGAAGCTGGAAGACTCGCCCGCTATGAAGCTGGGCGAGTACCCTAGCACGCCCGGCAACCCGCTCAAACAGACTTACAAAGACGATATCTACGTGGGGTACCGCTACTTCGACACCTACAAAGTAGCGCCGCAGTTTGCCTTCGGCCACGGCCTGAGCTACACCACCTTCCAGTATGGCGCCCTCACCGTGACGCCCGGCCAGCAGAGCGCCAGCGTGAAGCTCACCGTCACCAATTCCGGCCCGGTGGCCGGGGCCGAGGTAGTACAGCTGTATGTGAAGCCCGGCCAAACGGCCGTGAAGCGCCCCGAGAAAGAGCTGAAGGCCTTTGAAAAGGTCTTCCTTAAGCCCGGCGAAACCAAAACCATAACCCTAGCACTACCCGCCGAGTCGTTCAAGTATTATGACGAAGGCAAGAAGGCCTGGGTGCTAGCCCCCGGTAAGTTCGACCTGCTGGTAGGCAGCTCCTCACGCGATATCCGCCAGACGAGCAGCGTAACGCTGTAATAGTATTCTTAAACCAAAAAGGGCGCGTCGTAAAAACGACGCGCCCTTTTTTTGGGCAGATGGTAGCGTGAAGCAAAAGCTTCGCGCTATTTCAGCTTGTCTAGTGCGGCTTGCAGGCGCGGTAGCGCGGCCAGAATAGAGTCTTTCGACTCGGCGCCCACCGACAGGCGGAACCACGGCTCGGCGGCCGAGGCACCGAAGGCGCTGAATGGCACTACCGCCAGCTGCGCCTCCGTGAGCAAATAGTCGGTGATTTCCTTGGTGCTGGCCAGTAACGTGCCGCTAGCCGTGGTGCGGCCAATGATATCGACCTGGGCAGTGAGGTAAATGGCGCCGGCTGGCGTAATGGCATCCACTGGGTAGCCCTGGCTGCGCAGGTCTTTCAGGCCCTGGTAAGCAGCCTCCAGGCTGGCTTGCAGGCCGTCCTTCAGGTCGCTGAGGTAGTCGTCTACCACGTCGGTCTGGGGCAGCACGGCGGCGGTGGCCACCTGCTCGGCCTTGGGCGCCCAGGCACCGATGTGCCCCAGCAGCGATTTCATCTTGTCAATCACCAGCTTAGGCCCAAACGAATAGCCCACGCGCACGCCGGTGGCAGCAAAGCACTTCGAGATACCGTCGATGTACACCACGTAGTCGCGCAGCTCGGGGCGCAGGCTCACCGGGTCGAAGTGCTGGGTCTGGCCGAAGGTCAGGAGCCAGTAAATCTGGTCATAGAGGATGTACAGCGGCTTCTCATCAGGGCCGCGACGCTTGTTTTCGGCCAGCACAAGGTCGCAGATTTCTTCCAGCACTTCCTTGGAAAACACCGTGCCGGTGGGGTTGAGCGGCGAGCACAGGGCTAGCAGCGTAGCGCCCTCCAGGTGCGGCGCCAGCTCGGCGGCGGTGGGCATGAAGTCGTTTTCGGGCTGGGTGGGCACCATCACCTGGCTAGCCCCCGAGAGGTGGCAGTAGTGGTTGTTGTTCCACGACGGCACCGGGTACACCACGCGGTCGCCGGGGTCTACCAGCGCCAGGTAGGCGCTGTAGATAAGCGGGCGCGAGCCGCCGGCCACCAGCAGCTCATCATTGGGTGAGTAGCTCAGGCCCAGGCGCTTTTGCAGAAAGTCGGCCGCAGCCTGGCGTAGGTCGGCGGTGCCGGCTGCCGGTGGGTAGTTGGTTTGGCCGGCCTCGTAGGCCGCCATTACGCCCTTGCGCAGCTCCTCCGGAATGGGAAACAGCTTGGGGTCGAAGTCACCAATGGTGAGGTTACAGATGGTGGCGCCCTGGCGAATCTGCTCGCTCACGGCGTTGCCGATTCGGATAATTTCGGAGCCGCTCAGCTGGTCGGCTAGCCGGGAAATACGCATGGGGTAGGAGGTAGGGGAGAGAGAAGCAATGACCCGGCAAAGGTACCATTTGTTGCGGGGCCTAGCCGAGTTTTGGCTGGCTTACTTCGGCTCCCAGGCTTCTTTCCCGGCAAAAATTTGTTTCAGCGTGTATTTTTTTGCCTCTTTGGCCGTCAGCTGGTGGCTCCACGGCACACGCGCCGTGGGGTTGGCGCCGGGGCCGGTCGACTTATACTCGGCGTAATAAGCTATTTTCTCGTTCTCCGCGTTTTTCCAGTTGTCCCAGCCGGCTGGCACGATGTGGCTGCCCAACTCGCAGCGTAGATACACCACCTGCGCCTGGGGCCGCCAGGGCCGCCCGAGGTACACTTTCTTCGCCAGGGTCGTGTCGGCAGTCAGCTTGCAGTCCATAAACACAAAGCCGTAGGCCTGCCCTGGGGGCGTAGAGGCGGCCGTGACAAACGAGTTCTTCTTGCTCTTAATCACGCAGTGGTTGAACACGCCCGTGCTGGCCCCGAAAATAAAATCGGTAGTGCCCTCGATGTAGCAGTCCTGATAATACTGGCGGCTGCCGCCGGTGGCGAGCAGTAGCACGTCCTGGTTGCCTATCATGCGGCAGTGCCGGAAAATAGCCCGGTCGCCCTCCACATTCAGTGCCACGGCCTGGCCAGCCGTGTAGCCGGCGGCGTTCTCAAAGGTCACGTTTTCGGCCGTGAAGTCGTTGGCCTGCACCAGCACCGAGAACGAGCTAGGGGTGGTAATGCCGGGCATACCCACGTGGTCGCTGTAGGTGATACGTGTTTGGGCCGCGTCGGTGCCGCGCAGCACTAGGTGCGTTTTTAGGGTCGGCACCGTCACTTTTTCGTGGTAGGTGCCCGGCTTGAGCTGAATAATAACGGGCTTATCGGCTTGGTTGGGCGCGGCGTCGATGGCCGCCTGCACCGTGCGAAACTGCCCGCTGCCATCGGCCGCCACTACGAGTGGCCCGGTAGCCTGGGCATGCGTGGCTAGGGCCGCGAAACTGAGGCTAGCTAGTAGGAAGAGCTTTTTCATTCTAAGGAGTGGTAGGCTGCGCTGCGGCGCCAGTAGGAGCAGCTATGGCATTCTTAGCCAAGGGCTTGGCCAGATGCTCTTCAACCAGCGGTAGATGCTGGGTTTGCAGGTCGTGCACGGCGAGCTGCGCCATTTTGCGGGCGCCTAGCTCATTGAAATGCGTGTTGTCGTGGCGGCCCAGCGGGTAGTTGGGGTGGTCGCCGGGCGCCAGCTCCATAAACAGCAGCTTGGAGTTTTCGTCGCCCAATTGCTGCAGGAGGTCGCGGCTGAGCCGGTCCATGTCTACGAGCGTCACCTTGTACTCTTTCGCTACGGCCACCGTGGCAGCCGAGTACAGCGCGTGTGTTTCCTTGATATGGCCTTCCTTGTCAAAATACCGGCGCGTAATCGGCGTCAGGAGCACGGGCGTAGCTTGGCGGCTGCGCGTCTCGGTCACAAACTTGATGAGGTTCTTGCGGTAGTCTTCGGGCGACGTGTAGCGGTCAGGGTAGTTCTGCGACTCGTCATTGTGCCCAAATTGGATGAATACATAATCGCCCGGCTGCAGGGCGCTCACCACTGGCTGCCAGCGGTTTTCGGCCAGAAAAGTGCGCGTGCTCCGCCCGTTCTGGGCGCGGTTGTCCACTACCACCGTGGTGTCAAAAAACGTGACCAGCGGCATACCCCAACCCGTTTCCGGAAACGTCGCCCGGACTTTATTGGCCATCGTCGAGTCGCCGATGAGGTAGAGCTTGGTTTTGCGCGGCGGGCCTGGCGGCGTAAACGCCAGTAGCCCTAGTACCGCCAGCGGGGCTGCGTAGCGAAGCTGAAGGAGTTTCATACTAAAATGAGGCTAGCGGGCTTGGGGGTCCACGGTTTTCTTCACGGTGCCTTGTACCAAACGCTCAGCTAGGGGTAGCTTGAGCACCCGGATATCGGCCAGTACCAATTCGGCCATGCGGCGCGCCCCTAGCTCATTGAAGTGCGTGTTGTCTTCGCGGCCGTCGGGGTAGTTGGGGTGCTCGCCAGGCGCCAGGTGGTTGAAGAGCAGTTTGGAATTATCGGGCCCAAACTGCTGAAGCAGCGCCTGGCTGCTGCGGTCGAGGTCGATGAGCGGGGTATTGGTGTCGCGGGCCACGGTGCGCACCAGCTCGGCGTAGGCGGCGTGGGTTTCCTCAACCTTGCCCGCAGCGTCGAACTTGCGGCGGGCCACCGGCGTGAGCAGCACCGGCTGGGCCTTGTGGCTGCGGGTTTCGCTTACGAAGCGCTTGAGATTGGTTACAAAATCGGCCTCTGGCGTGTAGCTAGCTTTGGTGGGCACCTCGTCATTGTGCCCAAACTGGATAAACACGTAGTCACCTTCGTGCAGCTCGCTAGCCACCGGCTGCCAGCGGTTTTCGGCCAGAAAGCTCTTGGTGCTGCGCCCATTCTGGGCGCGGTTGTCTATGGTGACGGACTCATCAAAGAACGCCGCGAACGGCATGCCCCAGCCCGTTTCAGGATAAGCTTTTACCTGCTTAACCGACATCGTGGAGTCGCCAATCAGATACACCTTGATTTTGCCGGGTGCGGGCACGAAGGCCCCTAACAACAGTAAGCACAAGGCCGCCGCAGCGGCTAAGAAACGGGAGCGCATCGGGCTGGGTGGGAAAGGGAGGCTAGCGCGCTTGGGCCACGAAAAGCCGTTCGACGTGAGCAGATGGCCGCAAACCTACTTCGGCCGCTGCCCCAGTGCTAGACTTTTCTGCGCAATCGTTGCCGACAACGTTGCCAATTTCGGACTCAGCCAGACGCAAAAAAGCCGGCCCTTCCCGCAGGAAAGGCCGGCTCTATGGCTTGCGGGTAGGCGCAGCTTAAGCCGCAGCTACTACGTCGCGGCGACGCTCCTTGATACGAGCAGCTTTGCCCGAGAGGCCGCGCAGGTAGAACAGACGGGCGCGACGCACCTTGCCACGACGAATCAGTTCGATTTTGTCGATGTTGGGCGACAGCAGCGGGAAAATCCGCTCGGTGCCAATCTGGTTCGAAATCTTGCGAACGGTGAAGGTTTCGCCGTTGCTGCTGGGGTTGCGGCGCTGGATAACCACGCCCTGGAACTGCTGAATGCGCTCCTTGTTGCCCTCGCGGATTTTTACGTGCACGTTGATGGTGTCACCGGCAGCAAACTTGGGAAAGCTGGCGCGGCGCTCCTGGCCTTCGGCATTGATGAAGTCGAGTAGTACGCTCATGGCGAAAAAAGAATTACAAAGAGGGCAGCGCCGCTGCCCGCAGGTTGGTATTTTGCGAAACGGAGCGCAAAGATAGAAAATTAAGCGCGCAAATACAAGCTCTGGAAGGAAGTTTCCTGACGCGAACCATTGAATGACAACCCGTCGCGCCCGTTGTAAAGCGGCAGTTTAACTTATTCCGATAATAAATCGGGGCGGCGGGCCTGGGTGCGGGCCAGGGCCTGCTCGTGCCGCCATTCTTCAATTTTGGGTGTGTTGCCCGAAAGCAGAATCTCGGGCACGGCTAGCCCCCGCCATTCGGCCGGGCGGGTGTACACCGGTGGCGCCAGCAGGTCATCCTGAAAAGAATCGGAAAGGGCCGACTCTTCATTTCCGAGCACCCCGGGTAGCAGCCGCACCACGGCATCGACCAGCACGGCGGCGGCCAGTTCACCACCGCTGAGCACGAAGTCGCCGAGGCTGATTTCGTGCGTAACGTACTGGTCGCGAATGCGTTGGTCTACGCCCTTATAGTGGCCGCAGATGATAATCATATTGCCCAGCAGCGAGAGCCGATTGGCCAGCGGCTGGCGCAGCGTCTCGCCGTCGGGCGTGAGGTAGATGATGGCGTCGTACTTCCGCTGCGCCTGCAACTCGTCAATCCAGCTGGCAATGGGCTCAACGCGCAGCACCATGCCCGCGCCGCCGCCAAACACGTAGTCGTCGAGCTGGCCGTGCTTGTTAATGGCGTAGTCGCGCAGGTTGTGCACGTAGAGTTCGGCTAGCCCCTTGTCCTGCGCCCGCTTCACAATGGAGTGGGCAAAGGGACTGTCGAGCAAATCGGGCTGGCAGGTTAGGATATCGATACGCATCTGTCTGAACCACGGATTTACCGGATTTATCGGAATAGTCGGATTTTGTAGCCGGCTCTTCCTAAGCCAGTAGTATTAGTCGGCGTTAGGGTTTTTGTGGGCACCGGGGTTCATATAGATGTCCAGCAGGCCTTCGGGCATGTTCACGAAGAGCTGCTTTTTCTCCATGTCGGCGTGGCTTACCAGCTCATCTACTACTGGCAACAGCACTTCTTGGCCTTTGTAGCGCATAGCCAGCACGTCCTGCTGCGGTAATTCGTAGAAGTTTTCGACGACACCCAGCTCACCCTCCTGCGCATCAATCACTTGAAAGCCAATCACATCGTGGAAATAAAACTGGTGCTCTTCTAGCTCGGGCAGTTCGCTCAGGGGCAGCCAGAGCTTGGCGCCGCGCAGCGGCTCGGCCTCCTCGATGCGGTTGATGCCGCGCAGCTTGAGCAGCACGCGCAGGCCATCCTGCGGATTGACGCGCTCTACCTCGTAGGCGGTGAGCTTGGTGGGCGTAGCAGGCAGGGCCAGGTACACGGTTTTCAGGCGGTCGTAGGTGGCTGCGTTATCTACGTCCAGTTGGGTCACCATGGCGCCCTTAAGGGCATGGGGCTTCACAATAAAACCTAGCTCAAAGCATTCGTCGAGAGTCATGGCTGGGCAACAATAAAAACAAGTAAAAACAGTGCGGGCGCTAGGGCAAAAAAGAACGTCATGCCGAGCAGGCTCGACATGACGTTCTTTCGTAGCGGGTTACCCAAAAACTTAGGCGCCAGCTTCGGCCGAAGTCTCGGCAGTCTCCGTCGAGCCTTCGGTAGCTTCGCCTTCGGCAGCCGGAGCGGGCGTAGCAGCGGCCAGGGCGTCAGCCTGCTTCTTGGCTAGGGCGGCAGCGCGAGCCTCTTTTACCTTGGTTTCGGCAGCCAGGGCGGTGGCGCGAGCCTCAGCCTTGGTGTCAACGAGGCCGGTCTTCTTGGCTTCGATTTTAGCGTCTTTGTCGCTCAGCCACTGCTGGTAGCGCTGGTCGGCCACTTCCTGGGTCAGGGCGCCTTTCGTTACGCCAAGCTGGAGGTGACGACGCAGCAATACGCCACGGTAGGCCAGCATTGCGCGCACCGTTTCGGTGGGCTGTGCGCCGTTCATCACCCAGTAAAAGGCGCGGTCACCATCGTAGTTGATGGTGGCGGGGTTGGTGTTGGGGTTGTAGGTACCGAGCTTCTCGATGAAGCGGCCATCGCGGGGAGCGCGGGCGTCGGCTACTACGATGTCGTAAGTCGCGGCCTTTTTGCGGCCACGGCGGGCGAGGCGGATTTTAACTGCCATAAACCTTGGGGGTTGTGCGACGCAGCTCGTGCGTCTGGGTGAAATTCATTTCCCTGTTTGGGGCCGCAAAGGTACGGAGCATCAAGGCAATAAAAAAGGCCGAAGTCAAACTTCGGCCTTTTTCGGGGCATCGGGCGGCTAGGCCGCTTGTGCCAGCTTTTTGGTGCGCTGCTTGGGCTGCACGTTTTTACGCTTGATTTTGATAATGCGGGCCTTGTCGAGGGTCCAGATGGCCACATAGGTCGGGTCAAACTCCCACCACTTCACGCCGAAGTTGACGCGCATGGGCAGCTTATGGTGGTTGTTTTGGAACAGCTCGCCGAAAGCCAGAAAATCGAGGGCTAGCGTGTTCTTGCTATGGTCGTGGTTATCAAAGTTCTGATAGCCATACTTGTGGCCGCCCCAGTTCACAATAGCGCCGTGGATAGGGCCCATCAGGAAGTGAATGGGCAGCAGCAGATACTGCCACCACGCCGTGGCAAACTGGATGTAGAACAGCACGTAGAGCGTGCCCCAGCCGATGCGCGAGTACCACTTGTCGCCAAAATTCTCAATGGCCTGCCACACCGGGTAGTCACCCTCAAAACGCTCGGCCAGCTCATAGTTATTGTTGAGCACGTCGTTGTAGATATTCTTGGTCTTCCACATCATGTCAAACGCGTTGTTGGAAAACAACGGCGAGTGCGGGTCCAGCTCCGTGTCGGAGTAGGCGTGATGCATGCGGTGCAGCAGCGCGTAGGCGCGTGGCGACAAAAACGAGCTGCCCTGGCAGATATACGTGAACAGGAAGAAGAATTTCTCCCAAAACTTATTCATCGTGAACATCTTGTGCGCCGCGTAGCGGTGCAGGTAAAACGTCTGCGTGAACAGCGAGAGGTAGTAGTGGGCAACGAAGAAGACCAGAATTGCCATTCTTAATAAAAAAGATAAACGTGAGGAAGACCCCGCCCGCACAAGCTATCCGCCAGGGGCTTAGTTCAACCGTTAAGACAAAATTACGGCCGTTGGTTAGGCGGAATGCCTTCAGATTTGCACAATGCCATAATGTTACACTGCAAGAGGGGTGGGCTAATCCGCCGAAGGCAGATACTAAGCAGCGGCCATCACGAGTTACTTAGGGTGATGAAAAACACGTTATTACTTGCGCTGGGGCTGTGCTGGAATACAGCGGCGTTGGCCCAAACCGCCGCCTTTTCCACGCTGCGCGGGCAGGCTCTCACCGCTTATCACAACAAGCAGTACCGCGAGTCGGCCCAGCGCTACGAAGAAGGCTTTCGCGTGAAAGCTGCCCAGCCTGCCGCGGGCGACTTTTACAATGCTGCGTGTAGCTGGGCCCTAGCGGGCGATGCTACCAAAGCTTTTCAAAACCTGGACCGCGCTACCGAGGCCGGATGGGACGACGTAACGCACCTCAAAACGGACAGCGACCTGACCGCGCTGCACGCTGACAAACGCTGGGAACCCATGCTGCGCAAGCTCGAAGCCCGTGTGGCGCAGGCCGAAGCCAAGCTCAACCAGCCGCTAAAGCGCGAATTGGCCGAAATTCTGGAATCGGACCAAGGACTGCGCCGCCAGATAGCGCCGACGCAAGAAAAATATGGCCCCAAGTCGCCCCAGATGGACTCTTTGTGGCGCCAGATGCAGCGTGCCGATGCCCGCAACCTGCCCCGCGTCACGGCCATCATCGACCAGTATGGCTGGCCGGGCAATAGTCTGGTGGGCCGTTCGGGCAGCCTAGCCGCGTTCCTCGTCATTCAGCACTCCGACTTAGCTACTATGCAGAAATACCTGCCTCAGATGCGCCAGGCGGCTGCCAAAGGGGAGATGGCCAAGCAAAACCTGGCCCTGGTCGAAGACCGGGTGCTGACTTTTCAGGACAAGCCGCAACTCTACGGCAGCCAGCTGCACACCAATCAAGCGACGGGCAAGATGGAATTTTTTCCCATTGCCGACGAAGCGCACGTGGACGAACGCCGCGCCAGCGTGGGCCTAGAGCCGCTAGCCGACTACGCCAAGAATTTCGGGCTCGACTACCGCCCGGCGCCTAAGCAGCCCTAGCTGGCTGGCTCGTTGTAGAAGGCCCTAGCGGCGTCCCAGTGCGGGGCGTCGGGCAGGGGCGCCACAAATTTCAGCTGCTCTTTAGTGACCGGGTGCTGAATTTCGAGCTGGCGGGCGTGCAGGGCAATGCTCACGTCGGGCAGCGGGTTGAGGAAGCCGTACTTCACGTCGCCCACGATGGGCGTGCCCAGGCCGGTCGAAAGCTGCACCCGAATCTGGTGCGGGCGGCCCGTCACGGGGTTCACTTGCAGCAGGTAGCGGTTGGCGGCGGGGCCTAGCAGCTCGTAGCTCAGCTCCGAGCGCTGGCCCTGGCCGTGCTTATCGGTGTAGGCTTTGGTGACGTTGCGCATCGGGTCTTTCACCAGCCAGTGCACCAGCTTGCCCTGCTCGGGCACCGGCGGCTTGCCGGTGAGCGCCCAGTAGGTTTTCTTCATCTGGCTATCGCGAAACATCTCATTCAAGCGGCTCAGCGCCTTGCTGGTTTTGGCCAGCACCACAATACCCGACACCGGACGGTCGATGCGGTGAGCCACGCCCACGAAGGCAGCGCCGGGCTTCTTGTACTTGAATTTCAAGTACTCCTCAGCTTTTTTGGAGAGCGGCTCGTCGCCGGTTTCATCGCCCTGCACCAGGATGCCGGCGGGCTTATTAATCACGAGCAAATGGTTGTCTTCGAACAGAATTTCTTTCTGCTCCGACCAGAGATTGGGGCGGTTCACGCTTGGGTACGGCGGGCTTAATGGCGGCGGCAGGGGCCACGCTAGCCCCGAGGTAAGGGGCGTTTACGCGCGTTGCAAGCCCTCGGCACCGACGCTGGTGCACCTGCTGCTATGGGCAAAGATAAGCGGGCGGCGCGATGAACAGCACGCCGCCCGCGCTCACTTTTACTCTTCGGCCAGGTTGCTGTACCAATTGATATTGCGCGAGAGGAACATCACCAGCGCCAGCACCACTACCAGCCCCAGGCTGCCCACCAGCAGGGCGTAGTCTTGCAACTGGAGCACTACGAACACGAAGCCGTAGACCACAGCCAGCACCCCAGCCGTAGCCAGCGTGGCTTGCCGCTGCCGGAAGCTCGCCGCCGCATAGGCTGTTACTAGCCCCACAATAGTGAGCCCAGCTAGCCCGTAGGCCGCGTTAAATGGCATTTGCTCGGACAGCGCCAACAGCAGCACGTAAAAAATAACCAGCGCTAGCCCCACCAGCAAATACTGAAAAGGGTGAATGCGCAGCTTATTGAGCAGTTCGACGAAAAAGAAAACCAGGAACGTGAGGGCGAGCGGCAGCAAGGCGTACTTGGCGGCGCGCATAGTTTTCTGATACTCATTGACGGGTACCAGCAGGCGCACCCCGAAAGTAGAGGCATCCACGTCGGGCCGCGCCTGGGTCGAGCGCCAGTGCTGGGGATAGTTGCGGTTGAGGTGAAATACTTTCCAATCGGCCGTAAACTGCTGGCCGGTAAGTGTGCGCTGTGCGGGCAAAAACGCCCCGATAAAGCTTGGGTCAGCCCAGGGTGCGCTCAGGTGCAGGGTGGTTTGGCGCCCTAGCGGGGCTTGCAGCAGGCCGGTGCTGCCGTTCAGGTCGAGGTCGAAGGCAAAGGTGTGGCGCTGGGCCAGGGCAGCCGCGTCGGGCACGGGCACGAGGGCGTTAAGGCCATTGGCCGCCGCACCCTCGCCCTGCGTGTCGCCCTCTCGGTACTTAGAGTAGCGCGACCGCTCCTGGGCTACTACCTCTACCTGCGAGCTGATAGCCGGTGCCGAGCCGGCCGGCAATACCTCGCCGGTGGGCAGGCCCGGCTCAAAGGGTTTCGTCTGGCCATCCCAGCGCAGCACCAGCCCGCTGCGGATACCCTTCAGGTCAGAAATGCCCAGCGCTACAAAGGCCTCGGGCCAGCGCACGGCGGAGGCCGCCACGCCCAGGTCGGCCAGCGGCGGCGCCTGAAACACGCCCTGCACGTGCAGCTTGGCCCGGTACACCACCGCCTCGTAGATGCCCCGGTGGCGGCGCTCGGGGGCTAGCGTACCGGTGCTGCTGAGCGTATCGGGCAGCAGGCTTAGGTAATGGGTCATCTCCGAGGTTTGACCGTTGGTGGTTTCGAGGGCCGTGTAGGGCAGCACCAGCACCGGGCCTAGCACGAGCTGCGCCCCGCCCCACTGCGCGCTTATGGCCTCGGTGGCACTGTCGCGGTTGCTGGCCCGCTCACTGATGAGCGACTCGACCATGCTCGTCGGAATAAGCAACAGGGCTAGCAGCAACGCAATGCTGATGAGCTTGAGCGAAACCGAGGTGCGCGCCTAACTGGCCGAGCGGGTAAGAAGTGGGGACGGAGGCTGTTCCATACTACGAAGAACTTTGATTTGCAAAGCAAAGGTGCGGTGGAAAAACTATTCCTGAAATAGGTTGCGTACTACGTAAGAAAATAAAATGCCCCGCTACTCTACAGAATGGCGGGGCATGAGGGAAAGAGATTAAGGGACAGACCTAATAGCCTTCCTCCTTGCTCGGAAACTCGCGGCTCTTCACGTCGGCTACGTAGTGCTGCACAGCTTCGGTCATCACATCGTGCAGCTCGGCGTAGCGGCGCAGAAAGCGGGGCTTAAACTCTTTGGTAATGCCCAGCACATCGTGCACCACCAGCACCTGGCCATCTACATCGGGCCCGGCGCCAATGCCAATAACCGGGATGGTAAGCTCCTCGGCCACGCGCTTGGCCAGCGCGGCGGGTATTTTTTCGAGCACCAGCCCAAAGCAGCCGATTTCCTGAAGCAGGTGGGCATCTTCAATCAGCTTGTTAGCCTCAGCTTCTTCCTTGGCGCGCACATTGTATGTGCCAAATTTATAGATGCTTTGGGGCGTGAGGCCGAGGTGGCCCATCACGGGGATGCCGGCCGTGAGGATGCGCACGATGCTATCCTTAATCTCGGCGCCGCCTTCGAGCTTAATGCCGTGGCCGCCGCTCTCTTTCATAATGCGAATGGCTGAGCGCAGCGCCTCCGAGCTGTTGCCCTGGTACGAGCCAAAGGGCATATCGACCACCACGAAGGCGCGTTTTACGGCCCGCACCACGCTCTGCGCATGGTATATCATCTGGTCGAGGGTGATGGGCAGGGTCGTTTCGTGGCCAGCCATTACGTTGGAAGCCGAGTCACCCACGAGCAGCACATCCACGCCGGCGCCGTCCAGAATCTGGGCCATCGAGTAGTCGTAGGCCGTGAGCATGGAGATTTTTTCGCCCCGCTGCTTCATGGCCAGCATTTGGTGGGTGGTTACGAGCTTGACTTCTTTGTGCTGCGACATGGGGCTAGGGAAGGGTTTAAGAGCACAAAGCTGGCGACAATTTTGGATATGCGCGGCGCCGGGAACGTGGGGCGTACGATTGGCGTAGAGGACGAAAGCAACAATTAATGGGATTTCTTGTTTGCCAGATTCACTCACTCTCTCGCATGAAAGCACTAATCCTTTGGCTGACAGGGCTGAGCCTTCTGGCTACTCCTGTAGTAGCCCAAACTACTGCCGAGCTGCGCGGCCGCCTGGCAAACACCGGTACTGAAAAGCTGCTGCTAAGCTGGTGGAGCCAGCCGCTGGCCACCCACGAGCAGCAGCGCGCCGTGCACGTCGAGCCCAACGGCGATTTCAGCATCTCAGTGCCGATTACGCGGCCCACACTGGCGCAGCTCAGCTATGGCGACGAGGAAGTACCTGTGTTCTTAGAACCCGGCGACGTGCTGGCGCTGCATGGCGACGCCGCCGACCTGGCCGCCACCGGCAGCTTTGACTCGGGCGATGGTAACGCCCACCGCCCGGCCGCCGCCGCTAATAACTACCTGCAAGAGCTGAGCCGTAAGTACCTGAATAACGAAGATTACCAGGTGCTGCCCGAGAATATCAAGCTGCTGGAAAAAGGCTTTCTCTCCTTTCTGGACTACCGGCGCGACCACGAAAGCACGCTTTTGAAGCAGGCTAGCCGCCGGGGCAATTTTACCCCCGCTTTTACGGCCTATGCCGAGGCCGACATTGCCTATGCCTACGCCGAAGACCGGCTTACGTACGCCGACTTGCGCGAGCAGACCGTGGCCGGTCAGCCACGCATCAACCTCTCGCCCGACTACTATAATTTTTTGCAAGAGCCCGGCCTGCTGCCCGGCAATGAGCTGGCAGTGACCAGCCAGCATTACCAGGATTTTTTACTGGATTACGTACACTACCAGGCCCGCACCACTGGCCACCTGCCCACTAGCCCCGATTATTACCCTACCTGCTACCAGCTGGCCGATAAGCTGTTGCGCGCCGAGGCGCGGCCCGTAGTGCTAGGGCGCATTGTGCTTGAAACCATCCGGCAGGGCCACGTGGCCCATGCCCAGGCCATGCTGAATACCTACGCCGCCACGGCCCAGGCGCCCGCCGGCTGGGTAGCGCTGCTACGCACTGACCTGGCCGATAATCAGTCGTTTGCCATCGGGAGTGCGGCTCCGCCGGTGGCGCTCCGCACTGCCGATGGCCAAAATCTTTCCTTGGCCGATTTTCGGGGCAAGCTGGTGTACCTTATGTTCTGGGACAGCCGCTTTCCAGCCGGCCAGCGCGAAATTCCCTTCCTGAAAGAAGTAACTGCTAGCCTGGCTGGTCAGCCCATCGTTATCGTAATGGCGGCCCTGGATGAGACGCTGACCAACTGGCAGCAAAATGTGGCCTGCGCCGAGCCCGCCCTGAGCGGGGTGCAAGCCTACGTGCCCGCGGGCCAGCGCGAAGCCGTGCGCCAGGCCTATGGCATTCAGCGCCTGCCGAGCGCCGTAGTTATCGCCGAAGATGGTACCCTGCTCGACCTGCACCCGCGGGTGCTCAGCAGCCGCGCCCTGCAAGACGACCTGAAGGCGTCTGTGGGCCGGGCGGCGGCCTATCGCGCCGTGGCACTTAATAAGCTGTAAGCCATTGATTTAGCCAATAAAAAGCCCCGCTCATGCAGTATGAGCGGGGCTTTTTATTGGCTAGGGGTACTAGTTTCTTAGTGCCGGGGCACGCGCAGCGTTTCACCCACGCGCAAGACGGGGGCGGCACGCTCATTGTGTGCCAGCAGCTCGGCCACGGTGCAGTTATAGCGCCGCGAAATGCTGTAAAACGTATCGCCGCTGGCCACCGTGTACAGCCCCGGCGTGGAGTAGACTACTTCGCCCATGCCGGGTTCGGTGGGCGGAGGAGTGAGGTGCAGTAGTTGGCCAGCCCGCAGCGGCGCAGTGGGCGAAACGTTGTTCCAGGCGGCCAGCTCGGCGGAGCGCACGCCCACGCGCCGGGCCAGCGCATACAGCGTTTCGCCGGGCGCCACTAGGTAGGGGCGGCTAAGGTCGGTGGGTGGGTGGGGCGCGGGGCGCTCTACCGGCTGCACCGGCACTGGCACCAGCACGACTGGGTGGCTAGGGGGAGCGGGGCTGGCCACTACTACGGCCGGGTGCGGTGTGGGCAGCGGCTGCACTGGCGGCCCCGGCACTTCGGTCGGCAGGTCGTTAATGGAGGCAAGCTCCTCGTTGATATCATCGGCCGGGCTAGTGGGGGGCGAAGGCGCCGTGGGGGGCGTGCTAGGGGTCACCGGCCGGGCCACCGCTACGGGCCGCACACCCGGCACGGGCTGGTACTCGGCGGCCACGCTACGCGGGCGAATGTGGCTGAGCCACAGCACCAGACCCGGCCGCACGGCCTCATCGCTGGGCAAATGGTTGAAGGTGCGCAGGGCGTGGCGCAGCACACCGTAGTGCTGGGCCACGGCGGCCAGGGTCTGGCCGGGCCTCACTATGTGGTAGTCTTCCTCGGCCGTCTCCTTTTTGCGCTGGAAGAAATAGGGCTCGCCGGGCGTGAGGGCCTCGCCCGCGCTCATCTCGTTCACTTTCAGAAAAAAGCCCAGGCTAGCCCCACCGCGCTCGGCCAGGGCGGCAGCCGTTTCGCCGGGGCGGGCCAGCAGGGCCTTTATACCGTTGATACGCAAGTAGGTAGGGGCGGGCAGCGCGGCGGCCGGCAGGGTAGGCATAGGAGTCGGCGCCGGGCTAGCGGCCACGAGGGGCGCGTTGGCCAAGGGCACGAGCAGGGTATAGGCATGGCCATCCTGGGGCACGGTGCGCGCCCGCAGCCAGGGGTTGAGCTGGACCACGGCCTCGGGGTCGGCAGTGAGGGCGGCGGCTTGCTCGGCCAGGGTTTGGCCGGGCGCGGCCGGCACCTCGTGCCACGGCACAAAGGGCACCGTGTGCTGGGTGCACACCGGCTCGAAGGCTATTTTTTGGGCAATAAAATCGAGCAGGTACTGGTTGGTGCGGGCCGTAAAGGCCATGTCGGTGGCATCGGCGTCGGTGGGCCGGGTGTAGGGGCGCACGCCACCCAGGCCGGTGTTGTAGCTGAGCAGAGCATTGGCCCAGTTGTGCAGCGTGGCGTTGTTGCGGGTGAGGTAGCGGGCGGCGGCGCGGGTGCTGGCCGTGAGGTGGCGGCGCTCGTCGATGCTGCCGTTCACAGTCAGGCCCAGGCTCAGGGCCGTTTCGCGCTTGAGCTGCCAGTAGCCCACGGCGCCGTGGTTGCTCTCCGCATTGCCCTGCAGGGCGCTTTCCTGGAGCACCAAGTAGCGAAAATCGTTCGGCACGCCTTCCTCGGCCAGCACCCGCTCGATGAGTGGAAACGCAGCCTCAGCCAGCGCCACCCGCGCCTCAAACGAGGCGGTGTGGCGGCAGAGGCTGTTTACCTTGGCCTGGACCAGCTGCCGGGCTTCGTCGTCTAGCGTCAGGTGCAGGCCCGCCACGTCGAGGCTAGTGGGCACGGTGGGCGGAGCCACGGCCAGCGCCGGGCGGCTGGCCAGCCCCAGCAGCAAGGCCGGGAAAAATTTTTTCATAACGATATGCCAGTCAACGTACCACGCCGCCTACGGTTGGCAAGTTAAGACAAGGAAACTGATATAGCGTCCGTATCACCCTGATTGTCATTGCGCGCAACGCGAAGCAACCGCACCCGAACAATGCCCGTGCCAGGCGTTTGGCTAGGGTTGTTCAAGAACAATTGCTTCGAGTTGCGCGCAATGACAGGTGGAAGCGGCTTGTATTCAATAAAAGTTAACCCAACCCCCTAGCCCCCGGGCGGGCCGCCAAAACCGCCACCCCCGCCGCCCGGAAAGCCGCCGGGGCGGCCGCCACCGGGCGGGCCGTCGAAGCCGCCACGCCCACGGCGCTCTCCTTGGCCAGGGCCTTCGGGCAGGGCCGTCATGTTGGCCGAGCGGATGTTGTAGGTAAACATCAGCATGAAATAGCGCTGGAGTACAGTAGTTTGCACGTCTTCCACGTAGGCTACGTTCACGTTGCGCTGAATGGCGCGGTTCTGGGCTAGCAGGTCGAAGGCGTAGAGCTTGATTTCGCCGCGCTGGCCGGGAAACAGCTTCTTGCCGAGGCTGGCATTCCAAAGCACGTAATCCTGGTTGTAGGCGCTGCTCAGGCCACGGTAGAGGGTGTGCGTCACATCGGTCTGGAACGAGATGCCCGGCCCTACTATCCAGCTCAGGCGCAGGCGCGTAAGCTGGTTGAAGTAGCTGGTATTGAGCTGGGTATTGAGTGTGTTGCGCACGTAGCTCTGGGTCGAGTTCGACGACAGTGTGAAGTCGAGGTTCTGGCTGATGTTGCTGCTCAGCGTCAGGCCCAGGGTGGCGGCCGGCGTGCGGGCGTAGTTGAGGCCGCCATTCACCAGGCCTGGGTTTTGGCTGAAACTACCCCCTAGCGAGGCGTTGACGTTGATTTTGGAGCCAAATAGCGGGCTGCCGTAGTTGCCCAGCGTGCGCAGCGAGTACTGGTTCGAGAGGTTGGTGCTCTGGGTAAGCTGGCCCCCGACCGGCAGCAGCACCCGCAGATTGGTGCCTTCGGGCTGCACCACCGTGGCCCGGCTAGCCACGATGGTGCTGTTTGAAATCGGATTTTGGGTAAACGAGCCGCTGAGCAGGGCGAAGAAATTGCCCTTCTTCTCGGGGTTGGAGCCCGAGTAGCGGGCCACCAGGTTGTGGGCGTACTCCTGCTTCAGGTCCGGGTTGCCGATGGTCAGCTGCAGCGGGTTGGAGTTATTAACCACGGCCTGCAATTGGTTGATGCTGGGCGCGTTGGTGCTGGTGCGGTAAAACACCCGCAGGTTGTGCTGGCGGTCGGGCCGGAACATGAGCATAGCCTGCGGCAGGATGTTCCAGAAGGTATGGTCAACCGGGCCGGCAATCGGGAAGGTCTGGTCGCCGCGCAGCTGGGCCACCTGCGCGCTCACGCCCGCCGAAAACTGGATTTTGCGGGTGTTGTAGCGGTAGCTCAGCCCGCCGCCCTGCGTGAGGTAGTAGTTGTTAAACACGTTGCTCAGCGCCGTATCGAGCCGGGTATAGTCGCCGCTCTCAAAGTTGAAGGTGCGCTTGTCGGAGTTATTGGGGGCGTAGTTGAGCGAGTAGTTGGCTTGTAGCTGCGATTGCTTGCCTAGCGGCTCGGTATAAGCCAGGTTGCCGCCGATGTTGCCGCTGTTCTGAGCCAGGGTGCTGCGCTGGTTGAGGGTGGCGCTGGTGCCGCCTACGCTGGTGCTGTTGAGGTAGTTAGTGCCCTGGCGGTTGGTATAGGCGCCCGTGATGTTGAGCGAGATGGTGCGGCCGGCGCGCTGCCCCAGGCGGCGGCGCAGCAGCAGGTCGCCACCGGGGTTAATGCCCCGGTTATCCGAATTATACAGCGTGTTGAGCTGGCTCTGCGGCTGGCCGTTGTTGGAAGTGATGCCGAGCAGGGTGTTGTTGGCATCGTTCTGCTGCCACGACAGCCGCGGCCGAAATAGCAGCGAAGTGGCCGTATCCAGCTGCTGCTCAAAGCGAAAATTAGCCCGGTGGTTGTAGTTGAGGCTGCTCGCCTGCGACGTTTCCTGGTACAGTGTGCCGTTGACAAACTGCCGGTTGGTGGTGCTGTTGAGCGTGTTGTTGGAGCGGTTGAAGAAGTAGCTGCCGTTGAGCTGGGTGTGCTGGCGGTTCCAGGAGTTGGAGTAGTTGAGGCCGGCCGCGTTAGTGGTGCTGATGCCGCCGCTCTGGTTTACCAGAAAATCGCCGGGGTTGGCACCGCTGCCCCCGCCTCCGCCGCCCCGGCCCCCGCGCCCGCCTCCTCCGCCGCCCGAGTTGCCAATGACCCCTAGCAGGTCGTCGGTGCCAAAATTCTGCTCGTTCACGTTGTTGCTCTGGGCCAGCACGGTAGTGCGCCGGTTGCCGTGAAAGTCGTTGAGGTTGAGGCTGGCCCGGTAGCGGGCCTTGGTGGCGCTGGTGCCGTTGGCGCGGTCGTTGCCATCGGGCCCGATGCCGCCCACGGCCCGCCCAAACTGCCCGTTGTGAAACTGCGGCTTGGTGATAATATTCAGCGTTTTCTGGGTGTTGCCGTCGTTGAAGCCCGAGAAGCGGCTCTGCTCGCTTTGCTGGTCAAAAATCTCGACCCGGTCGATGGCCTCGGCGGGCAGGTTTTTGAGCACCGCATCGGGGTCGGTACCAAAAAAGGGCTTGCCATCGACGAGCACCTGCTGCACCTGCTCGCCCTGCGCCTGGGTCTTGCCCTGGGCATCGACCGCAATACCCGGCATCTTGCCAATGAGGTCGCCGGCGGTGGCGTCCACGTTCACCTTAAAGGCCTTGGCGTTGATGCTGGTGGTGTCGCCGCGCTGGGTTTGCTGCACGGCCTGGCCGGTTACGACCACCGTTTTGAGGGCTATGCCGCCCGTGGCCAGGGTCACGGTGCCGAGGCTGATGGGCTCGCCACCGGCCGGCACCGTCAGGGGCTGGCGCTGGTCTTTATAGCCCACGTAGGAAGCCAAAAACACGTAGCGGCCCGGCGCCACGCCCGTTATCTCGAAGCTGCCATCGGGCCCCACGGCCGAGCCGGTGCGCACCGAGTCGGGCAGGTGAATAAGCACGGCATTGGCCCCAATGAGCGGGCTCTGGTCTTTGCCATCGAGCACCTTGCCGCGCACAATGCTCTGGGCAGCAGCGCTAAACGTGAGAAGCCAAGCCAGGACAGCGAAGAGTAGAAAGCGCATAGTTCAGCTGATGTTTTTAACGTCTGTCAGGGCAAGCCTGCGAAGCCCTGACAAACGGGTTTTACACTTTGCGCAGCAGCAGCAGCCCATCGCGCACGGGCAGCAGCAGCGGCACCACGCGCGGGTCGTGCCGCATTTGCGCATTAAAGGCGCGTACGGCACGGGTGTCGTGGTCGTTGGCTTTCAAGGGGTAATCGGGTAAGGCTTTGCCGCCCCACAGCACATTGTCCACTACCACCAGCCCGCCGGGGCACACCTGGTTGATAACGAGTTCAAAGTACCGGGCATTATGGAGCTTGTCGGCATCAATAAAGACCAAGTCCCACACTTCGCCGACCAAGCTGGCCAAAACATCGCGTGCGTCGCCGATGTGCAGCGTCACGGCTTCCGCTAGCCCCGCCGCCGCCACGTAGCGCCGGATGCGGCTTTCGCGCTCGGGGTTTATTTCGATGGTATGCAGATGGCCGCCCGCCGCTAGCCCCTCGGCCAGGCTCAAAGTAGCGTAGCCGGTAAAGGTGCCGATTTCGAGCACGCGGCTGGGCTTGATGAGGTGCGAAAGCATACTCAGCAGGCGGCCCTGCCAGTGGCCGGTCGCCATGCGCGGCATCAGGAGCTGCAAGTGCGTTTCGCGCCAGAGCTGGTGCAGCAGCGGCGGCTCGGGCGCGGTGTGCTGGTTGGCGTAGGCTTGGATATCGTTGTCAGTCATGCAAGTTGACTTGATGGGGTAGTAGCGCGGACTTTTAGTCCGCGAGTGAATGAAAATTTTTACTGGCGGACTAAAAGTCCGCGCTACTGACCAAGCTGTAACCGTTATAGTAAGACTAACCACGGCTCCAGCCGGAAGCGGTACACGTGGTAGCCCGACCGGCCCGCCACGTATTCGTGCGCTACTACGCGCCACAGCCCTTCGTAGCGAAATTGCCAGGCTGCGCCCGCTGCATCGATGCGCCGGAATACGCGCACGGGCCGGCCGGTTTCCTGGCTGCGGGCCAGCGCCCGGTTGCGGTGGTTGAAATCCTGGTCGGCTACCTGGCGGCCGGTCTGGCCATCGCGCCCGCCGTGGCCGGCATACCAGAAGTAGTCGTCGTGAATCTCATCGTCCTCATACTGGTCGGCCAGAATAATGCTTTCGGCGCCGTGGGCCACGGTGGCACACACGCCGGCGCGCGGCGGCCGGTGCTGCCCGCGCAAAGACAGGTCGAGGCGTGAGGCGAATAAGTCGCCGGGCCGCGCCGTGCCCACGTGGCCGAAAAGGGGAGTACGCATGGCGGCGCTAGGGTAGCTCGCCGGCCTGCGGCTCGTAAAAATGGACCCGGTGGTAAGCCAGAAACTCAGCAGCTACCAGGTGTTGGCGGTGCTGCCGCAGCTGGCCGGCTAGCCCCAGCAGCGTCCCATCATCGGCCACGCCGAAGCTGCCCAAGTCGAAGAGTACATGGTGGTTGGGGCAGAGGCACAGTACGTTGGCTAGGGTGTCGGGGCCGTGGTGCGGCGCGCCCAGCGGCCGAATGTGCGCCGCCTCGGCATACGGCCCGGCGGGGCTAGCCAGCCGCACGCCGCACACCTGGCAGTGGTAGTCGTGCAGCAGCTTCACTTGGCGTGTTACAGCCGTATCGCGCACCAGGCGCAACGTGGTAGCCAGCCGGCGCGGGGCCGGTCCGTAGGCGGGGCCAGGCTCCTGAGCCGTGAACAGGTCGGGCGCGGTGGTAGCTGACCCGGTAGCTTCCGGCGGAGTTTCCCACTCGGTCAATTCTTCCAGCCGGAAGCGCCACACGCGGTGGCCCGACTTGCCGGTTTCGGCCCAGTAGCTGGCGATGCGGTAGAGGCCCGCGTAGCGGTAGAAGCTGCGGCCGGCCTCGGTTACTTTGCGCGTCACGCGCACGGGCAGGCCGCTGAGCACGTTGCAGGCTAGCTCGCGGTTGGCACCGGTCAGGGTTTGGTCGGCTACCTGCTGCTGGCTTTCGGCGCTGCGCCCGCCCCGGCCGGTGTAGATAATGACCGCGCCCAGGTCTTCGTCGTCTTCGTAGCCGCCCGAGAGCACGATGCTTTCGGCCCCTTCACCCTGCCGCGCGCTGATGCCGGCCTGGGTCTGGCGGTGTACGCCGGCACTCCACAGCTCCAGGCGGTTGGCAAACTCGTGGCCGGGCGCGATGCCCTGCACCGGGCCGAAGACGGACGCTGACTTCGCCATTCCCCGCGCTATTTCTCTTCCGGCACGTACTGCAAAATGCTGAGGTTGGCCTCCGCCAGCACGTCGTTGGCTAGCTCGCGCAGCTGGCTGGCCGTCACGTTTTCGATGCGCGTGAAAATCTCGCTTAGCGGCTCTACGCGGCCCAGGTCAAGGGTGCTTTTACCCAGCAGCTGCATCAGGCCCGAGTTGCTTTCCTCGCTCATGGCGAGCTGGCCCATGAGCTGGTTTTTGGCCACGTGCAGCTGGCTGGTGGTCAGCTCCTTGTCGCGTAATAGCTTCAGCTCCTTCTGCACCAGGCCCAGCGTACGGTTGAGCTGCTTGGCCTCGGTGCCGAAGTAGATGCCGAACAAACCGGTGTCGGTGTAGGGCGAATACGAGCTGTCGATGGTGTACACGAGGCCGTATTTCTCACGCACGGCCAGGTTGAGGCGTGAGTTCATGCCGGGGCCGCCCAGGATGTTGTTGAGCATAAAAAACGGCACCCGGCGCTCGTCGGTGAGCGGGTAGGCAGGGCCGCCCACCAGGCAGTGCGCCTGGGTGATGGGGCGCTTTTCCACGCGGTCGTGGCGCACGTAGCCGTCGAAGGGCAGGCGCTCGCGCGGACCCAGCCGGGCCGGAATGGGCGCCAGAAACCGGTCGGCCAGCCGCTTCACTTCCTTGAACGGCAGGTTGCTGACGGAGCTGAAAATCAGCCGGTCGGTGCGCACGTTCTCATTGTAGAAAGCGTGGAAGTCAGCGGTTTGGAACCCGCTTACGCTTTCACGGGTGCCCAGGATATTGACCCCTAGCGGGTGTTCGCCATAGATAACGGCGTCGAAGTCGTCGATAATGGCATCTTCCGGGGCATCCTGGTACATGCTCATCTCCTCCAGAATCACGCCGCGCTCTTTCTCGACCTCGCGCTCGGGAAATACCGAGTTGAAGGTCAAGTCGGTAAGTAGCTCAAACGCCCGCTCGAAGTGGGTGCTGAGCAGGGTGGCGTAGAAGCATATTTTCTCCTTGGTGGTGTAGGCGTTCAGCTCGCCGCCCACGGTTTCGAGGCGGTTGAGGATGTGAAACGACTTGCGCTTGTGCGTGCCTTTGAAGGCCATGTGCTCCCAAAAGTGGGCTAGCCCCTGCTGGTGCGCCTGCTCATCGCGCGAGCCGATGTCGAGCAAAAAGCCGCAGTGCGCAATCTTGGTATGCGGCACTTCCTTATGTAAAAGGCGGATGCCGTTAGGATATTCGAATTGGTGGTAATCAGACATTGATGCTATAACCGGCGAAAGAGACAAAGTTCGGCCAGTAGCGCGGACTTTTAGTCCGCGAGTGAGTGCGCCTGTTACTCGCGGACTAAAAGTCCGCGCTACATCGTCAATTTCTCGGCCCGGAACAAGTCATCCGCTGCCTGCAATAGCTTGTTGCGCAGCTGCGGGTTATAGGCTGGATGAGCCGCCAAAAATTCGCGCACCGTGCGCGCCGCCGCCGGCGATTGGTAGCTGCCCAGCGTGGCTTGCAGCCAGCCGGCCGGGAAAAAAATGTCGCCCGTTTGCTGAATTTCCTGCAGCAAATCGAGGCTGGCGGGCAGGTATTTCTCCGAAGTGGCTTGGCGCAGCGGGTGGTGCAAGTAGCCTAGCGCGCTCTGCACCCAGGCTTCCTTCTCGCGGTTTTTCTCGTCTTTGAGCGAGTTGAAAAACTGGTCGCGCACGGCCACGTCGGATGAGAGCGCGGGCATCAGAAACTCCAGCCGCTGGCGGCGGTCTACGTTGGTAATGCGGGCCAGCTGCTGGGGCAGAATAGGCTGCGGGGCGGCGTAGTCGCGCACGGCCAGGGCCAAGGCCAGGGCAGTGTAGTCGTCCTCGGTCAGCTTCACGAGCGCGGGCGCTTTCTGCGTTTGCCAGATTTGGTAGAGGCGCTTTTGGGCAGCTGGCGTGAGCGCAATGCTTTGGTAGGCTTTGAAATACAGCTTTTGCTCGCCGGGCTTTTGCTGCGTCAGCATGGCTTGCCAGAGGGCTTTCTCCATTGCCGGGGCTAGCGCGGTGCGCTCGGCGGGTTTTAAAAACTGCCAGAAAATGGCGCTCAGCTGGCCGGTGAGCAGCTTGATGTTGAGGTCGTTGGTTTCGCTGGTAGTCTGGGCTAGGTAGCGGTCAAGCAGCGGGCGCGGGGCCAGCCCGCGGCCGGCCAGCATGTTCTCATACAGCGCAATGTAGGTGCTGGCGCGGGCCACCGGGTCGGCGAGGCTAGCCAGGTGGTCGGCGGCCTGGGGCGCCACCGGAAACACACCGTAGCCCAAACCCTGCGAGTTGAGCAGCACGTAGCGCGGGGTGCCTTTGCCAGTTGGCAGCGGCACCGTCACCTCGCGCTGGGTCATGTTGACGGGAATCTCTACCGGCCCGCTTGGGTACATGGCCAGTACCCGAAACTGCTGGGGCCAGAGGCGCTCGGAGCCATCCTCGGCATGCTGGCGGATAACGAGCTGGCTAGCCCCCGCAGGCAGCTCGTAGTCGAAGACCGGGCGGCCGGGCTGGTTCACCCACACCTGGTTCCAGGCGGCGAGGTCGGCGGGCGTGTGGGCGTCGAGAATGGTAATAAGGTCGGGCCAGGTGGCGTTGCCGTGGGCGTACTTCTTGAGGTACTCCTGCACGCCTTCCTGAAACGGCTGCTCGCCCATGAGCAGCTCCAGCTGGCGCATCATGATGGGCGCCTTGTGGTAAATAATGTTGCCGTAGAGCGAGCCCGCATCCTGCAAATTCTCCAGCGGCTGCCGAATGGGATTGGCCCCAGCAGTGCGGTCTACAGCGTAGGCAGCAGGGTAGTGGTCGGTAACAAACTTGAGCAGCTGCGCCGGGCCGGCCGAAGCCTCGGGGTTCATCTTATCGGCCATGAAATTGGCGAATACCTCCTTCATCCACACATCGTTGAACCATTGCATGGTCACGAGGTCGCCAAACCACATGTGGGCCGTTTCGTGGCCGATGAGGTTCTGGCGGGCCAGCAGCTGGTCCTTGGTGGCGCCTTCGTCCAAAAACAGGCTAGAGGCCTTGTAATCAATGTTGCCGACGTGCTCCATGCCGCCGTACTGGAAGTCGGGGATGGCCGTGAAATCGAACTTTTGAAACGGGTACGGAATGCCCGTGTACTTCTCCAGAAAGCTCAGCGCCTCGCCGTGCAGCCGGAAAATAACAGGCATACTCAGCCGGATTTTGGCCGAGTCCGTTTCGCGGTGCAGAAAATTCATAGCCCGGCCGTTCACCTGCTGCGTTACCCGTTTGAACTTGCCCGCCGCGAACGAAAACAGATATGTGCTAATGGAGTCGGACGGAATGTACTGCACCGTTTTGCTGCTGTCGGTGCCCGCCCAGCGCGAGTTGGCCACCGTTTTCCAGCCCGGCGGCACCGTGAGGGCCAATGCAAACGTGGCCTTCAGGTTGGGCTGGTCGAACACCGGCACCACCGTGCGGGCCCGGTCGGGCACGAGCAGCGTGTAGAGGTAGTCGGCGTTGCGATTGAGCGACAAGTCGCCGGCGTCGAGGCTGATTTTTACCTCATTATCACCCACCCGCAGCGCGGCGGCCGGCAGCACGAGGTGTTCCTGGCGGTAGTCGATGGTAGCCGGTTGGCCGTTGATTGTTAGCGTGTGCAGCTGGCTAGCCTGCCCCTTAAAATCGAGTTGCACCGGGGCGCGGGCGTCGCGCAGGCGGAATCTGACGGTCTCTTCGGCGCGCACGGGGTCGGCTTTGCTACCAGGCACAGCTAGGCGCAGGTCGTAGGCCACGCGGGTGATGGTTTGCTTGCGAAATTCGGCCAGCTCGCGGCTCACACCAGCTACAACGGGCGGCGCGGCCACGGGGGCGGCTAGGGTAGTATCGGCCGCTTTAGCGGTGGGGTAGGTGGCGCGCTGGCACGCGGCGGCCAGCAGCAGGCCGCCAAGCGCCCCATATTTACGGTAAGTGGAAATCATGCGAAAGCAAAGACAGCTGCGAACTTAAACCAGGAAGCCGTCAGGCCGACGGAGGAAGTATCTGGTCGGTGTTACGCGGCTAGCCCTGCGCTAACCCAACAAGATGCTTCCGTCGGCAGCCCGACGAATAAGTTATGAATCTCTCAAAAGTAACCAGTTCGCTGCATGGCTGATTCTCTGCCGCTCGTGCGCCTTTACCCGCTCGGCGATGCGGCCGTGGTGCTGGAGCTGGGCCAGGCCATTGCCCCGGCCACGCACCAGCTCATCCAGGCTTTCCGGAAGGTGCTCGCCCAACGCCCGCTGCCCGGCCTGCGCGAGGTAGTGCCGGCTTTTACCACGCTCACCGTGTACTACGACCCCTGGGTGCTGAGCCAGGCTAGCGAAGCGCTTCCCTACGAGCAGGTAGCCAGCTATTTGCAAAGGCTGCTGCCCGCCGCCCAGGCTGCGGCGACCGCCTACGTGCCCGGCCCGCTGGTAGAGATTCCGGTGTGCTACGGCGGCGATTTCGGCCCCGACCTCGGCCTGGTGGCTAGCCACGCGCAGCTTTCGCCCGAGGAGGTAATTGCCCGGCACGCCCAGGCCGAATACTTGGTGTATATGGTCGGTTTTGCGCCGGGCTTTCCCTACCTCGGCGGGCTCGATGCGGGGCTAGCCACCCCGCGCCGGGCGCAGCCCCGGCCGCTGGTGCCGGCCGGCGCAGTGGGCATTGCGGGCGCCCAAACCGGGATTTACTCGTTGCCTACGCCGGGCGGCTGGCAGCTTATCGGGCGCACGCCGCTACGGCTGTTTGACCCTGGCCGGGCCCAACCCAGCTTGCTACAGGCCGGCGACCGGCTGCGCTTCGTGTCAATTTCGGAAGTAGAATTTCAGCGCCTGGCCCATGTCCATTAGCGTTCTCAAACCGGGTCTGCTGACTACCGTGCAGGACGAAGGCCGCCTCGGCTACCAACACACCGGGCTGGTAGTGAGCGGCGCGCTCGATGCACTAGCCTTGCGCACCGCCAACCTGCTGGTGGGCAACCCGCCTGGCGCGGCGGGCCTCGAAATAACTTTACAAGGCCCCACGCTCCGCTTCGAAGCCGATGCCCTGCTAGCCCTCACCGGAGCCAACCTAGTCGCCAGCCTCAACGGCCAGGCAGTGCCGCTGGGCCGCCCGGTAGCGGTGCGGGCGGGTGCTGTGCTGGCTTTTGGCAGGCCGAAAGCTAGCGGCCGCGCCTGGCTGGCCGTGGCGGGCGGCGTGGCGGTACCCGTGGTGCTGGGCAGCCGTGCCACCTACCTGCGCGCCGGGCTGGGCGGGCTAGCGGGCCGTGCCTTGCAGGCTGGGGATGAATTGCCGGTAGGGGAATGGTCAACCATTGGGCGGCGATTATTCGAAAGCTTAAGGCCTGAAGCCCCCGCCAGCGGAGCCCCCGCCCGATGGTATGCTCCCGCCTCGCCACTGGCTAGCCCCGGCGCACCGCTGGTGGTGCGCGCCCTGCCGGGGCCGGAGTATGCGCAGTTCGCACCCGAAAGCCAGCGGGCTTTTTGGGAGGAAAACTTTAGCGTCACGACCGAGGCCGACCGCATGGGCTGCCGGCTCAGCGGCCCGCCGCTAGCCCGCGCCACGGCCACCGAGCTGCTGTCGAGCGCCGTCACGTTTGGCACGGTGCAGGTGCCTGCGGGCGGTCAGCCCATTGTGCTGCTGGCCGACCGCCAAACCACCGGCGGCTACCCGCGCCTGGCGCAGGTTATCTCAGCCGACCTTGGGAAGCTGGCGCAGGCGCTGCCGGGCACGCGGCTACGGTTTCAACTAGCAACATTGGCCGAGGCGCAGGCGCTGTATCTTGCGCAGGAACGGCGATTGCGCGCGTTGGCGCGGGCTGTTCACTTAAAATCGCTTCTATGACATTAGCTGCTACCGTCGATTTAAACTGCGACATGGGCGAAAGCTTCGGCGCCTGGACGCTGGGCCAGGATGCCGAAATCATGCCTTTTATCACCTCCGCCAACATCGCCTGCGGCTTTCACGCCGGCGACCCTGGCGTGATGCGCCAGACCGTGCGCCGCGCCTTGGCCCACAACGTGGCTATCGGGGCGCACCCCGGCCTGCCCGATTTAGTAGGCTTTGGCCGCCGCAACCTGGATATCTCGGCCGAAGAGGCGTTTGACATGACGGTGTACCAGCTAGGGGCCCTGGCCGCCGTGGTGCGCGCCGAGGGTGGGCAGCTGCACCACCTCAAGCCCCACGGCGCGCTCTACAACATGGCCGCCACCAACGCCGCCCTGGCCGAAGCCATCGCCGAAGCCATCTACAAAGTGCAGCCCGAGCTCACACTCTACGGCTTGGCCGGCTCCGAGCTGACCAAGGCCGGCGAGAAAATCGGTCTGCGCACGGCCCACGAGGTATTTGCCGACCGCACCTACCAGGCCAACGGCACGCTCACGCCGCGCCGCCAGCCCGACGCGCTCATCACCAGCTCCGAGGCGGCTATTGCCCAGGTGCTGCGCATGGTGCAGGGCGGCTGGGTACGCACCCAGCAGGGCCCGGAGGTAGCCATTCGGGCCGATACGGTGTGCCTGCACGGCGACGGTGCCCACGCTCTGGAATTTGCCCGGCAGCTGCGCACGGCGCTGGCCGAGGCCAACGTGACGGTGCAGGCTACCGGCGCGGTGCCCCCCGCCCCAGCCCCCAGCGGCCGATGAAACCGAAGTTTCGCACTTGGGGCGGGGCTAGCCTAGGCGCCGCCTTCCTGATGGCCAATTCGTCCATCGGGCCGGGCTTTCTGACCCAAACGACCGTCTTTACCCAGCAGTTGCTCACGAGCTTCGGCTTCGTCATCCTCGTGTCGGTGGTGCTCGATGTGGGCGCCCAGCTTAATACCTGGCGCGTGCTCACAGTAAGCGAGCTGCGGGCCCAGGACCTGGCCAATCGGCTGCTCCCGGGGCTAGGGTACTTTTTGGCCGCAATGGTCATCCTGGGCGGCTTCGCCTTTAACATCGGCAACATCGCGGGCTGCGGGCTGGGCCTGAACGTGCTCATGGGGCTCTCCTACGAGCAGGGGGCGATGATTAGCTGCGCGGTGGCGCTGCTGCTGTTTTGGGTGCGCGAGGTGGGTAAAATGCTCGACGGCTTCACCAAGATTTTGGGCACCGTCAAGATTTTGCTCACGCTGGGTATTGCCTTCAGCGCGCACCCGCCGCTGCTGCAAGCGCTGCAACACACCGTGCTGCCGGCTAAGGTGAGCGCGGCGGCCATCGTTACCATCGTGGGCGGCACGGTGGGCGGCTACATCACGTTTTCGGGCGCCCACCGCTTGCTAGATGCGGGCATTAAGGGTATTGACAACCAGGCAGTAGTGACGCGCAGCGCCGTGAGCGGCATTGTTATTTCAACCCTGATGCGGTTCGTGCTGTTTCTGGCCATCGTGGGCGTGCTGAGCCACGGCGCCGCGCTTGCCCCCGACAATCCGGTGGCCAGCGTGTTTCGGTCGGCAGCGGGCGAGCTGGGTTTCCGGGTGTTCGGGGTCATTTTCTGGAGCGCGTCCATCTCGTCGGTCGTGGGCGCGGCTTACACGTCGGTGTCGTTTTTCAAGACCTTTCACCCCGTGTTTGCGCGCTACGAGCGGGCCTGCATCTCGGTGTTTATCGTGCTGTCAACGAGCATCTTCGTGTCCATCGGTAAGCCCACGCAGCTGCTGGTTTTTGCGGGTGCCGTCAATGGGCTGATACTGCCCATTGCGCTAGCCATCGTGCTGGTAGCGGCCGCTAGCCCCCGCCTTATGGGTGCGTATCGCCACCCCCGCTGGATGCTGCTGTCCGGCTGGGTTGTAGTGGCCGTAATGGGCGGGCTGAGCATGCAGGCACTGTGGGAGCAGCTGAGCCACTAGCGAAGCCATGCGCTACCAGTGGTCGGCTACTCGGTAGTAGATGCCTCGGATTTCCGGCGTCTTAGAAGTAAGAATATAACCAATAAGACGCCCAGCAAAGGCCCTAGCAGCACGGAGGTTACGAGGTGCAACTGGGTGTACTGCGCCTGCGTGAGGTGCCAGTGTTGGGCGATGAGGCGATAGAGGTGGTCCATGCCAATGCACTACGCAGAAGCGCCCTGATTTGATGCTGGCGGCCGGCCAGGTTACCAACGCGTGGCTAGCCCCGCCAGGCCCGCGCCTCGGCCAGCACTGCCAGCAGCTGCGCCGTGTCGATTTCGCGGGCGCAGCGGAAGTGCCCTAGCGGGCAGCGCGCGTGCCCATGCAGGCCGCAGGGCCGGCAGGCCAGCGGCCCCGGGTGCTCGACCACCCGCGAAAACGAGCTCAGGGGTCCAAACCCAAACGCGGGCACCGTGGAGCAAAAAATGGCGCACACCGGCGCATCAACGGCCGAGCACAGGTGCAGCGGTGCCGAATCGTTGACATAGTTCAGCACGGCCCCGCGCATGAGTGCCGCCGAGGCTGGCAGCGAGAGCTTGCCCGACAGATTGACCAGCCCCGGCCGGCTGGCCGCCTGGGCCAGCCGCTCGCAGGCGGCCGCGTCGGGCGGGCCGCCGAGCAGGTACACCGGCAGGCTGGCGGGCAGCGCGGCCAGCAGCTCCAGCCACTTTTCTTCGGGGTATTGCTTGGTAAACCACACCGAGGTGGGCGCCAGGCACACGTAGTCGCCCACGGCCGCGTAGGGCGCGGCAGTAGCCTCATCGGCCGGGCTAGGGTAGAGGCGCGGCTGGGGCAACGGATGAGTGATGACTGCCTCGGGCAGCAGTTGCAGGTTGCGCGCCACTTCGTGGGTGCCGTCGCCGATAATGTGCGGCACGCGCCGCGTAAAAAACCGGCTAAATGGGTTTTCGGCGAAGCCTACTCGCTCTGTAGCCCCCGAAAAAGCCGTGAGAAAGCCCGTGCTGGCAAACCGCTGCAAGGTGACCACCCGGCCATATTTCGCTTGCCGAATCTGCCCTAGCAGGCGCAGCAAGTTGGGGTATTTCCGGTTCTTCTTATCCCAAATGAGTACCCGCCGAATGTGTGGATTACCAACTAGTAGCCCTTCGTTGCCGCGCCGCACCAGTACATCGAGGGGCTCGCCTGGCTCGCGTTTAGCCAAGTACTCGACTAGGGCGGTTGCCAGGATGACGTCGCCGATAAAGGCGGTTTGAATGAGCAGAGTCGAAGAAGTAGGCGCCATGAGCGGGATAAAACTAAAAAAGCGGGCGGCCTAGGCCACCCGCTTTTCGGATTTTACTTAGAAAACCATCGGCAAAATTAAGCGGCCGGCTGGGCGCTCATCTTATCCAGGGCATCCATTACTTCTTTCACGTGGCCGCGCGAGGTTTCGAGCAGAGCTTTTTCTTCGTCGTTGAGCTGCAGCTCAATTACTTTCTCGATACCATTTTTGCCCAGGATAACCGGGGCGCCGAGGTACACGCCGTGGATGCCGTACTCGCCTTGCAGCTCAAGGCACACCGGGAACACGCGGCGCTGGTCGCGCACAATGGCTTCTACCATCTGGGCGGCCGCCGCGCCAGGCGCATACCAAGCCGAGGTGCCCATGAGCTTCACCAGCTCACCGCCGCCATTCTTGGTGCGCTCCACGATGGCGTCGAGCTTGTTCTTGTCAATCAGCTCGGTAACCGGGATGCCGCCTACGGTGGTGTAGCGGGGCAGCGGCACCATGGTGTCGCCGTGGCCACCCATCAGCACGGCCTGAATGTCTTTGGGGCTCACGTTCAGGGCCTCGGCTAGGAAGGCGCGGTAGCGAGCCGTGTCGAGGATGCCGGCCATACCGAATACCTTCTCGCGGGGCAGCTTGGCGGTGAGGTGCGCCTGGTAGGTCATCACGTCGAGCGGGTTGCTCACGATGATAATGATGGCGTTCGGCGAATATTTCACCACCTGCTCGGTCACCGATTTCACGATGCCGGCGTTGGTCGCGATAAGGTCGTCGCGGCTCATACCGGGCTTGCGGGGCAGGCCCGAGGTAATCACTACCACGTCGGAGCCGGCCGTGCGGGCGTAGTCGTTGGTTACGCCCACGGTGCGGGTGTCGTAGCCGATGATGGGGGCTTTCTGCCAGATATCGAGGGCTTTGCCTTCGGCGAAGCCTTCCTTGATGTCAACCAATACAACTTCGTTGGCAATTTCACGGGTGGCGAGCACGTCGGCGCAGGTAGCGCCCACGTTGCCAGCCCCAACTACGGTAACTTTCATGGGAATGGATGAAGGGTAGGAGGGAACGTTGCCAGCAAGTCTGGCGCGGTAAAAGTACACCCTAAAGCCCCGCGGCTGCTATATGGCAGCATTACTTTAGGCAACACTCACAGCCGCTGCACGGCCACCACGCGGGTTGTTTCTTCCTCCACCTTGAAGCGGTCATCAACCCGGAAGCCCACCACCCAGCAGATTTTACCATCGGCTGAGGTCAGCACGCGCACGTCGTCTTTGAGGTTGAGCGGCACTTTCTGGTCGATGAGAAAGTCGCTGAGGTGCTTCTTCCCCTTCATGCCCAGCGGCATAAACCAGTCGCCCTCCTGCCAGCGGCGCAGCGTGAGCGGAAACTTAAGCTTGTCGATATCGAGGGCCGCTGTGCTGCGTGAGCGCGGAATCTCGTAGTCGGCGCCGTCGTGGTAGGTGGCGCGCAGGCGCAGGCCATCGGCCAGTAGGTCTTCCTGGCCCTCAGCGAGCTGAAAGGTGCCATACTGGGCTAGCCGGCGCGGCGTAATCACGAGCTGGTCGCGGTCTTTCACTAGGCGGTGGGTGGGCGAGTCAAACTGCTTGCCCGAGAGGCCACCCAGGCTGGCCACGATTTCCTTGGTCACGGGCCACGAAAAGCCAAAGGGCCGCAGCAGCTCGTGCAGCACCAGGGTCGTAGCGGCCGTGTTTTGGAGCGTGGCTATGCTGAAGTACGTAGCCTCGGGGGCATCGCGCCGGGCCTGCGCGGCGGTGTCCTGCACGTAGCGGCGCACTATTTCTTCGGCGCCGCCCACGCGCTCGGCGGTGGCGGCCAGGGTGTTGTCGAGGTTGGGGTTGATTTCGCGCAGCACCGGCAGCACCTGCTGGCGCAGGCGGTTGCGCTGGTACACGGGGCTGTCGTTGGAGGCATCTTCGCGCCAGATGAGGCGATTCTCAACCAGGTAATCGTAGAGGTCGTCTTTGGCGCAGGCCAGCAGTGGGCGCACCACGTGGCCGTTTTTAACCTGAATGCCGTGCAGGCCCGCCAGCCCCGTGCCGTGCGTCAGGTTGAGCAGCATCGTTTCGGCCGCATCGCGGCGGTGGTGGGCCGTGGCGACCACGGCGTATCCATTGGTTTCGCGCACCTGCTCAAACCAGCGGTAGCGCAGCAGCCGGGCGGCCATCTGGGTCGAAATGCCCTCGCGCTCGGCAAAGGCTTTGGTTTGGAAAAACTCGGCGAAGTAGGGCACCTCGTACTGCTTGGCCAGCTTGCGCACAAACTGCTCGTCGGCATCGGCCTCGGCACCGCGCAGGCCAAAGTGGCAGTGCGCCACGGCTAGCTGCACCCCTAGCTGGTGCAGCACGTCGAGCAGCACCACCGAGTCGAGGCCGCCACTCACGGCTACCAGCACGGTGTCGGCTTCGAGGTTGAAAAGAGAATTCTCGGTAATGAATTGGCGAACCTGGTCGAGCATGACAAATAGGAAAGGGCACTAGCCTGCAAAGATGCGCGTTAGCCCCGGCCTGCCGCCGTAACTTTGGCCCGAATGCCGCTGTCCCGCTTTTTCCTGCTTCTTCTGTTTTTGCTGCCGCTAGGGGCCGCGTGGGCCCAAAAACGGCCTGGTGCTACCCCTCAGCCCGCCACGTCTGGTGCCCGCCCACAGCCTGTAGTGAAGGGCACGCCGGTAGAGCTGCTGCACGCCAACGAGTTGCGTGGTGGCGATTTTAATGGCGTGAAAATTCGCAAGCTGCTGGGAGCCGTTAGTTTTAAGCAGCAAGATGTGCTCTTGTACTGCGATTCAGCCTATCAATACCTCGACCGCAACGAGATAGAAGGCTTTAGCAACGTGCGCATCGTGCAGAGCGATACGCTCACCATCACCGGCGACCACGGCTTTTATGACGGCAACAAGCGGCTGGCTCGCATGACCGGCCAGGTCGTGACCATGCACGACCCGCGCATGACGCTCACCACTACGGCCCTCGACTACGACCTCACCCGCCGCACCGCCTTTTACACCGTGGGCGGTCACATCGTCGACCCCAAAAATACGCTCGACAGCCAGCAGGGCTTTTACGATACCAATAGCAAAGTATTTGTCTTTAAGCGCGATGTGCACCTGGTTTCGCTCGACGAGCAGGGCCAGCCCACCGACCTGCGCAACGATACGCTGACGTTTAATACGAGTACCAAAATTGCCTATTTCGACGGCCCCACCCGCATTAAGAGCACGCAGGGCGACCTCTACGCCGAAAAAGGGACCTACAATACGGTCACGCGCGTATCCAACTTCGCCCGCAAGGCCCAGATTGAAACGCCTGGCTATCTGCTAGGGGGCGACGTGCTGGTGTATGACCAGGTGAAGCTCTACGGCGTGGCGACGGGCCACGTGTCGCTCATCTCGAAGAAAGATAACCTCGTGCTGCGCGGCGACCAGGGCCGCTACTGGCGGGCGCTGGGCCGCACCAAGCTCTTCGGCTCGCGGCCAGTGGTGCGCAATATCTCGGGCAAGGATACCCTCTATATGGCCGCCGACACGCTGCTCAGTGTAGAATCGCGGCTGGGGCGGGCTAGCCAGCGGCCCATTCTTTATGCCTGGCCTAAGGTGCAGATTTTCAGAGGCCGGATGCAAGGGCGCTGCGACTCGCTCACCTACGACCGCCAGGACAGCATCATCTACCTCAACCGCGACCCGGTAATCTGGCAGGCCCGCAACCAGCTCACCGCCGACTCGATGAACCTGCGCTTCAAGCGCGGCCAGCTCGACCGCGCCAGCCTGTTTGCCAATGCGTTTGCCATTCAGGAAGACACTATACAGGACTACAACCAAGTGAAAGGTCGCAATATGGTGGCCTACTTTCGGCGCAGCCAGATGGCCCGCATCGACGTGCTCGGCAACGCCGAGAGCCTGTATTTTACCGTGGAAAACGACTCTGCCAAGAGCAGCACAAACAAGTCGTTTCTGAGTGGCATGAACAAGTCATTCTCGGCCTCGATGACCTTGCGCTTTGCCGATAATAAAATCAAGCAGCTCACCTGGGTCACCAACCCCGAGGCCAGCTACTTTCCGGTGCACGAGCTGAAAGCCACTGATAAAGAGCTCAAAGGCTTTCGCTGGCGGCCTAACGAGCGGCCCACCCGGCGCGTAGTTTTCGGCAAGCATTTCGCCGCTGACATCAAGCGCACCCGGCCCAAAGCCAAACCGAAAACCAAATCTAAGGCCCCAAAAGCCCGGCCCAAAGCCAGGCCCCGCGCCCGGCCGCAGCAGCCGGCATCGCCCAAGGCTGCCCCAACCAAGGCCCGGCCCACGGCGCCGGCGGCCCCCGGTGCAACCCCCCGCTAGGCCCGTGGCTCCTGGGCTAGCCACCCGGCCGGCGGAACTACCCGGCGGCTGGCTGCCGTTTTACTTGTACCTTTGCCCTTTGTATGCGATTCTCCCGTTTGATTACCGCGGCCCTGCTCACCGGCACCCTCTCGCTAGGGTCCTGCACGGGCTACCAGAAACTGCTCAAAAACGGCAGTGTGAATGAGAAGTACGAGGCGGCCATCAAGTACTATGATAAAGGCGACTTCTTCCGCTCGGGCACGCTGCTCGAAGAGCTGATTCCGCTGCTTAAGGGCCGCCCCGAGGCCGAGAAGGCACAGTTTTACTTCGCCAACACCAACTACAAGCAGCGCAACTACGTGCTGGCTGCTTACTACTTCAAGCAGTTTATCGACACCTATCCCAACTCGCCGCAGGTAGAGGAGGCGTCGTTTCTGCGGGCCAAGTCGCTCTACCGCGATTCGCCCAGCTACGAGCTCGACCAGACCAACACCATCACGGCGGTCGAGACTATCCAGGACTTTCTGAACACCTACGCCAGCAGTCAGTTTAAGGCCGAGGCCGAAAGCATGTCGCAAGAGCTGCAAAAGAAGCTGGAAAACAAGGCTTTTCAGAGCGCCAAGCTCTACTATGCATTGCGCTACAACCAGGCGGCCGTGACTTCGCTCGGCAATTTTGTGCAGCAATATCCTGGCTCGGTATACAGCGAGCAGGCCGACTACATTCGCCTGCAAGCGCAGTACGCCTGGGCTAAGGAAAGCATCGAGTCGAAGCAGCGCGAGCGCTTCACCGATGCCGTGGCCTACTACCAGCACTTCATCGACACCTACCCGCAAAGCAAAAACCTGCGGCTGGCCCAGGCCATGTACGACGACAGCCGCGCCGAGCTCGAACGTCTCAAGAGCATCCCCGATGCCAACACGGCGGCTAGCCCCACTCCGGCGCCCGCCACCAACTAAATACCTGAGTTTGGGTTTATTGCTGTTGGTTTTGGCCGCCGGCCAAGTCAGCCCTAGCAATAGACCACCAACCGAAAACAATAACCCAAGAACCATGAAGACCCCCGCTTCCGCCTCCATCGTTACCCGCAACCTGGCCGACATCACGTCGGATAATAACAACGTATACGAGGCGATTTCTATCATCTCGAAGCGCGCAAACCAGCTGTCGGTGAAGCTGAAAGAAGAGCTGACCGACCGTCTGGCCGAGTTTGCCACCACCGTCGACAACCTCGAAGAAGTGTTCGAAAACCGCGAGCAGATTGAAATCAGCAAGCAGTACGAGCGCCAGCCCAAGCCCACCAGCCAGGCCATTGAGGAGTTTATCGCCGGCGAGCTGCACTACGAAACGCCCGAAGCGGCGCCCGTAGTTATCCCGCGCGAGCTGTTCTAGTTGATTGCTGGCTGCTGATTGTTAAGTAGTTATCCGATGAGTGCAAGCAATCAACAAGCAACAAGCAACAACCAGCAATTAAATAGCCGCCGCATCCTGCTAGGGGTGAGTGGCAGCATTGCCGCCTACAAGGCCGCCCCGCTGGTGAGGCTGCTGGTGCAAGCCGGTGCCGAAGTGCAGGTTATTCTCACCGAAGCGGCGGCGGCGTTTGTGACGCCGCTCACGCTCGGCACCCTCTCCAAAAAGCCCGTCCTGACGGGCTTTTTGCGTGATGCGGCCAGCGGGCAGTGGCACAACCACGTCGAGCTGGGACTGTGGGCCGATGCCTACGTCATTGCCCCGGCCAGCGCCAACACACTCGGCCAACTAGCCCAGGGCCTGTGCCCTAATCTGCTGAGCGCCGTGTACTTGTCGGCGCGCTGCCCGGTGTTTCTGGCCCCGGCTATGGACCTGGATATGTACGCCCACCCGGCCGTGCAGCAGAATATCCAGCGCCTGCGCTCGTTCGGCAACTACGTGTTCGACTCGCCGGCTGGCGAGCTGGCGAGCGGCCTCAACGGCCCCGGCCGCATGCTGGAGCCCGAGCAGATTGTGGCCGAGCTAGTGCAGTTTTTCAACGTTAAATAATAAAAGAACGTCATGCTGAGCTTGTCGAAGCATCTCTCCCGAATGCCTCCTAGCGGCGCGGGGGAGATGCTTCGACAAGCTCAGCATGACGTTCTTTTGTAAAAAACATACACTAAATGCGCGTTCTCCTCACTGCTGGGCCCACCTACGAGCCGCTCGACCCCGTTCGCTTTTTGGGCAACCGCTCTACGGGCAAAATGGGCTACGCTCTGGCCGAAGCCTTTGCTGCTACAGGGGCTACCGTGACGCTTATCAGCGGGCCCACGGCGCTGCCCGCACCGGCTAGCCCCCTCATCAGCACGGTGCGCGTCGAAACGGCCCAGCAGATGTACGAGGCTGCTGCCGAGGCCGCACCGCTGGCCGATGTGTGGGTATTTGCCGCCGCCGTGGCCGACTACCGGCCGGCTAGCGTGGCCCCGGAAAAGATGAAGAAAGAAGGCGATACGCTGACGCTGGAGCTGGTCAAGAACGTGGACATTGCCACCACGCTCGGCCAAACCAAGCGAGCTGAACAATTTTCGGTCGGTTTTGCGTTGGAAACTACCAACGAGTTGGCCCATGCTCAGGGCAAGCTGCTGCGCAAAAATTTCGATTTAGTGGTACTCAATTCGCTGCGTGATGCCGGCGCCGGCTTCGGCCACGACACCAACAAGGTAACCGTGCTCGACCGCGCCGGGCAGGTGCTTAACTTTGAGTTACAAGCCAAGTCGGAGCTGGCCCGCACGCTGGTAGCCCTTATTCAGACCCGTTTTACTGCCGTTTATGCGTAAGATTTTCGCGTTGCTGGCCCTGCTGCTGGCTAGCCTGAGCAGCCAGGCACAGGAGCTCAATGCCCAGGTGGCCATCTCGCTGGAAAACGTGACGATAACCGACCCTACGCTGGTGGCGCAGCTGCAGAAGGACATGACGGCCTTCCTCAACACCCGCACCTGGACGCGCCAGCCCTACCGGCCCGAAGAGCGCATCAAACTACGCATGTTTGTAGGCATCACCGGTATTCCGCAGAATGGCACCTATCAGGCCACGATGCGCCTCATTGCCACGCGGCCGGTGTACGGCACCGGCTATGAAACCAATCTGCTGAATATCAACGACCGGAGCTTCAATTTTAACTACACACCCCAAACGGCACTTGATTACTCGCCCAGCAACTTCGTCAATAACCTGTCGTCGCTGCTGGCCTTTTACGCTTACATGGTGATTGGCACCGACCAAGACACCTTTTCGCGGCTAGGGGGCAGCACTTACTACGACCAGGCGCGCAACATTCTGCAATACTCGGCCAACCAGAACGTGACCAACGAGGCCGATGAAGGCTGGCGCGATACCAGCTCGCGCAACCGCTACTGGCTGCTCAATAACCTTACCGACCCGCAGCTCGAAGCTTTCCGCACCGGCCTCTACGCCTACTACCGGCAGGGCATGGACATTTTTATCGAAAAGCCCGACGAGGCCCGCACCTCCATCCTGACCGCGCTCACCGGCATTCAAAAAGCCAACACCGTGCGGCCCAGCACCTTATTTGTGCGGGCCTTCTTCGATGCCAAGGCCGATGAGATTACCAATATCTTCCGCACCAGCACCGACACGCAGCAAAAGCAGCAGCTCATCACGTTGATGACGGATGTAGACCCCGGCAACCTGCCGAAGTATCAGACTGTCCTAAGTCGCTGATTTAGCTAGTGAAGCAGATACGCCTGCTATGAGCAGGCTAATTGGGTAAACGGGTGGGCGGCATCGCCCGCCCGTTTTTATTTCTTACCAGGTAAGCGGCAACTTTGGGTTTGCGCTCAAGCAGCTTCGTAAAAATATTCGCCGGTTAGCTAGTAATTTTAGTGTAGCGTTGCCAAAGCTTACCTACTTGGCTAATGCCATTTGCGTAGCCAGCCTGCTCTAGCAGGCGTATCCGCGCAATCCGTTACATCCGTTAAATCTACGGTCGATGTTAGTAGACCTTCGTATTCAGAATTACGCCCTTATCGAGCAGCTGGAGCTGCGGCCCTCGCCGCTGCTCAATATTATCACCGGCGAAACCGGGGCGGGCAAGTCCATTATGCTAGGGGCCATTGGACTGCTGCTCGGCAACCGGGCCGACTCGCGCATGCTCTTCAATACCGAGCGCAAGTGTGTGATTGAGGGACAGTTTGACATCACGAATTACCAGCTGCAGGATATTTTTGAGGCCGAAGACCTTGACTATGATACGCAATGCATCCTGCGGCGCGAAATCAGCCCCTCGGGCAAGTCGCGGGCCTTTGTGAATGATACGCCGGTGACACTGGATGCCCTCCGGAAGATTGGCGCCAACCTCATGGACATTCACTCGCAGCACGATACGCTGCTGCTGGGCGATGCCGTGTTTCAGCTCAACCTGCTCGACCTCTACGCCAACCTCGTGCCCACGCGCACGCACTACGGCAACGCCTACCGGCAGTACCGCAAGCTCGAAACCGACCTTAAGGCGCTTGAAGACCAGTCAGCCCAAGCTAGCAAGGAGCTGGATTACAATAGCTTTCTGCTGAATGAGCTGGAAGAAGCCAACCTCGACAAGGAAGACCAGGAGGCGCTGGAGCAGGAAGTAAAACAGCTGGAGCACGCCGAGGAAATCAAGTACAAGCTAAGCCAGGCGCTGCACGGCCTGCGCGACAGCGAAAGCTGCGCCACCAGCACCATGAAGGACGCCTCGACGCTGCTAGGGCAGGTGTCGGGCTACTCGGAGGCCTTCCGCGAGTTGCGCGAGCGCCTGGAAAGCTGCCTGATTGAGCTGCACGACATTGCCGATGAGGTTGAAACTGCCGAGCGCCGCACCGAGGGCGACCCCGCCCGCGCCGAGGAGCTGCAGGCGCGCCTCACGGTGCTCTACAACCTGCAGCGCAAGCACCAGCGCCGCGACGTGGAAGGCCTGCTCGAAACCCGCGAAACCCTGCGCCAGAAAGTGGGCTCGGTACTGAACCTCGACAAGGAAATTGCCCGCCTGCGCAAAGACTCGGAGGCAGCCCTGAAGCAAGCCACCGCCCAGGCCGCCAAGCTCACCGAAAGCCGCCGCAAAGCGTTTCCTAAGTTTGAGAAAGAGCTAAGCGCACTACTGGCCGACCTCGGGATGCCGCACGCCCGCATCGTGGTGGAGCACAAAACCGGCCCGCTCTCGGCCAGCGGCGCCGACGTGGTAAGCATCCTGTTTACGGCCAACAAAGGTGCCCAGCCCCAAACGCTGAGCAAGGCCGCGTCGGGTGGTGAATTTTCGCGTTTGATGCTGTGCATCAAGTATATGCTAGCCGACAAGACAGCGCTGCCCACGATAGTATTCGACGAAATCGACACCGGCATCAGCGGCGAAATTGCGGTGAAGGTGGGCCGTATGATGCAGCAAATGGCGCACAAGCACCAGCTCGTGGCTATTTCGCACCTGCCGCAGATGGCGGCGGCTGGCGACACGCACTACTTCGTGTATAAGGAAGACCGCGCCGACCGCACGGTGAGCCGCATCCGGCAGCTCTCGCCCGAGGACCGCATCAAGGAAATCGCGCACATGATAGCCGGCGCCAAGCCCAGCGAAAATGCCTTGCAAAGCGCCCGCGAGCTGCTAGCCCTGCGTGGGGAGGAAGTAGCGGGCTAGGGGCTTTCACCCGTTTTGTCCTTGCGAGCGCAACGTAGTGCAGCGCGGCAATTGCAGGAAAGCGTAAGCTAGTCTTTCCCTTATGTATGCGCGGAGCTTCCTAACTTGCCGCCGCAAACGTCACTATTTAGGTTTGCCGCACGTTCAAAGTATTGCTGCCGGTAAGGAAAGAGTAGCTTATGCTTTCTTATGGTGGCCGCGCTGCACTACGTTGCGCTCGCAATGACAAACGAAGTTTATGTCCAACAACCTGCTCGCCGGCAAAGTCGGCATTATCTCCGGCGCTCTCAATTCCCAATCCATTGCCTGGAAAGTAGCCCAGAAGGCCCACGAACAAGGTGCCCGCATCGTGCTCACCAATGCGCCGCTTGCCATGCGTATGGGCGAAATCAAGGCCCTAGCCAGCGAGATTGACGCGCCTATCATTCCGGCCGATGCCACATCGATTGAGGAATTGGGCACGTTGTTTACCGAAGCGCAAAGCCACTTTGGGGGTAAAATCGACTTTCTGCTGCACTCGATTGGCATGAGTGCCAACATTCGCAAGGGCAAGAGCTACGGCGATTTAGATTATAAATTCTTTCAGCAAACGCTCGACGTATCGGCCCTTTCGCTGCACAAGATGCTAGCCGTGGCTGAAAAGCAGGACGCCTTCAACGAGTGGGGCAGCGTGGTGGCGCTTAGCTACATCGCAGCTCAGCGCGCCTTCCTCGACTACACCGATATGGCACAGGCCAAGGCGGTGCTCGAAAGCATTGCCCGCAGCTACGGCCAGCGGCTAGGCCACCTCAAGAAGGTGCGCGTGAACACGGTGTCGCAGTCGCCGACCAAGACCACGGCTGGCACCGGCATCTCGGGCTTCAACGCGTTTTATGAGTATGCCAACAAGATGTCGCCGCTCGGCAACGCGCCCGCCGAGGCCTGCGCCGACTACTGCGTGTCGCTTTTCTCGGACCTGACGCGCTACGTGACCATGCAAAACCTGATGCACGACGGTGGCTTCAGCAGCACCGGCATCTCGCAGGAAATGGCCGACCTGATGGAAAAGTCGGGCGAGTAGTTTTAGAATACCGGTTGTAAATGAAAAGGCCCGGCATTGCAGCCGGGCCTTTTTTCGTGCCTGAGTACGATTAGTTTACTAGCCTCTACTTTGCGCTGCCCGGCACCGATAGCTCCTGGCCTAGCGGCAGCGGGTCGCCGAAAACGGGCGCACCATCGGCGGCAAAGGTGAAGGGCTGCATGCGGGGCGTGCGCTCGCGGCCGCAGCCTTGGCCGGGCTCGGCATTGGCGTGGTAGAGCAGCCAGTGTTGCTTGCCGTTGGGCGAGTCGAAGAAGCAGTTGTGGCCGGCCGCGAAGGTGCCCTTCACGTTTTGCGCCCGGAACACCGGCTCCGGCTCCTTGTGCCACGACTTGGGGTTGAGCAGGTTGGCGCCCGGCTCGGCCCAGACCAGGCCTAGGGCATAGAAATCAGTCCAGCAGCCGCTGGCCGAGTACACGATATTGACCCGGCCGTTGGGGCTAGCTAGAAACTGCGGGCCTTCGTTGACGAGCGCGTAGGCTGGCTCGCCGGGGCCGAAGCGCGGCAGCAGGCCGTGCTGCTCCCAGCCAAAGCGCGGGTCGGAGATGCGCACGCGCTCGCCGCTCACGGTCCAGGGGTTGCTGAGGCGCGCCAGGTAAATGTCTTGCCGGCCGTTTTCATCGCCCGCCCAGCCCGACCAGATGGCGTAGAGCCGGCCGCCGTGCTCAAACACCGAGCCGTCGATGGCCCACTTGTCGTCGGGCGTTTTAAGCTGGCCCTTCATCGTCCACTGGCCTTTGGTAGGGTCGGGCGAGGGGTTTTCGAGCACGAAAAGGCGGTGGTTGTTATTGCTGCCATTATCGGCGGCGAAATAGATGTACCACTTGCCGGCCAGAAAATGCAGCTCGGGCGCCCATATCTCTCTGGAATAGGGGCCGGTGGCGGGCGGGGTCCACACGGTCGTTTTTTCAGCCTGCGCCAGCTGGGCGAGGTTGGGCGTTTTCCAGATGGTGAGGTCGCGCCCGGTGGTGTGCATATAGTAGTAGCTGCCGTCGTGGTAGATAGCCCACGGGTCGGCCCCGCTAGGCAGCAGCGGGTTCGTAAAGGTCTGGCCCCAGGTGCGGCCCAGAGAGGCTAGCAAAACCAGGAAAAGCAAGCGGATGCGCATAAGCAAAAGGGTGGAAAAGGGCTAGCTAGGTTAGCGGGGCAGCATTGCGCTGCAAAGAAAACGCCCCAGCCGGGCGTGGCTGAGGCGTTCGAGTAAAAGGTAGGGTGAGCGCTAGGCCGGCGCCGGCGCGCCGTGCGGCGCCTCGCCTTGCCCAGGCGCGTCATCTGGCTTGGGCCCGCCGTGCTCCTCGTCGGGCTTGTAGTTTTTCTCCAACTCGGCCAGCTTGGCCTTGCCGTAGGCGAAACGCGTGATGATGACATAGAGCACCGGTACGATGAAAATGCCCAGGCCCGTGGCGGCCAGCATACCGCCGAGCACCGTCCAGCCCAGCGTTTGGCGGCTTTGGGCGCCGGCGCCTGAGGCGAATACCAGCGGCAGAATGCCCAAAATGAAGGCTAGCGAGGTCATGATAATCGGCCGCAGGCGCAGGCGCACCGCATCGAGCGTGGCCTCAACCAGTGGCTGGCCTTTATCGACCCGCTCCTTGGCAAACTCCACAATCAGAATGGCGTTTTTGGCCGAGAGGCCGATGAGCGTAATCATGCCGATTTGGGCGTACACGTTGTTGGTGAGCTTGGGCAGGAAGAACAGCGCTAGGATGGCGCCGAAAATGCCCACCGGCACCGCCAGCAGCACCGAAAACGGCACCGACCAGCTCTCATACAGCGCGGCCAGAAACAGGAACACGAAGATGATAGACAGCGCAAAGATGTAAATCGTCTGGCCGCCGGCTAGCAGTTCTTCGCGGCTGAGGCCCGAAAACTCGAAGCCGTAGCCCTGCGGCAGGGTCTGGGCGGCGGTTTCCTGCAAGGCCTTGATGGCATCGCCCGAGCTGTAGCCGGGGGCCGGGTTGCCGTTGACTTCGGCCGAGCGGAAGAGGTTATAGTGCGAAATGAGCGGCGCAGTTTCGGTGCGGGTATAGGTAGTGAGCGTGCTCAGGGGCACCATGCCGCCGGCGCTGTTGCGCACGTAGTACTGCCCCAGGTCGGCCATATCGCCGCGATACGAGGAGTCGGCCTGCGCCACCACCCGAAAGGTGCGGCCATAAAGCGTGAAATCGTTGATGTAGGCACTACCCAGGTAGGTGCGCAGCGCATTGCCCACCTCCGTAATGGATACGCCCAGCTTCTTGGCTTTCTGGCGGTCGATATCGAGGCGGTAGCCCGGCGTGCTGGCGGTGAAGAACGAGAAGCCCGAGGCAATTTCGGGGCGCTTGCGAATGGCCGCGAGGAATTTTTGCAGGTTGGCATCAAACGCTTTGATATCGCCGCCCGCCTCGCGCTCCTGAAAAATAAATGAATAGCCGCCCGTGTTGCCCAGCCCCGGAATGGCCGGCGGCGAAATAACGACCGTAGTGGCTTGCTTAAAACGGGCCATGTTTTTTTGCAGCGTCGCCATCAGGCCTTGCAGCTGCAGGTTCTTGTCGGTGCGCTCGTCCCAGGGCTCTAGCTGGCAAAAGATGGTGCCGGAGTTTGACTTCGAAGAGAAGTTTACGGCGTTCAGGCCGCCCAGGGCCGCAAAGTGCGCGATGCCTTTGGTGTGCTTTAGCTCGTCCATCATGCCTTGCAGCACGGCCACGGTGCGTTCGGTAGAAGCGCCCTCAGGCAGGTTGAAGGTGACGTAAATCCGGCCTTCGTCTTCGGTGGGCAGGAAGCCGCTAGGCTTGCTGCGGAACAACAGGCCGGCGCCCACCAGCACGCACACCAGAATGATGACCACAAAACGCGAGTGCTTGAGGCCGCGCTGCACGCCGTTGCCGTACTTCTCGGTAACACGCCCAAACCAGTCGTTGAACTTCTTAAAGCCCTTATTAATAAAGCCTTTCGACTCGTAGCCTTCCTCATGAGGCTTGAGCAGCAGCACGCACAGCGCCGGCGTGAGCGATAAGGCCACGAACGCCGAGATGAGCACCGAAATGGCGATGGTAATGGCGAACTGCTGATACAAGCGCCCCGTGATGCCCGGAATGAAGCCCACTGGCACAAACACCGCCGCCAGAATAAGCGCGATGGCAATAACGGGCGCCGATATCTCGCGCATGGCTTCGAGCGTGGCATCGAGGGGGCTCATCTTGCGCTCATTCATATTCACCTCTACGGCCTCGACCACCACGATGGCGTCGTCGACCACGATACCAATAGCGAGCACAAAGCCAAAGAGTGTCAGTGTATTAATGGTGAACCCTAGCGGGATGAACGCGATAAATGCGCCAATAATCGACACCGGAATGGCCAGCACCGGAATGAGCGTCGAGCGCCAGCTTTGCAGAAACACAAATACCACCACCACCACGAGCAGCAGCGCCTCGACCAGCGTGTGCACTACTTCCTCAATCGATACCTGCACCACGCTCGCCGACTCGAAGGGCACGATATAAGTAAGGTCGGACGGAAACTGCTTTTTGAGCTGGTTCATGGTGGCCAGCACGTTCTCGTAGGTGGCGAGGGCGTTGGCACCAGGTGCTTGGTAGATAAGTAGATATGCGGCACGCTTGCCGTCCACGTAGGAGTTGCTGGCGTAGTTGAACTTGCCCAGCTCGATGCGGGCTACGTCGCGCAAATACACCAGCGAGCCATCCTGCGGGCGGGTTTTCACCACCACGTCGCCAAACTGCTGAACGGTGGCTAGCCGGCCCTGCACCGTCACGATATACTCAAACGCCTGTCCGCGCTGGGCAGGCGGCGCACCAATAGAGCCGGCCGCAATCTGGGCGTTCTGCTCGTTGAGGGCAGCCTGAATATCGGCCGCCGTGACCCCTAGCGCGGCCAGCTTGTCGGGCTTCAGCCAGAGGCGCATGGCAAAGTCGTCGGCCCGGCTCACCACGTCGCCTACACCTTTGGTGCGCAGCAGCGCGTCTTTAATAAAGACGTTGGCGTAGTTGTCGAGGAAGGTCGTATTGTGGGTGCCTTTGGGCGAAAACATAGCCACCAGCATCAGGATGCTGGGGTTTCGCTTGCGCACCGTAAGGCCCAGGCGCTGAACTTCTTGTGGTAGGGTAGGCGTGGCAATGCCCACGCGGTTCTGCACGTCGAGGGCCGCAATGTTGATGTCGGTGCCCACGTCGAAGTTCACCGTCATGCTCATCTGGCCGTTGCTGGTGCTGTTGCTTTGCAGGTAGGTCATGCCGGGTGTGCCGTTTACCTGCACTTCCACGGGCGTAGCCACGGTCTGCTCCACGGTCTGGGCATCGGCGCCGATGTAGGTGCCCGTCACCGACACCGTGGGCGGCGTTATCTCCGGATACTGCCCGACCGGAAGGGTGAGCATGGCCAGCACGCCCACGAGCACTATCACCAAGGAGGAGACAATGGCCGTGACGGGCCGGCGAATAAAGGTTTCTGCAATCATAAAAGGATGCCTTGTCTATAAGCGAACGCCAGATGAGCCTGACGGACCTTTTTACTTGCCGGCCCCAGGCCCGGCCGGCGCGGCCACGGGGGCACCGGGCGCGCTAATTTGAATTTTGCCGCCATCGCGCAGCTTCTGCACGCCTTCGGTCACGATTTTATCACCATCGCGGATACCGTTGAGAATCACGATTTCGTCGCGCAGGCGCGGGCCTAGCTGCACTTTGCGCTGCTTGGCGCTGTCGCCGAGGGCCACGTACACGAAGTTTTCGCCCATCTGCTCCACAATGGCTTTGTTGGGGATGACAAGGCGGCTGCCCGACTTGGTATTGAGCACTTTCAGCACGCCGCTCAAGCCATCTTTCAGCTGGTGCTGGGGGTTGGCAAATTGCACGCGCACCGTGATAGTCCCGGTCTGCGAGTCCACGCCCCGGTCGATGGTTTGAATCTTCCCCGGCTGATTATACAATTGGCCGTTGGGCAGCACAAAGCGCAAAGTCGAGTCGCTAGCCCCCCCTTTTTGGTTGAGCAGCGTGGTGAAGCGCGGAATATCCGTCTCATTCACCGCGAAGTCTACCGCAATCGGGTTCTCGGTCGAAATGGTGTTGAGCAGGGTCGAGCCGGCGCTCACCTGCGCCCCTAGCCGCACCTGCGAGATGCCGATGCGCCCCGCAAACGGTGCTTTTATCGTGGCAAACCCCAGGTTGGTGCGCGCAATATTGACGGCGGCCTGGGCCGCAGCCACTTGGGCCGAGGCGGTGCTGGCGGTGGTAGTGGCGTTTTCGGCCAGCTGCCGGGCCACGGCATCCTGCTGCAGCAGGCGCTGGTAGCGCACCTGGTTTACCTGGGCATTTTGGGCCGAGGCCTGGGCGCTACGCAGGTTGGCTAGGGCCTGCTGGTAAGCGCCTTCATACTGGCGCTTGTCGATTTCATACAGCACCTTGCCGGCCGGCACAAGGTCGCCTTCCTGAAAGTAGAGGCCCGTGATAAAGCCCGTCACCTGCGAGCGCAGCTCCACGCTCTTGAGGGCCACCACAGTGGCCGGGTACTGGTCATAGTACACAGCGTCGGTGGTGCGGGCCGTCACTACGCTCACCGGGGTAGGGGGTGGCGGGGCATTCTTTTTCTCGTCTTGCTTGCCGCACGCGGCGCTGGCCAGCAGGGCCGCCATGGCACACATAGCCAGGTACTTGGTCGTCATAAAGCGAAAGCGTAGTTAGTAGTTGGTGGGCAGCGTGCCCAGCGTGCGCAGTAGCTCCACCTTGCTGGTAAGCACTTGAAACAGGGCGCTGTAGTAGTTGAGCTGCGAAGTGCGCAGGGTGGTTTGGGCCACAAGCAAATCGAGGTAGGCCTTGATGCCCTCGCGGTATTGCAGGTCGACCACCTTGTACACCTGGCGCGAGAGGTCGAGGTTTTGGCGGCTCTGCACGTAGGCCTCAAAGTAGCCCTTGTAATTGGCCAGGGCCGTGGCGTACTCGGTCGTTACCTGGTTGCGGGTGCTCAGCAGGTCCTGGTCTACGCGCTGGTCTTGCAGGCGAGCGCGGCGCAGGTTTTGGGTGCGCCGAAAGCCCGTGAACAGTGGCAGCGCCAGTTGCAGGCCGGCATACGAGTTGGGGAAGCGTTGGCGGTACTGCTCGCTCACCGAGTTGTTCTGATACACCGAGTTGTAGTTGCCAAATGCCGACAGCGAGGGCAAAAAGCCTAGCCGGTAATAATCGACGGTTGTGCCCTGGAGTGACTTTTGCGTGAGCACCTGCTGATACTCAATGCGGTTGGCGGGGTCGAGCTGGGCCAGGGTGTCCACCACGGCTTCCTGCTCCAGCTGCAAGGTATCGTACTTAAGCGCTATGAGCTGCGTGGCCGGAAAGCCCATCAGCTGCTGCAAATAGGCCGTGTTGGCCTTCACGCCTTCCAGGGCCTGCTTGCGGCTGGCCTTCGAGTTGTTGAGCGAAATCTCAGCCTGCAGATAATCGGTTTTATCGACAATACCGGCGTCGTAGCGGGCGCGCGCATCCTGGTAGTTGCGGGCCAGGCGCCGGATGTCTTCGTCATACACCTGCGCCTGGCGCTGCGACAGCAGCACGCTATAAAAAGCCTTGCTGGCGTCCGACACGGTCGCGATTTTATTATTGACCGTGTTTTGGCCCGCCGCCAACCGGTTGAGGGGCGCCTGCCGGCTCGCCAGCCGCACGTCGTTGTTATAAATCACCTGCGTGCCGCTTAGGCCCAGCGTGGTCACGTTGGCCACCCCTAGCTGGCGCGGCGTCGGAATGCCGGTGGTGGGGTCGGGAAAAATGGTGTAGGGCAACCCAAAATAGTGCTGCGTCACGCCGGTTACGCCCACCTGGGGCAGCCAGGCGGCCAGGGCCACGCGGTTGCCGGCATCCGTAATGCCTTCGTCGAGGCGGGCCTGGCGCACCAGCGGCTGGTAGGCCAGCGCGTAGCTCAGCACCTGGGGCAGGGTGAGCGGGGCGGCAGGGGGCGGGGGGGGCGAATCGGGCAGGTTTTGGGCCCTAGCCAGCCCGGGCACCAGCAACAAGCACCCAAGCAGCGCCCGTAAGCGGCCCGGCTTGGGGTAGCGTAAAATCTTCATAAGCGACAACAACCGGATATCTCCGGCAAAGGTTATGGCGGGCCGTGGCGCAGGGCGCGGGCCTACGTGTGCCGGGCTACAACAAGAAGCCCGGCCAAATGGCCGGGCTTCTTCAATAAAAAAACATAATCGGTTCAGGTTAACGGGCGCTTTCGTAGCCAACTAGGTGCTCAGTCTGTTTGTGAAAGAAATTAAATAATTAACTGTATAACAAAAGGTTATTGCTAAAATATTCTATCTTGTTTAGTAGGTGCGATGCCACGTTGTCTTTGCCGGCTAGCAGCGCTTTATAGCTGTGTTTGGCCACGCGAGCGCGGGGCGCTTCGGCCACCAGCCTGGCGCGTGGCAGCCTGGCTTTGTGGAAAAAATAGGTATCTGCTACTCTGGACTAGCTCGTCCTGGCTGCGGGCCGCGAGCACGAGGCTATGCTTGTCTTGGGCGAAGCACTTGGAGCCGCTGCCGCTGGTGCCGCCCGTAATGAGGGTAGTTTGCTGGTGGCCTGCCTTGCTAAAATAGAGCTTACATCCAGTAGAATAGTACGTTTCCTAACGAGCGCGGGCAGGGAGCGGTTAATATCGGGCTTTAAAACGCCCCCTAGCTAACTGGCATAAACCTGACGCAACGCTCGCGTGGTAGTCGTGTCATTAGGCACTGGCTACCTTTCTTTCGCTTAACCCAAGCTTCTTCTTTGATGCAAAAACTACTTGCTGCTCTCACCGCCGCTAGCCTGCTCGCCACGCCCGCGCTGGCCCAAACCGCCGAAAAGCTCGACGCGGCTGCCCTGACTAAAATCAAGGAAGAAGGCCTGAACCGCTCGAAGGTGATGGAAACCGCTTTTTACCTCACCGATGTGTGCGGCCCGCGCCTGGCCGGCTCCGAGGGGCTAGCCCGCGCCAACGCCTGGACCAAAAAGCGCCTCACCGACTACGGCTTGGCCAACGCCAACGTGGAGGCCTGGGGCGACTTCGGCCGCGGCTGGGACATCGACAAGAGCTATGTGGCCATGACCGCGCCCTACTACCACGCCATGATAGGCGTGCCCAAAGCCTGGACGCCCAGCACCGCCGGCGCCCTGCGCAAGCAAGTGGCTTACGTAAACGTGAAAACCGAAGCCGACCTGGCTAACTATAAAGGCCAGCTGCGCGATAAAATCGTGGTGCTGCCGGTGGCTACGCCGCCTCAGCCCAACTTCGAGCCCGATGCCCGGCGTCTCAGCGCCGAAGACCTGCAGAAGCTTTCCGAAGCGCCCGCCGGGGGCGGAGCCCCCACCGCGGCTAACCGCCCCGCCGAGGCTAACCCGGAAGCCCGCCGCGCCGCCATGCTCGCCGCCCGCGAGCTGCGCATGAAACTGAACGACATGCTGATGGCCGAAGGCGCCGCTGCCATCCTGAGCCCCGGCCGGGGCTCTGATGGTACCGTCTTCACCACCAACGGTGCGCCTTACGCCGCCGACGCCAAGCCGGTGCTGCCCGAGCTCGAAATGAGCGCCGAGGACCAACTGCGCCTCATCCGCCTCGTGGAGGCGGGTATTCCAGTCGAGCTGGAAATGGAAACGAAAACCCATTTCCAGAATCAGGACCTGAAAGGCTACAACGTGGTGGCCGAAATCCCCGGCACCGACAAGAAGCTGAAAAGCGAAGTAGTGATGCTCGGCGGCCACCTCGACTCGTGGCACGCCGCCACCGGCGCCACCGACAACGCCGCCGGCGTGGCCGTGATGATGGAGGCCGTACGCATTTTGAAGGCTAGCGGCCTCAAGCCGCGCCGCACCATCCGCATTGCCTTGTGGGGTGAGGAGGAAGAAGGCCTGCACGGCTCGCGCAACTACGTGAAAAACCACTTTGCCGACCCCGCCACCATGCAGCTCAAGCCCGACCACGAGAAGCTGGCCGCCTACTTCAACCTCGACAACGGCGCCGGCAAAATCCGCGGTATCTACGCCCAGGGCAACGAGGCTGTGAAGCCTATTTTTACCGCCTGGCTAGCCCCATTCGCCGACATGGGCGCCAGCACCGTGACGCTACGCAACACCGGCAGCACCGACCACATCGCCTTCGACGCCGTGGGCCTGCCCGGCTTCCAGTTCATCCAGGATGGCTTGGATTACTTCGCCCGCACCCACCACTCCAACCAAGACACCTACGACCGCCTGGTGGCCGACGACCTCAAGCAGGCCTCGGTAGTAGTAGCCTCGTTTGTGTACAATGCCGCCATGCGCGACCAGAAGCTGCCCCGCAAGCCGCTGCCGACTGCCGCGAAGCCACAGTAAGGAGCTTTTTAGGCGGCTACCAGTTGGGCGAGCTTAACTTGATTTTGCTTTAAAGCTGGGCTGATAACGCCGGGGGAGGTTTGCAGCAGCAATCGTTACTTGATTGTGCTGCAAACCTCCCTTTGTTGTGTCTGGTGAAAACGGAAGCGCTTAACAAAAGGCAGTAGCTATCGCCTAGCCCACCATCTGCCGAGTAAGCTGGGCTATCTTTCGACATGCACCACCAGGAAGTTGAGCCTCCCGAAGCGCTTCGCACCACAATAAAGTGCTTTTGGTACACCCGCAGAGAGTTTGACGAGCTGCCAGCCAGCTTTGAGGTAGTGCCCGATGGCTATGCCGAAATTATCTTTCATTTTGGCGGCGCCTGTGGCATTGCTTCTCCCAAGGGCTTGCAGCCGCTGCCTTCTCCCTTTCTGGTAGGGCTGCTCAACCAGCCCATTACCTTTCACACGCAGCACCGGTTGGAAGTGATTGGGATTCGGTGCTTTCCCTGGACGGTGTTTGAGCTGCTAGGCCTGCCGGCTGGCCAAGACGGCGTGCGCGTTATGGCGCACCCTATCGCGCAGCTGCAAGCCACCCTAGCCAAGTGTGTAGCAGCTGGTGAGATAGCTGAGGCGCTCGCCCAGCTAGGGGCCTATTTTTTGGCTGACCATTCGCAGGTGGCTAGCGATAGCCTGCTCGACAAAGCGGGCGCCGCAATGCGCGATGCCCGTGGTACCCTGCCGGTAAGCCAGATTGCGGAAGCCGCGCATGGCACCGTGCGAACGCTGGAAAGGAAGTTTAAGCAAGCGGCCGGCTATACGGTCAAGGAGGTGTCTTCGCTGATGCGCTTCGAGCAGGTGCGCAACCACCTTTGGTGGCAGCCGGGTAGCAACCTGGCCGGCCTGGCGCAGGAGCTGGGCTATACCGACCAGGCGCATTTAAGCCGGGAGTTTAAGCGCTACAGCGGCACTACGCCCGCCGCCTTTGCGCGCAAGGCCAACGCCGCGCGCCGGCTGGCCGGCCCCGATTTTGTCGCGTTTATACAAGCCTAGCGCAGGGGCGCTCCGGAATTTTGTGCTGCACTACTGCTGCACACAAATACCATGGAAACGATAGTTGACCGCGCCCCCTCTGCCCACCAGTCACCGGTTTATGATGTCATTATTGCCGGCGCCGGGCCGGTGGGGTTATTTCTCGCCTGCGAGCTGGCGCTTGCCAAGTGCTCGGTGCTGCTCCTGGAAAAGGCCGAGCACGCACAATCACCCTTAAAACGGCTTCCATTTGGAGTTCGGGGGCTTAATGCGCCTTCTATCGAGGCGCTGTATCGTCGGGGGCTGCTCCAGGAGCTGGAGGTGCCCAAGCTTAGCTTTTCTCCCGCCGCCCCGGCTCCTGGCCAGCGCAAGCAACCCCAAGGGGGCGGGCATTTTGCGGGTATTCAGATTCAACCCGATAAACTAGACCCTGCGCAGTGGCCGTACCGCCTGCCCAGCCCAACCGACAACCAGATACTGACTGAGTTGGCGGAGCTGGAAACCGTGCTGGCCCGCCGCGCCGAAGCGCTAGGGGTGGTCATCAGGCGCGGGCTGGCCATTACGGCCTTGCAGCAGACGCACGAGGGCGTAACGGTTCAAACCGAAACCCAATCCTTTACTGGGAAGTGGCTAGTGGGGTGCGATGGCAGCCGGAGCGTAGTGCGCAAGGCCGGCGGGTTTGAGTTTGTGGGTACCGAGCCCGAGTTTACGGGTTACACTGCTCTGGTTGACCTGGCCGACCCGGAGAAGCTCAAGCCCGGCCGCAACGTAACCCCCACGGGCATGTATATGCAGCCGCAGCCCGGCTACCTGATATTGCAGGACTTTGATGGCGGGGCCGCGCACCAGGCGCAGAAGCCCATCACCGCCCAATACGTGCAGGCCCTGGCCCGCCGCATCTCGGGTACCGACGTCACTATCAAGGCGCTGCACCTGGCCACGACTTGGACCGACCGCGCCCGGCAGGCTACCACTTACCGCCACGGCCGGCTGCTGCTAGCCGGCGATGCGGCCCACATTCATTCGCCGCTGGGCGGCCAGGGCCTGAACCTGGGCCTTGGCGATGCCCTCAACCTGGGCTGGAAACTCGCCGCCACCATTCAGGGGCAGGCCCCGGACGGCTTGCTGGATAGCTACACTTCCGAACGCCACCCCGTGGGGGCGCGGGTGCTGGATTGGTCGCGCGCCCAGGTGGCCATCATGCGCCCCGACTCCTCGGCCCGCGCGCTGCACGCCATTATCCGCGACCTGATGGACACGCGCGACGGCGCTACCTATGTTGCCGGGCGGGTGTGGGGCATTACCACGCACTACAACCTCGGCGGCCGCCATGCGCTGGTAGGCCATAGCGCACCCAATTTTGAGCTGGAAAATGGCTTAATGCTGGGCGAACTGCTGCGCGATGGCAAGGGAGTCTTACTTGATTTTGCGCAGAATACTTCTCTCAAAGTGGCGGCCAGCGACTATGGCAACCGCTTAAACTACGTAGCGAGCCACGCCCAGGCGCAGCTAGGCCTAAGCGCGGTACTCATACGCCCAGATGGGGTAGTGGCCTGGGCCGCTGACCATGACCCGGATAGCCGGGAATTTCAGGAAACCGCCGCTCGCTGGTTTGTCCATACGCCCGCGCTTCAGCCGGCTAGGCAAACTGCGCTTCCTTAAGGAAGCTAGTTGGCTGAGCTTTTTTGGGTTATGGGCTCGCTAGTAGCTGCAGATTAAAAGGGGGCTAGCGGCGCAGGTAAATAATATAGCTACAGCAGGGCTAAATAGCTGCAGCGGGGCTAACGCGGAGACTAAAATGGCGTAAACCCTGGCAAGCTCATCCTGCCGTTTACTGTCTTCCTACTCTATGCCCGCTCCCCACATTGGCCAGCCCCGCAGTCGCGTCGACGGCCACCTGAAAGTAACGGGCCAGGCCCGCTACGCCGCCGAGCACGCCGTGCCGGAATGCGTGCATGGGGTGCTGGTTACCAGTGCCATTGCCACCGGTCGCATTACGCACCTCGACACTACTGCCGCGGCCCAGTTGCCCGGGGTGCTGGCCATCGTGTCGCACCTGAATTCGCCCAAGGTGCCGGGCTACGAAAACCCGCAGCCCGACGAGCGGGTGGAAGGCCAGCAGTTTCGGGTATTCTTCGACGATAAAATCTATTATAGCAACCAGCCGGTGGCTCTGGCTATCGCTAGCACCCTGGAGCAGGCGCAGTACGCCGCCTCGCTCGTGCGCGTAGCCTACGAGCACACAGCCCCGCAAACGGATATTGCCAAGGGCCTAGCCCACAGCTACAAGCCTAAAAAAGAGAAAGACCACTTGCGCGGTCAACCCCAGGCCTACAAAACGGCCCCGGTGCAAATAGCCCACGAGTACCAGACGCCGCTGCAAGTGCATAACCCCATGGAAATGCACGCGGCTATTGCCCAATGGCAGGGCAACCAGCTCACGGTCTGGAATAAAACCCAGGCGCCCTCGCTGGCCCAGAAAGATTTGATGAAGCTCTGGGCCCTGCCCAAGGAGAGCGTGCAGGTGCATTCACCGTTTGTGGGCGGGGCGTTTGGGGGCGCCTCACGCATTTGGCCGCCCGAGATGGCGGCCATTTTAGGGGCGAAAGTGGTGGGCCGCCCGGTGAAAGTAGTAAATGCCCGCGAGCAGGAATTTAACATGGTGGGCTACCGGCCGCGCTCGGTGCAGCGCGTGGCGCTGGGGGCGCAAGCCGATGGCACGCTGGTGGGTGTGTCGCACGAGGCGTTCGGCATGACGTCGCGCTACGAGCAGTTCACCGAGCGTATTCTGCACCCCACCAAATCGGGCTACCGCTGCCCCAATGCCGAGCTGACCTACCACCTCGTGCCGCTCGATATGAGCACGCCCGCCTGGACGCGCGGCCCCGGCGAAACCACCGGCTCGTTCGCCATCGAGTCGGCCATGGATGAGCTGGCCTATGCCCTGAAGATGGACCCGCTAGCCCTGCGCCTGAAGAATTTTGCCGAGACAGACCCCGAAAACGACAAGCCCTGGAGCAGCAACTACCTGCGCGAGTGCTACGCCCAGGGCGCCGAGAAATTTAATTGGAGCCAGCGCAACCCCACGCCCGGTGCCACCCGCGACGGCGACTGGTTGGTGGGCCAGGGCATGGCCATGGGCATCTACCACGCCTCGCGCGCTAAGGCCAGTGCCCGCGCCCGCTTGCTGCCCGATGGCACCCTAGTGGTGCAAAGCGCTACCGCCGACGTAGGCCCCGGCACCGCCACCGTCATGACTCAGATTGCGGCCGACGCCAGCGGCGTCGCCCCCGAAAATATCCGCTTCGAGCTCGGCGACGCAGCCTTTCCAGAGGCGCCGGGCCAGTTTGGCTCGCACACCGTGGCCTCGGTGGGCGCTGCCGTGCATGATACCTGCGCGGCGCTGCGCCAGCAGCTTATTAACCTGGCATTCAGCATGCCCGGCTCGCCCTTCGCCCATGCCAAGCTTATCGACCTTGTGGCTGAGGGCGGCAGCGTGCGCCTGGCTAGCCACCCCGCCACCAGCCGCGCCTACGGCGACGTGCTGCGCCAGGCCGGCCAGCCCGCGCTTGAGGTTATGCACGAGTCGCCCGAAGTACCGGAGAAGGGCGAGAAGTCGGGCAAGTCGTTCTGTGCCAGCTTTGTAGAAGTGCGCGTGCACGTCCACACCCGCGAAGTGCGCGTGAGCCGCGTCGTATCGGCCATCGATGCGGGGCGCATCATGAACCACAAAACCGCCCGCAGCCAGGTTTATGGCGCCATCACCTGGGGCCTGGGGCTAGCCCTGATGGAAGACGCTGTGCTAGACCACCGCTTCGGCCGCATCACCAACCACGACCTGGCCAATTACCACGTGCCCGTCAACGCCGATATTCCGACTGCTATCGACGTAATTTTTATCGACAAGCCCGACGACTACCTCGACCCCATAGGCGCCAAAGGTCTAGGCGAAATCGGTATCGTCGGCTTCAGCGCCGCCATTGCTAATGCGGTGTACCACGCCACCGGCAAACGGGTACGGGACCTGCCGATTACGCCGGATAAGCTGCTTTAAGCAAGATTATTAATTGGCGAACAACCTCATATCTGAGAATCCAACCCCGTACTCTTGCTGAATAGTCGCGTTTAATTCGCTCAGAAAGTTGTGAAAACAGTGAGTTATTTCACCTAAACCGAGAATAGTTTCGGGATAGTTTGTCGCCCATGCCGAGTAGATAGTGTAATGATGACTATCAAGTTTTGTAAGATGTAAAACCGGATTTTCTGTGTACTCATCTGATGAATAATCAAAATCTGCTAAAAAGCCTATTCGTACTTTAGCCAGCCAACTTTGAATACTGAGCGCAAAATCAAGAAGGGAAATTCCATCATCAAAAAACACTGAATCTTCAATAAGGACGATTAAGTCTCCGTCTAATGCGGCGTAAGGATATTTTATTAAAGCCTCCTTATTGACTTGGGTGATATTAAATACAAATCTCATGCTATTACCCCAGCTTCTCCTTAAACAGCCGCAACGTGCGCTCCCAAGCTAGCTTAGCTGCCTCGGCATTGTAGCGAGCGGGCGAGGTGTCGTTATTAAAAGCATGGTTTACGCCTTCGTACATAAATAGCTCGTAGGGAATGTGCGCCGCTTTCAGGGCCGCTTCGTAGGCCGGGATGCCGGCGTCGATGCGCTGGTCGAGGCCAGCGTAGTGCAGCATCACATTGGCTTTTATCTGGGGCACGTCTTCGGCCTTGGGCTGCTGGCCGTAGTAGGCCACGGCGGCGTTAAGCTTGGCGTCGTGCACCGCGAGCTGGTTGGCTAGGCCCCCGCCCCAGCAGAAACCCACGCAGCCCGTGCGGCCGTTGCACTCGGGCCGGGCGCGGAGGTAGGTGAGGGCGGCCAGGTAATTATTCAGGTTTTTACTAGGGTCGAGCTGTCCGATTAATTCGCGGCCCTTGTCCTCATCGGCGGGCGTGCCGCCTAGCACGCTCAGCGCATCGACGCCCAGCGCCAGGTAGCCGGCTTGTGCCACGCGCCGCGTCACATCCTTGATGTGCGGCGTAAGGCCCCGGTTTTCGTGGATTACGACTACTGCCCCACGCTTTTTCCTGGCCTTGGGGTGCACCAGGTAGCCGCTCACGGTGGCGCCATCGCCGGGCCAGGTCACGTTTTCTTCTACCAGGTCTTCGGCTAGGGGCGAAATAGTGGCTGCCTGCGCATAGCCGGGCTCCAGCACCGAGAGGGCGGTGGTAGCCAGGGCCGCACTGCCCGCCAGCACCAGCAGACGGTCCAAAAATTCCTTGCGCGAAAGCGGGCGGTGGGTGTACTCGTCGAAGAGGTTGATGATGCGCTGGTCCATGCGGGCGGGAAGGTTAGAAGCGCAAGGTATTGCCGGCCTGCTTATTCCGTGCCCACCGCCTGGCGCAGCCCCTGAAAATAGGCAGCTGAAAGGCGCAGCCGGCTGCCGTACCAGCTAAACAACTCGCCATCTACCACTTGAATTTTGGCTGCTGGGCACATTTCCTGAAATTCGGCCACGTGCTTTTCGCCAAACGGATACGGTTCGGATGATAAAAAAATATGCGCCGGGGCGACCCTGGCCAACTGCTCGGGCGTGATTTCGGGATAGCGACCCAGGCCCGCAAACGCATTGCGGAAACCCGCCCGCCGCAGCATATCGTCGATAAACGTGCCGCTGGCTGCCACCATGTAGGGCTTGCGCCAGATAAAATACGCGGCCGTGGCCAGGGGCGCAGCCGCCGCCAAGCGGAGCTTATCAAACGAGTGCTTGATTTCGGCGGCCAGGGGCTCAGCCAGTTGGGTCTTGGCGGTGAGGTCGCCCACGCGGCGTATCATATCAAGCGCGGCCGGCAAATCCACGATATCGCTCATCCAGACCGGGAAATGCTGGGCTAGCTGTGCGATACCTTCCTGATAGTTCTCCTCCTTATTACCGATAATCAAATCTGGTTGAGCTGCCTTGATTTTCGCAAAATCAAAGTTCTTCGTGCCGCCAATTACGCTGGCCGAATGGCGGGCGGTGGGCGGGTAAATGCAAAATTTGGTTACGCCCACCACCCGGTTTCCCAGCCCCAAATCAAATAATAATTCAGTTTGCGAAGGCACCAGCGAAATAATGCGCTGCGGCGGAAAAGGCACGACTACGCGGCGGCCCATTTGGTCTGTCTGAACCACGGATTTTTCGGATTTTTCGGATTCGTCGGATTTTGTGGATGGCTGGTGTTCGGATTAGTTAGTTCAACTAAAACGGCTGCCCAGTCGGGCAGCCGTTTTAGTTGGGTAGAAATGTCGGCTACAAAATTCGTGCAATCCGACTAATCCGAAAAATCCGTGGTTCAGACAAAATACCGGAAGTCCTGCTTGTCCTCAATGCGCAGCAGCGTTTCGTAGATGAGCCGGGTTACGTTCTCCACGTCGTCCTTGTGCACCGTTTCTACGGTAGTGTGCATGTATTTGAGTGGCAGTGAGATAAGTGCCGAAGCCACGCCCGCGCCCGAATAGGCAAATGCATCGGTATCGGTGCCGGTAGCGCGGGTGGCGGCGGCACGCTGGAACGGAATGTCCGTTTCCTTAGCCGTATTGATAATTAAATCGCGCAGGTTGTTCTGCACGGCGGGGCCGTAGGTAATTACCGGGCCTTTGCCGCAGAAGATATCGCCGCTGGTTTTCTTCTCATACATCGGCGACTGCGTGTCGTGCGTCACGTCGGTGATAATCGCCACGTCGGGGTTGATGCGGTGCGCTATCATTTCGGCGCCGCGCAGGCCAATTTCTTCCTGCACCGCATTCACGATGTAGAGGCCGAAGGGCAGCTGCTTGCCGTTTTCCTTCAGCATGCGGGCCACCTCGGCCACCATAAAGCCGCCGACGCGGTTGTCGAGGGCGCGGCCCACGTAGTATTTGTCGTTGAGCACTGTAAACTCGTCCTCAAACGTGACGACCGAACCCACGTGAATACCCATTTCCTCCACCTCGTCGGCGCTGCTAGCCCCGCAGTCGAGGAAAATGGTTTCGATGGTAGGCGCTTTGTCTTGCTCCACCTTGCGCACGTGAATAGCGGGCCAGCCAAATACACCTTTCACAATGCCTTTTTCGCCGAAGATATTTACCCGCTTGCTAGGGGCCACCAGCGCATCGGAGCCGCCGTTGCGACGCAGGTACAGGTAGCCTTCCTTGGTGATGTAATTCACGAAATAAGAAATCTCGTCGGCGTGCGCCTCGATGACGACTTTGTATTTCGCGTCGGGATTAATTACGCCTACTACCGTGCCGTATGTGTCGACAAAATAGGAGTCGATATAGGGCTTAATGTATTCCAGCCACAGCTTCTGGCCTTCTTTTTCGAAGCCAGTGGGCGAGGGATTATTCAGGTATTTCTCAAGAAATTCAAACGATTCAGGGCGCATAGTGTGCGGGTGTCATGCTGAGCTTGCGAAGCATCTTATCACGTTCGCAACGCTCGGGTGCAACATAAGTCTGGCGAAAGCAGCCGTGATAAGATGCTTCTTTCGTCAGCATGACAAACGGGTTTTACTTTTTAAGGTGGATTTACAGCGGAATGTTGCCGTGCTTCTTGCGCGGCAGGGTATCCACTTTGTTTTCCAGCATTTTAAAGGCGCGAATTAATTTCTGGCGGGTTTGCGAGGGCAGAATTACCTCATCTACAAAGCCGCGGTGGGCGGCGCGGTAGGGCGTGGCAAATTTCTGCTGGTATTCATCTACCTTCTCTTGCAGCTTGGCTTCGGGGTTTTCGGCGGCGGCGATTTCGCGCTTGAAGATGATTTCGGCCGCGCCCTTGGCGCCCATTACCGCGATTTCGGCGGTGGGCCAGGCGAAGTTGAGGTCGGCGCCGATGTGCTTGCTGTTCATCACGTCGTAGGCGCCGCCGTAGGCCTTGCGGGTGATGACGGTGATGCGCGGCACGGTGGCCTCGCAGAAAGCGTAGAGCAGTTTGGCGCCGTTGGTGATGATGCCGCGCCACTCCTGGTCGGTGCCGGGCAGGAAGCCGGGTACGTCTTCGAGCACGAGCAGTGGGATGTTGAACGAGTCGCAGAAGCGCACGAAGCGGGCGGCCTTGGTGCTGGCGTTGATGTCGAGCACGCCGGCTAGCACCGCCGGCTGGTTGCCCACGATGCCGATGCTGCGGCCCGCTAGCCGCGCAAAACCCACCACGATGTTCTCGGCAAAGTTCTGGTGCACCTCCATGAAGGAGTTGGCATCAATTAGGCCCTCAATTACTTCGCGGATATCGTAGGGCTGGTTAGCGTTGTCGGGAATGAGCGTGTCGAGCGCGGGGCGGCTTTCGTCCTGGCCAGCCTCGTAGGCCACGGCGGGGGCGGTTTCCTCGCAGTTCTGGGGCATGTAGCTCAGCAGCTGCTTGAGCTGCTGAATGATGACGACCTCATTGGGCGCCGTGAAGTGCGTGACGCCGCTCTTGGCCGAGTGGGTGCTGGCGCCGCCCAGCTCCTCGCTGGTCACGTTTTCGTGGGTCACGGTCTTCACCACGTTGGGGCCGGTTACGAACATATAGCTCGTGTTTTCGACCATCAGAATGAAGTCCGTAATGGCTGGCGAATACACCGCGCCGCCCGCGCACGGCCCCATAATGGCCGAAAGCTGCGGCACCACGCCGCTGGCCAGGGTATTCTTGTAGAAGATATCGGCGTAGCCGCCGAGGCTCACCACACCTTCCTGAATGCGGGCGCCGCCCGAGTCGTTGAGGCCGATAACGGGCGCGCCATTCTTCATGGCAAGGTCCATTATTTTGACGATTTTCTCGGCGTGCGTTTCGCTCAGCGAGCCGCCGAACACCGTGAAATCTTGCGAGAAAACGTACACTAGGCGGCCGTGAATAGTGCCGTAGCCGGTCACGACGCCGTCGCCGAGGTAATATTCTTTGTCAAGGCCAAAGTCTTTGGCGCGGTGCATCACAAACTTGCCAATTTCCTCAAATGAGCCTTCATCTAGCAGCAAGTCAATGCGTTCGCGGGCGGTGAGCTTGCCTTTTTTGTGTTGGGCGTCGATGCGGGCCTGGCCGCCCCCTAGCAGGGCTTCCTGGTTTTTGGCGGCGAGCAGCTCGGTTTTGGAAAGGGTAGGGTGGGTGGCTACGTGGGGGTCGGCCATTGGAGAGGGCAGGGGTAGAGTAACGTGGGCGTAAAGCCCAAAGATAGGCGGGGGTTGTAGAGACGCATCTTTGCGTCTCGGTGTTGAACGACATCCTCCGGGCGGTGCGAACGCCGAGATGCAAAGATGCGTCTCTACCAGCTAGCCGTCCCAACCCAAATCAGCGTTGATGGGCGGCGTGGGGTCGAGCGATTTCCACAAATACTTGCAGGCTAGCGAGCGATAGGGGCGCCAGGGCTCGGCTAGGGCCAGCATTTTCTTGTGCAGGGCGCGGCCGGTTTCTTCAATGCCGTAGAGCTTGCGCATGGCATTTTGCAAGCCCAGGTCGCCTTCGCTGAACACGTCGGGCTGGTCGAGGGCAAACATTTGCAGCATTTGGGCGGTCCAGCGGCCCACGCCTTTTATCGCAGTGAGATGCGTCGTAAACGCTTCCTCATCGAGCTGGCTCAGGTGCTCGTAATCGAGCAGGCCGCGCTCTTGGTAGTCGGCAATGGCCTTGAGGTAGCCGGCCTTCTGGCGCGACAATCCCGCTTCGCGCAGCTCGTCTTCCTCCATGCGCAGCACCTCGCGGGGCTCGGGGTAGCCATCGGGCCGGAAAAGAGCGGTGAAGCGTCGCCAGATGGCGGCCGCTGCTTTAGTCGAAATCTGCTGGCTGACGATGGCGCGCAGCAGCGCCAGGTACAGGTCTTCGTGGGCAGCCGGCCGCACCGGCCCGGCCACACTGGTAATGGCTTTGGATAATATTGGGTCGGCTTGGTGCAGGTGGGCTAGCGCGGCGGCGTGCCAGTGGGGTTCAGAAATTGAATCAGACATTGAGATTGCGCAATAGCCAGCCGGGGAGAGGCTAGCGGCTAGTGTATTTTGCCAAACGAATAAATATCCTCCGGCACAGTCGGGATAGCAACAGTGTCGAGTACCTCGCCAGTTTCGCTCAGGCGCAGGGCGGTAAGAAAATGGCCATCGGCGGCGCCCGTATCGAGGTAAATGGTGTTGGAAGTTTCGTCGCGCTCGGGGCGGTGGCTAGCGGTGGGCGTGTGGCCCACCACTTGCAACTGGCCGGTATAGCGCAGCGGCCCACGCCGCCACAGCACGCCTTCCGAACTGGCCGGGTCGAGTGGCGCAGGCACATCGGCAAAGCCAGCGTGAGAGAAAAGCAGGTGGTCGTTTTGCCAGCACAGCGGCCGTTGGCTTAGCCAAATGGCATGCGGGGGCAGCAGAGGGCGATGCCGCTGGTACTGCGCTAGCGTGGCCCGGCCGCCCCAGCCTAGCCAGGCTTTGTAAGGCCCGGATGCCCCGACATGCTCAGCCATTGCCCAGTCGTGGTTGCCTTTTAGAAAGACGGTTTTCTCTGGAAAATCCTGGCTGAGTTGGCGGCACAACTCCACGGTTTCGGGCGAGTAGTTGCCCCGGTCCACGAGGTCGCCGAGCTGCACCAGCGTTTCCTCGGCGGTCCGCCAGTGCGTGAGTATTTCGCGAAAAGTGTGCAGGCAGCCGTGGACGTCGGCAATCACAAAGAAATTCATAGGCTATTTCAAAAGCTAGCTAGCCAAGGTGCCCTTACAACGAACGGGGACGTGCAAAAGCTACTCGGCATGGGGTGGCGTAACGGGCTGCTGCACCGGCCGGCTCACCCCTAGCCAGCGTACCAGCGGCCCAATGGTAAGTCCTTGTCCAATAATAGAAAACACCACAATAACGTAGGTAATGCCCACCAGCAGCTCGCGCGGGGACGAGGCCGGCAGGCTCAGCGCCAGCGCCACCGACAGCCCCCCGCGCAGCCCGCCCCAGGTAAGCACCGGCACGCTATGCTGCGAAGGCTTGAATAGCCCGCTGCCGCGCAGCACTACCAGCGGCAGCCATACCGATAGCAGCCGCGCCAGCAGCACCACCACAATAGCCGCCAGCCCCGCCCCAATCATGCGGCCCGTAATGGGCAGCACCAGCGCCTCCAGCCCCACCAGCACAAACAGCAACGCGTTGAGTATCTCATCTATCAGCTCCCAAAACTTATCGACGTAGTCTTGCGACTGCTCCGAAAGCATACTGGCGTTGCGGCTGAAATGGCCCACCAGCAAGCCCGCTACCACCATTGCCAGCGGCCCCGATGTGTGCAGGCTGGTAGCCAATGCCGTGCCGCCCGCCACCAGCGCCAGGGTTAGCAGCACTTCTACCTGGTAGTTATCGACCGAGCGCAGCAGCCATGCGGCCCCCAGGCCTAGCGCGGCCCCTAGGGCTACGCCGCCCACGGCTTCCTGGGCAAATACGGCCAGGGCGTGGCCCAGGGTCACATCCTGGGGCCCTAGCTGCGCCATTTCCAGCAGCACCACAAAAAGCACCACGCCCACGCCGTCGTTGAACAGCGACTCGCCGACAATCTTTATTTCCAAATCTTTGTCGATGTTGGCTTTAGTGAGGATGCTCAGCACCGCCACCGGGTCGGTAGGCGAAATGAGCGCGCCAAACAGCAGGCAGTACACCAGTGGCGTGGCTAGCCCCAGCAGCGGCAGCAGCCAGTACATGGCCCCACCCACCAGCACCACGCTCAGCGGCGTGCCAATGAGCGCCAGTGTGCCCACCGACCAGCGCAGCCGCCCCAGCCGCCGGGTATCGACGTGGATGGAGCCGGCAAAGAGCAGAAAGCCCAGCATCACTTGCATCACCAAGGCGCTAAAGTCGATGGAGCCCACCACCTGGGCCAGGTCCAGCACCGGCGTCACGCCGAGCTTGGCTAGCCCCACTAGCGCGAGCGAAACGGCCAGCCCCAACACCATCAACCCAATCGCGGGCGGCATCTTGAGGAAGCGGTGATTGAGGTAGGCGAAGGCGGCAGCCAACACCAGCAGCAGGGCTAGCGCATTGTATACATTCATCCGAAAAAAGTAGGGGGCTACCTGGCCATACGCAGGCAGCCCCCAGGCGATTAGAAAGCGAGGCAAGAAAGGCCGCTAGGCTGCTAGCCCCGGCAGGGCCGCGATGACCCGGGCCAGCATCTCGGCGCTCACGTCGAGGTGCGTCACGAAGCGCACCCAGCTGCCCCCAAAGCCGCTGGCCTTGATACCCTGCGCCTCCAGCCGGGCCAAGAAGTTGGCCACGGTTAGGCGGCTTTCGTCGAGGCGGAAGATGACGAGGTTGGTTTCGGGCTCCAGAATTTCGGCCACGTAGGGCAGCGGGCGCAGCGCCTCGGCCAGCTGCGCCGCCGCGCGGTGGTCATCGGCTAGCCGGGCCACGTTGTTTTCCAGGGCGTACAGCCCGGCCGCCGCTAGGTAGCCGGCCTGCCGCCAGCCGCCGCCAAACAGCTTGCGCAGCCGCTTGCAGCCGTTAATAAACTCCCGAGAGCCCAGCAATACCGAGCCGACCGGGGCGCCCAGCCCCTTGCTCAGGCACACCGAGATGGAGTCGAACAGCTGGCCGTAGTCCTCACTGCGCTGCCCGGTCGCCACTAGGGCATTGAAAATGCGCGCCCCGTCGAGGTGCAGCGCTAGGTCCTGTTTTTTAGTAAAAGCCGCGATTTCTTCCAAATCTGACCAGGCGTAGCAGCTGCCGCCGCCGCGGTTGTGCGTGTTTTCGAGGCACACCAGGCGAGTGGTGGGGTAGTGCACATTATTGGCTGGGCGCACGGCGCCTGCCACCTGGCTGGCCGTGAGGCGGCCACGGTCACCGGGTAGTAGTGCTACTGAGGCGCGAGCGTGGTGCATGATGCCACCCACTTCCCACAAATACACGTGGGCCGTGGCCTCGCAAATAACCTCCGACACGGGCGCGCAGTGCGCCATGATAGCCAGCTGGTTAGTCATCGTGCCCGAGGGGCAGAACAGCCCGGCTTCCATGCCGAAGCGGGCAGCCAGACTGGTTTCCAGCTCGCGCACGGTGGGGTCTTCGTCATACACATCGTCGCCCACGGCGGCGGCCTGCATAGCGGCGAGCATGGCGGGGGTGGGGCGCGTCACAGTATCGGAGCGCAAGTCGATAAGGGGCAGGGGAGAAGCGGGTAAAGCCAAGGGATTGAGCAAAAGGTTTGGGATTTCAAAAGTAAAGCCTTATTTTTGCACCTCATTTGCCAGAAGTCCCTAGAAATTTAATTGTCCCGGAAATCATGTCCGTTACCCGTCTGAAGCGCAAGCACCGCAAAAACATTGCCCGTGCCAACAATGAAACGCGCAAAATCAAGAACTTGCTGCGTACGCCCGTGCTGAAAAACGTGGACCTGGACGAGCTGAAATCGCGCTTCGGCCAGTCGGCTCCCGCCACCGAAGCCGCTGAAAAAAAAACTTCTAGCGTAAAAGAAGAAGGCCTGCTGGCCAAAGTGGCCCACGCTGCTTCGGCTGCTGCCGACACCGTGAAGCACGCTGCCAGCGATGCCATCGACGCCGTAGCCCACAACAGCCTTGTTGAGAAAGCTACCGACGCGGTGCAGGAAGCTGCTCACAATGTAGTAGAAGGCGCCAAGCACCTGCTCGAAACCAAGAGCCCCGAAGAAAACCAGGCTACCGAAGCTAACCAGACCGGCACTGAAGGTTTCGACGCCGCTGAGGCCGTAACCAAGCCGGTGAATGAGGATGGCCAGGAAGGCGACAAGCCCAAGCCCGAAATTGCACTGTAATACTGCGTAGTAACTACTAAAAAAGCGTCTGGCTACTCTAGCCAGGCGCTTTTTTAGTGCCCTTCCGTATCCAGGCTGGCCGTACGGGGGCCTAGCTCCACGGCTTGCATGTCTACCACTTTGCTTTTGTCGATGCCAAAGCGCAGCAGCGTACGCACCTTATGAAAGCCATGCCGCCCGGCGGCCCCAGGGTTCAGCGTGAGCAGCCCAAGCTTGGGGTCGGGCATGACGCGCAAGATGTGCGAGTGCCCGCATACAAACAGCCCCGGCCGGGTTTGGGTCAGCAGCTGGCGCGCAGTGGGGGCATAATGCCCGGGGTAGCCGCCAATGTGCGTCATTACTACGCGTAAACCCTCGACCGTGAAGTTTTGCACCAGCGGCTCGGTGCACCGAATGTCGGTGCCATCGATGTTGCCATACACGCCCCGAAACACGGAGGCTAGCGCCGTAAGCTTCAAAATCAGCTCCGCCGAGCCAAAATCGCCGGCGTGCCAAATTTCGTCGGCGCCGCGCAAGTGGTGGGCAATGCGGTCGTCGAAGTAACCGTGAGTATCCGAAAGCAGAGCAATACGCGTCATAAGAGATTACAAAGATGCAGCTAGGCACTCAAGGCACCGAAAATCCGGCCAGCCCGTATCTTGCGGCGCGCCCCGCCGTATGGGGCAGGTATTGGCACGGGCGCTAGCCCACTACGCCGTTTCATTTGCATTACTTCCGATGAACGTCTTCATCAATGATGTGCCGCTGATTATTAAAAAAGTCAGCGACAAGGTATACAAACATAAATACGACCTCGTGCTCGAAACCAATGACGAGTTTACGAGCAAAGACCTCGTGGGCGACGTGCTGGTGCGCGACGCCACGGCGGCTTTTCTCGACCGGTTGCTGCGGCTCATGGAAGTGAAGAAGCTCAAGAAGCTCAAGACTTTGACCCTGATGGCTCGCAAGAAGAAAAGTCTGATTCTGCACCTCAAAGACCAATTTAAGATTGCGAAGGCTGCCGGCGGACTCGTAGAAAAAAACGGCCAGGTACTCATGATTTACCGTCTCGGCAAGTGGGACCTGCCCAAGGGTAAGCTCAATAAAGACGAAGATGTTGCGCTAGGCGCCATGCGGGAGGTAGAAGAAGAGTGCAACATCAAAGTCGAGCTGGGCGAAAAGTTGCCCAGCACCTGGCACTCTTACGCCTATAAGGGCAATAAAATGCTGAAAAAAACCAGCTGGTTTGTGATGAAGTGTCTCGACGACTCGGTGATGCGTCCGCAAACGGAAGAATACATTGAGGAAGTGCGCTGGATGTCGCCACAAGATGCGCTAGCCCGCCTCGAAGAGTCGTATGCTTCCATCACGCTGGTAGTGCGTCACTACCTCAGCGAGATGGCCGGCAAGCCCGCCAAAGCTACTTCTGAGTAATGCAGCTTGCCCTCTCATTGCGTACCCTGAGCTGGGCTCTGCTGGCCAGCTGCTGGCTAGGGGCGTCGTGCTCGGGCGCCCATGAGCCAACCCAGGCTACCAAAACGGCTGTGCACGCCGACATAGCCGCCACTGCCAACGTGCCGGCCCTGGTAGGCCTCACTATCGACGACCTCCATATGCGCCTGGGCTCGCGGCAGCCGCTGCCAGCCGGCTTCCTCACTCCAGCAGCGCAAGGGGTGCCAGAGGCTGCCAGCCAGTTGGTTAACCGCGATTCGCTGGCTTCGTTTCAAGCCGGAGGCCTTACCCTGCTGGCTAATTACAACGCCCAAACGCGCCGGGTACACGAACTCGTAGTGCTGGGCCACTACGAAGACAGCCTCATGGCTAAAGCTACGCTGCGCACCAGTGCCAGTCACTATTTGGTGCTGCCCCTGTTTGCCAACGACCGCCCCAATTATTTACTAGGCCTGCGCGTAGTACCTGTTAATTGAAGTAGCCTCAGCTAACGCGCTGCTAACAAGAGCGCTATTAGTGGCTAGCAAAAAGCCCTGCTGCCGGATTATTTCGGCAGCAGGGCTTTTTACTGCTGGTAGACCAAGTGATTCTTGCTAAGCTTCTACCGCGACTTTGGGTGCGCCGGCCAGGATTTCCGCACTGGCAAAGTCGGCATATTTCTCGAAGTTTTTCACAAACTTCTCGGCGAGGTCTGCCGCCGTGTGGTCGTAGGCAGCCTTGTCGGCCCAGGTGTTGCGCGGGTCCAGTATTTCGCTAGGTACGCCTGGCACGGCGCCTGGCACGGCCACCCCAAAAATGGGATGGGTCTTGAAATGAACTTCGTTTAGTACGCCCGAGAGGGCCGCCGTAATCATGGCACGGGTGTGACCCAGCTTCATGCGGTGGCCGGTGCCGTAGCTGCCCCCAGTCCAGCCGGTATTGATGAGCCACACGTTAATGTCAGGGTTTTCATCCATTTTCTGGCCTAGCATTTCAGCGTAGCGCGTGGGGTGCAAGGGCAGAAAAACCTGACCGAAGCACGCCGAAAACGTAGTTTGGGGCTCCGTAATACCCATTTCGGTGCCCGCAACCTTCGCCGTGTAGCCCGACATGAAGTGGTACATAGCGTGGCTCTTATCGAGCTTGCTGATGGGCGGCAGCACTCCAAAGGCATCGGCCGTGAGGAAGAAAATATGCTGCGGCGCACTAGCTACCGACGGCTCGATGGCATTGGCAATGAAGCTGATGGGGTAGGCCGTGCGGGTGTTTTCCGTCACCGACTTATTGGCAAAATCAACGGTATGCGTGTCCGGCTGGAAGCGCGTGTTCTCCACGATGGCCCCGAAGCGGATGGCATCCCAGATTTCGGGCTCTTTCTCACGGCTCAGGTCGATGACCTTGGCGTAGCAGCCGCCCTCAAAGTTGAAGACGCCGGCCTCGGGCGTCCAGCCATGCTCGTCGTCGCCGATAAGGCCGCGGTTGGGGTCAGTCGAGAGCGTCGTCTTGCCCGTGCCCGAGAGGCCAAAGAAAATGGCTGTGTCGCCGCTAGCCCCCACGTTGGCCGAGCAATGCATGGACAGCGTGGCGCGCTCATGGGGCAGCAGGTAATTCAGTACCCCGAAAATGCCCTTTTTCATCTCGCCCGCATAGCCAGTACCGCCGATAAGGATAAGCTTACGGGTAAAGTCGATGATGGCAAAATTTTTCTGACGGGTGCCGTCTACGGCCGGGTCGGCCTCAAAGCCAGGCGCACAGATAATGCTAAAGTCGGGTGTCCAGGAAGTGTCGGCGCCGGCTGCGGGCCGCAAGAACATGTTGTAGCAGAATAAGTTGTGCCAGGCCAGCTCATTTACTACACGCAGCTTGAGCTGGTAGTCAGGGTTGGCACCTGCGTAAGCATCTCGCACAAACACTTCCTTGTTGGCGAGGTAAGCCACCATTTTCTGGTGCAGCTGCTCAAACTTAGCTGGGTCGAAGGGGATATTGATGTCCCCCCACCATACGCTGTCAGTGGTATTTTCATCGCGCACCACAAACCGGTCTTTGGGCGAGCGGCCCGTAAACTGGCCAGTGTCGGCCATGAGGGCACCGGTATCGGTGAGCGTGCCCTCGCCACGCCGCAAGGCGTGCCCCACGAGCGCAGCAGGTGTCAGGTTGAGGTGGGTGTGGGTAGGAGCCTGCGCGAATCCTAGTGGGGCCAGGCGCGCAGCGACAGCTTTTGGGTCTGCCATGTAAAGAGAGTAAGAAAGTGGGTGGGAGGGAGAGAAATAGTGGCGTAAAGGTAAGCCGGACGCCGGAAATTTTGACCGCAAACGTTTGCGGAACATAAAAGTTAGCGTGCAGTTAAAAATCAAGCTTGGGCTATGTTTTGCCTTTTAAGCACAGTCTGTCAGCCTCTACCGTGGGCTGAATAAACCGAATAGCGGCCGCTTTTTAAGAAAGCCGGCTCGTCGAAAGGGTCGCAACCGACCACAGCCGCGCGGGCTTGCAGCCCAGCTGTTACCTAAAGTTTTCTTAGCTTTACCGACCCCCAACCCGTCGCGGAAGGGGGCTTTGTTCTTATTTCTCTTTTTACTTCTTCATTCCCTGCATGCAACCTGCTACCGCCAGCCTGCGCCCGCAACCGCCCCAAACGGCCTCGGGCAGCCATCCGCGCGGCCTCTACCTCCTGTTTGCCACCGAAATGTGGGAGCGCTTCAGCTACTATGGCATGCGTGCTGTGCTGGTGCTCTTCCTCACCAAGGCCATGATGATGGACAAGGCGTTCGCGTCGAAGTTCTACGGCGGCTACACGAGCCTGATTTACCTGACCCCGCTCATCGGGGGCTTTATCTCGGACCGCTACTGGGGCAACCGGCGTTCTATCACGGTTGGCGGGCTGCTGATGGCCGTGGGCCAGTTTATTCTGTTTGCGTCGGCTAGCTACTACGGCCCAGCTAGTAGCCACCAGCTTAGCCACTGGCTGCTTTATGCCGGCCTGGGGGCCATGATTGTCGGCAATGGCTTCTTCAAGCCGAATATTTCGGCCATGGTCGGCTCCTTGTATTCGCCCACCGATACACGTAAGGATGCGGCTTATACCATCTTCTACATGGGTATCAACCTGGGGTCTTTTATTGGCAACACCATCACGAGCCTCATCGGCGACACCGGCCGCCCCGGCGATTTTCGGTGGGCCTTTCTGGCCTGTGGCATTGCGATGCTGCTCGGCACGGCTGTGTTTAACTGGGGCAAGAGCAAGTACCTGCACACGCCTGAAGGGGTGCAGGTAGGCGAAACGCCTGCCAACTCGGGTGGGGTAAACGGTATCTACGCCTTGCTGCCGGTGCTGCTGGCCCTCATGCTCGGCATTCTGTGGCTCGATTCGGCCATGTTCCCGACTATCGCGCCGCTGCTGGGCATCGCCTTGATTATTATCATCTTCATGATTTTCAGCGATAAGTCGCTGAGCGGGGCCGATGTGCAAGGCATCATGGTTATTTTCATCGTGTCCTTTTTCGTGGTCTTTTTCTGGGCGGCGTTCGAGCAGGCACCGGCCTCCCTCACGTTCTTCGCCGATGAGCAGATGAACCGCACTATTTTTGGTATTACATTGCCAGCCAGTATCTTCCAGAACCTAAACGCCATTTTCGTAGTGGCAGGCGCTCCCCTTATGGCGATGGTCTGGACCGCCTTAGGTAAGCGTGGCGCCGAGCCGGCTTCGCCCGTAAAGATGGCAATGGGGCTAGCCCTGCTGGCCGCCGGCTACCTCGTTATGTGCTTTGGCGTGCACAACCTGCAGCCTGGGGTGAAGGTGAGTATGTTCTTCCTGGTGGCCCTCTATTTCCTGCACTCGGCCGGCGAGCTGTGTCTGTCGCCTATTGGCCTTTCGCTGGTTAATAAGCTAGCCCCCGCCAAGTTTGCCTCGCTGCTGATGGCCGTGTGGTTTCTTGCGAATGCCGCTGCCAACTACCTGGCCGGCTACATGAGCAGTCTCTATCCCGACCCGAAATCAACTGCGCCAGCGCCGTCGGTGCTGGGCTTCCACATCACTAACCTCTACGACTTTTTCATGGTCTTTGTGGTGTCGGCCGCAGTGGCTGCGGCTATCTTATTTCTCATCAGCGGTCGCTTGGCCAAGATGATGGACGCGCGCAACCACCAGGTGCCAGCACAGGCCTAAACTGGTCGGCTAGCCCCAAAAAGAAAGCCCCGCCGGACATCGTCCGGCGGGGCTTTCTTTTTGGGGCTAGCCGATTCAGCAAATCAGCTAAGTCGGCGATTACATCATGCCGCCCATGCCACCCATACCGCCCATGCCACCATCGCCGTGGCCAGCGCCAGACTCTTTAGGCTCAGGCTCGTCCGAGATAACGGCTTCGGTCGTCAGCAGCAGGCCGGCGATAGAAGCGGCGTTTTCAAGCGCCAGGCGGGTTACTTTAGTCGGGTCGATGATGCCAGCGGCCGTCATGTTCTCGTAGCGGTCCTCGCGGGCGTTATAGCCATAATCGCCTTTGCCGTCGCGCACTTTCTGCACTACTACCGAGCCTTCGCCACCGGCGTTGGCTACGATGGTACGCAGGGGAGCTTCGAGAGCCGTACGCACGATTTGCACGCCGGTTTTCTCGTCGCTGTTGTGCGTATCAACGGCATCGAGGGCTTCGATGGCGCGCACCAGGGCAACACCGCCGCCGGGTACCACACCTTCCTCAACGGCGGCGCGGGTAGCGTGCAGGGCATCGTCTACGCGGTCTTTCTTCTCCTTCATTTCCACCTCGGTGCTGGCACCGATGTAGAGGATGGCTACGCCACCGCTCAGCTTGGCCAGGCGCTCTTGCAGCTTCTCCTTGTCGTAGTCCGAGGTGGTGGTTTCCATCTGGGCCTTAATCTGGTTCACGCGAGCCGTGATATCCTCTTTCTGGCCTTTGCCATTGACGATGGTCGTGTTGTCCTTGTCAATGATGATTTTCTCGGCAGTGCCGAGGTAGTCGATGGTAGCGTTTTCGAGCTTATAGCCGCGCTCTTCCGAAATCACCGTACCGCCCGTCAGGGTGGCGATGTCTTCGAGCATGGCTTTGCGGCGGTCGCCGAAGCCAGGAGCTTTTACAGCAGCAATTTTCAGCGAACCACGCAGCTTGTTAACTACCAGCGTAGCTAGGGCCTCGCCATCAACATCTTCCGAGATAATGAGCAGCGGCTTGCCGGTCTGGAGCACTTGCTCGAGCACGGGCAGCAACTCCTTCATCGTGCTCACCTTCTTGTCGTAGATGAGGATGTAGGGGTTGTCAAACTCCGTCTCCATCTTCTCGGGGTTGGTCACGAAGTAGGGCGAGAGGTAGCCGCGGTCAAACTGCATGCCTTCTACCGTCTTCACTTCGGTTTCGGTGCCACGAGCTTCTTCTACCGTGATAACCCCTTCTTTGCCAACCTTATCCATGGCATCGGCAATCATCTTGCCGATTTCGGCGTCGTTGTTGGCCGAGATGGTACCAACCTGGGCGATTTCGGCGCTGTTGGCAATCGGCTTCGACTGCGACTTCAGGTTGGCTACTACGGCCTGCACGGCCTTATCGATGCCGCGCTTCAGGTCCATGGGGTTAGCGCCGGCAGCTACGTTCTTCGAGCCAGCGGTGTAGATGGCCTGGGCCAGTACCGTAGCGGTCGTAGTACCGTCGCCAGCCTGGTCGGCCGTTTTGCTAGCCACTTCTTTCACAAGCTGGGCGCCCATGTTCTCGATGGGGTCGCGCAGCTCAATTTCTTTGGCTACCGTTACACCGTCCTTCGTAATGGAAGGAGCGCCGAACTTCTTGTCGATAATAACGTTGCGGCCTTTGGGACCGAGGGTTACTTTAACGGCGTTGGCCAGCTTATCTACGCCCCGCTTCAAGCGGTCGCGGCCTTCGGTATCAAATTGGATGTTCTTAGCCATTTGTTGGTTAAGTGCTAGGGTGGTAAGATGTTAAGTAAAGTACAGGCTTAGAGCACTGCCAGGATATCTTTCTCCTGCATGATGAGGTAATCCTCGCCATCCACAGTGATTTCGGTGCCGGTCCACTTGCCATACAGCACTTGGTCGCCTACTTTCACCTCGGGCTTGATGATGGTGCCGTTGTCCGACGTTTTGCCATCGCCTACGGCTACTACTTCGCCGCGCTGGGGCTTTTCTTTGGCAGTGTCGGGGATGATGATGCCAGACTTGGTGGTGGCTTCGGCGGCGGCGGCCTTAATGACTACACGGTCAGCTAGCGGTTTAATGCTCAGTGCCATTGGTTGAAATGGGAAATGGATGTTTTGGATAACAGGGAAGTTGGAACTCCTGCAGCGCGATTGACACGAAATGTGCCAACCACCTAAACCTGACAGAATGCGCGCCGCAGCTAGCCGGATTGGCAGACGTTAGGCCGCTAGCCTGCCGCAATAGGTCAGAAAGCAGAAAAGCCAGCGGCCCCGCTTTAAACGGGTGCCGCTGGCTTTTGGAGAACAATGACTTGAAATAACCTACTTAGCAGGCTGGGGAGCTGGCACCGGAATGGTAGAAGGCTGGCCAGCCGGAGCAGCGGGTGCCGAAGCCGGCGCGGCAGGTGCCGTCGGCACGACGGCGCGCTGGGCGGCCTGCTGGTTGACGCTACGCACGGGGCCCGCGCCGCCGCCAATGATGTGCGTGGCCAGGGAGAGGATAATCAGCCCCACCGCGAAGCCCCAGGTGAGCTTTTCGAGCAGGTCGCCAGTACGCTTCACGCCCATTAGGTTAGCTGCGCCGCCTGCGCCAAACTGGCTGCTGAGGCCGCCGCCCTTGGGGTTCTGGGCCAGCACTACCAGGGTTAGCAGGAGGCAAATCAGGAGAATGACTATGACGAGAAAGAGGTACATGGAAAGAAGTAAAAGCTAGGCCGATGGGCGCAAAGAGTCAATTTGGGCTGCAAATCCTACCCACGAAAATTCGTGATTGATTTTCAACTAGTTAGATGGTTTTTTTTGAGTCTTCGTGGGACTAAATTCTGACTAAGTAGTGGGACTAATTATCTTCAAGTAATCAATCACTTGTGCCCCAAAGCGAATCTAAAAAATGTTCTACAAAATCAGAGGCATTAGCCCAAAGTCTGGTAAAGGTACGGTTTATTGCGTTTACCGCCAAAACGGCAAGGAATGTCTTCGGACTACGGGAGTCGCTGTCGCCCCAGCAGATTTTGACCCGGCCACGGGCAAGGTAAAGTCCCGGGTTCCTCAGCACCCAGAACTAAATGCTAAGATTCAGGCTGTAGCCCTCACAATTGAGGGAATCGTAAGGGACTTAAAAGCAGATGGATTAGAGGCCAGCAGCGCCGCCGTAGCCGCTGCACTAGCCGACATCGATACGATAGCTGAGGCGGACGCCTTTGTGCTGCCTATCCTGGAAAAAGCGGATGCGCAAAGCTTGGAAGCCCTTCGGAAAGAACTTGCATGGCTGGAAAGCGAGACCTTGAGGGTAAAAACGGCAATTGGGCGATTCGAACGCCTGCTAGGTATTGCGGCGCCAGTTAAACTGTTCACTGACAAAATAGCGGACTACCTAAAAGCAGACCCCAACTTTTACCGCCCGGCCACGGTGCGCGGCTACGAAGACTTGCGCGTTATCATCGGCGAGTTCCGACCCCAGCTACGATTGGAAGAAATCGACCTCGACACGTTCCGCGAGTTTCAAAAGTATCTGCTAGCCAAAGGAATGCGTAACAACTCGGTTCGTACTCATTTAGACCGCCTAAAAACGGTGTATCGCTACCTCGCCGATGAGGCCGGGCTATCTGCGGAGTTCCTGAAAAAATTCCGTCAGGTCCCCGAACTCGCGAACGATGATGTTATCTACCTGACCCGCGAAGAGGTCGCCGCAATCGCGGCCCTGAAGCTGACTAAGACTCAGCGACAAGTGCAGCAACAGTTTCTGTTCGCCTGTGCCACTGGGCTACGGCATCAGTCCCTGAACATTACGACCGCCAACATTACCGGCGAGACCCTAACCGTAGTAACGGGCAAAAAGAACCTAACAGTAAAGCCGCCGATTACGCCCGCCGCCCGCGCTATCCTGAACGGACCAGATTTCCCGTTCAGGAAGTACCATGTCAACCACTTTAACAAGGTCTTGCGCGCAATCTGTAAGAAGGCCCCGGGGTTCGATGTCCCCGTAACGGTCACGCACTACGTTGGCAACGTCCCCACTGTTGAAACCAAACCTAAATGGGAACACATGAGTAGCCACGTCGGCCGGAAAACGGCTATCAATCACTGGCTAGCCAGCGGCGTCAGGGAATCAGTGGTGTCGCTGTGGGCTGCGCACCGGGACACCAAAACGACAGCGAAGCACTACGCCAACAAAGACGCCATAAGTGCCCAGGAAGCCCTAAAGTTGCTATAATACCCCCTAATCCCCATGCAAACACCCATCATCGCCACCGACGCCGATTGCGACGCGGCCATCGCCCGAATGATTGAACTCGAACGCGGGCCCAACCCTAGGAACAACGTCGAACTCCAAACCCTCGCCGATGCGGTTGAAGCCTACGAAGTAGCGGCTGGTCATGTGCCGCCCGGTCCCGAAACTCCCGAAGGAATACAAGCCGTCGCTAACTTCATCGCCCGCCTACGCGCCCGGGAGTAGCCGCTTAGACGAACGCAAGCCACTTGCCCCAGCCCTCAAGCTGGGGCTTTTCTATGCCCTGTTGGAAAAGAATAAATTTGTAATTATAACAAGTTTATGTTGCATTAATAAGGGTGACAAAAAATGGCACCTGCTATTAATCAGCATGTTGTGCTTTTCGCCTAGCGTCATGGGAAAAAAAGTGGGATGTTTGGGAAAACCGTCTATACAAAACGGCTTTAAATCCCTATGAAGCACAACTCTCAACTCCTCATACGCCTGCCCCACGCCCTACACATGGTAGCCCTAACAGCGGCCCGCCAACGCGGCGAAACCTTGTCGGCCATCCTGCGACGTCATCTCGAAGCTTACGCTTCCTCACAGCCCCTAAAACAGGCTGCATAACCCTTTCTGTTCACCTTAACACCTTAATGCTGCGATTCGACACTATCAAAATAGCTTTTCCTACTCTGTTCCTAGAAACCGTGAATTATTCCACTTTCACGGCATTTCCCAGCCGCAAACATGTGGACCGTCTGAATTACTGCTTAGCCAACCCTTGCCCGGGGATAATTTACATTCGCATCGGCGATACTGAAACTGCTATTGAGTTCAGCGCCAAAATTCTCAAAGCTGAGTATCCTCAGCTACTCAGTACCAACACAATTAGAAAGGCCCTGGCAAACATTCGCACGGCCTTCCCTGGCACGTTCCCCGTAGAGGAGGTGCTACGCGTCGCCCATGTGCTGAAAGCCCACCAGACGCAGGATTTCGCGCTAACCCGGCCCTTTGCCGATTACGCCTCGCCGTTGGCTGGGCTACATGTCAGCCGGGACTACCGCTTAGTATCCTACAAAGATGAGACCCTGACCTTCCTACAGAATGCTACGGGCCGGGACCGGGAGTTTCTGAAACTCTACGACAAGGCGAAGGAGTACGCCCGGCCCGCAAACGCGGCCTACCGGGCGACGCTGGGCGCCGCCGAGAAACAGACCGTCGCCGCTTACTACGGCGATAAAGTGCGGGCCGAAACCGAACTCAATGGGAAGCGGAAGCTACGGCAATACTTTCCTGACATCCCCACAGCCATCATGTTGACCGACCTGCTGAATTCCACAAGTAACCCCCTGGCTTCGCAGTTCGCGGAAATCACTAGCCAAGCTTACGCGGCAATTGACTCCCCTGCATCGGCTAGGGCCCTGGCATTTGCAGACACCCTCAGCCACAAAGACGCCCCCCAATTCTCGTTCCTGAAAGAACATGGTTTCGACCTGGAAAAGATTGATGCGCGGCTGAAAGCCCTAAACGTGGCTAAAGCAACACAATGCCGCGAACGCAAGAAGTACGCTGCCTTACTGGCAAGCTACCTAGCCCACGAAACAGACAGCCCCAGCGTAGAAGCACTACGGGAACTGAAAGCGGCCATCAGTGCCCCGGCCCTATAACTATAGCTACAGCGGCCTCAAAAATGGAACCTCCCACTGAACTCCGCGCCGTGATAGCAGTCAAAGTATTTAACAGCATCGGCGTCGAATCCGATAGCATCCTAGCAAAAGCCGATTCCGTTGGGGTCGGCCTTTCTTTTGCCCCGGCCTGCTATAACTATAGCTGCAATGGTCTCAGAATTGGAACCCACCCCAAGTAGCCCACTATTCCAAAAAAAACGGTCGTTTTCTGGATGATTTTGGATGCCCCGCCTACGCGCTGGATTCGCACGTTTTCAGGCGGTTTTTTCCCGACCCTTTTTGGAGTAGGTCCACGCCCCAAACCCCCAACGGTAGCGGGCTGGCCTCAAAGCCAAAGCCCGCGCTGGCGGACGGAAAAGAACCCCGGGTAGCCCACGCACCCGCAAGGGGCTTTCCGGGCCCGCAGCAAAGCGTAGGGACCGGGAAGAGTGGGCGTCGATAGGTAGCACACGCCCCGGAGGGCTTTTCATTCAGCAGCGCAGCGGAGGAATGGAAAGAGTGGGCGTGGAACTATTCGAAAAGGTCGATAAACTACTACTTTTTTCGCTGTAGTCAGGTAAGTTCCTGAATAATAGTAAATTGAGGGCGATTTCATGCATTCCTTCTCGAAACGTCTTCGAAAAGTTATGGGAAGGGTTCAGACTGTATGGCCGACGTCCACGCGCCCTGAATGCGGTAAAGTACAAAATCAGCCCAGCGGGCGAGTCAGCACAGTAGTCCAAGTTTAGTCCCACGTTTTGGGCTGTTTCGTGGGACTAATCACTTATTAGCACGTCATTAAATGCTTGCAATCTATTGAAAATCTGTTAGATACTTGATTGACCAGAAGACAGATTTTTTATCTGGGCTGCAAAGTACGCCATTTTTTCTGGGTGTTTCACCATAAGGCGTTCATAAACTGCAATGGCGCGGTCAGTTTTACCCTGCCGGGCCAAAATTTTAGCCAGGCTTTCGGAGGCTAAGTCGGGCTCGGCGCGGGTGCTGCGCACCGACAGGTCGGCCTGCTCATCAGGCTCGGGGGCATTAGGAAGCGGCGCCACACGGCGGCGCACCGGGGCCGGGCTGCGCTGTAAGAAACTGTTAATCAGGTCAAGCGAACTGGACCTGGGAAGCGTGGGCGCCTGGTGTGCCACCAGGTGGTCTAGCAACAGAGCATCGGGCGCAAAAAACTCGCCCGCGGGGGGGAGATTGGTGCCGGGTAGTACTTCGGCTGCCGCTGCGCTCACTAGCCCAAACCCCAGCCGACTACCCTCACTGGGGGCGTAGCTCACCCCGGCTAGCCCGTTGAAGGTGGGTAGCAAAGGCGTAGCTGGCAGCGCCTCAATGGGTGGAACTGCCAATACTTCCAGCCCGGGCAGTTGGTAAGCAATAAGCTCGGCCGGCTCTTCGAGGGCTAGCCCAAACTCGGCGTGCGCAGCCGCTGCCTGGGCCGGCGGGTAAATAGGTGGTGCCTGCGCGGGCAATTCATCTTCCGCTTCTGCTACCGGGGTTTCCAGTAATTCTGCCTCAACGCCAAGCTTATCGGGCACTGCCAGCCCGATAAGCTGGTCGGGCTTATCCTCCAGGATGAGTACTGCTGCGGGCTCAGCTGCCTGCTGCTCAGGTAGAAAGGCAGGCTCAGCTGAACTTGTTGATTCCGGCGGCAAGGTTATGGGCAGCGCGGCCGCAGGCGGGCCGGCAGCCACCACAGCCAGCTCAGCCGGGGTGCGCTGCTCGATGAGCTGGCGTAGTAGGGTGCGGTCGGCGGCGTAGGTAGCGGCGCGGCGTAGGCGCTGGCCGGCAAGCATCGAGCTCTGGTCGTGCGCGGCTTTGGCCAGCAGCAGGTGCGCCGTCTGGCAATAGGGGAAGGCCTCGGCTAGCTGCTCCAATGCGTGCACATCGGCCCCTGTGAGGGCCGTGGGGTGGGCAAGCAATTGAAGGAGCGTAGCGCGGGTCATGGAAGAAAAAAGGGGGCTAGCGTTTACCTGGCGGGTTTTGAACCTGCAACATTACGGCAAAGCAGGCAGAATAACGCGCTAGGGCAACTCTGGCGGTCGAGCTTACCAGTTGGCCACCGACTTGTTGAACATGTCGCTGATAATGTTGCGCGTGATTTCGCGCACCGACGCCAGGTCGTTGTTCACCGTGGCAATATCCTGGGTCGAGGCAAAGTCTTTCTGGCTCTGGAAGGTCTGCTCGAAATCCTGCTTGTTGTTCTTGGTATTCGTAAAGCGCAGCTGCACCTGGATGGTGAGGCGATTTTTGCCAGCGGCGGGCAGGCCGCCGGTTTGCTGAATCTGGGCCGGAGCAAAGTCGTAGGCCACGATAGTGCCCTCAAATTGCAGGTCACCATCGCGCGGCACCAGTTTCAGCGTGGTGTTGCGCTGAAAATAGTCCTTAATATCCTCCGTAAAGCGCTGGGCCAAGTAGGCTGGGGCGTTAGGCGCTGTATTTTGAAAGGTCTGAATGGAAATCGTCTTCACGGCGGGGTCGATGTTGGTGCCGTTGAACGAATAGATACCGCAGCCGCTGCACAGGGGCAGCACGGCCAGCGCCACTAGCCCTAACGCCCGGCGCCGGGTGGTCTTAAGCCGATTCGAGGTCATACTGCTTGAGCTTGCGGTAGAGCGTGCGCTCCGAGATGCCCAGGTCCTGGGCAGCATACTTGCGCTTGTTATGGTGCTTTTTCAACGCTTTGAGAATCATTTCCTTCTCTATGGCGTCGAGCGAAAGCGTTTCTTCTTCGGTTTCGTGCGAAATGTCCTCGGTGTGGTCGCCTTCGTCCTCGTCGGCATAGGCTCCGACCGCCGTCACATCTACCCGTAGCGGGGCGGCCGGGCTGCCCGGCAGGTAGTAGCCATTGCCCGCTTCGGCCGGCCCGTCGGGGCTGGCGTAGGGCGAGGCTTCGTTTAGGTTGCTAAACAGGTGGCTGTTTTGGCGCAGCAGTTCTTGGGCCTCGGCAGTGGCGGGGCGGTTGCCGGTGGCCAGCTCCAGCACCACCTTTTTGAGGTCGGTCATGTCGCGGCGCATATCAAAGAGCAGCCGGTACAAGATGTCACGCTCCGAGTAGGAGCCAAAGTCGCCGCTAGCCCCGCCGTTGCCGGGCAACAAGGCTGGTAGCTGCGAGGTTTGGGCGGCCGGGAGGTAGGTGGCCAGTCGGGCGGCATCAACCTCCCGGTCGAGTTCTAATACCGAAATCTGCTCGGCTATATTCTTGAGCTGGCGGATATTACCGGGAAAGCGAAAGCGCGTAAGCAGGCGCACTGCATCGGGCGTAAGACTGATGGGCTTGACGCGGTGCTTCTCCGAAAAATCGGCGGTAAACTTTCTGAACAACAGGTAGATATCATCGCCCCGCTCACGCAAGGGTGGAACCGTAATCGGCACCGTGTTGAGCCGATAGTACAGGTCCTCGCGAAACTTGCCGGCCTGCACGCGGTCGAGCAGCTTCACGTTGGTAGCAGCCACTACGCGCACATCAGTTTTCTGCACCTTGCTGGAGCCGACGCGGATAAACTCGCCGTTTTCGAGCACGCGCAGCAGGCGGGCCTGGGTACCGAGGGGCATCTCGGCAATCTCATCGAGGAAGATGGTGCCGCCGTCAGTTACCTCAAAGTAGCCCTTGCGCGCCTCGTTGGCCCCCGTAAAGGCGCCCTTCTCGTGGCCGAACAGCTCCGAGTCGATGGTGCCTTCCGGGATAGCGCCGCAGTTGATGGCAATGAACTGCCCGTGCTTGCGGGGCGACAGGGCGTGGATAATCTTGGAAAACGACTCCTTGCCCGACCCGCTTTCGCCGGTGATAAGCACGGTCATGTCGGTGGGTGCCACCTGGCTAGCCACCTGAATGGCGTAGTTCAGCGCCGGCGCGTTGCCAATGATGCCAAAGCGCTGCTTAATGGATTGGATTTCTTGGTTGGTCAACTCTTGGTTGTTGGTTGTTGGTTGTTGGTTGTTGGTCGGGGTAAGACCAAAGAACCTTAACCTAATGAGCGATAATAGCGGATAAAACCCTGTACCAATTGAATGCAGGCCGCTATAGAAGTCTCTAGCTGCGAGAGTTGTTCAGATGTAAGAAAAGCTAAGTCGAAGGCTAGATAGCCCTGCGTTTCTAATTCGTAGAGCGACCCGCGGGCTATTACTAAAAACTGAATGGTATCGCGCGGATGCTGCCTTCCGCCACATTCGACGGAACTGCGATGGCTGCCCGGCGCATCTGGCTTGTCAAGCCAAATTTTTCCTCTGCGGGAAAGTCTTTCGTGAGCAAGTAAATCAGCTTAACTAGTTGGCGGCTGTGTTGCCACACGCGCAAGTCTTTGTAGTTCTGCTGTGCCGTGGCGGTAGTCGCAGGGGGCGGTTTACCTATAGTATCCATTAGCAAGAAGGGCCAAAAACTAAAAACAACCAACCAAAAACTAGTTTTAAACCGCTTCACCCAGCAGCGCCGCGCCGGTGGTGCTGGTGGCCAGCACCTGCACATAGTCGCCTTTTTGGAAGTTCTGCTTTGGGAAAATCACCACTTGGTTCTGGCTGTTGCGGCCGCTCAGGTGGTCAGCCGAGCGCTTGCTAGGGCCTTCTACCAGCACCTGGTGCACCTTGCCTACCATGCGGGCGTAGCGGGCACGGGCGTGCAGCTGCTGGCGGTCGATGATTTCCTGCAAGCGGCGCTTCTTGGTTTCCAGCGGAATATCGTCTTCGAGCTTGCGGGCGGCCAGGGTGCCGGGGCGCTCCGAATAGAAGAAGTTGTAGCCCATGTCGTACTGCGCGAAGTCGAGCAGGCTCAGGCTATCCTGGTGCTCTTCCTCGGTTTCGGAGCAAAAGCCCGCAATCATATCGGTCGAGATGGCACAGTTCTCGCCCAAAATGCGGCGGATAGCCCGCACGCGCTCCTCGTACCAGGGCCGGTCGTAGGTGCGGTTCATTAGCTCCAGCACCCGCGAGTTGCCGCTCTGGGCCGGCAGGTGGATGTACTTGCAGATGTTGTCGTGGCGCGCCATTGTGTGCAGCACCTCATCGGTGATGTCCTTGGGGTGCGAGGTTGAGAAGCGCACGCGTAGGGCGGGGCTCACGAGGGCCACGCGCTCCAGCAGCTGCGCGAAATTGACGCGCTCGGTGCCGTCTTCGCTAGCCCACTTGTACGAGTCTACGTTCTGGCCTAGCAGCGTAACTTCTTTGTAGCCAGCGGCCACGAGGTCGCGCGCTTCCTGCACGATGCTGTGCGCGTCGCGGCTGCGCTCGCGGCCGCGGGTGAAAGGCACCACGCAAAACGAGCACATGTTGTCGCAGCCGCGCATGATGCTGATGAAGGCCGTGATGCCGTTCGAGTTCAGGCGCACCGGCGTAATGTCGGCGTAGGTTTCCTCGCGGCTCAGCAGCACGTTCACGGCCTTTTGGCCGCCATCGACCTGGCTGATAAGCTGGGGCAAGTCGCGGTAGGCATCGGGGCCTACCACGAGGTCCACAATTTTCTCTTCTTCCAAGAACTTGCTTTTCAGGCGCTCGGCCATGCAGCCAAGCACGCCGACCAGCATGCCGGGCTTGCGCTTCTTGTGCGAATTAATCTGCTTAAGGCGCATGCGCACCGTCTGCTCAGCCTTCTCGCGGATAGAGCAGGTGTTGAGCAGCACCAAGTCGGCCGTGGCTACGTCCTCAGTGGTATCAAACCCTTCGTCGGCCAGGATGCTGGACACGATTTCGGAATCCGAAAAATTCATCTGGCAGCCGTAGCTCTCGATGTAGAGCTTGCGGGCGCCGCCGGTGCGGGTAGCGGCGCTTACGCGCACATCGGTGGGCAGCGCCAGCGCCTCGGCAGCGGGCGCTTTATCAAGAAAATCTAACGTAATGAGCGGTTGAGACATAGCAGGCAGGCACCTAAGCCGGGTGCGCGGCAAGTAACAAAGATACGAAATACGCCCTTCAAATGACAGAATGGCAGATTTAATTAGCAGGGCGCACTACCCAATGAGTGGGAATAGTATCCTATTAGTTGCTTTTCAAACCGGTGAGATAGCTCTAAGTCGTCTGACCGGTCATCGGTCAGACAATTACGTAAGCTCGTTTTTAGCAAGCCTAGCGCCCAAATGGCTGAAAAGCAGAAACCCGTCGGCCCAACTCAGCAGCTACCTGAATCGCACAGCTACCGCAGCTTATTACGCTGTGATAACCGTGCGTAGCGCTTCGAGCACCCCCTGGGCCTTGAGCAGACACTCCTGGTACTCCTGCTCGGGCACCGAGTCGTAAGTGATAGCCGAGCCCACCTGCAAGCTCAGATAGCCCGTATCGGCGCGGTATTGCAGGCTGCGAATTACGACGTTAAAAGCAAAGTCGCCGCCCGGCAGCACGTAGCCCAGGCTGCCGCTATAGAGGCCGCGCCGGCTGGCTTCGTAGTGCTCGATGAGCTGCATGGCCCTGATTTTGGGGGCGCCCGTCATCGAGCCCATTGGGAAAGCAGCGCGCAGGATATTGGCTAGCCCCACATTGGGGCGAAGCTCGGCCGAAACGGTCGAAATTAATTGCCAAACGTGCTGAAAGCCGTAGGTGCCAAACAGCTCGGGCACGCGCACGGTGCCGGTGCGCGCCACGCGGGCCAGGTCGTTGCGCACTAGGTCCACTATCATCAGGTTTTCGGCGCGCTCCTTTTCGTCGTGCAGCAGGGCTAGCCGCTGCTGCTCGTCGTCGGCCGGGGTAGTACCGCGCCGCCGGGTGCCTTTGATGGGCTGCGAGGTGATAGTATGCTGCTCTTTCCGGATAAATGACTCGGGCGAGGCGCACAGTAGGTAGTGGTCGTGGTGGCGTAAAAAGCCCGCGTAGGGTGCCGGCGAGGTTTCATTCAGCCGCCAGAAAGTAGCAACCGGGTCGAGCTTTACAGCTTCGGCATAGAACTCCTGGCACAGATTCAGCTCATAGACCTCGCCATTGAGAATGTCCTCGCGCACGTTTTCAACGGCTTGCAAATAAGCCGCGCGGGGCATGCGGGCGCGCAAAGGCGGTACAGTGGCCGGGGAGGGGCTAGCCACTTCCGTAGCCAGAATCGCGGCCAGTACGCCCGCTGTCTGCCCCTCAATAGTTAGTGTATCGGTGTGCCAGCGCAGGCAGGTTTCGGGCTGAAAAAAATGCAGCAGCGGCCAGTCGAGGCCCGAAAAATTGTGGCTGCTGAGTGCTTCTATCTCGTTTTTGACATCGTAGGTCACGAAGCCGCAGTGCGGCAGTGCTGCCGGGCTAGCCAGGTAAGCCGGTAAGTCCGGCAGTGAACTGGTGGCCGTTGGGGTGGCAGCCACGGCCAGCAGCCGGCTAAAGGTGCTGGCCGCCGAAGCTTGCAAGCCATTGTGCTCATAATAAGCGCAGTGCGCAAACTGCGCCGCCCACTGCAAGGCGCGGGCTCGAAAGTCAGCGGGCAGGTCGGCTAGGGCAAGGGTTAGCATACAGTCAGGGTCACAGCCCGCGCAGGGCCACTTTGGCTTTCTGGTCGGTGCTGTTTTTATACTCGTGCTTCTCGTAGCGCATGGCCCGCAGAAAGTAGCTTTTGGCCGCCGCGCGCTGGCCCGCCGCCTGGGCCAGGTAGCCGAGCTGCAACGCCGCCTGGGGGGCAAAGTAGTAGGGTGGGTCGCCGAGCGCGGCCGACAGGCGCACGGTGCGCAGGTAGTCGGCCTGGGCCGAGTCGAGGTGCGCCAGGCCCTGCCACACGCGGGCCCGCCGGTAGGGCGCTTCGAGGCGGTCGCGCATGGGCGTGGCCGGCGTCGGTTGAAATTTCTGCAACTGGCTCAAAGCCTGCGCGTAGTAGCCACCATCGGTAAGCAGCCGGGCGCGAGTGAGGGTAGGGTTGAGGAGTTGCGCATCGTGGTAAAAGCGCTGGGCATAAATATCCTCCTCAATAGTAAGCGGGCCGGCCAGATTGATTTGCTGGCGGTAGCGCTCGGCAGTGGCGGCCGGCGCACCCCCTAGCCAAGCCGCTAAGTAGAGCTTAAACGCGGCATCCTTGCGGTAATAGTCGCCCCGAAACTCGCGCAAAAACTGCTGGTTCTCGGCGGTAGAAGCAGCATAGTCGCCCCGGTACAATAGTAGGTCGGCGGCCAGGTGATGCAGAAATGCCAGCGGCAAATAAGCCGGACCGGTGGGCCGGACGCGATAAGCTGCCAGCGCCTCCTCACCGTGGTGCTGGCGCTTATTCAGGCTTACTAGTAGATAGTTATATAAAAGGTTGTCGGGCTGCTCGTGGGCCAGGCGGCCGGCCACGACCAGGCTTTCATCGCCTTTTTTATAGTATGACTCGCGCACGAGGGCTAGCAGAATCTGGCTTTCAGGCTGGAAGTCGTGGGGCTGGGCTGCTGCTCGGCTCAGGTTGGCCAGGCCTTCGTCGATGCTGCCGCGCAGGCCTAGCAGGCGCAGCAGCCAGTGGTAGCCTTCGGGAAGTGAGCCAACACCGAACTGGCACAAGCCCAGGGTTTTGCGTGCTGGCGCAAAGGCTGGGTACCGCTCCGCCACGGCTTGGGTCAGCAGCATGGCCTGGCGCAGGTTCCAGGCGCCGCGCACCTCGTGGTGAAAGGCCAGCTGGGCCGCTGCCTGGTGCAGCCTGATTTCGGCCCGCGCGTAGTCGCGCAGCGCGCTGGCTGGTGTCTTTTCGAGGGCACTAAGCCGGGCATCCTGCGCGGCTATCGTGGTTTCGTAGCGGCTGGCATCGAGGCTGACAAGCAGCTCCAGAAAATCGGCGCAGTCGGCTACCAGCAGGGTGCCGGGCGCCCTGGGTGGCTCCGTAGCCAGCAGTTGGCGGCAGGTGCCGGCTTTCAGCTTCAGTAGCTCGGTGTAGGCGCGGCGGGCGGTGGGCGAGAGGGCGTCTGGCGCTAGGGCAAGGCTAGCGGCAGGGCTAGCCTCGGGGGCCTGCCGTGAATAGGCCTGCGGAGCGCCCCCGCTGAAGCTCGCGCAAAACAGCGCTACCGCAGCTAAGGCTAGCTGGGTACGGCAGCGAAGTCTTGAGCGACCTAGAGCGGTGAGTAACATATGCTAGCCTCAACAAAAAAGGAACGACCGGGGCCGTTCCTTTTAGTGCAAAGATGAAGATGGCTACTAGTTAGCCGACTGCTTGCCTTCTACGTCGGCCAGAATGCGGCCACAGTGCTCGCACACGATAATTTTCTTGTGCGAGATAATGTCGGCCTGGCGCTGCGGGGGCACCGTGTTGAAGCAGCCACCACAGGCGTCGCGGCGCACCAGCACTACCGCCAGGCGGTTGCGCATATTGCCCCGGATGCGGTCGTAGGCCGTCAGCAGGCGGTCTTCTACGGGCTGCACGGCGGTTTCGCGCTCAGTCATGAGCTGCTTTTCTTCGGCTTCGTTCTCGGCCACGATAGTGTCGAGCTCGCTTTTCTTGGTATCGAGGTCCTTGCGGCGCTCGTCGAGGCGCTGACGAGTCACGTTGGCCTCGGTGTTGCGCTGGTCGATGAGGTACTGGGCCTCTTTGATTTTCTTGTCCGAAATCTGAATTTCGAGGCGCTGCAGCTCTACTTCTTTGGCAATGGCCTCGTACTCACGGTTGTTGCGCACGTTGGTTTGCTGCTCTTCGTAGCGCTTAATGAGGCCTTCAGCCTCTTTGGTAGCGGCTTTGCGCTGCTTGATTTGGTCTTGCAGGCCGCTGATTTCTTCGTCGAAGCGCTTTACGCGGGCTTCGTAGCCGGCAATTTCGTCTTCGAGGTCGCGCACTTCCTCGGGAAGGTCACCGCGCACGCGACGAATTTCATCCAGCTGCGAATCAATGCGTTGCAGGTTGAGCAAAGCTTCGAGCTTGGCGGAAATAGGCGCGTCGGCCGGATTTGCCACGGCGGCAGAATTAGCAGTCATACTGAACGGGATTCGTGGGGGTTTCAGCGAATAAGACCGCAAAAGTACGACCGAAGCGGGCCAGCAGCAAATCGCGGAAAATCTCGCCGGTAAACTGTTCGCTCTCAAAGTGCCCCACGTCGCAGAGCATCAGCCGTCCCTCGGGCGCAAAGAACTCGTGGTATTTCACGTCGCCGGTCACATAGGCGTCGGCCTCGGCTGCCAGGGCGGCGCCGGTCAGAAAGCTGCCCGCGCCACCGCACAGCGCCACTTTTTTGATGTCTTTTTCAAATGCCGTATACTTCACTACCGGTACCCCTAGCTCGGCTTTCAGCAGCTGGCGAAACGCTGCCGGGCTTATCGCCTCGGGCAGCTCGCCTACCAGGCCCGCGCCTACGTCTTGGTGCTGATTTTCGAGCTTAACCAATTCGTAAGCAACCTCTTCGTAGGGGTGCGCCTGGCGCAGGGCGGCTAGCACGCCTGCCTGGCGATGCAGCGGCAGCAGTACTTCAAGCTTGGTTTCGGCCACGGCCGTGGGCTGATTTTCGCGGCCGATGGTGGGCTGGGCTCCGGCCCCCGGTGTGAAGGTGCCCAGGCCCGGCGTCTGAAAGCTGCATTCGCGGTAGTTGCCTACCTGGCCTGCCCCGGCCGCATAGAGCGCGGCTAGCACCTTGTCGGCCAGCTGCTGGCCGTCGGGCGTGGGCTCGTCAGGCACGTAGGTGCTGAGGCGGGCTAGCGTGCCGCTTTGCGGAGCCAGGATGCGGGTATTGACCAGGCCCAGCTTTTCGGCCAGCTTGGCATTGACGCCCTGGCGCACATTATCGAGGTTGGTGTGCGCGGCGTAGATGGCTACGTCAGCCTTAAGGGCAGCCATAATGGTTTGCTCAACCAGGCCTTTGCCCGTGAGGCGCTTGAGCGGGCGAAAAATAACCGGGTGGTGACACACGACTACGTTGCAGCCGCGCTGGCTAGCCTCGGCCACTACGGCGGGCGTGCAGTCGAGCGCGATGAGCACACCAGTAATTTCCGTTTCGGGCAGCCCACACTGCAGGCCGGCATTATCGTAGCTTTCCTGGTAGGCCAGGGGAGCGGCGGACTCAAGCAGGCGCGATAATTCTTGGATAGTAGCCATAGCAATAATAGTCAATAAAATAGCAAGCAGAGCGGAGGTGGCAGCAAGGTTACGCCAGGCGAGGGGCTTAATCCAAATTTTGTACAAATTTAATCTACTAGTCCCCCTAACACTTCCACATAGCGAGCTACGTTTTCGGCCAGGCTTTTGCGTCGGTATTGCATGAGAAAGCGTGGGTGGTCTAAAATTTCGATACGGCTAAATAAACCAAGCTCTTCATTCAATTTATGAAGAAATTCGCCATTGCGGCGGCCCAGGCTCACGGCCACATCGCGCCGTAGCTTCAGCCGGTTCGTTTGCTCGGTTAGCGATAGCCGCATGTCGGGCCACAGCGCTTTGGTGAGCGCGGGCGCATCGTAATAGTTATAATTTTTACCTTCACGAGTCAACTCCAGCGGATAGATGGAGCTAAGGAAAAAATGCTGGTAAAACTCGCCGGGTCCACCGAGCGCCTCAATGAATTGATACACGAACTCGCTCGACAGCTCGCGGCGCTGGCGCGGCAGCGTGTGGGCAATGCCGCAGCTGGCTAGGGCCACCGGGTCGGTAAAAGCCACGCCGGTGCGCCCGCCGCCGAAGCGCCCGGGGTTGATGCCGAAAATGCCCACGCGCGGGGCATCAGTGGCGTAAAACTTGTGCGCGAACGCTTGCAGAATAGTGCGCACGGCCGGGTCGTGGTACGAGTTGCGCACCTCCACGCCGCCCGGCAGCGGCGCGGCGGGCAGCGGGAACGTGGAAAGCAGCTGGAGCAGGCGAGCGGGAAAGTCAGGCATAGGGCAAAGGTCGGCTAGCAGCCCGACCTTTGCCCTATGCTTCCTCCCTGGCCGGCCTGGCTGCTGCTCCCGTTTTCCTGGCTCTACGCTGCCGTGCTGGCGGTGCGCAACTGGCTTTACGACCACAGCTGGAAGCGCTCGGCGCCCGGCTGGGTGCCGCTGCTGGGGGTGGGCAACCTGCGGGTGGGTGGCACCGGCAAAACGCCCCACGTGGCCTGGCTGGTCGAAGAGCTGCTGCGCCAGGGCCAGCACCCGGCCATCCTGAGCCGGGGCTACGGCCGCCAATCCAAAGGCCCCAGGCTAGCCACTGCCGCCGACTCGGCCGCTACGGTAGGTGATGAGCCATGGCAGTATTACCAGGAGTTTAGCGCGCAACGAGTGCCCATTGCCGTGGCCGAAAACCGCCAGCTAGGCCTCAATTTGCTACGCCAACACCACCCAAGCCTCACGTGCGTAGTGCTCGACGATGCCTACCAGCACCGGCGCGTGCGGCCCACGCTCAACATCCTGCTCACCGAGCTGGCCAGGCCCTTCTACACCGACTTTGTGCTGCCCGCCGGCCGCCTGCGCGAAAGCCGTGCCGAAGCTGCCCGCGCCGATGTAGTTATTCTAACGAAGTGCCCGCCTGGCCTGTCGGCCTCTGCGCAGGCGGCAGCCGCAGCGCAGGTGCAGCGCTACGCCCGGCCCGGCGTGCCGGTGTTGTTTTCGGCTTACACCTACGGGGCCCCCCAGCCGCTGCTGGCCGCGCTAGGCCTTGAATTAGAGAACGTGCCAGGGCCGCCGGCCACCGCTGGCCCTGCGCTTTTGCTCACGGGCATTGCCCAGCCCGGGCCGCTGCGCGACTACCTCAAAAGCCAGGGCTATAGCATTGTGCATCACCAGCAGCTGCCCGACCACCACACTTTCCAACCCGAAGACCTGGAAGCCCTGCGGCGGCACTGGCAGCCAGGCTGGCCTATTTTTACCACCGAAAAGGATGCGACGCGCCTCGCTAGCCCTGCTTTGTGGGCGGGGTCGCGGCAAGCCCTGGCCAGCTACGTGTATACCATTCCGGTGCGGGTGGCGTTGCTGGGCGAGGGCGCCGCGCGGCTGGCTGGCCTCGTAGCCCAAGCTACGCAGCCGGCCGCGCGCTAGTACCTTTAGCTGCGGCGCTGGGCGCACCCAGTCTGTTTATGTTGAGCGTTTTTTGTTGCATGGTTTCTTTTAAAAATGCGGCCGGTCGCTGGCTCTTTTTGCTGCTGACACTAGCCTTGGGCAGCCCGCTGGCCGCCAGGGCTCAGATTGTCGACGACTCGACCAAGGTGCTCTATGGCCCCAAGACGACCCGCGTCATTTACGAGGCCGAGCTGCTGCGCGACTCGGCCGGCGGCACGCCCATCGACACCTCGCTCACGCGCTGGCCGCAGGCGCGCTTCTGGGCCCACGACACCACGTTTCAGCAAGACCTGGGGGTGCTGGGCTCGGCCTCGCGCCCGCTGCTGTATCAGCCCAACTACCAGCTAGGGGCCCGTTTCGGGCGCAATGCCTTTGACCGCAACGTGCGCGATGCCAGCGAGGTGCCGTACTACGACAGCCGCTCGCCCTACTCGTTTTTTCGCTACGTGCAGGGCACCCGGGGCGAGCAGGTATTTGAAATTAATTATTCGCGCTCGCTGAAGAAAAATTTTAGTATCGGTGTCGATTACGAGCGTATTGCCGGTAACCAAGTGCTGGCCGTAAACACTTCGCAGTGGCAGGTCGAGCACAATAACTTTACTCTCTACGGCCGCTACCAGACCGAAGACGGCCGCTACCACCTGCTGGCCAACTACTCGGCCAGCCGCCAGCGCACCCGCGAGCTAGGGGGCATCTGGCCCACAGGCACCGAGCAGGTAAGTGCCTTGAAAGGCGACAACAGCTTATTCAAATACGACCTGGAGCGGATTTACCTGGCGCCAGCGCTTAGCATCGACGACCGCGACCAGGTGCATGTGTTTCAGAGCTACCGGCTGGCGCGCCGGGGCTTCACGGCCTACCACGTGCTCGACCTGCGGCGCCAGTACAACAGCTACACCGACAACGCTTTGCCGCGCGATGGCAGTGGCAACCTGCTGTTTTACCCCTCCGTCGACCCTACCCAGGGTACTGGCCGCGGCACCTACCGCAACATCGTGACTACCGACGACCGCGCCACCTTCCGCCAAATCGAGAACACGCTAGGCCTGCTCGGGCGCACCGACCGTATTGAGTACAACCTGTATGCCCGCTACCGCAATGCCTGGCTTTCGCAGCGCACCACGCCGCTAGGCCGCTCGGGCGTCGGGCTGCGCCTCCAAACCGTGGGCACCGCCCCGGCCGATACCATTGTGGCGCCCTTCTATTTCGGGCAGCTATTCGTGGGCGGCACGGCCTCGTTCAACTACCGCAGCATCTACGCCGTGGAGGTGGCGGGCGAATATTTGCCCTTCGATAACAGCCTGGTGCCCAAAGTGCCGGGCGCGGGCGCCGAGTACTGGCTGCGCGGGCGTATTCGCACTGGCCCGCTCTCGGCCGAGCTGCTGCTCAACTCGTACTCGCCCACGCTCACGCAGCGCGTATTTGTCGGCAATAATTACTTCTGGGACAATATCCGGGGTAAGGTGGATGGCTGGGCCAGTACCTTCAGCAACACCAACACCCAGCAGCTCACCGTGCGCCTGCGCCAGCCGCTGCCCTTCCTGGCCGAGCACTCCATCGAGCTCAGCGCCGCGGTGGCGCGCCTCTCGGGCCTGGTGTTTTATAATGAAAATGGAGTGCCGCAGCAGCTCTCGACCGACGTGGGCGATAGCAAGCAGCTGCTCATTGGCTATGCCCGACACCGGGTGCGGCTCGGCAATGTGTTTTTCGACAACCAGGCCACTTACACGCAGGGCGGCGATGGGGCGGGGCTGCGCATTCCGGCGCTCGTTACCGAGTCGCGGGTGTATTACCAGCGGCGGGTGTTTGGGCACGCGCTGTTTGCGCAAGTGGGGGGCGAGCTCTACTACCAGTCGCGGTTTCGGGGCTACGGCTACGCGCCTGGCACGCAGCAGTTTTACGTGCAAAACGACTTCACCATTGGCGCCTACGCCGTGGCCAACGCCTTCGTGGCCGCCGACATCAGCTCGGCTTCTATCTTCCTGAAAGTGGCCTACCTCAACCAGGGGCTCTACAGCGATGGCTACTTCACCACTCCTTACTTCACCGGCTACCCGCGCCGCTTCTTGTTTGGCGTGCGGTGGCGGTTCTTCAGCTAATGGGTGCTTGCTGCTTGTTCGGTAATTGATAAACCAATAAGCAGCAAGCAGCTTCCAGCCTTATGAAAGAAAAAACCATCCTCAAGCTCAAGCTCAATTCCGACCCGCGCTGGGTTGACCTAGCCAGCAAAAACCTGGAGGAAATCCTCGTCGACCACGCCTACTGCGAGCAAAAGGCGGCCAGCACCGGCATCTCGCTCATCGTGCACTACCCCGAAAAAGAGCGGCTGGTAGACGAGCTCACCGCCCTCGTAGCCGAAGAGTGGGAGCACTTTGACCGCGTGGTGAAAGAGCTGCGCAAGCGCAACCTGCCGCTAGGCCGCCCCCGGCGCGACGAGTACGTGGTGCAGCTGATGGCCCACGTGCGCAAGGGCGGCCCGCGCGAGCGCCAGCTCATGGACCAGCTGCTGGTGTCGTCGCTTATCGAGGCACGCAGCTGCGAGCGCTTCAAGCTGCTGTGGCTGCACCTGCAAGACCGCGACCCCGAGCTCAGCCAGTTTTACTACGAGCTGATGGCCAGCGAAGCCGGCCACTTTGTGAGCTACGTCGACCTGGCCAAGGAATACTGCAACCCCGCCGAGGTCGATGCTCGTTTGCAGGAATTACTCAAAATTGAGGGCGAAATCGTGGTTAACCTGCCCGTGCGCGACGACCGCATGCACTAACTATCGGGGCCGCACGGGGCTGGCCTTACAACCTTGACAGGATAACGCACCCGCTTTACAACCTAGCTAAACGTGACACCTAGTACCCTCGAAATTCCGGCCCTAGCAGCCGTGCCCATGGCTGCCCAGCAGCTCGCCGCCGCCATCGCCGAATCGGGCCGCAGCGTAGTAGCTTTTGAGGGCGAGATGGGCGCGGGCAAAACCACGCTCATCCGGGCCCTATGCGCCGCGCTAGGGGTCGAAGACGACGTGAGCAGCCCCACCTTCGCCCTGGTCAATGAGTACCGCGACGGCCGCGGGCAGCCCATTTATCACTTCGACTTTTACCGGGTTGATTCCGAAGAAGAAGCTGCCCGCCTGGGTGCGGCCGAGTACTTCGATTCGGGGTATCTTTGCCTGGTAGAATGGCCTAGCCGCGTGGCCAGCCTGCTACCCCCGCAGCGACTGCTGGTGGAGCTGACCGTAACCGGCCCAGAATCAAGACAATTATCAATTACTAGTGAATAATGAGCAGTAAACAGTAGCCAGTGCGCAGACTAACTGCTCGCTATTCACTGTCCTCTGTTCTCTGAAAAAAGTTATGGCCGAACAGCTACCCTCCGGCTTTGGCGCGCTGGCTACGAGCCGCGCCTACTTCACCCAGGAGTCGATGCTGGCCGTGGAAACGCGCAAGCGCAAGCTTTTCATCGGTCTGCCCAAGGAGACATCCTTGCAGGAAAACCGGCTGGGCCTCACGCCCGAAGCCGTGCTTCACCTCGTGACGGAAGGCCACGAAGTGCTGATGGAGAGCGGCGCCGGCGAGCCCAGCAAGTACTCCGACCACGACTACTCCGAGGCCGGGGCCACCATTGCCTACTCTACCGAGGAGGTGTACAAGGCCGACATTATCCTGAAAGTGGCTCCGCCCGTGATGGATGAAATCGAGCTCATGCGCCCCGGCCAAACGCTCATCTCGGCCCTGCAAATGGGCACCATGACGCCCGAGTTTATCAATGCCCTGGCGCGCAAAAAAGTGAATGCCATCGGCTTTGAGCTGATAAAGGACCCTAGCGGCGCCCGCCCGGTAGTGCGCGCCATGAGCGAAATCGCGGGCTCGACGGTGATGCTGGTGGCGGCCGAGTACCTGGCCCGCTCCAACGAGGGCAAGGGCATTATTCTGGGCGGTATCACGGGCGTGCCGCCGTCGCAGGTGGTTATTCTGGGGGCGGGCACGGTGGCCGAGTACGCCGCCCGCGCAGCTATTGGACTAGGGGCGGAGGTTAAAGTATTTGACAATCAGCTGTATAAGCTGCGACGGCTTAAGCACAACTTGGGCGCGCAGCTCTACACCAGCACCCTCGATACCTTTGCCCTGAGCCAGCAGATTCGGCGGGCCGACGTGGTTATTGGGGCCCTAGCTGTGGAAGAGGGCCGCATCCCGTTTATGGTGCCCGAGCAGATGGTGGCCAGCATGTCGGCGGGCTCCATCATCATTGATATCAGCATCGACCAGGGTGGCTGCTTCGAAACCAGCGAGCTGACTACGCACAGCAAGCCCGTTTTTCGCAAGTATGATGTGGTGCACTACTGCGTGCCCAACATTGCCTCGCGCGTGCCGCGCACGGCCACCAATGCGCTCAGCAACATCTTTACGCCCATTCTGCAGGATATCAGCCAACAGGGCGGCATCAACGAGGCGCTGTTCACGAACGAGCATTTCCGCTCGGGCGTGTACATCTACAAAGGCTCGCTCACAAATGCCGCCATTGCCAAGAAATTCAACATGCGCTACAAGGAGCTCGGGCTGCTGATTGCGGTGCGGAATTAGGCCCTAAGCAAATAGGTTCAGGAAAGGCTGCGCCAGATAATCAGCAGCAATGCAAGCGCCACCGTTACCAAGCAGCCTAGCTGGCGGGTAGTGGTGGCGCTTTGCATTGCCCGCAAATAGCGAGCAGCCTCGGCTTGCGGTAAAAAGAAGCCTCGCCAGGCATTATCGGGGGCCGCTAGAACCCATATAGCTAGGCAGTTGCTGCACTGAAAAGCGGCAGATAGGTGAGGTAAAGCAGGTGTAGGTACAACTTTTAGCTGCCGGCTGGCCAGTTGCTGCGTTAATGCTGCATCGAAGGCCTCAAAGCTGGCAGCTGATGCAAAGCTGTAGATAGGAGTGAGCGAGCAGGTAGGGCACATGATTTGAAAATGCTAGCCCACCAGCAGCACCCGCCACGCCTCGGCTACGCGCCCTTCTTCCAGCCACTGGCGGGCTAGCAGCGTAAGCTGCTTTTGCTGCTCGGCGGCATCGTTGCGGTGCTTATTAAGCAGATAGGCCACCATTGGCTCGGCTTTGATTTCCTCAATCTGGGCCGGGCTGGGCAGGGCGGCGCGCTCGGTATTGGCCAGCCGGGCAAGGTGGTTGCCGGTGAGCAGGTCGCTGTGGCGAATGTGCGTGGGCAGCTCGTCGAAGCCGATGCCCAGGTGGCGGTTGGGGCGGCCCACGGTAAAGAGGTTTTCGGGGCGCAGGCGGCTGTACCAGTCGCCACCCAGGCGCGACACAGCCTCGTACTTCAGCGGGTCGATGCCGGGCCGGCCATCCAGCAAAATGGCCTCGCGCACGTGGGCCTGCACCACGCGGCACACTACCAGGTTGCCGTGGCCCGGCCCATCGCCGAGCGCCATAACCTGCCCTACCACACACTCAAAGGCTACCGGGCACTCGGCCACGCGCGGCGGTCGCACTTTGTCCGACGGTACTTCGGTGAGGCCCGCTTTGGTAAACTCATTGACCCCGGCAGGGTACTCCGCGCTGGCCAGCGAAAGCTGCTCCACTAGGGGGTAATCGCAGAGATTGATAACGACTTCGGGCACAGCGCGCACGTTCTGCAGCGTATCCTTATGGGAGTTGTCGCGCCCGCGGCTGGTAACTGAAAACACGAGGATAGGCGGGCTCATGCTCATCACGTTGAAGAAGCTGAACGGACTCAGATTCACTTCGCCCCCGGCCGACATAGTGCTGGCGAAGGCTATCGGCCGCGGCGCCACTGCGCCAATGAGGTATTGATAAAAATCGGCCGGCGATAAGTCGGCCGGTGCAATAGGGCGGGTAGGAGGAGTGGGCATGGGCTAGGGGTGGGTTGGCGAATCAAAGCTACGGCCGTGCTGCGGGCTAGCGCTAGGCAGAAGAGGAGGAGCAGGGAGTAGCTTTTTGCTAAATTCCTATACATTTGCCGCTAGCCCCGGCTCGGCAAGACTCAGTGCCCGGGCCATTTATTATGACCGCGCCCGTTTGCCCCAAATGCGATTCCAAAGAAGCCACGAAGAGCGGGGTAATCAATGAGCGTCAGCGCTTTCGCTGCAAAAGCTGCGGCTACCACTACACCGTGGCCAAGGTGGGGCGCGAGGTGAACCCGTACTACGTGGTGAAGGCCCTGCAGCTCTATATCGAAGGCGTGAGCTACCGCGAAATCGAGCGCCTGCTAGGGGTCAGCCACGTGAGCGTGATGAACTGGGTGAAGAAATACGGCGTGAAAGCCCCACGCCAGACCGACTACCACCCCACGTATAAGATTCTCAATCAGAAGGAGCTAGCCGAGTTCTTTCAAAAGCCGGAAAACCTGAAAAGCGCCGGCCTGGTCGTGACCGAGCTGGGCGATAAGTACATGATGATACGCTGGGAGCGCTTTCGGGCGGGCTAGCGCCGCGCAGGGGGTAGGGGCCTATTGCGCTATGAGCTGGCTAGCGTAGCCGTTGGTCAGTATGTTTAGGGCCAGAAAATCGTTTTCCCTAATCTGTGCATCCTTCCCAATCTTCCGTGCCCGCGGCCGAGCGGCCCCCAGTGGGCTTATTCAGCGCCGTAGTAATCGTGGCCTCGCTGGGCTACTTCGTCGACATCTACGACCTGATACTGTTTAGCATTGTGCGGGTCAAGAGCCTGACAGCGCTGGGCGTGACCGACGTTAAAACCGAGGGCGAATTTTTGCTGCAGGTGCAGATGGGTGGCATGCTGCTGGGCGGCATCTTGTGGGGCGTGCTGGGCGACAAGCGCGGGCGGCTGTCGGTATTGTTTGGCTCTATTTTGCTGTACTCGCTGGCCAACCTGGCCAACGCCTTCGTGCATACGATGGGGCAATATGCCTGGCTGCGGCTGATTGCCGGCGTGGGGCTAGCCGGCGAGCTGGGCGCGGGCATTACGCTGGTGAGCGAGAGCCTGCCCCGCGAGCGGCGCGGTATGGGCACCATGCTGGTAGCCACCGTGGGCGTGAGCGGGGCCATGCTGGCGTTCTGGGTGGGCGAGCAGTTTGGCTGGCGCTCGGCCTACGGCGTGGGCGGAGCGCTGGGGCTGGCGCTGCTGGTGTTGCGGGTGAGCGTGTTTGAGTCGGGCATGTTTCGGCGCACCCAGGAAAGCACTGCCGCGCGGGGCAATTTCCTGGCCCTGTTTACCAACGGGCCGCGGCTGAAGCGCTACCTGCGCTGTCTGCTTATCGGGGTGCCGTTGTGGTTTGTGGTGGGTATCCTTATCACGTTCGCGCCCGAGTTTGGGCGGGCGCTGGGGCTGACTGGCCCGGTGGAGGCAGGGCGCGCCGTATTCTGGTGCTACTTCGGGCTGGTATTTGGTGATTTTGCGAGCGGCGGCCTGAGCCAGCTGCTGCGCAGCCGCAAGCGGGCGCTGCAAGTGTTTCTGGTGCTATGCACCGCCGTGGTGCTGGCTTACCTGTTTGCGATGCGCGGGGCCTCGCCGGAGAGCTTTTACCGGATGTGCTTCGTGATGGGCCTAGCGGTAGGCTTCTGGGCCTTGTTTGTGACGGTAGCGGCCGAGCAGTTTGGCACCAACCTGCGGGCCACGGTGGCCACCACGGCCCCCAACTTTGCCCGCGGCTCGGTAGTGGCGCTGGTGCCAGCCTACCGGTGGGCTGAGGCGCACCTGGGCGGCAGCCTATCCGGGGCGGCCGTGCTAGGCCTTGTGACGTTGGCTGTGGCCTTTTGGGCCGTGAGCACGCTGCCCGAAAGCTTCGGCAAAGACCTGGATTATGTAGAGTAGCCAACGGCTTCTATCCTCGAAAGTTAGCTGGGCAGCCTCCGTACGGAGGCTGCCCTTTTTACTGCCTCAGAGGGTCGCAAACGATAAACAAGGAGCTTTATCGCTAAACTGCTATAGGTTTGCTCAGTAGCTATAGCGCTTTGCTAAATGAGGGCTAGTCGGTGATAAAACTAGGATAAAATGCTACAGGCGTGATAAGTAAGGTATTGTCGTGCGTTGGAGCCACTGCCGGGCAGTAAAGACGGCCTGCGCTAGTAAAAGGAAAATAGCTTTTTTGGCCAAAATTAAGAGCTATAGACTTTTAGCAAAACGATAGCACGCGCACACCATATAGCTGCCTGGTAGTGCTACTTAGCTGCCCCAAGCGGAGGCCGGGGCGGCCGGCGCGCAGTTCGTTCGATACTCTTCCCACCCAGTACGTTTCTTATATGCATGCTTTCCGCTACACGCTGGCCCTAAGTGGCTTGCTGCTGGCCGGCGCCGCCCAGGCGCAGGTAGCCCCCCCGGCTCCTGGCTCGCCCGCCCCGCCGCCCGCGCCCCAGGCGCCGCCACCCACGCCACCGGCCCCCACCAAGCCAGTGCCCTACGGGGCAGGCATGAAATTCAACCTCTCGCCCGATGGCCAAAAATACGTGCGCCTGATGGCCTGGACGCAGGTGTACATGCGCTACAACGAAAACAACAGTGGCACACTACGCGGGCCTAACGAGCCTAAAAGCGACCAGCTCGACTTCGGCATCCGGCGCTCGCGCATGGTGCTGCTGGCCCAGCTCAGTCCGCGCTTTCTCATTTACACGCACTTCGGTATCAACAACCAGAACAACGTGAGCGGCGGCGTGAATGCCACCACCGATGGCAAGAAGCCACAGCTTTTTATCCACGAGGCCGTGACCGAGTATAAGGTCAATAAGTACCTCAACCTGGGGGCGGGCCTGCACTACTACAACGGCATCTCGCGCATGAGTAGCGCCAGCACCACGAGCATCATGACGATGGACGTGCCGCTGACCAACTTCCCAACTATCGACGCCATCGACCAGTTTGCGCGCTGGATTGGCGTGTATGCCAAGGGCCGGGTGGGTAAGTTTGATTACAAGCTGTCGATGAGCGACCCCTTCCTGACCAACCTGCCTACCAATACAACCTACGTGGCGGGCGGCGTACAAACCGGTAACCCGCTGGGGCTAGGGGTGAATTCTACAACTAACGGCATCACGACCAATACCGGCATTAACGTGGCGCAGTACAACCCCCAAAACGACGGGCACGTGTACCAGGGCTACTTCAGCTACAACTTTTTCGAGCCCGAGGCCAACCTGCTGCCTTACACGCAGGGCACGTACCTGGGCACCAAAAAGGTGCTGAGCATCGGGACGGGCTTTATGTACAACCAGAATGGTATGTTCTCGCGCTCAGGCAGCAGCACGGTGAACCTGGCTAACCTGACCAGCGGCAGTGACCTCTATGCGGCCGTGCCCACTACCAAGCACGATATCAAGCTCTTCGGCGCCGATGTATTCTACGATACGCCGCTCGATACGGCCAAGCGCACGGCCGTTACTTTCTACGGCGTGTACTGGAACTACGACTTCGGGCCCAACTACGTGCGCTTTGTCGGTGCCGAAAACCCCGGCTACGGGGCCAATGCCTACCGCGGCAACGCCGTGCCGCAGTCGGGCACGGGCGGCACCGTATATGGCCAGCTCGGCTTCCTCATGGGCAAAAACACGCTAGGCCCCAAGGTGCGCCTGCAGCCCTACGTGGCCTACCTGCACAGCAATTACGAGGGCCTGCGCAACGCCGCCGGCGACGTGCAGGGCGTGAATATCTACGATGCGGGCCTCAACTTCTACATCGATGGCCACAACGCCAAGGTGACGCTCAACTACCGCGCCCGCCCCGATTTTAACATGACCACCGTGAACGGCGTGGGCGTGGCCGGCGACGTGACCCACCGCCCCGAAATAACGCTGCAAACGCAGGTATTTTTATAGGCTAGTCGCCACTCATTCAGCAATATCTTTTCCCACCCTTTCCTAATGGAACAAAGCCTGAACCCCACCGCCTACGGCGCGGCCGTGGATGCGCCGGCGGCGCACGACAACAACCAAGTCGATTCAAAAACCATCTGGCAGGTCATCACGGCCTCGTCGGTGGGCACGGTTATCGAGTGGTACGATTTCTACATTTTTGGCTCGCTGGCGGCCATCATTGGGCCAGTGCTGTTTGGGCAGGCCGGCAAGATTGAGGACACCCTGCTCGGGGCACTGGCGGTGTTTGGTGCGGGCTTCGTAGTGCGGCCGTTCGGGGCCATGTTCTTCGGCCGGCTTGGCGACATGATTGGGCGCAAGTACACGTTTCTGGTAACGCTGCTCATTATGGGCGGCGCCACGTTCATCACGGGCCTCATTCCGAGCTACGACTCCATTGGCATTGCGGCGCCGGCCATTGTGGTAGTGCTGCGCCTGTTGCAGGGCCTAGCACTGGGCGGCGAGTATGGCGGTGCGGCCACCTACGTAGCCGAGTATGCCCCCGATGCCAAGCGCGGCTACTACACCAGCTTCATCCAGATTACGGCTACCGGTGGCCTCATTCTCAGCATTCTGGTAATTGTTATCACGCGCAAAACGATGGGCGAGGCTGCTTTCAAAGAGTGGGGCTGGCGCATTCCGTTCCTGCTCTCGGGCCTGCTGGTTATTGCCTCGTACTACATCCGCAAAAAGCTGCACGAGTCGCCGCTTTTTGCCAAGGCCAAGGCTACCGGCACCACGAGCAAGAGCCCCCTGCGCGACTCGTTCGTGAACCCCATCAACCGTCGCCTGGTGCTGATTGCGCTGTTTGGGGTGACGATGGGCCAGGGGGTTATTTTCTACACCTCGCAGTTTCAGGCTTACTCGTTTATGAACAGCACGCTTAAGCTCGACATCGTCGATTCGAGCACCGTGCTGGTGGTGGCGATGGTGCTTGCCACGCCGCTGTTTGTGTACTTTGGCTCTTTGTCTGACCGCATCGGCCGCAAGCGCATCATCATGACGGGCATGATTTGCGGGGCGCTGTTCACCATTCCGCTCTTCTACGGCATCAAGGCCTACGCCGGGCCGCTCACCGAAATCACCCCCGCTACCGTGGATGCCGCCGGCAAGGCCGTGCCCGCCGTGATGAAAGCCCTCACGCCCAACGTGTTCATGATGACGGTGCTCACCTTCTGCCTCGTGCTGTTTGTGACCATGGTGTACGGCCCCATCGCCGCCTACCTCGTCGAGCTCTTCCCCACCAGCGTGCGCTACACCTCGCTCTCGGTGCCCTATCACATTGGCAATGGCGTGTTTGGGGGCTTCGTGCCGCTCATCGCTACCTCCATCGGCGTGTGGGCGGCAAAGCAGCCGGCTGGTACTTTTACCAAGGAGCACAGCAGCCTGCTAGGGCTCATTTACCCGGTGGTGATTGCGCTTATCTGCTTCTTTGTAGGCACGGCGCTGATGAAAGACACCCGCAACGTGAAGCTGATGGATAGCTAGCTAAGTGATTGAATTTTAAGCAAAAACCCGTCAGGCAGCCCGCCGGGCGGGTTTTTGCGTTACGTTGAGCGGCTAACCCCTTCCTTCCATGATGCCCGAAAACACGCCTTCAGATACCTCCCGGCAGCGAGGCCAGCGCCTGCTGTTTGTGGCCGGGCTCTTCACGCTGCTGCTTACTTACCCTTTGCTAGGGGCCTTCGACCACGGCGGGCGGGTGGCGGGCGTGCCGGTGCTGTACCTCTACGTGCTGCTGACCTGGCTGCTGCTCATTGGCCTCACCGGCTGGCTGGTGCGCAAGGCCACCTAGCCCTGGTGCGTTATACTTCATGTCCGCTTTTTTCTGCCCCGCAATCTTTGCGGTGGACATTCTCTGGTGAATAAGCTGCTCGTCATCGCCTTTTCGTTTGGCTACCTGGCCCTGCTTTTCGGCGTTGCCTACGCCGCCGAGCGGCGCTCGGCGGCGCGCAAAAGCCTGGTGGCCAATCCGTATGTATATGCCCTGAGCATGGCCGTGTACTGCACCGCCTGGGCCTACTACGGCTCGGTGGGCCGGGCCGCGCACCAGGGGCTGAGCTTCGTGGGTATTTACCTGGGGCCGGGGCTCCTGGCGCCAGCGTGGTGGCTGGTGCTGCGCAAAATAATCCGGGTGTGCCGGCAGCAGCGGCTCACCTCCATTGCCGACTTTATCTCGGCCCGCTATGGTAAGAGCGCCTCGTTAGGGGCTCTCGTGACGGCCGTGTGCGTGCTCGGGGTAGTGCCCTACATCGCGCTGCAAATCAAGGCTATTGCCAGCTCGTTTGTCATTCTCACCGGTGGCAGCCAGGGAGCGGGGGCTAGCGGGGCGGCGCTGTTTGCGGCGGGCACGCTGGCGGTGTTTACCATGCTCTTCGGGGTGCGCTCGGTAGAGGCCACCGAGCGGCACGAAGGGGTAGTACTGGCCGTGGCCCTCGAAAGCCTGGTCAAGCTGCTGGCGTTTCTGCTGCTAGGGGGCTTCGTCACGTTCGGGCTGTTTGGGGGCTTCGCCGACGTGTTTGACCAGGCCGCGGCGGTGCCTGCATTGCGCCAGCTTTTTACGTTAAAAGCTACCGGCACCAGCGGGGCCGAATGGCTCACGCTGCTCGTGCTCAGCATGTCGGCGGTGCTGCTGCTGCCGCGCCAGTTTCAGGTGGCCGTGGTGGAGAATGTGGACGAAAACCACCTGCGCAAGGCGATGTGGCTGTTTCCGCTCTATTTGCTTGTTATCAATGTATTCGTGTTGCCGGTAGCCTTTGGCGGGATGCTAAAACTCGGCGGCCGGGGCTTCGATGCCGACACCTTTGTGCTGGCGCTGCCGCTGGCCACTGGGCACTCGTGGCTAGCCCTGCTCACGTATCTGGGGGGCCTCTCGGCGGCCAGCAGCATGATTATCGTCGAAACAATTGCCCTGAGCGTGATGATGAGCAACCACCTGCTCATGCCCTTGCTGGTGCGGGTGCCGGCGGCCCGGCCCGAAGGCCAGCGGCGCTGGTTTGCCTACCTGGGCCGGGTGGCCCTCACGAGCCGGCGGCTGGCCGTGGCGCTGGTACTGGCCCTGGCCTACGGCTACTACGCCGGGGTGGGCCGGCAGCTGCCGCTGGTTAATACCGGGCTAGTGTCGTTTGCGGCGGTAGCGCAGTTTCTGCCCGCCGTGCTCGGGGGGCTTTACTGGAAGGGCGGCACCCGGCGCGGGGCCACGCTGGGGCTGCTGGCCGGCTTTGGCGTGTGGTTTTTTACGCTGGTAGTGCCCACGCTGGTGGGGCCAGGGCACCTGCCGGTGAGCATGCTGAGCGACGGGGTGGGGGGGCTAGCCTGGCTGCGGCCGGGCGCGCTCTTTGGCCTCGAAGGGCTTGATTACTTATCGCACGGGTTGTTCTGGAGCTGGTTTTTCAACATCGGGCTCTACGTAGGCTTGTCGCTGGCCTGGCCGCCCACGGCGCTGGAGCTGCGCCAGGCTGATGTGTTTGTTGATGTCTTTCGCCGCCGCAGTCTGGCGGAGGAAATAGCCGGCTGGCAGGGCCGCACGCCCCTGCCCGACGTGCGCGCACTGCTGCTTGGCTTCCTAGGAAAAAAGCGCACCAACCAGGCCCTGCGCGCTTTCGCCGAGCGCTTCCCCGATGCGTTGCCCGCCTCAGAAAATACCAACCAGTCATTTACCCATTCAGCCACTCAGCCATTGCCAACGGCCGACCCGCGCCTGCTTACTTATGCCGAAAAGCTGCTGGCCGGCACGCTAGGGCCGGCTTCGGCCCGCATGGTGCTAGCGTCGGTGGCGGGGGCCGAGCAAATCAGCTACGACAGCGTGGTGGGCATTCTCAAAGAAAGCCAGCAACTACTGGAAGCCAACCGCCAGCTGCAAAAGCAAAGCCGTCAGCTGCAGCGCCTTACGGATGAGCTGCGCCAGGCCTACGACCAGCTGCAGGTGCTGGACATGCAAAAGGACGAGTTTCTCTACACCGTGACCCACGAGCTGCGCACGCCGCTTACCAGCATTCGGGCGCTGGCTGAAATCTTGGCCGATAACCCCGACCTGGAAGTGGAGGAGCGCCAGCACTTCCAGCACACCATCGGCCGTGAGGCCGAGCGCCTCACCCGTCTCATCTCCCTGGTGCTTGATTTAGAGAAGTTTGAGAGCGGGCAGGCGAGCCTGGAGCGCACGCCCCTGGTAGTGGCCGAGGTGGTGCAGGACGCCGCCGAGGCCGTGGGCCAGCTAGCCCGCGAGCGCGGCAGCGAGCTGCGCGTAGAGGTGCCGCCCGGCTTGCCGCTGCTGCCCGCCGACCGCGACCGCCTCATGCAAGTGCTCATCAACCTGCTTTCTAATGCCATCAAGGCCGCCGTGCCCGGCCGGCCCGGCCGCATTGCGGTGCTGGCCTGGCCGGCTGCCGATGCCCTACTGCTGTGCGTAGAAGACAATGGCAAGGGCATTGCCCTGGCCGAGCAGCACCAGATATTTGACAAGTTTTTTCAGGCCCGCAACCAGAATATGCGCAAGCCCGAGGGTTCGGGCCTGGGCCTGGCCATTACCAAAAAAATAGTGGAGCTGCACCAGGGCCGCATTTGGGTTGAGAGCACCCCCGAGCAGGGTGCCCGCTTCTTTGTCGAGCTGCCGCTGGCCGTGCCTGTGCGGGCGACAGCTCCTTTTTCTACTTCCTTCCAGCTATGAGCACCCCCGCCATATTACTAGTTGATGATGAGCCCAATATCGTCATGTCATTAGAGTTTTTGATGCGCAAGAATGGCTACCAGGTCGGCATTGCCCGCAACGGTACCGAGGCCCTGGCGGCCATCAGCCAGACACCCTACGACCTCGTGCTGCTCGACGTAATGATGCCCGATGTAGACGGCTACCAGGTGTGCCGCCGGCTGCGCCAGCGCCCCGACCGCACTGCCACCAAAGTCATTTTCCTCTCTGCCAAAAGCCAACCCGCCGACGTACAAAAAGGCTACGATGCCGGCGCCGACCTCTACATTCCCAAGCCTTTCAGCACCCGCCAGCTCATGCAAAAAGTGCGCGAGCTGCTAGGGGGGTGAGTCGCTATTTATGAGCCATGGCAGTTTCATATGCCCCCTGGTCGTCTGTCATTGCGAGCTTGCGAACCGAAGGTCGGCGTAGCCAAGCAATCTTTCCTTGTCGTCCGCATCGTTGGGCTAGTACCCCTGGCGGAAGGAAAGATTGCTGCGCAGGCTCGCAATGACAAGTGTGAAAACGTCCTTTAACTCCTCATTCTACATTCCCAATTTCCTAAAAAAATGTCTGCCATTCGCACGCGCACCCTCGAAGAGTATCACGCTGATTATCAGCAATCCGTTGACGACCCTGATGGCTTTTGGGCCGCCGCGGCCGAGCCCTTTACCTGGCGTAAGAAGTGGGATACCGTGCGCGGCGGCGAGTTTTCGCCGGCCGGCACCAGCACCTGGTATGCCGGGGCTACGCTCAACCTCACCGAAAACTGCCTCGACCGCCACCTCGAGCAGCGGGCCAATAAGCTAGCCATCATTTTCGAGCCCAACGACCCGCACACCCGCCACCTGCGCCTTACGTACCGCGAGCTGCACGAGCAGGTATGCCAGTTTGCCAACGTGCTGAAAAAGAACGGTGTGAAGAAGGGCGACCGGGTGGCGCTCTACGTGCCCATGATACCGCAGCTGGCGGTGGCCGTGCTGGCCTGCGCCCGCATTGGGGCGGTGCACTCGGTGGTCTTTGCCGGCTTTTCGGCCGTGGCCATCGCCGACCGCGTCAACGATGCGCAGGCGGTGTGCGTCATCACGGCCGATGGCCTGAACCGCGGCGCCAAGCAAATACCCGTGAAGAGCGTGGTCGACGAGGCCCTGGTCAACTGCCCTAGCGTGCAGCGCGTCATCGTGATAGAGCACACCGGCTGGCCAGTGCAATGGACTGAGGGCCGCGACGTGTGGTACCACGAAGAGGTGAAGGACGTGCCCAAAGACTGCCCCGCTGAGGAAATGCGGGCCGAAGACCCGCTGTTCATTCTCTACACCTCGGGCAGCACCGGCAAGCCCAAGGGCGTGGTGCACACCCAAGCCGGTTATATGGTGTGGGCCGACTACACCTTCCGCAACGTGTTTCAAATCGAGGAGAAAGACGTGTACTGGTGCACCGCCGACATTGGTTGGGTTACGGGCCACACCTACGGCCTGTATGGCCCGCTGCTGGCGGGCAGCACCACGCTCTTGTTTGAGGGCGTACCCACGTTTCCGTCGCCGGGCCGCTTCTGGGAAGTTATTGACAAGCACCACGTCACGGTGTTTTACACCGCGCCCACGGCCATCCGCTCCCTCATGGCCGCACCCATCGACCACGTGCTGGCCTACTCACTCAGCAGCCTGCGCGTGCTAGGGTCGGTGGGCGAGCCTATTAATGAGGAAGCCTGGCATTGGTACGACCAGCACGTGGGCAAAGGCCGCTGCCCCATCGTAGACACCTGGTGGCAGACCGAAACCGGCGGCATCATGATTTCGGCGCTGGCCGGCATCACGCCCAGCGTGCCCGCTAGGGCCGGCCTGCCGCTGCCCGGCGTGCAGCCGGTGCTGCTCAACCAGGATGGCACCGAGATTGAGGGCAACGAACAGGAGGGCTACTTGGCTATTAAGGCAAGCTGGCCTGGCGTAATTCATACCACCTGGGGCGACCACGAGCGCGCCCGCCAGACGTATTTCCAGCCTTACCCCGGTTACTACTTCAGCGGCGACGGTGCCCGGCGCGATGAAAACGGCCTCTACCGCATTATCGGCCGCGTCGATGACGTGATAAACGTGAGTGGGCACCGCTTCGGCACCGCCGAAATCGAGAATGCCATCAACCAGAGCGAGTACGTGGTAGAAAGCGCCGTGGTGGGCTACCCGCACGAGGTGAAAGGCCAGGGCATCTATGCCTACGTTATTTGCCAAAACGGCGTGCCGACCACCGATATTGACATCCAGCGCACCGAGGCCAGCATAATCGAAGCGGTAGTAGCCGCCATCGGCCGCATTGCCAAGCCCGATAAGATTCAGCTGGTAAGCGGCTTACCTAAAACCCGCTCGGGCAAAATCATGCGCCGCATTTTGCGCAAGGTAGCCGAGGGCGAAACCACTAACCTCGGCGACACCACCACGCTACTCGACCCCCTGATTGTGGACGAGATTTTGGCGGGCAAGAAGTAGCGCTGCTTTAAAAACAGAAGCCTCGCACTGATGTCACGGTGCGGGGCTTCTTTGCTTTAAAGCAATAGTTAATCTGCCGCTGGCAGCACCGTGCCACTCACCTCACCCAGCCCGATGCGCAGGCCATTCTTCTCGGCAAAGCCACGTAAGATAACCGTATCGCCGTCGCGCAGGAAGCCGAGCTCTACGCCGCCCGGCAGCGCGAGCGGCTGGGTGCCGCGCTGCGTTAGCTCCAGCAGTGAGCCTAGCGAGCCCGGCGTGGGGCCGCTGATAGTGCCCGAGGCGTAGATGTCGCCGGTATCGAGCGGGCAGCCATTGCTGGCCTGGTGGGTCAGCTGCTGGGCCATGCTCCAGTACAAATGCCGCATATTGGTGCGGCTGATGACCAACGGAGCCGCCGTAGCACCGGCCGGTTGAAAAAGCACTTCGAGCTCAATGTCAAAGTGCTGCTCACCAGTAGCTTGTAGGTTGGGTAGAGGCTCGGGCTCTTGCGCCGGGCCTGCCACCCGGAAGGGCTCCAGTGCATCGAGCGTGACGACCCAGGGCGACACGCTGCTGGCGAAGTTCTTCCCCAAAAACGGCCCTAGCGGCTGGTACTCCCAGCTTTGGATATCGCGGGCGCTCCAGTCATTAAAGAGCACGAGCCCAAAAATGTGGTTTTCGGCCTCGGCTAGGGGCACGGTGCTTCCCTGCTGAGTTCCCTGGCCCACGATGAAGGCCGATTCCAACTCAAAATCGAGCTGCTGGGTAGGGCCGAAAACCGGCGCCTCCTGCCCGGCGGGGCGGTATTGCCCGCTCGGCCGGCGCACGGGCGTGCCGCTCACTACGATAGAATTGGCCCGGCCGTGGTAGGCAATAGGCAGGTGGCGCCAGTTGGGCAGCAGCGGGTTATCGGGCCGAAATAGGACGCCCACGTTAGTGGCGTGCTCCAGGCTGCTGTAAAAATCGACGTAGTTGGTGGGCTTCACCGGGCGCAGCATCGTCACGTCGCGCTGGCGCAGCAGGCAGGTGCGAATGGCCAGCTCGTTGTCGCGCAGGGCGGGGTTGTCGTGGCGCAGCAGCTCGCTCACGCGCTCGCGCACGGCCCGCCACGCGGCCGGCCCCAGCCGCAAAAACGCATTCAGCGAGCGTCGCCGAAACACCTTGGGCAGCGCCGCACCCAACTCCGGCACGTCCTCGGCAATGCTGTCGAAGTACCCTAGCTGCGCACATTCGTATAAATCCAACGCGTAGCCGCCGATGGCCACCGCCAGGCGCGGGCCCCACTCGGGCACTTCCATCACCCCAAAGGGAAGATTTTGAATCGGAAAATCGTCGGTGGGCTGGATGTCAATCCAGGAGCGCAGACTGGGGTCGTTGGCGGGCGAAGCGGGCATAGGCAAAAATAAGCAGAACGATAGCCGCTAATACGTAAAAAACACCTGCCCTGCTGCGCTCGTGCGGCATCTTGTCGGGTCAATGCCATTTATTCTGGCAAGACAAGATGCCGCACGAGCGCAGCAGGGCAGGCATTGTGAGCTAAGAAAAGCCGGCCTAGCGAGCTTCTACGGCCGTGATTTCGGGCACGGCTTTGCGCACGGTGTCTTCGAGGCCCGCGCGCGTCATCGGCGACATGGGGCAGGCCCCACAGGCGCCTTGCCACTCCAGCTTGAGCACGCCGGCCTCGGTGATTTCGGCCACGCGCACGTTGCCGCCATCCGTGGCCAGGTAAGGTCGCAGAGAATCAAGGGCTTGCTCGACGCGGGACAAAACAGAATCCATCTTTAATCAATTAACAGTTAGCAATATCCTATGAACAGCGGTAAGTAGCAAAATGTGCAACGGTGCACTGCCCGGCAGCGGGCAACACCCCGAGCACTTCCTAGCTGTTCATCTGCACAATAGTAGTTTTAGGCGCTACGTTGTTGCGGATGCTCACCTGCCGGGCCAGGCTCTCGGCCAGGTCGCGGAAGGTGGCAGCCTGCGGCGAATTTACGTCGGCCAGCACCGCCGGGCGGCCTTCGTCGCCGGCCTCACGCACCGCCTGAATGAGCGGCAGCTGCCCTAGCAGCGGCACGTCGTGCTTGGTAGCCAGGCGCTGGCCGCCGCCTTCGCCAAAGATATAATACTTGTTTTCAGGCAGTTCGGCGGGCGTAAACCAAGCCATGTTCTCAATAATGCCCAGCACCGGTACATTAATTTGGGGCTGGCGGAACATTTGCAAACCTTTCTGCGCATCCATGAGGGCCACCGGCTGCGGGGTAGTCACGATGATGGCGCCGGTCACAGGCACGGTCTGCACCATGGTGAGGTGAATGTCGGACGTGCCAGGCGGCAGGTCGAGCAGCAGGTAGTCGAGCTCGCCCCAATCAACCTCCGTAATAAACTGCTTGAGCGCCGACGAGGCCATCGGCCCGCGCCACACAATGGCGTGCTCGCTAGGGGCCAAAAAGCCGATGCTCATCAGCTTAACCCCGTACTTGATAATGGGCTCGATGAGGTTTTTGCCGGCGGGCGTCTGGTACACGTGCGGCCGGGCATCTTCCACGCCGAACATGGTGGGCATGCTCGGGCCCGAAATATCAGCGTCAATCAACCCGACTTTGGCGCCGGCAGCGGCCAGGGCCACGGCCAGGTTGGCCGTCACGGTGCTTTTGCCCACGCCGCCCTTGCCCGAGGCAATAGCGATGATGTTTTTCACGCCGGGCAGCACGGTGTTGTTGTTGCGCATGGTGGTCACGCGCGACGTCATCTGAATCACCACGTTAGCGTCTTTGTCTACCATGGTGTGCACGGCGCGCTCGCAGGCATCGTGGATGAGCTGCTTGAGCGGGCAGGCGGGCGTAGTGAGCACCACGGTAAACGACACCGTGCGGCCATCGACCACGATGTCTTCCACCATGTTAAGGGTAATCAAATCCTGGCCCAGGTCGGGCTCTTCCACGAAGCTCAGGGCGTGGCGGACGGCATCTATCGTTATCTCCGGCATAAACAATTGCGCCGCTAGGGGCGTAGCTGCAAAGATAACCCGCCGGGCCGGGGATGGGTTTCGGAGGGCAGGCAGTTGTACTAAGTATCTTTACGAACATCAATAATCAAATCCTGTGTTATGAAACGAGATTAAAAGCTCTGAATATTAGATTTATTAATTGTGTCACGCCACCTTGAAAGTTTATGCAAACTATCGATACTATACTTTCTACATACAACCTGAATGAGTCCGAGATACGCCGCATAGCAAATGAAGCTAAGGCAGTTTCTGTAGGCTGCGGAACACAAGGTGTAGTTAAGCAATTGTCATCTGAAACATGGACATTGCTTGATGAAATATCGGACGAAGTATGGTACTCAAAAATGGAAGTAGCGGATAAAATTTCATTAGGATTTCAGCTATATGAGAAATTCCCAAGCTATTATCATTTTTTAGTGCCGTTTTATCATGGGGTTCGTGATAAAGAAATTTCCCTTCCTGACCACAAAAAGATTATTTGGGAGCACTTTATACAATATTTAGCATCAGAAGCTTATTATGCCGACCCCGTTAGCTATGTTCTATGGGTAGAGTTTTTCGAAGATGCAACTACTGTTAGAGACACGTGGCAAGGTTTGCTGAATAATTGCCGCGATAAAAAATGTTTGCTATCTATGCTAGAAATAGCTGGTCCTGTGCCTTTTGATTTAAAAGAGCCTTGTTATAAAGCACTGATTACTGACAAAGCCAGCCATGAAGTTATATTCAACAGCATATTGCATAGTGCTTTTGATTATTTCGGAAATATTGATAAGAAAAAGGCGTCTATTATTTTGTCTAAGTTGAGTATTGATAAAAAAGCTGAAAATTATAAATTATTAAAGGATAAGTTGAGATAGAGCTTTTGACCTGATATCAAAGTCAACAAAAAAGCCGTGGTAGATGCCACGGCTTTTTTGTTGACTTTGATACCTACCCCGGCTGCCCCGGGTCTGAGTGCAGCAGGCCAGCCGGCACCTCCAGCTCGCCGGAGTGGAAGCCGATGAGGCCGTTGCGCTCGTCCTCGATGTTGGTGGCCTGGGTGTAGACGTCGCCCGCGATGGGCCTAGCGCGCAGCTCGCGCTTGAAATCGCGGATGCTGTTGGTGCGGGCCTCGGCATCGGCGGGGCCGCCGTAGTCGCTGAAGCCGAAGCCGCCCCATTCGCTCACCAGCAGCGGGCGCTGGCCGCGGTAGAAGTAGGGGTCGCCGACCACGAGCGGGAAGGCGGCGGTGCCTTCGAGCTCGCCGTGAATGAGGCGGTCGAGCAGCTCGCGCCAGCGGCCCAGGTCGGGGGTGTAGAGGTGGGCCGTGAGCAGGTCCGACTTCAGCGAGCCCTGGTAGCTGATGTGGTGCCAGCCGTCGTTGTCAATTACCAAAAACTGCGGGTGGGCCAGCTGCATGAAGTTGTACATCTGCACGATGTAGCGCTGGGTGGCCGGGTTGGTGGCAATGTCCTGGGCACCCCAGTCCTCGTTATAGAGGCTCCAGATGATGATGCTAGGGTGCGTTTCCATCAGCGAGAGCATGCGCAGCAGCTCGGCGCGGTGGTTTTCGCGGCTGCGGGGCGTGCTTGAGTGCGGGCTGGGCACTTCTACCCACAAAAGGAGGCCTAGCTCATCGGCCAGGTTATAGATGCGCGGGTCGATACCGGCGATGTGCACCCGCACGAGGTTGCAGCCCAGCTCCTTCATGGCGTGCATGTGGCGGCGCATCTCGGCGTAGGTAGCGGTGCCGGGCTGGTAGAGAATACCGTCGAGGTAAATCGGCTCGTTATTTAAGTACACCTTGCGGCCGCGCGACTCAATCTTGCGCAGGCCGAAGCGGGCCTCAATCTGGGCCGAGTAGCCGGTGTTGTCGATGAGCTGGGCCACGAGGCGGTAGCGGTGCGGGTTTTCGGGGCACCACACCTCGGCGCCGGGTACTTCCATCGAGAAGCGCTGCTCGTGCTGGCCGGCCGCCAGCCGCATCGGAAAGTCGGAGCTGGCTAGCGGCGCATCAGTAGCTTCGGCGTCGGGCTCGAACACCTGCAGGCGCACGGTGTAGTCGCCGGCATCGTGAATGCGCAGGGTGAGGTTGAAGCGCACGAGTTGGTCCTCAATAGTGCTCACCACGCCCACGCGCGAGCGCAGACGGTTGCGCTCCACGGCTTCGAGCCATACCGAGCGCACGGCGCCCGAATGCGTCTGGTACCAGATGCCGCCGCGCTTGTACACGTGTGACTCCTGCTTGCCGCGGGTAGTCTCTGCGTCCATCGTGTCGGCAATGCGCACCGTGAGGCGGTTCATGAGGTGCAGGTCTTCTTCGGGCAGCTCGTAGGTAAACGAGGTGTACTCGCCGTAGTGCACGTCTTCGCCCTCGATGGTGCGCAGCTGCTTGCCATTGAGCCACACCCGGGTTTCGTAGCCGCAGGCCCCGAAAGTGAGCTGAATGAGCGAGCGGGCGTTGCCATCGCGGTTGGTGGCCACCTCGGGCAGCGGAAACTCGCGCTCGTACCAGGCCACTACTTTGTCTTGCCAGCCAGCGGCGGCCTCGGTGGCGTGGGCCTGGGCAATGTGCTCTTCGATGGAGCCCGGCCACTGCGCCGTGTAGCGATAGTCGCGGCCCTCGTACCATTCTTCTACTAGCCCCGCATCGTCGGGGTCGAGGGCAAAGCGCCAGGTACCATCCAGCAAATAGTGGGTGCCCGAGCGCAATACCGCCCGGGGCAGCGAATTATCAACTTCTTCGGTAGCGTTGGCTTCGGGCGGAGCCGAGAGGCCATAATTGGAATGCGTGAGGTCGTCCATAGGAGGTAGCTAACGGTAGAATACAACAAACAGATGCAAGTTTAGGCAAGGGGCTTGCCAAAATATACGGCTGGGCTTCTGCGGCCCGCCTTCGAATCGGGGCTGCTTATTTACGGCAATGCAATTGGGGCCGGATGCAGCCCGACCGCCCCAAAGCCAGGCAGGCATTTACCTTTACCGCGTGTCTGGCTCTGCTACCGATTTATTACCCTTCGACGTGGCCATTGTGGGCGCGGGCCCGGCGGGCACGGCCTGCGCGCTAGCCCTGCGCGGCAGCGGCCTGCGCGTGGCGCTGCTCGACAAGGCTACTTTCCCGCGCGATAAGGTGTGCGGCGACGCCGTGCCGGGCCACGCCTTCAAGGCCTTACGCCAACTCGACCCAGCCTATGTAGACGCGCTCTGGCAGCTTGAGCCGCGCGATGATGTGCGCCGCAGCCGCCTGGTTGCCCCGAGCGGTAACAGCTTTTACATGCACTGGAAGCTGCCCGCCTTCAACAGCCCGCGCCTCGATTTTGACGCCGCCCTGCTAGCCCTCGTGCGCCAGTACACTGCTACCGAGGTGCTCGAAAATGCGGCGCTGAAAACTATCGACATCACGGCCGACTATGCCCGGCTGCACCTGGCCAGCGGCCAGGAAATCAGGGCTAGCCTGGTCGTTGGCTGCGATGGGGCCAACTCGGTGGTTGGCCGCCGACTGCTGCCCGAGCCGCGCCTAGCCCGCGCCTACCATAGTGCTGGCGTGCGGGCCTACTTCGAAAACGTGGCCGAGGCCGAGAGCGGCACCACCGAATTTTTCTTCAGCCGCAGCCATTTGGCGGGCTACCTGTGGCTGTTTCCGGTAGGCGCGGGGCGCTATAATGTAGGCCTGGGCATGCTTTCGGAGCTGGTGTCGAAGCACAAAATCGACCTCAAGAAGCTGCTGCTAGAGCAGCTGGCCACGCACCCGGGACTAGCAAGCCGCTTTCGGGAGGCGCGCCAGCTAGGGCCCATCCAGGGCTTTGGGCTGCCCATGGGCGGCGGGCGGCAGCGCCCGGCCAGCGGCGCCCGCTTTATGCTGTGCGGCGACGCGGCCTCGCTCATCGACCCCTTGCAGGGGCACGGCATCGACCTAGCCATTCGCAGCGGTATTATGGCGGCCGAGCAGGTGCGCCAGTGCTTCGCGCAGCAAAATTTTAGCGCCGATTTCATGCATCGCTACGATGAAGAGCTGCAGCGGCGGCTTGGCCCGCAGCTGGCGCACAGCTTCCGGCTGCAGCGCCTGCTCGGCACCCGGCCCTGGCTCATGAACCTGGGCACCTGGCTAGCCCAGCTGCCCGGGCTGCGCCGCTGGGCCCAACGGCTGGTGGGCTAGGGTAGGCCCTGGCAATAATCGGCTGTCATGGCGAGCTTGCGAAGCAATCGCACCCCAACGAAACCCGAACGGCTCGTTCGGATGCGCTTGCTTCGCTGTGCTCGCCATGACAGGCAATTATCCTCTAGCCCGAAAGAATGCGTCGCTTTCTACTCCTGCTGTTATTCGCCGCGCTAGCCCTGCTGGCCGTGCTGCTCGTCAACACCCTGCGCCTGCCCAACCACCAGCTGGCTGCCGTGCCAGCCGCGCCGTCCGTGGCGGTAGTGCCCGATTCGGCCCTGGCGCACCTGGCAGGTGCGTTGCGCATCCCCACGGTGTCGCGCAGCAACTATGCCGAGACGGATACTGTGCCCTTCGACCAGTTTCAGGCCTACTTGCAGCGCACGTTCCCGCTCGTGCACCAGCGGCTCAAGCGTCAGACCGTCAGCCATTACGGCCTGCTCTACGAGTGGCCCGGCACCGACGCGGCCCTGAAACCGCTGCTGCTGCTGGCCCATCAGGATGTGGTGCCCGTGCTGCCCGGCACCGAAGCACAGTGGGCTAGCCCCCCTTTTGCCGGCAAAACGGCGCAAGGCTACCTCTACGGCCGCGGCGCCTTAGATGATAAGCTGAATGTGCTAGGCCAGATGGAAGCAGTAGAGTATCTGCTGCGCACCGGCTTGCAGCCCCGGCGCACGGTGCTGCTCGCCTTTGGCCACGACGAAGAAACGCTGGGCCTGCGCGGCGCGGCGGCCCTAGCCAGGCTGCTGCGCCAGCAGCACCCGCAGCTGGAGATGGTGCTCGATGAGGGCGGCCTCATCAAGTCCGACGGCGTGGCCGGGCTCAGCCAGCCCGTGGCGTTAGTGGGCGTGAGCGAAAAAGGCTACCTCACGCTCGAATTATCGGCTACCGGACAGGGGGGGCACTCGTCTATGCCGCCGGCGCTCACGAGCGTGGGCCGGGTGGCTGCCGCCGTGGCCCGGCTCGAAGCCGAGCCGTTTCCGGCCCGCCTCGATGGCGGCGTGAGCGGCTTACTGGCCTACCTGGCGCCGGCCGTGCCCTTTGGCAAGCGGCTGGTGTTTGCCAATCAGTGGCTGTTTGGGTCACTTATTAAAAAAACGCTGGCCGCCACGCCCTCCGGCAACGCGGCGCTGCGCACCACCACGGCGCCCACTATTATGCGGGGCGGCGATAAAGACAACGTGCTACCCATCGGGGCCATAGCTACTGTCAATTTTCGCCTGCTGCCCGGCGACTCGGTAGCGGCCGTCATTCGGCGGGTGAAGGGAATTATCAACGACCAGGAGGTGCAAGTGAAGATGCTCGGCCCGGGCCGCGATGCCTCGCCCGTGTCGCGTACTGATAATGCGGCCTTTGCTACGCTGCACCGCACCATCAAAAGCGTGTTTCCGCAGGCGCTGGTGGCGCCTTATGTAGTGGTGGGCGCCACCGATGCCCGCGCCTACGCCAGCCTCTGCCCGCAGGCCACCTACCGCTTTATGCCCCTGCTCATGGACCAGGCGGCCATCGAGAGCCTGCACGGCACCAATGAGCGCCTGCGCCCGGCGGCATTTCAGGAGGTAATCCGCTTTTATGCGGCGTTGATAAAAAACATGCAGAGCCAGAGTAGCGGCCGCTAGGGGCTAAAAGCTTAGCTAATAAGGGAAAAGGAGCGCCAGGAACTAGTATTGTTGCCAGAAACAGAATACATTTGGGCCTGTCTCCCACCTGTTAACCCTCTGTTGTATGACGCCTACCGCCACCAGCATCCGCTCCGAGATTCAGCGCGCCAATGCCGCGTTTGAAGCGCACTTTGCGCAGGGTTCTGCCGCCGCCATTGCCAGCCTCTACACCAGCAACGCCGTGCTGCTGCCCACGGGCCACGACCCCATTCAGGGCCACGAAGGTATTCAGGCGTTCTGGCAGGGTGCCCTCGACATGGGCGTGGCGCGGGTGAGCCTGCATACACAGGAGGTAGAAGAACTGTCCGATACGGCCATCGAGCTGGGCGTGTACACGCTGTTCGGAGCCAACAGCCAGCAGCTCGACAAGGGTAAGTACCTTGTGGTCTGGAAGCAGCAGCAGGGCCAGTGGAAGCTGCATCAGGACATCTGGAACACCAGCCTGCCCGCTCCGCAGGCCCAGTAGCACACGATGGCGAGTGAGGGCTGGCCAGGCCCCGCCGAGCGGCTAAACATCTCCCGGCCCCGGTTTGTCGTAGCAGCCAGACCACCTCTCCAGCTTATGCCCTTTACCTCTGCCCAACCCATCGACCTGCTCTACGACGCTGCCCGGCGCGGCAACGTAGTCGACATCAAGCAACTGCTTCAAAACCCGCAGCTCGACATTAATGCCCAAAATGGCAAGGGCTACACTGCCCTCATCCTGGCCACCTATGACGACCATCTCGACGCGGCCAGGGTGCTGCTCGACGCCGGTGCCAACCCCGACCTGCAAGACGCCAGCGGCAATTCGGCCCTGATGGGCGTCAGCTTTAAAGGCTATGCCGGTATTGCGCGCCTGCTCATCGAGCGCGGGGCTAGCCTCGATTTGCGCAACGGCAACGGCGGCACGGCCCTCATGTTTGCAGCGCTCTTCGGGCGAAACGAGATTGTAAAAATCTTGCTCGATGCCGGCGCCGACGCCTCCATTCACGACCACCGTGGCCTCTCGGCCCTGCACCTGGCCGGCCAGCAAGGCAACGAAGAAGCCTGGAACCTGCTAGGCGGCCCCGAGCAGGAGTGAGCCCTTATAGGCAGAATAAAAAACGTGTATCCTGCTGACGCCGGAAGCATCTTCCCACCGCTGCATAATCTAAGCGTGATAAGATACTTCCAGCGTCAGCAGGATACACGGTTTTTGGGGTAGTTCAGCTACCCGGCCGTTTTTATATACTGCGTATTACGCCACCATCGGCGCGCACCGAGGCGCCGTTGGTAGCAGCAGCGAGGGGGCTAGCGAGGTAGGCCACGGTATTGGCAATCTCGTCTACCGTGATGAAGCGCTGTAGCAGCGACGAGGGCCGCGCATCGCGGAAAAACTCGTGCTCGGCTTCCTCGCGGGTTTTGCCCTCGCCGGCCAGCTTCTTCAAAAACTCTTCGACGCCCTCCGAGGCAGTAGGGCCGGGCAGCACCGAATTGACGGTAACGTTGGTGCCCTTGGTGAGCTCGGCCAGGCCCCGCGCTACGGCCAGCTGGGCCGTTTTGGTGGTGCCATACTGTATCATCTCGGCCGGAATCTGGAAGCCCGACTCACTTGAGATGAAGATAATGCGGCCCGCATTCTGCTTGAGCATCAAGGGGAAGTACTGGCGCGAAAGCCGCACCCCGCTCAGCACGTTCACCTCGAAGAAGTGCAGCCATTCGTCGTCGGTGATATCGGTAAAGGGCTTGGGCTCGAAAATGCCGACGTTGTTGACAAGAATATCCACCGTGGGCACTTGCTGGAGCAGATTAGCGACCCGTGCGGCGTCGCCAAAATCAACGGCTACGCCGCGCACGCTGGCGTCTGGCGTCTGGGCCAGAATGGCTTTTTTAGCGTCGTTGAGGCGCGCCTCGGTGCGCCCGGTGATGATAACGGTTGCGCCTTCGGCCGCCAGGCGCTGGGCAATGGCTAGCCCGATGCCGCCCGTCGAGCCCGTAATGAGGGCCGTTTTGGAAGTGAGTTGGAGGTCCATAAAAAATTAGTCTTCTTCGAAAAAATCTGTATCGAGCCTTTTTATTTCATAGGTATTTATTGTTGATACACCGAGATTATAGTCAATCATATACTGAGCTAACTGCTCACCATCAATGAGTACTATTTTAGTCTCGTTTTTAGGGACAAAGTTTTTCGCGTCTGCGGTAAATCTATCCGTTGTAATAAATACCCCTTTTTTCGCGCCCTGGCCAGCAAGGGCTCCCACAAAGCTGTGAATTTCTGGTCTGCCAACAGGGCTATTCCACCTTTTAGCCTGGATATAAATTACATCCAAGCCTAATTTATCTTCTTTGATAATACCGTCGATTCCATCATCTCCTGATTTTTTCGTGGTACTCCCTGCATCCTTAAATGAGCCGCCATAACCCATCTTTACGAGTAAGTCGACAACAATTTTCTCGAAAAAATACGGAGATACTCCCTTTAGTGTGCTGATAATATCTTGTACTAAGGAGTTTCTCAATTGCTGATGAGCACCTTCCAAAATTTCATCAGGTGTTTTCGTTGACTCTGTAGCGCTAGTTACTTGGTTATTTATAACATTCGTTGATTTAAGCTCGCTTGCTGGTGTGCTATTATTCGTGCCTGTAATAAACTCCAAGTAAGCCGGATATTGCTTTAAAAAAGAGACATTTATTAAAGTTGGAGATTTTTGCAGTACACTAATTCCTAGAGGGGTTATTTTAATAAAACCCTTTTTAGGTGAGTCAACTAGTCCTGCTTTCTTCAGATGGGTTTTTGACCAACCAATGCGATTGTTAAATACTGGCTGTTTACCGCTTGGAAGCAATTCGTTTAGCTCAAGTGATGTCAACTTAAATTTTTCGGCTAACGATGTCTTAATATCCGCCATTTTTACCTCATGCCCATTTGCAATAGTTTGCATTAGAGGTAGCATAATAGTTTGAAAATCCGGAATAGCCATTTTTGTTAGTTCTCAGGTCGAAAATGTCAATACAAAAACCTAGTTCAGCTTCTCCAGAATCTCCAGCGCAGCCTTGGCTACCACCGTGCCGGGTCCGTAGATGCCGACCACGCCCGCGTCGTAGAGCTGCTGGTAGTCCTGGGGAGGGATGACGCCGCCGGCGATAACAAGGATATCGGGGCGGCCTTCCTGCTTCAATTCTTCAATGAGCTGGGGCAGCAGCGTGTTGTGGCCGGCGGCCAGGCTGCTCACGCCGACTACATGCACGTCGTTGTCCACGGCCTGGCGGGCTACCTCGGCGGGAGTTTGGAAGAGGGGCGCCAGGTCCACGTCGAAGCCCACGTCGGCGAACGAGGTGGCGATGATTTTGGCGCCGCGGTCGTGGCCGTCCTGGCCCATTTTGGCCACGAGCATACGGGGGCGGCGGCCTTCGCGGGCGGCGAAGTCCTCGGCGGCGCGGCGGGCCTGGGCGAAGTCAGCGTTTTCGGTCATGCCTTGCTGGTAGATGCCCTGCACGGTGCGGCTGGTGGCCTGGTGGCGGCCCCACGCGGCTTCGAGGGCGTCAGAGATTTCGCCGAGGGTAGCGCGGGAGCGGGCGGCAGTCACGGCCAGGGCCAGCAGGTTTTGGGTAGTGTCAGTGGCGCCGACGGTGAGGGCTGCTAGGGCCGCTTGCACGGCGGTAGTGTCGCGCTCGGCGCGAATTTTCTTGAGCCGCGCTACCTGGCTTTCGCGCACCGCGTCATTGTCGATTTGCAGCACTTCAAGCGGCGCTTCGCCCTCGGGGGCCAGGTATTTGTTCACGCCCACGATGACCTCCTGGCCGGTATCGATGCGCGACTGCTTGCGGGCGGCGGCTTCCTCGATGCGGAGCTTGGGCAGGCCGGTTTCGATGGCGGCCGCCATGCCGCCGAGGGCTTCCACTTCCTCCATCAGGGCCCAGGCCTGGTTGGCGAGGTCGGCGGTGAGGCTTTCTACGTAGTACGAGCCGCCCCAGGGGTCCACCACTTTGGTGATGTCGGTTTCGTATTGCAAATAAAGCTGGGTGTTGCGGGCAATGCGGGCCGAGAAGTCGGTGGGCAGGGCTAGCGCCTCATCCAGGGCGTTGGTGTGCAGGCTCTGGGTGCCGCCGAGGGCGGCGGCGAGGGCTTCCACAGTAGTGCGGGCCACGTTGTTGAACGGGTCCTGGGCAGTGAGCGAATAGCCCGAGGTTTGGCAGTGGGTGCGCAGCGCGAGGCTTTTATCGCTCTTGGGGTCAAATTGCTTAAGGAGCTTAGCCCACAGCAGGCGGCCAGCGCGCAGTTTGGCAATCTCCAGGAAGTGATTCATGCCGATGCCCCAGAAGAACGATAGGCGCGGGGCGAAGTCGTCGATTTTCAACCCCGCCGCTAGCCCGGCGCGCACGTACTGCAAGCCATCGGCTAGGGTATAGGCCAGCTCCAGCTCGGCGGTGGCGCCGGCCTCGTGCATGTGGTAGCCCGAGATGCTGATGCTGTTGAACTTGGGCATGTGCTGCGCCGTGTAGGCGAAGATGTCGGCGATAAGCCGCATGCTCGGCGCGGGCGGGTAGATGTAGGTGTTGCGCACCATAAACTCCTTCAGAATATCATTCTGAATGGTGCCCGTCAGCGTTGAGGGCGGTACGCCCTGCTCCTCGGCCGCCACGATGAAGAAGGCCAGCACCGGCAGCACGGCCCCGTTCATGGTCATACTCACCGACATTTCGCCCAGCGGAATCTGGTCGAAAAGGATTTTCATATCCTCCACCGAGTCGATGGCCACGCCGGCCTTGCCCACGTCGCCCACCACGCGGGGGTGGTCCGAGTCGTAGCCCCGGTGGGTGGCCAGGTCAAAGGCCACGCTCAGGCCTTTCTGCCCGCCGGCCAGATTGCGGCGGTAAAAGGCGTTCGATTCTTCGGCCGTGGAGAAGCCCGCGTACTGGCGCACAGTCCAGGGCGAGCGCACGTACATGCTGGCGTAGGGCCCGCGCAGGTAGGGCGCTATGCCTGCGCCGAAGCCCAGATGCGGCAGGTGCGCGGCATCGGCGGCCGTATACACGGCGGGGCCAGCGCTAGGGTAGTCGGCAGGCTTGGCCGGAGCGGGTAGGCTAGCGGCGTCGTAGGCGATAGTGGAAAAGTCGGGGCGCATGGCTAGTATCTTATCTTATATAACGTTGGTCATGCTGAGCTTGTCGAAGCATCTCGCTTGCGCCGCTAGGGTCATTTTCTAACGATAGAAGCAAGATGCTTCGGCAAGCTCAGCATGACGTTCTCTTTCCTTTAGACATATTGTTACCTCCCTTGCAGGCGCGCTAATACCTCCTCCGTGCGGTGGCCTTCCACCACAAATTCCTTGAACCCGAACACCCGCACGGCTTCCAGCAGCGTAGCCAGGTCGGAGGTGATGAGCGAAGGAATATCGAAGGTGTGGCCGGCGGGCACCTGCTGCACCACCCGCGCCAGGTGGTCGAACTGCTCAGGCTGGGCATACATGAGGGTGGCTTCTTTGGGCTTTGAAAACAACACCGAATACGAATCGGGGGCAATGGAGGCGCTGGGGGGCGTGTCGGTGCGCTGCTCGGGGTGCAGCAGGTGCCAGAAGGCCTCGGCAATTTCTTCGTTTACGCGGGCGCCGCCCAGCAGCACCAGCGTGGCCTGCTTGTCCTGGTTGGCGCGGCGCTCGAAGTGCAGGGCCGTGGCCAGGCGCAGTACCTCGCTAGGGTAGGTAGCGCGGGTCGTGTCGAAGTCGCGCGAGCGCAGCAGCTGCTTGGGCTGAAATTCAAACTTCTCCTGGTGGTTCTGAAAGCGGTTGGTACCCACCACTACATCCTGGCCAGTGGCAATGCGCTTGAATTTTTCGAGTCCCGCCTGGCTCACGGCCTCCAGGGCGCGGGCGCGGGCTTGTAGCATGCCACCCTGCGCTTCGAAGGCCTGAAATTCGGCCCAGGCGGCGCGGGCCAGCTCATCGGTCAGCGTTTCCAGGAAGTAGGAGCCCGCGGCCGGGTCGGCCACCCAGTCAAGGTGCGCCTCGTCCTTGAGAATCACCGGCAGGTTGCGGGCCAGCCGGGCGCTAAACTCATTGGGAGCCTGATACAAGCAGTCGAAAGCCGCCACCTGAATAGAGTCGGCCCCGCCGAGTACGGCGCTCATGGCCTCGGTAGTGTGGCGCAGCAGGTTGGTGTGCGGGTCGAGGGTGGTCTGGGTCCAAGCCGAGGTAGTGGCGTGGATGGGCAGCGTGGCCGCGCCCACGGCGGGCAAACCGTAGGCGTGCAGCAGCGTGGCCCACAGCCGGCGCGCCGCCCGCAGCCGGGCAATTTCGGGAAAGTAGCTAGGCCCAATGGCGAAGTCGAGGTGCAGCTGGCGCGCCACGTCGGCCACGGTAAGGCCGCTGGCTTCGTCGGGCAGCTCGCTCAGCATAGCGGTGGCAGTGCTCAGGCTAAAAGCCAATTGCTGGGTAAGCGTGGCGCCCCGATTGCCAAAATACAAGCCATTGACGGCCAGCGCTGTGAAGCCCGGCCACTCGCGGGCTAGCCCGATGCAGCGCCGCAGCGTGGCGCGGAAGGGCAGCAGCTCAGCGCCCTCGGGCACCGTGGTAGGCGAGTAGCGCAGAAAGCCTTGCAGCGGCTCGCCGTTGCTGGCCGTGTGCAGCCGTTCGAGCAGCAAATCGGGCCCCTGCTGCACGGTGTAGCCCAGCCAGGTGCTGGCCAGCGGCAGGCGGGTGGCCAGCTCGCCCACGGCAAAGCTGGCCGGGTCGCCACTAAAGTGAAAGTGCAGGCCCTCGGCCCCGCGGGCCAGGGCGTCGGCGCCCTGCTCTATCTGCAGGCGGCCATCGGTGCCGGCGGGCACGGTGAGGGGCACTACGTTGCGGCAGGGCGCGGGGCGGGGCGGCAGCGGGGCGGGCGGCCCACCTAGGGCGGCCAGGGCCTCGCGGTGGTAAAAGGGCTCCGCCACTAGGCCGTCGGGCAGCGTCCAGCGCAGGCTGGCGGGGTCGGCCCCCTTGGCTTCGCGGGCTAGCTGGGCCTGCCACTGCGCCGTGCTCACGGGCGCAAACTCGGGAAAGGAAACGGGCGGGGTAGGGGGAAGAGAGGAGTCAGTCATACAGTTTTTGGCGAGCAGCGGGGTGGCGCGGCTGGCCCGCAGGGGCCGAAAGATACCGCCTTTGTTGGCTTGGCGTCGGGTAGCGAGGCTAGGCCTGGAACCGGTGCGGCCGCCTCCGGCGCTTACTTTTGTAGTTTCCGCTGCTACTCGTTGCCCGCTCTTTTACTTGTTGCGAATCTGATGCGTTTCGTTCGTTCTGTTGCTGCCAGCCTGCTTGCGCTAGCCCTCACCACCGCCTGCCAGCGTGGCCCGCTGCAAGCCACCGCCCACCTGCCGGCCACTACCAGCCAGCCCGTGGGGGGCGCCATTGTACCCGATGCCGGCGCGGCCGACTACATCAAGCCCTACCACGACAAGGTAATCAGCGAGATGCAGCAGGTGATTGGCAAGGCGCCGGTGGCCCTGGGCAAGAATCCCGGCGAAAACCCCATCGTCAACTTCGTGGCCGACTTGCAGCGCACCGCCGCCAGCAAGTACTTCAAGGGTGAGCCCATCGAGCTGGGTGTGATGACCAACGGCGGCATGCGCAACGCCCTGCCCGCCGGCGACGTCACGCTGGGCAATGTGTTCGAGCTCATGCCCTTCGAGAACGAGCTCATTGTGCTCGACGCGCCCGGCCCCGTGGTGCAGCAGCTCTTCGATTATTCGGCGCCCATCGGCATGGCCGTGTCGGGCGCAGTCTATACCGTAGGGCCCGATAAGAAGCCGCAAAATATTCTCATCGGTGGCCAGCCTTTCGACCCGGCCAAGACCTATCGCATCGCCATCTCCGACTACCTGGCCGGCGGCGGCGACCACATGGATTTTCTTAAAGCAGCCAAGCTGCGCCACACCGGGCTGCTGCTGCGCACCGTCATCATCGACCACATCAAGGCGCTTACCGCCGCCGGCCAGCCCGTCACGGCTAGGGTCGAGGGCCGGGTGAAAACCCTGTAGCAGTGCGCAGTTATCAGTGAGTAGTGAACAGTCGCTGATGCTTTTCTCGTTGTCTTATCTGTTCACTGCTCACTGATAACTGCTTCCTGAATTTTTATGCAGCGCCGCGACTTCCTCCAGAAATCTTTAGTTGGCACGGCGGGCCTCAGCCTGCTAGGCCCCAGCCTCGTTGCCAACGCCGCCGGCAGCACCTCGCGGCTCATCATTCTGCACACCAACGACATGCATTCGCGCATCGAGCCCTTCCCCGATAATGCTCCGCAGTGGGCCGGGCTAGGGGGCATGGCGCGCCGCGAGGCGCTCATCGACAGTGTGCGCAAGCAGGAGCCCAACGTGCTGCTGCTCGACTCGGGCGATATCTGGCAGGGCACGCCCTACTTCAACTTCTTTCAGGGCGAGCTGGAGTACAAGCTGATGAGCCGCATGAAGTACGACGCCAGCACCTTCGGCAACCACGACTTCGACAACGGTCTCGAAGGCTTGCAGAAGCAATTGCCCAACGCCGGCTTCCCCTTCCTTATCGCCAATTACGACTTTAAAGGCACGCCGCTGGCCGGCCGCTTCGCCCCCTACAAGATTTTTGAGAAAGCCGGTGCCCGCATCGGGGTCTTTGGGCTGGGCATTGAATTGAAGGGCCTAGTGGCGGATAAGAACTTTGGCGCCACCCAGTACCTCGACCCCGTAGCCATAGCGAAGGCCCAGGTGCAGCAGCTGCGCGAGCGTGAGAAGTGCGACATGGTTATCTGCCTCTCGCACCTCGGCTATAAGTATGAGAGCGAGAAGCTTGACGACCGCAAGCTAGCCGCCCAGGTGGGGGGCATCGACCTGATTCTGGGCGGGCACACCCACACGTTTATGCCCGCGCCAGAGCCAATTACAGGGCCCAACGGCCACATTACGCTCATCAATCAGGTAGGCTGGTCGGGCATCAACCTCGGCCGTATTGATTATGAAATGCGCCGGGGCGCGCAGCCCGTGCGGGCCACCGGGGCCTTGGTGCTGCCCGTAGGCGCTACCTGCTAGCGCGACCATATAAGCAAGCATTTGCCGGCTTTTTTGTCTGCTGGTTTATGCGCAAATTTGTCCCCCCCAAGTCGGGCCGGTGCCGTGCCGGTCCGACTTGGAGGGCTTTTTTTCGCTGTCGGTTGTAGTAGCCGGGTTCGTTTTTGTTCACTTCATGTCGCAGGATTTCCGCACCGTTTGGGCCAGTTGCCTGCGCGTCATCCGCGCTGAGGTGGGGGAGCAGAGTTTTCGAACCTGGTTTGAGCCCATTGCGCCGGTCGAGCTGCACGGCAAGGTGCTCACCATTCAGGTGCCCAGCGTGTATTTCTACGAGTTTCTCGAAGAGCACTACGTTGAGGAGCTTAAGCGGGCCATCTACCAGGAGCTAGGCCCCGAAGGTCGCCTGGAGTACAGCGTAGTAGTCGACCAGGGCAATGCTCAGGCGCCGCCCAAGGCCATGCACCTGCCGCCCGCCCGCAAGGCGGCCCCTAGCGCCCCGGCTCCTGAGCGTAGCGCCGGCCCAAATTATGGCACTGCGCCCGGGGGTATTCAACCGGGGCGCCCCGTGGCGCAGGCGCGCCACTTGGTGCCCGGTGGCAATACGGCCACGGCCGCGCAGGTAGCGGCCACCACGCTGCGCAACCCCTTCGACGCGGCCAAAACGATGGACCGCAACATCGTGCCGTCGCAGCTCAACACCACGTACACCTTTGATAATTACGTGGAGGGCGACTGCAACCGGCTAGCCCGCTCGGCGGGCCTAGCGGTGGCCAACAAGCCCGGCACCACGGCCTTTAACCCGCTCATGGTATATGGCGGCGTGGGCCTGGGCAAAACGCACCTCGTGCAAGCCATCGGCAACCACATCAAGGCCACGAATGCGGAGAAGTTCGTGCTCTACGTATCGGCCGAGAAATTCACCAACCAGTTTATCGAAAGCCTGCAGCGCAATGCTGTGCAGGACTTCGCCAACTTCTACCTGCTCGTCGATGTGCTCATCCTCGACGATGTGCAGTTCTTGGCCAACAAGGGCAAGACCCAGGAGATGTTCTTTCACATCTTCAATCACTTGCACCAGGGCGGGCGACAGATTGTGATGACCAGCGACCGCCCCCCCCGCGAGCTCAGCGGCCTCGAAGACCGCCTGCTTTCGCGCTTCAAATGGGGCCTCACTGCCGACGTGCAAAGCCCCGACTTTGAAACGCGCATCGCCATTATCCATAATAAGGCCCAGCAGGATGGCATGGAAATCGCGCCGCAGGTAGTAGAATACCTGGCCCATTCGGTGCCTACCAACGTGCGCGAGCTCGAAGGCGTGCTTACCACCCTGCTAGCTCAGAGCGTACTCACGCGCCGCGACATCGACCTCGAAATGGCCAAAGGCGCCCTGCGCCACATCATCGAAGAGGTTGAAGCTGAAGTCAACGTCGATTTTATCCAGAAAACCGTGGCCGACTACTTCAGCGTGCCGGTGGCGCTGCTAAAAGAGAAAACCCGTAAGAAAGAGATAGTTACGGCCCGGCAGGTGGCCATGTACTTCACCAAGGAGCACACCAACCACTCGCTCAAAACCATCGGCTACCACTTCGGCGGCCGCGACCACGCCACGGTCATCCACTCGGTGCAAACTGTGTCGGATTTGATTGATTCCGACAAAAAATTCAAAGACCAGATAGCCGAGCTGCGCAAGAAATTCGTGCAGAAGTAACGGCTTTGTTACCCAGCCAAAACAACTAAAAGGGGGCGCGCAAGCGCCCCCTTTTAGTTGTTTTAGGTTACATGGAGCGGTGAGTTTGGGTGCGCTCCCGTAGAGTTTCAAAGTTGGCTTTAGCTACTTCGTCAATCTTTTTGGGCTCCAGGAAATTCAGCTTTATCTGCTCTTCTCGTTCGGGGCCACCCAAGATGACGTTGATTTCGCCATTGAGCAAGCCTTCCACTGCGGCCTGGGCCACATCCTGGGCCGAATCCATATTGTGCACCACGGCCGTTTTCATCATGTCAGTGTCGGTCGCGGCTGGGTACACCGTCATCACGTGTAGCGGATACTGGGCCAATTCCCGGCGCATGGCGTCCGAAAACTGCCCAACGGCAGCCTTGGTGGCAGCATACACGCTGTAAAAAGGCATGGCGATGTAGCCGTAACCGGAGGAGATGTTCATGATAGCGCCTTCCGGACTGCCTTGCAGCAACGGTAAGCACTTTTTGGTTAGCAAAATCAGGCCCGTAACGTTGATGGCAATCTGGCTACTAATGTCCTCGTCGCTTACCTCCGTGAGCAGGCCGGCGCTTACTACCCCAGCATTGTTGATGAGAATATCCAGCGCGCCCCAGGTGTTTGTTAGGGTAGCCACGGCGTGGTCGAGGTCTTTTACCCGGGCCACGTCTCCGGGGAGTAGCAGGAACCTGACAGCTGGATATTCGGAAGCCAGGGCTTCTAGCGGCTCCCGGCGGCGGCCTATCACGGCAATATCGCGCACGCCGCGTTGCGCTAGTTCGGCAACGAGGGCCTTGCCGATGCCGATACTACCCCCGGTAATGAGTACTTTTTTAGTGGTCAGGTTCATACTCTTGTTGTTTATTCGGTAGCACTTACCTCTGCCTGGTAGTAGATGCAGTCAATTTTCTTACGTGAGTTAAGTGGAAAGGTCAGGAAACGGGCAGTAAGTACCCTTGATTACTGCCGTGCTAGCTGGCTTGTGCCTAGCAGCCAACCGGATGCTTTTTGCCTCACCCTACTCGAGCTTTAGTACCTTTCCAGCTCATAAAGCCACTTTAGTCTTTTCTCATGACTCCCACGCCCATCACCCTGACCGATAAGTTTGCGCAGTTTGAAGACCTCTGGAACCCGCGCATCATCGGCGAGCTAAACGACCAGCACATCAAGATTGCCCGCGTAGATGGCGAGTTCATCTGGCACAGCCACGCCGAGGAAGATGAGCTGTTTATGGTCGTGCAAGGCAAGCTCTTCATCGACTTCCGCGACCGCACCGAAGAAATCCTGCCTGGCCAAGTGCTGGTGGTGCCCCGCGGTGTGGAGCACCGGCCGCGCACCGACGCCGAAACCTGGATTATGATGATAGAGCCCAAAACCACAGTTAATACCGGCAACGTGGAAAGCGAGCGCACGCGCCTCAACCTGGAAGTACTGTAAGCCCTAGCGCGCACTACCTGGCCGTGCAGTAGTCAGCTGCACGGCTCATAAAAAGGGTTCAGGCGCTACAGGATTTCCTTGGGGTAGCAGATGTAAAATTTCTGTACCTTCTGGCTAAGTGCCTGAATATTAGGTAGGTCGGAGGCTTCTGTTACGTTCACGACTTTGCCGAGCTTAGTCAGGATATTGATGGTTTCGTTGCTGCCGGCGTCGTAGGCCGTGTTGCTGAGGCGGCCGGTTATCATCAGCTCGCGGGCCTCCTCGGGGGCTAGCCGGAAATGCTCGGCAATCAGCTCCACGATGCCGAGCTGAAATTCTTCATCGTGCGGCTCGGGGCTGACTACAATTTTGAACAGTTGCCTGTTAATAAGGCTCTTGGCCAGGAAGCTCAGCACTTTGTCGGGGTGGCTTTTCCAGCTTTTGATGGCCGACCACACGTCCGTGTCATCAAGCTCCACAAAATGACTGAGAATATCAGGGTTGGTTTCAAAATCGGCTAGGGTCACGGCGCGGCCCAGAAAGAACGTGAGGCAGGTGCTACCCGGCACCGCCACCCCGGCGCGGGCCAGGTCGCGGGCGCGCTGCATAATGCGAATGACCATCTGCTCGGCGCTCGTAACCGTCTTGTGCAGGTACACTTGCCAGTACATCAGCCGGCGGCTAACCAGGAAATTCTCGACCGAGTACACGGCTTTTTCTTCCAGCACCAGGCGCTCGTCTACCACTTGCAGCATCTTGATGAGGCGGTCGGCGCCCGGCCGGCCCTCGGCCACACCGGTATAGAAGGAGTCGCGGTTGAGGTAGTCGAGCCGGTCCATATCGAGCTGCGAGCTCACGAGCTGGTGAAAAAACTCGCGCCCGTAGCTGCCCTGAAACATCTGCATGGCTAGCCCCAGTCGCCCGCCAAACTGCTCGTTGAGCCGCTCCATCAAATAGAGCGATAGCTGCTCGTGCGGCACGTCCTGGAAGATGCTGGTTTCCAGCGCGTGCGAGAGCGGCCCGTGGCCGATGTCGTGCAGCAGGATGGCAATTTGGGCGGCCTCACCCTCCGCAGCCGATATCTTCACGCCCTTGTCCTTGAGCGTGCGCAGCGCCAGCTGCATGAGGTGCATGGCCCCTAGCGCGTGGTGAAAGCGCGTGTGCAACGCCCCCGGATACACGAAGTTGGTAAGCCCTAGCTGCTGAATGCGCCGCAGCCGCTGAAAGTAGGGGTGCTCGATGAGGTCAAACAGCAGCTCAGTGGGCACCGTGACGAACCCATACACCGGGTCGTTGAAAATCTTCTTTTTATTCATCGCAAACGGGCCGTGGCCCACATAGCTGGCTAGGGGGTGTTAGCCGGTAGTTACGGCCGGTTGGCCGACTAAGCTGCACCTTGCACGAACCCAAACCCCTGTTTTCCGGTAAAGCTACGGACGGCCTGCTACGCCCGCCGATACTACGGGCGGGCTGGTCTACGTTAGAACCGCTACCGCTTACCTTATTCCGACGCGCGCACCTACCTCCGCGCCCCTGCTTATGCAACGATACTCCATTCTTTGGGCCGACGACGAAATTGACCTCCTCAAGCCACACATCCTGTTTCTCAAGGAGAAAGGCTACGATGTGACGCCCGTCAACTCCGGGGCCGACGCGCTGGAAGAAGTGCAGGAGAATTCTTACGACCTGGTTTTTCTTGATGAGAACATGCCGGGCCTCACCGGCCTCGAAACGCTCAACGAAATCAAGGTGGTGCGCCCCACGGTGCCCGTCGTGATGATTACCAAGAGCGAGGAAGAGCATATTATGGAGGGCGCCATCGGCGCTAAAATTGCCGATTACCTCATCAAGCCCGTCAACCCGAACCAGATTCTGCTGTCGGTGAAAAAGGTGCTTGACAACAAGCGTCTGGTCACGGAAGCTACCAACTCGGGCTACCAGCGCGACTTCCGCCAGCTCGGCATGCAGCTTTCCGACCGGCTCTCGCCCGCAGAATGGGTAGACGTGTATAAAAAGCTGACGTATTGGGAGTTGGAAATCAACGAAACCGAAGGCAAAAGCATGGCCGAGGTTTTCAATATGCAGAAGGACGAGGCCAATACCTACTTCGGCCGCTTCATTATTGAGAACTACGAGGACTGGGTCAATGGCCGCGACAAGGATGCGCCGCTCATGTCGCACCAGCTTTTCAAGGAAAAAGTTTTCCCACTGATGAAGCAGACCGGCGACACGCCGGTGTACTTCGTGCTCATCGACAACCTGCGCTACGACCAGTGGAAGGTGCTGGAACCCATTATCGCCGAACTCTTTACCGTAGACAGCGAAGAGCTGTACTACAGCATCTTGCCCACTACTACGGCCTACGCCCGCAACGCCATTTTTGCGGGCATGATGCCGGGCGATATTCAAAAGAAATACCCCAACCTGTGGGTGTGGGACGAGGATGAGGAAGGCAAAAACCTGCACGAGGCTGAGTTCATGGAAATTAACTTCCAGCGCAACAACCAAAAGGCCAAGCACAGCTATCATAAGGTGACTAACCTGCAGGCTGGCAAAGACTTGCTGGGCAAGATGAGCAACCTGCACAACAACTACAAGCTCAACGTCATCGTCTACAACTTCGTGGACATGCTCTCGCACGCCCGCACCGACATGGCCATGATACGCGAGCTGGCCGCCGATGAGAGCGCCTACCGCAGCCTCACGCGCTCGTGGTTTTTGCACTCGCCGCTCTATGAGATGCTGCAAACTATTTCGGAGAAAAAGGGCAAGCTCATCATCACCACCGACCACGGTACCATTCGAGTGAAGCGCCCGTATAAAATTGTGGGTGACCGCAATACGAACACCAACCTGCGCTACAAGCACGGCCGCAACCTGGGCTTCGACGAGAGCCGCGACATTTACGTGGTGCGCAAGCCGGAAAGCATTTTCCTGCCCCGCGAAAATGTGAGCACCGCCTACGTGTTCACGCTAGGGGACTATTTTTTCGCTTACCCCAACAACTACAACTACTACGTGAACTACTATAAGGACACGTTCCAGCACGGCGGCGTGTCGCTGGAGGAGTGCATTATCCCGTATATAACGCTGACTGCGAAGGGCTAATCTGAACAAGAACAAATAAAAAAGGCTGGCCTATTCGCCAGCCTTTTTTGTTGTGATAAAAACAGCACCATTTTTGCCGCGATTGCCGTAGCAAACATATGCATTTTCGCTTCTTATAACAGTTATAGTGGCTATGCGTCTGGGGCTTATGTGACTAATGCGCCGCTGAGATGATTTCTTTCCATTTACTATCCACAACAGTTTATTCCTAGGAATTTTTGTTATATCGTGCGGACGCACAATAGCAGGGTTAGCTGGAGTAGTAATGTGCGTAGTACATGGCTCATAGCGTGAAGTAGCACAAGATGCTAGGCTTAGCGCTAGGGTCACATAGCTAATAGCAAGGCGGTGGGGTATAATCATGACCCGCAAATTACTTCTTAGGTTTTCTGCTTCTTTTTCTTCGCAGCCGGAAAGAGCACATTATTGAGTATTAGTCGATACCCTGGCGAGTTGGGGTGCAGCGAGAGGTCGGTGGGTTCTTCGCCTACCATGTGCTGGTAGTCTTCGGGGTCGTGGCCGCCGTAAAACGTCCAGGTGCCTTTGCCGAGCGAGCCGTGCATGTAGCGCACCTCGCCGTCCTGCTTGGTTTCGCCCATAATTACGACATCGGGCTTGATGAGGCTTTTGCGGAATGCCGTGGTTTGGCCCATAAAGCCGTGAATGGTTTTTTCGTGGTTCTGGGTCAGCATAGTCGGCACCGGGTCATACTTGGCTGAGAAGGTAAAGAGCTGAAAGTAATCGTTTTGCTCATAAAGGCCGCGCTCGCCAGGCTGCATGTCGATGTTGGAGTACTCGTACACCATCGGGTTCATGTAGAGCTGGAAGTTCTGGAAGGCCAGCGAGCGGTTGAAGTTGAGCTTGCTCTGGGCATTGGGGTCGGCGGGGTCGCCGTCGTACATACTTTCCACCATATCGACCCCTAGCCCGGCCAGCGCAATGTCGTAGCTATCGGTGGCCGAGCACATGGCAAACATGAAGCCGCCGCCCGCGATAAACTCTTGCATCTTGACGGCTTCGGCGGCCTTCATCTCGCTCACTTTCTTGAAGTTGTTGCGCTTGGCGGCGGCTTCGGCCTCGTGCTGCTGCTGTTGGTACCAGGGCGCGTAGCGGTAAGTCGAGTAAAACTTGCCGTACTGGCCCGTGAAATCTTCGTGGTGCAGGTGCAGCCAGTCGTACTTGGGCAGCACCCCCGAAAGCACCTCGTCGTCGTAAATCTTATCGTACGGAATCTCGGCGTAGGTGAGCACCATTGTCACAGCATCGTCCCAGGGCTGCTTGCCTTTGGGCGTGTACACCGCTATTTTGGGCACTTTCTCCAGCTTCATCACGTCCATATTGGCGTTGGGGTCGGCTATCTGCTGCAAAATGCCGGTGTACTGCGCCTCCGAAATGGTTTGAAAGGTGATGCCGCGCACGCTGAGCTCGTTTTCTACCGCCGGCTGGGCCTCACAGGCAAACGAGCCCCCCTTGTAGTTAAGCAGCCAGTCGACTTCAATCTGCTTACTCAATGCCCAGTAACACAGGCCGTAAGCCTTAAGGTGTTCCTTCTGGGTATTATCCATCGGGATGAAAATGTGGTTGGCGCGGGCCGCCAGGGAGGGGGATAGCAGGGCTAGCAGCAGGGCAAGACGCTTCAGCAACATACTTTTGGGGGCTAAGGGGCTAGCCGAGCAAACGAGCCGGCCGTAACCCTAGTTCAAGGTACCACCGCTGGGCTACACAACGCGCAAGCTCAGGCGTCACCCAGCTAATTATCCACGCTCAAAACGGCGCTCAGGCAGCCAGCTTCAGCAAGCGTAGCTGTGCAATCCGTTAAATCTGTTTGAATCTGCAATGAGTTTTCTAGAAAATATCCGCGAGGCGCTGCGTGCCATCTCCGGCAATTTGCTGCGTACCGTGCTCACCGCCCTCATCGTGAGCATCGGGCTGATGGCCCTGGTAGGCATCCTCACGGCCATCGACGCCATGCGCCACTCGCTGGGCGAAACCTTCGCCAGCCTCGGCGCCAATGCCTTTGAAATCAAAGCGAAAGGGTACGGCAACCGGTTTCGGCGCGGCGGCGTGCAGGCCAAGCAATACCCGCCCCTGAGCTACCTGCAAGCCACGCTCTATAAAAAGGAGCTGACCCGCCGCGAGCCCGGCACGGTGGTGGGCGTGTCGGCCTTCATCAGCGGGGCTACTGAAATAAAGGCCGGCGGTGAGAAAACCAACCCCAACATGCAGGTAGTGGCCGGCGACGAAAACTACCTGCGCATCCAGAGCTACGCCCTCACGCAGGGCCGCACCTTCTCGCCGGCCGAGCTGAATACTGGCGCCAATGTGGCCATCATTGGCCAGGAAATGAAGGATAAGCTCTTTCCGCAGGCTAGCCCGGTGGGCAAGTACATCTACGCCCTCGGCCAGCGCTTTCAGGTGGTGGGCCTGCTCGAAAAGAGCGGCAGCGGCATGGGTGGTGGGGGCGGGGCCGACCGCCTGCTGCTGGTGCCCCTCGAAACCGGCAACCAGCTGCCCCGCACCGGCGCGCTCACCTACGATGTGAAAACGGCCACGCCCAGCGCTGGCTCGCTCGCTTTCCTGCAAGGACAGGCCACCGGCGTAATGCGCGCCGTGCGCAACGACCGCCTGGGTCAGGAAGACTCGTTCGACATCGAAAGCCCCGAGTCGCTCACCGGCACGCTCGATTCCATTGCCGGCAAGATGCAGCTGGCGGGCGGCATCATTGCCTTTCTGGCGCTGCTGGGGGCTAGCATTGCGCTCATGAATATCATGCTGGTATCGGTGACCGAGCGGACCCGCGAAATCGGGATTCGCAAGGCGCTCGGGGCCACGGCCAAGCAGGTGCGGCTACAGTTCCTCATCGAGGCCATTGTCATTTGCGTGCTGGGTGGCACGTTTGGCATTTTGCTCGGGGTGGGCGCCGGCAACGGCGTGGCGCTGCTGGCGGGCAGCAGCTCGTTTTTCGTGCCCTGGGGCTGGGTAGGGGTGGGCCTCACCATTTGCGTAACGGTGGGCCTGCTGGCCGGCTCGTACCCGGCAGGCAAGGCCGCCGCCCTCGACCCTATCGACAGCCTGCGCTACGAATAAACTATACTAGGCCCCTGTAAAAGGCGAACGGCAGGAATGCCGTTCGCCTTTTACATTTGCGCAACTTCCCATTTGTGCAAATGCCCGTTTCAACCTCCATCGGCCAGCGTTTTACCCAGCTTATTCAGCAATTGGGCATGAGTAAAAATGCGTTCGCGCAGTCGCTGGACAAGACCGCGACGGTCATTCAGCACCTGGTAGATGAGCGCAATAAGCCCGGCTACGACCTGCTATGCAAGGTATTTGAAGTGTACCCAAATGTGTCGAAAGACTGGCTGCTGCTAGGCCAGGGGCCCATGCTGACAGCTGAAAACGCAGCCGCTGAGCTAGCTAGCCCCGCGTCCGCGCCAGTTCCCACGCCTACAACTGAGCCCGACTTATTTGCAGCGCCCGTGCCAGCTCCCATACCGCCCTCGCCCCGAGCAGTGCCCGCCGAAGCTCCCGCGCCGGCCCCTGCTGTAGTAGTGGCCGCGCCGTCAGCAGGGGCCGCACCCGCCGCCAGCCCAGCACCCGCGCCGATGCCCAGCCCGGCCCCAGTGGCTGCGCCCGACCCGGCGTATCTGGCCGTCGCCCTGCAAACCCAGCACCTTCAGCACCAGTTAGCCCTGGCCGAGCAGCGTAACCAGCACCTGCTCGAGCAGCAGGCGCTCATGCAGCAGCTCGTGGCCGTGTTGCAACGCTCCGTCTGAACCACGGATTCGAGCGGATTAGTCGGATTACGCGGATTTGGTAGCCGAAGCCGACACATTGAGCGGGCTTTTTGCTGCTAAAAATGCTATAAAACAATCGGCTACCAAATCCGCGTAATCCGACTAATCCGCTCGAATCCGTGGTTCAGACAAGCAGGCCTACTTCCTCGGCCTCCATCAGCCCAAGCGCATTTACCTGGGTGAGGCGCAGCGGCCGAATTTCGCCTACCAGCAGCGGGTCGTATTTAGCCGCCACGCGGATGTAGTTGGGCGTGTAGCCCTCCACGCGGCCATCGGTGATGTCGTCTTCAAACAATACTTCGGTTTCGAGGCCGGCGTGCTGCTCGTAAAAGGCCCGTTTCTTCTTCTCCGACAGGCTGCGCAGCTGGGTGGTGCGCTCGGTGCGCACGCGCTCGGGCACGCGGCCGGGCAGGGTGGGGGCTAGCGTATTGGCCCGCTCCGAATACGGAAATACGTGCAGGTAGCTGACGGGAAGCTCGTTGAGGAAATGGTAAGTTTCCAAAAAGTCAGCCTCCGTTTCGCCTGGAAAGCCGACAATCACATCCACCCCAATGCCGGCGTGCGGCATTAGCTCCTTAATGCGGGCCACGCGGTCGGCGTAGAGGGCGCGGCGGTAGCGGCGGCGCATCAGGCCCAGAATTTTATCTGACCCACTTTGCAGCGGCAGGTGAAAGTGCGGCATGAAGCGTTGCGAGGCCGCCACGGTCTGGATAATCTCGTCGGTGAGCAGGTTGGGCTCGCACGAGCTGATGCGGAATCGCCGCATGCCCTCCACCTGGTCAAGCGCTTGCACCAGTTGGGTAAAGCTTTCTACCCGCTGGCGCTCGGGGCCTTGCAGGCCAAAATCGCCCAGGTTGACCCCGGTAAGCACTATTTCCTGCACCCCCTGGCTAGCTAGCTCCTCTACTCGCTCTACCACCGAGGCCACGCTGCCCGAGCGGCTAGCCCCCCGCGCCAGCGGAATGGTGCAAAACGAGCACGAGTAGTCGCAGCCATCCTGCACCTTCAGGAAGGTGCGCGTGCGCTCGCCCAGCGACTGCGCCGGGTGAAACTCGTGCGCCGCGCTGATGGGCGAGGCAAACACCCGGCCTGGCCCCGAGGCTGCGCCCGCCGCAGGCAGCTCAAGCTCGCTCAGAATCTCGGCCAGCCGAAATTTCTCGGCGGCACCCAGCACGGCGCCTACGCCCGGGATGTTGGCAATTTCCTCGGGCTTGAGCTGGGCGTAGCAGCCCACGATGGCCACAAAGGCGCTTGGGTTATGCTTAAGCGCTTGCTGCACCACGCGCCGGCACTTGCGGTCGGCGTGGTCGGTGACGGAGCAGGTGTTCACAACGTACACGTCGGCGCCCTGCTCAAACTCAACGCGGCGCACGCCGCGCTCCTCAAACTGCCGGCCCAGGGCCGATGATTCGGAGAAGTTGAGCTTACAGCCCAGCGTATAAAAGGCAACGGTTTGCGGAGTCATAAGTCTGCAAAGATACGGCGAGTGGGCTAGCCTGCCTGGCTGTGCTGCCCGCGGGGCGCCCTCCTTGGGCCAGCACCCAACCAAAAAAGCCGGAGCGCTAGCCCCGGCTTTTTTGCCTTGTTGTGAGTAAGCTTAGCTAGCCCGTACCCAGCGCCTACACGCCAGCCAGCAGCTGCTCTTCGTGCTGGCTCACGTCGAGGCCCAGCAATTCTTCCTCCTCCGTCACGCGCAGCGGCGAGATGAGGTCGGTGAGCTTGAGCAGTGCGAAGGAGGCGCAGAACGTAAACACCGACACGATAACCAGGGCCAGCATATGCTTCAGAAACAATGTGGTGCCGCCGTAGGCCAGCCCATCAGCTGCCGCTGCGTTCACGGCTTTGCTGGCGAAGATGCCGGTCATAATCAGCCCGACCATGCCGCCAATACCGTGGCACGGAAACACGTCGAGCGTATCGTCGAGGCGCGACTTGGAGCGCAGGTGCGCGAAGAAATTGCTCGTGGCGCCCGCGATTACCCCAATGAAAATGCTCACCGGCACCGTCACGTAGCCCGAGGCTGGCGTGATGGCTACCAGGCCCACCACGGCCCCGATGCAGAAGCCCAGGGCCGAGAGCTTCTTGCCGCGGGCCACGTCAAATAGAATCCAGGCCAGGCCGGCGGCCGAGGCGGCTACGTTGGTGGTAGCGAAAGCGCTCACGGCCAGTGGGCCGGCCGAGCCCGCCGAGCCAGCATTGAAGCCAAACCAGCCAAACCATAGCAGGCCCGTACCCAGCAGCACAAACGGAATATTGGCCGGGGGCAGCACTTGCTCGCTGCCGTAGGTTTTGCGCGGCTTGAGGTAGATGGCGGCGGCCAGCGCGGCCCAGCCCGCCGACATGTGCACCACGGTGCCGCCCGCAAAGTCGAGCACGCCCAGCTTAAACAGGAAGCCGTCGGGGTGCCAGGTCCAGTGGGCTAGCGGCGCATACACGAGCAGGCTGAACAGCACAATAAATAGAATGTAGGACTTGAAATTGATGCGCTCGGCGATGGAGCCCGTGATAAGGGCCGGCGTGATGATGGCGAATTTCATCTGGAAAAACGCGAACAGCATGAGCGGCACGGTCGGCATCAGCGACCACGGCTTGCCATCGAGCACGCCCTTAAAAAGGAAAAATGTGCGCGGGTCGCCCACGAAGCCACCAATCGACGAGCCAAAGGCCAGGCTGAAGCCCACCACTATCCAGAGCAGGCTGATGATACCCATCGCCGAAAAGCTCTGCAACATGGTTGAAATCACGTTTTTGGAGTTCACCATGCCGCCGTAGAAGAAAGCCAGGCCGGGCGTCATGAGCAGCACCAGGGCCGTGGCGCACAGCATCCAGGCCGTATCGCCCGAGTTGATGCCCTCCGTGACGATGGTGGTAGGCAGGGCCGGCAGCAGCGTGGCCAACAGGCCCACCGCTAACAGAATGAGCAGGGGAATAAAGTTAGGTTTTTGCATAAGGCAGCAGGGTAAAAAGTGAAGGTGAGGGTTGTTAGAAGGTGATTACCAGTCGGCAGCCGGGCGTGTAGCTCCGGCCAGGGGTTTGGGCCGGGCTAGCAGAGCTGCTTTGAGCTCGGCGGCCAGGCCATCCACGGTTTGGTGGGTAGCTTCACGGTGGCTTTGCCAGAGATGGGCCCAGCCGGACGCGGTGGGGTCTTCGAGGGGCTTGGTTTTGCCGGTGGGGGCTAGGTGGTAGGTGCGGTCTTCGGCGTAGTAGGCGAAAACAAAATCGGTAAACTGCTGCCGGTAGCGCCCTTTTTTAACCTCTATCGTGAGCTGATACTGTATTTTGCCGTGCAGCTTCTTTGTGGCGTAGCCGTGGTCATATACCCCAAAGGCATTGGTGGCTACTAGCCGGCCCCCGGCCGAGTCGGCCACCGCCAGCTGATAGCCGCGGCGGCGCAGCCAGGCTTTGGCCAGTGTGTAGAGCCGGCCGGCGGGCAGGCTATCGGCGGGTACTACCTCGCAAAAAGCCACCCGGCCCTGTGCATCGGTGGGCAGTGCCTGACCGTGGGCCGCCCGGCCCGGCAGCAGCCCCCCCAGGGCTAGCAGTAAAAGCAGCGTGCGCATACCAAAAAAGCGTGAAAGGCCCGGCTAGCCCCTCCGGGCCACCACCGCTGGGCTAGTACTTGTAGATGAAGGCCACCCCGAGCGTGCTCTGCGTAGTAGTGCCTTGCCCGGCCGAGTTTTCGTAATATTTGACGGGGGCCGTATCGAGCCGGAATTCAGGCTTGACTTGCAGCTTGCCCGCGGCGATAGTAATAGGCGCCGTGATAGTCAGCGAGTTATTTACCGTTTGCAGGTAGCGCACCCCATGCTTATCCTCAAAGTGCTCGAAGCGGAAGCCTACCCCTAGCACATCGCTGAACGCGTAGTTACTATAAAGCGCCACGCCACCCCAGCTAGGGCTTGCACCGCCATATTTAGCCATAAGCAGGCCTTCATCGGTGTCGTCGGGCCGGAAGCTGTACTGGCCATAGGCCGCATTAAGACCCAAGAAAAATTTGGGCGTTACCTGGTACGTCGTAGTGAGGTCGAGAAGGTTGCGGGTGTAGTTCTCGAAAGCAGGGGGCAGGGTTCCGTTCTGCACCAGGGTGGTCAGGTAAGTATCGTCGCTGTAGCCGCCTATCCAGTTGACGTACACTGTCCAGGTAGCCAAAGGCTTATAGGTAAACTGGCCGATGAGCGATTTCTGCTTGTTGTTATCGGTGAGGTTGTCCCAGTTGTTGACCGCGCCCAGCATCAGCGCAGCCTTATTGGAGAAGCTATAGGCCGCTTTTAGCCCCAAATGGTAAAAGGGGCCGTTGTTGAACAGATTAGACAGTGAATAATTATAGTTGAGCGGTGCGTCAATGACCTCGTAGCCGATATGAGTGCCAAACTGTCCCACCGTGAAGCTGAGCTTGGAGGTGGCCCGGTAAGTGAAATAAGCCTGCTTGATAGCGGCCGATGTACCGTAGAGTGCCGCCACGTAGGGCGCTTGCGGCCGATACATATTAAGTGCGCCGCTGGTGTTGCCAAAATTGCCCAGCTCCGCGTTCGGTCCGAAAGTCAGGTCGATAACCATGTCCGACTTGCGATTGGAATATGAAAGCTTGGCCTGCACTAAGCCCAGGGCAAACTGGTCGGGCAGCCGGTCAAACGCCCGGCCCGCCAACTGGTCTACCCCTAGCAGGTTCCCCGACTTAGGCCGGTTGAAAGCCGTGAGGTAATACGAGTCGATGTAGCCCGAAATACTGAGCCGGCCAATATCGGTAGTATCCGTTTGGGCGAAGGCGGACCCGTTACCCAAGGCCAGTATGGTTACAAGTAGCGGTTTTTTCATCAGGTCTTAGCTGGCTGGTAAGGCAGGAAAGGAGTTTTTAAAGAAAAAACGGCAAATTCAACCAGTGCATGGGGTGTGTAGCTAGAGGGCTATTTAGCAATAAAAGCTATCGTGTGGTTCTATGATAGGGTAATAGGAAAGGGTAGTTGGACGAAAATGGTTGTAGTTATAGCAAACAACCCCTAAATAATAAGGGAATATTCTTTATAGAGGCTATTGGCAAAAGTAACAGCCTCAAGGTTATTTGCAAGGAAGAGCACTGATTTTTAAAAAATTATACTTCCGGGCGTAAACATCCAGGTTAAATACTCACCTCGCCTATTTTGGGTATAAGTAGGAGCGGCAATACTGGATAAGGATGGGCCGCTAGACCCTGGGCAGACTGCGCCGGCAATCTGCTACTGAGTACTGCCTTGCGGCGCTACGTGTAAGAAGTAAGAATAGGGCCCCATGAGGGGCTCGATAATTTTTCTAGCCCCTTCATCGGTTGAATAAGATGCTTTGGCTAATAAATCCGCTAAATGGGGAGGGGGGTATGCTATAAATTACCTCCTCTGCCGTAGTTTTGCCCTGAAATCAGATACCCATCATTCATTTCATGGCCATTCTCCGCTTTAAAGCTCTCGAGCTCGTTGACCAGCGCCAGGCGCTGACGGTAAAGCCCATAGCAAGCCGCCGCTCCGACTCCTTCGGGCAAAATGTGTTTAACCTCGAGGCAATGCGGGCGAATATGCCCGGCGAATACTTCAAAAAGCTGCAAGGGGCTATCAAGCACGGCACGCCGGTTGAGCGCAATGTGGCCGATGCCGTGGCTTCGGCCATGAAAACCTGGGCTATGGCCAAGGGTGCCACGCACTACACCCACTGGTTTCAGCCCCTCACCGGTGCCACCGCCGAAAAGCACGACTCATTCTTCGACCTGAACTCGGACGGCCGGCCGATTGAGAATTTTAAAGGTTCGGCGCTGGTGCAGCAGGAGCCTGATGCTTCGTCGTTTCCCAACGGTGGTATTCGCAACACGTTCGAGGCCCGCGGCTACACCGCCTGGGACCCTACCTCTCCCGCGTTTATCATCGAAACGGTAGGCGCCAAAACACTGTGCATTCCCACGATTTTCGTGGCCTACACCGGTGAGGCGCTCGACTACAAAGCCCCGCTGCTCAAGTCGCTGGCCGTGCTCGAAAAAGCTGCCCTCGACGTGTGCCAGTATTTCGACAAAGACGTGCAGCGCGTGAACACCACGCTCGGCATTGAGCAGGAATACTTCCTGGTCGACAAAGCGCTCTACGACGCCCGCCCCGACCTCGTGATGACCGGCCGCACCCTCTTTGGCCACGCCCCGGCCAAGGGCCAGCAGCTCGAAGACCACTACTTCGGTTCGATTCCGCCCCGCGTGCACGCCTTCATGTTTGACTTTGAAGAAGAAGCCAACGCGCTGGGTATTCCGCTGCGCACTCGCCACAACGAGGTAGCGCCCAACCAGTACGAGTGCGCCCCGACTTTCGAGGATGCCAACCTGGCCATTGACCACAACCAGCTGCTGATGGATGTGATGGACCGCGTGGCTCTGAAGCACAACTTCAAAGTGCTGCTGCACGAGAAGCCTTACGCCGGCGTCAACGGCTCGGGCAAGCACAACAACTGGGCGATGAGCACCGACACCGGTGTGAATCTGCTAGCCCCCGGCCGCCGTCCTAAAGAGAACCTACAGTTCCTGGCCTTCTTTATCACTACGGTGAAGGCCGTGCACCGCTACGGCGACCTGCTGCGCGCCAGCATTGCCTCGGCCAGCAACGACCACCGTCTCGGTGCCAACGAAGCACCGCCGGCCATCATGTCGGTATTCCTGGGCTCGATGCTCGACGGCGTGCTCGACGAGCTGGAGCGCACTGCCAAGCTGCCGCTCGACAAGGGCGACAACATCTACCTCAAGCTGGGAATCGACAAGATTCCGGCCATCATCCTCGACAATACTGACCGCAACCGCACCTCGCCGTTTGCCTTCACCGGCAACAAGTTTGAGCTGCGCGCCGTGGGCTCGTCGGCCAACTGCTCGTCGGCCATGACCACGCTCAACGCCATCGTGGCCGACCAGCTCATCGACTTCAAAAATGAAGTAGACGAGCTCATCGCACAGGGCAAGAAGAAGGAAGTAGCTATTGTAGATGTGCTGCGCAGCTATGTTATCGAATCGAAAAATATTCGTTTCGAAGGCAACGGCTACTCGGATGAGTGGAAGGAAGAGGCTGCCCGCCGCGGCCTTTCTAACGTGCCTACTACGCCGCTAGCCCTCGATGCAATGGTGCGCGACAACGCCGCCGAACTGTTCGCCCGTCACGGCATCTTGTCGCACACCGAGCTACACGCCCGCCACGAAATTCTGCTGGAAGATTACACGAAAAAGATTCAGATTGAGAGCCGTGTGCTCGGCGATTTGGCTGTAAACCACGTAATCCCTACGGCCCTGGCTTACCAAAACAAACTGGTGCAAAACGTGCGCGGCCTGCGCGAGCTAGGCCTCGACGACGACCACAGCCAGGTGACCTTGGAAATGATTAAGTCTATTTCGCGCTACGTCTCAACTATCAAGACGACCGTAGATGAGATGATAGAGGCCCGCAAAGTGGCCAACCGTATTGAAGATGCCCGCGAGCGTGCCATTGCGTACTGCGACACGGTAAAGGAAAAATTTGCGGTTATTCGCCGCGCGGCCGACAAGCTCGAACTGCTTGTGGCCGATGAGGACTGGCCCTTGGTGAAGTACCGCGAACTTTTGTTCCGGCACTAGCCACTGGGTTGGAGCCACGGACCAGCGCTGGGTGGGAATTCTCGCTGCGTCCGGGTTTGGAAAGGGTCGTGCCGGGTGGCGCGGCCTTTTTTTGTGCCTATACTTTTCTGATTGGCATTTAATAAGCGTAGAAGGCGTTTTGAGTTGATTGTGACAGCCAGATTCAGTCACATTCAGTTAGCTTCTGAGTTATACTGCCCCTTATTCTGCCCCTTATTCTGCCCCTGCTTTTGCCAATTGGTTTAGGCTACCGCGACCGCCGGTAGTCGACGGGCGGTCTTGCGATGTGAGTCGAGCAACTCTTTTTCATCAATACCTAGGTACACGTTGAATTGTGATTCGGTCTGGTGACCGGTGGCCAACATTACTAGGCGTGCTGGAACACCTTGATAAATTTTCAGGGTAGCGTAGGTTTTGCGACCTACATGCATGCCAAGCTTCAGGCGAGTAATGCGAGCCAGAACTGCTATATGAGGCAAATACAGCCAAGGGTCTCGCACGAAAGGCATGCAAGTTTCTAACCCTAAAGGGCTGTATTTTTCTAGAAGAGCTACTGGTTGAAACACGTCGTCATCAAGATAGGGGATAAGGCCCACAACGGTTGTTTTATTGAGCTGCTTCTTTAGCAACTCTTGCTTCGGAAAGACATGCTGCCAGCCAAGCTCTTGTGCGTCACCGTGGCGCAGGCTCGTATAGGCGCAGAGCAGAAACGTGTCGCGGGTCCACTCCGCGCGTAAAGCGTGCTCGGCTGAGGTTAGGGCGTTGCGCCCTCCACTACCTTCATTCCTTGATGGCGGCTCGGGGAATGCCGCGGCCAAGTAAGTCTGCACCTGAGACGAGGCAAAATCGATAGCAGCTATTTGCATTAATTCCTCCTGAGTAAGGGCATCTTTACCTACATAGCTGGGAGCTAGGCGCAGAGTTTTACGAAAGTGGGGCGGCACAGGTAGCTCTTGGCTTTCGGCCCAAAATAGAAAGGAGCGCAGGCGCTTAACATAGGTATTGAACGTGCGCGGGCTACGGCCTACCACCCCAAGCATGTAATTACGCAGTCCGTCGTAGAAGGCTTTATTGAGTCCCTCAAAGCTTAGGGGCTGTCGGCGATGGGTTGCGAAGTCAGCAAGTTCCTTACGTACAGCCCTGTGTGTCCAGATGGTGTCGGCGCTGAGTTTGCGCCCAGTGCGTACAGATACCTTTTGCTCTTCCTCGGCAATCCAAGCGTCGAAGTGGTCGAGGATGGTGCGGACTGCCATGAGCGGCGCTGGCACCAATGCCCGGCCAGTACGCTCAGCTTTAAGGACCGCAAGATGATGTTCGATGCCAGACCGCAGTTGTTCTTTGGGTAGAGGCTGGCTCTGTGCGGCGCGGTAGGTAGCTTGGGCAGCGGTTACATAGTCATCAAGCACCTGGTTGATATCCTCAGCATAGGAATCGGGCCTTTCTTTAACGCGCTCGCGCTTAGCATCCCAGTGTCTAGATAGGCATTTCTGACCAGCGCCAAACTTAGTGCGCTGACCATCCCAGCAGCAAGTGACCTGAATCTAGGCCTGGCCGATTTTGGTGAGTTGGTCGAGACGTAGCTGACCGCCGGGAATACGCCGTTGCGCAACTTGCCAAAGCCGGCGCGCCGCTCACCCAGCAGCTTGATAGCGCCCAGGTAGTTTTGGAGGCCTTCGACCGCTTGCATCGGCCCGCACCGGAATTGCTAGCGACTATTAGCGCGTTATTCCGGAAACTGAAGCAGCCGGCGGACCGGATAGCCTATTTTCAAGCTAAGGTAGCCCGGTATCAGGCCCAGGAAGCGCAGCTAAATCTGGCTGTTTGCCACCATATACTCGGTCGGCCCTTCGTGGACCAGGGCGACTACAATCAAGGCATTAGTCACTACCTACGCTCGGCTGACCTCTACCGTGCTATCGACCGGTATCATCAGGAAAATGAGCTGAAGGTGGTCGGCTACTACTACGCGGAGTGGGGCAACCCGGCCAAGGCGCTGCTCTTTCTGCGCCAGGCACTGGCCGTGGGCACCACGCTGCCCCAGCGCTATGGCTTTGATAAGAATCCTTACCCGTACTGGGGTATGGCCCAGGCCTACCGCCAGCTGCGCAACTACCCCGCCGCCCTGCGCGCGGCCAACCAATCCCTAGTGGGCGTCCCCACCGATACGACCCGTAGCTACGCCGCCCTGGCCCCACAGAACAAGGCCTACGGCCTAGTGGTCAAAAGCGCCGTGCTCCTCGATATGCGCCGGGTGGCCGAGGCCGGACCGCTGCTAGCCCGCGCGCAGCAGCTGGCCGACTCGCTGAAGCTAGGCATGAACAACAGCCCCGGCGGCATTCTAGAGCTGGATGCCACCTGGGCGCGCTACTACGCCGCCCACGGCGAGTCGGCCCGTGCCGAAGCTGCCTGGCTAACCGCCTACCGCAAGGCCGGCGAGTCTAGGCTAGTGCCGAAACGCTTGGCTTATCTGCGTGGGCTGGCCGACTTCTACGCCCAGCGCGGGCAAATCGAACCCGCCGGCCGGTACGCCCGCCTCGGCCTGGCCCTGAGCGATTCGCTCAGCACTCAGCAAGGCGCCTTTCATGTGGCCAGCTACGAGGCCGAGCGAGCCGACCAGGCCCAGCAGGCCCGCATCCAGCGCCTGCGCCTGGCCCAGGTGCAGGAGGCGGCCCATGCCCGCCGCCAGCGCCTGCTGCTGTTCGCTACGCTAGCGGTGCTGGCCCTGCTGGCCGGGCTGGGCTTCGTGCTTTGGCGCAGCAACCGCCGCCAGCAGCAGGCCAACGCGTTGCTAAGCCAGCGGAAAGCCGAGATTCAGGCTCAGCGCGACCAGACCACCCAGGCCCTCACCGAGCTGCGCGCCACCCAGGCCCAGCTCATTCAGAAGGAGAAGATGGCCAGCCTGGGGGAACTGACGGCCGGTATTGCCCACGAGATTCAGAACCCGCTCAACTTCGTCAATAATTTCTCCGACGTATCGGCCGAGCTGGTGCAGGAACTGAAAGAAGCGCAAGCGGTGGGGGATACCGACGAAGTAGCGGCGCTGGCTGACGACCTAGCGCAAAACCTGAGTAAGATTCACCAGCACGGGCAGCGCGCCGCCGGCATCGTGCGCGGCATGCTCGAGCACTCGCGCCAGCGCACTGGCGAGCGCCAGCCCACTGACCTCAATTCCCTAGCTGAGGAATACCTACGCCTGGCCTACCACGGCTTGCGGGCCAAAGACAAAAGCTTCAACGCGGAGCTGCAAACGGACTTCGCTCCCGGCTTACCGCTAGTGGAGGGGGTAGGCGCCGACCTGGGCCGGGTACTGCTCAACCTGTTCAATAACGCCTTCTACGCCGTACAAAAGCGCCAGCAGGCCGGCGAGGCAGGCTACGCGCCAACCGTGTGCGTGGCTACTAAACGGGTCGGCGACACGGTTGAGCTATGGGTGCAGGACAATGGCACGGGCATGAGCCCAGAAGTGCAGGCCAAAGTCTTCCAGCCCTTCTTCACCACCAAGCCCACAGGCCAGGGTACCGGGCTAGGCCTTTCCCTGAGCCACGACATTATCGCCCAGGGCCACGGCGGCACGCTCCGCGTCGAAAGCCAAGAAGGGCAGGGCACCACGTTTAGTATCAGGCTACCAGTTTAGGCTAGCCTTTGTAGGAGCAGGTATTGCTGCGCTACTGCGGGTAGCTGGGCCGGACTGCAGGCAGGACAAGACGGGCTAGGCTACCTGCAGTTCTTCTTCGCGGTAGCAGTCCCAATAGCCGTCGTTGAGGCGGTAGACATTGACGCGGTGGATGAGGCCGGTGGCGGGATGGCGCTCCTTGAGCTGGCCGCGCCAGATGACCTCGGCCGGACGGGCGGGGGTGGGCTGCACGCGGTGGCCCAGCTCATAGGCAAAAGTAACCGCGGGAGTGGGCCGCCGGACGACGGGTTCTTCCTCAGTTGTTGCGGTGGGCGCGGCAACTGTAAGGACAGTGGTGGCGGTCAAGCAAGCTTGCTCATGCCAAGCCAGCAAGTCGCCGCAGGCGGGGCAAAGCGCGGCGGTCGTATCGAGTTCGTCGGCCGTGGGCAGCTCATCGGTAAACAGGTTAGCCGGGGTATCGTCGGGAAGCTCGTCGGTGAATGGGTCGGGCTCATCGGCAGTGGGCAACTCGTCAGAGTAGGTATCCATTACAACTTCGGAATCAGCCATCAGCCATTCATCGGCAGGCACCGGCTGCGGCGCTGTGCGGGAGTTAGCCATGAGGGAATAAGAACACTAGCTAGAAAAAACTTCTGCCAATTTAGGTGGCACTAAGCTAGCTGGCAAGTGTACGAGCCAACGCAGCCTACCGAGCTAACTTACAGATTGTGGGTAAGCTAGCACGGCTATACTAAACACTAGTAAGAATTTTAAGCTGAGCATCAGCGCTGAATACTAAACAGGCTAGCGTCCAACTAGACTAATTTGATTAGCAGTCGTTTATTTTGACGTTTCGCTCTAGCCTTTCGCCTTATGTATGACGTGCGACTTATTCCGGTGCAGGAAGCTCCGGCCCCTGCTTATCTACCCGTATTCAGCTGCCGGGTGCCGGCGGGCTTTCCCTCGCCGGCGACCGATGAGGTAGAGGGTTTTTTCGACCTGAACCGGCTGCTGTTCCGGCATCCGGACGCTACCTATATGGTGCGCGTGACGGGTGAGAGCATGAGCGGGGCGGAGATACACGCTGGCGACCTACTGGCAGTAGATAAGCACTTGGAAGCTGACCACGGACATATTGTAGTGGCGGTAGTAGAAGGCGACTGCACCGTGAAACGGCTGATACGCAAGGGGGATACGTGGTGGCTGATGCCGGCCAATCCAGCCTACGCCCCCTACCAGATACAGACGGGTGAGGAACTGCACATCTGGGGCGTAGTAACCCATGTAGTGCATGAGTTGATACCGGGCAAACTAACGGCGCTGCTACATAGCCGCGACTAGGGGATGTTCGGGTTAGTCGACTGCAATAACTTTTACGCTTCGTGCGAGCGGGTTTTCCGGCCTGAGCTGGAAGGGCGGCCGGTGGTGGTACTCTCGAACAATGACGGGTGCGTGCGACCTGTTGCCTGTGAACTCCATAAACAGGCGTTCTTTAGCTCGGGCTAAAGAATAACTATCTGTCTGGTGCAGAGCTAAATTCTCTGCCGTCCTGATGAGCGGGCGAAAACGCTTTCCCCACTTGCCCGATGTGGCAACCTGGGCGGGTGAAGCGGGAAAGAAAGCGGGTACGTCGGAGACTGGCCGGCCATCCCCGCGAGTGTGAAAGTATGCGTGAGAATTCTGAATCCATTAATCATCGTTACGTTGAACAAGCTTAGCCAGTATGAGAAGCTTGCCCAAAAGGGACTGGTTGTCGGGCTCCGGGATTGCATGACCGCCTGGAGCCGCTCATTCACAGCACAACCCGGTGAAACAGTGGGACGCTACGCTTTCGTGAAACAGACAGATGGAACAGGGAAACCCCGAACCGGCTCTGCTTCGGCAGTGGGCCGCCGGCTACACGCCGGTTCGGGGCAGGATGGCGCAAGAAGCCAACGCCGCCGGGAAAGCCGGCGGATATGCCCACTTGCGCCCGTTGTGTATCGGTAAATGAAGCCAGTAACAGTCAAGACGATGGACACTGCCTTGCCGCAGATGGATGAATGGAAGACCCTGCCCTGGAAGAAACTTCAGCGCACGGTGTTCAGACTGCAAAAACGCATTTACCAGGCCAGCCGCCGGGGCGATACCCGGCAGGTGCGCCAACTCCAAAAACTATTGAGTAAGTCCCGGGCGGCCAAACTCCTGGCGGTCCGCAAAGTCACCCAGGACAACCAGGGCAAACGCACGGCCGGCGTCGACGGCGTTAAATCGCTCACCGACAAGCAACGCCTGCGGCTGGGCCGCCAGGTCTCGTTTCGGTGGGCGGCCAAACCGTTGCGGCGGGTCTGGATTTCGAAGCCGGGTTCGGCCGACAAACGCCCGTTGGGCATTCCCGTCATGCGCGACCGGGCCTTGCAGGCGCTGGTCAAGCTGGCGCTGGAACCCGAGTGGGAAGCCCGGTTCGAGCCCAACAGCTACGGCTTCCGGCCCGGTCGGTCGGCGCACGACGCCATCGGGGCCATCTACAACTGCATCAACCAGCGAGCCAAGTGGGTGCTGGACGCCGACATCGAGAAGTGTTTTGACCGCATCGACCACGAGCGGCTCTTAGCCAAAGTGGGCACCATGCCCCGGTTCCGTCGCCTGCTCAAGGGCTGGCTACGGGCAGGGGTGATGGAGGGCGAGGTCTTTCAGCCGGTGGAAGCCGGCACTCCCCAAGGGGGTGTCATTTCGCCGCTGCTAGCCAACATCGCCCTGCACGGCATGGAAACGCTGGTCCAGAGCCACTTCCGGCGCCGTCGCCTGAGCCCCACCCGCGTCAGCACACCCGTCACGCTCATCCGCTACGCCGACGACTTCGTGGTGATTCACGAAGACCGGGCCGTGGTGGAAACGTGTCAGCAGTTACTGACGGACTGGTTGGCGCAGGTCGGACTGGCCATGAAGCCTGCCAAAACCCGGTTGGTGCACACGCTGCACGCCACGGCCGAGCACTCGGCAGGCTTTGATTTCCTGGGGACCACCGTCCGGCAGTTCGCGGTGGGACGCACCCATTCGGGCAAAGACCCACAGGGCCACCTGTTGGGCTTCAAGACGTTAATCAAGCCTTCGCGCACGGCGCAGCACCGGCACGGCCAGCGGCTGCGGGACATCCTGTTTCGGCAACGGGCCTCGCCCCAGCAGGCCCTGATTCGGGAGCTAAACCCGGTCATCCGGGGCTGGAGCCAGTACTACGCCGGCGTGGTGGCAAAAGACGTCTTTTCCCGCATGGACTACGTGCTCTACCATGGCCTGCGCCGCTGGGCCATGCGCCGGCACGGCGGCAAGCACAAGCGACGCATCGTGCGCAAGTACTGGCGGTTGGAGCAGGGCAGCTGGAACTTTGCCACCCCGGCCGGGGTGCAGCTCCGCTACCACAGCTTCACCCGCATCCAGCGCCACGCGAAGGTGGCGGGCACCCGCTCGCCCTTCGACGGGGACTGGCCGTACTGGGGCGCCCGGCTGCGGCAGTACCACGGCCTGGACCGGCGTACCTGCTGGCTGCTGAAGCGGCAAGCCGGGCGCTGCGCGTGGTGCTGGCTGTGCTTCACGGACACGGACGTACTCGAAAAGGACCACCGCGTACCCCGAATACGCGGCGGGAAGGAGGAGTTGGCGAACCTACAGCTGCTGCACCGGCACTGTCACGACCAAAAGACACGGCAGGACGGCAGCATGGCAGCCCGCGGTAGCGGTGCACAACGAGGAGCCGTGTGAGGTGAAAGTCTCACGCACGGTTCTGAAGTGGCAGCCGGGGAAGCGATTCCCCGGCTGACCATAACATCATTTCTCGCTCGGCCGAGGCCAAGGCGCTGGGGCTGCGGATGGGCGAGCCCTATTTTCAGGTGAAAGAGCAGCTGCGGCGCGAGCAGGTGCAAGTGTTCAGCTCGAACTACACGCTGTATGGCGACATGAGCCGGCGCGTGATGCACTACCTGGGGGCGTCGATGCCGGGGGTGGAAATCTACTCCATTGATGAGGCTTTTCTGGATTTGGGCGGCTTGCAGCAGCATCTGACGCCCTACCTGGGCGACCTCGACGCGCTGGCCCGGCGGCTGCGGGCGGGCGTGAAGGCGCGCACGGGTATTCCGACTTGCGTAGGAGTGGCCCCTACCAAGACGCTGGCTAAGCTGGCGAATAGGCTGGCCAAGAAAGACCCAAGCCTTGCCGGGGTGCTATACCTGGACTCGGCGGAACGGCGAGCCTGGGCGCTGAAGCAGGTGGCGGTGGGCGACGTGTGGGGCGTGGGCCGGCAGTATGCGCAGAAACTGACGGCGGCCGGCATCGACTCGGCGGCCGACCTGGCGCGGGTGAGCGAGGCGTGGGCGCGCAAACACCTGGGCGGCGTGGTGGGGGCGCGGCTAGTGCGCGAGCTACAAGGATTTCCGTGCGCGGGGCTGGCCCCGAGTGAGGACGGGACGCTTCACCGGCAAAGTATCAGCTGCTCGCGCACGTTTGGCCGGCCGCTGCGCGAGCGGGACCTAGTACTGGGGGCGGTGGCCTCGTTTGTGGGCCGGGCGGCCGAGAAGCTGCGGCGACAGGGTGAGCTGGCGCACGTAATGACGGTGTTTATCAGCAAGAACCGCTTTGGGCCGGACGCCGGTGCGGCAGGCGGGCATTCGCGCTCGGCGGTGCTGACCTTGCCGGTGCCCACCAGTGACACGCGGGAGCTGACGGCACGGGCTGGACAGCTGCTAGCGCGGCTGTGGGAGCCGGGAGCGGTGTACGTGAAAGCGGGTGTGGTGCTGGCGGGGTTGGAGCCGCCGGGTGGGCAGCAACTGGGGCTGTTTGAGACGGCGGTGGCCGCGAAGCGCGCGCCAGTGGAACCGCGCGGGTCACAGTTAATGGCCACGCTGGACGGGCTCAATGAACGGTTTGGGCGTGGCACGGTGCGGCTGGCGGCGGCGCTGGGACCCAAAGGCGGTGGACCGGCACCCTGGCAGGGGCAGGCAGCATGGCGCACGCCGGCTTATACAACTAGGCTGGAAGACTTGTTGACGGTTTCGTAACTTTTTAGTTGAAGCATTATACCAGTAATGGAGTAACTTCCTAGCCCTTAATAAAAAGCAATGTATTCTCTATGTGAGAGTTATAGCCGCCGCCATATGTTCCTTTCAAGGTGTAACCTTCTTGGTAAAGCTTAGCGAAAACCTTCTGACAAGCCTCTTCTCTCACAGTGGGATTTTTACGCGACTCTTTATAACTCACTACTATCACTTCGCTCTTACCCTCCCCACGGGTAATAACAATTTGCATATCAAGTCCATTATAGATGCTCACAGTGGTAACCTCTGGCCCACTGGTCTGGGCAGCTACGGGCGAGGAAGCCAGGGCCAACAGGCAGGCGCTTAGGATGAGAAGTTTTTTCATAGCCCCAACTTATAGCTACTTTCTGATAAGTACATGAACAGCAGGACTAACGGAGCTAGCCAGGATGTCTAGACTGACTACCTCGCCGGGGACTATTTACTACTCTCTGTAGTATAGAATCCTATCTGCGTTTTTGATTAGGATAGAGATTAAAGACTTGGCGGCAGAGTGCCTGAGCTTTGCATTTCAGCAAGACCTATGGGCTAAGCAGGTGTGGGCGGCGACTTACTTCTGCGTAGCCTGCGGCTGGTAGCCTAGCATCTTGTGCACCTCATCTAAAGTCAGCACTTGGTAAGTTATATGCATGCGCTGGGCATTTTGTTCCACCGTCTGGTCGAAACCGGCCTTTTTGCGAAGCTCGTTGACATGAATGGGGTCTTGGATGGGCCAGATAAAGGGCTGGCCACTAGAGTAGCTGCGGCCCTGGGTCCCGTATACCTGGGGCTGGCCCTGATACATCAACTGGCGGTCGAGCATCATGGCATAAAGTCGGAAGGGTAGCTCACCCTGCTCCGCAGCCCGCTTGATAAGGGGCAAATACTGCGCAATGCGATTCGAGTGCTGGATGACGTAAAAAGCCGCTTCATTGGTGGGCGTGCCGACTAGCGTTCTGCCGGGGTAGCCGTAGCGCTGAATTATGGCCCGGACCCGCTGTATGTCGGAGGAGTCGGTTTGCAACATCAACCCGATTAGCCGCTGGGACGCCTCGGCCACGGGGAAGTGTTGAGCCGCCGCAAGCGAATCAACCAAGTGCTGCTTGTTGTCGGCAAACATAGCCGCGCGATAGACCTGGTCTACATAGTAGAGACTATCGAGCTCGTGCTTGAGGCGAAGGATGCCCGTGCGCTGCTGCGCCTGTACGCCCAGCGCTGTGCTAAGCACTATCCCGACCAGAAGTATAGCATTTTTCATAGTTCCAAAGCTACACATTTTTTTGCTTGCTGGTCACGCTCAGTCTGGCAGCCGTAAATTTGTTTAATTCTTGCCTACCAGTGTCTTATCGAACGGGAAGCGTACAGAGCAAGATGCCAAAAACTGGTTTGACCATTGCGAATAGCACGTACAGTAACCTGAAATCCGCGCTAAATGAATAGTTCCGTGACCAGTTTTTGCCTCAGGTAGCGGCCGCACTAAACGGGCCATTAGTAACCGCCTACCTAGCGGGCCCGCACCAGCCTCAGGTCGAGTAGAATCAGTGCCGGGCTGCTCGGGGAGGTGGGCTGCTCGCAGTGGATATGCAGCAAGTCGAGGGCCTGCTGGCCGTTGATGGCTCCTAGTACGGTATTGCTCACCGTCAGGCGTTCAAGCAGGCGCTGGTTTAAGTAGTTCGTAGCGGCATCGTCTACGCCACGGGCCGCTGTGTTTAAGCAATAGAATAGCGCCTGGGCAGCTGCAAGTCCGGGCGCGTTACTTTTCAAAGTGAACGAACACGTCTTGCCTAAAATAAGGCTGGTTCATGCTCTTCTTGCGCTCAATAGTGATTACCCCTTTGAAGGAATGATTTTCAAATATTCCTGCCCCCCGCACTTGATAAGCAGTAACATTAGAGCTGGAATATTTGAGTTGAATCCCGCCTTGTTTATCCGGAGAACAACCGGAAAGCATAAAATACTGAGTGCCGTTAGCGGAGGGATATTGCGCACCACGGCAGACCAAGCTTTTTTCCTGAGCGCTGAAGGTTATATGGGAGTCAACTAAACTGTCATTTTGGCCCCTAAATGCCGCCTCGATATTGTCAAAGGTTATTCTATAGACGCAGCCGCTTTCAGGTACGGTTACGGTGGCTACGCATTGTGCCGGTGAAATTATGGGTTGTTCGACAGTCCAAGTTCTTGGGGCAACGAACGAATGCTCAGGGGTCTTTACAATTACAGGAGTTAGTTGGCGCTTTATGGATGTTGGGTGTTTACTGTGTGAATTATCCGTTTTTGCAAAGGGGCGTGCATTATTTTTAATAAGTATTTTTTTGCCAACACCGCTTTCGTTAGGATTATTTTTCAAATAACCTAATAAGTATTTCTGATGTTTTTTCGTATTTCTTATTTCCTTGGCTATAACTAAGCATGCATTTGATGCCTCAACTATTTTCATATGAAGCCGGAGCAAAGGGAATACGCTCAGTAGCAACAGAAAAACTGCTGAGTATATTATAAAATACTTAAAATAACTTTTCATTGTTTTTTCTCCGATACCAGGGTTTTAATTTCTGCGTTTTGCACCTTGATATCTGTTACCTCTTTATTCATGGAATCAATCTTATCGGCCACTTTCTCTATCTCGCCAGCTACTTTTACATAACCACCAATTGAAATACCGAGTGTGACAAGAAAGACGCATATAGCAATAAATTCCTTTAAGGAAAAAGTGATGGTTTTATCGGATGTGATATTGTTTGTCGATGAGCTAGTATTCTGCGCGCTTGGTGTCATGTGCTTGGCTATTATGGCTTTCACTTGCAAAGTAGGTGCTAATATACCATTACAGCCTAATAACTCGCACGCTATTGACGCCAACTGCGTCCAAGCATTGCGCCTTTCGGCTCCCTTACCTAACTGACTTGGGTTGTTTGTTAATTGCTTTTCAATACTTACATGTTCGGCATGTGTCTGCTGCATCAACCCCTGAATCTTTTCCGCTAATTCTGTCTCTCTTAGCCTTGACTTTACCAGCTCTGCTATTAGCGCTGCGTAGCCTAGCTGGTATGATATACTGCTACCTATTGTTGTCCTTACTAGCCTGCACTTGCAACGACTTGCAACGAACTGGGCACTATTGACCTCGCTGGCCGTCGTCCAGGCCAACTGCACCGTGCAGCTAATGGCTTGAGCAGCAAGATGCGTTAGCGTACAGGGCAGCCGTAACATGCGCTATTTAGCCGGGCGCCAACTTGCTTCAGCGCGAAGCGGGAGCGGCCGGCTGCGTACTGTCGAAGCCGACTTTGCCGCCCTTCATAACCCACTTAACGTGGTCCAGCACTACGTTGATATCGGTAGTCGGGTCGCCCTCCACGGCCACCAGGTCGGCGAGGTAGCCGGGGGCGATGGCCCCCAGGTTTTTTCCTGGCCCAGCATCTCGGCGCCGGTCGTAGTGGCGGTTTGCAGGGCCTGAGCGGGGGTCATGCCGGCCTTGACAAACCAGGCCAGCTCGCGCGTATTCTCCCTAAAGCCGGTAAAGACGGCATCGGAGCCCATTGCGATTTTCACCTTGGCTTTGATGGCACGCTTTAGGGTAGCGAAGTTCTGGGCCACGTACTGATTCAACTCACGCACCACGGTAGTATCGTAGCCAAATTCGGCCCGGTGGGCAATAGTACTTGTTGTGCTCCACGGTGGGCACGTAGATAATCCCTTTTTTGGCCATCAGGGCCAGGGGCGCGTCGTCGATATTAATGGCATGCTCCACTGTATTAGTGCCGGCCCGCACCGCGTCGCGGGCCCCGTCGGGGCCGTAGGAGTGGATGGCAATGCGCTTACAGGCAAAATGGGCCACGTCGGCGGCCTTCATCTCCTCATAGGTGAAGGTCTGGAAGCCGGTGACGTCCTTGTCGCTGCCCGTGGAGCCGTACATCTTTACCCAGTCGGCTCCGGCGGCGATTTGCTGGCGGGCGACGCGCTGCACGGCCTCTACCCCGTCGCACTGCCCGGCGTCGGGAATGGCCCCGACCTTATAGGGCGAGCTGCTGATGTGCAGGCCGTTGCCGGCCACAAACATGCGCGGGCCCACTATCGCGCCCCGGTTAATCAGCTCGCGCAGGGCGAAGTCCATGTTGTCGAACGAGCCCAGGTCGCGCACGGTGGTCACGCCAGTCGCCAGGGCCTTGCGGGCGTTTTCCTGGGCCAGAAACACCGTGACTGCCGGCCCAAGCGTACCCAGCTGAGCCCAGGGGCTGGTACCCGGCGCCTTATCCCAGTAAAAGCTCATGTGCGTGTGCGCATCGATGAGGCCAGGGATGGCGGTGTAGGCCCGCAGGTCAATGGTTTGGGCCTGGGGGGAATCGACACGTCTTTGGCTGGGCCAACGGCCACAATGCGGTCGGCCCGAACGAGCACAACGGCATCGGTGAGCACCTTGCCGCGGCCGTCCACCACTTTCCCAAAGCGCAGGGCCTGGACTTGCCCGCACACAACTATGGGCGAGGCCACTGAAAAAAGGAATAGCGAGAGGAGGAAGTAGATGTTGCGCATAAGTAAGGAGGCCCTGACCGGTGGCAGCGGCGCGGCAATATGGCACCAACGACGGTCAGGTCCCACGGCGGCGCCACACTACCACCCGGCCACAGGCCCCCTAACGGGGTGCAGCGCACGCATAAGTAGTGCTTGGGCCTGCCACTGCCGAACCATCGCCCTAGGCATTTCCGGAATTGCCTGCCTACCTTTCCCTGCCGAGCCCGCACCCGGACACAAGGCCGGCGCGAACAGTTTTTACCTGCCCCTCCTGAGTACCTCATGAAGTCGTTTCGAACGCGCTGGCCCGTAGCGGCCCTGCGCAGCCTGCTGCTGACGTGGCCCGCGCTTGCCGCCGGGCAGGCCCTCCCCCACCAGACCGGCAAAATCCCCACGGAGCAGGTGGCCTTAGCCTACGAGACCTTCGGGGCTAGCAGCAGCGCGCTGCCGCTGCTGGTTGTGAACGGCGGGCCCGGCCTCTCGCACGCTTACTTGCTGCCCACAGACGTGTGGCAGCAGTTGGCACGGAAGCGTCGGGTGATTTTTTATGACCAGCGGGGCACGGGCGCCTCCAAGCCCCTGCAAGCGGGCGCGCCGCAGACCTTGGCGGCGCAGGTAGCCGACCTAGAGGCGTTGCGCAAGGGCCTGAACCTGCCCAAAGTGTTGCTACTGGGCGATTCCTACGGCGGGCTCCTCAGCATTGCCTACGCGAGTGCCTACCCCGAGCACGTGGCCAAGCTCATCCTCTCGGATGCGGCGGGCAGCAATCTCAACACCCTTGTACACCTGTTTGAGGAGGTGTTTCCGGAAACGATGGCGGCCGAGAAGCAGCAGAAACGGCCGGCGGTCGTAACGCAAGAAGCGGCCGAAGCCAGCATGCACACGCATTTTAACCTGCTTTTTTATTCGGCGGCACAGCGCGACCTGTACTTCCAGAAGCTTGGTCCCATCCACAATGTGGGTCTGGAGCCAGCAGTAGGCCAGGCGGTGGGAGAAGATGCCAGCAAAGCGGATTTCACGCCCAAGCTGGCGGGCTTTACGTTTCCCACGCTGGTGCTGACGGGGCGCTTCGATATGAACGTAGCGCCACTCACCGCTTGGCGCTTGCGGCAGGCAATTCCAGGAGCTAAAATTGTCTTCTTTGAGCAAAGTGGCCATTTCCCCTGGTTTGAAGAGCCAGCGAAGTACCGGTCAGTGGTAGAACAGTTTCTGGACGGCCCACGCTAATATACAGGGGATAAAGTGGAGCGTTGCGATGGCAGTACTGACGCCGCAGGAGCTGGTATGGCTGCCGCTCTAACTTGAGGAGAACGGGGGCAGCCAGTGGCTTGACTGGTCGACTCGCGTGCGGGAGCTTCTGCTACCCATTGTTCCTGACGAAGCGTAAGATGGTGATTACATAGTTGTCATAAAAGACATTCTGGCTATCGTAGCCGTACTGATAAAGGGTCGTCAGCTCCCTCTGTACGCTTCCCTCTTCACCGAACCAGCTATAGGCAGGGTCAGGTCCCAAAAGGGGCAGTGGCTGTTGCAGAACTCGGCATGTGACAAGGGGTACCAGCGGGACCGTACCAAGCCAGAAAACCTGCTAAATACTCCTTTTACGCGTGTTTAGCAGTTGGCTTAGGTTGTTTGTAAATTGACTTGTCAGTTCTGCAACAGCCACCACACCTTTCGGAGCCACTAGATAGACTCTTCAACCTTAGCCGCTGTTCGCCTTAACACCTAAGCTGCTCGGCAAACTGCTCTAAAACTGCTTTCAAAACTGGTAGCGAAACTGCTCGACAAACTGCTCAAACAGCTTCTAAACTGGTTCTTGTGTGTGAGAATAGGAGCTAGTACGCCTGCTTTTAAGAGTGCTTTGAGCAGTTTTGGAGCAGTTTCGCTACCAGTTTTGAAAGCAGTTTGAGCAGTTTTAGAGCAGTTTGCCGAGCAGTTTAGGCGTAACTCGCCTTTACAACGAGGTTCAACCCGCCCGTTTGCGGTGCTTGTTTAACGGAAAAGAAATTATAAGACACGGCGGAGCCTGTTTTGACTCGATCATCTCAAGATCTCAAGTAAGCAGGGTGCATCTTCTACTTGTTGCTCAAACGGTCCTGCTCCTCCCGCACCAATTGCTGCAACTCCTCTTCCGAAGGCAAGTTCATTTGGTATTTGCTCACAAATAGTTGCTCAGCCATGCCGGTGGTAGCGTACCAACGTGTCATTCTTCTGGGCGCAGAGAATGAGGCCTACTGGTAAATTGTCACCTTCCGTCATCTCCTGTTCTCGGTAGTAGTTCAGGTAGACATTTATCTGCCCCGCGTCGGCATGGCTGAACGTGCCAATCTTTAAGTCTACTAGCACATGACACTTGAGAATGCGGTGGTAAAACACCAGGTCAATGAAGTAGTGCTCGTTGTCGAAGGTGATCCGCTTTTGCCGTGCCTCGAAGCAGAACCCCCGTCCTAATTCCACCAAAAATGTCTGCAAATGCGTAATAATGGCGGTCTCCAGGTCACTTTCGCTGTAGCTAGCCCGCTCAGCCAAGCCTAAAAATTCTAGCACGTAGGGGTTTTTCACCACATCGGCCACCACTAGCGGCTGTGCCCCGGCATGACCAGCTAACACCGCCGCTTTATCGGTCGAGAGCCCGGTGCGCTCGTACAGCGCTGAGCTAATAGCCCGTTTCAACTCGCGCACTGACCAGCTGTTCTTCACCGCGTGCACCTCGTAAAAAGCGCGCTGTACCGGCCGGTCCAGGGCCAGCAGTTCCAGAAAATGGGAGAAACTGAGCCGGGTCAACAGTAGGGTGGGGGCAAGGCCTATTGATACATCTACTCCTACCGGCTGCTCAGCTGCCAACGGCGTTGGAAGATTGTCAGCACTCAGCAAACCAGTGCGTTGTAATTCTCCAGACACTGTCTAGAGAATTGTCGGATATGCTCGGTAAAACGCCCGGCAATCATAGAGACGTTGCACGGCTAGCCCCTTGATGCCGTGTAGCTGCCGGGCCAACTCTGGAAGCAATTGCTCGCCATACTCGGCTCGGTCGCTGCCGCCCTGCTCATACTCCGCAATATGCCAGCCAATAAGCCAGTTGCGCACCGTTAGCCAATAATTTAGCTGCTGCGCCGCCGCTCGCTGAGTTTGTGCGTGTAGCTGTCCAATCTGTTTCGCCAGTGTAGAAAACGTGGTTTCCGCCATAAGGCCCAAGTTACGCCTTTCTCTACTCACAACTAGCGCTCGATTTAGGGAAGCGTACAATCAGCTTTGCCAACTAATTGATGAGTTCTTCATTTTATCTACCTTAGCCCGCTAGTTCTATTCAGACAATTAATGAAAATTGAAGTTGCTTTCATTTTATCGAAAGCCTACTATCAGGAAGTGTATGAAGAGTGGTTGCGTTTCCGTAGCAAAGGCAAGCGCTGGCAACTGCAAGTTGGGTTGCTCTTAGTTGGGGTAGCTTGCTTTCTGGCGATACTGTGCGGGCCTCGTCTCCCCGACTTATGGCTTATTCCCTTCGGGTTTGTGCTGGCTGGGGGGTATGAGATAGGCGCCTTTTTCTACACGCGCCGACAATGGATGCAGAGTAGACAGCAAAGTAAATTAGTCAATCAGCAAGTAAGCTTGACTTTCGAGCCTGAGGCGATACGCATATTGGGCCATTTGCGCAAGGGCAATTGCTATGGACCGGCATCCGACAAGTAAAGGAAACCGCCCGTGGGCTCTTTCTCCTTTTTGAGAATGGTAGTAGTGTCTATTTACCCAAAACTGCCTTTCGCTCGCCTGAACAATTCCAAACCCTGCTGCTACATGCCCAGCAAAAATGAGGCGCGCTTCTAACGGTTGCTAAGCGAGGCTTGCTAACGTTAGCAGCGCGTCGCTCGACATTTTCCTAAGGCTAAGTAGCAAACGTCAAAACCTGCCTTATCTCTACACGCACGCCCTACGCGCACGATTCCATCATAGCTGCCACTGTAGCAAGCCTAACTCCCTAGAACTATTTGGCGGCAGCGCTTGGATAGACAACTGATCTAAGTAAGCTGCCTTCGTTTTACGAGTACGCGGCCCTACCAAGCAGGCTCAATAGCCACCTGATCAGCCTCGTTACTCCACCGCTAACTGCCGGGCCGTTTTAGCTGTTCCAGCTTCTACTTGTAACAAATAGAGCCCAGGGGGCAGCCCCGCTACCTGGAACTCATGTACGGCTCCTGCTGGGGGTAGGCGCACGAGTTCGGTACGCACCTTTCGCCCCAGCGCATCGCATAGTACGAGCGCGGCTTGGGTGGCGCCGGCGACGCCAGGCAAGGACACTAGCGTTGCGGTGTGCGCGGGATTAGGCCACAGCGCTAGGCCGGGCAGCTGCTGTAGCCGCGTAGTTGCCAGCACAGCCGGGTAGCTCAGGGCTACCGCCGGGTCTACCACGGCCGGTATATCGTAGAGGCGGTTGGTCGTGGTGTTGGTCCGCACTGCGGGATTGTAGTCGAAGAAAATGTCGGCGTGGTTGTCGATACGGGTACGGGCGGGCAATCCTGATTTGGGCTGAATGCTAAACTGAACGAATCCGGTGCTACCCACTTTATTATGCGTGCTATCCGGCAGCAAGATGTGGTCGAAGGTGAAGGTGAGCACCGGCCGCTGCTGGCCCGTGAGCGTCAGCCGGTAGGGATGCGAGACGGCCCCTACCTGCAGCGTACGCAGATCCAAGTCGGCGGCGAGCGTATCGACGACGACAACTTGGTAGGCAACGTCAGTGCCCGTGTTCTGAAACCGAATCTGATACTGAAGCGCCGCGGTGGGAGGCGTATAGTGCTCGGCCGTCTGCCCCTGTGGGACGACTTGCTTGTCATTGGGGTCGTAGGAGTCGAGGATAGGTTGGCAGTCTTCGGCGACTTCGGGCTGCCCTTGATTGGGCGGCATGGCGAGCATGGAGGCGCTGGGTAAGCTCGTCGTGCGCAATGCGGGCACTTCCACGGTGGCACTGGCGAGCTGACTATAGGGGTGATGAGCCGGCTGGTCGGTTTCTACCCGCACCACTGGCCGGGTCGCCGGCCAGCGCAGCACGAGGCTGTCGCCCGCAGCCAAGGAAATGTGGCGCAGCAGCGCTAGTTGTGCATCCTGAAAAATGCGTAGCCCCAGGCTATCGGTCGTCGCGCCTCTGCCCTGGTTGCGCACCACAAAGCGAACCTGACTGCCGCCGACTATCTTGCCCGTGACGACCAGCGAGGCGCTGTTCCAGCCTGTTGGGGCCGAATAGGGTGTCACGGGTCGAATCCAGGCCTTGGTACACACGGTCAGCCCGCGCAGAGCCGGGTTGCCGCATACCACCGAGTCTTGCAGGGTGATGGTGCCGTGCTGATTGGGCTGCAGTGTCCCTACCTCAAACACGTAGTTGCCCGCCGCGTCCACGGTGTGGGGCACGTCCGCGCGCACGAACACCACTTGCGGCGGCAAGGCAACCGTTACCGTAGCATTCGGAGCCGGGGCAAAGCCGGTATTGGCGTAGCTTACGACGGTCGTGTTGCGGAAGCAGCGTCGGCGCCGGTTCGAGGCCACGCTCACGGTCAGCTGCGGCGCGGTGCTGACGTAGTTGCCGAAGTCGGGGCCGCTGACGGCGTGGCCGTAGGAGCGAAAGGATACTGTCGTTGATGGGCTGGCGCAGAGCTGCTGCACGAGCCGGCCCGGCTGCGGAGCGGGCAGGGCTTGCTGCACGGTGTAGGCCCCCGTATCGACGGCTACCGTGTAGCGGCCGCTCTCATCGGTAAGGCCATAAAAGCCGCCTGGCTCGGCCATGACCACGATATTGGGTAGCGCGGGCTCATCGGCTTGCTGCGCGCAGTCGTTGTTGAGGTCCGCGAAGACCTTGCCCGTGATTAGATTCTCGGGTAGCTGGGTGGTAGGCGCGTAAACGCGCAGCACCTCGCTGCCCTGAAAGCCACACGTCAGGCGCGTGCCGCGTTGATTGCTAGTGATGAGATTCGCGCCCCCTTCTAGCTTCACCTGCCGGGTACTCGTGCCCTCAAACAGGGTGATGTAGTTATTCTTGCCAATGCTGGCGTAGACGTTGCCCGCCGCATCCACGGCTAAGCCCGCGTCGCCCGGGGATAAGGAAGGCGAGCCGGTGAACGAGGGCGGAAAAGTGGAAATAAACTCGCGTAAGAGCTGCCCCGTGGGACTGAACTTTTGTACGCGGCTGCCGGCCCCGTCCGAAACGTAGACATTACCCCGCGAATCGAGTACGACGCCGCGCGGGGCGTAGAACTGTCCCGGACCGGGCCCGCCACTACTACCCCCCGCGCCAATCTGCAGCAGCAGTTTACCCGTTGCATCATACTTGCGCACGGCACTCCAGTAATCCAGCACGTAGAGGTTGCCGTCGGGATCCACCGTCAAGTCCGTGGGCCAATAGCCGTTAGGATTGGTCTTGGGGTCGGGCAAGAGGATTTTGCTGACGAATCGGCCCTGTGGATCGAACTTCTGCACGCGGGGAGGAAAGGTGCTGCCTTCTAGCCCGTAGAGATTGCCCTGCAAGTCGACGGCAAAGCTGTTGAGCACCCCAAATTGGCCATCCCCCCGCCCGGGCTCGCCGATGGTGGCCAGGAGCTGTCCAGCTGGGTTAAGCTTTAAGATGCGCGTCTGATTTTGGTCACTGTAATAAAGGTTACCCGTTTCATCCTGCCGCATCCGGTTACCCGCCACAGCGGCCGCGCGCAGCGTGCGCTCTAGTCGGAGATCGCGTAGCTGGGCGACTGCCGAGGTGATGGGCAGTAGCAGATAGACTAGAAATAAGAAATTTCTACGGTGAAAAGTCCTAGCGCTACCGCAAGTCGTCTCTGCTAGGGCGCGTGCAACTCGTTGAATGCTTTTAGTAAGAGAGTGCAAGACAAGTAAAGATTCAGCCATAGGCTATGAGAAAGCTATTAGGAGTTTTTTGGAATAAAAATCCAATAGCAGCAAATATAGCTTACGTCTTGACCGGCCACATAGCGTATCTCTATCTTCTTTTTTCAGTGAAGAATATTCCGAAAGGTGCAGTGGCTGTTGCAGAAGTGGGTGCTTGACCAGCGGTACCTTGGGAGTATGCAGGGCCACAAACACTTCGTCGACAAAGTCGTGCTGCGCTTCCAGTTGTCGGAGCGCGTACCCAAGCACAATCTCTACCGCCGCCTCGCCGAGCTGCTCGATTGGGACTTTCTCTATGCCCAGACCCAGCCCTTTTACAGCCACACCGGCCAGCCCTCGCTCGACCCGGTGGTCTTTTTCAAGCTGATGCTGGTCAGTCGGCTGGAAAACCTGGTCAGTGACCGCCGGCTCATCGAGCACTGTAGCCTGCGGCTCGACATTCTCTACTTTCTAGGCTACGAGGTCGACGAGGACCTGCCCTGGCACTCGACCATCAGCCGCACCCGCCAGCTCTACCCGGCGAGGGTCTTCGAGCGCTTGTTCGAGCATGTGTTTGCCCAGTGCGTGGCCGCGGGGCTTGTCACGGGCCACACCCAGGCCGTGGACTCGGCCTTCGTCAAGGCCAATGCTTCGCTCGAAAGCTTGTGCGAGAAGCAGCCTGCTGACGCTACGGCGCCGGCGCTGCACGTGGCCGGCGAGCTGGTGGCTGGTACCCCACTTGAGACCTTAGTGACCAGTCCCGACCACCACCTGCGCCGGGTGGCCAGCGCGCATGCCCGCTACCTGCGCCAGGACAGTGGACCGTTAGGACGCGATCGGGCGCAGGCGCGGCTGCTGAGCAACAAAACGCATTACAGCCCGGCCGATTCGGATGCGCGCATCTCCGTCAAGCCCGGCAAAGCGCGCGCCCTTAACTATTTATGTAGCCTGGCCGTGGATGAAGCCCACGGGGTCATCAGTCACGTGCAGGCCGATTTTGCCGACCGCCGTGATAGCACCTTACTACCTAGTATTGTGGCACCCCTGCACCAGCGTCTGCTAGACCACAATCTGCCGGTAGTCGACGTCGTGGCCGACACCAACTACTCGAATGGGCTGAATTACGCCCTGCTCGAAGCCCGCGGCATCACGCCCTGGATTCCGGTCTTCGGGCAGTACAAGCCCCACATCGAGGGCTTTACTTATGAGCAGGAAACAGATTGTTTTACCTGCCCGGCGGGCAAGAAACTACCGTTTAAGCGCTTCGATGTGGATCCCGATGGTCGCCTCAGTAAACGCTATAGCGCGGCGACGGGCGACTGCCGCCGCTGCCCGCGAAAACCAACCTGCATTCCAAAAAGCAAGAGTCGCAAGATTACCCGTACGGCCTACGATGCCCACTATCGCCGGGCGTTGGCCCGGCAGCAAAGTCGGCCTGGCCGGCGTATGCGCCGGCTGCGACAGCGTACAGTGGAGCCCGTTTTTGGCAGCTTACTCCAGCACTACGGGCTGCGGCGCGTGAACACGCGAGGCCGCAGTAGTGCCCACAAAACGATGCTCTTGACCGCCGTCGCCTTTAATCTCAAGAAGCTGCTCAAGCACCAGCCTAAGCAGACCCGGTGCCTGGCCATCACGCTGCCTGTCCCAGCGCCTGCAGGGCACTTTTTACGCGGTTAGCAGCGGTGCCCCCGCCGTCAGAACCGGCTTAGCCACAGCGCGCGCTCAGGAGCCAAGAGTTCTGCAACAGCCACTGCACCTTTCGGACACATCCTTAAAAAGCCTATTTTCGGCTGTTTTCTCGGGTCAAGAAGTGGGTTCTGAAACGTAGCTTTGTGAGCTATACTTTCAGAGCCATGCAACACACCTTCGGGTACGCCCGCGTTTCGGCGGCCGACCAGAACCTCGATACCCAACTCGAAGACCTGACCCACGCCGGCTGCAGCCGCATCTTTCAAGAGAAGGTTTCGGGTACGCGCACCCGTAGCCACGCACTCGACGAACTGCTGGCCGCCGTGCGGGAGGGAGACGTGGTCGTGGTTAACCGGCTGGCGCGGCTAGGGCGCAACACGGTGCACACCATCCAGCTGGTAGAGGAATTTAATAGGCGAGGGGTGCACTTTCGGGCCTTAGATCTGGGTATCGACTCGCGTACGCCAGCGGGCAAGATGATTATTGGCGTGTTCTCTAGCTTCAATCAATACGGGCGCGAGAACAACCGGGAGAAAAGCTTGGCAGGCATCGCCCTGGCCAAGCAGCAGGGTAAGCACCTGGGGCGACCGGCGGGGCGGGATACGGAGAAACTGACTAAGGTGGACAAAGCCTTAGAGAAGGGCTTATCGGTGGCCGAGATTGTGACGCTCACTGGTATCAGCCGCGCCAGCGTCAAACGCTACCGCCAGGAATTACAGGACGAGAGCTAATTTCAACGTCTTTATGGGAAGGAAACACGTCTGTTTTGCGTGCCGGCACGCCTTTAATGCCCATTATAACGCAGTAGGGCCCACTACTTGCCCTGGGTGCGGGGGCCCGCTGGAGGTATTATCTCATCGGTTTCGACCACCCAAAAAGCGAGAGGAAGCTAAATGGAAAGTGGCCCAGTATCTAGCAGCGCACGGCTTTTACTACCAGCACATCTATGAACATCCTTGGGGCGGCCATTACATTACCTATCCTAGCACCTTAGTTGAGGCACAAGACTTTGTCACTACTTACCAAGCGCAAGCCGCCAAGCGTGGCGTCCCCTCGGATGTGCCCGTAGCAACACTGCGCCGATAGCGAAAAAATAGTGCGCTAAGGAATGGTCTGCCCCTGTTTCTGCCCCTTAAAAGTCAAAAAGCGCCTCTATTGAGCAGAAAGCAAGTTTCATATTGTGCCGGGTGGCGCGGCCTTTTTTTGTGCCTATACTTTTCCGATGGGGCTTATCGGCCTTGCTGCTGTCGCTAGGGCATTGTTGTGTCGATAACCCCGGCCAGATCAGTAGGCAATCTGCCCCCATTTTTTAGGTTTCCTACTTGGGCAAGCGCCGGGCGGTTAGCGGTGGCTCTGCCGTAGTCTTTGCCCATCGGGGGCTAGCCCCCTACAGCGTCTCGAAGCTCGCCTGAGTGCTCGGCAAAGTTTGGATACTGTGTTAGCCCGGCTCAATAAAGGCCAGTGCGGCCCCGAAGCTCACGGTGTAAAGCGTTAGGATATCTACTTCTGAAGTACGCAATCTGGTGATTTTGCTTCATTAAGTGCTTCTGAGGGCAATTGAGGCGAGCGCTCGGCAGCTAACTCAGCTAGCAATTGCTGTACGTCGAGTGTCGAACTCAAGAGTTGACATTGAGCCATATCTAAAAAATCCCGTGCCCGTTGGCGGGCAGCTGGGGTAGGGGGCTCACCTCCTAAAAGATAGTCGAGCAGCTCCTGCTCGCTGCGCTTTAGCAAATCATCAAGCTCTTGCCCAAGCGTGGAAGCTGGATTTAAACTTAAGTACAAGCGTACGCTAGCTCGCAGCTGGTCTTGCCAGGTTGGGTCAGTAGCGCGGGATAGAAATCCTGCTGCTTGTTTTGAGAGGGTAGCCATTGGACAACGAATGTATAATGGCAAGAATGATTTGTACTAATTGCCGGGGAGAAAGATATAAAAAAATTACGAACCAATGTAACGCAGAGATTATCAACCTAAATGTGGGAAGTTTCTGTTCTGTTATTGCAGTTGCTTTAAGAAAGTGTAAATGCTATTATATTGAAGTAATAGTAATTTTTTTAACGTTCGCTAGTGATAGTCCCAAAAGCAACACACCTACCCTAACCCTAACTAGCTAGCCCTGTTCGTGGGTAGTAGTTAACAGGGCTAGAGCAGGCGCGTAGAAGAAATTAGGTGGTGATAAATAGTAAGTGAAAAGCAACCCACAAGTATTGCTTACTTGGCGCTGGCTCTAAAAGATGCAGCTGCCTCTAGGGAATATACAACTTCGTCAAGAGTCATGCGGCCCCGGGTATAGCGGTCGAGCAACTGTTGCTGGTAGGGTTCGATATAATAAGCGATACCATTTGTAACAGAAATAATGGCTGTTACTAGGCGCTGGCGGCTTTGCTCCGTAACAAGTGAAGAAACGGGTAGCGGTTGAAGAGTGGGGGTGGGATAGTTCATGTCCTAAAGTTAGGATGTGGTGCCCAACTCTGTTACCTTTTTTTCGTCCAATTAACGAAAAAAACTATTTGAACAATTATTTAGGCTTGGCAAACAGGCATTTACCTTTTCAGTGTAAACGAGTACACCGGCAAATGGCCGGCTTGAGAACAAGGCGGCGGTGCCTTCTAGGGTGCCGGAAAAGCAAAAGCCCCTTCCCGGGGTAGGGAAGGGGCTTTTGTTAAACGGAGCGGTCTGGACGGGACTCGAACCCGCGACCTCCGCCGTGACAGGGCGGCATTCTAACCAACTGAACTACCAAACCGTTTGCCGTAGCTGAAAAACGCTGCCGTTTTCCGCTTTGGTGCTGCAAAGGTAGGAAAATAAAATTCAAATCCGCAAGCAGTGCGCAAAAAAAGCATCTTATTATGAACTTTTCTTGAACGAAAAGCCGGAAAAGCAAAAGCCCTTTCCCAGGATAGGGAAGGGGCTTTTACTAAACGGAGCGGTCTGGACGGGACTCGAACCCGCGACCTCCGCCGTGACAGGGCGGCATTCTAACCAACTGAACTACCAAACCGTTTGCCGTAGCTGAAAAACGCTGCCGTTTTCCGCTTTGGTGCTGCAAAGGTAGAACTGAAAAAATGCCTCGTACAAGCCAAAAGGCTAAAAAAGCGCTTGTTTTGGGCTTAGATAAACGTTGTGGGTTGTTTCTCAGGCTGATTATTTTTGAGCGGGCTAGCTGGCTAGGTTTGGGTTTACCTTTGTCGCCCGGCAAGGAGCGCCGAAAAAGCGAGCGGCTGTAGGCCGTGCTTTTTAGCGTCTGGCTGACTTATTTTTTCTCTCAAGAAAACAGGAACCTTCGACCTGACTTATGCTGCTTGATTTTGAACAACCCATCGCCGCCCTGGAAGGCAAGCTGCAGGAAATGCAGAAGCTAGCGGCCGAAAGCGACGTTGATGTAACGGAGGCGGTGGTGGCTCTGGAAGCTAAAATCAATTCTCTTAAAAAAGAAACCTACGCCAACCTCACCCGCTGGCAGCGGGTGCAGCTGTCGCGCCACCCCGAGCGGCCGTATACCCTCGACTACATCGCGGGCATGACTGATAAATTTGTGGAGCTGCACGGCGACCGCACCGTGGCCGACGACAAGGCGATGGTAGGCGGCTTTGCTGAGCTTGATGGGATGCCGGTGATGCTGATAGGCCAGCAGAAGGGGCGCAACACCAAGCAGCGGCAGTTTCGCAACTTCGGGATGCCCAACCCCGAGGGCTACCGCAAAGCCCTGCGCCTGATGAAGCTGGCCGAGAAATTCAACCGGCCCATTATTACGCTCATCGATACGCCCGGTGCGTTTCCGGGTCTTGAGGCCGAGGAGCGCGGGCAAGGGGAGGCCATCGCCCGCAACCTCAAGGAGATGTTTATGCTGAAGGTGCCCGTGATATGCGTGGTGATTGGCGAGGGGGCTAGCGGGGGCGCCCTGGGCATCGCCATCGGCGACCGGGTGCTGATGCTGGAAAATACCTGGTATTCCGTAATCTCGCCCGAATCGTGCAGCAGCATTCTGTGGCGCTCCTGGGATTATAAGGAGCAGGCCGCCGAGGCGCTCAAGCTCACGGCCACCGATATGCAAAAGGCCGGCCTAGTCGATGGCATCATTCAGGAGCCGCTAGGGGGCGCCCACACCAACTCGGAGCAAATGATTGCTACACTTAAGCAAACGCTTATCAATACTCTGAAGGAATTGGCGGCCCTACCCGTCGATGAACTTATTTCGCAGCGTATCGACAAGTTTTCGGCGATGGGCGTGGTCGTAGAATAAATAATGAGCTGTTAGCTTTTAGCGGCTGGCTATTAGCTTTTTTTCGGGAGAAGCTAACAGCCAGCCGCTAAAAGCTAACAGCTTAAAAAATGAAAATCCATTCGCTTGATACCGGTTTGTTTAAGCTCGACGGCGGCGCCATGTTTGGCGTGGTACCCAAAAGCATGTGGCAAAAGCTCAATCCGCCCGATGCCAACAACATGTGCACCTGGGCCATGCGCTGCCTGCTCATCGAGGATGGCGGCCGGCTGGTGCTCATCGACAACGGTATTGGCGACAAGCAGGATGAGAAGTTTCGGGGCCATTTTTACTTGCACGGCGACGATTCGTTGGAAAAGTCTTTGCAAAAGCTGGGCTTCACGAGTGCCGATGTGACGGACGTTTTCCTTACGCACCTGCACTTCGACCACTGCGGCGGCTCGGTGGTGCGCCGGCCCGACGGCGCGCTGCAAACGGCGTTTGCCAACGCTACTTATTGGAGCAACGCGGCGCACTGGGACTGGGCCGTGCACCCCAATGCCCGCGAAAAGGCCAGCTTTCTGCGCGAAAACATTTTACCCATTCAGGAGAGCGGGCAGCTGAAGTTTATCGACCCTAGCCGGGGCGTGCCCGATGCGTTGCCGCAGTTCAGTGATATCCTGTTTGCCGACGGCCACACCGAGAAGATGATGGTGCCGCTCATGCAGTATAAAGGCCGCACGCTAGCCTATATGGCTGACCTGCTGCCAAGTACGGGCCACATTCCGCTGCCCTACGTGATGAGCTACGACGTACGCCCACTCCTGACGCTCGGGGAGAAGGAAACCGTGCTGCGCCGCGCCGCCGAAGAAAACTGGGTGCTGCTGCTTGAGCATGACCCTCTCAATGAGGCCTGCACCTTACAGCTCACCGACAAAGGCGTGCGCCTGGGCGAAACGCTGCGCATCAGCGAGTTGTAATAAGGTTTGCTCATGTCGCCCAGTCCTGCTCATGCTCCAGCCGCCGCCTTGTCGCTAGCCCTTTCGGGCGGGGGGGCGCGGGGCATTGCGCACCTGGGGGTGCTGGCGGCACTCGATGAGCTGGGCCTGCCGGTAGGGCGGCTGGCGGGCGTAAGCTCGGGGGCCATCGCGGCGGCGTTTTATGCAGCCGGCGTAGCGCCCCGCGAGGTACTCAAGCTGTTTCAGGCTGTTAACGTGGTGCGGCTCACGCGGCCGGTGTTTGGGCAGCGCGGCCTGCTAGGGCTCGATGCCGTGGAACAGCTGCTGGCCAAGCACTTAGGCCCTGCGCTGCGTTTTGAAGACCTGCGCCTGCCTCTTACGCTAGCGGCCACCGACCTGGTGGCGGGCGAAACGGTATATTTCAGCCAGGGGCCGCTGCTGCCCCCATTGCTAGCGTCGTCGGCGGTGCCAATTATCTACCGTCCGGTCGAGTACCAGGGCAAATTGTTAGTGGATGGCGGCTTGCTCAATAACCTGCCCGTGGAGCCGCTGCTGGCCCGGCCCGGCGACGCGCCCCTGGTGGGCGTGCATTGCAACCCCCTCAACCGGGAAGCAACAGTGCCGACCCTGCGCAGGGTGCTCGAGCGCACCTTGCAGCTAGCTATTCACTCAAACACCATTGCCCGGCAGGCGCAATGCGACTTGCTGCTCGAACCGCCCGCGCTGGTCAATTACCGCCCGCTCGATTACCGCAAGTCGGCCGAAATCTTTGACATCGGCTTCCGCTACGCCCTTAGCCAGGAAGCCGCGCTGCGGGCCCTGAGTGCGGGGCCTGCCCTGGTTTCTGGCTAGCTTTGCGGTCCTTTTCGCTCTTTTCTTGTTTATGGCTGCGCGCAAAACATCTACATTCTGGTACTACATCGCCAAGGCGATATTTGGCGTGGCTGGCTGGAAGCAAACCGGTCAGATTCCGCCCGAGATTAAGAAGTGCATGATGATTGCGGCCCCGCATACCAGCAACTGGGACCTCATCATGGCCCGCGCCGCCTTCTACATCATGGACGTGGACGTGCGCTTTACCGTGAAGAGCGAGTGGACCGAAAACCCCGTGCTAGGGTGGCTGGTGAAGGCCATTGGGGCGCTGCCCGTGAACCGCAGCCGCAACAACAGCCTCGTCGATGGCATGGTGCAGCTCTTCCAACAGCACGAAGAATTAGTAATCCTCATCACCCCCGAGGGCACCCGCGCCTACCAGCCCAAGTGGCGCAAGGGCTTCTACTTCGCTGCTCTCAATGCCGGCGTGCCCATCGTGCTAGGCTTCCTCGACTACTCGAAGCGCGAGGCCGGCGTTGGTCCGGTATTCTGGCCTACCGGTGACTACGAAAAGGATTTGGAGGAAATCAAAGCGTTTTATCGCACCAAAAAAGGCCGCTTCCCGGAGAAGGGTGTGCGGTAAATTCGTCTGTCATTGCGAGCGCAACGAAGTGGAGCGCGGCAATCCTTCCTTTGTCGTTGGATTAGTAACCCTGACGTGAAGGAAAGATTGCCGCGCTCCACTTCGTTGCGCCCGCAATGACAAATGAGATTAGTCCTGCGTGAGGGCGTAGGCCACGAGGTTGGCGCCCATGCGCAGGGCCGCGTCGTGGATGGCGGGGGTGTCTTCGGGGTAGGTGCCCACGTCTTCCCAGCCGTTGCCGAGGTCGCACTCGTAGGTATAAAAGCAGACAAGGCGGCCTTTGTATAACAAGCCGAAGCCCTGCGGTCGCTTGCCGTCGTGCTCGTGCACCTTAGGCAAGCCCTTGGGGAACTGATACTTCTGGTGGTAGATAGGGTGGGAGAAGGGCAGCTCCACGAACTCCAGCTCGGGGAAGACCTTCTTCATCTCGGGGCGGATGAACTTGTCGAGGCCGTAGTTGTCGTCGATGTGCAGGAAGCCGCCGCCGATGAGGTACTTGCGCAGGTTCTGGGCCTCGGCCTGGGTGAAGCTCACGTTGCCGTGGCCCGTCATGTGCAGGAAGGGATAGCTGGGCAGCTCGGGCGCGTCGAGCTCCACGGTGGCCTCGTCGGGGGCGATGTTGGTGTGCAGCGCCTGGTTGCAGAAACTGATGAGGTTGGGCAGGCTCGTTTTGTTGGCGTACCAGTCGCCCCCGCCGCCGTAGTGCAGCTTGGCAATCTGGTAGCTGGGCGCGGCGGGCGGCGCGGCGGCCGTGGTAGTGAGCAGGAGGCTAGCGGCGAGGAGGAAGTTTTTCAGCATGGCGGGGCGCCGGGCTAGCCGGCCTACTCCACAAAGAAAGGGCTAGCGCAGAAAGTTCTCCATGCGCAGGCGTAAGAAGTCAACGGGTGCTACATTAGCCAAGCGCTCTCCTATTTCTCCGCGCTTACCTATGGCTTTTAAACTGTTTGATAAATTTTTAGGCAGGCCTAAGGGTGAAGAGCAAGGGCATGTTTATAAGTACTCAGTTCTTGCTAGTGTCTTACTTGTATTCATACCTGAGGAATACTTTTTTCCTGATTTTATCAGTACTACTGAATTTCTTGAAAAGCAGAGTTTTTACAATGATATTAAGAATGTAATTCTGGACTTTCAGCAATGTAAATTGTTGCATGGCCTAGGAATGGGATTGGAAGTGCAGAGCTACTACGAAAGTGCTAAAGCGGTTAATAAGAAGGTGTTTTGGGTGGGTAATAAGGGTATGCATGAAATTATCATAATGATGCTTGAGCCCGATTACAGTTCAACTGATATTATCCCGTATTTGCCATCAGTACCTGATTTATCATCGCTTTCCTGATTACTTAGGCAGTAGGAAAAGTCTGTATCAGTTAAAAATTTTGACCAAGTTTCCCCACCCATGACCACCGGCAAAGACCTCCTCGACCTCGGCTTCAAATCGGGCAAATGGTTTAAAGATGCCCTGGCGCATATCAACGAACACGAGCTGGAAGGCGCGGCCCGGCTAGCCTACCTTGATATCGTGAAGCCGCCGGCTGAGCTACCGCTGCTGGCCGTGCCCGCGCCGTTCTTTGAGAACATCCGGGCCGAGTCGACGGTGGAGCAGCAGAACATCGACCAGGTGCGGCAGTCGATGGCGCTGCTCATGCGCACACCCACGGTGGTGACGGGCGCCATCATGCCCGATGCCTGCCCGGCCGGGCCGGTGGGCACCATCCCGGTGGGTGGCGTGGTGGTGACGCGCCAGGCCATTCACCCCGGCATGCACTCGGCCGACATCTGCTGCTCGGTGATGCTGACCAACCTGGGCAAAATCGACCCCAAAACGGTGCTCGACGTGGCCCAGCAAGTCACGCACTTCGGGCCGGGCGGCCGCCCGCCCGAGCGGCAGTACCCGCTGCCCACCGCGCTGCGGGCCGCGTTTCAGGCCAACCCGTTTCTGAGCGCCGACAAAGACCTCAGCCTGGCCCAGGAGCACCTGGGCACGCAGGGCGACGGTAACCACTTCCTGTACGTGGGCATTTCGGCCGCCACCGGCGACACGGTGCTCGTGACGCACCACGGCTCGCGGGGCGTGGGCGCGCGCCTCTACACGGCGGGCATGAAGGTAGCCGAGCGCTTCCGCCAGCAGCTCTCGCCCGACACGGCCCCGGCCAATGCCTGGCTGCCCGCCGACTCGCCCGAGGGCGAGGCCTACTGGGCGGCGCTGCAACTCGTGCGCCAGTGGACCAAGCTCAACCACCTCTGCCTGCACGACGACATTGCCCAGCGCCTGCTAGCCCCCGTGCAGCAGCGCTTCTGGAACGAGCACAACTTCGTGTTTCGGGCCGGCGACCTCTACTACCACGCCAAGGGCGCCACGCCGCTCGACCCGCAGTTTATGCCTGATATCACCGGCCCGCGCATTATTCCGCTCAACATGGCCGAGCCGATTCTAATTGTGGAGGGCGACACCACGGCCAACAACCTGGGCTTTGCCCCGCACGGCGCGGGCCGCAACCTCAGCCGCACCCGCCACAAATACAGCAAGGCCGACAAAACCCAGCAGCAGTGGTTTGACGAGGAAACCCAAGGCATCGACGCCCGCTTTTTCTTCAACGAAATCGACATCTCGGAGCTGCCCAGCGCCTACAAAAACGCCGCCGAGGTGAAGCGCCAGATTGCCGAGTTCAAGCTAAAGTGTGTGGACAGTTACCTCATCCAGTCGAGGGCAGCCAGTAGGTGGGCAATAGCTAGAAAAGAGACAGCGGTTTTTTCGTAACGGGTAGCGAAGCCGCGCGCCTCCTTGAGACGACCAAAAAAGCGCTCGATTTTGTTGCGGTCGGCGTAGAGGTTGTGGTCGTAGGGGCGCTGGTGCAAGCGGCTGGTTTTGGGTGGAATGACGGATACCGCGCCCTGGTCGGCAACGGCTGTCAACACCTTATTTGTGTCATAGGCCTTGTCGCATACAACCGCGCCCGGTGGGTGAGCGAGGGCGGCCAGCAAGCGGGGCAACTGCGGGCTGTCAGCACGCTCCGCCGGAGTCAGGGTCAGAAACAGACAGTTACCCAGCGCGTCGACTACGGCGTGGACTTTGGTGCCGAAGCCGCCGCGACTGCGCCCGAGGCATTCGGCGCGGGCCGTGCTTTTTTTTGACCTGCCGCGGCTTTGTGGGCCTTGACAGTGGTCGAATCCACGAGCACCCACGCATAATCTGGCTCTTGCACGGCCAGAAACAGTGCTTCCCAGACCCCGGCCAAGGCCCAGCGCCGAAACCGGCGCGCAATCGTGTTCCAGTTGCCGAAGCGAGCGGGCAGGTCGCGCCAGGCAATACCCGTGCGCGTGCGGTAGAAAACCGCGTTGACAAACAGCCGGTTATCGCGGCCTGTGCCACCACTCGTGCCGGGTTGACCCAGCGTGTGGGGCTCAATGAGATGCCATTCCTGGTCGCTTAGTTCGTGACGGCGCATTCCCAAAAGTAACCCTGCCACTGTCCACACACTTTAGCCCGCACCGTGGATGAGATTCGGCCCTACGGCTGCATCATGGCCGGCGACTGGGAGAAAAACGCCCCTTGGCGCGTGAAAAAGCGGCAGGAGAAGAAGGCTTCTTAAACTTAAATCATGGCCAGAGCAGGACGACCGAGCAAATCAGACCCCAGACTTGACGGGGTGCCTTTCCTCATTGAAAAGCAAGATAATGAGGAGGTAAAAAGGATTTTAGCTGAAACAGGAATAGATGCTGGCGACGGTTATTCAACAAGCGCGCTTTTATGGGCCGCTATTTACACTAATAATACTTTACTGGCTTGGCTGATTGATAATCGTGCCGATATAAATCATCAAGACAGGGATGGCTATACTGCCTTGCACTGTGCAGCAGAAAGAAAAAATGAATTAGGGGCTAAGCTGCTATTGGAAGCTGGCGCGCAGATAGATATCGCGGATATTCACGGAAACACACCGCTGTGGACGGCAGTATTTAACGCGAAAGGTGATATGCGGCTGGTTCAGCTTTACGTTCAGGCTGGTGCTAATCTTGACAACCTAAATAAGTATCAGCGGACGCCGAGGCAGCTAGCAGAAACCATCGCTGGCATCGATTTGGAAACGCTACGCTAAAGCTCCCGCACCACCTGCGCCGTGAAGACGGCCGCCAGCGCCGCCGTTTCGGTGCGCAGGCGCGAGCTGCCGAGCGTGACGGGCCGAACCCCCCGGCCCAGCGCCAGCGCGATTTCGCTAGGGGAGAAGTCGCCCTCGGGGCCGATGAGCACGCAGCAGCGCGGCGCGGCCCCGATAACCTGGGCCAGCGCCGTGCGCTCGCCGGCTTCGAGGTGGGCGATGAAGGTGGTGCTAGGGTCGATTTCGGCGATAAACTTATCGAAGTCAATTAGCTCATCGAGCTGCGGCAGGTAGGCCTGGCCGCTCTGTTTGAGGGCGCTGACGGCGATTTTCTCCAAGCGTTCGAGCTTGAGGTCGCGGCGCTCGGAGCGGGCGCAGCGCAGGAAGCTGAGGCGCTCAAGGCCGACTTCCACGGCCTTTTCGACGAGCCATTCCATGCGGTCGAGGTTTTTGGTGGGGGCCACGGCTACGTGGGTGTAGGTGGCGCGGGGCACGATGAACTCGTGGCTGGTGATGGCTAGGGTGCAACGCTTGGGGTTGGCGTCCTGCACGGTAGTGCTGGCTAGGGTGCCGTGCCCGTCTACGAGCAGCACGGGCGCGCCGGGAGCTAGCCGCAGCACGCGCACGGCGTGCTTGCTTTCTTCCTCAGAGAGCGTGTAGGTGGGCTGGTCGGGGTGGAGGTCGGGGGCGAAGCAGGTGAGCATGAGCAGGGGCAAAAAGGCCGCGAAGGTAGGCTGGCGGCCAGCAGGGCTAGCAAATGAGCCCTAGCGCTACTGGCCGCCTTTAGGCGCTAGGGCAGCGGCACGGGGTCGGCCTGCACCTCCGTGACGGTGCCGAGTGGGCCGAAGAGGATGCGCAGGCGTGGGCCGGCGGTGTGGGGGCGGCGGGGGCCGCACTGCGGGCCGGGCACCAGGTAATAATGGTAGGCCTTCTCCGTATTAGCGAGCAGCTCTTCCTCATCGGGTGGGCCTAGCAGGGCGGTTACGTCGTTGGCGCGGGCCTCGTAGAGGCGGGGGCGGGCGGCCAGCAGCGGCGGCAGCAGGGCCGCGCGGCGCCCGGCGCAGGCATAGCGGTCGGCGCGCCACGCGGGCGCTGCAAAGCCCGGAATGTCGGGCAGCGCGTGGCCGCAGCCGGCCAGCAGCAGCGGGGCGGCCAGCAGCAGCCGGCGCCCAGAACGCGTAAAAGAGGAAAGCAAAGCCATAAGAAAGCGAACAACCCAGCGGAACTGGCCGGGCTGGCGCGACGAAGCTAGGGCTGAAAACCGACTTGCACCGGGCCACCCCAGCGCCCAGGCATAACCTAGCCCGCCCGGTCCCGTTACAGACCCCATTCGGCCGGGCCTGGTTTCGGAGGACTAGCGTCCGGCTTCCTCACTCTTCCTTTTTCATCTAACCATGCGCCTGAATCTTCGCGTTATTATTGGCCTTGTTATCGCAGTCGTCACGCTGCTGGGCTATTTCTTCAACACCTCGACTAATCCCGTGACGGGCGAAAAGCAGCACGTGAATATGACGGCCGACCAGGAGATTGCCCTGGGCGTGCAGGCTGCCCCCGAAATGGAGCAGCAGTACGGCGGCGAAAGCCGCGACCCGCGCGCCACCGCCGCCGTGCAGCAGGTGGGCCAGCGCATTGTGCAGGCGAATGGCCTCGACCAGAAAACGCAGTACCAATACCGCTTCCATTTGCTGGCCGATGACCAGACTATCAACGCCTTTGCCCTGCCCGGCGGGCAGGTGTTCATTACCCAGGGCCTGCTCAAAAATCTGACTTCTGAAGCGCAGCTGGCCGGGGTGCTGGCCCACGAGGTGGGCCACGTGGTGGGCCGCCACTCGGCCGAGCAGGTGGCCCAGAGCCAGCTCACGCAGGGCCTCACCGGGGCCGCTGCCATTGCGGCCTACGACCCCAACAGCCCTGGCAGCAGCGCCGTGCGCGCCGCCGCCGCCGCCATGATTGCCAAGCTCGTGAGCCTGCGCTTTAGCCGCAACGACGAGCTGGCCGCTGATAAGTTTGCCGTTGAGTTTACGCCTAAGGCCGGCTACGACCCTCACGCTATGATAAACGTGATGCAGATGCTCGAAAAGGAAGCTGGCGGCAACAACCCGCCCGAATTTTTGAGCACGCACCCCAACCCCGGCAATCGCATTGAGGAGCTGCAAAAGGATATTCAGCAGGTTTATCCGCAGGGTGTGCCCGACGGCCTGCATCCCTAGCGCGGGGCCGCGGTAGCTAGGCCCGCGCCGGATATATTTGTGCCTATGCTTCCAACTGTACCCTCGTCCCCTGGCTCGTGGTGGGCCCGGCTAGCCCCGCGCTGGCGGTTTTTGCTTGTGGCCGCTGCCTTGTATCTGGGCTGGCTCATTGGCTATGAAGGGTTTATCGGGCCCGATGGCCGGCTCGATACCTGGCTTGCGACCAATATCGCGGCGGCCAGCGCGGGCCTGCTACGGGTACTGGGCTTCGCGGCCAGTGCAGCCTCGTCGCTGCTGCTCATGAACAACCGGCCGGCCGTGATAGTGGGGGCTCCCTGCGATGGACTGGTGCTTTATGCTCTGTTTGCGGGATTTATCGTGGCCTTTCCGGCGCCGGCACGGCCCAAGCTGTGGTTTATTCCGGGGGGTATTGTGGCGCTGTATCTACTTAATATCGTGCGGGTAGGAGCGCTAGCCCTCAACCAGCACTACGCGCACCAGTCGGTTGATTTCAACCACCACTATACTTTTAGCTTCGTCGTCTACGCCTTCATTTGCCTGCTCTGGGTGCAGTGGGTACGCCGCTACGGAAACCTCACCGACGCCGCATGAGCCCGCTTTCCAAGGCCGTGCCGCCCCTGACGCCCGCTCGCTGGCTGCTGGCCGGGGGGCTGGCACTAGGGTTATTTCTGCTAGGTATCGAGTCGGAGGCCATTTTTGCGGCGCTTACCAGGGCCTGGCAGGTCGCTTTTGAGGGGCTGGGGCTAGGCCCGGCGCTGGCCCGGTGGCAGCAAGGCACCAGCCATCTCGTCACGACGCGCAGCCTGCCGGCCGTGGCCACCTACGCGCTGCTGTACGTGGGCCTGAGCCTGCTGCTGCTGCATGTGCTGCTGCGCGATGGCCGCCGCACCCGCTGGGCCGCGCAGGTCTACCTGGGGCTGCTGGGGCTCTACGTGGTGCTGATGCTGGGCGGGCGGCTGGGTGGCAACCCGGACTGGGCCCTCAAGCTGAGCCGCCGCATCATCGACTTTGTTGTGTCGCCGCTGCCGGTGATGGTCCTGCTGCCGGTGCTGTGGCCCGGTACCAAACGAGGGCTCAGTTAAGCAGCTCAACCAACGCGCCAGGCCTGGCCGCAAGGGTATGGCTGTCGGCCAGCAGCAGGTGTATTTAACCAGCCAAAAGGCCCCGCCGGAAACTCCGGCGGGGCCTTTTGGCTGTGAGTGGGGCTAGCCCGGCGGGTAGGCTACTGCACCACCAGGCGCTTGGCTATCAGGCCGGCGGCCGTGGTGGCCCGCACGGTGTAGATGCCGGTGGCCAGGCCCGAGAGGGGTAGCTCCACGTTGGGGGCAGCGCCGGCGGCCAGTGTTTTGGTCAGCACTACCTGGCCGAGCGTGTTGAGCACCTGCACGGTGCTGGCGCTGCTGCCGCGCAGGGCCAGCGGCAATACCAGCGTGGCGGTGCCGTGGGCCGGGCTAGGGTAAAGCCCCGCCTGGGCCGACAGCGCAGCCGAGGCCGTAGCCAGCGGCGCATTGGCACTAAACACGAGGGCATAGCGGCCGGTGGCCGGGTCGGTCGCGCTCAGGGTGAGGCTCACGCTGGGTGTGGTCGTGAGGTCGGTGTAGGTGCCGGCGGTGGCATCGCGCAGGTAGGCGCGGAAGCCGGCGGGCAGGTTGGCGAGCTCATCTACGGCCAGCGTGTAGGCGCCGGCCGCTGGCGCGTGCAGGCGCAGGGGCACGGTTACGGCACTGGCCAGCGCAGGCAGGGCGTTGATGGCCAGCGCCTCGGTGCTGATGTCGCTGGCCAGGTCGAGGCCGTGGGTAGCAGGCAGGTAATGCGCGTCGTACTGGGCATCGAAGGCCGGAGTGGCATGCTCGTCGAAGTACACCCGCGTCTGGTTGGCGAGGCTGGCGTTGCGCAGAGTCAGGGCCAGGGTGGGGCGGGAGTCGGCCGCCGTGCGCTCAAACTTAGCCGTTTCGGGCGCATTGGTGCGGGCAGCCGCCGTAAAGGTCACGCTGCCGGTCTGGCCCACTGCCGTGCGCATAAAGAAGCCCTGGCTGAGCGGGATATTGCTGGTACCGCCGTTGGCGCTCACACCCGGCCCGCCGTTGGTGGGGCCGCCGGGCACGTAGGTGGTATACGTACCCGCATACTGCCCGGTGCTCTTGTACACGTACAGCGCGCTTTCCATGCCCGTCGAGCTGGCAATTAGGGCGTCGTAGCTGATGGCTCCGGGATAGGGGTTGCCCAGCAGCTGATAGCCGGCGCTAGCCTGTGCGCCCCGCACCAGGCCGGTGCGCGCATAGCTGCTGGCCTGGTTGAGGGTGCCTTGAAAGTCGACCAGCTCGCTGCCGCCGATGTTCACCGTATAGCCTTGGCCGATGGTGAGCGCATCGGTGAGGTCGCCCGGCGAGAGGAAGCCGTTGTCAAAATCGCCTACCGCGTAGGAGGCATTGCTGGTAGCCAGCCGCGACTGGTCGTAGTAAAACACCGTGGGGTAGGGGCTCACCTGGCGCGGCGTATTGCTGCTGTTGTAGGCCGGGTTTACCACCGGCGAATAGCTAGCCGTGGCGAAGTCGGCCACCGTGTTGCCGCTCACCGGCGTACTGTAGTGGCGGTAGCCCGGTCCCGGGTTGGTGGGGGTGATGTAGCGCTGCACCGTGGCCGTGCCGGTGATGAGGCCGCTGCCGTTGTTCACTGCATAGGCCGTGCCGTTGGCATCGCTGAGCAGCGTAAAGGACTGGCCCGCGCCGATGGCCAGGCTGCCTGAGGCCATCACCGAGCGCCCGATGGACACATCGGCCGAGGTACTGGCCGTAGTGCCGGTGCCCACGCGCAGGTTCTGAAAGCGGGTGGCCATATTGCCGCCGATGTCTTGCGGGCTACCCCCTACCAGCGCTACCGTACCGGTGCCGCTCCCGGCCACCTGGCTGTCGTTGTTCACAAAGTCGCCGCTCACGTTCAGCACGCCGCCGTCGGCCGTGGTAAGCACGGCCCCGTTGACGAGGTTGACGGAAGCCGCCTGTTGGGTATTGCTCACCACGGGCTGGTTGCTCACCGTCACGTTAGCAATGGCCACGAACGAGCCGCTGCCCGGAATCACCACGTCGTCGGTGCTGGTGGGCACGCCCACCGGGTACCAGTTGCTGCCGTTGCCCCAGTCCGTGCTTACTAGGCCGGTCCATGTCTTGGGCATGACGGGCATCACCGCGATATTGGAAAAAAAGCCAGGCACTTGGCCCACAATGTTGCGCCCGACCGCCTTGCCCGTCGCCAAATCTAAAGCCCAAAAGTTAGTGGCTAGTTGGTTGTAGAAGCTGCCGTTATTAATGTCCGTATTTTTGGAGTCCGAATAGCGTGCCTCAATCAAATAGGCCAGGTTATTCTTGTTAGTCCGGTCGTAGAAAATATCCAGGTCCAGCCCGATAGTAGGCGAGGTAAGTGGATAAAAAGCAGGGTCGCCGTTGGTTTGAAACGTGACGGGGGCCACTCCATTGAGCGTACCGGCGTTGGGCGGGGCCTGAATTGAGAGTAGAGCGTTCGTGTTCGCCACGTCGATGTCGTAGAGCGTGGTGCCCATCACGCCCAGCGCCGAGTTGGTATAGGCCGCCGTGCCAATGTAGGGCACGCGGCCTGGTGTGACCAAGCTGCTCGCGGCGTAGGTTAAGGTACCATCAGTGGCGACCAAGGCGCCGTTATTAGGGTTAAGGCGGTAGTTGGTGCCGTTGGGTGCCACTACCCGGATGCGGTCCAGGCGCGGGTTGAAGTCGAAGCCCACAGTAGGAATGAAGCCGCGCGTGTTGGCGCGGTTGGCATCCACCAGGTTGAGTGTAATCTCGCTGGAGCCGGGCACCGGTGTGGCCACCCCCGTAGTAGGGTCAAGCAGGTAGAGGCGGGCAGCCTGGGTGGTATTGTTGTAGCCGAGTGCGTAAAGCTGCCCGGTAGCCGGCCGGCCGTCGATACCCACAATTTGCTGGCCCGGCGTAAGCCCCGTAACTACTACCGCCGAGTTAGTCACGTAAGACTGCGTGGTCGGATTAATCTGCGCTATCAGCGGGGTATTGGCCGCAATGGGATTGGGGCCTAGCACGTTGGCAGGAAGCGCCTGTGTAGTGAGGCCCGTGGCATACACCAGGGTAGGCGCCTGGGCCCACACCTGGGCCGGGCCCGCCAGCAACCCTAGCGCCAGCGCGAGCTGCGGCAACCGGCGCCCCATGGTAGTAACAGAGGAAAGATTTTTCATAAAAAAACTGATTGGGAGGAAGATAGACGACAACGATTTCGCGCCCCTGAGCTGGACGCACAGCAAGGTACGCAGGCGCTGGCGATTTAGCTTGTCGTTGAGTTTGAGGAATAAACTGTTGCTTTCGAGTCTCCCTCGTCAGTGTTTTAGGCCCTAAAATTGCGGCGGCAGCAGGTGCTTGAAATGGCCGTTTTGCTTCACGCGTTCCTTGAGGCGCTCGGCTTCGAGCACGGCCGGCAGCAGGCGCTCGAGGTGCTCGCGCACCAGCTCCTGGCGCTCTTGCTCGGCAGTGGTGCCCAGCAGCTGGTATTCCTGCTCGGTGCTGAGGCCAATGTGGTGGGCCACGTCGAAAATGCGAAACTTGGGGTCGAGCTGCAGCAGCAGCTTACGGAGGCCCAGCGCCTCGTAGAGCTGGCGCACCTGCCGGGTTATCACCTCGCGCAGGGCCGGGTCGGCTTCTTCATCCTGCACCACGTCTTCGACCTGGCCGGCGGCGTAAAGCTTGCCCGGCGCCTGGCGAAAAAACTTCTCAACCCGAAACACCCTGATGGCCTCGGTGCGAATGTCCATCTCGCCGCCGGGGTGAGTTTTTTCTATGCTCAGCAGGCGCATCTCGGTGCCCAACTCCTGCACGGCATTATCGAGGAAGGGCGGGATGCCGAAGGTAAGGCCCTCGCCCAGGCAGTCGCGCACGAGCTGGCGGTAGCGGGGCTCAAAAATATGAAGATTCAGTTTCTCACCTGGGAAAGCGACCAGGTTGAGCGGAAAAAGCGGAAGTAGGCGCATAGTGCGCCAAGAATACAACGGCCGGGCAAATGTTTTCGCCCAGCCAGGGCTAGCCACTGTTTAGAATGACTATTAATTTTGCCGGCCCGCGTCAATTGCCAAACTTTCGGCCAAGCTCGACGTTTTGGGCCTGATATGAAATCGGTGGTTGCCTTTTTCCTCGCCTGCCTCATGCTGGTCGGCAGCTTCATTCCGCAGAACGACCTGTCGGAGCTGAGCAAGCTGCCCCAGTTGCTGGAGCATTACCGCTTCCACCATTCGGTGGCGGGCGGGGGCTTGTCGCTGGCCCAATTTCTGGCCGAGCACTACGGTTCGGGCACCAAGCAGCACTTCGGCTGCACCTTCGAGCCTCGGCACCAGCAAGACCACCAGGGCCTGCCGCTGCACGGGCGGCACTCGTGCAGCGAGCACGTCGCGTTTTTACTGCTGGGGCTAGCCCCGGTGGCGGGCAGCCAGGCAGTGGCTAGCCCCGGCTTGGCCCACCGCCCGGCTGATGCCTCGTTGTACCGGGGCGAGCCCGAAGCGGCCCTGCTGCAGCCACCCCGAGCCTAGCCTGGCTACGCCCCCGGGCGTAGTGTGCGTAGCAATCAAGGGGCTATTTCGCTCTAAGAAAAGGCTTTAGGGCTTCCGGATTGAGCGGTTGCCCGCGCCCCAGTGCCTGGCTAGCCCCTGGCTGCGGCCCGGCGCGTAGTGCGCGGGGACATTCCAGCTGACGCGTGGTTTATCTGAATTTTTAGCGGGTGGTTTTGGCTGGGCCGCGCCCGGCTTGGCTAGCGCGGCGCCCCTGGCGGGTTCGCGCATCCACCGCATTCCTCTGTTTTCATGTTAGAAAAAATAATTGCGGCCAGCGTGCGCAACAAGCTCATCGTGGGCCTGCTGCTGCTGGGCCTTATTGCCTGGGGCGGTTTTTCGGCGGCCAATCTGCCGCTCGACGCCATCCCCGACGTCACCAACAACCAGGTGCAGGTTATCACCCAAAGCCCCGCCCTGGCCGCGCAGGAGGTCGAGCAGATGCTCACCATCCCGCTCGAACTGCAGCTACGCACCATTCCGGGCGTTACGGAAATTCGCTCTATCTCGCGCTTCGGGCTGTCGGTGATTACGGTCGTGTTTCCTGATAACGTGGACACCTACCGCACCCGGCAGCTGGTGGCCGAAAAGCTGAAAGACGCCGAGGGCGACCTCGTGGCCGGCTCGGGCACGCCCGGCATGGCGCCCATCACCACCGGCCTGGGCGAGATTTACCAGTACAGCATCCGGGTGGAGCCGGGCTACGAGAAACGCTTTTCGCTAGCCCAGCTGCGCGATGTGCAGGACTGGATAGTGAAGCGCCGGCTGGCTGGCGTGACCGGCGTGGTCGACGTGAGCAGCTTCGGCGGCTTTGTGCGGCAGTATGAGGTGGCCGTGGACCCCAACCGCCTGGCCGCCAACAATGTGACGATGGCCGAGCTCTACCAGGCCTTGCAGGACAACAACGGCAATACCGGCGGCTCGTACCTCGAGCGCGGCCCCAATGCCTACTTCATCCGGGGTGAGGGCCGGGCCGCGTCGCTGGCCGACCTGGGCGCCACCGTTATCAAGCAGGCCGCTCCCGGCCAGCCGCTGCTGGTGCGCGACGTGGCCACCGTGCGCTACGGCCACGCCGTGCGCTACGGAGCCATGACCCGCAACGGCCAGGGCGAAACCGTGGGCGGCATTGTGCTGATGCTAAAAGGGGCTAGCTCGGAAAACACCATCAAAAACGTGAAGGCGCGGGTGGCGGCCATCCAGAAAACGCTGCCCAAAGGCCTAGTCATCACGCCCTTTCTCGACCGCACCAAGCTTGTGGACAAGGCCATTGCCACCGTCGAGCACAACCTCATCGAAGGCGGCGTAATTGTGCTGGCCGTGCTGCTGTTGCTGCTCGGCAACTGGCGCGCGGCCGTGGTCGTGGCCCTTATGATACCCTTGTGCATGCTCTTCGCGCTGGGCATGATGAGCTTGTTTGGGGTGTCGGCTAACCTGATGAGCCTCGGGGCGTTAGACTTTGGCCTCATCGTGGATGGGGCCGTCATTATTGTGGAGGCCGTCATCTTTCACCTCGTGCACCAGCGCGAGCAGGCCGCCCACGAAACCATGGATGACATGACCGAGCACGCCGCTACGCGGCTTATGTCGTCGGCCTTGTTCGGGCAGTTCATCATTCTCATCGTGTACTTTCCTATTTTGTCGCTCACCGGCATCGAGGGCAAGATGTTTCGGCCCATGGCGCTCACCGTGAGCTTTGCCATTATCGGGGCCATGCTCATGTGTCTCACTTTTGTGCCGGCGGCTACCGCCTGGGCCCTCAAGAAGGATATCAAGGAGGAAGGCACCCTGGCCTACCGCATCATGAAGTTTCTACACCGCGGCTACGACCCCATTATTCGGGCGGCGCTGCGGGCGCGCTGGCTGGTGGCTGGCGGCGCGGTGGCCTTGCTGGTGCTGGCGGGCTTCATCTTCTCGCGCATGGGCGGCGAGTTTATTCCGCAGCTCGACGAGGGCGACATTGCCCTGAACGTGACGCTAGCCCCCGGCTCGTCGCTCACCCAGACCGTGGCCACCAACACCCGCGTGCAGCAGATTTTGCTGAAGAAATTTCCCGAAATCGAGCAGATTGTGGGCAAAAGCGGCACCTCCGAGATTCCCACCGACCCCATGTCCTTGGAAGACAGCGACGAGATGGTGATTCTCAAAGACCGCAAGGAGTGGACGTCGGCCAGCTCGCGCGAGGAGCTGGCCAATAAGATGCGCGCCGCCCTGGCGGGTATTCCAGGCGTCACGATGGAGTTTCAGCAGCCCATTCAGATGCGCTTTAACGAGCTGATTTCGGGGGTGAAATCGGACGTAAGTATCAAGATTTTTGGTGACGACCTGGCCGTGCTTTTCGAGAAAGCCAACCAGGCCGCCGACCTCATTCGGCCCCTGGCAGGCGTGGGCGACTTAAAAGTGGAGCAGATAGCCGCCCTGCCGCAGCTGCGCGTGCGCTATGACCGCCAGAAAATGGCGCAATATGGCCTGAAAGTGAGCGATTTGAACACCTTACTGCGCTCGTCTTTTGCGGGCGACGTGGCGGGGCAGGTGTACGAAGGCGAGCGCCGCTATGACCTGGTGGTGCGCCTCGACAGCACCCACCGCGAGGGGCTAGCCAACCTGCAAGACCTGTACGTGGACACGCCCGGCGGCCAGAAAATCCCGCTCGATGAAGTGGCCCAGGTGAGCTACCACAACGCGCCCATCCAGATTTCCAGAGACGATGCCCGCCGCCGCATCAACATCGGCATCAACGTGCGCGGCCGCGACGTGCAGAGCCTGGTCGAAGAAATTCAGCAGAAGCTGAGCACCGGCCTCAAACTGCCGCCCGGCTACACCCTGCAGTATGGCGGGCAGTTTGAGAACTTGGTGCAGGCCAAGAAGCGCCTAGCGGTGGCCGTGCCGGTGTCGCTCACGCTTATTTTTATGCTGCTCTACCTCTCGTTTCGGTCGGTGAAGCAGGCGCTGCTCATCTTCACGGGGGTGCCGCTGGCCACCATTGGCGGCATTGTGGCCTTGTGGCTGCGCGGCATGCCGTTCAGCATTTCGGCGGGCGTGGGCTTCATTGCCTTGTTTGGGGTGGCGGTGCTCAACGGCATCGTGCTGCTGGCCAGCCTCAACGAGCTGGCGGCCGAGGGTGTGCGCAAGGTGCGCGAGCGCGTGCTGCGCGCCACCGAAGAGCGCTTCCGGCCGGTTATCCTTACGGCCAGCGTAGCCTCGCTGGGCTTTCTGCCGATGGCGCTGAGCACCTCGGCGGGCGCCGAGGTGCAGAAGCCGCTGGCTACGGTGGTTATCGGCGGGCTTATCTCCGCCACTTTGCTTACGCTGATTGTATTACCGGTGCTCTATTCTTTCTTCACCAAAGACGGCGAGCCCAACCCCGAAGAAGCCGCCGAGGCCGAAGAGCAAGCCAAACATGCCGCCGAGGTGGGGGAGGCTCCGCCCGCCGAAGGAGGCCAGCCTACTAAAAACCCGGACCAGAATCCCACGCCCAAGCCGGCGGTGGTAGCTACCGTGTTGCTGCTAGGGCTGCTGGGAGCAGCGCTCGGTGCCCGAGCCCAGAACACGTTGGGCTCCACGGCTGGCCAGCCCCTGAACCTCAGCCAAGCCTTGCAGACGGCCGGCGTGCAAAACCAGTCGCTGCAAACCTCCAGCCTGCAGGTGCAGCAGGCGCAGGCGCTCATTCGCACCGGCATTGAGCCGCCGCGCACGGTGGTCGATTTTCAGCTAGGGCAGGTGTCGAGCAATATGATTGACCACACCTTCAACGTGATTCAGCAAACGGCCTTTCCGGGCCTGTATGTGGCGCAGCGCCAGCTGCTGCAGGGCCAGAGCGTCACGGCCGAGCAGCAGGCGCGCCTCAACCAGCGCACGCTGGCCGGCTCCATTCGCACCAGCTTCTACAGCCTGCTCGTGACCTACCGCCGGGTGGCGCTGCTGCGCCGGCAGGACAGCCTCTACCGCCGGGCGGCCCACGCGGCCCGCATTCGCTACCAGGTGGGCGAAACCAACCGCCTCGAACAGGTAGCCGCCGAGGCCCGTGCCCGCGAGCTCGAAAACCGCCTGCTTACCACGCTCTCCGACCTCGACGTGCAGCGCGCCCAGCTAGGGCAGCTGCTGGGCCAGGCCGGCCCGGCGGCCATCGACACCACCACGGCGCTGGTGGCCCCGCTCACGCCCGCCGATACGGCCGCCCTCTCGCCCGAGAGCAACCCCACGCTTGGCCTCTTGCGCCAGCAGGTGGCCGTAAGCGCGCAGCAAACCAAGGTGGAGCGCCTGCGCCGCCTGCCGGACCTGCGCGCCGGCTACTTTCAGCAAAGCATCCGCCCCGAGTTTCGGGCCCTGAACGTGGGGCAGCTAGGGCTCGCGTTTCCGCTGCTGGGTAGCGCCGGGCGGGCCAGGGTAGCGGCGGCGCGCATCGGCGAGCAGGTGGCGGCCAGGCAGCTGAGCTACGCCACGGCCCAGCTCGGCACCCAGCTGCGCACGCTGCGCCTGCAGCTGCGGCGCGCGCGGGCTTCGCTCGATTACTACGAAAAATCGGCCCTGCCCCAGGCCCGGCTCATTCTGGCTACGGCCGAAAAAAGCTTCCGGGCCGGTGACATCGACTACGTAACCTACGTGGTGAACACCGAGCCCGCCTGGCAAATCCAGAGCAACTACCTCGACCAGGCCCAGCGCTACAACGAGGTAGTTGCAAACATCCAAACCCTGGTAGGCACTGGCCCGACGGCCATGCGCTAGCCCCTCTCCCCCGAAAAAATGAGCCTTGGCTCTTTCCCAAACTAATGGTAGTTGCTTTAAAATACTGCGCCCTGGCTACTAGCCTGGCGCTACTCACGGCCTGTGGCACAAAGCCCGACGCGGCCAAAGAAGCCCCCGCCGGCAAAAACAAAGCTGGCCAGCCCGCTGCCCCGGCCGCCCCTGCCAACCCCGACCAGGTAGAAGTGAGCGCTGCTCAGGAGCGGGCGGCCGGCATTCAGCTCGGCAGCTTCGAGCGCCAGAACATGACCACCGAAGTGCAGGCCAACGGCTCGGTGGAAGTGCCGCCCCAAAACCGGGCGGCCATCACGGCCATTATGGGGGGCTATGTGCAGACCGTGAACGTGCTGCCCGGCCAGCACGTGGCGGCCGGCGCGGTCATTGCCACGCTGCGCTCGCCCGAGTACCTCACCCTGCAGCAAACCTACTTGCAGAGCAAGGCCAAGGTGCGCTTTCTGGCCGAGGAGCTGGAGCGCCAACGCATTCTGGACATGGAAGATGTGGGCGCCAAGCGCAAGCTGCAGCAGGCCCGCGCCGACTACGCCACCGAGCAGGCTACGCTACGCGCCACGGCCGCCCAGCTGCGGCTGCTCGGCATTTCGCTGGCCCGGCTCGATGCGGGTACCATTGTGAGCGCCGTGCCGCTCACCACGCCCATTGCCGGCTACGTGAAGTCGGTGAATAGCAACCCCGGCGAATTCGTTAATCCGCAGGACCCGCTGGCCGAGGTGCTTAACCGCGACGATTTACACCTCGAACTCAAAGTGTTTGAGAAAGATGTGGCCCAGGTGAAGGTGGGCCAGAAGATACTTTTTAAGGTGCAAAATGCCGGCCGCGATGAAGAGCTGCAAGCTCGGGTGTTTCTGGTAGGTAAAGCCTTCGATGACAATGCCCGCACAGTGCGCGTGCACGCCCACCTGGAGCCCGAGCGCAGCGACTTATTGCCGGGGCAATTTGTGGCCGCCCGCATCCAGACGGCCGGGGCCCGCGTAAGAACCCTTCCCGAGGCCGCCCTCATCCAGGCGGGCGACCTCAGCTACATTTTTCAGCGCGTTGGCACCGATTCGGGGCGCACCGTGTTTCGCCGGGTGAAGGTGCGGGCCAGCCAGCCCCAGCACGGCGACGTTGCCGTGACGGTGCTCGACCCGCTACCCGACACCACCCAGCTGGTCCGGCGCGGCGCCTACTTCCTCGACGCCGAGCTCCGCAAAGGTGAAGGCGGTGATTAATGTAGTATAAATCAGTGTTTATTTGTTGTACACCTTAGTCGTTGCTTTAACTAAGAAATTAGCTTTTATCGGGTCCTGGCCCTGCAACAAACGGCCCTGCAATGCGGGGCCGTTTGTTGTATAGAAGCTAGCCGCTCAACTTGTCTCCAGCTTTCTTTCAACTCATACCTAATGTCCTGCTAGGGTAGCTGCACGGCAGCTGGCGGTCAGGATGCCGTGCTTGCCGACTGCCTGACCTTACTGGCCGATTATCGCTCACCTGCGGGCGTCAGCCTGGCCGTTTTAGTGTTGTTTTGTTTAATCAGGCTTTTTGCCTTTCTACCATGCGTACATATTTGCTGAGCGGCCTTGCGGCTGCCTTTTTTGCCACCGCTTCGGCCGCGGCCCAGACGGCTCCGGCCACGGCCTGGACCAGCTCGCTACCCACCGCCCTGGAGCAGGCCAAGGCCAGCCAGAAGCCGGTGCTGGTCGTGTTTTCGGGCTCCGACTGGTGCAAGCCCTGCATGCAGCTCAAGCAGGAGGTGTTCGACCAGCCCGAGTTTATGCAGTATGCCAAGGACAAGTTTGTGCTGGCCCGCTTCGACTTCCCGCGCAACAAGAAAAACGCGCTTTCCAAGGACCAGACCAAGCTCAACGAGTCTGCGGCGGCCCAGCTCAACAAGGAAGGCGCTTTTCCGGCCGTGGTGCTGCTCTCGCCCGAGGGCAAGGTGCTGGCGCGCACCGGCTACCGCCCCGGCGGCGTTGCCGCCTACGACGCTTACCTCGACCAACTGCTCGCTAAGAAATAAGTGCGTATGCCTGGTTTTGGGCTAAAATCGACGTGGCGCGGCTGGGTGGGCAGCCTGGCGGCCGGCCTGCTGCTGGCGTTAGGGGCTAGCCCGGCGCTGGCCCAGCCGCGGGCAGCGCCGCGCCCGCGCGCCTACACGCGCTCGGCGCACCTCATGGGGTCGGCGTTTACGTTCACGGCCGTGAGCGCCGACGACTCACTGGCCTGGCGGGCGCTACGCGCCGGCCTGCGCGAAACCTGGCGCATCGACCGCCTCTGCTCGTATTGGGATTCGACCTCGCAAGTAGTAAAAATCAACCGGTTGGCGGGCATCCGGCCGGTGGTGGTTGACCAGGAAGTGTACGACCTCATTCAGCGTACACTGAAGATTTCGCAGCTTAGTGGCGGCGCGTTCGATATCACGTTTGCCAGCAGCGACAAAATCTACCACTTCGACAAAACTGAGCACGCCAGCCTGCCCGATTCGGCCACGGTGCACCGCTCCATCCGGCGCATCGGTTGGCAGAAGGTGCGGCTCGACCCCGCCACCCACTCCGTGTTTTTGCCTGAGAAGGGCATGCGGATTAACCTGGCCGGTATTCTGCAGGGCTATGGCGTGCGCCGGGCTTCGGAAATCATGAAAAAGATGGGCATCAGCGGCGGACTCATCAATGGCTCGGGCGATGTGTACTGCTGGGGTAAGCAGCCCGACGGCAGCGGCTGGCGCATTGCCATCGGCGACCCAGCCAGGCCACACACCGTGTCGTCGTGGCTCACGGTGAGCGACTTAGCCGTGGTGACGGCCGGCAACTACGAGCAGTATTTCACGGTGGGCGGCAAGTACTACGGCCACATCATCAACCCGCATACCGGCTACCCGGCCACGGGGCTGCGCTCGGTTACCATCATTTGTCCCGACGTGGAGCTGGCCGACGCCCTCGACGACGCCGTATTTGTGCTAGGCCCCGAGCAGGGGCTAGCCCTGATAAACCGCCTCAAAGACATCAACTGCACGCTCATCACCGACAGCGGCCAGACGCTGGTTTCCAAGGGGATGCAGCTCAATCCGTACCACAGCGCCGCGCCGGCCGCGGTGGCTCAGCCCAAACCAAAATCATGAAAACTATACTCTTGCGGCCCGCCCTGCTAGGCCTGCTGCTGGCCGGGGCCACCGCGCTGCCTGGCTGCGTATCGGTAGCAGCCTACCAGAAGGCCTACCTCAACGACGAGGATATGAAGCTGGCTACCAAGAAAGTAGAAACTTCGGAGGTCAACTTCGAGAGCTACCGTGAGGGCGCTGGCGGCGCTAACGGGGGCAAAGTAGGCGGCGGCTGCGGCTGCAACTAATAAAGCGGTTGTCCTTGCGAGCGCAGCGCGGCAATCTTTCCTTTCCGCTAGGGGTACTAATCCTAACGACAAGGAAAGATTGATTCGCTCTGCTCGCAATGACAGGCGGAATAACGAACATTACTTGATTATCAGTGAATAAACTACTCCTCATTGCCCTGGCCCTGGCCGCGCCGCTAGGGGTGCTGGCGCAGGCCACGCCCACGCCCAACCGCCTCGATGGCTCGGGCATCGCGCCCAACGGCTCGCAACTGCCCACGCCCGCCCGCTACGGCGAAACCGAGGTCGACATTCTGGGCAGCTACTACCAGCAGAACGGTAGCCACTCGGCCGTGGAGGGCGGCATCGGCGACCAGCACCTGACCGACGCGGCACCAACTATCCTGCTCAATATTCCGCTCGACTCCACCACCCGGCTGTCGGCCAATGTGGGCATCGACTACTACGCCTCGGCCTCGTCGGATAAGATTGACCAGGTGATGTCGTCGCCCTCGGCTTCGGATGTGCGCTACCACGCCGATTTCGGCCTCTCGCACACCCTAGCCAACAAGCTGACTACGCTCGGGGCCGGCGCGGGCGTGTCGAAAGAATATGACTACCTGTCGTTTAACCTCCTGGCCAGCTGGGTGCAGGCCTCGGCCGATGGCAACCGGCAGTTCAGCGCCAGCGGTCAGGTATTTCTCGACCAGATTAAGCTCATTACGCCCGCCGAGCTGCGCGTGGGCGGCACTCGCAACCACAACTACGGCTCGGATAACCGCCAGAGCTTCACACTGTCGCTGGTGTATGCGCAGGTGCTGAGCAAGCGCCTGCAGGCGGCCGTGGGCTTCGAGCCGGTGGCGCAGCGCGGGCTGCTGAGCACGCCGTTTCAGCGGGTGTATTTCTACGACTACGCGCCCGGCGGCCTGGCGCCCGGCACGCTGGGCACGGCCAAGGCCGAGGTGCTGCCGCGCCTGCGCTACAAGTACCCCGCTAGCCTGCGCCTCACGTACTACGCCACCGACCTGGTGCAGCTGCGGGGCTTCTACCGTTTCTATAACGACAACTTCGGCATCCGGGCCCACACCTTCGAGGTAGAAGCGCCGCTGAAGGTGACGCCCTTTTTCACGCTCTACCCGTTTTACCGCTACCACACCCAGACGGCGGCCGACTACTTTGCGCCCTACCTGGCGCACTCGGTTTTCGACGAATATTTCACCTCCGACTACGACTTGTCGGCCTTCTCGGCCAGCAAGGTGGGGCTGGGCTTTCGCTACGCGCCGCTCTACGGGCTGGGGCGCTTCAAGCTGGGCCAGCGCATTACCAAATTCAAGTCGCTGGATTTGCGCTACGGCTACTACCGCCAAAGCACGGGGCTCACGGCCAACGTAATAAGCGCCGACCTTTCGTTCGTAATGCCGTAGTAGATACTAGCAAAAATCCGTTTATGACTCCTATCGAAACCCAGGCGCCCGCCGAAAAGCACCTCACCAGCTCGGCCGTTTTGCAAGACATCGTCATTGGCTTGTCCGATGGCCTCACGGTGCCGTTTGCGCTGGCCGCCGGCCTGAGCGGGGCGGTGCAGTCGTCGGGCCTGGTTATCACGGCGGGGCTGGCCGAAATCGTGGCCGGCTCCATCGCGATGGGGCTAGGGGGCTACCTGGCCGGCCGCACCGAGGTAGACCACTACGCCGCCGAGCTGGCCCGCGAGCACGAAGAAGTGCGCACCGTGCCCGATGTGGAGCGCCGCGAAGTGCAGGAGCTATTCGTGGAGATGGGCCTCTCCGAAGCCACCGCCGCCCAGGCCACCGGCGAGCTGGTGCAAGACCCTGAGCAGTGGGTCAAGTTTATGATGAAATACGAGTTGGGCCTCGAAGAGCCCGACCCCAAGCAGGCGTTTAAAAGCGCCTTCACCATCGCCGGGGCGTACGCCGTGGGCGGGCTTATCCCGCTCAGCGCCTACTTCCTCACGGCCACCCCGCATCAGGGGTTGCTGTGGTCGGGCCTGATTACGCTGGTGTGCCTGCTGGTTTTTGGCTTTTTCAAAAGCCGCCTCACCGGCCAGGCACCCATTGCCGGCGCCTTCAAAATGGCCGCTACCGGCGCGGCTGCGGCTGCGGCTGCTTTTTACGTGGCGCGGCTGGTGCAGGGCCACGGCGGCTAGGGTAGCCAAGCACGGCGAAGCATTCGCTTTGCGCTACTCAAACAGCTGTTTCAATCGTGAGGCTGCTTGCCAGCAAGCCATTCTGTCTGCGTACTAAATGCCTTCCAGGAGATGGTGCTAGTAGCGAACGTGATGCGCCATTCAACCCAGTTTGAGCCGGCTGCCTCGTTAAGTAACCCATTAACTACTAATGTATCAGGAAGCAACAGCTTATTATCAGTAATGAGTTTCAGCTTGGCTAAACCTGCAATAGGTGACACGGCGCGCATAGCGCCTGCCTCCTCATAGCTAGCGAACGTCTCTTGCGAAATGCCCGTGAGCGCTAGGGTAGTGCGGCCCAGTATGACGGGCTCGGCTATTTGTTCGTCGGCGAGGTGGGTAAGCTTAGCCCAGTCAAAAACCAGTTCCAGGCTTGTGCCGCGCCGCGTAGCTGCTTCCAGGGAGGAATCATGCAAGCTGAGCTGACGTAAATCTTTGATGGAATAAGGCATGAGGCAATGTACGAGCTGAGGAACCTAGCCGATAACACAAAGCTGCCGCGGCAGCCCTGGCCAGGGCTGCCGCGGCAGCTTTGTGTTATCGGCTAGGTCTACTTTACTTGCCCAGCTGCTTGAGCAGCTCCTCGGCGGCGGGCTCCGACGAAGCGGGATTCTGGCCCGTGATGAGGTGGCCGGCCGTAACTACGTAGGGCTGCCAGTCGGCGCCTTTCGAGTAGGTGCCGCCGTTTTCCTTCAGCATGTCCTCTACTAGAAAGGGCACTATTTTGGTCAGCTGCACGGCTTCTTCCTCGGTGTTGGTGAAGCCCGTCACGGGCTTGCCTTTCACCAGGGGCTCGCCGCTGGCGGCCTTCACATGGCGGAGCACGCCGGGGGCATGGCACACCACGGCTACCGGCTTGCCGGCGGCGTAGGCCTGCTCGATGAGGGCGATGGAGTGCTTATCCTCGGCTAGGTCCCAGAGCGGGCCGTGGCCACCGGGGTAGAAGATAGCATCAAAATCGGCGGCCTTGATGGTGTCGAGCGGCACGGTGCTGGCCAGGGCCTGCTGGGCGGCGGGGTCCTGCTTGAAGCGCTTGGTGGCATCGGTCTGGGCGCCGGGCTCGTCGCTTTTGGGGTCGAGGGGCGGCTGGCCACCCTTGGGCGAGGCGAGCGTCAGCTCTACGCCGGCATCCTTGAATACGTAGTAGGGGGCGGCAAATTCTTCCAGCCAAAAGCCGGTTTTGTGGCCGGTGTTGCCGAGCTCGTCGTGCGAGGTCAGAATCATGGCGATTTTCATACGCTGGTCAAAAAAAGTCAGGTAAAAAAGACGCGCGAATGCGGGTCCGGGAAAAAGCTGGGCTGGCTAGCCTAGCCCAGTAGCTTATAAAACGTAACGGTGCGCTCGACGAGCAAGGGTACAATCTGCTGCACCACAAGGGTTTGGTAGTGCGCCGAGTCGCGGTGCGCCTCCAGGGCCTGCTGGTCGGCGTACTGCTCGTAGAAAAGGAAGTGCGTGGGGTCGGCCGGGTCCTGGTGGGCCACGTAGAGCAGGTTGCCGGGCTCGTGCTCACGCACAGCCGCGGCCGCCGCCAGCATGAGCCGGCGCACGGTTTCTTCCTGGCCGGGCTGCACGCGCCACTCAGCAGCCACCGCGATACTATTGGAGGTGCTAGAATCCATACTAAATAGAATAGAAGTGGGTTAGGGTAGGAGCCGCTGGCTAGGCCACTTTCACCACGGCTTTGCCCGTGTTTTCGCCTTTAAACAAGCCCAAGAAGGCCGCCGGAATCTGGTCGAAGCCCTCGGTGATGGTTTCCTCGCCCTTGAGCTTGCCCTCGGCGTACCACTGCGTGAGCTGCTGCACACCCTCGGGCCAGCGGCTAGCGTAGTCGCTCACGATGAACCCTTGCAGCTTGGTGCTGGTTTTGAGCAGCTTGCCCTCGGGGCGCGGGCCCACCGGGGCCTCGGTGGCGTTGTAGGTCGAAATTTGGCCGCAGAGCGCGATGCGTGCGTGCTTATTGAGCAAGTCGTACACGGCATCGGTGATGGCGCCGCCCACGTTGTCGAAGTAGCAGTCTACGCCGCCCGGCGCGGCAGCGGCCAGCGCCTGGGCAATGTCGGGCGTGGTTTTGTAGTTGATGGCTTCATCAAAGCCCAGCGCCTTAAGGTGCGCCACCTTCTCATCGGAGCCCGCCGTGCCGACTACGCGGCAGCCTTTTATTTTGGCTAGCTGGCCCACGAGGAGGCCCACCGCGCCGGCCGCGCCCGATACCACCACCGTTTCGCCGGCCTTGGGCTGGCAAATGTCGAGCAACCCAAAGTAGGCCGTGAGCCCCGGCATGCCGAGCAATCCCAGGAAGTAGCTGGCGGGTGCCTTGTCGGCGGGCACGCGGTTCAGGGCCTTGGCATCGGCCACGCTGTACTCCTGCCAGGGCAGGTTGCCAACCACCATGCTGCCCACCGGCAGCGCGTCGGCATGGCTAGTCACCACTTCGGCCACCACGCCGCCCGCCATCGGCTGGCCCACCTCAAACGGGGCCACGTACGACTTGGCGGCGCTCATGCGGCCGCGCATATAGGGGTCGACCGATACGTACAGGGTTTTGAGGAGTACCTGTCCCGCCGTGGGCTCGGGCAGCTCGCGGGTTTCGAACTGAAACTGGGCCGCCGTGGGCAGGCCCTGCGGCCGGCTAGCCAGCAAAATGGTGTTCGTCTTCATGCGCAATCAGGAAAAAGCGCTTCGGGGCGGGCCAGAAGCGGTGAAAAGAAAAACGCTCAGGCGGGGCCTGAGCGTTTGGGCGAGCCGGGTTAGGCGTTGGTCGTGGTGGTGAGGGTTACCTCGATGTTGCCTTTGGTAGCGCGCGAGTAGGGGCAGATGCCGTGGGCAGCTTCCACCAGCGCTTCGGCCTGCTTTTGCTCGAAGCCGGGCAGGTTCAAGTGCAGGTCGGCCGAGATGCCGTAGCCACCATCCTCCGCCTGGCCGAAGCCGATGAAGGCTTCAATCGACACGTTCTCCAGCTTCACCTTGGCCTGGCGGGCGGCCACGCCCAGCGCGCCCTCAAAGCAGGCGGCGTAGCCGGCGGCAAACAGCTGCTCGGGGTTGGTAGCGCCGGCTTTGCCGGGGCCGCCCATCTCCTTGGGCGTGCTCAGGGTGAGGTCGAGTACGTGGTTGGCGGACGTAACGTGGCCGTCGCGGCCGCCAATGGCCTTAGCCTGCGCGGTGAATACCTTATTGGTGAGTTTCATGGGGTGTTGAAAAAAGTAAACAGGAAAAAGGGAGAAAAGCCAGAGAAAGCGCGGGGCAGCGCTGCCACTAAGTAAGCTGCTTGATAATATGGGTAAGCTGGGTGCGCAGGGTCGTTAGCTCGTCCAGCGTGAGGCCCACCCTAGCCAGCATCTGGGCCGGAATGTCGCGGGCCTGCGCTTGCAGCGCCCGCCCCGCCGGGAGCAGGCCGATAACGACTGAGCGCTCGTCGCGCGGGTCGCGGCGGCGGCTCAGCCACTGCTTTTGCTCCATGCGCTTGAGCAGCGGCGTGAGCGTGCCCGAGTCGAGCAGCAGTCGCTCGCCCAGCTCCTTCACCGTTAGCTGCTCGTGCTCCCATAGCAGCAGAAAGACGAGGTACTGCGGGTAGGTGAGGCCCAGCGCCTGCAAATGCGGCTGATACGTCTTGGTGAGCTGCCGCGACACGGCATAGAACGGGAAGCACAGCTGGTTTTCCAGCTTCAGCAAGTCGTTTGGGTCGGTAGGGGTCGGGGTGGTTAGCATGGCGTTCGGGTTGTAAACGGCCTTGGGTTGCGTAATGTTTAATTGTGCACAATTTATTTTTAATAATCTCTCTGCTTACGCAAAACAGGCCACAGCTAAAAAGAAATTATCCTAAAAAACAGGCCTTGAGCCTACGCCGTAAACTGCGCGCTGTCGCCGCCGTCCACGTCGAAGGTGGCGCCACTGATGCGGCTAGCCTCGTCGGAAGCCAGAAACACGACCATCGGGGCCATGTCTTCGGGCTGCAGCCAGGGCAGCTGCAGCGGCGTGTGCTCGGCGCGTACCTGGGCTGCCAGCTGCTCGGTCACCGGCGTGGGCGGGTTTTTCACGTAGTCCTTCACGGCCTCTGTCCAGCGGGTTTCGTTGTGCGTCATGGGTGTATCGATGAGGCCCGGCACCAGCGCGTTTACCGTGATATTGTGCTCGCCCAGGTCCAGCGCTGCCGATTTCATAAAGCCAATGAGGCCCCACTTCGAGGCCGCGTAGCTGCTGCCGTGCCGGAAGCCCTTTTTGCCCTGCCCCGAGGCCGTGATAATGATTCGCCCCCGCTTGCGGGCTGCCATGAGCGGCGCAAAGGCCCGCACGGTATTGGCGGTGCCCGTCAGGTTGGTGTCAATAACGTCGTGCCAGTGCGCGTCGTCCATTTCCAGCAGCGGCGCAAACACCTGAATACCCGCGTTGGCCACCAGAATATCAACCTGACCTAGCTCCCTGGTGGCCTGCGCGGCGGCTTCGCGCATTGCGGCCAGGCTACGGATATCGGCCGTTACGGCCACAAACTGCCGGCCCAGTGCGCGCACCAGTCGGGCCGTTTCGTCGAGGTCGCCGGGGCTAGCGGCCGGATATTGCGTCCTGGCACTGGCCGGCCCGGCAATATCAATGCCCAGCACATCGGCGCCCTCGCGGGCAAATGCGACGGCAATGGCCCGGCCAATGCCGCGGGCCGCGCCGGTCACGACGGCTTTTTTGCCGGCCAGCCGGCCGGGAGCGGAAACGTGGGGCGCGGTGTGCGGGCTAGGGGAGGTCGGTTCCATAAAGGAGGTTGGCAAATACCTCCGGAATTACGGCCTGGGGGCGCCAGGGTTAAAGAAGGGCCAGGTAAGCAGGCCCGTGCAACCCCGGCAGGTAGCCCCCTAAAACACGTCGCCCAGATTAAAGAACACGCCCTGCGAGCCCTGAATACCGAAGGCATAGTCAACGGCCAGATAAGAGCTCGATTTCTTGCTCAGACACAGCCGAATGCCCGCGCCGCCGGCCGGGGCGAGCCGGCCGTAGCCGGTGTCCGGGTTGCGGGCCGACTGGCCGTTGGCGAATACCACACCGCCCAGCACCCGCGAGCGGGTGAGGTTGAAGCGGTACTCGGCTTCGCCATACACGAGGCTGGTGCCCCGAAAGCGGCCCTGGATGTAGCCCCGGCCGGTCACGCTGTAAGTATCCCAGCCGGTGGCGGGCAGGTCGAGGTAGGGCGCGGCCTGGCCCAGTGCAAAATCGCCGTAGAGCCAGAATGCCAGCACATTGCCGTGCGGGCCGGCCGGAAAATAGCGTCGGGTATCGAACTGCACGAAGCGGTAGTCGGCGTCCGAGCCCAGGGCCTGCATATTCGCCCGCAGTGCCAGAAACAGGTAGCTTTCGCCAGCCGCCGGGCGCAGCTGGTTATCGCGGGTATCGCGCAGCACCGACAGCACCAGGCCCGACGACGTGGAGCGCCCCGCCACGCCCGGCCGGTAGCCCGAAATGACGTACAGCTGCCGGCCTTCGCCGTTCACACTCTCAATGTTCCAGCGCGTATCCAGAAAATAGCCTCCCCCTACGTAGAGATTCCCCTTGGGCCCAATGCGGTGGTAATAGCTCTGGTGCACCCGTAAGAGGTTATAATCCATGCCGATAGCATCGTAGATGCTGGCATTGCTGCCCAGGCCGTAGGTCTGCTGCGGGTAGTGCAGCAGGCGGTAGTCGGCCAGCCATAGGCTGTGGTTGTGGCTCGTCCACAGTGGCCCGTTCAGAGCCAGAATAATCTGCTGGTTCTGGGTGTAAGTAAGGGTAGTAGAGAGCGCCGAGAGGTTGGCCCCAGGCCGCTGAAAGGTATAGCTCGCCGTGAGGGTAGCCAGCAGCCGGGCCTCCAGGGTGTAGGCCACGGCGGGCAGTACCACCAGCGAGTGCATCTTGGGCGGCCGCGCCGCGCGGGCCGAGTCGCGGGCGGCCGCGTGCGCGCGCCGATGGGGCAGCACATGGCGCACCAGGTCGCCGAGGTCCTGGGTCGGGTGGGGCAGCGAGTCGGGGCTAGCCGGGGCGGGGGCCTGGGCCTGGGCGGTGAGCGTAGTCAGTGCCAGCAGTGCCAGCAAGCGTAGTCGTGCAGCAATCATCAGTTCTTAATCCGCCTTCAAACCAGCAGACGCAGCTAATGATTTGATATTTTTAATCCATCAAACACGATGCTGACCAACAAGGGCTTATAATGGCCGCTTCGTGCTCATTATTTGGAGGAAGTCACCTGCCGGCGGCACGCTTGCCGGCCGGGGGCCTAGCGCCCCAGCCGCCGCCCTGCCAGCCGCCCAAACAGCGGGTGCTTGGCCTGCCCCACCACCTGCGAGCCGTAGATGCCCGTGTGGCCCGAAAACAAGTAGGCCACCACGCAGGCCAGCGCCAGGTACACGCCAGCTTGCACGCCAAATAATTCGAGCCCCATCAGCAGGCACGCCAGCGGCGTGTTGGCCGCGCCCGCAAACACGCCCACGAAGCCCATGCCCGCCAGCAGGGCCACCGGCAGCGGCAGCACCCCGGCCAGGGCCGAGCCCAGGGCCGCCCCAATAAAAAACAACGGCGTCACCTCGCCGCCCTTAAAACCAGCCCCTAGCGTGAGGGCCGTGAGCAGCAGCTTGAGGGCAAAATCCTGCGCCCCCAGCTGGTGTTGAAACGCTTCCACAATCACGGGTACCCCTAGCCCGGCGTAGCGCATGGTGCCCACCGCCCACATGGCGCCGGCCACCAGCGCGCCGCCCACCACCGGCCGCAGCGGTGGATAGGCTAGGCGGCTGAATAGCTTGCTGATAGCGTGCGTGAGCGCAGCAAAGCCGCGCGCCGCCAGCCCAAACAGCCCGCCCGCCAGCACCGCCGCACCCAGCCCGGCGGCCGTGAGCGGCAGCGCCGCCAGGGTGGGGTAGTGGGTGTGCCCTACGCCCCAGGCACGCGTCACGGCATCGGCCAGCACGGCGGCCAGAAAGCTCGGCAGAATGGCCTCGTAGCGCACCGCACCCAGCAAATACACTTCCAGCCCAAACACTGCCCCTGCCAGCGGCGTCCCAAACACCGAGGCAAAGCCCGCACTCATGCCCGCAATGAGCAGCAGCCGGCGCTCGCGGCGCGGCAGCCAGCGTGCCAGCTGGTCAGCCAGCGCGCCACCCATTTGCACAGCCGTGCCCTCGCGGCCCGCCGAGCCCCCTAGCAGGTGCGTGAGCAGCGTGCCGCCCAGCACCAACGGCACCAGCCGCAGCGGAATAGTATCGCTAGGGCGGTGTATCTCGTCGAGGATGAGGTTGTTGCCCTTCACCACACGGTTGCCGAAGTAGTGATAGGCCAGCCCCACCAGCAGGCCGCCAAGCGGCAGCAGTGCCAGCGCCCAGGGGTGCGTCGTGCGCCAGGCCGTCACCCATTCCAGACTAATGAGAAAGCCGGCTGAGGCCGTGCCGGCCAGCGCGCCCACCAGCCCGGCCAGCAGCAACCAGCGCAGGGTGAAAGCAACCGTCGGAAGAAAAGCCCGCAGGCGGGCAGTGAGAAAGGATGAAGGAGCCACGATGCGAAGTAATAAGACGATTCAGCCAGCGCAGTCCTGGTGGCCGGCCGGTAGCGTAGGAATCATCAGCGCGGCGCCAGGGGCGTCGGCGGTTCGTGGTGGAAATCCATCACCAAGGAATGGGGCAAAGGTAGCGGCGGTAACTAAAAATACCTTGGTGGCAGCTGGCCGGTAGTGGCCAGCTAGAAGGCATGTCCAGTAAAGTATGTAATGCTTGAGTAAGAAGTGCGATATACCTTTCCGAACAGTTGACCAAGCGCTTACCTTGCCGCTCGTTCGACCTCTTTCTTACCCACCTTTTTTCGGCGCCCCGCGCTTGCCTGCCATGAGCTTTTCGCTGGTTCTTCTCGGCCTTGTGCTGCTCACGCTCTTTATGAGCTACGTTATCGTGCCGCAGGGTACGGTGGCGGTAGTCACTGTTTTTGGAAAGTACCGCCGGGTAATGATGCCGGGCCTGAACTTCAAAATCCCCTTTATCGAAAACGTTTACAAGCGCATCTCCATCCAGAACCGCTCACTGGAGCTAGAGTTTCAGGCCATTACCATCGACCAGGCCAACGTCAATTTTAAGGCCATGCTCGTGTACTCGGTGCTGAATCAGGCCGACGAGACCATTAAGAACGTGGCGTTTAAGTTCGTGGATGAGCGCAGTCTCATGCAGGCGCTTATCCGCACCGTGGAGGGCAGCATCCGGGCCTTTGTGGCTACCCAGCGCCAGGCTGCGGTGCTGAGCCTGCGCGGCGAGATAGTGCTGCACGTGAAAGACCAGCTCGACGAAACCCTCGAAAGCTGGGGCTATCACCTCATCGACTTGCAGCTAAACGACATTGCTTTTGATGAAGAAATCATGCGCTCGATGGCTAAAGTAGTGGCTAGCAACAACCTTAAGGCCGCCGCTGAAAACGAGGGTCAGGCCCTGCTCATCACCAAAACCAAATCGGCCGAGGCTGAAGGCAATGCCATTAAAATCTCGGCCGAAGCCGAAAAGATTGCCGCTCAGCTGCGCGGCCAGGGCGTGGCGCTCTTCCGCGAAGAAGTAACCAAAGGCATGGCCCACGCCGTGCAAGAGCTGGCTGACAACAACTTAGACCCCTCGCTCGTATATTTTTCGATGTGGACAGAGGCTATCAAGCACTTTGCCGAGCAGGGCAAAGGCAACGTTATCTTCCTCGACGGCTCAAACGAAGGCCTGGAAAAAAGCCTGCGCAATATGACGGCGCTGCAGCACCTCGACCGGCCCGCCGCCGGGCGCTAGGCCCCCGCCGCACGTCTGGCTACCTCTAGGCTAAGTAGTAAGTTCAGTTGCTTTTAAACTGTGTGCTATGCGTTATCTCTCCGTTGTCGTTTGCGGGCTTAGCGGCTGGCTAGCCCGCCCGGCACAGGCCCAGGAAGTGGCCGTGGGGCCAGCATCCACTGCGGCCGATTCGGTTTGGTACGAGGCAGCAGATACCCGGCGTGTCTACTCCCAGACCGACTCGGCGGGTACTTGCACCGAGGTGTTGATATTGGATAATGCCAATAGCCTGCAACGTGTGTTCTATCCATCGGGCCACCTTAAGGAATATGCGCCTTACAGCGATTGGGCTACCGCCAGCCGTCACGGCCTAGTCACTACCTGGTTCGACAATGGCCAGCTACAGTCGCGCCAACTCTTTATGCAAGGCCAGCGCACTGGTGCGCTCAGCGTCTATTATGAAACGGGTGCGCTAAAGCGGCAAACTGATTTTGTGGCTGGTAATGAGCAGATTGGGACGTGTTTTGACCCTGAAGGCCGGCCGGTGGCGTATTTCCCTTATGAGCAGTTGCCCTTGTATCCGGGAGGGATGGCGCAATTGGGAAAAGAGATTACCAAAGCCCTCCGTCTGCCACAGCAGATTTCGGAGGTGACGCCGAGTGTCTTCTTTGGGCCGCGACTAGTAGATGTGCTCTTGTATATAGCGGAAGACGGTAGCATACAGACAGCACGGGTGGTGCGCTCTTCTTTGCCAGCCATTTTTGACAAGGCTGTGTTGGCGGCTATTGCTAAGCTTTCACGGCGCTTTAGTCCCGCTCGGCGCGACGGACAACTTGTGCCGAGCAACTACTATCTGCCCATCAGTTTAGTGAGGCCAACCCCGGTTGGACACACGCAGCGGTAGCTGCTGCCAGCAGGGGAAAAAAACTGCCAGTGGGTGACAAAAACCAATACGCGACAGTAGTCGTAACGGGGTTGTCTAGCTTTGTGGCCGTTTGCGCTGGGTTTTACCCGGTGCAGGCAGTCCATAATTTTTTCACCCTACTCTTTCTTTAATGAAACACCCCCTATTCAAAACCGCGCTATTGAGCGGGGTTGCCTTGCTGGCCGCTGCGCCACGCAGCCAGGCCCAAAACGCCGACCGTAAATGGGGCATAAGTGGCTACGTATCGGCACTCCAGTATCGGGGCGACCTGGGTAGCAACTTCTGGGACCTGCGCAACCAGCCCTACGGCGGTGGCCTCACCATCAGCCGCTACGTGACCAAAGGTCTCGACATCAACCTGTCGGCCAACCAGGGCGTGCTGCGCTACCCGAGCGAGGAGGGCACGTTCACCTCGCCTACCACGCCGGGCAACAACGCCACCGCCAACCGCTTTCGGGCCAACATGACGACCCTGGGCCTGGGCTTTAAATTTAAGCTGCTGCCCAATTCGGCGATTGACCCCTACATCTTGTTGCAGCCGGGGCTAGCCATTGTGTACTCGGACCGTTATACCAACGCGGCCCCGACAGTAGCCAGCCACACCAGCTTCGGCTCGTTTGATGGCCAGGCCGCGCTAGGTCTGGATTTCCGCATCACGCCGGGCTTTGGGCTGTTTGTGCAGGCTGGCCAGCACTACCTCGACCGCGATGACTACCGCCTCGATGGCGTAGGCGGCAACCCCGATAACGATAATTTCTGGGATAAGTACGACCGCTACATGCAGTTCTCGGCCGGTATCACGGCTAACCTCGGCAAAGCCAAGGACACGGACGGCGACGGCGTGCCCGACCGCAAGGACAAGTGCCCCGACACGCCCACCGGCGTGAAAGTGGATGCTAATGGCTGCCCGCTTGACACCGACGGCGATGGCGTAGCCGACTACCAGGACAAGTGCCCCGACGTGAAGGGCCTGGCCGCCCTGCAAGGCTGCCCCGACGCGGATGGCGACGGCGTGGCCGATGCCGATGACAAGTGCCCCAACACCCCGGCCGGCGTAAAAGTGGACGCTAGCGGTTGCCCGCTCGATGCTGATGGTGACGGTGTTCCGGATTACCTCGACAAGTGCCCCGGCACGCCCAACGGCGTGAAAGTGGATGCCAACGGCTGCCCGCTCGACCGCGATGGCGACGGCGTGCCCGACTACCAGGACCGCTGCCCCGACCGCGCCGGCCCGGCCTCCAACAAAGGCTGCCCCGAGATTCCGGCCGAGAAGCGTAAAATCCTTAATGAGGCTACGAAGTACATCAACTTCGACTTCAACAAAGCCACGCTGAAAGCCAGCTCGTACCCCAAACTCGAGCAGATGGTGCAGATTATGAACGACTACCCGGACTACTCGCTTAGCATTGCCGGCCACACCGACAGCAAAGGCGACGACAACTACAACCTGCGCCTGAGCTACGAGCGCGCCGCTGCCGCCCGCAAGTACATGCTCAGCAAAGGCATCCCGGCCGAGCGCATCGAGGCCCGTGGCTACGGCGAAACCAAGCCTATTGCCGACAACAAAACGGCTGCTGGTCAGGCCCTGAACCGCCGAGTGGACTTCGACCCCTACCTGACGGGCGAAACCAACGCCGCCGAAGCCAAGTACGGCCCCGCCCCGAGCATCTCGGAGCTGAAGGCCGAGGGCAAGAAGCTGCCCGGCAAAAAGACCACCGGCACTGGCGCGCGCCACAGCCGCAAGGCCCCCGCTAAGCGCAAGTAAGCGCCCCCAACCCCTCGGGGTACGTTAGGAAACAGCCCGCTCATGTTTGAGCGGGCTGTTTTTTTATGGCCTAGAGGTAGGAGTGGGGCTAGCCCCACCGGGCCAGGAAAACCCTGGCGCACCGAATCGGCTTTAACTTGCGGCCCGGTTGCGGCGCAGGCTGCCGCGCCCTCTACACCTGCACTTATGGACGACGCTCTTCTTGCCAGCTACCAGCCCGTAATCGGGCTTGAAGTACACGCGCAGCTGCTCACGCACAGCAAAATGTATTCTTCCGATGAAAATGAATACGGCTCGCTGCCCAATACCAACCTCTCGGTAATCACGCTAGGCCACCCTGGCACGCTTCCCCGCGTAAACCGCACGGCGGTAGATTTTGCTATTAAAATGGGCCTGGCTACCAATTGCCAGATAACGCGCGAAAACCTCTTTGCACGTAAAAACTACTTTTACCCTGACCTGCCCAAGGGCTACCAGATTACCCAGGATAAGACCCCGATTTGCACGGGCGGCCACGTTGATATCCGCCTGGCCGATGGCAGCACGCGCCGCATCGGCATCACGCGCATTCACATGGAAGAAGACGCGGGCAAGAGCATGCACCTGGCCGGCGAAACCGAAACCCTCGTGGACTTGAACCGCGCCGGCGTGCCGCTCATCGAGATTGTGAGCGAGCCCGACATTCGCACCGAGGAAGAAGCCTACGCCTACCTGGCCGAAATCAAGAAGCTGGTGCAGTACTTGGATATCTGCGACGGCAACATGGAGGAAGGCTCACTGCGCTGCGATGCCAACGTGAGCGTGATGAAAAAGGGGGCTAGCCAGTACGGCACCAAGGTGGAGGTCAAGAACATGAACTCCTTCCGCAACGTGCAGCGGGCCATTGAGTACGAGGTGAAGCGGCAGATTGAAATTCTGGAAAACGGCAGCGAGGTAGATTCCGAAACGCGTGGTTTCGACGCGGCCAGCGGCACTACCAGCGGCCAGCGCTCGAAGGAAACGCTGAACGACTACCGCTATTTCCCCGAGCCCGACCTGCCGCCGCTCATCGTGGATGATGCCTGGCTGCACCGTGTGCAGGCCGAGCTGCCCGCCCTGCCACAGCAGCTCTACGCCCGCTTTACCGGCGAGCTGGGCCTGAGCGACTACGACGCCTCGGTGCTCATCGACCAGAAGGAAGTAGCCCAGTATTTCGACGACCTGGCTAACCTGCTGCCCCCTAGCAGTGCCAAGGCGGCGGCCAACTGGGTGATGGGCCCGGTGAAGTCGTACCTCAACGAGCGTGCCCTCGAAATCAACGATTTTCCGCTCGACCCCGGCCAGCTAGCCGGCATCATCGAGCTCATTGAGGCCGGCAAGCTCAACTACTCGGTGGCCAGCAAGCAGTTGTTTCCGTACCTGCTTGAGCATCCACAGGCCAACGCTACCGGTGCCGCCGAGCAGCTAGGCCTGCTTACCAAGGCCGACGCCGGCGAGCTCGAAGCGCTGGTGCAGCAAGTGCTGGCCGCCAACCCGGCCAAGGTAGCCGAGTACCGCGCCGGCAAAAAATCGCTCACCGGCATGTTTATGGGCGAGCTCATGAAGCTGACGGGCGGCAAGGCCGACCCCAAGCTCGCCAACCAGCTCCTGCGCCAGGGCCTCGACGGCTAGGCCTCAAAAAGGCTACTGCGGAACCAGTTGGCCATTTTTTAGCTTTGTGCCGCAGCGAGGCTACGGCCGGCAGTGCTTACTTTTTTGTACATGATTTCCTATATGAAACCTGCTCTTGTTGCCGTAGCCCTGCTCGGCCTCACCAATGCCTGCCAGAATGCCAGCGCCGCCGAGGGCTACGAAATAACGGGCCAGCTGCGCAACGTGGCCGCCGGCACCACGCTGCACCTATCAGAGTTGACCAGCAGCCAGTTTGTGGAGCGTGGCACGGCCAAGACCGACGCGCAGGGCAAATTTGTATTTAAGGGCACCCTGCCCGCCACGGCCGCCGTGTACCAGCTCAAGCTCGACGAGCCCAACCAGGTGCTGCTCGTGCTCGACAATAAAACGCGCCTCACGCTTTCGGGCGATGCCAAAAGCCTGCCTGCCAGCTACGCCGTAAAGGGCTCGAAGGACTCGGAAGTCATTCAGCAGCTTACGCGTACCCTCAATGCCAGCCGTGGCCAGATGCAGCGCCTGGGCCAGCGCTACAACGCCGCCGGCCAGGCCGGGCGTACCGACTCGCTGCCGGTAATCGAGGCGCAGTACAACGTGCTGGCCCGTAATACGGCCAACCGGGCCAAGGCCGTGATTCGGCACAATGCCTCGTCGGTTGCGGCGGGCTTTGCCACGCTCAGCTTTGTAAATCCCGACGAGGACTTTGCATTTGCCGATTCCATTGCTGGTATTCAGCGCAAGGCCCAGCCGGCCTCGCCCTTCACCCAGGCCCTGACCGAGCGCCTGGAGCCGCTGCGCGCCACGGCCATCGGTGCCGTAGCGCCCGACATCAACCTGGCTAGCCCCGATGGCAAGCCGGTTTCACTCAAGAGCCTGCGGGGCCACTACGTGCTGGTCGATTTCTGGGCAAGCTGGTGCGGCCCCTGCCGCCAGGAAAACCCGAATGTGGTGAAAGCCTACAACCAATTCAAGGACAAGGGCCAGGGCTTCACGGTCTACAGTGTGTCGCTCGATGATGATAAGGCCCGCTGGACCCAGGCCATCGCGGCCGACGGCCTCGCCTGGCCCAACCACGTGTCGGACCTCAAAAAATGGAACAACGCCGCGGCTGCCGCTTACGGCGTGCAAGCCATTCCGGCCTCTTTCCTACTCGACCCTAGCGGTAAAATCATCGGCAAAAACCTGCGTGGCCCGGCCCTGGAAGCCAAGCTGGCCGAGGTGCTGAAGTAGAAAAAGCTAGCCAGGAAAAGAAAAGGCCGGCTCGCGGCAGCGAATCGGCCTTTTCTATTCCTGGCTAGCTTTTAATTCAAAAACATCCGCTGCAAGCCACCCCAGAGGCGTTTTTTAAGGCTCACATCGTATTCTATCATCTCGACTTCGGCGCCGGACAGGTAGGCAAGGCCGACAGCCGGAAACTGCACCGGCTCGTAAATCTGGGTGGTGCGCACGGCCACGTCGAGCAGGTTTTTGCCGAAGGCCAGGATGTGCGTGGCGGCAATCTCCTTGCGCAGATTTTGCAAGGCTACCGGGTAAGGGCCTTCCACGTTCACGAGCACCACGTCGGCCATCACCAGCTTAATGGCTTGCAGCAGCTTATTGAGAAAGACGTTGCGCGGTAGTTTCTTGAACTGCTCGGGTGGCAGGCGCACCAGAACTACTACGCCCTGCGGGTTATCGCCCAGCGTGCTGAAGGTGGTGAGCAGGTAGGGCGCTACCGGTGGCGCGGCGGCCGGGGCTGCTGGATTGGTAGGGACAGGGGCGGGCACCGGCGCAGCTGCTGCGACTGGTTGCGGCGGGCTCAGCGGAGCACTCGGCGGCACGGCTGCGAGCGAGGGTAGCTTGCCGATGGGGGCGGGCGTGGGCATTACCGGCGAGGCCACTGCGGGCGCCGGAGCCGCCGGTGCCGGCGCCCGCAGTGGCTGCGCCACGGGGGTAGGGCTAGCGGCTGCCGCGGCCGGCTCCTCGGCCTCGCGGGGCATGTAGAGCGTAACGCCGGTATAAAAGTTTTGCAGGAAGGCCAGGGTGCCGCTTTGCTCGTCCTCAGTCATATAAGCCGGAAATATTAGGCTAGCTCAAACAGTGCTTTCAGCTCGGCAGCATCGCTGGGCTTCATGCGGCCAGCCAGCACGAGGCGCAGCTGGCGGCGGCGCAAGGCGCCCTCATACAGCGCGATTTCCTCGGGTGTTTCGGGCACCGCTTCGGGCACGTCGATGGGCCGACCCGACTGGTCGACGGCCACGAAAGTGAAGAAGGCCTCGTTGGTTTTCATCTTGGTGCCGCTCGGAATGTCCTCGGCCCACACGTCGATGTGCACCTCCATGCTGGAGGCGAAGGCGCGCGTCACCTGGGCCTGTAGCGTTACCACATTGCCCAGCCGGATGGGGTCGCGAAACGACACGTTATCGACCGAAGCCGTGACCACAATGCGGTTGGAGTGCTTTTGGGCGGCGATGGCGGCGGCAATGTCCATGAGGTGCATCATGCGGCCGCCCATCAGGTTGGTGAGCGTGTTGGTATCGTTGGGCAGCACCAGCTCGGTCATGGTGACAAACGAGTCGGAAACGGGGCGTTGCTTGCGCACTTTGGAGGTATTAAAAGTTGAGTTTTTGATGGGGAGTGGGGGTGGGAAATGGTGGTTCAGCTTGGTCAACAAAGGTAAGGGGGCCGCTTGCTAGCACAGGGGAAGAAAACGAAGTGCCCGCCCGGCCCTGGTCCTGGTCTTCAAACCCCGGGCTTATTGCCAGCCGGCGGCCCCGCGCAGCGGCACAAAGCGGCAGTCGCCAATCTCTTCGCGCACAAAGCTTTCGGGGCCCTCCCGGGTAATGCGCAGTAGCTGCTGCTGGCCAGGGTCGGCGGCGCCCACCGGCACCACCAGGCGCCCCCCAATGCGCAGCTGGCGCAGCAGGGCCGGCGGCAGGGCCGGCGCCCCGGCCGTGACCAGGATGCCATCGAAGGGGGCTAGCGCAGGCAGGCCCAGCGAGCCATCGCCCAGGTGCAGGCCGGCTGTGGGCAGGCCCAGCGCCGCCAGCCGCTGCCGGCCCCGCTCAAACAGCACGGCATTAAACTCAATGCTTTGCACCGCATCTGTGAGCTGGCAAAGCACGGCAAATTGGTAGCCCGAGCCGGTGCCGATTTCGAGCACCCGGTGGCCGGGGTGCACGCCCAGCAGCTCGGTTTGCAGGGCCACCATGCTGGGCTGCGAAATAGTTTGGCCCTCGCCAATGGGAAAGGCCTTGTCCTGGTAGGCGTGGGCTTCGAAGGCCGGCTCAAAAAACAGGTGGCGTGGCACGGCGCCTACGGCCGCCAGCACCCGCTCGTCGCGAATGCCGCGCCGCTCGCGCAGCAGATTGACGAGAGCCCGGCGCTGGCCCCGGTGGCGGTACGAGTCGGCTAGAGGTTGAATAAGGTGCGGCAGAATGAAAGTGTGGTAAACAAGCCGCCCGTATTTGCCGACAGGGGCAGTAGGGCGGTTAGGGTATCAAAACCGTCGATTAAGGGGGCTAGCGGGCGGCAGCGCCGCGCCGTGGCAGTGGTTAAAGTTGGCAATACCCCTATTTTTGCGGTGTTTCCTTGCAAAATTACACGTTACCGCGCTCCCCTTGTCACTCCGCCGAATCCAGTACCTCAAGCTTGTGGCGGCCGATTTTATAGCGGCGCTGCTAGCCTGGGCAAGCTTCTTTCTGCTGCGCAAGTACTTGCTGAAGGAGAGCCTTACTTACCATTTCACCCAAAAAGACCTGTTTTATTTAGCGGGCGCGGCGGTGCTGGTGGCCTTATTCTGGACCACCCTCTATGCCCTGATGGGTGAATACCGCGACATCTTCCGCAAGTCGCGCCTCAGCGAGCTCATTGGTCTGGCCAGGGTGTCGTTGCTGGGAACGGTCGTGATTTTCTTCGTCTTGCTGCTCGATGACCAAGGAGTAAGCAATTATCGAGCTTATTATAAGACCTTTACGGCCTATTACCTGTTGCACTTCGGAGGCACGGCGGTGCTGCGCATCTGGGCCGTGAGCAGCGTGCAGCGCCTGGTGCGGCGGGGTATTATATCCTTCCCGACGCTATTGGTGGGGTCTAACCAATTGGCCCTTAATACTTACCGAGATTTGCAGCGCACCAGCTGGCACCTGGGGCTACGGCTGGTAGGCTTCGCCCCCGTGGGCGAGGCCATCGATGCCGAGCTGGCTAGGGTGCTGCCGGCGGTAGGCTCGTATCAGCAGCTGCCGAGCCTGCTGCCCGACCTTGGTATTGAGCAGGTTATCATTGCCATCGAGCCGAGTGAGCACCGCCGCATTCAGGAAATACTTACTTTACTGGAAGATTCGGTAGTGCGCATCAGTGTATTGCCCGACCTCTACCAGATGCTGCTGGGGTCGGTGAAGGTGAACCATATTTTTGGTACGCCGCTTATCGAAATCAAGCAGGACTTGCTGCCCGTATGGCAGCGGGGGCTCAAGCGAATTTTTGATGTAGCGGCGGCAGCCGTGTTTTTGCTGGTGGCCTGGCCGGTGTACGCCTTCACGGCCCTGATGGTGCGCTCGTCGTCGCCGGGGCCCATTTTCTACCGTCAGCAGCGCATTGGCAAGAATGGCGTGCCGTTCGACATCATCAAGTTTCGCTCGATGTACGTCGATGCCGAGAAGATGGGCCCGGCCCTGAGCTCCGACCATGACCCGCGCGTTACGCCCTGGGGCCGGTTTATGCGCAAGGTGCGGCTCGACGAGTTTCCGCAGTTCTGGAATGTGATTAAGGGCGATATGAGCCTGGTGGGCCCCCGCCCCGAGCGCCAGTTTTTTATTGACCAGATTGTGAAAATCGCGCCGCATTACCGCCACCTGCACCGCGTGCGGCCCGGCCTCACCTCGCTAGGGCAGGTGAAGTATGGCTACGCCGAAACGGTGACCCAGATGGTTGAGCGTCTGAAATTCGACATCCTCTACATCGAAAACATGAGCCTGGCGATGGACTTTCGGGTGATACTCTACACCTTGAAAATCATTCTGGAAGGCCGGGGCAAATAGCCCGCGGATTTAAACAGATTAAACGGATTTCGCAGATACGCCTGCTAACGCAGCCTGACTAGTGGAGCCGGGCGGGCTGTTTTGTCGTTCTTAGCCGCTCATTTTGCCAATGCCTAGCGCAGCCGTCGAAGGCTAACTTTAGGCCCGCGCTACTGGTTGGTTTCACACAACAACTAGTCAAGCAGCCGGCTGGCTAGCCCGCCGCAGGCGGGCGTATCTGCGAAATCCGTTTAATCCGTTTGAATCTACGGTCATGTTTACAGGAATAATTGAGGCCGTTGGCACGGTGGTAACCGTGGCCAGCGAAGGCACCAACCGCCATTTTACCATTCAGTCGCCGTTTGCCAGCGAGCTGAAAATTGACCAGAGCGTGGCCCACGACGGCGTGTGCCTCACGGTGGTGGCCGTAGACGTGGCCGCTGGCACGCACGTAGTTACGGCCATTGATGAGACGCTGAAAAAAACCAATCTGGGCCAGTGGCAGCCCGGCCGCCATCTTAATCTGGAGCGCTGCCTGGCCGCCGGCGGGCGCTTCGATGGTCACATAGTGCAGGGCCACGTCGATGCCACCGCCGAATGCCTTCGCGTGGAAGACCAGAATGGCTCCTGGCTGTTTCGCTTCCGGCACGCGGCCGGCCCGCAGCGGCTCACCGTAGAGAAGGGTTCCATCACCGTTAATGGCGTGAGCCTGACCTGTTTTAATAGCACACCCGACGAGTTTTCGGTGGCCATTATTCCGTATACCTACGAGCACACGGGCTTTCACCAGTTGCAAGCCGGCGAGCGCGTGAACCTGGAGTTTGACATTGTGGGCAAATACGTGGCAAAGCTGCTGGCTAGCCAGGGCCTCATCGCCAGCGCCGAGGCATAGGCCTAACCCATTGGCTGCTTGTGCGTAAGAAGGAGGGCGCGGCCCGTCATGTCCCGGCTGCCCCAGTTCATATGTCCAGCAAACGCGAACTAATCGAGCCCAACCCCGGCGATAAGCGCTACGTGCGCCGCGGCAAAGACGGGCAATTTGAGTCGGAAGTAGACCTGAACCGCTCGCTCTCGCAAGACGATAAGCACAACTCCAAAAAGACTAGCCCGCCCGGCCAGGGTGACCACGGCGACGGCCACACCGGCAGCCGCAAACCCGCCAAGTAAAAAAGGCCCGCTGCTTGCAGCGGGCCTTTTTTAGCGGGTAGTCGCTGCGGCCGGCGGCCACCAGTACGGGTCAACCTTGGCAAAAATCCAGGCGGCTAGCCAGCCTAGCAGCATGCCCACCAGCCAGCCGCTCACCACGTCGCTGGGGTAGTGGGCGGCCAGGTACACGCGGCTGTAGGAGAGCAGCGCGGCCCAGCAGAATACCCAGATTTTGAGCCCCCGAAAGCGGCCCGCCGGCAGCGCGAGCAGTAGAAAAACGGCCATTGCCACCGAGTTGGCGGCGTGCGACGACATGAAGCCAAACTGCCCGCCGCAGCCATCGGGCAGGTGCAGGAGCGGCGCCAGGTCGGGCGCGTGGCAGGGCCGGGGCCGGCCTACCAAGGGCTTAAAAAGCTTGCTCGTGATGCTGTCGGCTAGGGCCACCGCCGCGATAAGCAGCGGCAGCACTGCTTTAGCCCGGTGCTGATAATGGTATAGCAGCCAGATTATTAAAACTGCATAGAATGGTATCCACACATAGCGGTCCGAGGCCAGGGTCATCACCCGGTCGAGCCAGGGCGTGTGGGCGCCGTTGAGGGCTAGCAGTAGCCGATGGTCGGCCTCTTTGAGGAAGGGTAGAAGCTGCAATTGGGGAATTTAGAAGTAGTACGTTGGTGGCGACCAATTCCTGTTAATGTTCTTTCTTAAAAACTATTCTTTCCCAATTCTTAGTGCACCCACTCAACACCTTTGCGGAGCCAGCCTAGCGTAATAGCCTCGGGCGAGCCTTCTTCGGGCGGGGCGGGGTTGTAGCTCCAGCCGCAGCGGGGCGGCAGGCTCATGAGGATGCTTTCGGTGCGGCCGCCGGTTTCGAGGCCAAAGCGGGTGCCGCGGTCGAAGGCCAGGTTGAACTCGGCGTAGCGGTTGCGGCGCAGGGTTTGCCAGGCTTCCTCACGAGGGCCGAACGCTAGCGCGTGGTTTTCGCGCATGATTTCGGTGTAGGCCGGCGCGAAGGTTTCGGCCACGTCTTGCACAAAGGCAAACAACTCTTCGACTGACCCATCCTGGCCCACGGTGAGGCGGTCGAAGAAAATGCCGCCCACGCCGCGCGTCTCGTGGCGATGCGGCAGGTAGAAATAGTCGTCGGCCCACTGGTGAAAGTGCGGGTAATAGGCGGGGTTGTGCTTATCGCAAGCAGCCCTGAGGTGCTGGTGAAAGCGCCGGGCCTGGGCTTCGTCCACGTAGATGGGCGTCAGGTCGATGCCGCCCCCAAACCATGCCTCACCGTTGCCGGCCTCGAAATAGCGCACGTTCATATGGATGATGGGCACGCGGGGTGAGCGCGGATGCAGCACTACGCTCACGCCGGTCGCAAAAAAATGCGGGTCGGGTAGGTGCAGCTGGCGGGCGGCGGCCGCGCTCATCTCGCCCTCCACGGCCGAAAAGCCCACGCCACCTTTTTCCAGGATGGCGCCGCCTTCGAGCACCCGCGAGTGGCCTCCGCCGCCGCCGGGCCGCTGCCAGTCGTCTTGCCCAAAGCGGGCCGCGCCGCCGTCGGCAGCTTCGAGGCTAGCGCAGAGGCGGGTTTGAAAATCCTGGAGCCAGGCGGCGATATCGGTGCGGGACATATTGACAGTGAGTAGTGAATGGAGAGCAGTGAATAGAGCGCAGGGGCAAAAAAGGTCTTACCAAGCGGTAGTAAGCAATAGTCATTGCGCACTGTTCCCTACTCCCTGCGCTCTATCAACTAACCGCAAAGGTCGGGCCGGGGCGTAATTTTACCATTCCCACTGGCTCTCCCTACCCCTGTATGCTATTTGATGCCCTAGCCGCGCCCGCCGCAGCCACCCCGGCCGTGCCCGAAATCGACCTGCTGCGCCGCGCTTACCTGCTGATGCACACCGCCGCCGAGATGGCCGCCCTTTACGAAGCCCAGAAAACCGTGGCCGCTCGCTACGTGCACGCCACCGCCCGCGGCCACGAGGCCGTGCAGCTGGCCGCCGCCTTTTTGCTCACCGGCGCCGACTACGCCGCCCCGTATTACCGCGACGATGCCCTGCTGCTAGGCCTGGGTTTGCGGCCGTATGAGCTGATGCTCCAGCTTTTAGCTAAAAAAGATGACCCCTTCAGCGGGGGGCGCACCTACTATAGCCACCCCAGCCTGCGCCGGGCGGGCGTGCCGGTTATTCCGCACCAAAGCTCGGCTACGGGTATGCAGGCTATTCCGGCCACGGGTATGGCGCAGGCTATCAGCTACTTAGAAAGCCAGGAGCTGGCCGATAAGACCAGCCAGCCGCTGGTGCTATGCTCTATCGGCGACGGGGCCATGACCGAGGGCGAGGTGAGCGAGGCGCTGCAAATGGCCATTCTGCACCGCCTGCCCATTGTGTACCTGGTGCAGGACAATGACTGGGGCATCTCGGCCACCGGCCGCGAGATGCGCGCCATGGATGCCTACGAGTTTGCTGCCGGCTTTCCGGGCTTGCACCGCGTGCGGGTCGATGGGGCCGATGTGGTTTCTTCGTATAACGGCCTGAGCGAAGCCTTTGACCACGTGCGCCAGCGGCGCGGCCCGGCCCTGGTGCACGCCAAATGCCCGCTGCTAGGCCACCACACCAGCGGCGTGCGCCGCGAGTGGTACCGTGGCGATGACCTCACCGAGCACCAGCAGCAAGACCCGCTGCCGCGTCTGCACCGCCGCCTGCTGCACGCCGGGGCTAGCGAAGACGAGCTGGCGGCCCTGGCCGCCCAGGCCCGCGCCACCGTGCTGGCCGACTGGGCCGAGGCCCTGGCCGCGCCCGACCCCGACCCCGCCACCTTCGCCGACCACGAGTTTGCCCCGCCCGCCGTGCTGGCCGAGGCCGGCGAGCGCGCCCCCGCCGGCGCCGATAAAGTGCTGATGGTGGACGCCGCCCTGCACGCCGTGGACGATATCTTGCGCGAGTTTCCGGAGGCGCTGTTTTATGGCCAGGACGTGGGCGGCGAGCTAGGGGGCGTGTTTCGCGAAGCCGCGCTGCTAGCCAAGAAATACGGCGACAAGCGCGTGTTCAACACGCCCATCCAGGAGGCCTATATTGTGGGCAGCACGGCCGGCATGGCAGCCGTAGGTGCCCGGCCCATTGTCGAGATTCAGTTTGCCGACTACATCTGGCCGGCGCTCAACCAGCTGGTGGAGGAACTCAGCAAAAGCTGCTACCTGAGCATGGGCAAGTTTCCGGTGCCGGCGCTCATTCGGGTGCCGGTGGGGGCCTATGGTGGGGGCGGCCCCTACCACTCGGGCTCGGTCGAGAGCACCTTGCTTACCATCCGCGGCATCAAGGTGGTATACCCTAGCAACGCGGCCGATATGAAAGGCTTGCTGCGTGCAGCGTTTCTTGACTCCAATCCGGTCATTATGCTTGAGCACAAAGGCTTATATTGGAGCAAAGTGCCTGGTACGGAAGATGCCAAAACCACCGAGCCGGCCGCGGGCTACGTCATTCCGCTAGGGGTGGCCGCCGTGGCCCAGGCGGCCGACGCCGACAAGCTGGCCGCCGGCGATACCTGCGTGGTCATCACCTACGGCATGGGCGTGCACTGGGCCAAAGCTGCCAGCCGCGACTACCCCGGCCGCGTGGAAGTGCTCGACCTGCGCACCCTCAATCCCCTCGACTGGGAGGCCGTGCAGGCCGCCGTGCGCCGCCACGGCAAGGCCCTCGTGCTTACCGAGGAACCGCTGCTCAATTCCTTTGCCGAGAGCCTGGCCGGCCGCATTCAGCGGCACTGCTTCCGCCAGCTCGATGCGCCGGTGTTCACGCTGGGCGCGGCCAACCTGCCCGCCATCCCCCTCAACGTGGAGCTCGAAAAGCAGATGCTGCCGAGCGCCGCTAAGGTGGCCGCGGCGCTGGGCGAGCTGCTCGGATATTAGCGCAACTAGTGGCGCCTGGCATTCTTTGGCGGCCCAGTGCTAGGGGTAGCACTGGGCCGCTTGCCGTTTGGGGCCGGTGCTGCTATCCAAATTTTTAAGCTTGCATGGGTTTGTTCGGAAGCTGCACGTTGGCTTGCTTGTTGCCAAGAAGCCCCAGGCCGCGCGCTAGAACGGATACCCTAGCCCTACGTTCACCACCGTCTGGTTTTCGACGTGGTGCAGGGCATTTTGCAGGCGCCAGGGCGCGGCCGTTTCGGTGGGGTCATACACCTTGGTGGCGATGTCGAAGCGCAGGATGAGGAAGGTAAAGTCCATGCGAATGCCAAAGCCCGAGCCCACGGCAAACTGCTTATAGAAGCTGTTGAGCCGGAAGTCGGCCCCCGGCCGGCTGGCATCGTTTTGCAGGGCCCACACGTTGCCAAAATCAGTAAACAGCGCGCCTTTGATAAACGAGTACACCGGGAAGCGGTATTCCAATGAGCCTTCCAGCAGCACCTCGCCGGGCTGCTCGGTGTAGTAGTCGCGGTTGCCGTTGGGCAGGCGCGTGGCGTAGGAGCCGGTGCCCAGGCGGCGCGGGCTCCAGGCGCGCACGCTGTTTGAGCCGCCCGCAAACAGGTACTTATCGTAGGGGAGAATGTAGCGCAGCTGCGCCGACTGGCCGGGCAGCGGGCTAGGGTCGACGCTTTCGGTAAGCGCGTGCGCCACCCCGCCGTTGAGGCGCCAGGCCAGGTAGGTGAGGGGCGAAAGCTTGTAGTAGCGGCGGTAGTCGACGGTGAGCTTGGCGAAGTTATAAACCGAAAGGCCGGTGTCTTCAAACCACTTTTCGTTGCGGTAGATGCCCCGCGTGAGGCCACCTAGCTCAGCAAAAATGCGTAAGAAATGGGCGTTGCGCGTCTGGTTGAGGTCGTTGGAATTGTAGAGCGACGTAAAGCTGAAGCTCGGCTCGTAGATAGGCTGAAACGAGCGGTAGAGGGGGCTGCCCTGGTTGCGGCGCAAGTCGAGCAGGCGCCGCTGGTAAAAGTTGCTGATGTTGCGGGTGCGCACCAGGCCCAGGTCAATGGGCGTGAAGATATACTGCTGATAGGCCGAGGTTTGCCAGAGGTAATCGAAGGTGAACTCGGTGTTGCTGCGGGTGTAGTAGTTGCTCGATGTGTAAGTGGTGGAGAGGGCTAGCCGGGTGCGGGGCTGGTCGTTGCGCAAGAAATTGCCGAGGTGAAACGGCGTCAGAAACTGCGGCACGATGAGGGCGGCCGTGGCTCCGTACTGCACGGTGTAGGTAGCGGCGCTGGTGTTGCCGCTGTCGCCGAGCTGGGTCAATTGGCCTTCCAGGCCCGCGCGGCCGCTCAGCTCCAGTACCTCGGCCCCGCCAAAGGGGTTGCGCCACTTCAGGCGCAGGTTGCCGAAGGGCCCCGCTAGCCCTGCCACGTAGGTACCCCCAAATTCGGTGGTTTCGGAAAAGCGCGGGCTGGGCGAAGTTGTAACGACGGCATCGAGGTAGCGGATGCTGCGCCGGGGGCTAGCTGCGCCCGGCAGCAGCGCCTGGCTGCTATCGGTGGGCAATGCATCGGCCGCGTTATCGGCCACCTTGCGGTAGCCCACGGTATTAAACCGGAACATATCGAGGCTGGACAGCTGGCGCTGGGTGCGCTGGGTGCGCAGCTGGCTGTAGAGCTGGCCCGGCCGCACATCTACCTGCCTGGCCAGCACGCCGGGGTTAATGGTGAGCGGGCCACGGCTCGAAAAAAGCACGGAGTCGACCCGCACCGTATCGCGCGGAATGGCCTGGCGGCCCGCCCGCCGCAGCCGCCGCGCGCTCAGGGAGTCGGACACGGCCGCGGGCGTTACGCCGGCCGGCATGTTGGCCGTTGAGATGCGCCCCGAGCCCGGCGCCCGGCCCGTAAGGCTGGTAGAGTCGGCCGCGGCCAGCCGCTGCGCCCGGCGGCTGGCCCGCTGCGCGGTATCGCCCGAGGCCAGGCGCAGGGCGCGGGCCTGGGTTACATCGGTGAGCACCGTGACGCGGCGCAGGCGGTAGGCGCGGTGCCCACCGGGCGGGCTGGCAATGAGCAGGCGCAGCCGCACCTGGTTTTTTTCGAAGCTGGTATCGGCTTCCAGCGTAATGTACTGGGCCCGGAAGTCGTAGTAGCCCGCATTCTTGAGCAGCGTTTCGAGGCGCTGGCGCTCCTGGCCGATGAGGTCTTCGTTGTAGGCCTCGCCCACATGCAGCAGCGTGGCGCCCTGCGCCCCGCTCACCACGCGCGCCACGCCTGTGTCGGGGATGCTGCGCGTGAGCTGGCTCAGGGTAAATTCCTGGCCTTCACGCACCTGGTAAGTCACCGTTACGAGCCGGTGCAGGCGCCCGCCCATCGAGTCGCGCAGGGGAGCGTAGGGCAGCGGCTTGCGCAGCCCTAGCCCCCGCAGCGTGCGCGAGATGATGGTGGGCTTTGAGCGGGCCGAGTCGGTAAACGTGGCCGTGGCCCGGAAATAGCCCTGCGAGCGCAGGTACGTGGTGAGCTGCTCTACGGTGCGCTGGCTCAGGGTGTAGTCGTAGATAACCGGGGGCTCGCCCAGGCGCATAATCGCGTTACCCTTTTCGAGGGCCGTGCGCTTGCGGGCCAGGCGGCGGTCGCGGCGGGCCAGCAGCTTGCCGCTGCGCGCCGAGTCGCCCTGGGCCGCCGCCAGGCGGTCGGCATATTTCTGCTTAATAGCCTTGATTCTGCGCTCGATGCGGGTCGAGTCGTAAAACGAGTGCCCAAGCTGATACACCGCCAGCTTGGGGATGGGAATGGTCCGGTTGGGCTTTTGCTGCACCAGCGTTAGCAGGCGCTCCTGCTGGGCCGTAGTCAGGCCCTCACTTTCTACCACCACTTTGGTGAGCAGGCGCTGCTTGGGCTGCAGCAGCCGCAGCGGCGAGCAGCCCACGGCCACCAGCAGCACCGCTAGGCCCAGCAGCAGCCCGGCAGCCGCCGCGCGGGGGCCGAAGCGCGGCCGGTCGTTACTTTGTTTCTGTAATGGTTTCAAAAGCCCTCGCTAAATACATCCGGTCGCTGCACCAGCGCAAATATCGGCAACGCCACGCCGCCTTCCTGGTCGAAGGTGCCAAAAGCGTGCTAGAACTGCTTGGCTCGGGCCTCGAAGTCGAGCACTTGCTCGCTACGCCAGCCTTCGCCCCGCAGCTGGCTAGCCCCCGCCACCCGCCCGTGCAGCTCGCCACCGAAGACGAGCTCACCCAGCTCGGCACGCTCCAAACCAACGCCGCCGCGCTGGCCGTAGTGCGCCGCCCGCCCGAAGTGCCGCTGTTGCCCACGCTGCCCGCTGGCCGCCTCGTGCTAGCCCTCGACAACGTGGCCGACCCCGGCAACCTCGGCACGCTCTGGCGCCTGGCCGACTGGTACGGCCTGCCCGGCGTCGTGTTGTCTGAAAATTGCGCCGACCCCTACAACCCCAAGGCCGTGGCCGCCAGCATGGGCGCCTTCGGCCGGGTGCCCGTGTGGGCCGATGTTGACCTGGCCGCCTGGCTTTCAAGTTTGCCTGCAGGCATAGGAGTGTATGGGGCTGATTTAGAAGGTGATAATGTGCACAAGCTGCATTTGCAGCCGGCCGGCGTGCTGGTGATGGGCAGCGAAAGCCACGGCCTCAGCCCCGACGTGGCGGCTCGCCTCACGCGGCGCCTGCACATCCCGCACGGCCCCGGCGGCCGCGCCGAAAGCCTTAACGTCGCCGTGTCGGCAGCCATTCTGCTGGATAATTTTTTTCGCAACAGTTAAGTAACCAGTAGCGCGCAGCTTCCGCTTCGCGCGCAAGCGGTAGCGAGTAGGCGGGGCCGGACGACCCTAGCGCCAGATGCTCGCTACCTCTAGGTCCGAAGTGAAACGTCGCGCTACTGGCTGCTTAGCTAGCTATTGCAGCAGGCGCAGGCCGAAGCTCAGCGTCTGGGCCTGCAAGCCCTGGCCGTCGCGGAAAAGCGGGTTCAAATTGTACTTGGCAAAAAAGGTCAGTGAGCCGAAGCCCAGCACGCCTTGCAGGCCATATTGCCAGTCGTTGAGGTTGTACGAGCCGTAGTCCTTGTCTTTGTAAGTCGTGTTTTCCTCAAAGTACTTGAGCTTGGTCCAGCTAGCCAGGCGGTAGCCCACAAAGCCACCCGCCCCGATACGAAAGTGGCTGTGGCCGTGCGTATTAATCTGCAGCATGAGCGGCACGGTGAGCGTTGAGGTTGCCAGCTTGGTTTTCTGATATTGCCGGCCGTTAGTTTCGAGTACCACGCTGGTTAGGCCGTTCTGGTTCACCCATTTGTTGTTGCCCTCCAGCATGTAATTATTAAAGGCAAACTCGGGGCCCGCCAAGAGGTAGAGCGGGCTGCGGTGCCCACCCAGCCGCTGCTTGAAATTGAGGCCGATGTTGACGTAGCGCGAGCCGCCGGTGCGCAGGGTGAGCGGCTGGCTGGGCGTTTGGCCGACCGGTGTCGTGCGGTCGATGTGGTTGTTGACGAGCGCGTTAAGTCCTAGGTCAAATACGACGTCAGTGGAAGAAGACTTCCGGTCCCAGCGCGCCTGGCGCATCGAGTCGCGGTAGGCCTGGCGGTCGGGGCGGCTGGCGGCGCGGGGCTGGTCGTTGGTGCCGCGGTCGGTGTTGATGACCAAGCCAAACTTCTTTTCCAGTAGCACTTCTACCTTATTGCTAGGGCCGTAGGCGCGGTCTGTATGCTTGCGGGTGGTAATGCGGATTTCCTCAGGCAGGTCCTGGCCCGGCTTGTCCTCGTTGGGGTGAAAAACGGTCGTCAGGCGTTCAGTATCGGCTACTTTGGTGGCCGCATCGGCGCGCCGGATGTAGCCGCCCAGCCGCGCCACCAGCGAGTCGAGGTGATACTGGGGCAGCTGGCGCAGCTGCTGGGCATCGTGCACCACCAGGGTCATCACGGCCTTGTTGGGCAGGCGCACCACAATGGTATCGCTGGGCGCGGGCGGCAGGGTGCCGGCCTGGGCGGTGAGCGAAGCGGCGGCCACCAGCGCGGCCAGGGAGGCAGAAAAAAGAACCGGTTTCATGCGTGATAGGGCGTTGAGAAAAGACTGTGAAAGGAAAGGCCGCCCCGGGAAGGGCAGAAAAGCGAAAACAACTGACTAGGAGGGGATTACAGCTGGATGGTTTTGCTGAGCGTGCGGCCGCCCAGGCGGGCCTGCACCGTCACGGTTTCGGTGAGTTCGGTGGCCTCGGCCAGGCTCACGGGCTCGCCGTGCACCAGGTGGCCGGCCTGGCGCAGCAGCCCCCCTAGCCGCAGCCGGGGCCGGCGGGCGGGGCTAGCCACGGTCGAAGCCACCGTGACTACCGGCACCAGGGCCGGGCGGCTGGGCTCGGTGCCGCGCCGCACCTCAACCTCGATTATTTCCGGGGCCGAGGTCATGGCTACTACCGGCGGGTGCTGGCTGTCGGCCGGCTCCGGGAGCGAAGGAGCCACGGACTGGCTAGCCGGGCCGGGCCGCCGCTCGGTGCTGGCCAGCGCGTCGGCCGCCGCGTCCAGCGGCCGGGGCTTTTTCTGAAAGCTGCCAACTGTCCGGAGTGCCGTGGCGGGGCGGCGTGGCCGGGCAGTGGCGGCTATCGAGGGGCTAGATGAGGAAGCGACCGGCGCCGTTGCCTGGGTGGTAAAATTTTTCTGGTTTTTCTCGGCTACTAAGTCAGTTGTCTGCGCAAGAGCCTGTTCAGTAGATTTTTGCGCTGCATGAGGGCTAGCCGATTGGGGCGAGCGAGCTGCATCGGTACCAGCCGCGGCCGGGCTGCTACCCGCGCTGGGCGCCGCCGTGGTGGCCGGCTGGCTGGCTAGCCCCCCTTGCGGCTGCCAATACCCGCCTCGCCACAAGCCCCCGGCCAGTAGCGTGAGCAGCAGCATGGCCGCGGCCGACAGCTGCCACCAGGCCACTACGCGCCGCCGGCGCTGCGGCTGCGGGCGCAGGTGCTCGTCTTCGAGGCGCTCCCATACCTCGCGGCGGGGCTGGGAAGCGTGGCTTCCCAGCCCCGTGCGGAAGCGGGCGTCGAGGCGCTCGGCCTCGGCCAGCTCGGCCAGGCGGCGCGCTAGGTCGGCGCTCGGCGGCGTGGCGTGCTGGCCCAGCTGCTGGCGAAAAAGGTCGTCTAGGTTATCGGTATCGGCTGACATAGCACATCAATTAAATACTCGTAACTGCCTGCAGACGGCGCTGCAACATGGCCCGCGCCTTGCTGAGCTGCGACTTGCTGGTGCCCTCCGAGATGCCCAGTGCCTCGGCTATTTCGGGGTGCGAGTAGCCTTCCAGCGCATAGAGGTTGAACACAGCGCGGTAGCCGGGGGGCAGGGCTTGCAGCAGGGCTAGCAGCTCGTCGGCCTGCAGCTGGGTGTCGGCAGTGGCGGGGGTGGCGGCCAGGTTTTCGGGCTGGGCAAAGTCCTCAAAGGAGAGGTGCAGCGGCTCGCGGCGGCGCAGCTCCATCAGGGCCTGGTTGACCATGATGCGCCGAATCCAGCCCTCAAATGAGCCCTCCTGCCGAAACGTGGGCAGCGCCTGAAACACCTTGGCAAAGCCCAGCAGCAGCGCCTCCTCGGCATCTTCCGGCCGCTTGAGGTAGCGGCGGCACACCGTCAGCATCAGCCCCGCAAACTGGTTGTAGAGCTGGCGCTGAGCGCGGGGCTCGCCCCGCAGGCAGGCGGCAATAAGGTCGGGCTCGGTCACGGGGCAGGGTAGTAGTAGGGCAAAGGCTAGCGGGATTTGGAGCGTCAGATGCGGGGCTAAGGCTAGCGGTTGCTTGGCGCGGCAAAAAATACACAAAAAAGCCCTGCCCAACGGGCAGGGCTTTTAGGCAGGTGCGGCTGGCTACAGCGCCACGCACAGCCTGGCTTCGCGGGTACCGCTGCGGTTGGGCGGCATCAGGCCTAGCCACGCTAGGCCCGCCACCGAAACGACTGGCCATCAATGGCCCGCATGGTGCAGAGTATGCCGTCGAGGTGGTCGCACTCGTGCTGCAAGAGCTCGGCCAGGGCACCCCGCACCGGCCAGCTTTGGGGCTGCCACTGCGTGTCGCGGTAGGTAACGGTCAGGGCCTCGTGGCGGCGCACGCGCACCAGTAGGTTGGGGAAGCACATGCAGTCGTCCCACATGTCAAAGGTGGCTGCACTCAGCTCGCCCAGCTTGGGGTTGAGCAGCACGTGGGGCCGGCCATCGAGGTGCAGGTACACCAGCCGTTTCATGATGCCGAGCTGCGGGGCCGCGATGCCGCGCCCAAAGTGGTACTTGGCGCGCACTTCCTGCATCACGTTGTGCAAATCGGCCACCCAGCCGGCCACCAGTGGCAGGTCGGCCTCAGTAACGGGCGCGCACACCTCGTAGAGGCGTGGGTCGCCGAGCAGGAGCAGGTCGGCCAGGGTTTTCATGGCAAGTGAGGAGCGGGATTCAAGCTAAAATGGGTTTGAACGTCATACTGAGCCCGGCGAAGCCATTGACTCTCACCGCTAGGGTACCAGCCTATACGATTCGAGCGAGGTGCTTCGCCGGGCTCAGCATGACAAAAGTAAATTTTCTGACAGCCGCTAATTAGAGCCGGGGCGCGGAGCCTCGGCATGGCCACTGGGCTGCAAATACGTATCCATCCAGTCAAGCCAGAAGCGGTTGCGCTCGCGTTGGCGCACGGGGTCGCTGGCATTGTGGGCGGCCACCGGCCAGGCGATAAACTTAGTGGTGACGCCGTTATCCTTCAGGGCGTGAAACAGCTTGTACGATTGCGTGATGGGCACCCGCGGGTCGGCCGTATTGGCCAGAATAAGGGTGGGCGTGCGAATGCGGCCGGCCAGGGTGATGGGCGACTGCTCGCGGTAGTTCAGGGCATTGGCCTCGCTCAGCCAAGGCGACTCGCCGATGGCGGCCGCGCGCTGCACGTTCGAGTCGCCCAGATTATACTGGTCGAGCCAGTCGGTGACGGCCGCGCCGGCCACGGCAGCTTTCCAGGTAGCAGGATAGTGGCCGAGCAGCCATACGGTCATGTAGCCACCATACGACCAGCCACTTACGCCAATGCGGGTCGTGTCCACCATGCCGCTGCGCTTGAGCTGGGCCAGCCCGGCCATCACGTCGCGGCCAGGGCCGGCGCCCGCATCCTTAAAAATGGCGGCCTTGTAGGCGTTGCCCAGGTTGTCGCTGCCCCGGTAGTTGGGCTCGAAAACGAAGTAGCCCCGGCCCGCAAACAGCTGCGCCTGCGCCGAAAACGTGGCCGTGGAAGCAGCCGTGGGGCCGCCGTGAATGACGAGCACCAGGGGGTAGGTCTTGCCCGCCACGTAGTTGGCTGGGTAAGTCAGCTCGCCGTCGTTGGTCACGCCGTCCGATTGCCAGGTCAGGGTTTGCGCCTTGCCGAGTTGCAAGTCCTTCACGGCGCGGTTGAAATCGGTGAGCTGCTTAGGCTTGGCCGTGGTAGAAGGCAGGTAGTACAGCTCGGCCGGGTGTGCGGGGTCGGTGCCAATGAAGGCAATACCACCCGTGTGGCTCACGGCCACATCCACCCAAAACGACCAGTTGGGGCTTACCGAGCCCAGGTTGAGCTTGCGGGCCGCGCCGCCCTTCAGCGGCTGTACCCACAGTGAGGTGCGGTTGCCGTCGAGCCCCCCTAGCAGCAACGATTTACCATCGGGCATCCAGATGGTACGAAACACGTCGCGGTCCAGCGCTGGCGTCAGGTTCCGGCCCTCGCCGCCCGCCACTGGCGACACCCATATTTCGTTGATGTTCATGGTATTGCCCTGGCGCGGATACCAATAGGAAATCTGCGTGCCATCGGGCGAAAACGAGGGGTAGCCCTCGTGCATCTTGCGCGTCGTGAGCGGGTGCACCGCGCCCGTGGACACGTCGAGTATCTGAATCGTGCGCTGGTTGCCGTTGCCCGAGTGCGGCGTGGGCACCTGCACGAAGGCCAGCGACTTGCCATCGGGGCTCCACGAAAGCGGCGATGCTGGCGCCCCCGGCGGAATGGTCACGGGTAGGCTCCACGCGCCCGAAGTCAGGCGCCGGGGCTCACCGCCGACGGCCGGCAGTAGCCAGATGTGCGAGCCCGTGGGCGCCGCGCTCAGAAACAAGTCGTTGTTGCCGACCTCAAACGCATCGTAGCCTTTGTCAACCGGCCCGGCCGCGTTGGTGGGCTCGTCGGCCGTTACGAAGGCCAGCGCGCTGCCATCGGGCCGCCAGGCGTAGTGCTGAATGGCCTTTTTGGTGTGCGTGAGCTGGCGCGGCTCGCCGCCCGCCAGCGGCTGCACAAACAACTGGAGCGCAGCGTCCTTGCCGGTGCCCGTTTTGGCCAGGTAGGCCAGCTCCTGGCCGCTGGGCGACCACCGGGGCTGGGTCAGGCCATTCTTGTTGGCAGCCAGCACGCGCTGCTCGCCGGTGGGCACGGCCACCAGCACCACGCCCGTCAGGTAGCGGTCCTCGGCGTAGTCGGGCGTTGAGGTCACCACAGCAATGCGTTTGCCATCGGGCGAAAACTGCGGGTCCGAAAGACCGGTCAGCTTAGCCAGGTCGGCCAGCTCAAAGACGTGCTGCTGGGCGCGCAGGCCGAGCGGCAGCAGGGCTAGCCACAGCGCAGCTACCCGCCAGGAGTATCGTTTTTTCATGGGTGCAACGGGAAAAAGGTGGAAAAAAGCCGCGCGCTAGTCGCGGTAATTCAGAGCCGGCTTGCGGTCGCCGAGCAGGGGTTTGTACACGTAGCTGCCCACCTTCTGCTTGAGCTCTTCTTTGGCTTTGGCCACCAGCTCGGGGCTAGTGAAGAGGTCGATGGCGGTGAGGGTCATGGTTTTGGCGGCTACCATCATGCCTTTGCTACCTACTTCGAGGCCGCTGCACGCCACGGCCTGCCAGCTGTGGGCAGGGGTGCCGGGTATCCAGGTGGCGGCCGTGAGGCCCACGGTGGGCACCACGTAGCTCACGTCGCCCACGTCGCTGCTGCCGCCCAGGTCGCGGGCCCGGTAGGGCTCTACCTGCGCGGCCTGGGCCACCGGCGGCGCGGGCACACCCAGCGACTGCTGAATCTGCTGGCCGAAGGCCGCTTCCGGGGCAGTGTAGGTCACGCCGCCCACCTGCTCCAGGTTGGCTTGCAGGGCATGGGCCAGCGTTTCATTGATGAGCAGGTCGTGGGTGCCGCCTACTATTTCATAGTCCATCGTCGTGCCAGTGCCCAGCGCGGCGCCCTCGGCGGCCTTCACCACGCGCTCAAACACGGCCTGCACGTCGGCCCGGTTGGGGTGGCGTACGTAGTAATAGACCTCGGCAAAGTCAGGCACTACGTTGGGGGCCTTGCCGCCATTGGTGATAACATAGTGAATGCGCGTTTCCTGGGGCACGTGCTCGCGCATCATGTTCACCATGTTGTCCATGGCCTCCACGCCGTCGAGGGCGCTGCGGCCGCGCTCGGGGGCCGCAGCGGCGTGCGCAGCCACGCCGTGAAACCGAAACTTGGCCGAGCTATTGGCAATGTACTTGCCCACCATCGTGGCGTTTTCGCTGCTGGGGTGCCAGTGCAGCACGGCATCCACGCCTTTGAAAAGGCCTTCGCGCACCAGGTATACCTTGCCGCTGCCGCCTTCCTCGGCCGGGCAGCCAAATACTTTAATGGTGCCGTGCAGCTTGCCTTCTTTCAGTAGCTTCTTGATTTCGAGGCCCGTTGCCACGCTCGCCGTGCCAAACAGGTTGTGGCCGCAGCCGTGGCCGGCGCCCTGGCCGGCAATGGGCGTCTTGGTGGCCACCGCCTGCTGGGCTAGCCCTGGCAGCGCATCATACTCGGCCAGCACGCCAATCACTGGCTGGCCGCTGCCATAGGTAGCCACAAACGCCGTGGGGATGCCCGCAACGCCCGCCTGCACCGCAAAGCCATTGTCGCGCAGCGTTTTCTGCAGCAGCGCCGAGCTCTGGGTTTCTTTGTAGCCCACCTCTGCAAAGCCCCAGATGCGCTGGGCCAGCTGGCGGTAGTCGGCATAGTGGGCCTGCAGGTCCTGGCTAGCCTCCGCTTTGAGCGGCTCGGCCGGCGGGCCCGGCAAGGCGGGCCGAAAGGCCAGCAGCCCGGCACTCAGCAGCCCGAGTAAGTAAGATTTCGTCATGGGTAGTAAGGTAGAAGACTGAGTAAGTGGCGATGAAGGGGCCCGTAAACTAAGCGAAAGACAAGTAACCAGCATCGTTAGGGTAGGCTAGCGGGCGATTTGCGGAAAAGAGCAAGCTCCGCAGTAAAGCGGCTCGCCAAGCTTATTGTAAGTGGTATATGCAATAAGGGAAATTTCAGCGGCAAAATAATGCTTTGCTGAACCTGGCATAGATAGAAACCTGGTAGAAAAAATTTGTGAAATATTATGAAGTTACCGAGATGAAGTAAGAATTAATTCTATACATTTGACGCACAGCTGTGAGCAGTAAAAGTAGCTGTAGTAATCAATTAACTCCTTTTTCCCACCCACATGACCCAACATTTTTCCGCGCGTTCGTTTCTCCCGCTGCTAGGCCTGGGCCTGCTCGGTACCTTCAGCTGCACCAAAGAAACGCCAACCCCCACGGCTAGCCTCAATGCCAGCACTACCCAGCAAGATGCCCAGGCTTCGGCTGGCTTTGTGCTGCGGGCCAAGCAATACATTATTATTGCCTCCGGCGACCAGCTGCCGGGCAATATTGAAGCCCTAACGACAGCGGCTAATGGCAAAGTAACGAGCCACTTGCAAGAGGTTGGCCTGGCCATTGCAACGTCAGATGACCCTGATTTTGCAACGAAAGCCGCTAAAATCTCAGGCGTGCGGTCGGTAGTGCACGACTTCACTTATCAGGGCTTTGAGCCCCAGCAGAGTCGCGTGGCCGAGCAGGCCTCCGACAATGTGAACCCGTCGAGCACCGGCGACAGCAATCCGCTATTTCCGCTGCAGTGGGGCGCTACCGCCATACAAGCCCCCGAGGCCTGGAATACGGGTAACCAGGGCCAGGGAGTACTCGTGGCCGACCTCGATGGCGGCTTTGAGCTAAACCACCCGGACTTAAAACCTAACATCTTGGGCAGCATGTCGTTTGTGCCTGGCGAATCAGCACAGTTTGCCGGCGGCTCCTTAGCGTTCAGCCATGGCACGCACACGGCCGGCACCATTGCTGCTGTCGATAACAATATCGGCGTTATCGGTATTGCGCCTCAGGCTAAGCTCTTGCTGGTGAAAGTATTGGGCGACGCCGGCTCGGGCTCGTTCTCCTGGCTGATTCAGGGCATTGTGTACGCCACGCAGCAGCACGCCGACGTGATTAATATGAGCCTGGGCGCCGCCATTCCGCACCACGATAAGTATATCGACGACGCGGGCAATGTGGTGAATGACACTAAGGCCATTCAGGAATTGCTGGTGGCCCTGAGCAAAGCCACGAGCTACGCTACTAAAAATGGGGTAACCCTGATTGCCGCGGCTGGCAACGATGCCAATAACGGCAACCAGGATAAGTCGCTGGTCAACATTCCGGCCGATGCCACGGGTGTTATCTCCATCTCGGCCACGGCCCCCATTGGCTGGGCGCTAGCCCCCCTCACCGCCAATCTGGACCGCTTTGCCTCGTATTCTAACTACGGCACGCCGGCCGTCACGTTTGCCGCGCCCGGTGGCGATTTTGCGTATCCCGGCAATGAGATAGTCATCTTCCGCGGCGTGCGCCAGTACGTGTGGGCCCTGGATATGGTGCTGAGTACGGGTCGCGTGTTGAAAGTTAATGGCGTGCCGCGTGCTTACTATACCTGGGCTGCCGGCACCAGCATGGCCACCCCGCACGCCACCGGTGTAGCCGCCCTCATCATCGGCAAAAACGGCGGCAACATGGACCCGGCCAGGGTAGAAGCCGCCCTGCGTGCCTCGGCCGACGACTTGGGCAAGCCCGGCCGTGACCCCTACTACGGCTATGGCCGCGTAAACGCCTACCGCGCCGTAGCGCAGCCCAACTAGGGCTAGCCTTAGGCAAAAAAGAGCCCGGACGGTGAGGCGGTACTACTACCGCTTCCCTGTCCGGGCTCGTTTGTTTAGAGGGGACCTACCCATCGCTAAGCCAGGCTGTAGCCCGCCTATTTATCGTACTGCCCCACGCTCAGCATAACCAGCGTGCAGGCTTCTTCGGTCATAATGCCTTGGGCCTGGGCCTTTTGCTCAAGCTCAGGGTTTTCGGTGCCGGGGTTAAAGATGATGCGCCGGGGCTTAAGACTCAGGATATAGTCGTACCAGCCGGGCTGGTTTTGCGGGCCTACGTAGAGCGTCACGGTGTCGATATCAGTTTCCTGTGGGCGGTCGGTATGAATATCGAGGCCTGCTACCTGGCCTTTGCGAATGCCCACCGGCACTACTTCGTGGCCGTGGCGTTTGAGTTGATGCACCGCCCGGTAGGCGTAGCGGTCGGGGTTGTCGGTAGCGCCGAGAACCAAGGTTTTTTTGCTGGAATCCATAGGTAGTGCAGGGTACAAGCTAGCTTATCTTGGCCCTGTAGTACGCAACAACTATGCAGTGGGGTGTTGGGTTCAGCCGGCGCTAGGAGCGCTGGCACAGGTAAGCCAACGACCAGGCCCCGATAGCCATAACCAAGTCGCGCACGGCCACGTCGAAGTAATGGCCCCCCGACACCAGGGTCAAAGCGATGGCAATCAGCCAGCCCATGACCACCCATGCCCCAATGCGCGGGCGCAGCAGCACCAAAATACCAGCCACTACTTCGATGATGCCGACCAGGTGCATAAACGCAGGGGCCGCTACCGGCAGCAGCCGTACCTGATTGGGCGCGAGGTAGGCTTCCCAGTTGGTCAGCAAGTTGGTGAATTTGTCGAGGCCGGCCACAATAGGCACCAGGCCATACGTAAGGGTGAGCACCCGCACTACGGTGTGGGTGGGGCTAGCGGCGTGGTCGGCCGTAGCGGCGTAAGGAAGATTGGGGGAGGGTAACATGGCTGAAAGGGGTGAAAGGGATTGTTGCCATTGGATGTGCTACCCAGCCCCGGGGTTACAGAAATTAAGATGTATTTTTTTGTAACCAACGCGTGGGCTAGCGCATCCAATCAACCACGGCCGTGCCGCATCACCCCCACGCTTTCCCAATGCTACCCCAGCTGGTACCCATGCCCTACGCCCCCCTTTCCGATTCTGAAGTCATCAGCCGGGTGCTCGCTGGCGAGAAGCAGCTCTTTGAGCTACTCATGCGCCGCTACAACCAGCGCCTGTACCGCGCAGGCGTGGCCGTGCTCGGTGAGCCCACCGCCGTAGAAGAAGCCATGCAAAGCGCCTGGGTCAAGGCCTACCTACAGCTCGCGACCTTTGAGGGACGCGCGAGCTTTGCTACCTGGCTGACGCGCATCATGCTCAATGAGTGCTTGCTGGACCGGCGCCGCCAGCAGCGCCTCACCGACCTGAATGCCCCTGCCGCCGAAGAAGCTGAGCCGCGCGCCACCGGCCCTACCCCTCTGCAAACCGTTCTAAATGAAGAGCTACGCGAGGCCCTGGAGGCCGCCATGCAAGCCCTGCCCGCCAAGTACCGCAGTGTGTTTGTGCTTCGCGAAGTAGAGGGCCTGAGCGTGGCCGGCACCGCCGCCTACCTGCAGCTGAGCGAGCCCAACGTGAAAGTGCGCCTGCTACGCGCCCGCGAACGCCTGCGTGCCTACCTCGTCGGCTTTGCGCCCCAGCATACTTTCACGTATCTGGGCGCGCGCTGCACGCGCATGGTGCGCCAGGTGCTGGCGCATCTGGCCGACCTGCCGCGTAGGCAAGCGGCCTAGCGCCCTATGGTTGCCGCTAGGGCCTCGGCCACGCGCTCGCCATCCATGGCGGCGCTCACGATGCCGCCCGCGTAGCCCGCCCCCTCGCCGCAGGGGTAAAGGCCCGTCACGATGGGGTGAGCCAGGGTATGATTATCGCGCGGGATGCGGACGGGCGACGAGGTGCGGCTCTCGACGCCCACAATCTGGGCCGCGTTGGTGGCGAAATCGGGAATCTTGCGGCCGAAAGCGCGGAAGCCTTGGCGCAGCCGCTCGCTGAGCGTGGGGCCGAGCACGGCGTCCATCTCCACGCTCATGAGGCCGGGCTGGTAGCTGGTTTCGAGGAGGCTGGGGGAGAGCTTCTTCTGCAGGAAGTCGCCGAGGCGCTGGGCGGGGGCTAGCTGGGTGCCACCCGCCAGTTGGCACGCACGCTGCTCTATTTCCTGCTGCAAGCGCAGGCCGGCCAGCACGCCGTGCCGGGCCACGTCCATATCGGCCAGCTCCACGGCGGCCACGATGCCCGAGTTGGCAAAGCGCGAGTCGCGGCGGCTGGGGCTCATGCCGTTTACCACTACCTCACCGGGCGCGGTGGCCGCCGGCACAATGAACCCGCCCGGGCACATGCAAAACGAGAACACGCCGCGCTGGGCATCGCGCACCTTGGTTTGCTCGACCAGCGCGTAGCTGGCCGCCGGCAGCAGGCCGCGCTCGGGCCGCCCATACTGGGCCGCGTCGATAAGTGCTTGCGGGTGCTCCACGCGAACCCCTAGCGCGAAGGGCTTGGCCTCGATAAGCACCCCGCGCCGGTGCAGCAGCTCGTAGATGTCGCGGGCCGAGTGGCCGGTGGCTAGTACCGTAGCCTCGGCCTCGATGGCCTCACCGGTGTGCGTGACTACGCCACGCAGGTGGTGGCTTTCCAGGATTAAATCCTCAACCCGCGTTTCAAACCGTACCTCACCGCCGGCTTCGAGCACGGCGTCGCGCAGGCTCTGCACTACGGCGGGTAGCTTGTTGGTGCCGATGTGGGGGTGAGCATCGACTAGGATATCGGGGGTGGCGCCGTGCTGCACCAGCCGGCGCAGGATGCGGCCCACGTCGCCGCGCTTGGTGGCGCGGGTGTAGAGCTTGCCATCGGAGTAGGTGCCCGCGCCGCCCTCGCCAAAGCAGTAGTTTGAGTCGGGGTTCACAAGGTGCTCCTTATTAAGAGCAGCCAGGTCGCGGCGGCGGGTGCGCACGTCCTTGCCGCGCTCCAGCACGATAGGTTTGATGCCCAGCTCGATGCAGCGCAGCGCTGCGAACAGACCCGCCGGCCCGGCCCCTACAATAATGACCCGGCGTCGCGCCTGACGCACATCGGGGTACTCAAACCACGGCCCCAGCAGGTCGCGGGCAGGAGCGGGGCTAGCCCGGTCGTAGATGTCCACCTTCAGGCGCACCAGCGGCCGGCGGCCCCGCGCATCGAGCGAGCGCTTGCGGATGTGCACAAAATCGGCTTCGCCGGGGCGCAGGCCGGCGGCGGCCAGAATGGCCTCGTAGCGGGCCAGCTCGTCGTAGGCTACCTCGGGGGCGAGGGCCAGGTCTAGTTCTTGTTTCATAAAGCAGGCGAACGGGAGTTAGCCGTTAAGCAAGCGCAAATTTACGATGGGGGGCGGGATGGGTGGCGTATACTTGTGGCTAGCCAGTCGGAATAGATGCTATAATGCAGATTGAGAAATTCATGATAGAAAAAGATGGAAGATAAGCTTTGGTATTTAATGATTGACGGTGAACAAGACGCTGATACTGGCGTTTTTGGAAATTTTTATGCTTACGGTAGTCATTTAGGTGATGCCTTAGATAAAGCAATAAAAGCTTCACTGGAATACGGCTTTACGAATCATAATCTGACAGAAGCATCATTGCTTAGTAATTTCGAGGAAATTGATGATAATGAAGAGTTAGTTGAAATAGCTGACGCTGTTTACATGCGGCCAACCATGTTTAGCTTCTCACTTAGCGACCCTGATAAAAGTTTTATCCCGCCGATTGGAATAGTCAAAAGCGTTTTTGAAGGCGAGTATGACTACGATTTAATTAAGGAAAAATTTGTTGCTTACAACGCAGATGAAAACGGGGTTTTTGAATTTGAGTTAGTTGTTGAAAAGAAAAATCTGTTTTCTGTCTTAATCAATGCTATCGAATTTTTGCCAGAAGTTGATGGGTTCTGTATATATGTTAAAGATTTTTGGGAAAATGAGTTAACGGAACTTTGGATGGCGAGGCATTTCAATAATAAGAGTGCGATTATTGCTTTTTTAAGCAGTCAAAAGAAAAATACTGTCGAAAACGGGTACTTATCCATTGTTGTTTATGCTCTGAAGGGCCAAACTAAATTAACCCTTGATGACCATAAAAAGATACAATTGCAGACTCAGGACGAAGAGGTATTTAAGGATTTTGTGGAAAATATAATTAACTTGGGTTACGAGCAAACGAAAGATTTTTACAACCTAGAATTTGGTTATCATCACTTTCATTACAGGCTTGCCGATAGTTTGACGAGAGCTGAGTTCAAACAAATGCTAGAGGATAATAAATTTGAAGTGATTGATAGTAGGGAGGAATAACATGCTGTCTGCTACCATGCCCACCTCCCCGCCACGCGCCCGCCTTCTCCGCTCCCTCCGCCACCCAGCGGCCCTAGCCGCTACGGGCAGCCTGGGGTTGCTGGCGGGCGGCGAGCTAGCGGCCGGGGCCGGTCCGCCGATTCAGTAGCCAGCCGAGAGCAAGTGCGCCAAAGCCCTACCAGTTTACCAAAGAAAACCAGATGGATATTTTTGCGAGAATGCTAGCCGGCGGGCTGATTCGGAAGGACGACCCGGAAATTGCTGCCATGTGGGAGGGTATCAACCGGGCGTTGCGCCTGTCGCCGGCGCTGAATGCCGCCACGAGCACCGACCAGATTCGGCAGCTGCTGGGCGAGTTGATAGGCCGCGAGCTAGCCGCCAGCACGACCGTGTTCGTGCCGTTTTACACGAACTTCGGCCGGCACATCACGATTGGCCGAAACGTCTTCATCAACCACGCCTGCACGCTGCTGGACCTGGGCGGCATCACGATTGAGGACGACGTGCAGATTGGCCCCAAGGTGAACATCATCACCGAAAACCACCCCACCGACCCCGCGCAGCGCCAGCAACTGCTGCTGAGCCCGGTGCTGATAAAGCGCAACGCCTGGTTAGGGGCAGCGGCTACCATTCTGCCTGGCGTCACGGTGGGCGAAAACGCCATTGTGGCGGCGGGCGCCGTGGTGCACAAAGACGTGGTGGCCAATACTATCGTGGGCGGCATTCCGGCTAGGGTACTGAAAACCATTGAAGCAGCATAGTGCGGTCTATGTACAGATAAGCTAGGGGCGGGGCTAGCCCCCGCCCGGCGTTGAACGAGGCCGGCGTGCGATGTGCAACGACGGGTGTAGGCAAGCTCCTTCACTGGCGCGAGTTTAGCGCAGCATAACTCGTGACAACGAAGAAGACGAGGTTGAACCTCAGCTGCCACAATCTGGCAAGCAACGGCTGCTAATGTTGCTTTATCCTCCCTCTGTTAAGTGCTGCTGGCGCGGCAGTGGGGCTACAACCTCCACATCAAAGCTGGTCACGCGTTACGCTGCGCTAAACTCGCGCCAGTGCTGGGCTACTTTTGGCGCATGTCTGCTAATTCCGCCTCACCCTTTCGCTCCATTGTCTCCGGCTCCATCGGCAACCTTGTCGAGTGGTACGACTGGTACGCTTACTCGGCGTTTGCGCTCTACTTCGCGCCCGTCTTTTTTCCGAAGGCCAGCCCCACGGCGCAGCTGCTGAATACGGCGGCCATCTTCGCGGTAGGCTTTTTGATGCGGCCGCTAGGGGCGGGGTTTCTGGGTAATTATGCCGACAAGCATGGGCGGCGGGCGGCGCTGCTGCTGAGCGTGCAACTGATGGCGGGCGGCTCGCTGCTCATTGCCTGCGCGCCGGGCTACGCCACTATTGGGCTGGGGGCACCCGCGCTGCTGCTGCTGGCCCGGCTGCTGCAAGGCATTAGCGTGGGCGGCGAGTACGGCACCTCGGCCACCTACCTCAGCGAGATGGCCGGCGAGCGCCACCGGGGCTTCTGGTCGAGCTTTCAGTACCTCACGCTCATGGGTGGGCAGCTGCTGGCGCTGATTGTGCAACTCACGTTGCAGCAGTTTATTACACCCGCCGAAATGACGGCCTGGGGCTGGCGTATTCCGTTTGTGATTGGGGCCGGCGCGGCCATCGGGGCGCTGTACCTGCGCTCGCACATGAGCGAAACGGCCGCCTTTGAGCAGGAAAAAGCCGCTAAGGGGGCTAGCGAACGGCCGGCCCGGCTCTCGGCTGTGCAGCAGCTACGGGCCTACCCGCGCGAAACGCTCACCGTGGTGGGCCTCACGCTGGGCGGCACGCTGGCGTTTTACACCTTCACCACCTACGCCCAGAAGTTTTTGGTGAACACCAGCGGCTTCACCAAGGAGCAGGCCACCCTTATCTCGTTTGGGGCGATGGCCGTGGCGCTGCTGTTTCAGCCGCTGCTAGGGGCCATTTCCGACGTGGTGGGGCGGCGGCCGGTGCTACTGTTTTTTGGCATCGGGGCCACGCTGGGCACGGTGCCGCTGCTGCGCACACTGGCCCACACTACTAGCGCGTGGGGCGCCTTCGGGCTGCTTATTGCGGCGCTCTTTGTGGTGAGCGGCTACACCAGCATCTCGGCCATTGTGAAGGCCGAGCTGTTTCCAACCCACATTAGGGCGCTGGGGGTGGGGCTGCCGTTTGCGCTCACGGCGGCCCTATTTGGCGGCACGGCCGAGTACCTGGCGCTGCTGGCCAAAGACCAGGGCGTGGCCGAATACTTCTATTGGTATGTGACAGGTTGCGCGTTCATTTCGCTGCTCGTGTATTGGCGCATGGGCGAAACCCGCGCCAGGGGGCACATGTAGTAGGAGCACTAGGTGCTAATTCTTGCGCAATATGATGCTAATCAATCAAGTAAAGCTTAGGCCAACGGAAAAGCCCGACCTGGATTTTTTCTTCCGGTTTCAACTTGATGCAGAAGCCAACTACCTGGCTGCATTCACCCCACAAGACCAAGCGACTCGGGACGCTTACGTCGAAAAATTTACCCGATTTCTACGCGACCCGGCCATCAACATGCAAACCATCCTGGTTGATGAACTCATCGTGGGGAGCATTGCAAAATTTGAGGTGGAGGAAAAAGCTGAAATCACCTACTGGATAGACCGACACTTCTGGGGCCGAGGAGTGGCCGCCGCGGCCCTAAAAAAATTTCTGCTTATAGAAGCAGCCAGACCAATTATTGGCCGCGTTGCCTTTGATAATCTAGGGTCGCAGCGAGTACTGGAAAAGGGTGGCTTTGTAAAAATCGGTACTGACTACGGCTTCGCTAATGCCCGGCAAGCAGAAATAGCGGAGTTTATCTACAAATTGAACTAGCGATTAGCGAAAATTAATTTATCAATCAGCCGTGGCTACTTAGTGGCTACTTAATAGTGTGCAGTGCCAGGTGGCTAGTTAAACTTATTACCGGGCTTCGCACTTATCGCTCCAACCAATTTCACCTACCCTTTTTTCACCCTAGCCATGCGCTTTTTTCCCCTCGCGGCCCTAGCCGGCGCCGCGCTGCTCGCCGGTGCCACCGCGGCCCACGCCCAGGCCACCACGCCCGCGACCACCCAAACCAAGATGCCCGAAGACAAGTCGAAGCGCCCGAGCCCGCCGGCCGTAGCGAAAGCTGACGTGCACGGCACCGAGGTCACCATCGACTATAGCAAGCCCTCGCTGAAGGGCCGCGCCGCCTTCGGCGAGAAATCGCCGCTAGCCCCCGTGGGCGAAGTATGGCGCACCGGTGCCAACGAAGCCACCACCTTCACGGTGAGCAAGCCGGTGAAAATCAACGGCCAGGCACTGGCCGCCGGCACCTACGGCCTGTTCACCATCCCCGGCGCCACCGAGTGGACCATCATCTTCAACAAAACGGCCAAGCAGTGGGGCGCCTACGACTACAAAGCGGCCGACGACGTGCTGCGCGTGAAAGTGAAGCCCACGACCCTGGCTAGCCCCGTAGAGCAGTTCACCATCACGGCCGATAAGTCGGGCAAAGTGGCCCTGATGTGGGGTAAGACGGAAGTCGCCTTTATGGTGAAATAGCCTTTTTCGTCCAGCTTCACCAGTTTCATAGACCGTCATGCGGAGCTTGCCGCAGCAGCTCTCCCGCGCCGCTAGGGTCACCTTCCTAACGATTCGGGCAAGATGCTGCGGCAAGCTCCGCATGACGGTCTGTTTTGTTTAAAAGCCGTTCTGCTTCATAAAAGAACCTCCATCTTATGGAAAAACTCGTGCTCCTACGCCACGGCGAAAGCGTCTGGAACCAGGAAAATCGCTTTACGGGCTGGACCGACGTGGACCTCTCGGACCTGGGCAAGCAGCAGGCGGCCCGTGCTGGCCAGCTACTCCAGCAGCACGGCTACACCTTCGATATCGGCTATACGTCGGTGCTGAAGCGAGCCATCAAAACGCTCGACATCGCCCTCGAAAACATGAACCAGCTCTGGATTCCGGTGCAGAAGTCGTGGCGGCTGAATGAGCGGTTCTACGGTGCGCTGCAAGGCCTCAACAAGGCCGAAACCGCCGCCCGGTACGGCGCTGCGCAGGTGCAGGAGTGGCGGCGCTCGCCCCACGCGCACCCGCCGGCCATTACCAAAGATGACCCGCGCTGGCCCGGCCACGACCTGCGCTACGCCCACCTCACCGCGCGCGAATTGCCGCTGACCGAGAACCTGAGCGAGACGCTGGCCCGCGTCATGCCCTTCTGGGCCGAGAAGATAATGGCCGCCCTGCGCCGCAACCAGAAGGTGATTATCGCCGCCCACGGCAACAGCCTGCGCGCCCTGGTGCAGTACATCGACCACCTGAGCGATGAAGAAGTGACCAGCCTCGATATCCCCACCGGTGTGCCGCTGGTGTACGAGCTGGATGAGGATTTCAACCGCATCCGGCACTACTACTTGCAGGAGGACGGCCCCGCGCCCGCCGCAAGCCCTGCGGCAAAATAGCTAGTTGTGTGGCTTGGCCTTACCTTTAAGTTTAGCCTACGCCTAGCCGTTTTGTCCGACTCGCCCCACGCCCGCCTCGCCACCCTGGCCGACCCCACGGCCGCGCCCGCCGACCAGCTGCCGCGCCTGCGCAAGCTGCTCGAAAGCCTGCTGCGGGCCGACTACAAGCGCCGTAAAGCACCGTTCGGCAACCTGTTTCAGGCAATAGGCGGGGCCTGCTACGCCCTGGAGCTGGACCCCAGCCTGCGCGCCCGCCTGCAAGACCTGCGCGTGGCCGCCAACCTCGTGCTGCACGAAAGCTACCCTGGCACCCCCGCCGAGGTAGCCACCGGCTTCATGGCTGTGGCTGAGCTGCTGGGGGCCCTCACGGGCGAGCCTTACACCGGCCCGCGTCCGCCCGTGCCCACCGAAATCCAGGCTCACCTGCCGGCCGCCACGCCCGCGCTGCCCGCTGTGGCTAGCCCCGAAAGTAGCTCCGACCCACGCGCCGTGTGGCGGGTGCAAGTGGTGCACGCCGACTTGCCCAGCGGCGTCATCACCGTAGAAATGAGCGTGCCCGCCGATGGCCGCCCGGCCGGCCCATTTCAGTTGGAGCTGCCGCCCGCCTACGAAAGCCTGCTGCTGCCCGCCGCTGCGCTGCACCCGGCGCTCAACCTCATCGGCCCCGTGCTGCTGCCCGATGGCCGTGTGCGCCCGCGCCGCGTGGTGCTGGAGCCCGATTACCTCATCAGCGTTACGACCCTGGCCGAGTGCGCCCAGCGCGATGGCACCAATGCCGAGCTGGCGCTGCTCAAGTATTTTTTGCCCGATGAAGCCTCGCGCTCGCTCGTGGTGGGGAACCTCGTTAACCGCCTGCTCGATGAGGAAGTGAGCCACGCGGCTAGCCAAGTGGACAGTAGCCCGGCAGCAGGTGGCCGGCTGCCGGCGAGCCACGAGTGGGCCGCGCACAAGGGCTTTCGGGTTAGCAGCGAGCTAGCCAGCGCCACCCAGGAAGCCAACAACCAACAAGCAACAACCAGCAACCAGCCCGACTTCGACCTCGAGCATTTTCTTACTAAAAAGCTCTTTCGCGCCGAGCCGCTCACCTTGAGCACGTTGCCCGAGTTTCAGACGCGCACTGGCGTGCCCGAGCTGCTGAACGACCTGCGCCGCCACCACCGCACCCTGCGGCAGGCGCGCCAGCAGGGCTTCGCGACCAGCTCGCGCAGCGGCTACCAGCAGCAGCCCCTGCGGCTAGCCGATTGCTTTCTCGAACCCACTTTTCTCTCGGCTACCTACGGCCTGCAAGGCCGCCTCGACCTGCTGCACGAAAGCCCCACCGGCTACGACCTCGTGGAGCTCAAAAGCTCGGTGAAAGTGCCCGTGGCCGAGCCCTGGACCAACCACGCCGCCCAGGCCCAGCTCTATCGTCTGCTATTAGAATCAGTATTCGGAGCCGATGGCGAAACCGCCGGCCGGGGCCGCACCAGCATTTTGTATTCTAATGCGGCTGAGGACCAGCCCGCCGTGCGCCCGGTGCTCCAAAACCTGGCCCTCGTGGACCAGCTGCTGGCCGCCCGCAACCAGCTCGTGGGCCTGGAGCTACAACTAGCCCGCGCCACCGGCCCCGGCCAAACGGCCGCCCTGCTAGCCCCCGTGCTGCGCCCCAACCTGGCCGCCATCCCACCCTTCAACCGCGAAAAGGCCGAAAAAACCGCGAACGTCTGGGCCGCCGCCGACCGCACCGAGCGCGCCTACTGCCTCGAATTAACCCGCTTCGCGGCCCGTGAAATGCGGCTAGCCCTGCTTGGCGACGAAGGCCGCCCCGGCGACGCCGGTGGCCAGGCCGGCCTCTGGCTCTTACCCCAGGCCCGCAAGCACCAGAATTTCAGCCTGCTCGACGAGCTGGAGCTTATCGAAGACCACAGCAACGCGCCCGACGATGCCCGCGATGGCCTCGGCCCTCACCTCATTTTTCAGCGCCCCGCAGGTGGCCGTGAAGTCAACTTCCGGGCCGGCGACACACTCATTCTCTACCCGCGCCGCCGTGCTATAGTCGATGCGCAGGGGCTAGCGGGAGTGTCTGAAAGTGCAAACGCGGGAAATGCTGGCGACTCCATAGCTAGCAATACCAAGACCCTCAGCGCTCTCGATGCACAGGTGGTAAAAGTGACCCTAGCCGAAGACCTCGGCGCTGATGGCCGCGTGGTGCTGGCCGTGCGCAACCGCCGCATGGCCCCGCGCTACCTGCACGGCCACTCGCACTGGGCCCTGGAGCCCGATACCTACGACACCTTCCGGCGCGAGTGGGCGGGCCTTACGGCTTTCCTGAGCTTGCCCGCCGGGCGCCGCCGCCAGCTGCTGGCCCGCACCGCGCCGCGCCCGCCGCAGGGTTGGGATGCTGCCACGGCCCAGCCTGCCACCGCCGCACCCGAGGTAGTGGCCCGAGCCCTGGCCGCGCCCGATTGGTTTGTACTCTGCGGCCCGCCGGGCACCGGTAAAACCCGCTCGGTGCTGCGCGAGCTGGCCATCCGCCTCGTGAACGACGATAAAAGCACGCTGCTGGCCGCCTACACCAACCGCGCCGTGGACGAAATCTGCGAGCAGTTGATGGATGCCGGGCTGCCGTTTATTCGCATCGGCTCGCGGCTGGGTACCTCGCCGGCCTACCGGCCGTACTTGCTCGACAATATGATTCGCGACCTGCCCACCCGCCAGATGGTGCGGGCGCGCCTCACCAGCACGCCGCTCTACGTGGGCACTATCAGCAGCCTGCTGGGCCGGCCCGAGCTGTTTCAGCTCAAGCAGTTCGACGTGGCCGTGGTAGACGAGGCCAGCCAGGTGCTCGAAGGCCCCATGCTGGCGCTGCTGGCCAAGGCTAAGAAATTCATCCTCATCGGCGACCACCGCCAGCTGCCGGCCGTAGTGACGCAAGAGGCTGAAACCAGCGCCGTGGCCCCCGCCGTGGCCGATTTGCTGCGGGAGCAGCTGGGCCTCACCAACCTGCGCAACTCATATTTCGAGCGCCTTTTCCGGCGTGCCGAGGCGCAGTGGCCCTACGCCCACGGTACCCTAGCCAACCAGTACCGCGCCCACGCCGACTTGGCCGTGCTCGTCAACGACGACTTCTACGGCGGGCAACTGCGCAGCCCCGCGCCCTGGCAGCACGCCAGCCTCAACCCCAGCGCCTGGCCCGCGGCTAGCCCCGCCGATGCCTTTGGCGAGGCCCTGCGCCGCCAGCGCCTGGTGTTTGTGCCCACCCGCCGCCAGCCCGACGACCTTTCACAAAAGGAGTCGAGCCATGAGGCCGAGCTGGCCGCCCGTGCCGCCCTGGCCGTGGTGCAGGGCTACGGCCCGGCCTTCGACCCTGACGCCACGTTGGGCATCATCGCCAGCTACCGCAACCAGGCGGCCCGCATCCGCGCGCGGCTGGCCCAGCTAGCCCAGGAGCACGACTTGCCCGCGCTAGCCCAGGTCAGCGTCGATACCGTGGAGCGCTACCAGGGCTCGCAGCGCGAGGTCATTGTCGTGAGCTTCTGCTGCCACCACGAGCACCAGCTGGAGCTCATGGTGTCGCCCGACGAAACCGGCCAGGTCGACCGCAAGCTCAACGTGGCCGTGACGCGGGCGCGCCAGCAGCTAGTGCTGCTGGGCAATGAGCAGGTGTTGCAGCGCGCCCCGCACCATGCGGCCCTATTGGCTAGGGTGCGGGATGGTGGCGGCTGGGTGGAATGCTAGCTGTAGTTTAACAGATTATAATTAGTTACCATGATAAATGCAGCTGTTGAAAAAAACTCTTACTCTGGGCTGCCCATTCTCTTGCTACAGTACTATTAGTACTAGCAGCCAAAAGGCTTTTTTTGCTTCACGATGTTGATGTTATCAATGCGTATGAAAAATACGGCAATGACGTAGTAAAGCATATGCCATTGCAGCCTGGGCAAGGGCTAGGCGAAAGGGTTTCTGAATTATATATGCGTAATAGCTATGCTTGGCTAACCGGAAATCTTGTGGGGTGGATAGTATCTGCGATAATCGCTCGATGTACAAGGGTGGGTTACTGGCTGCCTGTTGGTGTAGTTGTAGTAGCAATTTTAATTAGTCGAAGCGGATTTTATCATTCCAGAGCGTTGGACTGGTTTATCTATTATCTACAAAAACCTTATCATTTGGTTGGGTTAGTCCCAACGCTTGTTGTTGAAGGAATACTATTCCTTTTTCTTGCCTTATGGGTGTTCTTTACGACAAACACCCGCTCACTAGCGCGAGTTTAACACAACGTAACTCGTGCCAGTAGCCAACTAGCCCGGGGCCCGAAACTGCGGCGATATAAAAAAATACAAAGCCACACCCTGTAGCAGCGTGAGTAGTAGGGTAACGCTCCAAAAAGCCGCTTTTCGGTTTTTGTGATGCAGCAGAAAAATAGCCGCCCACGCGCCCGGTGCCGCCCCCGCTAGGGTAGCCAGGTGCAGCGTTTTTTCGGAAATGCGCCGTTGGCCTCGCTGAGCTTTTTGCTTATCCAGGAAGAATAGGAGAAAGCACAGCGCATTGAAAAAAAGCAAGCTTAGTAAAATCACGCTTGTAAAGAAAAAAAGAAATGTGTTCTAAAAATTCTAAAAGCACGTCATGCTGAGCTTGTCGAAGCATCTCGCTCGCGCTGCTAGGGGTACGAATCCAACGTCGCGAGCTAGATGCTTCCCAGCGGTCTGCATGACGTTCCAGAGGCGTTTTTAGCAAAATCCAAACATTTTCTAAGTGTTGCTAGGAATTACTGCCTAAAAACAATCACTCCTTCACCGCAGCCAGCACGCGTTTTATCAGCTCATTGGGGTTGCCGTTGTGCCAGCGCCACACGATGACGATGTCATGGGTGGGGTCAACCCAGATGGTATTCTGGCCGGCGCCGAGGGCGGCATAGCTGTTAGCAGGCGCGTCGGGCCAGGCTTTTTGCTCGGTATTGAGCCACCAGAGGTAGCCGTAGTCGGGGCCGACGGGGCCGCGCGTGGTAGCCTGCTGCACCCAGCTTTCCGACACCACCTGGCGCCGGCCCCAGCGGCCGCGCCGCAGCATGAGGTAGCCGAGCCTCGCCTCGTCGCGGGCGCTGATGCGCAGGCCGCCCCCCCAGCGTGTGCCGCCGCTTACCGAGGGCATGGGCTTGCCATTGATTTGGGCCACGGCGTTGGGGTAGGGCACCCACTGCCAGGTGCTGGACGCGCCGATAGGCTGCATCACTTCCGTTTTGAGTACGTCGGACAGGGGGCGCTGCCACACGCGCAGCAGTGAGAGGGCTAGCCGATTGATACGCACGTCGTTGTACTCGAAGTAGGTGCCGGGCGCTTGCAGGGCGCGTGGCTTGCGCTCGCCCTTGCCGAAGGCTTCGCGCCCCACGAAGTCGGCGTTTTTGCCCCACAGCTCGCCTTCCCACTCGCTGGTTTGGCGCGCGTGGTGTTCCCAGGTAATTAGCTTGTTATGCTCCGAGTTGTAGCCCCCGTCGTGGATGTAATTCGCCACTGGCTCGTGAATGTCCTTGATAAGACCGCGGTCGATGGTAATGCCCAGGATGGTTGAGAGGTAGCTTTTAGCCACGCTGTAGGTAGGGTCGGGGCGCTCGGTATCGCCCCACTCAGCCACGAGGTAGCCGTGGCGCAGCACGAGGCCGTTGGTAGCGGCGCGGCTGGTGGGCATGGGGCCGAGCAGCTTGCCAAAAATCCCCTCCTGGGTGGAGAAGTTTGGCGTCATCTGGGTCGTTTCCTGAGTTTGGGCGAACGCCACAGCCTCGGCTAGCTTGGCGGGGTCCAGGCCCTCAGCGGCGGGCGCTTGGTGCTGCCAGCCCGCGCCGGGCGCCGGAAAATAAGTATCAGTAGCCACAAGGCTGGGAGTGCGGGCCGTGGGCCGGCTACACGCCGCCAGGAGCGGCAGCAGGGCCAGTAGGAGCGAAGGTGAGCGCATAACAGGCAGGTAATTAAAAGGTAAGCGGCGCCGGCGCCGGAGCGCTGCCTGCCGCGGCCATCTCTTGCAAAAGCTGGCTAGGGGAGTGGCTGATTCAGCGGCCGATAAAAGTAAGTCTGTGGGCTTTACTGAGGTGACTCACTTCTGCTACTTCTTTAGGCGCGCGCCCGCCCTTGCGCCGGGCGGCCTCCAAGAGCAAAGCCTTGTGTGAAGTAGGCAGGGGCTAGCCCGCCGGGCGCCGCTAGCCCGCCAATTTGCGTATGACCGGGCTAGCGGCGCCTGGCCGCGCTTTTTGAGTTATGGCTTTTTCTGTTTCTACCGCGCCCGGCGCGGGCCTGGTGCGGGTGCGCGGCGCCCGTGAGCACAATCTTAAAAACGTCGACGTCGACATTCCGCGTGATGCCCTGGTGGTCTTTACCGGCGTGTCGGGCTCGGGCAAGTCGAGCCTGGCCTTCGGCACGCTCTACGCCGAGGCCCAGCGCCGCTACCTCGAGTCAGTATCGCCCTACGCCAGGCGGCTGTTTCACCAGCTATCGGTGCCCGAAGTCGATAGCATCGACGGGCTGCCGCCGGCGGTGGCCCTGCAGCAGCAGCGTGGTGCGCCCACCACGCGCTCGTCGGTGGGCTCGGTCACGACGCTCTCCAACCTGCTGCGCATGCTGTACTCGCGGGCCGGCGACTACCCTAGCGGCCAGAGTATTATCTACGCCGAAGGCTTTTCGGCCAACACGCCCGAGGGAGCCTGCCCGCGCTGCCACGGCCTGGGCCGCGTATATGAGGTGACCGAAGACTCGATGGTGCCCGACCCCTCGCTCACCATCCGCGAGCGGGCCATTGCGGCCTGGCCCCAGGCCTGGGGCGGCCAAAATCAGCGCGATATTCTGGTAACCCTGGGCTATGATGTGGACCGCCCCTGGCGCGACTTGCCCCAAAAAGAGCGCGACTGGATTCTGTTCACCGACGAGCAGCCGGTGGTGCCGGTGTACCCCGGCTACTCGCCCCAGGAAACCCAGCGCGCCCTCAAGCGCAAGGAGCCGCCAAACTATATGGGTACGTTTTCCAGCGCCCGGCGGCACGTGCTGCACACCTTCGCCAACACCCAGAGCGCGCTCATGAAAAAGCGGGCCTTGCAGTACATGCTCAGCCAGGAGTGCCCGCTCTGCCACGGCAAGCGCCTGCGCCCCGAGTCACTGAGCGTCACCTTCGCCGGCCTCGACATTGCCGACATGGCCCGGCTACCCTTGCAGCAGGTGGCTAGCCGGCTGCGGCCCTTCGCCGAGGGCCGGGCCACCGCCCAGCGGCACCACAAGGCCCACCCCGAGCAGGCCGAAGTGACGCGCCGCATCACCCAGGATTTGGTAGCCCGTCTGGCGGTGCTCCTCGACCTGGGCCTGGGCTACCTGGCCCTGGAGCGCAGCACGCCAACGCTCTCGCCCGGCGAGCTACAGCGCCTGCGCCTGGCTACTCAGCTGTATTCCAACCTGTTTGGGGTAGTGTACGTGCTCGATGAGCCCTCGGCCGGGCTGCACCCCTCCGACACGCAGGCCCTGCTGCGGGCGCTCGATACGCTCAAAAAAGCCGGCAACTCGCTCTTCGTAGTCGAGCACAACCTCGACGTGGTGCGCTGCGCCGACTGGCTCGTCGATGTGGGCCCCGCCGCCGGCGAGCAGGGCGGGCAGGTGCTCTACAGCGGCCCGCCCGCCGGGCTAGCCGAGGTAGAAACGTCGCAGACCCGCCAGTTTTTATTCGGCCACACCGGCCTGGCCGCCCGCCCCGAGCGCGCGCCCGTGGGCTGGCTGCGGCTGGCCGGCGCCACCCGCCACAACCTGCGCGGCCTCGCTGCCGAGTTTCCGCTAGGGGTGTTCACGGCCGTTACGGGCGTGTCGGGCTCAGGCAAATCGACGCTCGTCAGCCAGGTATTGGTAGAACTGGTGAGCGAGGCATTGGGCCAAAAAACGGAAGAAGAGGGGGCTAGCGAAGGCGCCGAAGAAAACCTGGAGCTGGCCGACGAAGGCCCCGCCGTGCAAGGCAAAATCACGGCCGGGCTCGACGTGGTCAGGCGCCTGGTGCGCGTCGATCAGCAGCCCATTGGCCGCACGCCGCGCTCCAATATGGCCACGTACACGGGCCTGTTTGACCACGTGCGCAAGCTCTTTGCCGCCACGCCCGAGGCCCGCAAGCGCCGCTACGACGCCGGCCGCTTCTCCTTTAACGTGGCCAAGGGCCGCTGCGAAACCTGCCAAGGCGAGGGCTTCGTGATGGTCGAGCTGCTGTTTTTGCCCAGCGTGTACTCGCCGTGCCCTACCTGCCACGGCGCCCGCTACAATGCCAAAACCCTCGAAATCAAGTATCAAGATAAAACCATCGCCGACGTGCTCGGCCTGACCGTGGACGAGGCCTGGACGTTCTTCGCCGAAGACCCTAGCGTGCGCCGCGCCCTCACGGTGCTGCGCGAAGTGGGGCTGGGCTACCTGCGCCTGGGCCAGTCGGCCACCGAGCTGAGCGGCGGCGAGGCCCAGCGCATCAAGCTGGCCACCGAGCTGCAGCGCCAGGCCCGCGCCCACACCCTCTACGTGCTCGACGAGCCCACCACCGGCCTGCACCCGGCCGATGTTGAGCGCCTGCTCACCCAGCTCAACGGCCTCGTCGAGGCCGGCCACTCGGTGCTGGTAGTGGAGCACGACATGCGCGTGGTGGCCGGCGCCGACTGGGTTATCGACGTGGGCCCCGGCGCGGGCGAGGAGGGCGGCCGCATCGTAGCCACCGGCCCGCCGGCCAAGGTGGCGCAGTCGAAAACCAGCCGCACCGCGCCTTACCTGGCCCGCTTCCTGGCCGGGGGCTAGCCCAGCCTCAGCTGGCCCCGGCCCCCGGCTCCAGCCGGGCCCGGATGGCCCGCAGCTCGCTTCGGTCGAGGGGCTTGTGAATGAGGCCATCCACGAGCTGGTAGTGCTTCGACTTTTCGAGGTCGGCGAGGGCTAGCGACGAGGTGAGAATGTAGATGTGGCAGTGCCCGCGCAGCTCGTCGGCGTGGGGCGTCAGGGCCTCCAAAAACTGCCAGCCGTTCATCACGGGCATGTTCAGGTCGAGAAAAATGACCCGCGGCAGGCCCTCGCGCTCGTGCGTCAGCAGCTCGGCCAGGGCTTCTTCGGCCGACTGAAACGCGCAGATAGTGTTCGAAAAACCTTCGGACTGCAATAAGTGCCTGGCCAGAAAAATGGCCAGGTGGTCGTCGTCAATCAAGTACGTTTTCATAGTGCATCGGCATCATAATTCATCGGAAAGGATAACGTAAACTCGGTGCCCACCTCTACCTCGCTGCGCACGCTAATGCGGCCGCCCATGGCTTCGACGTGGGTTTTTACTAGAAATAAGCCGATGCCCCGGCCCGCCGGGCCGTGGTGAAAGCGGCGGTATAGCTGAAACATATCCGTACCCACCCGCTGTTGGTCAAACCCGCGGCCGTTGTCGCGCACGGTCAGGGTTACCTCGCCCGTCGGGCTGGTGTGGCTAGCCACCTGTAGGCGCAGTGCCCGCGCCTCCGAGCGGTACTTGATGGCGTTGGAAAACAGGTTGTGGAAGATGCTGTGGAAGTAGGCCCGGCTGCCCGGCAGGCGCAGGGTAGCCGGGAGGTGGCTCTCGAACTCGCCCCCGCAGGCGCGTAGGGGCTCTTGCAGGTCGAGCAGGGCTAGCTGGCACACGGCGGCCACGTCTACCAGCTCGGGGTGGTAGCCGGCTTGCTCGTCGCGCAGGGCCAGAATGCCGTTCACGTCGGTCACCACCTGGTCAAATTGCCGCAGGGTAGCGGCCAGGTGTTGCAGGGCTTCGGCAAAAACTGGGGTGCCCGCCGGCAGGCTGGGCAGCAGGTCGGCGTAGCCGAGCGCATTGGCCAGCGGCGAGCGCAGGTTGTGCGACACGATGTAGCCAAATTGCTGCAAGTCGGCGTTTTGGCGGCTCAGGCGCTGCGTGAGCAGGCGCTGCTGGGCGGCCGCCCGCTCGCGCTCCGTCACGTCCTGAATAGCCCCTAGCATACGCACCGCCCGTCCCTCGGCCGTGCGCAGCAGGTAGCCCCGGTCGAGCACGCTGGCCCACGCGCCATCGGCCCGGCGCAAGCGGTACTCGGCTTCCCACAGGGGCGCGTCGGCGGTGATGGCCTGCCGCCGGCCCTCCACCACGCGGGCCTGGTCGTCGGGGTGCACAGCGGCGGCCCACTGGCCCAGCGGGGCGGGCTGCGGCGTTAGTTCGTAGCCAAAGCGCTCGGCCCAGCCCTCGCCCCAGTACAAGGTATCGTCGGCCACGTTCCAGTCGTAGATGGCGTCGCTCGTGGCCTTGAGGGCGTAGCGAAACCGCTCGTTGCTGCGGCGCAGGGCTTCTTCCACCTGTTTCTCCTTGGTCAGGTCGTGCACCACGCCCACCAGCTGAAAGCACTCGCCCAGCTCGTTGTGCACCGGCGTAATGGATACTTCGCCCGTGACCTGGCCATTGGGGTACACCGACGTTTCCTGCCACATCACCCGCTGGCCGCTGGCCACGGCCTGCCGGTAGTGGCCCAGCACCAGGCTCAGCGCGGGCTCCGGAATAATTTCCTCCGCGTAGCGCCCCGTTACGTGGCTGACGAGCAGCCCCGTGGTGCGGTAAAACGCCTCGTTGACGAACACAAACCGAAAGCGGCCGTCGGGCTCCACCGCCAGCACAAACGTCACGTCGGCCAGGTTGTCAAACACCACGCTCAGCTGGCGCTCGCGCTCCAGCAGGGTGGTGCTCAGGTGCAGGCGCTCGGCCAGGGGGTGGGCCAGGCCATAGCACGCGCTGCCGGGCGCCAGCGGCGGCAGCAGCTGAAACTCCACCTCGACTGGCCCCGCCGGCCCCCACACCGGGGCCTGGTAGCGCACCACCGCGCCTGCTGCCGCCCGGGCCAGCTGGTGCTGGTGCAGCCGGGCCTGCGCGGGGTCGAGGCTAGCCACGAAGCTGGAGCCCACCAGCTGCGCCGCCGGCTGCCCCAGCAGCTGCGCAAAGCGGGCCGTAACTTGCTGGTAAACCCCTAGCGGGTTGAGCACGAAGGCTGCTTCCGCGCTGTGCTCAAATAGCGCCTGAGCGGCCGGCTGGTCCCGAGTTGGCATGGCCGAGATGGCTGAATGAAGAAGAAGGCCCTCCCCAAGCGCTGCGCAAGACGCTGCTTAGTGGCTATATACAAGTCTGTTGTCTTCGCAAGGTACTACTGGTTCTCCTATTATTCCATTTTCTGCCGGCAACAGCTAGCTGGCCACCCGCACTGGCAGGGGCACCGGCGCCCAGAAGTGCCCTTGAATCAGAATTGGACGCTGCGCCGGGGCCCGGTGGCTAGCACCAGCAGCGCCCCCAGCGTGTAGGCCAGCATATCGGCCCACGAAAACGCGCTGCCCAGCACCAGGCGCGCCACCCGCACGTGCTGCCAGCCCAGCGCCGCCAACAGGTGCGCATACTGCGTGAGCTCGACCAGGTAGGACAAAAGCAAGGCCCCAACTAGCACGCGCCCGGCGGGCCATCGTGTAAGGGCGCGGCCCAGGCAGTAGAGAAAAATGGTAATCAAAAAATCGCCCGCGTAGGGCCGAATGAAGTGGTCGTGGGCGAAGCGGGCAATCAGCCCTTCCAGCCCGAGCAGGCCAGCGGCAAGCCCGCCATAGGCCCACTTAGCATGGCCCATCGCCTAGCGTTGGAAAGCGGCCCGAAACCGCGTGTAGGGGCAGCCGGCTGGCACCGGTAGCCCCGGCGCCTCGGGCCTAGCGGCGGGCACCTCATCGAGCGCCCGAATGCGCGCCGCGTATTCGGCGGGCAGCAGGGCATTTTTCAGCCACTGGCTCAGGGCTAGCCCCTTGGTGGCGCGGTAAAAGCTCAGCGCCGGCCGCAGCCACGCGCCGCTGCCCAGCCCCAGCTGGCGGCGCACGGTGGGCGGGCACACCACGCCCTGTACGCCGCGCAGCAGCGCATAGCGCGGGCCACCCAGGTGCTTGAGGTACTGCTTATATAAGTCAGTCGAGCAAGCGCTTAGCATTAGGTCGTGGGCCAGGTGCCGGGCGCGGTCGGCCTGCCAGGCAGCGTAGGAAGCCGGCAATTCCGGGATGCCCATGCGCCGGCCTACCCGGCAAAACACGTCGGTTATCTCCTCGCACTCGGCTAGGGTAAGGGGCCGCTCCAGCAGCTCAAACGCCCGGATGGAATACGCAATGAGCAGATACAGCACGTCGCGGTAGGCCCAGTCGGGGATGCGCTGGCCCCGGCTGGCCTCCACCGCGCCGTGAATGGCGGCGATGGTGTCAATGGCCTTTTCGGCCCCCGCACGGTCGGCAAACACGATGCGCCGGGCGTAGTCAACGGTTGAAAACAGGCGGCCCAGCGGGTCGGCCGGCAGCCGCCCGGTGAAGTAAAGCCAGTCCACGGCCTTGTTGAGGGCAAACTCGGCCGCCGCCCCGGCAAAGATGAACAGCACCGTATCGGAAGTGCCCCAGATGCGGCGCACGATGGAGCTTTGGGCCACGAACGTTTCCATAAGCTGAATAAACAGGAACCAGCTGGGCTAGGTGCCCGCATCGACGGGAATATGCTTTGTGATTGATTATGCTTTGAAATACAAAGTTAACTACGCAGAGTGGATTTTACTTATTTCAGCTGATTGCTTGGCAGAAAGTGCGGGAGGCTTGCAGCCAACGGTTGAGCTGGATGGGCGTGGTGTAGGGGCTAGCAGGCTGGGCAATGCCCCGGCGGCCGCTAGGGGTAATAAAGCAGTTGAGGATAGCTGATTCACATAAATGAGTTTTTGCTGAACAACCTTTCTGCTATTCCCGGCGCCTTTAGCTGACTTATCAGAATTTATATGTCGGTTAAAAAGCTACGTGCTGTTCTAGTAGCGGCTTTATTCTGGCTGATGGCCAGCTTAGATGCCCAAGGCCAGGCGGCGCCAGCCCCAGCCGCTAGCCCCCTAACGCACCGCATGGGCCGACTTACGGGCACGGTCACCAATGCCGCCACGGGCCAGCCCCTCGGCTACGCGTCGGTGGCGGTGCTGGGCGCTGCCGACGCGCCTGTGAGCGGGGCCGTATGCGGGGCCGATGGCCGGTTTGTGCTTCCGGGCCTGGCGCCGGGCACCTACACGGTGCGGGTGAGCTTGCTGGGCTTCCAGGACCTGGCCCGGCCCGGCGTAGTGGTGCCGGCTGGTGGGGGCGACGTGGCGCTAGGGCCGCTGGCGCTCACGGCCACAACCCAGCAGCTTGGCGAGGTAGTAGTGACGGCCCGCCGGCCCCTGATTGAGGAAAAGGTGGACCGCACGGTGTATCATGCTGAAAACGACCAGACCACCAAAGGCGGCGACGCGACCGACGTGCTGCGGCGGGTGCCACTGCTGAGTGTGGACCTCGACGGCAACGTGAGCCTGCGCGGCAACCAGAACATCAAGGTGCTCATCAATGGCAAGCCCTCGACCATTATGGCGGGTAGCGTGGCCGACGGCCTGCGCCAGCTGCCAGCCGACCAGATTGCTAGGGTAGAAGTAATTACCTCGCCCTCGGCCAAGTACGACGCCGAAGGCACGAGCGGCCTCCTCAACATTGTGACCAAAACCAACACGCTGCGCGGCGGCCAGCTAGCCCTCGATGGCAGCGGCGGTACCCGCTCGGGCACCCTCAACCTGAACGGCGGCTACCGCACCGGCTCGATGGGCTTTGCGCTGGGCGGCTTTGGCCGGGCGGGCTACAACACGCCGGGCAGCTTCACCAACGAGCAGCTGACGACTGACCCCGCCACCGGCGCGCAAACCCGCACCACCCAGGCCGCCGACACCCGCCAAAACCAGCTGTTTGGCCGCTATACCCTGGGCTGGGACTGGGACCTGGACAAGCGTAATTCGCTGGCCGCCTCGCTCACCTACGGCACTCGCAACGCCACCACCTACCAGGATGGGCTAGCTACTGCTACTACCCAGCCGGCCCTCGCCCGCACCACCAGCTCGGTGCGCAACGTGCAAATCACTGATGAGTCGGGTACCATTGATGCCAGCCTGGCCTACACGCATACCTACGACGTGCCCCAGCGCGAGCTGAGCGCGCTTGCCCTCTTCAGCCGCAATAACCGCACCTATGCCTTTACGAATGACACCTATGCGGCCACCGAAGCCGGCCAGCTAGGCCGGTCGGGCAACGACAACTCCAGCGCCAACCAGGAAATAACCGCCCAGCTCGACTACCAGACGCCCTTTGGCCCGAGCCAGCTGCTGGAAATGGGGGTGAAGGATATTCAGCGCCGCGTCGGCAGCGACTACCACTACTACGGGCAGCTGGCCAGCGCGCAGGCCGATAACTCCTTCACCTACCGGCAGCAGGTGGCCGCCGGCTACGCCGCCTACACGCTAGGCCTGCCCAAGGGCTTCACCCTGAAGCCGGGCGTGCGCTACGAGTACACGGCCCTGGCCGCCGATTTTGGTACCGGCCCGGTGGGCGACCTGCCCAACTACGGCGTGCTGGTGCCCAGCCTGAACGTGCTGCGCAAGCTCGGCAATGGCAATGTGCTGAAGCTGGCTTACAACCGCCGCATTCAGCGCCCGTCCATCCAGTTTCTCAACCCCAACCTGCAAGCCGCCAACCCCTTGATTCAAACCCAGGGCAACCCCGGCCTGCGCCCCGAATACACCAACAACTACGAGCTGGGCTACGGCACGCTGCTAGGCCAGGCCAACCTCAACTTCTCGGTTTTTGCCCGCAACACCACCGGCTCCATCCAGAGCGTGTGCACGCCGCTGCGCGATGCGTACTACCCCGGCGCGGTGCGCATTGATTACCTGAACATTGGCCAGGAAAATGCCTATGGCGGCAGCGCCTTCTTTAGCCTCGACGTGGGTGCCAAGCTCAGCCTCAGCGGCGGCCTCGATGCCTACTACGCGGTGCTGCAAAATAACGTGGCCGACCCGCTCTATGCTGCCCGGGGCGCCGGTTGGGTGCTGGGCGGCCGCCTCTACGGCAGCTACGCCCTGCCGCGGGGCTGGAACGTGCAGCTGTTCAGCTTCTACCGGGGGCAGCAGGTGCAGCTGCAAGGCAGCCAGAGCAGCTTTGCCGTGTACAGCATGAGCCTGAAGCACGACGTGGCCGGCAAGAAAGGCAGCCTGGGCCTGGGGGCCGAAAACTTCTTTTCGCCCACCAACGCCGTGCGCAGCGACATCGCTAGCCCCCTGCTGAGCCAGCAAAGCACCACCGTGCAGCACCTCACCAGCTTCAAGGTGTATTTCAGCTACCGCATCGGCCAGCTCACGGCCGAGCCCCGCCCGCACAAAAACGTGAAAAACGACGACCTCAAAACCGACGAAAACGGCGGGGGCAGCCAGGGCAGCGGCGGTGCGCCCGCCGCCACGCGCCCAGCCCCGGCTAGCCCTGCGCCAGCCGCCCAGCCGATTAAGTAGCGCGGACTTTTAGTCTGCCAGTATTTTCGGCTCCTGACTGGCGGACTGAAGGTCTGCGCTACTGCCGGCAAAGTGGCGCTTGCGCCCGTAGATGCCTAGTATCAGCAGCGGCAGCAGCGTAAGCTCGGCCACCACGCCGAAGAGCAGCGTGAGCCCGATGAGCAGGCCCACGTAAAACGTGCCATCAAACGACGAGAACAGCAGCGTGCCGAAGCCGCCCACCAGGATGAGTGAGGTCACGATAACCGCCTGCCCGGCCAGCAGATAGGTGCGGCGCACCGCCTTGAACAGGTCAGGCTCGTGGCTCATGGTGAGGCGCAACTTGCTGATAAAGTGTATCGTGTCATCCACCGCAATGCCGAAGGCGATGGTGAAGATGATGCTGGTGCTCACCTTCATATTGACGCCCGCTAGGCCCATTACGCCCGCTACTACCAGGATAGGCAAGAGGTTGGGGATGAGTACCACGATGGTCATGCGCACCGATTTGAAGAGCAGCAGCACGATAATGGTAACCATTGCCACGTCGATGGCCATGCCCTGTATCATATTCAGGGTCAGGTTTTCGTTGTTTTTGTCGATGAGGTTGGACGAGCCGGTGAGGCGGGTGCGCAGCACCGTGGTGTCAATGCTGGTGCGCAAAAAGTGTCGCAGCGCGCCGTTGAGCGCATCGGCCCGGATGCTGCCCACATCGACCATACGGCCGGTGAGGCGGCCGGCCGAGCCATCGGGCAGCACCAGGGCCCGAAACTCGGGCCGCTTCCGGAACTGCCGCAGCGGCCCGCGAAGCTGGGCTAGCCCGGCCGAGTCGGCGGGCAGGCGGTACTCGGCCAGCCCGCCGCCGTGCAGCGCCTGGTGCACGGTGCGCACCAGCGTGGCCGGCGAGGCCGAAAACTTGAGGCCGTAGGTGGTGGCCAGGTAGCGCTCCACTTTCTCGGTTTGAGCCAGCACGGCGGGGTCGTACACGGTGCGCCCGCCGGCAGGCTTCAGCTCCAGCTCGAAGGGCCGTACGCCGGCAAAGTGGTCGTTGAAAAACGCGAAATCCTTGCGCACCGGGTCGTTTTTCGACAAGTCATCGAGCAGCGACGAGTTGATACGCACCCGCGTGGCTAGCCCGATGCTGGCCGCCAAAATGAGCCCGCTGAGCACAAAAATGAGCCGCCGCCGGCGCAGCACGCCCGCAAACAGGCGGCCGAGTACGCCATCCCAGTCGTGGCCGTGCTGGCGCGGCTGGCGCAGCGCGGGCTTATTGAGCAGCACCAGCATGGCCGGCAGCAGCGTGAAGCTCAAGATGAAAGCCAGGATAACGGCAATACCCGTAAACAGCCCAAAGTTGTGAATGGGCCGGATGGTGCTGGTCATCAGGGTGAAAAAGCCGATGCTCGTAGTGAGCGCCGACAGCCCTGAGCCGAAGCCCGACTCCTTAATGGTGGTGCGCAAGGCGTGCTTCTTGCCCGCACCGTAGCCCAGCTCGCTCACGTAGCGGCTGATAATGTGGATGGTATCGGACATGCCCACTACAAAGAGCATGAGCGGCAGTAGGGCCGTCATCAGGTCGATGCTGATGCCGCAGGCGCCCATCACGCCCAGGCCCCACACGATTGCCCCTAGCACCACCACTAACGGCAGCACCACGCCCCACCAGGTACGAAACGTGGCCCACAACAGCCCCATTACCAACAGGAAAGACAGCGACATGAATATCACCATCTCCCATTTTAGCCTATCCACAAAAACCGACTGGGCCACCGCCCGGCCCGCGAAGTGCGCCCGTGCCTCGGGCAGCCCGGCCCGGGCCAGGCCGGCGCGCAGCTCGGTCAGCAGCGAGTCGCCGGGCGGCTTCTTGAGGTCGGGGGTAGTTTGGATAACCAGCGCCACGGCCCGGGCATCGGGACTAACGACGTTGCCGACCAGGCCCGGCGTCTTGAAAACCAGCGTCGAGTCGGCGGCGCGGCGGCTAGGGTCGGCGCGGTACTCGCTAGGGTGCAGGTAGGGCAGGGTATAAGCCCCTAGCCCCTCCACCACGGTCTGGCTGAGCGTGGTGGGGGAGGTGACGTGCACCACGTGGCGCTGGCGGCGGGCCACCGCCGTCACGCTGTCGACCTGGGTTAGAAAGGCCGGCGAAAACGCCGTTTGGCCCGGCCCGGCTTCCAGGGCCAGCAGCAGGTAGTCGTTGTCGTTGCCGAAGCGCTGAGTATAGCCCTGGTAGTAGTCCAGGTCGGGGTCGCCGGCGGGGTAAAAGTCGTTGAAATTGTAGTTGAAGCGTAGCTGAGCGGCAAAGTAGCCGGCCAGCCCCGTGAGCAGGGCTAGCCCCAGTAGCGTGAGGTAGGCAGTTCGGCGAAGCGACATGGGATAGAAAGCGCGGCAGAAATGCGGCCAGGCGCTACTTTTAGCACGGTTTGTCCGCCTGCTCCACTAAAGCCTGGGCACCAGTTTTATGTTCACTCGGCTTTTAGTAATCCTGTTGCTGACGCTCGGGCTGCCCTTAGCCACGCCCGCCCAAGCCCTGACGGGCCGCGTTGTGGCCCGAAGCACTGGCCAGCCCCTGGCCCAGGTTACCGTTCGCCTCGATGGCCAGCCCACTGGCACCAGCACCGACGAAGCGGGCCGCTTCCACTTGCCCGCTGCCCCAGCCGGGGCCCAGTTTATCTTCTCCCACTTGGGTTACCAGTCGCAAACCCTGCCGGTGCAGCTGCTGGGCCCCGAAGTAAGGCTAGAGGAGCTTTCGTATCAGATTGGTGAAGTGCTCGTTAGCTACAGTAGTATCCGCAAGCTGCTGCTAAAAAAGTGGAAGATTGAGGAAAGCTCAATTGTTGCCGTAGCCGATAATCTTATTGCTGATTTGCAAAAAACTGACTCGGTCAGAGCGAAGAAACTACTGCAAACCCCCTTTGGACTCCGCTCTGCTCTGAAGCTGGCCCGTCTGCAATTTTTAGATGATGGCACTTTTAAAGTAAAAGCGCTGGTATTTGGCAGTAAAGGGAAGTGGCAGCTTGATGAGGTGCAGCGCACGCTGCACGTGGTAGGCTCCAAAGGCAGTGACGAAGCGCTGACGGTAGTAGAGCTAACTGCTAATCGCCTGATTATCCACGACGCTGCCAATCCGAATCGGCAAGACGAGGTGTACGTTCCGACCGATTAGCCTCCTTATTTTTCTTTCTTCGTACCTTAGGCTCAGCAATTTCCTCCTTCAATCCCTTCCCTTATTGCCTTCTATGAAAAAGTCTCTGCTCGCCCTCGCGCTGCTGGCTTCGGCCGCCACAGCTTTCGCCCACGACGGCGACAAGCCTGCCAAAGGCAAAAAAGCCGACCACTGCACTGCCGCTGCCGCCGCCAAGTGCGAGAAAGGCATGGCCGGCACCAGCATGGCCGGTATGCCCGCCTGCTGCCGCGCCAAAATGGCCGCTGCCAAGGCTAGCACGCCCGCCACGGCCGAGGTGAAACCGGCGGCCGTGAAGTCACTGTAAACATATCCGTTCAAGTATAAAAAAAGCGGCCGGGTCAGGCCGCTTTTTTTATACTTGGCCCGGCCGCATTTTTATTCAGACTCGAAAAGCAAAGCCATTTTCTTTTTAAGTGCGAAGTATACGACTGTTGTTAGCCAGTAATCTGCTGATAATGTGCAAAGTAATTACTGGATTTAAATCAGCTATGGTGGTTGTGAAATTTGCACGACGTTTATAAAATTTATTACGGAAGGAAGTGCCAAGGCATGCCGGAAAAGCCTGTTAATAAGATTTAAAGTCAAGTAAGGAAGCTTTAAGTTAACTTAGCCTCCGAATTGACTTATACTTATAAAATGACAAGACCTATACTCTTCATTGCTGCCTTTTTCTGCTTTTCGTTTACTACCTACGCCCAAGCGCCGAGCAAGGAGCTCGCCACGGCCGTGCTGAAAAACAACGCCGCCGCTGTCGAAACGCTACTCACGGGTGGGGCCAATCCTAACGCGGTGATTGAAGTGGTACCCGGCTTCCCGACTACCTACCTGGTAACCGCCGCCGGCAACGGCAGCCTCGACCTGGTGAAGCTGCTGCTCAAGCACAAAGCGCAGGTCAACCAGGCCGATGGCTTTAAGGGCACGGCCCTGATGGCGGCCGCCGGCAAGGGGAACAAAGCCATTGTGGAGCTGCTGCTGGCCAGCGGTGCCGATGCCCGCGCCAAAGATGACGACGGCAAAGACGCGCTGGCCCTGGCCAAAGAGAGTGGCAACCAGGACGTAGTAGCGCTGCTGCAGCAAAAGCTGAAGTAGCCGCCGCCCGCTAGGCCGGTGCCGGCCACTACTTTTGCGGCTAGCCCCAGCTTTCGTTATGCGCCAGTACCACGCCCTTCTGCAAGAGATTCTCGACCACGGCACCCTCAAAACCGACCGCACCGGCACCGGCACGCTGTCCATCTTCGGGCCGCAGATGCGGTTCAACCTGGCCGAGGGCTTTCCGCTGGTCACGACCAAGAAGGTGCACCTGCGCAGCATTATCCACGAGCTGCTGTGGTTTTTGCAGGGCGATACCAATATTGCCTACCTGAAGGCCAACGGGGTGAGTATCTGGGACGAGTGGGCCGACGAGAACGGCAACCTCGGCCCGGTATACGGCTACCAGTGGCGCAGCTGGCCCGACGGCCACGGCGGCCATATCGACCAGATTACGCAGCTTATTCAACAGCTGAAAACCCAGCCCGACTCGCGCCGCATGGTAGTGAGCGCCTGGAACGTGGCCGACCTGCCCCAGATGAAGCTGCCGGCCTGCCACGCGCTGTTCCAGTTTTACGTAGCCGATGGGCGCCTGAGCTGCCAGCTCTACCAACGCTCGGCCGACGTGTTTCTGGGCGTGCCTTTCAATATTGCCTCCTACGCCTTGCTCACGCTCATGGTGGCCCAGGTGACGGGCCTGCAGCCCGGCGAGTTTATTTGGACTGGCGGCGATACGCACCTCTACAGCAACCACTTAGAGCAGGCTCGCCAGCAGCTGGAGCGGGCGCCGCGCCCGCTGCCCACTATGCGCCTCAACCCGGCTGTGACGGACATTTTTGGCTTCCGCTACGAGGACTTTCAGCTGGAGAATTACGACCCTTGGCCTGCCATTAAGGCGCCAGTGGCTGTATAAGGCTGTTCGTTCGGTAAGCACGATGCACCATTGGGAGCGTGTGAGCTACAATTGGACGAAACGAAGGAAAATGGTTGAGGTAAAAGGATGAGCTTTGCGGCTGTTATTCTGCGCTGCTACTCCTTGCTTCTGCTTTTATCTTATGCCTTCGCCTACCTCAATCAGCAAGCACCTCTCGGTGGAACATCGAGCCTATGTGGCGCTCTATGCCCTGCAACTAGGAAATTTGTCCCGCCAGGCCATTATGGAGACTTACGAAGTCAGCGACGCTGACCTACAAGTGTACCGTGGCGCCTGGGAAGAGCTACAAGCCAACCATGCCGACCGCAACCGGCCTCTTCCGCGAGTTAAGGTGGAAGAGAATTTTTGAAACTGGTACTTTAGTAATAATTAATTTGACTGCTCGTCTGTAGACGGTCAAGCAATTCTGCTAAGTCTGAGCTTTTTACCTGGGTGCCGGTAGGCGCTGGCTGGGCGGACCAAGCGCTTGTTGCGACGTACCTTGCCGGCATGAGAAGTGCCGCATGAAAACCAAAACGTGGACGCTGCTGGGCTCGTTGCTGCTGGCTGCCGGGGTGGCCCACGCCCAGGAGGGCTACTCGGCGCCGGGCTTCCCGATGCTGCCGGTGCACCGCCCGTTGCCGCCCGAGGTAGTGCGGGGCCCGCTCGCCTCGCCCGTGCTGGCGCGCTTCTGGCACGAAACCGACCCTATCCGCCAGGCGGCGGGGCGCGACCAGTTTTTCAAGTTTGTGTCGGAACAGGCGCACTACCCGCCCGCCGCGCGCCCAGCCTCCGACCGCCCCCGCGACCTGATGCCCACCGGCCGCATTCTGGTGAGTGTGCTGGTGCGGGCCAATGGCTCGGTGCGCCAGCCGCCGCGCGTGGTGCGGCGCGAGCTAGCCCGCCCCGAGGCCGACTACCCGCCCGCGGCCCTGCGCGCCCTCGATGCCGAAGCCCTGCGCGTGCTCGGCGCCCTGCGCTTTGTGCGTTCCCAGGCCCTACAAGACTCGCTGTTGGTGCCCATGCGCTTTATCACCGAGTAGGGGGCTAGCCGGTAAGCTGCTACCTTCGTGCGGGGCGGCCCCTACAGCGCCCCCTAGCAGCCAGGTATGAAACTACACCACATTAAATGCCTGCTTGTAGGCCTGCTTGGCGGGGTTGCCCCGGCCCGGGCGCAGCAGCTGAGCTTTGTGCACGCTAACGTGGTAGACGTGGCGACCGGCACCATCCGGCCCGACCAGACGGTGGTGGTGCAGGGCGCCCGCATTGTGCGGGTGGGGCCCTCAGCCGGCCAGTCGCCGCCCGCGGGCCGGGTGGTCGATGCCACCGGCCAGTACCTGCTGCCAGGCCTCTGGGACATGCACACCCACGTGTATTTCGACGGCACGGCCAATGCCGGCACGCGGCTGATTTTGCCGCTGCTGCTGGCCAATGGCATCACCGGCATCCGCGACATGGGCAGCCAGCTCGATTCCATTTTGGCGGCCCGGGCGGCGGTGGCGGCGCATCGCTGGCTAGGCCCCCGGCTGGTGGTATCGGGGCCGATGCTCGACGGTGCTAAATCGCCCTACAAGGCTGCCATCGCCATTGCCACCCCCGACGACGGCCGCCGGGCGGTGGATATGCTCAAGGCGCGGGGCGTCGATTTTATCAAAGTGCAATCGTATGTGCCACGCGCGGCCTACTTCGCCATTGCCGCCGAGGCCAAGCGGCTAGGCCTGTCGCTGGAAGGCCACGTGCCTGACGCCGTGCGCGCTACCGAGGCCGTGGCGGCGGGCCAGCGCACCTTCGAGCACCTGATTGGCATTTTCGAGGCGAGCTCGCCCGATGAGGATAAGTACGTGAGCGGCAGTATCAAGTCGCCGGGCCGGTTTCTGGCTACTTACGAGCCCGCCCGGGAGGCCCGGATTGTCAAGCAACTAGCGGCTGCCCACGTGTGGCAGTGCCCCACCTTGTTTTGGGAGCGCGGCCAATGGCTGGTCGATGCCATTGACTGGCGCGCCGACTCGGCCGGGCTGGCCTACGCTGGCCGCAGCTGGGTGGCGCAGCGCTGGCCAAAGGCGCAGCTCGGCATTGCCAAAACGATGGACTACGAGCCGCTGGCCGAGCGCGAAAAGTTTGTGGCCCACGAGCTGGCCATTGTGCGCCGCCTGCACGCGGCCGGCGTGCCTTTTCTGGCTGGTACCGATGCGCCGGCTGGCGTCGACCTGATTCCGGGCCTGAGCCTGCACCAAGAGCTACAGCGCTTCGTCGAGGCGGGCTTTACGCCCCTGCAAGCTCTGCAAACGGCCACTCTCAACCCGGCCAAGTTTTACAAGCGCACCCAGGACCTGGGCACCGTGCAGCCCGGCCGGCTAGCCGACCTGCTTCTGCTGCAGGCTAACCCATTGACTAACATTGCCAACACCCGCCGCATCACGGGCGTGGTGGCCGATGGCCGCTATTTCTCCCGCCCGGCCCTCGACAGCCTGCGGGCCAGCCTGCGGCAGGTGGCGGCTAGTCAATAGGGCAAGCACTTGCTTCTCCGTTTTACAAGGTGTTGAGCAGGGCTAGCCACGACGCGGGCAAGCCGTTAAATTCTTGCGTACCCACCTGCCGCACTGCCCGCACGGCTGCCACGTTGGCCGTAAACACGGCATCGGCCGCCAGCAGCTCGGCCTGTGAAAATAACCCTTCCCGGCAGGGTAGTCCCGCGGCCTTAGCGGCGCCTAGCACTGCCGCGCGGCGCACGCCCGCCACGCAGCCGCTGGCCAGCGCCGGGGTGAACAGCACCTCGTCTTTCACCCAGAAAATGGCCGCCGCGCCGGCTTCCGCCACGTGCCCGGCCGCGTCGCAGAGAATAATCTCATCGAGCCCGCGCTGCTGGCGCTCGTGGGCGGCCCGCACGTATAGCCACGCCTGCGGCCCCTTGCAAAAGCTGAGCGGTGAAAGCTGCGCGTGCGTAGCCTGACCAAAATCAACCAGTTGCAGCGGCCACTCCTCGGGCGTGAAGGGTTCGGCGGTGGCTAGCCACGCGGCCGCATCGGTGGGCGGGGTGTAGCGGCCGCCCCCGGCGCGCCACAGCTGCAGGCGCAGGCGGGCAGCGGGCAGGTTGTTGGTGGCAGCAAGCCGGGCTAGGGTGGTTTCGAGCGCCTCGGTAGAAGCAAGGGCCGGGGGCAAGCTGAGGTATAGCGCCGCCGCAGCTTGCTGCATGCGGGCCAGGTGGCCGGCAGCGTAGCGCAGGCGGCCATCCAGGTAAATCAAGGTTTCAAAAAAGCCGTCGCCGAAAGCCAGTCCCCGGTTGGGCAGGGGCAGGCGAAACGCCGTTGAGTCAAGCAAGTCTCCGTTGAAAAGCAGCATGGAGGGGGGTTAGCGACGGGCTACTAGGTTTGTCTTTTATAATAACCCAAACTTCTTGCCCGGCAGCGCCCGTACCACGCCCCGAAACTCCAGCCCCAACAGCAGCGAGGCCACCGCGTGAATGGGCTGCTGCGCTTTCCAGGCCAGCTCATCCATGTGCAGCTCGCGGCTGGGTGCGGTGGCTAGCACGCTCACCAGGGCAAATTCTTCGCTCGTAAAATCATCGGCTGAGTAGGAGGGAGCCGGCTGAAACTTACCCGGCAAGTGCAGCGCAGCATCCCAGTTCAGCAGTTGCTCCAGGTCCTGAGGCTCCTGGTAGAGCGCGGCTTTATTGGCTTTAATAAGCGCATTGCAGCCTTCGGAAGAAGGTGCCCCCAGCGGGCCTGGCACGGCCAGCACGTCGCGGTCGTAGCTCAGGGCCAGCTCGGCGGTGATGAGCGCGCCGCCCTTGGCCGCTGCTTCGATTACCACTGTGCCATCGGCCAGGCCGGCAATGATGCGGTTGCGCTGCGGAAAGTTGTAGCGGTCGGGCTGGGTACCAAACGGAAACTCAGTGAGCAGGCCGCCGGTTTCGCGCATTTTCTCAGCCGTTTTGCGGTGCGCAGCGGGATAAATAATGTCGAGGCCGGTCGCCATCACGCCCACCGTGGCTAGGCCCTCCTGCAAGGCCGCGCGGTGCGCCATGATGTCGATACCGTAGGCTAGCCCGCTGATAATGAGCGGCTGGTGCGGCAGCACACCCTTGAGCAGTCGCTCGGTTTGCTCGCGGCCATACTCTGTGGCCTGGCGGGTGCCCACAAGCGCCAGGGTCTTGGGCGCGTTCAGGTCGGCCGGGCCCTGGTAGTAGAGCAGCACCGGCGCGTCCGGGATGAGCTTGAGGCGGCTGGGAAACTGCTTGCTGGTATAAAACAGAATCTGCACGCCGTCCTTTTCGGCCTTGCGTAGGCTGGTCTCGGCGTGGGCCAGCGCCTTGCCGCGCTCGGGCCCGGTCAGGATTTTAATCGTGGCCTCGCCCACGCCCGGAATGCGCCGCAGCTTGCCGGGCGGCAGCAAAAACACGTTTTTGGCCGACGAGCCGTAGCTCATCAGCTGCCGCGTGAGCTGCGGGCCGATACCGGGTAGCAGCGTGAGGGCCAGCTCGTGGTAGAGGTCGTCGGTAGCCGGTGAAGTGGACATTTGGCGCGCTTACTCGGCCTTCTGCGCCGCGTCGATTTCCTTCTTAAGGCTCACCAAAAAGCCGCGCACTTTTTCCAGCGATTGAATTACGTCAATCTTTTCCTTAAGCTGGCCGCCCTTCTGCTTCAGCATTTCGCGGGCGCCGGCAATAGTGTAACCGCGTTCCTTAACCAGGTGATAGATAGTGCGGAAGGTATCTACGTCGGCCTGCGTAAAGAGGCGGTTGCCCTTTTTGCTCTTGCGCGGGGCTAGCTCGTCAAACTCCGTTTCCCAGAAGCGGATGAGCGAAGTGGCCACGCCAAATTGCTCGGCCACCTCGCCGATGGTGAAATACTGCTTGGTAATATCGCGCTCTTTATAAGGCATGGCAGGGGAGAAACGGCGGGAATGCGGGCGCGGCGGGCAGTGTTAACGTGAGAAAGGCCTTAGCTGCGGGGCTAGCGAGAAAGCTTCGCGCCGCAAACTACCTTTGCCCGCGCAAAGCAACGCCAAAAATACCGGTATTTGCCCCTAGTTCCATGTCTCTTCCTACCGCCGCGCACGTTCGCCAGCAGTTTCTCGACTTTTTTGCCAGCAAAGGCCACCACATTGTGCCCTCGGCCCCGCTCGTGGTCAAGGACGACCCCACGCTGCTATTTATCAACAGCGGCATGGCGCCGTTCAAAGACTACTTTCTGGGAAATAAGCCCGCGCCCTACAAGCGCATCGCCGACACCCAGAAGTGCCTGCGCGTGAGCGGCAAGCACAACGACCTGGAGGAGGTAGGCTACGACACCTACCACCACACCATGTTCGAGATGCTGGGCAACTGGAGCTTTGGCGACTATTTCAAGAAGGACGCCATTAACTGGGCCTGGGAGCTGCTCACGGAGGTGTATAAGCTCGACAAGGACCGTCTCTACGTGACGTATTTTGAAGGCGATGCCACCGACGGTACCGGCCCCGATACCGAAACGCAGGCCCTGTGGCGCCAGTACACCAGCGACGACCGCATCCTGCCCGGCAATAAGAAGGACAATTTCTGGGAAATGGGCGATACGGGCCCCTGCGGCCCGTGCACCGAAATCCACATCGACCTGCGCTCCGACGAGGAGCGCGCCGCTAAATCGGGCCGCGAGCTCGTGAACGCCGACCACCCGCAGGTGGTGGAGGTCTGGAACAACGTGTTCATGGAATTCCAGCGGCTAGCCGACAAGTCGCTCATCAAGCTGCCCGCCCAGAGCGTAGATACGGGCATGGGCTTTGAGCGCCTGATGATGGCCGTGTCGGGCGTGAAGTCGAACTACGATACTGATGTTTTTCAGCCGCTTATCCAGTTTATCGCTAAGGAAGCCGGGGTGCCCTACCACGGTACCTCGCCGGCTACGGTAACCGACCTGCCCGCTACCGAGGAGGAGAAAACCGACATCGCCATCCGGGTGCTGGCCGACCACATCCGGGCCATCGCCTTCACCATTGCCGACGGCCAGCTGCCCTCCAACGTGAAGGCGGGCTACGTCATCCGCCGCATCCTGCGCCGGGCCGTGCGCTACGCCTTCTCCAGCCTCAACCAGAAGCAGCCCTTCCTCTATAAGCTCGTGCCCACGCTGGCCGACCAGATGGCCAGCATCTTCCCCGAGCTAAAGGCCCAGCAGGCCTTTGTGATGCGCGTGATTGAAGAAGAGGAAATAGCCTTCCTTAAAACGCTCGAAACCGGCCTGCGCCGTCTCGACGCCCTCGAAGAAAGCGCCCGCCAGAACGGCGGCGTGATTGACGGCCGTACAGCGTTTGAATTGAGCGACACCTTCGGTTTTCCGCTCGACCTCACGGCGCTTATCGCCCGCGAGAAAGGCCTGTCTGTTGACGAAAAAGGCTTCCAGCAGGCCCTAGCCGAGCAGAAAAACCGCAGCCGCAATGCCCAGGAAACTGAGCAGAGCGACTGGGTGACGGTGACTGAGCACGACGCGCCGAACGTGTTTGTGGGCTACGACCAGGACGAGGCCACCGCCCACCTGCTGCGCTACCGCAAAATCGACAAGAAAGGCAAAACCGAATACCAGCTGGTGTTCGACCAGACGCCTTTCTACGCCGAGAGCGGCGGCCAGATTGGCGACACGGGCTACCTCGAATCGCCGCTGAGCAAGGTGCGCGTGATTGACACGCGCAAGGAAAACGACCTGCTCATTCACACCACCCTGGAGCTGCCGCAGGAGCTGACCGAGGAATTTGTGCTGCGGCCCGATGGTGCCCGCCGGGCGCTCATTCGCAACAACCACACCGCCACGCACTTGCTGCAAGCCGCGCTGCGCCGCGTGCTTGGCGAGCACGTGCAGCAAAAGGGCTCGTTGGTGAATGAGAAGCTGCTGCGCTTCGACTTTTCGCACTTTACGAAGGTGACCGATGCGCAGCTGCGCGAAATCGAGCAAATCGTAAACGAGCGCATCCGCCAGCAGATTCCGCTCGACGAGCGCCGCAACGTGCCCATTGCCGAGGCCAAGAGCCTGGGTGCCATGGCCTTGTTTGGCGAGAAATACGGCGAGTTTGTGCGTGTCATCACCTTCGACAAAGACTACTCGGTGGAGCTTTGCGGCGGCCTGCACGTGGCCAACACCGGCAGCATCGGCTACTTCAAAATCACGGCCGAAAGCGCCGTGGGCGCCGGGGTGCGCCGCATCGAGGCCGTGACGGCCGGCGTGGCCGAAGCCTTCGTAGACCAGCAGCTCGACCTGCTAGCCCAAGTGCGCGAGGCGCTGGGTAACCCGCAGCACCTGCTGCCCTCGCTGGAAAAGCAAACCGACGAAATCGCGGCCCTGCGCAAGCAAATTGAGTCGTTTGCCCAACAGGCTATCAATCAGCAAAAAGCGCAGCTGGCTAGCCAGGTAAAAGACCTCAACGGCCTCAACTTCCTGGCAGCCCAGGTGCAGGCCACCAGCGCCGACGACCTTAAAAAGCTGGCCTACGACCTGCGCCAGACCGTGCCCAACCTCGTGCTGGTGCTAGGGGCCGACCTCGACGGGAAGCCGCAGCTAGCTGTGATGCTCGATGACGACCTTGCCAAGGCCGGCAAGCTCAACGCCAGCACCCTGGTGCGCGAGCTGGCCAAGGACATTCAGGGCGGCGGCGGCGGGCAGCCGTTCTTCGCCACGGCCGGCGGTAAAAATGTAGCCGGCCTCAGCGCCGCCATCGGCCGGGCCGAGGCCATAGTGGCCGCCAGCGCCTAGCTAGCCTTGGCCAAATAGGATTTAAAAGTCTCCTGGTTTCGCGCCAGGAGGCTTTTTTTGTGGACACTGCGGCCGCGGCTAGGGGTAGCCAATGGCCTGGCCAGCAAGAGGCAGGCAGTTTTTGATTTGGTTAAGCTGGCAGCAGCACCCGGAAGCGGCTAGTAGCTCGTAATTTGCGTAGCAATTGCAGTTACCATGTCCGTCGACTATCCCGCCTTATTTCGCTCTTTCCTCGAACGTAGCTCAACGGTATACTTTTCGTACCGGGTAGCCGATGGCCAGGTGGTATACGTGAGCCCGGCGTATGAGCAGGTCTTTGGCGACCCGGCGGCGCACATCAACGAAGACTTGCCGCTCTGGCTCGCACGGGTGTATCCCGACGACCTGGTGCTGCTGCGCGAGCAAATGACGCAGGTGCTGGATGGCAAGGCGGTGGAGCAGCTGGAAATACGCATAAACCAGGCCGACGGCGGCACGCAGTGGCTTTGCCTGGCGGCCTGCCCCGAATACCTGGCCGAAGGCGAGCTTTACCTCAGTGGTACGGTCAAGGATATTACGCGTGATAAGGTAGTAAGCATCAACGCCGAGAAGTTTAACACCAAGAAAAACGCGACGCTGGAAATCCTGTCGCACGATTTGGCCGGGCCGCTGGCATTACTACAACAGCTCACCGAGCACTTGCGCGCGGAGTCGCCGATGGCCAGCGAATCGGCGCTGCACCTGCTGCGCCTGATGGAGCGCACGTGCCTGGACAGCGTAAACCTGATTCGTGATTTTGTCGACAACGAATTTATGGAGTCGGCCAACGTGGAGCTTAAGCGGGAGCGGAGCGACCTGGTGGCCTGGCTCGGCACGCTGCTCGAAGAATATCAGCGCTCCGATTGGCGCACCCGCTTGCAGTTTGACTACAAGGCGGCCGAGCAGCCAATTTACGTAAGCTATGATAGCAATAAGTTTCAGCAGGTTGTCAATAACCTAATTTCCAACGCTATCAAGTTTACGCCCGATGGTGGGCGCATCAGCGTGGGCGTGGTCCGGCAGGGCTCGCTAGCCCTCATTACGATAGCCGACACGGGGATAGGCATTCCGGCGAAGTTGCAGGCCGAGCTGTTCGAGCGGTTTACCAAGGCCCGGCGCCCGGGCCTGCGCGGCGAAAAAACCAATGGCTTGGGCATGTCGATTATTCGCACCATTGTGGAGCTGCACCAGGGCCAGATTACCTTTAAAAGTGTAGAGGGAGAGGGTACCACCTTTACCATTGCGCTGCCGGCCCTGCCGGCCTAAGGCGGCTCGGCCTGGGTGGTAGCTAGCCAGACCGTGCGCCCTGCGGTAAGTACAGAGCAGGCGCCCGCTGGGCGTGTAAATACACGTAGGCATCGGCTAAAACAATGGACGAACGCCTCCGCGTAAGCTGGTAATTTTTTCGGGCTGTATGGCCTTATGCTGCTGGGTCTGCTGTGGCCCTGCCGCGCCAACGCTTCACGCATTCCCCGTGGGTGAGCATTCTAGTGGCGGCCCGCAAGGAGGCGACAACTACTGAGCGTTGCCTGCAGGCGTTGGCCGCGGCCGCGCCGGGCGTGGCCATGGGCATTACCACGGCTGGCGGGGGCTGTTTGGGCGCTGGCAGGGGCTCGACTGGCTGTTTGGCCTGAGCTTGGCGCGGCTGTTAAGTGACTGGGGAGTGCCCGTGACGGCGGTCGGCAACAATATAGCAGCGTGGCTCAGCGGCATTGTCAGTTGCGGGCAGTTGTAAAGCGAAGGTACAGGCCGCTTATTAGCAAAAGCTGGCTAGCACGAGGGCCCACCTGGCATGTGCGTTTTCACAAGCGTTGACTCCTTTAACTGCGCCGCTGGCGGCCACGAAAAATGCTGCGCGTAGGCTGCGCGCCGGGTTGGGCCTGGTTGGCGCGGGGCTGGTCGTTGCGCCCCGTGCCATTGTCGAGGTTGCGCACGGGTACTCCATTTGGAAAAGTGCCTGTGGTAGTACCGCCCAGGTGCTTGTCGGTGTAGCCCCGGGGGTAAGCAGGTACCGAGGGTGCCGGCAGGGTAGTGCCGGGCTGGCCCGTATCGGAGAGGCTGCCCGACTGCGGCACCGTGGGCGATGTTGTCGGGCGGCGCACCTGAGACACGGCCGTACCGGCGGCTAGGGTAAGCAAGGAAGCAAAAAGCAGTATAATGCGCATGGGGGAAAGCCGGCCCTAAAAGAGGGCTTGGTCGCCTGCTTGTACGGTAAAATGGTGAAGCAGGGGGGAAAACTTAAGGCCTGGTAATTTCTCAGCGCTCCTCGTTCAAGCTATCGGGCCAAGTAGCAGGGTACACCAGAAGCCCGCATGCTAAAAGCCCGGCCGTTTCAGCGGTTCGGGCCTCTATTTTCTGACTTGCCCTATACACCAACAAAAACGCCGGTGCAACTACTTGAGTTACAACGGCGTTTTTCGAAAAAGAGCCCCCAGTCGGACTCGAACCAACGACCCTCTGATTACAAGTCAGAAGCTCTACCAACTGAGCTATGGAGGCTTAATCGTGGGGCAAAAGTAAGACACAATGGGCTAGCGGTCAAGCCAGCGGGCAATAAAAAACGGCCGCGCGGACGAGCGCGGCCGTTTTAGCAAAGGTACTCAAGCGATTAGCTGCGCAGCTGCTTTAGCTGTTTCTTGAGTTTTTCGATGCGCTGGCGCGCTTCGGCCATGCGGCCCTGATACTCCTGGCGCAGCTGGTCGGCGTTTTTCGAGCGGGCGAAGAAGTCGAGGTTGGTTTGCAGCGTGGCCACGTCGTTTTCGAGCTCTTGAATTTCGCGGCGCAGGCCGTTCTCCTTGCGCGTGAAAGCCTGCTGCGCCTGCGGGCGAGCCTTAAGGCGAGCTATCTCCAATTGGAAAAGCAAATCCTCGCGGTCAGTCGGCGTGATACCACCCACTTGGTCCAGGTATTTACCCATAAGAGTAAGAAACTGCTCCTCTACACGGTCAGAAGTGCCTGCGCCTGCAGCGTCAAGCTCTTGCCAATCAGTGGCTAGGGCCCGGAAACCTTCCAGCGTGCCAGGCTCGGCAGGCGTGAGGCTGGCCACTTGTTGGGCCAGTTTATCCAAACGGGCAACCTGCTCGGCGCTGGCTGCCGACTGGCGCTCCTCGCGCTGGCGGGTTTCCTGCTTGGGGCGGTCAAACACGCCGTCGCAGGCGGCGCGGAAGCGCTTCCAGATTTTATCAGCCTGCTTCTCGGGCACGCGGCCGATGTCCTTCCACTCCTTCTGCACCCGAATGATAACGGCGCGGGCCTCTTCGAAGTCAGGGTTTTGCTGGGCCGCTTCGGCTTGCTCGATGAGGGCGTACTTGGCTTGCAGGTTGGTGTTTTTCTCTGAGTCGAGGCTCTTGAAAAACTCGTTTTTGTGGTTAAAGAAGGCTTTGTAGGCGTTCCAGTACTGCTTGTTGAGCTGGTCGGCCTGGGCGCGGGGCACCGGGCCGGTCGCTTCCCACTCCTTCTTGATTTCCTGGAGCTCGTCGGTGCGCGAGCGCCACTCGTTGACGCGCTCGGTGGCGAAGTCGGCGAAGGGCAGCACACGGGCCAGTAGGGCCTGCTTTGCGGTCAGGTTTTCCTTTTCCTGCGCCGTGCGCACATCCACAAACTCCTTGCGGCGCAGGTGCACGGCCTCTGAGGCGGCCAGGAAGCGCTGCCACAGGGGCTCGCGCTGCTCGCCGGGCACCGGGCCAATGTGCTTCCAGTCGTCGTGCAGCTTCTTGAGCTCGTCGAGGGCCTTGTTGATGCCGGGGGCATCTTTCAGGGCTTCGGCGCGGGCCACTAGGGCCTCTTTAGCCTCTTGGTTGCGGCGGCGGTCAAGCTCCTTCAGCTCGTAGAAGCGGCCCTGGTTGGCGTAGTAGCGGTCGAGCAGGCCGTGGTAGGTGTTCCAGGTTTCCTGGCTGTCGGTCTGGGGCACGGGGCCGGTAGCCTTCCAATCGGCCTGCAGCTGCTTGAGCTTCTGCGAGCTGTCTTTGGTTTCGGCGCTTTCCACGAGCTGGCGCAGCTGCGCCAGCAACTCCTGCTTGCGGGTCAGGTTCTGGGCGCGGCTCTGGTCCTCGGCTTTGGCGTCGCGGGCGCGGCCTTCGCGGAATTCCTGGAGGGCTTTGTTGAGCTCGGCCTGGCTGGCCGGGGGCTGGAAGCTAAACTCCTGGGGCGCGTTGGCGTCTTCGGCCAGCTTCTGGCGCGAGGCAGCGCGGGCGGCGGCCACGTTGGCTTCGTACTGGCGGTTGAGCTCGAAAATCTGCTGGCGGTTGCGGCGGGCATCGGGGCGGCGCAGCAGCCCGATGAGGTGGCTAGCCTGGCTTTCGAGGTCAAGCTCAGCAAAGTCGGGGGCCGGTGTTTCGGGCACGTAGTCGTCGGACTCGTCGTGGCTGGCATCGCCGGCGGCTTCGTGCTGATGCTCGAGCTCGGCCTGGTGGGCCTCGGCCGCGCTATCGGTGGCCGAAGTGGGCAGCGTAGCCACGCCTTCGGGTGCATTCTCGATATCCTGCGCCTGGGCCAGCGGCTGCACGGGGGCAGCTTCTTCGGGCGCTGCGGCGGGGTTAGCCGGCGTTTCGGCTTCGGGGGCCATGGCCTCGCCGTAGTGGGCCACGGCGCGGGCCTGCGGAGCCGAGAGGTGCTCGCTGGCTACCTCGGCCGGCACGTGCTGAGCCGACTCAGCCGCCGCGGCGGCTTCGGGTGAGCCAGCGGCCGGCGCAGTGCCCAGCTCCTCAGCCAGGCCGGGCTCCGAGCGCAGCGGGTCGGGCTCGACCTGGGTTTCGCCGCCGCCCGGGGGCACGGCCGCTTCGGCCGGGGTTTCGCTTTCGGTGGGCAGGGCCGGGCTAGCCTCGGGGCTGGGCGTGGTAGGCGCGGCAGCATCGGAGGCGCCTTGCTTGGCGCGGATTTCGGCCAGGCGGGCTTCGAGCACGCTCATCCGGTCGGCGGGGTCAGGCGCACCAGCGGCGGACGTATGTTGGTCAGGGGTGGGGTTTTCTTCGGGCAGCATAAAGCAAAACGAAAAGCCGGCGGCCGGCCGGGGCCGGAAAAACGGGGGCTGTGGAACGCCGGAACGGAGGGCAGTAAGAAAAATTAATTTAGGCGCGGGTCGAGCGGGTAGTTGGACAGGGCGCGGAAGCGGCCGCCTTTTTCGCGCAAAATGCCTTGCCAGAACGCATCAGACTTCAAAGTAAATACTTTCCCGGCACTAGCGGGCTGCCGAATCCAGGAGCCGCGCTCAATTTCGGCCTCAAGCTGCCCCGCCGACCAGCCCGAATAGCCTACAAAGCAACGTACATCATCGGGTAGGATAATACCGCTGTTTATGAGGGTGATAAGTAAGTCGAAGTCGCCGCCCCAATACGCATCTTCGCCCAGTGCGGTAGCGCCGGGCAGCGAGGCGTAGCGGTGCACAAAATGAAGCGTATCGAGCTGCACCGGGCCGCCTTCGTAGAGGGGCAGCTCAGTGGCGGGGCCAGGCGGCAGCTCAAGCACGTCGCCGAGCAAAGTTTCCGTGCGCCTGGTCAGCACCAGGCCAAAGGCGCCCTCCTCGGGGCGGTGGCGGCACAGCAGTACGACGCTGCGCTCGAAATTAGGGTCGCCCAGAAAGGGCTGCGAGATAAGAAAGGTACCGGGCTTCATAAGTACCTAATGTACGCACGCCTGGGTTAGATAGTGCCCGGCTAGCCCCGGTTGTGGCCCTTACCTTTGCCCAACCGAGCCGCGCAGCAAGCAGGTTGCCAGTAAGTCAACATTCAACCTTAAAAATTTACCCTTTCAGCATGACCGACGCCGAACTCGCCGACCTGCGCCAGACCTACGCCCAGCGCACCCTGCTCGAAACCGACGTGCGGCCCGATGCCGTAGCCCAGTTTCGGCAGTGGCTCGACGAGGCCGTGGCGGCCCAGCTGCCCGAGCCCGCTGCCCTTACCCTAGCCACTGTCGACGCGGCCACCGGGCAGCCCAGCCAGCGCGTGGTGCTGCTCAAGGGCCTTCCCGACGACGCGGGCTTTCTGTTTTTCACCAACTACGACTCGCGCAAGGGCCACGAGCTGGCCAGTCAGCCGCGCGCCGCGCTCAACTTCTTCTGGCCGGGCCTCGAGCGCCAGGTGCGGGTAGAGGGGCTAGTGGAAAAAGCCCCGGAAGGCGTTTCGACTGAGTATTTTCAGAGCCGGCCGCGCGGCTCGCAGGTGGGTGCCTGGGCTTCGCCCCAGAGCGCGGTGATAGGCAGCCGCGAGGAGCTGGAAGGCCGCGAGCACGATATTGAAGCTCGCTTCGAGGGCCAGAACCCTTTGCCCCGGCCGCCGCACTGGGGCGGCTATGTGCTGCGCCCGCAGCGCGTAGAGTTCTGGCAGGGCCGCCCCAGCCGCCTGCACGACCGCCTGGTGTACGAGCGCGAGGGCCAGGGCTGGAAAATCAGCCGGCTAGCCCCGTGAGGAAGTAGTGAGCAGTGAATAGTGAGCAGTGAACAGGTTTGTTTGGTGGCTCCCGATAACTGCTCACTGCTCACTATTCACTGTTCTCTCTTATTTGTTTTGGCTGAAATTCAACCCGTGCGCGGCTGGCGCTACAATCCGGCCCTGAGCACCGATATCGACGCCGTGGTGTCGCCGCTGTTCGACGTGGTGAGCCCGCGCCAGCGCGAGGCGCTGTACCAGAATCCGCTCAATTCCATTCACCTCTCGGTGCCGCGCCCTGAAGAGGGGCTAGCCCCGGCTGCGGCCGCCGCCCGCCGCCTGGCGCAGTGGCAGGCCGAGGGCGTGCTGCGCGAAGACGGCCTGCCGGGCATCTACGTCTATTATCAGTACTTCCGGGTGCCCGGCGAGCCGGGGCGCGAGCGCTGCCGCAAGGGCTTTATGTGCCACATCCGGGCCTACGACTGGGCCGAGCAGGTGGTGCTCCGCCACGAAAACACGCTGCCCGCCGCCGTCAATGACCGCGCCGAGCTGCTGGCCGAATTGCAGTTTCAAACCAGCGCCACCCACGGGCTGTACCGCGACGAGGATTTTGAGCTGGAAGCCCTCATGGATGCGGCCATCGAAGACCCATTGTGCCAGACCGAGGAAGATTACCAGGGCGCCCGCGATGTGCTGGCCGTGATTCAGGACGCGCAGCTTATCCGGCGCTTTCAGCAAGTGCTGGCGGGCCGGCAAGTGATACTGGCCGACGGGCATCACCGCTACGAAGGCTCGCTGGCCTACCGCCAGGCCCGCGAGCTGGCCGCCGGGCCGGGTGGCAGCACCGGCCGCGAGCCCTGGAATTACCACCTCATGTACCTCACCAACGCGGCCAGTGATGATGTGCGCATTTTGCCCACCCACCGCCTGCTGCTGGAGCTGCCCGGCGGCCTCACCGAGGCCGAGTTTCTGGCCCGGCTAGCCCCGTATTTCACGGTGCTGCCCCAAGCCGAGGCCCAGGACCTGCCCGAGCTCATGGCTGGTAAGCGCTGGGCCTTTGGGCTGTATTTGCCCGGTGGCGCCTACAAGCTGCGTCTGCGCCCCGAGGTACACGCCCAGCTCGACTGGGATACCACGCCCGAGGTGAAAGACCTGGACCTGACGGTGCTGCACTTCTTCGTGCTCGAAAAGGTACTCGGTATCGTGGGCCCCGAGGCGCAGCGCAACTGGCCCGGTGTGGCCTACGTGCGGGGCCTGGCCGAATGCCTGCAGCGCGTAGACCGCGGCGAGGCCCGCGCCGCGCTGCTCACCAACGAGGTAACCATGGCCCAGGTAGAGGCCGTGTGCCACTCGGGCGCCGTGATGCCGGCCAAGTCCACGTTTTTTTACCCCAAGACCCTCGCCGGCCTACTGTTTTCGAGCCTGAAAGAAGATGACGCCAATGCGTTGTTTAACGGCTATTTCACGGAGCTACTACCCTAAAATATAAAAATACTTAGGTTCTTGTGTTAAAGATGGATGCCGTAGTCGGCGGGGAGGTGCCCCGCCGCTTTTTGTTGCTGCTGGCCCTAGGCAGCCTGGCGCTGGCGGCCGGCTACGCCGCCCTGGTGCTGGGCACGTCCAGCTGGGCCGAGGCCCAGGCGCTGGAGGCAATTTACCCCTACGAAGGCTGGCATCTGCCAGCTTTAGGGCTTGCGGCCTGGCAGTATACGGGGGGGGGGCTAGCCGTCTTGGCTGCGCTGCTGACATTGGCTTGGGTGGGGCTGGGGCCCGCTACCCTGGCCGGCCGGGCCGAACTGGAGGCTACCCTGGCGGAGGGGTGGCGCCTGAGGGCTGGGGTGGCCCACCGCTGGCGCGGGCTCTCGCGCCGCCAGCGGTGGCTGCTGCTGGTGCACTTAGTGGTTCTCACGGCCGTCCGGGTGTACCTAAGCCTGACGCTGCCCTGGGCAGATGATGGCGGTTCGTTTGAGTATTTTGTGCGGCACGGGCTGCTGGCTGTGAGCGCCTACTACCCGGTGCCTAACAACCACGTACTGTCCAATGCCATTGCCTGGGCATTCTACCAGGTGCATCCGGGTTTTTGGTGGGCCATGCGTCTACCGGTGTTACTGGCCAGCACCCTAGGCACTGTGCTCATGTTTTGGGGGCTACTGCGCCGCCTGGGCTACTGGCCTGCCCAGCTGGCAGCAGGCGCCATGGGCTGGACGCAGTTGAGCCTATACCACGCGGCGGTCGGGCGTGGCTACTGGCTGGGGGCCCTGCTGGCGGCCATGGTATTTCTAGCCTTGCTGGCCCTGCTGGAGGAGTCGCTTGAGCCGGGCAGGCGCTTGGCCTGGGCGGGCCTGGTCGGCGCCAGTATACTAGGGTGCTACGCCGTGCCGACCTTTGCCTATGTAGTGACCGCGGCGTTTATGTGGTTGGTGGGCCAGGCTTTGCAGCGGCATCACTGGCGGCAGCTGGCGCGGCTAGCTACAATGGGGGCGGTAGCCGGGCTGGCAACGATAGCTTTATACAGCCCCCTGCTGCTGGTATCGGGCAGGGCGGCCCTGCTGGCTAACCCCTACGTGCGGGCGCTACCTGGCGCCAGCTTTTGGGCGCAGCTGCCGGCCCACGCGTGGTTTGTGGAGGGGTGGCTGGCGGGGCAGCGCCAGCTGGGCGGCCTACTCGTGGGGCTGGGGCTGGGCCTGTTTGGCATGCTGGTGCTGGCGAGCTGGCGGGGGAGGCTGGCACCAACCCAGGCTCGGCTGGTGCGCGAGGTAGGGTGGCCGGCGCTCTGGTTTATGCTGTGGCCCTATGTGCCCATGGTGGTGCAGCGCGTACTTCCCCCCGAGCGAACGCTGTTTTATAAGGCATGGTTTTTCTTTGTGCTAGTGGCGCTGGCCTTGGCGGTGTGGCCCGTGCGGCGGGCGCAGTGGCGCTGGCTATTAGGGCTGGCGTTGGTGCCGTATGGCGCCTACCAGGTGGCTAGCCAGGTGCTTGGGGGCCGGCGGCTGCACCGGGCCAATGCCGACTATGAGGCAACGTATCAGTGGCTGGTCCGGCAGGCTCCCCACCAGCCCATCCTGATTGCCAACCGCTTTCTGTGGTTTTGGCTGCGCTTTGAAGCCCATACCCAGGCCCCCGCCCAGCAGTGGCTGGCCGACCGCTACCCGCGGCCCGGCGTAGCATATGCCTATATCCTAGCGCGAGGAGATAGTCTGGCCCCCGCCGGGGCGGGCAGGCTGGTGCACCGGCTCGGCCAGGTCCGCATTTTCCGCTACCGCGGGCTTGGTGCGGCCCGGCCCAGTGCGGCAGTTGGGGCGGCCGATTCAATTTTTACCCGCTAGCGCACTACTCGTTCTTTTAGCTTACTTACCGCATGAAACTCCTTCTTGCCTCCGGCTCGCCCCGGCGTCGCCAGTTGCTCACCGACTTGGGGCTGGCCTACGAAATCCGGCTACGTGAGGTCGACGAAAGCTTTCCGCCTACGCTGCGCCGCGCCGCGGTGGCCGAGTATCTGGCTCGCCATAAGGCCGAGGCCTACCGCGCCGACCTGGCCCCCGACGAGCTGCTTCTCACGGCCGATACCATTGTCTGCCTGGGCGATGAGGTGCTCAACAAACCTGCCGATGCCGAGGAGGCCCGCGCTATGCTCGGGCGCTTGCAGGGCCGCGCGCACCAGGTGTACACGGGCGTATGCCTGCTGTCCGGCGACGGCCGCCCACCGATGGTGTTTGCTGACGAAACGACCGTGCACTTCGGCCCGCTAAGCACCGAGGAGATTGCCTTTTATGTGGAGCGGTACCAGCCCCTGGACAAGGCCGGTGCCTACGGTGCCCAAGACTGGCTGGGGCTGGTGGCTATTGAGCGGCTCGAGGGGTCGTATTTCAATGTAATGGGGCTACCCACCCACCGCGTATGGGCGGCGCTGCGGGCCCTGAGGCAACTATAGCGCGGTGATGAAGCAACTGTGGGAAAGCCCGCCCCGCCGGGATGGGACAGCAAGTTTGCCGGTCATCTTCTATGCTGTGTGCGGGGTAGGAATTGTGGGGAGCTGTGCGGCCTATGCGGCGCTGGTACTTTACTCGGCCAGCTGGCCCGAGGCGGCGGCCTTGCGCACGTTTTATGCCTGGGAGCCCCGTGCGTATACCGCCGCCGAGTTTGCGGCGCTGCGGGGGGCGCTGGCTGGGCTGGCGCTGGCGGCGCTTGGCCTAGCCACTGGCCTGGGCTTGGCGCTGGCAGGCCGGGAGCAGTTGCGCCGGCTAGGCCAAGAAATAGCCAGTAGCGCCCGGGGGCTGGCGGCCGGCTGGCGCGGGTTGGCGCGCCGGCAGCGGTGCTGGGCAGGCGGGTTGCTGCTAGCTCTCACGGCCCTGCGGCTCTATTATAGTACGGTCATCATCCCGGCCGACGATGGGGTTTCCTACGAGGTGTTTGTACGGGCGCGCCTGCTGGTGGTGAGCGCGGCCTATCCCATGCCCAATAACCACATCGGCAGCAATACACTCAACTGGTTGTTTTATCAGCTTCACCCCGGTTTTTGGTGGAGCATGCGTCTGCCCGTGATGCTTACCAGCACGGCCGCCACGGTACTATGGTTTCTGACGCTGCTGCGGCGCAGCAGCTTTCGGGTAGCTGTGCTGGCCGTGAGCTTATTCAGCGTGCTGCAGCTGAGTCTTTTTCATGCCGCTTCGGGCCGGGGCTACTGGTTGCTGCTCGGGTTGGGGGCCGTAGGTTTCTTTGCGGTGCTGGAGCTCACGGCGCAGGCTGCCGGGCGAGCCCCGCGGGTGCGCGCCGCCTGGCTGGGGCTGGGGCTGAGCGGGGTGTTGGGCTTATACACGGTGCCCACCCACGGATATTTTCTGTTTTCGGCCTACGGCTGGCTGGGGTTGGTGGCCCTGCGGCGGCGGGCGTGGCCGCTGTTGGTTGCGGCCGTGGCCCTGGGCGGGCTGACACTGCTGGGCGCGGGGCTTCTCTACGCGCCGCTGCTGCTGGTGTCGGGCCCCGGGCTGCTATTTCATAATAACTATGTACTGCCGCTGGCCACCGGGGCCTTTTGGCGGCAGTTGCCGGTGTACCTGTGGCTGAATGAGGGTTGGCTCAGCGGGCACCGTTGGCTAGGGGTGCTGCCCCTGCTGGCCGTGTTGCTCGGCACGGGCGCCTGGTGGCGGCGGGCACAAGCAGGGTTGCTGCCGCGTGACCAAGCCCAGCTGGGGCAGCTGTTGGTGCCTCTCAGCGTTTGGTTTATCACCACCCCCTATGTGCTGCTGCTGGTGCAGCGGGTGGCGGCCCCCGAGCGGACGCTCTTTTACAAGGCCTTGCCGGCGTGCGTGCTCGTGGCCTTGCTGGCCGATTGGGTGCTGCGGGTGGCGCAGTCGCGTGGTAGAGCCCGTGCGCTACGCGCACTGCTGGTAGGGGGCGGGCTGGTTTTTACGGCCAGCCAGCTTTACCTGGTGGAGCGTCACAATGCGGAACAGAAGCAGTTTTGGCAGATGCTGCGCCAGCCCATGGCCTGGCTGGCTACGCAGCCCGTGGGGCCCGTGCTGGCGCCCGAGCCCCTGCCACAATTTATCCTGTGTTTTTTTGCGCACACCGAGTTTCGGAGCCAGCCATGGGTTATCGACAGCCGCCCCCGGCCCGGGGTGCGCTACCGCTACGTAGTAAGTCCGCCTGGTGTCCGGCAGGTACCCGGTGGCCCACCCGTGCGCGGGGTGCCGGCTTTCCACGGAGCTGCCGATATTTTCGTGGTGCAGTAAATTAATGGCCAGCTTAGCCGCCCCCAACCTCCATGCGCTTTCTACTTCGATTTCACTGCTTCCTGCTGCTCGGGGCGGCGGGCGGGCTGACCCTGCTGGTGGGGCTACGTGGCTATGCCAGCTTGGCCCAGCAGGTAAGGCACCCCCGCTTAGGAGGAATATTCTTCGGCCTGCACCGCGACGTAGTGCCCGCCGCCCTCACGCCCGGGCGCTACCAACAGCTGCGCCTAGCCCTGTCTATCGCGCTGCTGTTGGCGCTGGCCGGGTTGTGGTGGTCTGGAAGGGGGCGGCAGTCCTTGGCGGTAGCCGTGGCCTTGCAGTTGGGCAAGCGGGTCCGCCACTGGTGGGAGGCGCTGTGGCGGCCGGTGTGGCAGCTGGACCCGGCCGAGCGGGCACTGGCGGCCACGCTGCTGGCGGTGGTGGTGCTGGCCCGGTTCTACTACGCGGGCTATTACCCCTTGAGCCTCGACGAAATAGCTTCGTATGACTACTTCGTGCTGCCGGGCGCGGCGGTCACGGCCAGCTATTATTCCTTTCCCAACAACCATATCCTGGCCAACCTGCTCGTGGGCCTGGTGCACGGGCTGCTGCCCGGCGCCTCGCCGACGTTGGCCCTGCGGCTGCTGCCCACCCTATCAGGGGTGCTCACACTGCCGATAGTGTATGCGCTGATGCTGCGCTACCTGCGCTTTGGGGTGGCCACGCTCGGGCTGGGGCTGTATTGGCTTTCGCCGCTGGGCGTGTACTACGCCGTGGCCGGGCGCGGCTATGCCTGGGCGATGGTGGCAGCGCTAGGCGGCCTCTTTGCCACGGCCGAATTGCTGCGGCCGGGCACGCGGCGGACCACCCGGCAGCTGGCCTGGGCGGTGTTTGGCCTGAGCGGGGTGCTGGGGCTGTATGCTGTGCCTACGCATCTGTATGCCCTATTGGGGCTAGGAGTCGCTTTGCTGCTGCAGGCTGCCCGGGCCCCGGCTCGGGTGCGGTGCATCAAGCTGAGGCAGCTAGCACTGGCCACGTTGGGCGTGGCCTTGGTAAGCACCGTGCTTTACGCGCCGGTGGAAGCGGTGTCGGGGTGGGCGGCGCTGCTGGCCAACCCGTACGTGGCGCGCCACGAATGGCCGGAGTTCCAGTTTGGCATTGGGCCTTGGCTGGTTGGCACCGCCACCGAGTTACTGGGCCAGCGTGGGCTGAGCGCCGCCGTTTACTGCTTGGTGCTGTGGCTAGCCCCGGTGGCGTTGTGCTGGGGCCGCGTGCCCCAGCCCACGCGCCGACTGGGCTGGGTGCTGTGGCTGCAAGTGGGGCTGTGGCTACCAGTGGTGCTTGGGCAGCGCGTGTACCCGCCGGCCCGCACGCTGCTGCTGGTGCTGCTGGCGTTTTTTCTGCTTGTCGCCATACTAGGGCAGGCCGCTTGGACTAGTGGGCCAGGCGTAGTGAAAAGCGTCGGTGCACTGATATACAAGCTACGGCTGCTGGTCCTGCTGGTGGTGCTGGGAGCCTATGGTGGCTACCGGCTGCATCGCGAGCAGACCATTATCCAGCAACTGACCCGGCAGCAGCAGGAGTTGCGTCAAGTCTACGCTTGGTTGCGGAGCCAGCCGCTGCGCCGCATCTGGGTCGAGCCGCGCGCCTACGCGTTGTGCTGGCACCATTACGCGCTGAGCGCGGGCCAGCGCCCGCTGCCGTTAGTAGTGCCGTATGATGCACTGACCGCGAGCCCCGGCGCAGCCGGTGAAGTAGAAGTATTGAAGCCTGGTCAATATGAGGCAGCCGCTCGGCGACCTGCCCGCTACCGCAGCGCGGGCGTTCTTGTGGTACCCGTGTCGCCTACAGAACATGTAATTAAGGATTGACACCTAGCCCCGGGCTAGCAGTACGATGCCCGCCACAATCAGCCCCAGCCCGCTGGCTTGGGCCAGTGTGAGGCCTTCGCGCAGCACCACCAGCCCCAGCACCGCTGCCAGCAGCACCGAGCCGCCCACAATAACCGGGGTGCCCGTGGAGGCCGGTACCCCGCGCTTAAATACCACAAACGTCAGAATCTCGGCCAGCCCCACACTCAGCCCGGCCAGGGCCGCCAGCCCCAGCCCACGGCCACTCACGGCCAGCGGCTGCCCCAGCAGCTTGAGGCGCACCAGCCACGCCGCACCCAGTCCGGCCGCTACCACTTGCAGCACCACCGCACCCACGGCCGGCGGCAGGTGTGCGGCGGCCAGCTTGATAAAAAAGTTGTAGCCGGCCAGACACAGGGCCGTGAGCAGGGCTAGTGGAAGCCAGGATAACATATTGGAGCGATAGGGCAAGCGCCACAATATACGGTTGGCTTTGCAGGTCAATCAATCGCGCCCTCGGCATTTATAATGAGATAGAGCCCAGTAGTCGGATTGTAGCACCATTTAGGAGCTACTAATCCAACTACTGGGCTCTATCTACGATTTAGTCAGCTGCCTATAAGGCAACGGACCACGATTTACACTAAGCAATTCGTCAATGTAACATGCTTAAATAGAGTGCGGGAGTACGCTCACATCAGTAGTAAGTGACAGCGTCACCCGGCCATCAGGCCAGCGCACGCCCTTGGTCGCATACCCCTTGCCGCATTCGGAGTAGGCCGTGCCTTCCACTACCGATTTCTGGGCGGGTGGAGTATCGGTGTCTATACCTTCCCATACCGATTGCTCTTTGCCCGAAGGAGTTATCATGTATTTAGTCTGGGTCATGATTAGATCGCGCCCAACACCCGTCAAGTCTCCCGAAATAGGTACGGTGCGGGTACCATCCTGAATATACGCCCCGACAGTACCATTAGCATCCGCATTGTAGTTGAAGGACTGGCAAGGTACCGGAGAAACTACGCCAGCATTGTTTGATACTGCCTGGCTGAGACTAGGCGTAGGGTCGTTCGAGCGCTGGCAGCTCGAGAGGCTGAGGGTGGCGAGCGCCAAAGCAGCGACTGCATGGACGCGGAGGGTGGCAATTGTCTTCATAAAGAAAGAGAAAAGGGTGAATGATGGACCAAAGGTAGAGGAATAATTGGTAGTTGTGTATAATCTAAGTCAAAGTAATTATTGGATGGTTTATGTTTTCGAATCTGCTTTTTTGTTCCATAAATAAGATTTTTTTAACTAAAGGTTTGATAATCAATAATTGTAAATGATAATTTATGTATTATACAAATTAAATTATTCGAATTATATAATGTTTTCATTGTTTGCTCATACTATGTGAGTGGCTTGTTTGCGTATCTGAAAAATTTAGTGTGGGTAAAGTATCGTTGCATATCAGCCCACTGAGAGTACCTCGTTCTCATAAAAAACCACCAGCTTAAGCTGCTGGCGTCACGAAAGAGGTAGAGATAAATGAAATTTGATTCGAAACTGCTGATAAAAATAATATATGTAATATATATTTTTAATTGAAACACCACGGCTCTTTTAGGTAAGTGCAACCACAGCGGGCCGCGCCAACGGCTGGGTTTGCTCTGCCGTTGGCGCGTTCGTTGGTAAGCCTCTTGGCTCGGTACCCCTTAAAAAAGAGAAACCCGGCTGCGATAACAGTCGGGGTTTATGAGGCGGGGTTTTGCAACTAATGCAATCAGAACGGCGGCATGGTTGGGATGTAGCTGCACTGACCTTCGATTGCAGGTGGGGTAGCTAAAGTTATAGATACGCTAGTTATCAAATGTTTACTCAGATAGTTGGCAAGGAGCTGAGTGCCCGGCCCCTTATTTTCTTGGTAACTGATAAAAATATAACGGGTTGGGTCTGTGGTTGGTTACTACTACTGCAAGCGGGTTTGAATAGCCTGCCATTCGGTAGCATCGTTAGCTTCAGCCCATAGCTCTTGCAGTTCTGATTCTTTCATTAATATACCTTACAGCCTTCCGTGCTAGCTTTTGAAGGGTATCAGTAGCATGAATAGGAGTTAGTAGTGGCTGCTAAGGCTACACTAGCCTCATCGGCTTCAATATACTCTTCTTCTGCACCCAACTCCACCACGGTGGATAAGGCGCCTTCTATCATGGCTAACGATGGGTTATCGGTAAAGTCACCGACAAAATCCATGGCGTGGTCATTTTCAAAGTTTCGGTTTTCCCAAGCGCCCATATAGTGCTCAATTGAAGTAAGTGATGACAGGCGAACGTATGCTACCGCAGCTTCTCCTTTAGTATTTCCAGCTCCACAGCTGGGGCAATACGCTCATAGATAATATTATATGCTGCTGTGGTGATGGGCATATTCACCTTAAGCTGGCGGTTGAGCTCGTGAATGCTTTTCACGGCATAATATCCCTCGGCAATCATATTCATCTCCAGCTGGGCCGACTTCACGGAGTAGCCGCGGCCCACCATGCTGCCAAAGGTGCGGTTGCGCGAAAACTGCGAATAGGCCGTCACGAGCAAGTCGCCGAGGTAGGCCGAGGCGGAGAGGTCGCGCGGCTGGGGCGAGATGGCCTGCAAGAAGCGCCGGATTTCCTGCACCGCGTTGCTCACCAGCACGGCCAGGAAGTTATCGCCGTAACCCAGGCCGTGGGCAATGCCGCCGGTGAGGGCGATGATGTTTTTCATTACGGCGCAGTACTCGATGCCGTCGAGGTCGGCCGCCGGGTGGGCGCTCACGTAGCGGTTGCGCAGCAGCTGGCAGAAAGCGAGGCCTAGCCCGCTCACGTCGGGCGAGCCGATGGTGAGGTAGCTCTGTTTTTCGAGGGCTACCTCTTCGGCGTGGCAGGGCCCGGCAATGACCCCTAGCTGGGCGGCGGGCAGCCGGAAGCGCTCCTGCACGTAGTCCGTCACCAGCACGTTCTTGCCCGGAATCATGCCTTTAATGGCCGACACCACACCGCTTTTGTGGCGCAGGGCGTCGCGGCCCAGCTTGTCGAGCACGGGCTGCACGAAGGCCGCCGGCACGGCCAACACCAGCCAATCGGCTTCCAGCACGGCATCGCTAAGGTCGGTGGTGGGGTAGACCAGGTTGCGGTCGAAGAGCACCGAGGAGAGGTAGCGCGGGTTGTGGCCGGTGCGCATCAGGTGCTGCACGTCGTCTTTCGAGCGCAGCCACCAATCGACGCGGGCGCCGTTTTCGGAGAGGATTTTAGTTAGCGCGGTGGCCCAGGAGCCGCCGCCAATCATGGCAATTTTTTCCATAGAGCAGGGGCGGGGCGAGCCGGCCCGTGGGGAAGTCGGGAGGGAATTCAGCCCGCAAGCTAGAGCCGGCAGCTGCATATTTGTGGGAATTCTTGTTTTCTTATGTCTGCAGTTATTGCCGCTACGGCCGCTTTTATCGAAGAAAAATTTCAAGCTGAGGGCTCGGGTCATGACTGGCCGCACATCCGGCGGGTGTGGCAGGTGGCGCGGGCGCTGGCCGCCCAAACGCCCGGCACCGACCTCGAAGTAGCTGAGCTGGCGGCGTTGCTGCATGACATTGCCGACTGGAAGTTCCACGGCGGCGACTACGAGGCCGGCCCCCGCGCCGCCCGCGCCTGGCTGGCCAGCCAGCACGTGCCCGAGGCTACCATTGCCCGCGTCGAGCAGGTTATTCGCGAAGTGAGCTTTAAAGGGCTAGGGGTCGAAACGCCCGTCAGCAGCCCCGAAGCCGCCGTGGTGCAGGATGCCGACCGCCTCGATGCCATAGGCGCTATTGGCATAGGCCGAGCCTTTGCCTACGGGGGCCACAAGGGCCGCCCGATGCACGACCCGGCCACGCCGCCCGTGTCGCACGCCGATTTTGAGCAGTATAAGCAAAGTACCGCGCCCACCCTTAACCACTTCTACGAGAAGCTGCTGCATCTTAAGGACCGCCTCACCACGCCCGCCGCTCGCCGGCTGGCCGAGGAGCGCCACCGCTTCATGGAGCAGTTTGTGGCCCAGTTTCTGCGTGAGTGGGCTAGTGAAGATGCGGCCCAGCTACCGGGCGCTACCTTTACCGCATGATGAAGGACACGCTACTACCTGCTGGCCGGAGCCGGTTTTACCTCTTGCTGACGCTGCTGGCCGGACTGGGGCTCGCCAGCTGCCGCACGTGTCCCATCGATGCCTGCCACGCCCGCAAAGCGCATTACCACAACGGCGTAAAGTATCGCGCCCGGCCCATCTGGAAAATGCAGTACCCCGCCATCGGCGAGCGGTATAAGAACCAGCACGACGGCGACAACAAGCGCAAGAAGAGCGACCACAGCAAGTCGCTGAAGTAAACTGGGCGCTAGGGCCTTTTTAGGTGATTTAGCTTTTTGAGGGGGCTAGCGTGGCCTCGGCGGTAGTTGTCGGGGGGTAGACGAGCGGCTGCACAAAGTGGCGCAGAAGCTAGGAAAAGTGGCTTTTTTGGCGTAAATTGCGCACGCATATAAGCAGGCGTATTGCCGGGCGTGTTCCTAACCGGACGCGTAGGCGGGCCGCCGCTTTTTCTTGAACAACAGCCGACCGCCAGCCGCGGTCAGCTAACAGCCACAAACAGAATGGCCGAAGGCGAAAAAATCATTTCGATAAACATCGAAGACGAGATGCGCGGAGCCTACATCGACTACTCGATGTCGGTTATCATCTCGCGGGCGCTGCCCGACGTGCGCGACGGCCTCAAGCCGGTGCACCGGCGCGTGCTCTACGGCATGAGCGAGCTAGGGGTGTCGTACACCAAAAGCCACAAGAAGTCGGCCCGTATCGTGGGCGAGGTGCTGGGTAAGTACCACCCGCACGGCGACAGCTCGGTGTATGACACCATGGTGCGTATGGCTCAGGACTGGAGCCTGCGCTACCCGCTGGTAGATGGCCAGGGTAACTTTGGCTCGATTGACGGCGACTCGCCGGCCGCCATGCGCTACACCGAGGCCCGCCTCAAGCGCTTGTCGGATGAGCTGCTAGGGGACCTCGACAAGGATACAGTTGACTTTCAGCCCAACTTCGACGACTCGCTCGAAGAGCCCAGCGTGCTGCCCGCCAAGTTCCCGAACCTGCTCGTGAACGGCACCAGCGGCATTGCCGTGGGCATGGCCACCAACATGGCCCCGCATAACCTGACTGAAGTAGTGAACGGCATCGTGGCGTACCTCGACAACGAGGACATCACCGTGACCGAGCTTATGGAGCACATCACGGCGCCCGACTTCCCCACGGGCGGCATTATCTACGGCTACGAGGGCGTGAAGCAGGCCTTCGAAACCGGCCGGGGCCGCATCGTGATGCGGGCCAAGCACCACTTCGAAACCCTGCCCAGCGGCAAGGAGCAGATTATCGTGACCGAGATTCCCTATCAGGTGAACAAGGCCTCGATGATTGAGAAAACGGCCGCGCTCATCAACGACAAGAAGATTGAGGGCATTGCCGCCCTGCGCGACGAAAGCGACCGCGACGGCATGCGCATCGTGTATGAGCTCAAGCGCGACGCCCTGAACACGGTGGTTCTGAATAACTTGTTCAAGTACACCCAGCTGCAGTCGTCGTTTGGCGTCAACAACGTGGCCCTGGTGAAGGGCCGCCCGATGACGCTGGGCCTGCGTGACCTCATCAAGTACTTCGTCGAGCACCGCGAAGAAGTAATCGTGCGCCGCACGCGCTTCGAGCTGGCCGAGGCCCAGAAGCGGGCCCACATCCTGGAAGGCTTGCTCATCGCCCTCGACCACCTGGACGAGGTAATTAAGCTCATCCGCGAGTCGCGCGACCCCGAGGTGGCCCGGCTAGGCCTCATCGAGCGCTTTGCCCTGAGCGAAGTGCAGGCCCGCGCCATTCTGGACATGCGCCTGCAGCGCCTCACCGGTTTGGAGCGCGACAAGCTCGTAGCCGAATATGAGGACCTGATGCGCCTTATCGACCGCCTGAATACCATTCTGGCTTCAGAAGCCGAGCAGCGCGCCCTCATTAAGAGTGAGCTGCTGGAGATGCGCGACCGCTACGGTGATGCCCGTCGCACGAGCATCAACCACGCCGGCGGCGACTTCTCGATGGAAGACATGATTGCCGACGAGGCGATGGTCATTACCATCAGCCGCGAAGGCTACATCAAGCGTACCAGCCTCGACGAGTACCGCACGCAGGGGCGGGGTGGGGTAGGTGCCCGTGGCGCCGGCTCCAAGCAGGACGACTTCACGGAGCACCTGTTTGTGGCCACCACCCACGAGTACCTGCTCATCTTCACCGAGCAGGGCCGCATGTTCTGGCTGCGGGCCTACGAAGTGCCCGAAACCGCCAAGACCAGCAAGGGCACGCCGCTGCAAAACCTCATCGACAAGCCCAAGGAAGACGCCGTGCGCTCGGTGCTCAACGTGCGCAACCTGCGCTCGCCCGACTACTTGGAAAATACCTTCCTCATGTTCTGCACCGAGCAGGGCACGGTGAAGAAGACCCCGCTCGAAGCGTACTCGCGTCCGCGGGCGGCCGGCATCAATGCCATCACCATCAACGAAGGCGACCGGCTGCTCGACGTGCAGCTGCTGGCCGGCAATTCGCAGGTTATTCTGGCTTCCCGCTCGGGCCGGGCCGTGCGCTTCCCCGAAGAGAAAGTGCGCCAGATGGGCCGCACCGCCGCCGGGGTGCGTGGCATCTCGCTCAGCGAAGAAGATGCCGACGACAAAGTAGTGGGCATGGTGTGCATCGCCGATGCCAGCCAGGAGCTGCTCGTGGTGAGCGACAATGGCTACGGCAAGCGTTCGGCGCTGGAAGAATACCGCATCACCAACCGCGGCGGCAAGGGTGTGAAAGCCATGCAGATAACTGAGAAAACCGGTAAGCTGGTGAGCATCCAGGCCGTGACTGATGCCGACGATTTGATGATAATCAACCGTTCGGGCCTCACCATTCGGCTGAGCATGAGTGAATTGCGCACCATTGGCCGGGCTACGCAGGGCGTGCGTCTGTTTAAGGTGGCGGCCAATGACGAAATCTCATCGGTAGCCAAAGTAGCGGCCGCCGAGGTCGAAGAGCTGGAGCCGCTGGTGGCCGAAGCCCTGGGGGGCGCTGCGTTAGTACCAGGCGCCGGGGCATCGCTTGCCGATGACGACCTCGACGTAGCCGACGACACAGACCTGGCCGCCGACGAGGAAGACGCCGAGGCCGACGAGCAGGAGTAGGGCTCGGCTAGAAATAGGAGCGGGGCGGCCCCCAGGTGGGTCGCCCTTTTCTATTGCCGGGCCGGTCGCGTAGGACTTTAACCGGCTTTTGTAGTAAACCGCCTGGTTGGGGCTAGCGTAGACCCCGGCTGGCATCCCGTTTGCCGGGCGGGTGTAGTTTTGTCATCTCAACCATTTTTCTTTCCCCTCCCAATGAAAAAAAACCTTCTGACGCTAGCCGCCACGGCCGTCCTAATGGGCACCGTAGGCCTGGCCACGCCGGCTCTGGCGCAAAGTTCGGCGATTACCAACGCCATCCTGAGCCAGAAAGCTGGCCAGCTGGATAAGGCGCTGGAAAGCATCAACCAAGCCGTTGCCAGCGATAAAACCAAAGAAAAGGATAAAGCCAAAGCGTGGTTTACGCGTGGCGAAATCTATTACCAGCTGGTAGACCCCAGCACCCAGGCGCTATTTGGCAAATACACCAAAGACATGCAGCCCGGCGAGCCGCTGCAGAAAGCGGCCGAGTCGTATCAGAAAGCGCTGGCGCTTGATGGGCCCACCGGCGAATATGGCAAGCAGGTGGCAGGCCGGCTGCAGAATCTCTATGGGCTAGCCTTCAACGCGGGCGTGAAGAGCTACAACGACAAAGACTACGATAAGGCCATTGCCAGCTACAAGCTCGCCTCGCAGATGAATCCGCAGGATACATCTGCCGTGCTTTACGGGGCATATGCCTACTCCGCTAAGCAGGATTTTGCCGGAGCCAAGTCGGCCTATAACCAGTTGCTGGCGATGGACGCCTACAAAACCAAGCCCGCGCCGGTAGGGGTTTATACACAATTGTTGCAAATAGCCCGGCAGGAGAAGAACGATGCTGAGGCGCAGAAGGTGCTGCAGCAGGCCCTAGCGGCATACCCCAACAATAAGACCTTCCTTATTGAAGACCTGAACGTGGCCATGAGCGGCGGCAACGGCGCCGGGGCCCTGGATAAAATCAGCAAGGCAATCGCGGCTGACCCCAACAACTCCAACCTGTACGCTGTGCGAGCCGGGGTTTATGACAAACAGGGCAAAACTGACCTGGCGCAGGCTGATTACAAGAAAGCCATTGAACTCGACCCCAATAATTTCGATTCGCAGTTCAACATGGGTATCTACAATTTCAACCAGGCTGCTACGCTGTATACCAAGGCTAGCAAAATGGACTTGAAAACGTATCAGCTCAAAGGCAAGCCCCTGGAGGCACAAGGTAAAAAATACTTCGAGGCCTCGGTGCCGTATTTTGAAAAGGCGCTCGAGATTCAGCCCAATGACCCGAGCACTATCAGTGCCTTGCAGAAGGTTTATTTCCGGTTGGGCCGCAATGCCGATTCGGAGAAAATGGCTGCTCGTCTCCAGGCACTCAAGAAGTAATTCAGTCTGTTGTCAGTATTCGCTGCTGTTTTGTAAAAAAAAGCCCGACCAGTCTGGTCGGGCTTTTTTAGAATGTGTAGGCGCGAAGGGGAGGGTGAATAGAAAGGGTGACAAACGATGTCGGGCTTTTCGCAGATTCAATTTAACATAATATAAATTATAAGACAAACGAATGGGGCTCGCTGGGCGGTTTCAGGTAGCCATTGTTGAGTCATAAAGCTAGCGCATAATTAGAACTGAGTTAATTTGAACACTGCTAGGATCCTCAGATAAAAGTTGTAGTTGCTGTGAAACTAGTGTCGCTACAGTAGAATCGTAGTTCAGTGTGTCTGGTGTGTCTTTTCATGGCACCATGGCCTCCACCTCGGCACTGGCGTAAAGCTTGGCGATTATCACTAGCATTCTAAGCTAGAAGCCGGTTTTCCGAATGAGATGTCTGGTTTGCGTGCCGTAGCCGTTGTCGCTTGCCAATTGATATGTACTAAGTAGAAATATAAGGCTACCCATAGTGGTCAAATAGTTTGGGTAAGAACCATCTTCTTTGCCGCCCTGGTTGATGCTTGCTGCAACAATCAGAAACTGCTGACTGCCTTATATTCCTACACCACAACCGCGTGTTGAGCTTGGATGCTCTTGACGCGTCTAATTCTAGGTTGTCTTTTGTTGACGAGCACGAGCGCGCAAAGCCCTGATATTTTTCGGTACTCTTCAGCTATTGTGATTTCTGAGGCAACTGGGGCTTTGCTGAGGTACTCGATGAGTTGTTAGCTGGCCGTCGGTCATTATAATAGTCTTGTTGATAATGGGGTAATTCCTCCCCTATCAGTTATGCCTGAAAGTATAAATGGTATGACTAGCATTAGCACAAAGTCAAGAAGAATAAACTAGTACTATAAAGTACAAAAAAGCATAAAATGATAATTAATTTTTATACTTTTTTGTACTTTATAGTACTCAATCACCTAACCTTTCTTTTATTTACTCCCGTATAAACCCTGTCTTGTTCTTGTAACGTTTTATGCCTAAACTGATTGATTACCCACGCACAAGCTATACCGGAGCCTGGGAAGTTGCCGAGGTAGTAGATGACACTGGGGGAAAATGTGCCTTAGAGACCTGTGCCCGGAAACTCAACCGGAAAGTAAGTGGCTCTTTCAAAGCGATTATTGGCTCAGCGGTCAAGTTCGGGTTACTGACCAGTAAGCGCGAGATGCTTACCACAACCACCCTGTTTCGTCGCATCAAGCATGCCTACGACAAGCAGGAAGAACTGGTCTTTCACCGGGAAGCCTTTCTGAATCCGCCCTTATTTACGCAGCTGTGCCGCAAATTCCGTTCTCGCGAACTACCTGTGGCCATGCTTGACGTCCTACTAATCCGCGAATTTGACGTCGAAGAAATCAATGCCCAGGGCGTCGCCAAGGCTTTTGTAGATGGCGCTCGGATGGTTGGCTTACTTGACGAGCACAACATCATGGCTGACATTGACCAACTAGCCGCTCAACAGCCGGCGCGGCGAGAATTAGCCAGCCCCGCTCCCTCTGCCAACGTCTTTCGACAATCTCCACTCCCGCTAGTTCCTAGCGAGCCCCCCTTTGACGAGGCAGATGACGAGGGTACTGACGAGGTAGCTACACCATCTGATACAGCAGTTACTACCGCGCCACCTGCATCAACGTCGAGCGCACCGGCTAGGCCAAGCTTGCTTCCTCCGGCGCGAATGGCTCCACAGGCCACTAGCGACGCCATTGCCAGCTTATTCGGCCTTGCCGGGACAGTACCAGCACAACCACCAACTCCAAGCAACAGTGGTGCCCTGCGCAACTCTTCGCCTAATGCCGCCTCTGCTGCTCCAGTAACACAGCCGGCACCAGCGCCCAGTCTGCCAGCACCGAGCGAAAACGAGCCTAACGCACTCGTCTTTCGCATTCAAGTTGCGGGCCCAGGGCTTAATACTTCGCTGGAGGTTGTTGATGTGGAGGACTTGGCTGTAGTGCGGGCCTTACTCAGCAAAATCGAACGCCGCCTTAGCCAGTAGTTTTAAGGCGAAAACCTAAAGTACTTGTTATCAGCAAAAAACCAATTCATATAATTATTATGTTAAGTTGACTGCTTAATTAAAATCGGCCCTTTACTAGTGGCTGGGGCAGTTTTAATTAAGCAGTCAACTGCACTTAAGCTTAGTCGGGCAAGGGCCGGCGCTGCCCACTGCCAATGACCTGATGCCGCTGCCGCAGCACTGCCAACACCTCATCCAGCGAAGAGCCGCTGACGCGCAAGAGCACCAGCAGATGGTAGAGCAGGTCGGCCGCCTCGCCGGCTAGCCCCTCTTTATTACCCGCCATGGCATCGATAACTGTCTCGATGGCCTCCTCCCCTACTTTTTGGGCAATCCGGGACAGACCTTTTTCAAAGAGCCGCACCGTATAGGAGCCCGGCTCCTCAGCCGGATGCTGGTGGCGCCGCTCAATAAGGCGCTCAAGCTCGGCCAGAAAACCAATGGCCGGGGCCGGCAACGCGCCTGGTGCCGAGGATGGTAGGGCTTCGTCCTCGAAGCAGCTGGTGGTGCCCCGGTGGCAGGTGGGGCCATCGGGGCGGGCCAGCACCAGTACCGTGTCCTGGTCGCAGTCTACGTGCAGGCTCACTACCTGCAGGAAGTTACCGCTGGTTTCGCCCTTGGTCCAGAGGCGTTGCTTGGAGCGCGAGAAGAACGTGACGCGGCCCTCGGCCTGGGTGCGCTGCCAGGCCTCGGCATTGAAGTAGCCTAGCATAAGCACCTGTCCGGTAGCAGCATCCTGCACCACGGCGGGGATAAGCCGGTCGGGCATTTTATTAAAATCTAACTCCATCTGCATAAAAGGGAAAACGGCGGGCTAGCCCCGCGTAAAGGCATTGTAAAAGGTATAACCGCCTAAGCGGCTACGGCGGGTTTAGGTTGCAGCAAATCCCAGAGGTTGCCGTAGAGGTCCTCAAACACAGCCACCGTGGCGTAAGCTTCCTCCCGGGGTGTTTCGTGAAAGTGGACACCCCGGGCCTGCATGGCGTGATAATCGCGCCAGAAATCGTCGGTGGTCAGAAACAGGAATACCCGGCCTCCGGTCTGATTGCCCACGCGGCTTAGCTGCTCGGGACCATCGGCCTGCGCCAGCAGCAGGGCACTCCCCCCTTGCCCCCCGGGCGGGGCTACCAGCACCCAGCGCTTGCCGCCGCCCAGGGGCGTATCGGCCACCACTTCGAAGCCAAGCTGCCGGGTATAAAAGGCCAGGGCCTCGTCGTAGTCGCGCACCACCAGGGCGACATGGGCTAGCTGTTGTTGCATAGCTACTTAGTAGATAAAAATAGGCCTAGCCCCCTTTCGGGTTGAAAAAACGAGCACCCTACCCTACCGGACGCATGGTCACGCCTTCGGCTAATAGGTAGTTTTTGAGGCCCGCCACCGACAAGTCGCCAAAGTGAAAGACGCTGGCCGCGAGCGCCGCATCAGCTACGCCAGGTTGCAGGACATCGCGGAAGTGCGGCGCCGCTCCGGCCCCACCCGAGGCAATGACAGGCACCCCCACGGCCGCCGACACGGCACTGGTCAGGCCCAGGGCATAGCCGTCGCGGGTACCGTCGTGGCTCATGCTGGTGAGGAGTATTTCGCCCGCGCCGCGCTCGGCGGCCTCGCGGCACCAGGCAATGGCCTCGCGGCCCGCCGGGCGGCGGCCGCCGTGGGTAAAGACTTCCCAGGCTTCATCGGCAGGGCTAGCGGCGGCTTCGTTGGTTTGGCGGGCATCGACGGCCACCACAATGGCCTGCGAGCCGAAGCGCTGGGCCAGCTCGTCGATAAGACCGGGCTCACGCAGGACCGAGGAGTTGAGGCTGACCTTGTCGGCGCCGCTTAGCAGCAAGGCCTCCACATCGGCCACGGCCCCGATGCCGCCGCCCACGGTGAAGGGGATGTTGACTTCGCGGGCCACGTTGCGCACCAGCTCAATGAGGGTGCGGCGCTTTTCGACGGTGGCCGTGATGTCGAGCAGTACCAGCTCGTCGATGCCCTCCAGGGCGTAGCGCGCGGCCAGCGCCACGGGGTCGCCGGCGTCGCGCAGATTCACGAAGTTGGTACCTTTCACGGTGCGGCCGTTCTGCACGTCGAGGCAGGCAATGAGGCGTTTGGTGAGCATAGTTTTCTAGTGTTAAACTTCTTCGAAGGTACCGGCAATACTACTGGTCGGGGCACCCAGGGGGGCATAGACTTCCACTACTGGGGATAACCGGCCTCCGTAATTACTTGATAAACGGACCCTAGCGGCTCTAGGGAAACCAGCTCGGCTACCTGAGGCTGCGGCCGGGCCACCCCCAGGCGGTTCAGCCACACCGGGCGGATACCCGCGGCCAGGGCCCCTACTACGTCAGCCTGCCAGTTATCGCCCACCATCACCGTTTCGGCGGGCGTGGCCCCTAGCCGCTGCAACGCTTGCACATAAATGGCGGGGTCGGGCTTGAGCACGCCCACGTCTTCGGAGGTAATGAGGGCATCCACCAGGTGGCTCATGCCCAGGTGCCGTAGCTTTTCCTGCTGCTCGGCCGTGCGGTTGTTGGTGATAATGCCAATCTTATACGCGGGCTTCAGGGCCTGGAGCAGGGCTAGCGCGCCGGGCACCGGCCGCCGCAACTGTTGATAGTGTCCGTAGTGCTGCTCGGCCAGCTGGGCTACTTCGGCCGCAGTGGGCGTGGGCTCGTAGGGCGCCAGCAGGCGCGCAAACCGCTGCTGGCGGGCCTCCAGGTACGAGATACGGCCCGTCATTACTAGCGGGTGCACCTCTTCGAGCAGCTCGCTGTAGTGCTGGTAGAGGGTCTCGACCGGCACCCCCTGCAGCGTAGGCCGGCGAGCCGCCGTAGCGGCTAGTGCAGCCCGGGCCGTACCCGCGTGGTCGAACAAGGTGTCGTCCAGGTCGAAGAGGATGGTGGTAATAGTCGGGGCAGAGGGCATCGATAAGGAATAAAAACAAGGCTCCGCGTTACTTTTCGGCGGCCAGTCGGCAGGCTTGTTGCAGTCGGGCCAGCAGGCGAGCCCCTACGTAGTGCCGGAAACGTGGCGCGCCGCGCTTACGAATTCGATAGTAGCAATCCCAATAACTGGCCACCCGCCCCTGGGTTTGCTGCCAGTATAAAGGGTTTTCACGAATCAACTGCACGTAGCTGGCTTCCAGGGCGGGCGTTAAGTGTTGCGTCAACACCTCCAGAATTTCCTGCACGTACTCCCCTAGCAGACTAAAGGTGAAGGGAGTCGTAAAATCAGCCGGCTCACCAGCCCCGAGTGCAAACAACGCCTCTAGGTGGCGTTGCCGCACATACCCGTTGTGGTGCCGTAAATAGAGACAATGTAACACCTGCCGCTGCCCACTGGTCAGGCCCGATACTTGTTCGGTGGCCGGCTCAGGTAAGTATACCCGGTAAGGCAATACTAACGAACTACCCCGCCAGGCAATGGTAATCAAGCGGACATTTTGTCCCTTAACCGACAATTGCTCCGCCATATCCACGGGCAGGATAGCCAACACCGCTTGGAAGTCACTTTCCGCAACGGGCGGAAATAGGGCGGCGAGCATCCGTAGCGCCCGGCCGGGCTGCAGCTTATCCAGCATAGCGTTTCAGGTCCAGGGCATTGTTAGGATACTTGTCGTAGTTCGGCGCGCAGCTCCGCTTCCGTAATGGTGCCCTCGTAGATGGCCTTACCAATGATGGCCCCACTCATCCCTAGCTCGCGCATGGCGGCTACGTCGGCTACCGTTGTCACCCCACCGCTGGCCACGAAGCGCGCCGCCGGGAACTGCTGCCGCAGCGCGGTGTAGGTATCGGTGGCGGGGCCCTGGAGCTGGCCGTCGCGACTCACGTCGGTGCAGATAAAGGTGGTGGCCCCGGCCGCCAAGTAGGTGCCAATAAAGCCCGTCAGAGTCTTGTCCGACTGCTCAGTCCAGGCGCTCACAGCAATGTACTCCCCCTTAAAGTCGGCCCCAATGATGATGCGCTCGGCCCCAAACCGGGCTAGCCACTCCCCCACCAACGCCGGCTCGCGGGCCGCGATGCTGCCGGCCGTGAGCTGTGCCGCCCCGGCCGCAAAGGCTGCCTCGGCGGAAGCCGTGGTCTGGATACCGCCCCCAAAGTCGATGTGCAGCTGGGTATGCCGCGCAATGCGTTCGAGCACCGGCAGCTGGCGCGGCTCGCGGGCCCGGGCGCCGTCGAGGTCAACCAGGTGCAGGCGGGTAGACCCGAGTTGCTCGAAGTACTGGGCTTGCGCCAGCGGGTCGGCACCGTAGGTAGTTTGACGGGCGAAGTCGCCGCCAGTCAGGCGCACGCACGAACCGTTGATAAGGTCAATAGCGGGTATTATATCCATTTGAGCAATACAAGTACGTCGACGAATCCGACATACTTAAAACATTTGTTAAATACTAGGCAAGGTCGGCGGTCAGGAAATTCTTCAGAATTTGCTCGCCTACGGGGCCACTCTTCTCCACGTGAAACTGCACGCCGTAGAAATTACGGTAGCGCACGCCGGCGCTGAATGGCACCTCGGCCGGGTAGCTGGCTTGGGCAATGGTGTAGTCGCCCACCGGCGCGTAGTAGCTGTGCACGAAGTACACGTAGTCAGCCGCCGTAGGCAGCAGCGACGGAGCTACCGGGGCTTGATTCGAGTCCGACTGGGGGTTCAACTCGCCCGCAGACCCTAGCCCCGCGAAAAGCGGCGTTTGCAAGTCGTGGAGATTATTCCAGCCCATGTGGGGCACCTTGTGGGCAGCGTCGGGCGGGGTGAACCGAACTACGTCGAAGGGCAGCATCCCGAGCAGTTCGGTACCGCCGGCCGGGCCCTCCTGGCTGTGGCGGCCCAGCAACTGCATACCCAGGCAAATCCCCAGGAAGGGCTGCGTGAGCGTGGGCAGCACCTTATCGAGGCCGGCGGCGCGCAGCGCCCGCATAGCCGAGCTCGCCTCACCCTCGCCCGGAAACAGTACCCGGTCGGCCCCGCGAATTACGTCGGGGTCCGAGGTGAGCGTGGCATTCATGCCCAGCCGCTCCAAGGCAAAAAGCACCGACTGCACGTTGCCGCCCTGGTAGTCAATAACGGCGATATTCATCTTAAAACATTTGGTTAAATGAAAAACTTACCTAAGTTTACCCAAATGATAAATACGATTTACAGAATCCCTTTCGTGCTGGGAATCACGTGCTGCCCGGCGGGGTCTCGCACCAATGCCATCTTGATGGACTTGGCCACGGCCTTGAATATCGCCTCGATTTTGTGGTGCTCGTTGTCGCCCTCGCATTTGATGTTGAGGTTGCAGCGAGCCGCGTCGGAGAAGCTTTTGAAGAAATGGTAAAACAGCTCGGTCGGCACATCGCCTACCCGCTCGCGCTTGAAGTCAGCAGCCCACACCAGCCAGGGCCGGCCCGAGAAGTCGATGGCCGCCTGGGCTAGCGCGTCGTCCATAGGCAGCAGGAAGCCGTAGCGGTTTACGCCACGCTTGTCACCAAGGGCTTCGTTGTAGGCGGCGCCGATGGCGATGGCCGTATCTTCTACCGTGTGGTGCTCGTCAATGTGCAGGTCGCCGTGGGTGCGCACGTAGAGGTCGCAGCCACTGTGCTTACCCAGTTGGTCGAGCATGTGGTCGAAGAACCCTAGCCCGGTCTGGCAATCGGTGTGGCCGGTGCCGTCGAGGTTGAGGATAATCTCGATGCGCGTCTCGTTGGTGTTGCGCATCACGTGGGCTTTGCGCGGCGGGCGGCGCAGGTGCTCGTACACCCGGGCCCAGTCGGTGGTGCTGAGGGCGGCGCGCTCGTCGGCGTCGGCGTGCAGCAAGATGGCCTGGCAGCCCAGGTTCTCGGCCAGTTGCACATCGGTGAGGCGGTCGCCAATCACGTAGGAGTGCTTGAGGTCGTAGCCGCTAGCCGGGTCGAGGTAGCGCGTGAGCAAGGCGGTGCCGGGCTTGCGCGTCGGGGCCGGGTCGTGGGCAAAGCTGCGGTCGATGAGAATCTCGCTGAACTCGACCCCCTCCCCTTTCAGAATGTCCAGCATTTTTTGCTGGTAGGGCCAGAAGGTAGCCTCGGGGTAGCTGTCGGTGCCGAGGCCATCCTGGTTGGTGACCATGACGAGTTCGTACTCGCCGTCGCGGGCTAGCTGAGACAGGGCCGTGATGGCGCCGGGCACGAAATCGAATTTATGCCAGGCATCAATCTGGTAGTCAGTCGGCGGCTCGATGAGGATGGTGCCGTCGCGGTCAATGAATAATACCTTTTTCATCGCAGATTCAAACGGATTTAACAGTTTTAACGGATACGCCCCCCTACAGCGGGCTGGCTATGCAAGCGCGGAAGAGTGTCTGCTTTTATAGGAATAGCTAGCCTGCCGGTGAAAATTCCCGCAACGCGGCGACCAGCGCGTCGTTCTCGGCGGCCGAGCCGACGGTCAGGCGCAGGGTGCCGGCGCAGGCGGCCTGGCTGGGCCGGCGCACTACAATACCCTGGTTGAGCAGGTGCTGGTACACCGCGCCCGCGTCGGGCACGAAGCGCGTGAGCAGGAAGTTGGCGTCGGACGGGAAAATGTGGTCTACGATAGGCAGCGCGGCCAAGGCAACTCGCAGCGTATCGCGGCCTTGCAGCAAGTCTTGGCGCATGGCCTCGAAGCGGCCGGTGTCGGCGAGCGCGGCCAGTGCCAGGCGCTGCGTGTTTTCCGATACGTTGTAAGGCATTTTGATGCGGTTGAGATAGGCCATCACCTCGGGCGAGCCGAAGGCCATGCCCAGGCGGATACCCGCTAGCCCCCACGCCTTGGAAAATGTTTGCAGCACTACCAGGTTGTCGAACTCGGGTAGGCGCGTAATCCAGCTGGGCTGGTCGGCAAAGTCGGCGTAGGCCTCATCTACTACCACCAGGCCCGGGAAGCCGCGCAAAATCTGCTCGATGGCCGCCGGGCGCAGCAGGTTGCCGGTAGGGTTGTTGGGCGAGCATAGAAACACGATTTTGGCTTTCGACGCGATAATCTGCGCGATGGCCGCCTCGCTGAGCTGGAAGTCGGCATCGAGCGGCACGCGCTCCAGGGCCACATCGTTGAGGGCGGCAGCCACCTCGTACATACCGAAGGTGGGCGGCGTGCTCAGGATGCTGTCCTGGCCGGGACGGGCTACGAGGCGCACCAACAGGTCAATCACCTCATCCGAGCCGTTGCTGAGAAATACCTGCTCGGGCTTCACACCTTTGAGCGGGGCCAAGGCCTGCTTCACGGCGTGCTGGTGCGGGTCGGGGTAGCGGTTGAACTCGGCGGGGCCAGCGCTGCCCAGGCTATTTTCGTTGGCGTCGAGCATTACCCGGGCATCGCCCTGAAACTCATCGCGGGCCGATGAGTACGGCTTCATCACCCGCACGTTGGGACGAATGAGAGAATCTAAATCGAAGGACATTGCTTATTACTTTTCCTATTAAAGAACGTCATGCTGCACGCAGTGCAGCATGACGTTCTTTTGGTTCAGGATTTACTTTCAATTAAGTGCTCGCGGCGCAGGGCCACGGCGTGGGCGTGGGCGCGCAGGCCCTCGGCCTCGGCCATGGGCTCTACTACCGGGGCCAGGGCCAGCAGGCCATTGGGGGCTAGCTGCTGAAAGGTAATTTTTTTATAGAACGAGTCGAGCGATACGCCGCTATAGGCTCGCGCGTAGCCGCCGGTGGGCAGCGTGTGGTTGGTGCCGGAGGCGTAGTCACCCACCGCTTCGGGCGTGAGGTGGCCCATGAAGACCGAGCCCGCGTTATAGATGTCGGCGGCTAGCCCCTCGGGCGCGGCCACTGCCAGGATGAGGTGCTCGGGCGCGTACTGGTTGCTGAAGGCTAGCATCGTTTTGACGTCGGTCAGCAAAATGGCGCGGCTTTCAGCCAGGGCCTGGCGGGCAATGTCGGCGCGTGGCAACAGCGGTAGCTGGCGCTCCAGCTCGGCGACCACTCCTTGTAATACGGCTTCCGAATCGGTGAGCAACACTACTTGCGAATCGGGGCCGTGCTCGGCCTGCGAGAGCAAATCAGCCGCCACGAACGCCGGGTTGGCGCTGGCATCGGCGATAACCAGCACTTCACTCGGGCCAGCGGGCATGTCGATAGCCACCCCACGCTGGGCGGCTAGCTGCTTGGCGGCGGTCACGTAGCGGTTGCCAGGGCCAAAAATCTTGTCCACGGCCGGCACCGAGGCGGTGCCCACGGTGAGGGCGGCCACGGCCTGCGCCCCGCCGGCTTTGATAATGGTCGTCAGCCCCAGCTCCTGAGCGGCGAAGAGGATGGCCGGCGCAATGGTCCCCGTGCCCCGGCCGGGCGGCGTGCACAGCACAATCTCGCGGCAGCCCGCCAGCTTGGCCGGAATGCCCAGCATTAATAAGGTAGAAAACAGCGGGGCCGAGCCGCCTGGTACGTAGAGGCCCACGCGGGGCACGGCCACGCTGCGGCGCCAGCAGCGCACGCCGGGCATGGTTTCCACTTCGGCCTCCACGGCGGCGGGGCGCTGGGCGGCGTGAAAGGTGGTGATATTCTGGATGGCCTGGCGAATGGCGGCCTGCAACTCGGCCGGCACCTGGGCGGCGCCGGCGGCTAGCTCCTCGGCGCTCACACGCAGGCTAGCTAGGTCGGGGGCACCGTCGAGCTGGGCGGCGTATTGGCGCAGGGCCTCGTCGCCCCGGCTAGCCACGTCGTCGAAAATCTCACCGGCGCGAGCCAGGATAGCGGCGTTGCTGTCGGCCAGCGGGCGCTGCTGCAGCGCGGGCCACTGGCTAGGGTCGGGATTGCGAAAAATCTGCATGGCTTTTTAGATGTTAGCTTTTGACTATTAGCGATTAGCTTCTAGCTATTAGCTATTGGCTTTCTATTGAAAAAAAGCTAACAGCCTAAGAAATGCGCTTCTCGATGGGCAGCACCAAGATACCTTCGGCCCCGATGGCCTGCAAGTCGCCGGCGAGCTGCCAGAACTTGTCCTCCTCTACCACCGACTGCACAGACACCCAGCCTTCTTCGGCGAGCGGCGTTACGGTGGGCGACTTGATGCCCGGCAGCAGCGCCTTCACGGCGTCGAGGGCGGCTAGCGGGGCGTTGAGCACGATGTACTTCGAGCGCTGGGCCCGGCGCACGGCCTGCATGCGGAAGCGCAGCTGGTCGAGTAGCTCCTGCTTTTCGGGGCTCAGGTTGGGGGCGGCGATGAGCACGGCCTCCGAACGGAAGATGGTTTCGACCTCGCGCAGACCATTGCCAAGCAAGGTTGAACCGCTGCTCACGATGTCGCAGATAGCCTCGGCTAGCCCGATGCTGGGCGCGATTTCGACCGAACCCGAAATGGTGTGCAGGTTGGCGCGCACGCCCTGGCCAGCCAGGTAGTCGCCGAGCAACTTGGGATACGAGGTGGCAATGTTCTTACCTTCTAAGTCGGCCACCGAGTTGTACTCGGCCCCGCGCGGCACGGCCAGGCTCAGGCGGCACTTGCTGAAGCCCAGCGCTTCGACTTCGAGCCCGGCACCGCCGGCTTCAACCAGCACGTTCTGGCCCACAATGCCGAGGTCGGCCACCCCGTCCTGCACGTAGCCGGGAATATCATCGTCGCGCAGGTAGAGGATTTCCAGCGGGAAGTTGCTGGCCTCCACCTTGAGCTTGTAGGACGACGAAACGAAGCTGATACCGCACTCGCGGATGAGCTGAAGGGAGTCCTCCGAAAGGCGGCCGGACTTTTGAATGGCTAAACGCAGCATGAGAAAAAATGGCTCGCGGCCCGGTAGCGGGCTCGCGGCGAAGCTAAAGCGAGGCCCGGCTAGCCCCTGGCTAACCGAAAGCTCCTCGGTAAATACCCAAACGAAGTAAAAGTTATTTCCCGGCCTACGGGCGGGGCGGTGGTGGAGACGCGAGCGGCTGGCACTACTAGGCTACAGGGTAGCGGCCAGCCCGGTTGCCCGGTCTCCTACAGATGGTGGTGATGCTGCTGCGGCGCGGCACCAAGCGGCTGCGTAGCCCGCCAGGCAGCGGCCAGCCCCGAAACGGGGGCAAGCAGCGCGGGGCTGAGGGCAGACGTAAAGCAGCAAACGGAAGTCATCGTGGGGCAAAGGTAGGCCGGCCGCCCGAATTTTAAAGCACTCTTACGCAAAATGCCCTGTGGCGGCCAAATTGGAGCTACTGAAAATCAGTCTTTCTCAGGGCCTGGTGGATAGCTTCGGCCGCCAACTCGGGGTAGAAATAATGCGCGAAGTGGTCGCCCGGCAATTCTACGAACGGCTCGTCGGGTGGGCGCACCACGGTATCGGCCAAGGCATGCAAACGCAGCTCGGGCTGGGTGGTAAGCGGCGGCACCGGGGCAAACAGCACCCCTAGCTGCTGGGCCACGTAGCGGCGGCGGAAGCGCCCCATGCCCGCCACCAGCTGCCCGTGCAGCGCCCGCGACTCGTCGTGCGGGTAGCGGCGCAGAAAGTATCGATTGAGCCAACGGCTTTGCACCAGCCCCAGATGGGCATAGAGCCCGAGCAGGCGCGGGCTGCGGATGGACGACACAATCTTGGCCTGGTCGGTAAACGAGCTGAGCAGGATGGCCGTGGCCCCGGTTTGCTGCTTGAGGTGGGCCGCAATCCAGCCGCCCATTGAGTGGCCGAGAAGCACGTCGGTGGGCCCGATGCGGTGGCGGGCGGCCAGGTGAGTGGCCAGACTCACCACATTTACGGGGCTAGCGGGCCGCCAGTGGGCAAACTCCGCTTCCAGCTCCAGGGCCAGTACCTGCCCGAAGGCTGGCAACAGCGGCAGCAGTGGGTCGAAAATGGTGGCGTCTTCGGTATAGCCGTGGAGGAGAATCAGGCGGTTCATGCAATAAGGAAACTACGCGGGCCGCCAGCAGCTTCGTCCGGCAACTCCTCGCAGTAGAATCACGTTTACGTTCTTATCTTTGCCTGGCAGCAAAAGAGGGTGCCAGCTTTCCGGCCAGCACCCTCCCCAACTACCGGAGGAAATGAGCGATGAGGTAAAAGCCGATAGCTTTCGCCGCACCTTTCAAAACTTCCAGCAAAACCGGTTTGCCCCAGTTCTGCAGTAGCTTGTTCGCGTTTTCCCTATCCATGTTTCCAAGATGAAGTAGAGGTTGTACCATAACCCCACACTTCTGAAACCCCGGCTGTTCCTAGGCAGCTGGGGTTTCGTCTTGTTAGGAAACCCGTTTTGGTCGTGGGGCATAACCCAACGCGCTTGACGCAAAGGTAGCCCGCCGGCCGTGGTAGCCGCGGCGCATTCCTGGCTCGACCTCCGCCTTCGCGCTGTCCTGTTGGGTATGTTCCGAAGTTGAACGGGTAGCGCTACTACCCCCACACTTCTCAATGCCCTGACCTGCTCACGCAGGCAGGGCGTCTGTATTTAACAGAGTAGCCGTTGGGCTGGAGAGCGTACCTAACGCGAGGTGCCGGGAAAGAGGGGCTAGCGGCTAGCCCCCGCCCCCTCTTAAAACCGGGCAATGGCCCGCAGATTCACCACCCGCTGCGAGAGGTAGCTGGGAATGCTATAGGTGCGACCGTTTACATCCTGCAGGTAGCTATAGCCCGCCACGTTATTGGCCCCCAGGATGTTGAGAATCTCCAGGCTCAGCCACAGGCTTTCGAGCGAATATGGGTGGGGCTTGGCCGTGGCGCGCAGGCTCACTACTTTGGAGAAGCCGACATCGACGCGCTGGTAGGCGCTGGTGCTGTTGGTTTCGCGCTCCTGCAGGTGGCCGGGCGCGCTGAAAGGCAGGCCGGTACCAAAGACGAGGTTCAGGTAGCCGCGCACCGAGGGGTTATCGGGCAAATGGTCCTGAAAGAAGATGCTGGCCGTGAGACGCTGGTCCTGCGGCCGGCGGATGTACCCTAGCGTCTGGTAGCCGGTGCGCTTACCGGCCGCGTTGTAGGTGGCGGTGGTATCGCCCTTTTCCTGCGTGGAGAGCAAACCCAGGCTCAGCCACGATTCGACACCCTTCACAAACTCGCCGCTCAGGCGGGTTTCGAAGCCGGCGGCGTAGGCCGTGGCCTGATTCGTAGCATAGTAGCGCAGGCGCACGTTATCGACCTCGTAGGGAATAACGTCGGTGAGGTACTTGTAAAAAGCCTCCGTATTGAGGCGGAAGGGCCGATTCATAAGGTGCAGCTCGACCTGGCGGCCCACCACGAAGTGCAGCGACTTCTGGGCCCGCAACTCGGGGTTGAGCTGGCCCTGCAGGTTGCGCAGCTCGCGGTAAAAGGGCGGCTGGGCATAGACACCGGCCGCCAGCTTCCAGCTGCGCTCGGGGTGGCGGCGGTCGCGCGAGGAGAATTGCAGGCGCGGGCTGATAACGAGCTGCTGGTTTTCGGTCCAGTAGTGCCCCCGCACCCCGTAGGTCAGCGTTTTGAGCGAGTCGAGTTGCCAGGTGTGCTGCACGTAGCCCTGGGTGCGGGTGCTCAGCAGGTTGAGGTCGGCGGTGAGGCGGGTGCGGCGGGCATCGGGCACATAGTCGGCCGAGTCGGCAAAGCTGTACTCATCGAGCTGGTCGTGAATGCTTTCGCGGCCCGTCTTCACCCCAAAGCGCACGGTATGGGGACCTAGCGGGTCACCGCCGGGGTTCCAGCGCCCGCGCAGCTCGGCTGTGTACACGCGCGCCGTGAGGTCGTTGCGGGCGTGGTTAAACGAGGACCCGACGTTGCGCTGGCGCACCGTCTGGTTGAAATCGGGGCTGCTCGGGTCGCGGTTGACTTCGGCAAAGGTGTAGGCCGCCTCCACGTCTCTGAACTCCGACTCGCGGGTGCTCAGCGCCGAAGCCAGCAGGTCAAGTTGCAGGCCGGGGTGAAAATTGTGCCGCAGGTCGAGGCCCGTCTGGTAGGTATCGTACTGCATGCGCTCGCGCCCATCGTAGTAGATGTTGACGCGCAGCACCTGCCCGCCCGGCAGCGAGTTCGACACCTGCCCGGTCTGCGGCACGAAGCGGTAGTCGTTGTGCGCCACCACGCCCAAGATGCCCAGACTGGTTTTTTGCAGGTCGCCGCCCTTGCTGCCCAGCCCGATATTCACGTAGGCCTGGCCATCGTAGAAAGTCGGGTTGTACTGACCCTGGTTCTGCTTTAAGGCATTGAATACGTACTGCGCATTTTTATAGCGCACGCCGGCCAGGTAGCTTACCCGGCCATTGGCCGAGCGGGCCTCGGTGTGCACGGCGCCACCCACGAGGCTGGCTGTGGCCGAGGCCGCAAACTTCTCGGGCTCCTTATACTGCACGTCGAGCACCGACGAGAGCTTGTCGCCGTACTTGGGCTGCCAGCCGCCGGTACTGAAATCAACCTTCTGCACCAGGTCGGGGTTGATAAAGCTGAGGCCCTCCTGCTGGGCCTGCGTGACCAGGAACGGCCGGTACACCTCAAAGCCGTTGACGTAGAGCAGGTTTTCTTCGTAGCTGCCGCCGCGCACGTTGTAGGTGCTCGTGAGCTCATTATTGCTCACCACGCCGGGCAGGGTTTTGAGAATGGCGTTGAAATCGCCGAAGGGTGAGGGCAACACCTTAGCCGTTTGCGGGTCGAGCTGCACCAGGCTGGCCTGCTCGCGCTGGTCGGCACCGGCGGCGCGGGCGTGCACCGTCACGCTGCCCAGAGCCTTAGTATCGACTTGGAGGGCTAGCCGCAGGGGCTGGCCGGCTCCCTCGGGCAGGCGCAGGGGCTGCCGCAGGGTTTGGTACCCTAGCCGGCGCACCACCAGCACGGCCGGGCCGCTCACGGGCAGCAGCAGGCGCAAAGTGAAATTGCCCTGCGCATCGGTAGTAGCGCCGCCGGGCTGGCCTTCGAGGCCCACCACTACCAGCTCGAGGGGCTGGCCCTGGGCATCGCGCACAGTGCCGGTGAGCACAGTGGCCTGGGCCGCGGCGGCCGGCGCGGGCGCCTGCTGGGCCAGCACCGGGCCAGCCGCCGGCAGAACACTTACGGCTAAGAACAGAGGTAAAGACTTCAACGCAGAGGCAGCAGAAAAAACGGTTCCGTAAAGCTACGCAGGGCCTGGCCGGCCCAGCCGCGCGGCAGGCTTTCTCAACTTCTCCGGCTTAGCTTTCCGTATGCGGCTAGCCTAGTTTTTTGCGGCCTGCTCCTGGGTAGCCTCGCGCAGCAGCTGGCGCAGTCCGGCCAGTGTGGCCACCGGCCCGCCACCCGATTTAAACACGAAGCTGCCGGCCACCAGCACATCAGCCCCGGCCTGCACCAGGGCGGCGGCATTGTCCCGGCTCACGCCGCCGTCAACTTCAATCAGCGCCGCGGAGCCGGCGTCGAGCAGCAGCTCTTTCACCTCGGCCACCTTTTGCAAGGTGTGCGGAATGAACGTCTGGCCCCCAAAACCGGGGTTTACCGACATCACCAGCACCAGGTCGAGGTCGGCGGCAATATCCGAGAGCAGGCTAGCGGGGGTGGCGGGGTTAAGGGCCACGCCGGCCGTGCAGCCCAGGCTCTTAATCTGTTCCACCACGCGGTGCAGGTGCGGGCAGGCCTCGTAGTGCACCGTCATATGGGTGGCGCCCGCGTCGCGGAAAGCGGCCAGGTAATCCTGGGGCCGCTCTATCATCAGGTGCACGTCGATGGGCTGCTTGGCGTGGGGCCGCAGGGCTTCCAGAATGGGCAGACCGAACGAGATATTAGGCACGAAGCGGCCGTCCATCACGTCGAAGTGCAGCCAGTCGGCCTCGGCGGTGGCTAGCAGCTCGGCAGTGGCTTGAATATTGGCCAGGTCGCTGGCTAAGAGTGACGGGGCTAGCAGCGGCTCACGGCGGGAAGAAATAACGCTCATAGAACCCAAAAGTACGCCGCCGGGCAGCAGGAGCGGTGCTCCCCTACCCGGCGGCGCCGGTGGGCAAACGGGCCGGCCCCGTTCGCCGCAACTGATTAAGTGGTTTAGCGCTGTGGTTTGCTACTCGGCCTTCTTCTCAAACGCCCGCCAGTCGAGGTCGCCATTTTCCTTCCGGCGCAGGAAGTACGACTGGTCGTCGTCCTTGTTTTTGCCGAAGGTGAGGTCGCCGCGGCACGAGAGGCATTTTACGGAAGTGTACTTGAACTTGCCCTGGGCCACGCGCGAGGTCAAATCGAGGTTGTCGGAGCCGCAGAGGCCGCAGGCAGCTACATCGGGAAAGCTCAGGCGGTCGTATTCGGCCACGGCTTCGTGCAGGTTGCCGCCTTGCACGGTGAAATGAAACTGGCGGCGCCCGATGCGCTTGGTCGTCATTAACTGTAACATAAAAACGGGTGTCTGATTGACGGTTTAAAGATACGGCTTTTTTAGAATATTACCAATATTATTGGACTAGAATACCAATTAAATTAGCAAACTATTGCCGCACAAAGCGCACCGACTGCGTCGCGCCGCCGGCCACTGGCTGCACCGTGCACACGTAGGTGCCCGGCGCCAGCACCCGGCCCGGCAGGCGTAGCGCCGCCGTGGCGGCCGGGCTGGCCGGCAGCAGCTGCTCGCCGATGAGCGCGCCCTTCACGTCACGCACCCGCACGCGCAGCACCTGGCCACGCAGGCTGGCGGGCAGGGCCAGCATCAGCTCACTAAGGTGGCTGGGGTTGGGGAAGATGGCTAGCCCCTCGCTAGCGGCCGCGGCTTTGGCCGCCAGCGGGGCCCCGGGGTGCAGCCGGTTGTAGGCCGCCACAAAATCGGCAATGCCGTAGCCGAGCGTGTTGTCGGGGTTTTGGGCCTGCGAGGCGCCGGCTTCGAGGGCCTGAATCACCTGCTGGGCCGTGAGCGTGGGGTTGGCCTGCCAGAAGCCGGCTACCAGGCCGGCCAGCTCGGGGCAGGCATAAGACGTACCGTTGCCGCGCACGGCTGTGCCATTGGGGGCTAGCACGGCCGAGGCCACACCCATGGCCGAGAGCGTGGGCTTGATGCGGCCATCGGCCGTGGGGCCGTAGGAGCTGAAGCCGGCGTGATTGCGCAAAGAATCGACGGCGCCCACGGTGATGATGCTGTCGGCATCGGCCGGCACGCCAATGTAGTGCCACGAGTTGTTGCCATCGTTGCCGGCCGAGTTTACCACTACCATGCCGGCGCGGGCCGCCCCGAGCGCGGCCAGGCTGGCAATGGCCGTGCGGCCGTTGAGCTGGGCGTAGGTGTGCGACAGGTCGGCATCATCAAACGTATTGTAGCCTAGCGACGAGCTGATGACATCGACCCCGGCCGAGTCGGCATATTCGGCGGCGGCCAGCCAGTTGGCTTCTTCCATCGGCGACTCGCTGTCCACGTCTTCGGTAATGCAGAGGTGGAAGGTGGCGTGCGGGGCCGTGCCCACAAAGTAGCCCGGCAGCTCGCCCCCAATCAGGCTGAGGCAGGCCGTGCCGTGGCCGTTGCGCAGGTACACCTGCCGGCCGCCATCCACGAAGTTGCGGGTGCTGGCCACGCGGCCCTGGGTTTGCATGTTTTGCAGGGCCGTGATGCGATTGGCGCCCGGAAAGCCGGCGTCGAAGACGGCAATCTGCATCCCTTCGCCGCGGTAGCCGGCATTATGCATGGCCACCGCCCCGATGAGCTGGTTTTGGGCATAGGCCGGGCCGTAGGTGGCGCGGGGGCTAGCAGGCGCGGGCGGCGTGGGGGTGGGCGTCACGGCCGGGGCCGGGGCCGGGGCCAGGGGCGGCACCCGGCTCAGCAGCTGGGCCCGGCGCACGCCGGGCAGCTGCTGCACCCTAGCCAGGGTGGCCGAGTCGCAGGCCAGCGCCGCGCCATTGAGCCAGCGCGAGGTAAACAGTAGCTGTGGGCTGCCGCTCACGGCGCGCACCTGGCTCAGGTAGGCGGGGCTCACGGGCAGGTCGCGGGCGCGCACCGCAATGCCCTGGCGGCTGCGCCGGGCCAGCGCCCGGGCCGACAGAAACGCCTGCGGCTGGCTCACGGTGTAGGGCGTACCGGCTTTGTCGTTGAAATACACGAAGTAGCGGCGCACCGGGGCCGTAGTTTGGGCTTGGCTGGCCGGGGTGGCGCCGAGCAGCGTGGCCAGCAACAGGGCGGCCGGCCCGAGGAGGTTTTTCATAAAGGCAGAATAGGGCTGCTAAAGTAAGCGGTTAGCCCAGTGCTCGCCCTGGCCAAACGCCAACCGGCCGGCTCGCTGGATAGCGAGCCGGCCGGCAAACAACGTGTTCAACTTTTCTTACGGGCTAAATTGTGCCCGCGTCGATGAGCACTTCGTAGCGGGCGGCGCCCCGCTGCACCACCCCGGGCGTGAGGTTGGTCGAGCCGTCGGGGTTCGCGGTGAAGGTGGCGTAGCTGAAGCGCCGCCGCAGCACCCGGCCCACCCCATCGGCATATACCTGGTGCAAGCCCATCTGACTTAGCGCATTGATATTCTCAACTCCCCCGTCCAGCGTCGACTTGGTCATCACTGTGTTGTCATACGTTTTGGCCGCCTGGCCGCCCGCAGCGGGCGTAGTGAAAGGCGTGCCTACTTTATCCGTATAGAAGCGCGTGCGGCTGACGATGGTATCGGGCGAGCCATTCAGGGCGTTGGCGTTCCAGCCCCGCCCGGCCCGCGCCGGGTAAATCAGCTCCACGGTGCGCACATTGTTTTGGGTAAGCAGCACGGCGCGGGCCGACGGCTGCACCACCACTACACTGTCGTCGACCCAGCCGGCGCTGGCATCCGCCCGCCGGGAGCGCACCAGCCGGTAGGCCGGCTGGCCGGCCGCATCGGTAAACTGCTCGGTTACGCGCTCGCGCAGCTGGTAGGTCGTAGCCGTGGGCCGGGCATTCGCCCACACCGAGTCCGTCACGGCGTAGGTGCGGTAGGTGCCCACCGCCACCGGAAAATAATCGACCACCGGATTGGGAACCACCGAGGCATGGCGGCAGCCGGCCAGCAGCGGCAGGGCTAGCAGCCCCGCCCACCGGGTAGTTTTCAGTGCTAATAACAAGCGAAAACGCAGATTCATCCTAGAAAATATGTCCATAAAAATACCTTGCCGGCCGCCGCCGTAAGCGGCCGGCAAGGTACTACTGCTCAGCCATAACGCAGGCTGTAGGGTGATAGTGTAGCAGTGGGTTGGCTAGGCTACCGCTACGGCGTCGGTGGCCGGCACCGGCGCCTCACCTATCACGTGGCGCGTTATCCAACCGCCGCCCAGCACGTCGTCGCCGTCGTAGAACACGGCCGCCTGGCCGGGCGTGATGGCGTGCACCGGCTCGGGGAAATAGATGTTGATGGTGTCGCCAACCTGTTCTAGAAAAGCGGGCGAGCCGGGGTGATGGTAGCGCACCTTCACTGCGGCCGGCACCAGGCCTCGCCCTTCGAGGCTGGCCAGCTTGCCCATGTTGAGCTTGTGCACGGTGGTGCGGGTGCTGGCCAGCTCGTCGTAGTTTCCTAAAACGACTTCGTTGGTTTCGGGCCGGATGGCCGTGACGTAGGCCGGGAAGCCCAGCGCAATGCCCAGCCCCTTGCGCTGCCCGATGGTGTAAAACGGGTAGCCCTCGTGCGGCCCCAGGTCGCGGCCGTCCTTGTCCACAAAGCGGCCGCCGGCCACGCGCGCCTCCAGCCCCGGCACGCGGCGGCGCAAAAAGCCCCGGTAGTCGTTGTCGGGAATAAAGCAGATTTCGTAGCTCTCGGGCTTGTTGACCAGGGCCGTGAAGCCGCGGCGCCGGGCCTCGTCGTAGATTTCCGACTTGCGCATGGCCCCTAGCGGGAAGAGCGTGCGGCTCAGGCTTTGCTGCGTCACGCCCCACAGGGCGTAGCTCTGGTCCTTATTTTCGTCGAGGCCTTTGCTCACCACAAAGCGGCCGCTAGCCTCATCCTGCCGGATTTGGGCGTAGTGGCCGGTGGCGATGAATTCGCACCCTAGCTGGTCGGCACGGCGCAGCAGCGCATCCCACTTGATGTGGGTGTTGCAGAGCACGCAGGGGTTGGGCGTTCGGCCGGCCAGGTATTCTTCGGTGAAATTGTCGATGACAAAATCGCCGAACTCCTCCCGAATGTCGATGATGTAGTGCGGAAAGCCCAGGCGCACAGCTATGTCGCGGGCATCGTTGATGGAGTCGAGGGAGCAGCAGCCGGTTTCTTTTTTCGAGCCGCCGGCGCTGGCGTAGTCCCAGGTTTTCATCGTCATGCCGACTACTTCGTAGCCGGCTTCGTGCAGCAGCACGGCGGCCACCGACGAGTCGATGCCGCCACTCATGGCCACGAGTACGCGGCCCTTAGTTGGGGTTGGGGTCATTAAGAGGGCTAGCCACCCAGGGAGTGAACGTTCCGGCTGGCGCCACTACAAAGATAGCGACCAGGGAATAGTGCGCAGTGAACAGCGGCCAGAGCGACCTTTGCAGCCCGGTGCCGCGCTGCGCACTGTTTACTACTCCTTGCTCTTCGAAGAAATGTCTTTAGCTCTTCCCGTGCTCGTGCGCGGCATCAACAACCTCTCCGACGCCCGCTACTGCGCGGGCATGGGCGCCCAGGGCCTCATTTTCACGCTCGATGCCAACCTGCCCGGCGCCGTAGACGCCGGCACCGCCCGCGAGCTGGCCAGCTGGGTGGCTGGGGTCGATATTATCGGCGAGTTTGGCCACGTGGCTGGCCCCGAAATCAACCGTCTGGTTGAAGAATGCGGCCTCACGGGCGTGCTGCTGCGCCTGGATAACACCCGCACGAGTTTGCCGCAGGGGCTAGCCGTGCCCGCACTTATTGAGGTGCCACCCGTCCTCATCACCGACCAGCACTACTACACAGCCGCCATTGCCGACCTCACAGCCGCTTTCCCGCAGGGCTTCGCTTTCTTCACTATGATGCCGCCCGGCGATGCTGTCGAGCAGGCCTACTGGTCGAGCCTGGCGCGCCTGGCGCCTTTGTGGCTAGTGGGTCCGGCCACGGGCGCCGAGGCCCGGCAGTTGGCCGAGGCCGTGCACCCAGCTGGCCTTATCCTGGCTGGCGGCGACGAGATAAAGCCCGGCCTGCGCGACTTCACCGAGCTCGAGGCCGTGTTTGAGGCGCTCGAAGAGGCTTAATACTAGACGCAGCCGCCTGTAGTTTGTTGAGCCAAAGCTAGGCCAGCACCCGCAGGCCGGCTTCGCGGTAGCGACCCAGCAGTTCGGCCGGCGCCGCTGGGTCGGTAACCAGCGTGCCCACCAGCGACAGGGGCGCAAACTGCAAGTACTTCTCTTGCTCCAGCTTGCTGGCATCGCAGAGCAGGTACACGTGGCTAGCCCCTGCGGCCACGGCCAGGCTGATACTCGCCTCTTGCTCGCTGTTGGCGCTCAGCCCCCGTTGCAGCGACAGGCCATCGACGCCCAGAAACGCCTTATCGACCCGGTAGCGCCGCAGGTGCTCGAGGGCCACGGCGCCGTGCACGGCCTGCCGCTCGGCGTCTACTTCGCCCCCGGCAATGACTACCTGCACCGCAGAGCCCACCAACTCGAATAGTACCGGCAGCGAGTTGGTAACCACCCGAATGCGGAGGTGGCGAATGAGCGGGCACAGCGGAAACGTAGTGCTGCCGCAGTCAATGAAAATAGTATCGCCGGCCGCAATCTGCGCGGCGGCTAGCCGGCAAATGTGCTCCTTCTGCGCTTGGTTGACCGTGGTCTTGCGGGCGAAGGCCACGGGGTCTTTGGCCACGCGCGGCAGCACGGCCCCGCCGTGCGTGCGCACCACCAGGCCGCTGGCCGCAAGCTGGGTTAAATCGCGCCGGATGGTGATGGGCGTGGTGCCTAACTCGCCGGCCAGGGCGGCGACTTCTACGCTGCCCTGCTGTTCGAGGCGGGCTAGCAGGTGCTGTTTACGAAGCTCGAAATTCATAGCGGCCGTGTATATTGGCTTAAACAAGCACAAATAAACAGAAACGAACGTAAATGAACACATCCCCTGGCACGAACGAGCGAATTCGCCTACGCGAACAAATCACCCTGTCCAACAACTAGTACACGCTGCGCAAAGTCACGTATGATTTTCAGCGAAAAAATGGCACGTGGGAAACGCAGTCGCGCGAGGCCTACGACCGCGGCAACGGTGCCACCGTGCTGCTGCACAACCCCGCCACCGACCAGGTGGTGCTGACCCGGCAGTTTCGGCTGCCCACCTACGTCAACGGTAACCCCACGGGCCTGCTGATTGAAGCCTGCGCCGGCCTGCTCGACGACGAGCACCCCGACGACGCCATTCGGCGCGAGGTGGAGGAAGAAACCGGCTACCAGCTAGCGGCCGTCGAGCGGGTGCTGGAAGCCTACATGAGCCCCGGCTCAGTCACGGAGCGGCTGTTTTTCTACCTGGCCGAGTATTCGGCGGCCACCGAGCGGCAGGCCGGGGGCGGCGTGGAGGAAGAAGAAATCGAGGTACTGGAGCTACCGCTTGCCCAGGCCCTGCACCTGGTGGCGACCGGCGAAATCCAGGATGGCAAAACCATCATCCTGCTCCAGCACCTACGCTTGCGGCAACTAGCTGCCCAGGGCTAGCCGCCCAATTACGCGGCGCATACGAAGTTCCGCCGCGCCAGCCTAGGCAGCACGACCTTGCCTCCTTTTGCTACCCTAGCCCAGCGAAAACCGCACGTATTTGATGGGCACGCCCACGGCGCGGTACTTGCCCTCAAAGTGCGTCTGGATGGCCTGGGCAGCCGCAAACGCCGGGTCGGTTTCGGCGTAGAGGTCGCGGGTTGCCACCTCGATACGGGCGCCGGGCCGGCTGGCCAGCACTTCCATGGTGTACTCAAACAGGCCCTCGCTATCGGTTTTGAGCTGGGCCACGCCGCCGGGGGCTAGCAGGCTCTGGTACTGGGTGAGGAAGCGAGGCGAGGTGAGGCGGCGCTTGATGTCGCGGTCGCGGGGGCGCGGGTCGGGAAAGGTTATCCAGATTTCGCTCAGCTCGCCGGGGGCAAAGTGCTCGCTGAGCTGATGGGCCAGCAGGCGCACAAAACCCACATTTTTCAGCCCCAGCGCCTCGGCACGAGTGCTGCCCCGCCAGATGCGCTCGCCCTTGATGTCGAGACCCAGAAAATTTTGCTCGGGATGTAGCTGCGCCAGGCCCACGGTGTATTCGCCCTTGCCGCAGCCCACTTCGAGCACCAACGGGTGGTCATTATGAAAGAAATCGCCCCGCCAGTGACCGGCCAGGCGGCCAAAGCTGGGTTTGCCCGGCTCCACGATGTCGGGGCGGGTGGCGTTGTCGGCGAAGCGCTGAAGTTTGATGCGGGGCACGGCGAGCGATTATTTTGAGCGAAAGGGCTGCAAAACTACGGCCCGGACCTACTTCTTGGGTTCGGTAACCCGGTCCTCCTCCACGCCTTCTACTACCCCACCCACATACTTACCCACGATGACGCTGACCACGAACAGGTCGTAGAAGTGGCCTAGCAGCCCCAGCAGCACGGTAGCTTTACGGGCCACGTTGGTCAGGGGCACGATGTCGCCGTAGCCCACCGTGAGCAGGGTTATAAAACTGAAGTAGTTGAGTGCCTGTACCGTACTCGGCTCGGGCGGGACATTGGCAAAGGCCCCGGGCTGCAACACTTCGATGAGAATAAACAGGAACGTGCCCACCATACCCAGCAGCACGAAGCCGCACATGGTAGCCGCCAGCAGCTCGGCCGATACGCGCCCCGCGCTCAGCACTTTACGAAATATGCGCAGCGTAACAGCAAAGCAGAACACGCTGTATGTCAGGCCCGTGTAGGAGCGCACCGATGGCCAGCCCCGCAGCTGGGCGGCCCCTTCCAGACCCAGCACCACCAGCAGGCACACCAGCAGCAGCCAGGGCCGCTCTTCGGCAAACACCAGCACGCCCACGGCCATGTTTTGCAGCAGCAGCGCGACAAACACGAGCGGGTCGGCTGCGGCCGACGTGAATCCCGAGCCGAGCACCAGCACCAGCAGGCTGGCCATCAGCAGCTTGTAGCGGTGCCGGGTAAGCTGGGCATAGGGGCGGCGCAGGTAGCTCATGCGAAGAAGGCAGGCAATAACCGGCCGCAAACATACCGGCTAGCCCGCTTGCTCATACAGCTCGGCCACTTCGGCCACCACGAAGGTGCTGCCGCCGATAAAGACCACGTCATCGGGGCTAGCGGCGGCGCGCGCCGCCGCCACGGCCGCCGCCACCGGCCCGTAGGCCCGCCCGCTAAGGCCCTGGGCCGTGGCCAGGGCCGCCAGCTCCTCGGCCGGCAGGGCCCGCGGAATATCAGCCTGGCAGAAGTAGTACGTGGCCGCGCGCGGCAGCAGGGCCAGCACTTTAGTCACGTCCTTGTCGTTGACGGCCCCGATAACCAGGTGTAGCTGCCGGTGCGGCACCCTGGCCAGCTGGGCCAGCACCAGGCGCAGGCCGCCCTCGTTGTGGCCCGTATCGGCCACTACCAGCGGGTGCTGCCCGATAATGCTCCAGCGCCCGCGCAGGCCGGTAAGGCGCGTCACGTCGCGCAGGCCCCGCCGCACGGCTTCTTCCGGAATAGCGAAGCCCTGGGCGCGTAGCTCATCGAGCGTGGCCAGCACGCCGGGCAGATTCAGGCGCTGATAGTCGCCAAGCAGGCCTAGCGCAAGGCCGTCGAGGTAGGGCTGGCCGTCGCGCGTCACCTCAAGTAGTTGCACGGCCTCGGCCCCGGTGGGGGCCGGCCCGGCCAGTTGGGCCGCGTAGCGCGTATCGGCAAACAGCAAGGAGCTAGCCTCCTGCTGGGCTTTGGCTGCGAACACGGCCGCCACCTCGGGCTGGGTCTGGCTGACAACCACGGGCCGGCCGAGCTTGATGATACCGGCTTTCTCGCCCGCAATTTCGGGCAGCGTGTCGCCCAGCATGGCCTGGTGGTCGTAGCTGATATTGGTGATGAGCGACACGAGCGGCGTGATGATATTGGTCGAGTCAAGGCGGCCCCCCAGCCCCACTTCTACCACTGCTACATCCACTTGCTCGGCGGCGAAGTAATCGAAGGCTAATGCCACGCACATCTCAAAAAACGAAGGCAGCACCTGAGCAAACAAGCCCTGGTGCCGGGCCACCCACTGCACCAGGTATTTAGGGGCCAGCTCCTGGCCATTCACCCGAATGCGCTCGGTAAACTCACGCAGGTGCGGCGAGGTATAGAGGCCCACCTTATAGCCCGCGCTTTGCAGCACGGCCGCCAGCATGTGCGAGCTTGACCCCTTGCCGTTGGTGCCCGCCACGTGCACACTCCGAAACTTCGCTTCGGGGTGGCCCAGCGCTTCGGCCAGGGCCAGTGTATTGCCCAAGCCTTTCTTGAAGCCCGCTGCCCCTACGCGTTGGTACATCGGGAGTTGTGCGTAGAGCCAGGCCAGGGTTTCAGGGTAGTTCATAATAATCGATTCTTAATGATGGACAGACAAAACAAGAACGTCATGCTGAGCTTGCCGAAGCATCTCTGCCGCGCCGCTAGGGTACTAACCCAACGATGCGGCAGAGATGCTTCGGCAAGCTCAGCATGACGTTCTTTTTTCTATGCTTAACAGTCCCCTACTTAACGGTGAAGCGGAACGTATAAAAACCCGTAGCTCCGCCCGCGCCTGCGTTTGTTTTCACGAAGTTGGCGTCGAGCAGTTTATCACGGCAAAGCTTTTCCTGAGCCGGCGACACGTTACCCGATACTTTCGTTACGGATTCTACCTCGCCATCATCGGATATTTTAATCTTGAAGCGAATCACGCCCGGGGTGTCGTCCAGGGCTTCCACTACGGGCTGGCTGTCGAAGCGCCAGCCGCTCATTTCGAGGCCGCCCCCGCCACCACTGCCGGGGCGCGAGCCGCTGCCCCCGCTGCCCGGCTCGCCGTACAGGGCCTTGGCGTTCAAGGAGCCCCTAGGGTCGCCCTGGTCGCCCACGGTGCCGGGGTGGTCGCCGTTGCTATTGCCGGTGGGCGCGCTGCTGGTGCCGTTCACGCCGTTGCCACCGGCCGTGCCGCTGGCGCTGCCCTTGGGCGTGTAGAGCGTGCGCGGCTGCTCGCGGGGCTTAGGCGTTTCGCGCACCACCTCGGGCGCTGGCTTGGGCGCGGCTTTCTCCACGGGCGGGGCAGTGGCGCCAGCGTCTTCAGCCTCGCTGGTAATTACTTTTTCCTGGGCCGCAGGCTGTGCCGGGGCGCTGGCCTCCACGCGGGGCTGGGCGGGCTGCGGTGTGGGGTTGGGCTGCGCGGCGGGCGGGCGCGAGTCTTCCTTGTTTTGCGAGGCGTTAGCAGTGGCCATCGTCTGAATGTCGCCCGAGCCGGCCTCGTCGAGGCCGTAGTTTAATTCCACGCCATCGCCACCCAGCAGCTCAAGCGGCGGGTTAGGACCATTAAACTTGAGAAAGAAACAGAGAAGGGCTAGCACCAGCACCACGGCCGCCGTAATGCCGAGGGCTTCGCGCCGGTGCTCTTCGGGATAGTCGAGGGCCATGTCTATTGAATTATAAATTATGAGTTATGAATTAGGTGCAGAAACTACTAATCGCTGAACCGGGAGAAGCAATTCATATTTTATAACTCATCATTCAGAATTATTTTCCGGCTGCCTGCTGGGCCTGGGTGGCCATCACCATCTTCAGCTTCAGGCGGTTGCCTATTTCGAGCACATCGACAAGCTTTTGTACATTCAGGCCGGCATCGACGCGCAACACCACGCTGGGCTGGGCCTCGGCAGGCTGGCCGGGCACGAGCAGGGCTTGCAGCTCGGGCTCGAGGGTAGTAGCCGTCACGGGCTTTTTATTCACGAAGTACTCGCCGGCAGCATTGATACTCACCGTGATGGGCTGCTTCATTACCTGCTTGCTGCTCTTAGCATTGGGCAGTAGAAGCTTAATAACGTTGGGGTTCACCATCGTGGACACAATCAGGAAGAACAGCATCAGGAAGAACATGATGTCGTTCATCGAGCTGGTTTCGACGTGCGAAGAAGCGTGACGGCGGCGGGAGAGATTCATTTTTGAGCTATTAGCTTTTGGCTGCTAGCTGCCAGCTCTTTTACTGCGCACCTTTTAAAGGGCTAACAGCTAATAGCTAACACCTAACACCTCAAAAATTAATTATCCTGAAGGATATCCATAAACTCGATGGCCGAGTTTTCCATGCGGAAGACCATACGCTCGACCAATATGCTGAGCCAGTGGTAGCCGATGTGGGCAATGATGCCCACGATGAGGCCGGCCGCCGAAGTCACCATCTTGGTGTAGAGGCCGCCCGCAATCTGGGTGATGCCAAACTCGCCGCTGCTGCTGATGGCGTAAAATATTTTGATAACGCCGATAATCGTACCTACAAAGCCCAGCATGGGCGCAATACCAGCGATGATGCCCAGAATACTGATATTCTTTTCGAGGCGGGCAATTTCTATCTTTCCTACGTTCTCTACGCTCGCTTCAATTTCAGTGATGGGTAGGCCAATGCGGCGCAGGCCTTTCTCCACCATGCGGGCCAGCGGCGAGGGGTTTTGGGCGCAGTAGAGCTTGGCGCCCTGCAAGTCGCCCTTCACCATGAGCGCCCGAATGCCGCTCATAAACGACTCGGGGTTGCCCCCGGCACTGCGAATGGTGAGGTAGCGCTCGGCGATGATATAAATTGACACGATGAGTAGCAGGAAAATGGGAAGCATTATCCAGCCACCTTTCAGAATCAGGTCGATAAGTGAAAGGCCGGGCGCGGCATTGGCCATCGCGTTGGCATGGGCAGCGGCGGTATCAGTGGCTACCGACGTAACGGCAGCGCCAGCTTGCAGCAGAAGAACGGACATTCAGCGGAGAAAGGTGAGCGGAAAACGAGGGAGCGCTAGCCCCGCCGGAGCAGGCCAGCGGATAAAGTTTAGTAAGGAAATACAGACAACCCTTTGTCAATGCGCGGATTGCGGCGCAACTGATTAGCCGCCATCTGTGCCGTCGGACGGTCGGCATAATCGGCGGCTGACAGCCGGTAGTGGCGCGTGCCCGGATACGGCAGGATAATCTTGGCATTGGCGTGCCCGGCGTGCAGCAGGTTGCGGCGGCCCTGCTCGGCGTGGGCCATCGAGCCGTAGGCAGCCACTACCAGGTAATAACGGCCAGTGCGGCTTTTAATTGCGCTGCCCGTGCCGGCAGTAGTCGTTAATGCAGTAGCGGGGGCTGCGGCAGCCAGCGGCTTAGGAGCGGCCATTGCCTTGGTTGCCAGCGGCTTGGATACCACCGGCTTAACGACTGCTACTTTCGCAGCTACCGGCTTGCTGACTACTGGCTTATTGGCTACGGTTGGGCTGGTAGCCGGCGCGGCCGTGGGAGCCGGCGGGCGCGGTGCGGTCATTGCTGCGGCGTAAGACGTCGTTAGCAAGGCCGGCGCCGTGCCAGCTTTGCGCATGGCCAGGGGCACGGGCTTGGCGATGTTGCTCTCGTCGGCCAGGGCAATGGCGGCGGCGGCAGGCACCTTACGGGCTTTGCCGCGCGGGCGCACGGGGCTCTGTGCGGGGTGTCGGGCCAACAATGCCTCAACCGGGTCGGTTTGGCCCGGGGCCTGCTGCGACGGTGCAAGCCTGGCCGCTACGGCGGGGGCCGCCTTTAGCGCGGCAGGCGCTGCTTTCTTTTCTACCGCAGCTGGCTCAACAGTCGGCTCGGCTATCGGGCTGACAGACGCTGCCGCTACTTCAGCTGGCTGGTTGGCGGGGGCCTCCGGCGCCGAGAAGCTGGGCTGGGCCAGCGCGGCTTGTTGCGGCGCGGCCGGGCCAGCGGCCTGCTCCCAGCGGGGCAGGTGGCTTTGCCAGGCGGTGGGCAGCACCGTGGGGTGCAGGTTCAACAGATATAGACCTGCCACTGCCAGGCCCGCCAGCAGGCCAATAGCAGCGCCGGGCACGGCGCGCCGCAGACGCACCCCGCGGCCGGCGGCGCGCAGGCGCGGCACCAGCTGGGCCTGTTGCTCGCGGGCCAGGCGGGCATCGGTCACCGACACGGGGTGCACCGTGAGCTCGGGCAGGCCAAAGGCCGCGGTGAGTAGGTTATCAGTGCCGGTGTATTCAAACTGCAAGCCGCGGCCCACCAGCTGCCGAAATACGCCAATGCCCGGCAGCTCGGTGTGCTGCTGGGTTTGCAGGTCGCGGTGCAGGGTAGCTACGGCCTGGCGCAGGGCCTCGCGGGCCTCAGCGGCGGGCAGCCCCAGGTGCTGGCGCAGCACATCCACGAGCAGACCATCGTTGCGGGTAAGGGCCTGGTTGAAGGCTACTTGCCGGGTGGGCGGGCTCAGTACGTGGCGGCCGCCGGGCTGCACCCGGGCCGGCGTGTACTCGGCCACTAGGCCCCCAAAATCCGGAATAATCACGCAGTCGTGGTCGCGGAGCAAAGGGCGTAGGTGGTCGGCTAAATTCATCGGTAAAGGCTTGGGCGAGCGGGCGGGGAATAGGTTAGGCGGCTAAAGTTAGGGCAGGAAAAAGCCAATTACCTGGCCGAGACTCACTTTTTTTGTGCAACTTAGTCGACTAGGCGCTTAAAATGAATAGGTTACCCCACCTATCACGTTGATACCCTGGCTTTGGTAGTTGAGGTAGCGCTGGTAGTGTCGGTTAGTGAGGTTATTCCCCAGGGCAAAGATGCTGAACTTTGGCGTGATGCGGTAATCGGCCCGCAGGCTCAGGTCGATAACCGAATTGGTCTGGCGGTCGACGGCGGTGCGCGGGGCGGGTACTGGCAGCGTAACGCCGGGCACGTAGCCTACGCCATAATTAGCCGAGTAGTAGTAAAAATTGACCCCTAGCAGCAGCTTGTCCGAGGCATTATAGGTGCCATACAGCGTGCCCAGGAAGGCCGGGCGGCCATAAGCCTGCGCCAATGACTTGACACCGTAGTGGTTATAGTCGGCCTTGAAGCCGACCCGTACCTTCTCGCTGGCGCTGTAGAGGGCCTCGGCGTGCACGTTCACCACGTTGATGGTGGTGCTGTCGTACACGAGGTCAAACTTGCTGCTGTCGGCCAGCGAGTTGCGGTAGAAGTACAAATTGCGCGAGCGCCCGAAGGTGGCGCGGGCCGCCAGTTCCAGCCCACTCACCGGGGTCGAGGTAAAGCCGCCGTACACCGTGGGGCCGGCGTGGGTGTCGGCCAGGGTTTGGCCGGGGGCTAGCCAGGGGTTTTCCTGGCTCAGGTCGTAGCGCGTGACGCGCTGGATGGCCCCGCCCAGGCCGGCGTAAAGCTGAAATTTCTCGGGCACCACGGCGTAGCCCACGCGCACGGCGGGGTTAATCATGCCTTTGCCCACGCCGTAAAGGGCGTCGCTGCTGTAGCCTAGCGTGGCCCCCAGCGTGAGACTGAGGCCGGTTTTACCGGTCAGCTCGTAGGCCGGAGTGGCTTGGAAGAAGTTGCGGGTGCGGCTCAAGTCGCCGGACTGGCCCACGAGCCCTAGGGGCTGTTTTTCGGAGATAAACGAGCCCTGCGCATCGAGGGTGATGCGGCTGGTTTCGCTGAGCGCATAGCCGGCCTTGGCGTTGAGCAGCAGGTTGTTCTCGCTTACGCCGTAGTGGTCGCCGAAGTACTTGTACCCTAGCCCCACCTCGTACTGCAAGGCCGCATCGGTAGCGCGGTTGCGGGCATAGGCGCGGGCGCCGAAGCGGGTGAAGGTCTGCTTGATATCGTCCGGGTTGGGCTCGGTGGTGAGCTTGCTGCGGTCGTAGCCGTAGAAGTGGTAGGTATCGCGGGCAAAGTCGAGAGCAGCGCCCACGGCAGCGCGGCCCAGGTAGTACTCGCCGGTGGCCGTAGCGCTGGTAAGGCTAACGCCCGAGTTCTGGCCATCGACGGGACCGTTTTTCGAGCTGTTGTGGCGCACGTCGAGACCGTAGCTGTATTGCTCGTTGCGGGTCGAGTGCAGGTGGGCGCGGCCGTAGACCGAGCCGTAGTTGCCCAGGCCTAGCTTCACGTAGTTGCCGGTGAGGGGCTCCAGCTCTTCCTGCGCCACGGTGAGCACCTGCACCGAGGGGTTGAGGCGGGTAGCGGGCAGTCGGAAATCGGGGTAGGTATACGTGACCTGGCGCGTAGGCTTGGGCGGCGGGGCTAGCCGGATTTTCTCGAAGTTGCGCGTGGCCTCGGGTAGGGTGTTTACCCGGTCCTTCACTATCTCAATCTCAGCATCCTGAATGGTGCCGCGCGCCTTGCCCTTGCCGGGCTGGCCCTGCGCATGGGCTCCAAATACCACCGTGCCGCTCAGGCCGGCAGCCAGCAGCAGCGGCCGCCCGGCAGCGGCAGTAAAGCTTGATTTTATCACCTGTAAACGTTTCATTAACACAGAATTTATACCAGCAAGCTGCTAACCGATTTAGGGCCGGGTGCCGGGCTTACGCGGCGGCGTTTTGGCAGGGGCCGGCTTGGTCGAGGCCGGCGTCTTGGCCGGCGCAGCGGGGCTAGCCTTGGCGGGAGCCGTCTTGCCAGGCGTCGGTTTAGCCGGCTCCTCGGCAGCCGGGGCGGGCGCGTCGTCGCTGGCGGGCAGGGCCTTGAGGCGCTGGCGGGCGCCCTCGATTACCTCGGCCACCGGGAATTTGTTGTCGATAACCGAGTTCAGCGTGGCGCGCGCCTGGAAGATGTCGCGCTGGGCGGTGTACACATCAGCCAGCAGCAAAAAGGCGCGGCCCTGCCACAGCTCGTAGGCACTGTAGTTGGAATTGACCTTGAAGGCTTCGGTAATGGCCTCATCGTACTTCTTCTGCTTAAAGAGCACTTCGGCCAGGGTGTACTGGGCCTCGGCCCCGGTGGCATCGCTGGGGGCAGCGGCCACGGTGGCGGCCAGCTCAGTAGCCGCCTGGTCGAGGTTGCCGAGCTTGAAATCGGCCTTGCCCTGGTAGAGCAGCGCGGTGTTGGTGGCGTTGGCGGTGGCGCCGGCTAGCCCCTGCAAATCGGTGGCGGTGGCGCGGGCCTTGGCATAGTCGCCGCCGTCGTAGTAGGCGCGCAGCAGGCCGAGCGTGGCGGTAGCTACCTCGCGGCGGTTGCTGGAGGCGGTGCGCAGACGGTCGTAGTACTTGATGGCCTCGGGGTAATTCTTGTTGTCGAGCTCGAGGTCGGCCACGCGGCCCACGGCGCGGTTCACAAACTCGCTCTTGTTCTCGGCCACCACTGCTTTGAGCAGCGGCAGTGCCTGGGTTTTGTCGCCGGTGCGCAGGTACGAGTCGGCCAGGATAAAGCGGGCGTCGGGGGCTAGCGCATTGTCGGGGTACTGCTTGAGGTAGGCCTGCACGCGCGGCAGCGCCTGGCTGTACTTCTCGGCCAGGTACAGCGACTTGGCGGCCTCAAACTCGACGCTCTCCGTGGCCTTGCTGTTGGGATTCTGGGCCTTAAAATTGGCCAAAGCCTGGTCAAACTCCTCGGTGCGACCGAGGGCCGTCAGACTTTCCTGCAAGCTGTAGAGGGCCTGCTGGGCGGCGGCGCTGCGCGGGTAGTCGGTCAGCACCTTCTGGAAGTCGGCCACGGCCTTGTCCTGCTGCTCCAGGTTGGCGTAGGCCACGCCCCGGCGCTGGTAGGCATCGGGCAGGAGGCTCGACGTGGGCCGGTTCTGAATGAGGCGCGTGAAGCCCTCGGCCGCCGGGCCGTAGTCGCCGGCCTGGAAGTCGAGCTGGGCCTGCTGAAACACGGCCTGCTCGGCGTAGCGCGAGTCGGGGTTGCTCTTGAGCAGGGAAGCCAGGGTCTGGCTAGCTTCGTCTTTGCGGCCGAGCAAACCCAGGGTCAGGCCCTTCTGGTAGTAGGCATAGTCCTTGTCCTGGGCATTGGCCTGGATGACCTTATCGTACAAATCGAGCGCCTGCTGGTAGTTTTTAGCTATGTAGTAGGTGTCGGCCAGGCGCAGGGTAGCGTCGTAGTAGTTGGGGTCGGTGGGCTTGGCCGCCGGGTCATTCAAGAACGCCTGAAATTGGGGCCGGGCCTTGTCGTACTGCTTGGTGTTGTAGTAGGCATACCCCAGCCCGTAGCGGGCCAGCTGCACGTACTGAGTTTCGTCGTCGCTTACGCCGCCCTGGCGGGCCGAGCGGGCGGCAGCGGCGTAGGCCGTGATGGCGTCGGGGTACTGCTGGCCTACCGAGTAGATTTCGCCGCGTAGCACCTGGGCGGCGGCGCGCAGGGCATCGTCCTGCGGGTACTTCAGGCTCTTGTCGAGCAAGGGCAGCGCCTCGCCGTACTTGCCATCGTTGTAGAGCGTGGCAGCCTGCGAATAGGCAATGCGCTGGTACGTGCCGTTGAGCTTGTCGCCGCGGTCCTCCCCTAGCCCTTCGAGGTAGCTCAGGGCCTCGGCGTAGTCGGTGCTCGACAGGAAGCCGTCACTGAGCAGCTGGTCTACCACGGGCTGGTTTTTCGAGCGCGGGTACTTCTTGCGGAAGTCGCGCAGCGCAGCGATTACCTCGGGCAGATTGCCCAGCTCGTACTGCACCTGGGCGTACTTGAGGGTGGCATTTTCCGACAAATTCTTTTGCAGCGTGCTCTGGCGGGCGGCGTCGAAGGCGGCCAGCGCGGCCGTTTTCTGCCCGGCCTGCAAGTAGCTCAGGCCGAGGTGGTAGGCCGCATTCTGCCCGAGCGAGTCGCGGCGAGCGGCCACGTTCTTGAGGTTGGCGATGGCGTGCGGATAGTCGCCCTCCTTGTAGTTGGCAAAGCCGATTTTGTATTGCAGGCCAGGGTCGATTTTGCCCTTATGTGCTGCCGCATACTGGTCGAAGTACTGGCCAGCCTGCTTGTAGTCCTGCTTCTGGTAGAAGGCATCGCCCACGAGCAGCTGAATCTCGTCGGCGCTGGTGGGCGGCGGCGTTTGCTGCAGGGCCTTGGTGGCGTAGCCGATGAGGCCGTCGTAGTTGCCCTCGCGGTAGTAAATCTGGGTCATGATGGCCGGCACCACGCTGCGATAGGCGTCGTTTTCGGCGGCCACGAGCAGGTCTTTGCGCGCCCCGGCATAGTCGCCGGCCCGGAAGGCCAGGTAGCCGGCGTAGTACGAGCTGGCGTAGCGATACTGGCTGCTTTCCTGCTTGTTGCGGTCAAACAAGATGCGCGCCTGGTCGTATTCCTTGAGCTGAAAGTGGCTGTAGCCCAGCTTAAAATCGGACTCGGCCCGCTGGCTGGCGCTCAGATTGCCGGGGGCTACTTTCTGAAAGTAGGTGCTGGCCTGGGCGTAGTTCTGCTGGTCGTAGTAAAACTTAGCCAGTTCAAAATACGCTACCGCCGCGCGCGGGTGGGCCGGGTGCAGGCGGGCAAAATCGAGGATGAGGCCTTCGGCGTCGGGGTGCAGCAGGTAGAGGCCGCTCACGGCGTAGTAGTACTCGGCATCGGCCAGGCGCTCTTGCCGGCCCGTGATGGCGGCGGGGCCGCTCTGCTCGCCGGCGGCGGTGGCACCGCGCTGCATATACTGCTGAAAGGCCTGCTGAGCAGCGCCGTACTGCTTTTTATCAAACAGGTCGAGGCCTTCCTGGTAGTAGCGCTCGTCGGCGGCGAAGGCCTGGGTAAGCTGGGCGTGGGCTAGCTGGGGCTCGGCCGCGGCGGCGCCCAGCAGGGCGGCGGCCAGCGTAAGCCGGGGGGGTAGCTTCATGAGGAGAGCAGCGGTTCGGTGGGGCGGGCGGGGCCAAACGGGGCCTCGGCCGCGAACGGTCAAAAGTAGCGAGAAAACGCGGGCTAGGGTCATTATCGGGCCTAACCCCTGGTGAAGGCAACGTAAAGTGGAGCTGATTTGGTACGTGGCCGGGGTTTGCCAGGCAGCCAGCAGCAGCTGCGCCAGGCCGGGGCTAGGCGCGCACCCGCCGGGAGTACGCGCCAGCGTTTTCTTTGCCGCATGGATTTCAAGCTCGAACTCATTCCCGTGCCGGTAGCCGACCTCGACCGCGCCAAGCAGTTTTATCAGGAGCAGGTCGGCTTTCGGCTCGACCACGACGTGCGGCCCGGCGGCGCCGTGCGCGTAGTGCAGCTCACGCCGCCGGGCTCGGGCTGCTCAATCGTGCTGGCACAGGGGCTAGCGGGCCTGGCCATGCCGGCTGGCTCGCTGCGGGGCCTGCACCTGGTGGTGGCCGACATCGGTCAGGCACGGGCCGAGCTGGCGGACCGGGGCGTGGCCGTGGGCCCGGTGCAGGATATGGGCGGCGTAAAATATGCTGCCTTCAGCGACCCCGACGGCAATGCCTGGGTGCTGCAAGAGCTGCTGCGCCGCCCGGTGGCCAGCTAGGGGCCGCGGTGGTGGGCGTACCTTGCTCTATCATTCGGTAGAAAGTGTCTGTGCCCAGCTTGCCCGTCATTCGCGTGTCGCACCTTACCAAGCGCTTTGGGGCGCAGGTAGTGGTCGATGACATTTCCTTTGAAGTAGCCGCTGGCGAAACGCTGGTGCTGCTGGGGCCCAGCGGCTGCGGCAAAACCACGCTGCTCAAAACCCTCAACCGCCTCATCGAGCCCGATGGTGGCACCATCGAGCTCAATGGCCACGATGTGCGCCGGCAGGCGCCCGAGGTGCTGCGGCGCGGCATCGGCTACGTCATTCAGCAGGTGGGCCTGCTGCCGCACTACACCGTGGCCCAGAATATCGGCGTGGTACCGGGCCTGCTAGGCCTCCCCGCGGCCCAAGCGGCCGCCCGCACCACCGAGCTGCTCGAGCGCGTGCACTTGCCGGCTGCCCGCTTCGCGAACTTGCTGCCGGCCCAGCTATCGGGCGGGCAGGCCCAGCGCGTGGGGCTGGCCCGGGCCCTGGCCGCCGACCCGCCCGTGGTGCTGCTCGACGAGCCCTTCGGCGCCCTCGACCCCATAACCAGGGCCGCCGTGCACCGCGATTTTCGGGAGCTCGACGAGCTGCGCCGCAAAACGGTGGTGCTCGTGACCCACGACGTGCAGGAAGCCTTCGAGCTAGCCGACCGCATCATGCTGCTCAATAATGGCAGGATTCAGCAGCTGGGGCCGCCCCGCGAGCTGCTGCGCCAGCCGGCTAATGGCTTCGTGCGCAGCTTCTTCCAGGCCGAGCGTCTGGCCCTCGAAATGCGCGTGACCACGCTGGCCGAGGTGCTGCCTTACTTACCTACGGAGGGGCTAGCCCCGGCCGATGCGCCCACCCTGCCCCCCACGGCTAGCGTGCACGAGGCCGTGGCCTTGCTGAGCGAAACCAGCGCGGCAGGGCTACGCGTGAATGGCACCACGGTGATGCTAGGGCCGCTGCTGGCGGCTTTTGGTCAAGCGCTTGGCTAGCCGGGCAGCAGCGCGAATCTTCTATAAATAAGTCAGCACGTCGGTCAGCGTCTCGACGCTGATAAAATCTAGGCCCACCAGCCGCTCGGCGGGCACTTCTTCGTGCACCCAAGTGGTGTGGTAGGGCACGTAGATGGCCTGCCCGCCCACGGCTAACACGGGCAGAATGTCGGATTTGAGCGAGTTGCCAATCATCAGAAACGCGGCGGGGTCTACGCCGTGGCGGGCCAGCACGCGCTGGTAGGTGGCCGCATCTTTCTCACTCACAATCTCGACGTGGTCAAAAAAATCGCCTAAGCCCGAGCGCGCCAGCTTGCTTTCCTGGTCAAACAAGTCGCCCTTGGTGAGCACCATCAGGCGCTCGCCGCGCCGCTTGAGCTCGCCGAGCACTTCTACCACGCCGGGCAGGGGCTCGATGGGAAAGTCGAGCAGGCGCTTGCCCAGGTCGAGCAGCTGCTGAATTTCGCGGCCCGTCACGGCGCCGTCGGTGAGCTGGATGGCGGTTTCCGTCATGGTCAGCATCAACGACTTGGCCCCGTAGCCATAAAGGTGCATGTTGCGGCGCTGCACCTCGTAGAGACGCCCCCCAATGCTCGCCGCATCGCCGCAGTGGGCCAGGATGGCACACATTTCGCGCTCCACGTGGTCGAAGTGCGGCTGGTTGGGCCACAGCGTATCGTCGGCGTCGAAGGCAAGGAGCTGGGGCGGGCGCTGGAGCATGGGCTAGGGTAAAAACGGGTGGCCGCCGCGCGGCCCCACGCCCTAAAAGTACCGAACTTGCCGCCCATGCGCCATTTGATTGACCTGGCCACCTGGGCCCGCCGCGAGCATTTCGAGTTTTTTACGCAGTTTGAAGAACCGTTTTTTGGACTGGTTTCGGAAATTGACTGCACCCCGGCCCGCGACGAGGCCCGGCGGCTGGGGGTGCCTTTTTTTCTGTACTACCTCTACCACGCCGTGCAGGCGGCCAATGCGGTGCCCGAGTTTCGCCACCGCATCGAGCAAGGGCAGGTGTACGCCTACGACCGGGTGCACGCCTCGGCCACCATCGGGCGGCCCGACCACACGTTCGGCTTTTCATTTATCGAGCAGCAGGCTAACCTGGCCGACTTCGTGGCCGGCGCGCAGGCCGAAATCGCGGCCGTGCAGGCCGTGGGCGGCCTCAACCTGACCGAACGCACCGGCCGGCCCGACGTGCTGCACTGCTCGGCCATTCCGTGGGTAAAGTTTACGGGCCTGACCCACGCCCGTAGCTTTCGCCACCCCGACAGCTGCCCCAAAATCTCCTTCGGCCAGGTATTCGCGGCCGGGGCCAGCCAGCGCATGGCGGTGGCCGTAAACGTGCACCACGCCCTGGCCGATGGCTACCACGTGGGCCAGTTTCTGGACCTGTTTCAGCAGCGGCTGAGCTAGCTGGGCAGGTTAAAAGCCAGAAGCCAACGCCAGGCTGGTTGCGGCAACGGGCTGACCGGCTTGGCAGCAACCGCGCAAAAGCGGGTTGCTAAGCCGCCCACTCATCAACCGGTCAGATGGCTTACAACAGGCTGACCGATTGACGAGCGGGCGACTGTCATTCCAACCTGCTTCGTTGATGGCGCCCTTACTTCACACTTGTATACTCATCTATGCACGAGCTTTTTACCTTTTGGCACGAGCAGGCCGGCAAGCTAGGCCAGCAAACGCTGCAGCACGTGGCCCTCACGGCGGCGGCCCTGCTGCTAGGGGTGGCGGTGGGCGTGCCGACAGGGCTGTGGCTCACGCGGCGGCCGCGCTGGGCGCCGGCGGTACTCGGGGCAGCGGGCGTGCTGCAAACTGTGCCAAGCATTGCCCTGCTAGGGTTCCTGATTCCGCTGCTGGGCATTGGAGCGACGCCGGCCATCCTAGCCTTGCTCTTGTATTCGCTGCTGCCCATTATTCGTAATACCGTGGCGGGCATCCAGGGCGTGCCGCCGGCTGTGGTGGAGGCTGCCCGCGGGCTGGGCTTTACCGATGGGCAAATTTTGAGGCGCGTAGAGCTGCCGCTAGCCCTGCCGGTGCTCATGGCGGGCATTCGCACGGCTACGGTCATCAATGTGGGCGTGGCCACCCTGGCGGCCTACGTGGCGGCGGGCGGCCTGGGTGAGTTCATCTTCGGCGGCATTGCATTGAACAACCCGGTGATGATACTGGCCGGTGCCATTCCAGCCGCCGGGCTGGCCCTGGCCTTCGATGCGGGGCTAGGCGCCTTGGAAAAACTATCGGCCCGGCACCTGCGGGCGGTAGGCAGTGGCCTGCTGCTGGCCCTGCCCTTACTGGCGGCCGGCTACTGGCTGCCGCAAGCGGCGGGCCGGCTGCGGGCGGGCTTCAGCCCCGAGTTTATCGGGCGGGCCGACTGCCTGCCGGGCCTCACCCACACCTATGGTCTCACGCATTTGCCTAATGTAGTGCTAGCCCCGGCGCTGGTCTACGAGGCTGCCCGCGCCGCTAGGGTCGATGTTATCGACGGCTACTCGACCGACGGGCGCATCCGGGCCTACGGCCTGCGCGTGCTGCGCGACGACCGCCACGCCCTGCCGCCCTACTACTGTGCCCCGGTGCTGCGCCCCGCCCTGCTGCGCGCCCACCCCGAGCTCGGCCCGGTGCTCGACCAGCTCAGCGGCCGGCTCTCCGACTCGGCCATGACCAACCTGAACTACCAGGTCGATTATTTACACCGCGAGCCCCGCGCCGTGGCGCTGGCCTGGCTGCACCGGGCCGGCCTCTGGAAAGCGCCCCGGCCCCTACCGCCCGATGCGGCCGTGGTGCGGCTAGGGTCCAAAATTTTTGCCGAGCAGTACATCCTGACAGAAATGTATGCATCCCTGATTCGGGGCAATACCGACCTGGCCGTAGCTACGAAAACCGGTCTGGGCGGCACCACCATTTGTTTCGAAGCCCTGCGTGGCGGCCAGATAGATATGTATCCGGAGTACACCGGCACTAGTTTACAAGTGTTACTACAGCCATCGGCTGCTACGCTCGCTGCACTGGGCGGGCGCCCAGATGCCGTGTTTACGTATGTAAAAGGCGAGTTTTGGCGCCGCTATGGGCTGGCCTGGCGGGCACCGCTTGGGTTCAACAATGCCTACTGCCTGCTCATGCGGCAGCAGCAGGCGCAGCGGCTGGGCATTGCAAGCATCTCCGATTTGGGTGGGTATTTGGGGCGCTAAGGCATGGCTGGTTAGGCGGATTTTTATTTAGTAAAAGGTCGGGCTATCTACGGCATATTTTTTGATTTATCTTTGGTCTACTTCTCATTCATGTTGCTATATCAGTAAGGAATAATGCAAAATTTTACGCTTCGCATGAGCATACTGCTAGCGCTGTGGTTGCTGGCAGGCATGGCCCACGCGCAGCGCTTTGCCGCCGGCCAGCATACGGCTGTTATTCACCCCGATGGCACGCTCTGGACCTGGGGGCTTAATGCGCAGGGCCAGCTGGGCATTGGCAGTACGGAGTATCAGGCAGCCCCCGTGCAGGTGGGCACTGCTACCAATTGGCAGAGCGTAGCAGTCGGGCAGTTTCATACGGTAGCCATCCGCACCGATGGTACCTTATGGGCCTGGGGGCTTAACAACTATGGGCAGCTCGGCACCAGCTCAGCAGGCGCTTTTCAAACGACCCCGGTGCGGATAGGCACGGCCAGCAACTGGCAGCGCGTGAGCGCCGGCTATTACCACACCCTGGCCCTGCGCACCGATGGCACCCTCTGGGCCTGGGGGTTTAACTACGACGGTGAGGTGGGCAACGGCACTACCGATACCCAACCAGAACCGGTGCAGGTGGGCGTGGGCACTACCTGGCAAAGCTTGGCGGCGGGCGCTTACCACTCGCTGGCTATTCGGGCCGATGGCACGCTCTGGGCCTGGGGCTACAACTATTGGGGCCAGCTCGGCCTGGGCACCACCGGCAGCGCAACCGCGCCGGTGCAGGTGGGCACGGCCACCACCTGGCAGCGCGTGAGCGCCGGCTATTACCACACCCTGGCGGCCCGCACCGACGGTACCCTCTGGGCCTGGGGCCAGAACACCTACGGCCAGCTGGGCCTGGGCACTACGACCAATCAGCCCAGTCCCCAGCAGGTAGGCACCGAAACCAGCTGGCTGGATATCGGGGCCGGGGGCTACCACTCACTGGCTATTCGGGCCGATGGCACGCTCTGGACCTGGGGTTACAACTATTGGGGCCAGCTCGGCCTGGGCAGTACTGTCAATCAGCTCAGCCCCCAAAAAGTAGGTACCGAAACGAGCTGGCAGCGGGTGAGCGCCGGCTATGGCCACTCGGTGGCGTTGCGGGCCGATGGCACGCTCTGGACCTGGGGCTTTAACACGTATGGCCAGCTCGGCAACGGCCAGGCTAAGCAGTTAGCCCCCGCGCAGGTGGCGCCCCCCAGCAACTGGCGCAGCGTGGCGGCCGGCCATTATCATACCCTGGCCATTCGGCCAGATGGCACGCTCTGGGCCTGGGGCCTCAATACCAACGGCCAGCTCGGGCTGGGCTCAATAGCCGACCAAAACAGCGCGCGGCAGGTGGGCACCGATACCAACTGGCAAAGCGTGGCCGCTGGCGGCGCGCACACGGTGGCCATTCGCACCGATGGCACGCTCTGGGCCTGGGGCGACAACGCCAGCGGCCAGTTGGGCACCGGCTCCAGCGCCCGGCTGGTGCCCACGCAGGTCGGCACCGATACTAACTGGCTGCGCGTGAGTGCGGGCCTGGCCTACACGCTGGCTCTTCGGCAGGATGGCACGCTCTGGGCTTGGGGCAGCAATACCAACGGCCAGCTCGGCCTTGGTATTGCTGCTACTGTTCAGCCGGTGCCGGTGCAGGTAGGCACAGCCACCTGGCGCACCGTAGCCGCGGGCCATTACCATGCCCTGGCTATCGGCCAAGATGGTACACTTTGGGCCTGGGGTCTCAACAACTACGGCCAGCTTGGCACAGGTACGCTCATTACCCGCGATACGCCGCAGCAGGTGGGCACGGGCACCAGTTGGCAAAGCCTGGGGGCGGGCCAGCTGCACTCGCTGGCCACCTGCACCGATGGCACCCTCTGGGCCTGGGGTAATAATGCGAGCGGCCAGCTGGGCCTGGGTTCCACCACTAATCAAGCTACGCCGCAGCAGGTGGGCACGGGCACCAGTTGGCAAAGCCTGGGGGCGGGCCAGCTGCACTCGCTGGCCACCCGCACCGATGGCACCCTCTGGGCCTGGGGCGATAATTACTATGGCCAGCTTGGCGATGGCACTACGGCCTCGAAAAGCACCCCCGTACCGCTCGGGGCCGGCGGTAGCTGGCAGCAGGTAGCAGCCGGGTTTAGCCACTCGGCGGCCCTAAACTCCGATGGTACGCTCTGGGCCTGGGGCCTGAACGACCGGGGGCAGTCGGCGCAGCCTAATGCCAATCCTTTGCCACTCTACATTGCGGCCGGCAATATCCCGCTGGCCACCACCGCACCGGCTAGCGGCCTGGCCTGGCAGCTGGCTCCCAACCCCGCCCACGGCCAGGTGCAGCTGCTGGGCCTTAGCGGCCCGGTAGTCGTGCACATCTTTGACGCGCAGGGAAGGCTTGTAGCCATAGCGCCAACGGCCACTATCGGGCTGGCCGGCCTAGCGCCGGGCCTCTACCTGCTGCGTGCCACCAGCAAGCAGGTAACCCGCACGCTGCGGCTTGAGGTAAAATAACCGCGTAGCATGGGCTAGCTGAGCTGACTACGGGGAGCCCCAACCGGACCATACGTTCAGGCAGGCGCTTCCTACCCGCTTACAAGTGGCAACGCACCTGTTCTATTAAGCTGTAAGGCGGCTACTTAAGCACACTGCCACCCCACCCACCTGATTTGGGAGACGCAAGCCTGCGCAACGGCAAATACCGCTTATTTTGCCGCATGAAGCATTTTTTGCTGGCTACGCTGCTCTTGCCTGGCGCGGCCCTGGCCCAACACCCCGCCCCTACCAGTCCCGAAAACCTCGTGCAATACGCCCATCCGCTGGTGGGCACGGCCAAGATGGGCCACACCTACCCCGGCGCCACCGTACCCTTCGGGGCGGTGCAGCTCTCGCCCGATACGGATACCATCAGCTACGAGCAAAACGGCAAGTACAACCCCGAGATTTATTCGTATTGCGCCGGCTATCAGTACAAAGACCCCACCATCGTGGGCTTCAGCCACACGCATTTTAGCGGTACGGGCCACTCCGACCTCGGCGATTTTCTGGTGATGCCCACTACCGGGCCGCTGCAGCTCAACCCGGGCACCGCCGAGAAGCCGCTCGGGGGCTACCGCTCAGCCTACTCGCACGGCACGGAGGTGGCGGAGCCGGCTTACTACAAGGTGCGGCTGGCCGACCACGATATTCTGGCCGAGCTCACAGCTACTACTAGGGTCGGTATTCACCAGTATACCTTTCCGAAGGCCGACGAGTCGCACATTATTCTCGATTTGATGGCCGGGATTTACAATTATCCCGGCAAGAATACCTGGACCTTCGTGCGGGTCGAAAACGACTCGCTCGTGACCGGCTACCGCCAAACCAACGGCTGGGGCCGGACCCGCACGGTGTATTTCGCGCTGAGCTTTTCGCGGCCCTTCAAAACCTATGGCAGCCGCAACTACGACCAGAAACAGGCTTACCGTGGCTTCTGGGGCCGCTTCGACCAAAACCACAACTGGCCCGACCTCGCCGCGCACCAGCTCCGGATGCATTTCGACTTTGGCCCGACCCTAGCCGGACAGCAAGTCAAGCTCAAACTGGCGCTCTCGCCGGTGAGCACCGCCGGGGCCCTAGCCAACCTGCGCGCCGAGGCGCCGGGCTGGAACTTCGCTGACTACAAGCAAAAAGGCCAGGCCCAGTGGCAGCAGGAGCTGAGCAAAATTACCATCAGCTCGCCGCGACGGGTAGATAAGGAGAATTTCTACACGGCTATGTACCACGCCTTCACGGGCACCACTATTTACCAGGATGTGGATGGCCAATACCGCGGCCTCGACCAGAACAACCACCTAGCCAAGGACTTTACCAATTATACTACCTTCTCACTCTGGGATACCTACCGGGCGCTGCACCCGCTCTACAACCTCGTGCAGCCCCGGCGCAACGCCGATATGGCGCAGAGCATGCTCGCCCACTTCGACCAAAGCGCCGAGCACATACTGCCCGTGTGGAGCCACTATGCCAACGAAAACTGGTGCATGATAGGCTACCACGCGGTGCCGGTGCTCTGCGATGCCATCGTACTCGGCAATGCGCCCTTCGACCAAAACCACGCCCTCGATGCCTGCATCACTACCGCCCGCCAGCGCTGGTATGACGGGCTAGGCCTGTATATGGACAAAGGCTATGTGCCCGAGGACAAGAGCGGCGCTTCTGTGTCGAAAACGCTGGAATATGCCTTCGATGACTACTGCATTGCGCAGGCAGCTAAGAAGCTGGGTCGCACCGATATTGAAAAAGAGTTTGCCCAACGCGCCGCCAACTGGCAGAACGTGTACGATGCCCGCATCGGCTTTATGCGCCCGCGCTCGGCCGACGGCTCGTTCCGGCCAAAGTTTGACGTGCTGACGACCTCCGACCCGGCCTATATCGAGGGCAATGCCTGGAACTACAGCCTCTACGTGCCGCAGGACCCTAGCGGGCTCATCGCCAAGATGGGCGGCAACGCCCGCTTCGTGCCGCACCTCGACTCGCTCTTCACCATGACCCTGCCCGACAAGTTCTTCGCCGAAACCGAGGACATCACCCGCGACGGTATTATCGGCAACTACGTGCACGGCAACGAGCCCGCCCACCACGCCGCCTACCTCTACAACTGGACCAACCAGCCCTGGAAAACCCAGCCGCGCATTCGCATGATTCTGAACAAGATGTATCACCAGGGGCCCGATGGCCTTGGCGGCAACGACGACTGCGGCCAGATGAGCGCCTGGTACATCTTCTCGGCCCTGGGCTTCTACCCCGTGGCCCCCGCCTCGGGCGAGTACGCGCTGGGCAGCCCCGCCGTGCACGGCGCCGTGCTGCAAGTCGGCGAGGGCAAAACCTTCACCGTGACGGTTAAAAACCAAAGCGACAAGAACGTCTACGTGCAATCGGCCAGGCTCAATGGCCAGCTGCTGGCTAGGCCCTTCTTGCCGGTGAGCGCGGTGCGGCAGGGCGGCACCCTGGAATTTGTGATGGGTAGCCGGCCGGTGGGGAAGTAACCAGCGAATCAGGCAGGGCGGTAGGCTAGTTAGCAAGCACATTATGTTCTGCAGGTTGATTGACTTAGCACCCGAGGAAGTGTGCAGCAAGTCGGCAAAGAGGCTGACTTAAGTACCTTTGCCCAGCTTATAGCGAGCCGGCGAAAATGCCATCTTGAATACCTTTGTCCAACGTATTGATTTTTTTGCAACATGATGCCGAAATATTATTTAAAAGCTGCGCGTCAATTAGCCAAGACCACAATAAGTCGTCTTAAGTATAATAGAGTTACCAACTTTGTATTGGCGAAGGCAAGCCATAGATTTGGAAAGAAAACTGGCCTTTTAATTATTGATGACATTTTCCCGCAGCCTTTGTCTTCGTTTCGGCTTGAAGAGTTCTCTACTTATCTGCGCCACTGGCCAAATGCGCTAGTTTATTCTACCGGCGGTGCCTTTCCTTTGCTCCATGAGCAGCGCCGCCTCGAGAAAGTAGTAGCAGAGTTTGAGCAAAACAATCCTGATTTGCGGGGTAGAGTACTAAAGTTTAGCCGTGTGCGCACGCTCAATCCTCGCTTGGCTTACCTAGTATTTATCGGTAATACCTTTGCGATGCTACCGTTTCTGGAAAGCAGAAATATACCTTTTATCTTTACCTTATACCCAGGTGGAGGCTTCGCACTACACAACGAACAAAGCGACGCCAAATTAAGGCGCGTTTTTGCCTCTCCCCTATTTCGCCAGGTTCTTGTCAGCCAAAGTATTACTCAGGATTATCTATTAGACAATAATTTCTGTGATGCTGCGCAGATTACCCTGGTGTATGGTGTGGTAATGCCCATTTCTAAATTAACCATTGGGGAGAAATATCCGCATCAGTATTTTCCGACCGCGAAGGAAACCTTTGATATCTGTTTTGTGGCGCACAAGTATATGCCGCGGGGTGTTGACAAAGGATATGATGTATTTATTGAAACAGCCCACCAGTTGGCTAGCCGGCTGCCTCAAGTGCGCTTTCATGTTGTCGGCAATTTTACACCCGATGATATTGATACCTCAGCTCTAAAGTATATTACGTTCTACGGCACACGCAAGACCGATTTCTTCCCGGCATTTTATGCAGGCATGGACCTTATACTCTCGCCAAACGTTTCATTTCGGCTCCAGCCAGGCGCCTTTGATGGTTTTCCCACTGGTAGCTGCGTAGAGGCCGGCTTGTGCGGGGTAGCCTTGATGTGCACTGATGAATTAGGGCAGAATACCCACTTACATGATGGCGAAAATATTCTTATCATCACGAACGAGGTAGAAAAGATTGTGAACAAGATTGTCTATTTGTACAATCACCCCACTGAGCTTCATGCTATTGCTAAGACCGGCCAATTGCGCTTGCGTGAAATATTTAGCGCTCAATCGCAAATGCAACCGCGGATAAATATGTTGCAGCGTTTTTTAGAAGCTGGCAACTCGAATACTGCTGCCAGCTTAACTGATTAAGGCACTTTACATCTTGCAGCTACTAATATTATAGTCACTGAGAATGCATTATTCATTTTCAGTGACTATAATATTAGTAGCTGAGAGCAGACGCGCATCGCGCGTGTTTTTCTGCACGGCGATGGCGCCAAACAAACTCAGCAGAAAGGCCATGCCGTAGAAGCCCTTCTCGCTGAGCGTGAGGGTAGCATTCCAGAGGCCGATAAGCATCAAGGCGATTACCAGCAGCGTGGCAAACCAGGCCAGGCCGTAATAGAGGCCCGTAACGGGCACTTTTTCCAGCTGGTCGCGCACCGATTTTTGAAGCGAGATAACCGCGAACAGACCGAACATGAGCACGGTAAAGTAGTAGCCTTTTTCGTTGAGCGCCATGGTGGCGTTGAAAAGGCCAACCAGAAAACCACCCATGCCCGCGAGCAGGGCAAACCAGGAGGCAGCAACAAAAGCGGCGGAGGGGCGAACGGCAATAAGAGGAGCAGGTGACATGAGGAAAAGTGTGAAGGTTGACTCAAAAGTAGACGGGCACTTCAGGCACCGAAAAGCTAACTTTCCCTTTCAACAGACTTTTGACCGGGCTAGCGACACTACTTAACACCGGTTCAACAGCCTGCTTTACATTATTTTAAATATTTGGCGGGGTAGACTTTAGAAGCAGGCTTTACCCGCATCAAGCACAAGCAGTTAGCTAAGCCACTCCCTGCACTAACTCCCCATGGGGCCCAATGCTTCACTACCAATCCCGCTTGGCCGGGCTTCGGGCCAGCGACCCCGGCAAATTCTAAGCAGCAACCGGCTACTTTTTACCGGCAACCTCAGGATTTGGCCGCCTTTCCACGCCTACATTCGCAGCTACTAGCTTCATCGGTACGGGAGCTAGGCATTCCAAAACCCAACCCCTCCATCCCACCATGCACTTTTCTACGCTACGCCCCTGGCTAGCCTCCGCCGTAGCCGGCTTGCTGCTGGCCGGCTGCCAGGGCCAGTCGTCCACTTCTTCCGACACGGCTGGCACGGGCAAGCCCACCGAAGCGGCGCCCACCGACACGGCCAGCGTGCCCACGCCCAACGATGGCATCACGCCCGCGCTGCTGGCTCAGCACATCAAGGTGCTGGCCTCCGATGAGTTCCAAGGCCGCCGGCCTTTCACGGCGGGCGAGGAAAAAGCTACCAATTACCTGGCCGCCGAGTTTAAGAAGCTCGGGCTACAGCCGGGCAATAAGGGCAGCTACTTCCAGCCCGTGCCGCTAGTAGAAATTGCGGGCAAGCCCGACTCGACGGCCACTATTGTGGGCAAAGGCAAGAGCCTGACGCTCAAGTACCGCACCGACTTCATGTTTTTGACCGAGCGCGAAAAGCCGACGGTTGAAATCAAGAGCTCGCCGCTGGTTTTTGCCGGCTACGGCGTCACGGCCCCAGAGTATAAGTGGGACGACTACGCCGGCCTCGACGTGAAGGGCAAAACGGTGGTGGTGCTCATCAACGACCCTGGCAACGCGGGCAACGACACCACCCTGTTTAAGGGCCGCGAAATGACGTACTACGGCCGCTGGATGTATAAATACGAGGAAGCCGCCCGCCACGGCGCTACCGGCCTCGTCATCATCCACGACACCAAGCCCGCTTCTTACCCCTGGACGGTGGTGCAAAGCAGCAACGGTGGTGCCAAGCTACACCCTACCACCCCCGACCACGGCGCCAGCAAAGTGGCCCTCGAAGGCTGGATGACGTTGGATGCGGCTAAGCGGATGTTTGAGGCGGCCGGCCTGAAGTACGACGACCTTTACGCCGCCGCTAACAAGCCCGGCTTTAAGGCCAAAGACCTGGGCCTGAGCCTGACCACGACGCTCCACAATAAAATCACCTACAAAACCTCCAAAAACGTGGTGGCCGTGCTGCCCGGCACCACCCAGCCCCAGGAGTACATTATCTACTCGGCGCACTGGGACCACCTGGGCATCGGGCCGGCCGTGAAAGGCGACTCGATTTACAATGGTGCGCTCGACAATGCCAGCGGCTGCGCCGGCCTGCTGGCTATCGCCAACGGCTTCAAGCAGGCTAAGGAAAAGCCCCAGCGTAGCATCGTATTCCTGGCCGTGACGGGCGAAGAGCAGGGCCTGCTAGGGTCCGATTATTACGCCCAGCACCCCATTTTCCCGCTCAAAAACACGGTGGCCGACATTAATATGGATGAGCTGCTGGCCTTCGGGCCGATGCGCGACGTGACCATCACCGGCTACGGGCAGTCGGACCTCGACGACTACGCCCGCACCGCCGCCAAGGAGCAGAACCGTTACGTTATCCCCTACCAGCACCCCGAAACCGGCTCGTTCTACCGCTCCGACCACTTCAGCTTTGCCAAGGTGGGCGTGCCGGCCCTCTACGCCAGCGGCGCCTTCGAGAGCCGCCTGCACGGCAAAGCGTTCGCCGAAAAAGAGCGCGAGGATTTCGAGGCCAACAATTACCACCAGCCTTCCGACCAGTTTAACCCCAAGTGGGACCTGCGCGGCGCGGCCCAGGATGCGCGCCTGCTCTTCCGCATCGGCCAGCGGCTAGCCTCCGAAACCACCTTCCCGCAGTGGAAGCCCGGCTCTGAGTTCCGGGCCGTGCGCCTGAAAAGCCGGCCACAGTAAGTCGGTTTACATTCAACATTGCCCTAGCAGCAGTCTCAAATAAGGCCGCTGCTAGGGCATTTTTTTAGGTCACTAAGCTTGTCCAACCATATTCTAAGTTAAGTAAATAATTTTTCCATTGTTCTAATACACGCTTAATTTCATTTCCTGTTGTTTGAAATAGCTCAGTTTCGGCGGCGATGCCACATCTTTACGCCTGGCTTAGCACAAGCCAGATTACTTCGCTGGCGGCTTGTCTTGTCTCATTATCCAATTATTTCTCGGATATAGGTTAGCGCTGGTTCTTTTGCAGTTATATGCTTGTACGCGCTACAGTAGTTCGACTAGGTGTTGTTTTTTATCGAGCAGGAGGACTAGGGATAATGGGCTGGCTGGCGGCCCCGCTGGCTAGCCACGCCCAGGCGCCGGCGGCCGTGCGCGGCAGCGTGGCAGGGCCTGGCGGCGCGGCGGTAGAGTTTGCCACCATCACGCTGCACCGCGCGGCCGATTCGGTGGTGGTCAGGACTGAATTCAGCGATGCGCAAGGTACTTTTCGGCTCGATGCCCCAGCCGGCAAAATCTACCGCGTGTCGGCAATGCAAGTGGGCTACGGCCGCTACTGGAGTGCCCCGTTTGAGGTGCCCGCGGCGGGGCTGGTGCTCCCGGCCATTCGGCTAGCCCCTAGCCAAGCCACGGCCCTGAAGGAAGTGACCGTGACGGGCCGCAAGCCGCTGTATGAGCGCCGGGCCGACCGCACGGTGGTCAACGTTGCCGATAGCCCGCTCTCATCGGGCGCTACCACACTCGACGTGCTGGCCCGCTCGCCGGGCGTGACCCTGAGTGCGACCAATGACCTAGGCCTGCGCGGCCGTCAGGGGCTGCTGGTGGTGATTGATGGCAAGCGCACGCCGCTCACCGGCAACGACCTGGCCGAGTACCTGCGCTCCTTGCCCGCCGAGCAGCTGCAAAGCATCGAGCTGATTACCAACCCGCCCGCCAGCTTCGATGCGCAGGGCGGGGCCGGCGTCATTGCCATTAATCTCAAAAAAGACCAGCGCCTGGGCACTAATGGCACCGCTAACGCCAGCCTGGGCTATAGCGAGCAGGCCAAGTTTACGGGCGGGCTAGCCCTCAACCACCGCCGGAAGAACCTGAACGTGTACGGCACCTACGCCTACACCGACCGCCGCTACTTTGCCCGGCTCGATTTGACCCGCCAGTTTGCGGCCACTGCCACGCTTCCCGCCGGCGGCCTCGTGCAAAGCAACGACCAGCTCGCGCACCTGCGCTCGCACACAGCCCGGGTTGGCCTCGACCTCAACCTCTCGAAACGCACGCTCCTGGGTGCCTCAATTACGGGCCTGGCGAGCACCAATGACCTCTCCACCGCCAGCCAGGCCGTGACCACCGATGAGCTGGGCCAGCCCACCGACCGCTTCCGGGCCCGCACCGACTGGAACGTGAGCCGGCCCAGCGGCAGCGCCAACCTCAACCTGCGCCACGCCTTTGCCGACTCGGCCAGCGCCGCCGCGCTCAGCGCCGACGCCGACTATGCCCGCTACGCTCTTACCCGCCTGAGCGACCAGTACGTGGTGTTTGATACCCCGGGCCGGGCGGCCGACCAGCTCAGCGGCGACCAGCACAGTCGCCTTAGCATCGGGGCTGCGAAGGTCGATTTCAGCCAGCCCCTGCCCCACCGTAGCCGCCTCGAAGTGGGTGCCAAGGCCACGCAGGTAGTATCAGACAACGACGTGGCCTTTACAAGCACCATGGGCGGGCAGACTGTGCCGCGCCCCGATATATCGAGCCAGTTCAGCTACCACGAAAACGTGAACGCGGCCTACGCCAGCCTGCGCGGCGCGCTGGCCGGTGCTACCCTGCAGGCGGGGCTGCGCGCCGAGCAAACCAATATTTTGGCTACGCAAGCCGGGGCTACCGTGCGTGAGCAGCACTATTTACAATTGTTTCCGAGCGCCCTGGCCGAGCGCACTTTCAACGACCGCCACGCCCTGACGCTGGCCGTGGCCCGGCGCATCGACCGGCCCAACTACCAGCAGCTCAACCCGCTGCGTACTTACGCCGATGCCACCTCCTACCTCGCCGGCAACCCCAATCTGCTAGCCTCGACCAGCTACAATTTTGAGCTGACGCATACCTACCGCCAGAAGTTCAGCACCGGGCTAGCCTACTCGCGCTCCGACCTGCCCATCGTGAACGTGGTGCAGCCTTCGCCCGACGGCGGCCGCCTGGTGGTGAGCCAAAACGTGAACCTGAGCACCCGGCATTTCTACACGCTCACGCTCACCGCCCCGCTTACCCTCACCAAGTGGTGGACCCTCTACGCCAACGCCCTGGTTTACTATAACCGCTACGTGGGCGAGCTCAACGGCACCGCCCTCGACCGCGGCCGCGTAGCCTGCAATCTTACGGCCAACAGCAGCTTCACGCTGCCTCATGGCTGGTCGGCTGAGCTCAATGGCTTCTACGAGTCGCGCGAAGTCTATGGCTTTCAGGTTATTCAGGCCCGCGGCCAGGTGGCGGCCGGCTTACAAAAAAGCCTGTGGAACAAGCAAGGCACTTTTCGCCTGAACGTGGCCGACATCTTCTACACCACGCCCAACCGCGCCACGTCTACCTACGACAACTTCACCGAAACCTACTACTCGCGCCTCGATACGCGCATCGTCACGGCTGCCCTCACCTACCGCTTCGGCAACAATAAGGTGGCCGCCGCCCGGCGCCGCGCCGCCGGCGCCGACGAGGAGCTGCGCCGCGCCGCCGGGCAGTAGCCCTAAAGCCAATTGCCTGCAGCGAATGATTGATTATCAGTCGTTCGCTACAGGCAATTGGCTTTATACAGTGTTAGTTAGGCCGCCTGCTTCTCTTCCAGCTTCTTGAGCCGCTCGTAGGTTTGCTGCGAGAGCTGATACTGGCGGTCTACGGCTTGGCGCATGGGGCCGGTTAGGGTTTGGTCGGCTAGGGCCTCTTTGTAGGCTTTCAGGGCCCACATCTCGCCGTGGATATTGAAGGCGAGCAGCGACTTTTCGCTGTGGCCCGTTACGGCTGCTTGGGCTTCCATAAAGGTGCGGTAGAGCTTGCCCTTGAGCGTGGTCGAGGTTTCGCGCTCGCCGCCTTCGCGGGTCAGGTAGGTGTTGAGGTCGGTGGCAAACTGCTGGCTTTGGCTCACCAACTGCTTGTAGTAGCCGCGCAGCTGCGCGTCCTCACTTTCGCTCACTGCCCGCTCGTAGCCCTTAATGCGGTCATTTACAAAGTATAGCAGCTCATCGAGGGTGGCCGCCTGGTCACTGGCGCCAGCCTTTTTGTTGGTGCGCGCTAGCAGTGTGATGCCCAAGGCCAATAAGCTGCCGCCGATTATCTTCTGGGCGGTGCTGGCATTTTTGATGGTGGCCGGCACCTTGCTGAGCAGGCTGCCCAGCGTGCCGCCATTCTTGGAGCGCTTAGGCTGCGTAGTAGCGTCGTAGTAGGCAGCAGAGGGATTGTTTTTCATAAGAGCAACTAGCTAAGTGATGCCTTGCGTACGCCTGTCTTCCCTAGCGCGTTTTAGTGGAGCTTACTTACAGCAGCAATTATAAGCTGCGCGTTATAACCAATAATGCCTTGTCAGTCAATAAACCTATGCCAGAATAACCGCACATTTTACGCCCATTTTAATAAATATCACCATGTAGCGGCTTCTGGTCCGAACGCAAAAAGGCCTCGCTTGGCGTGCCAAGCGAGGCCTTTTTGCAAGGGGCTAGCCTTGCTTCTGTCTTAACGACCTGTATTGATGCCGGGCACGTTGAGATTGCCGGCTTTGGCGCGCTTGTAGAGGTAGGCGGCACCTGCAGCCAGCAGGGCGCCGCTCAGCAGCTTGTGCGACGACTTGAAGCCGCCAGTGGTACCGTCTTCGTTGGTTCTACGGCCAAACAGGCTGGAAATCATGCCGCCTAGGGTGCCGCTCGGTTGGTTATCGCTCATGAGTGAAATCAGGTGTAAGGTGGATACCGGCTTTCTACGCGGGCGGGGCGGCGGGTGTTTCCTGGGCTAGCCCACCGCGGCCACGGGCACGGGGTGCAGTATCAGCCACACCAGCTCGCGCAATATTTCGCCCTCGTCCATGCTGCCGCTCTCGATGCCCTTGCTCTGCGCATCGGCCCGCCGGATGAGGTGAATCAGGTCGATGGTGCGCTCGGGGCTGAACTGCCGCTGGGCTAGCTGGTATTCCTTCTGGGCAAATTTATTGATGCCCATTTTCTGCATATCCGCATCCGAGGGGTTGGGGCCGGCTTGGTGCAGCATGAGCAGCCTAGTAAAGAAATTGAACAGCAGCGTCAGGTTGGGGATAAGCGGGTTGGCCTTGGGGTTGGCGGCAAAGTGCGTCAGAATACGGTTGGCCTTGAGCACATCGCGCTGCACCAGGGCCCGCTGCAACTCAAAAATGTTGTAGTCCTTGCTGATGCCCACCATGCGCTGCACCAGGTCTTCGTCGATAGCCTGGCCCGGCTTCACATTGAGCAGCAGCTTGTTTACCTCATTGGCCAGCCGGCCCAGGTCGGCGCCAATGTACTCGGCCAGCAGGGCCGTGGCGCCGGGCGTAATCTGCTGCTTGCGGCTGCGCACATAGCCCCCTAGCCACTGCGGTATCTGGCTGTCGTAGAGTTTTTTGCTCGTCATCAGGGCCACGCCGGGGGCAGTGGCCAGCAGCTTGCCCAGCTTTTTGCGCGAGTCGAGGGTTTTGTGCTTGTAGCAGAGCACCAGTACCGTGCTGGCTAGGGGGTTCTTGAGGTAAGCTTCGAGAAAAGGCCAGGCTTTTTCGCTTTCCAAATCGGCCACGGCCTGCGCTTCCTTCACAATAACCACCGAGTAGTCGCTCATCATCGGGAAGCGCTTGGCTTGCCCCAAGATGCCGGCCGCGTCGGTATCCTTGCCGTAGAGCACCGTTTGGTTGAAGCTGCGCTCGCTCTCGGGCAGCACCGCGTTTTCGAGCGCGTCGGCCACGGTATCAATAAAATACGGCTCCTCACCTTGCAGAAAATATACCGGCTGAAACTGCCGCTGCTGCACTTGCTTGAGGATGGCGTCGGCGTCTTGTGTCAAGGGGTGAATGGTTGAATGAGTGAATGGGTGAATGAAAAGACATTCACCCAGCGCTTCAGTAAAGGTAAAACCGTCTAGTAACTTTGGCCTTTGCACGTGGGCTTGGCCTTTTGTCATTCCCCATTCCCCCATTCGCTCCTTTACCCATTGGACTTACTTTCTGAACTTCGCTGGCGCGGCATGTACCACGATGCCATGCCTGGCACCGCCGAGCACCTGGCTAGCGCCGCGCCCGTGTCGGGCTACATCGGCTTCGACCCCACGGCCGCCTCGCTGCACATCGGCAACCTGGCCACCATTATGCTGCTCGTGCATTTGCAGCGCGCTGGCCACCGCCCCGTGGCGCTGGTGGGCGGCGCTACCGGCATGATTGGTGACCCTAGTGGCAAAAGCGCCGAGCGCAACCTGCTCGACGAGACTACGCTGCGCGCCAACCAGGCCGGCATCCGGGCCCAACTCGAGAAATTCCTGGATTTCAACGACTCGCCCACCGGCGCGGTGCTCGTCAATAACTACGACTGGTTCAAGGACTTTGGCTTTTTGCAGTTTCTGCGCGAAGTCGGCAAGCATCTCACGGTGAACTATATGATGGCCAAAGACTCGGTGAAGCGCCGCATCGGCGGCAACGAGGACAGCGGCGCCGATGGCATCAGCTACACCGAGTTCAGCTACCAGCTGCTGCAGGGCTACGACTTCTTTCACCTTTATAAAAACCTGGGCTGCACCCTGCAAATGGGGGCTAGCGACCAGTGGGGCAACATCACGACCGGTACCGAGCTCATCCGCCGCCTCACCGATGGCCAGGGCAAGGCCTACGCCCTCACCGGTCAGCTCATCACCAAGGCCGACGGCACCAAGTACGGCAAGAGCGAAACCGGCACCGTGTGGCTCGACCCTAAGCTGACCTCACCCTACCAGTTCTACCAGTTCTTCCTGCGCGCCGAAGACGCTGACGCTCCGCGCCTTATCCGCGTGTTTACCCTGCTCAGCCAGGCAGAAATTGAAGCCCTCGAAGCCGAGCACGCCCAAAACCCCGGCCTGAAAACCTTGCAAAAGGCCCTGGCCAAGGATGTAACCATCCGGGTGCACTCCGAGGCGGCCTATGAGGCGGCCGTGGCGGCGTCGCAGGTGCTCTTCAGCGGCGGCGACCTTGCAGCCCTCGATGAGGCCACCCTGCTCGACGTATTTGCCGGCGTGCCACACCTGCGCGTGCCCCGCACCGGAGCGGCTGACCTTACCCTGGCCGTGCTGCTTAGCGAGGCCACCGACAAGCAAATTCTTCCTTCGCGCAGCGAGGTGCGCAAGCTCGTACAAGCAAACGGCCTGAGCCTCAACGGCCAAAAAGCAACTTCGCCCGACGCCGCAGTAGCCGAGCTGCCACTGCTGCTGGATAAATATTTGGTGGTGCAGCGTGGCAAGAAGAACTACTACCTCGTGGAGCTGAGCTAGTAAGCCAAGGCACAAAAAAGCCCCGCTAGCTAGGCTAGCGGGGCTTTTTGTATTAAAAAATCCGGCACAGAATCCGATTAATCCGCAAAGTCCGGTCGAATCCGTGGTTCAGACAAACTACTTCTTCTTAGCGGCTGGAGCAGCTTTCTTGGCAGCGGCCGGAGCAGCCTTTTTAGCTGGAGCAGCTTTGGCAGCCGGAGCAGCGGCGGCACCGTCTTTCGACGAGTTCTTCATGTTCTGCACTTCCAGACGGATAGCCTGGGCGTGGTTTTTCAGCTCTTGCATCCCTTTGCGCACGCGGGTGCCGGCAGCAGCATTGTGCTTGTCGTACGACTTTTCGAAGTCGTCTTCCAGCGAGTGAATCAGGTCCTTGAGCTTGTTGAAAGGATTAGCCATGAAAGTTGGTTGGGTATTGGGTGAGAAAAAAGGGAATTGTGCTTACGCGGCCCTAATATACAGGCACTTTCTACGCAAGCAAGTTTTCCAGGTTTTTTTCAAAACCGCCTTTCTGGCCTCAGAAGGGGCTTTTTTCTTCAAAAATGCTCATTTAATGAAGATACCATCCGGCCTACGCCTTGGAAATGTGCAAAAACAAGCGCGCCGGCCGCCCCGAGGGGCAGCCGGCGCGCGGCAGCGAGCGAGCTAGCAGCCAGTATATTAGGCAGTAGCGGGCTGCTTGCTGTAGAGGCCTTTGTCGAGCTTAGCCGAAATGGCTTCGAACGCGGCGATGGTTTCGCGCACATCTTCGAGCGTATGCACGGCCGTAGGGATAAGGCGCAGCATAATAACGCCCTTGGGCACGACCGGATACACCACAATAGAACAGAAAAGACCGTGATTCTCACGCAAATCGAAGGTCAGGGCCGTTGCATCGGGAATCTGGCCGTTGAGGAACACCGGCGTCACCGGCGACTCGGTGGTGCCGATGTTGAAGCCTTTTTCGCGCAGGCCGCTCTGCAGGGCGCGCACGATGGTCCAGAGGTTTTCGCGGTATTCGGGGTGGTTGCGAATGAGCTCCAGGCGCTTCAAAGCGCCGATGACGAGCGGCATGGGCAAGGATTTGGCGAAAATCTGGCTACGCATGTTGTAGCGCAAATATTCAATAACGGCCTCCGGCCCGGCCACGAACGCGCCGATGCTGGCCATGCTCTTGGCGAAGGTGTAAAAAATTAGGTCTACGCCCTCCGTAACGCCCAAATGCTCGGCCGTGCCGGCGCCGGTGGGCCCTAGCGTACCGAAGCCGTGCGCGTCATCCACGAACAGGCGGAAGTTGAATTTCTCCTTGAGTTTTACAATTTCGCGCAGCTTGCCGAGGTTGCCCGACATGCCAAACATGCCTTCGGTGATAACCAGGATGCCGCCGCCGGTTTCGTCGGTGAGGCGCTTGGCGCGCTCGAGCTGCTTTTCGAGGTTCTCGATGTCATTATGCGGAAACACGAAGCGCTTGCCTTGGTGCAGGCGCACACCGTCGATGATGCAGGCGTGCGACTCGGCATCGTACACAATGGCGTCGTGGCGGCTCACTAGGGCATCAATAATGCTCACAACCCCCTGATAGCCAAAGTTGAGCAGTAGCGCGCTGGGCTTGTGCACGAAGTCGGCCAGCTCGTTTTCGAGCTGCTCATGCAGCGTCGAGTTGCCGCTCATAATGCGGGCCCCCATGGGGTAGGCCATGCCGTACTGCGCGGTAGCCTCGGTATCGGCCTGGCGCACTTCGGGGTGGTTGGCCAGGCCCAGGTAGTTGTTTAGGCTCCAGGTCAGCACCTCTTTCCCACGGAATAGCATGCGGGGCTTAATCTCGCCTTCGAGCTTCGGAAACGTAAAGTAGCCGTGGGCGTAGTGTGAGTGCGAGCCTAGCGGGCCCCGGTTGGCCGAAACGCGTTCGAAAATATCCACTGAAAAACTAGGGGGAATAAGTTGAGAGAGCGGGAAAAAGGGGCCTAAGCGGCCCGTGCCGCCCTAAGCGCTAAACGACAAAGATAGCCCGCGCTCAGCTTTTGTACATAATTAGGGCCTCACGACGGGTCGGCCAATGCCTTCTTACTACCAAGGTAACGGATTAAGGTTTTCTTTGCACCCGCAAAACGCGGTAGCGCGAAGCTTCTGCTGCGCGCTACCTCCTCTCTCCCACCCCGCATGAATAAAATAGCGAAACTGCTGGTTGCCAATCGTGGCGAAATTGCCCTGCGCGTGCTGCGCTCGGCCAAAGAAATGGGCATCGCCACGGTGGCCATCTATTCGGAGGCCGACCGCCTCTCGCCCCACGTGCGCTACGCCGACGAGGCGGTGTGCGTCGGCCCCCCGGCCTCGGCCCAGAGTTATTTGCGGGGCGATAAAATTATTGAAATCTGCCACGAGCTGGGCGTCGATGCCATTCACCCCGGCTACGGCTTCTTGTCGGAGAATGCCGGCTTTGCCCGCGCCGTGCGCGAGGCGGGGCTCATTTTTGTGGGCCCGAGCCCCGAGGCCATGAATATGATGGGCGACAAGCTCTCGGCCAAGCAGGCCGTGAAGGCCTACAACATCCCGCTGGTGCCGGGCACCGACGAGGCCATTTCCGACGTGGAAGCGGCCAAGCAGATTGCCCAGGAAGTGGGTTTTCCCATCCTGATTAAGGCCTCGGCGGGCGGCGGCGGCAAGGGTATGCGCCTGGTGCACGCCGTAGAGGAGTTTGAGGAGCAGATGCAGCTGGCGGTGAGCGAGGCTACGTCGGCGTTTGGCGACGGGGCGGTGTTCATTGAGAAATTCGTGACCGGGCCGCGCCACATCGAGATTCAGGTCTTGGGCGACGAGCACGGCAACATCGTGCATCTGTTTGAGCGCGAGTGCTCCATTCAGCGCCGCCACCAGAAGGTGATTGAGGAAGCGCCTTCGTCGGTGCTCACGCCCGAGTTGCGCGCCGAGATGGGCCGCTGCGCCGTGGACGTGGCCAGGGCCTGCCAGTATGCCGGCGCTGGTACCGTCGAATTTTTGCTCGACGACCAGCACCGCTTCTATTTCCTCGAAATGAATACCCGCCTGCAAGTGGAGCACCCCGTGACCGAGCAGATTACGGGCCTCGACCTCGTGAAGGAGCAAATTCGGGTGGCCGAGGGCCAGCCCCTGCCCTTCCGCCAGGAAGACCTCAGCATCACGGGCCACGCCCTGGAGCTGCGCGTGTACGCCGAAGACCCGCAAAACAACTTCCTGCCCGACATCGGCCGGCTAGCCACCTATGTGCGCCCCCAGGGCCCGGGCGTGCGCGTGGACGACGGCTTCGAGCAGGGCATGGACATTCCGATTTACTATGACCCCATGATTGCCAAACTCGTAGCCACCGGCGCCACCCGCCAAGAGGCCATCGACCGCATGCTGCGCGCCATCGCCGAATACCAGATTACAGGCATCGAAACGACGCTGCCCTTCGGCACTTTCGTGCTCAAGCACCCTGCCTTCGTGAGCGGCAACTTCGACACGAATTTCGTACGCGACCACTTCAGCCCCGCCGTGCTAGCCCCCACCACGCCCGACGAGGGCACCGCCCAGGTAGCCGCCGCCCTGGTGGCCCTGCTCATGAGCGAGAAGAAGCCCGCTAGCCCCGTAGCCACGGGCGAAACGGCCGGCGCACCGGCCTCGGCGTGGCGCCGGAACCGGATGGGCGTGGGGTAGGCCTTATGCTTTTACTTTTATAAGCAAGCCGTTCAATTACAATTTTCGCTGACCCACTAGATTCAAAGGTTTGCAGCTATATGATAGCAAAAATCAAAAATTTATACGGGTCGTTTGGAGATGCAATAGTTGAAAGAATAGAGTACGTTCCTATTGGCTCGAATACATCCGGCAAACTCCTTAGCGTTTACTTGAAGTGTTTAAACTGGAAAACTGAAGAGTGGGAAAAAGTAAAGCTTAATTTCATTGACGTTACTCATTTTCAATACTCTGATTGCAAAGTAATTCAAAGCGCAGTGGTGTTTGAAGCCATGATTATGCAGAATGAGCGAGGCATTGTAGTTGATTTCTTTCCAGTTCAAGTTGATGGATTAGGTAAATTGGAAGAAGACCCCATGTCAAGCTTCTTAATTCGTTGCAAGTCTATAAGCTACGAAGTATTAGCTTAGCGTTTTTCAACTTACAGACTAGCAATGAATTGGCTAGCGTAATTGACGAGAGTTATGGCATCGCCACACTTGCATCAGAACTTTGTAAACAACGGCCATGCTCTACCTCGTGCGCGACCACCTCTTCCCGGTGCTTGTGTTTCTGCACGCGCTGCTGGCGGGCCGGCCGCCCGATGATGGCCACGGGCGTTTTGCCCGCCTGCGGCACTACCGGGTGGCGCGGCTAGCCCACCTGCCCGCTCCCATCCGCGAAAGCTCGGGGCTGGCGCCCGGCGACTCGGCCGGGCTGGTGTGGACGCACGGCGACGGCGGCACCCCGGCCACGCTCTACCAGGCTAGCCTGGCTGGGCACCTGCGCAGGGCGCTGCCGCTAGCCCCCCTAGTGAACCACGACTGGGAGGAGCTAACCCGCGACCCAGCCGGACGCTTTTATATAGGCGACTTTGGTAACAACCGCAACGACCGGCGCAACCTGGCAATCTACCGCATCACGCTAGAGGCCGGGGGCCGACCGCGGGTCGATACCATCGCCTTTCGCTACCCCGACCAGACGGCGTTTCCGCCGCCCGCGGCCGGGCGGCACTTCGACTGTGAGGCGATGCTGTTTTATAACGACACGCTGCACCTTTTTACCAAAGACCGGGGCCTAGCCCACCGCACGCGCTACTACGTGGTGCCGGCCCGGCCGGGCCACCACGTGGCGGTGCTGCGCGACAGTCTGCGGCTGCGCACCCTCGTCACGGGCGCGGCCCTGCGCCCCGACGGCCGACAGGTGGCGCTGCTAGGCTACGGCGCACTGTTTCTATTTGCCGGCCCACCTGGGGCACGGCTTTTTCAGCAGCCGAAACTGTATCGCCGGCTGCCGACGACCGGGCAGGCCGAAGCGGTTCTTTACCTTGATAACCACGGCCTACTCATGAGCAATGAGCACGGCCGGCTGTTTCGGGTCAGCGCCCGCCGCAGGGGGCAAAAGCCAGCTCAGCCGCAGCCCTAGCGCTCGGCTGGCCCGTCTATATTTTAGGATAATGGCGCGCCCTGGCGCGACGATTCGCGCACAAACAGCTCGGGCTGAAGCACTACCTGACGCTGCACGAACGGCGCATCGGGCGCGGCGGCCAGCTCCAGAAAGAGGCGCACGGCGGCCTGCCCCATCTCCTCACAGCGCTGGTCTACCGAGGTAAGCTGCGGCTCGGTGATGGCCGTAAAGCCCTCGTTGCTGAAGCCGGCTAGGGCCACCTCTTGCGGCACCCGGATGCTCTGGGCCTTCAGCACCTGTAGGGCACCCAGGATGGCCGAGTCGCCGGCCGCGAAGATGCCATCAATCGGCTCGGGCAGGGCTAGCAGCTGGCGCGTGGCCCCGGCGCCGTCCTCGGTAGTCATGTCGGAGGTGATAATCAGGTCCTCGTCGGGCACGATGCTGTAGGCAGCCAGCGCGTCGAGGTAACCCTGGCGGCGGTGCCGGTAGATGTTGAGGTGCTGCGGGCCGGCCAGGTGCGCCACCCGGCGGCACCCCTGCTCCAGCAGGTGGCGCGTGGCCTGAAAAGCGCCCTCGCGGTCGTTGAGGACCACCGAGTTCACTTGCTCGGTGGGCGGAATGCGGTCGAAAAACACGAGCGGCACCCCGCGCTGGCGCACCTTATCGAAGTGGTGAAACTCCTGGGTGTTGCGGGCCAAAGACACGAGTACGCCCGCCACCTGGGCGTTGAGCAGCGTTTCCACGTTGCGGCGCTCAAGCTGCACATCTTCGTGCGACTGGCACACAATGACACTAAAGCCCGCCTTGCTAGCGGCCTGCTCAATACCTTGAATTACAGACGGAAAGAACTTTCCCTCAATGTAGGGCACTACTACACCCAGCAGCCGGCTCTGGCCCTTGCGCAGCGCAGCGGCCAGGTGGTTGGGCTGGTAATTGAGCTTCTTGGCCAGCTTGAGCACGCGCTGCTTGGTGGCGGCCCCAATGCTGTGGTGGTTGCTCAGGGCGCGCGAGATGGTCGTCATCGACACGCCTAGCTCACGGGCCAAGTCGGCCATCGACACGGCGGGGGGGGCGGCGCTAGGCATCGTTTTTTTAGGGGAACTCATGCGGAAACGGCCGACGCGAAAGAGCGGCCCAGCTACAAATTTAGACGAGTTTGCAAAAAGCTTTTACTTCTGTATGGCCAAGGGAACAGTTGAGAAGCAAGCTTCGCGCACAGCTATAGGTCACTAATAAGCGCGCGCAAACGTTTGTGTTCTTAAAATCTCCTCGCCTCTTTTCCATCGTTGGCGCTAATTCACCTTTTTACAAAGTTTTTCGCGTATCAATAGTAAGCAAACTAATCTGCATTTCACCAAAAGCCAGCGCATTTGTTGTTAATTTGCACAATCGATTATGTAAGCTTATTTGGTATGAGAAATCTGCTACTCGCAGCGCTGCTGGCTATCGGCCAGCCGCTCGCGGCCCAGCCCAGCCCGCCCGCCATTCCCATCCACGACCCGGTGCTCACGCGCCAAGGCAACACGTACTACCTGTTTGGCACCGGCAACGGCATCACGGTATGGTCGTCGAAAGACCGCCAGACCTGGACACCCGAAAAGCCCGTGTTTGCCAGCCCGCCGGCCTGGGCGCAGCACGACGTGCCGGGCTTTAAGGGGCACATCTGGGCCCCCGATATCTCGTACCACAACGGGCAGTACAGCCTGTTTTACTCCATCTCGACGTTTGGCAAAAACCGCTCGGCCATCGGGCTAGCCACCAATAAAACCCTGGACCCTAAATCGAAAGACTTTAAGTGGGTTGACCACGGCGTGGTAATTGAGTCGGTGCCGGGGCGCGATATGTGGAACGCCATCGACCCCAACCTCATCCGCGACGAGCGGGGCACGCCCTGGCTAGCCTTCGGCTCATTTTGGAATGGCATCAAGCTGGTACAGCTGCGGCCCGACCTCACGGGCCCCGCCGAGCCGGCGCAGTGGCGCACGCTGGCCCGCCGCCCGCGCAACGCCGCCCTTGCCGACTCGCTGCCCGGCGACGGCGCCATTGAGGGGCCGTTTATATTCCGGCACGGCGGGTATTACTATTTGTTTACTTCGTTCGATTATTGCTGCCGGGGGCCACAAAGCACCTATAAAATGATGGTAGGCCGCGCCCGCACCGTCACGGGCCCCTACCTCGACCAGGCCGGCGTGCCCCTGGAGCAGGGCGGCGGTACGCTCGTGCTGCAAGGCGACGCCAATTGGTACGGCGTGGGCCACAATGCCGTAGCCACCTTCGACCAGGTTGATTACCTGATATTTCACGGCTACGACGGCCACGACCAGGGGCGTCCCAAGCTGCGCATCGAGCCCCTGGCCTGGAGCCCCGACGGGTGGCCTACCGTGGCGGCCCGCCCCTAGCCCCACAACCCTAAGCCGGCCTGCGCGGTTGGTTTGTACGTAGTACCTCAGTCTGGCTGCACCTTTGCCGGCCCGCATTCTTCCCGCTACTTTTCACCCTAGTTTCTTTGCCATGAACCCCTTACTTGACATTCGCCGCTTCGACCAGAGCCTGTGGTTGGATTTTATCAGCCGCAAAGTGCTGCAAAACGGCGAGTTGAAGGCTCGCATCGACCACGACGCCCTGCGTGGTGTTACCTCCAACCCTGCCATTTTTGAGAAGGCCATCGGCGGCTCGGCTGACTACGACCAGACTATTAAGGAGCAGGCCCAGCAGGGTAAGTCGGCCGAAGAAATTTACGAGGGCCTGGCCGTGGCCGATGTGCAAGCTGCCTGCGACTTGTTTAAGGGCCTCTACGACAGCCACGACAACAGCAGCGACGGCTACGTGAGCCTCGAAGTATCGCCCAAGCTGGCCCACGACACCGAGGGCACCATTGCCGAAGGCCGCCAGCTGTGGAAGGCCGTGAACCGCCCCAACGTGATGATAAAGGTGCCAGCTACCCTGGAGGGCCTGCCCGCCATCCGCACGCTCATCTCGGAGGGCATCAACGTGAACGTGACGCTGATTTTTGGCCTCGACCGCTACAAGGCCGTGGCCGAAGCATTTATTGCGGGGCTCGAAGACCGGGTAAAGGCCGGCCAGTCGCTGGAGCGTATCGACTCGGTGGCCAGCTTCTTCCTCAGCCGCATTGATGTATTGATTGACCCGCAGCTGGAAAAAATCGCGGCCGCGGGCGGCGAAAAAGGCCAGCTGGCCCAGTCGCTGGTGGGCGAAGTGGCCCTGGCCAGCGCCAAGCAGGCGTACCAGCTTTATAAAGAGATTTTTGCCGGCCCGCGCTGGCAGGCCCTGGCCGACAAAGGCGCGCATACCCAGCGCCTGCTGTGGGCCAGCACGGGCAACAAAAACCCGAAATACGACGACCTGAAATACGTTGAAAACCTCATCGGCCCGAAAACGGTGAACACCATTCCGGTCGAAACGATGGATATTTTCAAGGAGAAAGGCAAGCCTGCCGACCGCCTCGAACAGGGCCTTGAGCTGGCTCAGGCCGTGCTGCGCGACCTACCCAAGGTGGGCATTGACCTCGACGCCCAAACTGCTCAATTGGAGAAAGAAGGCGTGCAGAAATTCATCGAGCCCTTCGGCAAGCTGATTGACTCGGTCGAGAAAAAGCGCCAGGCCGCCGTAGATGCCACCAAGCAGCCGGCGTAGCACGCTGCGCACTGCACTTACTTAGCTGCTTTTCGCCCACCCAAAATTTCCCTGGTCAGGTGCCAGGGCGGTTTCGGGTGGGCGTTTTAGCGGGCAGCGGGAGCAGGAATCGGTATTTTTGCACGGGCGTACCGCCCCATTGAATGTAGATTATGAATGCAACTACGAAGAGCCGGGTGGCCGTGAGCGCCTTCTTCTTTTTGCCCGGCTTGTGCTTTGCCAGCTGGGCCTCGCGTATTCCGGATATCAGTGCTAAGCTGGGGATGAATTCGGGGCAGCTCGGGCAGCTGCTGCTGGCTATTCCGCTAGGGTCGCTGGCCTCGCTGCCGCTGGCCGGGTGGCTGGTATCTACCTGGGGCAGCCGGCGCACGGTGCTGCTGGCCTCGGTGCTCTACGCGTGCTTTTTGCCGCTGCTGGGCTGGGCCGGTAGCTTCTGGACCCTAGCCCCCGCGCTGGCGCTGTTTGGGTTTGCGGGCAATATGCTCAACATCGCGGTGAACACACAAGCCATTGGCTTGCAAGAGCTTTACCCCAAGCCCATCATGGGAAGCTTTCACGGGCTGTGGAGCCTGGCCGGCTTTCTGGGCGGGGCGCTGGGCACGGCCCTCATCGGCTGGCACCAGGCGCCGCTGCACCACTTTTTGCTGGTGCTGGTGGTGTGCCTGGCCATTGCGAGCTGGGCTCAGGCCCACACCTTGCGCCAGGATGTGCGCAAAACCGACGACGGCAGCGGCGGCCTCAGCCTGCGGCACCCCGACCCCTACCTGCTGCGCATCGGGTTTATTGCGTTCTGCGGCATGATGAGCGAGGGCGCCATGTTTGACTGGGCCGGGGTGTACTTCCAGAAAGTGGTGCGGCCCGATGCGGCCCTCGTCACGGCGGGCTACGTGGCCTGCATGAGCACCATGGCGCTAGGCCGCTTTTTGAGCGACTACTTCACGCACCGCTTCGGCACCATCCGGATGCTGCAGCTTAGCAGTGCACTCATTGTGAGCGGCTTGCTGCTGGCCGTAGGCTTTCCGTATCTCGTACCGGCAGTAGCGGGCTTTTTGCTGATTGGCTTTGGCATTGCCTCGGTGGTGCCGCTCTCCTATAGCTCGGCAGGGCGGGCCACGTCGGTGTCGCCGGGCGTGGCGCTGGCTTTAGTATCTACTATCGGCTTTCTGGGCTTTTTGCTGGGGCCGCCGCTGATTGGCTTCCTGGCCCAGTTATTCTCGCTGCGCACGGCCTTTGGCCTGGTGGCAGTGGTGGCTACAGGCATCGGGGTGCTGGCCTCGCTGCCCAATCCCGTGCCGGTGGCCACGCCGCAGGCCGAGCCGGTAGCCTAGCAGCGCACCTACTACAAGCGGGGGCGGCAGTATGGACAATAACTCCATGCTGTCGCCCCCGCTTCGTATGCCCCCTTTCCTTCGTTTACCAGGTTAGACGTAACAGCGATACACCGTGGCGTGGCAGCGCAAAGTGCAGCACCGTTTGGCCATTTTGGAGGCTGACCGAGGCGGGCGCGTTAACTTGAGCTAGCTGCCCGGCCTGCTCCAGGGTGGCGCGCTGGGCGGCACTCACCTGCTGCGGCGAGCCTAGGGCCTGCCAAGCGGTGTAAGCGTTGCTGTGCTCATTGTCGATGCGGTAGTGCTGCACCTGGGCTTGCGGGGTGGCTAGCCCTTTCACAGTTAGCTCAACCTCGGCGGGCGGGGCGGGCAGGGCGTCGTTGTGGTAGTTCCAGACCAGCACCGTGGCCGAGTGCGCCTCAGCCGTAGCCAGGGCGCCGATGTCGGGCCGCTGGCTTTGGGCCTGGGCCCGAATGTCGGCTACTGAGAGCGCCGAGGGGCTAGCCACCGCCACGCGCGGGCCGCGCATCATGCCCAGCATCCGGAACACGTTGAGCACAGGCTTATCGACCCCGTTGGTGGCCAGGTCGCGGAAGCCGGCAAACCACGGCTGGTTTTCAAACTCAAACGACCAGCTCACGGCGCCCTCCAGGTTGACGTGGTACTGCGCGGCCAGCTCGTAGAGGCGGGCGTAGGCCGCGGCCGTGTAGCTCGAATACATAGTGCCGTTGCGGTAGGCATTTTCGGGGTTGGTTTGCACGCCGCAGGCAGCGCAGCCCTCGGGGTCATTTTCGCCGATAATGATGGGCAGCTGGCGTAACGTCGGGAACGAAGACACGATTTTAAAACCCTCCTCGATATCGCCAAACTGCGTGCCCATGTTCATGCGCACGTGGCCATCCACTAGTTTGGGTGCGCCCTTGGCGTGGAAGGAAATGTAGTCGAGGCGGGTGCCGGTTTTGCCGGTTACGTAGTTTTTACCATTTACACAGTGCTCCAAAAAGCCGCGCAGGTAAGCGGCGGCTTTATCCCAGCCGGGGCCGGTGGTTTCGGGGCCACCCAGGATGGCGGCGGGCAGCGCCCGGTGCACGGCCGCCTCGGTGTAGTCGTAGAGTTCGTTATACTCCTCGGGCGTGCCTTTCCAATAGCCGATGTTGGGCTCGTTCCACAGCTCCCAGCGCCAGGTTTTCACCTCTGCCGCGCCGTAGCGGGCCACGCTGTGCTTTACCCATTGGTACACCAGCTCGCCCCATTTTTTGTAATCCTTGGGCGGGTAGGCCCAGCCCGTGTAGATGTCGTTGTAATTATCGCCCGGCTTCCAGTAGTGGCGATACGGTACCGGATGCGTAGAAAAGGCCTCGGGCATGAAGCCAATCTGGGCAATGGGCTTCATGCCACGCTTCACGTAGGCATCAAAAATCTGGTCCACGATTTTCCAGTCGTACACCGGGCGGCCGCTTTTATCTTCGGTATAGGCGTTGGTCGAGCCCCACTTCAGGGCCGCCGTGCCGTCGCCGGTGGTCAGCAGATTGTGGGCCCGCACATACACCGGCACGGGGCTGAGCGCGGCCAGCTCGGTGAGCAGCTTCTGGCCATCGGGCATGTAGGTGTAGTTGGGCTCGTCGTAGCCAAAATAGGCCCACAGGGGTTGCATGGGGCCTAGCGGCTTCGCTACATCAACGGTGATGGCGACGGGCGCGGCCGGCACCGGGGCCTGGCCGCTGGCTGTCAGGCCTAGCGTTAGCAGAGCGCCGATGAGCCAACTTTTACGGGAGTAGCCGTGGGGCATAACGGGTGGGAAAGAGAACTTGATAAGAGAGATATTAAGCCGCAACAGTCGGCCAGTAGCTTGATTCTAATTCAAAAAGAACGTCAGGCTGAGCGCAGCCGAAGCATCTAGCTCGCACCGCTAGGGTTACTAACCCTAACGACCCCGAGCAAGATGCTTCGGCTGCGCTCAGCCTGACGTTCCTCTCACGTTAAACAGACCACTTACTTACTGGCCGTGGCACCGCTAGCAGCGGGCTGGCTCAGCAGGTCGAGGTCGGTGAGCTTTTCGGGGAACCATACCGTCATTTCGCCCTTGCCGCGGTTGGCCCAGGCGTAGTATGGAATGGCTACCAGTGTGCGCGGTGTGGTGCTGACCGAGGTGCCCTCGGCCCCTAGCGTCACCACCGGCACGGTAGCCGTCAGGGTTTCCACGCCGTTGAGCAGACCGGCCTGGTAGCCAGCGCTGAAGGAGGCGTTCTGGGGCACCAGGATGTTGCTGGTCTTGCCGTTGTTATCGGCCCACTCAGCGCAGTACATGACCGGGCCGCGTTGCAGGGCTACCTTGCCCAGGTCGTCTTTCACGAGCGGATTAGCGTGCACGCGGCGCACTTCCATCGGCAGGTTCACGTCCACCACGTCACCCTTGTGCCACTTGCGACTGAGTATCGCGTAGCCGTTTTGCAGCTGGTAGGTCACTGGCTGGCCGTTGACCTTGATGGTGGCCTGCTGGCTGCTAGGCTGCTCAAACGTGTAGAGGCTGCTGGGCACGGCCTCGTTGCGGGCCCAGCCCGGAATGCGCACCAGCAGGTCGAAGTCGGCGCCAGCCTTGGCCGGATTCACCTTGAACTTGAGGTCGCCCTGCCAAGGGTAATTGTTTTCCTGGGTCAGCTGCACCTTTTGCTTGTTGACGGTCAGGTTGGTAGTGCCGCTCACAAACAGGTTCGCGTACAGCGCCTTGCCGCGCTCGGCATACACGTAGCCGGGCAGCGCGGGCATAAGCCGGGCCAGGTTGGTGGGGCAGCACGAACACTCAAACCAGCCCGCCCGGGCCGGCTCGGTGTCGTGGTAGCCCTGGATGTTCTTTATCTGCATGGCGTTGCTGTAGAAGAACGACTTGCCATCGAGCCCCAGCCCCGAGAGCAGGCCGTTGTAGAGCACTTTCTCCATCACGTCCACGTACTTCGAGTCGCCGTGCAGCTGAAACATGCGCTGCTGCCAGTACACGTCGGCCACCGAGGCACAGGTTTCGTTGTAGGCCGTGGTGTTGGGCAGCTCGTAGTTTTTGCCGAACGCCTCGCCAGCGGGCACGGCGCCGGTGCCGCCGGTCACGTACAGCTTCTTGCTCACCATGTTCTGCCAGATGCTGTCCACGGCCGCCAGCAGCTGCTTATCGCCGGTGAGGGCCGCCACGTCGGCCATGGCCGAGTACAGGTACTCAGCGCGCACGGCGTGGCCCTCGGCCACGCGCTGGTCCACCACCGGCTTGTCGTCCTGCCAGTACTGGCCGTTTTTCCAGCCGTCGGTACTCTTGGGGTCGTAGCCCTTGTACTGGCCGCGGGCATAGAGGAAGAACTTGGCTGTTTCGAGGTACTTGGGCTGGCCGGTCACGCGGTACAGCTTCACTAGCCCCATCTCCACAATCTCGTGGCCGGGCGCCACGCTGAGCTTGCCTGGCCCGAAAACCGAGCACACGAGGTCGGCATTTTTGAGGGCGATGTTGAGCAGCGTTTTCTTGCCGGTGGCCTCGTAGTGGGCCACAGCCGCCTCGTAGAGGTGGCCGGCATTGTAGAGCTCGTGGCTCAGCTCGCGCTCCTTGCTCCAGCGCGTCGGCCCCGCCCAGCTGTGCGGGTGCGCGGGGTCTATGGTACGGGCGGTGTAGAGGTAGCCGTCGGGCTCCTGGGCGGCGCCTACCTTCTTAATCAGCTCATCTACATAGGCATCGAGTTTGGCATCGGGGTACACGCTGAGCGAGTACGAGGCGCCCTCGATGGTCTTGTAGATGTCGGTATCGTCAAAAGGAAACGTGGTGGCAAACTTACCCTGGTGGGCCGCCGCCATCTCAAAGTTCTTTACCCGGTTGGTGCTCTCGCAGCGCTGAAACGACGCCGGAATGGTCACATCGGTGTTGGTTTTGAGGCGCGGCAACCAGAAGTTATCCGTGAGCTTTACCTGCGTAAACGGCACTGCCTGAATCGGATAATCCGATTTCTGAGCGTGTGCCGCGAGGCTGGCGCCGAAGCCGAGCGCGAGCAGAAATGACTTGGATGGCAACATGACGGGGTGGGTTTTAAGACAGCGGCTTGACTTATCGTCGGGCTTGCGAATTCGGCCTCCGCCGGCCCGAACCTTCTCTTGCTCAATGACAGGCGCCGTAGTGAGAAGGTTCGGGCCGGCGGAGGCCGGGTGGCCATACTTTACCTACTCGGGCTAGCCCCGGAAAGCTACCTCATTGAAGCGCAGCTCGTTCTTGAAGGTGCGCAGCTTGGTATCTTCGTCGATAACCAGGAACTCGATGCCCGCCATCTCGGCGAAGTCTTCCAGGTACTCGCTGGTCAGGTTCTGGCTGTAGCCGGTGTGGTGGGCGCCGCCGGCCAGAATCCAGGCCGCGAGGCCGGTTTTCATGTCGGGGTGCACCTTCCAGAGCACGCGGGCCACGGGCAGCTTGGGCAGGTCTTGCTCGGGGGCTACGGCTTCTACCGTGTTCACAATCATGCGGAAGCGGTTGCCCATATCCACGATGGTTGCATTCAGAGCCGGGCCGGCCGGGCAATTGAACACCAAGCGCACCGGGTCTTCCTTGCCCCCAATGCCTAGCGGGTGAATCTCGGCGCGCACCTTGCCCTCGGCGATGCTGGGGCAGATTTCGAGCATGTGCGAGCCCAGCACCTGCTCGTTGCCAGGCGCAAAGTGGTAGGTGTAGTCCTCCATGAAGGAGTTGCCGCCGGGCAGGCCGGCGCCCATCACCTTCATGGCGCGCACCAGGGCCGAGGTCTTCCAGTCGCCCTCGCCGCCGAAGCCGTAGCCATCGGCCATGAGGCGCTGGGTGGCAATGCCGGGCAGCTGCTTCATACCATGCAGGTCCTCGAAGGTGTCGGTAAAGCCCTTGGCGTTGCGGTCGGTCAGGAACTTACGCATGCCCAGCTCGATGCGGGCCGCGTCGCGCAGGCTTTCGCGCTTCTCGCCGCCTTCCTTCAGGTTGTCGGCTAGCTCGTACTCCTGCTCGTAAGTGGCTACCAGACCGGCAATCTGCTCGTCGGTCACGGCGTTTACCTCGGCTACCAGGTCGCCGATGCCGTAGGTGTTCACCTCGTAGCCAAACTTAATTTCGGCTTCTACCTTGTCGCCTTCGGTCACGGCCACGTAGCGCATGTTGTCGCCAAAGCGCACAAACTTGGCACCCTGCCAGTCGGCCCAGGCCGAGGCCACACGGCTCCAGATGCTGAGGCGCTCCTGCACGTCGGCGCTCTGCCAGTGGCCTACTATCACTTTGCGGTTCAGGCGCATGCGCGAGCCGATGAACCCAAACTCGCGGTCGCCGTGCGCCGACTGGTTGGTGTTCATGAAGTCCATGTCAATGGCGTCCCACGGAATGTCGCGGTTGTACTGCGTGTGCAGGTGGGCTAGCGGCTTCTGCAAGATTTTCAGGCCGTTAATCCACATCTTGGCCGGCGAGAAGGTGTGCATCCAGGCAATCAGGCCCACGCAGTTCGGCGTATTGTTGGCCTCCTGCATCAGCTTGTAAATCTCCTGCGGGCCCGTCAGCACGGGCTTATACACGATGTTGATGGGCAGCTTGGTGCCAAGCTCTTTGGCGATTTCCTGCGAGTGCTGTGCTACCTGCTCCAGGGTTTCGGGGCCGTAGAGGTGCTGGCTGCCGGTGATAAACCAGGCTTCGTAATTTGAAATGTCAATCATGGATGTAGCGCGGACTTTCAGTCCGCGAGTAATACTTGTTGGATGGGTTGCTAGGCATTCGCGGACTAAAAGTCGGCGCTACTTATTGCCCGTAGTAAGAATTAGCGCCGTGCTTGCGCTCGTAGTGTTTTTTAATCAAGGCATCCTTCAATCGGGCCACGCCCGGCTTCAGCGTGCAGCTGAGGTAGGCTAGCCTGGCCACTTCTTCCAGCACGGCGCTGTGATACACGGCCTTCTCCACGGTTTTGCCCCAAGTGAAGGGTGCGTGGTTGCCCACAAGTATCATTTCGACTTCGGCGGGCGAAAGGCCGCGCTTCTCGAATTCGTTGATGATTTGCCAGCCCGTCTGATGCTCGTAGTCACCCGCGATGAGCTCATCGCTCATGGGCGGCGCGCAGGGCACATCGGCCGTGAGGTGGTCGGCATGGGTGGTGCCCAGGATGGGAATATCGAGCTGTGCCTGCGCCCATGCCGTGGCATAAGTGCTGTGCGTGTGCACGATACCACCGATGCCCGTCCACTGCCTGAAGAGCAGCGCGTGGGTTTTGGTGTCGCTGCTAGGCCGCTTGCTGCCCTCGACGATGTTGTTGTCGAAGTCTACAATTACGATGTCTTCCGGCTTCAGCGTAGCATAGGGCACGCCGCTGGGCTTGATGGCGAACACGCTCTTTTCACGGTCTACCACGCTGGCGTTTCCGAAGGTGAAGAGCACCAGCCCGAGGGCCGGCAGCTGCATATTGGCCTCGTAGCAGGCTTGCTTTAGGTCTTGGTACTGGCTCATTTAGGCGGTGGTGATGGCGGGGGTTTCGGGTTCCATTACCGGCTCTTCCGAGTGGCTGGCCGTGACGCTTTCCACGAACTTGCCCAGCGCCTGATACTGCGCGTAGCGCGCAGCATAGTCGGCCACGCTCGCGGGGCTAGGGGTGTAGGTTTCGGCAAAGCCGCTGCCCAGCGCCTTTTGGGCGCTCAGCACGTCGGGATAGAGGCCGGCGGCCACGGCGGCGTACATGGCCGCCCCGAGGGCCGGCGCCTGCTCCGACACGGCAATTTTGATGGGCCGGTCGAGCACATCGGCCAGCGTCTGCATGACAAATGCGGACTTTTTAGCCACGCCGCCTATGCCAATTACCTGCTTAATCGGAATGCCTTCGCGCTCGAAGCGCTCCACAATCTGCTTCGAGCCGTAGCAGATGGCCTCGACCAGGGCCCGGAATACCTGCGGGGCCGAGGTGCCCATGGTCAGGTTCATTAGGGCGCCTTTCAGAGCCTGGTTGGCGTCGGGGGTGCGGCGGCCGTTGACCCAGTCGAGGGCCAGCACGTGGCTTTCGGTGGGGTTTACTTCGGCGGCAGCTTTGGACAGCTGCACGATGAGGCTGTCGCTCACTTCCTGACGGAAGGCGGCTTGCTGCTCCGGCGTCAGGGTTTTCGACTGCACGGCCCCTAGCGGCCACTCCAGCATCTGGCGGAACCAGGCCAGCAGGTCGCCAAAAGCCGACTGCCCGGCCTCCAAGCCCAGCATGCCCGGAATCACGGAGCCATCGACCTGCCCGCAGATGCCGGCTACCAGGTGGTCGCCCACTTCGGCCGTGGGAGCCACCACAATGTCGCAGGTGCTGGTACCCATCACCTTCACCATCGAATAGGACTCGATTTCGCCAGCCACGGCGCCGGCGTGGGCGTCGAACGAGCCCACCGCGATTACCGTGTTGGTAGTCAGGCCCAGGCGGCTGGCCCACTCTTCGGAAAGATGCCCGGCTACCTCGTCAGCCGTGTAAGTTTCTGCGAACAATCGATTGCGCAAACCAGCCAGCTTAGGGTCGAGGTACGTCAGGAACTCCTCGGGGGGCAGGCCGCCCCAGCTCGCGTGCCACAGCGCCTTGTGGCCGGCGGCGCAGCGGCTGCGCTTGAAAGTGGCCAGCGGCTGGCCGGTGAGCGTCAGCGTGAGCCAGTCGCAGTGTTCCATCCACGAATAGGCGGCCTGGGCCACGGCCTCGTCTTCACGCACGGTGTGCATGATTTTGGCCCAAAACCACTCCGAGGAGTAGATACCGCCCTCGTACTTGGTGTAGTCTTCGCCGCCCCAGGTGCGCGCTTTGTGGTTGATTTCGGCGGCTTCGGCCAGGGCCGTGTGGTCTTTCCAGAGGATGAACAGTGCGTTGGGATTGTCGGCAAACTCGGGCAGCTGGCCCAGCAGCTGGCCCTGCTCATTCACCGGGCCCGGCGTGCTGCCGGTGGTGTCGATGGCAAGGCCCAGGATTTGCGCGGCGGGCACTTGGGCGGCCACTTCACGCACGGTAGCTTCAAGGCCCTCGAGGTGGTCGAGGGGATGCTGGCGAAACTGGTTTTTGGCGGGGTTACAGTACTGGCCCTGCTTCCAGCGGGGGTAGTAGTGCACGGCTTGCGCGATTTCGGCGCCGGTGCGCGCATCTACGAGCAGCGCCCGTACCGAATCGGTGCCGTAATCGAGGCCGATGACGTAGGCCGGCGTATCAGCTGTTTCAGTAGCAGCAACAGACATAGCAGTAACTAAATAATGTAAAGAGGTGAAAATGTGAAGAATGCAGAAAATGAGGGCCGATGAGCGCAGAACAAGCAAGCTGGGTAGCCAAGCGACTCACTACCAGAATACTGGGTTCAGCTTTTCTCACCGCCACATTCTCCACACCTCCCCCATCAAAGAATTATTTGCGCACCCCGAACGTGTAGCTGGTGGTGGTGTGGTAGGTCTCGCCCGGCTTCAGGATGGTGCTCGGAAACTTGGGCTGGTTGGGCGAGTCGGGGAAGTGCTGGGTTTCGAGGCAAAAGCCCGCGTGCTTGCCGTAAACAATCCCGCCCTTTCCTTTCAAGGTGCCATCGAGGAAATTGCCGGTGTAGAACTGCACGCCGGGCTCGTCGGTGGTTACCTCCATGGTGCGGCCGGTGGTGGGCTCGTACACGGTGGCCGCCGAGTGCTGGCCGGTGGCTTGATTAAGCACCCAGTTGTGGTCGTAGCCGCCGGGCACCTGCGCAATGCGCTCGCCAATGGCGTGAGGGCTGGTGAAATCGAAGGGCGTGCCCTTCACCGGGCGCAGCTCGCCGGTCGGGATGAGGCTGGCATCGACCACCGTGTAGCGGTCGGCCGGGATGGTTACCTGGTGGGCCAGCACGTCCTTGCTCTGGCCCAGGGCCAGGTTGAAGTAGGCGTGGTTGGTGAGGTTGACGGGCGTAGCCTTGTCGGTAGTGGCCGTGTAGTCAATCTTGAGGGCGTTGTCGTGGGTGAGGGTGTACACCACCGTCACGTTCAGATTACCGGGGTAGCCCTCCTCGCCATCTTTGCTCAGGTACGTCAGCGTGAGCGTTTCGCCAGCGGCGGTGGTGCCGGGCTTGGCGGTCCAGATTTTCTGGTTGAAACCCACGTTGCCGCCGTGCAGCGAGTTGCCGTTGTTGTTGATGCCCACCTGGTACTGCTTGCCGTCGACGGTGAACTTGCCCTTGGCGATGCGGTTGCCGTAGCGCCCAATGAGCGCGCCGAAGTAGGGATTCGACTTCTTAAACTCCGGGCTGAGGTAGCCGCTCACGTTGTCAAATCCGAGGATGACGTCGCTGAGCCTGCCGGTCTTATCGGGCACGAGCAGGCTGGTGAGCGTGCCGCCGTAGGTGCTGATGCTGGCCTTGAGGCCGTGGGTATTGGTGAGCGTAAAGAGCTGAATTTCCTGGCCGTCGGCAGTTTTGCCGAATGAAGCGGAAGTAGGCATGGCGGAGGCGCTAGCGCCAGTAGCAGCCGAATCGGCCGGAGCCGTAGTAGTGGTGGCCGCGTCCTGGGTAGTGGAAGAGGAAGGGTTGGAGGAGCAAGCGGCTAGCAGCAGGGCACCGCTGAAGCCGGTAGCAAGTACGCTAAAGCGCAGGGAAGTAGGCATGGGAAGAAAGGGAAAGAGTAAAATACACGCACTTTTTGCGTAAATATGCCCCTATCGTGGCATACTGGCCTCGGCTAGTCCCTACCAGCTGCCCGGCAGCCCCTAGCCCCACCGTCGACTGGTGCAGGCAGCTATTCTTGCCCGCCGCCTGGTTTCCGACATTCTTAACGTGCAGCCCTGAAACAAGCTTGACAGGCTAAAGCGTTGGCAGTCAAGGCCACAGGTGGACTATTAGCCGGGCGGGGCAAATAGCATAGCGTGGCAGCGTTAGAAGAGAATTTTTCAGGAGAAAGCAAGCTTAACCGAAGTAGCTAGGACGAATAAGGCTTTTGTTTTACACAATCGTTTGTGCAAATCTATTAAACAAACTCTTCTGTTGCTCGCTCCCCCAGGAATTTATTATTATCCTATCGCTGGATAAGCCTGGCAGCGGGGCGGCCTGCCAAAAAACAAGCCGGCCATCCCGTCGGCGGAACCAGCTCGCGGGCCTACCGCGTCTAGGGAGGAAGAATGGGCGCTGCGTGCGCTAGCTAGCCGAACAGCTTGCTAAAATCGGCTTCTTACTGCTTAGGCTAGCGGTGTATCTTTCACAGAAAATTCAAGTGGACGCAGTTACTTCGTTCTGCTTCTTGTATGTCTATTCCATCGGCTGCTGACACGCATTTCGTTTCTGGAGCGAGCAGCCGCTTGCCATCAGGCCTCCTAGACCCTTACCGTGCCCTCGTGTACCAGCTGCCGCAGCCCTGCTGCCTGGGCCAGGTGCTTTTTGATGCCACGGGAGATGCCGTCGACTTTCGCTTTCTGGCCGCCAATACGGCCTATCGTCAGCACGCCGGGCTAGCCCTTGTAGAGGGGCACACCTGGCATCAGTGCCTGGGCGGACCAATGCCGGCGTGGCAGCAGGTAGCCGCGCAGGTAGCCCGCACTGGCGAGCCGGCCCGATGGCTGCCTGCGGAGCCGGCGGCCGGCCCACCCCACGAAGCCTGGCAGGTGCTGCCGGCCGGGGCGGCCGGCAGCCACCTGGTAACGCTGCTGCTACCCGCCGCGCCCACCGCCTGGCTCCCCGAGGATACGGCGCGGCTGTTTATTACGACCATGGCCGACACGGTGTACCGCATGAGCCCCGACGGGCGGCAGGTGCTGGCGCTGCAAGGCAAAACCTTTCTGGCCGATACCACCTACCCTAGCGCCGACTGGCTGGCGCGCTACATTCCGCCCGATGACCAAGTGCGGGTGGCCGCCGCCGTGCAGGCGGCCGTGGCTACGGCCCGGCCCTTTACCCTCGAGCACCGTGTGGTGCGGGTCGATGGCTCGGTGGGCTGGACGTACTCGCGCGCTGTGCCGGTGCTTGATGCTGCCGGGAGCCTGCGCGAGTGGTTTGGAGTAGCTACCGACATTACGGCTCGTAAGGAGAGCGCCGCCGCCCAGCGCGAAGTGCTGACCCGGTACCGCAAGCTGTTTGAAACCATGACGCAGGGCTTCGGCATTGCGCAGTTGCTGCCGGCTACGGCCACCACCCCCACCGACGTGCGCTGGCTCGAAGTCAACCCCGCCTTTATACACCTCACCGGCCTGCCGGCCGCGCAGCTTAGCCGCGACGTGTCGATGCGCCAGCTAGGGGTGCACATGGAAGAAGAATGGTTTATACGCTACCAACGCGTGGTGCAGACCCGGCAGCCCGAGCGCTTCGAACTGTTTTCATCGCGGGTGGGCGAATGGTTTGAGGCATATGCCTTTCCGCTCGATGAGGCCGAGCCGCTGCTCTTGGGCGTGCTCTTCTACAACTCGACGGACCGCAAGCAGGCCCAGCAGCAGCAGCAGCTGGCAGCCGTGCTCGAGGGCCAGGAAGAAGAGCGCCGCCGCATTGCCGAAAGCCTCTACAACGGGCTAGGGCAGCTGCTGTACGCCACCAAGCTACAGCTCGAGCAGCTGCCGCCGAGCCCGCCCGCCAGCGCGCCACCGACCTGCTGGCCGAGGCCGTGCGGCAGGTGCGTGCTATCTCCTACCAGCTTACCCCCACCTTGCTGGCCGACTTTGGCTTACAAGTGGCGCTCGATACCATTTGCCAGCAGCTGGCTAGCCCCGCCCTGCGCTGGCACTGCCACGTAGAGCTGGCCGAGGGCCCGGCCGTGCCCGCCGTGCTGCAGCAAGCCGTGTACCGGCTGGTGCAGGGCCTGGCGCACAACGTGGCCCTGCACGCGCAGGCCACCGAGGCCACCGTGGAGGTCGATGCCCTGCCCGAGGGCCTGGTGGTGCGCATCGAAGACAATGGCTGCGGCTTTGACCCGGCCACCGTGCGCCAGGGCCTAGGCCTGATGACGCTGCACCGCTACGCCGCCGTGCTGCGCGGCGTGGTGCGGATGGAGTCGGCCCCCGGGCTCGGCACCCAAATCTTGGTGCGCTGGCCCTGGCCGTAGGGCCTGGCGGTATCTAGCTGCAGTGTATTGCGTAAGGGAAAACATGAAAATCACCATCTTCTGGCACCGGCGCGACCTGCGCTTCGACGACAACGCGGGGCTGGCGGCGGCGCTGCAGCGCGACGAGCCAGTGCTGCCGTTCTTCCTCTACGACAAAACCATACTGGACAAGCTGCCGCCCGACGATGCCCGCCTCACCTTCCTCTTCGACCAGGTAGAGCGCCTGGCCCATGAGGCCCGCGAGGCAGGGGGCGGCCTGCTGGCCCGGCACGACACCGTGCTGAACGCGTTTAAGCAGCTGCTGCACGACTACGACCTGGCGGCCGTGTACACCAACGAGGACTACGAGCCCTACGCCACCGAGCGCGACGCGGCCGTGGCCCGGCTACTCGGGCAGCACGGTGTAGATTTTCAGACCTTTAAGGACCAGGTTATTTTTGCCAAGGACGAGGTGCTGACTAAAAACGGCAAGCCCCACAAGGTATTTGGGGCGTATTCCAACGCCTGGCAGGCCCGGCTCCAGCCCGAGCAGGACTTTAAGGCCCACCCCTCGACGCGGCTGTTCAAAAAGGAAAATCTGGCTAGCCCCCACCCCGGCGACGCCGGCCGGCCAACGCTCAAGGACCTGGGCTTCGGGCGCCACGAGCAGTACACGGGGCCCGCCGGGCTGCCGCCCGCCGAGGTGGTGCGCCACTACGACCAGACCCGCGACACGCCGGCCCTGGAGCACGGCACCACGCGCCTGTCGGTGCACCTGCGCTTTGGCACGGTCAGCATCCGGGCCGTGCTGAAGCAGGCCAATGAGCTGAATAAGAAGCTGCTGAATGAGATAATCTGGCGCGATTTCTTTATGATGCTGCTCTGGCATTTTCCCCACACCGCCACCGAGGCCTACGACCCCAAGATGCGCCACCTGCCCTACCGCCACGCCCCGGCCGAGTACCAGGCCTGGTGCGAGGGCCGCACCGGCGTGCCTCTGGTCGATGCCGGAATGCGACAGCTCAACCAAACGGGCTACATCCACAACCGGGCACGCATCGTGGCGGCGGGCTTTCTGGTCAAGCACCTGTTTATAGACTGGACGCTCGGCGAACATTACTTCTCGGAGAAGCTGCTCGACTATGACATGAGCAACAACGTGGGCAACTGGCAGTGGATGGCCGGCACCGGCGCCGTGGCCGCGCCCTGGTTTCGGGTATATAGTCCCGTGAGCCAGCAAAAGCAGTATGACCCCGATTTTGCCTACATCAAAAAATGGGTGCCCGAATACGGCACCGCCAGCTACTCGGCGCCCCTGGTCGACTTAAAAGAAGGCCGCGTGCGGGCCATCGAGGCCATCCGCAAGGGCCGCCGCTAAAGCAGGGCTAGCGGCTTGCCGGCCCTGCCCGCGCGACAAGGTATCGCCGGGCTTCGCGGGCAGGCCGCTAGCCCTGCTTTACAGCCCTGAAGTGCAGGCGCAGAATGGCCATGAGCTTATCCGGCGTCAGCGGCTTGCTGACCAGGCCGGCCACGGAATATTTTTCGAGCTGCCCCAGGTCGGCCGACGACATGCTGACGGCCACCACCACAATAATGGTAGCGGCCCGCACGCTGGCGGGCAGCGCCTGAAAAGCCTGCAAAAACCCCATGCCATTGAGCACGGGCATGGCCATGTCGAGCAGCACTAGCACCGGCTCTTCGGGCGTGGCCGACTGGGCGGCCAGCAGGTCCAGGGCTTCCTGGCCGTTGTGGGCCGTGAGGTAGGTAGTGGTCAGCTGCAGCGGATAAAGCGCCGCTTCGTTTAGATAATTGGTGGATGGGTCGTCATCGACCAGCAGAATAGCGGTAAGCGATTGCATGCTTGCTAGGCTTAAGAATACACAAAGATGCTGATTGGCAGCTCTCGGTTGCAGGGAGTGAGGAGGCCGGCCCGGGCTACCCCGTGGGCAGCGCCACGCCCAGGTGCTGCAGCAGCAGCCGGCCCACTACCGGGGCCGTGAGCGGCTTGGCTTCGAAGCCGGCCCCTAGCTCCTGGGTACGCTGGCGCTCGGTGGCCATCACCGACGACGAGAGCACCACCACCGCCGTGCGCTGCTGCTGGGCGGGCGGCCAGTGGCTGTACACTTCTAAAAACGCCAACCCGCCCATGAAAGGCATGTTGAGGTCGAGCAGCACCAGGGCCGGGGTGGCATCGTCGGGGCGGGCCAGCAGCTGGTGCAGGGCTTCCTGGCCATTTTCGGCAACGGCCAGCTCGATGTTGGCTAAGTAGGGGCGCAGGAGGCGCTGGTGGAGGTAGCGCGCCGCTTCATCGTCATCCACGAGCAGCACCAGAGGCAGGTCGGCCATTAGTTTATGAGTAGTACGCCCACCCGCCGCCACGGTTGCACAGCCGCAAGGGCTATTACTGGGGAAGCACGATGCGAAAAACGGAGCCCACCCCGGGCTGGCTGCTTACTTCTACCCTACCGCCAGCACTATCAATCACCTTCTTGACGAGGTAAAGCCCCACGCCCGAGCCCTCTACGTGGTCGTGCTGGCGCTGAAACATGCCAAAAATCTGGGCCTGCTGCGCCGGGTTGAGCCCCAGGCCATTATCACTTACTTCCAGCACCACCTCGGTGCCGGTGTCGTTGGTGCAGCGCACCCGCACGTGGGGCGGGCGCTCGGGCGAGCGATACTTGAGCGCGTTGCTGAGCAGGTTGAACACAATGCTGCGCAGCTGCTTTTCGGGAAACGTGATGGTGGCGCAACTGTCCGGGGCCAGCTCAATGTGGCCCCCGCTCAGCTGCAGTAGCGGGGCCATGTCGAGGCGCACGCTCGCTACCAGCTCGGCCAGCGGCACGGCCCGGGCGGGCTCGGTGGCGGCCTGTTGCCACTTGCTCATGTCGGCTAGGTAGTGAATGGTGCGCTGAAAGCGCCGCACCGAATCCTGCATCAGGCGCAGCACGATGGCCGTGTCGGCTTCCGCCGCGGGCAGGCGCAGCTCCTGGTGCAGGCTGTGCAGCAGGCCCTCAATATTGGTGATGGGGGCTTTGAGGTCGTGCGAGGCCATGTGCACAAAATTGTCGAGGTCGGCATTGGCCTTGCGCAGCTGCTCGTTGGTGCGCTGCAGCTCGTCGGCCAGGGCCTGGGTGTGCTCCTGCACGGCTTGCTGCGCCTGGCGCGCCCTCACCTGGGCCGTTACCTCATAGGCAAATACCAGCAGGCCATCGATGCGTCCGTCTCCGTTGCGCCGGGCCTGGAAGGTCAGGGCCCAGTAGGTGGGTTCGGAGGGGTCGCGCTCGGTGCCGGCCAGGCGCAGGGGTACTTCCTGGCCTAGGAAGGCTTCACCGGTGGCATATACCCTAGCCAGGGTGCTGGCCAGCGGGGTGGCGCGCAGCTCGGGCAGGGCCTCCAGCAGCGGCCGGCCCAGCAGTTCCCGCCCCGGAAACGCCCGCTGGCAAAGCGGATTCACCAGCTCAAATATCAGTTCTGCCCCCCCTAGCACGCAAATGGCGGCGGGCGCCTGCATAAAGAGCTGCTTCAGCTGCTGTCGCTGCTCTTCGGCGGTGCGCTGGGCCTGCTCGGCTGCCTGGGTGCGGTCGTGCACGCGCCGCTCCAGCTCGGCATTTTGCTGCTCCACCAGCTGGCGCGTCGCCACCTGCGCGCTTACATCGTAGGCAAATACAAACACGCCATCGACCTCGCCGCGCGCGTTGCGGCGGGCCTGGCAAATGAAGTTGTAATAGCGCTTTTCCAGCCCTGCCCGGCCGTCGAGCTGCCCGAGCCGCTCGGTGGCCGAGTAGGCTTCGCCCGTGCGGTACACGTGGTTGAGCAAGTCGAAGTAGGGCTGGCCAGCCAGCTCGGGCAGGGCCTCGGCAATGGGCCGCCCCAGCAGAGGGCGCCCGCCCACCAGCGCCTGGCAGGGCGGGTTAACGAACTCAAACACGTGCTCGGGGCCATCCAGGATGCAGATTATGGCCAGGGCCTGCTCTAGCAGGTGGTAAAGCTGGGCCCGCTGCCGAATGACCTCGGCATAGGCGGGCGGGTGCTGCTCGCCCAGCCGCCCGGCGGGCAGCTCGTCGGGTTTGGGCGGACCGCTAAGGCTCACCAGCAGCCCCTCGCCTACCCGCCGGGCGGCTAGCCGGCCCGGGCCCGGGGAGTGCCCGGCCGGGGCAGCCCACCCAAACTCGCCCGGCCCCTCGCCCCGGTAAAACGCCAGCAAGCCGGCGGCCAGCTGCGGCAGCTGCTGCCGCAGTTGGCCGCCGGGAGGCGTGGGCAGGGCCAGCAAGCGCTGGGCAGCGGGGTTGAGGTAGGTGAGCTCAAAATCGACTACCTCACCGGCCGCGTCGGGCCGGGGCGTCAGATACAGCACGCCCGAGAGGGATGTCTCCAGCAGGGCCGGCAAAAAATGAGCGGGCAGGCTAGCGGCAGGCGTGGGCGTGAAAGCAGGCATACAGGAAAAAGAGCAAACCAGGCCCTCATAACGGTACCATACGGCCCGGGGGCACGCGTGGCTGGCCTCGCCCGCCTCGCAGCGGGCAAACCTACGAGCCGCGCCGCTAGCCGCCGGCGCTAGCCCCTGCGCTACCAGGGCCCCGCGGCTGCCGAGCAAAGTCCGTATTTTCTCCTGCTAGTTTCAGGGAAAATGCGGGCAATAAAGCAGTTAGCCGTCCCGAACTTTATGAAATTATTTCTCTGCGCGTTTTATGCCTGCCGCTATGATTATTTATCAAGAAGCATTTCCGACGTGCTACCTGCTAGCACTGAGTTCTAGCGCAGCCGCCACGGCCGAAACCGAGCTGGCGGCACACCTGGCCCACGCCTGCCGCAGCGGCAAGCCCGCCGTGTGGGTCGATTGCCGCCTGCTTGATGCCTTGTCGGCTACGGCTGCCTGGCTGCTGTGGGCCTGCCAGCAGCGCCTGCACCGGCGCCGGGCGCGCCTGGTGCTGTGCCAGGTACCGGCCGCCGTAGAGCGCACGCTGCGGCGCACCTTGGCCGGCACGGGCGCCGAGCTGTTCATTGTGCCCACGCTCGACGACGCAGCGGCTCTGCTGTAGCCAACCGGCTGCCGCGCTACGGCTAGGCCCCGCGCGCGGTCCACACCCTTCACGCGATACTTGCGTAGGCATACTTTTGCGGCCCTTACCTGACTTACCTCTGCATGGAAACCGCCCTCAACGCTCAGCCAGCCGCCGCTTCGTTGGGAGCCCTGCTTGCCGCCGACGAGCTGCTCGACGCCCTACCCTGGGGTGTGCTGGTAGTGGATGCGCAAGGCGTGGTGCGGCGCATCAACCACCAGGCGGCCCACTGGTGCGGCGTGCCGCCTGCCGCGCTGCTGGGCCATCCTCTGGCCCAGGCCGAGCTGCTGCCCGAGGTGCGTGAAACGCTACTACAGCTGCTCGAACCCGACCAGGTGGCACCGCGCGAAGTCTGGCTTCCGCAGCAAGCGCGCTGGATTACCCTTTCCGCTACCGCTCACCCGGCGGGCTGGGTGCTGTATGGGCAGGATATTACCCCGCAGAAGCGGCGCGAGCAGCAGTACCAAACCCTGGCCACGAATACGCCCGATGTGCTGACCCGCTGGGGCACCGACCTGCGCCTGCGCTACGCCAACGCCGCTTTTGCCACCGAAACCGGCCAGCCGCTGTCGGCGCTGCTAGGCCGCACATTCGACCAGATGCACGTGCCCGCCGACGTGGCCGGCCCCTACATGGCGGCCTTGCAGCGGGCGTTTGCCACGGGCCAGCCGCAAGAGCACTATCATGCGTTGCCGACGCCACGCGGCACGGCCTACTATTATGCGCGCCTCGTGCCCGAGCTGCGCAACGGCGAGCTTGATACGGTGCTCAGCATTGCCCGCGACATTACCGAGCTGCGGCAGAGCCAGGCCGAGGCCCTGCGCCTGCGCGATGTGCTGACCCAGCACGCCACCGACAAGTACCACGCCCTGTTTTACACCATGAATCAGGGCTTCTGCTTGCTCCAAATCCTGTTTGACGAAAGCGGGGAGCACGCTGTTGATTTTAAGTATTTGGAAGTGAACCCTGTATTTGCGCAGCAGTCGGGCATGCCGGCCGACACGCTGGGCAAATACGTGCGCGAGGTGATGCCCGACCTGGATACCTTCTGGTTTGAAACCTACGGCCAGGTAGCGCGCACCGGTAACACCGTGCGCGTGGAACACCATGTGCCGCAATTGGGCCGCTGGTTCGATGTGCACGCCTTCCGGGTGGGGGCGCCGGCCGACCACCAGGTAGCCGTGCTCTTCAACGACATCACCGCCCGCAAGCAGACGGAGGCGCAGCTGCGCCGCGCCGCCGAAGCCGATACCTTCCGCCTGCGGCTGGCCGATGCGCTAGGCCCCCTGGCCGACCCAGTGGCCATCCAAGAGGCCGTGACGCACATGACCCGCGAGTACTTTGGGACCGACCGCTGCTACTATTGCGAACTGATAAACGACGAGGCCGTTATTCGGCGCGACGCGGCCGCCGAGGGGCTGCCCTCGGTGGCCGGCAGCTACTCAGTCACTGACTTTATATTGCTGAAAGCGGTGCTGCAAGCCGGCCAGGCGTTTAGCGTGCGCGATGTGCGCCACGATGCCTCTGTGGATGAAGGCATGCGTCAGCTCTGCCTGCAGCTCCAACTGATTGCCTACCTCGACGTTCCAGTCATCAAGAACAAGCAGCCGGTGGGCGTGCTGGTGCTGGCGCATAGGGAGCCCCGCGAGTGGACCGCCGCCGAGGCGGCCCTAGCCACCGAAGTAGCCGAGCGCACCTGGGCCGCCGTAGAGCGCGCCCGCACCGAAGAGGCCCTGCGCGCCAGCGAGCAGCGTCAGCGGGCCCTTATTTCCAACCTGCCGGGCGCGGCCGTGTTCATTGTGGGCCGCGACCTGCGCTACCAGCTGGCCGAGGGCGAGGCCCTGCGCCAAATAGGTCTGGCACCGGCCGCCTTTCAGGACCGGCACGTGCGCGACCTGGCTCCGCCCGAGCAGTGGCCCACGTATCGGATTATGTACGAGGGCGGGCTGGCCGGCCAGGCATTTGTGCACGAGCATGAGCAGAGTGGGCACCACTTCCTGACCCGCGGGGTGCCCCTGCGCGATGCGGCCGGCGGGGTAGACGGTGTGCTGGCAGTGAGCTACGACCTCACCGCTCGCAAACAAGCTGAAGAAGCCCTGCGCCTAAGCGAGGAGCGCTTGCAGCTAGCCCTGCAAGCCGGTCAGATGGGTAGCTTCGAGTGGACCTCGGTGGGCAACCGCCTCGGCCTGTCGCCCATGTCGGAGGAAGTGCTGGGCCTGCTGCCCGGCACCACTAGCTCGACCAGCGACGAGGTCTTTGAGCTGCTGCACCCCGACGACCGCACTCGCCACCAGGCGCTGTTTGAGCAGGCCGGGCGACTGGCCCAGGACTACCACAGCCGCTACCGCATTGTGCGACCTCGCGATGGGCAGGTGCGCTGGATAGAGGAGCGCGGCCAGGGCTCGCCCGACCCAGCCACTAACAGCACCCGCCTGCGGGGTGTGCATTGGGACGTGACCGAGCAGGTAGCGGCCCAGCAGCAGCTGGCTAAGCTCAGCACACGGCTCGAGCAGCGCGTGGCCCGCCGCACCCAGGAGCTGCAAGCCAGCCGCGACCTGCTGCAATCGGTGCTCGATACCAGCCTTATCTCGATGTCGGTGCTCAATGCCGTGCGCGACGATGCCGGGCAGGTGCAGGACTTCCGCCTCGCCCTGGTAAACAAAGAATTGGAGCGCCAAACTGGGCGCACCGACCTGGTGGGCAAGCTCTACGCCCAGGAATATCCCGGCATCCGGCAGGTGGGCATCTTCGACCTGATGCTGCGGGCGCTGGCCACCGGCGAGCCCCAGAGCATGGAGTATTTCTATGAATACGAAGGTTTTAACAAGTGGTTTGCGTGCCAGTTTGTGAAGATGGGTGACGGCTTGGTAGCTACCAACCTCGACATTACGGAGCGCAAAATTGCCGACCAGGAACGCACCCGCAACCTGCACTTACTCGAGCAGGCCGAGGCCGTGGCGGGGCTGGGCAGCTGGGACTATGACCTGCTCACGCAGCAAATCCGGTGGTCGGATGGCATGTACCGGCTTTTTGACCTGCCCGTGGGCCAGCCCGTGGAGGCCGCTGCCTACACCCGGTTTGTGGTAGAAGAAGACCGCCTCCGGGCCGAGCAGATGCTGAGCTGGCTCACCACGGGCAGCGGCAGCTTTGAGGCCACCCTGCGCCTGCGCATAAATGGTCAGGTTAAAACCTTGCGCATCAAGGCCGTAGTGCTCCGCGACGAGGCTAGCCAGCCGGTAAGGGTACTGGGCGTCGACCTGGACATCAGCGAGCTGCAGCGCCTCGAAACCGACAACCTGCGCCTGCGCCTTACGCAGCAGCAGGCGCTGTTTGAGGCCGTGCAGGCCGCCCAGGAAACCGAGCGCAAGCGCATGGCCGAGAGCCTGCACAATGGCATTGGCCAGATTTTGTATGCCACCAAGCTGCGCTTCGACCGGCTGCACGCCCCGCTGCTGGGCACCGCCCCGACCCTAGCAGCGGCCCGCCGCGAGGCCGACGAGCTGCTGAGCGAGGCCATTCGCCAAACCCGCGCCCTCTCGCACGAGCTGGTGCCCATGACATTGAAAGAGTTTGGCCTGGCCGCAGCCCTCCAGGATATCAGCCACAAAATGAGCACGCCGCCCCTGCGCCTGCGCAGCCACGTGCTGCTCGATGACGACGCCGCGCCGCTAGCCCCATCCCTGCAAATGGCGCTCTACCGCATGGCGCAGGAGTTGGCTCAAAACATCGCCAAGCACGCCCGCGGCGCCACCGAGGCCAGCCTGGAGCTGGAAACCATGCCCGGCTGGGTGCTGCTCCGGGCCGAAGACAATGGCCCGGGCTTTGCGCCGGGCGTGGCCCAAAGCGCCGGCCTGGGCCTGCGCAGCATCCGCGACCGGGTGGCCCTGCTCGGGGGCAAACTGGAAATTGGTTCAGCCCCTACTGGCGGGGCTTACGTACGCATCCGTATTCCTCTCCAAGCTTTTCCGGCCCATGATACGCCTGTTTCTCGTTGATGACCACACCGTGCTGCGCCACGGTCTGCGTGCGCTCTTCCAGCACGAAGAGGGCTTAGAAGTAGTGGGCGAAGCTGAAAACGGCGAGCAATTGCTGGCTCAGCTGCCCACTACGCCCTGCGACGTGGTGCTGCTCGACCTGCACATGCCGGGGCTCGACGGGCTAGCCACCACCCAGCGGCTACAGGCCGAGTATCCGGACGTGCGGGTGCTCGTGTTGTCAATGGCCGACAATGAGCGCGCCATCGGGCAGGTGCTGGCCGCCGGGGCGCGCGGCTACGTGCTCAAGAATACGGGCCGCGATGAGATACTGGTGGCCGTGCGCGCCGTGGCGGCCGGCCGCCGCTTTCTGTGCTCCGAGCTGGGGCTAGCTATGCTAGAGAAGGTGCTGGCCGGCACCGCCGAGCCCGCCGCCAAGCCCACCGGCGGCCTCTCGGCCCGCGAGCACGAAGTGCTCCGGCTGGTGGCCGAGGGCATGACCACCGCCCAGATTGCCGAAAAGCTTTTCACCAGCCCCCGCACCGTGGAAACGCACCGCCAGAACATCATGGAAAAAACCGGCACCAAAAACACCGCCGCGCTTATCAAAGCTGCCATGAGCCAAAGCTGGCTGCACTAGCACGGCCGGGCTACGTCGGTGGCCTTTTGCCAGGTTAGGCACTACGGAGCGGGGTGGTTTATACGGACTGGAAAAACCGTATAAACCACCCCGCTAGCCCCTAAAAAATAGCCGTACAACCCGACAGGCTTTTCTTTCTGCCTGTCTTTTATGGAAACCAACCCTACCTCGCTGCCCCCGCAGCAGCAAGCCCACCAGCCGGGCTTCGAAACCGAAATGACGCCTGCGCCGGAATACATTCGGCCCAACTACCGCGGCAGCGGCAAGCTCGAAGGCAAGGTGGCCCTCATTACGGGCGGCGACTCGGGCATTGGCCGGGCCGTAGCCGTGCACTTTGCCCGCGAGGGCGCCGCCGTGGCCATTTCATACTTGCCCGAAGAGCAAACCGATGCCAACGAGACCGAGCGCCTGGTGCAGCAAGAGGGCGGGCGCTGCCTGCTGCTGCCCGGCGACCTGCGCGACGCCCGCTTTTGCGAGCGCATTGTCGAGCAAACGGTTAAGGAGCTGGGGCAACTCAACGTTGTGGTAAGCAACGCCGCCGAGCAGTTTACCAGCACCAACGTGGCCGAGCTGCCCAATGAGCAGTTTGAGGACACGTTCCAGGTCAATTTCTTTGCCCTGGTGCGGGTGGTGAAAGCCGCTGTGCCGCACCTGCACGAGGGCGACAGCATCATTGCCACGTCGTCTATTAACGCCTACCGGGGCAATCAGCAGCTGGTCGATTATTCGGCCACCAAGGGCGCCATCACGGCCTACATCCGCTCGATTGCGCAGCAGCTGGCCGAGAAGAAAATCAGGGCCAATACCGTGGCGCCCGGTCCCATCTGGACGCCGCTCATCCCGGCCAGCTTCCCGCCCGATAAAGTGGCCAAGTTTGGCCAAGACACTACCATGAAGCGCCCCGGCCAGCCCTCGGAGGTGGCGCCGGCCTACGTGTTTCTGGCCTCGGAAGATGCGTCCTACATCACAGGCCAGGCCATTCACCCCAACGGCGGCGAGGTGCTCAACACCTAGCCCTGGCGGGTTTTGTTTCACCAATGCCTGACTCATGAACAATGTTGAACTATGGGGCGGTGTCGAATGCACCTGCCGGCGGGTCGGCGACAGCTATTCGGACCAGCTCACGCGCAGCGGGCACCGCCACCGCGTGTCGGACCTCGACCGCTTCGCGGAGCTGGGCCTGCGCACCCTGCGCTACCCGGTGCTATGGGAGCACGTAGCTCCCGACAGCCTCGACCGCCCAGATTGGAACTGGCCCGACGAGCGCCTACCCCGCCTACAAGCGCTGGGCATCGAGCCCATTGTGGGCCTGGTACACCACGGCAGCGGCCCCCGCTACACCAACCTCAGCGACCCCGACTTTGCCCCGGGGCTGGCCCGCTACGCCGGCCTGGTGGCCGAGCGCTACCCCTGGGTTCGCTACTATACCCCCGTGAATGAGCCGCTTACGACGGCTCGCTTCAGCGGGCTCTATGGCTTGTGGTATCCGCACGGCACCACCGATGAGGTATTTGTGCGTCTGCTCTACAATCAAGTACTCGCCACGAAGCTGGCCATGCAAGCCATTCGGCGCGTGAACCCGGCCGCGCAGCTCGTGCAAACCGAAGACCTGGGCCACGCCCACGCCACGCCGGCCCTAGCGGGCCAGGCCACGTTTGAGAATCACCGGCGCTGGCTCACTTTCGATTTGCTGAGTGGGGCCGTGACACGCCACCACCCGCTGTGGACCTACCTGCGCCGCAACGGCCTGGGCACCGCCGAGCTGCTGGCGCTGCAATATGACCCGCTGCCACCTGACATTCTGGGTATCAACTACTACGCCACCAGCGAGCGGTTTCTCGACGACCGATTGAGCGACCTCCCCGGCCGGGGCTGCCGGCCTGCCTCGTCGGGCCGCCCCGCCTACGTAGATGTGGAGGCCGTGCGCGCCCCCGATGCCGCGCCGGTAGGCCTGGCGGGCGTGCTGCGCCAGGCCTGGACGCGCTACCGCCGCCCGCTGGCCGTTACGGAGTCGCACCTGGGCTGCACCCGCGAGGAGCAGATGCGCTGGCTGCACCAAGCCTGGGAAGTTACCAACAACCTGCGTACCAATGGCGTAGATATACGCGGCCTCACCGTGTGGTCGCTGCTAGGGGCCTACGACTGGGACAACCTGCTCACCCAGGACGGGGCCTCCTACGAAAGTGGGGTCTTTGACGTGCGCGGCAGCCAGCCCCGCCCTACGGCCCTTAGCAAGATGGTACAACAGCTGGCGCGCCACGGCCATTATCACCACCCGGTGCTACACGGGCCCGGCTGGTGGCAGCGCCCCACGCGCTTCTTCGCGCCGGCTTAATTCTTTCCCTATGAGCTTAAAAACGAATTCACTAGCTAGCCAAGCGCCCACCGCCCCTACCGCTCAGTCGTTGCTCATTACGGGCCGCACAGGCACGCTGGGCCGAGCTTTTCGGAAGGTATGCCACATCAGGGGGCTAGCGGCGGTGTGCCTTGGCCGCGACGAGCTCGACATTGCCGACGCCGACGCCATTGCCCAGGCTTTAGAACGCTACCAGCCCTGGGCCGTGGTGAATGCCGCCGGCTACGTGCGCGTCGATGATGCGGAGGCCGACACCGCCCGCTGCTACCGCGAAAACGCGGTGGGCCCGGCGCTGCTAGCCCAGGCGTGCGCCACGCACGGCATCCAACTGCTCACCTTTTCGTCCGACCTGGTTTTTGATGGGCAGCAGGCCCAGGCCTACCTCGAAACCGACCGCGCCCGACCCCTCAACGTGTACGGCCACAGCAAGCTGCAAGCTGAGCAGGCCGTGCTAGCCCACCTGCCATCGGCCTTGGTGGTGCGCACCAGCGCCTTCTTCGGGGCCTGGGACTCGCACAATTTTGTGCACCACGCCCTGGCGGCGGCTCGCGCCGGGCAGCCCTTCGCGGCTGCCGACGACCTGCTCATCTCGCCCACCTACGTGCCCGACCTCGTCAACACCGCCCTCGACCTGCTGCTCGACGAAGAGCGCGGCATCTGGCACCTCACCAACCACGGCACCTGCACCTGGGCCGAGCTGGCCCGCCAGGCCGTGTGCGCCGCTGGCCTCGATACGGCGGGCATCGTGCCCCGCCCGGCGGCCTCGTTTGGCTGGGCGGCTGTGCGCCCCGGCTTCAGCGCGCTGCGCAGCCAGCAGGGCATTTTGCTGCCGAGCATCGAGAGTGGGCTGCAACGCTACCTCACCGACGAGCAACTGCTGCAATCGGCTAGCCCCCCGGCTGTGCTGGTGGACTAGTTTCTGCCTGCAGCTTCGTAGCAGACAGAGGCGTAAAGACGCGTCTTTACACACTAACTACTACCTCAACCTACCCTTTCCCATGCCATTACATCCTGAGCTAGATAAAAAGTTAAGCAAAACCTACGAGCCCAAAACCACTATCAACGATGTGTTTAAGGGCTACGATATCACCTTCGTTACCAACGAGCACGGCGAGCCGGTACTGCTGTTTTTTGGCAAGCGCCGGCCCGACGGCCTCATTGCCGGCGAGCGCTACACGCGCACCATCAAGCGCCAGCCGGGCAGCCTCGAAGTGAAATCGAGCCACTGGGACAACCAAGGTAAAATCATGCGCTAGCCTAGGTTAGCCTCATTACCAAAACACAAACCCCGACGCGGCAACTGCCACGTCGGGGTTTGTGTTTTGGGGTATTGCAGAGGGGCTAGTCCGGCTTTTCCAGCTTTTCGAGTGGTGGCTTGTTGGAGGCAAAGCCGGGCAACGAAAAGTGCTGCCCTTTGGCCAGGAGGTGCAAGCGCAGGTCGCGGATGGAAAATACCTCGCCCGGCTGCACCTGGTAAATGGTGTTGTTGCTGCACTCGTGGCCATCGAGCAGCACCACCATGCCGTTGCCTATCACTTCGAGCTCGCTGCCTTTGGTCACGAGCACGGCCGTGTCTTCTTCCAGACCCAGGCCCAGGCAGCCGGGGTTGGTGGCAATAATTTGGGCCATGCGCACTATGCGGCCCCTAGCAATAAAGTGCGTGTCGATGGCTACGTCGCGCAGCAGTTGCAGGCCGGTCGTGATATGAATTTCGTCTTTCAGGAAGCCCGCGTCGTTGCGGCCCTGGTAAATCATGGGCGTGCTCATGGCCGCCGCCCCGGCGCTGGTGCCCGCTACCACAATGGGCTCGCGCAGGTAGCGCTCGGTGAGGCGCTCGAGCAGCAGCGTGCCGCCCAGGATGGCCGTGAGCCGCAGCTGGTCGCCGCCCGTGAGCATCACGCCATCGGCCCGGTTCAGCACTTCCAGCGCGTCGGCGCTGTTGGCTTGCTCGCGGCTTTGCACGTTGAGCACCTCCACGTGCTTGATACCTAGGATAGTAAATACTTTTACGTAGTCTTGAGCGGCTTCATCGGGCTCTTCCGAAGCGGTCGGAATGACGACGATGGTATCTTTCTTATGCAGCTCGTCTACGAAACGCTGCAGGATGAACTCCGGCGACTGCTCGCTGTCGGGGCCCTCTTTTTCGCGTTGTTCGTGGCCGCCGATGGCAAGGAGCTTGCCTTTAGGAGTCGGAAATAAATGGGGCATAAAGGAAAAGGATGGAAACCAAGGTGCTGCTGGCTAGATATGCAATTGTACGGCACCACCAAGGGAAATCAGGCCTGCCAGCGGCGGCTCTTATTCAAAAAAATTATGGTAGGGCACCTCACGAGACCCCTATGGGACGGCGGTAACATCGCTACTCATCTTTCCACATGGCTACCACGGGCTCGCCATCGCCTATGCGGTAGGCGCGGCGCATAAAGTTAGAGTTGAATTCTAAGGCAATATTACCTTGAGGGTCAATGGCTATCATGCCTTTATCGCCCTTCAGCTCGTCGTCGCGCAGCTGCAAGGCGGCTTGGCAGGCTTTGGCCAGCGGCAGGCCTTTGTACTTCACTAGGGCATAGACTTCGTGGGCTAGTGCACCGCGCATGATTACTTCTCCATCGCCGGTGCACGACACGGCACACGAATCGTTGCTGGCGTAGGTGCCGCCGCCCAATACGGGGCTGTCGCCCACGCGGCCCTTCAGCTGGCCCTCGATGCCGCCGGTGCTGGTAGCCACGGCCACGTTGCCGGCCTGGTCGAGGGCCACGGCCCCTACCGTATCATGCATGGCCATTTTGCCTTCTTTCTGCACAATATCTAGCCACTGCTGGCGGGTCTTCTCGGTGATGAAATAGCTGGGTGGCTTCACCGGCAGGCCTTTTTCGAGGGCTAGCTCCAGGGCGCCGAGCTCGGAGAGGCACACGTGCGGGCTGGCCTCCATCACGGCGCGGGCCAGGGTAATGGGGTTCTGCACGTAGGGCACGGCGCTCACGGCGCCTGCCTTGAGGGTGCGGCCATCCATGATGGCGGCATCCATATTTACCTCGCCCTGCTGGGTAAGGCCACTGCCGCGGCCAGCGTTGAAGTGCTCATTGTCTTCGAGGCAGCGCACCACCGCCTCGACAGCATCGAGGGCGGAACCGCCGCGGTGCAGGATTTCCCAACCAGCTTGCAGGGCCTCGGTTAGGCCCTCGCGCTGCGTGGCTTCTTCTTCGGGGCTTAGCTCGCCGGGCTTCATCGTGACGGCGCCGCCGTGAATGACGAGTGCGTAAGGGCTCATTGGTTGCCAATGGGAGTAAGTTGCCAAAGCTGCCCGCAGCCCGTAGGTAGGCACTGCAAGCGGTAATAGCCGCGCAGCAGCCGGCCGTCGAACCGGAGCCGGAGCACACCTTCGGCCAGCTCGGAGCGGAGCGTGGGGGTGCAACCCGGCAGCGTCGAGGCCAGGCGCAGGGCCCCAGTTTCGAGGCAGGTCAGCGAGGCGAGCATAGGCGAGTCGGCCAGCTGCCACAGCAATACCGGGCGCTTAGCCAGCTGTTGGGGAGGCAGCGGGATAACCCAGTGGGCAAAGTCGCCCTGGTCATCTTCGAGCGCTAGCTCGTAGTACGAGGGCATCTCCTGCGAGCGCCGCACTGCAAACGAGTGGGCGGCCGGGGCGGCCCCTACGGCCTCGTCGGCATACGTGAGGGTGGGATTCATGGTAAGTCAACTAATAACGGACAAGCTTATAACGGCAGTCAACGCGGCACAGCGACGAAAAAAAGACGGATTTTTGCCGGTAATTCGCCACCCTTCGCTCGGGGTTTCTACGCAGAGGCAGGCTAGCGCACCGCTGGCTAGGCGCACCACCACTCGCCGTTTTGCAGCCAGCAGTCGGTAGCGGTACTGCCCTCGCGCAGCACCCAGTTGCCGGGGCGGCCTAGCCAGTGCAGGCGCCCGTCGGGTCCGGCGCTCGGGGCTATATCCAGCGAGCGCACGTCGAGCACGTCGGTATCGGGTGAGACGTGGTGCACCCGCAGGTGTTCCACGTAATCAAGCGTGAGCTTGCCGGCATCGAGGCAGCTAGGGTGCAGGGCCAGGTTGTGGGCCGGCGAGGCCATAGCCGCCGACGGGTATAGCAGGCCATCAAACGCCTGGCCCAGCTGGCAGGCCTCAGCCACAGCAATGGAAAGGCGGTAGTGGTGGCGGTTGTCGTCGTCCACGGTCTTGGTAAAGGTGCTGGTGAGGAACGTGGCGAGGTCGCGCGTTTCGGCCGGCAGCTGGGCTAGGGCATAGTGCAGGGCCTTTTCGCGGTCCGAGTGCGGGTCGTCGGCACAGGTATCGGCGTAGCCAAAGCTGAGAATGCGTAGCGGCTGCCGCGTTTGCCAGCGGCTGATGACGATGCCATCGCCGGGCTGCACGTGGGCCTCAAAAAATGGTGGATGCCAGGTAGCGCTGCAATAAAACATGGGCATTCCGGCGCGGTTAGCCCGCTGGTCGTGGCGCACGGCCTCGGCCGGCGGGTAAGAGACATCGGCCAGCCGCTCGGGCAACGCCTCGCACAAAATGCCGCGGTAGAGCAGCCGGCCGGGGGCCAGGGTGAGGCAGCGCAGCGGCTGGCCTTCGAGCAACTCGCGCACGCGCGCCACCAGCTCGTCGATGGAATGCTGCCGCAAATCGAGGTGCCGCAGCGAGGCTAGTCGCTGCTTAACCAAGGCCGCCGCAGAAGCAGAAAATCCAGGTTTCATAGGTAAACGGACGCGCGGGTCCAGACCGGGCTCAACTGAAAATGCCCGCTGGGGGCGGGCATTTTCGTAGCTACTAATATTATTGCCCCGTAGGGCCAGCACAGCAGGAAAGGGACAGCGAGCAGAAGCCGGTTTCTGATAGGAAGCAGGCGGCCAATTGCTTACAGGGAGTCCAATCCCTACATCGCTTTCTGGTTTAGATAGTTCTTGGCCAGGTCGTTGAGCTTGGTATCGGTAAACTGCTCTTCGTCGAGGGTTTGGCGCAGCAGCTCGGCGGCCTGGGTATTGCCGAGGCGCTCGGCAAAGTGAGCGGCCGTGCCGTAGCCCGAAATCTCGTAGTGCTCGATGCGCTGGGCTGCCGCAATGAGGGCAGCGTCCATCACCTCGTCGGTGGCGCGCTCCGACATCGTTTCCTGGCCTTCGGCAATCAGACCGGCCATGGCTTTGCAGGTGTGGCCCCCTAGGTCAACACCCAGCGACTGACCGATTTTTTCGAGCCGCTCCACCTGTTTTTTGGTTTCGTGTAGGTGCCTGGTGAAGCCAGCGCGCAGGCGGCCGTCTTTCGCTTTCTCGGCCATCAGGGGCAAGGCTTTTACCAGCTGGCTTTCAGCACTGTATAAGTCTTTGAGCTGCATCTCAAACAGGTCGTCGAGGGTTTCCAGTTTGTCGAACATAAGGAGGTAGGAAGGGTGGGAAAGAAGGTGGCGGCCCATTGGCAGCCGGCTTACATACGCCGCCCCCGGCCGGCACGTTAGCCACGCACGTGGCCCACAGTGGCCTTAGCCCACGGCGCAGCCCGCAGCGCATCTACTTTTGTGCTAGCACCTTATACAGGCAGCGCCAGTTCCGGCTTCGCCGCCGGTTGCAGAAAATACGCAGGGCACAAATACGCGTTAACGCTTACCTAAATCAGCAGTTTTCGCGGGCCCGAGCATCAGCTAGGCGTAGCGGCCTGCGATGGGACGCTTACCAAGCTTGTTGCTTTGCACGGCGGCCCGCGCTCGGCGCCATTGGGGCAGCTCAGCTTGGCCAGGTAGCGCGGGCGAGGCCACGGCGCGTAGCTGACATCGGTATTTTTATCTGAAAAATACGTAGTATTCGCACCGCTGCTGTCAGGCTAGCCGGCGTATAACTGGCTGTATCTGTTTTTCTTTTTTCATTCGCTCCCAGTTCGATGCACAACTCATCATTTCGACTCGCTTTGCTAGGCCTGGCCCTGTCCGGCACACTACTCGCCTCGTGCAGTAGTAAGCAAGACACTGCTGTGGGCACGGGTAATACAGCCGCTTCAGCCAACAGCAATACTACCAGCGCCGACTCCAGTAACACTATGGAGGCCAACACGATGGAGGCCGGCAACGCGAGCAACAACAGCAGCAACGCCGCTGGCACCTCCAGCACGGGCACCATGAGCGGCTCGGGCGGCGGCACTGTCACGGGCTCAGGCGGCAGCACGGGCGGCAACGGCACCCCAAGCGGCTCAACTAAATAACGAAATAACGAAGACTGATTAAACAACTGCTGGCCGACCAGTCTGCGTTGCCGCTACCAAACGCTGTGCTAGCCCCCTCCTACCGGCTATACCGCGAGAAGCGGCCTAGCCGATGCAGCCAACTGCCATACTGCTAAACACGTCAGGCTGCGCGATGCGCAGCCTGACGTGTTTATAGCCCCTACTTTCTTTCTATAGCACTACCAGCTTGCGGGTGGCTACCTCGGTTGCCGTGGCTACCTGCACCACGTAGGTGCCGGCGCCCAGGCCCGCAGGCACTTCGCCGGGGCCACCGCCAGTCAGCTCACGGCGGTACACCAGCCGGCCATTCAGGTCGGCCACGGTGAGGGTGGCGCGGGTACCCGCGGGCAGCTGCACCGTGAAGCTGCCGCCCCGCGTTGGGTTCGGGAATAGCTGCACCTGGGCAGCCAAGGCCGAGCGCACGGCCGTGACCACGCCCGGCGCCTGTATAACCCAGTGCTGGCAGGTGCAGCCGTTGTAATCCCACAGGCCCAGCTGCTGGCCATCGGCCGACGAGGCATTGGGCACTTCCACCACCCGGTTGCCGTAAAAAGCGGCTAGCACATAGGTGCCATCGGCGGCCCGCTCTACGCGAAACTGCTGGCAGTTGAGCGCCGAGCTGGCTTGCAGGCCCAGCTTGGTGCCCGCGTCTTCGACGCAACCAGTCTGGTCGGCGTTGAGGTTGCTTAGCACATTGGTGATTTTATATAGGCCGCTGCCCTGGGGCACGAGTTTCCACTGCTGGCAGGGCTGGCCGGTGGCGGTGCTTTGCACCAGTGCCTGGCCGGCGGCCGTGGTGCAATTGCCGGCGGCCCAGGCCTTGCCGCTGCCTTGGTTGGTGAGGGCGTAGGTGCCAGCAGGCAGCCAGTCCTGGGTAGCCACGGGCCAGCCGGCCGCATCCCAGCTCAGATTGGCGATGGCCAGGGTGGGGGCGCCGTTGTGGCTGCGGTCGTAGTAGTGGTAGGTCAAGTAATTAACGCCATTTTCTACGAACAGGCCCACTTGGCCGGGGCCGATGTAGTTGTCCTTGGCAGTCAGAAAATCGGAGCCACCGCCTTGCAGCAGGTCCACGCCATTCTTGTCCAGAAACGGGCCGGTGGGGCTAGCCGAGCGGCCCATCTGCACGTAGTAGGTGCTCGTAACGCCCGCGCAGCAGATGCCTTTGTTATAAAACAGGTAGTAGTAGCCGCCATGCTGCATCACGTACGAAGCCTCGTTTTCGCACCACGGACTAGCGCCAGCTATGTTTTTGATGTTGGTATCCAGGCGCTTGCCCGTGGTGGGGTCGAGCTGCACGAGCCAGTTGCCGCTCAGGTGCGAGCCAAAGGCCATCCACACCTTGCCCTGCGCATCGGTAAAGACGGCCGGGTCGATGCTGCCCCAGGGCGAAGTCTGGTCCGAATAGACCACCATGCCCTGGTCGGTCCAGGTCGTGAGGTCGGGGCTGGTGGCCAGCCCAATGGCCGACTCGCGCCCGCCCAGCGAGCACGAGTAGTATAGGTAGTATTGGCCGTTCATGAACACGCACTCGGGCGCCCAGAAATTGCCCTTGAAGCCCGGCACGTAAGTGCCCACCCAGCCCGGCCACGTGCCGGCCGCAAACACCGTAGCGGCGGGCTGCCAGTTGATGAGGTCGGTCGAGGTCATGTGGTAAATCTGGTCGCCGGTAGTCCAGATGTGGTACACGCCGTTGCGCTTCACCATCGTGGAGGGGTCGTGCGCGCCGGTGGCGCCTTGCAGGGCTAGCGCCGCGTGGCCCGAAAAGACAGTCAGCACCAGCCAAAGCAAGCGACTAGCCCAGGCACGCAGTGACCTGGGCAAAGAATGGGTAAAATTGCTCATAGCTCAGAAAGGCAGTGGATTATACTCGAATTGACAAACCAAAAAGACCGTCATGCTGCGCTTGCCGAAGCATGACGGTCTAACTTGTCGAGGGCGGAGGCTTCTCTCCTACTTCTTACCCGCTACCCGCAGCACCGTGAAGGAATTGGGGGCTAGCGTGTAGCTGAGCGTGCTGCCTTTCACAGCGAAAGTCGATTCCTGGGGAGCTAGCTTTTTAGGCTCGGCCAGGCTGTTCTGGGTTTGCAGGTCGGCGCTGGCCATTACCTGGGCGCGGCCGGTTTTGGCCAGGCCTTTGGCGCCAGCCAGGTTAATGCTGACGGGGCGCGGGCTGCTGGAGTAGTTCACCAGCTTCACTACCACGTCGCCGGCCGGCTCGTCGGCCACGGCGCTGGCGAAAAGGTTGTCGGTGCCGTTTTTGGCGCCATCGGGCATGGTTACGGGCAGCACTTTGGTGCCCTTGTTGAGGGCGTATAGTTTCTGCACGTAGTAGCTCGGCGAGCCGTACGAGTTCAGGTTATCAAACCAAATCATGTCGGGCGTCCATTGCCAGGCGTCCACGTTGGCAAAGAGCGGGGCGTAGCTGGCCATGCCCACCACATCGGCGTTACGCTCCAGGCCGGTCATGAAGGCCGCCTCCGAAATGGCGCAGTCCCAGGTGTTTTTATTCTCGGGACTACCGATGGCTACACTTTGGGCGGCGTACTCGCCGGCGAAGATTTTGGGGCCGGTGCGGGCATACTTGTCGTAGCGGTCGGCGTGCTCCCGGAACCACTGCGGCAGGGCGTAGTAATGCTCATCGACATACTCAGCCTTGAGCTCGCCGAGGCGCTTGCTGGCTTTGTCAAACAGCTCGCCATCGGGGCTAGGGCCCGCGCTGCTCACGATTTGAATAGTGGGGTACTTGGCCTTTACCGCCTTGGCAAAGGGCTCGTAGCGCTCCAGGTACTGCGGGCCCCACTGCTCGTTGCCGATGCCTATCATCTTGAGGTTGAAGGGTGCCGGGTGGCCCATAGCCACGCGCTTGGCGCCCCAGGGCGAGCTGGCCGGGCCATTGGCAAACTCGACCAGGTCGAGGGCGTCCTGAATAAAAATATCCAGCGACGGGTCGCCGGTGTTGGCGGTGGGCGCATTGGGGCCACCTTTGGTGGCGCTGGCGGTGCCCATGGGGGCTAGCTCGCCCGAGTTGAACTGGCAGGCCATGCCCACGTTGAGGATGGGCAGCGGCTCAGCCCCAATGTCTTCCGACAGCTGGAAATACTCGAAGAAGCCCAGACCGAACGACTGGTAGTAATCGGGCGTCGAGCGGTGCTTGAACTCCATGTTCCAGCGGTTGATAAGCGGCTGGCGGCTCGCCACGTCGCCGATGGTTTCCTTCCACTGGTAGCGCTCCGAGAGGGTGCGGCCCTCCACGATGCAGCCGCCGGGGAAGCGCAGGAAGCCCGGCTTCATGTCTTTGAGCAGCTGCACCAGGTCGGTGCGCAGGCCGTTGGGGCGCTTGTTCCAGGTGTCTTGCGGGAAGAGCGACACCACGTCCAAATCCACCGTGCCCTGGCCATTTACCACCAGCTTGAGGTGCGCTTTGTTGTGCGTAGCGTTGGGCTTGAGCACGGACGTGTACTTCTGCCAGCCCTCGCCGTTGAGCATTATCGGCGCCTGGGCCAGCACCTCGCCCTTCTCCCCCACCAGCACGGCCGTGAGGCCGGCAATGCTGCCGGCGCCGCGCCGGGCGTAGAAGGAAAGGTTATAACCTTCGCCCGCTTTCACGCCCATTCCCCGAAAGCCTTCGTTCTCGATGCCCGCCTCGCCGGTGCCGCCGTTGCGAGTGGTCAGGCGCAGGTAATGGGTGTTGTTCTGACTGATGCCTTGCTCGTTGCGCACGGCGTAGGCATCGAGGTTAAAACCACCCCCTAGCGCCTTCCAGCCAATGAGGCCGGGGTTGATTTCAAACGACTTGTTCTTGACCAGCTCGGGGTACAGCCCGCCGTCGGCCGCGAAGTTGATGTCCTCGAAAAACAGGCCATACATGTTCTTATTGACGGCCGCGCCGGGCTTGTTCACCTGCACGGTGAGGCTGGCCGGGGCCGCCGACTGCGCGCTGGCCGCTAGGGTGCCCAGCAGCGTGAGGCCAGTGGCCAGGGCCGGAAAACGGGAAATACTACGCATAAAAGCAACTAAAAAACAGAGAATAATTACCAAAATTTGACGTACAGCGCCATGATGAGCAGCAGCGTAATCACGATGAGCGCCAGCGTGCTGGGGGCTACTTTAAACTGCCCCGGCTCGACCGGAATGGCCTTGGGGTTGATGGCCGGACCGGCCAGGCTCATCACCACCATCAGCACAAAGGTGAAGGCGAACGACAGGCCCATGCAGATGAGGAAAGGAATCTCATAGCCGCCCTTGCCATTGGGGAAGGCGGTGTAGAGGATGGTTTCGTGCCCTAGCACAGTGGGCGCGTAGTTGTTGAAGAACACCGATAAGATGAAGCCCGACAAAATGCCCGCGATGGCCGCTGGCGCCGTGGTGCGCTTCCAGAAGAGCCCTAGCAGGAACACCGCCACAATACCGGGCGAGATAAAGCCCGTGTACTTCTGAATGTAGGTAAACCCGCCTTCGCCGCCGATACCCAGCAAGTCCTTCCAGGTCAGCAGGATGGCGAGCACCATGGCGGCAAACACCGTGAGGCGGCCCACCCACACCAGCTGCTTCTCGTCGCTTTCGGGCTTGAGGTAGCGCTTGTAGATGTCGAGGGTGAAGATGGTCGAAATCGAGTTGACCTTGCCGGCCAGCGAGGCCACAATGGCCGCCGTGAGCGCGGCCAGCGACAAGCCTTTCAAGCCATTGGGCAAAAAGGTGAGGATGGCCGAATAGGCGTTGTCGGAGTTGAAGACGCCGCCCGGCGACATCTGCGGCTGGAGGCTGCCGTTTTTGTGCAGCACGTAGGCCGCGATGCCCGGCAGCATCACAATCACGGGCATGATGAGCTTCAGCATACCCGCAAACAGGATGCCCGTGCGGGCCGTCTTGAGGTCAGCCCCTAGCGCGCGCTGCGTAATGTATTGATTACAACCCCAGTAGTTGAGGTTTACTATCCACTGCCCGGCCGCGTACATGGCGATGCCCGGCACCATGAGGTACTTGTTGATATCGACCTGGGGCGTGGCGGCCGTGGGCTTGGGGAATATCATGTGGAAGTGGTTGCCCGCATCCTTCATCATGGCGTTGAAGCCCGCGATGGCATCGTGGCCCAGGCCAAACTTCTCACTTACCAGCTTGAGAGCCAGATAGGTAGTGGCTAGGCCCCCAATAATGAGCACGGTCACCTGAATGACGTCGGTGTAGCCCACCACCTTCATACCGCCCAGCGTAATGAGGAGCGCAAATACCGCCAGGGCCACCATAATGAGGTGGAAGGCCTCGCCCCCTCCTACCAGGCTACTGATGGCCAGCGCCCCAAGGTAGAGAATCGAGGTAAGATTGACCAGCACATAGAGAAATAGCCAGAAAATACTCATTATCAGGCTCAGCGCCGAGTTGTAGCGCTGCTCCAGAAACTGAGGCATGGTGTAAATCTTCTGCTTCAGGTAAATCGGCATGAAGAACACCGCCACGATGATGAGCACGATGGCCGCCACCCACTCGTAAGCCGCCACGGCCACGCCCACCTGGAAGCCGTTGCCGCTCATGCCAATGAACTGCTCGGCCGAGATGTTGGAGGCTATCATGCTGGCTCCGATGGCCCACCACGTGAGGGAGCCCTCGGCCAGGAAGTAGTCTTTTGTGCTCATCTGGGCCTTCTGCTTGCTGCGGTACACGTAGTAGCCGTAGGCCGAAACGCCGATGATATAGAAGAGGAACACCCCAAGGTCGAGGGTGTTGAACGCGTTTTGCATAACTAATGCTGCTAAAACAGGGGCGCCAATCTGGCGCTTCCCTAGCCCCGCACAAAAGGCGCGGGGCCCTGAGTAAGAATGGAATGCCGCTTAATACACGCTCACTTTTTGCGTAAACAGCGCTGCCTCGCGGCGCACGCGCACCAGGTAGCTGCCGGCGGGCAGCCCGGCCGCCACGGCCAGCCGGCTTTGCTGCGGGCCAAACTCGTGCCGGTACACGGCCTGCCCCAGCAGGTTGAACACCTCAACCACGGTAGGCCCGCCAGCCCCCTGGTCGAGCGCGATGGTAAAATTGCCCGCCGCAGCCGGCACCGGATAAATCGTGACGCCGCTCAGCCGCTGGGCGGCCGCGGCGGCCAGCGGCGCGCCGGGCGCCGCAAGGGCCCAGCGCTGGCAGCCAAAGCCATTGTAGTACCACAGGCCCAGCTGCTGGCCGGGCGTGGTCGAGCAGTTGGGCACTTCTACCACATTATTGCCGGTGGCCGAGGTGAAGATATAGTCGCCGTTGCTAGCCCGCTCAATGACGTACTGCTGGCACGCGAGGCCATTAGAGGCAAACAGCTGAAGCTTGGTGCCCGCGTCGGGCAGGCAGCCGATAACATCTAGGGCTAGCCCCCCGAGGGCATTCGTGATTTTATAGTAGCCATTGCCCAGGCGCGTAAAGTCCCACTGCTGGCAGGCCAGGCCCGAGGGCGTGCCCTGCGCCACCTGCTGGCCCGACGCGCCGGTGCAGCCCCAGGCGTCCCACACCAAGTTGCTGTTCTGGTTTTTAACCACGTAGCGGCCGGCGGACACCCAGTCGCGGCTCACGGTGGGCCAGCCGGTGCTGCCCCAGGTCAGCTGCGCCAGGCCCAGCTTGGGGGCGCCGTTGTCGTAGCCGTCGTAGTAGTGGTGGCTGAAGTAGGTAACGCCGTTTTCCGTCAGGATGCCAGTGTGCCCCGGCCCGATGTAGCGGCCGGCGCTGCTCAGCAGCGTGGTGCCGCCGTTGGCGTTCAGGTCTTGTCCAGTCTGGTCGAGGTAGGGCCCGGTGGGGCTAGCCGAGCGCCCCACCTGAATGTAGTAGGTGCTGGCGGCGCCCTGGCAGCACGAGCCCCGGTTCACGAACAGGTAGTAGTAGCCGTTGTTGTAGGCTACGTAAGATGCCTCTACCCCGCCGTTGGCCACGGCATACTGCGTACTGGTAGTGAGGGGCTTGCCCGTGGCGGCGTCGAGCTGCGTGATGCGAATGCCGCCGAAGTACGAGCCGTAGGTGAGCCAGAGGTTGTTGCTGGCATCGGTAAACAGGGCCGGGTCGATGGCATTGGGCCCGCCGTTCATATTAGAGCTCGAAATCACCTCGCCCTGGTCTACCCACTTATAGTTGGGGTCGGTGGGGTCCAGGGTCACGTTGGTCGTGAGCCCGATGGTCGACACCTGCGAGCCAAACGTGGAGCACGAGTAGTACAGGTAGTACTTGCCATTCATGAACTTGCACTCGGGCGCCCAGAACGTACCCGCGAAGCCCGGCACCTTACCGTTTATCCAGCCCGGATACGCCGTTTTGGTATACACCGATTTAGCATCAGTCCAGTTGATGAGGTCGGTCGAGTACTTGCAGGCAATGCCGTCGCCGGTACCAAATACCCAGTACGTATTGCCGCTCTTGACAATCGTGGAGGGGTCATGAATGCCGAGCGCGCCTTGCAGCGCCCAGGCCGGCACGGCTAGCCAGGCCACCAGCACCGACGCGAGCAGGACGATACGCCGGGCGCGCAGCAGTAAAAATGTGAACATACCGGGTGGGAAAGGAAGAGTACTAAAACACATTAGGCCGCTGCTAGCCCCTGGCAGGGCTGGCAGCGGCCGGCGTGCACTAGGCTAGTAGCCTGGGTTTTGCTTGATATTAGGGTCGATGTCGATGTCGTTCTGCGGAATGGGCAGCAGCTTCGACTTGCCTAGCACGAAGTTGTTGAAATCAGGGTCTTTGGCGATGAGGTAGTTCAGGCCGGCCTGGTTGTCGAGCAGCCCCCAACGGTTGATGTCGAACCAGCGCTGGCCTTCGCCGGCCAGCTCGCGGGCGCGCTCATCGCGCATGTAGAGGCGCAGGCTGGCCTGGTCGTAGTTGGCCGCCGAGATGGGGGCTAGCCCTACGCGGGCGCGCACCTGGTTCACAAGTGGCACGGCCTGGGCGGTTTGGCCCAGTTCGTTTAGGGCCTCGGCCTGTAGCAGCAGCACATCGGCGTAGCGAATAACCCGGAAGTTGATGCCCGAAGTGAAGTTCTCGGGCGTAGTACGGGTGCGGTCGTTCAGGTACTTGCGCCAGTACTGCTGGCTAGGGTTGTAGCCCAGCTCGGCGAAGGTTTTGCCGTAGAAACGGTCTGGGTTGAGGACGCTGATGATGGAGATATCACGGCGTGGGTCGATGGCGTGCTTCTTGGTGCCGGGCACCAAGGCCACCGTCGAGTCGGTGTAGGCCGCCGTGAGCCACTGGCGGGGCTGCACGTCGGCAAACGAGTAGATAGGTGGTCCAAAGAAGTTGGGCCGGTCGTAGCCTTCTGATGAGCGCGAATTGTCCTGGCCCTGGCCCACGTCGAGCACTGCCCCCGAGTACTGCACTTCAAACAGCGACTCGCTGTTGTTCTCGTTGGTTTCGGTGAAGTTGTCGAGGTAGTTCGGCACCAGCGAATACTGGTTCGAGTTGATGATGGTCGTAAACAGCGCCGAAGCCTCGGTGTACTTATGCTGCTGCATGTACATCTTGGCCAGCAGGGCCTGGGCGGCGCCCTTGGTCACGCGTCCCTTGTCGGCCGAGCCGTAGCTCAGCGGCAGGTCTGGAATGGCGGCTTGCAGGTCGGCAATCACCTGGGCCTCTACCTGGGCCGGGGTGGCCTGCGGGGCACGGGTATCGGCCGTCGATTCGGTGACAATCAGCGGCACATTGCCGAAAAACGAATCCAGGTCGAAGTACATCAAGGCCCGAATAAAACGCGTTTCGGCCAGCAGGCGCGCCTTCAGGGCGCCGTCCATGTTGATGTCCGGGATGTGGGTAATTGCTTGGTTGGTGCGGAAGATGGTGCGGTAGTAATCGTTCCAGGCGAAGGAAGAAATGAAGAAGTTGTTATTGGCCTGGATGAAACGCGTGAAAATAGCCAGCTCCACGAAGGGGCTCTGGCTGTACGACTCATCGGAGCGAGCCGTGATAAACTGCCACGAGTGGCCGTAACAGGCATACTGTTGCACGCCCGAGTAGCAGGCAATGACCCCCTTATTGGCATCGTCAGCCGTGAGCCAGAACTGAGCCGTAGAGAGCGTATTTGGGTTGGTTTTATCCAGCAGGTCCTTCTGGCAGCTGGTGGCCGTGGCTAGCAGGCCACCGGCCAACAACAGGGTAGCTATTTTGTGGGATTTCATAAAAAGTAGAGTTTTTCAATGATTAATGGCTAGTGATTAATGGTTAATGTGCTTTATAACAGCAGTTGTAGCTGGTCATTAGCACTCAACCATTAATCATTAATCATTTAGAAGGTGGCCTGCACGCCGGCCGTGAGGGTGCGCACGTTGGGATAGGCGCTGTTGTCGATTCCGCGGCCAAAGTAGCCGGTGCCAGTGTTTTCGGGGTCGAAGCCCGAGTACTTGGTGAAGGTTACCAGGTTCCGGCCCGTCACGTACACCCGCAGGCTGCCAATGGCCGGGGCCCAGCCCAGCAGGTTTTTGCCAAATGTGTACCCTAGCTGCACGTTTTTGAGGCGCAGGTAAGCACCGTCTTCGAGCCAGCGCGTGGTGTAGTAGAGCGAGTTTTGGGCGGCCGACTGGGCCAGGTTGGGGTCGGTGCTGCCGCCTTGCAGCAGGCGCGGCACGCTGTTCGAGTGGTTGTCGGGCGTCCAGGGCTGCACGTCGGCCTCGTAGTTGTTGGGGCCATCATAGCGTTCCAGGGCAAACTTGGCGTTGTTGAAAATCTGGTTGCCCGTGACGCCCTGCCAGAACACCGACACGTCGAAGCCTTTGTAAGCAGCCGTCAGGTTCAGGCCGTATTGCACCTTGGGGTAGGGCGAGCCCACAAATACCCGGTCTTTCGAGTCGATAACTCCGTCGCCGTTAGTATCGGCGTATTTCACGTCCCCAGCCGAGGCATAAGGCTGGATGACTTTGCCATCGGCGCTCTTGTAGGCGTTCACCTCGTCTTTCGACTGGAAGATGCCCGCCATTGGAATCAGGTAGAAAGCTCCCAGGGGCTGGCCGACCGTTTCGATGGTAAGACCCGAGCCATCCGGTATCTGCTGGCCGGCGTTAGGCAAGGCCGTTACGCGGTTGCGGAGCGTGGTCACTGTCAGGTCAGCCCCATACGTAAAGGCTTTTCGGTTTTCATGGTAGCCCAGGGCTAGCTCAAAGCCGCGGTTTTCGAGATTGCCCGCGTTTCGGAACACAGCTCCGCCGAAGTTGCCCAGGTAAACAGGCAACTGCACCGGCGCCAAAGCATAGCGGGTTTCGGCGATGTAGTAGTCGGCCGACAAGCTTAGGCGGTTATCAAGCAGGGCGATGTCCAGGCCGGCATCCTTCGTGCGACGCTCTTCCCACCGGATATCGGGGCTGCTAAGCGTAATCTGAGTGGCCCCGTTGACGAATGCCTGGTTGGTGCCCAGCACGTAGTTCACGCTCTGCGCTACGCTTGGATACGGCAAATACGCTCCGTAATAATTCCCAGCTAGTGCTTCGTTGCCGATGAGACCATAGCTAGCCCGTAGTTTTAGGTTATTAATCTGGGGCAGTGCAGTTTTAAAGAATTCCTCCTCGCTGAGGCGGTAGCCTAGCGAACCCCCGCCAAAGTTGCCCCAGCGGTTTTGCGGCGCGAAGCGCGACGAGCCGTCGCGCCGGAAGCTGCCCGACACCAGGTAGCGGTTTTTGTAGTCGTAGGTGGCTTGTCCGAAAAATGACTGACGGGTGATTTCGCCGTCGGTGCCCCCTACCGAGGCCCCGCCCGGCGTGGTGCCCGCGTCGAGCACAAAGTAGTACTGTGGCAGTGCCGAGTAGCCCTGCGCCTGGGCAAAGGTGTTGTGATACTTGGTATCCTGCTCCGAGTAGCCCACCAGCGCGTTCACGTGGTGGTCGCCGAAGCTCTTGTTGAAGTTCAGCGTGTTTTCAGCCATCAGAAACACGTCGTAGCCCTGGTACTCGCTCAGCGACGTGGTATTGATGGGTGTATTCTGGCGCAGGATACCGGCGCGCTGCGCATCGGCATTGTTGTAACTGTGCCCATCCATAGCCAGGTTCAGCCGGTAGGTCAGAAAATCGAAGATGGAGTAATCCACCGTGAAGTTGCCGGCTAGGCGGTTGTCCGACTGCGTGCGGGTGAGCAGCGTCTGGGCTCCTACTGGGTTAGTGGCGAAGGTATTCTGTATAATATCGCCTTTGCCGAAGCCACCCGAGTTGTTCGGGTCGTACACCGGAATGCTGGGCAGGAACAGCAGCACGTCGATAAATGGCGCCCCGTTGAGCAGTGTCGTGCCGAGGTGCGTGAACTGGGCATTTTCCTGGAAGCGGAAGCGCCCCTTGGTCAGGCCCGAGTTCAGGCGCAAGCTGTAGCGCTTAAAGTCGGGGCCGCGCACGATGCCCTGCTGGTGAAAGTACTCGCCCGACACGAGGTAGTTGCTGGCATACTTGCCATCGGCTGTGCCCCCCGACAGGCTCAGGTTATAGTCTTCGGTGCGGCCAGTGCGAAAAAACTCCTTCTGCCAGTCGGTATCTACATTAGGGTTAAAGGCGCCACCCGGTCCCTTCACGGCACCAGCCAGGCTATTCTGGCCTGCCGCAAGTGGGTCGATTTTCGCGTTAGCGTAGGCCTGCACGGCGCGGTCGGCCCACTGGCTGGCGTTGGTCAGGTTGTAGCGCTTAGAGAGCTGGTCGATGCCCGTGTAGGCATTAAGGCTAATGGTGGGCACGCCCGCCTTGCCGCGCTTGGTGGTAATCTGAATAACGCCGTTGGCCCCGCGTGAGCCGTAGATAGCCGTCGAGGAGGCATCTTTCAGCACGTTGAGCGTGGCAATGTCGTTGGGGTTCAGGTCGCGGATATTGTCGGTCCAGAGCCCATCAATCACGTAAAGCGGGCTGCTGCCGGCAAAACCTGCGCTACCCGGCCCGCGCACCGTAATCACTGGCGTATCACCAGGCCCGCCCGAGCCCTGAATCTGCACGCCCGCCACGCGACCCTGAATAGCCTGCACGGCCGTAGCTACCGGCGTTTTGGTCGCTTCCTTCACGTCAAGCGCCGATACGGCGCTGGTCACATTCTGGCGGTCTTCGGCTAGGTAGCCGACCACCACTACGTCGCTCAGCGAGCGGCTGTCGGGGGCCAGCGCTACATCGACAGTGGTGCGGTCGCCCACCACTACCTCCTGGCTGGCATAGCCGATGTAAGAGAATATCAGCGTAGCGCCGGCCGGGGCCTCGATGGTGTAGCGGCCGTCGGCGTTGGTGGCGGTGCCTACGTTGGTGCCCTTCACCAGCACGTTGACGCCGGGCAGGCCTTGGCCTTTCTCGTCCACGATGCGGCCGGTAACGGGGCCGGCGGCCGGGGTGGTTTTCAGTAGCTCGGCCGGGGCAGAAGCGTGGGCCAGCAAGGGCTGCAGCGGCAGGCAGCTGAGCGCGGCGGGCAGCACGAGCCGCCGCATCTTAGGTACTGACTTTCTCATAGGTGAGAAGGATTGGGTGGGAAAGTGAATTTAAAAAGAAAAGCTGAATACACAATCGATTGTGTAAGTTGATTAAAAAAAATGCCGCCGCGTGGTCTGTATCGTAAGCTGGTAGCCGACCGGCGGGATGGCATGTTGAATCAACGCAACAATAATAAGGGCTTTTCTGAGAATTAACAAAAATAAAACTTTTCAAAAAGTAGCTTAGCAGGCCAAACTATGGCCTTGCAATCGATTTCGGATAGCATGGGGCCATTTTTTAGACCTTGAAAAAAATGCAGCTTCTGTCTGCTGGCCCCCTCATACATTAACGATTGTGTTAACCGTCTAAAAAGAAGTTATATTTCTACCTCAACCTCAGGTGTAGCTACTTGGCATAAAAAGCCAAATCCCCAGCTGGCGCGGCGGGCCAGCTGGGGATTTCGTGCCTAAGTTATGCGCAGGCTACCTGGCCATCGGTACGGCGCTGCTGGCGCTCTCGCCGCGCACCAGGCGCGAATAGAGCGAGAGCTCCTGGTCGAAAAGGAAGCGCAGCAGCACCTTGGTGTAGCTGGTGTGGTGCAGCAGGGGCTCGTAGAACTCGGGCGCCAGCTTGCGCAGCTCGGGCAATTTGTTCCAGGGCACGCCGGGGAGGTCGTGGTGCTCGTTGTGGTAACCGATATTGAGGTGCACCGAGTTGAGGCGGCCGTAGTAGGAAGTCGTTTCCTGGTCGGGGCTGAGCACGAGGTAGTGCTCCTGAATCCAGCGAGCGCCCACCGGGTGCAGGCTCACCGAAAACCAGAAGCTGAAGAACAGGTACAGAAAGGCCGCTGGGCCTAGCCACAGGTACATGCCCACATTGAAGGCAATCTGGGCTATCCAGTTGGCGGCGATATACTTATCAAACGGCACCACGCTGCGGCAGCGGAAGGTGCGCACTACCTGAAATACCGGGAAGAAAAATAGCCAGATAGCCTTACCTACGGCGTAGTGCCGAATCAGCTTGGCCTCGTAGTGGTCGGGTAGGTCGGCATCGTGGTCGAAGTCGCCAAGGGCCGAATGGTGCTTAAGATGATACTTGCGAAAGCTCATGGCCGTCGGAATCACCATTGGTAGGTTGGCCGCAATACCTACGGCGGCATTGGCCCACTGGCCTTTAAATACCAGATTATGCGTAGCCTCGTGCACTATCACAAACAGCGTGTGGCACACGAAAGCCCCTAGCACATAGGCTGCCAGTAGCGACCAGTACCAGGTGTGGCCGTGCAGCAGGTAGGTGGCCAGTACCTGCACCGCCACGCAGCCCGCCGTGATGAGGGCGGTGTTGGCGTTGCGGGTCATGAGGCGCTTCACCTCGGGGTGAGCCCGCAGCAGCTGGCGGGCGCGCACGTGGTGCGACACCGGCTCGGCCGTCGGGGTATAAGCAGTGGGGGCTAGCGCCATATAATCGAGAAAAGGGAAAGCGATGGGAGGCTACTAAGGTACTGCATTTTTGCGGGGCTAGCGCGCAGCTATAGCCCCACCAGCCCCACTTTTAACCTGGCTCCTGGGCTTTTATGCGGGGGTCAAAGGCGAAATTCTCCCACCCTATAATGCTGATTCTCGCAAAGTCGGGGTGGCGGGTGTTCAGCACGTAGTTGTGCTCGTGGGCAATGATGGACGAGGGTACCCGCAGCACGGCCGCCTGCTGGCGGCGGTACCAGTCGGCGCCCAGCGGCTGGCAGCGGGCGTAGGCGCTGGTGGGCTGCCAGTCGGCCGGCAGCTGGGCCAGGGTCAGTTCTTCCACGGCCAGGTCGTCGGGCACGGTAATACGAATGACTTTGAAGAGGCTATTTAAGCCCTCGCCACTGCGATGCACTACGTTTTCGAGGCAGGCCAGGGCGCGGCTGCCAGCGGCATAAATCACGAACTGCCCCCGCAGATTCCAGCGCCCGGCGTTGCCGGAGGCCACCAGCTCGCCGGCATACCTGGCCAGGCAAATGCGGTAGATTTCCACGCGGAGCGGGGCTAGGCGAAGTCGCCGTAGGCAATGCGACTCACCTCCTCGGCTACCAGGTCGATGCCGCCACTCGTTTGGAGCAGGGCTAGCGGAGCCTGGTTATCGAGGCCAAAGGCCGGCTTGCCCAACCAGCGCCGAAAGGCCCCTGCATCGCCAAATACCTCGCCGCCCTGCCGGGCCAGGGCCAGCAATTTCAGCACTTGCTCGCTGGCGGCCGGGGCCAGGCGCTTGTTGGCGTCGCGGTAGGTGCGCAGGGTTTTGGTAGTGGTGTGCAGCAAGTCGGCCAGCTCGTCTACGCTTAGCTGCAGCAGGGTAGCTACGGCAAAAGCGGCCTTGGCCGGCACGCCGGTGCGGGCCTCCATTACTAGGGCAAAAGAGTCGGTGACGACCGTGGCCAGGCTGGCTAGGGCCGCCGGAATGGCGCTGGGCGGATAAGCAGGAGCGGCAAGCATACGCAAGGGAACTGGACTAGCCCAATACAAGCGGGCCAACATTCAACAAAGATGGGAAAATTTTCTTTACTAAACGGAAAAATTTCCCTTTCGTTCCTTTCACTTGTTGGGAAGCTCCTGCCGGCCGCTCGAAGCGCCCCCGAGCGATGCGCGCTAGGGTCGTTCGGAGGCGCTCACTTTGCTCGCCATACCAGCCGATTTCGATGCCTCCCTCCTAGTTGTTCTTTCTGCAGCTGACCTTTGCGCCATGCCCCAGCCTACGCTCCTGCTTATCGACGACGAAAACCGCCTGCGCCAGGTGCTGGCCCGGGTGCTGGAGCTGGAAGGCTACGCGGTGCTGCAAGCCCCCGACGCCCGCCGCGGCATGCAAACCCTGGCCGAGCACGCCGCTGATATCTTGGTCATTCTCTCCGATGTGAAGCTGCCCGATGGCAACGGCGTAGCCCTGCTGCCGCGCTACCAGGCCGCCGCCCCCCTAGCCGAAATCATCCTGCTCACCGCCTACGGCACCGTGCCCGATGGCGTGCAGGCCATGAAGCAGGGCGCCTTCGACTACCTCACCAAGGGCGATTCTGACGACCAGCTCGTGGTAGTAGTAGCCCGCGCCGTGGAGAAAGCCCAGCTGCGCCGCCGCGTGGCCGAGCTCGAAAAGCAAGTAGGCCAGCAGTACACCTTCGACGCTATGATTGGGCACTCGGCGGCCCTTACCAAAGCCAAGACCCTAGCCGAGCGCGTCGCCCCTACCGCTAGCACCGTGCTGCTCGAAGGCCCTACCGGCGCGGGCAAGGAACTGTTTGCGCAGGCTATTCACCAGGCTAGCCCGCGCCGGGGCAAGCCGTTTGTGGCCGTCAATTGCAGCGCCTTTCCCAAGGATTTATTGGAATCGGAGCTGTTTGGCTATAAGAGAGGCGCCTTCACCGGGGCACTGGCTAATAAGAAAGGCCTGTTGGAGGAGGCGAACGGCGGCACGCTGTTCCTGGATGAAATCGGCGAGCTGGACCTGGCCGTGCAGGCCAAGTTTTTGCGGGTGCTCGAAACCCAGGAGTTTACCAAGCTCGGCGACACCAAGCCCACCAAGGTGAACGTGCGCCTCGTGGCCGCTACCAACCGCAACCTGCGCCAGGAAGCCGCCGAGGGGCATTTCCGGCCCGACCTCTATTACCGCCTCTCGGTATTTGAGCTGGCGGTGCCGCCCCTCAGTGCCCGGCCCGACGACGTGGCCCCCCTCGCCCGGCACTTCCTGCAAGTATTCGCCGCCAAGCTGCGCAAGCGCCTGCCTGGCTTCGAGCCCGAGGCGCTGGCCCGGCTAGCCCGCTACCCGTGGCCGGGCAATGTGCGCGAGCTCAAAAACGTGCTCGAACGTGCCGCCATCCTGGCCTTCGACAACCAGCCCTTAACCCTCGACGACCTGCCGCCCGAGTTTCAGCACCTGCCCGCCCCTACCCCCGCCGACCCTAGCGACCGCAGCCTGCGCGCCGTGGAGGCCCGCCACATCGGCCAGGTACTGCGCGAAACCAGCGGCAACAAAATGGAGGCCGCCCGCCACCTCGGCATCGGGGTGAAGACACTTTACCGCAAGATTGAGGAATACGGTCTGGGTCGGAAGTGAGCAGCATATACTCGTTTGTCCTGGCTTCGCTGTGCTCGCAAGAACAAACGAGTGAGGCAAGCTTTTTTGCCCTAGCTATCGGGTCAAAATGACCCACTCGTAGCTAGCCCACCTTACCAAGCCGAAGAATTTCTTACAAAAATAGCCCTCACTATCAATCCGATACCTAAAATAAATACTCCCTTTCCTCAGCCAGGCCCACCTTTCGCTAGCCTTGGTACGTCGGCCCCGCACTAGCGCGGCCCGCCGGCCGTCGCCATGCGCTTACACACCAAAATTACCCTGGGCTTTCTGGCAATGCTGGGGCTGCTGCTCGGCATCGGCTTCTATGCCTACGCCACGCTGGGCCGCCTCGACCGGGCCAACCGGGCGGTGCTCCAGGAGAATTTTTATTCGGTGCAGCTGGGCCAGGGTATGCTGCAGGCCCTCGATGGGCTAGCCGCTAACCCCGCCGACGCACCCGCACTGGGCCGCCTGCGTACCCTGCTGGCCCGCGAAGCCAGCAACGTAACCGAGCCTGGCGAGCGCGTGCTCGTCGATAGCCTCACCCTAGTGCTGGCTAGCTACCCTGGCGCCGCACCAGCCACTACGCAGGCGCAACTGCGCCGCCTCACGCACCGCATGGTGGCGCTCAACGTGGCGGCCCTCACCCGCAAAAACGGCCAGGCCATGCACGCCGCGGCACAGGCCAAAAGTTATCTACTACTCTTCAGCGTGCTGAGCGCGCTGGTGGGGCTGATGCTGGTGGGAAGTGTACCGCAGGCGGCCGTGGGCGGCTTGCGCAAGCTGGCCGCTAGCCTCGACCACGCCACGCGCACCAACTTCGCGGCCACCGTGCCCATCGAGAGCACCGACGAGGTAGGCTCGGTCACAGCGGCCTTCAATCGGCTGCTGGTGCATGTGCAGGACATTCGCAGCCACAGCCTGGCCGATGTGGTGACCGAGCGCAACCGCACCAGCGGCCTTGTACACACGCTCGACGAGCCCGTGTTTCTGCTCGACCCTAGCCGCCGCATCATCGTGGCCAACCCGGCCGCTTGCACCCTGCTCGGGCTGTCAGAAAGTAAAATTCTGAGCCGTCCAGCCACTGAGCTAGCCCAAAAAAATCCGGTGTTTGCGCAGCTGCTGGCCCCGGCGCTACTGCCGGTAGGCCAGCGCCCGGCCGGCCCGCAACCGCTGGCAGTGGTGGGGGCCGACGAGGTCACGGCGCACTACCAGCTGTCGGTGCACGAGGCCGTGGCCTTCAACGAGGCGCGCGACCAGATGGAAGCCGTGGGCACGGTGCTAGCCCTGCGCAACGTGTCGGCCTTCCGCCAGCTCGACCAAACGAAGTCGGACTTCTTGGCCACTGTATCCCACGAGCTAAAGACGCCACTTTCCAGCATCAACTTCAATCTCAAGCTCTTGCACAACCCGCTCGTGGGCGACCTCAACGCCGAGCAGCAGGAGATAGTAGCCACTATTAAAGAAGAAACCCAGCGCCTGCTGCGCCTCGTGGGCGAATTGCTGACCGTGGCCCGCCTCGACGTAGGCCAGGGCATTGCCCTAGCCCCGCGCCCGCTAGCCGTGGCCGACCTCGTAGCCGCCGCCGCTACGCCGCTGCAATTGCAGCTCCGTGCCCGCCACCTCACCCTCGATACCCAGCTGCCCGCCGACTTGCCCGCCATTCGGGCCGACCACGAGAAAACGGCCTGGGTGCTGCTCAACCTACTTGTGAATGCCGTGCGCTACTCGCCCGAACAGGGCCACATTGAGCTGAGCGCCGCCCCTACGCCAGACCAGCGCGCCGTGCGCGTGCAGGTGCAAGACCACGGCCCCGGTATCGCGCCTGAGTATCAGCAGCGCATTTTCGAGCGCTTTGCCCAGGGCCCCGCCCCTAGCCCCGATAGCCTCGCCGATGCACCCGGCACCGGCCTGGGCCTCAGCATCTCGCGCGAGTTCATCACCAGCCAGGGCGGCGAGCTGGGCGTGGAAAGCACCGTGGGCGCGGGCAGCACTTTCTACTTCACGCTGCCCGTGGCCTAGCCCCACGCACCACCCAGCAGCGCATTAATCATTGACAATTAACCACTAATCAGTACACCATGTCCTCCTCCCCGGCCCTAGCCACCGAAGACAACATCCACCTGCGCCGCGTGTCGGCAGCAGGGCTGCTGGTCACGCTCGGCATCATTTTCGGCGATATTGGCACCTCGCCACTTTACGTGTTCCAAACCATCATCGGCGACCGCCCAGTGAGCGAGCTGCTGGTGTACGGCGGCGTATCGGCCGTATTCTGGACGCTCACGCTCCAAACCACCATCAAATACATTCTGCTTACCCTGGAGGCTGATAACCACGGCGAAGGCGGCATTTTTTCGCTTTTTTCGCTGGTGAAGAGCCGGGGGCACTGGCTGCTTTTCCCGGCCATTATTGGCGCGGGCACGCTGCTGGCCGATGGTATTATTACGCCCCCCATCTCGGTTTCGTCGGCCATCGAGGGCCTGAAAATTCTGTACCCGGCGCTCAATACGGAGACCATTGTCCTCATCGTCATTGTCATTATCACGATGTTGTTCACGTTTCAGCAGTTCGGCACCAAGGTGGTGGGCGCGGCATTTGGGCCCATTATGCTGCTCTGGTTTTCGGCCATCGCGGCGCTGGGGCTAGCCCAGATTCTGCACTACCCCGGCGTGCTGGCCGCTCTCAACCCGATGTACGCCATCCGGCTGCTCACCGAGTACCCGAAGGGTTTTTGGCTGCTAGGGGCCGTTTTTCTGTGCACCACCGGGGCCGAGGCGCTGTACTCGGACCTCGGCCACTGCGGTCGCAAAAACATCCGCACGTCCTGGATTTTCGTGAAGAGTGCGCTGGTACTCAACTACCTGGGCCAGGCCGCCTGGACGATGGGCCACGTAGGCCACACGCTAGCCTCTAACCAGAACCCGTTTTTCATGATTGCCCCCAAGTGGGGTATCGTGCCGCTCATTGTGCTAGCTACAATGGCTACCATCATTGCTTCGCAGGCGCTCATTTCGGGTTCTTACACGCTTATCTCCGAGGCCGTTAGCCTGCGCTTCTGGCCCAAGGTGCGGGTGCTGTTCCCCACCGACCAGCGCGGGCAGATTTACGTGCCCAGCATCAACTGGCTGCTGTGGTTTGGCTGCGTATGCGTGCAGCTGTGGTTCAAAACCTCGGAGGCCATGACGGCCGCCTACGGCTTCAGCATTACGGTGGCCATGCTCATGACCAGCCTGCTTCTGATGCAGTACCTGCGCGGCGTGAAGCACTGGGCACTGCCCGTGGTGGGCCTCATCATGCTGGTGTTCCTCACCGTCGAGTTCTCCTTTCTTATCGCCAATATCACCAAGCTCCTCAACCGATTAGGCATTCTGGTTTTTGAGTGGGGCTTGATTTCGATGATGTACGTGGGCTATCGCGGCCGCGAAATCAAGAACAGCCTGCTAAGCCTACTGCCCGTGGCGAGCACCAAGCCCACCTTGCAGGAGCTGAGCCAGGATGAGTCGGTGAGCAAGTATGCCAGCAACCTCGTGTACCTCACGCACAGCAAGAAAGCCGGCGAGCTGGAAAACGAGATTCTGTATTCTATCCTGCGCAAGCAGCCCAAGCGTGCCGACCGCTACTGGTTTATCAATATGAGCATTGCCACCGACCCCTACTCGACCCGCTACGCGGTGGAGGAGCTGGTGTCCGGCGTGGCGTATAAAATCAACTTCCGGCTGGGATTTCGGGTGCAGCCGAGGCTCAACCTACTGTTTCGCCGGGTGCTGGAACAAATGGGCGAGCGCGGCGAAATTGACATCACCTCGCGCTACGACTCGCTGGCCCGCTACCACATGCCAGGCGACTTCCGCTTTGTAGTGCTCGAAAAGGTGTTGAGCTACGATAACGACCTCAGCCTCAAGGAAAGGATTATCCTAAACGGCTACTTTTTCATTAACCGCTTCGCGATTTCTGACCAGCAGCTTTTCGGCCTCGACACTAGCGATGTGGCCCTCGAAAAAGTACCCCTCACCGTCAAGCCCGCCTCGGCTACCCACCACTTGCAGCGCGACGAGCCCGTGCAAGCCCAGGACCCCGTGCCGGTGGCGAGCGTACAGGCCGAGCTAGCCACGGAAAAAATATAAGTAAAAAGGCCGTCATGCTAAGCATGACGGCCTTTTTGATTGCAGAAGTCTTGTCTAAATTAAATCACCCAATTCCTTGATGCCAATTGGCCGTTGCACGGTGTAGCCTTCCCCAAACTCCACGCCTATCAAATGGCCAAACTCGCGGGCTCGCGCTTCCATGAAGTGCGAAAACGTCTGGCCCGAGAGGTAGGTCTGCGGGGCCGCAGGGTCGGCATTTTTATTGAAAAACTGCGTACTATAGGCGTTGATACTAGCCCATTTACCCTGCCAATAAGGTGTAATATCCACCACAAAATCGGCCGGAATCTGGCGGTCCTGGATGTAGTGATACACGTGCTTGGGGCGCCAGGCCGCCTGCGGCTGGCCATCCTCCCCTAGCGTTTCTATCATGCGCAGGCCACTCAAAAAGCAGGCGTCGGTAGCGAGCTGCGCGCCGCGGCCGTGGTCGGGGTGGCGGTCGGCGATGGCGTTGCAGAGCACAATCTCGGGCTGGTAGCGCCGGATGGCCGCAATAAGCGGCAGCTGATGCTCACGGTCGTTCTTAAAAAAACCATCGGGCAAGCCTAGATTTTCGCGCACGCTGAGCTGCAAAATCTTGCTGGCCGCTTCTGACTCAGCTGCCCGGGTTTCGGGGGTGCCGCGCGTGCCTAGCTCACCACGGGTAAAATCAACGATACCTACCTTCTTGCCCGCTGCTACCGCAGCCAGCAACGTGCCCGAGCACGACATCTCTACATCATCGGGGTGGGCCCCTAGGGCCAGAATATCAAGCTTCATCACAGTAGTGCAGAATTATTTAACCCGAAGCTTTTTACCCGGCTGCAACTTGCCATGCAGGCTAGGGTTCAAACGTTTGAGCGTACTAACGCGCACGCCATAGCGGTCAGCAATCTCCGAAAGCGTATCGCCCTGTCGGATTTTATGCGTCGCCACTTGGCGCGCAGCCGTAGGCTCGCCCCGGCTCCGGCTGCCCCGGTGCAGCGCCCGGCTATAGTAATTAAACAGCGCCGAGGTTATCGTAAACGTCTCGCCCCGCAGCTTGTAGTCGGGGAAGTCGTACACGTAGGTAGGGTTTATTGGATTGCCTTCGTAGCGCACTTCAAAGTGCAGGTGCGAGCCCGTGCTGCGCCCCGTACTGCCTCCTAGCCCAATTACCTGCCCAGCCTTCACGAAGGTGCCCACTGGCACCAGCGGCTTGCTTAAGTGCCCATAGAGGGTTTCCAAACCGTTGTAGTGGCGCACCAGCAGGTAGTTGCCATAGCCGCCACCGTCCCACTTGCTGATGCGGATAACCCCGTCGAAGGCTGCCCGCACCGAGTCGCCGGTATCCAGGTCGAGGTCTACGCCAAAGTGCCAGCGCCCCCACCGAAAGGTAAAGCCTGAAGTGATAGGCGTAGTGGAGAGCGGCATTTTGGCAAAATGCTGCCGGGCCGGGTCTACTAAATGCAGGGTGAGCGTGTCGCGAATGCGCCGGCCATCTACCCGATAGGGGTTGATGTTGTGCGTGTCCCAGATGGCGTAGTAGCCCGCTACTTTCACCCACGAGGAGTCGATAAGCACCTCGTCCGACATCTCCACAATCTCCTGCCCGCCCTCATTGAGCGTGGTTGTATCCTCACTCACAATGCTGAGCTTACGGGCCGGATTAAATATTGATTTGGCGGCGTCGGAGCGGTCGTCGGGCAGGTCCTCCGTTTCGATAATAGTGGTTGTATCCGGCTTCACATAGCGCATCTTAGGCGTGCGTATGCGGAAGAAGTCACGGTTGCGCGGGGAGCCTGCCTTGGCTTTGGGAGCGGGCGTTTTTTTGCGGCGCTGTGCCTGCACGGGCGTCCCCACCCCTAGCCAGCAGGCTAGCAGCAGCCACAACGCGGGCAAACGAAAAAGGAATTTGGGAAAAGTCAACGGAGCCAAAAATGACGGCAGTGGCTTGCTTCACAAACCACTGCCGAACGTTAGCAAAAACAAGGTCGCCGAACCTGCGTCACTGGCTGCAAACCGGCTCGCTAGCCCTGCTGCAGGCCAGCCAGGTAGCGCTCCGCATCGAGGGCGGCCATGCAGCCCGAGCCAGCGGCCGTTACGGCCTGGCGGTAGGTAAAGTCCTGCACGTCGCCGCAGGCAAACACGCCATCCACGTTGGTTTTGGCGGTGCCAGGCAAGGTTTTGAGGTAGCCCTGCTCGTCGTGGTGCAGATAATCCTGGAAAATCTTGGAGTTCGGCTCGTGGCCAATCGCCACGAAGAACCCATGAACGGGAATCTCGCGGGTTTCGTGCGTCACCAGGTTCTTCACCCGCACGCCTTCTACGGCATGCTCGCCCAGAATCTCATCAGTAGCCGTGTCAAACAGCACCTCAATCTTGGGGTTAGCCAGCACGCGCTGCTGCATAATCTTGGAAGCGCGCATAGCGTCCTTGCGCACCAGCATATATACTTTAGAGCACAGGTTGGCGAGATAGTTAGCTTCCTCGGCCGCCGTGTCGCCGGCACCTACAATGGCGACTTCCTTGCCGCGGTAGAAAAAGCCGTCGCACACCGCGCAGGCCGATACACCCGAGCCATTGAGACGCGCCTCCGAAGGGAGCCCTAGCCACTTGGCCGAAGCGCCGGTAGCGATAATGACGGCGTCGGCCGTCAGCTCAGTTATTTCGTCAACTGTCACTTTATGAGGATGGCCCGAAAAATCTACTTTCGTAGCGATACCATACCGGATGTCAGTGCCAAATCGTTCGGCCTGCTTTTTCAGGTCTTCCATCATTTCCGGGCCCATTACCCCATCAGGATAACCCGGAAAGTTTTCTACATCGTTGGTGATAGTTAACTGACCGCCGGGCTGTAAGCCCATGTACATTACCGGTTTTAAGCCCGCCCGCGCGGCATAAATAGCAGCCGTATAACCAGCCGGACCCGACCCGATAATCAGGCAATGAATGTGTTCCATGTGTAGGATAAGCGCAAGCTTACCTTTTCGTAACAGCGAATAGTTGAAGTAGAGCAAGCACAAGCTTACCCTACAAAAAACCCCAACCTCACGGTCGGGGTTTTCAGCCAGCAAATTTAAGTAAAATTAGCCCAAATACGGCTTCAGCGCCTTCGAACGCGACGTGTGACGCAGGCGGCGAATAGCTTTCTCCTTTATCTGACGCACCCGCTCGCGGGTCAGGTTAAACTTCTCGCCAATTTCCTCCAAAGTGAGGGCAGCTTCGCCATTCAAGCCGAAATAAAGCGTAATCACATCGGCCTCGCGCTTGGTCAGGGTTGAGAGCGCCCGTTGCACTTCTTTGCGCAGCGAGTCGTTCATCAGGCCCGAATCAGGGGTTTCCTCGTCTTCGTTTTCGAGCACGTCGAGCAAACGGTTTTCTTCGCCTTGCACAAACGGTGCGTCAACCGATACGTGGCGGCCCGAAATCTTGAGCGTATCAACTACTTCCGAGGTCGTAAGCTCCAGCACCTCAGCAATTTCTTCAGGCGAGGGCTCGCGCTCAAATTTTTGCTCCAGCTCCGAGAACGACTTGCTGATTTTATTCAGCGAGCCTACCCGATTCAGGGGCAAGCGCACAATGCGGCTCTGCTCGGCCAGGGCCTGCAGAATGCTCTGGCGAATCCACCATACGGCGTAGGAGATAAATTTAAAACCACGGGTTTCGTCAAAACGCTTAGCCGCTTTGATAAGGCCCAGGTTGCCCTCATTGATGAGGTCGCCCAGGCTAAGGCCTTGGTTCTGATATTGTTTAGCCACCGACACAACGAAGCGCAGGTTGGCTTTAGTCAATTTTTCGAGCGCTTTCTGGTCGCCATCGCGGATGCGCTGCGCCAGCGTCACCTCCTCGTCGGGCGTCAGCAGGTCCACTTTGCCAATCTCCTGGAGATATTTATCCAGCGACTGGCTTTCGCGGTTAGTAATCTGCTTGCTGATTTTTAGCTGTCTCATCGGTAACGGCGCTAACTAGGTAGTTCTAAAGAAGTTATTCGGAAGATAATAGGCTAGCAGTTGTGCTGCTAATACGACCGAAAACAACAAGGCTATACGCGCTAAAGTTCTTTTCGGCCATTTGGCAACCCTGCACGGGAGCCAGCCAACAGGATTAAAAATCACCGGCTGGCTTGCGTGCAGGGTTGCGCAAAAATTACGCCTGCTTTTCGAGCAGTGCTTTGCGCGAGAGGCGGTACTTACCGGTTTTCTTGTCGATATCTACCAGCTTCACGTCGATTTCCTGGCCTACTTCGAGTACTCCTTCGAGCGACGCAATGCGCTCATGGGTCACCTCCGAAATGTGCAGCAGGCCATCTTTACCCGGCATAATCTCCACGAACGCGCCGTAGGGCTGAATGCTGCGCACTTTGCCTTTGTAGGTTTCGCCCACTTCGGGCTGCGCCGCGATAGCCCGGATGCGGTCGATAGCGCCCTGCATATCCGTCTGGTTAGAGGCGTAGATGCTTACGTGACCCTTCTCGTCCTTCTCCTCGATAATCACCGTGGCGTTGGTGTCCTTCTGAATCTGCTGAATTACTTTGCCACCTGGCCCGATTACGGCGCCGATAAACTCCTTGTCAATCAGCATCTTGTGCGAGCGCGGCGTGTGCGCTTTCAGCTCGGGAGCTGGCGCAGCGATGGTCTTAGCCATCTCACGCAGGATGTGCAGGCGGCCTTCGCGGGCCTGGTGCAGCGCGGCAGTCAGGATTTCATTGCTCAAGCCCTGGATTTTAATGTCCATCTGGCAGGCGCAAATGCCTTTCTCCGTGCCCGTCACTTTAAAGTCCATATCGCCGAGGTGGTCCTCATCGCCCAAGATGTCCGAAAGCACGGCGTACTCACCGGTTTCCTTGTCTTGCACGAGGCCCATAGCAATACCGGCTACGGCGGCACGCACCTTCACGCCGGCATCCATGAGGGCTAGCGAGCCCGCGCATACGGTAGCCATCGAGCTAGAGCCGTTCGACTCCAGAATGTCCGACACGATGCGAATGGTATAGGGGTTCTCGTCTTCGGGCGGCAGCACGCGCTTCAGCGAGCGGGCGGCCAGGTTGCCGTGGCCGATTTCGCGGCGACCAGCCCCGCGGTTGGGCTTCACCTCACCGGTCGAGAAACCGGGGAAGTTATAGTGCAGCATAAAGCGGCTGAATCCCTTGGTCAACGGCTGGTCGATGATTTGCTCATCGAGCTTGGTGCCGAGCGTGGCCGTGGTCAGGCTCTGGGTTTCGCCACGGGTGAAGATAGCCGAGCCGTGGGCGCCGGGCAGATAGTTGATTTCCGACCAGATAGGGCGGATTTCGGTAAGCTGGCGGCCGTCGAGGCGCACACGCTCCTTCACCATCATGTCGCGGATGGCTTTCTTTTCAGCTGAGCTGTAATAGCGGCTAAACTGCTTCATATCCAACTCGGGCTGTTCGGCCACGAGCTGCTCCAAAAACGCCTTCTTTACCTGCGAGAAGCCTTCCTTACGGCCGGCTTTGCTGGTGTTGCCGCTGCGGGCCACGTCGTAGGCACCTTGGTATACGGCTTCGTGAACGCGCTTTTTCAGTTCGTCGTTTTCCTCATACTTCGGATATTCGCGAGTAGGCGAGTCAGCCGTACGGCCAACAGCCTCAGCTAGGTCCTTCTGAAGCTGCACTTGAGCCTTAATAGCCTCGTGAGCGAAAGCGATGGCCGCAACCATCTCTTCCTCGCTTACTTCGTGCATTTCACCTTCCACCATGGCTACCGAGTCGGCCGTGGCACCCACAATGAGGTCCATGTCGGCGCGAGCCAAGTCGCTGGTTTTGGGGTTAATCTGGAATTGGCCATCGATACGGGCCACGCGCACTTCCGAAATCGGGCCGGCAAACGGAATGTCCGAAATAGCCAGCGCTGCCGAGGCAGCCAGGGCGGCCAGCGCATCCGGCTGCACCTCCTTGTCGGCCGAGATGAGGTTAATCATTACCTGCACCTCGTAGTGGTAGTCCTTCGGGAACATGGGCCGCAGAATGCGGTCTACGAGGCGGCAAATGAGGATTTCATAGTCGCTCAAACGGCCTTCGCGACGCTGAAACGAGCCGGGAATTTTACCGGCCGAGCCGAATTTCTCCTGATAGTCAACTGAGAGCGGCAGAAAGTCAACACCTTCGCGCTGGCTAGGGGCTGATACTACGGTGGCTAGCAGCATCGTGTCGCCGAGGCGCACTACAACAGCACCGTCAGTAAATTTGGCCAGCTTGCCGGTTTCAATAGAAATCTGGCGGCCGTCGGGCAGCGCCAGGGTTTTAGTAATCGCGTGGGGAGCGGGCATTGGACAGAATTGGACTAGAGACAATAGACACCAGACATGAGCAGCAAAGCGGATATTCCGCTGCGGTAGCAGCCTGCACCGACCCATTCGGCGCGGGCGTCGGGGCTACCGTCTCATGTCCAAAGCAAAGCAGACAATGGGCAAAAAAAAGAGTAGGGAACCCTCGCTGGAAGGCTCCCTACTCTTAGCAGTTGGGCTTACTTGCGGATGCCCAACTCCTTGATAATCGCACGGTAGCGGTTGATTTCGCGGTGCTGGAGGTAATCCAGCATGCGGCGACGCTTACCTACCAGTTTCAGCAAGCCCAGGCGGGTGCTGTGGTCTTTCTTATTGGTCTTCAGGTGCTCCGTGAGGTGCTGGATGCGGTGCGTGAACAGCGCAATTTGCGACTCGGCCGAACCGGTGTCGGTGGTAACTTTCTGAAGGCTGTTTTTTTCGAAGATGGCCTGCTTGGCCTCGGTCGAGAGTTTCATCGGCAGATAGGGAGAACCCGTCTTAGATATGAGAAATAAGAGAAATGCGTACCCCGCACCTCGGGGCGGGCGCAAAGGTACGCCATTTTTCTCAGGGTTCCAAGCCCTATTCGGTTATTGGGGTGGCTAGCTGCCGCAGGCGTGGAAAGCGCGGCAGGCGCTGGGCCAGGCGCCGCCAGAAATCCATTTCCAGTAGACCCGAATCGTTGTAAGCTTGGTATAAAAAGAAGATGCCAAACGGAAACAGGATGCTATTCGATAGCCACATGCCCACACCTACCGGCAGCACGAAGTCACGCCCATACTTCGAGCCCATGGTATCGAAAACGTAGAAAATGATGAAAAACAGAATAGAAACCAGAATTGGCACCCCTAGCCCACCCTTCTTGATAATGGCCCCTAGCGGTGCCCCAATCAGAAACATGAGCAGCACCGCTACCGACTGCGTGTACTTGCGATAGACCTCGATGCGAAACTCGGCCGAGTCGCGCGCCACCTCATACAGATGCTGCGAAGAGGATGTTACAAACGACTGCACGTTATGGGCGCGGCTCAGCGCTTGCTCGACCTGCGAAGCCGAGAGCGGGGTTAGCCGCGCTGGCGATACCTGCAAGTGCGCCAATTTACGATTTTGGGCCCGGCCCATCGTATCAAGGCGCAAGTAGGTGTAATAGCCGCCTAGGCGGGCGGGGAGCAACTTGCGCTCGCGCGCCAGAATGCGCTGGATAGAATCGACGCTGTGGTGCAGCTGCGGAATGTTCAGCATCATGCGGTTCTGCTGAAACAATTCCTGCTTAGTACGGTCGAGGTTAAAGGAGGCTAGCGAGAATGTTATCACGTTGCGCTTAAAGCCCTCCCTGATAAAGGACGCCGCCGAGCGATTCTGGGCGTCGGGCTGCTCTACGTACGTATGGCCGCGAAATAGCTCAAACCCCAGGTACTGCCCGCCAAAGCGCGTAAACATGCGGCCCGAGTCGGCGAGCATCACGGTGGCATTGCCCGACTTTTGGGTGTGGTCATAAATCATGACGCCCATCAGGATATCTTTCTCCGGCCCTACCTTCTTATCCACCTTGATGGTATAGCCAGGGATGCCATTATAGAAAACGCCCGGCCGGATATCAAGAGCCAGCTTTTTTTGGCGCACATCCCAGAGCAAGCTATAAGCTTTCAGGTTGGCTTTGGGTACGATGCGCTCATTAAACCAGAAGGCCGTAATAGCTAGCCCCATGCTCACCAGCCATACCGGCCGCAGGATGCGCGTGAGTGCAATACCCGAGGCCTTAATAGCCGTTAGCTCATGGTGCTCGCCAAGGTTGCCGTAGGTCATCAACGACGACAACAGCACGGCCAGTGGCAGCGAAATGGGCACGATGAGGATGCTGAAAAAGAACAGCAGCTGCAAGAGCACGCCTGTACCAAGGTCCTTACCTACAATATCGTCCAGATATTTCAGCAGCGTATGCGTGAGCAGAATAAACTCCACCACGGCAAACGTGAGTAGGAACGGCCCTGCAAAGGCCTTCAGAATCAGCTTATCTAGTTTTTTCACAACGGCGAGTATATGCGCAGGTGGGCAGCCTGAATTCAACGCTAACGCGGGCCGGTCGCTTCTAGTGCGAGCTAGCGCCAGAGGATGCTAGCCCCCTACCTGGTCGCGCAGCTTGCCCACGAGGCCTTCCCAAATCTCCTGCTGCTCCTGCGTGTCGGCATGGTCGGAGTAGTCAGTTACCCGCAAAAATACCTCATCCGTGATGCGCGACAGTTCCAGGGTAAAGTCGAGGTAATTGGCATCCTGCTGCGGGCGCTTCTGCTCGTCTAAAAACACGTAGCGGATGCTTCGGCCAGGCCGCTGGGCCACTATTTCGGCAAAATGACTTTGCTTGTCCCACACCATGTTGAGGCGATGGTCGGGGTCGAGGCGTACGTCGTCGCAAAACCACTGCGAGAGGCCCGAAGCCGAGGCGATGTAGGGAAAAAGTATTTTGGGTGAGGCGTTTATCGAGTATTCCATCTCGAAGCGACGCTTGGCGCTAGCGGCGGGCATAGCCATAAGCAGAAAGAAAGGCGCCCGTCACCACCCACTAAAAGTGGCTCTGCGGGCAGGAAAACGAGTATTTTTTAAATCAAGGCTTGCAAGCAAAGAATTTCTCAGTACCTTTGCACTCCCAAATCACCAACTGGCGGGGTAGCTCAGTTGGTTAGAGCACAGGATTCATAACCCTGAGGTCACGAGTTCAACTCTCGTCCCCGCTACTTTCGGCCAGCGCCGTTCCGAGTTACTCGGGGCGGCGCTTTGCTTTTGTACTAGCGGCAGCCGCCTACCTGGCGGCTGGTTAGGAACTGGCCAAAAGCGTGCTGACTGTTGGGTTGGAAATGACAAAGCGCTTGCCTCCACTATCGGGGGCAAGCGCTTTTCAGAGTCAGTCGAAAGGCCAGGGCTAGCGAAGCAGCCCAGCCCGCATTACTTCACTTTCTCAACGATGCCCGCAAAAGCAGCGGGATGGTTCAGGGCGAGGTCAGCGAGCACCTTGCGGTTGAGTTCGATACCAGCCTTTTTGAGGCCGCCCATCAACTGCGAGTAAGACAGACCGTGCTCACGGGCACCGGCGTTAATACGCTGAATCCAGAGCGCGCGGAACTCGCGCTTCTTCACCTTGCGGTCGCGGTAGGCATAGAGCAAGCCCTTTTCTACGGCGTTCTTCGCAACGGTCCACACATTCTTGCGCCGGCCATAGTAGCCTTTGGCAAGGCGCATTACCTTCTTGCGGCGGTGGCGCGAGGCCACGTGGTTTACACTTCTTGGCATAACCTAAGTTGTTTTTGGCAGCCGGCGCTCGATGATTTACCGAAGCTTCAGCCGGAAGCCTGGTGATGGTTTAGATATTCAGCATCTGGTTCACCCGGTTCATATCGGCCGAGCTAACGAGGCCAGCGTGGGTGAGGGCGCGCTTGCGCTTAGTGCTCTTCTTGGTCAGGATGTGCGACTTGAAGGCGTGCTTGCGCTTTACTTTGCCGGTGCCGGTCAGCTTGAAACGCTTTTTGGCACCCGACTTGGTTTTTACTTTGGGCATGGGTTGTGATTGATTATTGATTGTTAGGTACTGACGCTGAACGGGATACTCATCCGGCAGCGGCAGCCATCAACAAACGGGGTGAAGCTATTCGGTAGCAGCAGGCTCTTCGGTAGGCTTAGCCTCTTTGGGAGCTTTCGGTGCTTTTTCGCCTGGAGCAGTGGGCTTGGGAGCAGCTTTGGCCACTACGGCCGCCTTAGGGGCGAGGTAGAGGAACATACGCTTGCCTTCAAGTTTGGGCAGCTGCTCTACTTTGGCCAGCTCTTCGAGGGCCTGGGCAAACTTGAGCAGCAAAATCTCGCCACGCTCCTTAAAGACGATGCTACGGCCCACGAAGTGCACGTAAGCCTTGATTTTGGCGCCTTCTTTCAAAAACTCCTGCGCGTGCTTGAGCTTGAAATCGAAATCGTGGTCGTCGGTATTAGGACCGAAACGGATTTCCTTAAGGACAACCTTGGTTTGCTTGGCCTTTAGCTCGCGGGTTTTCTTCTTCTGCTCGTACTTGAATTTCGAGTAGTCGATGACGCGGCACACGGGCGGCACGGCCGTAGGCGAAATCTCCACCAGGTCCAGATTCTGGTCCTGGGCCATTTTACGGGCCTGGTCGATGGAGTAAACTCCTTGTTCGACGTTATCCCCCACGAGGCGAACCTCGCGAGCGGTGATTTTCTGGTTGATTTTGAACGGCTCCTCCACCTGTTGGCGGGGCACGTACCGACGATTCGGGGTAGCTATGGCGAAAGTCCTCCTGCTAAAGTGTGGCGCGGAAAGTTTTTAAGGCGAACGACTAGCTTATTGGCCGAGCGTTCGGGGGGCAAATATCCGACTTTTTACCGGTAAATCAAAATAATACCTAAAAAAAGGAGTAGCCGATACGTTCGACTACTCCTCAATTTATCAGCTAGCCTGATTACCCCTAGCCCATTGCTTCCGCAATTTGGCTATTAACGCTTTTCACAAAAGCGTCGATGGGCATAGACCCGATGTCACCTTCGCCGTGGCGGCGCACGCTCACTAGGCCATCCTGCGCTTCTTTCTCGCCTACAATCAGCAGGTAAGGGGTTTTAGCGATTTCGGCGTCGCGGATTTTGCGGCCAATGCGCTCGTCGCGCACATCGACGGTACCGCGTAGCTCAGCAGCTTCGAGCTTGGCTTTGACTTCGTGGGCGTAGTCGGCAAACTTATCGGAGATGGGCAGCACGATAAACTGCTCGGGCGAGAGCCAGAGCGGGAAATTGCCGGCCGTGTGCTCGATGAGCACTGCTACGAAGCGCTCCAAGGAGCCAAACGGCGCCCGGTGAATCATCACCGGACGGGCGCGGGTGTTCTCGGGCGTCACATATTCGAGGTCGAAGCGCTCGGGCAGGTTGTAGTCGACTTGGATGGTGCCTAACTGCCAACGGCGGCCTAGCGCGTCGCGCACCATAAAGTCGAGCTTGGGGCCGTAGAAGGCTGCCTCACCTAGCTCCGTAACGGTGGCTAACCCCTTCTCAGCCGTCGATTCCTGGATGGCGCTTTCGGCCAGGGCCCAGTTTTCGTCGGTGCCGATATATTTCGTCTTGTTTTCCGGGTCGCGTAGCGAAATCTGGGCGGTGAAGTCGGTGAAGCCGAGCGCCTTGAACACGTAGAGTACGAGGTCAATCACTTTCTGAAACTCCTCCTTCACCTGGTCGGGGCGGCAGAAGATGTGCGCATCGTCCTGCGTGAAGCCGCGTACGCGGGTGAGGCCGTGCAGCTCGCCCGACTGCTCGTAGCGATACACGGTGCCGAACTCGGCCAAGCGCACCGGCAGGTCGCGGTAGCTGCGGGGCTTGGTGCGGTAGATTTCGCAGTGGTGCGGGCAGTTCATTGGCTTGAGGAAGAACTCCTCGCCGGGGTTAGGGGTCTTAATAGGCTGAAACGAGTCGGCACCGTACTTCTCGTAGTGACCGCTGGTTACGTACAGCTCCTTGGCACCAATATGGGGCGTCACAACTGGCTGATAGCCAGCCTTCACCTGCGCCTTACGCAGGAATTGCTCTAAGCGCTCGCGCAGCGTGGTGCCCTTGGGCAGCCACAGCGGCAGGCCGGCGCCCACCTTCTCAGAGAAGGCGAATAGCTCCAGCTCCTTGCCCAGCTTGCGGTGGTCGCGGCGCTTGGCTTCCTCCAGCTTTTCGAGGTACTCGGTGAGGTCTTTGGCCTTGGGGAAGGTGATGCCGTAGAGGCGCGTGAGCTGCTTGTTTTTCTCATCGCCGCGCCAGTAGGCGCCGGCCACGTTCATGATTTTGGCCGCTTTGATAGGGCCAGTGTCGGGGATGTGCGGCCCGCGGCAGAGGTCAGTAAAATTGCCTTGGGTGTAGAATGTGATGTTGCCGTCTTCGAGGCCGTCAATCAGTTCCAGCTTGTAGGGGTCCTGCTTGTCGGTGAAGTAGGCAACCGCTTCGGCCTTTGGCACTTCGCGGCGCTCGAACTTGCTTTTGTTCTTGGCCAGTTCGAGCATCTTCTTCTCTATGGCCGGGAAATCGTCGCTCGAAATGGTGCGGCCTTCGCCCAGGTCCACGTCGTAGTAGAAGCCATTTTCGATGGCCGGGCCAATGGCCAGCTTCACGCCGGGATACAGCGCTTCGAGGGCTTCGGCCATGAGGTGGGCCGAGGAGTGCCAGTAGGCCTGCTTGCCGCCGGCATCGTTCCAGGTGAGGATTTCAAGGGTCGCATCCGCAGTGAGGGGGCGGTGCAGGTCGCGGATTTCGCCGTTTACTTTTACGGCCAAGGCATTGCGGGCCAGGCCTTCACTGATGCTGGCGGCGAGGTCGTAGCCCGTCGAGCCGGCTTCGACCTGGCGGACGGAGCCGTCGGGGAGGGTAATGTGGAGCATAAACTACTGCCTGCGGTGAGCGCAAAGCAGGCGCAAGTTACACCAAGGGGCGCGAGCAATGCTACCCTCACGGCCCGGGGCAACTGCGGCCCCCAAGCGGGCCTAGCGTATGGGCAGCGGGGCTAACGGCGCCACGGGCTGCGGCCGGCTGACGGGGTTGGCGGCCGGCCGCCGGTAATATACCCGTGGCCCAGTGCGCAGACTATCGGGCAGCGAGGCCTGCACCAGCTCGTTGGTTTTCCAGACCTTGTAGGTCCAGTGCTGATTAGTAGGATTTTCCAGCACCAGCATGCGGTATTGGCGCAGGGCTTCGGGGAGGCGGTGCTGGCCTTCGAGGGCCTCCGCCAGCAAGGCACGGGCGCCAGGCAGGCGCGGGTTGCGGCGCAGCGCCCGCTGCAAGTGCGGAATAAGCGCAGCCGGCCGCTGGCCGTGAGCACTGGCAGCCAGGGCCAGCCGGTAATCGGCCCGATACTGGGTGGTATCGAGAGCCAGGGCGCGGCGATAGTAGTACAGCGCGCTATCGGGGCGGCCTTGCAGCTCCAGCTGGCGGCCATAGTCGTAGTGGAGGGCCCCCGAGGCCGAGTCGAGGTGCAGGCCCTGGCGGGCGTAGTGGGCCGCCTCCTCGGGCACGCGATAGGCGTTGAGCAGAAAGGCCAGCTGGTGCAGAATCTCGGGCTGGCGCGGGTCGCGGGCACGGGCGGCCTGCAGGTAGTCGAAGGCCTGAGCCGTATCGGCGGTGGCGGCGTAGGCTAGCCCTTTGTAAAAAAGCGCGGCGGGCTGGTCGGGGTCGAGGCGCAGGGTGCGGTCGAGGCTTTCCAGGGCAGCTTCGTACTGGCGGGCGGCGAGGTGGGTTTCGCCTTCGAGCAGCGGCAGCTCCGGCGAGTTGAAACCCGCATCGGCGGCGCGGCGGGCAGCGGCTAGGGCCTCCTTGAGACGGCCGAGGGCCCGCAAGGCTCGGGCCTGCAAAAAGTACAGCTCGCCATCCTGGTCGTCGACTTGCAGGGCGGCTTCGACATCGTGCAGAGCGGCTACGGGCTGCCCGGCGGCCAGCCGCAGGCTGGCGCGGCGGGCCAGCAGGTTGGTATTATCGGGCTGTTGCTGAATGGCGCCGTCGAGCTCATCGGCCTGCACGCGCGGGCCGGTGTGCACGGTAGCCAGGTCCACGAGGGTATCGGGCCGCTCGGTGGGCGTGCTGTGGCAGCCAGCCAGCAGCAAGGCCAAAACAGGAAAAAGCCGACGATACATAAGACTTCGCAGAAACAATCCTCAAAAATAGCGCCCGGGCACCCATGCACTGAAAACCGGCGCCGCTCCTCCCCTTACTGGTCCGCTAGCCTCACGTCTGGCTTTTGCGGCGCCAGTAGTGTTGCGGCTGAGTCATTCATGGCCCGCCCCTTGCTCAGCCGCTCGGCAGTTTCTTTGCGGGCATGAAAATTCTTCTTGTTGAAGATGAGCCTTCCGTGGCCGCCTTCCTGCACAAGGGCCTTACGGAGCAGGACTACACCGTAGACCTGGCCGCCGATGGCCTGCTAGGCCTGCGCCGCGCCCAAAGCACGCAGTATGACTGCCTGATACTGGACCAGATGCTGCCCGGCCTCAGCGGGCTGGAGGTGTGCCGCCAGGTGCGCGCCCACGACCCGGGCGTGCCCATTCTGATGCTGACGGCGCTGGGCGAAACGGATGATAAAATTCGTGGCCTCGACGCCGGGGCCGACGACTACCTCGTTAAACCATTTGCTTTCAGCGAGTTGCTAGCCCGCATCCGGGCGCTGGTGCGCCGCCGCACCGAGGCGCCGGCCCCGGGCGCCGTGCTGCGCCTGGCCGACCTCAGCCTCGACCCTAGCACCAAGCGCGTCGAGCGCGCGGGCCAGCCCATCACGCTCACGGCCCGCGAATTTGCCCTGCTCGAATACCTGCTGCGCCGCCAGGGCCACGTAGTGAGCCGCGCCGATTTGCTGGAGTACGTCTGGGATTTAAGCTTCGATACCGGCTCGAACGTTATTGATGTGTACATCAATTTCTTGCGCAAGAAACTTGATAAAGGCTTCGACCCTAAGCTCATCCATACCCTGGTAGGCATGGGCTATGCGTTGCGCATCAATGAGTAATAACCATCTGTTAGTCAATGTCTATACGCCTGCGGCTGGCGGCCCAGTTTGGGGCCATTCTGGTGATTACGCTGGTGCTGTTTGCGCTGGCTATCTACTTCGTGACGCAGCGGGCGCGGCGGGAAGAATTTACCCAGAGCCTCTTCAGACGGGCCCTAGTGGTGGGCCACGCCTACGCCGACGGCCAGGCCCGGGCCGATTCGAGCCACCAGGCTTCGTACCGCTTGTATCTGCGGCAGCTCTACCGCACGCTGCCCGCCGAGGAAGGCCGGGTATATGACCCTAGTGGCCAGCTCGTGTTTCGGGAGGGCCAACGCCCGCCGACCCAGCCTATTCCGGCCGCCTGGCTGGCCGAAGTACGTCAGCTGGGCCGGGCCGTGCTTGAGCCCGAGGCCCACTACCACGAAACGGTGGGCCTGCTTTACCAGGATGTGCGGCTAGGCCCGCTGGTGGTGGTGGCCGCCTCGGTCGATGAGGAAGGCCGCAGCCAGCTCGCTGGCCTGCGCCAGGTGCTGATAGTGGGCCTGGTAGCCGCCGCCGCCGTGATGAGCGTGGGCGGCTGGCTGCTGGCCGGGCAGGCCCTGCACCCGCTGCGGCGCATGGTGGGCGAGGTCGATGGCATCACGGCCACCGACCTGAGCCGGCGCCTGACCCAGGCTACGGGCCCGGCCGACGAGCTAGGCCACCTGGCCCAGCGCTTCAACCGCCTGCTCGACCGGCTCGAATCGGCATTTGCGGGCCAGCGCACCTTTGTGCGTGATGCCTCGCATGAGCTACGCACGCCGCTTACGGCCCTCATTGGCGAGCTCGAAGTAGCGCTGCTGCCCACCGAGCGCCCCACCGCCGACTACCGCCGCACGCTGCAAAGCACCCTCGATGCGGCGCGCCAGCTTAATGGCCTCACCAATGGCCTGCTGCAAATAGCGCGGGCTAGCGGCGACCCCTCGCAGGTGCCTATGACGCAGGTGCAGGTAGATGAGCTGCTGCTACAGGCTCATGAACAATTGCTGCGCCGCTACCCTACCTGCCGCGTCGATGTGGAGCTGAGCGACGAGCCCGCGCCCGCCGTGCGGGGCAACGAGGCTCTGCTGCTGGCTGCCATTCTCAACGTGCTCGACAATGCCTGCAAATATTCGGCTGGCGCCGCCCGGCCGGTACTGGCTAGCCTGCTGCCCACTGACAAAGGCCGGCTGCGCCTGCTAGTACAAGACTACGGCCCCGGCCTCAGCCCAGCCGATTTGGAGCAGGTGTTTGTACCATTTTTCCGGGCCGCGGCGGTGCGGGCGCTGCCGGGCCACGGCATTGGACTGCCGCTCACGGCTCAGATTATGGCTTTGCACGGCGGCTTGGTACGCGTGGTAAGCGAGCCTGACCGGGGCACCGAGGTGTGGCTCGAATGGCCAGCGATGGGCTAGTTAATATTTCTTTTAAGTGCGTTGTAAAAACGCTGAACTGACGTAAATCGGTCGGATGGCCTCCAGCCGTCTGACCGGTTGGATGCGCTTGCCCACAGCCTACCCTACCCCCACGCCACCCTCTTTAAGCGCTATTGGCCAAGACGCCCGGGCGGGGCTCGTGGGATTTTTGGTAGCGCGGCCGCTGTGCCTGGGTATTTCGCTAGCCTCAGGCGCGCTACTGCTCGCGGGTATGGAGACCGGCATCGTGGGTGGGCTGCTCGTGAGTGTGCTCAGCGGCTCGGCTGTGAGCATGAGCGGGCTCTTACCTGCGGCGCGATGAAACCGCTGGCCCCGATGCCGACCTGCTGCCCCTGCCCGAGCACATCTCGTTTCTCAATAAAGCCAGCATCGTAACGACCCTCGACCCACTACCCGCCGGCAGCCGCGTGCTACTCGATGGCGCGCTCCAACGTTATTGACCAAGACGTGCTGGAGGCCATCGAGGCATTCCGGCAGGCCGCCCCGGCCCGGGGCATAGCCCTCATCCGGACCGTTTCTGTGGGCGGCCATTAGACCCTGGCCGCTACCTTTCCGCGCTTTTCACTTTTTAGCCTTCTGGTTTTACCCTATCTATGGCAGCTTCGCTTGCATCTGCTCAAACAGACTCTTCCGGCATTCAAGGGATATTGGCGAACAATCGCCAGTGGGTGGCGAGTAAGAATGCCGAAGACCCGCAGTTTTTCCAGCGCCTGGCCAACGGGCAGCAGCCCAGGTACCTGTTCATCGGCTGCTCCGACTCGCGGGTGCCGGCTTCGGGCATCACGGGCACGGGCCCGGGGGAGATGTTTGTGCACCGCAA
>NZ_JAGETY010000033.1 GCF_017571525.1 Hymenobacter sp. BT559 | reverse complement strand
CTTAGAACGTGTTTGGGAATCGGGTAGCCCCAAAGAAAACGAGCCAGTAAGCAGTAAGCGGAGTTCCTAGGCTCCGCTTACCTTATGGTTGAGTGCTACCAACCCCTTACTGCCTCGCAGTGGCAAGTTATGGAACCGCTGCTGCCCACCCAACGGAAACGCCGCCACAGCTTGCGACAAATACTTGACGCTATGTTATATATCTGCCGTACCGGGTGCCAATGGCGAAACCTGCCTACCTGTTTCCCACCCTGGCCAGCCGTGTATTACTACTTCGCCCGGTGGCGAGCAGATGGCACGTTTGAGCGCCTGAGTCAGGCCAGTAACCGCGCCGACCGGCTGGCGCAGGGACGGCTGCCCACGCCTTCGCTGGCGCTGGTCGATGCCCAAAGTGTCAAATTAGCCCCACGCCTGGGTCAGCAGCGGGGCCTGGATGCGCACAAGCGCGTCAATGGCCGCAAGCGCCAAGTACTCTGCGACACGGGTGGGCGAATCTGGCGCGTCGTGGTGCATGCGGCTAATGGCCACGACAGCCGCGGCGCACAGCCCCTGCTGCCCGACCCAAGTCAACTGCGTCCGGCCTGGGCCAGCCGCCTACGTAGCGTGTTGACGGACAAAGCGTATCAGGGGCGTTTTGTGCAACAGGTGCAGGCCTTAGGCTGGCAACATCACGTGGCCAGTCGTCCCCCAACTACCGAGCGCCGTTTCGTGCCGGTGGCCAAGCGCTGGGTCGTGGAACGTACTTTTGCTTGGCTCAACTGCTTCCGCCGGGTCGTCATGGACTATGAGCGCCAGCCCACTAGCCATGCGGCGTGGCTTTTTATCGCCAACCTAACCATGTCCCTGCGACGATCTACCAGCCTCTAATTCCCAAACACGCTCTTAGAG
>NZ_JAGETY010000032.1 GCF_017571525.1 Hymenobacter sp. BT559 | reverse complement strand
TTATCCTATGTTCAGACACGACCCCTAATTTGGGTCAGTAAAGGAAAAGAGCGGAGTAAGATTCTAATGTTATGGGGCGTTGGAGCCCGTGTATCATGATAATCCCCGTTCTTTTTTAGGGTCACTTTGGACAGTTCCAGTAGGCCCCAGAGCCTGTATTAGGATAATAGAAGATGCCCTAGAAGTCCTTTTTATTGCTTTTTCTTCACCCTTTCCCTGCTACAATCGATGGTTATCGCCTCTTCGTTACCCGTTGTCGGCCTGGACGTGAGCAAAGCCACGGTGGCCGTTTGTTATCAAGTAAATGAGCAGCTTAAGCATTTAGAAATCAGCAACACGAAAGCTGGCTTTCAACAGCTGGTCAAGGCCTGTAGTGGGCAGTGCCGATTTGTGATGGAGGCCACCGGCACCTACAATCTGGCCTTAGCTTATTACTTGCACGAACAGGGCGGTCAGGTTGTCGTGCTCAATCCACTCGTCATCAAGCGATTCATCCAGATGCACCTAGGCAAAGGCAAAAGCGACCGTAAAGATGCCCAATGGCTCTTGCGCTATGGCCAGCAACAGCCGGCAAAAGTGTGGCAGCCGGACGAAGCGGCTTTAGTAGAGTGCCGGCAGCTCGAACAGGTCAATGAGCAGCTGCTCAAGCAGAAAGTGATGATTGGCAACGCCTTGGAAGCTTTACAGCAGCAACCTCTTGTGAGTAAAACTGCCTTGAAACGGCTCCAGCAGACGCTTAAAAGCTTGACCCAACAAGTCGCGGCAGTGGAGGCGGAACTGCTGGCCCTGTTGGAACAGCGCTTTGCGGCGGAAATGACGCTGCTGTGTTCGATCCCCGGCATCGGGCGCAAAACGGCGGGTATGCTCCTGCTCTTTGCCGGCGGTTTCACCCACTTTGATAATTACCGACAAGTGATTGCCCTGGCGGGCTTGTCGCCCCGCGAGCACACCTCTGGCACCAGTATTCGCGGCAAGGTGCGTATTACCAAAATGGGCGGGAGTTTAATCCGAGGGAAGCTGTTCATGTGCAGCTTCTCGGCCAAAAAAACGAATGCGGCCTGTGCCGCCCTCTTTAACCGACTCGTGGCGAAGGGCAAGAACAAGAAATTAGCCTTGATTGCCGTCTGCAACAAGCTCCTCAAGCAGGCTTTTGCTATCGTTAAATCGGGCGTACCCTACCAGGCCGATTTTAGCTCAAAGCTTGCGCTCACCCTCTAACTTTTAACACAGTTCATG
>NZ_JAGETY010000031.1 GCF_017571525.1 Hymenobacter sp. BT559 | reverse complement strand
CTCGACATCCTCTACTTTCTGGGCTATGAGGTGGATGAAGACCTGCCCTGGCACTCCACGATTAGTCGCACCCGCCAGCTCTACCCCGCCACCATTTTTGAGCACCTCTTCGACCAGGTCTTTGCCCAGTGCGTTGCCGCCGGCTTAGTAGCGGGCGATACCCAGGCCGTAGACTCCGCCCCGGTCAAAGCCAGTGCGTCGCTCGACAGCCTCTGTGAGAAGCAGCCCCTCAAAGCTGCTACGCCACCGCTGCACGTGGTCGGTCGGCCCCCGGCGGCGCACCACCCCCAGCCGGCACCTGCCCACCAGCTGCGCCGCGAAGCCGCCCGCCAGGCCAAGCGGCGCACCGAGGCGGGAAACTTAGGTGCCCGACATGCCAACGCCAAGCTACTGAGTAATAAGACCCACTACAGCCCCACGGATCCGGAGGCCCGCATTTCCGTCAAGCCCGGTAAAGTACGGGCCCTGAACTACCTCTGTAGCTTGGCCGTGGACACGGCGGCGGGCGTGATCAGCCATATCCAGGCCGATTTTGCGGACGGCCGCGATAGTGCGCATTTACCTGCCCTGGTCAACGGGTTACGCGCCAGATTCAAGGCCAACAACTTAACGCTACGCGAGCTGGTCGCCGATACGGGCTACTCCACGGGCTTCAACTATGCCTTTTTAGAGCTGGGCCAGGTCACGCCGTGGATTCCGGCGTTTGGGGCCTACAAGCCGGAGGTGGCAGGCTTTACGTATGACCCCACCCAGGATACGTACGGCTGCCCGGCGGGCAAGCTGCTGCGGTTTCGCACCTATCGGGTGACGGAAGACGGCAATTGGTCGAAGCTGTACCGGGCGACCTACCAAGAGTGCCAGCAGTGCCCGTTACGCGCGAACTGTGTGCCGGGGGCGCAGTACAAACAACTGATTCGCTCGGCGTTTGATGCGGCCTACCGCCGGGCGTGGCACCGGCAGCGCACCCCGGCTGGGCAGCACATGCGCCGCGTGCGCCAGCGCACGGTCGAACCCGTCTTCAGCCACCTGCTCTACCAGTATGGCCTGCGGCGCGTCGGCACCAAGGGCCGGGCCGCCGCCCACAAGACCATGCTGCTGAGCGCCATCGCCTATAATCTCAAGAAGCTGCTCCGCCACCAGCCCACCCAGCCAGCCAGGGTAGCGGTCGCGCTCTGGCCACCGAGACAAGGGCGCTGCCAGGCCCATTTTAGCACTCGGACAACTCGTTCTAAGTTTTTGCAAGTCAAGTTGCTAACTAGGCGCGCATCTACCCTGAGTTCTGCAACAGCCACGA
>NZ_JAGETY010000030.1 GCF_017571525.1 Hymenobacter sp. BT559 | reverse complement strand
TTGCTCCAGAAAGGAGGTGATCCAGCCGCACCTTCCGGTACGGCTACCTTGTTACGACTTAGCCCTAATTACCTGTTCTACCCTAACTGGCTTCGTTGCGGAGCACCAGCTTCAGGTCTACCAGACTTTCATGGCTTGACGGGCGGTGTGTACAAGGCCCGGGAACGTATTCACCGCGCCATGGCTGATGCGCGATTACTAGTGATTCCAGCTTCACGGAGTCGAGTTGCAGACTCCGATCCGAACTGAGAACGGCTTTTCGAGATTGGCATCTGGTCGCCCAGTAGCTACCCGCTGTACCGTCCATTGTAGCACGTGTGTCGCCCTAGGCGTAAGGGCCATGATGACCTGACGTCGTCCCCGCCTTCCTCACTGCTTGCGCAGGCAGTCTGGCTAGAGTCCCCACCATTACGTGCTGGCAACTAACCATAGGGGTTGCGCTCGTTGCGGGACTTAACCCAACACCTCACGGCACGAGCTGACGACGGCCATGCAGCACCTTGCTTTGTGTCCCGAAGGAAAGGCTCATCTCTGAGCCGGTCACGCGCATTCTAGCCTAGGTAAGGTTCCTCGCGTATCATCGAATTAAACCACATGCTCCACCACTTGTGCGGGCCCCCGTCAATTCCTTTGAGTTTCACCGTTGCCGGCGTACTCCCCAGGTGGGATACTTATCGGTTTCCCTAAGCCACGAACAATCTTTAGCTCGCAGCGAGTATCCATCGTTTACGGCGTGGACTACCAGGGTATCTAATCCTGTTCGCTCCCCACGCTGTCGTGCCTCAGCGTCAGTAACAGCCTAGTCAGCTGCCTTCGCAATCGGGGTTCTGGACCGTATCTATGCATTTCACCGCTACTCGGTCCATTCCGCCAACCTCGTCTGTACTCAAGCCTGGCAGTATCCAGGGCAGTTCCGTTGTTGAGCAACGGGCTTTCACCCCGGACTTAACAGGCCGCCTACGCACCCTTTAAACCCAATAAATCCGGACAACGCTCGCACCCTCCGTATTACCGCGGCTGCTGGCACGGAGTTAGCCGGTGCTTATTCTGCAGGTACCGTCATCACGGGTCACGACCCGCTTATTCTTCCCTGTCAAAAGCAGTTTACGACTCAGAAAGCCTTCTTCCTGCACGCGGCATGGCTGGGTCAGGCTCTCGCCCATTGCCCAATATTCCCTACTGCTGCCTCCCGTAGGAGTCGGGCCCGTATCTCAGTGCCCGTGTGGGGGACCAGCCTCTCAGCTCCCCTAGTCATCGTTGCCTTGGTAAGCCGTTACCTTACCAACTAGCTAATGACCCGCAACCCCATCTATACCCAATAAATCTTTAACTAAAAAGCGATGCCGCTCTCAAGCCTTATGCGGTATTAATCCGCCTTTCGGCGGGCTATCCCCCAGGTATAGGTAGGTTAGTTACGTGTTACGCACCCGTGCGCCACTATGACATTGCTGCCACCGTTCGACTTGCATGTATTAGGCCTGCCGCTAGCGTTCATCCTGAGCCAGGATCAAACTCTCCATTGTAAAATATTCCTGCACCTTACCCAAGTAAGGCTGATGTCGAGTGCTAA
>NZ_JAGETY010000002.1 GCF_017571525.1 Hymenobacter sp. BT559 | reverse complement strand
CGCCACGCCCCTAGGGTGTCGTGATAGAGAAGCTTCGACAAGCGCAGCCTGATGGGCTTTGCTAAGGACTTTTAAGCCGTCTGCTGGCGGCTAAACCGCTGCTGCGCGGCCGGCGTCACGGGCATAAAGAAGTTGACCAGGTTGCCATCGGGGTCGCGGAAGAGCAGCGAGCGGTTGCCCCAGGGCATGGTAGTGGGCACCTGCACCACGTCGGGGCCTGGCAGGCCGGCAATGCGCTCATAAGCAGCGTCTACGTCGGCTACGTAAAACTCGATAATGACCGAGCGATTGGCAGCGGCAGCCATGTGCGCGCCTCCAAATAGCTCGGCAGTGCGCAGGCTGCCGATGGCCAGCGTAGCGGCCGGGGTAGGCAGCTCGGCAAAATCGGGGGTGTAGTGCGTGGCGGGCAGGCCGGTAGCCTGCTCGTAGAACTGAACGAGGCGCGGGAGGTCGGTGGTGAGGATACGGATGGAGGCGAGTTGCATGGGGCGTGAGAAATAAGTGAGAGATGCCGCAAAGAGCGGCACACCCACTGACAGCCCTATGGCAGTCTCTCCTGAACCCACAAAAAATTTACAGCAGTTGAGGCAGGTTCAGGGTGGCGAGGTAGTCGGCCAGCGTGAGCTGCGGCTGGTGGGCGACGGGCAGGCTAGCGGCCGTGAGGTGCTGCACCCGCGACACCCGGAAATCGCGGTATGCCTGCCGCAGCTGGCACCAGCCGATGAAGTGCCAGGTGAAGTTGTAAAACACCAGCCCGATGGGCTCGACCCGGCGGCGGGTGCTGCCGCCGTTCTTGTCCTGGTAGTCCACTTCCAGCACCTGGCCGTTGGCAATGGCCGCCTGAATAGTAGCGAGGTAGGCCGTGTGGCTTTCCACATATTCCGGCACGTGCAGCCTGATGCGGCTGGCTAGCTGGGCTAGCCGGTCCTGGTCGGGCGGGCGCAGCACGGCGCGCACCTTCTGCAGCGCAGCGGTTACGTGCGGCTGAATGGAGCCATCGGCTAGGGTGGCGCCCAGGGTTTCGAGCAGCAGCAAGGCATTGGCTTCGTCGGGGGTGAAGCTGACCGGGGGCAAAAAGTAGCCCTGCACCAGAAAGTAGCCCCGCCCCACCTCGAAGCTGACCGGAATACCCTGCTCGCCCAGGGTCCGTATGTCGCGGTACACCGTGCGCACGCTGATGCCAAACTGCTCGGCCAGCTGCTCCGCCGAGGTGTAGCGGCGGGCTTGCAGCAGGGTAGTCATGCCAAACAGGCGGTCGATGCGGTTCATAAGGAAAAGGAAGCCCGGAAAGCGAACGCTCAAAAGTAATTTATCGGCCCGGTGGCCCCGCCCACAACCCAGCGCCGAACCCCCTCAGCCGCCACCGTGGCGGCCTACAACGCCGTGCCCGTGCTGGTGATTGGACCACTCGTGGGGTACTGCTATCGCTACGTAGAGCGACTGGGGCTGTGGGCGTTCGTAGCGGCGGGCCTACCCGCTTATGCTTGGCCGGCCGTGTGGCTGCGGCGCTTGCAGCTGAGCGGCCGGGCCGCGGTGTATCGCCGGCTAAGCTCGGGCGTAAGTAGCAGAACGGTAACCTTCCGGTAAAGGCATCGTTCAGCCGTCTACCCACCGGCTGCGCCCTGCGGCTATCTACGACCATGCAACATACCCATTCCCTCGACGAGGTTCTCAATACCACGCAGAAGAAACTGGCGTTTTTTCAAAATATTATCCTGCTGGCCGCCGCCGATGGCCGGCTCAGCCAGGAAGAAGGCGATTTTCTGCTTCAGCTCGGCAATAAGCTCGGCCTGAAGCCGGAACAGGTAATGCCCATCGCCGACAACCTCAGCATCCTGAGCTTTGTGGTGCCGGCCGAGGGCCTGCAACGCACGCTGGAGCTGCAAACCCTGGTGCAGATGATGCTGCAAGATGGCCAGATTGACCCCCGTGAATACGGCCTGTGCCTGGAATATGCCAACCGCATCGGCTACGGCAAAGCCATTCTCGACGACATGGTAAGCCAGCTGGCGGGCGGCCCGCCCAATCCGTACAACAACCCACCCACGGTAAGCTAGCGGGCCTTATCACGGCACAGTGAGGCTTAAATAATACAAACGAGTTCGCCGCCCCGATTCTGTGTGGGCGGCGAACTCGTTTTTCTTTTCCGACTCGGTAGGTAAGTGTCGATGCCACGCGCGCAACTATCACCCTGGCGAGCATTTTGGGGCACCCTATTGAATTAACGCTAGGGTTGAGGCCGACGCTGCGAGTAGGGTCGGGCACGAATTCCTTGGCCAGCTCACGCCACAGCGAGTCGCGCAGGTAAGACATATAGCGCGCCCCAGGCGGCGTGGTTATAGCCCAGATTAGCCAGCGCACTGGGCTAGCGGTGGCCGTGGTAGCAGCCGGCGCTTTGCCGCGCTACGCGCTGTTGGCCGCCGCAGGCAGCCGGCACGTATGCTAGCCCAGTGCGCTGTAAGCGCACGTATTCCGACCCCATTTTATGGCAACTTTTGAAGACAACCTCGGCGGCCGGCTAGCCCTGCTCAGTCGCGATAAACTCAACTCCGACCAGAAAAAACTCTACGACCAGCTCCAGGATACCATGGTGCCCTGGGCCAAGAAGTCGGGCTTTCAGGCCGATACGTTCGACGACCGGCTCATCGGTCCCTTCAATGCCATGCTGCGCAGCCCGGCTATCAGCAAGGCCCTGATGGGCGTGACGGCCGCCGAAGGCAAGGAAACTTCCCTGAGCGAGAAAGTGCGGCAGGTGGTGATTTTGACCGTGGGCGCGGCCTGGCAGGCCGCCTACGAGCTCTACGCCCACGTGGCAGTCGGCAAAAAAGCGGGCTTCGACGAGGCTACTTTGCAGGCACTAGTGGCCGGGCAGAAGCCCACTGGCCTCAACCAGGAAGAACGCGTGGCCTACGACTTCACGCACCGCCTCGTCACTACGCACCAAATTGAGGCCGAGCTATACGAGCAGGCCATCGTGACTTTTGGCGAAAAGGGCGTGGTGGACATGATTTACCTGGCGGGCCAGTACATGACTGTCAGCGGCTTGCTCAACACCTTTGCCGTGCCCGCGCCGCCGGCCCAATAAGTTGCGTATAGACTCGCTATGATTCCGCTCATCACCCAAACGCCCCGGCTCCAGATACTGGCCGCCAGCCGGGCCCTGCTCACGGCCGAGCTGCACAAGCCCCAGTATTTCCCCACCCTGCTAGGGGCCGCTTTGCCCACCGACTGGCCACCCGGCGACTACGACCGCGCGGCGATGGAATATTTTCTGGAAAAGCTTACGGCTGGCGGCCGCGACGCAGCCGGCTGGTACAACTGGTATGCCCTGCGCAAAGCTGAGGGCGACATCCCGCGCACGCTGGTGGGCACCGGAGGATTTATGGGCCCGCCCGATGCGGCGGGCTGCGTTGAAATGGGCTACTCCATCGCGGCCGACTGGCGCGGCCAGGGCCTGGGCACCGAGCTGGTGGCCGGGCTGGTGCAGCAGGCCGCCGCCACTGGCCAGGTGCGCCGGCTGGTGGCCCACACCGAGCCCGAAAACCTGACTTCGCAGCGTGTGCTGCTTGCCAATGGCTTCACGTCGGTGGGTACCGATGTGAACAGCCGCCTGCGCTTCGAGCGCGCCGTGGAGCCCGCCGCCGACCCGAAGCTGCAAGCTCTTACTGGCCGCTAGGCCCCTGCGCCCGCTTCCTGCATCAAAAAGCCTAGTCAATAATCTGGCTGGGCTTTTTGATGCAGGAAGCGGGCGGTAGCTAGGCCCCGAGCTGCGTGGCCAGCTCAAGTAGGGTGGGCGCCTGGGACGTAGGTGGCGGGGCGAGCGGGTAGAGCGTCTGGCCCGGCCGGGCGATGAAGCCAGCCAGCAGGCCCGCGTGCAGCGCGCCGGCCACGTCCCAGCCGTGGGCGGCTACCAGCAGCGCCTCGGCCGGCAGCACGCCCGCCTGCTTGGCGGCGTAGTGGTAGGTATCGGGGTGGGGCTTGTAGCGCTGCACGGCATCCACGCTCAGCGCCTGCTCGAAGTACTCGGTGAGGCCGGCGTGGGCCAGCTGGGCGGCCAGCGTGGTGGGCGGCGAGTTGGTGAGGGCCAGCAGGCGATAGCCGGCGGCGCGCAGCCGTTCGAGGCCGGCGGGCACGTCGGGGTGGGCCGGCAGCTGGGTAAGCAGCGCGGTAAGGTCGTGCTTTTCGGCGTGCGTGAGGGGGGGCTTTTCCAGCATGTTGGCCGTCATGTCGAGGGCTGCGTCGGCCAGGGTGCCGAAGTTGAAATACTCGTCGGTGACGGTGGCCACCAACGAGTGCTGCAAGACCAGGCCAAACCATTGATTGAACGCCGCCGGGCTCTTAAACGCGGCATTGACAGCCACTTTCAGCGGACTCATGTCCAGCAGGGTTTCATTTACATCGAAGAAAATAGCCTTGGGGCGAGCGAAGGGCAGGGAAGCAGACATAGGGCTGGTGGGAATAGACTACGTAAGCCTACGACAAGGCTAGCGGTTGGTTCGAGCCGGCAGCGCCCGGCCCGGTCCCAGAAAAGAGGGCCGCGCGGTATCTTGCTTAGCAGGTCGCCGCCGCGTCATGGTGCTTTTTCGCCGGCATCTTGCCATTCCCTGCCGCCACACCATCGGGGCCCGCACCTGCCAGTTTGCCGACTCGTAGGCGCTTTTGGCTAGGGCCTCGCCCCGGCGATGAGTTGGCCGCCGGGGCCACCACCTTTTTTCTGCTCAGCGAGGCGCGGCGGTGCCGGGCGCCGGGCTGCCCGAGCAAAGGGCGCCCGTGCCAGAACTGCAACGGCGGCTTTACCTTGCGCGGCATGAGATTTTACCGCTTCCTGCTCGGCCTGCCCGTGGCCGCGCTGCTGGCTGCCGTGGCGCGCCACCCGGCCGCCCCCGTCGCTACCTACGACCTCGTAATCAGCCACGTAAATGTGGTGGATGTAGTGAGCGGCCGGCTGCGGCCCGACCAGTCGGTGGCCGTGTCGGGCGGCAAAATAGTGTGGGTGGGCCCCGAAACACAGGCCCACTACCAAGCCCGCCAGAAGGTCGATGGCACCGGCCGCTTCCTGATGCCCGGCCTCTGGGATATGCACGTGCACTTTCGGGGCGGCGACAGCCTGGCGGCAGCCAATAAAAAGAGCCTCACGCTGTACCTGGCCCACGGCATCACGACGGTGCGCGACGCGGGCGGCGACCTCACGCCCTTCATTTACCAGTGGCGCCGCGAGGAAGACGCGGGCACCCTGGCCGGGCCGCGCATCTTCACCTCGGGCCCCAAGATTGACGGCCCCGGCGCTACCTGGCCCGGCTCGCTCGAAGTCGTAACGCCCGCCGACGTGAGCCACGCGCTCGACTCGCTGCAAAAGCTGCGGGTGGACTTCGTGAAGATTTACGACAGCAAAATCTCGGGCGAGGCCTACCTCGAAACCATCTCGCAAGCCGAGAAGCGCGGCCTGAAAACCACCGGCCACATGCCGTATTCGGTCACGCTGGGCGAGGCCGTAAACCGGGGCCTCGATGGCACCGAGCACCTCTACTACGTCTTTAAAGCCTGCTCCGGCAAGGAGGACAGCCTCACGGCGCTGGTGCGCAACAGCCTGAGCACGAGCAAGCCGCTTGGGCTGTTTGCCATGCTACCAGCCGTGTACGACACCTACAGTCCGGCGGCGGCCCAGCGTATTTTCAAGCTCATGGCCAGCCACCACACCTCGGCTACACCCACGCTGGCCATCGGCAAGACCCTGGCCGAGCTAAGCGAAAACGACCACGCCCACGACTCGCTGCGCGCCTACATCGACCCCAAAATCCAGCGCACCTACGCCAAGCGGCTGGCCGGCGCCAAGCAGCAGTCGGCCGCCAGCCGCGCGTTCACGCAAAAGCTTGAAGCCAAGTTTATGGCCCTGGTGCCGCAAATGCAGGTGGCGGGCGTGCCCATGCTGGCCGGCTCGGATAGCGGGCCGTTCAACTCGTTTACCTACCCAGGCGCCTCGCTGCACGAGGAGCTGGTACTGCTGGTGAAAGCCGGCCTCACGCCCGCCCAGGCCCTGCGGGCGGCCACCATCAACGGGGCCCGCTGGCTCGGGGCCGATGGCCGCAGCGGCACCATTGCCGAGGGCAAAGACGCCGACCTGCTATTGCTGACTGCTAACCCGCTGGCCAACATCGCCAACGTGCGCAACATTGCGGCCGTGGTTTCGCGCGGCAAGGTGTACTCGCGCGCTGAGCTCCATAAGATGCTGCTAGCTATCCGCAACCCCTAGGCGGCAGCCGGTTTTTGCCAAAAAAGCGGCCGGCAACATTGTTGCCGGCCGCTTTTTTGGTAGCCGCTCGAAAAAATGGGCCTAGTGCTGCACCACGAGGCGCAACAGCTGGCTCGACTTGCCGGCGCTCAGGCGCAGCAGGTAGAGGCCCTCGGCCAGGCCGCCGCCCACCTCAAAGCTGTAGCGCCGTCCGGATTCGGCCTGGCCCGTGTGCACGTGCTGCACAAGGCGACCTAGCGGGTCATACACATCCAGCGAGTAGGCTTGGGCATCGGCTAGGGCAAACGAGGCTATGGCTTGGCTGGAAAGCGGGTTGGGGTAAGCCTGCAGGGCTTCGACGACAAACGCCGCGCTGCGGCCGTTGTCGTCGGTAGTGAGGGCCGTGGCAGTTGCCGAGTTGACCTGAGGGGTGTTGAACTGGGTAGGAACGACCTCGAGCCAGCGACAGTTGTCGAAGGCTTCGTTTACGGTCGTCACCGCCTGGTTGATGGCGGCGTAGTTATAAGCCGGGCCCGTTTTGGGGTCACTTCCCAACGCTTGGTTGGCCAGGTCCAGCAGGTTTTGCACGGTGGCCGTATTGGCGAGGCCCAGGCCGCTGAGGCTAACGCCACCAATGGTAACCGACGACCCACTCAAATCCACGGTCGTGCAGTTGCTTGCGTACACCTTACCGAGGTCCTTCAGCTGCAGGGCACCCAGGTCAGTGTGGTTCTGGTCAGCATTTAGGCGAATGTTGAGCGCCAGCGTAATGGTTTGGCCCACCAGTATATTATTGAACCTGTTGAACTTCAAAATGCTAACTGGAATTTTTGCGCAGCTTTGGGAGCCCGTTACGTTGAGCCAGCCAGCGGTGCCACCTGCCGGCATATGCCCTTGCAGGCAGCTCACATCGGTCGGCCCCGTAAAGAAGATATTATTTCCAGCTGAGGCTGGGTTGCCGATTACGAGCGGAGTGCTCAGCAATCGGCCCAGCAGGCTAGCCCGCACCTCAGTACTGTTGCAGAGCTTGCCCGTGTTGCTCCAGCCACCCTGCGTGAGTGAGCAGTAGCGCACGTAGCAGTTGTCTTGCTTGATGGTGAAGGCAATGGGGAACTGGCAGCCGTTCTTATCAACTACGGTAGCCGAATAATCGCCTGCTTTCAAGCCCGTGAAAGTATAGGATGTTGCGCTTTGGGGCGAATTATTATCAACTGTACCGGTTAGGGAGAAGCCGTAGGGCGCGGTGCCGCCGCTGGGTGTAATGGTGGCCGTGCCATCGGTGTTGGCCTTGCCATCGGAGCAGCTCGCAGCAGTAGTAGCGGATGTTGCGGTTAGCCGGGCAAGGGGCTGTATAATGGTAAGCAGGCTACTATTGGCTTCGCAGCCATTGTCATCCGTAACCTTTATTCTGTAATCGCCTGCGGCTAGCCCAGTAAATTGATGCGTTGTAGCATTATAGACGCCAGCCACTGGGCTGATTGTATAATGATAAGCTCCAGTGCCCCCTTTAGTCGTAGTAACAGCCAGCGAACCCGTAGCGTCGCCAAAGCAATTTACATTGGTAGGCGTAACGGTAAGGCTGAGGGCGTCAGGCTGCGTAATGGTGGCCGGCTTGCTGCTAGCGCAGCCGTTGGCGTCAAGCACGTACACGGTGTAAGTAGTGCCAGCTGGTAAGCTCGAGAAAATATAGCTGCCGTTCGTATTATTAGCTGCCTTGTAATCGCCCGGAGCGGGGATGGCTCCAGTAGTAGAACTAAGTGCGTACTGGTAGGGTGCTGTGCCCTCTGTGCCCTGAGCTAGGATGCTGCCTGTAGAGCTCCCATTGCAGTTTACGTTGGTGGGGGTAATGGTGAGGCCTAGTGCGGCGTGAGGCTGTGTAATGGTGGCCGGCGCGCTGCTAATGCAGTTATTAGCATCTCTTACGTAGACCGTATAGTTGCCCACAGGTAGCTGCGAAAAGACCGTAGCATCGGCAAACGGCCCTGTTGCACTTAGTGCATACTGGTAGGGCGCCGTGCCCCCGGTAGTAGTGGCGACTGTCAGGGAGCCCGTAGCATCGCCGAAGCAGGCCACGTTGCCAGGCGTAACCGTGAGGCTAAGTGGGGCAGTAGGCTGGGTAATCTCGATGCCAGTAGCATCGGAGCACCTGCCATCCGTAACGGAAAGCGCATAGGTACCCGCCAATAAACCCGTAAAATTGGGCCCCGTCTGGCTGATAGACTGGTTGACCTCGGCGCCACTAGCGTCGAGCGTGCGCACAAGTGTGTAGCTTATCGTGCCAGTGGCAGCGCCCATGTAGCTGGCCATGATGGTGCCCGTAGCATCGCCATAGCATTTTACATTGTCGTGTGTAATGGTGCCGAGCGCCAGCGTACAATCTCGCCGCCGCACAGTCATAATCTGGTTATCGCGTTCGCCTTTGTTGCCGCCGCCCGCCGGCGAGCCATCCAGGTCCAGCAATTTGAAGTGGTAAGGGCCACCGCTGATAAAGGAAGCACCCAGGCCCTGCGGATACGCACTGTTTGTATCAGTGCCATCATTACCGCTTACCGCCAGGTGGCCTGCCAGTAGTATCAGGATATTGGGCGAGCTTGAGGTCCAGGTCAGCGTATAGTTGGCGTAGTAGTCACTAGCGCCCTGTGGTGTATAGCCCGTCATGGTCAGACTAGCCCCGCTTACCGTGGTACCCGGCATGCCATATATCATCACCTGGCGCTTGGTGGTGCTGCCACCATCATAGGTAGCTACTTTGTCGGCTACATCATGAGTCGCAACGCTACTGTAAGCACTAGCCAGCGGCTGCGCCCCGGCCGATACTCCCGAGGTATACATAGTCTGAATCATAGTCGCATCAGCCGGCGTGCCAATGTGCTCGAGCGAAGCCAGCACTGCACCGCTTGTCGAGGCCAGGGGCGTACCCGTAACGGTCTGGTAGTCGGCAATGGCCTGCTCATACGAAGTCAAAAAGTCGTAGGCATGCACGCTGCCCTTCACGGCCAGCACTTTAAAGTTGAGCGTGTGCTGCTGGCTACCCGCCGCAAGCCCAACCAAGGTAATGCGTTGCAGCGACGAAGTACCTTCGTAATAGCTCGAATTCTGTTGGTTCAGAATCCCGAACGTCCATTCAGCCTTCGTATTGGCATACTGGGCAAAGTCGGCAATTTTATTTTGTGCCTGACTGGGCAACGCGCTCAACAAGGTCAAAAACAAGGTGGCGAGCATAGCTGCAAGCACGCGTAGCAGCTGGTGAGCGGGTAGGCGGTAACAAGTTTCCATATACTAGAGCGGAAGAATAAGGTGGAGAGAAAGCGAGAGCGACTGGCGCTAGGCGGCAGGTGGTGAGCGGGTCATTGGCGTGGTACTGAAAGAAGATATTTTGTAAGTTTAGCGGTTTGTCTAAGCCTGTGAAATGACCTTGCTCATTATTACCTCATTCGGCATAAAAACAGAATTCCCTCATAAGAATCAAGTAGTTAGCCGCTGCTAATGAAGCGTTTTGCCGCTCTCTGGCCAGCGTATGGCTCAAGGGTAATAAAATTGTATTTAGAGAGCACTTCAGGGTCAAATAAGCCGTGCGTGTACCCTAGCCAGCCGGCACAACCGGCCGCAGCTAGCTCAGCCAGAAAAAAGCGCGGGCCTGGACGGCCGCGCCCCAAGTCAGCCTCACTGAGGCACTCGAGACGCGGCCGTCCAGGCCCGCGCAGCTAGTTATAGTGGCTACTTATGCCCGGCCCATCTGCCGCAGAAAGGCCACGTGCGAGGCTACAGCGTAGCGCATTTTGGGGTATTCCTGGTAGGGCAGGTTAAACTCGGCGCACGTTTCGCGGATGATTTTGCTCAGCTTGGGGTAGTGCACGTGCGAGATTTTGGGAAACAGGTGGTGCTCAACCTGAAAATTGAGCCCGCCCACCAGCCAGCTAATCAGGCGGTTGTCGGTGGCGAAGTTGGCCGTGGTGCGCAGCTGGTGAATGGCCCACTCGTCTTCGAGCTTGCGGGTAGTGGCGTGGGGCACCGGGAAGGCGGCCTGCTCTACGGTGTGGGCTAGCTGAAACACGATGCTGAGCACGAAGCCCGCCACAGCGCCGGCCACCAAAAAGCCCACGAGCCAGCCCACCACGCCCACCGTGTAGATGGGCAGGGCCACGTAGAGGCCCAGGTTGAGCAGCTTAAAGCCCCAGAAAATGAGGTGGTCGTTGGTCGTCATGGGCTTGAGGGCCACGCTGCCAATGCGGCGGCTGAAGTACTTCTGGTAGTCGGTGAAGAAAATCCAGGAGATGTAGAGCAGGCTGTAAAACACCCCGAAGTAGAGGTGCTGAAAACGGTGGGCGCGGTGGCGCGGCTGGTCGGGCGTGAGGCGCATCCAGGGCCGGATGTCGAGGTCGTCATCAACGCCGTCGATGTTGGTGTACATGTGGTGCACCGTGTTGTGCTTGGCATCCCACATGTAGCTGCTGCCCCCTAGCACATTGAGCGTGAAGGCCGCCACCTTATTGAGCCAGCCATAGCGGCTGAAGCTGCCGTGCGCGCCATCGTGCATCACATTGAAGCCGATGAGGGCCAGCACGGTGCCCGTGGCCACGCACTCGGCCAGCGCCCAGGCCGTGGGCGGCGTGAAGAAAACCAGGTGCACGTAGAGGGCGATGAAGGTGCCCACCAGCAGCAAGGCCTTGCCGAGCAGGGCGCTATTGCCGGTTTGGGCTCGGCCCGTGGTGGCAAAATAGTCGGCCGTGCGGCGCTTGAGTTCGGCGTGAAACGAGCGCGGGGGCGCGAAGCGGGGAAGCAGCATAAGAACAGGAAAGCCAGCGTGGTGCACGCAACGAAGCGGGCCGCTGAGCGCGGGGCCGCATCGCCGGGTGGCAACTACAGCGGGCTTCTGCACCTTGCACAAGCCAAAACGGATTTGGGACTACCTACGCAGTAGCCCTGCCAGTGGACGTGGGCCGCCACATATTCTGCACAAACCTATGACCTCAACGGTAGGGCCGGTGCAAAAGTGCTTATCTACCCGGCAATGCCCGAATGTTGTGCCCCCGATAGTAAGCTGGCTCAGAGGGATACAGCCACGCTGGCGCCAGCGCCGTAGAAGGCGGATAAGTTCTTTCACTTTCCCCTTCCCTGCCATGTATCGCTTTCTCTTACTAGCCCTGCTTTTTGTCGGGGCGGGGCTCGGCCGGCCCGCACTGGCCCAAACAGATAGCGGCCTGCCCGCCCGCCCGGTTCCCTTCACATTCGTGACCGACCAAGGCAACCTGCTGAGCGCGGCCGATGCCAAAAAGCTCGATAATGGCCTGCGCAGCTACGCCGACAAAACCGGCACGCAGGTAGTAGTAGTAACGGTGCCCAGCCTGGGCGGCCGGAGTGTGGCCGACTACGGCCGGGCCCTCGGCACGGCCTGGGGCGTGGGCCAGCGCGACAAAAACAACGGCTTGGTGGTGCTCATCGGCGCCAAAGAGCATAAGGTGACTATTCAGCCGGGGTCGGGGCTAGCCAGCTCCATCACGCCGGCCGTGGTAAACCGCGTTATCAACCAGGAAATGACGCCCGCCTTCAAGCAGGGCAACTACTTTCAGGGCCTGCGCACGGGCCTCAACACCCTGATGGTGACGGCCAACCCCAGCTCGGACCCGCGCAAGCAGGCCGGCGCCACGGCGGCCACCTCCACGGGCGAGGCCGCCGCAGCTACCAGCGGCGAGCTGACCGACAACCCCGGCCGCACGGCCTCGGCCATGCAGTCGCAGATGAACGACCCTAGCGGCTCGCAGCAAAGCGAGGTATCGGCCCCCGCGCCCTCGGGCCCGGGCATGGGCACGCTGCTCATCGGGGCATTGATAATCGGCGGTGTCCTGTGGTTTATTATCCGCATGTTCCGCGGCCGGAGCGCCGCCAACACGAACAACGGCTCGCCCAACTTCTACCCTAACGGCGGCAACGCCCCCCGGCCTAACCAACCCAACCAGCCCAACTTCTACCCCAACCAAGGCGGTAACCCCGGCCCGGGCTATGGCGGCGGCTACCCCAACCAAGGTGGCAGCAGCGGCAGCGGCATGGGCGGTATTCTGGCTACCGGTGCGGCCGCTGCGGCTGGCGCCTACCTGGGCAACCGCCTCGGCGGCAGCCACGACTCGGGCAGTGCCCCGCAGCACTTCGACACGGGTAGCGTGGGCAATGCGGGTGCCGCCGGGGCTGCTGGTACCGGCGCCGCCGGCGACTACTTCGCCGGGCGCGATGGCGGCACTAGTGGCGGCAACAGTGACAACTTCAGCAGCAACGACGACTACTTCTCGAATAACAATAGCTCGGGCGGCGACTCATCGGGCGACTACTTCTCGTCCGATAACTCGTCGTACGACGATACCTCATCGGGCGACACCGGCGGGGGCGGCTTCGACAGCAACGACGACAACAGCGGCTCGTGGTAGCGCGCTGGCCTCGCTAAGGCTTACAACAGCCGTCCGGTTTCGGGCGGCTGTTTTTTTATGCCTAGGGGCAAGCACTATTGACCATTACCTAGTACCTTGCACTGCCCACTCACTCGGCGGGCATCATCTCTAATTCCTTCTGCTATGGCACATAAGCTACTGCTACTGTTGGCCTTACTACTTGGTGTGCTGGGCACGCCGGCAATGGCGCAGTCTACTCCCGCTGATACTACCCAGGCTAAGCCCGCCTTCAATGTCGAAGCTGCTACCCGGCACTACCTCGACACCCTTACGCCGGCGCAAAAAGCCAAATCCGACGCCTATTTTGAAGGCGGCTACTGGCTGCAGCTCTGGGATGTAGTGTATGCGCTGGGCGTGGCGGGCGTGTTTTTGGGGCTCGGGCTGTCGCGCCGGCTGCGGGCGCTGGTGGCGCGGCTGCCCCGGCGGTGGCAGCGCACCTGGGCCTACGCGGCCCTGTACCTGCTGGCCTCGTTTGTGCTCAGCCTGCCACTCACGGTGTACGAAGGCTACGTGCGCGAGCACCAGTACGGCCTCTCCAACCTCACCTTCGGCGCCTGGGCCAACCAAACGCTCACGAGCCTGGCCCTGTCGGTGGTGTTTGGCAGCCTGCTGATTCTGGCATTGTATGCCGCCATCCGGCGGGCGGGGGCTAGCTGGTGGCTGTGGGGCACAGCCATTGTGAGCGTATTCCTGGTTATCGGGGTGGCAGTGGGGCCGGTGTTCATCAGCCCATTATTTAATAAATACACCACGCTGCCGGCCGGGCCCGTGCGCGACGGCATTCTATCAATGGCCCGCGCCAACGGCGTGCCGGCCGAAAACGTCTACTACTTCGACGCCTCCAAGCAGAGCAAGCGCATCAGTGCCAACGTGAGCGGCCTGGGCAGCACCATTCGGGTATCGCTGAATGACAACCTGCTCAAGCGCTGCACCCCCGCCGAAATACAGGCCGTGATGGGCCACGAGCTGGGCCACTACGTGCTGAACCACATTCCCAAAATGCTGGTATTCTTTATCGTACTGCTAGCCATTGGCTTCTGGCTGGTCAATGGCACCGCCAACCGCCTGCTGGCCCGCTACGGGCCGCAGTGGGGCATAGAAGGGCTGGCCGATGTGGGCAGCCTGCCGCTGCTGGTGGCGCTGTTTTCGGTAGCGAGCCTGCTGGCCACACCCATCACCAATACCATTGTGCGCACCAGCGAGCAGGAGGCCGATATGTTTGGCCTGAACGCCGCCCGCCAGCCCGACGGCTTCGCGGCCATTGCCATGAAGCTTTCGGAGTATCGCAAAATCGAGCCTTCGCCCTTAGAAGAAATTATCTTCTTCGACCACCCTAGCGGGCGCACCCGCGTGCAGTCGGCCATGCGCTGGAAAGCCGAGCACCTGGGCGACCACTAGGCCCACTACCACATAACAAAGCCTCGATGGGCCTTGCCCGCGCATTGCGGGCAAGGCCCATCGAGGCTTTGTTATGTGGCCTGCTGCCCAGGCGGGCGGCTGGCTAGTGCTTGGGCATGGTGGCCCGCGGTGGGCCTACCCGGATAACGCCGCGGCGCGGGTGAGCCTTGCGGTAGCGGCGGTGGTAGCGCCAGCGGCCTAGAATGCCCATGCGGCGCCAGCGCTTGCGGGCATCGCCGCGGTGCTTGTAGGCGGTGTAGCGCGGGTGGTGCCGACCGGGCCGGGGCGCCGCCAGCGCCGGGCTAGCCTCGGCAAATGCCAGCAGAACTAACAGCAGAAAAGTAATAAAACGAGCCATAAAAAGCAGCCAGGAAAAATCGGGCCAATGTGCTCAACTGGTGCGCCGCTAGCCTTGCCTACTGCCTACGTAAGCGGCCTGCTTCTTGGTTTGGTACCAGCCAGCCCTGCCCCTGCGTGGGCACGGATATTTAGTGAAAAGCCTTGAGCGCGGGCGAGGGCTTGCCATCGTCGCCCCAGGCGCTGAGCTGGTAGCCGCTCCAGCTTTTGGCGCCTTCGGGCTCCCAGTAAAACACGCCCAGCCCCTTATTTTGGGGCACGGCGCGCACGGCTTGCAGCGTGGCCGTAAGCATATCGTAGCTGTTTTGCACCTGGGTATAGTCGTTGCCCACTTCGGCCACCACTACCTCCTTGCCGGGGTAGCGGGCCACCATATCGAGCAGGTTGGCGCGCAGGTCGGCAATGGAGGCCGTATAGTCCTGCTTGAGCCAGTAGGGATAATACGACATACCAATGACGTCGAACTTGCCGCCGTTTGCCGTGAGCTTGTCGAAGAAATCGCGGTACAGCGCATTGTCATTGCCGCGGTCGAGGTGCACGATAACCTTGCTGGTGGGGCTGGCGGCCTTTACCGCCTCGTAGCCTTTGGTAATGAGCTGGGCGAGCTGCGGAAAGTTTTTTGTGCTGCCCTCGGGCCAGAGCATGCCGCCGGGTATCTCGTTGCCCACCTGCACCCACTCGGGCGTGACGCCTGCCGCTTTCAGGGCCGTCATCGTGCTGAAGGTGTGGTCGTACACATCGGTGAGCAGCTGCGCAAACGAGTGGCTGGCCCAGGCGGCGGGCTTGGCCTGCTTGCCGGGGTCGGCCCAGGTGTCGCTGTAGTGAAAGTCTATCATCACCCGAAAGCCCAGGCCAGCGGCGCGCTTGGCCATCGCCACCACTTCGGCCGGGCTGCAGTGCCCGCTAGCCTCATTGTCAGAAGGATTGACAAATACCCGCAGCCGTATTGAATTAATGCCCTGGGCTTTCAGGATGGCGAGGCAGTCCTGGGGCTGGCCCTGCTCGTTGCGAAACACGTAGCCGGTAGCCTCCATTTGCTGCAGCCAGCCCACGTCGGCACCCTTGGCAAAGCCTTGGGCGATAGTAGCAGTGGTAGTGGCCGTGGGCACGGCGGCCGGGGTGGCGCACCCGAGCAGGCCCAGCGCTAGGGCCATGCACAGCGGAGCAAGGGAAGAAAATCTCATAATATAGTTAAGTAGAAAAGCCGAGTAAATGCCAAGCGCAAGGCCAAATAGACTGTCATGCTGAGCTTGTCGAAGCATCTCTACCACGCCGTTATGATTACTAACCAGTAGAGATGCTTCGACAAGCTCAGCATGACGGTGTTGTTTCAATATTTGCCAAAATTAAAGCGAGCAGCCAGCTACTGCGCGCTGCCGGCCGCTTGCAGCGGCGGCGCGGCCACTTCCACATTGGGCGTGCGCGGGAAGGCCAGAAAGTGCGTAACTCGGGGCGGCTCGGCACCCTGGTGAAAGCGCCGCACCTCGGCCTCCACCAGCTGGTCGTCGCGCGTGAAGCGGCGGTGCTGGCGCTCGTGCTCGGCCCAGGTAGCGACGTAAAAAAACTCGGTGATGCGCGCCGGCTGGGCCACGTCGGTAAACACGCCAGCCCGCAGGGCACCATCGCGCAGGCGCAGACGCGTGAGCTGCTGCGCCGCCAGCCGGAAGGCGGCGTGGTCGGCGGGTGCCACGTCGTAGTCTATCATGACCACCACGGGGCCGTCGTCGGGGTCGATTTCTTCTTCCAGGGCGGGCAGCTGGTCGGTCCACGGCTCGGCGGGGCTGAAGTCGAGGCCTTCGGGCTGGTGCATGGGAAAAGGCAGGGCTAGCACCAGGCTGGCGAGCATCCAGCCGGCGGCCACGAGTAGCGCTAGGGTCAGGGTGGCGCGGTCGGCCAGCTCGCCCCACACAATGCTGCCCAGGCTCATACCGGCCTGAAATACCAGCATGTACATGCTCACCACCCGCGCCTGCACCCATTTGGGCACGTGCAGCTGCACGCTGGTGCTAAAGCTCGTCATGGTAATGAGCCAGGCTGTGCCCGACAGAAACATCACCGGAAACAGCCAGTACTCGCTCGGCACCAGCGCCAGGCTCAGGTTGGTGCCCACAAACACCAGCGAGCCCAGCAGCACCCGCCGATTGAGGTTGAGCCGGTGGCCAATCTTGCCAATCAAAAAAGCCCCCGACACGGCGCCCGCCCCCAGCCACGACAGCATCACGGCGTAGGAGCCCGACTGCAGGTTCAGCCGCCGCGCCACTACCACGCTCAGCAGTGCCCACATGGCCGTGGCCCCAAAGCTGAACGCAAACGTGCGCACCAACACCGCCACAATCGGCGGCGAGTATTGCACGTAGCGAATGCCTGCCCGCAGCGCACCCGAGAAGTTTTCGGCCGGGCCACCGTCGTTCTGTGCCTCGCGCTTCCAGTAGTAAATGACAACCCAGGTGCCCACGAAGGAGATGCCGTTCAGTATAAACACCCAGCCCGGCGAGTAGTAAGCAATGATGAGCCCGCCCAGCGCCGGCCCGATGGCCCGGGCAATGTTGTTGCTCACGCCATTGAGGGTAATGGCGAAGGGCAGCACCGGCCGGGGCACCAGCTCGGTGGTCACGGTTTGCCAGATGGGGCTGTTCAGGGCCGCGCCCATGCCCAGCAAAAACGTGAAGCCCAACACATCGATAGCCGTAGCGGCTCCCGTGAGCGTGAAAGCCCCTAGCCCCAGCGCCACCACCGCCATAAAGCCTTGCGTGAAAAGCAGCAGCTTGCGCCGGTCGATGAGGTCGCCGATGGCGCCGGCGGGCATGCTTAGCAGAAAGGCAGGCAGGCTGGTGGCGGTTTGCATCAGGGCCACGAGCAGGGCCGAGGTGGTGAGCGTGGTGACGAGCCACACGCCGGCCACATTCTGCATCCAGGTGCCTACGTTGCTCACGAGGGCGGCTATCCACACGGCGCGAAAAACGGCGTAGGCAAAGGGGGTGCGCAGGCCGGGCCGGGGCTCGGTAAGGGGGAGGGGAGGCGTAGGAGTCATGCGCGCAGAGTAGGCTAGGCTAGCCCTACGCAAGTTGGGCGCGCGGGGCTACACCCACTGGCGCAGATACTGGTACACCTCGGCATTATAGAGCAGCCCGCCGTGGTGCTGCTGCGCAAACCGGGCCGTGCGCACGGTCGTGCCCGGCGGCAGCGCGGTTTCATCGTCAAACACCTGGCCCCGGGCGCTGGCCGCCCCCACCATGCCATCGCCGAAGTAGTCGCGCAGGGCCTGGGGCCGGCTGGCGCGCAGCCAGTCGCCCACCAGCACGTGGTAGTGCACGCCCGGCAGCAGCGGCACCGTGGTGCGCGGCCGGGGCAGGGCCGGGTCGTCGGGCTGCTGCCAGTCCTCATCTACCAGCAAGGCTTGGCCCAGGTCTTTGATGCCGTTGGAGCGCCTCGCGATGGCTTCGCTCAGAAAGCGCGTCGGGAAGAGGTTGATGCGCTGGAGCAGGCGCTCTACCAGCAGGCCGTTTTGCTCCAGGTACGAACCCTCGTGCGGCACCCCTAGCAGGAACACCGCGCGCAGGTGGGCTAGCCAGGGCGCTTTGGCAGTGGGCAGTGAAGAGTGAGCAGTGGGAAGTTTTTTCCTTCGACTTAGCTTCGCAATCGGCAACTGCTCCTTGCTCACTACTAACTGCTCACTCCCATAATACCCAGCCGAGCGAATGAGCAGCCCGCCCATGCTGTGGCCCACCAGCACCAGCTCGCCGATGGCCTCGGGGTAGGTTTCGACCAGCTCGGTGAGCAGCAGGCTCAGGGCGCGGCCATTCTCCGAAATGTGCAGGCCCGAATTGTAGCGCAGGTACAGCGGGCGGCAGCCGGCCTCGGCGGCCAGGCGCGGGCCGTAGCGCAGGGGCCCTTCGGGGGCGTCCTGAAAGCCGGTTTGCCAGATGAGCTCGTCGCCCATCAGCCCGTGGATAAAAATGACGGTTTTTTGCTTGAACTCGGTCAGGCCCAACTCAGCCACTGGCACATCCTGGCCGCCGCGCCGAAAGCTCAGGGCAATGGCGCGCGGGTCGTGGCGCACGGCCAGCTGGTCGCCGAGCGCGCCGTTGAGCACGGGCTGAAAAAAGTGCTGGTGCGCCCGCCCTGCCCGGTAGAGCAGGGTGGCGCCGCGCACCGGCAGCAGCGCCGTGTTGGCGAGGGTTGAAAGAGCGCGACGCAGCATGGGGTAGTGAGCAGTTATCAGTGAGCAGTTAATAGTGAACTAATGAGTAACGAGCAGTTAAAGTAAGAGAACGTCATGCTCACTGTTCACTACTAACTGCTCACTAATTCCAACGTGGGCAACCAAAATCTGGTTGGTACGTCCAACACTATTCGCGGCCAAGCTGCATCTTTGCAGTAGTAAAATCCTCCGCATTAAGCATGAACTTCTCTTTTCGCCCAGCCCTGACCTTGTTGCTGGTGGCCAGCTCCGCTACCCTTCTCACTGCCTGCGACTATGCCTCGCTCAGCCCCGGCGAAAACCCGCAGTTTCGCGAAGGCTTTACCAACGCGCCCGGCTACACCAATATGGATGTAAACCGCGACAGCATCAACTACAAGCAAAACGTGCACACGCCCATCGGAAAGGGCTCGGCTATGGCCATCAAAAACGGCTCGGCCCAGGACCAGCTGGATTCGGCTCCGGCCGGCAACAGCACCTCCTCGGCCCAGACCGCCAGCGGCAAAATGGCCCCTGCCGACCAGAACCAGCCCAAGGCAACCGGTAGCACCAATGGCAGCGGCAACAGCAACGACGCCAGCGCCAAAAAAGGCAACATGTAGGCTCCCCAAGCCCGAAAAAAATAAGCGATACCATACGAGCCCGTTGCCGCCCTGGCAGCGGGCTCGTTGCGTAAGGTGGATTAGGGGGCTAGCCTCCATCGAAAGGCTAGCCGGCAGAAACACAGCCGGAAAGCTTGCGTAGGCAAGGCATTCCCGCCTTCGAGCTAATCCGTTTTGCCTATGCTTTCCAACAATGCTTCCCGCGCCAGCACCCCGGCTTTCTACGAAGTGGTGCCCGGCCTGCACGCCCTGCGCGACGTGTTTGTGAACCTCTACTACGTGGCCGTGGCTCCCGGCCAGCCCCGCACCCCCTGGGTGCTCATCGATGCGGGCCTGCCCGGCTCGGCTGATAAGATAAAGCAGCACGCCGAGGCGGTGTTCGGGGTTGATAACCCGCCCACTGTCATCTTGCTCACGCACGGCCACTTCGACCACGTGGGGGCGCTCGATGGCCTGCTCGAAGCCTGGCCCGGCGTGCCGCTGTATGCGCACCCGCTTGAGCTGCCCTACCTCACCGGCCGCAGCAGCTACCCGCCGCCCGACCCCACCGTGGGCGGGGGTCTCATGGCCTGGAGCTCCTTTCTCTACCCCAAGCACCCCTACGATTTTAGCCCCCGCGTGCACGAGCTGCCCGCCGATGGCAGCGTACCCGGCCTGCCGGGCTGGCGCTGGCTCTTCACTCCGGGCCACACAGCGGGTCACGTGTCGTTTTTCCACGAGGCCGACAAGGTGCTGGTGGCCGGCGACGCCTTCACGACGGTGGTGGCCGAATCGGGCCTAGCCACGCTCACCCAAAAGCAGGTGGTGCACGGCCCGCCCGCCTACTTCACCCCCGACTGGGATGCCGCCCGCGACTCGGTGCGCCACCTCGCCGACCTGGCGCCCGAGGTAGCTGCCACCGGCCACGGCATTGCCATGCACGGCGAGGTGCTGCGCCGCGAGCTGCGCACGCTGGGCGAATACTTCGACCAGCTGGCCCGCCCCAAAATCGGCCGCTACGCCCAGGAGCCCGCCCTGGCCGACGCCAGCGGCGTGCGCTCGGTGCCGCCCCCCGTAGTTAGCCCCTGGGTGAAAGGCCTAGCGATGGCGGGTGCCCTGCTCACCGTAGCCGGGCTAGCGCTATTCAGCAAAAAGAAGAAAAAGAAAACCTACCGGGCGCCCTACCGCGACCACCCCGCCCGGCCTCGCCGCCCAATAGGCTTGCAAAGCCCGCGCGGCCCCCGGCGCCCCGCTGGCCCGCACTCGCCCGACGCCTAAAGCGCCCGCGGAAACTGCCCTGGCCGGGCGTAGCCGTAGCGCACCGGGGGCTGCACCGCGTGGTAGCCATCGAGGCCCGAAATGGCGACTTCGCCCAGGGCTACCAGGTCGAGGGTGCCGTCGGGGCGCAGGGCCTCGGGCCGCAAATACACGTGCTCGACGGTGCCCACCAGCAGCAAGGTGCCGTTGAAGATGGAATGCTCTTCCTTTAGCCGCAGCCCGATGCTGAGCGGACTCTGGGCCACGTAAGGCGCCGGAAAACCATCGCGCATATCGGCCGTGAAGCCGCAGGCTTCAAACTCCGACTCGTCCTCAAAATTGGCCGAGGTGTAGTGGGCTTGCGCCGTCAGATTCAGAGGCACGTGGTTGAGGGTGTAGCAGCCCCCGTTATCCTTGATATTCTGGTAGGTGTGGCGCGGCACCGTGGTAGGCCGCGTCACCATACCCAGCACGGCCGGGTCGGAGCCCAGGTGCAGCACCGAGCTGAAAATGGCGAGGTTGGTCTGCCCATCGGGCGCGGCCGTGCCCACCAGGTTGGCCGGCTTGAAGCCCGGCAGGCCATTCACAAAATTGAGGCGGTAAATCTTGTCAAAAGCCGTGATGTCGGCGGCGGTGATGTGCTGCATGGGGTAGGAGATAGGGCTGAGGCGAGGCTAGCCGGCAGGTAGAAGCTGTAGCGCGAACTTCCTGCCGCGGCTTTATTCGTATAAATCGTGTGGGTCGGCGGCAGCTAGCTCGACCAAAAACTGACTGAGCTCTTGGGCCGCGGCCGCCAGAAAGGCGGCACCCTTGGCGGCCGTAGCGGCGGCCGGGTTGCCCACGCCCGTGTCGGCGCTCACCTGGCTCCATTCGCGCTGCGCCCAGGCCCACTCGCGCAGCGCCCGAATACGAAACTGCTTGCTAGCCCCGGTGCCGGCTTCGGCCAGCGGGCGCACCAGGTCGGGGGCAATGTGCAGCATCATGCTCGTTTCCATCTCGTCGGCGTGGTCGCCGGGCGCCTCAAAAAACCGGCTGCGGTCTACAATGCGAAAGAGGGTGGCCGTGCTGAGGAATACCTCCGGAAACGCGGCTTGCAGCTCGCGCAGCATCTGGCGGAAGTCGTTGCCGCCGTGGCCATTCAGCACCACCAGCTTCGGGATGCCCTGGCGCGCCAGCACTTGCACAATATCGCGCAAGATGGCCAGCTGCGTGCTTGGGTTCAGGTTCATATCGAGCGTAATGTCGAGCTGGCCGGTATTTACCCCAAAGGGAATAGTAGGCAGCACAACCACCTTGGCGCCCTGTTCCCAGGCTAGCCGCGCCGCCTCGGCCGCTAGGTAATCGCACTGGTAGTTGTCGGTGCCGTATGGTAGGTGGTAATTGTGCGCTTCGGTGGCACCCCAGGGCAGGATTACCACTTCGAAGGCAGCGTCTTTGACGGCCTGCCAGGTAGTTTCGGCAAGAATGTAGGGGCGGGCAGACATAGCAATAAGGGCTAGCGGCTGGCAAGGAGCGCAGCCTTATTCGGCCAGCGGCTCCAGGGGCAAGGGGACCGCGCCCACATACGTTTTTTGGGGCAGTCGCGCTGCCACCAGGGCAAATAAAAAGAAGTTGACGGCCATTAGCCCCACAAAAAACCAGTAGTAGCTAGCCCCCTGAAACCGGGCAAAAAAGCCACCCCGCGCAATGCTGGCATTCATGAGTGCCAAAAAATAATTGCCGCCCGCAATGGTGAGCAGCCATAGCGAAGTAGTCAGGCTTTTGAGGGCTGGCGGCGCGTGGGTGTAGGCATATTCTAAGCCGGTTACGGCTACCATGAGCGTGCCGCCGGCCACTACAAAATAGGCCAGCACCTGCCACCACACCGAGGGGTGGCCGCCCGCGTCGAGCCCGTGCTGCACCCCCGCGATGAGGCACATGGCCAGCGCCACCAGCACCATGCCCACGCCCATGCGCCGCAGCGGTGTGGCCTGAATGCCGCGCCGGGCCAGCGCCGGATAAATGTGGTAGGTGAGTAGCGGGTTGAGCCCGATGCCGAACACAATGCCGAGTATCTGAAGTTGCTCCGGTAGCGGGGCGTAGCCGCCGGGCCACAGGTGGCGGTCGAGGTGGGCGGCTTGCAGCACCCACTCCGACTCACTCTGGTTGTAGAGCGCCCACAGCACTGGGATAAACAGAAAAATAGCCCCGACCCGCCGCAGCGCGGCGCGGCTCTCGCCGGGGCCTAGCGTGTGGCGCAGGCCGGCCAGCAGGCCCGTGGGCGGCACCCGCACGTAGTGCCGCCGCCCCAGCCAGAAGGTGAAGGCCGCCGCGCCCATCAGCAGGCCCGGCACGCCAAAGGCCCAGGCCGCGCCCGCGTAGGCATAAAGCTCGGGGATGAGCGCCGTAGACACCGCCGCTCCTGCATCGATGGCGAGCTGAAACCAGCCGTAGGCCTTAGGCAGCAGGTGGGCATTGGCTTGGTCGAACTGGTCGCCGAGGTTGGCCGTCACGCTCGACTTGATACCGCCCATGCCGATGGCAATGACCAGCAGCCCCGCCCGAAAGCCCGCCAGGTCGTCGGTGTACAAGGCTAGCAGGGCATGCCCCAGGCAATAAAAAATTGATAGATAAAGAATAACGCGGTATTTGCCCAGCACCCAGTCGGCCAGCAAGGCGCCCACCACGGGCAGCGCGTAGCCCAGCGCGGCAAAGGAGTGCACGAAGTCATTGGCCCGCGCCTCGGCCGCGGCCGTGAGCGCCGCACTGTGGCTAGGGTTGAAAAACTGCGCCACCAGAAACGTGGGCAGAATGGCCCGCATACCATAGTAGCTGAAGCGCTCCGCTACCTCGTTGCCAATGATAAACGGGACGGCGCGCGGAAAGCGGCTAGCCGGGGGAGGAGTGGGCATACGACGAGCGAAGACAGCGCCGCAAGGTGGGCGTGCCGCGCCGCATTTCCTAGCTGGCCGCTGCTGGCTAGCCCGGTCCTGGCGCCGACAGTGGGTCGAGGCACAGGCGGTTGCGCTGCAGGTGCAGCACCAGCGTGATAATGAAGAGCCCGTACAGCATCTGGTCGCCCACGAGGTTCCATTTTTCGAGCAGGCTGCTACCAACTAGCAGGCTCATAATGACTAGCATGGCGGCCACCAGCGCCGGCCGGGTAAATAGGCCCAGCACCAGCAGCAACCCTATGCCGCCTTCTACAAAAGGCAGGGCGGTGGCGTAGGCGCTCACGAGGCCGGGCGGTAGCGGGGCCGCTGCAAACTCCTTGACGATGCCCGCCCGAAATACCGTCAGCTTTGGTATCCGCACCAGGCCGTGCAGCAAAAAATTGAGCCCTAGCAGCAGGCGGCCCAGCAGAAAGGCCAGCTCGAAGTTAGTAAGTTTCATAGGCTGGCTATAACGGCAAAACCGGGTGGCTGGCTACGTAGCGGGCCACCTGCTGGGGCTAGCCAGCCAACGGGGAGGGCCCGAGCTGCGTCTGTGTGGCAGCTGGGGCCCGCATGGCGTCCGCAATCCCTTTACGCTGCTTTATGAAAGTACTTCTTTTCGTCGTCGCCGTGGGCGCGGCCACCACCTTGTTAGCCCCTCATGCTCAGGCCCAAAGCACGCCGCCTGCTTCGGCCGTTGCGCCGCTTTCAGTGGCGGGGCAGGCGCTGTTTGCTGGCTCGCCCACGCCGCAGCTCGTGGCCAGGCAGTTTGCCTTCACCGAGGGGCCGGCCGTGGACCGGCAGGGCAATATCTTTTTTACCGACCAGCCCAACGATAAAATCTGGAAGTATGACGTGGCCGGCAAGCTAAGCGTTTTTCTGAGCCCTAGCGGCCGGGCCAACGGGCTGTATTTCGACAAAAAAGGCAACCTGCTGGCCTGCGCCGATGCGCAGGGCCAGCTGTGGTCTATCAGCCCCGACGGCAAAACCAAGGTGCTGCTCGATAAAGTGAACGGACAGCAGCTAAACGGGCCAAATGACTTGTGGGTGAGCCCGCTAGGGGGAATATTCTTCACCGACCCCTACTACAAGCGCGACTACTGGCCCGCCGCGCGCCCGGCGCCCATTGCCGAGTATGTGTACTACCTGGCGCCCGGCGCCAAGCAGCCGGTGGCCGTCGAAACCAGCCTGAAAAAACCCAACGGCCTCATCGGCTCGCCCGATGGCAAGCTGCTGTACGTGGCCGACATCGGCGCGGGCAAAACCTACCGCTACCGCCTCGGGGCCAAGGGTGAGCTGCTGGATAAGCAGCTTTTTGTGGCGCAGGGCTCCGACGGCATGACCCTCGACGAGCAGGGCAACGTGTACCTCACCGGCCAGGGCGTTACCATCTATAGCCCCGCCGGCGAGCGCCTGGCTCACCTCGACGTGCCCGCCGCCTGGACGGCCAACCTCTGCTTTGGCGGCAAGGAGTTGAGGACCTTGTTTATCACCGCTTCGGAGGCCGTGTATACGGTGCCGATGCGCGTACGCGGTATCCGCTAGGGAGAGGGGCTGAACATTCGGTAAGCGGAACAGATGCAGAGAAAGAGCTACTTAGCTGCTCTACCTGCTCAGCGGGGGCTCATACCTGGTGCAAATACGCGGCGCGCGGTGCAGCCAGGCCCTACGCGTGGTTAGAAACTAGAAAAACGGCAACTGGCCCAGTCAGTAATCGGTCAAACGGCTGAAAGCCGTCCGACCAGTCGGCTTCAGCGCACAAACAAAAGCGTCTGTCCTTGCGCGCTTGCGAAGCAATCGCATCTGCACGAAACCCGCGCCAGTTGTTCAGCTAGGGTCGTTCAGGGGCGCTTGTTTCGCAGGCGCGCAAGGACAGACGTAAAGGGAAGCGATTGTAGTAGCAGCTGGGGTTAGGTATCTTACTTCACGCCAGCCGCCCAGGCGTCCATTTTCTTTTCGAGCACGGCTAGCGGCATTGAGCCATCTTGCAGCAGCGCATCGTGGAAGTCGCTGAGCTTAAACTTGCTGCCGAGCTGCTTCTCGTACTTGGCGCGCAGCTCCCGAATCTTGAGTTGCCCGATTTTGTACCCGAGCGCTTGGCCTGGAATGGCCATGTAGCGCTCGATGGCCGAGGTAGCTTCATCAGGAGTAGTGCTCAGGTTATTAAGTAGATACGCAATGGCTTCTTCGCGGCTGAGCTGGCGCGAGTGCAGGCCGGTATCGACCACCAGGCGCACGGCGCGCAGCATTTCGTCGCCGAGGGCACCCATGCGCTGGTAGGGGTCTTTGAAGAGCCCTAGCTCGGGGCCCAGGCTTTCGCAATACAGCGCCCAGCCCTCCACGTAGGCGTTCTGGCCGCCAAAGCGCCGGAACTTGGGCAGGCTGGTATTCTCCTGCTGCAGCGAAATCTGGTAGTGGTGGCCCGGAATGGCTTCGTGCAAAAACAGCGATTCCATGCCCGATGTGGTGGCAAACTTGGTGGCGTCGGGAATCGGTACGTAGAAAATGCCCGGCCGCGAGCCGTCCGGCGAGCCCTGGTTGTACTCGGCCGAGGCCGAGGCCTCGCGGAATTTCTCGGTTTCGCGAATCTCAAACGGCGTCTTAGGCGTGCGCCCAAACATCGTTTTCAGGTTGGGCAGCATCCGCTGGTGAATGTCCTCGAAGGCCGCCAGCACCTGCTGCGGTGTCTTGAAAGGACGAAACTTGGGGTCGTTGTTCAGGTATTTGAAGAAGGCCGGCAGGTCACCCTTGAAGCCCACTTCGGCCTTGATTTTCTCCATCTGCGCCCGGATGCGGGCCACCTCGGCCATGCCAATCTGGTAGATTTCGGCCGGCGTTTTGTCGGTCGTCGTCTCATACTTCACGTCGTAGGCGTAGATATCCTTGCCGCCGTTCACCGCGTCGATGCCGCTCGTGGCGCGGGCCTTGGGCAGGTATTCGGTCTGCATAAACGTGCCGAGCTTTTTATAGGCGGGCACCAATTCGGTGAGAATAGCCTGCTTGTAGGCGTTAGTCAGGCGCGTCTTATCAGCATCCGAAAAATTCTTCGGGAAATTTGCTATCGGGCCGTAGTACAGGCTCTTAGTAGGGTCGGTTACCACAATGTCCTTGGCCGTGAGCTGCGGCACCATGCGCACCACTAGGGCCCGGGGCAGCACCACGCCGGCCTTCATACCCGCCCGAAAGTTGGCAATGGCCGAGTCGGTCCAGGCCGTGAAGCCGTGCACCCGGCCCAGCCAGTTGTCGTAGTCCTTCACGGTCTTGAAGGGCTGAATGCCCTGCCCCGAGCCGTACTGCCCTAGCGTGATGGGCAGGCCATAAAACTGGTTGGCCGGCATCATCCAGGTGTTCAGCTTGAGCGCGGCCAGCCCGTGGTTCATCTCATACTGAAAGATGTCGTAGCTGATTTTATCATTCGCATCGAGCTTCTCGCGGTCAAACTTCTCCAGCCGCGTGAGGTAGCCCTGGTAAAAATTGCGCAGCGTGTCGCGGAAAGCACGGGTCTGATTGTTGGGCAGCTGGTTGTTGTAGCGGTTGTCGCCATAAGCCGTGGCATCGAGCGGAAACAGCCGCGAGTTCTTCTCCCAGTAGCTGTCAAACATGGCGTTCAGGCCCTTGTCGCCGCTGGCACTGGCCGTGGTACCCTGGCCATTCTGGTCGGAAGAAGTAGACGACTGGCAGCCCGCCAGCCACAAAGCCGCAGCCGCTAGGGCCGCGTGCGCGAGGTATTTCATCAGAAAAAGGGTGGGGTAGTGGGGGAGAGGATTTAGTGAAAACGCACAAAAAACGTTTGTCATGCTGAGTTTACGAAGCATTCTATCACGCCAGAACCAAGTTGTTCTTCGGTAATAAGATGCTTCGTAAACTCAGCATGACAAACGTAAGGGATTATCGAGTAAGAAATTAAACGCCTTTCAGACTAGCCTCAAACTCATCGAGCTTTTTGAGTGTGCCGCTGATATTCTCGGTCAGCAGCACTACTACCGCGCCGTCGGGTGCGGTAGCCAGCACGTGGTCGATGGCATCCATCTCGTTTTCGATGTAGGTGATGGGCAGCTCAGGCTTATCCAGCTGCAGGCCGCGCGTCATAATCTCGCGCAGAAACTCGGCCGACTTGCCACGCAAATCACGGTCCTGACGCAGGATAACCTCGTCGAAAATGCGACCCGCAATGCGCGCAAAGCTCAGCGTGTCTTCGTCGCGGCGGTCGCCCAGGCCCGATACCACCCCGATTTTGCGGGTGGCCGGCGTAGCGTTCATAAAATCAGCAAACTTGCTGATACCCGCCGTGTTATGGGCGTAGTCCACTACCACCTCAAAGCGTGGGAACTTGTAGATGTTCATGCGGCCCGGCGTTTTGGTTGCCGAGGGCACGAAGGTGCGCAACGCCGTTTTGATGGCGTCTTTGTCGAAGCCCGCTAGGTAGCCGGCTAGGGCCGCCGCCAGCGAGTTTTCGATGTTGAAGGTGGCCCGGCCGCCAAACGTGACCGGAAACTCAGCCGCCCGGTCGATGCGCAGCTTGTACGAGTTTTTGTAAATCGTGATGTAGCCCTCCTCATACACGGCCGCCACGCCGCCGGCCTCCACATGCTCCTGAATGCGCGGATTATGCTCATTCATGGAGAAATAGGCGACGCGGCAGTCTACGGTGCGGCCCATCTCGTATACCAGGTCGTCGTCGGCGTTGAGCACGGCCCAGCCGTTTTTACGCACCGTGCGGGGCACTACGCCCTTCACCGCCGCCATTTCTTCCACGGTATAGATGTCGCGCATGCCGAGGTGGTCGGCCGCCACGTTGGTTACCACCGCAATGTCGCAGGTATGGAAGCCTAGCCCCGAGCGCAGCATGCCGCCGCGCGCGGTTTCAAGCACCGCGTAGTTCACGGTAGGGTCACGCAGCACAAACTCGGCGCTCTGGCCGCCGGTGCAGTCGCCCTTTTGCAGCTGAACGCCTTGAATATAAATACCATCGGTAGTCGTGAAGCCTACCTTGTAACCAATGCTAGCCACCAGGTGCGCGATAAGGCGCGTGGTCGTGGTTTTGCCGTTGGTGCCCGTGATGGCGATGATGGGAATGCGCGCCGTGGAGCCGGGCGGAAACAGCATATCGATAACCGGCGCGGCCACGTTGCGCGGCAAGCCGTCGGTAGGCGCAATGTGCATCCGGAAGCCGGGCGCCGCATTTACCTCAATCACCGCGCCGCGCGTTTCATTCAGCGGAATGGCAATGTCGCTGGTTAGTAGGTCGATGCCGCAGATATCGAGACCCACGATGCCCGCCACGCGCTCGGCCAGCAGCAGGTTGTAGGGGTGAATGAGGTCGGTGACATCGGTCGCTGTGCCGCCGGTGCTGATGTTGGCCGTGCTTTTGAGATACAGCGTTTCACCAGCCGGCAGCACTGAGTCCAGGGTCAGGTCGCGGCTCTTCAGGATGTCGAGCGTGTGCTGGTCGGCCTTGATGGACGTAAGCACTTTCTCGTGGCCCACGCCGCGGCGCGGGTCCTTGTTTACTTCGTCAATCAACTGCTGAATGGTGTGCTCACCGTCGCCTTTCACGGCGGCGGGGGTGCGCTTGGCGGCCGCAATGAGCTTGCCATTTACTACCAGCAGGCGGTGGTCGTCGCCCTCCACGTACTGCTCCACAATCACGGCCCGCGAATACTCTTTGGCGGCCTTGAGGCCCTCCACAGCATCTTCCCAGCTCATAATGCGGATGGTGGCGCCCTTGCCGTGGTTGCCGTCGAGCGGCTTGGTAACGATGGGGAAGCCTAGTTCCTCAATGGCATCGCGCAGGCCGTCTTCCGAATACACAGTGGTGCCGCGTGGCACCGGTACGCCACCATCGGCCAGCATGGCCTTGGTGCGGTTCTTATTGCCAGCCACTTCCACGCCCGCGTGCGAGGTGAGGTTGGTAGTAGTAGCCCAGATGCGGCGCTGATTCACGCCGTACCCTAGCTGGATTATCGAGCTGTTTTTCAGCTGAATGTAGGGAATATTGCGCGAGGCCGCCTCGGCCACGATGCTCCAGGTGCTAGGCCCGAAAAACTCCTCTTCCCGAATGTCGTGCAGCTCGTCGATAACGGGCTTGAGGCTGAAGCTCTCGCCTTTGCAAAGCGCTTCCACCAAGTCTACGGCAGCCTCGGCTGCGTAGCGCCCGGCGCGCTCTTCCTGATAAGCAAACACCACGTATTCAACGCCATCTTCGCGGGCCGGGTAGCTCTTGCCCCAGAATACCGGCATACCAGCCTGGCGCTGCAGTTCCAGCGCCACGTGCTGAATAACGTGCCCTAGCGGCTCGCCATCGGCCAGCTGCTCCTGCGTCAGGGGTGGGTGCTTGGCAAGCTGCTTGCTCGAAGGGCGGCCTTGCTCGTGGGGCTGCCCTATGCCGGGCAGCAACTCGGTGAGGCGCTCGGCAAAGCCCTCAATGGTATTGCTCCACTCGCCAGCAAACTCCTGTAAATCAACTTTAGATACAATCAGGCGGTAGTGCTTTACCGACCAGTAGCTCGGCCCGCGCATAGTGCGGAGGTCTATAATCTTCATATGGCCAAAACAAGGATAAGGCGCCGGCCCGGCCAGCGGTGCGGCAATGTAGGCAGTACGCCACTTACGCGGTCTGCGTTAGGCTGCCGGGCCACGAAAAAGCCCCTGGCGCTTCGCAGAGAAGCAGCAGGGGCTTTTTGAGAGGTAACGGGCGGATTCGAACCGCCGTAGGAGGTTTTGCAGACCTCTACCTAGCCACTCGGTCACGTTACCGGCTTGGGCGGGCAAAGGTACGGAGCAGCGGCGATTTGACCAAGGCCAGCGGCAGTTTTCTGCCGCCGGCAGGCTATTCCTTCACGATTTTCAGGTGCTGCCGCTGGCCATTGACCTCAGCCGTAAGCACATATACGCCGGGCGCGCACGTGCGCAGGGCTGCATTGAGGGCAGCAGTAGCGGCGGGTAGCGAACCGACGCTGGTAGCCAGCAGGGGCTGCCCTAATGCGCTGGTGAGGCTCAGGGTAACGGCGGCGCTGGCCGGCAGCCCTAGCAGCGTCACGGTGCCCGTGGTAGGGTTGGGGAAAGCGCTGAGGCCGAGGGCAGTATCGGCCGACTGGCTTACGTAAGCCACGGTGCTGTACTGCGTTTGGCCGTCGGCATCTACCTGGCGCAATCGGTAGTAGTAGGCCCCTGCGGCGGCATCGTCGCGGAAGGTGTAGCTGTGCGCCAGGCCCTGGCTGCCGGCGCAAGCCACCGTGCCTACCCGCTGAAACTGGCGGCCATCAACCGAGCGCTCAATTTCAAACTGCGCACAATTTTCTTCCGATGCTGTGGCCCAGCCCACCGCTACGGCCGAGGCGGCCGTGCGCTGCGCGCCAAAACGCACAAGCTGCACCGGCAGCGGCGCGGTCGAACCCACCGCAAACGTCGAGAAGCTACTCACGCCCGTAGCCGTGACCTGGTACGGGTCGGAACCGGTGGGGCCGGTGCCGGGCAGTGCGGTCCAGGTGCCCGTACTGGTGTTATCGTTGTGGAACACGCTGGCGCTAGCCCGTTGGAAGCTGGCATTTTCGGCCGAAGCCGGCCATTGCAGCGTCACATCGACTACGGCGCCGCTGGCTAGGGGCGATATTTCCCAGGCGCGGCTCACAAAGCGGCTGGCATTGGCGTAGGGCGCGCCGCTGGTGCCGTGCTCGAGCAAGCTGCTGAAGGTGCGTACGTTAACATCAGCAGTTGCGCCGCTATTAGTTAAGGTGGCGGGCGCGTAGCTGCTGGCCGTGCCCACCGGGAAGCTGATGGCTACGCCAGTGGCCGGCACCGAGCGCCGCACGTATCCCAGGCCGGCCGGGTCGTCGCGGGTGATGAGGTAGCTGCTGGCATTAGCCCCGGTTATGGTGGCGTTGGCCCCTAGCGTGAGGGCTTGGTTATCAACCACCAGGTGGCCGGCGCGCAGGGCCAGTGTATCGCTCACCACAATGGGGCTGAGTAGCGTCACGTCGGCCGCGTTGGCAATGCGCAGGCTGTAGAATGCCGTGCTGCCGATAATCGACTGCGCGCTGCTGCCATTAAACAGCACCTGGCCGGTGCCGCTGAGCGTGCCTTGGTTAGCAAAATTGCCGGCCACGCGCAGGCTGGTGCCCGGCGCTAGGGTAATGGTAGCGCCGGCCTCGATGGTGAGGTCGTGGGCGGCCAGGGTGCCGGTGCTCAGGCTGGGCATGAGCGTGGCGCCAGCGGGCACCAGCACGTCGGTGCTGGCGGTGGGCGTCACGCCGTTTTCCCAGTTGCGGCAGTCGCTAGGGTCGGTGCTGTCGTCGTTGCCGGTCCAGATGGCCACCGTGTTGAGCGGCGCGGTGGCATTACGCGTGTCTACAGCGGCGGGCGCGGTATACGTAGCTTTCACGAAGCAGCGCTGGCCGGCGTAGGTGGCGCTGGTGTTCTGTGCTTTCAGGGCCAGCCAGCCGGTGTTGGCGGGCGTGTAGGTGCCAATGGCCGAGGCCGTGCCGCTCGCCGTGCCCAAGCGGTTGCCGCGCAGGTCATACAGGCTCACCGTGAGGCTGTTGGTGTTGCTGCTCGCCTCGGGATAGAGCTCGTAGGTGACGGGCTGGCCCGCCTGCACGTAGATTTTACCCACCAAGCGGCGGTTGGTCGAGTAGTCGGGCAGGCGGCCGCCCTGGCCCAGGCTCTGGCAGTTGCGGTCGCCGAGGTCGTCGGCCATCTCCCATTCCTGGCTCGTGGTGGCGGCGCGGGCCGGGGCGTAGGCGCTGCTGCCCTGGCCTTCGGGGGCCCACACCGAGTAGCCGCGCCGGCCGTAGGCGGCCGTGCCGTTGCAGGGTGGCGTGTTTACGTTCACGTAGGCATTGCCATCGTTGCCCTGAAACACCGTTTTTACATCCGAGCCATTGGCCCCCGAGTAGTCTACCAGCCGCGTGCCCACCGCAAAATCGGTGCGCACGGTGTTGTTCTGCCAGGTATCGTAGCTGTCGTTGATGCCGATGAGCGCCTTGGTGCTGCGCTCAATCACGAGGTGGTCGGGTGAAGTATACGGTACTTTATACGCGCCATCCTTGAAATTGAGGTGCTGGTGGCACCACAGCAGGTTCACGAGGTCGTCGCGGGTGGGCAGGTCGGCGGTCGAGGTGGGCACGTGCGTGTAGCGCTTGCTCGTGCCGCCGATATTAAACAGGTCTTCGAAGTAAATGTGCGGATTGCCATCCACGGCAAACGCAATGGCATAGGCCGCCGAGAGGCGCACGTCAAACGGGTCGATGTGGGCCGCTAATTCGTCGCCGGTGTTCCAGCCCGTGTAGTTGCCATTCGCATCGAGCTGCGGCCGGAAGGTATCGTGGTTGTTCACGAAGGGCGCCGTGCGGTGCACGTAGGTGTTCGAGCCGTTGTAGTAGGCCACGCGCTGCCCCTGCTGCTGCCCCGGAATCTGGCCCAGGTCGTAGCCCCCATTGCCGCTCACCATACCATAAATGGCCCCGCGCAAGCTAAAGTCGAAGGTGCCCATCAGGAAGTCGGAGCCGCCATTCTGGCCCTGCATCGTCGTGATGTAGTTGTCCATATCCGAGGCACCGCCCACAAATTCGCCCACGTTAAACATGCGCTCGCCCGCGCTTGCCCAGCCGGCGTTGTACTTGAGGTTGTAGCTCAGGTCCTGCTGGGTGTTGTAACTGAAGTGCTTCACCGCGTCCCAGCGAAAACCGTCTACGCCGGTTTGCTTTTTCATCCATACCACCCAGTTGCGGGCCTGGGTCTGGCTGTAGCCCTGGCTCTGCGTGGGGTTATAGGCCCCTGGGTAAAGGGCTAAGTAATTGGGGCTAAGTGGCCCATAGCCATCATTGCCGCCGTCGTTGCCGTAGCAGAAGTCGGGGCCGAAATACGGTGCGGCCATGTCTCCCTGGCTGGTATTATGCCCTAGCTGGGGGTGAAAGTTGGCGTAGTTCTTCGGCCAGCGGCCCTGGCGGGCGGCGTAGGCCGCGCCGTTGTCGCCCGCCTCGGGCACCGGCGTGCCAAACGAGCTGTAGCGGAAGGTTTTATAGCCGCTATTCGTCTGCATCGAATAGGTCGGCTCGGGGTCCTGGCCGGCCGAGCCGTCGCTGGTGCCCGCGCCGTCGGTATGGTTCAGCACCACGTCCTGAATCACCTCGATGCCGTTGGCGTGCAGCACGGCCACCATGCGCAAAAACTCATCCTTCGAGCCGAAGCGCGTGCGCGCGGACCCCTTTTGGTACTTGTCGCCGAGGTCGTACTGGTCGAAAGGCGAGTAGCCCACGTCGTTGGTAGCGTTCTTGTTCTTGGGCGTGGGCGGAATCCAGACGGCATCCACGCCCATGGCCTTCAGGCGGGGGGCTAGCTCGGCCAGGTAGTCTGCCCACTTAAACGGATAATTACCATTATAGTAGTCCCACCAGAAGCCTTGGAGCACCACACGCTTCACCGTGGTTTGGGCGCCCGCCGCTAAGCCATTGAGCAGCAGCCATGAAAGGAATAAACCCGTAATGTATAATTTCTTCATCAAATAAACAGGTGAGAGAAAGGCGATTACAAATTTAATTCCGTCTCTCAGTTAGTACAAGGTTCAGCAGGGGGCTAGCCAGCTGTTTGCCGAAAAAATTGCACAAAAAAGCCCCGACCTTGCGGCCGGGGCTTCTTGTTTTAACGCAATTCTAAGAGCTTACGAACCCTGAATCTCGGCGTTGTCGGGCGAGTTGCCAGCTAGCGGCGTGTCCTGACGGGCGCGCAGCTTGTCTTCGCCAGCCTGACGCTCGGCACCAGCAAGCTGGTCGCGCAGCGCGCTCAGGGCGTCGAGGTCACCGAGGGTGTTCTTCTCGGCGGGCTTCTTGAGGTCGCTCAGTTTGCCTTCGCCTTGGGTAGCACCGCCAGCGGGGGCCTTCTTCGCAAACTTCGAGTTGGTGGTGCGGTTGCTTTCGTCCTCTTTGTTGTACACGGCAGTGTGCGAGAGCACGATGCGACGGTCATCTTTCGAGAACTCCGTAACGCGGAAGTCCAGTTGCTCGCCGTTCTCGGCGTTCGAGCCATCCTCTTTCACCAAGCCTTTGGGGTAAGCGAAGCCCTCGATGCCGTACGGCAGTTCGAGTACAGCGCCACGGTCCGACTTCTCGGTGATAGTAGCCTTGTGTACCGAGCCGGGGGTGAACACCGTCTGGAAGGTATCCCAGGGGTTTTCTTCCAGCTGCTTCACACCCAGGGCCAGGCGGCGAGCGGGCATGTCAAGCTCCAGTACTACTACGTCGAGCTTGTCGCCAACTTTAACCACCTCCGAAGGGTGCTTAATTTTCTTGGTCCACGACAGGTCCGAAACGTGCACGAGGCCGTCTACACCTTCTTCCAGTTCTACGAACAGGCCGAAGTTGGTCAGGTTGCGCACAGCGCCGCTGTGCTTGGTGCCTACAGCAAACTTCTCAGCGAAGTCACCACGGGTCCACGGGTCTTCGGTCAACTGCTTGATGCCCAGGCTCATCTTGCGGTCTTCTCGGTCGAGGGTCAGTACTACTGCCTCTACCGTGTCGCCCTGCTTGATGAAGTCCTGCGGGTTGCGCAGGTGCTGGCTCCAGCTCATTTCCGACACGTGGATGAGGCCTTCAACGCCCGGTACCACTTCCATAAACGCGCCGTAGTCGGCTACGTTCACGATGCGGCCCTGAACACGCGAGCCGGGGCCGAGGTCGGCCGGCAGCGAATCCCATGGGTGAGGCGTCAGCTGCTTCAAGCCCAGCGAAATACGCTTTTTGGCTTCGTCGAAGTCGAGCACAACCACGTTGAGTTTCTGGTCGAGCTGCAGTGCTTCGCTCGGGTGAGCGATGCGGCCCCACGAAATGTCCGTGATGTGCAGCAGACCATCGACACCGCCGAGGTCGATGAACACGCCGAAGTTGGTCATGTTCTTGATGTTGCCTTCCAGAATCTGACCTTTTTCGAGGTTGTTCAGGATGGCTTCGCGCTGCTGCTCGAGGTCCTTCTCAATGAGGACTTTGTGCGATACAACTACGTTGTCGAAAGCGGCATTGATTTTCACCACTTTCACTTCCATGCGGCGACCAACATAGATGTCGAAGTCGCGGATGGGCTTCACGTCAATCTGCGAGCCGGGGAGGAAGGCTTCTACGCCATCCATCTCCATGATGAGGCCGCCTTTGGTGCGACGCTTCACCACGCCTTCCAGCACGGTGTCATTCTCCAGAGCCGCGTAGATAGCGTTCCAGGCCTGCTTGATTTTAGCCTTCTTGCGGCTCAGGATGAGCTGGCCGTTGGCATCTTCCTGGTCTTCGATGAACACGTCAACCTCGTCGCCCACTTTGAGCTCGGGCAGGTCGCGGAATTCGCTCAGGGGCACGAGGCCGTCCGATTTGAAGCCGATATTCAGGATAACATCGCGGTCGGTGATGCCCACCACGGTGCCTTTAATTACCTCTTCCTCCTGTACGGTGGTGAGGGTGTCGCCGTAAAGCTTTTCCAGCTCGGCGCGCTGCTCGGCGTTGTAGTTACCGCCAAAGCCGCTTGCTCCAACATTGTCCCAGTCGAAGTCGTCAACCAATTCTGCCATGTAATAGCAGGTTCCTAAGCTACTGAACGCCACACCGGAACCCAGGGCGGAGCGCATTTTAAGTAGATTCCGGAAGCACTAGCCCCCGACCCGCCGCCTTGACAGGGCCGCAAAGGTACGGATTTTCAGTGGGTTTAGCAAGGTGATACAGTGTCTTTTGCTTAGATTGCGAGCGTACTCACAAACACATAAACATGACTTACGAACAGAAACATCGAGAACTCGACCAAAGAATCAGAGGCGCTCAGAAGATAGCGCCGCTTGACTGCTACATTACCGATGGAATAGTGGATGTGGAGCAGTGGAAAAAGCAAAGCATTAGGCCGCTATTTATCGGCAAGGAGGCATATGAACTTGGAGACAGGATGGAATGGTCAGCAAATGGAGAATTGAAAAAAGACCCTTGGGAAGCTTGCCGCGCTTCGCCACGGACCTGGCGAACCACCGCCTACGTTAGCTACTCCTTGCAACATGGGTTGGTGGAGTATGAACAACTGCCGGAAATAGCCGAAAATTAAGAAGTTGTCAATGCTCTTCACAGCATTGCATTCATAAATGTTGGGAAGTGCGGTGCGGAAACCCAGACTCCCTGGGAGAGACTTAATGAATTATATAATCAGAATAAATACCTTCTGCACGAGCAAATTGAGTTGATACAACCGAATGTCGTTATCGGTTGGAGTACGCTCGAATTTTTTCAGAATGACGATTCATTCACTAGCCGCTTCGGCACCAGTGAATCAAAAAGTAATCAAGATGCAGTAGATAGCTGGGTATCTAATGGCATACTTTACATAGATGCCTATCATCCAGTCTACTTCAAGGTTTCGCAGGAAAGGTATATTAATAGTATAGTCAACGCCGTAAAGACGCATTTCGACGCTATCAATAAAGGGTTGCCGTCGATGTAGCATGTATGTGCATAGCACGAATGTAATTACTTTGTTTGTACATTCGTGCTATGCACACTCGTCTTATCCGCGTCGGCAACTCCCAAGGCATCGTGTTGCCGAAGAAGCTGCTGCAACAATATCACTTGGCCGGCGAAGTAGACCTGCGCCCGACGCCTGAGGGTTTGCTCATCACGCCCGTAGCCAAGCCCGCCCGGCAAGATTGGGATGCCCAGATGCAGGCCGCCCTAGCCGCCGGGCAAGAGCCGGAAGGCGAATTACTGGAAGGCTTCGCCGATAGCTCGCAAGACGAATGGCAGTGGTAGCCATGCCCCAGCGCTTCGAGGTGTGGCTAGTGAACCTGGACCCCACGCAGGGCAGCGAAATCAACAAGATGCGGCCGTGCGTGGTCATCTCGCCCGATGAATTGAACCGCTACCTACGTACGGTCATTATTGCGGCGCTCACAAGCAGCCGGCGAGCGTATCCGTCGCGGGTTGATTGCGAATTTCAGGGCAAAGCCGGGCAGGTGGCCCTCGACCACATTCGGTCGGTGGATAAAACGCGGCTGGTGCGCCGGCTAGGGGTGCTGGAAGCCGAAACCGCGCTGGAGGTTTGTACCCGACTGGGGGAAATATTTCAGTATTAAACGCTAGCCTTTACTCCGGCCGCCGAAACAGCCTGCTAGCCAGTAGCGCCCCAACCGCCAGCAACGACCCAGTAGCTACGCGCCGCCACTTCTTGGTAGCCGGCGACTCATACGCCTTGCCGCCGGCTAACTCGGCTGTCACGGCATTGAGCGACTTGACCTTGGCGGCGAAATCGCCGGCCACCTTATTTCGAATGACGGTCATCTGCTGCAGCACTTCATCGAGTTCGTCGGGTAGGGCTTCCTCCAGCATGGCGCGCACGCGCTTGGCCACCGTAGGCGACTTGCCATTGGTGGAAATAGCGACTTTCAGTTGACCCTTCTGTACCACTGAAGAGAGGTAGAAGTCGCAGAGGTCGGGCGTATCGGCCACGTTCACGAGCAGGCGGCGCGCGCGGGCGGCGGCCTTGATGCGGCGGTGCAAAGCCGGGTCGTCGGTGGCAGCAAAGACGATGTCGGCGGCGTCGAGGTCGGTTTCGAGCCAGCCGCGCTCGATGAGTTGGAGGCGCGGGTGGCTAGCCGCTAGGGCCCGCAAATCGGGCAAAAAGCTAATACTGACTACCGTAACAGCGGTGTCCGGGCTGCTGCGTAGGATGGCGGTAAGCTTCTCCAGGCCCACGTTGCCGCCGCCCACGAGTAACACGCGCAGGTTTTCAAGCTTGAGAAAGGCGGGGAAGAGCGGGTTCTGGTCGGGCATCTGGCATCAGCTTAGACAGCAAATTATTTATCCAAAGAACGTCATGCTGAGCTTGCCGAAGCATCTCTACCGCTTGGTTGGATTTACGACCCCTAGCGGCGCGGTAGAGATGCTTCGGCAAGCTCAGCATGACGTTCTAGTTTAATAAGTAAGTAGAGCGTCGGGATTAAGCTAGTTGAATGCTAGGGCTGACTATTGCCTCAAAAGTCTCTTTCGGCGCCTCGCAGGTAGGGCAGGCATACGTGGTTAGGCTAGCGAAGGGTGTGCCCGGCGCAACGCCTTGGGCAGCATCACCATAAGCCGCATCGTAGACGGTGAGGCAGCGGCAACACTGATACAGCGGCGGCTGATTGAGTTCACTAGGAGGCAGGCTAGCCTCCTCAACGAGCGGCGCGGCGGGCAGGCTAGCGGTGGCCTGCTGCTCGTAAAACTGGTCGCAGAGCTGGGTGAGATACCACGATAGATTTTCGCGGCTTACTTTTTTGCGGAAGCTAATGAAGTCCTTGCTGTTGGGGTTGAAGTCGCGGGTGTGCAGCACTTCGTACTGCTCGGCGTGCAGGCCGGTTTGGGTGAGGCTGTCGAAGTGTCGACGTACTACTATAGAGCCAAATAGGCCGGTTTTGGGCTGCGTTTTGATAGCGAAGCAGAGCTGAAAGGTGCGCACGTCTTCTTCGTTGAAGTGGCGCACCAACTCGTGCTTCAGGGCTAGGCCGTGGGCACAGTGGTCTTCGACCTGCCAGTTTAGTTCATTGGCAGCGTGGCGCACGTTGATGCGGTGGCGGCGCAACACGACATCCCAGTGCGGGCGGTCGGCCAGGGCGATGCCTTTGATGATGAGCGATTTCCAGGGCGTGGTGCAGAGCTGGCCGAGGCGCGTGTGCAAGCACACCTGGCACACGTCTTTGAGGAAAGCTACCGAAAATTGTTCGTCGCGCCGATAGATGCCTAGCCACAGCTTACTACCGTAGCGGTTGAAGCCCTCGTAGTAAGGCAGCGTGAAGTCGGGCAGGCTGAGCGGCGTGGTAAGAGGCTGCGTAATAAAGTGCTGACTAGCGCTTACCAGGCGGTGCAGCAGCGCGCCATCGGCCGCGGACTGGTTGTAAAACTGGTCTTTATTGGCAAAAATGGCCCATTCGACGGCGCGGCTCAGGCCAGGAATATCTTCCGAATAAACGAGGCTGGGCCAGCAATACACCGCGTTGGTTTGCGGGAAGCGCAGGTAGAGGTACCAATAATTGGGTGTGTCGGAGGTAATGAAGTTGAGGTTGCCAGTGAAGAAAGGAATGAACGTCTGGTGCCGGTCGATGAGGTTTATTTTTAGCTGCGGCTGGTAATCGAAGAGGTCCAGAATGTCGCGGTACACACCCTCACGCAGCCAGGCCGTGTTGTGAAATACTTCTTCTACCACGTACGAGCTGCTGATATTCGGGTACTTGTCAGCATCAACCTCGCACGGAATACCGGCCTGGCCTAGCGTATGCAGCAGCCCCCGCCGATACGCGGCGCCCACCGCAAAGAATAGCTGCTGCCGATTGCCAAACTGCACCTGCTCGACCTGGGCGTGCTCGGCCGCTTCCAGGATGGTGAGTAAATCGCCGGCCGACACGATGCCGCCGGGCAGATTTATTTTGACGAGATGGCTAGCAGGCATAAAGTGTATAGGTCTTAATTAAGCGAGGTGAGGCACCGGGGCTAGCCAACGGCCACCAGGCTTTCTTCCAGCAAGCGCTGCACCTCGGGACGGCACGAGCCGCAGCCAGTGCCCGCGCCAGTGCTGGCGCACAGCTCTTTGAGCGAGCCGCAGCCGCTGGCGATGGCCTGGCGCAGGTTGTCGGCGCCTACGTTATTGCAGCTGCACACCAGCTTGCCGAGCACGGGCGTGGCGTGGCCGCCGCTGCGTAGTAGCTGGAGGCGCTTGTCGCTCAGCTCGGTGCGATTAGCAATTAGGTCGCGGTATTCCTGAAACTCGTTTTTATCGCCGATTAGGATGGCGCCCACCAGCCGGTCTTGGTGAATGATGCACTTCTTGTAGTAGCGCTTGGCTTTGTCGATAAAGACAATCTCTTCGTAATCAACTGGGTTGGGGCACTCGGGCAGGCCGATGCTGCATAGGTCGAAGCCGTGAATCTTGATGATATTCATGAATGTGCTGCCGCGATACTGGCTAGCCACATCGCCGCTGAGGTAGCGGGCCAGTATGGCGGCCTGTTGCTCGGCCGCCGCCGTAATGCCGTAGAGCGTGCCCTTAAATTCCGCGATTTCGCCCAGCGCAAATACGTGAGGGTCGCTGGTTTGCAGGTGGGCATCGACTACCACGCCGCGCTGGCAGGCTAGCCCGCTCTCGCGCGCCAGCTCGATGTTGGGCACCGTGCCAATGGCTAGAATAAGCGCGTCGCAGTCGAGGCGGCGGCCACTTTTGAGGCCCACGCCGGTGAGGCGGGCGCGGCCGTAGTACAGCTCCACCTCGTCGTTGAAGTAGAGGTCACAGCCTTGGTCCACCATTTCTTCTTGCAAAAGCTGGCTACCCAGCGCATCGAGCTGCCGGTCGAGAAAGCGCGAAATGCGCTGGATAATGGTGACCCGCGTGCCCACTTCGCGCAACGAAGCAGCCATTTCGAGGCCTAGCAGGCCGCCGCCTACTATCACTACATGAGCTTGTTCGGGCAAGTGGCGCTTAAAGTCGTCGGCATCGGTGCGGCTACGCATCGTGAAGATGCCGGGCAGCGTGGGCACGCCGCGCGGTACCGCCGCCCGGCTGCCAGTAGCCATGATGAGGATGTCGTAGCTGGTGCGCTGACCTAGCGAATCGACCACGTAGCGCTCGGCGCGGTTTATCGCCGTCACGTGTACGCCGCGCCGCAGGGCTATGGCGTGGGCCGGCTCCTCGTGGTCCTGCATCTTGACCAGCTGCGCCCAGCTTTGGTGGCCGCTGATGTAATCGGGCAGCATCACGCGGTTGTAAAAGGGCTGGTCTTCCTTACTGAAGATGATGAGTTCATCTTCTTGATTGCCTTCGCGATACGACCGCACGAAGCCGTGCGCGCCCGCGCCGGCCCCGATGATGACGATGCGCTGCCGGGGCTTGGCGTACTTCACCACCTGCACCGCGCAAAACTTCAAATCGGGCTCCTTCGAAATCGGGTCGAGCGCGCCGGAGGTTACATTATTAGCCCGATTTAAATCGGAGCCGAGCTGCTTGCCCCAGTGCATAGGCAAAAACACCACGCCCGGCCGCAGACCCGCCGAGAGCCGCGCCGCCGCGCGCACTTCGCCACGGCGCGAGGTCACCGTTACGAGGTCGCCTTCGGCCACGCCCAGCGCCGCTGCATCGTGCGGGTGCAGCTCCGCAAACGCCTGCGGGCTGTGCTGGTTGAGCTTGCTGACTTTGCCCGTTTTGGTCATCGTGTGCCACTGGTCGCGGATGCGGCCGGTGGTGAGGATGAAAGGAAACTCGGCATCCGTCGCCTCGCTACGGAAAGCGGCTTGCACCGGGTGAATGATGGCCCGGCGCGAGGGCGTGTAAAACTGCTGGTCGGTAAAAAGCCGGGCTGTATCGGGTGCTGCCTGGCTAGCCCGGTACGGCCACTGCACCGAGCCACGTTCTTTCAAAATACTGTATGTCAACCCCGAAATATCGAGCGTGGTGCCGGCCGTGAGGCGCGCGTGTTCCTCATAGATAGCCGCTGGGCTAGGGTAGTCAAATCCCGGAAAGCCCATGGCGCGTGCAAAGCGGCAGATGATTTCGGCATCGGGCAGGGCCTCGCCGGGCGCGGCTACCACCTTCGCTAGGTGGTTGATGCGGCGCTCCGAGTTGGTCATGGTGCCTTCCTTTTCGGCCCAGGCGGCGGCGGGCAGAATGACATCGGCGTAGGCCAGCGTTTCGGGCTTGTTGCTGATTTCCTGCACCACCACAAATTTGGCCTTGGCTAGGGCCGCCTCGGCCTGGCGCGCGTTGGGCAGACTGGTGAGCGGGTTGGTGCACAGTATCCAGATGGCTTTGAGGCGGCCATCTTCTAGGGCCTCAAACATTTCGGTGGCCGTGTAGCCGGGCGTGGCGGCTAGCGGCCCGCTGCCCCAGTACTGCTGCACCTCGGCGCGGTGCGCGGGGCTGGCCAGGTTGCGGTGGGCCGGCAGCAGGTTGCTAAGGCCGCCCACCTCGCGGCCGCCCATGGCATTGGGCTGGCCAGTGAGCGAGAGGGGCCCCGCGCCGGGCTTGCCAATCTGGCCCGTGATGAGGTGCAGGTTGAGCAGCGCCAGGTTTTTATCGACGCCTACGGCGCTCTGGTTCAGGCCCATGGTCCACATTGAGAGGAAGGCCTTGGCGCTGCCGAGGTAGCTGGCGGCTAGCCGAATGTCCGCTTCGGGCACGCCGCACTGCTGCGCCAATTCGGCTAGGGGGCGCGCCAGCACAATATCACGGTAGGCCTCGAAGCCCTCGGCGTGCTGCTCAATAAAGGCCAGGTCGATATCGCCGTTCTCAATTAGCACCCTAGCCAGGGCTTGCAGCAGCACTACATCGGTGCCAGGGATGAGCTGCAAGTGCAAGTCGGCCAGCGCGGTAGAGTCGGTGGCGCGCGGGTCGATGACGATGATTTTGGTGGCGGGGTTGGCGGCTTTGTGGGCTTCCACGCGGCGCCACAAAATGGGGTGGCACCAGGCGGGGTTGGCGCCGGCCACCAGCAGACAGTCGGCTAGCTCAATGTCGTCGTAGCACACGGGTACGCTGTCTTCGCCGAGCGCTAGTTTGTAGCCTACTACCGCGCTGCTCATGCACAGGCGCGAGTTGGTATCGAGGTTGTTGCTGCCAATAAAGCCCTTCATTAGCTTGTTAAGCACATAATATTCCTCGGTAAGGCACTGTCCCGAGGCGTAAAAAGCCACCGAGTCCGGCCCGTATTGGTCGATAAAGGTCTTGAAAACGGCCGCGGTGCGGGCTAGGGCCTCGTCCCAACTCACGCGCTGCAAGGGGTGGTTTTTGCTGTAGCGCATCTGCGGGTACAGCAGCCGGTCCGAGCGGTCGTTGACAGTGTATTGCAGATTCAGCCCTTTGCTGCACAGCGCCCCCCGGTTGACCGGATAATCGGGGTTGCCGACTACGGTCACGTCGCCATTTTTCTCTGGCTGCACCAGCACCCCGCAGCCTACCCCGCAGTAGCAACAGATGGACGGAGAGGCGGACGAGGAGGTAGGCATAACAGGCAAATTGGTGGTTTATAAAAGAGCGTCCTGGCCTTTACAGGTAATAGCGATTTGTATTAAGTGTCTGTTATGCAGAGCGTAGAGAAGCATAACAGTCTTTTCTCTTTGAGCCCTAAGCCCCAGCCAGGGCTAGCGGCGCTTCGGCCGGCGCCTCGCCCGTTTCTTTTACCACCAAGCGCACCAATAGCACCAGGGCGCCGATGGTCGCCACGCCAAAGCCGATGTAGAGAAATGCCGTGCTGTAGCTGATTTCCTTGGACTTGAAAAGGAAGCCGACCAGCATGGCGCCGAGATTGCCACCCGCGCCCACAACGCCGCTCACGCTGCCGATGGCCTGCTTGTTCACAAACGGCACGATGGAGTAGGTGCAGCCATTGGCCATTTTCAAAAACAGGGCAAATACCAGCATCGACACGATGGCCAGCAGGAGGCTGGGGGCGAGCGAAAAGAACGCAATGCCGATGCCTTCGAGTACGAGAAAACTGCTCAGCAGCAACCATTTGCCTTTGATGCCGTAGGCGCGGCCGGTGCGGTCGGCCACGATGCCGCCCAGGCCCCTAGCGAAGATATTCATGAAGCCGAAGATGCCGGCTAGCATCCCCGCCGCCACGAGCGTGGCCCCGAAGTGGTCGACGAAATACACCGCCGCCACGTTATCAATCGTGATTTCGATGCCGAAGCAGGCGCCGTAGGCCAGCGCTAGCAGCCAGGTGCGGTAGTCGCGCAGGGCTAGCAGGAAGGTGCCTTTTTTCTGAGTTGTGGTGTCGCGCTGGATGTTGGCGTAGTTGCCGCGCGGCGTGTCCTCTGTGTACTTGTAGTACAACACGGCCATTACCAGCAGAATAACGCCGGGCACGACCATGGCTAGCCGCCATGAGTTGGCCTTGTCTACGTAGCCCAGGCTCACGAACGTAGCGGCTACCAAGGGCATCACCATATTGGCAATGCCGCCGCCGAGGTTGCCCCAGCCGCCGGCCACCGCGTTGGCCGTGCCCACAATGTTAGGCGCGAACATCATCGAGGTGTGAAACTGCGTGATGACGAACGAGGCGCCAATGATGCCGATGGCTAGCCGGAATAGCAGGAAGCTCTGGTAGCTGTTGCTCAGCCCGATAAGCATGACCGGAATAGCGCCCACTGCCAGCAGCAAGGTATAGGCTAGCCGGGGCCCGATGGTGTCACAAAGCTTGCCCATGAGTAGGCGCGCCAGGATGGTAGCCGACACCGAGGCAATCACGATGTTGCCCACCTGCCCTTTATCGAGGTGCAGCTGCTCGCGCACCAGCGGCATGAGCGGCGCAATACCAAACCACCCAAAAAAGCAGAAGAAAAACGTGAGCCACGTGAGGTGAAACGTGCGCATCTGCACGCCTTTGCCAGCGAAGATATTGAGCCGGGTCAGCGGCTGCTGAGCGGTAGTGGTAGCGTCCATATGGTGGTTCTAGAAGTAGCGCGGACTTTTAGTCCGCAAGCGAAATCGTTAGAGTTGTTCGACGGGCGGACTGAAAGTCCGCGCTACATTAGGCCCATCCGATATATACTGTATCGTTCTCTATTCTAACGGGGTAGGTCTGGATGGCGCACTCATCGGCATTCAGGCACTCGCCGGTGAGCAGCGAGAAGGTGCGCTTGTGGTAGGGGCAAGCCACCTTGGGCTCGCAGGCCTCGCCAGTGCTACCAATCATACCCCTAGCCAGTATCATCTGCTGCTTGTGGGGGCACAGGTTTTGGGTGGCGTACCACTCGCCGCGCCGGGCAAAATTGAAAATGGCCACTTGCTCACCTGCTACCAGGGCACAGGCCCCGCCGTCGGCGGGCACGTCGGAGGTCTGGCACACGGGTAGCCAGGTAACTTCGGTCAGAGTTTCCATAAGAAGCTGATTAATAAAGATTACTAGAGGTGTGACGCGAAGCGGGGGCCGCGCGCTACTGGCTGGCTACCAGGCTTTCGACATCTTCTGCCCGCGCACTTCGGCAAATTCCATGGTGGGGTCTTTCACCTGGGGCGCATTCACGAAGTGCGTGAATTGCTTGCGCAGCTCCGGGTTTTCGACCACCTCTTTCCACTCGCAATGGTAGTTTTTGATGAGCAGCGCGATTTCGGCCTCCAGGTCGGCGCAGATGCCGAGGCTGTCGTTGATAATCACGTTTTTGAGGTAGGCCATGCCGCCGTCGAGCTTGTTGAGCCAAGTAGCGGTGCGCATCAGCGGGTCGGCCGTCTTGATGTAGAACATCAGGAAGCGGTCGAGGTAGGTGATGAGTGTTTCCTTGTCTATGTCGCTAGCTAGCAGCTGGGCGTGCTGGGGCTTGGCGCCGCCATTGCCGCACACGTACAGGTTCCAGCCTTTTTCGGTGGCGATTATGCCGAAGTCTTTGGCTTGGGCTTCAGCGCATTCGCGCACGCATCCGCTCACGCCGCTCTTTAGCTTGTGGGGTGAGCGGATGCCTTTGTAGCGGTTTTCAATTTCAATAGCGAAGCTCACACTGTCGTGCAGACCGAAGCGGCACCAAGTGCTGCCTACGCAGCTTTTCACGGTGCGCAGACTTTTGCCGTAGGCGTGGCCGCTTTCGAAGCCTTCAGCAATCAGCTCTTCCCAGATATCGGGTAGGTCGCTCACGTGCGCCCCAAACATATCGATGCGCTGGCCGCCCGTAATCTTGGTGTATAAGCTGTACTTATCTGCGATGCGGCCAATGGCCATCAGCTGCTGGGGCGACACCTCGCCGCCGGCCATGCGCGGCACCACCGAGTAGCTGCCGCCCTTCTGGATGTTAGCCAGGTAGCGGTCATTGGTATCTTGGATGGGGCTTTGCTTGACAATCAACTCATTCCAGAGGCCCGACAAGATGCTGCCCACGGCCGGCTTGCACACCTCGCAGCCGTCGCCGGTGCCGAAGTGGTCGAGCGCCGCGCCGTAGCTACGAATGTCATTGATTTTCAACAGGTCAAACAGCTCCTGACGCGAGTAGTCAAAGTGCTCGCAGAGTACATTTTTGATATAGGCGCCCTGGGCCGTGAGCGTGCCGTTGATGAGGTCCTTTACCATCGGCACGCAGCCGCCGCAGCCAGTGCCGGCTTTGTTGCACTTCTTCATGGCATCCACGCTGGTGGCGCCTAGCTCGGTCACAGCATCGCAAATCATGCCCTTGGTCACGGCCTCGCACGAGCACACCAGCGCCTCGTCGGGCAGGCTCATCACGCCAGCGCCTTCGCTAGCCTCGCCGCCGCGCGCGCCTAGGATAAGGTCTTCGGGGTGCGGCGGCAGGACGATTTTGTTGTTAACCGTCTGCAGCAGCATGTTGTAGGCCTCGGCATCGCCAATGAGCACGCCGCCAAGTAGATACTTGCCGTCGGGGCTGATGTTGATGCGCTTGTACACACCGCTGTGCGCGTCCTCAAACACGATGCTGCGGCTGTGCGGCTCGGCAATAAACGGGTCGCCGAAGCTAGCCACATCCACCCCGATGAGCTTGAGCTTGCTGCTCATGTCATAGCCGGTGAAGGCGCGGGCGCCCTGCTGCAACTGGCTCACCACTACCTCGGCCATGTCGTAGCCGGGCGCCACGAGGCCGTAAATCATGCCGCTGTGCAGCGCGCATTCGCCGATGGCGAAGATGCTGGGGTCGGAGGTGCGCATCTCATCGTTTACCACGATGCCGCCGCGCATGCCCACTTCCAGGCCGGCTAGCTTGGCTAGCTCGTCGCGCGGCCGGATGCCGGCCGAAATCACCAGCATATCTACTTCCAGGATGGAGCCGTCGCCGAAGTGCAGCGCGTCAATCTTCCCTTCGCCGCCGATGTGTGAGGTGGCTTTGCTGAGGTGAATTTTCAGGCCTAGCGCCTCTAGCTTGGCTTGCAGCATGGCGCTGCCGGCCGCATCTATCTGCCTGGGCATGAGGCGCGGGGCAAACTCCACCACGTGGGCATCGGCCACGCCGAGGTCGAGCAGGGCTTTGGCAGCTTCGAGGCCTAGCAGGCCGCCGCCGAGCACGGCGCCACTGCGGGCGGTGGCCGCGTAGGCCTTTATCTCGTCGAGGTCCTCGATGGTGCGGTATACCATCACGCCTTTTTTCTCCACGCCCGGCACATCGGGCACGAAGGCCGACGAGCCAGTGGCCAGCACCAGGTAGTCATAGGGCTGGACGAGGCCGCTGCGGGCGTGCACCGTGTGGCTGGCCCGGTCGATTTCCTGCACAGCATCGCCCAGATGCAGCACAATACCATTGTCATGGTACCACTGCTTAGGGGCCATTAGCAGGTCGTCGGCGGTTTTGCCGCCGAAGTACTCGCTTAGGTGCACGCGGTCGTAGGCCACGCGGGGCTCTTCGCCGAAAACTACGAGGTTAAAAGCGGTCGACTTGGCGAGAAGCTTCTCGCAAAATTTGTAGCCGACCATGCCATTGCCGATAACAACGACGGTTGGTTTTCCCTGCGGTGCCATACTAACCAGTGAGGTAGATGTAGAAAATGACTTGGCAAAATCGAGGGGGTGGGAAAGAGGGGTAGGTAGACCTTTAGAAGGTGTTTTCGGCTAAAGAGCCCCTTCAGTTGGAAGGCACTACGAAGCTTATACGGCAAACTTATGCAAAAGACACCCTATTTCCAAAGGGGGTATTTCAAAATAAATGATATTATTTTGAAATACCCCCTTTGGAAATAGGGTGTCTTTTGGCGAATCTATTTAATTTGTCGTAAGTAGCCCTCTTAAAATAGGGGCTATAGAATGGTTGCAGCTAATCCTACGTGCGATTCCACTTTGCTTATGGCTCATTTGCCTCTCACTCCCGAACTATATGTAGTAGGCGCCGGCCCCGGTGACCCCGAGCTGTTGACCCTGAAAGCCTATCGCATTCTGCATACGGCCGATGTGATTCTCTACGATAACCTCGCCAACCAGGAGCTGCTGGCGCTAGCCCCCGCCGCCTGCGAATGCATTTACGTAGGCAAAAAGCCCTATGGCGAGTACACGCCCCAGGAAGTTATCCACGAGCTAATTCGCGAGAAGGCCCTAGCCAGGGGCCGCGTAATTCGCCTGAAAGGGGGCGACCCGTTCATCTTCGGTCGGGGCTTCGAGGAGATGCTATTTGCACGCAGCCACGGCATTGCGGCGCACTATGTGCCGGGCATTTCGAGTATGCAGGCGGTGGGATTTGAGGATATTCCGCTCACGCACCGGCAGGTGAGCGAAGGCATCTGGGTGCTCACCGGTACCAAAAAAGACGGCACGCTCTCGGCCGACCTGCGCCTAGCTATGCAAAGCAACTCGACGGTGGTCATTTACATGGGCCTGAAAAAGCTGCCCGAGATTGTAGCCACCTATGAGCAGGAAGGCCGCGGCGACACGCCCGCCGCCGTGGTGATGCACGCTTCGCTGCAGCAGCGCAAAGTGGTAGCAGGCCGCGTGAAGGAATTGCCGGCACTGGTGGCCGCGGCGGGCATCACATACCCAGCCATTATCTTCATCGGCGACGTAGTAGGCGTGGGCTGGGAAATAGGGTTAGGGTAAGTGCTGCTTTGCTCGTTACTTCCCCGCTAGGGCCTTGCTGACCAATGCCAGCGCCGCGGGCGTGAAGGGCAGCTGTAGGGCTAGCGCGTGGCCGCGCTCGGTCATCTTGGGCCAGGTTTTCTGCACGATTTCAATCACCTTTTCCTCGGGGTGCTGGGCCGCAAAGGGCAGGAAATAATACTCCAGAAATACGAGGCAGATAACGTCTTCGAGCAGCTGCACCTCGGGGTCGTCCTTGAGGCGCAGCTTTTGCACCAGCTCCTGCACCCGGGTTATCAGGTCGGGCGCGTAGCCGGCCTGAGCGAGCAGCTGGCCGGCCAGCTCGGCATGATACTTCTTGAGCGTATTGCGCCACTGGTGGTAGCCGGGGCGCGTCATCGGGAAGTCGGTGCGTGGAATGCTCCAGCGCCGGATGTGCTGGCAGCGGGCGGCCAGCTGCACGGCCTCGGGCGCGTTGGGCGCCACGCGGTCCAGGCAGGCCGTCATGCGCTGGGCATAGAGCACTTCCTTGGGCACCAGCTCGCCCGCCTCGTTGGGTTCGAGGTTGGGGTCTTCGCTGTTGGCAGCGTCAAACAAGCGGAAGGCTTCGGCCAGGTGCGGCGTGGGGCTAGGCATACTGATAGGCAAAACGAGCGACGTGGGCACAAAGAAAGCAGCCTACTCCTGGCGAGCTACCACGCTACTGCCCGGCAGCGGCAGTCCGTCGCGCAGCAGCGGCCGAATGGCCGCCAGGGGCAAAAATACCCGTATCTCGCCCTGGGCGTAGGAGGCTATTTCGTAGGGCTGATAAATGAACACCGCGCCGCCAGTAGTCAGGTACACGTTGTGCGTCAGGGGCATTTTCTTCACAAACAGCTGCTTGTCAAGCGGGTCATCGGCGGCCAGGCCCACCAGCGGGCGCACGGCCTGGCCTAGCAGGGCCGGTAGCTGCTGCGCCGCTTCGGGCCGAAAAATGTCATCATAGCGCAGGCGCCGACCGGTGCGCAGGTCGTAGCTAGCCCCGGTGGTGCCGTAGGCGCCGTGTGCCCCGCCGCTGTAGTTGTAGTGGAAAAACCCCAGGCTCAGCAAGTCGGTCTGGCGGTAGAGCACGTAGGTATTTGTCTGGTCCTCGTAGTTGAGGCCGGGCGCGTAGGCCCCGATGCCCGTAGTGTCGGCCGTGGCCGGGCGGGTATCGGCGGCATCTTCGCGGTACTCTTTGAAAAACTGCTGGCGCTGCTGCTTATAAAGCGCCGTAAGGGTCACGGGCGGCAGGCCGTCGAGGGTATCGCCGCGCAGGCCTACTAATATATTGTCGGTCAGGCGCTCGCGCATGGCTGCGTCGCCGCCCGTAGGCACCAGGGCCTGCAAGCTAATGTGCCCACGCGGCGACTTGGGCTCTTGGGGAAACGCGGCTGCCGAGTCGGCAAAGTAGCGCACCGCAAACGTGAGCGCGCCGGCCGTGGGCTGCACCAGCCGCAGGTGCGCGGGCTGCCCGCCCACGGTGCCGGCCAGGTCGCCCCGGCCGGGCTGGCGGCGCAGGCGCCAGTACAGGGTAGGGCCGTTGGGGTCAATGGCCTTCTCAGGGCTCGTTTCAAACAGCACCACGCTATCAGGGGCCAAGCTGGGCTGGCCCTGTAGGGTGTAGGGGTGGCCATCGAGGCCGTAGTAGCTGCCAAAGTGGCCCGTGGTGCCCGTGGCATCGAAGCTGCGCGGAGCCGCTACCAGGTGCAGCGTAATGCTATCGGTCTGGCCGGGCAGCAGCGCGCGGTACACATGGTAAGCCGTGCCCGGCGAACTAACCAGCGTCGCGGGTGGGCTAGCGGCGCCGGGCCCGGTGGCGGTGGTGGTAGAAGTGGGTTGGGTGTTGCAGGCCGCCAGGCCAAGCAGCCCCAGCCAGGCGTACGAAAAGCATTTCATGCTGCAAAAGACGCGCAAAAATGGTGGTAATGGGTTGTGGGCTGCTATTCGGCTACTGGTAAAGTACTTGTGGGGCGCCTTGGATGTCAGCTAGCTACCGGCCTTGGTAGTAAAATTTCAGCCTGCGTAATCCTTACCGACGAGCTATGCGTAACTCCTGTAGAAGTCTCTCATTCCCCATTTTTCCTTTTCCTTTTTATGAACCTCCTCAAAGTGGGCAAAGATGCCCAAGGCCGCGATATTGAAGTGCATTACTGCGACTACGGCCAGGGCGACCCCATTGTGCTCATCCACGGCTGGCCGCTGAGCGCCGCTTCCTGGGAATATCAGCTGGCTGAGCTGCCCCTGCACGGTAAGCGCGTAGTGGCCTACGACCGCCGCGGCTTCGGCCAGTCGTCTAAGCCCTGGGATGGCTACGACTACGATACCCTTGCCGACGACCTCAAAGCAGTGCTTGACACGCTAAACCTGCAAAACGTGACCCTAGTGGGTTTCTCGATGGGTGGCGGCGAAGTAGCGCGCTATATGAGCCGCCACAACGGCGCCCGCGTCAAAAACGCAATTTTTGTGAGCGCCGTAACGCCTTACTTGCTCAAGACCGACAACAACCCCAACGGCGTTGATAAGTCGGTTTTCGACGATATTATCGAGAACCTGGGCAAAGACCGTCCCGATTTCCTAGCTACTTTCTTCAAGAAGTTCTACGGCGTAGGAGTCGTGACCAAGCCTATAAGCCAAGCTTCGCTCGACTGGAACCTGAACCTGGCCATGATGGCGTCGCCCCGTGCCACTACGGCCTGCGTAAAAGCCTGGAGCGAAACCGATTTCCGCCAGGACTTGGCTACCATTAAGGTGCCGACGCTCTTCATCCACGGCTCGTCGGATAAAACCGTGCCGCTGGAAAACAGCGCCCAGCAAGCTGTGAAGCTGGTGCCCAATGCCCTGCTGCGGGTGTACGACGGCGAGCCTCACGGCCTGAACGTGACCGCCAAAGACCGCCTCAACCGCGACATTCTGCGCTTTGTGGGTGGGCAGGATGTCCCCGAAGACTACAACGAAGATGCCTACGCCACCGAGCGCGACGACTCGCGCAATCGCAGCGCCTACTAGGTAGTAGTGCTTTCCTTCAGCAAAAAGCTCCCGGCTGGCCAGCCGGGAGCTTTTTGTTTTATAGCGTAGCGCTAGCCCAGGTAAGCGTGCCAGTTCTGGTCGAGGGTGCCGGCCGAGAGTTTCAGAAAGCCTGCTAGGGTTGGTTTTTTTGGCTGCGTGCGCAAAGGCATGTTGGCCTCGGCGGGCGTGCGCTGGCCCTTCGCGTGGTTGCAGCGCGAGCAGGCGGCCACGAGGTTGGTCCAGCCCGAGTCGCCGCCGCGCGAGCGCGGCATGACGTGGTCGAGCGTCAGGTTCTTGGTCGAGCCGCAGTACTGGCACTCGTACTGGTCGCGCTTGAAGATATTGTGGCGGCTGAGCGCGATGCCTTTGTAGGGCACGCGCACGTAGCGCGCCAGCCGGATGATGCTGGGCTTGGGGAAAGCCTGCGAGATAGTTCGCAGCACGCCCTGGTCCGACTTCGCCACCATTTCCGCTTTATCCAGAAACAACAATACGAAAGCCTTTTGCACGCTGCATAAGGTAATGGCGGTGTAGTCGCCATTGAGTACAAGCACTTTTTGGTCCATATACGGTAGGCGAAACTAGTTGAGCGCAAGCTACTAGATTTCACCCATATGAACAAGGGCCCCCGGCCGAATGATTCCGCCGGGGGCCCTGCTATATGCTCGAGCTAAGATTAGTCGATGGTGTGAAACAGCCGGCCCCAGCGCACCTTGTGCGCCGCATTGCCGAAGGGGTCTAGTGAGAGCCAGATAAGCACGGCCTTGCCCACCACATGGTCTTCGGGCACGAAGCCCCAGAAGCGGGAGTCTTCGGAGTTGTGGCGGTTGTCGCCCATCATAAAGTAGTAGTTCTGCTTGATGGTATAGCTGGTCAGGGGCTTGCCATTCTGCTGAATCATGCCATCGGTACCCCAGGTAATGCCCGGGTTGTGCTCGTACTGGCTCACGATTTTGTAGTAAATGGCCGCGTTGGCCGGCGAGAGTGCAATCGTCTGCCCCTTCTTGGGTACCGGCAGCGGGCCGTAGTTGTCGAGCTGCCACTTGCGTTGCACCGCGCTCATAGCGTCCGATACGTGGAAATCGGCCACGTCGGGGAAGAGCTGCACGCTAGGGGCCGTCACCGTCAAGGACTTCACGTAGGGCTGCTTGCGGAAGTACGCGGCCACAGTGGCCGGGCAGCTGATGAAGTAGCCCACCTTACCTGTTTCGGGGTTGGTGCCGGCCGCCGGAATGCCATCTTCCAATTGCTCGTATTCCACCACGCCTTGGTCGTGCAGCGCCTGACGCACCTCGTCGTTGGGCGTTTCTACCTCCATAAAGTAGGTGGTTTGGGGCGAGCCCGCGATGGCGCCGGGCTTACCATTCAGAAATACCTGGCCATTGCGCAGCTCCAGCGTGTCGCCGGCAATGGCAATGCACCGCTTGATGTAGTTGGTGCGCAGGTCGGCCGGGTACTGCTGCTCGTGCGGCACGTGAAATACCACCACGTCGTTGCGCTTAATCGAGCTGAAGCCCGGCAGCCGGTAGGTGGGCAGCTGAATGGCGTCAGAGTAGCTCTTAACGTTCAGAATGGGCACCGTTTGGTGCGTAAGGGGCACCTGCAGCGGCGTTTGGGGCGTAATAGGGCCGTAGTGCAGCTTGCTCACAAACAGGTAGTCGCCTACCAGCAGCGAGTGTTCCATGCTCGGCGACGGGATAACGTAGGCCTCAAACGTGGCCCAGCGAATGAGCGTGGCCGCGATAACGGCAAACAGCAGCGAGTCGAACCACTCGCGGCCTTTGCCTTTGGGCGGCTTGGGCGGAGCAGTCGGGTCGGTTTTACGAAAAAGCATGAAATGGGAGCGGGAGCCCTAGCTCCCCAAGAGAATATTCGGCAAAGAAACAACGATAACGCGAAGTGCCCCGCGGCTTTACAGGCCCAGCAGCTCCTTCATGCCAAACACGCCGTGGCGGCCGGGCAGCCACTCGGCCGCCAAGAGCGCCCCTAGCGCAAAGCCTTCGCGCGAGTGGGCCTCGTGGCGCAGCTCAATGGTGTCGGCGCTCGATACGTAGCGCACCTCGTGGGTGCCCACCACCTCGCCGCGCCGCTCGCTCAGCACCGCCAGCTCGTGCGGGGCCTGGGCGGGGGCGTTGCGCCAGGTGGTCTTGGCCGGGAAATTGGCCAGGATGCCCTCGGCCGCCGTGAGGGCGGTGCCGCTGGGCTGGTCTACTTTGTGGATGTGGTGAATTTCAGTCATCTGCACATCGTAGCCAGCCGCAAACTGGTTCATCTTGGCCGCGATGTACTCGTTGAAGTGAAAAAATAGGTTTACCCCCACACTATAGTTGGAGGCATAGAACAGTGCGCCGTTCGTTTCCTTGGTCAGCTGGCTAGCCTCCTCAAAGTGGTGCAGCCAGCCCGTAGAGCCGCACACCACCGGCAGGCCCTGGCGCAGGCAGGCCGCCACATTGGCAAAAGCCGCTTCAGGGTGGGTAAACTCGATGGCCACATCAACTTGGCCAGGCGTGAAGTCTTCGATGCGCTGGCTCGACGTCTGATGGTCGACAATGCCCACGATTTCGTGGCCCCGGCCGGCGGCTAGCCCGGCTATCGTCTGGCCCATTTTGCCATAGCCGATAAGCAGAATTTTCATTCGGAAGGAAAGTCAGTTATTTCACCCGCAGCGTGAGGGCCAGACCACCGGCGGGGGCTAGCTGGCCGGGCACGAGCAATAAGGTAGGGCGGCAGTTCATGGAGAGGTTGTCGCTCACGTCGAAGTCGTGCAGATGCGCATCCACTACCGCGTCCAGAATGGTCAAAGAGTACCCTAGCGCGCTGATAAGCACCGCCAAATCGCGGTAGCTGCGGTAGCCAGTGAGGTTATTGTAAACGTTGTTGAGCGAAGTTTCCTTACTGGCAGTGGGGTAGTCGGTCGAATTTAGATAAGCCGCGGGAGCCTTGCCCGAATTTTCGGGTTTCTGGCCCGCCTGGTAGGCACTCTTATATTCGGAATAATAATGCTGCTGAAACCATACCCAGTACCCTAGCCCGCCCACCATACCATACACGATGGGCAGCTTCCAGTACTTCTTATTATAAATCTGCCCGCCGCTCGGAATAAGGGCCAGCATGCCCGCCTTTTCGGGCCGGGTGAGGTGCAGGCCAAAGAGCCGCTCGGTGCGCTTGGCCGAGTCGGCAGCGTGCTGCGCGCGCTTTTCCTTCTTGCTGATTTTGCGCACCGTAGCCGTGTCGGGCCGCACCACCTGGGGGTTGGTCGGGTTCACGTCGTAGGGGTTAGTCGAGGTCGGAATTTGCGCCAGCGCGGGTCGCGCCCCAGCCAGTAGCAACACCAGCGCCAGCACCCACCCCGGGCTAGCCAGCCGCCAAAAATCAAAATGCGCAAAGTCTTTCATAAGCAAGCCGCTAACGCCAACCGGCGCAACCTAAGTGCGGTACTTACGCAGGTTGCAGAATGTGCAGAATGCGTTGCATGTCCTCCACCGAATCGAAGGAAATCTTGATTTCGCCGCGCCCCTGGGCGCTGGGCCGCAGCTGCACCTTCGAGCCAAAGTAGTCGGTGAGCTGGCGCTCGGTGCGGCGCAGCTCGGCCACCGGCACCACGGGCGTGGGCTGGGGCTTGGCGGTAGCGGCGCCGCCAGCGGGCCTGGCCGCGCCGGTGCGCACCAGCTCTTCTACGCGGCGCACCGACATATCCTCGGCCACAATGCGGCGGTAGAGGTCTACCTGCTGCTGGGGGTCTTCGATGTTAATGAGGGCCCTAGCGTGGCCCATGCCGATAACCGAGTCGCGCAGGCCAATCTGGATGCTGGGTGGCAGTTTCAGCAGGCGCAGGTAGTTGGTCACCGTCGAGCGGTTTTTGCCCACGCGCTCGCCAAGGTCTTCCTGGCGCAGCTGGCACTCGCTGAGCAGGCGCTGGTAGCTGAGGGCAATTTCGATAGCATTCAGGTTTTCACGCTGAATGTTCTCAATCAGCGCCATTTCCAGCATCTGCTGGTCGTCGGCCTTGCGGATGTAGGCCGGAATGGCCTCCAGGCCGGCCAACTTGCTCGCTTGCAGGCGGCGCTCGCCCGAGATGAGCTGATAGGAGTTGGTGCCCAGCTGGCGCACCGTCACGGGCTGAATAATGCCCTGAATCTTGATGCTGTCGGCCAGCTCGGCCAGGGCTTCCTGGTCGAAGTGCGTGCGCGGCTGGTAGGGGTTCGCCTCGATTTGCTCGACCGGAATCTGGCCGACCGAGTTGAGCGGATTGGGAACTAAGCGCTGCTCGCGGTTTTCCCCTTTTTTCTCGTAGCTGCCCTCAATTAGCGCGTTGAGGCCCCGGCCCAGGCCGCCCACCTTACGCTTGGCAGCGGCTGCGGCGGCCGGATTGGCATTCAGGGCAGCCTGGATTTTCTCTTCGTTCTTCTCTGCGGACATCTTGACAAGGTTCCGTGGACCGAAAGGTCGGCGCGCACTGAACTTCAAAATTACGGACTAGGGGGCGAAGGGCAAGCCGTCGGGCCTCTCAATATGACCAGTGCCCGCGGTCGGCCGAATAGCGCAGGCAGGCTTGTATCATTTCGGGCGTCAGCGCCGGAAAGTCGCGCAGCAGCTCGGCCTCCGTTATCCCACTATTGAGCCATTCGAGCACATCGGCCACGCTAATGCGGGTACCCGTGAGATACGGGCGCCCCGAGCGCACCGTCGGGTCGCTGCTGATGAGTGGGTTATTGGGCAGAGCAGGCATAGCTTTAGGAATAAACGGAAATGAAAAAGAGCGTCATGCTGAGCTTGTCGAAGCATCTCTACCGAACGACACCCTGGCGGCGCGGTAGAGATGCTTCGACAAGCTCAGCATGACGCTCTTTTGCAATTATTTAGAAAGGTTGGGGTAGGTCTGAGTCAGTGGGAAAGCTGTTCCATTCCTCAGGCATTGGGTAGGTATCTATTTGTTTGTCAGTAGCATTTCGCCTGTTCCAAGCCCGATTTAAGTGTCCGTAGATATGAGCCATGTGAATGCCAAACTCAATCTCGCTAAACTCCTTATCCTCCTTCATATCGCGGAGCAGGCTTTCTATTCCATCTTGAGCATCGATTAACTCATACATGAGCAGATACCAAGCGACAGGCTCTTTTTGCTCCTCAATCATGGCTAGGGTAGTTTAACCTAGCCAGTTACGCCAGCTCGTCCTCCGGCGCTTCCTCGGGCCGGGCCTCCACGCTGTTTTTTTCCACAATTTCGCGGGCCAGGTTGAGGTAGCTTACGGCGCCTTTGCTCTCGGCATCGTGCAAGATGACCGGGATGCCGAAGCTCGGCGACTCGCTCAGCTTCACGTTGCGCGGGATGATGGTGTCGAATACGAGCTGCTGGAAGTGCATCTGTACTTCCTCTACCACTTGGTTGCTGAGGCGCAGGCGCACGTCATACATCGTGAGCAGGATGCCTTCGATTTCGAGGTCGGTGTTGAGACGGCTCTGAATAATTTTAATGGTATTCAGGAGCTTACCCAAGCCTTCGAGGGCGAAGTACTCGCACTGCACCGGAATGATAACCGAGTGCGCCGCCGTGAGGGCATTTACCGTGATGAGGCCTAGCGAGGGCGAGCAGTCGATGATGATAAAGTCGTACTGGTCGGCCAGGGGGCGCAGGGCCTCCTTCATTTTCTCCTCGCGGTTGGGCAGGTTTATCATTTCCACCTCGGCACCCACCAGGTCGATGTGCGAGGGCATGAGGTCGAGGTGAGGCAGGATATTGGTTTGCAGAATGATGTCTTTGGCATCAATGCCATCGACCATGCATTCGTACACGCTGTTCTCGATGTCCTTGGGGTCGAAGCCCACGCCCGAGGTGGCGTTGGCCTGCGGGTCGGCATCTACGAGCAGAGTGCGGTAGTCCAGGGCCGCCAGGGAGGCGGCCAGGTTGATGGCCGAAGTGGTTTTGCCGACGCCGCCCTTCTGGTTGGCTACCGCGATAATTTTGCCCATAACAACAACGATATAACTAAGAAAACGCCTATTCGGAGGAAATAAAGCCCGCCGGGACCGGCGTCGTTCAACTTACAAAATAAGGCTAAAAAAAATGGATTTGCCAAAGGCCATACGTTAGAATGACGAATGAGGAATGAAGAATTGCGGCTAGGGCAACTCCTCATTCCTCATTCTCAATCGTTCAATAGGCTACAGCTCTATTGACTCGCCGATGCGCAGCAGGCGCAGGTTTTTGCCAGCAGCTTTAGCCTCGGCCAGGGCCGCCTCGTGGTTGATGGCGATAACGGGGAAGGTGTCATAGTGCATGCCGATAATTTCGCGGGTGCCGACCCAGTCGGCCGCCACTAGGGCATCGGTGAGGCCCATGGTGTAGTTATCGCCGATGGGCAGCAGGGCCACATCCACTTTGTGGCGCTCGCCGATGAGCTTGAGGTCGTAGGTGAGGGCCGTGTCGCCGGCGAAGTACAGCGTTTTGTGCTGGCCATCATTGGCTTTAATGACGAAGCCCATGGCTACGCCGGCATACGAGCCGTCGGGAAACGACGAGCTGTGGGCCGCCGCCACGCAGTGCACCGTGCCAAAGGGCAGCACCACTTTACCGCCCAGGTTGGTGCCAATCACCTCGATGCCCATGGCGCCGAAATAGCCAGCTATCTCGGCGATAGCCACAATCTTGGCGCCGGTGCGCTTGGCAATGGCCTCGGCGTCGGCAATGTGGTCGCCGTGGCCGTGCGAGATAAGAATGTAGTCGGCCTGAATGGCCCCGACATTAATATCCTTGGCTAGGGGGTTGGGGCTGATGAAGGGGTCAAACAGCACGCGCACACCGCCGATGGTGAGCAGAAAGCTAGCGTGGCCGAAATAGGTAAGCTGCATAAAACAGAGGGGAAAAGGAACAAAAAACGGGGCCGACGCGGCCCCTACCTTTGCAACCGACACCCCAAACCGATGTTTCTACTTCCCCCGCGTTTTCGTTGGCTTGCCGGGCTAGCCACCGTGGCTAGCCTGGCGCTGCTGGCAGCCTGTTCGGGCGCCGGACCCTCAGCGGCCGACGAGCGGCGCGTGTTTCGCTACAACCAGCCCGAGGCGCTCACCTCGCTCGACCCCGCCTTTGCCCGTAACCAAGCCAATAGCTGGGCCGTGGCGCAGCTCTACAACGGCCTGCTGGAGCTGGATTCGACCTTGCAGCCCGCGCCCGCGCTAGCCCGGCGCTACAGCATTTCGCCCGATGGACTCACGTACACGTTTGTGTTGCGGCGTGGGGTAAAATTTCAGAATAGCGAGGCATTTGCCGGGGGGCAAGGCCGCGAGGTAGGGGCTAGTGACTTTGTGTACTCTTTTCGGCGGTTGTTCGACGCCGGTACCGCCTCGCCGGGCGGCTGGATATTTCGGGGTAAAGTGCTGGAAGACAGCAAAGGTAATATCAGTGACACCTGCTTCGTGGCGGCGAATGACTCCACGCTGCGCATTCACCTCAAGGCGCCGTTTATTCCGTTTCTGAGCTTGCTCACGATGCCTTATACCTACGTGGTGCCGCACGAGGCCGTGCAGAAGTACGGCAAGGACTTTCGCGAGCACCCGGTGGGCACGGGGCCGTTTCAGTTCAAGGTATGGGATGAGGGCAACGTGCTGCTCTACCACCGCAACCCCGACTACTGGCGTACCGATGCTAAAGGCCACCCACTGCCATACCTAGATGCTGTGGCTATCAGCTTCATCGCCGACCGCAAAACGGAATTCCTGACCTTTCTGCAAGGCAAGCTGGACTTTTTGAGCGGCATCCGCGAAGGCTCGCGCGACCTCATTCTGAACCCCGACGGCTCAGTGCGGGCCGACTTTCAGGGGCGCTTCAACCTGCAGAAAGCACCTTACCTCAACACCGAGTACCTGGGCTTTCAGCTCGACTCGGCCAAGCTCACGGGCGAGCAGGCTAGCCAAGGCCGCGCCCTGCGCGACGTGCGGGTGCGCCAGGCCCTGAGCTACGCTATCAACCGCCCCGAAATGCTGGCCTACGTGCTCAACCACGTGGGGCGGCCGGGCGAGTCGGGCTTCGTGCCGGCGGCGCTGCCGTCGTTTTCGCCCGCTAGGGTACCCGGCTACACCTACCAGCCCCAAAAGGCGCGGGCGCTGCTGCAAGCTGCTGGCTACGGGGCTAGCCGCCCGCTGCGGCTGCGGTTGAGCACCGTGGCCGAGCGCAAGGCGGTGGCCGAGTACCTCCAGAAAAACTGGGCCGATGTGGGCGTGCAGGTGCAGATTGACGTGAACCAGTCGGCCGCCCAGCAGGAACTCGTGGATAATGGCCGCGCGGCCTTCTTTAGCAAGAGCTGGCTGGGTGATTATCCGGATGCCGAGAACTACCTAGCACTGTTTTATTCGCCCAATTTCAGCCCCGCCGGGCCCGATAAAACGCACTATAAGTCAGCCGAATATGACCGGTTGTATACCCAGGCCATCAGGGAGCAGGATGCCGCCCGGCGCACCGAGCTTTACCAGGCCATGGATAGGCTAGTGGTGCGCGACCAACCCGTTATTTCGCTCTATTACGACGAGATAATTCGCCTCACCCAGCGCAACGTGCGCGGCCTCACGCCCAACCCCATGAACCAACTGCTGCTGGAGCGCGTGCGCAAAGAGTAGCGCGGACTTTCAGTCCGCAAGTAGTAGCAGTCGCTAGCCCTCGCGGACTGAAAGTCCGCGCTACTGGCTACTTCTCCACGCTCATGCCGGTCAGCGGGTCGAGGCGGCTATTAAGGTATTTGATGTAGCCTTGCAGGTTTTCAGGGATACCCTCGGAGGCGTAGACTGCGTGCAGCGGCTGGCCTGCCGGATGCACCGTAATGAGGGTAGCTGGCAGGTCGGTAGTATGGCCCGCGTATTGGTCAGCTAGGGCCGAAAAATTGATGCGCTTGGCTTCAGCCAGCATATCGGCCACCTGGGCCGGCGGTAGGCTCAGGGTATGCTTGCCTAGCAGGGGCACAAAGCGCTGTCCGTCGTATTCGACGCGGCCATCGGCGTAAACAGTGGCCGTGTAGGCCGGGCAGCGGCCGTAGCAGGGGGTGCGCTGGTACACGAGCACCGGCTCCTGCGTTTTCGGCGTAGCAACCGCAGTGGCAGGCTTGGCCTTACGGGGCAGTTTGCGCTGGGCGCAGGCGGGCAGGGCTAGCGAAAAAGCAAGGAGCCAAAGCAAATAGCGCATACAAAAACGGCTAGGGATAAACGAGGCGAAAAGGTGCGGCCCGAGCTATAAAACGAAAACCGGGCCAGCTTCGGCAACAAAAAAGCGTTCGGCAGTGCCAGGCACCACCGAACGCTTCTTCGCAATTACCGAAAATATTACGCCTTGCCAGGCTTTTTGGCCTGGGCCTCGCGCTCCTGGGCGGTTTTCATGGCTTCGGCCAGGCGGGCCTGGAAGCCGCCGGGCTTCTTGTCCTTATTCTTCACCTTGTTGGCTTCGAGCTGGGCGCGAATCTTGGTGTCGTCCACAAACGAGCGGGTGAGCGCCTGCTGGGCTAGGGTTACCACGTTGGAAACCAGGTAGTACCACGTCAGGCCGGCAGCAAAGCTGTTCAGCACGAAGAAGAACACCAGCGGCATGAGGTAGCTGTAGAACTTCATGGGGCCCTGCATGGCAGCCGTATTCATCTGGTTGCTCTGGTAGGTCATGAAGAGCGTCGAGATGGTCATCAGCACCGTAAACAGGCTGATGTGGTTGCCCAGGTACGGCAGCGTGAAGGGCAGCAGAATCGGGTTGTCGTAGGTGCTCAGGTCGTGGGCCCACAGGAAGGGCTGCTGGCGCAGCTCAATCGCGTTGGGGAAGAACTGGAACATGGCGAACAGGATGGGCAGCGTGAGCAGCGTGGGCACGCAGCCGCTGAGCGGCGACACCCCAAACTGCGTGTACAGCTTCATCGTCTCCTGCTGGCTCTTCACCTGGTCGTCGGGGTACTTGGCCTTAATCTCGTCGAGCTCGGGCTTGAGTACTTTCATGCGGGCCTGGCTCTCGTAGGTCTTATAAGTCAAGGGCCACGTTACGAGCTTAATAAGCACCACAAGCAGCAGGATAATCACGCCATACGACGAGATGTATTGCTGCAGGAAGTTGAACACTGGCAGCACCACAAAGCGGTTTACCCACCGGAACAGGCCCCAGCCCAGGTACACGTTGCGGTCGAAATTGGGCGCCACGTCCTTCAGCAGGTTAAACTGGTTGGGGCCGAAGAAAAAGCGGTACTGGCCACCGGCCGGGCTGGTCACGTCGGCCGCGGGCAGGGCTAGCGTGGTGCTCAGCGTCTTGATAAACGTCGAGTCGGCCAGGTTTACCGTCGAGTTGAAGGTGCCATTGGCGAAGGGTTGCGAATCGGCGATGAAGCCGGCCACGAAGAAGTCGTGCTTATCGGCTGCCCACTTGATGGGGCTGGTGATTTTCACTTCCTCGGGCTTCTCGCTAGCCTCGGCTAGGGCGCCGTGGTCGTCGCTGGCCAGGTAGTGGTTGATGGTGGTGTGGTTGCGGTTCTGCTTGATGTCTTGCTCGGTCTGGCGCACGTTGTCCACGAAGCTGAAAGCCAGCGGCTGCGTCGTAGCTACCCCGTTGAGCTTCAGGTTATACTTCACCTCGTAGCCGGTTTTGGGCAGCGTGTAGGTTTGCGTAACCGTGCCGCCGCCTACCGGCGCCGTGAAAGCCAGCTGCTGGCCGCCATCGGCCGTAGCCGTAGGCGCACCGGCCTGGAAATTGAGGCTAGCAAAGTCTACCGTCTGGCCACCAATGGTAGTCAGCTTGGTGTTGTAGCGCGCGCTTTGCGCGTCAAACAAGTCGAGCGGCTTGCCAAAAAACGTCTTATAGTTGTTCAGGCGCACGGCCACCACGCGGCCGCCCTGGGTCGAGAACGTGAGCGTGAGCTCGGGATTTTTGAGTTCGAGGCTGCGGGCCGGGCCGGCGGCCGAGTCGAGCTTCACCTCGGGGGCTAGCGCGGGCGCGGCGGTGGGCTGGGCAGCCGTAGTGGCGGTGGTGGGGGCCTGGGCTTTGTTTTTCTCGGGCTCGGCTTTGGGCGAAAAGAAAAACAGGTACACCAGGAGCAAGGCCGAAATCAGAAAAAGGCCAGTCGCTTGGTTGCGGTCCATTTATACTAAAAAAAATACGAAATGCAAAGGTACGGAGGGGCGGGGCAGGGTTAATGCGCAATAAAACAGAACGTCATGCTGAGCTGGTCGAAGCAGCTCGCCCGCACCGCTAGGGTGTCGCTCGGGCAAGCTGCTTCGACCAGCTCAGCATGACGTTCTATCGAAGCTTTTACTTCCGCATTACATTCCCTTCTTGTGCTGGATAGCCGCCTTCACGAAGCGCACGAACAGCGGGTGCGGGTTTTCCACGGTGCTCTTGAGCTCGGGGTGGAACTGCCCGGCCACAAACCACGGGTGCACCGCGGCGGGCAGCTCGATTACCTCCACTAGCCCCGTTTCGGGGTTGGTGCCGGATAGGTGCAGGCCTGCGTCTTCAAACTGCTGGGCGTAGGCGCCGTTAAACTCATAGCGATGGCGGTGGCGCTCGCTGATGAGGTTGCGGCCGTAGGCCTTGGCAGCCCTGGAGCCGCGCTTTAGCTCGCACGCATAGGCGCCCAGGCGCATGGTGCCGCCCTTCTGGGTGATGTCCTTCTGGTCGGCCATGAGGGCGATAACCGGGTCGGGCGTGAGCGGGTCCATCTCGGTCGAGCTGGCCTGCGGCAGGCCTAGCACGTGGCGCGCATACTCCACCACGGCTACCTGCATGCCCAGGCAAATGCCGAAGAAGGGAATACCATTTTCGCGCACATAGCGCACGGCGGCCACTTTGCCCTCAAAGCCGCGCTCGCCGAAGCCCGGCGCTACCAGCACGGCATCTACGCCTTCGAGCTGCTGCACGGCGTTTTCGGGCGTGAGGTGCTCGCTCTGGATAGTGCGTACCCGCACCTTGCACTCATTGAAGGCACCGGCATGAATAAATGCCTCAATAATAGACTTATAGGCATCGGGCAGCTCCACGTACTTGCCTACCAGCGCAATGGTCACTTCTTCGGTCGGGTTCTTGAGCCTGCCCAAAAACTCCTTCCATTCCTCCAGGTCGGGAGTGTGGCCGCCTTGCAGGCGCAGCTTGGCAATAACGCGGGCGTCAAGCTCTTCCTTGAGCATGAGCAGCGGCACCGAATAGATGCTGTCGGCGTCGAGGCTCTCGATAACGGAGTTGATTTTGACGTTGCAGAACAACGCAATCTTGCGACGCATCTCGGCCGGAATGGGGTGCTCGGAGCGGCACACCAAAATGTCGGGCTGCAAGCCGGCCTCGCGCAGGTCACGCACCGAGTGTTGGGTGGGCTTGGTCTTCAGCTCGCCGGCTGCCGCCAGGTAGGGCAGCAGGGTGAGGTGAATGACGAGCGAGTCGTGGGGCGGCAGCTCCCAGCGCAGCTGGCGCACGGCCTCCACAAAGGGCAGGCTCTCGATGTCGCCGATGCAGCCGCCTATTTCGGTTATCACCACGTCAAACTCGCCGCCCTGGCCTAGCAGCAGCATGCGGCGCTTTATCTCGTCGGTGATGTGGGGCACCACCTGCACGGTCTTGCCCAGGAAAGCACCTTCGCGCTCACGCCGAATCACGGTGTCGTAGATACGGCCGGTAGTTACGTTGTTGGCCTGCGAGGTTGGCGCGTTCAGAAAGCGCTCGTAATGACCTAAGTCCAAGTCGGTTTCGGCCCCGTCGTCGGTCACATAGCACTCGCCGTGCTCGTAGGGATTGAGCGTGCCGGGGTCGATGTTGATGTAGGGGTCAAACTTCTGGATGGTGACCCGGAAACCCCTGGCCTGCAAAAGCTTGGCTAGCGAGGCGGAGATAATTCCTTTACCGAGTGAGGAGGTGACGCCGCCGGTGACGAAGATATACTTCGCGGCCGACGCTGTGGGGGAGGGGATGGAGCGTTCAGGCATGACGGGGGACAAAGGTACGGTGTGCAGCCCCTAGCTGCCCGACATACCCGGCAGCTAGGGGCCTATTTTTGCGCTTAGCCGTACTATTTGCGATGTTGCTAGAGTTAAGGAGCCTACTTATGAAGCAAGCTAATAAAACCTCCTACTGCTGCGTACTGCCGCTTGGGCGCGCGCTATTAAGCTGTGTGTGGATGCTGCTGGCCAGCTATTCGGCCTACAGCCAAGCCACCGCCACCGTCTTGCGCAAAGACCTGAAAAAAGATTTTGGGGCTGTGGGCGATGGCCGTACCAATGATAACGCGGCGTTTAGCAAAGCGGCCGATTTTTTTAATCAGCGGGCGCAAACACCAGCTGGCGCGAGCCGCGCCATACTTACTATTCCGAAGGGCACTTATTTGGTAGGCCAGCAGGATGTACCTGGTACTAGCGGCATCACCTTTCAACTGGTGGGCTGTCGCAACCTCACTATCGAAGGGGCGGATAGTGCTAACACCAAAATACGCTACGCTAGCGACCTGCGCTACGGTTCTTTCGACCCGGCTACGCATAAACCCTATGAGGCGCCAACGGCCTTTTTTACAGACCATAGCTACGCCATGCGTGCGGGTAATTTTCTTGGGCTGCTAAAATGTGATAATGTGGTGCTTAGTGGTTTGGACCTAGATGGAAATAGCGCGAACCTCCTGGTGGGGGGGCATTGGGGCGATACGGGCATTCAACTGCCAGCCGATGGTATTTTCATATCTGACTCGCGGCATATCACATTTCGCAGGCTGGCCGTGCACCACTTTGGGCGCGACGGTATTCAGATACTCAATCACTTGGCTAAGAGCCTGGACAGCCCGGAACAAGAAGGTATTCTACTTGAAAACTCGACCTTTAATTATAATGGCCGGCAGGGCCTGTCGATTACGGGCGTCAATGGCTTGCGAGCTAGTAATTGTCGCTTCAATCATACCGGCCGAGTGCAGGTGCAATCGCTGGGTAAGGCGCTTTTTTCGGCGCCCGGCGCGGGCGTAGACCTTGAGCCACAAGATGGTTTTGTAACCAATGTGCGCTTCGACAACTGCCAGTTTGTGGACAATGCGGGCCAAGGAATTGTAGCGGACCGCGTAGGCAGCCGTACCGAAACTATGAAGAATATATTGGTAGTCAATAGCTTGATTTGGGGGACTACCAACTGGTCGGCTTGGGTAACGCAGCCAGGCTTTCTATTTCAGAATTGCCGGATTTATGGGGCATTTGTGCACGGTTGCCGTGCGGCACGCCCTGCCGATGCTACGCGGTTTGTGGGCTGCACTTTCGAGGACAAGCCTTACCATGGCCAGCCGCCCTACGGCATTTTTACGCTGCACTCGGATGCGGCGGCCCGCTACATGAGTTTTACTGATTGCCGATTCGTCGGTAACTATAGCTACCTCATCTGGGCGATTGTGAGCAAGCCGAGCGATGGAGGTGCCCCCGATACGGCCAGCTTTTTTCATTTGCGGCGCTGCACGTTTCTATATGACTATACGCAGCCTACGCAAGGCTCTTATGATAACCTGCAAGGGGCTGTTTTTACGGGCGTTAATACGTTTCGCGATGGCCCGCATCGCACTAGCCAGCACTATACCCGCATGACGCTAGGCAACGGGGCAGCTTCGGGCTCGACGGTGGTGCGCGCGCCGGGCAGCCTGCAACTGCTAGCCAGCAATTGCGCCTATCATGTAGTAGCCGGCCTCGATATCGGGCGCGGCCCGGCCCGCACCCGCGACTCGGCTAGTGTCATCGTCGGGCCTGGTAATGCGCTACTTATAAAAGACCTGGGCTGGACAGTAACTGAGCTTTACATTGGGCCCACTTCCCGCTTGGTTATTAAAAAGGGTGCTTCGCTGGAAGTAGATGCACATACTAAAGTGACAATTGCTGGCCAGCTAGTAGTGGAAGACGGCGCTTACTTCTATGTCAATCCGGCCACACCCGTAGCTACTGTAGGGCGCGGCCGGTTACAGCTAGCCCCCAAAGCCATTAAGGGCCGACGCCCAAGCTAGCTGAGTTCTTAACGGCGCGGTTTTTCAAGGAATTAGCGCTGGGAAAGAACGAAGAACAGCGGCATAAAAATATTTTCTGCCAAGCACTAAGGGGGAAGGGCAGCTGGAGTGTAGTATTGGGTAGTAGTGCCTGCAAACGTTTGCGGGTAGTACTAGTCCTTTTCCACCTTCTTTTCCCACCCTTATGCCCAATTTTATTGGCCGCGCCGCTGTGCGCGTGCTGGCGCAGCGCCTGCTGGCTGGCCTTACCTTCTTAGTGGCTAGCCTCGGCTGGTACACGACCCTAGCCCAGAGCTTTTTGCAAGCCAGCGGTCCCAAAATTATCAATGCCAGCAACCAGGAAGTTATCTTGAAAGGCGTGAACCTCGGCGGCTGGCAAATCCAGGAGGGCTACATGCTGAAGCCCGGCTACGGCGCCACCCAGGGCGCCACCAAAAACTACCTCTACAGCCAGGGCCAGAGCGACAGCCAGGTGGAGAGCTTTTACCAACAGTGGCGCGACAACTTCATCACGAAGGCCGACATCGACTACCTTAAGGACAAGGGCTTCAACTGCGTGCGCCTGCCGCTGCACTACGAGCTGTTTTTGACGGCTAGCCAGCGGGCCGTGCGTACCGGCGTGAGCAAGGGCAGCACCAGCTACGGCGATTACTTGAACTCGCTGCGTAGCTGGTATGCTAACAATCAGCTCTTTACTGACCCCACCCAGCAGGAAGGCATTCGGCTGATTGACGAAGTACTGAGTTGGTGCGGCGCCAATGGCATGTACGTGGTGCTCGACCTGCACGCCGTGCCGGGCGCCCAAGGCAGCGACATGACCCCGCCCGACGCCTTGGTGCAGGGCGGCAACGACTTCTGGAACAACCAGATAAACCAGGACGTCACGAACCTACTGTGGAGCACCATCTCGAACCGCTACAAGGGCGACCCGCGCGTGGCTATGTATGACGTCATCAACGAGCCCAACAACATCCCGAACACCAGCACGCAAAACGGAAACCAGCGCCTGCACGACGTGATGCAACGCCTCATCAACACCATCCGGGCTAACGGTGATAATCACCTCATCTTGCTGGAAGGCAACGGCTTTGGTAATGACTTTAACTGGATGGAGAAGCGCACCTTCACCAATACGGCCAACCTGGTGTACAACTCGCATCGCTACAGCGGCACAGGCTACGAAATTGACAACAACCCCACCTCAGTAGATAGCAACAACCCCAACAGCCTGCGCCTGATTGGCAACCTGACGCGCTTCCGCTCCGATAACAATGTGCCCATCTGGGTGGGCGAAACGGGCGAAAACTCGGCTCAATGGATGGCCGATGCGGCCAACGGCCTCAATAGCGTTGGCATCGGCTACTGCCACTGGACCTTCAAGCGCTTTGATAGTGGCTCGAACGCGGCCCTGTTTCACATCAACCCGCCTTATCTTCTCGATGGCGCGGGCAATATTCCGGCCGTGCTGCAAAACATCAAGTTTGCCAACTGCGTGTCGAACTCAAGCACGCTTACTGCCGTGGCGCCCAATTCCGGGGGCGCGGTGCGCAATACCCGCGCGCCCATCGGCAGCGTTATCACCCTCAAGGCCGTGAGCAACGGCAAGTACGTATCGGGCGAAAACGGCACCCAGGCCATGACCTGCACTCGCGCCACGGCCGGCACCTGGGAGCAGTTTTCGGTGCTCGACGCTGGCAATGGCAAGGTGTATCTGCGGTCGATGAATATGTACGTGTCGAGCGAAAACGGCACCCAGGCCATCACCGCCAACCGCACTAGTGCCGGCTGGTGGGAGGCGTTCGACTGGATTGTAAATGCCGACGGCACTATCAGCCTGGGGGGCTACAACGGTCGCTACATCTCGAGCGAAAATGGCACGCAGGCTATGACCTGCACCCGCATGTCCATCTCGGGCTGGGAAGCCTTTAGCTACAGCGTGGTAGGCACTGCCCGCGTGGCCAGCACCCTAGCCGCCGGCCCCGCCCCAGCCGCCGACTTCGTGGCTTATCCCAACCCGGTAGTTGGGCTGCTCACTTACTCCTTGCCGACCGGCACCAAGGCCCACACCTTGACCATCGCCGATGCCACCGGCCGCACCGTATTCACCCGCAGCTACGGCAACACGGGCGCCCAGAACGTGTTCGACGCCTCGGGGCTAGCCACCGGCCTCTATGTGGTGCGCCTCACGGGCGCCGACTTCACCCAGTCGTTTAAGGTGACGAAGGAGTAGGGGCTAGCAACTAAAAAAGTCTGTTATGCTGAGTAAGCTCAGCATGACAGACTTTTTTAGTTGCTGAAGAGAGCAAGTGCTCACACCAGCAGGCTCAGAAAATCCTGTTGCCCATTAAGGTATTCAAAGCCAAAGCCCTCGGCCGCCATGCGCGCCATAATGCCCGCCTCGTCGCCGCGCTGCTGCACTTCTACCCCGATAAAAACGGGGCCTTTCTCCTTGTTATTCTTCTTAATGTATTGAAATTGAATGATGTCCTCGCCCTCGGCCAGCACGTTGTTTACGAAGCGGCGCAACGCCCCGGGCGCTTGGTTGAAGCGCACCATAAAGTAGTGCTTGAGGCCCTGGTGGCGCTGGGCGCGCTCCTTAATGTCCTCCATGCGGGTGATGTCGTTGTTGGAGCCGCTGACGATGCACACCACTGTTTTGCCCCGAATTTGGTCGGCGTAGGCGTGCAGGGCCGAGATGGCTAGGGTGCCCGCGGGCTCCAGTACCATACCTTCCTCGTTGTACATCTTCAGCAGGTCTTCGCACACCTGGCCTTCGGGCACGAGGTGCACTTCATCGAGTAGCGCCTGGCAAATCTCGAACGTCAGCTCGCCGGGGCACTTCACGGCCGCGCCATCCACGAAGGTATCGAGGCTGGCCAGCGCCTGCCGCTGCCCGGCTGCCAGGGCGTCGTGCATGCTGGGTGCCCCTAGCGGCTGCACCCCAATGAGCTTGGTATGTGGGCTCAATTGCCGAAATACGCTGGCTAGCCCCGATGCCAGCCCGCCCCCGCCGATGGGCATAAAGCAAAAATCAATTGGCGCATCGTGAGCTGCTTTTAGAATTTCCAGGCCCACCGTGGCCTGCCCTTCCACAATGGCCAGGTCATCAAACGGGTGCACGAAGGTGCTGCCGCGCGCATCGCAGAAGGCCTGCGCCGCGTGGTAGCAATCGTCGAAGGTGCGGCCGGTGAGGTGCACCGTCACCATGTCTTTGCCGAAGAGGCGCACCTTGTCCACCTTCTGGGCCGGCGTTTGGGCGGGCATGAAAATGTCGCCTTGCAGGCCCAGTAGCTGGCAGGCGTAGGCCACCCCCTGGGCGTGGTTGCCCGCGCTGGCGCACACTATCTGGCGGCCCGGCACGGTAGTGGGCAGCGTCGCAATCTTGTTGTAAGCCCCCCTGATTTTATACGAACGCACCACCTGCAAGTCCTCGCGCTTGAGCAGAATAGTCGCATCGTAGTTGCGCGAGAGCCCCAGGTTTTGCATGAGGGGCGTCTTGGTAATGACGCCTTTGAGGCGGCGCGCGGCGGCCTCGACGTTGGCTAGGGTAACGGCGGTGGCCGCCGGGGCTTCTAGGTCGGGCATAGGGGTTGGGGCTAGTGGGACTAGCTTTTAAATAAAAAAGCCCGTCATGCTGAGCTTGCCGAAGCATCTCTACCGCTTCCTTGGGTCAGCGACCCTAGCGGCGTAATAGAGGTGCTTCGACAAGCTCAGCATGACGGGCTTTTAGAGAGAATAACTGGATGATTTATGCCTCCACGCTCTCACTCGTGCGCGAGCGCAGCTCGCGCACGGTGGCGCCGGTCTGCCACAGCTCCGAGTCGCGTACTTCTTTCAGCTCGGCTTCCAGCTCCTGGCGGTAGTTGGGCGTGCTGCCGCGCTCGATGGTGCGGCGGGCTTCGGCGCCGCTAGCTACGCTGTCGTAAAGGTCGTTGAGCACGGGCAGAGTTGCGTCGCGGAACTTGCCTTTCCAGTCGAGGGCGCCGCGCTGGGCGGTCACCGAGCAGTTGCCAAACATCCAATCCATGCCGTTTTCGCCCACCAGCGGTACGAGGCTCTGGGTGAGTTCCTCCACGGTTTCGTTGAAGGCCTCCGAAGGCGAGTGGCCGCGCTGGCGCAGCACCTGGTACTGGGCTTCGATAATGCCGGCTAGGGCCCCCATCAGCACGCCACGCTCGCCGGTGAGGTCGGAGTATACTTCGCGCTTGAAATCGGTTTCAAACAGGTAGCCCGAGCCCACGCCGATGCCCATTGCGATGGCTTTTTCCCAGGCTTTGCCGCTGGCATCCTGGTACACGGCAAACGACGAGTTCAGGCCACCGCCGGCTACAAACAAGCGGCGCAGGCTGGTGCCGCTGCCCTTGGGTGCCACCAAAATCACGTCGATATCCTTGCTGGGCACAATGCCCGTCTGGTCATTAAACGTGATGCCGAAGCCGTGCGAGAAGTACAGCGTCTTGCCCGGCGTGAGGTATTTCTGGAGCGTCGGCCACAGCGCGATTTGGCCGGCATCGCTCAGTAGGTTGCAGATGATGGTGCCCTTGTCGGCCGCCTCCTCGATGCTGAAGAGCGACTCGCCTGGCACCCAGCCATCCTTGAGGGCGCGCTCCCACGAAGGCGTGCCCTCGCGCTGGCCCACAATTACGTGGAAGCCGTTATCGCGCATGTTCAGCGCCTGGCCGGGGCCCTGCACCCCGTAGCCGATTACGGCGATGGTTTCATCTTTCAGAAATTCGAGCGCCTTTTGTAGCGGAAATTCATCGCGGGTGATAACGGTTTCGGGTACGCCGCCGAAGTTGATGGTTGCCATACGGGTTGGGGTGTAGCGCGGACTTTTAGTCCGCAAAGTGGTTGAAAAAGGTGTTGTGAAAAATCGGTTAAACTCGCGGACTGAAAGTCCGCGCTACATGGTAAAGACCTGTTCGCGGTCGTTTAAAAACTCGTTTTCGGCCACTTCCTCGCTCGGTTCGCGGCGCTCAAACTCCTGGAGCTTGCTGTGAAAGCCGTCGCTAGCCTTGATGATGGCAATGCGCGCCGAGCGCACAAACTCAATCAGCCCGTAGGGCTGCAAAGCCTTAATCAGGCTGTCGGTTTCCTCGCGGTGGCCGGTGGTTTCAAACACCGTGTAGTCTTTGCGAATAACCACGGCCCTAGCCCCGTTTTCGCGCAGCAGGCGCTCCACGAGCACTTTTTCGGCAATCACGTCGGTCGGCACTTTGTAGAGTGCCATCTCCTGCCAAATCACGTCCTGGTTGGGGTTGAAGTACACTTTCAGCACCTCCACCTGCTTCTCGATTTGCTTGGCCAGCTTGTGCACTACTTCCTCCGTTTCCACAATCACGATGTTGAAGCGGTGGATGCCTTCAATTTCCGAGGGCGACACGTTGAGGCTCTCAATATTGATTTTGCGGCGTGAAAAGATGATGGCAATGCGATTGAGCAAACCCACCTGGTTTTCGGTGTACGCGGTGATGTTATATTCTTGGCGTTCCATGCTTTAGGGCTTGTTAAATCGTCTGTCATTGCGAGCCTAGCCTGCGAAGCAATCGCATCTGAACGATGACGTTGGGGTGACGTGCTGATGCGATTACTTCGTCGTTCCTCCTCGCAACGGCAAGTGGGGAGGGCTAGCGGAAGCTTATTTACCGCAGCCGGATTTCTGCCACGCTGCACCCCTGCGGCACCATCGGGAAGATGTTATTTTCCTTGGTCACCATCACTTCGAGCAGAAAGGAACCAGGGTACGCCAGCATTTTCTCCAGCGCCGGGCGCAATTCGGCGCGGTCGTCCACCCGCTGGCCGGCAATGCGGTAGCCGGCGGCTACGGCCACGTAGTCAGGGCTTTGGATATCTACAAACGAGTAGCGCCGCTGGTGAAACAGCTCCTGCCACTGCCGCACCATGCCCAGAAACTGATTGTTGAGGATGAGGATTTTAACATCCACACCCGTCTGCATGATGGTACCCAGCTCCTGAATCGTCATCTGGAAGCCGCCATCGCCAATCACGGCTACCACCGGCCGGTGCGGCGCGCCAAACTTGGCCCCAATGGCGGCTGGCAGCGCAAAGCCCATGGTGCCCAGCCCGCCGCTCGTAACGTGGCTGCGCGACTGGTTTTGCAGCGCGTAGCGGCAGGCCACCATCTGATGCTGGCCCACGTCGGACACGATAACGGCCTCACCACCCGTGATTTCGTTGAGCTGTTGCAGCACCTCGCCCATTGTCAGCTCCTCCGAGGTCGGAAACAGCTCCTCCCGAATCACGGCGTCCACTTCCTGCGCGGTGTAGTCATTAAAGCGGGCTAGCCAGGCTTCGTGGGTTTTGCGCTCAACCAAGGCCGTGAGCAGGGGCAGGGTTTCCTTACAGTCGCCCCACACCGGTACGGTGGTTTTCACGTTCTTATCAATCTCGGTGGGGTCGATATCGAGGTGCACTACCTGCGCCTGCTTGGCGTACTTATCGAGGCGGCCAGTCACGCGGTCGTCGAAGCGCATGCCAATGGCAATCAGCACGTCGCACTCGTTGGTGAGCACGTTGGGGCCGTAGTTGCCGTGCATGCCCAGCATACCCACGTTCAGCGGGTGGCCGGTGGCTAGGGCCCCCACGCCCAGGATAGTCCAGGCGGCTGGGATGCCGCTTTTCTCCACAAATTCCTGAAATTCGCGCTCGGCCTGGCCAAGCACCACGCCCTGCCCCCAGAGAATGAACGGCCGCTTGGCGCTGTTAATCAGGGCCGCCGCTTGCTCGATATACTCCTTGCGCACCACCGGCGCGGGCCGGTAGCTACGGATGTGCGTGCACGGCTCGTAGGCGAGCGCCTCGAAGGTCTGCATCTGCGCATTTTTGGTAATATCTACCAACACCGGGCCGGGCCGGCCGCTGCGCGCAATATAGAAGGCCTTGGCTAGCGCCTCAGGTATCTCTTCGGCTCTGGTTACTTGGTAGTTCCACTTCGTGACGGGCGTCGTGATGTTGATAATGTCCGTCTCCTGAAACGCATCGGTGCCCAGCAAGTGCGCAAACACCTGGCCCGTAATGCACACCAGCGGCGTGCTGTCGATGAGCGCGTCGGCTAGCCCCGTCACGAGGTTGGTAGCGCCGGGCCCGCTCGTGGCCAGCGCCACGCCCACCCGGCCCGAGCTGCGCGCGTAGCCCTGCGCCGCGTGAATGCCGCCCTGCTCGTGGCGCACCAGCACGTGGTTGAGTTGGTCCTTGAAGTCGTAGAGCGCGTCGTAAATCGGAATGATGGCCCCGCCGGGGTAGCCAAAAACGGTATCTACGCCCTCGGCCACCAGCGCTTGCAGCGTGGCTACCGCGCCGGTGGTGGGCGCAAGACCCGGGGCGACCGGGCTAGCGGTGGGCTGGGCTGAGAGCGGGTTCGCGGACATAATCTTCTTCGAGTAAATCGGTGATGCAGCCGTGGCTGGCGTCGCTCACGGTGCGGATATACTTGAGCAGCACGCCCTGCCGGGCGGGCAGCGGCGGGCGGCGCCAGGCAGCGCGGCGGGCCGCCAGTTCGTCGTCGGAGAGGCGCACGTCCATGGTATTGGTGCTGGCATCTAGCACTATCCAGTCGCCGTCTTGCACCAGCGCAATGCCGCCGCCGTCGAACGCCTCGGGGCAGACGTGCCCTATCACGAAGCCGTGGGTGCCGCCCGAAAAGCGGCCGTCGGTTATCAGGGCCACTTTGTCGCCGAGGCCCGCGCCCATGATGGCCGAGGTCGGCTTCAGCATTTCGGGCATGCCCGGTCCGCCCTTGGGCCCCACGTAGCGAATCACCACCACCTGCCCGGGCTGAATTTTGTGGTCGGTAATACCTTGGTTTAGTTCTTCTTCCGAGTTGAACACGATGGCCGGCCCTTCGAACCGTAGGCCTTCCTTGCCCGTAATTTTGGCCACACCGCCTTTGGTAGCGAGGTTGCCATACAGCATTTGAATGTGCCCGTCGGCCTTGATGGGGTTGCTGAGCGGGCGCAGCAGGTCCTGCTCGGGGCCTAGCGGCTGCACATCGGCCAGGTTTTCGGCCAGGGTGCGGCCGGTCACGGTCATCAAGTCGCCATTCAGCAGGCCGTAGTCGAGCAGCGTGCGCTGCACGGCGGGCACCCCACCGATTTTCGACAAGTCCTCCATAAGATATTTGCCGCTGGGCTTGAGGTCGGCTAGCACCGGTACGCGGTTGCTCACGGCCTGGAAGTCTTCCATGGTGAGGGGCACACCCGCCGCGTGGGCAATGGCGATGAGGTGCAGCACCGCATTGGTCGAGCCGCCGAGCACCGTGATAATGACCATCGCATTCTCAAACGCCGCACGGGTTAGGATGTCGCGCGGCTTCAAGTCTAGCTCCAGCAGGCGGCGCAGGTAGGCGCCCGTGTCGAGGCACTCCTGCACCTTAGCGCTGCTTTCGGCGGGCAGCGACGACGAGGCGGGTACTGTCATACCCAGCGTTTCGATGGCCGCGGCCATCGTATTGGCCGTGTACATGCCGCCGCAGGCGCCCGGCCCAGGGCAGGCATTGTGGATGATGCCTTGGTAGTCTTCCTCCGAAATCTGCCCGTTTACCTTCTTGCCGTAGGCCTCAAAGCACGAGACAATATTGAGCTGCTGCCCCTTAAACTCGCCGCCCCGGATGGTGCCGCCATACACCATCAGCGACGGTCTATTCAGCCGCGCCATGGCGATGAGTGCGCCGGGCATGTTCTTGTCGCAGCCCACCACCGTGGCTAGGGCATCGTAGTAGTGCGCGCCGGCCATGGCCTCAATCGAATCGGCAATTATCTCCCGCGACACCAGCGAAAAGCGCATACCCGCGTTGCCGTTCGTAATCCCGTCGCTCACGCCGATGGTATTGAAGCGCAACCCCACCAGCCCCTGGGCGGCCACGCCGCGCTTCACCTCGTCGGCTAGCCCGTCGAGGTGCATGTTGCAGGTGTTGCCCTCGAAGCCCGTGGAGCAGATGCCCACAAACGGCTTGCGCAAATCCGCATCCGACAAGCCCGCGCCGATGAGCATGGCCTGCGAAGCCGGCAAGCTGTCGTCTTGGGTGTAGATGCGGCTGAATTTATTGAGCGTCATGGTGTTAATTCGGGAAAAAAGAACGATTTGGCCCTAAAAAAACCTTCCTGCCGGCGGGCTAGGAAGGTTTTCTTTGGCGTAAGAAGTACCTGCTAGCCCGCGAGGGTAGGAATAAAGACCACGGAAATGACTAGCAGGAAGGGGCGCAAGGCTGGCAGTAGCGCAGACTCAGCGAGTCCGCACATGGGTGATGAATTTGGTAATCTTAGATAATCGTACTCACGCCCACCGCAATGTTGTGGGCATTCCACTGCTGCTCATTCGAGTCGGCAATCCAGAAGGCCACGTAGCTACCCACCTGCTCGGTAGTGTAAGGAGCCGTAGCGTTCAGTTCGGGCGTTAGAATCTGGTTGGTCAAGGCTTCGTCCACCGCTTCGCGCACCAGCTCGGCCTCAGCCGCTAGGCCCAGGTGTTCGAGCAACATGGCGGCCGAGAGGATGGCGGCCAGCGGGTTGGCAATGCCTTTGCCCTTGGCCTGGGGGTACGAGCCGTGGATGGGCTCAAACACCGCCACTTCGGCACCCACCGAGGCGGAGGGCAGTAGGCCCATCGAGCCAGCAATGACCGAAGCTTCGTCCGAGATAATATCGCCGAACATGTTCTCGGTCAGCATCACGTCAAACTGCCGGGGGTTGGTGATAATCTGCATCGCGGCGTTGTCCACGAACAGATAATCAACCTCCACTTCGGGGTATTGCGAGGCAATCTCACGCACTACTTCGCGCCACAAGCGTGAGGTTTCCAGTACGTTAGCCTTATCCACGAGCGTGAGGTGCTGGCGGCGGCCGGCAGCCGACTGAAACGCCAAGTGAGCAATGCGCTCAATCTCAACTCGTGAGTACGTGCAGTGGTCGTAAGCAGAGCCATCAGCCATCCGGCCTTTCCCGCCGAAGTAGATGCCGCCCGTCAGCTCCCGGAAAATCACGAGGTCAGTGCCTTCGATGCGGTCCGACTTCAGCGGCGAGTGCTTCAGCAGTGCCTTGTAGGCGGTCACGGGGCGGATGTTGGCAAACAAACCCAGTTCCTTGCGCATGCGCAGCAGGCCTTGTTCGGGGCGCACTTTGGCGGTGGGGTCGTTGTCATATTTCGGGTCGCCGATGGCGCCGAAAAGCACCGCGTCGGAGGCGCGGCAGGCGGCTAGGGTCTCGTCAGGCAGCGGGTTGCCAGTAGCGTCGATGGCGCAGGCGCCCACGAGGTGTGAGGTGAACTCAAACCGGTGGCCGAAGCGCTCGGCTACGGCGTCGAGCACTTTCACGGCCTGCCGACAGACTTCCGGCCCGATGCCATCGCCGGGCAGTAAGGCTATTTTCTTGGTTACCATGTCCATGCGCGTTGTTTTTCGAAGGCCGCAATGGCAGATTTTTGATTTACTAAAAAGTCGATGTCGTCGTAGCCGTTAATCAGGCACTCCTTCTTGTAGGGGTCGATAGCGAAACTGAATGTCTCGCCCCAGGCTGGGACCGCTAGGGTCTGGGCCGGCAGGTCGACTACCAGCTCCAGCGTTGGGTCGGCCTCAATGGCAGCCAGCAGGCGGGCTAGTACCTCGTCGCTCATTTGCAGCGGCAGAAGGCCGGTGTTCAAGGCATTACCCCGAAAAATATCGGCGAAATAGCTCGAAATCACCGCCCGAAAACCGGCATCGTACAGGGCCCAGGCGGCGTGCTCGCGGCTGCTGCCGCAGCCAAAGTTTTTGCCGGCTACCAAAATCTGGCCCTGGTAGCGCGGGTCGTTCAGCACAAATTCCGGCTTAGGCGAGCCGTCGGCGTTGTAGCGCCAGTCGCAGAAGAGGTTGGTGCCGAAGCCTTCGCGGGTGGTCGCTTTCAGAAAGCGCGCCGGAATAATCTGGTCGGTATCAATGTTTTCCAGCGGCAGTGGCACGCCGGAAGTGCGCAGGGTCTGAAATTTTTCCATTAGTTCAAGTACTGCGTAATGTCCACTATGCGGCCCTGCACGGCCGTGATGGCTGCCACCAGGGGGCTAGCCAGCAGCGTGCGCGAGCCGGGCCCTTGCCGCCCCTCGAAGTTGCGGTTGGAGGTAGCCACGCAGTAGGCACCCGCCGGAATCTTGTCCTCGTTCATGGCCAGGCAAGCACTGCAACCGGGCTCACGCAGCTCGAAGCCCGCAGCGGCAAAAATCTTGTCGATGCCCTCGGCAATAGCCTGCTGCTCAACCTGCTTGGAGCCGGGCACAATGAAGGCGGCTACGTGCTCGGCCTTCTGCTTGCCGGCCACGTAGGCGGCTACGGCGCGCAGGTCTTCGATACGCGAGTTGGTGCAGCTGCCAATAAACACGTAATCAATCTGCTTGCCCAATAGCGACTCGCCGCGCTCGAAGCCCATGTACTTGAGCGACTTGTCGAAGCTCTCGGCTTCGGCGGCGGGCACCTCATTCGGCACGTGGCCGGTGATGGCGATGCCCATGCCGGGGTTGGTGCCGTAGGTAATCATGGGCGTGATGGCCGCCGCATCGTACGTAAACTCGGTGTCGAATACCGCGTCCTCGTCCGAGTACAGCGTTTGCCAATAGGCCACCGCGTCGTCCCAAGCCGCACCTTGCGGCGCGAAGGGCCGTCCCGCCACGTAGGCAAACGTGGTGGCATCGGGGGCGATGAGGCCACCGCGGGCGCCCATCTCGATGCTCATGTTGCAGACGGTCATGCGGCCTTCCATGCTGAGGCTGCGCACGGCGCTGCCCGCATACTCCACGAAGTGGCCCGTGGCCCCGCCCGTGCCGAGCTGCGCGATGATATACAAAATCAAATCCTTCGCCGTAACGCCGGGCCGCAGCTCGCCTTCTACCGAAATGCGCATGCGCTTGGGCCGGCTCAGCAGCAGGCACTGCGAGGCCATTACCTGCGCCACTTGGCTAGTGCCAATACCGAACGCCACCGCGCCAAATGCGCCGTGCGTAGAGGTGTGGCTGTCGCCGCACACCATGGTCAGGCCGGGCTGCGTGAGGCCCAGCTCGGGCCCAATCACGTGCACAATGCCCTGGCGCTCATGGCCCAGGCCGTAGAGCTCAATACCGTATTTCTGGCAATTCTCCGTCAGCTTATCCACCTGCGAGCGAGAGAGGGGCTCCGCAATGGGCAGGTGTTGGTTGAGGGTCGGTACGTTGTGGTCGGCCGTGGCCAGAATCTGGCTAGGGCGGAATAACTCCAGGCCGCGCGCGGCTAGCTCGTCAAACGCTTGGGGGCTAGTGACTTCGTGAATGAGGTGGCGGTCGATGTAGACCACGTCGAGCGCGTCGAGCGAGCGAACAACGTGGGCATCCCAGATTTTATCGAATAAGGGCCGGGGCATTGGGTAGAGATAGGATAGCTAGTAATAAATCGGAGTAGCAAATCGGCCAACGGGCTAAGGAAACGAAGCAACAGGGGGAAATTTTGGTCGTGTTAAGGGTGTGAAAGAATGGCGTTTATGGGGTTTTAACCCGACCCCCTGATTTCCCTGCTCCCACCCACTGGCAGCGCCTGCCACCCCGTTTCCTTAGCCTTGGTTAGCCGACGGCTACTAGTTTTTCTTGTTCAATGAGGCTGTGCAAGTCGTTGTCGAATACTTCGCGCTGGCGGTCGGCTAGCTGCAAAAAGCTGGCGTAGGCCGTGTTGAGCGCCGGGCGCTCCAAATCATACCCTAGCTTTTGGAGGCGGTAGGCGAGGGCTGCCCGGCCCGAGCGGGCGGTGAGCACGATGCTCGAATCGGCGACGCCAACTTCTTTAGGGTCAATAATTTCGTACGTCTCGCGGCACTTAATCACGCCATCCTGGTGGATGCCGCTGCTGTGGGCAAAGGCGTTGGCGCCCACAATGGCTTTGTTGGCCTGCACGGGCATGCTCATGAGGTGCGACACCAGCGCCGAGGTTTCGGCCAAGAGCTTGGTTTGCACGTTGGTAGCCAGGTTGAGGTAGGGATGCTGACGCAGTATCATCACCACTTCTTCGAGGGCGGTGTTGCCGGCGCGCTCGCCCACGCCATTGATGGTGCACTCAATCTGGCGCGCGCCGTTGGTAACGCCCGCAATGGAGTTGGCAGTGGCTAGGCCCAGGTCGTTGTGGCAGTGCGTCGAGAGGATAGCCCGGTCGATGCCTTTTACGTTGTCGTACAGATACTTAATCTTGGCGCCGTACTCCTGCGGCAGGCAGTACCCGGTAGTGTCGGGGATGTTGAGCACGGTAGCGCCGGCCGCAATAGCCGCCTCACACACCCTAGCTAGAAACTCATTGTCGGTGCGGCCGGCGTCTTCGGCGTAAAACTCCACGTCCTCTACAAAGCTCTTGGCGAGCTTCACAGCGGCCACGGCGCGGGCAATCACGTCTTCGCGGGTGGTGCGCAGCTTCTGCTGCACGTGCAGGTCGCTGGTGCCGATGCCGGTGTGGATGCGCGGCCGGCGCGCCGAGCGCAGGGCTTCGGCGGCTACCCGAATGTCATTTTCGACGGCGCGGGTGAGGCCGCATACGGTGGCTTCCTTTGTTTGGGCGGCAATGGCGGCCACGGCGGCAAAATCGCCGGGACTTGACACGGGAAAACCGGCCTCAATCACATCGACCCCTAGCGCTTCGAGCTGGCGGGCAATAACGAGTTTCTCCTGCTGGTTTAGCTTGCAGCCCGGCACCTGTTCGCCGTCGCGGAGAGTGGTATCGAAAATCTGAATTTTTTGCGTCGCCATAGAGATGAATACCTGCCGAAGCAGGGCCAGCTTTGTTATTGGGCTGCAAGTACCAGCCCGTCGAGCGGCGCGAAAAACAACTTTTACTGGTTTTTACTATTTCCAAGCGAGGCCATTATTTTGTTAAGTTGCTGTTAATAAATAGCTTGAAGAGAAGTATTTTACAATGCCAAACAGAAGCAGCGACCCGGTTTTTCAGCTGATAAAATCCCTGACGCAGTCGGAAAAGCGCCATTTTCGGCTTTTTACCAATCGCCAGGGCTCCACGGAAGGCTTGAAGTTTCTTCAGCTTTTCGACGCCTTCGATGCCCAGGAAAGCCTCGACGAGGAGCGCGTGCTAGCCCAGGTGCCAGCCCTTAAGCGCGCCCAGCTCGCCAACCTCAAGGCCAACCTCTACCGGCAGCTGCTGGCTAGCCTGCGCCTCTACCACGCCGGCCAGAACCTCGACATTCAGCTGCACGAGCAGCTCGACTACGCCCGTGTGCTCTACAACAAGGGCTTTTACCAGCAGAGCCTGCGCATGCTGGCTAAGGTGAAGCTGGCTGCCCAGCAGGCCGAGCTGCCGCACGTGGCCCTGCTAGCCATTGATTTTGAGAAGCTTATCGAGTCGCAGTACATCACGCGCAGCTTGCAGGGCCGGGCCGAGTCGCTGGCCGCCGAGGCCACGGCCACGGCCGCGCACCTCAGCCAGCAGCACGCGCTGTCTAATGCCTCGCTCCGGCTGTATGGCCTGTATTTGCAAGCCGGCCATGCGCGCAATCAGGCTGACCATGAGCAGTTTACAGCTTATTTTAGGGCGCATGTGCCGGCGCAGCTGGGGCGGGCCAGCGGCTTTTGGGAGAAGCTTTACTTTTATCAGGCCCAGGTGTGGTATCATACTATCAACCAGGATTTCCGGGCCTGCTACCGCTACGCGCAGAAATGGGTCGACCTGTTTGAGCAGCAGCCGGCACTGAAAGAAAGCCAGACGATGCTCTACATCAAGGGCTTACACAATTTGCTGGCTGCGTTGTTTAATATGCAGTATTACAGCAAGTTCAGTCAGGTACTGCAGCTGCTGGAAGACTTCGGAGCCAACCAAACGCGCCGCGCCACACCCAATACCGAGATGCTGCTGTTTCAGTACATCTGGACCAACCGCATCAACGCCTGCTTTCTGGAAGCGCGCTTCACTGAGGGCGTCGAGATTATCCCCGAGTTGCTGGAGCAGCTAGGGCAATATAAGGCGCAGCTCGACCTGCACCGCACGCTGGTGTTCTACTACAAAATCGCCTGCCTGTACTTCGGCAGCGGGCAATACCCACAGGCTATCAAGTATTTGAATCGCATTATCGACCATAAAGACCTGAGTCTGCGCGAAGACTTGCAGTGCTTTGCGCGCATCCTCAACCTGGTGGCGCACTACGAGGCCGGCGACGATGCCGAGCTGGAGCACCAGGTGCGCTCGGTGTATCATTTTTTGGCCAAGATGAACGACCAGCAGCCTATGCAGGTGGAGGTATTCCGGTTTTTGCGCCGGGTGGGCCACCTGGCCCCTAGCCAGCTGCGCGACGAGTTTAAAGCCCTGAAAACTAAGCTGGAAGAAATAGCCGTCAGACCCTTCGACCGCCGCCCTTTCCTGTACTTCGACATCATTTCCTGGCTCGAAAGTAAAATTTCGGGCCGCTCGGTGCAGGAGGTGATGCAGCTGAAGTTCCTGAAGATGAAGTAGGCAATAGCTTCGCGCTACTTGGTGCTTTTCATCCAGGTGAAAAAGTCGTGGGCTACCCGGTCCCAGTTCCATTTCTTCTGGTCTACTACGCCGTTGGTGAAGCCCATAAAATTGTGTTCCAGCTCGGGGTAGGCGCGGAAGGTGAGGTTGGTTTTGCCGGCGCGTATCATTTCCAGGCGCATGTAGTCTTCGAGCAGGGCCGAGCGGTCGCGGGTGCCGTAGCCCACAAAAACAGGGATTTTGCTGTGCAAAAAATCGTCGAGGGGCGTTTGGGTAGAGGAAAGGGATGATACCAGCAAGTGTGTGTCTCCCAAGCAATTGTTTTCTTTAGGGCTAGCTACAACCTGCTTCCAATAGGCAAAATTATTTTCGGCGCCCGCCGAATCAGCTTCTTGCCGATTGCCCGATATAACGGTGAGCATGCGGCCTAGCGGGCTACCGCTGAGATACACCACGCGGCGCAACGGCCCAGGGTGGCGAGCTAGCCGGGCCACCACATTGCTGCCCTCTGAGTGGCCCATGGCGGTGATGTCATCAGCCCTGACCCAAGGCTGGTGGGTGAGGTAGCGAAGCACGGCCGCGTCGCGAGCCACATAGTATTCGAGATAATTACGCTGGCAATAGGCTAGCGGTACTTGGCCCGTTTTGGGGTCTAAGTAGGCGTAGGAGGGCGTTAGGGTCCTGGTATGAGCTACCACGGGAATGCCCGGCTTGCTGATTTCAACCAAGTGGTAGCGCGTCAGCAGCGTATCTGTGTCGAAGGGTAGCAGGGGGAAGGCGCCTTTTTCATCGTACATGATGACTGGCTGCGGCATCGACCCCTGCACAAACAGAAATACCGGCTTGCGCTTCAGTTCCTCGCCTTTTTTGGAAAGCACCAGAATATTCACTGTGTCGCCCTGGTAGCGCATGGTAAGATGCCGGTAGCCAAAATCGGCGGGTGTTTTGGGCTGGGCCCGCGCGGCTAGGGCGCCCGCTAGCAGCAAGAGTAACAAGGAGAATAGGCGCAAGTGCGGCATAAGAAAGGCAATGAAGCTAGCGGAGACTGGCCAACGACTACCGCATTCGTGCTTAAGTTGCGCCCGTGCCTACTCTGCCTGTTGCTCTTCTCAATTGCCTAGTGCGGCGCGGTGCGGCGCTGCTCGCCCTAGCCCTGCTCACGCTCACTACTGCCTGCGGTCAAACGACCACGCCGCCCTTACCGCCGGGTACCGTTACCGACTCGGCCACGGGCCGGGTTGATATGCCTTGGCTGCGCCAGCAGCTCGACAGCTCGCTCACGCTACGGCGCCAGCAGGTGGGCGTGGCCCTGGCCGATGCGGCTACCGGCCAGCCGCTGTTTGGCTACAACGAGGCCAGGTACTTTACCCCGGCCAGCACCATGAAGCTGCTGAGCCTCTACGCCGGCCTCACGCTGCTGCCCGACTCGCTGCCGAGCCTGCGCTACTTCTCGCGGGGCGACACGCTATTTTTTCAGGGCACCGGCGACCCGACGTTTTTGCACGGCGACGTGCCGTCGCGCCGAGCCTACGCCTTCCTGGCTAGTCGGCCCGAGAAGGTGCTGGCCTACTGCGACATCGCTACCGTGCCCGCCTACGGACCGGGCTGGACCTGGGACGACTTTGGCTACTACTTTCAGCCCGAGCGCACGGCGTTTCCGGTGTATGGCAACACGGTGCGCTTTTACGCGGCCGCGCCGCACGCGGTGCGCTCGGGGCCCGGTGCGGCGGTGCACCTACTACCCCAGCGGGTGCGGGTGGCGCCGCGCCAGTTTGCGCCGCTCACCGAGCGGGCTAGCCCCGATTTTCGCCTCTCGCCCGACCAGGACGACGAGATGCACGTGTACCGTGCCGAGCTCGACAACCGCTTCACCTTCCGCCCCAGCCCGAAGAAGTGGATAGACGAGGTGCCCTACCGCACCAGCCGGCCGCTGCTGCTGCGCCTGCTCGGCGACACGCTGCGCCGCGCCATTGTGGGCGCGCAGTGGCGCCCGCACCCCGGCCGCGACAGCCTGCGCACGCTGCGGGGCCTGCGCGCCGACTCGCTCTACCGCCGCATGCTGCGCGTGAGCGACAACTTCCTGGCCGAGCAGCTGCTGCTGATGACCAGCACCCGCGTAGGCTACCGCGACTCGCTGAGCAGCCAGCGCGCCATTCGGCACATGCTGAAGAATGACTTGAAAAATCTGCCCGACCGCCCCGACTGGGTCGATGGCTCGGGGCTATCGCGGCTCAACCTGCTCACGCCGCGTACCCTCACGGCGCTGCTGTGCCGGCTGCACCAGCAGGTGCCCGAGGCGCGCCTGCTAAGCCTGCTGGCCGCCGGTGGCGGCCAAGGCACGCTGCGCAAGCGCTACTTCGAGGCCGGCCCGCCCAAGGTGACGTGGCTATGGGGCAAAACCGGTACGCTCACGCACGTGTGCAACCTGACGGGCTACGTGCGCTGCAAAAGCGGCCGGCTGGTGGCCGTCACGTTCTTCAACAATAACATACCCGGCGACGACCAGGCCACCCGCAACGCCATGCAGCGCCTGCTAGGGGAGGTGCGGGCGCGCCTTTAGGGGGAGACCAACTCGACGGAAATGGCCAGCTATGGCGGTTTAGCCTATTGCTCGGCCCCAGCATCATTGGCAAGGCCGGCTGCGTTCCGACCTGCTCACACTTTTTGACAAGCATTACCCCACCGTCAACGCTGATAAATTGGTAATTGGAGTACGCCCGCGCATCCGGGAGGAGTTTTCTAATGGCAAAGAGTACTATCAATTCGATGGTAAGCCGTTGAAAGTGCTGCCTAAAAGCCTGCACGACCAGCACGCGAAGCTGTATTTGCACTACCACAACGAGCGGTTTCTCGGCTAGCCCCACTGCGTGGCCCAAATAAGCGGCTACTGCCGCGAAACGCGGCCGCCGGGGCTACTTTTGCGGCCCCTCCCGCTAGCTTCTTTTCTATGCCTGCTCCCCGAATCCGCCAGCTGCGCCGCGACAATACGCTTTTCAAGCTAGCCATGAATACCGTGCGGCTGCACCTTGAAGAGCACGACCGGCTCGCCCAGCAGCCGCAGCTGCGCGAGGCGCCCGACGACGACCTGAAAGTTATTCAGCACAGCATCGACCAGTGGGTGGGCGCGGCTACCAATTACATTGCCCATAGATTTCGGTGCCCGGCCCCACAGGCCATGCAGCTACTGGGCGAGCTGCTGGTTGACCTGAAGCGAAGCATACCGGTGGGCGAGCTGCGCCAGGTGCCCTACCAGCGGGCGCTGTTTCTGCCGCCGGCCTGGGTTACCGGCCAGCAGCTCACGTCGGCCAGTTCGGAAGAGTCAGCGAGCTAGCCGGCAGCCCGCGCCAGCTAGCTTGTCATTGCTTTAGTACAGCACCCGAAACTTGATGGTGTGCTCTACCGCGCGCAGGGCCTGAATCACGTCCTGGTCGTACTCACGGTTGATATCCGTAATCACGTAGCCAATCAACTCATTGGTTTTCAAGTATTGACCCAGGATGTTGACGTGGTGCTGCGCCAGCACGTTGTTGATATTGGCCAGCACGCCGGGCACGTTGGCGTGGATGTGGATGAGGCGGTGCGCCTGCTGGGTGGGCAGCTGAATATTGGGGAAGTTGACGCTCTGCTGGGTGTTGCCGGTATTGATATACTCCATGATGCGCTCGGGCACAAACTCGGCAATGTTGCGCTGGGCCTCGGCCGTGCTGCCGCCGATGTGAGGCGTGAGCAGCACGTTGGGCAGGCCGCGCAGCTCGCTCTCGAAGCTCTCGCTATTGGTCTTGGGCTCGTAGGGAAACACGTCGATGGCCGCGCCGCCGAGCTGGCCGCTGCGCAGGGCTGCCGCTAGGGCCGGTACGTCGACCACGTGGCCGCGGGCGTTGTTGATGAACAGCGCGCCCGGCTTCATCAGCGCAAATTCTTTGGCGCCAAAGAAATCCTGGTTTTCGGGGCGGCCATCGATGTGCAGCGTCACAATGTCGGCCTGGGGCAGCATTTCTTCGAGGCTCTTGGCCTTCACGGCGTTGCCGAGCTGCAGCTTCTCGGCCATGTCGTAGTAGATAACCTTCAGGCCCACGGCCTCGGCCACTACCGATAGCTGCGCCCCGATGTTGCCGTAGCCAATGATACCCAGCGTTTTGCCCCGAATCTCGAACGAGCCGCTGGCCGATTTATCCCACTCGCCCTGGTGCATCTTGGGGTTCTTCTCCGGAATGCGGCGAGCCAGCACAATCAGCTCGGCCAGGGTCAATTCGACCACCGAGCGGGTGTTCGAGAACGGCGCATTGAACACGGCCACGCCCCGGCGCATGGCTTCGGGCAAGTCAATCTGGTTGGTGCCGATGCAGAAGGCCCCGATGGCGATGAGGCGGTTGGCGGCGGCCAGCACCTTGGCCGTCACGTTCGTTTTGGACCGGATGCCCAGGATGCTCACGCCCTCGATGCGGGCAATGAGCTCGTCCTCGTCCAGGGCGCCTTTCACCTGCTCTACCTGGTAGCCTTCCTGGCGAAACAGCTCGGCGGCGCGGGCGTCGGGGTTTTCGAGCAGCAGTACTTTGATGCGGTTCTTGGGGTAGCTCAGCGTCATGGGTAACTTGAGTTGGTAGAGAAATTCGTCAAACGTGGGCAGCACCTCATCGGCGTGGGCCACCACGCTGGGGCGACTCACGTTTTCGGTGTAGGCGTAGAAGCGGTGGGCTAGCCCCGCTTCGCGAATCTGGTAGTCGGTATAGCCATCGCCGAGCACGTACACCGGCCCGTCGAGGTCGAGCAGCACGAGCTGCCGGATTTTGCCGCCGTCGCGGCTCAGCACGTTGGCTGGGTCGCAGCCGGTGATATTGCCCTCGGCATCGAACGTAAACGTATTGGCCAGTACGTGGCTAGGGCCAATGCCGAATTCGGCCACTACCGGCTCAATAAACTCACGAAAGCCGCTGCTCACCACGTAGATGCGGTCGGCAAAGCGCCGAAAAAACTCGGCGTTGCGCCGGATGCTGGCGCTCACCTTCGTTTGCAGGTGCGCCACCAGCGGGGCCAGGTGCCGGCGGTTGGCCCCCAGCAGGGCCAGCCGTTGGGCTAATGATTCCTGAAAGCCAATTTCGCCCGCCATGCCGCGGTCGGTGAGGGCCTTGATTTGGCCCACGCGCTCGGCGCGGTCGGGCTGCCCGGCCAGGGCAATATCGGCGAGCTCATCGAGGCCTTCGACCTGCGTGAAGGTGGAATCGAAGTCGAAAACGAGGTAGGGGAGTAGCGGGGCAGCGTCGGGCATGGACGCAAAGATGGGGCGGGGGCTACCTTGCTGCTACTAAATTCTGCCAATGAAAGCTTTAATTCTGCTGTTGCTGCTGTTGCTAGGCATTGCTAGCCTGCCGAAGCTGCCAACTGTGCGAGTTGTGTTCAGCCCGCTGACTAGGGCAGCTTATATGGCTGCTAGCAAGCACATCATTGACATTAAACCGAGCGTTACGTTTCCGCTTAAGAAGCAGCACGGGCGTATCATAATACCGACTGCGAAAGGGCAGCGCGTGTTTCGGGATGGCTGGATTGAGAAGGAGCGTGATGAGGACGCTCGCTATACCTATCGGGGCTACTGGCCCAGCTTGCATTGGCACCTAGTAGAAGGGTACAATTATGGAGAAGTATATTATCAAAATGTAGTGACTCAAGGCGGCCAGTGGATACAGCTGAATGATGAACATTCTCTTTCTCCTGACACAAGTCAATTTGTAGTAACCTCCGGTGCCTTAGATGGGCTAGGCGCGCCGCTTATTCAGCTTTATCAGCTTAAAAATGGTGCTTGGCGGGAGAATTGGAAAATAGAGCCGAATACCTGGCAAGTAGAGCAATTAGAGTGGCTGACTGCGAACACGTTACTTGTTAAAGAAAAACACTGGGATAAAAATTTTTCAAAAAGCTGGTTTACCTACGCTCGGCTTATTATCCAATAAGTTATGCTCACCCCCGAAACCTCCACCTTTTGGCCCAGTAGTCGGCAGCACTGGCGCGAGTGGCTGCTAGCCCACCACGCCCAGGAGCAGGCCGTGTGGCTGGTGTATCATAAAAAGCACACCGGCACCCCTAGCCTGAGCTGGAGTGAGGCCGTATCTGAGGCGCTCTGTTTTGGGTGGATAGACAGCCAGGCCAAGCCCATCGACGGTGATACCTACCGGCAGCTGTTCAGCCGGCGCAAGCCGCGCAGCGGTTGGTCGCGGGTAAATAAGGAGAAGATAAAGCAACTGCTGGCCGACGGCCTGATGATGCCCGCCGGCCTAGCGGCCATCGAAACGGCGCAACAAAACGGCTCGTGGGCGCTGCTCGACGAGGTCGATGCCCTGATGGTGCCGCCCGACCTGGCGCAGGCCCTGCAAGCCAGCCCGGCGGCCGACAGCTACTTTGCCAGCCTCAGCCGCACCGACCGGCGCAATATGCTGCAGTGGCTGGTGCTGGCCCGCCGCCCCGAAACCCGCCAGCGCCGCCTGGCTGAAATCGTGACCCTAGCCACGCAGCAACTAAAGCCAGTGCAGTTTCGGGGCAGGCAGAAGTAGTGCGCTGCGGCGGCTAGCTCACTTCCTGGCTCTGCCGCACCAGCGCTTTATAGTCAATTGGCTAGCAGTAGCTAACAGAATTTTTCTTTAGAAACACAGTCGTTTGGTAAACAATGTTTGTACATTAAATGTATGTACATGTGAAGCGCGACTAATCCCGCGCGCAACATCGTCTTACCCGGCTTATAGGCCACTACTGATTTTTCTCGTGAACATTCTGCACATCATTTCGAGCCCGCGCAAAGGGGCTTCGGCCAGCATTCAGCTCGCCAACGGTATTATCGACAAGCTGCAGGCTGCCTACCCCGGTAGCAGCGTGCAGGTGCACGACCTGGCCACCAACCCCTTTCCGCACCTGGAAGAAGCTAAGCTGCAATCATTTTTCACGCCGGCCGAAAGCCGCACGCCCGAACAGCAAGCAGCCGTGAAGCATTCTGACGATGCCATTCAGGAGGTTAAAGACGCCGATATTATTGTGATTGGCGCGCCGCTCTACAACTTCGGTATCCCCTCCACGCTCAAAGCCTGGGTTGACCACATTGCCCGTGCCGGCATCACCTTCCGCTATACCCCCGAGGGTCCGGAAGGTCTCATTAAGGGCAAGAAAGTGTACGTAGCCATGTCGAGCGGCGGCATCTATTCCGAGGGTCCTGGGGCTAGCAACGATTTCGTGGCACCCTACCTCCAATCAGTGCTAGCCTTCCTGGGTATGACCGACGTAACTGTGGTGCGCGCCGAAGGCCTGGCCTTCCCCGACCTGCAAGCCACTGCTGTGCAGAAAGCCCTGGATAGCGTAGAAATTGAGGCTGCAGAAGTTGCTGCGTAAAGTTATTTTCAGCAAAAAAGAAGCCCGGCGGACAAAGTGTCCGCCGGGCTTCTTTTTTGCCTGTGAGCGCTGCAAGGGCAAGGCCCGAAGGGCTAGCGCGACTTCGCATCGCGCCAGCTGAACTCGGGCTCGTAGCCCAGCACGCGGCGGGCTTTCTCGATAGAAAGCAGCGTTTCGTGCTGGCCCAGCGCCTTCTTTACCGGCACCTGGGGCAGGTAGTTTTTCATCAGCTCGGCCGATGATTTTGACATCACGGTGTCGGCGTTGGCGATGATAAACGGGTGCATGCCGGTGGCCTCCCACTCGATGGCCTTGCGGATGGCCTGCGAGCCGTCGCGGGCGTCGATGTAGGCCCACATGTTCCACTTGCGCTCTTCGGGGTCGTGGTCGTAGGCCGGAAACTTGGCGTAGTCCTGCGGCTCCATCACGTTGGAGAAGCGCAGGCCGACGAGCTTCATGGCGGGCGTTTGCAGCACAAACTGGCGGGCCATATCCTCCATCAGCACCTTGGCCAGGGCGTAGGCGCTTTTGGCACGCAGCGGGTAGTCTTCGTCTACGGGCGCGTAGGGCTCGCCGCCGTCGAAGGGCTCGCCCAGCGTGGTTTCGCTGCTAGCCCAGATAACGTTGTGGATGCCCAGCCGGCGCGCCGCCTCAAACACGTTATAAGTACCCATGATGTTGTTTTGAAACAGATGCGCATCGGGGTACTGGCGCGGCGTCGGGAAAGCCGCCAGGTGCACAATGGCATCGAAGGCATTGGTGCCTACACCGGCGTGGATTTCATGGCCTACCGAGGAAAACGCATCGAGCGTCTGGCCGAAGTCGCTCAAGTCGGCGATGATGCTCGGAATACCTTTTTCAGGCGCCACGGTGTCGATTACAAACACGTCGTAGCCGTGGGCTAGCAGGTCTTTTACGCAGGCTTTGCCGAGCTTGCCGGTGCCGCCGGTCACGGCTACGCGCTTTTTGGCGGGTTTTGAAGATTGAGTCATTCTAAGAAATGGAAAAGGAACAGCAGCCGAGCCACGTTGGGTACGGTGCCAGCTAGTACGGCTAAGTGAGCTTGGCCGCTGAGAAAAAACCACAAAAAAGCGCCGCTGTTCAGACTGGGAAACCTGAACAGCGGCGCTTTAAAGAGGCACCGGGCTAGCAATGGTTTACACCAGTTTATCGGGCGTAATGGGCAGCTCGCGCACGCGCTTACCGGTGGCGTTGAACACAGCATTGGCGATGGCCGGTGCCACGCCGATGGTCGCGATTTCGCCGATGCCCTTGGTGCCCAGCGCGTTCACGTGCAGGTCGGGCTGGTTCACGAAGGCCACTTCAATGGCCGGCGCGTCGGCGTGCACCGGCACGTGGTAGTCGGCAAAATCTTTGGTGATGTAGCGGCCAAAGCGGTCGTCGATGGCGGCGTGTTCCATCAGGGCCATGCCGATGCCGCCTACTGCGCCGCCTTTCATCTGGTTGGCCGCCGTTTTCTGGTTGATGATGGTGCCCGCGTCGGCGCACGATACGAGCTTGCTCACGCGCACCTCGCCGGTCAGCTCGTGCACCCGTACCTCGGCAAAATGCACCGAAAACGAATACATCGAGTACTGCTGGCCATCGTTGCCGGGCTTTGCCTCCACGACCACCGAGGCGGCGCCAGCCTGCTTCAGCAAGTCCTTGTAGGCCACACGGGTAGTCGCATTGCCAGTCAGCGTGAGGTAGCCATCGGCCAGCGTCACGTCTTCTTTCCTGGCCGAGGCAAAAGCCGGCTGGCTAGCCCCTGCCAGCTCGCGCAGCTTGTCTTTGAGCGCCAGGCAGGCTTCCTGCACGGCTGGCCCCACGCTGTTGACAGTAGAGGAGCCGCCCTGCGTGCCCGCCTGCGGGTAGTCGGAGTGGCCAAGCTCAAAGGTGATTTTCTGCGGCGGCAGCCCGAGCGTATCGGCCGCAATCTGGGTCATGGCCGTGCCCGTGCCGGGGCCAATGTCGGTAGTGGCGCACTGCATGAGCACCGTGCCATCGGGCCGCAACTGGGCGCTGGCATGCGCCGCGCCACGGTGGGCGCCAAATGTGCCCACGCCCATGCCGTAGCCTATCAGCCACTCGCCGTCGCGCAGCGAGCCCGGCTTCAGCTGGCGCTTGCTCCAGCCAATGCGGTCGGCGCCCAGCTTGTAGCACTCCTTCAGGAACTTGGTGCTCCAGGGGCGGTTTTTCTCGGGGTCGGTATCGGTGTAGTTGCGCAGGCGAAACTCCAGCGGGTCGAGGTTGAGCAGGTGGGCCATCTCGTCCATCGCCGACTCCAGGGCAAACGCGCCGGTGGCTTCGCCGGGGCCGCGCATCCAGATGGGCGAGTTCACATCGAGCGCCGCCAGGCGGTAGCGCGTGGTGAGGTTGGGCGACGCGTACATCATGCGCGTCTGGGCCAGGGTCGATTCGGTAAATTCTTCGAAGCTAGATGTTTGCCCGATGCTTTCGTGCGTGATGGCCGTGATTTTGCCATCGGCCGTGGCGCTCATGCCCACCTTCTGCCAGGTGTAGGGCCGGTAGCCCACCATCGTAAACATCTGCTCGCGGGTCAGCATCAGCTTCACCGGGCGGTTCACCACTTTGGCCGCGATGATGGCTGCCGACTCGTGCGGCCAGCTATGTAGGGCATTGCCAAAGGCCCCACCCACAAACGTGGCAATGACCTTCACATTCGCCTCCGGCAAGCCCCACTCCTTGGCAAAGTCGCGCCGCGTGGCTAGGGTGCCCTGGGTCTTGTCGTAGAGCGTCAGGCGGTCGGGCGCTTCCCAGTGCGCCGTAATGGCTTGCAGCTCCATGGGGTGGTGCACCTCGGTCGGAATCACGTATTCGCCCTCTATCTTGAGAGCCCCGGTTTTATACGCATCGGCCGTACCACGCTGGTAGTCAGCCATCGGCGACTTCGGGTTCTTCTTGGCTGAGGTAGGCAGGAACGCCTGCCCCGCGCTAGCCTCCAGGTTGGTCTGGTGCTTTTCCTGGGCGTACTGCGCCTTCACGAGCCGCGCCGCGTAGCGGGCGCGCTCAAAGGTATCGGCCACCACCACGGCAATGGGCTGGTCGTTGAACCGCACTTTATCGTCGTGAAAAACCTTCAGCGGCCCGCCCACCGTGGCCGGCTGCGACGGGTCTTTGCCCACCGTGTCGAAGCCCGGCACCTTGGGCGAGTTGAGGTGCGTAATCACGGCCAGCACGCCCGGCGCGCGCTCGGCCGCGCGGGTGTCCATGCTCGTGATGCGGCCCTTGGCAATGGTGCTGCCCACCAGCACGGCGTAGGTAATGCCCGGCAGCTGGTACTCGGCCGAGTAGGTAGCGGCGCCGGTTACTTTCAGGCGGCCATCCACCCGGCTCATCGAGCCCCCGATTTGCTTGTCTTGCGTTTTCATATCGGAAAGTCGGTTAGGCCGCGCTGGCTGTTTTGAGGGCCTGCACGAGCGCATTGGGGGCTAGCCGCAGCTTGTAGGCGTTGTATTTGAAAGCCTTGGCACCTTGCATGGCAACTTCGGCGGCACGCCGGAAGCTGGCCTCGGTGGCCGGCTGGCCCACCAGGGCCTGCTCGGCGGTGGTGAGGCGCCAGGGCTTGTGGGCCACCCCGCCGAGGGCTAGCCGCGCCGCTTTAATAGTATTGTTCTCAATGTCGAGCGCCGCGGCGGCGCTCACCAGCGCGAAGGCGTAGCTGGCCCGCTCGCGCACTTTTTGGTAGTGCACGTGCTTGGTAAAGGGCCCGTCGGGAATGTCCACGGCCGTGATGAGCTCGCCGGCTTCGAGGTTGGAATCGCGTTCCGGCGTGTCGCCCGGCAGGCGGTGAAAATCGCCAAACGGAATGCGGCGGTCGCCCTTCGGCCCGCTCACCAGCGCTGTGGCATCGAGCGCCACCAGGGCCACGCTCATATCGGAGGGATGCACGGCAATGCATTTATCGCTAGCCCCAAAAATGGCGTGCATGCGGTTGATACCCTCCAGCGCGGCGCATCCTGTCCCGGGCTCGCGCTTGTTGCAGGGCATGGTCAGGTCGTAGAAATACGTGCAGCGCGTGCGCTGCAGCATGTTGCCGCCCACGGTGGCCATGTTGCGCAGCTGCGGCGAGGCCCCGGCGCTCAGGGCCAGGGCTAGCAGCGGCTGTTTGGCGCGCACCTGCGCATCGTTGGCCACGGCCGAGTTCAGGGCCAGCGCGCCGATGCGCAGGCCGTTGTTCTGGGTTTCGATTTTATTGAGCGGCAGGCGGTTGATGTCTACCAGCTTTTGGGGCGTCATCACGCCGCGCTTCATCAAATCGACGAGGTTGGTGCCGCCGGCGATAAACTTGGCGGTGGGGTCTTTGGCTACCACATCGATAGCGGCCTGGGGCTTGGTAGCCCGCACATACTGAAACTGGTTCATACCTTCTGCCCTCCACCTTTAACTTCCTGAATGGCGGCCACAATATTGGCGTAGGCGCCGCAGCGGCAGATATTGCCGCTCATGTATTCCCGGATTTCGGTTTCCGAGCCGGCGTGGCCCTCGCGCACGCAGGCCACGGCGCTCATAATCTGGCCCGGCGTGCAGTAGCCGCACTGAAAGCCGTCGTGCTTCACGAAGGCTTCCTGCATGGGGTGCAGCTTGTCGCCGTCGGCTAGGCCCTCGATGGTCGTGATTTCCTGGCCATCGTGCATCACGGCAAAGCTCAGGCAGGAATTCACACGCTGGCCATCGACGTGCACCGTGCAGGCGCCGCACTGGCCATAGTCGCAGCCTTTCTTAGTGCCGGTGAGGTGCAGCTGCTCGCGCAAAAAGTCGAGCAGCGTAGCGCGCGGCTCTACCGATAGCTTGTGCTTCACGCCATTCACTTTCAGGCTGAGCGGGATTTTTTCGAAAGCAGCGGCCACGCGCTCGTCAAAGCCTTCGGCGGCCGCGGTTACGACCGGCGCGGGCACCAGGGCCAGGGCCGTGAGCAGCGACGATTGCTTGAGAAATGTGCGCCGGGCCTCGTCGTGGCCAGTGGGCGTGTCGGGTTCGGGATTCATAGCCATAAAAGACAGCGATAAAAAATGACAACTTGGTTAAAGACCCTGGCGTAGCCTGAAAGTTGCGGCGGGCCTTCGCTTACTACCCAAAGGTGGGCAGCCAATGCGCGCCACGTCCACGAAGTTCCGCTTCAGGTAGCTAAGGGCCAAGCTGAACCAGTGGGCGTAACTTTGTCTGCTATTCTACCGGCTACTTTTTATGAAACCGTTTCTGCTTGCTGCCACTGCGCTGCTTTTCACTGCCGCCGCGCCGGCTACCCGGCCGCTAGCCCCCCGCAGCCGCACGTTTCAGCTGTTGTGCCGTGCCACGGTGCCCGTGCCGGCCGCCGGCACCAAGGCGGTAGAGTTCTGGATGCCCGTGCCGCACAACGATAAGAGCCAGGATATTCAGGACCTGAGGATTGAGGCCGGCGCGCCCTATACCCTGGCCACCGACCAGTACGGCAACCAGATACTGCATATCAAGCCGGCTGCCGTGCCCACCGCGCCGCTGGTGGTGACGCTCACGGCCCGCGTAACGCGGCGCGAACACCTCAACCTGCGCGCCACCGACGACCACGCGCCCGCCGAAACCGAAGCCCGCGACCCCAACCTCAGCCGCTGGCTAGCCCCCGACCGCCTCGTGCCCCTCGATTTTAAAATCAAGGCCCAGGCCCAGGAAGTGGTGGACAAGGCCGGCGCCAAAACCGACTTGCAAAAGGCCCGCGCCATCTACGAGCACGTGGTGAGCACCGTCACCTACGACAAAACCGGCCAGGGCTGGGGCCGCGGCGACATCTACTACGCCTGCGATGCCCGCCGCGGCAACTGCACCGACTTTCACGCCATCGTCATCGGCTACTGCCGGGCGCTGGGTATTCCGGCGCGCTTCAGCATCGGGCTGCCGCTGCCTATTGAGCGCGGCAAAGGCGAAATAAAAGGCTACCACTGCTGGGCCGAGTTCTTTACCAAGCAAACCGGCTGGGTGCCCGTCGATGCCTCCGAGGCCGCCAAAAACCCCGATAAGCGCAACTACTTCTTTGGCGCGCACGACGAAAACCGCGTCGAGTTTAGCCGCGGCCGCGACCTCACCCTGACGCCTAAGCAGGCCGCCGCGCCGCTCAACTACTTCGTGTACCCCTACGCCGAGGCCGACGGCCAACCGGTCGAAGTAGCCCGCACTTACACGTTTGAGGACGTGGCTGGCAGGTAGCACGAAGCAGAAGCTTGGCGCGCGGCCCTAGCGAGCAGCCGGCACCGGACGCGCCTGGCGCTGGCTGCTCGCTACGCTCACGCACGAAGCAAACGCTGCGCGCTACTTGCCTTGCAGCTCCTGCACATCCTGGGGCGTGAGCTGCACTTCCATGGCTTTCAGCAATTCCTGCACCTGCTCGGGGCTGGTGCTGCTGGCAATGGGCGCCGTGATGCCGGGCGCCTGCATCAGCCAGGCCAGGGCCACCTGGGCCTGGTTTACGCCGTGGCGCTGGGCTACGGCGTCGAGCGCTTTCAGGAGCCGGAGGCCTTTGTCGTTCAGGTATTTATTGCCGACGCCGGCGCCGCGCGGGCTTTTTTGCAGGTCGGCCTCCTGGCGATACTTGCCGGTGAGGAAGCCTGCCGCCAGCCCGTAGTACGGAATGACGCCGATGCCGCTGGCCTGCACCAGCGGCAGGTCGTCGTGCTCAAAGGCTTCGCGGTCGTAGAGGTTATAGAGCGGCTGCAGGCTCTCGTAGCGCGGCAGGCCGTGGGTGTGGGCCGCGTCGAGGGCGGCCTGCAGGCGCTGGGGCGAGAAGTTGCTAGCCCCAATGGCGCGCACCTTGCCTTCCTTAATGAGTTGGGCGTAGGCTTCGAGCGGCTCGGTCACGGGCAGGCTCTCGTCGTCTTTGTGACTCTGATAGAGGTCGATGTAGTCGGTTTGCAGGCGCCGCAGCGAGCCTTCCACGGCGCGCATGATGTAGGCTTTTGAAAGGCCCTTGTTCTCGGCATTTACTTCCCAGCCCACCTTGGTGGCAATAACGACGTCGTCGCGCCGGCCGCGCTGCCGCAGCCACTTGCCGATAATGGTTTCCGACTCGCCGCCCACATGGCCGGGCACCCACACCGAGTAGCCGTCGGCCGTGTCGATGGCGTTGCCGCCACCCGCCACAAAGGCGTCGAGCACGGCAAAGGAAGTCTTTTCGTCGGCCGTCCAGCCAAATACATTGCCGCCCAGCACGAGCGGCGCGATATGCAGGCCCGAGTGGCCGAGTTCGCGTTTAGTTGCCATTTCTGTGGAAAATGAAGTGAGTAAGGGTGGCGCAGCTGGCTCGCCGCTGGCCGGGTGTATAACCCCGGAGGCGCGCGGGGGTTGCGGCTAGCCCCGCGCCTTAGGCTGTTTTGAGCACCACCAGCAAGCCCTGCAGCTCCTGATTGAGCAGGCGCACGGCCGATTGCAGCTCATTGAGCATGTTGGCGCGCACCGTGAGCTGGTCGGCCGAGTACTGGCCGCCGGGGCCGAACAGGAGCGACGCCAGCGCCTTGCCCTGCTTCGAGTTGGGCTGGTCGAGCTGGCCGTAGCGCTGCCAGCGCTGGCGGGTGTTGTGGATAATGCTCGTCTGGCCGCTGTTGCTGAACGCCGGGTTCGAGAGCATGTACCACACGCTGGGCGGAAACAGGTCGGTAGCCGGCTTCTCGGCCCACACCTCGCCTAGCAGATTGCGCGGGTGCTCAAACTCGACCGTATGGCCGTTTTGGCGCAGCGTGAGCAGGCTCAGTCCCGCCGCCAGCAGCCCGCCCCCAATACCGAAGGCATACTGCCCGGGCTTGTTCTCAATAACCGTGGTGCCAATGCCGCTAGCCGCCCCCACGCTGATGGAGAGTACGTTGAGGCGTTGGGTGCGCTGGTCGTCCAGCGCCTTGAGGTAATTGGCTACCTGGTCGGCCCGCTCGCCCTCGCAGTCGAGCTCGGCGGCCAGGCTAGCCACGGTGCTGCTCACCAAGGCCACTTGCCCGGCAATGAGCTGCTGCTGGCGCAGCGCGGCCAGGTCGGCCACCGGGCCGGGGTGCTGGCGGGCAGCTTCCTGCAAGGCCAGCAGCGTTTGCAGCGCCGGCAGCAAGCCTACCGCATTGGCGGTGAGCAGGCTGCGCCGCGGGTAGCGGGCTAGCAGTGCGGGCGAGAGCGCCGCCGCAAAATCGGCCTGCGGGGTAAAGGCTGGGTCGTAGCGGTAGGGTAGGGGCGGGTCGCAGTAGCCGGCGGCCACCGCCACGTGGCTAGGCGGGTGCGTAGCGCAGCCTGCCAGGGCTAGCAGCAGGGCCAGCAGGTAGCGTTTGGGCATAGGCTAGGCCTCATAAAACTCCAGCGGCAGGCCATCGGGGTCGAAGAAAAACGTGAAGCGCCGGCCCGTCAGCTCATCCACCCGGATGGGCTCGCAAGCCACGCCGTGGCCAGCCAAGTGCTGGGCGGCGGCCGCTACGTCGGCCACGGCAAAGGCCAGGTGGCGCAGGCCCGCCGCCTCGGGCCGGCTGGCGCGGGGCGGCGGACTCGGAAAGGAAAATAGCTCGACCAGGTACCGGCCATTCAGCGCCAGGTCGAGCTTGTAGGACTCGCGCTCGGCGCGGTAGGTTTCAGCCAGGATTTCCAGGCCGAGCACCTCGGTGTAAAACCGCTTTGAAACCGCGTAATCGGTGCTAATAATAGCGAGGTGATGCACCCCGAGCAGAGAAAGAGCCATGCGGCGAAAGTAGCGCGGACTTTGTAGTCCGCGAGTGAGTGCACGTGCTACTTGCGGACTAAAAGTCCGCGCTACTCCGCTACCCAGCGCACTTTGTCTTGCACCGGGCCGCGCTTGCCGGCCGAGCCGGGGGTGCGCACATAGCCCAGGTGAAAGAAGCCTAGCAGTTTATCACTCGACCCGAGGCCGAAGAAAGCCTTGGCTTCTTCGGTGTACGTGACGCCGCCGCTGCTCCAGAAGCCGCCCAGGCCGTAGGCGTGGGCCGAGAGCGCCAGGTTTTGCACGGCGCAGGCCACGGCTTCCACGTCTTCGATTTCGGGCAGGTCGTCGGAGCGGTGCAGGCCTAGCGCGATGACGTGCGAGCACTGCAAGGGGCTGGCCAGCAGCTTTTCGTGCTTGGCGGGGTTGAACTTGAAGCCGGCCGTTTGCTGGTATAAATCGGCCTGAAGGCGGGCTAGCCGCTGCAAGCCCGCGCCGCTGAACACCACGAAGCGCCACGGCTCGGTGCGCTTGTGGCTAGGGGCCCAGTTGGCGTTTTCGAGCAGTTGCCAGATGATGGCGTCGGGAATGACTTTGCTGGGCTCAAACTGCGGCACAAACACGCTGCGCCGGGTGCGGATAAGCTCGTTGAGCTGCTGGGGGTCGAAGGAAGAAGTCATGACTAACTAAACCGGAAAACTGGCTTAAAGGCTTGGCCGGGGTAGGGGTCGGCACGGCGAGATACTTCTAGTAAGACGAAAACAGCCTGCGTATGATGTAGCCTGCTGCCGCTGCCCGGCTGCAACCAGGCCGTGCAACGCTCGTCCTTCGGCGCAGCCGAAAACCAGCCTGGCGCGGCACCCTAGCGGAAGCGCCGGGCCGCTTGCTACTTTTGGCGACGCTGTTTCCGTTTTAGCTTTTTTCATGAAAAAACATTTCGTTGCCACGCTGCTCAGCGGCGCGGCACTGCTGCTGGCCGGCGCTGCCCAGGCCCAGCCGATGGCGCCGCCCACCGGTGCCCTGCCGCCCTACAACGCTCGGGCGCTGTTTAACCCCGACTACCTCAACCAGGTGGGGCCGGCCACGCGCACGGCCGGCGGCGCGCCGGGGGGCACCTACTGGCAGAATGCGGCCGACTACCAGATTGCGGCCAGCCTCGACGACAAGGCGGCCCGCGTGACTTCGAACGTCACCATCACCTACACCAACAACAGCCCCGACGCGCTGCCCTTTGTGTGGGTGTACCTCGACCAGAACCTGTACCGGGCCGACTCGCGCGGGTCGGCCACGACGCCGGTGGCGGGCAGCCGCTTCGGCAACGGCGCGCGCGGCTTTCAGGGCGGCGACTCGCTCCAGACCGTCAACATTGAGCTGCACGGCAAGAAAATGAAGGCCAACTACCGCGTGCAGGATACGCGGATGCAAATCATCTTGCCCGAGCCCATGAAGCCGCACGGCGACAAGCTCAAAATCAGCATCGCCTACGGCTTCAACATTCCCGAGTACGGCTCCGACCGGCTAGGCCGCCTGAAGACTCAGAACGGCGAAATATTTGAGGTGGCGCAGTGGTACCCGCGCATGGCCGTGTACGACGACGTGGAGGGCTGGAATACGCTGCCCTACATGACGGCCGAGTTTTACCTCGAATATGGCAACTTCGACTACACCGTGAACGTGCCCGCCAACTTTCTGGTGGGTGGCTCGGGCCAGCTCGTGAACCCCGCCGAGGTGCTCACGGCCGCCCAGCAGCAGCGGCTGGCCAAGGCCGCCGGCTCGGACCAGACCGTGATTGTGCGCGGCCCCGACGAGGTGACGCAGGCCAGTTCGCGCCCTGGCGGTAAAAATGGGCGCCTCACCTGGCACTTCAAGTGCCAGCAGGCGCGCGACGTAGCCTGGGCCGCGTCGTCGGCCTTCGTGTGGGATGCCGCCAAGATGAACCTGCCCAGCGGCCGGAAGTCGCTGGCCATGTCGCTCTACCCGGTGGAGGCCGCCCAGGATACCGCCTGGAGCCGCAGCACCGAGTACGTGAAAAAGAGCATCGAATTCAACTCCAAGCAGTGGTACGAGTACACCTATCCGGTGGCCACCAACGTAGCCGGTGTGGTGGGCGGCATGGAGTATCCGGGCATCGTATTCTGCGGCGCCAAGGCCCGCAAAGGTCAGCTCTGGAGCGTGACCGACCACGAATTTGGCCACAATTGGTTTCCGATGATAGTGGGCTCGAACGAGCGCAAGTACCCGTGGATGGACGAGGGCTTCAACACCTTTATCAACATCTTATCCACCAAAAACTTCAACAACGGCGAGTATAAGGCCATCGAGGACGTCGAAACCCGCACCACGCCCGGCATCGTGCGGGCGCTGCAAGACCCCAACATGGACACGCCCTACACCGTGCCCGACGTGACGCAGGCCCGCAACCTGGGCTTTGCGGCGTACTCCAAAACGGGCTTTGGCCTCTACCTGCTGCGCCAGGAGATACTCGGCCCCGAGCGCTTCGACTACGCTTTCCGCAGCTACATCCGGCGCTGGGCCTTTAAGCACCCCACGCCGCGCGACTTCTTCCGCACCATGAACAACGTGGCTGGCGAAGACCTGACGTGGTTCTACCATGAGTGGTTCTTCGAAAACTGGCAGCTCGACCAAGCTGTGAACTCGGTGGCCTATGTGAACCAGGACCCTGGCAAGGGCTCGCTCATCACCATCGAAAACAAGGGCCAGATGGCCATGCCCGTGACGGCCGAAATCACGGAGGCGAGCGGCAAGAAAACCACCGTGCACCTGCCCGTCGAAATCTGGCAGCGCGGCGGCACCTGGACCTTCCGGGCCAACACCACCGGGCCGCTCACGCAGGTAGTGCTGAACCCCACCAACCTGCTGCCCGATGCCAACCGCTTCAACAATACCTGGCGCGCCATGAAGCTACCGGAGTAAGGCTAGCCCATTCGCAGTAGCGCGAAGCTCCGGCTTCGTGCGCGAGCGCCAGCGAGCAGATTCGCTAGGGTCGTAGGGCCCCGTCTGCTCGCTGTGCTCGCGCACGAAGCCGGAGCTTCGCGCTACTGGTTGGGTAGCTGGCGGGCGCCGCCGGCCCTAGTCGCGGGTGCGCAGCACGCGGTAGCCGTGGGCGGGCACGGTGCGTGCCTTAGACTGGGCCAGCGTCAGCTGCTCGCCGCTGAACACGTCGAACAACCCCTTCTGCGGGTTGATGAGCGTCTTTTGGCCTGGCAGCACCAGCGGCTCGGGGGTGGCATTGACGAGGACGAGCACGGCCGAGCCGTTTTTCTCGCGCACGAAACCATACATCCCCTCGGGCGTGGCCAGGCGCTGAAACTGGCTGGCCGGGTCGCCGTTGCGCAGGGCCGGGTGGCGCTTTTTGAGCTGCAAGAGCTTGGTGTAGAAGTCTTGCAGCGGCAAGTCGGCCCAGTCGATGGTGTCGCGCTCAAAGAAGGCTAGCCGGCGGTTTAGCCCCGCCTCCTGGCCGCTATACAGCATGGGCATGCCCGGCAGCAGGGCCGTGAGCACCGCAAAGGGCAGGGCTAGGGGGCCTAGCCGCTCGTACTCGGTGCCGTCCCAGCTGTTCACGTCGTGGTTGCTGGTGAAGTGCATGAGGTACACGCTGGGCGGGTACTTGGCGCGCTCGGCGGCCAGGTACTCGTCGATATCGGCTAGAGTGTTCTTGCCCTCGGCAATGTGGTCGAGCAGGTAGTGCAGGCGCAGGCCAAACGTCATGTCAAACGCCCGCTCCAGCAGCTCGGTGTCGGAGTTGAATTCCTCCCACGTCAGGCCGCCCGAGGGGTACAGCTCATCCCACTCGGCCAGCATAAAGACCGGCTTGATGGCCTCCAGCGCGGGCCGGGCCTCGTCCCAGAAGTCGGTGGGCACCAGGCCGGCCACGTCGCAGCGGTAGCCGTCGATATCGGCCGCGCGCACCCAGTAGGCCAGGGCCTCGGTCATGTACTGGCGCAGCGCGCGGTTGGTGTAGTCAAGGGCTACCACGTCGGTCCAGTCGGCCACGGGCGGCACCAGTTGGCCCTGGGCATCGTGCTGGTACCAGTCGGGGTGCTCGCCGATGAGGGCATTGTCGCGGCTGGTGTGGTTGGCCACCCAGTCGAGTAGTACCTTGAGGCCCAGGCCGTGGGCCGTTTGCACAAGGTGCTGCAAGTCGGCTAGGGTGCCAAACTCCGGGTTCACCCCCATGTAGTCCTGCACCGCGTAGGGCGACCCTAGCGCGCCCTTGCGCCCGGTTTCGCCGATGGGGTGAATGGGCATTAGCCACACGATGACGACGCCCATCTTCGCCAGGCGCGGCAAGTGCGCCTCGAAGGCCCGAAAGGTGCCCTCGGGCGTGTAGTTGCGCACATTTACTTCGTAAATCGTGGCGTTGGCGGCCCACTCGGGGTGGCGCACCGTGAAGCGGGAGGCTAGCGGATGGTCGGACATAGGTAGTAGCGCGAGCTTTGTAGTTCGCGTCTTGAACGGGTTTTACCCGCACCAGGACGTGAACTACAAAGCTCGCGCTGCGGTCTACGGTTTTTTGGTGCTGAGCACGCGCCAGCCGTGGGCGGGCACCGTCACCCGCGGGTCTTCGACCGGCGAGCCCACGTCGGCGAAGGCGTCGGTCACGGTTTCGGCGGGGTGGGCGAGGGTCTGGGGCTGGGCACCGAGGTTCACGGCCACCCAGGTTTTGGCCTGGCCATCGCCGCTAGCCCGCTCAAAGACAAAGCAATCGGCAGGGGCCGGCAGGATGGTGAATCTGGCGCAGGCATCGCCATTGCGCAGCGCCGGGCTGTTCTGCTTGAGGTGCAGCAAGGCGGCGTAAAAGGCATTGAGCGGGTACCCATTCCACCGAATGGTATCCTTGTCGAAGAAGCGTAGTTTTCTGGTTGAAGCCGCTTCCTGCCCGCTGTAAACCAGCGGAATACCCGGCACCAGGGCCGTGAGCACGGCCAGCGCCTGGGCATTGGCCCCTAGCCGCACGCCCTCGGGGTTGTCCCAGCTATTGACATCGTGCGAGCTGGTGAAATTCATCAAGTACACGCCGGCCGGGTACATCCGGCGCTCGGCCGCGAAGTAGCCGGGCAGCGCCGCAACTGGCCGCTTGCCTTGGGCCACGCTGTCAAGCAAGTAATGCAGCCTGAGCGCGTAGGTGGCGTCGAAGGCTTTTTCGAGCAGGTGGGTATTCGGGGTAAACTCGCCTTTTTTGAGGAAGGGCGGGTCGTGCAGCTCGTCCCACTCCGCCAACATAAACACTGGTTTTATTTTCTCCAGCTCAGCGCGGGTGTTGTTCCAAAAATCGGTGGGCACTAGCCCGGCCACGTCGCAGCGGAAGCCATCAAAGCCTACGTCGCGCACCCAGTAGGCCATGCTTTGGGTCATGTACTGGCGCAGGCCGGGCTGGGCGTAGTCAAGGTCGATGACATCCTGCCAGTCGGCCACGGGCGGCTGAAAAGTGCCTTTGGCGCCCTTCGTAAACCAGTCGGGGTGCTGCTTGCTCAGCTCGCTGTCCCAGCTGGTGTGGTTGGCCACCCAATCGAGAATGACGTGCATACCCCGCTTATGCGCCTCATTTATAAGGTGCTGCAAATCAGCCAGGCTGCCAAATTCGGTATTTACGCCCCGGTAGTCGCGCACCGAGTACTGGCTGCCCAGCGTGCCCTTGCGCTTCACCTCGCCGATGGGCTGCACCGGCATCAGCCACAAGATGCTGACGCCCATTTTTTGCAGGCGCGGCAAGTGCTTCTCAAAGGCCTTAAAAGTCCCTTCGGGCGTGTACTGGCGCACATTCACCTGGTAGAGGCTGGCATTGGTGGCCCAGGCCGGGTGCTGAATGGTGAACGGCGCGGGTGGCCGGCACCCCGCCGGAATAGGGGCATTGGCCTGGCTAGCCGGGTCGGTAGGCGAGCAGGCGGCCAGCGCGAGCAGGCCCAGGCCAAAAAGCTTTCGCATCATAGAAGCATTGGAGGAGGGCCGGCAACTTACGTCAGCGCCGGGTTGCGCGCCTCGTACCACCGGCAGGCCGTGCCGTTTTCCACAAATTCATTGCCCGGCGCCAGCCCTATCTTCTCAAGAATATGGCACGAGGCGATATTCTCCACAGCGGCATAGGCGCAGATGCGGGGTAGCTTCAACCCCGCAAAGCCATGCCCTAGCCAGGCCTGCGCGGCCTCGTAGCCGTAGCCTTGGCCCCAATAGCTGGATAGGAAACGGTAGCCCAAGTCATAAAAATCGCGTTGCCCGTTCACCGGGCCAGCCACCAGTTTCAACCCGGCCCAGCCTATAAACTCACCGGTGGCGCGCAGGGTCACGGCCCAACGCCCGATGCCATTGGCCACGTACTGCGCTTGAATAAAGGCGATGGTGGCCAGGCTATCGGTGGGGCTAGCCGCCCGCGGACCGCCGATGCCGCCTAAGTAGCGGTGTACGGCCGGGTCGCTGTCGAGGGCAAACATGCCAGGGGCGTCATCGGCCTCTAGGGGGCGAAGCAGCAGGCGGTCGGTAGCGAAGGGCAGCATAGACGGAAAAATAAGCGGGCCGACAAAGTAAAAGCGGGTAGCCATAGTGCCACTGTGGCCACTGGTTCTGCGTATGCCCGGCGTTCCCTACTCGCTACTGGCCCACTATGGACACTGCTTCCTTTCGCCGCCTGGGGCTACCCGCCGCCCTGGCCTGGGCCACGTTTGGCACGATGGCCGCCCTGATACTAGGGGCTGGCCGGGCGCCGTTCGACAGCCCCGTGCTGCTGGCGCTGCACCGCCACGCTACCCCGGCGCTCGATGGGCTAGCCATCTTTTTCACTATTGTGGGCAATACCGGGCCGATGGTAGCGGCCGGCGTGCTCACGGCCGGCGTGCTGGCCTGGGCCGGCCACCGGCGCGAGGCCTGGCTGTTTGCGGCCGGCCTGGGAGGCTCGATGCTGCTCACGCAGGCCATCAAATATGCCGTGCAGCGGCCCCGGCCGGCGCTGTGGGTCAGCATCCGGCCCGAGCACACCTTCAGCTTCCCCAGCGGCCACGCTATGGACACGGCGGCGCTGGCTACGGCGCTGTTCTTTGTGCTGCCGCGCCACCGTCGCTGGTGGGCGCTAGCCCCGCTTTTTGCACTAAGTGTGGGTATGGCGCGCATGTACCTGGGCGTGCATTACCCCTCCGACGTGCTGGCCGGCTGGAGCAGCGCCGTGGGCTGGGTATTGGTGGTGCAGCTGGTGGCCGCTAGCCGCGCCAACCCGGCCGACGACAAGGAGCTGCGCGCTACAATTTCACGCTAAACTTGGCCCCGGTTTTCTCTAAATCCTGCACCACGGCATCGAGCAGCGGAATGCCTTCGATGAGCCGGTGCGCCGCCATCTGGCGCTCGGGGTCGCCGGGGATGAGCACCTGCTTGCCCTCCACGGCCTTGGCCTCGCGGAAGGTCGTTATCCACTTGTCCATGTGCTGCTTAAACTCGTCGGCGGGCCGGAAGGCATCGACCCGCATGGCCCCAAAGAAGTGCCCTAGCCCCTGGCCCACGGGGTCGGTGGGCGGCTGCAAAAACGCGACGAACGGCGGTACCCACGGCCCATAGTTGGCCCCGCTCAGCACGGCCGAAAAGATATCAACCACTGCCCCCAGGCCATAGCCCTTGTGCGAGCCCGTGGCACCCCCTAGCGGCTGCAGGGCGCCGCCGTTCTTCACGGCGTTGGCGTCGGTGCTGGGGTTGCCTGCGGCATCCTGCGCCCAGCCTTCGGGAATGGGCAGGTTTTTACGCTGCGCGATTTCGAGCTTGCCGTTGGCGGCCGTAGTGGTGGCCATGTCGAGCACAAAGTCGGGCTGCTCGCCGGCCGGCACGGCCACGGCGATAGGGTTGGTACCCAGTAGTCTATCGAGCGAGTAGGTGGGGGCCACCAGCGGCGAGGCATTGGTCATGGCGATGCCTATCATGTCCTGCGCCAGCCCCAGCATGGCGTGGTAGCCGGCAATGCCGAAGTGGTTGGAGTTCTTCACCGATACCCAGCCGGTACCCACCTGCGCGGCCTTTTGCATGGCAATGCGCATGGCCTTGGGGCCCACTACCAGGCCTAGCCCGCCGTCGCCATCTACTACAGCGGTGCTGGGTGTTTCGTGCGTGATGCCCACCCGCGGGCGGGCGTTGATGCGGCCCGCTTCCCAGAGGCGCACGTAGCCCGAGAGCCGCGCCACCCCGTGCGAATCGACGCCCCGCAAATCGGCCGAGAGCAGGGTTTCGGTGGCTAGGGTAGCGTCGGCCTCGGAGCAGCCGAGGGCCAGAAACACCCGCTCGGCGAAGGTGAACAGCTGTTGGTAGGAGAAGGTAGACATGGCAGAAAAGGCTGGCCCGCACGAGCAAAGGGCCCGGCGGCTTAGCCCCTGCAAACCTACTGCCCGGCAAGGGCCGACGCGGAGTAGTAAATGCTGGCGAAATTATACTTGCTGCTAGTCAAGGGTTTATGATTTATAAACTAATTTTATAGTTATAAACTAAATAATTAGTCAAAAAATATCGTACCTAGCGTCAAGTTAGCCGGGTGGCTGATGCTAACCGGCATTTATGAAGCCGCAACTAGCTGGCTGATGGGCTACTGAGTGCCGCACTACCAAGCGCCGCTCAGGTAGCCCCGAAGCCCCTTTTGTGCTGGCCAGCCAAGCCGCTAGGGTAAGGCCAGCCGGCCCGACCAACTACCTACTGCCGCTGCTGCCAAACTGCCAATCAACTAAGCTATCATTCAATACCTTATGCAACCTCCCTTTCCTGAGCTAACCCGCGCCGAGGAGCAGGTAATGCAACTGCTCTGGCAGCTAGGCCCCAGTTACGTCAAAGACCTGCGCGAGGCGCTGCCCGCACCCTTGCCGGCCCTTACTACGGTGAGCACCATCGTGCGCATTCTGGAGCAAAAAGGCTTTGTGGGCTACGAGCCGGTGGGGCGCGGCTACCGCTACCACGCCCTGGTGGCGCAAGACGACTACCGGCGCTTTTCGCTGCGCAAGCTGCTGCGCGGCTACTTCGGCGGCTCATTCAGCCAGCTGGTATCCTTCTTTGCCCAGGATGAAAACCTCGATGCGGCTCAGCTCGATGCCCTTCTGCGCCAGGCCCAGGACGACGGGGCTGCCCCCGACTCGCCCGCCGAAAACCAGCCCCCAGCCTAAGCCCGCCACGCTATGCTACGCCTTCTGCTATTCTGCCTGCTGCTGGCCCTAGCTGCGGCCTGCACCAGCACCCACTTAACTACCGGGCGTACCGACCACCAGGGCGACCGCCAAGGGCGCTACCGTACGTACTATGATGACGCTCACACGCAGCTTTTTATGCGGGGCCGCTACCGGCACGGGCAGCCGGTGGGGCGCTGGCGCTACTACGCGCAGGCCGGCGAACTGCAGCATAAGGAGCGCTACCGCCGCCATGGCCTCAGCGACATCACCTACTACTACCCTAGCGGCCGGGTAGCAAAACAGGGCCACGCGCGCCTGGCCGACGAGCCCGACGGCCTGCACTTCTACTGGTTCGGCGACTGGAACTACTACTCGCCCGCCGGGGCGCTCGACAGCGTGCAAGTCTATACCCTGGGCAAGCGCACCAACACCCGCCACCTAGCTGCTCGCCAAATGCCTCTGGCTAAGTAACTGCTTAGTTAATATATAATTACTTTCTGCGCTATGGATACTTCCTTTCTGATGGGTTGGCTAGTGGGTACCCTGCTGCCGCTGGGGGTTATTTGGCTGCTGTTTCGACTGGTGCTGCGCCGCGAGCGCTGCTTTGACTACAACCGTGGCCTGCTGCTACTGGCGCCGGTAGTGGCGCTGGTGCTGCCGCTGCTGCCGCGGCCCGACGTGGCCAGTTGGCTAGCCCCCCATGCATCACGAATACTAGTGGAGCAACTAGTGGCCCGGCCGACCGTGCCGCTCGCCGCCGTGCCAGCCGCCAGCTGGCAGCCCGGCCCGTGGCTGGTCGGCCTGTATTTGCTAGGCGTGCTGGTGGCGCTGGGCTGCCTGGCCTACCGCTACGGGCAGCTGCGGCGCGCCACCCGGCACCTACCCCGCGAGCGCCGGCCCGGCTATGTGCTGGCCTACACCGGCGGCCGCTTGCCCACCAGCTCCTTTGGCCACACCATTTTTTGGGATGACACGGCCGACCTCACGCCCGCCGAGGCCACGTCGGTGCTGGCCCACGAGCTGGGGCACGTGCGCCAGGGCCACAGCGCGGAGGTGCTGTGGCTCGAAATCTGGCGGGCGCTGCTCTGGTTCAATCCCTTCGCCCACCTGCTGCTGCCCGCGCTGCGCCTCACCCACGAGCTGCTGGCCGACTGGCAGGCCCTGCTGCAAGTGGCTAGCCCCGCCGATGCGCTGGCCCCCGCGCCCTACCCGTCGCTGCTGGCGCGGCTAGCTGCGCGCCGCGTGGTGGGCTATTCTTCTTTGGTACAGTCGTTTGCCTTTTCCTTCACCTTAACCCGTATCACCATGTTACAGAATGAGAAGCCCGTGCGCCGCTGGAAGAAGTGGCTAGCCTTGCCCGTGCTGGGCAGCGTGTTTTTAGCATCGGCCTGCCAGTCGAACAACGACCAGCCCACACCGGGCAACGCCAAAAAAGTGGCCAATCAGGCAGTGGCACCTCCGCCGCCACCGCCACCCACGCTCACTACGGTGCCCGTATCAGCAGTGGACGCCGCTGGCAAAGTCTACACGTATGTGGACCAGATGCCCCAATTGCCTGATAATCCTGGCATAATGCCCATCGTGGAGCAGATTCAAGCCAATTTAACGTATCCGGCCGGCGTGCATCAGCAGGGTCGAGTTTTTGTCAGCTTCACTGTGCAGGCCGATGGCAGCGTGGGCGACACCAAAGTCATCAAAAGCCTCGGCCCGGCCTACGACGAGGCCGTGGTAGCCGCTATCCGCAAGCTGCCGCGCTTTGTGCCCGGTAAGCAGGACGGCCAAGCCGTAGCCGTGAGCTTCACGGTGCCCGTTACGTTTCAAGAGCAGCCCTAGCCGCGGCCCAGCAGCTCGGCCAGCAGCCCCTCCTTGAGAGCGTAGGCCGAGGTGATAATCTGGGTTAAGCCGTAGGTAGTCAGCACATATTTCACAATAACGCTGGCTACTACCAGCATATCGGCGCGCATTGGGAACATGCCCGGCAGCGCCACCCGCCCGTCGTGGTCGAGGGTAAGGAGCTGGGCAAATTGCTGCTCAAAATCGGCCACCGCCAGCGGCGTGCTGGGCGGCAGGTCGGCCTCGCGGCGCACCTGGCCCACGCGCATATCGGCCAGGGTGTCGAAGCTGCCCGAGCTGCCCACCAGGCCGGCCAGCGGGCCGTGCTCGGTCACGGCGGCCGTGAGCGGGGCTAGCTTTTCGGCTAGGTATTCGAGCTCGGCGCGTAGCTGCGCGGGCGGAAACACGCCGCTAGGGTCCGGAAAAAACTTGTCGAGCAAACGCTGGGCGCCGATTTCGAAGCTGTGCTTCCAGAAAATGGTGTCTTCGTTGGCAATGATGAACTCGACCGAGCCGCCGCCTATATCCATCAGCAGGTGCTTTTGCGGCCCTAGCGGCACGGCCTGCCGAATACCCCTGGCGATGAGCTCGGCCTCGCGGTAGCCCGGAATTACTTCTACCTGAATGCCGGTGCTGTCCATGATATCGCGCACCAAATCGGGGCCGTTGCGCGACACGCGCATGGCGCTGGTGGCCGTGGCGCGCACCTCCGTCACGGCGTGCAGCTCTATTTCTTCCTTGAAGCCGCGCACCGTTTGCAGGGCGCGGGCGTAGGGCAGGGGCGCAATCTCGCCCTTGCTGATGCCGCCTTCGCCGAGGCGCACGCCCACCTTGGTGCGCACCAGTACGTGGGGCGGCTGGCCGGGCCGGTCTTCCACTATCAGCAGGTGGAAGGTGTTGGTACCCATATCGATAAGGGCTAGCCGGCGGTGGTGTACGGGGGCGTGCATGAGGATTTAGTGCTAGAAAGCAGTCAGTAAAATCGGCTGTCATTGCGAGCCTGCGAAGCAATCTGTCCTTGCCGCTAGGGCCGCTAATCCAACAATGCGAACGAAAAGGAAAGATTGCTTCGCAGGCTCGCAATGACAGACGGGCCAGGAGGAGGTAAGTAGGTTAAGTGGCAAAGCGGCAGAACGTGCCGAGCGGCAATTTCCGCTGGCTGGCGTCGTGCAGGTATATCTCGCCGAGCTCGCGCACCGCCTTTTTGCCGGGGAAAATAGCCTGGGTCAGGTTGTCGAGAATCAAAGCTGAAAAGCCCAGCGAATACAGATTCACCACGAAGAAGTGGTCCTCCGGGTCGAGCAGCTGCTGGCTGAGCTTAAGCAATTCGTTGAGCTCATCTTCAAGCTGCCACTTTTCGCCGTTGGGGCCGCGGCCGTAGGCGGGCGGGTCCAGGATGAGGCCCTGGTACTTGCTGCCGCGCTTCACCTCGCGGCGCACGTATTTCATGGCGTCTTCCACGAGCCAGCGCACGCCATCGAGGCCGCTAGCCTCCATATTGTCGCGGGCCCAGAAGTTGACCTGCTTCACCGAGTCGAGGTGCGTTACGTCGGCGCCGGCGGCGCGGGCCGCCAGGGTCGCCGCGCCGGTGTAGGCAAACAGGTTGAGCACGCGTGGCAGCTTGGCGCGGCGCGCGTTGGTCTGGTTATAAATGAATTGCCAATTCGGGTCTTGCTCCGGAAACAAGCCTACGTGCTTGAACGACGACAGCCCGAGCCGGAACTTCAGCCGCAGGCCGCCGGGCCGCTCGTAGGCGATAACCCACTGCTCGGGCATGCCTTTTTTGAGGCTCCACTGGCCTTTTTCGGTGCTGCCGGGGGCACGGGCAAACGTGGCGTCGGCCTTGTGCCACTCGCTGGCGGGCAGGGCCATATCCCAGATGGCCTGCGGCTCGGGGCGGGCTAGCATGTACTTGCCAAAGCGCTCCAGCTTCTGAAAATTGCCGGAGTCAAGCAGCTCATAGTCGGGCCAGGGAGAGGTAGTCAGGAAGTCGTACACGAGCAAGAAAGCGGGGTTAGCGGGCGCGCTGCCCGTGCTAAGACCGGCAAAGGTCGGGCTAGCAATGGAAAGATGCAGATTATTTCACTCTTTTTAAACCAGCACGGTTGGATTGCGTACATACAGGTAGACCTGCGGCTTATTTATTAAGCCTTTGATTACTAAATACTTAATCTAAAACTCATCTTATGCCCGCCACCCAAGAAAAGCTCGCCAAGCCCACGCTGCTACACACGCCTTCGGACCTCGACGAGCAAGGCCGCGCCAAACTCAGCGATAGCCTGAACCTGCTAGTATCGGACCTGTTTGCGCTCTACCTCAAGACGAAGAATTACCACTGGCACATGAGCGGCCGTCACTTCCGCGACTACCACCTGCTGCTGGACGAGCAGGCCGACCAGATTTTTGCTATCACCGACGAGGTGGCTGAGCGCGTGCGCAAATTGGGCTACCCCACCATTCACTCGATTGGGGAAATCAGCCGCAAGCAGCGCGTAAAAGACAACGACGACGTATTTGAGAATCCGCTCGATATGCTCATCGACCTGCAAAACGAGAACCGTGAGCTGGTAAAAAATATGCGTGAAACGCACGAAATCGCCGACGACATCAAGGACGTGGCTACCGCCAGCCTGCTCGAAGTGTATATCGACCAGGCCGAGCGTCGCGCCTGGTTCCTCTTCGAGGCTAGCCGCGAGGTAAACTAAGCTGCTAGTTGCCAATAAAAAGAAAGCCCCGGCTCGTACGAGCTGGGGCTTTCTTTTTTATTGTGTGTGGTAAACTACTTGCTGGTAGTCAGTTGGGTAATGCCATCTTTGAGGCCCGGCGCCGTGGCCTTCACCTGCACAGCACCAGCCGCATTGCTAGCCTGCACAATGGCCACCAGCTGCCCCTGGAAGGCGTGCATCTGGGGCTGCTGGAAGGGCTCTAGGTTGGTAGCGTCGCCGTTGCCGATGGCGCGGAACTTACCCGCGCCGCTCACCGTGAAGTGCAGCTGGTTGGTGGCCTCGGGGCAGAGGTTGCCCTGCGCGTCTTCGACGCGGGCCGTAACGTAGGCAAGGTCTTCGCCATTGGCAGCTAGCCGGGAGTGGTCGGCCACAAGCCTGATGTGGTCGGGCTTGCCAGCGGTGCGAACCTCTTCGGTGCCAATGGCTTTGCCTTGCGCATCGTAGGCCACCACCTTAAGGCTGCCGGGCTGGTACACCACGTCTTTCCACTCGAGGCGGTAGCGGGTTTGCGGGTCGGTGGCGCCGGTGCCGGCCTTGGTTTGGCGGCCCTGGCTTTTGCCGTTCACAAAAAGCTCGGCCGAGGTGCCGTTGGTGTAGCAGAACACGGGCGTAACCTGGCCTTCGCGGCCGGGCCAGGTCCAGTGCGGCAGCAGGTGCACGGTGGGCTGGCTAGGGTTCCAGCGGGCGCGGTAGAGGTAGTAGCGGTCCTTGGGCTGGCCGGCGAGGTCGATGATGCCAAAATACGAGCTGTGAGAGGGCCACTTCTCGTCATAAGGCGTGGGCTCGCCGAGGTAGTCGAAGCCCGTCCAGACAAACTCGCCCAATGTGAAAGGCAGGTCATCCTGGGCCGCAAACTCGATGTCGGGAATCTGCGACCAGGGGCAGTATTCGAGGTCGTAGCTCGACGACTGGTTATCCGGGTACTGCTTATTCTTAGCCAGCTCAACCGGAAACTTATACACGCCCCGCGAGCTGACGGTCGAGGCCGTTTCGGACCCTAGCAGAAAGCCCTGCGGCAGCTTGGTGATGGCATCGGCGTAGCGGTGCGGCTTGTAGTTGAAGCCCGGAATGTCGAGCACGGCGGCAATGCCGTACTTGAAATCGTCGTCGTAGCGGTCCATTCCCATCGTCACGGGGCGGGTGGGATCTTCGCGGTGCACAATGTCTTGCAGGCGCTTGGCGATGGCCGGACCTTCGGGCGTGCTCTGGTCGGGCACCTCGTTGCCGATGCTCCACATAATGGCCGAAGGGTGGTTGCGGTCGCGGTGCACCATGTTGGTTAGGTCTTTCTCCACCCACTGGTCGAAGTACTGGCTGTAGCCATTCTTCACCTTGGGCGCCTTCCACTCGTCAAACGACTCCACCATCACCATAAAGCCTAGCTCGTCGCAGAGCGTCATCAGCTCGGGCGCGGGCATGTTGTGCGAAGTGCGGATGGCGTCGCAGCCCATACCCTTGAGCAGCACCAGCTGGTGGCGCAGCGCGGCCACGTTCACGGCCGTGCCCAGCGGGCCGAGGTCGTGGTGGTTGCACACGCCCTTGAACTTGCGCGGCTGCCCATTGAGCGAGAAGCCTTTGCCTTTTTCAAACTTGAAGGTGCGGATGCCGAAGGGCGTCTTGTACGTGTCTTGCACCGCGCTGCCAGCCAGCAGCTTCGACTCAGCCGTGTACATAGTCGGCGTTTCGGGCGACCATAGCCGGGGGCTAGCTACTGTGAAATCTTGCTCGACCTCAGCGCCCGTCACTGGCGTGGTGGCGCTGGCCACTACCCGGCCGCTGGCGTCGCGCAGGTTGGTTTGCAGCGTCAGGCCCTTCGCGCCGGCGGCCACTACCTGGGTTTTGAGCTTCACCTTAGCTGCGCTGGTCGATACCTCGGGCGTGGTGAGGTAGGTGCCCCACACCGGCACGTGCGCGCCCTTAGTGGTGATAAGGTGCACGTTGCGGTAGAGGCCCGCGCCCGGGTACCAGCGCGACGACTCGGGTTGGTTTTCCAGCCGCACCGCTAGGGTATTAGTCCCGCTAGCCCGCAGAAAGGGCGTGATATCAACCGAAAACGAATTGTAGCCATAGGGCCAGAACATGGCTTCCTTGCCATTGACGAACACGCGGGCGTTGCTCATGGCGCCGTCAAACAGCAGGATGGCCTGGCCGTTTTTGCCCAATGTGGGCACGGCTAGGGTGCGCCGGTACCAGCCCACGCCCACGAAGGGCAGCCCGCCAGTGCGGCCCGATTTAAGCGTGGCTTCTTTCTCGCCATTCTGCTCAATTTTTACCACCTGCGCGTCATTCTGGCCGTTGAATGGCCCCGTAATGGCCCAGTCGTGCGGCACCCGCACAGTCTGCCACTTGGCATCGTTGAACTCGGGTTTGGCCCCATTGGGCTGGTCGCCTTTGCTGAATTTCCAGTCGGTGGTAAGCAGCGTTTCCTGGCGGCTTTGGGCGGCGGCGGACAGGCTAGTAGCCAGCAGCAGGGCCGCCGCCAAAGGTTTATGAATAGGCATAAGAAGAATATGCAGCCGCCAAAACCGGCGTCCCGCATCGGCGGGCAAGTTACGGCCAGGGGCTGCAAAGGCGGTTTGGCGGGCTGGCAGCGGAGTTGGGCGAGCGCCCAACTCCGCTGGGCGGGCCTGGTGGCCGAGGCTAAGCCACAAAGCCCTAGCTTTACACAATGCTTGGCATTTTGCGAAGAAAATTAGCGGGCTGGCCGCAGCTATTCGCGGCCCTAAGCGGGCTGAGCGTAGCGGCGTGCACCGGCCCGGCCCCCACTGCCCCAGCCGAGGAATACCTGGAGTGCCGCGAGGTGTACACCCCCGTGCGCGGTCGGCTCTACGACCGCAACGGTACCTTATTAGTAGCTAATGAAGTAACCTATACCCTCAGCATACCCAAAGGCGCGCCGCTCGACACGGCAGCCTTTAACAAGCTGATGGGCTGGCCCGAGGGTGCCTTGCAGGCCCGCGTATTTGCCGCCCGCCTGCCCGCGCCGCCACCGCCGCACCGCCCAGCCCCGGTGCCCGACTCAACGGGCTACATCGCCCCCGATACGGCCAAGCCCAAGCCCGCCCCGCCCCGCGCGCAGCGCTGGCCCATCGAGCTAGCCATTACCAAGCCCGAGGCCGACAGCCTGCGCCGCCACGCCCGCGAGTATCCGCGGCTAGCGGTGCGCCGGCGCCGCACCCGCGCCAATGTAGCTAGCCTGGCCGCGCCCGTGCTGGGCTACCAGCCGGCCGCCGCCCCCGAGTTTTTATATCTGGCCCAGAAGCTGGCGCGCGGCCGCTACTACCGCCTGCGCAACAGCGGCCTCGAAGGCTACTACAATGCCCTGCTGGCCGGCCACCGTGGCGCCTACCATCCCCTCACCGACGGCCACGGCCGGGTGCACGGCGCCTGGGCCACCGACACTACGTTTCAGCAAGGCCAAAATTTGCACCTGAGCCTCGACGCCAAGCTGCAAGCCTATGCCGAGCGACTGCTGGGCGAGCGCCGGGGCTACGTGGTGGCCCTCGACCCGAGCACCGGCGAAATCCTGGCCTGCGTGTCGGCCCCCACCTATGACCCCTCCGTGCTCACGGCCCCCGGCCGCAACGCCGAGCGCCGGGCTTTGCTGCTCGACGACGAAAACCGCCCTCTGCTCAATCGGCCGGCCGTGCAGGCTAGTCCGCCCGGCTCGGTCTTCAAGCTCGTGAATGCCGCCGTGGCCTTGCAGCTAGGGGCCATTACCGACCACACGCCCTTTCCCTGCGACCAGTCGCTCATTAACTGCGTGCACCCGCACCCGCAGGCTCGCAACCTCACGATGGCCCTGAAATACAGCTGCAATCCGTATTTCTACCAGACCCTGCGGGCCGTAGTTGAGCCGCGGCCCGACTCGGCCGCTACCCTGGCCGACACGGTAGCCCAGCGCCACGCCCATCTTATGGCTTGGCGGCGCTACGTGCGCTCGTTTGGCCTCGATACCCTGCTCGGGGTCGACCTGCCCCGCGAGCAGCCCGGCTTTCTGCCCACGGCGGCGTATTATGATAAGGCGCGGCGCACCCGCAATTGGAATTTCAAGTCTATCTATTCGCTCAGCATCGGGCAGGGCGAAATCAACCTGACCGGCCTGCAAATGGCTAATGTGCTGGCCATCATTGCTAACCGTGGCTGGTATATTACGCCGCATTTTGTGAAGGCTGTGGGTAAGGGTGGCCCGCTAGCCCGCTTTACCGAGCGCCACCGCACGCTGGTAGACAGTGTTCAATTTGCTGCCCTCATCCCCGGCATGGAAGCCGCTATGCAGCGCGGCGGCACCGCCGAGCTGGCTAGCCTCGCCGATGTCGGCATCACGGTGGCAGGCAAAACCGGTACCGTGCAAAACGACGAAGGCGACGACCATGCCACCTTCGCCGCCTTCGCCCCGGCCACCAAGCCGAAGATTGTGGTGGCCGTGTACCTCGAAAACGCGGGCTTCGGCGGTCTTTCGGCGGCGCCGCTGGCTAGCCTGCTCATCGAAAAATACCTGCGCGGCCACATTGCCCCCAAGCGCAAAAAGTGGGAAAACTGGCTGCGCTGCGGCGACCTGGCCAGCCAGGGGCACTAATGCGCATGTTTTCTTTGTAGCTGCAAGCGCCGCTAGGGTCGCTTTTGCTTTCTCGCCATGCAATTCCATAAATACCAGGGTACCGGCAACGACTTCGTTATCATCGACGACCGTGCCCAGCAGTTCGACCACACCGACCACGCCCGCATTGCGGCGCTCTGCCACCGTCGTTTCGGCGTCGGGGCCGATGGCCTGATGCTGTTGCGTACCCGCGAAGGCTACGATTTTGAGATGGTGTATTTCAACGCCGACGGCCGCCCCAGCACCATGTGTGGCAACGGCGGCCGCTGCCTGGTGGCATTCGCTAAGTACCTAGGGGTTATTAAAAATGACGCCCACTTTCTGGCCGTAGATGGCCCGCACGAAGCCCGCGTGGAAACCGACGGTACCGTGCGCCTGAAGATGATAGACGTAGCCCCGGCCCAGCTGGCTGGGGTAGGGGAGGACGACGTGTTTCTGCACACCGGCTCGCCGCACCACATCCACTTTCTCGACCCCGAAGAGCACCATTCGCTGGCCGAGTTTGACGTGTATGGCCACGGCCACAGCATTCGCTATGACCAGGCCTACGACCCGGCCGGCGTCAACGTCAACTTTGTGCAGGTGCCCGCCGACCCCGGCCACCCATGGCCGGTACGTACCTACGAGCGCGGCGTTGAAGACGAAACCCTGAGCTGCGGCACGGGCGTCACGGCGGTGGCGCTGGCTGCCTCGGCACGCGGTGCCAGCTCGCCGGTGCAGCTGCAAGCCGCGGGCGGCCTGCTCGAAGTATCCTTCGACCACCGCCCCGACGGCGGCTTCGAAAACGTGTGGCTGAGCGGCCCGGCCGTGCGCGTTTTTGGCGGCGAAATCTAGCCACTATGGTGACCCTGCGTGCCCTCGAACCCGACGATTTAGAATTTTTATTTCAGCTCGAAAATGACCCCGAGCTGTGGGCTGCCTCCGATGTGCTCCCCGCGCCCATTTCGCGCCACGCTTTGCGTGAATATTTGCGCCACGCCGCCGCTAGCCTCGCCGAAGTCGGCCAAATGCGCTTGATTATCAGTGCCAATGATGGGCAGCCGGTTGGCACCCTCGACCTGTACGACTACTCGGCGCTGCACCAGCGAGCGGGCGTCGGTATCTCGGTAGTGAAAAGCGCCCGGCGGCAGGGCTACGCCCAGGCGGCACTGGTTTGGCTGCTGCCCTACGCCCGCCAGCAGTTGGGGCTGCACCAATTATACTGCACCGTAGCGGCGAGTAATCGCGCTAGCCTCAGACTATTCGCTAAAGCCGGATTTCGGCGGGTGGGTGTGCGGCACGACTGGCTACGGGAAAATACCTCTACTGGCTGGGCAAATGCAGTGGAGTTGCAATTTATACTGAGAAACGATGGGTGAGTAGGCGCGAAAAACTGCCATTTTAAGCTCTTCCATATCCTTTTCAGTACTAGCTGCGTAGAATCGGCAGGTGCCACTCGCTGGACGCTCTTACCCGGCTAAAGTGGCTCTTAAAGCTCTTTCCTGTCTTTTTTCATGCCGCTTTCTACTCCGGCGGAGGCACCTACGCGTGCCGCCGCCACCGCTCCGGCTGCGGGCCTAGCCGACGCAAACTCTCTTACGTATTCGCTGCCCGATTTGGTGTGTTTTGCGCACCTACACTGGGATTTTGTTTGGCAGCGGCCCCAACATTTGCTGTCGCGCTTCGCGCAGCACGGCCGCGTTTTCTATGTAGAAGATGCCTTCTACCACGCCGATGACCTCATCGAGCCGCACATGGAGGTGAAGGAACGGCAAAACGGCGTGAAAGTGCTGGTAGTGCACCTACCTCAGCACCTGCGCCACGACGAGGCGGCTAGCGACGAGGCCCAGGTAGCAGTGCTGAAGGAGTTTTTTGCCGATAACAGCCTCGATACCTACATTTTCTGGATTTACACGCCCATGGCCATGAGCCGGGCCCGTGAGTTTCAGCCGGTACTCACCGTGTACGACTGCATGGATGAGCTGGCCCAGTTCAAATTTGCCCCGCCCACCCTGCGTGAGCGTGAGCAGGAGCTATTTCAGCAGGCCGACCTCGTCTTCACTGGCGGCCAGCGCCTCTACGAGGCCAAGCGCGAGCAGCACAACGATGCCCATGCCTTTCCGAGCAGCATCGACAAAGACCACTTTGGCCAGGCCCGCGACCCCAAGCTGGCCGAGCCCGCCGACCAGGCCGGCATCCCGCACCCGCGCGTGGGCTTCTTTGGCGTGGTCGATGAGCGCCTCGACATCGAGCTGCTCGGCCAGCTGGCCACGAACCATCCGCAGTGGCAATTCGTAATAATAGGGCCGGTGGTGAAAATCGACCCCGCCTCGCTACCGCATAATGAGAATATTCACTATCTGGGCGGCAAAAACTACCAGGAACTCCCGGCCTACCTGCGCGGCTGGGACGTAGCGACGCTGCTGTTTGCGCGCAATGAAAGCACCGAATTCATCTCGCCCACCAAAACACCAGAATACCTGGCTGCCGGCCGGCCGGTGGTGAGCACGAGCATCCGAGACGTGGTGCGGCCCTACGGCGACCTCAACTTGGTGCAGATAGCCGACGACCCCAAGGACTTTGGCCAAGCCATTGCCCGCGCCCTCGAGCAGGGCAAAGACGCCGAGTGGCGTACCCGCACCGACGACTACCTGGCTACTATCAGCTGGGACCTGACCTGGCAGCGCATGGTAACCCTCATGCAGGAGCGCTTGGCCGCCAAGCAGCTAGCCCCCTCTAATACCGCCTGATACGCTATTCTCTCACGCCCGACTACGCAACGGTTTCTACTCCACACATCCTCTAAATTTTCCTCCCATGTTCGACTATCTCATCGTCGGAGCCGGCTTCGCTGGCAGCGTGCTGGCCGAGCGGCTAGCCACCCGCAGCAACAAAAAAGTGCTCATCATTGATAAGCGTAGCCACATTGGGGGTAATGCCTACGACCACTATAACGAGGACGGTATTCTAATTCATAAGTACGGCCCGCACATTTTCCACACCAACTCGAAGGACGTATTTGACTACCTCGGCAACTTCACCGAATGGCGCCCCTACGAGCACCGCGTGCTCGCCTCGGTTGATGGCCAGCTGGTGCCGATGCCCATCAACCTCGATACGATTAATAAGCTCTATGGCCTGAATCTCACTAGCTTCCAGGTAGAGGAGTTCTTTGCCTCGGTAGCTGAGGAGGTGCCTGTTATCAAGACTTCGGAAGACGTAGTAGTGAGCAAAGTAGGCCGCGAGCTCTACAACAAGTTTTTCAAGAACTACACCAACAAGCAGTGGGGGCTAGACCCCTCGCAGCTCGACAAATCGGTAACGAGCCGTGTGCCTACCCGCACCAACCGCGACGACCGGTACTTCACCGATACGTTCCAGGCCATGCCGCTGCACGGCTACACCCGCATGTTTGAAAAGATGCTCGACCACCCGAACATCAAAATCATGCTCAATACCGACTACCACGAGGTGATTAAGTTCATTCCCTTCAAGGAGATGATTTTCACGGGGCCGGTAGACGAGTATTTCGACTTCCAGTTTGGCAAGCTGCCCTACCGCTCGCTCGAATTCAAGCACGACACCCTGAACAAGGAGCAGCACCTGGCTGCCCCAGTGGTAAACTTCCCCAACGAGCACGCCTACACCCGCATCACTGAGTTTAAAGCCCTCACGGGCCAGAGCCATCCCAAAACGGCCATCGTGTACGAGTACCCGCAGGCCGAGGGCGACCCCTACTACCCGGTGCCCATGCCCGAAAACGCCGAGCTGTACGCCAAGTACAAGAAGCTCGCTGATGAGACGCCCAATGTGCACTTCGTAGGCCGCCTTGCTACCTACAAGTACTACAACATGGACCAGGTAGTAGCACAGGCCCTCACGCTTTATAAGAAGCTGACGGACAAGGAAGAGGCTGCCAAGCCCGTTCGCCCAGCCATTGCTGGCTCGACCTCGCTGGTCGAGAAGCTCATCAACCGCGAGCCGGCCAAAGAGTAGTTGGTATAAGGCAAGGTTTGGCAGTGCCTTACCTAATCGGCCAAACCTTGCCCTAGCCACACCTGTCAATATTTCCGCCTGCTAAAACCCCGCACTCTTTTTGAGCGTGCGGGGTTTTATAGTTTATGGCCTGTCGCCTCATTAAGCGAGCAGGCCGTAAATTTGTCCAGAACGCGCTGTCCTTTTTAGTCAATTTGTTTACCCAATGTTAGATTTCCTCGGCAAAACCGTCGCCAAGCTGTTTGGCTCCAAAGCAGAAAAGGACCTCAAGGACGTGGTGCCTTATGTGGCTCTCATTAATGCGGAATATGCCAAACTGGCCGGCCTCACCGACGACCAGCTGCGCCAGCGTACCCAGGAAGTCCGCCAGCAGATTGACGGCAGGCTAGCCGGCATCGACGGGCAGATTGGCGGTCTGCAAAACCAGATTGATACCCAGCCCAACCTCGACGTATCGCGCAAGGAGGCCATTTTTGAGCAAATTGACGCCCTCGAAAAGCAGCGCAACAAAGACCTCGAAGCCGCACTGCTCGACGCCCTGCCGCAGGCCTTCGCCATTGTAAAAGAAACCGCCCGCCGCTACGCCCAGAACGGCCAGCTGGTAGTTACGGCCACCGACATCGACCGCGACATTGCCCGCACCAAGAGCAACGTAACTATTCAGGGCGAAAAGGCTACCTGGAGCAACAAGTGGCTGGCCGCCGGCGCTGAGATTACCTGGGACATGGTGCACTACGATGTGCAGCTGATTGGCGGCGTGGTGCTGCACCAGGGCAAAATTGCCGAAATGGCCACGGGTGAAGGTAAAACGCTGGTTTCGACTCTGCCCGCGTTCCTGAACGCGCTAGGGGGCCGCGGCGTGCACCTCGTAACCGTGAACGACTACCTCGCCAAGCGTGACTCGGAGTGGAATGCGCCGCTGTTTGAGTTTCACGGCCTCACGGTGGACTGCATCGACAAGCACCAGCCCAACACCGACGCTCGCCGCAACGCCTACCTAGCCGACATTACCTACGGCACCAACAACGAGTTTGGCTTCGACTACCTGCGCGACAACATGGCCCGCGACCCTAGTGAGCTCGTGCAGCGCAAGCACCACTACGCCATGGTCGACGAAGTGGACTCCGTGCTGATTGACGATGCGCGGACGCCGCTCATCATCTCGGGCCCCGTCCCTAAGGGCGACGTGCACGAGTTCCTGCAGCTCAAGCCGCGCATTCAGCGCCTGGTAGATGAGCAGCGGAAGCTGGTGCAGAGCTACCTGGTGCAGGCCCGCAAGGCTATTGCCGAAGGCAAAACCGGCGCCACTGAAGGCGGCAAGGACGGCGACGGTGGACTAGCCCTGTTCCGCGCCTACCGCGGCCTGCCCAAGAGTAAGCCGCTCATCAAGTTCCTTTCGGAGCCCGGTATGCGCGTGATTTTGCAGCAGACCGAAAACCACTACCTGGCCGACAACTCGCGCCAGATGCCGGAGGCCGACAAGCCGCTGTTTTTCACCATCGACGAGAAAAACAACCAGATTGAGCTGACTGAAAAGGGCATTGACCTGATTACGGCGCAGGGCGAAGACCCGCACCTATTCATCATGCCCGACATCGGCACCGAGATTGCCGCCATTGAGAAAGCTGACGCGCTGACTGCCGAAGAAAAGCTGCAACAAAAGGAGCAGCTAATGAGCGACTACCAGGAGAAAAGCGAGCGCGTGCACACCGTGAACCAGCTCCTGAAAGCCTACACATTGTTTGAGCGCGACGACCAGTACATCCTGAGCCAGGATGGCAAGGTGATGATTGTAGACGAGCAGACCGGCCGCGTAATGGAAGGCCGTCGATACTCCGATGGCCTGCACCAGGCTATCGAGGCCAAGGAAGGCGTGCGCATTGAAGATGCCACCCAGACCTACGCCACGGTGACCCTGCAGAACTTCTTCCGCATGTACCACAAGCTGGGCGGCATGACCGGTACGGCCGAAACCGAAGCCGGCGAACTGTGGGAAATCTACAAGCTCGACGTGGTAGTGATTCCGACTAACCGTCCCATCTCGCGCAAAGACGACCACGATAAAGTGTACCGCACGGTGCGCGAGAAGTACAATGCGGTGGCTGAAGAAATTCAGGCTCTAGTACAAGCCGGCCGCCCGGTGCTAGTAGGTACGACGTCGGTTGAAATCTCCGAGCTGGTAAGCCGCATGCTGAAGCTGCGCGGCATCAAGCACCAAGTACTGAACGCCAAGCAGAACCAGCGCGAGGCCGAGATTGTGGCCGCCGCTGGCTACCCCGGCACCGTGACCATCGCCACCAACATGGCCGGCCGTGGTACTGACATTAAGCTCCGCGAGACTTCGCGTGAGGCGGGGGGCCTAGCCATCATCGGCACCGAGCGCCACGAAAGCCGCCGCGTCGACCGCCAGCTGCGGGGCCGCGCCGGCCGCCAGGGCGACCCGGGCTCGTCGCAGTTCTTCGTATCGCTCGAAGACAACCTGATGCGTCTTTTTGGCTCGGAGCGCATTGCCAAGCTCATGGACCGCATGGGCATGGAAGAAGGCGAAGTGATTCAGCACTCGATGATTACCTCGTCGATTGAGCGCGCCCAGAAGAAGGTAGAGGAAAACAACTTCGGCACCCGCAAGCGCCTGCTGGAGTACGACGACGTGATGAACGCCCAGCGCGAGGTAGTGTACCGCCGCCGCCGCAATGCCCTTTTCGGCGAGCGCCTGGAGCTGGATATTCTCAACCTCATCTACGACGTGAGCGAGGACATCGCGGCCGGCCACAAGGTCAGCAACGACTACGAGGACTTCAAGCTTGCCATCATCAAGGATTTCGGCTACGACACGCACATCACGCAGGCAGAGTTTGCGGCCCTGCCCGCCGAGCGCCTCACCCAGAAGCTCTACGACGAGGCCACCGGCTACTACGAAAGCAAGAACGAGCACATCGGCCAGAACTCCCTGCCGATGATAAATGACCTGCTGAGCCAGAACACGCCCTACGAGAACATCGCCATCCCGTTCACCGACGGGCACAAGCACACCCAGGTAATTGCCAACATGCGTAAAGCCCAGGCTACCAATGGGCTGGACATTATTCGCCAGATGGAGAAGGGCGCCGTGCTCTCGACCATCGACGAGGCCTGGACCCAGCACCTGCGCCAGATGGATGACCTTAAGCAGGTGGTGCAAAACGCGGTGTATGAGCAGAAAGACCCGCTCCTGGTTTACAAGTTTGAAGCCTTTGAGCTGTTCAAGCGCATGCTGAGCAAGGTAAACCACAGCACCGCCGGCTTCCTCTTCAAGGCCGATGTGCCGGTGGCAGCCGAGGCCGGCTTTGCCGAGCCCGATTCTTACTACGAAGACGACATCGTGGAGCCCCTGCCCAAGCTGAAGGCCGAGAAAGCTATCTCGGACGTGAGCCTCGGTGCCGGCCCGGAAGACCTAGACCAAGCTGCTGAGCTCGGTGTGGGCCTGGCCCCGGCCATCAAGCAGGAGCCGGTGCGCAGCCAGAAAGTAGCCAACCGCAACGATAAAGTGACCGTGCAGTACATGGACGGCAGCATCAAGCGCGACGTCAAATACAAGACGGTAGAAGAGGACCTAGCCGCCGAGCGCTGCGTGCTGGTAGAGGAGGCGTAAGCTGCCACCAACCAAGCCGAACAAGCCCCGTCTCGTGCCTAGGCACCGGGCGGGGCTTGTTGATTGTGGGCCTGCGTAGCAAACCCTAGCCCTGGCCGCGTGCGTACCTTTGCCCTATGCCCACGCCCAACCTCGCCGCAACCTTCGACCATACCCTGCTGCGGCCCGACTGCACCGAAACCCAGATAATTCAGCTTTGCCAAGAGGCCCGGCAGCATGGCTTTGCCAGCGCCTGCGTGCCGCCGTGCCACGTGGCACTGGCCGCCCGCGAGCTCGATGGCTCGGGCGTGGCGGTGTGCACGGTTATTGGCTTTCCGCTCGGGTACAGCAGCGGTCGGGTCAAGTTTCGGGAGGCCGAAATAGCCATGGCCGAAGGCGCCACCGAGCTGGATATGGTGCTGAACGTATCGTTGTTGAAATCAGGCCAACTCGATGCGGTGAAGGCCGAAATCGAGGACCTGGCCGACCTGGCCGACGTGCACAATTCGCTACTGAAAGTCATCATCGAAACGGCCCTGCTCAGCGAAGAAGAACTGGAAACTGCCGCTCGGCTCTGCGCCGAGGCCGGCGCGCACTTCGTAAAAACCAGCACCGGCTTTGCCAGTCGGGGCGCCTCGGTGGCCGATGTAGAAGCGCTGCGCCGCGTGCTTCCGGCCGGGGTGCGCATCAAGGCCAGCGGGGGCATTCGCACGCGCGAGCAGGCCCTAGCTCTACTAGCCGCCGGCGCCGACCGCCTGGGCACGTCCAACAGTCTGGCAATTTTGCAAGAAGATGAAAATGCGCCTTCCTAACGCTGTGCTGCTCCTGAGCCTGCCGCTGCTGGCGGCTTGCGCGGCCACGGCCCCGGCTGCCCCCACCACCCGCGCCCAAACGCCGGTTGATACCACGCGCAAGCCCACGGCCGGCGTACCCACCGAAGACCTGACTAAGTACCGGCCCACTTTCGCCGCGCCCACGGCGGCTAGCCCGGCCATGCCCGCCGCTAGCCCCAAGCCGGCCGCTCCGGCCACCAAGCTGGCGGCGCCTGCGCCCACAGCCCACGTTACGGCGCAGGTAGAGCAGCGCCTGCGCGACCAGGCCTTTACTAACCAGAATGTGAAGTACGCCAGCGGCTTCCGGGTGCGGGCTTACCTGGGGCTGGAGCGCGACCAGGTGATGAACATCCGCCGCCAAATCATCAGCCGCTACCCCGACGAGACGGACTACATCACCTTCAAGCAGCCGGTGTACCGGCTCTACATCGGCGACTATACCAATAAGCTCGACGCCGCCCGGGGCCTGGCCCGGGTGCGGCAGTTTGTGCCCCGCGCCGAGCTCGAGCCTATGCAGGTGCTCCTGAATAAGGTGCCGTAAGTCTGAGCCACGGATTCGACGGATTTTGCGATTGGTCGGATTTCGTGGACGAGGCTTGCTGTCCACTGAGGATGCTGGACCGATTGGCCCTAGTGTCCAGCTACAAAATCCGTAAAATCCGATAAATCCGCCCGAATCCGTGGTTCAGACAATAAAAACCCGCGCCGCCGCGCTAGCCCCCGAGCTATCGGCCATTCGCCGCCACCTGCACGCCCACCCCGAGCTTTCATTCAAAGAAACTGAAACTTCGGCCTTTGTGACCCGGCAGCTGCGAGACCTGGGGCTAGCCCCCTACGCAGTGGCCGGCACCGGCGTGGTGGCGCTTATCGAGGGCCAGCCGGGTGGCCCGGTGGTGGCGTTGCGCGCCGACATGGACGCGCTGCCTATTCAAGAGCTAAGCGACATTGAGTATAAGTCGTTGAACCCCGGCGTGATGCACGCCTGCGGCCACGATGTGCACACCACCTGCCTGCTAGGGGCAGCGCGCCTGCTCACCGAGCAGCGAGCCCACTTCAAAGGCACCGTGAAGCTGATTTTTCAGCCCGGTGAGGAGCTGCTGCCCGGCGGCGCCTCGCTGATGATAAAAGACGGTGTGCTTGAAAATCCCGCCCCGGCTGAAGTGCTGGGCCAGCACGTGTTTCCGCGCCTGCCGGTGGGGCATATTGGCGTGCGCTCGGGCCGCTACATGGCCAGCACCGATGAGCTGTATCTGCGCATCAAGGGCAAAGGCGGCCACGGCGCCATGCCCGAGCTCAACCTCGACCCGGTGCTGGTGGCGGCCCACCTTATCGTGGCCGCCCAGCAGATAGTGAGCCGCCGCGCCAACCCCAAAATGCCTTCGGTGCTGAGCTTTGGTAAGGTTATCGCCAACGGTGCCACCAACGTCATCCCCGACGAAGTCTACATCGAAGGCACCTTCCGCACCCTCGATGAGGCGTGGCGCGACGAGGCGCACCAGCACCTGCGGCAGCTCTGCGAGGGGCTAGCGGCCAGCATGGGCGCGGTGTGCGAGCTCGAAATTCGGCGCGGCTACCCCTGCCTCGACAATAACCCCGCCGTGACAGCCCGCGTGCGCGCCGCCGCCGAGCAGTACCTGGGCGCCGAAAACGTGATTGAGCTCGACCAGTGGCTGGCCGCCGAAGACTTTGCTTACTTCTCGCAGGCCGCACCGGCCTGCTTCTACCGGCTGGGCACCCGGGCCGCCGATGGCCGCTTTGCGGCCTCGGTGCATACGCCCATTTTTGATATCGACGAGCAGGCCCTGAGCATTGGCGCGGGCCTGATGGCCTGGCTCACGCTGCAGGAGCTGGCCTAGTAATTTTATTTACAAGTAACTTATTGTGTCTGACTTATTATGCGAAAAAATATATTGCTAGCTATGCTGCTGGCCGGTGCGGGCCAGGCGGCGGCACAGGGCACAGAGCACCTCCGGCACCCGGTGGCGCTGGCTCCGGAGTTGCAGGCCGCCGTGGTGCTGTCCGAAGGCAACTACGCTTACTTTAGCGTGGGCGGCCGGCGCGAAACCGAAGATTTTGCCGGCCGCCGCCTCGCGCTAGGGCTCGATTATCTGAACCTGACGGTGGGCTATGAGCACAACTGGAATCCTCAATGGAGTTGGGGCGCCACGCTGCGATACGCCCGGGAGCCTGCCACTTTTTACAACCGCAGTGCCGTGGTGCCGGGGCTGCTGCTGCGCCACCGCGCGGCGCTAGGGCCGGTACAGTTTGGCCAGCGGCTAGGGCTGGAATATGCCTTTGGAGACGAGCCTTACAATGCCTCGCCCTTTCCGACCACTTCCGTGTATAGCCGCACGCTGTTGCGCCTGCGCCTCGATGTGGAGAAGGTTATCCGGCTGGGCAGCCAGCCCAATGGTCTTGCGCTGCGCCCGCGCGTAAGCTTCGAGCCGGCGCTGTTCCTGCGCCTGCAAAAAGCCGAGCTTGACGCCGACAAGCGTACGGTGGACTTTACCAGCCTGCGCGGCGAAATAGGGGTGCAGGCCGGCCCGCGGATTACGCTCACGCCCTGGGTGGGCATCCAAACCAACTATAGCAGCCTCGTCGTTCAGCTTGATAAGAATGGCGTGCCCACTTCCAATGGCAAGCTCAATACTAGTACGCCCGTTGTGGGCCTCGACCTGCGCTACACCTTTCTAAGCAACCAACCTTCGGCTGATTGGCAGCAACTGCCGACCCAGAATTAAGGATTTCGGACATTTTGGCGTATTTAGCTAGGGTCTTAAAATCCACTTTTTAAGCTCATAAGTGATTTTTTGGTTTCTAAGTGGGCTGGTGGTTGACGAAGTGCTTAAGGCAATAGTGACTTTTTGGCGCTAAGATACTCCGGCATAAAATTTAAGGAAGAGGGATAGCGCTGCCGGTTTGGCGGCTTGCTGTCAACCTTAACATCTTCCTTTAACCATGTCTGCTCTGTTGTATAACACCCATCCCGCCGTTCGTCCTACCCGCGCTTTCAACTCCATGCTGAGCGAGCTGCTGCGCGATGCCCAGCCGACTACGCCCCAGCCTTCTACTTCCTTCGTGCCCGCCGCCGACATCTTCGAAACGGCGCAAGGCTTTGAACTGCACCTAGCCCTACCGGGCGTGGCCAAAGATGCCGTGAGCATCGATTTTCAGGACAATCAGCTGGTGGTGAAGGGCAACCGCCCGGCCCCGGCTACCGAGGGCGAAGACGCTCCTAAGCTGCGCCGCGTTGAAACCCGCTTCGGCGAGTTTACCCGCAGCTTCCGCCTACCCGAAACGGTGAACGTACGCGCCATCACGGCCGAGCTCACCGACGGCCTGCTGCGCGTGACACTGCCTTTTGACACGGAGAAAGTAACCAAGCAGCACATCGAAGTGCGCTAGGCTACTGGCCAGAAAGGCACCCGGCAAGGGTGCCTTTTTTGGTCTGACCTTCGCGCAAAGTGGCTAGCACGCAACCCTTACGCACTAGCCAGGCTCTTTTTTGCGTTTGAATGGTCAAAAGTTAAACTCTTTGTTATTTTCGCGGGTACTTAAATAGGAGCCGCCCGCTTTGCCTGGCTCCGCTAGCTGTTACTTTCTTCTTTTTCTTTTAAACTTAACCCCAATGCAAGCTAAACAAATGATGCTCGGCCTCTTGACTTCTGCCGTACTCGGTGGGGGCGTGGCCGTGGGGGGATACAAGCTGCTGGAATCCGAGCCGGGCAACGTGGCTCAAGCGACGGTGGCTTCTGACCCCCAGGTGCGGTATACGTCGGCCATGCGCAGCAGCACTTACGCTGCGCCCGAAGGTTTAAACTTCGTGGCAGCGGCTGCCGCTACTACGCCGGCCGTAGTGCACGTAATGACCGAATACAAGGCCGAGCCGGTGAGCCAGCAGAGCCGCATGATGCAGATGGACCCCTTCCTGCGCCAGTTTTTCGGCGACCAGTTTGAGGGCCGCCAGCGCGAGTCGCAGGGTGGGGGCGAAGGCTCCGGCTCGGGCGTAATCATTGCTGCTAATGGTTACATCGTAACCAACAACCACGTAATTGATAAGGCCTCGAAAATCACGGTGGTGCTCGACGACAAGCGTAAGTTTGACGCCGAGCTGGTAGGCGCCGACCCAAGCACCGACCTGGCCGTGCTTAAGGTAAAGGCTGATAACCTGCCGTTTGTGAAATACGGCAACTCCGACGATGTGAAGGTAGGCCAGTGGGTGCTCGCCGTGGGCAACCCCTTCAACCTGAACTCGACCGTGACGGCCGGCATCATCTCGGCTAAGGGCCGCAGCATCGGCATCTTGGCCAAGGAGCAGAATGGCATGGGCGTGGAGTCGTACATCCAGACCGACGCCGTGGTGAACCCCGGTAACTCGGGCGGCGCCCTGGTAAATACCAACGGCGACCTCATCGGCATCAACTCGGCTATCTCGTCACACACCGGCTCGTTTGAGGGCTATGCCTTCGCCGTGCCCAGTTCCATCGTAAGCAAGGTGGTCGATGACCTCCTGAAATACAAGGTGGTGCAGCGCGCCCTGCTAGGGGTACGCATTCAGGAAGTAGACGCCCGCTTGGCCTCAGAGAAGAAGCTGAACACCCTGAATGGCGTGTACATCCAGGGCCTGGGCGAGAAGAGCTCGGCCGCTGCCGCTGGCTTGAAAATCGGCGACATCATCACCGACATCAACGGTGTAGCCGTGAATACGGCCGCGCAGCTGCAAGAGCAAGTGTCGCGCTTCCGCCCCGGCGATAAAATCAAGGTAGGCTACCTGCGCGGCAGCAACAAAGAAGTAGCCAGCGCTACGCTCTTCAATGCTTCCAACACTACGGCTGTGGTGCATGAGTTGCCCGCCGATGCTGGCATCACCTACGAGGGGGCTAAGCTAGCCCCCGTAAGCTCGCGCCTGCAAAACCTGCTCGGTATTGAGGGCGGGGCCCAGATTTCGGGCATCAAAGGCAGCAACTTCAAAGAAACCGGCATGGCCGACGGCTTTATCATCACGCGCATTGATAAGAATGCCGTGCGCAAGCCCGCCGACGTGCAGGCCTACCTCGACCAGGCCAAGGACAACTCGGGCGCCCTCGTAGAGGGGGTATACCCCGACGGCCGCAAGTCGTTCTACCCCATCGGGCGCGAATAAGCCCTAGCGACGCTTTCATACTGAAAAGCCCCTGCCAGCTACTGGCAGGGGCTTTTTGTGTTAGCGAAAAAAGCATTGCCAAAGCCTGGGAAGCAATGGGCTGAAGGCAAACTTGCTAGTTTTGCGACGGTACCTTTCACTATCCGCTGCCTGTGTCTGCACCCGCTACTTCCCCACCCGATAGCTTCACCCTCGACTACCGGCCCGAGCAGCGCCTGCTGATAGGGCGATGGCTGCGGCCCGTCTCGCTCGATGAGATAAAGACCCACTACGCGGCCCTGCTCGACGCGGCCGTGGCTCACGGCAACTGCCGACACTGGTTGCTCGATGTGCGCCGACGCGATATCTACAATGCAGCAGCCATTGCCTGGTTTGCCGACTTTGGCCACCACCTGCCCGAGGTGCTGGGCGGGCCCGTGGCCCTGGCCTACTTTGCGATGGTAGACCAGGCCGGCGCCGCCGCAAATACCGGCCTCGATGCCAACATCCGGCAGGGGGCCGAGCAAGGCAGCTACTACCGCTACTTCAACCACGAGCAGGAAGCCCTGACTTGGCTGCTGGCCCAGCCCTAGCCCGGCCGCGCCGCTACCTTTGGGGCATCCCACCGCTTAGTTACTTTTCCTTGATATGAAGCAGGCCCTCGAAGAAGCGACCACGCCCGACGTAACCGTGCCGCACCCCCACCACGACCCTCACGGCATGCGCGATGTGCTGCGCCAGCTGGGCGTGCAGTCCCAAAATGCCGCCTATAGCACTGGCCGCCAGTGGGGTGGGGCTAGCAACCCCAGCCGCCAGATTGTATCGCCAGCCGATGGCCAGCCCATCGCGGCTGTGGCCCAGGCCAGCGTGGCCGACTATGAAACCGTAGTAAAGGCCGCCGAGGCTGCCTTTCCGGCCTGGCGGCTGATGCCCGCGCCCCAGCGTGGCGACATTGTGCGCCAGATTGGGCTAGCCCTGCGCCATAACAAGGAGGCCCTGGGCAAGCTCGTGAGCTACGAGATGGGTAAAATCCTGCAGGAGGGCCTGGGCGAAGTGCAGGAGATGATTGACATCTGCGACTTTGCCGTGGGCCTGAGCCGGCAGCTGCACGGCTTCACCATGCACTCGGAGCGGCCCGCGCACCGCATGTACGAGCAGTACCACCCGCTAGGCATCGTGGGCATTATCTCAGCCTTCAACTTTCCGGTGGCCGTTTGGAGCTGGAATGCCATGCTAGCGGCCGTGTGCGGCGATGTCTGCATCTGGAAGCCGTCGGAGAAAACGCCGCTGGCGGCCGTGGCGGTGCAGAACATTATCGAGAAAGTGCTGGCCGACAACGATGTGCCCGAAGGCGTGTTCAACCTTGTGCTAGGCCATGCCGATGTGGGCCAAGCCATGAGCGCCGACGAGCGCGTGCCGCTGGTGTCAGCCACCGGCAGCACCTGCATGGGCCGGGCCGTGGGCGCCGCCGTGGGCCAGCGCCTGGGCCGCGCCTTGCTCGAGCTAGGCGGCAACAATGCCATTATCCTGACCCCGCAAGCCGACCTCGATATGGCCATGCGCGCCATCGTGTTTGGGGCGGTGGGCACGGCCGGGCAGCGCTGCACCACCACGCGCCGGCTCATCATCCACGAGTCTATCTACGAAGAAGTTAGCCAGCGCCTGCTGACCGCCTACGCCAAGCTGCCCGTGGGCCACCCGCTGCAAAATGGCACCTTAGTGGGTCCGCTCATTGATGCCGATGCGGTAGGAATCTTTACCCATGCCCTGGAAGCAGTGCAGAAAGAAGGCGGCACGCTGCTCACCGGCGGCCAGGTGCTGAGCAGCGCCGAGCTGCACGGCGGCCATTACGTGCTGCCGGCCCTGGTAGCCGCCGAAAACCACTACCCCACGGTGCAGGCCGAAACCTTTGCGCCTATCCTCTACCTCATCAAGTACAGCGGCGGCGTCGAAAATGCCATTGCTCTGCAAAACGGGGTGCGCCAGGGCCTGTCCTCGGCCATTTTTACCCTGAATCTGCGTGAGGCCGAAGCCTTTCTGGGCCACGCGGGCTCCGACTGCGGCATTGCCAACGTGAATATTGGCACCAGCGGCGCCGAAATCGGTGGAGCCTTTGGCGGCGAGAAGGAAACCGGCGGCGGCCGCGAGTCGGGCTCCGACGCCTGGCGCGTATACATGCGCCGCCAGACCAATACCATCAATTACGGCACCGAGCTGCCCCTAGCGCAGGGTATCAAGTTTGATATTTAATACTTGCTACCCCCTTAAGAAAGAGGGCGCGCTTGCGGTGGCAGGCGCGCCCTCTTTCTTAAGGGGGTAGAGCGAATGTCGCCGTGGCCTTTATAAATCAGGCCCTGGTTGTTATAGAGAAGATAGTAGAGTCGGTACAGCTGCCCCGGGTGTAGGTCCTGGGTGCAAATTACAGCCTGTCCCCGACGCCGAGGTCGGCCACGTAGATATCGGTTTCGGTGTAGCGCTTGGTCACCAGCTGTGCATACACCTGGCAGGGGCAGGGCGCCGCTAAGGTGAGCTTGAAGTGCCACTTGACTTGGCCAGAAAGACTCAACTCCTGCTCATTCCAAGTCGCATCTGAGGTCCAGTCGGTGGGGTCCTGGGTGCAGTAGTAGACCTTGCGCATCACGGTACGTAATACCCGCGCCAGGGCCGAAGTCGCTATCGGGACCGTTGTAATGCGGCTCGTTGCACTGAAAAGCAAACAGTAGCAGCGAGTTACTAGCAACTAAGAATACTGGATGTGACATACGGTGGGGAGGGCAAAGCATTATGTGAGGTAAGAGGCTAAACGGCCGGGCTATGATTGCAGGGCTAGCGGCCGCCCGGCCCATCTTTGTGCCATGCTACATACGATGTTCGAGGCCGGCTTTGCCTGGCTGGCCCGTTTGCTGGCGCACCGGCACTGGCGCTGGGGGCTAGCCGGGCTGTGCTTGCTGGTCGCGGCCACGTTCCAGTTTCCGAAGATTAACCACGCCTACGCACAGCTTTTTGCGCACACCGAAGTGCTGGATGAAAAGCTGCGGCGCATCAGCGAGCAGATAGCAGCGCCTTTTGCTCATCACGCCGATGTTGCCTCTACGCACCTGGCCAAGATGAACTTTCGGCTGGCGGTGCCGCTGCTGGCTAGGGTGTTGCACCTGTCGCTGGCGCAACTGCTGGCGCTGCAAGTGCTGGCCGGCCTAGCCGTGTTTTACCAGGTGGCACGCCTGCTGGCGGCCAGCCTGCACGACCGCGTGGCGGCGGCACTGCTCACGCTAGGGCTGGCCTTCACATATTTCGGCTATGAGTATACCTACGACCTGAGCGGGTATTTCGATGGCCTGGGCTACGCCGCGCTAGTGCTGGCGCTGGGCTCGCAGCGCTGGCCGGTTATTTTCGGGCTGGTGTTGGCGGGGGGCTTTGTCGACGAGCGGGTGCTGGCTGCCTCGCCGCTACTGGTATTCTGGTACGGCGTGCAGCAGTATGCGTGGCAGGTGCCAGGACTGCTTCGGTTTCTACTGACTAGGCCGGCCAAAGCGGTGTACGCAGCCTGGCTAGCCTACGCCGGCCTGCGACTAGCCCTGATGTGGCACTACAGCTTGCCCACCGCGGGCGGCCTGGTAGGCCTGTCGGCCCTGTACCACAGCAGCTGGCATGAGCTGCTGGCGTTAGGCCTCGCCACGGGCCTGTCGGGCTACTGGCTGCCGGTGGTGCTGGCCGGGGCGCTGCTGCTGTATCAGCGGCGCTACATGGCGCTGGCGCTGCTGCTGGGCTGTTTTGCGCCTATTTTCGGTAGCGCATTTGCCGTTACAGATATTACGCGCAGCCTAGCTTTTGGAATGCCGGTAGCCTTTATTAGCCTCGACCTGCTGGGCCGCCATACTACGCTGGCCGAGCGGCGCTACTTGGCGCTGGTAGTGGTGTTTTGTGCTCTGCTGGTTCCCACGTACTTCACCACCGGCTACCTTCAATACGCCGGCCCGGTGTGGCTGGTACTGCTGCGGGTGCTGGCGGGCCAGTCCTATCACTAGCGACTAGCTGCGCTTTCTGAAGTCGCCTTGTGAGAAATACTTCTCAATCAGGCAATAGACCAGGATAAAAAAGTAGCGGCTACCCATCTCCTTGATTTTGAGCTTCGACTCGCCATACTTGCGGTTGGTCCAGGAGTTGGGCAGCACGGTGTAGGTGTAGCCCCGCACAATAGCCTTGAGCGGCAGCTCAAGCGTGAGGTTGAAGTGTGGGGATAGGAAGGGCTTGAGCCCGTCCATGGTGCTGCGCCGGTAAAGCTTGAAGGCGTTGGTGCAATCGTTGTAGCGCAGTCGAAACACCAGGCGCACAATGGTATTGGCCACCCGGTTGAGGGTTTTTTTGTGGGCGGGATAGTCCAGCACGCGCCCCCCCTTTATCCAGCGCGAGCCAAATACGCAGTCGTAGCCCTCTTGCAGCTTGTGGTAAAAGCGCACGAGGTCGGCCGGGTCGTCCGAGAGGTCGGCCATCATTACGGCCACGCAGTCGCCCTGGTAGCGCTCCAGGCCATAGCGCACGGCATAGCCGAAGCCGTTGGGGCCGGGATTGGTGTAGTAGGTAAGCGTCGGTATTTCCTGCGCCAGGGCCGTCAGGCGGACTAGGGTGCCATCCTTGGAGTTGTCATTGGTAACCACGATTTCGTGGCTTATCTGCGCCTGCACCAGCGAGGCGTACAGCGTGCGCAGCGTTTCCCCAATGCTTTCCTCTTCATTGTAGGCCGGAATGACGACGCTCAGCTTCATGCAGGTTGGCGCGTGCGCAGTTCGTTGAAAATTTGCGTCAACGTGCTCACTAGGTCATACTGAGGTTGCCACGCGGGGTACTGCCGCTGAAAGTGCCCGACGTCGCTCACGTACCAGATATGGTCGCCCACCCGGTTCTGGTCCGAGTACGTGTAATTCATCTTGTTGCCGCTGATAGTCTCGCACAGCGCAATGGCTTCCTGCATCGAGCAGTTGGCAAAGCGCCCGCCGCCCGCATTATACACCTGCCCACCCGCGCGCGGCGCCTTATAAAAGTGCCAGAACATGCTTACCAAGTCGTGGGCGTGGATATTGTCGCGCACCTGCTTGCCTTTGTAGCCAAACACCGTGTAGGGCTGGCCCGTGATGGCGCACTTCATGAGGTACGATAAAAAGCCGTGGAGCTGCGCCCCCGCGTGGCGCGGCCCCGTGAGGCAGCCACCCCGAAACACGGCCGTGTGCAGCCCAAAGTAGCGGCCATATTCCTGTACCAGCACATCGGCCGCCACCTTAGAGGCACCAAAAACCGAATGCGTGGTGTGGTCGATGCTCATCTGCTCATCAATGCCAAACTCGAAGTAAGCGTGGCGCGGGTCAATTTCCCAGCGGGTTTCCAGCTCTACCAACGGCAGCAGGTTAGGGTTATCGCCGTAAACTTTATTGGTAGAAGTAAAGATAAATACTGCCGATGGGCAGTGCTGGCGGGTCATTTCCAGCAGATTGAGCGTGCCGGTGGCGTTGATGCTAAAGTCGGTAAACGGCTCGCGGGCGGCCCAGTCGTGGCTAGGCTGCGCGGCGGTGTGCACCACCAGGGCAATGTCGTGGCCGTACTCCTCGAAAATGGCCTGTAGCGCCGCCACGTCGCGGATGTCAGCGGCGTAGTGGCGGTAGTTGGCGTAGTCGGCTTGTAGGCGCTGGCGGTTCCAATCGGTTGAGGCCGCTTCGCCAAAAAAATAGCGCCGCATATCGTTATCGACGCCGACTACCAGGTCAAACTTCTCGCTGAAAAACGCCACGGCCTCCGAGCCAATCAGCCCGCCAGCGCCGGTAATGAGGGCAACTTTCATTCAAAAAACTAAAATGCCCACAAAGGTAACCGCAACGCCAGCCGGGCAGACATAAAGCAGAAGCTTCGCGCTACTGCCCCAAAATAGGCTTTAGCTCCGCTTCGTGGGCGCGTAGCCATTGGTACACATCTTCGACCAGCGTGCGCACCGAGCGGCGCGGGGCCCAGCCGGTGGCGGCCGTCACGCGGGCATTGTCGGTGAGATAGAGGGCGATATCGGCCGGGCGGGTTTCAGCCTCGGCGTGGATGGGTACCTGGTGGCCGGTTATTTCCTGGCACAGGACCGTAAGCTCTTGCAAAGACACGCTGCCAGCGTGGCCGCCGCCCACGTTGTAGGTCTGGCCGCTGTGGCTGGCCAGGTTGGCCAGCTGTATTTCGAGCAGGTCGTATAAATCGTCGACGTGCAGTACGTCGCGCACCTGCTTGCCGGTGCCACCAAAGCCAATGTAGCCCAGTTCCTGCTGCCAGAAGTGCCGCGCCGCCCACAGCACCACCACGCCCTGGTCAACCTTGCCCATCTGCCAAGGGCCGGCCAGCACCCCGCAGCGGTTGATGACAGTGCGCAGGCCATAGAAATGATGATACTCCTGAATGAGGTATTCGGAGCACAGCTTGGTGGCGCCATAAAGCGAGCGGTAGCCCTCTAATGGGAAGCTTTCGGCCAAGCCGGCTGCACTTATGCCGGGCATGGATTGCTCAGGCGCTATCTCAAAGCGCGTCGGCCCCTCGGTGAGCGCGATGCGCTCAATCTGATTGATGGGGTAAACCCGGCTCGTGGAGAGAAAAATAAACGCCGCGCCGTGACGCCGGGTGTAGTTGAGGCAGTTGATGGTGCCTAGCAGGTTGGTGTTTACCAAATAGTCGGGCGCCGAGGTCACGCCTGCCAGCACTGAGGGCTCGGCCGAGGCTTCAATTACTACCTCCACAGGTGGCAGGGCATCAAAATCTTCTTGATTACGGATGTCGCCGTGCACAAACTCGACGCCAGCCTGACGCAGGCGTGGCAAATTCAACTCCGAGCCTCGCCGCTTCAAATTGTCGAGGGCAATAACGCGGGCCTCGGGGTGCGCCGCCTTAAAGCGCAGCGCCAGTGTGGCGCCTACAAACCCGGCCCCGCCCGTAATTAAAAAAGAAGTCAAGAAAGCCAGTCATTAGGTAACACGAAGTGCAAAGGTGCATCTGCTAGGGCAGACAACTGCCCACAACCGACCTCGGGCCGGCCGCCAAACGAAGTGCTTGGTAGCCGGCCCGAGGTCGGTTGTGGGGTCAGTTAGCTACTTCGTTGTTTGTTGCACGGCTTCGGGCAGCACTTTGCTCAGCGCCTCGGCCTGGGCGCGGGTAAAGTTGCCTTGCACCTGCACCAGCACAAAGGAGCCTAGCGCATCGGGCATGGTGCCGGTGGCCACCAGCTCACTTACCTGGTCGCCGTTGGCTTTCACTACGTAGTGGTAATCGGTGGCACCGGCGTTGGACGTGACGAGTGAGGTGTAGCGCTCGGCCTGCAGCAGGCCATTCACCTCGTTGTTGAGGCCTTGGTCTACAAGATTGCGGGCGCTGCCGCTGGTGGGTGTAAACGTCATCACCCGCGCCGTGCGAATGCCGGTGATGGCGTTGGTCAGGTCGTTGCCGCCGAGCAGCTTGCCCACGCGCACCAGGGCTAGCCGCTGCAGCAGGTCGGCCGACCACTCGGTGGTGCGGAAGCCCGAGCGGTCGCGGTACTTGGCAAAAAAAGATGCTACCGTGCGGGCCGGCGTGTCGGGGCCGCCCCGGCTGGCCTGGCAGCCACCCAGCACCAGCAGGGCTAGCAAGAGCGCCAGCACCTGCAGCGCCAGGCGGCTGCCCAGTGGCCGGTGGGCAGGGGCAGCGCTACAATCGATAAAATGCATGGCGTGGGACCTAGCTGTGCGTGCCGGCCGCGTCGCCCTTCACGAGGTCATCGTTTTCGCCGCGGCGCTGGCCCTGGCTATCGCGCGGGCCTTCGGCCTGGGTTATCTCATCGTCCTCATCTGAGGTAACGTATTCGTTGGTAGTGGGGCCGAGGCCGCCGGTTTTCTGGGTCAGGTCGGCTTCAGCCTGGGCAAACTTGAGGTTGAGCAGGGAGTCGTCGGCAGGTTGTTGATTCTTATCAGCCATGAGAAGCAAGCCGGGCGGCCGGAAGGTGAGCGGTGCCTGGCTGGCAGTAGTACGCGGGCACTCGGCGCGGGGTTGGGGCGGCGCGGCGGCGGCGCAGCGGCTATTTTTGCCCCCACTCACTTTCGCCACTGCTGCTATGCCCTACGAACATCCGCACCACGACCTCGACGAAACGCACAATCCCTGGCAGACGCTGAGCTCGGAAATCCGGTACCAGAACCCCTGGATTCGGGTGCGCCAGGACGAGATACTCAACCCCAGCGGCAAGCCCGGCGTGTACGGCGTGGTGTCGATGAAGAATAAGGCTATCGGTATCGTGCCTATTGATAATGAGGGCAATACCTGGCTGGTGGGCCAGTACCGCTACACCCTGAACGAATACAGCTGGGAAATTCCGATGGGCGGCGGTCCCGTGGAGCTCGACGTGCTGGAGTCGGCCCAGCGCGAGCTGCGCGAGGAAACCGGCCTCGTGGCCGCCCGCTGGACGCGCATTGCCCGCCTGCACACCTCCAACTCCGTTACCGACGAAGAAGGCTTCGTATTCCTGGCCGAAGACCTGACCCAGGGCGAGTGGGAGCCCGAAGAAACCGAAGACCTGCGCCTCTGGAAGCTGCCGCTAGCCCACGCCGTGGCCCTGTGCATGAGCGACCGCATCACCGACGCTATCAGCGTGGCGGGCCTGCTCAAGGCCGAGAAAGTGCTGGCCGAGCGGCGCGGCTAGCCCACAACAGTTCTGCGCCACTGGCCCGTTGCTGGCCGCACTCATCGTAAATTTGCCCGTATGAAGCTCTTGCGCTACTTAGGCCAGCGCCTGTATACCACCTGGGCCACCATCATGTTCGTGCTGCCGTTTGTCGTCACGTACCCGGCGCAGCGACTATTCGTGCGCAAGCCGGAGTGGCGGCGCTACGTGCATGCCATCAACCGCTACTGGGCCAAGTTTTCGACCCGCATGTGGCTGGTGCCGCTCGAAATCGTGAATGAGGGCCCGCCGCTGCGCGACCAGCCCTGCATCTACATGGCCAACCACACCTCGTTTGTGGATATCCTGCTGCTGTTTCGCGATATTCCGGGGTATATCAACATCATGGGCAAAGACTCGCTCACGAAGTTTCCGCTCTGGGGCACCATTTTCGGCCAAACCTATATTCCCATCAACCGCAAAACGGCCGTGGGCCGGGGCCGCGCCACGGCCCAGGCCCGCCAAAGCCTGCGCGAGGGCCGCCCGCTCATCCTCTTCCCCGAAGGCACCATCGGCCCCAAGCCCGGCGAGGAGCTGCAGCCCTTTATGGACGGCGCTTTTCAGCTAGCCATCTCGCTGGGGGTGCCCATCATTCCGGTGAGCTTGCCCCTGACCCACAAGTTTATGCCCTCGGTGGCGGGCCTGCGGGTGCGCCACGCCAAGCTGCGCGCCGTGTACCACCGGCCTATCGAAACCAAAGGCCTCACCGATGCCGATATTCCGGCCCTTAAAGCCCAGGTAATGGCCCAGATAGCCGACGATTTTCTGCCCGAAGGCCGCGGCATTCCGGAGGCAACCCGCCCCTTTTCTTAACGCTTCTTACCGAGGCAGTTGTAGTGAAAGGCTGCAGGCTATTTGCCGCCCAGCCACTCGCTCATTCGCTAGTCATAAAGCCCCCTTACGTACATGAAAGCTGACCTAGAAACCATCCGCGGCCTGGCCCACCTGGCCCGCCTCGAATTTGACCCCGCCCGCGAAGACCAGATGCTGAAGGACCTGAACGGCATTCTCGACTGGGTGGCCCAGCTCGAGCAAGTTGATACGGAGGGCGTGGAGCCGCTGGTGCACCTCTCGCACGAGCTAAACGTGCTGCGCGACGACGAGGCGCGCAACACCGTGAGCCACCAGGAAGGCCTGCGCAACGCCCCGCGCAAGGACTCGGACTACTTCCGTGTGCCCAAAGTGCTCGACTAGGGCGCTGTTGCTCATTGTTAAAAAAGAACGTCATGCTGAGCCTGTCGAAGCATCTCTACCGCGCCGCTAGGATGTCGTTTGGGAGAGATGCTTCGACAGGCTCAGCATGACGTTCTTGCATAATTCTTCATCCGTACTGCTCAGGTTCCTTCCTTGCCCGCCATTTCCCTTCTGCGCCGCTTGCCGGGGTTGCCCGCGCTGCTGGCGGGGCTAGCCCTGCTGGGCGCCAGCTACTTCTACTTCGCCGGCGAAAGCGCCACGCTGCCCGTGCAGCTGGTGCCGCACCTGGCCCCCGTGCCCCTCACGCTCGACTCGGTGATGGTGGGCCCGGCGCGGCTGCCGCTGCCAGTGAGCGGCTTCATTACCACCCTTACCCACGACGTGGGCGGGCCCTATACCCAGCCGCTGGCGGCCGGGCTGTGGCTAGGGGTGCTGGCGCTGGCGCTGGCCGGCTGGCTGGCCGTGGTGAGCATGCTGGCGCGGCCGGCTTTTCTGGCTGGCACGGTGCCGGTGGTTTTTCTCTTGATGTCGCTCAACGCCGACGGGCTAGGCATTTTCGACGAAACCAAGCAGTATTTTCTGTACCTGAGCCTGGCGCTGCTAGGCACCGCTGCGCTGGGCCTCCAAGCCTTTGGCGACCGAGTGCGGGCGGTGTGGCGAGTCCTTGTTTTCTTGCTGCTGATAGGGGGGCTAGCGGCCTTGTTGCTGGCCCGCACCAAGCTGCCGCTGCCCGAAACGGCTCTGCACCTGGCCGCCTACGGCACACCGGCCGGGGCGGGGCTGGTGGCCGCGCTGGTGCTGTGGGTAGGGGTGGAGAATATTCGCGGCCTGCTTTGGTTCAACACCCAGGCCGAGCGGCCCGAGGGGCGGTTTGGCCTGCTGCCGTTTGTGCTGGCCAGCCTGCTGTACCTGGGTGCGCTAGGGCTCTATTTCTGGAATAACGGCGTGCTGGCGCTGGGGGGCGGCCTGCACCTCGACCCGCTGGTGCTGCTGCTGCCGGCCGCATTGGTAGGCGAGCTGGGCCTGCGCGAGCGGGCCCCCAGCTACGCCGGCTGGCTGCCCTATGCTGCCGGCCGCACCTTATACTGGCTGCTGGTGGCAGCGGCAGCGGCAGCGCTGGGCTACGCCCTGGCCACGGCCAATGCCCCGCTGCTCACGGCGGCCCGCGCCTTTAGCGGGCGGGCACTAGGGCTATTAGGCGCGGCGTTTTTGCTGTACGTGCTGGTCAATTTTGGCTCGCTTATTCGGCAGCGATTGGCAGTGCACCGGGTGGTATTTGAGCCGCGCCGGCTGCCGTTTTATACCGTCTATATCCTGGGGGTGGCGGGCTTGTTCTTATACGAGCTGCGCAACAACTGGCCACTGCTCGACCTGGTGCAGGCCGGCCAGTACAATCAGCTCGGCGACCTCACTCGCCAGCAAAGCGAACGCCGGCCCGACGACCTGCCACTAGCCTTGCTCTCGGAGCGCTACTATGCCGAAAGCGGCGACGTGCTCGACCGCTTTAACCGCACGGCGCAGCTGGGGCGAGCGGCCCTCTACCGCTTTCGCGACCAGCGCCAGAACGAGCTCAATGCCCTGCGCCGCGCCCTCAAGCGCCAGCCCGACGAAAAAATCAGCCTCAAGCTCAACGCCTTGCTCACCGAGCCGGCCGACTTCTTTGATGCGTTGGAAGTAATGCGCCAGGCCCGCCGCGCCGCGCCCGGCAGCTTTGCGCTAGCCTCCGATATGGCCCAGCTATTTACCCGCTCGGCCCTCACCGATTCGGTGGCGTTTTATTTAGATAAAGCCGAGCGCCTGAAGCCGAATAGCTACGTGAGCCGCACCAACCAGCTAGGCTTCCTGCTGAGCCAAAACCTCGTGCCGGCCGCCCAAAAGCTGGCCGCCGACTCGAAAGCTACTGCTACCGCGCCCGGCTTGTTGGCTAATAAGGAATTGCTGCAACTGGCGACCGGCGCGGCTATGGCGCCGGCCGCGGCCCCCGGCCCCGACCTCGATGGCGCTGATTTTGCCCAGGAGTACCACGCCGCGCTGCTGACGGCGCGGGCCGCCCGGCCTACCGATTGCCTCCGCCTGGTGACTACGCTGGCCCGCCTGGCCGAGCGCCCGGCCAATGAGCCTTATTACGAGCAAATTCTTTTCCTGCAAGCCTTGCTGCGCCACGCCGCCGGCCATGAGCTAGCCGCCCGCCAAACGCTAGCCCCGCTCACGGCGGGCACCACGCCCACGGCCGGCTATTACCAGTATGTGCTGGGGCTGTGGCAGTTGCAGCAGCAGCAATACGCCACGGCAGCCAGCCAGCTAGCCCTCGCTGCCGACCACGGCGCCACCGATGCGCGGCTGCCGCGTGCCTGGGCGCTGGCGCTGGCCGGGCAAGCCGACTCGGCCCGCGCGGCTTACGGCCGGCTGGCAGTGGCTAGCCCCACCCAGCCAGCGGTAGTGCGGCTAGGCCAGGCACTACGCTCGCCGGGCTTGCCGCAAGGCCAAACCCAAGTAGTACTTATTGGAAATAAAGAGCTAGCCGCTGCCCAGGCCGCCGACGCGGCGGGCAAGCAGCCCGAGGCCGCGCGCCGCTACCAGACCCTGGTGCAGCAGGTGCCCTTCAACGAAGCGGCCGTGCTGGCTGCCGCGCGCTATTTCACCGCCCAAAAAGCTTACACCGACGCCTACGATGCGCTCAACAAGGGGCTAGCCGAAAACCCCGATTCGACGCCGCTGCTGCGAGCCTACGCGCTGGCCGCCGCCGATGCCGGGCTGGCCGACCTCGGCCAGTCGGTGCTGGAGCGGCTGCGGGCGCGCCTCAGCCCCCCCGAGTACGCTAACTTGCTGGCGCAATTTGCGGCGCACCGGGCAGCCCATGCGGCCGCCAGCGCTGCCTTCGACCAGCCCCCGCTGCCCCCGCGCTGATTTCACTCTTCTCGCCGCGCCTTATGTCTGCCACTGACCGCACACCTTACGTCATTCAAACCACCGACATCGCCAAGGAATACGTGATGGGCACTGAGCACATTCACGCCCTGCGCTCGGTTAGCATCGATATCAAGCGCGGAGAGTACGTGGCCTTTATGGGGCCGTCGGGCTCAGGCAAAAGCACGCTCATGAACATTGTGGGCTGCCTCGATACCCCTAGCCACGGCCAGTATATCCTCAACGGCCAGGACGTGAGCCGCATGAGCGACAACCAGCTGGCCGAGGTGCGCAACAAGGAAATCGGCTTTGTTTTTCAGACCTTTAACCTGCTGCCCCGCTCTACTTCGCTCGAAAACGTGGCCCTGCCGCTCATCTACGCCGGCCTCAGCAAGCGCGAGCGCACCGAGCGCGCCCTCGAAGCCCTACGCTCGGTGGGCCTGGCCGACCGCGCCGGGCACCGCCCCAACGAGCTCTCGGGCGGCCAGCGCCAGCGCGTGGCCATTGCCCGCGCCCTCGTGAACACCCCTAGCGTGCTGCTGGCCGACGAGCCTACCGGCGCCCTCGACTCGAAAACCAGCTACGAGATTATGGCCCTCTTCGAAGCCCTTTATGCCAAGGGCAATACCATTATTATGGTGACGCACGAAGAAGACATCGCCCACTATGCCCACCGCATTGTGCGCCTGCGCGATGGCCTCATCGAAACCGACGAACCCAACCACAACGTAACGCAGCCCGCCGTTAGCTCCCTGGCCGTCTAAGGCCCGCAGTAGCCCCCAAGAAAGCACCGCCAACTCACCCCGCATAGCCCGCCCGCCGCAGGCGGGCGTATCTGCGAACCGAAGGACAGCGAAGCGAAATCCGTTAAATCCGTTTGAATCTGCGGTCATGAAAATCTACACCAAAACCGGCGATAAAGGCCTCACTTCGCTCATTGGCGGCACGCGGGTGCCCAAGTCGAGCCTGCGCATTGATTGCTACGGCACTGTCGATGAGCTGAACTCGTACATTGGCCTGCTGCGCGACCAGGAGGTGAACGCCCCGCGCCGCGATATTCTCAAGGAAATTCAGGACCGGCTCTTTACCATCGGCGCCCACCTGGCCACCGACCCCGACAAGGACGTGCGCCAGCGCATCCCTGACCTGCACGCCACAGACGTAGCCCTGCTCGAAACCGAGATGGACCGCCTGAACGAAGTGCTGGCCCCCTTGCGCGAGTTTGTGCTGCCCGGCGGGCACCCGGCGGTGTCGTTTGGGCACGTGGCGCGCTGCGTGTGCCGCCGCGCCGAGCGCCTGGTCATCCACCTGCGCGAAGAGTCGCCGGTCGAAGACCTGGTGGTAATGTACCTTAACCGCTTGTCCGACTACCTGTTTGTGCTCAGCCGCGCCATGGCCCACGACCTGGGCGTGGCCGAAGTGACCTGGAAGCCGCGCGTATAAAGCTGCCCTGGGCTGCGCGCTGCTGCAACATTTAGCCGCCTCACTTGTCCCTGTTTTTACCGTTCTCACCCCAGCACTACTCCCTAGCGGAGCCGCCTTTTCACCCGACTCATCCCTGCCGTTTTCTTATGCTTGACACGCTCGCTATCGACATCCAGCCCACGACTGCTTCCCGGCTCACCCAGCTGGACCCCGCCAACATGGAGTTTGGCAAGCTCTTCGCCGACCACATGCTCAGCGTGGAATACACGGGTGGCGAATGGCAGCAGCCGCGCATCGTGCCCTACGGCCCCCTCAGCATCAGCCCCGCCAACTCGGCCATTCACTACGGCCAGGCCATTTTTGAGGGCATGAAGGCCTACCGGCAGGCCGACGGCAGTGTGGCCCTGTTTCGGCCATCGGCCAACTGGCAGCGCCTCAACGCTTCGGCCGAGCGCATGGCCATGCCTACCATCCCCGAGGATGTTTTTCTGCACGGCCTGCGCGAGCTGGTGAAGCTCGACGCCGCCTGGGTGCCCAATGTGGCGGGCAGCTCGCTCTACATCCGGCCCTTCATGTTTGCCACCGATGGCGCGCTAGGGGTGCGCCCCTCCGATACCTATCACTTTGGCATTATCACCTGCCCGGTGGCGGCCTTCTTCAATAAGCCGGTGCGCGTGCGCTTTGAGCAGAAATACGTACGTGCTGCCGCCGGCGGGGCCGGCTATGCCAAAAACGCCGGCAATTACGGCGCCGCCATGCTACCCAGCAAGCTGGCTCAGCAGGACGGCTACCACCAGCTCATCTGGACCGATGCCTCGGAGCACCAGTACGTAGAGGAGTCGGGCGCCATGAACGTGATGTTTGTTATCGACGGCAAGGTGGTAACGCCCGCACTCTCCACCTCTATCCTGGACGGTATCACCCGCCGCTCGGTGTTGGAGCTGGCCCGTGGCTGGGGCCTGACCGTGGAAGAGCGCCGGGTATCGAGCCGCGAAATCATTGAGGCCCTACAGGCGGGCCGCCTCACCGAAGCCTTTGGGGTGGGCACGGCCGCTACCATTGCCCCCATCGCCACCATGGGCTACGAGGGGCAAGACCATGACCTGCCCGCCCTGAGCGATACGTCGTTCGCGCGCCGGGTAGGGGCGGCCCTCGATGCCATCCGGACCGGGCAAGCCGCTGACCCCCACGGTTGGATGGTGGCCGTATAGCCTGTTCCTTGTCAAGCAAAAAGCCGCCCGCACCCCGGGCGGCTTTTTTTATGCCGACCTTTGCCCCCCTGGCTAGGGTAGTTGCCCGGCCATTCATCTACTTATTCACCCATGACCCAAGACCAGATAAAGGACTTGAAGGGCCGCGCCGAGGCTCTGAGGAGGTATCTTTGACTACGATACCCGCAAAGAACAGGTAATCAAGGCGGAAGCCGAAACCCTGGCCCCCGATTTTTGGGACGACTCCAAGGCTGCGGAGGCCAAGCTCAAGGAAATCAAAGGTATCAAAACCTGGACCGACGACTACGAAGCCGTGCAGCAGGCCGTAGCCGACACCGAGGTGCTCTACGACTTCTATAAGGAAGGGGAGGCTAGCGAAGCCGAAATCCAAACCGAGTTCGACGCCACCCAGGCCAAAGTTGAAGCCCTGGAATTCAAGCGCATGCTCTCTGATGAGGAAGACCAGCTGTCGGCCATCATCGACATCAATCCCGGCGCCGGCGGCACCGAAAGCCAGGACTGGGCCGAGATGCTCATGCGCATGTACATCATGTGGGGCGAAAGTAAAGGCTTCACCGTGAAGCAGCTCAGCTACCAGCCCGGCGAAGGAGCAGGTATCAAGTCGGCTTCACTGGAAATTGATGGCCCCTTTGCCTACGGCTACCTCAAAAGCGAAATCGGCGTGCACCGGCTCGTGCGCATCTCGCCCTTCGACAGCAGCGGGCGGCGGCACACGTCGTTTGCCTCCGTGTTTGCCTACCCGGTGGTCGATGATACAATTAATATCGAAATCAACCCCGCCGACATCTCCTGGGATACCTTCCGGGCTGGCGGCGCGGGCGGCCAGAACGTGAACAAGGTCGAGACGGCCGTGCGCCTCACGCACGCCCCTAGCGGCATCATCATTGCGGTGCAGATAGAGCGCTCGCAGCTCATGAACAAGGAGCATGCCCTGCGCATGCTCAAGTCGCGCCTCTACCAGCAGGAGATGGATAAGCGCAACGCCGAGCGCGATAAAGTAGAGGCTAGCAAAAAACGTATTGACTTTGGCTCGCAGATTCGCAACTACGTGCTGCACCCCTACAAGCTCATCAAGGACCTGCGCACCAGCATCGAGCGTACCGACGTGCAAAACGTGCTCGATGGCGACTTGGATGAGTATATCAAAGGGTACCTGATGCAGAATTAAACGGCATTATCCGATGCTAGCTGGTAACCGCCCACAAAAAAGGCTGTCCAATTGGACAGCCTTTTTTGTGGAGTGATATAAAGCGCCTACTGCTGCGCCCAGAATATCTTGGTGTATTGCGTAACGCCGGTTGGAACATTAGCGGCATTGGTGTTCAACTCGCTCTGTGGATAGAACAAACGAGACGGGAACTTGCCGCTGGATGCCTCAAGCGAAATCGGAATGATGGGGAAGCCGGTGCGCCGGAAGTCATCCCACGCTTCAATCGAGCCCCATACTGCTTCTGCTATCCACTTCTGCGTAATAATTTTCTCCAGCGTGCTCACCGTGCGTGTACCCGACGTAATGTTGCCATAGGCATCGGTCTGCGGGGTCGTGGTGGCTGCCCAGTCTACGAGGCCATTTCCTACGTTAGCTGCCAGGTAAGCCTCCGACTGCGGAGTCGGAGCCACGGGAGCGGCACTGCTCGAAGTAGTAGAAGTGCGGTAGGTAGTTTGGAAGGAGGCACGGATGCCGTCTGTATAGTCGGCCTGGGCATCGCCCGACAGCAGGCCGCGGTACTCAGCTTCGGACTTCGAAAATAGGTGCTCGGCCAGTAGCATGAGCGGAGTAGGCTGGTTAGCACCCCGCAAAAAATCTCCGCCAACCAGCAGCGTCGAGCCTGAAGTGGCTGAGAGGACAGGGGAGGGCGGCGACTTCTCACCTAAGTTAGTGCCAACATAAGCGCCGCTTTTGTTAGCCATATACTGTTGCGTAACACGCGGGTCGCTCAGATTCTGGTTCAGGTTGATGAAATACTTCGTGGGCAGCGTGAACTTGTAAGTCGACGTGGTATTAGTAGTACCCACTGCAAAGCCGTACGTGTTGTAGAACGGATTCTGCTGACCGCTATTCGCAGCGTAGCCGGGCTGCACCAGCACGTCGGTGGTGATAAAACCTCCGTCGGGCGAGTTCAACAGCGCCATTTCCGTCTTCACATAAGCGTTTAGCGTAGCATCGTTGGTAGAAGACTCGCGCAGCAGGATACGTAAACGCAAGCTGTTGGCAAACGCCTTCCACTTGTTCATGTTCCCCCTGAATATTACATCCTCCGTGCTCGGCATGGCGGCCGATGTAGCGGCATTAATATCAGTGACGGCTCCCTTCAGCTGCACAACCAGGTCTTTATAGATATCCTGCTGCTTGTCGAAGGTAGGCTGGGTGTTGCCCAGGCCCTGCACGGCAGTCGTGTACGGGATATCACCATACTCATCTACCAGCAGCAGGAAGTTATAGGCTTCCATGATGCGGGCGATGGCTACATGGTTCGGGTAAGAGCTAGCCATCGCATTGGTGCGAATCAGGCGGTAGTCCTCAATGTTGTCGAAGGTATTGCTCCACAAGCCCTGGTAATAAGTGCTTGAGTAGTTGTAGGTACGCTCTTCGTTGTAGCCGCTCACCGCGTTCGACTTACCCCAGTAGCCAGCAGCGAAGCTGCCGTAGGCATTATACGAAGTGTAGTTGGCCGCCGTCACCGTTTCGGCGTTGGCCAGTAGCTGCGCCGGGGTTACGGCTGTAGCAGAGTTCGGGTTGGTATTGACGTCAAGAAACGACTTACAGCTGCTTGCCGCCGTAGTAAGCGTTGCCGCCAATAATACTTTAGAAAATGTATTCATATAGCTAAGATTAGAGCGTTACGTTGAGGCTAGCACCGTAGAACTTGGTGGGCGGCGTTTGCAGGAAGGTGTTGATGCCAATAGCGTTGCTGCCAGCGGAGGTACCGCTAAACTCGGGGTCGGTGTAGATATTCTCTTTCGGCACCCAGGTGAAGATATTGCGCCCGAACACTTCGATAGAAGCACCTTTAATCAAACCAACTTTCGAAGCAAGCGCAGTCGGGATAGCGTACGATAGCTGAACCTGACGGATTTTGAAGAAGGTTCCCGAAGTCACGTAGTTCTCCGTAATACCTCGGTTCCAGGTAGTAGTGTTAGCCCAGAACTCCGAGCCGCCGGGCGTGAGCACGCCGCCGGTGCGGGGGGTATAGCTGCTGATGTGGCCGTTGGTGAGCACTGGGTCAGCGCCAGCATTGGGAGTGTAGCCGGTTACATTGCCGCTGGCATCAGTTACCGGAATAGCCGAGTTAGGGTAGGGGAAGTCGGCGCGGCCATACTGGGCGCTGCGGACACCACCACCCGTAAAGTCGAGGTCAGAGCCGATGGCATTGTACACTACGTAGCCGGTGCGCAATTCGGCCTGGGCCGACAGCGTGATGCCCTTAAAGGAGATATTGGTGTTGAAGCCATACTTATACTTCGGCTGCGTGTTGCCAAACAGCTTCAGGCCGGGGTCTTTCAGCGGCACATAGCGCACGAGGGTAGGGTCGTTGGGGTCGGTCACCTTCGTCATCTTAATCATGCCATTGGCCGGGCTGGTCGGGTCATTCACGCGCTGGTAGAAGGTACCCTGAATTTGGGGGTAGGACATGCCGGGCACGGCAACCAGCGAGGTTGCATCGGTGCTACCCGAGCCGCCTAAGGTCAGAATGCCACCCGAAGCAGCGGGCAGCGAAACTACCTCGTTGTTGTTGTAGTTGAAGTTGGCGCCCACCGTAACGGTCAGGCCATTCTGCGCACGGATAGGAGTCAGATTCAAGTCTACTTCGTAGCCCGTATTTTTCACCTCCCCAGCATTGAGCAGCAGGGTCTGGAAGCCGGTCGAGTAGGGGATAGTAGTTGGGATGGTCTGGTTAGTAGAGCGCTGGTTGTAATAGGTTGCGCTGATGCCCACTGCCCGCTTCAGGAAGCTTAGTTCGATACCTGCTTCCGTCGAACGGGTTTCTTCGGGCACTAGGTTCTGCTGTACTAGGCCGCCATTGGCCGTGAACGAGGGTACTGAGCCAAAGGGGAAACCTCCGCCATTGCTATAGGTTGAAGCCAACGAGTAAGCTCCTCCCGTTTCAACTACGCCGATGCCGGTTGCACTGGGAAGGTTAATCTGGCTCACCTTCGCGATACCACCGCGAATCTTGCCATAGTCTAAGAACGAAGCATCGCGCAGCGCCGGAATTACATTGCTGAACACCAGTGAAGCGTCTACACTGGGATAAACGAACGAGTTGTTGCCAACTGCCAGCACCGAAACGTTGTCGTTACGGGCCGAGCCGTGGAGGAAGAAGAAGTCCTTATAGCCTAACGTCAGGTCAGCGTAGAAGGCGTACAAGCGCGTCTGAAAGCGCTGGCTAGCGCCGTCGAGGTTACCAATGCGGTTGCTGAGGTTAATCAGCTCCGTAGCAGCGGGCACAGCCAAGGCCGTCGAGGCAGTGTAGGTATAACCGCTTTGAAGTGTTTGTATGTTGTTACCCAGGATAGCCTTGATGTTGAAGTCGCCGAAAGTTTTATCAGCACTTAGGAACAAGTCAGAGTTTATGCGCGTGAGGTTGGAGCTGAGGTCACGGTAGAAGCCGGGATAGGGTGAAATCTGCTTCAAGCTATTGCTGGCCAGCGTAAACTTATTCTGCGTGGTATAGCTCTGCTGATTAGTAGAGGTCGTGCCCAGGCGGTATTGTAGACGCAACCAATCGCGCACCCGGAACGAGGCGTTGACATCGCCCTGCAACGTACTACGCTTGTCGCGTAGGCGGTTGTAGTCGATAATGAAATAGGGGTTGTAGTAATAAGCGTTGTAGTAGCCGTAGTCCGACGTAGCGTAAGGATTATTAACATAATCCTTATAGGACGTGAGCGGCGCCATTACCGAAGTGTTGAACACGTTCCAGTACACCGAAGAGCTTTGGTCGAGGTTCGAGGTAACATCGGACTTGCGGGTGATGTACGACACGTTGAAGCCTACCGTGAGGCGGCCTATCTCGCGCGAAGCATTGAAGCGGAAGCTGTTGCGGTCGAACACATCCTTGGGTACGATGCCGTTGTTGTGTACATTCTGGTACGAAGCGAAAAACTTGGTTTTTTCATCGCCACCCGAGAATGTAACACCGTTTTGCATTTGGTAACCCGTATTGAAAAAGTTCTTTTTCTCATTAGGGCGTGCCTCGTAGCTCAGCTTCTGCACCGAGCCATCGGGTAGCTTGTAGCCGAAAGGCTGTATCGATCCGTCAAAACGGGGGCCATATTGCTGGTTTTCAAAACCTTGGTACTGGTAGTTGTAGTCGTTGTCCGGGTTGCCGCTGGGGTCGAAGAAGATTCCTTGCTTGGCCTGAGCCGAGTTGGTGTACCAGTCGGGCGAGCCGGGACCAAATTCCGTCTGGAACTTGGGCAGGAACGAAATAGACTCGAACTGCGAGGTGTGCGAGAACGTCACTTGCGACGAACCAGCCTGGCCTTTCTTGGTAGTGATGATAAGTGCACCGTTAGAAGCCTGCGAGCCGTAAAGAGCAGCGGCGTTAGCACCCTTCAGCACAGTGGTAGAAGCAATGTCGTCGGGGTTGAGGGCACCTAGTACTTCGTTAGTAGTGATAACCCCGTCGATTACGATAAGCGCTTCGTTGTTACCCAGCAGCGAGCGGGTACCGCGCAGCGTTACGCGGGGGGTGGAATTCACCCCGTTGTTGAGGGTCTGAATCTGCAAACCCGATACTTTGCCAGCCAGACCGCTCACGAAGTTGGTCGGGCGGGCTTGGGTTACTTCCTTATTATCAAGGGTAGCCGTAGCGTAGCCTATTTCGCGCTCTTGGCGCTGCAGGCCGAGTGCACCCGTTACGACTACCTCACCGAGCTGCTTGGAATCAGTCGCTAGGGCTACATTGATATTAGTGCCGCTGCCAATAGGTTGTTCTAGTGTCGTATAGCCAATAAAGCTAAAGGTCAACGTTGTAACAGAAGCTGGAACGCTTAGCGCAAAAGCCCCGTCAGAGTTAGTAGAGGTACCAATGGTGGTGCCCTTTGCCAATACTGTTACCCCCGGTAGGCCTTGGCCAGTAGAGCGGTCCGTCACACGGCCCGAGAGATTGCGGTCTTGTGCGGATGCTTGATGCCACAAGCAACTGAGCAGAAAGACCATTAGTAAAGAAAAATGCTTCATACTATAAGGTTTGGGAAAAGTGAAAATAGACCACCCCATGCAACGGAATGAGATAAATCCGCTGCCAAGTTATTACTTTTTCACCAAATCCTGTTGCCAGAGTTTGATGATAACGGTCGTGGCTTTGTGTGAAATGCAAAATTAGGCACACGAAAAAACCAGCTTGGCGCAAATTTAACATTGAATATGTTTAATGTTAAATTTTATTTTAAATAGCAAATATTAAAGTTTAGATAAGATTACGATAAGATGAAAAAAAAATAAAGAAATGATTAATAAGCCACGATTATGTCTAGGGAGGTGAATTATCTTGCAGCTTCAACAAGCGCTACTGCTAATAAATAGTAGCCTTAAGCACTTTTTTACCTTCCTAATTTTTAAATGAAAAGAACACTATTGATGAGCCTTGTGCTCATGCTTACTTTGCTCCAAGCGGTGCTAGCCCAGACGCGCACCGTATCGGGACGAGTAATTGACCAAACAAGCGGTGAAGGCCTGCCGGGGGCAACCGTATTGCTGAAAGGCACGACGACCGGTATTTCAACTAATGCTGACGGCCGGTTCTCCCTGAATGTACCGGAAAGTGGTGGAACTCTCACCATCAGCTCAGTAGGCCTAGTGACGCAAGAAGTAGCATTAGGTAATCGTACTACTGTAGAAGTAGCGCTAGCATCTGATAATAAGCAATTGAGCGAGGTTGTAGTAACGGGTTATGGCCAGCAGCAAGAGCGTCGCGAGTTGACTGGTGCAGTTGCCACGGTTAATTCGTCTCAGTATAAAGACCAACCGATAGTTGGGGTCGACCAGGCGCTGCAAGGCCGGGCTGCTGGTGTTCAGGTATCTCAAAACTCGGGTACACCAGGCTCAGGGGTATCTGTACGTGTGCGGGGCGCGGCTTCTATTTCGGCTAGTAATGAGCCGCTATATGTTGTTGATGGCTTGCCGATTAATACGGGTAATACCTCTCAGTTAAGTGCAGGTAACCAATCTACGAACGGCTTGAACGACCTGAATCCTAACGATATCGCAACTATTGAGGTATTAAAGGATGCCTCTGCTGCTGCTATCTATGGTTCGCGCGCTTCCAATGGAGTAGTACTGATTACGACCAAGCGTGGTAAGGCCGGCAAAGCCAATATTGACCTTGATTATTATAGAGGTGTACAGTCGGCTTGGAAGCGGCCCACCTCACTCACCGGTCCTCAGCAAACGCAGCTTTTCCTCGACGAAATTGCTAACCGCTATGGTGTTGCTGGTGATGGCTCAGTAGCCGGCTACCGCAGTCTTGCAGAAGCAACTGCTTATGTATTCCGGGCATCAGCGGGCACGCGTACCGTTGGCAGTAATGGCCTGTACAATTATGTAAACAACGGCCCGGTACGCCCGCTAAGCCAGTTTCAAGACCCCTCTACTGCTCCTACTACCAATTGGAGTGACTTAGTGCTCCGTAATGCTCCAGTGAGCAACTATGGCGTGACATTCTCTGGCGGCAGTGACCAAAGCCGCTACCGCTTGTCGTTGAACTATTTCGACCAGCAAGGCACACTAGTTGGCTCAGGCTATAACCGTGGTAGTGTGCGCTATACCATGGATAATAAGCTATCGGAAAAGGTACGCATGGGTACATCTATTGGCATTAGCCGTAGCGTAAACAACCGTATTAACAACGATAACAGCATTTATGGGGTGCTAATTACGGCTCGCCTCACGGCGAGCGACCTGCCGGTATATAACCCCGATGGTACTTACCTGAAATACGGGTCTCTGGAAAACCCGGTAGCCGCCGCTAACGAGCCGTTTATCCAGAGCGTTAATAACCGCCTAATTGGTAGCCAGTACACAGAGTTCGAGCTTATTAAGAATTTAAAGTACCGGGCTACGTTCGGCCTTGACTTTACTTATGGCCGTGATGACCGCTTTTACTCAACGCTCACTAATGCTGGTGCTTCGGTAAATGGTTCGGCTACGCAGGCTACGCTGCAAGATGCGAACTTCAACCACATCAGCTCGCTTAACTACAGCAAGGCGTTTGGAACGGACCATACACTGAATGCACTTTTTGTAGCGGAGTACCAGCGCGATGCTGAAAGCGACAACTTCGCTACCGTTACGGGCTTCCCGAGCAATGCTATCCGGGAGCTAGCCGCCGGGGCTACCAAGTCAGCTATTACCTCTTCTTCGACCTCTAATACCTTATTTGGTTTGTTGGTAAAGGCTGACTATGCTTTTAAAGGCCGCTACCTGCTGTCTGCTTCGGTACGCCGCGATAACTCTTCGCGCTTCGGTCAAAATAACCGAGTAGGCTACTTTCCTGCTGTTTCGGCAGGCTGGCGTGTAATCGACGAGCCTTTCCTGAAAGACCAGACCGCTATCAGTGAGCTTAAAATCCGGGGCAGCTATGGCCAGACCGGCAACCAGCCGGTATCCAATTTTGGCGCTCGCGGCCTGATTGGGGTAGGCTATAACTACCTCGACCAAGGAGGCCTAGCGCTTGTGCAGCTAGCTAACCCCGACTTGCGGTGGGAGCGTACCAGCGCTACCGATGTAGGCATGGATTTAGGCTTTATTCAAAACCGCCTCTACGCCTCGGTCGACCTGTACTATCGCCACACTACTGACTTGCTGCTGCCCCAAAGCATCGTGTATGACACCGGCTTCTCTAGCTACAGCGCTAACGTAGGTAGCCTCGAAAACAAAGGTCTTGAAGTTGCCCTAACGTCAATTAACGTACGTGGTGAAGGCACTGCTTTCAACTGGGAAACGAACTTCAACATCAGCTTCAACCGCAACAAGGTGCTGGACATTGCTAACCCCAGCCCGACTGGCCTGGCTCAAGGTTTTGCCAGCCGCCTCGCTGCCGGCCAGCCTCTGGGTGCTTTCTACGGCTACCGGGTAGACCATATCTTCCAAACGCAGGATGAAATCAATGCATTGGATGCAGCGGCTAAAACGGCGACCGGCAACCAGTCAGCTACCTATCAGACTACTGCTACTAAGCCTGGCGATATCAAGTTCAAAGACTTGAATGGCGACGGTGTAATCACTGCTGCCGACCAGGAAATTATGGGCAGCGCGCAGCCGAAATACTACGGTGGCATGACCAACACGTTCCGTTACATGGGTCTCGACTTGAGCATCTTCTTCCAGTACAACGTCGGGAACCAGATTTATAACTCTCCCAAGAGCTATGTGCAGGGCATGAGCACGTCATATGCTGGCGACGCCAGCACCCTGAACCGCTGGACGACCAGCAACACCAATACTGACGTGCCCCGCGCTGTATACGGTGACCCGAATAACAACAGCCGCACTTCAGACCGCTTCTTGGAAGATGGCTCGTTTGCGCGCTTGAAAAGCGTAACACTGGGCTACACCCTGCCTATTTCCTTGTTGTCGCGTGCACACGTGCGCACAGCTCGTATCTACGTGCAGGCCCAAAACCTGGCAACTTTCACCAAGTACTCGGGTCTGGACCCCGAAGTGAGCACCTTTAGCTCGGGCTCGGGCGCTACTACCGCCAATGCGGCACTAGGCACGGACTTCTTTACGTATCCGCAGGCCCGCACCATCACGGGTGGCGTTTCGCTAGGCTTCTAATTCTTGTCAACTACTTATTATATGCAAATTTCCTTTTTACGTCAGCTAGCTACCCGCTCTGCTCTATTACTGAGCTTGGGCCTGGGATTAGGAGCTTGCGATAAGGCTCTCAACGTAGAGCCTCAAGTCAATATCAGTTCTGATAAAGGCTATAGCACTAAAGAAGATGCGGCGGCGGGCCTGCTAGGCTGCTATGATGGCCTGCAGAACACAAACTACTACGGAGCATCTTTTCCCTCCGATGTAGATATGGTGTCTAACAACATCATCGAGGTGGGTACCTACAATACTACTTACGGTCTGATTGCGCAAAATCAGATTTCGGCTGACAACGTAGAAATAGGTACCCTCTGGAGCAGCATGTACGATACTGTTAACCGGTGCAACTACCTGCTGGAAGAAACCGACAAAATCACCGACCCGGCTTTTTCGAAGCTCACCACGCAGGGTGAGGCGCGGGTGATACGGGCTATTACTTATATGAACCTGCTAGGGCTGTGGGGAGGCACTTCGCAAGGCTACGGCTATTCAGGAGGCTTGGGCGTCCCGCTTCGCCTGACTCCTACCACGGCTATTGGCGCTCAAACGCAGCCTCTGGCACGCGCTTCGGAAGCAGATGTCGCCGCTGCGATTCGAGCCGACCTCGATTTTGCAATTGCTAATCTGCCCGCCTTATCGGCCAGCTCGGGCTTCCGGGCCACGAAAAATGCTGCCTTAGCTCTGCGCGCCCGCTTCGAGCTGCGCATGCGCAACTACGCTGACGCGCTGAAATACGCTCAGCAAGTGCCGGCTGCAACGATGACTACCCTGGCATCGACTACTACTCCCGATGCTATCTGGCAGCTATATTTTTCGGCCACCGACACCAACCTGTATGCTTTCTACTGGTATTTAGCTCCGGGCGGCCGCAATGAGTTTGACCCTAGCCCGAGCCTGATTGCTGCGCATCCAGCCGGCGACTTGCGTCTACCCATCAACGCAACTTCGATTGGCACTACGTTGAAGTATACGCATACGACCACACGCGATGACTATTACAACATGATTCGCTACACGGAAGTAGTGCTTACCATTGCCGAATCAGCTGCTCAAACCGGTGATTTAGTTACAGCTACCACGCAGTTGAACATCATCCGCAAGCGTGCCGGCCTAGCTAACACGACGGCTATAACAGCTGCGGACCTTATCGCCGACATCTTGTTGCAGCGCCGCTTAGAGTTGGCGCACGAAGGCCACTACTGGTTTGACCTGCGCCGTACCAACACGGTGCAGTCGGCTTTGGGCTCGACTACTACAGCCAACGCCTATAACCAGACCTTCCGTAATCTCTTCCCGCTGCCCCTGCGCGACGTTAACCTGTCGAATGGTGTACTGGTACAAAACACAGGCTTTTAAAGCTCATGTAATACCAAAAAAGCCCCGGCCAACTCGGCCGGGGCTTTTTTTATGTTCAGGATTGCCTCACAAGATATACTGGCTCAGGTCACGGTTTTTCACCATGTCGCGCAGGCGCTCCTCTACGAGCTGGGGCGTGATGGCTAGGGCCGAGCCGGCGGGCAGCTGGTCGGGCACGTCGAAGAGCAGTTCGTTGAGCAGGCGGCTCATGACGGTGTGCAGGCGGCGGGCGCCGATATTTTCGACTTCGCTGTTGACCTCGGCGGCAATGTCGGCTAGCTTGAGCAGGGCCTCGTCCTCGAAGGTGAGCTGCACGTCTTCGGCGGCTAGCAGGGCCTGGTACTGCTTGGTGAGGGCGTTTTTGGGGTCTTTGAGGATGCGGTAGAAGTCATCTTTGGTCAGGCTCTGAAGCTCGACGCGGATGGGGAATCGGCCTTGCAGCTCGGGGATGAGGTCGCTGGGCTTGCTGACGTGGAAGGCGCCGGCGGCGATAAACAGAATATGGTCGGTGTTGACGATGCCGTACTTGGTGTTCACGGCCGAGCCCTCTACGATGGGCAGTAGGTCGCGCTGCACGCCCTGGCGGCTCACGTCGGGGCCACCGCTTTTGCCGCTGCCGCTGGTGGCTACCTTGTCAATTTCATCGATGAAGATGATGCCCGAGTTTTCGGCTTGGCGGATGGCTTCCTCCTTCACTTCGTCCATGTCGACGAGCTTGGCGGCTTCCTCATCCAGCAGGATTTTGCGAGCCTCGGCCACTGATACCTTACGCTTGCGCGACTTCTTGGGCAGCATGTTGCCGAGCATGTCTTGCAGGCCCGACATCGTGGCCTCATCCATCATACCTGGCGCCCCCATGATTCCCACGCTAGGGGCTCCCTGGGCCACATTTATCTCGATGCGGCGGTCTTCAAGCTCGCCGTTGCGAATCTTCTGCCGAAAGCGCTCGCGGGTGCGCTCGTTGAGCTCCTGGTCGGAGCCCGGAATGGCCTCGGCTGCCGGGCTCTCGCCGCCGCTAAGGCCGAAGCCCAGCCCGGTGCGGCCGGTACCATTCTCTTTGGCCGGGGCCTTAAGGGGCGGAATGAGGGCATCCAGAATGATGTCTTCCACAGCCTGAGCGGCCTGGGCTTTTACTTCTTCCTGGCGGCGCTGGCGCAGCCGGCTCACGGCTTGCTCAGCCAGGTCGCGCACCATGCTTTCGACGTCGCGCCCCACGTAGCCGACTTCGGTAAACTTACTAGCCTCGACTTTCACAAAGGGTGCGTCGGCCAGGATGGCGAGCCGGCGGGCAATCTCGGTTTTGCCCACGCCGGTGGCACCTATCATCAGGATATTATTGGGAACAATCTCTTTTTGCATCTCGGCCGGGGCGTGCAGGCGGCGCCAGCGGTTGCGCAACGCGATGGCCACATGGCGCTTGGCCTCGTGCTGGCCAATGATGTATTTATCGAGTTCGGCCACAATCTGGGCCGGGGTGAGGAAGCTGGTATCTAGCATGTGGGTAAAAGGAAAGAATAGCCTTTCAAAGAAACCGTCATGCTCTGCTGGCGTCCGCTCGTCGGAGCATCCTGCTCGCATCGTTGGAGTATAGCCTGTAGCGGCGCCAGCGGGCGACTTCGGCAAGCGGATGCCAGACGAGTATGACGGTCTTTTTTAACAGGTCACTCCGGTGCAATAGTTTAGTTACTCTTTCTTCAAAAAGCTACCTAGGCTGCGGCTCAGGGTGAAATAATTACTGCTGCCGGCGGCTTGCAAGGTGGCATACGTGTAATCGAGCTGAAACTGCGATATTTTAATCATCGCCCCAAAGCTGAAGCCGGCGCCCCCGCCCACGTTGTCGAGGCGCAACTCGCGGCCTTGCAGGTGGTTGTAGCCCATACGCAGGCTTAGCCCTTTGCCCAGCAATAGCTCGGCGGCGGCCGTGAAGTGCCGGGCCAGGTTATCGCCCCAGTTAAAGCTAGGCTTCACTTCCACGTTGTTGGCGTCGAGGGTGCCGCGGGCGTTGGGGTCGAGGTATTGAATATTCCACTGGTGCAGGTGGTGGGCCGTGAAGGTGAAGCGCAGCGGCATGTGCTCGGGCTTTATGGTAGTACCCAGTTGCACATCGAGGGGTAGAGGCTCGCGGGCAGCGGCCGTGTAGGGCTTCAACATGTAGCCCGCATTTTTTACCACCAGGCCCACTGTGAAGTCCTGGTCGGCGTGCGGCTTGAAGAGCACACCGGCATCGCTGGCAAGTCCCACGGCGCGGTTGCCGGCAATGCCCGACACGGCTAGCTTGGCCGTGAGGCCAACGGTAAACTTCCCCTTGGTGTACGAGTCGGCCGCCGCTAGGGCATACTCATTCACCGAGAAAGTGCCAAGCGCGTTGCCGGCCGCGTCGTAGCTTTCCAGGCTGCCGTAGTTCAGGTAAGTAAGCCCTAGCCCGAAGCGGCCGCGCTTTTCGGTATTGAAGGCGTAGGCAGCGGTGCTCTGCTTTATGTCGCTTACGTAGCTCACGTAGCTGAGGGCCGCCGCGTGGTCCATGTCGGCATTGAGCAGGGCGGGGCTAGCAAAGAACTGTGTAGGGTCGCTGCTGCGGGCCGAAGCCGTGAGGCCGCCCAGCGCTGCCACTTGTGCCGAAGGTGGCAGCGCTAAAAACGGAAACGCCGCGCGTCCGCCAATTTGTGCACGAGCAGCCAGGGGCAACAGCAGTAAGCAGGCGGCGAGGTACTTCATCGTTCTAAGGTAACGCGTGCGCGGGTCGGCAAGCAGAAACGAGGGTTGGCAAGGGGTAAGCAACCCGAAAAAGTCATTCTTACCCTTGCCAACCCTCGCTTCTGCTTGCCAACCCCTACGCTATTGCACTTCCACGCTCGGGCCGGCCGGCGCGGGGGCCTCGTCGCGCACGGGCAGGGCCTGGGGCCTGGCCACCAGCTCGGGCAGCAGCGCCTCGGCCAGCACATCGTCAACCCGCTCGGCGTAGTGAATGCGCACGCCCTTGAGGTACTCGGCCGGGATTTCCTCCACGTCCTTGCGGTTTTTGGGCGAGAGGATAATCAGGTTGATGCCGGCGCGGCGGGCGGCCAGCAGCTTTTCCTTGATGCCACCCACCGGCAGCACCCGGCCGCGCAGGGTGATTTCGCCGGTCATGGCCATATGCGGCCGAATTTTGCGCTGGGTATAAGCCGAGGCGATACTCGTAAAAATGGCAATGCCCGCGCTAGGCCCATCTTTTGGAATACCGCCCTCGGGGAAGTGAATGTGCAGGTCGTACTGCTCAAACAGGCGGTAGTCGATGCCCAGCTCATCGGCCCGCGAGCGCAGGTAGGAGAGGGCCGTAATGGCCGACTCTTTCATCACGTCGCCGAGCTGGCCCGAGAGGGTCAGCTTGCCGCGGCCCCGGCTCAATAGGCTCTCTACGAACAAGATGTCGCCGCCCACGCTGGTCCAGGCCAGGCCCGTTACGACACCGGCCGTGTCGTGGTCCTGGTCTTTGTCGCGGTCGAAGCGCGGTGACCCCAGGATTTTCTGCACATCGCTAGGGTCGAGTTGGGCGGGCAGGGTCTCCTTGCTGGCCTTGCGGCGCGCCAGGTTGCGAGTGAGGGCGGCTAGCTGGCGCTCGAGGCTGCGCACGCCGCTTTCGCGCGTGTAGTCGTCGGCCACGCGGTGCAGCGCGGCATCGTTGATTTTAACCTCGCCCTCACCCAAGCCATGCTCGCGCAATTGCTTGGGCCAGAGGTGTTTCTTGGCAATCTGGACTTTCTCCTCTTGGGTATAGCCCGTGAGGTCGATAATCTCCATGCGGTCGCGCAGGGCGGGCTGAATGGTTTCGAGCGAGTTGGCGGTGGCGATGAAGAGCACCTTGCTCAGGTCATATTCCACCTCCAGGTAGTTGTCGATAAAGGTGGAGTTCTGCTCGGGGTCAAGCACTTCGAGCAGGGCCGAGCTGGGGTCGCCCCGGAAGTCGCTGCTCACCTTATCTATCTCGTCGAGAATAATGACCGGGTTGCTCACGCCGGCCTTCTTTATCTGCGAGATAATGCGGCCGGGCATGGCGCCCACGTAGGTTTTGCGGTGGCCCCGAATCTCGGCCTCGTCGCGCACGCCGCCTAGGCTCAGGCGCACATATTTGCGGCCTAGCGCGGTGGCAATGCTGCGGCCGAGCGAGGTTTTGCCCACGCCGGGCGGGCCATAGAGGCACAAAATCGGCGCCTTAAGGTCCTGCTTCAGCTTGAGCACGGCCAGGTATTCTAAGATGCGCTCCTTCACTTTTTCAAGCCCAAAGTGGTCGGCATCCAGGATTTTCTTGGTCGTCTTCAGGTTAAACTTGTCCTTGGTGGTTTCGTTCCAGGGCAGGTCGAGCAAAAACTCCACGTAGTTGAGCGTCACCGGGTAGTCGGGCGACATCTGGTTGATGCGGCCCAGCTTGGCAACTTCCTTATCGAAGTGCTTAGCCACTGCTTCGGGCCACTTCTTGCCCACGGCGCGGGCGCGCAGAGCGGCTACATCGCCTTCGGCGCTGCCTTCGCCTTGGCCCAGCTCGTCTTGCAGGGTCTTGAGCTGCTTGCGCAGGAAATACTCGCGCTGCTCGGCGTCGATGCCGGTGTGCACCTTGGTGCGAATGTCATTTTTAATCTCGAGCAGCTCTATCTGGCGCAACAGCGCTTCGAGCAGCTGGCGCCCCTGTGCCTCGGGGTCGGCCAGTTCCAACAGCTGCTGCTTGGCGGGCAGCTCGAGTTGCACATTGGAAGAGAGGAAGTGGATGAGGAAGGCCGCCGACTGAATGCCGTCGAGCATGGTGCGCGCTTCAATCGGGATTTCGGGCGTCAGCTCCAGCACTTTGCCGGCAGCTTCGCGCAGGCTTTGCAGCAGTACCAGCTCGCCATCTACCTCGGCATCGAGGGCGCGCTCGTTGAAGTACGAAACCCGGGCCGTGAGCTGAGGCGAGTACGTGAGCTGCTCGCCTACGTGAAAGCGCACCTGCCCCTGCAAAATGATGGTAACGGTATCGTCGGGCTGGTCGATAAGCTTGAGAATGCGCGCTAGGGTGCCTACCGGGTGCAGGTCGTCGGTGCTGGGCTCGTCGGCGTCGGGGTGGCGCTGGGCCACCACGCCCACCAGCTTCTCATTTTTGGCGGCGAGCTTGCGCACCAGCCGGATACTCTTTTTGCGCGTCACCGTCACGGGCAGCACCACGCCGGGGAAGAGCACGGTATTGCGCACTGGCAGCAGGGCCAGCACTTCGGGCGCCTCGGCGGCGGGCAGCAGGTGGTCGGGGTCAGCGGCCATAATGGCGATGGCTTCGGAAGGCGAATCGGGGCCCGCCGCCAGCAGGCGGCCAGGGCCAGATATATCAAAGGGCATGAGCAAAGCAAAAAGAAGCCGGCCGGTGCGGAAGAAAACCAACCGGCTGCCAGAGTGGCAGCCGGTTTCCGCTAGGCTAAGGTACAAAAAGGCCAGTCGGCAACCGGGGCAAGGGCCGTGCCAGCCCGCCAGGGGCCGCCAAACCGGCGCCCGGCCGCCCGGCCCGGCATAGCAATTTGCTAATAGTGGCTGTTGTGTAAGAACTTGCAGCCCCGTTTCTTTCTATTACTCATTAAATGCGCTTCCCGCTGCTTTTTTGTTTCTTGTGCTGGTGGGTGGTGCTGGCAGCCGCGCCGCCCGGGCTAGCCCAGCGCGCGCCGCGCGCCGCGCCAAAACCCGCCAAAGCAGCCCCCCTGCTCACCCCGCCCCGCCCGGCTAGCCCCCCCCGCCCCGCCTACCAGCAGCGCGCCCTCAAGGGCCGGGTGGCGCGCCGCCTGCGCCTGCACGCCGATGGCACGCCCTATTTTCCAAATGTCAACAGAATTGCCTTTTTCGAGGATAAAAAAGCGCTCAAGGCTATTCAGCGGGCCGAGCGCCGCCACCGCTATGCCGAGGCCCGCGCGCTGCTGATGCGCTACGTCGGTCAGTTTGGCATTGAGAATTTTTACCGCAATACCGACCTGCTCTGGCACCTAGGCCAGCTTTTGCAGCGCGACAGCACCCAGCAGGAGCTGGCCAAGGCCTATTTTCGGCTAGCCCTCAAGCACCACCGCACCGATATTCGGCGTGTGCAGCTTTACTACGACTCGCTGGAGGAAAAGGCAGCCATCCTCTACGTGCCGCTGCAGGTGTACTACAACGTGGTGGAGTACCGCAAGAGCGTCAACACCTTTCACCCGCCCAAAAACGTGTACACAAACATGGGCGACGCCGTTAACTCGAAATATCCTGATTACGGCCCGGCGCTGGGCGCAGCCGATACCGTGCTGCTTTTCAGCTCGAAGCGGCCGCAGGGCAAGGGGGTGCGCACCCGTGAGCAGGAAGACTTATATAGCTCGCACCAGGAAGGGGACAATGTGTGGTCGGAGGCCCAGCCGCTGCCCAAGCCTATCAACTCGCAGTATAATGAGGGCTCGGCGTGCTTCTCACACGATGGGCGCACCATCTTTTTTGCCCGCTGCGAGTGCCCCACCTGCCACGGCAACTGCGACCTCTACACCGCCAGCCTCGGCAAGGATGGCAAGTGGAGCACCCCCAAGAGCCTCGGCCCACTCGTCAACTCCGTGGCCTGGGATTCGCAGCCCACGCTCTCGCCCAAGGAAGACACGCTCTATTTCGCTTCCGACCGGCTAGGGGGCTTCGGCCTCAGCGATATCTACTACACCGTGAAGGGCAAAAACGGCCAGTGGGGCAAAGCCATGAACCTGGGCCCGGTGGTGAACACCCGCGAGAGCGAGGTGAGCCCTTTTTTCCATCCGCTTTACCAGGTGCTGTACTTCAGCTCGCGGGGCCAGCTGCTCAATTTTGGCGACTTCGACATCTACAAAACCTACCGGTTAAAAGGCCGCTGGCAGGAGCCGCGCAACATCGGCCCTCTGGTAAACGGCAAAGGGTCAGAATATTACTTTACGATTGATAGCCAAAGCAAAAACCTCTACTATGCCCGCTCGGAGGAGAAAGACTTGAACAACCTCGACCTCTATTCCTTTCCGCTGCCCATGGAGGCGCAGCCGCTAGCCACCACCCAGGTAGCCGGCACGCTGCTCGACTCGGTAAGCAACCGCCCCCTGAAGGGCATGGTCAGCATCATCGACCTCGATAACGGCATTGAGGTGGCTAGCAAGTACTTGCGGGCCGATGGCTCGTTTGACTTTGAGCTGATAGAAGGCTCGCACTACGCCATGCTTATCCAAAGCCCGGATGCCTTTTCGGTCGAAAAAAAGTTCGAGCTTAAGGGCGATACCGTGATGACGATGCTCACGAATAGCATCGACTACAAGCTGCCGCTCATTTTCAAGAATATTGAGTTTGAAGCCAATAAGTCGAGTATACTGCCCAGTATGCACCCCACGCTCGACCGAATCACGCTCTTTCTGGTCGACCACCCCACGTATAAGCTCAGCATTGCGGGCCACACCGACGGCCGCGGCGACCCCGAAGTAAACGAAAAGCTCTCGCAAGACCGCGCCGAGGAAATCAGGCGCTACATCGAGCGCAAGGGCAAGCTAGGCCTCAACCGCATCGAAAGCTTCGGCTATGGCTCCAGCCGGCCGCTCAAAGACGAGCTTACCGCCGCCGACGCCCGCATCAATAGAAGGGTAGAGTTCCGGTTGATAAAGCCGGAAGGAGAGAAGGGCGGCGGAGCCGACTGGAAATAGCCCCGTGCCCGGTGTGCATACCAGTATGGCCTTATGACAACGCAAGCCACGCACTCAGCTGATATCCGCCCGGTGGTTTTCTACGACCATCCGCTGGAGGCGCTCCGCGGAGTGGCGGCGCTGCTGGTGGCGCTAGGGCATGCAATAGCCGCCGGCCCGGTCTTCGACCCGCACTTTCGGCCTAGCGGAGTGTGGCAATACGCCCCGCCCGGCCATTTGGCAGTTCTCGTATTTTTTCTGCTTTCGGGCTACGTTATTGGCCTGACTAACCCAGCGCCGCTAGCCACGGGGGAGGCGCGGCGGCGTTACCTGCGCAAGCGCATAGTGCGGCTCTATCCGCTGTATATACTGGCGCTGGGCGCTACAGGTATCCTCGCAGCTGCGTACCACAAGCCCTTCAGCGTCAGCGAGTGGGAAGGATACCTGGTGTTTTTGCAGGGCCTTGCCGTGGCCGTCCCATCTTACAACCAGCCGATATGGTCGCTGCCCTATGAAATGGCTTATTATCTGCTGTTTATGCTGGTATCGGCGCGGGCCTGGCCGGCCTGGCGCGTGGCGGCGGGCTGCGTGGGCGTTGGTGTGCTAGGTACACTGCTACACGTGCAGCCCTTGGTGCTGATAGCCCTGGCCTACGGAGGCGCCTTCTGGTTTACGGGGCTAGCCCTGAGCACCGTAGCGCGGCGGCAGGCCCCGCCGCGCTACGGTGCCATGTTGGCATGGCTGCTGCTGTTGCTTGCGTATCAGCGTCTTAACCTGGTGTCTGCTGGGCTGCACACGTTGGGTCTGGACTTGGATGAGAACGTTGTGCCGTTTTTCGAACGTCCTATCAATTTTGCCGACTTATCCTATCTCCTGCTAGGGGTGCCGCTACTGCTGTGCTTTTCTAACCGCATGGTGCCGGGATTGCTGTGGCTAGAGCGGGCGGCGTTTGCGAGCCCGGCGCTATACCTGCTGGCCTACGGGCTCACGGGGCGGCTCTTTGGTACGACCAACCTTTCGGTTTGTCTGCCGGCCGGGGCCTACGTGGTGGCGGGGGTAGTCTACCTGCTGCGTGGGCAATGGGCTGCCGCGGCTGCTAGGGTAGTGCAGCGGCTGCAGCCGCTGGGCAGCATTTCTTATGGGGTGTACATCATCCACTATCCGTTGTTATGGCTGGTGCATGAGGTGCCTTTTTTCAGCGGCAGCGTCGGTACATGGCTGGGGCGGCTGGTGGGCTACTTTGCCCTAGTACTGGGGCTGAGCTGGGTGCTGGAACGGCGCTTGCAGCCGTGGCTGAAGCGCCGCTTGGCTTAAGCGGGCCGCTAGGCTAGGACGGCCAGTCGCGCGCCAAATTCTGCTCGCGCATACACTTGAAATGGCCCTGGGGGCACTTGGCAAAGCCGATTTTGGAGCACGGCCGGCAGGGCAGGCCTAGCACTTCGAGCGCCTCAAACTTGGTGCGGTAGGGGTACATGCCAAACTGCGGCACGGTGTTGCCCCACACGCTGTAAATCTCCTTTTTGAAGGCCGAGGCAATGTGCATGAGCCCGGTATCGTGGCTCACCACAAATTGCGCCTGCCGCAGCAGTGAGGCCGACTGATGCAAAGTGAATTGTCCGCAGCCATTGAAGATGAGTGAATTGGCGGCCAGCTGAATGACATGCCCGGTGCTTTCATCTTCGGGGCCCCCTAGCAGCACCACTGGCCGCGGCGCCAGCCGCTGCATCAGCTCGATGAGCTTCTCTACAGGCAGGCGCTTGGTAGCGTGCTGCGCGCCGATGGCTACGGCCACATATTCCCAGGGCCGAAAGCCTACCGGAAGCTCGGTGGCTAGGTCGACTTCCTGGCCTTCTGGGATGAAATAATCCAATCCCGCGCCGTCGTCGCGGATGCCGAGCGGCGCGGCGGCCGCCCGGTAGCGGTCCACGATGTGTACTGGCGGCAACTGATTGATTTTGAAGCGCACGAGTAGGTATTTCTGCCAGTTGAGCTTGTCGAAAGCTCGGCTCGGTACGCCTGCTAGCTGTAGTCGGATAAGGCTGGTACGCAGATTATTATGCAAATCGACGATGAAGTCGAAGCGCTCGGCGCGCAGCTCGCGCACCAACTCGCCCAGGCTGCCGCTCAGCAGGTGCAGCTTATCGATGTAGGGGCTAGCCTCAAAAAGCTTGGCAAACGCCGGCTTGGTGGCGAAGTGCACCTGTGCGCCCGGCACCTGCGTTTTCAACTGCCGCACTACCGGCGTAGTCAGCACAATATCGCCGATGGAAGAGAAGCGCAGAACCAGGATTTTCATGTGGAATAAAAAAGAACGTCATACTGACGTACGAGGCTTCTCGCTCGAATCGGTGGATTATCGACCCTGGCAGCACGGGCGAGAAGCTTCCTGCATCAGCATGACGTTCTTTTAACTAAAGCTAATTTTTATACTTCGCCTTGCGCGCCGCGAAATAGGCTGCCGCTTCATCCACCGATTTGGTGTTGAACGTCATCGCTTTGGTTAGCATGCCTTTGCGGCCAGCTAGCACGCCGTAGCGCATGTCGGCATAGCCGTCGGTGTGGTGGGCATCGGGGTTAATGCTGAGCTGCACACCCTGGCTGATGGCGTAGCGTACCCAACGCCAGTCGAGGTCGAGGCGCCAGGGGTTGGCGTTGATTTCGATGATGACCTGGTGCTCAGCGCAGGCATCAATAACCTTTTTAAAATCAATAGGATAGCCAGCCCGACGCAGCAGCAGCCGGCCGGTGGGGTGGCCGAGCATGGTGGTGTGCGGGTTGGCAATGGCGGCCAGCAGGCGCTCAGTAGCACGCTGCTCATCCATCTTCAGGTTGGAGTGGATGGAGGCCACAATAAAGTCGAACGAGTCGCGCAGGGCTTCGTCGTAATCCAGGCTCCCATCGCCCAGAATATCGGCCTCAATGCCCTTGAAGATTCGGAAGGGGGCTAGCTCCTGGTTCAGCTCATCAATCTCGCGCTGCTGCTGGCGCACGCGCTCGGGGCCGAGGCCATTGGCATAGTGCGCGGCCTGCGAGTGGTCGCAGATGCCGAGGTACTCGTAGCCCGCATCGCGCAGGAAAGTAGCCATCTGGCGCAGCGAGTGGCTGCCATCGGAATACGTGCTGTGGTTGTGCAGTGAGCCGAGCAAGTCGCTGTCTTGCAGCAACTCGGGAATCTTGTGTTCGGCGGCCAGCTCTATTTCGCCCAGGCCCTCGCGCAGCTCGGGCACTACGTATTGCAAGCCGGCTTTCTCATACAGCGCCTCCTCGCTGGCAAAGCGCTCGCGCTTGGCCCACTGGCGCAGGCTAGCGGGCTGGCCGGGGCCCGCCTTGGGCAGTACTGCCGCCAGGTGCGCCTCGTTGCCGGTGCTCACAAAGAGCTGATTCACAAACTCATCGGCTGCCACTACGCGCACGGCTACGCTCACCCCCGAGTCGGCTACGGTGCCGCGCCAGGCAAAGGGGCCCGAGCGCAGCGCGTCGTGCCGCAGGCCGGGCGCCGCATTGAGTAGCGCGTGAATGGGCCCTGGGTTGGAGCTAGCCACCAGCAGCTCAATAGTTTCCACAATTTCGAGCGCGCGGCGTACTTCGCCAGTAGGGGCTACTTCGCTCACACCGGGCAGCTGGCGCAGGCGCTCAGCTAGGTCGCCGGCGAGCTGCTCGGCCTGCGAGAACAGCAGTTTGCCGGCGCTTTGGTCGGTGAAGGCCAGCGCGGCCAGCAGGCTTTCCTGCGTCTTGGCCCCAAAGCCCTTGAGCTTGGCTACCTGGCCGGCCTCGGCAGCTTCGCGCAGCTGCTCGGGGCTCTCGATGCCTGCCTCGCGCCACAGCGCCCGTACTTTTTTAGGGCCGATGCCTTTAATATTCAATAGCTCTACCACGCCGGGCGGCGTTTTGTCGAGCAGCTCTTGCAGTTCTTTGAAGGTGCCGGTATCGAGCAGCTCGGCCACCTTGGCGGCCTGGGTTTTGCTCAGGCCGGTGCGGTCGGGCAGGCCCGGGCGCTCTACCTCGGCTACCGGAAATTCCAGCTGCTCCAGGGCCGTGGCCGTGCCCTCGTAGGCCCTGATTTTGAAGGCGTTTTCGTCGTGCAGCTCCAAGAGCTGAGCCGTGAGCCGGAAGGCTTTAATAAGGGCGCGGTTGTCCATTGCGGGGTGATTGCGAGAGGCTACTTGTTGCTAAGGGAGCCGTATAAGCCGCCTCATTCGCTGGGTAGCAGTCAACCACCAGCCACCAACAGGTAACTCCCAAAAGTACGGCTCAAGGCATAGGCGGGATGCTTCTATTTCACGTACTATTGCCTTATCATGGTTTCCGCTAGACGTATGGGTGGGCTAGCCGGCATTTTGCTGCTGGCCGCTGCCTGCCACCCCAACCACCCTGCCGGGCTGCCCGCCGGCCAGCTAGCTGCCCTGCACGGCACCTGGCTGCTGCTGCCCGAGGCCAGCCGCGCCGACACGCTGGCTTATCGGCGCAATACGTATCGCTTTCGCTACCGGCCTGGCGGCCGGCCCGGCTTCCGGCTAGGGCCGTCTGGCCGCTTTGTGCGCTACGATGTGCCGCCCGGCGGCGGGCTGGTGGCCCAGGAAGGCAGCTGGACCGAAACTACTACCGGCCGCCTGCTCATTCACTTGCCCGAGCTGGAGCCCGCCGAGCCCGACTACGAGCTCGAATTGCTTGATTATAAGCAGGGCGTGCTACGCCTGCGCCGCCTCAACGAGCGCCCCGCCGTCGAGATTATCCGCAACCCTTAAGTGCTCGGCTAGGGCATTGGGGCCTAGCAGCCGAACTTTGCGGGTATGAACCACTGGCTCGTTAAATCTGAACCCGAAGCCTATTCCTGGGCCGACTTTGTGCGCGAGGGCGGCACCGATTGGACCGGCGTGCGCAACTACCAGGCCCGCAATAATCTGCAAGCCATGCAGCCCGGCGACCTGGCGCTGTTTTACCACAGCGTGAGCGAAAAGGCGGTAGTAGGCGTGGCCATTGTGCACGCCGCCCATGCCCCCGATGCCACCGCCGAGGCCGGCAGCCCCTGGGTGGCGGTGCACCTGCGGCCCCACGCACCGCTAGGCCGCCCGGTATCGCTAGCTGCCCTAAAGGCCGACGAGCGGCTGGCGCAGCTTGGCTTATTGCGGCAGTCGCGCCTGTCGGTCACGCCCGTGCGGCCCGAAGAGTTCGACCTTATTTTGGCCCTGGCCGAAGGGTAAGCCGCAGGGTTACGGTGGCGCGCGGCATTGCCCGGCAGTAGCGCGCTACCTGCCTACGATTAGGCAGCTAATCAGCGCCAGCAAATGCCGCCCAGCGTACGTTTGAACTGCCCTGCCGGCCGGGCTTGCCAAAGCTGTGAAAAAAGGTTATCTTCGTACACAACGCTCCCAACCATTCGGGCCGGGGCTGCGTTGCGAGGCTAGCTATGAAACACTTCTTCGCTTTTTGGTGCTGCCTGCTGCCGCTAGGGCTGTGGGCGCAGCGCACTCCTCCGCCGCCCCCGGCCGATGCGCCGGTGCAGGCGGCCCGCACTGAACTACTGCTTGACCCCAGCACCGACGACGTGCAGGTGCAGGCCCTGCCCGCCGATACGGCTGTGGTGCTGCTCATCCGGCACGAGAGCGGCGGGCTGCGCAATAAGCCCCACTACGTGCTGCAGCAGTACGGCGCCAACCTGCACCTGCGCCGCGAGGTGAAGGTGGATATTCCGCCCGAATATGAGGTGCAGCGCCTGTGCGCCGAGCCGGGCATTGTGTACGCGCTGTTTCGGGCGCCCGACATTACGGGCAAGCTGCTAGCCCTCGCCTATGATGCCCGTGGTGGCGAGGTGCGCCTGCAGCCCTTCGATACCAAGCTGTGCCGCCAGGTGGTAGGGCTCAAAGCGATGGCCGGCCGGCTGCTGGCCAACGTGACCCTCACCGACCAGCAGCACCAGACCGTGCTGCTGCTCGACGTGGCCACCGGGCAATTTCAGTTTCTGCCGTCGCTCTACGAGCCGCTCGATACCGAGCTCACCAGCGTGGCCGACCGCCCCGCCGGCCACGCCGAGTTTGTGCTCAGCCAAAGCAACGGCCGCAAGCAGCGCCTGCAGCTCAAGCGGCTCTCGGCCGAGCACGGCCAGCTTTTGAGCTCCGAGTTTGTGCAAACCGAGAGCGAGCGCAGCCTGCTCACCGCCCAGCTCAGCCCCCCCGAAGACACCACCACCCGCCTGCTAGCTGGCACCTATGGCCTGCGCGACGTGCACTACGCCCAAGGGCTGTTTGCCACCGACCTCACGGCTAAAGCTACCAGTGCTGCCAGCGGCCGGCCAGCGCTGCGCTTCTACGATTTTAAGCGCCTGCGGCACTTCTTCGACTACCTCAACCCCACCCGCGAAGCGCGCCTGCGCGACCGCACCGCCCGGCGCGAGGCCCGCGAGGCGAGCCCCGTGCACTGGCACTTTCACCTGCTGCTGCACGAGCTGCTGCCTCAGCCTGGCGGTGGCTACACGCTGGTGGCCGAGGTTTACGCCCCCCAGTATAACTACTCTTCGTACGGGAGCGGAGCAGGGCTCGGCCCGTATAACAGCCTGTCCGGTCGCAATGCCTACAATGCGCTTACGAGCGGCTACCTGCCCCATACTACCTATACCAATGGTGGGGCCCTCGTCGGTTTCCGGACTTCGCACGTACTGGTTTGTGGCTTCGACAAGCGCGGCAATCTGCTCTGGGACAATACCTTCGTGGTGGGGCCGGGCCTCGTGCGCTCGGGCCTCGAAGAAGCCGTGCAGCCCCTGGTGCTGGCCGATGGCCACTTGGTGCTAGCCTACCTGCTCGATAACGAGCTGCACTACAAGCGCATTCGGCAAGGTGAGCCTAGCCCCAATGATACCAAGGTGGAGCTACTCACCAGTGCCAATAGCAAGACCGAAAAAGTGCTTGATGTGCAGCAGCCCGAGCTGCTGCCCTGGGGCGGTAATAGGTTTATAGCCAGTGGCTTCCAGCGCATCAAGGCAGACCGTGGCGCCGAACGGCAGGTATTTTTCCTGCAGGCCCTGCATTTCTAGAGCTAGCGGGAGCGTGGTGCCGCCCGACCTTTGTGGGCGCTAGGGCCGGCTAGCAGTAGCCGGCTCTTCGTTGCTTATGCCCTCTGTTAAAATCAAAACCCCGCCGCTGCCCCTGCTGGCCAGCCACACCGGCCACCCGCACGAGGCTGGCCTCGACGAAGCCGGGCGCGGCTGCCTGGCCGGGCCAGTGTTTGCGGCGGCCGTCATCTTGCCGCCCGATTTCAACCCGCCTTTTCTCAACGACTCCAAGCAGCTCACGGCTCGTCGGCGCGAAGCACTGCGCGCCCTCATCTGCGCCGAGGCGGTGGCCTGGGCAGTAGGGGAGGCCTCTACGACCGAAATTACCAGCCTCAACATTGCGCAGGCCAGCTACCTGGCCATGCACCGGGCCGTAGCAGGGCTAGCCGTACCGGCCACTCACTTGCTGGTCGATGGCAACCGGTTTCGCCCCTATCCGGAGCTGCCGCATACCTGCGTCGTGGGTGGCGACGGCCGCTACCGCCACATCGCAGCGGCTTCTATTCTGGCCAAAACGTTTCGCGACGAGCACATGCTGGCCCTCGCCCAGGAATACCCGCAGTATGGCTGGGCCCAAAATGCGGGCTACCCTACGGCCGCTCACCGAGCTGCCCTGCGCGCGCACGGGCCTAGCCCGCACCATCGCCCCACCTTTCGGCTGGAATATTAAGACACTGGTTAAGTGAATAATGGTCAATGGTTAATGCCGTTCTGGATTACTGAACGGCATTAACCATTGACCATTATTCACTTAACCAGTAAAAATTAGCCGTTGTCTTTTAGCTTTAGCAGGTCTAGAAAGAGGCTGAAGCCATCGACGGTGCCGCCGCCTTCGCCGCCAAACGAATCGAAGGTGAGGGGCTTGATAATGTAGCCGCTCACGCCGAGGCTGCTAGCCCCTGTGCGGTCGGTGTCGAGGTCCGACGTGGTCATAATGAACACGTTGAGGTCATTAAACTCAGGGTCGTTGCGCAGTATTTTGAGGAGCTCCAGGCCGTTGAGGCGCGGCATGTTCAGGTCGAGCATGACCAGGCTAGGGCGCGCAATCTTGGTTTCGCCGTTTTCGCCGCGCAGCAGGTTGAGGGCTTCGCGGCCATTTTTGGCGTGTATTAGCGGAACGGTGATGTGTTGCTTACGAAGTTCCCGCTGCACATTCATGACATCCATCTGGTCGTCTTCGACGAGCAGGATGCTAGGTGAGGCGGACGAGGAAAGGGGGGACATGGGGCAAAGAAAACAGACGGAGCCAGTATAGGCAGGTTATGCTAACGATACAAAAAAAGGAAAGGATACGCGGGCGCTCATCTGACCGCCGCCGCTAGCTGGGCAGCCGGCACCGCCTGTACCCCGGCCGTAGCGGGCTTGGCAGCCGGCTTTTTGGGCCAGGTGAAAAAGAAGGTAGCGCCTTGGCCCTCAGCCGACTCGACCCAGATGCGGCCGCCTTGGCGCTCTACTATCTTCTTCACGATGGCCAGGCCCACGCCGGTGCTTTCGAGGGCGTCGCGCTCTACCAGGGTCTGGAAAATAATGAAGATGCGCTCATGGTATTCGGGCGCGATGCCGGGGCCATCGTCTTGCACCGAGAAACGGTAGAAGTTGTCGTTCAGGTCCTCGCAGCCGATGCGAATGGTGCCGGTGCTCGGGTGGTCGTGGTACTTGATGGCGTTGGAAATCAGGTTGGTAAATACCTGCTGGAGCTGGGTGCGGTTGGTGGGCAGCGTGGGCAGGAAAAAGGGCAGCTCCATCTGCATACCCTCGGGCAGGCCCACCGTGTCGGTGATTTCGCGCAGCAGCTGGCGCACAAATACCGCCTCGTTGGCTTCGGCCACTTTGCCGACCCTAGCCAGGGCCAGAATGCCGGTAATGAGGTTTTCCATGCGGTGTACCCGCTGGCGCATCAGGCTCAGAAACTCGCGGATGTGCGGCGGCAGCGAGTCTTTGCCCATGTCTTCCTCAATCCAGCGCGAGGCGCTTTCGATGCCCCGCAGCGGCGCCTTCAGGTCGTGAGACACCACGTAGGCAAACTGGTCGAGTTCCTGATTGCGGCCCTCCAGTTGGCTGATATTCTGGTCGATGGTGCGGGCCATTGTATTCAGGGCCGTGGTAAGCTCGGTTACTTCGTCGTGCTCAGTATCTACAAGCTGCGTTTTGTAGTCGCCATCGGCCAGGCGGCGGGCCATTTCTATCATGTTGCGCAGGCGCCGGGCCAGCAGCCGCACAATGTACAAGGCCCAGAACAGGCCAAAAGCCAGGGCTAGCCCCGTTATCAACCCCGAGAGCTTCTGCGCACGCGAAATACTGTCGGCGAGGCGCTGGCGCTGGGCCTGGCGGTTGGCGGTTTCGGCGGTGTCGAAGCGGGCCATCTGGTAGCGGATGGCATCCATCACCTGCTTGCCAGCCAGGCCCTCGGTCAGGTTGGCGTGGGCCATGCCACTGAGGCCCGTTTGCTGCGGGTCGCGAATGCGGGCGGCACGCTTCTCACTTATCATGAGGTGCGTATAAGTCGACCACTGCCGGTAGTAGTGCTGGGTGGTGTCGAGGCGCTGGCGCTGCTCGGGCTCGTCGGCCAGCTCGTCGCGCAGCGCATTAAAGCGGTTCAGCAAATCGCGCTCGCCCGAGTAGTAGGGCTGCAATACTTGCTCGTTGCCCAGCAGCAGGTAGCCCCGAAATCCAGTTTCCATGTCAATAATGCTGCGCAGCAGCGTGGCCCCATCGGCCGAGGTATGCTGCGAGGCTTCCACGCGCTGCGAATTGCGTAGCACCTGGCCAGCGAGGCGATAGTTGACCACCACCACGGCGGCAAATAAGCCCAGCAGCAGTAAGAAGCCGGCAAATAGTTTAGTAGTAAGGTTAATTTTCATGGTAGCCCGGCGCCGTCACGCTTGCGCAGTACGCAATTTGGCCTCCATAGTTTGCAGCAGCCCTTGGATACTGTCGGCCAGCACCTGCACTTCACCAAAGCCGGCTAGGGCTTCTTCGCGGTGGCCGGCCACGTGCAAATCCATGAGCCGGTTGGCCTGCTCATGAATGAGGCGGTGCAGCCGGTCGAGCTCACGCATTTCGGACAGGTGGCTGTAGGTACCCCTGCGGCGCTCGGCTATCCACTGGCCCATGCCGCACTGATTGGGGTCGCGCAAGGGGCCCTGCTCGTTTCCATTGCCATGCAAAAAGGAGCGTAGCCGAGCCTTAAAGGAAAAGTGTTTGACGATAGCAGACTCAAAATCCTGCTTAATAGCTTCAGGGCTCATACGTAATAAAGGTAGGCTATAGTACGGGCGCCTGCCGGGCACGTTGCCGGGGCGCGAAGTAGCTTTGTGGCTGCCTGGCCCCGCCGGCCCGTCACCACGTCCATCTCCTCGTTTCTCATGGAAGCTACCCCGCTCAAAACCGTTGCCCTGCACGATACCCACCAGCAGCTAGGCGCCAAAATTGTTCCGTTTGCTGGCTATGCCATGCCCGTGCGCTATTCCTCCGACCTGGAGGAGCACCACACGGTGCGCCGCGCGGTGGGCATCTTCGACGTGTCGCACATGGGTGAGTTTCGGGTGCGAGGCCCGCAGGCGCTAGCCCTCATTCAGCGCACTACCAGCAACGACGCTAGCAAGCTCCAGCCCGGCAAGGCGCAGTACTCGTGCTTCCCCAACGCCACCGGCGGCATCGTAGATGACCTACTCGTGTATATGCTGGCCGAGGAAGACTACTTCCTGGTAGTCAACGCTTCCAATATCGAAAAAGACTGGAACTGGCTACAGCAACACAACACCGACGGCGCCGACATGGAGAACGTGTCGGACCAGCTGAGCCTCTTCGCGGTGCAGGGCCCCAAGGCCGCCGCCGCGCTAGCCTCGCTCACCGACGTAGACCTGACCAGCATTCCGTACTACAGCTTTGTGCAGGGCACCTTCGCCGGTGCGCCCAATGTCATCATCTCGGCCACCGGCTACACCGGGGCGGGCGGCTTTGAGTTGTACATTCCGAATGAGCACGCCGCCGACGTATGGAATAAAATTATGGCCGCCGGTAAGCCCTTCGGCCTCAAGCCCATTGGCCTGGGCGCCCGCGACACCCTGCGCCTCGAAATGGGCTACTGCCTCTACGGCAACGACATCGACGATACCACCTCACCCCTCGAAGCCGGCCTGGGCTGGATTACCAAATTCACCAAAGACTTCACCAACAGCGAAGCCCTGAAGGCCCAAAAGGCCGCTGGCGTGCAGCGCAAGCTGGTGGGCTTCGTGATGGACGGTCCCGGCGGCCTGCCCCGCAGCCACTACCCGCTGGTCGATGCCGCGGGCAACGCCATTGGCGAGGTCACCAGCGGCGGCCAGTCGCCGAGCCTCAGCAAGGGCATCGGCCTGGGCTACGTCAAAACCGAGCTGGCTAGCCCCGGCACGCAGATTTTTGTGCAGGTGCGCGGCAAAAACCTGCCCGCCACCGTGGCCAAGCTGCCGCTGGTGCCCGGCACTGAGGAGGCGTAAGCTAAAATTCTTTTTAAGAACGTCATGCTGAGCCTGCCGAAGCATCTCTCCCGCGCCGCTAGGGTGTCGTTCGGGAGAGATGCTTCGACAGGCTCAGCATGACGTTCTTTCTTATTTGTTTGTTAAGTCACTAGTATTGTGAAACTAGACGTTTGCTTTTCGCCCGAGCTGCTGCCGCTCTACGACCTGCGCGGCCGGGTCGCCGTTATTGTAGACGTGCTGCGCGCCACCAGCACCATTGTCACGGCCCTGGCGGCGGGCGTCACGGATGTTTTCCCCACAGCCACGCTGGAAGAGTGCGCCGCGCTCGGCCGTGAGCAGGGCTGCATCACGGCGGCCGAGCGCGACGGCATTGCCGCGGCGGGCTTCGATTTGGGCAATTCACCTTTCGGCTTTCTCGATGGCAAACTCGCGGTGCAGGGCCGGGCGCTGGCCATCAGCACCACCAATGGCACCATGGCGCTACACCGCTCGCTCACGGCCGAGGCCATTGTGTGCGGCTCCTTTCTGAACCTGAGTGCGGTGGCCGATTTTGCGGTGGCGCAAGGGCGCGATGTGCTGGTGGTATGCGCCGGCTGGAAAGGTAGCTTCTGCCTCGAAGACAGCATCTTTGGCGGCGCGCTGGCCGAGCGCCTAGCCCCGCGTGGCTTCGATATTGCCTCCTCCGATGCCGCGCTGGCGGCCCTGCACCTGTGGCAGCACGCCAAGCCCACTTGGCCCGACTACCTGCTGCAATCGGCCGCCGTGCGCCGACTCAATTCCTTGGAAGCGCACGACGACTTTACGTTCTGCATGCAGGTTGATACGCACCCTAATATTCTGCCCATCTGGCGCACCGACCGCCTGGTGCGCGGCTAGGCCTTACTGCGCCGAAAACCGGTAGGTCGCCGGCGTTTGCCCGGTTTTGTTCTTCTCATGCCGATGATGCCGCCGGTCATGCCCATGCAGCCCAGTCCTTCTACCGATACGTGCAGGCCCTGGCTGCCCGGCGGTACTTTCTTGATGGTGCTCGTACTAGGGTGTTTAGAGAGGTTTTTGAATGAAGATTCAACCTCACAAAGGTCCCAATATCAGCTGGGGCAGGCAGATACAAACCCGCGCTTCTGCAATACAAAACGCGGCTGTGGCTTCGAGCCACAACCAGCGTTACCAGGCTTTCGTGGCAGCTAGTAGTTGCTCATGAAACGATTCTATAATGGACCGTGGGGAGGCGCCTTCCGGTGTCAATAAACTTTCTAACGAATAATCGCCGCCATTATCGAAAGAAAAATAATTATAGTCAAAATCAAAAAACCGATAACTTAAGCCCGTATTATCTGAAGTAAGTCTGAGTTGAAAACAAAGACTAAAGTGCTCTTCGTCTCGGTTCATGATACTAAGCCGGTAGCAGCTCTCCGCAGGAATTTGACTGTAAGTAGTCCCACTTTCTTGGACAAAACGCCGAATCATTTCCGGCTGGTCATTCGTCAGCTTCCGCCGATACCAGCGTCGCACCAGCAACTGCCGCTGCGCTTCGGTACGGACGCTATCGGGCCACGGCAGGCGGCCAGTAAACTCAATCTTGCCGGTCGCCGCATTGCGCGGCCACGGCCGGGCAGCCTGTGCAAAGGCCGCCCGGCTAGTCAGTACCAAACAGAAGAATAGCAGCAGTCTCACGCCGACACCGGCGCAAACTCTGTCACGGCCTCACTCAAATCCAGCACCTCCGCATGTGGCAGTGCAGCCTGAATGATGCTAGCCCCGGCCGCCGAGCGGTAGCCGCCCGCGCAGTGCACGAGCACCGGCTTGTCGGTCGGAATCTCCTTGACGCGCTCGCGCAGCTCGGGCAGCGGGATAAGCAAGGCGTGGGCAAACAGCGGGTCGTGGGCCTCGGTGCGGTTGCGAATATCCACAATGGTAAACTGCTCGGGGTGCTGGCGCACGGCGGCCACGTCTACGGCCGGGCTGGTGGCGGGCTGGGTGGTGGGGGCCAGCAGGGCACCCTTGATGTTGCCTTCGTAGCCAATTTTGGCGGTTTTGCGAATCACCGCGTCGAGCTGAATCTGGGTGTCGGCGAGTAAGTAAAATTTCTCCTGCGGGCCTACTACCGAGCCCAGCCAGGTTTCAAACTTGCCACCATCCTGCAGGTTGATGGCGCCGGGCAGGTGGCCGGCGCGGAACTTGGCGGCCGGCCGGGTGTCGATAACGAGTACGCCGGGGGCTAGCGCGGCGCCCCCATGCACGCGCGGCACTGCCCGGATGCTGTCCTCAAAATTGGGTGCGCCCTGCTTGTTGAGCTGCACATCGTGCCCGAAGTACTTGGGCATGAAAGGCTGGTCTTCGAGCAGCACCCGCACAAACTCGGGCTCCGACATGGGCTGCAGGGCGTAGTTGGTGGCTAGCTCCTTCGCGATGGTGCTGTCGAGGTCGGGGCTAGTGGTTTTGCCGCAGAGCGAGCCGGGGCCGTGGGCCGGGTACACGCGCGTGGTGGGCGGCAGGGCCATCAGCTTCTGGCGCAGGCTGGTGTAGAGCTGGGCGGCGAGCTCCTCGCGGGCGTGGCCGCCAGCAGCCTCGGCCTCGCGCAGGTCGGGCCGGCCCACATCGCCCACAAAAAGCGTGTCGCCGGTAAAGACGGCGCGGGTCTGGGCGGCCTCATCCATGAGCAGCACACTGATGCTGTCGGGCGAGTGGCCGGGAGTATTCAGGGCATGCAGCTCGACGTTGCCGAGCTTGAGCCGGTCGCCGTCATCAAAATTCTTGTGGGGGTAGCGGGCGCCGGTGAGCTTGCTGCAATAGATGGTGGCATCCGTTTCCTGGGCTATTTCCAGGTGGCTGCTCACGAAGTCGGCGTGGGGGTGCGTCTCAATCACGGCCACTATCTGGGCGTCGTGCTCGTCGGCAAAGTCGTAATAGGGCTGCGGGTCGCGGCCGGGGTCGATAACGGCCACCTGCCGGCCCGCCCGAATAGCGTAGGAAGCGTGGGCTAAGCCTTTATCGTAAAACTGCTGAATTTGCACCGCGGGGGTGCTACTACTGGGTAAGGGCATTGGGGATGGTGGCAGCCGTTGAGCTAACCGCTTGATAATCGGGCTGCCGGGGTAGGTGATAGGGTCAAATATAACGAGCCGCTTCAACATCACGCTAGCCCCCTCGGTTCATCGCCCTGGGCCAGGCAGCAAAAAGCCCCGGCCGTGGGGCCGGGGCTTCGAAGCAAACAGCAGGCGCTACAGCTAGCTCTTTTCTTTTTGCTTGTCGCCGTGCTCACCGCGATGGTGATGCTCTTTTTGCATGGCGGCGAGCTTGCCGTACTGGTCAGCCGTGAGCACGCCTTGCAGCTGGGCCTGGTACTTGGCGTGGCCGGCCTTCATTTCCTGGTGAAGGGCCTGGCGCTGCTCCTTTGCCGGGTATTTGGCTTTTAGGGCCTGGCCTTCCTGAGTCTGGGCTAGCATGATTTGCTGCACCTTGGCTTGCTGGTCGGCACTGAGGCTCAGCTTTTTGGTGAGCATAGCCGTGCGGTGCTCGGCCCGCTGCTCGGGCGTTTTGTGCTCGCCTTTGCCCATGCGGTGCACACGGTGGGTGGGCAGTTGCGTGGTGGTAGGCGTAGTTTGAGCGAAGCTGGCAGTGGCGAAGGCCATAGCGGCCAGCAGAAGCAGGGACTTTTTCATAAACAGGATAAGGAGCTGAAAGGCAGAAAAAAGAGGAGAAAAGCAGGAAGCGCGGCCGCGCTGACTCCGGATGCTGACGTAAACACAAGGAGCGGGCCAAAGCCGCGCCGCGCCTCGGCCATCGCCTGCTATGCCGATAAAGGCGGCTTTTTTGCCGACGAAGCAGGCTAGGGTATGGATACACGTAGAGCCGCCTCCTTGCGTCTCGGCGTGCGATAGCCGGCCGCGCTGCCCCGCGCCCGACCTTTGCCGGTATGTCTGATTTTCGCCTGCGCGTATTTGCCGCCGTGGCCCGGCACCTGAGCTTCACCAAGGCCGGGCAAGAGCTGTTTGTGAGCCAGCCGGCCGTCACCAAGCACATCCGCGAGCTCGAAGCCCAGTATGGCCAGCGCCTGCTAGCGCGGCGCGGCAACCGCGTGAGTCTCACCGAAGCGGGCCGCCTGCTGCTGGCGCATGCCGAGGCCGTAGCCGCCGCCACTCAGCAGCTCGAAGAGCAGCTGCTAGCCCTGCGCGACCCCGAAGAAGCCGCCGGGCGCCTGCGCCTGGGCGCCAGCACCACGCTCAGCCAATACGTGCTGCCGGCCTGGCTGCCCGCCTTTCAGGCGCGCTACCCGCAGGTGCAGCTCAGCTTGCTAGGAGCTAACTCTGAGCGTATTGCCGAGGCGCTGCTGCGCGGCGAGCTCGACCTGGGCTTCGTAGAAGGCCGCACCAAAAACCGTGATTTGCACTACGAATTGTTGCTGCCCGACGAGCTGGTAGCCGTGCGCCGGGCCACGCCCGCCGGCCCGCCGGCCCAGCCCCTGCCGCTGGCCGAGGCGCTGGCTAGCCCGCTAGTATTGCGCGAGCGCGGCTCAGGCACCCTCGAAGTGCTGGAGCTGGCCCTGCGCGAGCGCAAAATCAAGCTGAGCGAGTTGCAAGTGGCGTGTTATCTCAATAGTACTGAGGCCATCAAAACCTACCTGGAGGCAGCCCCCGCGGCGCTGGGCTTTGTGTCGCGGCAGGCGCTGGGGCGCGAGCTGGCTGCGGGCGTGCTCGAAATAGTGCCCCTGCAGGGGCTAGCCCTGCGCCGACAGTTTGAGGCGGTGTGGGTGCAGGGCCAGCCTCTGGCGCGGGTAGCGCAGCGGTTTCTCAGCTTCGGGCAGCAACAAGCCCTCACTTTGGTATAACTTTTGGTTATTGGCAATAACAGTTTTCAATTACCTGTGGAGTAGGTAATTGCGTAATTTTGGGGCGGTTAAGCCATTTGCCCCATGTCTGTTGTTTTGAAGCCTGCCTCGCCTGCTGCTACCCCGGCGCCCACTGGTGTTTTTCGTCATTTTTACACACCGCACCAGGTGCTAGGGTTCACCCTTACGCTGCGGCAGGTGGTATTTGGGCTGCTGCTGGTGTTTTGCCTCACGCCCTGGGCCTCGCCGCCTTTGGCGCTGGCACTAGGGCTGGCGCTGGCCCAAACGGTGGGCAATCCATTTGTGGCGCGCACCAAGGTGGTCACCTCCAAGTTATTGCAATTCTCGGTAATCGGCCTGGGCTTTGGCATGAATGCGCACGCGGCGGTGCGGGCCGGGCAGGAGGGCCTGCTATTTACGATAGTTTCTATTGCGGGCACGCTACTGCTAGGCTACCTGGTGGGGCGGTGGCTGGGGCTGGAACGGCGGGTGGTGCACCTTATCTCGTGCGGCACGGCCATTTGCGGGGGCTCGGCCATTGCGGCCGTGGGGCCGGTGCTGGGCGCCAAAGACGAGGAGATGTCGGTAGCGCTCGGCACGGTGTTCGTACTCAATGCGCTGGCCCTGTTTGCCTTCCCGCCCATTGGCCACGCCCTGCACCTGAGCCAGCACCAGTTTGGGCTGTGGTGCGCCATTGCCATTCACGACACCAGCTCGGTGGTGGGCGCGGCGGCGGCCTATGGCAACGAGGCGCTCGAAATAGCCACCACCGTGAAGCTGGCACGCGCCCTCTGGATTATTCCGGTGGCGCTCGGCACTGCCTTGGTATTCAAGCAGAAAGGCGTGAAAATTACTATCCCTTACTTCATCTTGGGCTTTGTGCTGGCCATGCTGGTCAATACCTATGTGCCGGCCGCCAAGCCCCTAGGCCCCCTGCTGGTGAGCCTGGCCAAGACGGGGCTCACGGCCACGCTGTTCTTTATCGGCGCCGGGCTGTCAAACAGCGTGCTGCGCATAGTGGGCCTCAAGCCCTACGTACTAGGCATAGTGCTGTGGCTGAGCATTGCCAGCGCCTCGCTCTACGTGATTGAGCACCTGGCATAGGCAATAGCCCGGCACCGGGCTGGCGCTTTGCGTTAAAGCACGCTATACCTCCGCCTCTGTCTTCGCCCCATGCCTTCGCCCGTCTCCAGTAGCCCGCTTTCCTTATCCGACCGGCTAGCCCTGCAACGCACCCGCCTGGCCAATGAGCGCACGTTACTTACCTACGTGCGCACGAGCCTGGCCCTGGTAGGCTTTGGGCTGGCGCTGCTGCAGTTTCATCCCGAGCGAGGCGGGCGGCTGGGCTACTCGGCGCTGGTAGTGGCCGTGGTAGTGCTGGGGGTGGGGCTCGCGCGCTTTCGGGTGCACGGGCGGCGCCTGGTGGGTTACCAGGCCTAGCGCCCTACCTGGCTGGTGCTGTGCAGCTGCCCGATGCGCGCAGCCTTAAACTGCTGATAGCGCACGTACTGGGCCGGCGTGAGCACGCCCCGAATAAGCTCGTCCGATTTGGCCCGGTCGAAGGCCATGGCGGCGCGCAGGGCACCAGGGTCACCCTGATGCGCCGCCAGGTCGGCGTCCATGTGCTGGCGGGTGAGGAGCAGCACGTGGCGCAGGCGGGCGTGCTGCTCGACCGAGAGGCCCAGCTCCTGAGCCATGCGCTGGGCCTGGCTGGCCGCTGCGGCCGCCTGGGCGGTGGGGTTAGGTTGGGCCGCAGCATTGGCTGCGGCCAGGGCTAAAGGAAGTAAGACGACGAGGATAAAGTGCTTTTTCATGAAATAAGTAAAGCCATAGCAAGTAGGCAAAAATAGGAACGCGGCTGCCAGCTAGCTGGGGCGGCACTGCGGCCGCCAGTATAGTGCAGGCAGCCCGCTAGGGCCAGGTAGCGGCTGGTCGCAAAGTTTAGCGTATTTTCGGCCCGGCTGACTCCGGTTCAATGCCAATTCAACGCAAAAAAATCCAGACTATTTCCCCCCTCTACTCGTTTCTTACCTCCCTTTTGCATGGCTAGTATTTTTGCCAAAAAACCGCTTTCCCAACTTCTGGGCGAAGCTAGCTCTACCGGCCACGGCGCGCTCAAGCGAACGCTGGGCGCCGGCAACCTCGTGGCGCTGGGCGTGGGCGCCATTATCGGGGCCGGCCTGTTTGTGCGCACGGCCAACGCGGCGGCCCAGGCCTCGGGCCCGGGCGTGACGCTGGCATTTGTGCTGGCCGCCTTCGGCTGCGTATTTGCGGGCCTGTGCTACGCCGAGTTTGCGGCCATGATTCCGATTGCCGGCTCGGCCTATACCTACGCCTACACCACCATGGGCGAGTTTGTGGTCTGGGTTATCGGCTGGGCACTCATCATGGAATACGCGCTGGGCGCGGCCACGGTGAGCATTGGCTGGAGCGAATACCTGAACAAGCTCTTGCAGGTCTTTCATACCAGTATACCATATAATCTCAGCCATTCGCCTTTTGAGCACGCTGTTATTAATGGGGTTACGTACCAGGGGGCTATCAACCTGCCCGCCCTGTTCATCATCATCGCTCTGAGCTTGCTGCTGGTGAAAGGCACCCAGGAATCGGCCCTGTTTAATGCCGTGGTGGTTATTCTGAAAACCCTCATCGTTATCGTATTCATTGCCGTGGGTTGGCAGTTTATCAACCCCGCCAACCACACGCCTTACCTCATTCCGGCCGATGCCGTGGTGAAAAACGCGGCTGGCGAAGTAGTTCGCACCTACGAAGGCTGGAACAAGCACGGCATTGGCGGCATTCTGGGCGGTGCCGGCATTGTATTTTTTGCGTTCATTGGCTTCGATGCCGTGAGCACGGCCGCGCAGGAAGCGAAAAACCCCAAGCGCGACATGCCCATCGGCATTCTGGGCTCGCTGGCTATTTGCACGGTACTCTACATCCTGTTTGGGCACGTGCTCACGGGCGTGGCCAACTGGCGCGAATTTGCTGACCCGGCCATTGGCGGCGAGGCTTCGGTGGCCTACGCCATCCGGGCGCACATGACCGGCTACGGCTGGCTGGCTACGGCCGTAACGTGCGGTATTCTGTTGGGCTTCACCTCGGTAATCCTGGTAATGCTCATGGGCCAGAGCCGGGTATTCTTCTCGATGGCGAAGGACGGGCTCATGCCCAAGGCGTTCGCCGAGCTGCACCCGCGCTTCAATACGCCCTACAAATCCAACCTGATACTGATGGTTTTCGTGGGCTTGTTTGCCGCCTTCGTGCCTGGCGATGTAGCCGGCAACCTTACCTCCTTTGGCACGCTGCTGGCTTTTGTGCTGGTGAGTATTGGTGTGTGGATTATGCGCAAGTCGGACCCCGAGCAGCACCGTCCGTTCCTAGCCCCTCTTTCCACGCCAGCCTTCCCGCTGGTGCCTTTTATGGGCGCCATTGTTTGCACGCTGCTCATTTGCAGCCTCGACTCCTTCACCTTGCTGGCAGCTGTGGCCTGGATGCTGCTTGGCTTCGTGGTGTACTTCCTCTACGGCAAGCAAAACTCGATGCTGCAAAAAGGCATCGTGGTAGTGCCCACCGAGATGGACGAAGAGGCCTTCATCAAGCCCAGCTCACCGGGCAGCGAGTATTAGTAGCTTCGCTACCCCAAAACAAAAAAGTCCCGCTGCCAGGCGGGGCTTTTTTGTTTTGGGTAACCCCTCGGGCTAGCCCCCACCAATGGCCGGCCGAAAATGCGCCAGCCACGCCAGGGCCTCTGCCTCGTTGGTAAACCAGTTGGCTCGGTATGCAGCCGATAGCACCACGGGTGCCGGTGGGGCATAGCTGAACGCCTTGAGGGCAAGCCACATATCGGGCTGGGCAATAAAGGCCACGCACGGAATGCGGCCCAGGCTTCGATGCACGCGCGGGAAAAACTCGTCGCGCAGCCACTCATACACATCGAGCGGCTGCGGCTTGGTATCGATAGTACCATCGAGCAGCCAGAAAGGGCAGTCGTAGTGGCGGGCCCAGGCTAGCAGCAGCTCGCTGACCTCCGTAAACTCGGTGGCCGACAGCGGGCGTAGCACGCGGCCGCGCAGCAGCGCGGGCTGCGCCTGGTACTGCACGGCGTAGTAGCCGGGAGCGGAGGGGAGCATATTGCTGAGGGCAAAATAGTTAGCCTCAGCAAGATACTCACTTTGCGGGCTTTACCTCACTCTGAAGCTTCAAGACTTTATCCCCATTATCTTGTATAATGACCAGCGCAGGGTCGTCGGCCGAGCCATTGCGGTGAATGTCGTGCCCTTTGATTTTAACGGTCGTGGGTTCTTTGTGAACCGACTCGATTTTGCCAGTGGCCGTGCCGGTGCCGTATTTCCAGCTGACTTGGGTGCCTTTACGCATGAGATAGAGAGGAATAAGCGTTCAGGAATTATACTGCGAAAGCCTGCCCCGGGATATCCCCGCCCGGCTGGCCTGCCCACTGCCCACCGCTGGTTTTGCGGAGGCGGTAGGCCGGTTAGCCGGGGTTTGGGCTGGCCGCCCGACCTTTGCGCCTATGCTTCGAGTACTTTTCCTGTGTTTACTGGCACTTTCCGCCGCTGCCCAAACGCCCGTGGCGCCCGATACCAAGGCTTTCTACGGCATCATCAACCGCGCTAGCGGGCGCTGCCTCGATGTGCAGCGGGCCGCCACCACGAGCGGCGCGGCGGCCGTGCAGTGGGAGTTTACCCACGCGCCCAGCCAGCAGTGGCATTTGGTGCTCATTCGGGAGGGTGGCGAGTACTACCGCCTCGAAGCCAAGCATAGCACGTTGTGCCTGACTCTGGAAGTCAATAGTTTATCCCCTAGCGGAGCCAACACGCCGCTGGTGCAGCGGCCCTTCACGGGTGGGCTGGGCCAGCAGTGGCGCCTGGTGCCCACCGGGCAGCCGGGCTCCTTTCAGCTCGAAAACCGGCTCGATGGCCGGGTGGCGACCCTGGCCGTGAATGATAAGTTCAACAACACGGCCATCGTGGCGGCGCGCAGCGTGGGGCGCCTCAGCCAGCAGTGGCGCCTGTTTCAGCTGCAACTGAAGCTGGCCAGCGGCCCGCCCTACTTTGCGGCGCCCGAGCCATTGGCTGCCCTCAACTCACTCACCGGCAGCGAGCTGCAGCCCGTGCCCGCGCCAGATGGCGAGCGCCTGTATTTTACCCGCACGCGCTTTGCGGGCAACGTGGAGGGTGTGGCCGAGAGCGGCGACATCTGGCTGAGCCAAAGCACCGATAAGGGCCGCACCTGGGGGGCGCCTACGCGCCTCGACGCGCCCGCCGGCCTCAATACCGCCCAAAACAATGCCGTGCAGGCCGTGGTGGGCCCGACCGCTAGCCCCGCTTTACTCCTGCGCGGCACCTATGACGCGGCTGGCTTCCGCGACGAAGGCGTGTCGCGGGCGGCGGGTGGTGGGCGGCCCGCCGCGCTGCGCATTGCGGGCTATGGTTCGACCAGCCCGGCCACCGGCTTCTTTATGACAGCGGATGAGAAAATACTGCTGCTGAGCCTGGAGCGTGAAGATTCGCAAGGCGCTAACGACCTCTACATCAGTCGGCCCGATGGCGCGGGCGGCTATACGGCGCCCGTGAGCCTGGGCCCCGTAGTCAACTCGCCGGGCTACGAGTTTGCGCCCTGGCTGGCGGCCGATGGCAAAACGCTGTACTTCGCCTCCTACGGCCACCAGGGCTACGGCTCGGCCGATATCTTCGTGACTCAGCGCCTCGATGAGAGCTGGACCAAGTGGAGCCAGCCCGAAAACTTGGGCCCGCGCTTTAATGGCCCCGGCTACGATGCCTTCTTCGCGCTAGGCCCCGATGGCACGGCCTACTACGCCAGCACCGGCACCAAAGACACGGCGCCTAAGAAGCTGTTTCGCACGCCGGTAGGCCCACCGCCGGCGCCCGACTCGGCCGCCGTGGCCAAAGCTGCCGCCGCGGCTGCCGACCCCATGAGCCAGCCCCGCGCCCTCGTGACGGGCCGCGTGCTCGATGCCCGGACCAACAAGCCGCTGGAAGGCGGCGCCGAAGTGCAGGCCCTGATGATAGGCGGCCCCATCGACTTCCGCAGCACGGCGCGGGCCGACCAGGTGGGCTTCCAGATGTCGCTAGCCCCCGGCCGCTACCGCATGACCACCACGGCCGGCCTGCTCACGCGCATCGATACGCTCACGGTGCGCGCCGGCGAGTCGCGCCGCTACGAGCCGCGCCTGACGCCCGCCACCGTGGGCTCCCGCCTCGACCTGCCGGCCATTATCTTCACCCAAAGCCAAGCAAAGCTGCTCGGCTCGTCGTACGCCACGCTCAACGCGCTGGCTAATTCGATGAAGGAAAACCCCAGCCTGGAAATTCGCCTCGAAGGCCACACCGACAACGTGGGCCCGGCCGATAAAAACCAGGTGCTCAGCGAGCAGCGCGTGGCCGAGGTGAAGCGCTACCTCGTGGGCCGGGGCGTGGCCGCCGGCCGCATCACCACCATCGGCTACGGCGGCTCGCGCCCCAAATTCTCCAACGACCGCGAAGAAACCCGCAAGCTCAACCGCCGCGTCGAGCTCGTAATTACGAAGTAGCCGGCCTAGCCCGCGGGCTGTTCAAGCAGGCACTCTAGCCCGAGGGCCGAGCCGTCGGCGGGGTCGTAGGCAGCGTGGCTGAGAATGCGATAGCCTAGCGCGGCGGCTTGGCGGGGCAGTCCGGCCTGCGTAACGCGGTAAATCTGCTCGCCCAGCTCGTCGAGAAAGGAAGCCGATGCGCGCTGGAGCGCGGCCGCCTCAGCCTCAGCAATCTGGTACTTGGCTGCGTAGGTGGGCAGGGCCGCGGCAAACTGCTTAAGCCAAGCGGCGGTGCTCAAATCTCCGGTAGTAGGATAGGCGGGCTCCATAGCTGCAAGCTACGCACAAACATTCGTTTAAACCCTGCTGATAACGCTTTGATAACCTTATAGATTGCGTACTTTATATTGTCTATACTGTCGAGGTAAGTATTCCTGCTGCTTCAGGCACGGCGGGCCCGCCGCCAGATAAAGCCGTCGAGCACATAGTGCGTGCTTTGGGGCAGGGCTAGCAGCGGCACCAGCCACATAAGCACGCTTGGCGCCGCCACGGGCGGTAGGTGCTGAAACCAGCCAAATACCGCGCCGTGCTCGCGCCACACCAGGCCATCCCAGAGGCCTTCTTCAAGAAAGGCAAACAGTGCAATGGCGCCCAGAAAGAGGGCTAGTCCGTAGCGCCCGGCCCACCAGCCGCGCCCGGCTGCGCCGGCCGGGCGGCGGCTCCACACCAGCGCCAGGTAGGGCACGCCGTGGGCTACCACATTGAGCAGCGTGAAAGCTAAGTCACCGTTATACAAGACAATGCCCGCATACCAACTGACCCCAGTGCCAGCCAGCAGCAAATTGCGGGGCAGGTTGAAGTAGCGGGTGTGGGTGTAAAGCCAGGCCTCGCGGATGGCGTAGGCGAGCAGAAGGGCTACGTAGAGGCTCGTGGCAAGCTGCCGGCCCAGCGGCCAGTCGTGCTGCACAAAGTCGCCAGCCACAAACCAGTTGAAGTTGCGCGGCGGCGATAAATGCCAGTACAGCAAGGGATAAAGCGTAGCCGCGTAGATGAGCGTCGAAGGTAGCCACGCGCCTGACACAGGCGCTTCACTGCGGCCGTAGAGCCGCAGGAAGCCATATTGCTGCCGCACAAAATGAAATACCGCCAGGTACGTGAGCGCCCGCCAAAATACCAGGCTACCCGCTGCGTGCAGCATCACGCCGCCTGCGTAGCAGCCCAGCGGCACCAGCAGTAGCAAACGCCGCCGCTGCTGCCGCTGCTGCGGGTCAAAGTAGGTTTGAAACAACGTGCCGTAGACGTGCGCCACATCAATGAGCAGCACTACGCCGACCCAGGCCAGCAGCGGAAACGCGGCCGACTGCCGGTAGGTGGCCGGCAGCAGCGCCACCACGGCCAGCGCTGCGAAGGGAGGCGCCAGAATCAGCCAGCCATCGTAGCGGGCCGAGCGTAGCCAGGGCTGAGAACCAAGCATAAAAAAGGGCCTGAAAGCGCGCAAAATACGACAGCTTCAGGCCCTGGCTGCCTTAGGGAGGTCTAGTTGGCGCCGGTATTGTTGGTGGTGCCGCTAGCCCCAGTGCCGCCCACGGTGGGGTTGCCGGCCGTGCCGCTGGCGCTGCCAGGCGTACCGCCCGTGGGCGAGGTGCTGGTACCATTCATAGCCCCGCTGGCGGGCGCGCTCATGGTGCCACTAGTGCCCGTCGAGTCGGGCATGCCACCCACTTTGGTGGCGGCCGAGTCGGTGCCGAGCGTGCTGCTAGGGGTGTTAGTATGCGTGTCGCTGCTGCCACCGCTGCAAGCACCGAGTAGCAGGCCGCCGAGCAAGAGGGCCGAAAGGGCGCGGCCAGAAGCGGAATAATTCATAAAAAGAAAGAGTTAAGTAGAGCGTGATGTCCCGGCTATACGGCTGGCCGTCGGTTGTGGCTGGGTAGTAGCGCGGACTTTTAGTCCGCGAGTGAATAGGCCAGCGTGCTAAGTCGCGGACTGAAAGTCCGCGCTACTAGCCCCTAGCACCGCCCGCGCCGCGCGCTGCCCCTGGTGGAAGGCTTCCTCAAACACCGACACGCCGCTGAGGTCGGTGTGGGCTAGGTGCACGCGGCCCCCTAGCCGGGGCTGCGTGGCCAGGGCGCGGGCCGGGCCCCACACGTAGCCTGGGGTGGGGGCTACCATGCCGTGGCCCCACACCCAAAGGTCGGCGGCTGTTACCTGGGCGGCCAGGCCGGGGTGCATCAGCTCCAGCTCGGTGAGCACAAGGGCTAGCCAGTCTGCGTAGGTACTGGCCAGGGCGTGGCGGCGGGCGGCGGCCGGGTCGGCTGGGTCAGTAGGCAGGGCCCAGTAGAAGGTGAGGCTGCGCGGCTCGTCGGCTTCGTAGCCGCGCAGGGCCTGGTGCTCGGCGTCGATGTAGCCCAGGGCCGGGCTGCCGTAGCGCACATTGTCCCAGCTCAGGGGCTGGCCAGGGCCGCCGGGGTAACCGGCCACGGTGAGGTTGGCCACCAGCCAGGGCGCGTGCAGGGGGGTTAGCGGCGGGCCGGCCGCCGGGGCGGGCAGCAAGTGCTTGCTCACATGCCAGGGCGTGGCCAGTATGACGTGCCGGGCTAGCAGCGTGGTACTCTGGCGCGTGCGCGCATCGTACACCTGCACTGCTAGTTGGCTGTCATTGGCTTCGTGCAGGCCAAATACCAGCGCCTGGGTTTGCACCCGGCCAGGGCCGCCCTGCGCCTGCAGTGCTTCGGCCAAGAAGTGGTTGCCCTGGGGCCAGGTGAGCACAGCATCGGCGGGAGCATTGTGGGCCTGGCCCTTGCGGGCGGCGAAGTAGTGCAGCCCGGCCCAGGCCGAAATTTGCAAAGCCGACACTCCAAAGTCGTCGCGGTACGAATAGTCGAGGTACCAGCGTAGGTACTCCGATTGGTAGCCGTGGCGGTCTAGCCAGGCCGCCATCGTTTCGGTGTCGAGCTGGCGGGTGACTTCGTCGGATGAAGAAAGGGTCAGCGGCAGCCGAAACAGGTCTTGTCCATCTGGGCCCATGGCGCGGCGCAGGCGCTCCATATCAGCCAGAAAGCGGCTTATCTCGGCGCGGTCGGCGGCTGGCACGCCTGCTTCGGGCACCAGCCCGGCCTGCCAGTGGCCGTGTAGCAAGAGGCGCTCGGCCGGGTCGTGGCAGAGCATGGTTTCATCGTAGATAGGCAGGCCCGTTGGTCCATAGCCCGTCAGCACGCCCGCTTGCTGCAAAAAGGCCAGCAGCTCGGTATCGCGCGCATCGGGGATGGGTAGGTAGTGGGCACCCCAGGGGTAAGCCGTGCGGGCGTTGTGGCCGGTGGCGGCGTTGCCGCCGGTGTCAGCTTCCAATTCAAGCAAGATGGTCGAGCGCTCGGGGGCTAGCCGGTGCAATTCGCGCCGTGCCGCCAGCCCGCTAATGCCTCCGCCAATGATAACAGTGTCAATGGTTTCGGTGCGCGTGGGGGCTGGTATTTTGTCCGGCGTGCGCAGCAGGTGGCCTAGCGCATGGCCCGCCCCTCGCAGCCGGCCCTGCACCGCCGAGCGGGCCGGCGCGCAGCCCGGCACGCTGCCCACCAGCCCAGCCAGCAAGGTGCCGGCTAGCCCAGCGCTGGCCTGGGTGAGGAATTGACGGCGGGGGAGGGGCATTTAGGTAATAGGGTAATCGGTAACACGTCTTTCCCGTTCGTCATTGCCAGCGCAGCGCGACAATCGCACCCGAACGCATGCAGAAGAACGACCGGCGCGGGTATCGTTCTGGGGCGATTGCTTCGCAGGCTCGCAATGACAGATGGTTATTTTGCTCACTGCTCACTGCTCACTGCCCATACGGCCCCCATTCTTCCTCAAAATACCGCACTAGGGCCTGGTTATTCAGCTGATTTACCTCAGTGGGTACCTCAGCCATGTCGGGCGGGAAGCTGCGCAGCTGGCTGATAACGGACGGCGTGAGGTAGCGCAGGCCCGCGGGCAGCCCGCCGCCATCGGCCCGCCAGGTGCCGGGCTGGGCCTGGGCCAGCACATAGCCCCACTCGCCAAAGGACGGCACGTAGGCGTGGTAGGGTACCGTGGCAAAGCCGCTGGCCGCCAACGTGTGCGCCACGCACCAGTAGGCCCGGCGCGCCACGTAGGGGGAGGTAGACTGCACCACTACTAGCCCGCCCGGCCGCAGCCGCTGGCGCAGCGTTTGGTAGAAGGCCGTGGTGTAGAGCTTGCCGATGGAGTAGTTGCCGGGGTCGGGAAAATCAACAAAAACCACGTCGTAGCGGGCCGTGTCCTGGCGCAGCCAGGCATAGGCGTCGGCGTTGTGGATTTCGAGTTTAGGCGAGTGTAAGGAGTTGTGGTTCAGCTCGCGCAGCAGTTGGTTGCTGCGGAAGAGCTTGGTCATGGCTGGGTCGAGGTCGATAAGCCGGATGTGCTGCACCTGCGGGTATTTCAGGATTTCGCGCACGGCTAGCCCATCGCCGCCGCCCAGCACCAGGATGCGGCTGGCGTGGGGTCGGTCTTGCAGTGCCGGGTGCACCAGCGCCTCGTGGTAGCGGTACTCATCGGAAGAGCTAAATTGCAGATTACCATTGAGGAAAAGCCGCAGCTCGCCCCGGTGGTTGCCCGTAAGCACCAGCCGCTGGTAGGGCGTGCTTTGGGCGTAGATAACGGTGTCCTGAAACACCTCCCCCTCGGCGTAGCGCTGGATGCGCTCGGCGCCCACCACGCCCGCGCCCAGCGCCAGCAGGGCTAGCGTTATGGCCACCAGGTAGCGCCGCCGGTAGGGCTGCGTTTCGTCAAACGACAGCAAGCTCACGCCGGCCACTACTACATTCAAGGCCCCAAAAAGCAGGGCCGTGCGCACCAGCCCTAGCCGCGGTACCAGCACCAGCGGGAATATCACCGCGGCCAGCAGCGAGCCCACGTAGTCGAAGGTAAAGACCCTAGCCACCAATTCCTTAAAAGCCAGCCGTCCCTGCAAAATGCGCAGCAGCAAGGGTATCTCCAGCCCCACTAGGGTGCCCAGCAGGCCCACCAGCCCATAGAGCAGCACCCGAAACGAACCTACGTGCGCAAACAGCCCAAACAGCAGCGGCGCTGACGCGCCGCCCACCAGCCCCACCAGTATTTCGAGGCGAATAAACCAGCGCAGCAGCGACCCGCCCAGGTAGCGCGATAGCCACGAGCCCACGCCCATACTGAACAGGTAGACGCCGATAACCGTCGAAAACTGCGTCACCGAGTCGCCGAGCAGGTATGAGGCCAGCGTGCCTGCAATCAGCTCATACAGCAGCCCGCAGGTGGCTATCACGGCCACCGACCCTAGCAGCAGGGCCGGCCGGGGTGCTCCATCGGCAGTGGCCGAGGCCACTGCCCGCGCCCGTCGGCGCGTTAGTATCGACTCCTCACCCATGAATGGCCGCGCTGATAATAAGGGCCACCGCCAGCATAAATGCCGCGCTCATAATGGCCAGGGCCGTGTTGTGCTCTTCTATAATTTCACGGCGCAAGGTGCCGGGTGTCAGCTTGTTAAATAAGTAGAAGCTGACCACCAGAATAACGATGCCCAGCAGCGAGTACACGACGGAGGCGGTGAGGGCCTTGAGGTTGAGGTATTCCATGAGGCAAGGGAAAGCTATTTGTGGTAGAAAACGCCGTGGCCGCCGTGCGCCCCGCCGTGGCTGCCCGGGCCGCCGCGCTCGGCTTCCGTGCTCTCGTTGTCGTCGCCGAGCAGGCGGTAGCCGCGCAGGCCAGTCCCCACGAAAGTGGCCAAGCCCAGCGCGGCTAGCCCCGCATACACCGGCCAGCGCCGCACGGCTAGCCAGTAGTCCCGAAGAAAGTCAAGCATAATGGGTAGCGTTAATTTTCAGTAGCATAAGGGTTAAAATCGCTGTTGGACCAGCGGTCTTGCTCGAAGCTGCGGCGGCGCAACCATACCCACAGCGGCAGCAGCGCTAGCACGCTCATTATTAGCAAGTAGTTAGACCACAAGGCTGTATTCTCCTCTAGGCGTAGTATCAGGGCTACCGCACCGGTGTCTTTTTCCAGAGTAGGATAGAAGTTAAAGTGGTAATGACCGGCGGGCACGGCGCTTATAATAGCATCAACCGAGCGGCTGCCTTCGGTCCAGTGCTCGCCGTCTTCTACCCCTTCGTAGTATTCGAGCGAGCGGGTAAACTCGTAGCCCCGGCCGGTTTGCTCGTTCACTAGGCTAGCAGTTATCTCGGCCCAATGGTTGTTGAGGTCAGGAGTTTCCAGTGTTACGGCCAGGGCGCCGGGCTCACGCATCTCAAACGACTTGGAAACTACCATTTGCTGATAGCCAGCCCGGTCGGGCGAGGTTACTACAAATTCTTCAGCTCCGTTTACCGTTGGCTTAAGCAGGAAAAACAGGATTTGTAGCACTGTCAGCAGGCCCGCCACCAGCCCGGCCAGGCGTGCGAGCTGCGGCCAGTGCTGCGTTGGGTTGGGCTGAGCCGCACCCACGCCCCGGCGCACGGGCAGGCTGGGGCGCGCCAGCCCAAACGCCTGGGCCACCTGCTCGGGCTCCAGATATTGCGCCAGGTACCAGCTAGGCCGGTCGCTGCGCAGCTGCTCGCTAGCCAGCAAGTATGGCGGGCTGATATACTCCGTCAGGCGCAGGTCTTCGTCATCGAGAATATTCCAGTCAAATTCACCTAGTGCATCGCGAATAAGCGGCTGGTAGCGGTGCCACAGCTGGTAGCTGCGGCCGGTTTCGTCTTCCCAGCTGCCGTCCTGCGCCGAGCGTGGGCCCACCACATCGGGCGCCTGCCAGGCCCGCCGTACCAGCAGCCAGTGGCCTTGATATTCGGCCAATTGCAGCGGAAAGTCGGCTGGGTCGTCGCCAGTCAGGGGCTCGGCGGGGCGCAGCTGGTACTCGCGCCACTCGGCCAGGCGGTCGTTTTGTTCGCCGCGCACCTGGTAGCCCGTTAGGCGGCAGCGGTAGCCACCCAGCAGCGCCACCTGGCCTAGCGGAAGGCTGGGGCCGGGTTCAAGGGCAGTTTTGAAGCCATCGAGGCGCTGGGCCCCGCTGGCGGGGGCTAGCGGATTGGCCCGAAAAAACGTGCGGCACCGCGCGCAGCCAAAGTAGCGGCTGTGGGCGGGGTCTTGGCAGGGCAGGGGCGCAGCGCACTGCGGGCAGGTAACCCAGACCACCGTAGCTGGGGAGGGGGCTAGCTCGCTCATCGCAGCACTTCGGCGTAAGCCTGGGCTTCGCCCTCAAAAAATGCGAGCGTTTCGGCATAAGCGCGGCGCACGGTGGCGTGGTTGTCGTGCCGGAAGTTCGACAAAAACACGTCGAACGTAGCCAGCCCGTGCTCGGGCCAGGTATGAATGCTGAGGTGCGACTCGGTGAGCGCCAACACTGCCGTGAAGCCGCCACTATCGGCAAAGGTGTGGTAGACCTCACCCACGCAGGTGAGACCTAGCTGGGTTACCAAATCGCTGAAAAACAGCCGGCTGCCGGCTGCATCTTGCAGCCGGGCGGTGGGGGCGCCAAAGGTGGCCAGCACATGCAAGCCAGGAGCGTAGGGTGGCGGCAAGGCGCGCGGTGGGGCTAGCGGCATAGGGGCAGTCGTCACAGGCGCAATACTACGGCCCTGGTTGCAAACTCCCTGGTAGGGTAGCCATACTTGGGGCAAGCTCCCGGTCTTTAGCATCGCCCTGGGGCTAGTGCGGGCCGGGCGCAGTAGCTTTGTCGGTTCGCTTTATTATTACCTATTTAATATCACGTCCTGAATGCCGGAAAAACTCTACTTTGAAAGCCCTGCTGGTCGGATTTATTATGATGTAGCCGGCTACGTACGCCTGGCCTGGGCCCCGGGGCGCCTGTCGCAGGCCATTATTGAAGCTTTTTACGAGCAGGCGCTGGCCCTGCTGCTGAGCACCGGCAGCCGCCGCATCTTGTCAGAGCATGGCCAGCGGGCACCCCTCCCGGCCGCAGCCCAACAGTGGATAACGGCCGACTGGATACCGCGCGCCATGACCCGGGCCGGCGTGCGGCACTGCGCCATTGTGGAAGGGGCTAACCCCCTGCACCGCCTCTCGACCCAATCGGTGGTAAGCATGGCGCCGGCCGGGTTCGTATTTCGGCGCTTCGATACCCTGCCCGAGGCCAAAGACTGGCTAGCCAGTGTAGACTAGTGGCTAGCCCCACCCGCTTCTAAAATCAACAAGCCCGGCCAATTGGCCGGGCTTGTTGATTTTAGAAGCGGGTTATTAGCAGGAAATGAGAGTTTATTGCTTCACAAACCGCTGCACGTAGGTGCGCTGGCCATCGGTGGCGCGTAGCAGGTAGAGGCCGCCGGCCAGGCCCGACACGTCGAGTTGGCCATTGCCCTGGTAGCGGGCGGCCGATACGGCTGCGCCACGGGCGTCAAGCACTTCTACTTTGGTCAGCTCGGCGTTCGAGCTCAGCGAGAGCGTGAGGAGGCTGCTGGCCGGGTTGGGGAAGAGGCTCAGCACGGCTTCGGCGCTGAGGCCCGACTTGGCGGGGCCTGCTAGGGTGGCCGGGGCCGGGGCTGCAATGGTGCCGCCCGTCACGGTGATGCTGTAGTCCTCGGTTTCACCGTAGCTGTAGCTGCCGCAGGCCGTGGTGGCCGAGTTGTCGCTCATCACCACGCGCAGGCGGGTGGTGCCGCTCTTGGCAGTGGTCGGCACCGTCCAGGTGCTGGTGAGGTTGCCGGCCGTGCCCGCTACCGAGCCGTAGTCCATGCGCTCGGCGCTCTCAAAGGTGCCGTTCTGGTTCCAGTCAACGTAAATACCCCAGTACTCGGTGTAGGTCGAGCCCGTGAAGCCGGCGCTCAGGGTCATGGTCTGGCTGCTGCCGGCGGCCACGGTAGTGCTCAGGGCCGTGCCGTTGTAGTAGCCGCCATCGGCGCCCGAGGTGCGGTTGATGCTGCCCAGCTGTACCAGGTCGATGTACTCATACGACTGGCTGGTGCCCTTGCTGCTGCAATAGGTAACCGTAGTGGGCGGCGGAGTAGTAGTGCCCCCGCCGCTGTAGGCCGCGCCGATGCCCACGGCTGCCCAGGCGTTGGTTACGGACTGGGCCTGGGTCGAAGCGGCACCAAACAGGTCGGTAGCCGCCTGGATAGAGTAGGTGCGGGCGTTGGCGTAGGTCGAGCTGGCCGTCATATACACACTTTCCATGCGGAAAGTGATTTTAGCGGCGTCCGTGAGGCCAATGCCCGTTACGGCAAAAGAAGCGCCCTTTTCGTTGGTGCCGGTTTTGCCCGCGCTGATGAGGTAGTACCAGTAGTTGAGCACGCCCGAGTTGGTGTGCACACCGCCGTTGTCGGAGGTGCCGGTGTACCAGTAGCTGCCTTTGTAGTAGGCCGGCTGGCTATAAGTATTGGGGCTACTCATGGAGCGGAGCGCGCCGCCGGCCTTCATGATTTCCTCGCCGATGAGGTAAGTCGATTTGCCGGTGAGGGCGTATTTATCAACCGTGTATTTCTCCACGCTAGCCCCCCAGATATCGGAGAGGCCCTCGTTCATGGCGCCCGACTCGTTGGAATAGGTCAGGTTAGCAGTTTTTTCGCACACCGCGTGGCCGATTTCGTGGCCGCACACGTCGAGCGCCGTCAGGGGCTTGAAGGTGCTGGCGCCGTCGCCGTAGGTCATCACCGAGCCGTTCCAGTAGGCATTCTCGTAGCCCACGCCGTCGCCGGGCGTGTCGTCGTAGTGCACGTAGCTCTTGATTTTGGCGCCGGCATTGTCATACGAGTTGCGGCCGAATACGCCTTTCCAGTAGTCGTAGGTGCTTTGGGCGCCGAAGTGCGCATCGCCGGCCACGTTGTCGAAGTTGGCGTTGTTGTACTCGGCCGACGTCCAGTTGTTATCGGCGTCGATAAAATCGGTAGCGCTGGTGTAGCTGTTGCTCTTTTTGCAGTTGTAGGTTTCGATGCCCAAGCCGCGGGTGTACTCGCGCAGGTGGTAGCCGCCGGTGGCCGTTTCGTCGGCCAAAGAGCGGGTGCCGCTGTAGGCAGTGGCAAACGTAGCCGTGGAGGCCGTGGCGTTGGTGCTGCGCGTGCCCTTGGCGCTGCGGGTGCTGTGCTTGATGATGTCATCCTTCAGCACTACCTCGCCCGAGTGCGCATCTACATAGAGATACGCGCGGCTCACCGGCTGCTGCGCATAGACGTTGAATTTCCAGGCCAGCACCAGCGGGGCATTTTCGGCATTCTGGCGGGCGTCGCGCACCAGCACCAGCTCGCCCTGGGGCTTGTAGCTGGCAGTCGGGTCGTTTTCCTGGGCTTTCAGGCCGGCCTCTTCGCGGGCATCCTGCCACATGTATTTTTTGGCACCCACAAAGCTCAGGGCCCTAGCCAGGGCCGCGTCGGCGCTCAGCGAAGGCGTTACGCTCACGGCCCCGATTTTCTCGAAGTCACCGCTTAGCGTTTCAATCTGGCCGCCGCGCGAGTGGGCTGTGTACGTGGCGTGCTCCACCTTCACGCCCTTGTAGTACTGCTCAAACTTCTGGTGGCTGAAGCCGAGCTGGTCGGTTTCGGTGCGGGCCAGCTTAAACTGGTCGTCGGTGCCAAGCGCCAGCTGCTGGCGAATCACCAGGGCGCCATCTACGGCGCGGGCGGCGAGGCGACCTTCGGCCGAAAACTGGATGAGCGTGGGCTGGCCGTCGGGACCAACTTCTTTGCGGGCTACGCGGCCATCTTGCGCGTGAGCGAGGTGGGGGAGGGTAGCGGCGGACATGGCAAGCCAAGCCACTGCGTGGTACTTGTGGAACATAGGAACTGGTTTGGTAAAGAGAGAAAGGGCAGCACACCTGCGGCTTTTAGGCGAAGGCGGCGCAAGGTAGGAAAATCTCCTTACCTACCAAATTCATGATTTATGAATTTTTGATGAATAAATATGAAGCGCAATAGCCTTGATTTAGACGGTATTTACGCTTTGGTTTCCAGAGAAAATGGGTTTAAAGGCAATACGCTTATATTTTCAGGAGTATAAGGGTTTGGCTATGCAGCAGGCTAGCCTAATGCCAACGAATTGGCCCGGGAATTGCGCAGTGCGAAATTGGATATTAAGAAGGCTGAAAATTTCGTGAAAAAGCCGAAATCTTATACACTATCCGAGGAGGCTGTTCTGTTGGTGCGCCGCCGGTCGGTGGCTTCCTCATCGCCCAGCAGCTGGCCCCAGGGCCGCAGGCTCTCGATGCGGTCGAACACGATTTTGAGGATAGCGATGATGGGCAGCGCCAGAAACATGCCGGCCACCCCGCCAATGGCATTGCCGACCAGCACGCCTACAATGGCGACCAGCGCATTAACCTTAATCTTGGACGCCACGATGCGCGGAATGAGGAAGTGGTTGTCGATGAACTGAATAACCATGTACACTGCCACTACCCCCAGCGCGTGGCCGTAGCCGGGCTTGGCCACGAAGGCCATGAGCACCGGCAGGGCAATGGCAATGAGCCCGCCGATGTAGGGGATAAGGTTGAGCACCGCCCCGAGCACCCCTAGCAGCAGCGCATACGGAATACCCAGCGCCAGCAGCCCCACTACATTGAGCACTGCCACAATGCCACCTTCGATGAGCAGCCCCACCATGTAGCTTTGAATGGCGGCCTTGCTCTGGCTCAGCACTTCGGCCACCCCCTGGTTGCGGCGTTGCCCGCCCGAAAATACCTGGGTAAGAAAATCGACGAGCCGCCGCTGGTACAGAAACAGCAAAAAGATGTAGACCGGAATAAGCGTGGCTACCACCAGCAGCCCCGATACGGCCGTGAGCGTGCCGCCCAGCAGGCCAGCAGCCCGGCTGCTGGCCTCGTTCACATAGCTCATCAGCTTTTGGTTGGTGAGGCCGAAGCGCACGTTGAGCCACTGCGTAAACTGCTGCGTGGCTTGCAGCAGCTTGGCCTTGAACATTGGCAGCTGGGCGCCTAAGTGCATGGATTCTACATAAATAAAGTAGAGTAGCCCAAGCAATGACACCACCCCCAGCACCACCGTGAGGCCAATGGCCAGCAAGGGCGGCACCCGGTGCCGCAGCAGCCACTGCTCTACGGGGTGCAGCATAATGGCGAAGATGGCCGCAAAGAGCAGCGGGAAAATAAGGTCGGCGGCCAGGTGCAGCGTGAGCACCAGCAGGGCTAGCCCCAGCAGGATGAGCGGGACCTTGACATAGAGGGGAAAAGCCAGCTCGGTGGGCTGCTTGGGAGTAGGTGGCAGGGGTGTCATGGGGGCAATACGGGCCTGGTGGCCGGGGTGGCGAAGCTACGCGCTAGCCCTATCTTAGGCCGTAACTAAGCCCGGCAGTTCATCGTTACGGCACGGTGCTTGTTTACAGGGTTAGCATCCTGTTGAATTTAGATTTCTTTTGCCATGAAAAATCTTCGCCTTTTCCTCAGCCTTTTCCTGCTGGCGGCCGTGCTCACCAGCTCGTTCAATGCCCAGGCCCAGCGTCGGTTTAGCCCGCAGGCCAAGGGCGCTATTATCGGTGGTGGCAGCGGTGCCATCCTCGGGGCCGTTATCGATAAGCGCAACCGGGCCGTGGGCGGCCTCATTGGGGGCGTAGTAGGTGCCGGTGCTGGCTATGCCGTAGGCAAGCACATCGACAACCGCCAGAAGAAACGCGCCGCCGCCATTGCCGCCATAGAGCGCCAGGACGCTGCCCGCGCGGCTGCCGCCGACCGCCATGCCTATATGGCTAGCCGCTCGGCTGCCCCGGCCCACCGCAGTGCCCTAGCCAATAGCTATGCGCCCGCCGCTGCCACAGCCGCTCCGGCCGCTCTTGCTGCCGCGTCGGTTATTCCGGGCTACCCGGCCATGGCTACCGCTACGGCCTACCTGCCCAACCAGGCTCCGGCCGACCCGGCTAACCCTTATGCCGGCACCACCTATCGCCAGCGCAGCTGGTAGCCCCGCTTTTTCAGGCTTTGCAAAAACCCAGGCCGCCCAGCCTGGGTTTTTGGTTTCCAATTCTGCTTCTCTCTCCTCAAACACCTGATTACCATGCGTACTTCTCTGGCCCGCCTCGTGTTGCTGGGCGCTTTGCCGCTGCTGGCGGCGTGCAGCAAATCGGTCGACTCGGCCGCCACTTCCGCCACCAGCGCTGCCGACCTCGACCGGCAGTTTCTCACGGCCTGGAACAACAAGGACCTCGAAAAAACCCTCAGCTATCTCGCCGACGATGTGCAGTTTTTGCAGGGCAACGCCCACTTTAGCGGCAAGGCCGAGGTGAGCGACAAGTGGGTGCGTGCCACCCAGGGCAGCATCGGCAACCTGCGCACCAGCGTGGTGAGCGCCACCAGCACCGATAAGCTGGCCTATGAGGCCGGCACGTTTTCGGTAGATGTGCTGCCCGCCAATGGCCAGCCCGCCGGCGTGGGCCAGGGCAATTTCCTGCTGCTGTGGAAGCCCGCCGCCGATGGTACCTGGAAGCTGAGCTACGCCCAGCTCGAAGACCTGCCCGTGCTGCGCCGCTAGGCCTACTTTTGTGGCGCTATCTCCCCGAAAGCCGCTAGCCCCTCGCTAGCGGCTTTCGTATGTAGAGGCCCGCCACCCCGTGGGCGCCTTATTCTTGCTGTATGATTTCGACCCTGCAACCCAACCTCCCGGCACCTGCCGATTTGCAGCGCCTGTGCAAGGCCCTGGCCGCGCTCGACGCCATCAACTCGCCCGACTGGGAGTACCGCTATTATTCCTACAACCCCGAGTGGAGCCCCGACGAGCAGGTGCTCGAAATGCGCGACGGCGAAGGCGACCAGATGCTGGTGCTGTTTCGGCCCGAAGGCTGCGTCATCAACGGCTTTTTGCACGAATATGACCAGCCCGACAAAAAGCAGGTGACGCGCGGCCTGCCCGATGCCTTCGACGATTTCATGTTTGGCGAGCCAGTGGCTTCGCTGGGTACCACGTTTTGCCTGTGGTACACGCCCGCTCATGGCTGGCAGCATGGGCTGGTCGAAAATGAGGACGACGGCTCAGAAGAGCTACTGTATATTTTTGATAACCAGCCGGCTACCTACGCTGAGTGGGCCAATGAGTATTACCTGGAAGAAACTGGCCGCCAAGCTATTGCGCCCGAAGCCGTAGCGGCCGTCTATCGCCACGAGCTCCTGACCAAGGCAAACGTGCTGGCCATCAATGAAGAAACGGAAGACTGGACCATGCTAGCCGCCGACTTGCAGGAAATCGGCTACCCCTACGACTTTAAGTAGCGCGCTACTGCTCTGCTAACTTATGCTCATGCGGCAGCTGCTACTTCTATTGGTGCTTTGCGTATCGTGGTCTGCGCGGGCGCAGTCTGCTAGCCCCGCCTTCAGCGTGGTGCCGCTAGGGGTGAAGGGTGGGCTGGCTGAGGGCAACCTCTCGGCCTACCTGGTGGCAGCGGCCGGCAGCCCCGACTACATCTGCCTCGATGCGGGCAGCCTGCGGCCGGGCGTCGAAAAAGCCGTAGCTAGCCACGCGTTCGCGGCCTCCGTCGATGAAGTGCTGCGGCAGCGCATCAAGGGCTACTGCCTCTCGCACCCGCACCTCGACCACGTGGCCGGCCTGCTGCTCAATGCCCCCGACGATGCTGCCAAGCCCATTTATGGGCTAGCCAGCTGCCTGGCCACCGTGCAGCAGGATTATTTCAACTGGCGCGCCTGGCCCAATTTCGGCAATGGCGGTCCGCCGCCCGCGCTCCATAAATACGAGCTGCGAACCCTGGTGCCAGGCCAGGAAACGGCCCTTGAAAACACGCCGCTCAGCGTGCGCGCCTTCCCGCTCAGCCACGGCCCGGGCATGCAGAGCACGGCCTTTTTGGTGCGCAGCGGGGCTAGCTACCTGCTGTACCTGGGCGACACTGGCGCCGACGAAATAGAGAAAGCGCACTGCCTGCATGACCTCTGGCTAGCCCTGGTGCCGCTGGTGCAGGCCCGGCAGCTCAAGGCTGTTTTTATCGAGGCTTCTTACCCAAATGCCCAGCCGCCCACACAGCTTTTTGGCCACCTCACGCCGGCGTTGCTGCTGCGCGAGCTCGGGGTGCTGGCAGGGCTAGCGGGCCCGGCAGTCGTGCGCGGGCTGCCAGTCGTTATTACCCACCTGAAGCCTTCGCCAGGGAATGAAGCGCTCATAAAAGCGCAGCTGACCGCCGATAATACGCTGGGGCTGCGGCTGATTTTTCCAGAGCAAGGGCGGATGATAAACTTTTAACGTGGCTTTATTGAAGAACTGGTTGCTGAGCTTAGGGTAGGGCACCTGCGGCGGAAAAAGACAGGGGATTTGACCGTTGTGCCACAGCCGGCGTGCCTATCTTGCTCAATATCTGTCCGCTCTATGCGCTTCTCCCCTGGGTTTATTCTGCTTGCGGGCTCTGCTACCGCACTAGCCCTGCTGGTTGGCTGCCACGGCAGCCCCGATGCTACTACCACCGCGTCTATCACTAACGCCCCGGCCGATACTGCCGCCACCGGCCCTAGCTGGGCGCTGCTGGGCTTCACCAAAGTAGACAGTTCCAATCCCATTATGGGGCCTAGCCCGGTGGGCCAGTTCCTCGACCCCATCCTGAAAAAGCCCGTGCGGTGGGAGGAGAAGGACGTGTTCAACCCCGCCGTGGTAGTGCGCGGGGGCAAGGTATACATGCTATACCGGGCCGAGAATAAAATTGGGACGTTCGGTAAAGCCTCGCGCATCGGCCTGGCCAGCAGCACCGATGGAGTGCACTTCGTACGCGAAAAGGAGCCCGTGCTTTACCCCGCCAACGACGCGCAAAAGCTCTACGAGTGGCCCGGCGGCATCGAAGACCCCCGCGTGGTGGAAGACGCCACCGGCACCTACTACATGACCTACACCGCCTACGACGGCAAGCTGGCCCGCCTACACGTGGCCTCCTCGCCCGACCTGCGGCACTGGACCAAGTACGGCAGCGTCTTCGGCGGCCAGTACCTCGATAAGTGGAGCAAGTCGGGCTCCATCGTGTCGCGCTACGAGCCCGATGGCCGCATCGTAGCCGCCAAAATCAAGGGGAAATACTGGATGTATTGGGGCGATACTCAGCTCTGGCTAGCTACTTCTCCCGACCTCATTCACTGGACGCCCCTCGAAATGGCGCCCGGCGAAAAGCCGCCCGTGCCGCTGCGCGCCCAGGCCCGCACGCTGCCCCATCTCAAAGTGGTGCTGCCCACCCGCGCCGGCCGGTTCGACAGCGACCTAGTGGAGCCGGGGCCGCCGGCCATGCTTACCAACCAGGGCATCCGGCTCATTTACAATAGCCGCAACGTGCCCGCTATCGGCGACAAATCCTTGCCCGAAGGCACCTACACCGCCGCCCAAGCTCTGTTTGACAAAGACGACCCTAGCCGGCTATTGCGCCGCACCGACACCTACTTCATGCGCCCCGACAAGCCGTATGAGAAAACCGGCCAGGTCAACCAGGTCGTTTTTCTCGAAGGCCTGGCGCGCTTCAAGTCCACGTGGTTTTTGTACTACGGCACCGCCGATTCTAAAATCGCGGTAGCCACCCGGTCAGTGGAGTAGGGGTGGGCATATGGTGCAGCTTATGGGTTGCTGAATGGCCGCTGGGCTGACTTATTAGTCTGCTTAGCGGCTGTTTGATTATGTAGTGCTAATGCCTGAGAAACCTGCCACGAAAGAGTGTTAGCGGTACTTTTACTTTAGCTAGCGCGAAAGGCGAGTTTTCAGAAGTGACACTGACATTGCTGATAGTAGGTAAACAAGCTCAGCATAACCGGCTTTGTAATTCACTTGTAATTGCCGTGAAGAAATACGCTTTAGAAAAAACCTTGTGGAGCACCGCTGACTTTGAGTCGATGGGCTGGCACGATAGCGTCATCTATGGCCTGAGTCTTACCAGCGACTTTGATACTAAGGAAAGCGAGTTGATGCTAGACATCGACTACATTTTTCAGTGGAATAACCCTGAGCCTCCTACTACTCATTATACCTTCTGGGTAGCGCCTTGCACATTGGTTTTCAAGAATGTACTTAACATTCACTTTGAAATGGAAACTAGTTTGGTGCTATCTCCTGAAATGGAGATATCCGATATAAATCGGTTGGAGGAGATTGATAGAGGCGAAGCATTTCCTCGCGCAACCAAGTGGCAAGTCGAATTGCAGAACGGAGACTTGTTTTTCGAGGCAGACGGGTTTGAGCAGTACGTGCGGCAGTTGCCCAGTTATTCAGAAGGCCAACGACTTTCTCTTACTGTAAGAGGAGGAATCTCATTTGAAAAAGTACAAGCGACACGCTAGCCAGTTTCGTCGCAGTTGAATTAATAATGACTAAAGCATTTTTATTCGTCCTAGGTATCGCTGTTGCGGTAGATGCCCACGCCCAAACCATCCACTCGCCCAACCACAAACTGGCGCTCACCTTCGTGCTGAGCGCGGCCGGCGAGCCCACGTACCAGCTGAACTACGGCACCAAAACGGTGCTCAAGCCTAGCGGGCTAGGCATAGACGTGAAAAACCAGCCCAGCTTTGCGAAGGGCCTGATGGTGGCGCGCATCGACAGCAGCCAGCACGACGATACCTGGACGCCGGTGTGGGGCGAAACCAAGACCATCCGCAACCACTACCAGGAGCTGGCCGTGACCTTGCAGCAGGCCGCGCCGGTCGGGCACCGGGTGGTACTGCGCTTCCGGGTGTTCGACGACGGGCTGGGCTTTCGCTACGAGTGGCCGCAGCAGGCGGGCTTCACCTACTTCGTGGTGAGCGGCGAGCGCACCGAGTTCAACCTGCCCGCCGACCACAAAGCATTCTGGATTCCGGGCGATTTCGACTCCAACGAGTATGCCTACACCACCTCGCGGCTGAGCGCCGTGAACACCACGCCCATCGAGCCCATTCAGGAGCGCGCCGCCCCCCAGCGGGTGCAAACGCCGCTCATGCTCAAGGCCGATAACGGGCTGTACGTCAACATTCACGAGGCGGCGCTGGTCAACTACCCGGCCATGATGCTGCACGTAGACACCAAAACGATTGGCCTGAGCAGCGAGCTGGTACCCGATGCTGTGGGGAATATGGCCTACTTGCAAGCGCCCGAGCACACGCCCTGGCGCACGGTGGTAGTGGCCGACAATGCCCCCGCCGTGCTAGCCAGCAAGCTCATTCTCAATCTCAACGAGCCCAGTACCATCGCTGACCCAAGCTGGATTAAGCCCCAGAAATTTGTGGGTGTGTGGTGGGAGATGCAAACCGGTAAGGCCGGCTGGAACTACGCCGACACCTCCAATATCAAGCTAGCCGGCACCGACTGGAACAAGCTCAAGCCCAACGGCCGCCACGGCGCCAACACCGCCAACGTGAAGCGTTACATCGACTTCGCGGCCGCCCACCACATCCCCGGCGTGCTGGTCGAGGGCTGGAACGTGGGCTGGGAAGACTGGGTCAATAACTGGAAGGAAGAGGTGTTTGACTTCGTGACGCCCTACCCCGATTTTGCGGTGGATGAGCTGCGCACCTACGCCGCCGCTAGGGGGGTAAATATCATCATGCACCACGAAACCAGCGGCTCGGCCACCAACTACGAGCGCCGCCAGGAGGACGCCTACAAGTTCATGAACGACCACGGCTACACCTCGGTGAAGACCGGCTACGTGGGCAAAATCATCCCGCGCGGCGAGCACCACGACGGCCAGTGGATGGTGAACCACTACGTGCGCACGGCCCAAAAAACGGCCGCTAGCCACATTATGGTCGATATGCACGAGTCGGTGCGGCCCACCGGCTTGCAGCGCACCTACCCCAACTGGCTAGCCTGCGAGGCGGCCCGCGGCAACGAGTTCAACGCCTTCAGCGAAGGCAACGCGCCCGAGCACGAGACGATACTGCCCTTCACCCGCTTCATGGGCGGGCCGATGGACTACACGCCCGGCATCTTCAAGCTCACCAACTACGAGCCCACCGGCAAGCGCCGCGTGCACACCACCCTAGCCAAGCAGCTGGCCCTGTACGTGACCTTGTACTCGCCCCTGCAAATGGCCGCCGACCTACCCGAAAACTACAACGCCTACCTCGACGCCTTCAAATTCATTGAAGACGTGCCCGTTGATTGGGACGACACCCGCATCCTGGCCGCCGAGCCCGGCGACTATATCACGACGGTGCGCCGCGCCAAGGGCAAAGACGAGTGGTACCTGGGCAGCATCACCGACGAAAACGCCCGCCAGCAGCCCGTCAAGCTCGACTTCCTCACCCCCGGCCAGCGCTACGAAGCCACTATCTACGCCGATGGCAAAGGTGCTGACTGGCAGAAAAACCCCGCTAGCTACCAGATTACTAAGCAGGTCGTCACCAGCAAGTCGGCCCTCGTGCTGAAGCTGGCGGCGGGCGGCGGCGCGGCCATCAGCTTCAAGCCGGTGGGCAAGTAAAGGTGGCCTAACGCCTAACTAAAAACGTCTGTCAGGCTGAGCAAGCTCAGCCTGACAGACGTTTTTAGTTGCTAAATGATTAATCGAAAGCTAGTTGGTGTTTAGTTAGCCCTCAAGCTGCGGCTGATGCCCAGCTCCAACCCCCGCAATTCCGCTAGCCCCCGCAAGCGGCCGATGGCCGAGTAGCCGGGGTTGGTTTTTTTATGGAGGTCGTCGAGCATCTGGTGGCCGTGGTCGGGGCGCATGGGTAGGCGCACCTGGCGCTGGCGCATTATCTGGATAAGCTCGCGCATCACGGCGGGCATATCCACGTCGCCTTCCAAGTGGTTGGCTTCGTAGAAGTTGCCCTCGGCATCGCGCTGGGTGCTGCGCAGGTGAATAAAGTGAATGCGCTCGGCAAACTGCTGCACCATGGCCGGCAGGTCGTTATCAGCCAGCACCCCAAATGAGCCGGTGCAGAAACACAAGCCATTGCGCAGCGACGGCACCGCCTCGGCCAGCGCGGCTACATCATCGGCAGTGCTCACCACGCGCGGCAGCCCCAAAATAGGGTAGGGCGGGTCGTCGGGGTGAATGGCCAGGTTCACGCCCACTTCCTCACACACCGGCACTATTTCCTGCAAAAACAGGATAAGGTGCTGGCGCAATTTCTCTGCGTCGATTCCCTCGTAGGCATCTAGTGCTGCCTGAAACTGGCCTAGCGTGAAGCTTTCCTCGCTGCCCGGCAGCCCCGCAATGATGTTGCGCTGCAGTAGTTGGCGCTGGTCGTCGCTCATCTGGGCAAAGCGCGTTTGGGCGCGGACCAGCTCATCGGCCGAGTAGTCGTGCGCCGCGGCTGGGCGGCGCAGCAGCAGCGTGTCGAAGGCCACGAAGGCCGCCTTTTCGAAGCGCAGCGCCCGCGAGCCATCGGCTACCGGAAACGCTAGGTCGGTGCGTGTCCAGTCGAGCACGGGCATGAAATTGTAGGTGACCGTGTAGATGCCGCAGGCCGCCAGGTTGCGAATAGACTGTTGATAATTAGCAATGTATTGTTGAAAGCTGCCGGTGCGGGTTTTGATATTCTCGTGCACCGGCACGCTTTCGACCACGCTCCAGGTCAGGCCAGCCTCGGCAATGAGCGCCTGGCGCGCTTGAATTTCAGCCACCGGCCACACCTCCCCGTTCGGAATGTGGTGCAGGGCTGATACTACGTCGGTCGCGCCGGCTTGCCGAATGTCGGCCAGGCTTACGGGGTCGCTAGGGCCAAACCAGCGCCAGCTTTGGAGAAGAGCCATTTTTTAGTCAGTTAGTAAAAAACTGTCCTTGCCGCGCTGCGCTCGCAAGGACAGCTGAAGAGTAAGCGAGTTGAAGGCAAGAAAAGCACTGGCTCACACGCCACTATAGGCATTGAAGCCGCCATCGACCAGCACCGTTTCGCCGGTTACGAAGCGAGAGGCATCGCTGAGCAGGTAGATGAGCGTGCCGGTCAGCTCCTCGGGTTCGCCGAAGCGCTGAAAGGGCGTGTTGGCGATAAACTTGCGGGCGCGGTCGGTGAGGGCGCCGTCGGCTTCGAGCATGAGAGAGCGGTTTTGCTCGGTGAGAAAGACGCCGGGCGCGATGGCATTCATGCGGATTTTGCCGCCGTAGCGCTGGCCCAGCTCCACGGCCATCCACTGCGTGTAGGATTCTATCGCGCTCTTGGCCAGCGTATAGCCGAGCACCCGCGTAAGTGGCCGCTGCGCCGTGATGGAGGAGATATTGATGATGGAGCCACGGCCCTGGCTGGCCATCACGCGCCCAAAAACGGTGGTCGGAATGACGGTGCCAAACAGGTTGAGGTCCACGGCCCGGCGCGTGTCGGCGATGCTCACGTCGAATAAATCCTGGCTAGGGCTCACGGTGGCGCCGGGCATGTTGCCGCCGGCCGCGTTCACCAGCCCGTCGATGCGGCCCCAGGTAGCGAGTATCTGGTCGCGGGCGGCTTCAAGCTGGGCAGTGTCGAGCACATCGGCGAGGATGACGAGCGCCTCGCCGCCCGCCGCCCGAATGGCGCTGGCCCGCGCCTCGGCCCGCGCGGCGTCGCGGCCCATCACCACTACTTTGGCGCCCGCTTCGGCCACGGCCAGCGCCATGGAGGCCCCTAGCACGCCGGTAGCGCCGGTGATAACAATGACTTTATCCCGTAAGGAAAATTGCGTCAGGGAAGACATGGATACTGAGGTAATGTAGTATTTTTCAATCGCCCGCCATGCTCATTTTTCGCCGTATTTGACGGCCTGCTGACGGTAGTATTCCTGCAGCACGTAGAAAGCCTTTTTCTTCGTGCCGGTGTTCGAAATCAAGCCCTTGCGGTTAAAGCCATTCTGATAAACCGGGTGCTGGCGGCGGGTGGCGCGGAAGTCGGTCAGAATCCAGGGCGTCATGCCGCGCAGGCCGGGGATGGTGCCCAGCATCTTGAGCTGGTTTACGTAGAGCGCCTCCTGGTATTCCTCGCTCCAGCGGGTGTTGGCGTCGCCGTGGTAGCCGGCCAGGGCATCGCCGCCAAACTCGCTAATCATCACCGGCTTGTTGTACTTGATATCGAATTTGTATTTCGTGATTTCGCTCGGCGCGCCGCCCCAGTACCAGCCGGCGTACTCGTTGAAGCTGGTCAGGTCGAGGTACTCGCCCAGGGGGTCATCCACGTGCATCACGTCGTCGGGCGTGCGGTGCACTTCTAGGGCGGCGGCCACGAGGCGGGTGTCGTCCAGCGAGCGGGCTTTTTTCACGAGGCTGGTCATGAATTTCAGGCGCGGGTCGCCGAGCGGCGTTTCGTTGCCCACCGACCACACCACGATGCTCGCCCGGTTTTTACCCATCGAAATGAGGTCGGAGAGCTGGGCTTCGGCGTTTTGGTAGGTAGCGGCATTTTCCCAGGCGATAGTCCAGTACACCGGCACTTCGGCCCACACCAGCAGGCCCATCTCGTCGGCTAGCCGCAGCATGATTTCGTTGTGCGGGTAGTGGGCTAGCCGCACGTAGTTGCAGCCCAGCTCTTTGGCCCAGGTGAGCAGCATGCGCAGGTCGCCCTCGCCGCGGGCCCGGCCCGGGATGAGTGGGTTTTCATCGTGAATGGAAATGCCGCGCAGGAACGTCGATTTGCCATTCAGCAAGATGTCCTGGCCTTTGGTCTGGATGGTGCGGAAGCCAATCTTGTCCTGCACCACGTCGCTGCCGCTGGCCAGGCTCACGACGTAGCGCCTGGGGTTTTGGGGCGACCACAAGCTCAGCTTCTTGGCCGGGAAGCGGAAGGTGGCGCGGCCGGCCGTGTCCGTTTTTAGGGTTTGCTTGAGGCCGGCTTCGGCGATGTTCAGCGTTACGGTCTGGCCGGCGCGGCCGGCGCCATTCAGTTGCACGTAGCCCATAAGGGTGCTAGGGTCGTTTTTGGCGAGCTGCACCTTGTAGTCCTTGATGAAGGTGCCGGGCGCCTCGGCGATGAACACGTCGCGGGTGATACCGCCGTAGTTCCACCAATCGGTGTTGATGGTTGGCACGGCGTCGGCGTGGCGGGTGTTGTCGGCCTTCACCACCACGAAATTGTCGCCGCTAGGGTCCAGTTTGCCCGTCACCTCAAATTGAATGGGCGTGAAGCCACCGCGGTGCATGCCCAGCTTCTTGCCATTGAGGTAGATGTGCGCCTCGTAGTTGATGGCCCCGAAATACAGGAAATACCGCTTGCCGGCCGTGGGCGTCAGCTTGAAATTGCGCTTATACCAGATGGTGCCTTCGTAATACAAGAGCTTGGGGTCTTGCGAGTTCCAGTCGCCGGGCACTTGCAGGGCGGCCGAGTGGTCGAAGTCGTACTCAATCAGCTCGGGCTCCTGCGCGTTGCTGGGCTTCTGGTTGTCGTAGTAGCCACCCTTGCCCGATTTCGACTGGTCGAAGGCTTCGCGGCGGTAGTCATAGAAACCGTTTTCGTAGGGGTCGATGATGTAATTCCAGCTGCCGTTGAGGCTGAGCACACGGCGGGCCGCCGCATTCTGGATGAGGCCCGACTGGGCCTGGACGCTGGGGCCAAAAGACAGGGCTAGCAGCAGGGCAGCCAACAGGCTGTGCCAAGAGCGGAAAAGCATAGGTGGGAAAAGGAGAGTGAGCGCGCGCCGACCGCCATTGCCCGGCCCTCGCAATGACAAGCAGCTGCAGTAAGAGTGGAATAAGTGTCGGCGTTCTGGTCGGGCCACGGCGGCAGTCTGCTCTGCGAAGTACAGCCTGTTGCCAGCTTGTTCCGGCTTCCGGATGGGGTTTATTTACGTAAACGTTTCCGATAGCCGGGGCTGCCAGGCCAGGGTGGCTAGGGTAGGTGTTTAATTTGCTCGGCAATAATGGCCGGCTTACCTACGCCCGCGTTGCTGCGCTCTTGTTGCTTTCTACCTGTTGCTGTTGCCATGAAAAATGTGAACCTCAAGCATTTGGCTGAGGAGCTGGGTTTGTCTATCGCCACGGTTTCGCGCGCCCTGCAAGACAGCCACGAAGTATCGGCCGCCACCAAGGAGCGGGTGCGCGCCCTGGCCGCCGAGCTCCGCTACGAGCCCAACGCCTACGCCAGCAGCCTGCGCCGCAACCAGAGCAAAACCATCGGCGTGGTCATCCCGAAGGTTACCAACCACTTCTTTGCCCTCGCCATCAACGGCATTGAGGAGGCCGCCCGCCAAAGTGGCTACCACGTGCTCATCTACCTCACCCACGACGATTATGCGCGCGAAGCGGCTATTATTCAGCACCTCAAGGGCGGACGCGTCGATGGTATTCTGCTGTCGGTAGCTAGTGGCACCGAGGATATTGCCCACCTCGAAAGCCTCCAAGACGCCAATATTCCGCTGGTGTTTTTCGACCGCGTGCGCACCGAAATTGCCACCGCCAGGGTTACTACCAACGACTATGAGAGCGGCTACCGGGCCACTGAGCACCTGCTCGAAGCCGGCTGCCAGCACATTGCACATCTGTTGATTTCCAATAGCCTATCTATCGGGCACAACCGCCACCAGGGCTACCTCGATGCCCTGGCGGCCCACGGCCGTCCCTACGACCCCGACCTCGTGCTCGCCGGCACCATAGACAACCAGCGCAACGTGCAGCTCATTGAGGAGCTGCTGCGTAGCCGCCCCGACATCGATGGCATTTTTGCCTCGGTCGAGCGCCTGGCCGTGGGCACCTACCACGCCTGCCAGCAGCTAGGCCGCCGCATCCCGGAAGACATCAAAATAGTGGGCTTTTCCAACCTCGAAAGCGTCTCGCTTTTCGACCCGCCGCTCACCACCATTACCCAGCCCGCCCACGATATCGGCTACGAGGCCGCCCGCATCCTGCTGCAAGCTGTGGAGAAAAAGCGCGCCGTGCTGCCCAGCCAGAGCGTGGTGCTAGATTCGGAGCTGGTGCAGCGCCGGAGCACGGCTACGGAGTAGGAGCCGAAGACCAGCCAGCTATGACCCTCAAAAGAGCGTCCTGCTGCGCTCGTCGAAGCACTTCTCCCGCGCCGCTAGGGCATCGTTTGTAAGAGAGGCTTCGACAAGCTCCGCAGGACGCTCTTTAGTTACTCACCCCAATGGTATCTGGCTACTTCACCAGCACCTCCACTGGCGCGCTGTGGCGGCCGTTGGGCGCGATGGCCACGGCCCGCACCGTGAGGCGGCGGCCGGTGGGCACGGCCAGCGGCTTGGTGTAGCGGTCGGTGGTTTCGTCGGGCAGCTTGCCGTCGAGCGTGTAGTGGATATGGGCGCCGGGCACCGCCGAGCGCAGCGTGAACACGGCTTTGCCGCCCTGCACCACCTGGCTGGTGCTGTCGAGGCCTAGCGGCTCGGGCACCCGGTAGTTCACTTTCTTGGCGTCGAGGCGGGCGTATTGCTGGCCCAGGCGGGGCGCAAAGTCGGCGTAGCTGCGCTGGGCGGCGGGCGTCCAGGCTACTTCCGACACGGCCAGCATGCGTGGAAAGAGCATGTAATCAGCCTTTTCGGGAGTCGTGACGTACTCGGTCCACAGGTTGGCCTGCACGCCCAGGATGTGGCGCTGCTGCGCGGCGGTGAGCTCGGCGGGCAGCGGGTTATAGCTGTATACCTTGGTCAGGGGCAGGTAGCCACCTATCATCAGGGGCTCGTAGGGGCTGTGGGGCTGCGGGTTCTGGCCGTAGTCGAGGTACACGTAGGTGGTGGGCGTCATCACCACGTCGTGGTCTTGCTTGGCCGCTTCGATGCCGCCTTTCTCGCCGCGCCAGCTCATCACGGTGGCGCCGGGCGAGATGCCGCCTTCCAGTATCTCATCCCAGCCGATGAGCTTCTTGCCCTTGCTGGCCAGGTACTTCTCGATGCGGCGGTTGAACCAGCCCTGCACCTGCTCCACGTCGGTGAAGCCTTCCTTTTTCATAAGCTCCTGCACCAGCGGGCTTTCCTTCCAGCGCGTTTTAGGGGCTTCGTCGCCCCCTATGTGCACGTAGCGGCCCGGAAACAGCTGGCTCACCTCGGCCAGCACATTCTCAAAAAACGTGATGGTGGCCTCGCTAGGGCACACAATGTCCTCATTTACGCCCCACATGGTCCAGGCGGTGTAGGGGCCGGGGCGGCAGGCCAGCTCGGGGTAGGCCGCCAGGATGGCCACCGAGTGGCCCGGCATCTCAATCTCCGGCACAATGGTGACGTAGCGGCGCTTGGCGTAGGCCACCACTTCCCGCACCTGCTCCTGGGTGTAGTAGCCGCCGTAGGGCGTGCCGTCGAATTTAAAGTCTTCTTTTTTTAGTTGCTGCTGGGCACCTATAATGGTTTCGGGCCGGTAGGCGCTGATTTCGGTCAGCTTAGGGTATTTCTTGATTTCGAGGCGCCAGCCCTGGTCGTCGGTCAGGTGCCAGTGAAAGGTATTGAGCTTGTAGGCGGCCAGCAGGTCGATGTATTTTTTGATAAACGCCACCGAAAAGAAGTGCCGGCTCACGTCGAGGTGCCCGCCGCGCCAGCCAAAGGCCGGCTGGTCCTGGATGCGCACGAACGGTACCCGCACCGCGCCCGCCGTGGCCTTGGCGGGCAGCAGCTGCAACAGCGTCTGGGCGCCGTAAAACAGGCCCGCGCCACTGGCCGCCGCAATGCGCACCCCGCCCTTGTCTACCGTCAGCTGGTAGGCTTCGGGGCTGGTGCCGGCCGGCGCGGGCCCTAGCCGAATCTGAGCCGCGGCGGCGCTGCTGGTGAGCGTAGCCGTGCGGCCCAGCGCCGCCAGCTGCTCGCGCAATAGCTCGGCCACGTTGCGCGCATCGGCGGTGCCGGCGTAGATGCTGACTTTGGCGGGCAGCGCGTAGATGCCGGCCGAAGTTTGCACGCTGCGCGGCAGCGGCACTAGGCTCAGGCTAGGGGTTTGGGCCGCGGCGGGGCTAGCCAGAGCCAGGGCAACGAGCAGCGCGGAGGGGAATTTTAGCCGCATAGCGAGTGGAAGCAGGGGAAGAAGGATGGAAATATTGGCTATCTGGGCATCAAAAGAACATCATGCGCGGCTGGTATTCGCCTGATGCAGTAGTGACGGGCTGGCAATAGGGCTAGCAGTCGGTGCCTGCACGCCGCTGCGGGCCAGCTCTTCGCCCTGCCCGATAGGAAGGCAGCGTAGAATTAGGCAAGGTCGCTACCCAAAGAACTGGTGTCGACTTGTGAAAGCATTCCGGGATAAATGCTACTGGTCAGCTGCTTGGGCTTGCTGCCGTAGAGGATGCCTTGCTTAGCTGAAAAGCAGGGGACTTTTTGTAGCAAGCTGATAGCCAGTAACCAATACCTTGCTAATATCGTTATGTATATCTGGTTTGGGCAGAAACTGATTTAGCAAACACCGCAATGGAAAACGTGGAAAAATCAAGTTCGACGCCAAGCTCGGCGATATCGGTATTAAAGCGGCTACACGTCAATGTCATCGGTGAGAAGAAGCCGCCGGTACTCTTCTGCAATGGGTTCAATTGCAACCAGCATATCTGGAATTATCTCACCCCCGCCCTGGCCAGGCACTACCAGCTTGTCTTCTTCGACCAGATGGGCACCGGCGGCTCCGACGTAAGCGCCTACGATGCCCAGCAGTACGCCACCCTGGCGAGCTATGCCGGGGATGTAGTGGCCATTTGCCAGGCCCTCGACCTGCACGATGCCGTGGTAGTGGGGCATTCCATTGGGGCGATGATTGGGCTGCTGGCTGCCGTGCAGGCGCCGCAGCATTTTTCCAAAGTAGTGCTGCTGGCGGCTACGCCCCACTACCTCAACGAGCCGGCTTACCACGGCGGCTTCGAGCGCGCCGACCTGCTCGCCCTGCTCGACGAGATGGACCGCAACTACCAGAGCTGGGCTACCACCTTCGCCACCCTGCTCATTGGCCCCGGGCAGCCGGCTTCTCTAGGGTACGAATTGGCGGGCTATTTCTGCCAGGCCGACCCCACCATTGCTAAGCAGTTTGCCCGCATTGGCTTTCTGGCCGACAACCGGGCCGACTTGTCGCGCCTGCACCTGCCCACGCTGCTGCTCCAGTGCTCGGAAGACGTAGCCGTGCCCGAAGAGGTAAGTGCCTACATGCTGGCCCACCTGCCGCAGGCTCAGCTGGTGACGCTGCAAACCACCGGCCACTGCCCGCACCTGAGTGCGCCGTTTGAGGTGGTGGCCGCGCTGCGCGCATTTATCGGCTAAATGCGCTGCTAACCAGGCAGACGCCCTTTTCTTTTACCCCGGCCAGCAGCGCAAAAGCCCCTTTGCAGCCCGCCGAGCTGGCTAGCGCAGCGGGCGAATCTTTAAGCTGCGGAAGGATACCTGGAAGCCGTGGTCTTGCAAGAGTAAGTGCCCCGCCGGCGCCTCGCCAAAGCCGGGCCACACGTGGTATTTGCTGCCGGCCACCAGGCTGCGGAAAGCCGCCGAGCCGCGGTCGTATTCCAGCACTTTTACGCCATTGAGGTAGTGCTCGACGTGGTTGTTGGGGTAAACCACCACCCGTCCCACGTTCCAGGCGCCGATGGGGCGCTGGCAGGCGGCGGGCTTGACGGCCGGAATCAGGTCGTAGAGCGAGGCGAGCGTGCGGTTGCCGTTGTGGCCTAGCTGGGCATCGGGGTGGCGGGCATCGTCGAGCAGCTGGTATTCGAGGCCAATGGGCGAGCCGGGCGTTTGCTCGGCCAGCGTCACGAAGTAGATGAGCCCGCTATTGGCCCCCGGCGTGAGCTGAAACTCAAACGAAAAGTCAAAGGCGCTGTACATCTCCCGCGTGATGATATCGCCGCCATTGGCCGACTCTTTGCCGTCGGCCGCCAGGGTTGTCAGGGTGCCGTCGGCCACCCGCCAGCCGTGGGTCGGAAACTCGGGGCCTTTCGCGCTGCGCCAGCCCTGGGTGGTGCGGCCATCGAAGAGCAGCTGCCAGCCGGCACGCCGCTCGGCGGCCGTCAGGGTATTGGGCCGACTGGAGGCGAAGGCCGGGCGCGCGGCCAGGCTGGCCGAGGGCGATGGCCGCAACCAGCCGAGGCTAAGCAGGCCTGCGAGGCCCAGGGCCGCATAAAGCGGCCACCGCGAGGTGAGCAAGGACATAAGAAGCAGCTAAACGAATAGTTCGAAGGTAGCGCCACTAAGCCCGGCGTGGCGCCTTCCGACTACTAAGGTGCTTGGCGCGTTCGGCGTAGCCCCTGCGCGCCCTACCTTTCTGCCCTACAAGGAGCCTGCCCTACAACGCTGACCTCATGCCAAGAATACTCTGCCTCACCGCTGGATGTTTGTTGCTCACGGCCCGCTTGCTAGGGGCGCCCATTACGTTGCTTTCCCCCGATAAGCGCATTAGCGTGGCCGTCGAGCTGAAGGAGAAAATCAGCTATTCGGTGGCGTTGGCCGGCACCCCGCTGCTGCAAGATGCTTTCCTGCAGCTTAACCTGGCTAGCCAGCGCCTGGGCGAGCAGCCGCAGTTGCGCAAAAAGTCGGTTTCGGCAGTGAACGCCACTTCGCAGCCCGTAGTGGCCTTTGCGAATAGTACCGTCCACAACACCTACAACCTGCTGAAGCTGGAGTTTAAAAACGATTTCAGCGTCGAGTTTCGGGCCTACAACGACGGGGTGGCCTACCGGTTCATCACCAACAAGCCCGACTCGGTGGAAGTCAGCAGCGAAGACGTGCACCTGCACTTCGCTAGCCCCGTCGAAACGGCCTACCTCGAAACGGGCAGCTTCAAAACGGCCTACGAAATCCTGTACCAGCGCCAGCCCTTGCAGGCCGTGAGCCGCGAGAAAATGAGTGTGCTGCCGATGCTCTTTGCCACGCCCAAGCTTAAAGTGCTATTTTCGGAAGCCGACCTCTACGACTACCCCGGCCTGTTTGTGAAAGCCGTGGATGGGCAAACCGTCGCGGCCACGTTTCCGAAGGCGCCCGTGCAGGTTGGCCCCGATGGCGACCGCAGCGTCAAGATTGTGCGCGAAGCGCCGTACCTGGCCAAAACGGCGGGCCGGCGCTCGTTTCCGTGGCGCTTCCTGGTCATTACGGTACACGATACCCAGCTGGCCGCCAACCAGATGGCTTACAAGCTGAGCACCCCCAACCAGCTGACAGAAACCAGCTGGATTAAGCCCGGGCAGGTGACCTGGGAGTGGTGGCACAACGCTTACGTGTACGGGGTCGATTTTAAGTCGGGCTACAACCAGGACACCTACAAGTACTACATCGACTTTGCGTCCCGGTTCGGCATTCCCTACATCCTCATGGACGAGGGCTGGGCCAAAACGACGCTTAACCCCTTTGAGCCCAACCCCACCATCAACCTGCAGGAGCTCATTGCCTACGCCAAAAGCAAGAACGTCCGGATTCTGCTGTGGTTTACCTGGCTAGCCGTGGAAAACAACCCGAGCGTGTTTGAAACGCTGGAAAAGTGGGGCATCGCGGGCATGAAAATCGATTTCATGGACCGCAGCGACCAGTGGATGGTCAACTATTACACCCGCGTAGCCCGGCAGGCGGCCCAGCACCATTTGCTGGTCGATTTTCACGGCGCCTTCAAGCCCGCCGGCTTAGAAGTGGCGTACCCCAATGTGCTGTCCTACGAAGGCGTGATAGGCATGGAGCAGAACATCGGTGGGGGCCTGGCCACTCCCAAAAACAACCTGTTTCTGCCGTTTCTGCGCAACGCGGTAGGTCCCATGGACTACACGCCCGGCGCCATGCGCTCGGCCCACCCCAAAGACTACCGCCCCAACTGGGTGAACACGATGAGCATCGGCACCCGCGGCCACCAGCTGGCCATGTACCTCGTGTTTACCAGCGGCTTGCAGATGCTGGCCGACAACCCCTTCAACTACCTGCGCGAGCCCGAAACCACGTCCTTCATCACCGCCGTGCCCGGAACCTGGAACGAAACCCGCGTGCTGGAAGCAGCCGTGGGTGACTACATCGTCACGGCCAAGCGCAAGGGCACCACGTGGTTTGTGGGCGGCATGACTGCCGAAAAGGCTCATGAAGTGACGCTGCGAACTGACTTTCTGGACAAGGGCAAGCACTACCAACTGACTTTAATCAAGGATGGCGTCAATGCCGACGTGCAGGCCATGGACTTCAAGCGCCTCGTGCAGCCCCTGCAAGCCGGTGAAGCCATCACCCTGACCATGGTGCCCGACGGCGGTTTCGCCGCCCGCATAGAGCAGGTGCCCTAGCGGATAACCTGAAAGGCCCTGGGCGCCCGCTAGGCCTTCTGGTGCCTGCTGGCGCTGGGGCTACTGGATTGGGTAGGGGGCGGCTTTTTGTAAAGCCAGCAAGGTTTTATATCAACTCTAAGGGATTTTTATAAAGCTGCTGGCTTTCTGAGAAAGAGGCATTTACTTGCGGGTATAAAGCGCTGTTACCTGTACTTTTCCTAGCTGTGTTGCCTAACCAACTCAAGGGCATGTCTACGGCCGAGGCGGAGAAGCGGGCGCGTCATAAATATCACTAAAGAGATTTGCAAAATTGTGAATAGTATAATAGCATCATGGCAGAGCGGTGTGGGCGAAGTGCAATTTCTTCTGGCAATAGGCCTTTTTTTTAATAATAAACTTTATAGGTAGTAATACCTATTCAATAGGTTATGTGCCAATCAGCCTCCTTGCTAAAGATGATTCAAAACTGGCATTCACTTTTGCACTGAGAGTTGCTACACCAATTGTTTATTTAATAATCATATCAAGAGTATTATACTATTTTAAACTTGATTCTTTTGTGTTTAAGTTTTATCTCGTTAGTATTTATTATCTAATTTTTAGATACATCATTAACGCAGTAGAGGGAAGATTGAGCCTTTTAAATTGGGGAAGGCAGATTATCTATTCTCTATCAATAATATTCCTTTCATACTTTTTTTACGACAAATTTATAAGCAGTAAGAAAAATCTATTGCCTGATTTTTCCAATCTTGCTAATGAAATGTGGATTATAATAATACTGTTTGTTTATAAAATCATTAATGACTTAGATGTCTCAGTTAAAGGGGCTGAAAAAAGAAAGTCTAGATATATTTTTAAAAAATATATTTTGTTTAAAACGAAATATGGAAAAATTATAGATAGTCAAGTTGATAACGATATTTTGAAGACAATTATCTACGCGATTATTATTTATGAAAATTTTAACAGGTCCAGGCTTGTTCGTGCAGTTGAGAATGTGAGTTACTTTATAATAAAAAACCTCACACGTTAGGGTTGATGCAAGTAACTACCAATGAGTTTATTGATGACAAGAGAACGCGTAATTCTTGGCATCAGGAAAGTAAAGCAGGATTACGCTGAATACTTAATTTCTATGCAATTAAACCAATGGACTGTTTATGCATCAGATGACCCTGCGTACCGGACGAGTATAGCTCGGCGTGAAGTGATTTCTAAATACAATACTGGCGATGAATACGTTAATGAAGTAGATGGCATTGCTGAGAAGATAATAGAGAAATTTTACTCTAATACGAAGGATGTTTTAGACCCAGTTTCTCAAAATCCCGAGGTTGTATAGACCTAAAGGACCTGTGCAAGCACAAATCTGTGGCATATCTACCGGCCCAGTGATACTTGGGCTAGGATGAAAATACTGTTGCTACTGCACACAAAAAAGCCCCGCCTGTTGGTCGGGCTTTTTTGTATGCAGTAGGGGAGGCTAGGAGATACTCAGGCGGCGGGCCTCATCTAGCCAGCAATGAGGCAGCCTAAAACCAAAAGGCCCTTTCTCACGCAGGAGAAAGGGCCTTTTTACTACTTCCTAGTACCTGGAGCCGGAGTCGAACCGGCACACCTTGCGGTAATGGTGTTTGAGACCATCGCGTCTACCGGTTCCGCCATCCAGGCAACTACTCCGCTCGGCCGGTAACTCACGAGCGGGCCGCAAAGGTAGCCAGCTGCTGCCGAAGCCGCAACAGATAGCGCTTTTTTAAATAGTAGGTCTTTACCTGGGCTAGCGCGGCCGGGCGGTGGTCGGCGGGCAGGCCCGCGTAGCCAGCCAGTACGGGTTGAATGCCAGTATCGAGCGTATCGGCCAGGGCCGTTACCTCGGCGGCCAGCTTGGCGGTGGCCGCCGGGTCGGGCTCAAACTCCAACTCCATCAGCTGCTCGTTCAGCTCCATCACTTCCATCAGGAAGTCGGGCGGCAGCTGGTTTTGGGCGCTGCCTTCCTCCAGCAGGCCGTGCTGGGCTAGCAGGTAGGCCATGCGCCGGTCGGGGTCGGCGAGGGTGCGGTAGGCGTCGGTGTTGAGGGTGCTCAGGCGCAGGGCCTCGGCCTGGGCCGCGGGCGTGTCCTGGGCGTGAAAATCGGGGTGCAGCTCGCGGCTGAGCTGGTAGTACTTGGCCTTAAGGGCGGCTTCGTCGAGCAAAAACGCCTCGGGCAAGCCGTAAAACGCGAAGTAATTGGAAGAGTCGGGCATGAGAAAGGGCCGCACGCGGGCTAGGGTAGGTACCTGACACTACAGGCGGCCCCGGCCATTGGTTGAGAAAAGCCGGTAAAAAACTAGGCGCCCTCGGCGGCGCGCACCACCGAAAACGCCTGGGCGGGGCTAGCCAGCAGGCGCTTGGTGGCCGGCCACACCTCGCCAAAGAGCGCCGAGCGGCGGTAGGCATCGAGGGCCGCGGCATCGTCCCAGTGGCTGTAGGTGCAGTAAATGTGGGGCTGGTCGGCGTCTTGCCACAACTCGAGGTGGCGACAGCCGGGCTGCTGCCGAATGCGGTTTTCCGACTCTCTGAACAGGTGCAGAAAATCGGCCACGCGGGCGGGGTCTAAGGTCAGGCGGACAATACGAATAAGCACGATGCGGGAGTTTTGCGACAAAATAACGGTCCTGGCGGCCAGCCGTGGCGAGCACGAGGTCAACCCGCTAGCCTCCTGCCCGTATACCAAAACTTCTACCTCATCATTTACCGTATTCCTTATGCGTTACGCTCCACGTGCCCTTTGGCTGGCCGCCCCGGCCCTAGCGGCCCTGTCTTTCCTGGCTTCTTGCAGCGACAAGCCCAAAGAAACCACTACCGAAAACACTGCCGTAGTAGTGCCCAGCGAAGCCAATTCGGCCGCCGACAGCTCGGCTACTGTAAAGGCCGATTCGACAGCTGCTCCCAAGCAGTAAGCTAGGCCCTAGTTACTTAAAAAGCCCGGTTGCAGCGTTGCAGCCGGGCTTTTTTATGTAGAGGCTATTAGAAAGCGGGCCGCGCCGCACTTTAGCTCATTCTGCGAAGCGTACATCGACCTGCGAGTCGAAATACAGGCCTAGCAGCTCGCTGGCGTGCCCCTGGTTGATGGCTACCGACAGGCAGCCCTGGGGGTTGAAGGTGCACACGATTTCGCCGGGCGGGGCCGCCGCAAAGTGCGGGCGCAGCTCGCGAACCACTTCGCGGCCAAAGTGCACGGTGGCCGCGCGGCCCCGGCCCACCACCTCCACCGCCTCGCGCGAGATGTTGGTAATCAGGTTGCCGTAGTGGTCTACGTGCACCACGTGGCCGGTAATGCGGTTGTCCTGCAGGCGCACTTGCCGGTTAGTGAGCAGGTACAAGTCGTTCACGGGCTGGCCCAGGCTACTCAGCGGCTGCCCCAGCGCCAGGCGCACGGCGGCCGGCGCCAGAATGTTGCGCGTAGGGTTCAGGGACACGGGCTGGAGGTTGCCGGCGGCCAAGACTGGGCTAGCCGGCCCGGCTGCCACGGCCGGCGGTTCGAGGCGCACCAGCTGGGCCGGCACGCCATCGCAGAGCAGCGGCAGCAGGCCATTGTCGGCGGCCACGAAGTAGTGGCCCTCGTGCTCGGCAGCGTGCCAGGCGGGCGTGGCCACGGCGCCGGCCGCGCTGGCGCCGTAGTCGCTCACCGTAATGAGGTGCGTAGTGCCCGCTGGGAAGTCACGAAATACGGCCCGGAGAACGTGCACGGCGTGCGCGATGTTGTAGGGTTCAACGCCGTGGGTGAGGTCCATCACCGGCAGCGTGGGGGCCAGGTGCAGCAAACGGGCCTTGAGCGCGGCCACATAGTGGTCGCGGTAACCAAAATCCGTAAGCAGTGTCAGTACCCCCATGCCCGCAGTTGCCAGGTTCTTCGTAGTATTGTTTAGTTGGCGGGCTAGCTAGCCCGCGCGGCTGCAAAAGTAGCCTGATTTCCCGGTAGTCGGCCGGGAGCTTTTAGCTGGCTGGTATGTTCCTAAAAATGATGCCAGCCGCCTGCCCACTTGGGCAGGCCAGTACGTATTCGTTTCTTTTTTCTTCTTTTCCCACTGCCCACCTAGCTTGGTCGAAAAAGTCATCACCCTCGAAAATGTGTCCCTGGTAGACTTCCTGGGGGCCGATAACCAGAATATCCGTCGTATTGCGGCTGCTTTTCCGGGCAGTAAAATCGTGTCCCGGGGCAACGAAATCAAAGTACAAGGCCCTAGTGAAGTCATCTCGCGGGTCAATGATATCCTGAGCTCGCTCATCGAGCACTATCACCAGTATGGCGCCATCACCGACCGTGATGTAAATCAATACCTGTCAGCTACTTCCGAAGAGGCCGAAGGCCGGGTGCTGGCCGCCTCGCCCGACGTTATTCTATTCGGGGCCAAGGGCGGCGTTATCAAGGCCAAAACGCCCAACCAGCAGAAGCTGGTAGACGCCGTGATGAAGCACGACCTCACGTTTACGCTAGGCCCTGCCGGCACCGGCAAAACCTACATTTCGGTAGCACTGGCCGTGCGTGCCCTTAAGAATAAGGAAGTTAAGAAAATCATCATCTCTCGCCCCGTGGTGGAGGCCGGCGAAAGCCTCGGCTTCCTGCCCGGCGATATGAAGGAGAAGGTAGACCCCTACCTGCGCCCGATTTACGACGCCCTGGAAGACATGATTCCGGCCGAAAAGCTGAAATTCTACCAGGAAAACAAGATTATCGAAATTGCCCCACTCGCCTACATGCGCGGCCGGACACTGAACAACGCCTTCGTGCTGCTCGACGAAGCCCAAAACACTACGCCCTCGCAAATCAAGATGTTCTTGACCCGCATGGGCCCGAGCGCAAAGGTGATGGTGAACGGCGACCGCAGCCAGATTGACTTGCCCACCCGCCAGAAATCGGGCCTTATGCAGGCGCTTGATATTCTGCGCGATGTGCAGGGCATCGGCTTTGTCGAGATGACCGCCGACGACGTAGTGCGCCACCGCCTGGTGAAAGAAATCGTGCAGGCCTACGACAAGTTTGACGTGGCTGAGCAGCGCCGCGAGGCCGAGTTTAAGCAGCGGCGCCGCGAGGGCAACGAGCGCCACAACGGCCACCGTGCCCCCGAAACGGATAGTGCCGAGCTGCCTGTGAATCACGAGCAGGCGCTATAGCCTTTAGGCCGTAAAGGTTTCAAATTGAACGTCCTGCTGCGCTTGTCGAAGCGTCTCTGCCACGCCGCTAGGGTGTCGTTCGGGAGAGATGCTTCGACAAGCGTAGCAGGACGTTCTTTTCTTTGTGAATAGACTAAGTAAGGAATTGCTACCGACTGCCCAAAACCATGACCACCGTTGAAAAAGTAACCGACCTGCGCGACCTCGACGCCGCCTTCACCATCCGCGAAAAAGTATTTGTGGGCGAGCAGAACGTGCCCGCCGATGCCGAGTACGACGCCCACGACCGCGCCCGCACCACCCGCCACTACCTGGCCCGCGTAGATGGCCAGCCCGCCGGCGCCGCCCGCTGGCGCCCCACCGAAAACGGCGTCAAGCTGGAGCGCTTTGCCGTGTTGCCCGAGTTTCGCAACCACGGCGTGGGCGGGGCCCTTGTGCACCGCGTGCTGGCCGACGTGCGCGCCGAGGCCCCCGATGCGGCCCAGGTGTATCTGCACGCGCAGCTGCGGGCCATTCCGCTCTACGAGCGCACCGGCTTCCGCAAGGAAGGCGACATGTTTGAGGAGTGCGATATTCAGCACTACAAAATGGTACTAGGTTAGAATATAGGCCACGAGTTAGTGAAAGAAGAAGCCCGCAGCTCATTCCGCTACGGGCTTTTTTGTGCACAGGAAATATTTAGATAAGCTACTAAGTATTGTAGAATTCTATAACTGTTCTGCTGTCATCTTTGCTGTATGCTACAATGGTCGTTGGTTCCCTTTCTGCGCGTGGCGCTGGCGTTTATCGGGGGCATTGCGGGCTACTTATATCTGGGACAGGCGTGGGCCGGCAGCGCCGCGCCCTGGGCGGCCGGGCTGGTGCTGGCCTACCTGCTAGGGTGGCTGTGGAGCCGGCGGCAGGCCAGCCCCGCTGCCACCGACGCCGTGGGCCTGGTGGGGCTGCTGGCCGTGGCGGCGCTGGGCTTTGCCCGCAGCCAGGCCGTGACGGAAAGCCGCTGGCCCGACCATATCGGCCCGCTGGCCCCGCGCATTGAGTTTTACCGTGCCACGGTAGATGAATCGCCTGTGGTGCGGGCCAATACCTTCGCCACCACGGTGCGGGTGCAGGCCGTGCGGGTGGCTGGGCGCTGGCAGCAGGCTAGCGGCGGCATTCGCATTAGCCTGCCGCGCCACGAAACCGCCGACTCGGTGCCGGCCCCGCGCTACGGCGAGGTGTGGCTGGTGCAGGGCCGGCCTGAGTTGAGCAAGGGCCCTGCCAACCTGGGCGAGTTTGACTACCGCCGCTACCTCGAAACGCACCAGGTCTACCATTCGCAGTTTGTGCACCAGGGCCAGTATAAGGTGCTGGGCTACGCGCCCTTGAGCTGGCCGGTGGCCATTAGCCAGCGCACGGCCGCCGTGCTCGATGGGGTGTTGCGCCGCTACGTGCGCAGCCGGCGCGAGTACGCGCTGGGCACGGCCCTGGTGCTGGGCTTCAAAGACGACATCGACCACGATACCCGGCAGGCCTACGCCGACACCGGCACCACGCACATCATGGCCGTGAGCGGCTTGCAGGTGGGGCTGCTGTTTGCGGCCTTGCAGTGGCTGTTGGCGCGGGTGCCGCTAGGGGGCTCGGTGCTGCGGCGCCGGCTGCTCACGGCCGGGCTCGGGCTAGCCCTCATCTGGAGCTACGCGCTGCTCACGGGCCTCTCGGCGTCGGTGCTGCGGGCTACGGTCATGTTTACGCTCGTCATCATTGGGCAGGCCTGGGAGCGGCAGAGTAGCTTATTTAACACGCTGAGCGCGGCGGCGTTCTGCCTGCTGCTGTGGAACCCGTATCTACTCTGCGACGTGGGGTTTCAGCTGTCCTTTCTGGCTGTGCTCAGCATTGTGTATCTGCAGCCGCGCATTGTGCGCTGGCTCGACGTGCGCAACGCGGTGCTCGACCGCCAGCGCAGTTGGCACGCCCCGGCCGCGCAAAAAGCGTGGCGCGCCCTGGCCTGGCTCGCCGACGCTACCTGGCAGCTCACGGCGTTGTCGCTGGCCGCGCAGGTGGCCACGTTTCCGCTCGGGCTGTATTACTTCCATCAGTTTCCGTTCAGCTTTTTACTGTCCAATCTTATAGCGGTGCCCATTTCGAGCGTGGCCGTGTACGTGGGCGTGGTCTTGCTCCTGACGAAAGGCCTAGTGGCTTTTATCGGTCTAGCCCTGCCGGCCGCCGCCAATGCTGTGCTCGACTATCTGCCGAAAGCGGTCGGCTGGTTGTTCCAGGGCTTAATCTGGCTTTTCAACGAATACATTTTCCTCGTTGGCCGGCTGCTGCCGGGCGCCGTTATCGGTAATATTCACCTGAGCCAGTCCCAAACGCTGCTGGTATACCTGCTTATCGGAGCCGTTTGCGTGTTTCTAGCGTCGCGGCGGCTGGCCTGGGCGGGCTGGTGCGTGGTGCTGCTAGTCCTCTACGCAGGCAGCCGCGTGGCCGAAGCGCGGGCCGTGGCGCCGCTGCGCGAGTTTGTGGTCTACAGTATTCCGCGCCGCTCGGTGGTGGGTTTCTGGCAGGGCACCGCGCCCGAGTTCGTTACGGCCGACTCGCTGCCGCTCTCCGAAACCGAGCGCACCTATCGCCTCAAGCCCAGCCTGATACTGCGCCGCGTGCGCCAGCCGCGCTACTGTGTGGGCTGGTGCGGGGCCAGTGTGCCCGCCTGCCAGGTGGCCCCGCCCGACAGCCTCGAACGAACCTTCCGCTACCCACCCGCCCCGCTGGTGCTGGCGCAGTGGCGCGGCCTGCGGGTGGCTTTTGTGAGTGGCAGCCTGCGCCGGCTGGCTAGCCCCGTGCCGGCCTTCAAAGCCGACATTATCGTGTTGCGCCGCAATGCCTACCTCTACCCCGATGCCCTGGCTGCGCACTTTGGCACCGGCGCGCAAGTAATATTTGACTCATCGTGTCAGCGCTGGTATGTGGCCCGGCAAGACTCGGCCCTGGGCGCCGCCGGCTTCCGTACCTGGGACGTCAACGAGCAGGGTGCCTTTTCCTACGCGCTGCCGGCGGGCCGCTGAACGACTCAGCGAACCTCCGCGCTTTCCCTCCGCGCACCTCTGCGGTAACTTCATGCCCAACACCACCCGAAAGCAACCATTCTCCCTAGCACAGCGAGTCTTTGAAATATCGCCCTAACTTGGGCCGTTTAATCTGGGCAGCGGCTTTTGCCGTATTTATTTATTATGACTGATTACCCTACCCCGGAACTGGACACGCTGCGCTTTCTGCTCTACGAAGTGCAGGACCGCCTGGCCTACATCACGCTCAACCGCCCGGCCAAGCGCAATGCGCTCAGTGCCAATGTGGTGACGGAGCTCAAACAAGCCTTCGAGCAGGCCGAGGCTGATGATAACGTGAAAGTCATCATCCTGCGCGCCGCTGGCGACGTATTTTGCGCCGGGGCCGACCTCAAGTATCTGCAAGAGCTGCAAGAGAATACGTACCAGGAAAACCTGGCCGACAGCACGCACCTCATGCAGCTTTTTCACCAGATTTATACTGGTAAGAAGCTCGTAATCGGGCAGGTGCAGGGGCATGCCCTAGCCGGCGGCTGCGGCCTGGCCGCTTTGTGCGACATCACCTTTGCCGTGCCCGAAGCCAAGTTTGGCTACACCGAGGTCAAGATTGGCTTTCTGCCCGCTGTGGTGAGCGTGTTTTTGCTGCGTCGCATTGGCGAGGCGCGCACCAAACAGCTGCTGCTAAGCGGCGACACCATTACGGCGCAGCAAGCCCTTGACTACGGGCTGATTACGTTCATTGCCGAAAAAGACAAGCTGGCCGAAACCGTGCGCACCTACGCCCTGCGGCTAGCCCGCGAAAACTCGGGCCACAGCATCGAAATCACCAAGGAAATACTCGCTCGCCTGCCCGAACTGGCCCTGGAAGATGGCCTGCGCTACGCCGCCGAGCGCAACGCCGCCGCTCGCGCTTCCGACGACTGCCGCCGCGGCATCGCCGCGTTCTTAAACAAAGAGAAGATAGACTGGTAGCTCACAGTCACCTAGTTCTTGTCATTGCGAGCGCAGCGCGGCAATCTTTCCTTAATCGTTGGATTAGTACCCCTAGCGACAAAGAAAGATTGCCGCGCTGCGCTCGCAATGACAGACGACTTAGTATATGAATCTTTTTTCTGCCCTCGCCGTCACCCTCGCCACGTTTGCCTTTATGGAGTTTTGGGCGTGGTTTATGCACAAATACGTGCAGCACGGGCCGCTGTGGGTACTGCACCGCTCGCACCACGTGCGGCCCAGCCCGCGCCCGTTTGAGCGCAACGACTGGTTTTTTGTGATTTATGGAATACTATCGGCGGTGCTGTTTATGACCGGCGAGAACGGCGCCCGCTGGTGGTTTTGGGTGGGCGTAGGCATTGCGGCCTACGGCACAGTGTATTTTTTTGTGCACGATGGCCTCATTCACGGCCGGCTGCCTTTTTGGAAAAAAACAGATAGTGTGTATTTGCGAGCCCTCAACATGGCCCACAAAATGCACCACAAAACGCAGGGCCGCGACCATTCCGAAGAATTTGGCTTGCTCTGGGTATCGCCCAAATACCTGCGGCTAGCCCGCCAGCAGGCTGCCCGCAAGGCGCAGAGTGCGCCCGCGCAGGCCTAGGCTGGCAAACTATTTGAAGGGCTTCCGAATTAGTAAGTTCAGGAAACGTGTTGAGGTTACTTAGTTAGGTATAAGTATTAAATTATGCGTCTCCCGCCGCAGGCTGCCCGGTCTGCGGCGGGAATCTTGTCTATCCTTTCCAACAGAAAACACGGTGGCTCATTATTCTATCAGCGATTTGGAGCAGCTTTCCGGCGTGAAGGCGCACACCATTCGCATCTGGGAGCAGCGCTACAACCTGCTGAAACCCAGTCGTACTACGACAAATATCCGGACCTACGGCGAGGCCGACCTGCGCCGGCTGCTCAACGTGGCTACGCTCTGCAGTCGCGGCCAGCGCATCTCGCAGGTAGTGCGCCTGAGCGAGGAGGAGTGCCAGGCCGCCGCGCTAGCCCTCTGCAATGAGGTGAAGCCCGCCGATGGCCCGCGCCTCAACGCCCTGCTCGCCGCCACGCTCGACCTCGATGAGCCGGGCCTGCACCGCCTGTTTGACCAAGCCGTGGAGGAGCTGGGCACCGAAGAAACCCTGTTGCGGCTAGGCTACCCGCTGCTGCAGCGCCTGGCCGTGTCGTGGAAGGCCGGCTCGCTCAGCCTAGCCCAGGAGCGCTTGGTAGGCCAGCTACTGCGCCAAGAGCTGATGGCCTCGGCTGATGCCCTGCCGCTCATTCCGCTCTCGCAGGCCGATGCGCCGCGCTGGCTACTCTTTCTGCCAGAGGGCGAGTGGCAGGAGCTGTCCTTGCTGTTCATGAATTACGCCCTGCGCGCCCGCGGCCGGCAGGTGCTATACCTGGGCCCCAACCTGCCGCTGGCCGACGTAGTGGCGGCCGCGCAGGCCTTTAAGCCCAATGTGCTGGCCACCGTGCTCACAACTGCGCCGGCGCGCAACCAACTCAAGGCCTTTGCCGACGAGCTGCGGGCCCAATGCCCCAAGGCGGCGGTGGTTTTATTCGGGTCGATGGCCGTGCAGGCGACTGGCCTGCCCGACGGCTGCCTGCCGCTAGCCTGCCTGCACGAGTTTCGTGATTTAATTCCGTTTGTTAATCAGCCAGTTGAGGGGGAATTAATAGAAAAATAAAGCTCCACCATCGACTGCGTGCTACCGTTGTACGTACACGGGAAGGCCCTAGCGGGGCTAGCTGGCTAGGGCATTAAAGTGGAGAAAAGAACCGGGGAGCGAACCGGATTTCCTACTAGTGGTCTATCTTTGTTTAAGATTCTGCTACGAACCCTTCTACAATATGACTTCTCTGGAATTCACCTCCCAAGTGCAGAAAATATCGTCCTCGCTCCGCCCCGTGGCCATGAACCTCACCCGCGATGCGGATGACGCGAAAGACCTGGTTCAGGAAACGTTGCTGAAGGCGCTGCTCAACAAGGACAAGTTTAAAGCGGGTACCAACTTGAAGGCGTGGTTGTACACCATCATGCGCAACACCTTCATTAACAATTATAACAAGATTACCAAGCGTAGCTCGAACATCGACTCGACGGAGTACTTTCAGTACTTTAACACCGATGAGAACTACATCACGCACAACGGCGCTACCACCGATTTTGTGGTGCGTGACATCAACGAGGCCATCGCTAGCCTGGGCACCGACTACCGCACGCCCTTCATGATGTACTACATCGGCTACAAGTACCTCGAAATTGCCGAGAAGCTGCAAATTCCGATTGGCACCGTGAAAAACCGCATTCACATTGCCCGCAAGGACCTCAAAGCCGCTCTTAAAGTATATGCCCCCGCTGGCGCCGACCGCGCTGGTGTCGAGGCGGAACTAGCTGAGGACTAAGCGCCTGCATAAGCTTAAAAAACGCCCGTCGTTTCCTGTTCGGAAGCGGCGGGCGTTTTTCGTTGTAGGGTCTGATTAGTTACCCTAGCTAATAAGGTTTCGCCCTGACATGGCGTCGTACTAAGCCGCCTGAATATACCGGCGCTTGATGTGGATGTCTTCACCCTGAAAAGGACCAGTGTGGAAGGGATAGAACTCGATGTGGGGCCGCTGCTCGGCGGGCACCATGCGCCACGACTCGCGAAAGTCCTGGTTGATGCGGCGTAGCTCGCTGAAGAACAAGTTATTGAGCGTGTCGTCGTGGCGTAGGTGCAGCGGCTGGCGCTCGGCCAGCTCGAAGCACACCCGCAGCTGCTTGTCGGCCTGGGCGCCCTCGCTGGTGAAAAGCGTGAAGGATGTGACGCGCTCGGCCAGCTCGGGCACGGCTAGCAGGGCTTCCTGCACATCGGGCGGCGACACCTTGCAGCCGAAGTACGCCACGGCCATGTCGGCGCGGCCGTAGTGCAGCAAAATGGGCAGGTCGGAATATTCGAGAGCCAGGTCTTCGGGGCGCAGGCCGCAGTTGTGCAGCAGGCGCTTGAGCTCGGGAAAGCGAATAATCTGGGCGCGGTCGTGGAGGTTGTACCGGATTTTGGGTGAGAGGTAGTCGGGCCGGCACAACGTGACCAGCAGCTCGCCCTCGGGTGTGGTTTCGAGGTGAAAGTCGGCGGGGTTGAACTGAAATACTACCGGCACCGCGCCCGGAAACTTGAGCAGCCGGCTAGCCAACGCCGGCCGGCGCAGCAGCTCCCGGCGCAGCCCGATGGTGAAGTCGTTTTCGGCCCCGATGTTCAGCTCCAGGTCGCTGGCCCCCAGCGAGCCATACACCCGCCGGATGCCGTGGGCCAGCAGGTAGCCTCGCATCAACTCGCTGATGCCTTCGCCGCCGTAAATCATGCATACGTCGTAGTCGGTCCAATTGAGGCCCGCCGTGTCTACCAACAGCTTCAGAAACGGCGGGTAGCCCAGGATGAGGTAGCGGTGGCTAGGGCCGAAAAACTGCAGCGTGGCCGCGATTTTGGGCACGTCGGGTCCGGTCGATTTCAGTATGGCCACGTCGGTGAGGCCCATCGTGATATTAACGCCCGTGGCCCAGGGCCCCATCGCAAACGCATTGATTACGAAATGCGGCCCCGGCCCTACCAGCCGGGTGAGCCCAAACTCCAGCATGCGCTTGTTGGCCAGGCGCTCGGCCTTGCCACGCACCCAGTTGGTGGGCACGCCGCTGCTGCCCGACGACTCGTCAATGATAACGCCCTGGGCCGGCACACGCCCGCCGCGGCAGCGAGCCGCAATGGAGTAGGGCTTCACGTAGTTTTCCTTGTCCATGATGGGCACCAGGCTGAGGTCGGGCACAAGGCCCCTAAACCGCACCCCGATAGCCCCCTGGCTGGCCAGAAATTGACGGTAAGCCGGCGTGCCCCGCCTCGCCGCTTCAAACACCGCTAGGGCCTTCCATTTGCCGATGTTCCAGCGCAGCGCCTCCATGTGAGGGAGAAAAAGCAGGACCATCGTGCTGTGGCGCAATTCCAGCAGATGGCGCCAGGCGGCCAGCAGGCGCACCAGTGCCAGCACGGGGTAGGTTTTCAAGGAGGTTTTCATAGAAGTAAGTCGCTAGGAGTGAGGCGCAAACTGCGGGGCGGCTCGGTACTGTAGCCCAGGCGCACCAGCAGCCAGAGGGGCTGGTCAGTGGGGCTAGCCCCGATTTTAGAGAGAAATTGCTGATGAGCCGCCGCGTTGGTGACCACCGAGCCAAAGGGGTGCAGGTACACCTCGAGCCGGGTCATTTCGAGCCACAGGCGTTGCATAAGGGTGCCGGCCCCCAGTCGGCGCGCGTGGCGAAGGGCCCTTGCAGCCACGCCGTGGTGGTCGTACCGTGCATGCTATGTCTATACACTTTGCCCAGCACCGCCCGCTTCCAGGGGCTGCGAAAGCGCTCGCTGTGGAAGAAGAAATTGTGCATGAGCCGGCCCGAAAAGCCCATGCAGCGGTTCCAGAGGCCATCCTTCTGCTGCTCGGCCTGCGCGTCGGTAGTCCGAATCCATTGGCTAAGCTCCTGGCGGTTGGCCGGCTCATCAAGGTCGGCAAAGAGCGTCTGGCGGTTGAGGTCGAGAATGAAATCGACCATCGCCGGGTCGTCGGAAAAGCAGAGCTGGTGGCCGTGCTGGGCCGCCAACTGCCCTAGCCGCTGTTGCACGGCGGTAGCCACGGGGCGGCCATCGTAAGCGTGGCGAGCGGTGCGGCGCCACTTCAGCAGCTCGCGGTTGGGGGCAGGCTGGGCGCCCGGCGTGAGGCGCAGCGTGGCAAAGAGCTGGGGCGTGGTAGCGGTGTAGTTGAGTTGGGCCTCGGGGGCGTGCTCCGCCGCCAGGTGGTAGCCGAGTGGCGCGGCCGCCACGCGCAGGCTTTCGATAAACATGGCCAGCCCGATGATGGTGAAGCACGAGCTAGGGTCGGTGTGGCGCAGCAGGCGGGCCGGGTCGTAGCACAGCTCGGCCTCGGTGTCGGAGAGCACCCGCAGGCGCCAGGGCTGAATGTTATGCGGTGAGGGCGACCAGCGGGCGTAGTCGAGCAGCAGGCTCCAGCGGGCCCCGGCGGCCGCGGGGGTGCCAGCCGCCCTGACCCGGCTAGCCCCCAGCGTAGCCGCGCCCAATCCGAGCGCGGCCTGCCACAAAAAAGTACGTCGTTTCATAGTTCAGAAAGGTGTGAGAGTAGGGCATTGGGCCAGGGAGGCCGGCCGCTGGGCAATGCTGCGCGACCAGGTCAAAAGTGGCCTGTCGGCCCTGCCGCGAACAAGCGTATTCTTGTTTCCCTCAGACTTTGACTGAATTATGGATTAGTATTTATAAATTTGATTGTGAACGATTTATGCGATATATAAAAGAGTTTTAAAATCGCGCCTCAGTCCCTCAAAAAGGCCATTGCCTGCCGCTGGCTGCTGGCAGCCTGCCCAAACAAAGTCCGGGGCCGTATTGTAGCTTGCGAGACTTAACCTCGTCAGATTCCCAGTTGGCTTCTTCTGCTTCTCCCACGGCCGTTGTTATCGGCGCAGGCTTTGCCGGCCTTGCGGCGGCTACTACGCTGGCGCAGGCTGGCTGGCAAGTCACCTTGCTCGAAAAGAACAGCGGGCCCGGTGGACGGGCGCGGGTGTTTGAAGCTGAGGGCTTTACCTTCGACATGGGCCCTAGCTGGTACTGGATGCCCGATGTGTTTGAGCAGTACTTCCGGCGCTTTGGCAAGCGCGTGGCCGACTACTACGAGCTGGTGCGCCTCGACCCGTCGTACCAGGTGATTTTTGAGGGCGACGACGCGGTGGATATCCCCGCTAGCCTGCCCGCCCTGCGTCAACTCTTTGAAAGCCTGGAGCCGGGCAGCGCCGCGCGGCTCGACGAGTTTCTGGCCCAGGCCAAGTACAAGTATGACGTTGGCATCAACAAATTTGTGCACCTGCCCAGCCGCTCGGTTACCGAGTTTATCGACTGGGAAATCGTGAAAGGCGCCGTGCGGCTCGACCTGCTGCAAAGCATGGCCAAGCACGCGCGCAAGTTTTTCAGCCATCCCAAGCTGCTCAAGCTCATCGAGTTTCCGGTACTGTTTCTGGGAGCCACGCCCGAGAATACGCCGGCCCTGTACTCGCTTATGAACTACGCCGACCTCGCGCTCGGCACCTGGTACCCTAAGGGGGGCATGCACCAGATAGTGCGCGGCATGGTGGCCGTGGCCGAGGAGCTAGGGGTCAAAATCGAATACAACCAGCAGGTAAGCGAAATCGTGGTTGAACAGGGCCATGCCACCGGCGTGCGCACGGCCAGTGGCTTCTGGCCGGCCAGCGCCGTGGTGGCCGGGGCTGACTATCACCACATTGAGCAGCAGGTGCTAGCCCCCGAGCACCGGCACTACTCGCCGGCTTACTGGGATTCGCGCACCATGGCGCCCTCGTCGCTGCTCTTTTATCTGGGCGTAAACCGCAAGCTGGCAAAGCTGCTGCACCATAATCTGTTTTTTGACGAGGATTTCAGCCGGCATGCCCACGAGATTTATGAGGCGCCGCAATGGCCTAGCCGGCCGCTGTTCTACGCCTCGGTACCCAGCAAAACCGACCCCACCGTAGCCCCCGAGGGCCAGGAAAACCTGTTTTTGCTCATTCCGGTGGCGCCCGACCTCGCCGACCCCGAGGCTACTCGCGAAAAGTATTACAACCTGCTGATGGATAGGCTGGAAAAGCACTGCGGCCACACCATTCGGGAGCACGTGGTGTATAAGCGCAGCTATGCGCACCGCGACTTCGTGAGCGATTATCACTCGTTTAAGGGCAACGCCTACGGCTTGGCCAATACGCTAAAGCAGACCGCCATTCTGAAACCCACGCTTAAGAGCAAGAAAGTTGATAACTTGTACTTTACGGGCCAGCTGACGGTGCCGGGGCCGGGGGTGCCGCCCTCGCTCATTTCGGGCCAGGTGGTAGCGGGCGAGGTACTGAAGGAAATCAAAAAGTAATGGACCACGAAGCCCTTTTTACCGACACCAGCCTGGCGTGCGCGCAGCTCATTACGCGGCGCTATAGCACGTCATTCTCGCTGGGTATCCGCACCTTAGACCAGTCTTTGCACCGGGCTATCTATGCGGTGTACGGCTTTGTGCGCTGGGCCGATGAAATCGTGGACACCTTCCACAGCCAGGACAAGGCGGCGCTGCTGGCCGAGTTTGAGCGCGATACCTACGCGGCCATCGCGGCGGGTTTCAGCCTGAACCCCGTGCTGCATGCCTTTCAGTGGGCGGTGAATGCGTATCAGATTGACCACGAGTTCATTGATGCCTTTCTGCGGAGCATGGAAATGGACCTCGAAGACCGCAGCTACCGCCAGGAGCTGTACGAGCAGTATATCTATGGCTCGGCCGAAGTGGTGGGGCTGATGTGCCTGCGCGTGTTTTGCCAGGGCCAGCCGGCGCTATTTGAGCAGCTGCGTGCGCCGGCCAGGCGGCTGGGGGCCGCATTTCAGAAGGTGAATTTCCTGCGCGATATCCGCTCCGACTACGAGGAGCGGGGGCGGGTGTACTTCCCCGGCCTGCGCTACGAGCAATTTGACGACGCCGCCAAGCAGGCGGTAGAGGCCGACATTCGGGCCGACTTTGAGGCTGCCTATGAGGGCATTCTGCGGCTGCCGCGCACGGCCCGGCTAGGGGTCTATCTGGCTTATATCTACTACCTTAAGCTATTTCACAAGCTACGGCAGGCCCCGGCTACGCAGGTGCTGGCCGAGCGCGTGCGCCTGCCCGACAACACCAAGCTGCTGCTGCTGCTGGGCTCGTGGCTGCGCTTTCGGCTGCGGGCCGTGTAGCGCGGCTAGGGCACTGAAACCGGCTCGGCGGCGTTGGCAGGGGCTGCGCGACTACTCGCGTGGTCTCTAGCTTTGCACCCATGAAACGACTGCTTGTTCTTGCTCTGCTGAGCGCGCTGCCAGCAGCTTCCGGCGCGGCAACGGGTCGGCCTCCCCTACGTACCTCCTCTATGTCCTCTCTCCAGCCGGCTACCCTGCGCCGCCACTACGAGCAAGCCGCTGCCGGCAAAGAAGCCGGCGAAAAATTTTACAATCTGCTGCGCGACTACGCCGGCCAGGATGCCCTGGTGCTAGGGTATAAGGCTGCCTCTGAGGCTATTAAAGCCCGCGATGCGTCGATGCTCAATAAGCTCACCTACGTGCAGCAGGCTGCCAAAACCTTTGACCAGGCCGTTGGCCTGGATAGCAATAATGCCGAAATTCGCTTTTTGCGCTTTTCGGTGGAAAGCAACCTGCCGCCCTTCCTGGGTCTGAGCAAGCACGTAGACGAAGACAAAGCATTTTTGCTGAATGCCACGCTGCAGCATCCTGGCTCGGGCCTGGATGCTGAGGCCTTCCAAACCGTGCGCGGCTTTCTGGTGGGGCGCGGGCACCTGAGCGAGGCCGATGCGCAGCGCCTGGCCCAGGTGAAAAGCTAGGCAGCTAGCCAGCGCTAACGAGTTGGATAAAACCGCGCTGGCTAAGAAATACCTTCACCGACGGCAACCTTAACTACCACTTAAGAGTTAGCTTCGCGGTATGCAGTCCGGTTTGCACCTCAGCGTTCGTATCGACCCCAACTCGGGGTTCTGTTTTGGCGTCATTTACGCCATTCAGATGGCCGAGGACTTGCTCGCCGAGCAGGGGTACTTGTACTGCCTGGGCGACATTGTGCACAACGACGAAGAAGTGCAGCGCTTGGAAAATAAGGGCTTACGCATTATCGGCCACGACCAGCTCAACCAGCTGCGCGACGAGGCGGTGCTCATCCGGGCGCACGGCGAGCCGCCGAGCACTTACCAGCGGGCCATGGAAAACAACCTGACGCTCATTGATGCCAGCTGCCCCGTGGTGCTCAAGCTTCAGAACCGCATCAAGGCCAGCTTCGACCGCCGCGAAAAAATATTTATCTACGGCAAGCACGGCCATGCCGAGGTGGTGGGCCTGCTAGGCCAAACCAGTGGCGAGGCCATCGTATTTGAGAATCTCGACGAGTTGCTGCGCCACGAGCTGCCCGAAAATATTACCCTCTACAGCCAGACTACCAAAAGCACCGACTCTTTCTATCGCATTAAGAATGAGTTGGTAGAGCGCGGCTTCCAGGTGAATGCGAACGATACTATCTGCCGGCAGGTGAGCAACCGCGACGAGGCATTGCGCCGCTTTTCGGCCCAGTTCGACCAGATTGTATTCGTATCGGGCACCAAGAGCTCGAATGGTAAGGTGCTCTACCAGGTGTGCAAGGATACCAATCAGCAGACGCACTTTGTGTCGAAAGTCGAAGAACTATGCCCTAGCTGGTTTCAGCCGGGGCAATCGGTGGGGATTTGCGGGGCTACCAGCACGCCCATGTGGCTGATGGAACAGGTGCGCGACGCGCTAGAGCGTTTTTAAAGCCGGTGCCCAAACTCTCCGCGCTCGGCAATAGTTAGTACGCTAATGCAAACGCTCAACCATCCGATTATTGCCAGGGTTGCGCCCGCGCCGATTGGCCGCAAAGGCGTGATTTCGGCGCTGCTTATTCTGGCGGCGTGGGGCGGGTTGCTCACGTTTTTGCTGGGCTTCTACCGGCCCGACTGGCACTCGCCGGTACCCTACCTGCTGGCGCTGCTGCAAACGCACTTATACACCGGGCTTTACATCACGGCGCACGATGCCATGCACGGCGTAGTGAGCCCTAATAAGCGGGTGAATAATGCCATTGGCACGGTGTGCGCGCTGCTGTTTGCCTACAATTGGTTTCCGCGGCAGCTGCCCAAGCACCATGACCACCATCGCCACGTGGGCACCGAAGCCGACCCCGATTTTCACCCCACCGACCACCCCGGCTTTCTACCCTGGCTAGCCCGCTTCGCCTGGAACTACGTGACCTGGTGGCAGGTGCTGCTGATGGCCGCCACCTACAACGTGCTCAAGCTCTGGTTTCCTCAGGCCAATGTCATCGCCTTCTGGATGGTGCCGGCCGTGCTGGCTACGTTGCAATTGTTCTTTTTTGGTACCTACCTGCCGCACCGCGGCGAGCACGAGGCCGACAATAAGCACAAGTCGCGCAGCCAATTGCGACACCACGTGTGGGCCTTCGTGAGCTGCTATTTTTTCGGCTACCACTACGAGCACCACGACCAGCCCTACCTGCCGTGGTGGCGCCTGTGGCGCACCAAGTAGCGCGGACTTTCAGTCCGCGAATAGCACCGTTGCCACGCGCGGACTGAAAGTTCGCGCTACTTTTTGGCTAGCCGGGCCGTTATTTCCTCCTCGGTGAGAAAGGACCAGGCTACGAAACGACTTTTCTTTTGACCCTGCGCCATCTCGATGGTTTTGACCTGCAACGCCTCGGCCTGCTTGAGAAAGTAGTGGGCGCTGATTAGCGACGCTTTTTTAGACACGAGTGAGGTATACCACGTGCTAGCCCGTGGCAATTGCTTGCTCTCGGCAATAAGCTGGCGCAGAAAGGCTTCTTCGCCGCCGGGGTACCATAGCTCATTGCTTTGCCCACCAAAATTGAGGTTGGGCGCCGCCCGGCGGTTGCCGCTGAGGTTGGCCGTTTTGCGCTGGGTGGCCGCCGCCGCTTCTGCGGCCGAGCCGTGGAAGGGTGGGTTGCAAATAGTCGCGTCGAAGACCTCGCCGGACTTCATGACGCCTACCAGCATGTGCTTGGGGTCGGCCTGTAGGCGGCAGTCGATGGCGCCGGTTAGGCCTGAGTTGGCAGCCACTAGCTGCTTAGCGGCGTTCAGAGCTACGGGGTCGGTATCGGCGCCCACAAAGCGCCAGCCGTACTCGCGGTGCCCCAGGATGGGGTAGATGCAGTTGGCGCCCACGCCGATATCGAGCACGCGCACGGTGCGGCCGGTGGGTATTTTGCCGCCGTTGTTCTCGGCCAGCAAGTCGGCCAGGTAGTGCAGGTAATCGGCCCGGCCGGGGATGGGTGGGCACAGGTAGCCCGCCGGAATATCCCAGGTATCGACCCCGTAGAACTCCCGCAACAATGCCTGGTTGAGCGCCTTCACGGCGGCCGGGTCGGCAAAGTCGATGGAGGTATCGCCAAACTCGTTGGTCCGCACAAAGGGGGCTAGCGCGGGGCTGCTTTGCACGAGCTGCGCAAAATCGTAGCGGCCGCGGTGGCGGTTGCGCGGGTGCAGCTGGTCTTTGTCGGCGGGCGAGGCGGGAGGTGTTTTTTTCATGGGATAAGCAAAAAAGCAAGCAGGCCGCCTGGGTGGGCGGCCTGCTAGGGGTAGCAGCCGGCAGCGGTGCCAGCTACAAAAGTCGGTATGAAACGGCTAGGTTGCGCCTAACGCAACGGCTAGTGGGTGCCGGTCGTTTTTTTGCAGCACTCGGGCAGGCGGTCGTAGGCGCGGGCATCGGCCGTCACGTTGTCGGCGTCATAGCCAGTTTTCTGTACGGCGGTGCGCAGCACTTCGGCGCTGGTTTTGGCCGGGTTGTAGGTCACGGTGAGGACTTTGCTAGGCACGTCGAGGGTGGCAGCCTGTACGCCTTTTTCGTAGGCCAGGCTCTTTTCGAGGCGCGCCTTGCACATGTCGCACACAGCCGACGTCTTAAACTGCACCATTTCGGTGCCTTTTTTGGCGGGGCTAGCGGCGGCTACGGGGGCAGTCTGTGCCTGGGCAGCGGTGCCAGCAAAGCTCAACAGCGTGAGCAGAGAAAATGCAAAAGCTTTCATAAGATTGAAAATGAATTAAACGGAAAATAAGTTGCGAAAAAGAGTAGCGCGAAGCTTCTGCTTCGTGCGCGAGCGAAGCAAGCAGGTGGTCTAGTCGATGCGGTAGCGCAGGCCGGCATAGGTGAGGCGGCCATACACGGGGCCCCACACCATGGCCGCATCAAAGCCCGAGCTGAAGGGCGTAGCGGCGTTTTGGATGGGGTCGGGCTGGCGGTAGTTGGTGAGGTTTTCGACGCCCACGTACACCTCCAGGCGCTTAAAGGCGCGGGTGAGCTGGGCGTTGAGCGCCGCGTAGCGCGGGGCGTATTCGAGGCCGGCGGTGCCGGTGCCGTGCGCGTGGCCACCACCCACGCCATCGGCGGGCAGGTGGGCTAGCGGGCGCTCGCCGTACCACTGCACCGTGAGGTCGGCGCGCCACTTATCGAAGGCCGAGGCGTAGCCCAGGTTCAGGAAGGCGCGGTTTTGGGGCGTGAGGGGCTTGGGCAAGAGCTGACCGGCGTAGGTGCTTTGCACATCGAGCCACTTGTAGGCAGCTTTTACTTGCAGGCCTTTGAGGGGCTCGGCCTGTACCTCGGCCTGCGCGCTACGGGCGAAGGAGCGGGTGCCTGGCGTCAGGTTATCCAGAATAATGTACTGCGGCGTGGTGTACATATCGGCCACCAACTGGTTCTGAAAGATGGTGTTGTAGTAGTCGACCACCAGCGTAGCAGGCCGGCCCAGCACCTGGAAATACTGCGTGAGTGAGCCGCCCAGGTTCCATGCCTTTTCGGGCTGAATATTTTGCGCGATGTAGTACTGCCGGGCGCTGGCTAGCATGGCCGCGTTGTCGGCAATGGGGTTGGGCACCCGGAAGCCGCGGCCGGCCGACAATCGCAGCGAGGTAGCCGGGCGCACGTCATACTTGAGGTTGAAGCGCGGCGTGACCTGCCAGCCATAGAGGTTGTGGTAGTCGGTGCGCAGGCCAGCTACCACCGTCAGGTTGCGGGTGTTGGCGTAGGTGTACTCGGCAAAGGCGCCGGGCACGCGCTCGGTGCGCAGCAGGTGCGTGCTGGCGGCCAGCAGTGCCGGCGTGTCGCCGTTGCTGAGCTGCTCGCGGTAGTCGTCGTACAAGAAGCTCAGGCCCGTGCGGTAGGTGTGCCGGGTGTCGCCAATCACGCTTTGGAAAAGCAGCGTGGCCTGGCCGGTATTCTGATGGCCGTTGTAGAGGCGCGGGCCGCTGTCCTGGCGAAAAGAATACGTAGAGGTAAAGTCGTGGCTCGTGCCATTCACCAGCAAGCCCAGGCTTTGGAAGGGCCGGCCGGGCCAGGTGTAGGAGGTGCGCGCCTGGGCCGTGTAGCGGTTGGTGGTTTGGGTGGTGCCGTAGGCCGTGCGGTAGGCGTCGGCCTCGTTTTCGCGGAAGTTCAGCTGGCCGCCCTGGCGCGTTTCGTGGATGGCGCCCACGCCCAATTCGGCCACCAGGCCGGTGCCCGACTTGTACTTCAGCTTGTCGTAGCCGTTGAACTGGGTGGCTAGGGGCAGGTCGAGGAAGCCATCGCCGTTGCGGTCCACGCGGTTGCTGAGGTGGTCGTTGTGGAGCAGCAGCACATTGCTCCACTTCTTGTTGAAGCGCTGCGAGGCCACGGCGTTGAGGTCAAATTTGCCGAGGTCATTCACGTAGGCATTCAGCAAGAGCTGGTCGGTGAGGTCGGGCTCCTTGAGCTGCACGTTCACCTGGCCCGAGATGCCTTCGTAGCCATTCACCACCGAGCCAGTGCCCTTAATGATGTCGATGCTGCCAATCCAGGGGCCCGCCAGGTACCCTAGCCGGTAGGGCGCCGACAGCCCACGCAGGGCCGGCTGGTTGTCAATGGTAAGCAGCGAATACGCCCCGTCGAGCCCTAGTAGCTGAATCTGCTTGGCGCCGCTCACGGCGTCGGCGGTGCTCACCTCCACGGCGGCGTTGGTCTCGAAGCTCTCGGCCAGGTTGCAGCAGGCCGACTTAGTAAGGTCGCGGGCGCTGATGGTTTGCAGGCTGCTCACCGACTTGGCCGAATACGAGAGGGCTTTCGCCGTTACGGTCACTTCGTTCAGTGCCGTGCCGCCGCGCAGGCTCACGCGCAGGTAGGGCGTGCCGGTGGTGGGCACGGCCAGCGTATCGGCGGTGTAGCCCACGGCGCTCACAACGAGGCGCGGTTTGGCCTGGGCCGGGAAGGGGAGGGTGAAGACGCCGGCCCCGTCGGTGGTAGTGGTGGGGCCGCTAGCTCCGCCTGGCAACAGCCAGCGCACGACGGCGCCGGGCACGGGGCTAGCCGAGCCGCCGGTTTCGCGTACCTCGCCGCGCACAGCGGCGCCACTTTGAGCGCGGGCCAGCAGCGGCAAGCTGCCGAGAAGTAACAGGATGAAGCGCGGGCTAATCCCGCTAGGTAAGCTCATGGTGTCTGATAATTAGCTTTTTCGGGAAAACATACGGCCAGGCTTCGCCGCCCGGACTTGCGGTTTTCAGAAAAAGCTAGACTACCAGCGTGCAGTGCCGCGTGAGCAGCACGCGCCCCGCCCGCGGCACGCCGGGCGGCGACGAATTGGCGGCTGTGCCTATGGCCACGCTGGCCGCCAGGGGTGCCAACGCCGGGAAGCCTGCCCACACCGGCTCGGGCAGCAAAGCGGGCGGCAGGTGCGCGGGCGGCTCAGGCAGCCACTTGGCTAGCCCTGCGTCGGCGCTTTGGGCGCTGAGCTTGTGGTGCAGGTGGCTGACATCGCAGCAGCCATCAGCGCGGCGCTTTCCGCAAGGGCGGCCGGGCTTGGTGGAGCTAGTCGCAGCTTCCTCGTCGTGGCTAGCCAGCCCGGGCAGGCTAAGGGCTATGGTGCTGCGCCCACTGATGCGGCAGCGGTGCCGCTCGGCCGTGAGGCCCACCGACGTAGCCAGCACCAGCAGGGCCAGCAAGGCACTCAGCAAACGGTGACGGTAGGGGAGGGGGTGTGGCATAGCTCCACAAAGATACGGCCCGCCGACTTGCTACTTGCGTGCAAATCAGCGGGCCGCAGGGTGTAGGATTTCGCTGTATCGCGGACTTTCCGTCCGCAAACGCCTGCCTAGCTATTGAATCGTTCGCATTCGCGGACTGAAAGTCCGCGCTACTTCTTGGCGGCCTTAACTTGCTCGTAGGCGACTTTTTGGAGCTTTACGGCTACTTCTGGCGCGATGCCGAGGCTAGCGGCGGCTTGCTCTTTGGCGCCGAGCTTGCGGGGGTCGTAGCCGGTTACTTCGGCCAGCACCACACAGGCGTTGAGGTAGGCACCGTAGGCGCTAGGGTGGTAGTGGTCGCGGCCCCAGAGGTCTACTTTGCCGGGCTCGGCGGTGTCGTAAGGGTTAGGGTCAGCTACGCCTTGGCGCACGGCACGCAGCCAGGCATCGCCGGCTGGGGCCACGCCCGCGAAGTTTTTGTCCTGCGCGACTTCCTGGTAGTAGGCGCGGTGCAGGTCGGTGGTCATCGAGTCGAGGGGCAGGCCGGTGTAGGCTTTGTCGGTTGGGTAGGTAAGGTCGGCCCGCGCCCAAGTCTGGTAGAGGTACACCTTGGCGTGGGGGCTAGCGGTGTGCACGGCCTGCTCGAGCTTAGTGGCGTACTCGAAAAAACGCGCTGGCTGGCCGCTATGGCGCGCCGGCACCGGCCCAGTGCTGTAGTCGTGCAGTATCACCTTATCCCACTTCGGCTGCTGAATAACGGCCAGCGCGCTGTCGTAGTGAAACTTCAGCGTTTGCCCGCTAATGGCTTCCAAATGCACTTCGTAGTTCAGCCCCGCCTCATCAGTCAGCTTCTTGAAAATGCCGGGGATGCCGCCCCACGGCCCCTGCTCGTGCTCGTACTGGCGGCGCCGTTGGCCGGTGCGATTGGGTTTAAAGTTCTCGTCGGCGATGGCCGCGGCATTGTAGCTCAGCACTGGCTCGAAGGCGCCGTGGAAAAAGCTGTTGCCTACGAAGAGAATAACGGTCGGCTTCTGGGGCGGCGCTGTGGGGCGTGCTACAAGCGCAATGGTAGCAGCAGGAAGCAAAGCGGCTGCTAGCGTAGCGAAGGAAATACGAAGAAACATTAGCGAGGCAGGAAAAAAACGAGACTAATTGGCAACCTGTAAAACGGTGGCATCAATACCAAGGCTGAAGGTAGTGGCCTTGCGCCAGGTCGTAGTAGGGCTCTGCTGCCAAAATAAAGGTTGGCGGGCAGTGCCGCGGGGCGGAAAATTGCGGTTAGCACCGCTGCCAGGTAGGTCAATAACGTAGAGGGGCCCTGGCACTCTGGCGGCCGAAAACGTGAGCGTGCCAGAGCCTTGCGCGCGCAGTATTTCCAGGGCTACTACCGCATCGCCGCTGAGCCAGACGTGGTAGGGCCGCAGGTCGAGCACCACCCGGTTGGCTAGGCTGGCCCGGGCTAGCCGCACCGCCACCAGCTGGGGTAGCAGCGCAGCGCCGGGAAACCCTTGGGCGAGCGCATACACGTGGATGCGCAAAAAAAGGCTGTCGTAGCTGCACGCCGCCACATGAAACGACACGGCCTCCAGCCAGCCCGGCTGCTTAAGGTGTATGCCCTGGCCAAACTGGTTACCCGGTTCCGTATAATCGGGCCAGAAAAAAGGCTGTTGGGCGTTGCTGGAATTACCCAGTACCCGGTGGCGCAAGTGCGAGGCCATCACCTGCACGGGCCCCAGCGGCACCGGCCGCTCAATGGCGTGGGTAGGCGGCTTGGTTTGGGCCTTGGCAACCGGAGCCGCGCCCATTACCACCGCAACTAGAAAAAGTATCGAGCGATAACGCATGCAGCAAGGTAGCCCCGGCTGCCTGGCTAGGGGCTGAAATCCAAGTGCTTATTAAAAAACGGCAGCACCTGCTGGTACACCCGCCCGGTCGAACCCATGATGCGGCTGCCGTGGGTGCCCTCGTATTCCTCAGCCGTATGCTGGATACCATAGACGGCCAGCAAGTTGCTGAACTGGCGGCAGGTGGGCGGAATGTGCTTTACCTCATCCTGCGCGCCCCAGTCGAAGGCAAACGCCCGCAGCTGGCGCAGCGCCGCCGGGTGGATGGGCAGCGTGTAGAGGGGCGAAGCCAATACCCAGCGAGCCAGCACGGCATCGCGCCGGGCCAGGCTGTCGGCTCCGAGCGAACCCGGGAAATTGGCCCCGAATGGCGTGGCCTTGGGGTTGGGCGAGAAGGCGCGGGCCAGCGAAACTGCCGCTAGGGTAGTATGGACGCGCTGCGCCTCGGCCGCGCTAGTGGCACGCAGAGCCGGGCCCACGCCGGGGCCGGGCAGGTAGCTGGGGTGCGGCCCCAGAAAAGCCGGGCTCAGCGCGTAGACAGCGGCCCAGGTGCCGGGGTAGGCCAGAGCTAGCCGCACCGTGCCTCCGCCGCCCATGGAGTGGCCGGCTAGCCCCCGGCTGCCCGGCTTGGCCAGGGTGCGAAATTGCTTGTCAATGAAAGCAATGAGCTCGCGGGCGGTGAAGTCGGCCCAGGGCCCGTTGGTGGCCGAGTTGGTGTACCAACTGCCGCCGAAGCGGGTTTGCTCGTCGGGCACGACCACGATAAGCGGGCGGATTTGCCCGGCCGCAATAGCTTGGTCGAGCAGAGTCTTCATGCCATCCTGGTTGAAAATCAGGCTGTCATTCCAGGTAAAGCCGTGCAGGTAGTACAGCACCGGGTAATGCTGGCTGGGGCTGGCCTCGTAGCCAGCGGGCAGGTACACGCTCACCCGGCGGCGCGGGTTTTCGCCGCCGGGGTTGCCGTGGAGTAGTTTCGAGTCGAGGTGCGTCACCACTACGTGCCCGGCTGGTGCTGTCTGAGCGGCCAAGCGGAGGCTAGCCAAAAAGACTGCTAATAAGAGCGCTAGTGGCTTGATGTACATAAAATTAACTAGAAACGGCTGTCATGCTGAGCTTGCGAGGCAGCTTATCAGGGTTAAATGAACTCAGGCGTGATAAGCTGCCTCCTCCCTCAGCATGACCGCCGTTTTGGGAATGGTGGACGTCAGTTAGCAGGATTACTTCTTCAACTCTGCTTTCAGCGCTGCAATCACGTCGGGGTTCTGGATGCAGTTCTTAAACTTGATATCTTCCAGAATAACCGGCAGGTCGGCGGCACTCTTGACATCAACGGGGTAGGGCGGCTTGATGCGCAGCAGCGCAGCAATGGGCTTGTCGTTGAAGCGCTTGTAGGTCCAGTTGCACCAGCCGATGCCCACGCTGTTGAGGTTGTGCGCGGCCTCGCCCATCCACTGCGGCGAGTTTTCGCCGGTTTCGCCTACCCACACGGGTACCTGCTGGGCTTCGCGGAATTTTACGAGGTTGGCGATGGCGCCGAGCTGGTTGGCATCGGGGTTGCTGGCGTCCACCGCATTGCTAAGCGGATACTTAGGCAAGATGCTGTAGCGGTGCGAGTTATACACCAGGTTTTCCTGGTGCGTGAAGCTCTTTTTCTCGATGCCGTTGTAGTTGTTGCCAAAGCCGTTGCCCTCCAGTAAGAGCAAATGCTGGTCGCCCTCGGCCCGCACCGTGTTAATGAGCTTCTCAAACATGGCCTGGATGGGCGGGTTGCCGCCGGGCACGTTATTGGGCTCATTGATAAGGTCGTACATGGCAATGCGGCCGTCGTTCTTGTAGCGGCGGGCTAGCGCGGCCCACAGGCCATTGGTTATTTCCTGGTACACCGGCTCCTTCCAGAAGTCGTTGGTTTGCAGGGCGTCGGCGATATTCGAATCGGTGCCCTGCGAGCCTGGGGCGGCGTGCAGGTCGAGCACCACGTAGAGCTTGTTGGCCGCGCACCAGCCCAGCACTCTGTCGATGACGCGGATGGCTTCGAGCCTGGCGGGCTCCTTAAACAGCTCGCCCTTCTGCTGCCACTCTTTGAGCTTGGCCACGTAATCGGCATAGGGCACCGTGCCGCGTATCACGCCGTTGCGCACGGCGCGCTGGCTAGGGGTCAGAAACAGGTCGTAGTGCAGCGGCAGCCGGATGCAGTTAAAGCCTTGCTGGGCAATGAAGTCAATGTCAGCTTTCGTGATGAAGTTGTCGCGGTACTGCTGGTAGAATTTCTCCACCTGGGCATCGCTCAGCCTGGCCTGGTAGAGCACCTTTTTCACCGAGCCCTGGGTGCCGCCGTAACCGGGCTTCATCATGTAGCCTTCCTGTAAGAGCCAGCCGCCGAGGTTCATGCCTTGCAGTAGCACCTCGTGGTGCTGGGCATCCATTATTTTGGGACCTTCGGCGCGGAGTAGGGGGCTAGCGGTGGTTTGGGCTAGGGCAGGCAGGCTAGCCAGCAGGGCGAAAGAAAGTAGCGAACGAAAACGCATGGAAACGCGGTGGGAAAAGGAAGTGTTGGAAGAGGCTAAGTCAGAGATAAGAATCTAAAAAAGAGCGTCATGCTGAGCTTGCCGAAGCATCTCTGCCGCTTTCAGTAGGTTAGTGACCCTAGCGATGCGGTAGAGATGCTTCGGCAAGCTCAGCATGACGTTCTTTTTCTGTCAAGAGGACTTAATTAATCACGTACGTGGCCATCGAGTGGGGCGCGGCGGTAGTGCTGGCAGCCTGGCCCTTTATCCAGAGCTGAAACTCCTGGGGCTTGTCGCTGCTGTTCATCACCACCACGGCCACTTTGCCGTCGGTATTGCGGAAGGAGGTAGCTTGCAGCCAGTCGCGGTTGGTGGTGGTGGCCACGCGCCGGGCACCGGGGCGCACGAACTTCGAGAAGTGTCCGATGTAATAGTAGGCATTGGTATAAATCAGCTTCCCGGTCTTGGTGTCGGCGATGACGGGCGCGAAGCAAAAGTTGCCCACGTGGTTGGGCCCGCCGGTTTCGTCGAGCAGGATGTTCCAGTCAGTCCAGCCCACGGTGCCGGCGTTGAAGTCGTTTATCATCGAGTTGCCGTAGCGCTCGCCCAGCTTCCAGTCGTTCACTTGGTCAAACTTGAAGCTCTCGACGCAGCCCTCCGTGAAGAGGAGGTTGGTGTTGGGGAACGCCTCTTTCACGCGGCGCTCGTTGTCGAAGAGCGGGCCGCTGGTGGTCCAGGTTTCGTACCAGTGGTAGCCGATGCCCCACACGTATTTGGCGGCCGCCGGGTCGTCGAGCACCGTACTGGCGCGCTGATAAAGCAGGTCGCGGTTGTGGTCCCAGGCAATGAGTTTTTTGCCGCCCAGCCCGGCCTTCGCTAGGGTCGGCCCGAGGTATTCCTTGATAAAATCGCGCTCTTCCTCGGCCGTGTAGAGGCACGATTCCCACGTTTGGGTGGCCATCGGCTCATTCTGCACCGACAGGCCCCAGACGGGAATCCCCATCTTCTCATAGGCCTGAATAAACTTCACGTAGTGGTTGGCCCAGGGCTGGCGAAACTCGGGCAGCAGCTTGCCGCCCTTCAGCAGGCTGTGGTTGGTCTTCATCCAGGCCGGTGGGCTCCAGGGGCTCACAAAGAGCGTAAGCTTGCCGCCCGCCGCCGCCGTGGCCTGCTTTATGAGCGGAATCTTGTACTGCTCGTCGTGCTTGACGCTGAACGACTTGAGGCTTGCATCATTATCAGCCACGTAGGTGTAGCTGCCGCTCGAAAAGTCGCAGCTGGCAATGTTGGTGCGCGCCAGCGAGTAGCCGATGCCCTGGCTCGGGCTGTAATACGCTTGCAGCAATTCCTGCTGCTGGGCCTTGGGCAGCTTGGCAAATACCTCGGCCGAGGCATCGGTGAGCGCCCCGCCAATGCCGAGCAGCGTCTGAAACTGGTGGCTAGGGTCGACAAACACGCACACCTGCGTTTCGACCGGCTGCCCGGCGGGCGCGAAGCTGAGCGCCGCACCCGGGGCTAGCCGCTGGTTGGTGCCCTGCGCGGTGGTAAAGACCTGCGCCTTTTTGCCGGCAGCCGAGTAGGAAGAAGTGGAGGTTTGGGCGGCGGCGGGGGCTATCCCGACGGCCGCCGCCAGCAGCGCGGCCGGCAGAAGCTTGGTAGTCATCAACAAGAAAACGGGTGGGAAAAGGGAAAAGCCGGCACCAAAGCGCCTACCAAATATAGGTGGCCACCGCGCCGCCGTAGAGCGAGGTGCTCACTACTTTGCCTTTGTACTGAATATTAAAGTTTTGCAGGGTGGTGCTCGTGTTCAGCACCACGAGGCAGCGCTTGCCATTGGGCGTTTTGTAGGCCACATTTTGGAGGTTGCCGGGCACATTGGTAGCCACGCGCACCGAGCCGGGGCGCACAAACTTACTGGCGTGGGCCACGCTGTAGTAGGCCACGTTGCGCGTCACGGCGTCGCCGTTGATGGTAACAGCCCCCAGGCACTGGTCGCAGCCGCCGGGCGTGTGCGGGTTAAAGTTCTGGTCGCTGGCCAAGTTCCACTCCAGCACGTTGCGGCTCCAGTTGCGCGGCGCCCCGATTTCCAGATTTTGCACATGAAAGGCCAAGTCGCCGCTGAAGCTGCTGGTGCCGGGCGCCTGGGTCCAGAGCTCCGTGAAGTACACGTTCTTGCTCGGAAAGGCGTTGTGCACGCCCGTCAGCGCATCGATATTGCCGCCGTAGAGGTGAAAGGCCGAGCCATCGACAAAGGGGCTAGCCCCGGCATCGCCGAGCACCGTCGACACAAACTGCAGGCCGTTGCTGTCGGGGTTGTGGTCGTAGATTATAATCTTGGTGCTGAGGCCCGCCGCCCGAAAAGCCGGGCCTACGTTGTTCTTAATAAAGGCGGCCTGCTCACTGCCCTGCATCATCATGCTCGGGTTGTTGCCGCCGTAGAGCGGCTCGTTTTGCAGCGTCACCGCGTCGATAGGGATGCCCTGCGCCTGCATGCCCTGAATGTATTTGACAAAATAGCGGGCGTAGGCATCGTAGTACTGTGGCAAGAGGCTGCCGCCCACGCTATTGTTGTTCGATTTCATCCAGAGCGGCGCCGACCAGGGCGAACCCAGAATTTTGATGGCCGGATTCACGGCCAGAATTTCTTTCAGCACCGGAATAAGGGCCGCCTGGTCGGGGGCCAGACTGAAATTAGCCAGCGTGGGGTCGGCCGGGCCGTCGTCGTAGCTGAACACCGACGCATCAAGGTCAGAGGCCCCAATGCTGATGCGCAGGTAGCTCACTCCCAGCGAGGTACTATCGGTAGCAAACAGCTCCTTGATAAGCGCGGCGCGCGCCGGGGCCGACATGCGGCTCATTACCTGGGCGCTGCCCCCGGTGAGGGCGTACCCAAAACCATCCATCGTCTGGTAGGTCTGGGTGGTATCGACTACGATAGTCGGGTTTGAGTTGGTGTTTGCCCCAAACTGCAGATTCACCTTCTGGCGGTAAAACAAGGCCGACTTATCGGGTGTGGTCAGCCACACGGCCATTTGGGAGGCTCCGGTAGTGGGTGTAACGGGTGGCGGTGGGGTTGGGGACGAGCCGCCACTATCGTCTTTTTTGCAGCCAGTGGCCAGCAGGGCCAGCAGGGCTAGCGCCGGCGGCGCTTTCAGCCAGCGCGCAGCGAAGGAAATACTCATACTACAAGGTGGGAATGGCGTACAGCAAAAAGCTACCACACGTAGGTAGCCACGGCGCCGGCCGGCAGGGTGGCGGCCGCCGTCTGGCCCTGGTAGCGCAGGCCGAAGGTTTGGGGGCTAGTCTGGTCATTGACGACCACCAGCACGTGGCCGCCGCTGGGGGTGCGGTAGGCTACATTGGGCAGCACCCCCTGGCTCGTGGAGCCAATGCGCACCGCACCGGGCCGCACAAACTTGCTGCTGTGCGCCACCGTGTAGTAGGCTACGTTGCGGGTGAGCTGCCCATCGGGCCCTAGCGTAATGGCGCCCAGGCACTCAGTGCAGCCGCCCGGTGTGTGCGGGTTCTGGTTGGGGTCGGCGGCCAGGTTCCACTCCAGCACGGCCTTGGCCCAGTTGCGCGGGGCCCCGATTTCGAGCTGCTGCACGTGCCAGTCGAGGTTGCTGGCGAAGGTGGTTTTCGAGCCCGTCCACTGCTCGGTGAAGTACACATTCTTGCTAGGGTAGGCGTCGTGCACCTTGCTCAGCGCCTCGATGGGGCCTGCGTAAAGGTGGAAAGCGGAGCCGTCCACGAAGGGGTTAGCTTGGGCATTACCTAGCACCATGAGCGGATACTCGGGCTTATCGGCGTTGTGGTCGTAGCAGATAATCTTGGTTTTCAGCCCAGCTTTCTGAAAGGCCGGCCCCAGGTGCTGGCCAATGAACTCGGCCTGCTGCTCGGCCAGCATCAGCAAGCTAGGGTTATTGCCGGGGTGCAGCGGCTCATTCTGCACCGTAATGGCGTCGATAGGAATGCCCGCCGCCTTCATGCCCTTGATGTATTTTACAAAATACTGAGCATAAGCGCCGTAGTATTCCGGCTTGAGCGAGCCGCCCTTGCTCGCATCGTTGGTTTTCATCCAGGTCGGCGGGCTCCAGGGCGAGCCTAGCAGCTTAATCTTAGGATTAATGGCCAGAATTTCCTTCAGCACCGGAATCAGGTGCTTTTCGTCGGGCGCCAGACTAAAGTGCGCCAGCGTGGGGTCGGTCTGGCCGGCCGGCAGGTCGTCGTAGCTGAATACTGTCGCGTCGAGGTCCGAGGCGCCAATGCTCAGGCGCAAATAGCTCACGCCAATATCGCCAGGCCCGGTGCCGAATAGCTCACGCAGCAGCTTGGCCCTAGCGGGTGCGCTCAGGGCGTGCAGCAACTCGGCGCTGCCCCCGGTGAGGCAGTAGCCAAAGCCATCCATCGTTTGAAAGCGCTGGCTGTCATTTATCTCAATCACGGCACCGGCCGGGCTGGCCTTGCCAAAGGCTAGTGGGGCCGGCTGCTGGCGTAGCTGCTGGCTTTGGTCGGGGGTGGTGACCCAGGCCGTGATGCCGCCCTTGGCGGGCGGGCGCTGGGCATGGGCCGGCAGCAGCATAAAGGCCGAGCAGGTGGCCAGGCCCAAGCCTACGAGGTGGCGGGCGGTGCGGGTGGGTTTCATGGGCGAAGAATGAGGTGGGGGCAACGGCACCAGCCAGTGGCCGGGCCCGGCACCGTCAAAGCCGGGCCCGGCGTGCCCGAAAGCAGCGCCAGTACCCGGCTAGGTGTCGTTCTGAGGCGGAAAGTATGACTATTTCACTTTTCCCACCCCCGCCTCAAAGCGACAAGAGCAGTAAGGTCTTTGCTTGCTATAAAAGCGCTGGCTGCGAGTTGTGACCCAGGTAAAAGGCTGAAAATGAAAGTTCAAAGTCTGGCATCCGGATTTTTGTTCTGTCATTTCGAGTACTACAAGCTGCACCAGAGTGCCTGGGCTAGTAGCCCGGGTTTTGCTTTATCAGCGGATTGGAATTCAGCTCCGACTGGGGAATGGGGAAAATTAAAAGATGCTGGTCGGGTGCTACCTTCATTTGTTGCATGACGGTGAACGCCGTTACGGGGTGGGTGGCGGTGGGGTCGGCCAGCGTGTGGCGGGCGTAGCGCACCAGGTCCCACCAGCGCTCGCCCTCAAAGGCAAGCTCCAGGCGGCGCTGGCGGTCAATTTCGGCGCGCAGGGTTTCCTTGCTGGCTGCCTGGGGCGAAGCGGCAGTGAGGGCCGCCAGGCCAGCGCGCTGCCGCACTTGGTTGAGCGGCACGAGCGCGGTGGCCGTGGGGCCGCTCAGCTCGTTGCTGGCCTCGGCGGCCGTGAGCAGGGTTTCGGCGTAGCGCAGCACGTAGGTGTTGTCGGCTGAGTTGAAGCCGTTACCGATGCTGCGCCACTTATACACGAACGGGCCCTGGTCGTTGTTGTTGGCGCCCGAGCCGATAATGATGCTCACGTAGCTGCGGCCCACGCGGGCGCCGGTGCTTGAGGTTACTATCCCGTTGTTAATCCAGCGCCGGTCGCCATTGGCAAGGCTGGTATCAGCAAAGGCAATCAGCTCATTGGTCGGAATGTTGAACTTGGGATAGGAGTACGTAGCCAGCGGCGAGGGCAATATCTCGTCGGGATAAAGGTTGCCCCCGTCGGCATTGCCAAAAAACTGCACCTCAAAGAGCGACTCGGTGCTACTTGCCTGATTCTTGGCCGGGAACAAGCCGTTGAACGTAGGCGCCAGCGAGGCACCGGTTACCGAATTGGCGGCGGCCAGGGCAGCGGCCCAGTTGCGGCGCGTCAGCTGCACGCGGGCTAGTAGCGCGCGGGCCGAATTCTTGCTTGCCCGGTTGTTTTGGCTATTGGCCATTTGCTTGATAGCCTGCTGCAAGTCAGTTACCACCTGGTCATACACCTGGTCCTGGGTCGAGGGAGCCGTGTTTACGTCGCTGGGCGCGCCGCTTTCGCTAGGGGCCAGGCGCAGCGGCACCCCGCCATAGGCCCGGGCCAGGTTAAAGTAGTAGAGCGCCCGCAAGAACTTGGCCTCGCCCACAATCTGGCTGCGGCGGGCCGTGTCCATGGCCACCGTGGGCACGTACTTGATAACGATGTTGGCCCGGTTAACCCCCAGGTAGTTAGAACGGTATACGTTGCCTACCTGGCTGGTGGTCGAGTTCCAGATAAGCTTCTCCAAGGCGTTCACGTCGCCATTGGTAGAGGTGCAGTTGTCGGAGGGCATCTCGCCCATCGTCATCAAATCCTGGCCGTACGTGCCATTCTGCTGCAGGCCATCATACGCGGCCGTGAGGCTGGCTTCGGCATCGTTGGCGTTCTGGAAGAAGTTGTTGGGCGTGATGGTATCGAGTGGCTGCTTGTCGAGAAAAGAAGAGCAGCTCGCCAGGAGCGACAGCGCGCCGAGCGCCGGAATAAAATACTTTTTCATGGGAATTCTAGGCTGGCTGAAGCTTAAAAAGTAGCGTTGAGGCCCACCGTGTACGTGCGCGACTGCGGGTACACGCCATAGTCTACACCGGGCTGAGTGGTCGAGAAGGGGTTGGCGCTCACCTCGGGGTCATAGCCCAGGTAGTGCGTCCAGGTTATCAGGTTCTGGCCCGTCACATACACCCGCAGGTTTTGAGTGGCGGCGTGCTTGCTAATGGCGGCCGGAAGCGTGTAGGCCAGCGTTACGTTCTTGAGGCGCACATACGAGCCATCTTCTAGCCAGCGGTTCGAGAAGCGGTTGTTGCCGGCCGGGTCGTAGCGCACGGGCCGCGGAATGTCGGTGTTCGTGTTGGTCGGGGTCCAGTGGTTGAGTACCCGCGTCGTCTGGTTGTTGGGGTCCGACTGCGACTCCAGAATCTGGCGCGTCTGGTTGTATATCTCATTGCCAAACTGGCCCTGGAAGAATACGCTCAGCTCTAGCCCCTTATAGGAGAAGTTGTTGGTCACGCCCGCAAAAGCCTTCGGGTTGGGGTTGCCAATGATGGTTTGGTCTGACCCGTTGATAACCCCGTCGCCATTGAGGTCTGCAAAGTGAATATCACCGGCTTTGGGCTTGGCGCCGTTCTGCGTAGCGTAGCCCTGGCCCTCCGCGTCATTCTGCACAATGCCTAAGGAACGGTACCCGTAGAACGAGCCTAGCGGATGGCCCGCCTGCGAAATCTGGTTACCATTGATGATAGTGCGGTCAGAGCTAACGCCCTTATCATTAGCTTGTTGCCCGAGGTCCTTAATGAGGTTGCGGTTACCGCTCACGTTCAAGCTGGTAGTCCAGCCAAAGCCGCCGTTGCTAGCCTCGACATTGGTAGTAGTCAGCCCAATCTCCAAGCCCCGGTTTTGGATGCTGCCCAGGTTTTGGAGCACCGACAAGGTTTGGGCGCCCGTGCTTTGCGGAATCGGCACGCTCAGCAGCAAGTCGCGGGTCTGCTTGTTATACAAGTCCACGTTCAACGTCAGGCGGTTGTTGAACATCCCGATGTCGATACCTGCGTTGTACTGGTAGGTGGTTTCCCAGCGCAGGTCGTTGTTGCCGATGGTAGTTTGGGTAGTGCCTCCAACAATATTGGTACCGCTGCCGGTGCCTTGGTAGTTATACGAGGGGCCGTACTGCGCAAAGCGCTGGTAGGTATAAATTTCCTGGTTGCCGTTGGCCCCAAAGCTGGCGCGCAGCTTCAGGTCGCTCACGGCGGTGTTCTGCGGGAAGAAGTCTTCCTTGGAAACGCGCCAGGCGGCGCTCACGGCCGGGAAGTAGCCAAAGCGGTATTTGTTGGTGAAGCGGCTCGTGCCGTCAGCCCGGATACTGGCTTGCAGCAGGTACTTGCCATCGTAGTCGTAGTTGGCGCGGGCAAAGTAGCTCAGCAGCGACCACGAGTCGGCGTAGCTATAGGGTAGGTTCAGTATTGAAGAGCCCGCATCCAGATTGGGCACAATGTTGGAAGTGAAGCCTTGCGTGGAAGCGCCCATCGTGTTGCGGAACGACTCCTGCATCGACTCACCCCCTAGCAGGGTCAGGTGGTGCTTGTCGCCAAAAGTTGGGTTCCAGGTAATCGTGTTCTCGTTCAGCCAGATGACCTGCGTGTTGGACGCGGCCCGAGCCTGGCCCTTGGTGGCCGGGGCCGAGTTGCTGGTGCCCGGATAGTTGGTGCTCTGGAAGTAATTCTCGCCCTGGTTGCGCAGGTCAATGCCCAGGTTGGTACGGGCCCGCAGGTTGGGGAGAATGTCAAACTCGCCGTAGATGTTGCCTACCGTCTGGTACACAATAGCTATGTTCCGGGTTTCGAGCAGGTTGCCTACGGGGTTATCCGATTGGTTGAAAGGGTTAGTCCCGTAGATACCGCTAGGCTTGTAAACCGGGATGGTCGGAATCTGTGAGAGGGCGCCCAGTACCGTACCCCCGTTGGCGCCGGCCGCTTCCGAGCGCACCGAGCTGTTGGTGTTTGAGCGGCTCAGGTTAAGGTTGGTGCCTACACGGAAGCGCTTGCTTAGCTCCTGAGTCAGGTTGACTTTGAAGTTGTAGCGGTCGTAGCCCGAGTTAATGTTGATACCCTGCTGATTGAAATAGCCGCCGGATACGTAGTAGCGCGTTTTTTCGGTGCCGCCGCTCACGTTCAGCTGGTAGTTCTGAATGTTGGCCGGGCGGTATATCGCATCCTGCCAGTCGGTATTGTAAGGGCCGGGGGCGGCAGGGTCAGGGTTGACGGGGTTGTTGGGGTCCGTAAACGCCGGGGCTAGGCCCCCACCAGTCAGAATCTGGTTGTACTCCTGCGCAAACTGGTTTGCATTGAGCACATCGAGCTTCTTGCGCAGGTACTGGCGGCCGAAGTACGCCGTGAGGCCTACCTGGGCCTGGCCTACCTTGCCGCGCTTGGTTGTAATAACCACTACGCCGTTGGCGGCCCGCACGCCGTAGATGGCCGCCGCCGCGCCGTCTTTCAGCACATCGATGCTCTCGATGTCGTCGGGGTTAATCGTGTTCAGCGGGTTGATGCGCTGGCTATTGTTCGTGATTTCTTGCTGGTAGTCCGGCAGTATTGGAACCCCGTCCACCACGTACAGCGGCGAAGCGTTGAGGTTAAGCGTAGCCGTGCCGCGTATCCGCACATTGATGCCACCGCCGGGCGCACCCGAGGGCGTCGTCACCTGCACACCGGGCGCCTGGCCCTGCAAGGCCTGGTCGAAGCCAGCTACTGGCTGCCGCGCCAGGGCTGCCGCGCCCACCGAGGCTACCGAAGTCGAAAGGTCCTGGCGGGTCTGGGTGCCGTAGCCTACTACCACAACCTCGTTCAGCGACTGCGCATCGTCGCTCAGCCGAATGGCGATGGTACTGGTAGCGCCGGTTACGGCTAGCTCTTGGTTCTTGTAGCCAATCGAGCTGAATACCAGCGTGCTGTTTTCGGGCACGCTCAGCGAGAAGCTCCCGTCGGCCCCGGTAGAGGTGCCGATGGCGGTGCCCTTCACGAGTACCGTCACGCCCGGCAGGCCTTCGCCCTTGGTATCGGTTACGCGGCCCGACACGGGCACGTTTTGCGGGGCTACGGCGGCGCTACCCGAAGTAGCAGAAGCCGGGCGGCTGGTTACTACAAAGTAATTAGGACGCAGCTCTTTAAACTGCAGGTTGGCCGGGGGCAGCACGGCGGCCAGGCGTTCGGCAAGCGAGGTAGCCGGCTCGCTAGGGACCAGCACCCGCTTGTTATCTACCAGGTTGCTCTCGTAGAAGATGGTAGCATGGTACTCGCCCTCCCACTGCTTGAGCAGTGCTTTGAGCGAAACCGAGCTGGCGGGGGAGGGGGCTGGCGTGCTCTGGGCGGGCAGATTAGCCGCCAGCAGCTGGGCCGAAGCCGGCGTGGCCAGGGCGTGCAAAAGCAGTACCCCTGCGGCTAGTGAAGCGGGCCGGCAGTAGTGCTTACCCACGGGAGTAAGTAGTGAGCGCATAAACGGGTGGGGGAAGAGTTAAAAAACTAGTTTTTTTCGGCTAGCGTCAGGCGGTTGCCCTGGCGCGTAGCCTGGAGTCGGAAGGTTTCTTCCAGGGCTTGTAGCAGAGTAGGGAGGTCGCTCACGGGCACGGTGCCCGTCACGCGGCGGCGGTTGAGCTCGGGGGTGGTTACCTCCACGTCGAGGCCGTAGGTGTCGTGGAGGCGGGTGGCCAGCTCGGCAATGGTAGTTTCGTCGAGCACGAGCTGGGCGTCTTTCCAGGCGGCGTAAGGAGCAGTGTGCACCTTTTTGTGCAGCACCAGGGCCGGCTGGTCGTCGTGGGTTTCCATGAGCTCGCCGGGGCGCAGGATAACGTCGGGCTGCTGGTGGTCATCAAACTCGACCCGCACCTTGCCCTGCAAGAGCACCACGCGCGTCTGGTCGCGGCGGCGGGCCACCACAAACTTGGTCCCCAGCACTTCTACCTGCAGCCCGGCCGTGGTGTGCACCAAAAAGCGCTGGCTGTAGCCCTTGTGCTGCACCGAGAAAAAGCCTTCGCCATCGAGCCACACCTCGCGGGGCTGGTCGGGCTGCCAGCTGGCGGCGTAGCGCAGCGTCGAGTGCCCATTGAGCATGGCCTGCGAGCCATCGGGCAGCGTGATGGTGCGGGTCTGGCCAAAATTGGTGTTCACGGCCAGCGGCGCCGGAGCGCGGTGCGCGGTATAATACACCCAGCCGCCCCCGGCCAGCGTGGCGGCCAGGCCCGCAGCGGCTGCCCAGCGCCGCCAGGCCGGGGGTGCCTGGTGGCGCGGCGCGGCGGGCGTGAGGTGCAGCCGCGTGCGCCGCAGCAGGGCCTCGTAGTCGGGCTCGTCGGCGGTAGGGGCTAGGGCAGGAGCGGCGGCTAACTCCTCCCAGTGCTGCTGCATCCAGTGCTGGGCTAGCAGCTGGTTGGCGGGTTGGGCTAGCCAGGCGCGCACGGCCTCGGCCTGGGCCGCCGTAGCGGTGCCGGCAGCATAGGCCGAAACAAGGGCTTGGGTAATAACTAAAGACATAGGCTGACGCCGGAAGTACTGCTGAGAAAGCCCGCTAGCTGGGGGCAATGAGAAGCCGGAGCTTCCCTCGTTTGCAGTACTACACGGTGCCGGGGCCCTCCCCCTTAGTCGGGGGCTAAAAAAAATTAGCGCGCCACCTTTTTTTTCGGTTTATGGCCAGCCGGCGGCGCGGCGGCCGGGCTAGCCAGGAATCGCAAGTGATTGGTGCTCTGGGCCAGGTTGCGGAGCGAGTCCAACGCGTGCGTGCGGCGGCCATCGAGCGGGGCGTACAGCTCCAGGCTCGACTTGAGCAGCGAGTCGGCGGCCAGCGCGCGCAGTTCATCGGCATTCATGCCAGCCCGGTAAAAAAGCCAGTTGCGGTACTGCGCCCCCCGCGGCGCCCGGGTGCCGCCCAGGCTGAGCTGTCGGGTCAATAGCTGCTCGGGCAGCCGGCCCACCTCGGCACCATCGAGGTAGAGCACCGTTTGGCCCGCGGCGTAGTAGTGGGTGAGGGCTAGCTGATGCCAGCGGTTGTCGTTCACCCGCCGGGGGCTAGCCAGGTGGCCGCCCTTAGCCGAGGTGTAGGTGAGCCCGCCGCTAGCCCCGATGCTGAGGCTACCCGTCGCAGTACTGTCTTGTAAGGTCACAAGCTGCCCCTTGCCGGCCGTGCGAAAGCTGACTACCTGGGTAAAGGGGTGCAGCAGCGTTTCGGGCCGCAGCGTTAGGCCCGTAGCTGCCCCGCGCTGGCTAGGGCCCAGGCGCACGTAAGAGGTGGCGGCATGGTGCGGAACAGCTTTACCAGCCCGCAGGGCATCGAACAGCGAAGGCACGAGGACGTGGGCCATTTCGGCGTGGCCGCGGTCGTTGGGGTGCAGGGCGTCGTCCCAGTAGCCGGGTGCCCAGTGGCCGGCGCCATCGTCTACGGCCCCCAGCGTATTAATACTAGGCACGGCCCAGGCGTGCAGCAGCAGGTTCGTCTGCCGGATGAAGGCGTAGTCTTCCGGCGTGTAGTCGTTGCGGGTGTAGCAATTGGCCACTACGGGCACCAGGCCCTCGGCCCGCGCCCGCTGCACCAGCGCCAGCAGGTTGGTTTTGAATTGCTCGAAAATGGGTTGGCCGCCGCCGTGGATGCCCTCGTTGCCCAGCGAGAGCGCCAGCACCACGTAGCGGCCGTGCTGGGGCCGCAGGTCGCGCGCCCAGCGCGCGGCTACCTTGGTGGTGTTGTCGCCGGGCACCGAAATATTAGCCACCGTCCAGGCCGCGCCCTGACCGCTGGCGGCCCGCTGGGCCAGCAGCGTGGCATAGCGGGCTGGGTAACCATACTTGTTGGTAGCGCCCTGGCCAAACGGCACCGAGGACCCGAAAAATACAATTTTCCAGTCGTTGTGCAGCGTGTCGGCGGGCGCTGGGGCTAGCGAGCAAGCGCCCACCTTCAGGCCAGAGTCAATGCCCGGCCCGAAGCTCGCGGATGAGAAGCCAGTGGCCGCCACCAGCCCAGCCAGCGCCAGGCCCCAAAAAGAAGAATGTTCCATAAACCTAGCGTCTAGCGTGAAAAAGGCCGCCCCGCTTGGCCGCCAAGCTAACTACCCTGCCGCCTACGCAATGCCCTTAGTCTCACTGCCTAAAAATTAGCGTTTGCCCAGCGTGAGCAATAAAAGCAGGCCTAGCACACCGCCCCCGTGCAGGTTAAAATACTTGCGCAGCGTCTTGAGCGCCTGCATAATATGCGCCTCTACTGTCTTCACCGATACGCCCTGGCGCTCGGCAATTTCGGGGTAGGAGAGGCCCTGCTGCCGGCTCAGCACAAATACCTCGCGCTGCTTGGGCGGCAGGCGGTCTAAGGCAGCCAGGTACAAGGCCTCCATCTCCTGATACTCGGCCTCGTTGGCTACGCTGGCGGGGCCGGCGGCGGCCACTTGCCCTTGCAGGCGCAGGTGGTGCTGGTCGCGCCGCAGCTCGTTGAGCACCGCGTGGTGGGCAGTCGTAAACAGGTAGCCCTTCAGCGGCACGTCGTCGCGCAGCTGGTCGCGTTTCTCCCATATTTTGATAAAGCACTCCTGGACAATCTCTTCGGCGGCCGGGCGCGACTTTAAGTAGCTGTACGCAAAGCGATAAACGAGCGCGCTGTAGTGCCGGAACAGGGCATCAAATGCCCGCTCGTCGTCCTGTTTCAGGCGGCGCAGACAGTCCGGTTCCGAAAAGACAGGTGAGGCGGGCAAAGCGATGCGTTGTAAGATTATGCCGAAAATTAACAGAAAAATGATAAACCCGGTTTGCGGCCATCATAGGCTCGCGAAGCAGGACCAGCAAAAGCACTTTTTCAATCACTTAGCAACCTGCAAGAAGCGGGTAAATAAAGAATTTCAAATGAAGGGCTAGCGTAAGGTGGATTGTAAATGCAACTCCGTTGCGCAAAAAATAAAAAATTTCTTCTAGCCAACTGGCTTCTGTTTCGCCTCCCAAAAACCAGCTTAAGCAGTCAGATTATTAGTGCAACTATGATGCATGAGGATATAAAAGCCCGATTCGAGGCTGTCAGAGCACTTTCTGGATTGTGGTAGAAAGTGGTAGAAAGTGGTGAGTTTTTTGAAACCACTCGTACTTTTGTTATCCTAGCCTAGGCTACTGCCGGGCGGGCACTTTCCTTTCATGCATCAGCTCCTGTCCGGCGAATACGACTGCAAGCTCGACCCCAAAGGTCGGCTGGTGCTGCCTGCCAAGGTGAAGGCTAGCCTGCCCGATGCCTACGCCAACCAACTGGTGCTGGTGCGCGGCTTCGAGCCTTGCCTGGTGCTGTATCCGCGCTCGGCTTGGGAGCTGATTCACGCCAAAGTGATGGCTCTGGATGAGTTTAATGAAGAATACCGCCAGTTTCAGCGCAATTTCTTTCGGGGTATGACGGAGGTGGAACTCGACAGCATCGGGCGCTTTGGCCTGCCGGGCTCGATGCGCCGCTACGCCGGCCTCGAAAAGGAAGCCGTGATAGTGGGCCTCGGCAACCGCTGCGAAGTGTGGGACCCCACCCGCTACGACGAATACCTCATCAAGGACCAGCCCACCTTCTCGAAGCTGGCCCAAAAATTCTTATCGGCCACCCCCGAAGCCCCCTTGGCCGCATGAGCATCCGCCCCAACGATACCGCCTACCACCGCCCCGTGATGCTGGCCGAGTGCCTGGCCGGGCTAGTCCTCGTGCCCGGCGGCCGCTACGTCGACGTGACGTTTGGCGGCGGCGGCCACTCGGCGCGCATACTGGAGCAATTGGCTGAGGGCCACCTATACAGCTTCGACCAGGACGAGGCTGCCGAGCGCGAGGCGGCGCAGCTGGCTAGCCCCCAGTTCACCTTTATTCGGGCTAACTTCCGGCACCTGGCCACCGAGCTGACCCAGCGAGATGCCCTGCCCGTGGATGGCCTGCTGGCCGATTTGGGCGTGTCGTCACATCAGTTCGACACCGCCGCGCGCGGCTTCAGCACCCGTTTTGATGGGCCGCTCGACATGCGCATGGACCCACACGATGCCAGCGTGGCTACGGCCGCCGACGTGCTCAACGACTACGACGAGGCCGCGCTGCACCGCATCTTCGGCATGTATGGCGAGGTGACCAATGCGCGCACCCTAGCGGCTACCGTGGTGCAGGCCCGCCGCCAGCGTCCGTTGCGTACCATCGCGGAGCTCAAGCAGGCCATCGCGCCCGTGACGCCGCGCGGCAAAGAGAATAAGTACCTGGCACAAGTGTTTCAGGGGCTGCGCATTGAGGTAAACGATGAGCTCGCTGCTTTGCAGGAAATGCTGGTGCAAACGGCTCAGGTGCTGCGCCCCGGCGGCCGGCTGGTTGTCATGAGTTACCACTCACTGGAAGACCGGCTGGTGAAGAATTTTCTAAGCCAGGGCAAGTTTTTTGGCCAGGCCGAGAAGGATTTGTACGGCCGCGTGAGCCTGCCCTTCGAGGCGCTGACGCGCAAGCCTACCGAGGCCACGGCCGAGGAAATAGCCGAAAACAGCCGCGCCCGCAGTGCCAAGCTGCGTATCGGCGTCCGAACCGATAATCCTGCTTAACTCTATGGCCGGTAATACGATACGTCCCGTTGCGGCTGGTCCGCCCCGCGCCAATACCGTGCGGCCCCCGCGCGTGCCCGACCCGATAAATGAAGTAGCAGAACCCGTAGCGGCGCCCGTTGCTGTGCCAGTGCCTGTTGCCCCGGCGCCCGTAGCTGCGCCGGTAGTGGCCCCCGCACCACCCGCCGAGCCCAAAAAGGCCCGTAAGCCAGCCCCCACGCCGGCCGAGTTTACGGCCCCGGCCTGGGACCGCCACGAAGGCGTGACGGCCACCGGCTGGAGCTTGTTTTCGCTGCTCGACCGGTTTACCGGTCTCGATGGGCTGTTCCGGGAGGGGCTGCCGGTGCGTTACCTGCCCAAGCTGCTTTTTGGCATGCTGCTGGTGCTGCTCTACATCGGCAACACGCACTACGGCAACCGCATGAACCGCAATATCCAGCGGCTCAAACAGGAAACGGAAGACTTGCGCGCCGACTACACCACGCTGAAGTCGGACTACATGGAGGCAAGCAAGCAAAGCGAAGTGGCTCGTAAGGTGGCGGCAATTGGGTTGGTCGAAAGCTCCTCGCCGCCCTTCCGCATTGCTGTGCCTGCCGGCCACCTCGACGAGGCCCAGCTCGAAACCATGCCCGTGCTCACTGCTGACACCCTAGCCGCCCGCGCCGCCCGCGATTCGGTGGCCTCGGCCAAAGCGGACTCTATCCAGGGCCGCGCCCGGCGCCAGCAGCTGGGCCTGCCCATGGATGATGACGCCCTGGAGCTAGGGGCGCCGCCGCCCGGCTTATCGCCCGAAGACTCGGCCGCTGCGCCAGCTAACAGCTTGAGAGCTAACGAGCATAAGCAGGGACGCTCAACGGAGAGAAAGCAAAATAGTATAAAAAAGTACAAACCAGCCCAAGCCGAAAACAGCAGGAAGAGCAAATCGGCCGCTTCTAAAAAGTCTTTGTCCCATGAAAGGCAGCGTTAAGAAATCCATCGTCACGCGGGTGCGGCTCGCGTTTCTGGGGGTGACGCTGTTTTCCGGCGCCGTGGCCTGGAAAATCTCGCACATCCAGTACCAGGAGGGCGCCAGGTGGCGCGCCCTGGAGCAGGAGCGCCGCATCAGCTACCAGCCGGTGCCGGCCACGCGCGGCAACATTTACTCTGATAACGAGAGTATCATGGCCACGTCGCTGCCCTTTTACCGGGTGGCCTGGGACCCCGCGGTGGTGGATGATGAGATGTTTCGGTGCAACGTCGATTCGCTGGCCTGGCACCTGGCACACTTCTTCCAGGACCGCAGCGTGGGCGAATACAGCCGCAAGCTGCAGGATGCCCGCAAGGATGGCGTGCGCTATATCCGGCTGAATTCGCGGCAGATTAATTTTCAGGAAAAGAAGGAGCTAGCCGCCTGGCCCATCTTCCGGGCCAAGCGCAAAGGAGGGGTTATTTTCGAGAAGGTTGACAAGCGTTTCCGGCCGTTTGGGGGGCTAGCCCAGCGCACGGTGGGCTTCGTGAACGAAGACAAGAACGGCGCGGGTCTGGAGTTTACCTTCCAGCAAAAGCTGGCGGGCAAGCCGGGCGAGGCGCTGTTTGAGCGCGTGCCGGGCGGCTTCAAGCCCGTGTACGACGGCACTGAAATCAAGCCCCAGCCAGGCTATGACGTCAAGACTACCCTCGACATCAACTTGCAGGATGGGGCCGAGGACGCGCTGTACAAGGCTCTGGTGGCCAACGACGCCAAGTACGGCTGCGTGATTTTGATGGAGGTAAAAACCGGCGAAATCAAGGCGGTGGCCAACCTGGGTAAGGCCGAGGATGGCACCTATAAGGAGGACTACAACTACGCCTTTGCCGACCAGGGCCGCACCGAGCCGGGCTCGACCTTCAAGCTGGCGTCGATGACGGCCGTGTTTGAGGCCGACCCCAACTTGCAACTCGACGACATGGTCGATACTGGTCCGGGCCGCATGTTTATTGGGGGGGCCGTGAAAACCGACTCGCACGCCAACGGCCGCATCACGGTGCAGCAGGTCTTTGAAAAATCCTCAAACATTGGCGTGGCGCGGCTGGTGCAGGAGCACTTTGCCGGCAACCCCACGCAGTACACCGACTACCTCAAGAAGTTCGGGCTCGACAAGCCGCTGGGCTTCCAGATGAGCGGCGAGGCGCTGCCCTACGTGAAGGACCCCAAGGACCGCAGCTGGAGCCGCACCTCGCTCTCAACCATGAGCATCGGCTACGAGCTCAAGCTAGCCCCCCTGCAAACGCTGGCTTTCTACAACGCCGTGGCCAATGGCGGCGTGAAGGTGGCGCCCATGATAGTGCGCGAAATCAAGCAGGCCGACCAGGTGATTGAGCACTTCGATACGCAGGTGCTGAATCCTAAAATATGCTCCGACGCTACGCTGCGCAAGCTGCACGCCATGCTGGAAGGCGTGGTGCTGGAAGGCACGGCCAAGGCCATCCGGCCCAAAGACTACACCATCGCGGGCAAGACGGGCACGGCCTGGAAGTTCAAGGGTGGCCGCTACACCAAAACGTATTCGACCAGCTTCTGCGGGTTCTTCCCGGCCGACAAGCCCAAGTACAGCTGCATCGTAGTGATTGACTCGCCGAGCAAGGGCCGCATCTACGGCGGCGACGTGGCCGCGCCGGTCTTCCGCGATGTGGCCGACCGCTGCATGGCCCGCGACCAGGCTAGCCAGCGGCCCATGCTGGCCAGGGTGCCCGCCCGCCGCACGCCCGTGCCGCTGGTGCGCGCCGGCCTGCAGCAGGAGATAGCTCTGGTGTGCGACCGCATTGGGCTGCCCGGCCAAACGCACGCCACCGGCGGCGAAGAATGGGTGCGCGCTACGGCGGCGGTCGATACGGCCTTCGTGGCCCGCACCGTGTCGCTGCGCCCCGATGCCAGCGTGGCCCACCCCGGCCGCATGCCTGACGTGCGCGGCCTCACGCTGCGCGACGCCCTGTTCTTGCTCGAAAACCGGGGGCTGAAAGTGCAAACCAGCGGCTCGGGCCGGGTGCGTGAGCAGTCGCTAGCGCCCAGCGAGTTTGCCAAGCGCGGCCTCGTGGTGGGGCTGGTGCTGGCGCCTACGGCCGCGCCCACGGCGGCCCCGCTAGCCCTGCCGGCGCCCGTGCACACCGAGGTTGAAGAAAATACGCTGCTCATTCCGGCCGAAGTGCCTAGCCACGCGAAAGTCGCTAAGCCGATAGCTGCCAAGCCAAGCGCTCCCAAGGTTAAGGCGGCAGATGCTAAACCAACCGCGAAGCCGACTGCCCCAGCCGCCAAGCCTGCTTCGACGCGGCCGGAAGCTTCTACCAGGGCATCTGCTAAGCCAACCAAAAAACCGGCTAGCCCTCCTGCCAAGGACAAACCGGCCAAGACGGAAAATAAGCCGAAAAAGCCAACTCCGGCCAAAGCCGACATTCGAACGACTCAGCGCTCTGCTGCGCCAACCTCGGCGCCCTCTGCGGGAACTTCGCCTGCCAAAACCCGAAAATCTGCATGAGTACGCTGCCCCTTTTTGCGTTGCTTACCGACGTTACTGTGCTAGCCCAGCATGGCGCGGCCGACATGCCCGTGGCGGGCCTGACGCTCGACTCACGCCAGGCCGGGCCCGGGATGCTGTTCTGCGCCCTACGTGGCACTGCCACCGACGGGCATAAGTTTATCGACAAGGCTGTGGGCCAGGGCGCGGCCGTTATTGTCTGCGAAGAGCTGCCGGCCGAGCTGAACCCTGCCACTACCTACGTGCAGGTGGCCGACACTGCCGCCGCGCTAGGGCCAATTGCGAGCGCTTTTTACGGCCACCCCTCGCGCCAGCTCCAGCTGGTGGGCGTGACCGGCACCAATGGCAAAACCACCTGCGCCACCGTGCTGCACAAGCTGCTGCGCGAGCTGGGCTACCACGCCGGCCTGCTAAGCACGGTGCAAAATCAGATTGACGAAACCGTTATTCCGAGCACCCACACCACCCCCGACGCCATCCGGCTCAACGAGCTGCTGGCCCGAATGGTGGCCGCCGGCTGCACCCACGCCTGCATGGAGGTGAGCAGCCACGCCGTGGCCCAGGGCCGTATCGGCGGCCTACGCTTTGTGGGGGGCCTTTTTACTAATCTCACCCACGACCACCTCGACTACCACGGCACGTTCGATAATTACCTGAAGGCGAAAAAAGGCTTTTTCGACGCGCTGCCTAAAGCCGCTTTCGCCCTGACCAACGCCGACGACAAGCGTGGCCCCGTGATGCTGCAAAACACAGCCGCCCGCCGCGCCACGTATTCGTTGCGCTCGGCGGCCGATTTCCGCGCCCGGCTGGTCGATAATAGCCTGGCGGGCTTGTTGCTAGAAATTGATAACCGCGAGGTGCACTTCCGCCTCATCGGCGTCTTCAATGCCTACAACCTGCTAGCCGTGTATGGCGCCGCGGTGCTGCTGGGCGAAGACCCCACCGAGGTACTCACTATCCTGTCGGGACTCACCACCGCGCCCGGGCGCTTCGAGCCGGTTACGGTGCCCGGCCAGGGCGTGTCGGGCCTGGTGGACTACGCCCACACTCCCGACGCCCTCGAAAACGTGCTGCAGACGCTGTTGCAAACACGCCGCCCCGACCAACGCATCATCACGGTAGTGGGCTGCGGGGGCAACCGCGACGCCACCAAGCGCCCCATTATGGCGCGGCTGGCGGCGCAACTCTCCGATGAGGTTATTCTCACTTCGGATAATCCGCGCGATGAAGACCCCCTAGCCATCCTCGACCAGATGCAGGCCGGCCTCACGCCCCCCGCCGACGCCCACACCCAAACCATCGCCGACCGCCGCCAGGCCATCCGGGCCGCCGTAGCCCTGGCCCGCCCCGGCGACCTGGTGCTGGTGGCCGGCAAAGGCCACGAAACTTACCAGGAAATTAAGGGGGTGAAAACCCACTTCGACGATAAGGAAGAGCTGCGGGCTGCCCTTACGGAAATTAAAAATGCTGAATTGTGAAGGTTGAATTGATTGAGCACATAGCCTCAGCGTCTAATTCAAAACTTAAAACTCATAATTCATAATTTAATAAGAATGCTCTACTACCTCTTTCGCTACCTGCACGAGCACTTTCACTTTCCCGGCGCGGGCGTGTTTCAGTACACGACCTTTCGCGCCGCGCTTTCGGTGATTGTGTCGTTGCTCATTGCGCAGCTTTTTGGCGCGCGCCTCATTCGCGTGCTTCAGCGCAAGCAGGTAGGCGAAACCATTCGCGACCTTGGCCTGCAGGGCCAGAATGAGAAAAAGGGTACGCCTACCATGGGCGGTCTTATCATTCTGCTGGCCATCTTGGTGCCGGTGCTGCTGTTTGCCCGCCTGCGCAACATCTACATTATTCTCATGCTGCTCAGCACCGTGTGGCTGGGCCTGATTGGCTTCCTCGACGACTACATCAAGGTTTTTCGCAAAAATAAAGAAGGCCTGAGTGGGCGCTTTAAAGTGCTGGGTCAGATAGGTTTAGGTCTGACGGTGGGCTGGGTGCTCTACTATAGCAATGAGGTAACGGTGCGCGAATACCTGCTGCCCAATGGGCAGTATTCGGCCATCGACGCCACCAAAGTGTGGAAAGACGTGCACCTGACCCTGACGACGGTGCCGTTTATGAAAAACAACGAGTTGAACTACGGCGACTTCTTCTCTAACGCGCAGCTGGTTTTCAAGGACTTCTACGGCCTGCTCTACATCCCGCTGGTTATCGTCATCATCACGGCCGTAAGCAATGGCGCTAATATTACCGATGGCCTCGATGGGCTAGCTGCCGGCACCTCGGCCATTATTGGCATTACGCTGGCCATTTTTGCCTTTGTGAGCGGTAATGCCCTGTTGGCTGATTATCTGGACGTTATGTTTATCCCGGATTCGGGCGAGCTCGTTATTTTCTGTACGGCGTTTGTGGGGGCGTGCATCGGCTTTCTCTGGTATAACTCCTATCCGGCGCAGGTATTTATGGGCGATACCGGCTCGCTGGCGCTGGGCGGCATCATCGCGGTGCTAGCCCTCATCGTGCGCAAAGAGCTGTTGATTCCGGTATTGTGCGGCGTGTTTCTGATTGAGAATCTGTCAGTTATCGTGCAAGTGAGCTGGTTTAAATACACCAAGCGCAAGTATGGCGAGGGCCGCCGGTTGCTGCGCATGTCGCCCTTGCACCACCACTACCAGAAGCTTGGCTACCACGAATCTAAAATCGTGTCGCGCTTCTGGATTGTGGGTATTATGCTGGCAGTCATTACATTGGTCACCTTGAAATTGCGCTAGAAAATGGCTGCGAATACTCAATATATCGTCATCCTCGGAGCTGCCGAAAGCGGTGTGGGCGCGGCCCTGCTAGCCCAGGCCAAAGGCTTCGGCGTGTTCGTGTCCGATAAGGGCGCCATTCAGCCGCAGTACAAGGAAAAGCTGGCGAAAGCCGGCATTGAGTTTGAGGAAAACCAGCATTCGCTCGACCGCATTTTGCAGGCGAGCGAGGTTATTAAAAGCCCCGGTATTCCGGAAAAAGCGCCGGTTATTAAAGCACTGCGCGAGCAGAAAATTCCGATTTATTCCGAAATCGAGTTTGCCAGCCGCTACACCAAGGCACGCTTTGTGGCCATTACGGGCACCAACGGCAAAACCACCACCACGCTGCTCACTTATCACCTGCTGAAAGAAGCGGGCCTGAATGTGGGCCTAGCCGGCAACATCGGCTACTCGCTGGCCGAGCAGGTAATTGAAGATAAGCATGCGTATTACGTGCTGGAATTAAGCAGTTTTCAGCTCGACGATATTGCCGGTTTTCACCCCTGGATTTCCCTGCTGCTCAACATCACGCCCGACCACCTCGACCGCTACGAGTACTCGATGGAGAAATACGCCGAGGCCAAGCTGCGCATTACGGCAAATCAGGGCCTCGACGATTATTTTATTTACAACGCTGACGACGAGAACATCGAGCGCTTTGCCCGCACGGCGTTTATGACGGCGTTTACAATGCCCTTCAGCCTGCACCACCGGCCCGATTATCACTTGGCGGGCTATTACGAAGACGACTGCACGCTGCGCGTGCACCTGCCTATTGAGGACCGGCACCCCGATAAAGTAAGTATCAAAAACTCGCCGCTCATCGGCCAGCACAACCACCAGAATATGGCCGCTGCCATCCTGGCGGCGCGCGTGGCCGGCGTCTCGCCCGCCCAGATTGAGGCCGCACTGGCCTCGTTCAAGAACGCTGCGCACCGCCTGCAGCTGGTGCGCGAGCTGAATGATATTCAGTTTATTGACGACAGCAAGGCTACCAATGTGGAGGCGGCCTGGTATGCCCTCGATGGCATCAAGCGGCCCATCGTCTGGATTGCGGGCGGCACCGATAAAGGCAACGACTACACGAGTATTCAGCCCCTGGCCGAGCAAAAAGTGAAAGCACTTATTTGCCTGGGCGTAGATAATGCCAAGCTGCGCACCGCGTTTGACGGCAAAGTGCCGCACGTGGCCGAAACGCAAAGCATGGTTGAGGCCGTGCGCCAGGCGGCCGCACTGGCTAGCCCCGGCGATGTAGTCCTGCTTTCGCCCTGCTGCGCCAGCTTCGATTTATTTAAAAACTACGAGGACCGGGGCCAGCAGTTTGCCGCCGCCGTGCAGTCGTTAGCCCCGTCCGAATCTGCGAAATCAGTTTAAGCCCCATTAACTCCGCGATTTATGGAAACTCACCGCCTCACCTGGCTTCAGCGCAACCTGAAGGGCGACCCGATTTTGTGGGCCATTGTTATTCTGTTTTCGCTTATCAGCATCGCGGTGGTGTACTCGGCCACCGGCACGCTGGCGTATCGCAACGAGCTGCACGGCCGCACCGGCTCGGTTGAGTTGATTGTGCTCAAGCACAGCAGCTTGATATTCATAGGGTTGGGGCTGGCCTGGCTAGCCCACCGCATCGACTACCGCCACTACTCGCGCTTGTCACTGTACGCGCTGCTGCTGTCGGTGCCGCTGCTACTGTTCACCTACTTCATGGGCGGCGAGCTCAACGGCGCCTCGCGCTGGCTCACCATCCCGGTTATCAACCAAACGTTTCAGCCTTCCGACTTGGCTAAGCTGGCGCTTATCACGCATCTGGCTAGCATGCTGAGTCGGCGCCAGCAGCATTTGCACGATTTCTGGAGCACGCTTTTCCCGGTAATGCTCTGGGTGGGAGTCATTTGTGGCCTGATTGTGCTGTCCAACGCCTCCACGGCACTGCTGCTGTTTCTTACCTGCCTGCTGCTGATGTTTATTGGCCGCGTGCCCATCAAGCAGATGCTGGTGATGGTGGCTATTGGTGGCGTGCTGGGTGGGGCGGGGCTAGCAGCCGGCCAGCGCCTGGGCACGGTGCTTTCGCGCATCTCCACGTTTACCGACCCGAACAAAAAAATGTCTTTTCAGTCGGAGCACGCACACATTGCCATTGCCACGGGCGGCCTCACCGGCAAAGGCCCTGGCAAAAGCACCGAGCGCAATATTATGCCGCACCCGTATTCTGACTTTATCTACGCCATTATTATCGAAGAGTATGGCATGATTGGCGGCCTGTTCGTGCTGTTCCTTTACCTGGCTTTCTTATATCGAGGGCTGAAAACCGTGATGAATAGCCAGGGCGCTTTTGGCGGCTTGCTCTCGGCCGGGCTGTGTTTTAGCCTGGTATTGCAGGCTATGGTGAATATGGGCGTGGCCGTAGGGCTAGGGCCCGTTACGGGCCTGCCGCTGCCCATGCTGAGTATGGGAGGCACCTCGCTTATTTTCACCGGGCTAAGTGTGGGAATTATTCTGGCCGTAAGCCGTGGCGAGCGTGAAACCCGCCCCATGGCTGGCGAACCGGCCGACACGGCCCGCATCCCGAGCAAGCGCGTACAGTATGCGTAGCTTTTGCCGAAAAGCTATTAGCTGTTAGCTAATAGCTTTTCGGCAAATCAAATTATGTTGAACAAAAAGCTATTAGCTAACAGCCAATAGCTAACAGCTAATAATATGAAGTTTATCATCTCCGGCGGCGGTACGGGCGGGCATATTTTCCCGGCGGTGGCAATTGCAAATGAAATTCGACGGCGCCAGTCCGACGCCGAAATTTTATTTGTGGGCGCCAACGGCCGCATGGAAATGACGCGCGTGCCCGAGGCTGGCTATAAGATTGTAGGCCTCGATATTACCGGCTTGCAGCGCCGCCTCACGCCGCAAAATATTTTATTTCCGGTGCGGGTATTTCGCTCGGTGCGTAAGGCGGGAAAATTAATTCAGGAATTTCGGCCCGATGCCGTGGTGGGTGTGGGTGGTTATGCTTCGGCGCCAGTGCTGCTGGCCGCTACATCGCGCGGAATTCCTAGTTTAATTCAGGAGCAGAATTCGTACGCTGGCTTGGTAAATAAATTACTGGCTCGGCGCGTAAATAAAATCTGCGTGGCGTACGAGGGGATGGAAAAATTCTTTCCAGCCGATAAACTCGTGCTAACCGGCAACCCGGTGCGCACCGAAATTGCCCAGGGCAGCCGCGCCGAAGCGCTGCAATTTTTCAACCTCGACCCTGGCAAAAAAACCTTACTTGTAATTGGCGGCAGTCTGGGAGCGCGCACGCTCAACGTAGCTACCGCCGCGGCCTTGCCGCGCCTGCGCGACGCCGGCGTGCAACTGCTCTGGCAAACGGGCAAAATCTATTTTCCCGAAGCTCAGCAGCAGGCCGCTCCCTACGCCACCGACCACCTGCAAGCCCTGGAATTTATCCGGCGCATGGACCTGGCCTACGCGGTGGCCGATGTTGTCATTAGTCGGGCTGGCGCGCTCTCAGTATCAGAGCTTTGCCTGACTGGTAGGGCGAGCGTGCTGGTGCCCTCGCCCAATGTGGCCGAGGACCACCAAACCAAAAATGCGCTAGCCCTCGTGGGCAAGGGGGCTGCCGTGCTTATCACTGACGAGCATGCGCCCACCCGCCTTTACGACGAAGCCCTGCGCCTGCTCGCCGACCCTGGCCGCCAGCAGCAGCTCAGCGAGCGCGTGCGCGAGCTGGCCCGGCCCAATGCTACCACGACTATTGTAGACGAACTATTCAGCCTGCTGAAAAATACTAAAGCCTAAACTGACAAGTCGTGCTGAGCCTAGCGAAGCATGACACGCTGAACTAACAAATGCAGCAATTCCCGTACATATTTTTTCTTGGTATCGGCGGCATTGGCATGTCGGCGCTGGCGCGCTGGTTTGAGGCCAATGGCCACCAGGTCAGTGGTTACGACAAAACCGAAACGCCCCTGACGCAAGCGCTGCAGGCCGAAGGTATTGCCGTGCATTATGCCGATGCGGTCGAAAATATTCCGCAGGAAATTCGGGCGAATAAAGACCAAACGCTCGTCGTGCTTACGCCCGCTATTCCGGCCACCAGCCTCGAATGGGCGTGGCTGCGCGAGCAGGGCTACGATATTCGCAAGCGCAGCCAAGTGCTAGGGGTACTCACCCAGGGCCGGGCCACTATTGCGGTGGCGGGCACCCACGGCAAAACCACTACCAGCAGCATGGTAGCTCACCTGCTGCACCACGCTGGCCTCGATGCAGGCGCATTTTTGGGAGGAATTGCGGTTAACCTCGGCTCCAATTTATTACTGCCCCAAAGCCCCCGTGCACCCGTGGTAGTGGAGGCCGACGAGTACGACCGCAGCTTCCTGACGCTGCACCCCGACGTGGCCATCGTCACGAGCACGGATGCTGACCACCTTGACATTTACGGCGAGCAAAGTGCGCTGGTAGATTCATTCTGCCAGTTCGTTAGCCAAATCAAGCCCGGCGGCACGCTGCTGCTCAACCATACCGCCGATGCGCGGGTGGCGGCGGCGGTGCCGCCTGGCACGCGCGTGCTGCGCTATGGCCTCACCGCCGCGCAGGGCCCCGATTTATTTGCTGAAAATATTACGGCTGAAGGCCACGAATTTCACTTCGATTTGCACGGCCCACTAGGGGTGGTGCCGAGCCTGAAATTGGCTGTACCGGGTTTTCACAACGTCGAAAATATGCTGGCCGCCGCTGCCGCCGCACAATTATTCGGCGTGGCCTCTGCGCAACTGCCTGAGGCCGTGGCGGCCTACCGAGGCGTGAAAAGACGGTTTGAATTTGTTGCAACTACGCCCACCAACGTGTACGTAGACGATTATGCGCACCACCCGCGCGAAATTGAAGCATTTCTGCGTTCCCTACGCGCGCTGTACCCGGAGAAAAGAATACGTGCCGTTTTTCAGCCCCATTTATTTACCCGCACCCGCGACTTTGCTGAGGGCTTTTCGCGCAGCCTGAGTCTGGCCGACGAGGTGGTGCTGCTGGATATTTATCCGGCGCGCGAGCTGCCGCTGCCGGGCATCACGGCCTCTATGCTGCTGGAGAATATTACGGCGCCAGCTAAATCATTGCAAACCAAGGTGCAAGTATTGGAAAATGCCGAAAATACTTCTACATTTGACATCTTAGCTACTGTTGGAGCCGGCGACATCGATACCCTAGTACCGCAGTTGAAAAAGATTCTGGAAACGAAAGGTGCGCCTAGTCATAATGGGTGAGTATAAAATTAGTAGCCAGCTGCAAATCAACGGTTTGCGCTCAACCTTTCTTTTCTGCTTAAAAAATGGATAAATCAGTCCGCAACCTGCTCGTCGCGCTTGCCTGCCTTCTGGGGCTAGGGGGCATGGCCGCGTTTGCGGCGCTGCGACAAGCCCATCGCCCGGTGCAGAATATCGTGGTGAATGTGGCCAATGAATTCGATAATTATTTCATCAGCGAGCGTGGTGTTACGGCGCTGCTCACCAATGGGGGTAAGGAGCCTGTTATTGGCACCGTGCCCGAGGGCCCGCGCCTGCGTGAGCTCGAAAACCGCCTGAAAGCGCATCCCTTTGTGCGCGATGCACAAGTGTACCGCGACCTGGCCGGCAACCTGCATGCCGATGTGCATCAGAACCGCCCTATTGCCCGCCTCGTGCACCCCGACGACCGCCTCGATAGCTACGTCGATGCCAACGGCCAGCGACTGCCCCTATCGCCGCTCTACACGGCTCGGGTGGCCACTGTGAGCCGGGCCGGTGGCGGCACCCTGCCCACGACTTTCTTTCAGGACAGCACTAGCCGCGGCTATCTCGAATTTCTGCGCTACGTCGACGAGCATCCTTTTTGGAAAGCGCAGGTAGCTGAAGTGTTTGTGGAGCCCGGTGGAAAGCTGAGCTTCACGCAGCAGGTGGGCGACCAGCGCATTGAGTTTGGCGCACCGGAGAATATTTCAGAAAAATTCGCGAAATTGATGGTATTTTACCGACAAATTCCTTCGGTACTTGGCTGGGATACGTACCATCGCGTCAACGTAGAATACCAAAACCAAATAATTTGCGAGTAATAACTACTTGGCAATCAAAAGTCTGATTTTCATACTATTTGCTAATTAAATTAGCCACTGCTCTTTCACTGCCCACTCCGTCCCTATGCAACAAGATAAAATCGTCGTCGGTCTCGACATTGGCACCACGAAAATCTGCGCCTTGGTGGGCCGCAAAAACGAGTATGGCAAGCTCGAAATTCTAGGCATGGGCAAGGCTGTGTCGGAAGGCGTGCAGCGGGGCATCGTGCTCAATATCGACAAAACCGTGGATGCCATCAAGCGGGCCATTCGGCAGGCGGAAGAGCAGTCGGGCATTGATATTGGCGTGGTGAACGTCGGCATTGCGGGGCAGCACATTAAGTCGCTGCAACACAATGGCTCGATTACGCGGCCTAGCGGCGACAACGAGATTACGCAGGACGACGTGAACCGCCTCACGGCCGACATGTACCGCTTGGTGACGCCGCCCGGCTCGCAGATTATCCACGTGATGCCGCAAGATTATAAAGTCGACTTTGAAGGTGGGGTGACGGACCCTATCGGTATGGCCGGCGTGCGGTTGGAAGGTAACTTCCACATTATCACGGCGCAGAGCGCGGCTATCAATAATATTAATAAGTGCGTAACCAAGGCTGGCCTGGCTATTGCCGACCTCATTCTGGAGCCGCTGGCGTCGAGCGTATCGGTGCTGAGCGACGAGGAAAAGGAAGCCGGCGTGGCGCTGATTGACATTGGTGGCGGCACCACCGACCTAGCCGTGTTCAAGGACGGAATTATCCGCCACGCGGCGGTGCTGCCGTTTGGGGGCAACATCATCACCCAGGACATTAAGCAAGGCTGCAACGTGACGCCTAACCAGGCCGAGCAATTGAAGGTGAAGTTTGGCAAAGCCATTGCCGAGGAGGCTAGCGACTACGAAATCGTGAGCATTCCGGGCCTGCCCAACCGCCCGCCCAAGGAGGTGTCGCTCAAGAATCTGGCCTATATCATCGAAGCCCGCATGTCGGAGATTATCGAACTGGTGTATGCCGAAATCTACCGCATGGGTCTGCAAGACCACCTCTCGGCTGGCATCGTGCTGACGGGCGGGGGCTCGCAGCTCCAGAACCTGGAGCAGCTCACCGAGTACCTCACCGGCCTTGACACGCGCATCGGCTACCCCAACCAGCACCTGGGTAAGGGCAAAATCGAGGCCGTGAAGTCGCCCATGCACGCTACGGGTGTAGGCCTGGTGCTAGCCGGCTACCAAGGCGAAGACGAGCGCCTGGCCCGCCCCGGCTATGGCGAGGAAGAAATGACGCCCGCTCCCTACAGCTACCAAGCTGCCGCGCCGGTTTCGGCACCGGTGGTGCCTAGCTTCACGTCGGCGCCCACCCCGGCGGTGGCCCCGGCTGCCCCAGTTGCCAGCACCCCCGAGGCACCCAAGCCCCCAAAAGAGCAGCGGGGCCTCAAGTTTTTGGGCGACATCACCCGCAAGCTGAAGGGCATTCTGATTGATGATTTTGACGATAAACAATATTAAACTCATTTAACAATTATCATTTAACATTTAACAGTCGTGCTTTCTGCCGTGACAGCTTGGTTTCAACGAGCTGTTAAATGTTAAATGTTGAATGTTAAATGAAACGTTATGAATTTCACCTTCGACATTCCTGCCCAGAGCCGCTCCATCATTAAGGTGATTGGGGTAGGGGGCGGGGGCTCCAACGCCGTGAAGCACATGCACAAGCAGGGCATCAAGGACGTGGAGTTTATTATCTGTAATACCGACCGACAAGCGCTGGAAAGCTCCACCGTGCCCAATAAACTCCAGATTGGGGTAGACCTGACGGAGGGGCTAGGGGCCGGCGCCAAGCCCGAGCGGGGCCGCCAGGCTGCCCTGGAAAGCCGCGAGCAAATTCGTGAGCTGCTGAGCAATGGCACCAAGATGCTGTTTATCACGGCGGGTATGGGCGGTGGCACCGGCACTGGAGCGGCGCCGGTTATTGCGCAGGTGGCCCAGGAGCTTAATATTTTGACCGTAGGTATCGTGACGGCTCCTTTCCTCTTTGAAGGCAAGAAGAAGCGTGACCAGGCCGAGCAGGGCATTAAGGAGCTGAGCGAGCACTGCGATACGGTGCTGGTAATTCTCAACGACAAGCTGCGTCAGCTCTACGGCAACCTGACGATGGGCCAGGCGTTTGCCAAGGCCGACACCGTGTTGACGACGGCTGCCAAGTCGATTGCCGAGATTATCACGGTGACCAGCGACGTGAACGTGGACTTCGAAGACGTGAAAACGGTGATGAAGGACTCGGGCGCCGCTGTAATGGGTAGCTCTATTACGGAGGGTGAAAACCGCGCCCGCCGCGCCGCCGAGGAGGCCCTGAACTCGCCGCTGCTCAACAACACCGACATTAAGGGTGCCCAGCGTATCCTGCTCAGCATTATGTCGGGCGACCAAGCCGAGCTGGAGATGGATGAGCTCTCGGAAATCACCGAATACATCCAAGACAAGGCTGGCGAAGACGCCGAAATGATTTTCGGCCACGGCACCGACGACACGCTGGGCCAAAGCATTCGGGTCACGGTAATTGCCACCGGCTTTGCCCGCGAGGCGCATACTATCTCGACTAATAGCCGCCCCGCCGAAGCTGCGCCCGAGCTGGCTGCCGCGCCAGTAGCTGAGGCCCAGGCTCCCAGCTTCAGCCAGGACCGGCAGCCCGCGCCTGCGTCGACTGTGCCGGTAGTACCGACGTTTACGACGCCTGCCGCGCCCGAGCCGGCCCGCGTGACGTATGAGCTCAACGGCCCCACGGTTCCGGCAGCCCAAACGGGGCTAGCGGGTGCGCCCATTACCGCGCCCGGCGACCCGGTGCTCGTGACCGGCCAGGGCCAGACGCCGGGGGCTAGCCAGCCCGCGCCAGCCCCGCGCCCGCGCCCAGCCATGCTGGAGGCCCAGGCCGAAGAGCGCCGCCGCCGCTTGCAGCAGCTCAGCCAAAACCAGGGGCTCGCCCCCGATGCCACGGCCCACCTCGACACGCCCGCTTACCTGCGCCGCGGACAGAAGCTGGAGCCCGTGACGCCAAGCAGCGCCCAGAATATCTCGCGCTTCAATCTAAGCGATGACAACGAGCTACTGGGCGACAACCGCTTCTTGCACGACAATGTGGATTAACTTCTGAACCACGGATTCGAACGGATTTTTCGGATTTTGTGGACGTAAAAAAGGCCATTCGGAAGGATGGCCTTTTTTATAACCCTAGCTAGAAACCCGGCCAGCAAATCGTCCACAAAATCCGATTAATCCGAAAAATCCGCTCGAATCCGTGGTTCAGATTAATTCGGGTCTGAAAAGCGCTTATCGGCGATAAATGTTGAGTCGGTCAGGGTTTTCAGGAAGGCGATAACCTGCCGCTTTTCAGTGGCGGTGAGGTCCATGTGGGTGCCGAAGGGCGGGTCGTTGATGCCTAGAATAAGGTTGGGGTCGAGGTTGGGGCTAGCCATCTGCACGTGGTCGGAGTAGTGGTCGAGCACCTCGTCCAGCGTTTTGAAGCGGCCGTCGTGCATATAGGGCGCCGTGAGGGCGATGTTACGCAGCGTGGGCGCGATAAACTTGCCTTGGTCAACGGCCAGCTTGCTGAGGCCACCGCGGCCGGGGTCGGCGAAGGTGAGGTCGAGGCCGTTATTGAAAAACTTACCCTCGTAGTTCGACGACATCAGCGGCTGCGTGTGGCAGTGAAAGCACTCGGCCCCGCGCACCGAGCCCGGCGCAATGTGCGTGGTATAAAGCTGCAAGCCGGCCCGCTCATCGGCCGAGAAGCCGGTGCGCGTCTGCATAAATTTATCGTAGCGCGAATTGCCCGAAACAAGCGTGCGCTCAAACTGCGCCAGCGCCTTGAGCGTCAAATCGGTTGTAATGGTGTTAGTACCAAACGCAGCCTGAAACAGCGGGGGGTAAACCGCACTAGCCTGGAGCTTAGCCACGCTGGTGGCGAGCAGCTGGTGCAGCTCAATAGGGTTTTCGAGCGGCTTCTGGGCCTGCGTTTCGAGCGTAGTGAAGGCACCATCCCAGGTGAGCTGGGTGCTCCAGAGCACGTTGGTGAGCGACATGGTGCCGCGCGGGTTGGCCACGCCATCGACGCCCACCGCCAGGGGCAGGCCATCGGTAAAAGCCTTGCTTTGCTGATGGCACGAGCCACAGCTCATGGTGCCGGTGCTCGATAAAGCCTTCTCGTAGAATAGCTTGCGGCCCAGCGCCACGCCTTCGTTGGTGAGCGGATTATCGGCCGGAACGACAGGCGTCGGAAAGCCCGCCGGCACCGTGAGGGTATAAGCGGTAGGCTTGGCCGGCGTAGGGGTGGGGTCTTCGCCGCCCGAGCCACCTTTGCCACAGCTGACGGCCCCTAGCAGCGCCGCCACGCTCAGCGCTATTCCTAACCAAGATGTAGACGTAGCGCGAAAAGCCATAAGCAGCGGAATAGAACACGTGAAAATACGGGGCTTCGGCCCGACAAGGACGAAGGTCGCCAAGTTGGTTTCTAAGTGGTTGGCTGTTTGCTGCTGGGTACTCGCTGTTTAAGCGAAGCTGACCACCCACAAGTAGCAAGGTATAGTAGCTGAATGACTTAGTGTGGTGGCCCGAGCCGGTTATCAGTCAAAAAGGCCTGGTCGGTCAGCGTGTTCAGAAAGGTGAGCAAGCCGGCTTGCTCTTGGGCAGTGAGCGTGATGCCGAGCTGGCCGTCGGGCTGGCGCAGCAGTGGGTCGAGGGTGGCCGAGGGCTGCACGCCGTGGTTGTAGTGGGCCAGCACCTGGGCTAGGGTAGCAAAGCGCCCATCGTGCATGTAAGGGCCCGTGGCCGCCACGTTGCGCAGGCTCGGCACCCTGAAGCGGCCCCGGTCGGTGGGCCAGCTCGTGATGTGCGCCCGGCCTGAATCACGGGCAAACGTGCGGTCGAGGCCGTTGTTGCGAAAGCTCTCGTCGGTAAATAGGTCGGTGGCGTGGCAGCCGCCGCACTTCGCTTTGAAAACAGCTAAGCCGCTTACTTCCTGGGCAGTAAACTCGCCACCGGCTTCGTGGCGCACATACTTGTCGTAGCGCGAATTGGCCGATGTGAGGCTGGCCGTGAATTGAGCTAACGCGCGCAGAAACTGCGGCGTATCAATTTTGCCGGGCCCGTAAACGGCCGCAAAGTGCTGCTGGTAGTTGGTGTCGGCGTTGAGCCGGGCCAGCGCATCGGCCAGAGGCATGCTCATTTCGTGCGCGTCGGTGAGGGGGGCTAGCGCCTGCAACTCCAGGCCCAGCACGCCGCCGTCGGCCATGAAGCTGCGGCGCCAACGCAGGTTTTGCAGAGCCGGCGCATTGCGGGCGCCGGGCCGGCCACCCACACCTGGGCTAAAGCGAAAGCCCGGCTGCGCAAAAGCCGCCGCGACTTGGTGGCACGACCCGCACGACACCGTGCCATCGTGCGACAGGCGCTTGTCGTAGAAGAGCGCCTTGCCCAGTTCGAAAGCGGCCGCACTGGGCGGATTTTTGGCCAGGTTGTACACCATCGCCGGAAAGTTAGCGGGCTGCTCGGTGCCAGGCACAGCCAGCTCCAGGCTGGCCACCTTGCTACAGCTGGCGCTGGCCACTACCACGCCGCCCAGCGCTAGCAAGGCCGCCAGCCGCCAGTGGGCCAGCGGCTGGCGCAGGGTCCGCAGCAGGTGGGTGGCGCGCATAGTCAGTTGCTAGTTAGCCTGCACGCCGGCCACCGCAAACATGCCGGCTGCGTAGTTTTGGGCCACTTGCACCGACGCCGCACTCGGCATCATGGTAGTTGGGAACGAGCTGAGCGTGAAGCGCGTAGGCCCGTCAAAAATCTTCAGCACATCGGCCGACAGGCGAATCTTCGGGGTTGTGCCACTGCGCACTTGCAGCGTGCTGCCCTTAAATGAAGGTGCCGCCGTGACGAGGGCGCTGTAGGGCTGGCGGTAGCCGCCAATGTGGCACACCAAGGCCTTATTGGGGCTAGCCGAAGTTACGGTGCCTTCTAGCTTTAGAAAAATGTGGCCCGTGGCCCAGGCCCAGTACATAGCATTAGCCGGGTTCAGGTCGCCGGACAGGGCTAGCGGGTCGCCCTTGGTCGTGGTCGAATCAACACCTACTACAAAGCTCACCCCGGTATAGTCGCCGGTCGGCACCTTGCTGACAGTGAAGTTGGTAGAAGCCGACTTGCTGGCGTCGATGAGATGATACTCACCTGGCGCGGCGTAGGTGCTGCCGTCGGCTTTGGCAAAGGTGATGTTGGAGATATAATACTTCAGCGTGCTCACCGTGAAGGTTTCGCCACTGGCCGTGCTGTAGGCTGTGCCATCGAGGGCGAGGGGCTGGGTGCCCACCATATTAGCTAGCTCCAGCGAAACCGTGCCCACGGTGGGTTGGCTGTCAGCGTCTTTCTTGCAGCTATTGAGCACGCCCGCCGCGCCAAATACTACCAGCAGAAAAGGTAAAAGCAGATACTTTTTCATCGTAAAAGGCTGAGTGATACACGGCGTAAGAAGGGATTGAGCGCGATAACCGGCACGGCGCACCACGTCGGAAAGCTTGGCTCAACAGTACCGACGAATGAGAAACGCCCGGCGCCGGCGCTGCTGCCTCGCTAGGGGCGCGCAGCAAGGAAATAAGCGCGCAAACGTGACATAGGCGAAAGAGAAACAGGCGTATTCCAAAGATATTCCCGGCTAGGTAAGCGGCCGATGAGGAAAACGCCCAGTTGGCTGATTCGTTCGCTGAGCCGGCCCTTAGGCGGCCAGGAGCGCCTCAGCCTGCTCGCGCAGCAGTTGCTGAAATAAGGGGCTAGCCAGTTCGCCCGCGGCCGAAAGATGCTGGCTGATGCCGGGCAGGCGCACGCGCTGCGGCAGCACACTGGTGCCTAGGTAAAACAGAATATCGGTGAGGTGGCTCAGGGCCAGGGCGCCGCCCATGCCCCCGCTGCTCAGGCTGATGAGCGCCGCTTTTTTGCCCCGAATGCCACCGGGGTAGGGGAGGGCGTCGATAAACGACTTGAGCGCGCCCGGAATGGAGCAGTTGTACTCGGGCGCGATAATGACGAGTTTATCCGACTGGTTGAGCGGCTCGATAAAGCGGTTGAAATCGGGGTGCTGGCCGGCGTTGTGGTACAGGGCCACGTTGAGAAAGTCGGCCGGTAGCTCCGTCAAATCCAGAAATTGGTGGGGGGCGCCCAGCTCGGTGAGTAGCGTGGCGTAGAAGTCGGCCACAATGCGGGCGCGCGACTGAGGGCGGTTGGTGCCGACGAGAATGGTAATCAACTGCGTACTGGTTAATTGATTAATGGGTAATGATTAATGTTATCACAGCAGAACAGCATTACTCATTAATCAATTAACCATTAACCGTTAAAAAAGTCCTTTGAGCCAGCCGCCATCTACGGCCGTGGAGGTGCCAGTGATGTAGCTAGCCCGCTCGGAGCACAAAAACGCGGCGAGGGCCGCAAACTCGCGGGGCTCGCCGAGGCGGCGCATGGGTATCTCATTGGTCCAGCGCTCGCTGGCCTGGTCGGGGGTAATGCCCTCGCGGGTGGCAGCGGCGCTGGCCAGGCGCTCGACGCGCTCGGTGCGGGTATAGCCGGGCAGAATGTTGTTGACGGTGATGCCGAAGGGCGCCACTTCGTTGGCCAGAGTGCGGGCCAGGCCCGTTACGGCCGCGCGCAGACTATTTGAGAGCAACAGGCCGTCGATGGGCTGCTTCACGGCAATGGAGGTGACGTTGAGAATGCGGCCCCAGCCGCGCTCCTTCATGCCGGGCAGCACGGCACGCGTCAGCTCGACCACACTCGTGAGCAGCAGGCGCGTGGCGGCGTCCCAGGTGGCGGCGTCGTGCTGGGCAAAGGTGCCGGCCGGCGGCCCGCCCGCGTTGGTCACCAGAATATCAATCTGCCCAAACTCGGCTAGGCCGGCCTGCACCAGGCGGGCCACATCGGCGGGGCTAGCCACATCGGCAGCCACGCCCAGCACCCGGGCGCCGGTGGCCGCGCGAATGTCGGCGCAGGTTTGCTGCAAGGTGGCGTCGGTGCGGGCGCACAAAATGAGGCTAGCGCCTTCGGCGGCCAGCTCTTCGGCGGTGGCGCGGCCCAGGCCCTTGCTGGCGGCCGCCACCAGGGCTACTTTTCCTTTTAGTCCAAGGTCCATTGGTAATGACTACGTACTAGTGGTTACTGGCTAATCATTACTTTCTCAAATAGGCGTCGCTGCCATCGAGCCAGTCCTGGCGCGGGGGGCTGAATACGTCCACGTCGAGGGTGTCTTCGAGGGCCTCGGCTTTGTGGGGCAGGTGCGAGGGAATGGTGAGCACCTCACCGGCCCGCACAATAACCTCCTGGCTTTCGTCTTCGCCGAGGTGAAAGCGCAGGGCGCCTTCTAAGATGTAGGTAATCTGCTCGTTGTGGTGCGAGTGCTTGGGCACGATAGCGCCCTTCTTGAGGTACACGTGGGCGAGCATCATCTGGTCGCCAGTGATGAGGCGGCGCGCAATGGTGTCGGAAAGCTCGTCTTTGGGCATATCGTCCCAGCGGTAGAGCGTGGCGGGTGGAATCTCAGACATGGTAATGTGGGTGGATAAGGAGGAATGCAAAAGAACGTCAGCCAGGCTTAGACTTCTACTACCAGCTCGTATTTCGTGAGCAGGCCCGGCAGGCCAGCCAGTGCAAAGCGGGCACCCGTAAGCACGTTGGCCTCGGGGTCGAGGCTGTAACCGGTGGCAGTGGTGAAGTCGGCGCCCCCTAGCCGCGTATCGTGGAAGACGGTGCCCGCGAGGTCGCAGCCCGCAAATACGGCACCCGTGAGGTCGGCGTTGGTAAAGTCGGTTTCGGGCAGCTGGCAGCGCTCGAAGCGCGTACCCGCCAGCTTTTTACCGGCAAAGGAGGCGTAGCGCAGCTGGCAGTCGTCGAAATGCACGCCAAACAGCATATCCTGGCAAGCTGCAAAAGCCACGCCCAGCAGCTTGCAGTCGGCAAAAGCTACATTTTGCAGGGCCGTATTACTGAGCTTGGCCGTGGTGAGGTTGCAGCGCTCAAATAGACAGTCCTCGAAGCGCAAGCCCGCTAGATTAGCCTCGGCCAGCTCGCAGTTCACAAACCGACACTGCTCAAACTCACGGCCCAGCGCCAGCAGCTGCGGCGCGCGGAGGCCAGCGAGCACGTTTTCGGCCGGGAAATAATCGGGTTTGCGCAGGGCAGTAGGTTTGCGGCGGGGCTTCATGCGGGGCGAAATAATGGGCTAGCCCCCTAACCTACGGCGCAGCTCGGTAGTTTAAGATGAGTTAGCCAGGTTTTGGCCGTGCGGCCCAGGCTGGCCAAGCGGGACTGGCCCGTTGATATGACTGCAGCTTCCCGCACTATCTATTTTAAAAACAACGTGGGCTGCCTCTGGGAAGAACCCGGCGGCTACCTGCGCCTCGACTATCACAATGGCCCACGTGAAGAGGCGCAGTTTCGGGCTTTGCTCACGCATGTGCGCCAGGCCATGCAGCGCCACGGCTGGAGCCGCCTGCTCGTCAATCAGCAGCAGATGAATGCCTTAACGCCCAGTGAAGAAAGCTGGATGATAAACGAATGGCTGCCCCAGGCAGTGCTTGAAAATGGCTACCGCTACGGGGCCGTTATTGTGGCCCACGACGTATTTGCCCGCCTAGCCATGACGGGCATCGTGCTAACGAGTCGCAAGCTGGGCCACACCTACCGCAACTTCGAGCACGAAAAGGAAGCCGTAGACTGGCTACTGGCGCAGAAATGAGCCTGATGGACAGGCGCGCTCTAACCGAAGCCGGTAAGCCAGCTGACCGGTTGGGCGCCGGCTAGCCACCGTAGCAGGCAGAACTACTGCACAGCTTATGGCTTATTCGCTGACCTGCCCCGCCAGCAGGTCTTCAAACACCTGGCGGCGGCGGATGAGGCGCGGCGCGTTGTCGCCATCGAGCAGCACCTCGGCCGGGCGCAGGCGCGAGTTGAACGAGCTGCTCATCTCGAAGCCATAGGCGCCGGCGTTGTGAAAGACCAGGATGTCGCCCTCGCGCACCTCGGGTAGCAGGCGGTCCCAGGCAAAGGTGTCGGTTTCGCAGATGTTGCCGACCACCGTGTACAGCCGCTCGGGCCCATTCGGATGCGAGAGGTTGGAGATATAGTGATACGCGTCGTACATCATGGGCCGTATCAGGTGGTTGAAGCCCGAATTGACGCCCGCAAACACCGTGGCGGTGGTGTGCTTCACGGTTGATACCTCCACTAGTAAGAAGCCCGCCTCGCTCACCAGGTACTTGCCGGGCTCAAACCAGGCTTCGAGCGGTCGGCCATACTCTTTTTCAAACTCGGCAAAGGCGGCTGCCACCTGCCGGCCGAGGCTAGCCACGTCGGTTTCGGGGTCGCCGGGCTTGTAGGGCACTTTAAAGCCTGAGCCCAGGTCCAGAAACTCAAGCTGCGGGAAGCGCCGGGCGGCGTCGAACAAGATATCGAGCGCCCGCAGAAACACGCCCACATCTTTGATTTCGGAGCCTGTGTGCATGTGCAGGCCGCGCACGTGCAGGCCAGTGCCCTTCACCACGCGCTCGAGGTGGCGCAGCTGGTGAATGCTAACCCCAAACTTGCTGTCGATGTGGCCGGTCGAGATTTTATAGTTGCCGCCCGCCTCAATGTGCGGGTTCAGGCGCACGCATACCGGGTACGAGCCGCCGAAGGTGGCCCCAAACTGCTCGAGCAGCGACAGGTTGTCGATGTTGAGATTTACGCCCAGCTCCTTGGCCTCTACCAGCTCGCTAAAGGCCACGCTGTTGGGAGTGAAGAGGATATTCTCGGGCTGAAAGCCGGCATGCAGGCCTAGCCGCACTTCGTTGATGCTCACGCAGTCGAGGCCCGCCCCCTCGGCCAGCAGCACTTTCAGAATGGCAACGTTGGTAAGCGCCTTGCAGGCGTAGAAAAAGCGCGTGGGGTGGCCGCTAAAGGCCGCCGTGAGCTTGTGGTACTGCGCCCGAATGGTATCGGCCTGGTACACGTAGAGTGGGGTGCCAAACTGCTCGGCGGCAGCCAGCAGGGCCGAAGTAGGAAGTGCGAAGGACATAGAAAAAGCCAAAGCGGCTGCCTGGCCGCTTCGCAAAGGTAGGGCCAACTTGCTAGGGGCAGCCGGGGCTTGCTTAGTAAACGACCGTAATCGGCCCGGTGAATGATTTGCTATTGCCAAGCGTGATAAGGTAGTAGTAGGTGCCAATCGGCGCAGGCTGGCCGTTGATGGTGCCGTTCCACTCGTTGCCCTGGCGGTAATTCGTGGCTTCAAAAATCTTCGCTCCCCAGCGGTTGAACACGATGACGCGGTTGTTGGCGTACTGGCCGATATTGTCAATTTGCCAAGTGTCGTCGGTATTGTCACCGTTGGGCGAAAAGGCGCTGGGAATACGCACCCGGGGCAACACCGTTATGGTAACGGGGCTGGTACTGCCGCAGTAGCCGGCCCCGGCCGCTAGGGTGTAGGTGGTCGTGACCAGGGGAGCGGCCTCGGGTCGCAGCTGGTTGCCGTTTCTGAACGTCAGGGTTGGGGCCGGCGACCAGACGACCGGGTACGTGCCATCGGCGGTGCCTTCGAGCACCACTTTTTCGCCTTCCGTAATGATTTTATCCGGCCCAGCGCTTATCTGCACGGGCTGGGTAATGGCTACGCGCACGGCCGCCGAAGTAGCCGTGACCGGCTGGCCGCAGGAGTTGGTAGTGCCCAGCACCAGCCGCACGGCCTGGCCATCGCGCAGGGTGGTGCTGGTAAAGGTAGGGCCGGTAGCCCCGGCCACGGCCACCCCATCAACCTGCCACTGGTACTGGTATTGAAGAGCAGGACCAGCATTGGTAGCCTGCCCGAAGCTAAACGTGAGAGGAGAGCCTATGCACACCGGCAGGGCGGTTTGCAGCTGCATAGCCACGACTGGGAGGGGAGTAGACGTCAGGCTTACCCGCGCAGTTGCTACCGCTACTCCGCTGGTGCAGAGGCCGGCCGTGGGGGTCAGTTCAACCTGCACCAGGTCGCCATCGGTGAGCGTACTGCTGGTGTAGCTAGGGGCGGTGCTCACGGGCAAGCCATTCACCAGCCACCGGTAGGTGGGGGCGGTGCCAGCATTGGTGGGCGTGGGGGTAAAGGTTAAGGGGGTGCCCGCGCATTGGGCGGGCAGTGTTGGCAAAGCCACGGCTACCATGCGTAGCGGCTGGGCCGTGATGGCCACCACGTTGGAGTAGACCATGCTGCAGGCGCCCACTACTACGCGCCGCCGGAAGTAGGTAGTGGCAGCCACCGGCCCGGGCGCGTAAGCCGCGCCGGTGGCGCTGGCCAAAGCCGTCCACGTAAGGTTGTCCGGCGACGACTCCCACTGGTAAGCATAGGGACCTATGCCGCCGCTAGCCCCGCTGGTGCTGGTAAGCGGAGCCGGTACAGTGCCCGCGCACACCGTTTGGTCGGCCCCGATGGTGCCCGGCATCACAAGGGGCGTCGCAGTCACGGCAACTGTGCCGCTAGCCTGGCAGCCAGCGGCGTTGGTCACGGTCAGGGTATAGGTTTGGGTAAGGGCCGCGCTGGTGGCATTCGGCAGCGTCACGGTGGGGTTGGCAACTGTGCTACTACTCAGGCCCGTGGCGGGGCTCCAGCTATAGGTGAGGCCGCTAACCGGGGCGGCGCCCAGTTGCGCGCTGCCGCCCTGGCACAGCGTTACTGCCGCACCCGGCACTGGCACCGGCACCGGTGCAATCGTCACGGCAACGGTGCTGCTAGCCTGGCAGCCGGCGGCGTTGGTCACGGTCAGGGTATAGGTTTGGGTAAGGGCCGCGCTGGTGGCATTCAGCAGCGTCACGGTGGGGTTGGCAACTGTGCTACTACTCAGGCCCGTGGCGGGGCTCCAGCTATAAGTGAGGCCGCTAGCCGGGGCGGCGCCTAGCTGCGCGCTGCCACCCGGACAAATGGTAGCCGCAGTGCCTGCACTAGCCACCGGCAGCGGAGCCACGGTAACGGTTACCTGCCCTACGGCGGGGCAGCCGCTGCTTGTCGTGCCCGTTATGGTGTACGTTGTTGTCTGCGTGGGGCTAAGCACGAAGGGCCCGGCTCCACTCACCGGCGTAGCCCCACCTGTAACAGTGTAGGGAGCCGTGCCACCGCTTACGGTAAGGGTGGTGCTACCGCCTTGGCAAATGGGCTGGGTGCCGGCTAGCGTCAGGGTCTGAGCCGGGCTCACCGTTACGTTGCTGGTTACCAGGTCTACCAGGCAGCCATACTTCGAAACGCCCTGGGCCGTGATAGCCCCCGCACCAGCCGTAGCCCAGCGCACCGTTACGGGGTTGTCGGTGGGGCTGCCTACGATGGTGCCACCCGTCACGGCCCAGCGCACGGTGGGGGCGGTGCCTCCGCTAGCCGTGTAAGTTTGAGTAGTGTTGAGGCCACATATAGTTAAGGGGCCCGCAATGGCAGTCGGGCCCGTAGGCAGCACCACCGTGATGCGCAGCACATCGCTCGTGAGCTTGCCGGCACACCCCACATCTTGCAGCACGAGGGCTATATCGTACGGTGCGGCGCGAGCCTGGGCGCAGGTTGGGGTGAAGACAAACGTGCCCGAGACCGTGCCGCCGGTGGTGCCCGTCGCGGTGTAAGCGCCCACAGGGCTGCCCACGTAGGTAGGGCTGCCCGAGCTGCCGGCAAAGGTGGCATTGTAGCCGCTGCCGCCGTCGAGCAGGAGGCTAGTGGCAGTCAGGGTCAGCGGGTGGCCAGCCGGCTGAGTCCCCGTGACCGGAATGCTGAGGGTACTGCCAGCCTCTATGGTGTAGCTGCGGGGTAGCACTGCTGCCGGTGGCAACACGGGCGGAGCTACGGCCGGGCACAAGCCTACCAGAAGTTGAATATCGCGCCGCGTGGTGCCCAGCGATACCTCCACCCCATTGATAGTGCGATACTCTGTTACGTCCACGGCAATGCCGTAGCGGTTGCCGAGCGTGTTGCCCCCCACATACTTCGTAACGCCCGTGCTGGCGTTGAGCTTGGCATAGTAGCCGGCCCCCGTGCCCAGCGGTGTGGCGGCCGAATAGCCGCCCGAGCTGGTGTAGGGCACATAGTTGCCAGGAGGAGTGAAGGCAATGCTGCCGGCCAGCGAGCCATAGGGCTGGCCAAACGTGTACACCAGCCGGTCGCCATCGGCATCCACCGCATTGTTGAGTACAACGGTAGTGTCACCAGCACAAATCAGGCCCACAGCGTTACCCGTAAATACCGGCGAGCTGTTGGGAATAGTGGGTGGGGCTAGGGTTGAGTAGAGCCCCAGCGGATAGGCGCTGCTGGCGCTGCCCCCGCCAGCCAGGTTGTTGATGTTGGCGTTGCGGGCGCCGCTAGGAGAAGTGAGCGCGTAGAAGCCTGCGCTCGAAGCGGGCAGGCAAACAATGCCCACAAACTTTTGCAGTTGGTAGGGTTGCGAAGCGCCCGTAATGGTGCAGCCTGCCGGCACCGCAATGGTAGTGCAGGCACTAATAGAAGTTTGCGTAAGCTCGAAGCTTGAGCCAGCAATATGTGCGTTGCTAGAGCCTAGGTTAGCGGTGCCCATGGCTAGGCGGGCGCCAGTAGCCTTGTTGTAAAAATCAATGTCCAGAAATGATGTCGTGACCGGCGAGTTGCACGCCACGTAAACCGAGGCTGTAAGCTCGTAGCGGTAGGGCGCGGCGGCCGGCCCATTCGCATTGAGGTACTTATAGCTCAACTCGCCCCCTAGCAGGTGGGTAGCCAGCGCGGGCCGCGCCGCGCCCAGCAGCAAGAGCAGCACCAGATAAGGTAGCAGAAAAAAGTAGCGAAGTAGTGTTGTAATCATTGCAGAAAGGAGGAGAGCGAGCAAAAAAAGCCGGGCTGCGCCGCAGCCCGGCGGCAGTACCCCGCGAGAGAAGCAGCAGATAAGAGGATGCACCCTGAAGTACACTCTATGTGCATAGCATTAGTGCGGTAAAGCTAAGCTTCGGTAGCTAGGTAATAAAGCTCTCGGCAGATAATATTTGCAAGGGTACCAATAGCTCGCTGGTTCGCTATACGCAAAATATAAGGGGGCTTAAATGGCTGAACGTATAGAGAGTAGGCCCCTGGCATTCGGTCAGTGGCCCTGCCGTAGAGCTCCGGCTAGCCCCACGGCTTTAGTAGGCTAGCACCTTTGCTTGCCGGCGCATGCTCAGTCATCCTGGCGGGTGCTGCGCCGTAGATAGGTTTCCCCAATTCTGTATTTTTTATTTCTATGTCTACTGCCAGTTTGCCCGAAGTATGGCTGCGCGGCCCTTTGCCCGAAGTGCCACCGCTGCTGCAGCCCGTGGCCCATGCCCTGCTGCAAGCCCGCGAAGAAGTGCGTGAAATCATGGCCGATTTCCCGGCCGATAAGCTGGCCGAGCGCCCGCTGGGGCTGGCCTCGGTGGGCTTTCACCTGCGCCACCTGGCGGGCGTGCTCGACCGCACGTTTACCTACGCCCGGGGGGAGGCACTTAGTGAGGCGCAGCTAGCCTACCTGGCCGCCGAGAGCCAGCCGCCTACCCACGCCGGCGCCGTGCCGGAGCTGGTGCAAAAATTTGCCAGCCAGGTAGATAGGGCGCTTGCGCAGCTAAAAGGTACGCCGGAGAGCAGCTTGCCCGAATGGCGCGGCGTAGGCCGGGCGCAATTGCCAAGCACCGTAGTCGGCTTATTGGTGCATGCCGCCGAGCACACTACCCGCCACGTGGGGCAGCTGCTGGCTACGGCCCGGGTAGTGCGGCAATAGGTACCTGGAAGCTTCGCGCTATGGGTCGCTTTGCAGCAATTTCCGGGTGAGCGTACTAGCTTTGGCCGGGCCTGGGTAGGGCCCGCAGTGCGGCGCACGCGCAACTCTTATGGCGAATCGTAGAAAATTTCTGACATCCTCGGCAGCCGGGCTAGCCCTGCTCGCCGCCCCCACGGCTGGGCTCACGGCCGCCCCGCGCCCCAATGTGCGCGGCAAAGCCCTCGTTATTTCGACCTGGGATGATGGCATTGCTGCCAACCAGGCCGCCTGGGAAATCCTGAAAAAAGGCGGGGCCGCGCTCGACGCCGCCGAGGCCGGCGTGATGGTAACGGAGTCGTCGCAAAACTGCTGCGTGGGCCTGGGCGGCAACCCCGACCGCGACGGCATCGTGACGCTCGACGCCTGCATCATGGACCACCGCTTCAACTGCGGCAGCGTGGCAGCCTTAGAGCGCATCAAGCATCCCATCAGCGTGGCGCGCCGCGTGATGGAAAAAACGCCCCACGTAATGCTAGTGGGCGAGGGCGCCCAGCAGTTTGCCGTGGCCCAGGGCTTTCCTTTGGAGCCTAGCCAGCTCAGCCCCGATGCCGAAAAGGCGTATAAAGAGTGGCTGAAAACCAGTCAGTACAAGCCCGTTATTAACATCGAGAATAGCGGCAACCGCAAAACCGGCCCCGTGGGTGGCCCCCAAAACCACGACACCATTGCGCTGCTAGCCCTCGATGCGACCGGCAACCTCAGCGGCAGCTGCACTACCAGCGGCATGGGCTTTAAGATGCGCGGCCGGGTGGGCGACTCGCCCATTATCGGCGCGGGCCTGTACGTTGATAATGAGGTGGGTGCCGCCGCCGCTACCGGCCAGGGCGAAGACGTCATTCGCATGGCCGGGGCGCACACCGTGGTCGAGCTTATGCGCCAGGGGCTGTCGCCAATGGCCGCCTGCCGGGCGGCGGTCGAGCGGGTGGCGCGCATCAAAGGCGCTCAGGCTAAGGACATCCAAGTCTGCTTTATTGCCGTGAACAACCAGGGCGTGACGGGCGCCTACGCCCTGCAAAAAGGATTCAGCTACGCCCTGTGCAACGCCGCTAACCAGCGCCAGCTGTTCAAAAGCGAGTACCTGCTGAAGTAGGCAATTGATTATTGTGGAGCTGGATGGTGGGTAAAAAGGAACGTCATGCTGCGCTTGTCGAAGCATCTCTACCGCGCCGCTAGGGTGCTGTTCGGTAGAGATGCTTCGACAAGCGCAGCATGACGTTTTATTTTACTTGGTAATCTTACGCTAGGCCAGCTTGAAGCCGGGGCGGTAGGTACGCTTCACAAACTGATTCACCTCATCGAGGTTGGTAATGCGCATCTGCTGATTGTCCCAGAGCAGCTTGCGGCCGCGGCCGGGGTAGTCGAAGCCCTGGCCGCTGGCCCGTGGCTTTTGCAGGTCGTAGCCGCGAATAGCCAGGTTGGCCATTAGCAGAGCCTCGGTGAGCGGGCCGGCCAACTCGAAGGGCGAGCTCACCTTCATTTTGCCGGCGCCGGCCAGGCAGGCTTCTACCCATTGGCCGTAGTGGCCGTTGGCCTGGCCGGGCACCCTAGCCAGGGTCTGGGGCACTTTTACCTCCTGGTTGCGCGAAAGTGGCAGCAGGCGCGGGTCGGCGCCGTAGGTACTGGCCATCATCTTGCCCTTGGTGCCAATGAAAAGCGTGCCGTTGCCGCCATCGCCAAACAGCTCGTTGGGGCCCAGCTCGTCGGGCCGCTCGGGCTGAATGCCGCCGTCCATCCAGTGCACGGTTATGTCGCCCTTGGTTTTAGCGGTTTTCGGGAAAGTGAGTGTAACGTGGCTGCTGGGCGGGCAGCTATCGGGGAAATAGCCGCGCTTAAACTCATCTACATATACACTGCCTACGCTGGCCTGCACGGTGTTAGCATACTGCAAATCGAGCACCCGGAAAGGCGCTTCGAGCAGGTGGCAGCCCATGTCGCCAAGCGCGCCGGTGCCGTAGTCCCACCAGCCGCGCCAGTTGAAGGGCACCAGCTTATCGACGTAGTCGCGCTGGGGCGCGGTGCCTAGCCAGAGGTCCCAATCCAGCTCGGGCGGCACGCTCGCCTTGGTAGTAGGCCAGGCAATGCCCTGGGGCCACACCGGCCGGTCGGTCCAGCAATAAATAGTGTGCACATCGCCGATAACACCGGCATCGTACCACTCCATCAGCTGGCGCACGCCATCGTTGGAGGCGCCCTGGTTGCCCATCTGGGTCACCACTTTGGGGTAGCGCCGGGCGGCTTCGGTGAGGGAGCGGGCCTCGTATATATCGTGGGTTAAAGGTTTTTGCACGTACACGTGCTTGCCGAGCTGCATGGCGGCTAAGGTCGTCACGGCGTGGTTGTGGTCGGGCGTCGATACCGACACAGCATCGAAATGCTTATGCTCCTTGTCGAACAGCTGGCGCCAGTCCTTCACGTATTTAGCCTGCGGAAAGGCCTTGCGCGAGTTGGCAGCGCGGCGGTCGTCTACGTCGCAGAGATAGGCGATGCGGGCCTTGCCGGTTTTGGCAAACATGGCAATGTCGCTCTCGCCCTTGCCGCCCACGCCCACGCCGGCAATGATAAGCTGGTCGCTAGGGGCGGTGTAGCCCTTGCCGCCCAGCACAAAGCGTGGTACTATAAGAATACCGGCCGTGGCGGCCGCACCTTGCTTGAGAAACGAACGCCGGGACGGCTCTTCGGGAAGCTGACTCATAAAGAGGGGGTTGGATGGGGAAAAGGTGGCCGAAAAGGTACGCGTAAATACTGCTTTTTTCGTCCTCTTTTCACAATCTTCACAGTAGTAGCACAGCGTCTGCTAAGCTGACTGAGCTGGAGTAGCTAGGGCAACCACCTAAAAATGGCCGCAAGCGGAAGCAGGCGCCCCTCGTGCGAAGCCTCTGGTTACCGTTTCTGGCTGAAAGTGTTATGGATTGTGTCAGGTGATAAATCGACATTCTAGACGCTTGAGCACAGCTGCTGCGCGTACGCTTTATTGGACAGTACCCTGTGATACAAAGTAGCTGTTGTATTTTTTTATCGCTTCTTTCAGGACTCGCTAGGCCTGGCTGAGCACCCCTAACCTCCTTTTCACTGCACCCATGTTACGCTCGTGGCTTTTGCAAACTGCCTTATGTGTCCTCTTTTGCAGCCTTGGCTATGTGGCCCAGGCAAGTTCTGGCCCGGCCAACCTCACACCCGGTGCCTACGGTGTGGGCTTTAGGGTAGTGCAGCAATATGATTACAGCCGCTCTTATAAGGAAAAGACGGACCTGGTAACGGGCAAAGCGTATGTGGGCGAACGGGCCCGGCCCGTGCAAACGCTGGTGTGGTATCCGGCAGCGAAAGGCGGCACGCCCGTGCGCTACGCCGATTATATGTGCACGCAGGCCACTGATGAGGTATTCGAAAAGACGGAGGCTCAGATTGCGGCGTTTATGGCCGAGCGGCAGCAGGTGGCCGCTAGGGTAGGGCCTAAGCAGGCACAGGCGATACTAGGGCAGCGTATGTGGGCCGTGCCGAACGCCCCGGCCACGGCAGGCAAATTTCCGGTGGTCATTTATGCCCCAGGGGGCGGCGGGGTGGCGCACGAAGCGGCCGACCTCTGCGAGTACCTCGCCAGCCACGGCTACGTGGTGCTGGCCAGCCGCAGCCTCGGCACCCACACCAGCCTCATGAACTTCGACCAGCAGGGGCTAGCCACGCAGGCTGGCGACATCGCCTTTCTGCTGGCCTACGCCCATAGCCTGCCGCAAGCCGACATGAGCCACGTGGCCGCTGCCGGCTGGAGCTGGGGTGGCCTGGCCAATGCCCTGGCAGCCTCGCAAGACTCGCGCATCGACGCGCTGGTCAGCTTCGATGGTACGCAGCACCGCGACGACACCAAGGACGTCGTGCGCACGCGGCTCACCCTGCCCTGGCTGTACGTACAGCGCCGTCCCGAATCGGTGCGCGAGCTCAGCGCCAACGGGATGGAAACCACGTCTATCCTGCTCAATGAGGCCAGATATGCCGACCTCTACCACGTGGTGATGAGCCCGATGGAGCACGTAGACTTTTCGTCGCTAGCCCTGCGGATGGTCTCGCCCGACCACTTCATGGAGTATACCCGCGCCGAAGTGGAGGCCGCTTACCACTGGACCTGCCGCTACACCCTGGAGTTTCTGGACGCCACCCTGAAATCTGCCCCTAGCGGCCGCCAGTTTCTAACTCGCCAGCCTGCCCAAAACGGGGTGCCAGCTCACATAGCTCGCTTTTACCACTTGCCGGCGCAGGCTGGTTCCTTGCCCACGCCGGCCGGCTTTGCGGCGGCGCTGGCGCAGCAGGGCTTTGGCCATGCGCTCGAAGTGTACCGCCAGATGCAGCAGCAAGACGCCACGTTCAGCCTCTCCGAAGGCGCTCTCAATAGCTGGGGCTACCAGCTGATACGTGAGGCGCACGACCTGCCCGCCGCCGTGGCCATCTTCGGCCTCGGCACCGCGCTCTACCCCAACAGCTTCAATCTGTTTGACAGCCTGGGCGAAGCCGATGAGCTCAACCACGATGTAGCCGCCGCCAGCACCCACTACCGGCGCTCGCTGGAGTTGAACCCGCAGAATAGCCATGCGCAGCAACGCCTGCAGGTGCTAAGTGCGCCCACACCGGTCGTACCGGCTAATTAAAACGAGCGGCTAGCCAGGCAGTGGATTAATGCCGCGGCTTGGCGCGCTCATACTGCACGGGCCAGGCTACGTCGGCGCCCAGCGCGTGGGCCGCGTGCAGCGGGAAGTAGGGGTCGCGCAGCTCTTCGCGGGCTAGCAGCACAAGGTCGGCCTGGCCGCTGGCAATGATATTTTCGGCTTCCTCGGGCGTGGTGATGAGGCCCACGGCGCCGGTAGCTAGCCCCGTTTCGCGCTTGATGCGCTCGGCAAACTCGACCTGGTAGCCGGGGCCTACGGGAATTTTAGCGGCCGGTACGTTGCCACCCGTCGAGGCGTCGATAATGTCTACTCCGCTGCCTTTCAGCAGGCTAGCTAGCTGCACCGCCTCGTCGGCCGTCCAGCCGCCCTCGGTCCAGTCGGTGGCCGAGATGCGCACGAACAGCGGCAGCTCGTCGGGCAATACCTGACGCACGGCAGCCACTACTTCGAGCAGCAGGCGGCTGCGGTTTTCAAAGGAGCCGCCATACTTATCGGTGCGCTGGTTGCTGAGCGGCGACAAAAACTGGTGCAGCAGGTAGCCGTGCGCCGCATGAATCTCAATCACTTTGAAGCCAGCGGCCAGCGAGCGCTCGGTGGCGCTGCGAAAATCGGCGATGACCTTCTGAATGCCGGCTGCATCGAGCGCCACCGGCTGCGGGTAGTCATCGGAAAACTTAAGGGCGCTAGGGGCTACAACCTGCCAGCCGCCGTCGGCCTCGGGCACCGCGCCGTGGCCTTTGCCGTGCCAGCTGGTGTAGGTGCTGGCCTTGCGGCCAGCGTGGGCTAGCTGCACGCCCGGTACACTGGCTTGGCTCTCAATGAATTGATTAATGCGCCGCTGGAAATCAATGTGCTCATCCTTCCAGATGCCCAGGTCTTCGGGTGTGATGCGGCCTTCAGGCGACACCGCCGTGGCTTCCTGAATGAGCAGGCTGGCCCCTCCCACGGCGCGGCTGCCCAGGTGCACCAGGTGCCAGTCGTTGGCAAAGCCATCGTGGGCGCTGTACTGGCACATGGGCGATACCACAATGCGATTTTTCAGGGTAAGGCGGCGCAGGGTGAGCGGCGAGAATAGCGTAGACATAAGCAAAAAATGAGGCGCTGGCCACTGGGGCAGCGGGGTTCTAGCCAGTTTAAACCGGCCCGGCCGGCAGAGGTTGCCACAGCCGCGCTTATTGCCCGCGCCAACAACTCTCAGCTGCCTGTGGCACGTACAGACAGGCCAGCTACATCTTTTCCACAAGTTTCATTTTATGTTTCAGGATATTTCCACCGCCGAAACCCTCGACCGCGTCGCGGTCGAAACTGCGGATACGAGCTGCGACGCCTCGCGCCGCCAGTTTATCAACCACGCCGGGCGCGGGCTGCTGGTTGCCGGGCTGGCCACCGCCCTGCCGCTGGCTGCCGCCGAAGCTGCCGACCTCGACGGCTTTGACACGCCCGCGCCGCCCACCGGCCCGCTCGACATTAAGCTGCCGCCACTGGAGGCGCCTACCGACCCCAAGGCTGACCCGCTACCGAACCCCGACGCGCCCGACCAGCGCGTGGGCTACGCCATCGTGGGGCTAGGCCACCTCACGCTGGGCGAAATCCTACCCGCCTTTGGCCAGAGCAAGCACGCCAAACCGGTAGCTCTGGTGAGTGGCGACCCCGACAAAATGGCGAAGGCGGCTAAGCAATACGGCATCAAGCCCAGCAACTGCTACTCGTATCAGAACTACGACAAGCTTAAGGACAACCCCGAGGTGCAGGTGATTTACATTGTGCTGCCCAACTCCATGCACCACGAGTTTACCATTCGGGGTGCGAAGGCCGGTAAGCACATTCTCTGCGAAAAGCCGATGGCTACCTCCGTGAAGGAGTGCGAGGAAATGATAGCGGCGTGCCAAAAAGCCAACGTCAAGCTGATGATAGCCTACCGCATTCAGTACGAGCCGCTCAACCGCCTGGCCATGAAGTCGGTGCGCGACAAGCAGTACGGCAAAGTCAAGCTCCTAAACATGGTGAACACCCAGAACCAGGCCCACGACCAGCAATGGCGCCACAAAAAAGCCCTGGCCGGCGGCGGCGCCCTGCCCGACATCGGCCTCTACTGCCTCAACACGTCGCGCTTCCTGCTAGGGGAGGAGCCCGAGGAAGTGTTTGCTTATACCTACAGTACGCCCGGCGACGACCGCTTTAAGGAAATCGAAGAGAACGTGAGCTTTACGTTGCGCTTTCCGAGCGGGGTTATTTCGCAGTGTCTCAGTGGCTACGGCTCGTTCAATGCCAAGAGCTACGCCGTGCACGCCGAAACCGGCACCATCAAGATGGACCCCGCCTTTTCTTATAAAGGCCTGAAGCAGGAGCGCGTGCACGCCCCCGATGGCAAGCAGCAAACCGAGCAGCCCAGCAACCCCGACAAGCAGCAGTTTGCCCTCGAAATCGACCACATGGCCGAGTGCGTGCGCCAAAACAAGCAGCCTTACACCCCTGGCGAAGAAGGCTTGCAAGACCAGCGCATTATGGAAGCCATCTATAAGTCGGCCAAGGAAGGCAAGCCCGTAAAGCTGACTGCCGGCGTGGGCAAGCTCGACGCCTTCCGTGGCACGCCGCCTACCGAGGAGCAGGCGTAAACCTCACCCCGGCCCCCTGTCCAAAAAAGGGGAGGAGCCACGGCGGCTAGTGAGCTGCTGAAGAAAAAGCGCGTTTAGCATTCGCCAAACGTGCTTTTTTAATCATAAAAAACGTCCGTCTCCCCCTTTTTTTGGATAGGGGGCCGGGGGTAAGGTGCTGCCGCACGGCTACTTTTGCCCGCTCTACCTCTTCCCACCCCATGCAAAACCGCTTTTTTTGCTCCTGTCTGCCACTGGCAGCGCTTACCAGTACGCTAGCGGCAGCTAGCCCCCTCACCGGCCCCGTAAAAGTGACTGTGCGCCAAGCGAATGGCCGCTACGAGCTGCTACGCGGCGGCCAACCCTACTTTGTGAAAGGGGCGGGCGGCAGCCAGTACCCCGAGCGCATTGCGGCCTACGGCGGCAACTCCATCCGCACCTGGGGCACCGGCGATGCGCCCAAGGTGCTGGCCGCGGCCAACCAGAATCACCTTACCGTGATGATGGGCCTCGATGTGGCCCGCGAGCGCCACGGCTTCGATTACAACGATGCGGCGGCCGTGGCTGCGCAGCTGCAAAAGCTTAAGGGCGAAGTGCTTAAATACAAAGATGACCCGGCCGTACTGCTGTGGGGCATCGGTAATGAGCTGAACCTCGACTACACCAACCCCAAGGTGTGGGACGCCGTGAACGACATCGCCAAGATGATTCACGAAGTAGACCCCAACCACCCCACCTCTACGGTGCTGGCGGGGGCTAGCAAAAAGGAAATCGAGTATGTGAAAACGCGCTGCCCGGCCGTGGACATCTTGAGTATCAATACTTACGCCGGACTAGCCACCCTGCCCAAGCAAGTGGCCGATGCTGGCTGGACCGGCCCCTACCTCGTGACGGAGTGGGGGCCCACCGGCCACTGGGAGGGCCCTCAAACGCCTTGGAAAGCGTCGGTAGAAGAAACCAGCAGCCAGAAAGCCGCCGTGTACAAGAGCCGCTACGAGGCCTCTATACTCAAGGACCGGGCACACTGCCTGGGCTCCTATGTATTTCTGTGGGGCCAGAAGCAGGAGCGCACGCCCACCTGGTATGGCCTCTTCACGGAAGACGGTCAGGAGACCGAGGTAATGGACGTGTTGCAATACGAATGGAGCGGCCAGTGGCCGAAGAACCGCGCCCCGCATATCGCTAGCTTTCAGCTAAATGGTAAAGCAGCTACCGATGGTATCTACCTCAAGCCTGGCCAGGCCGTGCCCGTAGCGGCGGCCATAACCGACCCCGAGCACGACGCGCTCACGTATCAATGGGAGCTACTGCCCGAAAGTACCGACCTCAAGCAGGGCGGCGACCGCGAAAGCCGTCCTGGCCCCGTGGCGGGTGCCGTGCCGGCCGGCGCCCAGGGCCAGACCACACTCACCGCGCCCACCCAGCCGGGCGCCTATCGCCTGTTCGTGTACGCCCACGATGGGCACGGCAACGTGGCCACGGGTAATATTCCATTTATGGTGCAGTAGCGCGAAGCTTCTTTCGCACTACTTGTTAATTCAAAAATCCTCCCTACCTTGCCGCCGCAAACAGCACAACTCATGTTCAGCAACCGCTACTTTTTTGGCTTCTATTATTTTACGCCGCCCGCGTAGAACGAGTCGCCATGTAGCTAAGGCCCAGAGATTTTAGCAGCGCCACTCGTTCTTCGAGTGGCGCTTTTTTTATGATTTTTTAGCGGCTAGCCGCCGTAGCCAATTTTATCCATCATGCCACAGCACGTTGCCATCCAGGGGTTCAGAGGAAGTTTTCACGAAGTAGCAGCCCGCCAGTATTTCGGGGCTAGCCCCGAGCTGAATTTCTGCGCCACGTTTGGCGAAGTAGTAGCGCAGGTGGCCGACGGCCGCGCCGATGCCGCCATCATGGCAATGGAAAACTCCTTGGCCGGCAGCATACTACCTAATTATCTGCTGCTTGAGCGCAATGCGCTTACTATTACCGGCGAGGTGTATTTGCCCATTCACCAGCACCTGCTGGCGCTGCCCGGCACTACCCTGGCCGAGGTGCAAGCCGTGCATTCGCACCCCATGGCGTTGCGCCAGTGCGGCGATTTTCTGAGCCAGTACCCGAGCTGGCAGTTGGTCGAAACCGAAGACACCGGCCTGAGCGCCCAGCAGCAAGCCGAGCGCCGCACCCCGGGTGTGGCCGTGGTAGCCGGCTCCCAGGCGGCCGAAGCTTTCGACCTGGAAATTCTGGCCCCCGCCATCAACGACGACCCGAGCAACTACACGCGTTTTCTGGTATTGGAGCGCGCCGCCGAGGCGCAGCCGGTGGCTAGCCCCGACAAGGCCAGCTTGTATTTCTATACCTCGCACGCGCCCGGCATGCTGGCGCGCGTGCTCACGCTGGTAGCCAGCCACGGCCTGAACTTGAGCAAGTTGCAGTCGTGCCCCCGGCCTAGCCAGCCCTGGCACTACGGCTTCCACGCCGATGTGGAGTTTGCCGCCCCGGCCCAGCTAGCCGCCCTGCTGGCCGAGCTGCCGGCCGTGACCGAGGAACTGCGGGTGCTGGGGGCCTACCAGCGCGGCAGCATGGTTTTCGGGCAGGAGGTAGAGTCTAAAGCAGGAGGCTTGTCATTGCGAGCGTAACGAAGTGGAGCGTGGCAATCTTTCCTTATGGCATGCGCCATATGGAGGAAGCGGGCGACAAGGAAAGATTGCCGCGCTCCACTTCGTTACGCTCGCAATGACAACTGATTTTTTATAGTAAGTTGATATGCACCTTTCCACTGCCAGCCGCCTGGCCCACACCGGCGAATACTATTTTTCGCGCAAGCTGCGCGAGTTGGCCGCCCTCAATGCGGCCGGGGCCAATATCATCAGCCTGGGCATTGGGAGCCCCGACCTGCCGCCGCACCCTAGCGTAGTGGCCGCGCTGGCCGACACCGCCAGCCAGCCGGGCACCCACGGCTACCAGAGCTACCAGGGCACGCCGGCCCTGCGCCAGGCCATGGCCGCTTTCTACCACACGCACTACGGCGTGGCCCTCGACCCCGCCACCGAAGTGCTGCCGCTGGCCGGCTCGAAAGAAGGATTGATGCACATCGGCATGACCTTTCTGGAAGCCGGCGATGCCGTGCTCATCCCCAACCCCGGCTACCCCACCTACCGGGCCGTGGCCGAAATCTGCGGGGCCGAGGTGCGCGAGTACGACCTGACGGCTGAAACCGGCTGGCTGCCCGACCTCGAAGCGCTGGCCAAGAGCGACTTGAGCCGCGTAAAGATGATGCTGGTCAACTACCCGCACATGCCCACCGGCACGCCGGCTAGCCCCGAATTTCTGCACCAGCTGGTTGCCTTTGCCACGGCGCACGGTATTATGCTGGTGCACGACAACCCGTATGGCTTCGTGCTCAATGAAACGCCGCCCACTAGCCTGCTCAGCATACCGGGCGCGAAAGAAGTGGCCTTGGAGCTCAACTCGCTCAGCAAGAGCCACAACCTGGCCGGCTGGCGCGTGGGCATGCTGGTAGGCCGCGCCGACTGGCTTACCGAGGTGCTGCGCTTCAAAAGCAACATGGACTCGGGCATGTTCCTGGGCATTCAGCAGGCCGCCGTGGCCGCGCTAGCCCTCGGCGACGACTGGTTTCAGGAGCTGAACGCCACCTACCGCGCCCGCCGCGCGCTGGTGCGCGAGCTGCTGGCTAGCCTGGGCTGCGAGGCCGCGCCGGGCCAGACGGGCCTGTTCATCTGGGCCAAGGTGCCGCCGCCCTACGCCGATGGCTACGCCCTGAGCGACGCTGTGCTGGCCGAGGCCCGCGTGTTTTTGACACCCGGCGGCATCTTCGGCAGCAATGGCAACGGCTATATCCGGGCCAGTCTGTGCCAGCCCGAAAGCGTGCTGCGCGAAGCCTTGGAGCGTGTAAAACTTGTAGCTGCCTAGCGCCATGACTATTACCATCATTGGCCTCGGCCTCATTGGCGGCTCGCTGGCCCTCAGCTTGCGGCAGCATGGGCTAGCGAGCCGGCTCATCGGCGTAGAGGCCAGCCCGGCCTATGCCCGCCGGGCCCTGGAGCTGGGCCTAGTTGATGAAATTGATGCCGACCTGGCATCGGCGGTGGCCCCGGCTAGCCTCATAATCGTGGCCGTGCCGATGGATGCTATGCTAACGGTAATGCCGCAGGTGCTTGATATGGTTTCTGACCGCCAAGTAGTTATCGACGTGGGCTCGACCAAGGGCAACCTGCTGGCGGCCGTGGCAGGCCACCCGCGCCGGGGCCGCTTTGTGGCCGTGCACCCCATGGCCGGCACCGAGTACTCGGGGCCCGACGCGGCCGTGCGGGGCTTGTTTGAGGGCAAAACGCTGGTAGTCTGCGATGCGCAGGCCAGTGACCCCGACGCCGTGGCGACAGTCGAAACGCTGTTTCGGGCGCTGCCTATGCGGGTGCTCCACCTCGGTGCGGCCGACCACGACCTGCACACGGCCTACGTGTCGCACATCTCGCACCTTACGTCGTTTGCGCTGGCGCTCACGGTGTTGGAGAAGGAGCAGCGCGGCGAGCAGCGCATTTTTGACCTGGCCGGCGGCGGCTTTGCCTCCACGGTGCGGCTGGCCAAGAGCGCGCCGGCCACCTGGGTGCCCATCTTCCGCCAAAACCGCGAAAACGTGCTCGATGTGCTCGATGAGCACCTGTTGCAATTGAATAAGCTGCGTGAGCTGCTAACCCGCGAAGACTACGCCGGGCTGACCGAACAGCTCGAACACGCCAACCAAATCCGAAAAATCATCCCCTAACGCCCCGTCACTGATTCGCTTTGCGCGCAATGCTAAACGATTAACATTCAGCACTCAACAACTACCCAATTACCCCATGTTCAACGACCTCTTCAACCGCAAGCCCGAGGATAAGCCCTTCCTCATCTCTGGCCCGTGCTCGGCCGAAACCGAGGCCCAAGTACTCGAAACCTGCCAGCGCCTGGCCGCCACCGGCAAGGTGCAGGCCCTGCGCGCCGGCATCTGGAAGCCCCGCACCAAGCCCGGCGGCTTCGAGGGCGTGGGTGCCAAGGGCTTGCCCTGGCTCAAAAAGGCTAGCGAGCTCACCGGCCTGCCGGTGGCCGTAGAAGTAGCCACCGCCAAGCACGTAGAAGACTGCTTGGCCTTTGGGGTAGACCTGGTCTGGGTGGGGGCGCGCACCACCGGCAACCCCTTTTCGGTGCAGGAAATCGCCAATGCGCTGCGCGGCGTCGATATTCCGGTGCTGGTGAAAAACCCCATCCACCCTGAGCTGGAGCTGTGGGTGGGCGCCCTTGAGCGCTTGCAAAAGGCTGGCCTGAAGCAGGTTGGAATGATTCACCGGGGATTTTCGAGCTACGGCAATACCGACTACCGCAACGCGCCGATGTGGCACCTGCCCATCGAGATGAAGCGCCGGATGCCCGACATGCCCATCCTCAACGACCCTAGCCACATCTGCGGGCGGCGCGATACGCTGTTTGCCGTGGCGCAGCAGGCCCTCGACCTCGACTTCGACGGCACCATGATTGAAAGCCACATCGACCCCGACAACGCCTGGAGCGATGCCAAGCAGCAAATCACGCCCGAGGTGCTCAAGCAGCTTATTATCGACCTGGTGTGGCGCCACGAAACCACTGATAAGCAAGAGTTTGTAACTGCCCTGGCCGGTCTGCGCGAGCAAATCAACAACCTCGACGCCGAAGTGATGCAGCTGCTGGGCCGCCGCATGGCCGTGGCCGAGAAAATCGGCCAATACAAGAAGGAAAACGACATTACCATCCTGCAAACCGCCCGCCTCAACGAGATTCTGGAGCGCAGCAAGCGTCAGGGCGCGCAAGTAGGGCTCACCGAAGAATTTGTGGAGCGCTACATGGAGGCAGTGCACCTGGAGTCGGTGCTGCGCCAGGAGAAGGTGATGAACAGCTAAGCAACTATCTGTCATTGCGAGCGCAACGAAGTGGAGCGCGGCAATCTTTCCTTGTCGTTGGGATTACTACCCTAGCGGTAAGGAAAGATTGCCGCGCTGCGCTCGTAATAATAGATAGTTGAAAGGTAGCGCGTACTTTTCAGCGATGAAAAAAAATACGCGATTCCTTATACTGGCCACTGCGCTGCTTACCAGCCTGGGTGCCCAGGCGCAGCGCCTGCCCAAAGCCCAGCACGAGCTGCTGATTACGCCCGCCACCGCCGCCTGGGGCTACTACGATGCGGCGGCGGCGCCCGTGCTGCGCATCAAGTCGGGCGAAACGGTGCAGGTACATACCTTGCTGACTTCCAGCCCCACGCGCCTCGAAGGCGCGGGCGTAGCGCCGGCGCAGGTCGAGCAATCGCTGCGCGATATCTACGATAAGGTGACCAACAAAGGGCCGGGCGGGCACATCCTGACGGGACCCATTTTTGTGGAAGGCGCCGAGCCGGGCGACGTGCTCGAAGTGCGCATCAAAGGCATTGAGCTCGCCATCCCGTACGCCTACAACGGCTTCGGGCCCAAGAGCGGATTTATTCCCGAAGATTTTGGCTACGCCAAGATGAAAATTATTCCGCTGGATAAGAAGCGGATGGTGGCCAATTTTGCGCCGGGCATTGAGATACCCTTGCACCCGTTTTTTGGCAGCATGGGCGTGGCGCCGCCCTCGGCTATGGGCCGCGTGAACAGCGCGCCGCCCGGCACCTTCGGCGGCAACCTCGACAATAAGGACTTGGTGGCGGGCACTACGCTCTACCTGCCGGTGCACGCGCCGGGCGCCCTCTTCTTCGTGGGCGATGGCCACGCCGGGCAGGGCAATGGCGAGGTCGATATCACCGCCTTGGAAACCTCGCTGATTGGCAACCTGGAGTTTATCGTGCACAAAGACATGCACCTGACCGTGCCCCGCGCCGAAACGCCGACTCACTACATCAGCATGGGCCTCGACGAAGACCTGACCCTGGCGGCCAAGCAGGCGGTGCGCGAAATGATTGACTTTCTGATGAAAACCAAGGGCCTGAGCAAAGACGACGCCTACATGCTGTGCAGCGTAGCCGCCGACCTCAACGTGACGCAGGTGGTAGACGGCACCCGCGGCGCCCACATGCTGCTGCCGAAAAATATTTTCGACAAGAAGAAGTAGCTGATAACTTCTTAAAAAAGAACGTCCTGCTCATCTGGTGTCCGCCTGTCGAAACATCTCTGCCGCGCCGCTAGGGTGTCGTTCGGTAGAGATGCTTCGACAGGCGGACGCCAGATGAGCAGGACGTTTTGCGTGGGCTTTTACTTGCTAGCAGCTAGAAACTTCCCGATGTTGTCGTTCAGAAACTTCGCGTCGGCGGGGTTGCTGGCGGCGCCAGCGGTGTGGCCCCACAAGGATGGAATGGGCAGCAGCTGCACGCCCGGAATAAAGGCCGCCTCGTAGCGCGCGTCGCCCACCGGGAAATACAAATCGGTTTCGGAAGGCATGTAGAGAATTGGCACCTTGATGCTGCGCAGGGCTTTTTCGACATCGCCGCCGAAGCCGGGGCTAGTACCCACGTTGTGGTATTCCCAGGTGCGCATCTGGGCGATGAGGTCGTTGGCATCGGCCCCCGGGATGAAGTGCGTGCGGTAGTTAGTGAGCACCTGCTCGAAAGTGACGCCGGGCTTCTCCTCGCTGCGCCACAGCTCCTTGCGCCACCATTCCTGGGAAAACAGCCAGCCGGTCCACACTGTAGCAAAGGCTTCAATGCCCTTGGTAGGAGGGGTGGTGTAGTCGCCATTCTGGAACGCCGCATCGGCCGTGAGGGCGGCAATCTGGCCTTCGAGGCGCACCACGCCGTGCGGGTAGTTTTTGGCCGTGCCAGAGGTGGCCACGATGCGGTCGGCGAAGGTGGGATAGCTCACGGCCCACTGAAACGCCTGCTGGGCGCCCATTGAAAAGCCGATGAGGGCGCGCAAATGCGTAATTTTCAGCTCTTTCGTGAGTAGCTCGTGCACCGCCTGCACGTTGTCGCGGATGGTCATTACCGGAAAACGCGGGCCGTGAAACGGCTCGGGCGTATTGCTAGGGGACGACGAGTGGCCGTTGCCAAACAGCTCGGTCGTGACCAGAAAAAGCTTGGTGGTATCCAGGCACTTGCCGGGGCCGATAAGCCACTCGTAGCCCCGGTGCCCGGCCATGTAGTGCGAAGGCAGCAGCACCGCGTTGTCGCGCTTGGCGTTGAGGTGGCCATAGGTGCCGTAGCCCACCAGCGCTTTCGGCAGCACCGTGCCACCCTCAGTCTTGAAGTTGGTGAGGGTGAAAAAGTGGTGCGGCACCACGGTGGCCGGCTTGGTTTGGGCCTGCGCGCCTAGGGTGGCTAGCAGGAAGATAAAGGCAAAAAACTGGCGCATAGGAATTAGTAAGCTAGTAGTGGTATAGCCCGAAGCAGAGGCTTCGGGCTACTTCAGCGCCAGAATCTGCTTCAGCTCGGCCGGGCTCACCGTGAGCAGGCCCACCTTGGGCAGGCGCTCGGTGAGCGTGCGCCAGTTGGGTTCCTGTTGAAAAATGGGCCGCAGCAGGGCTAGCGCGGCGGGCACCTGCTGCTTGTTGGCCAGCGTGATGGCGTGCCAATACTTCATTTCCAAGTTGCTGGGAAACATCTTTTCGGCGGCCTGGTACTCGGCGATGGCTTTGGGCATGTCGTTTTTCTCCACGGCCAGGTCGCCGGCGTTCATATGGTCGTAGGCACGGTGCAGCTTCAGCAGGCGGCGCAGCTCTACCAGGGGCTTGTCGGCGTCGTCGACGCGCAGGTCCACGAGGCGGTCGGCCCAGGGGCCTTCGGTGGTGGTGCCGCGCACCACGAGCAGCGCGGCCGACTGCCGGCCCCGGATGTCGCCGCCGGCCGCCTGGGCCGCGTCGAGAGCGGCCAGCACGCGCTCGGCTAGGGGGAGGGTGGCGCTGGCTTCGTAGGCCTTGGCCATGGCGCCCCACACGGTGGCGTTCAGCATCATATTGGCCTGCACCGAAAACTGGTTGCCCTGCTGGTGGCCAGCCATATCCACGCACTTTTTGCCGGTGTGGGTAGCCACGCGGCCCTGGTTGTCGAGGATGGCTACCTGGCGCACGTCGCGGCCTTCGTCGTTGGCCAGCAGCTCGTCGAGCGCCTGTTGGGCGGTTTTGCCACTCTTAAGCAGGGCTAGCCCCCGCAGGCCAAACGACTTATTGGTAAACGACTGCGTGGCCACCACGCCCACACCGGCCTCGCCCCAGCTCACCGAGGTGCCCACCGAAAACCAGTGGCTTTGCACCGCCACGGCCATTTCGCCGGTCTTGGGGTCGCGGGCCACGATGCTGAAGGTGTGGGCCAGCGGGTCGGTAGCCGAGTAGATAGATTGGGCTTGCGCGGCCGGGCTAGCCAGCCAAAGCAGCGCCGCCAGAAAAGGTAGAAATTTGCGTAGCATTAGGAGAAAAAAAAGGAAAACCGAAGGTACTTCCCAGGCCGCGTCTCGGCGCCCGCTAGGGTGCCGCCAGTAGCCAACACGTAACAGCCCTCCGACCACCAAGGCCGAAGGGCTGCGCAGGAAGCAAGCAAGTCTGTTGGGTTAGTCGATGGTGAGACGCTGGCTAAAGGTGCCGGCGCTGGTGCTCAGGCGCATGGTATACAAGCCTTTGGCCACGCCCAGTAGCGGCAGCGAGCGCATGGTTTCGCCCGAAGCCGGCAGGGTTTGGTGCAGCACAGCCTGCCCTAGCGCGTTGAAGAGGGCTAGCTCTACGGGCTGCTGGCCGAGGCTGGCGGGCAGGCTCAGTGCCACGCAGCCGCCACTGGCCGGGTTGGGGTAAAGAAACACGCCGGCGGTGGCCGCGGCCGCGGCTTTGGCGGCTAGGGTAGCGTTTTGCACATAGGTGCGCAGCCACGTCAGGGCCGGGCGCTCGGTGTTGTCGGCGTTGATGAGGTAGGCGCCCTGGGCCGTGCGCCAGTGGCCCACATGAGCCCCCCAAAGGGTCACACCCTTCACGTTGGGGTTTTCCCAAAACAGCGGAAACACGCGCTGGTACTCTGCCAGCTGCACGGCGTCGCTACTATTGCCGTTGGCGTCGAGCGCGTCCGAGTCGTACTCCGTCACGTAGAGCGGCACGCCTGTGGCCGCCAGGGTAGCCAGGTTGGCAGTGATGGTGGCCGCTGGCACACCCGCCGTCGAGAAAGCGTGCCCCTGAATACCTACCCCATCAATCAGGCCCTTGGATTTCAAGAGGTTGATAATGGCGGCATACGTGGCCGCCCGCGTTGCGGAGTTCTCCACGCTGTACTCGTTTAGCATAAGCTTGGAGCTGGGGAAGTACTGCCGCGCCAGCTGAAAGGCCGTCACTATCCAGTCGTAGCCCGTGGTGCCGGCGCCGCCAAGCGCATTGAGGTAGCCGCCGCCGTCGGCCACGGCCGTGCCGGCCGGCGTGCCCGGTACGCCAATGGTCGTAACGCCCGTGGGCGGCGTGTTGATAGGCTCATTTACCACGTCGATGTGGTCGAGGCGCTTGCCCTGAAAGTGCGTAGCCACCGCTGCGTACCATTTCTTGATTTCGCGTAGCTGGGTGGTGTCGGGCAGGCCCTTTATCCAAGTGGGCTGTTGCGCCCCCCAGATGAGGTTGTGCATCCGAAACACGCCATTCACGGCCACGGCCTGGGCGTAGGCCTTGTCGAGGTCGGCCCAGTTAAACGTGCCGCGGGTGCCTTCCACACTGCCCCACTTGCCGGCGTTGCCGGGCGTCACGGCGTTCCAGTATTTGTCAAAATTGACTGCTTCATTGGCGTCGTACTCGCAGCCCAGGTACTTGGATTTGCCGGTGGCCAGGGCCGGGCCGGTGGGCACAAACGTAACGGGCGCCGTGGCCGAGCCTTGGGTGCCGGCATCGAGCTGGGCCACGCTGAAATACAGCCCCGTTTGGCCAAACACGAACTTGTCGAAGTCCAGCCCATCCTCGCGGGCACCAATCTGGAAAGTTTGCGTCAGGGCCCCGGCCGCCACCGTGAAGGTGGTGCCCGCCGCGCCATAGCCGCTGTATTTCGACATATTCACCCACTTCCACACGCCGGTGGCCGCGCCGCCGGCACCATCTACCGGCACGCTGCCCGAGCCCGCGCCGTAGCCTACAGTCGCGAGGCCGTTGGCCGTTATCCAGTCGGCTCCGGTGGTAGCGCTCTTTGTGCCGAAGGTTTTGGCATAGAAGTAACTATCGTCATTGGCGCCACCGGGGCCTACCCGCATACGGGCATACAGGTCGTAGGTGCCGGGCCCCGGAAACGTGACGGTGTAAGTGAGCACGCGCGCATCGGTGGCCGGGGCCACGCCGCCCACCCCGCCGCCGGGCGAGGTCGGTGAGGTGTAGCCCGACACATCGGTGAGCGTGGTCATGTAGGTCACCACCGGGGCTGTGGTGGTGCGCTTGGCCCAGTCGCCGACCGTCGCATTGGCAGAAGTGGCGGGCACCGAGGTGCCGGTTTCAGCCTCTATCACCACCGGCGCGTTCTGAGCCAGCAAAGGGGTGAAGTGGCTGCCGAGTGCAGCCACCAGCGCAATCGTTGTGCGTTGAGGTTTCTTCATAGCGAAGTTTATTTAGGTGGGAAAAGGAGGACCAGCGGCCGGTGCGAGGCTGGCAAAGCCCCTAGCCAATAGCTAAAATTAACCCGCTAACCTGCTCAATAAATGCTTGTTTATGAAGTACATGGGCTATTAAAAGGCTGCAAACGTTTGTGATAGGCTGGCAAACGTTTGTGATAGGCTAAAATGCCCGAATTTTTAGTAAGCGGTATTTTCTAGCCGGGTAGGAACAGCCTCACCAATCACAAAAAAGAAGCCCTAGCAAACGCTAGGGCCTCTTTTAGATGCGAGTAGCAACCTACCTGGCCTACCAGATAACTGCCCGGTCGGCCTGGGTGCGCACCATCTTGTCGCCCTCCTTGCAGCCGAAAGCCGCCTGAAACTGCGGCATGTTCATAATCGGCCCGATGGTGCGGTACTGGCCCGGCGAGTGCGGGTCGGTCTGGATTTGCTGGCGCAGGGCCTCGGGCCGAATATTTTGGCGGCGCAGCTGGGCCCAGCTCAGGAAAAAGCGCTGCTCGGGCGTGAAGCCGTCGTAGAGCGGGCGCGGGCCGTTGCCGTAGCGCTGCTGGAGCTGCTTTTCGAGGGCGCCGTGCACGATGGTGAGGCCCGCAAAGTCGGCCAGGTTTTCGCCCATCGTGAGCTTGCCGTTTACGTGCACCGAGTCGAGGGGCGAGAAGGCGTCGTACTGGCGGCCCACCACGGCGGCGCGCTTCGTAAACTCGGCCGCATCCTGGGGCGTCCACCAGTCGCGCAGGTTGCCCTGGCTGTCGTACTGCCGGCCCTGGTCGTCGAAGCCGTGGGTCATTTCGTGGCCCATCACGCCGCCGATGGCGCCGTAGTTCACGGCATCGTCGGCCTTGGGGTCGAAGAATGGCGGCTGCAGGTAGCCGGCTGGAAATACTATCTCGTTGAGCGCCGGGTTATAATAAGCGTTGATGGTGGGCGGCGTCATGCCCCACTCGGTGTGGTCGACGGGCCCCCCGAAGCGCGCAGCCTCGCGGCGGCTTTCCCAGAGGCGGGCGGCCAGCACGTTTTTCAGGTAGCTCTCGCGGCTGATGGCTAGGGCCGAATAATCCTTCCACTGGTCGGGATAGCCGATTTTTACGCGTAGCGCATTCAGCTTTTTCAGGGCCTCGGCTTTGGTGGGCGCGCTCATCCAGGTGTTGGTTTGGATGTGTTCGGCCATGCTGGCCTTGATGTTGGCCACCATTTCCAGCGCCTTTTGCTTGGCCTCGGGCGAGAAGGCCTTATCAACGTAGAGCTGGCCAAAGGCCTCGCCCAGCGTGGCATCGGTGGCGGCTTGCACCCGCTTCCAGCGGGTAGCTTGCTGCTTGGCGCCGGTCAGCACCTGGTTGTAGCGAAAGTTAGCATCGACGAAAGCGGCCGGCAGGGTAGTGGCTACCGAGCGCACCAGGTGCCAGCGCATATAGGTTTGCAGGTCAGCCAGCGGCTCGGTCCTGAGCACGTTATTTACCTCATCGAAGAACGCGGGTTGGCCCACGATAATCTCTTGGGCTTTAGCTAGCTGCATATCGGCCAGCAGCTTGGGTAGCTGCAGGGCCGGGTAGCGCTGGGCGGCGCTGGCTAGGGCCATCTGGTTGTAGTTAGCCTGCGGGTCGCGCAGCTCCACGCGGGTTTTGCTGGCCTGGGCCAGTCGCTTCTCGATGCGCTCTACGGTGGCGGCGTTGCGCTGGGCCGTGGCCACGTTATCGCCCAGCAGGCCAAATAGCTGCTGCATATAGGCCTGGTAAGCCGCGCGCACTTTCTGCGAGCGCGGGTCATCCTTGAGGTAGTAATCGCGGTCGCCCATGCCCAGCCCGCCCTGGTCGAGGCCGATGACGTAGCGCGTGGTGTTCTTCTCATCGACCTGCACGCCGCCCCGGAAGAAAGTGCCCGTGCCGAGCTCCTGCTCGTGCGCAATGAGGGCGGGCAGCCCGGCGCGGGTTTTGAGCGCCGCGATACGGGCTAGCTCGGGCCGCAGCGGCGCGAGGCCGGCTTTCTCGATAGCCACCGTGTCCATGGCCGAGGCGTAGAAGTCGCCCACTTTCTGGGTGTTCGAGCCCGGCGCGGCGCTGCGGTTGGCAGCGGCCTCTTCGAGTATCTGCTTGAGGGTGGCCTGGGTGCGCAGGCCTAGCAGGTTGCGCGGGCCCCAGCTGGTAGCATAGCTCGGAATAGGGTTGGCTTTGAGCCAATTACCACCCGAAAACTCGTAAAAATCCTGACACGGCGACACCGAGCGGTCGAGGTCAGCCACATCGAGGCCCACACCCTTGAGCATGGGTGGCGCGGGCGGTGCAGGGCTAGCGGTGGTAGTAGCCACGGGGGCAGCCGGGCCACTGCCGGCGCAGCCGGCTAGCCCCAGCAGCCCCGCACCAAGCAGCGTACCGGCTGCGAGCGAAGAAAAAGTGGTCATATCGAAGAGGGTAGGAGGGGAAGGAGAGAAAAGGCGCAGTCGCCAGTTCGGCAAACATAACCGTTGCCTTCCCAATGCCGCTGCGGCCTTTTCCAGTTTCTTCCTGCCTAAGCTAGCTATAGTGCTACGCCGACCAGTTAGGCCTGTAGCCCACACCGCGCACGTTCAATAGCTGTACCAGCGGTGCAGGTGGGGATGAGATGAGAAGCCACATGGCTCCCCATTTCAAGGGCTAGCCCCGCTGGTAGAGCTATTAGAACGGGTAGCCGATGGCCAGGTTCAGGCGGCCGGCCTTGTCGTCGGGGGTGCCGTAGTTGGCGCGCAGCGGAATGGCATAGTCGAAGCGCACAACGAAAAACTGCACGTCGATGCGCAAGCCCACGCCGGTGCCCACGGCCAGCTGCTTCAGGGCCTGGCTGGCCACAAACTGGCCCCCCGGCCGCTGGGGGTCATTGTTCAGGAGCCAGATATTGCCGGCGTCGAGAAATACGGCGCCCTTCACGTAGGGAAACAAATCCTGACGGTACTCGATGTTGCCTTCCAGGCGCAGGTCGCCCACTTGGTCGTAGTAGCTGTTTACGATGTCGGTGCCGGTGGGCTTGTACGAGCCCGGCCCAATCTGGCGGGCGGCAAAAGCCCGGATGGAGTTGGGACCGCCGATACCGTACTGGCGCAGGTAGGGCAACGAGCCGCCCGATGAGTTGCCGTAGGGTAGGCCTATGCCTATCTGCAAGCGCCCCACGATGCGGTTGCCAGAAGTAGTCTTGGGGCTGATGCGGTAGTATTCGCGCAGCTCCAGGTCAAACTTGGCGTACTGCGCAAAGGGCTGACCCGCAACGGTGTACTTTTCGGTAGGCGACTTGCTGCCCACCACAGCGCTGCTGATAGCATTGGCCAGGTTGCCGCTTACCTCGGCCTGCCCCTGGAAGAAAATCTGCTGGCGGCGCTGTTCCAGAACCTGCTGGTTGTATGTATAGCGGTACGAGCTGGCCAAGATAAACTGCGACTGGTAGGCCTGGCGCAGAAAGGGCTTGGCGCGTAGCACCGAATCGAAGGCAGCCGTGCTGGTGAAAGCATTATAGGCTACGTCGATGAGCTTGATTTCCTGCTCGTTGGTAATCTTGGTTTTCCAGCTGTAGCCGTAGTTGAGGTTGTAGCTGGTGGTGCTGAAGTAGCCCGAGCGCGACACGTAGCGCACGCCCGTCCCAAAATTGGTGCGCGGCTGAAAGTCCGAGTTGACCAGGTGAGGGTCCAGAAACGGCAGGTCGGGCGCAATGAGGCGCGGCACAATAACCTGGGCATTAAGCCCAAACTCATTGGAAATAAGGCCCGTATTGCTGCGACTCTCGGCGCCGGCCGGGGCGCGGGTCGAGGTTTCGGTAGAGGCCACGCCGTTGATAATGAGCTGCTCAGCGCCCCGAAAGGCCGAGCGGTTGCGGTAGCTAATGGTAAGGCCCGGCCCCGTAAAGCCATTACTCTTGCTGATAAGCTGCAGCTCGGCGCGCAAACTTTTCTTCTTGAGCTGGGTCATGAGCACGTCGGAGTCAAGGCGGGCGCGGCCGGCCGAGTCGCCCGCTGCCGAGGGCCGAAACTTGATTTCAACGAAGCGAAACGTGCCCAGGCTCATGAGGCGCGACAGCGTCTGGTCGCGCCGCCGCTGCCGAAACAAGCTGTCGGGGCGCAGAAAAACGGCCCTGGTAATGGCCCGCGCCCGAAACACGCTCTCGTCGGGGAAATAGCGGTACTTCTCAAACATCACTGGCTGGCGGCTCGTGGTGTCGGTCAGTACGTAGTTGGTATTCAAGGTGATGGTCTTGAGCCAGTAAGGCCGCAGGGCCTTGGCCGGCGCGTCGTTCTTCACCTTATAATACACGTTTACCTTGCCCTGCAGCGTGCTATCGACCTGAAATAGAAGGTAGTTCGGGTTGAAGTAATAATACCCTTCGTTTTTGAGCGCCAGGTCGATGCGCACCCGCTCGTTGGTGAGCACGTCGAGGTCGTAGGGGTCGCCTGCTTTGAGCAGGCTAGCCGCCTGCGTGCCCCGGATGGCTTTGTCAATCAAGGTGTCGCGGCCTGGGAAGTGAATTTCCTGGATGGTGTACTGCTGGCCGGGGCGGGCCGTGTAGTCTACCTGGGCCGTGTTGGCTTTCGTCTTTACCTCACTCGTCACGGCCCCGTGAAAGTAGCCCCGGTTTTGGAGGCGGTTCACCATCAGGTCGCGGGTTTGCTTGGCTTTTACCTGGCTCAGCAGCACGGGGGCTTCACCAAACTTATCGGCCAGAAGGTGCCCTAGCCCTTTCTCCTTGCCCACGCCCAAGTGCCAGAAAAACAGCTTGGGCCGCATGCCCAGAAACGAGAAATTGGGCTTGGGCCGCACCAGGGTAGCCAGCTCCGTTTGCAGCGCCGATTGGTTTTTGAGCTTGGTCGGCGAGTCGATGGTCACTTTGCTGCCCGTGTACAGCTTCTGGCCCTCGGGCACGTAGCGCAGGCCCGAGCAGGAGCCCAGCAGCAGCGCTGCAGCCAGGCCGAAGGCTAATGTAAAATGAGCGCGCCGGAAATAGTTGATAAACAGAAGGGTAGTGAAAAAACGCGTCATATGGAGCTTGCCGAAGTAGCTAGCCCGCGCCGCTGGAGTAATACTCCAACGGGGCGAACTGGCTGCTTCGACAAGCGCCGCATGATGTGCTTTTAAAACAGGTTTCATCAATTTATCCGGTTTCAAGTGCCTCATTCCCAATACTTATTTCTTCTTGATGCTATCCGCGCGCATGGCGCCGTTGGCGGCGGCCGTCGAGTCGGTCAGGTGCTGGTCGCGCCGCTTTTCTTCTTCCTTCTCCAGCTTGTCTTGCTTGCGCGTCTGGCGGCGCTCCTTCTTCACGTCGCGGCTCACTTTCTCAAATAAGTCCTTGAAATTGCTGTAGTCGCGCTGAAAGACCAGCGAAGCGCCCGTGCGTACGATGGCCCCGTCGATGTCTTCGTAGCTGTTTTGGCGGAAGGCGCGCAGGCGCAGGCGGCCGTCGGCCAGCAGCGTGTACTCGATGCTCACATCGCCGGCGAAGTTGCTGGCGGCGCTGCTGCCCTGGGTGGCCTGGGTGCCGGTATTGCCGCTCAGCGGCACGTCGGTACCCAGCCGCACGGTGAGGCGGTTATTGAGCAGCTGGCGGCGCACGGCCACGTTGAGGTCGGTGCGGCCCTGGGCCGAGCCACTGCTGTAGTCGGCCTGGTTGGTCACGCCCAGGTCGAGGCCCAGGCCGGCCAGGTACTTGCCGGTCAGGTTCTGGAGCTGGTCGGTGAGCACCTGGCTCACCGAGCCGCGCAGCTGGCTGGCCACAACGCCCTCGCCAGCCGTGGTCTGGAAGGGGTTTTGCTGAATAAACCGGCCTAGCACAAGCAGCGAAAACACCTGCTTGCTTAGCTCCGACGTCTGGCTGGGCTGGCGCAGGTTGCCGAGCACGGCTTCTACCTCCGCCCCCACCGGGCTGCTGGTCGAGCTAGGGGGCTGCGTTATGTCAAAGCTGATAGTGGGCTTGCTTAGCTGGTCGGTAGCCTTAATTAAGACGTTAAACGGCATCAGGTTGCGCGATACCGTGCTCGCCGTGGGGTCGAGGGTGCCCTGGGCGGCTAGCAGGTCGGCCGGGGCAGCCTTCACCCGGTAAGCCGCCGTGATGTTGAGGTCGGCATTATAAGGGTCGCCGTTCCACACCAGGTACGAGCCCCGGGTGATGATAAACTCGCGCGTGGCCAGGCCATAGAGCGAGAGCCGGTATTTGCCCCGGGTCACGTCGAGGCGGCCGGTCAGGGTGAGGTTGCCGCTCGGGTCGAGCGTAGTGGTGAGCGTGCCCGCCGCCCGCACGCGCAGGTTATCACCGCTCACCGGGTCAACGACAAAGGTGAAGGGCGTATTATCGGTAATGGTAATCGTGGCCGTGAGGTCGTAGCCAATGGCACTGGTGTTAGTTGAATCGGGGTCGGTAAGCACCACCAGGTGCGGCTTGGGCCGCATCTTCAAATCCACAAACTGCACAATGCCTTCGCGGGCTACCACGCTAGGGTCGGCCGAAGGGTTTTCTACCGTCAGGTCCGAGCCCTTCACTACCGTAGCGCGGGTATCTATTTTGATAAGTGACAGCGGCCCTGTCAGGCGCGTTTCCGAGTCCACTACCAGGCGGCCGTAGTAAAGCGTGTTTTTTTCGGTGCGCTTGCTGCGCACGGCCATAAAGTCGTTGGTGGTCACGCGCAGGTCAAAGGCGTAGTCAAGCAGGTTCTTGGTCAGCAAGTACCCATTGGCCACCGCTTTATTGCCAGCCGAGTCGAGCACCGTGAAGTTGTTGAAGGCGATGCCTTTATCATCAAACGTGACGGGCTGGCTCACTAGGCGGAACGGTGACCCTAGCTGCGGCACCACAAAGCTGGCATCGGGCGAGGTAGTGAGCTGGCCGCGCACCTGCGGCGCACTCGGGGTGCCGGCTATGTTCAGCTGCCCCGTCAGGAAGCCCGTGCTCTGGCTGATTTGCCCGGCCGAGAACGGCTCGGCGGTCTTCACGTTGAGGCGGGCCACGTCGAGCACGAAGGCCAGCGGCGTGGCATTGGGCGCCGTGTTGTACGTGCCGTGCAGGGTGGCGTCGTTGCCCCCGCCGCCGGTCAGGCGGGCATTCACGTCGTAGCGGTCGGCCACTGGGTTGCTGGCCTGCAAGGCCAGGTCGCCGAGCACTACCTTATTGTACAGCAAGTCCTTGATGGTCAAATTAGCCGTAAAGGCTTGCTTCTTGGTGCCCAGCCCCCGCGCCACGGCCTCGCCATTGAGCGTGCCCCCTAGCGTAGAGTCGCGCTGGCCGATGGCCCTGCTCACAATGCCCAGGTTAAATTGCTCGAAGCGCAGGGCTAGCGGCGAGGTGTTCACGGCCGGGTTCTGGCTCTGCACTACCAGGGTCGAGGTGCCATTGCTCAGGCGCAGGTTGTTGGCCACAATGGTGCCGTCGGCGTTGTAGCGCACGTAGTTGCCGGCACCGGCCGTCCAGGTATCGTAGTTGATAATCTGCTCGGGAGCGGCCACAAACTCGTAGGCGTCGTGCCCATGCTGTTCGAGTGCCTCTACGGTGCCTGCCAAGGCTAGCCGCTCGCGGTTGCTGCTGTCGCCCAGGATGGCCACGCGAGTATTTATTTTATTGTCGGCCAGATTGCCTACTATGCTGGGCCGGCGCAGCGACAGCGTCGTATCCTGGCGGGCGCGGGCTAGCCGCACGGCGTAGTCGAGCTTCTGCGGGTCCGAGCCTACGTCGAGCTTCACCGAGTCGAGCCGGTAGTTCTGGTAGCGAATAAAGCGAATGGTTGATTTTGCCGTGAGGCGGGCTGCCGCACGGCTGTAGTCGCCGGCCAGCGTAAAGGGCGAAATCCGCTTCAGGCCGCTCACAAACTGCGTCAGAATGCGGGGCCGCTTCACCCGCAGCAGGTAGGTGAACTGGCGGTTGGCACTAGGGTCGCGGAAGGGCGTTACGCCGTCGAGGTGGAAGTAGCGGTTGACGTGCTTTTGCAGCTCCGTGGCCAGGTCGCCCAGGTGCACGTTGCCGTCGAGGTTGATGGCCGCCACATTCGAGTTGAAGTCAATCGCCGTGCGCGAGGCATTCTGCACAATGCGGCCCTGCACCGAATCGAGGGCGAAGGGCTGCTTATCCTTCACCAGCACAATATGATTGCCGCTGAATGTGCCGTTGATTGTGTTCAGGCTCGACCCGCGCAGGTTGGCTTTCAGGTCGCCCTTCACTTGCAGGTTGCCGCCGGTATAGAAGCCCAGCGCCGTGAGGTTGGCGCCGCGCAGGTTCAGCGAGGTCACTTCGTAGCTCGGGTTCTTGGCGTCGCGCAGGTTCACCACGGCCTTCAGGTCGAGGTCAAGGTTGGGGTCGTCGTGGCTGCTGGCCGCGATGGTGTATTTGCCCCGGTCAATATCCACGGCCGTGCTCACGCCGTGGTAGGTGTAGCCGTTGTAGCGGGCACTCTGGATGTTAGCCGTCAGCTTGCCCACCAGCGTGTTAGGGTCCTGCAAATTGCCGGTAGCATTAATACGCCCGGTGCCCGTAATCGGCCCAATGGCGGGATCTTTCAGCAGCTTGCCGGCATCGAAGTTCTGCACCGCGAAGGTGCCCACCAGCGGCTGCTGGCCATTGGCCTGCTTGGCCCCTAGCCGCCCGCTGAACGCCACGTTGCCATAGGTCGAGCGCAGCTTCAGGTTGGTGTCGAAGGCCAGCGTAGTGGGCCGCCCTCGAAAAGTGCCGCTCACCGAAAGGCTAGGGGGGAGGCTGATGTTGGAAGGCACCGTGCCCTTGGGCAACACGCTCAGCAGGTCGGCGCGCGTGGTGCTGAAGCGCTGAATGTCAAGGTCTACAAACAAACGGCTATCCACGTTGGGCAGGCCCACAATGTGCGCCCGCCGGGCCTGCACCACCGTGTTGCGCAGCCCCACAAAATCAAGGTTGCGCACCAGCAAGTCGCCCAGCCGGCCCGTCACCAGCCCGCTCAGCAAGATGCTTTGGTTGGGGCCGGTGGTGAAGGGCGGCGTATCGGCCAGGCTCGGCACCAGGTAGAGCACGTCGCGGAAGCCCAGCCGGGTGGTGCGCAGGTCGCCGCTCAGGCCCAGGTTGGGCAGGTCGGCGGCGATGGCGCCCAGGCTCTTATAGCGTATAGCCAGGCTGCGCCGAATGTGCGAATTGGGCGTCACCAGATTGAGGCTGTCGAGCTTGATTTCGACCGAGTCGTACACCGCGTTGGCCCTGGCCGAAGTAATAGCAAAGCCGCTCTGGTCGCGGCCCGCCAGGTTGTCGATGCGGCCGGCGGTGCGGTTGGGCGTGGCCACCAGGTCGCGCGTATTCAGCACGAGGTCAGTAAAATGCAGGTGGCTGTAGTCGAGCGCCGGATAGCGGCTCCGCAGTTTGGGGTCGTTGAAGTTATCGAAGTTCACCGCTAGCCCGCTGATGTCGCTCTGGCCTAGCGTCACGCGCCAGCGAATGGGGTTGGGGTTGGCCTTCTCCGCAGCCTCGTTCACCTTGCGCACCGCTTTGGCGGGGTTAATGGGTGCTTTTTCGGGCGTAATGTTCTTGTTCTGGGCGTAGGCGAAGGTGGTGTTTTTCAGCGTCAGCTTGTTCAGGTCGATGTGCTCGCGCAGCAGGTCAATATTCTTAGCCGTGACGTCGGCTAGGCCCACTTTGCTGTCGATATACTGCGCCGCCGGCTCGTTTTTATACGTGAAGGCCACGTCTTCCAGCGTCGCCCGGTTTAGCCCGAATGTTAAGTCGAGCGGCTTGGTAGGCTTCTTATTGTCCAGCTCGGGCGCCGTTTTGGTTTGCTCCATCCGGATGGCGGCGTGGCGCAGCGCCACGTTATCCACCTTATACACCGACTTATCCACATCCACCTCGTCCATGTTCACGAGCAGGTCGCCGAGCCGGGCCCGCAGGTCGGAGCCGGCCACCTGGTCTTGCTGCGTAAACAGAATGTTGGCCAGGTGCACCCGCCCAATGTCGTACTTCAACCCCGCGCTGGTCGTATCGACCGGCGCCGTAGGGGTGCTAAAAGCCTTAACAATAAAGCCGTAGTTGGTGACGCTGTCGGGCTCGGTGCGCGTAAGGCGCACGCGGCCGTTTTCCAGCTCTACGTCTTTAATATTCACCTGCTTGTGCAGCAAGGCCCAGATGTCGAGGCTCACGCCCAGGTGGCCTACGCTCAGCAGCGTGTCGCGCTGCTGGTCGGCCAGGTACACATTGTCAAAGTTGATAGCGTGCCGGAGGTCGGTGCGGAAGGTGCCTAGTCGCACCTCGGTCTTGAGCTTGTCGCGCAGGTAGCCTTCGGCGCGGCGCGCTACAAAATCCTGGCCCGCCGGGAATTGCAGGAACACAACGACGCCTATCACTAGCAGCAATACCAGTGCAATCAACCCGAAGACCACGTACAGAAAGCGCCGTAGATATACTGACACAGGCAGATAAAAGGAAAGCGAAGCCGCGCCCGGCTTCAGGAGAGACAGAATCGAAGCTTTCCAAACGGCAAACCATCGGCCGGGGTTGGGTATTTGCGTTGGAAGTGTGTCCAACCTGGACCATACAGTTGCGTTTAGCACGTCTCCCACGCCCCGCAAGGAGGCCATGTGCCGCGCCGCTATCCGGGGCACCGCCGTTACTTTGCCCTATGCAGCCTACTTCCGCCCCCGATTACCGACCGCTTATTCGCCAGGCCTTCGCCGAAATGGAAAAAGTGGTGGTGGGCCAGCGCGCCCTCGTCAACCGTTTGCTTATCGGCGTCTTCACCGGCGGCCACATTTTGCTTGAAGGCGTGCCGGGCCTAGCCAAAACCCTCACCGTAAGTACCCTGGCCCAGGTGCTGCACCTGCATTTTCAGCGCGTGCAGTTCACGCCCGACCTGCTGCCCTCCGACCTCGTGGGCACCATGATTTACAACCAGAACCAATCGGTTTTTGAGGTGAAGAAAGGACCCATCTTCGCCAACCTCGTGCTGGCCGACGAGATAAACCGCTCGCCGGCCAAGGTGCAGAGCGCTCTGCTCGAAGCCATGCAGGAAAACCAAGTCACCATCGGCGAAACGACCTATGCCCTCGACCGGCCTTTTTTGGTGCTAGCCACCCAAAACCCCGTGGAGCAAGAGGGTACCTACCCGCTGCCCGAGGCGCAGGTCGACCGCTTCATGCTGAAAGTGCACGTCGATTACCTCAAAAAAGCCGATGAGCTGGAGGTGATGCGCCGCATGGCCAACCTAGGCTTTCAGGGTGATGTGCGGCCGGTGCTAACCAAGGAAGATATTTTTGGTATCCGCGACCAGATAAACCAGGTCACGATTTCCGATACGCTGGAAAAGTATTTAATTGAACTGGTATTTGCTACGCGCCGCCCGGCCGACTACGACCTGCCCGAGTTTGCGCAAGCCGTGCAGTTTGGGGCTAGCCCGCGCGCCAGCATTGCCCTGCACCGCGCTGCCCGCGCCGTGGCCTATCTCGACGGCCGCGACTACGTGCTGCCCGAAGACATCAAGGATGTGGCCGAAGATGTGCTCAACCACCGCATTCTGATGACCTACGAGGCCGAAGCCGATGGGATTCGCACCCACGACCTGATTGAGGCTATTCTGCGCAAGGTGCCGATTTCGTAGGCTGCTTAGGCTGAGATAGACCTTTGATTGTCAGTAGAATGCTGCCGGCGATATGCCTGAGCTAGCCCGCTGTCACGGCCTGCATTTAACCTTTTAGTTTGGGTAGCGTTAAAGGCGAACGATTTCTGACTTCTGCGTGAAGTCAGCTCTTCCTTCCACCGAAAATACTACTCTTATGAAAAAGCTGCTTGTTCTCGCCGCGCTATTAACCGCTGGCGCTTATTCGGCTAACGCCCAGACTGGTACCACGACCACGACGACCCGTCAGACCACCACGACGCCTACTACCACGACCACGACGCCCATGACGGGCACCATGCAAACTACGACCCCGTCATCAACCACGGTAGAGTCGACCACTACCACTGCCCAGCCCACCAGCCCCAATACGATGACCGTACCGGCCGGCACGCGCATCAAGGCTAACCGCAAAAAAGTAAAAGTTAAGTAGTCGCTACTTAGCGTAAGTAAAAAGGCTCGGCTGCAAGCACTTGCAGCCGGGCCTTTTTTGCTAAAGGGGCTAGCCCGCGGCGTTTTCCAAAATGCGGCGCATCTGGGCCGCCAGCGCTACCCGGTCAAACTCGGCCTGGGCCAGTGCTCGGCCGCGCTCACCCGCCGCGGCTAGGGCCACGGGGTCGGCCAGTGCGGCATGCAGGCAAGTAGCCAGGGCTGGCGCATCGCCGGCCGGCGTGTACCAGCCGCAGCGGTGCGTTTCGACGAGCTGCTTTGTCCAGCCGGCGTTAGTTACCACCACGGGCGTGCCTACCGCCAGCGCATCGTAGAGCTTAGCCGGCGAGTTGGCATCGAGCACCGGCAAGCCCAGAAAGGACACAATAGCCACATCGGCCAGCGCAAACCAGCTGAACACCGCGTGGCGTGGCTGCCCGCCCACCAGCCGAATGCGGCCGGGCCAGCGCGCCGCTGCGGCTGCCACCAGCGGCGCATAGTAGCCATGACCAAGAAACAGAAACGTCACCGCCGGGTCGGCTGCCACTAGGGCCTCCGCGGCTGCCACCACCGTCGGCATGTCGTTGGCCCGCCCGAAGGTGCCGGCGTAGAGCACCACCCGCTGCCCGGCCAGGCCCTGGGCCTGACGTAAGACCGCCACGGCGGCTGGGGTAGCGCGGGCCGCCAGGTCGAGGTCGGTGCCATTGAGCAGCGTAGTGATTTTGCTTTCAGCAATGCCTAGCCCGGCCACGTAGCGGCTCATATCGGGTGAAAGCGGCACAATGTGCGCCGCGCTTTCATACAGCCTTTTCTCTAGCGCAAAGAGCTGCTGCCGGGCTAGCGCGGTAGGTACCGCGCCCATTGCCACCGGAAAAGAAGGCCATAAATCCTGTACTTCAAAGACCCACGGCGCCCGCCAATGCCGCGCCACCCGCGCCGCCGCCCAGGCCGCCGTGAGCGGCGTGCTGATGCCCCACACCACATCGGGCTGCGCAATGCGCCGGCCGGCACGCACCGCCCACGCCGCATACTGCGCAAAGGCTAGTGCCCGCCGCGCCGGCCCCATCTTGTTGTCATATGGGATATTAGCTTCCAGCAGTTCCACGCCGGGCGGCACCCAGGGCCACTCGTGCGTGAGCTGCTGGCTGCGCCAGGCGGGCGTGGTGAGTAGCGTAACGCGGTGGTGCCGGGCTACTTCGGCCAGCAGCGTGTAGTGCCGGCTAGTAGCTGGGCAGTCGGGGCTGGTGTGGTACTGGCTGAAAACGGCAATGTGCATACGGTCACTACCTACTGCTTCTTCGGCCGGTAGTGCGACTCATTCAAAATGCGCTGGGCATCTTTCTCGGCCATAAGCTGGGCTAGCGTCACGCCCGAGTGCTCGGTCATGTATTTGCGCACTATTTGCAGGCCTACCCACTGGCCGACCCGGCCGGGACAGGTACGGTCTATTTCGGGCACATTGGGCCGCTCACCTACGTATTTCTGAATTACAAACGGCGTGGTGCTGAAGAGCAGGTTGTTTTCGAGAAAGTGCCCCCAGATGCGGGCTTCGTTGAATTTGACATTTGCCAAATCTTTAGCTGAGTAGCCGATGAGCAGCGAGTCGGACGTGCAAGGCAGTACCGCACCGGCAAAGTAGAGGCGCTTGCCCTGGTCTACCATCTGGTCCAGCATCGAGGTGGCCGTCAGCTGGTGGCGGTTGTATTTGCTCGACACCGCTAGGGCCAGCGTGGGCAGCACAAACGCCGGGCGGTAGCGCCGCAGCATGTAGTGCGGCAAGTCGGGCCGGTACTTGGCTTTCGGCCCCGCAAACCAGTCGAGGCTGATAACGAGCAGGCTGTCATTTACATAAACATCCTTGCCCATCAGCCCACTCACGTAGGTGGCCGCCACGGCTGGGGCCTTGAAGTCAGGAAAATAATACTTCACTCGCCCAAACATGCTCGCCAGCTCTTGGCGCAGGCTAGCCGAGTCGGCAAAGGCGGTGGCGGTTTGCTGGCTGAGCTGCTGCAGGTCGGGGTTGGTGGCCAGCTGCGCCAGCGCTTTGGCTAGGGTATCGGGTGGCGCCTGCCCGGCTTGCAGGTAGTAGCGGGCAAAAACGGGATTGGCGCGCATAAACTGCAACCCTTCGGCCGGATTCTTAATCTGGAAGAAGGCCCGCTCCAGGTGTTTTAGCTGTAGGGAGGCGGCCGGCGCATTGGCGGCTGGGTCGGGGCGGCAGCCATCGGCGCCCTGGCGGCAGCCGGCTAGCAGCCCCACCACTGCCAGCAGCACTATCGAAGTAAGCGAAGAGAGTTTCAAGCTCGGAGTATTTTTGTGCAAAATTACACTTTCCCAACGCCCTATCCCGTTTGGTAGTGCTAAACACTACCTGCATCACTGTATGAAAAAACTATTTCTTACGCTGGCAGCTCTGGCTGTAGCTCCGGCCGCCTTTGCCCAAGTCGAGATTGGGCTTAAAGTATCGCCGTCCATCTCTTACCTGCGCACTAGCTCCACTTCGGCTACCTCCTTTCAGAGTGAGAGCAGCAAATTCAGCTTCGGCGGGGGCATATTCATGGACTACTTCTTCGGCGAGAACTACGCCTTTAATACTGGCTTATTCTTGACAGGTAAAGGCGGCACTATCTCTTACCTCGACCGCAATCCGCTTTCCATGTCCCAGCTTCCGGGCACCCGGGTTGAGCAAAAAATAGCCATCCAATACCTAGAGCTGCCGCTCACGCTTAAACTCTTTACCAATGAAGTGGCCCCCGCCACGCGCATCTACTTCCAGGTAGGGGGCTCGCTGGCCGTGCCGGTGCAGTCGCGCATCAATGGCGAGAAATATTATACCGACCCCTACGACAACAATAACCAGACGTCGGCCAGCAGTCACGTACTTCCCGTCGATGCCAACCTGATTGGCGCAGTAGGCGCTGAGTATCAGCTTGGCAAGAGCACGAAGTTCCTGGCCGGGCTCAGTTATCACCACGGGCTGGTTGACTTCGACCGGTACTTCGAGCGCACCCGCAACTTCTCCGATGTAAGTATTAAAAACAGCGTTTTCTCGCTGGATTTAGGTCTTAAATTCTAGACCACGGATTCGGATGGATTTTACGGATGAATCGGATTTTGTAGACGACTGTTCAAAAGCCTATTTTGCTAGTTCTTTGCAATAGCTGGAAATAAGAAAGGCCACCCTACTGGGTGGCCTTTCTTTATTGTAATCGTCTACAAAATCCGATTAATCCGAAAAATCCGTCCGAATCCGTGGTCTAGACATCCTCCACCACTACCTCACGGTCTTGGGCCCTAGCCATGGCCGCGGCGGCCGAGTGCAATTCAATCTGCTCGCCGTGTTCATCTTCGATGCGGAAGTCAGTGAGGCCTAGCGCAGTGTCTTTCATCACCTTCACCCACTTATAGTATTTCAAATACCACTTCATCTGCCGGCTCACTAGCCCCTTGGTATAGTAAGCGTGCAGGAAGGGGTGCACGTAGAGCGTGATACCCGCCTGATTCTGATTGACTAGCAAGTCGTCGATGCTGTTATCAATCTCATCGGTAACCTGGATAGAAGCCGAAATCTTGCCGGTGCCCCCGCAGGTGGGGCACACCTCGCCGGTCACGATGGTTTCGGCTGGGCGAACTCGTTGCCGGGTTATCTGCATCAAGCCAAACTTGGTAATGGGCAGGATGGTAAACTTGGCCTTGTCCTGCTTCATGATGTGGTACACCGCGTCTTCCACTTTCTTGCGGCTCTCGGCGGCCCGCATGTCGATGAAGTCTACTACGATGATACCACCCATGTCGCGCAGGCGCAGCTGGCGCGCTACCTCCTTCGCAGCCAGTAGATTAATCATGAGGGCTGTGGCCTCCTGGTCGTTTTCCTGGTTGCTTTTCGAGCCCGAGTTTACGTCTACCACGTGCAGCGCCTCGGTGTGCTCTATCACGAGGTAGCCGCCGCCCGGCACGCTCACCGTTTTGCCAAACAAGGTTTTGAGCTGCTTTTCAATGCCTAGCTGCTCAAAAACCTTCACCTTGCTATTGTGCAGCTTCACCAGCCCGAGCTTGTCGGGCGCGATTTTCTGCACGTAATCTTTCATCTCCTCATAGCGGGCCGGCGTATCTACCACAATCGAGTCGAACGACTCGTTGAGCATGTCGCGCAGCATCGAGGAAGTACGGCCCAGCTCACCCAGCATCTTGTCGCGGGGCTGGCCCTTGCGCAGGTTTTGGTAGAGCGTGTTCCAGTTATCGACCATGCTCTGCATGTCGCGGTCGAGCTCGGCTACCTCGTGGCCTTCGGCCACGGTACGGATAATAACGCCAAAGCCCTCGGGTTTAATACTGGCAATGAGGCGCTTGAGTCGGTCGCGCTCGGCCTTACTCACGATTTTCTTCGATACCGAAATGGTATTGGTGAACGGCATGAGCACCAAGTAGCGGCCCGCCATCGAAATATCGGTGCTGACACGCGGCCCTTTGGTCGAGATGGGTTCTTTTACCACCTGCACCAGCAGGTTCTGGCCTTTCTTGAAGACACTGTCGGCCTTGCCAACCTTTTCGAGCGGCGCCTCTAGTTTAAAGTGCTCCAGGCCAGGCGATTGTGCTTGGTGCTTGAGCACGCTACCCACCCATTTATTAAGGGATGGGAATTGCTCGCCCAGGTCGCCGTAGTGCAAAAAGGCATCCTTTTCGGAGCCAATATCGACGAAGGCCGCATTAAGGCCGGGCATCACCTTGCGCACGGTGCCCAGGAAGATATCACCTACCGCGTAGTTGGTGTCGTTGCGGTCGAAGTGGTACTCAATCAGCCGCTTATCCTGGAGCAAGGCAATCCGCTCCCCCTCGGGGGTGGAATTGATAATTAATTCATTGCTCAACGTAGTAGGTTAGTTAAAGTAGCCCGCCCGGCCCCGAAGGCCAAAGTGGCTTGCCCCGAAACCGGCAAAAGGGAAGCCAGGACCAGTAGTGTCCCAGCTTCCCCTCGCGAGCCACGGCCCTGCCCCGCTAGGGCAGTCCGGCACACCACGGTAGTCGTCCGCGTGGCGGAGGCTACGTGAGAGATAGGCAGACAATGGGCGCTTCTGCAGCCCACTGTCCACCCCTTACCCCGCACTAAGTCAGAAGATTACTTCTTCTTGTGGCGGTTCTTGCGCAGGCGCTTCTTACGCTTGTGGGTGGCAATCTTATGGCGTTTACGTTTCTTACCGCAGGGCATTGTACTGGGAGTTTAAAGGGTATTGTATAAATGAGTTCCGGTTTCGGGTAGCTGAAGCTGGGTTGCAAAAGTAGCACCTTTGCGCCGAGTAGCCCGAGGCCGGGGTTAGTTTCGGAGTTTAGCTAGTTCTTCATCGACGGAAGCGGCTAGCGCCGGGTCGTCGCTGAGGCTTTTGGCTTTTTGGAAAGCGGCGCGAGCTGCCGGGCCGCGATTGGTGCGGGCTAGCGAAACGCCGAGGTAAAACTGGCCTTCCACGTTCTTGGGATTCACTTGCACCAGCTGCGAAAAGCGTTCTACGGCCTTATCGTACTGGTTGCTTTGAATAGCGAGAATACCTAAGTTGTAGAGAACCTTCTCATTTTTAGGGTCTTGCTCTAGCACCTCACGCAGCAGGCCAATCCCTTTCACGGGGTTGTCGCTGCTCATGTAGGCCATGCCCAAGTTAGTCTTGGCATCCAGGTTATCAGGGTTGGCAGCCAATACTTTATCGTACAGCTCCCGCGCCTTGTCGCCCAGCATTTTCTTGCGCTCGGCAGAGGCCGCGAAGCTATACGCCTGAAAATAAGCATCGGCCGCTTGCTGCCAGGCTTTCTCGCTTGGCTGCGTAGCGGCCAGGCCAGCCAGATAATACCCCGCACTGTCGAAGCGCTGCACCGTGGCATAGCGCGCAGCTAGCGTAGTAGCCACCTGGCGGCGGCTTGCGGCCGGGGCAGTCCGGTATTGGGCCAGCAGTGTGTTTAGTTCTTGGCGCTGGGCCGATGTAGCTTGGGTGTGAGGCGCGTTAGCGGACGGGTTGCTAGGCTCACCGGCTACTGTGCCGGCCTCGGCCGGGCGTGGCCCCGAAGAAGCCTCGGTTTTCGAGCCGTTGGTGGCCATGCCACCGCCGTCGCGGTTGGCCGTGCGGGCCGCATCCTGATTGAGTGCAGCCTTGCCTTCCTTAGGCTTCACGATGCCCTTGGGCAGCGCATACAGCCCACCCGCCAGCGCCAGGGCGCCGACTAGTAGCAGCAGTTGGTGCGTACTGGTGGAGGAAGTAGAAGCCATAACCTAAAAAGAGGGCTAGCAAGCAATGAGGTGATAAGGAGGGAACCCGTGGCCTACCTCGCGGCTGGCCCGTCCGCCCTTATCACCCCATCACTTCTTTACCGCAAACTACTTATAACTTAAGCTTTTGCCTTTTTGGTGCTTTTGGCCGGCTTATCCGAGTTTTCGCCGGTGATTTTCTTGCTGGCTTTGATTTTGGCCACGAAAGTCTTGCTCGGCTTGAAGCTCGGGATATAGTGCTCGTCGATGATGAGCGAGGTGTTTTTCGAGATGTTACGGGCTACTTTGCGCGCACGCTTCTTGTTTACGAACGAGCCGAAGCCACGCACGTAAATGTTGTTGCCCTCGGTCATCGAATCCTTCACTACTTTGAAGAAGGCTTCTACGGTCGTCAGCACATCGGCTTTCTCAATGCCGGTTTTTTGCGAGATTTCGGAAATTACCTCAGCTTTGGTCACGTTGGTAAGGGGGGGTACTAGAAGTGAAAAAAAATATCGGGCGGATAATCAACCGGTTTCGACGTAATTCCTTGCCCGGTAGGAGGTTCGCTATTCGAAACGGAGCGCAAAGGTACTCTCTAAATTTTGTACGGCCAATGGAAACTTCCAAGTTTCTCTTTTGGCCAAAATATTCTGCCTCATTATTTTGCTTAAAACTGCATCTGCTACGGCACCGGTTCCATCCCATTCATTCTTGGCGCAGGAGCTACTGGCCTGGTACCCGCGGCATCGCCGCGACTTGCCGTGGCGACACACCCGCGACCCCTACGCCATTTGGCTTTCGGAGGTTATCCTGCAGCAAACCCGGGTAGCCCAGGGGCTGCCCTACTACCTTGACTTTCTGACGTCTTACCCTACTGTGCACGACCTGGCTGCTGCCCCCGAGCAGGAGGTACTGCGCCACTGGCAGGGGCTAGGCTACTACTCTCGGGCCCGCAACATGCACCACACCGCCCAGCAGGTAGTGCGCGAGTTTGGCGGCCAATTTCCAGGCTCCTACGCGGGGCTGCGCCAGTTGAAGGGCGTGGGTCCCTACACGGCGGCGGCCATCGCTTCATTTGCCTTCGATGAGGCTGTTGCAGTGCTCGATGGCAACGTATTTCGAGTGCTGGCGCGGGTTTTTGGCCTGCACGCCGACATTGCGGCCCCTAGCTCGCGCAAGGAGTTTCAGGCCCTGGCCGACCAGCATCTGCCGCCGGCTCACGCCGCCGATTTCAACCAGGCTATTATGGAATTTGGAGCGCTGCAATGCACGCCCGCCAAGCCCGACTGCCTGTTTTGCCCCTTGCAAAGCCAGTGCTGGGCCTTTCAGCATGGGCAAGTGGCGCTATTGCCCGTCAAGAGCAAAGCCAAGGCTAGCCGCACGCGCTACTTCCATTACTTGGTACTGCGGCACGGCGAGCAGCTTTATTTAAAGGAGCGCCTGGCTGGTGACATCTGGCAGGGTCTCTATGACTTTGCCCTGGCCGAAACCGATAGCGCTGACCTGCCTGCCACCGAGGTATTGCGCCACGTAGAGGCGCTGGGCGGGCACCCCGACACCAGCCGAGTGGCCGAAGACCAGCCGGCGCCCACGCTTCGCCACGTGCTGAGCCACCAGAAGCTCGAAGCGCGATTCCATGCTGTGGCGCTGGCCGCTGCCCTGCCGGCCGCTACGCTGCGCACTACTGGTTTGCGCGCTTATTCGGCCGCCGAAATTGAGAATTTGCCCAAGCCCGTGCTCATCAGTAATTACCTCGCTAAGGTAAGCTAGGAGCAGCAAACTGCTGGCTATTATTAGTAGCTTTATTTGCTAATAATATTTGCAATAGTGCTAATCGTTTCGTACCTTTAACTCGTCAATGACAGCTGTGGTTGGCTGTTGCTTTACGGTATTACAGGAAAGAGTTATGGCAGGAGTGAATAAGGTGATTCTGGTAGGCAACCTCGGCAAAGACCCGGAGGTTCGTCACTTAGAAGGCGGCAACAGCGTGGCGCATTTTACGCTGGCTACCAACGAATATTACAAGGATAAGCAGGGCACCCGCGTGGAGCGCACCGAGTGGCACAACATCTCGGCTTGGCGGGGCTTGGCGGAGCTGGCTGCCAAGTACCTTAAAAAAGGCACACAAGTGTACATTGAAGGCAAGCTGCGCACCCGCCAGTATCAGGATAAAGACCAACAGACGCGCTATATCACCGAGATTATCGCCGATGAGATTTCGCTGCTCGGCGGCCGGCCGGGTGGCGCTGGCAATGGCGCCGCTAGCCCCAGTACCGACGAAAGTGTGAGCCTGCGCCAGGAGCCTGAGCTCGACCAGTTACCTTTTTAACCCACGGATTCGAACGAATTTTTCAGATTCCACGGATTTTTTGGACCATTCAAATTTAAAAGGCCATCCGCTAGGGTGGCTTTTTTGCTAGATAGATTTTGCGTACTACATAGCAAAAAGAAGCGTTGGCAAGCGTCCACAACATCCGTGGAATCCGAAAAATCCGTCCGAATCCGTGGTTCAGACTAAGGCGCTAACTTTGTAGACCTATGACTTCTTCCCGATTCTGGGGTTTGGCGCTGCTGGCAGCTAGCGCGGCCGGGTTGCTGGCGGCTTGCTCCTCGGCGCCCGATTTTACGCCCAAGCCCAAGGGCTACAACCGCATCGACCTGCCGCCGCACCGCTATCGCACGCTCGGGCCGGGGCACCCTTACACATTCGAGTACTCGCAGTATGCCAAGGTGTTGCGCGATTCATCCTACCTCGCCCAGCCCGACTGGCTGAACGTGTATTACCCGCAGCTGCACGCTAATATTCAGATAACCTATACCAATGTGGTGCGCAACCGTCAGCTTTATAATAAGATGATGGAAGACGCCCGCAAGCTCACGGGCAAGCATCAGATTAAGGCTACTTCCATTGAGGAAAAGATATTGCGCACGCCCAATGGTATGCGCGCCTCGGTGTTTGAACTGGAAGGCGAGGTGCCGAGTCAGTTTCAGTTTTATACCACCGACAGCACCAAGCACTTTTTTAGGGCGGCGCTCTACTTCCGCACGGCTACGGCCAACGACTCGCTAGCCCCAGTAATCGAGTATGTGAAGTATGACATGATACAGATGCTCAATTCGCTAAAATACAATAAATAAGGCGCTGGGAAAGAATATCATGCTCATCTGGCGCCCGCTTGTCGAAGCATCTCTGCCGCGCCGCTAGGGTGCCGAGTAAAGGGAAATCTTTAACAAGCGGCCGTCAGATGAGCATGGCATTCTGTTTTAAGCTATGGATACTCTCGTGCGACTCCAGAAATGAGTAATTTCTTTCAAACTAAGCTCGAATACCTGCGCGGCGTGGGGGCGCAGCGGGGGCAGCTGTTGGGTAAGGAGCTAGGAATATTTACCTACGGCGACCTCATTCAGCGCTACCCGTTTCGGTATCTCGACCGTACCCAGTTTTATAATATTGTAGACCTGCACGATGACTTGCCCTATGTGCAGGTGAAAGGTGTGCTGCGTGGCCGCGAAGTGATAGGGGAGGGGCCTAAAAAGCGCCTGGTAGCCAAAGTAGGCGATGCCAGCGGCGAGCTCGAAGTAGTGTGGTTTAAGGGCGTGAATTTTCTGGAGAAAGTCATCAAAAACCACCAGGAGTACATCGTTTTTGGCAAGCCAACCATGTTCAACGGCCGGCCCCAGATGGCCCACCCCGAACTGGAAGAAGTGACCGAGCAGAAGGCCGGCCAGAGCTTTTTGCAGCCGGTATACAACACCAGCGAGAAGCTCAAGAACTACCACCGCATCGACAGCAAGGCGATAATGCGGATGGTGAGCGACTTGCTCAAGATTGCCCTGCCGCAGGTCACCGAAACGCTCTCGCCGGCCCTCATTCAGCACTATGCACTGCTTGATAAGGCCACGGCGTTGCAGCAGATTCACTTTCCGCAAACGCCGGAGCTGCTGGAGAAGGCGCGGTTTCGGCTCAAGTTTGAGGAGCTGTTTTACGTGCAGCTTAAGCTGCTGCGCCAGAAAGACCAGCGTAAGGTGGCCCTAGCCGGGCAGATTTTCAACGAGGTGCCGACGCTGACGCACTTCTACAAAAATATTATGCCCTTCGACCTGACGGGCGCGCAGAAGCGGGTTATCCACGAGATTTACAAAGACTTCCTGGCCGGCAAGCAGATGAACCGGCTCTTGCAGGGCGACGTGGGCTCGGGCAAAACCATCGTGGCGTTCATCTCCATGCTGATGGCTGCCGACAACGGTGCCCAAAGCTGCCTGATGGCGCCCACCGAAATTCTGGCCGACCAGCACTACCAGGGCCTTAAAGGCTACGCCGACATGCTAGGCCTCAACATTGGCAAGCTTACGGGCAGCACCCGCACCAGCGAGCGTCGTGTGCTACACGAGCAGCTGCGCAACGGCGAGATGCAGATGCTGGTGGGTACCCACGCGCTGCTCGAAGACGTGGTGCAGTTTCGCAACCTGGGCTTGACTATCATGGACGAGCAGCACCGCTTTGGGGTGGCGCAGCGCTCGAAGCTGTGGCAGAAAAACCCCTACGTTATTCCGCACGTGCTCGTGATGACGGCCACGCCCATTCCGCGTACCCTAGCCATGACGCTCTACGGCGACCTCGACGTGAGTGTGATTGACGAGCTGCCGGCCGGCCGCAAGCCCATCGTGACGGTGCACCGCTACGATGCGAATCGGCTGAAAGTATTTCAGTTTATTCGCGACCAGGTGGCGCTGGGCCGGCAGGTGTACATCGTGTATCCGCTCATTGAGGAAAGCGAAACGCTGGATTATAAGGACCTGACCGACGGCTACGAAAGCGTGCAGCGAGCTTTCCCCGATTTGCAAATCAGCATCGTGCACGGCCGCATGAAGGCCGAAGAGAAGGACTACGAGATGGCCCGCTTCGTGAAAAAGGAAACCCAGATAATGGTGGCGACCACCGTTATCGAGGTAGGTGTGAACGTGCCCAACGCCTCGGTAATGGTGATAGAGAGCGCCGAGCGCTTTGGCCTGAGCCAGCTGCACCAGCTACGCGGCCGCGTGGGCCGGGGCGCCGACCAGAGTTATTGCATCCTGATGACAGGCTATAAGCTGAGCAAGGATAGTCGCACCCGCCTCGAAACAATGGTGCGGACCAACAACGGCTTCGAAATAGCCGACATCGACCTGAAGCTGCGCGGCCCCGGCGACCTCATGGGCACCCAGCAAAGCGGCGTGCTTGACCTTCTTATTGCCGACTTGGCCAAGGATGGCCGCATCCTTACTGAAAGCCGGGCCGCCGCCCAGGCTATCCTAAATGAGGACCCAGAACTGGCGCGACCCGAGCACGGCAACATTCGGCGGCACATCGAAAGCCTGCCCGCCACGGCCGTCAACTGGAGCCGCATCAGCTAGTTGCCGGCCGGGCTAGGCATAAAAAAAGCGGTTTCAATTGAAACCGCTTAGCTATTAAAACCAAGTGAGAGGCTGCTCCTGCTTTCGTTGGTTGACCGGTGTGATAGTCGCCGCCGGCTCTGCTTTGGTGTAGTTTGTCAAGGTCACGCCATTGGCGCTATCGGGCAGGAAAAGGGTAACAGGCGCTTTGGCAAGGCCGGCCGAAGCGGCTGGCTGCGCCAGCTGCATGTAGCGGCCAGCAATGATAAGAGCGAATAAAGAGCCGAGTTTGAGCAATGATTTCATAAGATGTGGATAGCGGCACATACCATCCCAAAATTGGTGCCATTTAGTAGATTTTGTATTGACTATCAGAAAATTAAAAGTTGGGTGGGGAAAGAGAAGTGATTGGTAGACCAACTGCTACCATCCTTAGCGCGCGCCGATTAAACGTCCGCGGGCTGGAAGAGTTGCCTTTTGCTGTAATAAAGTTCTGTTAAGAGCTTCCATCGGCAAAGGTACGCCCGCCGGGCTGGCCGCCCGGAGTGCTTAATGACCAGATTTGCTTAGCGAAAGGCAAGCGACTTGCGCTAGCGGGGGTATTTTTGAGCCGGCAGACTGTATCTGCGACCTTTTTACCGAGTATTTTCATGCGCTTTCTTTTTGGTATTACCACGCTCGCAGTATGCGGCCTGCTAGGGGTGGCTCACCCTGGGCAGGCCCAGAAAACCAAGTCGGCTCCCTTTAGCTACGTGCCCGAGGAGGGCGAGGACCGCTACAATCAGCGCGTGCCGCAAAAGACCTTGGCCCTGGCCGATGGCAGTGGTTTCGTCATTCTGGCCCACCAAAGCGGCAGCGCCTACGCTGTGGAGCGCTACGACGCGAACCTTAAAAAGCAGTGGAGCACTACTATGCCTGTGGCGCCGGGCGAAACCGTAGAAGCCTTCGGCCGCAATGCCGAGCAGGTGTGGGTCGTGCTGCACCACGCCGACGAAAGCACCCAAAACCTGACGGTGCAGCCCTTTGGCCTGGCCGGCGGCCAAAAGGGCGCGCCGGTGATAGTAGTGACGGCCCCGGCCCAGGACCGCCGCCCCGTGGTGCGCCTCTCGCCCGATGGCAACCGCCTGCTGGCGTACCGCTACCAAACCCGCGAGGCACAAGTGCGCACGCTGGAAGGCACCCTCTACGACCAGAAGCTGAGCAAGATTCTGGACCGCACGTATGATTTTCGCGACCAGGGTGACTTCTTTTCGCCCAACATTTTGCTGGCTAACGACGGCACGCAGTACGTGACGCTGCTCGGCGACGGCATGAAGAAGCTGACTGTGCGCCGCTACCCCGCCACCGCCGACCGCATTGGAGTGGCCACGGCCATTCAGGTGATGGGCGTGCCGGTAGGTGGCACGTTTGGCGGCCAGCCCATCACTATCCGCGACGCCAAGTTTACGCTGCAGCCCGACGGTCAGCTCTACGGTGCCGCGCTATGCGCTAACGACCGCACCGGCCAGCTCAGCAGCCTGAAGCTGGTGCGCTTCGACTTTGCCGAGAGCAAGCTCAAGCTAGCCGACGAGCTGCCATTCGCGCCCGCTTTTCTGGCCGAGATAAGTAAGGCTACTGGCACCGAGGTGAAGGCTCTGACCGACATCTATCTAGCCGATATGCTGCTTACTGAGGGGAAGAACTTGGTAATCATTGCCGAGCGCCACTTCGAGGAGGGCGGCCCCGAACTGCCGGTGCACGCCCGCGAGCTGTACCTGTTTGGCTATAGCCCATTCCTCACCCCCACCTGGCATACCATCATTGCCAAAGACCAGGTGGCTCCCGCTATTGATAGTTACACGGGCATTGGCTACCGCGCGGCCGTATTTGGCGAAGAGGTGGAGCTGGTAACCCTCGAAACCATTGAGGGTAAGTCGGACCTGTATCTGCGTAAAATACAGACTCCTACTGGCGTTATTAGTGCCCCGCAGCGCCTCAAGCTCAACGTGGCCAACGACCAGCAGCTCGCCTACGTGAAGGATTTTACCACTTGGCTAGGCCCGAAAACCATCATTGGCATCAGCCGCCCCAATAAAAAGTCGGCCGCCTTGCAACTGAACGAGGTGAAGCTCAAACAATAACCGCAGATTCAAACGGATTTCGCAGATACGGCTGCTGAAGCGGCCTGGCTAGCCCTTCTTCCTTATGCACAAAAAAGGCCACCCATCCGGGTGGCCTTTTTTGTGGTTTGGTTTTTCTATTGGGGTAGACCAGATAAACGAACTGGTAGTCAGGCCGCTTCAGCGGCCGTATCTGCAAAATCCGTTTGAATCTGCGGTCTAGGCTTAGTAGCAGTATTCGTTAGCTTCGATGAGGCCGGCGGCCACGCGGCGGCGGGCTTCCTTCACGTTGAAGAGGTCGGGCTTGGTGAAGCGCTTGAGGCCCATGCTGAGCAGGCGCTGCTCGTCGCCTTCGGCCATGCTGGCGATGGCTTCGCGGCCCGACTTCTCCACCAGGTCGATGGCGTCGGAGAGGTACACGCGGGCCATATCGAGCTGGCGGCTCAGGGCCTCTTCGCCTTTGCTGGCGATTTCCTTCTCTACGCGCAGCAGTACGCTTTCGGCGGTGTAGGTCTTGATGGCCATGTCGGCGATGTTCATCAGCACTTCCTGCTCCTTGGCGAGCGAGTTCATGTACTTCTGTACGGCCGTGCCAGCCACCATCAGCACGGCTTTCTTCATGTTGGCGATGGCTTTCTTCTCGCTGGCGAAAGCAGTGTCGTCGCTCTCACCCATGCTCGGAATGCTCATCAGCTCCTGCTGCACGGCCTGCGCCGGGCCCATGAGGTCGATTTCGCCTTTCAGACCCTTTTTCAGAATCATATCGACGGCCAGCATCCGGTTGATTTCGTTGGTGCCTTCAAAAATCCGGTTGATGCGCGAGTCGCGATACGCGCGGTCCATGGGGTAGTCGGCCGAGAAGCCGTAGCCGCCGTACACCTGCACGCCTTCATCTACTACGTAGTCAAGTACTTCCGAGCCTTCTACCTTCAGGATGGCGCACTCCACGGCAAACTCGCGGGCGGCCCCTAGCAGGGCTTCGTTGTGGCCCATGCCACTAGCCAGTAGCTCCTGCTCCTTGCGGTAGATATCCTCGCCAGCGCGGTAAATGGCCGACTCAACGGCGTACATGCGGATGGCCTGCTGGGCCAGCTTGAAACGAATGGCGCCAAACTTCGAGATGGGCAGCTTGAACTGCACGCGCTCATTAGCATATTTCACCGTTTGGGTAGCCGCGGCTTTGGCGCCGCCCAGGCAGGCCGCCGCCAGTTTAATACGGCCGATATTCAGCACGTTGAACGCGATGAGGTGGCCTTTGCCAATCTCACCCAGCACGTTTTCCTTGGGCACCAGTGCGTCGCTCAGGAATACCTGGCGCGTCGATGAGCCCTTAATGCCCATCTTGTGCTCCTCGTTGCCGAGGCTTAGGCCGGGGGTATTCTTTTCAACGATAAAGCCGGTAAACTGCTCGCCGTCAATCTTGGCGAATACGATAAACACGTCGGCAAAGCCGGCATTGGTAATCCACATTTTCTGGCCGTTCAGCACGTAGTGGGTGCCTTCGGCATTGAGTACCGCCTTGGTTTTAGCCCCTAGCGCATCAGAACCTGAACCGGGCTCGGTGAGGCAGTAGGCGCCCATCAGGGTGCCATCGGTGAGGCCCGGGATGTATTTCTGCTTCTGCTCGTCGGTGCCGAAATACAGAATTGGCAGCAGCGCAATGCCCGTGTGTGCTGCAAAAGCTACCGGGAACGAGTGCCCGCCACCTACACCTTCCGTCACGCGCAGGGCAGTGGCGAAGTCCATGTCGAGGCCGCCAAACTGCTCTGGCACGCTCACCCCAAACAGGCCGAGGTTACCGGCTTTCTCCATCAGGCCGCGCATCAGCCCTTCCTCGTGGTTGTCGAGGCGCTCCAGCAGCGGCGATACCTCGGTAGCCACGAAGTCCAGGCAGGTCTGGTACATCATGTTCTGCTCTTCGGTAAAGTCGGCGGGCGTGAAAACGTCCTGGGCTTCAGTAGGCTTAATAATAAATTCGCCGCCTTTTGGAGCGGTTTTGTTCGATATTTCCATGACGCTGATTGGGTGAGAGTTGAAAAGTAAAGTGTTAGGCTAGCCGAGTATTTAGGGGACACCTAGCTGCGGTTTTGATGCTGCAAGATAAACAGAAAATGTTAGGCGTGCCGACTAGTTATTAAAAAGGTAATCTAAATTTTCAGCCCAGGTTGTCCCGCTATTTTTCAAGAGATGCAGTGACTGATAAAGTAGCCCAAGCACAAAAGGCCGTCGTGCAGAACGCAGCAAACCGTCCCGCTCAGGCCGCTAGGGGTACTAACCAAGGCTATTCAAGCGAAAAGCATTCCTGTGCTCAGCCTGAGGGACTGACTGGCTCGGGAACAGTGCCCATTAAAAAAGCCCGACCAAGTTGGCCGGGCTTTCTAAAAAGCTAGTCTGCACGCAGCTCGGTGGTTTGAGGGGCTAACCCCGGCGCGGTAAGCGCAACCCGGATGGGTCCCGGCCCGGTAGCCTGTATATAGAGCAGCAGCCGACCTTGATAGGCTTTGTGCTGAGGCGCGGCGTAGGATTCGTGGCTCGCCAGGTCGCCGCTCTCTATGCCTAGCAGGCGCGCGGGGCCGGTGAGCGTGACGCTTACTTCGTTGGCCGCATCGGGTACGGGGTTTCCAGCTTTATCCACTACCTGCACTTCGACCTGGGCTAGGCCCTGGTTTTTGGCTGATAAGCGAGTGAGGTCGGGCTTGAGCTGTAAGGCGGCAGGGGCGTCGGCGGTACGCAGTAGGGTTTCGCTTACCACCTGGCCGTTGCGGTAGCCCTTGGCGCGCAGCTCGCCGGCGGCATAGGGCACGTCCCAGGTAGGTTGGCGACCGGGGAGCTTGCCGAGCGACTGGCCATTGAGGAAAAGCTCAGTAGACTCATTGTTGGTGAGGGCCATCACGCGCACCTGGGTGGCGGCGGACCAGTTCCAGGTGGGCGGCGTGCGGGGCATGCGCCCAGCGCGGGCGCCGGCGGCCAGTACCTCGGAAGTAGCCAGCGACAGCATGGGCGCAGTGGTCCATAGGCTTTGGCGGAAATAATACTCGGGCTTGGGGAAGCCAGCCATATCGAGCAGGCCCGCGCCGTTGCTGCGTTGCGGCCACTTGCCGGCCTCGCCCAGGTAGTCGATGCCCGTCCAGAGGTATTGGGCCGATACGTAGGCGTTGGAATCGACGGCCGCCCAGGCGCTGGGGGCCATGCCGTTTTCGCTGCCGTAGATAATGCGCTGGGGGTATTGCTTGTGGTCTTCGGGGTAGCGAAACTCCTGGTAGTTATAGCCTACCACATCCAGTGCCGCGGGGTAGTCGGTGAAGTTTGACATGACCACCCCAGCCAGGGCGGCCGTGATGGGGCGCGAGGCATCGGCCTGCTTGGCCACGGCCACGAGGCGCCTAGCGAGCGGGCCCATCTCGCTGGCGGGCGGGTGGGTAGGCAGGTAGCCTTTACCATATATCTGGGGGTTGCGGCCGGTATTGAGCACCTCGTGGGTGTAGGGGTCGTTGGGGTAGTCGATTTCGTTGCCGATGCTCCACATGATAATGCTGGGCCGGTTGCGATTGCGGCGTATCATGTCGCGTAGGTCGCGGTCGCCCCACTCTTTGAAGTACTCGTGCGTGCCGTTTTGGCTGGGAGTGCCCACGTTCCAGCCGGCTACCCACTTGTTTTTGCCGCGCTCCCACTCATCAAAGGCCTCGTCCATCACCAGGAAGCCTAGCCGGTCGCAGAGGTGGTAGAGGTAGTCGGCGTGCGGATTATGGCTCATACGCAGCGAGTTGCAGCCCACGACTTTCAGGGCTTTGAGGCGGCGCTCCCACACTTCGGGCGGCACGGCCACGCCGAGCGCGCCCGCATCGTCGTGAATGCAGACGCCCTTGAGCTTGGTCGGCTGCTCGTTGAGGAAGAAGCCCTGGTTGGCATCGAAGCGCAGGCTGCGCACGCCTACTTCCTCGGTCACCTCATCGGTGGGCTGGCCTTGCACGGCCAGGCTCACCCGCAGCCGGTACAGGTTGGGCTGGTCGGCCGACCACAGGGCGGGATTTTTAATAGGTAGGGTAACGCTAGCGGTGCCGTCGGCTTTAGGCTTCACGGTCACCAGTTGCCGGGCCGTGGCTACGGCCTGGCCCCGCGCATCGAGCAGCGTGCCCGTGACGGTAACGGCTGCCGCTGCGGCGCTGGCATTGGTCAGGGCAATGGCCACCTTGCCCGTAGCGGCGCTCTTCGACACCTGCGGCGTGGTGAAGCCCACGCCCCATTGCTGAATGTGGACCGGCGCAGTCGCCAGCAGATACACGTTGCGGTAGATGCCGGAGCCCGTGTACCAGCGCGAGTCAGCCACTTCGCTGTGGTTGACTTTCACGGCCAGCACGTTGCGGCCCTTGGCTACTAAATAAGGCGTGAGCTCGTACTGGAAGGAAGCAAAGCCGCTGGGCCGCTTGCCCAAGAAATGGCCGTTGAGCCAGACCTCGCTGTTTTTATACACCCCGTCGAAGTAGATGAACACCTTTTTGCCCTGGTAGCCGGCGGGCAGCGCAAACGTTTTGCGGTACCAGCCCACGCCGCCCGGCAGGTAGCCCGTGGCGCTGGCCCACTCCTCACTGAATGGGCCTTCAATGCTCCAGTCGTGGGGTAGGGAGAGGGTGCGCCATGCGTGGTCATCGGCTGCCGGGCGCTCGGCGCCGGGCGCGTCGCCACGGTGAAATTTCCAGTCGGCGTTGAAGAGTTGCTGTTGGCGCTGGGCCTGAGCCGGCCGGCAGATGGCTAGCCAGCAAACGCTCAGCAAGGCCAGGTGCTTGCGAAGCGATAAGAAAATAGTCATCGCTCAGGGAGTATAAGGCTTGCCAATTACCAGCTTGTCACCCGACAAGTCGGCCTCGAATAGGTGCGGCACACGGTGGTAATCGCCCTTAATGTCTTGGTGGCTGTGCAGCACCAGAAAGTCCTTGCCTTCGAAGGTGCGAAACAGCATGCCATGCCCATAATTGGGCGGCGTGATGGGGGTAGGCTCTTGCTGCCAGGGGCCAGCTAGGGTGCCGCTGGCCGAGTAAGCCACGCCCTGGGTATATACGTCATATACCCAACTGGTCCAGAGCATGCCCAGCCGCCCGGTTTTGGTGCGAAACACCCAGGGGCCGTCGGTAACCTTATTGGGGCGCACCGGGCCGGTGCGCGGGTTTTCGCGGCTCCAGGGCGAGTCGCTGGCCCGAAAAAGCACCTGGCCAGTGCCTACAGTGCCGCTCAGGTCGGGCTTGAGGGCGATTTTCTCCACCGTGCCGTTCTGGTTCTGTACCCATTCGTGGCAGTACAGTAGGTAGGGCTTACCATCTTTATCAACCCAAAACGTGCCATCGAGCGTCGATTTATTGGCTGGCAAATACGTTTCGTCCTTCATGGGCCGGTAGGGGCCGGCGGCCTGGTCGCTCACCAGCACGTGGGTAGCCCGGCGTTCGAGCGTGCCGCCCTTGTCGGCGTCAATCTTGAGGGCGCGGTTGGTGAAGGTGGCGAAGTAGTAATACTTGCCTTTGTACGGGTGGATTTCGGCGGCCCAAATCATGGGCGTCGGTCCCATCCAGGAAGCCGGGTCGGGTTGGGCTACCTGGCTAGGGCCATCCCAGCGCTTCAGGTCTTTGCTTTGCCAAAGCAGCCCGCCCGTGCCAGTCATGTAATAAGTGTGGGTGCGTTGGTCGGCCAAGATGAACGGGTCACTCAGCCGGATGGAGTCCAGCGGCACGTTTTTGCGGCTAGGGGGTAGGGGCCTCTGCTGAGCTAGCGCGGGCGAGCTGCTCAGTAGTAGCCCACCGGCCAAAATCACCAAGAAGCGATGCATAGTGCGCATAGGTTAAAAAAGGAACGTTTGCTGAGAAAACAGGGGCTAGCGTAGCGCACTCACCAGGGTGGTAATGGAGCGCGGCGCCACGGGCACTGCCTGCCCCGCCGCCACGGCCGGGCCCGGCTGCAAGTCGCCAGCCGCCGAAGTAGCGTAGGGCTGGCTAGCCCCTATTTTTCGCCCAGTAAGCTCCAGTCGCAGGCTAGCCGGCGCGTCCGAGCCGTTGACTACCACCGTGATGAGGTGCTTGCCGTCGGCGCTGCGGTAGGCCGATACCAGCGGGCCGGTAGGGCTAGCCGCGCCGTCGAGATGGGCGGCGAGGCGCACGGCGCCGGGTCGCACAAAGCGGCTGTAGTTGCCCAGCGCCCACAGCATTTTGCTAGGGTAATACTGGCCGTCGGTCTTGCTTTTGTCGATGTACACTAGGCCGTCCTTGTAGTCGTAGGGCGAGATGGCCAGCCACCACTGCCAGGCGGCGGCATTGGCCACCGTTAAATCGGTGTGGATGACGCGGGCCAGGTACAGCGCCGGGGCCATGCCCAGGTCGCGCGGCCCGCCGTTGATTTCGCCCGCGTTATCGCCCAAGATGCAGTATTCCGACTGCCAGTAGGCTAGCCTTGGCACGCTTGCTACGCGGGATGCCAGCTGCTGGCGGGTAGCTACGGCCTGCGCCTGGGGCGAAGTAGTGAAGTAGCTGTGCCCGGCCATGATGGGTGCCACGTGGAGCGTGCTGCCGAGGTAAGTCGGCGCGGCTTTGTTTGCGAAAAAAGCACCTATCTGGTCGCCGCGCCCGGGCTTGTCGGCGGCGGTAAACAGGTAGTCGAGCTTGCCAGCTTCCGCTAATAGAATTTGGGTGGAGAGCTTGTTGGCCGTTAGGCTTGCACCCAGCGCTTTGGCAATGCCAGCGATGTCGTCATTCTGAAACGGGGTGCCTTCCTGGCCACCATCGCTCCAGTCCCACTGCGGCTCGTTTACGGGGCTGAGGTAGTCGAACGTGATGCCGGTTTTTTGGCGCACCCCGGCTACTATGCGGGCGCAGTAGTCAGCAAGGGCCCCAAATTTCTCCGGGGCCAGGTTAGGCTGCTTGGCGGTGGCGTAGGCCTTGCCGTTGCGCGTCAGCGACACCGGTGGGCTATTCAGAAAGCCCAAAAATTGCGTTACGCCCCGCTTGCGGGCGGCGGCCATAAACCAGCGCTGGCCGGCCAGGCGTTCCCAATCGTAGGTGCCGGCCGGCGTCAAAAACGACTCGGCGCGGCGCCACTCGTCCTTGATGCCGCTGGCCTCGCCCTGCTCGGCGCTACCCGCGCCCAGGTTTACGCGCCACATCGAAAGGCCAATGCCTTTGGGCTGGCCACCGGGGCCGGCCTCGGTGCTGAAGAGTAGGTCGGCAATGGCTTCCTTTTTGGCCGCCGGCCAATTGCCCACAAACTGACAGGCCCAGGCATCGGAGGCCGCGAAGTTGGCAATAGTCTGGTAGGTCTTGGTGGCGTCGATGTGGACCGTAACAACCGCTGGCGTGGCCGTCTGGGCCTGCGCTAGATTGCTGATGGCCAGTAAGCTGACCAGGCCCAGCCAATGGCGCAAGGGAAGAGAATCGAGTTTTTTAAGCATAGTTCGAGGAAGCGAAAAACTGGCGGCTACCCTAGCGGCGTGGCCGGGCTTATTGCTGCCAAACCAGCCATTGCTGGTTGGTGCCATTGTTGGAAGGGTATTGAATGAGGCCAGTGGCGGCGGTTGTTGAAGCCCCGTTCACATCAAGCACCTGACCACTGTTGCGGTTGGTTAGCTTGTAATAGCCGTCGGCATTGGCCGTGAGCAGCCACTGCTGGTTGAGGCCGCCATTGCTGGGGTACTGAATAATGGGTGCGGCATTGGCCGTGGAGGCGCCATTCACATCAAGGACCTGGCTGCTATTGCGGTTGGTGAGCTGGTAGTAGCCGCCACTGGTAGCCGCAAGTTGCCACTGCTGGTTAGTGGCCCCGTTCTGGTAGTACTGGATAACGGGCGCAGCCGAGGCCGTAGAGGCGTTGTTGACGTCGGCCACCTGGCCGCTGTTGCGGTTGATGAGGCGGTAATAAGCGGTGGGGTAAAACGTTTCGGTGCCGCCCGTGCCCACGCCCCAGGCAAAGCGCACGCGGCCCAGCCCCGAAGCATTATTCACGGTCATGTTGGTGCCGTCAAACTGCAGCAGGCTATACTGGTCGCCGGTGCGCAGGCCGGGCCAATACACGCTGGCGATGCCCGCCTGCCGGCAGTAGTTGCTGATGCCCAGCGCGTACGATTTCTTCACATCGTTGGCAATGGCCTCGTTGTAGTTGACGCCGGTGGTCATGAAAGCGCCCCATTCGGTGAGCACGGCGCGGCTGGCGTAGCTGCCCAGGTTGCTGGCAAATGCGTTTTCCCAGCTGGCGGCCGTGGTGGTGGGGCTGCTATAAAAGAAGTCGTAGAGGTGGATGGAGAGCAGGCAATTGCCAAAGCGGCTGTCGGCGCCGATGCCGGTGATATTCTGGGCGTAGCCAGTGCCATCGAGCAGCACGCGGCCGCGGGGCACGTTGGGGAAGGTAGCCAGCCAGGTGGCGTAGAGGCTGCCCAGGTCGGCCTGGCTGTAGCCGTGCGGCTCATTAAACACCTCAAAATACACGTTGGCATTCCCCCCGTAGGCCCCCACCGTCTGCCACATGGCGTAAAACTGACTGGTGTTGTCCACTAGGCCATTGCGCGACGAATTGCTTTCCCAGCAGCAGAGTATCACCTTCATGCCCTTGCTCAGGGCCTTGTCGATGGCCCCGGTGTAGCTGGTCCAGGTGGTGCCCGTGGCGGTGGTGGGGTTGATGGGCATCCGCACCGTATTGGCGCCAGTGGCAGTCTGAAAGCCGCTGATGATGCGGTCGGCCTTGGTTTGCACGGTGGCGTAGCTGTCGCCGGCCGCTAGCCCCGATAGCACGAGGGCGTCGTCCACGAAGTTATCGCGCGGGTCGGCCCAGTTCAGGCCCGCGATGCCGGCCGCGCCCACGGCACTGGTCTCGACGGCTAGCGGAGCAGGGGCCAGCGAGGCATCTTGTTTGGCGCAGCCCGCCAAGGCGAGCGCTAGCCCCACCAGCGCCATGCCGATAAGGGAGGGGAGTAAGAGCTTGTGGCTCATAGGGAAAAGGAAAGTGGGTGGGAGAAAAAGTCCCCGCGCACGGGGAAAGCGTAAGGTGCAAAAACAGGCTAGCGGCCGGTCGCGTGGCTCCTGCCGCAGGAGTAACATCACGCGGCCGGCCGCTAGCTTGGGTTTTGGAGCAGTACGGGCAGGGCCTGAGCCTGCTAAGTCACTGCCAGGGGCTAGCCCTAGTACCCCGGGTTTTGGGTAACAACGCCGCCCGAGAGCTGAATCTGGTTGGTCGGAATGGGGAACAGGTTGTTCTTATCCGAAATCTGGTCTTTCACCTTGCCCTTGTCGTAGGGGTCGGTGCTGGTCAGCTGGTCAGCATTAAAAGCTTGCATCACTGGTACTAAGCGCTTTTGCCGAACGAGGTCGTAGTAGCGGTGGCCTTCCATGGCGAGCTCGAGGCGGCGCTCCAGCCAGATGTCGGCCAGCAGCTGCGCGCCGGTGGAGGTGCGGGGGAGCACGGTGCCGGGGCTCAGGCGGTTGGCGCGGGCGCGCACCATATTGAGCGATACCAGCGCCTTGGCGTCCTGGCCCAGCTTATTCGAGGCCTCGGCGTGCATGAGCAGCAGGTCGGGGTAGCGCAGCTCGATGCGGTTGAGCGGCGAGTGGTTGCCCTCGTTGGCGGGGCGGTCGGCGAGGGGCAGGAACATCTTGCGGCTGATGCGGCCCGACTCGTTTTCCGAGAGCTTGGTGTCGTAGTTTGAGTAGTCGAAGTTGGCCGTTTTGGGCCCCACATTGTCGCCTTGCTTGATGATGGTCCACTGGCGGCGCGGGTCGTTGCCGAAGGCCTGCTCGAGGTTGCTGGTGGGCGTGTTGAAGCCCCACCCACCGTCGGCGCGGCTGCGCATCACCACCGTGAGGTAGGTGCCGAGGCTAAAAGTCTGGTTGGCGTTGTAGTTGAGCTCAAACAGCGACTCGTTGCCGTTGGGGTTGTTCACGTTCCACACGCGGCTGAACTCGTCGTTCAGATTGTACTCGCCCGAGTTGATAACCGTTTCGGCGGTTTGCTGGCACAATGCCCACTGCTCGGTAAAGAGGTAGGCCTTAGCCAGGTAGCCATTGGCAGCGCCTTTGGTGGCGCGGCCTTTGTCGCTGCTGGCGCGCGCGCTTTTCTCGGGTAGCACGGCGGCGGCTTCCTGCAGGTCCTTAATAATCTGGGCGTAGCAAGCGGCCGTGGAAGCGCGCGGAATGGTAAGCGACTCGGATGGCGACACGGGCGTGAGCACCAGGGGCACGCCGCCGTAGCCTTTCACGAGCTCGAAGTAGTTGTACGCCCGGATAAACTTCAGCTCGCCAAGCAGCTGCGCCTTTAGCGCCGGGTCGATGGGCGCCTTATCGATGCCGACGAGGGCGGCATTGCAGTTGCCAATAGCCTGGTAAATAAACGTGTAGCGGTTGTCGAACCACTCGTTATTGGGCAGCCAGAAGAAGCGGGCGAAGTCGCCAAACTCGCGCTGGTCGCCGGCAATGGAGTTGCCCTTCCAGGCATCGTCCGAGCCGGCATCGCCAAACATGCGGCTGCGGTCGATTTTCCACCAGTCGTCCTGGTCCGAAAGGGCGTAGCAGCCCATTACGGCAGCCTTGCACTCGTCGGCGGTAGTGTAGTAGTTATCAGTAGTTTGCTGCCCTTGGGGCGACACATCGAGGAAGGTCTTGCACGACTGCACGCCCAGGCTCAAGCTCAGGCCCAGCGCCAGGGTAAAAATGCGGGGAAACGTTTTCATGATACGAGCGGGTGGGAGAAATTAGAAGGCGATGTTGGCGCCGACCAGGTAGGTGCGCATAGTGGGGTAGTTGCCCAGGTCAACGCCCCGGTTGAGGGCCGACGAGCCGTCGGTGTACGAGCGACCGTAGCCGATTTCGGGGTCCACGCCGCTGTATTTGGTGAAGGTGAACAGGTTCTGGCCGCTCACGTAGAGGCGCAGGCTAGCCATGTGCAGGGCGCTGGCTATCTCCTTGCGGAAGGTGTAGCCGACTTGCAGGTTGCGCACGCGGGCATACGAGCCATCTTCCACGTAGAAGTTGGAGAAGCGCGTCAGGTTCTGGTTGTTGTCGTTGGCCGTGATGCGGGGCACCGAGTTGGAAGTGCCGGCGCCGTGCCAGGCCAAGTCTTCGAGGCCGGCTATTTTGTTGTAGTTATAGCTGCCAGAGTACCACCAGCCTTTGTTGGCATTCACCACGTCGTTGCCGAGGCTGCCTACCAGCGAGGCCTGTAGGTCGAAGCCGCGGTAGCCCAGGTTCAGGTTTACGCCGAAGGTCATGGCCGGCGTGGGGTTGCCGATGTACTGCTGGTCTTTGGCATCAATCACGCCATCGCCGTTGAGGTCGGCAAACTTGAAGTCGCCGGGCTTGGCGTTGGGCTGAATGAGCGCGCCGGCCGCCGATTTATAGGCGTCAATGTCGCCCTGGGTCTGGAAGATGCCCTGGGTCTGGTAGCCATAGAAGGCGCCCACTAGGCCCCCTTCCTCGGTTTTGGAAGGCCGCCCGAAGATAGGCGTATTGCCCGAGTACAGCGCCTGGCCGTTGGCTAGGGTGCCGATGCGGCTCACGGCGCGGGTCGCGTTCACGCTCAGGCCGTAGGTGAAGTCGCCCTTGTTTTCGGCGTAGCCCACCGTGAAGTCAAGGCCATTGGTTTTCATGCTGCCGATGTTGGTTACCGGGCTGGTGTAGCCGTAGCCGGCGTGCGCCGGAATGGCCTGGAACATCAGCATGTCGGTGGTGTTGCGGCGGAACACGTCGAAGGTGGCCGTCAGCTTATTCTGGAAAAAGCCGAAGTCCAGGCCGAGGTCGTAGTCTTCTACCGTTTCCCACTTCACGTTGGGGTTCGGCACGTTGCTCTGAATCACCGCTACTTGGGCGCTGCGGTCGTCGCCAGTCACGTAGTAAGTTTTGGCAAAGGTGCCGGTGTAAGCCGCATTGGTGAGGCTGCTGATGTTCTGGTTGCCCACGCGGCCCCAGCTGGCGCGCAGCTTCAGGAAGTTCATGGCCTCAAACGACTTCATGAAGCTCTCGTCGGTGATGAGCCAGCCTACCGATAGCGACGGGAAGGTGCCGTAGCGGTTGTTGGTCGGGAATACGGAGGCGCCGTCGCGGCGCACGCTGGCCGACAGCAGGTAGCGGCCTTTGTAGTCGTAGGTAACGCGGCCGATGAGCGAGGCAATGGTGTTCTCGTAGGTGCGGCCGCTGGCGTTGAAGGCGGCCGTGGCGGCATCGGGGTAGCGCAGGCTAGGGTCGTTGCTGGGGATAGACTGCCCCGAGCCCGATAGCGGCCGGTTGCTGAACTTCTCGAACGTAGCCGCCGCCAGGGCCGTAAAGTTGTGGTCGCCGATTGACTTGTTATAAGTCAGTGTGTTAGTGTTGTTCCAATACAGGTTGATGTTGTGCTCGGTCGTTATCGAGTTTACCTGGTTGCGCTCGTTGGCGTCGATGGTGTAGAACGGCGAAAACGCGTTGCGCTCGTAAAAATTGGTGTTCGTACCAAAGCGCGTTTCGGCCACTAGGCCCGGAATAACCTCGTAGTTGGCGTACACCGTGCCCACCAAAAAGTACTGGTTGCGCTTGTCGTCGTTGCGCTCCACAAAGGCCAGCGGATTACCGATATCGGTAGGCGAGGCACCGTAGTAGTCGTAGGGGTTGCCCGAAGTGCCTGGCACGCGGGGCGACGTGATGGGGTCGTCGTTGAACGCATCCCGAAACAGGCTGCCGCTGTTGAGGTAGCTCTGCTTGGTCATCGACAGGTTCAGGTCTTGGCCTATCTTCAGGTGCTTGGCAGCCTGGTACTGGCTTTTCACGCGCAGCACGAGGCGGTCGAAGTCGGAGCCGCGCACCAGGCCGCGCTCCTTAAAGTAGCTCAGGCCCGTGGAGTACAGCACCTTATCGGAGCCGCCCGAGAGGCCTAGCGAATAGTTCTGCGTGATGCCGCGCTGCTTAATCTGGTCCCACCAGTTGGTAGTCTGGGTAAACTGGTCGGGGTTGGCGTACACGGCGGGCTTGCCCGAGTTGGTGGCGGCCAGGTTCATGATGCGGGCGTACTCGCTGGCCGAAGCCATGTTGGGTACCCGGGTGGGGTTCGACACGCCGTAGGTGGCATCGACCGTGATAACCGGCGCGCTAATGGTGCCGGCTTTGGTCGTGATGAGCACTACCCCATTGGCCGCCCGCGAGCCGTAAATAGCCGCCGAAGCCGCATCTTTCAGCACCGTGAGGGTGGCTACATCCTTTGGGTTGAGGTAGTTGATGTCATTCACTGGTAGGCCATCCACCACGTAGAGGGGGCTGTTGCCGTTGATGGTCGAGATGCCGCGGATAAGAATCTGGGGCGTAGTGCCCGGCTCCGAGCCTGCCCCGATAACCGTGACGCCGGCGGCCTTGCCTTGCAGGGCCGAGCCTACGTCGGCCACTGTCAGCTTGGCGAGCTCGGCGCCCTGCACAGTGGTTACGGCGTTGGTAACGGTGCGCTTCTCCTGCGAGCCGTAGCCGATAACCACGGCTTCGTCGAGGGCCTGGGCGCTGGGGGCTAGCTGAATGCTCAGCGTGGTTTGCTCGCCCACGGCTACCTCTTGGCGGTTGTAGCCCACCGATGAGATGACCAGCGTAGCGCCCGTGGTGCCACTCGGGATACGCAGCGCAAAGTGGCCTTCCCCATCGGTAGTAGCACCCACGCTGGTGCCTTTTAAGATGACCGTGACGCCGGGCAACCCTACGCCTTTCTCATCAAGCACGGTGCCCGTGATGGGCGTGTCGGCCGCGGCCGAGCGCCGGGCAGAAACAGACTGGGCCAAGGGGCCAGCCTCGGAGGCCACAGGCGCGGCCACAACGGCCAGCGGCAGCAGGGCTCCACAAAGGAGTATCGATTTAGCCTGCATCAGCAAGTAAAATGGGGCAAGCCGAAGCCTGCCTGGGTGGGGGAAAAGTGAAATCAGCGCGGGGAGCCAGCCAAGGTGGGCTAGCCTCAAGCAGCGACAAAGGCGCGCTCGGAAGTGGTGTAAAATTACTGGCTTTGGTTAGCCGCCGGGGGCTCCTTTTCGAGCGAAAAGGGGAGCAAAACCGGTCGTTAAAGTCAATAAGCGAGGGTCTGCTGGATATCCTGCATCATTGATAATATATTGATTATCAATGATGCAGGATGCTGATGACCCAATTGCCGAATCTAGAGGGCGCTAATGGGGCGCAACTCGCTCAGGATGGCGTGGTCGAGGAAGGCGAGGCCGGTTTGCTGGGGCTTAAGAAGCTCCAGTACGGTGATGGTATTGCTGCCTTTCTTAAGCCACTCGGCCGGCACATAAAGGGTTTGCTGCGGGCCGATGGCCCAGTAGCGGCCCAGGTTATGGCCATTCACCCACACTACCCCTTTGCCCCACTGCCGCATGTCGAGGTAGGTGTCGGTGGGACTGGCCACGCTGAAAGTGGCGGTGCGCACGGCCGGGCCGCTGCCGGCAGTGGCAGCCGTGGCCTGGCTTACCGTCGGGGCTTGGTCGAAGGGCAGGCCGTATTGCTTCCAGCCCGTCAGCTCCTTGCCGCCGAGCGTCACGCGCTTGGTGATGCCCTTCGTGTTTTGCAGCAGGTATTCGCCGAAGTTGACGCGACCGAGGTTCTCCACTAATATGTCGAGCTGCACCTGCCCGGCGGGGAGCTTCACCAGCAGGCTGTCCTGGCGCTGGCGGCGGTCGAGGGTGCCCACGCGCTGGCCATTAACCAGCACCACGGCGTAGTCGCGCAAGTCGGTCAGCTTCAGGGTTTGGGCGCTGCCACCGGCCACAGTAGTGCGGTAGAGCACGAAGCCGTACGCTTGTTTGAGGTTTTCGAATGTCAGCGGCTTTTGGCTGGCTACGGGGGCAGGAAGCTGGGCTAGCAGGCTGGCGCTTTTGGTGAGCTGCACGGCGGGTAGCGCCACGCTAGGCTTGGCCGCGGGCACGGGCGGCAGGGGCTGGCCGGCGGGCCGATATTTAGCAATCACCTCGCGGAAGGCGCGGAATTTGGCGGTAGGGTTGCCGGCCTCGTCGAGCGGCGCGTCGTAGTCGTAGCTGCTTACCTGGGGCTCGTAGTGCGAGGTATCTCCTTTATAATTAGCCCCATTCATGAAGGCTCGTGTGGTGCCGCCGTGAAACATGTACATGTTGATGCTCATGCCGGCCTTCAGCACCGAGTCGAGGCCCGGCGTGTACTTGGCAGCCGGCACGGTGTGGTGCGGCGTGCCCCACCAGTCAAACCACGCCGGGTACCACTCGGCCACGTAGTAGGGGCCTTTACCGCCGTGGTTGGTGTTGACGAGCTTGCGAATCTGGCTAGGTTGGTCGGTGCCGTTTACGGCGGGCAGCAGGCCGGGCAAGTGCCCCTTGGCTACATCGGCCACCGGGTCGCAGGTATAAAGCAGGCCATCAAAACCCGCGTTGATAAAGAGCTGCTTGTTTTGCGCCAAGTACTGTTTGTCAGCGCCATAGCTGCCGTATTCATTCTCGACCTGCACCATGAGGATGGGGCCGCCGTGGTTGACTTGCAGCGGGGCGAGCTGCTTGCCCACGGCCTGCAGGTAGCGGGTGTAGGCGGCGATATACTGCGGCTCCTGGCTGCGCACCTTCAGGCCGGGCACATTCTGCAGCCAGTAGGGGTAGCCGCCGAACTCCCACTCGGCGCACACGTAGGGGCTGGGGCGCAAAATCACCCACAGGCCTTCCTCCTGGGCCATCTTCACGAAGGCCGCCACGTCGTTATTCCCCGTGAAATCGTACTGGCCCGGCTGGGGCTCGTGTACGTTCCAGAACACGTAGGTGCCGATGGTATTCAGCCCCATCGCCTTGGCCATTTTGAGGCGGCTGCGCCACGCCTCGCGCGGAATGCGCGGGTAATGCAATTCGCCCGATATCATTTGAAGCGGCTGACCATCGAGCAAAAATTGATTGGTGCCCAGCGCAAACGTGTGGCGGGGAGCCGGGGCAAGGTGGCGGCTAGCCTTTGCTTTTGCGGGCGGCTGGGGAGCAGTGAAGCCAGCCAGGCCGCCGGCGAGGCCAGCCGCGGCCAGCAGGTGCGGCAAGCGCCGGGAGTACCAATTTTTTTGCATGAGCGGGGAGGGGTGGGAAGGGCCGGCCGGAGGGCAGCGCCGCCGCAGCCGGGCTGGTGGCTGCCGCGCCGGAATGCGCGGACAACAGCCTGTTGTGCAGGGCAAAATTAGAGTTGGCCCTAGCGGGGGAGGGGGTGTTTTTTCGGCATAAAACACCCTCTAATCCTCATAACTGCGCTACAGATGCCCAGCTAGGCGCTGCCAGCTTGCTCGCTTTTAACTTAGCTTTAGTGAATGGCTACCACCACTTCGGGTGGGCCTTATTCCTTTTTTACGTGCGGCAGCTAGCAGCTTTTCGGGGGGCATTGTGGTGGGTAGCCCTGGTGTGGGCAGCCCTGCTAGCCCCCGCAGCCCGGGGCCAAAATGCGGCACCCAGCGAGTTTCGGTTTGAGCATATTTCGGTCGATGAAGGCCTCTCGCACAGCGATGCCATGGCCGTGGCCCAGGACCGCGCCGGCTTCATCTGGATAGGAACCAACCGAGGCCTGAACCGCTACGATGGCTATGCCCTGCGGCAATACATGCTGCCGGTGAACCCCCGCAATGGCTTATCGAGCAACCGCATTACGGCGCTGCTCCTAGCCCCCGACCAGCGCCTCTGGGCCGGCGCCGAGGGTTCGGGGCTGAGTTTTTATGATGCTGCCCACGATGCCTTCGCCCGCCTCGATGACCAAGCCCTCCCCGCCGCCTACCGCGCCGCTGCCCGGCAGCTGGCTAAGAGCGCCGTGACTGCCCTCGTGGCCGATGGCCAGCGCCGCCTCTGGGTAGGCACCGTCCAGGATGGCCTGTTTGTGCTGAGCTTCGGCGCGCAAGGCCAGGTAGTAAGTCTGTTCCAACTGCCTGCCAGTGCGCCGGGGCGGCCGTCGCTAGCCCGTATTTCGAGCCTGGCCTACGATGCAGAGGGTACCCTCTGGGTGGGCTCCCTGGAAACCGGCCTGCTGGTGGTGCGCCCCGACGTGGCCGGTTGGCCGGTGCTTGCTACGGCGCTGGCTAGCCACGTAAGTGCGCTGCACCTCGACCGCCGGGGCGATTTGTGGGTAGGGGCTGAGCGCACGCTGTTTTGGGTGTCGGCCGCTAGCCGCCGCACCCGGCAGGCGCTGGTGCCGCACGCGCTGCCGCACCGCTACTCACGCATTCAGGCGCTGCGGCTCGACTCGTTTGGGCGGCTCTGGGCGGGCACGCTCCAGGGCTTGTATGTGTGGGAGGCCGGCGCTGTGACACCCGATGCCCCGCCGCTGCAAGGCACACCCACCCGGTTTTTACCCCGCGATGGTCAGCCCTACAGCATTAATTCGGAGCGCATCCACCAGCTGTTTGAGGATGGCCACCAGGTGATGTGGCTAGGCGCCTCGGCAGGCGGCCTAAATAAAGTAGACCTGCGGCAACGGGCTTTCGGGCGCCTGCGCCACCAGCTCACCGGGCAGTCGGCGCTCAATAATGCCAATAACTACGTCAACGCCATTTACAAGGAAGAAGCCACCAACACGCTGTGGTTTGGTACGCGCAATGGCCTGAGTGCCTACGACCTCACCCGCAAAACCTACCGCACTTACTTCAGCCAGCCCGCCGATACGGTGCGCGGCGTCGATGCGGCTACCATATTCCCGGCCGCCGATGGCACACTCTGGATTGGTACCCGCGACCACGGTCTGCTAGCCCTGCGGCGCGATGGTGGCCGCGAAAAATTCACCACTTATCGCCAGCTGCCAGGCGGCTTCGACCTCACCAGCACCAGCCTCGAACACCTGGCCCAGGACGGCCAGGGCACACTTTGGGTCGCCACTTTTTCGAAGGGCCTGCTGCGCCTCAGCGCCGATGGCCAGCGCCTGCTGGGCCACTACGACAAGGCCACCGCCCACTTACCTACCAGCCAGTTTACTTACTTACTCTACGACGCGACGCGCAACGTGCTGTGGGCTAGTACCCGCGATGCAGGTCTGCTCAAGCTGCGGCCCACCGCCGACTCCTTGCTGCTGCTGGGTCAGTTTAAGTATGCGCCCGGCCAGCCCAACAGTCTGCTCGTCAACTACGTGTGGCCATTGCTGCTGGGCGAGCAGGGTGCCCTTTGGATAGGCACCATTGGCGGCGGCCTGCACCAGCTCACCACCGATGCCCAGGGCCACGACCACGTGCGGTCGTTCAGCCGAGAGCTGCCCGAAACGGACGTGGAGGGCCTGCTCGCCGACGATGCCGGCAACCTGTGGGTGGGCGGCACCGGCCTCTACCGCTTCACGCCCGCCACCCGCCGCTACCTGCGCTATGATGTGGCCGATGGCTTGCAAAGCAACGCGTTTAAGATAGGCGCGGCTGCCCGCGGGGCCGATGGCACGCTCTACTTCGGCGGCATCAATGGCATTACGTACTTCCAGCCGGCGGCTATTCAAGCCAATCCGTACCCGCCGGTGGTGCAGCTTACGGGCCTGCGCATTGCCAACCAGCCAGTGGCCGTGGGCCAGCGCTTCAACGGGCGCCTGGTGCTGGCTAGGCCCCTCTCGCAGCCCCAAACTGTCACCATCAAGCCATCCGAGAATGACTTTTCGGTTGATTTCGTGGCCCTTAACTATACCAATCCGCAGAAGGACCACTACGCCTACCGGCTGCTGGGCTATAACGACGACTGGGTATATCCGGGGCCTGGGCAGCGCACCGCCAGCTTTACCAACCTACCACCCGGCCGCTATACGCTGCAAGTAAAAGCCGATAACGGTGAAGGCGTGTGGGCCAAAACCCCTGCCACGATGGAGTTTGTGGTGCTAGCCCCCTGGTACAAGACCTGGTGGGCCTACCTGCTCTACGCCGCCGTGCTGCTAGGGGCAGTGGCGCTGTACCGGCGCTTCGAAATGGCTCAGCAGGAGCTGCGTAACAAGCTGACCCTGGAGCAATTCCAGACTGAAAAGGAAAAGGAATTGACCAATCTCAAGCTGGGTTTCTTCACCAATGTGAGCCACGAGCTGCGCACGCCGCTCACGCTCATTCTGGGGCCGATGGAGGAGATAATCGGTGCGCATGGCCCCGTGAGTGGCCTCCGCGACAAGGTGCTGCTCATGCACAAGCAAACCCGCAAGCTGCTTGACTTGGTTAATCAATTGCTCGACTTCCGCAAAGTTGAAACGGGGCACGTGCCTCTGCGCGCCAGTGCCGGCAACGCCGTGCAGTTTCTCACCGACATCTTTCAGGTATTCAAGCAAAAAGCAGAGGAGCGCCGCCTTACCTATACCCTAGACGTGCCCGCCGAGCCGGTAGTGCTCTTCTTTGACCGCAGCAAGCTCGAAATTATCCTGACCAACTTGCTCGCCAACGCCTTTAAGTACACCCCCGAGGGCGGGCAGCTCACGCTCGCGGCCACGGTGGTGGGCAGCCCCGGCGGCGAGGCCGTGTTTCAGAACGGCCAGCTGCAGGGCAATCATCTGGAAATAAGCGTAGTAGATACCGGCGTCGGCATTCAGCCGACTGAGTTGGCGCGCATCTTTGACCCGTACTACCAAGCCTCGCACACCGACACGCTGCGCATGACGGGCACTGGCATTGGGCTTTCGCTCGTGCGGCAGTTTGCCGAGCGCCATCAGGGTAGCATCGAGGTCGAGAGCGTGGTGGATGCGGGTACTGCGTTCCGGTTGCGGCTGCCTTTTGGGCAGGCCCATTTACAGCCCGGCGACTTGCTGCCCGATGCCGACCAGCCGGCCCTAGCCGAAGCGCTCACCGATTTCGAAGCCGCCCCGCTAGCCCTCACCAACGAACCGCTAACCCTCGCCACCCTGCCGCGCCTGCTCGTGGTGGAAGACAACGACGAAGTAAGCCAGTACCTGCAGCAGCTCTTTGCTGCCGACTTTGAAGTGAGCACCGCCCCCGATGGCCTCGAAGGCTGGGAAAAAGCGCTTGCCCAGCTACCCGACCTCGTTATCTCCGACGTGATGATGCCGCGCAGCGACGGCCTGGAGCTGTGCCGCAAGCTCAAGCAACACCCCAAAACGGCCCACATTCCGGTGCTGCTGCTCACCGCCCGCACCGCCGCCCTACACGAAGTAGAAGGCCTTGACCTGGGCGCCGACGATTACATAAGCAAGCCTTTTAACCCGCAAGTACTGCAAGCCAAAGCCGCCGCCCTGCTGCGCAACCGCAGCAAATTGCGCGAGTACTACCAGCGCCAGCTGCTGCTCGAACCCACCGAAATTGTCATCGCCGATGCCGACCGCACCTTCCTGGAGCAGGCCATGCGCGCCGTGGAGCAGCATCTCGACGACCCCGCCTTCGGCGTGCAGGTGCTGGCCAGCGATATGTGCATGAGCCAGTCGGTGCTCTACCGCCGCATCAAGCAGATTACGGGCCAAACCACCGTCGAGTTTATTCGCGATGTGCGCATGAAACGAGCAGCCCAATTGCTCACTCACAGCCAATTACGCATTACCGAAATCGCCTTTCAGGTGGGAGTGGAGAACGTGAAGTACTTCCGCAAGACGTTCCAGAAAATCTACGGCATGGCCCCATCAGAATACGCCAAGCAGCACCGGCCCGAGGCCGAGCATAAGCTCTTGAATTTGCTGGATGAGTAGCTTGCCGGAAAGTCTACGCAGTTACTGGGTTGCTATTCGGAGAGGGATAGTAAAGCTTACGGTAACGGGCTTGCCTTGCTGGTAGCCCGGCCGAAAGGGCGGGAGTAAACGCACCGCTCGTAGTACTGCGGAGTCTACCGTCGATGACACGCTTGCCACCTTGATTCTGGCGTGTTGTACTGTTTCTGTCGGGCTCACCTCGAAGTAGACAAAAGTGCGGTAGCAACTCGGCTCAATATGGCTAGTAAGCCGCAGGCGGCTCATAATATCCGCCGCAACCTGTTGGTACCCACCGCCTCGTGGCAGCTGTGGCATTTGCTCCACGTAGGTATACACGCGGGAGGCTGGGTGTTTTTGGCCGATAGCTACTTGGCTAGCAACTGCCAAAAAAACAATCATGCTGAGCTTGCCAAGATATCTCTTGTGCGCCGTTGCCAGAATCAGGTTGATGCAGGCAACAGTTCGGTAGAGATGCTTCGGCAAGCTCAGCATGACAAGCGTTTTTAGAAGTAATTACTTCAGCAACTCGTAAATACCCGCTACGCCTTGGCCACCGCCCACGCAGGCTGTCACCATACCGTACTTCTGGCCGCGGTCGCGCAGCTCATCGAAAAGCTGGATGGAGAGTTTAGCGCCCGAGCAGCCCAGCGGGTGGCCTAGCGCGATGGCGCCGCCGTTCACGTTCAGCTTGTCGGGGTTGATGCCCAGCTCGCGCACTACGGCCAGCGACTGTGAGGCGAAGGCTTCGTTTAGCTCAATCAGGTCGAGGTCCTCGAGCTTCATGCCGGCTTGGCGTAGCGCTTTAGGCACCGCCTTAATGGGGCCCATGCCCATAATACGTGGGTCAACACCCTCCACGGCGTAGGTAACCATACGGGCAATGGGCTCCAGATTCAGTTCCTTTACCATGCGCTCGCTCATCACGAGCACGAAGGCTGCCCCGTCGGAGGTTTGCGACGAGTTGCCGGCCGTAACCGTGCCGTTGGCGGCGAACACTGGGCGCAGGCGGGCTAGCGCTTCCACCGACGTGTCGGCGCGGGGGCCTTCATCGGTATCAACTACATAGGAGCGCTTTTTCTTCTTGCCGCTGGCCTGGTCGAGGTAGATTTCCTCTACCGTAATCGGCACGATGCTCTTTTGAAACTTACCCTCTTTAATGGCTTTAATCGCCTTCTGATGCGAGTTGTACGAAAACTCGTCCTGGTCCTGACGGCTGATTTTGTAGTCGTTCGCTACAGCCTCGGCGGTCAGGCCCATGCCCATGTAGTAGTCGGGGTGGGCGTCGGCTAGGGTCGGGTTAGGCACGGTTTTCCAGCCCACGGTGGGCACCATGCTCATGCTTTCGGTGCCGCCCGCGATGATGCACTCGGCCATGCCCGCCGTGATTTTGCCCACGGCCATTGCAATAGTCTCGACGCCCGAGCCGCAGTAGCGGTTCACGATGAGGCCCGGCACATTGATGGGCATGGCCAGCAGCGAGATGAGGCGGCCCATTTGCAAGCCCTGCTCGGCTTCGGGCACCGCGTTGCCCACTATCACGTCGTCGACGCGGCTAGGGTCTAGGGCGGGCACCGATTTAATGAGGTGCTTGATAACATCGGCCGCCAGGTCGTCGGGCCGGGTAAAACGGAAGACGCCCCGGGGCGCTTTGCCTACGGCCGTGCGGTAGCCGGCCACGATATATGCGGTATTAGCCATGATAGTAGGGTTGGATTATCAGATTTGAGGTGCTGTAACCCGCGACTGCGGATTTTTACAGACAATGCTTTGCAGCTTATCCTTGAAGGATAAACAGTTTGAGTAATTGGTCAGCAGCGATGGCTTGCCGTCAAGGTAATTTTTGATTTCCTGCTCTTTCTTGTAAAGTCTGATAAAATCACCTTTTACTTGCTTCGGACTTTGCCATTCATTTACAAAGCCGTCGGTGGATACTGTTAGCAAACCGAAGCCAGAGAGCTTGCAGATTTTTAGAAACTTATTCCACTGTTTACTTGCCGTCAAACGAAATCTGACGTCTTCTGGTAACGCTAACCATTTTTCATTTCCAGCATATCTGCCTAGCTGCTCGTGAACACCTGTTGTCAGTAAGTGAGGAGACTCATTGTAAAAGCCCACTGCTAAAAGTGAAAGCAACAACACGCCACCCACAAGCAGTACTAGCCAGTACCAAGCAAGAAACCAAAAAAGAAAAACAGTTAATAAAACTGGTATAACTAGTAAGGCGCTGATTAACGCATTTTGAAAAATACTTCCTTCCTTAGCTGACGTTAATAAAGAGTAGGCTGTCTTCATTGACTTGGCCTCGATAGCTATTGAGTAATAGTTGGTCTCCTTATTTATACAAATGAGCCCATCAACTCTATCGTAGCCCTTCTTACCCTCGTACTGCTTTTTTAAAAGCATTTCTACATCAGCGAAAATTCTTTTACCAGGATTAGCTTTTGCATAACGAGAATGCAGGTAATGCAAAGCCCACGTTTGCACTACCCGTTCATCCATTACCGCAGTTGCTTGCGAAGCCATAACGATAAGAGAAACTTAGTTTCTCAGAGGTTTCCCAGTGGTAAGAATCGACTGAATGCGCTCCAGCGTCTTGCGTTCGCCGCAGAGGCTTAGGAAGGCTTCGCGCTCCAAATCCAGCAGGTATTGCTCGCTAACCTCGGTAGGGGAGGAAAGGTCGCCACCGCACATTACATAGGCCAACTTGTTGGCAATGAGCTGGTCGTGAGTCGAAATGTACTGGCCTTGCTGCATAGCATACACGCCCGTCTTGAACATGGCCAGCGCGCCCTTACCGTGTACCTTGATGTTGGTTTTCTGGCTGGGCTGCGAATAGCCGGCATCTGCCAGCTCGATGGCGGCTGCCTTAGCTTGAGCAATAACGCGGTTGGGGTTTACCACAATCTCGTCGCCGCGGCGCAGGAAGCCCAGGTCGAATGCCTCGGCTGCCGAGGTTGAAACCTTGGCCGTGCTAATGGTCATGTACGTGTTGCGCAGCAGGTTAAACTCCGGCTCGCCTTCCTCGTACTTGGCCGCCGTGCGCAGCGTCATTTCCTTGGTGCCACCGCCGCCGGGTATCAGGCCCACGCCAAACTCGACGAGGCCGATGTACGACTCGGCCGAAGCCACCACGCGGTCGCAGTGTAGGTTGAGCTCGCAACCACCCCCTAGCGTGAGGCCGTGCGGCGTGCCTACCACCGGAATGCTGCTGTAGCGCATCCGCATCATGGCCTGCTGAAACTGCTGAATCATCATGTTCAGCTCGTCAAACTCCTGCTCCAGCGCCTGCATGTACACGAGGCCCAGGTTGGCGCCGGCCGAGAAATTCGGCGCGTCGTTGCCCACCACCAAGCCGCGGTAGCCGGCTTCGGCCATCTCCACGCCCTTTAGCAATCCCTGGATTACGTCGGTGCCGAGCGAGTTCATCTTAGAGTGAAACTCGACGTTCAGGATACCGTCGCCCAGGTCGATTACCGATGCGCCAGCATTCTTCCACAGCACCTTGCCGCTAGCCCGCAGGTTGTCGAGAATAATGAAATTCTCCACGCCTGCCACCGGCTGGTACTGCTTGCTTTCCTTGTCGTAGAATTTCCGTACGCCGTTCTCGACCTTGTAAAAGGTTGAGTTGCCAGCAGCTAGCATCTCTTCCACCCAGGGTGCCACCGTGCGCCCAGCCGCTTTGGCCAGGTCAATGCCAGCTTGCACCCCTAGCGCATCCCAGGTTTCAAACGGCCCTAGCTCCCAGCCGAAGCCAGCGCGCAGCGCATCGTCAATCTTGTACAGCTGGTCAGCGATTTCGGGCACGCGGTTGCTCACGTAGGCGAAGAGACTGCCGAAGCTCAGGCGGTAAAACTCCCCCGCCTTGTCCTTGCCGCTCACCAGCACCTTGAAGCGGTCAGCCAGCTTGTCGATGGTCTTGGTTAGCTCCAGCGTGGCAAACTTTACCTTTTGGCTAGGCTTGTATTCGAGCGTGTTGAGGTCCAAGGCGTGGATTTCTGACTTGCCGCCCTCACCTTTTACTTTCTTGTAAAAGCCCTGGCCGGTTTTGTCTCCCAGCCACTTGTTCTCGCCCATCTGCTTCACGAAGTCGGGCAGCGCAAATACGTCTTTGGCCTCGTCATTGGGCAAGCCCTGGGCTAGCCCGTTGGCCACGTTGATGGTCGTGTCCAAGCCCACCACGTCCGAAGTACGCAGCGTAGCCGACTTGGCGTGGCCGATAACCGGGCCGGTCAGCTTATCAGTTTCTTCCACCGTCAGGCCCAGCTTCTGCATGGTCTGCATGGCATCGAGCAAGGCAAATACGCCCACGCGGTTGGCGATAAAGCCGGGCGTGTCCTTCGCCAAAACTACCGTTTTGCCCAGGTACAGGTCGCCGTAGTGCAGCAGGAAATCAACCACTTCCGGCTTGGTTTCCGGCGTCGGAATAATTTCGAGAAGCTTCAGGTAGCGCGGCGGGTTGAAGAAGTGCGTGCCCGCGAAGTTCTCCTTGAAATCTTCTGAGCGGCCCTCGGCCAGCAAGTGAATCGGGATGCCCGAGGTGTTGCTGGTAATGAGCGTGCCCTTCTTGCGAAACTGCTCCACGCGCTCGTAGAGGCTCTTTTTGATGTCGAGGCGTTCTACCACGACCTCAATCACCCAGTCGCACGACGCAATTTCCTTTAGGTTGTCATCGAAGTTGCCGGTCTTGATGCGGCTAGCCTCGCTCTTGCGGTAAAGCGGCGAGGGGTTGGCAACCACCGCGGCTTGCAAGGCGCTGTTTACGATGCGGTTGCGCACGGCAGGCGCGTCTAGCTTCAAGCCTTTTTTCTCCTCGTCGGCCGTCAATTCCTTCGGCGCAATGTCGAGCAGCAGCACCGGCACCCCGATGTTGGCAAAGTGGCAGGCAATACGCGAACCCATCACGCCGGAGCCCAGCACGGCAACTTTCTTGATTACTCGTTTCATATAAAAGTAGCGCGGACTTTCAGTCCGCGTTGGGTGGGGTAGTATAGATTTATTCAATCGCGAGGCGGACTAAAAGTCCGCGCTACTTCATGCCGAAGCTTCCTTGCGCAGCGGTTTCAGCTCAAAGTCATCAAAGAGCGTTTTGCCCTCAATCATACTCGTAATCTGGCTAGCCACCTTAAAGAAGGTATCGAGCTGGCTTTGGGGTATTTTGTCGCGCACCTTCAGGTTGAAGTGGCGCACCGTTTGGCGCGAAACCTCCTTCTTTTCGAGGCCTAGCTCGGTCAGGAAAATGCGCACCGACCGCTTGTCCTGCGTGTCGGCCTGTTTATAAATCAGGCCTTTTTCTTCCATGCTGCGCAAAATGCGCGTGAGAGAGCGCGTTTCGAGGCCTAGCAGGGGCGCTATTTTGGTGGCCGGCGTGCCCAGCTCCTGGTCGATATTCAGCAGCACGAAGCCGATGCTCGTGGTGATGTCGTAGCGGGCGGCCTGCGTGTTGTACATGCGCGAAATGGCATGCCAGGCTACCTTGATATTATAATCGACGGTTTCTTCAGGTTTCATATCGCAGCGAAAGTGCGGTAAACATACGAAGAAATTTGTTAGGCTTGCATACTAGTTGAGAAGTGCTCAAAAAAGAAAGAACGTCCTGCTGCACTTGTCAAAGCGTCTCTCCCGAACGACCCTGGCGGCGCGGGAGAGGCGCTTTGACAAGCGCAGCAGGACGTTGTTTTTGGCTTGAAGGCTAATTACTTATACAACCCTTCGATAAGTGCCTTATTATTCTCGGTTATCACCTTGCGCTTCACTTTCATGGTGGGTGTCATCTCGCCGCTTTCCACGGTCCAGAGCTCGGGTAGCAACACTGATTTCTTCACTTGCTCCCACTGCGCAAAGCCCTGGTTGTATTTCGCCACGAGGTCGTGGTAGAGTTTTACTACCTTCTCATCTTTCACCAGGTCAGCGTTCGACTTAGCGGCTACGCCATTCTTGCTAGCCCACTGCTTTAGCTCGTCGAAGGCAGGGACAATGAGCGCGCCCGGAAACTTCTGGTCAGCGCCCACTACCATCATTTGCTCAACGAGCGGGTCTTCTTTCATCTTGTTCTCAATGACTTGGGGGGCAATGTACTTGCCGCCGCTGGTCTTGAACATCTCCTTCTTGCGGTCAGTGATTTTCAGGAAGCGGCCGTTTACAAACTCGCCAATGTCGCCGGTATGAAACCAGCCCTCTTTGTCGATAGCTTCGGCCGTAAGCTCGGGCTTATTGTAGTAGCCCTTCATCACGGAGGCCGACTTGGTCAGAATCTCGCCATCAGGGGCGATTTTGACCTCCATATTGTCGATGAGCGGGCCCACTGCGCCAATCATGTTGTTTTCGCGTTCGTAGCCATTCACAGCAATCACCGGCGAGGTTTCGGTGAGGCCATAGCCTTCCATTACTCGGATGCCAGCGGCCCAGAACACGCGGGCCAGGCGCGGCTGCAAGGCGCCGCCACCACTCACAATGCAGCGCAAATTGCCCCCTAGCGCCTCGCGCCATTTATTGAAAATGAGCTTGTTGGCCAGGGCTAGCTCGGTGTTGTAAAGGAAGCCCTGGTCTTTCTGGGTGTCATATTTCAGGCCCAGGTCCAGCGCCCAGAAAAAGAGCTTATGCTTGATGCCGGTCTGCTCGTGGCCCTTGGCCACAATCTTGTCGTACACTTTTTCGAGCAGGCGCGGCACGGTGGTAAAGATGCTGGGGTGCACCTCGCGCAGGTTGTCGGCGATGGTTTCCATGCTCTCGGCGTAGTAAATGCTCACGCCGTGAATCATGTACAGGTACGTCACCATGCGCTCAAATATGTGGCACAAAGGCAAGAAACTCAAGGCTTTGTCATCCTTGCCTACCGGCACGTAGCGAGCCGAGTTGCGGCAGTTGCTCAGGAGGTTGTCGTGGCTGAGCATCACGCCTTTGGGGGCGCCGGTAGTACCGCTGGTATAGATAAGCGTGAGCAGGTCGTCGGGCTGCACGGCGGCTTTCAGCGGTTCGAGGTCGGCGGGGTTGCCCTGCTGGCCGAGGGCTAGCAGCTCGCTGAAGTGCCGGGCGCCGGCCACTTTATCGAAGGTGAAGACGTTCTCGGCCGGAATATCGAGGCCGGCCGTGGCTTCTTTCACCTTGTCGAATAAATGCTTGTCGGCCACGAACACGGCCCGTACGCCGGCATCGGTGAAAATGTACTTGTAATCTTCGACCGTGATGCTCGGGTACATAGGCACACTGGTGCCGCCAATTTGGGCAATGCCAAAGTCAGCGATGAGCCATTCGGGCCGGTTCATGCTGATAATAGCAACTTTATCATCTTTTTTCAAGCCCAGCTTCAGCAAGCCCAGGCTTACCTCGTTGGCCTGGTCCTGCACCTGCTGGCTGCTGAGCGGCTCGTAGTGGCCGTTGATTTTGGCCGCTAGGGAGTCACTTTTGGGAAACTTCTCGAGTTGATTGGCTAGGATATCGAAGGAGCGACGGACGTCCATAAGGCGAGGCAAAGTGCGGTCGGCGTGGGAATAAGGGACTAAAGAAACAGGATTTTCGACGAAATCTCTTCAGCTAACGCAAAGCGCGCGGCTAAAAACCCAATCTGGGCCTGACGGGCCGTAAATTTGGCGGCGCCCCGCCGCGCTTGCTGCATGAACCTGGCCCTTTTTTTTGACCCGCTGCCCGACGAGCTGACTGCCCCCACCGCCGCGCCTACTACAGTGGCGGCTTACGTGGCGCGCTTTGCCGAAGACTTTCCGGACTGGCGCTCGGCCGACCTGGCCCTCATTGGCCTCGACGAGTGGCGCGGCACGGTGGCCGGCGCGCCCCCAGCCGGGCAGCACGGCGCTAACCGGGTGCGCGAGCGTTTCTACCAGCTGCAGCGTGGCAATGGCCCGCTGCGCCTCGTCGACCTCGGCAACCTGCGCCCCGGCCTTAGCCTGGAAGATACCTACCAGCGCCTGCGCGAAATAGTGGCTGCTTTGCTGGAAGCCAATACTATACCGCTGCTGCTGGGTGGTGGCCACGACCTCGACTACGGCCAGTTTCTGGCCTACGAGCCGCAGCACGAAGAAGCCGTGCCGGCTATCAATTTCGCCGTTATCGACTCGCGGCCCGATATGGCTATGCCCGGCTACTTTGCCGCGCCCGAAGACAGCCACCTGCGCCGCCTGCTCATGCACTCGCCCAACTTCGTGTTCAGCTGTGCTCACCTGGCTCATCAGCAATATCTTACGCCACCCGATGTGCTGGCGGCCTTCGAGAAGCTGCATTTTGAGACCATGAGCGTGGGCGAGCTGCGCGCCGACCGCCGCCTGGCCGAGCCGGTGCTGCGCCAAGCCAATTTTTTGAGCATCGATATCGCGGCTATTCGCTGGCAGGATGCGCCCGGCTACTATCCGGCTAGCCCCTTCGGGCTCAGCAACGAAGATGCGGCGCAGTTATGCTGGTACGCTGGTCATAATGAGCAGCTTACCTCGGTTGGGTTCTATGGCTACCGGCCCGACCACGACCCCCACGGGCTGGCCGCCGCCACGCTGGCTACCATGCTCTGGTACTTTATCGAAGGCTACTACCACCGCCGGCCCGAAACTGGCTTTGGGACCTATCGTTTTCTCACTTACACGCTCGTGCTGCCCGGTAGCGGCGGCAGCGCCCCTAGCGAGCTGGTATTCTATAAGTCGCGCCGCGCCGACACCGACAAATGGTGGATGGAAGTCGAAAGCCTCGCCGACCACGCCGTTAAGCGCATTGTGCCCTGCACGCATCAGGACTACCTGCACGCCGCCCAAGGCGACCTGCCCCAGCGCTGGATTCGGACGCAAGCCCTGCTAGGCTAGCTTTTCATTTAGCAGCTATCATTTATCATTTGACAAACCACTAAGCACCTGAAGGAGTGATGCTCAAGCAGCTAAGCACGAAAAAGAGGGGATAAAGGATTGTTAAATGTTACTTAATACATGTTAAACGAATATACTCGCCGCCAGCTAGCCCTGCGTAATGGCCAGGACCGCGATGAAATCTGGGTGGCCTACCAGGGCAATATTTACGACGTGACGCGCTCGCGCCTCTGGCAGCGCGGCAACCACTACGAGCACTGGGCCGGCCAAGACCTCACCCGCGAGCTTGATGAGGACGCGCCGCACCTGGCCACCGTATTCGATAAGTTTCCGATTATCGGCACGCTGAAAAGCTAGCCCTCCCTAATTTACTTAAGCAGACGCCCGTGACTACCGAAACGCCTTCCACCTTTCAAGACCTCGAAACGCTACCCACGGCGGCCCTGCTCGCCGGCATGAACCAACTCGACCAGACCGTGCCGCTGGCCGTGCAAAAAGTGTTGCCGCAGGTCGGAGCCCTGGTCGAGGCCATCGTGGCGCGGCTTGAGGCCGGGGGGCGGCTGTTCTACATCGGGGCCGGCACCAGCGGGCGGCTAGGGGTGGTCGATGCCTCGGAGTGCCCGCCCACCTTTGGCGTGCCGGCTGGGCTAGTAGTGGGCATTATGGCCGGTGGCGATGGCGCCATCCGTAAAGCCGTTGAAGGGGCTGAGGACGATGCCGCGCAAGCCTGGGTTGACTTGCAGCAGTTTAAGGCGAATGAGAAAGACGTGCTGGTAGGCATTGCCGCCTCGGGCCGCACGCCCTACGTGATAGGCGGGCTGCAAGCGGCGCGCGCGGCCGGGCTAGCCACCGGCTGCGTGGTGTGCAACGCCGGCTCGGCCGTAGCCGCCGCCTGCGAGTTTCCGGTAGAGGTCGTTACTGGCCCCGAGTTTATCACGGGTAGCACGCGCCTCAAGGCCGGCACCGCTCAAAAGCTGGTGCTCAATATGCTGACTACGGCCACCTTTATCCGGCTAGGCCGGGTGAAAGGCAACAAGATGGTCGATATGCAGCTCAGCAACGACAAGCTCGTGGAGCGCGGCCAGCGCATGCTTATGGACGAACTCGGCATTGCCCAGCCCGAAGCCGCCGACCTGCTGCGCCAGCACGGCTCGGTGCGCGCTGCGCTAGCCGCCCGGCAGTAGCTAGCGCTGGTTGTACAGTCGCAGAATTTGCAACTGACAATCAGGCGGTAGCCTTTCCATAGTGTCGCCTGCCCGAACGATTCGGGCCAGGCGGCGTTTTGGCAAGTGGGCCGGCCCTAGCCAGCCTTGCCGCCATGCATACCATCGAGCCCTATTACAACTGGATTGAGCAATACTCCGCTACGGAGGACGAGCGCTCGCCGCTCTACGGGGCCGAGTATAGCCTCGATACGTTCAGCAATACTATCTACGGCTACTACATTCATCCGCAGTGGGACAGCCTGGAATCAGATACACTGTTCTTTAAAATTCTGTGGGCCGACTACGATGAAGGGGCGGCCGTGCTGGAGTTTATTGGCGAGTGGAACGACGCCATCGAAAACGACATCATGACTCTGAAGCGCAATATCCTCGATGTGCTGCTGCACGAGGGCATTAAGCGCTTTATCCTAATTGGTGAAAACGTGTTCAACTTTCACGGCTCCGATGACAGCTACTACGAAGAGTGGTTTGAGGAAGTCGAGGACGGCTGGATTGCGGGCGTCAACTTTCAGGAGCACGTGCGCCGCGAAATGAGCCAGTATAATCTCGACCATTACATCAACTTTGGCGGCGAACTCGACGACCTGCCGTGGCGCACTTACGAGCCGCGCCGCTTGGTTGAAACAGTAACCGGCTTGCTGCAGCGCCGCCTGGGCTAGCCGGCAGTCTACGCAAAAGCCCCGCCAGCACTAGTGCTGGCGGGGCTTTTTTGTGAATAAGTAACTGAGTTACTTATTCTTCTTCATTTTGCGGTCTTTCTTTGGCGTGTCGCTGGTGTTGTCGTCATCCTTCTCGGCGCCAGGAGCGTCGGTTACAATGCGGCGCTGCTCAGCCACGGTGCCTTTATACACCTCGGGGCCGTTTTGCTTGCGCTGCTTGCGGATGCGCTTCATTTCTTTGGCGCTTGGAGCCTGGCCCGCAGCGGGCGTCGTTTGGCTAATAGTAGCAGGAGCAACTACAGCGGTGGAGGGGGCAGCCTCTACGGCCGAAACACTGCCTAGCAGTGCGGCAAAAAGTAAGGTTTTCATGTTTTTCAAGATGTGTGCGGAAAGATAAGGTGCAATTTTCCGACCAATAGACGGTTAGTGATTAAAAAAGTTTAAATCAGTCGCCATTTTTTGCTATAAAGTCAGCTTGCAGTGGCCAGGGACCCCGCATTACGGGCGCTGGCGCAATAGCAGGGGCTTTGCCAGCCGTAAAAAATAATAATAAAAAAACGCTATCCTGACGGGATAGCGTTTTTAAAAGCTTGGCTGCTTGGTAAGGCCGGCAGCAAAGCCAACGAATTACTTGGGGTCTTTTGCGTCAGCAGCGTCGCCGATAGCTTCGCCTTTCTTGTCGGCTGAGTCACGAACGGCGTCAGCCTTGTTCTCCAGCGCGTCAGCTTTCGCTTCGCCGGCTTCTTTAACGGCAGTGCCTTGAGCCTCAGCAGCATCTTCTTTCTTGCTGTCGCACGAAGCGAGCGAAAGCGACATAGCAGCTACGGCGAGGAAGAGTACTTTTTTCATGGTGATGGTTGGAAAGAGAGGTAGATAGTTTCCAGCCTTAATGCCACGCTACGGAGGAGGTAACCCAAAATTCACCAAAAATTTATTTTTTCCGAAAGGCCAGCCCAATCGGTACGCCCGTGAAGTCGAAATGCTCGCGCAGGCGATTTTCGAGGTAGCGGGCGTAGGAGTCGGGGATGTACTGGGGCAGGTTGCAGAAGAACGCAAACACCGGGTTGTGCGTGGGCAGCTGCGTGGCATACTTAATGCGTACCATTTTGCCCTTCTGAATAGGCGGTGGGTACTTCTCAATCTCCTTCAGCATCACGTCGTTGAGCTGCGAAGTCGGAATTTTGCGGCGCTTGTTGCCGTACACTTCCATAATTACTTCCAGGGCCTTGTGCACACGCTGCTTGTTCAGCACCGAGATAAACACAACGGGTGGGTAAGCAATCGGCGCAATCTTTTCCTTAATCTTGGCTTCAAAATCGCGAGCGGTGTTGGTTTCCTTACCCTCAATTAAGTCCCACTTATTCACCAAGATAACGATGCCTTTGCGGTTTTTGTCGGCTAGGGCAATGATGGCCACATCCTGGGCCTCAATGCCGCGGCTCGCATCGAGTAGCACCACGCACACATCGGCGGCCTCCATGGCGCGCAGCGAGCGCATGTTGGAATAGAACTCCACGTCCTCGTTCACGCGCGCCTTGCGGCGCAGGCCCGCCGTATCAACTAGCATAAACTCGTGGCCGAAGGCGCTGTACTTGGCCTCGATGGCATCGCGGGTAGTGCCGGCCTGGTCGGTAACGATGCTGCGCTCTTCGCCTAGCAACAGATTGACAAACGACGACTTACCCACGTTGGGACGGCCGATGATGGCAATGCGCGGCAGCTCCGAGTCGGGTTCTTCTTCGCCTACTTCCTCGAAGTGGCTCACGATGGCATCGAGCAATTCGCCAGTGCCCGAGCCGTTTTGCGACGAGATAGCGAAAACTTCTGTCTCACCAAGGCCTAGCGCGTAAAACTCGCCCGAGCCGTGCGCACGCAGGTTTGTATCAGCCTTATTTGCAACTAAATAGATAGGTTTTTTAGCTACGTAGCGGCGCAATACCTGGGCAAATTCTTCGTCCAGCCCATGCAGGCCAGCTTCTGCATCTACCATGAACAGGATAACGTCGGCCTCATCAATGGCCAGCTTTACCTGGCGGTTGATTTCGCTCTCGAAAATATCGTCCGAGTTGTGCACGTAGCCGCCGGTGTCAATCACCGTGAAGTTGTGGCCGGTCCAGTCGCCGTGGCCATAGTGGCGGTCACGGGTCACCCCGCTTTGGTTGTCCATAATGGCTTGGCGGCGGCCCACCAGGCGGTTGAACAGGGTGGATTTGCCCACGTTGGGGCGGCCCACTATTGCAATGGTATTCATGTAGTTGGCTCCAGCCGCCGGCCCGACCAATGGCGCGGCAGTACCCGGAGTAGTTAAGTGGATTATGGTCGAATTATTTCATTTACCAGTTATCAATTAACATTTAACAGCCGTTCGACCTGCGGCGTACTATTGATTGAAGAGGTGTTAAATGTTAATTGATAACTGGTAAATGACTATTGGTAGCCGAAGCGGCTCAGGGCCTTGCTGTCGGTGCGCCAGTTTTCGTTCACTTTTACGAAGAGTTCCAGGAACACTTTTTTCTGGAAAAACTTCTCCATTTCCTCCCGGGCCCAGGTGCCTACTTTCTTAAGTGCCTCGCCCTTGGCCCCGATGATGATGCCTTTCTGGCTGCTGCGCTCGACGTAGATAACTCCACGAATGCGGATAATATCGTCGTCTTCCTTAAACTCCTCAATCGTGACTTCGCACGAGTAGGGGACTTCTTTCTTGTAGAGCTTGAATATTTTTTCGCGCACCATTTCGGCGGCAAAAAAGCGTTCGGGTTTGTCTGTTAGCTCATCCTTCGGGTAGTACGGTGGGTGAATGGGCAGCATTTCGAGCACCAACTGCAGCACCCGCTCGGTGCCGAAGGCGTTGAGCGCCGAAATAGGTAAAATCTCGGTAGCGTTGGGCAAGTGCTCCTTCCAGTAAGCCAGCTTGGCCTCCACGTCGGCTTGCTCGGCCTGGTCTATCTTATTGACCAAGACAATGATAGGCGTATCTTCGGTCTTACGCAGGCGCTCAACTACGGGTTCTTCGTCGTGCTTTTCGTAGATGTCCGTAACGAAGAGAATCACGTCGGCATCTTCCAAGGACGAGTACACGAAGGCCATCATGGCATTGTGCAGCTCATACTTGGGCTGAATGATACCCGGGGTATCAGAGTAAACTAGCTGAAAATCATCGCCATTGAGGATGCCCAGAATGCGATGGCGCGTGGTCTGGGCCTTGCTTGTGACGATGCTCAGGCGCTCGCCCACGAGCGCGTTCATCAGGGTCGACTTGCCCACGTTGGGCTTGCCGATGATGCTGACGAAGCCGGCGCGGTGAGGCTTGGGTTCGGGGTTCACGCGAGGTAGGGTTTTGAAAATGAGGCCGCAAAGGTACGGCAGATATCAAGGATTACTGGTTAATGCGTAATGATTGCCGATTTTTGCAACCTAATCGAAGCCTAAGCCCGGTCTTTTTGGTTAAAGGTGCAATCAACGTAAAGCAGATGGCTAGCGGCCACCGAGGTGCTTACCTAAGCATTAGTCCTTAACCACTAACCAGTAATCCGTATAAAAAATGCCTACCCCCGCCCGCCGCATTGGCGTCCTCTTAGTAAACCTCGGCACGCCCGACTCACCGCAAACCGGTGATGTGCGCCGCTACCTCAACGAGTTTCTGACCGATGGCCGGGTTATCGACATGCCGGCTGCCGTGCGCTACCCGCTTTTTCAGGGGCTAGTGGTGCCACTGCGAGCGCCCAAGTCGGCCAAAATCTACCAGCAGCTCTGGGATGCTGAGCGCGGCTCGCCGCTGCTTTTTCACGGGCTCGATTTGAAGGCGCTGGTGCAGCAGCAACTGGGCGATGAGTACGTGGTGGCTTTCGGCATGCGCTACCAGAAACCCAGCATTGAGAGCGCGCTCGAAGAGCTACGCGACGCCGCTGTGGACCGCATTATCGTGTTGCCGCTGTTTCCGCAGTATGCGGCGGCCAGCACCGGCTCGGTGCAGGAGAAGGTGATGGATATTGTAAAAGACTGGTGGATAGTGCCTACCATCAACTTCATCAGCACCTTTGCCGACGACCCGGGCTTCATTGCCAGCTTCGTGGCCAGGGGCAAAGCCGAGATGGCCAAGCACGACTACGACCACATCGTCTTCAGCTACCACGGCATTCCGGAGCGGCACGTGCTTAAGGGCAGCTTTAAGGGGTACTGCCAGCTCGGCAAGTGCTGCAATACCTATAATAAGAACAATCGCTACTGCTACCGCGCACAGTGCTTTGCCACCTCCCGCCTACTGGCGGCCGGGCTAGGCCTGCGCGACGACCAGTACACCGTGACGTTCCAGAGCCGCCTGCAAAGCCGCCTGCGCGACCCCTGGCTGCAGCCCTACACCGACGAGGTTATTAAAGACTTCCCGGCCAAAGGCATTAAAAACGTGCTGGCCTTTTCGCCCGCTTTCGTGGCCGACTGCCTCGAAACCACCGTGGAGGTCGGCATGGAGTTCAAGGAGCTATTCGAAGAGAATGGCGGAGCACACTGGCAGCTAGTGCCTTCGCTCAACTCGGAGCCGCAGTGGGCCAGGGCCGTGGCGGATATGATTCGCAGCAACTAGCTGCTAGACAATGGTCTGAAAGTAGGAGTTGTCGGAAGAAGCCTTTCCTTCTTCCGGCGCTACTCCTAAAGCCTGGAGCATGGAGTGCTCAAAATCGGGTGGCAGCATAAAATCGACGAAGAGGGGGTAGTGCTGCACGGTGTCGCGGCTCAGGGCCGTGACAAACACGCTGCGGCCTTCGCTGTCGAGGTTCACCACCGAAAGCGGCAGCAGAATACGGCGGTCGGCATGGGGGCCGGGCGCTGGCACGCCGGGCAGGCCGGTTTCAAGCTGCACATCGAGGTAAAGCACGCGCTGGGCGGTGGTATCTACCAGCAGCTCGTGCACGGTGCCAAACGAGTGGCCGTCGCTGCCGCGCACGGCCCAGCCCCGCGGGTCGGGGTCGCCGGCTACCAGCTCAAACGTGGGAAGGTCGCGCAGGCGACGCAGAATAGGGGAACTCATAAACAAAGAAGATTAGGGCTGGGGAGTGGCTGGCTCGCTAACGGCTTTCAGCAAGTCGGCTGCCTTGCTGAGGTAGGCGCGGTTTTGGGCCTGCTCGGCGGGCGTGGCGTCGCGGCCCGATAGCTGGCTGGCTTGCAGCGACAGGTTGTTAGCGTCGGTTTCGAGCTGCGGATAGGCCTTTTGCTGCACGGCCAGCAGCAGGTTGGCGGCTGCTACAAAGCCGGGGCGCAGGCTGGCCTGCGGGTCGCCGCTGGCCAGGCGGTCGGTGGCGCTCGTGAAGTTGTCGCGCTGCTCACGCACCTGCGCATCGTCGCGCAGGTCGGCGCGGTCGCCGAGCTGCGTCAGCGGCTCGCGCAGCTGCAGCAGTTGGGCGCTGGCACCCGTGCCGTTGGTGCCAGGAGGGGGGCTAGCCACGGGCGCAGCCGAGCTAGCCGAGTCAGCGCTGCTGGGCGAAGCCGGGGCGCTGCCCGGCGCTGCGAGGCTGTCGGGGGCCACTGTGGTAGCGGCCGGCGCCGGGGCCCGCTCGTCGGCCGGGTCGGGCCGCAGGAAGAAGTAAGCCGCCGCGGCCAGGGCTAGCAGTGCCAGGGCCACCAGTAGCCAGGGGCTGGGAGAAGATTTTTTGGGTTGAATCCGAAGCTCGGCCATAAGAAAAAAAAAGCTGCTGCACTTTACGCAGGCGGCCCGAAGGTAGTTAGCCGGCTACCCGGGCCGGATAAGATTATGCAGGAAAGTAAGCTCACAGCTGTAGCAAGCGGCTCTTGGTACCCGTATAGACGGGCTTCCTTCTCTGCTTGCTATGAAGCTTCTGATTAAGCAGTTTGCACCTGTCTACTTTGCCTTCGTGATGTCGACGGGCATTATCTCGCTGGCGGCGCACGCCCAGCAGCTCGACTGGCTAGCCAAGGGCCTGTTCTACGTCAACCTGGTGGCTTATCCGGTGCTACTGGCCTTGCTAGTGCTGCGGCTGGTCTTGTTTCCGCAGGCGTTTTGGGCGGCCCTTACTTCGCACAAGGACGGCCCTACCTTCCTGACCCTGGTGCCGGCTACGGCGCTGCTAGGCAGCCAGTTTGTGCAGCTAGCCAACAATCAGTCGATGGGCGCGCTGCTGTGGCTCGTGGCGCTGGCGGCCTGGCTAGGGCTGGGTTATTGTTTTGTGCTCGGCGTCAGCCTCAAGAAAGAAAAACCACCGCTGGAGCAGGGCCTGAACGGCGGCTGGCTGCTGCTCGTCGTGGCCACCGAGTCGCTGGCTGTGCTGGGCGCCTTGCTGTTGCCCACAAGCAGCCTGCCGTCCGCCGTGGCCGGGCTGGGCGTGTTAGGGCTGTTTTCGCTCGGCAGCCTGCTGTATGTGCTGCTTAGTACCCTGCTCTTTTATCGCCTCACCTTTGTGCACCTCGGTGAGGAAGAAGTAGGCGCCGCGTATTGGATTAGTGTGGGGGCCAGCGCCATTGTGGTGCTGGCGGGTACTGGCCTGGCCACGGCCATGCAGCACACGCAGACCCTAGCCGAGCTGTTGCCCTTCGTGAAAGGATGCAGCGTGCTGTTTTGGGCCGTGAGCACGTGGTGGCTGCCCATAGTGGCCATACTAAGGTTCTGGAATCACTACACCACGCGCCCGGCCTTCGCCTACAGCCCGGCTTATTGGAGCATGGTTTTCCCGTTGGGCATGTACACAGCCGCTACCGGCAAGCTGGCGCAGGGCCTGCCGGTAGCGGCGTTGCAGGTAGTGCCGCAGTACTTCATTTACCTGGCCCTAGCGGCCTGGGTGCTGACAGTGGGCGCCATGTGCTACCATTTTGTGGCTGGTCGCAAGGCCTAGCCACCAGCTCAGGCAGCCACCAGCAGCGTTTGGGGCGCGGCCTGCTTGATGCGGCCGAGCAGCCACTCGGCCTGGCGCTTGGTGCGGGCGTAGCAAAACGTGTACGTTGCTTTGAGGTCTTCATCGCGCAGGCCCAGCGCAGCTTGCTGAATCACCGTCCAGCAGAGGTGCACCTCCTGGGTTAGTAGCCAGAGGTCGTGGAGGTCGCGGAGCAGCGCCAGGCTGCCGCTGCGCTTCTCCGAAAACAAGTCGCGGCGCAGGTCTTTGGGCTCCTTGCTTTTGTCCTTCGAATATTTTTCGACGAAGGGCATAACCTTGCCGCGGTGCTCGCGCGACCATGCCGAGAGCTTGGCGCACATCTGCTCGATGTCGGGCTCGTCGCGGTGTTTTTTAGAAACGTGCTCGAAGGCGTCGCAGAGCTGCTTTTCGCTGTTTTCGAGCAGGCCGAGGTAGTTGCCGAGATGCATAAGAAGAGAGATTAAGCGAGGACTTTGCGAATGCGAACGGCGGCGTACTTGTAGTGCGGCTGCTTGCTCACCGGGTCCCACTCGGTGATGGTCAGCTCGTTGGCGGCGCGGGGGCGGCCGGGCTTATCCCAGTAGCCGTAGTGGAAGGGAATGAATACCAGCCCCGGCTCGATGTCGCCCACGCGGGCGGGCTCCAGCACGCGGCCCCGGCGCGACGTCACCTCCACCATATCGCCATCGACGATGCCGTAGCGGGCGGCGTCTTCGGTTGCCAGCTGCACGTAGCTGTCGGGCGCGGCGTCGTTCAGGGCTTTCGAGCGGCCGGTTTTGGTGCGCGTATGGAAATGGTACACCAGGCGGCCCGTAGTCAGCCAGAGAGGGTAAGCCTCGTCGGGCACTTCGTGGGGCACCTCGTAGTCCACGCCTTTCAGAAAGGCCTTCCCCTTAGGGTCAATCAGTTTGTAGTCGTCGTGGGTGTGGGGGGCGCCGGTTTCGAGGTCGTGGCCGTAGGCTTCGCAGTTGTCGATTTGGGTGTTGAAGACGCCGTCGGTGTAGAGGTGCTCGGTGCCGTCGGGGTGAGCCTCGTTGCAGGGCCACTGAATGCCCGAGCCTTCGCTAAGCTTGGCGTAGCTCATGCCGGTGTAGTCGCAGGGCCGGCCTTTCGTACATTTTTTCCAGGCCTCGAAGGCGTCTTCGGTGGTTTGCCAGGTGCTGGTGAGCAGTGGCGAACCGTCCTGACCCCGAAAATCCATGCGCCGCGAATAGTCCACGAAAATATCGAAGTCGGAACGCGCCTCGCCGGGCGGGTCAATGGCCTTGTGCGAGATGTGCACCGTCCGGTCGACGTTGGTAAAGCAGCCCGTCTTTTCGCCCCAGATAGCGGCTGGCAGCACCACGTCGGCATACTTGGTGGTTTCGGTCGGGAAAGCATCCTGGGCAATCACAAACAGGTCCTCCTTCTCGATAGTCTTGCGCACACGGTCGAGGTCGGGCAGCGACACCAGCGGGTTGGTGCCGCTAATCCAGAGCATCTTGATGGAGCCGGTTTCGCAGTAGCGCCAGATTTGCATGGCGTGCGTAGGCGGCGACCAGTGCGGAATCTGGTCGGGGTGCACGTTCCACAAGTCGGCCAGCTGCTGAATATGGTCGGGGTTGCCCCAGTTGCGGAAGGCCGGCAGGTCGCCGTCGGCGCCGCACTCGCGGGTGTTTTGCGAGGTAGGCTGGCCGTTCATCTGGTAGATGCCTGCGCCGGGCTTGCCAATGAGGCCGCGCAGCAGGTGCAGGTTGTTGATTTGCACCGCCGCTGCCGTGGCCTGCATCGACTGGTACACGCCCTGCAGCGCCGTTGATACCAGTGTCTTGCAGGTGCCCAGAATGTTTGCTGCTTCGCGCAGCTTATCGGCCGGCACGCCCGTGAGGCGCTCCACGCGCTCGGGCGTCCACTTATCCACGATTTTCTTCAACTCCTCAAAGCCCACGGTGTGCGCCGCGATGTAAGCCGGGTCGATGTGGCCGGCCTCGATGAGTAGGCGCAGCAGCCCGTTCATTACCGGGATATTGGTGCCCACGCGGGGCGCCAGGTGCACGGTAGCTTTTTCGGCCGTAAACGTCAGGCGCGGGTCAATGACGACCAGCTTCGGCGGGTTGGGCCCCGCCAGCCGGTCCAGAATGCGGGCCCAGAGTACCGTTTGCTGCGAAGCCATGTTGTGGCCCACCAGCAGCACGGCCTCGGTGGTATCGAGGTCGGTGTAGGAGCCCGGCTGCCCATCGGTGCCAAATGATACCTTGAGCGCGGCGGCCGCCGTGGCCGTGCACAGGCGCGTGTTGCCGTCCATGTGCGGCGTGCCCAGCCCGGCTTTCCCGATTATGGCTAAGGCATAGTATTCTTCCAGAAACATTTGGCCCGAGGTATAAAAGCCGATGGCGCCGCTGGTATGCTCCTTAATAATCTGCTTGGATTTACTCACAATCAGCTCCATAGCCTCGTCCCAGGTAGCATCTTCCAGCTTGCCGTTGCGCCGAATCTGCGGCTTGGTGAGGCGGTCGGGGCTCTGGTTGGCCACCCAGCCATTCAAGCCTTTAGGCCCGAGCCGGCCGTAGTTGGTGCGGTCGACGGCCCGGCCGCGCACGCCCACAATGCGGCCGTCTTTCACGCCAATATCAATGCCGCAGCCGTTGGAGCAAAGCACGCAGGCCGACTGCACCCAATGGTCGGGGGTTTCGGTGGTTTGTTCATCCACACGCACCGGCCACTGGCCGGTATAGCCCGTGCGGGGCCCCCAAATGTCTTTGATACTGTCGCGCGTTTCAGTCATGGTGTGGGTGGAGGAAATAGCACTGATGAGGAGGGGCTAGCCACTGACCATCGGCGCCGGGTGAAAGAGCAGGCTATTCGCTAAGCACGAATAGCCGCTTGTACGCCCCCACTAGCTCAAAAGGATTAAGCTGAATGTCAAAATTTTAATGAAGTTTTGATGTGTGTGGTCAAGGTAGTTGGTTATCAAAAACTACCACCGTGATACTGCTGAGGCAGCTGCTAAGAATTTTCTGGGTTGCTTTTTGAGAGGCCATGTGCCAGCAGTCATTGTCGGCGTCCCATGCGAGGCCGGTGCTTGCCGGGGGCCGAGTGCTTGGTAACGTTCCATAAGCTGTGACTAGCAGCTTAAGTCGGGGCCTTTGGAGCCCGCGCAAAATCTTATCGCTTTCAGCGCTAATCTTACTGAACTACCTAGAACGCAACGGCCACCTTCTGGCGCCGCACATCGGCCGGAAGCAGCGCTTCTATATAAATGGCGTTGGCAAGATGGTCTTTCGCGCTATAATTGGTATAGATAAAAATTGGTTTTCCCTGATAAGATGCTGATACGCTAGAGCCTTTTAGCGGCTTATTGAAAGAAAACAGGTATGTCTTTTTACCTGCCTTATCTGGCAATGGCAGTGTCAGGTGCTTGTGGTGGAGAAGCAAAAAGCGGCAGACTTCGAGCAAAATATCCTTCCAGGTTTTGATTAACCTAACTGAGCCATCGGGCAGACGCAGGCTGGTGGGCTTCTGCCCAGGCATGAGGGCTAGTGTATTCAAAAAGGCCAGTTCAGTAAACGATTTGCCGACTAGTACAGCCCTCTCGGTGCTTGGCTTTTCATGTCTGACTTTGCCGCTTTTAGCAACCGGCACCGGGCTAGTGAGTGGTGTTGATTGAATAGTTAAAACCTGCGGCAGCCCGTAGCCGCCATGTGCTGCATCCAGTAGCTGGAGCAGCTGAAGCGCCGCTGGCAATAGCGCATCTTCGGTGAGGTGCAGCGAAACAGTGGGCTCATAATGCGAGTGTGCGGGCGAGTAACAGTGCCAGTGCAGCCCGTCGGTAATGAAAAAAGCGGTAGGCTTGAGCGAAAATGCATAGCCAATAAGTGCCCCTACGTGTCCAAGTCGGTCGAGAGGCTCGCCTAGTCTTTTGGCTTCAATTACGGCTTGGATGGTGCCGCTGCGGCTTCGCAGCACGTAGTCGAGCGACTGCTTGTTTTGCACTGTATGCTCGGGCTCTACCATGCGCACATCGGCCGTGTCCCAGCCTAAGGCCCGCAGTACAGGGTCAATAAGAGCAGACCGGGTGGCCGCTTCGTTTTTACTTAGCAGCGACTGATGCTGCCGGGCTTGCTGGCATACATCAGCCAGCGTGTTGATTAGCGTAGCGAGGGGGCTAGGGAGGGGCATTGTAAAGTATTTGGCCACAAGTATACAGGTTCGTTGCAGTAGGGCTCAACCACGCCGCGGGCCCACATTACGCCCGACCTTTGTACCGCCGCCGAAACCTTCCGACCCTTTCGAACGGTTAGTCTATTCATGTCCGACAATTCCGCTCTGCAAGTGGCCGCTCCGGCCCACGACGAAATCGACCACCTCGACCCGCGCCAGTTTATCGTTATTAAAAACGCTAGGGTCCACAATCTGAAAAACCTGAGCGTGGCGCTGCCGCGCAATAAGTTTATCGTGGTCACGGGCCTGTCGGGCTCAGGCAAGTCGAGCCTGGCTTTCGACACCTTGTATGCTGAAGGCCAGCGCATGTACGTGGAAAGCCTGAGCAGCTACGCGCGCCAGTTTCTGGGCCGTATGGACAAGCCCGACGTGGACTACATCCGGGGTATTTCGCCGGCCATCGCCATCGAGCAGAAGGTCAGCATCAAGAACAACCGCTCGACGGTAGGCACCAGCACCGAGATTTACGACTACCTCAAGCTGCTGTTTGCCCGCGTAGGTCGCACGTATTCGCCCAAGAGCGGCGAGCAGGTGCGCAAAGACACGGTGGCCGATGTGGTCGATTATTTGTTTTCGCTGCCCGCCGATACGCGCGTCACTATCCTGGCGCCGCTGCTGCACAACGATGCCGACCGCCCCATGAGCAAGGAGCTCGATTTGCTCTTGCAGAAAGGCTATGGCCGCGTGGTGCTGGCCAGCGGCGAGAATGCGTTTATCGAAGACCTTATTGGTGAGGGCAAGCCCGAGGTGGAAGGCGAGGTGTATATCCTCATCGACCGCTCGGCCATTCAGCCCGACGACGAAGACCTGCAATTCCGCCTCTCCGACTCGGTGCAAACGGCCTTCTTCGAAGGGCACGGCACGTGCATCGTGAAGCTCGATAACGAGACCCGCACGTTCTCCGACAAGTTTGAGCTGGACGGCATGACGTTTGAAGAGCCGAACGTTAACTTCTTCTCCTTCAACAACTCTTACGGCGCCTGCCACACCTGCGAGGGCTTCGGCTCGGTGCTGGGCATTGACGAAGACTTGGTAATACCAGACAAAAGTCTGACGGTGTATGAGGGCGCCATCGCGCCCTGGCGCACCGAGAAGCAGGGCGAGTGGCTCAAGCCGCTGCTCAAGCATGGTATCCGGTTCGACTTCCCCATTCACCGGCCATTCAACGAGCTGAGCGCCGCCGAGCAGCGCCTGCTCTGGACCGGCAACAAGTACTTCGAGGGCCTCGATGCCTACTTCCGCTGGGTGGCCGAGCAGACGCATAAAATCCAGTACCGGGTGCTGCAAAGCCGCTACCGGGGCCGCACCACCTGCCCCGACTGCCGCGGCACCCGCCTGCGCAAAGACGCGCAATACGTGAAAATCGACGGCCGTAGCATCACCGATATCGTGCTGCTGCCCATCTCCGAAGCCCTCACATTCTTCGAAAACCTCAGCCTGAGCGAGCACGAAATGGCCGTTGCCGACCGCCTGCTGGCCGAAATCACCAACCGGCTAGGGTACCTCAACCGCGTGGGCCTGGGCTACCTCACCCTCAACCGCTTGAGCAATACGCTGAGCGGCGGCGAGAGCCAGCGCATCTCGCTGGCCACCTCGCTAGGGTCGGCACTGGTGGGCTCGATGTACGTGCTCGACGAGCCCAGCATTGGGCTGCACCCCAAAGATGCTGAGCAGCTTATCGGCGTGCTGCGCTCGCTGCAAGAGCTGGGCAACACAGTAGTGGTAGTAGAGCACGAGGAGAAAATGATGGAGGCCGCCGACCAGATTATCGACATCGGCCCCGAGGCCGGCAGCGGCGGCGGCAACCTCATGTTTCAGGGCACTTTCCCGGAGCTGATGCAGGATACGGCCACCTACACCGGCAAGTACCTCAGCGGCCAGCTCGACGTGCCGGTGCCCGCCGTGCGCCGCCCCTGGCGCAACGCGCTGGAGCTGAGCGGCGCCCGCGAAAACAACCTGAAGAATGTGAGCGTCAAGGTGCCGCTAGGGGTGATGACGGTTGTAACAGGCGTGTCGGGCTCGGGCAAATCGACGCTCATCCGGCGCATCCTGGCTCCGGCGCTGATGAAAATGCTAGGGGGCGGCGCGGGCGAAACCACCGGTAAATTCGACAAGCTAACCGGCGTGAACGGGCAGGTGACGCACGTCGAATTCGTAGACCAAAATCCTATTGGTAAGTCGTCGCGCTCGAACCCGGTGACCTACGTGAAGGCCTACGACCAGATACGCTCGCTCTTTGCCGAGCAGCCGCTGGCCAAGGCGCGCGGGCTCAAGCCCTCGCACTTCTCGTTCAACGTGGAAGGCGGGCGCTGCGAGGTGTGCCAGGGCGAAGGCCAGGTCAAAATCGAGATGCAGTTCATGGCTGACATCTATCTGACCTGCGAAAGCTGCGGCGGCCACAAGTTCAAGCAGGACATTCTGGAAATTAAATTCCAGGACAAGAACATCTTCGAGGTGCTCGACCTCACGGTGGAAGACGCCGTGGCGTTCTTCAAAGGCCAGCCCAAAGTGGCCGAGCGCCTGCAGCCGCTGCTTGACGTGGGGCTAGGGTACATCCGGCTGGGGCAGTCGGCCAATACGCTCAGTGGGGGCGAGGCCCAGCGCGTGAAGCTGGCAAGCTTCCTCACCAAAGGCGCCACGCTGCAGCAGGATAAAATCCTGTTTATCTTCGACGAGCCCAGCACCGGCCTGCATTTCCACGACATTGCCAAGCTTCTAGCGGCGCTCAACGCGCTGGTAGAGCAGGGCAACTCGGTGCTCATCATCGAGCACAACATGGACATCATCAAGTGCGCCGACTGGCTTATCGACCTGGGCCCCGAGGGCGGCATCAACGGCGGGCACCTGCTCTTCGAGGGTACGCCCGAGCAACTGGTGAAGCTTAAGGCTACCAACCACACGGCGCGCTTCCTGGCCGAAAAAGTGAAGGGCTAGCCATGCATGGCTAGCCCCCTTAAGCAGCAGATAATGAAGCCAAAGTATCTTATTGTGGCCGCAGTAGCCCTGCTGCTAGGCTGGTTTGTGTTCGACTCGCTGAGCCAGCCGGGCGTGGGCGACCTGAAGGGTAATTTTCAGGAAGTTGCCATCTACCGCAACGAGAACAATACCGGGCCCATCGTGCGCGTGTACGCCGTGACGGTGGCCGACACGCTGTGGCGCGAAATGCGCCAGTACGGCGACTTTATGCCCCATACCAAGTACGGGAATACGAAGGTGTATTTCTTCCGGCAGGGCCAGCCGGTGCCCAGCGCTGTGCGGCCGGGTGCCGTCAATTTTGACGCCGTTTTCAACCAATACTGCCTGGCGAAATACGAGAAAGAGGTGATGGGCAACGTGACGTTTCAGCGCTACCCGTTGCGGTAAATGAATGCAATAGGTAGGAGCGGTTGAAAAAAAAGATGAAGCTCAGCCCTAGTTGCTGTAAATACTTGTTAATAAAAGTAAAACGAGTTTGTAATTGGGCTTTTTTTGCCGGTTAGGATGGTTCGACATGCGGTTATTCATGCTTCTTTAATGTAGTTGGAGGCTATTTTGTATTACTCAGCCGCCGCGAGTCAAGGCTTGCGGTCTTTTCCCACGATTCTGCCCATCTAATCTGAACTGGTTACGGGCAATTTTGCTGAACTTCATTGACTTGCTGCCATGTTGGTACTGTCAAGTGCGCAGCTTACAACGGATATGATTTTGGCTACACCTTTTAGTTGACTTAGTGGGATGAAGAGGGCTAGCCGTCATATTACCGACGGGCTGGCCTTTAGCGCGTGGTGTTCCGCCGGTGGGGCGCCTAACTATCAGATTATTAATTACCTACCCTCATACGCATGGTTTTGATGAAAAGAATGTTCTTGTTGCTGAGTTTGTGCAGCGTGTACGGTCTTGCAAGCTGCTCGCACAAAGAGGAAGAAAAAGAAGAACAGATAAAGTTGCTGGTTACTAGCCCCTTGATGAAGGACACGACTGTCACCAAGGAGTACGTAGCCCAGATTCACGCTTACCAGCACATCGACCTGCGGGCCCAGGAGAAGGGCTATCTGCAAAAGATTTTCGTGGATGAAGGCCAGACTGTGCACCAGGGGCAGGCCATGTTCCAGATTCAGCCGCTGCTTTACCAGGCCGACTTGCAGAAGTCGCAGGCCGAAGCCAACTACGTAGGCATCGAGTACAAGAACACCAAGGCGCTGGCCGACAGCAACATCGTGTCGAAGAACGAGTTGGCCCTGTCGCGCGCCAAGTACGACAAGGCAAAGGCTGATGTATCGCTGGCCAAGACGCACCTGCAATTCACCGATATCAAGGCGCCTTTCAACGGCATCATGGACCACTTCCAGGCCCGGCTAGGCAGCCTTGTGAATGAGGGCGACCTGCTGACGAGCATCTCCGACAACAGCAAGATGTGGGTGTATTACAACGTGCCCGAGGCAGAGTATCTGGCTTATAAGGAGCACGTGAAGGGCGACAGCACCATGACCGTGCGGCTGCTGATGGCCAACAACGAGGTATTCCGCTACCCCGGCAAGGTGCAAACCATTGAGGCCGACTTCAACAACGAAACCGGCAACATTGCCTTCCGTGCCACCTTCCCCAACCCCAACAGCCTGCTGCGCAACGGCGAAACCGGCAGCGTGCTCATGACCGTGCCGCTGCGCCATGCGCTGCTCATTCCGCAGAAAGCAACTTTTGAGGTGCTGGAAAAGCGTTTTGTGTATGTGGTGGACAAAAACAACGTGGTGCACCAGCGCGAAGTGAACATCGGTTCGGAAATGCCCGACCTGTACGTCGTTAAAGGTGGGCTGGCCCCGACTGATAAAATTCTGCTCGAAGGCATCCGGAAGGTGAAAGACGGCGAAAAAATCAGCTATACCTACGAGGCACCGGAGAAGGTGCTGCCCAAGCTGAAAGTGTACGCGGAGTAAGCTGCCCCGCTAGGTACTTATTTATTACTAGTGTAATATGTTCAGTAAATTCATTCGTCGGCCGGTGTTTGCCATCGTGATTTCGGTGGTAATCGTGTTCATGGGCATGCTGGCCATCAAGACGCTGCCCACCTCGCAGTTTCCCGAGATTTCGCCGCCCATGGTAATGGTAAGCTGCGCGTATCCGGGGGCTAGCGCTAAGGTGCTCACCGAGTCGGTTCTCATCCCGCTGGAGCAGGCCGTGAACGGCGTGCCCGGTATGAAGTACATGACCTCCGACGCCGTATCGGCCGGTGAGGCCAACATCCAGATTGTGTTCAACCTGGGCACCGACCCCGAGCAGGCGGTAGTAAACGTGAACACCCGTATTGCGCAGGTAGTAAACCGCCTGCCGGTGCTGGTGCAGCGCGAGGGTCTTATTGTAAACCGCGTGGTGCCCAACATGCTCATGTACGTGAACTTGTACAGCAAGGACAAGGGCACTGACATGAAGTACCTGTTCAACTACGCCGGGGTAAACATGATACCGGAAATCCAGCGGATTAACGGTATCAGCCGCGCCACCATCCTGGGTAGCCGCCAGTACGCCATGCGCATCTGGCTCAGGCCCGACCGCATGCGTGCCTACAACATCTCGGCCGACGACGTGATGAAGTCGCTGGGCGACCAGAGTGTGATTGGCTCGCCGGGCCGTATCGGCCGCGCTGACGGCGGCAACCCCGCCGCCCTGGAGTACGTGCTGACTTACCAGGGCCGCTTCAACGATGTGGAGCAGTACAAGAACGTAATTCTGAAGGCTAACCCCAACGGGGAAATTCTGCACCTGAAGGACGTGGCCGACGTGTCGCTAGGGTCCGAATTCTACGATATCTACTCGTATCTCGACGGCGACCCTTCGGCGGCCATCGTGCTGAAGCAGACCTACGGCTCGAACGCCAACGAGGTGATTGAGAAGGTAAAAGACAAACTTGAAGAGCTGAAAAAGACCTTCCCGCCGGGCATGGACTACAAAATCAGCTACGACGTGTCGAAATTCCTCGATGCCTCGACTGAGAACGTAATTCACACCCTGCGCGACGCCTTTATTCTAGTGGCCATCGTGGTATTCCTGTTCCTGGGCGACTGGCGCTCGACCCTGATTCCGATTCTGGCCGTGCCGGTGTCGCTTATCGGGGCATTCGTCGCCATGCAGGCGTTTGGGCTTACCATCAACATGATAACGCTCTTCGCGCTGGTGCTCGCCATCGGTATCGTGGTCGACGACGCCATTGTGGTGGTGGAGGCCGTGCACGCCAAGATGGAGGAAAAGCACCTGTCGCCATTTGGGGCGGTGAAAGAAGTAATCGGTGAAATCAGCGGCGCCATCATCGCCATCACCATCCTGATGACGGCCGTGTTCGTGCCGGTGGCCTTCATGAGCGGCCCGGTAGGTATTTTCTACCGGCAGTTCTCCATCACGATGGCGACCTCGATTGTGATTTCGGGTATCGTGGCCCTGACGCTGACCCCCGTGCTCTGCGCCATGATTCTGAAGAATACCCACGGCCAGCCGCGCAAGAAGACGCCCATCAACCGCTTCATCGACTGGTTTAACCGTGGCTTTGAGCGCCTGACCGGCGTTTATACCAACTTGCTGGAGAAAGTAGTAGACCGACGTCTCATCACCTTCGCCGTGCTGATTGCCTTCGCGCTCGGCATCATGGGCATTACGGCCAAGCTGCCGTCGGGCTTCATCCCGGGCGAAGACCAGGGTATGCTCTACGCCATCATTCAGACGCCTCCCGGCTCGACCCTGGAGCGCACCAATGATATTTCGCGGAAGCTGTCGGAGCTGGCCAAGGATGTGCCCGGCGTGGAAAGCGTATCGTCGCTGGCTGGCTATGAAGTACTGACCGAGGGCCGCGGCTCGAACGCCGGTACCTGCTTAATTGACCTCAAGCCCTGGGGCGAGCGCAAGCAGTCCATCCACGACGTGATTGTGTCGCTAGAAGAAAAAGCCAAGGAAATCCCCGGCGCGACTGTCGAATTCTTCGAGCCACCGGCAGTACCTGGCTACGGCGCGGCAGGTGGTTTCCAGCTGCAGCTGCTCGACAAGACCAACAGCGGCGACTACAAGGCGCTGGAGCAAGTGAACCAGGACTTCATGGCTCAATTGCGCAAGCGCAAGGAGTTGGCCGGGCTGTTCACCTTCTACTCGGCCAACTACCCGCAGTACGAGCTGAAGATTGACAACCAGCTGGCCATGCAGAAAGGCGTGAGCATCGGCAACGCCATGAACACGCTCAGCATCATGATTGGCTCGACCTACGAACTGGGCTTTATCAAGTACCAGCGCTTCTTCAAGGTGTACGTGCAGGCCGAGCCGCAGTACCGCCGCCTGCCCCAGGACATCCTGAATATGTGGGTGAAAAACGACCAGGGCCAGATGGTGCCGTTCTCGGCGTTCATGCGCATCGAGAAGAGCCAGGGTGCCAACGAGATTAACCGCTACAACATGTACACCACGGCGGCTATTCGCGGCGACGCAGCCCAGGGCTACAGCTCGGGCGAGGCCATCAAGGCCGTGCAGGAGGTGGCGGCCAAGACCCTGCCCCGCGGCTACGACATCGACTGGGGTGGCTTGTCGAAAGACGAAGTAGGCCGCGGCAACGAGGCCGTGTACATCTTCCTCGTCGTGCTGGCCTTCGTGTACCTGGTGCTAGCCGCCCAGTACGAAAGCTTCCTGTTGCCGCTGGCTGTAATCTTCTCGCTGCCAGCCGGGGTGTTCGGCTCGTTCCTGCTCATCAAGACGATGGGGCTAGCCAACAACATCTACGCCCAGGTGGGACTCGTGATGCTGGTGGGCCTGCTGGGTAAAAACGCGGTACTTATCGTCGAATTTGCGGTGCAGGAGCACGAGCATGGCAAGTCGGTGCGCGAGGCGGCCATTGCTGGCGCCAAGGCCCGTTTCCGTCCGATTCTGATGACCTCCTTCGCCTTCATCGCCGGTCTGATTCCGCTAGTGCTCGCCACCGGCGCCGGGGCCATCGGCAACCGCACCATCGGTACGTCGGCGCTAGGGGGTATGCTGTTCGGTACCGTGTTTGGGGTAATCATCGTGCCCGGCTTATACTTCATCTTCGGCACCCTGGCCGAAGGGCGCAAGCTGATTGATGACGAAAATGAGTACCCAATAAGCGAAGGATTTGAGCCACGGGTTATAGTCGAAGAAGTAGAGTCTCATGCTTAAAAGATGCATCTATCAAGGGATGACCGCCGCCGGCCTGGCGCTGGCGGTGGCAGCCTGCAAAATGCCCCAACTGGTGCAGCGCAACGTGAACCGCACGGTGCCCGCCACTTATAACAACAGCACCCAAGACACGACCAGCACCGCCCGGCTGCGCTGGAAGCAGTTCTTCACCGACCCCAACCTGGTGGCGCTGATTGACACTGCGCTGCAGCGCAACCAGGAGCTGAACATCACGACCCAGGAGCTGCAGATTGCCCGCAACGAAATCCAGATTCGGAAGGGCGACTACCTGCCTTCGGTATCGATTGGCATTCGCAGCGACATGGAGAAGCCCGGCCGCTACACGCTGCAAGGCGCCACCGAAGAGGCCATCAACATTCAGCCCGACCGCCGCACGCCCACGCCGCTGGCCAACCACCAGCTAGGGGCCTACGCGAGCTGGGAAGTCGACATCTGGCACAAGCTGCGCAATGCCCGCAAGTCGGCCGCCGCGCGCTACCTGGCCTCGGTTGAGGGCCGGAACTTCACGATAACCAACCTCATTGCCGAGATTGCCAACTCGTATTACGAGCTGCTAGCCCTCGACAATCAGCTGGCTATCATCAAGCAGAACATTGAGATTCAGGAAAATGCGCTGCGCATTGTGCGGCAGGAGAAGGAGAACGCCCGCGTCACCGAGCTAGCTGTAAAGCGCTTCGAGGCCCAGGTGCAAAATACCATTAGCCTGCAATACAATACCCAGCAGCGCATCGTCGAAACTGAGAACCAGATTAACTTCCTACTCGGCCGCTACCCGCAGCCCATCACGCGCGACTATGAGGCCTTTAATAGCCTGGTGCCGCAAACGGTGCAGGCCGGCATTCCGGCGCAGCTGCTAAGCAACCGGCCCGACATTCGGCAGGCCGAGCAGCAGCTGGTAGCTGCCAAGCTCGATGTGCAGGTGGCGCGGGCCAATTTCTACCCCTCGCTCGGCATCTCGGCCGGCGCCGGGTTTGAGGCCTTCAAGCCGGGGTTGATTTTCAACTCGCCCGAGTCGATGCTCTATAACTTGGCCGGCGACCTGATGGCCCCGCTTGTTAACCGTATCGGCATCAAGGCCCTCTACTCGACGGCCAACGCCTTGCAGATACAGGCCGTGTACAACTACGAGCGCACCGTGCTGAATGCCTACGTGGAGGTGGCCAACCAGCTCTCGAACATCAGCAACCTGCAAAACAGCTACGACGCCAAGCTGAAGGAAGTGCAGGCCTTGAACCAGTCTATCCGCATCTCCAACAGCTTGTTTAAAGCCGTGCGGGCCGACTATACCGAGGTGCTCTTCACCCAGCGCGACGCCTTAGAATCGAAGTTTGACCTGACCGAAACCAAGATGAAGCAGCTCAATGCTACGGTGAATGTGTACCGGGCCCTGGGCGGCGGCTGGAACCAGTAGGAGGCCTAGCCGACTACGGCAGTGCCATAAAAAGAGCGGCCTCTGCTTCAGCAGAGGCCGCTCTTTTTTGCGTTTAAGCAGTGGCTAGTGCGGGCCGGCGTCTGGGCGCTTTGTGGCGGCGCCCCCACCACAGCACCACGCCCGTAACGGGCATGCTAGCCGCTACCAGGCTGACTACGAACGCGATGACTTTGCCGCCGAAGCCCAAAATCAAGCCGGTATGCAGGTCGTAGTTCATATCTGCCAGCTTTTTGCCGTTGCTTTTGCTGGCGTGGGGCTGGACTAGCAACAGCTGGCCGGTGCGCGGGTGAAAGCGGTATTCATCGCGGTGGTAATAGTGCAGGGCTTTGCCATAGGCCGTGCACCACACCGGTGCAGTAGCATTGTCAGCGGGGCCGATGAGCAGCATTTCGGCCTGGGGCGACTGCTGCCGCATGCGGGTGTAGGCGATATCTACCACCGGGCGGGCGGGGCGCGCCGTAAGCAAGGTATCGACTGTGGGCTCCGCGTTTTCGGCGGCGATGCTGCGGCCGCCGTTGGCTAGGGCCCCCACGCCGGTCATCAGCCACTCGTAGCTGATGCACAGACCGGTGAGGGCTAGCACCAGGGCGAAGGCACTGGCGTAGAAGCCCAGCACATTGTGCAGGTCGTAGTTGCGGCGCTTGGGCGAGGCGTCCCACTTCACCGAGAAGCGCTGCTTGCGGGCAGCCTTGTTGCGCGGCCACCACAGTACGATGCCCGAAATGAGCATCACCACGAACGTGATAACGGCGACATCGACCACCCACTTGCCGATGGCGGGCGGCAGTAGCAAATACATGTGCAGGTATTGCACGAGGGTAAAAAAGTCGCTCCGCAGGTTTTGTACCTTCAGCAGCTGGCCGGTATAGGGGTTCAGGAAGGCATAGTACACTTCCTCGCCCTTGCTCAAATACACCGCTGTGGAGCGGTCGGAGCCATTGTAGGTCGTCCAGGAAGGGGTGAAGCCGGGCTTGGCCTGGGCGGCGGTGGCTTGCAGCACCGAAGGCGGCAGCATGGGCCGGGCCTGCACCGCCACCTTGCGCCAGGGCTGGGTCAGGTCCCGAATTTCGTCCTGAAACACAAACACCGCTCCCGACAAACTCACGATGAGCACAATCAGCCCCGAGGCTAACCCTAGCCACAGGTGCAGCTTGCCGATAGCTTTGCGAAAGGTCATAGTTTCATAAGCTGTTAGCTCCTAGCTGTTGGCCGTTAGTTTTTTTCTCGCTCGAAAAAACTAACGGCCAACAGCTAGGAGCTAACAGCTGAAAAAGGATTAAAACTTATACGCTACCTGGCCCACGATGCTGCGCAGCTTCTGCGGATTCATCGAGCCGTAGCCAATCCAGTAGTGCTGGTTGGTAAAGTTGTCCACTTTCACCGAGAGGCGGTAGTGCGGCTGGTCGTAGAAAGCGCTGGCATTCAGCACCACATAGCTCGGCAGCGTAAACTGGCCGTTGTAGGCGTCGTTGACTACCACATTGTCGCTGGCGTAGTTGCCGCCCGCGCCCAGGCCCAAGCCTTTAAGCGGACCGTTGCTCAGGCGGTAGCTCAGCCAAAGGTTGGCTAGGGCCGGCGAGCCGGCGGTGCTGGGGCGGCGGCCCTGGGTGGCGGCCACGTCGTTGGTCAGCTCCGAATGGTTGTAGGCGAAGCCGGCCACCACGTTGAAGCCCGTGAAGGGGTTGGCTACCACGTCTACTTCCACGCCGCGGCTCACTTGCTCGCCGCTCTGCACCTGGGCAAAAAGCGCGGCGCCAGCCGGGTTCGAGTCGGTGCGCAGAATGTTCTTGACGCGGATATCGTACACGCTCAGCGTGGCCGTGAAGCGACCCCCTAGCCGGTCAAACTTCACGCCAGCTTCTACCTGGTTGGCCTGCTCCAGTTTGGCCGTGATGGGGGCCGTCAGTGAATTGGTAGCGGCATCGTAGCCGTAGTACGTGCCCCGGTTGGCGAAAGAGTTCTGGTAGTTGGCAAAAACCGACAGCTGCTCGGGCACCAGCTGGTACACGGCCCCAAACTTGGGCGAGGCGGCCGTTTGGGTATAGCCGGCGTTGGCCCCGTCGGCGCCTTTGTTGGCAAAGCGGTCGAGGCGCACGGCGGCCAGCACGCTGAAGCGCTCGGTCAGGTTCAGCACATCCGAAAGGAAGGCGCTGTAGGTGTTAGTTTCGTTGAAAACCGGGTACGTGTAGCCTGGCCCCCGCTTAGCGTACAGCTGGGTCATGTTAGCCCCGTTAAACTGGCTGTAGTCGTAGTTCGAGCCGATAGTGGGCCTGGCGAACGTATTGCCAAAGAAAAACTGGTCGTTGCGAACGTGCAGAAAATCAAAGCCCAGCACTACTCGATTGCGCAGGCTCCCCAGTTGAAAGTCACCGTTGAACAACTGCTGCACCTGCACCAGGCGCCCGCGGCTGTTGCGGGTCGACTGGTCGGAGAGCACGAGCGTATCGAGGCTAGCGATGGGCGCGGCCCCGGCCTTGAGGCCGATGTACGGCCCAAAGCCGTCGGAATAGCTGCGGCTCGTGGCAAAGTTGGTGGATGAGCGGAAGGCCGGCGAAAGCTGGTAGTTTACCTGCCCAAACAAGTTGGTGGCGCGGCTAGCCGTCCAGAGCCCCGAGCCCGAATACGCCTTGCGGTAGTCGACGGGCACTTGGTCGGCCCGGTCGAACCCTAGCTGGCTGACGGGCGAGTTGGGAAAGAAAAAAGTGCGCCCGGTGGCCGTCGACCACTGAAACTCGCCGTCGAGCGTGATGCTCAGCCGCTCATTAGGCCGAATGGTGAGGGTAGGCGCCAGGGCATAAGAGCGCCGGAAGCCGATATCCTGGAAGCTGTTTTCGTAGTTCCAGGCCCCATTTACCCGAAACAGGACCGTCTTGGCATTATTGAGCGGCGTGTTCAGGTCCAGCGTGGCGCGGTTGAAATTGTAGCTGCCGGTCGCATAGCTCACTTCACCGCCAAAGTTGTCGTAGGCCTTCTTGGTCACGCGGTTCAGCAGACCCCCATACGTGGAGAGCGCGCTGCCATAGAGCGTGCCCGATGGGCCTTTGAGCACCTCCAGCTTGTCAAGATTGGCGGCATCAATCGAAGTGGTAACGTTGCCTACCAGGCCGTTGCGCAGCTGCGACTGGGTCACGAAGCCGCGCATGGTGTAGTAGGTGCCGCCATCGCCGGCGCGGTCCGTCGATTCCCACATCCGCTGAATACCTGGCACGTTGCGTGTGGCATCGTCGGTGGTAAATACCAGCTGCTCGGTCAGCAGCTCCTTAGTTACAGTGCTGTATACCTGCGGATTCTCTACGTTTTTGAGCGGCATCTTGGCTACGTCCACGCTGTTGGTGCGACTGAACTTATTGGTGCGGCCGCCGCTCACTACTACTTCTTTCAGCTCGGCCGCGCTTTCGGCTAGTACCACTTTCAGGGTGGCCGTTTGCCCGGCCGTAACCGTTACCTGCTGCTCCTCGGTCTTGAGCCCCACGGCCGACACAACCAGCGTATAGGTGCCCGGTACCACGCGCCGAATTTGGAAGCGGCCCTGCTCATCGGTGATGTCGCCCATTGGTTGGCCTTGCAGGCCTACACTCACCGCCTCCACGGCGCCACCGCTGCTGCTCGTTACGCGGCCCTGTACGGTGCCAGTGGTTTGGGCCTGGGCCGTCGTGGTTAACACGCAGGACGCCAGGGGAAAGAGCAAATAACGACTACTATTCATGGAGGTTGTCTATTTAGACGCAATCTAAAGATTGTGCAAAGTAACCCCCTGAATAGGCCAGTCTCAAAATTTATTTAGAATTAATCTACATAAAAAAAGAGACCGGTTGGCATAACCGCCTCTTTTTTAAGTTGCCCTAGCGGGCTAGGGCTGTTCTTATAAAATTTGCTTACGCCAGGTTAGCCATGGGCCGGATACCGGCCACAAATTCCTGGATGGCGGCCGGGCGCTCGCTGGCCGGCGTGCTTTGCAGCAGCCGGATAAACGCGCTGCCGATGATAGCGCCCGTAGTATGCCGGCTAGCCGCCGCGAAGCTCGCCGCATCGCTGATGCCGAAGCCCACTAGGGTGGGGTTGCGCAGGCCGAGCGCTTTAGTGCGGCTGAGGTAAGCATCCACGTCGGCATTCATGTCGGTTTGCGCGCCAGTAGTGCCGGCGGCCGCCACGAGGTAAATGAAGCCATCGGCCAGGGCATCGAGCTGGCGCACACGGGCCGCACTGGTTTGGGGTGTCACGAGGAACACCACTTGCAGGCCGTACTGGGCGAAGAGCGGCTGGTATTCACGCGCATACACCTCCAGCGGCAGGTCGGGCAAAATGAGGCCATCGACGCCCACTGCCTGGCATTGCTGGCAAAATTTCTCAACCCCAAACTGTACTACCGGGTTGAGGTAGCCCATGAGCAAAATCGGCACCGTAATGCCTTGCTGGCGAATGCCTTGCAACTGTTCGAACAGCGTGGCTACGGTCATGCCGTTTTCCAGCGCCTGTTGGTTGCTGCGCTGAATGGTTTCGCCATCGGCCACCGGGTCCGAGTAAGGCATGCCGATTTCAACCAAGTCGGCGCCCGCGTCTTGCAAGGCTTTCAGGATGGGCACGGTGTCGCCGAGCTGCGGAAAGCCGGCGGTGAAGTAGACGTTGAGCACGTCGGTAGTTTTGTGCTGGAATAGGGAGGTGAGGCGGTTCATGAGCAGAAATAAAAATCGTCTGTCCTGCTGAGCTCGCCGAAGCATCTCTACCGCTTAGCCAAATTGGTGACCCTAGCGGCACAGTAGAAATGCTTCAGCAAGCTCAGCAGGACGTTTTTGCATAAAAGCTTAGGCAGAATACTCGTCCAAGTGCTTGGTGTAGGTAGCCAAATCCTTGTCGCCGCGGCCCGAAAGGCATACCACCACCACGTCATCTTTCTTAGCCCCGATGAGCGGCAGGCAGGCTAGCGCGTGGGCCGTTTCGAGGGCCGGAATAATGCCTTCCAACCGGCTGAGCTGGAATGCCGCATCGAGCGCCTGCTTGTCGGTAATCGATAGAAACTCGGCGCGCCCGGTAGCAAACAGCTGCGCATGCTGCGGCCCAATACCAGGGTAGTCGAGGCCCGCCGAAATCGAATAAGGCTCAGTTACTTGTCCATCCTCGGTTTGCATCAGAATGGTGCTAGCCCCGTGCAGGATGCCCGGCTTGCCCAGGGCCGTAGTAGCTGCCGAATGGCCGGAGGTTACGCCCTGGCCGGCGGCCTCGGCGGCCACCAGGCGCACGTTGGGCTCGTCGAGGTAGTGGTAGAAAGCGCCCGCCGCGTTGGAGCCACCGCCCACGCAGGCCAGCATAAAATCGGGGGTGGCGCGGCCAGTTTGCTGCAACAGCTGGCTGATGGTTTCGGCCGAAATGATGGACTGAAACCGGGCCACCATGTCGGGGTAGGGGTGGGGGCCCACTACCGAGCCAATGATGTAGTGCGTGTCGGTGGGATTCGAAATCCAGTGGCGCATGGCCTCGTTGGTGGCATCCTTCAGGGTTTTGCTGCCGCTCTTGGCGGGCACCACTTTGGCCCCTAGCATGCGCATGCGGTCCACATTGGGCTTCTGGCGCTCGATGTCGATTTCGCCCATGTAAATAATGCACTCCAGGCCCATGAGGGCGCAGGCAGTAGCCGTGGCCACGCCGTGCTGGCCAGCGCCGGTTTCGGCCACAATGCGCTGCTTGCCCAGGCGCTTAGCCACCAGTATTTGCCCTAGCGCATTATTAATCTTGTGGGCGCCGGTGTGGCACAAATCTTCGCGCTTGAGGTAGATGGTAGTGCCAATTTCCGCCGACAGGCGCTGGGCCAAGAACAGCGGCGTGGGCCGCCCCACGTAGTCGGTGAGCAGCTGCGTAAACTCACGCTGAAACTCGGGGTCGTCGATGATGCGCAGGTAGTTGTCGCGCAGCTCTTCCACATTGGGATAAAGCATTTCGGGCACGTAGGCCCCACCAAATGGGCCGTAGTAGCCGCCGGCATCGACGCGGTAGGGGGAAGGAGCGAGAAGCGTCATTGAGTGATAAGTAGTTGTCAGTGAAAACTTAAAAATTGGCGCGCTGCTCGTGCAGGTGGGTGAGCATCCGGCCAGTGGCCTCCACATCTTTGAGGCCGGGCGCCAGCTCGAGCTGGCTATTGAAATCGTACCCCGCCAGCTGCGGATGGTGAAAGCGCAGCAATTCTTCCATCGTTTCGGGCCCCAGGCCGCCGCTCAGCAGGAAGGGTGTAGCGCCGTGGTACTGCTCCAGCAGCTGCCAGTCGAAAACGTGGCCATTGCCGCCGGGCTGTGCGCCTTTTGTATCAAACAGAAAAAGCTCGCAGTAAGGCATATAAGGCGCCAAATTATCGAAGTCGGCCGCCTCGGCTATTGAAAAGGCCTTGATAATGCGCAGCCCCTGCTCGTGCACGGCTTGGCAGTAGGCGGGGGTTTCGTGGCCGTGCAGCTGCACGTAGTCGAGGCTGTAGTGGTTGGCGGTGGCCAGCAGCTCGGGAAGGGGCGCATCTACAAATACGCCCACCTTGCCCACCGACTCGGGCAAGGCGCGCAACACTTCGGTGTCGAGGGCATCGCCCACGTAGCGGGGTGACTTTTCGTAGAAGATGAACCCCAGAAAATCGGGGTTGAAATCGACGACCGACAAGATATTGGCCGCCTCACGCATACCGCAGATTTTGACTTTCATAGTGGCCTAAGAAGCCGAAACGGGGGTGGATAGTTCGGCCACGAGGCCCGCCAGGGCCGCCGCTGGGTCGGGCGTTTTCATAAACGTTTCGCCGATGAGAAAACCCTGATAGCCCGCCTGGCGCAGTGCCAGAATGGTGCTGGCGTGCTGCAAGCCGCTTTCGGCCACCTTCACAAAACTGTCGGGAATGAGACTGGCCAGCCGGGCCGAGGTATCTACATCGGTCACGAAGGTGCTCAGGTTGCGGTTGTTCACGCCCACCAGGTCTACGCTGCTGGTGAGGTGGCTGCGCAGCTCGGCTTCGTCGTGCACTTCCAGCAGCACTTCGAGCCCTAGCAAGTGCGCAAACTGGCTAAGCTGCACCACCTCGGCCGGCGTGAGGCAGCTGGCGATGAGGAGGATGAAATCAGCCCCTAGCGCACGCGCCTCCGTTATCTGATATTCGCTGATAACAAAGTCTTTGCGCAGGATGGGGGTGCCAGGATTAGCGGCCCGGGCGGCTTGCAGGTCGGCCGGCGTACCGCCAAAAAATGGCTCATCGGTGAGCACCGACAGGCAGGCCGCACCCGCCGCCACGTAGCCAGCCGTAGTAGCGCCCGCCTCGGCCGTGCCATTGATGACGCCCTTGGAAGGCGAGCGCCGCTTAAACTCGGCGATGATGCCCGACGAGCCGGCGGCCGTGAGCGCCGCCCGCGCCGACAGCACCGGCCGCGCGAAAAGCGGGGACTTTTGCAGCTGGGCCGCCGAAGTTTCGGCCTCGCGGCGGACTACTTCCTGGCGCTTTTCCGCAATGATTTTATCGAGGATAGTCATAGGTAGGCTCAGTTCAAAGACAATAGTTTTTCAAACGCCTGCCGGGCGCGGCCGCTGTCGAGGCTCTCGGCGGCCAGGGCCAGGCCCTCGGCCGCAGTGGCAGCGCGCCCGGCGGTGCGTAGCGCCAGCGCGGCGTTGGCCAGCACGGCATTGCGGTGGGCGGCGGGCGCTTCGCCGTGCAGTACTTTCTGGAAAATGTGAGCGGCCTCAGCCACGGTGTCGCCACCAAAGAGCGCCTCGGGCGTGGTAGTGGGTAGGCCCAAGTCGCTGGGATTCAGTAATTCCTCGCCCCTGCGGCCGATGAGCTTCACCGGCCCGGTCAGGGACACCTCGTCGTAGCCGTCGAGGCTGTGCACGATAAGAAACTCGCGGTTGGCTTCCTGCTGGTGCAGGTAGGCGTAGAGGCGCGCCAGCTCCAGGCTGAACACGCCCACCAGCTGCAAGCGCGGCCGGGCCGGGTTCACGAGGGGGCCTAGCATGTTGAAAAACGTCTTCACCCCGAGCTCTTTACGTAGCGGCGCCACGTTTTTGAGGGCCGGGTGAAACAGCGGTGCATGCAGAAAGCAGATGTTAGCCTCATCGAGCTGGCGCCGCAGAGCGTCGTTATCGGCCGTGAATTTCACGCCCATGTATTCGAGCACGGTGCTGCTGCCGCTGATGCTCGACACGCCGTGGTTGCCGTGCTTGGCCACCGGCTGGCCGGCGCCGGCCACCACAAAGGCCGATAAAGTGGAGATATTGAAGGTGTTGCGGCCGTCGCCACCAGTGCCGCATACGTCCATGGCATCGACGCCGCCCAGGTCTACGGGCCGGCACAGCTCGAGCAGCGCGTTGCGGAAACCCGCCAGCTCCTCTACCGTCACGCTGCGCATGAGGTACACGGTGAGGAAAGCGGCAATCTGGGCCGGGTTGTACTGACCCTGCGCAATGCCGAGCACCACGCGGTGCGCCTCATCCTGGGGCAGCGTGCGGTAGGCAAACAGGTGGTTGAGGGTGTCTTTCAAGGGAGAAAGTACTTGATAAAGAACGTCATGCTGAGCTTGTCGAAGCATCTCGCCCGGTTAGTAATTATGTGTAAGCCAACGACCCTAGCGAGATGCTTCGACAAGCTCAGCATGACGTTCTAGGTTTTAGAAGCAGTCAACTATTCACCCAGTTGGCTAGCATGGTTTTGCCGTGCTCGGTCAGCACCGACTCGGGGTGAAACTGCACGCCTAGCACGTCGTAGTCGCGGTGGGCGAGGGCTAGCACCTGGCCATTTTCGTCCACGGCCGTGATGCGCAGCTCGGCGGGCACGCCCTCGGGGGCGATGGTCCAGGAGTGGTAGCGGCCCACGCGCACGTTGTCGGGCACATCCGCGAAGAGCCGGTTGCCGGCCGCCTCGGGCGTTTGGTGCAGCGTGTGGGCCACGCCGTGGTGTACCTCACCGAGGTTAGCAAGCTGGCCGCCGAAGGCCTCGCCGATGGCTTGGTGGCCCAGGCAGACCCCCAGAATGTGCTTGCTAGGGGCATAGCGCTTGATGAGCTCGGGCATGATGCCCGCTTCGCTCGGAATACCGGGACCCGGCGACAGCAGAATATGCGAGTACTTATCGACCTCATCGAGGCTGATTTTATCGTTGCGATATACGTCCACTTCCTGCCCTAGCTCGCGCAGCATATACACGAGGTTGTAGGTGAACGAGTCGTAGTTGTCGAGAACCAGGATAGCCATTGCGTTGCTTCGTAATTTATTGTGCTTGTTATACTAGATTACACTTTCTCAGCCTGTTGCAGGGCGGCCCGTAGCGCCCCAAGCTTGTTGTGCACCTCCTGCAGCTCGCTGGCGGGCACCGACTTGGCCACTACGCCCGCGCCGGCTTGGTAATACAGCGTATTATCCTTGCTGAGGAAGGTGCGAATCATGATGGCGTGGTTGAAGTCGCCGCCGAAATCGAGCGCCCCAATGCAGCCGCCGTAGAAGCCGCGCTGCGTGCTTTCATATTCATCGATGAGCTGCACGGCCCGGTACTTGGGCGCGCCCGAGAGGGTGCCGGCCGGGAAGGTTTCGCCTACTACATCGAGCGGCTCGGTGGCGGCTCCTAGCTGGCCCACCACCTTAGAAACCAGGTGAATAACGTGCGAGTAGTACTGAATTTCCTTGAAGCGCTCGACCTGCACCACGTCGCAGCGGCGGCTCAGGTCGTTGCGGGCCAGGTCTACCAGCATTACGTGCTCGGCGGTTTCCTTGGGGTCGTCGTGCAATTGCTGGGCTAGCCGGGCGTCGGCCGCGTCGTCGCCGGTGCGGCGGAAGGTGCCAGCAATGGGGTAGAGCACCGCCTGGCCCTTGTTGACCACAATCTGCGACTCGGGCGAGGAGCCAAAAATCTTGTAGCCGCCGTAGTCGAAGAAGAACAGGTAAGGCGACGGGTTGAGCGAGCGCAGCGCCCGGTACACATTAAATTCATCGCCCTGAAACCCTTGCTGAAAGCGCCGCGACAGCACAATCTGAAACACGTCGCCGCGCTGGCAGTGGTGCTGCCCTAGCCGGATTAGCTCCAGGAATTGCTCATCAGTAGCATTCGAGCTTTCCTCGCCGGTGAGATGGAAGGAATGCGTGGCGAAGTTGCGGTTGTGGATAAGCGTTTCGATAGCGTCGAGCGTATCGGCCGCCGGCTCTTCGCCCTCAGCCAGGTACTGATGCTCAAATAGGTACAGCTCGTCCTTGAAGTGGTTGATGGCGATAACATAGCGGAATGCCTGATACACAATGGCCGGCACCGTGCTGGCCCCGGGCTTGTCGCGCAGGGTCACATCTTCAAAATATTGCACCGCCTCATAGGCCATGTGCCCAAACAGCCCGTTGGTGATAAACGGCAGCCCCGACGGCGCATCGGGCTCAAAGCTTGCCCGAAACGCCCGCAGGTGCCCTAGCGCCGTGCGTGGGTCGGCGAGGGTGGTGGTCTGGGCGGGCTGGCCGGGGTGCTGGGTAGTCAGCTCATGCTTATCAAGCTCAAAGCGCGCTACCGGGCTGAAGCACAGATACGAGAAGCTGTTGCTGTTGCCGTGGTAGTCAGAACTTTCGAGTAGCAGCGTGCCCACAAACTGGTCGCGCAGGCGCAGGTAGAGGCTCACCGGCGTGAGTGTATCGGCCAGCAACCGGCGGTGGCGGCTATGAACGATGGTAGCGGAAGAAGTGGCGGTAGCAACCGGCATGGCTAAGAAAAACGAAAGACGAAGACAATAAAAAAGCCCGCTGCGGTGAGCAGCGGGCTTGGAGAATCTCTAGGGGTTCAACCAACTATAATGCCTAATGCTCAGCCTCTTGGGAAGGTTGAGTGCCACCAGCTTTGCGAAACGGTTGCGAAGAAAGACATGAGATTGAGTCGGTTTGCGGGGGCAAAGGAACGACGCTTTTTTGAAAAAGCAAATTTTTGGGTGGATTTCTTGCCGACCTCCACGCAAAAACGCGAAAGCAGCCAGAAGCTATTCGGGGCTAGCCAGGCGGGTTTCTTCAGGGGCGAGTACCACGAGGCCCTGCTTGTAGAGCGACCCTAGCGCTTTTTTGAAAATCTTTTTGCTCATGCCCAGGCGGCGGTATACGTCGTCGGCCAAGCTTTTATCGCCGAGAGGCAGGCGGCCGTCGGGGCGCTGCTTGAGGGCGGCCAGCACGAGATTGGCAGCCGTTTCGACCTCATCGTAGCCAGCCTGGCCGAGGCGCACATCGAGCTTGCCGTCGGGCCGAATCTGGCGCAGGTGGCCGGGCAGCAGCTCGCCCACGCGCAGCGGACGGAATACCTCATTATGATAGAGTAAGCCCAGGTGTGTGCCATTCACAACGACAGAGTACCCTAGCGGGGTTTCTTCGGCTACCAGCACTTGCACGGCCTCACCCACCGCGCCGCCAAACGGCTCGGGGCTGAGAAACTGCTGCCACTTGGCCGAGGCTACGAGCCGGTCGCTAGCCTCGTCGAGGTACACGTATACGAGCACGCGCTCGCCCACGCGCACGGCTTGGCGCTGGTTGCGATGGGGCAGCAGCAGGTCTTTTTCGAGCCCCCAGTCGAGGAAAGCGCCGGCCGCACTCACATCGCGCACGGTGAGCGCGGCAAAGCTATCAACCACCGCCAGCGGCTCTAAGGTGGTGGCAATGAGGCGGTCTTCAGAGTCGCGATACACAAATACCCGAATCACATCGCCCACGTGCGCGCCTACGGGGCGGTACTTCTCGGGTAGCAGCAGGTCGCCATCGTCGCTGGTAAGGTAGAGGCCGATGCTGACTTCGCGGGCTATTTCGAGGTCGTTAAAGTCGCCGAGGCGCATAGAATAGGGGCGGCAAGCGCACTAAGTAAGAAGACGAAGGTAGGGCCAGGGTAGAGCCCCAGGCAAAAGCAATCCGAAACAGAGAAATTATGGTATAATTTGAGGAATCGGTGCCGATAGCGGAAAAATAACATTAAGTAGTCGTGCGAGCGTCGTAAATTTGAGTAGCAGGAGTTCTACTATTCGTCATATATTCCACAGAAGTGTTTATGAGTACACGATACGCTTGGGGCTTAGTAGCAATGAGTTTAGGGCTTCCGTATACGGTGGCCGCGCAAGCCGGAGGGCGGCCTAGCCTAGCTGCTATAGCAGCCCCTAACACCACGCCGAGCGGGGGCAATGGTAGCTTAAAAGCCACTGTAGCGGCTTTTAAGCCCGATTCAATCTTTATCAATCCTGAAGTGCGGCCGCAGTTTACGGGCGGCGATGCAGCGCTAGGCGCCTATATGGCAAAGAACATGCACTACCCTGAGGGCGCGCGGCAGCAGAAGACGACGGGTAAGGTTTATATACGTTTCGTCCTAAGCGCAGCTGGTAAAATCACCGATGCATCGGTGATGCGGGGCCCCGGTAACGGTCTAAATGAGGAGGCTTTGCGCCTGGTGTGGCTCATGCCCCCCTGGAAGCCTGGCTACCAGAATGGGCAAGCCGTGCGGGTGGTGTGCACCATGCCAATTGAGTTTCAACTGTGAGTTGAACAGCGGTTTAGAAAGATGCCTGTAAAGATTATAAAATTGGGCTGCCAGCGCCCGACCGAGTAGTTGAGCGGGCTGGTGAGGCTAACGTCTTTCTTGCCGTCAACCGGACGGCTTGCAGCCGTCTGACTGATTCCGTGAGGGTCATGGGAATACTTTTAAACTGCGTCGGCCGGTTTAAACCAGCAAGCGTTATTGCACTCCGTACTGCACCACGCTAGGCTGCCCGAAACTGAAATCGGAGAACTGATACGAGTCGCGGTTGCTCTCGAAGAGGCGCGTGCCGTTGGGGTTGAGCTGGCCGCGTGGGTAGTAGCCTAGCAAAATTTGGAAGGTGCGCAGCACTGTGAGCTCGTTGCGGAAGCGCAGGCCAAGCCCGAAGCCCGTGTAGGGCGCATCGCCGCCGAAGGGCGAGCCGCCGCCAATGTGCTGATTCACAATGGCCATATCGGCGAAGGCCAGCAGCGCTACCCGGAAGCCCAGCAGCGAGAGGGGCGTGTATACGGTGCCCTCGTAGTTGGCCAGTAAGCGGCTGGTAGCCAGTATCTGGCCAGTGGGCTGGAAGCCGCGCACGCCATCGGGGTTGGAGTTGATGCCCGACAGCAGCACCTCGGCCGGGTAGCGGTTGAAGCCCGCCGTGACGCGCGTAGTGAGCAAGTGGCGACTCTGGTAGTTGCCCATACGGTAGCGCCGCGTAAAATACAGTAGCTGCCCGCCTAGAAGGCCCTGCTCCCAGCCGCCATCCTGAATGCGCTGAAACGTACCAAAGTCGAGGCTGCCGTAGAGGTAGCCCTGGCGCTCGGAGTAGCCAGCCGCCGCAATGCGGGCATCGAGGTAGCGGCGGGGCCCGACGGGGTTGTTTTCGAGGCCGGCCGTGAGGCTGAGCAGCGTGCCGGCCGGCACGTCTTCGGTGCGGCCAAAGCCAAAGAGGTACTTGTCTTTATAATAGCGGCGCACCGAGTAGCCCACCGTGCCCAGTATAAGGGTGCGGGTGCGGTCGTCGGGGCTGCCGGCCGGCGTTTCGGGGGTAGCGGTGGGATTAGTCGTGTGGTTTTCGTGGGCTACGCTGGCCGATACGATGAGGCGGCCGGGGTTTTCGTACCCCAGGTCGTAGGAGCGCAGCCGGAAGGCCCGGCCTACCCACAGGCTCTGACTGGTGAAGGAGCGAATGCGAAAATTGGGCTCCTGGCCCGGTAGCGGGGGCGCATCGCGGGGCAGCACGATGCGCAGGTTGTTGGCATCGGCGGTGAAGGCGCCGGCCCAGCGGGCGCTAGGGGAGTAAAAATCGCGCCGTACCGAGATGCCGCCCGAGTGCGACTCAAACTCATTAAAGTAGTGTCCCTCAGCATACACGAAGTTGCGAAACGGCACCCGGTAGTTGGCTTCATAGCCCCAGGTCTGGGGCAGGTCGCGGCCGTACTGATAGCGGTTGTCGAGGCGGTGGCCCAGGCCCAGAAAGTTCTGGTCACCGAGCTGTACAATGGCTTGGTTAGGGCTCCCGCGCAGCTCGTAGCCCGCCGTGATGCTGAATACGTCGGTGGTATATACCAGAATGTCAACGCTATCGCGAGTGGCGGTGTGCTCATTTACAAGCACCCTGGCGTCCAGTATTTCGTCGGTTTGGCGCAGCAGGCGCTCGCTCTCGGCCAGAGCCTGGGGCAGCAGCGGCTGGCCGGGCCGAAACAACAGCACCTGCCGGATGCGTGAGCGCGCCGTGCGGATATGCAGCGCATTGCCCGACTTTTCCAGAAACGTGCGCGGCTGGCGCAGCGAGTCGTTTAGGCTATACCCAAAGGCATCGTAGGGCGTGATGATGACGCGGCGCACAATCTTGAAGTTGTGCTGGTCGAACTGCCGGTTGAGCAGCACTGCATCGAGGCCATGGTCTTCCTGCTGGGGCTTGGTAAGCCTGAAAAAAGCCTGTAGCGCCTTGCCCATAATAGTCTTGCGCCGGGTGTAGCGCTCCAGGCTCAGGCGCACGCGGGCCTCGTCGAAGCGGCGGCCCAGCGAGTCGGTGGGCAGGCTTTCGGCCTCATCGGCGGCGTTCAGCGAATCGGGCGGCACGGCCATACGCGGGCTGAAGGCCGGCACCTGGGCCTGCACACAGGCTAGCCCGCCGAGCAGTAGCCAGCTGAGCAACACAAGAAAGCGACGAGTAGAAACAGACAGCATTGGGCGCGGCAGCACTACGCGCAAGGTACGGCGGCTAAGGGAGGTTTAGTGTATGAGTTGCCAGGTAGAGCGCCCGTAAATGAAGACCTGGTAAGAAACTTTTTCTAAAAAAATTAGCTTATCAAAAGCTTGCCAATACCAGTGGCTAGCCCTACTTTTACCCCCGCTAAACCACCCTGCTACGATGAACGAGCGCATTCAGGAAAAGCTAAGCATCTTAGCCGACGCCGCCAAGTACGATGTATCGTGCAGCAGCAGCGGCGGCAAGCGCAAAAACGAGCAGAAGGGCCTCGGCAACGCCGAGGGCATGGGCATCTGCCACAGCTTTACTGAGGATGGCCGCTGCGTGAGCTTGCTGAAAATCCTGCTCACCAATCATTGCATTTTTGACTGCGCCTACTGCGTGTCGCGCCGCTCGAACGACGTGAAGCGCGCCGCCTTCACCGTAGAGGAAGTGGTTGATTTGACCATCAACTTCTACCGTCGCAATTACATCGAAGGGCTGTTTCTGAGCAGCGGTATTTTCTCCTCGCCCGACTACACGATGGAGCGGCTGGTGCGCATCATTAAAAAGCTGCGCACCGAGCACAATTTCAACGGCTACATCCACGTCAAGACCATCCCCGGGGCTTCGCCCGAGCTCATTCAGGAAGCTGGCCTGTATGCCGACCGCCTGAGCGTGAACATCGAGCTGCCTTCTGAGCTAGCCCTCCAAAACCTGGCGCCGGAAAAAAACTACGCCGAGATTCTCACCCCGATGGGCCAGATTCGCGACGGCATCATTCAGAATAAAGAGGAAAAAGCGCTGTTTAAGAAAGTGCCGCAGTTTGCCACAGCCGGGCAGAGCACCCAGCTCATTGTGGGGGCTAGCAACGAGAACGACCTGCAGATTATCAAGCTCTCCGACAGCCTGTACCAGGGCTATGGCCTGAAGCGTGTTTATTACTCGGGCTATGTGCCCGTGACCGACGACGCCCGCCTGCCGCAGGTAACCCAGCCGCCGCTGGTGCGCGAGCATCGCCTCTACCAGACCGACTGGCTAATGCGCTTCTACGGCTTCGAAGCCGACGAAATACTTGACCCCGCGCACCCCTACCTCGACCTCGAAATTGACCCCAAGCTTGCCTGGGCGCTGCGCAACCGCCACCTCTTTCCGGTAGATGTGAACGTAGCCGACCGGGCTATGATACTGCGCATTCCCGGCGTGGGGGCCCGCTCGGCCGAGCGCATTGTGCAGGCCCGGCGCTTTACCTCGCTCACGGCTGAGCACCTCACGCAGTTTGGGGTGGTAATGAAGCGCGCCAAGCACTTTCTCACGGCTCGTGGCATGGCCCCAACCCGGCTGGGCGAGCTGAGCGAGCAGCAGGTGCGCCGCCAAATATTATTTGGGGGCAAGGCCACGCGCTCAGCCCTCGTGACGCAGCAATTGGATTTGTTTGCCCAGGCTGGCTAGAGAATTGGGCGGCGCAGGCTGGCCTTGTGTCGAATAGAGTTGGTTGAGGCAGACTAGTAGTTGGTACTTCGAGTCAACCTTTTTTGAGCCGGTTGGCTCTTCTACGCATGAAATACTACTTGCTTGCCTTTGTTGCCCTCAGCGCCACCAGCTGCCTCAATGTGGGCCCTGATTCGTGCAACACTACCTTGCTCACACCTGTCACGAGTGTGAGCGGCCCCAAGACCATTGCCGTAAATCAGACGGCTACCTACTCGCTCAGCTACCTGCCGGCCGGCGGCTGCGGCACCCTGGCCAACCTCACGGAGCAGAACTCTGGCAACACGCGCGCCATTAGCGTCAACGTTAATTACACCAATTGCTCGTGCCCTACTGCCGCCGTGCCGGGGCAGACTACCTACACGTTTCAGCCCACCCAGGCCGGCACGTACTACCTCAAGTTTGTGGGCATTAATACCTACATCGTCGATACCCTGGTAGCGCAATAGCTGCCGGTAGGTTGCCCGTCGTGTTCGCGCCGGGATTCTTAACTGGTTTATTTTCACTCATGAAAATCACCCATCGCGCAATTGCCGACGCGTCGGCCCCTCTTTCTATCGCCGCCGAGCCAGCCCTGGAGCTGAGTGCCGGTGCTAGCAGCCTCGACAAAGCTCCGCGCCTCTCGTGCTGCTGCCGCATCTCTGAGCTGCTGCCCCTGGTGCGCCAAGTGCACGATGCGGCCCGCGCCGCCCGGCTGGCCAATGAGCCTCAGCCCGGCGTGGCGGCTTAACGCTGGGCCGCAACCTTTGGACCGCCGGCCAGGGTATAGCAGGGCATGAACTACCCGCTCGAGCACCACTACGTGCCCACCAATGGCCTGCGCCTGCACGTGGTGCAAGCTGGCCCGGCCACCGGCCCCCTGGTGGTGCTGCTGCACGGCTTCCCGGAGTACTGGGCTAGCTGGCGGGCACAACTGCTAGCCCTGTCCGCCGCGGGCTACCGCGTGTGGGCTCCCGACCAGCGCGGCTACAACCTCAGCGACAAGCCTTTGGGTATTGAGGCCTACGCGCTGCCCACGCTGGCTGCCGATATTATGGGGCTGCTCGATGCGGCGGGTTGCCAGCAAGCCAGTATTGTGGGCCACGACTGGGGTGGGGTAGTAGCCTGGTACCTGGCGGCGCATTACCCGCCGCGCATTGCTGGCACTACTATTATCAACGTACCGCATCCGGCCGTGGTGCTGCCCAACCTTTGGCGGGTGCCTGGCCAGCTGGCGCGCAGCTGGTACATCGGCTTTTTCCAGTTGCCTATGCTGCCCGAGCGCCTCATACGGCGGCACAACTGGCGCTTTGGCGAGCGCGCGCTGCTAAGCACGAGCCGGCCCGGTACCTTCAGCGCCGCCGAGGTGGCGCGCTATAAGGTAGCCTGGGCGCAGCCGGGCGCCCTCACGGCCATGCTCAACTGGTACCGCGCGCTGCGGCTGCCCAGCGGCACGTGGCCACGCATTCGGGGGCCAGTGCAGATTATCTGGGGCAAGCACGATGCCTTTCTCGATGCCCGGCTAGCCCAGCTTAGCCTACAGGAGTGCACAAGCGGGCAGCTACACTATTTCCCCGACGCAACCCACTGGGTGCAGCTGGAAGAAGCCGAGGTAGTAAACGACCTGCTCGGGGCATTTCTGAGTAAGCATATGCCAGCCATCAGTTGATTAATAAGCTATTACCGTGAGCCAACTTACTCCCCTTCGCCGCCCGGCGGCCAGCACAGCCGTGGGCCCGGTGGCCGCCCGCCCACCCGCGCCCGAGCTGCACAACCCGCCCGCCGACTATACCTACGACGGCAGCTTCGAGGGCTTGCTCACGGTACTGTTTCGGGTGTACGACCGCAAGTCGGCCCCTAGCAGCATTCAGGTAGAAGGCACGGCGCAGGGCGGCCTGTTTGCCCAAGCCGTAGCCATCACTACTGAGGAAACCCTGGCCACGCGCACCTGGGAAGGCCTGCTGCGCTTCATGCCTGAGCCGGCGCGGGCGCGGCTCTACCACGTCTTTCTCAGCGAAGACCCCGAGCGCGAGCTGCTCATTTTTCGCTACGCCGATATGGCCCTGCGGGCGGGCCGCGACATCTCCGACAACTACGCCGATGCCACCGTGCGCCGCTGCCAGCGGCTGGCCCAGCAGCTGTTCCGCGAGAAGCACCGCATGGAGGCCTTCGTGCGCTTCGAAAAGGCGCAAGATGGCTTGTTTCATGCCACTATCGAGCCCGACTTTGACACGTTGCCGCTCATTGCCAGCCACTTCACTAAGCGCTACGCCGACCAGCGCTGGCTCATTTTTGACCGCAAGCGCCGTTACGGGCTGTATTACGATTTGGTGCAGACAACCATTGTAGAGTTTGAAACTGATGGGGCTAGCCCGCGCCGGGGCGAGGTGTCAGCCACGGTGCTCGACGAGCGCGAGCCGCTATTCAAGATTTTGTGGCAGGCGTACTTCGACCACGTCAATATTCCGGAGCGGAAAAACCTGAAGCTGCACCAGCGCCACATTCCGAAGCGCTACTGGAAGTACCTGAGCGAGAAGCAGCCCCGCGAGCGCCGCTTCGAGCCTATTAAGAATAAGCGCCCACCGGGGCCACCCGCGCTGCCGGGCCCGGCTTAACTTGCGGCCCAGATAACACGCCGCCTGCTAGGGCCATTTTATGACTGCACTAAATACAACGCTGGTTTTTGGGGCCTCGGGCCAACTTGGGCAGTGCCTGACGCAAGTGGCGCAAGAGCGCAACCTGAACGGGTTAATTTCTCCACCCGAAGCGCAGGCTAATATTCTGAACCCGAATGGTCTACGCAGTTTGTTCGAGCAGCACCGCCCGGCCTACATCATCAACTGCGCTGCCTACACGGCCGTTGATAAGGCCGAAGACGAGGTAGACCTGGCTCGCCGGGTAAACCGCGACGGCGTGGAAAACCTGGCTCGGCTGTGCGGCGAGTTTGGCACTACGCTCATTCAGATTTCCACCGATTTTGTATTTGCCGGCACTGGCAATCAGCCGCTGGTTGAAACCGATGCGCCCACGCCCATCAGCGTTTACGGCCTCACCAAGCTAGAGGGTGAACAAGTGATTCCGGGGCTAGCCCCTAAGTATTTCATTATACGCACTAGTTGGCTGTACTCCGAATTTGCGGGCAACTTCGTGAAAACCATGCTTAAGCTGGGTCGCGAGCGTGACGAGCTGCGCATTGTCTGGGACCAAGTAGGCACTCCCTGCTATGCCATCGACCTGGCCGGCTGCATTCTACACATTATTGAAAGCCAGAGCCAAGCCTACGGGCTTTACCACTACAGCAATGAGGGGCTAACCTCGTGGTACGACTTTGCTACGGCCATCTTCGAGCTGAGCGGCCTACCAGTGAAAACCATCCCCATCCGCACGGCCGAGTACCCTACCAAGGCTACCCGGCCGGCTTATTCGGTGCTGGATAAGACCAAGGTAAAACAGGCGCTGGGGGTCGCTATTCCGCACTGGCGCACCAGCCTGCGCACGTGCTTCGAGCGGTTGAGCTAGGGCTGGTCAGTGCCACACCGCTACCCGCAACAGCCGCGCCGCTCGCTATCTTAGGCAGCAATTTCGTTCTCTAGCCGATGCCGCTATTTCACCTCATCTACGAAAGCCGCGCTAGTCAGCCGGTTACAGAGCCTGACCTGCTAGCCCTGCTCCAAGCCTCGCGGGACTACAATACCCGGCACGACCTGACCGGCTTGCTGCTTTATTCTCCCGAGGGGCGTTTTCTGCAAGTGCTGGAAGGGCGGCAGGCCGAAGTGCTGGCATTGTACCAACGCATCAGCCAGGATGCGCGCCACACGGGCTGCGTGCTGCTGCTGAGCGGGCCGCTGGCCAAGCGGCGCTTTGCCGAGTGGCGCATGGGCTTCCGGGCCACCTGCCACTCCGACCTGTCGGCCTTGCTCGGGCACGTCGACACGTCATCGCCCGATTTTTTGTTGCCCTTGCTGCCCCAGCTGTCTACCTCACTGCTCGACCGCCTGTTTGACTATGTGCACACTACCCCCGCGCATACCGGCCTGGATGAGAGAGTAACTACCTGATTCTTTCGAGCGGCTGTCAGGCTCCCGTGGTAGGCACTGCCGCCGGGGAGCCGTAGCTGCGGTGAATGGCCAGCGCCAGGGCCATAAAAAGGCCGCCCAGCACGCACACGCCGGGCCAGCCAAAGTGCATCCAGGTCCAGCCACCGGCCAGCGAGCCGAGCGAGCCGCCCGTGAAGTAGCCGGTCATATACACCGTGTTGAGGCGGCTGCGCGCCTCGGGCCGTAGCGAAAACACGAGCGTCTGGTTGGAGATGTGGGCCGATTGCACGCCTACATCGAGCAAAATAACCCCTAACACTAGTCCAGCCAGCCAGCCGCCCGCTAGCCCCAGCAGCAGGTACGCCGCCAGCGCCAGCGCTATGCCCGCCGTAATGGCATAGCGCGGTCCGCGCCGGTCGGCCAAGCCACCGGCCAGCGGTGCGGCCAGTGCGCCCATCGCCCCAACAAGGCCAAAAAAGCCGGCTACGTCGCTGCCATAGTGGTAAGCCGGGCTTTCGAGGTAAAAGGTCAGGGTAGTCCAGAACACGCTGAAGGCGGCAAAGATGCTGGCGCCCACCAGTGCCGAGCGTCGCAGAGCCGGCAGCTCGCGCACCAGCGTGCCGAGCGAGCGCATCAGCGAGGCGTAGGTGCCTGTAAAATGCGGCTGGTCCTGAGGTAGTCGCCAGGCCAGCAGGGCGGCCAGGGCCAGCATTAGGGCTGCTGCTCCTTCAAACACCACGCGCCAGCCCAAGTGCGCGCCCACGAAGCCGCTCACGGTGCGCGAAAGCAAAATGCCGATGAGCAGGCCACTCATGATACGGCCCACGATACGGCCCCGGTCGGCCTCGGGAGCCAGGTGGGCAGCCATAGGCAGCAGCAGCTGCGGCACCGCCGAGCAGATACCTAGCAGGACGCTAGCCCCCGCCAGCATAGGAAAGCTGGGTGCGAGCGCCGCCGCGCCCAGGCAGCCCGCCGCGCCAAGTATCATCCAGAGGATAAGGCGCTTGCGCTCCAGCATATCGCCCAGTGGTACTACCAGCAGCATGCCCAGCGTGTAGCCCACCTGGGTGGCGGTGGCAATGAGGCTGGCCCGGCTGTCGGACACGTGAAAGGTGCGGCCGATAGCGGCCAGCAGCGGTTGGTTATAGTAAATATTGGCCACCACCAGTCCGCAGGTGAGGGCCATGAGCCACACTAGCGCGGTATCGAGCCGGGGCTTGGTGGCCGGGCCGGGGGCTAGTGAGGGGGGCAATACAGTAGGCATAGGGTGGTAGAACCCGGTACAGCGGCCGAAGGTTGCGCCCGCCGCAACCCGGCCGCCCGGTCTGCGTTCAGCCAGCCATGAGCCGAGGATTTGTAAAAGAAGACGATGCCCAGGCGCCGCCCATTGTGCCGCCGCGCGCCGCGCTGCCGCCTGGCTCGCCCAACTACGTCACGCCCAATGGCCTGGCCCAGCTGCGCGCCGAGCTAGCCACCCTGGAAGCCGAGCGTAGCGCCACCGAAACCAACCGCACCGGCAACGACACTGACCGCAGCCACCAGCTTTCCTTATTAAATGGCCGCTTGGCGCTGCTAGCCGAGCGCATTGCCAGCGCCAAAGTCATCGACCCCGCCGCCCAGCCGCCCGGCGAGGTGCGCTTTGGCGCTACCGTGACGCTGCGCACCCGCCAGGGCGGCAAGGTTGGTTTCGAACGCACATTTACCATTGTGGGCGTCGATGAGGCCTCGGTCAAAGAGGGTAAAGTGGCTTTTGTGGCGCCCATTGCGCGGGCCGTGCAGGGCGCCCGGCTGGGGCAGGTGCTCACCCTCACGCTAGGGCCGCAGCCCGAAGAAGTAGAGGTAACGGCCGTGACTTATTCGTGAGCGCACCACGTGCTTACTGCTTTTTATAAGCGCCGGGCGTCAGCCCCTCGTGCTTTTTAAATAGAGCTTGGAAGTACGACAGGTTATTAAAGCCGGCGCGCAGGCACACCTCGGCCACGCTTAGTAGCGGCTGGCGCAGCAGGCGCTTGGCCTCGGCCAGGCGCTCGCGCACGATGTACTCGACGGGCGTCAGGCCAAACTCGCGCTTGAACAGCCGGAAAAACGTGGCCTTGCTCATGCAAGCCAGGGCGCTAAGCTTGTCTACCGACAGGTTTTCGGCCAGGTGCTCTTTTATATACTGCACCACTGCCGCGAAGCGGTGCGTGGTGAGGTGCCGGGCGTAGTCGTGAAAAATCAGCTCGCGGGCCTGGGTTTGCATCAGGCGCACCAGCAGCTCTTGCAGGGTGAAGCCGGCCAGCACGTCTTTTGCCGTATCCGTAGTGCGCGACACGGCCACCAGGCGCTCCAGCGTGCCCGTCAGCTCGGGGGTATTGGTGAGGTGGGCGTACTCCGGGCCGGCCAGCGCCCAGGGCGTGTGCGTTTCGGCGCGCGGGTAGCGTTCGTTCAGTAAGTCAACGGTTTGGCGGATGGTATCAGGCGCAATGGCTACGGCCAGGCACTGGGTGGGCTGGCACAGGCAGGCCTCCGGAAAGTCTATTTCCATCAGCTCGTCCTCGCCCACCACTACCGTTTCGCCGGGCAGGTAGTCGAAGGCCGGGCGGTCGGGCAGGTGCATCACTTTCTTGCCCCGCAGCATGGTGGTGAGGGCTAGCCCGTCGAGGCGCAAGGGTACGCGATGCGCCGCCTGGTGCGTCTCAAAAATATTCAGCTCAAAGGCGTCGAGGGCAAAAACGGTGCGGTTTTCGACCAGCGAATGCAGCCGGCTTGGCGCCAGTGTGGGCACGGCGGCGGGCAAATGAACGCGGGTGGGCATGAGAGGCTGAGTGAGGGCTTACTTCTGCAAGTTGCGACAATGTCGGTATTTTTTGCGACAATACCACAACCTCAACAGCTACTTGAAAAACCACCTTTGTCGTGTTCTCCCACCTAGCTAAATTTTACCTTCCGCCATGGCAGAAACGCTTGAAGCACCCACCACGCTGGTGGCCCGGCCCCAGTTTAAGTCGCACTACGACAACTTCATTGGTGGCAAATGGGTGGCCCCGGTCAAGGGGCAGTATTTTGACAACCCGTCGCCCATCGACGGCAAGAACTTCACCAAAGTAGCCCGTTCTACGAAGGAAGACATCGACCTTGCGCTCGATGCGGCCCACGAAGCCTTCAAAACCTGGGGCAAAACCTCGGCCACCGAGCGCAGCAACATCCTCAACAAAATTGCCAACCGCATCGAGGAAAACCTGCCCATGCTGGCTGCCGTGGAGTGCGTGGAAAACGGCAAGGCCATCCGCGAAACGACCTACGCCGACTTGCCGCTGGTAGTAGACCATTTCCGCTACTTCGCCAGCGTTATCAGGGCCGAAGAAGGGAATGCTACCGAGTTGAACGCCAGCACGGTATCGCTAAATATCAACGAGCCGCTAGGGGTCATTGGCCAGATTATTCCCTGGAACTTCCCGCTGCTGATGGCCACCTGGAAGCTGGCCCCCGCCATGGCTGCCGGCTGCACCGTGGTGATGAAGCCCGCCGAGCAAACCCCCGCCAGCATCATGGTGCTGATGGAGCTGCTCGAAGACCTTATTCCGGCCGGCGTGGTGAACGTGGTAAACGGCTTCGGCCTCGAAGCCGGCAAGCCGCTGGCCTCGTCGCCGCGCATCAACAAAGCCAGCTTCACGGGCGAGACGACCACCGGCCGCCTCATCATGCAGTACGCGGCCGAAAACCTCATTCCGGTGACCATGGAGCTAGGGGGTAAGTCGCCCAACATCTTCTTTAAGAGCGTGCTGGATGCCGACGACGACTTCCTCGACAAGGCCATTGAAGGCGCGGTAATGTTTGCCTTGAACCAGGGCGAAATCTGCACCTGCCCCTCGCGCATGCTTGTCCACGAAGACATCTACGACGAGTTTATCGCTAGGGTCATTGCCCGCGTGAAAGCCATCAAGCTCGGCAACCCGCTCGACATGGAAACCATGATGGGTGCCCAGGCCTCGAACGACCAGTACGAGAAAATCCTGAGCTACCTCGAAATTGGCAAGGCCGAAGGCGCCGAAGTCCTGGTAGGCGGCGAGGCCTATTCGCAACCCGATGGCGCGCTAGGGGAGGGCTACTACATTCAGCCCACCATGTTCCGGGGCCACAACAAGATGCGCATTTTCCAGGAGGAGATTTTCGGGCCGGTGGTGTCCGTCACGACGTTCAAAACGGTAGAAGAAGCCATCGAAATTGCCAACGACACGCTCTACGGCCTCGGCGCCGGCGTGTGGACCCGCGATGCGCACGAACTCTACGAGGTGCCGCGCGCTATTCAGGCTGGCCGCGTGTGGGTCAACTGCTACCACGACTACCCGGCTGGCGCGCCCTTCGGCGGCTACAAAGCTTCGGGCTTTGGGCGCGAAAACCACAAGATGATGCTCGCGCACTACCGCCAGAACAAGAACATGCTCATCAGCTACAGCGTGAAGCCGCTAGGCTTCTTTTAAGCTTCGGCCTGACTAGCTGATGCGATGAAATAAGGACGTCATGCTGCGCAACGCGAAGCATCTCTACCGGGTGTGAACCAATCGCTGGGCGATACGGTAGAGACGCTTCACTTCGTGCAGCATGACGTCCTTGCGTTGATTATCAACTGCTAATTCGTTTTTTAATGCCTACTCCCCGCGTTCTCAGCACCCAAGTCGCTGATGCCACCATCGACCTGCTTCGCGACGAGCATGGCCCACTCATGTTTCACCAGAGCGGCGGCTGCTGCGATGGCTCTTCGCCCATGTGCTTCACCAAGGGCGAGTTTCGGGTGGGGGCTAATGATGTGTGGCTGGGCCAGATTCACAGCTGCGACTTCTTTATGACGGCCAGTCAATTCCAGTACTGGAAACACACGCAGCTCACGGTAGATGTGGTGAAGGGCCGGGGCGCCAGCTTCTCGCTCGAAATTCCGCTGGGCGTGCGGTTTCTTATCCGCTCGCGGCTTTTCACCGAGGCTGAGGAGCAGGATATGGCCCCGGTGCTGGATGGCGAGGAGTATCCTAAAAATTGATGTATCATCATCTGTGAAGCACGAGCTAAAACGCCGCTTCCGCCAGGAGCGGCTTTTTTAACTGACTGGGGCTGCGCTTAAAGCCGAGTGAGTAGGGGCAGTACATGAATTTAGCCCTTACTTGGGGCATGAAGAAACGCTATTTACTAGGGGGGCTGCTGCCGGTGCTGGCCGCCGGGCTGCTCGCGGCCACTTCGCCTGCTACCGTGTTGACTAAAGTGCGCCAGTACCGCCAGCGCCATGAGCACGAACTGCTGGCCGACTATACGCAGCTGCTGGCCATCCCAAATGTGGCGGCCGATACGGCGGGCCAGCGCCGGACGGCCCGCACTATTGCCGACATGATGCGCCACCGGGGCATTGGGCAGGTGCAGCTGCTGCCGGCTGCCACGCCCGGCGTGGCCCCCGCCGTGTATGGCGAAGTGCGCGTGCCGGATGCCACGCGCACGCTCGTCTTTTATGCCCACTACGATGGCCAGCCCGTAAATCCGGCGCAGTGGGCGCCCGGGCTGAGCCCGTTTGTGCCCACCCTGGCGAGTGGCTCGCTGGCTAGCGGCGGCAAGCTGCTGCCCCAGCCTGCGCCGGGCACACCGCTCAACCCCGACTGGCGGATTTATGCGCGGGGCAGCTCTGACGACAAGGCCGGCGTGATGGCCATTATTTCGGGCTACCAGGCGCTGGCCCAAAGCGGCGTGAAGCCTACTGCTAACCTTAAGTTTTTCTTTGAAGGCGAAGAAGAAGCCGGCTCCCCGCATCTGGGCGAGCTGCTAGCCCGGCATCGCGACTTGCTCAAGGCCGACCTCTGGCTTATCTGCGATGGGCCGGTGCACCAGTCGGGGCGCAAGCAGGTGGTATTTGGGGCGCGAGGCGATGTGAATGTGGCGCTCACCGTGTATGGGCCCCGGCGCCCACTGCACAGCGGCCACTACGGCAACTGGGCCCCCAACCCGGCCATGGCGCTAGCCCGCCTGCTCGGCTCGATGAAGGATAGTACCGGCCGCGTCACCGTTGCGGGTTTTTACGACGACGTGGTGCCGCTCACCGCTAGCGAGCAGTCCGCCCTGGCACGCATCCCCAACATTGACGACGACATTCGGCGGGAGCTGGGCTTTGCCCGCGCCGACGGCCAGGGCCAGTCGCTGAGCGAGCTCATTAATCAGCCTTCGCTGAATATCAACGGTATGCGTAGTGCCAACGTAGGCCCGCAGGCGGCCAACGTCATCCCGACTACTGCCGAGGCCGTGCTCGACCTGCGCCTGGTGCTCGGCAACGACTACCAGCGTCAGATTGCCAAAGTAGTGCGCCACATTCAGCGTCAAGGTTTCTTCGTGACCCACGCCGAGCCCACCGATGCCGAGCGGGCGCGCTACCCGCACCTTGTACGGGTGGTGCCCGCCACTGGCTACAACGCCCAGCGCACGCCCATGGACCTGCCACTGGCCCGCCAGGTAGTGCAGGCAGTGCAAACTACGGTGGCGCAACCCGTGGTGCTGCTGCCCACGTCGGGCGGCAGCCTGCCACTGTATGTATTTAAGGAAGTGCTCAATACGCCCACTATCACCGTGCCCGTAGCCAACTACGACAACAACCAGCACGCCGAGAATGAGAATATTCGGCTCGGCAACCTCTGGGATGGCCTCGAAACGATGGCCGCCATCATGACCATGCCCTAGCGCAGACACTGCAAGCGACAGGGGCTGGTGCGGGCACTACAGTTCCCGCACCAGCACACGCACATCTACGGTGCGGCCGTGGTCGTCGGCGCACGATATTTTGACCTCGCCGGGTGGCGGGCGGAAGAAGACCCTAGCGGTAGCCGGCGCGGCTTTATAAAACCGGTCGTTTACGTACCAGTATACTTGGCGCACCTCGCCAGCGGCGGCGCAGCTCAGCAGCAGTTGTTGCTTTTCGCTGGCAGTGAGCACGTACTCGGCGTGGGCAGCGGGCGAGGTAATGGCGAGCAGCGGCGCGGCGTCGGCGCCGGTTGCGTCGCCGCTATGCACGAGGCGGCAGGAAGGGTTGTGGGGCGGCTGGCGGCGCGTGGGCAGCCCCTGGCTTTCGCGGAAAGCCAGCACTTCGGGCCGCAGGTTAGGAAAGAGTTCGCGCCGGTAGCCGCTGGCGGGCACGCAGGCCCGGCAGTAGCTGGCCTGGCCATCGGCCGAAACCAGCACCTCGCGCATGTGCTGGCAGCGCTGGCTGCCCGACGCGCCTGGCAGGTAATAATCGATAAGCTGATTAGGGCAATTCTCGTCCGGCACGAGCCCGGTTTCGGTGCAGACAAGTCGAAAATCGAGGCTAGCTGGTGGCGCGAACCATTCAGCTTTGCCATTATAAGCCAGTGAGTTAAATAAATCGAACAACAGCGGCGAGGCCACGTCGGCGCCGGTGAGCGCCGGGCTGCCCTGGCCGTTGAAATTGCCCACCCATACCCCGATGGTGTACTGGCGGTTGTAGCCAATGCTCCAGGCATCGCGGCGGCCATAGCTGGTGCCGGTTTTCCAGGCTATGCGCGGCAGGTGGCGGCTAGCGGCGGCATCTACGGGCAGGTCGGGCCGCGTGCGCTGCGCCAGGATATCGGTGATAAGGTAGGCGGCCGCCGGAGAAAGCAGCGGCTTTTTGACGGGTGCGCCCGGTGGGGAGGTCAGGGCTAGCGGCGCGTAATGCCCCTCATTAGCCAGGGCACTGTACAAGCCCGTCAGTTCTTCGAGGCTAGCCCCGCAGCCACCCAGTATGGTGCTCAGGCCCAGCCGGGACGCATCGTGCGCCACCTGCTGAAAGCCCGCCTGCCGCAGGGTTCCCGTGAACTTATCAATGCCGACTTCCGATAAAACCTGCACGGCCGGAATGTTGAGCGAATAGGTGAGCGCGCGTTCCATGGTCACCTCGCCCTGGCAGTGCTTATCAAAGTTTTCGGGCCGAAAGCCCTGGAAGTTGGTGGGCACGTCGGGCAGTACCATCTTGGGCGTCACCAGGCCGCGGTCGAGGGCTAGCCCATACAGCAGCGGCTTGAGCGTAGAGCCCGGCGAGCGCACGGCGCGCACGCCATCTACCTGTCCCTGCGCGCTAGGGTCTTGAAAATCAATGGAGCCCACGTAGGCCTCCACGGTGTGGGTCTGGTTGTTCACAACCAGCACGGCAGCCTGCGAAATGCCTTGCGTAGCGAGTCTGCGCACGTAGTTGCGGGCCAGGTCTTCGGCCTTGGCTTGGGCGGCCGGGCGCAACGTGCTATGAATGAGTGCAACGCCGGGCCTAGCCAGCACTAGCCGCCGCGCCAGGTGCGGCGCCAGGGTAGGGGCGGGGTGCCGCCTGGCATCGAGCGGCTCAAGCAGCGCATCTGCGATATCCTGAGCCGGGAAGAGCTTTTGGTGCTGGAAGTAGGCTAGCCAGCGGTTGCGCTCCTGCAAAATCTGCGCATTATTTTTCCCCAAAACCAGCCCGCCCGGCCGGTTTGGGATGATGGCCAGGGTCACGGTTTGGGCCAGCGACAGGTAATCGGGCGGCTGCTGGAAATACAGCAGCGCTGCCGATTTCACGCCCTCAATATTAGAGCCATAGGGCACTAGGTTGAGGTAGAGCTGCAAAATCTCGGCCTTGCTCAAATGCGCCTCCAGCTGCATGGCGCGCAGCATTTCGCGCAGCTTGTTGCCCAGCGTGCGCTCCTTAGGCTCGAGCAGCCGGGCCACCTGCATGGTGATGGTACTGGCCCCGGTAGTGCGGCCCTGGCCCAGCAGGTTGCGCCCCGCTGCCTGCACTATTGCTAGGGGGTTCACCCCAAAGTGGTAGCGAAAGTACCGGTCCTCCTTCTCAATAATGGCGGTTTGGAGCGCGGGGGTAATCTCGGCCAGCTCGGTTTTCATCCGCCACTTCTGGGTGGGGTTGAGGTAGGCGTGCAGCACGGTGCCATCCTGGGCCAGCACCAGGGGCGAGTACTGCGGCGCGGGCGGCAGCGGCCAAATGCGGTCGGCCAGCAGGGCTAGCCCGATGAGTAGCCCCAGCCCCAGCAGGCTCCGCGCTACCTTAGACATGCTTAACCTCTTGCAAGCCAAAGTGCTGTACCTCGTCGCCGATGCGCAGGGCTAGCCGCCCATCGGGCTCCACGCCCACTATCTGGCCGCGCACGCGGCGGCCGGCCACCTCGTAGTCGTGCCACTCCTGGTAACGGTAGAGGGCCGCCAGGTAGCTTTGGCGCAGCTCGCGTAGGCGGCCGGCGCGCAGCTGCAGGTAGCGCTTTTCCAGGCATTCGAGCAGGCGGGCGGCCAGCTCCTCGCGCTGGAAGTAGCGGCCGGTAAGCGCCCCCAGCGATGTAGCCGTGGGCAGAGTAAAGTGCCGCTGGTTTACATTAAGTCCAATTCCGACGATGCTGGACTGAATTTTTGCCCCACTTAGGCTGTTCTCAATAAGAATTCCCCCCAGTTTCTGCGTGCCGAAATACAAGTCGTTGGGCCACTTCAGGCGCAGCATCGGCGAGGCCCCTAGCAGCAGCTCGGCCCAGTCGTAGATGCCGAGCGCTACGGCCTGGCTCAGCAAAAACTGCTGGCTGGCCTCCAAAAAAGTGGGCAGCCAGATGATGGATAGCGTCAGGTTTTCGCCCGGCGCGGCCAGCCACTGGTTGCCACGCTGGCCGCGGCCAGCAAATTGGTCGTCCGTTATGACGGTACAGCCCTCGCTGGCCCGGTTTTCGCGCAACAGTTGCTGCGCTTCCGAGTTAGTAGAAGCACAGGCGGGCAGCCAAATGAGCTGCTGGCCGGTAAATAAGGTAGTTGGGCTGATGACCACGGAGGTTAGCAGTCGTATATTAGCTAGTAAACAACGTAAACTTACTCTATGAAGAGCACCTTGGTTCGACAGGATTCGGACACATTGGCAGACGTAGCCGTGCGCGGCCTGCAAGACCGCAAAGGACAGGACATTGTGGTGATGAACCTGAAGGAATTGAAAAACGCAGTGGCCGACTACTTCATTATCTGCTCGGCCTCGTCCGATACCCAGCTCGATGCCTTAGCTCGTTCGGTTGAAGAAGAAGTAGAAAAAGTGACCGGCCAGGCGCCTTGGCAGAGCGAAGGCCGCACCAATCGCGAGTGGGTATTGTTGGATTACGTGGATGTGGTAGTGCACGTTTTCCTGCGCGACCGCCGGCAGTTTTACGCGCTGGAGGAATTGTGGGGCGACGCCGAGATTACTCATATTGAAGACACCGCCGACGTGGCCCGCCACTAAAGTATTTGGCCGGCGCCTGCGTCTTCCACAGGGCACCGCCAACAACACCCTAGCGGCGCGGTTGCGTAAGAGTCAATTACAATTAAGTTAAATTTTTATGTCTGATACGACGCCCACCAAACGCCGCAAGCCGACGCTGCCCAACCCTACGCCCCGGCCGGGTGTGCAGCTGTGGGTGATGGCGGGGTTGCTGGTGCTATTCTTGGGGATGCTCTGGTTTAATAGCCAGACATCTACTATTAAAATCAATCAGCAGCGGTTTGAGCAAATGCTCGCCGCTGGCGATGTCCACGATGTGGCGCTGGTAAACAGCACCCGCACCGTGGAAGTAGGCCTGACCCAGGCCGCCTTGCAAAAGCCCGAGTATGCCAAGGAGCTGGCGGCCCGCCGCGGCCCCTTTGCTGACCGCGGCGCGCAGTATTCCTTCCCGATTTTCGACGCTAAGTACTTTCAGGAGCAGCTCGATAAGCTGCAGACCGACAAGCCCCGCGAGCAGCGCTTGCAGCTAGAGCCGGTAGACCGAGTGAGTATTGGCGAAATCATCAGCAGCTACGGGCTTATTATTCTGAGCATCATCCTGTTTGTGTTCCTCATGCGCCGCATGAGCAGCGCGGGCGGCCCCGGTGGCCAGATTTTCAACATTGGCAAGAGCCGCGCTGCCCTTTTCGAAGGTGGTGATAAAGTGAAAGTTACGTTTAAGGACGTGGCTGGCCTAGAAGAAGCCAAGGAAGAAGTGCAGGAGATTGTCGAGTTCCTGAAGAACCCGAGCAAGTTCACTATTCTGGGTGGTAAAATCCCGAAAGGCGCGCTGCTGGTAGGCCCTCCTGGCACCGGCAAAACTCTGCTAGCCAAGGCGGTAGCTGGTGAGGCCGATGTGCCATTCTTCTCGCTCTCGGGCTCCGACTTCGTGGAGATGTTTGTAGGTGTGGGAGCAGCCCGTGTGCGCGACCTCTTCAAGCAAGCCAAGGCCAAAGCGCCCTGCATCATCTTTATCGACGAGATTGACGCCGTGGGCCGCTCGCGCAGCAAGGGCTCGATGCCCGGCGGCAACGACGAGCGCGAAAACACCCTGAACTCGCTGCTGGTAGAGATGGACGGCTTCGGCACCGACTCTGGCGTTATCATTTTGGCCGCTACCAACCGGCCCGATACGCTGGACTCGGCCCTGCTGCGCCCCGGCCGCTTCGACCGTCAGATTAGCATCGACAAGCCCGACATCAACGGTCGCACGCAGATTTTCAACGTGCACCTCAAGCCGCTCACGCTAGGCCCCGATGTGGACGCCAAGAAGCTGTCGGCCCAAACGCCGGGCTTTGCCGGTGCCGAAATTGCGAACGTCTGCAACGAGGCCGCGCTTATCGCAGCCCGTCGTGATAAGAAGTTCATTACCAACCAGGACTTCACCGACGCTATCGACCGCGTAATTGGTGGCCTGGAGAAAAAGAACAAGATTATCAGCCCCCAGGAAAAGCGCATTGTGGCCTACCACGAGGCGGGCCACGCTATTGCTGGCTGGTTCCTGGAGCACGCCGACCCGCTGGTGAAGGTGAGCATTGTGCCCCGCGGCGTGGCCGCGCTAGGCTATGCGCAGTACCTGCCCCGCGAGCAGTTCCTCTACAACGTGGAGCAGATGACCGACGAAATGTGCATGACCCTGGGCGGCCGTGCTGCCGAAGAAATTGTGTTTGGTAAAATCTCGACCGGCGCCCTCAGCGACCTCGAGCGCATTACCAAAACGGCCCAATCGATGGTGGCCATCTACGGCATGAATGCGAAGCTGGGCAACGTGTCATACTACGACTCGAAGGGCCAGAATGAGTATGGCTTCTCGAAGCCTTACTCAGAAGCCACGGCGCAGCTCATGGACGAAGAAATTCGCCACATCATCGACCAGGCTTATATCCGTACTAAAGAGCTGTTGACGGAGCGCCGCCACGAGCTGGAAGTGGTAGCCAAAGAGCTGCTGGAGAAGGAAGTACTGCTGCAAGACGACTTGGAGCGCCTCGTAGGCAAGCGCCCCTTCGCCGAGCAAACTACCTACCAGGCGCACATGGCCGGCACCGACCGCTCCGAAACCCTTAGCGACCTGAAGCAGGAGCACCCCGGCCTGCCGCTGGGCCAGGATACTCCCGAGCCGCACCTGCCCGGCCTCAACGAGCCGGAGGCAGTATAATAAAGTGCCAGCTCGCCGAGCCGACACCTTGAAAGGCCAGCCGCGAGGCTGGCCTTTTTTATGTCCGCTACCTTTGTCATATGCTTTCTCCCCGCGAACAACTGCTTGGCCGCATCCGCACGGCGCTGGCGGCTGGGCCGGCGCCCGCCCCACCCGTGCCCGACTGGGTGGCTCCGGTGCACCCACCGCTGCCCGCTGCCGACCTGGCCGTAACGTTTGCCGAAAACTTTCAACGCATCGGAGGCGAGTTATTTTACTGCGAAACCCTGTCCCAGCTAGGGGATAAGCTGCGCACCTGGCTAGCCGAGCGCCTGCCGGCAGGGCAGCAGTTTTACGTGTGGGAGCCGGCCATGCAGGCCCAACTTGCGGCGGCCCAAGTACCCTTTCAGGACACCGAGACTGATTTTCGGGCCCTAGCGGCCGTGGGCCTCACAAGCTGTGAGGCACTGGTGGCGCGCACGGGCAGCATCGTGGTGGCGCCTGCTACGGCCAGCGGGCGGCGGCTCAGCATTTACCCCGACCAGCACCTCGTGCTGGCCCGGCCTAGCCAGGTGGTAGCCGAAATTGACGATGCGCTACGTCAGGTGAAGGCGCGTTATAGCGACCGGTTGCCGTCCATGCTTTCGCTCACTACCGGCCCGAGCCGCACGGCCGACATTGAAAAAACCCTCGTGCTGGGTGCCCACGGGCCGCGCCGTCTCAGCGTATTTCTGCTGGAAGATGACGCCTAAAATCCTGACCGAGCTGCCGCCGCTAGCCTTGACGCCGGGCCAACGCGTCTACTTCGCCTCCGATTTTCACCTCGGCGCACCTGATGCCACAACCTCGCGCGAGCGCGAGCGCCGCATTGTGCGCTGGCTCGACATGGCGGCCCGGGATGCGGCGGCTATCTACCTGCTGGGCGACATATTCGATTTCTGGTTTGAGTATAAGCATGCTATTCCGCGAGGGTTCAGCCGCTTGCAGGGCAAGCTGGCCGAGCTCACCGATGCGGGCCTGCCCATTACGCTCTTCACCGGCAACCACGACATGTGGATGTTTGGCTATTTCACCCAGGAAATGGGCATTCCCATCCTGCGCGAGCAGGTGAGCCAGCGCATGGGCGACAAGCTGTTTCACATCGGCCACGGCGATGGGCTAGGGCCCGGCGACTTTGCTTACAAGCGCCTGATGAAGCCGGTGTTTGGCTCGCGTTTCACGCAGTGGCTCTTTGCCCGGCTGCATCCCAACTTGGGCATCGGCATTGCCAACCGCTGGAGTCGCCACTCGCGCCTGCAAAACGGCGCCGCCGATGCTACGTACTTCGGTGAAGACGAATGGCTGCTCGTGTACTGCCGCGAGCTGGAAAAGCGCCAGCACCACGATTATTACGTATTTGGCCACCGCCACCTGCCGCTCGATGTAGCCGTAGCACCCGGCAGCCGGTACATCAACCTGGGTGAATGGGTCAATTATTGCTCCTACGGCGTGTATGATGGCAACGAGTTGGTTTTACGCGAGTTTGAGGGCTAGCTGGGGGCTGGCGGCCTTGCTGCCGGTGGTGGCCCTGGCGCAAACTGTGCCCAGCGCTGCCTCCGTGGCACCGGCGGCCGGTGTGGCCCCTGTAGAGGCTACGTCGGCCAATAAGGCCACCGCTAGCCCCAATGTGGCAGTACCCACGCCTAATAGCTGGACGCTCCTCAAAACCCTGACGCTGCTTACCACCGGCGCGGCCTCCCTCGACCGGCGCGGCACGCTGTACCTCGCCGACCAGGACAACAACCTGCGCCAGCTCACCCGCGACGGCCAGCCCCTTAATACCTACTCGCCCACCCAGCCCGGCCACGTGGCGGTAGTAGAGGCCTGGAACCAGAACAGCCTGCTCGTTTTTTACGACGACCGTCAGCAGGTGCTGCTCCTCGACCGCTTTCTAGCGCCGCTGAGCGAAATAAGGCTGGCCGATTATATCGATGGCACCGTGCGCACGGCCACACTAGCCCCCGACGGCCTGCTGTGGCTGCTTGATGAGAGCGCCCTAACCCTGCGCGAGTTTGACCCCCAGGCCCTGCGCGTGGTGCAGAGTACGCCGCTCGACCTCATCATTGGCCGTAGCCGGCCCGACTTCCGCTTTCTGCGCCAATACCAGAATAATGTGTACTTGGTAGACCACACCAGCGGCATTTTTGTATTTGACAACCTGGGCAACTATCGCAAAAAATTACCTTTTACTGGGCTCGATTTTATCACCTTTCACGGCGATGAGCTGGCTTATCTCAGCGGAGGGCAGCTGCACTTCTTCCACCTCTATAATTTTACGGAGCGCTCGCAGCCGCTGCCCGCTGGCCTCGATGCAACTACCGTGCGCCAGGTGTTGCTCGGCGACCAACTAGCTTATTTCGTCACCACGAAAGGAATTAGTATTTACCAATTGTAGCGTGGGGGTTTAAGCTTTGAGAATGAATGAGATGCCAGACCACAGCGGCGCAGGTTATCAGCCCCGGGCCGCCGGCTAACGACGCGAGTGTAACCTAGTTGCAGGGCCAGGGAAAAGATGAGCTTGAACGTAACCGCGTGCCCTAGCGGCCGTTAGGATGGGCAAGTTCTCCCACTTCTTTCTCCCTTTTCCATGAAAGCATTAGTGTTTCACGGCCCGCGCAATGTGAGCGTCGATACCGTTGACGACCCCACGCTGAAAGACTCGCGCGACGCCATTATCCGCGTCACGAGCACGGCCATTTGCGGCTCTGACCTGCACATCTACAATGGCTCGCTGCCGACTACGCCCATGGTGCTCGGCCACGAGTTTATGGGCATTGTGGAGGAAGTGGGCAAGGGCGTGGGCAACCTCAAGCGCGGCGACCGCGTGGTGGTGCCTTTCCCGATAGCCTGCGGCCACTGCTTTTTTTGCAACCACGCGCTGCCCGGCCACTGCGAAAACTCCAACCCCGAGCACTACGGCCCCGAGGGCGGCCTGCTAACCCAGAAAGGCGGGGCGCTTTTCGGCTATACCGACCTCTACGGCGGCTACGATGGCGGGCAGGCCGAGTACGTGCGCGTGCCCTACGCCGATTTCGGTCCGCGCAAAGTACCTGATTTTCTGACCGATGAACAGGTATTGTTCCTGACTGATATTTTCCCCACCGGCTACTCGGGCATTGACTGGGCCGAGGTGAAAGGTGGCGAGTTTGTGGCCATTTTCGGTTCCGGTCCGGTCGGTATTATGGCTGCCAAAAGTGCCTGGCTGCGCGGCGCGGCTAGGGTTGTGATTGTTGATACCCAGCAGTATCGCCTCGATAAAGCCAAGGAAACGACGCGTTGCGAGACCATCCTGTGGGAAAGCCACGACCAGGTGGTGCAGCAAATCCGGGACATGAGCCAGGGTCGCGGCGCCGATGTGTGCGTCGACTGCGTAGGCTTCGAGCCCGACCGCGACCTCATTGACCGCGCCAAGGCCGTTATCAACCTCGAAAAAGGCTCGCCCAAGATTATTGAAGCCTGCATGAGTGCCGTGCGCCGCGGTGGCGTGGTGTCGGTGCTAGGGGTGTACGCCACCACCAACGACAACTTCCCGGTAGGGCAGTTTTTCGATAAGGGTATTAAGCTAGTGGGTGGCCAGGCGCCCGCCCACAAGCATATCGACAAGCTATTGCAGCACATTATAAAAGGCGAAGTGGTGCTGGATGATATCATTTCTCACCGCCTGCCGTTGAGCCAGGCCGCCCACGGCTACGATATTTTCCGCCACAAAAAAGACAACTGCGTGAAAGTGGTGCTCAAGCCCGGCGAATAGCCTTGGCTTGCTAGCATCCGGCTTGGCCCGGCCGCCCGCCCCGAACAGGGGAGAGGCGGCCGGGCTTTTTTCGGGCCTTGCGTACCTTGTTAGCCTGAATGCTTGAGTAGTTAAGATTCCTTTATTTGTGCGTGCGTTGATGCGGAAAAATTATCCTGATTTGCTGACTACTAAGACGCTAGGCCTGCTGGCTGGCCTGGGGTTGCTAGCCCTTCCGCTGCAAGCGCAGGTGGCAGCCAGCAGCAAGCTGGCGCCCGGCGTGGCCCAGGCTGCCCGCCGCCCCACCGCTAGCCAAACCGTGCGCGTGCGGGTGCGCGACGCGGTGGCCTTTCGCCAGTGGGCTAGCCAGGCGCTACCCACTCTGAAAATAGGAGCTGCCCCCATTGCCAATAACGTATTGACCGTCAGCCAAGCCACGGCAGCACAACTAGTAGCCCTAACTGCCTCGCCGCTGGTTGAGTTTGTGGATGTTTCTAGCCGCCCTGCCCACGACGAGCGCCTGCTCAACAGTGCTGACCTCACGGTAAATAGTATCCGGGCCGTGCAGCGCCGCTATTCCACGCTCACCGGGCAGGGGCTGGTGGTGAGCATCAAGGAAAACCCAATTGACCCCACTGACCTCGACTTTCGGGGGCGGCTGCTGAATACGCCGGCCAGCACGGTTATCGAGTCGGCCCACGCCAGCATCATGGCCACGCTCATTGCGGGCGGCGGCAACTCGGGGCCCGCCGGCGAGGGTGCTGCCCGGCAGGCCGGCATTGCGTCTTCCTCCTATGCCAACCTGCTGCCTGATGCTAATGCCGACCTCATCCGGCTAGGGGTGAGTGTGCAAAACCATTCGTATGGTACGGGTGTCGAAAATTATTATGGCCTCGAAGCTTTGGGCTACGACCAGCAAACGCGGCAGCTGCCCACGCTGCTCCACGTGTTTTCGAGCGGCAACTCGGGCAATCTCACTAGCCCCGATGGCTCTTACAAGGGCCTGACTAATGTGGCTAACCTCACCGGCCAGTTCAAGATGTCGAAAAACTCGGTGGCCGTGGGCGCTACCGATGCGCTAGGGCAAGTGGCGCCGCTGAGCTCGCGCGGGCCGGCCTACGATGGCCGTGTGAAGCCCGAGCTGGTGGCCTACGGCGACGCTGGCTCGTCCGATGCTTCGGCACTGGGCTCGGGCGCGGCGCTGCTGGTGCAGCAGGCCTACCGCGACCAAACGGGCGTGCTGCCGCCCGCCGCGCTGGTGAAGGCGGCGCTCATCAACAGCGCCCGCGATGTGGGGCGGCCCGAAGTCGATTTTGTGGCTGGCTTTGGCCAGCTCGATGCCTTGGGCGCCGTGCGCACGGTGCTCGAAAAGCGCTACCAGGCCGGCTCGGTGGCGCAAGGCCAAGAGCAGCTGTTTCCGCTGATGGTGCCAGCCGGTACGCAGCAGCTGAAAATCACTCTCACCTGGACCGACCCCGAAGCTGCCGCCAACGCCCCGCTAGCCCTCGTCAACGACCTTGACCTCGACGTACTCGGGCCTGGTGGGGCTGGCCGCTGGTTGCCTTGGGTACTCAGTGCCTACCCAAGCCTGGATTCGCTGGCCCTGCCCGCTCGCCGCCGGGCCGACCACCTCAATAATGTGGAGCAGGTGACTATCAGTCTGCCTGCAGCGGGCACCTATCAGCTGCGGGTGCGTGGCTACGCGGTGCCCAGCGGCCCGCAGGCGTTTAGCCTGGCTTATGAGGTGGTAGCGCCCGGCTTTGAGTGGCTGGTGCCGAGTGCCATCCGCAACGTGCGGCCTGCCCAAACCACGCTACTTCGCTGGAACTACGCCGGCCCAGCCACGGCGGCCCGGCTCGAATACCGCCCGGTAGGCCGCGCGGCCTGGCGCCCCGTTGCCCCCACTATTGACCCCACGCAGCGAACGTATGCGTGGGCTGCGCCCGATACGACTACGCTAGCCCAGGTGCGGTGCGTCATTGGCAGTCAGAGCTATGTGTCGGATACGTTTGCGCTGGCCCGGCCGCTGCCGGTGCACGTCGGCTACGTATGCGCCGACGAAATCCTGCTTTCCTGGCCGGCCACGCCGGGTGCCACCCACTACCAGGTGTACCGGCTCGGGCCCACGGCGCCCGAGCCCTTCAAGCTGGTGGCCGATACGCTGCTGCAGCTCACGCCGGCCCAGAATGCCGGCCCCTACTTTGCCGTAGCCCCCGTGCTGGGTGGCAAGCTGGCCGAGCGCGGCGCTACTATCAATCTGGCCGAAGCGGGCGTACGCTGCTACATCCGGTCTTTTTTGCCCCGCTTTCCCATTGCCGACACCGCGCAGCTGGTGCTGTCGCTGGGTACGCTCTACCATTTGCAGGCCGTGCAGCTGCAACGGCTGGGGCCCGGCGGCTTCCAAACTATTCAGGCACTCAACCCCGTAACCCGGCCCACTACCCTGTTCACCGACGCCACAGCCACCGTGGGGCTTAACCGCTACCGCCTGCTCGGGCAGGATGCGGCCGGCCGCAGCTTCAGCAGCGATACAGTAGATATCCAGCTTGTGCACCGGGGCGAGCTGCTGGTATTCCCGATACCCGTGGTAATCGGACAAGATTTGCAAGTGGCGGGTGAGCCGAATACTCCGCTGCAACTAGACCTCTATGACGCGCTAGGTCGGCACGTGCGTACGGATTTGGACTATGGTGCCCTCAATCTATTCAGCACCGCTGGTCTGCTGCCGGGTGTGTACCTGCTGCGCGCTACCCCCACCAGTGGGGGTGGCCCCGCCCGCACCCGCCGCGTGGTACTAGTGCAGTAGTATACAGCAAAAAGCCCCTGAACTGCCTGGCAGTTCAGGGGCTTTTTACAACCTGTGCCTTAGTTATTGTAATATAGGTACTTGAGGGCAGTGATATCGTTGGTATTGAACGGCCGGTCTACACCCGATGCGACGCAAGCCAGCATCCAGGAGTTGGGGTCGGGATTTGGGTTCGTGCCAGTAATAAAGATGGCACCCACTGTGCTAGCCCCTTCGTTGGTGGCTGTGCCGCCACAGCTAAAAGAGCGGTCCATGTAGTCGGTGTGGCGGAAGCCAATACAGTGGCCTACCTCGTGCGCGAAGATGGTGGCAATGTAAGTGGTTGGATTAGCCGTGCCAATCTGGCGTGAGTTCACTAATACCTGATTGTAGGGGTTGCCAGTACTAGTGGGGAAACCGCTCGAGGCCAGGTATTGTGCGTTCTTGGGAGCCTGGGTAAACGTAATATCACCCCCTGCACCTGTCGCCAAGCTGAAGGTGATATTTAAATTCTGCGCATTATAACGGCTTATCATCTCATTTACCGCCGTTACGTAAGCCGAGGGCAATGTGGTAGATACCGACACGGTAATGTTGCGGCGTGCAGTAGTAGGACCAGCAGCATGTGTTACGATATTGGTGGTGCGGTACTGCTCGTCGGTGCCCACGCGCAGCATTTTGTAGTTGGTTTTGCTTGCCAGCAGTTCTGGCGTGAGGAGGATGTCGCCCTCTACCAGGTAACCACCATCCACGGCCTGCATATCGCTAGTGCCGAAACCTAAGGCTTTTACCTGCGCAATTACCTCTGGAGTTATAGTAGCAGGTTGAGCTGTATCCTGCGCTTTTTGGCAGCCAGTCAGCGAGAGGGCAACGCCGGCACCAATTGCCAGCAAGGCGGAAAATTTTAACATTGATTTGGTTTGGAAAAGGGTGAAGAAATGGGGTATTCAATAAGCCAAATGTGGCCGGAATTTATTAGCGCACCAAGACTGATATCTTAAATGACAAAATTTTATACGTCACAAATAATCCTTGGTAATTAGCTAGTTAGCGCCTGTTCAATAAGCGTAGCAGCTAAAAATGGCTTGTCAGAAGGTTTACACCATCAAAAAGCCCCCAGCCTGCTTAATAGGCCGGGGGCTTTTTGCGCTTGGCAAGCAATTATTTAATACAAATAGTTCAGCGCTGTCAGGTCATTCGTGTTGAAAGGCCGGTTGACGCCGTTGCCCACGCAGGCCAGCATCCACGAGTTAGGGTCGGGAGCCGAGGGCGTGCCCGGAATAAGAATAGCCCCCACCGTGCTAGCCCCTTCGTTTGAGGCACTGCCGCCGCAGCTATAGGCGCGGTTCATATAGTCGGTGTGGCGGAAGCCGATGCAGTGGCCCATCTCGTGCGCCATAATGGTGGCGATGTAGTTGATATTCGAGCTGTTAATCACGTTGGGCACTAGCGTGAAGCCGGGTGCGGGGTTGCCACCGGTCGGGAAGCCGCCCGACTGGCCCAGCACGCCCGTGCCAAGGTTAGAAGAGTACTTCACGGGCAGGTCGGCCGTGCCCGAGGTGATGCGGGTGAAGTGCAGCTGCAGGTTGGCGGCGTTGTAGCGGCGAATGGCCTCGTCGATAGCCGACACGTAGGTCGAGTTGAACTGGCTCGAAATGCTCACGGTGAGTGTGCGGGGCAGGCCGGTAACCAAGTTGGTGGTGCGGTATTGCTCATCGGCACCCACGCGCAGCATCTTGTAGTCGGGGGCGCTAGCCAGAATTGCGGGTGTAAGCAGCATGTCGCCCTCCACCACGTAGCCGCCATCTACGGCGCGCAAGTCGCTGGTACCGAAGCCCAGCGCCTTCACCTGCGATAGAACTTCCTGTGAAATGGGCGCCGGCTGAGTAGCCGTGTCTTGTGCCTTCTGGCAGCCAGCCAGCGAGAGAGAAGCGATGGCTCCCAGAGCCAATAGAGAAGAGAATTTGAACATTGGTTTGGTTTGGAAAAGGAGAAAAAAGAGATGAAAAATTTGTGAACCAAATGTGAAGAGAAAAATTTGACTAACAACTGGTAGTTGTATAAATACCTAAATGTTATACGTTTGTGTAACCATGTTGCTATGGTATTTTTATTCGATTTAATAGTGAAAAACACATGGTACAAGCTAGCTGTATGCAGTGGCTAGGTTATGAAATAATAGCACTTAAAGACCAGTTCTGCTTCAACGCTGGCTGTGCTTTATTAGGCGTGTATTCTTATCTGCGCCACTTTTCCTGAAACAAACTCATTGAATTACACTCAAATAAATTATTGGTTGTGGATATAGTAATTAAGGCAGTACTATTTGCCCGTTGCTGGCTGCCCGTGGGGGCTAATGCGCAGCAGCCGGCCACATCGTTACCTACCACCGTGAGTACGCTAGCCGGCACAGCGGGCCACAAAGGCAGCGCCGACGGAACGGGGAAATGCTAAGTTTTACTTCCCCATAGTATAGTAGTGGATGCCAGTGGCACAGCCTACGTAGCCGATAGCGGCAGCCGTACCATCCGGGTTATCCGCTAACCGGAGCAGGGCTGAGCGGATTGCGTTGAGTAGGTCACCTTTTTCTGCCAAACTTTTCGGCTTGTGCAATTGGTTATCTTTGCTAGATTCCCACTTTCGTGCGGCCCCTGTGTGCGGCCGCCTCATCTATAGACTTCAGCCTCATGGCTTGTACTACTTGTTCATCTGGCGGTGGCTGCTCGACTTCGAAAGTCGGCGGCTGCGGCTCTAAGGGTGGCTGCTCATCGGGCGGCTGTACCCGACTTAATGTATTTGACTGGCTCGCCGACGTCGATATGCCGTCCGATTTTCGGGGCTTCGACTGCGTCGAGATTCGCTTTAAAGGCGGCCGAAAGGAGTTTTTCCGCAACGATAAAAACCTGCCCCTGGTAACCGGCGACGCCGTAGTGGTAGAGGCGGCCGGCTCGGGTTGGCACCTGGGCCACGTAAGCCTGAAGGGCGAGCTGGTGCGCCTGCAAATGCGCAAAAAGAAGGTGCCTACCGACTCGCGCGACATTCGCCCCATCTTGCGCGTGGCCACGCCCGACGATGAGGAGCGCTGGCAAGCCGTGCGCGACCTCGAAAACGGCACCATGTTCCGGGCTAGGGCCGTGGTAGACGAGTTGCGTCTCAAAATGAAGCTCTCCGACGTTGAGTATCAGGCCGACCGCACGCGGGCGCTCTTTTATTACTCGGCCGAAGACCGGGTCGATTTTCGGGAGCTGATTCGGCGGCTGGCCGACGAGTTTCGGGTGCGCGTCGAGATGCGCCAAATCTCGTTGCGCCAGGAGGCTGGCCGCATCGGCGGTATCGGGGTGTGCGGCCGCGAGCTGTGCTGCTCTACCTGGCTCACCGACTTTAAGGCCGTGAGCACTACCGCCGCCCGCTACCAGAACCTGAGCCTTAACCCGCAGAAGCTAGCCGGCCAGTGCGGCCGCCTCAAGTGCTGCCTCAACTACGAGCTCGACGCCTACCTCGACGCGTTGAAAGATATTCCGCAGGTGCAGCGCCCGCTGCAAGTGGCCACGGGCGAGGCCTTTTTGCAGAAAACCGACATTTTCCGCAAGCGCATGTGGTTTGCCTTTCGGGGAGATAACAACTGGCTGATGCTCAGCGCCGAGCGCGTGCGCGAAGTGCTGGAAATGAACAAGCGCGGCGAAAAGCCCGACACCCTGCTAGCCCCCCGCCAGGAAGAGGAAGTGGCCCCAGCCGTTTCGACCCTGATGGAAGGCGACCTCGACCGCCTCGACGACCAGATAAAAGCTGGCAGCAAGCGCGGCAAGCGCAAGCGCAAGGAGCGTGACCGCCCCGAGCGCCCGGCCGCCACCAGCCCCGAAGCTACCGCTAGCCCCGCTGCTGCCACCGAAGCCAAAGAAGCGCGCGAGCCGCGTGAAGGCCGGGAGCCGCGTCGCCGCGAGCGCCACGAAGGGGGCCGCCCTGCGCGCGCCGAAAGTACCCCGCGCCCGCCCCGCGCCGAAAACCAGCCGCCCGCTCCCCGAGCCGACGCAGCTGCTAGCCCCGCTGGTGCCGCCCCCGAGAGCCCGGCCGAGCAGCGGGGTCGGCGGGGTGCCGCCGCCCGGCCCCTCAACCGCCGTGGCGGCCGTGGCCACCGCGAGGGAGGTGAGGGCAACGCCCCACGCCCCGACCAGGAGGCCCGGCCGCGCCGCAACGACCCCACCGCGGGCGCACAAACCCCGCGCCCGCCCCGCGAAGGCGGCGACCAGTCGCGCCCCGAGGGTAGCCAGGGCCGTAGCCGTGGCCGCCGTGGGGGTAGTGGCCGCCGTGAAGGTGGTGGCAGCCCCGCCGCTTCTACTCCCCCTAGCGCCTCGTAATCTATGCGTTGTCTCTTGTCTTTTGCCCGGCGGGCGGCGCTGGCCCTGCTGCCCTTGGCCGGCGCCGCTACCCTCAGCGCTTGCGACCCCAACCGCGTGTATGAGGAAAATGTGGACCTGAAATCGCCCTCCGGCGATGCCTACGTGTGGGACGTGCAGCAGCGCCCCTCGTTCACGTTTGCCATTGCCGATACCACGGCCCGCTACAACGTTTATTTCAACGTGCGCAATGCCTCGGGCTATGGGTTTTATAACCTGTACCTGAAGCACACGCTCACGGGGCCCGATGGCCGCTCGGCCGGGCCCGCCTTGCTGCACCAACTGGTGCTGATGAACGCCAAAACCGGCGAGCCGCTAGGGGCTGGCGCGGGCGACATTTTCGACCACCAGTTTCTGGCGTTGCCGCGCCAGCATTTTGCTAAAGCAGGCACTTATAAGCTGACCCTGGAGCAGTACATGCGCCAAAACCAGCTGCCCGGCATTATGGCTGTGGGCGTGCGCGTGGAAAAGCTTAAGTAATGGTTAACGGCTTAATGGTTAATACTGTTCAATAGTATAGAGAAATATTAACCATTGACCATTAAGCCGTTAACCATTATTTCAGTTTTTTCCATACCACATTCAGGCCCTCGGCCCAGATGGGGTGGGCGATAACCATATTCTGGAGCTGCTGGTAGCGCAGGCGACCGGTCATGGCTACTTGCAGGATGGTCATGATGTCGCCGGCCTCGGGGCCCACGATGGCAGCCCCCAGAATGCGGTCGTCGGGGCCGACGAGCACCTTCCAGAAGCCAGTCGTGGCGCCCGTTTGCTGGGCGCGGCTGATGCTGCGCACCGGTATTTTCGACACGCGGTAGTCGAGCTGCTGCTCCTTAGCTTGGCTTTCGCTGAGGCCGATGCGGCCGAGCTGCGGGTCGGTGAAGACGCAGTAGGGCAGGGGGCGCTGCTTGGCCGAGCGGCGGCCGCGGTGCAGCAGGTTGTCGCGAATGACCCGAAAATCGTCGTAGCTGATGTGCGTAAACTGGGGCCCGCCGTGCACGTCGCCCAGCGCGTAGATGTGCCGCACGTTGGTTTGCAACTTGCTGTTTACCTGAATGTAGCCTTTTCCGTCCGTCTTTACGCCACCGGTGGCTTCCAGGTTTAGCGCATCAGAGTTGGGGCGCCGGCCGGTGGCTACCAGCAGGTGGCTGCCGTGCAGGCGGCGCTCACCCTGCGGCGTATCGAGCGTGAGGGTAAGCTCGCCGGCCGCATTGCGCGATACACGCCGTGTCTGGGCATTGAATACCAGCTCGATGCCATCGTCGAGGAGCGCTTGTTGCAGGCATTCGCACACGTCATCGTCTTCATGCTCCAGCAAGTGCAGGCCGGTTTCGATGATGCTGACGCGGCTGCCGAAGCGCCGAAACATCTGCCCAAACTCCAGCCCGATGTAGCCACCCCCCAGGATGAGCAGGTGCTCGGGCACTTCCTGAATATCGAGCAGGCTCGTGGTGGTGAGGTAGCCCGCCTCGGCCAGGCCCGGTATAGCGGGCACGGCCGGCCGGGTGCCGGTATTGAGGAAAATCTGTTTGGCCCGGATGTCGATGGCCTCGTTTTGGGTTTGCTGCACCCGCATGGTGTGCGCGCCCGTGAAGGCCGCGTGGCCGTGCAGTACCGTTACGCCGGGGTGCTGGCGCACCAGCGCTTCGTGCAGGTTGTGGCGCGAGTCGGCCAGCAGCGCATCTTTGCGGGCAATGACGGCCGGCATATCCACCGTGGCCTCGCCGCTCAGCCGGATGCCCAACTCTCCGGCGGTGCGCACTTGATGCAGGCGCTCGGCCGACGCTAGAATAGTCTTGGTGGGCACGCAGCCGTAGTTGACGCACGAGCCGCCCAGGTGGGCTTCTTCGACCAGAATGACAGTACGGCCGGCTTCGGCGAGGGCCGAGGCAAGCGGGTTGCCGGCTTGGCCGGAGCCGATGATGAGGGCATCGCAGGAATAATCGGGCATAAGCAGGGGCTAGGGCCACCTGCAACGGTGGCGGGATTGCATACGCAAAAAGCTAGCGGGCGAAGAGCCGCGGCCGTAAGCAAGAACACGTACGATGAAGCGCGCGGGCTGCTGCGATGTGCGGGCGCCAAAGGGCATAACAACTTCTTTGCGGGCTGCCGGCAGAGGTGGAAGCAGGATTTCTAAAGTCCCGCACCAACTGGTCAAAAAATAGCCTGACTAGGTTAAAAAAGCACTAGTTGCTTGTGTAGGTCGGGCGTCTGAGTGTCTGAAATAGGAAGCTATTGGCTTGCTTGTACTGAGGTAATTGCCGTTGTTTGGGCTGCTCAGGTTTCACGCTGTTTATGCCCCACTCATGGTAAAAATTAGACAAGCTATTGCGCCAGCTGTGGGCAGCCTGCTGCTAGGCGGCTGCGCCGTGTACGTGCCTACGGTGCCCAGCACGCCGCTACTTACGCAAAAGCAGGTGGCGATAACTGGCGGCCTGCGCGGCGTCAATTCGCTGGAGCTGGATGCAGCCTGGGCCCCCACCAGCCACCTGCTGCTGACTGCCGAATCGGCCTTGCAGGGCAGCACCACCGAAACCACGACCAGCAACGTGACGACCACCTACCATGACGCGCACCGGCAGCTTGGCCTGGGGGTAGGCTATTACCGGGCTCCTTCCGTGCGCTCGGCCTGGTATTGGGCGGCCGTGGGCGGACTAGGCTTTGCCAGTGTGCAGCTGCACAGCCTGGATATTGGCGTGCTCTATATTTTGCCGGTGCCCATTATTTCCGGGCTATACGAGGCGCGCTACCTGCGCTACTACGGGCAACTCTACGCGGCGCGGCCTTTGGGTGGTGTGGTCACGGCCGGGGCTTCGGTACGCGGCACCCTAGTCGACTACCAGCAACTTGCCTATGAAGGCCAGCCTTTTACACCCACTAACCGAGTTTTTATCGAGCCCACGCTTTTTGTGCGAGTGGGGCACGGCGTAGTGCAGGGCCAGGGCACGCTAGGCCTGTCGCTGCCCACCGCCGGCAACCCGAGTCAGCCCTACAACTCCCAGACGGCACCAGTGTCGACGCTCGTCGGCGTGGGCGTGGTCTTTCGGCCCGATTTGCTGGGCCGCGGCGGCAAGTAGGAAGAGGTAGTCAGTAGCTCATCAACTTTTTGCTAGCGTGAGTCTTATGCGAAATGCTGTAAAAATTGCCGCTGGAGCTTGCCTGCTGGCAGCTACTGGCTGCACCGTGTATGCGCCCATGCAGCCGGTGATGCCGCTGGTGCGGCAGCGGGGCCAGGTGGAGGTGGGAGCTAGCGCTCAGCTTACGGGCCGTGTTGAGGCCACGGCCGCCTATTCGCCCGTGCAGCGGGTTGTGGTAGCCGGGGGCCTCACCGCTGCGCCCAGGCTCAGCGACCAGCATTTTCTCGTGACGCGGCAGTATGAGGTGGGTGCGGGCCTTTACCAACCACTGGGCCGGCGCTGGTTGCTGAGCGGCTTGGGTGGTGGCGGGCAGGCGTATTGCCACCGGGGCTATGTTGACCTGGGAATTTTTGGTTCTGGGGTTTACAGCGAATACGAAGCGCGCTACAGCAAGTATTTTGGGCAGCTAGGCGTTGCGCACATTCAGCAAAAGGATACCTACAGCCTGAATTACCGATTTACTCAAGTCAACTTTGACTACTTGACTGATGCGGAGTATGGGCCACTGCCCTTGAGCGCTATGACGCGCCACGAGCTAGCGCTTTCGGTGCGCTCGGATATAGGCAAAAGCCGGCGCTGGCAGTTGGTGACCACGCTTGGCCTGTCGGTGGCGAGTACTTCCAGGCAGGACGACAATCAGTCGCCTTATAATGAATCTGCCCGCCATTATCACGCCAACCGCAATTTGCTGCCGGCTTTTTTAATGAGCTTCGGCGTAGTGTATCAGCCTAAACAGTCGGCTGCGCTTTACTAAAGCTTCTGTATAAGTAAAAGCACGTAGGAGCGAAGGCTAGCCCTACTCCAGCTTAGTTGGAGGCGTCGCCCAAAAGGCAATATGATATAATAACAAAGCCTCTGCCTGGATGGGCAGAGGCTTTGTTAGGCTTGCAAAAGCCGCTGACTAGCTTTACTTGCCGCCCAGCACTTTGAGCATGGTATCGCCAATCTCAGCGGGCGAATCCACCACGTGGATGCCGCACTCGCGCATGATGGCCATTTTGGCGGCCGCCGTGTCGTCGGCCCCGCCTACGATGGCACCGGCGTGGCCCATGCGGCGGCCGGGAGGCGCCGTTTGGCCGGCGATGAAGCCTACGACGGGCTTCTTGTTGCCGGTTTCCTTAATCCAGCGGGCGGCTTCGGCTTCCATGCCACCGCCGATTTCGCCTATCATCACGATGCCTTCGGTTTCGGGGTCGTTCATGAGCAGCTCTACCGCCTGCTTGGTGGTAGTGCCAATGATGGGGTCGCCGCCGATGCCGATGGCCGTGGTCTGGCCCAGGCCAGCCTTGGTAAGCTGGTCAACAGCCTCATAAGTCAGCGTGCCCGACTTCGACACGATGCCGATTTTGCCTTTCGAGAAGATGAAGCCGGGCATGATGCCCACTTTGCACTCGCCGGCCGTGATAACGCCGGGGCAGTTGGGACCTACCATCGTAATGCCGGGGCGGTCCTTGAGGTAGTGCTTCACGGCAATCATGTCCTTGGTCGGAATGCCCTCCGTGATGGTCACGATTACCTTAATGCCAGCCTGGGCAGCTTCCAGAATCGCATCGGCGGCGAAAGCCGGGGGTACGAAAATGATGCTGGTATCGGCCTGGGTAGCGGCCACGGCATCGGCTACGGTATTGAATACCGGGCGGCCGAGGTGCTCGGTGCCGCCCTTGCCGGGCGTCACGCCACCCACTACCTGGGTGCCGTAATCCATCATTTGCTGCGCGTGGAACGAGCCTTCGGAGCCGGTGAAGCCCTGCACGATGACCTTGGAATCTTTATTGACGAGAACGCTCATGGGCGGCTAACTTGTTGAGGAGAGTTAAGTGGGGCAAAAGTAGGGCCGGGGCGGGCAATGCGCACACGCCCGGCCTCCGCCCGGCCGCCGGCTTACCTTTGTGGCCCCACTGGCTATTCATTGTTCCCCACCTGGCAGTATGTATTTCAATCATATTATCGACACGCTCGGCAACACGCCGCTCGTGAAGCTCAACAAAGTTACCGACGGCATCAAAGGAACTATACTGGCTAAGGTAGAGTATTTTAACCCCGGCAACTCGGTGAAGGACCGCATGGCGCTGCGCATGATTGAGGACGCCGAAAAGGCCGGCCTGCTCAAGCCGGGTGGCACTATCATCGAGGGCACCAGCGGCAACACCGGCATGGGGCTAGCCCTGGCCGCCATTGCCAAAGGCTACAAAACGGTGTTTGTGATGAGCGACAAGCAGAGCAAAGAGAAGCAGGACATTCTGCGCGCCGTGGGTGCCGAGGTGGTGGTGTGCCCCGTCGACGTGGCCCCCGACGACCCGCGCAGCTACTACTCGGTAGCCCGCCGCCTCAATCAGGAAACGCCCAACTCGTTCTACCCCAACCAGTACGATAACCTCTCCAATACCGCCGCGCACTACGAAGCCACCGGCCCCGAAATCTGGCAGGGCACCGATGGGCAGATAACGCACCTGGCGGCCGGCGTGGGCACGGGCGGCACCATCTGCGGCAGCAGCAAATACCTGAAAGAGCAGAACAGCAAGATTTTTACCTTGGGCATCGACACCTACGGCTCGGTGTTTAAGAAATATAAGGAAACCGGCATTTTCGACCCCAACGAAATATATCCCTATAAAACAGAGGGTATCGGCGAGGACATCCTGCCAAAAAATGTAGATTTTAGCGTCATCGACCAGTTTATCAAAGTGACTGACAAAGACGCCGCCCTCATGACGCGCCGGCTCGCCAAGGAAGAAGGCTTGTTTGTGGGCTGGAGCTGTGGCTCGGCCGTATTCGGCGCCCTCGAGTACGCTCGCGAGCACCTTGCCGAAAGTGATACGATGGTCATTATCCTGCCTGACCACGGCACGCGCTACCTGGGCAAGATTTACAACGACGACTGGATGCGGGCCCAGGGCTGGCTGTAGCCGGCTAGCCCGGCTTGCTAAAGCGAAGGGCCACAAGTATCTTCGTTACCTCAAATTACGATGATTATATGATGGATACGCTCAACCATATTGTGCTGATTGAGGATAATGAGACGACAAGTTTTTTAAACAACCGCCTACTAAGCCGTTTAGGCGTGGCCCGGCAGGTGAGCTCCTTTTCGAAGGCCGAGGAAGCGCTCGACTTTCTCTGGGGCCGCGAGCAGGCTAGCCCGGCTGAGGATGTACCCGATTTGGTGTTTGTCGACCTCAAGATGCCCGGTATGAGCGGCTTCGATTTTCTGGAGCGCTATAGCCAGTTGCCTGCTGCCATCCAGGAGCGCACCGTAGTGGCCGTGCTCACTACTTCCATGCACGGCGCCGACACGGCCCGCGTGGCGCAGTATCCTAACGTCGAATACCTCACCAAGCCGCTCACGGAGGAAAAAATGCAACGCCTGCTCGCTAAGCGCTTTGCCGCAGCCTAAGCCTAGCCGCTACTAAAAAGCGACGGGGCCAGCACCAATTTTGGTGCTGGCCCCGTCGCTTTTTAGTAGCAGCTAGCCCTGCACAAATTCAAATTTCTCGCCATCGAACAGCCCTTTGTCACTGAGTTTGAGGCTGGGAATAACCAGCAGGGCCATGAACGACAGCGTCATAAACGGCGCTTGCAGGCCCGAGCCAAGCTGCGTCTTGGCAAAGGCATCGAGCGCCGAGTAGGCCGCTGCCACCTCTGGGCCGGGGCGGTCCGACATGAGGCCAGCCACGGGCAGCGGCAGCAGGTGCTCTTCGCCGGGGGCGCCCACAGCGGCTAGCCCCCCCCGGGCCTGCACTACCAGGTTGATGGCACGGGCCAGGCTGTCGTCGTCGCAGCCCACGGCCGTGATGTTGTGCGAATCATGGCCCACGCTGCTGGCCAGGGCGCCTTGCTTCAGCCCAAAGCCCTTGATGAAGGCTACTGCCGGCGGCGCGCCGGGCGTGTAGCGGTTGAGCACCACCAGCTTGAGCACGTCCTGGCTAGGGTCGGGCTGGCGCCGGCTGCCAGCCACGGGCACTAGCAGGTCGCGGCGTGCTGTAATAAGCTGGCCGTCGAAACACTCCATAACGGGCGTCAGCGCCTCGGTCCCGGTGCCCGTGGCCGGGGCGGCCAGCGCTGCTGCGGCTACGGGCTGGGCATGAAAATTATTGGCTAGGGCCACCGGGGCGGGCGGCAGCAGGCACCGGCCATTTTCGGCTACTAGCTCGCCGTTGAGGTACGTTTTTAAAACCTGGAAATCAGTTAGGTTATCGACCAGAATAAAGTCGGCGGGGTCACCGGTACGCAATTGGCCCACCGGCAGGCTGTAGTGTGCCACGGGGTTGAGGCAGGCTACCTGCAACACATCAAACACGCTGTAGCCCAGCGCCACGGCGCGCTGCACCAGCTGGTTGATGTGGCCGAGCAGCAGCGTATCGGGGTGCTTGTCGTCGGAGCAGAACATGAGCTGCTCGTAGTGCTGGGGCAGTAGCTCGATGAGCGCATCGAAATTGCGCGCCGCCGAGCCCTCCCGAATGAGCACCTTCATGCCCGCCGCCAGCTTGTCGGCGGCTTCGGCGGCCGTAAAGCACTCGTGGTCGGTGGCGATGCCGGCGCTGGCGTAGCGCTCGGCATCAGCGCCCTGCAAGCCGGGCGCGTGGCCATCTACCGGGCGGCCGTAGCGGTGGGCCAGCTCTATTTTTTCGAGCACGCCAGGGTCACGGTTGAGCACGCCGGGCCAGTTCATCATCTCGGCCAGGTAGCCGATGGCCGGATTCTGAAACAGCTGCTCGATATCGGCCGCCGTGATTTCGGCCCCAGCCGTCTCAAACGGCGTAGCGGGCACGCAGCTAGGGGCCCCAAAGCAAAATTTGAACGGCCCCTGGGCGGCATTGTCGAGCATGTACTGCACCCCGCTCACCCCTAGCACATTGCCAATTTCGTGGGGGTCGCTCACGGTGGCTACGGTGCCGTGGGCGAGGGCTAGCCGGGCAAATTCGCTGGGCACCAGCAGCGAGCTTTCGACGTGCACGTGGGCATCCACAAAGCCCGGCAGGGCGTAGGGCCAAGCTGGGTCGGGGCCACTGGCGCCAGCCACCGGCTCGATGGCCGCCACGCGGCCGTCGGCCACGCGCAGCACCACCGGGCACACCGTGCGGGCCGGAATATCCACCAGATTAACAGAGAGCACGAATTCAGCCGCCATGTCGTTTTGCAAAAAATGAAACCCACCAGCGAGCTGGCTAGTTGGGACAATGTAAAGTAAATTTGAAAAAAAACGTGCCGTGAAGCTATCGACAAATGCCCGTTTGCTGGCCCGGCCGGCGCTTCTGCTAGCCCTGGCAGGCCTGTTGGCGGCCAGCGGCTGTGCCACACACGGCTCGCTGTCGCAAAAAACCAAGTGGTACCGCCACCATAGCGGCGGCAAGTCAGTGCCCTGCCCCTGTGGACATTGAGTTTGGGATAGAGGCCGATTTATAGGTATGTTAGCGGTTGCTTTTTCTTCTGCAACTCGCTCTCCTATGTTAAAACACTACTCTCTGGGTGTCCTATTACTGGCTGCCGGCCCCGCCGTGGCCCAAACGCCGGCCCCTGTGCCCGCCGCCCCGGCGGTGCACCTGCCGCCCACCAGCTTCAAGGGCGGCGCCTACCAGCTCAAGGCGCATCCTGACTGGAAGCGTGCCAAACTGCTCTACGACGACCAAACCCTGAGCGTGAGCGACGCCGACCACAAGCCGCAGTACGCCCTGGTGTATCCGGCCGATAGCGTGCGGGCCTTTGCCATTGGGCGCGACACGTTTTCGGTGGTGCACGATGTCGATATGCCGCGCTCGGTGCAGCGCCGGCGCAATTTATTTGTGCGCAATCTGTATCGTCGGGGCGGGTTTCAGGTAGCTGAATACGTGTCGGTGATGCCCTCGCCCCAGCCGCCGATGGTTTACACTTTGCTGGCGCAGGACGGGCAAGTGCGAGCCGTGCTGCCGCCCAACAATGTGCAGTTTCGGCTAGCCCTGGCCAAAGCACTGCTCGACTACACGGCCCTGTCGCAGCAGCTGGAGCTTGACCCCAAGATTATTCCGGAGCAACTGCCGGAGCTGCTGGCTGCCTACGGCCGTTGGAAGGCAACAAGCGGCTCTAAATAGGCCGCGTGCGAGCCGGGGCCGGCCCGCACGCGGCCCGTACCTTCGCCCCATGTCCGAAAATGCCCCTGAAGTAAGCGCCCTGCAAGCTGCCGCCGAGCAGGTGCGCCAGCAGCTAGGCCTGCCTGTCTACAACGAAGCCGCCGTGCTGGAGCTCGACCATTTTATTGAAGTCCAGCGCGCCGAGCTGGTGCCCGGCTCGCCCGACCGTGAGGGGGTGGTGACGGCGCTAGGGTGCTTTTTGGGGCAGTGCCTAGTGAATACCTACCGCGCCGAGTGGGCCGCAGGCCCCGACGGCAGCACGGGCGTGGGCCTGGCCAATAAACTTTTTTTTAACCCTTTTTATCTGGTAAATGAGCAGCTAAATACCGGGGAGGCAGCGTCGGTAGCGGCTTTTTTTCGGTCGGTGCCGCAGCGGCTGGTGAGGGCCAGCGGGGCGCGAAAGCGTTGGATTTCGTAATCTTGCGGGGCCAATGGCCGTTTTCGCGCGTTTATGAAAAACCTCGTCATCGCCATTGATGGCTATTCCTCGTGCGGTAAAAGCACTACTGCTAAGGCAGTTGCCGCCGCACTGCACTACGCCTACCTCGACACCGGGGCCATGTACCGGGGCGTTACGCTGTTTTTACTCGAAAACAGCATCGCCTTCGACGACATGGCGCGGGTGGAGCACGCCCTGCGCGACGATATCCACATCAGCTTCAAGCGCAACCGCCGCACCGGGCGCAACGAGCTGTGCCTGAACGACAGCATTCGGGAGGATGACATTCGCCAGATGCGTATCTCCAATTCGGTGAGCGAGGTGTCGGTGATACCCCAGGTGCGCCACGCCATGGTGGCCCAGCAGCAGCGCATGGGCCGCAAGCGCGGTGTGGTGATGGACGGCCGCGACATCGGCACCACGGTTTTCCCCGATGCCGAGGTCAAGATTTTTATGACCGCCGAGGTCGAAATCAGGGCCCGCCGCCGCCAGGAAGAGCTAGCGGCTAAAGGCGAACATGTGGAGCTGGCCGCTATTATCGAAAACCTGCGCAAGCGCGACCATATCGACTCGACCCGCGCCGAAAGCCCGTTGCGCCGCGCCGCCGATGCCGTGCTGCTCGATACCACGCACATCACCATTACCGAGCAGGTTGATTTTGTGCTCGACAAGGTATCGTCGGCACTGTTTGCGGCCTATGCCCACAAACTGAGCGGGCAGCTGGGCGAGTAAGCTGCCCGCTAGGGGGCTAGCCGGGCAATATCGGCGGCCAGGCGCTGGCTGAACTGCTCGGCCGCACCGCGCGTGATGTGGTTGCCATCGTTGGTAGGGTAGGCCTGGTCGATATAGTTCAGGTAGGGTATTTTTTCTTGGGTAGCTAAAGCCGTCAGGCGCTTATCAAAGTCGGGTTGATAGTGCTGCTCCAGCGCGGCCATTTCCGGGCCGGTGGGCACACGCACCAGCACCACGCGCCCGTGCTTTTGAAGGAAGGTAATGGTTTGTTGCAGGCTGACTTCGCGGGCTACGGCTAAGGTATTGGTGGCTGCCAGGGCGCGGTAGGTGACCAGCTTTTCGGCCATGCGGCGGTGCAGCAGCGCGGGGTTGGTGCTGGGGGGCGGCAGAGCTATTTCGAGCCAGCCATCGGGGTGCAGGCGCTCGATAACGTGGGCACTGTCAGTGTCTAAGAGCAGCTGATAGAAAGGCTTGTGCAGGTAGTGGGCTAGGTAGTCAAGGTTAGGGCTCTGGCTCACGCTGGCTAGCTGGCTAACCATCGATTTCTCTTCGGGAAATACGATTCGGCCATCTAACTTATTTAATACCCGCGATTTGTAATCTTGCAAAGACTTGTCGCGTTGCACGTTTTTCGGTAGCGACAGCGACCATGGGTCGACGGCCAGCACAAACAGGCCGTGCTGGGTGCCGGGCGCCAACTTGCGCTCGATGCTGCTGAGGTAGCCTGGCCCGTAGGGCGACTCTGCCAGCGTGAAGGCGTAGTTGAGCCACGGCCCCTGATAGCGGCTGCCCAGCTGCGCCGCCAGCACGCCAGGCTTGATGGCCTGCGCCGCCCGCGAGGTGCCCAACACCAGCGAGCTAGCCGGTGGTGCGGCAAAGCGTGCGTAAAACGCATCGACATAGCCGGCCCGCAGACCGGCGGCGAGCCCCAGCCCGGCCACTAGGCCCACCACCCCTAGCAACCCGGCTAGGCGAAGCACAAGTTTTAGCATGGCAGGAGCAGATTAAAATTGGAAATAAATAAACTGACTGCTGCCAAACACCCCGAAGTATAATATAGCGAGCAGCAGCCCCGCATAGCCGGCCCAGCGGCCCGCTACCGGCCAGCCGGCTAGCCACCGGGCTACCGAACCACGCTCGGCTCGGTAATCACTAAGGGCTAGCAGCGCCACAGCGATAGCTGCTACCAGCAGTTCGGCCCCAAAGTGCCGGCCTAGCCCGGCCAGGGCCGCCGTCAGCTGCGCTGTGGGTAGGCGGCCCCAACCTTGGAAAAGGTGGCCGGCCACGTAAAGCGCGTCGGGCAGGCTGTTGGCGCGAAAGAAAATCCAGGCGTAGGCTACCAGGGCCAGCGTAGTGCCGGTACTCAGCAGGCGTTGGAGGCCGGGCCGGGCGGGCAGCCTCAGGCGCTGTGCCAGCGCAGCCCGGCTGGGGGCCGTCAGGCTTTCGGCTATGAGGTAAGTGCCATGTAGTGCGCCCCAGAGTATAAACGTCCAGCTAGCCCCGTGCCACAGCCCGCTCAGTAAAAAAACGATAAATACATTGAGCTGCGTGCGCACCTTGCCGGCGCGGCTGCCCCCTAGCGGAATGTAGACGTAGTCGCGAAACCAGCTAGAGAGCGACATGTGCCAGCGCCGCCAGAAATCGCCAACCGAAGTGGCCAGGTAGGGCTGCCGAAAATTGAGCACCAAGTTGTAGCCCAGCACCCGCGCCGCGCCGCGCGCCAGGTCGGTATAACCCGAAAAATCGGCGTAAATCTGACCCGTAAAAGCGGCCACGGCTACCAGCAGCGCCGGCCCTTCAAAGCCCTGCGGATGGTCGAAAGCGGGGTTCGCGAGCAGCGCGAGACGGTCGGCAATAACCACTTTCTTAAACATACCCCAGGCCATGAGGCGCAGCCCGCTGGCCACCCGGCCGTAGTCGAAGCCATGCGGCTGCTGCAGCTGCGGCAGCATCTGGCCGCCCCGTTCGATGGGCCCCGCCACGAGCTGCGGCCAGAAGGCTACGAACAGCGCAAACCGCCCCAGGTGTTGCTCGGCGGCGAGCTTACCCTGGTACACATCCACAATGTAGGCCACCGACTGAAACGTGTAGAACGACACGCCCACCGGCAGGGCCAGCGCCAGCGTGGGCGCCGCAAAAGGCACGTGCAGTGCGGCAGCCAGCTCCACGGCTGTGTGAGTAAAAAAATTAAAGTATTTGAAAATGAATAGTGTACCTAGGTTGCTGGCCAGGCTGAGGTAGAGCCAGGGGCGGCGCTGGGCGGGGCTAGCCAGCCGGCTCATGCGCACCCCGCTAAAGTAGTCGAGTAGGGTAGTAGCTGCCAGCAGCAGGCCATAGGCCGGCTTCCAGCTCAGGTAGAAGTAGTAGCTCGACACCAGCAGCAGCGGTGCCCGCCAGCGACCCGGCAGGGCAAAGTAAAGCCCGATGACGACCGGGAAGAAAACGAGAAAATGAAGTGAGTTGAATAGCATCGGCCGGGGGTAGAGCCGTAAAGTTCGGCCGAAAGACCGTAGTGGCCCGGCAGGGGCTAGCCAAGCGAGCGACCGAAGGTAGACGGAGCCGCTCACCGACATTTTTTCCGGCCTGTCCGTAACCACTAGCCGGCTTCGTACCTTTGTGGCCGCGAACCCAAGGGCTTATCGGGGGGTTTGATAGCTACTATGCAGGTAACCATCGATAAAAACTCGGGGTATTGTTTTGGGGTTGAGTTTGCCATTCAAATGGCGGAAGACGAGCTGAGCCACAGCGAAAACCACACGCTGTACTGCCTCGGCGACATCGTGCACAACCGCATGGAGGTGGAGCGCCTGCACCAGCAGGGCCTGCGCGTAATAGACCGCGAGCAGCTCGGCACCCTGCACGACTGCAAGGTGCTCATCCGGGCCCACGGCGAGCCACCCGAAACCTATCAGCTAGCCCTCCAAAACAACCTGGAGCTCATTGATGCCAGCTGCCCGGTGGTGCTCAAGCTGCAAAATCGGGTGAAGCATGCCTTCGACGCCACCACCCGCGAAAATGGTCAGATTGTAATTTACGGCCAGCCGGGCCACGCCGAGGTTATCGGCCTCACGGGCCAGACGCGCAACCAGGCGCTCATTGTGATGACCGAGGCCGACCTCGACCAGATTGACTTCACGCGGCCCGTTACGCTCTTCAGCCAGACTACCAAGAGCACGGCCGGCTTCTACAAGATGAAGGCCCTGATAGAAGCCCGCATTGCCGCCGCGGGCGGCGAGCTCGAAAGCTTTGATGCCAACGACAGCATTTGCCGGCAGGTGAGCAACCGCGAGCCCCAGCTAACCCGCTTTGCCCAGGAGCACGACGTTATTCTATTTGTGAGCGGCCGCAAAAGCTCCAATGGCAAGGCGCTGTTCTCAGTAGTTAATGCCGTGAATATGCGGAGCTACTTCATTGAGAACGAGAGCGAAATACAGGATGAGTGGTTTGCGGGCGCGAGTTCGGTGGGCATCTGCGGGGCCACCAGCACGCCGCTGTGGCTCATGCGCCAAGTGCAGGAGCGCGTGGAGGGGCTGGAAGTAGCCGCGTAGAGCCCGCGTGCCGCAGGCCAGTACTCCTGGGCAGGGCTAGCCAGCTAGCGCCTGCTCGTAGAGGCGGTTATTCTCCTCATCGAAAACGACGAAAACTACCTCCTGCGGCCATTCGTGGGTGGCTAGCCACTGCCGCACCTCGCGCACGGCAATGGCGGCCGCGTCGGCCTTCGGGTAGCCGTAGACGCCGGTGCTGATGCTGGAAAAAGCCACCGACTCAAGCCGGCGCTCAAGGGCCAGGGCCAGGCTATTGCGGTAGCAGGCGGCCAGCAGCTCGGGTTCGCCTTTGCTGCCGCCATTCCAGACCGGGCCCACGGTGTGAATGACGTATTGGGCCGGCAGCCGCCCGCCGGTGGTGATAACGGCCTCCCCGGTTTTGCAGCCGCCCTGCCGGGCCCTGATTTGGCGGCACTCGTCTAAAATGGCAGGCCCGCCCGCGCGGTGAATGGCCCCATCGACGCCCCCGCCGCCGAGCAAAGACGAGTTGGCAGCATTGACGATGGCTGTGGCGGCGAGCTTGGTAATGTCGCCCTGCACAACGCGCAGGCGGCTGGAAGTGGAGTCGGACATAAAAACAACGCAGCTGACTGGTACGTGATACGCAACACTCGGGAGCTTGTTTTTACCGCTTGAGGCGCCAATACTACCGCTTGAGCAAGCGTGAATTGCGAAGGGCTAGGTCAAAAATATACATTTGGCCATCACTTCCACTCACCGCTAGCCCCACACGCCATGCAGCCTATCCGCCCCGCTTCCGCCCCCGCCGACACCCTCCGCGACCAACGCCTGTGGCAGGTAGCCAAGGCCCGCACCAAGTTTCAGAGCCACCTAGTTACCTACCTGCTCGTCAATGCCGGGCTGTGGCTGCTATGGGCCTTCACCACCCAGCCCTTCGAAGGGCACCACCACGACTACCTGCCCTGGCCTATCTGGTCGACCGTGTTTTGGGGCGTGGGTGTGGTGGCGCAGGGGCTAGCCGCCTACGGCAACCTCAACCGGGGCGAGCGCACCCAGCGCGAATTTGAGCGCCTGCTGGCCCAGGAGAGAAATTAGTAAGCGGTTGTCTTGGCAAGCGCAACGAAATGGAGCGCGGCACTCCTTCCTTTGTCGTTAGGCTAGCACCCTAGCCAAAAGAAAGAGTGCCGCGCTCCATTTCGTTGCGCTTGCCAGAACAAAAGGTTTTGTTTTTGACCGCATGAAAAAGCGCCCCGACAAACGCCTGCTCGGCCGCCGCGAGCGTATCGACCTGCCTGCCCTGGGCCTGCCAGGGGTGGTGGCCAAGGTCGATACTGGGGCTTATACCAGTGCCATCCATTGCGCCGACCTGCACCTGGCGCCCGACCCTGCTACCGGCCAGCCCGTGCTGCACGTGCGCCTGCTCGACCCCGAGCACCCCGCCACCGACGGCCAGCCGCTAGCCTTCCGCGAGTTTGCGCAGCGCAACATCCGCTCTTCCAACGGCGAGGTGCAGGCGCGCTACGTCATTCGCACGGTGGTGCGGCTCTATGGCGAAGACTTTGAAACCGAGTTTTCCTTGGCCGACCGCTCCGACCTCCGGCACCCGGTGCTGCTGGGGCGCGCGCTGCTGCGCCAGGGCCGCTTTGTGGTCGATGTGGCCCGGCGCGACGTCGCGTATCAGGCTGAGCGCCGGGCTGCTGAGCGAATCCTGAAGGCTAGCGGTTCGCCCGATGGGCCGGTTTAGACGTAGTTTGGTAGTAAAGTTCAGGAAAAAAACATCCGTTGCGGCGGGCCAAGACTAGCCCAGTAGCGCCTATCTTAATGTTACTACTCCCGCTATTCTGCCCTAGGCTCCGCCTATTCCACTCGTTATGAAACTGGCAATTCTTTCGCGCGAGCCGCAGTCGTACTCCACCAAGCGGCTGGTGGCGGCGGCTACCGCGCGCGGCCACGAAGCCCAGGTGCTCGACCACCTGCGCTGCAACCTGGTGCTCGAAAAGGGCCAGCCCAGCATTCTATACCAAGGCCAGCCGCTAGCCCGCCCCGACGCCATTATTCCGCGCATTGGGGCGTCGGTCACGTTTTATGGCACGGCCGTGGTGCGGCAGTTTGAGATGATGAAGGTGCGCACCGCCGTTGATAGCCAGGCCATTGTGCGCTCGCGCGACAAGCTGCGCTCGATGCAAATCTTGAGCCGCGCCGGCGTGGGGATGCCCAAAACAGCCTTCACCAATGATACCGACGAGCTGCCCGCCCTCATCGAGCACGTGGGGGGCGCTCCGGTCATTATCAAGCTCCTGGAGGGCACGCAGGGGCTAGGGGTGGTGCTGGCCGAAAGCGCCAAGGCTGCCCAGTCGGTGATTGAGGCGTTTCACAACCTCAAGGCCCGCATTTTGGTGCAGGAGTTTATTGCCGAGGCCAAGGGCGCCGACGTGCGCGCCTTCGTGGTTGATGGCGAGGTGATAGGGGCTATGCGCCGCCAGGGCAAGGAAGGCGAGTTTCGCTCCAACCTGCACCGCGGCGGCACCGGTACGCTCGTCAAGCTGAGCCGTGCCGAAAAAGCCGCCGCCCTGCTCGCTACCAAGGCCCTGGGGCTAGGGGTGGCCGGCGTGGATATGCTGCAAAGCAAGCGCGGCCCGCTGGTGCTCGAAGTCAACTCGTCGCCCGGCCTCGAAGGCATCGAGAAGGCAACCGGCCTCGATATTGCCGGCCGCATCATCGACTACACCGAGGCGCTCACGCTGCGCAAGCGCGGCGGCAAAACCAAGCCCAAGCGCAAGAAGGCGGCTCCCGATTCGGCCGCCGATGTTGCCTAAAGCCCGACAATAACCGGCACTAACGCACTTGGCCGGATTCTTGAACATCGACGGGCTTTCTGGTATCTACTGACGGGCTAGCCCGGCTTCCGGCCGGGCTAGCCTCTGGCAATGGCAACTGACAACTATTTGGCCTTGAATGGCCTGCGTATTCGGCCCGGCGAGCGCGTGCTCACGCGGCTGGTTATTTCGCGCCTGCCTTCGGGCACGGTTATCGACGTGCCGGTGCACGTTATCCGGGCGCAGCAACCTGGCCCGGTATTGCTGCTGATGGCTGGTATGCACGGCGACGAGGTAAACGGCATCGAAACCATTCGGCGGCTTATCCGGCGCGATTTATTACAGCCCACGCGCGGCACTGTCATTGCCATTCCCATTCTCAATATCTACGGCTTTCTCAATTTCAGCCGCGAGGTGCCCGATGGCAAGGATGTGAACCGCTCATTTCCGGGACACCCACGCGGCTCGCTGGCCAGCCGGGTAGCCCACCGCTTCATGCGCGAAATCATGCCCCTGGTGGACTATGGCATTGATTTTCATACCGGCGGCAAGGCCCGCGCCAACCACCCGCAGCTGCGCTGCGTGCTGGGCGAGGAGGTAGGTATTGATGCCTTGGCGGCAGCCTTCGCGGCGCCTTTTACGCTGCACGCACGGTTGCGCACGGGCTCGCTGCGCGCCACAGCCCACGCGCTGGGCAAGCCCATTATCGTGTACGAAACCGGCGAAAGCCTGCGCTTCGACGAGGGCGGCATTGAGGAAGCCATTGCGGGCACACTGCGGGTGTTGCACCACCTGGGCATGGGTCCTGAAGGGCCGCTGCCGGCCCGGCCCAATATTGTGTGCCACCGCCACCGCTGGATGCGGGCGCGCTACGCCGGCCTGTTTCGGGCGCACGTGGCGCTCGGCGATTTTGTGGAAGAAGGCCAGATATACGGCTCCATCGCCGACCCCTACGGCGAACAGTCGGTGCGCCTCGAAGCCACGGCCAGCGGCTACGTCATTGGCCTCAACTACATGCCGGTGGTAAACCAGGGCGACGCCCTGCTGCACCTAGCTATGCCGGCTTAAAGCAGTGAGTAGGCAAGTGAATAGCTACTAATGAGCAGGGAGCAGCTAAGGAAAATTGTTCCTCGCTCCCTATTAACTGTTCACGGTTCTTGCTTCTACCTTTGCTACCATGAAGAATCCTGCCCAACTAGCTTTTAATGCCGTGCTGCTGATTGCAGTGGCCGTGCTCTACTTTCTGCATTTCAACCAGCGCCCGGCCGCCGCGCCGGCTGTGGCCCCGGTAGCCGCTACCGAAGAGGCCGCCCCCGCCGCTGCCGATACTACCGCTAGCCCCGCTGCCGAGGCCGCCCCGGCCGAAGAGGCTCCCGCAGTAGCCGCCGCGCCCGCCGGCCCGGCACCGGCCGCCGGCGCCATTGTGTACGTCGAGTCGTCGAAGCTGCTCGATGGCTACCAGGGCATGAAAGACGCCCGCCGCTCGTTCGAAGTGAAGGCTAAGGGCTGGGAGCGCCAAAACCAAGCCCTGGTAACCAGCTTTCGCACGGCGGTAGAGCAGTATCAGAAAACCGCCGCTGGCCTCACCCCCGAGCAGCGCGCCGCCGCCGAGCAGCAGCTGCAGCAAAAGCAGCAGCAAGGCGCCGCCGAGCAGCAGAAGATTCAGCAGCAGGCCCAGGAGGCCGAAGCCAAGCTCACCCAAACCGTGCTGGGCAGCGTGAATAAAAAAGTAGAAGCCTATGGCAAAGCACACGGCTACAAGATGATACTCATCGCGGCGCCCAGCGGCACCATCGCCTATGGTGAAAAAGGCCTCGACGTGACGGCGCCCGTGCTAGCCTACCTCAATAGCGAGTACCGGAAGAAGTAGCCACGGGCGGCAAGCCCGTTGGGCCACGGTCGCTAAAACGGCTGTCATGCTGAGCCCCGCAAAGCATCTTATCACGCTAGAACAAGTCGTTCGAACCTGATAAGATGCTTCGCGGGGCTCAGCATGACAGCCGTTTTTTACATTAACGCAAAAAGAATAGGGCTAGCAAGTAAGCACCACCTTGCCGAGCTGCTGGCCGGCTTCGAGGTAGCGCAGGGCGGCCTCGCCATCGGCTAGGGGGAATGTTTTGTCTACTATCGGCACCAGCTGGTGCTCATTCACAAAAGCCAACATAGCATCAAAATCGCGCTCCGAGCCCATGCTGGAGCCCAGGATGCTAAGCTGCTTCCAAAATACCTTGGCCGGCGCCAGCTGCGGAATAGTGCCCAGCGTGGCCCCGTAGAATACGATGCGGCCACCCGGCGCGGCCATATCGAGCAGGGCGCCAAAAGCGTCGCCGCCTGCGCTGTCGATAATCACGTCGAAGCCGCCCGAGTTTTGCGTAAGGGTGCGGCTCCAGCTAGCTTGCTTATAGTTGACGCCGCCCCGCAGGCCTAGCGGCAGAGCCAGAGCCCGGCCCAGCTTGTCATCGTCGCCCGAGGTGACCCATACTTCAGCCCCGGCCGCGGCGCAAAGCTGCGCAGCCACTTGGGCCACGCCTCCGCCCACACCGGTTACGAGCACGCGCTCGCCGGGCTGCACCTGCGCCCGCACAAAGGCCGCACGGTAGGCCGTGAGGCCCGCCAGGGGCAGTGCGGCCGCTTGCTCCCAGCTTAGGTGTGCGGGGCGCGGGCGCACGTAGCGGGCCGCCACGGTGGTGTATTCGGCAAATGTGCCGGGGTCGGGCATGCCCAGCACCCGAAAGCTGCGGCCTTGTGTGCGCTCCTTGTCGCCCCACTCTACGCCGGGATAAATAATGACCGGCGCGCCCACGGCCCAGCCTTCAACACCCGTCCCCAGGGCTGCAATCTCGCCCGCGCCATCGGCCCCGAGCGTGCAGGGCAGCTTGATGCCGGCATACTGGCCCTTCTGAATCCAGACATCGCGGTGGTTGAGGGCCGCCGCGCGCAGCTTTATCAATACTTCCTCGCCGCCAGGCTGGGGCGTGGGAATGTCGCGAGCCACGGCGGGCTGCTGAATAGCGTCTTGCTGAAGAGCGAGCATAAAGTCAGGATGCAGTGGGCAATGAACGAAGACTCAGCCTGGGCGGGCAGGTTGACTCTAAACGGAAAAAACGCAAAAGTGACAATCCGGCGCTAGCTCCGTTGCATGGATAATTGAATGGGCACCGCCACCAGCAGCCCCATCAGCAACCCGCCCAGGTGGGCAATGTTATCGATATTGCCGGTGAGCCCCGAAACTAGATTGCTGAGCACCAGGTATAAAACCAGGCCCAGCATACCGCGCCGGTCCCATTTGTCGAGCACTATCTTTTTGCTGAGCAGCAACATTAATAGTAGGCCATACAGCCCGAAAATAGCTCCGCTAGCCCCCGTCGAGTTGATGCCGCCGCTATGGTACCACAGCGTGGCCGCCGAGGCGGCCACCCCGCTGGCCAGGTAGGCCGCCAGCAGGCGCGCGCCGCCGGTGCGGGCTTCGAGCAGCACACCCAGCAGCCAGAGGCTGGCCATGTTGAGGAGCAGATGCGCCACGCCACCGTGCACAAACAGGCTCGTGACCAGCCGCCAGGGCTGGCCCGGCCACGTGAGGCCCGTTACGTTGGAGCCCCAGCGGGCCAACTCGTGGCCGGTGGGCGCCGTGGCCGACACACCGCTCCAGGTCATGGCCAGCCACACCAGCAGGTTGAGGTCGATGAGCACGGGCACGGCCCAGCACTGCCGCGTGGGCCAAAACAGGCCGCGCAGCACCGGCAGCAGCACTTGGGCCCAGGTTTCGTCGGGTTCGGCGGGGGCCTCGGGCGTGGGCGGTGGGGCTAGCGGTGCCTCGGGCACCAGGCCACGGCGCTGCAGCTCGGCCACAGCGGCGGCCCCCACGGCGGGCGGGTAGCGGCTGGCGTGGCGGGCCAGGTAAAGCAGCTCGGCATCGGGGCGCTGGGCAAAGTGCGCGGCGGCCGCCTCGGGGGTGGAAACATCCATGGTGCTTGCTTAACCACCGGGCGGGGCGCTAGGGTTTCGTGCGGCCGGGTAGGGTAGCGCAGGCCGTTCGGCCTGCGAATAGGAAGCGGTGCCACCAGCCGACCGAAAATCCGCGCTACAGTTTTATCTCCAGCACAGTGGCCTTGTAGGGCTTGCCCGTCACGGGCGACACCTTGCGCAGGCCGGCGAGCCAGTCTTGCACGTCGGCTTCGCGGGAAACCATTTCCTTATCGGTTAAGAATTTGTGGCCATCCAGCAGGCCGGGAAAATTGGCCAGAATGTGCTGCTGGCTGCTGGCAGTGCTAGCCATACGCTCAAGCTGGTCCTTCATGTTGGGCCCGAATTTATAGCTGTACACTACGGCCTTGTTCCAGTCGCGCCAGGTTTGGCGCACTACCAAGGTTTGCTCGTCAAACATAGGCCCCGCCTGCCCGGCGTGAGCCTGAGAGGTCAGAAATTCGGTTTGGGTTTCGGCGTTCCAGAAGCGGCGGCACAGCCCCCGAAACTGGCGTAGTTCCTGCGCTTTCTGCTTTTCGGCTTCAGGAACGCGTGCTACTTGCTCTTGCACAATCTTGTCCACGTCGAATGCCGGAATAGGCCGCGCTGCCACGCTTTCGAGCTTCAGCGAGTCGGGCGAGAGGTGGCCCGGCTGACTGGCGGCCAGGGGTTGTGCGGCCGGCCGGCTTGCCCAGAACATGGCCCCGCCGGCTCCCACAAAGCCCAGCAGCGCCGCCGCGATGAGCAGCGGCCGCCGGCTAGGGCCCGGCTCAGCCTCGTCGGTATAGTCAAGCACGGCCTCGGGCTCGCTGGAGGGCGGGGTGGGGCCTAGCCCGCGGCGGCGCAGCTCTTGCCGGGCCGCCGCCACAAGGTCGGCGTGGTAGTAGCCGGGGTTATCGACAAAAAACTGGAGCTCAGCGTCGGTTTTAGCGCGCAGCACATCGGTAGCAGTAGCCATAGCTAGGGGCAGAAGAGCAGCTGGTTGGGCTTGAAGACGGTAAGATGGGAATAAATCTTCAGATACCCAAGATTAACCACCCGCGCCGGGCTGCGTACACAAGGCATACCCTTTTCCACGCACGCATGTCTACCACCCGCCCCGAAAAAGACCAGGCTACCCAGCCCGTCCAGTCGGACGATTACCAGCCGCTGGGCCGCCAGGAAGCCCCCACCAACCCCGATGCCCTCTACGGCGGCAATGCCGACGACAACTCGGGCAGCGGCGGCAACGCCCGCCCCAGCGCCACTGCTCAGGATAAGAAAGCCGCTGCGCTCGAAACCGACGCCGACGGCAATGCCCAAACCGACGAAGAAAACGATGGCGGTATCAGCGGCCCCGGCGTAAGCAGCGGCACGGGCGTGAGTGGCGGCAGCATCGGCCAGGTAAATTTATAATAGTTAATTAGTTAATGATTAACGGGCAAGGTCTGTTTGGGTGCGTTTAGAACGTGTGCCAGGGCAGACAAAAACCGCCATTCATTAACCACTGACCATTAGTCAATTAATCAGTAAATAAACATGGTAACTCCCAACCCCGCCCCCGATTCCGGCCGCCCGTCGGAGATTGAAGAAGGCAAGACCCCTAGCACGGCTGGCCCCCTCACCAACCCCGATGCCGACCCGGACCCCAATGCCAGCGGCAACCCCGAAACCGTGACCCAGCAAGACCTGGCCAGCAGCGATGGCGCCGGCATCAGGGGCGACTACGGCGACGCCGAGCAAACCAACGGCCTCGAAGGCGGCGAGCAGTCGGCCACCGACGCTGGCCCCGACCGCGCTGACAGCAACCCCACCAACGCTCCGCAAGAGCGCGTATAAATAAGCTCACTGCCCCGAATTTAAGCCCGTTTTGCGCTGCAAAACGGGCTTTTTGCCTGCTGGCCTCGTGCCAAGCGCGCCGGGCGCCCGTACTTTGTATCTGTGTTGAGTCTTTGGTTTTCCTGCCCCCGCCGCGTTTTTTGCTATCTCCTTTGCCTGCTGCCGCTTGCCGTGCGTGCGCAGGTACCACCCACCCTCGGGGCCATTGCCGGTGAGGAGGACCTGCGGCCCGCGCCGCCCAAGCGCGAGCTGCGCGGCTTCTGGGTGGCCACGGTGGCCAATATCGACTGGCCCAGCCAGCGCGGCGCGGCCCCCGAGCATTACCGCCGCGACTACCGCCGCCTGCTCGATGCGGGCCAGCGCGCCGGCCTCAATGCCGTGTTTGTGCAAATCAGGCCCGCCTCCGATGCGTTCTATAAGTCTGATTTAGAGCCGTGGAGCAAGTACCTAACCGGCCGCCAGGGCAAGCCACCCGGCGAGGGCGACGACCCGCTGCCCTTCCTCATCGCCGAGGCGCACCGCCACAATATGGAGTTTCATGCCTGGTTCAATCCCTACCGGGCCACCATGGACACCGTGACGCGGTCGCTAGCCCCGCTGCACCCCTACAAGCGCCACCCCGACTGGTTTATCAAGTATGCGGGCCAGTACCTCTATAACCCCGGCCTGCCCGATGTGCGCAACCACATCAAGCGCGTGATAATGGACGTGGTGCGGCGCTATGATATTGATGGCGTGCATTTTGACGACTACTTCTACCCGTACCCCGAGCCGGGCCAGGTGTTTCATGATGAACAGGCCTTTCAAAGCCAGAATCCTGACAACCTGGGGCTAGCCGACTGGCGCCGCCAAAATGTAAACACGCTTATCCACGACCTGCACGACAGCATTCGTACGGCCAAGCGCTGGGTGAAATTTGGCATCTCGCCCTTCGGCGTGTGGATGAATAAGAGCGCCGACCCGCTAGGGTCTGACACCCGCGCCGGCCAGCCCAGCTACTCCAACCTCTACGCCGACTCACGCCTGTGGCTCAAGGAAGGCTGGGTCGATTACATCCTGCCGCAGCTCTACTGGAGCACCAAGTTTCGGCTCGTGCCCTACGCCACGCTGTTGGAGTGGTGGACGCGCAACCACTTCAACCGCCACCTCTACATCGGGCACGGCACCTACCGCATGCTCGAAAGCACCCGCTCGGACACTGCCTGGCGCAACCCACGCGAGCTGCCCCGCCAGGTGCGCCTCAACCGCGATTACCCCGCCGACGTGCAGGGAAGCGTGTTTTTCTCGGCTAAGTCGGTAGCCAACAATCCTCTGCACACTACCGATTCGCTGCGCGAGGATGCCTACCGCGCCCCGGCCCTGGTGCCCGTGATGCCCTGGCTCGACAGCCTTGCCCCGCGCCCGGTGCGCGAAATGGTGCTCCGGCGCAAGGGCAGTACGGCTACCCTTACCTGGCAGCCCGACCCCACGCCGGCTGCTGATGGTGACTTGGCCGCCTATTACGTGCTCTACCGCTTCGAGCGCGGCCAGGTGATGGGCCCCAACGACCCACGCCGCATCCTCACCGTGCAGCGGCCTACGCTGCTGGCCCAGCCCGGCACCTTTGCCGATACCACAGCCCTGCCGGGCGTAGCCTACGCCTACTACCTCACCGCCGTCGACCGTTTGCACAACGAGAGCGTACCGGTGCGCATCTTCTCCGAAGGCAAGTTTGAGGTAGAAGTGCTGGCCGCTGCGCCGCCCGCCAATGCGCCGGCTCCGGCGGTAGCCGCCCGCCCGGCGCCCCGGCCGCAGCCGCCAGTGGCCACCGCGCCGCGGTCCGAGCCCCGCCCGGCCCCTAGCGTAAGCGAAGCGCCTGCAAAAGTGAAAGTCAAGGAAAAGCCCCGACGGCGCGGCTTCTTCGCGCGGCTCTTTGGGCTGAAGTAGGTGAGCTTGCCTCCTAAAGGTGCCCGGTTGTTTTTTCGGAAGCAGCCGGGCACCTTTGCGTTTACACCCTTCTATTTCTCGCAATGCGCCCCGCCGCTTCTACTGCTCCCACCCGCCTGGTTTCGCTCGATGTTTTTCGGGGGCTCACCGTCATGCTGATGACGATAGTGAACAACCCCGGCGACTGGGGCCACATCTACCCGCCCCTCGAGCACGCCGAATGGAACGGCTGCACGCCCACCGACCTGGTGTTTCCGTTTTTCCTGTTCATAGTAGGGGTGAGCCTAGCCTACGCCCTGGCCGGCGCCAAGCGCGACCACGCCCCGCTAGGGCCGGTACTGGGCCGGGTGGCGCGGCGGGCGGCCATTTTATTTGGGCTAGGGGTGCTTACCTCCCTCTACCCGCACTTCGATTTTAGTACAGTGCGCATTATGGGGGTACTGCAACGCATTGCCCTGGTGTACTTTGGGTGCAGCCTTATTTATCTGATAAGCGGGTGGCGCACGCAGGTTGTCCTTTTGGTAGTCTTCTTGATTAGCTACGCTGCGCTTATGCAGCTCGTGCCCGTGCCCGGCTTCGGCCCGGCCAACCTAGAACCCACTACCAACCTCGGCGCCTGGCTCGACCGCACCGTGCTCACCGAGCCTCACCTCTGGAAAACGTCCCGTACCTGGGACCCCGAAGGCCTACTCGGCACGTTGCCCGCCCTGGGCACCGGCCTGCTAGGCCTGCTGGCCGGCCAATGGCTGCGCTGGCCGGGCCCGTCGCGCCTGAGCAAGCCAGTAGGGCTAGCGTTGGCCGGTGGCCTAGCCGTAGTGCTTGGCTTGGTCTGGAACAACTGGTTTCCTATCAACAAAGCGCTCTGGACGAGCTCCTACGTGCTCTTCGTGGGCGGGCTTGCGCTGGAGCTGCTAGCCCTGCTTTATTGGCTCTGCGATGTGCGCGGCTACCGGCGCGGGCTAGGGCCGGTACTGGCCTTCGGAGTTAATGCTATTGCTGTGTTTTTTGGCTCGGCTATCCTGTCGCGCACATTGGGGCTGCTGCGGCTCACCGGCCCCGATGGTAAGCCGGCGGGGGGGCAGCAATGGCTCTACGAGTGGGGCATCAAACCATTTTTTAGCGACCCGCGCAATGCGTCGCTGGCCGGGGCGGTAGTATGTTTGCTCATCTGGCTGGTCGTGCTTAGCTGGCTGCGCCGTCGCAATTGGGTTTGGAAAGTGTGAAATTACTAATTGGCAACAAAGTTGCATTTTGTTCAAAGAGAGTTTTGCATCTAAGTTGCATAGTGTGTAAGCTGTTGTTTTCTAATAAGCTTGAGTTGAAAGGCGCTCGCGGCTAAGCATGGCGGCAAGATGCGCAGGCTACTTCTTATGAAAATTCTTATCATTGGCGGCGGCAATATGGGCCTGACGTATGCCCGCAGTTTTATGCGCGCCCACGTCACCTCGCGCCTCGACTTGCGCCTGCTAGCCCGCTCGGCCGAGCGCGTGCCGACACTGGCTGCGCACGAAATCGGTACCGTATGGGCTCGCCCCGAAGACTGCGTGCCGGGCGCCGACATTATCATTCTGGCCGTGAAGCCGCAGGACTCGTCTGCGCTTTTTGAGCGCCTGCGGGGGCTAGTGCAGCCGCAGCAGGTCATACTTAGCATTATGGCGGGCGTGCGCATTGCCACGCTGCGCGAAGCGCTGGGCACACCCAAAATCATTCGGGCCATGCCCAACCTGCCGGCCCAGATTGGCATGGGTATGACGGCCTTCACGAGCACCGATGAGGTGACCCGCGCCGAGCTGGTGCAGGTGCAAAACCTGCTCTCGACCACCGGCAAAACGGTGTATGTGGAGCAGGAAAGCGCCATCGACGCCAGCACGGCCATCTCGGGCAGCGGCCCAGCCTACGTGTATTATTGCATGGAGGCCCTAATGGCGGCGGCCGCCCAAATGGGCTTTGCGCCCGCCGAGGCCGAGCTACTGGTGAGCCAGACCTTCCGGGGCGCTGTGGAGCTGTATAGTCAGGCCGGCCTTAGCTGCCAGGACTGGATAGCCCGCGTGGCCTCGAAGGGTGGCACCACCGAGGCTGCCATGCAGGCATTTGGCGGCGGGGCTGTGCGTGAGGGCCTTATGGCCGGTGCCGAAGCTGCTAGGGCCCGCGCCGAAGAGTTAGGCAAATAAGCGAAGCTGAACACCCGCCCAATGCTTGCGTAAGCAGAAGCCAAGGCCGGCAGCCGCTCGCCAGCTCGTAGCCCTCACCTATGAAAAAAACCGCTTTACTCGCTGGTGCTACCGGGCTCGTTGGTAGCGCATTATTACCCCTGTTATTAGCCTCCGACCGCTACGCTAAAGTGATAGTAGTGGGTCGCCACCCCGTAGCAATGGAGCACCCCAAGCTAGTGCAGGTAGTGACGGAGCTCGACCAGCTGGAGCACGAGCGCCTGCGGCTTATTGCCGATGATGTATACTGCTGCCTCGGTACCACTATCCGCCAGGCCGGCTCGCAAGAAGCCTTCTATAAAGTTGATTTTCTGTACGTAGTGCGGCTGGCGGCCCTTACTGCGGCCAATTTTGCAGCACAGTTTCTAGTGGTGTCGGCGCTAGGGGCCGATGTCAACTCGCGTTTCTACTACAGCCGCGTGAAAGGCGAGATGGAGGACGCCGTGCGCCAAACGCCTTTCCGGGCTATTCATATTTTCCGACCCTCGCTGCTGCTCGGTGAGCGTGCCAAGCCCCGGCTGGGCGAGCGCCTTGGGGCGATGGTACTAGCCCTGGCACGCCCGCTGCTGCGCGGCGGCTGGCGCAAGTACCGGCCCGTAACGGCTGCTACAGTGGCCCAGGCCATGCTGCGCGCCGCCGACGACGATGGCGGTGGGATACGCGTCCATAGCTCCGAAATATTATAAGACACGCCGCTACTAACAGCCTACGAAAAAGCCCCGGCAGCCGCTAGGTGCCGGGGCTTTCAAGTTAAACTAAGTTAGTAGCTGCTACCAGCGACGGCCGTAGCCGTAGCCACGGCCCCAACCCCGGCCGTAGTACGGGCGCGGAGCATAGTATACGGGGCGGGGCGCATAGTAAATTGGCCGGGGCGCGTAGTACACGGGCGGTGCCGGGGCGTAGTAGACGGGGGGCGGGGGGGCCACTACCACCGGCGCTACGGGCGGATAATAGCCGCGGCCGTAATAGGGCCGGCCCACCTGAGCGCTGATGACAACCTGGGCCGAAGCCGTGCCCGCGCCAAGCAGCGCTAGTACTAAGGCGAAAAACAAAGGACGAAGATGCATGGCTAACGTGGTGCCAGAGCACCGGGAAAAGGTTAGGAATTAAAAACGGAAAAAGCCAGGTTAAGTATACGAGCGGGCTAACAGAACGGGCTGCCTGCTAGCGGCCCCGGCGGCCATAGCCCCCACCGTAGCCGCCGTGGCCACCACCGCCGTGCCAGCCGCGGTCGCCGTGCCAACCCCCGCCGTAGCCATAGGGCCGAACTGGCGCCACAATAACCGGTCGCGGGGCATAGTAGCGTGGGCCATAGTAGCCACCGCCGTAAGGATAGGGCGAGCCGTAGTTGACGCCAGCATACACGCCGGGGGCACAGCTGCTCAGGCCCAAGCCCAGGCCCATAATCAAAAGCAAAGACAAAAACAGGTTGCGACGCATGATAAGTCGGGGCCGAAGCTCCCGCGTTAGGTTGTAAACAACAACTGATGATTAGATAACAATCGGGCCGGGTGGTTTAATTTCCTAAGCGAAGACTAGCCGCAAACCACAGGCAGTGCCGGACATTGGGTATGATACCAAAACCTTGCCAAAAAATAGCCCGGTTCGGTGTTGTTAAAATGGTTATTTACATGTTGATTATGAGGTGATTAAAAGTTGATTAAAAGGAATCTATGTACCGGTGGTGCTGTTAGGATAGCAGACAATTATAAGCTTCATCTCACTCATGAAAAACCCTGCTGATTACCTGGCCGAACGAGTATTTGAGGCCCGCCGCCCGCGCCGTGAATTGCAACCCGTAGTAGCCTACGCTGATGCCGTGCAAGCAATTGAGCAAGCTCTGGCCGATGCCGAAAAATATAAGTACCTGCTGATGCGCGCCCTGCGCCGGCACCACGACGAGCAGGCTGCTACGCTGCCACTGGAGGCCGCACCCAGCCCAGCCGAAACGCGGGTGCTGCCGCTTTATCCCGAGGGTTTGCCGCTAGCTGCTTAAGCTACCCGTCTGGTATTGATTGCTTGCGAAAGCGCCCCGCTGGTACCCACCAGTGGGGCGCTTTTTTATTGCTGGGCGGCGCGGTAGCGCTGGGCCAGCGTCGCGGCTAGGGCCGCGGCTTGTTGGCGTAGCTCGGGCACCGCCGTTGACTCGAAATAGGCGGGCCGCCGGCTGGCCCCTAGCGTAAATAAGCCACCCGCGCTGGGCTGCCCGGCGGGGCCTAGCAAGGCGCCATCGGCATCGGTGCTGATGCCTAAGCGCAGCGCATCGGGCACCAGGCAGCCGTCGGCCCGCAGCTGCTGCACCAAGGGCGTAGCCAGGCGGCTATAATCAAGCAGCGGCCCTGCGCAACAAATGACGTGCGGTACGGCTAGCCACTGCCAGGGCCTGCCAGCCTGCGCTATACCCACGCGCAGCAGGTGCTCGGCAGGCACTATCTCCAGCGCGCGGCCCGGCACCGTGTGCAGCTGCGCGCTGGCGGTTAGCTCAGTAAGCAGGGCTCGGTGGCTGGGAGCCATGCGGTGGCGGGCCTGGGCCCAGCGCCCGGCCAGGTGCCGCAAAAACCGCGCTTGCTCGGCCACTGGCCAGCCCGCCCAGATGCGGCCCAGGTCGGGCCGCAGCGTGTCTATAACGGCCCGCCAGTCTATGCCTTGCGCAGCCGCTAGGGCCAGGTGGTGGCGCAAGTGGCGCAGGGTTCCGGCCACGGTGGTTTCGGCGGCCATCTCCGAATAAAAATTGGGGTAAGCAGGGGCACCTGCTGGGCCGTGCACCGCGGGCCAGCTGCCCCGTCGGGCCACTACCTGCACCGGGCCGAGGTGGCCCTGGGCACGCAGGGCCAGCAGCATATCTACCGCCGTGAGGCCTGCCCCGATGAGCAGCACCGGCTCGTGGGCCCCAATGCTAGCTAGCGTGCCGGGTACCCACGGGTCGGCGTGGTAGCCGGGGTGGTGCAGGTAGCGGTGGTCGGGCCCGGTGGGCGGGGGCGGCGGAAAATTACCTAGCGCCAGCACCGTGGCGTGGCTGGCCAGGGTGCGCCCATCGGCTAGCTGCACGGCCCGGCGGCCATCGGGTAGGAGCGGGGCTGCCAGTGCCTCGCTAGGGTAGTGGCTGATGCGCACGCCGTTGGCCGCCGGGTGGGCCAGGGCAGTAGCCAGCTCTTCGGCCAGGTAGCGGCCGTAGGTGGCGCGGGGCGCAAACTCGGGCAGGCCCTGCACGGCCTCAGGCTGTCGGGCTAGCCAGTGCGCGAAGTGGTCGGGCGCATCGGCCCACACGCTCAGGCTGCGCGGGCGCACGTTGAGCAGCAGCTCGGGCCGCTGCGCCGAATAGGCCAAGCCGGGGCCCGGGGTAGCGCGCGGCTCTACCAGGGCCACCTCCATGGGCAGCGGGCCAGGCTGCCGCGCCAGGTGCAGCGCCAGTGCCGTGCCCGCAAAGCCACCGCCGATAATCGTAACCTGATAAGGAGCAGCCGGGGGCATAGCAGGTGGGTTAGCACAAGTCAAACGGACAAACGCGTCGCAAGTTGGTTTGTAATTACCTACTCCTTGGCCGGAACTTGCCGGCTGTATTATGTCCATGCTCCTGCTTTCGCTCGAAACCTCGTCGCCCATCTGCGCCGTAGCCCTGCACCATCTCACCGATGGCCGCCTGCTCGGCCAGTCCGAGTTGCGCCTTGAAAAGTCGCACTCTACTCACCTCACCGTGCTCATCGAGCAGCTCGTGGCCAATGCTGGCTTCGCGCTCGCCGACCTCGGGGCCGTGGCCGTGAGCGATGGCCCTGGCTCTTATACTGGCCTGCGCATCGGGGCTGCCGCGGCCAAGGGCCTGTGCTTTGCCCTCGATATTCCCCTGGTGGCCGTGGGCACACTGCCCGCACTGGCGCACCAGGTGGCCGCCCGCACGCCGCGTGCCGCTACTTATTTGTACGCCCCCATGCTCGATGCCCGGCGCCAGGAAGTATACACCGCACTTTACCGCGCCGATGGCACCGAGGTGCTAGCCCCCACCAACCTCATCCTCGACGCCGATGCGCTGGCCGAACATTTGGCCCAGTCACCACTGTTATGCTTTGGCTCGGGCGCCGTCAAGTTTCAAGCCTTGGTCGGCGACCAGGCCAATGCGCTTTTCCTGGCCGGCGTGCAGCCCTCAGCCATCGCCACCGGCGAGCTGGGCCTAGCGGCATATCACCGCCAGGATTTTCGCGATGTGGCTTATTATGAGCCATTTTACTTAAAAGAGGTATATACTACCACGCCGAAAGGCCACTAGATACAGCAGCTATGGAACCGCTTTTCGTGAACCGGGTGGCCGCCAGCGGCCTCGTGACGCTCAACCTGGAAGACTATATTCACCCCGGCCCGCGGGTGGTGTATGATATCAAGGACAACCTCTTCCACGGCCTCATGCTGCGCGAAAAGGACTTCCGTGAGTTTGTAAAAACCCACGACTGGACGCAGTACGACGGCCAGAACGTAGCCATTATTTGTTCGGCCGATGCCATTGTGCCTACCTGGGCCTATATGCTGCTGGCCAGCAAGCTGCAAGGCCATGCGCACCATTACGTATTCGGCGATTTGGAAGCGCTGGAGCAGTCGCTGTTTGAGGAAGCCATCGCTAGCCTCAACCCGGCCGATTACCAAGACGCTAAGCTGGTTATCAAAGGCTGCGGCGAGAAGCCAGTGCCCACGTTTGCCTATGTGGCCATTATGCAGCGGCTGCTACCGGTGGCGGCGAGCATTATGTATGGCGAGCCGTGCAGCACCGTGCCGCTCTACAAAAAGCCCAAGGCCGCGGCGGCTGTAGCGGAAGGGTAGCGCCGGGCGGGCGCATCTTTGCGGCTGCTAGCCCTCTTTCAATGCCCGACGCTTCGAGTACCTACAAAATAAATTTTCGCACCGGCACCGCCATCGTCATCGCCAGTATGGTGGGCACCGGCGTTTTTACCAGCCTGGGTTTTCAGGTGATGGGTATCCAGAGCGGCTTTGCGCTCCTCATGCTGTGGGCGGTGGGCGGCCTCATTGCCCTGTGCGGCGCCGTGAGCTACGGCGAGCTGGCCGCCGCCATGCCGCGCTCGGGGGGCGAATACCATTACCTGAGTCAGATTTATCATCCGGCGCTGGGCTTTTTGTCGGGCTGGGTGTCGGCTACGGTGGGCTTTGCGGCGCCCACGGCCCTAGCCGCGCTGGCGCTGGCCCGCTACGCCCAAAATGTTTGGCCGGCGCTGGCCGCGCCCTTGGCCGTGGGCACTACGTATACGTGGGGCACGGTGCTGGCCGTGGCGGTAGTGCTGGTGCTAGCCCTGGTGCATGGCCGTAGCACTCGGGCTGGCAGCCGCCTGCAAGTGGTGGTTACGGCATTTAAGGTATTGGTACTAACGTCGTTTATAGGGGCAGGCTTGGTGCTGGGCAAGGCGCAGCCGCTAGCCTTTGTGCCCGATGCGGCGGGCTGGCGCGCCCTGTTCAGCCCCACGTTTGCGGTGTCGCTGGTTTACGTCAGCTATGCTTACTCGGGCTGGAATGCGGCCGTGTACCTCACCGGCGAAATTGAGCAGCCGCAGCGTAACCTCTCGCGCATTTTGCTCACGGGCACCGCCGTTGTGCTGCTGCTTTATGTGGGGCTGAACTATGTGTTTTTGCGCGCCACGCCCCTAGCCGTGCTCAAAGGCCAGCTCGAAGTAGGCTACCTCGCGGCCAGCTGGCTGTTTGGCCCGGTGCTGGGCCGGCTGATGGGGGGTGTTATCGCGGCGCTGCTGGTGTCTACCATCAGCGCCATGATTTTTGCCGGCCCCCGCATTGTCCAGACGATGGGCGAAGACTTGCCGGCGCTAGGCTGGCTGGCTGGCCGCAGCCGGGCGGGTATTCCGGTGCGCGCTATGCTGCTGCAAGTAGCTATCACGCTGGTGTTTATCCTGAAACCTGATTTTCAAGCTGTGTTAGTCTACGCCGGCTTTGTGCTGAATCTGTTCACGTTTCTGACCGTGCTAGGGGTGTTTGTGCTGCGCTGGCGCCAGCCCACATTGCCGCGTCCCTACCGTGCCTGGGGCTACCCGGTCACGCCGTTGCTGTTCCTCGCGCTCAGCGCCTGGACGCTCGTATTTATCATTAAAGACAAGCCTACGGAGTCGCTCTATGGCTTCTATACCGTAGCTAGCGGCTTACTAATTTATTTTGCGGCCCAAAAGCTGCGGCTGAAAGCCCAGCCTCAGTAGTCGCTCCCGCACTCCGTTCATTCCTATTCTTTTGCTGCTACCATGCTTGCCCACTCACGCAGCAAGCAGTCTTTTAAAGTAATGCGCCTTTTCCTGCTGCCGCTACTGCCGGCCTTTGCCCTGCTTACTGCTTGCTCTAGCTCTGATACCGAGCACCAAGCTACCGTTAAAACCGAAACCATGGCCGACACGGCCAATAAGGTAGCCGGTGTGCAGCCTGTTCCTCCCGCCGCCGTAGCCAAGCGTCCTGCCGCGGCCCAGCGCCCAGCCACCGCTTCCCTCGCTCCCGATACCGCCAATGTGCAGAACGTGGCGGCCTACCTGGCCGGCCTGCCACCCCAGGCCGGCACCCCACTCGCCGAGGTGGCTAGCCAGCTCGCCTGGCAGGCATTTGCCAAAGACCAGGATAAAAGCTGGGTCAAGTACCGCACCACTCACACCGACCGTATGAATAAGTGGGCCGCCACAGAGCTCGACTCGGTGCGCCAAGCCACAACTACACTGTTTTATCCATTCAGCGGCCCCGATTTTTTGAATGCGTTCACGCTGTTTCCCACGGCCAGCACCTACGTCATGGTAGGGCTAGAGCCCGTAGGTAGCGTGCCTAGCCTCGCTAATCTGGAAAATCCGGCCATCCTGCCCGCCGTTAAGAAGTCGCTTTGGTCGGTGCTGAATTTCAGTTTTTTCCGCACCAACGACATGGCCATTGACCTCAAGTCGGTGAACCTTGACGGGGCCGTGCCGCTCATTATGCTTTTTGCCGCGCGTACCGGCAACCATGTGCAAGCCATTCGCCCCGTGCAGCTTGATGCTCAAGGACAGCTCCATGAGGTGGCCGACACCACCCGCGCCCCCGGCTCTAAAGCCATTCAGGGTGCCGAGCTAAAGCTACAAGCTGCCGATGGCACCGAGAAGACGGTTTATTACTTCTCGGCTGACCTTAGCGACTGGAAGCTCGGCACCAAAGACGCGCCGCTGAAATATGTACGCGGCCTCGGCCCGCTTACTACTTACGTAAAGTCGGCCACTTACCTCATGCACAAGTCGTATTTTTCTAAAATCCGCAACCTCGTGCTGGAGCGCAGTAATTACCTCTTGCAAGACGATAGTGGCATTGCCATGAAGTATTTCCCAAAGAATGCCTGGCAGTTTACTTACTACGGTACTTATCGGCGCCCTATCAACCTCTTTGCCAAGCAATACCAGCCCGAGCTAACTGCCGCTTACCACGATAGCCTACACCGCGCTCAGCCATTGCCCTTCGGCACCGGCTACAACTGGCGCCAAACCGATAGCAATCTGCTACTTGCCAAGCGCCGCGTGCTTCTCACAAAGTAAAACGAAGTAGGGTAGGGCTAGCACCAGTCCGCTTAGCAGGAAGGCCGTGATAATTAGTGTCACGGCCTTCCTTATTATATACTGTATCAAAATACCTGCTGCTATGAAGTATATCCTGTTTCTGTTAGCGCTCCTGTTGAGTTGGTCTGCCCAGGCGCAAACCAGCTTGCCCTCTGATTCTCATTTTCTTGATAGTCTGCTTCACACTAGCCCCGCGTTGGCCCGTGTGCTCAGTCACCCTGCCACCTACCAGCTTCAGCTCATCTATACCCAGATAGACCGCGACGCCCAAAACGCCCCGCATTTTACCCAGCACACCTACCACCTCAATCCGCGCCAATACTTTAACCCCGCCAGCCTCGTCAAACTACCCGTAGCTCTGCTAGCCCTCGAAAAGCTTCATACCCTGCCTGCTCCTATCAATAGGAGTACTATCATGTCCACCGGCGCCGCCTGGCGCTGTCAAACGCCCGTACCATTTGCTGCCCCCGCCGATTCCGACCGCCAGACCACCGTCGGCAACTATATCAAGCGGATGCTTCTCGTCAGTGACAACCTCGCCTACAACCGGCTCTACGAGTTCCTTGGCCAAAAAACAATCAACGACCGCCTCCGGCAGCTAGGCTACCCTGGCAGCCGCATTGTGCGCCGCTTCGCCCCCTGCGATACCACCGCCAACCGCTACACCAATCCCATCGCCTTTCACACCCCGGCCGGTGATACCCTATATAAGCAGCCCGCCCAAACCAATCCCCGCACGCCCGCACCGCCGCTAGGTCCCGTTTTTGCCGGTCGCGCCTACCAGGTTGGTACCCGCGTCATCCACCGCCCTTATGATTTCACCACTGCCAACAACCTCCCGTTGGCTGATATAACAACCCTACTCCAAACCGCTCTCTTTCCCGACGCTCTCCCCGCTACCCAGCGCCCCCACCTCACACCCGCCGACCATGCCTTCCTTCGCCAGTACCTCCACCTCACGCCCCACGCTGCCCACTTCACTCCCTACGCTACCCCCAAGTACTTCGATGCCTACAAAAAGTACCTCTACTACGGTCGCCGGTCCGAGGCTCAGCCCCAAGCCGGCTTGCGTATCTTCAACATCGTGGGCATGTCGCACGGCTACCTGGCCGATGTCGCCTACTTCGCCGACTCCCTCCACCAGTCCGAATTCCTGCTCAGCGCCGTCCTCTATGTCAATCAGGATGATATTATAAACGACGCCAACTACGAATACGATACCATTGGCGAGCCCTTTCTAGCCCAGCTAGGCCAGCTTTTCTACCAATACGAGTCACGCCGCTCCCGCCGCTATCGTCCCAACCTGTCTCTATTCTTCGAAAAAGACCCGCAGCCCTGAATTTTTTTCGCCAACTCCCGGTTCGCTAACCGCCTGACTGCTACCCCAGCCGGCTATTTCCTGCTACCCGCCCAAACTCGACTGGTACGGAAAAGGTCTGGTGCCCGTTGCCCACCCCCGGTTTTCGAGGTACTTTTGCACTCCCAAATCAAACGGACGAGGGCAGCACAATGGGGCAACCGAAAAAATAAATCGCTACCTAGCTTGCAGATTTCAAAAATTATCAGCGTACCTTTGCACCCCGTTCCAGAAACGGTTCATCGGAAGCGTCGATAGAGAGGTTGAAAAATTAAAAAAAAATTTCGCCTCAGATTTGGAAAATAAAAAAATAAAGCTACCTTTGCACTCCCAAACAGAATAAGCGCTTGAAACATCGCTTAATAGTTCTGTAAATGACAGGTAGTTAGCCTAAATAGTCAGCTTAATCGAGGTTGTCTAGATTTGCAAAAACAAGGCAAGAAAGTTTAAAAATCTCTCTTCTAAGTTTTGAAAATCAAAAAAACTTCTTACCTTTGCAGTACGCTTTAATCGAAAGCTGCTGCGGCAAATCACAGACAAAAATTGTAAAAAAGTTTTTGACTCTGAATCTTGCAAAATAAAAACTTTGTCGTACTTTTGCACTCCCGATTAGAACGGGGCCTGTAAACAACGAGAAATAGGGTTGGATACAATCCACTATGTTGCTTCAATTGGAAGCAACAAACGTTCTTTGAATGACTGGAAAAGACAAATGGTAAGTATACTTACGCAAGTAAGTAGAAACGTAACATTAAAATTGAACTCGTTAATACGAGTCGGATTAGCACTCGACATCAGCCTTACTTGGGTAAGGTGCAGGAATATTTTACAATGGAGAGTTTGATCCTGGCTCAGGAT
>NZ_JAGETY010000029.1 GCF_017571525.1 Hymenobacter sp. BT559 | reverse complement strand
CGCTGGTGAAAGCGCAGTAAGCAGGGCTCACGATAAAGTTGGCGGCGACCGACTCTCCCACCGGTGAAGGCAGTACCATAGGCGCACCGGGGCTTAACGACTCTGTTCGGAATGGGAAGAGGTGAACACCCGGGCTAAAGCCACCATTGCTGGCGTTGCTAGCGTGTTCGGGCTAGCAGCAAAACCGTTGACATAAGGGAAAGAAAAAGAAGTAAAAGGGGGGACAAGCGAAGCCCTCGGTTCCTTAGTACCGCTCAGCTATGCTATTTCTAGCTTTACACCTGCGGCCTATTAACGTCGTAGTCTACGACGAACCTTTCATTGGGATGACTCATCTTGAGGTGAGTTTCGCACTTAGATGCTTTCAGCGCTTATCTGCTCCCAGCGTAGCTACCCGGCGCTGCCCCTGGCGGGACAACCGGCGCACCAGCGGCTGGTCCAACTCGGTCCTCTCGTACTAAAGTCAGGTCCTCTCAATCATCCAACGCCCACCACAGATAGGGACCGAACTGTCTCACGACGTTCTGAACCCAGCTCGCGTGCCACTTTAATCGGCGAACAGCCGAACCCTTGGGACCTTCTCCAGCCCCAGGACGTGACGAGCCGACATCGAGGTGCCAAACCTCCCCGTCGATATGAGCTCTTGGGGGAGATCAGCCTGTTATCCCCGGCGTACCTTTTATCCTTTGAGCGATGGCCCTTCCATGCGGAACCACCGGATCACTATATCCGTCTTTCGACCCTGCTCGACTAGTCAGTCTCACAGTCAAGCCCACTTCTACTATTGCGCTCTACATCCGGTTACCAAGCGGATTGAGTGGACCTTTGAAAGCCTCCGATACTCTTTTGGAGGCGACCACCCCAGTCAAACTACCCAGCAGCCACTGTTCTCTAGAATCCTAGAGTTAGGCAGCAGGCACAGTAAGGGCGGTATTTCAACGTTGGCTCCACAAGACCTAGCGGCCCTGCTTCGACGCCTCCCGCCTATGCTACACATACTGAACCCACCACCAATGGCAACCTATAGTAAAGGTGCACGGGGTCTTTCCGTCCCGTGGCGGGTACTCGGCATCTTCACCGAGACTACAATTTCACCGAGCTCACGGCTGAGACAGCACCCAAATCGTTACACCATTCGTGCAGGTCGGAACTTACCCGACAAGGAATTTCGCTACCTTAGGACCGTTATAGTTACGGCCGCCGTTTACTGGGGCTTCGATTCAAGCCTTCGCCTTGCGACTAAGCTCCCCTCTTAACCTTCCAGCACCGGGCAGGTGTCAGGCCTTATACGTCCGCTTACGCGTTAGCAAAGCCATGTGTTTTTGTTAAACAGTCGCTTGGGTCTTTTCACTGCGGCTTCTCCATCGCTGGAGGAAGCGTCCCTTCTCCCGAAGTTACAGGACCATTTTGCCGAGTTCCTTGGCCGTGATTCACTCGAGCGCCTCAGGATGCTCTCCTTGACTACCTGTGTCGGTTTGCGGTACGGGCCGAGCTAGGATACAACGTTTAGCAGCTTTTCTTGGCAGTCCTTAGGTACACTATCTGCGTGGCCCGAAGGCCGTGCAGTACTATCACCTTTCCCCTAGGTTGGCGTACTTAACTACCATCCCAATAGGTACGGGCTTTAACGAGCACTTCCGTCCGCTCGCGGTACTTTCATTCCTGCGTCCCTGCATCACTTCCTAGTCCGGGGGCCAGAATATCAACTGGCTTGCCATCGGGTACACCTGTCGGCTCTCCCTTAGGTCCCGCCTAACCCAATTCCGATTAGCGTTGAATTGGAAACCTTAGTCTATCGGCGAAGGGGTTTCGCACCCCTTTTATCGTTACTCATGCCTACATGTGCTTTTCTGGACGCTCCACCATCCCTGACAGGACGGCTTCTCCGCAACCAGAATGCTCCCCTACCACTTCATCATAAGATGAAATCCCGCGCTTCGGTGCCTAGCTTGATGCCCGCGTATTATCGATGCCCGGTCGCTCGACCAGTGAGCTGTTACGCACTCTTTAAAGGAATGGCTGCTTCCAAGCCAACCTCCTGGCTGTCAAAGCAACTGGACCTCCTTTGTTCAACTTAGCTAGAACTTAGGGACCTTAGCGGCGGGTCTGGGTTCTTTCCCTCTCGGCCGGGGACCTTAGCACCCCAGGCCTCACTGCCGTGTATGAATTTGCTGGCATTCGGAGTTCATCAGGATTCGGTAGGCTCTGACACCCCCTAGTCCTATTGGTAGCTCTACCTCCAGCAAACCTAACCACGACGCTGTACCTCAATACATTTCGGGGAGTACGAGCTATTTCCTAGTTTGATTGGCCTTTCACCCCTACCCTCAAGTCATCCAAATCCTTTTCAACGGAAACTGGTTCGGACCTCCACAGCGTGTTACCGCTCCTTCATCCTGCTCAAGGGTAGCTCACTAGGTTTCGCGTCTACCCCCACTGACTACGCGCCCTATTCAGACTCGCTTTCGCTGCGGCTGCGTGCATCTATGCACTTAACCTTGCCAGTGAGGAGTAACTCGTAGGCTCATTATGCAAAAGGCACGCTATCAGGCTACAAAAGCCCTCTAACTGCTTGTAAGCACACGGTTTCAGGTTCTTTTCACTCCGCTATCCGCGGTTCTTTTCACCTTTCCCTCACGGTACTGGTTCACTATCGGTGTCTCAGGAGTATGTAGCCTTAGCGGATGGTGCCGCTCGATTCAGACGGGGTTTCTCCGGCCCCGCCTTACTCAGGATACTGCTACCGTAAACCAGAATTGTCACCTACGGGAGTCTCACCCTCTATGCTGCGTTTTCCCACACGCTTCAGTTAACTCGGTTTAATCAGATGTTGCAGTCCTACAACCCCACAGTGGCCGTAACCACCGTGGTTTGGGCTCCTCCCCGTTCGCTCGCCACTACTTGGGGAATCATGGTTATTTTCTTTTCCTGCCGGTACTGAGATGTTTCAGTTCCCGGCGTTTGCTCCAGTCCTAAAAGGAGTGGTCATCGGTCTTCAACCGATGGGGTTGCCCCATTCGGAAATCGCGGGATATAACGAGTATGTGCCTCTCCCCCGCGCTTATCGCAGCTTATCGCGTCCTTCATCGCCTCTGAGACCCTAGGCATCCCCCGTGTGCTCTTACTTACTTCTTGCTTGCGATTCAGCGCACCGAAATGCACCTGAATTGCCGCTGCTCTGTGAGCAACAGCCCGCTTTGTATTTCTCTTTCTTATTTTCCCTTACGTCAAAGAACGTTTA
>NZ_JAGETY010000028.1 GCF_017571525.1 Hymenobacter sp. BT559 | reverse complement strand
CGGCACCAGCCCTTCGTGGTGACGTCTGGGCTTACCGTAAGGCGGTTAGTTTGGTAGTATCGGCTTGGGCTGGTGGCGCGGGTAGTTCCTTCGCCGCTCTGATGATGGCGGGCGCTTCGTGCATGATAGCGGGCAGCTTGTCAATGGTGCAATAGCCTAGGCCAGCTAGTGAGAGAATGATTACTGCCGTAATTCTTTGTTTTCTAGGCACTTGAGAGATTATTTTTTGCAAGGCGCGGATGAAGTTGTAGGGGTTGAGGTCCATATTGGGGGTGAACAGAGGGGTAGTAGTTCGAGGTTAAATAGTGTCTCTTCGGTCGAAAGCTCGGGTAGAGGGTATAGGTCCGAGAAATCGGCGGCTAGCTGGATGGCCATGTCCTAAAAAGTAACCGTGGCCGCCCTTATCCCAAAGCTCAGAACCATGTTGAGCCTGTGCACCACGTATGGGCCATTTCGGCCTACGCTTGCCTAAGTGGGCGTCGTAAAGCTCTGGGGCGAGGTAGGTGGGATGCAACCTTGAGCGGGGGAAAGCGGGGGCTAATGGTTTACAGCCCGCGTAAAATGAAAAACCAGCACTGCCCTACCACTGAGGTAGGGTGCGCTGGTTGGGGTGCGTGGAGTAGAGCTAGGAGCACGGGGTTACCCGGCTATAGCAAGATACTAAATTTCCGGTGAAACGCTGGAGCTAGTTGAAAGTTAGCCGTTGGTGGAGTGCAAGCGAGCAAAAAGATGCGGTGCCCTTGTCTAGGTTCTCCTGCTTGGGGAGAATCTGTAGGTTGCTGACGTCGGCGCACTGCTCCGGCGTCCACCCGGCCTCCCAGGCGGCAACGATGCTTACAGTGTGGTCGAGGTGATAGTCCGGGCCACGTAGCTCAATGCCTGGCACTTGGTCGAGCGGTTGCTGCTTCGTGAGGCTGCGGACCTTGCGGCCGTAGGCCCGGCGCTCAGCGCGTTTGCGAATTGTCTCTTTCTTCTTGCGCTCAGCTTGGTGCTGCTTGGCAATACCGAGGGTTAGAGCTTGGGTAAGGCGGTCATACTTAGTCATATAGCAAAAATAATCACCAGGGCGCAGCGATTTCCTTGATATTCCAGGGGTTAGTACTTCGCCGGGTTTCATTCGTACCAGCCGCTGCCGTCGAAGCCATGCCGTTCTTGATGGCGAGCCCCGACGAGCCCCACCCGGTCGAGCTTTCGCGTTTTCTTTCGTCAAAGCCACCCCCAAGCACCCATTACCAGCCGCGAAAACATGGGCAAGTCGGCCGCAAATGAAGAAACCTCAGACATTTGCGGGAAGGGGCCAAAATCGGCCATTGCAGCACGCAGGGGCACATAATTGAGGTTCCGGCCAATCTCATTACGTGAAACATTTTGTAGGGCACAAACCGCGCTAGTACCTGCTGCGGACGTGCGAGCACTCCGGTATAAAAAAGCTCAACCGTGACATTGCGCGGAGTACCTTCTTATACTATCCTTCGGGACGATGTTATGAACAAATACTGACAGTGCTTCGTAGCTTTGTCGAATAGGGGGTGCACCCCATTTAGAGCCTTTCCACGGCCCCAGCTGCTTCAGACCCAGCTGGGGCCGTATTTTTTGGTCATCGGGAAATGTCGTGGTTGCCGGCTTAGTTTTGTTCCGCACTTCGGATGGTCTGAAACTTAGTCCAGGTGCGCTCTAAACTTGCACCCCACATTCCCCAGCCCCAAAGCTGGCGGTTGTGGTGCCGTACATGGCACCCAGTTGCGCACGCCTGAGCTGCGCCACGCCGCCCCATCCCTGCACTTTTCGGCCGTACCTGGTGCCTCGTCTTTTCGTGGCATGAAGTCCTCGTGCCCGCCATCGCCGTCCGCTAGCGCCGCCCCGCCTATTGGCTTGTCTCATGTTCCGTTCCTCCGCAAATCCTCGGCTTCGGAGGTAGGAACAACCTTTGAGCTGCGCCAGAATAGCGCCGTTGTCTATAGCCGTGGGGCACGCCGTGGGGCTGACCGCACCGAGGCCCAGCAGCAAGCGGCTATCGAGAACCTTTTCACCCAGCAGCAGGCAGGCGGCACTAAGGGCAAGGGGTACATGTCAAAGGCTACCCGCAGCGAGTTGATGAAGTGCGTGCAGCGAATGATTGCGATGGCGAGCGTGTCGGCGGCGAAAACCATGCGCTACAACCCAAAGCTGGGCTACCGGCAGCAAGCCTGTTACCCGACCTTCCTAACGTTGGTGCTGCCCTCCGACCAGGTGTGCAAGGCCGATGGTACGCCTGACGATAAGCAGGTGAAGGCGCTGGTGGGCCGCTTCCTGGGCGAGGTGCAGCGTGTGTGTGACGTGGTACACTACGTGGCCGTGTTCGAGCCCCAGCCCACCACTGGCAACCTGCACGCGCACATCCTTATCGACAAGTTCGTTGAAAACCTGCCTGAGGGTCAGAACAAGGTGGACGCGACGCCGCTGCGCCTAACCAAGCTCTGGAACCACTTTCTGCGTGGCGCGGGCTACATCGAGCCCTACGCCGAGAAGATGCGGGCCAAGTACGCTAGCGGCTTTGTGTTCGACGCCGACCTGGCCGAGGTGCGTAAGCAGTGGGATGGTGCCACCTGGTGCGACGTCGCTGTGCCAGTTCCTGAGGCCACCCAGCGCAGCCGCTACGCCTACGGGGTGGCCACCGACTGGCAGGAGCCCAATACGGTGGACATTCACGCCGTAGGCAAGGCCGAGAATCTGGCCGGGTACATCGCCGCCTACATGGCCAAGAACGAGGGCGTGCGGCCCATTGACGGGCGCCTGTGGAGTCATAGCAAAGGGCTAGAGAAGTTGCCGCTGTACCAAGAAGATTTCACCGACGAGGTGCGGGCCTCCGTGTCGCAGCTCATCGAGCAGGGCAAGGCAAAAACACTGCTGGTAACAGCGTCCGGGGCGTTCACCCCCCAGGAATACGAGGACAATGACCTTGCCGCCCTGGGCGTGGCGGTCGTGGCCACCATCTACACCTGGCGGCAATCCGACTGGTGGGCCGTTGCTCCCCCCGCCTACGTCCGACGCTATCGCCATTACTGGCGCGACGTGGTGCGGCGCGAGTACGGTGTATAGGCGCAGGGCTCAGAAAGGCCCGTGCGGGGTGGGTGGCTCAGAAAGTCGGCGGCGCGTGCGTTTGTGAGCTGCTGAGGGGGTTCAGTAAGTCGCTAGCGGGTGGCTCAGCAAGGTGCACCTTTCGGAGCTACTTGTTTCGGGCTTCCTCTTTTTTCTTTTTTGACTGTAAGTACATTCCAAGACCAAAACAGGCAATGCCAAGAATCCCATAGCCAAAGAGCGAGAAAAAATCATCCATGCCGCAGTATACGCAGCATATTCAATATATACCGCGCCTGCGTCATCACCGCGCCCAGCTCTAAAAGCTAATTGTGGAGGTCGTTGCGGAGCGGCTAGCGGAGCGGCACCAGCCCTTCGTGGTGACGTCTGGGCTTACCGTAAGGCGGTTAGTTTGGTAGTATCGGCTTGGGCTGGTGGC
>NZ_JAGETY010000027.1 GCF_017571525.1 Hymenobacter sp. BT559 | reverse complement strand
TGCTTGTGCGGTCGCTTGGTCCTTTTTAGGGTCTACCGAACTGCCGAGTAGCACCAGGGAAACGAATAAAGGGTGTTATTAAACAAATAGGGGAAAACCTCCGGCTTGAAAGCCCAACAGGACCGCGCAGGAGGTGGAACCGGAACTTTCGGTCAGGGAAGAAAGGGGAGACGGCAAACGCCTCTAAGTCCCTGCTACCCCAGCGTTCACGGCCGGTTGATTAAATACGCCCCGCCCACCAGCAGGGCGACCCCGACAAGTTTGGAAACCGACCAGGCGCTCCGCTCCAGGCCCAGCCACCCGGCCTGGTCGAGCAGCAGGGCCGTCACCAACTGGCCGGCCACGACCAGGGCAAACAAGTTGGCGGCCCCCACGCGCTTCAGCGACCAGGTGATGGTCAACACGTACCCCACGCCCAGGAGGCCGCCGGTCCAGCCGTACCACGGCACCCGGGCCAGGGCGGGCAGGGCCAGCGGCGGGGCCTGGGTGAGCAGCAGCAATACCCCGGCGACCACGCTGCCGCCCAGGTAGGAGATGAGCACGGCCCACAGCACATGCGGCACGGCGGTTTTGAGTTGGCTATTCACGGCTGACTGTAGCGTAATCGCTGCGCCGGCCAGGACCAATAATCCCAGGAGCAGGTATTTCATAGGAGGATTTGCCAACATCCACGGCCGTCAGGTAACGGCTTGGCTTTTTATTGAGGTACCAGTAAGGTACTATCAAATGATAATGTGAGGAATGGATGGCACCAGCGCCAGAACAAACGTTCGTTTTTACTGTCCTTTTTCGATGGCCTTAAGGGACGTGTAAAACCATCGTTCCTCGCTACTCTTACGCCGCATTCATACCTTACTGGCAGCATTCAACCTGCTTAGCTTCCGAGTCGGAGGTTTTCCCCTATTTGTTTAACAACACCCTTTATTCGTTTCCCTGGTGCTACTCGGCAGTTCGGTAGACCCTAAAAAGGACCAAGCGACCGCACAAGCAGCAGCCCCTACCAGCGAGGCAGTAGCGGAGCCGGTCGAGAAGCCGATGACCGAAGCGGAGAAGAAAAAAATGACCGCTGAGTATGAAGCCAAGTACAAAGCCCAAGCGGAACAGGAGGCCAAAGAACGGGCTGACCAGACCATCGGAGCACGTCAGCTTGTGGACTTATACCAGGAGAATGAGGTGAAGGCAGATAAGGACTTTAAGGGGAAAACGTTCTACGTCCAGGGCACTGTTTCGGAAATCAAAAAGGACGTGATGGACGATATTTACGTGACCTTAGAGGGTGATGGAATGTTGCGCGAGGTGCAGTGCTATTTCGATAACGAGGACATTGCAGCCGACTTCAAAAAAGGGCAGCGGGTAACATTCAAGGGTAAGTGCGACGGGCTAATGATGAACGTCCTGATGAAGGATTGTACCCTAGTGGTCGATTAGCAAGAGTGAGCAGGCAGCTTGGCCCCATGCCTTTTTTTACCTCGGGGGGCAGGGGCAGCGCCCCAGGAGAACGAGTTGAGCAGGGGGCAGTGGGGAGGAAAGGCCCGCAGCTCGACACCGAACAAAAGGGAAAGAAAATCCCCGGCCAGGCAGTAGAGGGCGAACCTTCAACACTGCTGGCCGGGGATTAGGCATTTATGGCCGCTCACCGTATTCCTTCCTGCTCGATACCTCTACCAAACAAGTCCGCTTCGGGTAAGCAGGGCGAAGATAGGGCAAAAATCCGTACCTTAACCACCCCCAGAAAAAACAAAGCCATAACCCACTATGGTTTGAACTTGGGGAAGGGGCCTGCTACGCGCCCCTTCCCCAAGTTCAAACCGTGGTCCCTGCGGGGCAGCTCGTTCCCCTGGGGGCTCTGCCCCCTGCTCCCCCGAGGTAAAAAAGGGATGGGGCCAAGCTGCCTGCTCACTCTTACCTCCCCACTGCCCCATGCCCTACGCCGTCATCCGAGTTGCCAAAATCAAGACCCAGGCTCACGCCCTGTCGGCCACCGGCCACAACTACCGCCAGGAGCAGCACCCCCACTCGATAGGCAACGCCGACAAGGAGGCCCCCCACCCAAACCGGGAGTATGTCAACCACGAGAAAAAAGACTACTGGAGCCTTTTGGAAGCCCGCATTCAGGAAGCCGGGGTGAGGCGCGTCCGGTCGGATTCCGTGCGCGGCATGGAGGTAATTCTGACCGGCAGCCCGGAGGGGTTTGTACGTGGCCAGGATGGGCGAGCGGCCGACTACTCGAAAAGCAAATGGGCGCAGGACAATTTGAATTTTTTGAAGGAGCAGTTTGGGGCCAAGAACATCGTATCGTTCACCCTGCACCAGGACGAAAAGACCCCCCACATTCACGCGGTGCTGGCCCCCATCACGGACAAGAACACCTTGTCGGCCGACCAGCTATTCAACCCCAAGAGCTTGCGCCAGCTCCAAACCGAATACGCCCAGGCAATGGCCCCGCACGGGTTTGAACGTGGCGTCGAGCACAGCCAGGCCAAGCACGACCCGATGCAGCGCCTGTATGGATTGGAGGCCCAGCACGCGCAGCGCGTGGCCGAGCTGACCCGGCCCCAGGTGCCGGCGCCGGCATTTCAGCTCACCGACCCGCCCCTACTCGGGCGGGACGAGTGGAAAGCCGGCGAGGAAGCACGGATTAACGCCGAGCTGGCCCGCCAGGCTGAGGCCGCGCGGGCGCAGCTCGCCCAGGTCGCCAAGCTCGCCCAGGCGAACACGGCCGCAGCGGAGCAGGTGAGAGTGCTCCAAAAGCAATTGAGCACGTCAGAGGGGCTAAAACAGGGCCATTTCGGGGCCTTGCAGACCGCGCAGCAGGAGGAAGTAATTCTTTCCCGCGACTACGACCGCACGGCCGTGCAGTACGCCCAGGGGGCCGATTTGCCCGAATTGAAGCAGTACGGGCAGCAAGTGCGCGAGGAAACGCGCCAGGCGCTCGTGAGCACCCTAGAGCAGACCCTTGCCAAGCCGGTGAAGGATGCAGCCGACTTCCAGGCCAAGCTAAAAGCCGCAGGCTACCACGCTGAGCGCGACGAGCAGAGCAAGGGCACGATACTGGTCCACGAGCAGACCGGCGCGAGATTCAAAACCGCCGAAATTCAGCCCAATGGGCAGTTTATCGGCCCGCAGCTTACGGCCGCCATCGAGCGCACGGCCCAGCAAGCATTGAAACAGAGCAAAGGCCAAAGCCGAGGGGGTGGAATCGGCATGTAATTCGAGGCCGAAATACCCTCAATTTAAGAACTTAAGAAGTAGCCCTGTCTAACTACCTGATTACTAATACTAATCACTTTCCATACTGGAAAGCTGGACTTTCCACCTTAGAAAGTTTCACTTGGCATAAATAAGCACTAAAAAGAAAGTGAAACTTTCCGTTTTTAGTGCTTATTTGGAAAGTGAGTTTTACCTTTGAGGGAAATCATTTTTTCCTTTTTAGCCCTCTTTTGTAAAGTGAAACTTTCCGATTTTGAACGTAACAGAACTAATCCCTTCTTAGATAAGGCATTAGACGAGGTGCAAATTTCTCGCAAGTACAAGACCGCAACTCGCACTGGTGAGAGTGCAATGCTGCAAGCATTCGACCCCAAGACAGGCGAGATTTTGGGCCATACTATGTTCATTCGGGAGATAGAGGTGGACGAAGAAAAATTCACCAAGCTCTATTTAAGCCAATTCGAGAGCTTTTGGGAGCTTTCCAAGCCTGCTATTAGGGTTTTTGGGTACATCATGCAGAAGATGAAGCCCAAATCTGACAAGCTGGAATTCTTCATTGATGAGTGCATGGAATACACCCAGTACAAGAGCATTAAGCCCATTTATGCCGCGCTCGCCAGCCTGATAGAAGCAAAAATCCTTGCCAGGGGCTACAACGAGAATGTGTACTTCATCAACCCCATGATAATGTTCAATGGGGACCGGGTGAGTTTTGTGCGCAGCTACGTCAAAAAGAAGAAGTTAAAGCAGGGCGACCCACAACAATTGTCGGTATTTGATGCCATTCCCCCATTTAACATAGGTTAGCCCCCATGCTCAGTGCTGAAGAATACGCGCAGCTCCCGGACGAGCTGAAGTACCCGCCCCACGTCGCCGGCCCGCCAGTGCTGGCCACCGTCGAGGAGCAAGACCTGAAGCGGGGTTGGTGCTGGTATCCACGGCCACCTGCACCAGGTGCAGCACAACCATCTTAATCCTACTTTTACCTCAAATTCAACAGTCCTTTCTTAATGGAAAACGTCTACACCATCCTTGTTTTAGCAAGTTTTGTACTGCTTATAGTTGGCATTTTTAGCCCCAAAAAGAGCCTATTTTGGGACAAACAAGCCCCTACGCGCAAAAAGTCAGCTCTGATTTACGGCGGTCTTTTATTGGGTGTTGTTAAACAAATAGGGGAAAACCTCCGACTCGGAAGCTAAGCAGGTTGAATGCTGCCAGTAAGGTATGAAT
>NZ_JAGETY010000026.1 GCF_017571525.1 Hymenobacter sp. BT559 | reverse complement strand
CCACTAAAACCCGTTTATAAACCCACTAAAACCCGTTTCTCACCCACTAAAACCCGTTTCTCACCCACTAAAACCCGTTTCTCACCCACTAAAACCCGTTTATAAGTGCCATAAAATTTTGAAAATCAATTAGTTGCAAGCCCCTCAAATAGAACAAAGCTTTTAAAATACAACAATTGTTGTTCGCGCGAGGAAAAAAGGCTTTTAGGGTCTGTTGAAAAGGTACAACGCCGCGAACAAAACAAAAACAACAAAACCCTTGGAAGCCAGTAACTTGCGCGCATTCAATAAATACTATATTATTAATAATTAACAGGTTATAAACACAAATGACGAGCTTATGTACTGTTTTGGGCGGGGTAGTACTCACTAGTGCCGGGCAGTGGGGAAGAGGGGCCGGCAAGGACTAGATAGCAACTGGGCTGGGCAGGATAGGGGAAGGCAGTCAGCAAAGGGAGCAGTGGGTAGGGTGGCCAGGGAGGGGGGTAGGTGCCGAGGGGAGCGAGGGAAATAGCACTAGGGGAACGGGAGAGCCAAGAGGGAGCAGAAGTCAGAGCTAGCAGCAGGAGGGTCAGTAGGTCAGCAGATAGTAAGCAGGTAGTTGGCAGGAGGAGCACATCTATCGTACCTTGTAAGCCCGTTAGTAGCTCACCAATGTAGAAAGCAAGAAGTGTTTTTGCTTCGCAAAAACCCTGGTCGGCCGTTGGCCTCCCTCTTCTTGCACCGGCGGGGAGCTCTAGCCCTAACTCATTTTTGGCCATGTCAGTTGATAGCCTTACCCCCCAGCCAGCGAAGAAGCAACGGGCTCCCGGCCGGCCTAAAGCCGAGGCTCCCCACGACGCGACAATTCAATTGCGCCTCGATAAGCGGCAGCTAGACCAGGTAACCGAGCAGGCCCAGCAGACCGGGCTGAGCCGGTCGGCCATCATCCGGGCAGCGCTCGACGGGGTGCGGGTACTCCAGGCCGCGCCGACCCCTGAGCAGCGTGAGCACTACCGGCAGCTCGTCAAGCTGGCTACCAACCTGAACCAGCTGGTGGTGCAGGCCCGCGTGGGCCAAGACGTGCAGGACCGGGCGCGGGCCACGCTCGCCCAGGTGCAGCAGCTGCTGGCCACCCTCAACCAGACCCAGGCATGATAGGGAAAGTGAAAATCGGCAAGAGCTTCGGGGGCATCTGCCGCTACGTGTTCCAGGAGGACAAGCAAGCCCAGGTGCTCGATGCGGAGGGGGTACGCACTGATAGCGCCGCCCACATGGCCCAGGACTTCCAGTACCAGCAGGCGCAGCGGCCAGGGCTCGGCAACGCCGTGCTACACGTCGCGCTGGCCTTACCGGCCGAGGACGCAGCCAGCCGCAGCCCCGCGCAGTTGAGCGAGCTGCTGCGCGAGGCCGGACGGGCTTACGTGCAAGCGATGAAACTAGAAAACACGCAATGGGCGCTGGTGCAGCACTTTGACAAGAACCACCCGCACGCGCACCTGGTGGTGAACCGGGTAGACAACGACGGGCAAACGATAGCCGACAACTTCATTGGCCAGGAGAGCCGGCGCGTGTGCCAGCGCCTGGAGCAGCAGCTGGGCTTGACGGTGGCCGAGCAGCGGGGCCGCGAGCAGGCCCGCGAGGTCGAGCCCACCCACCGGCAGGCCACGGCCCAGACCCCGAAGGCTCAGCGGGACGCGGACTGGCAGCGGGCGCGCCATGAGGTAGCCAACGCCCTGAAGCATACCGCGCCCTACGCTGGCAGCTGGGACGAACTGCAAGCCCGGCTGGCCCGCCACGACGTGCAGGTGCAGCCGAGCACCCACCAAAAGAAAGATGGGCCGCAGGTGTACGGGGTGGTATTCGAGAAGGACGGGCACCGTTTTAAGGGCAGCGAGGTGGCCAAGGAGTACAGCGCCAGCAAGTTGCAACAGACGTTTGCCCAGCACCAGGTGCAGGCCCCCGCCCTGGTGCAGCACGCCGACCAAGCCGCGAAAGCCTACGAAGCGGAAGCCCTGAATCGGCTCTTCCAGGAACAGGCCCGCCAGGCGCAAGAGAAGGCCCAGGAAAAAGCCCAGGAAGCGGCCCGCCAGACGCCGCAAGTGCCTGCGCAGCAGCAAGCGCCCAGCCGGAGCCAAGACGGCGGCCTAAGCCTGTAAAACACCTCTTTTAGTATCCTTTTTCCCTTTGGTTATGAATCCCCAACTTGATATCTACGGCAACATTGGCGAAATCCGCGACGCGTTAGATACCCTGCTCAAACGGGGCAAGCCGGTTAGTGTGGCCGATTTGCAGGCGCTGGTGGCCACGGTCGAGGCCAAAAGCCGCCCCACTATCAACTTGCCGGCCGACGAAGTGGCGAAGCGACTCGTGCCGCAGCTGCTGCCCCTGCTACCCACGCCGGCCACCTTAGCCCAGGCGGGCCAGCAGGCCGCCACGCGCATCGAGGCGGCTATCACGGCGGGCACCCAGGCCGGGACGCAGCAGGTCATGGCCAGCGTGCAGGAAAGTACGCGCCAGCTCACGGCCGCCGCCGCCGCCCTCACCAAAGCCGCCGAGGTGGTGCCCCGGTCGGTGCCGGTGGACTTTTTGCAAGGTTGGCGCTGGCCCACGGGCTTAGCGTTAGGGCCGGTGCTACTCGTGCTGTTAGGCTTGTGGATAGGCGGGGCTTTTTCGGGCGTCGCGCAGGCCAAGTACGACCAGCTGCAAGCCGAGAAGCAGGCGCTTACGCAGGCTAACGAGAAGCTGCTCACCCAGGGCCGCTACTACTTCGACCAAGCCCAGCAGTACCGGAAGAAATTTCCTAAAACAGCCGCTAGTTTCCCGAAGTATGTAGCCCCAGCTCCAGTGGTTAAGTAGCTCTTACGTAAGCTATTTATAACAATGTAAAAACTTATTTATGAGAAATTTATATGTTTTTTTTGTGGCTTTCGGTCTGGTGTCTTGTAACCACATTGAGACAGGCAAAACATTGAAGAAATCGGACCTTGATTTTATCCGAAGTATCGGACTTCTTGATGAAGGGGAAGAAATCCATAAGTTCTATTCTGAACTCAGAAACAAGAATGCAGGTAACTTCTTCACGGATAAGCGGATGGCTGCTTACTGGATTGATGATAAAAACAAGCGAAAGACGGCTTTATCATCTGCTTTTTATCCAGAGATTGTCTCGATTGATACCGTTTACTACGCTGGTGCTACTTATTGCCCTTATATGCTTGTTAATAAAGACGATAGCACACAATTCAAAGTGTGTGCTGAGGGGAAAAGAGCAGAGGTTAAGCAATTCTTTGAGGAAGCATTAAACCTATGGAAAAAGAATAGAAGGCCACGCTAGCTGAATGCAAATAGGAAGAAAGTGCCAAAACAGCGGCTAGCTTCCCCAGTCCTATTAGGATTTTACATTCTGTAAACGGTGGTTTGCAGCATGTAAAAAACTTGCCCTCTGTTTAAATTACCCTTTCGCTGAACCGTTAGCACCAGTTCACAGCAGATTAATCAGCCAGCGGGTGTGCTCCGTGTGGGTGAAAGGGTCTTTTTGCACCTTGGCCAATGCCTGTTCGCGAAAATGGGCGCTAAATGTCTCGCCGGCGGGGGTGATAGCATACGCCGGTACTTGGCTTTGGTCTAGCTGAACCAGGTACCCATGGGCCAGCAGGTACTGCTTGATTTCGCCCCAGTGCAGCCAGCCAAAGCGCCGTTCTAAATGTCGTGTGATACTGTAGGCATTGTCGGCCAGGCCGTTTTGAAAAAGCAGGAGCGCAATAACGGGTTCGTGTGCTTCCATTCTTCAGAAGGCTAGGCTAATCCTGGAAGATGCAAAATACCGCTCGTTTCGTAAGCGCCCAAATAGGAGTCTGGTCCCCGCCAAAGTACTACGCCGGCCGCGCCCCGGCGGGAGGCCCAAAACTGGCCTTTTTTCCAGACTTGTCCGGTAAGAAATCTTATGTTAATCAACTATTCCAAGAAATCAGCGGGAAAAGGAGCTGCCTACTACCTTGCTCAAAATCCTATTTATCTACTCCAGGTTAGGTAGGTAAGTAGCAAACTTCTTAGGGGTCTTCAAGACCAACTTCTCGTTGGCTTTAAAGCCATAAAACTGGCCCCATACCGTCTGATTTACTTGCTTGGTGGCACTGGTATCTAGGCACCACCCCTGCGGGCGTAGTTCGTACAGTAAGATGGGATTGTAGGTGGATTTAGTCGGGTCACCGAGGCCTTCCGTGTAGTCGCGAACACCGGCATATTCCAGCCGTCCATCTCCGTCCACATCACGCGGCGGACTGTTCAAAGCTGGGAGTACCTGCTTGCGTACCACCTGACCACCCGCGACGGTAAGCAGCAGTAACTCATTCCTACTAGGCCGATTATTGCGCTCCAACAGCACTTGGTAGCCTCCCGTTTGCAGGGGCACGACGTGCGGCCACAGTCGTTTCTTAAACTCAAATTCTACTTGTGGGTCCGCTCGGTAGACCACCTTGCCCTGCGTGGTACAGACCAGCCGAGATACGTAGGGCAGGCACTCACTCGTCGCATCCCACACGCCGGTCACGAGCAGCGCCGGGGCATACGTGGTCCGAAAGGGCTTCTGTTTACAGGGCGTTTGGAAGCCCACTAAGGCGCACATCCCAAGCGAGAGCAGTCCGACAGCTTGTATCATAAAGTAAAACGCAAGCAAGAGAACGATGTAGCCACGAAGATGCGCCAACGGGTAGATATGCCCTCCGGTAGCAGGGTGTTTATAGCTGAGCTTGTCACATTTCTTAAACCAACGTTTAACTAATGTGACAAACTTACTTGGTAAGATAGTGAGCTGATAGTCTGATTATTGAGAAGAACAAAAGGGAAAAGAAGTTGCTTCCCCACTGCCCAAAGCGCTACTTGGCGTAATGGAAGCGGCATTGCAGCACGTACACTAAATCGGCCTCAAAGCGGTAAATCAGCCGGTGCTCCCCGCTGATGCGGCGCGACCAGTAGCCGGCGAAGTCGTGCTTGAGGGGTTCAGGCTTGCCCGTGCCCGTGGTGGGCGTGCGCAGGCACTCTTTGAGCAGCGCCCGAATCTTGCGCGCCATTGCCTTGTCGGTGTCGAGCCAGTACTGAAAATCTTCCCAGGCGGCAGTGTCCCAGCTCAGCGTCATATGGTGGCCGGCAGCTCGTGGGTTTCCCGCTGGCCCCGGCGGTCGCGTTCGAGGGCTGCATACAGCCGCTCAGCGTTGGCTGCTGAGGACAGCAGGTAGGCGGTTTCATCCTGAGCAGGGGCTTTAGCGGCTTGGCCCCGCAGCTTAACGAAGGGCAGGCTGCGCAGCAGTTCCAGCAGGAAGTCAGCGCGGTTATCAGGGATTTCGAGCGTGATTTTCATCGGGGCAAAGGTACGAATTAGGCGGTAGGAGCTTTAGCAGTTTTGGCCGCGACCAAGCCCAGCTTGACCAGTAGCAGTCCCCCAGGATTACGGCTGGCTTTGACCTTGCCCGTTTTTAGGTCGTGGTTGTATCGATTCACTTCCGCGACGTGGGCGGCGCTGGTCAGGATGGTTTGCCGGTGCTTGACGTCAGTGATGCGCAGCTCGTCGAGGACGCGGGCGGCGTTGTCGTAGTGGCTTTGCTGCACGCCGGGCACATTCTGAGCCGTGGCCACCAGGTCAAAGGGGATAGTTTCGGCCAAAGCTTGCGGTTTGACGGTGAACACGATGTGGGTGTAGGTTCTAACCCGCTTTTCGAGCTTGTAGCTAATGTTTAGCTCGGTGTGCTCATTGATTTGCTTGACGGCTACATCTAATACACTCTCTCGAAAATCACTGATTCTAAGCATCTTCTCGTTGCCCTTGTCATCAAGTAGGCCAAGCATTTGCTTAAAATCCTGAATATCATACTTTTTAGTCTCCCCTTGGTCTTTCCATTGGCTACAGTACTGATAAATCCGCTTGGCATATTTGCTAGTCAAGCGTAGTGCCGAAGCCAATTCGTAGCTGGTAAAATTCTCTTTAAGGTCAAATAGATAGGGCGTAATGTCTTCTGTGAGCTTGATTTCGATGATGCCTTGCCCAAGTAGATAGTCCACGCGCTGAAACATCCATAGTTGCCGATACCGGGTTTCAGTTTGAACCTCAAATACACGGCTGCCCATATCCGATGTGGCCTTGTGCAGATAAGCAGCATTGTACTTTTTGCCGGTTAGCAATGATAAGTCTTTGATGTTCAATTCATACACCCTATCCTGCTGGTCTTTGCGCAGCTTGGAGAGTAGGAAGAACAGCAAATCCAGTTGTATCTCCGTGTATTCGTACCGAGCATTGGTCAGCGCGTTATGTTGACGGATTTCTATTTCCTTACTCATTGTGGTGAATAGCTGATTATTCGACAATTATAAGCATGAAACGGGTACTGTATTCGGAATCAGTTTCTAAAACCCGCATACAACCCACTAAAACCCGTTTATAAACCCACTAAAACCCGTTTCTCACCCACTAAAACCCGTTTCTCACCCACTAAAACCCG
>NZ_JAGETY010000025.1 GCF_017571525.1 Hymenobacter sp. BT559 | reverse complement strand
CAGCGCGGCAATCGCCCCAGAACGAGTCGTTCGGGTGTCGTTCTGGGGCGATTGCCGCGCTGCGCTCGCAATGACAAGTAGTGTGTAGTATTTTTTATTCAAACTTCCCCTTTGGAAATTCTCGTTATGATTGGCCAGCTGGTGCTGGGCCTGTCGCTACTCGTTGGCTTGCACGAATTTGGGCACTTTGCCTTCGCCAAGCTCTTTAAGATTAAAGTCACGAAGTTTTACATCTTCTTTGACTTCCTGTTTCCGCTACCTACGGTCTGGAACTTCAGCCTGTTCAAGAAAAAAGTGGGCGAGACGGAGTACGGCATCGGCTGGTTTCCGCTAGGGGGCTATGTGGCCATTCACGGCATGGTAGACGAAACTCAGGATGCCGATGCCCTGGCCGGCCCGCCGCAGCCCGATGAGTTTCGGGCCAAGCCGGCCTGGCAGCGCCTGCTGGTGATGCTGGGCGGCATTATTATGAACGTGCTTACGGGCATCGTCATTTTCACGGCCCTCACCTACAAGCTGGGCGAAAGCTACCTGCCCGCCTCGGAGGCGCGCTACGGCGTGGTGACGACCCACTTGGGCCGCGAAATGGGCTTCCGCGACGGCGACCAGATTGTAAAAATTAACGGCCGGCCCTTCGCTGAGTTCAACGACGTGTACGACCCCAATGTGCTGCTAGGGTCGGAAAGCTACTACACCGTGGAGCGCAACGGCCAGCTCCTCGACCTGCCCAAGCTGCCCCCGCGCTTCATGGATAAGATGAGCAAGGCCGGCGACAGCCTCTTCGTGGAGCCGCGCCAGCCCTTCATTCTCAAGGAGGTAGTACCCGGCAACCCGGCCGCCAAGGCGGGCATCCTGGCCGGCGACCGCATCACGCAAATCGGCAGCACCCCCATTCAGTACTACGACGAGCTGCTGCGCACCCTGCCCCTTTACAAAGGCAAAACGGTACCCGTGCAGGTGCAGCGCGGCGGCCAGACCCTAACGCTGCCCGTGGCTGTGAGCGCCACCGGCAAAATCGGCGTGCGCCCCGACCCGCAGCTGCACTTCAGCACCCGCTACTACAGCCTGGGCCAGTCGCTGCCCGAGGGCACCAAAAAAGCTTTTGGCGTTATCAGCCTGCAAGCCAAGGCATTCACGATGATTGCCAAGGGCCAGGCGTCGGCCTCCGAGAGCCTCGGCGGCCCGGTCGAGATTGCCCAGCAGTTTGGCGGGCATTGGGACTGGCCCCATTTCTGGACCTTAGTGGGCATGCTCAGCATGGTGCTGGCATTTATGAACCTGCTGCCCATTCCGGCCCTCGACGGCGGCCACGTGCTCTTTCTGCTCTATGAGATGATTTTGCGCCGCAAGCCCTCGGAGAAATTCCTCGAAGGCGCCCAGCGCGTGGGCACGGTGCTCATCCTGGCCCTGATGGTGTATGTGATTGTGGTAAAGCAGGTAATGAAGCTGTTTTAAGTTAATTTCAATTCTATAAAACCGTCTGTCATTGCGAGCGCAACGAAGTGGAGCGCGGCAATCTTTCCTTTACGCTAGGGTTACTAATCCAACGACAAAGGAAGGATTGCCGCGCTCCACTTCGTTGCACTCGCAATGACAGACGGTTTTAAGGCCAGCCATTTCCACTTACCATGCGCAAACTACCGCTCCTGCTCAGCCTGCTGCTAGGCCTGCCTGGCGTGGCCGGCACCCGCCACGCCTATCACTCCAGCATTCTGGAGCTGAAGCTGAACCCGCAGAAGCAGCAGGTGGAGCTGGCGCTGAAAGTCTTTACCGACGATTTTACCAGGGCCATTTCCAAAGGCCAGGCCAAGGCCGTGGACCTGCGCGAGCCGCGCGCCTTACCCCTCACCGAGCTATACCTGCACCAGCACCTGAAGCTGCTGCTGCCCGCCGCGCCGCACCAGCCCCGCGTGCCACTCGAACTAAAATTTCTAGGCTTACAAGCTGAAAAAGACGCTTACTGGCTCTACGCTAAGGTGCCACTGCCCCACCCCACTAAGGAGCTACTCATTCAGCAAGGCATACTGCTCGATGAGTTTTCGGACCAGATGAACATCGTGAACGCCGAAGGCAACGGCAAGAAAGTGAGCGCCTTGCTGCGTAATGGCCATGAGGAAGAAGTGCTAAACTTCTAGCTGCCCTGGCTAGCCTCGCCCAGCCACTGGCCAAACGGCCCTAGCGCCAGCAGCGCCGCCAGGATGTGCGCCCGAAAGGCCTCGGGCGTAAGGCGACGCACCTCGGCATCGGGGAGCGTATGCATCAGCAAAAATTGCTTGTGGCGCAGCCAGTTGGCCTCGGAATGGGTGGCCTCGTAGCCGGGCGGCATTTTCTTGAGCTGCTCGCCCGCTAGCCCCTGCGGGAAGAGCTGCCGGGCCGTGGGCGCCGCCAGCAGCGCGTGCAGGCCCTCGGGCGCGTAGTCAATTTCCTGCCGGATAGCGGCCAACTGCTCCTTGGTGGGCTCGTAGAGGCCGCCGGCGACCAGGGTCTGGCCGTTGGCGCCAATCTGCACGTAGCGGCCGGGTGCCTCCGAGTGCTTGCCGCCAGGGGCAAAGTAGGCCGAGAAGTGCGTTTTGTACGGCACTTTAATTTTGGAAAAGCGCACGTCGCGGTAGATGCGGAAGATGCACTTTTTGGGGTCGAGGCTGGCTAGCGCGGGCTCGTCTTGCACCAGCTCGCGCAGCCAGTAGGCCACATCTTGCTCAAAATCGGTGCGCAGGCGGTCGTAGGTGGCTTTGTGGTCCTGAAACCATTCGCGGTCGTTGTGCAGGGCGAGGTCGTGGAGAAAGTCGAGCAGGGTGGCGGGGTTCATAGCTGCAAAGATGCGGCGAGGGGCGGCCCGGCTAGGGGGTAAGCGCATACCAGGAGGCTCACTGCGGGCGTTGTGCGAATACTTATCTACTCTGCCACTGCACCTTGCCCACCTTTCTGCTTCTGTTATTCTGCTTGCTGGCTAGCCCAGCTCTTGCCCAAACGTCGGCGCTGCCTGCCCCATTTTGGTCTCAACAGCTAGCTTACCCTCGGGTGCGGGCAGCGTATGGGCGTTGCTGGCCCATGCTAGCGGCTCAGCTGCAAGCGCAGCACCTCGACTCGGCCCGGCTGGAGGTGTTCTTTCGCCTCATCAAAACTCGTGTAGCGCTTGAGGTATGGGCGCGCAACCAGGGCGAGGGGGCGTTTCGGCTGCTGCACATCTATCGGCTGGCGGCTACGTCGGGCCGGCTAGGCCCCAAGCGCCGGGCTGGCGACGAGCAGGTGCCCGAAGGCTTCTACACTATCGACCGCTTCAACCCGCAGAGCCTCTACCACCTCTCGCTGGGCCTCGACTATCCTACGGCCGACGACATTCTGGCTACCGGTCTGGCCGACCCCGGCGGCGACATCTTCCTGCACGGCTCTGACGTGACAGTGGGCTGCCTGCCCCTCACCGATGCAGGCATTGAGGAAGTTTACCTGCTGGCCGTAGCAGCCCGGGCGGCGGGGCAGGCCACTATCAACGTGCACCTTTTCCCTTTCCCACTGGTAGAAGAAGAGCTGCGCCGGCGCGAAGCCAGCCCCCACGCGGCCTTCTGGCGGGGGCTGGCCCCGGGCTATGCCTACTTTGAGGCGCACCGCACGCTAGCCCCGCCAGCGGCTCAGTACGCTACCCCAGCCCCGGCCACCAGGTAGGTCGGGTCTTCGAGAATGTTGACCTCAACCAGGGCACTGGCCCGGCCCAGCAGGTAGCGACAGTCGGGGCTGAGGTGGCGCAGGCGCAGGGTTTTGCCGGCGCGCTGGTAGCGCTCGGTGAGCTTGTGCAGGGCATCGAGGGCCGACATATCGGCCACCCGGCTCTCCTTGAAGTCGAGAATAACCTCTTGTGGGTCAGCAGCTACGTCAAATTTCTCCCCGAAAGCCTGCACCGAGCCGAAGAATAGCGGCCCGTAGAGCTCGTAGTGCTTCACACCGGCCGCGTCGAGGTAGTGGCGGGCCCGGATGCGCTGCGCATTTTCCCAGGCAAAGGCCAGCGCCGATACCACCACGCCCAGCAGCACCGCTAGGGCCAGGTTTTGGGAGATGGCCGTGATGGCCGTCACGAGCAGCATCACGGCCACGTCGGTGCGCGGCATGCGGCGCAGAATGCGTAGGCTAGCCCACTCAAACGTGGCAATGACTACCATAAACATGACGCCCACCAGCGCCGCCAGGGGCAGCCGCTCTATCAGCCCCGCGCCGGCCACCACAAAGCCCGCCAGCGCCAGCGCCGCCACCACGCCCGAAAGCCGCCCGCGCCCCCGCGATTCGAGGTTGACCATCGTTTGGCCAATCATGGCGCAGCCGCCCATGCCGCCCGTCAGGCCCGATGCCACGTTGGCCAGGCCCTGGGCCACGCAGTCCTGGTTTCTGCGGCCGCGGCTGTCGGTTATTTCATCTACCACCGTGAGGGTCAGCAGGCTTTCGGTGAGGCCCACCAAGGCCATGATGAACGCATAGGGCAGCACTACGGCCAGCGTGTGCCAGCTTAGCGGCACCTGCGGCAGGTGCGGGCTAGGCAGCCCGCCCGCGATGGAGGCGATGTCGCCCACCGCCTTGGTAGGCAGCCCACCGCCAATTACCAGCGCCGATACCACCACGATGGTCACCAACGAAGCCGGCACGGCTTTCGTCAGCTTGGGCAACAAGTACACAATAGCCATCGTGAGGGCCACTAGCCCACCCATGAGCAGCAGCGCCGCGCCGCTGAGCCAGTGCTCGGCCCCGGCTTCGTCGCGCACCTTAAACTGCTCGAGCTGCGCCATGAAGATGATGATGGCTAGCCCATTTACGAAGCCATAGACGACTGGCTTCGGCACCAGCCGAATAAACTTGCCCAGCCGCAGCAGCCCGATGGCAATTTGAATAAGCCCCATCAGCACCACGGCTACAAACAGGTACTCGATGCCCTGCTGGGCCACCAGGCTCACGATAACGACCGCCACCGAGCCGGCCGCCCCCGATATCATGCCGGGCCGGCCGCCCAGCACGCTCGTGATGAGGCAGATAACAAACGCCGACCCAATACCCACCAGCGGGCTAATGTGGGCCAGTAGGGCAAATGCTACCACTTCGGGCACCAGAGCCAGCGCGGTGGTGAGGCCGGCTAATATTTCATCTTTAGCATTGACTTTATACTGAGCTAAATTGGAAAGCGCAAACGACATGTCACTCTGATAATAAGGCAAAAGAAAAGCCGCACACTTCCAGCAGGAAGCGGCGGCACTGCGTTTTTGGACCCGTACTCAGGGTGGCGTAAGCTTGAAAATAGAAGACAGAAAACGGGGCATAAGCGCCGGCAAAGGTACGCCTGGGTATAGCGCTAAACTGCTGCATTGTACGCGAGCGCAGTGAGCCAGGGGTGCTAGGGTCGTCCGGCCCCGAATGCTCGCGCCCGTAGCAGAAGCTTCGCGCTACTGCTATACCGGCCGGCACGGTTTTTTCGTTTAGGCGGGCTAGCACCTACTTTATCTCGCTCATGCGCCGGCTCCTGCTTGCCCTTTTTGCTTTTTCCTTCTTCACTCAAGCCGCTCGGGCCCAGCGCCCTACCGACAAGTGGTATTTCGGCCGCCAGGCCGGGCTCGACTTTAGCAGCGGCACCCCCACCCCGCTGCTCGATGGCGCTATGACTACTTACGAGGGCTGCGCCACGGCCACCACCAAGCGTGGCGAGCTGCTCTTTTACACCGATGGCCAAACCGTGTGGAACCGCCAGCACCAGCCCATGCCGGGCGGGCGGCACCTCATGGGCTCGGGCAGCAGCACGCAGTCGGCGCTCATCGTGCCCGACCCGGGCTCGGGCAACATCTTCTACATCTTCACAGTGGCCGCGCAGGGCGCGCCCGATGGCCTGCGCTATTCGGTGGTTGACATGACCCGCGACAATGGGCTGGGCGACGTGCCCCGGGCTAACCTTCTGCTCATAACGCCGGTAGCTGAGAAGCTGGCCGCCGTGCGCCACGCCAACGGGCGCGACGTGTGGGTGGTGGCCCACCGCTGGAACTCCAACGCCTTCGTGTCGTTTCTGGTCACGGCCGAGGGTGTATCGTCGGGCAAGCCAATCATGAGCAACGTGGGCAGCATGAACGCCGGCCCCGGCCGCAATGCCATCGGGGCCCTCAAGTTTTCGCCCGACGGCCGCCACCTAGCCGCCGCTTTGTGGCGCGAAAATAACAAGTTTGAGGTGTATGACTTCGACCGCAATACCGGTAAGGTGAGCAACCCACGCAGCTTTGGCCCCTACGAAGAAGCCTATGGCGTGGAGTTTTCGCCTAATGGACGCCAGCTTTACGGCTCCTGCAACGGCAACACAAAAGACAAGAAAGTTGCTGCCGCCAGCGAAACGCAGATCATGCAGTTTGACCTGCAAACTGGCAAGGCCAGCCAAGTGGGCCACTCCTCCAACCACAAGCTAGGGGCCTTGCAGCGCGGCCCCGACGGCAAAATCTACGTGGCCCGCGAGGATAATTCCTTTCTAGGCGTGATTGAGCAGCCCAATACCAGCGGCGCGGCCTGCCAATACGTCGACGATGGCCTGAAGCTGGGCGGCCGTCGCAGCAAGCTGGGCCTGCCGGGATTTGTGGTGGAACCATGAAGCTGCCCCCTAGCCAACAATTGGCTAGGGCTGATGGCCGGTTGAGGCGTATTTTTACAAAAAATATCCTATGAAATTCTCTTTGTTTCCTGCAAAATTTCGCCTGCTAGCCCTGCTACTACTCGCCACGGGCAGCGTACTCACCTCGTCGTGCAAAAAAGATGACGTGGTAACTGACTATTCGGCCACCGATGATGCCACGATTCAGAAGTATGTGGCCGACAATAAGATAGCGAATGCTCAGAAGCAGCAGTCGGGCCTGTACTATGTGCCGGTTACGACGAATGCGGGGGCCGCCACACCCAAGCCGAGCGACGTAGTATCGGTGCTTTATACGGGCACGCTGCTCAATGGCACGGCCTTTTACTCAACCACCCAAAATGATAGTATGCCCGCTAGCTTTCAGCTGCAGGGAGGCCAGGTTATTCCGGGCTTTGCCGAGGGCGTGAGCCTGATGCACAAGGGCGATAAAGCGGTGTTCCTGGTGCCGTCGGGCCTGGCTTTCGGGCAGGGGGGCTCGCCGCCCACCGTACCGGCCAACACGGTGGTACGCTTCGACGTGCAGCTCGTGGATATCAACCCGAGCTTTGCCGTGCCCGATGATAACCTGCTTAAGCGCTACCTGACCAAAAACAGCATCACCACCGCTCAAAAGCAAGCATCGGGGCTGTATTTTATTCCGACCCTGCGCAACCCCAGCGGCGCGCAAGCCGTGTCGGGCACCACAGTATCGGTACTTTACACCGGCAAGCTGCTCAACGGTAGCGTATTTGACGCTACCTCGCAGCGTGGCAACCAGCCGTTTACGTTTATTGTGGGCTCGGGCGGCACTATCCCGGGCTTTAATGAAGGCGTGAGCCTGATGCGCAAGGGCGAAAAAGCTACTATCCTCATTCCCTCGGGCCTGGCCTACGGCGCACAGGGCAATTCATCTATCGGCCCCAATACGCCCCTTGTCTTCGATATCGAAGTGGTGGACGTAAAATAAAAAACGGGCATCCCGCCTACCCTAGCGAAGAGGCCCCGACCTGGCAATTGCCAGGTCGGGGCCTCTTCTTTTAGACTGTGCCGCTCGCGCCCCGGCCTGCGCCTGGTGCGTATTTTGCGGCCGTGCCCGCTCCCCTTCTTTCCGCTGCCGACTATGCCCAGGGCCTCGCCGCCGGGCAGCGCGGCACCCTGGCCCGCGCCATTACCCTGGTCGAAAGCACCTTACCCCAGCATCAGGCCCTGGCCCAGCAGGTGCTGCAAGCCGTGCTGCCCCACACGGGCGGCGCCCTGCGGCTAGGCATCACGGGCGTGCCGGGCGTGGGCAAAAGCACCTTTATTGAAGCGCTAGGGCTCTATCTGGTCGATAAGCTGGGCAAGAAGCTGGCCGTGCTGGCCGTGGACCCCAGCTCGCCGCGTGGCGGCGGCAGCATTCTGGGCGACAAAACCCGGATGCCGCAGTTGGCGGCCCACCCGCGGGCGTTTATTCGGCCTTCGCCGGCGAGCGGCAGCCTGGGCGGCGTGGCCCGCGCCACCCGCGAGGCCCTGCTGCTGTGCGAGGCGGCCGGCTACGATGTCATCTTCGTCGAAACCGTGGGCGTGGGCCAGAGCGAAGTGGCCGTGCACGGCATGGTCGATTTCTTTCTGCTCCTCATGCTGGCCGGCGCCGGCGACGAGTTGCAGGGCGTGAAGCGCGGCATCATGGAAATGGCCGACGCCCTGCTCATCACCAAGGCCGACCACGGCAACGAGGCCGCGGCCCGCCGCGCCGTGCGCGACTACGAAGGTGCGCTGCACCTCTTCCCGCCTACGGCCTCGGGCTGGACAGTGCCCGTGCAAACCTGCTCGGCCATCACCGGCGCGGGCCTACCCGAGGCCTGGGCGCTCATCGAGCAGTATGCCGCCCAAACCAAGGCTAGCGGCTACTGGCAGCAACGCCGCGCCCAGCAGCAGCTGCAGTGGCTGGAAGAAGCCGTGCGCCAGGCGCTGGAGGCACAGTTCTACGGCCGGGCCGGCGTGCAAACGGCACTACCAGGCGTACGGGAGGCTGTAGCAGCGGGGCACCTTACGCCGTGGGCGGCGGCGGGGCAGTTGCTAGAGACGCGTTACTAATCCTCTTACTAAAAGTATCTTAATTAGTATTTTTACGCAAGTAGGCGGGTCAATCGCTCACGCCAAGAAGCCGATAAATAAGGGGTCGCGAGTAAGGCTTGCACCTTATCCTGGTCGTACGAGTCGGCAGTCAGGCAATTGGCCATATCCTGAATAGTGACTGGGTAGGGCGAGCGCTCGATGAGTGTAATGGCATCGCCTGCGCTCAGAACCCCGGTTTGCTGCACCCGGAAGTAGATACCGTTGCGCCCGGCCGCCTCAAACTCGCGCACAATGCTGGGCCGCCCCAGCCGGATAGCAAGCTTAAAACAGGGCTGCCGGGGCTGCACAGCCAGCAGCACGACCGTTCCTATCTGAAAGCAGTCGCCTACTCTAACCTCGGCTTCGAGAAGCCCAGTCGTAGTCAAGTTTTCGCCGAAAGCTCCTGGCACGAGCTGCGCGGCGGGCAAGACCTGCTGCCAGTACGCCCAGTGTTCTTGTGGATACGCATACACCGCTTTATCACGGCCACCGTGCACGCGCAGGTCGGCCTGCCCGTCGCCGGCCAAGTGCTCAGCCTGCACCGCTACAGCCCCGGCAATTGGCTGCTTGAATATACTGGTACGCACCAGCTTCCCTTGCCAGGGCACCTCCTGTGGCAAAGAAATATTGACGGACTGAAGTTGCATCCGGCTAAGTAAGGCAACAACACGCCAAACGCGACGCGTACCTGCTTAGACGTCTTATTTGCCGCCCGCTAGCTCACCCAAATACACCTCCAGCACTGGGTAGCCCCCTAGCCCACTCTTACCGCGGTCGGCGGCGTCCTTCGGGTTGAGCTTATGGGCTAGCTCCCAGGCATCGGGCATGCCGTCGTGGTCGGTATCGGTGGGCGCAGGCTTCGATGCTAAAACCGGCCAGGCTTTCTGCGAGATGCTGTAGGGCGTGCCGTGCGGATAGCCGCCCTGCACGTCGATAATCCGGCCGGTGCGGGTGCGTACCTCCCGTACCATCCGCTGGTCGAGGGTGTCGCGCAGGGGGCGGCTAGCCCCGGCACCGGCCAGCACGAGGTCGTAGGCCTGCTGGGCGGGCTGGGTCGTGACGGGGCCTAGCTCGAAGGGCTGGCGGGCCTGCGCCAGGGCGGTATCGGCGCGGGTGCCGCCGTTCATGTCTACGCCGCGCCAGTTGTGGGCGGTTACTTCGGCGCTGGCCTCCTGGTAATTGCCGGTCAGGTAGAAGTGGCCATAGGGCAGCGGGTTGCTGCCTTTTTCAAGCTTGTAGGGGTTCAGCAGGCGCTGGCGCACGACAGCTTTGGTGCTGGGGCCGGGCTTGTAGTAGTTGTTGACAATGTTGTAATTGCCGCCCTCGCCGGCATACACGTTGTTCTCGCCCCAGTCGTAGATGACGTTGTTGCGGAAGTCGCAGTTTTCGTAGCCCGCCGCGTGGGTGTAGCGGCTGCCGTTGAAGCGCGGCGTGCGCGAGTTGCAGTGCACAAACAGGTTGTGGTGCATGCTGGCGTGCTGCCCGCCCCAAATGCCACCGTAGCCGTGGTGCTCATAGTCTTTATCGCCTTCCTCGAAGTGATACGAGTAGTTGAGTGGCGGCCCAATGAGGTTCCAGCTGAGCGTGGTGCTATCGCCCTCATACACCGAAAAGCACTCGTCGGTACTCCAGCTCATCGAGCAGTGGTCGATGACGAGCTGATGGCTGTGCAGGCCGCCGAAGGCATCGTCGCCGCCCGCACCATCCTTAAAGCCCTGGTTCTGGTTTTTATCGCCCATCCGAAAGCGAATGAACCGCACTATCAAGTTGTTGGCTTTGACTTGCACCGGGTAGTCGGCCAGGCAAATGCCCCCACCCGGCGCCGTTTGGCCCGCAATGGTTGTGTTCGACTTACTGATGGTAAGCGGCGAAAGCAAGTGTATGGTGCCCGACACCCGAAACACGATGGTGCGGGCCGGCGCCTTTTGCTCGCTCAGCTGCACGGCGTAGCGCAGGCTGCCGGGCTTGCCATCATCCAGTAGGTTAGTTACTTCAAGCACCGTGGTGGGCACTGCGGCCGTGCCGCGCCCGCCCGTGGTGAAGCGGCCCGCGCCCTCGGCCCCCGGAAAGGCCGGCAGCCGCGCCGGCGCGGCCGGAGTGCCCAGGCGCAGGCCCCAGCCGGTGGCCATCGTAGTCAGCAAAAGCGCGTGGCGCAGCCCAAAGCCTGGTAGCATAAATCAACAAAAAACTGGGTGGGAGGTAGCGGTAGGCTGCAAATATGCCGTACTCATTCGCCGGGCTAGCCCACTGGCGCGCTTTTCTTTGCGCAATCGTTGTCGGCAACGTTGCCACCGGCGGCCGGGGCGATGCCGGTCGTTTGCTATGCCTGACCCCTCTCCACAGCCCAACCGCCTGCCGCTGGGCGCCCTTAGCTTCACACTGGCCCTGGTGGCGCTAGCGGGCTACGTCGATGCCGTGGGCTACCTGCGCTTTGCGGGCGTGTTTGTGTCGTTTATGAGCGGCAATACCACTTCGCTGGGCGTGGCTGTGGCCCACGAAAACACCGCGAAGGCCGGCGAGCTGGCCGGGGTGGTCGCGCTATTCGTGGTGGGCGTAGTGGGCGGCAGCCTGCTGCACCGCCGGGCCGGGCGGTGGGGCAATTCGCTGATTTTGGTAGTTATAGCCAGTTTGCTGGGGCTAGCCTACGCCTGGCCGGTAGCGGCTATCGAAAGCATGGTGCTGGCGATGGGTACACTCAACGCCTCGGTGCACGAGGTAGGTCGCGTGAAGGTCAGCCTCACGTTTGTGACGGGTACGCTGGTGCGCTTCGGCACGGGGCTGGCCGACTGGCTCAGCGGCCGGGCGCCGGCGCAAGACTGGCGCTGGCCCATCACCCTGTGGCTGGCGTTTCTGGCCGGGGCCATGGGCGGGGCGGCGGCCCTGCACCACCTGGGGCCGCTAGCCCTGCCAGCCGCGGCGGGCCTGAGCGTGGTGCTGGCCGCCGCAGCCGGTTGGGTGCGCGGCACCCGCTAGCCGGGGCTCAGGCGCCGCGTCGCCGCAGGTTCAGGTAGTCGAGGTAGTACAAGACCTTCACCGACACGTTGTTATTGTGCGGGGTATTGGCCACGTTGGCCAGGTTGTCGAAGTACAGCGGGGTGGCCTCGTTGCCGAGCAGCGAGGTAGCGTTGGCGTTTTTCCATACCAGGCTCACCTGCGAGCCGGGCGCAAACCACCACACCAGCGAGGCATCTACGTTGAAAGCACTGAAGCTCGTGTCGTGGTTGCGCTGGTAGTCGGGCAGCTGCTCCTCGGCCCCACCCGGCCGCAGGCGGGCAAAGTCGAAGTAGCGCACCGTGCTCACGTAGTGCCGGATGCGCATGGTGAAAGAAATCCGGTTGGTAAACGTGTAGTTGGTAGTCAGCGTGTTGGTAAACGTGGTCACGTTGCGGCGGCCCAGCAGCACATCGGGCCCTAGCAAGGCACTATACATCTGGTCGATGGGCTGCGCGAGGTCAAAGCCATCGTTGACGTAGCCTATCTGATTCAGCTTCAGGCTATAGTCGTAGGTATAGCGAAAATTCAGCTTATTGTTCACGCGGTAGCGTGGGCTTAGGGTAAAGCCGAAGCCGTAGCGGCGCGGGCGGTCGGCGAGCCGGTCGTCGATGGCATAGGGCCGGATGCCCGCGTTTACGTCGTAAGCCAGCTTCTTGCGGTAATCGCTCGACACGAAGGCGCCCAGGTTGTAGCTCGCCGGCACCCGCACGTAGTACTGGCCCAGCGGCGCGGTGCGTGGCTCGTAAAAGTCGTGCTTGGGCAGGTCGAGGTTAATGTTAAAACCTGTGGTTAAGAAGCTTTTGGTGAACGTAGTATTGACGTTGCCATACAGCCCCGCATTCTGATAAAGCAAGGGCCGAAACAGCGCCGAGTGGTACACGCCCAGCGACGAATACAGGTTGTTCACCTTCCAGAACGGCTGGTACTTGTTGTAGTTGACGGTAGCCGACTGGCTCACGTTGTTGTTGCCAAACAAGATGCCCAGGTCATTGGGATTGTAGGTGTCCGACTCGATGCCGTGGTCCACGTTCCACTGCCAGTTGCCCGAAATCTTGCCGTAGTTGAGGTAGTATTTGTAGCCGCTAGGGTCGCTCACCGGCGCATCGGAGTACATACTCTGGCCGCGCCGCTGCGAATAATTCAGCTGGCCCTGAAAGGCGTACTGATTTTTCTTGTCCACCAGGCGAAACAGGCCGGCCGTCACGTTGGCGTCGTAGGTGCTGCCGGCGCGCGTCACGTTAGTGTTGATGAGCGACACGTAAGAATTGTGCGGCAGGCTCTGGTCGAGCACCACAATATTGTAGTTGGTCAGCGGCTGGGTCAGCACGTCGCGCTGCCGGCCGCTCACCGAGTCTTGCAAGGTGGCGTAGCTAGGGGCCGAAACAGCATTAAACACCCCAATACCCAGCCCCTTGCTGGTGCGGCCCGATACTTTGGTGGCGTTGAGCAGGCGCGTCAGGCCCTGGTTGTGGTACAGAAATTCGCCCTTGCGCAATGCGCCGCCTTCTCCCGCTAGCCCTGCTACCTCGTTGAACCCCAGCGGCTGCGCGCCCACCCGGCGCGAATAGAACAGGCCACCCTTGTTGAAGAGCTCGGTGCCTTCGGTAAAAAACGGCCGGTTTTCCTGGTACTGCACCTCAAAGGGCGACAGATTGAGCACCTGGTTGTCGCTGATAGTCTGCCCAAAGTCGGGAATCAGCGTGGCGTCGAGCGTAAAGCTCTCGTTGATACCCCACTTGAGGTCGGCGCCCGCGTTGAAGCTGGTGCTGGTATTTTGCTTGCCCTGCTCGTTGTAGGGGTAGTGGTTGGCGTAGGCGCTCACGTAGGGCGTGAGCGAGAGGCGCAGCGGTGGGTGCAGGTTTTCGAGGCTGGTAAGCTCGCCCCATTGGTTCACGAAGCCATCAATCTGGGGCTGAATGGGGTTCCAGAAAAACTGCTGGTTGCTGGCCTTGCGCTGGCGCATGAAGTTGACGCCCCAGGTTTGCACCGGCGCCTGCGCAAAGCGAATGGCCGAGTACGGAATCCGGATTTCGACGCTCCAGCCCTTGCCGTCGGGCAACATGGCCACGCGGCTGTCCCACACGGCATTCCAGGCGCCATCTTCGCCGTTGGCGGGCGAGTAGCGGTTATCTATCTGCACGCCGGTGCTTTGCACTATAAAACCATAGCCGTTGAGGTGGTCGCGGTAGGGGTCGAGGAAAATGGCGAAGAAATCGGTGTTGCCGCCGTTATCGCGCTGGGTCAGCTCGCGCCGCATGCTGTCGGGGCTGGCTTCCAGCATTTTGGCCCCTACGTACAGCGCGGCATCGTCGTAGAGCACGCGCACTTCGGTGGGCAGGCGCTCGGGCCGGCCGGGGTGCGGCCGCAGCTCGGTAAACTGGCTGGTGGCCGGGGCGGTGGCCCAGGCTGCGTCGTCGAGCAGGCCATCTAGTTTAACAGGGTTAGCCACGCGCTGGGCGGCTAGCTGGCGGCGCGGCACGGCTGCCGCGGTTGGGGCGCCGGGCAGGCTCTTTTGGGCGGCGGCCGGAGTAGCCGCCAGCAGACAACAATAGCCTAGCAACAGGCCGAAAAACCCTCGCTTAGCCAGGAAAACAAACATGATGGGTGAATGAATTTAACGTGCAGCAGGGCCATAGACACAGGTATGCACCCAGTCGTTGTCTGGCATTCCAAGTATTTTTTCAGGCGCTTTCTACCTGGCTTCAATAGCAGCTTGCAGTAGGCACGTGAACCGAGGCGCTGCCCATGGCTGGCTACGGGCTAGCAGCTGCTCAACCACGAGGGTATGCACGCGCCACCTCCTGATGAGTAAACCTGTAACTCTTCGGCTATTAGCGCTTTGTAAGGGCTAGCGAACAGTAGAGTCACGCTATTTCCGGCCCGTAGCGCCCCCTTACTCCTAAAGCAGTTTTCCTTTCATGGCCAACGGCTACGTAGCCCTCGCCCACCCCTGGCTAGGGCTGCTTGCGGAAGAAGATGTCGCCGCTCACTGATTCGAGTTTCACGAGCGGGCCGCCACCCTGGCCGTAGCTGCCGTGCAGCTGGTAGCCCACGTAGCTGCGCTGCTTGAGGTTGCTGAAGGTCACGGCCGGGTCGGCGTACACCTCGCCCGAGATGGACTTGAGGCTAAGCTCAGCAGCCTTGGTGGGCGGCCAGGCCAGGTATACATCGCCACTTACACTTATAGCCTCTATCGCATTGCCACTCACTTGGTTGAGCTTCACGTCGCCGCTCACGCTGCGCACGTTTACGGGGCCGGTGAGCGCGCTCAGCTTTAGGTCGCCGCTCACAGTTTTGACGGTAATGGCGCCGCCCAGGCCGCTCAGGTCTACATCGCCGCTGAGGGTGCTGATGCGCAGCGCGGCACCGGCGGGCACCGTCACCTCGTACTCAATCTTGGCGCAGTAGCTGTACTCACCTTTGCTGTAGGTCACGGTGGGGCGAAGGCCGCCGGTCTTGCTGGAGCGGGTGTAGCCGCCGTGCAGACCGCCGCCCGAGTTGCTGCGGCTGCCACCCTCGCAGTCGCCCTGGTAGTGGCTTTCGCGCAGCTTGTCCTCGTCGAGTTTTTCTACCACGCTCACCTCGCCGTCGCCTTTTTCCAGGGCCAGACTGTAGAGGTCGTTTTGCGCGTTGTTGTTGATGCTGACCTTGGCCTGCACACTCAGGCTGGCCCCCGGCCGCACCCGGATGTTGTGGGCATATTTTAAGTCGAGAAACACGCCCTGGCTGGCAGCCAGGCTAGCGGTTTGGGTTACTACGCGCTGGGCCAGGGCCGGGCGCAGGCCGCCGAGCAGCAGCAGGGCAGCGAGTAAAAAGCGGTTCATAGTCTGGTGATGAAAGGATGGGGTGATGTGGTAAAGAGTAGGCAAGCCACGGGCTAGCGAAGCCGCGGCACGCGGCTCCGGCGCCCTGCTTTTGCCCTGTTTTGGCTAGGGAGCGGTGCTATTTAGCCTTGCGCACAAACACGTCGCCGCTCACCGACTTAAGCGAGAAGCTGGTGCCGCCGCCGTTGGCACGGCCCTCCACGGTTTGGCCGCCCACGTGGCGCAGACCGCTGCCGCCGTCGAGGTTGAGGTCGAAGTCGGTATAGATTTCGCCCGAAATCGAGCGCATGGAGAGCGATACTTTGGCACTGGCGGGCAGCGTCACATCCACGTCGCCGCTCACGGTAGTGATGGCGCTGGGCTGGCTAGGGGTGGCGCTGAATTGCACCTTGATGTCGCCGCTCACCGTGTTGACCACTACCGGGCCGCTCACGTTCAACAGGCGCATATCGCCCGAGAGCAGGCGGGCCTCGATGCGCCCGGCCAGGTCGCGGATGATGAGGTCGTCGGAGCCACCCATCGGGTCCGAGTTGAAGAGCACGTCGGTCTGGCGCGGCACGCGCACCGTGTAGTGGCCATCGCCGCGGGCGGTGCGGGCCACGCGCAGGGTATTGTCGCCAGCGGTGGTCACGGCCAAGCCGAGGCGGGTATTGTCGGAACCGCCGCTGTAGATGGGGCGCAGGCCATTGGCCAGGGCCGGCGGCGCTTCAAAGTGGCCGGTGCCGTGAATGACCAGCTCATCGCCGCCGTAGCCTTCCACCGTTACGTCGCTGCCGCGCAGGTCGAGTACCACCTTGCGGTTGGTGGCGCTGGGAAACTTCATTTTAAACTCCTGGGCGCGTAGCGCCGAAGGCAGGGCCAGCCCGAGGGCTAGCAGCGGAAGTAGGATAAACTTTTTCATATTGAGGAGGGCGAAAGAAAAATGAGGCAGCCAGCAAAGCGCAGTGGCACCACGCTCACCCACCCGCTGCCAACTTCTTCGCGGTGGGGTTTTCCAGAGGCGGCGTGCCACGCCGCTTGGTAATCTGATTCAACTAGTAAGCCTCTAGGACCTGGTGGCCATTATCAGCACAACCCATTATCAACTAGTACTTTATAAATATAAATTTAAATCAATTGTCCCACACCGCTTTCGGCTTGCAGACGCACGGCAGGGAGCACATCAGGCTTCTTGGCTAGCTCTTCGAGCTGGGGCACGGCGCGGGTTTCGCGCAGCGTCACGAGGGCGTCGATGAGGGTGATTTGCACGTTGGGGTCGGTTTGCAGGGGCAGGGCCTCCACCAGGGCCGGGCCTACGCGGGGGTCGTTGCGGAGGCGCACCAGGGCTTCGCAGGCGGCTAGCCGCACGTTGGGGTTGGGGTCGGTGTCGAGGGTATGGATGAGCGTGAGCACGGCCGGGTCGTTGGGGGCCGTAATCAGGGCCGGGGCCTGGCTCACGAGCTGCAAGCGCTGGCTGGCCGTGGCCGGCTGCTGCCTAGCGGCTGCCAGCTTCACCGATAAGGAAGGCTGCCTGCTGGGCGCGGGCTGGTCGTTTTGGGCCAGCTGCGCCGTAGGCTGGCCGCCGCGCAGCAACAACCCCAGTATGGCCCCTACGGCTACCAGCGCCACGCTGGCCGCCACCCGCAGCCACTGCTGATTGAAGCTGCTTTTAAGAGGGCTAGCCACTTGCTCGGTAGCCGGCGCGGCCAGGGGCTGGCCGCCGCGCTGGGCCGTCAGGCCAGCGGGCGAAGCTGCGGCCAGCTTCGCCTTCTCCTGCTCCAGCATAGCCTGAAAGTCGTCGCGCATGGCCAGGGGCGGCAGCTCGGGCGGCAAGGCGTCGAGGTCGTTGAAGAGTTGGCGCAGCTCGGCTAGCTCGGCCTGGCAGGCGGGGCAGGCCGGCAGGTGGGCGGCCAGGTGCGCCGCCTCGGGCGGTAGCGGCTGGCCATCGGCCAGCTCCGGCAACCACAGCCGCAGCTCGGCGCAGGTGGGGTCAGTAAGGTGAGAGTTAATAGCCACTTTCGTAATTTATTAAGTATGAAGCAGTAGGTAGCAATTCCTTTTTATCAATTAGTTAGCTTAAATAAATCTTTCTCAGCGCATCCAGCGCGCGGTGGGCTTTAACTCTAGCCGCGCCAGCGGTGCACCCTAGCTGCTCCCCTATCTCGGCATAGTCGAAGCCCTGGAAGCGGTGCAGCAGCAGCACCTCGCGCTGGGCGGCCGGCAGCAGGCCTAGCGCTTCGTGCAGGGCCTGGTGCTGGTCGGTGGCGGCGCGCTGGGCCTGGGCCTGGCGGCCGTGGGCGGCCGTTTTTTCAACCTCTTCCAGGTCGGCGCTGGGCCGCTGGCGCTGGTAGTGGTCGGCCCACACGTGGCGCGCCATCTGGTAGACCCAGGCCCGGAAGGGCTGGCCCGGCTGGTAGCTGGCGCGGTAGCGCAGCACCCGCACAAACACGTTCTGGGTCAGGTCCTGGGCCAGGTCGCGGTCGCCGTTGGCCAGGCGGGCCAGAAAGCCGAAAAGTGGGCCGTGGTAGCGCTCAAACAGCCCGGTTAGCTGGTCGAGGTCGCCGGCCTGCACCTGGGCCATCAAGGCTTCGTCGCTGAGGGCAGTAACGGTGGCGGCAGGCATAGGGGCGGCGGTAAAAGAAGCGGAAGCGACAGGTTTTGCAGGGAGTACCGGCGAGGTAGCCATTCGTTACAGCGGGGAGTAAATTATTTTATAAAAAGTCTGCATCCGGCCGCAGGGGCACAAAAAAGCGGGCTGGCCATCTGTTCTTCCAGATAACCAGCCCGCTCACCATCAGCCAATTGGCTAAGTGGTTAATTCTCGTTCACGTTGATATTAAAAGTCGATGACTTGCCCTTGCCGCTCGCCGGCTGGCCTAGCAGCTGGCGGTAGCGCGCCACTTGGGCGGGGGTCAGCTCTTTGCCATTCACGCGCCCACCCTTGTCGGTGAGCTGGAAGGAGAAGCTGCGGTCGTCTTTGCCGATGAGGCCATCTTGGCGCAAGGCACCGCGCAACTTCTCGGTTTTGGGGGCAGCTGGCGCGGGCGGGGGTGGCGGCGCCTGGGGCGACATGGGCCCTAGCGGGGCCAGCGGCGCGCGGGGCGGCCGCGGCGGCCGGGGTGGCGTGGGC
>NZ_JAGETY010000024.1 GCF_017571525.1 Hymenobacter sp. BT559 | reverse complement strand
ATCTTTCCTTGTCGTCTTCTTCAGTAGATTTAGTACCCCTAGCGTGAAGGAAAGATTGCCGCGCTCCACTTCGTTGCGCTCGCAATGACAGACGACTTTGGGTAATTCCTACAAAGACACCCCGCGCTTCCACGGAATAAAGTCAGTTTGGCCGTGGCGTACGGCACTTACTTCCAGGCCGCTAGCCACCTGCACCACGTAGTCGAGGATGCGCTCGCCGGCTTGCTCGATAGTTTCTTCGCCGTCGATAACGGTGCCGGTATTGAGGTCGATGATGTCGGGCATGCGCTCGGCCAGCTTGGTGTTTGAGCTGATTTTGACAACCGGGGCAATGGGGTTGCCAGTGGGCGTGCCCAGGCCGGTAGTGAAGAGCACAAGGTTAGCGCCCGAGCCTACTTCGGCAGTGGTGCTTTCCACATCGTTGCCGGGCGTGCAGAGCAGGTTGAGGCCGGGCTTGGTTACCGGCTCGGGGTAATCGAGCACGGCCACCACCGGCGACGAGCCGCCCTTGCGAGCCGCGCCGGCCGATTTCATGGCGTCCGTAATCAGTCCGTCGCGGATGTTGCCGGGCGAGGGGTTCATATCGAAGCCCGAACCCACGGCCACCGCGCTGTCGCCGTAGGCTTTCATGAGCGAGGTGAAGCGTTGGGCCGTGTCGTGGTCAACCGAGCGGTTCACGATTTCCTGCTCCACGCCGCACAGCTCCGGAAACTCGGCCAGGATAACCGAGCCGCCGAGCGCCACTAAAAGGTCAGACACATGGCCCACGGCCGGGTTGGCCGAGATGCCCGAAAAGCCATCCGAGCCGCCGCACTCCAGGCCGATGGTCAGCTTGCTGAGCGGCGCGGGCTGGCGATGCTGCTGATTGGCCTGCATGAGGCCGGCGAAGGTCTGGCGCAGGGCCGTGCTCACGAGGGCTTCTTCGGTGCCGATAGTCTGCTGGTCCAGGATGAACAGCGGCTTGCTGAAGTGAGGGTCGCGCTTGGCGATTTCTTCTTGCAGCATGCTAGCCTGCGCATTTTGGCAGCCCAGGCTGAGCACTGTGGCACCGGCCACGTTGGGGTGGGTGATGTAGCCCGCCAGCAGGCCGCACAGCGTCTGGGCATCTTGCCGGATGCCGCCGCAGCCGCCCTCGTGCTGCAAAAACCGGATGCCGTCCACGTTCGGAAATAGCCGGGGCTTCTGGTAGTCAACTTCGGCCGACTGCAGGTCAGTAGCCAGGATTTCCTCCACCGATTTGCCGGCCTTCATCAGCTCTACCAGGGCCTGGGTTTGGGGCTGGTAGCTCTTGCGGCGGGCGTAGCCGAGGTCATTCACCAGGGCCTCTTCGAGCACCTGAATGTTGCGATTTTCGCAGAAAACCAAGGGAATAACGAGCCAATAATTAGCCGTGCCCACGCGGCCGTCGGGCCGGTGGTAGCCCATGAAAGTGCGGCCAGCAAATTTGGTTACATCGGGCTGCGCCCAGTTGTGTTGGTGCTGGCCCTCCTGGTACGCGTCAGTGGCGTGCTTGATGTTGGCGGTGGTGAGCAGGCCGCCCTGGCTTACGGCCGATGCCATTTTGCCCACTAGCACGCCGTACATCGTCACTTTGTCGCCGGGGGCTAGCGGCTGCAAGGCCAGCTTGTGCTTGGCCGGAATTTTTTCGGTCGTGGTCACGGTCACCCCGTCCCAGGTTACGGGCGTGCCAATGGGCAGGTCGGCGAGAGCGACAAGTACGTTATCGGCGGGGTGAATTTTCGCAACTAGGTGCTTCATAAGTATAAAGGCTAAACGTCGGCTGTTATTGCTTCGCAAGTTCGCAAGTGCAGGCGCAGGGCAACATGAATTCGTTTTATTCCTAAACCACCGCGCGCGCTGTTTTATTTAATTTGGCGGCTAGGGTAGCAGCAGCGCCTTCCTGCGCCATTTGCAGCAGGTAGCGCGTCACGGCCTCGTTAAAGCCGGGCAGTGCAGTGAGGTCGGTGCCCCAGAGGCTGAGGTCGCTTAGTACCTGCCGCACTAAGTCAGCGGGCGAAGCAGTAGCCCAACGTTCGGCAAACAAACCGGCTTGCTCGTCTTGAATAAGATATTCCTGGCCGTTGGCCTCGCCGTACCACTTGTCGCCTTCATGCCGGGTGTTGCGCATAAAGAGCAGGTAGGCCGCAAAGCCCAGCGCCACGTACTGCGGCACGGCCCGGAAACGCTCGGCATAATGCAGCAAATCAGGCACTACGCGCATGCGCAGCTTGGCCGAATAATTCAGGGTGATGGCTAGCCAGCGGTGCTCCACGGCGGGGTTGCGGAAGCGGTCGAGCACCTGCATGCCAAACCGTTGGCCTATTTTCTCATCAATGGGGTAGGGGATGCCCGGCAGCAAATCGGCTAGCATCAGGTGGCGGATATAGGTGAGCAGGTTCTCATCCTCCATCGCGCCGCGCACGGTGGGCACGCCCGACAACACCGCCAGCCCGCTGGCCAGCGAGTGCGTGCCGTTGAGCAGGCGCAGCTTCAACTCTTTGAACTGATTGATGTCGGGCTGCACAATAATGCCAGGATGCACCGGCTGAAAGCTCAGTACCTGCCGCACCCGCTCGTCGCCCTCAATGGCCCAGAGCGCATACACTTCCGACATCGTCAGCAGCTCGTCTTCGTAACCCAGTTCCTGGGCTAGCGCGGCGCCGGCCGCCGCCTCGGGCTTGCCCGGCACAATGCGGTCGACGAGCGAATTGCAAATGGTATTTGCTTTTTCGAGCCAAGTTAAAAAGCCCACGTCCGGCACCTGGTTTTCGGCCAGCTCGCGCAAGATGCCGCGCAGTTTGGTGCCGTTGTCGGGAATTAGCTCGGTGGGTACGATGACCAGGCCCTTATCGATGGCCCCGCAAAACGCCTCGTAGCGGGCCAGCAGCACGGCTAGTAGCTTGCCCGGAAACGAGCGCGGCGGCTTGGCGCGCACATCGTCGTCGGCGTCGAGCACAATGCCGACTTCGGTGGTATTGGAAAGCACTACCTGCAAATCGGGCCTAGCAGCAAATTCCAGTACCTCGGCCCACTGGCTCTTAGCCGACAGCACCCGGCTGAGGCTGGCGCACACCACGTCCTGGCGCACGGGCTGCTCGTCTTCTATGCCGCGCACGCACACCGTGTACAGGTTGTCCTGGCGCTCGAAGGCGGCCGCATCGCCACCGCCATCGGTGCTTTTTACGACCACCACGCGGCCGTTGAACAGGCCCTGGCGGTTGGCTTGGTCGATGAGAAAATCGGGCAGGCCGCGCAGCAGCACGCCCGTGCCAAACTGCAGCACCTTTTCGGGCAGCTCGAACAGGGCGGGTGGGGGCAGGCTCACGGTGGGGCTAGCGGCAGCCGCCCGCACCAATTCCTGATTAAGGGTAAGCATAACGTCGGGTATTATTCGGAATAAAAGCTGATTTTAATTAGTTGCTGCCCCATTTCTGCTGCCACTTGGGGTAGTCGCGGGCGAGCAGCTTGGCGGGCCAGGTGCTGGCATACACGTAGCCGGTGCGGCGCTCCGCCTCGATGTCGGCCAGGCGGTCGTGCTTCACGCCGTCGCGCCCCACGTAGATGGGCTTGTTCGTGTCGAGGTCGTAAAAGCGCGCCCATACTGTGCTGCCGGGCTGGGCCACCATTACCCGGTCGTGGCCCTTAGGCTGGCTGGGGTCAGTGATGTCCTGCACGGCCGTGTTCTCAATCTTCGAGGCCTCAAACCAGGCCACGGCCGCCGCGATGGCTTTGCGCACCTCGGGCGAGGGCTGGTCGAGGTTCAGCAAAAACTCGGTAATGCCCACTGACTCATCGCCGCTCAGCGAGGCCAGCTCAAAGGCGCGGGCCTTGCAGGGCAGCAGGGTAGTGCGGTCATGCTGGGCGCCCCAGGCCGTGAGCTTGCCGTGCTGCACGTACTGCGTTTTCAGAATGCACTGCACGCCTTTATCGACCGCCTTTTGCGCCGGGGTCACCAGGCTAGGGTCTACCAAAGCGAAGTCACCCTTCTTATCGGCCACCGCCTTCAGCACCTCCAGCGCCCGTATCATGGCGTTGTCGTTGTAGGTAATCTGGGCGCGGTAGAAGCGGGCATCGGGGTAGTACTGCGGGAAGCCGCCGCTGGGCTGCTGCATCTTGAGCAGATAGCGGATGCCGTTTTCGGCGGCCTGGCGGTAGGCGGGGTTCTGGGTGGTTTTGAAGGCCGAAATCAGGTAGCTGATTTCGCGGGTGGTTGCGTTGTTATCGATGGTAGCATCTTCCTGGCTAGCCCCCCGGCGGGCGGTGGCCAGGTCGGCGGCGCTCATGAGGTGGCGGTAGTCCACCTTCACCTCGTTCACGGCCTTGGGCCAGCCGCCGTTGCTCCGCTGAAAGGCCAGCATTTTCTCGGCGGTGGTGTCCAGGGCAGCGGCCGGGCCGGCGGGCGCTGGCGGCAGCTGCACCCGGCTAGCCGGGCGGCCGTGGCTGTGGGCTAGCCCGGCAGTGAGGCCCAAGCCGAGCAGGAGCGCGCAGATGTTCATAAGGCAGAAAGGCAGAATGACCAACGGCCGGGCCACTGAGACTAGCCCAGCAGCCCGGCCCGGGGCCGGCTAGTACCCGAAGTTTTGCTTGATGGCCGGGTCGGTGTCGAGGGTGGTTTGCGGAATGGGCAGCAACTCTTTGCCCTGGCCAGGCACGTACTCAGCGGCCATACCGGTGCCCGCGCTAGTCACTGTAGTAGAGCCTATGGTTACGGTCGTGCCGTTGGGCCGCAGGTTGGCCACGTAGGTAGCATCGATGCCCTGGCGCCAGTTTACGCGGGTGGTGCCGGTGGGGGCCGTCGTGTTGGCAGGCGAAGGGCGGTAAAACGAGCGCTGCCACTGCACCACGCCATTCACCACCTTGTAGTACTGGTACTGCGGCACCGTGTTGTAGGGTGCCGAGCCAGCGCGCAGCAGGTCGATATTAGCCTTGGTCGAGGCGAGCTTGTCGGCCAGCAGGTTCCAGCGCAGCAGGTCGTATTTGCGAATGCCTTCGCCGCCAAACTCCAGCAGGCGCTCGTTCACGATGGCGTTAAACATATCGGCCTTCGAGCCGGTGTTCACGTTGAGCGCGGCGCGGGTAGCGTTGCCGTTGAAGGCGCGGGTGCGCACTTCCAGCAGGGCGGCGCGGCCGGCGGCGGTGGGGCCGTTGAGCTCGTTGTCGGCTTCGGCAAACATCAGCAGCACATCAGCAAAGCGGATGATGGGCCAGTTGTAGCCCAGGTAGTTGTTGGTGCCGGGCAGCGGCGGGCTGTGCCAGTCGCGCCGGAATTTGCCATCATACAGCGTATTCAGGGCCACGGCCGACTGCACGTTGGCGCCGCTGGCGTACTGGTAGGGCGCGATGGTGATGTCGCGGCGCACATCGGTCGAGTCGAAGGCGTAGAAGTAGGTCGGCACTACCGTCACGGCGCCCTGGGTCGAGCCGTAGATGGGCGAGTTGTTCAGGCGTGGGCCGTTGTAGTAGCCCAGCTTCGAGTCGCCGGTGGCCGTCGAGCCAGCCATGCCCACCTCAAAAATAATTTCGTTGGCGTTGTCGTGGCGCTGCTGGTTCACCCCTAGCCACAGGTCAGAAAAGCTCGGGTTCAGGGTGTGCTCCTTGCGCTGGTTCATCAGCTCCAGGCACTCCTGGCGGGCGATGGCGTAGTAGGTGGCGTAGTCGGTGGGGCGGGTCATGGTGTTGCCTTGCAGCGAGTAGCCGCCGCGCTGCAGGGCTAGCCGGGCACGCAAGGCCTTCACAGCGCCCTTCGTGATGCGCTCGTTCACGACGCCGGCGCCCGAGCGGTAGGGCACGAGCTTCTCGGCGGTGGCCAGGTCGGCAATCAGCGTGGCCAGGGTCTGGTTGCGGTCGGCGTTGGGCAGGTTAAAATCCTGGTCGTAGCTCGACGGCGAGAACTGGGCCGGCACGTCGCCCCAGTTGCGAATCAGCTCGTAGTAGTACTGCGCCCGCAGGGTCAGCGACTCGCCGTAGAGGCGGTGCAGGCTGGCCGTGTCGGCGCTGGCCCCAGTGGTGTAGAGGGCCATCTGCGGAATGTACTTGATGCACACGTTGGCCCGCTCGATGCCCTGGTAAAGGTTGTTCCAGGGGTTGATAATCTCGGTGTTGGAGGCGTAGGCCTTGTAGCGCGCAATGCCCCGGCGGCCCGTATCGAAGGTGCCCGACGAGCCGATGAGCTCATCGGTATCGTAGGGGTAGTACATGCTGATGCGGGTGCCGTAGGTGTTGTCGCCCGAGAGCGGGTCGTAGGCCCCTAGCACGGCGCTGGTGGCCCCGCTCACGGTGCTAAACGTGGCGGCGGTGGTAGTCAGGGCCGTGGGCTCAATATCGAGGTAGCTCTTGCAGGAAGAGGCTAGCCCGGCTACCCCGGCCAGCAGCACGGCCGCCGTGGCCTTCCGCGAAGAAAAAAGAGAAAATTTCATGATTAAGGCTAGATGCTAGCGATAAGGCGGGTGGGAAAAAAGCTACAGGCCCAGGTTCAGTCCGAAGAGGAAGGCGCGGCTGCGGGGGTAGGCAGCGTAGTCGACACCCGGCGTGAGCGGCGTGCCGCGTCGGGTGTTCACCTCGGGGTCGTAGCCCGAGTAGCCGGTCAGCGTAGCCAGGTTGTTGAGGGTCACGTAGAAGCGCAGGGTCTGCACCTTGGCGCGGCTCAGCAGGCCTTTGGGCAGCGAGTAGCCTAGCGTGATGTTGTTGAGGCGCAGGAACGAGCCGTTTTCCACGGCGTAGGAGTGCAGGAAGTAGTTGCCGCGCACGGGGCTCCAGATGGTAGCGTTGGCGTTTACCTGGTTGAAGGTGGCCGCGTCGGTGATGAGGGCGCCGTTATTGTCGATGTAGCGCACGCGGTTGTTCATGTCGCTCAGTAGGTTGGCGTACGACGTGTTGGGGGTGCTGCTCGTAAACTCAATCTTGTTGGCGTTGTAGATATTGTTGCCAGCCACGAAGTTGACGAACACGCTGGCGTCGAAGTTCTTATAGGTGAACTGCTGGTTCAGGCCGCCGATAATCTTGGGGTTGGCATTGCCGATTACCGTTTTGTCGGCCTCGGTTACGGTGCCGTCGCCGTTCACGTCGCGCAGCTTGATGGTACCAATCATCACGGGGTTGCCGGTGATGGCGGCGTCGCTGGCCACCCCGTCGTTGAGCACGCCGGTGCGGGTAGCGTAGTTATACGACTTGAAGTCGTTGGCTGTGTAGAAGCCATCGGTGATGTAGCCGTACATCTGGCCCACCGGCTGGCCCACGCGGGCCACGTAGTCGGGGCCCGAGAGGGCCGAGCCGGCCCAGCCCGACTGGATGCTCGAAATTTCTGACAGCCCACCCAGGTCCTCAATGCGGTTGCGGTTCATTGAGGCGTTGGCCGTGGCCGTCCAGGTGAAGTTGGTCGTCTGGATGACCGTGCCGCTGAGCTGTAATTCCAGACCCTTGTTCGAGGTCGAGCCGATGTTCTTGTACTGCTGCGTGTAGCCCAGGATGGGGTTAATGGTCCGGTTAATCAGCAAGTCGTTGGTGGTGTTGTAGTACACGTCGGCCGTGAACTGCACGCGGTTGTTAAACAAGCCCACGTCGAGGCCCACGTCGCGGGTCGTCGTGATTTCCCACTTCAAATCGGGGTTGTAGAGCGTGGTGAGGGCCGTGGCGGGCGTGGTTACGTGGTTGAGGGCGTAGTTCACGTTGCCGGCCTGGTAGAGCGGCTTGGTCAGGAAGTCCGGGATGCGGTTGTTGCCGGCCTGGCCATAGCTCAGGCGCAGCTTCAGGTCCGATACTTTGTCGGTGAGGTCCTGGAAGAAGTTCTCCTTCGAGATGCGCCACGCGGCCGAAGCGCCGGGGAACACGCCGCCCCGGTTGCCAGGCTCAAACTTCGACGAGTAGTCGAGGCGGGCCGTGGCCGTGAGCAGGTACTTGTCATCATACGAATAGCTCAGGCGGGTGAAGCCCGACACCAGGCCATAATCAACCGGAATGGTGGTGCTCGGCAGCACGGGCTGCGATACAGTGCCCACCGGCAGCACGGCCTGGTTGATGTTGGCTAGGGCCCGCTCGGCGGTGATATCGGCCGGCAGGAAGTTCACCTGCACAAACTCCTGGGTGGTGCGCTGGCGGTAGGTTTCCTCACCAATGAGCGCGTTCAGGACGTGCTTGTCGCGCTTGAACGTGTAGTCGAGGGTGTTCGAGTTGTTGAGCGTCGTGGTCAGGCCGTTGGTCAGCGTCACGAAGGGCAGGTTCTGGTAGCCGCCGGCTGCCTGCCGGATGGTGGGCGAGTACAGGCCGTTGAAGGTGCTCAGGTCGGTATACGTGATGTCGAAGCCGGCCGTAGAGCGGAATACCAGCGTGGGCGTGAAGTTGTAGGCCGCCGTAGCCCCCATGTTGAAGGTGCGGCGCTTATCGGCCCGGTACTCGTTGTTGTTGGCCAGCACCGGGTTCACGAGGCTGGAGTTATTGAAGAAGTCGGGGTCGAAGTTGGTGGTGGGGTCGCCGCCGGCGAAGGTGGGCAGGTTGAAGGGCAGGTACTGCACGGTGTTGCGCAGGCGCGAAGTCACGCTCGAGCCCGTGTTCACCGTCTGGCCGATGCTGGAGGTGCCTAGCGCCGCGCCAGTACCGGCGCCATTGTTCACCTGGTCGTTGAAGCGGGCGTTGAAGCCTAGCCGGAACTTGTCGCTAGCCTTGGTGTCGATGCGGAAGTTCACCAGGTTGCGCACGTAGTTCGACCCTAGCTGAATACCGTCCTCGTTGTTGCGGGTCAGGCTCAGGTTGAAGGTGGTTTGCTTGGTGCCGCCGCTGATAGAAAGGTTGTGCGTCTGCTGAAAGGCCTTGCGGCCAAACACCTGCTCCTGCCAATCCTGGAAGGGCAGATTGCGCACCCGGTTCAAGGTGTCGCCGTTGAAGTTGAGCGAGCCAAATACGCTTTTGAAGGTGCTGGTGCCCCCCGATACGCTAGCCCCCGAGCCCGTGAGCTGGGCGCGCTCATACTCCCAGTTGAGGTAGTCGGCCGGGCCCATCACTTGCAGCTTCTTGCTCAGCTGGCGGAAGCCGCCGAAGCCGTTGTACGTCACGGCCGTGCGGCCTTCGCGCCCGCCCTTGGTGGTGATAATCACAACGCCGTTGGCGCCGCGCGCACCGTAAATAGCGGTCGAACTGGCATCCTTCAGCACGTCCACCGAAGCAATGTCCTGCGGCGCAATCACCGACAGCGCGTTCTCAATCTGAATACCATCTACAATGTAGAGCGGCGAGTTGTCTTGAGTAATCGAGCCGCCACCGCGCACCCGCACCTGCACGTTGGTGTTGCCGGGCGTGCCTTCGGCCGAGGTCAGCTGCACGCCGGCCAGGCGGCCCGTCAGGGCTTCGGCCGCTGAGTTGACCGGAATATCCTTGATTTGCTGCGCATTAACCGACGAAACGGCCCCCGTCACGTCGCCGCGCCGCACCTCCTGGTAGCCGATAACTACTACGTCGTCGAGGCTCTGCGTGTCCGAGGTTAGCGTCACGGTGAGGGCGGTGCGGTTGCCCACGGCCAGCTCCTGGCTCACGTAGCCAATAAAGCTGAAGCGCAGCACCGCCGCTTTGTCGGCGGCCGGAATAGCGAGCGAAAACGAGCCATCGGCACCCGTCGAGGCGCCGGTGCTGGTGCCCTTGAGTACCACCGTCACGCCGGGCAGGGTTTCACCATCGGGGCCTTTTACCACGCCCGTTACGGTGCGCGATTGGGCCACGGCCAGGCCGATGCTGCCGCACAGCAGGAGCCAAAGCAGGAGAAGATGTTTTTTCATAAAAAGCGGAAGCAGTTGGGTGGGAAATTGAAAAGTGAAAGGGAGCGCCAGCAAACAGGGCGCGATAGGTGAAGTAGCTGCTTAGCGGCCCATCCAGCCACCATCGACGGTGAGGATGGTGCCGTGCACGTAGTCGCTGGCCGCCGAGGCCAGAAACACGGTGGGGCCTTTGAAGTCGGCGGGCTCGCCCCAGCGCCCGGCCGGGATGCGCGAAAGGATACTGGCCGAGCGGTTGGCATCCTGGCGCAGGGCCTCGGTGTTGTCGGTGGCGATGTAGCCCGGAGCAATGGCGTTCACGTTCACGCCACGGCCGGCCCACTCGTTGGCCAGGGCCTTTACCAGGGAGCCGATGGCGCCCTTGCTGGCCGCGTAGCCCGGCACGTTGATGCCCCCCTGAAAGGTGAGCAGCGAGGCCGTAAAGATGATTTTGCCCGCGCCCTGCGCTAGCATGTGCCCCCCGAGGGCCCTAGCCAGGCGAAAAGGTGCGTCGAGGTTCACGCTCAGCACTGCGTCCCAGTCTTCATCGGAATGCTCGGCGGCCGGGGCGCGGCGGATAATGCCGGCGTTATTAACCAGAATATCGATGCGCTCGAAGTCGGCCAGCACTTGCTGGATGAAGCCATGCAGCGCGGCGGGCTCGCCCAGGTCGGCTCGGTAGGCCCGAAAGTCGCGGCCCAGCGCCCGCACGGCCTGCTCTGTTTCGCCACCGTCGGGCAGGCTGCGCGATACGCCGATGATGTCGGCGCCAGCCTCGGCGAGCCCCACGGCCATGGCCTGGCCAATGCCGCGGTCGGCCCCCGTCACGAGGGCGCGCTTACCGGCCAGGCTAAAGAGTGAGGAAGCACTCATAAAGAAAACGGGTGGGAGTTGCGTTTTAGAAAGAACAGAAAGCCGGCCCTCGAGCAGCCTCTCTGAGAGGTAGTATCGAAGTTTAGCCCCTAGCCAGCCTGGGCTGAATGCCAGGGAGCGTTTTTATTTGCGCAATCGTTATCGGTAACGTTTCCACATTGCTCACACTGCCTTCATCTAAGTGGCGCATAGCCGGGCAAGATTCAGGTAACGTTTATCTTTAGCCGCCAAACTGGCTGCCGCCGGCCCGTCGGCAATTGCATTTTAAGTAGAACCCGCTTGGAACCCGCTACCCTTAAGGACATCGCCCGCGAGCTCAATATCTCTGTCTCGACCGTATCGCGGGCCCTGCGCGACAGCTACGAAATTAACCCCGAAACCAAGCGGCTGGTGATGGAGTGTGCCGCGCGCCTGCACTACCGCCCCAATCCCATTGCCCTCAGCCTAAAGGGCAGCAGCAGCAAGGCTATCGGAGTGATTGTGCCGCAGATTGCCAATTATTACTTTTCGCAGGCCATCAATGGCATCGAGGAGGTGGCCAACCAGCGCGGCTACGACGTGCTCATCTTCCAAACCCACGAGGCCTACGACCGCGAAGTGGCCAATCTGCGCCAAGCCGTGGCCCGCCGCGTCGACGGCCTGCTCATCTCGCTCAGCAGCGAAACCAACAACGTGAGCCACCTGCAGGAACTGCAGCAGCAGGGCACGCCCATCGTGCAGTTCGACCGCGTGTCGGCGGCCCTCGATACGCCCCGCGTGGTGGCCGACAACTTCGCCGGGGCCTTTGCCGCTACCGAGCATTTGCTGCTTTCGGGCCGGCGGCGCATTGCGCACCTCACCATTCAGCCCTGGCTTAGCATCACGCAGGAGCGGCTGGCCGGCTACCGGGCTGCCCTCGAAAAGCACGGCGTGCCCTACGACGAAAGCCTGGTGCGCTTCGGCACCTTCGGCCCCGACGAGGTGGGCCCGCTCGTGGATGAGCTGCTGGCCCTGGAGCCCCGGCCCGACGCTTTTTTCACGGCCAGCGACCGCCTGGCCGTGGGCTGCCTGGCCGCCCTGCGCCAACTCCGCATCGCCATTCCCGGGCAGGTGTCGCTCATTGGCTTCACCAACCTAACGGTGGCCGATATGCTAGCCCCCTCGCTCAGCACCGTGGAGCAGCCCGCCACCGAAATCGGCCGCGTGGCCGTGGGCCGCCTGCTCGACCTCATCGAGAAAAAGCACCGCGCCGCACCCCCTAGCACGGTTACCATTCCGACTACGCTGGTGGTGCGGGAGTCGTCGGGCGGGGTAGGGTAAAATAATATTTCTGATGGCGTTCTATCTCTCTCCGTTAGAATTAACTGCACGGCTTCACTTAAGTAAAGAGGTGCATCAGTGGCTAGGCTATTCCGAAGAAGCAGATTATACAGTGTTACGATGGCTGTACATTAGTAAGGATAAGCAACAGTACACCGTTAATTATGTAGAATCCTTTGATGAAGGGGATGAAGAATGGACTGATGTTACGGAGTTTTCGCATCTCGACCCTGATGAGATAATCGAGCATTCATTTGCATCGGTAGAAGAGGCGGTTGAGTTTGCTACTCAGACCTATCGGGCTTCTAAAGAAAGGTTTATTCCTGGCGGAATGCTGCACGCTGAGTATATAACTTACTGGCGTAGTAAAAACGGTCCGAAATAATATTGTTCAGGAGCTCATTAACTTAAAACAGAACGTCATGCTGAGCTTGTCGAAGCATGACGTTCTGTTTTAATTGATACGCACTTATCCTACTCCTGCGGCACCCAGCCGCTTTCGCCGCCGAAGATGTTGGCTAGGGTGTAGCGCTTGGCTTCTTTGGCCGTGAGCTGGTGGCTCCACTTGGCGCGGGCGCTGGGGTTGGCGCCGGGGCCGGTGCTTTGGTACTCGGCGTAGAAGGCGGTTTTCTCGTTGGCGGCATCGCGCCAGTTGTCCCAGCCGGCGGGCAGGATGTGGGCGCCCAGCTCGCAGCGCAGATACACGGTGCGCGAGTGGGGGCGCCAGGGCCGACCCAGAAATACCTTGTGGGCGGCCGTGTCGGCGGTGAGCTTGCAGTCTCTGAATACGAAGCCGTAGGCCTGGCGCTCGGTGGTGGCCGCGGCGGCGATGTAGGAGTTGCGTTTGCTACGGATTTCGCAGCGGTCGAACACAGCCACGGCGGTGCCGAAAATGAAATCGGTAGTGCCTTCGATGTAGCAATCCTGGTAGTACTGGCGGCTGTTTTCGACGGCCGGAAACAGCGTATCCTGGTTGCCGAGCATGCGGCAGTGGCGGAAAGTGGCGCGGTCGCCATCTACGTGCAGGGCCACGGCCTGGCCCACGGCGCCGGCCGCGTTTTCGAAGGTGATGTTTTCGGCCGTGAAATCGTTGGCCTGCACCAGCACGGTTTGGGAGGAATAGGTATTGTGGCCAGCCGCGTCGCCGGTGTGGTCGCTGCCCGTGATGATGGTGCCCAACGCACTTTCGCCCACCAGCCGCACGTGCGTTTTGTGGGCCGGCACCACCAGTTTTTCGCGGTAGATGCCGTTTTTAATTTGAATCGTAACCGTGACCTGCGACAAGTCGCGCGAGGCATTTACCGCTTCCTGAATGGTGCGGTAGTCGCCGCTGCCATCCTGGGCCACGCGCATCAGCAGCACCTGGGGCGGCGGGGCCGGGCGCGCGGGCGGCATACCGAGGCTGGCGGCGGGTGGGGTGGTCTGGGCCAGGGTGGGGGCTAGCGGCAGAAACGCAAGGAGAAGGAATTTGCGCATATTGAGAAACGAGCTAACGGGCACCTCACCCCCTAGCCCCCTCGCTTTTTGGGAGTGGGGCTAGGGGTGAGATGCCCGGCAAAGGCTATAAAAACTAAAACGCTATTTCGGTGGCTGCCAGCCGCGCAGCACGGCGGCCTGGGTATAAGTCTGGGCCTCGGCTTTGGTAAGCTGGTGCGACCACGGCACGCGGGCGGCGGGCTGGGCGCCGGGGCCACTGCTCTTATACTCGGCGTAGTAGGCGGTTTGCTTGTTGCTTTCCTTGCCCCACTCGTCCCAGCCCTCGGGGCGCACCAGGGCCCCTAGCTGGCACTCCAGATACACCGTTTTGGCGTAGGGCCGCCAGGGGCGGCCCAGGTAAAACGACCCCGCCGGCGCTGTGCCATCGAGGCGGCAGCGGTGGAAAACGTAGCCGTAGCGCGTGGTATCGGGCGTGGAGGCGGCGGTGAAAAAGCCACCCGTTTTGCCTACTACGTGGCAGTTTTCAAACCAAGCCGTGCTGCTGCCGAAGATGAAATCAACGGTGCCCTCGATGTAGCAGTCGTCGTAGAGCTGGCGGCTACCGTAGCCGTAGGTATACAGCGTATCCTGAAAGCCCAGGAAGCGGCAGTGCCGAAAGCTGCTGCGGTCGCCGGCCACCCAGGCCGCCACGGCCTGGCCCACCGGCCCGGCCGAGTTAGCAAAGGTGATGTTCTCGGCCGCGAAGTCGTTGGCGTAAAGGTGGATGCTAGCCGAGCCGGTGGTGCCGAAGTTCTTGCCGGTGGTCGGGTCGATGCGCTGGTTGTAGTTGTCGAAGGTGAGGATGGTGCGGGCGGCATCCTCGCCCACCAGCCGCACATGGGTTTTCTCGGCGGCTAGGGTCAGCTTTTCCTTGTAAGTGCCAGGCTTCACCACAATGGTAAACCAGTCGGCATTGCCAGCCGGCACGGCGTCGAAGGCGGCCTGCACGGTGCGGAAGTCGCCGCTCCCATCGGCTGCTACTACCACGCGGCGGGTCTGGGCCTGGGCGGTGGCGGCGGCTAGCAGCAGGCCTAAGGAAAGAGTGGATTTTATCACGGGTACAGAAAAAACATGCGAGTTGTTCTTGTAAGTCAATGGCCAGGATGCGCCTAGAAAACACGCTGCATACCTCAGCAACGACGCAGTGAAGTAGCGCGGACTTTCAGTCCGCGAGTCCTCAGCGTTGCAACTCGCGGACTGAAAGTCCGCGCTACTAAGCCTGCCGCACCACCTGGCGCGAACTGCCCAGGCCCTCTATGCCCAGCTCCACCACATCGCCGGGCTTGAGGTAGCGCGGAGGCTTGAGGCCGCTGCCCACACCGGCCGGCGTACCGGTCGAGATAATGTCGCCGGGCAGCAGGGTCATAAACTGGCTGATGTAGCTGATGAGGTAGGGCACCCGAAAAATGAGGTTGGCCGTGTTGCCATCCTGCACCTTTTCGCCGTTCACGGAAAGCCAGATTTTGAGGCGGCTAGGGTTCAGCAGCTCATCGGGGGTGGCTAGCCAGGGGCCGAGCGGGGCGAAGGTGTCGCAGCCCTTGCCCTTGTCCCAGGTGCCGCCGCGCTCCAGCTGGTAGGCGCGTTCGCTCACGTCGTTAAGCAGCACGTAGCCAGCAATGTATTGGGCAGCCTCGGCCTCGCTCACATAGCTGGCCCGCTTGCGGATTACCACTGCCAGCTCGGCCTCCCAGTCGGTTTTTTCCGAGCCGCGCGGCAGGATGATATCGTCGTTTGGCCCGCTCAGCGATGAGGTGGCTTTCAGAAAGATAACCGGCTCTGTGGGCAGGCCCAGGTTCATTTCCTGGGCGTGGTCGGTGTAGTTGAGGCCGGCACACACGATTTTGGAGGGCCGGGCCACCGGCGGCCCCAGCCGGGTGGTGGGCGGAATGGGCAGCAGCAATTCGCGCTGCACATCCACGAAGGCAGCGAGGCGGGCTAGCCCATCCGAGGCAAAGAATTTCTCATCGAAGTCTTCGCCAAAGTGGCTGAGGTCGTAGCGGTGGCCGTCGAGCACGAGGCCGGGTTTTTCCTGGCCGGGCTGGCCGTGGCGAATGAGTAGCATGGCAAAAAGGTGGAAGTGGAGGCCCTAAGAACGGCAAGCGCAGCCCGACGTTCTTAGCCGCAGCCACTATTTCAGCAGCCAGCGCCCCAAATCCTTGCCCGCCTGGAAGTTCTCAAACTGGGCCGGAATCTTGCGCCCGTCGGTGTACTCATTGTACAGCCACGGGTCGCCGAGGGCAAAGACACGGCCCTTGCCCAGCGTGGCGGTGGCCATTATCACCTTGCCATTATTGGTTACCAGCGGCTGGGCCGGCGCCGCTAGGGCCAGCACCGACAGCTCCTTGATGTAGGCCGTTTTGGCTTGCTTAAACACAGCCGCGCCGCTGCTCAAGTCCACCCGGCCCTGTTCAAACTGGCTGCCCTGCACCATGTTCACGCTCTGGTCGGTAAACTGAATGCCGAAATTTTTGGCTAGGGTATTGAAATGCTTGATTTCGCAGTTGGCCGTGTCGTTGGCGAGCAGCACCAGTGTGCCGCCGGCCCGCACCCAGTCGGCCACGGCCTTGCCATCGGCGGCCGAGACGTAGTTGGGCTGGGGCGACTCCTTTTTAGAGTCAGGGTCCACTATCACGTACACATTCAGGCCTTTGAGGCTAGCGGCGGTAGGTGCCGTGGGCACCGGCACCGTGCGGGCCCCTAGCTCGCGCAGCTGGTTGCCCCACAGCCAGAAGCCGCCATGCGTGCGGTCCTCCCAGGTGTAGTGCCACTGCTCGGGCTGGCCGGTGAAGGCATTTTTGCGCGTCTCGTGGTTGAAATAATAGTCGAGGCCCACGGTCTTGCCCTGGCCCAAGGCGTCTTCCTGCGCAATCTCCATCTCCGTGCTGGCCAGGATGAACGGGCCGACGCCTTTCAAATCGTTCTTGCGCAGGGGCTCGCTGAGGTAATACTGGTAAGACCCATCGCGGTAGGGATTGCCGCCCAGGCCGCCCACGCTCACCGTGCCGTTGAGGGCGAGCGCGCCGTTTTCGGTGGCCACGAAGGTTTTTAAAATTCCATCGTAGCCCTTGCGGGCCACGGCGGCGTATTTCTTGTCGAGGTAGCCTAGCCGCACGCCCTTGGCCAGGGCATACACAAACATGCTGCTGCCCGAGGCTTCAGCGTAGTTGCCTTTCTGGCCTTCCTGGCCCAGCACGAGGCTCCAGGTGCCGGTTTTGGGGTCCTGGTATTTGGCCAAGACCGGGGCTAGCCGCTGCAAATCTTTGATGAGCTCAGCGCGGTGGGCATTGCCGGCAGGCATATAATCGAGCACATCCACGAGGGCCATGGCGTACCAGCCCACGGCGCGGTCCCAGGCCTGGGGCGAAAGGCCGGTGGCTTTGTCGGCCCACTTCTGCTCGCGGCTTTCGTCGTAGCCGTGGCGCAGCAGACCGGTTTTGGGGTCGGCCAGGTGCTTTTCGATGAGCGCAAACTGCTTGGCTACGTCGTCGAGGCCGGCCTGGTCGCCGGTCAGCACGCTGTACTGGGCGTAGAAGGGCTCGGCCATGTAGAGGCCATCGAGCCACATCTGGTTGGGGTACACCTTCTTGTGCCAGAAGCCGCCTTCCTTGGTACGTGGCTGGCTGGCCAGCTGCTTGCGCAGCGTAGCGGCGGCTAGCCGGTATTTTTCGGCATTAGGCACCGACACCTGGCTCAGCAGCAGCAGGGCCGGGCCAGTAGCCAGGTTGTCAAGGGTGTAATCCTCAGCCTTATAGGTGCGGATGCTGCCATCCTTCTGCACAAACTGGTCGAGGTCTTTCTGAATGTAGGTGAAGTAGCGGCCGTTGCCGGTGCGCTCCCACACGCGCTCCAGGGCCTTCAGCATCAGGCCCTGCTCATAGTCCCAGCGGGCCGCTTTGCGGCTGCCGATAACGATGGAATCGGGATGCTGGGCGATAAAAGCATCGGCCATGCGCTGCGACATGGCGGCCGGGGCATTCTGCGCGGGGGCTAGCAGGGGCAGCGTAAGGCTAGCGGCGGTGAGGAAAAGGCGGGTGGGGGAAGTCATGGAGAAAAGTCGGTCTGTCATTGCGAGCCTACGCAGCACTGGCACCCGATTGGCTTTGGCACAAGCCGCTCGGCTATCGTTGCAATGCGCCTGCCGCGTAGCACTCGCAATGACAAACTGGTTGTAGGTATTATTTAGCCGCCACCTGCACCACCTTCTTGCCCACCTTGTCGCCCAGCTCCAGGCCTTTTTTGGCGAGCTTGGTATTGGTGTTGGTAAGGCGAATGTCCTGGCTGCGGTCGCCGCTCACGCGCAGCAGCAGGTCGGCGCCGCTGGTGTACCTGATGCCGTCGAGGCTGATGTTTTTGCTGTTCTGCACTTCCAGCACCGGCCGGGTTTCTTTGGTGAGCAGGGTTACGTTGCGGAGGCGAATGTTCTCCGCTTCCTGGCACACCATGCCTTTCTGGCTCTCAATTACCACATTTTCAAGGCTGATATCCTTGATGCTCATCTCGGGCAGGCCGCGCACCAGAATACCCGTTTCGGCACCCTTGCACACTACGTTCTTGATGTAGAAATGCTGGAACTGCGGCGTGCCCTCATTCAGCGGCTGGGCCGCAATGACGGGCGGTGCCGTCGATTCGCCCGGCTGTGGCACGGGGTCTTTGGCGGCGTAGTACATATCGAAGAGGATGGCCTGCCCGGCAATATCCGTCATGGTAATGCCATCGACCCAGATATTCTCGACCATGCCGCCGCGGCCGCGCGCCGTCTTGAAGCGCAGGCCCACGTCGGTACCCTGAAAGGTGCAGTTGCGCACCACCATATTGCGCACCCCGCCCGACATCTCCGAGCCAATCACGAAGCCACCGTGGGCGCTGTACACCTTGCAGTTCTGAATGAGGAAGTTTTCGGTGGGCACGCCGCGCTTGCGGCCTTCCTCATCGCGGCCGCTCTTGATGCACAGGCCATCGTCGCCCACGCTAAACACGCAGTCGTCGAGCACGCCGTTGCGGCACGACTCCACATCAATGGCGTCGGTGTTCTGGCCATACCAGGGGTTGCGGGCCGTGACGCGGCGCACCGTAATGTCCTGGCACAGCAGCGGGTGGATGGTCCAGGCCGGCGAGTTTTGAATGGTAAAGCCTTCGAGCAAAATCTGCTTGCAGTCGGTCAGGCTCAGCATGTTGGGCCGCAAGAAATCGCGGATGTCGTCGAAGGCCGTGGGGTCGAGGCTCTTGCGCGGCGTGCCGGCCGCCGCGAGCATGTTACCCTTGAGTGAGCTGGCCGACGGGTACCATGAATCTTTCTTCTCATTGAGCACGCCGCCGGTGGCCAGCAGCTTTTTCCATTCGCCCTCGTTGAGCTTGCTCTTCTTGACGGGCCGCCAGCTATCGCCGGCCCCGTCGAACGTGCCGTTGCCGGTGATGGCGATATTGACTAGCCCCACGCCCGAAATCGGTGCCTGGCTCCGGATGGCTTCCTCGCCTTCCCAGGTGGTTTTAACGAGCGGGTACTGCAGGTGGTCGGCCGTGAACTGCACCAGCGCGCCGGTGGCCAGGTGCAGGTTCACGTTGTTTTGCAGCACGATGGGGCCCGTGAGCCACAGCCCCGCCGGCACCAGCACCGTGCCGCCGCCCGCCTGCGTGCAGGCCATAATGGCTTTGTGAAACGCTTGGGTGTTGAGCGTCTGGCCATCGGCCACCGCCCCATACTTCTGAATGTTGAAGGTGTCGGCCTTGAAGCGCACCTGGCGCACCGCGGGCAGGGTAAGTGGTGCCGGCTGGCTAGGGGCCGGCCGGCCGCTCTGGGCAGCGCTAGGGTTGGCCTGCCAGGCCGCCAGCGCCAGCAGGGCACCGGGCAACAGCGAAGAAAAACGCATCATAAAAGCGGGTGGGAAGGCGGGGCGGCCGGGCCGCTGCCGCTAGGTAGTACGAACTGGAAAAGGCCAGCCGCAGGCGCAAAGCCGGCTTCGGCACCGGAATACTAGGCTATCTACTGGGCATCTGCAAGCAAAAAGCCCGATTTATTTCCGCCATCGTTGCCGGCAACGTTGCCGGGTTGGGCAAGCGGCCCGGGTGCGGGGCACTGAACTGGCCGGGGGGCTGGCCCTGGCAGCGGGCTGCCGCCGAGCAGAAAAACACAATAATTGGTTTTTTGGCCTGGCGACAAGTAGCAAAAAGTGGCTGGCTCGCGTAGAGCGCAAAAGCCTTACTTTTTCGTTACACCATGCCCTCCTTTCTTTCTACTGCCCGCGCCGTGCTGCTAGGCTTGCTACTGAGCAGCACCCCCGCCCTGGCCCAGGTGCCGCTCAACCCTGCCGCCCAGCCCGCCCCCGCCGACACTACCCACAAATACGAAAACCCGGCTGGTGTGCCGGCCGCGGTCAAAAAGCCTTTTTTCAAAAGCAAGCTGTTCAAAGCTGTTGCCATTCCGGCGGTGCTGATTGGTTACGGCGCCTACACCTTTAATGGGGGTGGTTTTTATACCAACCAAGATGCGCAGCGCGACATTCACCGCGTGTTTCCGTCGTCGCAAACCCGCGTGGCCGACATCCTCATCTTCGTGCCTTACCTCGAGCTAGGGGCCGTGGCGCTGGCCGGCGTCGAGAGCCGCAACGACCGCATCAATACCCTGCTCATCATTGCCAAGAGCGAGGCCATCATGCTGGGCAGTACATTTCTGGTGAAGTCGCTTAGCCACGAGGAGCGCCCCGACGGCTCGGATAATCTCTCGTTTCCGTCGGGCCACACGGCGCAGGCATTTTTGGCGGCCAGCATTGTACACACCGAGTTTCGGGACAAAAGCCAGTGGTACGGCATCGGGGCTTATGCCTTAGCTACCAGCGTGGGCGCGCTGCGCATGGTGGTCGACAAGCACTGGCAGAGCGACGTAGTGGCCGGCGCGGGCTTCGGCATTCTGTCGGCTCACCTGGGCTACCTCACCCACCGCAACCGCTGGGGGCGCAAATCCATCGGCCGCGATGTAAGTGTGCTGCCGACCTACTATGGAAGCACCCCGGGCTTGTGCCTCACGTGGCGGCCTAGCAAATAGGCTAGGGGGCAGAAACCTGAAAAACGGCGGCCAGGCTCTATGCCATTTCTATAAAAGCGCGGGCCTCAAAAATGAAAATAGTATGAGTAGATTCTGAGTATCCTAGTTTTCTTCAGAATTGCCTTGTTTTTTCGGCAGCTGAATTAGCTCAGCCTAGCCATGAAAATACTATTAGTTGAAGATGAGCCCGCGCTACGCTCAACCCTCGTGGAGGCCCTGCGCCAAGGGGGCTATGTGGTGGAGGTAGCCGCAGATTTCAGGCAGGCGCAGGAGCGAATAAAACTGTACCGCTACGACTGCGTGTTGCTCGACCTGACGCTGCCCGATGGCAATGGCCTTGACCTGTTGCGCACCCTTAAGGCCGATAATTCGCTGGCGGGGGTGCTGGTTATTTCGGCGCGCGACAGCCTCGACGACCGCGTGGTGGGCCTCGACCTGGGGGCCGACGACTACCTGGTGAAGCCCTTCCATATTTCCGAGCTCAATGCCCGGCTGCGGGCTATTATTCGCCGCCGCCGGTTTCAGGGGCAAAACCACCTCATATTTCGCGACCTCGTGGTGTGGCCCGAGCAGGCCGAGGTGCTGGTGCACGGCGAGCAGCTTACCCTCACGCGCAAGGAGTATGACCTGTTGCTGTATTTGCTGGCTAACCCAGGCCGCGTGCTTACCAAAGAAGCCATTGCCGAGCACCTGTGTGGCGACTCGGTAGATGCCGCCGACTCGTTTGATTTCATTTATACCCACCTCAAAAACCTGCGCAAAAAGCTGCAGGAGAAGGGCGCCGAAAACTACATCCGCACCATGTACGGGGTGGGGTATAAGCTGAGCGCGGAGTAATGGTTAAGTAGATAATGGTCAATGGTTAATTATTATTCACCGGTAAATTAACCATTGACCATTATCTAATTAATCTTTATAAAATGAAGCTGCTAGCTGCCACCAATCGCTACTATGTGCTGCTGAGCGCCGGGCTGTTTGCGGTGGGTAGCCTGGTGCTGTACATTGGCACCGACTATGCCGTGCGCAACGAGGTAGGCGAGCAGCTGCACAACCACCGCCTGGAAGTGGAGGCCCGCGTGGCGAGCGGCCGGCCCTTGCCCGAGCCGTTGTACCGTGGCCAGTATAGCACGAGCCTGCGGCCCCGGTCACTCGGCTTTTCCGATACCGTGCTGCTCGACCCAACCGAAGGCTCGCTGGTGCCGCACCGGCAGCTCACGTTTCGGATGGTGAGGCCGGGGCAGCCGCCCGTTTGGATTACGCTGCGCAAGTCTCTGGTAGAGGTAGATGAGCTGCTGATGGCCGTGGTGAGCAGCATGCTGCTGGTGCTGGGGCTGCTGCTAGGGGGCGTGGTGTGGCTGCACCGCTACTTGTCGGGGCGGCTGTGGGCGCCGTTTCAGCGCACGCTGGCTACGCTGCGCACTTATGATTTGCAGCAGCACCAGCCGCTAGCCCTGCCAGCCTCACGCATTGAGGAGTTTACGGAACTCAACCAGGCGCTTACGCACCTGAGCAGTCGCCTAGTGGCCGACTACGAAAACCTGCGCGAGTTTACGGCCAACGCCGCCCACGAAACCCAGACGCCGCTGGCCATCATGCAGGCGCAGCTCGAGCAGCTGCTGCAGCTGCCCGCCCTGGCCGACGATGCTGCCGCGGCCCCGCTGCTGGCCGACCTCTACGGGGCGACGCGGCGGCTGTCGCGGCTGCACCAGGCGCTCGGCCTGCTCAGCCGCATCGAAAACGGCCAGTTTACCCAGGCCGTGCCACTCGACCTGGCCAGCCTCCTTGCCGAGAAAGCCGAGCAGCTAGCCCCCCTGCTGGAGGCGCGCGGCCTGGCCCTGCACCTCGACCTGGCACCCGCGCCGCTGCGCCGCCTGCACCCCGGCCTGGCCGATTCGCTGCTGCACAACCTGCTGCACAATGCCATCCGGCACAACGTGCCGGGCGGCGATGTGGCCGTGCGCCTCACGGCTACTGCGCTGGCGGTGAGCAACCCCGGCCCGGTGGTGAGCGGCGACCCTAGCCGGTTTTTCGAGCGCTTCCGCAAGCACAACGCGGCATCGGAGTCGCCGGGGCTGGGCCTGAGCATCGTGCAGCACATTTGTGCCTATTACGGCTTTGGGCTGAGCTACGACTTTGCGCCGGCCGGGGCCCGGCACACGCTGCGCGTGAGCTTCGAGCCAGGAGCCGAGGGCTAGCCCCGAACACGCAGCCCGCCCGACTGCGTATAAAGCCGGCTAGCTTTGTGCTCGCATTTTAACCTGCTCTATGTCCGGTATTCAAGATATTCTGGCGAACAATCGCCAGTGGGTGGCGAGTAAGAACGCCGAAGACCCGCAGTTTTTCCAGCGCCTGGCCAACGGGCAGCAGCCTAGGTACCTGTTTATCGGCTGCTCCGACTCGCGGGTGCCGGCTTCGGGCATCACGGGCACGGGCCCGGGGGAGATGTTTGTGCACCGCAA
>NZ_JAGETY010000023.1 GCF_017571525.1 Hymenobacter sp. BT559 | reverse complement strand
ACCCCCGCAAAGCGTGACAAAGGGTGAAGCTCGACCAAGCCGCACCAAGAGGGTGCTTTTCGCTTGTTCGGCACTAAGCTGTGGCAACTCTACTTGCCCGTTAGGCCGCGCTACCGTCGCGCGCCGCACGGTGCCCCGCTCGCCGCGGAGCCGTCCGCTAGCGCGCCTCCACCGTCAAGCGCAGGGCCTGACGGCCCACGCGCACCAGGTACACGCCCGTGGCGTAGCCGCTAGGTAGCAGCAACTCGGCCGTGCCGCTGGCATCGGTGGTAGCAGCCAGCACCTGGCGGCCCACCCCGTCATACACCTGCACCGGGGTGTCGGCCGGCGCGCCCCTGAGCGTGGCGGCCCGGCTAGTGGGGTTGGGAAACAGGGCCAGCGCCGCCGCGCTGACCTGCACCGCGCGCACGGGCGAGTAGGTCGCCGTGCCATCGGTATCGACCTGGCGCAGGCGGTAGTACACGGGGCTGGCCGCGTAGCGTACTAGGGCCGGGTCCACGAGCTGGTAGGCGTGGGCCGGCGCGCTCGTGCCGTGGCCGGCGACCGTGGCCAGGCGCCGATACCCCTGGCCATCGACGCTGACTTCCACCTCGAAGCGGTCGTTGTGCTGTTCCGAGGCCGTGGCCCAGTCCAGGCGCGCATCCCCGCCCTGCGCCACGGCGGTGAAGCTGACCAGCGTCACGGGCAGCGGCTGGCTGGTATTACTGAGGGTGAGCACGCCGAATTGCGTCACGTTGGCCGTGAACGAGCGGGCGCTGGCGCTGGCCGGCGCGCCCTGCGGAGCCCAGGGGCCGCTGGCCTGGTCGGCGCGCCAGAGCTGGGCGGGCGTGGCGGGGTTGAAGCCGTTGTCGTCGTCGCTCAGCCAGCTCACGGTGGCCGATGCGGGGGTAGCCGCGCTCGGGGCCTGGGCGGCCGTGACCTGCCACACCCGGTCGATGCCCTGGGTGGTGCCGCCCACGTTCGTGCCGTAGCTCACGCCCGCCGTTTGCAGCCCCGCCGTGCGCGTCACCGTGACGGGGCCCAGGCTTTGCCCATTCGGATTGAGCACCAGGCCATTGGTGAAGTCGACGGAGCCCGTGCCGGCACTCACGGTCGTGCGCGTCACGGCCAGCCGGCCCTGTACGTACTGGCCCGGGGCCTCGCCCACCACCCGGCCCCCGTCGGGCAGGCTCAGGATGTAGAGCGCCGCCCCGACCCCCTGGGTGCGCACCAGGCCTTGGGTCAGGGTCAGCAGGGTACTCACCACCAGGTCGCCCCCGATAAACAAGCGGTTGCTGCCCGCCGCCCCGGTGTTGCCGAGCGTGAGATTACGCACGGTAGCCGCGCCGGGGACAAAGGTTTGGTCCGTGGCCCCGCTAAACAGCAGCGTGCCGCTGCTGTTTAGCGGGCCGGCATTGTTCAGGTCGCCAGTGAGCTGCAGGGTGCCGGCGCTGGTCAGGGTGCCGCTGGCGTTGTTCTGCACGGTGCCGGCCACGTAGAGCACGGCACCGGTGCCCACCGTGAGGGTGGCACCGTCGTTGGTCAGGGCCGTTTGGGCCAGGCCCGCCAGTGAAGGCAGCAGCAGGGCCAGGGTAAAGAATATTTTCATCGGAAGCATTCAGGAACAAGATGAGGAAAAGCATCGGGGCTGTTCGGCCGCCCGGTGCGGCGGCCTGGCTTAGCGTTGGGCCTGCCCACCGCCACCGCTGGACCTCGAAGGCGGCGGTGGCGGCAGGGCCGGGGCTTCGGCGGTGGCGCTGGCCACCGGAGTGTTCGCCCGCGAGCCGGCACCTGCCTACTCGGCCTGCGTCACGGTGTAGTTGACCTGCACTCCATAAATGGACACAGCGGGAGTGGAATAACCGAACGTCGCGCGCAGGGAGTAGCCGGTGTTCGTATTGTCGATAGTTCTTCCCACCGGGATGGTGGCCTGCGTGTTGCCCGGACGACCCGTAGAAGTGAAACTAGCCAGGGTTTGCGAAGGGCCCGGGATATAGTTGGCTACCAAGGCCAGGCCAACGCCGAAAGGGGCTCCGCCGTTGTTATAATCCTGGTAGATGAGCACCAGGCTGGTGACCACGGCTCCTTGTGGCAGGTGCAGGAGAACGACCAAGGAGCCGGTGGTCGTGCCGTACACGGTTTCAGCGCCGCCGCTCTGGCTGGCTACGTACTTCGCATTATCGGGACTAGCGTCCGCGGGCTGAAAGTCGTTGGGGCCGTAGACGACGGTGTAGGCCTTGGGCGAGGCGTAGCGGTAGGCGCTGGCGGCGGGCACCTGCACGGCGCCGGCCACGGCCGCATCGCCGGCGCTGCTGAGGGTGAGGCCGGCCGTGCCGCCGTTGCCCACCAGGGCATTGGCCCCGAGGTTCAGGGCCTGGGTGGCCGTATGGTTGCCCAGGTTGTCGGCCCCGAGGCGCACCCAGGCCGTGCCGCCGTAGGCGTAGAGGCCGGGGGTGTTGTCGGTCTGATAGATGAGCAGGCCCGCCACCGGGGCGGCGATGGCGCCCGTGCCCATGGCCAGCCGCTGGGCCAGGCTCAGGCGGGGCAGCAGTAGGCCCTTGCTGGTGCTCACGATGTCGAGCGCCGCCGAAGCCGCTGGGGCGGTGGTGCCGATGCCGACGCCCTGGGCGCGGGCAAAACAAGGGACGGCCAGCAGCAGGGCGAGGAGTAAGCGACGATTCATTTTTCAACAGGGGAATAGTGAACGGGAACAGTAGCCCGCCTTTGCTGGAAGGCAAGAAGCAAAAATTAGCGCTGGGCTTGCCCGCCGGCCCCCTCCAGCCGCCGCAGCCGGGCTTCGAAGGTTTCCAGCGTGGCCGTGGCTTGGGCGGCTTTAGCGTCCGCAGAAGCCGCTTTGGTTTCGGCCGAAGTGGCGCGGGTTTGCAGAGCGGTATTCTGGGCTTTGAGGGCCTCAATCTGCTGCTGCTGTTCTTTCATAGCCTCCACCAGCACGGAAGTCAGTCGGGAGTAGTCGACGCTCTTGTAGCCGTCGGCGTCGGTGGTCACCATCTCGGGGTAGTAGGGCTCGATTTCCTGGGCGATGAAGCCCAGCTGCCGGCGGGCCGGGAACTGCTTGTCGGGAAACTCGGCCTGCTTCCAGTAGTAGGTCACGCCGCGCAGCTTGAGCACCGAGGCCAGGGCGCCCTGCACCGGCACCACGTCGCGCTTGTAGCGGCCGTCGGAGGCGCAGTTGAGGCCGCCCGAGGCGCAGATGTTGCCGATGACGGTCAGCTTCTGGCCGGGGGTTGTCGTGCCGATGCCCAGATTGCCGTTGCTGTCAAAGCGTGCCCACTCGGATACGTTGTTGTTCAGGTCGGACTGCCCGAAGCGGATGCCGCCCGGCCCGCTGCCGTTCTAGTTCAGCAGCCAGGTTTCGCCCAGATAGCCGCTGCGGTTCCACTGCAGGTGCGCCCCCTGCTCGTTGATGATATCAGCACCACGAGCCAACAAGCCATTGGCCGAGGCCACGCTGGTGAAGTTGCTGCCATCCAGGGGCGGGGCTGCGTAGAACGGCGCGGGCGACAAGGTGATGGTTCCGTTGCCAGGGTTGGCGCCAGCCGTCATCGTCGTGTTCGTCGAGCTGGGCGTCACCCAGGACGAGCCGCCGCCCCCGGGACCATATTGGGGGAACGCAGTTCCGCCGTTTAAGCCGCCGCCCCCGCCGCCGTAGTAGCCGCCGCCGCCGCCGCCGCCGGCATTTCCTTGTCCGCCCTGGCCCAGACTGCCGCCCGAGCTTCCGCCGGCCGTCTGGGTGCCGCCCGAGCCGGCCCAGCCTGTATAGTTGAGCGTGCTGCCCGCGTTACCGTTAGGAGCCCCGCCGTCGCCGCCATTGAAACCATTTTGATAATCCGCACCGCCACCACCGGCCGCTACCACCAGCTTGGTGGTCCCGCGCCGCAAGTCGGTGGCCCCGCCACCACCGGCTGAGGGGTCGCGCGAGCTATTGCCGCCCCCATTGAACCCGCCGGGAGCCTGACTAGTCAAGGAGGTGCTGGAAGTGCCAGCGGTGCCTACGTAAACGTTCAATACCTCACCGGGTACCACCGCCAGCGTCGTTTGCACCTGCGCCCCCTTGCCGCCGAAGCTGCTGAGGGAGGCGAACGAGCCGCCTTGGGCCCCGCTGGCGCTCACGGCCAAGCGCGTGACCCCCGCCGGTACGGTGTACGTCTGCGCGGCCCCGGTGGCCGCGAAGGTGGTAGCCCCGTTTTGATAAGGCTGCTGGGTAGCGCTCAGCGCCTCGTCCCAGCTCGTGCCGTTGAAGGTGTTGAGGTGGGCGGTGGTGGTGTTGTAGATGGTCAGGCCGGCCGCGGGCGAACCGATGGCGTTGCGTTGGTCTTGGCTCATCCGGGGCGGCAGCAAGCCTTTGCTGGTGCTGCTCACGTCGAGCGCGGCCGAGGCGTCGGGGGCAGTGCCAATGCCCAGGTGGCCGTTGTTGTCGAAGCGGGCCCACTCGGTGACGGTATTAGCGCCGCTGCTCACGGCATCGGACGCGCCGAAGAAGATGCCACCAGAGCCGAAACCTTTCTGGTTGAGCAGCCAGGTCTCGCCCAGCCCACCGCTGCGGTTCCATTGCAGGTAGGCGCCCTGGGTTCTGATGGCGGAGCTGGCGCGGGCCAGGATGCCGCCGTTCACATCGAGTTGCTGGGTGGGGGTGCTGGTGCCGATGCCCAGCTGGCCGGCATTGCTCACGCTCAGGCCCTGGCTGCCGCCGTTGCCCACGAGCTGATAGCCCCGCAGGTTCAGGTTTTGGGTGGCCGTGTGGTTGCCGAGGTTGTCGCCGTTGGTGGTGGTGCCCACCTGCTGCCAGCTGGGAGCAGCGGCCGTGCCCGCGTTGTAGTAGAAGCCGGCTGGGGCGCCGGTCTGGTAGACGAGCAGGCCCGGTGCGGGCGAGGCGACGGCCGAGGCGGCGGCCACGCGCGGTAGCAGCAGGCCCTTGCTGGAGCTCACGATGTCGAGCGCAGCCGACGCATCGGGGGCGGTGGTGCCGATGCCCACGGAGCCAGTTTGGGCCTGCGCGGTGAGGGAGGCGGCCAGCAGGAGCAGGGCGGCCAGCGGGGCGAGGAGGTAACGGTGTAGCATGGATGCGTGTTAGGAAATGGACGAACGAAAGCCGGCTGGCCGGCCGCCCTTGCGGCCACGCCGGCGCCGAGGGCTCTCCTCTGGCACCGGCGGGCCGCCCGCTCCGGGCTGCGGAAACGGGGGCTGGGGCGGTGGCCGACCACCCCAACCGGGTGCAATAGTCGCCCCTTCCCGGCCCGCTTTCCTAAAATGGCCTGTGGACAAAGCGTAGACATATTTCTGTAAACCCCTACTAGTCAAGTTATAATTATTTTATCATCCGGCTGGCAAACCGGATAAAGACCTACTCGCCGGTCGGCGCGTCACCCGTCGCGGCCCGGCCGGCGAGTAGGTCGGCGGCGCCCATTTTCTTATAGAGGCGGGTCTTGGCCCGGCGCACGCTGGCCGGGTCAATGTTGAGCAGGGCCGCAATTTCCTTAGCTGAGAGCTGGATGTGGAAGTAGCTGGCCAGCCGCTGCTCGTGCGGAGTGAGGCTAGGATAGTTTGCCTGCAGTTCCGCGAAGAAGCGCGGGTGCACCTGCTCGAAATGCACCTTGAACCTCCCCCAGTCCTCGTCGAGGTAGACGTTGCTGTTGAGCACCGACTGCAGGCCGGCCAGGGCTTGCTCTTGGTCGGGCCGCTGCTTGTGCAGCGCCCGAATCTGGCCCTGGAGCGCGGCCAGCAGGACGTTCTTCTGCTCCACATAGAGGGCGGTGGAGGCCAGCTCGCGCTGGTTGGCTTCGAGCTGCTGCTGTAGGTCTTGGTGGGCGGCCTGCTGCTGGCGGTGGTCGGCGCGCAGCGCGGCCTGGAGGTGGCTGTTCTGGAGCACAATTTCGCGGTGGCGCAGCTGCTGCTGCCCAATGTCCAGGGCCAGGGCCGCCGCGTCGCGCTCGGTGGCCAGCAGCGCGTGCTGCAGGTACTGCAGGTGGCTGTTCAGGGCCAGGGAGAAGCTCAGCACGTGGGCCACCAGGGCCAGATGAGGCAGCAGGTTGCCGTCGTTGTCGACGGTGAGGGCCACGTGGTAGCCGGCGGCCAGCCCCACGCCCAGCAAGGGCAGCACGGTGGCCAGCAGGTAGGGGCGGGCCAGCGGCAGCTGCCGCCGGTGGGCGGTTACCGCGGTGGCCAGCCCCAGCCCCAGCAGGGCCAGCACCAGCAGGTTGTCGAGGCGCAGCGCGTACTGGTCGAGGTAAAAGCCGCTCAGGTTCACCCCCCCTACCGCCAGGGTAAACAGCGCGTAGCCCACCAGCCCGTAGCGCAGGGCGGTATCGAGGCGGGGTAGGCGGGCGCGGGTTCCCAGGTAGGTGCGCGTGAGCTGCACCAGGCCCAGCAGCAGCAGGACGACGCTCAGGTGCATCAGCGCACTGTTGAGGGTGTAGGCGTAGCTGCGGCCGTCGGGCAGCAGCCGCTGGCTGAACACCGGCCCCGGCCACGCCTGCTTGAACGCGCCCCGGTAAGCCGTCAGGTAGAGCACGGCCCCCAGCTGGCCGCACAGGTACCAAGCCGTGGGGCGGTCGCGCCGGCGCAGGTAGGCGTGGGCGTTGGCGAGCAGCAGCAGCCCCAGCACGGCCAGTGCCACCAGCCAGGCCAGCAAGGAAAACTGGTCGGCCCGGCGGGCGCGAGCCGCCGGCACCAGCTGCACCTGCAGGCGCACGGCCGAGAGCCGGGCAGCACGCGGGCCCAGGTCAACCCGCACGTAGCAGGTAGTGGTGGCGGCCGCCGGCAGCCGCAACGGCAGCGCGCCTTTCACCCACTGGCTATCGGTGGCCACAGCCACCCCAGCGCGCCGGGTGCGCCAGGTGCGGCTATTCTGGTCGAGATAATAGAGGGTGTTGTCGAGATTGGGCAGTACCGTTAGCTGGGCGTCCTCGGTGTAATGGCTGGGGTTGGGTAGCGCCACTTTCAGCCAGAAGCGGCGGGCCTGGGCGGGGCGCAGCGAGTCGGCGGGGGCAAAGATCAGCGATGTGTCGCGGAGCACGCGCGGCCAGGCGTAGCCCCGGTCGGGCAGTACGCTCACCTGGACTACTTCGTGGCCTGCCCACCTCTCCCCGCCCGCCCCTGGGTGCGCCCCGGCGCGAGCTAAGCTGGCCAGCAAGCAGAGGACAAGCAGCAGGATCCTTTTGGGCACGGCAAATGCGTGGTGGGGTAGCGAAAGCACGAAGATGCATCGTGGGGCGAATGGGACCGCATTTACGCACGCCTGTCTGCGTGGAACAATTCTAGTGGCCAGGTGCTTCGCTGTGAAGCGTTGCGCTTCAACAGTGGCATCGGTTAAAAGGTTGGTACAGAAGGTAAGTGAGTAGCTTTCACACATGACAGCTACTCGTTAAAATTCTGCATCCGGTGGGTTGTCTTGTCCTGAAATAGGTTGACAGTTTTTGCTCAAAAAACTGTTTTATGGAAGAGCACATTCGCGCCTTACTCCAGCGCTTTCAGTACAGCGAGCAATTCAAAGAAACGGCGGCGTTCCGCGTGGTCTTTGGGGGCGAAGCGCTCAGCCAGGTGATGGCCGACCTAGATATCCACAACAGCTATACGTTGCGCAACTGGGTGAGCCTTTACCAGCGCAAGGTGCAGACCGGCTTATTCGTTAGCCCAGCTATGACGCGAACGCAAAAACGGGATGTACAGGCCTTACAGCAGCACAACGACGAGTTGGAGCAGGCTTTGCAGCAAGCCAACCTGCTGATTTTAGCCCTGCACACGATGATTGACGTGGCGGAGCAAGAGCTGCAACTGCCTATCCGAAAAAAGTCTGGCACCAAACGGTCCTGAGACTTCAGGAAAACGAAATCGTGCGGGTGAGCGTCGGTCACCTGTGTCGACTGTTTGGTGTAAGCCGACAAGCCTTTTATCAGCGCCAGCACGATGCTCAACGGGTGCGAGGCCATTCTCTGCTAGTGTTGGACCTGGTGCTCGCGCTTCGGCGCGAGATTCCAGGCCTGGGCACCCGCAAGCTGTACTTGCTACTGCAACAGCCGCTGGCGGCAAGCGGCATCAAAATAGGGCGCGACAAACTGCATCAGCTCTTGCAAACGCACGACTTGCTTCTGCGTCAAAAGCGGTCAGTGCCGAAAACGACGAACTCGGCGCACAGTCTGCGCAAGTATCCTAACCTGCTAGTGGATGTAGAGTTAACGGCACCACGGCAGGCCTGGGTGTGCGATATTACCTACTTGTGCATTGGGTTGAGTTTCGGCTACTTGTCTTTACTAACCGATGCGTATTCGAAGCTTATCGTGGGCTACTGCCTGCACCCGCTACTCACTGTGGAGGGCTCGCTGAAAGCCCTAGAAATGGCCTTGCAGCGCGACCCGCCTACTGCTACCCCCTTGATTCACCACTCGGACCGTGGGAGTCAGTACTGCAGCTTTGCCTATATCCAGCGGCTCCGCCAAGCCGGGATTGCTATCAGCATGACCCAACATGGTGACCCCTATGAGAATGCCATCGCCGAACGCGTTAATGGTATCTTGAAAACAGATTTTCGGCTTAACCGCGTGTTTACCACTTTTGACGAGGCGGCCCGCGCCGTCGAGCAGAGCGTGCGTAACTATAATTACCTGCGCCCCCATATGAGCTGCGGGTATCTCACCCCGGCGGCCGCCCACGCCAGTACTGAGCCCTTGCAAAAGCACTGGAAACCCAAAGTATACCGGCCTACTCAGCCCCCAGCCTCAACTGATACTGCTTAACTTGACAACCTGCTACCAGGATTAGAATCACTCATTTTTCCTCCCGCGAAAACTGACAACTTTTTTTCAGGATTAGACAACTGGTCAACCCAGGCCCGGACTATCGTCAAACGGTCAACTTATTTCCGGACGAGACAGTAGTAGCCCATCCCGGAAAAAGACCAGGGGCAAGATGCTCATAGCAAAAGCCGTGCGCTACCAGATAACGCGCTGTTGCTCATTTATTCTGCTCTTGTTTTTTAGGCGGCCGAAAGCGATGGGGTACCACAACCAATTCAGCCTCGCAGTCCGTGCACCTCACCAGACCCATGGTACCATAAGGGACATTCACCGCTTTGCAGCAGGCGAAGCACACGTGTTTAGCTCCCATAAACGAAAGTAATCTCCCTTTCATTAAACGGTTGCTGACAGCTTGCTTCACCTAGCCTGCAGGCTAGGTAGCTGGTTTCGTCACTGAAGTATAGAGAACGCCCTGTAGCCAGGCGTTTTGTGAACCGCAAGGTCTCCAAAAAACGGTGCCCGATGACGGCTCCAAAATCCTGCGTTTTTCAACGTACTGAGGCACTAGCGCGAATAGCCTAGAATAGGAGCGTAGCTACTGCAGAACCCCAAGGCTTGACCACTAAGCGGTTGCGGCTAGTCCAGGAACCCATAAAAAGCAGCGTTATCGTTAGGAAGAAGGACTTAAGTAGTTGCCAAAGGCGCTACACGAGGGCCTCTGCTGAGTTCTGCAACAGCCACGCCACCCTCCTTCAGGCTATCAAAGAGTAATAGTGCAAATGACTACGCGCAGTATAGGTTTTATTGAATGACAAAGTCATAGAAGGTTTTTTGAGGTGGTCTAGCTGAGCAAGACAGAATTGGGCAGTACTTTTCTTCTCCATGGAAAAGCCTGATAAACGCCGCAAATACGATGCGGCCTTCAAAGCGGAGGCCCTGCGCGTGGCCAGCGAAAGCCGCTCGACCCAAGCCGCTGCCCGCGCCTTGCATCTCAATCCCAAGCTGCTCTATAAGTGGCAGCAAGAAGCCCTGCCTGCCCTACCCACTAACCCCGCCGAAGCGGCGCAGGTGCGCCAGCTGCGCGCGGCTAACAAGCGCTTGGCGCAGGAACTGGAGATTTTAAAAAAAGCCATTGCCATCTTCAGCACCCCGCCGACCCCGTGAGTCGCTACCAGTTCATTGACCAGCAGCGCGCTAGTTACCCCGTGCGCCTGCTCTGCCAAGTGCTGGGCGTCACGCCTGGCTGTTACTCTGCGTGGGTAGCACAGGGAGCTAAGCTGGCTAAACCAGTCCGGGAAGCGGCTTGGAAAGCGGCCCTGGTTCAAGTCTTTATGCGCCATAAGCAGCACTACGGCACGCGTCGGCTGCGGGTCGAGCTACAGGCCCAGGGCTACCGCGTCGGCCGTCAGCGCCTGCGCGCCGAGCTGCGCCGCCGAGGACTGCGCGCGCTACAGCCACGCGCTTTTACGCCGCGCACCACCGACTCCACGCATGGCCTACGCTGCGCCCCCAATCGGCTGCTCGACCAGCCGGCCCCAACCCGCGCGAATCAGGTCTGGGTCAGTGACATTACGTACTTACCCCTGGCTTCGGGGCAGTGGGCCTATCTCTGTGCCTTCCAAGACGCTTACTCCCGCCAGGTAGTGGGCTGGCAGGTACTGGCGACCATGCCCGAAGAGCTGGTGACCAGCGCCTTGCGCCGGGCACTACTCGCCCGGCAGCCCGCGCCCGGCCTGCTGGTGCACTCCGACCGCGGCGGACAGTACTACGGCAAGGCCTACCGCGCCCTGCTACACCGCCACCAAGCCGTGCGCTCGCAAAGTCGGCGCGGGGAATGCCTCGACAACGCGCAGGCTGAAAGCCTGTGGTCGCGCCTTAAAACGGAGGAACTCGAACAACGCGAGTGGCCTGTTTTTCGCGATTTAGCCGATACCCAGCACAGCGTGGCCACTTATTTTGACTACTATAATTACGAGCGCCGCCACTCCGCACTCGCTTATCAGACCCCACAAGCCTTTTACTTACAACAACTTAAAAACACTGGCCTAAACTGTCTTGCTTAACTGGACCACCTCACCTTTAACTACTGTGACAAGCTGCCCTAGGTGAAATAGCAGCTTGGTATGCTTCGTCTGCTGTACGCACACGCAATTGTTATAAATTATATCACCAAGCATAATGGCCTCAGTAAATAGAATCCATTCTATTTACTGAGGCCATTAACCTTCTTATCATTGCTGAGAGTGACTACCGAGTGCGGCGGCGGTCACGCAACTTTTTTAGGCCAAAAGCAACTCCGCTGGCAAGTAGCAGCGAAGCGCCGCCATCAATGGGCACGGCCGTGGGGTTGACCTGCGGCGTGGGACCACCCGAGCCGGGGGTTTGGGCTTGGGCGGCTACTACAGCCAGCAGTAGAACCACGGTGGTGGCGCCCAGCGATTTCATTAAGAAATTCTTATTCATGAGATTGAGAGCTTTAGGAGGAAAAAGTCACCTTGAGCCGGCTAGCCACCCTAAGTGGCGGCTAGCCGGCCGGGCGCTACTGGGCTACTACTACACGCTTTACTACTTGGTTATCACCTGACTTGAGGCGGAGCGTGTACACGCCCAGCGACAGGTACGACACGTCGAACTGAGCCGAGGCACCGGCGGCCGTCATGGGCAGCACCTGCTGGGCCACTTGCTGGCCGAGCTGGTTGAAGAGCGTAGCCGTGACGGGCGTGCGGCCCAGTTCGGCGGGCACCACTACCGTGAAGCTACCCTTGGCGGGGTTCGGGTAAAGCTTGACCTGGTCGGCTACCGCGGCGGGCGCCGTGGCCAGCGGCGAAGCGCCGAAGAGCAGGCTGAAGCGGCCGGGCAGCGAGGCCGAATTGGCCGTGAAGCTGTACACGGGCTGCTTGCTGAGGTCGATGCGGGCACCGGTCTGGGTATCGAGCAGGTACACCGGCGTGGCCGAGTTGAAGTTGAGCAGGTCTATGGCGTTCAGGCTGTAGCTGCCGGGGCCCGATACCTGCACATTGAGCGGCACCGTGACCGCGGCGCTCGTGAGCGGGGCTAGCCCATTTATCGAAAGCTCGTTATTGGTGATGAGGCTGCTCACGCTCATGCCCGACGAATTGGGCAGCTTGAAGGCGTCGAAGCGGGGGTCGAAAGCGGCCGTGGCACCCTGCTCAAAGTACACCGTGGTTTCGTCGATGAGCGGCGTGCTGCCCTGCAGGCGCAGGCGCACTTGCGGCCGGGGGTCGGCGGTGGTGCGGTTGAAGCTCGGCGTGGTGGCAAAGCTGGTGACGCGGGCGGCGTTGGTCAGGGCCAGACTGCCACTGCTGCTGGGGTTTGTAACCCGCATAAAGAAGCCCTGCATGGCGGCTACCTGCGGGCTGCCGCCCATGCCATTGACGTAGCTCCGGTACTGCCCCACGTACTGGCCGGTGCTCTGATACACGTACACCGCGTCGTCGAGGTTGGTGCGCGTCACGCCGGCCGTCACGCCGCTTACCTCCGTGAAGTCGATAGGCGACGGATACGGGTTGCCGAGCAGTTGCCAGCCGCTCTGCGTCTGGGTGCCGCGTGCTAGGCCGGCTATGCTCTGCGGGCCATCGTTGAGCGTGCCCATCAGGTCCACCACCGAGCTAGCCGGGATATTGAGGTCATAGCCGCGCACCGGCGTCATCACATCAGTGGCCAGGGGCACCAAGAAGCCCTCGTCGAAGTCAATCGAGCCAGCGCTGCCGCTGGTCGTCACGCGGCTCTGCTCGTAGGCATATACGTTCGGAAAGGGCGTTACCGCCTTCGGGGTTGGCGAGGTGTTGTAAGCCGTATTGTAAATAGGTGTAAAGCCCGCCACATTCGAGGTCAAGTCGTTGAGCGTGGTGCTCACCATCGGCGAGCTGTAGTGGCGGTAGCCGGCCCCGGGGTTGAAGGCGGGGTCGATGGCGCGCTGCATAGTAGCCGGGCCACTCACGATACCGGCGGTGTTCACTACGAGGGCCGTGCCGGCGGTGGGTGTCGAGAGCAGCGTCAGCATCTGGCTAGTGCTGGTATTCAGGTTGCCACTGGTGAGGGCCACCGTCTGGGCCACGCCGACGCCTCCATTATTCAGGGTGAGGCCGGCGGCATTGTTCACCGTGAGGCTACGCACACGGCTAGGCAGGCCAGTGCCCGAGGTTTGGGCGTCGGAGCCGATGTACTCATAGCTGGCATCGTTGGAGAACGAGCGCGAGCCGGTGAGTTGAATGGCCCCGCTAGCCCCGGTGGCGGCAATGCCGTCGGTGGCGCAGATGCGCAGCGTGGCGCCGGCCTGCAGCTCAAACGTGCCCGAGCCGGTGATGGTCTGGCAGTTGGTAGCCAGCACACCACGCGTGCTCAGGGTACCACCAGTTTGCACTACTAGCGCGCCGTTTACCACGATGGGGCCATTGAACGAGGCCACGCCGGTGCTCGTGATGGTGATATTATTATACGTGCCGGCTTCGACGGGCATGGCCGTGCTTACTACCAGGTTGGGCACCACGATGCTGTTGGTAGGGCCGCTGGCCGGGCTGGTGCCGCTCCAGGGCGTTTGCAGGAAGGGGAAGGTGGCCCGGATAGTCGTGTCATTTTTCTCCACGCCGGTCGTGAAGCCCAGCACGTTGCCGAGCTGCGGCGTCACGGGGTTGGTAGCGGTGGGCCCGAAGTCGTCGTACCACAGGCCGATGGCGGCCAGCACCACGCCGCTCACGGCCTTCAGCTCAATCTGGTCCACGGCATCCTCCAGGCGGCGGCCGTTGGGAAAGCCGTCCATATTGGGGATGTTCTGCAAGCTCGCGTCCTTATTAAAGCGCCCGTCGGTGAGGCCTAGCGCGGCGGCGGCCAGCAGGCCCTGGTTGCTGAAGTCGGCCGAATTGCGCGGGGTGGGCGGCACGGCCATATTCAGGCGCAGCATATCGCCCACCACCGGCAGGAAGTTGTTGATGAATGGCTTGCCAGCCGCCAGCGGGTTGCCGCCCTTGCCAGTGGCTAGCTGATACGGAGCAGCATTAGGCACGCCGGTGTGAAAAATTGGCTTGATATCGGCCGAGCGCGGCTGGCCGGGGCCCGGCAGCAGGTAGTTGCCGTAAGTGGCGGGGTCGAAAGCCGTGCCCACCAGAGCCGGGTTGCCCTTGAGCGGATACAACCCATCGGCCCCATTGCGGAAGTCGAAGCCATTGGCCGGAAAGCCGGCGCGGCCATACAGCGACTTGGTTTGGATGCGCAGCGCCGCCACGTTTGGAATGGCCTCACCGTAATACGTTTGGCCAGCAGGCTTGGGCGCGGCGCCGTTCATAGGCGAGTTGTCGGCCATGTAGAGGCCAAGCTCGGGGTTCGAGAGGTAGCCGTCAGTCACACTCGACTCGGTGTAGGGGGTGCGGGCATTCCAGGAGTCTTTGCCGCCGATGGGAGTAATCACCTCGTTGGTGAGCGGCATACCCAGGCGCGACACCTGTACCCAGTCGCCGCTGTTGGCGGGGTCGGCGGTGCTGCTCAGGGTTTGCATGGCTGGGCGGCTAGCCGAGGCCCACACCCCAATTACATAGTCGGGGTCCAGGATAGTGGTGGGGGCATTCTTGCCGCTTTTCTGGAGCACCGTAATCGGAATGCTCATCGTAATCGAGTGGCAGTTCTTGTGCGACAAGCCATCGGTAGCCTTGGTGGGCCGGATGTTGGCCAGGTCGAAAATGGCGCCCAGGTCGGCAAAGAAGGGGTCGTCGGCCGGGCCGCACAGCATTTTCTCGCCCGTGCTGGCCGTGGTGATGGCGCTCTCGCGCACGTCGGTTTCGTAGTTGGCCTTGGCTAGCCCCGCCCCGCTAGTAATAGAGCGCGGCCCCACGTTATTAGCCGGCACTATGCCATTGGTGATAATGGCCACTGGCGCGCCGCCATTCACAATTTTCTCGCAGGTATAGGTAGTTTTTAAGTTTTGCTGCCCGAGCCGAATGTTGAAAAACGTGGTCGGGTCTTGGTTCATCCGCGTGAAGGTGAAACGATACGTGATGTCGTCGCTGGTGGTATTAGCAGCGTTATTCTTCACGTGAATCTCGTAGCGCACATTCTCGCCGAAGGTCGAGTAGTTGGGGCCGCCCTGCGGCAGCTCAAACGGAATGTAGTTGGCCACGATGGTTACCCGGGTGGCGTCGTTGGGGTCCACGAAGGCGTAGAGGTCGGTGTTGTCGGCCACCGGGTCGTCGGCAATCAGCGGGGCTTCGCGGTGCGAGGAAGCCTCCAGGGGCGTGTAACGAAGCTGACTCCAGGTGGCCAGGCCGCCTACTGCCGCAGCCACAAGGGCCGGCAGCGCGACATAAGCGCGTAACTGTTTGGAATTCATTTTAATAGACGATAGTAGTGAGACAATGAGTTAGCGGCGCACGCGGTAGCCCTCCCAGGGCGTTTGCACGTAGGGAAAGCTGGCGCGGAACGTCGTGTCGTTTTTCTCGACCCCGGCGGTGAAATTCAGCACCCCCTTCAGGCTCGGCGTCACGGGGTTGGTGGCAGTGGGGCCAAAGTCGTCGTACCACAGGCCGATGGCCGCCAGCACGGCGCCGCCCACGGCCTGCAACTCAATCTTCACTACTTCGTCTTCGAGGCGGCGCCCGTTGGGAAAGCCGTCCATGTTCGGGATGTTCTGTAAGGCTTGGGTTGTATTAAAGCGCGGGTCGGTGAGGCCTAGCACGGCCGCCGCAATCAGGCCCTGGTTGCTGAAATCGGGCGAGTTGCGTGGGGTGGCAGGCACGGCCATGTTCAGGCGCAGCATGTCGCCGCCGGGGCCGCCGTTGGCGGTGCCGGTCAGCGGCAGGAAGTTGTTTACGAAGGGCTTACCGACTGACAGCGGAAGGCCATCTTTCTTATTGACAGCCAGCTGGTAGGGTGGCAGGTTCGGCACGCCGGTGTGGAAAATCGGCTTCAAGTCCACCGAGCGGGGGCTATTAGCCACCAGTAGGTAGTTGCCAAACGCATTGTCGGCCAGCGCCGTGTTGGCCACCAGCGGCGTGCCCTTGAGCGGATATAGGCCCGGTGCCTGGTTGCGGAAGTCGAAGCCCCCGTCATACGGCGCGGGCAGGCGGCCATACAGCGACTTGGTTTGCATGCGCAACGCCATTAGGGCCGGCACAGCCTCGCCGTAGAAAGTCTGGCCGGCCGACTTGGGCGCGGCCGGGGCCACGGGGTTATTGTCGGCGGTATAGAGACCCAGTTCGGGGTTGGAGAGGTAGCCGTCGGTCACGCTAGCCTCGGTGTAGGGCGTGGCGCGGTTCCAGGCATCTTTAGCCCCGATAGGATTAATGGCCTCGTTGAGCAGCGGCATGCCCAGGCGAGATACCTGCACGTAGCTGCCGCTGGCCGTAGTGGTGCCACTGCCGCTGTTGCCGTTGAGCGTGCGCATAGCCGGGCGGCTGGCCGAGGCCCACACGCCAATCACGTAGTCGGGGTCCAGAATGTTTTTTGCGGCCGATACCGGCTGGCCACTTTTCTGCAGCGTGGCAATCGGGATGCTGAGCGCAATCGCGTGCACGTTGTACTTGCTCAGGCCATCGCGGCTGCCGCGGTTCACGCGCAGGCCGGCCAGGTCAAATACGGCTCCCAGGTCCACGAAAAACGGGTCGTCGGACGAGCCACAGAACACCTGTTCGCCACCGCTGCCGCTTGCCGTAGCCACCTTGCCCTGCCGGTAGGCCGTGTACGAGGCCTGGCTCAGGCCCACGCCCGAGTTGATAGAGCGCGGCCCGATATTATAGGCCGGCACCTCGCCATTGGTGACGATGGCCACCGGCGCGCCACCATTCACGATTTTCTCGCAGGTGTAGGTGGTTTTCAGGTTTTGCTGCCCTAGCCGCACGTTAAAAAATGTGCTGCCGTCCTGGTTAGTCCGTGTAAAAGTGAAGCGATACGTGATGTCGTCGCCCGAGGTGGCGCCATTGTTTTTAACGTGAATCTCGTAGCGCACGTTCTCCCCGAACGTGTAGTAGTTGGGGCCACCCTGCGGCAGTTGAAATGGGATATAGTCGGCAATGAGCACCACCCGCGTGGCGTCGTTGGGGTCCACGAAGGCGTAAACGTCGGTGTTGTCGGCCAGTGGGTCATCGGCAATCAGCGGGGCTTCGCGGTGGCTGCTGGCTTCCAGCGGCGTGTACTGCACGGTGCTCCAGGTAGCGAGCGCTGTAATGGCACATGCCCCGACCGCCCATTGAAGAGGTCTGGTAAATCTGTTCATGGAAAAAATGAAAGGGTGAATGGGTAGGAAACGCAACAAACAATCCTGCCTCGCACCGCCGCAGCCGCACAAGGAAACTATTAGATAATACCAAGCCCTAGCGGCCTTCAAAGCTTAAATGGCAGCAGAGAGGCCTAGGGCTCTTATTTAGTCGGATTGAAAAAACTGGAAGCAGATAATCTGCCCAAACGTGTACTACGCAGCCTGTGCCTGGCGCCCGCACCAGATGCACACAATGCACTACTTATTACCCTGGTTCAAGTGCCTGATTAACTACCGAGTATACCAAGCGGCTTGTTACCATATCTTCTTTTCAGCTTGCTAGCATATACGCTGCTGGTTTCAAGTCGGACTCTTAAAAATGAACTTTTTTCAAAAAAAATTAATACGACACAATTCGTACGTAACTCACACTATTTCTCACTGTAAACGCCTGCTTAATAATTGCACTTATTCAATAAAAAGATTTCGCCAAATAGTTATAAAAGGCCGCGAGGAGCAACAAGCTCGCGCTGCTCACGTCCTAGCACAGGGTTTTGCTCCGCATTAAAAAGAAACAGCCCGCTCGGGCGCGAACTATAGTTCGCATCCAAGCGGGCCTTTGGGTATGAAAGCCACGCGCTAGAAGAAAACGCTGGCGTTGACCTTTATAAAAAACGGCGTGCCGGGCGTAAAATTCAGCTCATTGACGGAGGAGGCTTCGCCGCGCAGCCGACTGTTGGTGGCAAACTGAGCCTCATTCCAGGCTACGTTCAGCAGGTTTTCGGCCGTGGCCCCTAGCTGGAAGCGCGGCCGGGTATAATTGACCACCGCATCGAGCAAAAAATAGCCCCGCGCCCGAATGGCGTTGTCTTCCTGGGCCGCGCGACTGTCGATGTGACGGTAGCGTAGGCTGGCGCTCAGGCCGTTAGGGTTTTTAAGCGTAAGCCCACCGATGCTGGTGAAGGTAGGTGCCAGCGGGATGTAGTCCTCGCCGGCCGGCGCATCCACGAGGCGGCCGTGGCTGTAGTTGACATCGGCATCGAGAAAGAGGCGGCCAGTGAGCTGGTAGCGGGCTGATACATCGACGCCGTAGCGGCGGGTGGGACCGGTGCTTTCGGTAGTGCCCTCGTCGCCCGAGTACACCAGCTCGTCTTGCAGGTGCAGGGTCCAGAGGGCGGCGTTCACCACCAGGCTGGGCACGGGCTTGAAGGTGCTGCCTACCTCGGCGCCCACGGCGCGGGGCAGCGCATTAAAGCTGCCGGTGCCCTGCACCACGCCCCGCGCATCGTTGGAGTGGAAGCCCAGGCCCGAGCGCATAAACAGCTGCACCGCCGGCGAAAGCTGGTAGTAGAAGTTGAGCTTGGGCGACACCCGGCCCCGCACCACGCGCCCCGCTAGGGGCACAAACCCGGCGGCCGCATCGGCTTTCTGCCCCTGGAACTGGAAAATAAACAGGTCGGCGCGCACGGCCGCGTTCACAGTCAGGCGCTCGGTCAGCTCCAGCGTTTCGTCGAGGTAGGCGTTGATATCCTGCTCGTAGAGTCGGCCCGTATTCACCGTATCCAGGATGCGGCGCTGGGCGGCATGGCGCAGCCCCAGGTCGGAGGCGTCGATGCGGGTGCCCAGGCCCACTACCGTGTGCAGGTTGCGGGCGCCCAGGTGGTTGTCGCGGTCGTAGGTGGCGGTGTAGCCGTAGAGGTTACGGTGGTCGGTCTGGTTGATTTCGTCGCCGTTCACCGGGTCGTTCTTGAAGAACGTGAAGTCCGAGAACAAGCTAAAATTGTAGCGCGAATAGTACGCCTGCTGGCGCAGCACCGCATCGTGGGGCAGCGCCGTAGTCAGCACCACCGAGGCGTTGGTGCGGTTGGTGCTGCCGCCCTCGCTAGGGTCGAGGCTGCCAAAGCGCGAGATAAGGCCTTCGGTCACCGCGCGGTCGGGTATCTGGCCGCTGGCATCCCAGTTGGAGGTGAAGTGCGAGCCCAGCAGCGTCAGCGAGGTGCGCTCGGTGAGCTGGCCGGTGTATTTGAACAGCCCATTGAAGCGCTTGAAGTGCTGCGGCGCGTCGAAATAGGAGTTGGTGAAGTTGTATTCGGCGGCCACGTAAGCGCTCTCCGGCCGCTTGCTGAACAGGTGATGCGTGCCCAGCAAATCGAGCAATACCAGGGCGCGGCGCGTGTCGAACCGGCCTACCTCCAGCTTTACCTGGCTGTGGTCGAGGCTGGTTTTAGTAGTGAACTCGCCCGCGCCGGCCGTGGCAAAATCGCCGAAGCGCGCCGTGTACGGGCCTTTGTATACTCGCAGCTGCTCCACCGTTTCGGGAATGACGAAGTGAAAATCGGCGTAGCCCTGGCCGTGGGCGTGGCTCACCATGTTCACCGGTAGCCCGTCGATGCTCACCGCGAAGTCGGTGCCGTGGTCGGCATCGAAGCCCCGCACGAAAATCTGCTCGGCCTTGCCCCCACCCGCGTGCTGCGCAATAAACAAGCCCGGCACCAGCCGCAGCAAGTCCTGCGCCGAGTTGATGGGCCGCAGGGTCTGGTCGATGTGCGAGATGGCGGCTAACGTCTGGTTGGGGTCGCGGGGCTGGCTCACGGTTACCTCAGCCAGGTTGAGGCTAGTAGAAGCGAGCGTAGTGGTCAGGCCCCGCGTTTCGCCGGCTGCCAGCGTTATCTCGCTGGTTTTTAGCCGATAGCCTAGCGCACCTAGTTGCACCCGATAGGTACCCGCCGCTAGCCCCACCAGCCGGAACTGCCCGAGCGCATCGGTAGCCGTTCCGCCCGGCTGCCCCAGCAACGCCACCCGCACACCCGCCAGCGGCTGGCCCGACAGCGAGTCGGCCACGGTGCCGCGCAGCGCGGCCGGGCGCTGAGCCCGGGCCACTGGCGCGGCCAGCAGCCCTAGTCCCAGCACGCCCCACAAAGTATTATATTTCAGCAATTTACTAAATCGCATACCAACGCTCTAATAACGGCCAGCCCGCACCCGCCCGGGCGCGCCACTGGCGTCAGCTTCAACCAAAATGGCCCATCGCGCAGCGCCTGGCTAGGGTGCGCAGGGCCAGCCAGCGGCCGGGCGGGCGCTGGGGCGGATAGCTTTAGCTGTATTGGGGCGGTGGGTAGTCGCTAAGGCCGGCCCAGGCGGGCCACGCCACTGGGGCCAATGCGGGGTGTTGGACCCGACTAGCCCCGGCTAGTGGCGGCACGAGGATGGCCACGGGTGCGGCGGCAAAGTGCACGTCGAGCCCCTTCAGCTGGGCCAAATAGTGCAGGCCGGTGCCGGTGGGCACCGGCCGGTGCACGGCGCGCTGGTCGCCGTTGCAGCGCTCGAAGCAGTCGAGGCGCAGGTAGTTATGCTGCTGGCAATCGGGACTGTGCACGTAGGGGTGCGCGGCCGAGAAGGGCGGCTCGGGGGGCCGGCTCACGACCAGGCCCGCCCCCACTACCAGCAGGTAGTTGAGCAGCAAAAGCCAGGTAAGTAGTGAGCGCAGCATAGATTAAAGAGGCAAATTTCTACAAAAAGCAGGCGGCCGAAATAGCCGCCACTACGCCAGCAGCCGCTCTACCGTCCAGTAAGCGGCTACCAAGCCCACCACTACCGACACCGGCACCACCACCCGCGCCCGGTACCAAGGCCGGTCGGCGGCCCAGCGCCCCACGAGCGCCCAGCACAGCAGAATAACACTGACTTGCCCCAGCTCGACGCCCACGTTAAAGGAAATGAGCGAGCCAAAATAGTCTTTCTGCGGCAGCCCGAGCCCAGTGAGCGCGCTGGCAAACCCCATCCCGTGAATCAACCCGAACCCAAACACGATGGCCAGGCGCCACGGGCTGAGCTTGGTCGTAATAATGTTTTCGAGCGCCACAAACAGGATGGACAGTGCTATAATCGGCTCGACTACGCTGCCCGGCGGCTTGATGATGCCGTACATCGCCAGCCCCAGCGTGATGGAGTGCGCCACCGTGAAGGCCGTGGCCTGCCACAGCACCGGCTTCAGCCGCGGCTCCAGGATGTAGAGGCTGACAATGAAGAGGATATGGTCGAAGCCCAGCGGCAGAATATGGGTGAAGCCGAGCTTGATGTACGTCCAGGAAATCTCGGTGCGCGAGAGTTTGCTTAGGTCGGCGTCGATGACATGGGCGGCGGCGGGCAGCGTGAGTAGGAGCAACAGGAATACGGTCCGAACCCGCCGGTCCTTATGAGCGCCGTGCAGCACGCGCACCAAAACGGCGGCCAAACGCAACCGCCCGGGGGCGCTTACTACGCGGCGCTCGTAAGGGCAGGTGGTTATAGGCATAGCCATTTTATTACCGAGCCGCTAGCAGGTTTTCGCCCTCAGCCGTTACCTCGGGGTTGAGGTAAGGCGCCACTTTCACGGCCTTCTCGATAAGGGCGCGGCCCTCGGCCGCCTGGCCGGTTTTGCTGAGGATAAGGCCAGCGCGGCACAGCAGCACCGGGTTTTGGGAGTTGGTACGGCGGGCCACCTGCATGTATTTCTGCGCCTCGGCATACTCGCCGCGCTTGTAGTACACCCAGGCCAGGGTTTCGTTGACGTCGATGTTATCGGGACGGCGGGCGTACTCGATTTTGGCGTGCTCCAGGGCTTTATCCAGGTCGCCGGTTTTGAGGTAGGCGTAGGCCAGCTCGCGATCGGTGTAGTGGCCCAGCTCTTCATTATCATTGGCTTGCTGGGCGGCCTCGGCTAGCATGGCTACCGATTCCTGAGCCATTTTGGCGGCCTCGGCGGGCTGCTTATTCAGGCGATACACGTCCACCAATTCGTCGGTGAAGGCATAGTCTTTTACGGTGGCGCGGGCTAGGTTCAGGTCAGCAATGGCGGTAGCATAATCCTGGTGAGCAGCGGCCACGCGAGCCAGGCCGGCCAGGGCGTAGGCGTAGTTGGGGCGCAAGGCCAGCGCCTGCTGGTAGTAGCCCTGGGCCTGGTCGAGGTGGCCGCTCACTTCATAGAGGTGGCCCAGGGCCACGCGGCTCCACTCGGTTTGTTCGAGGCCCGCAAAGCCTGCTTTCACGGCCATGTCCATCGCCTGAATGGCACCCGGCACGTCGCCGTGAATCTCGCGCAGGTAGCTCACGCGGGCGTAGGCCGTGAGGTCAGGACGCACCTGATTCATCTTGTCGGCCATCTTCACGGCCTGGTCGTAGTGGCCCAGTTCCACGTTGGCATCGGTCAGTAAGCCATATACATAGCCGCTATTCGGGTTAATGGCTTGGGCCTGCTCGGCCAGCGCTAGCCCCTGCGAAAAGTGGTGCTGCGTGAGGCTCAGGGAGGCCTGGCAGCACAGCGCTTCGAAGCTTTCGGGATTGGCTTTCAGCACCTCTTGCAGCAGCTGCATGGCGGCGGCATCGTAGTAGGGGTGGTTGCCGGTGATGCGGCCCTCCTGCATGTAGGCTTCGGCCAGCAGCAGACGGCTTTTCTGGTCGGTGGGGTCGGCGCGCAACTTGGCCAGCAGGCCTCCCATGGCGGCTTTGGTATTCGCCCACTCACCACCCAGGGCCAGCTGGCCGATGCGATTTTTTGGCTCGGGCAGGGCGGGCGCCCCCTGGCGCTTGAAGAAAATAATGGCGGCCATGGCTAGGCCAAAAGCAATTAACAAGCTGGCGTAAAGTTTCTTATGCATAGAAAAAAGAGCGTTAGATACTTGCTTTCAAGTGATATTTCAACAGTCTTTGCCTCTGTGGCCCTTACGTAGCTACCTGCGTTTCAGCCCTGCATCGGTAGGCTAAGCGGCGGCCCTAAGGTAGGGTTTTATCAACGCAATGCTTGCTTCGCACCGCTTAATTAATAGTGCCATTCGGCCAGCCCTAGCTGCTAGCCCTAAGCAGCTTACCAAACAGGATCAGCTATACGCACTTACGGCCAAGGCTTGCTCAGTAGATTGCCGCAAATGGAATATGTCTCTCCCTTCTGGGGTACAGCCGTATTCAGCTGTTGAGGTGGTCGAGTAAAAACAGACAGTGTGAAGTCTTACCTTCCACTGCTCATGCCCGACAAAACCCTTCGGAGCGGCTCGCCGCTGACCCGCAAGAAATACACGCCAGCTTTTAAAGCTGAGTGCGTGCGCCAAGTGGCCGCTGGAGCCCGGCAAACCGATGGGGCCCGCGCCCAGGGCCTCTCGCCTGCCTTGCTTGGCCGCTGGCAGCTCCAAGCGTTAGCCGAGGCCGAGCAGTGCGGAATGCGACGAGATTAAACGTCTGCGCGCCGAGCTCAAACGCGTGGAGCAGGAGCGTGATATTTTCAAAAAAGTCGTGACCATCTTTGCGCAGCCGCCTCCCTCATGAGACGTTACCAGTTTATCGAGCAGGTGGCGACCATTGAGCCGGTGTGGGTGCTCTGCCGCGTGCTACTTCAGCGCGGCCGGCTATTATCAGTGGCGGAGCCGTGCTGCGCGCCCAGCGCCCTGGTGGGAGCCTGCTCCCGATGCTGCTTTTTCGCGCTATGCCCAGCGCGACGCCTCCCGCCGCTTGCGAGCAGAATTGCAGGCCGAAAGACATGCCGTCGGGCGCTACGCCCTGCGCAGCTGGCTGCGTCGCCGCGGCTTGCAGGCGCTGAGTACGCGTCCGCAATGCCCGCGTACCACCGTAGCCGACCCCGCGGTAGTCGTGGCTGAAAATGAGGTGGTCTAGCTGAGCGAGACAGAGTTGGGCAGTACTTTTCTTCTCGATGGAACAGCCTGAGAAACGCCGTAAATTACGATGCGGCCTTCAAAGCCGAAGCCCTGCGCATGGCCAGCGAAAGCCGGTCGACCCAAGCCGCCGCCCGCGCCTTGCATCTCAATCCCAAGCTGCTCTATAAGTGGCAGCTGGAAGCGCTGCCCGCTCTACCCGCTAATCCGAGTGAAGCGGCCGAAGTGCGTCAGCTGCGCGCGGCCAACAAGCGCATGGCGCAGGAGCTGGAAATTTTAAAAAAGCCATCGCCATCTTCAGCACCCCGCCGACCTCGTGAGCTGCTACCAGTTTATTGACCAGCAGCGTCTTACTTACCCCGTGCGGCTCCTTGCCGGGTGCTGGGCGTGTCACCCGCGCGCTACTATGCGTGGGGGGCGTGGGCGGCGAGCCAGCCGCAGGCCGTAACGGCAGGGTGGCAAACAGCGATGATACACGCTTTTACCACTCATAAGCAGCGCTATGACACGCGTCGGCTACGGGCCGAGCTGCACGCCCTGGGCTATCGCGTTGGTCGATAACGCTTACGCACCGAGCTGCGCCGTCGAGGGCTGCGGTCTGTGCAACCGCGCGCCTTCACCCCGCGCACCACCGACTCGACCCACGGGCTACGCTGCGCGCCAAACCGCTTGCTTGACCAACCCAAACCGACTAAGTCCAACCAAGTATGAGTCAGTGATATAACGTACTTACCGCTGGCCTCGGGGCAGTGGGCTTACTGATGCGCCTTCCAGGATGCCTACTCCCGCCAGGTCGTAGGCTCATGCCCGAAGACTTACTAACCCGCGCCTTACGTCGCGCCCTGCTGGCCCGGCAGCCCGCTCCTGGCCTGCTCGTGCACTCCGACCAGGGCGGGCAGTGTGGCAGCGCTTACCGGGCACTGCTCCCACCAGCACGGGTGCCTGCGCTCGCAGAGTCGGCGCGGCGAGTGCCTCGATAACGCGCAGGCCCTGGCTTTCGAGGCTGCGCAGCATTTTGCGGAAGAGGTAAGACGAGGTGGGCACGCCGTGAATGCACAGCACGGCTTCGCCCTGCCCGTAGTCGAGGGCGAAGGTGCGGCCGCCGTCCACGTCGACATAGCGGCCGGAGGCCTCGTGGCGGGCAATAAACTGGTCTGCTGCGGAATCGCTCATTAGATAAGGGGTTAAGATTTGGAAGGGTACTGCTGCTGGGCTTCCGACTGGCCGGGGCGCAGGGTCGCGTCGCGGTTGAGGTGCTGCTTTTGCTGCTCGGCGGGCGAGGAATCAGCGGGCGGCACTCCCAGGCGCATGCGGGCGTCGTGCTAGCCCAGCTTGAGGCTGTCCCAGGTGTGGGCCGGCGCCTCGTAGCCCCAGGCGCGGTGCGGGCCGGGCGGCACCTGGCCCTTCTGTCACACAAAGCCGGAGAAGGCCTCGGCCCAGTCGTCGAAGTGGGCCTTGGCGTCGGTATTCTTCACCATGTCTTCGGCCTGGTCGTCGGCGTACTTTTTCCCTTCGCCGAATACCTGGTAGCGCCACAGTGCATCCGGCACCTCGATGCCGGAGTAGCGGCACTGCCACACCAAGGGGGCATAGGCCTGGCGCTGGTCTTCAAACGGCTCCTGCGCCGGGTCGAAGTACTCCTTGTGGCGCAGCAGCTTGGGGCGGCCGTAGGCATCGAGCTCGTCGCCGCCCTCGTCGCCGTAGCAGAAAAAGGCGGCGGTGCGGCCCTCCAGGTGATTTTGGCTGAGCTGCTCCCACTCGGGGGTGTGCTCCAGGGCCATGGCTTTTTCGGGGTTTTTGTGGTCGATGAGCGCCTCCTGGGGGTTCCCGCCGTTCATGCACCCGAGCCGGTCAAACAGCTGCTTGAGGCTGCTGCTGGGGCCGTACCAGTTGTGAGGCCCGATGATGGCCCAGGCGTCGGCCGTGTCGAGGCGGGCGTACTGGTCGAGGTCTCACATCAGGTCGGGCTCAGCTTTGCTGTCTTTCTCGTAGCAGTTGCAGGGCCAAACGCACAAGGCTATGCTGGTGCTCACGTTCGGGTTTCTGAACCGCTGGAACGACTCCATGGGTACCACCCTGGAGCCGGGCGCCGTGGTCCTGGGCGAGCAGCAGCTGGCCCCGCGAGGCTGGTCACCGGGCAAGCGCGCCTGATTTGTCCACAAGCGGGAGGCCAGGCGATTACGGCCCCATTTTCCGGCGCCGGTCGGCCTGGATATTGACTTCGGACCTGAACGCGTGGTTGGCGGCCCGCAGCGAACCAGTTTATACCCAACAGCAAGACCGGTCAGGCAGCGCATTACGCTGCCTGACCGGTCTTGCTGTTGGACGGGCTGCGAGGGCCGCGCTATACGGCTGCCGACTGCCAGGCAAACTTTTTAAAGGCATCATCCACCGGGGTGGCCGCAATGTGGTTGGTGTAGTTGCTGATGACCTTCTGGGAAAGGCCCAGGATTATTTCCAACACCTGGCGCTTGGAGTAGCCGGCAGCGAAAAAAGCTTCCAGCTCCTGCTCGCTCACCTGGCCCCGGTTCCGGACAAGGGATAGCGTAAAGTCGTGCAACACCTGGAGCTTCTCGGTGGGCAGCGCCGTTTGGTTGCGCAAGGCTTCGGTAATGGCCGGGTCCACCTTCATCATGTGCGCAATGCCGGTGTGGGCCGGCACACAGTAATGGCAGGCGTGCTCTACGTTGATGGTCTGCCAAACCACCGTCTGCTCGTCGTTATTGAAGGACGATTCGGTGAACAGCTTGTGCAGCAGCTGGTAGGCTTCGAGCACGCCCGGAGCTTCGGCCAGCGCGCCGTGAAGGCCGGGAATCATGCCGAAGGACTTCAGGGAATTTTCCAGAAACGGCTTGCTGGCGGTGGGGGCAGTCTCGAGGGTGTGAATGGGAAACGTGCTCATAGTTTTTGCTTTACGGGTACCCAAGAGCAGCAAAAAGCCAGGGGCTTTTTGCTGCCGCTTGCTTAACACAAAGGTACTGGCCGCCCAAAACGGCCCAATGGACAATGCGTTCTATGGTATGGACATTCGGGTCACGGCTCGGGGTGCCGGGGCGGAGCCCGGCCCGCTAAGTCGGCTCGGGGGCGGGTGGGCTGGCCCGGGCGCCACTGCCTTCGGCCACGGGCCGGGCGTACTGGGCGCGGTAGGCGCTGGGCGGCAGGCCTTCTTTTTTCTTAAACAGTCGGGTGAAATACAAGGGGTCATTGAACCCGGCCTGGTACGCAACTTCCCCAATGGATAAGTCGGAGAGCGAGAGCAGCTCTTTGGCCTTTTTCAGCTTTTCCTGGATGAAGTAGTTGGTGGGATTGTCGTTATATAACTTTTTGAAGGCCCGTTTGAAAGCGGACGAGCTCAGGCTGCACAAGGCCGCCAGCTCCTCGATGCTCAGGTTGGAATGCTTGTGCAGGTCAATGATGCTCTTGATGTTGATGTTGCGGGTAGAATACAGGTCGGTGACCAGGGATAGAATGGACGCGGCGTTTTTGGTCTGAATCAGCAGCAAAACCAGCTCTTTTATCTTTAATTCCAGCAAGGCGTCGTTAACCAGCGTGGGGTTCTCGAAATAGAACTCCAAGGACTCGATATACCGGGAAATAATGGTTTCGTTGGCAATGACACTGCTTTTGCCCGCGTAGGTCCGCCGCTCAATCAGGGCGGGCAGTTCGGCGGTGTATACCTGCTTCAGAATAGCGGGGTATAAGTGAATGGCCAGTACCTCCACGGTCGTGCCGGCTATTTGCTGCATGAAATCCAGAAAATAGGTGCCGCATTTCATCAGCACGGCTTCCTGGTGTTCCAGCAGCAGGTTGTCTTCAACTGACAGCAGCTGGGTGCGGCCTCCCCGAATCTGGATAAAACAGCCTTCGTTGTGAAAAATGGCTTCGTGCTTGTAAGGGGCGCGGATGAGCACCTTTTCAATGATGACTGTATCCTTGTAGGAGAAGGTGTTCCTTTCGAGTATCACGGCGAAGCAGTTAGGAAATTCTGGGAGTCCTGGTAAGGGTACGCTGAGCCGGGCATGCCCACCCGATTCCCCGTCCGACTTAAAGTTGGTTCAGGCGCTTGATGAACAGGTGGCGGCGGTTGTGAAGCAGCAGGCCTTCCCGCTCCAGGCTATTGAGCAAGGTCGTAACGGTCTGGTGGCTGGTGGCTGGTGGCGGCCAGGCGCGCCAGGTCGTAGTGGGTGAGGCGCAGCTGACTACCTGGTTGGGGTCGTTGGCTACTCGCTTGCCGTGCACCTGGGCCAGTTCCCGCAGCGGGTCACGCACGCGCTGCTCCGCGCTTTTAAAGACTAGGTCCGAAAGTCGGCTCTGCACCTTTTTCAGGCGCTGCCTCACCAGCTTATTGACTTCCAGGCTAAACTCGTGGTTGGCCGCCAGCAGGCCGTTGAAATCAGAAACTTCCACCCGGCATACCAGCGTCTCGTCCAGCGCCACGGCCTCCTCGTAGCGCTGCCCGGACTCGCTGAGCGTCAATTCGCCGAACAAGTCGCCCGGGCCGAGCCGGGCGAGTATTACCTCCTGCCCCGCGGCCGAGCGGTGGGTGATTTTCACCTGGCCCGTTTTTAGGATAAACAAGCTGTCGGACCGGTCGCCGTCAAAGTAGATGGCCTCGCCCTTGGCGAAGGTCTGCATGAGCAAGCGGCCGTGCAGGTGCTCCACGTCGGCGCGGGTAAGCGTGTGCAGCACCTGCAGGTTTTCCAGGTACCAGAGCTTGGTGGGTGTGGTCATAAAGAATTGGCGTCCAAAATACCGTAATAAAACGGCGATACGCAGAGCGTCGCCGGAGGTCCAGGTGTCGCCGCGCCGACGTTTTGCTTCTTTTTTGCCGGGCTTCGCCCGGCGGCTGGGCGGAGCAGTCGCTTCTGCGTATGCAGGCAGATGCTTTCCCGCCGCACGTTTACTGCCCTGCTGGCCGTGGCCGCCGTGGCCCTGCCTTTTACCACTCCGGCTATGTCCCTTTTCGGTCCCGCCCCAAACTGTTGATTTTTGACGTAAACGAAACCCTGCTCGACCTGCGCAAGCTCCAGCTCGCCCTCAATGCTGAGTTTGAGTCCGAATTTGCGTTCAAGCAGTGGTTTTCGCTGCTACTGCAGTACTCGCTGGTCGACACGGTGACGGAGGATTACCACGACTTTGGCGCCATCGGCGACGCGGGCCTCGACATGTTGGCCCAAGCTCTGGGTCAGCCGGCCCGGTCCGCGGCCCGCAAACAAGACCTGCTGGGCCTGATGGCCGAACTGCCGCCCCACCCAGACGTGGTGCCGGGCCTCACGGCATTCCAGCAAGCGGGGTTCCGAATGGTGACGCTCACCAACTCCACGGCCAGCGTGGGCAAGAAGCAGCTGGCTTACGCCGGGCTGAGCAGCTGCTCAGTATCGATGAGGTAAAGCGCTATAAGCTGCACCCGAATACCTACGCCGCCGCCTGTGAGCAGCTCTAGGTGGCCCCCCAGGGAGGCCATGCTGCTGGCCGCCCACGGCTAGGACGTGGCCGGGGCTCGGCGGGCCGGGCTGCAGGCCGCCCTCATCCTGCGGCCGGGTCAGCAACAGTACCCCCTGGCCCCCGCTCCCACCCTGATTGGACCCACGCTGCCGGCCATTGCCCAACAGCTAGTGGGGCTAGGCAAGTCGCCGGGTGGGCCTGCTGACAGGACAGCCCAACTAGCTAACTCAGTTATTTTCGCCTTTATAAATGGCAGCTGGGCTGGTCAGCGCAAAAAGGTTGTAAATCGTATTGCGGGGCCACACCCCAGTGGGTACTGGCGGGTCACCGTACAAGGGACCCGAACCACGGGTGGACCAACAAGTCCATAATTAATCTGCGTAATGCTGGCCCTTGCTGCCCCGCTTTTCAACCGGGCTGCATTCCCCGTTGCAGTGTCCCTAGCTAGTGCAGGGCTTGCAGGATGTCAGCCGGCTCGGCCCGTTGACGGTAGTCGGAGTTGAGGCGGGAGGCCAGTGGGAATGCCTACCTTTCGGCAATGAACAAACCCCTGCTTCCGGTTGCCGCCCTTTTGCTGCTGCCCGTGGCAAGTCCCGCCCAGCAAGCCCCCACGCGGACGGCGCAGCCCCTGGGCCTTGGTACGGTCGCCCCCGCCTTTACCGGCCGGGACCTGGCAGGCCGCTCCGTGGAGCTGAAGAGCCTGCTGAAGAAAGGCCCCGTGGTGCTTTACTTCTACCGGGGCCAGTGGTGCCCGTACTGCAACAGGCAGCTCAGCCAATTGCAGGACTCGCTGCAGCTGCTCACGGCAAAGGGCGCCCAGGTAGTGCTGGTCACGCCCGAAACGCAGGAGAACATCGGCAAGACCGTGGCCAAGACCAAGGCGGCCTTTCCCATTATCTGCGACCAGCACTTCGCCATCATGACGGCCTATCACACGGCTTTCACCGTCGACCCGGCCACCGTGCGCAAGTATCAGGGCTTTGGCGTGGACCTGCTGCAGGCCAACGCCTCGCCCGAAGCCGTGCTGCCCGTGCCGGCCACCTACGTCATCGGCCGCGATGGCCGCATCAAGTACGTGTACTTCAACCCCGACTACACCCGGCGCGCGTCGGTGCGCCGGGTGGCCGCGGCACTGTAGGGCAGGTGGGGCGGGCGGCCGCCTCACAGCTTATACGCCACGTCCAGCGCCGTTTGCAGCAGCGCTGGTAATTCCAGGTGCTCCATGAGGAGCTTTTGGTTGATGCGCGCGGCTACGGGGTAGGGATAAACTTTGTCGAAAATAGCGCTGATACCCAGCCCGCTGGTGTTGGCCAAGATCAACTCCTGCACCAGCTCGCCAGCGCCGGGCGCTACCATGGCGCCGCCCAGAATGCGGCGCTTGCGGCCGGGCAGCGGCAGGCTGTGCTGCTCAATAAAAAGCAGCAGGCGCCCGTAGCGGTAATCGTCCACCACGGCGCGGTCGTCGTCGGCAAAATCGGTTTCCCACCGCTCGTAGGCCATGCCGCGCTTGTCCAGCTCGGCGGCATCGAGGCCGAAGTGCGCTACTTCGGGGTCGGTGAAGGTGACCCAGGAGAAGTGGTCGTAGCTGAGCTTTTTCTTGAGCGGCGAGAAGAAATTGAACAGCAGCAGGCGCACGTGCAACTCGGCTCCGTGGCTGAACTTAAGCGAGTTGGCCGCGTCGCCGGCCACCACAATGTCGGGGTTGGTGGTTTGCAGGTGCTCGTCGAGCTTAATATGCCCGTGCTCGTCTACTTCTACCCCGGCTTTTTCCAGCTGCAGCCCTTCGAAGCTGACCAGGCGCCCAATGGCCACGTAGCCACTGTCGAAATCCAGGACAAAGGGCGCGCCCTGCCGGGGCGTTATCAGCGCCTGGGTGGCCGACGAAAACGATGCCACCTCGTTTTTCAGGTGAACCGTGATGCCTTCGGCGCGCAGGCGCTCCAGCAGCACGGCGTTGATGCGGGGGTCTTCTTTTTCGAGGAGGGTAGCGCCGCGGTGCACTACGGTTACGTGCGCACCGAGGCGCTGCATGGCCTGGGCCAGCTCCACGCCGTTGGGGCCGCCGCCCACTACCAGCAGGCGGCGGGGCAGCTCACGCAAGTCCCACACGTGCTGGTTGTCGTAGAGGCGCACCAGCTCGGCGCCGGGCACCTGGAGCGGCTGCGGCCGCGAGCCGGTCGCGATGGCCAGCTTGCGCCCCCGGTACGTGCGGCCGTTGAGCTCGATGGCGTGGCCATCCACGAACCGGGGGCGGCCGATTTCCACCGTGATGCCCAGCCCGCGCAGGTACTCGGGGTTTTCGTGGTGGCGGATGACGGCCTGCCGGCTGCGCACGTAGTCCATCACCTTCGCCATGTCGGCCGCGCCGCTCACCTGCAAGCCAAACTGCGCGGCCCGACGGGCCTGGTGCACCTGGCGCGAGGCGTAAATCAGGGCCTTGCTGGGCACGCAGCCGTGGTTGAGGCAGTCGCCACCCACGTCCTCGGCCGTTTGGTCGACGAGCAGCACGCGCAGCCGCAGGCGGGCCAGCGCCAAGCTCAGGCCCAGCCCGGCCGAGCCGGCCCCGAGCACAATCAGGTCAAAATCAGGAGCAGCTTCCGGCATCAGTAGAAAATGTATTAGTGAAACAATGCTACCAGCCCACAAGCATTGAGCGATATGGTAAGGGCGCCAGACTGCTACAGAAAAGGGCAAGAAGCTACTTAACGTAATCTAATAGCTGGTGGGAGCGACCGGCAACCACACATTGCGCAATAGCTGTTGTTTAGAGTTTTCTAAACAAGCTTGATACCAGGCAAAAAGAAGCACTACCTTTGCATTTAATTGGAATCTTTCCAAATAATATATGGTTCGTCTTCATCTTATAAGTTCGCTGCTTGTTAGCGGTTTTATCTTCCTGCTGCCTTTGCAAACGCTGGCCCAACAAGTAGCTGCACCCAGTAAGCTACTGGAGGAAGTGCAGGTGGTGGGCCTGAAATCTAAAAATGGCCTGGGTACTTTAGGTGGAGTAAGTGGCGCAGTCCGCTCCGCCGGTAAGAAGACGGAGGTGCTGGTCTGAGGTGGTCTAGCTAAGTCGCACAGAGTTGGGACGCAGTTTGAAAATGGGTTTCGAAGTGGTTGGGGGCCAGATAGCCCAGGGCCGAATTTAGCCGTTGGGCGTTATAATAGGCGAGATAGTGGCTGATTTCCAGGCGCGCTTCACTCAGGTTGCGGAAGCTGCCGCCGTCGAGCAGTTCGGTTTTGAGGCGGCTCCAAAACGATTCGGCGTGGGCAGTAGCGTAGCAGTTACCACACCGACTTATGCGCTGTACGGCTTTGTGGTGCGTCACTAAGCTCTTAAAGTTGGTAGCTGCGTACTGGCTACCCTGGTCGGAATGAACTAGCAATCCTGCGGCGGGCTGGCGCACAGCCAGGGCGCGACGCAGGGCCTCGCTGACCAGGTCTTCGGGCATCGAGAGGCGCACGTCCCAGCCGACTACTTTGCGCGAGTAGCGGTCGAGCCAGGTGGCTAGATTCAGCCAGCCACCGCCCTGTTTAGGTAAATAGGTGATCGCCCATCCAGACCTGATTCGGGGCGGTGGCGGCCGGTTGGCCCAGCAACAGGTTCGGGGCGGCGCGCACACTGGGGTCGGAGTCAGTGGTGCGCGGCACAAACGAGCGCGGTTGTTGGGCGCGCAGACCCGCGGCGGCGAGCGCCCACCGGATGCGCCAGCGGCCCACCTGGTGACCTTGGGCGTGCAGCTCGGCCCGCAGGCGGCGGGTGCCATAGCGGGCGGAATACCACCTAAACTCTGCACGGACAGCTACTTACCAGGCTGGTGCCGGCGCGGGTGCTTGACGTCGCTGCCATGCATAATAGGCACTGGGTGCCACGCGCAGCACCTGGCAGAGCTGCCGTACAGGTACTTGGTCCCGGCGCTGGCCGATGTACTGATAGGTACTTACCGCGTCGGTTGACCGAAGATGCCCAAGGCTTTTTTAAAATATCGAGCTCCTGCTCCGCCCGTTTCAATTGGGCACGCAGCTGGCGTACTTCCGGATCACGCGCCACCTCTACGCTGCCCACCTCGGCGACGAGTTTCGCCTCTTGCCAGCGATACAGCAGCTTGGGGCTGATGCCCAACTGCTGGGCCGCCGCTTGCGTGCTGCGGCACTCTGCAGCCAGGTGCAGGGTTTCAGCTTTGAAAGCGTCGTCGTATTTGCGCCGTTTGTCTGGCGTCTTCTTGCTCTTTTCTGCACTCATGACTCAGAAAATATACGTCCTGCTTTTGTACGTCTAACCTAGACCATCTCAACCTCACTTTCGGTTGCCCGAAGGAGTGGGTAAGGAGCGCGGATTTTGATAGTGGGCAGCGTGTAATACCTTGCATGGGCGCGGCAAGACAATGTACCAAGGACGCCATCCTAGTCCCGCGCAGGGCCGCCCGACTCCAAAAAACCTCCGGTACTGGCGACGTTTTCCTGCCAGGTTTCGCCAACAGCTAAGAAGTTGCTTATGAAGCTTTCCCTACCATTCACCGTCGCTTTTATTAGCCTACTGCTAGGGCTACTCGCGCCAACGACTCACGCGCAGTCCGGTCCTAAAGCCAAGAAAAGAGATGCGCATGCAACAACTGCCGTGTACGACTCCGTGCTCTACAATGGGCTGCGGTGGCGCTCCATCGGACCGTACCGGGGCGGGCGCGCCGGCACCGTAACGGGGGTACCCGGAAACCCCAACCTATACTATATGGGCTCGGCGGGCAGCGGGGTGTGGCGCACCACGGACGGCGGCGGCACCTGGGCCAACATCACCGATAAGTATTTCGGCGGCTCGATTGGGGCCGTGGCCGTGAGCGAGTCGGACCCGAACGTGATTTACGCCGGTCAGGGCGAGCAGACCGTGCGGGGCAACGTGTCGTCGGGCTTCGGGGTGTGGAAGTCGCAGGATGCGGGCCAGACGTGGCGCAATGTGGGGTTGAAGGACTCCCGGCACATCGGCCGCATCCGCATTCACCCCAAAAACCCCGATTTGGTGTACGTAGCGGCGATGGGCAACCTCTACATGCCCAGCGAGATGCGCGGCGTGTACCGCAGTAAGGACGGCGGCAAGAACTGGGAGCGGGTGCTGTTTGCCAACAAAGACGCCGGCGCCGTGGACCTGATACTGGACCCCGCAAACCCGCGCATCCTGTACGCCAGCACCTGGAACGTGCGGCGCACTCCCTACAGCTTCTCCTCGGGCGGGCCGGGCTCGGGGCTTTGGAAAAGCACGGATGGCGGCGATACCTGGACCGATATTTCCCGGGCCGACGGCCTGCCTGCGGGTACGCTGGGCATCATCGGCGTGGCGGTTTCCCCGGTGAATTCTCAGCGGGTGTGGGCGCTAGTAGAGGCTGAAAAAGGGGGCCTGTTTCGCTCCGAGGACGGCGGCCAGCACTGGGCCAAGCTCACCGACGACCGCAACCTGCGCCAGCGCGCCTGGTACTACACGCGCATCTATGCTGACCCCAAGGATGCCGACGTGCTGTACGTGATGAACGTGTCGTACCACAAAAGCAAGGACGGTGGGCGCACGTTCGCGGCCAGCAACGCCCCGCACGGCGACCACCACGACCTCTGGATTGCCCCCGAAAACCCCAGCCGCATGATTATTGCCGACGACGGCGGCGCCCAAATCAGTACCGACGGCGGCCTGAACTGGACCACCTACGGCAACCAGCCCACCGGCCAGTTCTACCGCGTGGTCACCGACAATCACTTTCCCTACCGCATCTACGGGGCGCAGCAGGACAACTCTACGGTGCGCATTGCGCACCGCTCCGGCGGCAACACCATCGGCGACCGGGATTGGGAGCCTACGGCTGGTGGCGAAAGTGCGCACCTGGCCGTGGACCCGCTCAACCCCGACATCGTGTACGGCGGCAGCTACGACGGTTTTCTGGCCCGCGTGGACCACAGTACCGAGCAGGAGCGCATGATTAACGTGTGGCCCGATAACCCCATGGGCCACGGCGCCGAGGGTATGAAGTACCGCTTTCAGTGGAACTTCCCGCTGCTGTTTTCTCCCCACGATCCCAAGCGGCTCTACGCTGGCTCGAACCACCTGCACGTCACCACCAACGAAGGCCAGTCGTGGGAAATGATAAGCCCGGACCTGACCCGCAATGACCCCAAGACGCTTGGTTCCTCGGGCGGTCCTATCACCCAGGACAACACCGCCGTGGAGTACTACGGCACCATCTTCGCTATCTCGGAGTCGCCGGCCGAAGCAGGCGTTATCTGGACTGGTTCCGACGACGGGCTTATTCATGTGACCCGCGACAACGGCAAAACCTGGACCAAGGTGATGCCCAAAGGCATGCCCGAGTGGATTCAAATTAACAGCATCGACGCCCATCCCACCATCAAGGGGACCGCCTACGTGGCGGGCACCATGTACAAGTCGGGGGATTTTCGGCCCTACCTGTACAAGACCGCCGACTATGGCAAGACGTGGACGAAAATCACCACGGGCATCCCGGACACGCACTTTACCCGCGTCGTGCGGGCCGACCCCAAGCGGGCCGGCCTGCTCTACGCCGGCACCGAGTACGGCCTGTACATTTCCTTCAACGACGGAGTGCTGTGGCAGCCGTTTCAGCTCAACCTGCCGCCGGTGTCCATCACCGACCTCACCCTCAAGAATGACAACCTGATTGCCGCCACCCAGGGCCGGGGCTTCTGGCTGCTTGATGACGTTACGCCCCTGCACCAGTTGAGCGCGCCGGTGGCTGCCAGCAAATTTCACCTGTTCGCGCCCACCCCGAGCTACAAAATGGCCGGCGGCAGCACGCCCGACCAGCCCAAAACCGCCGGCCAGAACCACCCGGAGGGCGTGATGCTGTACTATTACCTGGCCCAAAAGCAGGACTCGACCAGCACGGTGAAGCTGGAAATTCTGGACTCCGGAGGCAAGCTCATCCGCCGCTTCGCCAACACGGATAAAGAACTGCGCGACAAGAACCTGACCAAGGAAGAAAAAGCCAAAGCCAAACGGGAGCTGGTGCCCACCAAAAAGGGCCTGAACCGCTTCGTGTGGGACCTGAGCTACCCCGATGCCAGCCGCTTCGAGGGCCTCATTCTGTGGGGCGGCGGCACCCAGGGCCCCAAAGCCGTGCCCGGCACCTACAAGGCGCGCCTGACCGTGAACCAGCAAACCCAGGAAACGCCCTTTACCGTGCTGCCCGACCCGCGCGCCAAAGCCACGCCGCAGGACCTGCAGGCCCAGTTCGATTTCCTGCAAGACGTGCAGCAGAAACTCTCCGAAACCCACGACGCTATCCGCGACATGCGCACCATCCGCGGGCAGCTCAAAACCATCACCGCGCCCCTCCAGGGCCAGGCGAACGCCAAAGAGGTGCTGGAGTCGGCCCGGGCCATCGAGCAGAAGATGACCCAGGTAGAAGAGGCGCTCTACCAGACGAAAAACAAAAGCGACCAGGACCCACTCAACTTTCCCATCCAACTCAACAACAAGTTGGCCAACCTGGCCAGTCAGGTGAGTAGTGGCGACTTCCGACCGACGGAGCAGGCAGTGGCCTTCAAAAAAGAAGTGCTGGAGCAGATAAATCAGCAGCTCAGTCAGTTCAGGATGATAAAGGAGCAGGATATCCCCGCGCTTAACAAGCTTATTCGAGACAAGCAGGTGGACGCCATTACGCTGCCAAAGACTGCCCCGCCAACGCCACCAAGCAGCATATAAAACGTCAGTCCTTTGAAAAAGCCTGAGCCTGCTCTCAGACCTAGGCTTTTTGGGTTTGGCCAACTAAGCGCTTTCTGTTTGCCACCTGGTAGCGTACGCGGTACCAGGTAGCTACAAGCAGCAGCAGCGCGCAGGCTTCGCTGAGTACCTTCTCCGCGTCGAAGAAGTCCACGGGCCGGTCTTTCAGCAGGGGGTCCATTACCACGCCGTGTACCACAAACAGCAGCGCCGTGCCGTACGAGAGCAGGTGCAGGTTCTTCCAGGCTCGAAAACTCAGGCGCTTTCGGAACGCTTTCCGGGAGGTCAGCACCACAAGCAGCAGGGCATAAAAGGCCACGGTTCCCGCTGCCACAAAAAGCGGCTGGTGCGGCGCCCGCACTGGAAACAAGATGTTGAGAAGCGTGAATTTGGAGGCTTTATCGACCACCAGCAGTAAGGGATGAACGAGGGACAACGCCAGCGCTCCGTAGGCCGTCCAGTTGTGCACGTCAAATAGGTGGACCTGCCGGACCACTGCGGGCAGCTTCTTCCAGTACCATGCCTTTCGGTAAGCCGTGCCCAGCAGCATGCCGAGCAATAAGTTAAGGGTAAGCACTACGGCCGCGGCCAGGCCGGCGGCTGATGACACATCCAACAGGGAAACGTCCATGGAAGTAAGTTCGCGGGAACGGAAAGCTACGCCGGAAAAGAATTTTGAGGTGGCTGAATAAATCAGCGTTGACTTCGACGTGGTCGTAGTAGTTGGCTTTTAGAAAGTAGTGGCTCGTGGCATCGGGCAGACTGGCAGCCACTGCCTGCAGCGCGGAGGCGATGAGAGCAGCGTAATGCATGATTCGATGGGTACGCTTGACTGGTAGGTCCAATCTTCGGGCAATAGAATAGCCTGCATAAAGGTGGAGTGGCCTTGGTCTCGGCGTTCCAGCGCGTGCCGCCGCAAGGCCAGGCTGTTTTTACTTTGCTCGCAGACTTCCGGCTCGACTGCGCGGCGCATATTGGCCCGCAAGCCTTCATGCCAGTCCAAGTAGTCGGCTTCGGTTATTTGCCCGACGGCTTGCTGCTGGTAGCGGTAGCTGGCATTGCCCAGCCGAAATAGGCGGGCATGCTCCGCGCGCTGCGCTTCGGGCAGGGCTGCCAGAAATTCCAGCTGCGAGTGGTGATACTTATCGAGTGGGTGCCGGGGCTGGAGCAGGTTTTCCATACCTCATATAAGAGGTGCGCCAAGTTACAAACCCGGCCGGTGCGCCGCACTACAGGTAATAAGGTTGTCGAAATGCCGACGAGTATAAAGGTGCATCGGCAAGGTGCACCCGCGCTTGATATACTACGAGCGCACGATTGAGATTGTCCGGCGGCTCTGGAGCAGCCCCAAACAGATTAGCCCAGTTAGTGAATCTGGCGCTGATATCAGTACCGATAATAGTTAATTGTCGGTACTAAGTTTGTATCTTTGGTTTTCGCCCAAAAGTTGGGGTTTTACTCCGTATTATATAGGCTACATGGAAAACGCGTCGCAGCTCCCGGTTCTGGTTCCCACTCGTTCGCACGCCATGGTCGAGATGCCGGCCTCGGTGAGTCGGTATGTGGAGGCCGGCCTGCACGGGGCCGAGAATACCAAGCGTGGGTACGCGGCCGACCTGCGCAGCTTTCAGGATTACTGTGAGCACCACGAGTTGTTGCACCTGCCGGCCGATGTGACGACGGTGGCCGGATACGTTTCACAGATGGCCGACCGGGGATTGAAGCTGGCTACGATTCGTCGGCACGTGGCGGCGATTGCGAAGCTGCACCAGTTAGCGGGTCAGCCTTCGCCAACTGCGCACGAGGCGCTGCACGTGGTGCTAGATGGTATTACCCGCGTTATTGGCAAACGTCAACGACAGGCCGCTGCATTTACTGTTGCGGAATTAAAGCAAGCAGTTCGGGCAATGGACTTGACGACGCCCACGGGACTGCGTGATCGCGCCTTGCTGCTGTTAGGGTTTGCCGGCGCTTTTCGTCGCTCGGAATTAGTGGCGCTAAATGTGGAGGATGTTGAGTTGACGCGGCAGGCGCTGGTGATTCATATGCGACGCAGTAAAACCAATCAGTTTGGTGAGGAAGAAGATAAAGCCGTATTCTATGCGCCTGGCGCAGATTACTGTCCCGTACGCGCCGTGCAGGATTGGCTCGCCGTGCTGAACCGCCCGGCAGGACCCCTATTCACTCGCATGAGCCGGGGCAACAATGCGCGGGCTGCTCAGCCGGGAAAAGCGCGCTTATCAGACCAGAGCGTGAATGATTTGGTGCAACGTCACTTGGGGCCTGGATACACAGCACACTCACTAAGGGCTTCCTTCGTAACTATTGCCGTAGAGGCGGGTCAAAGTAACAAGGCTATTAAAAATCAAACCAAGCAAAAAACGGATGCCATGATTGAGCGGTATGCGCGCTTAGATGATGTGAAGCGATTTAATGCTGCTCAATATTTAGGGCTATAGTTGGCTGCTATTTATCCCGGTTTACTCAGCAACAGTTAATTGGGAGTTGCTACCCGTTGCAATGGTGTTAAGTTGCAAAACAACGTTACAACTTAACACCATTGCAACAAAGTACCATATTTTTACAGGCAAAATTTCTTAGGGCATATTATTAATGAACATAAGTTGCTTTTTTTCAGTGTTATAGCATTTTATAAACGC
>NZ_JAGETY010000022.1 GCF_017571525.1 Hymenobacter sp. BT559 | reverse complement strand
TGTAAGCAGGGCTCTTGCATTTCCTGCCCTCGACCCACGCCCCCGCCCCTCGCTGCCGGCGCCACGCGCCACGCGCCTGCTGAACAAGGAGCTAATCTTAGGCAGGTGTAAGGCTTTTGGGCTGGCGAGTACCCTTACTACGCCCCTGACGAGCTTCTGAAGGTCTCACTAGGAGCGTAGTAAGGATGCTCTTAATAGACGAGTTGTCGCAAGGCCATTTCAAACGCGCGCTGGGCAAAGCCGGCGGGCGCAAGATGCCACCTGCTCAGTCAATAATCCCGACGATGTATGCATCTTAAGTAGCCAGGTAATAGGCAGCAGCGCCTACATTGCCCCAGCCTTGAATGATGACACGCTTGCCAGCCACTGCCTGGCCTGCCCATAGCGCATAGTAGTGGCGTACAGCCTCAGCGACACCGTAACCGGTGATAAGGTCTGCTATGGTACACTTATGGGCCAAGCTAGGGGGGTAAGCAGCATCTTCGAGCACTTTAATCACATCTTTGCGAAGTTGGCCGAGCTTTTGAATTTTCTGGGGCTCGGTGGCGTGGTAATGGCCCTTTACAACACCTTCCCGCGGGTGCCAGAGTCTATACTCTTCGGTGAGAGGAATTACCTCGTGGATTTCATCCACGTTGAGGTCACCGCCAGTGCCATAGTAGGCTTTCAATAGCGGAAAGACGGCCTTGTACCAACGTTCGAGCACGCCGCGCTTGCATGGGTCTTGCGGGTCGAATTTGATGCCTGATTTGGCACCACCGATGGCTGGGCCCGATACCGTGAATTTTACTTCCATTGTCTTGGCTAGGCTCTCGACTTCGCGCTTATCGAGGCCCTTGCGCATGCGGGTGCCTCCCCCGGCCGCGCCGCCGCGCAGCGAGTTGATGACTACCCAGCCTTCTGCCTCGGTTTCGGGGTCTTGCCATTCAAAAACGATTTCAGGGCACTTCCACTCAAATTGAGCCAACAAGTTTTTCATATAACCAGAGCGCGTACTAAAAAGCGGGCCGGCTAGGGTAGCCAGCCCGCACGCTAGGAGTGGGACCAGAGTGGGAGGTTGGGGCAAGCTTGTTATTCGGGGCGTTCGAGGCGCTGGTCGGGGCTAGCGGCGGTAGGGCTGGCAGGTTCGAGCCACGACTGATAATAATTACCGTCGTCTAGCCGAAGCGCGGCTTCCGTTAGCATGAGCGGGCGGAAGGTATCAATCATCACGGCCCACTCGTCGGTGCCGGTTTTGCCGATGCTGCGCTCATAGGCGCCCGGCGCGGGGCCGTGCGGAATACCGCCGGGGTGCAGCGTGATATGACCTTGGGCGATGTTATTGCGCGACATGAAGTTGCCGTCTACATAGTACAGCACCTCATCGGAGTCGATGTTGGAGTGGTGATAAGGCGCCGGAATGGCCTGCGGGTGATAATCAAACAGACGGGGCACGAAGGAGCATACCACAAACGCTTTAGTTTCGAACTGCTGGTGCACGGGTGGCGGCTGGTGCACCTTGCCCGTGATGGGCTGGAAGTCGCGGATATTCATCCCGTAGGGATAATTATACCCGTCCCAGCCTACCACGTCGAATGGGTGGCTAGGGTACACCAACTCATGCAGTATGCCTTGCTTCTTGATTTTGACCGTGAAGTCGCCTAGTTCGTCGTGCGTTTCCAACTCTTCGGGCAGCTTGTAGTCGCGCTCTGAGTAGGGCGCGTGCTCTAGGAGCTGGCCAAAGTGGTTGCGGTAGCGCTTGGGCGTATAGATGGGGTGAAACGACTCGGCGATAAAGAGCCGGTTGTCTTCCGTATCAAACTCAATCTGGTAGATAATGCCGCGCGGCACCAGCAAGTAGTCGCCCGGCTCGAAGCAGATGTTGCCGAGCTGCGTGCGTAGCTTGCCGGTGCCTTTGTGGATGAATAGTAGCTCATCGGCATCGGCGTTTTTGTAGAAATAGGCCGTGAGCGAGTGGCGTGGTGCGGCCAGCACGATGTGCACGTCGCTATTCACCAGCACCGGCGTGCGGCTAGCCAGATAGTCATCTTGCGGTGGCACCTCAAAGCCCTTGAGCAACCGGGCCTTGATACTTTTTTCTATGGCGACTTTGGGCGTGAGGTCAGTCTCCCCCACGATTTCCTTCACCGTGGTGGGTCGGCGCAGGTGGTACATGAGCGACGACATGCCCTCGAAGCCGATGGTGCCAAACAGCTGCTCGTAGTAAAGCCCGCCCTCGGGCTTCTCGAATACCGTGTGGCGCGTGTGCGGCAGTCGGCCAAGCTTGTGGTAAATGGGCATTTGGGTGGGAGTAGAGTTAAGAAAAAGTGGCTAGCCCTAAAAACCGTGTGTCATGCTGAACTTGCGAAGCATCTTATTAGGTTCGAACGGCTTCGTTCTGGCGTGATAAGATGCTTTGCAAGCTCAGCATGACAGATAAAAGGGCCGGTGCTTACAGGTTGCCGCGGCGGTCCTGCTCGCGCTCCAGGCTTTCAAATAGCGCTTTGAAGTTGCCCGCGCCGAAGCTCTTGGCGCCCTTGCGCTGGATAATTTCGAAGAATACCGTGGGCCGGTCCTCCACGGGCTTCGTAAAAATCTGGAGCAGGTAGCCCTCTTCGTCGCGGTCGGCCATGATGCGCAGGGCGCGCAGAGCTTCTACATCCTCGTCAATGTTGCCGACGTGGGCGCGCAGGTTGTCGTAGTACGTGTCGGGGGTGTTCAAAAACTCCACGCCACGCGCCTTCAACTCGCGTACCGTGCTGATAATGTCGTCGGTAGCCACGGCAATGTGCTGCACGCCCTCGCCTTCGTAAAAGGTCAGGTATTCCTCAATCTGCGATTTTTTCTTGCCCTCGGCGGGCTCGTTGATAGGAAATTTCACGTAGCCGTTGCCATTGCTCATCACCTTGCTCATGAGGGCCGAGTACTCGGTCGTAATCTGCTTGTCGTCAAAGCTCAGGATATTGGCGAAGCCCATCACGTCCTCGTACCACTTCACCGTTTCGTTCATGCGGTTCCAGCCCACGTTACCCACGCAGTGGTCCACGTAGCGTAGGCCCACTTCGCTAGGGTTAAAACTCGACTGCTGAGCTACGTAGCCCGGCAAGAAGGCGCCGTGGTAGTTTTTGCGCTCGATGAACATGTGCACCGTTTCGCCATAAGTGTAGATGCCGGCCGTGCGCACCTCGCCAAACTCGTCGGTGAGGACCTTAGGCTCCTGGTAGCTGCGGGCGCCGCGGCTCATGGTTTTTTCGTAGCTCTCGAAGGCATCTTCTACCCACAAGGCCAGGATTTTAACCCCATCGCCGTGCTGGCGCACGTGTGCCGAAATCTCGTGGTCGGAGTGCATAGCAGTGGTGAGTACCAACCGGATTTTGCCCTGCTGCACTACGTAGCTGGCGCGGTCGCGCACGCCGGTTTCGGGGCCGGCGTAGGCTACTGTCTGGAAGCCGAAGGCCGCTTTGTAGTAGTAGGCAGCTTGCTTGGCATTGCCTACATAAAATTCGAGGTAATCGGTGCCGAGTAGCGGCAAAAAGTCAGTGGTAGCGCGCTGCTGTAGCTCCTGGGCGACGAGGGTTTCCATATGTGGCTAGGGGTGGATAGTGCTTAGTTACAACGCAATACTAACGCCCGTTAGTCGAGATGTCCAATATCGGCTACTTATGAGCCCAATAAGAATTTCTTATGGAGATTTGCGGTATGGAACTCCGCCAGCTGCGCTACTTTGTCGAGGTCGCCTCCGCGTTACACTATGGCCGGGCCGCCGAAAAATTGTGCGTGTCGCAGCCGGCGCTTAGCCAGCAGATTCAGCTTTTAGAAAGCGAGCTAGGGGTCGAGTTATTTGACCATCAGCAGCGCACACGTCAGCGCCGGGTAGTGCTGACTGAGGCAGGTAGCGCATTCTTGGCCGAAGCTCAGCAGCTGCTGCACCTAAGTCGGCAGGCCGTTGAAAACGTGCGCCGGGTAGGCTCGCAGCAAAAAACGGTGGAGCTGGGCTACTACCAATTGCTGCGTCCCGACCGGCTGGTAGGCATTGTGCAGCGCTTCAACCAGAGCTTTCCCGACGTGCAGTTTCATTTGCACGAGCTGCCGACTTTTCGGGCGGTGCAGGAGGCGCTGGTAGCCGGCCGCATTGAGTTGGGCCTCACCATGCTGCCGCTGCTGCACCCCGAGCTGGCGGCGCGGCCCTTTGGCCAGGGGGGGCTAGCGGTGGCGCTGCCGGCTGCGCACCCGCTGGCTGGTCTGCCCGAGGTGCCGCTAGAGGCGCTAGCCCACGAAAAATGGGTTGAAATCAGCCGGCCCCTGCACCCGGTGTACGAAGAGATTGAACACCTGTGTCAGCAAGCCGGCTTCAGTCGGCGCGGGGCCATTGTGCAGGAAGTATCGTCGTTGGAGCTGCTCAGCAACCTCGTGCGGCTAGGGCTGGGCGTGGCGTTTGTGCCGTCATTTTTCGACCTGAGCACGGTGCCGGGCGTGGTGGCCCGTCCGCTGCGCGTGGTGGGCAGTGAAAACGTGCTGCTTACGCAGTGCGTGGCTTACCTGGCTGAGCGGCCCGCGCCGCTGCTGCAAGCGTTGGTGGCGCTGGTGTGAGCAGTAGCGCGAGCCTTGTGGCTCGCATCCTCGCGCCGCCAGGGTCATTGAGGCGTCACTAAAACGCCAACTACAAAGCTCGCGCTACTGCGCCAGCAGCATTTCGGCCACCTGGCGACCGGTGCCCAGCGCCGCGTTGAGCGATGGATAGCTGACCCAGTCGCCGCAGCGAAAGAGCGTTTCGCCGAGCTGTAGCTCTTGCTGCACCGGCTGGCCAGGGCCATACACGGGCAGCGCCTGGGCGATGCGGTAGGTGCGCAGGTGCCGCCACATAGTAGCCAGCGGCCCAAACCAAGCAGCCAACTCGGTACGCAGGCGGGCAGTCAGTTCCTCGTCCGACAAGCCATGCTCGCCGTGGGTGCTTACCGATACCAGGCCCTGGCCAAGTGGTGCCACGCTAGCCCCGGTTTCGGCCGGGAAAGCCACATTGTGTACCAGCGCATCGGGCTGAGCATTGAGATGCAGGATGTTGCGGCCGTGACTGGGCGCGGGGCCCGCGGTGGCGAAGTATGTGCAGGTGGTGGGCCTAGCGACGGGGGTGGCCGGCGCGGGCAGGTCGGCGCCCAGCAGGCGGGCGGCAGCCGGGCCATCGGTGGCCAGCACTACGGCCGCAGCGTGCAGGGTTTCGCCGTTAGCCAGGTGCACGAGGCGGCCGCCTTCAGCTACGGCCGCCACGGGCGTGTTCAGGCGAATAGCATCGGCGGGCAGACGGGCGGCCAACTGCTCGGGCAGCTGCTGGATGCCCAGCGCCGGCACGGCCGCCGCACCCTGTGCAAACTGCTGAAATACAAATTCAAAGAAGTTGCTGCCGGTGTTCAGCTCGCGGTCGAGGTACACACCACCGAAGAAGGGCTTGAAAAAGCTGTTGATAATCTGCTCGCTCCAGCCGTAACGGCGTAAATAGTCGAGGGTAGTGCTGCCGGGCCGGGCCAGCAGTTGCTCGGGCGAAGCGCCCGCTAGCTGCGCCACTAGCTTGCCAATCAAGAGCTTGTCTTTGAGCGTGCCTATGGGCGAGGCTAGCGCGGCGAAGGCCATGCCAGGGGCGTGCAGCGGGTTTTCGAGCATAGTTTCGCTGCCGTCGGCCAGCCGGATGAGGGCACCCGAGCGAAACGACTTCAACTGCAGTGCACCGTAGTCGAACATACGCCGCGCCTCGGGGTAATTGGTTAGCAGAATCTGAAAGCCGCGGTCGAGCCGAAACCCATCGGGCGTGAGGTCAGTGCGCACGCGGCCACCTACGCCGTCGGCGGCTTCGAGCACCAGCACCGAGCGGCCGGCCCGGTGCAGCCAGTTGGCGCAGGCTAGGCCGGCCATACCCGCGCCGATAATAATAACAGGGGATTGGATATCAGTCATTTAAATTAGTTTAGAATAGCTTGGGCATTTTGTGTTCCTTCCACTTCTTGCGCGTTTTCATGGTGTAGAACTCGGCCACCCCACTGCGGTCTAAGGTGAGCTGCCAGGCCCCTAGCACCTGGCCCCGCTGCCGGCCCACCGATTTGAGGCCCGGATGCTGCTGCCGCAGCAGCTGGGCGTCGGCTAGAGTAAGGTCGTGGCCGGGCTGACCGTGACAGCGCAGGCAGAGGTTGTTGGCCAGCACGATAGGCCGCTGGTAGTAAAAGGTATCGGCGGCCGGCCGGCCGATGAGGCGCATGGTATCGGGCCGCAGGCCGGCGGCAGCCACGGCAGCCGGCGTGGCACTGGCCGGAGCAGGCTGCCACTCGGCGCGGCGGGGGCTAGCGTGCCACTTGCGCGCCATCGAATCGACCTGCGGGTAGCTCTGAGGGCGACAAAAGTTAGCAGCTTGTGCCAGGCTGCCCTTGGCCAGCTCGCGGGCCAAGGTGCGGCGCAGCAGCGTGTCGGCGTAGGCCGTGATAGAGTCGCCGGCCCAGCGCGTGGCGTGGAGCAAGTCGTTGGGCATGATGCGCTTGACTTCCCAATTGGCGGTTTCTTCGGCTATCTGCTTAGTGCCGGGCAGGTGCTTTACCTGGTCGGGCCGGCAGGCGGCCAGCCCTAGCGCTACGAAAAGAACAACATTGATTTTCGGTAAAACCATACTGCGGCAACTGCTTTAGTAGGGCGAAGGTTGCAAGGACAATGCGTGAAGGGGTGAATGAGCGAATGGGCGCAACATCATTCCGCCATTCGCTCATTCACCCCCTCACGCATTGCCAGGCAGCAGCCACGCCCGCAGCGCATCGTAGCTAGGGGCTAGTGGCACGCTTTGCTTGGGTTTTTCCAGCAAATAATGCAGGGTGCTGGGTAGCTCAATCTTGCGACCGATAAGCGGCTCGACCACCTCCGGAAACTTCACCGGGTGGGCCGTGGCCAGCAGAAAGCCCGCGGCGGCCGGGTACTCGGCCAGATATTTTTCCAGCGCAAAAAAGGCCACCGCGCCGTGCGGGTCGAGCAGGTAGCCGCGCTCGGCTTCCACCCGCCGAATGGTAGCGCTGGTATCGGCGTCGCTCACGGTATAGCCGTTCAGTAGTTGGCTGATGGCCGCGTGCTCCTGCTTGAAGAGCTCCAGGATGCGCACAAAATTGCTAGGGTGGCCCACGTCCATAGCGTTAGAAATGGTAGCCACCGCAGTTTTGGGCGTGAAAATGGCCGTGCGCAGGTATTCCGCGCCGGCATCGTTGGCATTGCAGGCCGCGATAAAGTGGCCCACCGGCAGGCCCGAAGCGTGGGCTAGCAGCCCGGCGCAGAGGTTGCCAAAGTTGCCGCTGGGCACCGAAACAACCGGCGGGGCGCCCGGCGCCCACTGTTGCATCGCAAACAAATAATACAGCTGCTGCGGCAGCCAACGCGCCACGTTGATGCTATTGGCCGAGGTGAGGGTGCGGCGGCTGGTCAGGTCTTCATCCAAAAAAGCCTGCTTCACTAAGCGCTGGCAGTCGTCAAAGTTGCCGCTAACCTCCAGCGCCGTAATATTTTGCCCTAGCGTAGTGAGCTGCAATTCCTGCAAGGGGCTCACCTTGCCCGAGGGGTACAGAATGACCACCTCCACGCCCGGCACGCCCAGGAAGCCGTGCGCCACGGCCCCGCCTGTATCGCCGGAGGTGGCCACGAGCACCGTCACCGGCTTGGTTTCGCCCCGCGAGAAATAACCCAGGCAGCGGCTCATAAACCGTGCACCCACATCCTTAAACGCCAGCGTGGGCCCGTGGAACAATTCCAGCGCGCCAATTTGCTCGGTAATGGGCACCAGCGGAAAGGCGAAATCAACCGTTTCGGCGCAGATGCGGCGCAGGTCGGCCTCCGGGATGGTAGCGCCCACGTAGGGCCGCATTACCTCGTAGGCAATGTCGGCCTGCGAAAGGCTAGCCAGGTTTTTAAGGAGTTCGGTTGAAAACTGCGGGATGCTTTCGGGGAAATACAGGCCCCCATCGGGCGCCTGCCCAGCAATGGTAGCCGTGCGAAAATCGACGGGTGGCGACTGGCGGTTGAGGCTGTAGTAATTCATTTTTCTAGCTGTTAGCTCTTTGCTGCCAGCTGTTAGCTTTTTCAATGAGGCCGGTAGCTAGCAGCTACTAGCCAAAAGCTAACAGCTAAAAATTAACCACCCGGGCGCCCTGGCTGGCAATAGGCCCCACGTGCAGGTGAAAGTCGATGCCCATTTTACGGTACACACTGCCTAGCGCCTCGGCGGCGGCGCGGGCGGTAGCCTCGTCTTTATTGAGCATAAAAATCGACGGGCCCGAGCCCGAAATACCGCCGCCCAGCGCGCCAGCGGCCATTGCCAGCCGCTTGGCATCGCCCAGGCCGGGAATGAGTGAGGCGCGGGCAGGCTCTACGATGTAGTCTTCGAGGGCGCGGGCAATCAAGGCGTTATCCTGGGTGAGAAAGCCGGCTACCAGACCGCCCACGTTGGCCCACTGCCGCACGGCCAGGGCTAGCGGCACCGAGGTAGGCAGCACGGCGCGGGCTTCTTTGGTTTTCACCTCAAACTGCGGGTGCACCACTGCCACCCACAGTGGCGGCGCGGGCAGGGCTAGCACATCGAGCGCCGGCGTCACGGCTCGCACCAGCGTGAAGCCGCCGCAAATAGCGGGCGCGATGTTGTCGGCGTGGCGCACACCCGAGGCTACGGCCTCGCCGTACATGGCCATGTCAATCAGCTCTTTGTGCGAGAAGCGGTTGCCGAGCAAGGCATTGGCGGCCACCACGGCACCCGCCGCGCTGGCCGCGCTGCTACCGATGCCACTGCCGGGCCGGATGCCCTTGGTAATCTCCACCTCGAAGCCTAGCGGCTCGGGCACGGCGCGCAGCAGGGCTAGCAGGGCGGCGCCCGCCACGTTGCGGCTAGGGTCGGTGGGCAGGTCATAGTCGTCGAGGTGATGAATGACGAGGCCGGGCTGCTCGCGGCGCGTGAGGCGCACGGTGTCGTAGGGCGCGGTGAGGCACAGGCCCAGCACATCGAAGCCGCAGCCGACGTTGGCGATGGTGGCCGGCGCGTGCACGGTGACGGAGGATGGTAATGACATTAGCTAACGTGTCGCCTCACCCCCCGGCCCCTCTCCGAAAAAGAGAGGGGGGGGCCGAGATAGCGCGGACATTCGTAAACAGTAAAGTAAATCGTCTGGCTTCCCTCTCCTTTGCGGAGTGGGGCCGGGGGTGAGGCGTCTACAGTCGCGCCGCCCGGATGATATCGGCAAACACACCGCTGGCTGTGACCTCGGCCCCGGCCCCGGCGCCCTTCACCACCAGCGGCTGCTCGGGGTAGCGGTCGGTATAGAAGAGCACCAGGTTGTCTTTGCCGCGAAGCTCATAGAGGTCGTGGCCGGGCGCAATCTGCTGCAAGCCCACTGACGCTTTTCCATCGGCGTACTGGGCCACGAATTTGAGGCGCTTGCCCTGGCTGGCGGCTGCGTCGAAGAGGGCGCGGAAGTGCGGCTCATGCACCGCCAGCTGCCCGTAGAAAGCAGCCACGTCGCCTTCGAGGCAGCTAGCGGGCAGGAAGCTTTCGTTGGCTACGTCGCTCATTTCCAGCTGCTGGCCGGCCTCGCGGGCCAGGATGAGGATTTTGCGGGCCACGTCCGAGCCGTTGAGGTCGAGGCGCGGGTCGGGCTCAGTGTAGCCTTCGGCTTGGGCCTGGGCCACCACCTCGGCAAAGGGCCGGGTGCCGTCGTAGTTGTTGAACACGAAGTTGAGCGTGCCCGACAGCACGGCCTGCATACGGCGCACCACGTCGCCGCTGCGCGTGAGGTCGCCGAGCGTGCCGATGACGGGCAGGGCCGCGCCCACGTTGGTTTCAAACAGGTATTTCGTGTTAAAATCGCGGGCTAGCTGCTTGAGCTGGCGGTAGCTGGCGTAGGTGCCCGAGGCAGCAATTTTGTTGCAGGCCACCACGGCCACGCTCTTGGCGAGCAGCGGCGCATATTGCTCGGCAGCGGCCGGGTTAGCCGTCACGTCCACGAAAATGGAATTGCGCAGGTTCTTGCTGATAATGAGCTGGGTAAGCTCACCGAGCGAAAGCCTGGGCGCTTTGTCCAAGTCTTCAGGCCAGGTGCGGAGGTCGAGGCTGCCTTCGTCGCTTACCAGGCAGTGGCGGCTGTTGGCGATGGCTACCACGCGCAGGTCGAGGCCGAGCTTCTCGCGCAAATACTCCTGCTGCTGGGCTAGCTGGCCGAGCAGCTTACCGCCCACGTTGCCAGGGCCTAGTATGAAGAGGTTGACCTGTTTATACGTGGCTTCAAAAAACTCTTCGTGCAGTACGTTGATGGCCTTGCGCACATCGTCGGCCCGAATCACGGTCGAGATATTACGCTCGCTAGCCCCCTGCGCAATGGCCCTAATGTTCACCCCGTTGTGCCCCAGCGCGCTAAACAAGCGCCCGCTGATGCCAGGGTGGTTGCGCATATTGTCGCCCACCAGCGCCACGATGGCTAGCCCCGTTTCGGGCCGCAACGGCTCCAGGCGGCCGGCCGAGATTTCGGCCGCAAACTCGTCATTCACTACCTCTTGCGCGGCGGGCACGTCGCCCTCGCTCACGCCCACGCAGATGGAGTGCTCCGACGAGCTTTGGGTAATGAGCACCACGTTGATGCGGGCCCTGGCCAGTGCCGCAAACAGCCGCGCCGAAAAGCCCGGCACGCCCACCATGCCGCTACCCTCCAGGTTAAGCAAAGCCAGGTGGCCGATGCTCGATAAGCCGCGCACCACCCCGATGCTCGGCGGCGGGGCCACCTCTACCAGCGTGCCGTAATCGGCTGGCGCAAAGGTGTTTTTAATCCACATCGGGATGCCGCGCCGGCGCACCGGCTGCACCGTGGGCGCGTACAGCACCTTGGCCCCGAAGTGCGACAGCTCCATGGCTTCCTCGTAGCTGATGCGTGCGATGGGCCTGGCCGAGCGCACCAGGCGCGGGTCGGCGGTGAGCATGCCGCTCACGTCGGTCCAGATTTCGAGTTTCTCGGCCCCTAGCGCGGCCGCCAGGATGGCGGCCGTGTAGTCGGAGCCGCCGCGGCCCAGCGTGGTAGTGTGCCCTTCGGCATCGGCCGCGATAAAGCCAGGCGCCACCCACAGGCTAGCTCCGTTTTCTTGCTGAAAATAGGTAACCTGGCGTTGGGTAATTTCCTCATCGACCTGCGCCATGCCGAAGTGCGAGTTGGTGCGAATAAGCTGGCGGCTATCGGCCCAGGCCGCGGCAATGCCCCGGGCCTGAAACGCAGCCACAACCAGCCGCGACGACAGCAGCTCGCCGTAGCTCATCAGCCTATCGAGGGTGCGCGGCGAAAGCTCGCCCAGCGCAAAAATGCCGTCGGCCAGCAGCGCCAGCTCGGTAAACTGGGCCGTGAGCCAGGGCTGAATCTCGGTTTGGCTGGCTGCCTCGGGCAGCAGGCTTTCGGCGGCGTTGAGGTGGCGGGCTTCGAGCTGGCGCAGCGTTTGGCGGAAGGCTTCGTCGCCGGCCGCTGCGGTGCGGCCCACGCTAATGAGGGCGTCGGTGGTGCCGCCCAGCGCCGATACGACCAGGGCCACTGGTCCGTGGGCCAGCGCGCTCGTCACGATGGCAATTACTTTCCCGATGTTTTCGGCGGAGGCCACCGACGTGCCCCCGAACTTCAAAACTTGCATACGCTCAGGTGTCGAAAGCACGGCTGGCCGCAGCGAGCCGTGCAGTAGGAGAGAGGGGCCTAGCGTGGGTGGGAGGGAGAGCCCTAGGCCAGCGTAAAGAATTGGCGCGGAACGCCGACCGCAAAGGACGTTGTTACCAGGCCGTATCTTTGCAAACTACTGACTATTTTTTCTGACCACAAAATGCTGGATAAACTCGAAGCCATCCGCGAGCGCTACGATAATGTGAACCACGAGCTGATGCAGCCCGAGGTGATGAGCGACATGAAGCGCTTCAAGTCCCTGAACAAGGAGTTCAAAGAACTAGGTAAAATTGTGACTGCGTACCGCGCTTACCAGCAGGTGCTCAGTAATATAGAGGGTGCCCGTCAGGTTATTTCGACGGAAAAAGACGAGGACTTCCGCGAGATGGCCAAAGCCGAGCTCGACGAGCTGCTGCCCGAGGCCGACCGCATGGAGGTAGCCATTAAAGAGTTGCTGATTCCGAAAGACCCCAACGACTCGAAAGATGTAATTATGGAAATCCGGGCCGGGGCGGGCGGCGACGAGGCCTCGCTCTTCGCCGGCGACCTGCAGCGCATGTACCTGCGCTTTGCTGAAAAGCAGGGCTGGAAAATGGAGCTAGTAGACGCCATGGAAGGCACCGCCGGTGGCTACAAAGAAATCGTCCTCGCCGTGAAAGGCGAGGACGTGTACGGCAAGCTCAAGTTTGAGAGCGGCGTGCACCGCGTGCAGCGCGTGCCGGCCACCGAAACCCAGGGCCGCATCCACACCTCGGTAGCTTCTATCGTGGTAATGCCTGAGGCTGAAGAATTCGACATCGAGCTGGATATGAATGATATCCGCAAGGATTTGTTTATGTCTTCCGGCCCCGGTGGGCAGTCGGTAAACACGACGTACTCGGCCGTGCGCCTCACCCACATTCCTACGGGCATCGTGGCCCAGTGCCAGGACCAAAAATCGCAGCTCAAGAACTTCGACAAGGCGCTGCAGGTACTGCGCTCGCGCATCTTCGAGATTGAGCTGGCCAAGAAAAACGAGGCCGAAGGCGCCATCCGCAAGGGCATGATTGGCAGCGGCGACCGCTCCGACAAAATTCGCACCTACAACTACCCGCAGGGCCGCGTGACCGACCACCGCATCGGCTACACCGTCTACAACCTGCCCAACGTGATGGACGGCAATATCGACGACTTTGTGGAGCAGCTGCGCCTGGCCGAAAGCGCCGAGCGCCTGAAAGTGGGCGCGGAATAAACGCCGCTCGTTTGCAATGCTTCCAGAACGTCATGCGGCGCTTGCCGAAGCATCTTTACCGCGCCGCTAGGGTGTCGTTTAGTAGAGATGCCTCGACAAGTGCCGCATGACGTTCTTGTTTGCCAGAATACCAAAGGTTAGCCGGTATCGTTGCAGCTTAGTCGCTGCGTCTGCTCTATGATAAAGAAGCTACTTTTTCCCGTTCTTCTGTTGCTCAGCGCCGTTCTTAGCCTGACTATGCCCGGCTGCAAGCCCCGCGAAGAAGAGCTGCAGACCTCGGGCGGGCTAGCCTTCTCGGCCGATACGGTGAAGTTCGACACGGTTTTTACCACCATCCGCACCGTTACCAAGCGGCTATGGGTGTACAACCGCAACCCGCGGGCGGTGAACGTGGACCTCATCAGCCTCGACAACCCGGCGGCCTCGCCCTACACGCTCATCATCAACGGCGATATGAAGCAGACGGCGAACGGCATCTACATCCGGGGCAATGACAGCCTGCTCATCCTGGTGCGGGCGCAGCTAAAAGACGGCGGGCAGAGCGGCCCTGCCAAGAACCTCGTGGTGCAGGAAAACTTGAATTTCCGCACCAACGGCCAAGACCAACGCGTGCTGCTGCGCTCGTTTGGCCAGAATATCTACCTGCACGATGGCACGTCTCAGCCTTTGGCATTGCCCTGCGGCACTGTCTGGACCAAAGACCGGCCGCACGTGCTCTACGGCACGGTGGTAGTGCCCCAGGGCTGCACGCTGCGCATCAAGCCCGGCACGCGCATCTACGCCCACGCTGGGGCGATGCTCATTGTGCAAGGCACCTTGCTCGTGAACGACCCTAGCGACTACCAGCCCGGCACCGGCCCCACCGACACCGTAAAGGCTACCAACGCCAACATCGTGCGCTTTGCCGGCGACCGCAGCGGCGAGGCACAGTATGCCACGGCGCCGGGGCAATGGACGGGCATTTTGTTCGACGCTACCAGCCACGGCAACGTTATTCGCTACGCCCAGATTCAGAATGCCGCCTACGGCGCGCTGCTGTTCAACCCCGGCAACGCGGCCCCCCAGCCCGACTTGCTGCTGCAAAACAGTGTTATCTGCTACATCTCGGGGGCTAGCGCCAACTTTGCCGGCGCGGCCACCCAACTGGCCAGCTACAACCTGCTTGGCATTACTGAGGGGGCCGGCATCCTGAGCTTGTCGGGCAAAGTCACCGCCGAGAATACGCTCTTCAGCGATTGCTACGAATATGCCCTGCGCGGCTACGGTGGTGGCAGCTACTCGCTCAATTACTGCACGATAGCGAATTATCCGGCCGCCTCGGCGGTGCGCAAAACGGCCTCGCTGACGTTCACCGACCTCTCGGCGCTCGACGGCAAGCCCCGCAACCCCTCTGGGCTGACCGTTAGCCTGCAAAACTCCATTGTGTGGGGCTCTAGCGACGACGAGCTGTACCTGGAAAATTACGAAGAGTATAAAGCGGGCGTGAGCGTGCAGAATACGCTGCTCAAAAGCCAGCTCTACGCGGCCACTACCGATGCGAGTGGCGTCCCGGGCCTGGGCAAGGCCGGGCTGAATAACCTCTTAAACCAGGACCCGAAATTTGTGCGGTCACTAGGGGGGAGCTTTGGCGACTACCGGGCCAGCGCCGGCTCGCCCGCGCTGGCCCGCAAAACGGCCGTACCGCCCTTCGTGCCCCGCGACTTGCTGAACCTGCCCCGCAATACCAGCACCCCCGACCTCGGGGCCTACCGCGTCACCAAGCCCTAGCCCGCTTCATGCGCTTCATTCAAAAACGCCTGCGCCTGCCGGCCGTCGCCGAGGGCTTTCACCTCATCACCGACTTGCTGCTGAGTGAGTTGCCCGAGCTCGAAACGCTGAGCGTAGGCACCGCCAATTTCTGCATCCAGCATACGTCGGCCAGCCTTTTCATTACCGAAAACGCCGACCCCACGGTGCGGCGCGACTTTCAGGAGTATTTCCGCCGGCTAGCCCCCGACAATGCGCCCTACTTTCAGCACACCCTCGAAGGGCCCGACGACATGACGGCTCACCTCAAGGCGGCCATGCTCGGTACCTCCGTCACGGTGCCCATTGCCGACGGCCGCCTGCTGCTCGGCACCTGGCAGGGCGTGTGCCTGGGCGAACACCGCCGCCAGGGCGGCCGCCGCTGGGTAGTAGCCACCCTCATGGGCGAGTAGCGCGAAGCCAAAGCTTCGCGCTACAGCACGCGCATCGTCGTGGTGTAGCGCAGCGTATCGAAGAGCACCAGCTTTTGCACGCCGCTGGCGCTGTACTGGCTGAGGTGGCCGTTTTGCAGCATGAGGCGCAGGTCTTTTTGCCCGAAAAACAACGCGTTATCCTGCCGAAGCCGGGCTACTATTTCCTGAGGCTGGCTAGCCTGGCTGGTTACATCGAGGCGCAGCACGGGCGCGTTGTCGTGGCCCGGGCGCAGGCGGTAGGTGCGGCGCACGGCCCCACCGGGCAGGCTAGCCGAATCCACGGCGTAAGCGCCGCGCAGGGCGGCTTTGTTGATGTCGGCCTGGTAAAATACCTGGAGCTCATCGGCCCATTTTACCTGCGGCACGCGCACGGTTTCGGGGGGGCTGCCGCGCAGGCTCACGCGCTTCTCCACGCCGGGGCGGCTGGCCGTGAGCTGCCGCACCTGCGCATCGAGCAGGCCCCGCACGTCGAAATAAGCCCCATGCTGGTGCGCGGCGCCGGGCGCGGCCGGGTCGGTGGCCGCGCCCTTGTCGCAGCTGCTCAGCGCGAGTAGTGCGGCCGTACTCAGGAAATAAAAGCTGCTTCTACAACCCATCTTAACAAGGTGTCCCGCACTGCGCGCCGAAGGACGACTTCAGCCCAACACTGCGGGACACATGCGAGAAAGAAAAATTCAACTCAATTTGTTCGCGCTAGCCCTGGGCTAGGGGCGCAGCAGGCTTTGACCCGTCATTTCGGCGGGCCGGGGCACGCCCATCAGCTCCAGAATGGTGGGCGCGATATCGCCGAGCTTGCCATTGGCCAGGGTACCCTGGTACGTATTATCGGCTAAAATGCAGGGTACCAGGTTAGTAGTGTGGGCCGTATTGGGCGAGCCGTCGGCGTTGCGCATGTACTCGGCGTTGCCGTGGTCGGCAATAACGATAGTGGCGTAGCCGGCCGCTAGGGCCGTTTCTACCACGTCGTGGGCGCAGGCATCGGCGGTTTCCACGGCTTTCACCACAGCTTCAAATACGCCGGTATGGCCCACCATGTCGGGGTTAGCGAAGTTGATGACCACAAAATCGGCCGAATTGGCTTGCAGCTCGGGCACCAGGGCGTCGCGCAGCTCGTAGGCGCTCATCTCGGGCGCCAGGTCGTAGGTCGCCACTTTGGGTGAGGCACGTAGGATGCGCGTTTCGCCTTCAAATTCTTTTTCGCGGCCACCCGAGAAAAAGAACGTCACGTGCGGATATTTCTCCGTTTCGGCCATGCGAATCTGCGTCTTGCCGTGCGCCGCCAGCACCTGCCCGAGCGTGTTGTCGAGGTTATCCTTCTCAAAAATCGGCGTCACCCCCACAAACGTTTCGTCGTAGGTCGTCATGGTGAGGTAGCGCAGGTTGAGGCGGTGCATCTGGTAGGCGTTGAAATCCTGCTGCGTAAGTGCCTCCGTGATTTCGCGGCCCCGGTCGGTGCGGAAGTTGAAGCACAGGACCACATCGCCTTCCTTAATAGTGGCGAGCGGCTGGCCATCGGCGCCCACCTTTACGATGGGCTTCAAAAACTCATCCGTAACACCCTCCTTGTACTGCTCCTGAATGCTTTGAATCAGGTTTTGCGAAGGCGTGCCCACGCCGTTCACGAGCAGGTCGTAGGCTATTTTGACGCGCTCCCAGCGCTGGTCGCGGTCCATGGCGTAGTAGCGGCCCACGATGGAGGCGATTTTGGCCCCCGTGCGCTCATTGTACTGCTCCAGGTCGTTGACGTAGTGTACGCCGCTCTTGGGGTCGGTATCGCGTCCGTCGGTGAAGGCGTGCACAAATACCTGGTGCACTTCGGCTTCGTGCGCGATGGTGCAGAGCGCTTTCACATGGTCGATGTGTGAGTGCACCCCGCCATCCGACAGCAGGCCAATAAGATGGAAGGCTTTATTGTTTAGCTTTGCATACTCCAGCGCTTCTTTTAGCGCCGGCACCTGCCCTATCTTGCGCTCCCGGATAGACTTGGCAATGCGTACCAGCTCCTGGTCTACCACGCGGCCTGCGCCAATGTTCATGTGGCCCACTTCCGAGTTGCCCATCTGGCCGTCGGGCAGCCCTACGGCCTCGCCTGAGGCCTGCAACGTGCTGTGCGGAAAGCGCTTGAGTAAGTCGTGAAAGTAAGGCGTCTGTGCTTTATCAACGGCCGAAGCCTCTACATTCGGGGCGATGCCCCACCCATCCAGAATAACTAAGAGGACCTGCTTGTTCATGCCAGCAAAAGTACGCCTCGCACCCTAAAGCATCTTCTTTCCGTAGTAGGCTCCGGCCCGCTAATCAGGCTTCAGAATTCCTTCAAACTCGTTCTTGCTGGCATAGTTTTAGCTTATGCCGCCCCAAGCGCCTCCGACCTGCTCGCGAAGCTTTTTGCTATGAACCGACTTTTTACCAAATTTTTTCTTTTCGGCTGGCTTCTGCTGGCAACCGGGCTAGTGGGCTTGGCACAAGGAGCCGACCAGCTATCGGTGGTGCGCTCGGCCATTGCCAGCGGCTCGTCGCGCGACTTGGCTCGCTACCTCGCCCCATCGGTGGAAGTAGGTTTCGATGGCGATAAGCAGAGCTACAATGCCACGCAGACTGAATTGGTGATGAAAAACTTTTTTGCTAAAAACCCACCTTCCAGTTTTGATATCATCCACCAGGGAGCCAGTGGCGAAGGAATATTATATGCCACCTGCCATTATGTAGGCCGCAACGGCAACTACCAGGTGTTTATCAAGCTCAAGCCCAAGCAGCCCAGCCCAACGATAGATACCATCGATTTTACCAAGGAATAACCTGAGCGATTTACCTGAAGCCCGGCCGCTACGCAAGCGGCCGGGTTTTTTGTGCGCCCGCCGCCCGGCGTACCTTTGCCGGGTGTCAGCAACCCCCGCCCCTTACCTCACGCCCGCAGCGCTCATCACGTTCATTCGCACGGCCCTAGCCGAGGATGTGGGCGACGGCGACCACTCGGCCCTGGCCGCCATTCCGGCCGACGCCCGCAACCGCGCCAAGCTGCTGGTAAAAGCCGAGGGTGTGCTAGCCGGCGTGGCGCTGGCTGAATTGATTTTCAAGGAAGTAGACCCCGCGCTCACCATGAGTGTGCAGCTCGCCGACGGCGCTAGGGTGCGCCACGGCGACGTGGCCTTCACGGTAGAAGGGCCCGCCCGCAGCATCCTCACGGCCGAGCGGCTGGTGCTCAACTGCATGCAGCGCATGAGCGGCATTGCCACTTACACGGCGCACCTCACCGCGCTGCTGGCCGGTACCAAAGCCCGCCTGCTCGATACCCGCAAGACGACACCCAACTTTCGCCTGTGCGAAAAGTGGGCAGTGCTCATCGGGGGGGGCGTCAATCATCGCTACGGGCTTTTCGACATGATAATGCTGAAAGACAACCACGTAGATTATGCTGGCGGCATCGCGGCGGCTATCGCGGCCACCCACGACTATCTGCGTAGCACGGGCCGGCAGCTACCCATCGTGGTCGAAACCCGCACCCTAGCCGAGGTAGAGCAGGCCCTGAGCGCGGGTGGTATCGAGCGCATTATGCTCGACAACATGGCCCCTGCCCAGCTGCGCGAAGCCGTGGCCCTGGTGGCCGGCCGCCTGCCCCTGGAGGCTAGCGGCGGCATCACGGAGCAAACCATTGCTGAGGTAGCTGCTACGGGCGTCGACTACATCTCGGTCGGGGCCCTCACGCACTCGGCCAACATCCTGGATTTGAGCTTAAAAGCCTACTAACCCCTGTCATATTGATGAAGGAGGCATCTTATCACGGCGGCCTTCGTCAGAATTAATCAGTACCCGTGTCCCGCGAGCGTGATAAGATGCTTCGCAGGCCCAGCATGACCAGATAGCATGATACCTCCTAATCAACGCGGCGGTGGCGGCGGCTTTCGCCAGCAGCAGGCGCCCCAGTCGCTGCCCGGCACCATTAAAACCAAGAAATACCAGTTTGACCCGAATACCTATACCCGCATTGCGATGGGGGAGGTGTGGCGCAAAGAGTGGTGGTACACACTTATTCCGTTTGCGGTAGGCGTGCTGCCGGCGGCCATCTGGCATTCGTGGTGGTGGCTGCTGCTGGGGTTGGCCCTGGCGCTCATTTTTGTGCTTATCCGCTCATCGCTCGTCACGGGCGTGACGCAGATGGAGCAGAGCAAGCCCTTGTTTGAGCGCATGAACTACGAGGCCGACCAGCGCCAGCTCATTCTGCGTCAGAGCGAGCAGCGGGCCATGGCCCTGCCCTGGGACCAGATTGGCCGCGTGCGCCGCGAGCCCGATGCCTACCTGCTCTACCTGAAGCCCGGTGCGCCGCCCGCCGAGCTAGCCCCCTGGCGCCGCTGGATAGCCAGCACATTTGACGTGCCGGTGTTTCTACATTTGCCCCTGCGCTTGTTCAACAACGACAACGACCGCAAGCTGTTTGAGGCGCTGCTGCGCCGCAAAGGCCTGCTGGCCGATGCACCTGCCGCCTAGCGCTGGCCGTATAGTGCGGCCCTTCTCACGACTTTCTATTTAGTTTCCGCAAGGATTTTTTTGACCCGTATGAAAAAGCTGCTCCTTTATCTGGCTCCGGCCGCCATGCTGTTAGTTGCTTCGTGCAGCAGCGAGCCCTCCGATTGGCGTCCTGAAAATAAAGTGTCGGATGATATGATTCCGCCCGGCACGCGCCCCACCGACAACTTCGACCAAGGCACGCCCGAGGCGCCCAGCCAGGACAAAGGCGGCGCCATCAGCCGGCCCCTCAACTCGGGCACGCGCCTGGAGCCGCGTCCCGCCCCGTCGGCCAACGCCGTAATGTCGGGCGATACCCAGGAAGGCACGGCGCTAGCACCCGGCCAGGGCGTTAGTAGCGCTAAAAAGAACGCCAGCGATTCGCCTACGCCCGACACCGCCCAGGGCCAGGCTGGCGCCCGTCGCAAGTAGGCCAGCGCCGACTCATCTCGGCCTCTAGCTCACCAGCACTAGAAATACTGCTTCTTAAGCTTGCAGCAATGTTGCGAAATTAATCGCAACATTGCTGCAAGCTTTGCTGTTTAAGAGCCTTATGTGGATTGCGATAGTTTTATTGACCGCAGCGGTGCTGGGGGCGGGCTTGTTAGTAAGTAGGGTGCCGGCGGCGCGCACTGCGCAGTGGCTCAAGCCCCTGCTGGCTTTTAGCGGGGCTTATTTATTTGCGCTCACTATCACGCACATCCTGCCCGAAGCCCTGACGCTGCTGCCAGCCACGCCGCAGCGCGTGGGCTACTGGGTGCTGGCCGGCTTTTTTGGGCAATTATTGCTAGAGGTGCTCTCGCAGGGCATTGAGCACGGCCACGTGCACGCCCCCGATGCCACCGAAAAAGGCCGGGTGCCGCTGCTGCTGGTGCTGGCCTTAGTAGTGCACTCGGTGCTCGAAGGCAGCATCCTGGTGCGGGGCGCCGGCAGCGGCGAAATCGGTGAGCATTTTTATGCGCTGGTGCTGGGGGTGGCCCTGCACCATGTGCCGGCCGCCGTGGCGCTGGCCACGCTGCTGCGGCTGCGGCTGGGCTCGTTCAGGCGAGTGCTGCCATGGCTGCTGGTGTTTGCGCTAGCCTCCCCGGCGGGCCTTGTTTTCAGCAATTACATCGTGCTGGAGCAACTGCTGGGCAGCGGCGTTTACGCCGCGCTGCTGGGCTTTGTGGCGGGCACGTTTCTGCACGTGTCAACTACTATTCTGTTTGAAACCAGCCCCGAGCATCGCCTCAACTGGCCCAAGCTCACGGCCACGCTAGGGGGCTTACTGCTGGCGCTGGCAGTAGGAGGGTAGAAGCAAATAAGTAAGCGGCGTGAAGAATCACCACTTAGGAAATTCTTCACGCCGCCTGCTTATTTCTTTCCGGCTCTCAAACTCATTCTCCCAGCAGCGGCCCGGAGCCGTGCAGGAAGTTTTCGAGCTGGCGGGCGCGGGCGGTTTCGCGGGCCAGGGCGGCTTGCAGCCCCAGTAGGCGCTGGCGCATCAGCAGCACCAGGTCGATGGCCTCAGGGGCGAGGCCCAGGCCGTGGTGCAGGCGCGCCAGGCGAGGCAGCAACTCGTCGGGCTCTTCTACCTCGATGGTATCGGGGGCCGGGGCGGGGCGCAGCAGGCCCAGGTCGACAAACTGGCGCAGTTCGGCGCGGCCCAGGCCGTAGCGGGCATCAACTTCCTGAAAAGTGAGCAGCAAAACGCGGGTTTCCATAAGAATAAGGGGCTAGCTGAGGGGTAAGAATTGACGGGGCTATGCTTCGCCGCGCAGCTTGGCCAGCTGCTGAAGGAGCCCGCGCTCTTCCTCTGTAAGGTTGGTGGGTAGCTGCACGTTGAGGCGCAGGTAGAGGTCGCCGTGCTGGTCTTTCTCGCGATACACCGGGAAGCCTTTGCCGCGCAGGCGTAGGCGGCTGCCGTTGGCCGTTTCGGGCTTGAGCTTGATTTTAACGGGGCCGCCGAGGGTTTCCACCGTTTGCTCGCCCCCTAGCAGGGCGCGGTATAGCGGCACGGGCACATCCTGGGTCAGGTCGTCGCCGGTGCGGGCGTACCGGGCATCGGGCAAGATGCGGAACGTAATGAGCAGCGAGCCGTTGGGCCCGCCGTTGCGGCCCGGGCCGCCCTGGTCGCGCAGCCGGATAGTCTGCCCGTCGGCCACACCCGGCTGAATGGTGATGCGCAGGTTCTTGCCATTCACCGTGATGGTGCGCGGCCCGCCATCGTAGGCTTCCTGCAAGCTCAGCTCCAACTCGGCCTGGTAGTCCTGGCCGGCGCCGGGCCGGGTGCTGCGCCCGCCACCGCCTGCGCCGCCCATGCCACCGAAGAGCGAGCTGAAGAAATCCGAAAAGTCGGCTTCTTCGCCGCCAAACTGCCCGCCGCCAAACCCCCCAAAGCCCCCGGCGGCGCCTCCGCCGCCTTGCGCATACTGGCTCCAGTCGAAGCCGCCCGCGCCCTGGCCGCGCCCGGCGCCCGCCTGCTGGTAGCGGGCGTAGTCGGCCCCTAGCTGGTCGTATTTCTGCCGCTTCTCGGCATCGGAGAGCACTTCGTTGGCTTCGTTTATTTCCTTGAATTTTTGCTCGGCCGTGGCGTCGTTGGGGTTCACATCGGGGTGATACTGACGCGCCAGCTTGCGGTAGGCCTTCTTTATCTGCTCGGTCGTCGCCGTTTTTTCGACGCCCAGAATTTTATAATAATCTTTATAGTCCATGGTGAAGAACAGTCAGCGAGGCAACAAGTAGCCAGGTGGGGCTTTCATTGAACGCGGAAAAAGCCGGTTGTGTTGAGCCAGCAAAAATGCGTTGGGTAGTGTAGATTTGTATTTTACACATACTCCAGGCTTTAAACAGGCGTGCTTGTAAGCTAAAAATCAGCTAAATTTTGCTTGCCGCCGGTCTGATACTCAGCTCTGGCACAGTTTTGTGTACTTTTACCTTCGCAGTTTTTTTATAGTATTCTTAACCAATTCTTTTACAGTCGATGAAGCTACTTATTCCGGCCTTGCTACTCGGTAGCGCTATGCTGGTTACACTCGAAAGCCAGGCGCAAACGCAGCCCACGCCCGCAGCTGCTACGCCCGCGCCGGCAGCCACTACGCCCACCTCGCCCGCTACCCAAAACCCGGCGGCCCGCCGGGTGCTAGCCCCCCGCCGCGTAGTAGCGCCGCGCCGTGCCGGCGCCGCAGCGCCCACCCGCGCCAAAACCAACGGCGTGATGGCAAAAGACGGCCTGACCCTGCAAGACGGCCGCATGGTGCTGACCGAGCTCGGCCGCACGGCGCCCATTGAGCAAGATAAGCGCCTGCTGAATGGCACGCTTATTACTACTAAAGGCCAGGTTACCAGCGTAGAGGGTGCAACCACGCAGCTGGCGGAGGGGGACTATGTATCGTTGACCGGCCGAATTACCAGCAAGCGCGAGATGGTAGAAGCCGATAGCGTGCGCAAGCTCGTAGCCTACGACCTCAAGCACCCCGGCAAGCGCAAGGAGCTGGAGAAAGCCCGCGAAAAAGCCGAAAAGGAGCGCGAAAAAGCGGAGAAAGAAGCCGCCAAAGCAAAGGCCAAAGCCGGCCGCTAGCGCCAGGGCTGCGTGTAGCCAACCATAATGGCCAGGCCCTCGGCATCGTCGCGGGCCTCTACTACCTCGTCGATGACAAATTGGACTTCGGCCTCGGTCCAGTCCTCGTCTTCGGCGGCCTGCACGAAGCTGTCGAGAGCCGAAAAGCGGTTGGCGCCTGCGGGCGGCGTCCAGGTTAGCTGCTTGCGAATATTCATGGTGCAAAAATGGTGCATTGCGGCCCTTGCCACCCGGCAGGGGCCGCTTTTAGTTGTTGCTGTTACTTGTTACTTAGCAGGCATGCTGCCAGCGGCTGGGCCTAGCGGCCCTTGTGCGCCACTGGGCCCATGCGCAGCACTTTGAGCCGCACGGGCACCACGCCCGCATCAATGAGGTCGAGCTTGCGGGCGGCGCGCTTCGACACATCGACAATGCGGCCTTTGGCGTGCGGGCCACGGTCGTTCACCACCACTTTTACCGAGTGGCCGTTGCGGATGTTGGTCACTTTGATGCGGGTGCCAAAGGGCAGCGTATTGTGGGCGGCCGTGAGCCGGCCGGGCCGGTAAATCGCGCCGCTGGTTGTGGCCCGGCCATTGAACTTATCGGCGTAGTACGAGCCCTGGCCCGATTCGGTGAACGCCGATTTGCTGGTGCCACAAGCCGAAACCAGAAAGGCTAGTAGACTGATAATGAAAAAAGTGTGAGCTAGCCTGGTGGAGGAGTGGTGCATAATTAGGGTATTCATCGGGGCTTCACGCAGTATGCAGGAATTAACGCTCATCTTTCGGCTGAAATCATTTCCTTCCCTTAACACCTAACTCATGAAAAATACCCTTAAACTCGCTGCTGGCCTTGTACTGTCGGGTCTGTTCTTTACTGCTCATGCCCAAACTACTCCTATGAAAGAAGGTAGCAAAATGGAAGAGAAGAAGGAGAGCAAAATGGAGGAGAAGAAAGAGAATAAGATGATGCACAGCAAAATGCATGGTAAAATGCACAAAGAGAAAATGGCCGGCGAAAAGATGAAGGCCAAAATGTAGGCTTTCGCCTAGCGCCGCACCAACTCGGCCGCCCGGTTCAGCAGCTTGCGAAAGCTGCCGGGCCGGGCGGCTTTTTTGGGGGCAGCCGCTGGTGGGGGGCTAGCCGGGGCCGGCGCGGGTGCCACGCGCAGCGCCTGCAAAGCGGCGTAGCTACCCTGAAACACGTTGAAATCGACGGTGCCCCGAATGCCGGGCACGTAGGCTTCGTCGGAGTGCTGCCAGATAATCCAGCGCTCGGCGGGCAGGGCGGGGCGGTCTACTTCGTAGTGAGCCAGCCACAGCGGGTAGTCGTCGAAGTGCCCGGCCAGGTAGTGGCGGTAGAAAGTGTAGTTGGAATACAGAATGGGCCGCACCTTATAGTGGGTTTCGACAGTCTGCAGCCACTCGCGAACTTCGCGGCGCATTTCGGCTACGTCGTGAAAGCGCGGCGCTTCCACGTCGAGCACCGGGGGCAAGTCGCCGGGCCGGATGGGCACCGTGCGAATAAAGAGGCTGGCCTGCTCGTGGCCGTCGCGGCTAGGCTGAAAGTAGTGGTAGGCCCCGCTCAGAATGCCCGCCGCCCGGGCCTCGCGCCAGTTGCGCCCAAAGCGTGCATCGCGCAGGGTGGCCCCTTCGCTGGCCTTGATAAAGGCAAACCGCACGTGCTGGCGAGCCACCTCGGGCCAGTCGATATGCCCCTGGTAGGCCGATACGTCAATGCCGTGCACCGAGTAGCCGGCTAGCAGCGGCGTGCTCTCGTGGCCCGTGAGGTAGCGGGTGGTGAGCGTGGCCCAAGTGCGCCGGGCGTAGCGGTTGAGCTGGCGCTGGTGGCGCAGGTAGTAAACGCCGCCACCCAGCAGCCCCAGCAGCAGCCCGGCCAGTACCCAGCGCCGCCAGCGCCCGCGCCGGGGGGCGCGGCGCGGCGCGGTAGCCGGGGCAGCAGCAGACAACGACTTGGCGGGCATGGGCATGGGCAGCAGGCCAAAAGTAACGCACGGCCCGCCGCCGGGCGTATGCCGGGCGCGGCCGTAGCTTGCAGGTATAAAGCCGCCAGCTTCATGGCTGGTTCATTTTCTGCTGCTGCTTATGCCCGATGCCCGCGATGCCAACGGCCATTTAATCCGTGAGTTACACGGCGTAACCCTGGCCACTATTCTCGACTACTTGGTGGCACACTACGGCTTTACCGGCCTCGACGAGCGCATCAAGCTCAATTGCTTTGCCGTGAACCCGAGCGTAAAATCCAGCCTCACTTTTCTGCGGCGCACGCCCTGGGCGCGGGCCAAGGTGGAGGACCTGTACGTGCGCCTGCGCACGGCCGAGGTATTGGGCCGGCCCTTGCCCTAGCTTTTTGAGTATATGGCCGACTTGCGCGAAAAATCGGGCCCGCTAGCCCTGCTCGTGGGGCTGATAAGCTTCATAGCCTTTGAAGTAGCTGCTTTTTACTTGTTGAGCTTTGCCACAGCGGGCCTTGGCGAGTCCAATCAATACCAACCCAACAACACCATCGTCAGCAACTGGGTCAAGACGGTGACGTTTCTGGTGCTGCACCTGGCGCTGGTGCTGGCGGCCGTGCTGGTGCTCAGCAACAAGCTGCCGCGCCGCTACCGGGGCCAGCTGGTGGGCTGGCTGCTGCTGAGCCTGCTGGTAGGGTTCGGGCTGCTCATTCCGCTCTTTTACTGAACGGAAATAACAAAGCCTCTGCTCATCGCAGAGGCTCTCAAGAGGGTGAAACCAAGGGCGCCGGTCGGTCCCGGCGTTATCGCGGAAAGAGAAAGTGGCCGGTCGGTCCCGGCCGTATCGACGGGCCGGGCAGCCTAGCTGCCCGGCTGGATGTCAATCTCGCGGGGCTGGCTAGCCTCCGCATCGCGGAACGGGATGGCCACGCGCAGCTCCCCATTGTCGTGGGTAGCGTTGATGCTCATCAGGTCAAGGTTTTGGGGCAGGTCGAGGGTTTGCACAAACAGCGGAGCGGCAAGCTGGTCCTCGGGCGTGTGGCGGAACTCGCCATATACGGTGAGCTTGCTGTCCTTCAGCACTACGTGAAAGCTTTCGGCCGGCACGCTCGGCATGGCCACGTGCAGTACCACACCCTTCGGGCGCTGGTTGACGTGCAGCTTCGGCTGAGCCACGCCACCGCCGATAGTGTTCAGCAGGTCGAGCTGGGGGGCGATAGTACGGATAAATTCGCGGCTGATAAGTTTCATAACAAAGAGCCTTATTAGGTGGCTTCGGGTCTGTTTAATCAAACCACGTACCAGCTTCTACAAGATGCTGCCTGTGCTGACATCCAGACGTTGTGACTGCTTTTCACTCAGTAGGTTAGCCTAAAAGTGACACCCTGGCCGGAAATCCGCCGATGTGGCAGTAGCTGGTGCTTGCCAGGTCATATACAGGAGGTGCAAATGAGGATGACAAAGTCTGAGCCGCGCTAAAAACGACTGGTCAGGCCAAAGTGAATTTTGGAATTTGACAGCGAAAAGCCGGTATTCAGAAACTCCGACCGGCCCACCGAATACACAAATTGAAACAAGCCCGCCGCCGTGCGAAAGCTCAGGCCGGCCCCTAGCCCGGTGGGCGAGTCGAGGGTGTGCGTGCTAAGCTGGGTAGTGGTAAAGTTGTAGGCTTGCAGCAAGGCCTGGTCGGCAAAGACAAACACGTAGCCCTCGGGACCGGTAAACTGCCGCAGCTCTATCGTGCCCACCCCGTAGGCATTCGTGTAGAACTGATTTTCCTGGAAGCCGCGCAGTGAGTTGAGGCCCCCTAGCCGAAACAAGTCGTTGAGGAAAAACTGCTGGTTGAACAAGCCTTCGCCGCGCGCCCGCACCAGTAGCACGCCCTGCCGGCCCAGTGCCCAGTAGCGCTCGGCGCGCCCGCTAAAGCTGTACTGCGTCGAGCGTAGCGCCAGGCCGTCGTAAAGTGCTTCACTGATAGAGGCGTTGCGCCGAATAGTCTTGGTGCCCACGCCGCCTTGCGCGCTCACAAACAGCCCCCGGTGCGGAAAATACAAGTCATCGAGGTCGGCGCGCGAGTAGCCCAGGCCGTAGGAATTATACTCCGAGTCGAGGTAGTTGGGCAGGGTGCCCAGGTTGGCGTAGGCGGCGCTATCGAGCAGCAGGCGCGAGCTGCGCTGCTCGGCAAAAAACGTGAGCCGGCCGGCCCGCGCCGTGGGGTAGCTCACCTGCAGGCGCGGACGGATAGTGAGATAATTGCCGGTTTGCTTATAGAGGTTGAACGTGGCCCCCACTTCGAGGGGCGTGCCGAAGATATTAGGATGTAAGTAGCTGGCATCGAGTAGCTGCGAGATGGCGTCGGTCTTGCGCCACTGCAAGCCCACCTGCTTGCCGCCGCCGCGCAGGTTGCGTAGGTTGATGGTCACATCGCCGGTAAACTGCACCCCACTAGCCCCGTTGGTATTGGGCAAGAGCCCCACAATGGCATCGAACTGGTTGGACGGACGCTCGTCGAGCAGCAAATACACCCGCGCCCGGTTCTTGGCAAACCGCACCTCGGGCTCGGCGCGCAGGCGCACGTAGGGTAGCTGGCGCAGCAGGGCCGCGGCGGCAACCACGCGCTGCTGGCTGTAGGGCTGCCCCGGCATCAGCTGCAGGTATTTAGTGAGAAAGCGCTTCTTGGTTTTGCTGGTGCCGACTATTTGCAGCGAGTCGAAGTAAACCGCCGGCCCGCGCTTGAGCACCACCCGGCCCGCGATGTCGCGCCCGCTCATGCGCAGCGAGTCGATGCCGATGGTGGCGAAAGGGTACCCCTGGTTTTCGGCTTCCGTGAGCACGCGTTCTTGCAGTGCGGCCCAGTCGGCCGGGTGCCAGGGCGTGCGCCGAAAGAACTTTTCGCGGTAGCCGGCGCGGGTCAGCAGGCCATCACCGAGGTTGCCATTATGCAGGTAGGCCCATTGAAACTGCTCGCCCACGTAGAGGCGCACGCGCACTGTGTCGCGGCCCCAGCGCATTTCGTCGGCCGAGGCTGTGAGGTAGGCATCGGCCTGGAGGGCTAGCACCAGCTCGCGCACCGTGCGCAGCGCCGTGAGCGAATCGGGCACGGTAGTGCGCGGGTGCAGGCGGCGCACCAGTGCCTGCCCGCCCGGCTCGGCTTCTAGTTTCAGTATCCGCGGCCGGCTTAGCTGGCGGGCCTTGGGGGCGGCTGGCTGGGGGCTAGCCGGGGGCGGCAGGGGAGGGGAAGCCAGGCCCGGCGCGTTGGGTACGGCCACGCCCGGCCCGGCATCGGGCGTTTGGGCACGGGCTAGCCCGATGCTGAGCAGCACCAGCCAGCAGCCGCACAAAAACAGGGTAGCGAGTCGGGCCATCGTCGGGAACGCAAACGCGCCGGGCGTTTTTTAATTTCAGGAGCCCGATTTTTGTTGAATTCGGCGCAGTCGCTGACTGTTATAAGCTATTCGCGCCCGCAAAAATTGCGCTTTCTACCCGCTCATGCCCGGCCTCTACCTCCACATTCCGTTTTGCAAGCAGGCCTGCCACTACTGCGATTTTCACTTTAGCACCTCGCTAGGGTTGAAAAGCCGCTTTGTAGAGGCCCTGGTGAAGGAAATGGCGCTGCGCCAACAGTACCTGCCCGACCCCGCTGCGCCGCTCGAAACCATCTACTTTGGCGGCGGCACGCCCTCGCTGCTCACGGCCGCCGAGCTAGCCCGCATTTTTGAGGCTATTCATACCCACTTTGTGGTGGCGCCGCAGGCCGAAATTACCCTCGAAGCCAACCCCGACGACCTCAGCCCCGCCAAGCTGGCCGAGCTGGCGGCCTCGCCCATCAACCGCCTCAGCATCGGCTTGCAAAGCTTCCACGAGCCGCACCTGCGCCTGATGAACCGCGCCCACTCGGCCCAGGAGTCTTGGCAGGCTGTGCGGGCCGCACAGGCGGCGGGCTTCGAGAATATTTCCGTGGACCTTATATATGGTGTGCCAGCCCCGAGCCACGCCATCTGGCAGGAAGACCTGGCTAGGCTGTTTGAACTGCAGGTGCCGCATGTGTCGGCCTACGCGCTTACTATTGAGCCCGACACGGCTTTTGGCCGCCGCCTCCAAAAAGGCACCTTCGTGGCGCCGCCCGATGAGTTTGTAGCCACGCAGTTTGAGATGCTGCTAGGCCAGCTGCGAGCACACGGTTACGAGCAGTACGAAATCAGCAACTTCTGCCAGCCTGGCCGCGAGAGCCGGCACAATGCCAACTACTGGCGCGGCGTGCCTTACCTCGGGCTAGGCCCCAGCGCGCACTCGTTCGATGGCCGCAGCCGCCAGTATGCGGTAGCCAACAACCCGCAGTACGTGGCCGCCGTGCTCGAGCGCGGCGAAGTGCCCGCCACTGTGGAGCAGCTTTCGCCCCTCGACCAGGCCAACGAATACTTGCTCACTACCCTGCGCACTAGCCGGGGCTGTGACCTGGCGCACCTGCGCGACGCCTTGGGCCTCAATCTGCTAGCTGAGCGCGCCGATTACCTGGCTAGCCTTACGGCCCAGGGCATGGCTACGCTCGATGACCAGGTGCTGCGCCTCACCGATGCCGGCAAGCTACTCGCCGACCACATTACGTTGGCGCTATTTGCCGACGCGCCGGCCGCTGCGGTGTAGCTTGCGGCGGCAGCCGGGCGGGCTGCCGTATCCTTCGTCCCACCTTTCCCTGCACAGCCGTGAAGCTTTTGAGCGATGCCCTGGTCAGCAACGACGACTTTTTTGTGGAGCAAGTCCAGCTCACGGCCATCGTCTTCGACAATACCGACGACGTAACCATCTGGGCCACTACGTTTCGTGATGACGACGACCATTTCTTCCACCTCGGCCTGCCCTTCCAGGCCCTCGACACGCTGCTGCGCGTGGCCGGCGACCGCGCCGAGGCCTTGGCCGAAGAAGTAGCCGACGCCCTGGCCACCACCGAGCAGTGGCCCTGCTTGCTCGAATATACCACCGAGGACAGCCCACCCGTACCGCTGCCCGGCGTGGCGCTCAAGCTGGCCGTCACCTTCCCGGCCGATGCCGACGAAGCCGACGACCCCCAGCCGCACAACATCTTCTACCTCGAAGGCATCTACGCCCGGCTAGCCCCCTGATTCTAATAGTTAAGTTATTAATGGTCAATGGTTAATTAAGTGCGTTGAGCTGGTATGTCATTAAGCATTACTAAATTAACCATTGAAAATGTGGTACCTCATTCCGGGGCTAGGGGCCGATGAGCGCGTTTTTCGGCGCTTGCGGCTGCACGGCACCGTTCACATCTTAAACTGGCTGGCTCCACAGTCGCCTACCGAGCCGCTGATGCACTACGCCGCCCGACTGGCCGAGTCGGTGCCCCTAGCCGAGTCCTGCTGGCTGGTGGGCGTATCGTTTGGCGGGCTGCTGGCCCAGGAAATAGCCCGGCTGAGGCCCATGGCCCGGGTAGTGCTCATTTCCAGCCTCGGGGGCCCGCATGAGCTGGCGCCGGTGCTGCGGCTAGCGGGCGCGGCTGGGCTGCACCGGCTGGTGCCGTTTGGCTTAATAAGCTGCCTGCCGCGGCTGGCCCAATGGTTTTTCGGGGCAAGGGGTGGCACCGAGTATCGCCTGCTACACCAGATATTGCGCGACACCGACCCCGTTTTCGCCAGTTGGGCTACCGGGCAACTGTTGGCTTGGCAGGGACCGGGCTTGCCCGGCGCGGTGCGCCTGCATGGCACGCGCGACCGGCTCCTGCCCGCCGGGGCGGCCCCCATCGACTATGTCGTGCCCGGCGCGGGGCATTTTCTTATTGTGAGTCACGCCGCACAGGTTAGCCAAGCGCTCAACGAGCTAGCGAGCCAACTCAAATAATAAGCCGGGAGGGGCCGCTGTTTTTCGGCTAGCCGTCAGTAGCTTAGTGCTGATTTTCAGTCGTAAAACTTATAGCTTATGCCCCAACGCTACTTTCTTAAAGGCCTGTTACTAGGTGCTGGCTTGTTGGCGGCGGGCGCTGTCCACGCGCAGCAGCTAGCCCCCGATTCGGTGCGGCACCCGCACCCGCTGCTCTTTAAAGCCGGCCTGCGCCTCACCCATTTTCGCTACGCGCACGATAGCAAGTCGTGGCAGTTTTTGCTGCCGCTCTCACTAGGGGCCGAGTTTCGGGTAGCGCCGCGCCTGGGCTTCTACACCCAGCTCGAAACAGACCTGTCGGCTAGCTCCAGCAGCGGGCGCCGTCGGGGTGCCCAGGCCAATGCCGTAACAGCCGCGGGCGTGGCGCTCGGGGTGCGCTATTATTATGGGCACGCAGCGCGCACTGCCTCACCCTTCGGCCGCTACCTGGCACTAGAGGGCAGCGCCGAGTGGGAGCAGCTCACCGATGCCCGTTGGGTAACGACCAGCGGGAGCGGTCGCCGGCGCACGACGCCGGCCGTGCTCACACCGGGCGTGTATGCGCTGTGGGGCGTGCAGCACCGCCTACGGGGCCATTCCTGGTACGACCTAAGCGCTGGCGCCGGTGTGCTAGCCCCTGCCTACTACAACTTCGAGCGCCCTGCTAGCCGCTGGAATGTGGGTGGGCAGGCTACCATCCGGCTTTTCTTCGGACTTTAGCGCTGCCGTGCTACTGATACTCGCTGACAACACAAAAAAGGCTGCTCCGGGAAGGAGCAGCCTTTTTCAAGCTGGTAAGCAGCGGTGTAGCAATTAAGCGGCAGCGGCTTCAGTAGCAGCGGGCACTACCGACACGAACGAACGGTCACCGCGGCCAATTTTGAACTGCACGGTGCCATCAACCAGCGCAAACAGCGTGTGGTCTTTGCCGATGCCTACGTTGGTGCCAGGGTGGTGCTTGGTGCCACGCTGACGCACGATGATGTTGCCAGCGATGAGCGACTGCCCACCGAAGATTTTCACGCCGAGGCGTTTGCTATGCGATTCACGGCCGTTGTTAGACGAGCCTACGCCTTTTTTGTGTGCCATGGTATATTAAATTTTGAATGCTGAATTTTAAATGTTGAATGAATAAGGTTGAGTTACTAGTAGCACACTCAAAACTCAACACTCACCCTTCAAAATTACTAGCCGATGCTGTTAATCAGAACTTTGGTAAACTGCTGGCGGTGGCCATTCAGCTTCTTGTAGCCCTTACGGCGCTTCTTCTTGAACACCAGCACTTTGTCGCCCTGCACATGGGCTACGATAGTGCCTTTCACGGCTACGTCCAGGGTAGGAGCGCCTACGCTGATGGTGCCGTTGTCATCGGTCAGCAGGGCGTTGCCCAGCTCTACCGAGTCGCCGACATTACCGGCCAGACGCTGGGCGTAAACAAATTTATTAGCCTCAACCTTAGTCTGTTGGCCGGCGATATTAACAATGGCGTACATCTTATTTCCGCTGGAGGTTTCTCAAAAGGGAACGCAAAAGTACGGCGCCTTTTCGGTAAAACCAAACCTAAGTCATTAATCATCATCCACTGGGCAAAAAATAGCCCTGCTTCAAGCAGTTTTTTTGTGGAAGAGGCTAAGTGCCTGAAAGCAAGATGATGCGGATAACGGCCCCTTTTATGTGGACAAACGATGTTATCAACAGAAAAAATGTGGATAAGTAGCTAAAAATCGGTCGTTTCGCCCCAATTACTTCATGCGCTACTCAGAGTAAGCTGGCTTAGCTTTCAGAGCCGGCAAGGGTAAACGGCATTTTCGGCTAGGGGGTTGCGCGGCTATCTTTGAAGACCGGCCGGACCGGAACCGAACAACCGCTAGCCCTTTTGGTTAGCTCGCTAGCTCGTCACTTCGTCAATCCCGAAATCCGTTACGTTTTATGGAGCCTCTACTCGCCGAAAACCCCAACCGGTTTGTCCTCTTCCCCATCCAGAACCCGCAGGTGTGGGAGTTCTACAAGAAGGCGGAAGCTTCGTTCTGGACAGCCGAGGAAATCGACCTCTCGCAGGACCAGAAAGACTGGAACGGCCTGAACGACAACGAGCGCCACTTCATCAAGCACGTGCTGGCCTTCTTCGCGGCCAGCGATGGCATCGTGAACGAGAACCTGGCCATCAACTTCATGCAGGAAGTGCAGATGCCCGAGGCGCGCTGCTTCTACGGCTTCCAGATTATGATGGAAAACATTCACAGCGAGACCTATTCGCTGCTGATTGATACCTACATCAAAGACCCCAAGGAGAAGGACTACCTCTTTAATGCCCTTGAAACCGTGCCGGCCGTGCAGCGCAAGGGCCAGTGGGCGTTGACGTGGATTAACTCCGAGAACTTCGCCGAGCGCCTCATTGCCTTTGCGGCCGTGGAAGGCATCTTCTTCTCGGGCTCGTTCTGCTCCATCTTCTGGCTCAAGAAGCGTGGCCTGATGCCGGGCCTGACCTTCTCTAACGAGCTGATTTCGCGCGATGAGGGGCTGCACTGCGACTTTGCCTGCCTGCTTTATAGCTACCTGCAAAACAAGCTGCCCGAAGCCCGCGTGCAGGAAATCATCCGCGATGCGGTGACCATTGAGCAGGAGTTCGTGACCGACGCGCTGCCCGTCAGCCTCATCGGCATGAACGCCCGCACCATGAGCCAGTACATTGAGTTTGTGGCCGACCGCCTGCTCGTGTCGCTAGGGTGCAGCAAGATTTACAACGCCAGCAACCCCTTCGATTTTATGGAAATGATTTCGGTGCAGGGCAAAACCAACTTCTTCGAGAAGCGCGTGGCCGAGTACCAGAAAGCCGGCGTAATGACCGAGCGCGCCGACAATATGTTCTCGCTCGACGAGGATTTTTAAGGTTTACTACCAGTTAGAAAAAGCCCTGACTTCTTTTGGAAGTCAGGGCTTTTTTGTGGGAATGTATTAACGTTCTGGCGGGAGCGCTACATCCCCAGCTCCGTCAGCCCCGGGTGCTCAGCTGGGCGCGGCCCTAGCGGCCAGTGAAACTTGCGCTCGCTCTCCGCAATGGCCACATCGTTGATGCTGGCTTCGCGGCGCTGCATGAGGCCTAGCGCGTCAAATTCCCACTGCTCATTGCCGTAGGCGCGGAACCACTGGCCGGCTGCGTCGTGGTACTCGTACTGGAAGCGCACCGCAATGCGGTTTTCGTGGAAGCCCCATAATTCCTTGATGAGGCGGTACGCGTGCTCCTTCTGCCACTTGCGGGTGAGGAACTGCTCAATGGCTTCGCGGCCGCTGAAAAACTCGCTACGATTGCGCCACTGGCTGGCCTCGGTGTAGGCCAGGGCCACGCGGGCGGGGTCGCGCGAGTTCCAGGCGTCTTCGGCCAAGCGCGCTTTTTGGGTGGCGGTTTCGAAGGTGAACGGCGGGAGGGGCGGACGGGCGTCGGACATAAGCGGGATGACTTTTTGGGCAGTGCAGTATGTACAAGCGGCTGCTGCCGTTGGTTTGACTACCATCCTGCCCGCTCATGACTTCTGCACCAACCCAATGATGTTGGCCCGGTCAGGTTGCCCCTAGCCGGACGCCCCGCGTCTTCTGCCGCCGGCTGGTAGTGAATGGCAAACGGCTTTTTCAAAGCTGCTTTTGTAAAGCCTTTGGGCCGCTCGTGACTAGCGCGGCGCTGGTAACAGGTGCCGTGTCGGCACTAGGGGCTAGCGCCTGTCTGCTAGCCTGCCACCACTAAGAGAGGCCACTGGATATACGCAAAAAAAGCTTAGCGCACGGCTTGGCTGCCCGGCTGTTTTCGCAAAAAACGGCCGGGCAGCCTCATTTTCAGGCTATGTGGAAAACTTCTAAAGTTTTCCCTTTGCACTCCCAAACAAGGGAACTAATTTCCGGCTTTAAAGCACCGCGGCTTCGATAGTGAGGCTAGCTACATTAGTATTCTCCGCTCACCCCAGCTCCCGTTATAACATGCTTGTAATCAAACGCGATGGCCGCCGCGAGTCGGTCAAGTTCGACAAAGTCACCGCCCGCATCGAAAAACTTTGCTACGGGCTTAATCAAAATTTCGTGTCGCCGATTGAGGTGGCCAAGAAGGTCATCGACGGCATCTATGATGGCGTGACGACCGTCGAGCTCGACAACCTGGCGGCCGAGACGGCCGCTTCGCTGACCACCCGGCACCCGGACTACGCCATCCTGGCGGCCCGCATCGCGGTGAGCAACCTGCACAAGGTGACCTCGAAGTCGTTTTCGAGCACCATGAAGCGCCTCTACACCTACGAGGACCCCAAGAATGGCGACAACGCCTCGCTGATTGCCAAGGACGTGTGGGAGGTGATTCACAAGCACGCGCACACCCTGGACTCGGCCATTATCTACGACCGCGACTACAACTACGACTTCTTCGGCTTCAAGACCCTGGAGCGCTCGTACTTGCTGCGCCTCGATGGCAAGGTGGTGGAGCGGCCCCAGCACATGCTGATGCGCGTGTCGGTGGGCATCCACAAGGACGACATCGACTCGGCCATCAAGACCTACAACATGATGAGCGAGCGCTGGATGACCCACGCCACGCCGACCTTGTTCAACGCCGGCACGCCCAAGCCGCAGATGTCTTCGTGCTTCCTGCTCACGGTGAAGGACGACTCGATTGAGGGCATCTACGAGACGCTGAAGGACTGCGCGCTGATTTCGCAGAGCGCGGGCGGCATTGGGCTGGCCGTGCACAACGTGCGCGCCACGGGCTCTTACATCAAGGGCACCAACGGCAACTCCAACGGCCTGGTGCCGATGCTGAAGGTATTCAACGACACGGCCCGCTACGTGGACCAGGGCGGCGGCAAGCGCAAGGGCGCCTTCGCCATTTACCTGGAGCCTTGGCACGCTGACATTTTCGAATTCCTGGACTTGAAGAAGAACCACGGCAAAGAGGAAATGCGCGCCCGCGACTTGTTTTACGCCCTCTGGACGCCCGACTTGTTCATGAAGCGCGTGGAAGCCAACGGCGACTGGACGCTGATGTGCCCCCACGAGTGCCCCGGCCTCGACACCACCTGGGGCCCCGAGTTTGAGAAGCTCTACACCAAGTACGAGCGCGAAGGCCGTGGCCGCAAGACCATCAAGGCGCAGGAGCTGTGGTTCCACATCCTGGAAAGCCAGACCGAGACGGGCACGCCCTACATGCTCTTCAAGGACGCCGCCAATGGCAAGAGCAACCAGCAGAACCTCGGCACGATTAAGAGCAGCAACCTCTGCACCGAGATTATGGAGTACACCGACAAGGACGAGATTGCGGTGTGCAACCTCGCCTCGCTGGCGCTGCCCCGCTACCTCGTGGAAGACAGCCACGGCAACCTGCGCTTCGACCACGATAAGCTGTTCGAGATAACCTACCAGACTACCTTGAACCTCAACAAGGTAATCGACGTGAACTACTATCCGGTGCCCGAAACCGAGCGCTCCAACTTCCGCCACCGCCCCATCGGGCTGGGCGTGCAGGGCCTAGCCGATACGTTTATTGCCCTGCGCATGCCCTTCGAGAGCGACGAAGCCAAGGGCCTGAACGAGGACATCTTCGAGACGATTTACTTCGCGGCCATGACGGCCTCGAAGGACCTCGCCATCAAGGATGGCGCCTACGAAACCTTCCCCGGCTCGCCCCTGAGCGAGGGTAAGTTCCAGTTTGACCTCTGGGGCGTAACGCCCAAGTCTGGCCGCTGGGACTGGGACACGCTGCGTGGCCAGGTAGTGGAGCACGGTGTGCGCAACTCGCTGCTGGTAGCCCCTATGCCTACCGCCAGCACCGCCCAGATTCTGGGCAACAACGAGTCGTTTGAGCCCTACACCAGCAACATTTATGTGCGGCGTGTGCTCAGCGGTGAGTTTATGGTGGTGAACAAGCACCTGCTGAAGGACCTGGTGAAGCTGGGCCTCTGGAACGAGCAGATGAAGCAGGACATCATCGCGGCCAATGGCTCGGTGCAGGGCATTGCCCGCGTGCCGCAGCACATCAAGGACCTGTACAAGACGGTGTGGGAGATTTCGCAGCGCACCATCATCGACATGGCCGCCGACCGGGGCGCCTACATCTGCCAGAGCCAGAGCCTGAACCTGCACGTGCAGAACCCCAACTTTGGCAAGCTCACCAGCATGCACTTCCACAGCTGGAAGCGCGGCCTCAAAACCGGCATGTACTACCTGCGCACCAAAGCCGCCGCCGACGCCATCAAGTTTACGGTGGAAAAGCAAGCCGCCGAAACCCTGGAGCCCATGTACGCCGACGTCGCCCAGAACCAAAGCGACATGGCCTGCTCGCTCGATAATCCGGATGCCTGCGAGGCATGCGGGTCGTAAGTAAATCGTAGTAAATAAAAGAAAAGGCGTGTTATCAACACGCCTTTTCTATGGCCTTAAATTCACTAAAGAATGAGTATCGCGTTCATTGTTGGTAACGGATTTAATTATCTTGTTGAAGATATCATCCGCAAAATACCTACTCGCGACCTAACTGCAAAGCAGATTCTAACTAAAAGAGAGACAGCCGATAGCATTCGGGCTATTACAGCTCTGTGGAAGAAGTTTGACGATGCTTTTAAAGCTTTTCACGAGCATTTTGCTGAAAAAGGTATCAAAATATCTGACGAGGATTTGATAAGGTTGATTTATACAGTTATCAACCTGTTTTCGAGCATGGATGGCTTTGAAAAAATCCTGCCTAAAGAAGACATAGCAAAACTTAACACGGTATTTAGTGGCTTCCTGCTAAATAAAATTAGGGAGATAGCGAAGGAATTTCAAGAGCATGAGAACAGTGCTGCTTATGGTCGTGTAAGAACCTACTTTCCGAATCTTACAACTGAATTAGAGCAAATGATTCGGGATAAAAACCTCTCTAAGGTTAGTATTTTCACTACAAACTATGATGGTATCTTGGACACTCTGACAACGTGGCCTCGTGGTGGATTTATGTTCAGTGATGGGTTTGCAAAGTCTGGTCCGCTGAGCACATTAGAGATGGTTCCAGAATATACTCATGGCAACAAGCTAATTCTAGCTCATTTGCATGGGTCTTACAAGTTCTCTAAAATCTACGGGCGCACATATAAAAAGCGAGATGGCTTCGATAATGAGGAGCCTGTTATGGTGTTCAATAACCCTAAGATGAAAGAAGAAATTGTCAGAAATGACAATGTTCTTTCAGAGTATTTCGACCTTCTTGGAACCTGTCTCTCGAAGTATGATAACTTAGTAATACTAGGTAATTCGATGGAGGCAGAACCCCATATTAAAAAACTGATTGCTCGAAACTTCAATAGAAATGGAACATCTCTTACAGTGTGTTCTAGGAGCCCCGACGCGATAGCTGCTGAAGTGAAGCCTTTCTATTCTAGGAAGATTCACGAGGAAACTACAAGGGGTGTAGAAACGGAAGGGGATTTAATAAACCTTTTCGATAGGTTAACTACTATTTAGCCTTCTGACTTATGATGCCTCCCCAGCCGCTGCCGCCCCCGGTAGCGGCTGGCGTGTTTTTGGGGGAGCGGGCGGGGTGCAGGTGGTACCCTAGCCGCTTGGAAACCTCGGCTTCGGCGGGCTAGCTGCGTAGTAGCTTTGCGATATGTTCACGAACTACGATATTGACTTCGGTAAGCTCAATTTGAATTGGTTACACAGCGTCAGCATTGAGCTAGACGAGATAACCGACTTGATAGAAGTATCGGAACGTGCCCAAACCTACCTGCAAGCCAATGGGCAAATTGAGGTAACGGGCTACACGAACCGCCGCAAGTTTATTTCCGTTATTTTTACCATCACCGGGCAGCAGCTCGTTGTCGATGATGTAAACCTCCCTAGTTATGAAACCATCCAAGACGTTATCCTCCGACGACTCGCCGAAGAAACCGAATAACCTCTCAATGAATGGGAAAACCCCCGAAGAATGGGAGGCCGGCCGCATCAGCGGGCCACTGACGAAGCGAGAGTTGTTTGTCTATTTGAAAAAGATAGGCAAGCTGCCCGCAAGCGCCGAGTACAAACAAGCCTCCTAGTGTTCAGCGTTAATGAAACCCTTCGCCGAACTAGATACCGTGCAACTGCAAAAAGCCCATCCGGAATGCGGCCTGGCGGCTGGCGCATTGGGTACTGTCGTGCTAGTGCACGCCCAAGGCGAAGCCTACGAAGTTGAGTTCATTGGTCTTGATGGGCACACGCAAGCCGTCTTAACACTGCCCGCCGCTGAAGTAGCCGCCATAGTGCAGCCGTGGCGGCAGGCTGCTTAGTCCGTATCTGATTCCCGAGTTTCCCAGCCGCTGCCGCCCCGGTAGCGGTTGGCGTGTTTTTGGGGCTAGCTGATTGAAGCAAGTACTAGCTTTGGTGCATCGTTTAGTGCTGCCTGCCCATGCACCCGTTGTTTGCTTACCTGCGCCGCTTCGTGCCCACCCTTACGGAGGCCGAGTGGCTGCTACTGGCCGGGGCCGTGCGCCCGTGCCACCTGGCGCGGGGCCAGCACTTTGTGCAGGCCGGCGGCTACCGGCCCGAAGTAGCCCTGCTGCTCCATGGAGCCTGCCGCCTGTACTACCTGCGGCCCGATGGCGAGGAGCGCACCACGTACTTCTTCTTCGAAAACCACCTGCTGGCCGACTACGCGAGCTGCCTGACGGGCCAGCCGAGCCAGCTCAACATTCAGGCCCTGACCGATACCGACCTGGTGGTGTTTGACTACGCGGTGCTGCGGCGGCTCTACGACGAGTGCCCGGCCTACGAGCGGTTTGGGCGGGTGCTGGCCGAGTACCACCTGCTGGGCACCGATGCCCGCCTCGTCGAGCAGCTTATGCTCTCGCCCGAGGAGCGCTACCGGGCGCTGCTGGCCAGCGGCAAAACCAAGATTCTGGAGCGGGTGCCGCAGCACCTGGTGGCCAATTACCTCGGCATCACGCCGGTGTCGCTGAGCCGCATTCGGGCGCGGGTGGCGCGGGGGCACTAGCCGCGGGGCGCTGGTTTTCTTATCTTTTGTTATCGTTGGGGGGCTAGCGGCCGCCGGAATTTTGGGTATTGAAATTCACCAATCAAAACCCCCGCTAGGCCCATGAAATCGCTGCTGAAACTCGAAGAGCTCGCCCAGCTGCTGCTGGCTGTATTTGTATTTGCCCACTTGCCCTATGCCTGGTGGGTGCTGCCGGCCACCTTCCTGCTGCCCGACCTGAGCATGCTGGGCTACCTGGCCGGCCCGCGCGTGGGCGCCGCCAGCTACAACCTGGCGCACCACAAAGCCCTGGCCATCGCCGTGGCAGGCTGGGTGCTGGGGCAGCCCGTGCTGGTGCTGGTGGGCACGGTACTGCTGTTTCACAGCGCCTTCGACCGGCTACTCGGCTACGGCCTCAAGTATTCCACCGGCTTTCAGGATACGCACCTGGGCCGGGTAGGCAAAACGACCGCCGCGGCTACGGCTAGCCCGGTACTTGCCTAAGATGGGGTAGGCGTGATATACAAACACAATATCATGTTGTCCCCGCATTCAGGCTGAACCCTGCGGAGGATACCTGACCCATTTCACTATCCACCAGCTGCTGCCTTGGTAGCGGCTGGCGTGTTTTCGGGGTGAGTAAGTGGGCAATCTTATATTGATTGTGGCCTTAGCGTTGGCTGGTAACAAGAGGATAGGGCGAGGCCGGCCTGAAGGCTATTGAGCCACGTTTTGGCTGTTAACATTTTAGCTGGCGGGCGCGTAGAAATACTACCTGTTCACCTTCACTCTCAAAACACCATGGCTAACCGTTTCATGTATATTCTTGCCGCTGGCCTGCTGCTGGGCGGCTGCAATCAAGCAGAGGAGAAGCAGCGCGAGGCTGATAACGCGCACAAAGACGCCGACAAAGCGCAGGCTGATGCCGACGCTGAGCGCGCCCGTGCCGACGCCAAGCAAGTGCGGGCTAATGCCGAGACCAAGGCGGAAGACCTGGAAAAGCAAGCCGATGCTGTGCAAAAAAGCGCCGGCGACCACCCCAGCGTAGTAACAGAAGAGAAAACGACCACCCACTCCCAAACCACGCAGACTCGCAGGCACTAGCTTGCCCTAGGTCGGGCTATTCATCACCCAGCCGCTGCCGCTTTGGTAGCGGCTGGCGTGTTTAGAGGGGGTAGGGGCTGAACGAAGCTTGTATCTTGGGCGCCCGGGAGGCGCTTAGTTCGGTGGCTTTCCTCATAGCCAGCACACGTTGATACAGGTATGAGCAGCTATTTCAAAACAGCCGCCGGGGTAGTAGGCCTGGGCTTATGGGCTACTTCGGCCGCCTACGGCCAGGCCCCGGCCAGCTCGGCCGCCGCCCCGCCCATGAGCGCGGACGCGAAAGCCGCCGCTGACCAAGAGGCAGACAAAAAAGCGGCCGACTGGGTAGCCTCGCTCCAACTAAACGACGCCAAGAAGGCGGCCGCCGTGCAGCAGGTAATTGCCACGCACCTGCGCGCCATTCGGGCGTACAGCAACGCGCACCCGTACACGGAAACGCCCGCTGGCATCAACCCCACTACCGGCAAGCCGCTCAGCACCATGGACCGGCAGCTTATCGCCGTGTCGGCCATGCCGAAAGCCATTCACGAAAACCTGATGAGCGGCCTGCGCCAGCAGCTGACGCCCGAGCAGGTCGAGGCCGTGCTGGATAAATACACCATTGGCAAAGTGGCGTTTACGCTGAATGGCTACAAGGCCATCGTGCCCAACCTGACGCCCACGGAAGAGCAGGTGATACTGACCAACCTGAAGCAGGCGCGGGAGCAGGCCGTCGATTTCAAGAATATGAAAGAGATATCAGCGGTTTTTGAAATCTATAAATCCAAGAACGAGGAGTACCTGAACACCCACGGCCGCAACTGGCGCGAGCTGTTTAAAGCCTACGTAGACGCGGCAAACGCCAAAAAAGCCGCCGACAAGGCCAAGGCGCAGGAGGCCGCTAAAACCCCGCAGAAGTAAGGCGAGCCGGTAGTTTCGCTTGCGCCCGGCACTAGGAGCATTGTGGAGATAGGTGGCATGGGGGGCGCCTTTGGCGCCGGCTAGGCCGAGTGCCCCTGCGGGCCGGTGGGCCAGGTGGTGGCTTGACGATGCCCCCACGGGGCGGTTACTTTTAGGGCGCTGGTCCGTATCAGGGGCCATGATTATTCGAGATAAAAGCAATTGGTGGCGGCTGCTCTTTGTGTGGCACGGCTCGGTGCTGCCCCAGATTTTGCCGCGGCTAGGGGTGTTGTTTGGGCTGTCGGTGGGGGTAGTGCTGCTGCACGGGCAGGTGCTGCACTACAAAGTGCCGCTCACGGCCGCGCCGTTTACCTTGTTTGGGGTCACGCTGGCCATCTTCCTGGGCTTTTACAACAATGCCAGCTACGACCGTTTCTGGGAGGGGCGCAAGCTTTGGGGGGCGCTGCTGAATACCACGCGGTCGCTGGCGCGGCAGGCCCTCACGCTGGGCGCCTACCCCCAGCCAACCGAGGCAAGCGTGCACTTTGTGCGGCTGCTTATCGCCTTCACCTACACCCTCAAGCACCAGCTGCGCCACACCGACGCGGCCCCCGACCTGGCCCGGCTGCTGCCCGCGCCACTGGCGCAGGCGGTGCAGGCGGCCACCTACCAACCCTTGCGGCTCTTGCTGGAAATGGGGCGCTGGGTGCAGCAGGCCCGCGAAAATGCCCAGCTCGATACCACCACCCAGCTGGCATTCGACCACAATTTCAACCAATTGTCCGACATCGTGGGGGGCTGCGAGCGCCTGGCCGGTACCCCCATCCCCTACACCTACAGCGTGATACTGCACCGCACGGTGTACCTCTACTGTTTTCTGCTGCCCTTCGGCCTGGTCGATAGCCTGGGTTGGCTCACGCCGCTCATCGTGGTGTTTGTGGGCTACACCTTCATGGCGCTCGATGCCATTATGCGCGAGCTGGAGGAGCCCTTCGGGCTGGGCGCCAACTCGCTGGCCTTGAATGCCATGAGCTATATGATAGAAACAACGCTGCTCGAACTGGCCGGCGAATCGCTGCCCGCCCAGCCCCTGCGCCCCGGCCGCTACCTCTTCGACTAGCCGGGTAAGCTAACGGACGCTGCAATCGCCCGTAAATTTGGGGTATGCAGACGCTCACCAGCCGGCCGCCGGTTCCGATATACCCGTTTGAGCCCGACGAGCTGACCGGGAGCAGCTTCTTCTCTATTGTGCGCTCGGAAGGCGAGCTGCCCTACGAGGCCGACGTGCTGCTGCCGCACCGCAAGGCCTATTACATGCTCGTGTTTACGAAGCACACCCGCGGCCGGCACTGGGTCGATGCCGTGCCCTACGTGCGCCAGGACCACGCGCTGTACTTTTCGAGCCCTAGCCAGATGCTGGTGAAGGAGGAGCCGACGCCGTTTTGGGGCACCCGGCTTCAATTCACGAACGAGTTTCTGGCCTTGCAGCAAAACGCGGCCCTGCGCCACCTGCCGCTCATCCAGAACCCGCACCACGGGCACGAGCTGCTGCTGACGCCGGCCGACGAGGCCATCGTAGACGACCTGCTGGCCAAGCTCGAAGCCGAGCACCAGCGCCCCGGCGAGTGGCAGCACCAGATGCTGAGCGCCTACCTGCTGGTGCTGCTCACCTACCTGAGCCGGCTCTACACCGAGCAGTTTCCGGGCGGCGAGCCCTCGGCCGACCAGCGCCTGCTGAAAGCGTATCAGGCGCATATCGAGGACAACTTTCGCGAGCTGCACGAGGTAGGCGCCTACGCCGAGCTGCTGCACATTTCGGCGGGGCACCTGAGCGAGGTGGTGAAGGCGCAGAGCGGCAAGTCGGCCATCAAGCACCTGCACGAGCGGCTGGTGCTGGAGGCCAAGCGCCTGCTGTTCTACACCCCCCAGGCGCTCAAGGAAATCGCCTTCGACCTGGGCTTTTCGGAGCCCTCGTATTTCAACCGCTTTTTCAAGCGCGAAACCGGCCTGACTCCGGCCGAGTACCGGGCCAGCATCCGCAAAATGTACCAGTAGTACCGCGAAATGGGTGCCAGCCGCCCCGCTAGGGCCCGGTAATTTTGTGCTGTTAATCACTTGATTTTTAACAGCCATGAAAAAAGCACTCATCACCGGCGCCAACAAAAGCATCGGCTTCGAAGCCGCCCGCCAGCTCCTGCAGCAGGGCTACTATGTGTACCTGGGCAGCCGCGACGCCCACAACGGCCAGCAGGCCGCTGACCAACTGAAGGCCGAGGGCCTCGCGCAGGTCGAGCCGCTTCAGCTCGACGTAACCGACAGCGACTCCATTGCCGCCGCCCGCGCGGCTCTGGGCCAGAAAACGGACGTGCTCGACGTGCTCATCAACAATGCCGGCATCTTGGGCGGCATGGCGCAGCCCGCCACGAGCACCAGCCTCAGCACCATCCGGGAGGTGTTTGATACCAACGTGTTTGGGGTAATTGAGGTGACCCAGGCCTTTCTTGACCTGCTGCGCAAGTCGCCCGCGCCGCGCATTGTCAACGTCACGTCGGGCCTGGGCTCACTCACGCTGCACACCGACCCTAGCTGGAAATACTACCCCGTGAAAGGTGCTGCTTACCAGCCCTCCAAAGCGGCCCTGAACGCCTACACCATCATGCTGGCCTACGAGCTGCGCGACACGCCCTTCAAGGTAAACGCCGTGGACCCCGGCTACACTGCCACCGATTTCAACCACCACAGCGGCCCCGGCAGCGTACAGGATGCAGCAGCCCGCGTAGTAAAGGCCGCCGTGCTAGGCCCCGATGGCCCCACAAGCCAGTTTTTCAGCGACGATAATAACCCCGAAACTGGTATCAGTCCCTGGTAGCTGGCCGGCGCTGAGCTGGCAAAAAGGTGAAGTATTCACCAGTAGCCTGGCTAAGATGCCGCAGACCTTTGTGCCGCTCGGCGCGGCCAGCCAGGCCCTAGCCGACAGATAACCCCAGCGTTTCATTTTCCACCCAAGCTTTCGTTTATGTCAACCCTAACCATTGCTCCCAAGTCGGCCCAGCCGCTCACCGTCAACCGCCTGGGCTACGGCGCCATGCGCCTCACCGGCCCCGGCATCTGGGGCGAGCCTGCCGACCGGCCGCAGGCCTTGGAAGTGCTGAAAACGGCCATCGCCAACGGTGTCAACTTCATCGATACGGCCGACTACTACGGCGACGACATCACCAACCGGCTCATTGCCGAGGCACTCTATCCCTATGCCAAGGACTTGGTAATCTGCACCAAGGTGGGCGCCACCCGCAACCCCGCCGACAAAAGCTGGCCGCCCTTCAACCGGCCCGAGCAGCTGCGCCAGAGCATCGAGCGCAATCTGCGCACCCTCAAGCAAGAGGCCGTGCAGCTGGTGCACTTCCGGGTGATGCCGGGCGCCGCGGTGCCGTTCGAGGAGTCGATGGGCGCCATGTATGATATGCAGCGCGAAGGCAAAATCCAGCACGTGGGCGTGAGCAACGTGACCCCCGAGGAGCTGACCGCTGCCCTGGCCCTGGGCGACGTAGCCAGCGTGGAAAACATGTACAGCTACGCCCAGCGCACCACCCTAAACGACGGCCACGGCGAAACCCGCGGCGGCGAAGTGCTGCCGCTGTGCGAGCAGCACGGCATTCCGTTCGTGCCCTTCTTCTCGCTGGTGCACGGCCTGCCCAAGGCCGGCAACAAGCTCGCCGAGCTAGCCCAGCAAAAAGGCGTGACCGAGGCCCAGCTCAACATCGCCTGGCTGCTGCACAAGTCGCCCCTGCTGCTGCCCATCCCCGGTACTTCGTCGGTGGCCCACCTGCGCGAAAACCTCGCCGCCGCTAGCATCGAGCTGAGCGCCGAGGACATGGCCTATCTGGGGTAAAGGCCCTATGGCTTCCAGGGCTATCACCCTAAAAGCCCATCAGGCTGCGCTTGTCGAAGCTTCTCTATCACGCCACGCCCCTAGGGTGTCGTG
>NZ_JAGETY010000021.1 GCF_017571525.1 Hymenobacter sp. BT559 | reverse complement strand
AGTGAGTTGTGCACGCGGCCGGCTGGTTTGCTACCTTGCGCGCCCTCTAATTGCTGCTGCATGACCACCTCCATTCCCACCCCCCCGGCTTCCACCCCCCTTGAGCCGGTTAATGCGGGCTTTCCAGACCCCGCCCTTATCGTTTCCTATGCCACAGTTCTGCGCTATATCCGCCACCGCCTCAACACCCTGCTGCACGGGCAGCTCAAGCCCTGGGCTCAGGAGCACAAGTTCAACTACGCCCGGCTGATTGAAATCAAGAAGCTGGAGGAGGAAACCCAGGCCGTGCTGCTGCAGCGCCTGATGGCCCACTTCCAGTTTCCCACCGAGCTGCTGCGCATCATCGTGCACCAGTCGCGCCGGCACTTTTTCATGTTCACCTCGCTGGAAAACCTGGCCCGCTTCAAATCCGAGCTGAACCTGTTCGACAACCCGCCTTTTGACGCTCCGGCGTCACCCACCTCCCCTACTACCTAGCGGAAAGGCCCTGGAGCCTGCCCGCTCCACGTTGCTCTTTTCCCTATGCCCGTTTCCGTTGCTTCCCGCCGCCTGGCGAAATCCATTACTTCCCCGGCCGCCCTGCGCCCCCAGTTGCCCGACCCCGCGCTGGCCATCACCTACGACGAGGCCCGCCGCTACGTGCAGTTGCGGCTGCGCAGCCTGCCCCACGGGGGCCTGCGGGCCACCTGCACCGCCTTTGGCTTTCCTTACACCACCAGCGTGGGCCTGAAAACGGGTAGCCTGCAGCGCGAGGAATACCGCCTGGTGCAAAAGCACCTGCGCGTGTTCGGCTTCGACACCGAGCTGGTGCGCCTGTACGTGGACGGCCAGCTCTGCGAGCACTACCTCTTTGCCGACGCTGCCCTGCTGGCCACCCTGCGCGAGCAGCTGGCGGCCCACGAGCAGCTGGTCAGCTAGCGCCCCCTCCCTCCTACTTCCTGATTTACGCCCCACGCCCACTCCTGCGGGTGCGGCTACGGCATACCCTTTCCTTTCCTGCTTATGCCCGCTTCAAATTCTTCCCCACGCGACAACGACCCCCAGGAGCTCGACCGCTTCAAGCAATCCATCGACCTGGTTGACTACGCCACCCAGCGCCACGGCTACGACGTGAAAAAGGCCGGACCACGGGGCCAGTGGCACCAACTGGAAAAGGATGGAGAAATGCTCATTGTCTCCCGCAAGGGTGACCACCAGGTGTACCTGAACCCTGGTGATGACCGGGACTCCGGCTCCATCATCGACTTTGTGAAAACCCGCGAGAATCAGACGCTGGGGCAGGTGCGGCAGACCCTACGCCAGTATCTGGGTGAACCTGAGCAAGGCTGGCAGGCAGCCACTTCTCCCCTACTGCCCGCTCCTGCCGCCTACGCCCCCAAGCCCAGTGAGCCGGCAGAAGTGGAAACCGAAGCGGAGCGGCGGGCCCGCTTGGTGGCAGCCGTCATGGGCACCCATGCCGCCCTGACCGACCGCAGCTATTTACACCACCGGCACCTGTCGGATGAGACCATTGACAGCCCGGCTTTTCAGGGACGGGTATTCACCAGCCAGCAGGGGAATTTTCGCAACACGGCGTTTCCGCTCTACAACGAGCACGGCATTGCCACCGTGGAGCAGCGCAACGACGACTACAAGCACCTGCTGCAGCTGCCCAAAACAGGCGTGTGGGTGTCGCACCCCACCGAGGGCAAGGATACTCCGGTGCAGCGCCTGGTCGTCTCGGAGAGCCCGGTGGACGCCATGAGCTACCACCAGCTGCACCACCGCGGCGCCGAGGGTCAGCCCAATACGCTGTACGTGGCCACCAGCGGCACCGTCACCGAGCGGCAGGTGGAGCTGATTCAAAAGCTCATCGATAAGCAGGAGCCCAAAGAAGTGGTACTGGCCAACGACAACGACGCGGCCGGCCGACGCTTTAACATCAATTACCTCAACGAACTCCAGGCCCCGCGCCGCGCCCGCGAAGTGGCCGACGGCCAAGTGGCCTACGACGAGGCACCCCGCCCGGTGGAATGGCACGCCACGGCTGCCGGCAAGTACCACACGGCCCTGCGCGTGGAGTTTCACCACGCTACCCGCGCCGAGGGCACCGAGCACCTGGCCCAACTCACGGCGCAGGTGCAGCAGCTGCGGCCTTTCGCCGACGAGGCCCTGAACCTGGAAGTGCAGCGAGCCAGCCGGCAGGAAACCGTGGTGCGCCTGGTCGCGCCAAATGCCGACAGCCATGCCCTGGAAGAGCTAGCGCGCAGCCTGCACGCCCAGCGCGAAATGCAGCGCGACCAACTGGAGCGACAACCCGCCGAGCCCGGTCGCCAACCCGAGAACTTCATTCGCACCGAGTACGCCATCAGTAAGGATTTTAACCGGGACCTGGAGCTGTTGAGCCAGGGCCTGACCCGCGAACAAGTGGCCAAGCAGGCCCGCGTCGACGAGCAGGCCAAGGAGCAGCAGCGCCAAGAGCGCGCTCGTCAGGAACAGGCCGAGCGGCAGCAGGCCGAACAGCGCGCCGCCGCACAGAGCCCGGATGCCCAGCGCCGGGAAGCGGAGCAGCAGCGTCAGGCCACCACGCTGGCCGTGGCTGTCGCCACCGGGAACCCAGCCATGCAGCGCGCCGTGCAGCTGACGGTAACCGAACCGAGCCCCGCCGACGAGGCAACGCCCAGCCAGGCCCAGCAGATGCGCGAGCTGCTGCGTAAGGCCGGCGCCGACGTGGCGCTGCGAGCCGAAACGGACCCGACCAGTGGACAGCTGCGTAGCGAGCTGGACGTGCGCTATCATCCCCACGCCACCCCCGGCGGGCTGCGTCAGCTCAGCCAGACGCTGGACGCGCTGGATAAGTCTCCTCTGGTAACCCTGCGCGAAGATGCCGGCGAGCAGGCCGAGCGCCGCGAGCTGGCCGCTGCCGCCCCGCCTCCGGGAGTGACGAAGACGGCCATTATTCGCATCGACGAGCCCGAACCCCGGCCGGGCAGTACCGGCCAGGCTGAAGCCGTGGCCGAGCAGCTGCGCGAGGCCGGCCTGAACACGGGGTCGCTGCGTAGCGCCACCGACCCGGCCACGCACCAGCGCCACAGCGAGATAGAAGTCAGCTACCGGCTCGACCAACCGAATCTGGCGCGAGCCAGTGCTGCGCTCGATGACGTGGCCCGCCAGCCCGGCGCGCAGCTGCACGAACATTCCGCCGACCGGGCCGAGCGGCACCGTCTGGCGCCTAGCGGCATAGGGGTCAATGCCCTAGCCGAGCGCACTGCCGGACCCGAGCGGTAGCAGGTAGTCGGCTTGCCGAGGAAATTCCCCGATAATATGGTCTGATTCTTTAGTTTTGCGGGCATAGCAAGCTGCTCACCATGCTGGCGAAAACAGGGTTTACATCTACTTACGCGCCGTCCGTCCTGCCGCGAGCAGGCCGGACCCTGGCATCCGCTGCCCAGCGGCCGCTGCCGATTTCCGAGCGCCCGGCCCTGTTCGTGGGTCCGCATCGAGGCTAATTCAACTTTCTGGTAAACATCCCCCGCAGCTGCTGCGGCTGCCATCGGCTTGCTAATAGCCGACGGGCAGGGCTGTCTATTCCCGGGCCTCGCTACGCGGCGGGCCCGGAACCTCGTTGCATTTTCTTCCACGCCATTACCCCTGTTATGATATCTACCGGTCACCGGCCATTTTCAAGTTTTTGCCCCGCGATGAAAGGGCTGATTTTACAACTCATCCGCGACGAGTATCAGCCGCTGCTGCACCTGCCGGCGGACCTCTCCGATGAATCCTGGAGCCAAGCCGTCAGCAAGGCCAACCCGGTCTTGTTCTACCTCAACGACGGAGCACCCTTGATTCAAATCGGCGAAGCCTCCCGTGTGAGCCTGCTGGAATGCCTGAAGCAGGAACTCGGCCAGCCCGAGTAATCTGCTCTTCGAAGCGGTGAAAGTGCCCGATAGGTTTCCTGTCGGGCACTTTTGTTACCGGCCTTTCCGGCAAGCGGGTATAGGAGCCAGGCGCCAGGGGCAGTGGGGGAGAAATGTTTTGGCAAGGTAAAATAATGGCCAATAAGTCTGTTTTTGTTGTCTTTTTAGCAACGAATTAGCTCATTTTTGCGTTTAATAAGTAAGGAAACGGTTTTAAAACAGTCACTTAGCCTCTACTTAGCGATGAAAAAGCAAACCAGCACCGCCGCCCAAACGACCACCCGCCCCGACGTGTACCAGATTGTTACCGACCGGGTGATTGCAGCCCTTGAAGCGGGCCAGATTGCTTGGCGCAAGCCCTGGCATGCCGCCTACGGGCTGCCTCGCAACTACGTCAGTGGGCGGGCCTATACCGGCATCAATGCTTTTTTGCTGCACCTGGTAGGCGGTACGCCGTTTTTTCTCACGTTTCGGCAGGCCAAGGAGCTGGGCGGCAACATCCGCAAAGGGGCCAAGGGTATGCCCGTGATTTACTACAACGTCACGACCCGCACGGATAAGCAAACCGGCGAGGAAGAGAAAACGCCCTTTATCAAGTACTACACCGTCTTTTCGGTGGATGATGTCGAAGGAGTGGACATTGTTCTGCCTGAGCAGCCCAAAGACCGCGCGCACGAGCCCCTGGCCGCGGCCGAAGCCCTGGTAGCAAACTGGGCAACCTGCCCCCGCATTGAGCATGGAGGCGGGCAAGCCTACTACGCCCCCGGCCCCGACTTCGTGAATGTGCCCCGCCCGGAAACCTTCGTCAGCGGCGAAGCCTACTATTCAACGCTGTTTCATGAACTGACCCACGCCACCGGCCACGCCAGCCGCCTGGACCGGCCCGACCTGGCCGAGGCCTTACGCCCGAGCGGCCGCGCCGGCTATGCCCGCGAGGAACTGACGGCCGAGATGGGTGCAGCCTTCCTGTGTGGCCACGCCGGGCTGGACCCCAGCGCCACGCTGGAAAATACCGCTGCCTACCTGCAGTTTTGGCTGGAGCAGCTGCGCGGCGATAAAAAGCTGGTGGTGCAGGCCGCCAGCCGGGCGCAGCGGGCCGCTGAGTTTATCCTGGGCACCGCGGGCGGCGATGATAACGGACCCAGCGCCCCGGAGCCGACCCCCCCCAGCGCAAGCCCAGCAGCTATGGAGGTAAACAACGAGCCCGAAGTTGCCCCCGCTACTGCACAGCCCGTTGATACCGGGGCCGTGCTGCCCTGTCCGGTGCTACCCACTTTGCCCCTAGTAACCTTGGGGCAGGAAACGCTGCCCACGCTCACGACTGTCGTGGTATCCACGCAGCGCATCGAGCTTACGCGGCTCATGGAGCACCCCGCTTTCAGCGACGAGCAGCGCCGCACTGCTACGGCCCGCATTCTAGCCGAGTCAGACCCCGCCCGGCTGGGCCGCTGGCTGACCAACATCATGCGTCAGATTACGGAATGGGAGGAGCGCACCTTGGCCGAGGAGGCAGAGCAGAATCCGCACTTCTCAGCTTTGGCGCAGGTGCCCGAATAGCCCATGGCCTTGTTGCCCCGCTCAGTACCGGGCGAGGCCGGGGGCGGTGGGGTACCCGCTTGCCCAGTCTCTAACGTCAATCAATTACTCTTATGAATTCTGTTGACAAAGACTTGCCCGCACAAACCTTTCGTGACCTGCTTCGCCACGGCCGCTTCCGGTTTACAGAAAGGGAATTAATGGAGCACCTCCAAATGACTTATCGCACGATAAAAAGGCGAGAGCAGGACCCCTCAAGCCTAACTGTTGCAGAATTGCTCAAAGTGTCAAACCTGCTGAATTTGCCCATTCAGGATGTTATTGCGGTAGTGATTAAAGATATTGACGCTTCATCCAGTCAGGAAATGATTTACCACGGCAAAACCTAAAATGGCTACTTACCCTTCCTTGTTCACAAGTGGTCCAGATTGGACCAACAACGCATGCCTTAACATGTCGTCTGATAGAATGTATGGGCTTGTCGAGGGATACCGCCTCGCCGCGAATGTTCTCATTAACGAAGTCATGGAAACAGGTCAAAATCAGGATATCCTAGTTTGGCCAATTGTATTCATGTACCGGCAGCACATTGAACTCCGACTCAAGGAGCTAATCACGGTTGGCAATGCCTTGTTAGGCGAAGGCAAAGAACCTTGGGGCCACAGGCTCAACGAACTATGGCCTGTAGCTAGGCTTGTGGTGAGGAAAATGCGGAATGAGTTGGAAGAAGACCCAGGGGAATTTGCCTTGGTTGACCATTTTATTGCCGAGCTTTCCAGCGTAGACCCTGATGCAACTGCCTTTCGATATCCTGTTGACACGAAAGGCATAAAGCGGTTAGCTAACGTTGACCATATCAATCTGCGCCATCTCAAGGAGTGCATGGATTCTTTTTGCAACTTCCTTGAAAACATTGCCTGGTGGTTTGCCGCTGCTCAAGATGCGCGCCCAAGCTTGAATGATTAAGGCTGGCTACTATTTAATTTCTCTCCGCATAACTAGTCTTTTATGGCCACTGCCACTACCCAATGGGATGTATTTATCTCATATGCATCCGAAGACCGTGAATCTGTAGCCTTGCCCCTGGCTACTGAATTAGCCCGACGAGGGGTACGTGTGTGGCTGGATAAATTTGAGTTGCGCGTTGGTGACAGTTTAAGGGAGCGTATTGATGAAGGGCTTGCCCATAGCCGTTTTGGTATCGTTGTATTATCACCTAACTTTTTCAATAAACACTACCCGACCCGTGAGTTGAATGGGTTAGCACAGCAGGAGATTAGCGGGGATAAGGTGATTCTGCCCATCTGGAAAGATGTCACGGCGCAAGACGTCCGTAGCTTTTCTCCCCCACTGGCAGACCGAATTGCTATTACATGGCAGGATAACTTGGCCTCTGTAGTCGGCGAGCTCCTGCCAATTATACGGCCGGATATTGTCGAAAAAGCCAAACTGGAGGCGCTGACTCCTGTTCAGTTACCCATAATCTCGTCTGGCCGACAGTTGATGCAAGTGATTGAGCGGGCGGATATGCTGAACCAGTCGCATGAAGAATTCGAAACCGCTGCCGAACTCGAACAAATTGCCCCTTTGATGGACGAGATAAGGGAGTTGGTGGACACCTTCGAGTTTTTGGAAGCGGGGGATGTTCCGCGCACAGAATTCAGCTTCACCGAGAAGCTTCGCAGCCTGACGGCCATTGGATGGAAATTACACGGGGGGCAGCATCAACGAATGGTGACAATTGGCGAAAAGCCTTTGAAGATGAAGGTAGGGGCTTTGGCATTCGTGCGCCTGAGCTGCGAAAGCGTTGCCGTGCAAGGCGAAAAGTTCTTCCTTTACAAGCCTGAGGTGCCAAGTAGGTCTTTATAGCAGCTATGGTCCGCACAGTAACGTGCGATGATTTCGGTGGGATAGCTCGGTCATTCTTAAAAATAAAAAAGCAGGAAAGAACGATTAATTCGCTCCTTCCTGCTTTTCCCTACTGCCCCTCCCCTACTTGCCCTTGGCAGGCGGGCCGTGCTGTAGGTAGTAGTTTACCGCTTCGTCAACCAACTCTTTCAGGTATACCCGGCGGCTGTGGAGCATCAGTTCCTCGTGGATATAGGCCAGCGCGGCTCGTTGCGTTTCCCCTTCCAGGCGAATCAGCGACGGCTGCAGCCCGGATGGAGCCACTTCGGCAGCAGGTGATTCTACTTTTGGCGGGCGACCCCTACCCCGCTTTACTGCCTGCGTTGCTGGAGCAGTTGGCTTAGGAGTTGCTACCACAGCAACAGGCGCCGGCGCTGGAGCCGCGGCCTCTATCACCGGCGGCGCTACCGCGGCTGGTTCAGGTGAACGTACAGGCGTGGGCGTGGGCTCAGGAGCTGGTGCAGTGCCCGTGGCGGGCTCGGCTGCTACGGGCGCGGCCGGCATGTGGCCCGGCTGCCCGCGCAACATGGACATCTTCTCGTCCGTGGAGATTTTCAGGCGTTGAATCTTGGCCATTACGATACGAGTTCAGCGGTGAGCCCAGCGCGGGCAATCAGTTCGTCACACAGGGCGCGTACTTCGGCTTCTACCGAGGCATCGGCCCCCACGGCCCGGCGGTAGGCCGGATTGAGGTAGCTGTAGCGGGTGGATAGACGCTTGTAGCAGCCCAGCTGGCGCAGGGAGGCCTGCAGGCGCGGCAGCCCCAGGGCGTCGGTGAATTCGTCCATGTCCTTTTCCTCCTTCAGGTTGGTGCGGTGCGAATGCACGCCGAAGAACTGGAAGTCCAGCCCCTGCTCCCGCGAGAGCCGGGAAATCTCCTGCAGCAGCTGCATAAAGGAAATCGTGGCCAGTCGTTCGGCATCTGACGCCCCTACCGGCACGAGCACCACGTTGGCGCCGCTGAGCACGTCAATCATGGCCGTGTCGTCCGAACGGCCCGGCACGTCAATAAACACCACGTCGTAGTCGTCGCTGATTTCGTCGAGCCGGTCATACACCTGGCCCATACCCACCGATTCCAAGGCATAGGGGAAGGCCGGCTCGGCCAGCGTACCGGCTTCGCGCTCCAGCTCGACGCTCGGCTGGTCGTTGGTGAGGCGCACACCCGCCAGCGTCTGCTGCGAGTCCGCGTCGACCACCAGCACGCGGTAGCAGTAGTCGGCGGCCAGCGCACCCGCCAGCACGGTGATGAGGGTACTCTTACCAATGCCACCCTTCTGGTTGGCAACGCAAATGATTTTCATAGGGCAGGGGAACTAATGGGAAAGCCACAGGAGAAGCAGCTTGCAAAATAAGCAGCTTGTTTCTCGATTTTCAAAGTTACTTGTAAACTTGTTTTTTTATTTCCTGGAAAATAAAGCAAGTATGTTACTAGGAAATTGCAAGCGTTGTTTCCTGTTTTTCTTATTTCCTAGAAAATAAGCATAAAAGCTGCTTGGTAAAATTAGAAACAAGTTGCTCAGTAAACATTCTGCAAAAGTTCTCAAGAAACTTATTTCCTAAAATCCTAAGAAACAAAGCGGATTACGAGGCGTAAAGCAGCCAGGATACAGGATTTCGCCTTTTGAAGATACTTGTTTCCTAAGAAATAAAAAATCCTTCCTGATGCTCTCTAGGTATTCCCTTCCCTGCTGACACTCCCCTAAGTAGAATGCAGTTGGCGTTCAAGCCTTGGTGCCATGAGGCGGTGACAAAGGGGAGCACTGTAGGTAGACCGTTCGTAGCGGGATGCTGCTGGGCCAGGGGGCCTTAGGGTAGTTAGCCAGGGGGCCTTAGGGTAGTTAGCAGGGAGCCTTAGGGTAGTTAGCAAGAAGACCACCATTTAATATCGCTAACGCGCTGATTAAATGGTGTTTAAATATCAACAGAGTTGATATTTGTTAATCTAGTAAGCTAAAACACTGACTGTCAGTAGTTGAAAATTAAAATCAGTGGTATGCAGGACCAGCCACAGAATACATCACCCCAGCCCAGCAACAACTCCGCCGTGAAGCATCTTACGGTGAGTGGACCAACGCACCGCATGGTAGGAGCGGAGTCCGCGCGATTGGGTATAACCCGCACCGAGTACGCGGATGCGGCCATTCGCTACTTCGCGGAACGCGGCTTAAACCCGGTGGAGTCGCAGGCCCGAGAAGGCCAACTCATCATGGCCGAGGTGAAGCGGCTTGGCGACCGGGTGTTTTCTTACCTGCAGGAACAGGAGCGGGGGCTACTGCTGGAAATGCTGCGCTTTCAGCTGCGGCAGCAGGCAGTGCAGGAGCAAACGCTGCGCGTCGTAGAGAATTTATTGGCCCCGGAAGGCGGGGAGGCTCTGCACAAAATACAGCAGAAAAACCAAGCACGCATTGCTGAAACCGTAGCTGCTGGTGTAGCTGCTTTGGACATTAAAGCGCTTAAGAAAACGCGCTAATTCAGAGTTTTTGTCATGCATGCCAAGCTTATTAATCCAAAAACGAACGGTGAAAAGGCCTACAATAACCAGGGTAGTGCAGCTCAGGTATTGAATTACCTAACTCACGAGGCCAAGCATAAGGGTGAGAATGCGCGCTTCTTTGATGGCGAACAAGACCTGCTTGACCGGGAGGCAGTGCTGGCTTCCTTGGATGGCAACGTGAAAGGACTGCGGGCAGGAGAAGCCAAGTTTTACTCTTTGGTGCTTTCCCCGAGTCCGGAAGAATTGGCCCACATCGGCGGGGGAGATGAAGCGAAGCTGCGCGCCTATACCCGGGATGTGATGGCCGCCTATGCTGCTGGTTTTCGGCTGAAGGACGGCGGGGCCGTGGGGAAAGATGATTTGGTGTGGGGAGCCATCATTCACCACGAGCGCACCCACCGCGGCACGGACGCGGCCGTGCGAGCCGGGGAAGCCCGGCCGGGGCAGGCGCGGCCCGGTCTGCAGGCCCACATCCACGTGGTTGTTTCGGCCCGCGACAGAGCGCAGCGCGTCACCCTGAACCCCGGCGGGCGGGTTAGCCGGTTCAGCCTGCGGGACTGGCAGGAAGAGGCACGGGTACTATTCGAGCGCCAGTTTCAGTACCAAGGCCCAACTCCCAGCCGAAGGCCAGCCCCGGCCATCCCGGAACCCAACCCCCAACGAAATGCCCGGATTGCCGAGCGCGTCGAGCAGCTAAACCGGCAGGCAGACCCAAGCCAGCGGCTGGATGCGGCGCGGGTGCAGCGCATCGCGCAGGGGCGGGGCTACGACCGAATTTTCTACGACCGGCTCCGCCGGCTGGAAGGGCGCGCCAGGCAAGGGCAGCCGTTGGACAATGCCTATCATCTGCTGGCCACCGGACGCGAGGAACCCGCCCGTGACCAAACCGGCCATCAGGTGCGACAAGCCCTGCACAGCTTTCAGCAGGCTCTGCGCGCCACCAGCGGCCCCGACCGCGTGGACACCCAGGACATCGGCGAGCAGCGTGGGCGCCGGCAATGGGAACCCGAGCTGTAACCCCGAATAAATAACCACTTCATTTCATTACCTCATGAGCATGATGAGCGCCCCCCGGCAGCCGGCTACCCACCGCCTGACCGGCCTGTATCTGGCCTTCGGCCTCCTGTTGGTATTGCTGGCCGCCGGCGAGTACTACCTGCTGTCTCATCCCGCATTAAGGGCCGAAGCAGTGGCACCGGGCCTGCCGGGCGCTGGCCTGGGTGCTTCCATTACGAGCCGCCTGCTGGCAGGGATGGTAAGCTTTTACCAACGCTTTGGCCTGGTCGTGCGCGCGACGGTGCTGGTAGCGGGAGGGATGCTAGCGCTGCTGCTCAAAGCGCCGCCCGTCCGGCCCGGCCAGCGCCGCTGGCAGCCCACGCAGCTGCAGCTGCGGCGCATCCAGTTGGGGGCCGCCGGCGTGGGCCTGGTGGGCGGGGCGTTGTTGCTGGCGCTGGCGTCGTTTTCGGCTGGCGCGATTGCCTGGCTATACCCCGTAGCCGCTCTGCTCGTGCTGGGCGCGGGCCTGGTGGCAGGTATCGCGCGGGCCCTACACAAAACCGAGCGGTTTGGGCTGCGAACCGAGCGCCGGCAGCAGGTCTCGGAGCACGGCTTTAGCCTGGCCACCACGGATGGGGGCTGGATAAATATTCCCAACCCGTTTCGCGGGACGCTGGTGCTTGGCGGGGCCGGGGCTGGCAAGTCTTACTCGATTGGCGAGCCCCTGATTGAGCAGTTCACCGAGAAGGGGTTTGCCGGGCTCATCTACGACTTTAAGTTTCCGGTGCTGGCCGAGGCCGCGCAGAAAGCGTTTGTGCTCGCCGATGCCAAAGCTGCGGCAGTAGGGGAGGGGCGAGTGGCGGTGCAGCTGCACATCATCAACTTCAAAGACCTGGAGCGCAGCGAGCGGGTAAACCCGCTGCGGGCCGACAAGATGCCGGTGGTGGCCTACGCCAACGAGTACGCCCGCGCCATCATGGCCAACCTGAACCCGGAGAGCATCAAGAAGATGGATTTCTTCGACACCAGCGCCAACGCTTTTCTGACGGCCATCATCTGGTTTTACAGGAAGAACTTCCCTGCCTTCTGCACCCTGCCCCACGTGGTGAACACGGCCCTGCACCCGGACTTTACCCACGTGCTGAGCATGCTCGACACCGACCCCGAGTGCGGCGACATGGTGCGCTCCATCACCACGGCTGTGAAGCAGCGCGCCGAAAAGCAGGTGGCCGGCGTCATTGCCTCGCTGCAGATTGTGCTCACGCGCATCAACTCCCCGGAAATTGCCTGGGTGCTCACGCCCGACGAGGCAAGAGGGGAGGGGTTCAGTTTGGAGCTGAATGACCCGCAGGCACCCAAGGTGCTGGTGGTGGGCAACGACCCCACGCTGAAAGAAACCTTCTCCCCGGTTATCAGCTGCATCGTGGCCGTGGCACTGAAGCTCATGAACCAGCAGCACAAGCATCCGAGCTACGTATTCCTCGACGAGGCCGCGACCATCTACGTACCCAACCTGGAGGTGATACCGGCCACTGCCCGCAGCAACAAGGTGGCCATGATTTACATGACCCAGGACCTGAGCCAGATGATTGACGCCTACGGCCGCGACAAGATGCAGGTGATGGTGAGCAACCTCAACAACCAGTTTTTCGGCAAGGTCAACTCGCTGGAAACAGCCAAGTTTGTCTCGGAGCTGGTGGGCAAGGAAGACCGGGAGATGGTGTCGGCCAGTATGGGCCGCAGCCAAAGCGGCGGCAGCCGGGGCGCCGGCAGCAACGCCAGCCAGAGCGTGAGCTGGCAGGAGCGCAACCTCGTGCGCCTGCAGGATACCATCACACTCGAAACCGGCGAGTTCATCGGGCAGACCGTGGAAACCGAGCAGCCCTTCTTCCAGGGTAAGGTGGAGCGCCAGGCGGCGCCCGGCTCGTACCCGCTGCACCCGCTGGCCACCTTCGAGGGCGGCCCGGCGCCGGTGCTGGCCGAGGCCCCGGCAGGGGAGGGGCGAGAGCAGGATTGGCTAAGCCAGCGGCGCGCGGCCAGGCAAGCCGGTAGTAACCCGATGACAGGCCCGGTCAATGCATTGCAAGCCGTAATTCAGGCCAATTTTGAGCTTATCCGCGAGGATGTGGCCGGCATCGTGGGGCAATACGCCAACACGCTCAAACCGGGCCAGATGCCCGACAATGAGCCCATGCTTTAAGTGCTGCCCTGGGCACCATAATGCCGGGTTTTTTGTTTAATTTGTACTCTCATTCCCCGTTTACGTACTGTCCTTTATGAACACGCAAGCTTCTCACACCCCGCAGTTTGGTCCCCGCGAACAAACCCGCGAGCAGCGGCAGTTTATCATAAACCAGTCGCTGGGCATCACCCGCAGCCAGGGCGCCTACCAGGAGCCCGAATGGCTTGCCGAGCTGCACGCGCAGTACGTGGCCGGCCACATTGACTTGGCTACCATGGGTGCCCGCCACGACGAGCACCTGCGCCAGGTGCAGGCCCACAACTTCGAGCACGCCTTGGCGCACGTGGCGTAATCCGGCTTCTTTTCAGGTATTTAGTTGCATTAGCCCGGCCTGAGGTCGGGCTAATTTTTTGGCCCCATTCCAGCGAGAAGCGTGGCTCTCGTATTTACCCTTGATGGATAATTTTACAGACCCCCACACCGGCGTCTTCTACAACAAGCTCGGCATCACCGATGCGCAGGAGCTGGAGCAGGCCACCAAGGATGCGTCGCTGCGCCGACTGCAGGAGCTGTCCGCCGGTTACGGACCCCAAGGCGACACCTTTGACGCCCAGCGGCTGCGGGCCGTGCATCACCACCTGTTTCAGGATACGTTCGAGTGGGCTGGCCAGACCCGCCGGGAAGCCGGGTTTCAGGGCGTTAAGGCTGCCGACCTGCCCGGCATGGAGCGTCCCATGCACTTTGCACCCTTCGAGCGCATCGACGAGCGGCTGAATGCGCTGGGCGAGCAGCTCAAGCAGGAAAACAACCTCAAGGGCTTGCCCACGCCCGAAGCATTCGCGGAGCGAGCCGCTTATTACTTCGACCACTACAACCATGTGCACGCCTTCCGCGAGGGCAATGGCCGCACACTGCAGGCCACCTTCGCCGAAATTGCCTACCAGGCCGGCTATCAGGTCGATTTCAACCGCGAGCACGAAAAGCTCAACCCTGCCCGGGACCAGGGCATCGTAGGCCTGCACGGGGCCGGGCACAAAGACTGGGACTTACAGGCCCTTCGCGACTTGTTTGCCCGCAACACCACGCCCTTGCCCGGACCCGATGCTGAAGCCGCCCGCCACCCCAGCCAGGCCCGCCCGCTGACGGAAGGCCCCACGCCCACCGTGCGGCAGATTGAGCAGTTGCGCGAGTTGGTTGCCGCGGCCCCGGCCATGCAGCAGTTGGTAGCGGGCGTCGACTACCGCCGCAACCAGCGCGCCGACGCGCTGCTGGCCCAGGTGCTCGACATTGACCGCAACCCGCAGGCCGGCCTGGCGCAGCATGGGGCCGCGCTGCAACAGCTGGTAGACGAGGTAAAGCAGGACAAGCGCTTTCAGGACCCGGATTCGCAGCGAGAGGCCGCTCGCTTCGGGGCTGCGCTGACGGCTTTGCAGCCCCCGGTACAAACGAAGGTTGTAGCGGCCGCGCCAGCGCAGCATCCCATCATCCCACAGCCCGCGGGGACGGTTGCGTTTGTGCAAGCCGCCAAACAGGTAGTAGAGGGGCTGGAAGAACAAGGCTACCCAGGGCCGGCCGATTCCTTGTTGCGAGCTGCTAAAGCCGTGGAGAAATCTGCCTACCTAGGGGGCGCTAACCTCCAGGCCGTGGCTGAGGCCTTAACCCGAGCCGAGAGGATACCGGCCTTGGCTGAAGATGCTGCCAACTTGCGAAGTGCCGGCCGCAGCTTGCAAGAAGCCCAGCGTAGTATGGGGCCAGCAACTGAACCGGCTAGCCGAGCAGCGGAAGGTCCAGAACGGTAGGCGGAAAGCATAGCCAGCAACTTCCCCTAGCAATGGATATTGTGCGATAACAGAAGTTGCAACGCTAATAAGTACCTTGCCTGCTATGAAAGATGATGAGCTGGAGTTTCTGCACGAGCAGCTCGCAGCTACCGAGTTGCTGCCCTGTGCCACCTGTCGGCAGGAAACGCTGCACGCCCACGTGGAGGTGCTGGAGCGGTACGCGCACGCCACGGAGTTTCTGATGGAATGCACTGCCTGCGGCACACGTCGCACGTGGATGTATCTGGAAACACCCAATTAGCATTTCCACGGGGAGCAAGCATTCATCACCCTGTAGGCGTATCTCGGCATCGCTTCGTCTATCATGAGTGAAGCTAAACAATGAACGAAGCAAGCCAAAAACCTTTTCATCGTACTTTAGCATTTGCTTAAATACGAGAGTCGACTTACTGCTTCACTCAACCATGAATCCAACGCCATGCGTCCGGGTCTTTGCTGACACAGACCACATCCTGCAGTGCCAGCAGCACCTGACCAAGGCCGCTCCCGCGCTGAGCTCCCTGGCCACAGTGCTGGCCCTCGCCGGCAACAAAGTGCGCCTGCAAATGCTGTTCCTGCTGGCTGACGAGCAGCTGTGCGTGTGCGACCTAGCCGATGTGCTCAATATGACCATTTCGGCCGTGTCGCAGCACCTCCGTAAGCTTAAAGACGGCGGCGTGGTCACCGCCCGCAAAGTCGGTCAAACGGTGTTTTACACCCTCAGCGCCGAGCACCTGCCAGTGCTCCAGCCCCTGTTGGCCCGCCTCACGTCCACCGTCCCCGAACCCGCCCAATGAGCAACATCCCCGCCCAGCCCTCCAAATCCTTGTTCGGCGCCGGCCTGCTGGCCGCGCTGGCTGCTTCGCTCTGCTGCGTCACCCCGCTGCTGGCTGTGCTCGGCGGCCTCGGCGGCGCCGCCAGTTCCTTCGCTTGGCTCGAACCCTACCGCCCTTACCTAGTGGCCCTCACCGTAGCCGTGCTCGGTTTCGCCTGGTACCGACACTTGCGCCCCGCGCCGGTAGCGGCCGACTGCTGCGCCGTGCCCACCAAACGCTCCGTCATGCAGTCCACCGGTTTCCTGGCTTCCGTCACCGTCCTTGCCACCCTGCTATTAGCTTTTCCCTATTACGGCGCGAAACTTTATCCCACCGCTAAGCCCAGTGCCCCCGTGTCCAGCACTACCGGCGCCGCCCCCGTTTGGCAAACCCGCACCTACCGCATCGGCGGCATGACCTGCGAGGCCTGCGCCCGCCACGTCGAAAGTGCGGTGCAGCAGGTGCCCGGCGTTCAGTCTATAGCTGTGTCCTATGACCAAGCCACCGCCCAGGTCCGCTTCGACGCCGCTCACGCTCAATCCGCCCAGGTCGAAAGTGCCATCAACAGCACCGGCTACCACGTGCTTCCCTCCACCACCGCTCGTTAGACCTTGCATATGACCCCTCTTCAGCCTACCATCTCCGTGACCCTGACGTCCGTGCTCACCTGCCCGGTTTGCCAGCACCAGCAAGCCGAGCAAATGCCCACGGATGCCTGCCAGTACTTTTACGAGTGCCCCGGATGCCACACGGTGCTCAAGCCGCTGGCCGGCGACTGCTGCGTCTACTGCTCGTACGGCACGGTGCCGTGCCCGCCCATTCAGACGGAGGGGAAGTCCAGCTGCTGCGGTTGAACTGCCGCAGCCTGGAACAGCCCTCGCCGGAAACGGATAAACGGCCGACAATTGCAGCCCACGATGTTGAAGGCTGGAGCTTGCGCGACCGGTCTTGGCTGTCGCCTGGGGTAGCATTTCCGCGACAAGGCCGGCAGCAGGGAGCCTCGTTAAAACGGATGGTACTGGCTTAGCAGAAGGAGCACGCCCACGGCCAGGTAAATGCCGAAGCGTTGGAGTTTGAGCGCGGGCTTGTGGTGATGGCACATGCGCCCCTAACACGGCCCCCAGCGATTCCGTTGCATTTGGGAAGCCGCCCGTATACTTCGGCTTTTCAGCTACATCGTTATGTCCTTTCCTGAAAACGATACTGCCGGCATGACGCAGCTGATGCGTTACGTGCTCACCATCGACAACATGTGCGCCCCGGACTGCATCGTCTGGGTGCGCGAACAGCTGGTGGGCTTAGGCCTGGTGGTGGACCGCGTAGCCGTAGGCGAGGCTGAAGTAGCGACCGCGCACCTTAATGGCCCGGACCTGAAAGCCATCCAGGCTGCGCTGGAAGCCGGAGGGTACCAATTGGTCCGGTCCGTCACCAAAGTGGGTTAGAGAACGAGGGAATGGTCCTGGGAGAACACTACTTGCCCTGGCGTGGGTGCTGGCTGAGCCATACTTGCACCTGCTCAATTTCCCGCTGCTGGTCCTGCAGGATGAAGTAGGCGGCACGCTGCAGGGGCTCGTCGCGGCCCAGCTCCAGCTCGGCCCGGGCCAGGGTGATGGAGTTCTGGTGGTGCGGCACGAGTAGGGCGGCGTAGTCGTGGTCGATGCTGCCGGTGCCGGCGTCTTCCTGCTTGGGGGTGTGATGGTGGCTTAGAGAGTCTTTGCCAGCTTCTACTTTAGCGATGTTGCGGTGGGCGGCCGGGTGCAGCCCATTGGTTGCCGCCTCCAGCAACCGGCTTAATTGTTCGGCCTGGAACGTGCGGTCCGGGAAAGCAGGTGGCAGGGCCCTGATGCGTGCAATGGCCGAGTCCAGCCCCAAAATGAGTTGCTGGTGGGCTTGGTGAATGTCCTGCGCAACGCGGCGCAGCTCGGGGTCCTGGCCTTGCTGTAGCTCCAGCGCCGACATGGACACGGCCGCCCGGTGGTTTTCGCGCATGAGCTGGGCGAAATAGAGGTCGAGATTGGTGCCCGGTGGGAGGGCTTTGGAGTGCTCGGCCATGGTGTGCAGGGCGGCCATCATGGTGGCCGGGGCGCCGGGCTCGTGCACGTCGGCCGTATCGTCGGAGCCGCTGCGGCAGCTGCCTAGCAGCAGGACACCGGCTAGCAGCAATGCCTGGGCAACATGACGAAGGGAGGCGGCAGCACGGAGCATGGAGGAAAGATAGGGGCGCTGAATCGAAGGCATCAGGCCAGGGTGGTGCTCACGACGTGGCTGCGGGCTTCCTCGTCGCCGTGCTGGGTTTCGTGCTGCACGTAGTATTCCAGTAGGGTGCCGGGGGCGAACGTGTCGGTGTCGAGGTAGGGCGAGCGGGTGTTCACGGCCAGGCGCTGCCAGGGGCTGGCTTCGCCGCCCACGCGGCGGAAGAGGTGGGCGACTTCCAGCATTTCTTTAGAAAAGGCAATGCGGCGGCCGGCGGGCTCCAGGGTCAGGTCGATTTTGGCGGTGTGCATGAGGGGCGGATAAGAGAAGGGGCTAGGCAACCATGCCTAACAACAGGAATAAGAGAAAGCCGACGAAAAAGGCCAGGGTGAGCAGCGGGGTTTCGGTTTCTTCGTGGGCCTCGGTGAGCAATTCTTCGGTGACGAGGAAGAGCAGGGCAGCCAGGCCAAAGGAAAGCACGATTTCGAGCAGGTTGCCGCTGGCCCCGCGCAGCACGGTGGTGCCAATGCCGGCCCCGGCCAGCAGCAGCAGCGAGAGGCCAGCTACGATGGCCACGGCCCGGCCCTTGCCGTGGCCGCCCTGGCGCAGCTCGACGGCGGTAGCCAAGCCGAGCGAGAGCAGCTCGATGGTGAGGGCAATGGCCAGCAGGGTGCCTTCCTTGGCGCCGGCGGAAAAGCCGATGCCGAGCAGCAGCCCGTCGATGAGAATGTCGATGCCGATGGCGACCAGCAGGCCCCACGGCAGGGCGGCGGTGGCGGGTGAAGCGGTGGTGGTCTCCGGAGTGGCGGCATCGCGCTGCTCCAGGCGCTGGGTGAGGTAGCGCAGCCCCATCATGACGGCCACGCCGAGGCCGAAGCCAAGGCCCACTTCGTAGGGAGCGTGGCGCTGGACGATGTCGGGCAGCAGCTCGACGGCGACCACAGAGAAGATGACGCCGGCGGCGAAGTGTAGGATGGCGCTGCGCAGCTGGGGACCGGGGGCGCGCCATACGGCTAGGGCCGCGCCGGCAATCATGACAACGGCCGGCAGCAGCGAGAAGCCGAGCATGGTGGTCCAGGGCGGGGTGACAGCGGTGGGAAGGGCGAGCAGCATGGGGCTATTTGCTGGGGTTTGCTTTGAGCCAGCGCTGGTACCGCTGGATTTCGGCCTGCTCGTCACGGACAATGCGGCGCGCGGCTTCCTTCAATTCGGGCACTTTGCCAAAGTCCAGTTCCACTTTGGCCAGGGCGACGCCGGTTTGGTGGTGCACCTGCATGAGGGTGGCAAAGTCGGTGTCGAGGGGGCCGGGCGTGGGCGGTGGCTGCCGCAGGGGAGCGAGTGCGGCGGTGATGCGGCGCACGAACGGGTCTTTGGTATTGCCGGGGCGGTATTCCTGGCCTTTGGGCGGCTGCTTGGTCAGGGCCAGCTCCAGAACGTGGTTGTCGCGCTCGTGACCTTCGAGCACGTGCTGGGCCAGGGCGCGCAGGGTGGAATCTTTGCCGCTGGCAATTTCGACGGTGGCCAGGCGCTGGGCGCCGGCGTGGTGCACGGTCATGAGGCGAGCAAAGTCATCGTCCCAACAGCCTTCGCGGTACACAGTATCGAGCTGCTGGGCCAGGAGCTGCAGGGTGTCGCGCAGGTTGGGCGAGGTGGCGACGGGGGCGGGCTTGGGCTGCGTGGCGTGGGCTTCCTGCTCGTGGGCGTCGGTGTCGTGCCGGGAGTTGCAGCTCGGGAACGCGAGGCCGGCACCGAGTAAAAAGGTGAAATAAGCGAGGTAGCGTTTCATGGGGAGAAGTGATTATTCGGTGGGCTCGATGTGGACCAGCACGTTGTACACGGCGGGTTTGGCCCGGATGATTGCGGCTTTGACGGCGCCGGAAATGTAGTGGCCTTCGCGCACGCTGATGGCGCCGTCGACAATCACGTGCAGGTCGGCGAAGTACTCGAAGCCCATCTTGCGCACGAAGCATTTTTCGGTGGCCACCACGCCGGGCACGGCTTCGGCCAGGGCGCGGATGTCTTCGGTCCAGGTGCCTTCGGGCGCTTCGTCCATGATTTCGCCGAAGGCCGGGCGGAAAATGTGGTAGGCGTTGTAAACGATGAAGCAGCAGGCCACCAGGGCCGCCCAATCGTCGGCCGCTTCCCACCCCTTGCCGCCGATGAGGGCAATGCTGATGCCCACGAAGGCCGTGCAGGAGGTGATGACGTCGGCGCGGTGGTGCCAGGCGTCGGCTTTGACCGCGTTGCTGTCCACTTCTTCGCCCACTTTATTGACGCGGCGATAGAGCGTTTCTTTGATGATAATGACCACGGCCAGCACGGCCAGCGTGAAGGGCGCGGGCAGCTGGTGGGGCGTGATGATGTGGATGATGCCTTCGGTGGCAATGTAGGCGGCGGCCCCGAGTAAGGCCACGGCCACCATGATGGCGGCCAGCGGCTCGGCTTTGCCGTGGCCGTAGGGGTGGTTCTCGTCGGGCTCGCGGGCGGCGGTGCGCAGGCCGAGCCACACGATGAGGGAACTGAAAATATCGGTGCCCGACTCAATGGCTTCGGCGATGAGGGCGTAGGAATGGCCCACCACGCCGGCCGTGCCCTTGCCGAGCACCAGGGCGATGTTGGCGCCAATGCCGAGCAGGGTGGACGATTGGCCGCGCTCGGCCCGCTCGCGGTTGGTGGGAGCAGCTTCGGAGGAAAAGGACATAGGTTAGCTGGATAAGGAAGAACTTAAACGGACCCGAGCCAGGTACAGGGCCACGCCCACGGCTGCTGCCGCCGCCAGGCCAAAGGGCAGGCCCGGTCCTTGCCACTGCCAGAGCAGGCCGGCGAACGAACTAGCCCCCAAGGCGGCTAAACTGCTCAGCCCGCCGAGCGTACCCAAGGCGGCGCCGGCATCGGCTTTGGCGCAGAGGGTGCTGACCCATGCTTTGCCGACGCCCTCGGTAGCGGCCGCGTAGAGCCCGTAGACGGCAAACAGGGACGCCACGGCCCACCCGCTGGTGGCCAGCGCCATGCCTCCGTACACGCCGGCGAACACCAGGAAGCCAGCCACCAACAGGCGGCGCGGGCCCAAGCGGTCGGCCAGGTGGCCCAAGGGCCAGGCACTGAGCACGTAGGTGAGGTTGTAGAGCACGTAGCAGCCAATAACGGCCGTAGCGGACAGGCCGCGCTGCCGGGCCAGGAGCAGCAAAAACGCATCGGAGCTGTTGAACAGGGCGAACACCAGCAGCGCGCCGACCACGCGCCGGTAGGCCGGGGAGGCGACCCGCCAGTAGCCAAACGAGGCCCAAAAGGGCACTACGGGCCGGCCGGAAGGCACGGCTTGCCGCTCCCCCAGGGCCAAGGTGATGCCCACCGCCAGCACCCCGGGCACGAAGGCCCACAGGAACAAGGGGCGAAACTGACCCGGATAGGCCGCTAGCCACGCCAGCGCGGCCAGGGGGCCGAACACGGCCCCTAACGTGTCCATGGACCGGTGGAAGCCAAACACCTTGCCCCGGTCGGCAGGAGTGGTTTCGTCGGAGAGCAGGGCATCGCGGGCGCCGGTGCGCAGGCCTTTGCCCAAGCGGTCGACGGTGCGGGCCAGCAGCACCCACGCGGGGGTGGCCAGCACCGCGAGCATGGGCTTGGAGAGGGCGCTCAGGCCGTAGCCCCACTGCACAAAGGGCACGCGGCGGCCGAGGCGGTCGCTCCACTGCCCAAAATAGCCCTTGCTCAGGCCGGCCACGGCTTCGGCCACGCCTTCGAGCAGCCCGATGAAAAACACGGAAAAGCCAATGGACTGCAGGTAAAGCGGCATGACCGGGTAGAGCATTTCGCTGGCCAGGTCGGTGAAGAGGCTGATGAGCGAGAGCAGCCAAACGGCGCGGGTGAGGTAAGCGAAGCGCCGCATCAGAACTTCATGCGCTGGATGCGCACGGCGTTGAGGATGGCGAGCAGGGCGACTCCGACATCGGCAAACACGGCTTCCCACATGGTGGCCAGGCCGCCGGCGCCGAGGGCCAGCACCACGGCTTTCACGGCGAAGGCCAGCCAGATGTTCTGCCACACGACCGTGTGCGTGGCCACGGCGATGCGGCGGGCAGTGGCAATTTTACTGGGGTGGTCGGTCTGGATGACGACGTCGGCGGTTTCGATGGTGGCGTCGGAGCCGAGGCCGCCCATGGCGATGCCCACGTCGGCCAGGGCCACGACGGGGGCGTCGTTGACGCCGTCGCCGACGAAGGCTAGGCGGTGGCCGGCGGCTTTGAGGCGCTCGACGTGAGCGGCTTTGTCTTCGGGCAGCAGGCCGCCGTGGGCTTCGGTGATGCCGAGCGTTTGGGCCACGCGCTGCACGATGGTGTCTTTGTCGCCGGAGAGCATGACCAGCGTTTTGATGCCCTGGGCACGCATCTCCTGCACGGCCTGGGCGGCGTCTTCCTTGATTTCGTCGGCCACGGTGAGGTAGCCGGCGTACTGGCCGCCCACGGCCACCACCACGATGCTGTCGACGAGCTGGTCGATTTCGGCGGGGTAGGCGACGTTGAATTTGGTGAGCAGCTTGGTGTTGCCGGCCAGCACGTCCTGGCCGTCGACGCGGCCACGCAGTCCGTGGCCGGATATTTCCTCGACGTTTTCCACGGTGAGCGGCGTACCCGTGACCTTGACGTGCTGCACCAACGCCTGGGCAATGGGGTGCGTGGATTTGGCTTCGAGGGCCGCGGCCAGGGCCGTGAAGCGGGCTTCGGTTTGGCCCGGGGCCGTGACGACCTGCTGCACGGCGAACACGCCCTTGGTGATGGTGCCGGTTTTGTCCATCACCACGGTGTCAATTTCGCGCATGACGTCGAGAAAGTTGGAGCCTTTGAACAGCACGCCCGCTTTGGAGGCTGCGCCGATGCCGCCGAAGTAGCCGAGCGGAATGCTGATGACCAGGGCGCAGGGGCAGGAAATGACGAGGAACACCAGCGCGCGGTAGAGCCAGTCGCGGAAAACGTAGTCGTCGACGAAAAAGTAGGGCAGGAAGGTGAGCATCAGGGCCAGACCTACCACGATGGGCGTGTAGATGCGGGCAAACTTGGTGATGAACTGCTGGGTCTTGGCCTTGCGGCCCACGGCGTCCTGCACCATGGCCAGAATCTTGCTCAGCTTGGTGTCTTTGAACGCGGCGGTGACGGCAATCTGGCTCAGGGTGTCCTGGTTAATCATGCCGGCCAGCACGGTTTCGCCTTTTTGCTTGGTTTGGGGCACGGACTCGCCGGTGAGGGCGGCGGTGTTGAAGGTGCCGCGCTCGGACTGCAGGGTGCCGTCGAGGGCTACCTTTTCGCCGGGCTTCACTTCGATAACGTCGCCCACTACCACTTCCTTGGGGTCGAGCACGAGGCGCTGGCCGTTGCGGAGCACGCCCACTTCGGTGGCCTGAATTTCGAGCAGGGCCTTGATGCTGCGCTTGGCGCGGTTTACGGCCGCGTCCTGGAACAGCTCACCCACGGTGTAGAACAGCATCACGGCCACGCCTTCGGCATACTCGCCGAGGGCAATGGCGCCGATGGTGGCGATGCTCATGAGCAGAAACTCGTTGAAGATGTTGCCGCTGGGAATGCTCTGGATGGCCGAGCGAATGACTTTCCAGCCCACTAAGAGGTAGGCGATGCCGTACCAGATGGGGCGCACGTAGCCGGTGAAAAAGCCGACTTTATAGTAGTCTAGGGCTATGCCGGCCAGCAGGAGCACCAGGCTGATGCCCGGCACTAGGTAGGGGTTGTCGCCGGCGGGGCCGTGGTCGTGGTCATCGCCGCTGCCGTGGTCGTGGCCGGCGTGCTCGTCTTCGGCGGCGTGGCCTTTGTCGACCACGCGCTTGCCGGCGGGGTGGTTGTGGCCGGCGTGCTCGTCGGCGTCGTGGTCGTGGCCGGGCACGTCGTGGCCCTCGGGGGCGGTGGCGGCCTCGGGCGTGAGCTGGGCGCGGGTGAGGGCGCCCACGTTTTCGGGCTGCACCTGCTTGGCAGTGTTCAGCTCCTCGTTCAGGTTATCGGATGAAGGGTCGGGCATGGGAAGCGGTGTTGGAATAGCGAATGAGAGGGGACGGCGGCCGGGGCGGCTACCAGTCGACGAAAAAGCCGGCGATGCCCACCAATACCAGCACGGCGCCGGTGAGGCGCCGCTCGTGGTGGGCCAGGCCGGCCAGCTGGAAGCGGCCCAAGCCGCGGTGTGCCAGGGCGACCAGGGCGCACATCGCCGACACGGAGGCCAGCAGGTACACGCCCATGAGCAGGGCCAAAGCGGCGGGGCCGTGGGTGCCGGCGGCGAGGAAAAAGGTTTGGATTTCGAGGCAGGGCGCCAGGAACATGGTGGCGGCCAGTCCGAGCACCACGCGCCGCCGGGCGCGGCGCCTGGGCACAAATGCCGGGTCGGGGTGGGTGTGGCCGGGGCCGGACAGGGCGTAGAGCAGGCCGATGCCGATGAGGAGCAGCGGGGCTATCCAGCCGGCGAAGTGCGCAAACCGGTCGGACAGGCGCCAGCCCAACAAGCCAAGCACCAAACCGATGAGAACGGTGCTGCACACGTGCGCCAGCCCGGCCACTGCGGTGACGCCCACGGCCTGCCGCACGGGCCATTTCTCGGCGCGCGCCACGGCCAGCACCGGCGCCCAATGGTTGGGAATGGCGGCGTGCAGCAGGCTAAGCAAGAGGGCACCGGTGAGCAGTTCGAGCATGGGCGAAGCGGTTAGGAACGGGGCCAGAACAGGATGATGGCTATGCCCACGAAGCAGACGATGCCCCCGATGACGTCGAACCGGTCGGGCCGAAAGCCGTCGAAGTACCAGGCCCACGCGATGGACATGACGATGAAAACGCCCCCGTACACGGCGTAGGTCTTGCCGAAGGACGTGGGCTGCCAGGTGGCCACCAAGCCGTAGAGCATGAGCAGCACGGCCCCGGCCGCGCCCATCCACCCGGGCCGGTCGGCCTTGAGCCACTGCCACATGAGGTAGCCGCCGCCGATTTCGCAGAGGCCGGCCAGGAAGAATACGAGCAGGGGCTTAAGTAGTGTGAGCATGGGGCAGGGTTATTCTTCCTCTTCGGCATTCTTGAGCTTGCCAAGGAGAGCATACGCACCTGCAATGACAAAGCGCAACGGCTTGCCTTGTTCGGCGGCGGGCAGGTGGACTTCGGTGTAGCCGTCTTCGCTCACGCCGCGGGTCACGGGCACCATTCGGTAAATGGCGGTGCCGGCCTGGGCAGCCGAGTCGGCGGCCACGAATACGTAGGCCTGGGAGCCGTACTGCACCACGGCTTTTTCGGGCAGGGTGGGCACGGTGACGCGGTTGGTTTCGATGACGGCGCGCACGAAGGTGCCGGGCAATAGCTGCTCGTCCTCGCGGTCCTGGTGGGCGTGGATGCGGACGGTGCGCTCGGGGCTGATGGCCTTGCTGATGAGGTAAACGTGGGCCGTGCGCTCGCGGCTGAGGGAGTCGTTGCCGAGGGAGAAGCGTACGAGCTGGCCTTCCTTCACCTGGGGTATATCGCGCTCAAATACCGTCAGCTCCACGTGCAGGTGCTCGGGGTTGACGATTTCGAAGAGGACGTCGGTGGGCGTGACGCTCTGGCCGATGCTCACGTTGACGGCTTTGACGAAGCCGGCTTTGGGGGCGCGCACGCTGGCCGTGCTCACGATGCGGCCGCCGATGGGCAGGCCGGCCAGGCGCAGGCGGGCGGCCTGGGCGTTGCTTTTCACCTGCAGGCCTTCGTACTCGGCCTGGGCGCGCTGGTAGTTTTTCTGCGGGGCCACTTCCTGGCGGTAGAGCTCGGCCTGGCGCTCGTACTCGGCTTTGGCGAGCTTGAGCTGGCTGCGGGTTTCGAGGTAGTCCTGCTGGAGCTGCACGAAATCGGGGTTGCGGATGACGGCCAGCAGCTGGCCTTTGCTCACCCGCGAGCCCTGGAGCAGGTCGGTGCGGTCGACGAAGCCGCCAAGGGGTGCGCTGACGGAGACGAGGTTTTCGGGCGGCACGTCGAGCACGCCGTTGACTTTGAGGCCGCCGCTCATAGGGCGCTGGGTGAGAGTGCCGAGGCGCACGCCGCCCACCTGCTGCTCGGCGGTGGTGAGGGTGACGCGGTCGGGGGTAGCGGCTTCTTCGGCAGGGGCGGTTTTGCTTTCCGTGGCCGGGGCTTCGCTGGATTCTTCAGCTTCTTTCTTGCCGCAGCCGGCCAGCAGGGCCAGCAGTAGGAAATAGGTGGTGAGGTGTCGCATGGATTTGATGAGGTGAAAGCAGCCTTATTGGCCGCCTAAGAGGTATTCCAGCTCGATGACGGTCTGGTTGTGCTGCAGCAGGGCGTCGAGGTAGTCGAGGCGCAGGCGGCGGGCGCGCTCCAGGTTGAGCAGGTATTCGGAGTAGCCGGTTTCGCCGGCCTTGTAGGCGATGGTGGACAGGCGGGTGATGACCGTGGCCTGCGGGAGGGCGGTGGTTTCGAAGTAGCGCAGGCGCTGCTGCTGCTCGGCGCGGCGGGCCAGCAGCTCATCGAGCTGGCCGGCTATTTCGGCGCGGTAGCGGTCGAAGCTGGCTTGGGCTACCTGCTCCTGTAGGCGAGCAGCTTGCACGCGGGCCTTTTGCGGGCCGCGCAGCAAGGGCACGGCCACGCCGGCCTGCACGCCCTGGAAGCGGGCGCCGGGGCCAAAGTATTGTTCGGTGCCCGCGGCGTCGAGGCGCTGGTAGCCGATGATGCTTTGGTTGAAGTAGCCCACCGTGAACTCGGGCAGGCCGGCAGCCTGGGCCACGCGGGTTTCGGCGCGGCGCTCGGTGACCTGCTGGGCCAGTACGCGGGCCTGGGGGTTGGAGAGCTTGAGCAGCGTATCTGCCAGGGCGGGCGCGGTGGTGTCGGCTAGCTGGGCGGCACCCATCAGCGACAACGGACGCAGCAGGCTGTCGGCTACTTGCACCGCGTTGGGGACTTGCAGCAGGGCCTGGAGCTGGCGCTGGGCCACCCGGAAATCGGTGCGGGCGGCCAGGAGCTGGGTGCGGATTTCACCTTGCTGCACCAGAGCGGTGGCAGGCTCTAGTCGGGCGGCCTCGCCGGTTTTGAAGCGCAGGTTAGCAGCGCGCAGAAACTCGGTGTAAACGCTGTCCTGGCCGCGCAGCACGCGCAGGCGGTGGCGGGCGTGGACGGCCTGCTCGTAGTTGAGGCGAACCTGGCGGCGGAGCTCGGCCTGCACCTGGGCCAACTGGGCTTGCTGCCCGGCGATGCGGGCATCGGCCAGGCCCGCGGCGCTGCGGTACACGCCGGGCAGGGCCAGCGACTGCGACACGGTGAATTGGTTGTCGCGGTTCTGGGAGTTGTATTGGCCATAGCTGGCCTGCACGGTGGTGCGGCCGAAGTCGTAGGCGGTGCGGCGAATGGCCTGCTGGGCTTCGAGGGCGCGCTGGCCGGCCAGCACGGTGCCGTTGGTTTGCAGGGCTTGGGTAACGGCCTGCGGAGCCGTGAGGGGGCTTTGGGCCTGGCTGAACAGCGGCAGCAGAAGCAGCGCCAGCAGCGAGGCAACGGGCAGACTCTTGGCGTTGGCTGGCTGGGGCTTGGGGGTGGGTTCTGCGTTCTTTTTTCGTTCTGAAAGGGCGTAGAGCACGGGCAGCACCAGCAAGGTGAGCAGCGTGGCCGACACCAGGCCGCCGATGACGACGGTGGCCAGCGGGCGCTGCACTTCGGCGCCGGCGGATTGGGCCAGGGCCATGGGCAGGAAGCCGAGCGAGGCCACGGTGGCGGTCATCAGCACCGGGCGCAGGCGCACTTCGGTGCCGCGCAGGATGCGTTCGGTGGGGTCGGTGATGCCTTCGGCTTTGAGCTGGTTGAAGTAGCCGATGAGCACAATGCCGTTGAGCACGGCCACGCCGAACAGGGCGATGAAGCCCACGCCGGCGGAGATGCTGAATGGCATGCCGCGCAGCCACAGGGCCGCGATGCCGCCGATGGCCGAGAGCGGAATGGCGGTGAAAATCAGGACCGACTGTTTGAGCGAGCGGAAGGTGAAGAACAGCAGCACGAAGATGAGCACCAGGGCCACGGGTACGGCGATGCTGAGGCGGTCGGTGGCTTGGCGCAGGTTTTCGAACTGGCCGCCGTAGGTGGTGTAGTAGCCCGGGGCGAATTTCACCTGCTTGTCCATTTTGCCTTGCAGTTCCTCGACCACGCTTTCCACGTCGCGGCCCCGCACGTTGAAGGCCACGCTGATGCGCCGTTTGGCGTCGTCGCGCTGAATCTGGTTGGGGCCTTCGCGCAGCTCCACGTTGGCGACCTGCTCCAGGGGCACCTGGCGGCCGTTGGGGGCGGCGATGAAGAGCCGGCGGACGCTGTTGATGTCCTTGCGCAGGTCGGAGCGTAGGCGCAGCACGAGGTCGAAGCGGCGCTCCTGCTCGAACACCTGGCCGGCGGTTTCGCCGGCGAAGGCGGTTTGCACGGTGCGGTTGACGTCGGCCACGTTGAGGCCGAACTGGGCGAGGCGGTTGCGGTCGAGCTGCACCACGATTTGCGGCAGGCCGGTGACTTGTTCAATGTAGACGTCTTCGGCCCCTTTCACCTGGCGCACGAGGCGGCCGGCCTGCTGGGCGTAGTCGGCCAGCTGCTGCAGGTCCTCGCCGTAGATTTTGAGCACCACGTCCTGCTTGGCGCCGGAAATCAGCTCGTTGAAGCGCATCTGGATAGGCTGCTGGAAGCCGAAGGTGACGCCGGGCATGACGCTCAGGGCCTGGGCCATCTTGTCGGCCAGCTCCTCGCGGTTATCGGCCGACGTCCATTCTTTTTGGTCTTTGAGAATAATCATCAGGTCGGCCGCCTCGACGGGCATGGGGTCGGTGGGGATTTCGCCCGCGCCGATTTTGGCGACGACTTCCTTGACTTCGGGAAACTGCTTTTTGAGGATGCCCCCGGCTACCTGAGCCTGCTCGATGGTGTAGCTGAGCGACGAGCCGGTGAGCACGCGCATTTCCACGGCGAAGTCGCCCTCGCTGAGCGTGGGGATGAACTCGCCGCCGAGGGTGCGAAATAGGAAAAAGCTGCCCACTAGCAGGGCCACGGCGGTGAGCAGCACCGCGGCCTGGTGGCGCAGGGCGCCCTTGAGCAGCGGGTGGTAGAGGCGGGTGTAAAAGGCCATCATCCGGTCGGAAATGGTCTGTTTGCTTTCGGTGCTGCGGCTTAGGGCCAGCGCCGACATCATGGGCACGTAGGTGAGCGAGAGGATGAAGGCGCCGAGGATGGCAAAGGCTACGGTTTCGGCCATGGGCCGGAACATCTTGCCCTCGATGCCGGCCAGGGCCAGCAGCGGGAGGTAGACGATGAGGATGATGATTTCACCAAAGGCAGCTGAGGAGCGGATGTTGCTGGCAGCGGTGTAGGTTTCGTCGTTCATTTCCTCCTGGGTGAGCTGGCCGCCGGCGGCGTGGCCGGGCGCGTGGCCGCCGTGCAGGCGGTGCACAATGGCTTCGACGATGATGACGGCCCCGTCGACAATGAGGCCGAAGTCGATGGCGCCGAGGCTCATGAGGTTGCCCGACACGCCGAACAGGCGCATCATGCTGACGGCAAAGAGCATGGCCAGCGGAATGACGGAGGCCACGACCAGGCCGGCGCGCCAGTTGCCGAGAAAGAGCACCAGCACGAAAATCACAATCAGGGCCCCTTCGAGCAGGTTTTTGCTGACGGTGTGAATGGCGCGGTCCACGAGAGCGGAGCGGTCGAGGAAGGGCTCGACGGTGACGCCTTCGGGCAGGGTTTTGCGGATGGTGGCCATGCGCGTTTTCACGTCTTTGATGACCTCCGCCGCGTTGGCACCCTTGAGCATGAGCACGAGGCCGCCGGTGACTTCGCCCTGGTTGTTGAGCGTCATGGCCCCGTAGCGCACGGCCGAGCCATAGCGGACGTCGGCCACGTCGCGCACCAGTACGGGCAGGCCGGCGCTGGTGCTGCGGATGACGATGTTGCCGATGTCGGCGGGCGAGGTGGCCAGGCCTTCGGTGCGGATGAAAGCGGCGGTGGGGTTTTGGTCGAGGTAGGCGCCGCCGGCATTCTGGTTGTTGGCGGCGACGGCCTGGTACACCTCGTTGACGGTGACGCCCAGCGAGCGCAGGCGCTCGGGGTCGAGGGCCACTTCGTACTGCTTGAGCAGGCCGCCGAAGGAGCTCACGTCGGCCACGCCGGGGGTGCCGAGCAGCTGGCGGCGGACTATCCAGTCCTGAATGGTGCGCAGCTCGGTGGCGTTGTACTTCTTCTCGTAGCCGGGCTTGGCGCGTACTAGGTACTGGTAAATCTCGCCCAAGCCGGTGCTCAGGGGGGCCAGCTCGGGGCGGCCGGTGCCGGCGGGAATCTGGCTTTCGGCTTCTTTCAGCCGTTCCGATACCTGGGTGCGGGCCCAATAGATGTCGGTTTTGTCTTCGAACACGACGGTGACCACCGAGAGGCCGAAGCGCGAAAAGGAACGGACTTCGACGCGGCCGGGGATGGTGGCCATGGCCTGCTCGACGGGGAAGGACACCAGGCGCTCAATCTCCTGGGCGGCCAGGGAGGGGGCCACGGTGTACACCACCACCTGGTTGCTGGTGATGTCGGGGAGGGCGTCGATGGGGAGGCGACTCAGCGAGTAGCTGCCCCACGCGACGAGGGCCAGGGTGAGCAGCCCGATGATGAGCTTGTTGTGAATGGAAAAATGAATCAGCCGGTCAAACATCCGTTGCTGTGGGGGTTAGGTCTAACGCTTCGGGAAAACCTGCTGGCCTACTGCTCCCGACCTTTAAAGGCGGGAGCGCGGCATACTCGCTGGCGACTAGTCCGTTACAACGGATAGCGGCCAGCAGCCCGAATGCCCAAAGGGGCGCCCAGGCTACCCCAGCGGGGGAGTCAGCAGGAAACGGAAAGGGTTAGGCCTGGGGCGGCTGCCACACGTCCCCGGAGGCCCGGGTCGGGGAGCCCACCCGCATGCGGGCGTGGCGCAGGGCCATGGCCCAGGTCACGGCGGGAGCCGCCGTCAGCGCTGGCAGGGGTGCCAGCGGCACCACGGCCCCGCCGCAGCAGTGGCATTGGCACAGCGGGGAGCACCAGTCGCCCAGGGCGCCGGCGTTGCAATCGGTGTGCGAGGCCGCGGCCACGGTGGTCTGCTTGGCGTCTTTGCACACGACTTCGCCGTCGGCGCAGGTCAGCGTCGAGAGGCAGGCAAAGTAGAACGCAAAAAACAGGGCAAGCAGGCGCATCGGGGCAAAGGTAACGATAGGGGCAACTTGTCGGCTACCGCATGTACCGGCACCAGCGGGCAAAGGTTCACATACCATTCAGGAGGCAAGTCCCGCGGTAACCGCAGGGACTTAGCTTCAGTCAAGGAGTTAGTATTGGCCTTGGTTAAAAGTTTGGTACAAAGGTTAAACGGGCGGGGCCGCAGGAAACTCCCAGTCGAAGGCAAAAAGGGCCTCCAAATCGAAGGGGAGTGAATCTTTTAGGGCGTCGTCCGAGAAATCGAACTCGCCGTGCAGATTGATGTGCTGCCAGCTCGCCCGTGAGCTGGCAGCACATCAATCTGCCACGGACTAGCGCTCGGCCGCCGGGGCATGAAGCAGCTACTGGTTGGAACAAAGGCAATTCCAACAGACGGTTACGTTCTGCACCAGCCGTTTGCAAGGGCCTGCTTCCGTGGGTGGTCGCATGCCCGCCGTCGCCCGCTCATGGATACTCTCGCGGCCATACCCAGCCAGCGCGGCGAGAGGCCCAAGACCGACCGTCCGGCCGGGGTGGCCGTATCGATGCCTAGGTCCAGAGCGACGAAGCGGACCTGCCGGGCGTGCAGAGCGGCCACCACCTACGTGATGTGGGCGCTGTTGCGGCCCAGCCGGTTCAGGCGGGCTAAAGTCACCGTGTCTCCGGCACGCAACGTGGCCAGCCGCTCGGTGAGCACCGGGCGCTGTGAGCGTGCCGCTGATTTTTTCCCAAATCAGGCGGTCTACGCCCGCGACCTTTAGTTGTCCATATCAAAATGTCACATCTGCGTACTTTGCCGCCATGTCCGATTTCCGTCTGCGCGTATTTGCTGCCGTGGCCCGGCACCTGAGCTTCACCAAGGCCGGGCAGGAGCTGTTCGTGAGCCAGCCGGCTGTCACCAAGCACGTTCGGGAGCTGGAGGCGCAGTACAACCAGCGCCTGCTGGAACGGCGCGGCAACCGCGTCACCCTCACCGAGGCCGGCCGCCTGCTGCACGCCCACGCCGAGGCCGCCGCCGCCGCCCAGCAGCAGCTGGAAGACCAGTTGCTGGGCCTGCGCGACCCCGACGAGGCCGCCGGCCGCCTGCGCCTGGGGGCCAGCACCACGCTGGCCCAGTACGTGCTGCCGGGGCTGCTGCCCGCCTTCCAGGCCCGCTACCCGCAGGTGCAGCTCTCGTTTCTGAACGCCAACTCCGAGCGCATTGCCGAGGCCCTGCTGCGCGGCGAGCTGGACCTGGGCTTCGTGGAGGGCCGCACCAAGAGCCACGACCTGCACTACGAGCTGCTGCTGCCCGACGAGCTGGTGGCCGTGCGCCGCACCACGCCCGGCGGCCCGCCCGCCGCGCCGCTGCCCCTGGCCGAGGCGCTGGCCCACCCGCTGGTGCTGCGCGAGCGGGGCTCGGGCACGCTGGAAATCCTCGAATTTGCCCTGCGGGCGCAGCACATCAAGCTCAGCGCCCTGCCCGTGGCCATTTACCTGGACAATACGGAGGCTATCAAGCGCTACCTCGAAGCCGCGCCCACTGCCCTGGGCTTCGTGTCGCGCCGGGCCCTGGACCGCGAGCTGGCGGCCGGGCTGCTCGAAATCGTGCCCATTGCCGGGCTGCACCTGGCCCGGCAGTTTGAGGCGGTATCGGTGCAGGGGCAGCCGCTGGCCCGGCCGGCGCAGCGGTTTCTGAGCTTTGCGCAGGCCCAGTTCAAAGGAGCCCGGTAAGGAGCCGGATAAAGAATGGTGATGCCGGATAACCATTCGGTATCCAGCCGTTTGCCTGCTGGCGGCCTTGCTCGCGTATCCTTGTAGCGTAGGCGGGCCGGTTGGTTCGCTCGTCGTCACCGCACTAGCTCCCCTCTTGGAAAACACCCCGCAGCCCACCCCCGCCAATCCGCAGCCCGCCGACCAGCAGGCCGCCCACGACGGCACCCCGCAGTACGGCGATTTCGGCCACCCGGCCGACCCCAACGCGCCCCGTCACTACCAGGCTTCCACCAACGACGGTTCGAACGACAACCCCGACGAATTCAGCGAGTTGCGTGGCAAGCACGCCGCCGCTACCGAACATTACTGCATGACCGAAGCCATCGCCGACCCCCATAAGCAGCGCGGGCACGTCGAGCAGAACCAGCACCCCGAAGCCATTGCCGCGGCCGAGGGGGGCAACGCCGCCGAGGAGCGCGCCGCCTACGCCCTCGACGACCCGCGCTACGCCGGCGGCGATGTGTTCGATTTGAAAGACCAGCAAACTGGCCTGTAGCCGGCGGCTTCTGAACGCGGCTCCCCCACGGCCGGTCTGCACAGCGCAGGCCGGCCGTGGCTGTTTCAAGGGGTAATATCGGTTTGGTTTTAATAACTTTTGGTTATGCAGGATAACATGATTGGATAATCCATGAGGCAGGGGTCGCCGTATATTTGCCTCAGAAACAAACCCCTCCCGCTCATGGCACTCCCGGTTCATCCCGCAACTCCCCAGGCCCCCGAGGCGCAATTTGCTCCCGCTTCGACGCCGGTAGCGGCCGCCTCCGAATTCAACGAAACCACCGGCTTCTTCCGCCACCTGCACACGCCCCGCGTGGCCTTTGGGCAGGACTTTACCCTGAAGCAGGTGGTGTTCGTGCTGTTCTTCGTGTTCTGCCTCACGCCCTGGGCCTCGCCGCCCATTGCCCTGGCGCTGGGCCTGCTGCTGGCCCAAACCATCGGCAACCCCTTCACCACGCAAACCAAGCAGGCCACGGCCAAGCTGCTCCAGTTTTCGGTTATCGGGCTGGGCTTTGGCATGAATGCCCACGCGGCGGTGCAGGCCGGCAAGGAGGGCATCATTTTCACGGTGGTGTCCATCTTCGGCACGCTGCTGCTGGGCCTGGTGGTGGGCCGGTGGCTGGGGCTGGGCAAGCACGTGGTGCATTTGATTTCGTGCGGCACCGCCATTTGCGGCGGCTCGGCTATTGCGGCCATCGGGCCGGTGCTGCGGGCCAAGGACGAGGAAATGTCGGTGGCGCTGGGCACGGTGTTCGTGCTCAATGCCGTTGCTCTGTTCGCCTTCCCGCCCATCGGCCACGCCCTGGCCATGACGCAGAACCAGTTCGGCCTGTGGTGCGCCATTGCCATCCACGACACCTCTTCGGTGGTGGGGGCGGCGGCGGCCTACGGCAACCAGGCCCTGGAAGTGGCCACCACCGTGAAGCTGGCCCGCGCCCTGTGGATTATCCCAATTTCCATCGGCACGGCCATGATTTTCAAGCAGAAGGGCGTGAAGGTGAAAATTCCCTACTTCATCTTCGGCTTCATCGCCGCCATGCTGGTCAACACCTTTATTCCCGCCGCCAAGCCCCTGGGCCCGGTGATGGTGAACCTGGCCAAAATCGGCCTCACGGTGACGCTGTTCTTTATCGGCGCGGGCCTCTCGGCCAAGGTGGTGCGCTCGGTGGGAATAAAGCCCTACGTGCTGGGCATCCTGCTTTGGGTGGTGATTTCGACCGGCTCGCTCTACGTGATTCTGCACACGGTCTAGCCGCCTGAACGGGGCAGAGCGGCCGAATGGTAGCGCTTGCTTTGCCCGATTTAACTAATTGACTGTCTGCATTCCGCAAAACAAGTTGTTTTGCGCGCTGGCTGGCCTTTGCCGCCTGTTTCACCTCTCTCCTTGGCCTCATGGAAACCACTCCCGACCCCTCGCCTCGGCTGCAGCCGGAAGACAAGCAGGCCTTCATCAAAATAGCTGGCCTGCTGACCTGGGTGATTGCCCTGATGGTGCTGGTAGTAGCCGTGACGGCCTACATCGTCGTCTTCAACCCCAAAACGCCCGACCTGCTGGCCGATGCCCCGGCCACGACGGCCACCGCTGCGAGTGGGCCTGCGGCGGGCTTGCCTGACGTTGCCGGGGGGGCTGTGGGGAGCAAAACCAACTTCTTCCAGCCCGCTCGCTTCGTGCTCGACAGCGTGAAGCCCGACCCGGAGGGCCAGCTCATCCGCTACGGCCACGAGCTGATTGCCCACACCGCCCACTACCTCGGCCCGCAAGTGGCCAACCCGGCCCTGCGGCTGGCCGGCAGCAACCTGGCCTGCCAGAACTGCCACCTACAGGCCGGCCAGAAGGCGTTTTCGGCCCCCTACGTGGGCATCTGGGGCATTTACCCCACCTACAAAGGGCGCGAGGATGCCATCAGCACCCTGGAGGACCGCATCAATGGGTGCATGACGCGCAGCCTCAACGGCCGGCCCCTGCCGGTGGACGGCAAGGAGATGAAGGCCATCATCACCTACATGAAATGGCTGGGCCGCCAGGTGCCAGTGGGGGAGAAGGTGAAGGGCCAGGGTTTTGTTAAGTTCACCATGCCCAACCGCGAGGCGAATCTCGGGCAGGGCAAAATCGTCTTCGCCCAGCAGTGCACCAGCTGCCACGGAGCCAATGGCCAGGGCCGCCTCAACGGCACGCTGGCCGCCGATGGTTACCAGTACCCGCCGCTGTGGGGACCCGACAGCTACAACGACGGGGCCGGCATGCACCGCCTGCAAACGGCGGCCCGCTTTATCAAGGCCAATATGCCTTTCGGCGCCACGGCCGAGCACAGCATCCTCACCGATGACGCCGCCTACGACGTGGCCGCCTACATCAACTCGCTGCCCCGCCCGCGCATGGCCCACCTGGAAAAGGACTACCCCAACCTCAAAAAGAAGCCCGCCGACTGCCCTTACCCGCCTTACGCCGACCGGTTTACGCAGCACCAGCATCAGTTTGGTCCCTACGCGGCGATGGAAGCGGGCAAAAAGGGCGGCGAGTAGCCCCGCACCGATTTCCAGTTTCACCCCTTTCGTTTTCACCGCGCTGCTTCGGTGGTGCCATTTCCCCAGTTGCCATGAAACACCTGCTGCTGACCGCCGCGCTGCTCGCCGGCCTCACCCTCTCGGCCCGCGCCCAGACGCCCGCCACCCGCAACGCCACCGCCATGCATGACCGCGAAGCATTTCAAAAAGGTGCCTTCCAAGGGGCCACGGCCGACCAGGCCCAGTACCACGTCATCTACCAGCTCGACAGCGACGACTCCAAGCTCATCCAGCAGACGCTGCGTAACATCGGCAACGCGCTGGAGGACAGCCGGCTTAAAGGCAAGCTCACCGTGGAGCTGATTGCCTTCGGCGGGGGCACCACACTCTACCGCAAGGACCAGCCCTACGAGGCCCAGCTCACGGCCCTGAAGCAGAAAGGCGTGATTCTGGCCCAGTGCCTGAACACACTCAAGGAAAAGAAAATCAGCAAGGACGAGCTGCTGCCGCTGATTTCCTACGTGCCCAGCGGCAACGGCGAGCTCATTATCCGGCAGGCCCAGGGCTGGTCACTGGTGCATCCGTAGCGCCGGGCTCTCCGCTGCTTTCGTGCTTTTCTCCGCTTTCCTTACCCAACCCCATGAGACCCCTTCCGCACCTGCTGCTGGCGCTGGCACTGGCCGCCCCGGCTACCCTTTTCGCCCAGACCATGCCTATCCAAAAGCCCACGCCGCCCGAGCCGGCCAACCGCTTTGACCCGCCCTGGAACGCGCCGTTTCAGGCTGGAGTGCCCTTCACGGTGCCGGGCATCGACAACGCGCCCGACCTCTACGGCGACGTGGTGGACCCGCAGCTGGTGGTGTTTTTCGGGGGCAACCAGTTCATGGTGCTCGATGATTTGCTGAAGGAGTTCCGCAAGGCCCACCCCGAGTACGTGCGCATTTTCGTGGAAACGCTGCCGCCCGGCATCCTGGCTAAGCAGATTACGCAGGGCAGCCTGGTAGTAGGCAACCTGCGCATCGAGCTGAAGCCCGACGTGTACGCGGCCGGCAAAAACCGCATGGATATGACGCCGGAGTGGTTTGCCCGCACCACCAGCTACGCCCAGAACCGGCTGGCCATCCTCGTGCGCCAGGGCAACCCCAAGAAGGTGACCAGCCTGCGCGATTTGGGCCGGCCCGAGGTGCGCGTGAGCATGCCTAACCCCGAATGGGAAGGCATCGGCAAGCGCATCGAGGAATCGTACGAGAAGGCCGGGGGCGCGGCCTTGAAAACGGCCGTGATGACGACCAAAGTGAAAGCCGGCAGCACTTACCTGACCCAGATTCACCACCGCCAGTCGCCCCTGCGGGTGCTCTACGACCAGTCCGACGCGGCCCCGGTGTGGTACACGGAGGCCTTTTATCAGAAAATGCTGGGCCACCCGGTGGAAAGCGTGGCCATCCCGGCCAAGGAAAACATCATGGCCAACTACGTGGCCGGGGTGATGAAAGCCGCGCCCCACGCCAAGGCCGCCGAAGACTTTGTGGCCTTCCTTAACAGCCCAGACGGGCAGGCCGTGTACCAGAAATACGGCTTTTTGCCGCCCGTTAAGTAACGCGCTAATACCCATGAAAACATCCCCGCTTACCCGGCTCCGCCGCTTCGCTCTATTGCTCATGTCTCCTGCTCTGCTCGCGGCCGCGCCGGCCGCCGCCCAAACCCTGCACGTGTACGGCCCCGGCGGCCCGGCCACGGCCATGAAGGAATGCGCCGCCGCCTTCACCAAACAAACCGGCCTGGACGTGGCCGTCACGGCCGGCCCCGAGCCCAAGTGGCTGGCCCAGGCGCAGCAGGACGCCGACCTGGTGTACGGCGGGGCCGAGTACATGCTCACCCAAACGGAGCTGGCCCACCCCGGCTTTATCGACGAAGCCAGCCGCACCAGCCTGTATGCCCGCGAGTCGGCGGTGCTGGTACGCCCGGGCAATCCGCTGCACATCAAGCGGCTCGAAGACCTGGCCCGGCCCGGCGTGCGCCTGCTCGACGTGAACGGGGCCGGCCAGATGGGCATGACCGAGGACATGGCCCGCACCCCGGCCCTCATCAGCAACCTGCAGCACAACACCAAAACGTCGGTCAAAACCAGCGCCGAGGCCGTGGCCCTCTGGCAGCAAAAGCCCCAGGACTACGACGCCTGGATAACCTATGCCTCCTGGCAGCCGCGCCTGCCCGGCTCGGCCCTCGTGCGCCTGCCCCGCGACCAGCGCGTGAGTCGGGGCACGCCCATTGCCCTCACCCAGCGCACCACGCAGGCCGCCGCGGCCCGGCAGTTCGTGGCCTTTCTGCAGTCGGCCGACGGGCACGCCATTTTCCGCCGCAACGGCTGGGAATAGGCCGGGCGTTGGCGGCCGGAAAGCAAACACGAAGAACGTCCTGCTTCGGCTGCGCTCAGCAGGACGGGCAAATGGCTCTTGGTTTTCACTATTCCACCTTGCTTTCCCGCATTCGCATGGCTATTCCTTCGCTTCCGATGCCGGTGCCTAGCACCCCGCCCCCCCCCCCGGCCGACCACGAAACGCCGCACTGGCTGTTTCGCTACATATTCAGCCAGGACCCCAAGACCATTGCCAAACAGTACCTGCTTACGGGCATGGCCTGGGCTCTGGTGGCGGGCACGCTTTCCACGCTGTTTCGCTTGCAGCGGGGCTAACAAAGCAAGTTTGAAAATACGGGCCGCCGTACCTGCGGCAACCGCTTCTCCATCATCCAAACCCCATGACCCGTCTCGCTCAACTCCCCGGCCTGCTCGCCCTGACCGGCCTGCTGCTCACCGCCATCAACCTACCGGGTCACGGCCAGGAAGGCGGCAAAATGCTTAAAAAAGAAGGCAAAACCGACGACAAGTTGCTGCGCGAAAACCGCCGCATGATGCGCGACGGCCGCGTGAACCACGGCCAAAGCCTGAGCAAAGAGCCCAAGCTCGTTCGGGAAGAAGACCGGCTGGACCATCGCCAGGCCCCCGCCCCGCGCAAAACCCGGCGGGCGGGCGGTTCGCCGCGCTAGCCGATGGCCCAGTCTTCGTCCCACGCACCGCCCCTGGCCTACACTGAAGTAGCGGGCCAGAGCCTGCGCCGCATCGAGTCGCTCAGCGACGGCGTGTTTTCCATCGCCATGACCCTGCTCGTGCTCAACCTGCGGGTGCCGGCCGCCGCCCTGGTGCGCACCGAGGCCGACGTGGGGCCGGCCCTGCGGGCGCTGCTGCCCAGTATCGGGGGCTACGTGCTGGGGTTTCTCTCGCTGGGCATTTTCTGGGTGTGCCAGAGCACGCAGTTCACCTACCTGGCGCGCAGCGACCGCCGGCTGGCCTGGTGGCACATTGCCTTTCTGCTGGTGGTGGGGCTGCTGCCCTTTTCCACGGCGTTTCTCACCACCCATTTCCCCCTGCGCGGGGCCGTGCTGGTGTACTGGGCCAACCTGCTGCTGCTGGGCGGGGCGTTGCTGGGCAGCTACCGCTACGCCCAGCGCCACGGACTGCTGCGGCCCGAACACGCGGCCGTGGGCCGGGCCCTGGTGCGCCGCCTGGGCCTGATGCAGGTGCAGTACGCGGCAGCGGCGGGCCTGTGCTTGCTCAGCGTGCCGGCCGGGGCGGGGCTGCTGCTGCTGGTGCAGCTTAACTACGCGCTGGGCCTGGTGGCCGACCGCTGGCTGGGCGACTGAAGAACCCATCGGGGCCAAATGGTGCCGCGTGGGTGGCCGTATACTCCCCCATTGCCTGTCCTATTTCCTTTCTGCTCCCTCCCATGAAAAAACACCCCCGCCTGTACCTGGGCCTGCTGGCCGGCGTGGTCGCCATCACCGCCAATACGCTGGTGCTGAAAGCGGCCCCGCTGATGGCCGTCAACGCCGAAAGCGGTGGCCTGCTCAAGCTTGGGCTGCTGCATACCACGCCGGTGTTGCCGGCCGGGCTGCTGCCCGTGGTCAAAGCCGAGGGCTTCAAGCTGCTGTTTCATTACCTCACGGGGCTGGGCATGGTGGGGCTGTACGTGCTGGTGTTCGAACCCCGGCTGCCGGGCAATGGCTGGGTAAAAGGCGGCCTGTTTTCGCTGCTGCCCTGGGTCCTCAACGGCTTCGTGGTGCTGCCGCTGCTGGGGCATGGCTTGGCGGGCGGGCACGTGCTGACGGCCGGCGGCATGGCGTACTTTTTTGTTGCCAACGCGGTGTTTGGGCTGGTGCTGGGCGGGCTGTATGCGTACCTGCGCCAGCAGCAGGAGGCGGCAGGGGTCTAGCAGCGCTGGTTTCCGTAAGCGTTTGCCTGTTAAATTTCCGCTCTTCTCGGCGCGCATTTCCGTCCTTCCCCACTATTTAAGTCTGGGCATGAAAATCACCAAATACATCCATTCCTGCCTGCTGTTTGAGCTCGACGGCCAACAAATTCTCTTCGACCCCGGCAAGTTTTCCTTCAACGAAGGCCTGGTGCAGCCGGACGTTTTCAAAGACGTGTCGGTCGTCCTCATCACGCACAATCACCCCGACCACCTCGACGTGGCGGCGCTAAAGAAAATCGTGGCCCTGCGCCAGGCCGTCATCATTTCCAATCGTGAAGTGGCGGCCGAATTGAAAAAGCACGGCCTGGCCGTGCAAATCCACGAGGAAGGCCCCCTGGAGTTGGGCGCGTTTCAGCTGCAAGCCATTCCGGTGCAGCACGAGGCCATTCTCGACAGCCCCTTGCCACAGATGACGGCCTGGCTGGTGAATGGCAAGGTGCTGAACCCGGCCGACTCTTTTGCGCACAACCTGCTGCAATTCGCGGGCGTGGAGCTGCTCATTCTGCCCGTCACCGCGCCTTTTCTCACGGAGCTGGTGGTGGCCGATTTCGCCCTGAAAATGCGGCCGCAGCAGATTCTGCCCGTGCACGACGGCTACCTGAAGCCCTTCTTCGTGCAGCAGCGATACGAGAACTACGGGCCGTACTTTGAGAAGCACGGCATCACGTTTCACCGGCTGGCCGAACCGGGCGCGGCCATTACCCTCCCGTAGCCCACCCCCATGCCGCTTACCCCCACCAACCCCCTCGCCCTGTCGGACCGGCTGGCCCTGCAACGGACCCGGCTGGCCAATGAGCGGACCTTGCTCACCTACGTGCGCACCAGCCTGGCACTGGTGGGCTTCGGGTTGGCGCTCCTTCAATTTCACCCCGAGCGGGGCGGCCGGTTGGGGTACTCCGCGCTGGCCGTGGCGGGATTGGTGCTGGCGGTAGGGCTGCTGCGCTTTCGGGCGCACCGCCGGGAGCTGGCGGCCTGCCAGCTCCCGGCTGGCGGCGGTGGTTGAGCAACCAACACCCCCGGTGCTACCCGAGCCAAAAGCGTTTGCACCCATAAAAAAGGCCCCTGCTGCGTCATGCACCAGGGGCCTTTTTGGTCAGCAGCCGGCTTACGGCTGCGTGAGCGTGACCGCGCCGGCCGGGTTCTTGTCGCCGAGCACCACCACGGCAAAGCGCCCCGCCAGCCGCAGCCGAATCTGGTAGTAGGCGTTGACTTCGACCGCCCCGCCATCATCGGTTTTGAAAGAAATGACGGGTTCCGGGGCCACCAGCGCGGTTTTGCTGTCCGACAGGTACAGCGTGTAGGTGGTGTTGGCGGCCAGCTGCTTGAGGGCCAGCACCATTTCGTCGAGGTCTTCGGTGGGGCGGATGGTGGCCCCGCCGCCCACGCCGGGCACTGGCTGCGTACCCAGGGGCACCAGCCGAATATTCACTGGCGTCACCGGCGTGAAGGCTTCGAGGTTGCCCGTGCCGGGGCTGCCGCCCCCGGCTTTCACCACGTAGAGCAGGGCCTGCGGGGCCTGGCCGCTGCCGGTTTCGGTGAGTTTGGTATTCGTTTTGGTGTCGATGCTGACCAGCGCGTCGCCGTTTTCCAGGCCCACGTAGAGCTTGCTGCCGTCGCCGTTGGGCCACACGCCGTGGGGGTTGGGGCCCACCGGAATGGTGGCCACCAGCTGGCGCTGCCGCGAGTACACTTTCACCACGTTTTCGCCGCCCACCGTCACATAGGCGAAGTCGCCGGCGCTGGCCCCGCTGAAGCGGGTGCCGCCGCCGGGGCCGGCCATGTTTACGTGGTTGGTGCCGGGGCCGGTGTCAATCACGCCTTCCACGGCGTAGGTCTGGGCATTCACCACGGTCACCTTGCCCACGTCTTTGTGCGTCATCCACACCTGCTGGCCGTCCTCGGTCACCACCAGATTGGGCGAAAACTTGCTCACCACCGGCACCCGGGCAATCACCGCGCGGGTCTTCACGTCAATCACGTCGAGCATCGCCGTTTGGGAGTGGTCCACGAACGCCACCTTGCCATCGGGCCGGAACACGACCATGCTGGGCTCGTGCTCGGTGGCGATGTTTTTCACCACCTGCAGCTTCTCCACGTCAATCACCGTCACGTAATCCTTGCCGCGCACCGCCACCCAGAACTGCTTGCCGTCGGGCGTGAAAAAGCCCTCGTGGGGGTTGCGGTCCACGTACACCTTGCCTTTCACGGTGTTGGTGGCCAGGTCAATGAAGATAACGGCGTTGGTGAGCGTGGCAATCACGCCCAGCGTCTTGCCGTCGGGCGACACGCCCAGCCCGTGCACGTTGGACTCCATATCATAGAGCGGGCTCAGGAACTCGGGCCGGCCCTTGCCCAGGCGAATCACGCCCAGCAGCCGGTTGGTGCTCGGGTCGTGCACCGACACCGTGTTCGACGACTGGTCGGCCAGGTACACCCGGTCGGCGGCGCTGGCCGCGACGGGGCCGGGGTCGGGCGGCACCACCATGTCGGGCAGGGTCTCCTCACTGTTCTTTTTCGAGCAGGCCCCGAGCAGCAGGGTGGCCGCGAGGGCCCAGGTGGATAAGTTAGTAATGCGCATGGAAGAATAAAATGGAGTGGAAGGGATGCTAAAAAACGAAGGCTGGCTCGTCGTGAAACGGGCCAGCCTTCGGACCGTTGCGGGGCTACGGCCTAAAATTCGGGGCCTTAGCGCGGGGCCGGGGTCAGCAGCTGGCCGTTGGCCACGGGGCTGATTTGCACGACTTGCGTGGTGCTGCCGGTTTTGCCGGCCGCGTCGGTTACGGCGGCTTTGATGGTGACGCTGGTTTTGCCGCCCAGCTGCAGGGTGCCGCCCACGCTCCAGCCGAAGGTGGTGCGCACGAAGCCGCTCGGGTCCAGCTCGCTGCCGGCTGTGTTGAACACCGGGGCCAGGTTGCCGCCGGCCGGAATCACGTTGCCGTTGGGCTGGAGCAGGGGCACGTCGAAGGTGACTTTCAGGCCCGGCACGTAGCGGTTCACGCCGGCGTTGGATTGCGTCTTGTCCTCAATCGTGCCGCGGTCGGCGGCGGGCTTGCCGAAGGTGCCGTCCCCGTTTTCGGCCACGTTGATGCCGTTGCGCGACTTATCGAGCGCCGACACCTGGATGAAAAACAGCGCGCCGCTGGTGGGCGGGACCGGCAGCACGCCGGCCGTCTGGATGCCGGGGCTGACGCTGCTGGGCGTGCGCGGGGCAATCATGGTCACCGTGGGGCCGTCGGGGTTGTCCACCGTGCCGTATGTGATGGGTTTGGGGGCGGGCGTCAGGGCCTCACCGCTGAGGGCCCCGTTGGGTCCGGGGCCTACTTTCAGCAAGCGGGTGGCCGTGACCTTGCGGCCGGCGCGGTCCGTTACCGAAGTCGTGAGTGTGAAGCTGCTGGTACCGGCCGCCACCGACTCCAGCACGTGCCAGCTCACCCAGGTGGTCACGCCGGGGCCGGGCGTGTCGTCGGTGCCGGCGATGTTGAAGAGCGAGGCCAGGTTGGTTCCCTTGGGGATGGTGCCGCCGTCGGGCTTAATCAGGTCCACGTCGAGGCTGGCCGCGAAGCCGGGCAGGTTCACGTTGGGCTGGCCCAGGGCGGCGGTGTTGCGGATGTTGAGGCTTTCCTTGGTGGGGATGGTGACGGTGTCCTTGGTCACGATTTCCAGGTTGATGGCGAAGCCCGTGCCGTTGTAGTCGGCCGTGGTGGCGTTGCCCAGCCGCCCGCCGGGCATGATGGTCGCGCCCTCCACCGGCGAGACGATGTTGAGCACCGGCGGCGCGCTGGTGTCGGCGATGGCCTCGTTGTCTTTCTTGCAGCCGCCGAGCAGCAGCGCACACGCCGCCACCGGCAGCAGAAACCGCTTGAGCGAATGCGCCCGCGAGCTGATGCCAGTGTGTTGATTGAAAATGGATTGCATATTGTAAGGTTGTGGTTACAAGTGAATTCAGTTTAGATTAGCTCGGCATTGCAGCAGGAATGGTTGTCCCGGCGGCCATTAATGGCCTTTGGGTGGCCGTCCAAAGGCGGACTATTCGGCCACCAAAACGGGTTCGCTGTCAGCGGCTTTGGGCGCGACGATTACCCGCGAAAACGTTTTGCCGGATGTATTCAAATCCCCGCCCGCGATGCGCTGCACCGGCCCCAGCGCCTGGCCCATGGCCCCGCCTTTGGCGTCGGTGCGCACGGTGGTCAGGGCGTAGTCGCGGGGGTAGAGGGCCTTGGTGCCGCTGGTCAGGAAGATGTCGTAGTCGGTGTTGGGCGTCAGGCCGCGCAGGGCGAAAGTGGCCAAATCCACCAGCCCTTCCGAGCGCAGGGTCATGGTGCCGGTGGCGGGGCCGGGCGTGGGCGGCTTCAGGGTGCGGACGAGGGCGGGCTGGTCCACCAGCTGCCGGCCCAGGCCAGTGGCGGCGGCCGCGCCGGCCGGCACGGCGTTGGGCACGTACATCAGGGCCATCGGGGCCTGCCCGACTTTTATTTTGGCCAGCACTTTATTGCTCACGGTGCTGATGGCCACGGCCGAGTCGCCGTTTTCCAGGCCCACGTACACCCGGCTGCCATCGCCCGAGGGCCAGATGCCGTGCGGCAGCGCCCCCACCGGAATGGTGGCCAACTGCTTAAAACCCGGGGCGCGGCTGTACACCTTCACCACGTCCTCGCCGCCCACCGTCACGTAGGCCAGCTTGCCGGCGGCCACGTCCACCGTGGCCACGTGGTTGGAGATGGGGCCGGTCGTCAGCACGCCGCTGATGGTGAGCGTCTTGGTATCCAGCACCGACACCTTGCCCACGTCCTTGTGCGTGAACCAGATTTGCTGGCCGTCCCGGGTAGGGAAGATATTGGGCGAGAAGGGGCTCACCACGGGGACCTTTTTGATGACTTTGTAGGTGGCCACGTCCACCACCGCCAGCTCGGGCGAAAAGCTGGAACACACGAAGGCGCGCTGGCCGTCGGGGCTGAAGGCCACCTGGCCGGGGCCGTTGGGCACGGGCACGCGGCGGGTTTCGCGCAGCGTGGCCACGTCGATGACGGAGAGGTAGTCCTCGCCGCGCACCGTTATCCAGGCCTCCTTGCCGTCGGGCCGGAACGTAGCCTCGTGCGGGGCGCGGCCCACGTACACGCTGCCCCGGATGGCATTCGTAGCCGTCTCGATGAAAGTGACGTTATTGGAGCCCACCGACACCACGGCCAGCAATTTGTGGTCGGGCGAAGCGCCCAGGCCGTGCACCAGCGCCTGCCCTTTGTAGAGCGCCGACAGCAAATCGGGCTGCGGCTTGCCCAGCACAATTTGGCCCAGCAGCTGGTTGTCGGCGGGGTCGATGACCGAAACGGTGTTGGAAATCTGGTCGGCGGTGTACACCCGGTCGCGGTGGCTCACGGCCTGGGCCGCGGCGGCGCTGGTAATAAGCAGCAGGCCGGGGAGAAGGGGAAATTTCATTTGGGATTGGGGGAAAAGAACATCATGCTGAGCATGTGGCGCATCAAGCCAGGAGCGCAGCCGTAGTCGAAGCATGACGGTTCTGATGGATTGGGCGCTATTTGCCAGAACTCTGGCTCGCCACCGGATGCTGCTTCAGCCAGGCGGCCATCTGCTGAATCTCGACCTGCTGCTCGGCGATGATGCTTTGGGCGAGGCGGCGCAGGGCCGGGTCTTTGCCGTAGAGCAGTTGCAGGCGGGCCATGTCCACGGCACCCTGGTGGTGGGGCAGCATCATGGCCGCGAAGCTGGCGTCGATGTCGTTGGGGTTGGCGCCGGTCATGCGGCGCATGCCCTCGTCCATCACCACCATCACCGAATCCATGCCGTGCTGGAAGGCGGCGACCGGGGTGCCCGGGGCGGCCATGCCGTGGTTCATGTGCATGCCGGCCATGCCCGGCATCGGTTTCGTGCCCGCCGGGTGGTGTTGGGCGCGGGCCGCAACGGCTCCGCCGAAGGTGAGCGCCAGCAAAAAGAGGAGGGATTTGGTCATGTCGTGCACCGGGGCCGCCCCGTTAGCGGGGGGCTGGAGGGCTAACGCGCAACCCGGGGAAATGACTGCCGCCGGAGGGCCAACTGGACCAATACCAGGTTGAACCGGACTTCAACGGCCCGGTCTGGGCTTAGGCGAAGCGCTTGAGCAACTGCTGCACCCCGGCGCTGTAGCTGCGCGAGGAGGTGACGTGCTGGCCGTTGGCCATGCGAAACAGGTACTCGCCGTGCGACCAGTGCTTAAAATCCACGATGTGGGCCGGGTTGACGATGCACGAGCGGTGGATGCGCAGGAACACGGCCGGGTCAAGCCGCTCGGCCAGCTGGCCCAGGGCCGTGCGCAGCGGGTAGTGCCCGCCGGCCGCGTGCAGCAGCACGCCGTTGCCGGTGGCTTCGAAGTAGCACACCTCGGCGGCCGGCACGAAGAAGCTGCGCGCCGGCAGTTTCACCAGAAACTGGTCCTGGTAGTCGGCCGCCGGGGCGGTCCAGCGGTGCAGCAGGGCCTCCAGCTCGGGGACGCGGGCCTGGTCCTGGCGCAGCGCCAGCTGCTGCTGCACCCGGCCTACGCAGTCGGCAAACCGGTCGGGGTCCAGGGGCTTGAGCAGGTAATCGACGGCGTGCAAGGCGAAGGCCTGCACCGCGTACTGGTCGTAGGCCGTCACGAACACCACCAGCGGGAGCGGCTGGCCGGCCGCCTGCAGCCGCCGCAGCACCTGCACGCCATCAAGGTCGGGCATCTGCACATCAAGGAAAACGACGTCGTATGCGCCGGTGTGCAGGGCGGCGAGGGCCTCGGTGCCGTTGGCGGCTTCGCCCGTTACGGCCAGCGCCGGAAAATCGGCCAGCAGCTCGCGCAGCAGGCTGCGCGCCAGGGGCTCGTCGTCGACCAGCAGCGTGCGGATGGGGCTCATGCGGGCTCTGGGGTAACGCCGGCCGCCGCCCGCCGGAACGGGATGGACAGGCGCAGGCAGTAGCCGCACGCCGGGGCCGACTCCACCGCCAGGGCATAGTCCGGGCCGTAGAGCGTGGCCAGCCGGCTTTCCAGGTTGCGCAGGCCGATGCCCCGCGCGGCGGTGTCGGCCGCGCCCCGGCCGTTGTCCTGCACTTGCAGCAGCAGCCGGTCGCCCTGTTTTTCGGCCCGCACGGCCAGCTCGCCGGCCCCGGCGCGGGGCGCCAGGCCGTGGCGCACGGCGTTTTCTACCACCGGCTGCAGCAGCAGGGCGGGCAGCAGCGCCCCCTGGGTATCGGGGCCAATGTCATAGCGCACGGCCAGTCGGTCGGGGAAGCGGGTTTGCTCGATTTCCAAGTAAAGGCGGGTGAGGCGCAGCTCCTGTTCCAGGGTCACTTCCTGCTCGTCGGTGCCTTCCAGTACCAGCCGCAGAAACTGGCTGAGCTGGGCCAGCATGCGCCGGGCGGCCTTCACGTCCTGGCTCATCAGGGCCGACACGGCGTTCATCGAGTTGAACAGGAAGTGCGGCTGGAGCTGCATTTTCAGGGCCTGCAGCTGGGCCTGCACCAGCTGGGTTTCGAGCTGGGCCGCCCGCACCCGCCCTTCGCGGTACCGCTCGCGGTACTGCACGGCGTAGGCAATGCAGAGCAGCATCCAGTAGATGGGCACCCAGTTGTTGGCGTTGGCGACGACGGTATTTAGAGAGATGGCGCCCGGCGTAGCCCCGCTGCCGTGCATCACGGTGGCGTACACCAACCGGTAAGCAAGCGTGAGGACGTAGCTGGCCGCCGCGTGGGCCAGCAGGTGCGGCAGCCGGTGGCGGCGTTCGAGGAGGTTGAAGCGCGCCGCCAGGGCGAACACCACGGGCGTGAGCAGCCCCCAAATCAGCCCGTGCAGCAGGCGCCCGCCCAGGGCCTCGCGCCAGTCGGTGGGCGTGCCGGCCGAGAGGTTCTGCACGAAAATCAGCAGCACCATGAACCCGCTGAACAGCAGCCACGCCAGGGCAATGGTGGGGCCGCTCACCAGGGGCGGGGTCTTCTGCGGCGTTTTCAAGGGCCCTGCGGTCGTGCTCATGCGCTTTAAAGGTAGCCAAACCCACCGCCACCGCGCCGTCCTGGCATTCAGAATGGCCTTTTTGGCGGGCCAATGGGCCTTCGGGCCAGCATGGGGAGCAGGCTCGAGCCAAACTACAGCGCTAGAAGGAGCCCCGGTAGTTAGCGGAAGAGGTAGAATGGCGCGAACTCATACCGGAGGGCCACACAATTTCTAACGGTTCGTTTAACTTTTGAACCAAACTTTTAATCAAGGCCAGTATTGGTCTAAGGCATCTACGGTACTTGCACGAGCAGCACGCGCCGCTCTGGCTGCTGGAGCTGCTGGAACAGCAGGTGTAGCGGGGGTGGCACGCACCGCACGTACCGCGCGAGCTGTCATATTCACCCGGCGCAGTATATAACACTCATCAACAATTTCGCCCAGGTAGTGCCCGTCCTTTCGCCACACCTCGCTGCCGTCTACCCAGCCAAGATACTTTGAGTTCTTATCAAACAGTCGGTCATTGTAGATAAAGCCAAAGTACTGGCCATTCCACCGGAATACTTTTGTTTTCATAAAGGTGATTTTGCGCGGTAGTGCCTTTGGAACGGGTAAGGTCCGCTCCTCTAGGCGATTTTTCTCTGGCGTTTAGTAACGATACGAAGCAGCTGCTCACGCCAAACGCTAGGTGGTCAACGTAGCCCCTGCATCTTCAGAAACAAGCCGCCTGGGTTCTTGGTCGCCTTGATTTTATCGGTCTTTAGCTTGTAGACGAAAGCAAACAGGGCATCCACGTGCTTGGCGGACTGCAAAATTTCCTGTACCAGCTTGGGCTCGGCAATGCCCAGCGTGTCCAAGTGCTTGCGCGCCAGCTGAACCTTGGCATCGTCGGCCTCCAGCTCGAAGGGGATGGGTAGCTGCTGCGGGACCTGGGTGTTGACGTAGAACTTGATGCTTTGGTAGGAGCGACCCTTCTTGAGCAGCTCGTACTTGATGCGCAGGTCGGTGTGCTCGTTGATTTGGTTGGTGGCCACGTCGAGAACGTACTTCTGCAGGGCCGAAATCTGGGCATACTGCTCGGGCTCCTGGCCCTTGGGGTCCTTGAGCTTGAGCATCCCCTTGAACTCATCCAGCGAGTAGGTTTTGGTTTCCCCAATGTCCTTCCACTGCGAGGCCAGCTGGTAGATGCGCTTGGCGTACTTGCTCGATAAGCTGAACGCGGCCTGCAGGCGGTAGGAGGTGAAGTTGCTTTTCAGGTCAATCAGGAAGGGCCGCATGCGCTCGGATATCTCTAGCTCAATGGTGCCCTCGCCCTTGCGGTACAGCGCTGAGGCCAGCAGACTCACCTGCAGCAGGGTCTTGCCGTTCTCAATGTGGTAGACCCGGCTGTTGAGGTTCTCGGTGGATTCGAGCAGCTGCTTGTAATTCCAGGTGCGGCCGGTCATCTCCATCAGCTCCTGCACCCGGATTTCGTAGATGGTGCCGGCCTGGTCCTGCTTGGTGAGTTTGGAAAGCAGCGAAAAGACAATGTCCATCTCGCAGGCGCTCATCTCGTAGCGGGCCGTCGTCAGCGCGTTGTGCTGCCGAATTTCAATCGGTACGGTGGACTCTGACGCGGCCATAGCAACTCTATCAAGGATACAGAGCAAACATACGGCTTAAACCGGAAAGTAATAGAGCGAAATTCTGTCTCTATCAACTTGGGGTAAGTCGATGGGCACCTCGGCTTATAAAAGCTATTAGTTAGACTTATGAAACCTATTAGTTAGCCAAGCGCGAGCTTTCTGTGAGACTTATAAAAGCTATTAGTTAGACTTATAAAACCTATTAGTTCAGTGCGGCTGATAGCAGTCTCAAGCTTCGCTAGCGGCCAGAATGACTTATAAAATCTATTAATTACCCCACAATGACGAATTAATAGACGGCCGTGCGAGTACTATTAATGAGCTTATGAAAGCTATTACTTACGCTTATAAAACCTATTACCCAGCTTATAAGACCTATTACTTGGCTTATAAAACCTATTAGCCCGCTTATGAAACCTATTACTAAAGCCGCTTAAGTAACTGAAGTACAAAAAGTTGTGAGCCCTGCAAATACCTTAAATACTTAAAATACTCACAAGCTTGTTGAAGCTGCAGTACAAAAGCTTATAAAGTGGTGGTTTAGGGCGAAGTCCGAACGAAAACAACAAAAAGGGAAGTCTAAACAAGCACAAAATCGCATTGCACTTTTTAAAGAATTTTTTACCTTTTTCTACTATGAAGGACTTCTCTAACCAGGCTCCAGAGCAACCAGAAGGCTTATTAATAGTTTTTATAAGCCTAAGCAAAAGCTCTGAACTCCTAAAACAGCATCTCAAAAGTAGCCAATTCGGCTACGAAAAGCACCAGCTAGCATTCTACAGGGTGCTTAAGTGCTTGTAAAAGCTATTTCCTAGCCTTTCAAGCCGGGTATGGTCGAGCTTGACAGCTGGTGAAGTAATAGACTTTATAAGTCAAAAGCTTCCTTGCAGTGCTGCACGCATGCAATGCAGGGGCCCAACAAGCAAGGAGCCTACCCAACTAGCAGCAAATCTTCCAGCCGGGTCGTGTACTGCGGCGTGCGCCACTGCGCCTGACCTTCCCATGGTGCCCTTAGCTGGCCCGGTGGCAGCACCAGCGAGGCCAGCTTGACGGTCCCTTTGCCAAAGCGGCGATTCAGAGCGTCGAGCTCGACCATAAGCTTTGCCCGCCTCTCCGATACGGGGGCGGCTTCAAAGAGCGTGAGTTGCGTTTGCCCTTCCGGCTCCAGGCCGTCGAGTATCACGCCCGCTTTGGTGTAGCGGTTGCCCGGCTGCCAGAGGCGTTTGAGGGCCGCCCGGGCGTGCCGCACCAGCTCCATGGTGTCATTGGTAGCCATGGGTAGGGTGAGCACCGCCGAGGAGGAATACGGCGGGGCTTCCAGCCCGTAGCGGCTTTTGCTCAAGAACACAGTGAGCAGGTGGGCCGCATCGCCCTGACGGCGCAATTTCTCGGCTGCCCGCGAAGCAAACGCGCTCACAGCTCCCGTCACATCGAGAAAGTCCGTGAGTGGCCGCCCAAAGGTGCGCGAGCAGCAGAGGCTACGCCGCGAGAGCGTGCCGTCCTCGCTCGGCGCCAGACCCTGGCAGGGAAAGCCCTGTAGCTCCCGCACCAGGCGGGCGCCCACCACGCCGCCCAGGTATTTGCGAGCAAAGGCTTCCGAGCAGCCGGCCAGTCCGGCCGCAGTGGTGATGCCGGCGGCATAGAGCTTCTGGGCATACTGCCGGCCGATGCCCCACACGTCTTCTACGGCTACCTGCTCCAGGGCCCAGCGGCGGCGCTCCGCCGTGTCGAGGTAGCACACCCCGCCCATGCCGGGGTTTTTCTTGGCCAGGCGGTTGGCCAGCTTGGCCAGCGTCTTGGTGGGGGCAATGCCTATGCAGGTCGGAATGCCCGTACGGGCCAGGACGTTCGTGCGCACGGTGCGGGCAAAGGACTCCAGGCTGCTGACTACAAAGGGCTCCATGCCGTGCAAGTCGAGGAAGGCCTCGTCAATGGAATAGATTTCGACGGCGGGCGCTACTTGGTTCAGGTACCACATTACCCGCCGCGACATATCGCCGTAGAGGGCGTAATTGCTGGAAAATACGGCGACGTTGTGTTGCTCCAGCAGGGGTTTAACCTGAAAGTAGGGGTCTCCCATCTGCAGGCCCAGTGCCTTGGCTTCGGCGGAGCGGGAAATGATGCAACCGTCGTTGTTTGAGAGGACCACGACGGGTCGGCCGTCGAGCCGGGGCTGGAAAACCCGCTCGCAACTCACGTAAAAGTTGTTTGCGTCGACTAAGGCGTACATAGTCAGTCGCGGGTGCGCAGCAAGGCCGCTAGTTTACCGGGAATCAACTCATGGAGCACGTGCGTGACCACGCCCCAAATGCGTACATCGCCGGCGTCGTGGATTTCCCAGGGCTGGTAATCGGGGTTTTCCGGCTTGAGCCACCAGGTGCCATGCTCGCAGACCAGGCGCTTGACGGTGCACTCGCCCTCGACCACCGCCACTACGATGTGGTTGTGGTCGGCTTCCATCTGTTTGTCCACGGCCAGCAGGTCACCTTCGTGAATTTCGGCGTTTTTCATGCTCTCCCCGCTCACCCGCACTAAGTATGTGGCATCAGGGTGACGCAGCAGCAAGCGGTTCAGGTCAAAGAGCTCATCCGTATAGTCTGAGGCCGGGGAGGGGAAGCCGGCGGATACTGAGCAGCTGAAAAGTGGAAGTAAAAATGGCGTTTGGGAGTCGTGGACGGGGATTAATTGAACGTTTTGCATAGGGCGCGGAACTAGTGTGCGTCGCAAGTATACGTCCTGCTAATAAAATTAGTACAAACTATGGCTAATAAAATTAGTTTTAAAGAAAGCAAGTTGTTAGCATGGTGGCTTGTGGCCCTGGTTTTATCGCCATCTAACTCACCACATCATTGATAAAAACAGAAGCGAGTTGAAATATCACAAACGTTTTGTAACTTTGACACAACAAAATCGTTGTGTTGATTATGAATTCAAATCTACCGCCATTTACAGAAGCCGGGCTGTTGCCACCTGGCATCCATTGGGCTACCTGGAGTGAGATACGGGACAGATTTGGTCACACACCGCATCGGGCCAACCTCTTGTTCGGTTTGATGGACGGACTAGGGGCGTTGAAACAGGCAGGCTGTAAGCTCATCTACATCGATGGCAGCTTCTGTACTGCTAAAGAAGTTCCAGGCGACTTTGACGTATGCTGGGACGATACACCCGTTGATTTAGAAAAGCTCCATTCCCTTGCTCCGCTGCTCTTCGAGTTTGAGCAAGGAAGAGCTGCTCAAAAGGCGAGGTACTTAGGGGAGTTCTTCCCATGCAGCTTCGTTGCTGCGCCGCCGGCTACACTTTACCTAGATTTTTTCCAGCTGGATAAAAATACGGGGGGTGCCAAGGGAATCATTGGACTACAGCTTTAGGAACCGGAAATCATGATTAAGAACGAACAGCAATACAAGCTCACCCGAGCTCAGGCAAATAAGTTTGCTGCTGCTGCCGCAGACTTTGCCAATACCCAAGACGCTGACTTCTCCCCTCTGCGAAAAAAGCTGTACGAAGCGGCAATGAAAAGCCAGCATGAAGAACTGTGTCAACAGTTAGAAGAGTATGAGGCGCTAAAGCAAGGACAAGTAAAGTCACTTAAAGTAGAGTCTTTTGAAGCCTTGCCAGTTGCGTTAATTCGAGCTCGCATAGCTTCTGGCATGACGCAGAAAGATTTAGCTGATATTCTCAACATGAGAGAGCAGCAAGTACAGCGTTACGAGGATACCGAATACGCAGGAGCAAGCTTCACACGTCTCAAAGAGGTCATACAAGCACTAGGACTCAGCGTTCGTGAAGAGCTATTTGTATCAGAAGGAGTTGTATCGCGCTCCAACTTGTTCAATAACCTTGCTCGACTAGGCTTCAAAAAGGAGTTTGTACTTCAGAAATTGGTCCCCAAAAAAATTGCTGCTTACCTAACTAGCCCAATTTTGGAAGGAGAAGAAGCAATACGCCAAGTTGTCCTGCAGGCGGCCTCAATCATCAGTAGAATGCTGAAAGTGGACCCAGCTCAGTTGTTGGGAAATCAGCAGTTGACGCTAGACATGGGCGCCGTTTACCAAGCTCGCTTCAAGAAAGCAAGTAATGCGAAACTGCAAAAAATTGCTCCCTACACCATCTATGCTCAGATGATGGCATTAACCCTACTTGATGCTTGCCGTCATTTGGAGCGCCGCCCGATACCAAAGTCAACAGCCGACTTCCGCAGGGAGATTTTAGAACGCTACGGCGAATTGACATTTGAGACAGGGTTGCGTTACGCTTGGCAACTAGGCATACCAGTGCTTCCTCTTAATGACACTAGTCATTTCCATGGCGCGTGCTGGCGTGTGGATGGCTGGAATGTCATCGTGTTGAAACAGAAGACGGCCTATTCTACTAGGTGGTTATTTGACTTGCTTCATGAACTTAGGCACGCAGCTCAGAATCCTGACCAGCCAACACTAGATATAATTGAAACAGATGATGACTTCACGCGAGACATGATTGGCTCTAAGGACGAAATCGACGCCAACGTATTCGCTGGACAGGTCATGTTAGCTGACCGAGCCAATGAGCTTGCAGTAAGAGCAATTCAAGAGGCGGGAGGTGAAGTGTCATTGCTGAAAAGCAAGGTGCAAAAGCTAGCAGCATCAGAGGGACTAGACGCTGGATTTTTAGCTAATTACCTTGCCTTTAGATTAATGGCTGAGAAAAAAGTGAACTGGTGGGGTACAGCAACTAACCTCCAAACAACCGGGAATAACCATTGGGAAGCAGCTCGTGATGAAGTGCTTCAACACGCTAGGTTTGACCAGTTGCCAGAAATCGAACGTGAATTATTAATGAATGCCCTGAATTAATCAAAACAGCATCCGCCATGGAAAGTCTAGGTTTTGGGGAGCCGCTCCCAGAGGTTAAATGCACCAACACTAAGTGTGAGGAAGGATTGCATTGTTTTCGTCCCAAACGGGCGAACCCCAAAACCCTGACTGGTGGAGCTTGCCATGCTTGTAAAGAAGAAATGATTGATTGGCAGCAAGCGCACAATCGGGATATCACACAAGCAGATACATTGTTCGCACAAATGCGAAATGAACTCATCCGTCAGCATTTCTGGCAGATGCCCCTTGAGGACAAGTATAAACGCTTGTTATTCAACAAGGGGAAGAATAGGCTACAGAAAGAGGTAGTTAAACGCCTTAAAAATTCGGTCTTTGAGGCTGGGTCCACGCGTTTTCGAGATGGAACTCAAACCCCAGTAGATGAACAGAATATCATCTTCTATGCCCAGCATGCAACGGCCACCTGTTGTCGCAAGTGTATCAAGTATTGGCATGGCATACCCTATGACCGGGATTTAGAGCCAGCTGAAGAGCATTACTTACAACAGTTGGTGATGAAGTATATCGAGACTCGTTTGCCTGACCTTCCTGATTCTTCGCCACAATTAACCTTGTCTTTGCCTTCCTAGCTTCTCTCATGGGTTCATACATCGATACTGAAGAGCGTTCGGTCCACTATCGAACCAAAGGGTTAAATAAGGAAGCGCAGCAAATTCTTATTACGGAATTCGCTTCTAGCAAGCAGAGCCAAGATATTACTCTCTCATATAATTGCCAGGGAGTAGGGCGGATTCATCATTTTCGCCGCACTGCTGCAGCGCCGGGATTTAACTCCAATCCTTTGCCATTGGACCCGGCCAGCCGAGCATTGGGCTTACCTGCTCAGTCAATGATGCAAGCCCAAGTGTTCCAGAACGCGGTTTGTAGTTGGCGGTGTTGGTACTGCTTCGTGGATTACAATCTACTTGACGGTAACCCAAAACGGTCAAAGTTCCTCTCCGCTGATGACTTACTGGACTTATTCCTAGCGGAGTCAACTCAGTGCCCTATAATCGACTTATCAGGGGGGCAACCTGACTTAGTCCCCGAGTGGGTATTGTGGATGATGGATGCGTTAAAGCGCAGGGGACTTGAGCACAAAGTTTACCTATGGTCAGATGACAATCTGAGCAATGAATTTTTATGGGAATGTTTAACTGTAGACGAATTACAACGGCTGGTCACTTACCCCACTTACGGACGTGTAGGGTGTTTTAAAGGCTTTGATGCGGACTCATTTGCCTTCAATACACGCGCTGAGCCTTCGCTTTTTGATAAGCAGTTCAAAGTCATGCGGCGTTTGGTAGACACGGGGTTGGATATGTATGCCTATGTCACGCTTACAGCGAATAGCGACGAGGGCATTCCACAAAAGGTAGCCGACTTTGTCAATCGTCTGCAAGAGGAGGTGCATCCCTTGTTCCCATTGCGTACTGTACCACTCCCTATTCTCGAATTTACTCCTACGGCTTCTAGGATGAGTGATGAACACCACCGGTCGCTTCTAATTCAGCAAGAAGCTGCCGCAGCGTGGAATTCTGAATTAATGCGACGATTCTCCGATAAAACGCGTGCGGAGCGAATTTATAGCCATGACTTAGGCATGCGTATCAAATACCAGTAAGACATGCATATACAACTATTCAATACGGACAGTGAGTACACCAAGTCCTTAGGAAAGGCAGTTAGAGCAGCCGTTGAAAACCATATAGACGGTCGACCGACTGAAAAAACACTACATCAAATCATTGTGCAGTCTGCCGGGGCTTACCCAGTTGATGTACTTGCCACCTTGAATAGTCTAGGTATATCTTACCAAGAAGACCATTGGGCGTACCGGGCAAATACTCTCAGCAAAAGTGAATCAGAACTAGCTGTACCACCTTCGCTATTCGCTGACCCGCATCCAGCTGATTACGATTGGCGGTTTGATTCAGCCACTGTGCTCAATCTTACAGATAGACTGATGGCGGAAGCCAAAGGAGGGAAAATTGCTCTGTTTGGTACTAAAACAGTATTTCCTCCTCTTATCGAGCTAGGGGCAGATGTAACACTATTCAACAAGAGCAAGGCCATACTAGACGACTTGCGAAGCGCAGGCTATACCGCAGGGTTAGTAGAATGTGACTTGGCATTGCCGCTGCCCGCCTATAGTAACAGTTACAGCGTAGTGCTCGCCGACCCACCTTGGTATCTTGACTACTATCAGGCCTTTCTGCGGCGAACGGCTGAATTACTAAGAGTAGGGGGAATAATGTACTTGAGTGTTCTTCCTGAGCTTACGCGGCCCGGAGCAAAGGCTGAAAGGATGGTCTTGTTAGAGGAGGCAGCAGCAGTGGGAATGGTCTTAGTCAACCAAGTCGCGGGCTCAGTGTCTTACGAAACGCCAGGCTTTGAACAGCAATCGCTAAATGCTTACGGCTTGTATTGTCAAAACTGGAGGCGAGGGGACCTTTGGGTATTTGAAAAGCAGCAGGAAAGCAATGAAGGCTTAGTCGAGCCCGTGACAATTGATGAGCCTATCTGGGTAGAATACCGAGTTGGAAGGAAGCGCATTAAGGTGAAGCCGGGTAATCCTGTTGATATGACCCCTTTTAGCTACCGTGCAGCAGACCCCAGTGGCACCATTTTAACTCAAGTATCCCGTCGGTCTCCATTTCGGAAAGATATAGATGTCTGGAGTTCAGATAACTACGCTTACACTGTGACCGGTATTTGCGTGTTACACGAATGCTTTAGGCAGTTAGAAGCCAACCACAGTATCCCTCAAATTGTGAGCACTTTGGTTTCCCAAGGCTTGATACATCATAAAGAACAGGCAGACTTGATAGCTTTGCTGGACGAACTCACACAATGAAGCAACCAACTAAAAACGACTTCCCACCCACCATCTTTTATTCAGCACAAGACAGCAAGGCTTGTGTGCCAGTTCTGTTAGAAGCCTTACAACAGGCCATGGTTAACGATGCCTATTGGAAGCCTCTGCTAGCAAATTTTAAGGTAAGTAAGTCGAATACAATTCATCTAGGTGTCTTCATAGAGCCTTATCTACAGCTAATCATTGATGGTAAAAAGACGTTAGAATCTCGTTTTTCCATTAATCGTACGGCTCCTTACTGTAAGGTGCAGAACGGCGACCTTTTACTTCTTAAGCGGTCTGGAGGCCCAATTGTGGGTCTATGTCAAATAACACATGCTTGGTCTTACACCCTTGATGCAGCCGAATGGGATACGTTGAAGTCCCAACATGCAAAAGCGCTCTGCATTCAGAGTCCTGCCTTTTGGGAGGAAAAGAAGAAAGCCAATTATGCTACTCTCATGAAGGTTCGGCACGTTCGTGTTGTGGAGCCATCTATCCCATTCATTAAAAGCGACCGTCGTGGGTGGTTAGCGTTGTAGTACCTTACCGGTCTACACTTACACTTAGCACCTATGGTACTTGCCTTCTCTGGAAAAATTGGAAGTGGGAAATCGTCCGTATCGGCGGCCGCAGCAGACGCTCTGAATCTGCCATGGGTGAGCTTTGGTGATTATGTGCGCAAACAGGCGGTTGCAAAGCACTTAGAGTCGAGTCGACAGAACCTTCAAGATTTAGGTCAGAAGTTGTTAAAGGCTGATGCAGAGGGTTTCTGTCAAGCCGTGCTTTCACAAGCGCCAGATTGGCAACACGGACTTGTAGTTGATGGAATAAGACATGTGGATGTATTGACCATCATCAAACGCCTCGTAATCCCACAGCAGTTGATTCACATACATCTTGCACTGGATGAACCGATGCGAGAAGCCAGAGTCACTTCCCGCGAAGGTGTAGTTGAAGAAAGCGAGCGAATACGAATGAACAATCACCCCACTGAAGAGCAGGTGTTGGAATTGCTACCAAGCATTGCCGATGTAGTTGTAAGCTCAACAGGTACTTTGGATACTGTAGTTGAAAAAGTCAAAACCAGTGTTGAGAGCTTACTTACCCACACCTCTGCTACAACCCTAAGTTCTGAGCAGCATTGAAGCTTACCACATCATCTAAGCGTGAGTAGCGGTCAATCATGGCATCCGTCTTCTGCTTCGTTTGATTCTTGATGAACCGGTTAGACTGGCCGCGAAGCACGGATATCGTAATAAAGGAGACGCGCAGCGAGTGGGCCGAGTAGTTCTTCTCGGGAATCTTGTGGCCCTCCTCGTCGTGGTTCAGGTGCAGCTGCACCAACTCATTCACTCGCAGAGGCGAGAGCCGCTTCAAGGTGGGCATGGCTTGTCCTTTCACCTTACCGCGCTTCAGCGATACGAACAACGGACCGGTGTCGCGTCCCAGTTGCTGCAGCCAGGCCCGGGTGCAGCGCACCGGGCAAAAGGCCGCCGTCGCGGCGTAGAAGACGGCTTTGTCTTCGACCTCCCCAGCTTGGTTGGTTTTGCTTTTGGCCAGGTGCACAATGAGTGCCCGTTCCGTAAACTCCAAATGCTCCACGTCCAGGGCCACGAGCTCGGAGCGGCGAAAGGCCCCGGCGAAGCCCAGCAGTAGCAAGGCCCGGTCGCGCAGGCCCGCCGTGGTCGTGACGTCCAGCCGCCGGATACTTTCCTTGAGCTCCTCGACTGTAAACGCCGGGGCCTGTTTCTGCCGCTTGCCCAGCGTGCGGGTGATGCCCTCCATGACCAGGGCCAGTTCCTCGGCCCGCACCGGCGACGGGTAGCCGCGCAGTTGGTGGTGCTTGTGGATGGCGGCCAAGTGCCGCCGGATGGTGGAGAGCTTGCGCGGGATGTCGGCCAGGTCGGCCACGTACCGGGCGACGGTGGCCACGTCGGCCGGCAGCGGGTTCAGGCCGTGGAGCTGGCAGAAATCCCCGAAGCTTTTCAGGTCGGCCGAATACGCGAGCACCGTGTTGTCGGCGCCCTCCAGGCCGGCCTTGATGTAGCGGGCCACGTTGGCCGCGGCCGTGGACAACTGCGACCCCAGGGCCTGCGGTTCGTCGGGAATTCGGGTGATTTCGGTGCTCATGGCGGCAAGATACTTTAGGTATCATAATTAAACGTTATGATACCTAAAGTGCCTTGCACTTTAGTCGGGCATACCAGAACTTAAGTGGGCCAGCAAGGAGGCTTGAGAATCCCGGAAAGGCTGCATTACCTCGGCCGGCATCTTGAGCAGATTTGATAGAAGACCGGTTACTTCGTTAGCATAAACCATGGCTTCAAACCAATGCTTGCATTCAATGTCCGGTGGCAACTGAATAAAACCGCGATTCGCAGGTGCATAGTGATGGCTTTGGGATAAGTGCCGTTGCAGAATATAGACCCTGGCCAGATGAACCGTGGCCGGATGAGCTTTGATTTGCTCAAACATCTCCCGTTCGGACAGACTACCAAGCTTTGCTGCAGGAAGCCCTGCCTTGAAAAGCATCGGGTCACTGGTGGCCCTTATTTGCCCAGACTTCTTTAATTGCGTGTTGCCAGGTGCTACCAACAAATGCTCTGCCTTGGCATATAAGTCATCCAGCCGAGCTTGAATTTCTTGGGCTACTTCAGCTTCTGAAGCATCAGGCATTTCTAAGCCGGTATGCTCGAAGATTGTTTTCACGTATCCGACGAAGCTCAAGTCGAGCATCATCAACTCGTTTTTAAAGGCTTCATCATCGGTGTCGAATGTGGCTAGGTACAGACCTGTTAAGACGTCCGTGACTACAGAGCGGAACAATAGGGAAATAGGTAGCTTCAACTCGGCCACATCTGGCCACTGCCCCAACTGCAATGAAACACCCAGCAGCGTGCACCGGATGCGGCGCAGCAAATCCAGGTAGGTGTGCTGGGTAAGGTTCACAGTTGTAAAGCGTGAACCTACAGCATCAATGTTGGCAACCAGTTGGTCGATGTGCCGACGCAGAATATCACTGTCCTTTTGGTCGCCGTATATCATATACTGCCTTGATTAAAGGTTTGGTCTTAAAGTCGCACTCTGAACAGTATTGTAGAATCGCAGAAAAAGATAACTAGAACTATTGGTCAAAGCTGACGATGCCGGATTCTTCTTCTCCACTCAAGTAAATGGGCACTGCCTTAGGCATCGGAATTTTCAGGACCTCCTTGGAAAGCGACGAATAATTACTTTCCATCTTTTCTGCCTGCGTTACAAAACCATAAGTGCGAAATAGACCGGCTAAGCCATCGATAAGGGTTTTATTTAGAAACCAGAGAAACTGATGCTCGTGCTTGGCTTTGGTGAATTTGATAAAATCCTTGTCGCCGAAATCCAAATCTTGGCTAAATAAGTCCTTATACTTAGCTATGATACGCAGAACGCTGGCCGCAGTACAGCGGTGGTAATCGTACACGATTTTGTCGATTACATCAATTGCACTAACGGTAATCGATATGGATTTTGCTATTTCCAACAGGATGCCCGAAAAGTACTGGAAATCCGAGCCAACAGCATAAGCTAGTGAATCTTTGACAATGGCCAAGCCATATGGATGGTCGTGGGTTTGTAGCTCTTTGGCTAGTCCAAGGTTAAAATCATCCGAAAAATTCGCCGTATAATTTATTCCTAAATTCTGTGCAGTAAACGTGTAAAAGTGCTTTTCTGTCAATGGAACCGGCTGATTTCCCGTAAGCCCAATTACTTCAGGACGTGTGATAAAAAAGGGATTTAAGTTGAATTCCACATAGAACCCAACTCTAAGCGGTGAAACACTGAGTAACTGTAAAAACTCAAGGGAATATGCTGGATTTTCATAGGCCAGCGTAATTTCTGCCACCAAGGCAGAAAGCCTTTTTACCTCCCATTGGTCTAAACCACCTGTTCTAATAAATCTGGTCTTTAGCAACACGCGTATGACTTGGAAGGCAAGGCTTTGGCCATTTTTCTTATCCCATGAGCTCAGGATTAGAAGAGAGTCCTTGAAATTCTCGAACAAAGAAGCGGTATTTCTAAGCTTAAGATTGTTCTTTATCGATTTGTAATTAGTGGCATATAAGAACCTACTAAAGTCAAATATATTTCTTATGTACTCATCTGAAATCAGTAGAGAAAATAAATGGTTTGCCTCCGCATCGCTTATTTTCTGCCCGTGAGTGGCAAGAGTTGCTCGCCAAGTTACTAGCTGCTGTTTTCTGGAAGCATCCTTTTTTGGAGGTTTCCGAGTGAAAATTATTTGTGGGGTAGCCACATGTAAAGCATTCAACGAGTCCGCTGTCCATTTGCGGATTGTCCCAGCTAAGTATTTGGATTCGTCATTACCGGAAAAAAGACTTGACCCTGATATGATGGTGTTTATGGCATCAATGTGCGAAAAGGGTTTGCCGTTATTGCCCGTCATTGGCTGGTCCCAGGTTGGAAATGCTGACTGTATTTCGGTGCCTCTGAGCTGAATTCGCACTTTCAAGGCTTTAAACATATCGGTAGGGTTAGTATACCCTATCATTAACCCCTCCTTGGATTCTGTTGCATCAATAGTATGCAGTGCCTCATCGATACAAGCAATAATAGCAGCGGTATCGTATGATTTAGGAAACAGCGTTTTCCACAAGTACCCTGACTTGTAATAGGTTTCTGGGAAAACCGTGATTTGTGCGGCTTTCCCTTGAAAGCATTCTCGGGGTATTTTTAACAAAATTACCCCGTTCTGTAGCTCTCGGGCGTAGTACCAAGTAGTAGGGTGATTTACGTCAATTAACAGGCCGTGTGGAATGGCTGGCCGGAGATGGCGATAAGCCTCCCAAGCTGAAAAGGTATGCAAGCCGCCTGCTATAATTTTTGTCAAGACAGTTTTTCCCGTGAGGTCTTTGTCTTGCCGGTCAGCGATATCTCCTGAAATAATGTGATTCAATGCACGTTCCGACAACGTGTATTGCTTCTGTGGTCCAAGTTTGTAGTTCATAATGCGTGGGTGTTTATTCAAGGCCTGCAGGGGTGAACCCAGGAGAGACTAAAGCTAGGTTGCGGCACATGCCTTGAAGAAGCACGTCACGTATGCTAAGCGTATGGATGTATGTGAAGAAATGAGAAGCAGGGCCTGACTAAGCTGAAGGAATGGCGCCGCGAGTCAGAAGCCAGTTTACTAAGCTCAGACGAGAAAATTGCATGGCCATTTTATGAAGCCGGAATTGCTTCTCCCGCATTTCCTTGGCTTCCCAGTGCTCGTGCGCATCCCCAAGTAGTAGGGCCCCGGTGTGCGCAATCTCAGAACGGCGCTTGTAGATGTCGCTGAATATGCGCCGGTTCTTTCCAATTTTTCGGCCACCGTCAACATAGGTGTCTAGGAAGTTAATGAACTTGTTTGTCACGCGGTACTTCGGCTGACCACACGACTCACACTTCTCGGGGTCTTCGGTGTTATCTAAAGCAACCAATGCTTCAATAGCCGAAACAAATGACAGGAAGGACAAACTCTTCATTCTTCCAACCAAGGCCAGGCCGTTGTCAATCAGCTGCGTGATGGCGTCAATTGTGCGTTGGGTCTTTTCATCCAATGCCTCATAAGCTTCCAACACGGCAGCGGCACAGTCCGGGAATACAACTTCATTGGGGTAGGACTTGGGAGAGCCATCTAAATAGTATTGGTAATTCCCCACGGTGTCGATAGCAGGTACAATGGGAGCATCCACATGCCTTTGCTGCGAAAAACCGGCTTCCTGCACGCTATACATATCTTCTCCAATCTCTGGCCACATGTAAAGTTCTTCTACCCAAATGCTACGGAAAGCCTCATCTCTATCAGAATCTGGGTCCGCGTCTTTAGGTATTCCCCATACCCCGGATTTTAGCACTTCGTCTTGAAGAAAGAAGTGATGGTTGGTAATCGCGGAAAGCAACCGGCGCAAGCTATTAGCACGGTCGAGCTGGCGTTCCTTCCAAGGAGCAAAGACTTTAAAGTCGGTATCCGTCGTAAACGGGTTTGGCTCCGGGACTTCCAACGCATATTCCATTACACATGGGTAACGTTGGGCATGGTCTGACTTTGGCGCATTTGGATAGTCACAAGGGAAAATCTGTAACACGTCACCAAGTCGGTAATGGCCTCGAAGTGGGCTGATGACGAAGACAATGGATTTCAAGTATGCTTTCACTAAGCGCTAATTGTTAATGCTATTTCACCTATGGCCTTGGAAACCAGAGAGCATAAGTTCTAAGGGACATGTTCTAATTTGCATAGGGCGCAGCCGCAAATGCAGTCACTTTATCTCGCACCAATTCGGATTCCTCTGTTGTAAGCCCATATAGCTGATAGACCAACTTATCAATGGCTTCTTCAGCGGTTACCGTTTTTGCCTTGTCATCTTTTGACCGGGAGGTAAGAATGTCATCCACTAGGTGGGCTAACTCAACCTTTTGGGATGTTGTAGGCTCAGGTATCGGAATTTGCTCTATGTATTGCCTTTTCCAACGCAAGAAGCCACTTCGAATTACAGGGCTGATGTTGCAGAAAAAGTACTGAACGACTTTTGAATTGAGAATTCCGAGTAAGTATTTGTCTTCGAGCGGAATGAAAAAGGCTGTCATATCCAGATAGAAGCCATTTCTGTCAATAGTAAATTGATTTCTGCTAGCGATGTCTGGAAAAATTATTTTTGGTCGTTCGTAGTCATCATAGTAATCGCAAGAACGCAACTCCCACCAGTAGTTCCCCATATCGGAACGTGCCGAAGCCGCTTTTTCAAAGGGTAGCAAATGTTCTGCAATAGCTGGATAATTAGAAGTTAAAGCTTCCCAAGCCGTATCGAATACAGGTGAAGCAGGCGGGATGAGTTGACCACCTTTTTTGACTTGTTGCCATCCCATTTGGCGTCGGGTCCAGCCGCTAGGAATTAGCACCAAAAATTTGCCTGTGCTAAGCGGTGAATAATGTTTGATGTCTCGGCCGACCAGATAGGGTTTAATTACCTCTTTGGAACGGGGGTCCTGTGCTATAAGCCGGTCCCTGGTAGCTGCATCAATTATAAAAGCAGCATTATAGCCGGTTTTGATGCCAGAGTAGACTTTCCCGCCGTGGTACTCCTTTAGAGGAGCACCTGCCTGCTTAAGCTTATCCAACAACTCTTGGCCAGGTACATCGGCCATAGTCCACCCGTCCGCTTTCAAAGTATTCTGCGATACGATATGGACGTGTGTGTTTACCAGCGAGTCAAGAGAAGGCGGAGGTAGCTTAGGGATTGCAGCAGCACGAAAGCTACTATCGACTGTAGGCTCTTTGCGCTGAACAGTCAGAATGGCGGGATAAGCTTTAGTTTGAGGAAATACATATAGGTCGCCAAAATCAACAAACTCAACTATTTCGTGTGCCCTCTGCAGCCACCGACGTAAGGGTACACCGTAACTGGAACTAAGCCACTTATTTGGTGCTAGCAGGGACATCTCGCCACCTGGAGCTAAAAGGTCTAAGCCCAATTCGATGAAGTAGACATAGAGGTCTGCCTTACTATCGAAGGTGGAAAATCGCTGCTTGAAAAAGGGCTTACTGTTGATAAATGCTTCTTGGCGAATGTATGGTGGATTGCCCATCACAACGTCAAACCCTTGGAATTGAGCATCATCATCTAATACTTCTGGAAACTCAAAACGCCACTCAAATGCATTTTGAAAAAACAGCCCTTGTTGATGCTCTGCCAGTTCTTTTCTGCGTTGTTCAACCAGCTGTGTGTGTTTAAGATGTTCAGAAGCGTATATCTCGTCGCTTACTCGCATCATAAAAAGGTCAGTGCGCCCGAGTTCTAGCCTTTGTAACTGCTGTTCGGCGTCCCGTAATTTTTTGACGTAAGGGTCTGCTTGACTGATATTTCGACTGACATTAGCCTTTAGTTCAGCCAAGGCCGTGTCTAATTGCTGGCGCGCAGCCTGCCCACTGGCACCAAAGTATTCGTGCACCATGGTACGATAACGTGCTACTGTGATGCCCGACCGGCGGAAGACTTGCCCCAACGGAGCTTGCAACGCGTGTCGGCTGATAAGGGAGTTTCCCGTGCGCACGTTTAAATCCAAGTTGGGCAGGGTTTCTAAGTCGGCAAACCCAGAATCTGGCCGATAGTAGGCGTGCTTCAACAGCTCTATCCACAAGCGCAGCCGGCAAATGCGGACGCTGTTTGGGTTTAGGTCGACGCCGAACAGCGCATGCTCTATCAACGCGCGCTTTTCATGGAACAGCGTGGCCTGCAGGCGGGTAAACTTGTCGGCCACTTTGCGCTGGCCCGTCTCGGGGTCGTAGTGCGCTACCTGGTAGAGAGCCAGGGCGTCGGTGTCGTTGTCGAGCACGATGAGCTCGTCGTGCTCTACCCGCAGGGTGTAATCCAGGTACTGGCCATCGGCATGCACCAGCAACTTTAGGTCTGCTTTCAGCGCCAGCAACTCATTGAGCGCGCTTACCAAGAAGTGGCCAGAGCCCACGGCAGGGTCGAGGACCGTCAGGCCGTTAAACCATTGGCTGTATTCCGCCCGGCGCTTTTTATCGAAGCTGTCACGCAGGTCTTCCCAGGTGGAGCAGCCCTTGAGCTCGGGGAATTTGCTGGCGCCTTGCCCCTGGGTAAACCGCCGCACCACCGCGCGGCGCAAGGTGTGCCGCGCCATATACATGGTCACAAAGCCCGGGGTGTAAAAGGAGCCGTCGCGGTAGCCGTTGATTTTCTCAAAGACGAGGCCTAGAACAGCCGCTGACAGCAGGGGCCGGGCGGGCGCGGCGGTGCTCGCCGAGGGGGCGCCCTTTTCTTCCCCGCTGCCCACTTCGCCCAGGGTGGAACCAAAGTCAAAGGCATCAAGGAAGCCTAGCAGATACGGAAGGGCCAACCAACTCCCTGCCGCATTGGGTGCGGCAGCGGGTGCAGTAGCGCCCTTTTTTCGCAATACCGAATGCGAAAAGGGCTTGAGACCGGCGCGGTCATTCAACTCGCGGATGTAGAGCACCTGCTCCTCCAGCGGGGCCGGCTGAAACAGGGACGAGTTCAGGTAAGGCAACTCGCGGAAAGCCGCCCGCACGTCGGCGGGCCGCTGAGCGGGTGGACGGTTCAGCACGCCAAAGAAGAGCCCGTGCAGCTCATCGAAGTCGGGAAGCCGCGCGTAGGTCAGAAACCGAAACGCGCCGGCGTGCTCCGCTGGGTGGTAACGCACCAATTGCCCTTCCAGCAGCTTGAGAAACAGCAAGCGGTTCACCCACATCAGGCACAACGCCAGCGCTACTTCTTCGCGTTGGACTTCCGCCGTGTCCCCGTAATCGGCCAGGGTATCGGTGGGCACTCTGCTCAGGCCGTGGCCAATGTCCATCTGGTAAAGGATGTTTTCCAGCAGGGAGCCAGGTTGGCGCTCTGGCTCCGGGCAGCGCCCAATCTTCCGCACGCCGCCTTGTTCCTGCTCTTTCAGGCCCATTAAGTACAGCAGCTCGTTATAGAACTCCTGGTTCAGGGTATTGGCGTCGGGCCGGGTGTCGGGGTATTCTTTCAGCAGGTAGGCAGGCCCGAAGATGCGCCAGAGATGGGCCAGCTCCGTGTCGCCGAGGGCAGCCCCCGGAACGAGGGTGACGTGTACGGCCTGCAGGGTTTCGTCAAGCTTCTTAAGGTGCTCGCCCGCGACGTTCTTGTAGAAATAATCCGTGGTGGTGCCCGGCAAGGCTCCCTTTTTAAACTTCTCAAACAACCCGTGAAAGGCTTTGTCCTTCACGAACAGGCGGTAAAAGTCCCGCGCATCGAAGATGTACCAGTCGAACCCCGTGGTCACGATGAGGCGGCTCAACTCCGCGGCCTCCCCAATGGCTTCGTCCTCGCAATAGTAGTACACCAGCTCCTGGAATGCCTTGCGGTTGAGGTCGCCGGGCGCCAGCATTTCAGCGGTGTTCTTGTTGCCCTTCACTTCTACCAGAACCCCCACCGGCGATGCCGCCGAGTCGCCGAAGTGCAGCACTAGGTCCCGGTTGCCCTTGCTATTGACGTAGCGGGTGGACGCATTGGTATGCAGCCCCGGCCCGGTAGCATGCTCTAGAAAGGCCGTGATGTGTTTTTCCCCGTGCTTCTCCCGCTGGGTGGGGTCCAGATGCTTCAACAGCTCGGCGAGCCGCTTTCTAAATTCGGATAGTTGCCCGGCCGTCGGCTTCAGGCGTCGAAGAGTAGAATCGGCCGCTACAGCCTGAGATGGGGATAGAGTTGATAAGGCCAGCATAGCGGCAAGTTACGCTTTACCAACCTCCGGAGGGATTTTTTACTAGCTGGTATCACCTTCATGGAAAGTGACGAGCGTCCGAAAGCGGTGGAGGTCGGAAACATCATCCTTAGTACATTTACCTTCCGCCATTCCGCTTATCACCCACCCATTCCCTGTATGGTAAAACGCTACTCTTTCTACCTCTTACTCCTTGTAACAAGTCTACCCGCGCTGGCTCAGCGGCCCAAACCGGCGGCTGTTACTTCGCCCCCCGCTGATACCATCTACTTTGACCGGGACTGGGAGCGCACCGAAACGCTGGAGGAAGTGGCCTACGCCCGCATAGCCCGCCACGATGCGAGCGGCAAAACCGTGGGTTCCGTGAGGGACTATTTCTATCCGTCCTGGAAGAAACAAGGCGAAGGCAAGTTGCTGAGCGAAAGCCCCGACGTGCTGACGGGCCTATGCACGGGCTGGTACGAAAATGGCCAGCTCAACTTCCGGGGCACGTATGTGAAGGGGCAGGCGCAAGCGGATTTCAAGAGCTGGCGCGAGGACGGGCGCGAAATCAAATGCCGCTACTCGACCCAGGACGCGCTACCCATCAGTACAGCCACCATGCACTGCTCGAATTGCATGCACTTGAGCCGCAAGGTATTTGAGGTTGACATACCCGAGGGAGCGGTGGGCATTATGTACAAGCTGGATGTGCGCGACGAGGGCCAGCCTCCCATCACTTGGACCACGGCACTTAGCTTGGCCGGGGCCATGAGCAATCCGGCTACCGGCACCATGGCCCTGATGTCTTTTGCGGCCTCGAAGATTGACAAGCAGACCACCGGTGGGGCTCCGACCAAAAGCACGAAATGCCACTGGTACATCACGCCGGACGCCGAGGCCGCTCAGCAATTTTTGGACACGAAAGGCTACATCACCAAGCCCAATGTGTGCTACAAGGCGGAACAGAACACGCCGACGGAAACAAAGTCACTGGCCATCAAGCCTGGTACCCGGCGGCTCTACGTGTGCGTCAACAACGATAATTACACGACCGATGCCACGGCTACGCTGAGTGTGACGGCGCTGGTGCAAGCTTGCCAGTAGTCTGAGTGCTTATGGACCAGTATCTATGGTTGGCTGTGCTCGGATTTGTGGCGGGACTAGTTCTGTTGCTCGTTCGAAAAAACCAGCTTGAAAAGAAGATGGCATTAGAAAAGAGCCATCTCAATGCAGAGTACCAAACCAAAAACGCTGAATTAAACAGCCGCGCGAAAGCGCTGGACAAGTGGGCGACTGAGCTGACCCGATTGGAAAAAGTACTGGCGGAAAAGAGCAAAAGCTTTCCTTGGCTCGCAGGAGCAATTGCGGACGTGGTATTGCTTAATAACAATAAGATAGCCGACTATTTAGCCTTCAAGCCTCATCCTGCTAAGTCATCTGCGCAGACTGTGCGTGAAGTTGGAAAAGAGAAACGCATCCTTGCTGCTCAACTTAAGCACCTGCAGTATGTCATCAACCAGTACGAAGGCCTGTTCCCTTTTCTAACGGAGTTTCGTGAAGGAGAGATTGAGGAGGCATTGCTGGAGATAAAAGACACGTTTGGCGAACAAGCACCGCAGGAAGCAGACCCGGTGAGTGTCTATGTGACGGCAGGTGAGTATAATAGCCTCTCCGTAACCGAGCGAAATCAGCGGGCCCTTGAGCGGTATATGCAGGGGCGGAAAAGCCCTTATCAGCTGGGTCGGGACTATGAGCGGTACGTGGGCTACTTGTATGAGTGCGAAGGCTATACCGTTACCTACTTCGGTATTGAGAACGGCAAGGAAGATATGGGCAGAGACTTGATATGCCGTAAGAATGGAAACACCCTAATTGTCCAATGCAAATACTGGAGCAAGCACAAGCTTATCCACGAGAAGCACGTCAACCAACTGTTTGGCACCACAGTCAAATTCTACTTGGATTCAGCGCAGAAAAAGCTAGCCGAGCAGTTACACCTTTTTCCACAGTTGCTGTCCGCCAATAACATCACAGGGGTGTTTTGCACTTCTACGGACTTGTCCGATACAGCCCGCAAGTTTGCCCGGGCTTTGGGCATTCAAGTGCGAGAGCAAGTGAAGCTAGGAGCCTTTCCGATGATAAAATGCCACATTAGTACGGCAACAGGTGAGCGAATTTATCATTTGCCATTTGACCAGATGTATGACCGAACCAAATTGGACAAAGCGGGAGAGTTTTACGCGTTAACTGTAGCAGAAGCCGAGGTCCAGGGCTTTAGAAGAGCCTGGCGCTGGCGCGGCTAGGTATAGGCAGTTAGGCTCATTAAGGGAAGGCAGTCTGAGTAAGCTAAAATCTGCCTGACCTACTAATACTCTTTAACAGCTGATTCTGCAGTAGCTGGTCCCGGTAAGCCCCTTCTACGGCCTGCCGAGCGGGACCAGGCCGGCCCGCTTCGTGGATGAGGCGGTCGGCTTCCTGCCGCAATTGCAGGGCCTTTACCATGTTGTCATTGGCCTGCCCCATGGCCCGTAGCCGTTCGGCTTCGGTCATGGAGTACCGGCCGGGGTTCTTCAGCGTGGCCATGAGCTCAACGCTTTGCGCCGTCATCTCGTCGGCAATCTTCTGGTAGTTGAAGGCCGTTTCGACGTTTTTCTTCTTGAGCACTTCCTCGTAAGCATAGGCCGATGCAAAAGCTTCCTGCCGCATGTTTTTGTAGTCGCGGTAGGTAAAGGACTGGGCCCCATTGCGACCAATATCCAGCCCCGAGAAGGCCTGGTACACCGTTTCCACGTCCTGCTCGGTGCGGCTCTGCAGCGCCTGGCGCAGGCGCCGTGCCTTGTTCACCGGCGGCATGTAGTCCGGCTGGGAGCTGGTATTCATGGCCATGGCCCGGCCGAACAGCTCCAACGGGTTGGCGTAGCGCAAATCCTTCACCGATGCCACTTTGCGCAGGTCGGCCTGAATCTGGCGCTGCAGCTCCAGCCCCTCGTAGGTAAGCTCCTTCACCTGGCCGGTGATGTCGCGGGTGACGCCGGCAATCTGGCGGGCATCCTTGATGACCTGGTAGTTCTTAATGGTCTCGGTCCACTGCTTGAGCTGCTTGGCAAATTGACCGATGTGCACGCCCATGTGCACGGGGTCGTTGACAACCATCTGGGCAGAAACGAGGTGCGGAACGGTGCTGGCCACAACAGCCAGCGCGAGGGCAAAGGCAATCCTTTTCATGGCTTGGACAGTGACGTGATACTTAGTTATTAGCCGTGGGCGCGCCCGCATCAGTCGCGCCGGTGGTGATGAGCACCGGGTAGCCGTCGGGCAGGCGCACGTCGCGCAGCTTCTGGCGGGGCGTGGAGGCCCGGCCCACCATAGCCGCTGCTACCCGGCCGCCCACACCGACCACAGAGTTGGCTGCTGAAGCTGAGCGGTCAATGGCCAGGCCTACTTCCTGGGCGCCGATGGCGCGGGCATCGTTTAGGGGGTTGTCGGCGGCCGGCAGCGGCTGGCGCTTCTGCGGGTCAATCATGAGCCCGGGCAGGTAGTGGTAATCATAGATGTCGGCGGCCACCCGCGTAGGGCCCAGCCGGCTGATGCGAATGGCCACGTGGTTGGTTTCGACGCTGGCCACGCCGGCAAACACCAGGTTTTTGGGAAAGGTCTGCCCGCTGATAACGGCGTCCTCGACCAGGCGCAACAGCACGACAGAACCCGTGCGAATCTTCTGCTCGCCGTTCACCACGGCTTTATAGAAAATATCTGGCAGCAGCTGCGTCTGCCCATTATCGGCAGCATAGCGGTAGGAGCCCGCCTTGATGGTGCCAAATGCATCATAGGCCATAGCACTATTGCTACCCGGCGCATCGGCACCGCCGGCCCGTAGCGCGGCCCGCCGGTCAAAGTAGCGACGCCCCGTCATCTGCTCGTACGAAGCACGCGAGGCCGGAGAAGCCGCGTCGAGCATGTCCAGCACGTCGTCGTTTTGCTCATAGGGCACTCCATCGGGGGCCGTGCGCGGCCGGGCCCCAGCCCGTAAATGCCGGCGCGGGTCAGCGCCGTAGCCGGAGCTGCGGCCCCCGGTTTGCACCACCGGGATGCGCACGGCCCGGTAGGCGCCGGTCTGTGCATCCACCGCTGTTACTTCCGTGGAGTCGGGCGGCGGCAGGGCCGCGCGGTTCGCGGCCGCCCGAGCCTGCCGCTCCGCTGCGGCCAGCGCCGTGCGCCGCCGGAGGGCCGCCTGACCTACCGTATCGACGGCCATGCCGCCGGCCAACTGGTCCGGGGAGGGAACGGTGCCCGGCAGCTGCGCCCCGGCTTGCCGCGCGGCCGCCTGCTTTTGCTCCAGCACATCCGTGGGAGCTGGGGCCGCTTCGGGCGTGGCCGGCGCAATGGTGGGCTCCAGATTTTGGGAGGTCGCCGCCACGGGGCTGGCCTGCTGCGCTACTTCCTGAGAAAGGGAGCGAGCGTAGAAAAACAGCGTCACGGCCGTCAGCAGGCCGATGCCGACCAGCAGGGTCAACCAGTGCCGGCGGGCCAGCTCTCCTACAGAGGGGCGAGGTGTGGCGGGGGTAATAGATACAGAAGCAGGACCGGAAGCGGGCTGCGGTTCGGTCGTGGAATTATCGCCGGCAGGATACACCGGCTGCATGTTGTGCTCGGACATGGTAAGATGTATTAAATGGCGGCAGCCGTGTTGATGACTTTGCTCGGCACTTTCAGCACCAGCACCCGGGCCCCGAACTTCTCGCGCAGGGTGATTTCCAGGTGGCCCCGGTCGGTGGCCGCATAGAGCGGCACGGCGTATAGCAGGTAGCCCATGGCCCGGGCCGGGATGGTTTGGCTTTCGGCCCCGCCGGCAGGCGCCAGGGGCCGCCGGGCCTCATTCTTCTTCTTGCCCAGAAACTTCTTGCGCGAGTTTTCCACCAGTTCGAAGTCAGTGAAATCCACGGCATAGTCGATGGTGGTGGTATTGCGCAGCTTCAGGCGCAGGTAGGTAAAATCCTTGTCGTTGCGTACGTTGGCTAGCGAGAGTACCAGGTCGTTGTCGGCGGTGCGCAGCCCACTGGTATCGGCATGCTTGGCGGTGGCCAGCTTGGCCAAGCGTGTCTCGGCCAACTCCCGCTTTTCGTGGCCCTGGTCCAGGGCCAGCGCATCATCCACGCCGGCGCCATTGCGGGCATTGCCGCCGGCGCTGACGCCCAGGGCGCCGCCATCCTGAAAGTCGTAGAGCTGCAGCACCGGCCGGCCAGTGTACACCAGGTGCCCCATCCAATAGCGCGAGCCGTAGCGCACCAGAATAGGCGTGGGCGGCGGGTTGCGCCGCTTGGCCCGCACGAAGACGGCGTTACTCTCAATCTTGACCAGGTAGTGCGGTGCCTGGCCCACGTCGACCAGGGAAACCGGCCCCGGGAAAACCAGGTAGGTCGTCGAGGAGTCGGAAACAGCTATTTCCAGCTGCATTTTCGGCGCCACGTTAGCCGGGTGCGGGGCTTGGACACCGGCGGAACGGGTGACAGTCGAAGCTAAGGTCTGCGCTAGCAAGTTGCCAGGTAGGAGCGCCAGCAGCGCGCAGGTAGCAAAGGAGAAAGGGAAACGCATAGGAATTGGATAGGAGTAGCTTAGTGAGCAGGTTGAGCCGCAGGAGCCGGCGTTGTAGGGACCGGTTGCGCCAGGGGCACGCCAGCGGCTTCGGCTTCTTCGCGCAGCTTGCGCTGCCGGGCCTGCTCCTGGTCGCGCAATTGGTCTTTCTCTTCCTGCGTGACGGGCGGGTTGTAGGGGATGAAGTCGAAGTCGGTGATGAGCAGACCGAAGGGGTTGGCGTCAGAGCGGTCGGTTTCGATGAGTGCGAACTTGGCGCCTAGGGGCTTGCTTTGGCTTTGCTGGTCGCCGATGAACACCGTCTGCTTGATGTAGGCGCGGCCGGTGATGGGGCGGTGGTTCATGTCCAGGTGGATGCTGTCCACCGTGACGGCCTGCCGGGCGCCGTAGCGGATGTAGTTCTGCAGCACCTGTCCGCGCTGGAAGCTCTCGAACAGAAAGCGTCCGCCGCGCTCCTCAATCAGGGGCAGGCCGGCGTCGAGGTTGTGCTTGAAGCTGTATTGGTCGTGGCCGAACATGGTCAGCAGAAAGGTCTTGACCAGGTTGCGGGCCTCGAAGGGCGTGTGGCCCGCGCCGCGGCCAATTTGGGCCGAGAAGGAGCCGGTATCACTGACGACGTACACGCGCTGGCCCGTGGATTCATAGGCCCGGTAGAGCAGCGCCCCGGCGGCCACTGTCACTACCCCCAGCAGGGCCAGGGCCGACAGCGCCATGGTGCGCATGGTGATAAACGTCTTATTTAGGTCTTGGACAGAGTTCATGAGTGAGTTGAAGTGGATGGAGAATAGAAGGAGCTCAGCCGCCCGGCCTTTTTGCCCCACAGCCCACTGCTAGAGCGGCAGGTAGACCATCTTGCGAGAGTCAGGCGGCCCCAGCGGATTTTGGTAGGGGTACAGCACCAGGCGGTGCACCTGGCCAGCCGCGGGTGTAGTGGCATAGGCGTAGGCCACCCCGCGCACAGTTACGGGCTGCCCCGGCTTGAGCAGGATGGGCGCAGCCGCTGCCTGGCCAGGAACGGTCACCTCGGGCTCTCGCAGCGAAAAAGTGTTCAGGGTGTCGGGTGCCCACGGGCCCTCCAGTGCCATGACGGCGGGTATTTTCTCTCCCGGGCCGTAGCCCATCGGCTTCCACTTGAGCACGGCTTCAAAGGGCAGGCGGTAGCCGGGGGCCACCGACGGGTAATTCCCTTTGATGGGGCGCCACAGAATGGGTAGCTGCAGGATAGCCGGCTGCGCTGCATCTGCCGCTTTAACTGATACCAGCTGCAGGTAGCCGTCCTTAGGCAGTAGCTGCTCCAGGGCGGGCCGCAAATCAACCGGCTTATCGGCAGCTATTTGCGGCGGTTTGGTTGTAGCAAGGCTCCAGGCAGCTGCCCGGGCTTTGGCTTCGGGAGAATTGGCCACTGCGGTGGCGACTTGCTGCAGCTTTTCCGCCGCGGCTTCGTTGTCGCTCTTGCAGCCGGTCAGAAGTACGCCTGCACCCAGCAGGCTTAAAAGAAGCTGTTTCATAGAAGGAATTGGTTAGCGCCGGCGGCGCGTGGGCGCGCCTGAATCGGCGGAGGACATGGTGGGCAGTTCGGCCGAGGCTGAACCCGAAGGCGCACTGCTGGCCCCGCCTCCGGAACTGCTGCCGCCCTTGTCAGGGCCGAAGCCCAGCTTGCGACCTAGAGCGCCGCTGGCCCCGCCGCCGTAGGCGCCGGGAAATACCACGCTGCTCACGGCCCCGGCAGCCCCTGCCACGGCCCCACCGAACATACCCACGAAGCCCTGCACCGCCGAGGAGCCGATAAGGAAGCTCGTCAGCCAGGGCACCATGCAGTAGAGGATGACGAAGCCGATAGAATTTATGAGGTAGGTTACATCATTGGCGTAATCGCCCGGGGTCATGCCGGTGGGCAACAGCACGTTGCCCGTCGCGGGCCGGGTGCCGGCGTAGTTGGCGTAAATGGTATCCAGCAGCGAGTAGGTCAGGGACCAGAACTGCACGGCCATGAAATTTTGCAGCCACTGCTTGCCCAGCTGCGCGAAGGGCGGCAGCGCGGAAAGGCAGATGGCAATGGGCCCGCTCACGTACAAGAAGGCCACGATGTACTGACGTACCATCACCAGCACCTGCCGGATGAGCACGACGGTGCTGGTCGTGAACAGCTCAGTGAGCAGGTTGAGCAGGGAGAAGTTGGTGAGCTTGTCCCAGAAGGAGGTGATAGCGCCAATCTGGTCGTTGACAAAGCCGGCCGTGTTGGTAGCCTTGTCGGGCTCGATGGAGGCGGCCCCCGCCGGATTGGTCAGGCTTTGCAGGGCCTCGGCAATGAAACCGGGCTTAGCCGGCGCCACCAGGCTGGAAAACCCGCCGATGGCCCCGCCAATCAAGTCCATGAAGTCCCGGTAGAAGAACAGGATGAAGTACACGAACAGCGCCTTGAGCAGGGGCGAAAAGTCCATGCGCAGCTGTCCGCCCTGCAGGTAGCCCCGGCCCACGGTGTAGAGCAGCGCCACCGAGAGAAACGGAGGAATCAGGTAAAGCTGGCAGGCCTGCAGCACCTTGCGCAGGGCCCCGTCCGCCGCCGTGATGAAGTCGGTGTCGAGGTCCATGCCGACGAGCAGCAGCAGGGGCGCACTCATGCCGGCAGCGCCCCCTTGCGCTTCTGCTTTTCTTCCACGAACTGGTCGACGGCGAAGTCCAGCCGCTGCTCGGTGACGGTGGTGTAGGTGGGCCGCCCGTCGGCGTCGCGCACCAGGTTGCCCAGCGCGTCGCGCACTTCCACCGGCCGCTGGCGCTGGTAGTGCCGCACGAGCTGGTTGAGGTAGTTGCGCTCGGCCGGCCGCGAGGTCAGCACGGCGTCGAGCTGGGGTGAGGCTTCCAGGGCGTATACCTTGGCCTGGGCACCCTGCTTGATGAAGAACTCCCGGAATGAGTCGGTGGAGCGCACCGAGCGTATCAAATCCATCTCGTGGCCGGTGAGGCCCAGCGGCGCCTGCAGGCGGGTGAGCGAGGCCTCGTTGGAGTGGCGCAGGATGATTTTGGTGGAAGAGTTGTCAATCAGGGTGTAGCCGATGGGCGAGTCGATGATTTCCTGAATGCCCTGGGTGATGATGGTGATGGAGCCGTTGGTTTTGCGGATGGTGCGGTACATCGACACGATGAACTCCTCCAGCACACCCGAGAGCAGTGCCCAGGCCTCGTCGAGGGCGATGTACTTCACCGCGTCGGGAAACTGCCGGAACAGGTCCAGGCTCAGCTCGGTGATGAGCATGGCCACCACGGGGTAGAGCGTGGGGTCGGTTTTCACTCGGGCCAGGTCAAAGCAAATCAGCGGGTACTGGCTCAGCTGGGCCTCACGGGTGGAGTTGAGCACCTTGGCGTAGCGCCCGCCCGTCACGAACTCACCCAGCACGAGGAAGAACTCGTGCATGTCGATGTACTTCATGTCGGTCTGGTATTGGGCCCGCTGCAGGGCCAGCACGGCGGTGCTCTCGTCGGGTGCTTCCCCCTCCCCTGCCGCCGGCGTTTCGGCCCGCATCCACTGGTCGAAGCGCAGCACGTACTTATAAAAGCTTTCCATTCCCGGAAACTCCTCGTCCGACTGGCCCAGCCGCTCGTGCTGGTTCAGGTCGTGGTAGTAGCCGGTCAGAAAGCGCGAAAGGATGGTGCGCTCGGATTTGCTCAGGGCGCGGTCCTTGCCGCCTTTCCAGAGTGCGGCCAGCAGGGCCAGGTGGAAGTTGAGCTTTTCGTCGGAGTAGTGCCAGGGGCCGTTTTCGCCCTCCCTCGGTAGCAAAAAGGGGTTGAACTCAATCGGGTTCTGCGGGTCGTACTCGAAGTAGGTGTTCTCGAAGTCCGGCCCCATCAGGCTCTGGAACACGTTGCGGTAGGTGCCCCCGATGTCAATGATAATCTGGCGGGCGCCGCGCTCGTAGCGCTGCACGATGAAGTTGCCGAACGTGTAGCTCTTGCCCGAGCCGGAGGGGCCGATGACCAGCGCGTTCTGGTTGTCGAGGTCGGTGTTGAACAGGTTTACCTTGACCAGGTTGCGGAACCGGTCACACAGATACTCTCCCGTGGGCTCGGGCCGGTAGGTGGTGGTCCAGTGGAAGTAGCAGGCTGCACGGTCGGCCGAGGTAGTCAGCCAGCGGTCCGGTACCTGGTAGGCGTTGCCGGGCGCCAGGCCGAAGAACAGCGGCAGGGTCAGGTAGCTTTCCACCACCGCTTCGGCCCCGAAGATGGACCGGAAGGCCGCCGTGGTCTTTTCCACGTGCTCGCGCCGGGCCTGGTCGTCCACGTCCCAGAGCAGCACCGACAGGTGCAGGCCCACGACCTGCTTGCTGCCCGAGCGAACTTCGGCCGTGAACTCGTCAATCTCAGCGGCGCGCAGGTGGTTGTCCTGGGTGGCCAGGAAAGAAAGCGAATTATTGATTTTCTTGTCGTTGTCGAGGCTTTTGAGCTCGGTGCGGGAGTCCTGAATCAGCATGGCCTGGGTGAGCACATGCGGGCAGGAGAGAAACGCCGTGAGCGGGTAGAGCATGGGCGAAGTGACGCCGTAGCCATTGCGCACAGCGGGGTGGGCCTCCGAGCCCTGCCCAACCAGCGAGACGATGCTCACACGGTTCTCGCCCACGGTGAAGGCGCCCGGCACGTTGCTGATTTCGCGGGTCAGCCCGGCGGGCTGCTGGTCAAATTCCAGGTTAAAGTACTGGGTGAAGACCTGCGGCAGCTGCGCCTGGTTGAGGCGGCGGTAGTCAAGGCCCCCGAGGCCGCGCAGGCTCTGCAGCAGCTCGGTGGCGATGCGCTCGGCTGCGTCCAGGGTCTGCACCACGCCGGCAAACGGGTTCTTGGCCAGCTTCTCGCCGGCGCGGTTCACCAATGCACTCAAAGCATTCGGCCGAACGGGCTTGGCTTCGTCGGCGGGCGCAAACGAGACGAACAGGTAGGCCCGGTGGAAGAGCACCAGCCGGTCGGAAAAGTGCGCGTTCATCTTGCCCTCGAAGTAGCCGGGGCGGGCTTCGCCGATGCCCTGGAAGGGCCGGTCGTAGTAGATGTCGGTTTTCTGCACCACCGTGCCCACGGGTAGGGTGCGCAGGGTCCCGAGCAGCGCCGACTGAAGGTTGGCAAACTCTTCGGCCTGCCAGCTCTCCATTTCGGGGCATTCGAGGACAAAGCCGACGCCTACGCGGCCATCCCGGAAGATGACCTTGTCGTCCTGGTAGGCATAGGCCGGGTGCAGGTCCGCGAAGTCGGCAGTGCGGTCGGCAGCCTTAGCGGTGGGAATGTTCATGCGAAGAGGGAAGTGCGGTGGCGCCGCCCGCCGAAGGCCCCGAACGGGCGCGGCCCAGGGCAATGCGGCGCGGCTGCCGCCGGTGGAAGGAAAGCCAGCTGAGCAAAAAGCCCGGCGGGCGGTGCTTGGCCAGGTAGCGCAGGGCATAAAGCAGCACTACCAGCACCACCAGAATCAGCAGGTAGAGGAAGCGCGGGACGGTGACGACCAGCCCCGCGACGCCAATGGCCAGCACGGCGGCCAGAAACAGGCCTACCACCAGCCCCAGGTCCGGCAGGTTCATGCCCAGCACCTGGGCGGGGCGCTCGATGCTTTTGTAGGAACGCATGGGCCGGTTTGCTTAGGGAGTGACGCCGCCTTCGCCCCCGCCCATGGCGCTGGCCAAGTCTTCTTTAAAGTAGTTGAAGCCGAACCAGAGGATGACGCCGCCCATGAGCCAGCCCAGGGAGCCCAGCGCATCCGGCGCGCCGCTGATGAACTTCTGCACGACCCGCACCAGGCCGATGGCCAGCACGATGATGAAAAGCACCTGCACGATGCTGATGACAATGGTCTGCACGCTACGCAGAGCGCCCACGGCGCGGCCGCCGGCACCAGACTGGCCGAATACCAGGGCCGGGGAAGTGGCCAGCAGCAGGGCCATGGCGAAGCGTTCGGCGCGGGAGGGTTGGTAGGTGTGGCCCGCCGCGAGCAGGCGCAGCCCGCCGGCCGCCGCTTGGGCGGCGCCATGGTGCAGGCGCGTGAGCAAGGGAGTTTGCATGGAAAAGGAAATGGGTGAATGGAATGGAAAAGCAGATAAGGGAAAAGCGTAATCTTTAAGCGGAGGCCGGCGCTGCGCGGCGGTTTTCAAGGGCGGTGCCCATCAGGGCGCGCATTTTGGCGCGGCGCTCGGCCGCGGTGAGCTCCACGCTACGGTTGTGCTCGTCGGTGGCCGTCGGGGCCGGTGCCGTGAGGTAGTTGTGCCGGGCGCCTTCCGGCAGCTGCCCGGCTTCGGACGCTTGGGTCGAGGGTTCCTCCGATTCGGGCGGCGCAGTTTCAGCTACTGGTGCCTCTTCCGGGCTGAGGGCGGGCTGTTCCGGTTCGGGAACAGGGTCCGGGGCTGGCGGCACCACTACAGGCGCCGGGTAGAAATCAGCCAGCCGATAGTGCCGGGTGCGCAGCGAAGGGTGGTTGCCGCCGAGCACCGGCGGTGCTACCGCTGCAGCGGCGCCCGAGGGCATTGCAAAGCGCCACCAGAGCACGCCCAGGGCCGATAGCAGCAGAAAGAGCAGCAACCAGAGCATCGAGTTCAAGCAAGCGGGTCGAAGTTTTTTGTGAGCATTTGCGGCAACTATACGGAGCACTTCCGTATAAGTTCTGCTTTAGGAGAAGTTTTGAAGCAGCTATGGCGAAGCTTTGGAGTTGTTTGACGCCAAGACCGGCCTAGCTATGTACCGACAGCAAGTGAGTTGTGCACGCGGCCGGCTGGTTTGCTACCTTGCGCGCCCTCTAATTGCTGCTGCATGACCACCTCCATTCC
>NZ_JAGETY010000020.1 GCF_017571525.1 Hymenobacter sp. BT559 | reverse complement strand
GGACGTTTAGATAATGACTATAGCCCAGCTTTTGCCGGCAATTTCAATTCCTACTGGTCCGATTGAAGGATTGAAGGCGGCGCGGGTTTCGGCTTCCTTGCCTACATTTCAATTCCTACTGGTCCGATTGAAGGCACCAGAGGAAGGCAACGAGAAGCCGCCCCCACCGATTTCAATTCCTACTGGTCCGATTGAAGGCGAGTTTTGAAAGCGGATAGAATAGCACCTTTCAAAATTTCAATTCCTACTGGTCCGATTGAAGGGGTACGGGCGCAGCTGGCCGACGTGGCCGCGCGCGTATTTCAATTCCTACTGGTCCGATTGAAGGCAGCCGCTTCAGCTTGGCGAATAGCGTCCCGTAGTTATTTCAATTCCTACTGGTCCGATTGAAGGACTGACCGCGCCTTGCAGTGGCTAGCCCTGCGGGTAATTTCAATTCCTACTGGTCCGATTGAAGGTGGCGAGCTGGGCGCGTAGGCTCTCAATTTCCTGCAATTTCAATTCCTACTGGTCCGATTGAAGGAGGTGGCCGCTACCTGGGGAAAGGCGCTGAGCACGCATTTCAATTCCTACTGGTCCGATTGAAGGGCGAGTTTCTGGCCAGCGGCACCGACTTCCACACGTATTTCAATTCCTACTGGTCCGATTGAAGGGAGGTGCGCCAGCCCAGGTAGGCCGGCGTGGGGCTCATTTCAATTCCTACTGGTCCGATTGAAGGCCTGCCAGCCCCAGGCGGTAGCGGGGCGGCTCAGCGATTTCAATTCCTACTGGTCCGATTGAAGGGGGTGGCGGTGTGAGCGGTTTGCTCATTTTCCCACTATTTCAATTCCTACTGGTCCGATTGAAGGGGCCCCCCTGAGCACGCAGCTGGCCTGCGTATTTCAATTTCAATTCCTACTGGTCCGATTGAAGGCCTGTTGCTGAATTTCCTGAGTGAGTTGCTGCTTCAATTTCAATTCCTACTGGTCCGATTGAAGGCATGAGCTGGCCACCGATTGCCGCCGCGTCGTGCTATTTCAATTCCTACTGGTCCGATTGAAGGGCCTACTGGCCACTAGCCGTGGTGCTCATGGCCCTAATTTCAATTCCTACTGGTCCGATTGAAGGATGATTGATACCATAGTACTGCGGTTTCACAAAATCATTTCAATTCCTACTGGTCCGATTGAAGGTTTGCTGCACCGACACCGGCACCACGTCGCCCGAGTCATTTCAATTCCTACTGGTCCGATTGAAGGAGGTACTCCGCAGCCTCGATTAGCTGCGGATAAATGATTTCAATTCCTACTGGTCCGATTGAAGGCCCGCCGCCGCCGTAGCCGCTACTAGTTATGGCTCATTTCAATTCCTACTGGTCCGATTGAAGGGCCTAAATCTGTACTCGTACTGCTAGCTATACTCCTATTTCAATTCCTACTGGTCCGATTGAAGGGACGGTGACTGGCCGTATCGGCTCCTCGATGAAAACATTTCAATTCCTACTGGTCCGATTGAAGGGCGTCTGGCGGGGCCGGGGGCGGGGCGTAGGCTTCGATTTCAATTCCTACTGGTCCGATTGAAGGGGGTAAGCTGGGCCTGCACGTCGGCTAGCTGGGCCTATTTCAATTCCTACTGGTCCGATTGAAGGGCTGGCCAGCGAGTAGGTGCCTGTTTTGCGCAGCGTATTTCAATTCCTACTGGTCCGATTGAAGGCACTAGCGCCGCCAGCAGACCCGGCGCCGTAAAGATTTCAATTCCTACTGGTCCGATTGAAGGCGCTACCATAGCGTGTAGCTTCTTAATGTCGATGTGATTTCAATTCCTACTGGTCCGATTGAAGGTTATTGAAGTCCTTGGTAGAAGGACGGCAATCAGCAATTTCAATTCCTACTGGTCCGATTGAAGGGCCGCCGGCGATGTGCAAACCACCGACCTCGAAAACATTTCAATTCCTACTGGTCCGATTGAAGGTAGGCCGCTCATCCTGCTGGCGCTGCTGGCCTGGCAATTTCAATTCCTACTGGTCCGATTGAAGGAACTGCTCAGCTCGATGGGACCACTTATAGCTAAGTATTTCAATTCCTACTGGTCCGATTGAAGGCCTGCAGCTGCAGCTCATGCAGATGCAGCTGCGCCTATTTCAATTCCTACTGGTCCGATTGAAGGGCACAGGCAGGATTTCCCAGGGTATTCATCACTGAATTTCAATTCCTACTGGTCCGATTGAAGGCCCGTTAATTCGAAATTGTTGCCAGCAACCAACAGCATTTCAATTCCTACTGGTCCGATTGAAGGCTCTATGCCTTATCGACGCCCCTACGCTTTATGTTCATTTCAATTCCTACTGGTCCGATTGAAGGCATTGGCGTAGCCCTGGGCCTGCGCTTCAACTACGCATTTCAATTCCTACTGGTCCGATTGAAGGCCAACGAATGGCAATTCTTATAGCCAAAAAAAGCCGATTTCAATTCCTACTGGTCCGATTGAAGGGTCACCGAATAGGCCGCCAGCTCGGGCAGCTCGGCGATTTCAATTCCTACTGGTCCGATTGAAGGCCGCTACTGGTCAGCTGTCACAGCTGAATACGGCATTTCAATTCCTACTGGTCCGATTGAAGGGACGGCCACCGGCCAAACCACGAACCCCGGTGACCAATTTCAATTCCTACTGGTCCGATTGAAGGGCTGAAACGCTTGCTAATATGCTCGGCCGTGGAAAAATTTCAATTCCTACTGGTCCGATTGAAGGTGGTGCCGCCCCAAGCAGCGTAGACCCTGAGCAGCTATTTCAATTCCTACTGGTCCGATTGAAGGGGCCGACGAAAAGCCGCAAGTTGACTGGGTAGACAAATTTCAATTCCTACTGGTCCGATTGAAGGGCAGCCCAGCGGGCAGCGGATAGTGAGTGCCCACCAATTTCAATTCCTACTGGTCCGATTGAAGGCCAGGCTTCGGCCCACCACGCGGCCCAATCGAGGCCATTTCAATTCCTACTGGTCCGATTGAAGGATGACCTGCGCGCCGATGGCTAGCCCGAAGGAGCTAAATTTCAATTCCTACTGGTCCGATTGAAGGGCGCGGCACGTTATCCCCCAAAGTATGTCGCCCTGATTTCAATTCCTACTGGTCCGATTGAAGGTCGTACTGACAGATACTCTTTTAAAGTGTATCACAAATTTCAATTCCTACTGGTCCGATTGAAGGTGCTAAGCAAGGCTAACGGCCTGCCTTGGCTATTAATTTCAATTCCTACTGGTCCGATTGAAGGCTGGCCTATTTCCCGAACTACGCCGCAACGGGCACATTTCAATTCCTACTGGTCCGATTGAAGGTCCGGCCGGCCGATGCGCCTGCCTGGGATAAAACGATTTCAATTCCTACTGGTCCGATTGAAGGAATGCCGTCCGCATCGGGCGCCACGGGGTCTAAGATATTTCAATTCCTACTGGTCCGATTGAAGGGATGTCGGTGCCGATGTCCTTGTTGCTGAGGAAGTCATTTCAATTCCTACTGGTCCGATTGAAGGTGAAGGTGTCCACTGCGCCATTGGCCCCAGCCAGCAATTTCAATTCCTACTGGTCCGATTGAAGGTTGGCGCCGCTTTCGCTGGACGTGGCCCCGGTCGGGTATTTCAATTCCTACTGGTCCGATTGAAGGTAAGCTCCGCGACTTCACGGCTGCTCATGCGGTTGGATTTCAATTCCTACTGGTCCGATTGAAGGAATAAGTGCGACCACAGCGGCCTACTGGCCGCAGGCATTTCAATTCCTACTGGTCCGATTGAAGGCGCCGCAGGTGACCCCGCGCCGGGGCGAAGAGGGCCATTTCAATTCCTACTGGTCCGATTGAAGGCCGTGCGCTTGGGCCCAAAAATATGTCTTAGCGCAGCAGAAACGCATTTTAAAAAACACCTTAAGTCGTCGGTCAGCGATAGGAGGAAAACCCTGTACGTGCGACGACTCTGTAAATCAGGTGCTTGCGCTGCAAGATTGATTAGTAGAGCCGAAGTTTAGGTGCTGAATTTTCCATCGACGCCTATACCATCCTACAGAAACGAGCCCAGCGGGCTACGCTCGCGGCCCCATACCTGCTTTTCCAGCCACTGTTCTGTGCGGCTTTTAAAGAGAAGAATGCTGTCCTCCTCCTTGTCCAAAAAAGAAGCCGCCTGCAGCAGCAACTCCTGCAGCTTCACGTCGCTGATTTCGCCCTCAAAGACGGAATTCTGTATCCAGTGCAGGTAGCGACGGCAGAGTTTGAGCAGCTTTCCTACGCGTTGCTGCTTCACGTCGTACACCAAAATTACGTACATTTTACCACCAGGCTTTGAAGGGTTTATATTCTTCTACATTCAGCAGATGCTTGGTCAGCTTGTAGCACTCCAGCTTCACTAAATGCTGGTAGCTCACCGGTCGTCCCAGGCCTCGGTGCAGGATTGTTTCTTTTAGGCGCTCTTCGAAAACGCGCACAAACGTCTTACGGCCAGACTCCTTTAATAAACAACCGCCTACGGCCACCTCAAAATCCTTGGGTTGAATTTCCTTCTTGTTGACCAGTCGGAAAATGGTGCGGTCCACCAGCAGGGGCTTGAAAATCTCAGCCAAGTCCAGCGCCAGTGAGAAGCGGCGGTGGCCCGGCTCGTGCAGGAAAGAAATCGTGGGGTTGAGCTGCGTATGATAAATCTGCGACAGACAGGCCGCGTAGCAGAGCATATTGCCGAAGCTCAGCAGCGCGTTCAACTCATTTTGCGGCGGCTGTGTGCTACGCGTGCCAAAGGCGAAGCCCGGTACATTCACCAGTTGCTCGAAGCAAGTATAGTACGTCTGCCGGATATTGCCCTCGTAGCCCATTATTTCGGGCACTGTGGTAGCGTGCGGCAGCGCCGATACGTACAGTTCCATCTGCGCAATCTGGGTGCCCACGTCGCGGCCCCGACCCTGGTAGTAGCGTAGGTTCTTGAGCAGGTTAAAGGCCGCCCCCTCCACCAGCCTGCGCGCCAGCACCAAACGCTTCTTGCGGCTGGTATAGTGCGAAGTTTGCGCCACCTGCACCTTGCCGGCCAGCAGGTACTCCTTGGCCATAAACGAGCCGGTGTAGTGCTCGTAGTAGTCAAAGAAATGCACCGACACTCCGTTTTTGCCCAGGAAATTATACAGCGCCGAGTTGGCATCAAGCGAGCCGAACACGTATAAATCGGCTACGTCGGCCACGGGTAGAAAGCGCGTCTGTCCCTCCCCGCCTTCCTCATCGTAGGCTGTGTACTTAAGCGTATTATCCTGCCGGCTCAGCCGGCCCGGATTGAACAGGTAGTACGTCTTCTTCACTGCAGATACAAATAGATTTTACGGATACGCCCGCCGGCTGACTACGCTTTTAGGTAGATTACTCAGCTTCGGAAGGCAAATCGGATAGAGGTAGGTAAGCAGCAGCTTACTCCTCCAAACCTGTTACTCGTGCACGTAGCAGAACTCGTAGTAAGCGCACTGCTTACAAAAGGGCTTGTCAATAATCGGGGGACACTGCGCATAGGCTACAACCTCAGCTACGCCGGCTTCCCAAGTCTCTATGTCGGCACGGTCTTGCTCCGTCAGCGTTACGTCTTGAGTGCGGCGCAGCTTCGGGTATTCCAGCACGCCCGTGGGACCTGCCACGCCGTGCCGCTCCAGCACCCGCAGATAGTATTTAAGCTGCGCCACACTGGCTTCCTCCAGTTTCTGACTCCGCTTTATTTCGTGCACCACCCTATCCACTGGGTCGTAAAAGTCAATCTTGATGCCGCCCAGCTGCACCTCCCGAAACCGCCGCGCCCGCTGCGGGTAGGCAGACAAGTGCAGTAGGGTACCGTCCTGCACGTGCTCATTATCCTGCTGAAAACTCAGCCCGCTGCCAAATAGCCACAGCTTGCGGTGGCAGATGTGGTAGTAGTTGATGTGCTTGCCGGTAATGTGCATGGGTAGGTAGTTACGGCTGTTTAAGAAGTCTATTCATCTTCTGGACTCGGCGCTTTATCAAAGCGTAATCCCTGAAATCCGTCATAATACTCGGCTTTTACTATCCAGATTACTTCTCGCTCTTGGCTAATGTGAATCACTACTTCTACCAGTTTGCCGGCTTCCAGTGCCCGTCGAAAATCGTAAACCGGTATTGTGATAGCATGAGGAAGCGCCCATTCTCGGAAGGCGAACGAGTTAGCGAAGCCCACCGGGTCGCCCTCACCCAAAAGCGCGGAGAAGTTAGTGGACGCATATACTACTTTCTGAGGCCCAATATCACGGCTCTTCCAAGTGTGCGTTTCTTCGTCGTCCTGCTCAGTTTCGGCTTTTGGTAGCAGAAGCCAGTTGGCTACTGCAGCAGTTTCCAGCGCCCTACGGTTAGCCCAGATTTCGGTGGTTTCTTCGGCTACTTTAGGATATAGTTCGTTTACTAAATCCACCAAGCGACGGGCTGAATACTCACCCGCTGCCAGTTGAATATCTGCCTGGTCGAGTACTGCGCTGCTTAACCAGCCCTGACCTTGCCGATAGTGCCCATAGGGCGCGGGATAAAAGTCTGTTATACCTTTTTTGTCGGTTTTCTGAGGCGTTACCAAGTGCAGTTCGCCCACTACATTTTGCTTCTTGTCGAATCGGTCCCGAAACCTTGATAAACGGCCTGCTCGTTGGGCCAGTCGGTCGGTCGGGCATAAGTCAGCCACCATCAGGTCAGTACTGATATTGACGCTCAACTCCCCAATTTGGGTTAGAATGGCTATGCCTGTCGGGTTGCCGTTTTTCCAAGCTTTAGGGCCAAGCATGGCCAGTAATCGACCCTCGACTTCTTTTTTATCCGGCTCGGTGAAGCGCGAGTGGTAAAGTACCACAGGATGCTTCATATCGGGCCGTTGAAACCAGTCCCAGTAGGCTTGCGCCCGCCCCACGGTATTTGCATAAATGATAAGCGGCTCGCCGTTCAGGCCCCGTTCCAACAGAACTGTAATGTCAGTTGGGTATTCGGCCGGCCCGGCCCGATGAAGCCCAAAACGAGTGCGGTCGTAGTCGGTCTGGTCTTCCCATATTTTCGTGGCCCGTAGGCCTGAAAGTGCATATAGTTCCAGGGCCGATGCGGGAAGCGTAGCACTCATAAGCAGCACTGGTACTCCCAATAGCCGCAGCACCCGCAGCAGCACCACCATATTTCGCTGCGTAAAATCATCGTAGAAATCGGCTTCATCAATCACGACGCACGCATGGGCGAGGTTCCAAAAAGTTGCGTGGTGGTCTTCGCGGGTAGCCGTCAGCGCCAGGCAAAGCTGGTCAATCGTCGTGACTGTGGTGGGTGTTTCGAGTAGGCGTGCGTAGTCGAGTTCCTGCTTCCACGCCGCCGCTGGCAGGCCTTGCCCGCGCTGTTCCTGCTCGCGTTGCTGAGCCACAAACCAGGCGCTGGAGTGGTACAGGCCGGTACTGCTCAAGTTTTCAGTTGTACTGATGTATAAGGCATTGGCTGTGAAGCGTGTGGGCATAGCCCATACCAGCCGGTCGGCGCGGCCCGTTGTAATTTGACGCCGTGCCCACAACAGGGCCGCGTCGGTTTTGCCCGCGCCGGTGGGTGCCCGCAACAGTGCAAACGGCTCGTCCCAAAAATGTGGAATAAGGGTTTGCACACCGGTTTGGCTGACCCAGGGAAATTTGTAGTGAAAAGCACTCAGCTGTGGCACAGCTGGCGTAGCCATACTCCGATGCGCTTCCCGGGCACTGGCGCGGTGGTCAGCCAGCCGCAGTACTGCCCGCAGGCCGCCGTATTCGTAGCGCCGGGCAATGGCCTGGTCAAAGTCAGCGGGGCGGTCTGGCCTCAACTCGGCGCTGAGCGGTAAAAAACGCTCGTACCAGAAAGGCTTAAACGCTGGGTCGTCGGCCCACCGCTTTTGGTAGCGAAAGCCGAGCTTGCCGTGGTGCGCCGCCACGGCGACGTACGTAAGTTTGGGCGGCCACTCATTGCGCGCAGCCTTACGCATTTTTACTAACGAAGCAAATTCGTGGCGCACCCCACTTTTTTGTAGGTGCAGGCCCTGTACTTTCCCAGTTCGCTGCGCCTGCTCAAAATCCTGACGGCAAGCCTGCTGCCAGGCCGGGTGTGCTTTTCCTGAGTCGTGCCAGCGGGCGCACGCATCAGCTAGCGCCAATAGATTGTGCCCCGTCCGAACGGCATACTTATAAATCAGAAACGGCCGGGCCGCCAGCACATGCGCGGTTTCGTCGCGCACGTGCTGCGTATGGTCAGCCAGGGTAGTTCCGTCGGGTTTAGCTAGCAGTTCCATAGGGCCAACGGTCAAGAGTAATTAGCCTGCTACTTGGCCGTTTTTTCGGGCTTCGTGCTTTTTTCAAAGTCGGCCGTGGTCTGCACCGCGGCGCCGGGAGCGGGGTCGTAGAGGTCATTGCTGGCCAAGAACTCCTGCGCTTTCTGGTAGGCCATAGCGGTGCTGTCGCCGCTTTCAGCGGTGTCGTCGCCTAGAAAGTACATGGCTCCCCGTGCTGCTAGCTCGGCCAGAATATTGCGCTGTTCAGCGGCCGTTGCTTTAAAGTAGCGGCTCGCCTTGCGCGACAAGCGCGTATCGAACACCAGCAGTACTTGCTGTGGCTCTCCACTAGTAGCATTGCGTGCTTGGTTGGCGTAGTCGGTCAGGGCGGCGGTGGCTTCCAGCGCCAGCCGGATGCGGCGCTTGCGCTCGGTTTCACTAATGTGGCGCACATATTCTGTGCGCACGTGCAATTCCTTTTCGTAGCTGAACCGCTTGCGGATGCCTACGGCGCTCACATCCACAAAAAAACTCATTAGCATCGTGTCGTTTTGCGAGAACTCGCGGGTGGCCACAGCTTGCCCACGGGAGTCGCCCTCTGCTTCCATTTTAAGGCGAATCAGCAGGTCGCGGCCAATGCTACTCGACTCCAGCGCCACCGCTGGTGTGGCCGAAACCGGCGCGGTACGCCGCCCCGAATAGGTTTCCTTCGACGTTTGCAGGAAGCCTCCTAGGTCGGCCCGTAGGTCGGTTTCTACGACGTTGGTGACGCCGTCGCCGTTCGAAACGTAGGTTTGGCCCCGACCTTCGTCGTCGGCATTGAGGCGGTCAAGGGCAGAAAACAGCGCGTGGCGCTGCATTTGGCCCGAAATGTACACGCGCCCGTCGGGCCGCCGCTTAATAGATGACGCATTGCCTAGCAGCTTTTCGCCCGCATTGGCGATGTGGTCGCTCATAGGGGCCAGCATCGTGACGAGAATGCCTTTAATAATCATGGGAAAGAAAGCAGAGGGTGAATTATTAGTTGTCAATTGAATGGTCGTAGTCTTCGGTGGCCGGCAGTTCGCTGTCGGCACTATTAGCTGCTTCTACTTTTTCCGCAACAGCTTTGCTTTTGCCCACGCTACGCAACCGCATGTAGGCAATCAGCAGGTGCTTAGCCTGCTCATGGGTAATTTCCCCGGTGTTCGCGGCATCGACAAAGCGGCGAGCCTCGTCGGGCGCTTCGTCCAGCGACATTCGCCCGGCCTGGGTAAGCACCTGCGAAATCATGGCTTCGGGCGATTTGGCGCTCAGGGCCGCACTTTCCAGCACAACTAGGATTTTTGCTTTACCTTCCTTGATTTGCTGGTCTTTACCTTTTTTCTTAGATGGAAAGTCTTCGGCCTCGGCCTTGGCCTCAAAATAGGCCGTGCGGTTCAGCCAGCGCCCAAGCTCGCCGGCCGACGCTACAATTTCAGGTTTCATGGTGCGGAAATATTCAGTAAAAAGTGGTTCAATATCAGCGGCGTATTCGGCCCGGAAGGCTATAAAATCAGTGAAGGCCGCCGTAGTGAAGCTTTGCAGAAAGCGGCCTGCCATCAGACAGAAGGTTTTGAATTCGGGTTTGCCAAACGGGGTTCCAGGATTACCCGCTTCCGAATAAAACTGGGTGCCTAAGTACAACGAATCCACGATTCTGGTCAGGTCATGGTCCAACGCTAGGCGCGTAGTGTGGTGGTCGAAGCGCACTTGATTTATCTGCTCGTAGGAAATAACGTGCAGCGGCTGTCCGGCTAGGGTAGCCAACACCTCCCGGCCCCGGCCCTGCTGCTTGGTGCGCCGCGCCCAGCGCCCGATGGCTCCCAGTAGTCCCACCGGCCCAAACGCGCCTGCATCGCGGGGCGCGTCGGGATAGTTGCCCGAGTGCAGGCGCGGCCGGCGAAACTCCGGCGCGGCAGGTTTCGCTGCTTTACCGGTCGCCTTAGGAGCGACCTCTACGGCAAGTGGCCGCTCCTTTGTGCACATCAAATCGATAGTTTCCTGCCCAAGCATTCCCTCAAAAACCGCTATAAATTCCCGTAGCTGTGGTAGGGGCAAATCGGGAATAATAACTGTATTTACCCCCGGCCATGAGGCAGGCTTTAGGTGCGTGACAGTAGCAATAACGGCGCAGGCTGCTTCCAGTAAGGTACCCGGCGGCGGGCTTTGCGAGGCCGTTCCATTATTGATTTTGGCAGTAGTCGGCGCGAAAGAGCGGCTGAGGGTAAACGTGGCCGATAGAGGTGTGCTTCCTTGCAGTAGCGTACTGACTTCCTGGGCATTGCGAAACGTGTCCTTTGCGCCGCCATCAGTCGTTACTAGAGTGGGAAACAAGTAAATGCCTTGCGCTGCTAGCCCCGCTGACTGCACTAGTTGCGGCTTGTCAGCTAGTTCACCCAATTTAATTGGCTCAAAACACAGAGTTTTATCATGCAACGAGTTATTCCAAGTACGCATCCTAAACTTTCCCAAGCCAGCTTCGATAGCCCGCACCAAAGCGGTACGTAAGGCAGCTTCAGTTATCGTTTCGGGCAATTGAGCTAAGTAGGTAGCCACTGCCAATCCGTAGCGAGGATAAGGGTGCAGTAGTTGCGCGCTCAGTTCCTCTACTACTAAACCATTGGTTTCCGCAATGGGGGCCGATAGCGTCGGGGTAAGCTTCGTTTGGTCAGGGCTGCCAAACAGTTCTGTTTGGCCCGCCGGTGCAACAGTAGATTTCTTAGTCATGCCAATCAAGTTCAATCCAGCCATCATTAGAGCCCAGATAAAGCGGTGCCGCTGGGTCAGCAATGGCCGCCCGCAAGGCTTTGGACAGCGCTGGAGATGTTTCGATGCCCACCTTATAAGGCCCCTGCGGCTCTACATAGCCGCGTAGCGTCGGGCTGGAATAGTATTGCGGAAAATAGGGTCGCAGCACAGTAATGCTTACATCATCACCTTCTTGAAAATCAGCTAGAACTTCCGCACCCTTGCGGGCCTTTGCCGCGTCGGAGGTAGTGACTAGTCCGCCCCGCTTGGCATTCATAAAGGGAATAACCTGCGCATCATAGTTGCGGCTGCCATCTACAAACGTTTTTCCTTTCAGATGCTGCGTCCATAGGTCGTCGTAGTGCAACAGCGGTGGCACCACTAGCACACCAAACCGCACGTGCCACTGCAGCAGGCTGCGAAAGCCTACGCCTGAAGACTGGGCTTTACGCTTGTGCTTTTTCTCCAGGGTCTTGATAAGCTGATTGCGCTCCACCTCACCTAAATGCCAACCCAAGGCATTTTCCAACGCACCTAAAAGCATTGCCTGCGTTGGTTCGGATTGGCTGACGTAGTACTTACCCGGCATTTTTGCCACCATTGACAAGGGTGCCAGAGCGCTAATTTCTAGTATCCCGCGAGCCGTATAATCAGGTGGAGGCAGCAGTAAGTCAAGTGGCAGATTATCCATAAATAGTCGGTTTATTATTGTAAATTCAGGGTATGACGACCTCACCGGAAAATTCGCAGCCCTCGGCATCAAAGTCGCCGACACCGTCGCCGAAGTCCGGCACTACCTCTGCCACGCTTAATCCCTTTCAGGGGCCAGGAGCCGAAGAGGCCTGGAAGCGGTTGCTGGCTCAACCCGGCCGGGTAGTCAGCCGCGAGGAGATGATACGCCGGGTGCAGGAGCAAGCCGTCGCCAGGAAGCCGTAGCTACTCCAGGCATCCGCAGCCGATGCCCGTGGAGTGGCCTACCCCCACGCACCAGGCGAATTTTAGTTGTTCTATCGTGCCTAACACCAGTACTGGGCACACACTGGCGCGGCAGCGGATGGCCTTGTATTGGAACGTCTTGGTTTTGGCCGTGGCGATATAGGCTGGGTCGAAGCGCACGGTTGCCCCCGCATCGTCTAGGCCTGCTTGGCGGAGCTTGTGGCGCAGGGTTTCGGTGAGTAGCTCGTCGGCGCGGGGGGCGCCGGGGAGCAGGTGGTGGGCGGGCTTGCCCTTTTCTACTTCGTCCTTGATAAACACCGGGCTCAGGACGCGGAAGTGTTGCTCGCCGGCCTCAAAGTCGGGCACCGTTTGGATGCGGGCATCGCGCACTATCAGGCCATGGTCGAGGCCGGGCTTACTGATAACCCCGGAAATGATTTCGTGAATGACCGTTGGGTCGTGGGCCGCAATGCTCCAGTGCGCTCCTTGCTCAAAGCGCAGGCCGCCGCGGGTGCCCCGGCCGCCGCGTAGCCACGAAAAGGAATATAGGGAAAGGCCGTCATGCAAACCAGGATTATGGCCCGTCCAGCGATGAAAAGCCCCTTTTAAGGCCGGTAAATGGTCGAAGGGGACCACTGAAGGAATATCTAGGTATAAATGGAGTCGCAAGGGAAATTAGCTAAAGGAGTTAGGGGGCAACTTGCTAGCCTGATTAGCGTCACAAGGTAGTGGGCCGGCCGCAGTATTCTATATTCTCAATCAAAAATATTTTCTGTCCATTACCGAACCCTTCCGCAATAGGGTCTGACCTTGCAATGAACTGGGGTAGAAGTCAAGGATATGAGGTGCGTTTTGCTGCATAAGCAGCTTGGTAGGGTACGCCAGATTGGCCGAGGGCGAAGACTTGCTCGAGTGGCTTGCTGCAGACGGCCATCAGGATCTTCTTCCCTTTCGCGACAAGTCCATCATACAAGCCTTGGCAAGCCGGGTACTTTAATCTTCGCCGCAATGCGGTACCAGAAGAGTTTACGGTGCAGGAAGTCCCCCTCCTCGTGCTACGCACCTGACCGCGTAAAGCACTTCTGCTACGGGCCCCCTACCCTTTTACCAGACGCGCACTGGCAGCCTCAAGCCGTAAGTCTGGTTAGCCAGGATTCTCGCAACTACGCCCAAGCTACTGCGCTGGAGCAGCAGCAGCTTTATGTAGTGCTTATGTAACAGAACAAGACACTTAACAGACACAACCCGCCTCAACAGCTCAAAATCGCCCTTTCTTATGTAGCGCTTATGTAACAGTCGCGTTGCGAATTGACTATATTTGTCAGTGATTTCCTCTTACCCCGTGACAACTATTGACCTTATTGCCCTGCTGGACCGCCTGCTGGCGCTACCGGCCGAAACCGAACTGCTGGAGTTTAAAACGGCCGGCACTAGCTTTGGCATTGACGACCTAGGCCGGTACTTCAGCGCCCTCAGCAACGAGGCCAACCTGCACCGGCAGGATCAGGCGTGGCTGGTATTCGGGGTGAACGACAAACGGCAGGTGGTGGGCACGCAATACCGGCCCAGCCGCCCCGGACTCGACAGCCTTAAGGGCGAAGTGGCAGCCAAGACCAGTAACAACCTCTCCTTCATCGATATCCACGAAGTGGCGTACGCAGGGCAGCGGCTGGTGCTGTTTGAGATTCCGCCCGCGCTGCAAGGCGTGCCTACTGCCTGGCAGGGACACTACTACGGGCGCAACGGCGAGCGCCTGACGGCCCTAAGTTTAGAGAAGCTGGAGCGCATCCGGGCGCAGGCCGCGGCTACCCGTTTTGAGCGAGAAATTGCGCTAAAAGGGCAGTCCGCCGCACGGGTGCTCGAGTTGCTTGACTACTCCGCCTTCTTCCGCCTGTTCAAGCTACCGCTGCCCACGACCCAGACTGGGCTGCTGGAAAAGCTGGCGCAGCGCGATATGATTCAGCTACGAGACGCGGCTTACGACATCACCAATCTTGGTGCCTTGCTCTTCGCGCAGCACCTGGGGGACTTTGAGCGCCTGGGCCGCAAGGCCATTCGCCTCATTTTCTACCAAGGGCGCAGCAAGGTGCGTACCCTGCGGGAAGTGCCGGCCCTGCGGGGCTACGCGCTCGAATTCGAAGGTTTGGTGCGGACCATCGGCCATCTGCTGCCGGGTAATGTCGAAACCAAAGTGATCCTGCGCGAACAGACGGCCCCCTCCTACCCGCCTCTGGTGCTGAGCGAGCTTATTGCCAATGCGCTGATTCACCAGGATTTCTTGGCTCAAGGAGCTTCGCCCCAGATAGACGTGTTCGAAAATCGCATCGAAATCACCAATCCGGGCCAACCCCTAATTGACGAGCGCCGCTTCCTCGACCACGCCCCGCGCAGCCGCAATGAACTGCTGGCCGGGGCCATGCGGCAGCTGGACATGTGCGAGGAGCGCGGCAGCGGCATCGACAAAGTGGTGCAGGAATGCGAAGAGCACCATTTGCCGGCACCCCGCTTCGAGTCTTCCGAGCAGTTTACCCGCGTGGTGTTGTTCAGTGCTCGGTCTTTCGGGGAGATGGACCGACAAGATAAAGTCCGGGCCTGCTACCAGCACGCCTGCCTCAAACAAGTATCTGGGGAAAGCATGACCAACCAGTCCTTGCGCGAGCGACTGGGCATTGCCGAATCCAACTACCCCGCTGCTTCCCGCATTATCACGGACACCATAGCGGCCGGTTTACTCAAACCGGTTGACCCAACCAGCAAATCCAGGAAGCATGCGCGCTACTTGCCCTATTGGGCCTAAGCCAACAGTCATACTCCATGAAGGGTCAGCCAGAAACGTCCAAAAAAAGTGCTTCTACGCGCCGTAAAGGGCCTATACAAAAGCATCCACTAAGGGCGCGTGGCTGTTGCAGAAGTGACCTAGCGACTAGGGATGTGCGTAGAGGCTAGATGCAAGGCCAAAAGCAGTTTACCGATAAAGTTGTCGTGCGCTTTCGCTTGTCCGAGCGCGTGCCGCGGCACAATCTCTACCGCCGCCTCGACGAGGTGCTTGACCTGCGCTTCCTATATGAGGAGACGCAGGCCCTCTATAGCCACACCGGTCAGCCCTCGCTGGACCCCGTCGTCTTTTTCAAGCTGCTGCTCGTGGGGCGGTTGGAAAACATTGCCAGTGATCGCCGCTTGCTGGACCACTGCGCCATGCGCTTGGATATTCTGCTCTTTCTGGGCTACGAACTGGATGAGGAGTTGCCCTGGCACTCGACCGTGAGCCGCACCCGTCAGCTCTACCCCGCTACCCTATTTGAGCACCTCTTCGACCGCGTATTTCACCTGTGCGTGGCCCAGGGACTCGTGGCAGGCGAGACGCAAGCCATCGATTCGGCCCCAGTTAAAGCGAATGCCTCGCTCGACAGCCTCTGCGAAAAACAAGAAGTTGCTCCGCCCGTCCTAACGGTAGCTGGCCAGCCCGCGCAAACGCCTACTTTGCCCGCCGCGGCCCCGCTCTCAGCTCCGGCCCATCAGTTGCGCCGGGAAGCGGCACGCAAAGCCAAGCATGGTCCCGAGACTGGAGCCTTAGGTGGAAAACGCCCCAACGCACGCCTAGTAAGCAACAAAACGCATTATAGTCCCAGCGACCCGGAAGCGCGCATCTCGATTAAACCCGGTAAAGCGCGGGCGCTCAATTACCTCTGTAGCTTAGCAGTGGACCCGGCGAAAGGCGTTATTAGCCACATCCAGGCTGATTTAGCTGACAGCCGCGACAGCTTACATCTACCCGGCTTAATCGAGCGTTTACAGAGCAGACTGCTAACTAACGAGGTGCCGCTGCGCGAAGTAGTGGCTGACACCAACTACTCGAACGGCTTCAACTACGCCTTTTTAGAACAGCGCGGCCTTACAGGCTGGATTCCAACTTCCAAGCTCTATAAACCCAGCATTGAGGGCTTTACCTACTTGCCTGAAGAGAATGCGTATCAGTGCCGAGCGGGTAAGCTACGGCCCTTTCGCAACTACGGCAGTACCCCTGATGGTGGCTGGCAGCGAAACTACCGGGCCGACTATAAGGACTGCACGCGCTGTCCGCTCAAAAGCTTCTGCACGCCTGGCGCGCCTCAACGCAAAATAACCCGCACCGCGTTTGACGTCCCTTATTCTCGGGCCTGGCAGCGGCAACATAGTCGACAGGGCCGGTATATGCGCCGCGTGCGTCAAAGCACGGTCGAGCCTGCTCTGGGCCAATTGCTGCCGCATTATGGTCTGCGGCGACTCGGCACCAAGGGCCAGGCGGGCGCGCACAAAACGATGTTGCTGGCCGCTACGGCTTACAACCTCAAGAAGCTGCTCAAACATCGGGTGAAACAGCCCCAGAGCATGGCTTTGGTTATTCAGCCAGACCACTTACAGGCAACAAATAGCCTGTTTTGGCGCGCTTAAAAGCGGTGCACAGGGCGTCATCAGGTTTGCGTAGCAACAAGGGAAGCGATTAATTACGGTGTCCTGAGTTCTGCAACAGCCACGCCCCATTAGTGGAAAATCAGCTTGTTACAATGATAGATATTACACAATGAGGTCCGATAAGGTCTTACAAGAGAAGGTTATCGGACCTTATTAATAAAAAAGCAAGGTTGCTTTTCTAAAGGCTGATTAAAGCAGGTTACTCCATCGTAGACATTAAAACAAGCTTGGTTATGATGTCTAGTTAACAAAACGGCCAGCTGGTGAGGCCTAAAACTAAGTAAACATCAAAATGAGGGCTGTATTAATGTTTGCTTGCCGAGCAGTAGGTTTGTGCTCCCTAATCGGTGCCAACCTATCTCTATACCAAGCCCTGATGAGCTACCCAATCAACCCGGACCGGAATAAGCCTTGGAATGCGTTGCCGGAATTACCCTTGGCGCCGGACTTGGTTGAGACGGTTGAAATTCTGAGCCAGCTGGTGAAGGCCCGGGCCGCGCTGGGAAGGCTGCAGGGCCGCAGCGCGGTGATTCCCAACCAAGGCTTGCTCATCAACAGCATCAGCCTGCAGGAGGCCAAAGCCTCCAGTGCCATCGAAAACATCTTTACCACCGACGACGAACTCTACAAGGCTTATAGTGAGCAGGCCACAACGGCCACTGAAGGTGCGCCGAAGGAAGTACTGTGCTACCGCGAAGCCTTGTGGCACGGGCACGAGTACCTGCGGGACCGGCCGGCCTTTGACCTGGAGTACTTCCCGCAGATTTATCGGCAAATCACGCAGGCCACGGACGGCATCCGGCCGCCGGTGGCGCAGATATACATCAAGCAGGGCGGTTCCGGGTCTAATGCGGGCAAGCCAGCCTACACGCCGCCCCGGGGCGCAGGTATCCTGGAGGCTAAGCTGGCCAACCTGCTCGACTTCCTGAACGATGACGCGCGCTACCCGTTGGACCCGGTGTTGAAGATGGCCATCGGGCACTTTCAGTTCGAAGCCATTCACCCGTTTCGGGACGGCAACGGCCGCACGGGCCGGGTATTCAACATCCACTACCTGACTCAGAAAGGGCTGCTGGATTACCCCATACTGTTTCTGAGCCGCTACATCATGGACCATAAGGCCGACTACTATGCCTTGCTGGCCGGCGTGTCGCAGCGGGGCGATTGGAATTCCTGGGTGTTGTACATGCTCCGAGCTGTCGAAGCCACGGCAAACCTAACCTACGATAAAATCAACGATTTAATGGCGGCCAAGGAGGCTATTCTGCAGGCCATCGTGACGGATACCCAGATGGAGCGTCCGGAACAGCTGGTCAATAGTCTGTTCACGCAGCCCTTTACCAAGGTGAAGCACCTGACTGATGAGCGCCTGTACGTGGAGAATACGGCTCGCAAATACCTCAACCAGTTAGTTGACATGGGGATTTTGGCCAAGAAAGTCATCTCCGGTCACCACTACTATCAGAATCTGGAACTGCACCGCATTTTGAGTGAATAATCGGGAGCTGGAAGTGGTTGCATCAGTTCCGACCAGGGATAGTAAATGATACCCCAAGGGGCGTTGGGGTACGAGTGTAGCTAGCGGTTACTGATAAAGGGTTCACCAGCTGCTTCGGACGACGGTCAGAATACCCGGCCCAAACAAGCCAGCGTGGTGACCAATCTCCTGGTAATTTCGTAAGCAGGACCAGGCTATCAATCCGCATAAACCCATGGAAATCAACCCGAGGTATGGGGGCAAGGAAGCGACTTGTGAACAGCGCCAGGCCCTGTCGGAGCGGGTTGCCGCATGGAATGCGACGCAGGGGCGAAAGCTGAGACCAGTGGCCGAGCAGCTTAGTCAGCGCTACATCGCCGGCGAACTGAGTCTAACTGAAATCAATGCGCAGTTAGACCGCTACTATTCAACTGGGCAGCGCAATTAAGTTGGCTGGCGTGTTGTTTAGCAAGGCACCCAGGCACTGCTACTTCTTGTGCTAGCCAGGCAGCAGGGGCCCAGCGGCTCAGCCCAATGCCTTTACTAGTACGTATCTTGTATTAATGGATAAGACTCCTTATTTCTCCGAAAACGAGCGCACCGAGCAGCAGCGCCGCGACGTGGTCAAGTTTGCGGTGGGCGTGTCGCTGAGCCAGAGTCAGCCGCCTTCGGCGCAGCTGGTCGAGCTGCAGAACCGCTACATTGCCGGGCAGATTGACCTGGAGCAGCTGGCGGCTGTGCTCGATGCCGAATACGGGCCCGCGCCCGGCCCCGACCCGCACGCCAAATACGCGCCGGGTGAAGGCCCGCGCGTGGAGCCGGCTCAACCCTACGAACCCTACCTGCAGTTTGACGAGCGCATTGTGAAGCTGACCTAACCAGCTGGCTTTGCCGTTTACCGTTCTTCCACTCCAAGCCTGGCGCGCGGCCTGGCTTTTTGCTGGACTTGCCCTGGCAGCTACCACCCTATGGCTGACCTCTTTATCAACCCCGCCGATGGGTTGCTCTACAACAATGTGGGCGCCACCAACGAGGCTCAGCTCGACCGCCTCGAAGCCGACCTGTCCATCAAGCGCCTGCTATTGGTCCGGGCGCAGGTAGGGCTGGCCACTCCCCGGCCGCCCATTGAGCCGCCGACGGGGCCGGCCTACCCCCTTCCCCCTTCTACGCTGCGGTTTGACGAGCAGTACCTGCGGGCCATGCACCGGTATCTGTTTCAGGACGTGTACCCCTGGGCCGGCGAAACTCGTCAGGACCGGGCGTTTCAAGGCTACAAGCCGGCTACGAATGTGCAGGCCGACCACCTGATGACCTATGCCAACCACCGCCGCATCAGTGCCGACGTGGAGGCGTTGGCCGCGCAGCTCACGGCCGAAAACAACCTGAAAGGCCTGACCCAGCCGCAGTTCGTGGAGCGGGCCGCCTACTACCTCGACCACTTGAACCATGTGCATCCCTTCCGCGAAGGCAACGGCCGCACCATGCAGGCCGTGCTGCTGCAGCTCGGCCACCAGGCCGGTTACCGCATAAGCTTTGAGAAAGTATACAAGGATTTCAACCTGGCGCGAGACACCAGTGTGGTGGGGATTTCCGCGAATCAGCACGAGAACCAGACCCGCCTGCGCTACCTGCTCGATGCCGCTGCCACGCCGCTGCCCGGGGCGGCCGGCCTGCTGGCCCGCCTACCCAGCCAGGCGAAACCCTTGGCGGCACCCACTTTGGAAGTAGCCCGCCTGGAGGCCCTGCGGGAGCTGAAAGCCAGCAGCCAGCGGGTGGGAATTTGCCACGCCGAAGAAACCGGAGCCGCGCTGCAAGCACCCAACGGCGCCGTGCTCACCTCGCCAGTGATGAATTACGTGCAGGCTGCCATCATGGCCCGGCCGGCGGCGCTGGGAGAGCAGGCCACGCTGGATGAGCTCAAGAGCGCCTACCTCGTCATTGCTCGCTCAGCTAAGCCCCAACTCATGGATAAAAGTATGCTGCAGCGTTTTACGCGGGCCATTCGCCAAGCTGTCAAGCTGCATCACCCGCAGCTGCTGGCACAACAGCAAGTCGTTCCGGCAACGCCGAGTGTCCCTTTAGCCACGATCACTCTACCCATTGCCGCGCCGCAAAAAGTGCCCAAGTCAAAGCGCCAACGCCCGAAGCTATAGCGGGGGCTACTGCTTCGAGAAATGAGTGCCATTTTTCACGTAGAATAGGAGGCTAGTAACCAGCCCGGGCAATTCAGCGCAAAAATGGGGTGCCATTTTTCACGTAGCTGCCCAAAGAGCTTTCCTCCTGCCCTACTTGGTGGGCGCTTTCCTGCCCTACCAGTCTTTGAAAAGCGTTTGGCAATTGGTGAAGGCCTGCTAACGACACCTTTTAGGGAACAGCTAGTGGTGCGTTTACTGGCTGGCAGAAGTCAGAAAGCCCTAAAAAATGCTGAAAACTCTTCTGTTTTCTTTAACTCTTCTTTATCTTCATTATTCAGGCGGGCATAACTCATTGAATTATAAATTTTTAACTTGATTATCTGCGTGAAAAACAGCACTGTGCAGCGTGAAAAACGGCACTCTACGACGAGAGGAATGGCACCATTTGCGTGAAAAATGGCACCGGGCAGCGTGAAAAATGGCACCACTGCGTGAAAAATGGCACTTCCAGCGGGAAAATGGATGATATAAACGTCGTTGTCGGGTTCATTACGTGAAGGGCAACTCCTACTCACGTAGGAGCTACCTTTGCGTAGTTCCTGACTTTGCCGGTAGTTTATGCAACCAGTTGTCTCTGAATACCCTCGGGCCTACCAGGCCAACGCGTTGGTACGCGCGCCGTTGAAACTTACGCACGTGGAGGCGCGCATCTTTGCCTTGGCGCTGGGCTGCATTCACCAGGGGCAAACGGAGCTGCCCGGCATTGTCATCCCCCTAAGTCGGGTATTGACTCAGAAAAAAGGCGGCAGTGTGTACGAGACCATTCGGGATGCCTGTAAAAGCCTGATGTCTAAGGTAGTCAGCATTGAATCACAGATGGGTAAGAAGAAGCGTTTTACGGCCTACTCCATCATTAGCTACATCGATATTAACGAGGGCACGGGCTTGCTTACCGGCAATTTTGCCCCGGAAATAAAGCCTTTTCTCCTGCAGCTGGCGGAGCAGTATACCCACGTCGAAATAGAGACGCTGCTCACCCTGCGCTCCGCGCACGCGCACCGACTCTACTGGCTACTAAAGTCCTGGGACGATGTTGGCCAGTGGGAGGTACCCTTCGATAAGTTGCGTAAGCAAGTGCTGGGGGATGACAACGATGTGACCTATACCTTGTTCTACGATTTTAAGCGCTACGTGCTGGAGCCCGCCATCCGCGAGTTGCACGCCTTGGATTGGCTGGTGGCCTACGAGCCGCTTAAGGAGGGGAAGAAAGTATCGGCCGTGCGCTTTACGATTCCGAAGCCACACAGTCAGCTAGGCGGTAAAGAATTAGCCCTTCCGGTTGCTGCTGGCAAGACCAAGCCGGCCGATAAGCAGATGAGTCTGGCTTTGGCGGCGGAGCTGCCCACGCTGCAGCAACGCATTGTTACCCGGTTGCAGAAGCTTAAATTAACACTAGCGCAAATCGAGCACGTGCTGGAGTTTATGGGGGACGATGAAGGGAAAATTGCCAAGCTGATGAAAGTAACTCACCCACTGCTACGGGATTATGAGGCAGGGAATAAAGTCTTTGATAATCTTGGGGGAGCTACCGTCAATCTGCTCAAAACGGAATTTCCAAGCCTATACCCTTCCTTGAAGCCCTAGTTCCAGCTAGCTGTTTCGAATGGAGAAGTGCCATTTTTCACGCTTTTGAGGGCCGTAGCAATTAAGCCACTTCGAAAAAGAACGTCGCTTTTAAGCAACCAGGCTACTGAAACGAGCGGGCTTTTAGCAGGGCTGAGTTTGCCAACCGGAGCTTGACATTGCGCCCGCCGCCTTTCTCGTACACCTCGATGATGAGTTGTTTTTGCTCGGGGATGGTGAATTTCTTGAAGATGTAAACCTGCTCCAGCTGCCCTTTGGCGTCAATCTTTTTCAGCCCACCGTTGAAGACGTAGATGGGCGTGATTTCCAGGGCCTGCTCGGCCGTGCGCCTGGCCACCTGCTTGTCCTGAATGTAGAATTTGACAAAGTCCACGTCGTAGGTTACGTTCGACTTGTTGGCCATGTGCAGCGGGAAAAACAGGGTTTCCTGCTGGTAACCCACGTTGCCGGCGCGCACGCTGAGTTGGTTGGCACTCTCGCTGGCCGAGGTGCCGCCCGCTGCCAGCGCCTGCCGGGAATACGCATCGAGGTTACCCTGCGGAATGGGCGAGTTAGATAGGATGGCCTCCCCCGGCGCCGACGAGGCCGCGCCGGCCGCGCCCAGGTCGAGGCTGAGCACCTTGGGGTCGTGCTGGTAGTTCACCACGAAGGAGTACAGCTTGCCATCGGAGGTGAGCACGGTCATATTCGACTCCGGAAAGCCGGCCGAAGCGGCTTTCACGCGCACGATGTTTTCCGCGCCGGTGGCCTTGGCCGCAAGCAGGCCCGAGCTGCCCAGGTCCACATAGGTGACCGGAAAGGGGAACACCAGATGAGTAGTTTTCTGGTCGCTGATGTAGAGCGGATAAGTCGGCAGCTTGTTGGCTTCCGAGTAGTGCAGCATCCGGGCGGCTGAGGTCTGGGCCCACACCGGGGCGGCAGCCAAGCCGAGCAAAAGGGCGCTGGTCGCAAATAGGGCGGTTTTCATGGGTGGGAGTCGTTAGTCTTTGTCTACTTTGAGCATCACGTGGTAGCCGGCCTTGAGGCGGACTTTAACCAGGCGGATTTTCTTCTGGCCAATGCCCTTCACGGCACTCATGGCCACGCCGGCCGCGGCGGTCGCGGGGTTGGCGCTCATGGTCATCAGGTCAGCCGCGCCCAGACTTTCCGCACCGGCCTGCTTGGCGGCATCGCGCGTAATGGCCCCGGGAATGTGCAGGCCTTCCAGCCCGTCCACGTCGTACACTTCCAGAGCCGCCGGAAACACACTGTTGCCCGATTTCAGCGTTTCAATGGCAATGCTGAGCCGCTCGCCGGTCAGGCTGCACTTGCCGTAGAGGAAGGTGTTGGCGGGCAGCGAATGGCCATTGATGACGGCCGACTCGGTAAGGCGCATTTTGACCAGCGAACCGCTCACGACTTCCTGCGATTCGTGGATAACGGCTGGTAGGGTATTGCCGTCGCCACCCGTGCCGGTCTCAGAATCGAAGCCTTGGAAAGAAGCCGTGCGCTTGCGCCCCGGCCCGTTGGAGCCCAGGCGCGATACCACGGCATCCTCGTCCACGGCGCGCAGCCGGGTGCTGGGTTTCTTCTTTTTAGGCGCCACGACCACCGCCCGAGGGACTGCCCCTCCCCCACCGGCGCTGGTCGACTGGGCCAGCAGCGCGGCCATTTGCAGCTGGGCCTTTTGCTCGGCCAGGTCGCGCTCATGCTGCGTGCGCATCAGCTCCATCTGTTCCTGCGGGGTGAGGGCTCCGGGCTGGGTCGCCGGGGTGGCGATGGTATTAACTCCTCCATTTAGCTGGGCTTGCTGCGCGGCAATCAGTTGCTGCTGGGCGGCGGCTACTGATTTATCCACCGAGCCATTGGGTCCGGCTTTCCCATCGACTCCAATGCCATAGGCCAGGCCGGTTCCTTTCGCCGTGTCCAATTTGGCATCGACCAAGCCCCGGTTCCGCATGGAATCCACCGGGCTGGCGTAGGCTTCGAGCTTGCTGGTGGTGATGGTGGCTTTTTCCGTTTTGGGCAGGTTGGTGTTGAAGCCGGTTGCAGTGTTCTGCGCTGCGGCCGGCGTGCCCTGCCCACCGCCGCCCAGGTAGAACATTACGGCTAGAAATGGCACGTCCACCACCGGCAGGAAGGTAGCCATCTTGCGGGTACGAAGAAATTGCGCGTCGTGCGGTTTGGTTTCCATGGGAGCGGATTAGCGGGGCTGGGTATTGAGGTCCTCATTTTTGAGCACCCGCCAGTTTTCCATCAGGAAGCCGTGGGGATTGTTTTCCGAGCGTGTCACGTCGCGCAGCGAGCATTCGGAGAGAAAGTTGCGGTTCGTAACCGAGGTGGCCCGGATGACCCGTTGGTGCCCGTAACAGCGGGCCACCAGTGGGTGCGAATTGGTCAGCACCACGCTGTCCACGGTCATTTCCAGGCTGATGTTGGCGGCAATCAAATCGTTGTAGAAGCCCTTCTCCTTGAAGTTTTCGTACTGCCGCTTGGCCGAATTGTCGGCCAGGTACAGCGCCTTGTTGACGTTGCTGTCAATGGCTTTCTGGTCGGGGTCGAGCGTGAAAAACAGCTCGTGAAAGCGCGTGACGTGGGCGCGGGCTTCCACCGGCCGGTTGGCCCGCGCATCCTGGGCCCCGGCTGTGAGCAGCTGCCCGCCTTCCAACACGTAGATGCGGTTGGCCGCTGCGTTGGTGGACTGAAATGCGAAGTAGGCAATGGTGCCGGCCAACACCAGCACCGCGACGATGAAGAGCAGCGCCAGCGTTTTGACCTGTTGGAAAGCCGAGTCGATGGTTTTAAGGGACGCGAACATAGCGAGATAGGAAAGTGGAAGGACGAAGAGCGGCTTCGGCTAGCCGCGGAGGCGGTTGATTCGCTCGCGCACCGCCGTGCCCGCCCGGTGGCCGAAGGATTCGCCCCGCGTGGCATTGCTGCTACTGCCCATGCCAGCCAGGCCCTGTCCCGCCCCGACGGCAGCTCCCAAGCCCTCGGCTCCGGTGCGCAGGCCCGCCCCTCCCGTGGCCCCGGCGATGCCGGCTGCCCCCGCCGTGTTAGTGGTGATAAAGGAGGTAGCGGCGCGGCCCACGCCCGAGCCCTCGATGAGCATATCGGCTGCCTTGGGCACCATCAGGTAGCCCACGATGGCCAGCACCAGCAGGCACAGGTAGCCAATGTCGGCCGACTCCACGCTGCCGCCGGCCTGTAGCTGCTGGATGTTGCTGTTGAGCATGGTAACCTGCACGTGGGCCAATACCGCCGCGTAGATGTTGGCCACCGGCACCCACAGCGAAATCGTGATGAAGTAGCCGAACCATTTCATCAGCCCGCCGCCAAAACCGGGAATGATGGCAATGCCGAAAGCCAGCGGCCCGGCCACGCTGAGAAGCACGAGCAGGAAAGTAGAAATCAGGCTAATAGCCAGCTTGGCGGCCAGTGCCCCTAATTCCAGGATGGATTTGGTCCACTCCCGGAAGTTTTGCCCAACCGAGTATTGCACCTGATTCATGGCCAGAGTGGCTTTGCGGCCAATGTCCAGCGCCCCAAGTCTGCCTAATTCGTCCTCGTATTTTTGATTAATGGCCATGTCCGACTTGGCTTTGGCGTCGGCCGCTAGTCGGTCCCGCTCACTCGTCAGCCGGTTCACTTCCCCCAGTTGCCCGAGGCGGATGGCATCCGTGCCATGAGCAACGGCCATCGTGATGCCGCGCAGGCCCGAGCAGAGTGGTACGAACAGCAGAATGGCCAGCCCGATGGCAAAGGGCCGCAACAGCGGAAAAAAGTCAATGGGCTCGGCCCGGGCAGTGTGGCCCCATACCCGGCTGCTGATGAACAACAGCGCTCCTACTCCGCCAATGGCGCGGCCCAGGTTGATAAATTGCGCGGTAAACGTCAACATCTCTGTGTAAATCCCCTCAAGCTTTTGCTCATAGAGGGCCATGTTGAGGTCAATTGAGGTCGGGTCCATGCGGGTTAGAAATGCGAAATGGAAAAGGCAATGAACAGTATCGCCTATTTGGGTAAGTAGTGTTCATTATGAATATTGGCTAGCCGCTTTGTAGCACGTTCTAGCAGGCTTTTCTCTTTTTCAGCCAATTCTCCAATCAGAGAAATTTGTGCTGGGTCCTTTGACTTGGACACGTCTAATTGGTCCAAGTCAGTAAGATTGGCTTGGCTTTTCTGGACGTAGTCAGCAAAGTATTCTTCGGATTCTTTGACCCGTTCTGGGGTCAGCTTCTCATAGCCGGTGAGCGCGTTTAGCTGCTTAGAGTAGTCCTTTTGTTGAGCCACGAGCTGTTCGTGCTGTTGGCGAATAATGGCCACCCGTGGGTCTGGGTTGGATTCTACTGACAACATGGTTCTAGGCGTGCCGGACGCATTCGTGCTTGGCGTTTCGATGGAGTTGCAGCTCTCTAAAAAGAGTCCTAGCGATAGGATAAAGACATATTTCATATTCAAAGGAGAGTCGAAAGAGAGGGAATTAATGGACAGTTGCGCTAGCGAGCGCTCATAAAGGCGCGCATGGATTCGCGGTCCTGCACCTGCTGGGCCTGCTGCTGCGCGATGGCCCGGCACTTGCTGCTGAAGTAGTTCATCAGGTTGTGCTGCTCGCTGATGCGGTCGGCGATGTTGTCGATGAATTCGATGCGCTCCGGGTCAGTCATCTTCGCCTTGCTGGCGCTGAGCACTCCGGCCAGTTCACCCATCAGGGCAATGTTCTCCGTAAGAATGCCCTGGCATACTGTCGAGGCTTCGCTGAGCTGGACAGGCGACAATTGCTTGGTGCGAAGCTCTGGGATGATGGCCGAAAACTGGTTAATCATCTCGCTCTGGTGGGTGTAGATTTCCCGAACCCGGCGGTAGTTGCGCACGCCGGCGCTGATTTGCAGCAGGCTGCTGTACCACTGGTCGTGCAGGGCCTGGGTCTTGTCGATAACGCCCTTAATCTGGCCGCTGACCTTGGTCATGTCGCCCGCCAGCACTTTGCCCTGCCCGAGCAGCGTGGTCGAAATGCCCTGGTGCACGACCTGCTTGCGGGATTGGTCCTCAGCAATCGGGGCCGAGATGACCGCTGGCAGTTGCGCGTAAGCCGGGCCAGCCAGCAGGGCCAGGCCCACGACGAGAAGTTGAGTGCTTGATTTCATAGGAGATAGCCTGGGAAAGTGGAAGTAGAGGTTAGCGGGCACCTATTAGCGCACTGAGGGCCTGCGCGTCCTGCGCTTGCTGCTCGGCCAAGTGCAGCTGCACGAGGTTGCGCTGGGTGAAGTAGTTAATGAGGCCTAACTGGTCGGTGATTTTCGCGTCGAGCTTGTCGATGAAGCGCATCCGGTCGGCATCAGTCATTTTGAGCATAGCCGGACTCACGATGGTCTGCAAATCCGAGAGCGTGTTGGCGCTTTCGGTCAGCATTTTGGTGTAAATCGTCGTCATGGCCGAAAGCTGTTCCGGGGCCACGTAAGGCGACTGGCGCAGCGTTTCAATGGCCGTCGAGTAGGTCTGAATGATGCGGCCCTGCTTCTCGAAAATGGATGCTACCCGCCGGTAGGTGCGCACTGCCGAGTTGACCTGCAGCAACCCATCGTACCAGGTTTTGGCCAGCTGCAGGTTCTTTTCCGAAAAGACCTTGGTCAATTCCTGCTCCTTCACGCCGGCCTTCACCAGCACGTTGGCCGCCGAGGAAAGTCCCTTCATGGTATTCTGCAGGCCCGTTTGCACGCCCGACTGCACTTCCAGCACCGGGGCCGTAACCACGAGCTGCGCCGAAGCTTTTAACGTGCTGAGGCAAAGAGTAGCTAAGCCTAGTAAGGTGATTCGCTTCTTCATGATTTTCCCCTTGGGTTCAGTTCAACTCCCCTACCCTTCGCGCAGCTCGGCGGCGTAGAGCTTGATGGCTGTGGGCATGTCCCCCGTTTGCTTGAGCTTCTCGAACAGCCGCACTTTCTCGGTTTCCTCGGTGGTGTAGGTCACGTATTCTTCCTTGGACACCTCGATGGCGTACACTTTCGATACGACCCCGCCCAGGCTGATGAACACCTCGGTGTAGCGGCCCCGGGTGGCCTTGTTGTCGCGGTTAATGCTCAGCACCAAGTCCTTTTCCTTGGGCGTAAGCGAGAGCAGCGCCTGAATCTCCTCGAAGCGGTTGATGAACTTGCGTTGGTCGAGCAGAATCTTGCAGTCCGAGTTGTTGATGATGGCATCCTTGACAATCTCGTTGCCGATGATGTCGTCGATTTCCTGCGTTACCACGATGGCCTCGCCGAAGAACTTGCGCACCGTCTTAAAGAGATACTTGATGTAGGCAGCCATCCCGGGCGTGGTCAGCGCCTTCCAGGCTTCTTCAATCAGAATCATCTTCCGCACCCCTTTCAGCTTGCGCATCTTGGAGATAAAGGTTTCCATGATGATGAGCGTCACCACCGGAAACAGGATGGGGTGGTCCTTGATGTTATCCAGCTCGAACACGATGAAGGGAGCCTGCACCAGGTCCAGCTCTTTCTCGGAGTTGAGCAGGTAGTCGTACTCGCCGCCCCGGTAGTAGGGCTTGAGCACGTAGAGGAAGTTGTCAATGTCGAAATCCTTCTCGCGGACCTTTTCCTCCTCCAGAATCTTACGATAAGGTCCTTTAACAAACTCGTAGAACGTGTTGAAGCTGGGCTGGATAAGCGCGTTGGCTTCCAGCATCACGTAATACAGGCTCACGGCCGTGGAGAGCGACACGTACTCCGACTGGCTTACGCTTTCGTCGTCCTTTTTCCAGAGCGCCTGCAGCAGCGTTTTGATGGATTCCTTCTTCTCCACGTCCAGCTTGCCCGAAATCAGGAAGGGGTTGAAGGCAATCGGGTCGTCCTCCTCGTAGGTGAAATACACCCCGCCTACCAGCTCGCACAGCCCCTTGTAGGAGTTGCCGGTGTCCACCAGCAGCACGTGCGCGCCCTGCTCGTAGTACTGGCGCACCATGTGGTTGGTGAAAAACGACTTGCCCGAGCCCGAAGGCCCGAGCACGAACTTGTTGCGGTTGAAGATGATTTGCTTCTTCATTGGCTCGTCCGAAATGTCAACCAACACGGGCATGCCGGTGAGGCGGTCGGAGAGCTTGATGCCCTTGGTGGCCCCGGTGCTGCGGTAGTTGGTTTCGCAGGCCCAGAAGCAGACGGCCTGCTCGATGAAGGTGTAGAAGGTTTCTTCCGAGGGAAAGTCGCCGGCGTTGCCCGGAATGCCGCCCCAGTAGAGCGCGGCAATGTCCACCGTATTCTGCCGCGGCTTGCAGTTCATGGCGTTGAAGGCCGCGTTGACCAGCTTGCGCACCTCGGTCAGCTCTTCCTCGTGGCGGGCCCAGGTGAGCACGTTGCAGTGCACCCGCACCGGGCGGCGCTTGTGGGCAATGAGCTCATTGAGAAAGGCATTGTAGTACTCGAAGTTGATGGCGTTCTGCCGCGAGTAGAGCGAGAGCGAGTTGAGCCGGTCCTTCTTCTGCTCGAAGGTTTTGACCGTTTTGGTGGTGTTATCCAGAAACACATACTGGTTCAGAATGTGGTTGGCCCCCAGCAACAAACCCAGCGGGGCGGCAAACGAAATGGGGAAGTCGGAATACTCGGTGCTGTATTGCTCGTAGCGAATGTCGGTTTCCACCGAGGTGGGCAAGTCATCGAGGTTGGCCACCGAGAACATCTGGCAGAACTCCGCCCCCACTTTCAGCCCTTCCGTCAAATCCAGGTCTACTTGCAGGGCCTGGTCGGACAGGTCCAGCGCCAGGTACTTTTCCAGCAGCCCGGCTTTTTCGGCCGTGCCGGCCAACTCATCCGAGGTAAGCCGGTGCGAGCGGATGTAGGGAGCGTTGGTGGGCCCCACCCCTTCCAGCGTGCGCACGAACTGGCCCACGTTGTCGAAAAAGCTCTCCAGCACTTTCGTGTCGAGCATGTCCTTGGGCACGATGTTGCGCCGGGCCAGCAGCCCCGAGGTGCTGCCCCAGTTGGGCCGCTCCGACGAGGTTTTGGTGAGGTAGAGGTAGCAGAAGTGGTTCAGGAACGGCCGCTCATTGAAGTGGCGCTCGTAGGCCGACGAGAGCAGCGTACGCTCGGCCTCGAAGCCGGGGGCGTATTTATCCTCCACGTACCAGTCCTGCTTGTGCACCACGCAGTGGTCGGGCAGCAGGCGCACGGCCTTCACGAAGGCGGCCTGCAGCTGGGCGTAGTCCTCTCGCGAGAGGGTGAAGATTTCGGGCAAATCCAGCCGAAACGCTACCGTTACGTCCGCATTCTTCGAGATGAGGCAATCCTTCTCCACCTTGTAGATGGGCTGCTTGGATTCCAGGGATACGGAGGGCAGAACCTTATTGCTCATAAGCGGAGAAAGCACCCTAGCCAGCCGCTAGGCGCGGCTGGTCTGGTCCTCGTTGAGGCGTTGGAATAAGCGGCTGTGCCGGTTGGTGATGTACCTGGGCGAGGAGCGCCGGGCGGCGGCTTTCATCAGCCCATGCTCGCCATACCGGCGGTTCAGGGCGAACACCCCGGCCCACATGCCGCCCCCGGCCAGGAAGGTGAGTAGCACCGTGAGCACCAGCGGCAGGCCCAGCAGGTAGCAGGTCACGAACAGGGCAAACACCAGCCCAATGCCGGCGGCCAGGAAGTAGATGTTGCTGCCCACCAGCCCCTTGAATTCGACGGGCTTGTTGATGCCGCGATTGAGGTCGTAGATGGGCATGGGTGGCGGCTTAGAGAAAGAACGAGCGCACCACCGTGGCCACGATGACCAGGAAAATCATCGAGCCAAACCACGAGACGGCCGTTTTCTGGGTGTCCTGGTCTCCGGCGTTCCACTTGCCGTAGACCTTGATGGCCCCCACCAGGCCCAGCACCGCGCCGATGGCGTACATGAGCTTGGTCAGCGGGTCGAAGTAGCTGGTGACCTGGGTGGTAGCATCCTGGATGCCGGCCGTGCCGTTGCCACCCCCGGTCTGGGCGTAGAGCAGCTGCGAACTGAATAGCAGGACCACGAGGGCCAGCGAGGTAATGAAAGGTTTCTTAGTCATGGCAAGGGAAAAGGAGTCTGAAATCAATGATTAGGGAGGAAGAAGGCCGCGCTACTCATCTTCGGGGCCGAAGAGGTCATCCAGCTCGGCGTGGTTGAGAGCCAGCTGCCGGGCCATTTGCTCGGCCAGGCTGGTGCCGGCCAGCTCGACCGGCGTCGCGGGCTGCTGGCCGGCTTGCAGCAGGGTCAGGTATTCGGCAACCGAAGCAGCGGCCACCAGCCGGGGCGGGTCTACGGGGGTGATGTCCAGCCGCGAAGCCACCGGCTCCTCGAACGTGGCCAGCGGCTCGTAGCCCTCCACTACCAGGGGCAGCTGCACGGTTTCGGGCTCCAGAACCCCGTCAACTGCCGTATCCGCCGCCACAGAATCCGGGGCCAGGTTATGGGCTTCGCGCCGGACCAGGGCCGCCAGGTGCTCATCGGCCTGGTCGGCTTCTTCAATGCGGTTTTCGTCCTGCGCCTGCGCCTCGTCGCCGGCGGCGGCCGTAGCCTCCTTTGGCGCGGTGTCGCTGCTGCTTTCGTCGTGGCCAGTGGCCGTGCCAGTGGAATCGGGCAGCGCCCCGCTGACCAGCGGCTCGGCGGCGGCTGGCACGTTTTGGGTGGCCCCAGCTACGGGACGTTCCGTGTCATCGGCTTCTTCCCAGACTTCCGGGGCTGCTGGCGTGGCCTTGACAAAAGCCGAGGTAGGGCGCACCAGTGAGGGAGGGGCCAGCGCCTTGCCGCTCACGCCGGCGAGCTGGGTGCCGGCCATCTTTTTGCCCGGCGTCAGCAGGGCCGTAAGTTCCACCCGGTAGTAGAGCAGGCCTACCACCAGGTAGTAGAGAAGAACCACAGCCAAAACGAAAAGGCCAAACTGGCCCCAGGAATAGGCACTGAGCATCGCGGGGAAATAGCGTGGCACCCCGGGCCGACCGGCCTGGGCGTGAGCTTGCCAAACCGTGATTTGACGCTACAAACCTATCCGGGCTATAAACCGCTTGGGTAGAAAGTTGACGAATGGCTAGAATTCGATGGTGAGGTGCAGCCCCAATACACGAACGGCACAGCTTTCAAACTTGAAATATTGAGAAAACTACCGCTTGCGTGAACATCAGGCGGAACCAACGTGCCGGGCCGATATGGTGAGCTATTTATTGCGCCCTTACGTTTAGGTGTTACACTTTTCCCTTCTTTAATGGACCTGCACTTCGTTCGCCGCGGCACCGGCCGCCCCTTATTACTGGTTCACGGCATCGGCGGCAGCTGGCGGTCCTGGAACACCATCCTCGACACGCTGGCGGCCGAGCGTGACGTCATTGCCGTGGACTTGCCCGGCCACGGGGACACCCCGAAGCTGGCCGGCCTCCATTCCATCGGCACCCTGGCCGATGCGGTGACGGACTTTCTGGCCCAACACGACCTGCTCGGCATCGATGCCGTGGGTAGTTCCATGGGCGCGCGGCTGGTGCTGGAGCTGGCCCGGCGCGGCGGCGTGCTCGGCGCGGTGGTGTCGCTGGACCCGGGCGGGTTCTGGCAGGGCTGGCAAGTGCCGTTTTTCTACCATTCGGTGTCCCTGTCCAAGAAGCTGGTGACGGCCCTGCAGCCGGTGATGCCCATGCTGGCCGGTTCGACCGTGGGGCGCACCGTGCTGCTGCCGCAGTTTTCGGCCCGACCGTGGGCTGTGGACGCGCAGGTGGCCCGTGACGAGATGTACAGCTTCGCCCACTCGCCCGCCTTCGACGAGCTGCTCGACCAGCTGGCGCACGGCGAAGTGCAGCGTCCCTCCCCCAAGGCCAGCATCCCCGAGCCCCTGGTCATTGGCTGGGGCCGGCAGGACCGGGTGTGCCTGCCCCCCCAGTCGGCCCTGGCGCTAGAAAAATTCCCGGATGCGCGCCTCTATTGGTTCGAGCACTGCGGCCACTTTCCGCAGTGGGACCAGCCCGCAGAAGCCGCGCGCCTGATTCTGGCCGTCACCAGCCGTGAGGCCTTTACCGATGCCGCCATTACCGGAGTAACATCAGAAAAATCAGAAAAGACGGCACCGGCCTTGCCCCAGGCCGCTATCGTGGGGGCCGCGCTGGTGCTGCTGGCCGGGGGCCTCTGGCTGTTGTCGGCGCGGCGAAAACCGTAACGGTCGCCCTGGGAGTAAGCGGACGCCAGCAAGTTGGCGGCTCCCGCTACTCCACAAAAAAGCCCCGGCTCCTTCGCAGGACCGGGGCTTTTCGAGATTGAGCATCCGCTTAGCTATTCTGGCCGGCGCGCACGTCCGCGCCGGTAGCAAAGGCAATCAGGTCATGGTTGAGCTTGTCCTTTTCAGTGATGAAGAGGCCGTGCGGGGCACCGTCGTAGGTGATGTAGGTGGCGTGGGGAAGGTGCTGGCTCATGCGGTCGGCGCTGTTTTTTATGGGCACCGTCTTGTCGTCGGCCCCGTGGATGACCAGGGCGGGTACTTTGATGCCGGCGAGGTCCGGGCGGAAATCGGTTTCAGCAAAAGCGTGGCCACAGGCCACCGTGGCCTGGTGCGAGCCCAGCGCCGCCATGCCGAACGACCAGTCCAGCACGGCCTGGCTCACGGGGTTGCTCAGCGGGCCGTCGCCGTAGAACTGCTTGCCGAAGGTTTGCAGGAAGCCGAACCGGTCCTTGGCGATGTTCTCCTGGATGTCGTCGAAGGTGGACTTGTCCACGCCGTCGGGGTTGTCGTCGGTTTTGAGCAAATATGGCGTCACTGACGACACGAAGGCGACTTTGGCCACGCGGGCCCCACCGTGGCGGCTCATGTAGCGGGCCACTTCGCCGCCCATCGAAAAGCCCACCAGCGTCACGTTCTGCAGGTTGAGCGTGTCGAGCACGGCCTTCAGGTCGTCGGCCAGCGTGTCGTAGTCGTAGCCTTCGAAGGGCTTGGACGAGTTACCGAAGCCACGGCGGGTGTAGGCCACCACGCGCAGGCCGTGCTTGGGCAGCTCGCCCAACTGGTAGGTCCAGGCCTCGTGGCTCTGGGGCCAGCCGTGGATGAGCACCGCCACGGCCCCCTGGCCCTGGTCGGTGTAATGCAGTTTGATGTCTTCGCCGTTGGCATCCTGGCCGGCTTTGATGTAGCTCATGGGATTGGGAAAAGGGTGAAAGATGGTAAATGGATTGACTGATTGAAAGGCTGCTTTGAGGCGGGTAGCGGCAAAGCCCTGCGCAGCACCCTACTGGCAGCCGCCACCCTACTTGCTGTCGGTGTCCAGACTTTTCAAATACGCCACCAGCTCGGTGCGTTGGGAAGGCGTGACGACGTAGAAAGGATGCGGGGCCGTTTTGCCGCGTTTGGGATTGAGCAGCTCGTCGAGACTGTGCACCGAGTCATCGTGCAGGAAAACCGGCTTGCGGGCCAGGTCCAGCAGCAGGGGCAGCGCGTTGCCGCGCGGGCCGCCGCCAGGGCTGGCATCCACCACCACCATCTTGTCGTCGAAGGTGCCGGGCGCGTTCTGAATGGGCGTCAGTGGGGCCTTGCGCTGGGCAATGACTTTGGGCGCGTAGCCGGGCCAGATAACGTTCATCGCCACCAGCTTCGACTGCACGGCCGCGCCCTGGTTGGTGTTGTGGCACGAGGTGCAGTTCTGCGCCACGAACAGCGCCCGGCCGCTGGCCACCAGCGCGGCACTGGTCACCACGCCCTTCGGGGCCTGCAGGCTGTTGACGTAGGCTTGCAGGTCGCGCAGCTTTTGCTCCTCCACCCGCTTGCCGGTGGGCGTGGGCGGCTCGCCGGGCTTGCCTTTGAGCGCGGCCGTGACGTAGGGGTAGCCCGTGACGCCTGTGGCGGCCAGCACCTTGGTATAGCCTGCCAGCATAGAGTCGCCGGCGGCGGCTCCCAGCGTGTGAATGAACTGCCGGCCGCCATCCGAAAGCAGGTTACTTTGGTCGAACAGGGCCGTGTACACCGTGTTGTTGAAGTCGTTCAGGTCGCTGTTCTGGCCCGACGAGCCGTAGGGCGAGGCCAAATCCTGCCGGAAAAAGGGCGTGATGTGAATCGGGTTGCCAACCCCGTCCGGGGAGTCGTCAAACGAGCCGATGGGATAGTACTTCGGGTTGCTGAAGTAGGCGTCAAACTCAGCCTCCGTTGATTTGGCCGTCAGGCCCTTAGCGGCCCGGCCGATGGTGCTGCCATTGGGCATCTGCAGCTGCGCAGTGGTGAAGAAGGCCCGCGTGTTGTCGCAGGTCGCCAGCAGCTTGCCCACGTTGAGGGCGTGCTGCGTCGGCCCATCGATGCGCTTGCCAATGGTGCCTTGGCCCGTCAGCTCGTACATTGACTTGTCGGTAATGGTGTGGCACAAGGCGCAGGTGACCCCTACCTTCGCGCCTTTGGGCACCATGCCAATGACGGCGTTGGCCTTCACCAGCGCATCGAGGGTGGCCGGGTCATTGAGCTTGGGTGCCTTCGCGGGCGAGTGGTCCGTTTTCACCTCACTGGCCAGGGCCGCTCTCAAGTCGGCCGGCATGGCCTCCACGTCGAAGTTGACGCCGGCTTTTAGGGCGTCGAGCACCGTCAGCCGGGCCGCTTTCATGCCCTGGGGCATGCGGGCGGCGTCGGTCCAGAAGCCTTCATCTCCGAAGGTTTCGTGGCGAAATACCTCGCGCCCCCGCTCAATATTGCCCACCTGCAAAGTCGTAGAAGGAGCCCCGGCCTGCGTGGTATCGGCCGGTTGGGACGTGGCTGCCTCGGTATTTGTCTGGGTTGTGCCCCCGCCCTGGCAGGCGGCAGCTACGACCGCCAAGCCGGAAACAAGCAGCGCGGGCACTCGGAAATGATGAAAATGGGCCATCGAGAAAGGCGTTATGGGTTAGAAGAAAATGTCAAGAGCGTACGATTTGAAGTATTCATTTAGAACACAGGTGCTTAATTGGAAAACCGGCTCAGCACCAGCAGGGCGGCGCGGGCGCGGGTTTTCACGGTAGCCAGGGGAATGCCCAACTGCTCGGCTGCTTCTACCTGGGTACAGCCGCCGAAATACAGCAGGTTAATGACCTCGCGCTGCCGGGGCTTGAGGTGCAGCAGCAGCTCGCGCAGGCCGATGTGCTCGGGGTTGAAGCTGGTCGCGGCCGGGGTCCGCTGCACCTCGGTCACATCGAGCGATTGGGTAGCGGAGTTGAAGCGATGCCGGGGACTGCGCATCGCGTCAATGGCCTGGTTGCAGCACACGCGCATCATCCAGGTGAAGAGGCGGCCCCGCGAGGCGTCGTAGCTAGCAATGCTGAGCCAGACTTTGAGCAAGCTTTCCTGCAAAATGTCCTGGGCCAAGGCTTTGTCGTGGACCACGCGCAGGATTACCGTCAGCAGGTTGTTGGCGTATCGGTCGTAGAGCATGCGCAAGGCCCGTTCGTCGCGGGCAATTAACTGCGCGATAAGGGCGGCTTCCCGGTCCTCGCCCGCCAGGAAAACCGGGTGAGGCGGTGTAATGGTGAGCAATGGCTCGCCGGAAGGTGCCCACTGCCTGGGGGCATCTGCCAGAGGGATGGCGGACTGAATAGTGGTAGCAACTGGCATGGCAAGGCCGTAGGGCAGATGACCAGGACATGATTCGTCGAATCCTTTTGTCCGTACTACGGAATGTTTCCCCCGGCATACGCATATTGGGCCCTTACATCAGCCGGGCTGGGACGGAATGGCCTTTACCCGGGACAGACTGCCCATGTCCGAACCTGCGGGGCCTAACGTCCCCAAACCTTAGGAAGCGAACTGCTTCAGAAACTGTTGAATGCTCTCGTTGCAGCTGCGCGAGGAGGTCAGGTGCGTGCCATTGTGCAGGGTGAGCAAGTATTCGCCGTGCGTCCAGGGGCGCAGTTCTTTGATGTACTGGGTGTTGACAATCAGGGAGCGGTGGATGCGAAGGAACAAGGCCGGGTCCAGCTGCCGCTCCAGCTGGCTCAAGGTGGAGCGTAGCTGATGCGGTTCGCTCTGCGCGTGGACGGTGACGTAGTTGCCGGTTGCTTCCAGGTACTGCACCTGGGCCACGGGCACGAAGTGCAAGCGGCCCGGCTGCTTGATAAGCAGCTGCGTTGGAAATGCTGTGGCAGCAGGGGCCGGTGGCAGCGTGCGCAGCAGGGCCTCCCACGGCGGGGGCACCGTGCCAGCCCGCTGCTGGCGGATGCGGTGCCGCAGGTGCGCCAGGCAGCGACTGAACCGGTCCGGGTCCAGCGGCTTGAGCAGGTAATCGACGGCGTGCGCCTCAAAGGCCTGCAGCATGTAGCGGTCATAGGCGGTGACAAAAACCACCAGCGGCAGCGCGAAGGCAGACAGTTGCTGCAAGACCTGAAGGCCGCTAAAATCCGGCATCTGCACGTCCAGAAACACCAAGTCAAGGGCGGCGTCCCCGGACAACGCCGCCACTGCCTCGGCCCCATTGGTGCATTCGCCCTCCACCACAAAGCCGGACGTGTCGGCCAGCAACTGACGAATGCGCCGGCGCGCCAGGGGCTCATCGTCGACAATCACGGTGCGGATGGTGTCCATGGTCAGCCGGAGCGTTAAAGTGTAAAAGGTAGCTCAATGTGGACCACCGTACCCTGGCCGGGGGCCGGACCCAGGGTCAGCACGTACCGCTCCCCATAGAGCGCCCGTAGGCGCTGCTCAGTATTGGCCAGGCCCACACCACGCGGGCCATCCGGCTTGGGGCCGGGGCCGGAATCCCGTACTTCCAGCACTAGGTCCTCGCCCTGCCGGTCGGCCTGAATGTGGATGGTGCCCATTCCCGTCGCGCTCAGGCCGTGCCGGACGGCATTTTCAACCAGCGGCTGGAGCAGCAGGTGCGGCACTATAGCCGGCAGCGCCGTCGGGGCCACTTCGAAGGTCACGGCCAGCCGGTCGGAAAACCGCACCTGCTCCATTTCCAGGTAGAGCTGCAAAAAGTGCATTTCCTGGGCCAGCGGTACCTGCTGCGCATCGGCGTGGTCGAGTACCATGCGTAGGAATTCGCCAAGCTTGGCCGTCACGCTTTGCGCCTTTCTGGGCTCGTCGCCAATGAGCGTGGCAATGGCGTTGAGGGTGTTGAAGAGAAAGTGCGGGTTGAGCTGCTGCTTCAGCGCCTGCAATTGGGCCTGCACCAGCTGTACCTGTAAGTGAGCGGCTTCCAGGTTGCGCCGCTGCCATTTGTCGTGGTAATCGAGGGCGTAGGCCACGAACAGCACCATCCAATAGATGGGAACCCAAAAGTTTACCGTCGATAATACCGCCGCCCACGAAACGGGGGCCGAAGAAATGCCCACCAAGTATAGCATCCCCAGAAACAGGGCCCGGTAAGCAATGGTAATGCCCACACTGGCCACCGCGTGCACCAGCAGGTAGGGCAGCCAGCGGGAACGGCCGGCCGTTAAGTCGAAGCGCGCGGCCAGCCCGAAAACCAGCGGCGTGAGCAGCGTGCCAATGAGGCCATAAATCAGGGGGGCCAGCAGCAGCGTGCGCCAGACAAGGGGAGCCGTTCCCGTGAGGGCCTGCGCATATGCCAGCACCAGCATAAAGAGCGTAAACAGTCCCCACGCCGCCGCGATGCGAAACCAGGTAATGCGATTTAGGAGAACCATAGACGAAGCCAAGTGCTGCTCGGTTAAACGAACGACTCCCCGCCGAAGTTGAAAATTCGAGTTTCATCATAACCATTCCATCCGCTGGCAGGTAGTGAGCTGGCCAGGTAGCAATGCTTTCCGGCAAAACGGCGTGCTTTCGCTTACCCCACCAGATGAATGCGGTTTTTAAGCTCATCCTTGCACGAGCGGCTCACCGGCACGTACTCCTTACCCAAGAGCACACTGCTCTCCTCGTAGGCCTGCACGTGGTCCAGATTCACGATGTGAGAGCGGTGGGTCTTGAAAAACTGGTCGGGCAGCTTCTGCTCCAGCTCCTTCATCGTGGAGTCGAACACGAAATTCTCCCTCACCGTGTGCATGCGGACGTAGTTCTGCAGGGCCTCGAAATAGAGAATGTCGGCTAGCAGCACCTTGACGTGGCCCGAGCCCTTGCGCACAAACAGGGAGTCCTTGAACTTGGGGCAGTGCTCGGCCGGCCCCAGCACCTGCGTGCCGGCATTTGCGGTGTCGGCAATGAGGCCGGTGGGCCCAGCCTGGTAGGCGTTGTAGAGGGCCAGCTCGACCTGCACCCGCAGGGAGTCATCGGTGAAGGGCTTGACCAGGTAGCCGTAGGGCTGGGCCAGCTTGGCGCGGTTCAGGGTGTCCGCGTCGGAGCGGGCCGTGAGAAAGACCACCGGCACCGCGAACTGCCGGCGAATGAGCAGGGCGGCCGCGATGCCGTCGCAGTCGCCGGCAATGTTGATGTCCATCAGCACCAGCTCCACGGGCTGCGTGGCCAGCACGCGCAGGGCGTCATCGCTGTTGTCGACGGGTTCGAGCGGGGTGTGCCCCAGTCGAACCAGCGTGCGTTCTATCTCAGCGGCAATCAGCAATTCGTCTTCAACAAGGAGAATGGTAGCCATAGGGTGGGATAAGGGACGCGCCGGGCGGCTCCTCATGCACGAGTGACCTCCAAGTGCGTGCCCGTGGGACAGGAACGGGTGACCGACAGCTTCGCTTTCAGCTGTTTGGTGAGCGTGCGGACCAGCTGCATGCCCAGCGAGTGGGCCTTCGCCGGCGCGTCCTCGGCCGGCATGCCGGCCCCGTCATCGGCGATGACGAGCTGAAAGCCCATGGGGCGGCTGGCGAAGGAAACGTGCAGGTGGCCCTGGGCAAGGCCCTGAAAAGCGTGCTTGTACGCATTGGTCACTATTTCGTTGACCACCAAGCCCAGCGTACTGGCCTCTTTGGGACTCATGATTACCGGGGCCAGGTCCATGCTCAGTTCGATGTTTTGCTCGCTTGTATCAAGGGCGACTTTCAGAGAATCAAGCAGTTTGCGCAGGTACTGGTCCATGCGTACTTCAGCCAGGTTGTCGGCTTGATATAAGAATTCGTGTACCATGGCCATGTTCTGAATTCTGTCCCGGCTGGCACTCAACGCCGCCACCAGGGCGGGCTCGGGCAGGGTGCTGGCCTGCCAGCCCAGCAGGCCGCTCACCAGCTGCAGGTTGTTTTTCACCCGGTGGTGAATTTCCTGCAACAGCACTTCCTTCTCGGCCACGGCCCGGCAGTTGGCCTGGTTGGCCACGGCCAGCAGCGCTTTCTGCCGCCGCAGCCGCCAGTACAGCCACGCCCCTACCCCGATGGTCGTCGTCAGCCCGCCCAGCAGCAGCCACAGCGAGTGCAGCTGCGCCCGCTGGCTGCGCTGCTCGAACTCGGCGGCCCGCTTCTGCTCAGTCAGCAGCTTCACGTCGTAGCGCACCTGCAGCTGGGCCAGGGCCTGCGCCTTGTCGTGACTGAAGAGCGAATCCCGCAGGTCCTGCGCCTGATTATCTAAGGCAAAGGAGCGCGCCGCGTGGCCCTGGTCGGCCTGGGCCCAGGCCAGGCAGGCCAGGGCTTCGGCCTGGTACTCGGGCATCGGGGTTTGCTGGGCTAGCCGAAGGGCCAGCTCGGCTGCTTGCTGGGAGGCGACCGGTCGGCCCATTTGCCGGTAGGTGCGGGAAAGTGCGAGCGCGGAGGCAGTAGCTGGGGACACGAACTGGTGGCGCCGGAAAAGCTGCAAGGCCCGTCGCATATTCGCAGCTGCTGAATCGAGTCGGGTGGGGGTCTGCGGCTGCAGCAGGGCGTAGGCTTCCCCTTTAAACTGGTACACGCTCCCCTGCCCCCGGGCGTCACCGGCCTGCTGCATCGGGGGCAAGGCCCGCGCCGCATAGTACAGCACGGAGTCGTACTGCTGCAGGACCGAAAAGGCAGTGGCCAAATTCAGCAGCAGGCCGCCGCGCTCCTTGGGTTTGACCTGGGTGGCCCGGCCCTGCTGGTGGTAAGCCACCCGCAGCCACCGCAACCCGGCGGCCGCGTCCTTGGTGTCCACGGCGAGCACTCCCAGACACTGCGTGAAGCGCCACTGGTCGGGTAGCGCATGGGCCTTGGTGAGTTCCAGGCCCTGCTGGCAGTAGGCAGTAGCCGCGACGTAATCACTTTGCCGCTCGCATTGGACCAGCAGCTGATAGAGCGTCTCGGAGGCGCCTGGCCAGTCGCGCCGACGAGTGGCCACCGCCACCGCCTGTTCCCCTACTGGGCGGGCGTCCGGGCTGGCCTGGGTGAATAGGGCATCGCTCAGCGCCCGTAGTGCTTGATAGCGGGCTATGTCCGGTAGTTGCCGCCGCTGAACCACTCTACGCAGCGAGTCAACTTTTGCGCTGTCGGCTGACAGAGCCATCTCTACCGGCAAAGTGGTCGCGCTGGCTATCGTACTGGCCAACAGTAGGGCCAGAACGGTCAAACGCTTACCGGCCGCCACGTCGCTTCGACGCTACGGTTGGGCAGGGAATAGAAGTGCTGCTAGGCATTACTGAGAGAAAATAGGGCCCCTCCCCTACCCTGCCCAGCGGGCAGGTAGCGAACGGGATAGGTTGAAAGAGCGAAAGGAAATCCGGTGGCCCACCGATAGACGGGCCGGTGGAAGTGCACCTAACGGGTAAGCCTACTTTTTAGGCGACATCATCTGGCGCAGCTGCCGTTGAAATGCTTTCTGAATCTGGGCCTCGTTCGCCGCCTTAAACTTGGCGAGTATATTGTGAATAACATCGGTCGAGGAGGCTCCCCCACCCAGCAGCAGGCCCATCTGCTGGAAAAACTGCTGGTGGCTGGCCGTGATGCGAATCTGAAAAGTCTTTTTCTCCGCCGAATCCGCAAAAAGGGAGGTTAGGTCCAGCTTGTCCTTACCATCCCCCGTGGCCGCTGGCGTCGGCGCAGCTTCCAGCTCCTCTTCTTCCTGGTCATCCTCAACGGATAACTCAGCCGCCGGAGTGGCCGGCGGTGCCGGTGCCACCACGGGCGGTGCTGTTTCTCCCTTTGGTTCTACTGGGGCTGCGCTGGTTGTAGGCTTGGGAGCAGCAGCTGACGGAGGCGCGGGCTCCGTGGCGGCCACGGGTGTGACCGGCACGGACGGTTCCGTTTTTGCTGCTGGCACCGGGGGCGCGGCTTCGACGGGCACTGGGGCCGGGTCCGGGGCCGAAGCCGCCGGCGTGGGCGTAGGCTCCGGACCCGGGGTTGGGGTTGGCAGCACGAAAGGTTGGCTGGTCCCCATGTGGCTGATGGCCGCGACGGAGCCCGTCAGGCGGGCCAGCTCAGCCATTTGTTCTTCCGGGGTGAGTTTGGGTTTCTTGATGGAGGCTTTGGCCATGATGAAGAGAGGATGCAGGCTTGAAATTTTAGAGGAAAAGCAGCGGCGGATGAGCTGTGAGGCTACGCGCCAGGGGCTGACTCGACGGCCGGGGCCGTAAACGCAATGGTTTTACCCGAGGGCGTGACGGCCCCCTCCCCTACCACGAGGGTCAGGATTTCCAGGATGAGCTGACCCAGGCCGAGGCGGTTGAGGTCGCGCTCCGGCAGCGGAAACATCGTGGAGCGGTTTTCCTTGTAGGTCATCAGCAGCTCCACCCGGCTCTTGAGCAAGGGTAAGCCTTTCTCCTGAAAAAGCTCCTCCGTCTTGTCATAAATACCCTTCTTCTCGGACTTTACAAACTTGTTCCAGAAGGCGTAGAAGCCCAGCAGGTTGGAATCTTCGTCGCGGGCCTGCACAAACTGGCCCAGAATGCCCATGTAGGACATGGTGGAGGCAATTGAGCCCTTGTCCGGCTCAATTGGCAGGAAGATGTAATCCACCAGCCGAAGCAGCTCCGGGAGGCCCACCACATTCACCGTGCCGGGCGTATCCACCAGAATGAAATCGTAGTCCTGCTCAAACAACCCTTCGATAGAGCTCACGGCCTTCTCCACGCTGGAAATGATGACCGGATACGGCGGGATGCCCTGCTTCAGCAGGCGGGCCTGAAACGGCGCTTCCGACTGCAGCCGGTTCTGCTCTTCGAGGCGGTAGGCGTGCAGGGAGTTCTGCGGGTAGTCGCAGTCCACCATGGCCACCTTGTAGCCATAGTAGTAGCACAGCGCCGAGGCCATGTGCGTGCCGATGGTAGATTTACCAGCGCCCCCCTTCTGGGTGGCAAATGCGAGTACGTGGGGTTGATTCATGCGAAGGGCCAGAGGGTTTGAAGACGTTGAATTGCTAGTTGCAAAGTGGCGTTGTGGCTTCACAACTTAAGGGCAATGGTGCAACGCCACAAAGTTGTCTTGCCACAAAGCACATAAGTTTCATCATTGCAAAGTTGCAAAGCACCAAAGTTTATGTGTGGCACTGTTGTTTAGTTGTACTGTGGCGAAGGTAATAAGTTGCGTTGTTGCAAAGCAACTTTATGGCAAAAGTTTTCCACTTCGTTTTGTGGTAAAGTTGCAATGTTGTTTTGGTGAATTGGTGCAATCAGCCATGAAATAACTTGTGTTTACTTTAACCCGGTAGCATGTTGTATAGTGGCAAAGTTGCAATGGTGTAGTGTGGCTTATTTGCCTGCTTGGTTGTCCAAAGCCCCGGTTATATTATTTGTGAAGTTGTCGGGTGTAAAGTTGCAAAGTTTCAAAGTTGTATTGTGGCATAAATAATTAATCCTAACTTAGTCCTAGCACCGTGCAACGCCCTCGTACCACCAGCTCGTTCATCGTCTAGCAAGCCATGTCATTGTCCGGACAAACTTCGTTTGCCCAAGTCAATGACACCGCCAAGTTCGCGGGCTCACATGGCTTGGCTTGCTAGTTTAGCGTATAGTATTTAGCGATTCGTACTTTTAAAGTAGTTTTAGTAAAGTTGGTTAAGCCAACGTCCCCAGAACCAACATGGAGCCAGAGAAACAAGCGGAAACTGCCGTTGACGCCGCCCGTACTTTACGCATTGACGTGCGGGTGAGCCCAGACGAGAAAAAGGAGTTGCAGGCAAAAGCTTCGGCGGCTGGTTACAAAAAAGTATCGGCTTATTTGCGTGATGTGGGCCGGGGGGTGGAGGTCAAAGAAAGTATCCCGCCGGAGCTGCGGCGACAGCTGGTGGGCATTGGCACCAACCTGAATCAGATAGCACGACTGGCGCAGGCGGGTAAGTCTTTTAGCAGCCACGAAGCGCAGTTAGTACAGGCGCTGGCCATTATCAGAGGGTACTTGGTATGATTGCTAAGACCACTACGGGTAATGATTTTGAGGGGGCGCTGACCTACGGCGCGGGGCAGCGTCAGGGCCGGGGCAAGGAGCCGGGGGAGGCCCCGCTTTTGGTCGTGGCTAATCTGATTCCGGGCACTCCCAGGGAGATGGCACAGGACATGCGGGCCGTGGCGGCGCATAGTAAAAAGATTCAGAAGCCGGTGTGGCACACGGTGCTCTCGTGGAAGGCGGGGGAGGTGGTCAGCCAGGCGCAAAAAGTGGCCGCCGCCCAGCGGTATTGTGAGCTGATTGGCGCGCCCATTGACTGGCACCAGGTGGTGGTTTATGAGCACCGGGATAAGAAGCACGCGCACGTGCACATCTACCTGAATCGGGTGCCAATTGATGGGGGGCCGGCATTGCGGACGGATAATAACTTCTACCGGTAGCCGGCTATCACCCGGCAGATAAGCCAGGAGCTGGGCATGGACCCTATTCCCGAGCGGCGGCGTAGCCTGCGGGCACTGGACCCCACCAAGGAAGCAGCGCGGGAGCAGGTGAGTCGGGCGTTGCAGCACTTGCTGGCTCAAGTCGATAGGGGAGGGGAGGAGTGGCTGACTTTGCAATTGCAAAAAGAGCTGATTGGAGTCCGGTATACTCACGATAAGGGCGGCGTCCTGCGAGGCGTGAGCTTTGAGTTGAACGGCGTGGCGGTCCGGGGGCAGGAAGTGGGCTACAAAGGGGCGCAGCTGCGCGGAGCCCTGAACGCGCCCAGGCTGCAGGCGGCATTAGGGCCGGAAGTTGAGCGGACGCCGGGCGTGGACACGCCAGTCGCATTGCCAAAGCCCAGTCCGCCCGAGCCCACGAAGCGTCCCCGCCGGAAGGGGCCCGCCCGGTAGCGGCCGGACGGGTGGGAAGGTTCATTCGTGTGCCCGGCGTGCACCTCACCGCTGACTTTGGACCGCTCGTCAAATAATCCACTTGGCGCAGTCCCGGCGGGAGTAAGTTGCTTGATTCACCAAGCGTTTCAAGCAATGGAAGATGAGAAAGGACTGCGGAAAATCATGGAGTTTATGCGCCTGTTTGCCATTGTGCTGCTGGGCATCAACATCTACTATTACTGCTTCGGCTACTTCAAAAGCATGGGCTGGACACCGGCCGTGGTCGGACATATTCTGGAGAGCTTTACCAAGAATACCTTCCTGTTTAAGGCGAGCTGGGTAAGTAAGACGCTGGCCGTGGTCTTTCTACTGCTGAGCTGCCTGGGCACGCGCGGCCGGGCCAATGACAAGCTCAAAGGAACTTCGGTGGCGGGCTACGCCGCTATCGGGCTGGCGCTGATTTATGGCTCGGACGTGGTGCGCGGCTTCTCGCTGGGGGCCGGGCTGACGACGGTGCTCTATGCCGGGCTGCTGTCGGCGGGCTTTCTGCTGCTGCTGAGCGCCGGGGCCTGGCTGAGTAGGTTATTTAACAATGATCTGATGAAGGACATCTTCAACAAGGCCAACGAGAGCTTCCCGCAAGAGGAGCGGCTGATGGAGAACGAGTATTCGGTGAACCTGCGCACTGAATACCAGCTACGGGGCAAACAGCACCAGGGCTGGCTGAACGTCGTGAATCCTTTCCGGGCTACGATGGTGCTGGGCACGCCGGGCTCGGGCAAGTCATTTGCCATCATCAATGAGTTCATCCGGCAGCACCTGGCCAAGGGCTTCTGCATGTACATCTACGACTATAAGTTTGACGATTTGAGCCGCATCTGCTACAACACGCTGCTGCGCCACCAGGACAAGTTTGACAAGCCGGTGGGCTTCTACGTCATCAACTTCGATAACCCGCGCAAAAGCCACCGCTGCAACCCGCTGCTCCCGGAGCTGATGACCGACATCGTGGATGCCTACGAGTCGGCCTCGACCATCATGCTCAACCTCAACAAGAGCTGGATTCAGAAGCAGGGCGACTTTTTTGTGGAATCGCCCATCAACTTCGTGGCGGCCATCATCTGGTTTCTGAAGCTGTTTGAAAAGGGCAAGTACTGCACCTTTCCGCACGTCATCGAGTTTCTGAGCCGCGACTACGAGGAAATATTCCCCGTGCTGGCTTCCTACCCCGAGATTGAGAACCTGGTCAAGCCCTTCGTCTCGGCGTTTCAGAAGGATGCCATTGAGCAGTTGGAGGGCCAGATTGCCAGCGCCCGGATTCCGCTGGGCCGGCTGGCGTCGCCGCAGCTGTACTGGGTAATGTCGGGCAACGATTTCACGCTCGACATCAACAGCAACGAGGAGCCCAAGGTGTTGTGCGTGGGCAATAACCCCGAGCGGCAGGCCATCTACGGAGCGGCTCTGGGTCTTTATAATGCCCGGCTGGTGAAGCTGGTGAACCAGAAGGGCAAGCGGAAGTCCTCCATCATCATCGACGAGCTGCCCACCATCTACTTCAAGGGGCTCGACAACCTGATTGCCACGGCGCGCAGCAACAAGGTGAGCACCTGCCTGGGCTTCCAGGACTTCTCGCAGCTGGAGCGCGACTACGGCCAAAAGGAGGCCGAGGTCATCAAAAACACGGTGGGCAACGTGTTCAGCGGGCAGGTATCGGGCAACAGCGGCAAGTGGCTGAGCGAGCGTTTCGGCAAGATTCTGCAGCAGCGCCAGAGTCTGAGCATCAACATGCGCGAAACCAGCACCAGCCTGTCCACCCAGATGGACAGCATGATTCCGGCCAGCACTATTGCCAACCTCACCCAGGGCAACTTCGTGGGGGCCGTAGCCGACAACTTCGGCGAGGAAATCGACCAGAAGGTGTTTCACGCCCGCATTCAGGTGGATGTGAAGGCCGTGACCGCCGAGGCCAAGGACTACCAGCCGATTCCCGACATTACCAGCTTCATCAACCCGGCCACGGGCAAGGACGAAGCCGAAGAGATGATTAAGGCCAACTTCAATCGCATCAAAACCGACGTGAAAGAGCTGTGCGCCCGCGAGCTGCTGCGCATCGGGCAGGACCCGACGCTGCGGCACCTCATCAAAGAGAAAGCCGAGAAGTGACGGGGCGGCGGCTAGCTGCAGCAGCTGCCAGGTCCCTGCTGTTGGATGGGCGGGCAGGGCACCGTGCCGTAGGAGCAGTACAAGCAGCAGTCGCCGGCCAGGGGTTTGAGTACGGTGTGACAGCCCGGACACTCGTAAAAGTATTGGCAGGCATCGGTGGGCATCTGCTCGGTTTGCTGGTGCGCGCAGACCGGGCAGGTGAGCATGGAAGTAAGCTGCGGGATTTTGAGCGTAGGAGCAGGCATCCGGTAATTAGTTGCGGGTTATAATCTGGTAGCCGGTGCCGTTAATGGCTTGTTCCACCTGCGCGGACGGGGTTTTGTGCGCGTTGAAACGCACGTGCGCGGTGCCCTGCGCATACGACACGGAGACGGCCTGCACGCCCGGCAGCTGCTGCACCGCGTGCTCAACGTGCTGGGCGCAGGCCTCGCAGGTCATGCCCCCGATGCGGTAGGTGGCCAACTGCCATGCCGGCGTGACCCCGCTTGCTGCCGTGACAGCCGCCGCTGTGGGCGAGGCCGGGTACAGGCGCGCCCCGTAGTAGGGGAAAGCCAGCAGCAGTACCGCTAGCACGGTGACGATACTTAAAAACAGCTTGGTTTGGGTAAATGATGGCTTTGCATCTACCGCGCAGCCGCAGTCATCAGTGGCCGGGGCCGGCTTGAGTTTCTGGTACCACGCGAAGCCCAGCACGCCTAGCGTGAGCGCCACCAGGTAGGACCGAAAGTGTTCGAGCCAGGAAAGTGCCGAAGCGGAGGCACCCAGCCCCCCGACCAGGGCCAGCAGGGGCGTGATGCAGCACAGGGAGGCGGCCAGGGCGGTGAGTAGCCCCGCGCCGAGCAGCGGCTTACTGGGTGAGGCAGGCGTATTCATGGGGCTGGCTGAAGCGTTGGGGTGGCGGCGTGACCGGTTAACAGCGGGCGCAACAAGGGCAGGTGCAGTTCGCTAAGCGCGTAGAAAACTGTTTGGCCGACTTTGCGGTTCGTGACCACGCCGCCGTCCTTGAGTTTGCGCAGGTGCTGCGAAACGGCCGATACTGTCATGCCGAGCACGTCGGCGATGTCGCACACGCACAGCTGCTGCTCAGCCGCCAGCAAATACAGCAGCTTGAGGCGCACCTCGTTGCCCGCCAGTGCCAGGATGGTGGCCGTGGCCTCAAGGGACGGCCTCGCCAATGCCAGGCGCGCCTGGCATTGCCGGATGTAGTCAGCATCGGCAAAAACCCGGATGCAGGCGGTGGTCTCCATAAAAACACTTTTCGCAAAGGTAGTACTTGCGTGTTTAAGCAAGTTCTAAAATAAGCGAAGTTTTCGCCGAGCCATTCTGCCGTTCGTGTGGTGTGCCGGCACCTGGTGACCCAATTCAGACCACTCGTCAACTTTCTCCCCAGGGCCTGGTGGGGGCCGGTAGGTTTGCAGCGTCGAATTCCGGGCCGGCCGCGCCTGCGCCGGCCGGAAGGGCAGCTTTTATTCACCTACCCATTCCTCCTATGGCTGAGCAAGATGAAGTGAATACCCCCACGCCGGAGCGCTGGTACCTGAGTGCGGTGCCGACTTCCAACGGCAACCTCAGCGGCAAGGGCCTACAGCGGCAGCCCGCCGGGCATTCCCTCTATGAGATTCAGATTAATCCTGCTAATCCCAACCAGGCGGCCCTGCTGCCGGCGCCCGGTGCGGATGGCCAATTGCTGAATGCCTTCGACCACGCCCTGATGCGGGCCTTTACCACCAACCGGCTCCCCGGCCGGGAGGATAAGTTTCTCACGGTGGAAAAGCCCACGCTGCTGGAAAAGGTGGGCGATAACTGGAAAATCACCGAACAGGACCGCGTAGGCTACAGCGCCACCGAACCGGAGCAGCGGTTGCAGGTATTTGGTCAGACGTCCCCACAGGCTGCCCAGCAAGCCGAATTAACAACGCGGGCCGAGGAGCTGGCCGGCGAGGTGGCCACCACCACCGGCACCGTTCGCACGGCGGCGGAAGCCGAACTGGAAGGGGTAGCCAACCGCGCGCAGCAAGGCCCTGACGAAAGCCGGGCCACTTACGCGGATGCGTTACGCGACGAAGCCCGGGCGGAAGTAGCAGCAGGACCCGCCGCGTCGGAGCGGCAACAGCCGGTAGGAGAGGGGCCAGGCAGCGAGCAAACGTCCGTGGGTCCTACGCCGGCCGCGGATGCCGCGGCCGGCGCGGAGCCGGTCGGGGAACTGCGCATTACCTGGCAGCAGAAGGGCGACGAGGTGGCCCCGCTGCTGGAAATGCGGGCCTATCTTGACCAGCTCAAGGAAGCCGGCGTGGCGGTGGGCGCTTTGCAGCTGGAGCGCGACCCGGCCGGTAAGCTCAATGGCGGCTTCGCGGTGAGCTACGACCCCGAGTCGCACAAACTGGGCCAGCTGGAAGCGGCTCTGCAAGGCTTTCGGCAAGTGGGGAACGGCGTGGCTGTGCTGGAGAAACCCGAGCAGGCCGCCGCCCGCCGGCAGGAAGTGGGCTACGATGACGACTACGAGCCGCAGCGCAGCAAGCAGGTCCGCGAGGCCTTCGGGGTGAAGCAGTGGGACGCGCTCAGTGCCCAGCTCTCGGCCGTGCCCAAGCACGCCCTCACCGCTCCGGAGCAGGTGCAGCAGGCCGCAGCCGAGCAGCGGGTGCAGCAGCTGGCCCAGCAACAGGGCAAAACCACCGAGCAGGTTATCCGCGACGGCAAGAGCATTTTTGACATCGACACCAGCGGCAACCCCGCGTCGGCGTTTCTGAAAAACTTCTACGCCCACCTGAACGGCGGCCCGAAGACCCGCCAGAATCTGGAAGTCGACTATGAGAAAACCCGCCAGGATTTGCAGGCCCGCCTCACCCGGCACGCCGGGGCGGCCCAGCCGGAACTCGCGCCCGGCCCGCCGGTCCCGGATGCCAAGGCACCGGCCGTGGCTGCTGAGCCCGGCGTGAAGGCTGCCCGTCAGACCGTCGCGGTGCCGGCCCCGCCGGCGGCCCTATTCAAGGCCGATGAAGTGCCGCAGAAAGTGCTGGCCTCCCTTGGGCTGAATCTGGCTAAGTTAATGAGCGGCGGGCAGCTGCAAAAGCTGCTCAGCGGCGAGAAAACCGACTTGTTACCTCTGCAGGTAGCGGGCAAGGAGGGGCAGGAGCCCGTGAAGTTCGAGGGCAAGATGGTGCTTCACCGCGAGGCCGACGGGACCGCTACGCTCAAAATGGAATTGCCCCAGGAAAAGCTGGTCATTCCCAACGAAATTGGCGGGCAGCCCTTTACGCCCGAGCAGCGCCAGCGGCTCGAAACCGAGGGCAACGCCGGCCTGATTCGGGGCCTCAAAGACGAGCAGGGCCGCGAGTTCAACGGCTACGTAGCCGTGGACAAGGCCATGAACCAGGTCGTGGTGCTGCCCGAAAACAAAGTGACCCTGCACGACACCGTGGCCGGCGTTAAGCTCACCCCCGAGCAGAGTCATGACCTGCGCGAAGGCAAGGTGGTGGCGCTGGCCAACATGGCCAGCGGAAACGGCGGACAGAAGTTCGACGGCACCGTGCAGGTGAATGCCGCCAAGGCCTGCATCGAGGTGAAACCGGCCGCCCACGAGCTGGGCCAGCGCCAGGCCCCACGGGCCGAGCAGACGGTGAAAGGCACCACCCAGACCGTGACCCCGGCCCCCGTGAAGGTCGAAGTGCCCCAGGTGAAAACCCGGGGTCCCCGCCACTAGCCGGGCCTCCCTCAAAACCTCCATTTCTCACCCTACAAGCCCGGAAGCCTACTTCCGGGCTTCTTTTTTCTGCCTTCCATCCTTCAAACTAATCTGTTTTACCATGGAACACGAACTCACCTTCCAGAAGATTAAGGAGCAGGTGGAGCTGCCAACCTTAAGCGAGCTTTCCCTTGCGTATCAATTAGCGGCCAGCGTCCAGGAAGTGAAGTTTGAGACAAAATTCAGGCGCGCAGATACTGGTACCGTGAAAGATGTTGACTTAACCGCGACCGACAGCAACGGCGCGGTTGTTCACTACGAAGTCTACATGCCCAACAAAGACATGAAGGTCGAAGGCTACTTTGACCTAAGCCAGGATGACACCCTCTTCGCGGATAGAATCAAAGCAAAGATTCTGGATAAGTTCGGAAATGGGGTTGTCAATGAACTGGAAGGGTCAACCTTATTGGCGATAAACACCGCCTTCTTCGATACACTTCGTCTAAAAAAATGCTTTGTCGCTCGCAGCTGCTGACGATGCATGGCTGCGCACGCTCATCCCGGAGCACATGGCTGGGCTGCTGTTATTCGATGATGACTTCGAAACCCATGACTCTTTCACCTTTGTGCGGCGGCTAATGAAGGCCTGAGTGCAGACGCTAATAGGGTTGGGCAGTCGTCGGAAAGCTGCTTAAGACAGCGTGGTGCTGACTACGTGGCTGCGGGCTTCCGGGTCGCCCTGCTGGGTTTCGTGCTGCACGTAATATTCCAGCTTAGTTCCCGGCGCGAAAACGTCGGCGTCCAGATAAGGCGAGCGGGTATTCACCGCCACCCGCTGCCAGGGGCCAGCCTCACCGCCCACCCGGCGGAAGATGTGGGCCACTTCGAGTAGCTCTTTTGAGAAGGTCAGATGGCGGCCTTCCGGTGTTAGCACAAGGTCAATCTTAGCAGTGGGCATAAGGGAGGAGGATTGTGAGTGGGCTGAGCGACCATGCCCAGTAGCATAAGCAAAGCCTACGCAGCATTCTACATCGCTAGCCACGCCAGGTGTCCGTGCGCTTCGAGCAGGGCCACCGTGTGGTGCCAGTAGAACAGCGCGTCTCCCGGCACCGAGCGCAGCTTGTTGAGGTAGTTAAAGTCGGGATGCGGCACAAAGAAGGTGCGCGGGTCAGTGCCGGGCACTGGCCGAGGCAAGGGGGAATAGTCCTGGGTGAGCAATCGGGCCGTGAGATAAGCCACGCGGGCGGCGGCGGCCACGGCCTGGTCTTCGCGGAACGCCCCGTCGATAACGAAGTTGCGGAAGCCGGCAATGCCGCGGCGCAGCTCGGCCGGGGCCAGCTCCTTGGCCGGGGCCCGGTTGAGTTTCATCTGGGCCAGCAGCCGGGCCGTTTGCAGGGAATCTGCCAGCACATCCGCCGCGCTGGTTTCGGACAGGTGGCGGTAGCGCAGCTCCTTGGCCACGGTGGCAGCAAACGACTCGGCCACGGTGGCCACGTCCTGCACCTGGTCAAAGAGTACGCCCACGTCGAAGAGCTGCTTGATGATTTCCAACTCCTTCCCCTTGCCGTAGAGAATGCCGGTGGTGCGCGGGGCAAAGGCCGTGAGCTTGTCGCCGGCGATGGATTCAACGCTCGGGGCCGCAACGCGTAGGGGTTCGCCCGCTTGGTGCAGGAAGGGGGAGACCACCGGCACTTGCAGTACCTGCGGGTAGTTGTGCTCTTCAAACAGCAAATCGATGGCGATGGACCGCTGCGGGTGCTCGGCCAGCAGCTGCTGGTCCAGGGCCGAGTCGTAGAACACGTAGTAGTGGCCCCGCGGCACATCATCCTTGTGGCTGCGGGTGGCGTCGTACGCAAACGAGCGAAACGGCGGCTGCGCGCAAACCTGCGTCAGGGCCGCCTCAATAGCCGCCAGCTCGGCCTGGGTAACCAAATCCACGTCCACGGAAAAGCGCCGGGCCTGGCCCAGCACGAGCACCAGGCAGGTGCCCCCCTTAAACGTGAAGGGTAGCCTGGTCTCAACCAACCGCTCGACCAGGGTGAGGGCCAGAATCATCTTCTCCAGAATGGAAGGGTCCAGGCCGGGACGCTGCTGGCAGTGGTCCATCATCCACTCGCGGGTAAAAGAGGTCGTCGTAATCATGCGGGAAGCAGCGAAGAAAGGCCCACGGCCAGCAGCAGCTCGCGTAGGGCGGGCGCTTTGCCCCGCCGCCTGGCGTAGGAAAACAGGGTGCGGCCATCGATCCGGTACTGGCGGGCGGCCGTGCGGTAAATGGTGCGCAGTTCCTCGCCCTGGTAAGCCGCGAATACCGTGGGGTCGCTGAGCAGGTCCACCAGCAGCTTCTCCAGGCGCGGCACGGGCGTATCGGCCACGTGCTGCACGGGGGCGCGGCTCACCAGCGGCAGCACCAGCACGGCATCAGGGGTTTCGGCCACGTACAGCTCCAGCACGCGGGCATCGGGTTGCAGAAACACGCGCGCCCCCAAGCGGTCTTTCAGGGCGTAGAAAGTTGATTGCAGTGCTTCGGGCTCCACTTCTACCAGCTGCATCGTCCGCATCAGTTGGTGAGTGGTGAAGTCGTTCAGCCACTGGGTGGTCCACACGCAGCCACTGCGTAGGAATAGCTCGGTAGCAACCGCCCGCCACAGGCTCGTCAGCTCCGGCGGTACCAGCGGAGTGAAGTCGGCCACGAGGGCTCCATCCGGCAGCGCGTACACGCCCCGGCCCGCGTGAATTAGTTGGTTGCGCTGGGTTAGCCGATGCAGGTATACGTCGAAGGTGGCCTGCTTAAGCGTTGGGTTCAGCGTAGCCACCCGCGCCAGCAATTCCTTGCGTGAAAGCACGGGCTGGTTGCCAAACCAATTGTGAAGCTGGGCCTCTACGGTTGCCAGGAAATGCTCGTCAGACGAATGCATGATGCAAGATACGCCAATAAATGTTGATTGGTGGCATATCTTTCAAGATGCGATTAATCCTAGCGGAAGGTGGCTGCCCGGAATGCGACAGCTTGAATAGTTGCCAGAAGTGACAAATCCAGCGCTATGACCGTGGTGAGCGATGATGTGACGACTTTACCCGAAGGGTAGTTGGGTGAACCCATCCGGGCCGGGCTGTGCGAGGCTCCAACTGCGCCTGCGGTCCTGCGGACTACACCCCACCCATCCCTTGCGCGAGCCAGAGGAAAAAGCCGGGCGACGAATCAATAGCGGCTGCAACGAGCAGTGGGCCGATAATGCCTGAAAGAGCGAATAAAGAACAAGAGGGAAAAAATCAGAATCCATGCCAAGCCCAGCGGCATAAAGCGCAATAATTGACATTTTAATTTATAAATTATTGAAACATTAATACTGAATTTTGCGTTTAAATAGTATAAGTAGAACGCGACAAGTCAGCTTATTACGTCATGAAAGCCGTCACTTCTTCCGCTCCCCGTACCGACGTTTACGAAATCATTACCAACCGCATTATCCTGGCGCTGGAAAACGGCGTGACCCCGTGGAAAAAGCCGTGGAACGCGGCCCACGGCGCGCCCCGCAACTACCGTAGCAAGCACGCTTATCAGGGCATCAATGCCCTGTTGCTGGGGATGCTGGAGGTTGAGCAGCCGTACTTCCTCACGTACAACCAAGCCAAAGAGCTGGGCGGACAGGTGCGCCGGGGCGAGAAAGGCATGCCAGTTGTTTTCTTCACCGTGACCAAGAAGGACGACGACACCGGAAAAGAGCAGAAAAAGGCCTTTTTGAAGTATTCAACCGTTTTCAACGTGGCGCAGATTGACGGGGTAGCGTGGAAATTTCCCGAACTCCCCAGCCGCGAGCACACGCCCGAGCAGGCCGCCGAGCAGGTGCTGGCTGGCTACGTGGGCGGCCCCCGCGTGCTGCACAACGGCAGCGAAGCCCTGTACCGGACTAGTACCGACACGGTGACCATGCCCGCGGCCAGCGACTTCCACACGGCCGAAGATTATTACCATACCCTGTTTCACGAGCTGACCCACTCCACCGGCCACGCCAAGCGGCTCGACCGGGCCACGCTCACCGAGGTGGCCGCGTTTGGCAGCGAAACCTACGCCAAAGAAGAACTGGTGGCTGAGCTGGGAGCCTCATTCCTGAGCAATGCGGCCGGGCTGGACCTGACCCGCACCGAGCCCAGCAGCGCCAGCTATATCGCCAACTGGCTGCAAGCCCTGCGCAACGACAAGCAGCTGATTATCTCGGCGGCCAGTCAGGGCCAGAAAGCCGCCAACCACATCCTGGGCATCGTGCCCAGCTACGAAGCGGAGGAAGCCTCCGGCGCCGAAGCTACGCCGCAGTAAGGCCAACCCCCGCCCGCCGGAGCTATTCTGTCGGGTGGGGGGTAGGCGGGCAACAAAATGAAATGGCAATTGCAAAAACGGCAATTGCTAAAGAGGTACAAAACCTTTTTCAACAAGGCCCTACTTTGCCGTGTTAAGGTCACGGTTGACGGGGTCAATCAGTAGCCGGCCCCTTCCACCTGCAGCGGTGCGCTAGCAATGCCGCGTACCAGAAGGAAGGAAACCCTCAGGGCAACGCTCAGTTAACATGAATGCAGCTTCTCTGTACCAGAATATTGAGGCTAAAATTGGCCTGATTGCGGCTGATTTTGAGGTGATTGCCGCCCGTTTTACTCCCCGTGCCATCCCACGCCAGGCGCTGCTGACGGTGGAAAGCGAGAAGAACGACAAGATGTTCTTTGTCGAGAAAGGGCTGTTGTTTTCCTTCAAAACGCTGGTTGACGGCGAGCGGCAGGTGATTCAGTTTGCAAAAGAGCACTACTGGATGGCGGACCTGTGTAGCTTTTTTTCGGGCTCCCCGGCGCTGTTTTCCATCCAGGCCCTGGAGAAATGCGAGCTCTGGGAAATCACTAAACGCGATTTCAACCTGGTGTGCCAGCAGTTTCCCGCCATGGGAACATTTTTCCGCTTGAATTTCCAGACCTCCTACGTCAATACGCTGATTCGCTTGTCGGATGCGTATTCTACCGATGCGGAACAGCGCTACGTCCACCTGATGGAAACCCAGCCGGATTTGTTGCAGCGGGTGCCGCAGTACCTGATTGCCTCCTATCTGGGAATTCTGCCCTCTTCGCTGAGCCGAATCAGAAGCAGAGCGTAGCCGGTGATGCGGCTACCAACCGCGCAATAGCCGGACGGGATTATTGCGCAATTTCTTGGCCTAGGCGAATCAGTTGGGAAGGGGGAAGCGTGAAGCTTTGCACCGTCAATCTCCCACACCTCCATAACCCAACTGCCATGAGCAACAAAGAACTAGTGAAAACCGCCATGACGGCCCTGTTCGCCAACCGCGACCTGTCGGCCATCGAAAAGTACTGGGGCACCGAGTACATCCAGCACAATCCCCACATCGCCAGCGGGCACGAAGCGGTACGAAACATTGTCGCCGGCTTGGGGTCCGACTTCAAGTACGAGCCGGGGCTGGTACTGGAAGACGGTGAGTTTGTGGTTATCCACGGCCGCTACACCGGTTGGGGTCCCAAGCCCATGCTGGCCGCCGACTACTTCCGGGTGAAAGACGGCAAGCTGGTCGAGCACTGGGACGTGATGCAGGAAGAGGTGCCGCGCGAGCAGACGGCCGCCAAAACGGCCATGTTCCCGATTGAGTAGTCGACCGCACGAGCCCTCCAGCCAGCGCCGCTGCCTGACCTGCCGGTCGCTTGGAAGCCCGTTGCCGTTGGCAACGGGCTTTCTTGGGAAGGCCCCTGCCTGCCTAGCCGGAATCAAGCCAGAAACCGTCTCTGTTGACTCGTCGGCGCTCGTCGAATTTTCTACAAACTCCATCCCTTCCCGTTGCCATGCTGACCCTTCCTGCCCTCAAAAACCTGGCCGATAGCCTGCCCGAACAGGACGTGCCGATGCCCGTGCTCTTCATCGGGCACGGTTCGCCAATGAACGCCATCGAGGACAACGAGTTTTCCGAGCGCTGGCGCCGCCTAGGCCAGGAAATCCCGACCCCGAAAGCCGTGCTGTGCGTCTCGGCGCATTGGCTCACGCGCGGCACCTATGTCACGGCCATGAACTGGCCCCGCACCATCCACGACTTCGGGGGCTTCCCACGAGCGTTGTTCGACGTACAGTACCCGGCCCCCGGAGCGCCCGAGCTGGCCCGCGAGCTGCAGGCGGCGCTGGCCCCCGCCCCCGTGGGCCTCGACCACGACTGGGGCTTAGACCACGGCACCTGGAGCGTCGTCCGGCAGATGTACCCGCAAGCCACTATCCCCGTGCTGCAAGTAAGCCTGGACTACACGCAGCCCGCCGCGTGGCACTACGCCCTGGGTCAGCAACTGGCCGGGCTGCGCAAAAAAGGCGTGCTCGTCATCGGCTCGGGCAACATGGTGCACAACCTGCGCCTGCTGGCACTGCCACCGAATGGCAATCCCAACGGGGCCTACGGCCACGACTGGGCCCTGGAGATGAACGACGTATTCAAGCACAAAATTCTGTCCGGTGACCACCAGGCGCTAATTCACTACGAGCGCCTAGGCCCGGCCGCCACGCTCGCTGTACCGTCGCTGGATCGGCCGCCACGCTCGCTGTACCGTCGCTGGATCATTACTTCCCGCTGCTCTACGCCCTGGCGCTACAAGCTAAAAACGAAGCGCCTCTGCTGTTCAACGACAAAGTCGTGGCCGGCTCGCTGACCATGACCTCGGTCAAATTCGGGTAAGCGGCTATCCAACTACGCGGCCCTGCTGCGCTTGTCAAAGCCTATCTACCCCACCTCTAGTGTTCCTAGTAAAGCGGTCGTTTTGCGCGCTGCCCCGCCCGGAATTCAGGTCAACCCATTTTGGTCGACCAACTCGCTCTACGTTGTTTTCCGTTACTGTCCTAGTGTGCGCCCGTTTTCCCCAATAAACCAGCTAACCACCTACGCTCAACACCTGCAGATCCTGGCCGTGTTTTACCTGCCCCGTGTGCTAATGGCGGTCCCAGCCCTGGTCAGTGGGTGGTGGCTGATTGGCCGCGCCAGCCAGCTAGTGGGCTACGGCCCACCTTGATGTGTTGCGGAGTTCTTTTCTGCGCAGCCTAGTCAACCTCGTGCTGAAGGGACTGCTGCTGGTTTCGGTGGCCGACCTGGTGGGGGTTGAAACCACTTCGTTCGTGGCCGTGCTGGGCGGGGCTGGCGGTGGGGCTGGCGTTGCAGGGTACGCTGACCAATTTCGCGGGCGGGGTGCTTATTAGGGTGGAGCAGAAAACTCCGCTAAGGAATTCGGTTCTGCTAGTTCCTGATTGGCCCCTCGCTGCTACCAGCCCCTTGTCGTTCTTTTACGGCATGGAGGAGCTACTGCACCCTCGACATCCCCTGGATAAGTACCACCAGTTGCAACTAGACTTTCTGGCGGCGCTGCCGGAAGCACTCCGGGCCGAGCGCGCCCCTGCTGTTTCGGTTAGGCAACGCCAGCTACCGCTACCAGCAGCAGGCTGAGGGCGAGGTGGCGGAGAATGATTTTCATCATTGGCTCGCAGGCTTACCCGAGAAGATGCGGCTAGCCATGGAACGCGAGGGCTTCGAAGCGAGCAAGCACAGCGTGCCGCGGCGGCGGCCGCGCTCGAACGCCGCGACCTGGGGTATGATGCGTTCCTACAAGCCATCCTCTCCCCCGAGGACTGGGCCTATCAACAGGAATTGGCACAGTCATCAGCACCCAGGTAGTAACTCAGCTACGGGAAAAGGATAACGTTCGACGACTGATTTTTAGTGGTGAACTAAGCGTTTGGGCAAAAGTTTCGTGATAAGAACGGCCCCTCTTCCGGCGTATTTATACCTTATTGGCAGCATTCAACCTGCCTGACTTCCGATTCGGAGGTTTTTCTCTAGTTGTTTAACAACTCCCAGAAGTAGCTAGTGAGGGAAAGCTAGCGTTGAAGAGAGGCGCTAGACCGCGCTTTGCGTAGCGAATGCCTCAGTGGGAAACTTTTACCATCGGGTTCAGTTTAATGCAACTGCCCGTGCACCTACTTCTACCTTGTCTATACCTTCTGCTGCATTGTTCTACTACCGAAACCCTCTGGGCAGTATCCTCTACGACCCTGCGGGATTTGTAGTGCTGAACTGGACGGATGCCTTGTTAACGCCGGCTGAATTACAGTCCCTCTACTCGCACACCCTGCAGGCGCTCCGACATCACGGCACCTGCAAGCTACTCACCAACCAGATAGCTCGTCAACCCTTGTCGCCAGCGGAACAGAAGTGGATAATCGAGCAGTGGGTTCCGCAGGCTATAGCTGAATGTGCGTACAGCCATTGCGCCATTGTGGAAAGTACCCAAGCGGAGGGGCACCTCGCGGCGCGGGCCGTGGGGGAGGGGGTAGCGCATCACCCACTCGAGTTCCGGTATTTCCAGCAGGAAAGCGAAGCGCGGCAGTGGCTCGAAAACACATAAACTGGTCGAAAGAAGCGGGAAGTAGCGCACCTCCTTCGGTCAATTCCTGCGTTGTCTGCCGACCGATGCAGTGCCGGGCGTTTAGCCGCCTGGCTCGTTCGAGCCAGGCGGGAGCCTTTGGCCACCACGGGTTTTAAGCAACACGTTCCAACTGCTTTACCTCGACTGGGGGAGCAGGCCGCTGTGGGCGCAACAAGTATCCCGCATCATTCTTCTGCGGTAGCGCATCTGCGGGAAGCTCGGCGATGGGCTGGCTGGGCGTCAACGGCTTCGTCTGCGCCTGCCAGCGGGCGATGTCCTGGGTCGAGTAGGGAGTCCAGACCCCTTCGCGGTAGAAAGCCAGGCAGACGCCCAGTAAGCCAAATAAGACACACAAACCCATTAGAGGCGGCAGCGTAGAAAGTGAGTAGCGGTTGCGCCTTGTACCCCAGGCTCAGCGAAAAAGTTCAGACTTTTGCCCCAGCCATTTGCCGGCTTTACTTGGCTACAAGCTTCCACTTTAGCTTTCGTATCATGACCTGGCTGAATGGTATATTGAGTCTACTCGCGCTGAAATCCAGCTTATTGGCCGTGCTGTCTCACCGGCGCCATCAGATCTTGCTGCGCAAGTACGCCGCCTTACAGCGGCGCTACACGCAGGCCGAAGCCCAGCTCACGAACTTATGGGGACGTAAAAGCCTGTAGCCAGTTCCCAACCGGGACTCAAAGCGGCGGGTTTCGTCCTTGCCAATTTTATTTCAATTGGATACTCGCTCCCACAAATGCGTCATTACCTGCTACTGGGTAGTGGTCACACGGTGCGCGTCTACCTTCCCGATGCTCCAGCCCCAGCGGAAGAAGAACCCCGAGCAGCAGTACCAGAGATTTAGCTAAGACCTGAAAGAACGCTTACGGTAGATGCCGAGCGCACTACTGAAGCCGGAAGCGCTGCATAGGCGAAAAAGCAAAAGGTTTGGCAGTCCCTTATGAGAACTGGTCGCTAAGCAGGCTGTGCAGGTCAAGCAGGCGGCGTTCCACTTGAGCCAGCAGGTCTCCCGGCACGGGGATTTGGATGCCGTACCGGGTAAAGAGGTAGCGCACCAGGGCCGTAAGCTCCCGCAACTCCCCTTTGAGCAAGGCGTGCAGCTGCTCCCACTGTTCAGCGTGGGTGAGGCGTACGGCGAGGGCTTGACTGACTAGTGCCGCCAAGTGGTCGAGCACTTGCTGCTCCTCCGCGCTGAACGGACGAGGCTGGCGGTCGATAATGCAGAGCGTGCCCAAGGGCTGCTGGTCGGGCAGGCGCAGGAGTGCCCCGGCGTAAAAGCGCAGCTCGTTTCTTTCAGCCGCGTGGATGGCTTCGGGGGTAAGCGTGCTGCTGGTTTCCAGCAGCAGGTCGTGGTAAACCACGGCGTGAGCTTTTTGAATAGCTGAGGAGCATAAGGCTTCCACGCGGCGCTGGCGCTTATGGGCAGGCAGGCCTCGGTTGGCAGGGTAAAGCACTTGCTCTTCCTCGACTACGGCAATCAGGGAAATGGGCAGGCTAAAGACTTGCGCGGTGAGGGCCACGAACTCCTCGAATACCGGCTCGATGAGCAGCGGCAATACGTCGTAGGCGCGCAAACTGCGCAGTAGTTCGGGCTCATCGGCGGGCAGCAAAGAAGCAGGAGTGGTGAACATGAATCAAGTGGCGACGGGCAGTGCGTAGTGCAAACGTACCGCAGCGATTCCTGTTCTGACGGCCAAGCACCCGTTAGTTCACTGGTTCATCCTACTAAATGCCAAGCGCGCTTCAGCACGCTGGTGCGCGCCCATCTTGGAGGGGGAACCTAACGCAGGAGGCCAGTTAACGCCCATGCCGAATCCTTTTGGAGCTGCTTCAAAGCCAAACTTCTTAATTCTACTCGTTAATACGACTCCACTGCCACTTGTACGTAACGGCCACGATTGCTAGCCTGCGGGAACTCCGACAGTAGCCATTACTTAGTTTTCTCGTTTTTCAGCAGGCAGCAAGAGGTGCATCAACTTGGCTTCCAGCGCATCGCCGTGCAGATTCCGGGCAATGACCCTGCCATTCGGGTCCAGTAGAAAATTAAGGGGCAGTCCCTTCACCCCGTACAAATCGGCGACGGCGTTGTCAGTGTGGTTAATATCCGCGACCTGGGGCCAGGTTAAGTTATCGGCGCGAATGGCGGCCAGCCATTGTGCCCGGGCCGTGGGCTCTTCCACCGAGATGCTTAAAATAGTAAAGCGCTGATTTTTGAACCGGGCAAAAAGCTGAACCAGGCGCTGGTTTTCCTGGCGACTGGCGCTAAAGGACGCGCCCCAGAAATCCAGCAGCACGTACCGACCCCTCAACGAGGACAGCCGCACCACCGCGCCGCTGGTATCGGTCAGCGCAAAATCGGTGGCCACGCTTCCCAGCGCCACGTGCTTCATGCTGGCAATCTGCGCTCCCAGGACTTTGCCGTCTTCACTCGCCCGCAGGGCGGGTGGTAAAGCGTTGAAAATGGGAGCTACCTCTGCGTAATCAGTGTAATAAGCCAGCTGCGTAATAAGCGTTAAATTGAGAAAGGAGACCGGGTGCGCCTGGATAAATTCTTTTCTGATGCGGATGGCCCGCGCTACCACCTGCTGGTTCAGCGCATCGAGCTCTTTCTTAAAAGCGGTCGATTCTCGCTGGGCTGGGGTCGCGGCCAGGGTCCGGGCGGCAATGGCGGCCCGCGCCGCCGCCACCGGCTTGAGGGCCTGATTATAGGCCGCATTTTCCCGGTTAGTTGGGGTACCCCCGATGGTGGCTGTTCCAAGCGAATCTGCGTCATTGGCTAGGTGAATGACGCCAGGCTCCATAAAAAACGACTGCCGGTCGCTAGCCTTTTGCAGGGAGGTACCCGCCTTATCCAGCCGCAAAGTAGCCGGTGTGATGGCCTTAATCTTTCCGCGGAACTCAAAGAAGCCGTTGCGGATGGTTGCGGAGTCCACAATTTCCCGCCCGGCCTGGCGGTACTCCAGATAGACCTTGGCGGGCGAAGAAACATGGCCGATTTGACCCATTATCCGGAAATCCGTCGACTGCGCCAGGGCTACAGCCGGCAACAGGGTGAGTACTACTAGGCCTATTTTTTTCATGAATAGAGGGGTATGGTGCTCGGGCTAATGAGGTGGGCAGGTAAGTGACCCGGCGAATCCAATCGCCCGCTGCTCGCGGGCGGTTGGATTCGCCGGGTCTGGGGTCTAAAGGCAGCTATTTTTTCAGCTTTTCCATGAATACCCAAAAGGCGGGCAGCAACTCTTCAAACACGGGGTGGCGGCGGTTTTGCAACATTACCTCGCTGAACAGCTTCAGCCCGACGGCCAAGGCGGCAGCCTGCTGCGGATCGTTAAACGGGTTTTTTTCCTGCAGGCGGCGCACAATGCCGAGGATTTCATCGTGGTTGTCCACCTCCAGCTGCAGCGGGCTGGCGGTGGCTGCCAGCCCGCTGGCCAGCGTGAGCAGCTCGACCGTCACCCGGTACCGGTTGGCACGTTTTGCCATAGCGTTAGGGGGTAAGAGCGCTTAAAACGCTTCGGCGGCCCCAGCAGCAGCGTTCCAGAACAGGCCGCTGCCGGGATTCGTCACGAGGCCCTGGTAGATGCCCTCGGCGGCCTGCGCCGGCGTCAGCGGGGCCTGGTCGCCGCCCAGCTTGGTTTGCACCCAGCCGGGATGCATGGGCATCACCTGAATGCGGCGCTCGGCCAGGCGTGTGGCCAGCATGGCCGCGTACATGTTGATGGCGGCTTTGGAGAGGCGGTATCCCGGCCCGTTGGGTGCCGCGTTGCGGGGCAGCCCCATGTTGCTGGAGATGAAGACGACCTGTGCCCCCTCGTTGAGCTGCGGCAGCAGGGGCTCGGTGAAGAACACGGGGCCCGTGATGTTGGTGGCCAGGGTTTGGGTGAAGGCAGTGCGCTCGGGCGTGATTGCAAACACGTCGGGGGCCGCGCCGGCGTTGTTTACCAACAGGTCCACGCCCTTGGTGAGCGTGGCAATGCGGGCAACAGCCTGCGCGATGCTAGCTTCGTCAGTTGCTTCCAGGGCAATGACGTGGAGCCGGGGGTGGGCCAGGCCGGGCACCGTACCCGACCGGGTAGTGCCGATGACCTGGTAGCCTTCGACCAGGAGCTTCTGGGTTAGGGCCTGGCCGATGCCGCTGCTGATGCCGGTGACCACGGCAGTTTTAAATGGTACAGTCATGATACTTGCTTGCGGTAAAAAGAGGGTTTGCTCAGCCTTGGACCAGCGCCGCGCTGCTTTGCTGGAGCAGGCTGTACCAGTCTTCGAGGTGCCAGGTATGGGTCAGCTTCCCGTCTTTGAGGTAGTGGAACTCGTGCAGGGCGATAGCAACGCGCCGGCCTGAGGCCGGGATACCCATGATGTCGTGCTGGTGCGTGAAGGCGATTTCGGCCCGTACGCCGGCCCGCTCGTGGGTGCCGAAGATTTCGTGGATGTTGATTTCCACGTCGGGCAGTAGGCTGACGAACTGGCGAAGGATGTTCTTTAGTCCCTCGGGACCCGGTACCTGCCCCGGGCCCAGGGGAATATCCTGCCAGTCGGGGGCGCACACCTCGTCCAGCAATTCGGGCTGCTGGCGCTTCCAGGCGCCGTAAAATAATTCGATGGCCTGTCGTTCCTGGCTCGTCAGGGCAGTAGCTGGTTCGGGCAATTCAGTGGGTGTCGTCATGTTAGTAACTGGGGGGGTGATGGCTGACTTTTTCCTTTTATTCAGCCGGACAAAGGTCCGCCCCCCACCAGGGCGGCTGTGGTGAGGTTTTAAGGGGTTTTGGTTGGTTTTTAAGTATTTGACGAAGCTACTGCTAACCCCTCCCCGCCAGTGCCAGGCACCCAGCCCCGCTTGCTGCCTGCCGCAGCGACTATTCCTGCCAAGCAGGCTGGTGACACCTCGGGGTCACCTTAAAGGAGCGTCGCAAAAAAAGCCTTGATATCGGCGGCCAGCAGCTCGGGCTGTTCCAGGGCGGCGAAGTGGCCGCCGGCGGGCATCAGCGTCCAGCGCTGCACATTGAATCCCTTCTCCACGTAGGCCCGCGGCGGGGTTGGCAGCTCTTTCGGGAACTTAGCAAACGCGACCGGCACCCGCACGTAGTCGTCCTTGCCGAAAACCAGCGGCTGCCGGCCATTTTCCTTGTAGATGGCCATGGACGAATAAATGGTTTGCGTAATCCAGTAAAGGGTCACGTTGGCCAGCAGCTCGTCCTTCGTGAATGGCAGGCGGCCGTCGGGGCGCCTATCACTCCAGGAGTAGAATTTTTCGACTATCCAGGCGCACAGCCCCACGGGCGAGTCGTTCAGCCCGTAGGTGGCCGTCAGGGGCTTGGTGCCGTGCAGGGCCCCGTACGCACCCTCGCGGGCCGACCAGTCCGCCACGGTCTGCTGAAAGGCTCGCACCTCCGGGGTTAGCTCTTCGCCGGGCGGCAGGGAGGGTTGATAAGAGCCGGAAATAAAGTTGAGGTGCAGCCCGATGACGCTGGCCGGGTACTTGAGCGCAAGCCAGATGCTGACGCCCGCCCCCACATCCCCGCCCTGGGCCCCGTAGCGCGGGTAGCCCAGCCGCTGCATCAACTGGTGCCACAACTCTGCCACTACCGCCGAGGTGCAGCCCGGGGCCGGGCTCGCCGCCGAATAGCCAAACCCTACCAGGGAAGGAATCACCACGTCGAAGGAAACCGGTCCGGCCGCCGTGAGCAGGGGAATAAGCTGGAGCAGCTCCAAAAAGGAGCCGGCCCAGCCGTGGGTGAGCAGCAGCGGCACCCTGGCCTTTCACATGCACGAAATGGATGCGGAGGCCTTCAATTTTCGTCGTAAAGTTGGGGTAGGCGTTGCTCTCCGCTTCTACCCGGCGCCAGTCGAAGTCACGGGCCCAGTAAGCCACGAGCTCCTGCAAAAACTCCCGGTTGGTGCCGTACTTCCAGCCCGTCCCGGCCAGCGCGGCGGGCCAGCGCGTGTGGGCGAGGCGGGCTTTGAGGTTACGCAGGATGGCGTCGGGGGCGTGCGCCACGAACGGCAGGACCGGGGCGGATGGGTCACGGGAAGCGGGCATACTTGCAGGGCTGAGAAGGGGGGTAAGCGTGAGGACGCCGGCGAAGAGCAGGCCACTTTGCTTTACGGCCTCGCGCCTGGTTATCTGATTCTCAAGCATATTACATTTAAGAAAGAGCCTGCCAGCTTGCGAGGCTACGCGGTAGCTGCCCGCCACTGAGCAGGAAGCGATCCCGGGTAAGCCGCTCGCGTGAGCCCTCGGCCCGCGGCGTTGCGGGTGGGTTGGGCGATTGGGAATTGTCCGCCCCGGGAGCGGGCCCGGGAAACGGTGGTAGGGAAGAGCGACTTACTGCCCAATCCAGGCCTGGCGCAAGGCCAGCTGGGCCGGAGTCGGGTGGGCGGTTAGCCGGATGGTGTGGGTCGCCGGGTCGTATTCCAGGCCGACTTTGGCCAGGGTTTCGCGGAGCGGCAGCGACCGGCCATCCTCCAGGTAGTCGCGGAAGAAGGCCCGCATGCTGGGGTAGGTGAGCTGCGTCAGCACGTCGAACAGCTGCGTATCCCGGAAGGGCTGGTGGGGCCCGTAGCGGTGCAGCAGGTGCTGGGTCAGCTCCTGGGTGCCCAGCCTGCCCCCCGAGAGCTCGCGCAGTCGAATGTCGAGGCAGAGGTTGAACAAGGCGCCTTTGAGGTAGAAGTTAAAGAACTGGTCCTGACGGGTCGCAACCTGCCGGCTCAGCCGCGTGAGGGCCAGCGTATCGTTAAACTTGCTCATAGCCTGGGCTTTCGCTTCCAGCACCTTTATAAATTCTGGCAGCGTTTCGAGCTTTTCGCGGATGGGCATGTGAATGGTTTCGTACTCGGTCAGGCCTTCGTAGAGCCACAGGTGCTCGGAGAAGGCCGGGTGGCGAAAGTCGTAATGCTCAATTTCCTCGGAGTGCATGTGGAGCGGCGTAACCGTGTGAAAGAACTCATGGGCGGCGATGCCGCGCACAAACTCGTTTAGGTCCCCTACGCCGGGCGATTCCAGCAGGCACAGCGTGGAATGACTGTGCTCCAGCCCGTCACTGACCGAGCGGTCGGCCGCGCCCTGCGTCCGGTGGTAGAGGAGAAACGCATACTTTTCTACCGGCAGCGTGCCGCCCAGGTATGCCTGCTGGGCTTCGAGCATGGTGCGCAGCGAGCGGGCCACCGCCGGCGCGTAGGGCGGTTGATGGACTCCGGCGTAGAGCGCTACCAGCACCCGGGTTTTGCCCAGCCGCAGCCAGGCCGTATCGGGGCGGGCGTAGAGCACGGGGGCGTCTACTAATTCGCGGTAGGTGGGGGCCCGCACCCGGTCGATGGTGTCGTTAAGCGCCTCGGGCGTCAGGTAGGAAGCCCCGTACAAGCCCAGGGGCTTGGTGAATCGCACCTGGTAGGAGCGGGCCGGCTGGCCTTCGAGGTAGCCCACAAAGGTGTTGTAGTTGAGCACGAACGCACTGTCCGGGTGGTAGGAGCTGCCCGCCGAGCGGTAAAATACCGGCCGCTGGCCTTTGCCCGTGCGAAATTCCGCCCAGGTTGGGGCGACGGAGTAGGTGAGGTGGTGCAGCCGGCGGGTCTCGGCAATCGTCCAGGTGTTGGTATCCTGCCGTACCACCGTCAGCGGCCGGTTCTGTCGGTCAAAGGCCACCACGTCCCGCACGTACTGCCCGAAGTTCTGCACCCCGTAAATGCCGGGCACTACTTTGGGAATGACGAAGACTGCCGGCCCGGCCTGCACGGAGGGAACGGTCACGCGCACCCGGAGCCGCTGCTGGTCCAGGTAGCGCAGGTCTACCTCGTAGCGGTAACTGCCCGTTGCTCCCGGCCCCGGGGAAAGCGGAGAGGCGATTTTACAGGCCACCAGGCCCAGCAGCAGGGCGATGCTCGCTCTTCTCATGTAGTACTGGCTTAGCAGGTTGGCAATAGTAAGGTAGTCAGGTGTTGCCGGGGCACTTGTCCGCTCCAACGCGCCGCGCTTACGGGGCGAGGGTCTGCAGCGGCTGCCAGCTGTTATTGGCGCGGTTCACGTCGGGCAGGATGCCGGCCGGGTCCAGCACCACGGCGGTTAGCGGGGTGGTGGTAGAGACCCGAAACGTCCAGGTGCTGCCGCTCTGCCAGATTTCGACGGGCAGGCGCACGTTGCGCTTCCTGCCGCTAGCCTCCGTAAGCTCAGCCGTTACGGGCAGGGCGGCCTGGCCTTTGTTTTCGATGGTGACGAGCGCGCCCTGGGCTGGGTCCTGCTTTACGTAGGCCACTGAGGTCACGGCCTGGTCGAGCAGCCAGTTTTCGTAGAACCACTCGTGCCAGAACCAGGTCAGGTCCTCGCCCGCCGCGTTGTTCATCGTGCGAAAGAAGTCCAGGGGCGTGGGGTGCTGGTAGGCCCAGCGCCGGATGTAGGTGCGAAAAGCAAAATCAAAGCGCGCGGGACCCAGGATTTCCTGGCGCAGCAAGTAGAGGCCATAGCCTACTTTGTTGTAAGCCGCGAAGCCCAGGTTGCGGTGGTCAAGGGCATCGGGCACGGTATAGGGCGGGGCCGTGCCGGGGGCGCACAGCTCCTGTACCAAACTGCCTGCAACGCTGGCCGGGTCGTAGATGTATTTGTAATACTGACCGTGGTTGAAGTCCTGGGTCAGCAGCATTGTGACGAAAAATGTGAATCCCTCGTCCATCCACGCGTACTTACGCTCATTGGAGCCCACCAGCATCGGAAAAATACTGTGGCTGAACTCGTGGCTCACGTCGTTCCAAAGGTAGATTTTATGGAGGTCCGCGCGGCAAAACATGAGGCCGGGGTACTCCATGGCGCTGGCCCGGCCGGCTACGTTGGTGGCGACCGGCAAGTTGTATTCGGCCCACTGCCGCGAGTTGAATTCAATGCTCTTCTTTACGTACTGCGTACTGCGATTCCAGGCCGAATCCGTCGCTGCCTCGACCGGGTAAAGCGACATAGCCAATGCCTTACGCCCACTGGGCAGGTTGAGCTTGGCCGCATCCCAGACAAAGGCCGCCGAGGCCGCCCAGGCTACGTCGCGCGCCCGCTTGCACTTGAAGTGCCAGGTAAGGCGGCCGTCTTTACCGCCGGGGCGTGCGCCCGGCTGCGTTACTTCGGCGGGGCTGCGCACCAGCACCGTCTGGTCTGATGCCGCGGCCTGAGCCAGGCGCTGCTGCTGGGTAGCCGTGAGCACTTCGGCGGGGTTTACCAGCTCGCCCGAGCCGCCCACCAGGTAGCTGGCCGGCACGTTAAGGGTGTAGTCGAAGTTGCCGTAGTCAAGGTAAAACTCAGCCGTGAGGTAGGGCAGCGTGTTCCAGCCCTCCACGTCGTCGTAGACCGCCATGCGCGGGTACCACTGCGCCAGCTCGAAGATTTCCCCGTTCGGCGTGTTAAGGCGGCCCATCCGGTCGGAGCCGTTCATGGGGATATTGAAACGATAGGCCAGGTGAATGCGGAGCCTATCGCCGTGGGGCCGCAGGGGCTCGGGCAGGATGATTTGCAGGCGCGTATCGGTCACGCGGTATTGCGCTTTCACTTTCTGACCATGCAGCTCGATGGAAACGGCTTGCAGCGAGTCGCCCCCGGCAAAGCCGGGGTCCGGGTTCCCGTGGCGGGCGCCCGCTACCGGGGTTGTGGCAGCCCCCCGGGAGTCGGCCCGAAAGAGGTTCTGGTCGAGCTGGAGCCAGACGAAGGATAGGGCGTCGGGACTGTTGTTGGTGTAGGTAATCGTCGCGGTAGCGGTCAGGCGGGCCGCTTTTTCGTCGAGGCGGGCCGCTAGCTGGTAATCGGCGGTGTTTTGCCAGTACGTCGCGCCCGGCTGGCCACCGGCCGTACGCGTGGCTGGCGGAGCTTGGCGTAGGTAGGAGGGGTCGAACAGCGCGCGGGCGTTGTATGGCGGCGGGCTGACCGCTGGCAGGCCCGGCTGCGCCTGGGCGACCGGTAACACCAGCAGCATCGGACCTGCTGCCAGTCCGGCCCAACAGATATTTCGCACGAAAGAGGGCCGCTGCAAGGGCTTCATTTTTAAGGTACTGTTCGTTTAGGATGTGCGCGCCGCTGAAGTAGCGTGTCTGACCCTGTTCGCTGACTAGGCAGATAATTACCTTGTATCACGACTTCTCCGGCTCAGCAAAGCCTAGGGCCAGCGGGCTTCGTAGCTCCTGTCGCCGTCGGCTTGCCTGGCGTTTCAGCACTACCCGCGGTGCCGGTGCGGGCGGCACCGGGTAAGCTCGCGGGGGCCCGTTCCGAGGCTTCCGCCTGCCACCCTCAGGCTGCCAGGCGCAGCTGTGGCTTGCCATGGGCGGGCAGCAGCGCCGGCGCGGAGAGGCTTAAGCTCCGGCGGTACGCAGTGGGCGTCATGCCCACGTACAGCTTAAAAAACTTGGTGAAGTTGGATGTGTCGTACGTCAGGCGGCCTGCTACCTCCCCCACGGCCAATGAAGCGTCAGCGAGGAGGGCCTTGGCTTCCTCGGCAATCCGCAGCTCGTAAAAATGACACGGGTGAAAGCCGGTGTGTAGCTTAACGATGGTACTCACGTGCACCGGGTGCAGGCATAGGACCCCGGCCAGGTCCTTCAGATGCAGCATTTCCGGGGCCCGACCGGCCATGAAGTCGTCCATGTGTGCATGCATGACGCGCAGAAACGACTCGGTGATTTCGGCCTGCCGGCTCCGGTATTTCTTAGGGATTTCCATGGCGCTTCCTGCTGCTGTCGGGCTACTATTTTCCGGGTGCAAAGCTCCGGTTTTTAAGCCCGGATAATTGGTGATGATTTAAGTTCTTCTGGTTCGGCTGCCCTGGGCACGCTGGTGCAGCGGGACAAAAGCTCCTTTCCCACGGGGCGAGCCGGGTGCTCGCCCCGTGGGAAGGTGCCCGGGCGAACTAGGCCAGCTGCGCGGCCAGAAAGGCCCCGCCTAAATCCAAGGCCTTACTGGCGGCCTGAAAACCGTCGAGGTTGGAGGCAAACACGTGGGGTAGGCCTTCCCACTCGTGCAGCTCGGCGGGCACCCCAGCCGCTTGGGCCAGGGCCACGTAGCGAACCGAGTCGTCGAGCAGCACTTCGGCGTCGCCGACGTGCACCTGCACGGGCGGCAGGCCCGCCAGCTTGCCGTATACAGGCGATACCCGGGCGTCGTGCCCATCGTAACCTTGCAGGTAATGCCGGGCCAGGGAGCCCAGGGCATCCTTGGTAAAAATGGGGTCGGCCTCGGCCCGGGTCTGAAAGCTGGCCGAGGCCAGGGTCAGATCGGTCCAGGGTGAAAAGACCAGGGCGGCGCACGGCCGCACGGCCGCCGCTTCGTCAGTAGCCAGGGCCGCAGTCACCAGCGCCAAGCCGCCACCGGCCGAATCGCCGGCCAGCGCAATCCGGCGCTTACCCAAGGCCCCCAGGCCCCGGTAGGCGGCCAGGACGTCCTCAATGGCGGCCGGAAACGGGTGTTCGGGGGCCAGGCGGTAGTCGGGCACAAAGAAGTCGACCCCGACGCGGGCCACCAGCTGGCTCACGAAGTTGCGGTGCGCCTCGGCTGAGCCCAGCACGTAGCCACCGCCGTGCAAAAACAGCACGACGCTGTCCGTAGGCGCGCTGGCTTCGGGCCGGCACCACCAGCCCGCCACGCCGCCCACCCGGGCCTCCTCGTAGGTGACGCCGGGCGCGGCGGGCGTGTGCCGCATGATGTCGGCAAAGGGCAGGCGGGCCGCCGGGCCGTTGATTTTTCCTTTCATGGGCGCGGTGGCCAGCCGCATGGCAGTAATAGCCGCCTGGTCGGCAGCCGTGATGGAATGCCGGATAACGGCTTCGGGATGGTTAGCAGTCATACTAAGGAAGTTGTTAAATCGCCGGGAGGAGCTGTACAGGCAGCTTTGGCAAGCGGCGTAAGTGAAGGATGGCTGCAAAAGTCCCGTATTACTTTACTTTTGTCAAGTACCTACCTTTGCGTAGGGTACCTACCCCCCAGGTAAGAAAAATTGATAGTCAGCGTAAAAAAATTATGACTCCCGGCCAAAAAGATTTCCCGAATTGCCCCGTGCGCAAAGCCATGACCCTGATTGGCAGCAAGTGGAAAGTGCTGCTGCTGCAAAGCCTGCGCGACGGCCGCCTGCGCTACGGCGAGCTGCTGCGCCGGCTGCCCGACATCAGCGAGAAGATGCTCATCCACGAGCTCAAGGAGCTGGTGGCGGTGGGGTTGGTGGCCAAGCACGCCTACCCCGAGATTCCGCCCCGCGTGGAGTACTGGCTGACGGAGAGCGGCCAGCAGGCCCTGCCGGTGGTGGACAGCATCGTCGTGTTTGGCCGGCAGCACCTGTAGCCGGGGCCTGGTCAGGCTAGCTGCCCCGCCGGGACCGGAAATTCGGCCGGGGCGGTCGGGAGCGGAAGCGAAGTAGCGGCCCCGGTGGCGCGGACCGGTCGCCGGAAGCCGGCGGTTGCCGAACAGGGCAGCCCAGCGTGCCCAGCAGCACTATGTCGCACAGAAAGTCAAGCTCCTCGTCAAAGCCCCAGGCTACTACTGCCAGCAGGGCAGGCAGGAGCTGGCGGGTAAGCAAGCGTAGCAGGGGCACCAGCAGATTGGCGGGCGGAGTGGGGTGAGCTGGTGGCCGTAGACCGGGTGGAGGCAGCATACTGGGGTAGGGCGCCAGCGGCAGGGGCTTATGTGCTTCGTTCACGGTTCGAGCACGATTTTGCCCACGGGCCGGGTTTCGGTCAGCAGCCGGTGGGCCTCGGCTGCCTGGGATAACGGCAGGACATGGGTAATCAGGGGCTTGATTTTGCCCTCGGCGAGCAGCTGGAGCATGGCCTCCGCATCGGTGCGCAGGGCCTGCAGGTCGGCTTTCGAGCTGGGAAAGGACATGGTCACTCGCTTGCGGTTCGGCCGCAGCTTCAGCAGCCCGAAGCGCAGCATGGAGGCCGCCATCTTGCGCTTGGGGCTGCCGCCCCCCTCCAGGGTGGACGAAACCCCAAACAAGACCAGCGTACCCGTCTGGTTAAGGCACTGGTAGGAGCGGGTGAGCTGCGGCCCCCCAATGCCGTCGAGCACGGCGTCCACGCCGGCCCCGCCGGTCAGCCCCGCGATTTCCGCCACGAAATCGGTGGTGGTGTAGTCGATGGCAATGCCGCCCTGCGCCCGCACCAGGGCTTGCTTGCCCGTCGAGGCGGTGCCGTAGGCGGTGAGACCCAGCACCCGGGCCAGCTGCAGCACCGCCGTGCCCACGCCCCCGGCGGCTCCGTGGATGAGTACACGTTGGCCGGCCCGCAGGCGCGCATCGCGCGTCAGCATCCGGTAAGCCGTGGCGTAGTTCAGCATCGCCCCGACGGCCTCCGTGGGGGCCAGATGGGTCGGCAGGTGAATTAATTCAGCGGCGGGCAGGCAGATGTAGGTGGTGTAGCCGCCCTGCCCGGGCACGGGCAGCGCGGCCACCCGGTCGCCGGGTTTTACCCGGGTCACGGCGGCCCCCACCGCTATCACGTCGCCCACCAGGTCGTAGCCGGGGGTAAGCGGGGAGGGCGGGCCGCCGGGTAACGCGCCCCGCTGGTAGATGATGTCGCCAAACGCGACACCGCAGGCCCGCACCCGCACGAGCGCCTCGTGCGGCTGGGGCACCGGTACGGGCTCCTCGCGCAGCTGCTCGGGGCCGCCCGGCTGGTCAATCACAATCCGGTGGTTCAATAACATGGAAATGGGGGCTAGAAAGTGAGGCGGTAAAAGGGGATGGGCAGAAACCCCTGCTGGCAGGCCGTGCCCAGCCGGTTGGTGCGCGGGTTGTAGGCCTGCGCAAACACGTTCTGGTGGTTGGTGATGTTCTGCATGTCCAAGGCGATTTCGTGGGTCAGGTGGGCGCGGTTGAGCTTGTAGCCGATTTTCACATCGGCCCGGAAGTAGGCCGCCTGCTGCTGGCTAAAGGCCTGGTCGGAGCGGTAGCGGGCGATGTGCTGCTGGCTGGAAGCCGCCAGGTCGAGGGGCGTGGTGTACTTGCCGCCCGTCGTGGCTAGTTTCAAACTCAGGGTAAGCGTGTTGGTGCCGTGGCCCACCCGAAACTCCCGACCGGCCAGGGCGTTGGCTACGTAGTGGGTATTGAAGGGGGTGTTGCGCTCGATGCCGTCGCTGCCGGTGTATTTCGACTCGAACAGGGAAGTTGTGAGCAGGAAGTAATAACCCTGGGCAAACGCCCGCTCCAGCGTCAGCTCCACGCCGTAGTTGCGCCCGGTGCCCCGGCCGACGAGGTTGCCCCGGTTGGGGTCCCCGAAGTCGGCCCCCTGGGTCAGGCCCGAATAAGCGCTGGCCGTGCGCTCCACGGGCGCATCGAACAGGGCCTGGTAGTAGCCCTCCACCCGCAGGTGCAGGTTCTCGCTCAACTGGCGGTCGTACGCCAGTACGTAATGCTGGGCGCGCGTCAGGCCCAGCCCCTGGTTGGTGAGGCCATAGGAGCCATCGAGCTGCGGCGACTGGTAGAAGTAGGTGAGCAGGGGCTGCAGGCTGCTGTGCAGGCCATAGGCCGCGCTCAGGGAGCTGCCGGGCGTGAGCTGGTAGCGCAGCCCGGCGCGGGGCTCGACGGCGCTGCTGCCGTTCAGGGCAAAGCGCGAGGCGCTCAGGCCGGCGCTGAGCGTCAGGCGGTCGTTGAAGCGGTGCTTCCACTGCCCGTAAGCCTGGGCAAACGCCGTATTGCCGCTGGCCTCGCGCCGCACCAGCGGGGTAGGAAACGTCTGGGCGTCGTGGTAGCGGTACTGGAGCAGGTCCACGATGAAACCGGTGCTGACCTGGTTGCGGGCGCTGAACTTATGGGTTAGCGCGACGTTGGCCGACAGCTTGTCCTGGGTGTAGTCGCTGGCATTGTTCGGGATTTCCGCCCGCACCGCCCGCGCGCCGTCAAACAGGATGCTGTCGCCCTGGAAGGCCGACGTGGTGCGGGAGGCCGAGAGCGTGACCTTGCCCACGGTACGGTCGGTAAAGCGCTGCTCGTAGCTGGCGGCGGCAATGCCGGTAAAGTAGCGGACCCGCGTGTTGTGCGCCTCATCGCCGTACACGTCGGCCTTGGTCGTGTCCACGTCCCGGCCCAGAAACGCGATATTGGAGCGCCCGCCAAGGGTCCAGGCGCTGAAGCTGCCGCGCGAACCCACGGGCACGTCCACCTTGGCCGTAAAGTCCTGGTAGTTGGGCGTGCCGGCAATCTGGTAACCGACGGCCTTGAGCAGCGAAAACAGCGAGTAGCGGTAATTAACCAGGTACGACGCCTTGGACTTCGGGCTGAAGGGCCCTTCGGCGCCCAGCTCCAGGCCGTTGAAGCCGACCTGGCCCAGAAACTCGGGCTTCTCGTCGTTGCCCTTGCGTAGCCGCAGGTCGAACACCGAGCCCAAGGCGTTGGCGTATTCGGCCGGGAAAGCGCCGGTCAGGAAATCGGACTTGGCCAGCAGGTTGTTGTTGAGCAAACTCACCGGGCCGCCCGTGGTGCCGAGCGAGCCGAAGTGGTTGGGGTTGGGGATGTTGACCCCCTCCAGCCGCCACAGCAGCGAGGCCGGCGAGTTGCCCCGCACCACGAGGTCGTTGCGCGAGTCATTGGCGCTACTCACGCCGGCAAAGTTCTGGGCCATCCGGGCGGGGTCGCCGAGGCTGCCGGCGTAGCGGTTGGCATCAAGCGGCGAAAACGGCCGGGCCGAAACGGTGGCCATCTCGTTGTTGGTCACCCGGATATCGTCCGCCCGCCGGTAGGTTACTTGCACCTCGTCGAGGCGGGTCAGGCGCTCATTCAGGCGCAGGTCGAGCACCACTTCTTTACCGGCCGTCACCAGTACCTCGCTGCGCACCAGGTCTTCGTAGCCCACCGACGTAATCCGCAGCTGGAGGCGGCCCAGGGGCACGCCCGGCAGGCGAAAGCGGCCCTCGGCATCGGTGCTCACGCCCAGCGCGGGCGTTACGCCCACAACTACCACGGTCGCCCCAATCACGGGGGCGTTGGCCGCGGCATCCAGCACGGTGCCGCGCACGGTTTGGGTGACCGTCCCGGGCGGCGTCTGGCCATGGCCGGTAATCGGAAAAATGCCGGCAACTAGTAGCAGCAGGCAAAGAAAAAGGGACTGAGGGCTCATGGCTCGGGAGGAGTTCTGACGGATAAGCTGGACAAAAGTGCCGGCCTGGCCGAGCGTCGCAAGTCAGAATCTTAGTGAACCGGTGTTACACCCCAGGTGAACTGTCATAAAGCCGTGGCCAAGCGGAAGCCCTTGGTGCCCCGACAGCAGCCATGGCCGTCGTGTGGGCCGTTCGCGTAGCATCGGATTGGCAGCTGCCTAGCTCGGCCGGGCCCAGTACAGAAGCACTCGGCTTCGCAGGCGCTTTTCGCCGTTTGAGTAGCGTTTGTCCCCACTTCGCTCAATTAAGCGGCCGAAAGCACTTGGTAGTTTGTTCTTTTGGGGAATGTTTCGACGCTGGCCGCTGCTTCCCGCCCGGGTAACTACCTCCTGGTTACCGATGAGTTCCGCCGCCCCCTGGCGCCCGGGCTCCGGCGACGGCTTTTCGGTGGTACCGGCTTCGTGGCGGTGGCAGAAGGTGTGGCTCCGCTGGCTCGGCGTGGTGCTGGTCGGGGCCTTTTTTACCTGGGCCGTGCGTGGGCGCGCTGCGCTGCCGCTATGGCAGCAGGGCCTGAACGCCGTGCTAATGGCGACGGCCTGCTGGCAAGGGAATGTCTCGCTGTTTTTTCTGCTGCGCCGCTGGCTGCCCGGCTACGCCCGCACGGCGGCCCGCCTGCTGCTGCACGTACCCCTGGCCGGGGGCTACGTCGCCACCATCTCCCTGCTGGACGCCTGGCTGCTACGGTACCTGGCGGGGGGACGCCGGCCTCCTGGCCCGGCTACGGGCAGTTCGTGGGCAATGCCCTGCTCACGTCAGTGGTCATGCTCAGCGTCTACGGCAGTGGGTACTTCTTCTACGAGTGGCGCAAAACGTTCATCCGCTCGGCCGAGCTGGAGCGCGAAGGGGCCATCAGCCAGTTGGAAGCCCTCAAGCAGCAAGTCGACCCCCACTTCCTCTTCAATAGCCTGAACACCATGGCCGCGCTCATTGGCGACAATGCGCCGGCCCAGGATTTTCTGGGGTCGCTGGCCAGCGTTTACCGCTACGTTTTGCTGAGCAAGGACCATTCCACCGTCCCCCTGAGTCAGGAAATGACCTTTGCGGAGGAGTATCTATACCTGAACCGCATCCGGTTTGGCGAGGGCATTCAGGTCAGCCGCGACATTGCTCCCGCCGCCCTGCGCCGGCACGTGCCGCCCCTGGCCGTGCAGCTGCTGCTCGAAAACGCCCTCAAGCACAACGCCTTCGACCGCGACGCGCCCCTGCGCATTTGTATCCGGGCCGGTGAGGACGTGCTGCGCGTCACCAATAATGTGCAGCCCAAAACGATGCTGGAATCCAGCACCCGGCAAGGCTTACGCAACCTGGTAAACCGCTTCCGCCTGCTTACCGACCGACCGGTCGACATTGTGCACGGGGACGATGAGTTTGCCGTGACCCTGCCCTTGCTGCCGGCCCCATGAAAACCATTATCATCGAAGACGAGGCCCTGGCGGCCACCCACCTGCAGCTGCTGCTGCGCCAGCACCCCGCCGTGGAGGTGGTAGCCGTGCTGACGAGCGTGCGGACCGCCATTGCCTGGCTAAGCCAGCACCCGGCTCCCGAGTTGATTTTCGCCGACATCCAGCTCTCGGATGGGCTCAGCTTTGAGGTGTTTGAGGCCGTGCCCGTGCGCAGCCCCATCATCTTTACCACCAGCTTCAACGAGTACGCCCTGCAGTCTTTCACCCTACTCAGCCTCGACTACCTGCTCAAGCCCATCCAGGCCCGGGAGGTAGCCCGGGCGCTCGACAAGCACGCCTACTGGCGCGCGCAGGCCACCGAGCAGGAGCAGGCCGGCCTGGCCGACGCCCAGCTGGCCAAGGTCCGGCAGCTGCTGGAGCGGATGGCGCCCACCCCGCCGCGTTACCGGCAGCGCTTTCTGGTCGAAACCGGTGAGCAGCTGCTGCCGGTGGCCGTCGCCGACATTGCCTACTGCTTTACCCAGTATGACGTGGTGTACCTCGTGCGCCACGACGGCCGCCGCTTTGCGCTGGAGCACAAGCTGGAAAAGCTGGAAAGCCTGCTCGACCCGGCCGGGTTTTTTCGGCTCAACCGCCAGTACCTGGCCTCCTCCAAGGCCATCCACAAAATACATTCTTATTTTGGGGGCAAGTTAAAAATCGAGCTGCTGCCAGCCCAGCGGGAGGAAATCGTGGTGAGCCGCGAGCGCGCCCCGCTGCTCAAACGCTGGCTGGAATAAGTAGCTACCCGGCTGCGGCCACTGGACGCGGGGCCGGCCAACATAAGGTTCGCACAACCTTGCGCGGTGATGAAGCTTTATTCCCCGTCAGCTGACAGGCTGATTGGGACCCGCCTTTACTGAAGTTATCCGCCTTGAAGCAGCTGTTTGGCTATGTCCTTTCACAACCTTAGAGAGCATCAAAAAGTGTGGGGCAGTTCTGCTTTTCGTTCTTCTATACGGAGGCGGAGCAAATTGATGCTTGGCCCTAAACGGGACTGCCCCACACTTTTTGATGCTCTCTATTGCTAAAAAAAGCATACCCGTCCGGGTGTAAATATCACGCTTATTCTTACTTTTATACCTGAACGGGTACTATGGTAACTCACTGCGGACTATTGCCCCCGAACGGGTATATTTTATGCTTTCTTCCTTGAGCGCTTTTGTCAAACAACGCCGCAAACTTCTGCAGCTCTCCCAGCCCGACCTGGCGGCCAAGGCCGGGGTAGGGCTGCGGTTCGTGCGCGAGCTGGAGCAGGGCAAGCCCACGCTGCGACTGGATAAAGTGAATCTGGTGCTGCGCCTGTTCGGCCACGAACTGGCGCCCGCGCCACTCGACCGCAGCCGTCTGGCTGCGCAGCTATGAGAAAGGCCGAAGTACACCTGCACGGGCAGCTGGCCGGGCACCTGACCCAGGATGAACAGGGCTACACCTTTGCCTACACTCCCGATTACCTGCGGCTGCCCACCGCCGAGCCGGTTAGCCTCACACTGCCACTACGCGCCGCGCCCTACGTGGAGCGCACGATGCTGCCGTTTTTCGACGGCCTGATTCCCGAGGGCTGGCTGCTGGAAGTCGCCGAGCGCAACTGGAAGCTCCGCGAGCGCGACCGCATGGGCCTGCTGCTGGCCTGCTGCCGCGACTGCATCGGGGCCGTGAGTATTTACCCGCTGTCAACCGACGAGGCATGAGCCGCTGCCTCTATTGCTACCAACCCTTACCCGAGGGCGCCGCGTCTGAGTACCACCCGGCCTGCAGTCGCAAGATCTTCGGCCAGGCCGTGCCGCCCGCATTTCCCTACACCGAAGCCGAGATGCTGGCCCTGGCCGAAGCCGTCGTGCGCCAGCACATTACCGTGACCGGCGTGCAGCCCAAGCTCTCGCTTGGCCTGACCCCGGCGGGCGGCGCCGGGCAGCCCGCGCGCTTGACCATCGTGGGGGCGCTCGACGGCGAGTACATCCTCAAGCCGCCCACGGCCCGCTACCCGCACCTACCCGAAGTGGAGGACCTGACCATGCACCTGGCCGCGCTGGCCCGCCTGCCCACGGTACCCCACGGACTGCTGCGCCTCGAAGGCGGGGCGCTGGCCTACGTGACGCGCCGCATCGACCGCCAGCGTGGCCGGAAGCTGGCCATGGAGGATATGTGCCAGCTCACCGAGCGCCTGACGGAGAACAAGTACGACGGCTCGCACGAGCAGGTGGCGAAAGCCATCCTGAGGTATTCAGCCAACCCCGGCCTGGACGTAGTCAACTACTATGAGCTGGTGCTGTTCTGCTTTCTGACCGGCAACGCGGACATGCACCTGAAGAACTTTTCGCTGCTGCAAACCCCCGGCCGGGGCTACGGCCTGGCGCCGGCCTATGACCTGGTGGCCACGGCGCTGGTCAACCCCGCCGACACGGAGGAGCTGGCCCTCACCCTTAATGGCAAGAAGAAGCGGCTGCGGCAAACCGATTTCCGGCAGGCCGCCCAGCGGGCCGGCGTCGACGATAAAGTGCTGACGGGAATCCTCGCCCGCTTGACGAAGGCAAAGTCCGACTGGCACGCGTTTATCGAGCGCAGCTTCCTGCCGCAGGAGCTGAAAGAACAGTATCACGAGTTACTGGGTAGCCGGTTTGCCCAACTAGCTAGGCCATAACAGCGGCGGCCCAGCCTAAAGCGAAAATGTATATTTCCAATCTGAGCGAAAGGTTGTTTGCGGACGGGGTAGGCGTGATAAATAGCTACTCCGACGCTAGAATCACGGATTTTGGAATAAGTCGAAGATTGATAAGTATAAAAAAGTATAAAAATACAATTGCACTTTGTGCTTTTTTAGACTTTTAAATGAGTCGTCTTTATACCCACTTTTTCGACCGGTCACGTCTTATACCATTCCTTTTTTCTCCGGGGCAGTTAGTGGCTTGCGCAACCCAACCACGGTAAGAAAAAGCCCCCCCGGGTTTGAAGCTGCCTTTACCTTACCCGTCTTCAGCTTGTAGCAAAAAGCAAACAGCTCGTCCACCATGCGGGCTTCCCCGAGAATCTGCTCCACGAGACGGACATCCCGGATATCAAGCTCCGCCAGCCGCTGGCGCGCCATCTGCAGCCGGGAATCATCCAACGGCTGCTCGAAGGGCAGCGGCAGCTGCTGCGGCTCCTGCTGCTTGATTTGAAAGCGGATGCTCTCGAAGGAGCGCCCCTTTTTCACGAGCTCGTAGCCGATGTGCAGGTCGGTGTTCTGGTTGATTTGCGTAACGGCCACGTCAAGCACGTACTTCTGAAACATGGAGACTTTGGTGTACTGCTCCGGCTCTACGCCCTTGGGATCCTTCAAGGCCAGCATAACCTTCAAATCATGCAGCGTGAAGGTACGGGTTTCGGACTTGTCTTTCCACTGCGAGGCAATCTGGTAGATGCGCTTGGCGTATTTGCTACTCAGGCTAAAGGCCGCCTGCAGGCGAAAAGACGTGAAGTTGCGCTTCAAGTCAATCAGGTAGGGCCGAATCTTCTCCGAGATTTCCAGTTCAATCACCCCTTCGCCCTTGATGTATTCGGCCGAGGCCAGCAGACCGACCTGCAGGATGCGCTTGTTGTCCTCAATCACGTACTCGCGGGAGCGGAGGGCGGAGGTGGCTTCCAGAAACTGCTGGTAGTTCCACTGCCGGCCCGTGAGGTGCTGCAGGTCGAGGACTTTAACCCGGTAAAAGGTACCCACGCGGTCCTCCTTCTTGAGCAGGGAGAGGAGATAGAACACAATGTCCATCTCACAGGCCGTCATCTCGTAGCGGGCCGTGGTAATAGCGTTATGCTGCCGGATTTCGAGCCCGGTCGAGGTAGCTATACCAGCTACAGTATCAAGGACTTGCATAGGGTGGGAAGGCTTGCAACGGAAGCAAAGATAAACGCAGGCAGACAAAAAGAAAGCGGAAAGGAAAGTTTTCCCTCTAGACTCTTTCCTTTCACTTATAAAACCTTTCCTTGCGGCTTATAAAACCTTTCCTTTCACTTATAAAACCTTTCCTTGCGGCTTATAAAACCTTTCCTTTCACTTATAAAACCTTTCCTAAGTGCCTTGTATCCTGCTGACATTAAACATATTATGAGCCCTACAAATAGAACAAATAACTAACAAATCTCACAAAGTTGTGATGCGCTTCAAAAAACAGCTTTTAGGATGTTCGGAGAACAACTGACGAAAAACCACGAAGACAAAAAACAACAACGGAGAAAACCGACCCAATTACAAAGTGATTGCACTTTTCAAATATTTTATATGACTTAGCTATTTACCCCCCATCTGTAGGTCGGCCACACTCTTTAGACAAAAGGTATTACAGCCCGATAAAGGAGGGGCAACCTTCTGAGCACCGCCACCTTGTCCACCAAAGGAAAGGCTTTATAAGTCTGGCTCCAGCTGCCGGTAAGCAGCTGGAGCGCACCCGAGAGCAGGTGCATTTACCCCAAAAACCCACCATCCGTTCGCTAAAAGAAAGGTTTTATAAGCGAAAGAGCAGCCGTTACGCAGCTTTTTACTAACTTCTGATCAGCTAAAAGAAAGGTTTTATAAGTCTAAAATAGCTTTGCACCAGGTTGGAAGCCAGGTTGTGGCTAACAAAAGGAAAGTTTTTATAAGCTTGGAACAATCTCCTACTCACGAACATCCTTTGCATAGCCACCCAGTAAGCTCTCTAGCGCCTGAATAGCTGTCTACTGGTGGAATTGCTTTACCAAGCGCTACCGCTGAATGAATGTCTTCTCCTACGCTGAGCTGTACCCCATCTGGCAGCGGGCGACTGAGCAGCAGGCCCGCGCGGACAGCGTGCTAGTCTACTTCGCCCGCCTCATCAGGCTGAGCAGCGTAAAGATTGTCTGGTTCAAAGCCCCCGCTTTTTGTCTAACCGAACTGCGGGGAAGCCGGAGCCGTAATGTTGCAAAAATTGACTAATCTTTGCCTCGTGTCAGACCTCTTTGCGCCCCCGGCTATGCTCAAACCAAGTTCCTATAATTCGCTGGCCGAACTGATTCACGCCCTGGGCATGCGCAGCGATACGGCCCGACACATCGGCATCTCGCACAACACCCTGAACGTGCGCATGGCCAAACCGGGCAGCTTCACGCTGGATGAGCTGGTGAAAGTGGCCGAGCTGGCCAAGTCCGACCTGCTCACCATGACCAGGCTGGCCCAGAAGCAGATGGACAACCCCGTAGAGCCGCCCGCCCCGGCGCTGGGCCGCCCGCGCTTCAAAAAGAACCAGACCGACGCCAGCTAGCTTTTAGTCAGCCAACGCCTAGCTTAGGCAGCAGCTGAACTACCATTCGTAGCCAGTTTCTGCACTTCACCTCCGACTTTTTACCACTCATCCTTTTTTCTCCCGAGGGCTAATCTGGCTTGGTAGTTTCGCTGCGTACTAGCTACCCAGCATGAAGCTTATTATCGTCGAAAGCCCCAACAAGATTAAGAAAATCAAGGGCTACGCGGGCCCCGATTACGAGGTGGCCGCCTCGGTGGGCCACATCCGGGATTTGCCCGTAGGCGGGGGCGACATTGGCATTGACCGCGAGCACGGCCACGCCCTGAAATACGTCGTCAGCGTCGACAAGAAGGCCGTGGTGGCCAACCTGCGCCGCCTGGCCAACGCCGCCGGCCCCCAGGGCGTGTACCTGGCCACCGACCCCGACCGGGAGGGCGAGGCCATTGCGTTTCACCTCTGCGAAGTACTAGGTCTGGACCCACGCACGACCAAGCGCATTGCCTTCCAGGAAATCACCGAGAAAGCCATTAAGGCCGCGCTGGCCGCGCCCACCACGGTGGACCTGCACCTCGTGCACGCCCAGGAGGGCCGCCGGGCCGTGGACCGGCTGGTGGGCTTCACCCTCAGCCCCGTGCTCAACCGCAAGCTGGCGGCCAGCCTCTCGGCCGGTCGGGTGCAGTCGGTAGCAGTGCGCCTGGTGGTGGAGCGGGAACGGCAGATTCAGCAGTTTACCGACACGTTTACCGTGCCGGTGGTGGCCACTCTGCAGACCAGTCACGGCGAGCAGTTGCGCGCGCGCCGCACGGCCGCGCCTTTCGCCGCGCTCGAGCAGGCGCAGGCCTACTTGTCGCAGGTTGGCCGGGGCGCGGGCTTCGGCGTGCTGTGCGTGGAGAAGAAGCCGGTGGAGCGGCAGCCCGCCCCGGCATTCTCCACCTCGACGCTGCAGCAGGAAGGCGTGAAAAAGCTGCGATTTACCGTGCAGAAAGTATCGGACCTGACCCAGAAACTGTTTGAGGGCGGCCACATTACCTACATCCGCACCGACAGCGTGAACCTGGGCGAGGAGGCCACCCAGCAGGCCCAGGCGCAGATTACGGCGCAGTTCGGGGCTGACCAGTTTCAGGCCCGCCAGACTAAAAACAAGGACGGGGCGCAGGAGGCCCACGAAGCCATTCGCCCCACCCACTGGGAGCAGGCCAGTGCCGGCGACACGCCCGACGAGCAGGCGTTATACCGGCTGATATACACCCGCGCCCTGGCCTCGCAGATGCTGGCCGCCCAGTACGACCAGACTACCATAACTCTTGCGCCGGCCGCCGATGCCGCTAACACCTATACCAGCTCCACCCGCGTGCTCACCCGCGCCGGCTACCTGGCCGTGTACCAGGACGCCGAGGAGGAAGGGGAGGAGTCCGACGATGAGGTGGAAACGACGCTCCAGCATCCGGTGCAGGAAGGCGAGGCACTGACGCTGGTAAAGCTGGAGGCCCGCCAGATCTTTGCCCGGCCCGCCAGGCGCTACAACGAGGCCACTCTGGTCGCGGACCTGGAAAAGCAGGGCATTGGCCGGCCGAGCACCTACGCGTCTATCCTGCGCACAATTTTCGCCCGGAAGTATATCAGCACCGGCAGCGTAGCAGGGAAGAAGCTCACCGCGCAGGTCCTGACCTGGCAGAGCGGTCAGCTGACTACCAGCCAGCGCAGCGAAACGCTGGGCGCCGATAAGGACAAGCTGCTGCCCACGGCCACCGGCACCGAGGTCACGGAGTTTCTGGAGCGCAACTTTCCCAAGGTGATGGACTACAAGTTCACCGCCGGCTGCGAAGCCGTGTTCGACAAGATTGCCCGGGGCCAGCAGACCTACCAGCAGTTCGTGCCGATGTTCGACCAGAACCTGCTAAGCTGGGTGGCCGCCGCCGACCAGCTCACCCCGGACCGGGCCGAGCTGCAAAAGCGCCCCATCGGCCACTTCGAAGGCGCGGAAATGCTAGTGGGAACCGGCAAAAACGGCCCCTACATTCTGCATGCCGAGAAGTATTACAACCTTCCCGAGGACGTCAGCCCCGCGCAGCTGAGCGAAGCGCAGGCCCGGGACCTTATCACCCAGCGCCGGGCGTCGGCTCCCCGCGAGGTGGGCCTGCACGATGGCCAGCCGGTAATGGTAGGCCAGGGGCCGAAAGGCGTGTACCTGAAGTGGCGCGAGCAGTATTTCAACGTGCCGGCCGGCATATCGGCCGCGGCCGTTACGCCGGCGCTGGCTGTCAATTACCTCCTCAAAGCCCAGGCGGAGGCCGCCAAAAACGTGCTGGCCACCGTGGGCAAGTACACCATCGGCCGCAACGAGTGGGGCCTCTATGTCACCGATGGGGAGGTAAAGGCGAAGTTTAAGCCCGACTGTACGGAGGAGCAGGCCCGCGCCACCACGGCCGAGCAGGCCGCTGAAATGATTAAAAGCTACAAAGTATGGAAGAAGAAAAACGCGGGCCGGAAGTAGCGCCCCTGAGCTTTCCCGACCTGAGCCTGGCTCTGCCCTATCAGGAGGCGCTGCGCTACGCCCAGAGCCGGTTGAAGATGATTGCCCGGGGCGGGTTGCTGCCGTTTTGTGAGGCCCACAAGTTTCCCTACACCACCATTATCAACCTGAAAAACGGCAACCTGAAGAAGGAGGAGCCTCGTTTGCTTAACCGCCTGCTGCGCAGCCTTAACGTGCCGAACGAATTGCTGCAGTTTCCGCCAGATAATCCAAGTCAGCAGTTCTTGCTGCCGGATGGCGAGGCGCTGGCCACTTTCCAGCGTCAGCTGGCTTATTTTACTGCCAGCAGTCCAGTACCAGGAGAGCATCAAAAAGTATGGGGCAAGCCGGTTTTGGGCTAAGCAACGGTTTGTTCCGTTTCCCTCCAGCCCAGCTGAAAAGGTAGAACTGCCCCACACTTTTTGATGCTTTCCCTCTAGGCCGCAGGGCTTGCTATCACCTGGCATCTTGCTTTTGAATTCTGTCCGGCATCACTCTCCGGGGTGGCCCCGTCTTCGACCGCGTGCAGTATACCGGCCAACTTTGCCGACCACTGCCCACAACCGGATTTACTTTATTCTCCGTACAAGCGCAAAACCCCTGCTGGCGCGCAGTAGGAATTACCCTTAACAAGCAAGCAACGTGGAAAAGCGCAAACTGGGGCCAGTGGGCCTCGAAGTATCGGCCCTGGGCCTGGGCTGCATGGGCATGAACCGTGGTTATGGCCCCGCCGCCGATGCGGCCGAGGCCACCAGACTCATACGGGCTGCGGTGGACTTGGGCATCACCTTTTTTGACACCGCCGAGGCCTATGGCGAAGCCAATGAGCAGCTAGTGGGCTCGGCGCTGGCCCCGGTGCGCGAGCAGGTAGTTATCGCCACCAAATTCGGCTTCAAGGAAGGCGACCCGTCACTGGGCCAGGATAGCCGGCCGGTGCGCATTCGCCTGGTGGCTGAGCAGTCGCTCAAACGTTTGGGGACCGACCACATCGACCTGTTTTATCAGCACCGGGTAGACCCCAATGTACCAATGGAGGACGTGGCCGGCGCGGTGCAAGACCTGATTAAGGAAGGCAAAGTGAAGTATTTTGGCCTCTCGGAGGCCGGGTCGGAAGCCATTCGCCGGGCCCATGCCGTGCAGCCGGTCTCGGCCTTGCAGAGCGAATACTCGCTGTGGTGGCGCGAGCCCGAGCAAAGTGTGCTGCCTACCCTTGAAGCGCTCGGCATTGGTTTCGTCCCGTTTAGCCCCCTGGGTCGGGGCTTCCTCACCGGGGCCATTACTGCCGACACGACATTTGCCAGTGGCGATATGCGCAGCTCCCTGCCCCGCTTCGCGGCGGAAGCCCGCCAGGCTAATCTGACTCTCATCACCTTAATAAAGCAACTTGCCGACCGCAAGCAGGCCACCCCGGCCCAGATTGCCCTAGCCTGGCTGCTGGCCCAGAAGCCCTGGATTGTCCCCATCCCTGGCACCACCAAGCTGCCCCGCCTTCAGGAAAACGTGGGCGCGGCCAGCGTAGCCTTGGAGCCGGACGACTTACTGCAGTTGGAGCAGGCCATCAACCAGGTTGCTATTCAGGGCGCGCGCTACACTGCCCAGATGCAGCAGGCGATTAATCGCTAGCACAGCCAGGACACCGGTTTCCTGCTCCGGTTGCTGGCCGTCGCGCAACAGGAGGAGTTGCTGGTGTCAATCACCGACACGGTGGCGAGCACGCCCTCAAACAGGTCCTTGGATAGGTCGGGAGTGTTTACCAGTAGGATAGTTACGACGATAAGGGGGCGCACGAGCGGAAGAGCGGAAACTAATGCGAAGGTTACTTGGCCACCAAAAGCGAACTGATTTGTCTTACCAAGTCCGTCACCCAGACGGGAATGAGCCGTTGATACGGAGATGAGCAAAAGCTACCTGCCAGCCGGGCCAGAACCTGCTTTTCTCAAAAATAGCCTTGCTAGCGTCTAAATGCACGTATGGTGAGACGCCCAGCCGCGCTGAAAATTCCTTAGCGTAGTTTCCCGTTCCTACTCTAGTGCGACCCCTAACCCGACAGCGGGGTACGCGTTCCCTTCCGGACAAGACAGGTGAAGGAGAGTCAAAGATTTTTCCTGCTCAGTTGCGTCTTGGTCCAGCATAGTAGGCGGTAGTATGCTCTGGAAAAACAGCCTTGGGCGTGATACCAAGCTTGGCTGAGAGCGGAAAGGCGACAGCACCACTGCGTAAAACAATGCGTCGGCTCAGCAGTAGTAGAGGGCATACGCCAGCGGCACTTTATTTCGACGCGGCCTTCTCCTTGATTCTATGCCTTCTGTATCCTCTGCCACTCCTTTTCCGGCCCTGTTCACCCCGTTCCAGCTGGGCCGCCTCTCGCTCACCAACCGGCTGGCCCTGGCCCCGATGACGCGCGCCTCGGCCAGCCCCGACGGCACCGTGACGCCGGCCATGGTAGCCTACTACACCAAGTTTGCCCGCGGCGGTTTCAGCCTGCTGCTCACCGAGGGCACTTATCCCGATGAGGCCTTTAGCCAGGGCTACCTCAACCAGCCGGGCCTCGCCAATGCGGCGCAGACGGCCAGCTGGCGGCCCCTGACCCAGGCCGTACACCAGGCCGGGGCCAAAATTATCTGCCAGCTCATGCACGCCGGCGCCCTGGTCCAGGGCAATCGGTTTGAGACAACCACCCTTGCCCCTTCGGCAGTGACCCCCAAGGGCGAGCAAATGAGCTTTTACGGCGGTCAGGGGGCCTTCCCCACGCCCCAGGCAATGAACCAAGCCGCTATTGCCCGCGTTACGGAGAGCTTTGTCGAAGCGGCCCGGCGCGCGGTGGCGGCGGGCTTCGATGGGGTGGAAATTCACGGAGCCAACGGCTACGTGCTCGACCAGTTCCTGACGGACTACACCAACCAGCGCACTGACCAGTACGGGGGCAGCCCCGAAAATCGGGTACGTCTGCTGGCAGAAGTGGTGCAGGCGACCCGCGCAGCGTTGCCGCCCGACGTAGTGGTCGGTATCCGCATCTCGCAGGGCAAAGTCAATGACTACACCCACAAATGGGCGGGCGGCGAGCCGGAGGCAGCCGTTATCTTCGGCGCCCTCCGCGCGGCCGGGGCGGACTTTATTCACGTGACGGAGTTTGATGCGCTGCAGCCGGCCTTTGGCGACAGCGGCCCGTCGCTGGCGGCGCTGGCCCGCCGTTACGGGCAGGTGCCCGTGTTGGTCAATGGCAACCTGAACGAGCCGGCGCAGGCGCAGCAAAGTATTGTGCGCGGCGAGGCGGATATTATTACCTTGGGCAAAGGGGCGCTGGCCAACCAGAACTGGCCCGAGCGGGTAGCCGCCGGCCAGGAGCTAGTGGCTTTCCAGCCCGAGAACTTCCTGTTTCCCCGCGCTACGCTCAAACCTCACGAGTTGTAGTAGACTGGTCTTTGGCCTGCGCGCCTTGTAGCCCCACAGCTAGACCACGGCTCCCCGCTGGCGCCCGACTCCGGGAACACGACAGGGCTTACATTTCAAAAATCCGACATTTCATTCCTAGCTTGTGAGGTCACTGTTGCTTCGAAAACCTGCTTGTTACCACTAGTGGTAAAACGTTTTCTGATGCCGCAAAAGCACTCGTTCACTTTTAATGCGTACGCTCTGGGGAACACGAGGCACGCAGGACAAAGAATAGCGGGTGGCTTTTTCGCCCGAATGAGTTAGTTGTCCGGCCGATTCAGAAGCCACGGTTGCATTACTAACTGGACCACTAAAAGCCCCATTTTCAGGTTGGAAATGGGGCTTTTACTTATGAGGGTGCAGGGTACAGGCGGTGCTCATTACTGGTTAGCGGGGTTCTTGTTGCAAAAGGGCGATTTTACACGCTAAGCCTTTTATCAAAAAGGGTAGCCCAAAAACCTGCTTAAAAAGGTCGATTCCAAGCAGCCCAGTAGGTATGCCAAGTTTATCAAAAAGGATTTCTTTTTTGATAAGCCTCGAATTTACTGTTGGTAATAAACAATGAATCAATCGGTTAACTGCTTAGCGGGTAAAAACGCCCTTTTGGAATAAGAACCCCTTAGCTGGTAGAATGCCAGGGGCTCAGGAAGTAGGGTGCGGGGCAGGTGGCTCAGAAAGTCACCCACAAGTGCCCTAGTGAGCTGCAAACCGGGTTGCCACTGGCTCGTTTGGGGGCTCAATATGGTGCA
>NZ_JAGETY010000001.1 GCF_017571525.1 Hymenobacter sp. BT559 | reverse complement strand
GGCTTTTTCTATGCGCGGGGGCTAGCGCTACTTGGCCGCCAGGGCCTCGCCGGCCTCGCTGAGGCGAATGCCCATGTGCGAGGCATGGTAGCGCACCTGCCCATCCTGGATGAGCAGCAGCTGCGGCGACTCGTGCTGCACGCCAAACTCGCTGGCAATCTGGCCCGATAGAGGGCGAAAGCGCAGCAAATCGAGGTAGTAGATGGGCGTGTCGGCGGGCAGCGAGGCATCGGGCCACTGGCGCTCTACCTTGGCCTTGGCAGCGGCGCTGATAGAGCAGGTAGTGCTGTGCTTGAAGATGAGCACCGGGTGCTCGTGCGACTCCTGCACGATGTCGCGCAGCTGCTCGGGTTGGGTAAGCGGAATCCAGGGGGTAGCCATATCAAATTCGAAAGGTAATGTAAATCAGAAAGTTATTTATAAGCTAGTTAAGCCAGCCGCTGCATCATCCTCTTTAACCACATAGTCAGGGCTTGGGTTCGGTTTTGGGCCAGCGGCGCAGCCCCCGCAACCTGGCTCGCGCTACCCGCGGCTTGCCATCGGGGCCAAAGCGCGGCTCGCCGGCTACCGGGGCCAGGCGCTCGCTAGTCCCCCGGCGCAACTGCCGGCGCGACACCTCTAGGTGGCTGTCTTTGTAGGGCACATCGGCGCGCCCGGCTTCGCGCAGAGCGCGGCGGGCCTCGGCGCGCTGCCGGGCGGGGCTAGTGGGCACCGTCTGGGGCGGGGCAGCCGTGGCCAGCAGCAAGCCAGCAACCAAATAGCAAATCATACAATGCGCTTGGGTGGGAAAAGGAGGCTGGCCCGGCTACTGCCGCGGCGCGGGCTGCGTAGGGTCGGGCTTGGGTACGAGCACTTTGCTAGCCTTTTTCTTCGCCTTCTCGGGCTTGGAGGCCGGCGCGGGCGCGGGCTGCGTGGGGTCGGGCTTGGGAGCAGCGCTCTTGGCCTTGGGTGCGGGGGCCACCTCGGCGGGGGCTAGCGGGATGGCGTCGGGGCTGGTATCCGGGGCGCGGTCGGGTGCCGGGGCCGGGTGGCGGGGCGCGGCTCCACCCCCACCGCCGTGGCCGTCGGTGTGGCCTTTCTTGCGAATCTTACGGTTTTCGCGGCTCGCTTCGCGTGGGGTGAGGGGGCGGGTATCGTAGTGGTGGAGCTTGCGGCCGTTATTGGCCCGACGGTCAAGGAAGCTCTTTCTCACTAGGCCCTGCTTGTCGTACTTGATGCGCGTGCCCTCCGGCAAGTCGCTGTACGACATGGTTTTCTTCTTCTCATCGGCCCCGCCCCCGGGCACCGACGGCGCCGAGGGGTCGCCGCTCGCGTCGGTGTTTGTGGCATTGGTGCCGCTGTCGTCGGCGGCTTTTAGCGACAGGCCCTTATGGCGCGCTTTTTCGGCGGCCTTGATTTTGGCCTTGGTCACGGCGTCCATCTTGGGCGTGGGCAGCCGGTGCGGGTGAAAGATAGAATCGTACACCGCGCAGCCGCTCAGCAGCCCCAGCAAGAGCAGCGGCAGCACGGCCACCCGAAAAAATAGCGTCGCTAAAAACTTCACAACAAGGATACGTAACTAGACTATCCGCAAGATACACGCCGCCCGGCGGGGCTAGTAGTTGCGCAGCGCCTGCAATTGCTCGCGCAGCCGCTGCTGCGGCAAAAACCCTGCCTCAAGCGGCGGCGCAAAGGGCACGGCCGTATCGAGCGAGGCCACGCGGCGCACGGGCGCATCGAGGCTGGCAAAGCAGTGCTCGGCAATCCAGGCCGCGATTTCGCCGCCCAGGCCGCCCGTGAGAGTGTCTTCGTGCAGGATGAGCACGCGGCCGTTTTTGCGCACCGAGCGGGCCACGGCTTCGGTATCCCAGGGCAGGAGCGTGCGCAAATCCAGAATATCAGCACTGATATTCAACTCCTTGCAGGCCGCCAGCGCCCAGTGCACCCCTAGCCCGTAGGTGATGATGCTCACCTCGTCGCCTTCCTGCGCCAGCGCCGCCTGGCCGATGGGCGTGGTGTAGTACGCCTCGGGCACCGGCCCGCTCAGCGAGCGGTAGAGCAGCTTGTGCTCGAAGTACATGACCGGGTTAGGGTCTTCAAACGCGGCGCAGAGTAAGCCCTTGGCGTCGTGCGGGTTGCTAGGGTACACCACTTTCAGCCCCGGCACGTGCGTAAACCACCCTTCGTTGCTTTGGCTGTGGAAGGGGCCGGCGGCCGTGCCGGCGCCGGTGGGCATGCGCACCACCACGTCGGCATGCTGGCCCCAGCGGTAGTGGCTCTTCGCCAGGTTGTTGACAATCTGATTGAAGCCGCAGGTCACAAAATCGGCAAACTGCATCTCCACCATCGCCTTCTTGCCCCGGATGCTGAGGCCCAGGCCCGCGCCCACAATGGCCGACTCACACAAGGGCGTATTGCGCACGCGCTCCTTGCCAAACTCGGCCACGAAGCCTTCGGTAATCTTAAACACGCCGCCGTACTCGGCAATGTCCTGGCCCATGAGCACCAGCTCGGGAAAGCGCGTCATGCTCTGGCGCAGCCCCTCCTGAATGGCGTCGATAAACCGCCTTTCGGGCGCCGGGCTATCGGCCGGGGGGCTAGCCACGGGCTGGGTGAACGGCTCGTACATATCGGCCAGCTCGCGCGCCTCCTCGGCCACGGGGGCGGGCGCGGCCTCGGTTTCCTGCCAGCCTTTGTCTATCTCCTGCTTGATGCTTTCGCGCATTTGCACCCGAGCGGTTTCGCTGAGGATGCCCTCGGCCAGCAGCCATTTTTCGTAGTTTTCGACCGGGTCTTTCTGGGCCCACTCCTGCATGAGCTCGGCGGGCACGTACTTAGTGCCGCTCGCTTCCTCGTGGCCACGCATGCGGAAGGTGAGGGCCTCTACCAGCACGGGCCGGGGATTTTGGCGCAGGTCTTCGGCCAGGGTCTTGATTTTGTCATACACCTCCAGCACGTTGTTGCCATCAACCTGCACGGCCTCCATGCCATAGGCGGGGCCTTTGTCGACGAATGACTTGAACCGAAACTGCTCGTTGCTGGGCGTGCTGAGGCCGTAGCCGTTGTTTTCGATGAGAAAAATGACGGGCAGTTGCCATACGGCGGCCACATTCAGGGCCTCGTGAAAATCGCCCTCGCTCGCCCCGCCATCGCCCGAGTAGGTGAGCGTGACGCGCGGCTTTTTATCGAGCAAGTCGGCCAGGGCAATGCCGTCGGCCACGGCCAGCTGCGGGCCGAGGTGCGAAATCATGCCCACGATGTGGTGCTCGTTGGTGCCGAAATGGAAGCTGCGGTCGCGGCCCTTGGTGTAGCCGGTGGCTTTGCCCTGCCACTGCGCAAAGAGCCGCCCTAGCGGCACCCCGCGCCCGGTGAACACGCCCAGGTTGCGGTGCAGCGGCAAAATATATTCGTCGGCGTTGAGCGCCAGCGTGCTGCCTACCGAAATAGCCTCCTGCCCGATGCCCGAAAACCACTTACTCACCTTACCCTGGCGCAGCAGAATAAGCATTTTTTCCTCAATGAGGCGTGGGCGCAGCAGCTCGCGGTAGAGGCGCAGCAGCACATCGTTGGGGTAGTCTTTGCGGTCGAATTGCATAGAGGGGCTAGGGGCGGGTTGGGGAGGGCAAAGGTAGCGGCGGGCGCTACGCTCGCCCAGCAAAAAGCCGGCTCGCTTTTCTACCCAGAAAGGCGGGCCGGCTTTTTGCTGGGCGAGCCGGGGCGGCTACTATTTCTTGCCGTGCTCTTCGGCGTGGCTCTTGCGGGCGTGGTTGGCGTGCTCGGTATGGGCGGCCGCCGTGTGGGCGTGGTGGGCAGCCTTTTTGTGGTTGCCCGACTCGTGCTGCTTGGCAGCCTCAGTGTGGTGCTTGGCGGCCTCGGTGTGGTGCTGAGCCGCGTGCTTGTGGCTCTCTGCTGCTTTCTTCGATACGGTCGTAGAGGGGGTTAAGGTGCTGAATATTTTGGTTTATTTGTATTTATAACCAAGCAGTTACATAATATTTGATGTCGAGTGGATGAAGGTTTATGCACACAGCCAAGCTAGTTCCTAACTAATAACGGCACGGGTTATTCCAAGGCTCGTTTACCAACAACATCCGCTATCCTAGCCAGCGATATGCTCAGCTAGCCCCAGCCGCTGCCCTGCCCGCCGCGCGTCCCGAGAAGAGGCAGCCACCTAAAAATGTGCCTTCGAGTGCCCGGTAGCCGTGCAAGCCGCCCCCGCCAAAGCCTGCCACCTCGCCCGCCGCATATAGGCCCGGCACCGGCTGGCCGCTAGCCCCCAGCACCCGCCCTTGCAAGTCGGTGAGCAGGCCTCCGAGGCTTTTGCGGGTGATAAGGTGCAGGCGCACCGCGATGAGCGGCCCGGCGGCCGGGTCCAGAATACGGTGCGGCTTGGCGGTGCGGATGAGGCGGTCGCCCAGATACTTACGCGCGCCGCGCACGGCCGTAAGCTGCTGGTCTTTGCCGAAGGGGTTGGTGAGCTGGCGGTCGCGGTTTTCAATCTCGGCCTGCATAGCAGCCAGGTCGAGCAGCGGCTCGGGCGTGAGCGCATTCATACCCGCCACGAGGTCAGGCAGGTTGTTTCTGACTACGAAATCGGCACCCTTTTCCAGAAAAGCGCGCAACGGCGGGGTGCCGCCACCCCGCACCCGGCCCAGCGTTTGCCAGATGCTTTTGCCCGTGAGGTCGGGGTTTTGCTCGGAGCCCGAGAGCGCAAACTCTTTCTCGATAATCTTCTGCGTGAGCACAAACCACGAGTAATCGTAGCCCGTTTTCTGGATATGCGCCAGGGTGCCCAGCGTGTCAAACCCGGGGTAAAGCGGCCCCGGCAGGCGCCGCCCCCGCGCATCGAACCACAGCGACGATGGCCCCGGCAAAATGCGAATGCCGTGCATGGGCCAGATGGGGTCCCAGTTCTGGATGCCCTCGGTGTAGTGCCACATGCGGTCTTGGTTGATGATTTGCCCGCCGGCTTTTTCGGTGATGCCCAGCATACGGCCATCCACGTGCGCCGGCACCCCCGAGATGAGGCTAGCGGGCGCCGCGCCCAGGCGGGCGGGCCAGTGCTGGCGTACCAGCCCGTGGTTGCCACCGAGGCCGCCGGCCGTGACGATGACGGCCCCGGCGCTCAGCTCAAACTCGCCTAGCTGCTCGCGGCTGCTGGGCTGGCCCCTAGCTACATCGCTGGGGGCCAGCACTTCGCCGCGCACGCCGGTCACGGCGCCAGTAGTCACTATCAGCTCGCTCACGCGGTGGCGAAAGCGGAATTCCAGCCGGCCGCTAGCCTCGGCGGCGCGGGCCTGGGCCACGAAGGGGGCTAGCACGCCCGGCCCGGTGCCCCACGTCACGTGGAAGCGCGGCACCGAGTTGCCGGGCCCGCTGGCGCCGTAGCCGCCGCGCTCGGCCCAGCCCACCACCGGGAAGAACGAGATGCCGCGCTCGCGCAGCCAGGCACGCTTTTCGCCGGCCGCCCACTGCACGTAGGCCTCGGCCCAGCGGCGCGGCCAGGCATCTTCGGGCCGGTCGAAGCCGGCCGTGGCCAGCCAGTCGGCCCAGGCCAGGTCGAAGCTGTCGCGGATGCCGAGCCGCCGCTGCTCGGGCGAATCGACCAGAAACAAGCCCCCAAACGACCAGTGCGCCTGCCCACCCAGGCTTTGAGCGGGCTCCTGGTCGAGCACCAGCACGCGCTTGCCGGCGGCAGTAGCTTCGGCCGCGGCCACGAGGCCCGCCAGCCCGGCCCCGATGATGAGAATGTCGGCGTGGGTTTGCATGCGGCAAGATAGTCGGCTGGCACACCTTTTTGCGGGCCAGCTTGTTAAGTTTGTAAGGTGCGAGGCTAGCCCTCGCTCCTAGCCGAACGGCCTCCGCCCGAATGCTATCCGCAGCTTTGCCGCAAACTAGCCTTACTCCCTTCTTATGATTCATTACCAGGAATTTACCCTACCCAACGGCCTGCGCTGCCTCGTGCACGAAGACTTTACCACGCCGCTGGCGGTACTTAATATTCTTTACGACGTGGGCTCGCGCGATGAAAGCCCCGACAAGACTGGCTTCGCGCACTTGTTTGAGCACCTGATGTTTAGCGGCTCGGTAAACATCCCGAGCTACGACGAGCCGCTGCAAAAAGTGGGCGGCGAAAACAACGCCTTCACCTCGCAAGACATCACCAACTACTACCTCTCGCTGCCGGCCGCCAACATCGAAACCGGCTTCTGGCTCGAAAGCGACCGCATGCTCGATTTGGCTTTCTCCGAAAACGGCCTCGACGTGCAGCGCAAAGTGGTAGTCGAAGAGTTCAAGCAGAGCTACCTCAACCAGCCCTACGGCGACGTGTGGCTCAAGCTCAAGCCGCTAGCCTACCAAAACCACCCCTACCAGTGGAACACTATCGGCAAGGAAATCAGCCACATCGAAGACGCCGAGATGGCCGATGTGCGCGCCTTCTTCCGGCAGCACTACGCACCCCAGAATGCCATTTTGGTGGTGGCCGGGGCGGTGCCGTTTGACGAAGTAAAGCGCCTGGCCGAGAAGTGGTTTGGGCCCATACCGGGCGGCGAGCGCCGCGAGCGCCAGCTGCCCCAGGAGCCCGCCCAAACCGAGGCGCGCCGCACCGAAGTAACGGCCCCCGTGCCGTTGAGCGCCCTCTACAAAGCCTACCACATGCCCGCCCGCCTCGACCCGCGCTACCACGCCGTAGACCTGCTGAGCGACGTGCTGGGCCGGGGCAAAAGCTCGCGCCTGCACCAGCGCTTGGTAAAAGACTTGCAGCTGTTCAACAACATTTCAGCCTCCGTCACGGGCTCGCTCGACCCCGGCTTGTTTGTGGTGAGCGGCAAGCTCAACGCCGGCGTGGCCCTGGCCGAGGCCGACCGCGCTGTAGAAGCCGTAGTGGCCGAGCTCCTGCAAGCCGAAGTGCCCGCCGACGAGCTGCAGAAAGTTAAGAACCAAGCCGAAACGGGCCTGGTCTTCGGCGAGATTGAGCTGCTGAACCGCGCGCTAGCCCTGGCTATCGGCAAGCTGCTCGGCAATGCCAACCTCGTGAACGAGGAGCCTGCCCAGCTGCAAGCCGTGACGCCCGCCGATGTGCGCGCCGCCGCCGAGCTCGTGCTGCGCCCCGAAAATTGCAGCACGCTGTATTATCAGGCCGCCGAGTAGCTGCCCTGCGTACTCCTAGAAGATAAAAAGGCCAGGCTCGCTAAGCAGCTGCTTAGCGAGCCTGGCCTTTTTAAAGCACTATAAACCTCCTACTTCGGCGAGGCTAGCGTGGTGCGGGTGCGCGCTGCGCCTTTGGGGGCGGAGCCATCGTAAGGGGGCGTGTTTTTACCGTTGTCGGTCACGTTTACGGGCTCACCCGGAGCGGCATACACGTTGTTGCCTTGCCCATTACTATTAGTGCCCCGGAGCGGGTCGGCGGCACGGGCAGCTGGCGAGGTATTGGGCACCATGCGGGGCGCCGGCTTGGCGGCGGGCATGTGCTGCACGCGGTGTTTGGTGGGGGTAGTTTGGGCCGCAGCTGGCTGGGCCAGCAGGGCTAGCCCCAGCAAAGCGGGCGATAAGGTGCGTAAGGCGGGCATGAGCTTGAAATGAAGAATAGCCAGAAGAAACCCCCACCGCTTTTCAGGCGGCCAGCGGGCTTGGCTTCTACGCAAAACGGCCACGAAAGGCTAGCTTTCGTGGCCGCAAGAGCAAGGCAGAAAAAGGAGAGAAAAGCAGAGGCCTAGCGACCCGTCGAGATGCTGGTGCTCACCACTTCGTGGTGCAGCGGCCGGCCGTTGTAGTCCGTCGTCACGCCGTGGCCTACTTGGTTGAGCGGAATGCCAGGTGCTACCGATAGGTTGGTAGCGGGGCGGAACGTAGCGTCGGTGGCCTGAGGCGTGGGCTCGTTGCTCCAGCCATTCCAGCTGGTTCCGGCCGTTGCGGCAGCATCGGGCTGGGCGGGGGGGGCTACGGCAACGGCCTTGGCAGCTTCGGCTTTAGCGGCAGCCTCGGCGGCGCGCTTCTCACGGGCCGTCAGAACCTTAGCGCGGGCCGCCGGGTGGCTGTAGGCACCAGCTACCGGCTGGGCCGGGGCAGCCACGGGCTGGGCGGCCGGGGCAGGAAGGGTTTGAGCTGACGCCGCTTCGGAAGCGAAAAGGGCGATACCTAGCAGCGGAAGTAGAAGACGGCGTAGCATGGGTAAAAGGAAAAGGATGGGAGGAGTTGAACGCTGAAAACGCTTTTGCAAAGGCGGTGCCAGACTTTGGAAAATCAGCGGGGCGTAGTGGCTACTTTTTTTTCACGCTGCTTTCAACAGTTTGATTTATAAGAGGATTATTTTTACGGGTATCCGAAAAAGGACAGCATTTTCTGCTGACTTGCTGCCCGCCGTACCTTTGCGAGTATCATGCAGGAATCTATTTTGGGCCTGGCCGCTGAAGTGGCCGCCGCCGACGTCAGCACCGCCGCCGCCCTCGACCAGTTTCGCCTCCTCTACCTGGGCCGCAAAGGCCGCTTGGCCGACCTCTTCGACCAGCTCAAAACGGTGCCCAACGAGCAAAAGCGCGCCGTGGGCCAGCAGCTCAACGGTCTTAAGCAGCAGGCGCAGGCCCGCTTCGACGAGGCGCAGGCTGCGCTGGAAGAGGCTAGTGCCAACCAGCCCGCCGACGCCACCTTCGATTATACCCTGCCCGCTGTTCCAAATTCGCTAGGCACCCGCCACCCCCTGAGCCTGGTGCGCGAGCAGATGCTGCGCATCTTCAGCCGCATTGGCTTCGCGGTAGCCGAAGGGCCCGAGATTGAGGACGACTGGCACAACTTCACGGCCCTCAACTTCCCCGAAAACCACCCGGCGCGCGACATGCAGGACACGTTTTTCGTGCCCGCCGTGGAAGGCGACACCCAGCCCAGCCTGCTGCGCACCCACACCAGCACCGTGCAGGTGCGCGTGATGGAAAATGAGCCGCTGCCCATCCGCCGCGTCATGCCGGGCCGCGTGTACCGCAACGAGGCCATTTCGGCCCGGGCGCACATGCTCTTTCACCAGATTGAGGGCCTGTATATTGATGAGAACGTGAGCTTTGCCGACCTCAAGCAGACGATTTACTACTTCGTGCGCGAGATGTTTGGCGAGGACATCAACATCCGGTTCCGCCCCAGCTACTTCCCCTTCACCGAGCCTAGCGCCGAAATCGACATTACTTGCCTCATCTGCAAGGGGGCGGGCTGCAACATCTGCAAAGGCACCGGCTGGGTCGAAATCGGCGGCAGCGGCATGGTAGACCCTAACGTGCTGGAAAACTGCGGCATCGACTCCGAGAAATACACCGGCTACGCCTGGGGCATGGGCATCGAGCGCATCACCATGCTCAAGTACCAGGTGAAGGATTTGCGCCTGTTCACGGAGAATGACGTGCGCTTCTTGCGCCAGTTTGAGGCGCTGTAGGCGCCCAGGTCGTGGACTATTACTTTCTAAAAGCCTCGAACTAACTACCCTTAGGAGTTGGTTCGAGGCTTTACCCATTTAAGAGTTGTAAATTTGCAGGCTCTTTTCGCTAGTTATTTCCTGTTGCCCGTGCTGAGCCGGGTAGCCCTTCGTGCTGTATGAAAGTTAGAACGCTTAAACAAAACAAAGTCAACGTTATCACCCTGGGCTGCTCCAAGAACCTCGTCGATTCGGAGGTGCTCATGGGCCAGCTGCGCGCCAACGACTTTCAGGTGACCCACGAAGCCAAGAAGTCGGACGCCAATATTGTGATTATCAATACCTGTGGCTTTATCGACAACGCCAAGCAGGAGAGCATCGACACCATCCTGCGCTACGCCGATGAGAAAGAGTCCGGTAAGCTCGAAAAATTGTATGTAACCGGCTGCCTTTCACAGCGCTATAAGGACGAGCTGGAAGAAGAGATTCCGCAGGTCGATGCCTACTTCGGCACCCTGGAGCTACCCCAGATGCTGAAGGTGTTGGAAGCTGACTACAAGAAGGAGCTGGTGGGCGAGCGCCTGCTTACTACCCCCAAGCACTACGCCTACTTCAAAATCGCCGAGGGCTGCAATCGTCCCTGCTCGTTTTGCGCCATCCCGCTGATGCGCGGCAAGCACGTAGACCGGCCCATGGAGGACCTCGTGACCGAAGCCAAGCGCCTCGTCGGCATGGGCACAAAAGAGCTGATTCTCATTGCCCAAGACCTGACCTACTACGGCCTGCAAGCCTACGGCGAGCGCAAGCTACCCGAGCTGCTAGAGCGCCTCTCCGACGTAAACGGCGTGGACTGGATTCGCCTGCAATACGCCTACCCCTCCCAGTTTCCGCTGGCGGCGCTAGATGTGATGCGCGAGCGCGACAACATCTGCCGTTACCTCGATATGCCGTTGCAGCACATTTCAGACAACATGCTGAAAACCATGCGCCGGGGCATCACGAGCCGCCGCACCAAGGAGCTGGTGCGCGAAATTCGCGACCGAGTGCCGGGCATTGCGCTGCGCACCACGCTCATCGCCGGCCACCCCGGTGAGACCGAGCAAGACTTTGAGGAGCTGTGTGAGTTTGTGCAGGAGTCGAAGTTCGAGCGCCTGGGCATCTTCACCTATTCGCACGAAGAGAATACCCACTCGCACACGTTGGTTGACGACGTACCGGCCGAAGTGAAGCAGGAGCGCGCCGACCGCATCATGGAAATTCAGCAGCAGATATCGCTGGATTATAACGAGTCGCGTGTGGGCCAGACGTACAAGGTGCTCTTCGACCGGCTCGAAGGCGGCTACTACGTGGGCCGCACCGAGTTTGACTCGCCCGAGGTAGACAACGAAGTGCTGGTGCTGGCTACCAATGATTTGCACATTCCGCAGGGTAGCTTCGCAAACGTGCACATCACGGGGGCTAGCGACTTCGATTTGTACGGCGAGGTGGTACGCTAGCTGCCTGCACCACAGATTCGTCGGATTTTTCGGATTTTGTGGTCGACTTGGAGCGGCACTTTTGGGCGCACCGGTTGAAATTTTGAAAAAGACAGCCGATTGGCTGTCTTTTTTGTTTACTCCCGACCTTTGCCCTTGCGGAAGGTTTTAGCACCCCTAGCCATTATGTTGATGGAGCCATCCACAAAATCCGGGCAATCCGAAAAATCCGACGAATCCGTGGTTCAGACAATTACCCTGCCCTACGCCGCCACTGGTGCGTTTTCGGGCCTGCTGACTGACTATATCGCCGCTTCGCCGGCGCTAGTCCCCTTCTATCACCGTCGGCCCGAGCTAGCTGCTTTTCAAGCTCAAATAGAGGAGAAAAAGGCCAGCTACGCGCCCGAAGCACGCCAGCGCCTCGTGGCCGACCTGCGCGCCCAGTATGCCGAGCTGGGTGGTGAGGTGCCGCCCGCTGTGGCTGCCAACCTCGACCTGTTGGCCCGCGACACCACTTTCACCATCACTACGGGCCACCAGCTCAACCTGCTCACCGGGCCGCTGTACTTCGTCTTCAAGATAGTATCGGCCATCAAGCTGAGCCAGGAGTTGAAGGCTGCTTACCCGCAGTACGACTTCGTGCCCGTGTACTGGCTAGCCACGGAGGACCACGACTTTGCCGAAATCAACAGCTTTCCACTCTTCGGCAAAACCTATAGCTGGGCCGGGCCGGGCGGCGAAGCCGGCCTGGGCGGCCCCGTGGGCCGGCTAGCCCTCACTGGTCTCGAAGAAGAGCTGCTGAGCCAGCTGCCGCCCGAGGTACCCGCCGCCTTCCGCGAGGCCTACACTGGCAGCCAGAATCTGAGCGAAGCCACGCGCCGGCTAGCCACCAGCCTCTTCGACGAGTATGGTTTGGTGTGTATCGACGCCGACCGGCCCGCGCTGAAGCAGGCGCTCAAGCCACTGTTGGAGAAAGAGATAAAAGAACAATTTTCCAACCAGGCGGTGCAGGCCACCAATGGCCGCCTCACGGCCGCTGGCTACAAGCCACAGGTGTACTCGCGCCCACTCAACCTGTTTTTCCTCACCGACACCGGCAAGCGCGAGCGCCTGGAGCCCGACGCCGCCCCCGGCGCCGACTGCACCCAGGTAACGGTGCGCGGCACCGCCCGCTGCCACTCGCAGGCCGAGCTGCTGGCCCTGGCCGCCGCTGAGCCCGAGCGCTTTAGCCCCAACGTGGTGCTGCGCCCGGTGTACCAGGAAATCCTGCTGCCCAACCTTGCCTACATCGGAGGCGGGGCCGAGGTGGCCTATTGGTTTCAGCTGAAAGACGTATTTGCGGCGCTGGGCGTACCCTACCCCATCGTGCTGCCCCGCAACTCGGCCATGTACCTGAGCCGCGCCAATGCCGGCAAGCTCGCCAAGCTAGGCCTGAGCACCTTCGATATTTTCAAGCCTCTGGCCGAGCTGAAAAAGCAGGTGGGCGCCGCGCTAGGGCAGGAAGAAATCAGCTTGGCCGCGCAGCAGCAGGCGCTGGCCGCCGCGTTTGAGCAGGTGCAGGCCCTAGCCCAGCGCCTCGACCCCACGCTGGTAAAGTCGGTAGCGGCCGAGGCCCAGAAAGCCGCCGCTAGCCTGGCTGGCCTCGAAAAGCGCCTCAGCAAAGCCGCCGAGGCCAAGCACGAAACTGCCTACGCCCAGCTCACCGCCCTCAAGGACAAGCTCTTTCCCGGCGGTGGCTTGCAGGAACGCACGGATAACGTGCTCAGCATCTTGATTAATAACCCGGGCTTTATTGAGCAGCTGCTGGCCTGCTTCGAGCCACTGGCGCTGGAGTTTGCGGTAGTGCAGGAGGGGTAGGCTATTACTGGTTGTATAACTAGAAAGCCGCACTCAAAGGCAGCCGGCGCAGTTTTCCAGCACCCGTTATGGCTAGCTATATTCGTGGCTCAGACTACGTTTTATGCATGAAGTTCTACCTTATTCACCGCCCGATAATGACGGTGTAAACAAGACAAATCTGCTGCGTAAAATATGGAGCAAGCCACGGGCAACGCTAGCTTATGTGCTTGATAAGCATATTGACGAGCATGTATCCCTGTTTTTCGTGCTTGGCGGTATTGCTCGGGCGGTAGCACGCGTTACGGCGCAGTATTCCAGTCAACCCACTCACAAGATGGGGCTTTCTACCTCGCTGATACTCGCCATCATCGGCGGCAGTATCTCGGGCATCGTCACCTACATAGGCTACTCGTGGGGCTTGAGCTTAATCGGTGGCTGGCTAGGCGGCCGGGCAACCAATGACCAGTTTAAAATTGTGCTTGGTTGGGCACTCGTACCTAGCATTACCACCCTTGTTTTCTTGTTTCCAGCCTTGTGCGTCCTCAATGGTGAGTTTACCAGTACCCCATTACTTGCTGATACGCTATTAGCCAGTTGCGGACTTGCCCAAATAGGGTTGGGCATCTGGTCATCTGTTATTTTGATTAAGGGAGTAATTCTCATTCAAAATTTTAGTATTGGCCGGGCAATGGCGAATGTATTATTGCCTGGAGCGGTACTAATTGGGCTCATTTTGCTCATAGCCAGTTTCTGGTAATTCATTAGAGTGGAATGGAAATAACTTGCTAAATCCCCCAGCCCGCATCTACCAGAGCCTGGTGCCGCCCCGGCGCTAGGCTCTTTCTTTGTGGCCATGCTCCGCTTTTCATTCCTCGCATTTTTCTGGCTATTGACCACCGCCGCGCTGGCCCAAGCCATCAGCGGGCGCATGACGGACGCTCGCACCGGGCAGCCGCTGCCGTTTGTGAATATCGGGGTGGTGGGCAAGGCGCTGGGCACCGTCAGCAACGAGCAAGGGCAGTATGGGCTAGCTTTCCGGGAGCCGCTGGCGGCCGATACGGTGCGCGTTTCCTACCTCGGCTACCAGCCGCGGCTGCTCACGCTGCGTCAGTTGCAAGGGCAGCCCAACTTGGCGCTAAGCCCGGCGGCCGTGGCACTGGCCGAGGTGCGGGTGCAGGCCATAAGCCGCGCCTGGCGCGACCGTCAGCTGGGCTTCAGTGGCAACTCGGAAAACTCCACGCTTAGTCTCGAACCCAAGGACCTGGGCGCCGAAACGGGCACCGTTATCTACCTCAAGCGCAAGCCTACCAACGTGTTAAAGGCTAACTTCAACGTAGCCTACAACCACGTGGGCAACGTGACGCTGCGCGTGAACCTCTACCGCCTCGACGCCAAAGGCCGGCCCACTAACGACAAGCTGCTGCACCGCGAAGTAATACTGCGCACCGCCGCCGCCCACGGCCCCATTTCGGTAGACCTAACGCCTGACAACTTGCTGCTGAGCGAAGACTTTTTCTTATCGCTCGAGTGGGTAGGCGGGGCCGGCGCCGATGCTGCCGCGCTGCAGAAAGGGCTGGCCTTTTCGGCCGGCATTGGCTACGCCGACAACGACATCTACTACCGCGTCACCAGTCAGGCGAGCTGGGAGCGCATTTCGGCCGGCGCGGTACTGGCAGGGATGCAGCCCAAGCTCAGCTTCTACGTGTCGGCTCAGGATTAATGGAAACCACTAAAGCTGCCCTGCGCCGCGCCGCGCTAGCCCGCCGCCGAGCGCTGACCAGCGCCGAGGTAGCTCAACGCAGCCGGCAACTGGCCAACCTATTATTTGCCCATTTCCCGGTGGCGCAGTGGCGCTGGCTGCACGTTTTCCTGCCCCTGGCCCGGAAGAACGAGCCGGATACCTGGCCGCTCATTCACCGCATCTGGGATGAAAAGCTACCCGTGCGGCCGGCCGCGCCGGTGGTGCAGCCCGATGGCATTTCACTGAAGCACTACGAATTAACACCAACCACTCCGCTGCTAACCGACCGCTGGGGCATTCCGGAGCCGCTGGCCGACCCGGCCACCGAGGTAGCGCCCGCGCAGCTCGATGCGGTGCTGGTGCCGCTGCTGGCCTGCGACCAGCAGGGCCAGCGCGTGGGCTACGGCGGCGGGTTCTACGACCGGTTTTTGGCTGAGTGCCGGCCGGGTACGCTATTTATTGGGCTGAATATCCTGGACGACGAGCCGGTGCTGTCCCTGGCCGACGTGCTGCCCACCGATGTGCCGCTGCACGCCTGCCTCACCCCTAGCCAGGTGTGGAATTTTCGCTAGCCCAGCATCGGGAGGGTAGCCGCTGCTTTTGGTAGCGCCGCCGCGGCGTGGTGCGGAGTAGCGGCTTCACTCCTGTCCTTTTTCACATGGCTGCCATCGAACAACCTGCCCCGAAAGCCGGCAAAAAACCGCGTGCCCGCAAGCATAGCTTCCGCCTCGACATGACGCCGATGGTGGACCTGGCTTTTCTGCTGCTCACGTTTTTTATGCTCACAACCACCTTCGCCAAGCCCAACGTGATGCAGCTGCAACTGCCGGCAAAGCCGCAGTCGGACGAGCAGATTACGCCCTTGAAGTCTTCCAAAGCCATGACGATTATCCTGGGTAGTGGGCATCAGGCCTACTATTACTTTGGGCTAGCCCGGCCCGAAGACCCCAGCGTGCCGGTGCCCACGCTGCACACCACCAACTTTGGCCCAAAGGGCATACGGCAGGCGCTGCTGGCGCGCGGCCGGCAGCTGCCCGAGCCCGTGGTACTCATCAAATCCGGACCGAAGGCTAAGTACAGCGACATGGTGGATATGCTGGATGAGCTGAACATCACGGGCCAAAAGAAATATGCCCTCACCGCCCTCACGGCCGCCGACCGCCAGCTACTGCCCCCTAGCGAGCGGCAGTAGGCCGGAGCAGCCGCACCGACTCGATGCGGGCCTGGCCCCAGGGCGCAATGCTGACCTGCACGCGCAGCGGCGGGCCGGTTTTGCCGAGGCGCAAGGGGCTGTCGCCGGGCACGTAGTAGCGCTCCAGGTTGTAGCGCAGCCCCAGGGTATGGGCGTATACATCGGTAACCCAGCCGCGCAGCACGGCCTGGCCGGCGGCGGGCTTTAGCTCCTGGGCATACACGCCGGCCACGCTGGCTAGGCTGTCGGGGGCGGTGGTGAGGAGCACGTACACGGCCTGGCGGCGCTGGGGCGGCGCGGGGCCACGCCAGGCCGTGAGCGGCGCTTCGGCCGCAGTATAGTGCAGGCGCACAAAGCTTTCGTACTGCAAGCCGTGCAAATCGACGGGCGTGGTAGCCAGCGCGATATGCTGACCGTAGGCCGTGGTGGCGTAGCCCGCGCCGGCCACGCCCAGCACGTAGAGCACCTGGGCCGCCACCAGCAGCCGCAGCAACAGGCGGTGAGAAGGAGTATGGCGGGTGGGCATCAGGCAAGTGGCTTGGGGGGCGAAGGGGGGCTAGCAGCCGCACTGCCGGGCGAAGCCACCGAGGCCACGCCGGCGGCCAGGCGCTGGGCATTGCGGCGGCGTAGGTACCAGCTCAGGCTGAGCAAGAGCACGCCGCCAATGAGGAAAAACAGCGACTTATCGAGAAACGCCCAGGTGAGCTTAAAGTAGGCGACCATCGTGGCGATTACGAAGAGCACCGTGCCCAGCGTAAGCTGCTCGGCCTCGCCCGAGCGGTGGGCGCGGGCCAGCACCGAGCCGGCGTGGGCATATAGCACCATCAGCGTGGCAATGGCCAGGGGCAGCCCGCCCGGCAGGTAAAAGCCCGGCAATAGCAATAGCCAATCGGGCAGCGAGGCTAGTCGGCCCTGCTGCCGCTTGCCGGCCACCGATAGGGCAAAAACCGCCGCCAGCGCCCCCAGGTAGGCCAGCACGGGCGGGCGCAGCAGCCCAGCGTACTGGTCGGTTTCGCCAAACAGGGCTAGCCCCAGCGCAAACAGGTAAGCCGCCACGAGCGGCGGGCCTTGCAGCGCACGGGCCGCCGGGCGGTCGCGGTGCCAGTCGCCGGCCGCGTACACGAGCATGGCGGGAATGAAAAACCAGGTGATTTTGCTGTGCGAGAGCGCCACCCACAGCGCCGCCTGCCACAGCAGCCCCACGGCCAGCACCGAGGCCACCAGCGTATCGGGCCGCCGCCACCAGCGGTAGCCGCTGCCCAGCGCCACCAGCGCCATAATGGTGTAGCTGAAAATGCCCAGCGCCTGGGTGCAATAGGTTTGCACTGCCGCCCCGATAAGTATCGGCAGCAAGACCAGGCTCTGGCTAGTATACAGATAGCTCAGCAGCACGCCCACTACCACCCACGCCAGTAGGCCACTGATGTCGTAGCCCACCAATTGATACAGCTGACTGGTGAGGATGATGCTAGCCCCAAAAACCACCAGCCCCAGCCCAATAAGGCCGTGGCCTACCCGGCGGTTGCCGCGCCGCAAAAAGTACTCGCCGCCCGCGTAGGCGGCTACTAGGCTACCCAGCAGCAACCCTAGCCGCAGCTGGGTGGGCAGGCGCTGCCAGTTGGCGGCTACTACGCTCAGGGCACTCAGGCCCACCAAGATGCTGCCCAGCAGCGGCAGCAGGCCCACGGCCTGCACGGCATCGGAGGGGTAGCGGGCCAGCAGGCGCTCGCGCTGGGCCTCGGTAATGAGGCCCTCGGTGACCCAGGCGGGGCTTTCGGTTTCGAGAAATTTACGACTCATGCGGGGTGCAACCTACGGCGGCGGGCGCGGGTATGGCTTCTTCCACTAGCTCTTCGATGAGCGCCTCCAGGCCGTGGTACCAGTCGATGTGAGGCGAGGTAACGCCGCAGCCGCCGGGCTGGGGCGGGCAGGCCGTCACGGCCCAGCGGTAGTGGCACTGCGGGCAGGTGCCGGCGGTTCCAAAGGTGTCCCAGACGTGGCCGCAACGGCACTGCCAGTGCGGCCCGCCGTCGGGCTCCCAGTGGCAGTGCGGGCAATAGATTTCGATGGTGGAGTCGGTAGCCATAACTGGTTGGAAGTAGCGCGGACTTTTAGTCCGCGAGTGAAAGCGGCTGATACTGGCGGACTAAAAGTCCGCGCTACTACCTGCCGTAGGCTTGCGGGCGCGGGTCATTTCGCGCTTGCCGGGCGGGCCGGGCAGCTTTTCGGTGAGCCAGCCAGCGGCCCGCAGGTTGCGCCGGAACTGGCCCTGCGCGCAGTAGCTCACCAGCACCGCGCCGGGCGCGGCAGCGGCGTAAAGCTGCGCAAAAATGGCTTCGGTCCACAACTCGGGCTGCTTTTCGGGGGCGAAGGCGTCGAAATAAATCAGGTTGTACCGGCTAGCGGGCAAGTCGGCGGCTTGCACTTCGGCCAGCCGCTTGGTGAGGCTGAACAAGGGCGTGAGGGCTAGCGCTTCATTCCAGGGCGCGGCGTGCAGACGCGTAAAAGCGGCGCGCAGCCTGAGAGAATCTGCCCACTGCGGAGCTAGAGCCGCCACGGCAGCGGTGGGCAACGGTAGCGTTTCGTAGCCATCATAAGTCACAGCTGCACCAGCTTGCTGCGCAGTTTCGAGGGTCAGCAAGGCGTTGAGGCCGGTACCCAGGCCCACTTCCAGCAACTGCAGCGGCTGGGTCTGCCCTAGCCCCGCCGCCAGCAGTGGCCGCAACCCCGCCTCGATAAACACGTGCCACGACTCCTGCGCCGCCCCGTGCCGCGAGTGGTAATGCTCATCCAGCGCCGGCACGTAGAGCGTGGGCGAACCGTCGGCGGTGGTGCGCACCTCTATTTTTGACCCGGTATCCAATTGCTCGCTGCTCATTCCTAACTGTTCACTGAAAAAATGCCCCGCGTAAAAGTAAGTTTGCCCGAAAGCTTTGGCTTTGCGGTGGAGATTCCGGTCCGCATCACCGACCTTAATTACGGCGCTCACCTCGGCAACGATGCCTTGCTGAGCATCCTGCACGAGGCGCGGGTGCAGTTCCTGGCTAGCCTCGGCGTGGCCGAGTTTGATGGGGCTAGCCAGCTGGGGTTCATCATGGTCGATGTGGCGATAGAGTACAAAGGCGAGGCATTTCACGGCGATGTGCTGCGGATTGAGCTAGCCGCCAACGACCAGAATAAGTATGGATTTGATATTGTGTACCATGCTAAAACCCAACAAGGTAAAGAAATAGCCCGCGCCAAAACCGGCATGCTGTGCTTTGACTACAACACCCGCAAGCTGCGCGCCCTGCCGCCCGAGCTCGCCGCTCACTTTAGCTAATCGCCTTATGTTCTCCCTGCTCGCGATTACGCCCCACGATGAAACGGTTGAGCTGCCCTGGCTAGCCCAGCTATTTGCCGCCAACCTCCAACGGCTGCACGTGCGCAAGCCCGGCTGGTCGCGGGTCGAGCTGGCCAACTACGTGCAAGCCATCGAGCCCCAGTACCGGCCGCGGCTGGTGCTTCACTCGCACTACGACCTGGCGCACGAGTACGGCCTGGGTGGCATTCACCTCACCGAAGCGGCCCGCCGCGCCCCCGGCCTGGCGCGCTTGCTGCGGGGGCTGGGCGGGCTCAGCGTGTCGGCATCGCTGCACACGCTGGCCGAGGTGCAGCAGCACCGGCGGCGCTACAATTACGTGACGCTCAGTCCTATTTTCAACAGCATCAGCAAGGAAGGCTGCCCTAGCGGCTTCGACCTGGCCCAGGTGCAAGCCGTGCTGCACAAGCTGGCCGTGCGCCCCGGCTACCGCCCGCAAGTGGTGGCGCTAGGGGGCCTAGCGGCGGGCAACGTGGCGCGCGTGCGGGAGGCGGGCTTTGCGGGCGCGGCCGTGCTGGGTAGCATCTGGCAAAGCCCCAACCCAGCGGCAACCTGGCGCGAGCTGGTTGCTCAGGCCAGCGCGGCGTCCCAGTCTTTCCACACCGGCTCGTAGCCCTGGCGGCGCAGCATGGCGGCTATTTCGGCCGGGCTGCGCTCGTCTGATATTTCAAACTGCTCCAGCGACTCGGGCGCCACGGCGTAGCCGCCGGGATTGGTCTTAGAGCCCGCACTAATGCTGGTGATGCCCAGCTTGATAACCTGGTCGCGGAAGGCCGGATTTTCGCGAGTGGAGAGCGATAATTCGACCTCCTCATTGAGCAAGCGGTAGGCGCAGATGAGCTGCACCAGCTCGCGGTCGCTCATCTCGACCTTGGGCTGGAGCAGGCCCTCGGCCGGCCGCAGGCGCGGAAAGGAGAGGCTGTACTTGGTTTGCCAGTAGGTTTTTTCGAGGTAGTCGAGGTGCAGGGCGGTGTAAAAGCAGTCGGTACGCCAGTCTTCGAGGCCGATGAGCACGCCTAAGCCCATTTTGTGGATGCCGGCCCGGCCCAGGCGGTCGGGCGTGTCGAGGCGGTAGTGAAAATTTGACTTCTTGCCCTTGGGGTGGTGCTTTTTGTAATCGTCCTGGTGGTAGGTTTCCTGGTACACGAGCACTGTATTCAGGCCTTCGGGGATGAGGCGCTCGTAGTCTTCCTGGTCGAGCGGCTGCACTTCCATCGAGAGGTGCGCGAAGTGCGGGCGCAGCGTTTTCAGCGCTTTTTCCAGGTAATCGACGCCTACCGTCTGGTTGGCTTCACCGGTCACGAGCAGCACGTGGTCGTAGCCCCACTGCTTGAGCACGGCGGCCTCGGCCAGCATTTCTACGCTGCTCAAGGTGCGGCGCTTCAGCTTGTTATCTAAGCTAAAGCCGCAGTAGGTGCAGATATTCTGGCACTCATTGCTCAGGTACAGCGGCACGTAGAGCTGCATGGTGTTGCCAAAGCGGTTGCGCGTGAGGCGGTGGCTAGCTTGGGCCATCTGCTCCAGGTAGGGCGCGGCGGCGGGCGAAATCAGCGCCTTGAAGTCCTCCAACGTGCGGCGTGGCGCGGCGAGGGCGCGCGCTACGTCGGCCGCCGTTTTGGCGTAGATGCTGGCCTTGACATCGTCCCACGGGTGGGCTTCAAAAACGGGGCGAAAGCTCATTGTTTGTATTGATTTTCCTTAAACCGGTCGTCATGCAGCGCGCAGCGAAGTATCTCGCCCGCTTCGTTGGAGTAGTATCCCTAGCGAGCGCACGCGAGATGCTTCGCTGCGCGCTGCATGACGACCGTTTTCAGACGTTTACATATCCAAAAACGCGGTGAGCGGCGAGCTAGCTACGGCCTCATGCGCCACCGGCGCAGCTAGCCGCGCCTCGTAGGCCAAGCGGCCAGCTTCCACCGCCATTTTGAAGGCCCTAGCCATTGCTACCGGCTGCCCGGCCACGGCAATGGCGGTGTTCACGAGCACCGCATCGGCGCCCATTTCCAGCGCAGCGGCGGCGTGCGAGGGCGCGCCAATGCCGGCATCAACTACCACCGGCACCTTGCTTTGGCCAATTATTATTTCCAGGAATTCCTTGGTGAGTAAGCCTTTATTGGAGCCAATGGGCGACCCTAGCGGCATCACGGCGGCCACGCCAACTTCTTCGAGGCGCTTGCACAGCACCGGGTCGGCGTGGATGTAGGGCAGCACCACGAAATCCAGCTTCACCAGCTCCTCGGCCGCTTTTAGCGTCTCGATGGGGTCTGGCAGCAGGTACTTGGGGTCGGGGTGGATTTCGAGCTTAAGCCAGTTGGTTTCCAACGCCTCGCGGGCGAGCTGGGCGGCAAAAACAGCCTCCTTAGCCGTGCGTACCCCCGAGGTGTTGGGCAGCAGGTGAAACTGCGGGTGGCCGAGGTGGCGCAGGATATCGTCGTCGGCATCGGCCACATCTACGCGCTTGAGGGCCACCGTCACCAGCTCCGACCCCGAGGCTAGCAGCGCCTCTTCCATCAGGGCCGACGAGCTAAACTTGCCCGTACCCGTGAACAGCCGCGAGGTGAAGGTGCGGCCGGCAATTACCAGCGGTTGGGTTTTCATAAGCTTGCTATTGACTGAGTGCCAGATAATTCTTTCACAAAAAGCCGGGCGGCCTCCGTAGGACTACCCGCGCCACCAATGGCTCCCGACACGGCCACCCCATGCAGGCCGGCGGCCACTAGCGCCGCTATATCCGCTAGCTCGACGCCCCCGATGCCCACAACCGGCGTCGTGAAACCCGCCGCCCGGTACTGCGCCATAATTTCGGCGTACCCATCCAGGCCCAGTATCGGGCTCAGCTTTTCTTTGGTGGTAGTGAAGCGAAACGGCCCTAGCCCGATGTAGTCGACGCCGGCGGCCACTAGCTCCTCGATATCGGCAAAAGTGTTGGCCGTGCCGCCAATAATGAACTGCGGCCCCAGTAAGGCGCGCGCCTCGGTGGGTGCCATATCTTGTTTACCCAGGTGCACGCCATCGGCTCCGATTTCCAACGCGAGCTTTGGGTTGTCGTTGATGATGAACGTGGCGCCATGGTGGCGGCACACGGTCTGCACGTCGAGGGCGCGCTGCCGCCACTCGGCGGCCGGCAGATTTTTAACGCGGAGCTGCACCCAGCGCACGCCGCCCCGGCAGGCCAGCTCGGCCGCCTGGGCGGTCGTAGTGATGTAGTGCAGGTTGCTAATTGTCATGGTTTTTAGCTATAGAATGGTACCCTAGCCGCGTGTCGTTGCTGCCCAAAAACGCGGCCGTGTATGCCTTGCCCAAGCGGCAGGCTTCGGGCAGGGAATCGCCCAAGGCTAGCCGGGCCAGAATGGCTGCCGAAAGCACGCAGCCGCTGCCGTGCTTCTCGCCGCGCGGCAGGCGGGGGCTAGCCAGCGTGTGGCGCACCTCGGGCATGAGCAGCACGTCGGTGGCAAAGTCGCCCTCGGCGTGGCCGCCTTTCAGCAGCACCGGGCACCAGGCGGCCAGCGCCGCAGCTGCCACCTCGGGTCTAGCGGCAGGGAGGAGCCGCAGCGCCTCGGGTTGGTTGGGGGTGATGAGCGCCAGCTCACAGCAGATGGCCTGGAGTAGCGCAGCATCGGGCTGGGCGTGAAACTCATAGCCGGCCGTGGCTTTCAGCACCGGGTCCCAGATGATGCGCGCGGCTGGTTGATAGGCTTTTAGCCACTGAATCAACGCCAACAGTACCGGCAAGCTTTCAATTAGCCCGATTTTGATAAATCGAATCGAGAAGCGTACCAAGAGGAGCTGAATCTGGTCCTGAATATCGGCCAGCCCCACCCAGCTCACTCGCTCAAAAGCCACATCGTTCTGCACCGTGAGGGCGGTGCAGGCCGCCAGGCCATACACCCCGCTAGCCTCCATTGCCTTGACATCGGCCAGCACACCGGCACCGGCGCTAGGGTCGAAGCCGGCAATGGTGAGAGCGTAGGGGCGGGGGGTAGGCATGAGGCGTCACTTTTACTATTTATCTGTCATACTGAGCTTCCGCAGCCTCTTATCAGGTTCGAACGAGCTTGTTTTGGCGTGAGAAAATGCTGCGCAAGCTCAGTATGACAGACGATTACAGATAAATCTCGCTGCCCTTCTCCACGAACTCGCGTGACTTCTCACGCAGCCCTTCGGTCAGCACCTGCGCGGCTGTGAGGTCCTGGCTAGCCGCGTAGTCGCGCACTTCCTGCGTGATTTTCATCGAGCAGAAGTGCGGGCCGCACATCGAGCAGAAGTGGGCGACCTTGGCGCCTTCGGCGGGCAGGGTTTCGTCGTGGTACTCGCGGGCCGTGTCGGGGTCGAGCGAGAGGTTGAACTGGTCTTCCCAGCGGAACTCGAAGCGGGCTTTGCTCAGGGCGTTGTCGCGGTACTGCGCGCCCGGGTGGCCCTTGGCGAGGTCGGCGGCATGGGCGGCGATTTTATAGGCGATGACGCCGTCTTTCACGTCCTGCTTGTTGGGCAGGCCGAGGTGCTCCTTGGGCGTCACGTAGCAGAGCATGGCCGTGCCAAACCAGCCAATCATAGCGGCGCCGATAGCTGAGGTGATGTGGTCGTAGCCCGGCGCAATGTCGGTAGTCAGCGGCCCTAGCGTGTAGAAGGGCGCCTCGTGGCATTCCTTCAACTGCTTGTCCATGTTCTCCTTAATGAGGTGCATGGGCACGTGGCCGGGGCCTTCTATCATCACCTGCACATCGTGGGCCCAGGCAATTTTGGTGAGTTCGCCCAGCGTTTCCAGCTCGGCAAACTGCGCCTCGTCGTTGGCGTCGGCGATGGAGCCGGGGCGCAGGCCGTCGCCCAGCGAGAAGGCCACATCGTAGGCCTTCATGATTTGGCAAATCTCCTCGAAGTGCGTGTAGAGGAAGCTCTCCTTGTGGTGCGCCAGGCACCACTTCGCCATGATGGAGCCCCCGCGCGACACAATGCCGGTCACGCGCTTGGCGGTCATGGGCACGTAGCGCAGCAGCACGCCCGCGTGGATGGTGAAGTAGTCCACCCCCTGCTCAGCCTGCTCAATGAGCGTGTCGCGGAACAGCTCCCAGGTCAGGTCTTCGGCCTTGCCGTTTACTTTTTCCAGGGCCTGGTAAATGGGAACCGTGCCCACCGGCACGGGGCAGTTGCGAATAATCCACTCGCGGGTTTCGTGGATGTTCTTGCCCGTGCTCAAATCCATGAGCGTGTCGCCACCCCAGCGGCAGCTCCACACGGCCTTATCTACTTCTTCCTCAATGGATGACGTGACGGCCGAGTTGCCAATGTTGGTATTAATCTTAACCAGGAAGTTGCGCCCAATAATCATCGGCTCGCTCTCCGGGTGGTTGATATTGCTAGGGATAACCGCCCGGCCAGCGGCCACTTCCTGGCGCACAAACTCGGCCGTGATATGGCCCTCGGGCGTGTTGGCCCCGAAGCTGTGGCCGCGGTGCTGCGTGCGCAGCGGGTCATCGGCGGGCAGCTCGTCGAAGCGCTGGTTTTCGCGGATGGCGATGTACTCCATCTCGGGCGTGATGATGCCCTTTTTGGCGTAGTGCATCTGGCTTACGTTGGCGCCCGGCTTGGCGCGCAGCGGGGCTGCAATGTGCTCGAAGCGCAAGTGGTCCAAGCTATTATCGGCGGCGCGCTGCTGGCCGTAGTCGGAGGTGGTGCCGGCTAGCTGCTCCACGTCGCCGCGCTCCAGAATCCAGCTTTCGCGCAAGCGCGGCAGGCCTTTTTTGAGGTCGATGGCTACGCTAGGGTCGGTGTAGGGGCCGCTGGTATCGTACACCGTCACGGGCGCGTTCTGCTCCGACGGGAAGCCGAAATCGAACTTACGCTCGGTGTCGGCCAGCGCGATTTCGCGCATCGCCACCCGGATATTGGGGTAGAGCTTGCCCGGCACATAAATCTTGCGCGAGCCGGTGAGGGGCTGGCGCTCCACCAGCGTCTGCTGGGGGGCTTGGTCTTTTTTCTTCATCGTGGGCTGGATGGGGTAGAAAAGAGGCTGGCACGCGCCTAGCCCCCCTGGGTGGCACGGATAAGCAGGATGCGGTCGTGGGGCTGCACGGCGTGGCTGGCCCACTCGGCGCGAGGTACCACGGTGTCGTTGACGGCCACCGCGAGGCCGCGCGTCTGGGCCTGGCCCAGGGCGGTCAGCAGCTCGGCGAGCGGCTGGTTTTCAGTGGCTTCGTGGGCTGAATTGTTTACGTAGCAGACCATGCAACTAAAATTAGCTGGGGCAATGGAAAGGTCCTAAACAATAGGCGGCGCCAGCCACGGCTAGCCCCGTAAGGCAGCCGCAAAGCGGTCCAGTACTTTTCCCTTCGCCAGCATTACCTGGTTCAGGTTCGGAGGGTATCGTCTCAGCCTTGCTCGCGCAAAGCACCCCTAAAGTTTATAGTAGCGAAGATAGGCGGCGGCAAATGAGGATTGGCTGAGTGCAGCCACTTTTGCCGGAATTTTATTCAGTGGTGTTGAGCTTGTAATTGGCCAGTTTATGTATTCTTAGAGTATCTGGCATCTGCGTAAGAACAACTGTCTAACGTTCTTATGCGACACCTAATTGGATGGCTGCTTACCAGCAGCTTTGCTCTTGCCAGCAACTTGGTTTTAGCTCAAACAGCCTCAGGCACTATCGTTGACCCAGTTGAAAGAAGCCCGGAATTGCTAAGTGGCGGCGGTGGGGCAGCTATTGTCGCAGCGGTGCAACAGCGACTTGTCTATCCGCCCCAAGCCAAGCGTGCGCGGGCAGAAGGCCGGGTATTTGTTGGTTTTACCATCACCCCGCAGGGGATAGTTACGGATACCCGCATTTGGAGAGGATTTCGCCCCGATTGTGACGCCGCTGCTGTGCAAGCGGTCTGCAACTTGCCTCGATTTAAGCCTTGTTTGCAATTTGGCAAACCTGTTACCTGCGGGTACACAGTGCCCGTAACGTTTAGCTTATCACCTAAGCCGCAACGCACAAAGTAGCTAGCCCTCCTACCAAACGGGAACCCAACGCTTTGGCTGTTTGTATCTTTGCACTATGTTACTGGAACTCGAACTCGCCCCCGCTAAACGCGACATCCGCAAAGTCTCGCCCGACGACCTCAAGGCGTTCATGGTGGAGCACGGTGAAAAGCCGTTTCGCGCCAAGCAGGTGACGGAGTGGCTGTGGAAAAACACGGCTGGCTCGTTTGAGGAAATGAACAACATCTCGCTGAGCACCCGCGAGTTGCTGGCCCGGCATTTCGTGATAAACGGCGTGGCCGTGCAAAACCAGCAGCTCTCGAACGATGGCACCATCAAGTCGGCCTTTCGGCTGCACGATGGCAACATTGTGGAGGGCGTGCTCATCCCGCACGACACGCGCATGACGGCCTGCATCTCGTCGCAGGTGGGCTGCTCGCTCACGTGCAAGTTTTGCGCCACCGGCTACATGGACCGCAAGCGCAACCTCGACGCGGCCGAGATTTACGACCAGGTGGTGCGCATCCGGGAGCAGTGCGAGGCGCAGTACGGCACGCCGCTCACCAACATCGTGTACATGGGCATGGGCGAGCCGTTGCTCAACTACGCCAACGTGGTGGAAAGCGTGCGCCGCATCACGGCGCCCGATGGCCTCAACATGGCTCCGCGTCGCATCACCATCAGCACGGCCGGCATCGCCAAGATGATAAAGAAGCTGGCTGACGATGACGTGAAAGCCAACCTCGCCCTGAGCCTGCACGCGCCCAACGACACCAAGCGCAACGAGATTATGCCCATCAATGAGGCCAACTCGCTGGCGGCCCTCAAGGATGCACTGCAGTACTACCACCAGAAAACCGGCCGCAAAGTCACCTACGAATACATTGTGTTCGAGAATTTTAACGATGGCTTAGAGGATGCCGCCGAGCTATACACTATCTCAAAGTGGCTGCCCTGCAAGATTAACCTCATCGAGTACAACCCCATCGAGAACGCGGCTTACCAGAACGCGGAGGCCGACAAAATCACGGCCTTTCACAAATACCTGGCCGACCGCGGCGTGCAAACCAACATCCGCCGCAGCCGCGGCAAAGACATCGACGCTGCCTGCGGCCAACTAGCCAACAAGGAGAAGGCCGAGGCGGCCTAGCGCGCAACCGCCTTCTCTGAAACGGCTGATAACCAGCCGCTACCGCAGCTTTATTTTGCCAAAGCGGAAGGCCACGTCGAGGTAAGCCGGGTAGAGGCCGCTGCCGTTGCGCGAGTTATAATACAGCGCTCCCAGGCTGCCGCTAAAGCGGGGCGTAGCGTAGCGCAGGCCCGCTAGCCCCCCAAAGCCGCCGCCATTGTTGAAGCCGGCCACATAGGTTTCGTTGACCAGTGTGAACAGGCGCGACAGCCGCACGTTGGCTCCTAGCACGCCTACCGGTGAGCTACCGACGCTGCCGCCGGCAAAGCCGTAGCCCAGGCCGAGCGTGAGGTTGGTATCGGCCGTGCCGTAGGTGGCTAGCCCGTAGCCCAGGCCACCACTCTCGGTTTGGCTACCAAAGACGCCCGTGGTAAAGCCGTACAGTACCCCCGCGCCTACCCGCAGCTTATCGCTTACCGGCACACTCACCTTGGGGGTGATGGCCACGGCAGGTATTCCAACGAAGGGGATAACTGGCACCAACAGGCCTACCGAAATATTGTCGGTAATGCCGTAGTTGATACTGCCCAGGAAGATATTGATAACCTGCGCCTCAGCTTCGCCCTGGTGCAGGTTGCGGGCAGTAGGAGCCAGAAACATGTGCGTGCTGTTGCCCACATAATCGAAGCCGTGCCGCGCCTGCTCGGGCGTCTGGGCCGTAAGCTGGCGCATGCTGACGCGCTGCAGCGTGACGACGCCCAGCTCCCGGGTTTCGAAAGTCAACGCTTCCTCGCTAGCCGCCCGCAGGATTCCGCTAAACTGGGTGCCCCCTACCGTTTCTACACTATACGTCTGGCCGATAACCTCCCCGGGGTGGCCGATGACACTGGCGGCAGGCAGCTCGGCCGTGCGCATGGGCGGCAGCGCCGGGCTGGCTGGTGCCGGGCTTGTTGGGGGCTGTGGCGCACCGGGCAGCGCCGGCCGCTGGGCGTGGGCGGCCAGGGCCGAGCAGGTAGCCAAGGCAATAAGAGTAAAAGCTTTACGCATAAGATGAGGGTGCCGCTGCCACGAAGGGGCTAGCCGACTGCGTAAAGATTCTGACCCGACCTGCGTTGGTTGCAAGGGCTCTTTGACGCCCCCAGGACGCTGGCAAGCGCCCTTTCGCTGAGGCCGACCGTGGCTATACGCCTCTTAATATGCGAGTTATCCTAGCTGCCGGCCTTTCAACATCTGACTTTACGCCAGCGCTCTACCAAGGCTACTTCTCATCCAATAGTAGCCAAGATTCGATAGCCTCCGCTTGGCTAGCCCCCCCAGCTACCAGTGCTTGGCGGGCGGCCGGTAGCCTTTTCGGCATCCGACTCGCCGGCCGGTATCTCTTTCAGCTCGACGCGCACGGCGTAGGAGCGGGGCTGCACCTTCTGACCGTAGGCATCGGCAAACTCCTGCGTGAACTCGGCCCCGAAAAACACGATGAGCGAGGAATAGTAAATCCAGACCAGTAGCACAATAGCCGAGCCCGCTGCCCCAAATGCCGAGCCGGGGTCCGACTTCGAGATGTAAAAAGAAATCAAGTACTTACCTAAAATAAACAGCACGGCCGTAATGAACGCCCCAATGCCCACATCGCGCCAGCGGATAATGGCATCGGGCAGAAACCGGTAAATCATGCCAAAGAGCAGCGTAGTAACCACCAGCGATAAAGTTACATCGACCAGCTTGATGGCGATGAGGCCAATATCGGGCAGCAGCCGCTGCAGGTAGCCCGTAAAAACGCTAAGCAACGCGCTGACTACGAAGGAAGTGAGCAGCAATAGTGCCACGCTCAGAATGAGCCCAAACGACAGCACGCGCTGCCGTAAGTACTGCCCGATGCCGATACCCTCAGTTTTTACTTTCAGGTTCCAGATGTCGTTGATGCTGTCTTGCAGCGTCACAAAGAAGGTGGTGGCCGCAAAAATGAGCGTGCCTACCCCGATTACGGTAGCCAGGGTGCCCTTCTGCTGCAAGGTAAACTTGGCAATACTTTCCTGCAGGAAGGCCGCCGCATCGGCCCCTACCAGCCCTTTTATCTGGCCATAAATCTGGCCCGTGAGCGCCTCGCCACCATAAATGGCGCTAGCCGTGGTGATGACGATGAGCAGCAGCGGTGGCAGCGAAAAAATGGTGTAGTACGATAGCGCCGCCGCGTGGCGGAAGGCGTTATTATTGCTGAACTCGGTGGCCGTAGCCTTGACCAGCGAAAGAATGTCGGAAAATTTGTAGCGCGCCATCCAGGTAGCTGTTAGGGTGCCGGGCCAGCCGCTGCGCGGCCACCGCTCGGCACGAAGTACTAGGCACCCATACGGGGCGGCGCGCTATTATGTCCGAAAAATGCCTGAGTAAATTGACTACTCGGCCCGTAAAGTCCAGCTTAGCGTTTGGGTGGGGCAGTAGTGCAAGGCAATGGCCAGCTCGGCATCGTCGCGAAACTGCAACTGGTGCAATACCTTGGCCTCCACGGTCACAATCAGCTCTTTATCAGCAAAAGGCCAGGGGCTTATCCGGATGGGGGTACCGGGCCCATCGGGCTGGCGCACCACGTGCGCGGTGCGGTGGCCATGGCCCAGCGGGTCCGGATAAATTTCGAGCGCGCGGCCCATCTCGGGCACCTCGTTGCGGCACAAAATGAGCGAAAGCCGGTCGCACCAGTGCAACAGGTCGTAGGCCTGGTGGGCCTTGGCCTTGGTTAGGTTCAGCTCCTTGAGCCAGCGTTGCTGGCGCTGGCGCAGCTCGTCAAGAAAGCTTGTGATATCGTCGCTACTGCCGCGCAGCGGCTCGTACAAGGTGCTCAGGTGCAGGCTTGTGAGCAGGCTGCGCCAGCGCCCCTGAAAGCGGGCTGCGTGCAGCACATTGGTAGCCTGCTCAATCGAAAAAGGCACCTGCGTAAAATTGGCTGGCGCACCGGCCGGCGTAAGGCCGTGGTGGCCGCCGCGCCCGTGCCAGGCCTCCTGCTCATCGTCGTGCTGCGCGGTAGCGGCCAGCAGGCCCACCCAGCGGTCGGCCGCCAAAAAAGGGGGCCAGTGCCAGGCCAGCTGCGCCGCCAGTAAGGCATGCGCCTGTTGGTAGATTATTTGCCAGCCAGTCGGGATGGGGTTCACTATCATGCGCGGATGCCAGGATTTTGTCGCAGTTTTGGGGCCACATACGTTAAAAAGAGGAAGCTGGACCGCGAATCGGGTATTAGCTGCGCAATATTTATTCTTCCCTTCCTCCAAATTCTGCGCACTTATTCTATGTACGCCCAGCTGCAGGACATTCTTGACCACCCGCTGCCTTCGTTGGCGGTAGTTGGTAATCTGATAGTTATCGAAAGCCTTCTTTCGGTGGATAATGCCGCCGTGCTAGCCACGCTGGTGGGCGACCTACCCGCCGCGCAGCGTAAGCAGGCGCTGCGCTACGGGATTTTTGGCGCCTACCTGTTTCGGGGCCTATGCCTGGTATTTGCCTCCTACCTGGTAGGCTTCTGGTTTTTGAAGCCGCTGGGCGGCTTGTACCTGCTGTATCTGTGCTTCGATTATTTCCGGGCCACCAAGCCCGAAGAAGAGCACGGGCCCGATAAACAAAAGAGCTGGCTCTACCGCAGCACCATCGGGCTGCTAGGCCCCTTCTGGGCCACCGTGGCCGTCATAGAGCTGATGGATGTGGCGTTTTCCATCGACAACGTGTTTGCGGTGGTGGCGTTTAGCAACAACCTGATTCTTATTTGCGCCGGCGTGTTTATCGGTATTCTGGCCATGCGGCTGGTGGCGCAGGCCTTCGTGGGGCTGATGGGCAAGTACCCCTTTCTCGAAACGGCGGCTTTCGTAGTGATAGGCGTGCTGGGTCTCAAGCTGGTGCTGTCGCTGCTCAAACACTTTGCGCCGGGCCACCCGGTCAGCGACTTTCTCGACAGCGAAGCCGCCGATGCTGGCCTCACAGTGCTCACTATTGCCACGTTTGGGGTGCCGCTGCTCACCTCGCGGCTGCTAGGGTGGCCGCGCCGGCTGGGTGGGCAGTAGCCGCCGCTTTTTACGCTATGCTTGCCCCTAGCTGCGCTTCCGACAAAACCCCGGGCCACCCTGAGCCGCTGGTGGTGCACCTGCCCGATGGGCGCCGCCTGGGCCTCACGCGCTACGGCGACCCCAGCCACCCGGTGGCGGTGTTTCACCACGGCTTTGGCTCCAGCAGCCTTGAGCTGCCGCCCGCGCCAGCCCTGCTGGCTAGCCTAGGGCTGCAGGTAGTGGCGCTCGACCGGCCTGGCGTGGGGCACAGCGACGTGTATCGTCGCCTTAGCTTTCCGTCGTTTGCCGCCGACACGGTGGCCGTGCTCGATGCCTTGGGCATTGCTGGGCCGGTGGGCGTGCTGGGGTGGTCGGTGGGCGGCGTGCATGCCCTGGCGCTGGCGGCGCTGTATCCCGAGCGGGTGGCCGCAGTGCACCTGCTCAGCACCTGCCTGCCGCTGGGCGAGCGCGCGGCCTACCGCCACCTCTCGCGGGTGTGGAAAGGCCTGCGGTGGGGCCAGCTCAGCTTTCCGTGGCTGAACCGCACCACTTTTTTGTGGTTGAGCCGGCAATGGGCGCGTCACCCCGACCGCACCATCGGCTGGTTTATCCGCCTTATGCACCCCGCCGAAGCGCGTGTGACCCAGGCGTTTCGGGCGCTGCTGCGCGATGCCGCCGTGCAGGGCTTTGCCCACGCCGGCCGCGGTGTGTACGATGATGCCCAGGCCTGGTGCCGGCCGCCGGGCTTCCGCATGGAGGCCGTACGGGCGCCCACCACCCTCTGGCACGGCACCGCCGATGGGGTGTGGGCGCCCGACAATATTCCGTACCTGGCTAGCCGCCTGGCTAGGGCGCGGCTGCACCCGCTGCCGGGCCAGGGCCACATGCTGTATCTCGAAAACTGGGCAAAAATCCTGACTCAACTGCGGGCCGAGCTTCCGCTGTAGCTGCGCAGCCCACTAGTACTGCTAGGCTACTACCGGCTCGCGCAGGTGGGCTAGCATGTCGTGCGTCATCTTCGGCAGGTCAAACTCGGGCTGCCAGCCCCAGTCGCGGCGGGCGGCCGAGTCGTCGATGCTGGCGGGCCACGAGTCGGCAATGGCCTGGCGGCCATCGGGCTTGTAGCTGACCTCAAAGCCGGGCATTTCCTGCCGGATACTCGTCGCGATTTCCTGCGGTGAGAAGCTCATGGCGCCCAGGTTGTAGCTGGTGCGCACCTTGATGCTTTCGGCCGGGGCGTGCATGAGGTCGAGCGTGGCCTTCAGGGCGTCGGGCATGTACATCATGGGCAGGTAGGTATCGGGCTTCAGAAAGCATTCGAAATCCTGGCCGGCCACGGCCTTGTGGTAAATATCCACGGCGTAGTCGGTGGTGCCGCCGCCGGGCAGGCTCTTGTAGCCAATGAGGCCGGGGTAGCGCAGGCTGCGCACGTCGAGGCCGTGGTGGCGGTGGTACCACTCGCACCACTGCTCGCCGGCCAGCTTGCTGATGCCATACACCGTGTTGGGGTTCATTACCGTGAGCTGCGGCGTATGCTCGCGGGGAGTGTCGGGCCCGAACACGGCGATGGAACTGGGCCAGTACACCTGCGGCACCTGGTACTGCACGGCCGCGTTCAGCACATTGAGCAGGCCATCCATATTGAGCTTCCAGGCAAACATCGGGTCCTTCTCGGCCGTGGCCGAGAGCAGGGCCGCCAGGTGGTATATCTGCACCGGCTTATACTGCTGCACGAGCGCGTCGAGGCGCGGCTTATCCAGCACATCGAGCAGCTCAAACGGGCCACCGGCCAGCGCCTGCGGGTCTTGGGGGGCGCGCACATCGGCGGCCACCACGGCCTCGGTCGCGTAGCGCTGGCGCAGGGCGGCCGTGAGCTCGAGCCCGAGCTGGCCGCAGGCACCAATGACGAGGACGTTACCGGGTGTTCGAGGGGTGGCAGTGTCGCCGGGTGTGGTTTCCATTGAGATGCAAAAACTGGGTAGGGAGGGGTGGGAAGGCTGTGTGCCGCAAAGATACGGCCAGGGCTAGGGCCGGGATTTGGGCGGCGGCGCAACGACTGCTGGGCCAGCCGCATCTTTGCCCCAATGACTACCCGCTTGCTCTGGCTACTTACTACCCTGGTGCTGCTTGGCGGCCCCGCCCGTGCCCAGGCTCCGGCGGCTAGCCCCCTGCCCTACCGCAACCTGGTGCTGGAGGGCGGCGGCATCCGGGGCATTGCCTACGGCGGGGCCTTGCAAGAGCTGGAAAGCCGGGGCGTGCTGACTCGCATCGAGCGCGTGGGCGGCACCTCGGCGGGCGCCATTCAGGCGGCGCTGCTGGCCGTGGGCTACTCGCCCGATGAGATTGTGGCCGTGGTGAATGCCACGCCGGTGCAACGGCTGAATGATGGCCGGTTTATCTTCTTTGGCGGCACCCACCGACTGGTGAAGCAGTACGGCTGGTACCGCGGCGACGAGTTTGCGCGCTACCTCAGCGAGCGAGTTGGTGGCCCGCAAAACCCAGCAGCCCAACCTCACGCTGGGCGAGCTGCACGCGCTGGCCCTGGCCCAGCCCGGCCGCTACCGCGACCTCTACACCACCGGCACCAACCTCACTACCCAGCGCGTACAGGTGTTCAGCCACGAAACCAACCCCACCATGCGCGTGGCCGACGCCGTGCGCATCAGCATGAGCATTCCGCTCTACTTCCGGGCGGTGCTGCTCGATGGCCAGAATAACGTAATGGTAGGCCGGCCCGCGCCCGGCCAGCCCGTGCAGGTGCTGGTAGATGGCGGCCTGCTGGCCAACTACCCCATCGACCTCTTCGACAAGCCGCGCTACCTGCCGGCTAGCCTGGCTGCCACCGCTAGCCCCGATGTGCGCAGCAACACCTACAACCCCGAAACCCTGGGCCTGCGCCTCGACCGCGCCGAGCAAATAGCCTGCGACCCCACCGCCACCGGCCGCCAGCAGCTAGCCCCCTACGCCGTCATCGATTTCAATTCTCACGTGGGCGCACTCTACACCGTGGCCCTCGAAAATTTGAACCCCATGCAACCTGCCGACTGGCAACGCACCATTAGCATCAACTTTCTCGGGTTTAGCCCCAAGATAAAACGTATTTCCAGCGCCCAGAAGCAGGAGCTCATGGCCAGCGGCCGAGCAGGTGTGCAGGCGTTTTTTAAGATGAAGAATTAGCGGCCCCAGGGCGAACTTTGTAGTGCGCATTCACGACTTGCGTAGCCCTGGCCGGCTTCAAATCGTAAACTGCCTATCTCTTCGCGCTAGCCCCACCCTTTTATGTACGGCACTCTCCAGGCTGACCTTCAGCACCAACTACAAGAAATCAAAGACGCGGGCCTGTATAAGAAGGAGCGCGTCATTACCTCGCCCCAGGGCGCCGAAATCGACACCCAGGAGGCGGGCGACGTGCTCAACTTCTGCGCCAACAACTACCTGGGCCTCAGCTCGCACCCGGCCGTGATTGAGGCCGCCAAGGCTACCATCGACTCGCACGGCTACGGCATGAGCTCGGTGCGCTTCATCTGTGGCACGCAGGACATTCATAAGCAGCTCGAAGCCAAAATAGCCGAGTTTCTGGGCACCGAGGACACCATTCTCTACGCCGCGGCCTTCGACGCCAACGGCGGTGTGTTTGAGCCGCTGTTTGATGAGCGCGACGCCATCATCTCGGATGCCCTCAACCACGCCAGCATTATCGATGGCGTGCGCCTGTGCAAGGCCAAGCGCTACCGCTACACCCACAACGACATGGCCGACCTGGAAAAGCAGCTCCAGGATGCCGCCACGGCGGGCATGCGCCACCGCATCATCGTTACCGACGGCTCGTTTTCGATGGATGGCACCATTGCGCAGCTCGATAAAATCTGTGACCTGGCCGACCAGTACGACGCCCTCGTGATGATAGACGAGTGCCACTCGATGGGCTTTTTGGGCAAAACCGGGCGCGGCACCCACGAGTACCGCAACGTGATGGGCCGCGTCGACATCATCACCGGCACGCTGGGCAAAGCGCTAGGGGGCGCCATGGGCGGCTTCACCTCGGGCCGCAAGGAGATTATCGAAATTCTGCGCCAGCGCTCGCGGCCTTACCTGTTCTCTAATACCCTGGCCCCGGCCATTGTAGGCGCCAGCCTGCGGGTGCTGGAGCTGCTCACCGAAAGCACGCAGCTGCGCGACCAGCTCGAAGAAAACACCAAGTACTTCCGCGAAAAGATGACGGCAGCCGGCTTCGATATTACGCCCGGCGAGCACCCCATCGTGCCCGTCATGCTCTACGATGCCAAGCTGGCCCAGGACTTTGCGGCCAGGATGCTCGACGAGGGCATCTACGTGGTAGGCTTCTACTACCCCGTGGTGCCGCAGGGCAAGGCCCGCATTCGGGTGCAGCTGAGCGCGGCCCACACCCGCCCGCAGCTCGACAAGGCCATTGCGGCCTTCACCAAGGTAGGCCACGAGCTGGGCGTGCTGAAATAGGGCTATCGCTGCATCAACAGAAAGCCAATCAGTTAGCTGCGTTCGGGCGGTTTGCCGTAGAATACGCTTCATCCTACTCTCCTGCCGCTATGAGCCGCATTTTTTTAGTCGATGACCACACTATCGTCCGCGATGGCCTGCGGGCGCTGCTTGCCAACGAGCCCAATATCACGATAGTGGGCGAGGCCAGCAACGGCCAGGAGCTGCTTGACCGCCTGCCCACCGCCCCGGCCGACGTTGTGCTGCTTGATGCCAACATGCCCGTGCTCGACGGGCTAGCCACTACCCAGCGCCTGCGCGCCGAGTATCCGCAGGTGCGCGTGCTCATTCTGAGCATGCTGGCCCACGAGCGCTACATCGGCCAGCTCTTCGACGCCGGCGCTTCGGGTTACGTGCTCAAAAGCGCCGAGAAAGACGAAATTCTGCTGGGTATCCAGATGGTGATTTCGGGGCGCCAGTTTTTGTGCAGCGACCTGGGCCTGAACATGCTGCGCAAAGTACTGACCAAGGACGACGAGCCCGACGAAACCACCAAGGCCAGCCGCCTCTCCCGCCGCGAGAGCGAGGTGCTGCAGCTATTGGCTGAAGGCCTCACTACCAATGAGATAGCCGAGAAGCTTTTCACCAGCAAGCGCACCATCGAAACGCACCGCCAGAATATTCTGGAAAAAACGCAGACCAAAAATACGGCTGCCCTCATTCGCATGGCCGTGACCCAGGGCCTGCTCGACTAGGCCCCCGTGGCAGGCCCTAGCCACTAAAAAGCCCGGCTCCTCCCCATTACGGACGAGGAGCCGGGCTTTTTAGCGGCTAGGGCCTGCCAGGAAGTGCGGGTTACCTGGCTGCTTTAGCAGGGGTTTTGCCTTCGGTGGGGCGGCTAGGGCCGCGGCGGCTGGTGAGGCCCCCTTTGCGCCCAGCAGCGCGTGCTTCTTCGGTCGTCCACTTATGGCCCTGGCCACTAGCGTGCGAGGCTTTGCCGCCTTCGCTGGCAATGCGGCGCTGCTCGGCGGGGTCCATGCTGGCAAAGCCCCGGCGGCTGGTGCGGCTGCCATCGCCAATGCGGGCGGCCGGGCGGGTTTTAAGTGCAATGGGCGGTGTAATGCCCTGGGGCTGGGAGTTCAGAGTCGGCTTCATGATAAAACAGCGGCTAAAAATGGAAGAGAAAGAGTGGAAACCTACCGTGGCCTTGCAACGGCTAAATAGCCTACTGTGTCTGGCATTATTACCAATAAGTGCCTTATTTACAACATAATTACCGAGTAATACGGAGCACCTCTGCGGGTTTTCGCAGGCGTATTGCGCAAAAACCCGCAACTGGGTAAAAACACGTAGCTGAACCATACTGCCCGCGCAATAGCAAGCGCTCCGGCACCTTAGCTAATGCAAAAACAGGTATAAATACGTAGATAAAACCCGTCTTACGCCCAATTAAGCGCCTGATTCACACTTGTATATTTGCGGCACCGCTCTATACATCGCTATGAATGACGCCTTCTTCCTCCTTATCCTGCCTACCCGTACCCTTACCATTCACCTGGGCACCTACCGCCAGTGCGCGGGCCTGAGCCTGCGCGGCAGCTGCACCAGCGCGGCCGACGCCGCGCACCTGCTCCAGACGGTGCACCAGCTGCTGCAGCGCCACCCCGCCCAGGCCTGGATAGATAGCCAGCGGCTGCACACCCTCAGCCAGCTGGGGCAGCAGGCCATGCTGCGAGCCACGATGGCCTGCCGGGAGGCTGGCACTCAGCTACATTGGTGCGGAATATCGCCAGCGTTGCGCAGCCAGCTGCACGCCAGCGGCGTTGAAAGGCAGCTCGACTTGCACCCGGCCGCCAGCTTTGAGGGGCCTAGCTTTTTGCTGCCCACGCTGTTTTCTTCTACGAGCTCGCAGTAGCCGGCTTACGCTGGGCGTGGGGCCGCCAGCAGCCACTCTTGCAGGCGGCTCTTGAGCTCGGCGGCGGCCAGGCCGCGGTGTATTTCGCCGTGGCGCACCAGGCTCATCTGGCCGGTTTCTTCACTTACTACCAGCACCACAGCGTCGGTGGCCTCGGTGAGGCCTAGCGCCGCGCGGTGGCGCAGGCCCAGGGCGGCGGGTACCTCGGGGTTTTGGCTCACGGGCAGGATGCAGCGCGCGGCCACCAAGCGGCCCTGGGCTACTATCACGGCGCCGTCGTGCAGGGGCGAGGTTTTGTTGAAAATGGCCAGCAGCAGGCGCTTGCTGGGCTCGGCATCGAGGCGGTCGCCCGATTCGGCGTAGGAACTCAGGTCGGAGGTAAACGTGAAGCAGATGAGCGCCCCGGTATCCTTGCTGGCCAGGCTCTTAGCGGCCTCCACGAAGGCCGCCACGCTGGGCGCGCCGCTAGGCTGGGCGCTGGGCCGCCGCCACCACCCTAGCGGGCCACCGCCTTCCAGCGCCACCTTGCCCACATTGAGCAAAAACCGCCGGATTTCCTGCTGAAACAGAATAATGCTGGCGAGCACGCCTACGCTCATAAACTGCCCCAGGATGGCCGAGAGCAGCCCCAGCCCCAGCGCATTCACCACCAAATACACCAGGTACAAGCTCAGCAGCCCGAGCGCGACGTTGAGGGCCACCGAGCCGCGCAGCAGCTTGTAGAGCTGATACAGCAGCCAGGTCACGAGCAGCACGTCGGCCACGTCGGCCAGCCCTACGTGCAGAAAATAAAAGGGAAAAGGGAGTGACAAGAGAAACGCGGTTGGCCCCGCAAAGAACGGCCTTTGCCGGGCCGTGGGCAAGGCAAGCTGCGGGTATCTTCAACTGGCACTCACCAAGGCAATAGTCTGCCGGGCCTCGGCCACGTCGTGCACGCGCAGCAGGCGCGCCCCGCCCTGCAGGGCCAGCACGTGCAGGGCCGTGGTGCCATTGAGGGCCGCCTCGGGGCCTAGCCCGAGCGGCTTATACACCATAGCCTTGCGCGAGAGGCCCACCAGCAGGCCGTGGCCCAGCGGGGCCAGCTCGGGCAGGCGGCGCAGCAGGGCGTGGTTGTGGACGGGGGTTTTGGCAAAGCCAAAGCCGGGGTCGAGCAGCACGTCGGCGGGGGCTAGCCCCCCATTGGCCTGGCGCAGGGCGGCGAGCTGGTCACGAAAGAAGCGCAGGACGGTCAGCACAATATCCTCGTCGTAGTGGGCCAGCGTGCGCATGGTTTGGGGCGTGCCCTTTATATGCATCAGGCAGTAAGGCACTTGCAGGCGAGCCACGGTGGCAAACATCTCGGCATCGAGGGTGCCGCCGCCAATGTCGTTGACGAGGTCGGCGCCGGCGGCCACGGCCTCGGCGGCCACGCTGGCCCGAAAGGTATCGGCCGAGATAAAGGCCTCGGGAAACTCGCGGCGCAAGGCGGCGATGGCCGGCACCAGGCGGCCTTTTTCTTCATCGGGGCTGATGTCGTCGGCGCCCGGGCGCGAGCTGTAGCCACCCACGTCGAGGGCCGCCGCGCCGGCCGCCAGCATGGCCTCGGCGCGGTGCAGCAGGGCGGCTTCGTCGGCGGGACCTAGCCGCGAGCCGGGGTAAAAGGAGTCGGGCGTGACGTTGAGAATGCCCATCACCTGCGGCTGGCGCAGGTCGAGCAGGCGGCCGTGGGGGCTGCGCAGCGAGTTGGTGAATGACCGAATGGGTGAATGGCTGAAGTGGGTGGGCATGGGCAGGAGGCAGAGCGAGGGGTTAAATATCCGGCGCTTGGGGCGAACTTGCCGGGCTATCTGGCGCGGGGGTTGATTCCCGCCGAAGACGCCCAGCGCCCATTCTCTCATTCACTCATTCGCCCATTGACTACTCCCGCGCACTACGACCTGATTTTGAGCCGCTGCCGCGAGCTGTTTTTGGCCAAAACCCACGACTACGGCACGGCTTGGCGCATTTTGCGCCTACCCTCGGTTACGGACCAGATTTTTATCAAGGCCAACCGGATTCGCACGATTCAGGAAACGGGCACGCAGAAAATTGCCGACGGCGTAGACGAGGAGTTCGTGGCCATCATCAACTACTGCCTCATTGCCCTCATGCAGCTGCGGCTAGCCCCCGACGCGCCGCTCGACCTGCCCACCGAGCAGGTGGCCGCCGCCTATGACCGCGAAAACACTCTGAACCGCGAGCTGCTGCTGGCCAAAAACCACGACTACGGCGAGGCCTGGCGCCAGATGCGCGTGAGCAGCATCACTGACCTCATTCTGATGAAGTTGCACCGCATCAAGCAGCTCGAAAACATTGGGGGGGCGGCCCTGGTAAGTGAAAGCGTGGAGGGCGGCTACCGCGACATGCTGAACTACGCCGTGTTTGCCCTCATTTTGCGTGAAGAAGCGGCTAGCCCCGCGCCGCGCCCGTAAGGGCCTAGCCAGGCTCCTGACCTTTGCCTACTTTCCTTCTCTATGCCGATTTCCCTTCCCCAACCCATGCGCCAGGTTACCCGCCTCTGCTGGGCGCTGCTGGGTATGCTGTTCATTTTTTCGGGCCTCGTGAAGCTCAACGACCCCGTGGGCACGGCCTACAAGCTGGAAGAATACTTCGAAGTATTCAGCGCCGACGTGCCGGCCCTGAGCTGGCTGTTTGACCCGCTGCACAACGCCAGCCGGTTTTTGAGCATCGCCCTTAGCTCGCTCGAAGTGATACTGGGCGTGGCGCTGCTCATTCGCTGGTACCTGCGCCAAACGCTGCTGGCGCTGCTCGCTTTGCTGGTGTTTTTTGCGTTTCTCACCTTCTACTCGGCGGCCTTTAACAAGGTGACGGACTGCGGCTGCTTTGGCGACTTTATCAAGCTCAAGCCCTGGACGTCGTTTTTCAAAGACCTGTTTTTGCTAGGGCTCTGGCTGGTGGTTTTTTTCAACCAGAAGCACCTGCGCCACAGCTTTTTGCGTGGTACGGCGGCGCTCATGGCCATGACTTTTGCCAGTGCCCTGACCATCGGCATTGGCGTGCGGGCGCTGGGGCACCTGCCGTATTTCGACTTCCTGCCCTATAAAGTCGGCAACAACATCGGGCAGCTGATGAAACCCGCCGAGGCGCCCCGCTACCGCTACACCTTCGAGCGGGCTGGCAAAACGATGGAGGCTGAGCAGTTTCCGACCGACTCGACCTGGAAGTACAAGACCATGACGGTGCTCAACCCGCTGCAATCGACGCCCGTCGTCACCGACTTTGTCATCACCGACCCCGAGGGCAACGACATTACCAAGCAGGTGCTGACCGGCAACAAGCTGCTGCTCATTGTGCAGAATACCAACAAGGCCGACCGCGAGCGCTTTTCCGATTTTAATAAGCTGTTTGAAGAAGCTGGCAAGTCGCGCAAGCACATCGAGGTGCTCACCATCACGAGCACGGCGGCGGGCAAGTTTGACTCGTTTCGGCACGACGTGAACCTGGCTACGCCCTACGCCTTTGCCGATGCCACGGTACTCAAGTCCGTTATTCGCTCGAATCCTGGCCTGGTGGTGCTGCACAACGGCACGGTGGTGGCCAAGTACCACTACCACGACATTCCGGCGCTGTATCAGGTCGAGAAAGCGCTTCAATAAAAGAGTAGCGCGGACTTTTAGTCCGCGAGCCCCAACTATTGCAAATCGCGGACTGAAAGTCCACGCTACAGCTTATGCTCTCCTTTCTTCTGCGCCGCCTGGGTCAGGGCCTGCTTGTGCTGGTAGGCGTGGCTTGCACAGTTTTTTTTCTGTTTAATGTGCTGCCCGGCGACCCGGCCGCCCTGCTGGCCGGCCAGCGCACCGACCTGGCCACCAAGGCGGCCATCAACGCCGACCTGGGCCTCGACCAACCCCTGCCCGCGCGCCTGCTAGGGTACCTCAACGACGCCTCGCCGCTCGGGGTGCACCGGCGCGACTCGGCCGGGGTGGCGCGCTATAGGGGCGTGGCGCTGCTGCCGCTGGGCCAGCAGCGCGCCGTGGTGCTGAAGTGGCCGTATCTGCGCCGCTCGTTTCAGAGCAACCAGGACGTGCTCACAATTTTGCTCGACCGCTTTCCGGGCACGCTGTGGCTGGCACTGGCGGCCATGCTGCTGGCAGCGGTGGGCGGCATTGCGCTAGGGGTGGCGGCGGCGCTGCGGCCGCAGTCGTGGCTCGACCGCACGCTCGTAACTACTTCGGTATTGGGCATTTCGGTGCCGTCGTTTGTAGCCGCTATTCTTATCGCGGTCAGCTTCGGATTTTACTGGAGCCACTGGACGGGCCTGAGCCTGACTGGCCAGCTCTACGAAACCGACCCTTTCACCGCTCAGCGCCACCTGGTGCTGCGCAACCTACTGCTACCGGCGGTGGCGCTCGGGGTGCGCCCGCTGGCCGTCATTATGCAGCTCACGCGCTCCTCTATGCTCGACGTGCTGAGCCAGGACTACATCCGCACGGCGCGGGCCAAGGGCCTGAGCCCCGGCCGCACGGTGTGGAAGCACGCCCTGCGCAACGCCCTGAACCCGGTAGTCACGGCCGTGTCGGGCTGGCTGGCCTCGCTCATGGCCGGCGCGTTTTTCATCGAGTACATTTTCAATTGGAAAGGACTGGGCACCACCACGCTGCGCGCCGTCGAGAACCTCGACTTTCCGGTAGTGATGGGCGCTACGCTCTTCGTGGCGGCCATTTTTGTGCTCGTTAATATCGCCGTCGATATGCTGTATGCGCTGCTCGACCCACGGGTTAGAATCAGTGGGTAAATAAGTGAAGGAGTGAAGGGGAAGTGACTGTTGAGCCAGGGCTATCCGAGGCGCCTTCACCCATTCATTCACTCATTCACCCATCCACCCCTTCGCTCATTCACTCCCTCACCCATTGTCAAACCACCTCTACCTCATCGGCCTGCCCGCCTCGGGCAAAACCACGCTGGGCCGCCAGCTGGCCGCTCACTACGGCCGGGGGTTTCTCGACCTCGACCACCGCATCGTGGCCGAGGCGGGCCAGACCATCCCCGAGATTTTTGCTAGTGAAGGGGAGGCCGGCTTTCGGCAGCGCGAGGCAGCGGCCCTGGCGGCCGTGGCTAGCCAGCCCGGCCAGCCGCTGGTGGTGGCCACCGGCGGGGGCACGCCCTGCTTTTTCGACAACCTGGCCGTGCTGCACGCCTCGGGCTTTGTGCTGTGGCTCGATGTGCCGCCGCACGAGCTGCTGCGCCGCCTGGCACGCCGCAACCAAGCCGCCACCCGGCCGCTGCTGGCGGCCACCGCTACCGCCGCCACGCCCCAGCAGGCCCTGGCCGAGTGGCTGGCCCGAACCCTGGAGGCCCGCTCGGGGTTCTATGCCCAGGCGCGGCTGCGCCACCCCGGCGGTGAGGTAGCCGAGGTAGCCGCCGCGCTGGAGGCTGCCGGGTTTCGGCCCTAGCCCGCGGCGGCACCAAAACCAGCTAGGGCGTAACTTTGTAGATAAGCTGTTTTTTAGATATTAAGTTAAGTTTCAGGCGTTCGTATGGCTATCCTTCCCGATACTCCCGTTGCCCCGGCCCCTCAGCCGGTGCGGCCCAAGCATAAAGGCTCGGCCCAGCTCTTCAAAAACCCGGTGCTGGAGCGGCTCTCGCACACGCACATTGCGCTGCCGGTCAGCATCTTTATTGCCACTGCGCTGTTGAGCCTGTATTATGGCATCACTAGGGGCTTCGTGGCGGGCCTGACCGGGCTAGGGCTGTTTTTGGGCGGGTTGCTGCTGTTCTCCTTTGTCGAATACCTGGTGCACCGCTACGTGTACCACATTCCGGCCACGACGCCGGGCCGGGCCAAGTTTCAGTACACCATGCACGGTGTGCACCACGAGTATCCTAAGGATAAAACCCGCCTAGCCATGCCGCCCATTCTGACGGTATTCGTGGCCTCGCTGCTGTTTTTCATCTTCCGGTTTGTCTTCGGCACCTGGGCGTTTGGTATCCTGTCGGGCTTCACCTTCGGCTACGCCATGTACTTGTTTGTGCACTATGCCATTCACATGTATGCGCCGCCGAAAAACTTCCTGAAAGTGTGGTGGACGCACCACGCCCAGCACCACTACCGCCAGGATGAGGTGGCCTTTGGCGTCAGCAGCACCCTCTGGGACCACATCATCGGCACCATGCCCACCAAGCGCAGCGAGCAGGCCTAACGCCCGGTTTTTATGCAAAAAGGCGCGGCTCCCAAGCGGGGGCCGCGCCTTTTTGCTTGAGGCTGGGGCTAGCCGGGCTACACAGACGTGCCGCCGCCACCGTTGCCACCGCTCATTTTGCTCACCAGCCACCAGATAATGGCTACGACCAAAAACACCGCGATGGCCCCAATCCACATGCCGCCCTTAAAGATGTCACCGGCCACTTGGCAGCCCGTGAGCGTTGAGGCCAGCACGGCGCATAGCATAAGCAGAGAAAGTCGCGAAGTAGTCATGGGAATAATCAGAAAGTGAAGTAGATATGAAGCGCAACCAGCAACTTTCACTGCTTGCCCGCTTCTTGCACTGACTTACTCAAATAGCCGTAAAAAGGTTGGCCTAGCCAATTTGTCCCCCTTGTTTGCCTAGTTCGTAACTGCGTATGCCAGGAATATGCGCCACTTTTGCCCCTACTTATGACCGCTTCCGCCCTTACCTCCGCCTTTGAGCAGCGCTTTGGCGCCGCCCCCGACTTGCTGCTGCGCGCTCCCGGCCGCATCAACCTCATCGGTGAGCACACCGACTACAACGATGGCCTGGTGCTGCCAGCGGCTATTGATAAGGAAATCCGGTTTGCGCTGCGCCTCAATGGTACCGACCGCATCCGGCTGGTCGCCCTCGACTTCGACGCCACCTACGAGGTGGCCGTGGCCGATATTGCGCCGCTGCCCGGCGGGCACTGGGCCAACTACCAGCTAGGGGTGGTGGCCGGCTTGCGCAAGCGTGGCGCTCAGGTGCCGGGCTTCGACTGCGCCTTCGGGGGCGATATTCCGAGCGGGGCGGGCCTGTCGTCGTCGGCCGCGGCCGAGTGCGGCGTGGCCTGGGGCCTCAACCACCTGTTGAGCCTAGGGCTCGATACGATGACCCTAGCGCAGATTTCGCAGATGGCCGAGCACGAGTACGCCAAGGTGATGTGCGGGCTCATGGACCAGTTTGCTAGCCTCTTCGGCCGCGCGGGCCACGTGGTAGAGCTCGACTGCCGCTCGCTCGAATACGCCTACTTTCCGCTCGATACCACCCACGCGCGCCTCGTGCTCTGCAACTCGGGCGTGAAGCACGCGCTCGGCGACAGCGAGTACAACACCCGCCGCGCGGAGTGCGCTAGGGGGGTGGAAATCATGCAAAAGCACAACCCGGCCATCAAGTCCCTGCGCGACGCCACCCTGGCCGACATCGACGCGGCCAAAGCCGAGCTGGGCGAGGTAGTAGAGAAGCGCTGCCGCTACGTAGTCGAAGAAAACGAGCGCGTAAAAGAGCTTACCGCCCGCCTCGTGGAAGGCAAGCCCCTAGCCGAGGTAGGCGAGCTGCTCTACGCCAGCCACGCCGGCCTGCGCGACCTCTACCAGGTGAGCTGCGCCGAGCTCGACGTGCTCGAAGGCCTGGCTCACAGCGCCCCCGGCTGCTACGGCGCCCGCATGATGGGCGGCGGCTTCGGCGGCTGCACCCTCAACCTGGTGGCTAGCGACAAAGTGGATGCCTTTATCGACTTTATGACCAAGGGCTACCAGGAAAAGCTGGGCCTGAAGCTCGATACTTACGTAACCAATTTAGCCGACGGCGTAGGAGAGCTTGCTGGCTAAGAATTCTGTTCGGCAAGTTCCCGCAGAGGTTCGCAGTGTGCTACGCTGAGGTGCGCTGAGTTGTACCGTCAGCGCTCAGCGAACCTCTGCGCTTTCCCACTGCGAACCTCTGCGGGAACTTGCCGAACGAAAAACGGGCAGGTGCCACATTGACAACCGCCTTTTATCTTTAAACACCTATTAGCATGGACCTTACCTCGCAGCCCCACCGCCGCTTCAACCCGCTGCTTGATGAGTGGGTGCTCGTGTCGCCGCACCGCGCCAAGCGCCCCTGGCAGGGCCAGCAGGAAAAAGAACAGGCCGAGGTGCGCCCCGCCTACGACCCCACCTGCTACCTCTGCCCCGGCAACACCCGCACCAGCGGCATCACCAACCCGAAGTACGAGCACCAGTATGTGTTCGACAACGACTTTGCGGCGCTGCTGCCCGAGGGCGAGCCCGGCACCTACGAGGAAGGCGGCCTGCTGCGCGCCGAAGCCGAAACAGGCCACTGCCGCGTCATCTGCTTTTCGCCGCGCCACGACCTGACGCTGCCCGAGATGCCCATCGCCGAAATCCGGCGCGTGGTAGATGTCTGGACCGACGAGTTCCGCACGCTCGGGGCCGACCCGAATATCAACTACGTGCAGATTTTCGAGAATAAGGGCTTTGTGATGGGCTGCTCGAACCCCCACCCCCACGGCCAAATCTGGAGCGAGCGCACCGTGCCCGACCTGCCCGCAAAGGAGGCCCGCGCCCAGAAGGCGTATTTTGAGAAAAACGGCCGTACGCTGCTCAGCGACTACCTCGCCATTGAGGAGAAAACCAAGACCCGCTTTGTGGTGGAGAATGATACCTGGGTAGTGCTGGTGCCCTTCTGGGCGGTGTGGCCTTTCGAAACGCTGGTGCTGCCACGCCGCGCCGTGCAAGACCTCACGCAGCTGAATGACCAGGAGCGCGACGGGCTAGCCGACATCCTGAGCCAGCTCACCATCAAGTACGATAACCTGTTCGAAATCAGCTTCCCGTACTCGGCCGGCTTCCACCAGCGCCCCACCGATGGCCAGGACTACCCCGAGTGGCACCTGCACATGCACTTTTTGCCGCCGCTGTTGCGTTCGGCCACGGTAAAGAAATTTATGGTGGGCTACGAGCTGCTGGCCAATGCCCAGCGCGACATTACCGCCGAGCAGGCCGCCGAGCGCCTGCGCGCGCTGCCCGCCGTACACTACAAAGCCGCCCAAGCGAAGCCCGCCTAACAAGCCGGTAAGCTTATAAACCTTTAGCAAGGGGCCTAGTTGCCAGGCAGCTAGGCCCTTTGTTGCTACGGCAGCGCTGTAGGGTACCAGCTCTGAGCGGCTGCCCTATCCAAAGGGCAGCGCGGGCCGCCAGCCAATGGCGGCCTTCACAATGGTATCTCCTTCTATTTCAAAGTAGCTGATGGCGGGCGGTGCGCCATAGAGCAGGACCAGACCGCCGCCCTCGGCCAGTACTTGGGTGGGCTCGCCAAAGCTGAGCATCAGGTGCTGCAGCTGCATACCCGGCCCAATATCCTGGATGGCTACCCGGCGGCCCATCGCCTCCCCAAACATCAGCTTGAGGGTGAGCACCCACAGGCTCACATCGGCGCTGGCCAGCAGGCGCTCGCGCTCGGCCGCCAGGCCGTGCAGGTAGCTGGCCAATTCGGCCTCGCGCTGCTGGCGACGCACCTGCAGGTCGGCAGCCAGCGCGGCCAGCTGCTCGGGTGCCAAGCCATTGAGGTCTACAAACTGACCATCTACCTCCAGCCAATTGGGAGGCGGGGCCGCTGCTGGCACGGCCGGAGCCGCACTAAAGCGCGCAAAAAGCTTCTTAAACACATTCATATCACACGGCTATACTAGCGAATATTCTAAGCTAAGCCGGCGAAGGGATATTTGCACTATTCGGGGTGCTCGGCCGCCCTAGCGCAACCACTGGCCCGAGGCTAGCAGAGGGGGTAATGCATCGCTGGCTGCTCACCCCATCACGCAGCGGACCGCTGCCAGGCTCCCTTTTAGTGCGATAGCTGGCTACTTCCAGCGGGCAAAAAAGGGGCGACGGCTTCGCGGTAGCCGTCGCTTACGGGCGAGGTTTCGGTGCGCACTTGCAACGGCCCACGGCCGCTACGTGGTCGAGCCCCACGATGTAGGAGCGGTGGATGCGCATAAACTTGCCGGCCGGCAGCTTTCCCTCCATGCTGCGCAGGCTAATGGGCGCGCGCAGCGGCCGCAGCTGGCTAGGCAGGCGCACCTTCACGTAGTCTTTCAGGCCCTCGATGTAGAGGATATCGGCCGGCATCACGCGCACAAGCCGGTACTAGACTTTGAAGTAGATGTGGTCTTCGGGTGGGGCTAGCGGGACCTTTGCGGCCGCGGCGGGTACCACTGGCAGCTCAGCCTCAAAAAAGCCCGGGCCTTGAGCGCAGCCCGTACAAACTCCGCGTAGTTAAAAAGGCCGAGGCCCGCGCCCTCTACAATAAGGTACTGCTCATCAGGCCCGACGATGCCAAGGCCCTGGCCGGCCTGCGGCGGCTCAAAGACTTTTCAAACTTGCAGCGGCTCGGAGCTCGCCCGGTCGGTCGGCCGAAAGCCATCTGACCGGTTAAACGATGCCTTGGGCCGCTGCAAGCACCTACTGCTTAAACGACCGGGTGGGCAGGGCCGCCGGAATGGCTTCTTGCAGCAGCGCGTTAGGGCCTTGGTAGCCGCCAGCGGGCAGCAAGTTGAGCAGTAGGTGCAGGCCGGTATCGGCCAGCTGGCCGAGCACCGAGGCCGAAAACCCACACCAGTACACGGTGCAGCCCGCCTGCCGGGCCCGCTGATGCGCGTTGAAAATGGCCCGCTGCCCGTGCCAACTCAGAAAAAGCAGGTAGCGACAATCGACCCAGATGAAGGGCATGCCCGCGGTTATCAGCTCGGCAATGGCCTGCTCTAGCTGCCGGGCCGCGGTGGTGCTGTGGCAACTGCCGCGTAGGCTTAACCCTGCGTTGGTGTGCTGGCTACTTACATGCACTGTAAACGTAGTAGCTATTCCCATAGCCCAGGAATCAAATAGGTTTAAAGCATGAATTTGTTAGACAAAGCTAGGGGATAGCTTCCACAAAATCCACCCCAAAAATCCTTATTTTTCCTGTTAATACTATTGATACTCTGCTCCATAGTTTGCCCAGGTGCTAGGCGGCCGGCACGGGCACATTCAGGAAAAAGCCGGTGCCCCGGCCGGGCCGCGAATTAATGCTTATGGTGCCGCCCAGCAGCCCCACGCGGGTGCGGATGCCAGCCAGGCCGATGCCGGTCAGGCTGCTCTCGGCGCCCGCATCGAAGCCCACGCCATCATCTTCCACGCTCAGGTGGAGCTGGTTTTCTTCGCGCGATACCTGCACGAACACTTCCTGGGCCTGGGCGTGCTTCATCACGTTGTTGAGCAGCTCTTGCACAATGCGGTACACGGCCGTGGCCAGCAGGCCCGGCAGCGGCTCGCCCAGCCCATGCAGGTTCAGGTCGACCGACAGGCTGGCTGGAATGCGGCTCACCAGCTCGCGCAGGGCCACTTCGAGCCCAAAGTCTTCGAGGATGCTGGGCGTGAGCTCAAACGAGATGCTGCGGGTGGCCTCGATGGCTTCTTTGAGCAGCTGCTGGCTGGCCCGCACCCCCTCGGAGGGCGGCAGCGTGTCGAGGTGCAGGCGGGTGCCGTAGAGCAGCTGGCCCACGCCGTTGTGCAGGCCCTCGGCAATGCGGCGGCGCTCTTCTTCCTGGGTGCTGAGAATGGCCGAGAGCACTTCCTGCTGCTGGCGCAGGCGCAGGCGGGTAGTTTCTTCCTTCAGCAGCTCGGGCTCGGTGATGTCGAGAGCGAAGATGACCACTTCCTGCTGCACTTCGTCGAAAAAGCCAAAGCATTGCAGATGAACCGGCTGCCCATTATATAAGACGTTGACCGCGTAGTTATGACGCTCGCCGGCCAGCAGGCGCTGCACGTGGGAGGCGCTGTGCGGAAACACCTCGGCGGCTAGCTGGCCCACCAGCTCGTTTTCGGCCAGGTGCATGCGGCCCACGGCCTGGCCCACGTGCTCGCGGAAACGGCCGTCGGGCCCCAGGCGGGCCACCAGTACCGGCAGGTTTTGCAGGATGCTGCCTAGCAGCCGATTGCGGGAGCCGAGCGCTTCTTCGGTTTGGCGGCGGGCCGTGATGTCGCGCACCAGGCCCACAAAGCGCAGGGGCTGCCCGGTATGCTCGTCGTAGCTGAAGCGGCCCATAGATGCCACGTGGCGCACGCTGCCATCGGGGCGCAGCAGCCGGTGCTCTATATCTACTACCGAGTGTTCGCGTTGGGCTACGGCTAGGGCTTCTTCCACACGGGCAGCATCGGTGGGGTGCAGCGCTTGTCGCAGCTGGGCAAAGGGCACCAACGGCCGGTCGGCTTCGGGCGGCACCAGGCCCAGTATTTCCTGGGCGCGGGCGTCTTGGTAGAGCACGTCGGAGGCGGGTTCCCAGGCCCAGACCCCAGTGTTGGCGGCGGCTAGGGCCAATTGCAGGCGGCTTTCGCTTTCTTGCAGCAGCTGCTCGCCCAGCTTGCGGGCCGTGACATCTCGCCACGAGGCGTGCATCAGCGACAAGCCATTGACCACTACCGGGTTAAACGACATTTCGTCCCATATTTCCTCACCGGCCGGGCTGTAGCGCATCCATTCGAGGCGGCACCAGCCCTGCGTTTGGGCTGTGTGCAGGCACTGCATGAGCACATCGAGCGAGCGGCGCCCATTAGGCTGCATCTCGGGCCAGAACGACGCCAGCGGCCGGCCCAGCACCTGGCTTTTGTCGAGAATGCCCAGCAGGTGCAAGCCCACCGGGTTGATATCAGTAAAGCACTGGTTATCGAGCAGCAGCATGCCGTCGCGGGCTTGCTCGAAGGTGGCCCGAAAGCGCGCTTCGCTAGCCCCTAGCTGGTCGGTGGCCTGGCGGCGGGCCGTCACATCGAACAGCGCCAGCCGGCAGCTGCTGGGAGGTTGGGTCTCGTCGTCGCTTTCGGGCGTAGCTACCCCCTCAAGCTGGGCATAAAACAGCTCCTCCCGGGGGCCCCGCATGGTCAGCTCACAGCTGCGGCGCTGGCCTGGCGCCGCCCAGAGCTGGCTCAGAAAATCAGCAAACAAGTGGCGCTCGGCCGGCACCACAAACAGGGCTAGCCGCCGGCCCAGCAGCTGCCGGCGCTCCTGGCCCAGCAGCTGGCTGGTGCACAGGTTGAGCTGCAGTAGCGTGCCATTGGCGGCCAGGGTACAGTAGCCTACTGGCGCAAAATCGTATAGCTCAACATATTGCATCCGGCTACGCTCGGCTTCGGCTTGCAGCACCAGCAGCTCCTCATACTGCATTTCGAGCTCTATCTGGTGCACTTGCAGCTCTTGCACCAAGCGCTTCACCTCGGCAGAAGTAGTAGGCGGCAAGCTTTCTGACACCAGCCGGCGGCGCTCGGCGCGCTCGCGCAGGCTGCGCAAGGCCGCACGGTGGTCGATGAGAGGAACGGTGGAACGGCTGGGCTTATCCATTGAAAATCAGGCGGTAGCTAGTAACAAAGCCTGAATGCGACAGTTAGCGCAAGATAGTACCACGCCTGCGAAATACCCTGGGCTGCTGGCCAGCCCGGGCCCGGTAAGCTGCGCAGCTTCCGGAGTAGGCTGCTGGCGCTTAACCCCACCCGCCGCTACCAAAACCGGCAGCGGCCAGAACGCAGGCAGCCCTGGCGGGCACCAGCTCATGGTCGGCCGGAAGGCGTGCGCCCAGAGGATGCTCGCCCACCGTTGCGGGGCTAACCAGCCGCGTGCTGGCTACGTGTTTTTGCGCGCCAGGGCAGTATGCTGCACTCCGCCCTCGGTAAATAGCCGCGTTTCTGCCGCAGCGCAGGCGCTACCTCAGGTAGCTACCCCCTAGCACCAACGCGCCGGGCCCCTTGCGGAGACCCGGCGGTAGGGTTGGGCCCGAGGGCCGGGCTATGCCAGGGCTAGCGGTTACCGCCGCCCTGGTTGCCGCCCCCGTGGCTCGCCTCGCCGCCTTTGCGGCCGGCTTCGCGGGCTTCTTCCGAGTTGAACTCGTGGGCGTGGCCGCTCTCGTGGGCAGCTTTGCCGCCTTCGCTGGCTATGCGGCGCTGCTCTTCGGGGTCCATGCCGGCAAAGCCGCGGCCACCGCCGCCCTGGTTGCCGCCGCCCTGGTTGCCGCCCCCATGGCTGGCCTCACCGCCTTTGCGGCCGGCTTCGGCATGCTGCTCCGAGCTGCCGCCACGCTGGCCACCGCCTTGTCCGCCACCGTCCTGCTGATTCTTATGGCTCTGACGGCCGGCTTCGGCGTGTTGCTCTGAGCTACCGCCGCGCTGGCCACCGCCCTGCTCGCCACCTTGTTGGTTTTTGTGGCTCTGACGGCCAGCTTCGGCGTGCTGCTCCGAGCTGCCGCCACGGGTGTTATTTTGGTTGTCTGCCATGAGTGAAAAAGGGTAAAGGGTGAGAGAAAACTTCGGTGGCTTTAACGAGGCAAGTCTGCGGCTGGATTAAGATTATTTTGCATTTTAAGGGTTTAAGCCAATAAATGAGGCTTTCTACGGAAAGGCGCTACGGCATTTCCGCAAGGCTGCTACGGGTTTCGTGCAGCCGGGGCAAGCTGCCTCCGTATATCGTGCAGCCACCGCCCCGCAGGGCGCTGCCAGAAACGTATCCGCTGTGCTGCCCGAAGAACGGTCGATTTGCCTTTTCATCGTATATACGCCTGACTGTCAACATCTTTTAAAGCGTTTGTCGATAGCTTTACTTACCGAATCCGTTTGGCTCCGCCCCCTATTTATCCTTCATTTTCAGGCTGCTAAACGGCCGAAGCTAGCTTAGTTTTTCAGCCTTTAGCCCGGCACCCAGCTAGCCCAACCGGGGCCGGCTACTGCGCAAAGGAGCCTCACCAAGCAGCGAAATGGCGTTTCTAGCAATTGTGTTTTTACGCAGAACGCATACGTGAAATAAGTACTTAAATGGGTAAGCCAATTCGCGCTGGCTCCGAGCTTTGCAGTGCCTGGCCGGGTGGCCTCAGCTGCTCTGGCTGCCTATTGGTTTTTAGCTGTAGCCCCTGCCTTCCCATGCTGATAGCGTACTACGAACTGCTGCCCCAGGCCTACCTGCTGGTGCCCGCCCACGACCCCACTACGTCCGAGCTGCCGCTGGCCTGGCAGCTACGGTGCGCCATGCGTAGCGGCAAGCGCGCCGTGTGGGTCGACTGCCGCCTGCTGCATACGCTTTCGGCCACCGCCATACGGCTGCTGCATGCCTGCCACCGCCGCTTGCAGCGGCAACAGGCGCAGCTGGTGCTGTGCCATGTGCCCGCCCGGCTGGCCCACTCGGCCGCCCTGGCCGAGCTGTATCTGGCGCCTACCTACGAAGAGGCCGCCGCGCTACAGCGCGCCCAGGCCGGCTAGGCCCTGGCTGCCGCCAAAACCCCCATATGTCGGCTGTTTGGCGGGCCCGCACCCGCTGTAGTACCTGCGCCTTCCGGCTCGGCCGGCGCCGCGGAGCCGGAAGGGCTCCCCTTTTGGGCTCGGCAGCTTACCGCCTCTTCGCTGGCGCTAGCTGAGTTATGCCTTGGAGCGCAGGCTTTTACGTTGCTTTAGCTACTTCGCGCACGGCCAGCATCAGCTGGCCGGTGGCCTGGCCGTGGTGCAGCAGGCGGCTGCCGTAGAGCACCACCCGGCGCCGGCCCTGGCCGGGCAGCTCGCCCTCCAGCGCCAGGCCATCGAAGTCGGAAGTGGGCACGGCCGGGTCGAGCAGCTGCTGCAGCTGCTGCTGCAGGGCCGGCTGCTGCCACATGCCGCCCAGGCTGGCCAGCGGCCGGCCGGCCAGGGCAGCCAGCGGCTCGCGCACAATGTCGGCAAAGGCCTGGTTGGCACTCACGATGGTGAGGCTGGCATCGAGGGCTAGCTGGGGCTCGCGCACGGTGGCCAGCATGCTTTCGGCAAAGCGGGCAGTTTCCTGCAGGCGGGCTTCGAGCAGCTTCAGGGCCGTGATGTCGGTGAAGGTGAGCACCGCCCCGTTGATGTAGTTGTCGAGCGAGCGGTAGGGCAGGATGCGCATGGTGTACCACTCGCCGCGCGTGGTCTGGATGCTGGTTTCGATGCTGGTGAGGCGGTCGAGCACCTGCTGCACATCGCGCAGCAGGTGCTCGGAGCGCAGGCTGCTGGTGAAGTGGGCTAGCGGCCGGCCCACATCGGTGGGCAGCAGGCTGATGATGCGCCCTACCTGCGGCGTAAACCGCTTGATGACCAAGTCATTATCCAGGAAGATAATGGCTATCTCGGTGGCATCAAGCAGGTTTTTCATATCGTTGGCCGTTTGGCCGAGCTCCTCGGTTTTGGCCAGGTACTGCATGTTGAGGGTCATCAGTTCCTCGTTGAGGCTCTGCATTTCCTCCTTGTTGGTCATGGCCTCCTCGTTGGTGCTTTGCAGCTCCTCGTTGGCGCTTTGCAGCTCCTCGTTGGTGCTTTTCAGCTCTTCGAGGCTGCTTTCCATCTCCTCCACGGTGGTTTGGAGGCGGTGCTTGGTGTATTGCAGCTCTTTGTCGAGGGCGGCCACCACGGCATCGCGGTGCTCGCTGTCTTGCTGGGGGCTTTTCTTGGCCAGGCGCACCTTGCGCGGGGTGGGCTGGTCTTCAAACACCACCAGCAGCAGGCCGGCCAGGGCTTCCGAGCCGCTCAGGTGCCACACGCTCAGGCGCAGCAGCTGCTGGCCGGTGTCGGTGCGCACGCGCACGTTGTCTACGGTCACGTCTTCCTGGCTTTGGGTGGCGCGGTGCACGGCGCCGCTTATCTCAAAGTTGAGCTCTTCGCGGGCCATCTCGAAGAGGTTCATGCCGCTGAGGCCGGGGGCTGGCTCGAGGTACTTGCCGGTGCGCCCGTTCACGTACAGAATCTCGCCCTTGGTATTGATGACCACGGCGGGCGGGGCGTAGGACTGGAGCAGCTTTTTCTGGACCAGCGCCGCAAATGTGCTGTTCTGGCGGTGGTGGGGGGTAGAGGCGGACATGAGGGCCGTGGTCGGGGGCGCGGCCGAGTGGCGCGCCAGAGAAAAAGGAAATTTGATGAGGTGGGGCAACGATGCGGGCTGGGTGCTGCGCCGCGATATTTTCCACTTCACATCCAGGGGCTGAAACAGGTCGTGGTAGCCGGTGATGTTTTCGCTAGGCCCCAAAAACAGCAAGCCCTTGGGGTTGAGCGCGTAGTGAAACACGGGCAGCAGGCTGCGCTGCAGCTCGGCGTTGAGGTAGATGAGCAGGTTGCGGCACACCAGCAGGTCGAGCTTGATGAAGGGCGCGTCCTTGTTGATGTTGTGCAGGGCAAACACCACTACGTCGCGCACTTCCTTGCGAATCTGGTAGTGGCCGTCGGCTTTTTGAAAAAACCGGGCTAGCCGGGCCGGACTCACGTCGGCCTCGATGTTTTCGCTGTACTGGCCCACCCGGGCAAAGGATATGCCGTCGGGCGAGATGTCGGTGGCAAAAATCTGGAGCTTGAGGTGGCGGTCGGGGGCTAGCTCGCCGAGGCACTCGAAGAGCGTCATGGCCAGCGAGTAAGCTTCTTCGCCGGTCGAGCAGCCGGGCGCCCACACCCGCACGGTGCTGTCGGGCTCCTTGTCGGCCAGGATGGGCCGCAGGTGCTCTTTGAGGCTGGCAAAGGCCTCAGGGTCGCGGAAAAACTTGGTCACGCCAATCAGCAGCTCGTGAAACAGCAGCTCGACCTCGGCGGGGTTTTCCTGCAGGTAGCGCACGTAGTGCGTAAACTCCCGAATCTGGTGCGAGTTCATGCGCCGCTCGATGCGCCGAAACACCGTGTTGCGCTTGTAAAAGCTGAAGTCGTGGCCGGTCTGGTTGCGAATGAGCAGGAAGATTTTCTGGAGCGCGTGGCTGGGCTGGCTAGCCGTTTCTTCGTCGGCGTTGCGCAGGGGGCGCACCTCCAGCGGGCGCTCGAGGTAGTCGAGCAGCTGAGTGGGCATGAGCTCGGGGGCGAGCACAAAATCGACAAACTCGGTGGCCATGGCGGCGCGGGGCATGGCGTCGAAGGCGGCCGTTTCGGGGTCCTGGGCCATCACCATGCCGAAGTTTTCCATCACCATCTTCAGGCCGATGGTGCCATCGGAGCCCAGCCCCGAGAAGATGATGCACACGGCGCGCTCGCCCACATCCTTGGCCAGCGTTTGCAGAAAGAAGTCGATGGGCAGGCGGCGGCTGGCCGGCTGCGTAGGCTTGAGCAAAAACAGGCTGCCGTGCAGCAGGCTCAGGTCGTGGCCCGGCGGAATAACGTAGACGTGGTTGGGGCGCACGCGCAGGCCATCGTGGGCCTCAGCCACGGGCAGCTGCGTAAAGCCCTGCAGCACCTGCGTAAGTGCGTCGCTCTGCTCGGGGTCGGGGGCGCGATGCACTACCACCACAAAAGCCAAGCCGCTGCTAGGGGGCAGGTGAGCAAAAAACCGCTCAAACGCTTCGAGGGCGCCGGCCGAGCCGCAGAGCGCCACCACCGGAAACCTATCGGAGCTACGCCGGCCAGGGCCTACTTTGGGGCTGCGGGCAGTGGGCCGGGGCGTTACCGACTCGGCGGCGATGGGAGCCGTCTCGGCAGGCGGCAGGCTGGGCGGGCCGCCGAGGTCGGCAGTTGGCTTCATACTTCCTTGCTACTAAGTAAACTATTGGCGGCGCGGCCATAAGGCGCTGAAAACAGCGCGAGGGCGCGCCTAAAAACGCTGAAAATCCTTGGCTAAGTTAAGCCCTGAATGGCGTTGTCTTCTTTTTGCCAATTACCGTACAGCTACGGTGAGGCGGGCTGGCCGGGCTAGCCGCTATCGCTTTTTTACCTCGCTTTTCGTTTCTGCCTGTGGCTGGTCCGACTCATCTCATTGTTATTGGCACCTCGGCCGGCGGCATGCCGGCCCTTACCCGCCTAGTGGCGCAGCTGCCGGCTTCGCTGCCGGCAGCCGTGCTCGTGGTGCAGCACCTCTCGCCCGACTCTACGGGCGAGCCCCTAGTGCGGCGCCTGGCCGAAAACACGGCCTTGCCGTGCCAGCTAGCCGTCAATAACCTGCGCCTCGAAGCTGGCCGGCTGTACCTGGCCCCGCCCGACCGCCACCTGCTGGTGAAAGACGGCCACGTGCTCGTGACCAAAGGCCCGCGCGAAAACGGCTACCGCCCCGCCGCCGATGCCCTGTTTCGCTCGGCGGCCGTTGCCTACGACTCTAACGTGGTGGGGGTAGTGCTCACCGGCATGCTGCACGATGGCACGGCTGGCCTCGACTTCGTTAAGCGCTGCGGCGGCACGGCCGTGGTGCAAGACCCCCACGATGCCGAGTTTCCGAGCATGCCCGAAAGTGCCCTGCGCAACGTAGCCATCGACTACGTGGTGCCGCTCGACGAAATGGGGAAGCTCCTGGAAAAATTAGTTAGCCCAGCTACTCCTCCTTCTCCTACCAAGATGGCTGCCATTCCTGCTGATTTAAAACTTGAAGCGGCGATTGCCGAGCGCGTTGTGGGAACTACCGAACAAGCCATGCAGCTCGGGCACCAGGTGCCCCTCACCTGCCCCGACTGCGGCGGGTCGCTGTGGGAGATAAACCAGGGCAGCGTGCTGCGCTACCGCTGCCACACCGGCCACGCCTACACGGCCGATGCCCTGGCCGAAAGCTCGCAGCACGCCCTGGAAGAAACCCTGTGGGTGGCCCTGCGCATGATGGAAGAGCGCAAAAACCTACTCAACAGCATGGCTAGCCACGGCGAAGGCCACTGGAGCGTGCAACAGGCCGAGCGGGTCGAAGAAATGAAGCGCCACATCAACCGCCTGCGCGAGTTTATGCTCAATGGCAGCGAGGGCACGGGCATCAAGAAAGTCGATGCCGAAGAAATACCCTAGCTGCCGCAGCGCCGCCGGGCAGGGGCTAGCCAGCGGTTATCGTAAGCAGTAAGCATAAGAAACGTAGCGTCTTGCACGTTGGGCTTCGCCGGCAAGCGCTGGCGAAGCCCTTTCTTTTTCACCCCTACTTCTTTTACCCCTATGGCTTTCTTTCCGCGCCGGCGCCCTGGTGCCCCATCTACGCCCGCTCCAGCCCCTGGCAAGGCCCGCGAGTGGTTCAACTCGCTGCTGTTTGCGGTGGTGGCGGCCGCGCTGCTGCGCTGGTCGGCGGTCGAGGCCTACGTTATTCCCTCTGAGAGCATGGAGCACTCGCTGCTGGTGGGCGACTACCTGTTTGTGAGCAAGCTGCACTACGGCCCCCAAACGCCCCAAACGCCCTTGCAGGTGCCGCTCACGCACCAGACGCTGCCGCTGCTAGGCCTCAAAAGCTACTCCGACCTCGTGCAGCTGCCTACCTATCGCTTCCCGGGCTTCAGCTCGGTGCAGCGCAACGATGTGGTGGTGTTTCACGTGCCGCACGAGCAGCAGCGGCCCGCCGACCTGCGCACGTTTCTCATCAAGCGCTGCATCGCGGTGGCCGGCGATACGGTGGCCCTCCGCCACGGCCAGGTGTTCCTGAATGGCCAGCCCGGCGCCATTGCAGGCTCGCCCCAAACTACCTACTTCATGGCCGTGCCCGAGCCCAACGACGAGGTTCGCCAGGCGCTGCAGGAGCAGGGCGTAGTGGACTACACGCAGCCCGACGGTATTCCGGCGGCTGGTACCAACCCCGAAACGGGCCAGCTAGGCTACTTTATCAGTTGCCCGGCCAATGTAGCTGAATACTTCCGCAAGCAGCCCTACGTGAGGTCATTGACGGTGACGGCCCCTAGCGTGCAGCTCTTCCCCGACGTGGCCGATTTCGACGTATCAGACGCTATGAGCGCAGTGCAGCGCAAGTGGCAGCTCGACAACTACGGCCCGCTGCCGGTGCCCAAGAAAGGCCAGACCATTGCGCTCTCGCCGGCCAACGCGGCCATTTACTACAAAATCGTGAGCCAGTACGAGCATAACCAGGGCATCACCTGGGGCGCCGATGGCATGATTCAGCAGAATGGCAAGCCCCTGACCAGCTACACCATCAAGCAGAACTACTACTTTATGATGGGCGACAACCGCCACAACTCCGAAGACTCCCGCTTCTGGGGCTTCGTCCCCGAAGACCATGTGGTGGGCAAAGCCGTGTTCGTGTGGCTCTCGCTCGACCCGCACGCCGACTTCTGGCACCGCGTGCGCTGGAGCCGCCTGCTGCGCCCGGTGAGCTAATAATCAGCTGAATAGCTGAGACGGGATACCACTAGGGGGCTAGCAGCTTTTGGCCTTGAGGCACAACCTTGAGCTCGGTTTTGGGGTACAAGCGCTATCTACTTAGCCCTTTTCCGATGAAACTCTCGCATTTCCTCCTCGCTGCCGGCCTGTGCAGCTTTACGGCCGCCTCGGCCCAAACCACCCCCGCTGCCGCTGGCACGGCCCCAGGGCCCCGCGGCAGCACCACAGCCAGCCCTAGCGCCGTGCCCAGCGGCGTGTTGCCCCCTGCCAGCGACCCTAAAGGGGCCGTTTCGCCGAGTGAAGTATTCACTGCAGGCGCGCCGACTGGCACCACTAGCGACCGCCGTGCCATGAAGCGCAAAACACATAAAAGCAGCATGGGCAAAGGCAAAATGAAAACCAAGATGTAGTAGTTGCGTCGGCTGACTAACTACCTGCCTTATTAAAAGAGACGCCTGAAGGGCCGCTGGCATACTGTTGGCGGCCTTTCTTATTGGGTCGATAAGCCGAATTTTACTGCGCAGGGCTATTGCAGAGCCCGCATTCGCCCATCAATAGGCCTACTGGGCAAGGCAGTGCTTTGGCCAGTCTGACACGACTGCCCTATGGCAGGCGAGCTCCGCAGCACGCATGTACTGTGCGCAATAGGTGAAGGATACCATTCGCCAAGCTGGCTATTCGGCGACAACTATAAGCTTAGCAGGCCGTATGGGAATGATAGAATAGCAGGAATTTTTTACACTTATAGCATAGAGCGCAACGTCGGCTTACCAGGCCTACCCCTACCTTTGTCCTATTAAAACCTGCTTAAGTCTTACTGATGAAAAAAACGCTACTTGCTTTGACCTTGCTTTCGGTTCCGGCCTGGGCCGACCGGCCGGCTCAGCTGCGCTGGGGCTGGGGTAGCAACCCCACCCAAGTGGCGCAGCAGGTGCAGCAACTGGGTTGGGAGCCATTATACCCGCTACGGAGAACAGCCGAGTCGCAGCACCTGAGCCAGTTCTCTTTCCGGCAGCCGCAGACGTACCGGGGCAGCGAGAGTATTCGCACGTGTATTTTCCGCAACAATAAACTGGTCCGGGTGTACCTGCTCACGCGCGGCACGGGCGCCAAGAGCATGGTGTGCCTGTTCAACACCGCTTACCGACAGCTAACGCCTACGGCCTGGGTTGACCCTAGTAGCGGAACCCACGTAGAGCAGGCCCTGCTCAACGACACCCAGGTATTTACCATTTCGCCGGGGCGGCCCCTGTAGCAGGCCTTGCTCGTCGCCTCAAGCCGTGGCCCGGCGGCACTTAGTGCCGCCGGGCCATTTGCTTAGTACACCACCGTAATGGGGCCCGCGTAGGACCGGCCGAGCGGACCTTTCGTGACCACGACGTAGTAGTAGGTGCCCACCGGCGCGGGCTGGCCCTTGATGTCGCCGCGCCACTCATTGGCCCGGCTGTAGTTTTCGGCCGAGAAAATCTTGTCGCCCCAGCGGTTGAAGATGTTAACCGTGTTTTCGGGATACAGCTCGATATTATCAATCTGCCAGGTGTCGTCCACGCCGTCGCCGTTGGGCGAGATGGCGTTGGGAATGCGAATGGCTGGGCGCACGGTCACGGTCACGGCGTCGGAGCTGGCGCAGCCGCCCGACCCGGCCGATAGCGTGTAGGTAGTAGTAACCAGCGGCGACGCCACGGGGTGCAGCGGGTCATTGGCCGGGATGGCTAGCCCCACGGCCGGGCTCCACGTCACGGGGTAGCTGCCGTCGGCGCTGCCTTCCAGCACTACCGACGTGCCTTCCAGAATTTCCTTGTCGGGGCCGGCATTCACTACTACTGGTGGCTGAATCCGTACCACTACGCCGTTGGAGGTGACCGTGACGGCCTGGCCGCAGGCATCGGTGGTGCGCAGGCGCAGCGTCACGGTCTGGCCATCGCGCAGCGTAGTGCTGCTGAAGACCGGCGTGGTGGCCCCGGCCACGTCGCTGCCATTGACCTGCCACTGGTAGGCTGGGGCGGGCCCGGCGTTGGTTACGCTGGCAATGTTGAACGTGAGCAGCGCGCCCGCGCAAACTGGCCCGCCCGGCTGCACACTGATAGCCAGCGTGGGCTGCGGGGTGGGCGTGCGCGTAACGGTGACGGTAGCCGTGGCCGGCCCCGTGGTGCACAGCCCCACCGTGGGCGTCACCTCTACCCGCACCTGGTCGCCGGTGGCTAGGGTGCTGCTGGTGAAGGTAGGCCCGCTCGCGACGGCCGTGTTATTGACAAACCACTGAAAAGTTGGCGCGGCGCCCGTATTCGTGACAACAGCCGTGAAGGTAAGGGGCGTGCCCGCGCACTGCACCGGCGGGCTAGCCAGTGTCACGGTCGGCGTCACGAGGGGCTGCACCTGCACCGCCACTGAGTTAGAAACAGTGGTGGAGCAGCCGCCGGTGCCCGACGTGACGCGGCGGCGGAAGTAGGTAGTGGCCGAGAGCGCGCCCGGCGCGTAGTCGGCGCCAGTAGCACCAGCAATAGCCGTCCAGGTGTTGTTATCAGGCGATGCCTCCCACTGGTAGCTGTAGCTGCCAGCGCCGCCGGTGGCGTTGGTTACGCCGGTAAGCGGGGCGGGGGCGGTGCCGGTGCAGATGGTTTGGTCGGCCGCAATGGTGCCAGCTACTAGGGTCGGCAGCACCGTCAGGGTAACGGAGGGCGAATACACGGGAGGGCAGGGGCCGGCCGTTACCTGGCGCCGGAAATAGGTCGTGACCGTGAGCGGACCCGGTGCGTAGTCGGCACTGGTAGCGCCCGAAATGGCCGTCCAGGTCGAGTTATCGAGCGAAGATTGCCACTGATAGGCAAACAAGCCGGTGCCGCCCGTGGCCGGGGCAGTGCTGGTAAGCGGAGCTGGCGTTGCGCCCAAGCACAGCGTCTGGCTGGCGGCAATCGTCCCAGCAGTCAGCGCCGGATTCACCGTGATGGCGACGACGTTGGAGAAGGCCGGAGCGCAGGTGCCAGCCGTGACCCGGCGGCGGAAATAAGTGGTCGCGTTTAGCGAACCCGGCGCAAACGTGGGGCTAGTGGCTCCGCCAATGGCGGCCCAGGTCGAGTTATCGGGCGAGGACTCCCACTGATAAGCAAACGTGCCCGTGCCGCCGCTAGCCCCCGCTGTGCTGGTAAGCGGCGCCGGAGCCGAACCAGGGCACACCGTTTGGTCAGTGCCGATAGTGCCTGCCACCAAGGCCGGCAATACGGTTATCATGACAACATTAGAAGGCGAGGTGGCGCAGGCGCCGGAGCTCACCTGGCGGCGGAAATACGTCGTAGCCGTGAGCGGCCCCGGCGCGTAATCAGCGCTGGTAGCACCCGAAATCGCCGTCCAGGTCGTATTATTCGGCGATGACTCCCACTGATAAGTAAACGACCCAGTACCGCCGCTTGGGCTGGTAGCGCTAGTGAGCGGGGCTGGCGTAGCCCCGGCACAGATAGTTTGGTCGGCCGCAATAGTGCCAGCAGTCAGGGCCGGCAATACGGTCAGGGCAACCACGGGCGAGTACACCGGGCCGCACGGCCCCGAGGTAACCCGGCGGCGGAAATAGGTAGTAGTCGTGAGCGGACCTGGCGCATACGTGGGGCCGGTGGCCCCGCTAATAGCCGCAAAGGTGCTGTTATCTGCTGAGGACTCCCACTGATAGGTAAGCGTACCGGTACCGCCGCTAGCCCCCGCCGTGCTGGTAAGCGGAGCCGGCGTGGCACCCAGACACAGCGTCTGGTCGCTGCCGATAGTACCGGCCACCAGCGCAGGCGCAACCGTAATGGTCACCACATTGGAGGTAGCCGGCGCGCAGGCACTACCCGAGCTAGCCCGGCGCCGGAAGTAAGTAGTCGCGTTGAGGGCGCCCGGTGCATAGGTAGGCCCGGTGGCCCCGCCAATGGCCGTAAAGGTGGTGTTGTCTGCCGAAGACTCCCACTGGTACACGATGGCACCGGCCCCGCCCGTGGCCGACGTAACGCTGGTGAGGGGGCTAGCGGCCGTGCCGGCACAGAGCGCCTGGTCGGCAGCAATGGTACCAGCCGTGAGGGCCGGCACCACGTTTATCGTGACGGTATTGGTGGGCGGCGCGGCGCAGGAACCCGAGCTTACCCGGCGGCGGAAATACGTAGTGGCTGTGAGCGTGCCGGGACCAAACGTTTCGGCGTTGGCACCCGGAATGGCCGTGAACGTAGTGTTATCGAGCGACGACTCCCACTGGTAGGTAAAGCTGCCGTTGCCGCCCGAGGCCGGGGCCGTGCTGGTGAGTGGGGCAGCCGGGCTGCCGGCGCACAGCGTCTGGTCGGCGGCTATGCTGCCGGCCACCACGGCGGGCAGCACCGTAATGGCGACCGAGGCCGTAAAGGTGGGCGTACAGTAAGGACCCGACCCGCTAGGCAGCAGCAGCTGGGCCCGCCGACGGAAATAGGTGGTGCCAACTGGCAGCGAGCCGGAGGGCGTGTAGCTGGCAGTAGTAGCCCCCGAGACAGCGCTGAACGTGACATTATCCGTTGAGGACTCCCACTGATACACGAGCGGCAAGCCGGCATCGCTCGTAGCCCCGGCACTACTGGTGAGCGCGGCCGGCGCCGTGCCGGCGCACAGCACCTGAGGCGCCGCAATGCTACCCGGTACGGGCAGGTTGGGCACCCGAATAGAGCCCGAGCTTTCGCGGCAAAAGCAGGCGGTGGTGATGCGCAGCGTCACGACGTAGTCGCCGGGCGTAGCGTACACGTGCACGGGGTTCTCCTCGGTGGAGGTGGCTCCGTCGCCAAATTGCCACGCGTAGGTTTTCCCGTCAAAGTCAATGGGCGGGGCCATGAAAGAGATTTGCCGGCAACCCGTAATCTGCGCGCTAGGCCCCACGCGCAGCAGAGAGCTTTGGTTGAAGTTGACCAGGCCCAGGCTACTCAGGCGGCCACCGAGCTGCAGGCTGTCGTCGACATAGCGAATCTTGGGCCCTAGCGAGTCGGGGTGGGCGATGAAGCCCAGCGCGGGCTGGTTGTCGCGGGCCACGTAAATTTTGCCATCGGGCGCGGCCTGCATTGAGCCCAGGTCGACGGGGGTTTTCTGCTTAAGCGGAATATTCTGCTTGGTCACCGGCCCATTGCCGCTGACATCGAACTGCAGCAGCTGAGGCGGGTTGCGCACCGTGGCGTAGAGGTAGTTGCCAGCCGAAAAGCTCACCCCGTAATATTTCCCTTTGCCACTGTCCACGATGTAGGGCACTTTCGGGTTGACGCTCACCTGGCCCGTGCCGGCATCAAACCCAAAAAACTCGACGGTGCTGCTGCTATCGCCCACCACTTCGCTGTAGCGGGCCAGGGCCAGCCGCTGGCCATCGGGGGTCACCCGCATCTCACCTTTGTAGCCCAGGGCCGCTTTGCTCGCCGCGTGCAGGCTGCCAACGGTCGAAAGAATGGGCGCGTCGATGTTGACCGGACCTACATAGCCGGTTGCCAGCCGCACACGGTAGGCCAGAAAGGCATCGCCCCGGTTGTCATTGCCACTTTTGGCATCGCCCCAGCCGTGGGCGATAACCCAGATGTCGCAGCCGTTTTTATGAAATACGCCCGTCAGCTTCTCGGCCGTGCCGCGGGCCAGGGGCGTGTTTTTGGTGGCAGCAATGACGGTGCCCGGCCCACCGCCCGCCGGAATATCTATTTCGGAGTAGCTCAGGCCCACGGTGCTATCCAGGGTAAAGAGCAGGTAGCGCGTCGGTTGGCCGGCGGATGGTATGCCCGGCATCTTAATGGGCAGCGGGCCGTCGGTAGTGAAGCGGTTGCCGGCCAGGCCCGTGCCGTTGGTCATCACGGTGCCGTCGCCGTTCCACACGGTTTCGCCGTTGCTGTAAAAGAGAATTTTGCCGTTCTTGTCCGACATCACCCCCGAGCCGGCAGGCGCATCCATGGCCCCATCGAGAAGCACCTTGGGCGGAATGGAGTCGGTAGCCGAGTTGAAGTCGAGCCCCGCCTTAAAGCCGAAGTACCAGGTGTTGGCAAATTTTTCATCGGCCGCGCACTCCGGGGGCGTTGTAGCCTGGGCCTGGGCCCTGGTAGCTGCGCCGCTTAGTAGCACCAGCAGCAGAGCGGCTAGCCAGCCGCCAGCCGCCCGCAGCGGCGGAGCCAGCCGCTGACGGCGCGCCGCCGGGCGGGGCCGAGGGGTAATTGAACAGCAAACAGGAAGAGTAGCAGGGGCAGGATGCGATAGCTCTGCGGGCATAGGTAGGCAGGTAAGTGGGCAGACAGTAAGCGGATACTCCCGGTAGAAAAGTGCCACTCGCCGCCCTTATCGGAACGGACCCTGCTAGCTGGGTATCACGCCCAAAAGCGCAACCAGCCGGGGTTAGTAAAGCTACGCACGCGCAGCCGGGTTTATGCAAGCCAATGCTTGAATAGTAATAAGTGCTATAGGCTAGCCGCTTGCTGCGCCAGCCTATAGCAGCCGTAGCAGGAACACTATAATTTACGAAAGCTTGCCAGCTAGCACACCAGCCAGCCGGCGTCAGCCAACTCGCTGACAAGAAAATCCAGTAGAATAAGGCTTAATAATCAGCTTGGTACCACTTAGCAAGCCACCACCTGCTCAGCATCCAACACCTGGTGTTTAAAGCAGGGCAGACACAAAAAAACGGCGCTTCCAGATAGGAAACGCCGTTTTTGCGAGTAGCGGGGACTGGACTCGAACCAGTGACCTTTGGGTTATGAGCCCAACGAGCTACCAACTGCTCCACCCCGCATTGTTTGGGACTGCAAAGGTACTATAAAACCTGTCGACTACAAGTAACAGCATAAAAAAGCCTCGAGGTTTTGCCTGACACGCTGATTTACAAGGAGAAATTTTTCATAATGGCTAGGCCCTGCTCTTGCGCAGGGTAGCACCTTAGCAGAGATTACGGGTTTTATACCTCAGCTTTGGGGTACTTATTCTGCCTTGCTTCCTGCTTATGTCGCCCAAACGCCCGGCCGCGCTGGCTTTCATCTTCGTCACCATCCTCATCGATGTTATCGGGCTAGGGGTTATTATCCCGGTGCTGCCCACGCTCATCGAGCAGCTCACGGGCGAGGGCGTGAGCCGGGCTTCGCAATACGCGGGCTGGCTCTCGTTTGCGTACGCGGCGGCGCAGTTTGCCTTTGCGCCGGTGGTGGGCGGGCTGTCCGACCGCTTTGGGCGGCGGCCGGTGCTGCTGGCTTCGCTGCTGGGGCTGGGCTGCGACTACATTTTTCTGGCCCTGGCCCCGACCATTGCCTGGCTGTTTGTGGGGCGCATCATTGCGGGCGTCACGGGGGCTAGCTTCACCACGGCCACGGCCTACATCGCCGACGTGAGCCCGCCCGAAAAGCGCGCCCAGAACTTTGGGCTGGTGGGGGCGGCCTTTGGGCTGGGCTTTATTATTGGGCCGGTGCTAGGGGGTGCGTTTGCGCACTTCGGGCCGAGGGTGCCTTTTATGGTAGCGGCGGGCCTGAGCTTGTGCAATTTCCTCTACGGCCTGTTTTTGGTGCCCGAGTCTTTGCCTGCTGAGCAGCGCCGGCCCTTCGAATGGGCGCGGGCCAATGCGGCGGCCTCGCTGCTGCGGCTAGGCAAATACCCCAAAATAGTGGGCCTAGTGGTGGCGCTGGTGCTGCTTTACCTGGCCGGCTCGGCCACGCAGTCGGTCTGGACGTTCTACACCATCCTCAAATTTCATTTTAATGAAAGCATGATTGGCTGGTCGCTGGGCGCGGTGGGGCTGGGCGCCCTCATTGTGCAGGGCGGACTGGTGCGGGTACTCATTCCGAAGCTGGGCGCGGCGCGGGCGGTGCTGGTGGGCATGGCGTTTTATATCCTGGGTTTTGTGCTGTTTGCCTTCGCTACGCAGGGCTGGATGATGTTCGCTTTCACGGGGGTGTTTGCACTAGGGGGGCTGGCGGGGCCGGCCTTGCAAGGCAGCATTTCGGGCCAGGTACCGGCCAATGAGCAGGGCGAGCTGCAAGGCGCGCTCACCTCGCTCATCAGCGCCACGGGCGTGGTAGGGCCGCTGTTTATGACGAGCTTGTTTGCCTGGTTTACGCGGGCCGGGGCACCAGTTTATTTTCCAGGAATGCCGTTTTTGGCCGGTGCAGTACTTACGCTGCTAGCCCTGCTGGTGGCGCTAGGGCCGCTGCGACGCCTGCCCGCGGCCTCCCCTGCACCAGCTGTGGCCGCGCCTAGCGGGCACTGATTGTGGAGCACAGCAGCTGCGCTACCAGCGCGGCCCTAGCCACCGGGCCTCTGCGGGCTAATTAGCCTCGTCAGGGAATTACCTACTTATTTTTCTAACCTGAAATGCCTTTTCCAAGCTGGAGATGGCATTTTTTATTTTCTCTACAGAAAATTTTTGAGCAAGTCGATTCTATTTTACGAAACATTCGTAGTATTACGAAAAATTCGTAAATACTTTCCATGGAACGACTCACTCAACCCGAAGAAGATGCGCTGCGCGCGCTCTGGCACACCGGTCCAGCCTTTGTGAAGGACGTGCTGGAGCAGCTGCCAGCCCCGCGCCCGCCCTATACCACCCTGGCCAGCACCCTGCGCAACCTGGAGCGCAAGCTGTATGTGCAGGCCGAAAAGCTTGGCAATTCGTTTCGCTACGCAACGCTGGTGAGCGCCGAAGACTACCAGCGCCGCTCGCTAGGGGCGCTGGTGCGCGAGCATTTCCGCGACTCGTACAAGGAGCTGGTTTCCTTCTTCGCGAAGGAGGAAAAGGTGAGCGCCGCCGACTTGCAGGAGATTATCCGGCTCATCGAAAACCAAAAGCCGGAGTAGTTATGGCCGTCGCTATTCTTGCTTATCTGCTGAAAGCCAACGTAGTGCTGGCGTTGTTTGCGGCCGCCTACTACGGGCTGCTGCGCGGCCTCACCTTCTTTGGCCTGAACCGCGCCTACCTGCTGCTGGCGCTGCTCTTTGCGGCGGTGTACCCAGCCCTGCCGGTGCCCGCTTTGCTGCCGGCCCCGGCCCTGCCGGCGCTGCCAGTGGTAGCGCGCCTCGCTAGCCCCGGCCCGGTGGGCACGGCGCCGGACGCGGGCTTCGACTGGGCCCTGCTGGCGCTGGGCGTGTATGCGGCCGGGGCAGCCGGGCTACTGCTGCGCCTGCTGGGCCAGCTAGGCAGCCTGGCGCTGGTACAGGCGCGCAGCCGGCCTAGCTGGGCGCTGGGCCAGCCGGTGCGGGTGCTGCCGGGCGCGGGCGGGCCGTTTTCGTTTGGCCGCACGGTGTATGTGAGCGAGGCAGCCCTGGCCGATGCGGCCAGCCTGCCCGCTGCCCTGCGCCATGAGCAAGCTCATGTGCACCAGCTTCATACCCTCGATGTGCTGCTGGTGCAGGCCGGCACCGCCCTAGCCTGGCTGAACCCGGCGGCCTGGCTGCTGCGCCGCGCCGTGCTCGATAACCTCGAATACCTGGCCGACCGCGCTGCTCTCCGGGCGGGCCTCGACCGCCGGGCCTACCAATACAGCCTGCTGCGCCAGCAGCCGGGCGGCGTGCCGGCCCCCGCGTTAGCCTTCCATTTTTCCTTTCCTACCCTCAAAAACCGGATTGTCATGCTGAATCAGCCCATTTCTACTACGCGCCAGCTCGGCCGCTACCTGCTGGCTGCGCCGCTCGTGATGGCGGTGGCCCTGGCCTATACCGGGGCGCGTGCTCAAATGCCGGCTGCCGCCACCAAGCAATCAACGCCAACCGACGCGCTCTACTACCTTGATGGGCAGCCTAGCACGCAAGCGGCCTTTAAAACGCTGGACCCTAACAGTATTGGCAGCATCGATGTGGTGAAAGACCACGCGACGATAAGCCGGATTTTTAACAGCACCGCGCCCAGCGTGGTAGCCATGACCACCAGGGCCAATGCCAACTCGCCGGCCGTGCTAGCCTTGGCCGAGCAAGCCAACCTGAGCGGGGCCTACACCTACACGCCGGCTCAGGTAAATGCGGTGGTGCCCAAAGCCCTGACCTACATCACGAGCCATTACCCCGATTCGCGCCTAAGCGGCGAGGTAACGGAGGTGAAGCGCAAATCAACGGGTGAGGTCAAGTACCAAGTGCAACTCATCACGGGCCGGCGGCCTTTTTATGTCTTCTTCTCGCCGCAAGGCGACTTCCTGGCGCAGTAATAAATCAAGCAGTTAGTCTTTCCAGCAATCACCTCCTTATCCTACCCGACCAATGGCAAAAGCAGTTTTTTTCTCCAACTCAATGCGTGATTGGGCAATGGCCTGCGGCGCAGGGCTGGCGCTTGGGCACATCAGCGCGGCGCAGGCGCAAGCGGCGCCCCCTCAGAACCACTGGCAGATTGCGACGGGTACTCTGGTGTACCTGGATGGCGAGCGAAGCACCGTTGCAGCCATCAACCGCTTGGCTCCGGCGGCCATCAATTCGGCCGATGGCATGATGGGGCAGCCGCTGGTGCGGCAAGCTTTTGGCGATTCAGTGGCTATGGAAGTGTTGGTTGTCACGACTAAAGCCAATGCCAACACGCCGGCTGTGTTGGCGCTGGCCGACAAGGCGCACTTGCTGTCTGGCTACGTGAGCAACCTGAGTACCGTGGGTATCATCGCGCCCAAAGCCCTGGCCTACATCACGAGCCACTACCCGAAGTGCTGGCTAGGGGGTGAAGTACTAAAGCTAACCCAAAAGTCGACTGGCGCGGTGAAATACCGGGTGCAGCTGGCTGATAACTGGGGCTTTCACTACGCAAGCTTCACGCTGGCCGGAGACTTTGTTGACGACAGAGTTTATTAATTGACCACGTTCATTTTTTGACTAATTATTTCATTCCCACTCCTCATGTTTCCAGTTTTTGCATCTGCCTCTCGCCCGTCTGGACGTTATCTCTTGATGGCATCTCTAGTGGCCCTTTTAGCGCTTAGCGCCGCCCTAGCCCATGCCCAGGTGGCACCCACGCCGGCCCCGGCCCAGAAGCCCTTGCCCAAGAATGTGGCGTATTATGTAGATGGCCAGAAGACTGGCAGTGACGCGCTGACTAAAATCGCCCCTAGCGACATCAGCAACATCAACGTCATCAAAGGCGCTGACCAGCAGCAGCTGTTTGGCGTGGCGCCGTCCGATGGCACGGTGGTGATAACCACCAAGGCCGGCGAGAGCTCGCCCGAGGTAGTGGCCTTCAACAACCGTATCAATGCCGTGAAGCCACTAGTGCCGCCCACCGCCGCGCAGGTAGCCGGCGTGGAGGCCGCTAAAGCCTACATCCTCAAAACCTACCCTAGCGCCAAGCTGGAAATGGTAGGCCCGGCCCGCGACAAGCCCGGCTACTACCAAACCTTCTTCACCGACGGCGGCAAGCGCCTGCAGCTGCTCTTCGACGGCCAGGGCCAGCCCGTGAAGCAATAAGGGTCGCGGGCAAGCAGTTCTTGCTTGATTACTAGCCTGCTAGCCGGTTGGTCAGTTTTGCTGATGAGCCGGCTAGCCTTGTATAGTGGGTATGAACAACTGCCTTTTTTACTGCTGCGGATTGGTGCTGGGCCTGCTGGCTAGCCTGGATGCCCGCGCCCAGGGCCGCCTCAACCTGGGCCTGGAGCCGGGAGCCAACCACGGCCAGCCGCTGGCGCTGTGGCGCACCACGGTGCCGCCCGGCGGCCGGCTCACCTTCGATACGTTGGTGCATCGGCAGGGGTGCGGCAGCCTGCGGTTCGACTTGCCCACTCGCCTCGACAACGAGGCGCCGCGCCTGGCTTCCATCGGCACCACGGTGCCGCCGCTCGACTCGATGCGCGGCCGGCTCCTGACGGTGCGGGCCTGGGTGCGCACACGGGGCTGGCGCGGGCGGGTAGGGCTTTCAGCCTCCGTTACGACCCTTACCTTGGCCGGCCTCAGCCCCGAGCGGGCAGCGGTGCTCGACTCGCTGCCCGCCGACCTGGACTGGCGCCAGCTGGAGCTACGGCTGCCCATAAAGGCTACTGCCTTCGGGCCTAGCCTATATTTTTGGACGCAAGGCACCGGCCGGCTGTGGCTGGACGATGTGCAGCTGCTGGTAGGAGGGAAGCCCGTGCCCGACAGCCCCGTGCCCGCCACCGAGGCGCTGCTGCTGCCACCCGCCGAGGCCCTGGCGGCCAACTGGGATTTTGAGCGCCCCCTGCCACGTGCGGCCTGGCCCGACCCGGCCGGCGCCACCGTGGCCCTCGATAGTGCCAGCCCGCAGCATGGCCGACACTACCTGCGCGTAGTGCGCCGCAGTGCCGCTGGCCAGCCCACGCCCAGTGCCTACTTGGGCACGCTGCGGCTAGCCCGCCAGGAGGGCGGCAAGGTGCTGCGCGTGATGGGCTACTGGCGCCGACCGGCGGCGCAGCCCGGCTTGCAGCCACCCAGCCCCGGACCAGCCTTCGTGAGCCGGCTGCTAGCCCTGGGGCAGCAAGCGGGCGATACGTGGATGCCCGATACCCTAGGCCCAGCTCCGCCGCTGCCCGCACCCGGCCCGCAGTGGACGGACTTTGCCTTTGAGGTACCCATGCAATTGAAGTATGCGGTAAGTAGCGCGCTCACGCTGAGCCTAGTGCTACCGGGCCCCGGCGCCGTAGAGCTCGACAACCTGACGTTCAGCCTTAATGGCAATCCCTACGTGCCCACCGGCCCGCCCGTGCCCCCGCTGCCCACCGCCGCCGAAATGGCCTGGCTGCGCACTGCCTTGCGGCCGCTGCGGCTAGGGGCGCCCGCCACCGCCGGGCCCGACCTGGCCGCGCTGGGTGGTTTTCTGGCGCCGGCGCGGCTCGTGGGGCTGGGGGAGGTCACGCACGGCTCGCACGAGGTTTTTGCGCTGCGCGACAAGCTGACGCGCTACCTCATCGCCGAAAAAGGCTTTACGGGGCTGGCGCTGGAAGCTAGCCCCGTGGCCTGCGCGGCCCTCAATGACTATGTGCGCACTGGTCGCGGTGACCTCTCCCGGCTGCTGGCCGCCCTCGATGGCTGGAACACCACGGAACTGCGCGACTTGCTAACCTGGCTGCGCGCCTACCAAGTAGCCCACCCCGCTAGCCCGGTGCTGCTGGCGGGCCTCGATGTGCAGCAGCCCGAACAGGCCCTAGCCAGCTTCGGCCAGCTGGTGGAGGCCGATGATGACTTCACCCGCAGCCGCATGCGCCAGCTGGGGCAGCTGCTGGCCACCTACCCGCACCCTGCCCCCGACGACCCCGACCTGCGCGACCGCCCCGACCAGCCGCACGACTCGCTGCTAGCCCCACTGCACCGCCTGCTGGCCGAGCTTAGCACCGGCCTTGATGCCCGCGCCAAGCTGCTCGGCCTCCCCGTCAGCCTAACCCAGCTAGCCCGCCAGCGCTACTACCTGCACCTCGTGGAGCAGGGTGCCACCTGGCGGCGGTTATCGTTTGGCATGGCCTTCAACTACCGCCAGGCGTGCCTGGCCGAAAACGCCCAATACCTGAGCCAGACCGAAGGCCCCGCCGCCCGGCTGGTGCTGTGGGCCAGCAACAGCGCCGTGGCCAAGGTGCTGACCAAGGAAGAGCGCCCCATGGGCGAGTGGCTGCGCGCCACGCTCGGCCCCGGCTACCTGGCGCTCGGCCTGGCGCTGGGGCAGGGGAGTTATGCCGCGCTCGGCCCGGCCGGCAAGTGGGCCAGCGCACCGCTGGCTAGCCCCCTGCCTGGCAGCTACGAGGCGTGGCTTCGCACGGGGCCGCCCGCCAGCTGGCTGCCCCTGGGCCGGCAAGAGCTGACCGACGAAAACGCCTGGCTATTTCAGTCGCAGCTACTGCGCGAGGTGGGCTACCGCACGCCCCACAATGAATTTATGCTCCACAGCTTGCGCAGCGAGTTTGATGCGGTCGTGTTCTTGCGGGAGTCGACGCCCGTTCGGCTGGTTCCTTAGGCTGCTCATCAATTAATTTGACCGGGTATGCCCCATTACGCACGCCATCTTGCTGCTTCGCTAGGGCGCTGGCTGGCCGCTGCGCTGCTGGTAGCAGGTGGATGCTTCAGCCGGCAGGGGTGCGGGCCCAAACGCCCACCGTATCGGGGCTACAGATTCAGCCGGCGCCACCGCCGTCGGCCGGAGGGCTGCGTATTACGCTCGATGGGCCACGGCCAAAATCCTCATTATCCGTCATTTACCTCGATGGGCAGCGCGCCGATACTATAGCGCTGGCCAAGCTCAATCCGGATGACATTGCCAGCGTGAGTGTGCTGAAAGACGGCGCTATTGCCCGGCAGCTCGGGCCTGATGAGACGCGGCTAGGGGTGCTTTTTATAACTTCCAAGGCCAACGAGCACTCGCATCGGGTACGAGCTTTCAACCGCCGCCTAGCCCGGCTCAAGCAGGCCGAAGCCCAGGCTCCCGCCGGCCGGGTAGCGCCCTAGCACCGGAGGGGGCGCTCAAAAGTCAGCCGTGCCCGCACTGGCCGAACTACCGGCCTACCCGCTCACGTTGGCAGGCTAGGGTGTAACTTGTTGCGGCGCGGGCCGCCACGAGCAGCGCCCGCCTTTTCCTTAGCCTATGACGATGGTAGCGGACCGGCCGGCTTCGGCCGCCGGGGTTTCTTCGACTGATTTTCCGGCGCTCACCCAGGTGCGGGCCGAGCTCGATGCCTACAAGCGCAAGTTTTACCTGAGCCTGCTGGTGCGCGGCGGGCTGGTAGCGGCGGCGCTGCTGCTGAGCTTGTTTGTGGTGTTCAACACCCTGGAGTATTTTCTGTACCTACCCACGGCGGTGCGGGCGGGGCTGCTGTTCACTTTCCTGGCCCTGGCCGTGTATGCCGTGGGGCGCTGGCTGTGGCAGCCCCTGGCGGCCCTAGCCAACCTGCGCCGCTTGCTGAGCGACGAGCAAGCCGCCCGGCAGGTGGGCGAGCTGTTCCCGCAGGTGCAGGACCGCCTGCTTAACGCCTTGCAGCTGCAAGGCCAGGCCCGCGACAACGAGCTGCTGCTAGCTAGCCTCGAGCAGCGCGCGGCCCAGCTACAGGGCGTGTCCTTCGCGCAGGGCATTGATATTCAGCAGCAAAGCCGCCCGCTGTGGAAGTACGTGCTGCCGCCGCTGGCCGTGGTGCTGCTGGCGCTGGCGTTTTTCCCGAGCTTCATCACGCAGAGCACCAGTCGCATCTGGCACTACAAGCGCCACTACTCACGGCCCGCGCCGTTCGATTTTGTTATTCATAATAAAGAGCTTAAAGTATTTAAGGGTGAGAATTTTACCCTAGCCGCCGCAGTGGCCGGCAAAGCAGTGCCTGCTAGCCTGAGCCTGCTCACTACCGATGGCGCCGAGCGCCCGCTAGCCCCGGTGCCGGGCCACCCGGGCGAGTTTCGCTACACCTTCGAGCAGCCGGCCAGCGACGTCACGTTTCAGCTCAGCGGCGCCGGCTTCGTGTCGGATGAGTACCACCTCACGGTGCTGGAACGGCCCGACTTGCGCGACTTCACGGTGCACGTGACGTACCCGGCCTACACCGGGCGCCCGGCCGAAACTATTCGCAACGGCGGCAACCTGACTGTGTCCGAGGGCAGCCAGCTGCGCTGGGAGTTCAGCACGGCCACCACCGAGGCGCTGGCGCTGCACTTCGACAACCCCGCCGAAATGGTGCAGGCCAGCCAGCAGGGCGAAAGCTTCGTGGCCGAGCGCCGGGCGCTGCGCTCGCAGCCCTACCTGGTGATGCTGCGCAACGCGGCCGCCACCAACGCGAACCCCATTGCCTATCAGCTCACGGTGGTGGCCGACGCGCCGCCTACGCTTACGGTGGAGGCATTTTCGGACACGACATCATTGCGCTACCTAGCGCTGGGCGGCTCGGCTACTGACGACTATGGCCTGACCGCGCTACGTCTGCACTACCGCTTGCACCGCGCCGACTCGAAGGCCACGGGCGGCTTTAGCAGCCGGCCGCTAGCCCTGCCCAGCGGCGCGGGCGGCACCTACGCCTACACCTGGAACCTTGCGCCGCTGGCCCTGCAGCCCGGCGACCGGCTGGAGTACTTCGTGGAGGCCGTGGATAACGATGGCATTCACGGGCCGAAAAGCACGCGCTCGCGGCCCCTGGAGTTCCGGCTGCCCAGCCAGCGCGAGCTCGACAAGCAGCTGGCCTCGCAGGCCAACTCGGTGGCTAGCCAGCTTAGCTCGGCTGCTAAGCAGAGCAAGCAGCTGGAGCGCGAGCTGGCTCAAAGCCAGGACAAGCTCAAAACTAAGCGCGACCTGAGCCGGCAGGACCGTAAGCAGCTCGAAGACATGCTCGACCAGAAGCAGCAGCAGGACCAGCAGGTGCAGCAGCTGCAAAAGCAGTTTGAGCAGCTCCAAAAGCAGCAAGACCAGCTCAGCCCCAAAAGCGAGGAGCTGGCCCAAAAGGCTGAGGAGCTCAAAAAGCTCATGAACGACCTGCTAGACCCCGAAACCAAGAAACTCTACGACAAGCTGCAAAAGCTGCTGGAGCAGCAAAAGCAGCCCGATGCCGAAATGCAAAAGCTGCTGCAACAGCTCGAAAACAAGGAAGACACCTTGCAGAAAGAGCTGGACCGCGCCCTCGAAATGTTCAAGCAGATGCAGTTTGAGCAGAAAGCTGAGCAAACTGCCGACCGCCTCGACCAGCTAGCCAAGGAAGAGCAAAAGCTAGCCGAAAAAACCGCCGAAAACGACAAGAATAACCCCGACAATAAGCAGAGCGCCGAGCAGCAAAAGGCCGAAAACCAAAAGCTGCAACAGGAGCAGGCGCAGAAGCGCCAGGAGTTTGAGGAGCTGAAAAAGGACATGGCTGACCTTAAGCAACAGGACAAGGAGCTAGGCGACCAGAACGACATGGACGAGCAAAAGCCCGACCAGCAGCAGACCGACCAAGATATGCAAGACGGCGAGCAGCAGCTCTCCAAAAACCAAAACCAGAAGGCTAGCCAAAGCCAGAAGGCCGCCGCCCAGCGCATGCAGAAAATGGCCCGCAAGATGAAGGACCAGATGAGCGACGACGAGGAGCAGAAAAAGCAGCAGAACATCGACGGCCTGCGCGACATTCTCGATAACCTGGTCACGCTCAGCTTCGACCAGGAAAAGCTGATGAAGGACTTCCGGGTGGTGGACCAGACCGACCCGCGCTTTGTGCAGCTCGGCCAGACCCAGCGCAAGCTGCGCGACGACTCGCAGATTATTCAGGACTCGCTCTATGCCCTGGCCAAGAAGGAGCCGCGCATCCAGAGCTTCGTGACCCGCGAGGTGGGCGAGATGAACGGCCGCATGGATGAGAGCCTCACGCACATCAAGCAACGCGACGTGCCCCGGGCCACCACCACTCAGCAGCAGGCCATGACCAGCATTAACAACCTGGCCCTCATGCTCTCCGACGCCCTCAAGCAGATGCAGCAAGACCTGCAGCAGATGAAAGGCCAGGGCCAGGGGCCACCCCAGCCCGGCAGCGGCAAGGGCAAGAAAAAGGGCAAGGGCAGCTCGCCCGGCCCCGGCAGCCTGGGCAAGATGCAGCAACAACTCAACGAGCAGATTCAGCAACTGTCGCAGAGCGGCAAAACCGGCCGCGCCCTCTCGCAGGAGCTAGCCAGGCTAGCCGGCCAGCAGCAGATGTTGCGCCAGGCCATGCAACAGATGGGCAACCTGCAGCCCGGCGGCGGCAAGCCCGGCGGCAAAGACGGCAAGGATGGCCAGGGTACCAAAGACAGCCAGAACAAAGACGGCCAGGGCGCCGGCGGCAACGCCGCCGAAATGAAAAAGATGATGGAGCAGACCGAGACCGACCTCGTGAACAAGCGCCTCACCGAAGAAACCATCCAGCGCCAGCGCCAGATACTGACGCGCCTGCTCGAAGCCGAGAAATCGGCCCGCGAGCGCGACCAAGATACCAAGCGCGAGGCGCAGGCTGCCCAAAATCATCCACCGGTGTTTCCGCCTGCTTTCCAGAAGTATAAGGCCGCCACCCCCGAGCAGCAGACAGAAATTTTAAGGCGACAGCAGCCCGCCTTAACACCTTATTATCAGCAGAAAGTGAGCGAGTATTTCCGAAAAAACCGCTAGCATACCAGCAACCTGCTTAACAACGTTACGTAGAGGCGGGTTGCTACCTCGAAAACTTCAGGCTGCGCGACGCCAAGTAGCCGAAAACCACAGTGCTACGGCACTGTCTGTTTTTTACCTATCTTTTTCTACTTTTGCCGTCCCGCTACCCACGCCGCTCTCGCTATTCCTTCGCTACCCCCTTATGAAGCAGGTTAAAATTCAGATTCCATCGCTCGTGGAGAACATCCGCGTCGTGGAGAGCTTCATTGATAATTCCAAAGACACGTTCCAGATTGAGGACGACATCTATGGCAACATCATGGTGGCCGTCACGGAAGCTGTAAACAACGCCATCCGTCACGGCAACAAGTTTGATAAAGACAAGAACGTCTACCTCTCGCTCTACGTCAACCCCAACCAGTTGAAATTTGAGATTGAGGATGAGGGTACGGGCTTTGATTACAACAATTTGGACGACCCTACTTCGCCCGAAAACCTCGAGAACCCCGGTGGACGCGGCATTTTTCTCATCCGCCACCTGGCCGATGAAGTCGAATTCAGCAAGGATGGCCGTCGCTTGGAGTTGACCTTCGCCCTGCACCCTAGCACTCCTGACACCGCCGAGCAAGCCGCCGCATGAGCGTGACACCTGCCGCCGGCGTGCGCTACTTTGAAGCGCCCGGCATTGAGTTTGTGGTAGAAGACGTGCCCGAATTTGGGCTGCGCGATGCCGAAGACCTGGTGGCCTGGATAGAGCGCATTGCGGCGGTGCACGAGTACCGCATTGCGCAGCTTACGTTCATCTTCTGTTCGGATGAGTACCTGCATAAGTTGAACGTAGAGTACCTCGACCACGACACACTCACCGACATCATTACCTTTGATAATGCCGACGATGCCGAGGTGCTGGAGGGCGACATCTTCATCTCGGTAGAGCGCGTGGCCGACAATGCCAAGGACCTGAGCGTGAGCTTCCGCGACGAGCTGCACCGCGTCATGATTCACGGCGTGCTACACCTGTTAGGCTACCACGACAAGGACCTGCTGAGCCAGACGGCCATGCGCCGCAAGGAAGACTACTGCCTCTCGCTGCGCACGTTCTAGCCGCAGCTAGCCCGCCCGTATGCCGCTTTATATCCCCGGCCCCGTGCTGGATTATTACCTGAGCCTGGGCTACTACCGCATGCGGCAGGATTTATTTACCTGCCGCTTTTTGCCGCATGAGGGCCACCTGTATACCGTGCACTGGCTGCGCCTGGTGCTGGCCAACGTGGATTACGGCCCCAAGCAGCGCCAACTGCTGCGCCAGAATGCCCGGTTTAACGTGTCGGTGCGGCCTTTTCAGCTCACCGCCGAATACGAGGCGCTGTACGCGCGCTATCACCAGGCGCTGGCTTTCGATGCCTCGCCGACGCTGGCCGAGCTGTTGCTGGATGACACGCTGCACTCCGTTTTTGCCACTGAAATACTAGAAGTACGTGAGGGCGAGCAGCTTATTGCCGCCGGCATTTTCGATAGCGGTACCGATAGCATTGCGGGTATTGTTAATTTTTACGACCCTAGCTATCGCAAATTCAGCCTGGGCAAGTACCTGCTGCTGCTTAAAACCGAAGTGGCTCGCCGCCGGGGGCTAGCCTACTATTACCCCGGCTACCTGGTGCACGGCTACCCAAAGTTTGATTACAAGCTGTTTGCCAGCCTGGCGGCTACCGAAGTATTTGACTGCCTCAGCAGTCAGTGGCTACCGTTTTCGTGGGAGGAAGTGGATAAACAATCGGCCGCACTGCTAGGGGAGGAATTGGCGCAGAACGGGGAAGCGACCGAGTAAGCAAGTGTTGCGGAGCAGCCATATTTTCGCGGCTCGCTAGCCTCATTGCCGCCATGTTCCGCCTCGTTCGCACCACTTCTGACAATCCCGATTTTCGCACCCTAGTGCAGTCGCTCGACCGCGAGCTAGCCGAGCGCGACGGGGCCGAGGCCGGCTTCTATGCCCAATACAACAAGATTGACCTCATCAAAAACGCAGTGGTAGCCTACCTGGCCGACGAGCCGGTAGGCTGCGGTGCGTTCAAGGAATTTGCGGGTGATACGGTCGAAATAAAGCGGATGTTTGTGCAGCCAACGCACCGCCAGCAGGGCGTGGCCCAGGCAGTACTGGCCGAGTTGGAGCGGTGGGCTAGTGAGCTGGGCTACCCGAGCTGCGTGCTCGAAACCGGCAAGCGCCAGCCCGAAGCCATCGGCCTCTACGAGCGCAGCGGCTACGCCCGCACACCCAATTATGGGCAGTACGTGGGCGTGGAAAACAGCGTGTGTTTTCGCAAGGCGCTGCCGGTGGCCTGAGCCTCGGTGTGCCATTATGCGCAGTAGTTGGCTGAGCTTGAAGTATTTTTGCGTCCTATTAGAAGTGCTGGCGGCTGGTCCGCCGAACTATTTAGGGCTAGCTACAGCTTACGCTACTATGTTTCAGCAAGAAGAATACGACCTTATTGTAGTGGGCGCGGGCCACGCTGGCTGCGAAGCCGCCGCCGCCGCCGCCAACCTCGGCTCGAAGGTGCTGCTGGTGACGATGAACATGAACACCATCGCCCAGATGTCGTGCAACCCCGCCATGGGCGGCGTGGCTAAGGGCCAGATAGTGCGCGAGATAGATGCGCTAGGGGGGCAGTCGGGCCTCATCACCGACCGCACGATGATTCAGTTTCGGATGCTGAACCGCTCGAAGGGCCCCGCCATGTGGAGCCCGCGCGCGCAGAGCGACCGCATGCGCTTTGCCGAGGAGTGGCGCCTCACGCTGGAGCAGATTCCGAACGTCGATTTCTGGCAGGAAGCCGTGACTGGCTTGCTGATTGAGAACGACGCCTGCGTAGGCATCCGCACCGCGCTCGGTATCGAGTTTCGCAGCAAAACGGTGGTGCTTACCAATGGCACCTTCCTCAATGGCCTGATTCACATTGGCGAAAAGAACTTTGGCGGCGGCCGGGCGGCGGAGAAAAACAGCCGCGGCATCACCGAGCAGCTCATTGAGCTGGGCTTTGAGGCCGGGCGCATGAAAACCGGCACGCCGCCCCGCGTAGATGGCCGCTCGCTCGACTACTCGAAGATGGAAGTGCAGGACGGCGACGCCAACCCCAGCCGCTTCTCCTACCTCGACACGCCGGCGCTCACGCGCCAGCGGCCCTGCTACATCACGTACACCAACGAGCGGGTGCACGAGATTTTGAAGGAAGGCTTCGAGAAGTCGCCCATGTTTCAGGGCCGCATCAAGGGTCTGGGGCCGCGCTACTGCCCGAGCGTGGAAGACAAAATCAACCGCTTTGCCGACAAGGACCGCCACCAGATTTTTGTGGAGCCCGAGGGTTGGAGCACTGTGGAGTGCTACGTGAATGGCTTCAGCAGCTCACTGCCCGAAGACGTGCAGTACCGCGCCCTGCGCGAAATCGCGGGCTTCGAAAAGGCCAAGATGTTCCGGCCGGGCTACGCCATCGAGTATGATTTCTTCCCGCCCACGCAGCTTACCAACACGCTCGAAACCAAGCCAGTGCGCAACCTCTGGCTAGCCGGCCAGATAAACGGCACCACCGGCTACGAGGAAGCGGCCTGCCAGGGCCTGATGGCCGGCATCAACGCCCACCAGCGTGCGGCTGGCAAAGAGCCTTTCACGCTGCGGCGCGACGAGGCCTACATCGGCGTGCTCATCGATGACCTTATCAACAAAGGCACCGAGGAACCCTACCGCATGTTTACGAGCCGCGCCGAGCACCGCATTCTTTTGCGCCAGGACAATGCCGACCTGCGCCTGACGCCGCTAGGCCACGCTCTGGGCCTGGCTAGCGACGAGCGCCTGGCCCGCGTGCGTCAGAAGGAAGCCGACACGGCGGCTGTGCTGACCGTGCTGGAGAAATTTGCCATCGAGCCGGCCACGATAAACGGCTTCTTGGCCGAGAAAAACTCGGCCGAGATTCACGAGAAAACCCGTGCGCTCAACCTGCTGCGCCGGCCTAATATTGAGCTGCCGGAGCTGGCGGCTTTCCTGCCCGAACTGGCCGCTGCGCTAGCCCCCTTTAGCGAAGAGGCGCAAGAGCAAGCCATTATCCAGACCAAGTACGAGACGTATTTGCAGAAAGAGCAGCAGCAGGCCCAGCGCATGCGCGAGCTGGAGGACTTCCAGATTCGGGGCCGCCTGAACTACGGCGCCATGCCCGCGCTCAGCCACGAGGCCCGCGAAAAGCTGCTCAAGATTCAGCCCGAAACGCTGGGGCAGGCCAGCCGCATCAGCGGCGTGAGCCCGGCCGACGTGTCGGTGCTGATGGTGTACCTGGGCCGCTGAGCAGACTGGCAGCCCCCGCACAGCAGGTATTTTGGTGCTAAAAAGCCTTCTTACTTGGTGTGCGGGGGTTACCTGGCTAGTTAATTAACTATTTGCTAGCGACCTAAATCGACTTCAGGTGGAAGCCAACAAAACTTGCGACCTTTGCCTGCTATTGTTAATTCCTTGTATTTGCTTGTGCCTAACGAAGTATTGCTAGCCTGCCCAGTATGTGGCAGCCCCAACTTACACGACAAGCTGCACGTGCAGGACAAATCGGTAAGCCAGGAAACCTTCATCATTCAGCAGTGCTTGGCCTGCGGCTTTCAGTTTACCAACCCCCGGCCCGATGCGGCTAGCATCGGGAAGTATTACGAATCAGACGCTTACGTATCACACAACTCGGCAGCGCAGGGGATGGTAAACCGCGTGTATAAAGCGGCACGCTACTTCACAGTACGGCGTAAGGTGGCCCTCATCAAGCGGCTCAATGGTGGCAGACAGGGCCACCTGCTTGACTATGGCTGCGGCACCGGTCACTTTTTGGCGGGTGCTAAAAAGGCCGGCTGGCAGGTGACTGGCCTGGAGCCTAACGACCGCGCCCGCCACGATGCCGCCGCCCGGGTGAGCCAACCCATTTTGGAAACATCAGCGCTGGCCAAGCTGGCCACGGGCAGCTTTGACGTTATCACGCTTTGGCACGTACTTGAGCACGTACACGCCTTGCACGATACGCTGAATCAGCTTATTAGCAAGCTCAAGCCCAGTGGCAAGCTACTCATTGCCGTGCCTAATGCGGAGAGCCTCGACGCCCAGCACTACCGTCAAAATTGGGCGGCCTACGATGTGCCTCGCCATCTTTATCATTTTGCCCCAGCACCCATGCAGCGCCTGCTGGCCAGCCACGGCCTGCGCCTCATACAAACCCTGCCGCTGGTGCTCGATGCCTACTACATTAGCATGCTCAGTGAACGCCACTTGGCACCCGAGCGCGCGGGCGGCCCACTCGCCATGCTGAAGGCGGGCTATAAATCCAACCAATACGCGGCGCAGCATGGCGGGCAATATTCGAGCCTGCTCTACGTAGCCGAGCGGGCCGACGCGGGCCGCTAGCCCCACGCCCGGCCGACGGGGTACTTTTGTACACGTTTTTCCGCCGCTTTTTCTAATGGGTGTTCGCGCTGCTTTTCGATTTATAAGAGGGTTTGACACCCAAGCTGGGGCTAGCCAGGGTGCCCAGGCCGGCTTAGCCCTAGCCAGCTTGCTGGCGCTGGGCAGCTGCGCGGCCATCAGCTCGCCGCAGGGTGGGCCGCGCGATAAGACGCCGCCGCGCCTCATTGCCACCTCGCCCGACAGCGCGGCCCGCAATGTGAAGCAGCAGTTCATTCGTCTTAAGTTTTCGGAGCCTATTCAGCTTAAGGACCTGACCAAGAACCTGCTCATTACCCCGCAGCTGCCGCCCGACAACTCGTACTCGGTACTGGCTGACCGTGACTTCATTACGCTCACGTTTAAGAAGCCCCTGGAGGCGAATACCACCTACTCATTCAACTTCCGCAACGCGGTGGTGGATGCCAACGAGAGCCTGCCGGCCAAGTACCAGGCCCTGAGCTTCAGCACCGGCGCTACGCTCGACTCGGGCCGGGTACGTGGCTCGGTGACCGACTTTTTTACGGCCCGCCCGGCCGCCGATGTGGTGGTGGGCCTCTACCGCACCACCGACACGGTGGGCGTGCGCCGGGGCCAGCCCTACTACCTGGCTCGCACCGATGCCAAGGGCCAGTTTCAGCTCAATTTTATCCGGGTGGCACCTTACCACCTCTACGCCTGGACGGATAAAAACAATAATAACCGCTATGACGACGGCGAGCGCATTGCTTACCTGCCCGGGCCCATCGCCATCAGCGATACTACCAGGCCGCGGGCGCTGCAGCTAGTGCGCCCCGACCGCCTGCCGCCCCGCCGCACCAGCCTCGAAAGCACCCCTAGCCAGGTGCGTGTCAGCTTCAACGAGGGCTTGCAAACGGCCACACTAGCCTCCCTGGCCCCGGCCGATGCCGCGGCCCAAACGGCCGTGCAACAGGCTGTCGAAATCGCCGACCAGGGCCGTAGCGTCTTGATTTTCAAAACGCCCACGGTAGTAGATGGCCGCTACCTGCTCGCCGCCACCGACAGCGTGGGCAATCAGCGCCGCGATACCATTAACGTACGCTTCCCGGTGCCGACGGCGGCGGGCAAGCGGGCCCCGGTGGCGGCCGGCACTTCTGTGGTGGGCAATCCCCGCTCGGTGTACCGGCAGGGCCGGGTGCAGTTTCGCTTTCCGGTGCCGGTGCAGCTGGTAGCCGGCAAAAGTCCCGGTACGCTCACCGAAGACTCGCTCAAAACGCACGCCCTGCGCGTGCCCGCCGAGGCCAGCCTTAATTCTGGCCGCACCGAGCTTACGGTAAACCTCGACACGAAGGCGCTGAAAAACATCGAGATTCGCCTCGACAGCACGGCCCTGCTCGCGGTTACGGGGCAGTCGCTGTACCTGCGGCGGCCGCTGCGCCTGGCCGTGGTAGACCAAGACCCTAGCGGCCAGCTCATCGGCACTATCACTACCAAGTATAAGTCGTTCGACTTGCAGCTGCTCGATGAGAAGTATCAGGTGCTAGCCCAGTTGCACAACCCACGTGGCAGCTACCGCTTCGACTACCTGGCGCCGGGTAAATACCGCCTGCGAGTGCTCATCGACCAAGATGGCGACGGCCACTGGCGCGGCGGCGACCCCAATCTGCAGCTGGCGCCCGAGCCGATTTACTTCAACCCAAAGGTGTTCGATATCCGGGCGGGCTTTGAGATAACCGAAAACCTGGCTTTTTAGCCAAGTCAGCCTTCAGCACCACCTTTCCACAGCTTTTGGGCAAAAAGGCCCGCAAACTCCGGTTTGCGGGCCTTTTTGTTGGCCGGTGGTGGATAACTAAGCTGCATTTCCAGTTACTGAGCGTGGCTTTTGGCATTTATGCACGAGTTATCCACTAGGTTATCCACGAGTGGGGGCTAGCCCGGGTCTTTTTGTGGAAAAGCCTGGGGAAACCCACCCCGCACCCGTGGATAAGATGGGCACAAGTTTTTTTGGTCGTTCGGCCCGGGTGGCAGTTGCGCAGCCTTGTGGATAACCGTGGATAACTCCCCATGCTGGCAAACACAATCCACACAGCCCCTAGCCTGTGGATTGTGAATAGTGGATAACCTCTGTGAATAGTGGATAACCCGGTTAACTTATTCTAAAACAACCGAATGATATGCACAATGCCTGTGGATAGGCCGTGCATAAGCCACTAGTTGTACACCCCTTTTCCACGCTGTGGACAACTCCCGGCCGTTATACACTTATCCACTGCCCTGATGGATGAAAACAAAAGAGATTTTTTAAAAAAGAAATTAATTAAACTTATTAGCTTGTGGAAAACTTCGGCCGGGTGAAAAGTCGCCCGGCTGCCGGGGCTAGCCAACCCTGGCCGGGCGCCGGCCGTTGTGCACCGGGCGGTGTGGATAAGTGCCGCCCCGCGCCAGCCATGCCGTTCGACTACTCCCTGGATTTTCACACCGTCGATTTCAGAAAGCACCCCGAGTTCTACCGCGTAGGCAAGGGCGAGCAGGGGGTGCTGCTGGTGCAGCCCTACAAGGGCGAAATCCTGCCCCACTGGCGCTTCAAGGATGCTGCCGCAGCCCACGAGTCATCAGCCGCCATCTGGGCGCTCTTGGAGGACTATTTGAAGCAGGAAGACTTTGTGGGAGCCGATATGGCCCGCAAGTTTTTGCAGATGGGCTACACCCGCGCCCGCCGCTACGCCAACCACCAGGGCGGCAAAAAATACGACGGCCCCGTGCCCGACGATAAAAAAGGCCAGAGCGGTGCCCACGGCCGGGCCGAATTGCCCCGCAATACCCAGCCCGATGTGGATAAAGTAGAAGCCGCCGCCATTTTTAAGCAGAAGTGGGACGAGGCCCGCGCCTTACCCGAGTACCAGCGCCAGAAAGCGGCCTTCGAAGCACGCTACGGCAAGTAGCGCCGTCGTTATGCACCACCACAACCTACCGGTGTGGAAAACCTACCTAGCCGGTGGGTAGCCCGGGCCTAAGCGCCTCATTGGTTGCTCATCCGGCTACCTTTGTATTCTTTTCTAACACCATTTCTCATGAGCACCCCAACCACCACCCCTAGCAGCATCGAGGAGAACGAAATTATCCTGGGCACCGGCATGGGCCCGCTGCGCTTCGGCACTACCATGGACGAGGTGCGCACCCTAGTGGGCGAGCCCGAGGAAATCGACGAGTCGGAAGACGAGGACGAGTTTGAGCACCAGGCCTGGAATTACTACGAGGAAGACCATTTGCTCTCGCTCTACTTCGACCGTGAGGACGACTTCCGCCTGAGCTGCATCGAAACCGATAATCCCAACCTGCGCCTCTTTGGCGAGGCTATCCACGGCCGGCCGCTCGACCAGATTAAGGCCCTCATGCAGCGCCACAACCAGGGCACGCCCGAAACCGAAACAATGGAAGGCGGCGAAGTGCGCCTTTCCTACGAAAAGTCGATGATTGACCTCTATTTCGAAGAGGGACTATTGCAATTTGTCAACTTCGGCGTCTTCATCAACGACGACCTTGAGGTGCAGTGGCCCAAGTAAAGCTCAGCCGCTGAAAGCCTGAAAGTTCCTCGCATTTGCGCCGAATAACCTGGCCTTTGCAAAAGTTATCCACAAAAAAGCCGTTTTTTAGTGTTGATAAGTGGATAACTCGGTGAAGCAGGGATTATTCCCAGATTAGCAAAATTCATCTTGGCCAAGCCCCCTAGCAAAAAAGCCAACCCTAATCGGGTTGGCTTTTTACGTCTTGCACGGTTTAGAAGGGGCTAGCCGCTGAAGGAGCGGAACAGCAGAAACAGCCCGCCGGCCAGCACCATTGTCACGGGCAGGGTGAGCACCCAAGCCAGCACAATGCTGCGTACCATGTCGGGGTTGATATTCTTAACGCCGCGGCTGGCCACCATGCTACCCGCGATAGATGAGGTGAGCACGTGCGTGGTCGAAGTAGGCAGGCCCGACTGCGTGCTGAAGCCAATCATGGCGGCGGCTATGAGCTCAGAGCTGGCACCCTGCGCGTAGGTGAGGTGCTCCTTGCCAATGCGCTCGCCGATGGTCTTCACGATGCGCTGCCAGCCGATGGTGGTGCCGCAAGCCAGCGAGAGGCTAACCATAAGCAGCACTTGCCAGGGGGCATAGTCGGTAAATTCCTTCATGTGCTTCACGGCATCGTCGTAGGTGGCGTGGTCGGCGGTGCTCAGGCTCACGTTTTCGGAGCCCATGAGCTGCTTGCCACGGTTGGCCAGCAGCAGGATGTCGCGCCGAATCTCGAAGCGGGCATTCTTGGGTAGGTCTTCCACCTTGGTTTTGCCGGCAAACACGCGGTCGAGGTCGGTAGTCTGGGCGCGCATCTGCGTGAGCAGCAGCTGGTCGGCGGCACTCAGCTCGGCGGCGTTCACGCGGTTGATAACGTACTCAACTTTAGAAAGTGAGTCGCGCAAATCAAGCGGGTTCTTCGAATTATCAAGGGCAAAGTGCACGGGCACGATGCCGATAAGAATCAGCATGATGAGGCCCACGCCCTTCTGGCCATCATTAGAGCCGTGGAAGAAGCTTACCAGCGTGCAGGTGCAAATGAGCGTGAGGCGAATGAAGAGGGGCGGCGGGCGGCGCTTGCGCGGCTCTTTAAAGAGGGCCTTGCTGCCAAAGCGCTTGAGCGCAAACATCATCAGGATGGTGAAGGTGAAACCCAGGATGGGGCTCAGCAGCAGGGCTAGCCCGCTCTCGCCGGCCTTACCCCAGTTCACGGCTGCCCCCTTGCCGCCGGGCAGCAGCGAGTAGGCAATGCCCACGCCCAGAATGGAGCCGATGAGCGCATGCGACGACGACGAGGGAATACCGTAGTACCAGGTGCCGATGTTCCAGATAATGGCGGCCACAATGAGCGCGCCCACCATGGCAATGCCGTGGTATACATTCTGGTCCACGAGGCTTTCGACGGGCAGTAGGTACACAATGCCCATCGCCACGCCAATGCCCCCGGCAAACACGCCGATGAAGTTCCAGAAGGCCGACCAGACCACTGCCACCCAGGGCCGCAGCGTGTTGGTGTAGATAACGGTAGCCACGGCATTGGCCGTGTCGTGAAAGCCGTTAACGAATTCAAAAGCGCAGGCGGCTAGCAAACAGACAACTAGCAGCAGCAAAACATGGGGTTCGAGTCCGAACATAAAATAGAAGCCGGAGTAGAGCGCCGGCCCGCAAAATTAACCTATTGTGAAGCTCGCGGCATGTTACCGAATCATTACCGCGGATTTAACTGATTGCGCGGATGTAGCTGCTGAAGAGGGCTGACTAATCGGGCATGAGGCTTTATTAAAAGAGGCTTTAGCTGATTTAATAACTGCGCAGCTGGCCCGCGTCAGTGGGCGTATCTGCGTAATCCGTTCAAGCCGTTTAAATCTGCGGTCTAACTTTGCTGCTTATGAGCAAGCCCACTACGCCCGCTGAAAACCCACAACTCAAAGACATTGTGGCCCACGCCAAGGAATACGGCTTCGTATTCCAGTCTTCCGAAATCTACGACGGCCTAGCCGCCGTGTACGATTACGGCCCCAATGGCGTAGAGCTGAAAAACAACCTCAAGCGCCTGTGGTGGGAAGCCATGACCCAGCTGCACGGCAACGTAGTGGGCATCGACGCGGCCATCTTCATGGAGCCCCGCACCTGGGAGGCTAGCGGCCATGTGGCAGGCTTCAACGACCCGCTCATCGACAACCTCGACAGCAAGAAGCGCTACCGCGCCGACGTGCTCATCGAAGAAAAAGCCGCCGAGTACGAGAAAGCCGGCGACCCCGCGCGCGGTGCGGCCCTTACCGCTGAGCTAGGCCGCCTGCTCACGGCCAACGACCTGGCCGGCGTGAAGCAGCTCATTATCGACGAGAAAATCACGGACCCGCTTTCCGGCTCCAGCAAGTGGACCGACGTGCGCCAGTTCAACCTGATGTTCTCGACCCAAGGCTCGGCCGTGGACTCGGACGCGCCGCCGGTGTACCTGCGCCCCGAAACGGCCCAGGGCATTTTCGTGAATTTCCTGAACGTGCAGAAGTCGGCGCGGATGAAAATTCCGTTCGGCATTGCCCAAATCGGCAAGGCCTTCCGCAACGAGATTGTAGCCCGGCAGTTCATTTTCCGGATGCGCGAGTTTGAGCAGATGGAGATGCAATTTTTTGTGCGGCCTGGCACGGAAGGGGAGTGGTACGAAACCTGGAAGGCGGCCCGCCGCCGCTTCCACGAGGCGCTAGGCCTGCCGGCTGAGAAGCTGCGCTTCCACGACCACGACAAGCTGGCCCACTACGCCAAGGCAGCCGTGGACATCGAGTTTGAGTTTCCCTTCGGCTTCAAGGAAATCGAGGGCATCCACTCGCGCTCTGACTTCGACCTGACCCAGCACCAGAACCTGAGCCGCAAGAAGCAGCAGTACTTCGACAACGACATCGACGAAAGCACCGGCAAGCCCTACGGCAACTACGTGCCCTACGTGGTCGAAACCTCAGTGGGCGCCGACCGCCTGTTCCTGGCCACCATCTGCCAGGCCTTCCAAGAAGAAACCATTACCGAAGGCGAGGGCGAAGCCCAAACCACCAAGCAGCGCACCTTCCTGAAGCTGCACCCGGCGGTGGCACCCATCAAGGCGGCCATCTTCCCGCTGGTGCGCAAGGATGGCATGCCCGAAAAAGCCCAGCAAATTTTCGACGATTTGCGCTTCGATTTCCGCTTGGTAATCGAGGACAAAGACGCCATCGGCAAGCGCTACACCCGCCAGGACCTTATCGGCACGCCTTTTTGTATAGTAGTCGATGGCCAAACCCTGGAAGACGACACCGTGACGGTGCGCCACCGCGACACCCGCGAGCAAACTCGCATGCCCATCAGCGCGTTGCGCGCGTACATCAGCGAAGCCGTGAGCTTTCGCCGGGTGTTTGAAAAATTATAGCCGCCTGGTACTACCTAGCAGAAGGCGGTGTGAATTATTAATTTCAGAAGCTTATGTGGGGACATATTGCCCTCTTTATCATCAAGTTCCGCCGAATTCTGCTGATACTCATTGCCGTTTCGACCCTGGGCATGGCCTGGATAGCGAAGGACGTGCAAATGACCTATGACTTTGCCCAGGTAGTGAGCCCGAAGGACCCCGATATGGTGTACTTCCAGCAGTTCAAGAAAACCTTTGGCGAGGACGGCAACATCCTGGTGCTGGGCATGCAGGACAGCGCCGTGTATAAGCTGCCGCAGTTCCGGCTCTACGACCAGCTCGCTAACGAGCTGGTGAAGGTGCCGGGCGTATCGGGCGTGCTAGGCCTGCCTAAGTTGATTCAGATTCAAAAAGATACCATTCACAACAGCTTCGTAACCGCGCCCGTGTTTGCGAGGCCGCCCACCAACCAGGCCCAGCTCGACTCGCTGATGCGCGTCGTAAACAGCATCGAGTTTTATAAGGGCCAGGTAGTAGCGCCGCGCACTGGGGCCACGCTGCTAGCCGTGACGCTCGACCCCAAGTGGCTGAACTCGGACCGGCGCAAGGAGGTGATGAACAACATCTTGAACCTAAGCACTAAGTTTGAGAAAGAGTCCAAAATCAAGCTGCATTACGCGGGCCTGCCCTACGTGCGCTCGACCATGACGAGCAAGGTATCGGCCGAGATGAAGTTCTTCGCCGGGCTCATGGTGGTGGTGATGGCCATCATTCTATTCGTGTTTTTCCGTACGTGGTCGGCGGTGGTGGTGCCGCTGCTGGTCGTCATTATCGTGATGATATGGTGCGTGGCCACCATCGTGCTGCTAGGGTTCAAAATCAACCTGCTCACGGGTTTGATACCGTCTATCCTGGTGGTTATCAGCGTGCCCAACTGCACGTATCTGCTCTCGCGCTACCACTACGACTACCGCAAATCGGGCAACCAGATATTGGCCATGACGCGGGTAATCCGCAAAATCGGCCTCATCACGCTGGTGAACAACACGACCACGGCCATCGGCTTTTTCGTGTTCACCTTCACCGATATCGCCATTCTGTATCAGTTTGGGCTGGTGGCGACGATTAATATTTTCATCGCCTTCATCATCAGCTTCATCATGATTCCGGCGGTATTTACCTACCTGCCCGGGCCCACCGAGAAGCAGCTGGAGCACCTCGATTCGAAGCCGCTGGTGGGTATTATTCACTTCCTCGACTTCATTGTGCTGCGGCGCCGGCGCACCATTTATATCACGGCCGCGATACTGGTGGGGCTAGCCTCCATCGGGATTTCGCGCATCGAAGCCGTATCATTTATGGTCGATGACCTGCCCAAGCAAAGTTCGGTGAACGAGGATTTGAGTTTCTTCGAAGCGCGCTTTGGCGGCGTGATGCCGCTGGAGTTCGTGGTAGATACCAAGCAGCCCAAGGGCCTGCTGAAGCTGCCCAACCTGCAGAAAATCGACCAGTTCGACAAGTTTCTGCAAGCCCAGCCGGAGTTATCCACGCCCATCAGCATGGTTACGTTTTTGAAGGCGGCCAAGCAAGCCTTCTACAACGGCGACCCGCAGTTTTATAAGCTGCCCGACAACGACGACAAGAATTTCATCCTGAGCTACCTGGCTAATTCGCAGAGCAAAGGCGCCAACTCGACCAGCAAGCTGCTCAAAACATTCATGGACAGCACTCAGCAGCGGGCCCGCATCAGCGTGAAAATCGCGGATATCGGCTCGCACAAGCTGGATACGCTGGTGAATCGGCGCATCGACCCGGCTATCAAGCGCATCTTTGGGGGCACCACTATGGAGGTGCGCCGCACGGGTACCACCGTGATTTTTACCAAGGGCAACGAGTACGTTATCGGTACGCTGGGTGAGAGCCTGATGTGGGCATTCGGGCTGGTAGCGCTAGTGGTGCTGCTGCTGTTTCATTCGGTACGCACCATCTTCTATGCGTTAGTACCCAATATCTTAACGCTGACGCTGACGGCCGGCGTGATGGGCTACTTTGGCATCGCCTTAAAGCCGGCTACGGCGCTGATTTATGTGATAGCGCTAGGCATCGACGGCGACAACTCGATTCACCTGCTGGCCAAGTTCCGGCAGGAGATGGCCATGCCCGGCAAGAGCGTGAGCGAGGCTATCACCAACACGCTGAGCGAGGCTGGGTCGAGCATGTTTTACACCAGCATTGTGCTCTTTATCGGGTTCAGCATCTATGGCTTCAGCGAGTTTGGCGGCACTAAGGCGCTAGGGGTGCTCATGGGTGCGTCGCTGCTGATTACCAACTTCTCGAACCTAGTTTTCCTCCCCGCGCTGCTGGTCACGTTTGAGCGCGGCGGCAGCTGGAAAACGCCCAAAACGGCGCTGGTTTATCACTACGACGAAAACTATCACGAAGAAGATGACGACATCGACCTGAACTTGCAGCGCCTGAGCGTGGAGCAGGGCAAGGCGTTGAAAACGACCTAGATTATTTGCCTGGCTTATGGGTTACCTCACCCCAGCACAAAAAGCTACCAGCTAGCAGCCAATCGCTAACAGCTAACAATAAAATGACTTACCCCGAATACAAGCAGCCGCTCGACTACGCCAAGCTCGCCACCGACGTGCGGGCCTACTGGGACGCCAACGGCATCTTCGAGAAGAGCGTGAGCAGCCGCGAGGGCCAGCCCACGTTCGTGTTTTACGAGGGCCCGCCCTCGGCCAATGGTCAGCCCGGCATTCACCACGTGATGGCGCGGGCTGTAAAGGATATCTTTTGCCGCTACCAGACCCTGCTCGGCAAGCAGGTGCCCCGCAAGGGCGGCTGGGACACCCACGGCCTGCCCATCGAGCTGCAGGTAGAGAAGGAACTGGGCATCACGAAGGAAGATATCGGCCACAAAATCAGCGTAGAGGAGTACAACCAGCGCTGCCGCGAAACCGTGATGCGCTTCAAGGCGCAGTGGGACGAGCTGACTCAGCAAATGGGTTACTGGGTGGACCTCGACGACCCCTACATCACCTTCGAGCCCGAGTACATCGAGAGCTGCTGGGCACTGCTCAAGAAGCTCTACGACAAAGGGTTCCTGTACAAAGGCTATACCATTCAACCGTATTCGCCGGCTGCCGGCACCGGCCTTAGTTCGCACGAGCTGAACCAGCCTGGCACCTACAAGGACGTGAAGGACACGACCATCGTGGCGCAGTTTAAGGTGTTGCGCGATGCGGTGTCGGAGAAGTTGTTCAATGGGCCAGCGTGGGAGATTGAAAACACTGACGTTTTCATCTTAGCTTGGACAACAACTCCTTGGACTTTACCGGCTAACACTGGCCTAGCGGTCGGCAAGAATATCCCTTACGTTCTCGTTCGCACTCGTAACCCCTACACAAAGGAGTTTATTCGAGTAATTCTTGCGAAACAACTGGTAAGCAGATACTTCTCTGAATCAACTCAGATTGGTAAGCCGATTGAGTCAACAGGTTTTTTCTGGGACAGTGAAACGAAGCTTGTTCCTTGGGAAATTGAAGCCGAGTTTACGGGTGCTGACCTAGTAGGTATCCACTACGAGCGCCTGTTCGGTACCGAGGCCGGTTTCCCGCATTTCGAAGGGGAGGAAAACGCTTTCCGAGTTATCGTGGGTGACTTTGTGACGACGGAGGACGGTACGGGTATCGTGCACATCTCGCCCACGTTTGGCGCCGATGACTTCCGGGTAGCGCAGCTCAACGGCATCCCCGCGCTGATGGTGGCCGACGACCAGGGCAAGCTAGGCCCCATCGTGGACCGCACGGGCCGCTACGTGGCCCAAATGGGTGAGTTTGGCGGCCGCTGGGTGAAGAACTACGACGGCCACGACCAGAGCGGCGCCGACTACAAAACGCTGGATGAGAGCATCGCCATTCGGATGCGCACCAATGGCACGGCCTTCAAAACCGAGAAATACGAGCACACCTACCCGCACTGCTGGCGCACCGACAAGCCGGTACTTTATTACCCGCTCGACTCGTGGTTTATCAAGACCACGGCGGTGAAAGACCGGCTCATCGAGCTGAACAAAACCATCAATTGGAAGCCCGAAAGCACTGGCACCGGCCGCTTCGGCAACTGGCTCGAAAACCTGGTAGACTGGAACCTCAGCCGCTCGCGCTACTGGGGCACGCCGCTACCAATCTGGCGCACCCAGGACCGCACCGAGGAAATCTGCATTGGCAGCATCGCTGAGCTAAAGGCGGAGATTGACAAGGCCGTAGCGGCCGAAATCATGACCCATAATCCCTACGCTAACGGCGAAAAAATCGACCTGCACCGGCCTTATGTCGATGATATCTTCCTGGTAAGCCCTAGCGGGCAGCCCATGTACCGCGAGCCCGACCTTATCGACGTGTGGTTTGATTCGGGTGCAGTGCCCTATGCGCAGTGGCACTATCCGTTTGAAAACCAGGAGCTTTTCAAAAAGAACTTCCCCGCCGATTTCATCGCCGAGGGCGTGGACCAGACGCGCGGCTGGTTCTTCACGCTGCACGCCCTGGCGGTGATGCTGGAAGACTCGGTAGCCTTCAAAAACGTGATTGCCAACGGTCTGGTGCTGGATAAAAACGGCAACAAGATGAGCAAGCGCCTCGGCAATGCCGTGGACCCGTTTGCAACCATCGCGCAGTTCGGCCCCGACGCCACGCGCTGGTACATGATTGCCAATTCGCCGCCGTGGGACAACCTCAAGTTTGACCAGGCGGGCGTCACGGAAGTGCAGCGTAAGTTCTTCGGCACGCTGTTCAACACGTACTCGTTTTTTGCGCTCTACGCCAACCTCGATGGCTTCCAAACCAGCGAGTTTGACCGCGTGCCGCTGGCCGAGCTGAGCGAGCTTGACCGCTGGATTCTTAGCAAGCTGCACACGCTGATAGGGGAGGTGCGCGGCCACCTCGACAACTACGACCCCACGAAGGCCGCCCGCGCCATCCAGGAGTTCGTAACCGACCAGCTCTCCAACTGGTACGTGCGCCTGTCGCGCCGCCGCTTCTGGAAAGGCGAATTGACCACCGACAAGCGCGCCGCCTACGAAACCCTGCAGCAGTGCCTGGTGGTGGTTTCGCAGCTGATGTCGCCCATTGCGCCGTTCTTCGGCGACTGGCTCTACAAAAACATGACCGATGGCATGCGTGCCGAGGCCGTGGCCAAAAATACCCCCCTTGCCCCCGAATCGGTGCACCTCACCTTGTTTGCCGAGGCTGATACGGCGCTCATCGACAAGGCGTTGGAGGAGCGGATGGAACTGGCCCAGCGCATCAGCTCGCTCACGCACTCGCTGCGCAAGAAGTCGGTGCTGAAGGTACGCCAGCCCTTGCAGCGCATCCTGGTGCCGGTGCTGAACGACACGACCAAGGAGCAGGTTGGCAAGGTCGAAGACTTGATTTGTGCCGAGGTCAATGTGAAGCACGTGGAGTTTCTGGATGACACGAGCGGCGTGCTGGTGAAGTCGGTGAAACCCAATTTCAAGCGGTTGGGCCAAGTGTACGGCCCGCGCCTGAAGGCCGTGGGTGCCCGCATCCAAACGCTGACCAACGACGAGCTGAGCCAGCTTGAAAAGCAGGGCGAGCTAGCCGTGGAAGTAGAGGGCGAACCCCTCACGCTGCACCTCGACGAAGTCGAAATCCGCACCCAGGACCTGCCCGGCTGGCTCGTAGCCACCGATGGCCCGCTTACCGTGGCCCTTGATGTGACCCTCACCGAAGAGCTGCGCCAGGAGGGGCTAGCCCGCGAGCTGGTCAACCGCCTCCAGAACCTGCGCAAAGATTCGGGCCTCGAAGTGCAGGACCGCATCCAGGTGACCCTAGCCGACAGCGCGCCGGCCGAGCTGCGCGCCGCCGTAGCCGCTTTTGGCGACTACATCCGCGAAGAAGTACAGGCTCTGCGCCTCGATTTTGTGCCCAACGTAGCGGGCGGCGCGGTGCTGGAGTTTGACGACTTCTCGGTGCCTGCTAAAGTAGATGTAGTAACTACCTGATTATGAGACACCCGGCCGCGCTTGAAAATGCGGCCGAGTTTTCCCGCGCACAACCCCTTGCCCAAGCCGTTTTTAAAGGTTCTGAAACCTCGTAATTCGGTATAAAACAGTACAAAGTAACCCGAGTTTCACCTGTGCAGACCGACTTGCCCGTAGATACCTATTCCCAGCCCCAGCGCTACCCGGCGCGGCGCGGCAGTGTGCTGCCTTTTTTCCTGCTAGCCCTCTTTGTTATTGCTATTGACCAATTATCTAAATACTTGGTGCACAAGCATATGCAGCCAGGTTTGGCGGGTGAGGTTCCGCTCATTGGCAATTGGTTTAAGCTGCACTATACGCTGAACCCCGGCATGGCTTTCGGGGTCGAGCTGCTGCCGCCGCCTTATGGCAAGCTGCTGCTCACGGCTTTCCGGCTGCTGGCTGCGGGCGGCATCAGCTACTACATCGTGCGGCTGTGGCGCCAGCGGGCGGCGGCGGGCTTCATTGCCTGCATGGCGCTCATTCTGGGTGGGGCCGTCGGCAACGTCATCGACTCGGTTTTCTACGGTGTTACCTATCATAATGCCCCCTTCGGCTCGCCTACGCCGTGGTTTTTCGGGCAGGTTATCGACATGATTTACGTCGATATCTACGAAGGCTTTTTGCCGGCTTCGTGGCCCATAATGGGTGGGAAGTACGTGTCGCTGTGGCCGATATTCAACCTGGCCGACTCCTCTATCTTCATCGGCGTGGCCCTGATTCTGCTGCTGCAAGGCCGCTTTTTCAAGCAAACCGAGCAGAATACGGCCGCCGCGGCTGCGGTGCCGCCGGCTTCGGAGCCTGCCTAGTAAACTTGCGGCGCGGTACTCACCGCGCCGCTTTTGTTGGTACCCATGTCCTTACTCACCGTTCAAAACCTGACCGTCGATTTTCACTCGCAGCGCGGGCACACCCGGGCTGTGTCCGAGGTATCGCTGACGGTGAATAGGGGGGAGGTGGTGGCGATAGTGGGCGAGTCGGGCTCGGGTAAGTCGGTGACGTCGCTCGCCCTGCTAGGCCTCTTGCAGAAGCCCGCCGCGCACATAGCCAGCGGCACGGCCACGTTCTCCTCGGAGAAGCTGGGAGAAGTAGACCTGCTCAAGCTCACTGAAAAGCAGCTGCAGCAGTTGCGGGGCAACGACATCAGCATGATTTTTCAGGAGCCCATGACCTCCCTGAACCCCGTGCTGACCTGCGGCTACCAGGTGGTCGAAGCCTTGCGCCTGCATACCACCCTGAGCGAAAAGGAAGCCGAGGCGCGCACCATCGAGCTGTTTACCGAAGCGCAGCTGCCGCGCCCGGCGCAGATTTTTAAAGCCTATCCGCACGAGATAAGTGGTGGCCAGAAGCAGCGCGTGATGATAGCCATGGCCATGGCCTGCCGCCCGGCGCTACTTATCGCCGACGAGCCCACCACGGCGCTCGATGTGACGGTGCAGGCACGCATCCTGCAGCTCATCCGCGACCTGCGGCGCGAGTACGGTACGGCAGTGCTGTTCATCACCCACGACCTGGGCGTGGTAGCCGAGATTGCCGACCGCATCATCGTCATGTATCGGGGCAAAGTGGTGGAGCAAGGCTCGGTGCTGGACATCTTTACCAACCCGCAGCACCCTTACACGCGCGGCTTGCTGGCCTGCCGGCCGCGGCTCTCTATCGGCAAAGCGCGGCTGCCGGTGGTAGCTGATTTTATGGAAGTTGATGCGGCTGGCAACCTGGTGGCTAGGCCCATTCTGACTGCTGAAGCGCCCTTAAGGTCTCCTTCGGTGCAGTTACAAACCAATTCTGATACTGCCAAGACGTTTCCCGTGGAACAAAAAGAACGTTCCACGACCGAGGCGCCGCTGCTGCAAGTCGAGAATCTGCGGGTGTATTTTCCGATTCGCAAGGGCTTTTTCTCGCGCACTACTGACTTCGTGCGGGCCGTCGACGATGTGAGTTTTACCATCTATCCAGGCGAAACGGTGGGCCTAGTGGGAGAGTCGGGCTGCGGCAAAACCACGCTGGGCCGCGCCCTGCTGCGCCTCACGGAACCAACCAGCGGCCGCATCCTGTTTGAAGGAACCGACCTGGCCGCGCTGCCCAGCGGCGAGCTGCGCCACCGTCGGCGCGAGTTTCAGCTCGTTTTTCAGGACCCTTACGCGGCCCTGAACCCGATGCTCACGGTGGGCGAGGCCATTCTGGAGCCGTTGCGGGTGCATGGGGTGGGCGGCAGCCGCACCGAGCAAAAGGCCCGGGTGCGCGAGTTGCTGCGCACGGTAGGCCTGAGCGACGACGCGGAGCAGCGCTATCCGCACGAGTTCAGCGGTGGGCAGCGGCAGCGCATTTGCATTGCGCGGGCGCTGGCCTTGCGGCCCAAGCTCATTGTGTGCGACGAGTCGGTGTCGGCGCTAGATGTAAGCGTGCAGGCGCAGGTGCTCAACTTGCTCAACGACCTCAAGCGCGAGCTCGGCATCACCTACCTGTTCATCACCCACGACCTGTCGGTGGCCCGCTTTATGAGCGACCGCCTGCTGGTGATGAGCCAGGGCAAAGTGGTGGAAGGCGGCCCCGCCGCCGAGGTCTACGCGCACCCGCAAAACCCGTATACGCAGCAGCTGCTAGCCGCCATTCCGAGCGACGACCCGGCGCGCATCGCGGCTCGAATCCAAGCTTAATCTATGCATTTCATTTACCCCTGCCTGCCCTATCAGCCGCGTACCGTAGACCCGATGTGGGAGCCGGAGTATGACTGGGCGCGGGCACAGGGGCTAGCTACGGGGCTGGTCGATTTGGACAACGATAACGTCTGGTTTCCCACCCCGGCCCGACCAACGCAGGCGCTTTACCGAGGTTGGATGCTGGATGCCGCCGAATACAACCGGCTAGCCCTATTGCTGCCGCTAGCGGTCTCGCCGGCCGAGTACTTTTCCTCCCACCAAGCAAACGGCTGGTATGAGGCAGTAGCTGCTCACACCTTCCCAAGTCGATTCTTGACTTCGCCAGTGCCATTGGATTTCGCCGCTGGTCGGCGCTATTTCGTGAAAGGCTTGGTAAAATCGTTTGGCAGTAACTCGGTGCTATCGGACCAAAACCAATTAGCTACCTTCTGGCAGCGCCAGGAGTTGGCTACCGGAACGCCGCTGTTTGTGCGCGACTTCATAGACTTAAAACCGGCCTCAGAGCGCCGCTTTTTTGTGGTGCGTGGGCAGGCGGTTGGCGCGCATGGAGCAACGCTGCCTGCCTCCCTTCAGGAAGCCATAGCATTGCTTCAGCCGCGTCTGTTTTACTCTTTCGACGTGGCGCAGACCCTAGCGGGCAAGCTTGTGCTGGTTGAAGTTGGTGATGGCCAAGTATCGGACCTGAAAGAATGGACGGTAGCCGAGTTTGGTACCCGCGTATTGAATGCCCTGGCGGAGGCCAACGTTATCCGCTAAGTTTCTGTTAACCCCTCGACGGATTTTATCCGTTCTACGTTTTTACCCCCGCGTCGCCTCCGTCAATCTTACTCCAAGCTGTCCGGCGACCGTCTTACACTACCCATGAAAAACCCCAAAGACTCTGCTGCCCCCCGCGCCGCTCGCGCGAAGGCTGCTCCCGCCGGCCTCAGCCAGAACCTCGTGTACCGCCAATTTGCCGACAACCCCGGCAAGGTACTGGGCTACCGGCAACTCTCGCGCCGCCTCGGCATCACGACCAAGGACCAGCGCAACGAATTGTTTGACCACCTCAAAGTGTTGCGCCGCGTGGGCCAGATTGAACTGCTTCAGAACGACGAATACCGCCTGGCTAGCCCCACCGACCTGCAAGTAGCCGCCAGTGCCGCCAAGGGCCGGAAAACGGTCTCAAAAGCCGCCCCGGCTGTCGAATTGCTCGAAGGAGAATTTGGCCAGGACCCCATCGTGCACCGGCGCCGCTCGGCGGGCTTCGACCACGTGGGCGATGGCCCCGACCGCCGGCCTAGCCGCGACCCTAATACTATCATCGGTACGGTGGCCCTAGCCACGCCGCGCTTCGCTTTTGTGGTGCGCGAGGATGGGCAGGGCGACGACATTCGTGTCTTCACCGACCAGTTGCGCTATGCGCTAGATGGCGACTTGGTGCGGGTACGCCTGCGGGGCGTGCGCGATGGCCGCGTGACTGGCGACGTGATAGAGGTGCTCAAGCGCCAGCGCCCCGAAGTGGTGGGCCGCCTGCAAGTGCAGGGCTCCATCGGCTTCGTGAAGCCCGACAACCGCAAGGCGTATTTCGACGTGATGGTGCCGCCGCAGGAGCTGGGCGACTCGCGCAACGGCGATAAGGTGCTGGTGCGCATCATCGAGTTTCCGGACCACGAGGGGCAGGGCCGCAACCCGGTCGGTACCATCATCCGCAACTTCGGCGCGGCCGGCCAGAACGAGGCCGAGATAAACGCCATCATGGCCGAGTTCGGGCTGCCGTTTGAGTTTCCGAGCGCGGTGGAGGAAGAAGCCGATGCCATTCCGACGACCATCTCGAAAGAAGAAATTGCCAAGCGCCGCGACTTCCGCGACATCTTAACTTTCACCATTGACCCGGCCGACGCCAAGGACTTTGACGATGCCCTTAGCCTGCGCACCCTGGAGAACGGCCACTACGAAGTGGGCGTACACATCGCCGACGTGACCCACTATGTGCGCCCCGGCACCGAGCTGGAACGCGAAGGCAAGAGCCGGGCTACTTCGGTTTACCTGGTGGACCGCGTGATTCCGATGCTGCCCGAAAACCTTTCGAACGGCCTCTGCTCGCTGCGGCCCAACGAGGACAAGCTGACCTTCTCGGCAGTGTTTGAGATTGACGAAAAGGGCAAAGTGCACGAGTCGTGGTTTGGCAAAACCGTCATTCACTCCGACCGCCGCTTCAGCTACGAGGATGCCCAGGCGCGCATCGAAACTGGCGAGGGCGACTTGGCCGAAGAAGTAAACCTGCTGAACCGGCTCGCCAAGCAGCTCTCGGCGGCGCGCTTCCGCAAGGGAGCCATCAGCTTCGAAACCCAGGAAGTGAAATTCAAGCTGGGCGAGGATGGCAAGCCGCTAGGGGTGTACGTGAAGGAGCGCAAGGACGCGCACAAGCTCATCGAGGAATTCATGCTGCTCGCCAATAAGGGCGTGGCCGAGTACGTTTTCAACAAGAAGAAAACGAAGCCGCGCCTTACGATGGTGTACCGCACCCACGACGCGCCCGACCCCGACCGCCTCGAAAACTTCGCGCTCTTCGCCCAGAAATTTGGCCACAAGCTGAACCTGGCCAACCCCAAAAAAATCAGCACCGAGCTCAACAAGCTCAGCGAAGACGTTGTGGGCCGGCCCGAGCAAAACGTGATTCAGGGGCTAGCCATCCGGAGCATGGCCAAGGCCACCTATACCACCGAGCCGCTAGGGCACTTCGGGCTGGCGTTTGCGCACTACTCGCACTTCACTTCGCCCATCCGCCGCTACCCCGACATGATGGCCCACCGCCTGCTGGAGCACTACCTGGAGGGCGGCAAGAACGTGCCCGCCGAGCCCGTGGAGGAAGAGTGCAAGCACTCATCGGCCCGCGAGAAGCTAGCCGCCAATGCCGAGCGCGCCAGCATCAAATACAAGCAGGTCGAGTACATCGGCGCCCACATCGGCGAGCAGTTCAAGGGCGTGGTGTCGGGCCTTACGGAGCGCGGCATTTACGTCGAGATTGAGGCAAACAAGTGCGAAGGCATGGTGCGTATCTCCGACATTCCGGGCGACACCTTCGAGCTCGATAAGGATAACTATCGCCTGGTGGGCCGCGGCTCGAAGCGCATCATTCAGTTCGGCGACGAGCTGCAGGTCATCATCACCGCGGCCAACCTCCTCGACCGCACCATCGACATGGAGCTGGTCGACGACCGCCCCGAGCACGTGAAGCAGCGCGAGCGCGCCGAGCGCGAAGCCGGCCGCGCCAGCCGTGGCGGTGGCTACCGCGGCGACAAAGGAGGACGAGGCAGCAGCCCGCGCAGCGGCTCCGGTAGCAGCGGCCGAAGCGACAAGGGTGGCAAGCGCCGCCGATAGCCTTCTTAACCTAGCAGCTTTTTCATTTGTCATTGCGAGCGCAACGAAGTGGAGCGCGGCAATCTTTCCTAATCGTTGAGGTAGCAACCCTAGCGTGAAGGAAGGATTGCCGCGCTCCACTTCGTTGCGCTCGCAATGACAATTATCCCCCGACCTTTGCTCCCGTGCAAACTGACCTCTCCGCCCTCCTTCAGCAAGCCTTAAAAGCGCTTGATTACGGCCAGCAGCCGGCCACCCTCTACGACCCCATTCGCTACATCATGGGCCTTGGCGGCAAGCGCCTGCGGCCCCTGCTGACGCTACTCGGCGGGCAGCTCTTCACCGACGAGCTAGCCCCGTTGGTGAAGCCGGCGCTGGCCACCGAGGTCTTCCACAACTTCACACTGGTGCACGACGACCTCATGGACCAGGCGCCCCTGCGGCGCGGCCAGCCCACCGTGCACGAGAAATGGAACGCCAGCACGGCTATCCTTTCGGGCGATGTGATGCTGGTGCGGGCCTACGAGTTGCTCTTCGAAAACGTGCCCCTAGCCGTGCTGCCGCAGGTGCTGCGCCGCTTCTCCCAGACCGCCGCCGAGGTGTGCGAGGGCCAGCAGTGGGACATGAATTTTGAGACCGAAACCACCGTCAGCATTGCCCAATACATTGACATGATTCGGCTCAAAACCGCCGTGCTGCTAGGCTTCGCCCTGGAGCTGGGGGCCGTGCTGGCCGGCGCCAACGCCGACGATGCCGAGCACCTGCGCCAGTTCGGCACCGACATCGGGCTGGCCTTCCAGCTGCGCGACGACTTGCTCGATGTGTACGGCGACGCTGCCACGTTTGGCAAGCGCGTGGGCGGTGACATCATTTCCGACAAGAAAACCTTTTTGCTGCTCACGGCCCAGGCCCAGGCCGATTCGGCCCAGCAAGCCACCCTAGCCAGCCACCTCGGCCAGCCCGTGCGCGATGCCGAGGCCAAAGTGCGGGCCGTGCGCGCCATCTACGACGAGCTCGATATTCGCCCTCAGACCGAGGCGCTCATCAACGAGTACTTCCAGGCCGCCTTGCAGCATTTGGAGCGCGTAGCGGCGCCCGCAGCCCGCAAGCAGCCCCTTCATCACCTCGCGCTCCAGCTCATGGACCGCGAGAGCTAGCCTTATTCCGCGTGCTCAACCCCATTCTTATCCTCATCGGCCTCACGGTCGCCATTTCCGCCTATGCCTGGTCCAACCGCGAACTGCTGGAGGCCTGGATTATGGAGCCCTACGTGATGGCCCGCAACGGGCAGTGGTACCGCCTGCTTACCTCCGGCTTTTTGCACGCTGACTGGGCCCACCTGCTCTTCAACATGTTTGCCTTTTACTCCTTCAGCCCGCTAGTGCTTTCCACGCTGGTTCAGGGCTATGGCACGGGGGCGGGGCTAGCCCTCTTTCTGGGGCTGTATTTGGGCGGCATCATCGTGTCCGATTTGCCTACCTACTTTCAGCACCGCGACGACCGCGGCTACCGCAGCCTGGGTGCTTCGGGCGGCGTGGCGTCGGTGCTATTTGCCAGTATCATGCTTCTGCCGGTAGCGCCTAAAGGGCAAGGCATCATGATTTTTCCGATACCGGTTCCCATTCAGCCTTTTTTATTTGGCTTTCTCTACTTGGCATATTCCTACTTCATGGGCCGCCGGCGGGGCGACAACATCAACCACGATGCGCACTTCTACGGGGCACTTTTTGGGGTGCTTGTTATCATTGCGCTGGTACCCGGCGTGCTGGCCAGTTTCTTCCAGCAAGTGAGTGCTTATCGATTTTAGCACGCGAAAGGTATCCTAGTGAAGGCAAGCTCCGTAAAGGGGGCACATTCCTTCACCATTTCACCTTTTCCTTCACATGAAATCGCTTCGTTCGTTTTCGCAACGGCTGCCGCTGCTGGCCACCTTGCTCCTACCCCTATTGCTGCTCACCGCCAGCTGCTCCCGCTTCAATACCGACGGTAGCCTGGCTCCCTGGGGTATAGCACTTCTTATATTAGACGTATTAGCTATTATCAATGTATTTGGCCAGCCCTGGGACATTGGTAAGAAAATCCTCTGGGCGGCCATCATCTTCTTTTTCCCGTTTGGTGGCCTGCTGATTTATTACTTCTTCGGCCGCAGCCGCTAGGCTAGCCTACACAGCCAAAACCACAAAAAGGGGACCTTGCTATGAGCAAGGTCCCCTTTTTGTGTGTAGTGCCCCAGCCTAGCTCGGTTAGTGACTATTGAGCAAATGGTTTTTTTCGAGCCGGGCTACGCCGGCTACGAGTTCATCGGCGTTGGTAATCTGCTTGGCTTGCCAGTGCCCGTCGGCCTGCTTCAGTAGCTTCACTTCGACGACCATGGTCGTGTCGTAGCGCGGCTGCGAAAACTCCAGCCCTACCAGCGCTTCGTTGCCCTTGTCGGTGCTGTACTTAATGCCTTTAAACTTGCTATCGGGGCTCACCACGCGCCCAGCTAGTCCGAGTAGCGACAGGTTAACCAGCCGCTTGGGAGCAGCGGCTTGGGCGGCCTCCAGCGAGCCCGTTTCCACGTAGCGCTGCACCTCATTGTGCGCCGCTTTTGTCAGCTGGGGCTTCAGCAAGCGCAGGCCGCCGCGCAGGGCTAGCCCCCCGCCTGGCACGAGCGCGGCCAGTACGCCGCTGTGGTCGGCCACATCGTCTACTAGGTGGCTCGTGAGGGCATCCACATCCACGTAGCGCTCGAAGGCTGCTAGGTCGTGCGTTTGCGTGGCGGCGGCCGCCTGTAGCAAGGCATACTCGGGCCCTTTCTTCAGGGAGGTGTAGTAATAATAGCCGCCCGCCGCCAGGGCTAGCAGCACGAATAACAGCAATCGCTTCATTAGAGGTTGTTAAAAAATGGGCACATTGCCCACCAATAGTGTAGCACAAAGAAAGCTACTGGCTCGCTTTGCCCGCTTGGCCGGTTCCTGTTTTGCCGCGTACAATCCGGCATGAATGTTCCTTCTTTCTCGCCTCAGCTAGCCGGCCAACCCGAGGTGCACGGCCACCGGGGCTGCCGAGGCCTTTTGCCCGAAAATACCCTCCCTGCCTTCCTGCATGCCCTGGCCCTAGGCGTCGATGTGCTGGAGATGGACGTCGTGATTTCGGCCGACCAGCAGGTGGTGGTTTCGCACGAGCCCTGGCTATCGGCCCAGCTAGGGCGTGACCCTAGCGGCGCCCTTATCGACCCACTTCACGAGCAGGCACATAACCTCTATCAGTTGCCGTATGCCGCCATTCGGCAGAGCGTGGTAGGGGAGTGGCCTCACCCCGGCTTCCCTACGCAGCACCCTAGCCCAACTTACCGCCCGTTATTGCGTGAGGTGCTACGTGCGGCTGAAGCTGCCTGCATACAGCTCCGCCGGCCGCTGGTAGGCTACTCTATCGAGCTGAAAAGCACTTCCGCTGGCGATACGCTTTTTCACCCACGCCCGGCGCAGTTTGTCGAGCTGGTACTGGCCGAAATACAGAATGCCGCCGTTCAGGCTCGCACTACGCTGCTCAGTTTTGATGTGCGCATCCTGCAAGCAGCCCGGCAGCTAGCTCCCCTACAGCGGTTGTGTCTACTCAACGAAAGCGAGCTGAGTGCGCCTGTGTTAATTGAGCAGCTAGGTTTTGTACCGCAGGTCTACGGGCCCGACTTTCACTTGCTATCGTCCGCCTTGGTGCAGTCGCTACGCGCCACCTATCCCAGCCTTGAGTTGGTGCCCTGGACGGTCAACGAGCCACACGATTTAGAAGAGGTGATGACGTGGGAAATCACTGGCATTACCACCGATTTCCCGAACCGCCTGCTAGCATTATCCGGACGTATCCGGTAGTGTAAAGTGACGTAACGGTGTGTTCGGTGTAACACTTGATTGTTACACCGAACACACCGTTACGGTTTGTATCGTTACATTTTTCTGGTGTATCATTTACTCAACTTGTAATTTCGTGTTCTTCGTGTTGGTTTACACTACTGTATTGCGCATCTTTGTGTTCTCACTTCGTAACGCACAACGCACATGCCTCATCAGGGCGAAATACTGCAGGAAGCTATTAAAAACAGCGGAATTTCCATTACTAGGATAGTGGAAGAACTGGGTATTACACGTCCGACTATTTACCGTAAGTTCAAAGAAGATACACTTGACGCTAATTTTGTACAAAATGTCGGACAGGTTATCGGACACGATTTCTCTAATGACTTTACAGTTGTTCAACAATCAACCTTACCCTTTGTAACATCGATTGCTCGCCATTCTGTTACAAATAGTGTTACACCTCGTGTAACAACTCCCCAAAAGCCCGATTCTGACTTAAATAGCCAACTTTTAACGCTTCAGACTAAGTACATCGCCCTCTTAGAAGCGTATAATGAACTGCTGCTAAAAGTGTATGGGCCCAAGTGATTTAATGTTTCACGTGGAACATTTTTGTTCGTAATGCTGTCCGAAAGCCTAAAAGGAAGGAAAAAACAGGCCTTTTGAGCGCTGGACTGTACCAAGCCTGGGTAGCGGCGCGTGAACAGCTGTAATGCGGCCAAAAGGGCGTAAGCGCCTTGTTCGCGCTGTGCCTGTTGCATTGTCGCATCCACAAAAGCGGTTAGCCGACGGCTAGACGCCCCGGTAGTAGTAAGCCGGTTGCAAGCAGGCTATAGCTTCCTCGGGAGACTAAAGGAACACGACCTCATTTACCACCTGGGTGCCGACCTCAGCATTGAGCATCTCCAGAACGCGGGTCTTGGCCATCACTAGCTCGTGCTTGAGGGGAGCCGAAGTTAGACGCACAAAGAGCTTGCCTTTGCTCACGTAGACTTCCTTAGTTTTGAGCGCAACGGCCTTGCCCATCACGCGCTCCCAGCTAGCCACTACGGTCACTTCATTGAGCTTGCCGCCTAGCCGATAGGCGCGCACCAACGCTTCTAAACCTTCTTTCAGAGGGATGATATCGGCCCGGCGGGCAGTGGGGGAGAGGCTAGGTTTTTTCACGGGAATAAGCTAAACTATTGCGCGAGCTTCCCGGAAAAAACGGCTGCCTTCGCAGCCTCAAAAGTAAGGCCCGAATGGGTGGAAACGGGTTCCGGAATTAGAGTGGCGCCACCTTGCCAGCCTGCACTTCGAAGCGCTGGATGGCGCTACTTACTCCCGCTAGGGCCTGGTCGGTGCGGGTCAGGTTAGTATCGGTTAGAAAGACTTGGCCGAAGGTTTGGTCGGCGACTAGCTGCAGCAGCCGGGCAATGCGCTTGTCATCGAGCCGGTCAAAAATGTCATCAAGCAAAAGCAGAGGCTTGGCGGCAGCAGTACCGGCAGGCAGCGGGCGGTTAGCCAATAGGTCAAACTGAGCGAGCTTGAGCGCGATGGCAAAAGACTTTTGCTGCCCCTGCGAAGCATAGCTTTTAACGGGCAAGCCATCCATTAAAAAGATGAAGTCATCGCGGTGGGGGCCGGTAGTGCTGCGCTGTAGTAGCAGGTCGCGGCGTTCATTAGCTAGCAATAGGTGACGAAAGTTCTGACCAGTCAGCTGGCTCTTGTACTCGACCACTACCTGCTCGCGGCCATCGGCCAGCTGCGCATAATGGCGCTGAAATACGGGTATAAACTGCGCTAAGAAATCGACCCGAAAGGCCGATAAACTTTCTCCTAGGGGGGCTAGCTGGTCGTCTAAGGCTTGTAGATAAAGCGCATCAAAACCGTGGCTGCCGGTGCCCTGCTTGAGCGTGGCGTTGCGCTGCCGCAGCAGGCCGTTATACTGAATTAACAACTCCAGGAAGTCGTGGTCGAGCTGCGACTGTAGGCTGTCGAAGTAGCGCCGTCGGTCTTCACTGCCCTGCCGGATGAGGTCGGTATCGTAGGGGGAAATGAGCACGGCCGGGTAGCGGCCAATGTGGTCGGCCAGCCGGTCATAAGGCTGCTTATCGTGCGTGATGATTTTCTTCTGACCCACCCGCATACTCACCTGGATAGTCTCGGGGCGCTCAAGCTGCGCAGTCGAGAACTTCCCCTTTACTACAAAAAAATCGGCGCCTTGCTTGATGCTTTGCGCATCAGACCCGGCAAAGGCACTCTTGGTAATCGCCAGGTAATGAATGGCATCGAGCAGGTTGGTTTTGCCACTGCCGTTGTCGCCGATAAAGCAGTTGATGCCCGGGCTGAAAGCCAAGCTAGCTTCGTCGTAATTCTTAAAAAACAGCAAGTGGAGCTGGTCGAGCGTCATTCGGGGCGTGGGGGTGAGAGTACGGCAGGTATTACGTAATTTCGCCCTCCCAACGCGAAATTATATACCCCGAATTATGGCGGAGTCGAAAGTAAAGGATGCGTCGAAGGCCGGCGCAAACGGCAGCAAGGCCAACGGCCAAGGAGCGGCAAAAGTAGTGGATGCCGCTACAGGCGTTGAGACAGCTTCACAGCCTGCGGTAGAGGAATTGCCTGATGCGCATAAAGGTGGCAACCCTCCCAACGAGCCCGTGGCTACTTCGCCCGCTCAGCCTGAGTTCCCGAAAGAAACGTACCTGGCGTGGTATGAGCAGATGCAGCTCATGCGCAAGTTTGAGGAGAAAGCCGGCCAGCTTTATGGTCAGCAAAAAATCAAAGGATTCTGCCACCTCTACATTGGCCAGGAGGCTTGCGTAGCGGGCGCCGTATCGGCCCTCGAAAAAGGTGACAAGTATATTACGGCCTACCGCGACCACGCTCACCCGCTAGCCCTCGGTACCTCACCCAATGCCATCATGGCCGAGCTTTTTGCCAAAGCTACTGGCTGCTCGAAGGGCAAGGGTGGCTCGATGCACATGTTCGACAAGGAGGTTGGATTCATGGGCGGCCACGGTATCGTGGGTGGTCAGATTCCGATGGGTGCCGGCATTGCTTTCGCTGAGAAGTATAATAAGACCGGCAAGCTCTGCATCTGCTATATGGGCGATGGCGCCGTGCGCCAGGGTGCCCTGCACGAAGCCTTTAATATGGCTATGTTGTGGAAGTTGCCGGTGATTTTTGTGGTAGAGAACAACGGCTACGCCATGGGCACGTCGGTGCAGCGCACCTCCAACGTGACCGACCTGCACATCATCGCCGAAGGCTACCAAATGCCCAACGAGCCGGTGAATGCCATGAACGTGGAGGAGGTGCACCACGCAGTGGCCCGCGCCGCCGAGCGCGCTCGTGCCGGAGAAGGCCCGACCTTCCTGGAGTTTAAGACCTACCGCTATAAGGGCCACTCGATGAGCGACCCAGCCAAGTACCGCACCAAGGAGGAAGTGGAAGAGTACCGTCACCGCGATACTATTGAAGCCGTGCGCCACACCATCCTCACGCACAACATGGCGACGGAGGACGAGCTAGCCGCCATCGACGAGCGCATAAAGGCGCAGGTGCAGGAGTCGGTTGAGTTTGCTGAGAATTCACCTTATCCCGATGCTGCCGAGCTCTATCATGATGTATATGTGCAGAGCGACTACCCGTATATTCACGACTAGTTTCATCTTTTAACCCGGCCACTTGCCTTAGCGGCCGGGTGGCCCCCAGCGGTGCCGCTAGCCTGCTTAGTGCGCCGCCGAGCTACCTATTATAATGTCTAAGATTCCTTACACCGGCAAAACGCCGGGTGCCCGCCAGCCCATTCGCCCCGTGTCGACCGACCCGCTCGCCCCGGCCGAAGAAAGCTACGTGACCCAAAATCCGCTGCTCGAAGACCCCGATGCTCTGGCTGCTCGCCTGGCTGATTCGGAGGACTTCGTGCGCCGCAATCGCAACCTGTTGCTTGGCATTCTGGTAGTGGTAGTGGCCGCGGTGGCTGGGGCCTTCGGCTACAACTATTGGCGTACCGAGCAAAATACGCAGGCGCAGAACGCCATGTTTAAGGCGGTAGACTACTGGGAAACCGACTCGTTGAACAAGGCGATGAAAGGCGATGGCAAGCACCCTGGCCTGACTAAAGTGGCTAACGAGTATAGCGGCACCAAGGCTGGTAACCTCGCCAACTTCTACGCCGGGGTAGCTGCCCTGAAAGAGGGAAAGTATCAGGAAGCGTATAACTACCTCGACAAGTTTAGCGCCGACGACTACCTCGTGCAATCGCGGGCCTATTCGCTGATGGGTGATGCAAAGCTTGAATTGAACCAACCGAAGGAAGCCGCCGAGCTGTATGCCAAAGCGGCCGACCACAATGCCAACGACCAGTTTTCGCCGGGCTACGTGCTTAAGGAAGGCATCGCCTTGGAAACTGCTAAGGATAATGCGGGTGCTCTTAAGGCCTACGACCGTATCCTGAACGACTACGCAGCCTCGCAGGAGGCTGGCGAAGCCCGGCAGCGTAAGGCGGCCCTAGCCCAGTAATATTACTTTAAACAATACCCAGCGGCGGCGCTTTCCTTCAGCGGAGAGCGCCGCTGTTATTTACTATAAAAAGACTTAGCGGAAATCAGGCTTTCCAAATGGCTAAGTACCGCCTTTGTCTGACGCTCGCAACAACGTAATTCCTATGGCAACTGCCCTTCAAAACCTCAGCTCCTACGACAGCACCAACTTTATCGACATTAGCGAAAAGCGCTTTGGCCTGGTAGTGGCCGAGTGGAACCGTGAGCTAACCGATACCCTCAGCAACGGTGCTTATGAAGCCCTGCTAAAGCACGGTGCCAAAGCTGAGAACATTTTTCGTAATACCGTGCCGGGCAGCTTCGAGCTCACGCTAGGGGCCCAGCTGCTGGCGCAGCACGAGGAGATAGATGCCGTCATCTGCCTGGGAGTAGTAATTAAGGGCGACACTAAGCACGATGACTACATCTGCCATGCGGTAGCACAAGGGCTTACTACAGTTGGCCTTAAGTATAACAAGCCGGTAATATTTGGGCTGGTAACTACCAATACCCTTGAGCAGGCCTGGGACCGGGCCGGGGGGCGCCATGGCAACAAAGGAACCGAAGCGGCTGTGGCTGCCATCCAGATGCTTGGATTCTGAAGGAAGAAGGAAGTTGACGAGGCAAAGCCACTGAAACCGATTACCTTTGCCCCGCGAAACCCATGCGCTGGCGAAAGCTGCGTAGGCGAAGCCGGCCGCTAAGCCAAACTTTTTAGTTAGCTAGGGCGTTGGATTGGCTAGGCTGTGCAGCTAGGGGACGTATTTATTATTTTTTTACTTGTTTTTCGATGACTGAGGAAAACCTCCGCTATTCGCGGGAAGACTTAGCTGAGTTTGACCAGATTATTCAGGAGAAACTTACGGCCGCTCGGAAGGAGCTTTCCTTTATCAAGGAAACCCTGACGCGCAACAACGAATCGGGCACCGACACTACGGCTGCTTCGCTAAAGGTGCTGGAAGATGGCGCCGAAACTGCCGAGAAAGAAAGCCTGAACCAACTGGCTTCGCGCCAGATGAAATTCATTCAGCAGCTTGAAAATGCGCAGCTGCGTATTAAAAACGGCACTTATGGCGTGTGCATCGGCACGGGCAAGCTCATTCCCAAAGAGCGCCTGCGTGCTGTGCCGCACACGCAACACTCGATTGAGGCCAAGCTGGCCCGGCGCGACTAAGCGCGGCCCTTGGCCCATGGCCCGGACCCGTACCTGGCGCTTCGGCGGCCGGCTTGCGGGTCCGGGCTTTTTTTCTTCTAGCTGCCACCTGGCAGTTATACCTACTTACCAGCGCCGGCGGCGCGGGACTATAAGCCAGCAACTAGATTTAGCAAGTATACCAGATGGGAAAGCAACATTTTTCGGAGGACAAGCCAGGCGGCCGGCGCGGCGGGGCCGGCGGCAGCCGTAGCGGCAACGACTCGCGCGGCGGCTATTCGCCCCGCGGGGCTAGCGGCTACAAAGGCAGCCGCCCCGATGGGCGCGAAGGCTACTCGCCCGCTCGGCCCACGTTCGGGCAGGGCAGCGGCAGCAAGTTTGGCGGCCGGCCGGGTGGCAGTGGCTCCGATAAGCCTGGCTTTGGCGACAAGCGCAGCTTTGGCGGTGGCGACCGCCCCGAGCGCGGTGGCTATGGCGAAAAGCGTAGCTACGGCGGCGAGCGGAACCCGGGCGCCTTCGGTGAAAAGCGCTCATTTGGTGGCGAGCGCACTCCCGGGGCTTTTGGCGAGAAGCGCGGCTTTGGTGGCGACCGGGGCGGGGCTGGCAAGCCCAGCTATGGCGACAAGCGCAATTTCGGTGGCGACCGTGATGCCCGCCCCCGGCGCTTCGAGCAGGCGGAAGGTGGGGAGACCCGGAGCCGCGAAGACCGCGGCGAGCGTCCGGCTTACCCGCCCAAGCCCATCTGGCAGGGCCAGCCAGTGCGCTACGAAGGTAAGCCTACCGTGCCGCGTGGCACAGCAGGCGAGCGCAACCGCAAGTTTATAAAAACCAACCCCGACGGCTCGAAGACGGAAGCTGGGCCTAGCGAAGGCCGCAGCTTCGACACCACGCGCCCGGCCTACACCGGCCGCGACGAGCGCCGCTCATTTGAGGAGCGCGGCACGGGCCGGGAGGCTAGCCAGCGCCCCCGCCCCGAGGGCGGCCGCGATGACCGCCGTAGCAGCTACGGCGACCGCCGGCCAGCTGGCGGAGATAGCACCGAGCGCCGCAGCTTCGGCAGCCGCGAAGGCCGCTCTGCTGAGGGTGGGCGCGACGAGCGCCGTAGTTTTGACAACGACCGCAGTGCCGGCCGTGAGCGCACGGAAGGCGCCTTCGGCAAGCCACGCAGCTATGGCGAGCGCCCAGCCAACACGGGCGGCACCTTCCGTGAGCGCCGCGAGGCTATGCGTGAGGCCCAGAGCGGCCCGCGCCGCGGCACCGGCTACGGTGCCAAGAATGGAGATAGCCAACCGGTAGGCCAGGCGCCCGACTATAAAAACCTCAAGCATTACGAAAACGACAAGACGCGTGGCAACAAGCGCCGCGCCAGCGAAGAAGATTTCGGCAATGAAGAGATGCGCCTGAACCGCTACATCGCCAACGCCGGTATTTGCTCGCGCCGCGAGGCTGATGCACTCATTGCATCGGGCGAAATCCGGGTAAATGGGGAAGTGGTAACCGAGATGGGCTACAAGGTGCAGCCTACCGACACCGTGCAGTACGGCAAAACAAACCTCAACCGCGAGAAGCTGGTGTATGTGCTGCTGAACAAGCCCAAGGACTTTCTTACCACGACCGACGACCCCGAAGGCCGTAAAACGGTGATGTCGCTGGTGGCAACGGCCTCGAAAGAGCGCATTTTCCCGGTGGGTCGCCTCGACCGCAATACTACGGGCCTGTTGCTCTTCACCAACGATGGGGAGGTGGCGCAGAAGCTTTCGCACCCTTCGCACAAAAACAAAAAAATCTACCAAGCCGAGCTCGACAAGCCCCTCACCGCTGAGCACCTGGGCCAGATTGCGGCGGGCCTGGAGCTGGAAGATGGCAAGGCAGAAGTAGATGATGTGGCCGTGGTAGCGGGCAACCCGCACTTCGTCGGTATTGAGCTACACGTGGGCCGCAACCGCATTGTGCGCCGCATTTTTGAGCACCTCGGCTACGACGTAGTCGCTCTTGACCGTGTGCAGTATGCGGGCCTTACCAAGAAAGACCTGCCGCGCGGCAAATGGCGCTTCCTGACTGAGCAGGAAGTTATTCGCCTGAAGTATTTTATGTAAGTGCTAACAGCTTGCAAAAGGACGTCATGCTAACCAAGAAGGCAGCTCGCTCACGCCGCTAGGGGGTACTTCCCAACGAAGCAAGCGAGCTGCCTTCTTGGTCAGCATGACGTTTTTACTTAAACTACCTTCATGACCACGCTAGCCCTTGACCTCGGTAATACAGCGCTGAAGTATGGCGTATTCGAGCCGGCTGGCTTGCAAGAGAGCGGTGTGCTAGCCACACCCGCCGACCTCGCAGCGCTTTGGCAACGCACGGAGCCCGCGCACGCTATACTGTCGTCGGTAGCCGATGAGCAGCACACGCAGCCCTGGCTGGCCACGCTGGCCGCGGTTGATGGCCTGCGGCAGATACTACCGTTTCGACCGGGGTTCACGCCCGTGCCGGTGCGCAATACCTACGCCACGCCGCACACGCTGGGCGCCGACCGCCTGGCGGCAGCCGTGGCGGCTGCCAGCCTGCGGCCCAGGCAGCCCACGCTGGTGCTCGACGCCGGCACAGCCCTGAAGCTGGACCTAGTAACGGCCGACGGGGCCTATCACGGCGGCAGCATTGCGCCGGGGCTACGTATGCGCCTGCAGGCGCTGCACACGTTTACCGGCCGGCTGCCGTTGCTGGAGTTGCCGGCCGTGGGCGAGGCCGTGCAACTAATTGGCGACTCCACGGCCTCCTGCCTGCTGAGTGGGGTGCTGCGCGGCACAGCCGCCGAGGTGCGCGGGCTAGTGGCTGAGTACGAGCAATTGTACCCGGGCCTGGGGCTGCTGCTCACGGGCGGCGACGCCCCGTACCTGGAGGCAGCGCTAGCCCCGCTCACCAGCCGTATCTTTGTAGTGCCAGAACTGGTGCTGCTGGGCCTGGATAAGATTTTACGCTATAATGTTGACAACTAAAAAACTATCCGGGGCCCTGCTGACGGCCGCTGCCACCTTGCTCGCTGGCTCGGCGCTCGGGCAGGGGCTAGGCAATTCGCCCTACTCGCGCATCGGGCTGGGCGATGCCAACGGCAACTACGGCGGCGTGCGCCAGCTGGGCATGGGCGGTACCGGCCTAGCGGCACCTAATACGGGCAACGTCAACGAATTGAACCCGGCCCTGCTCGTGTATGCGCCCCGCACCACCTGGGAGGCGGCGTTCTCAGCCCAGGTCAAAACAGTGCGTAACGCGGCGACGTCCAACCGGTCGGGCACTGGCACGCTAGGCTACCTGGCCCTGGCCGTGCCCCTGAATAAGCGCTGGGGTGCTGCTATCGGTCTCAAGCCCTACAGCACCGTTGATTATCAGGCTACTACGCTCGGCTCGGTAAACAACGACCCGACTTCACAGGCCTACCGGCGCTACAATGGCTCGGGCGGGCTGTCGGAAGCGTACCTGGCCACCGGCATTCACGTGCTGCGCGATTTCAACATTGGCGGCAGCGCGTCTTACCTGTTTGGTACGATAAACCAGAGTGTGGGGACGGCTATCATCGCGCCCGGCATCAGCACGCAGCAGATAGTAGTCGACAACGAGCAGCTGCGCTACTCCGACTTCCTGTTTCGGGCGGCGGCCCACTACCGCCACCAGTTTAGCAAGGATTTTAACCTGAACCTGGCGGCCGTTCAGACCTTCGAAGGCCGCCTGAAGGCCAACCGCCAGCGCACCACCGAGCAACAGGAAACCAGCGGCGCAATAACCCCCGGCACTACTACCGTGCAGCTGGCCAGCGACGATGGCTACGTGACTACGCCCGCCCTCACGCAGCTAGGCCTCAGCCTCGACAATGGTCGCAACTGGAGCTTCAGCGTAGATGCCGCGCGCCAGCAGTGGTCGAAGTTTCGCACGTTCAGCATCGTTTCGTCGGCCCCGCTTAGTGACACCTGGCGCGTTTCGACCGGCGGCGAGTTTACGCCCGACCCCGGCTCGGTAGAGCACTACTTTCAGCGCGTCACCTACCGTGCGGGCCTCAGCCTGGCCCAGATGCCCTACGCCCCGCTCGGCAGCCGCCTTTACGACCGCGCCGTGCACTGGGGCTTCGCTTTCCCGCTGCCTACGGCTACGCCGCTCGAGTCGACGGTTATCAGCCTGGCCTTTCTGTATGGGGTGCGCGGCAACACCGATTTCCTCTACGGCAACGGTGGCACGAGCAATGTGCAGGAAAAATACGTGCGGGTGCAGGTGGGCGCCACCCTCAGCAACCGCTGGTTTATCAAGCGCCGCCTGCAATAGCCATGCAGATGCTTCGTCGTTGGGGGGCCAGTCTTGTGGCTAGCGTGCTGCTGACGGGGCTAGCCGTGGCCTGCCAGACTAAGGAGAAAGAGGCACCGCGGGTTATTTACAACGGCCCGCTGATGGAAACTACCAACGTGGTGACCCTGCTAAGCGATTCGGCGCGCCTGAAGGTTCGCCTCACGGCGCCCGTCGAGCAGGTGTTTGAAAACAGCGACCGGCTGTATCCCAAAAGCGCGACAGTAACGTTTTATGACAAGCCGGGCAAGTTGGTCATCAACACGTTATTCGCCAAGTGGGTGAAGTACGATAACGCCAAGCAGCTTTACATCATGCGCGGCGCAGTGAAAGTGACCAACGTGCCCGAGCAGCAAACGCTCGACACCGAGGAGCTGTTCTATAATAGCAGCCAGCGCAAAATCTACACCGACAGCGCCATGTTTGTGCGCGTGCAAACGCCCACCGAGGTGCTCACTGGCTACGGCCTCACCGCCAACCAGGATTTTTCGCGCTACGGCATTTTGCAGCCCAAGGGTGTGTTTAGCCTAGCAGAGGCCCAGCGCCTGGGCAAATAAGCTGATACCTATGAAATTCGACAAATCCCTGCTGCGCACGGTGCTTTTCTCGCTAGGGGTGGTGGCATTCGTCATCGGCGTGTACCAGACCATCGTGGAGAAGGATTTGGGCCGCAACTATTGGATATTCATGATATCGCTGGCCTGCTGGCTGCCCCTCAACTACTGGCGGCAGCAGGAAGCTCGCCGCGCCAAGGAGCTAGAAGTAGCCAAGCAAGTGGCCGAGCTTAATAAGCCGGCCAAGAAAAATAAGAAGCGCCGCTAGGCCCAGTCGGGCCGCTTTGGGGCCGGCGAACCCGCCAGTAGCTTGAAAGTTCGGGCGATTCGTGGTTATTTTGCGCCTCTTTTTGGCTCCGTGCCACGGTATTAGAAATTCGTAATGGCTTTAATTAACACGATACGGGAAAAGTCGGGGGTGGCCGTGGGCGCCGTCGCCGTCGGGATGCTGCTCTTCATTGTGGGCGGCGACCTGATTGGAGGAAAGAACCGCCTTTTTGGCCGCGATGGCAACGTAGTGGGCGAGGTAAACGGCGAGAAGATTGAGCTGCCCGAGTTCACGGCCGCCCTGGAGCAGGCCAAGCAGAACTTTGCCAACCAGCAAGGCCGCCAGCCCGATGAGCAAGCCCTGGGCTACCTACGCGACCAGACCTGGAACCAGCTGCTATACCGCCGGGCTTTCCAACCACAGCTCGATAAGCTGGGCCTAGCCGTGGGCGACGACGAGGCCGTGGACATGGTGCAGGGCGACAACCCAAACCCCGCCATCAAGCAGGCTTTCACTGACCCCAAAACGGGGCAGTTTGACCGCGCGCGTCTCATCGACTACCTCAAGAACCTCGACAAGCTGCCGCCCGATGCCCAAGCCGCGTTTCACAACTTCGAAACCAGCCTGCGCGATTTCGACCGGCCGGTGAACAAGTACAACGCCCTGCTCAAAAACTCGGTGTACGTGACTTCGGCCGAGGCCAAGCTGTTTGACCTGGCCCAGAACTCGAAGGTCAATTTCCGCTACCTGTTCGTGCCTTACACCAGCGTGTCGGACTCGGCCTTCAAGCCCACCGATGCCCAGCTGCAAGACTACCTCGACCGCCACAAGGCCCGTTACAAAGTAGAAGATGGCCGCAGCATCGAGTATATCGTGGTGCCCGAAACTGCCACCAAGGAAGACAGCGCCGCCCTGCGCCAGAGCGTGAGCGGGCTAGCCCAGCAGTTCCGCACGGCGCCCAACGACTCGCTCTTCGTGCGGGCCAATTCTGACCAGCCCTACAACCACGCCTACCTCTCGCCGGCCAACCTGCCCGAGCAGCTTCGCAAGCAGCTGCCGCTGAAAGTAGGCGAGGTGTACGGGCCCTACGTGGAGGGCAACACTCTGGCTATCTACAAAGTAACGGGTGAGAAGGCCGGCAAAACGCCCGCTGCCCGGGCTAGCCACATTCTCATCAAGGCCGATGCCCAGATGACGCCCGAGGCAAAGGCCGCTGCCAAAAAGCAGGCTCAGGATATTCTGAATAAAATCAAGGCCGGCGCCGACTTCGCCACGATGGCCCGGCAGTTTGGTACTGATGGTACGAAAGACCAGGGCGGCGACCTCGGCTGGTTTGAGGAAGGCCGTATGGTACCGGCGTTCAGCAAGGCCGTATTTGCGGCCACTAGCCCCGGCCTGCTGCCTAATTTGGTGGAAACCAACTTCGGCTACCACATCGTGAAGGTGACGGCCCCTAAAACTAGCCAGACCTACCAGGTGGCTGCCGTGGTGAAGGCCGTGCAGCCCAGCGACGCAACCCGCGAAGCCGCCTACGCCCGCGCCGAAAAGCTGCAAGCCGACGCCAGTAGCCTCGACGCTTTCCGCGCCCTGCCCACCAAAGACAAGACCCTGCAAAAGCAGGAAGCCAAGTTCGTGACCCGCGATGCGCAAACGGTGGGTAACCTGCCCGGCTCGCGCGAGATTGTGCGCTGGGCCTTCGGCTTCAACCCCGATGGCGGTTCCGAAACGAAAGTGGGCGATGTACGCAAGTTTGACATCGGCGACGTGCACGTAATTGCCGCCGTGACTGACTCGCGCAGCAAAGGCACCGCTACTATCGAGAGCATCCGCCCTGAGCTGACCGCTGCCGTGCGCAACGAACTCAAGGCCAAAGAAATTATGGCCAAGCTGACTGGTAAAACCGGCTCGCTCGAAGACCTAGCCAAAGCTGCCGGCACCGGCGCCGTAGTGCAAAATGCCGAGGGCGTAGCCCAGGGCCAGGGCACTATCCCAAATGTGGGCTTTGAGCCCGACGCGGTGGGCCGCGCTTTCTCGCTGAAGCCGGGCCAGAAATCGGCACCCATCCAGGGCGAGCAGGGCGTGCTGGTGGTCGAAGCCACCACGCTGTTCCCCGCCACCCCTAGCGACGTGAAAGTGGTGCGCCAGCAGCTCACGCAGCAGCGCCAGCAGCGCCAGGATGGCCTCATCTACGAAGCCATCAAGGGCCAGGCCAAGGTGAAGGACAACCGCTCGAAGTTCTTCTAGGCCCTAGCGACCAAGACCAGAAAAGGCTGCTCCTGCGGGGGCAGCCTTTTTTTATGCGTAAGTTGGGCGGGGGCTAGCTTGGGCGCATTGAACAAACCAGCGGCCAGGTGGCGTTGCCAGCTAGTGAAACCGGTATCTCGTATGCGCTATTCGTTGTTGCTTTTGCCCGCTGGCTGGCTAGCCCTTGCTACCCCGCTATACGCCCAACTACCGGGCCAGGGTGGGCCGCCCCGGCCGGGCACCTGGGCGCCCATTGATGCACCTACGCTGGCCCGCGACTACGCCCAGCGCGGTGAATACGAGAAGGCCGTTTTTCTCTTCGAAAAGCTGAAAAGCGACGAGCAGACCGCACCCACCGTGCTGCCCGACTACCTGGCCACGCTGCAAGCTCTGAAGCGCTATAAAGACGCCGAGAAGCTGGTGAAGAAAGCCATCAAGCAGCACCCCGAGGAGGGCGGCTACGGCGTGGCGCTAGGGTCGCTCTACAAGGCGGCTGGCGACCAAGCGGCCGCCGACAAGCAGTACCAGCGCGTGATTGCGCAGCTAACACCCGCGCAGGTGCAGCCGGTGGCCGCCGAGTTTATGAAGCGCGAGCAGCCTGCCCTGGCCGAGCGCACCTACCTGCGGGGCCGCGAGCTAGCCAAGAACAACACCGAATACGCCCCGCAGCTCATTCAGCTCTACACTCAAAGCCAGGAGCAGGAAAAGCTGCTGGGCGAGACCCTGCACCTCGTGGAGCGCGACGAGCAGCAGCTGCCCTTCGTGCGTAACATGCTGCAAAATGCCCTGCGCGATGAAAAAGACTTCGACGCGCTGGAGAAAATCTTGCTGACTAAGGTGCAGGCGCAGCCCGACCAAAACGCCTACAGCGAGCTGCTGCTGTGGTTGCAGGTGCAGCGCCACGACTTTGCCGGCGCCCTGGTGCAGGTGCGGGCGCTCGACCGCCGTACCGGCGCCCAGGGCGCCCGGGTGCTGAGCCTGGCCGGCATCGCGCAGCGCAACCGCGACTACGCCACGGCCATCGCGGCTTGCGAATACGTGGTGCGCGAGTACCGCACCGGCCCCAACTACGGGCTAGCCCGCCAGCTGCTGCTGCAAGCCCGCGAGGCGCAAGTGCGCGATACTTACCCCGTCGACCCTGCCCAGGTGCAGGCCCTGGCCGCCGACTACGAGAAGTTGCTCACCGAGCTGGGCCGCACACCCGACGCCGCGCCCGTGATGCGCCAGCTTGCCAATCTCTACGCCTTCCAGTTCGACAACAAGCCCAAGGCGATGGCGCTGCTGCAGGAAGTAATCGCCATGCCCCGTGCCTCGGCCGACGTGGTAGACGAGGCCAAAACCACCCTCGGCGACCTCTACCTGCTGAAGGGCGAGCCCTGGGAGGCCACGCTGCTCTACTCGCAGGTGGAGAAGGCCCACCCCGAGGCGCCGCTAGGCTACGAGGCTAAGCTGCGCAACGCCCGCCTCAGCTACTTCGCCGGCGACTTCAAGCTGGCCCAGAGCCACCTCGACATTCTCAAGGAAGCCACCACCCGCGAAATTGCCAACGACGCCATGCAGCTCTCGCTGCTCATCCAGGAAAGCACCGCAGAGGATACCCTGGGGCTAGCCCTCAAAGACTACGCGGCCGTAGAGGAGCTGGTGTTTCAGAACAAGATTCCGCAGGCCGAAACGGGCCTCGATGCGCTGCTGCGCAAGTACCCCGGCCACGCCCTGCAAGACGATGCGCTGTTTTTGAAAGCCAAGCTGCAGCGCCGCACCGGCGACTACGCCGCCGCCGTGAGTACCCTAGCCCAGATTACGGGCAACCCCAAATACGATGTGCTCAGCGACGACGCGCTGTTTCTGATGGCCGAGATTCAGGATGAAAGCCTGAAGGACAAGGCCAAGGCGCAGGAGCTGTACCAGCAGGTGCTCACCAAGTACCCGGGCAGCATCTACGTGGCCGAGGCCCGCAAGCGCTTCCGTAGGTTGCGCGGTGATGCCGTGCAGTAGGGGGAGGGCAATCTATTGCGCCTATAGAAAGCATTTTGTCTTAAGCAGTAGAACTTGAAGCGTCAATTGTTCGCATAAAAGAACATTCCATCTGTAGAGCATAAAATGAACCATTCTAAGCTTTGCGAAAGTATCCAAGCGTCTGTTTTTGATGTAGTTATATCTTCGCTATACTGCTGGGTAAAACTTTTTAATAAACTAAGTTTTGTATTATAAGCGCGATGCAGAAATTCGTGAGTAGGGTGTTCGTATACGACATAATAAGTCGGCTCTACTAGCTGCTCTAGGAGCGAAGGGGCAATTTTAATTAAGCTTTCGGATTGAAGCCCCTTATCAACCATATGGCGAATTTGCTGCACCAGCTTGTTGGCATATTCTGTCGCTAGCTCTTGGCCTGGAATGCGGTGCCGCGCCTTGTCAAGTTGCTGAAACTGCTGTATTACTTGATTTTTAAATGTGTCTTTGTGCCGCAAGTCGGTAGTAATACGAATACTTGTTTTATCATCTTTGATAAGGTAAGAGCCCATGTATTCTGTAATTGATTCTATGTCCTCCAGTAGAATAGATTTCGCACGAAATCCATATTGCCAAAGGCATGTTTCAGTGAGTACTAAACGGTGCCTTATTAAATAGAAAAATCCAGTAATACAGCCTAAGAGCAAAGGAAGACTAATAAAATAGAGATGCCCAAAATCTTTCCGCTCAAAATCTTTCCGCTCAAAATCTTTCCGCTGTGGCACGTCAATCGCATCCCACGTCACTAAAAGCCCAAACCCAACTACACAGGAATAGATAAGAATCTTTGTCCCAAGATTAAAATCAGTCTGAGCTACGACTTTCATACAAATGGGATTCTCGTGCTATTCCTACCCAAAAAACACGAACATCAACGCCAGGGCCAGGATGAACACGAGATACATCAGCCCATCGGACAAAATATATTGGCGGTAGCGCTGGTAAAACTCGCGGAGGCGGCGCATGGCGGGAGGGGGAAGGAGCCCGGCGAAGGTACGGCGGCTATTTTTTGCGTACTTTTGGGGCTATCCTTGTCCGAAAAATTAATGGCTGTTATACCGCTTAAGCGCTGGAATATCGCGCCCGAACCCGACCCCACGACGGTGGCCGGGCTGGGGCAGGCGCTGGGTATCAGCCCAGTACTAGCCCGCCTATTGGTGCAGCGCGGCATTGAAACGCCCGCCGCCGCCCGCAATTTTTTTGAGCCCGACTTGGCCAATCTGGCCTCGCCCTGGCTGATGTGCGACATGGACCGGGCAGTGGACCGCCTGCGCCGAGCTCTCGACGGGGGCGAGAAAATCCTGGTGCTCGGCGACTACGATGTCGATGGTATCACGTCGGTAGCGCTGATTATCAGCTTCCTGCGCCCCCTAGCCGAGCCGCACGACCTGCCCGAGGAGCAGAGCCGCTTTCAACCCTACATCCCCGACCGGCACCGCGAGGGCTATGGCATCTCGATGCAGGCCGTGGACTATGCCCAGGAGCATGGCTTTAGTCTCGTAGTAGCCCTCGACTGTGGCGTGAAGGCCGTGGAGCAGGTGGCCTACGCGCAGTCGCTAGGCCTCGATTTTATTATCTGCGACCACCACCTGCCCGGCGATGAGCTGCCGCCCGCCGTGGCCGTGCTCGACCCTAAGCGCTTGGATTGCAGCTATCCCTACCCCGAGCTGTCGGGCTGTGGGGTGGGTTTCAAGCTTTTGCAGGCGCTCACCGAAAAGCTAAACCTGCCGCTAGCCCCCCTCTACGCCCAGCTTGACCTCGTGACGGTGAGCATCGCGGCCGACGTGGTGCCCGTAACCGGCGAAAACCGCATTATGGCGGCCCACGGCCTGCGCCGCTTTAACGTGACGCAGGCGGCGGCCTTTGCCGCGCCTCAACCCTCGGCTCTAGCCTCTGCCGATACCCTCGATGGCCCGGCCCCGCTAGCCCCCGCACCCGCCGACGTAGCCGGCGAGGGCCTGCGCCCCGGCCTGGCGGCCCTGCATGAGCTGGCCACGCCGCGCCAGGGGCCGTTGAGCCTCAGTTCGTTAGTGTTTGGGTTTGCACCGCGCATCAACGCCGCCGGGCGCATGGGCGACGCCCATCGCGCCGTGAATATGCTGCTGGCTTCGACTCAGCAGGAGGCCCGCTACACCGCCGAGGTAGTCGACCACATGAACCAGGAGCGCCGCCTTTCTGACGCGCGCACCACCCAGGAGGCCCTAGCGCTCATTGCCGAAGACCCCGACGGGGCCACGGCGCCCGCCACGGTACTCTACCAGCCGCACTGGCCGCAGGGCGTGCTAGGCATTGTGGCCTCGCGCTGCCTCGACCAATACTATCGCCCCACCGTTATTCTCACCGAGCGCGATGGGCTAGCCACTGGCTCGGCCCGCTCGGTGACGGGCTTCGACGTGCACGAGGTGCTGGAGGCCTGCGCGCCGCTGCTGCGGCAGTTTGGCGGGCACAAGGCGGCGGCGGGGCTAGCCCTGCCCATTGAAAACGTGCCAGCGTTCAAGGAGCAATTCATGCGCGAGGTGGCCGCCCGCCTGCCCGTGGGCCAGCTGCCGGTGCGCCCTGTGGAGGTTGATGCCGAGCTGGATTTTACGCAGCTCACCGAAGAGTTTTTGCAGCAGCTAGCCCGCTTGGAGCCCTTCGGGCCGGGCAACCCGACGCCCATTTTCGCCACCCACCACGTGCGGGCGGTGCCGGGCTCGGTGCGGCCGGTGGGCCAGGCCGGCCACCTCAAAATCAGGCTGATGCAGCCTAGCCAGGCGCCGGGCCTGGTGCTCGAAGGCATTGGCTTTGGGCTAGGACATTATTTGCCGCGCCTCCTGGAGCAGCCCGATGCCGAGTTTAGCGTTTGCTATACCTTGGAAATGAATGAGTTCAGAGGCAGCCGCACCTTGCAGCTGCGCCTGCTCGACCTGCGCTGGGAGTAAGGTTTTAGCTGCTGGCTAGTGGCTATTAGCCGTTGGCTTCCGTTTAACGAAAAGCTAGCTGCCAACAGCCACTAGCTAACAGCTAAAAATGCGCTACGTCTCACTCGACCTCGAAACCAGCGGCTCCGACCCGCTCCGCCACCAGGTGCTGGAGCTGGCGGCCGTGGTAGAAGATACCCGGCGCACCGCCACCACGCCGCTGGCCGAGCTGCCCGCTTTTCGCCGCGCGTTGCGCTACAAGGAGCTCACCGGTACGCCCGGCGCGCTGGCCCTCAATGCCCGCCTGCTGGTAGAGCTGGCCGATAAAAGCCGGGCCGAAGCCTCCGACATCTGCCGCCCTGAGGAGGTGCTGGTGCAGCTGCGCGAGTTCTTGCTCGCCCACGGCTTTAAGCCCGATAAAAAAGAATACGTGAGCATCACGCTGGCCGGCAAAAACGTCGGTACGTTTGACCTGCTTTTTCTGCGCCAACTGCCGGGCTGGGGCACGCTTGTGAAGGCCGAGCCTGCGGTGCTGGACCCGGCCGCTTTTTACCTCAACTGGCATAAAGACTCGCGTCTGCCCTCCATGCTCATCTGCCAGGCTCGTGCCGGCGATGCCGAGCCCCGCGTGGCTCACGAGGCCCTAGCCGACGCGCTGGAAGTAGTGCGCCTGCTGCGGCCGTTCTACGAGCGGCCAGCATATAAAATGGGTGAATGAGCGAAGGGGTGAATTGGTGAATGCTGTAGAAAGTCATTCATCCATTCACCCCTTCGCTCATTCACCCATTGAAAGGCTTACCAGCTGCCGCTAGCCCCGCCGCCGCCGCTGCTGCCGCCGCCAAAGCCCCCGAAGCCGCCTCCGCCACCACCTCCGCCGCCCCAGCCGCCACCGCCGCCAAACACGCCGCGGCCGCCCGAGAAGTCACCGAAGATGATGGGGGGCACGAAGCCGCCGCCGCGGCCACCCCGGCCGCCGCCCCCGCGCGAGCGCAGGATGAAAAACAGCACCAGGATGCCGATAATTATCCAGAAGCCCGGCCCCGAACCCGAGTGGTCGCGGCTGCCCTGGCGCGGCTGCACCTCGTTGGGGTCGGCCTTGTACTCGCCCTTGGCTAGGGCAATGAGCTGGTCGGTGCCCCGGTCGAGACCTGCGTAGTAGTTATTTTCTTTGAAAGCGGGCACCAGTGTATTGCTGATGATACGCTTGGCCAGGGCGTCGGGCACGGCGCCTTCGAGGCCGTAGCCGGTCTGGATGCGCGCCGTGTGCTCCTGCTTAGCCACCAGCACCAGGATGCCATTATCCTTGCCCTTGCGGCCAATGCCCCAGCTTTCGTACAGCTTCTGGGCATAGTCGGCAATGTCGTCGCCATCGAGCGAGGGCACGGTGACCACCGCAATCTGCGACGAGGTGCTGTCATCGTAGGCCACCAGCTTCTGCTCCAGCGCGGCCACTTCCTGCGGCTGCATTAGCCCGGCCAAGTCGTTGACGAGGTGCGGCGGGTCGGGGCGCGGAGGCACGTTCTGGGCCCGCGCCGCTAGCCCCAGGCCTAGCCACAGGGCCAGCAGCCAGGCCCAGCGGGCCGGGCTACGCCGCCAAAAAAGTAGTGCAGTGTTCATCGGCTAGGGGAGGAGGGGGCGTCGTCGCCGTAAGAAATTTCGTCGTCTAGCTCGTTCACGTCGGTAGCGGCATCGTAGGGGAAAAGCTGCCGCAGCTGCTCGCCCACCAATCGGATGCCGCGCTCCAGGCCCGTCACGTACTGCTCCTGCCGGAAGTGCCCCACCACGGTTTCCTTCACGTCTTCCCAGAAGTCGTCGGGTACCGAGGCGTTGATGCCCGCATCGCCCACCACGGCAAACTGCCGGGTTTGCCAGGCCAGGTAAAACAGCACCCCGTTGCGCAGCTTGGTGTGGTGCATTTTGAGCTCGGCAAACACCTGCGCGGCGCGGTCGAGGGGCTCGGGCGTGGGGCACTTGTCTTCCAGGTGGAGCCGGATTTCGCCCGACGTGCGCAGCTCGGCCGCCTTGATGGCGGCTACCAGCGATTCTTCCTGGGCAGGGGTGAGGGGGTGGGTCATTTCGTTGAGATACAGACTGTCTGCAAAAGGGAGAACGTCATGCTGAGCTTGTCGAAGCAGCTCTGCCGCGCCGTTCCAACGAAGCGAGCGAGCTGCTTCGACAAGCTCAGCATGACGTTCTTTAGGGGCTAGCCAGCGCTTATTTGCTGCCAGCCGGCGTGTTTCCGCCTGATGTTGGCGCGTTACCCATATCGCCAAAGTCCACTTTAGGCGCTTCCTTGGCCGAGGCGTCGGCCTCGAAATAGCCCTTGGGCGGGAAGCCAAACATGCCGGCAAAGAGGTTATTCGGGAACGAGCGCGTGAAAGTGTTGTAGTCGTTCACGTCGGCGTTGAATTTGTTGCGTTCCACGTTGATGCGGTTTTCGGTGCCCTCAATCTGGGCTTGCAGCTCCTGGAAGTTAGCGTTGGCTTTCAGCTCGGGGTAGTTTTCGCTCACGGCCAGCAGGCGGCCTAGCCCGGCCGAAAGCTGGCTCTGGGCAGCCTGAAACTTCTGGATATTTTCGGGCGTCAGCTGGTCCGCGCTGAGCTGCACGCTGGTAGCCTTGGCGCGGGCTTCGATAACGCCTTCGAGGGTCGATTTTTCAAAATTGGCGGCGCCCTTCACCGTGTTCACAAGGTTAGGGATGAGGTCGGCGCGGCGCTGGTAGGCGCTTTGCACATTGGCCCACTGGCTTTTCACGGCTTGGTCGCGCTGCACCATGCCGTTGTAGCCGCACGACGACTGCGAGAGCAAGGTCACCATGGCGGCGAAGTAGAGAAGAAGGCGTTTCATAGGGTGAGTGGTTTCTAAGTGCTGGCTTTTAGCTTTGAGGCCCAGCGGTGAGAAAGAAATAATCGAACGGCCGTAACTAGCGCCCAGTGGTGGCGGTTATGGTGCCCGACCGGCGCAAAGTACGCAGTCGCCCGGCAACGGTTGTACGGTTCTGTTTTTCCTGCCTTTGCCCCCTCGTTCATGAAAGCTGTTATCCCCGTTGCCGGCATCGGCTCGCGCCTGCGCCCCCACACCCACACCCAGCCCAAAAGCCTGGTGCCGGTGGCTGGCAATACCATTCTGGGCCACATCGTTGACCGCCTGCGCGGGGCGGGCTTCACCGAGTTTGTGTTCGTCATTGGCTACCTAGGCGATAAGATTGAGGACTACGTGCGCCGCCACTACCCCGAGCTGCAAGTCACCTTCGTGGTGCAGGAGCCGCGCGAGGGGCTGGGCCACGCCCTGTGGCTAGCCCGCGACACCTTCCGCCACGACCCCGACGGCGTGCTCATCATGCTCGGCGATACCATCGTGGACGTGGACCTGCCCGCCCTGCTAGCCCAGCCGGGCTCGGTGCTGGCCGTGAAGGAAGTGAAAACGCCCAGCCTCTTTGGCCTGGTCGAAACCAATGCCGCTGGCCAGGTGAGCCGCGTGGTCGAGAAGCCGCGCATCCCCAAGTCGAACTACGCCCTGGTGGGCCTCTACAAAATCGCCAACGCCGAGAAGCTGGCCGAGGCGCTGGAGTGGCTCATCAGCACCGGCCGCCGCACCCACGAGGAGTACCAGCTCACCGACGCGCTCATGCACCTCATCGAAGAGGGTGAGCCCATGCAGACCGCCGCCGTGGACAACTGGTTTGACTGCGGCCGCAAGGAAACGCTGCTCGAAGCCAACGCCCGCCTGCTCGACCGCCCCGAGTTTCGGCAGGTGCGCGAGTACCCCGAGTTTCCGGATACGGTCATCATTCCGCCCGTCAGCATTGGGGCGGGCTGTCGCATCGAGCACGCCATCATCGGCCCCAATGTGGCCATCGGCGACCGTACCATTATCCGCCACACCATCGTGAGCGACAGCATCATCGGCTCGTATTCTGAGCTCAGCTCGGCCGTGATGAGCGACTGCATCGTGGGCTCCGACGCCTCGTTTCGCGGCCTCAACCACAGCCTCAACCTCGGTGACAACACCGAAATCGACTACAGCCAAGCTCGCCAGTAGCGCGAAGCTTCCGCTTCGTGCTACACCACTATGTTATCAATCAGCCGCACGCCGCCCAGGTGGGCGGCCACGCATAGCACTACCGACCGGCCGGCCTCATAGTGGGCTAGTGGCTGCAGCGTTTGCGCATCGGCTACTTCAAAATACTCAGGCGTGAACTGCCGTTCCTGGGCCAGCGCGGCTAGGGCCCCGGCTTGCACCTGGGTGGGCGCTAGCCCCTGCCGCACCTGGCTGGCTGCTTGCTCCAGCACCTGGTGCAGCAGGGGCGCCACCGCCCGGGCCTCGGGGCTCAGGCGGCGGTTGCGCGACGACATGGCTAGCCCATCGGCCTCGCGGATAGTGGGCGCCACCACCAGCTCCAGGTCAAACGATAAGTCGGCAATGAGCTGGCGCACAATGGCTACCTGCTGAAAGTCCTTCTGCCCAAAATAGGCCCGGTGGGGCCTAGCCATGTGAAAGAGCTTGCTCACCACCGTGGCCACGCCATTGAAGTGGCCGGGGCGGTGCGCGCCCTCCATCACCCGCTCTAAGGGGCCAAAATCAAAATGCAGCACTGTTGGCTGCGGGTACATCTCCTCCACGCCGGGCATAAACAGCGCCGTGCAGCCCGCCCCGGCCAGTAGGGCCGTGTCCTGCTCGGGCAGGCGCGGGTAGAGGCGTAGGTCTTCGGGGTTGTTAAACTGGGTGGGGTTGACGAATATGCTAGCCACCACGTCGTCGCAATCGGCGGCAGCAGCTTGCACTAGCTGCAGGTGTCCGTCGTGCAGGGCGCCCATAGTAGGTACTAGGCCCAGGCGGCGGCCGGCGCGCCGGCTAGCCTCCACAAAGGATTGCAGCGCGGCGGCGGTAGTAAAAACGTGCATCAAACTAAGCAATAAGGCGATAGGGTTAAGCAAATTTTATTGAAAATTCGCGAAAAAATGCGTAATTTTGTGGAGGCAATCTATGCCTCGTTCTCAAATCCTTTAGTTCACTAGCTATGTCGAAGTTGCGCATCCTGTACGCGGCCACCGAAATTGACCCCTTCCTCCAGACTACGAAGGTAGCGGAGCTGCTACGCCGCCTACCGGCAGGCATGCAGGAGGCGGGTGCCGAAATACGGATTTTTGTGCCGCGCTTCGGCATCATCAACGAGCGGAAGAATCGCCTGCACGAAGTAGTACGCCTCTCGGGCATCAACATCGCGGTGGGCGACGACGAGAAGCCGCTCGTGATTAAAGTGGCTTCCATTCCGACTGCGAAGCTACAAGTTTATTTCATCGACAACGAGGATTACTTCCACCGCAAGTCGGCCCTGGTTGACAAAAACGACAAGTTTTACCTCGACAACGACGAGCGTGCCATCTTCTTCTGCAAGGGCGTGCTCGAAACGGTGAAGAAGCTCGGCTGGTCGCCCGACATCGTGCACTGCAACGACTGGATGACCTCGCTCATTCCGCTGTACCTAAAAACGACTTATAAGAAAGACCCGGTGTTCAAGGACGCCAAGTCGGTGTTCACGGTCTACAATAACGAGTTTCTGGACAAATTTGAGGGCAACCTGGTGGACAAAGCCAAGATGCTCGACATCGACGACCAGATGCTGACCTCGCTCAAGTCGGCCGACTTCTCGGGCTTCGTGAAGCTGGGCATGGAGTATGCTGACACGGTAGTGCGTTCGGACGAAGATTTCTCGGATAATCTGAACGGCTTGTTCAAGGAATATGCCTCGCACAAGCGCCTGAGCCAGGTAGCCGCCGACGAGAACCTGCTTTCGTCGTACCAGGCCCTCTACAACGAGCTGGCTAACTAAGCCTAGGCCTGCCTAGTTGAGAGCTTACCTCTTAACTTTGCTTTATCCCGTACCGGCCGCTGGCCTCGCTTTGGGCGGAGCCGGCGGCCGGTATTGCTTTACCTAAGCCCGGCAGCTAGCGCTGTTTGGCTGAAAAATTGCTTGTCGCCCGGCGGCACGTCCATTTTATCGGCGGCGCGTTGCTATTTATCTCCTTTACATTTACTCTTCCTGCACATGTGCGGTATCGTTGCTTATCTGGGCCATCGTGAGGCCTGTCCTATCATTCTCAAAGGGTTGCACCGCCTCGAATACCGGGGCTATGACTCGGCCGGCGTGGCCTTGCTCAACGGCAACCTGAGCGTATATAAGAAAAAGGGCAAAGTCGCGGACCTGGAAAACTTCCTTACCGACAAGAATACCCACGCTACCGTGGGCATGGGTCATACCCGCTGGGCTACCCACGGCGAGCCCAACGATGTGAATGCGCACCCGCACTACTCCACCTCGGAGCGCATTGCCATTATTCACAATGGTATTATTGAAAACTACGCGGCGCTCAAAACGCACTTGCAGAAGCAGGGCCACGTGTTTCATTCCGACACCGATACCGAGGTGTTTGTCAACCTCATTGAGGACATTCAAACCAACAACCACTGCTCGCTGGAAGAGGCCGTGCGCCTGGCCTTGCACGAAGTGATTGGGGCCTACGCCATTGTGGTACTAAGCAAGGATGCGCCCGACCAGCTTATTGCGGCCCGCAAAGGCTCGCCGCTGGTTATCGGCATCGGCGAGGGCGAGTTTTTTGTGGCTTCAGATGCCACGCCTATCATTGAGTACACCAATGAGGTGGTGTATGTAAATGACTACGAATTGGCCGTTATCAAGGATGGGCAGCTAGCCATTCGCTCGCGCGAAGACGTCGTGCAGACGCCCTACATTCAGCGCCTGGAGCTGGAACTCGACAGCATCGAAAAAGGGGGCTACGAGCACTTTATGCTCAAGGAGATTTTTGAGCAGCCGCGCTCTATCCTTGACTCGATGCGCGGCCGCCTGGAGCTAGGGGGCAGCCACCTCAACATGGCTGGCTTCCGGGCTTACGAGCAGAAGTTTGTGAATGCCCAGCGCATCATCATCGTGGCCTGCGGCACCTCGTGGCACGCCGGCCTTGTGGCCGAGTACCTCATCGAGGACCTGGCGCGCATTCCGGTAGAGGTAGAATACGCGTCGGAATTCCGCTACCGCAACCCTGTTATCTCGGAGCGCGACATTGTTATCGCCATCTCGCAGAGCGGCGAAACAGCAGACACGCTAGCCGCCCTGGAGCTGGCTAAGAGCAAGGGTGCCACCATCTTCGGTATCTGCAATGTGGTGGGCAGCAGCATTGCCCGTGCTACCGATGCGGGTGCCTACACGCACGCTGGCCCCGAAATCGGGGTAGCCTCGACCAAAGCCTTCACGGCTCAGGTAACGGTGCTGACGCTGCTAGCCATGTGCATTGGTCAGCGTCGGGGCACTATTACCGATGTGAAGCTGCGCGAGTTGGTAACGGAGCTACACAACATTCCGACCAAGGTAGAAAAAGCGCTGAAGCTCGACGCTGAGATTCAGCAAATTGCCGAGACCTTTAAAGATGTGCCTAACTTCCTGTACTTGGGCCGTGGCTATAACTTCCCGGTAGCCCTGGAAGGCGCGCTCAAGCTGAAGGAAATCAGCTACATTCACGCCGAAGGGTATCCCGCGGCCGAGATGAAGCACGGCCCCATTGCCCTTATCGATGAGAACATGCCGGTGGTAGTTATCGCTACCAAAGACAGCTCGTACGAGAAGGTAGTGAGCAATATCCAGGAGGTCAAAGCCCGCAAGGGCCGCATCATTGCCGTCGTAACCGAGGGCGACACCACCATCCCGGCCATGGCCGAGTTCGTGATTGAAGTTCCTCCTACCTCAGAGGTACTCGTGCCCCTCGTGTCGGTGATTCCGCTGCAGCTGCTGAGCTACCACATTGCTGTGCTGCGCGGCTGCAACGTAGACCAACCCCGCAACCTCGCCAAGTCGGTGACGGTAGAATAAGCGCCGAGTCGCTGTTAAAAAACCAGGAAGCCGCCCCTAGCCGGGGCGGCTTCTTTCGTTACTTTGGCTTTTCAAGTACGTTCTTTCCCTCATTCCATGCCCCACCAGATTATTCTTACCGACCAGGCGCCCGCGCCCATCGGCCCCTACAGCCAGGCTATTAAAGCTGGCAGCACTGTGTATGTATCAGGCCAGATACCCCTGAGCGCCGCCGGCCAGCTCGTGGGCGAAGGCGATGTAGCGGCCCAAACGCATCAGGTACTGAAAAACCTGACCGCCGTGCTGGCTGCTGCCGGGCTAGCCCTCACCGACGTAGTGAAGTGCTCCATCTTCGTAAAAAACCTAGGTAACTTCAGTACTATCAACCAGATATACGGCTCGTATTTTGACGAAGCCACGGCGCCGGCCCGCGAAACGGTAGAAGTAGCCCGCCTGCCACGCGATGTAGAGGTGGAGATTTCCTGCATTGCGGTAGGAAATAACTAACTGGCTAAATGGGCGAGTAAGTGAATGCCGGCTAGGGCCATTCTCCCATTTACTTACTCGCCCGTTCACCCATTGCCCGGCCGTACCTTTGCTTCATTATGAGTAACCGACCTGTCCGGGTGCGTTTTGCACCTTCGCCCACTGGGCCGCTGCACATTGGCGGCGTGCGCACGGCGCTATACAACTACCTGCTAGCCCGCAAATTGGGCGGCACCATGATACTGCGCATCGAGGATACCGACCAGAACCGGTTTGTGCCCGGCGCCGAAGACTATATTCGCGAGAGCCTCGAATGGGTAGGCATCGAGCTCGATGAAAGCCCCTGGAAAGGCGGCCCGCACGCGCCCTACCGCCAGAGCGAGCGCAAGCCCATGTACCGCGAGTATGCCGACCAGCTCATTCGCGATGGCTATGCCTACTACGCCTTCGACACGCCCGAAGAGCTCGACGCCATGCGCGAGCGCCTGCAGGCCGCCAAGGTGCCCAACCCGCAGTATAACTCCATCACGCGCGCCCAGATGCGCAACTCGCTCACCCTGCCCGAAGACGAGGTGAAAGCCTTGCTGGAAGCCGGCGAACCCTACGTTATCCGCCTCAAGGTGCCGCGTAAGGAGGAAGTGCGCTTCCAGGACCTCATTCGGGGCTGGGTAGTGGTGCATTCGAGCGCCATCGACGACAAGGTGCTGATGAAGTCGGACGGTATGCCGACCTATCACTTGGCCAACATCGTGGACGACCATTTGATGGAGATTTCGCACGTTATCCGGGGCGAGGAGTGGCTGCCCTCGGCGCCGCTGCACGTGCTGCTCTACCGCTACCTGGGCTGGGAAAAGACCATGCCGCAATTCGCCCACCTACCGCTGCTGCTCAAGCCCGATGGTACCGGCAAGCTCTCGAAGCGCGACGGCGACCGCTTGGGCTTCCCGGTGTTTGCCCTGGAGTGGCACGGCACCGACGCCGAAACCGGCCAGCCCACCGTGAGCCGCGGCTACCGCGAAGACGGTTATCTGCCCGAAGCGCTGGTCAATTTTCTGGCCTTTTTGGGTTGGAACCCCGGCACGGCGCAGGAGATTTTCTCGATGCAGGAGCTAATTGAGGCCTTCTCGATTGAGCGCGTGAGCAAGTCGCCGGCCAAATTTGACCAGGCCAAGGTGAAGTGGTTCAACGAGCACTACCTGCGCGCCAAGCCTAACGCCGAGCTAGCCCCCTACCTGCTCAGCGCCCTGGCCGAGCACAACATTGCCTGCACCGAAGCCAAGGCCGAGCAGATTGTGGGCGTGATGAAGGAGCGTGTGAGCTTCCCGCAGGATTTTTGGCAGGAAGCCAAATACTTCTTCGAAGCCCCAGCCAGCTATGACGAGCAGGTAATCGCCAAAAAATGGAATACGCAGGTGTCGGGGGCCCTGGCCGCCTACGCCGAAGCCTTGCCCGACAACTCGGAGCCTAGCGCCAATGCTGAAGTACTAAAGGCGCTCTTCAACCAGACGATGGAAGCCCAAAGCCTGAAGCCCGGCCAGGTGCTGCAAGCCCTGCGCGTAGCCGTAACGGGTGCTGCCGCTGGCCCCGACCTGTTTGAAACCCTAGCCATTCTGGGTACGGGCGAGGTAGCCCAGCGCCTGCGCACTGCCGTAGAGCGCCTGGGCTAGCTCCTTACACCAACTAAAAAGACGCCCTGACCGATTGGTTCGGGGCGCCTTTTTAGTTGGTGTAAGGGGCTAGCTGGTGCCAGCTGCCGCTAGGTTTATCTGAAATATATGAGGCGAGCAAACGCCCGACTATAGCCATTAAAAAGGCCCCGCCATAGCTGGCAGGGCCTTTTTACTACGTGCCGCTGGCAGTGGTTAGTTGCGCAACAAGGGTAGCGCCTGGCGCACTCCGGCACCCTGCACCAGCACCATGTAGGCGCCTTGGGGCAGGCCGCTGAGGTCAAGGGTAGCAGCCTGGGCAGTCGATTGCTGCGAGCGCAGCACGCGGCCCGTGAGGTCAAGTACCTGTACCGAGTAGCTGCCTTCGGCCAAGCCACTCAGATCGAGCACAATCTGGCCCTGGCTGGGGTTGGGATAGAGGGTGGCTCCAGCTTTGGCCGTAGCACCAAACTGCACAGTGCGTACCGGGCTGTAAGTAGCGGTACCATCGAGGTCTACCTGCTTCAAGCGATAGTATAGGGTGTTCGAAGCCAAGCGGCCAGCATTCGGGTCAGTGAACGTGTAGTCGGTGTTCCGCAGACTAGTGCCCTGGCCGCGCATCGTGCCCACGGCCACGAAGTTGCTGCCCGTGAGCGAGCGTTCTACCGTGAAGTGGTCGTTGTTGCGCTCCGAAGCGGTGCTCCAGGTTAGCAGGGCATCTTGGCGCACGGCTAGCACTGTAAAGCGGGTAAGCTCAACGGGCAGCGGAGTGACGATGGTCACGTCTTCGAGCGTGCTGCTTGCTGCTGCGTAGTTGGTGCCCGGCGCAGTGCCACCCCCGCTGGCAAAGTTGCCGCCAGGGCTGACGGTACCGGTGGTCGAAGTGCGAGTTGGGTCAATGAATGCTACGCTACCGCTAGCTTGGTAAGCTGTGCCATTCGCAGCGCTGGCATCAATGATAGCCTGGTAAGAAATTTTAAGTGTGGAGCCAGCTGGAATGGTGATGCCACTTAAGACGAGCGTAGAGGTGCCCTGACCGGTCAGTGTATAGCTGGTCAAGGTGGTATTGGCACCGCTAGCCGAAGTTAGGGTTACCATTGGCGCTACCGAATTGTCCTGCTTGAAGAGCGGGTCCATCGTCAGCGTGGTGCTGGTATTCTGCGCCGTGCCGCCGGTGTTAGAGATGGTAGCGGTGTACTGTGCAGGGGTAGGCGCAGTGCTCGGCGAGTTGCGCGTAACATTGGGCGTAGCCGTAGTCAACTCTACTGCTAGGGCCGGAATGCACGAGCCAGCGCCACCAATGGTAGCGGTAGCGGAGGGAGCGGTAGTTGTCGGCGGAGTAGCAGCCGTGCTAGGAGCAGCCGTGCCAGTCGTGCCATTCGTTGCACCGAAGGAAGTAGTCTTGTTTTGAGAACCGTCAGTGGTTTGTCCACTGTTGCCGCCGGTAGTAGTAGCGCTTAAAGTGGTGTTAGCATAGATTGCACCGCCACTGCCACCTCCACCAGGGCCATAAGAAGCACCTTTGGAAACGAGGTTAACACTGCCTCCATTACCGCCAGTTGCACTAGCAGTGATACCCGCGAGACTGCCCGTGCCGGTAGCTGGGGTTGCTAACACTAGCGCAGTGCCACCGGCGCCGCCGCCGCCGCCACCTTGCGCAGTTGCATTGGCAGCCGTGCTAGGGGCATCACCGCCATCAGCCCGAATGGTTGCCGTGCCCGAGACAGTACCTGTGCGCAGGATAATGATACCACCACCCACACCGCCACTGCTGTTGAGCGCCGTACCGTTTTTTACAGAGCCCGCACCGCCGCCGCCGCCCATAATGAGTACAGAAGGCGAGCCAGTGGCAACGCCTTGCCCACCTACTGCGAGGTTACCCGTGCTATTTGAGTTAAAGCCGTAGCCGCCTTTGCCACCAGCCACTAGATTGGCCCCGCCGCCGCCGCCCGCGTTGCCGGTATTGGTAGCGGGGGCAAAGTCCTGCGCGCCGCCGCCGCCGTTGGCCGGAGCTCCTTGGTTGTTATCGCCGGTAGCATAGCCATCGGTTGCATTGCTCGCAACAGCAGTACCATTATAAAAATACCGTGGCGTGCCAGCAACACCTTCGCCTTTGGCCCCGTGGGCCGGGAGGTTAGTTGAGGATGTAGCGTAAACAGTGGGCGTATTCGTAGTGCCGCTAAGGCCGTTGTAGCTCACGCCACCGCCGCCCGCGAAGCCTTTGGCCGTCATGCTCAAGCCAGCGGTGCCCGAAAACGTCGTTGCGCCGGCTACATCCAGGGCCAGCACGCCGCCCACCTTGTTTTGGCTATCCCAGGCTGTGCCCGTTACAACACCACTAACTGCGAGCGAAGAATACTGCGGAATTCGAATAACCTGGAAATTTTGGTTAGTGCTGGTACTGTAGGTGTTGGTCAGCGTTCTATTCAGAATAATAGAGGAAGCGGGTGTGCCGCTCACGCTGGCTACTACTGCGTACTCATACTGCCCAGCCTTAGTGCCAGTGCTATTGAATGTTCCGTAAGAGGCAGTGTTAGGCGTTAGCATATTAGCACCATCCTGCATCTGCATTATCAGTACCAGGTCGCCGGGGGCTACCGGAGTAGAGCCGACGGCCGTCCCAACGTTGATAATCGAAACGCTATTGGCAGTAGTAACGGAAGTGCCAGGATAATACGTATTCGGGCCAGCGGTCGTGAGCGCACCAGGGCCGTCCTTGCCGGGCGTTGCGCACACAGCTGCCGCGCTCGAAGGACCGGCGATATTCGTGGTCAGCGTAGCTGAGTTGTTGGCCGTTGCCGGGTCGGGTACCACCGGGTTAGACCCGTAGGTGTAGTTGGATGTAGCGGTAATAGAGCCAGAACTGGGCGCCGTTAGCGTAATCGAATTGCTGGTCGTGCCATTGCTCGCAAGCGTAATGGGCGAGAAAGTTACCAGTGTGCCCGAGGTGTTGGTCGAGAGTGTATAGCTGTTATCGGTCGAGGTTGGTACCGTCAGGCCGGTAGGTAGCTGAAGCGTAGGGCTGACATTTGTAGCCGTTTCGCTGCCTAGGTTGGTCGTATTTACGGTATAGGTTACCTGTGCCCCGGGGTTAGCCGTGGCCGGGCCGCTAACCGAGGTGGCCACATCGGCGCCGGTGACGGTGACGGTGATAGTAGCCGGGTTCGATACACTGCCGAGCAGGTCATTTACCGTGTAAGGGATGCTTACTATGCCTGCAAAGGTGCCGGAAGGAGTAAACGTCACAATCCCGTTGTTATCAACGGTGAAAGTACCCTTGCCCGGTACTGTCAGCGAGTTGTCGATGCCGACGGTAGTAGGGTCCAAATCAACCGTGGCACGGTTGAGGGCTGCACCTACTCCGGTATCGTTAGCCAGCACATCTAGCTTGGCCGTAGCATAGTACCTGGTCGATGTAGCATCGTCGGCCGCCACAGGATTCTGAACGATGTTCAGGTTCCGGATTTCGTGGTAGTTTGTGTAAGTGCCTGTTGAGCCCGCAAAGCCAATGCGTAGGTTAGAGGGCGGCGTCGAGATAGGATAGTTATAGGTGGTAGTTACTACGTTAGTCGGGCCATTTTGAATACGCACCGTCACGTTATACCCTCCGCCGGCCACCGGGATAACGAAAATGTAGGCCTTGCGGTAGTTGGCGCTGGTCGACTGAGCCTCAGTAGTAGAAGTCGGAAAGCTCAGCGGAAAGCCTACCGCTCCTCCAGTTAGGTAGTTATAGCCGGTAGTGCCGGTGCCAGGTCCGCGCAGGGCCACGGCTTGGGGTACTTGGCCTGGCCCCCCAATGCGGCCTTCGGTGGGGTTAGAGAAATTGCCAAACTCATCCAGACCAATACCCAGGTAGCCCTTTGATACCCCCGGTACGTCGGTGGTAACGGCGCCGCTGGCCGCCGTTTTCTGCGCATAGCCAAGTGAGCCGCCAAAAGCGCCAACGTTGAACTGCCCGGCAATCGTGGGGTCGGTGCCGTTGGCATCTACCAGAAAAACACTGATGCCATCGGCACCCGTAGTTCCGCCCGTTCCACCGTAGGAAAAGAACTCGAATGAAATGCTGAACCCGTTAGGTGAAGCAAAACTCTTGTTCAAAATAGCGAAACCTGCTTGATTAGTAGTATTATCAGTAAGGCGCAGGTAGCCGGGCGTAGTGGCCGTACCCGTAAGGGAAGCAGGCTTGCTAGTACCCCCAGCCCCAAAAGTGAAGTTTGAGCTTGAAGTTCCGGTAAATGTTTCATTGATGGGAAATGCAACTTGCGCCTGTGTGGGCAGGTGGCTGACTAGCGATAGGCCGCAGGCAGCCACCGCTGACACAAGCCAGCGGGAGGCGCTAGCACGCTGATAGCCACCTAAAAGCCCGCTGTCGGGCCCCCAGTGTAAATTGTTTTTCATAAGCAAAAAAAAGATGAAAAGAAGAAGAAATGTAACAAATTAGTTAAAGCGTTCACCCTAATTATGAAGCAGTTGCAAATATACTGTCCATAATGGGTATCATTAATTGCTCTATTGGTAAATGGATAATTCTTCTTTGTAAAAAACAATTCAATGTTGAGCTTAAAGTCTCGTTGAATAACTCAAATATCTGTTATACAGCGTTTTGCTGATTAAAATAAGGTTTCTCTGGCTAGCCTATGATAATAAGCAGGAAACAGGCTTAATATTTCTCTGGCTAGCCCTCTACCGTAGTTGACCAAAGAAAAGCCTGCCTTAAAATAAGAGGCTTGGTGGACTGTAAGCGCATTACTATTAGATGAAAAACTGAAGCCAAAACCTTTGGCATAACCCACTGCGGGCGGGTTTTTCCAAGTTGGAATCGGCAAGTCCTTGCTGGTTGTATAGTTCCAAGGCGTAGTGGTGTATTTTCCGGGCCGGAATTTCGCACGCACTTATGGGACAAGTACTCCACGGCAGCGCCCGCACAACGGCGGCAATACGGCGCGCTATCTAACACAGCCAGGAAAGCCTACAAAGCCTAGCCACACGATTCAGCATCAACCCTAAAACGGTGGCCAAGTGGTGCAAGCGCTCGACCACAACCGATGCGCGCATGGGCCCGGAGCCGGCATCAACCGTGCTTACGGCCGAGTAGAAAGCCGTCGCCGTGGCTTTTCAGCGGCACACGCTCTTGCTGCTGGACGATTGCCTCTACGCGCTACAGGCCACGATTCCGCCCCTATCCTGCTCGGCACTGCACCGCTGCTTCCAACGCTGCGGTATCAGCCGCCTGCCGCTAAACGAAGACGGGCAAAGCCCGCCGAAAAAAAATTCAAGGATTATCCTGTTGGCTACCTGCATGTTGATTTTGCTGAGGTGCAGACCGAAGCAGGCCGACTGTACTTCTTTGTGGCCATTGACCGCACCAGTAAAGTGGCCTTTGCCGAGTTGCATCCGCGGGCCAAACAGGTCGTGGCCACCGAATTCTTGCGGCGCGTGCTGGATAAGCTGCCCTACAAAGAGCATACCGTGCTGATGGACAACGGGTTACAGTTTACGCCCCAGCCGCACCAATTCCTGCCGGGCGGGCACAGCTTTGACCGCATTTGCCGCGAATATGGTGTGGAGCACCGGGAGCACCGCCTGACCAAACCAGCCCACCCGTGGATTAACGGTCAAGTCGAACGCATGAACTGCACGATTAAAAAAGCTACCGTCCAACGCTTCCACTACCGACCACCGGCGAGTACGAGCACCTGCAAACCTTTTTGCTGGCCTATAACCATGCCAAGCGAAGACTTTGCGCGGGCTGACCCCACACGAATTTGTCTGCGCTCAGTAGCAAAAGAACCCTACTATCTTTACCCACGACCCGACCCACCTCATGATGGGACTATACACCTAATAAATCAGTTGCGCGAATAACTAAATAAACAGCTTGATCTTTAAGTTATAAAATAATGGTAATGTACAGATAAGTAAAAAAAATGGTATATTGCCGGCTCGTTTTCAGGCATTTAATAATAAAATGCTATTTCTTGCCTAAAAATCAGTTTCCTTCACCCCTTTACCTATGAAATCACTTCTTCTCTTTTGTTTAAGCTTACTGCTGCTAGGACCACTACTTAGCTACGCGCAGTGTTCTAACCAGATAACTATTTCTTACACCGATGCTAATGGGGTGTCGCAATCGCAGACTATTAATAAAGGTTCCAGCGGAACGAGCGTACCTGTTTGCCCTACTGCCGGGGCACTTTATAATTTTACCGCTTCCACTACCTCAGCTACTGCTAACGGCGCGGTAACCTTAGAATGGGCTAGGGTAATTACTAAAGACCCCACAACTTCAGTTAATGATGTAGTGCAGCAACTAACATCTGCATCTTATGCTCAGGTTAAAAATGGTAATGCACCTCCGCCACTTCCGCTCTCAATAAGCTTTGCAAGTAATATACAATTGCGTGTGCATGCTACCTCATGCGGTAGTGGTGACAGCTACGTATATCTGACGTTTATTCCCAGCTTAACGCTTACTTCTAGCCCGAGTTTTAACACAAATACCACGAGCAGCGTGTGCCCCGGTACTTCTGTAACGCTTACAGCGGGTGGCTCGAGTAGCGGAACATATACTTGGTCGACCGGTGGGTCTGTAATTGCCGGCGCTACAGGTAATACACTGACTGTGTCTCCGACTACGACCACTACTTACACGGTAACAACGACCACTGCTACTTGCGGCACTAGTTCGCAGCAGATTACTATTCCGGTGAGCAGTCTCACTATTGCCCCCAGTGCACCCACCATCTGTCTTGGGGAAAGCACCACGTTGACAGCTACCTATAGTGGTAATAGCACCAGCGGGATTACGTATAACTGGTTTGTAGGAGGAGCAGCAACAGGTACTCCTTACGCCACCGGGCAAAGTATTACTGTGGGCCCGACTACTAGTACGATATATACAGTGCAGGCTGTCGGTACTGACTGTGGTACGCTGACGCAGCAGGTGGGGGTAGGGGTAGGTACGTCATCCGTATCAGTTACACCGAGTACTTCTACTATATGCAGCGGCTCGTCGACCACTCTAACAGCTACTTCGCCCGACCCCAATGCAACGTTCACTTGGAACTCCCTACCCAACGGCTTCGTGGCTACCGGGGCTACTGTGACGGTTGCACCTACAGTAAACACTACTTATAGCGTTACGGCCTACACCAACTGCGGCCAGACATCGGCTTCGGCCACCGTAAACGTCACAAGTGCTGCTAGCCTCACGGTATCGCCCAGCAGTCCGGCGGCTATCTGCAGCGGTCAACAAATCACGCTAACTGCTAGCTCTAACGTTTCAAATGCTACCTATGCATGGTATATCAGCACAAACTTAGGTACCATCCTTTCGACCTCCGCCGCTCTCACGGTGGCACCTACTGCTAACACGACCTACCGCGTAGTGCAGACGACAAGCTGCGGCAGTTCTCAGCAGGATGTGACGGTACCGGTCAGCAATAATGCTGCTCCGAGCATTTCGGTTACACCTAATAATCCAAGTATAACCTATGGCAACTCAACTAATTTGACGGCTAGTGGTGCCAGCAGTTATAACTGGTCGCCTTCTACCGGCCTCAACAGCACAACGGGTGCCACTGTAACGGCGACGCCAACGGTCACTACTACTTACACCGTAACTGGTTTCAGTACTGGGGGCTGTTATAATACAGCACAGGTTACGGTGACGGTTAACCGGCCACTGCCTGTGAAACTGGTTAGCTTCGAGGCTAGCTGGGTAGGTGGCAACGCCCTATTGAATTGGGCTACGGCGTCGGAAATAAATAGTGATTATTATGCTATTGAGCGCAGCCTAAATGGGGAAGACTTCACCGCGATTGGACAGGTAGCCGCTCAAGGCACCAAAGCCACCGCTACCCCATACTCCTTCCATGACCTCTCGGCTACCCCTAAGGGCACGACCCGTTATTACCGCTTGCGGCAGGTTGATATTGATGGCAAAGCGTACTACTCTCCTGTACGTACCCTAGTAGGAGCTGGGACTATGGCTACGAGCCTGTCACTCTATCCAAATCCCTCCGGCACGCGCACTACATTGGTAGGGGCAGTGGCTGGGGCCAACGTGCAGGTACTAGATGCGCTAGGCCGGGTAGTGCACACAGAAATAGCTGATGCCTCTGGTACTGCTAAACTCGTATTGCCCGCAAACACTCCTAAAGGTCTGTATTTAGTGCGGATTGGCAGCCAAACTATTCGCCTTACTTTGGCTGAATAGAAAAAGCACTTAAACCCTTGCCTTAGGCCGCGCCGTATGCACTACGGCGCGGCCTTTTTGCTTATCAGGGCGCCCCAATTAGTAGTACTGCTTCTACTTTATTAGTTGATTCTCATGGCTAAGAAACCCACTAAACCCAAGCAAAAGGCACCCGAGCCCGAAAAGAAAGCCCGCGTGCACAAAGAGCTGGAAGGATTCGAAATCGGCGTAAACCCGCTGGGCGAAATCACTTCCAATTACTCAATCGAGGAAATAAATAAATTTCTAGGGCGCCACGTGCGCGACAAGAAAATCGTGCACCGGGAAGGTCAGTTTGGCGAAGAAGCGCAGGCCCGCAGCGCGGCCGAGGCGGCTCGGCTAGCCCGCGAAGACGACGAGAAATTTCCGGTAGCCGATGGCCAGGATGAGGAGCCCGAAGAAACCGACGAAGACTTTATGAAGCGCACCAGCCGCGAGGCCAAGCGCAAGAAAACAGTGGGCAACGAAGCCGATGAGGCCGCCGAAACCCGCCGTGAGCTACCCGAATAGGGCCGGCCTGCTCGTCGGAAGGCCGTTCTTGTTTGTCGCGGCGCGCAGTGCCCGAATAGTAGTGCTGCTACCAGCCCGGGCGCAACGCCAGCGGGCACGTCGGCGCGGCTGCTAGTGTGGGTAAGATTTAGGCTAGCACGTTGGCCGCGCTAGGGTGCTCGCCTGCCGGGCTGTATAGCAAGCGCAGCCGTATCGGCAAAGAAGCAGCTTCGGGATGCCTGGCTGCTGGGCACGAAGTGGGGCTAGCCCTACATTTGCGCTTCACCTTATTACCCCCGTTTACCATGCGCTCGCACGATGTAGACTACCGCATTCTTGGCTCCGACATTCAGGTGCTCGAAGTAGAGCTCGACCCCCAGGAAACCGTGATTGCCGAGGCCGGCGCGATGGTGTACATGGACGAAGCCATTGCCTTCGAAACCAAGATGGGCGACGGCTCCTCAGCCGACCAGAGTATGCTGGGCAAGCTGTTTTCGGCGGGCACGCGCCTCATTACGGGTGAAAGCCTGTTTCTCACGCACTTCACGCACCGCGGCAGCTATGGCAAGAGCCGGGTGGCCTTTTCGGCGCCTTATCCGGGCACTATTATTCCCATCGATTTGAGTACGCTGCCCCAGGGGCTCATTGTGCAGAAAGATGGCTTTTTGGCCGCCGCGCGGGGCACTCAGATTAGCCTGCACTTCAACCAAAAATTTGGGGCCGGGCTGTTTGGCGGCGAGGGCTTTATTCTGCAAAAGCTTACCGGCGATGGCAAGGCCTTTGTGCACGCTGGCGGCACCATCATCGAAAAGCACCTGAGCAACGAGCTGCTGCGCGTAGATACGGGTTGCGTAGTGGCGTTTGAGCCGGGCATCGATTTTAGTGTGGCCCGGGCTGGGGGCCTCAAGTCGATGATATTTGGTGGGGAGGGGCTGCTGCTGGCCACCTTGCGCGGCACCGGCCGCGTCTGGATTCAGTCGATGCCCGTCAAAAAGCTCATTCAGGCGCTTGCCCCCTGGGGCGGCAATGCCCGCAAAGAAAGCGGGACCGCACTAGGCGGCATCTTCGGCAGCCTGCTCGACGAATAAGGGTCGCTAGCGCCCGCCGCCCGCCAAATGAAAGGCAACTACCCCTAGTGCTACAACCAAGCCCACAACCAGCGCGCCCACCAGCAGGAGCGTGCGCCGGGTAGAGGCCCCAGCGGCCTCCAGCTGCTTGGCACCATTAAACGACGAGCGGCGATAGGGGCGCGGAGGCAGCGAAGAGTGGTGAGAAGAGCTAAGGTGCGGAGAAGCCATCGTAGCAGAAGGAGATAGATGCTTGGTGGGAACTAAAGTATAAATGAGCAAAGAAGGGAAACAAAGCTACGGACCAGCGGGCACTTTGGATTATACAAAATGCCTAATTCACTAATTATTTGTCTACTACCTCTTAAATAAAAGACGAGGCAGGTATAATAATCGAGGGACTATGGTGGCCAAAACCGTTGCGCCACGAGGGCGAGGCGGCTCCTGGTTCAGTGTTTTGTTTTATTTCTACGAGCTGGCTGGCCTGCCATGATGAATATTGCTTTTACCCCAAACTACGTGCTGTCTCTGCCGCCCGGCCATCGGTTTCCGATGCTGAAATACGAGCTGCTGCCCGAACAGTTGCTCTACGAAGGCACTGCCACGGCCGGCGATTTTTTTGTTCCCAGCCCGCCGCCGCTGGCCGAGGTGCTGCGGACGCACGAGGCTGGCTACGTGCACCGGCTGCTGCACGGGCAGCTTACGCGGCCCGAAGAGCGGGCCAGCGGCTTTCCGTGGAGCCCGGCCCTGGCCGAGCGTGAAATGACCTTGCTCGGCGGTACCATTGGCTGTGTGCGGCGGGCGCTGGCTAGCGGCGGCGTGGCGCTCAACATTGCCGGCGGCACGCACCACGCCTTCGCGGGCCGGCCCGAGGGCTTTTGCCTGCTAAACGACCAGGCTGTAGCCGCCAACTGGCTGCTGGCCCACGAGCCGGTCCGGGTGCGCCAGATTCTTATTATTGACCTCGATGTGCACCAGGGCAATGGCACGGCGGCCATCTTTCGGCACGAGCCGCGGGTATTCACGTTTTCGATGCACGGCGCGCGCAATTTTCCGGGGCGCAAGGAGGCATCGGACCTCGACCTGGCGCTACCCGACGGCCTCGGCGACGCCGAATATCTGGCCCGGCTCACCGACGTGCTGCCGCGTCTGCTCGGGGGCGACCTGTGCCAGCCCGATTTTGTGTTCTACCTCAGCGGTGTCGATGTGCTGGCCACCGACAAGCTAGGCCACCTGGCCCTCACGCGCGAGGGCTGCCGCCGCCGCGACGAGCTGGTGCTAGGGGCCTGCCACAGGCGCGGCCTGCCCGTGGTGGTGTGCATGGGGGGCGGCTACTCCGAGCGCATTGCCGATATTGTAGAGGCCCATGCCAATACCTACCGCGTGGCGGCCAGCCTCTGGCACTAAGCACAAAGCCCCGCGCCGGGGTGGGCGCGGGGCTTTGTGGATTACTGGCTAAGCAAAGTGCCTAGCGGCTGTTCTGGTTGGAAGGACGGTTGGGGTCGTTGCTCGTGCCGCTAAACGTCTTCGAGAACCAATCTTTGATATCGTCGATAGCGTGGCCGGTTTTCTGCTCCAAGCGGCCAAACCACTCGTCCTGCTTGCCTTCGTCGTAAGACATGTCGTCGTCGGTAAGCTGGCCCCACTTCTGCTTGGCAGCTCCTTTGATTTGATTCCAGTCGCCACGAGCGCGCAGCTCCGTGTTGTCGCCGATGTTATTGTTGTTAACGTCCATGAGTGAAAAAGGGAAAAGGTGGGATTGTAGTGCTTTGTACGGTAGAGCTAACCCGTAGGTTGGAGGCAGCCTTTCTTTAGCGGCGGCCCGCTTACTTTCGGCTTCCCGACTTCATCCGCCCTCCATGGACGACCTGCGCCTTACGCTGCAAACCCTAGCCCCCGACGACCGCCGCGACCTTGCCCAGTTTATGCAGTGGCAGCGCCGCCGCGCCGCCGGCCGCCAGGACCTGCGCCTACTCGAATTGCTGCTGCACCCTAAGGAATACGACTCGGAAGTGCTCATCAAAAAGCTCTATCCCGACGAGCCTAACCCCGTGGCCTACTATGCCTTGCGCAAGCGACTCTTTAAGCAGCTCACCGACTTTCTGCTGCTGCGCCAGCGCCAGCACGATGCCACCGCCGCCACGTCGGTGCGCGGCCACCTCACCCTAGCCCAGTATTTGTTTGACGCCGGGGTGCCGCGCCTGGCCTGGAATATGCTGCGCAAGGCCGAGAAAGTAGCCCTCGACGCCGAGCAGTACGAGCCGCTGAATGCCGTCTACAACGTGCAGATTCAGTATGCGCACTCGCCCCATGCCGAGCCGCTCGATGCCATTATTGAGCGCCGACACCGCAACAAGAAAGCCGCAGACGAGGAGGAGCGCGCCGGCATTGCCGATGCGCTGCTGCGCCAGCGCCTGCGCCAGGCCCGCCTGCACGGCCGCGGCGCCGTGCCCGTCGATGAACTAGTGCGCAACGTGCTCACTGAGTACGACTTGCAGGAAGCTTTCGCCCGCTCACCTTCGCTGCTCACGCGCTTGCTTAGCATAGCGCGCCACGCTATGCTAGTGCGCGGCGACTTTGCCAATTTTGCGCCCTTTATCGAGCGCTGCTACCGGCTCATGGAGCGCCGCCACGGCTTTGCGCCCGCTCACCGCGGCCATCAGCTGCGGCTGCTTTACATGTTAGCCCACGCCCTGTACCGCGCCCGCCGATTTCAGGAGTCGGTGGCCTACCTCGAGCAGGGACTAGCCGTGTTGGCGGCCGCGCCCAGCCGGCAGTTTGCCGAAGTAGGGCCGCGCTTCACGTTTTTGCTGGCCGCTAATTATGCGTTCCTAAACCGTAACCGCGATAGCATCAAACTCCTGGATGGGGCCCTAAAAGCCAAGCCCGCGCTGCTGCCCGCCGACCAGCTCACGGCGCGCTTGCAGCTCACCTTCCATTATTTCGCCGAAGGCAATTTTCACAAAGCCAACCAGACCATCATCAGCCTCGACCGCACCGACCATTGGCTCGAGCAAAACCTGGGCCTGGAGTGGCTGCTCAATCACAACATCGGCGAGCTGCTTATTCAGCTAGAGCTCGGCAACCCCGACGTAGCCCTCACGCGCCTGCGCGCCATTGAGCGGCGCCTGCACGAGCAGTTTCCCGCTCAGCCCGCCACCGCCGACGCCCCCGCTGTGGCGCCCGGCGGCCCCTACCACGCCGTGGTGCGCTACCTCGAACTGGTGCGCGAAATCATCGATGACCCGGCCGTGGCTACCACACCGGCCTTTGCCCAGCGCGTAGCCACTATGCCGGCATTTCTTTCGCAAGAAAAAGAAGACTTGCAGATAATCAGCTTCTTTGCTTGGCTGCGGGCCCGGGTGCTGGGGCGGCCCTATTATGAGGTGCTGCTGCAAGTGGCCGGGGGCTAGCCCGCCAGCCGGTTACTTGGCCGGCACGCGCATCACCTCCATTAGGTTGGGCGTTTCGCGCACAATGTGCAGCTGGGTGCCCCGCAGCGCCACGCGAAGGGCCTGCCGCCGCGTGAGGCGGCCGCGCACGGGCTGCACGGGCACGTTCATAAGCTTTTTGTTGGTGTAGCGGATGTAGCAGCCCGTGGCGTGGGCAATGGCCGTGGCCGTCTGGTCGAAGCGCTGGGCGGGCAGGTTGTACACCACCTGCTGGTCGCATTTGCCCAGTTGGATGCGGCCCTTCGGCGGTTGCGCCTGCATGGGGTGCCGGGCGTAGGCAAAGCGCGGCGCGGCCGGGCTAGCGGCAGTGGCTCCGGCCGTGAGAATTACTAAGCAGGTAATGACGCGAGTAAGAAGCATGCGTGAAAGTAATAGCTTCTGGCTATTCCTCGCCTTAGGCAAATGGCTAGGGTAGGGGAAGCGCCAGGACTGCGGCCAGTGGTATTAGCGGGCTAGCTGCACAATATCGGGCACTTCCAGCACCGGCTTGGGGGCACCGTGTCGGGCTGTATTGAGCATAGCTAGCGCTACCTCGCGCATAGTGCAGATGAAGCGCGGCAGCGCTGGGCGCAACCATTTGGCTAGCCAAGTAATAGCTCGGTAGCTGTCGTGGCGCTGGCCGGGCACGGGCAGCATAACGCCCGGCCGAAATGCCGCGACCCGCCCAAAAGGCAGCGCCAGCAACTCGTTCTCGGTGTGGCCTTTCACGCGGGCCCACATCTGGCGGCTATCTGCGCTGGTGCCGCTGCCCGATACGTAGACGAACGTGGCCTGCGGTGAGTAACGCAGCAGCGTGCGGGCAAAGTACAGCGTCAAGTCGTGGGTAATGTGCGTGTACTCGGCTTCCTTCATGCCCACCGATGAGATGCCCGCGCAGAAAAAGCAGGCCGTGTAGCCCGCCAGCTCGCTTTCAATACCCGAGAGGTCGAAAAAGTCTTTCACCAGCAGTTCGCGCAGCTTGGGGTGCGTATGCCCGCTAGGCTTGCGGCTGATGGACAGAACCGCCTCCACATCGGGCTGGGCCAGGCAGGTGAGGAGCACGCCTTCGCCGACCATGCCGGTGGCGCCCGTGATAATAATGCGTTGGGACATAGTATATAAGCGAAAACCCGCTCTCAATCAGACGATAAAAAGCGGGTTTTACTTTACTTGGTGAGCAACTACACTTGTTACAGCTCCTTGCGCAGCCTGGCCACCGGAATATTGAGCTGCTCGCGGTACTTGGCCACCGTGCGGCGGGCAATGTTGTAGCCGCGGGCGTTCAGCATTTTCTCCAGCTTGTCGTCGCTGAGCGGGTGGTCTTTCTTTTCGTTGCCGATGAGGTCGCGCAGAATGCTTTTCACCTCGCGGCTGCTGGCGTCCTCGCCCGAGTCGGTGGCAATGCCTTCCGAGAAGAAGAACTTGAGCGGGTAAATACCGTGCTCGGTCTGGATACTCTTGGAGTTGGCTACCCGGCTGATGGTGCTGATATCCATACCAATAGCCTGGGCAATATCCTTGAGAATCATGGGTCGCAGCTTCGAGTCGTCGCCTGTTAGGAAGAACTCGCGCTGGCGCTCCACAATGGCCGACATCGTGCGCAGCAGCGTGTTCTGGCGCTGCCGAATGGCGTCGATAAACCACTTGGCCGAGTCGAGCTTTTGCTTTACAAAGCTCACGGCCTCTTTCATTTTCTGGTCTTTCTTGGCCGCCTTATCGTAGGTCTGCAGCATCTCGCGGTAGTCGCGGCTCACGCGCAGCTCGGGGGCGTTGCGGGCGTTCAGGGTCAGGTTCAGCTCGCCGTTGTCGTTGGTGAGGATGAAGTCGGGCATGAGGTACTGCGCGCCACCGGCGCTGCCTTTGCCGCCACCCATCGGGCCGCTGCCACCCGGCTTGGGGTTCAGCTTCAGAATTACTGCCACCGCTTCCTTCAGCTCGTCGTCTTCCAGGTCCAGCTTCTGCTGTATGCGTTGGTAGTGCTTCTTGGTAAACTCGTCAAACGTCTCAGTCAGAATACGTTCGGCATTGATAGTGGCCTCCTCCTGGGGCCGGCGCTCTAGCTGAAGTAGCAGGCACTCAGGCAGGTCGCGGGCGGCGATGCCCGGCGGGTCGAATTGCTGAATAACGTGCAGTACGCGCTCAATCTCAGCCTCGCTAGCCTCAATATTCTGGCTGAAAGCCAGGTCGTTGGCAATGGCTGCCAAATCGCGGCGGATGTAGCCGTCGCCGTCAATCGAGCCGATGAGCTGCTCGCCGATGGCCTGGCCCAGCTCATCGAGCTGCGCAAAGTGCAGCTGGTCTAGCAGCGAGTCTTGCAGCGAGCCGCTGGTGTCGGCCAGGGGCATGTCGCGCTCCTCCTCGTCGCCGGGGCCGTCGCCCTGCATCTTGTAGCCCGCTATCTCGTCGTCGTTGACGTAGTCGCTGATGTCGATTTCGTGGTTGTCGTTGTCGATGCCCAGTGCCTCCACTTCGGCGGCGGGCTCGGGGCGCTCGTCGGCGTAGTCGTCGGGGCCGGCGCTGTCGTCGCTAACTTCACTAGGGCCGCTAAAATCCTCGTCGAGGGTCGTATCGTCGCTGTCGAGCGAGTCGTTGGGGTCGTCGGCCTCGGGCGTGTCGTCGGCATCGCTGTCGTCGCGCTCGTCGGCATCGTCGCTGTCACCTTCTTCCAGCGCCGGGTTCACCTCCATTTCTTCCTTGATGCGCGTTTCGAGCTCGGCCGTCGGAATCTGCAGCAACTTAATGAACTGAATCTGCTGGGGCGAGAGGCGTTGCGAAAGAAGTTGTTTTAAATCAAGGCGTTGCATAGAAAGAAGGGCGAATGAAACGCGGAGGTTAGCGGTGGGGAAAGAAACATACTACGCAGCCGGCGCGGGCGTGGACGTACCCTCATACTGGCAATTTCCGGTTGGGGTTAGTCGGCGCTAGCCCGGCAAGGGCTTTACCTTTGCCAGCTCAACTGCCTTTTGCCAACCTGCTTATGCCTGCCGACCAGCTCCGCCGCACCCGCATCCAAGACCTGCTCACGAGTACCGACCTCAACCGCGAAGTGCTGGTGAAGGGCTGGGTACGCACCCGCCGGGGCAACAAATATGTGCAGTTTATCGCGCTCAACGATGGCTCGGGCCTGGCCACCATCCAAGTAGTAGCTGATGCTGAGAAGTTTCCCGAAGAAAGCCTGAAAGAAGTAACCACCGGCTCGTGCGTGGCCGTGCGTGGCCAGCTGGTGGCTAGCCAGGGCAAAGGCCAGTCGATAGAGGTACAGGCCACCTCTATCGAGGTGCTTGGCACTGCTGACCCCGAGGCCTACCCGCTGCAAAAGAAAGCTACCTCGCTGGAGCACCTGCGCGAAATTGCCCACCTGCGCCCCCGCACCAACACCTTCGGGGCGGTGCTGCGCATCCGGCACGCGCTGGCATTTGCGGTGCACGACTACTTCAACCGCCACGGGTTCTACTACGTGCATACGCCCATCATCACGGGCTCCGACGCCGAGGGCGCGGGCCAGATGTTCCGCGTCACCACACTGCCCCCCGAGCACCCGCCGCGCACCGAGGACGGCTCGGTCGATTACAGCCAGGATTTCTTCGGCAAGCAAACCAACCTTACGGTGTCGGGCCAGCTCGAAGGCGAACTCGCCGCGATGGCGTTAGGGCAGGTGTACACGTTTGGCCCCACCTTCCGGGCCGAAAACTCGAACACCGCCCGCCACCTGGCCGAGTTCTGGATGATAGAGCCCGAGATGGCGTTCTATGACTTGGTCGATAACATGGACCTGGCCGAGGATTTTCTCCAGAGCCTGGTGCGCTACGCCCTGGAGCACTGCGCTGCCGACCTGCAATTCCTGAACGACACCTACGACAAGGAGCTGCTAGCCCGCCTCCGGTCGGTGACCGACAACGCCTTCCAGCGCCTCACCTATACCGAGGCCGTGGAGATTCTGAAATCAGCCAAGAAGAAGTTTGAGTTTCCCGTAGACTGGGGCACCGACTTGCAGAGCGAGCACGAGCGCTACCTCGTGGAGAAGCACTTCCAGAAGCCGGTTATCCTCACCAACTACCCCAAAGAAATCAAGGCCTTCTACATGAAGCTCGATGAGGACGGCCGCACCGTGCGGGCCATGGACGTGCTCTTCCCGGGCATCGGCGAAATCATCGGCGGCTCGCAGCGCGAAGAGAGCTTGGCCAAGCTCGAAACCCGCATGGCCGAGATGCACGTGCCTGCCGACGAGCTGTGGTGGTACCTCGATACGCGCCGCTTTGGCACCGCGCCGCACTCGGGCTTCGGCCTGGGCTTCGAGCGCCTGGTGCTGTTTGTGACGGGTATGACCAACATCCGCGACGTCATTCCCTTCCCGCGCTTCCCGAAGAACGCGGAATTTTAGCATTGCGAAAGCGTATGTTCTAAAAAGGCGCCCTGGCCAGGGCGCCTTTTTAGTGTCCACTGCGCAGCAACTCGCTCCGGCGGCTCCCCGTTCAGCTAGCCAGAAGTAACCTCCGCCGCTATGCTCCCCGAACTCGACCTTACCGACGCCGCCAGCCTGCCCGAAGGCGCGCTCATAGCCTTTCCGACGCCCGGGGGCGGCCCTAGCGTATTGCTGACCCGGCAACAAGGCCAGGTGCACGCCTTCGCGCCCAACTGCCCGCACTACGGCGCCCCATTAGAGAAGGGCAAGGTGGTAGACGGCCGCCTCATCTGCCCCTGGCATCATGCCTGCTTCAAGGTCGAAAACGGCCACCTCTGCGAGCCCCCATCCCTCGACGACCTGCCCACCTACGCCGTGCGCGAGGCGGGCGGGCGCATTTTGGTGCAGGTGCCCGCTAGCCCTCCCGCCAGCACCGACAAGCCCGACGCCACCCCCACGGCCGAGGTGGGCGGCGTGCCGCCGACGGCCGCTAGCGTGCCAGTTGATACCCGCACGTTCGTTATCGTGGGTGGCGGGGCCGCCGGTGAGTTTGCAGCCCAGACTTTGCGCCGCGAGGGTTTTGCGGGCCGCGTGGTGCTGGTGTCGGCTGATGAAAAGCTGCCCTACGACCGCACCAAGCTCAGCAAAGCCTACTTGGCCGGCAAGGCCAAGCCCGCCGCCCTGCCCCTGCGCGAGCGAGGGTTTTATACGCAGCAAAAGATTGAAGTGCTGACCAATACCCGCGCCACCGGCCTTAACCTGGCTAGCCAGGAAATCGAGCTCGAAGGCCAGCCCCCGCTACGCTACGACCAGCTGCTGCTAGCCCCCGGCAGCACGCCCAACCTGCTGCCCAGGCTGCCCGGCCACGACCTGCCCGGTGTGCTGCCCCTGCGCACCCAGGCCGATGCCGATGCCCTGCTGGCCGCCACCAAAGAGGCCCGGCAGGTCGTTATTATCGGCAGCAGCTTTATCGGGATGGAAGCCGCTGGCAGCCTTATCGCTGAAGGCCGGCAGGTGACGGTAATCGCGCAGCAGAAAGTGCCCTTCGAGCGCGTGCTAGGGCCCGAAATCGGGGCTATGTTCCAGAAGCTGCACGAGGAAAAAGGGGTAAAGTTTGAGGTCGAAGCCGAGGTGACGGCGCTGCTAGGGCAGGAAAAGCACGTAACCGGCGTGCAGTTGAAATCAGGTAAAACGCTGCCCGCCGACGCCGTAGTGCTGGGCGTGGGCGTGCGCCCCGCCACCGACTTTCTGGCCCGGGCTTTTGCGCTGGAAAAAGACGGTGGCCTAGCCGTCGATGCGTACTTGCAAGCGGCGGAGAATGTGTACGCGGCCGGCGATATCGCTCGCTTTCCGCTAGCCCCCACCGGCCAGCTCACCCGCATCGAGCACTGGCGCGTGGCCCAGCAGCACGGCCAAACGGCCGCCCGCAATATGCTGGGCCAGCGGCAAAAATTTACGGCCGCCCCTTTCTTCTGGACGCAGCAATATGGCAAAAGCCTGCGCTACGCCGGCCACGCCGAGCGCTGGGACGAGATTATCTGCCAGGGTAACGTAGCTGCACAGGATTTTCTGGCCTTCTACGTGCTCGACAACCGCATTGTAGCCGCTGCCGGCATGAACCACGACACTGATATGCTATACATAGCCGAGCGGCTAGGGCTGGGGCAGCTGCCTGCTCCGGCCGCTGTGCGGGCAGGGGTAAAATGGGCTGAGCTACCGCCCCTTGCCTAAAATTGACCAAGGACTTCTGAAACAACCATCTGCTAAACAATAAAGAGCTGCCCCAATGGGAGCAGCTCTTTTTGTTTAGCAGGACTAGCGAAAGCCGTTAGCTAGCGCCGGCCTCGGCCGCCGCCAAATCCACCACCGGGGCCGGTTGGCTGGCCACCACCGGGGTTACCACCGTGGTAGCCGCCCCCACCTGGGTTGTTGCCGCCAAAGCCGCCTGGGTTGCCGCCCCCAGGGTTGCCCGGGTTAGGGTTCCCGCCGCCGGGCCGGCCACCCCAGCCGCGGCCCGGGGTATTGCCGGGGTACCCCTGGCCGGGGTTGCCACCATTGTAGCCGCCGGGCCGGCCGCCACCGGGGTTGTTGGGCAGGCCGCCATAGTTGCCGCCGGGGCGTCCCCCGCCATAGTTGCCACGCCCATCGCGGTCAAAGCGGTCATGGTCGTGGTCAAAACGGTCGTGGTCGCGGTCAACGTGGCCACCGTAGTAGCCCCGGTTGCCGCCGTAGCCGCCGTGGTCGTAGCCATATACCCGGCCCGCGCCATAGTCGTGGCCATAGTAGCGCCCGCCGCCACCGTAGCCACCGCCGCGATATACCGTCACGTACTGCGGGTAGCGCTGGCGGTAGGTGCTGATGTAGAGCCAGGGCTGGGCGCCCACGTAGCTCACCGGCACGGGGTGGAAGTAGTAGGGGTCGTAGCCATCGAGGTAAGGCACCTGAATCCACTGCTGGCCATCAAACACGATGTATACGCCGTTGTAGATATCGTAATACCCGTCAATCTCCGGGATGTAGTAATACTGCGTGCCCTGGGGCACGGGCGGCCCCCAGGGCGGCAGGCCGATATTCACGCCCACACTCACCTGTGCTTGCGCGGCAGTGGGGGCGGTGAGCGCCAAGCCAGAGCCCAGCGCGAAAGCAAGAAAAGGGAGGCGGAATTTCATGACTGACAATAAAAAAAGTTGGGTTACCTGGCTAGGGTAAGTGCAAGTAAAGTGCCGGATTTTAGCCGCCCCGATAAACAGGGCTATGCGCTAGGCAGGGTGGCCAACTATGCCGACTAATACCTCGGCGCCCCAAAAGCCCTGCCCAACGGACGGGAATTTAGGGCTGGTAAAGAGGGGGCTAGCGTACCCGGCGCGCTACTACGCGGCCCTGAAGGTTAACGCGCTCCACGAGTACCGGGCGCACTACTTGCCGCTGTACCAGTACCAAGCGGTTTACCTAACGTACAACCTGGCGCTACACCACCACTGAGCGGTAGTAGCGGGCGTGGAGGTCGCGGTATTGCTGCCAGGGCTGGCGCCCCCGATAATCGATTGCCACCGGGTGGAAGTTAGTGGACAAACCGGGCATTGATGTTTACCTGGGCATGAGCGGCGGGGCTAGCCAGCGCAGCAAAGGCACCGAATACAAAAGCGAAAAGCGGCGGGCGGTAGTTCATGAGTGAAAAGCAGAAAAGGGTTAAGCAGGATACCCAGCCCAAGTCAAAACGAGTGCCCGAAAGCTGGGCATTCGCTAGCCCTAGCCTTTTAGCAGACGAAAACCACTGCTCTGCCGACTGACCACCCCGGCAGCTGAAAGCCAAAAAAGCGCCCGAGGGGCGCTTTTTAATCAGCCTCGGGCCAAATAGCCTGGCGGTATTAGTCGCGGTCGTGGTCGCGGCCATGACCCTTGCCGTGGCCTCGGCCCTGGTCGTCGTCATAGTCGCGGCCATCGCGGTAGCCGTCACGATACATCTTCTTGGCCTGGCCGGGGGGCATGCCGTGGGGGTGGCCCTTGCCTTTCCAGAGCCAGGGCGAGTCGCCCCGGTAGTCGATATACTGCGGGTGAAAATTGCGCGGGTCGTAGCCATCGAGGCGCTCGTAGCGGCCCCATTGGCCATTGCGCTGCACGAGGTAGCGGCGGGCCGGCACATCGTAATAGGCATTGGCTTCTGGAATGTAGTAGTACTGGGCATCGGCCGGGGCGCCTACTACCACGGGCGGAGCCGTGTTGATGTTCACGTTAATTTGGGCGTGGGCCGGGGCAGCGGCCAGCGCCAGCCCGCTCAGCACGGCTAGCGAGGCAGTTTTTTGAAGGAAATTCATGCGGAAAGAATAAGAGTGAGCCTGCCCCGTGGCAAGGACGGTGCCAATGCTACGCTGGGGGTAGGCCGTCTTATACGCAGGCCCTTAACTTTTGGCTTTGCGAAAGAGGTAGCAGCGAGAATTAGCGATAGTAGTGGGCGTATACACCTGCACTAACTCCCAGCCTGCTACGGTCAAAGCACTGAGCTGGCCGTTGATACGCTGCATATTCTCTAGCAGCAGCTCTTTGTATTTGTCGGAATTCAACGTGGCAATTACGGCCAGTGGAATCTCAGTCTTCCCTTCAAACGCGGGCGCAAATAGGATGCACGAATAGGCCTTGGTGCCTTCGAGAGTGGTCATGGTTAGAAAATCATAACCATGCGCCGCTGCGCTGGATGCTGGTAATGCCGTTTGAGCAATGGCAGCTGGGCTACTCAATAGTAGGCCAGCACCTAGTAAAAATCCCGATAAGACGAAAAAACGAGAAGAAGTAGCCATGAGTAAAAGGAGAAAAAGAGGATTGCTGTTAACTAGCTAGCCCGGCAAAGAAAGCCGAACCGGCCCGCACCATTCGCGGGCTAGGCTTGTTAGTGACCATCGGCCCGCGGCCAGGCGGATGACTCATGCAGCTACCGCTGCCCATCCTTCGCCTGTCCGTTCCCGTACCTTTGCTTGTTCTTCCGAATCTGCCCGCATGGCTAAAAAAACGGCTACCGCTCCCGTTGCTCCCGCTCCGAAACCACCCAAGGCCGCGCCCAAAAAGGCGGCCAAGTCTGCCGCTCCTGCTGCCGAAATTTTGACCGACGCTTCGGCGGCTGCCTTCGCCGAAGTGGCTGAGCAGCAGGCCCCCGATGTGCGGCATGACTTGCCTGTGGGCCGCCAGCCCGCGCCCGCCGGGCTAGCCGTGGCCGAAGCGCACCAAACGCCCGCTAGCCTGCCGCCCCCGGCCGAAGGCCCGCTGCTAGGCGCGGCGGCCGAGGCGCCTTTCATCGAAGTGTATGGCGCCCGCGAGCATAATCTCAAAAATGTGTCGGTGAAGATTCCGCGTGGTAAGCTGGTGGTTTTCACCGGTATATCGGGCTCAGGCAAGTCGTCGCTCGCCTTCGATACCATCTATGCCGAGGGGCAGCGGCGGTATATGGAGACGTTCTCGGCCTACGCCCGTTCCTTCATGGGCGGGCTGGAGCGGCCGAACGTCGATAAAATCGAAGGCCTGTCGCCGGTTATCAGTATTGAGCAGAAAACCACTTCGCGCAACCCGCGCTCCACGGTGGGCACCATCACCGAAATTTACGACTTCCTGCGCCTGCTCTACGCCCGCACGGCCGAGGCCTTCAGCTACGCCACGGGCAAGAAGATGATTCGGCAGAGCGACGATCAGATTATCAACTACATCCTGCGGCACTACGATGGCAAAAAGCTCATCGTGCTAGCCCCCGTAGTGAAGGGACGCAAGGGCCACTACCGCGAAGATTTTCAGAAGATTGCCAAGCTGGGCTTCACCAAGGTGCGCGTCGATGGCGAGCTGCTCGACATCACGCCCAAGATGCAGGTCGACCGCTACAAGATTCACGACATCGAAATCGTGATTGACCGGCTCGTGGTGAAAGAAGAGGACCGGTTTCGCCTCTCGGGCTCGGTGCAGAACGCCATGACCCACGGCAAGGGTACGCTGATGGTGCTGGACCCCGACGCCAAAAAGACTGCGCCGCAGTTCTTCTCGCGCTTCCTCATGGATCCCGACACCGGCATCGCCTACGACGACCCAGCGCCTAACACGTTCAGCTTCAACTCGCCCTACGGCGCCTGCCCGCACTGCGCAGGGCTAGGCGAGGTGCAGCAGATTACGGAAGAAACCGTGATTCCGGACCCCAAGCTGAGCATCAGCCGGGGCGGCATTGCGCCGCTAGGGGAGTACCGCGACATCTGGATTTTTCAGCAGCTGCAGCTTATTCTCAAGAAGCACAAGGTCAGCCTTAATACGGCTATTGACAAGCTGCCGGCCGAGCTGTTGCAGCGCCTGCTCCACGGCATTACGCAAGACGAGGCCGATGACGCCAAAGGGGCTTATACCGAGCCGTTTGAGGGCATTATCCCGTTTCTGCGCCGCCAGATGGAGTCCGATTCGGACAGCATCCGCGAGTGGATTCAGCAGTATACTCAGGCTCAGACCTGCCCGGTGTGCGACGGCTATCGCCTCAAAAAGGAAAGCCTGCACTTCAAGCTGGCCGATAAGAACATTGGCGAGCTCTCAGTGCTGGATATCAACGAGCTGGCCGCCTGGTTTGTGGGGCTGGAAGAGCGCCTGAGTGAGCGCCAGAACCTCATCGCTAGGGAGCTATTGAAGGAGATTCGCAAGCGCATCGGCTTCCTGCTCGAAGTAGGCTTGGACTACCTCAGCCTGCACCGCTCGGTGCGCACGCTCAGCGGTGGCGAAAGCCAGCGCATCCGGCTAGCCACCCAGATTGGCACGCAGCTCGTGGGCGTGCTCTACATCATGGACGAGCCGAGTATCGGGTTGCACCAGCGCGACAACGAGCGCCTAATCAAGGCCTTGCAGCACCTGCGCGACATCGGCAACTCGGTGATTGTGGTGGAGCACGACAAGGATATGATTCTGCACGCTGACCATGTGCTCGATATCGGGCCCGGTGCGGGCATCCACGGCGGCCACATCGTGGCCGAAGGCACGCCCGACGCCATTTTCAACTCCGGCTCGCTTACTTCCCAGTACCTCAGCGGCCAGCGCCACATAGAGATGCGCAAGAAAAAGCGCGAGGGCGAAGGCAATTTTCTGGTATTGAAAGGCGCTAAAGGCCACAATCTTAAGAATATAACGGCTAAGTTTCCGCTAGGCAAGCTTATCGCCGTTACGGGGGTGTCGGGCTCGGGTAAGTCGTCGCTCATCCACGACACGCTGTACCCGATTCTCAACAAGCACTTTTTCAATGCTCACCGCGAGCCGCTAGCCTATGGCAGCCTCGAAGGGTTGGAGCTCATTGACAAAGTGATAGAAGTAGACCAATCGCCCATTGGCCGCACGCCGCGGTCGAACCCAGCGACTTACACCGGCGTGTTCACCGAAATTCGGCAGCTTTTTGCCGAGATGGCGGAGGCCAAAATCCGTGGCTACGGGCCGGGCCGCTTCTCGTTCAATGTGAAGGGTGGGCGCTGCGAAACCTGCGAAGGCGCCGGCATCCGCACCATCGAGATGAACTTCCTGCCCGACGTGCACGTGCCCTGCGAAACCTGCAAAGGCCGCCGCTACAACCGCGAAACGCTGGAAGTGCGCTTCAAGGGCAAGAGCATCACCGACGTGCTCGATATGACGGTGGAAAAGGCCGTAGAATTCTTCGAATTCCAACCGCGTATTCTACGCAAAATCAAGACGCTAGCCGATGTCGGGCTAGGGTACCTCACGCTGGGTCAGCAGGCAACCACGCTCTCGGGCGGCGAAGCCCAGCGTGTGAAGCTAGCCACCGAGCTCAGCAAAAAAGACACCGGCAAGACCTTCTACATCCTCGACGAGCCCACCACCGGCCTGCACTTCGAGGACATTCGCCACCTGGCCGACGTGCTGCACAAGCTCGCCGACAAGGGCAATACGGTGCTCATCATCGAGCACAACCTGGACCTCATTAAGGTGGCCGACCACGTCATCGACATTGGCCCCGAGGGAGGTGCGGGCGGCGGCACCATCGTGGCACAGGGCACGCCCGAGCAGGTAGCCAAGAGCGGCAAGGGCCATACCAGTCGCTTCCTCGCCGAGGAGCTGAAGACGAGCGTATACGCTTAGCACGCCGCCTTTTTCGTCGTAAATTCACTTCCCTAACCCCTAGCGCCATGACCACCGCCCAGGTTTTGTTTGAGCAGTACAAGGTGCTGCCCAAGCGTATTCAGCAGCAGTTCAAGCAGCTCATCGTGCAGGCCGACCAGCCCGCCGCCCGCCCGGCCGCCGAGGAGGATGACGGCGATACGGATACCCACGTCAGTATCTCGATGGAAGCGCTGCGCGCTAGCATTGAGCAGGTTAAGCTGTTAAAGACCGGTAAGGCGAAGCTGTCAACACTGGAAGAGTTATTTGCCGAAATTGAAGCTGATGAGTAGGCAGATTATCCCATTTGTAGAGTTTAACCGTCGGGCAAAGCGCTTGGTTAAAAAATACCGTTCGCTGCCAGTTGAGTTGCGACAGCTTATCGCTAGTCTCGAAGTCACCCCACGTCAGGGCGAAAGCCTTGGCGCCGGCCTCTATAAAATTCGCCTAGCCAGCGCCAGCAAGGGCAGCGGTAAAAGCGGTGGCTTTCGCGTCATTACTTACTATGTAGAGCAAACTGACGAGGGTGAAACCATCTATCTGGTAACGATTTATGACAAGGCGGAAGCTGCCAGTATTGCGAAAGAAGAGCTGCTGAAGCTGCTACAACAGGAGTTGCCCGCAGCTTAGAAGCAGCTACCCGCCCGTCGGCCCAAACCGCTCGGTCAGTATCATTTCGGGGGCTAGCCCAGCGGCCAGCAGGCCATCGGCTACGGCTTCCACCAGGCCCGTGGGGCCGCACACAAACGCCTGCGGCGTGGCCGGCCCAAACCGCGCCACCACCTCGGCTAGCATGGCGGCGTCGATGCGGCGCTGGTAGCCGGCCCAGCCGGGCGGCGCTTGCCGGGTGTAGTCGAGCAGGAGCGTGAAGCTGGGGTCGGCCTGCGCCATTGCCTCTAGCTCAGCCTGATAGATAACCTCATCTGGCGTGCGCACGCTGAACAGCAACACGGCCGGCGTGTGTACCCCTAGTAGGTGGCGGTGCCGCAGCATGGCCATCAGCGGTACCACGCCCGAGCCGCCGCCCACGAGCAGCAGCGGCGGCGCGCTAGGCTCGCCGCGCCACACGAAATAGCCGCCGATGGGTCCGCGCACCTCCAGCTGGTCGCCCACGGCCACACCCTCGTTGAGGTAGCCCGACACCTCGCCGTCCGCGATAAGCTCGACGGTCAGCTCAATCTCGCCCACCTGCTCGGGTGGCGAAGCAATGGAGTAGCTGCGCTCGGCTTGGTAGCCGCCCTCGGCAGTGAGGCGCAGGTCGTAGTGCTGGCCGGCCAGATGGGGCGTCCAGGTGGGCAGGCTGAGGGTGAACGTCTTGACGCGCGGCGTCTCTTGCTTAATTTCTTTAACGGTGGCCAGCTGCCAGGCTACGCGGCTCATAGGCGAATGGCCGAGGGGCTAGCCTGGTCGTCGTCATCGTCGCGGTAGCGCTGCTCCTTCCACGGGTCGCCGTACATGCTGTAGCCGCCGCGCTCCCAGAAGCCGGGCTCATCCTGGGCCGTGAAGCGCAGGCCCTGCACCCACTTGGCGCTTTTCCAGAAGTAAAGGTGCGGCACCACCAGGCGGGCCGGGCCGCCGTGCTCGGGGGCTAGCGGCTGGCCATCGTAAAGGAGGCCCACAAAAGCCTTGCCGCCGCGCAGGTCGGCTAAGGGCAGGTTGGTGGTGTAGCCGCCGTAGCTGAACTCAGTCACAAATTGCGCCTCGGGCTTCAGCTTGACGTGCTCCAGCAAGGTGTCCACGCTCACGCCGCGCCAGTGGGTGTCGAATTTACTCCACTTGGTAACGCAGTGAATGTCGGGGTTGAAGTCCTGCATGGGCAGCTTGTTGAACTCCTCCCAGCTCCACTTCACCGGCTCCTCCACTAGCCCTTCGAGGCGAAATTCCCAGTCGGCGAGGTTGATGCGCGGGGTAGGGCCGGCCGAGAGCACCGGAAAATCGGTGGTTTCGTACTGGCCGGGCGGCAGCTTGTGGTTGCTCTGGCGCTTGGGCTGAAAGCCCTTGTTGGTGAAAAAGCCCATAGAAATGAAACGGGTGAGAAACGGCTAGTGACTAAGCGCCAAGCTACGCAAAAGATTGGCAGGGGGCAGCTTAGTCACCAGGTATTCAGCGGGCGCAGCTAGCTTAGCTCTTCGTACACAAACCGAACCTCTTGCTTGATTTCCGGGTTCAGGCTTAAAGCTACGGGGCAGGTGTGGGCAGTGCGCTCCATCAGCCGGCGCTCGGTGTCGCCGAGGCTGGCGGGCAGGTGCACTTCTACATTCAGCTGGGCAATGCGGCGCGGCGGCTCCTGGCTCATTATTTTTTCCATCTTAAACGAGCTGCCCACGAGGTTTAGCTGGTGGCGCTCAGCCACAATGGCCATCGTGGTGAGGATGCAGGTGCCTAGGGCGGTGCCCACGAGGTCGGTTGGCGAAAACGCTTCGCCGCGGCCGTGGTTATCAACCGGGGCATCGGTTTGAATGACAGTGCCGGAAGCCGTGTGCGTAGCTTCGGTGCGTAGGTGGCCCTCGTAGCGGGCGGTGGCGGTGGTGTGGGGCGTGCTCATATCACAAAGCTACCCTAGCTGCGTTAGGGAAACGCTAGGTGGCAAAAGCCGCTGCGGCAGGTATTTTTGACTTCTCTATGAACAAGACGTACGTCCTTGCCGCCGGCTGCTTGGCGCTCATCCTGGCCGGGGCTGGCCGCGCCCAGGCCCAGGCACCCGGCCCCGCGCCCGCGCCCGTGGGCCCCACCCTCGAAGTAGCGCCGCCGCAGGCTATGCCATCCGACGAGCAGTCGTATCGCCGCGAAACGATTTTTGGCCTCAACTTCAATACCCAGGGCGGGCTGATTGGGGGCGTCAATGTGCGCGTGTCGCGCACGCTCGATGAGCGTTGGCTCCGTTTCTGGAGCCTGGAGGGCGTGTCGTTTAAAAACCCTAAGGAGGAGAACGTCAGCAACCCCTACACGGGGGGCAGCTACAAGCGCTTCAAAGCCAACTACGCGTTTGCGCTGCGGCCATCCATTGGCATTCAGCGCATTCTGTTTCGTAAGGCGGCCGATGCGGGCGTGCAGGTCAATGGCTTGTTGAGCGCTGGCCCCACGATTGGGCTGCTCATGCCCTACTACATTAGCTACGACTACACGGCGTATAAGAACAACGCTTTCGGGCCGAGTGACATGATTGTGGATGAGGCCTATGACCCCACCGCTCACCCCGAGCACGCCAACGAAAACTTTATCTACGACCGGGCCCCGCTGTTTAGTGGCGTCAGCCAGACCAAGATAGTGCCCGGCGTGCACCTGCGCGGCGGCCTCAGCTTTGAGTATGGCCGCTACCGCGACGCCGTGGCCGGCGCCGAGGTCGGCTTTTTGCTCGAAGCTTATACCAAGCGCCTGCTCATGCTGAACCCGCCCGCCCCGGCCGACCCCAATAGCCTAAACCGCCAGTTCTTCCCGTCGGTTTACCTCACGCTCTATATCGGCCACCGCAGCTAGCGGGGGCTAGCCTGGCCGCTAGGCCTTAACTTTATAGTATGGATAACCTGTTGCTCACCCTTCCCATTATTCAGGCCGAGCCGATTGCGCCCGCCGCGCCGGCCCGCCCCCGGAAGCCCGACTGGCTGCGCGTAAAGCTGCCCATCGGCCCCGACTACGCGGCCGTGCGCAAGCTTGTGGATGAGCACAAGCTGCATACCATCTGCGAATCAGGTAATTGCCCCAATATGGGCGAGTGCTGGGGTGCCGGTACCGCCACCTTTATGATACTCGGCAATGTATGCACGCGCTCGTGCTCGTTCTGCGCCGTGGCCACCGGCCGCCCTAGCGAGCTCGACCTCGACGAGCCGCGCCGCGTAGCCGAGGCCATCGCGCTGATGAAAGTGAAGCACGCCGTGATTACGAGTGTGAACCGCGACGAGCTCAAAGACCGCGGCGCCAGTGTGTGGCGCGATACGGTGGTGTTTACCAAGCAGCTCTCGCCTGAAACGACTATTGAAACGCTCATTCCGGACGTGAAAGCCAACTGGGAAGCGCTCGAAACCATGATTTCGGGTGGCCAGGAAGTGATTTCGCACAACATGGAAACTGTGGGCAGCCTCTACCGCCTAGTGCGCCCGCAGGCTAAGTACGACCGCTCGCTGGAGCAGATTCGGCGCACCAAGCTGGCCGGGCACCGCACCAAGTCGGGCATTATGCTGGGCCTGGGCGAGAAGCAAGACGAAGTGCACCAGGCCATGGACGACCTCGTGGCCAATGGCCTCGACATCCTCACGCTAGGCCAGTATTTGCAGCCCACCAAGCGCCACCTCGACGTAGCCGAGTTTATTCACCCCGAGGTATTCGCCGCCTACCGCGAAGAAGGCTTGAAACGCGGCCTGAAATACGTAGAAAGCGGCCCGCTCGTGCGCTCTTCGTATCACGCCGAGCGCCACGTGAACGTGCCGATTTAAGCTTAGCCAGCACTAACATAAAACAAAAAGCCCCGCCAAGCTGGCGGGGCTTTTTGCTGGTAGCTGCGTTGCGGGGGCCTAGCGGTAGGCTGCCGGGCGGCGCGTATCGGTAGGCGGGTAGTTGCCCAGCACGCTGTTCACGATGCGATAGGTTTCCTCCTCCGAAATGCTATTGTTATTGAGCTGAGCCTGGCCAGTGCCGCGCCAGGCGAGCTCCTTGCGCTTGGCATCCACAATGTCGATAATCACGGTGCCAGCCTTGTAGTTGTAGGCGCGGCCGCCGTAGGGGTAGCCGCCAAATCCACCGTAGCCATAGCCGTAGTACGGATAGCCGTAGCCACCGTAGGGGTAGCCGCCGGCTACCTGCTGCTTATTCTCGACACGCACGCTGTAGGCCACGTACACGTCGGGGCTGGCATTGTTGGCTACTTCAGTCATGCCTTTGGCCGTGAGGTCTTTAGTCACGGCGTCGCGAATGCGCTGGTCGGTAAACGATTCGTAGCCGCGGGCGGGACCGCCTTCGGTATCATTGGCTTGCTTGGGGTACCAGGCCCAGGTTTTATAGGCGCGGAAATTGACGGCGTGGTCAAAGTCGCTGGTGGCGGCCACGTTGGCCGAAGTGGCGCACGAGGCCATGCCCAGGGTCAGCGCCAGGCCCGTGACCGCCAGGGCGGCCGGGCGGGCCAGAAAACGAGTGATGCGGTTCATAAGGCTAAAAATTAAAGAGATAGTCCACGAATGCGGAGGTGCTGAGGTAACGCTACCAGCCTGGGCAATGTTCCAAAAAAAGTAGGCAAGCCGACTAGTTTGCTTAGCCAATCGACTAATACGGCAAACGCCCGGCCGAGTCGCTTTCGCGTGCTCAGCCGGGCGTTTTTATAGCGCGGACTTTCAGTCCGCCCGGTGCGTGCGTCGTGCTGCTTGCGGACTGAGAGTCCGCGCTGCACTAATACGACGGGCCTTTATCGGTCGAAACTAGGTGTTCGGGCTCGTCGACGTACTCCTCCAGCGGCGTGCAGCTGCAAATGAGGTTGCGGTCGCCGTAGGCCGAGTCGATGCGGCTGACGGTGGGCCAGAACTTGGCATTGCGCACGTAGGGCAGCGGGTACACGGCCTGCTCACGCGAGTAGGGGCGCGTCCACTCCTGGGTGAGCACGATAGCAGCGGTGTGGGGCGCGTGCTTGAGCACGTTCTCCTTCGCGTCGGCGCGGCCTTCCTCTACTTCGGTGATTTCCTTGCGAATGGCAATCATGGCGTCGCAGAAGCGGTCTAGTTCTTCCTTGCTTTCGCTTTCGGTGGGCTCAATCATAAGCGTGCCGGCTACCGGGAAGCTCACCGTGGGCGCGTGGAAACCGTAGTCCATCAGGCGTTTGGCGATGTCTTCTACTTCAATGCCGGCCTTTTTGAAGTGGCGGCAATCGAGAATCATCTCGTGGGCGCAGCGGCCGTGCGCGCCGGTGTAGAGCACCGGGTAGTGCGCCTCCAGGCGAGCCTTGATGTAGTTGGCATTCAGGATGGCAATCTCCGTGGCGCGGGTGATGCCGTCGCCGCCCATCATCGAAATGTAGGCGTAGCTGATGGGTAGGATGCTGGCCGAGCCATACGGCGCGGCCGATACGGCCCCGCTGTTGCGGCCCTCTACCGGCACCACTACGTGGCCGGGCAGGTAAGGAATCAGGTCTTCGACCACGCCGATGGGACCCACGCCGGGGCCACCGCCACCGTGCGGAATGCAGAAGGTCTTGTGCAGGTTGAGGTGGCACACGTCGGCGCCGATGCTGGCCGGCGAAGTGAGGCCCACCTGGGCATTCATATTCGCGCCGTCCATGTACACCCGGCCGCCGGCCTGGTGAATGAGCTCGCAGATTTCGATAATCGTCTCCTCGTACACGCCGTGCGTGCTGGGGTACGTCACCATGAGGCAGCTGAGGCGGTCGGCGTGCTGCGCGATTTTGGCGCGCAGGTCGTCCATGTCCACGTTGCCTTCGTCGGTGCTTTTCACCACCACTACCTGCATGCCAGCCATCACGGCCGAAGCGGGGTTGGTGCCGTGGGCCGAGGCCGGAATGAGCGCCACCGTGCGGTGGCTGTCGCCGCGGCCCAGGTGGTAGCCCCGGATGGCCAGCAGGCCGGCGTACTCGCCGTTGGCGCCCGAGTTGGGCTGCAGGCTGATGGCCGCAAAGCCCGTCACCTCGCAGAGCCAGGCTTGCAGGTCGCGGAAAATCTGCTGGTACCCTAGCGTCTGGTCGGCCGGGGCGAAGGGGTGCAGCTGGCCGATTTCGGGCCAGGTCACGGGTATCATCTCGGCCGTGGCGTTGAGCTTCATCGTGCACGACCCTAGCGGAATCATGCTGTGGGCGAGGCTCAAGTCCTTGTTTTCGAGCTGCTTCATGTAGCGCAGCATCTCGTGCTCGGCGTGGTGCGTGTTAAACACCGGGTGCGTGAGGTACTCGCTGGTGCGCTGCAGGCTTTCGGGCCAGGTCAACGTCAATTCGGCGTCGATAGTAGGGGCGGCCGTAGTGGCTACCTCCTTGCCCAGCACCTTGGCGAAAATGTCCACGATGTCGCGCACGTCGTCGAACTCTACGTTCTGGTGCAGGCTAATGCCCACTAGGGTATCCTCGTAGTAGCGGAAATTGATGCCCGCCGCTTCGGCTTCTTTCTTCAGGGCCTGCTGCATCTCGTGGCTTTCGAGGCGCAGGCTCAGGGTGTCGAAGTAGTGGCTATTGAGCTGCTCGACCCCTAGCGCTTTCAGCTCAGCTTCCAGAATTTGAGCAAACAGGTGCGTATTAACGGCAAACTGGCGGATGCCTTTCGGGCCGTGGTACACGGCAAACATGCCGGCCAGCACGCTCAGCAACACCTGCGCCGTGCAGATGTTGGAGGTAGCTTTTTCGCGGCGAATGTGCTGCTCGCGGGTTTGCAGGGCCATGCGGTAGGCCTTGTTGCCGGCCGCGTCCACGCTCTGGCCAATAATGCGGCCGGGGATAACGCGCTTAAACTGGTCCTTACACGAGAAGAAGCCCGCGTGCGGGCCGCCAAAGCCCATCGGCACACCGAAGCGCTGCGATGAGCCCACGCATACGTCGGCACCCAGTTCGCCGGGCGAAGTCAGCAACGTGAGGGCGAGCAGGTCGGCAGCCATTACCACAAACAGGTTGTTGGTCTGGGCCTGGGCGATGAACTCCTTGTAATCGAAGATGGTACCGTTGGCGCCCGGGTACTGCACCATCACGCCGAAGAATGCCTCGTCGCTGAGGTCGGCCGTGCGGTGGTCGCCGATAACCAGCTCGATGCCGAGCGGCGTGGCGCGGGTGCGCAGCACGTCAATGGTTTGGGGCAGCACCTGCTCGCTCACGAAAAACTTGGTGGCGTTTTTCTTCTTGGTTTGCGCGTGCAGCATGTGCAGCGCCTCGGCGGCGGCGGTGGCCTCGTCGAGCAGGCTGGCGTTGGCGATGGGCAGGCCGGTGAGGTCAATCACCATCGTTTGGTAATTGATGAGCGCTTCGAGGCGTCCCTGCGCAATCTCGGCCTGGTAAGGCGTGTAGGCAGTGTACCAGCCCGGGTTTTCGAGGATGTTGCGCTGAATAACGGGCGGCAGGGTGGTGTCGTGATACCCCAGCCCGATGTAGCTCTTATACACCTTGTTCTGGCCGGCAATCTGCTTGAAGCGCTTCAAAAACTGGCGCTCGGTGAGGGCTGGCGGCAGCGCTAGCCCCTGCGGCAGCCGGATGGCCGCGGGTACCGTTTCGGCGATGAGCTGAGCCAGGTCGGCGGCCCCAACTGCTTGCAGCATGGCTTGCTGGCTGGCGAGGTCGGGCGCGTTGTGGCGGGTTTCAAACACATCGGCGGGCTTGAATCTAAACGACATAAATGGGAGCTGGGGGAGGGGAGAAGAGAGCAACTTTTTCCTTAACAAAGGTACGCCCGGTTTGGTCCGGGGGCGAGCGTACTTTTGGGCTCTTTCCTGTGCTGCTTATGCCTTTTCCCACCCTCATTGGCCTGCTGCGCGAAGGCCGTACCCCGCCCGACCGCCGCGTGGCCCTCACCCCCAAAAAATGCGTCGAGCTGCAAGACGCCTATCCCGGCCTGCGCGTGCGGGCGCAGCCTAGCCCACACCGTGCCTTTACCGACCAGGAATACCGCGACCTCGGCATTGAAGTGAGCGACGATATGGCCGCCTGCGACGTACTACTAGGGGTGAAGGAAGTGCCCGTCGCGTGGCTGCTGCCCGGCAAAACCTACTGCTTTTTCTCACACACCATCAAGAAGCAGCCGGCCAATAAGCAGTTGCTGCAAACCATTCTGCAAAAGGGTATTACGCTTATCGACTACGAGCTGCTGACCAATGCGGCCGGCGAGCGTGTGGTGGCCTTCGGGCACTGGGCGGGCATAGTAGGCGCCTACAACGGCCTGCTTAGCTACGGCCGCAAGCACGGCCTGTTTCAACTCAAGCCCGCCTGGCAATGCGTCGATATGGAGGATATGCAGGAAGAGTTTTTCAAGGTCAAGCGCCTGCCACCCATTAAGATAGCCGTGACCGGCTCGGGCCGGGTGGCGCAGGGCGCCGTGGAGGTGCTGGGGCTGATGGGCATCCGGCGGGTGAGCGTGTATGATTACCTCTACCTCGATTTCAACGAGCCGGTGTATGCGCAGCTGCGCAGCTCGGACTACAATCGGCGCCGCGATGGCCGGGTGTGGGACACGACTAATTTTCACCAGGAGCCCCAGGCCTACGAGTCAACGTTTAACAATTTCCTGCCCGTTACTGACCTGCTCATTGCCTGCGCCTACTGGCACCCGGCGGCGCCGCGCCTGTTTTCAGAAGCCGATACGCGCCGGCCTGATTTTAAGCTCAATACCATTGCCGACGTGACGTGTGATGTGAATGGCTCCATTCCGCTCACCAAGCGTAGCACCACCATCGAGGAGCCGGCTTTCGACTACAACCCGGCCACCGGCGAGCTGGAAGCGCCTTACACCCGCCCCGAAAATATTACGGTGATGGCCGTCGATAACCTGCCCTGCGAGCTGCCGCGCAATGCCAGCCGCGACTTTGGCCGCCAGCTGCTCGACCAGTTTTTTCCGCACCTGCTAGGGGGCGATGCGGCTGGCGTGCTGGCTAGGGCCACTATTGCCAGCGGCGGGCAGCTGCGCCCACGCTACGCTTACCTGGCCGATTATGTGGCTTGAGGCCCAGGGCCGGGGCTAGCGATGCCGGGTAGTGTCGGCGTGAGTGCTGGCCGAGCTGTCGGCTAGGGGCGGCGCGGCGGGCACTGGGGCGCTCCCGCCCGCCAGCACCGACACCTGGCCATCGGGACCGATTTTGCGCACCGAGTTGGTACCCGTATCGGTTACGTACACCGTGCCCGCCGGGCCCGCCGCCAGGCCGGCCGGGAAGTTGAATCCTTCGGCCAGCAGCGTCACCTGCCCGCTAGGGCTCACCCGACGGATATTGTTGTCGTACGTATTGGCTACGAGCAGGGCGCCCGTGGCATCGAGGGTCAGGCCCCGCGGGTGGTTGAAAGTAGCCGGCAGCACCGTAACGTGTCCGTCGGGGTCGATTTGGCGCACCGAGTTATTGCCGGTATCCGATACATATACCACGCCCTGCGCGCTCACGGCAATGCCCGCCGGCTTGTTCAGGCCTTTGGCCAGCGTGGTGCGGGCTCCGTGCGGGCTTATTTTCTGCACGGTGCCGCTGCCCGGCTCGCCACCCGAGTCGGCCACGTATACATTGCCTTGCCCATCGACAGCCACGGCCGCCGGAAATATCAGCTCCCGATTGTGGGCCAGGGTGCTTACCTCCCCGCCCGGGCTTACCTGCACAATACTGTGGCTGCCCGCGTCGGCCACGTATAGGGTGCCGGTGCTGCTCACGGCCACGCCGGTTGGGTAGGCCAGCGTGCCGGCGTTCAGAGGCGTCGCCTCGCCGCTAGGGGCTACTTTTTCTACGGCAGCGTTGTCGGTATCGACTACGTACACCATGCCCGCTGCATCGACCGCCACCCCATCGGGGTAGCCAAAGGACGTAGGCGGGGCAGCCGCCGGCCGGGCCGCAGCCAGCAAGGCTGCCACCAGCAGGCTACTCAGGCATACAGGTGCATTCATAGTCACGAAATGGGACGCGGGCTAACAGCGCCAAAGTTACTTGTTTCTCTCGCTAATTTACTATTATTTACCGCTTTAATGCCAGTACGTAAAAAGGCCGTGCCGGGGCCACCTTTGTAGCTATGAAGTTGACCTCCCGTGCTACCACTGCCGAGCTTATGGATGACCTGACTTTGGCCTCCGACGAGCTGCAGCAGAACCTGGACGAGCTCGAAACAATAAATACCTGGCTGGGCGGCTACCGGCCGGTGCTGGCCGCGCTAGCCCGGCTACGGCCGCTTTTCCCCAAAAGCTGGCCCCTGCGCCTGGCCGACCTGGGTAGCGGCGGCGGCGATACGCTGCGCCACATGGCGCGCTGGGCCCGGCGGCACAACGTGCCCCTGGCTGCTGAGGGCATCGATGCCAACGATTTTATGCTGACGTATGCCGCAGCCAAAAGCCGGGACTATCCTGAAATAACCTACCGGCAGGCTGATATTTTTTCGCCCGAGTTTGCGGCCCAGGAATATGACGTGCTCACAGCCAGCCTCTTCTGCCACCACTTCACCGATGAGGAGCTCGTAGGCCTGCTGCGAGACTGGCGCCGCCAGGCCGGGCTAGCCGTCATCATCAACGACCTGCATCGCCACCCGCTAGCCTACTACAGCATCAAGTACCTCACCAGGCTGCTCGGTGGCTCGCGCCTGGTGCAAAACGACGCGCCACTGTCGGTGGCGCGTGCCTTTTCGCGCCAAGACTGGGTGCGGCTGCTGGCCGCGGCGGGTATCCGCAACTATGACCTGCGCTGGTGCTGGGCCTTCCGGTGGCAGGTGGTTATCTATGCTGAGCGCTAAGGGCCCTCACTTGCTGCTGAGAATCAGCTCTGTATTTCCAGCAGCATCGCCTCCATCGTGAGGCCGGGCCCGAAAGCGCAGCTTAGTGCCGGGGCGCCATTATCGGCGGGGCTAGCGGCGGCCAATAGCTCGCGCAGCACAAACAGCACGGTGGCCGACGACATATTGCCGTAGTCGCGCAGCACCTGGTAGGCGTAGCGGTTGTCGTCCTTGCTCAGCCCCAGCGCCTGCTCGATGGCTTCCAGTATTTTGCGCCCACCGGGGTGCAGGGCAAAGTGCCGGATGTCTTCGCGCCGCACCGGCAGGTCTTGCAGTAAATCGGCCGTGAGCTGCCCGATGCCTCGCTCAATGAGCGCCGGCACGTAGCCCGAGAGCGTCATCTCGAAGCCAAAGTCGCCGATGTGCCAGGCCATGTCCTGCACGCCCTCGGGGGCCAGCCCACAGTGGAAGGCCCGCAGCGCCAGGCTACGTGCCGGACTAGCCAGCGGCTGCCCCAGCACCAGGCACGCCGCCGCGCCGTCAGCAAACAGCGCATTACTGATCAGGTGGTCGGGGTCGTGGCTTTTCTGAAAGTGCAGGGTGCACAGCTCTACGCTCACAATGAGCACCCTAGCGGCGGGGTCAGCCCGCACGATGCCATCGGCTAGGCGCAAGGCATTCACCGCGGCGTAGCAGCCCATAAAGTTGACGCAGGTGCGCCGCACCGAGGCGGGCAGGCCCAGCGCCGTTACCAATTCAATGTCCAGCCCCGGCGCGTACATACCGGTGCAGCTCACCGTGATAAGGTGCGTGAGGCTGGCGGCTTCCATACCCGGCGCCTGGCCCAACGTGTCGTGCACTGCCGCGAGGGCCAGCGGCAGGGCCTCGCGGCGGTAGGCGGCCATGCGCTGGCTCACGGTAGGGAAGGGCTCCAGGCCCGGCGTGTTCGGGAAAAATTCGTAGTCGCCATTGGCCCGGCCATAGTCGGCCAGCACCGAGTGGCGGTGCTCGATGCCCGACACCCGGTAGAGTGCCCGCAGCTTGCGTGTGCCGCTGGCATCTAGCTCCAGCGCCCCGGCCATAAAATCGGCAATAACTGGCTGGGCGAGGCGGTGAGGCGGAGTAGCGGTGCCGATGGCACCCAGGTAGCTGGGCATCAGGAAGTAGTTAGAGGGGCAAGTTTACGCAGCAGGGGCACCGCATAAGCAGGGCAGTGCCCAAAAAGCGTAGGCTGCCCGCCAAAGGTTCGTAGCTAGGAAGTGGCCGGCAGGGCGGCATCCTGGGCGGCTTTACGGACGGCTTAGCAACAGGTTGGTTCTACGAAAAAGCTGCGCCGTGTGTACGGCGCATGAGGGCGCGCACGGCACCCGGCCAGTAGCGCAGGCCGCCTACTACCAGCTCACTCAGCACTGGTCCGCCAAACAGGCCTTGCACGGCTCGGCCCACCCGCAGCCGCGCGCCAAACTGCCCGTGCCAGGCCTGCGCATAGGCCGCCTCCAGGGCCGGGCGGGGCAGCTCGCCGCGCAAAAAGCGGCTCGCCAGCGGCGCGGCCAGCGCGGCGCCGTGCAGGGCCATAGCCATGCCGTTGCCACAAAGCGGAGTAATGAGGCCCGCTGCGTCGCCCACCATCAGCAAGTGCTGCTCTACGGGCTGCTTGGGCGCAAACGAAATCTCGTTTATTACTTCCGGCTGCGGATAGAGGCGCTCGGCGTGGGCAAGGATATCGGCCAGGCGCGGGTTCTGGGCCAGCACCTCCCCTTCGAGGGCCGCAATGGTGCCGCCGCCCGCCTTCAGGTTGGCGCGGGTGGTGAGGTAGCAAAAGCAGAGCTTGTCTTCTTCAATGGCCGAGATGCCCGCGTAGCCATCCCGGAAGTTGTGCAGCTCAATCACATCGCGGGCGAAGCCCGGCAGGCGCAGATGGTATTTTACGCCGAGGTAGGGCGAGCGCTGCCCAAAAAACGGCCGCCCGAGCTGCCGGTCGAGGGCACTGCGCTTGCCATAGGTGCCTAGCACGAGGCGCGCCGTTAGCTGGCGGCCATCGGCCAGGTGCACCGTGTGCAGGTCGGTGGCGGCTTCGAAGACCACGTTGGCCACCGTGGCAAACATAAACTCGACCCCCGCCGCCAGCGCCCGCCGATACAAAAACTCGTCGAGCTGGTACCGGCTTACCCCGAAGCCGCCGAGGTCGAGGGGGCTAGCCAGCAGGCGCCCAGCCGGCGACGACAGCCGGAACTGCCCGATGGCGGCCGGCGCCAGCGCCACCGGGTCGGCCCCTAGCCGGCGCAGGTACGGCAGCACTTCGTTGCTTATATACTCGCCACATACCCGGTGAAAAGGATAGCGCCGCCGCTCCACCACCACCACGCGGTGCCCGCGCCCAGCCAGGTCGAGTGCAGCAGCCAGGCCCGCCAGGCCCCCGCCCAGCACTAGGGCTCTCGTAAAAGTCATATTAGGTAGCGCCACGGGTTAGCCGGGTAAAAATTCAAGTTTAACTAACTAAACGGATAGGTAGCCGCTGAACAGGTGTACTTTTGCGAAACCAAATACCCGGTTCGTCGTTAACTTTCATCCCACCCGGCTACTGTGTTCTGGTTGACTATATTATGAAACAACCGTTACTTTTTGGATTACTCTGGCTAGCCAGCCTCGGCCTGTGTACGGGCAGCCTGGCCCCCGCTCAGGGCGCCACTATCCGAGGCACGTATCAAACCGTGATACGGCCTACGCTCGATGATAAGACATTAGTGGTATATCCTAATCCCAGCACCGGTATTGTGCACCTTACCATTAGCGGCCTCGAAGGCCGCAAGGTTGAAGTGAGCGTGCTCAACGTCATTGGTACGGTGCTGTACCACGAAACGCTAAGTGAGCTCAATGAGCGGTATACCAAGACGCTGGACCTGAGCCGCTTTGCCAATGGCCTGTATTATGTAAAGCTGGAAGCCGACAACGCCAGCCAGCTCTGCAAGCTTGTTATCCGCTGAGCTTGGCGAAGCAAAGCCCGGCCGGAAAGTTTGGCTGCCCACATTTGCCAGCCAATAAGCCGGATAGCCTACTGGCTAAACAGAAAAAGCAGCCGCTGGGCTGCTTTTTCTGTTTAGCCAGTGCTTGAACAGGCCTAGCGAGCCGCTACCGGGCTAACCATGTTGCGCAAGCGGTGCGCAGTATCGATAGCCATAAACGCCGTAGCCGCGATGAGGGCAAAAAACAGGAACCACATAGTCGTAAAAGAAAAGGCAAGTGAATGTAAAAACCAACCGGGCTGCTAGCCCGGGGTCACAGGTAGTTTAACCGCTGCGCCGCGCGCAGGGTTACACTAAAATTCGGGCATTTTAGTCCGTGTTAATCAAGGCAGCTGCAAGTGCCCGCTCTGAATGAGCCGGTAAAGCGTAGAGCGGCCCACGCGCAAGCGGTTGGCAGCCGCCACTACATCGCCATTCAGGGCCGTGAGGCTGGCCTGCATAATAGCCAGCGTTTGCTCGCGCAGCGATGGAAATACCGGCGTGGTGCTGCTAGGGGCTTCCGTAGCTTCTGTGGCCCGCAGGGCCGGCGCCGTGCGAAACGGAATATCGCAGGCCGCTATCTGTGGGCCGTCGGCCAGCACGGCCGCTAGCTCTACTACGGCCTTCAGTTCCCGCACATTGCCCGGAAACGCGTAGCTTAACAATCGTTTGCGTGCTTCCTCACTGAAAGCGGGCACAGGCAGCTTGTTGAGCTGGCTGAAGGCACGCACAAAGGCTTCGGCCAGCAGTAAAATGTCTTGCCCGCGCTGGCGCAGCGGCGGCAGCTCGATGGGCAGCCCGAGCAGGCGATAATACAAGTCTTCACGAAAGCGGCCCGCTTCGACTTCGGCAGCTAGGTTGCGATGGGTAGCGACTATTAGTCGCACATCAAAGAGTACTGGCTGGGTGCCGCCCACCCGCGTCACGGCGCGCTCTTGCAGCACTCGCAGCAGCTTGGCTTGCAGCACCAGCTCAAGGTCGGCAATCTCGTCCAGGAATAACGTGCCGCCGTTGGCTTCCTCAAAGCGGCCAATGCGCCGCGTGGTGGCCCCCGTAAAGGCCCCTTTTTCGTGCCCAAATAGCTCACTCTCCAGCAGCTCCCGCGGAATGGCGGCCATATTGAGGGCTACAAACGGCTGCCCTGCCCGCCCCGACTGCGCATGAATAGCCTGCGCTACCAGCTCTTTGCCCGTGCCCGTTTCGCCGCTCACCGATACCGTAATGGAAGTGCGGGCTGCTTTTTTTATTAACTCGCGCACCTGCTGCATACTGGCATGCTGGCCTAGCAGCATATCGGCCGGTGCCTCGGGGGCCACCGGTGGGGCGGGCGGTACTGCCACTGGTTGCCGGGCTGCGGCTAGGGCCTGCCACAGGCGTTCGGGGCTTTGCAGGTCTTTTACCACATACTGGCTGATGCCCTGGGCCAGCATGTCGGCTTCGGTTTCGGCATCGTGCGCATCAGCCAGCACAAAAAAAACGGCGGCCGGCAGCCGCTCACGCAGTTTGCGCACCAGGCGTCGGGGCAGGCCCTCCTGGCCATCACTATCCAGAATGAGCGCATTGGGAATAGTTGTTACCGACGAGCGCTGGGCCAGGGCCAGCGCTATCGTAGTAAAGCGCCGCACCACATGGTCAGGGTTGAGACTAAGCCGGTGGCACAGCCTGGTGATATAGTGGCTATCGGGCCCTACAAGCCAGATATGATAATAGTCAGACGTTTTCATAGCTGAAGAGAGCGAGGGCTAGGAAAGCCGCAGTCAAAACAGGGGCAACTTTCCATTAGTAAAATTATAAAACGCTTAAAAATAAAAATTTCATGTTATTTGGATAATTCATATAAAATATTCGCCTGCTCACTGCATAAGCTATCTAAAAGAGACCGTAAGTCCATTTCTAGCTCAGAAAGAATACCTTTTTGAGAAAGTGTTTGTAAATATACTTTATAAAATTTATCTGTTAAACAGCATCTTATAAAATTGGCAGGTTACTTGGCTGCTTACAGGCATGATAAAACTTTATTCACCTGTGTTATGCCTGTTCTTAAAATAGTTAAATTCGCTTGTGAGGCAGCAGTTGCCACCAAGTCTCTCTGTGCCACCGCCCTCACCCTGGGGCTGCTCTTGATTGTCACGGGTGCACAGGCTGCTGCATACTACTCCACCGGCGCCCCGATTAGTTCATCGCAGACGGCTGTTTGTGCTGGTTCCAGCTGCTCGCCCGGCATAACAACTAGCGTAAATACCCCGGCAGGAACGGTAGCAGTATCAGCGGCTGCCTACCTGCCTTTATCGGGTACGGTAAAGGCACGATATCAGCTCAATGGTACAGCGCTGGCGGGCTACCGCGGCGGGGTGCTGCTTTCGCAAAATGGTTCGCTGCTCAGCCTAAATGGCCTAGGCACTATCACTATCCGCACCTATCTCAGCACTGGCAATACCCCTAATACAGCCCAAGATGTGCTAGTAGTCGGCGCTAGCGCGGCCCAGGCACAGCTGCTAGCCGGCAAAGGTGCCCCCGCCCAGCTAGAGCTGATTTCGACGGCCCCTTTCGACCAAGTAGAGATAGAATTTGGCACGGCGCTAAGCGTGGGCGCGTCGGTTGATATTTATTACGCTTACGGCATCGGAGCCAACACGGCTACTCAAATAACGGGGCTCACGTCTAACTCAAGCAGCGCGGCCATTGGCCAGTATAGCGTAGCAGGCTGCACCGATAAAATCAGCGATGCCTCACGCACGGTCGACAGCGACCCCACCAACTACGCCACTTTCAGTAGCCTGGCTTCTGTCAACTGCCCGGCCCAGCTGACGGTAGGCCTCAACGGGACGGCCCCCGCTACCTACAAGGCGGCCTTTGTTATCGGGCAGGATAATAATCTACTTGATGTAAGTGTATTAAGCCATCTCGTGCTGAAAACCTATAAAAATGGGGTGCTTCAGGAAACGGCTTCCGGGTCTTCGCTGCTGGGCCTGAGCGTATTGCCTGACAATAAGTCGCTGGTAAACTTTCAGGCCACCATGCCCTTCGATGCGGTCTCAATTGAGCGCAACGATGCTGTGGCGGCCCTCGACAACCTGCGGCTGTACTACGGGGTAGGGGTGGCCTCTACGTCGCTCTCGCAAACCATATCCAGCTTTGCCGACCCCTCGACTCATTACCAGGCCTACGCCAACGGCACGGCTTGCATAGGCTGCTCAGTATCATCGCCTGCGAGCGCCGCCGGCGACCCCAACTCGGCCGCTACCATCAATGTGCCGCTGGGTGTAAATAACTATTCGACCCTGCGCCTCGACCTCAACGGTATGGGCAACGCTGGCAACCGGGCCGGAATGGTGCTCGGCAACAGCACCCTGCTCGATGCCACCGCTCTGAGCCGCGTCACGCTCATTACGTACGACGACAACGGCAACGTGCTCGAAACAGCCAATGGCTCTTCGCTTCTTTCGCTCAACCTGCTGCCCGACGGGCGCCAAACGGTGAGCTTCAACACGACCAAGAATTTCTCGAAAGTAGGTATTCAGATTGGTGGGCTAGCCAGTGCGGCCACCAACACCAGCGTGTACTATGCCTTCTCCGACAGCTCTAATGGCTCACTAAATATTGTGGCGCCAACCGGGCCGCTGCCCGTAACGCTCATCAGCTTTGGGGTGCGCCGCGCGGCTGGCACGGGTGCGGCCATCCTGAGCTGGGCCACCGCCAGTGAAGCCAATAGCGCTCACTTTGTGGTAGAGCGCGCTGCCAACCCGGCCACCGGCTTCGTGGCCGTTGGGCAGGTAGTGGCAGCTGGCAACAGCACCATCACCCGCACTTACTCACTGACCGACAGGGAGGCTGCTGCGCACACTGGCGCACTTTATTACCGCCTGCGGCAGGTAGATGCCGATGGCCAAGCCCACTTATCGGCTGTAGCTGTGCTGGCCGCTAGCCCCACCAAAGTGGGCCTAGTGCTTTACCCCAACCCGGCATCGGCAGCTCAAAACGTGACGCTAGCCACGAGCGCCGACTTTAGCGCGGGCTATACTGTCGAGCTATACGCCGCCCTGGGCCAACTGCTTAGCAGCCGCGTAGTGAGCAGTGAAGGTGCTGCCACCCCGCCTAGCATAGCCACAGCCGGGCTGTCGGCCGGCATCTACTACATAGTGCTGCGCAACGCGGCCGGCCAGCAGATAGGCTCGCAGCGCCTGCAAATAGCTAACTAATGCTTGGGCTTTCCAGTTGCGCACAATGTAAAACTCCCCCTGACGGCTCTTGTCTGGGGGAGTTTTTGTTTTGGACTTTTTTTAGATTCAATTAGCCAGCTCGACCCAGGCCGGGCAGTGGTCTGAGTGCACGGCGTCGGGCCAGAGGCCTGCCCCGCGCAAGCGGGGTAATAAGGCTTGGTCAACCAACAAATGGTCGAGGCGCCAGCCCACATTGCGGGCCCGCGAGCCCGCCCGGTAGCTCCACCACGAATAGTGACCCGGCATGTCGGGGTGCAGGTGCCGAAACGAGTCGGTAAAGCCATCGGCCAGAAAGTCCCGGAACCACTGACGCTCTTCGGGCGTGTAGCCCGGGCTTTGCTGGTTGGCCTTAGGGTTGTGCAGGTCGATGGCGGTCTGGCAGCAATTAAAATCGCCACCGATAACGAGCGGTGGCACGGCTGCATCTTGCTTTAAGTCAGCCACGTAGCTCCTGAACCAATGCAGCCACGCCACTTTAAAGGCTTGGCGCGCCGGCCCGCTCGTGCCCGAGGGCATGTACGTATTCAGCACCGATACGCCCTCAAAGTCGAGCCGCAGCACCCGGCCCTCGTCATCATAACGGCTTTCGCCGCAACCAGTTATCACTGCCAGAGGCTCCACTCGGCTGAAGGTAGCCACGCCGCTGTAACCCGGCTTTTGGGCCGGGTGCAGGTAAGCGCGATAGCCCAGGGCCGCTAGGCCACTCACATCGAGCGAGGCTGTGCCGGCCTTTATTTCCTGCACACATAGCACATCGGGCTGGGTGGCCGCCACCCAGTCGAGCAGCCCTTTGCTGAGCGCCGAGCGCAGCCCATTCAAATTATACGAAACAATCTTCAAGCGCTAAATGTCTGATTTATTGCTCTTCATCGAGCGTGTCGAAATACTCCAGGATGTGCCATTTTAGCATGCGCTCCTGCTCCTTAAGGTTGGCAAAGGGTACGGGGTTCAACAGCTGGTAGTGCGGCCAGCCTTCTTCATCGACCCGCTCGAGCGCATAATGCCCGCTGAGACTGAATAGCTTGCAAGTGGCAATGTGCATGAGGTCCTGCTTCTGCTCTTTGGTAAAAGTGGCTACCCCCTGGCCCAGCTCCTGCACCCCAATCAGAAGCAGCAGGGCATTGAGGTCGGGCCGGCGGCCAAAGCGCTCTTGCATAGCCGCTAGTAGCTCTTCCCAGCGCTGGTTGAACTCGGCCTCGCTTTCGCCGCTAAGGGGCTGGCTATTAGTGCTCATGGGGCGGGCGGCTAGCTGGCTGGTGGCCGGCCGGGCCAGCTAGGGCCGCTTCGGCGCGCAATACTTCCCAGTACTCCACGGCCCGGCGGAAGTGCGGAATCACGATGCTGCCTCCGATGAGGTTGGCAATCGAAAAGACTTCGAATACTTCGTCGTCGGTCAGGCCTTCGTCGTGGCACTTGCCCAGGTGATACTTCACGCAGTCGTCGCAGCGTAGTACCAGCGAGCAGGCTAGCCCGAGCATCTCCTTGGTCTTGACGTCGATGGCCCCCGCTGCATACGTATTGGTGTCGAGGTTGAAAAACCGCTTAATTACCTTATTATCATAAGATAGTACGCGCTCATTCATGCGCTGGCGGTAGTCGTTGAAATCGGTGGTGAGAGACACAGAGAAAAATTAAAAGGTATGAATGTTAACTTAGCTATCGGCAGCTGCTGCCTCAAGACGAACTTACAGCTTCCTAACCGCTTTACCACCGAAATGATGCTGCGCCCGCTGCTGGCCGACCTGGCAACCCTGTTTTTTCCGCGTCCCTGCCTGGCTTGCCGCGCGCCCTTGGTGGCGGGCGAGGAGTATGTGTGTACCGGTTGCCGCGCCGAGCTGCCCTATACTGATTACCACCTGCTGCCCCCCGACCAGAACCCGCTGGCCCGGCGCTTTTGGGGCAGACTGCCGGTGCAGCATACGCTCAGCTACCTACGCTTTTTGCGCCACGGCCGGGTGCAGAAATTGCTACATCAGCTTAAGTATCAAGGCCAGAGCCAGGTGGGCCACGCGCTAGGGGCACTCTATGGCGCCGAGTTGGTCAGTACTGACTTAGCTGCACAGTTCGACCTCGTAGTGCCGGTGCCGCTGCACCGCCGTAAGCTGGCTCGCCGGGGCTACAACCAGGCCGAGGCCTTTAGTACGGGCCTCGCGGCCGCGTTGGCCTGCCCTAGCCATGCACAGGTACTGCGCCGTACCGAGCACACCGCTTCCCAAACCCGTAAGGGGCGTGCCGCACGCTGGCAAAACGTAGCGACGGTGTTTGAAGTAGCCGAGCCGCAGGCCGTGCTGGGTTGCCACGTCTTGCTGGTAGATGACGTGCTCACTACCGGCGCTACGCTCGAAGCCTGTGGGGCGGCTCTGCTGGCGGCGGGCGCCCGTGCGGTAAGCATTGCTACCATTGCGTGCGCAGAATAAGCCTGCACGGCGGCTGAGCGCAAATTGGCGGGCTAGCGACCGATGCTTGTCGGGGCAAACTAAAAAGGCCGCCTGGGTAGGCGGCCTTTTGTAGTCAGCATTACAAGCGGTTACTTGTTCGTGCCTGCATTAATCATTGCGCAACGGAAGCCGATGGTCGAGGTAGCCGAGTCCTCAGCCATGAAGCGACGCGTACCGGGCGAGAGGTAGTAGGCCACATCGCGCCACGAACCACCCTTGTACACGCGCACGTGGTCGTTTACAAGGCTCTGGTAGCCTTTGGTATCGTAGTTCTTCGCGTCGTCACCCACCCCGTTGCGGCGGAAGGGGTTCAGGTCTTCCACATCCTGGAACGAAAGCGGGCGGTACACGTCCTGGACCCACTCGTTCACGTTGCCAGCCATGTTATACAGGCCATAATCGTTTGGCGGATAAGCGTATACGTACTCTGTAATCATAGCGCCGTCGTTCAGGCTGCCAGCAATGCCGGCGTAGTCGCCGCGGCCACGCTTGAAGTTAGCCAGGAACTGACCCTGGTTCTTGCCATATGGGTTGCGGGTCGAGCGGCCATCCCAGGGGTAGATACGCTTCTCCTCCTGGTTCTCGTTGCCCACTTCCTGGGTACCTACGAGTGCCTGAGCGGCGTATTCCCACTCCGCTTCGGTAGGGAGGCGGTAGTTGGGCAGCAGGTTGCCGTTTTCGATAGAAGCACCACCTTTGCCATCGGCCAGGGCGCCGGCGGTCTTGGTGCCACCTTCAGCCGCAGTGCCAGTACCAGTGTCGCCTTTCTTCTTGCGGTGAAACAGGCCACCACCTTTGCTGCTGCTACCACCAGTCTTAGCCAGGTTTTCGTTCACCTTGGCCGTGCGCCAAGCGCAGTAGCTATCGGCCTGCAGCCAGTTTACGCCCACTACCGGGAAGTAGCGGAAGCCGGGGTAGCGCAGGTAATACGTCACATAGGGGTCGTTAAACGACAGGTCGCGGGCCCACACCGTGGTGTCGGGTAAGGCGGCCTTATATTTCTCTTCCGACGAATCTTTGCGGATAAAGTGCAGGTATTCAAGCCAGTGAATATTGGCTACCTCAGCTTCGTCCATAAAGAACGAGGCGATAGTCACCGTGCGCTCCAGGTTGTCGTGGTTGTTGGTCACGTCTTCCTCCTGCGAGCCTAGCACCGTGCGGCCACCTTCGATGTACACGAGGCCCGGGCCGGTCGGGATTTTCTTGAAATCCGTCACCTTCATGCCCTCATCGGTATTGTATTCGATGCCGGTGGTCGACGAGGCTTTGCCCGGGTTGGTGGCCGTGGGGGCCCCCTTGTGGCAGCTAGCCAAGGCCAGCGAACCGGCAGCCAGCAGGCTTAAATAATTGGTAATTCTCATAACAAAGGAATTTGCCGAGGGCGCTAATAGATTATGACAAGCAATTTGGTTGCAATATTACAAAGAATCAGAAGTCGGGACAAGGGGCTTTTGGATAATTCCGTCTTTTCAGTCGGCGGAAAGCGCTTTCTAGTTTGTCAAACGCGCGCAGGGTTAAAGTTATTTCATGGGCACCGCCCAGGTCGCTGGCTAATTGACTCACCCCCACGTCGTAGGCATAGCCGAGGCGCAAGTCGCCGTAGGCAATGCCGGCCACCAGGGCTACCACGTGCTGGGTGCCCTGGTCGGGGCTAGCCAGATTACGGTAAATGGCGCCCACCGTTACGGGGTCGAGCAGGAAATAGGCCCCCGCCTCCGAGCGCTGCGAGCCGCCCTGGCGGGTGTATCCCAGCGTGGGAGTCAGGCTGATTTCGCGCTGCTCGCCCTTGCCCGAGCCGGCGGGCTTCTGCAAAAACAGCTTGTAGCCGCCATTCACCGAAATACGGAGCGGCAGCCCCGCCTGCTGGCTAAAGCCCAAGTCGGGGCGGTTGAGATGCTGGCCCGCCAAGCTCACCCAAAACTCCTCGGCATAGAGCACGGCGCCTACGCCCACCGTGAGGTAGTTGACGGGCAGAAAGCTACCCAGGTTTTCGGCCGTGGCGCCGGTATAGCTGCCATCGGCGCTGTACTGGTCGCCGAAGGTGAGGTTATTGTAACCTACCCGCTGGCGGCCATAGCCCACCTGCGCGCCCCCACTAAGGGCTAGCGTGCGCGTGAGGCGGGTGTGGTAGGCATACTGCGCCGTGGCCCCAAAGCGGGTGTAGCCCACCGTGCCGGCGCGGTCCTGGCTCACGAGCAGGCCTAGCGCGTGGTGCAGGCCAGGCTTGGGCAGGCGCCAGTCGGCGGCTAGCTGCACGGTTTCGAATGCGCCGGCCAGTTGCGGAAACTGATTGCGGTAGCTGAGCGTGGCACTGTAATCGTCCACGATGCCAATCCAAGCCGGGTTGTCGGCCTGGCGGTTGGCGTAGGCCTGCGAGAAGTAAACGTCCTGCGCTCGTGCCGTGCCAGCAGCCAGCAGCACAACGCTTAGCGAGCCTAACGTAAGATGCCTGCCCCTAGCCAGTGAAAAAAAGTCGGTCATGCTCATCTGGCATTCGCTTGCGAAGCATCTTGTCAAGGTAGAACGAAACGCTGGAGAAAAAATTCTAACGGCGCGAACCTGACAAGATGCTTCGCAAGCGAACGCCAGATGAACATGACCGACGTATTGGGGGCTGACTATTATTTCTAGATAATTACTTCTTGGTAATCGTGAACTCTACCCGGCGGTTGAAGCGGCGGGTTTCTTCCTGTTCGTTGCTGGCGATGGGGTCGGTGCCGCCGTAGCCTTTGGTGGTAAGGCGCTTGGCATCAATGCCTTTGCTTACCAGGTATTTCTTCACCGCTTCCACGCGGTCTTCGCTCAGCTTCAGGTTCAGGGCCGGGTCGCCCTGGTTGTCGGTGTGGCCACCAATAAGAATTTCCACCGTCGGGTAATCGCGCAAAATCTTCACCAAGCGCAGCAGCTCGGGGAAAGAGCTGGGCTGCAGATAATACTTGCTCTGAGGGAAGAAAATGTTGTTAAGCTTCACCTTCTGGCCCACCTTGAAGGGCACCATGAACAAGTCCTGGTTTTTCTCCGAGTATTTATCCGCCGAGGTGGCGTCGAGGCTGGCGTTCTCTGCGATGTAATCGACGGCCTCGGCGCGGTAGCCATATTGCACGCCGGCCGGCAGCACAATGGTATAGGAGCCATCTACCGGCGACGACTCGGCTACGCCGATTTCTTCGCCCGTCACCAGGTTTTCGTAGTGAATAATGGCCCGGATGGGCTTTTTGGTCACGGCATCGAGCACCTTGCCCTGCACCAGCGTCACCACCTCAGGCTTGAAGGCGGGGGCTAGCGCAATGCGAAAAATATCTTTCGAGCCATCGATGCCATTGCGGGTCGACACGAGGTAGGCATTGTCGCCGGCCGCCGATACGGTGTAGTAGGCATCAAAGTCGGGCGAGTTTACTACCGGGCCCAGATTGCGCGGCACGCTCCACTTGGTCCAGGTGCTGTCGAGGCGCTTCGAGTAAAAGATATCGCTCTTGCCGTAGCCGCCGTGTCCTTCTGAAGCGAAGTAGAGCGTCTTTTCATCGGAAGCCAGGAATGGCGCAAAGTCGGCGCCGGGCGTGTTGATGTTGGGCCCCAGGCTGACAGGCTTGGTCCACTGCGTCACCCGCTTGGGGTCGGGCTGCTCGCCCACCGGCACGGGCTTCGGGAAGCTCACAAAAATATCCTGCCCGCCCTGGCCATCGGGGCGCTCCACGGCCATCAGCAACGCCTTGCCCGAGGTAGACAGAAAGCCGTCGATGTGCTCGGGGTCTTTGTTGATAAAGTTGTCAATCGGCACTTTTTGCGGCACACTCCAGCCGCCGGGCGTGTGCCGGCTCAGGCTGAAGCCTTTGGGCTGCATAAAGCCATCTTCGTACACGCCGATGAGCAAGGCCACCTGGCCGTTGGCCGATACCGAGGCTAGCCCATTGGGGTCTTCGGGGCCGTTGGGCGGGGTGCCCAGGTTTTTGGCCAGGCTCCAGCTTTGGTTTTTGCCGCTTACCAGCTTCGAGTACCAGATGTCTTGCGGGTCGCGCGTGCCGCCCCGGTTGCCGGGGTGAAATTGCCGGGCAAAAAACATGGTGCGCCCGTCGGGCGAAATCACCGGGTGGGTATCTACGTACTTGCTATTTACGCTGGGCCCCAGATTCTTCAGCGTCGAGTCCATCTGCACGGTTTCGACATCGGTCTTGGTCGGATTCTTAAAATCCTGCTTCACCATCTGCACGTCCACATTGGCAATGCCGATGGCGTCAATCTGGTTCACGCCATCTACCTTGGCCGTGTTCATGGTCACGCGCACGCCGATGGTGCGGTACTTCTCGGGCTTGAACTTGACCTGTAGCGTACGGTAAGCCTCGGGCAGGGGCCCGGGGTTCTTGTTGGTATACACCTCGTGGTGCTCGCCCTTGATATCAATCAGCTCGATTTTGGTAACCGAGCCGGGATTGAAGTTCTCAATTACCGTGACTTGCTGCGCAATGAGCGACTTGGCAAAGCGCACCTCGATAAACTCATTCGAGCCATCTTTGGCCGGAATCCAGGCCTCGTTGCTGATTTGGCCTAGCGGCTGGGCGTTGGGCTCGCCCAGCACCTTTTCGGGTGCGAAAGGCTCCTTGCCTTTGGCTTTTTGCGACGACACACCTTCCACCTTGGCAGCCCAGAGCACCGTTTGGGCCTGGGCGGTCGGGGCAGCCAGCAGGCCAATAGCCGTGGCCGGCAGAAAAAAGAGCACCGAATTTAGGTTCATAGCGTAAGAATAGGCCAGTCGCAAAAAAGCACTGGGCAATACTGAATAAATACTAGTTTGAAGCTACACAAAGACTTGCGACTACGAACCTAACACTAAATCAGCAAAGCGTATTGTGCGTCGCATCTTTGCGGTATGCCTCAGCCTTCGGTTTCTGCGCTTGCCTACGACTATCTGCTAGTGGGTGGTGGGGCCGCCGGCCTTAGCCTGGCCTACCACCTGGCTCAGGAGCCCCGCCTGGCCGGCAAGCGGGTGCTCCTGCTTGAGCCTGAGGCCAAAAACCAGAACGACCGCACCTGGTCTTACTGGGCCGATGAGCCTACCCCCTTCGACAGCCTCGCCGCGGGCGAGTGGCGCAAAATAGCTTTCCGCAGCCCCGGCTTCGCGCAGGTTGCCGAGCTTAAAAAGTACCGCTACCGAACTATCCGTGGCTTGGATTTTTACCAATTTGTGCAGCAAACACTGGCAGGCTTGCCCGCGCAGTTTACCGTAGTGCGCGCTAAGGTAGTGGCGTTAGAAAACACGCTCAGTGGGGTGCGGGCACGCACCGAGGCCGGGCAAGAGTTCACGGCGCAGTACGCCTTCGACAGCCGTCCGCCCGTCATCGAGCCGCAGCCCTACAACTACCGCTACCTGCTCCAGCACTTTGTAGGCTGGGAAATTGAAACCACACGCGACGTCTTCGACCCCGAAGTGGTCGAGTTTATGGATTTCCGGGGCGAGCAGCACCACGAAGCGCGCTTTATGTACGTGTTGCCTTTCAGTGCGCGCCGGGCCCTGGTCGAGTATACTCTATTCTCGGCGCTGGTGCTGCAAAAGGCTGACTACGAAGGTTATATTGCCGAATACTTGGCAAATACGCTAGGGCTGGCCAAGGCAGAATACCGCATCGAAGCAGAAGAGGTCGGCGCTATTCCGATGACCGACCACCCGCTGCAAGCCAGGGTAGGCGCCCATATCATCAACGTAGGTACCCGGGCCGGGCGGGCCAAGCCGAGTACTGGCTACGCCTTCCGCCGCATTCAGGCGCAGTCGGCGCGGCTAGTGGCGGCGCTGGCAGCCACCGGCCAGCCGCCACCAGATGCCACGGGCGACCAATGGCAGTTCCGGCTCTTTGATACGCTGCTGCTCGACATTATGCAGCGGCAGGGGGAAACGACCCGCGACTTATTTCGCCAGCTTTTCGAGCGCAACCCGGTGCAGCGCATCTTCCGGTTCTTGGACGAAAAAACCGGCTGGGCCGACAACCTGCGCATTATGAATTCGGTGTCGCCAGGGCCGTTTATGCGCTCTATTGGACACGTGTTGCGGGGCCGGCCGGGCCAACGGCAGTAACGCAAACCGGGCAGTTCGCGACCTGAAATGACCCTAGCGGTGCGAGGCGGCGAACTACGAAGTTCGTGCTGCTGGTTGCTCCAAAAACTCCCGCTCGGCCCGCACGGCCTCGGCACTGATGGCCACCAAATGTGGCTGCGCCCGCGATAAATTCAGCAAAAAGCCCGGCATGTCGGCTAGGCTATCCAGGTCGTGGGTGCTGCACAAAATAGTGTGCCCTTCAGCTGTTACCCAGTTGCTTAGCAGCGCAAACACGCGCCGCCGATGATATACGTCGAGCTGTTGCGTAGGCTCATCGAGCAGGTACAGCGGCGCCTCCTGCAAGCTGAGCTGGGCTAGCCACACCAGCTGCTGCTCGCCGCCCGACAGCTGGCGAAAATCCTGGCTGGCCAGGTGGCTGGCGCCTACGGCCGCCAGGGCCACGTCGGCAAGGGCATAGTCGGCAGCGCCGTAGGTGCTCAACAGGCCGTGGTGGCGGTAGCGGCCCATCACTACCAACTCGCGCACGGCCAGGCCAAAATCAAGCGCCCCGCGCTGGGGCAGGTAGCCCAGCCGCCGTGCCAGCGCCGGGCCGCGCAAGGTGCGCAATTCCTCGGGCCCACCCAGCCGCACCGAGCCCTGGTAGGGCAGCTGCCCCGTAAGCACCCGGAAAAGGGTAGTCTTGCCGGCGCCATTATGCCCTAGCACGGCCACAAAAGTGGGCGCACTAGGTAATAGCAACGAAAAATCGCGGAGCAGCACCCGGTTGGGGTACCCCGCGATTAAGTTTTCAATGACCAGTGAGCAGTGGGTAGAAGGCAATTGTGACTGATTTACAATTGATAGCTATTCACTACTGCCGGGCAACTGACCTAATATTCGTCCTCGTTGAACATGAAGTCCTCCTTGGTTGGATAATCGGGCCATACCTCCTCGATATTCTCGTAGGGTTGGCCATCATCTTCCAGACCTTGCAGGTTTTCAACCACTTCCATCGGGGCGCCTGAGCGGATAGAAAAGTCAATTAGTTCGTCTTTGGTGGCGGGCCAGGGCGCATCTTCCAGATAGGAAGCGAGTTCGAGAGTCCAGTACATGGTCTAAAGTTAGAAAGACGTGAAAAAAGGTTGCTAAATATAAGTTGCTCCGCCGCTACGCAAGCGCCAGCGGTAAGGTTAACCGGTAATTGGGAGTTGAAAAAGGGCAATGAGCTCAGTTTTTGTTTGAATTTTCCGCTCGAAGGTGCGGATTTTTCCTTGCAGCAACTGCCGAAACTGGTCGTTGGCGGCCGAGCTGTTTAGTTTGCCCAGGTTGTCCTTGAGCGTGGCCAGCTCCTGGCGGTCACTCTCGATAAACTTGCGTAAGGCCGTAGTAGCTGCCTGGGCGCGCTCGGCGGGGGCTAGCGGGGCCGCCCCTTCGGCTTGGCGCTTGCGCAGGTAGTAGTCCAGGGCACTCATCTCAAACACCTTGTCGCAGGCCAGCATAAAGCGCTGCCACAGTTGGTCGCTTTCGGGTCCACGCACGGCTCCGCTTTGCTTCCACTCGGCTTGCAAGGCCTTGGCCTGCGTCACACCCTGGTTGGGCGGCAGGGCAATGAGGGCCTCGGCGCGCTTGGCCAGCTCGCGCTTGCGCAGCAGGCTTTCCTCGGGCGAGCCGGGGGCCGCGCCGGGGCGTACTTCTACTGGGCGCTGGCTCTCGATGTGCTTTTTGAGGCGCTCGAAAAAGTGGTTGTTGGCCGCCCGAAATTTGGTCCACAGCTCGGCCGCCTGCTTTTTGGGCAAGGTGCCGTTTACTTCGCGCCAGGCAGTTTGCAACTGCTTGAGCTGCCTTGAGGTAGCCTCAAACTGGTCGGAGTTTTTGAGCGTTTCGGCTTGGTTCACCAGGTCGCGATAGCGCTCCACGGTGCGGCGGGCCATGGCCTTGCGGTCGCTTTGGAACGCTTTGCGGCGGTCGAAGAACTCCTGCACCGCGCCGTGAAAGCGGGTTTCCAGCTCTTCGGTGAGGGCTTTGTCGACGGGGCCGGTTTTGAGCCAGGCCTGACGCAGGTCCTTCACGGTTTCGCTGGCCGAAATCCACTCCACGGTATCGCGCAGGGCTTCGGCCTGGGCAATGAGGCTGATTTTGGTGGCCAGGTTCTTTTCGCGGTTGCGGGCCACCGATACATTAAGCTGCTCTTCGGCCTCCTTGAGGCGGCGATGCAGGCTCTCGTAGTCGCCGAGGCCATCGTGCCGCTTAGTCTGCTCCTGCAGGTGTAGCAGCTTCATTAGGAAAGACCCTTGATTATCAGCGGCTTGCAGGCGCTGTAATAGCTCGTCGATTTTAGTTCGGAAGGCTTCGTAGCGCTGGGCGAAGTAGCGCAGCGCATCGTCGTCGGTGTCTTTTACCTGGCCGATGCGGCGGGCTGGCTGGCCCAAAACTGGGCGCAGCCACACGCCCCCGTCTTCCACGTAGCCATAGCGGCGAGCTTCCGTGAGCGGGTGGTCGGTGAGTTCCATTGGGGAATGGGAAAGATAGAGTGAGGCAAAAACGTCGGCAAGCGCGGCAGTCGGCCCCGAACGTGTTAGGGGAATGAATTACAAGTTTACGCGCAAAACTGGTTGCGCCCGCTTAGCAGGACGGCATTGGCGCATTTAGGTTTCCGGCCAAAGGCGGCTTGCCAACGGGAAGGGAGTAAAATCATTGTTTTCCGGGCTAGCTGATTGGTCTTTTTTCGGGTCGATAGTATCCGCTTAAGCTGCTTTTACGCGGTAGCTTTGTAGACTTCCGCCCATTCTTTCTCTGTATTCTCATGTCCGACCAGCCGACCATTATTTTCAGCATGGCCGGGGTAAGCAAGATTTACCCGCCCCAGAAGCAAGTTCTCAAAAATATTTATCTCTCTTTTTTTTATGGCGCCAAAATCGGCGTGCTCGGCCTCAACGGCTCGGGTAAGTCGAGCCTCCTGAAAATTATTGCTGGCGTCGACAAGCAGTTTCAGGGCGAGGTGGTGTGGTCGCCGGGCTACTCGGTGGGCTACCTCGAGCAGGAGCCCCAGCTCGACCCTAGCAAAACCGTGCGCGAGGTAGTGGAAGAAGGCGTGGCCGAAACGGTGGCGCTGCTCAAAGAATTTGACGAAATCAACGAAGCCTTTGGCGCCGAAGACGCCGACTTCGACAAGCTGCTCGAGCGCCAGGGCGCCGTGCAGGAGCGCCTCGACCAGCTCGACGCCTGGAACCTCGACAGCAAGCTGGAGCGCGCCATGGATGCCTTGCGTACCCCGCCGCAGGAGGCCGTGATTGGTAACCTCTCGGGTGGCGAGAAGCGCCGCGTGGCCTTGTGCCGCCTGCTGCTGCAAGAGCCTGACGTGCTGTTGCTTGACGAGCCTACCAACCACCTCGATGCCGAAAGCGTGCTGTGGCTGGAGCAGCACCTGCAGCAGTACAAAGGCACGGTCATCGCCGTAACCCACGACCGGTATTTCCTCGACAACGTGGCCGGGTGGATTCTGGAGCTCGACCGCGGCTCGGGTATTCCATGGAAAGGCAACTACAGCAGCTGGCTGGAGCAAAAAACCGACCGACTGGCTAAGGAAGAAAACACCGAGAGCAAGCGCGCCAAGACCCTACAGCGCGAGCTTGACTGGGTGCGCATGTCGCCCAAAGCCCGCCAGAGCAAGGGCAAGGCGCGCCTGGCCAACTACGAGAAGCTAGCCGGCGAAGAAGCCAAGGACAAGGAGCAGAAGCTGGAGCTGTTCATCCCCGACGGCCCGCGACTGGGCGCACAAGTGATTGAGGCCGAAGGGCTACGCAAAGCCTTTGGCGACAAGCTACTATTCGAAAACCTGAGCTTTTCGCTGCCGCAGGGCGGCATTGTGGGCATCATCGGGCCCAACGGCGCGGGTAAGACCACGCTTTTCCGCATGATAACCGACCAGCTGCAGCCCGACGCGGGCACCTTCGTGGTAGGTCCCACGGTGCAAACGGCCTACATCGACCAGCAGCACGACTCACTCGACGGCAGCAAGTCGGTGTTCGACACCATCACGGGTGGCACTGAAACCATGCTGCTGGCCGGCCGGCCGGTAAACTCGCGGGCTTATGTCAGCAAGTTCAACTTTGGGGGTGGCGACCAGGAAAAGAAAGTGGGTACGCTGTCGGGTGGTGAGAAAAATCGGGTGCACCTGGCTATGACCCTGAAGCAGGGCGCCAACCTGCTGCTGCTCGACGAGCCCACCAACGACCTGGACGTGAACGCCATTCGGGCCCTGGAAGACGCGCTGGAAAACTTCGCCGGCTGCGCCGTTATTATCTCGCACGACCGCTGGTTCCTCGACCGGCTAGCCACCCATATTCTGGCTTTTGAGGGCGACTCAGAAGTGGTGTGGTTTGAAGGCAACTTCACCGACTACGAGGAAGCCAAGCGCAAGCGCCTCGGCGACGTGGAGCCCAAGCGCGTGCGCTACAAGAAGCTGGGCTAGCACTAGCTGCTGACTTGAAGAAGGCCGCTTTCCCGAATTTTTATGTCGGGAAAGCGGCCTTTTTTGCTGGGTGCAGCGCTAGGAGCTAGTCTTTTTTCTTGACCACCGAAATACTGCCGTCGCGCTCCAGATACACGGCTTCAGTGTCGGCTAGCTCGGCTACGTTGCCGTTTTCGTGCAGGCCCTCGCGCAGGTCTTTCTCGCTGAGCTTGAGCTTATGCAGCTGTTCGGCATTGGGTTGGCCTTTTTCGGCCAGCACGTACACCTGGCCTTTCACCAGCTTGCCCACCCAGTCGGAGTGATACGAGGCCCACGCTAGCCCCCGGTGCAGCAGCACAAACACCAGGCCTGCCAGCAGCGTGCCCCAAAAGGGCGACGCTGCCGCCACCGCCCGGCTCAAAATGGCCCCTAGCATAATCTTAACCACCATATCGAAGGCCGTGCTGCCGCCAAATGTGCGCGGGCCCGATAGCCGCAGCAACGTCAGCGCCGCGAAGAAGACGATAATGGCCCGGGTCGTCATTTGCACCGCCGTGATGGTATGCGAGTCGGCATGCGGGCCAAAAAGGAAGTCCAACAGGTCTGCCATAGCTGCTGTCCGTTAAGCCGGGTTGAGCGCCTGCGTGAGCAGCTCGTGCGCCCGCTCGGGGCCCACGCGCCGCAGCACCTTCACCTCGCCGCCCTTGGCCTCGTTGTAGGAGTGAAAGAAATGCTCAATCTCGTGCAGCATATCGGGCGACAAATCGGCCAGGGTGTGCAGGCTTTTGTGCTCGCGCGAGTCAGCCGCCACGGCCAGTAGGCGGTCGTTGCGCTGCACGGTGCCGTCGGTTTCGTGCTGCTCTATTTCGAGGGCCCCGAGCACCCGGGCTTCGACCAGGCAGCCCGGAAAAGCGGGTGCATCGAGTAGCAGCAGCACGTCAAGCGGGTCGCCGTCTGCGGCTTTGGTCGAGGGCACAAACCCAAAATCGTAGGGAAAGCTATGGCCCTCAGGCAGCACGCCTTTGAGCTTGAAGGTGCCAAGCTCGGGGTCGAACGCGACCTTGTTGCGGCTGCCTTTGGGTGTCTCGACTACCACATGAATGCGGGTATGCGAGTGGGGCGCCCGGGCGGGCAGCTGATGCAGGGGAGAAGCCATGAGCGTAGAAAAACAGCTAATAGGGGCTTTCTACGGCCAGTTGCCGGGGCAATGTTATGGCTATGTTACGTATGGTAGCGTTTAGTAAGAGGCCTGCAGCCGCCAAGCCCGGCCGCAAGCTGAGCCTTACCCGGCAGCTAGTGGGGCGCAGCACAGCTACTGGGACACGTTGAACAACTGCCAGCAGGAAAGCAACTGCTTAATTAGCATCAATTTGGCTCTGGCAGAAGCCAGGCCCCTGGTAGCAGCAAGCCGCCAAGGTCGGCCTCAAGCAAGAGGGCGCGGGTTGGTAGTCCATCGGCCGGAGCTATTTCTTCCACAGTGGCCGTGAGGGGCAGGGGCGGCTGGCCCGGCCGCTGCAAGCACAGCGGCCACGCGGTGTGCAGGTCGGCACTGGCCAGCCACGGCGGCACGGGTGAAACCGGCAGCACCAGCAAGCCCAGGCCCGGCAGCCGAAAGCTGCGGCTTATCACGAAAGCATTGGCGGGCGGCATGGCTAGGGGCACTACGAGCCCGTTTTCATGATAAAGCCCTTGCGCTTGCCGTGCTGCTTGATGCGGGTGCCCGGTAGCAGCTCCATTTCGAGGGTCGCGGGCACGCAAGAGGTGTACGTGAAATCTTGGGGCGCGTAGCCGGCCGCGCTTACGGCTAGGGTCGGAAAATTAACCACGGAGGCGGGCAGCGTAAAAAAGCCCTCCTCGTTGGTGATAAGAATAATACTGGTACCCTTCACAAAAATGCTGGCGCCGGCCAGGGGCTTGTCGCTGGCCATCACGCGGCCATTAAACGTGCCGCAGGGGTGAGCCGCGGTAGTGGGGTGGGCGGCCGAAGGAGTTCCTTGTGCTTGGGCCGAGCACATGCGGGCCATCAGGAGGCTGCAGGCAAGAATAAGAAGACGTTGCATAAAAAAGAAAGCTGGCCCTGGCGATGGGTGGCCGGGCCACCAGAGTGGGGAGAAAGTAGTAATACGCAAATGGAGGCCAACGGCTCACGGTGTTTTCACAAAACGTGCCGAAGATGCTGGCGCTGAAGCCATACGTTGCGATAGGTGGCGGTACATTCGCGTATGCACTTTTCTATTCAATGGCGGGGCTGGCTGCTAGGGTTGCTGCTGGCAGGTATAAGCGGGCGAGTGGCGGCCCAGCAACTGCCCTGCTTGCTACTGCCCCTAAGCGCGTCTGAGCGCGTGAAAGCCGCCAGCCTTATTGTAGAAGCCGAAGTACTCGATGCCCGCGGCGAGTGGGATGCCCACCATGCTCGCATTTTTACGCGGCAGCGTCTGCGCGTATTTCGGGTATTGAAAGGCGCCCTGCCCGACACCGCTGCGCTGCCGCTGTTGGTAGAAGGCGGCCAGGTAGGCCTGGCCCGGCAAGACCTCACCAATACCCTGCGCCCGCAGCCGGTGGGCCAGCAGGGTATTTTCTTTTTGGTACCTGCCCCCTGGGCCGGGGTGGCGCCGGGCTACGCGGCGTATGCCTCCAGCCAGGGCCTCATCACCTACAACCTGGCCCAGGGCACGGCCGCCGAGCCCGCGCGGCCCTATGGCAGCTGGGCCGAGGCTAGCCAGCAAACGGCGCAGCTCAGCGGCCAGCCGCCGCAGGTGCTGCGCGCCAACCTGCGGCTGGCAGCGGCGGCCCGGCACGTCGCCAGCCTCACGGCGGCCGCAAACGCTACTCAGCGGGTTCTGGCGCCGGCCATCACGGCTTTTAGCCCCACCCAAACCACGGCGGGCACGGGGGCGGTGCTCACCATTCGGGGTAGCGGCTTTGGGGCTAGCCGGGGCAGTGGCGGCGTCGATTTTCGCAATGCGGATGACGGAGGTACCTCCACGACCCGCGCCCTCGACCGCGACTACCTGAGCTGGACCGATACCCAGATTCAGGTGCTGGTGCCCTCGCTGGCCAGCAACGGCCACCCCGCCGGCACGGGCGTCGTCGGCGTAACGACCAACGACGGTACCTCAACTACCTCGGCCGCTACGCTCACTATCGTCTACGCGCTCAGTAATGTCGATAATACGGCTGGCACGTTTACCGACCGCCCCAACCACATTGCTACCAATGCCACGGGCGGCCTGACCTTTCACTTCAGCCCCAATTTTAGCACCAATGCAGCGGCGGGCGCGGCCTGGCAGCGCGGCCTCACGCAGTGGCGCTGCGCCACGGGCGTCAACTGGGAGCTGGGCGCCAGCGTCACGAGCAACGCCATTGCCTCGGACAATAACAACGTGGTGGCCTTCGACGATGGCACGCTGCCAGCGCGGGTGCTGGGGCGCACTACGTCTTATTACCAAGGCTGTTATAATGCCCAGGGCCAGGTGGTGTTCTACGTCAATGAAATCGACCAGCAATTCACTACCAGCCTGCCTTTTCAGTTTGGGCCGGGGCTAGCGGGGCCGGGGCAATACGATTTTGAGTCGGTAGCCGTGCACGAGCTGGGGCACGCCCAGCAGCTCACGCACCTCATCCGGCCGGGCGCCATTATGCACTACGGCGTGGTGGCCAGCGCCAACCTGCGCACCCTTAGCCCCACGTCGGATATTGCGGGCGGGCGCCTGGTGCTGCGCACCCGCAGCTTCCGCAACCGTGGGTGCGGCGGGGCGCCCATGCTGCCGGCGCCGCTCACGGCGCTGACGAGCAGCCTGGTAGCGGGCGTGCCAACCGTTAGCTTTAGCACCCGTGCCGAGTGCTTTCTTACTGGTTTTGTGCTGGAACGTAGCGCGGGCCTCGACACTACGGCCACCAGCGGGGGCTGGCAGGCCGTAGCTAGTGCCAGCGCCGGGCTAGCCAGCGGCCAATATACCCTGGCCGACCCGCGCCCGGTCACCGGCCTGCACTACTATCGGCTGGGCCTGCGCCGCCCCGATGGCAGCATCGACTATGCCGCCCCGCTGCCACTGCTGTCCGATGCCGTAGCCGGCGCGCAAGCCTTCCCAAACCCCATCACCGGCAATCAGCTGCAGCTAGCTTACCCGGCTGCGGCCGCCGGCGACCTCGTGCTGCGCTTCTACGACGAGCTGGGCCGCTACCACCGGGGCCAGCGCATTGCCGTGCCAGCGGGCCTCAACGTGCTTACCCTCGACGTAAGCGACCTGCGGCCGGGCTTCTACATTCTGCGCCTCACCAGCGACCAGGGCAGCAATAGTATCAAATTGGTCAGGCTGTAAGGCGTAGGCTAATGCGTAGACAAAACTGCCTGTCGTGGCGAGCCGGCTCGCCACGACAGGCAGTTTTGTCTACTACTCGCTGCTCTCCGCAAAGTGGTAGGCCTGCAGGTCGTCGGCGCTGAGGTTGCCGTTCAGCCATTCGCCCTCCACGGTGGCGCCCAGCTTTTTGTAGAAGGCGATGGCCGGCTCGTTCCAGTCGAGCACCTGCCACTTCATGCGCTGGGCGCCGGTGCGCTGCGCCTCGGCCACCACGGCGTCGAAGAGCCGGCGGCCGTAGCCGCCGCGCCGGGCGGCCTCGGTCACGACCAGGTCTTCGAGGTAAAGCATGCGGCCCTTCCAGGTCGAGTAGCCGGTATAAAAGAGGGCTAGCCCGATAAGGTCGTCGCCGTTTTCAAGCACAAAAAAACCGAAAATCGGCGCGGGCCCAAAGCCGTCGTGGCGCATCATTTCGAGGGTGTTGGTCACGGCGTCGGGCTCGCGCTCATAGGCGGCCAGCTCCTGGATGAGGGCTAGCACCCGGGGTAAGTCTTCTTCGCGGCCGCGCCGCAGGGTGGGGGAGGAGGTCATAAAAAATAGGAAAGGCTAGCTGCGCAAAAGCCTGCGCCCCCAAGCTGCCAGGCAACTTCGAAGCGCAGGCTTCAGCCCCTCCCAACGGGTAGGGGCTAGAATCTGTGAAAGTAGGTAACTCGGTGTAAAGCTGCGAGTTACATCTGGGGCTGCATCTTTTTGATGTCTTCCGTAGCATTGGGGGCGCTCAACTCGCGCATCACGCTGTTGGCAGCGGGCGCGGGGGCTTTTTTGCCGCCCGTGGTATCTACGGCCGCCGGCAGGGGCGGCAGCGGGGCAGTGGCTACGTCGTCTTCGGTCGAAGTGGGGTTGCCGTCGGGCGAGCTGCAGGCGGCCAGGGTCAGCGTGAGGGCCGCTGAGGCTAGCAGCGCGGGCAGGAAGCGTTTCATCATCATACAGGTAAGCCAGATTTTAGGCCGCAAGTTACGGCGCGATGGCCCGAATGTTGGGAACGATTGGCAGCGAATACGTGGATAACTGCCACAACCACCACCCTAGCCAGACCGCGCGGGCCGTCCAGGCCAGGGTGCGTAGCCAATTAGTGCGCACCAGGCCGTCGAGCGCTACGTAGTTGTAGCCTCCGGCTTCGAGCCGATTGTGAAAGGGCACGGCAATAAAAAACGTGGCCAGCCACACGGCCACCACCAGCGCCAGCTGGCCCAGCGCCCGGCCCGCGCCCCAGCTAGGGTAGGCCGCCCAGGCCAGCCAGGCGGCCAGGGCCAGCTCCAGCACCATGGGGGCGCCCACCACCCAGCCCATGCCCCGCGTGTGGGCGGCGTGGTAGCGGCCAAACTCCCCTTTGCCCACCAGCAAGAACGCCGGATACGTGACCAGCTGCACCACCCAAATAACGCCCGTGAGGTAGGCCGCCAGCGCAAAATTGAGCAAAAGCAGGTGCGGAAGCGTCATGGGCGCGGAGAAGGGGCTAGTGGCGGTGCAACCGTCCTACGCAAAGCACCGACCGTTAGCTACTGTGGCCCGCGCGGCGCTACTATTGCGGCGCTTCTGGCTAAGCTCTTCCTTTTTTCGCAAATGAATAAAAATCTGTTGGCGCTGCCGCTGCTGGCCGCCCTGGCTACGGCCTGCAACTCTTCCTCCACTTCCTCGGGCGCGGGCAAGCAGCCCGACCTGCTGCGCGCCGCCCTCGACACGACCGTGGCGCCGGGCGACGACTTTTTCAGCTACGCCAACGGCACCTGGATTAAAAACCACCCGATTCCGGCCTCCGAGAGCAACTCGGGCATCGGCATTGAGGTGCAGAAGGAAGTGTATGGCCGCCTGCGCGCCACCAGCGTAGAAGCCGCCAAGGCCAATGCCGCAGCCGGCAGCAACCAGCAGAAAATCGGCGACTTCTGGGCCGTGGGTATCGACTCATTAAAGGCCAACCAGCTGGGCTACACGCCCATCAAGCCCGAACTAGACCGCATCGCGGCCATCAAAACGGCGGCCGACGTGCCGGGTGTGGTAGCCCACGAAATCCAGCTAGGGGTGCGTGCGCTCATCGGCCCCCGCGTGAACCAGGATGAGAAAAACAGCGACAAGATGGCGCTGTACCTCTACCAAAGCGGCCTGGGCCTGCCCAACCGCGATTACTACTTCAACACCGATACCCGCACCAAGAATATCCGCCGCGCCTACGTGCGGCACGTGGCCAGCATCTTCAAGCTGCTGGGCCAGGATTCGACCATGGCCAACGCCAACGCTGGCAAGGTGATGGCGCTCGAAACGACCCTTGCCAAGTCGTCGCGCAAGCTCGCTGACCTGCGCGACCCGTACAAGAATTACAACAAAATGACCCTGGCCCAGCTCGACAAGCTGACGCCCGGCGTGAGCTGGAAGTCGTGGTTTGGCCAGCTAGGGGCCACCGCGGTCGATACGGTGATTGTAGGCCAGCCCGAGTTTTACCAAACGGTGGGCCAGCTCCTGAAAACCAAGCCGGTCGACGATTGGAAAGCCTACCTCACCTGGCAGCTAACCCGCGAGTACGCGCCCACGCTCAGCCAGCCGTTTGTGGATGAGAACTTTAAGTTTTACGGCACGCAGCTGCGCGGCGCCAAAGCCATGCGCCCCCGCTGGAAGCGCGTGCTCGACATGGAGGAGGATGCCCTGGGCGACGCGCTAGGCCAGCTTTTCGTGAAAGAGTACTTCAAGCCCGAAGCCAAGGCCCGCTACGACACCTTGGTGAAGAACGTGATGTCGTCGTTCTCGCAGCACATCCAGAACGTGGACTGGATGAGCGCGCCCACCAAAGTAGTGGCCCAGCAGAAGCTCAAGGCCATTATGCCCAAGGTGGGCTACCCCACCAAGTGGAAAGATTATTCTAATCTGAAAATTGACCGCAGCCCGCTGGCCGCCAACGTGATGCGCGCCAACCAGTGGCAGTATAACTACCAGCTCAACAAGCTCGGCAAGCCCGTAGACCGCACCGAATGGGGCATGACGCCCCAGACGTATAATGCCTACTACAACCCCAGCAACAACGAGATTGTGCTGCCCGCCGCCGCCTTCGCCATCCCCACGCTGCTCGACGCCGACGCCGACGACGCGCTGGTGTATGGCTACGCCGGGGCTAGCACCATCGGCCACGAGCTCACCCACGGCTTCGACGACCAGGGCAGCCAGTACGACGCCCACGGCAACCTGCACGAGTGGTGGAGCAAGGACGACCGCAAGCGCTTCAACCAGCGCGTCAACGTGATTGTGCGGCAGTTCAACCACTACACGCTACTCGACTCGATGCACATCAACGGCAAGGCCACGGCCGGCGAAAACATTGCCGACCTCGGCGGCATCGTCATCGGCCTCGATGCTTTTAAGAAAACCAAGGAGTACAAGGAGGGCAAGAAAGTAGCCGGCCTCACGCCCGTGCAGCGCTACTTCCTGGGCTACGCGCTAGGGTGGCAGATGCACGTGCGCGACGAGGCCCTAGCCTCGCAGCTGCTCACCGATGTGCACTCGCCCGCCCAGTACCGCGTGAACGGCCCGATGGCCGACGTGCCTGCCTTCTACGATGCCTTTGGCGTGAAGCCCGGCCAGAAGCTTTACATCCCGGATTCGGCGCGGGTGAAGATTTGGTGAGTTATTGCTTGATTACCTGTTAGGTACATCATTTTAAAGTGTCGCTGCGTAAGAGCGGGCAAAACGGAGGTTTTGCCCGCTCTTATGGTTTCTATCGCCCCCACTACTACCGCCGATAAGCTGCACGACTTGCTGGCGCGCCACGATTTTCGGGGCCTGAAGCAGCTGCTGCCTACCCTGGCCGCGCCCGACCTGGCGCACCTCATCGACCACCAGCCGGTGGCCGAGCTGCTCATTGTGTTTCGGCTGCTGCCGCTGGCGCAGGCCACGCGGGTGTTTGAGTACCTCACGCCGAGCGCCCAAAACCAATTGCTGGGCCAGCTAGCGCCCGAGCAGCTCACGGCCATGCTCAACCACATGGCCCCCGACGACCGCACCAACCTCTTCGAGCGCCTGCCGCCCGCGTTTGTGCGCACGCAGGTCGAGCGGCTAGCCCCCGAGCAGCGTCGCATCACACTCGAGCTGCTGGGCTTTCCGCACGACAGCGTGGGCCGGCTGATGACGCCCGACTACATTGCCCTGCGCGAAGACTGGAGCATGACGGACGTTTTCGACTTCATCCGCCGCCACGGGGCCAGCGCCGAAACGGTGACGATGCTGTATGTGGTTGACGAAAAGGGTATTTTACTGGATGATATTCATATCCGCGACTTCCTGATGCAGCCGCCCACGGCGCACGTGCGCGACATTATGGACCGCCGCTTTGTGTGCCTCAGCGCCCAGCAAAGCCAGGAAAAGGCCCTAGCCGATTTTCGCCGCCACCAGCGCATCGCGCTACCCGTTACCGACGCCCACGGCGTGCTGCTGGGCATTGTCACCCTCGACGACATCCTGGCCCTGCGTGAGCGCGAAGACACCGAAGACATGCAAAAGCTTGGCGGCTCCGAAGCGCTCGACGAGCCGTATTTGCAGATTCCGCTCTTCAAAATGGTGCAGAAGCGCGCCGGCTGGCTGGTGGTGCTCTTTCTGGGCGAGATGTTTACGGCCACCGCCATGGGCTTTTTTGAGGGCGAAATTGAGAAGGCCGTGGTGCTGGCGCTATTCGTGCCGCTGGTTATCAGCTCGGGCGGCAATGCCGGCTCGCAGGCTACCTCGCTCATTATCCGGGCTATGAGCCTGGGCGAAGTGACGGTGGGCCGCTGGTGGCAGGTGATGCGCCGCGAGCTGCTGGCGGGCCTCGCGCTAGGGGTGATTCTGGGCATTGTGGGCACCATCCGCATTGCGCTCTGGCAAGGCCTGCACCTGCGCGACTACGGCCCGCACTGGGTGCCGCTGGCCCTGGCGGTGGGCTTTGCGCTGGTGGGTATTGTGCTGTGGGGCTCGCTGGCGGGCTCCATGCTGCCGCTGCTGCTCAAGAAAGTGGGTTTCGACCCGGCCACGTCGTCGGCGCCCTTCGTGGCCACGCTCGTCGATGTGACGGGGCTGGTCATCTACTTCACCGTGGCCTACGCGTTTTTACACGGCACACTGTTATAAGCGGCGTTAGCTAAATGAGTATAAGGTGAATAATCGAGCCTTTTCTGGCCCGGCCCTACCTTTGCCGGGCGTATTGCCTGCACCCTTTTTTTGATTGGTTGATGAATTTCTACTCTTGGCGGGCATTTGCCGTGGCTAGCCTGCTGGCCCTGGCGGGCCGGGCCTACGGCCAGGGCGCCGTGACGCCGCCCTCGTCGGCCACGCCGGGCAAGCAGCCGGCAGCAGCTTCGGCCCAGCAGCCCATTCACGTAGATGAGGGCCAGCCTAATGATTACCACGGCTGGAGCCTGCACTTCCAGCAGACGATTATCCGGCAGTGGCACGCCAACTTCACGGCGCCCTACACCGACAGTCTCAGCCTGCGGCCCCGCGAAAGCGCCGCTACTTCGCTCACCACTACGCTCTACCTGGGCCGCCAGCTCTGGAAAAATGCAACCGTCATCCTCAACCCCGAAGTATCGGGTGGCAGCGGCCTCAGCAGCGCCTCGGGCCTGGGCGGCGCCCTCAATGGCGAAACCTTCCGGGTGGGCTCGCCCGAGCCGGTGCTCTACCTGGCGCGCCTCTACTTGCAGCAGCGATTCGCGCTAGGCCCCGAAACGGTGGACGATGAGGACGACCTCAACCAGGTGGGCGGGCCGCGCCCGGTGCGCTACTTCAGCATCACGGCCGGCAAGCTGTGCCTGGCCGACTACTTCGACCAGAACAGCTACTCGCACGACCCGCGCACCCAGTTTATGAACTGGACCCTGATGAGTGCCGGCGCCTGGGACTACCCGGCCAACACCCGCGGCTACACCGTGGGCGGCGTGCTCGAATACATCACGCCCGGCTTTGCGGTGCGGGCAGCTTCGACGCTGCTGCCTACTTATGCCAACGGCCCGCTGCTCGACTACGACTACGCGAAGGCCCACGGCGAGAGCGTGGAAATTACCAAAACCTACCACCTGCGTGGCCACCAGGGCACGGTGCGCGTGCTGGGCTTCCACAACGTGGCGGCTATGGGCAACTATTACCAGGCCGTCAGTTCGCCCTACGTCAACGGGCACCCTAGCATCATCAGTGTGCGGGGGCCTAGCCACGGCAAGTCGGGTTTTGCCCTGAATATGGAGCAGGAGTTGGGCCACGAGCTGGGGGTATTTGGTCGCCTGAGCTACAACGACGGCAAAAACGAAACCTGGGCCTTTACCGAAGTAGACCAGAGCGCCTGCCTGGGCCTGGTGAGCACCGGCGCCCGCTGGCACCGCGCCACCGACCGCCTCGGCCTGGCTGCCGTGGTCAACGGCCTCTCGCCCGGCCACCGCGACTACCTGGCCGCCGGCGGCTACGGCTTCATGCTCGGTGATGGAGCTCTCAACTACGCCCCCGAATTCGTGACGGAGCTCTACTATAGCATCGACTTCCCCAAGTACCACGCCGCCATCACGCCCGATTATCAGTTGGCCGTGAACCCCGGCTACAACCACGACCGTAAGGGGCCCATCCACGTGGTGGCCCTGCGCCTGCACGTCGAGTTCTAAGCCTGAGCTTACTCACTGCTGCTTCAGGCCGGTGCTTTAAAAAATATAGCCACACAATAAGCTCTTTTGCAAGAGCTTATTGTGTGGCTATGCTAGGCCGGCTCAGCCGGTTTTGCTTACTTTAGCCTGATGCCCTGGGCCTGCATCTGTTTTTCCTGCTCAGCGTGGTTCGCCAGAAACTGGGCATGTTGCTCGGGGGTGCGCGTGCTGCCCAGGCTAGCCAGGTTGTCCAGCAGCTTATCGGCCGAAAAGTCGGCCCCGTAGGCGGGAGTGCCGGGCTGCTGCCGCCACGACTCGCGAAGGCTGCCATCATCCACGGCGTCGAAGCCCAACTCTTCTACCAGGGCCATCACTTTCTGCTTAGCGGCGGCCTCATCACCAGCTACGGGCAGGGCAATGCGGCCGGGCGAGCCAGCGGGTTGGCCTTTCTGCTCGAGGTGCACGCTGTAAATATTGTTGAACACCTTCACTACCGGGCGGCCCAGGTGCTGCTGCACCCACTCGCTCTCGGTGAGGTCGCCGGTTTCTAACTCAACAATGTGGCCGTCGCGCAGCATAGGGTAGTAGTTGCTGGTGTCGATAACCGGCACCTCGGCGGGTACGCCCTCGAAAAGGTCCTTGGGCAGGTCCGGAATGTTTTTCAGCGGAATAGTCACCACGATGAGGTCGGCGCCGCGAACTGCTTCTTTAGCCGTTACGGGCGTTGCACCGGTTTTTTGGGCCACGTCGCCCAGTGTTGCAGGGCCACGCGAGTTGGCGATAAGTACCGAGTGGCCAAGGCTGGTGAGCCGCACGGCCAGGGCGCTGCCGATGTGGCCAGCGCCAATAATGCCTATGTTCATAATGAATGCGCGAAAGAGTGGAGGCGGCTGGCCGCCGTGTGTACTAAGACTACCCAATAAGCCAATTGTTTGTCTTAGTACCTAAGCAGTTTGTGGCTAGGGTACTGCGCTCGGGTTCCAGGTTTTTGCCCAGCCGCCCGGCCCTAGCTGGACCGACGTTTTTGCCCAAGCCCAAGCCCGTTGGCTAGCCTTATATTTGCAGCCCCCTGACCGGCAAGGAAGTCCTTGCCGGTCTTTTAGTTCTGCATCAATGAAGAAAATAGTTTTGGCGCTGGCCCTGCTGGCCGCGCTGCCGCTGCGCTTGTGGGCGTGGGGCGTCGAAGGCCACCGCGCCATCGGCATCATTGCCGAGCACCACCTCTCCGAAAAAGCCCGCCGTGAGGTGGTGGCTTTGCTGGGCACCCAAACGCTGGCCCTCGTGAGCACCCAGCCCGACGAGATGCGCTACCTGCCCGAGTTCAAGGAAACCGCGCCCTGGCACTACGTAAACACGCCGCTAGGCCTGGCCCACGACGCCTACCTGCAAGCCGTGAAAACGCAGGCTAACCCCAACGCCTACAACGTGCTGCTGGCCAAAATCAAGGAGATGAAGGACCCTAGCAAAACCCGCGAGCAGCGGGCCGAGGCGCTCATCTTCGTAGTGCACATCGTGGGCGATATTCACCAGCCCATGCACACCGGCCGCGCCGAAGACAAGGGCGGCAACGACATCAAAATGACGTACCGGGGCAAGGATACCAACCTGCACAGCCTCTGGGACAGCGGCCTGCTCGACTACCAGGGCCTCACCTACACCGAGATGGGCAACCAATACAGCGCCCTGCCCGACGTGCAGCGCAAGCAGTGGCAGGCTACCACTGACCCCGGCCAGTGGCTGTTTGAGTCGTACACCATCGCGAGCGGCCTCTACGACGAGGCCGCCAAAAACCCCAACCCCGACTACCGCTACTACCCGGCCCACGCCGACATCATGAAGCAGCGCATTCAGCAGGCCGGCGTGCGCCTGGCCGCTGTGCTCAACGAGGCATTTAAATAAAGTAGCGCGGGCTTTGTAGCCCGCGTGTGCAGCAAGTCGGACGCTGACGACGAAGCCCGTGCTACATCAAAAAAGCCCCGCTGCTCCAGACCGGAGCAGTGGGGCTTTTTCGTGCGCAAGGCATTCAGGCTGAATGGTTAGCTATATTTCATAGTTGCGAAACAAACAGTCAAAGTTACGGTAAGCTTACTCGCTGCGGCAAATAAGCAGGAAGTGGTAAAATTTTTTTAATCCCGTAAAAACTGCCTAATCGCCTAGCGCAGCGCAGAAAAAGCAAACTGCGAAAAAACGGCTAAAAGGTTTTTTGCGAAACATAACCTTGCGCCCAAAAGAAGAACCGGTAATTTTGCACCGTGAACGCAATCAACCACCAGTGGATGAAGCACGGAACGGCCAAACAAGCCGTTTTGCGGAAAGACCGGTCGGCTAACGCTGTTTTCCATTCGGCCTGCGATTCGGTTTTTGCGGTTTCTGCTGCGTTTTTTCGATTGCCGCCCCATTCGCTTGAGGCGGTTTTTTTGTGCCCGGCCGGTACTCGTGCTAGCGTGAGCGTAACCAGCGCCTGCGAAAAAGCTAACCGGGTAAAATGCGAGAATATCACCTAAGTATTTGACTGCGAAGTGCCCGGTTCTGCCGGGCGCTTTTGTTTTTGCCCAATTCGTAGCGCGGACTTTCAGTCCGCGAGTGACCTAGCCAAACCAAGCCTAACCATCGCGGACTAAAAGCCCGCGCTACCCTATGCAAAAGCTCCTCACTCGCGTTGCCCAGGCCAATACGCTGCTTTGCGTGGGCCTCGACCCCACTGGCTCGGACGAAGACATCACGCGCCGCCTGCCGCAGGTCATCGCCGAGACCGCGCCTTATGCGGCCGCTTTCAAGCCCAACCTGGCGTTCTTCCTAAGCCGCGACAACGGGGTGCAGCTGCTGCGCCAGGTAATACGGAGCGTGCCCGATGGCATCCCGGTTATTCTGGATGGCAAGTTTGGCGACATCGCTAACACGGCCATGCACTACGCGCAGTTTGCCTACGACGTGCTAGGGGCCGATGCCGTGACGGTGAACCCCTACATGGGCGCCGATGCGGTGGTGCCCTTCGCTAGGCCCGGCAAGTTCGTATTTGCCCTGGCCAAGACCTCCAACCACTCGCCCATCCAGGAGGCGCAGCTAGCCAGCGGCCAGCCCGTGAGTGATTTCACCGCCCAGCTCCTCGCCGACCTCGACGCTACCCACGGCAACATCGGCCTCGTGGCCGGCGCTACCGATGCGGCCGCGCTGGGCCGCCTGCGGCAATTGTGCCCCAAACAGTGGTTTCTGGTGCCCGGTATCGGTGCGCAGGGCGGCGACCTGGCGGCCGTGCTGAAAGCCGGCCTGTTTGCCGATGGCGGCGGGCTGCTGATTAACGCCTCGCGCAGCATCTGGCAGGCGGATGATTCGGCAGCGGCGGCGCGGGAACTGATGAACGAGATTAATGAACACCGCTCGGTAACTGCTTAAATCACGATTGTATACGATTGTCATGCTGAGCTTGCGAAGCATCTCGCGTGGCGCACTAACCTTTATAGCAGCCACGAAGCGAGTGAGATGCTTCGTAGGCTCAGCATGACAGACGTTTTTCTGACTAATGAATAAGCACCTCACCCCCGACCTCCCCGCCGCCGAAGTCGCCGCCATCCTCGAAGCGCAGCTGCGCGCCGAGGGCGCGCTCCTGAACGGCCATTTCAAGCTCTCGTCGGGGCTGCACTCGGATACCTACGTGCAGTGCGCCCGCTTTCTGCGCAAGCCCGACCTGGCCGCGCCCGCGATGGCGGTGCTGGCCCAGCGCCTGCGCGAGGCCGGCCTGGTGCCCGACACGGTGGTAGGCCCCGCGATGGGCGGCGTGGTAGTAAGCTACGAGCTGGCCCGCCAGCTCGGCGTGCCCTCGCTCTTCACCGAGCGCGATGCCAACGGTGAAATGACCTTGCGGCGCGGCTTCACCCTGAGCCCCGGCGAGCGGGTAGTTATTGCCGAAGACGTAGTTACGACCGGCAAAAGCACCCTCGAAGTAGCGCGGGTATTGAAGGGAATGGGGGTCGAAGTGCTTGCGGTGGCCTCTTTAATTGACCGTACCAATGGGAAAGCTGACCTTCCCTTCCCGAACTTTGCGCTGTTGCCGGTGCAGGCGGCCGTGTTCGCGGCCGATGCGGTGCCGGAACGTCTGGCCGGGATTCCGGCCGTAAAGCCCGGCAGTCGGCCGGACGCCAAGTAGCGCGGACTTTTAGTCCGCCAGTCATCAGTCGCGGACTGAAAGTCCGCGCTATTTCTTAGCGGCAAACGGCCGCTCGATTGCTTACCCTAAGCGGGCGGCCCGTGGGTCGTCCTTCCCGTTTGGAAACCACCCAGCACTCCATCCTCCTTACCCTGCAACCCGGCCGCCACGACGGCGACGGCCAGCGCGTGGCCGCCGATGCGGCCCGCCACCTGGGGCTAGCTACCGGCCAGGTGCGCAGCGCGGCGCTCTACGCCGTGCGCTACCCCGGCCTCACCGAAAGCCAGGTGGCCGACTTCGCCGCCGCCTGCTTGCAAGACCCCGTGCTGCACAGCGTCGCCATCGACCAAGTAGCCGCGCCGGAAGGCTTCAAAAGCTACATCCTGGTGGCCAAAGGCCCCGGCGTGACCGACGACGAGGGTACTTCGGCCCAGAATGCGCTCAGCGACTTCCTCAACGAGCCCATCGACACGCGCACGCAGCACATTTTCTCGAAGCGCCTGTACTTCGTGGAGCATGAGCTGCCTGCTGCCGACTTGCGCCGGCTAGCCGAAGAACTGCTGGGTAACAAGCTGATTAACCGCTTTGAAGTAGGTGCGGTGGCCGATGGCGTGCGCGACTTTACGCCGCGCCCCGGCGGCGGCGCCGATGCCCGTACCGAAACCATCGTGCTGGCGGGCCTCAGCGATGAGCAGCTGCTGCAACTGAGCAAAGACAACGTGTACGCGCTCAACCTGCCCGAAATGCAGGCCATCCGCGACCACTTTGCCCAGGCTAGTCTACGCGAGGAGCGGGTAGGGCTGGGCCTCCCCGCCGACCCCACCGATTGCGAGCTGGAAATCTTGGCCCAAACCTGGTCGGAGCACTGCAAGCACAAGGAATTCAGCGCCGTTATCAAGTACAAGAACCTGGAAACGGGCGCGGAGGAAGAGATTGATGGGCTATTCAAGACCTTCATCAAGGGCGCGACCATCGAGGTAGACCGTCAACTGCGGGCCAACGGCAACGACTGGCTCATCAAGGTGTTCTCGGACAACGCCGGCGCGGTGCGTATCAACCCTGAGTCGCTGTTTGTGTGGAAGGTCGAAACGCACAACTCGCCCTCGGCCATCGACCCCTACGGTGGGGCCATCACGGGCATCTTGGGCAACAATCGCGACCCGTTGGCTACCGGCATCGGCGGCGCGCGCTTGTTGTTCAATACCAACGTGTTGTGCTTCGGTAACCCCGATTACGAAGGCGAGTTGCTGACCGGCCAGCTGCACCCGCGCCGCATTTTTGAGGGCGTGCGCAAGGGCATCGAGGACGGCGGCAACAAGTCGGGCGTGCCGACCGTGAACGGGGCCATCATCTTCGACGACCGCTACGCTGGCAAGCCGCTCGTGTATTGCGGCACTGGCGCCGTGATGCCGATGCAGCTAGCCGGCAAAGACAGCTGGGAAAAAGTGATTTTGCCCGGCGACCGCATTATCATGGCCGGTGGCCGGGTGGGCAAAGACGGCATCCACGGCGCGACGTTCAGCAGCATCGAGCTGGATGAAGCCGCGCCCGCCACGGCCGTGCAAATCGGCTCGCCCATCACCCAAAAGCTGGCGATGGACTTCTTGTTGCTCGCCACGCGGCGCGGCCTCATCCGGTGCAGCACCGACAACGGCGCGGGCGGCCTCTCGTCGAGCATCGGCGAGCTAGCCACCATCTCGGGCGGCGCGGTAGTGGAGTTGGAAAAAGTGCCCCTCAAATACCCCGGCCTCAAACCCTGGGAGATTTTCCTGAGCGAGTCGCAGGAGCGCTTCACCCTCGCCGTGGAGCCTGCCAAGCTGGACGAGTTGCTGGCCCTAGGTCGCGAAATGGAAGTGGAGCTGACCGATATCGGCTTCTTCAACGCCGAAGGTTCGCTCGATGTCTTGTTTGATAACAAGCCCATCGCCGGCCTTTCGCTGGACTTCCTGCACGATGGCGTACCGCGCAAAACCCTGCTGGCTGAGTACGTGAAGCCCGAAGCCAAGGAGCCAGCGATTGCGCCGCTTTACGATTACACAGATACGCTGCTCAAACTGCTAGGCTCGCTCAACATCTGCTCGCGCGAGTCGGTAATCCGGCAGTACGACCACGAGGTGAAGGGCCGCACCGTAGTGAAGCCCCTTATGGGCGCCACCGGCCAGGCGCCGCAAGATGCCGCCGTGGTGCGCTTCAACTTCGAGAGCTGGGAAGGCGTGGCCGTGAGCAACGGCATTCTGCCCCGAATGGGCGACCTCGACGCCTACCACATGTCGGCCGGCTCGTTTGACGAGGCCGTACGGCAGATTATCTCGGTGGGCGGCAAGCTGCCCAACCTCACGCCGGGCGACAACATCTTCTGGTCGGTAAACGACAATTTCTGCGTGCCCGACTCGGTGTACGACCCCGCCATCAACCCCGATGGCAAGCAGAAGCTAGCCAAGCTGGTGCAGATGTGCCAGGCCCTGCGCGATGCCTGCGCCGCCTACTGCATTCCGCTCACCTCGGGCAAAGACTCGATGAAGAACGACTTCAAGGCTGACGGGGTGAAAATCTCGGTGCCGCCGACGGTCCTCTACTCAATGACGGCCAAGGTCGAAGACGTGCGCCAGGTAGTTACTTCCGACTTCAAGCAGGCCGACGACGTAATTTACCTGCTCGGCGAAACCTACGACGAGCTCGGCGGCTCGGAGTTCTATCAGCTCTACAACGAGCTGGGTGCCAACGTGCCCAAAGTCGATTTTGCCAAGGCCAAGGAGCTGTATACCCTGGTTGGCGAAGCCAATTCCCAGGGTCTCATTCAAAGCAGCCACGACCTGAGCGACGGCGGCCTGGCCGTGGCCCTAGCCGAAAGCACCTTCGGCCGCGACGGCCTGGGCGCTGACCTCGACCTGGGTAGCCTAGCGGGCGAGCTTTCGCCCACGGCGCTGCTGTTCAGCGAGTCGCACTCGCGCTTCGTGGTGAGCATCGCGCCGGAAGACGTGACGGCTTTTGAAAGCATCCTGGGCCAGCGGGCTAGCCGCCTGGGCCGTGTTACGGCCGATGGCCAGCTGCGTGTGCAACACGCTGGCCACGAGCTGCTAAGCCTGAACACCACCGACCTACGCGCCGCCTGGACCAATGGCCCGGTAAACCAAACCATCGGCCTGGAGCCCGCGGCACTAGTTAAGTAACCGAAGCAAGCAGGCGTAATTATGACACACGACACAGCAAGCCAAGCATTACCTAAGGCCCTTATCCTGACTGGCTTCGGCATCAATTGCGAAGAAGAAATGGCCGCCGCCTACCGGCTAGCCGGCGCTGCGCCCACCATTGTGCACCTCAACGAGGTGCTGCACGGCCGGGTGAGCATCCACGATTTTGACGTGCTGAACTTCCCCGGCGGCTTCTCGTTCGGCGACGACCTGGGCTCGGGCGTGGTGCTGGCTAACAAGCTGCGCTACCGCCAAACAGGCACCGACGGTCGCACGCTGCTCAGCGATATCCGCGAGTTTGTGGCCGCTGGCAAGTTTGTGCTCGGCATCTGCAACGGCTTTCAGGTGCTGGTAAAGCTCGGGCTGCTGCCCAACCTGGGCGGCGACTTTCAGCCCGAAGTGACGCTGACGCACAACGCCAGCGGCCGCTACGAAGACCGTTGGGTGCGCCTCAAAGTGAATGCGCAAACGAAAACGCCCACGCCCTTCCTGAGCGAGCTGACTTCGTTTGAAGTGCCTGTGCGCCACGGCGAAGGCCGCCTCGTAGTGCCCGACGCGGCTACCCGCGAGCGCATTGTGGCGCTAGGCCTCAACTGCCTGACCTACGCCGGCCACGACGACCAGGAAACCGGCACCTACCCGCTCAACCCCAACGGCGCCGACCTCAACTGCGCTGGCCTCACCGACCCCACGGGCCACATCTTCGGCCTCATGCCGCACCCTGAGGCCTACCTGGCCGGCTGTAATCACCCCGATTGGGGCATGAAAAAGCGCCGCGGCGAGCTGAAGGACGAAGGGGAGGGGCTAGCGATTTTCAAAAACATTGTCACGCACCTCATTCGCCGGACCCAGGAAGCCAGCGCGCCTGCCACCCACGCGTAAGTTATTCGCTATGAACACGCTCCCGCATTTCGCTACTCCCCAGCTCCAGCTGTTGCACCGCGGCAAAGTCCGCGACAGCTTCCGCATCGACGACAGCACCCGCCTCATCGTGGTGTCGGACCGCCTCTCGGCCTTCGACTCGGTGCTCGAAACGGCCATCCCCAACAAGGGCGCGGTGCTCAATGGGCTAGCCAACTTCTGGTTTGAGAAAACGGCCCACATCATCCCCAACCACGTGAAGGGCATGGTGGACGCCAACGCCATGCTGGTGAAGGAAGCGCAGCCCATTAAAGTGGAGATGGTAGTGCGCAACTATCTCACCGGCTCGATGTTGCGCGGTTACCAGAGCGGCCAGCGCACGTTCTCGGGCGTGACCGTGCCCGACGGCCTCACCAAGCACCAGCAGTTTCCGACGCCCATCGTGACGCCAACCACCAAGGAGGAGTCGGACCGCGAAATCACCCCCGCCAACCTCGTGAGTGAGGGCTGGGTAAGCCAGGAACTGTACGATAAGATGGCCGAAAAGGCGCTGGAGCTATTCAAAGTCGGCTCCGATTTGCTGGCCGCGCAGGGCATCATCTTGGTGGATACCAAGTATGAATTCGGCTTGCTGAACGGCAAGTTGATTCTGATTGACGAAATCCACACGCCCGACTCGTCGCGCTTCTGGAGCGCCGCCGACTACGCGCAAAACCCCGAGGGCGCCGAGCAGATGGACAAGGAGTACATCCGCCAGTGGCTCATTGCCAACAAGAAAGACGGGGCCTACCCCCGCGCCCTCACCCCCGAGGTAACGCAGGAGGCCGTCAATCGCTACCTCGACATCTACCAGCGCGTCGTGGGCCAGCCCCTTGCCACGGCCGGTGATAACGAGGACGTAACCGAGCGCCTGACCCGCAACCTGGTAAAGGCCGGCTTACTGAAGTAGTAATGCGGAAAGCACTGTAAATACCCCCGCTACAATGGATGCGACGCAAGCTGAAAAGTTGGTAGACAGCTACATCGAGGCGTACAACGGCTTCGACGTGCCCGGCATGTTGGCTTGCCTGCACTCCGATGTACAATTCGAGCATTCGACCAATGGCGACGTGACCGTGCGGCTGAATGGTAAAGAGGCATTCAAAAGCCAGGCCATCCGGGCCGCGGCGTGGTTTACGGAGCGCACCCAGCGTATCACAGGATTTCGCTGGTTGGGCGAGCAGGCCGAGGCCGACATCGACTACTTCGCCATCACGGCTACCGACTTGCCCAACGGCATAAAGGCAGGAACTACGCTGCAATTCTCGGGTCGCTCGGTCTTCTCTTTTCGCGACGAGTTAATTGCTTTCATTCAGGATTTTAGTTAAAGAATTTTCTCTCGTAACGTGAGCGGCAACACAAAACAACTCGTCCTCCTCGGCTCCGGCGCCCGCGAGCACGCCCTGGCTACCAAGCTCCGCCAGGATGGCGCCACCGTGCACGTGCTGCCCGGCAACGCCGGCATCCCCGGTAGCGTGGCTAGCATTAGCGCTACTGATTTTCCAGCTATCAAGAATTTCTGCAATGAGCAGAACGTCAAGCTAATCGTAGTAGGCCCCGAGGCCCCGCTAGCCGCTGGGGTAGCTGATTATTTTCTCGATACCGACATCCGCGTGTTTGGCCCGCGCCGGCAGGCAGCTACGCTGGAAAGCTCGAAGGTGTGGAGCAAGGACTTCATGCGCCGCCACGGCGTAGCCACTGCCCGCGCCTGGAGCTACCGCAGCGACCGCCTCGCCGATGCCCAGGCGAAGGTAGAGGAGCTAGCCGGCGAGGTCGTAGTGAAATACGACGGCCTGGCTGCTGGCAAAGGTGTGTATGTGTGCAGCTCTGTAGCTGAGGCTACGGCCGCTCTCACCGAATTGCGCGAGCTGTACGAAGGCTGGTTTTCGGTACTGCTCGAAGAGAAGTTGACTGGCCCCGAGGTCAGCCTCATTGGCCTGACGGACGGCAACCGCATTCGATTGCTAGCCCCCGCCCAGGACCATAAACAGCTATTAGCCAACGACGAAGGCCCCAACACGGGCGGCATGGGCGCGTACTGTCCGGTACCATTCCTGGATGATAACTGGCTGGCGGCCATTCGAAAAGACATCATTGACCCCACGTTGCGCGGCCTGCAAGCCGAGCCGTTTAATTTTGTGGGCTTCCTTTACTTTGGGGTGATGCTGACCCCTAGCGGGCCCAAGCTGCTCGAATACAACGTGCGCCTTGGCGACCCCGAGGCCGAGGTTATCCTGCCCGCGCTCGAAACGAGCTTGCTCGAATTGATAGAGGCTACGCTCGATGGCGACTTGGCCCAGACGATAGTGAAGCAACGCCCCGGCGCGTTTGTGGGCCTGGTGCTGGCGTCGGGTGGCTACCCGGCAGCGCAGTTTCCGACGGGCTTTCCCATTCATGGCATCGGCAATCAGGGCGAGGGTACTCAGGTATTTGTGGGCGGCGTGAAGGCGGGCGAGCAGCCCGGCGAACTGCTGACCAACGGCGGCCGGGTGGCGGTGCTGGTGTCGCACGGGCCTGACTTGCCTACGGCCGTGCAGCTCGCTTACGCTGAGGTTGAACTAGTTTATTTTCAAGATAAATACGTGCGCGCCGACATTGGTCAGCGCCCGGCCCCGCTGCTCGAAACGAGCGCTTATTAGATGACTGACCAACGTCCTGCCCGTCTTGCCATTCTGCTCTCCGGCCGCGGCTCTAACATGCTGGCGCTGGCTGAAGCGGTGCGCGCGGGTGCCCTGCGTGGTGTGGCCGAGATAGCCGTGGTGTTCAGCAACGACCCGGCCGCACCCGGCCTAGAGTCAGCCGCGGCGCTGGGCTTGCCCACGGCTAGCCTGCCTTCCAAGGGCCGTAAGCGGGAGAGCTTCGACTTGGAGGTAGTCGATAGGTTGAAAGAATATCAGCCTGATTACGTGGTGCTAGCGGGCTACATGCGCGTGCTTTCGCCGGCCTTTGTGCGGGCGTTTGCGGGCCGCATCGTCAATATTCACCCCGCCGATACGCACCAGCACCAGGGGCTGCACGCCTACGAATGGGCGTTCGACAACCGCCTGTCCGAAACTAAAATCACCGTCCACTTGGTTGACGAAGGTCTTGATACGGGGCCTATTCTGGCCCAGCAGGTTGTAAATTTGGTAGGGGCTGATACCCTAGCCGAAGTGCAGCGGCGGGGCCTGGCCGTGGAGCACACCTTATACGCTAACACCTTGGCTGATTTGATTAGAAAAGAAGGATGAGTACTTCACTATGACCGAATCAGAAAAAAAGCAACTTACGCTAGGCCTGTTCATGACTACCGGAGCAGTTTTAGGCGCAATGCTCTATCAAGAGAAAAACTTTCTTTTTACAATTTTCGGGATTTTGGTATTTTACTTGGCTTACCACTTAGTCAGCCAAAATCTAATCACTAAGTACGTAGGCTACTTTGGCGCCCTTAGCTTCTGGTTTGTGCTGTATGCCGTTTTGCATGAGGTGCATTCATAGCATGACGAACCCCCATTCATTAGCAGCGCGTTACCTCGCTCTGTCTATCCTTCCTAATAATTCACAATTAATAATTAAATTATGTGTGGCATCGTAGGTTTTCATGGCCCCGAGCGGGTAGTGGGCGATATGATTATCGGCCTCACCGCCCTCCAGCACCGGGGGCAGGATGCCGCCGGCATTGCAACGTTTGACGGCGAGGCCTTCCACCTGCACAAGGGGCAGGGGCTGGTGAACGACGTATTTAAGCCCAAGCACACCAAAAAGCTCACCGGCAACACCGGCATCGGGCACGTGCGCTACACCACCCAGGGCGCCAACGACTCGGACCTGGCGCAGCCCTTCACTACGAGCTACCCCTTCGGGCTAGCCATGGTGCACAACGGCAACGTTATCAACTTCCGCGATGTGGCCAAGCTGCTGCACGAGAAGTACCACGTGCTGCCCAAGACGACCAATGACCTGGAACTCATCATGTACACCTTCGCCTCAGAGCTGCGCGTGAAGGACCTGGACCGCCTCTCGGTAGTTGATATTTTCGACGCCGTGGAAACGACCCAGGAACTGGTGAAGGGCGCCTACGCTACCGTTACTATCATCGCCGGGCACGGCCTGCTGGCCTTCACCGACCCGCTGGGCATCCGCCCGCTGGTGATGGGCCGCCGCGATACGCCTGATGGCCCGGTGTACGCCTTCGCCTCGGAAAGCACCTGCTTCGACTACCTCGATTTTGAGTTTGTGGAGAACGTTGGCCCCGGCCAGGCTGTGTTCATCGACAACGATTTCAAAGTCCACTACAAAAACCAAAACGAGCTGCCGAAGGCCTTCTGCGTGTTCGAGCAGATTTACTTCGCCCGCGAAGACTCGACCATTCATGGGCGCCTGGTGGCCCGCGAGCGGGTGCGCCTCGGCAAAATCATCGCCCGCAAGGTGGTCGATGCTGGCCTCAAGCCCGATATGGTGATTGACGTGCCCTCCTCGGGCTACTTCTCGGCCTCGGGCCTAGCAGAAGCCATCGGCGTTCCTTACCGCCGGGCGCTGGTCAAAAACAACCACATGGGCCGCTCGTTCATCGTGCCTACCCAGGCCGGTCGCGAAGACGTGGTGAAGAAGAAGCTCAACCCCATCCGCGCCTTCGTAGAAGGTAAAAAGGTAGCCGTGGTAGACGATAGCATTGTGCGCGGCACCACCTCGCGCCGCATCGTGCGCTTGTTGCGCGAGGCGGGGGCTAGCGAGGTGTATTTCATTTCGAGCGCGCCGCCGCTGGTGTCGCCCTGCATCTACGGCATCGACATGGCCATGAGCACCGAGCTGATTGCGGCCAATTATACGGAGGAGGAAATCTGCCGCTACATCGAGGCTGATAAAGTTATTTATCAGGATTTGAGCGACTTGCAGGACCTGTTTGCCGAGGAGCGTGGCCACGGCGGCTCGTGCTTCGCGTGCTTCACCGGCAAGTACCCGACTGGCGACGTCACCCACTACCTGCGCCATGTGCAGGAGGAGCGCCTGAGCCACCGGAGCGAGAAGAAGAGCGAGTCGGTGAGTGCCAAGGCGCCCGCGCCGACCGAGCACTAAGGTAGGTTTGAGGCTGCCCTAGCGTGGGCGCCTCACCCCGACCCCCTCTCCGAAAAGGAGAGGGGAGCCGGTCGATTTTTAACAGCAAGAATTAAAAAACATATAACTCCTACGCCGTCTGGCACCCCCTCTCCTTTTCGGAGAGGGGGCCGGGGGGTGAGGCGCCCCGCAAGCTCCGCATGAACAACGCCCAAACCCCCGACGCCGGCTACTCCATCGACCTCGGCAACGCCGCTTCGAAAAACGCCTATAACTGGTCGAAAAAGACGTTTGCCACCCGCGCCGGCCTGCCCGGCGAGCCCGCCCGCGACCTCGATGGCGGCTTCAGCAACGAAATCCGCTTCGGCCAGGAGCGCCTGGGCATCAGCTCGGACGGCATCGGCACCAAAATCGAGCTGGGCGAGCGCCTCGACAAGTACGATACCCTAGGCTACGACCTAGTGGCCATGACCGCTGACGACCTCATCGCCGCCGGCTTCGTGCCCACCAATCTGTCGAACATCATCGACGTGAACACCCTCGACTACGACGTGGTGGACGAGATGATGCGCGGCCTGCACGACGCCTGCCAGTTCTCGAAAATCGCCATCACCGGCGGTGAAATTGCCGAGCTGGGCAACCGCATCGGCGGCTTCCCCGGCGCCCGCATGAACTTCAACTGGTGCTCCACGGCCATCGGCGTGCTGCACCCTAGCTTGGCCCAGCCCCTGAGCGGGGCCACCGCCCAGGCCGGCGATGCCGTGGTGGCCCTGCGCTCGCCCTCGTTCCGCTCCAACGGCTACTCGCTGGCCCGCAAGACCTTGCAGCGCCTCTTCGGCGATAACTGGCACAGCCAAGCCTACGACGGCACCGACGCCGACCAGTACGCTACCTGGGGCGAGGCCCTGCTAGCCCCCTCGCTCATCTATGCGCCCGCCCTCACGGCGGTGCTCGATGCCGGCCTGCCCCTGCGCGGCGCGGCCCACATCACGGGCGGCGGCGTGGCCGACAACTTCAAGCGCGTGCTCAAAAACGGCCTCGGCGCGGTGCTCGACAACCTCTTCGCGCCCCTGCCCGCCATGCAGCGTCTCTGCGAAATCGGCGGCATTAGCCCCGAAACCGCCTACCTCTACTGGAATATGGGCAACGGCATGCTGCTCGTAGTAGCCCCCGAAGCCGCCGAAGCCACCGTGCAGCAGCTCGCCCAAAGCGGCTACCAGGCCCAGCTAGCTGGCTACCTCACCGCCGAGGCAGGCGTGACGCTGCGCGTCGCGGCGGGGGGGCTGAAGTATGCGTAGCTTGTTGGTAGTCAGTCGCTATTGTTATGTGTCGAAAGTTGGGTAGAATGGCATCCCGTATGTTCCATACTGCATTCTATGCATAATATCTTTTGGCTGCATCACCATCCCAATATCAGCAGTTTGGTTTTTACCTGTGAGCTTGCCTACTCTGTGCATCTCTTCATTCATGTGCCAGATTACCCAGTTGTTAGAAACCAGAATGGGTTCCTCCCAATAAGCTCTGCCATAATCGTAAGTGTCCCTAAATAAGGGTGTCTCGGAATTCTGGATGGCACTGTTGCCAATTTTGGTCCAGCAATTGATTTTGACCCCAGTACTTAGCAAACAATGAGCGTAGAAATCCACTGCGTCACCCGTAATTGTGATTATGTTAGGATTTTCTGCTGTGCTGTAATAAGTCTTAAAAACTTTGATTACTGCACTGTTTAATTGGGTTGTATCAAATCCAATATATTGGAAAAACTTAGCTTTGTCTTCAATTACGGCTTTGAAAACATCACCAATTTTTATTTTGATGTTCGCCATGCTTTCTGTCGAATTTTCCTGAGGGATTATAGGGCTACGCCGGCCGCACCGGCCGCTTCTCTAGCATCAGCTGGGTGCGGAACTCGTACAATGATTCTACGGTCGTAGCCGCTCATCAAATGTTAGTGGCGCTACTGAAACTACTTTTACCTGCGGCATCAATGGGTGCTGCGGATTGAGCAGTATGTTGCGACTAGGCGAGTTGGGTAATATCACAGAGGGCACGGAGAAGCCGACGTAAGAATTTCCGGGTTGCAGGCGAGGCAGCAGAAAGCTGGCTAGTTCCGTGGGGGCGGGTTGCTGTTGCCAATTGGGTGGTAAGTCGGTTTCGGCTATTACTTCGATAGCTGCATCGGGCACGGATATGGTAATTAGCACATAAGGAGGTAAGTCGCTGAATCGCGTGCCATCAAGATGCACCAGCACTTCGAGTAGCGCTAGTTCGGGCGAAGCGGAGGTATATACCAGCGGTACGCCTTCGGGATTCCAGCGGCCGCCGTATAAGCGGGCGCCTTCGCCGCTAAGGGCGGAGGCGGCAAAGCGTTGCGTTTGAATGCGGTAAACGTGCTGCGGCATTAAGCAGAGTGGGTTCGACTCAAAGGTAGGTGGTCGTTTTCAGCCGTTTGTTAGATGCTGCTAGCTGTCTAACTATACACGCCATACGCTATACGCCCCAGTAATTGGTCTACTACCCGAAAGCCGGTTACGGTATCCAGCAGCTGCAAAGGAGACTGCTGTTGCAGCAAGTGCAGCGGCCGGCGCAGCCAGCGGTTAAATTTGCCCTGGTCTTCAAATACCTCTACCCCGTGGTTAGTCAGGGCTTGTAACAGCAACAACCGCTCAGCTTGGGCTTTGGTAAAGGCCAGCGTTTTCTCAGAGGGCTTGGCACTGAGTTGCCGGGCAAAAGTCCGCTCAGCCGTTGCCAGAACCAGCGCCATTTCGTGCAGCGTCATATCCAGCTTGGCCGCTAGTTGCCGCACATGCTGTTGCCCAGCCTCCAGCGGCCACCCGGTGCGTACCTGTTCCACAAAGCGCACGCCGGTAGCAGTTGCTATAGGTATCGACGTGACCGTCTCGCGCACTGCTGGGGTAGCGGCGATGCGATTATCTGGCTGCGAGCCAGCATGGCCGCCTATTGATGCAGAAGTTCCGCCAATGTGCTGCATAGTTTTTGTCAATTGGCGCTAAAGTAGTTGCCAATTGGCAATACAACGCTGACCACTAGAAGATAGTTTACGCCGGCCGCACCGGCCGCTTCGCCAGCATCAGCTGCGTGCGGAACTCGTGCAGCCCCTGCTCCAGGCCCACCGGGTACACATGCGGGTTGAGGTAGCGGCGGATGCTGGGGTCGAGGCTAGCCACCTCCTGGCGGGCGTGGGCGCGGCTTTCGGCTAGGGTGGGCAGAGGCTGCACGAGGCGGCCCTGGCGCAGCACCGGGGCTAGCAGGTCGCGGAAAGAGGCACCGGGGTGCACGGGGCGGCGGCGGGTGAGGTCGGCGGGGTCTACGATGGTGGGGGCGGCGGGCAGCGGCTGGGCGGCGGCCACGTTGTAAATCATGTCGGCGCGGGGCTGGCTAGCCTCGCCCAGGTAGCGGCGCACCTGCAAGATGCCGGGGATGCTGGTTTTGGCCTGCTGCTCGGAGAGCTTGATGGTGAAGTCCCAGCCCTGGCCATCTTCGGTGCGCAGGGCGGCTAGCTTGTACACGCCGCCGAGGGCCGCCTGGTTGTAGGCCGTCACGAGCTGGGTGCCCACGCCCCAGGTATCGATGCGGGCGCCCTGCTGCTTGAGGTTCTGGATAAGATTTTCCTCTAAGTCATTGCTAGCCACGATGCGCACGTTCTCCAGGCCGGCCGCGTCGAGCAGCTTGCGGGCTTCTTTGGAGAGGTAGGCCAGGTCGCCCGAATCGAGGCGAATGCCGCCCAGCTCGTGGCCATTCTTCCGCATTTCCAGGGCTACTTCGATGGCGTGACGCACGCCATCGAGGGTATCGTAGGTATCGACCAGGAATACTGAGTCGTCGGGGAAGGCGTCGGCGTAGGCGCGAAAGGCTTCCACTTCACTCTCAAACGTCATGACCCAGCTGTGGGCGTGGGTGCCGCGCACCGGAATGCCGTAGCGCTGGCCGGCCAGCACGTTGCTGGTGGCGTCGGCCCCGCCGAGGTAGGCCGCCCGGCTGGCCCCTAGGCCGCCATCGGGCCCCTGGGCGCGGCGCAGGCCAAACTCCAGCACGGCATCGTCGGGGCCGGCGGCGTCGCGCACGCGGGCCGCCTTGGTGGCGATGAGGGTTTGGAAATTGACGAGCGTGAGCAGGGCCGTTTCGACCAGCTGGGCTTGCAGCAGCGGGCCCTGCACCCGCACGAGCGGCTCATTGCCAAAGACCACCGTGCCCTCGGCCACGGCATCCACATCGCAGGTAAATTTTAAGTCTCGCAGATAAGCCAGAAACTCATCGGGGAAAAGCTGGCTGCCTTTGCTGCCTTGCAGGCTGGCCAGGTAGGCGATGTCATCGTCCGAAAAATGCAGCGTTTCGAGATAGTCGACGGCCAGCGCTAGGCCCGCTGCCACCGCATAGCCGCCGTTGAAGGGCGCCTTGCGGAAGTAAAGGTGAAACACCGCCTCGCGCTCGTGCAAGCCTTGCTTCCAGTAGCCGTAGGCCATGGTGAGCTGGTAGAGGTCGGTGAGCAGGGCTAGCGAAGGCTGGTACAGGCCAGAGAGGGGCGCGTCGTTCATACCGGCAAAGCAAACAATGAAAAACTGAACACAGGCCCAGCGGTAGTGCTTGCGCGTTCATGCGGCGCGCCGGGGAGCAGTGCTACCTTGGGGGCGTGAAAGATTCTACTGCTTCGCGGGCTTGGTGGCAACGGCTCGCTCACTTGCCGGCTACCCTGCGCCTGGCGGCCGGACTGCTGGTGGGCGGGGTGGCCTGGGCACTCAGCCCCACCCACTATCATCTCCTAGTGCGGCTCATCATTGGCTGGGATGCCTTCGGGGTTACGGCGCTCTCGCTCATCTGGCTGGGAATGTACACGGCCGATGCCAACCGCATTCGGGCCGTGGCTGCCTCCGAAGACTTAAGCCGGCTGCTAAGCTTCTTTTTCGTGCTGATAGCAGCGGGCGCCAGCCTGCTAGCCGTGGTGCTGTTGCTGGGCACCAGCCACGGCCTGCCGCCGGCTATGCTGGCCCGCCACATTGCGCTGAGTACCGTGGCCGTGCTAGTGGCGTGGCTGCTGGTGCACACGGTCTTTACCCTCCGATACGCCCATCAGTATTACGATGCCAAACCCGATGGCTCCGACGCGGGCGGCCTCGACTTTCCGGGCGGTGAGAAAGAGCCCAACTACCTCGATATTGCCTACTTTTCCTTCATCGTTGGCATGACGGCCCAGACCGCCGACATCAGCATCAGCGGCCGGCCGCAGCGCCGGCTAGCCCTGCTGCACGGCCTCATTTCGTTTGCCTTCAATACGGCCCTGGTAGCGCTGGTTATCAACGGCGTAGCCGGCATACTGTAAGTCATTTAACAGTTGGTAAGTATCCGTTAACAGTCTTGTTCCATGTGAGATAACCCATCTCCAGAACGGTACTGTTAACGGATGCTTGCTAACTGCTCAATGACTAAAACAAGCTTCCCTGCACCTGCTGCGGAATAAGCCGCGGCGGCGGCACAGCTAGGCCCGTCAGCTCTTGCACCCTCGCCAGGAAGTGCTGCGCCCAAAGGGGCGCGTGGCGCACATCTTTTTGGTGAATAAAGACATAGGCCGTGTGCAGGCCTTGCGCGTACCACTCGGCCAGGCGGGCCGCCCAGGCATCGGCGCGCTGGTAGTCGCTCTGCACCAGGCCGTGGCCGTTGAGGCGCAAGAAGGCTACGGGCGTAGTGAGGCGCTGAGCCAGCACATCGCGCCGGCCAGCCACATCGGTGATGACAAGCGTTTTGTTCAGGGCTTCCAGCGTGGCAAATACGCTGGAAGCTAGCTCCTTGTCCGAGAACCAGCGCGGGTGGCGCAGCTCCACGGCTAGGGGCACTTCGGCGGGCCAGTCGAGCAGGAAGCGCTCGAGGCGCGGCAGCAGCTCGGGCCCGAAGTGCGGCGGCAGCTGCAAAAAGCACGTGCCCAGGTTGTCGCCCAGCTCTTGCACGGCGCGCGTGAAGCTCAGCGTCAGCGCATCGGTATTATACAGCTCGCGCTCGTGGCTGATGCTGCGCGGCAGCTTGGGGCAAAACTTAAAGCCTGGCCCCACCAGCTCGCGCCAGCGCCGCACGGTAGGAGCGTCCGGAATGCGGTAGTGCGTAGTGTTCAGCTCAATGGAGTTGAACTGCTGGGCATAATACTTTAGAAAATCGGCCTCCTTAGCGCCCAGCGGGAAGTAGGAGCCTAGCCATTCTTTATTGGTCCAGATGGGACAGCCTACGTAGAGGCGGGGCGGCGCTGGCGAGGCAGGCTGGGCACGGCTAAGTACCTGAGCAGTATCAGGGTGGTCGGGGGGTAGGCGAAAATCAACGTAGCGCAGGTCGGGCAGGCGGCCAAAATCCATGCGGCAAAGGTAAGGCTTTTGGCTAGCGCTGGTGCGCGGGAATGTACAATCAATTTAGCAATGATGCAAACGGCCTCTGCACTTAAACTAAAGCTTTAAGCCAAAATTTTACACCCGCCGGATAATCGCATTTTCATCATTGCATAATAAAAGTGCAAAAACTACCGATAAACTGCCTTAACTAAACACAATTGCGAATTGATGAGCTAGATGCTGAGCTTGTTAAATACAAGTTTTATAAACAAAGTGCAATTATTTTGACTGGGTAAGAGATTTAGTAAAAGTGAGATACCGTTTTTAGCAAGGCTGGGCTTACATTCGGCAGGTTCACCATTTACTAAAGCGCATGCCGCTTACGCGACACACTTCTTTTCTTACCGCTTTTCTGCTTTACTGCCTTTTGGGGTTGGTGCTGGGACTAGGGCTGGTAATGCCCGCTACTGCCCGCTCAACCCGTGCCAGCCGGGTGCATAAGCTGCACCACAAGCATTTACGTCGCCACATCCACATTCCACGGATGTTGCCGACCATTATTCCGATGGCCCGCGAAGGCTACGCTACGCTGCTGCGCGGCCGCGCCTCCTGGTATGGCCGGCGCTTTCAGGGGCGCCGCACCACCAGCGGCGAGCGCTTCAACCGCCACGAGTACACCTGCGCGCACAAGACGCTGCCCTTCGGCACCCGTCTGCGCGTTACCAACCTGACCAATGGCGCTACAGTAGTCGTGCGCGTCACTGACCGCGGCCCGTTCCGCCACGAGCGTATTATTGACCTGGCCGAAGTAGCGGCCCGCCCGCTAGGCATCGTCGATGCCGGCGCCGCCACGGTAGTGGCCGAGGTGGTAGACAGCACCACGCCGCTAGGCATAGCCGATACTCCCGAAAACCTGGCAGCGCTGCGCGCCGGCGACCCCAACCCCGAAGCGCCCTTCACGGCTTATCTGCTGCCCGAGGTGCCCGCTGTCAGCGTAGCCCTGGCTGCTATGCCGGCTAGCCCGGCTACTGCCGCAAAGGCGCCGCAATTTGTAGTGCAGGCCGGCACGTTTATCGACGCCCAGCATGCGCGCGCTATGCAGGCTCGCATCCTCACTATCGACCCGGCACTGCCTGCCGAAGTACTGACCGTGACGGTCGACGGCCGCGCCGCCAACCGCGTAGTGGTGGGCCAGCTGGCCAGCTGGCTGGCCGCCGAAACCGTGCGCCGCAACCTGCAGCTGTGGGGCATTGCCGGCCTGGTGTGCCAGGTGCCCACCGGCCAGGCTGCCGCCGACCCCGACAAGCCTGTGCTGGCCGTTGCCACTTCACTCAAGTAGCTCTGCTCGTAAGTAATTGCTATAAGAAAAACGCCACCTCGGGTATGAGGTGGCGTTTTTCTGTGTTTAAGCGGTAAGGCGCTTATTCTTCGGAAGCCCGGTTAATCACCACAATGGCTACTACCGCAATGGCCGCTACGCTCAGGATAAGCTGGGTCGGTGTGAAGTTTTTAGAAGCCTTGCGCAGGAGGGTGCCGCCGTTTTTGAGCAGGTCGTCCATGTGCTCAGATTTACCTTGGAATACGTTTACCGCTGCTTCAAAAGTGCGGGCGATGTCTTCGGGCAGGATTTTTTCGATTTGTTGAAGCTGGTCAGCCATGGGAAAAGCAGGTAGGGGGTGAATTGGCAAGTGGGGCTAGCGAGCCAGCCCTCGGGGAGCTTCTACGCAAAAGGCCGGCGCGCGTTCCTGCACAGCTTACTTTTCGGTGGCCAATTTTGGGGTTACTCGGCTACTACCAGCACCAGTGAGCTGCTGCGGCTGCCCTCGCGCACCACGCAGTGATAGGCGCCGGGGGCCAGGCTGCCCACCGCCAGCGGCACGCGCTGCGTACCCAGCCCCAGGGGGCGGCCCTCCACGGGCCGGCTCACCTCGCGCCCCAGCCCGTCGAAAAGGCTGACATACACGGCCTCGCCCTGGCTTTCGAACAGCGCGGTGGCTAGGGTGCGGGCGGGGTTGGGGTAGAGGCGGAAGCCCGCCACCGGCGCCGCGCCCGGCAGCGTGGCAAGGGGCGCTTGCTTGATAACCGGCACATAAGGGAACGCCTGCCCAAATAGCTGATTGAGCGTGGCTTGGGGCACCTGAAACCAGTCTTTGAGAATACTGGTGTACACGCTGCGGAAATCGACTTGCATGGCCACATTGTCGTTCACGCCGGCGTTGGCGGGTAGCGTGGGGTTGGGGCCGTGCACCAGCGGGTTGGCCTGCGCGCCGAACACCAGCAGCGGGGCCGCCGCGCCGTGGTCGGTGCCGTAGCCCGAGTTAGCCTTGATACGGCGCCCAAATTCCGAGAAGGTCAGGCCGATAACCCGGTCTTGCACCCCTAGCCGCCGCAGGTCGTCCTGAAAGGCATTGATGCCATCGGCCAACTTGCCGAGCAGCGTGGCGTGGGCGCCGGTAGTGGTGCTTCCGGTGGTAGGCACCTGGTTGGAGTGCAGGTCGAAGCCGCCGAGTTGGCACACGTAGATGCGCGTTTGCAGGCCGCCGGCCACCAGCTGGGCCACTATCTTAAGCTGGTCGGCTAAGGCATTCTGGCCGGCGGTAGGGTAGAGGGGCGAGAGGTTTTTGGCCTTGCCGGCCGCCGCCTGAATAGCCGTGGTGTACACCTGCGTCTGGCTCACCACCTGCCGGATAAACGTGAGCTCGTGCCCCGCCTGGGTGGCGGGCGCCGCATCTACGCCGCCGCTCAGCAGCTGGTAAAAGCTGGAAGTGCTGGCGATGGCCATGCCCATGTTCACCATCGGGCCCTGTACGCAATTGCTCACCACCGAGCCGATGCTCACGGCCAGCGGGTCGGGGTTGGCGGCGCTGGGGTAGCCGGTGGGGTAGCCCAGAAACTCGCCGTCGAGGTAGCGTCCGCCCCAGCCGGTAGTCCACACCACATCCGAGCTGGAGCCCGAAGTCCAGATATCGGTGGCCCGGAAGTGCGAAAAGTTGGGGTTGGGGTAGCCCACGCTCTGCACCACCCCTAGCTGGCCATTCTGGAAGAGCTGCTGGGCCGTGGCCATGGCCGGGTGCATGCCCGTGGCCGTGGTGAGGGGCAGCACCTGGTTTTGAGGCAGCATAATGTTGGGCCGCGCCGCCGCCAGCGCCGCGTACTGGTCCACGGGAATAATCATGTTCAGCCCGTCGTTGCCACCCTGCAACTGCACGATTACCAATACCTTATCCGTGACGGTGGCCGCATTGGTAAGTGCTGCCAGCTCGGGCGAGTAGCCATAGGCCCCAATGGGAAAACCACTGAGCAGGGCCACGCCCGTAGTGGCCGCAGCAGAAGTCTGAAGAAAGGCGCGGCGTTTCATCGTAGTAGAAAATTGCTGATTAATAAGCGTTGGGCAGTGCGAGCCTGCCAGGCAATCGCATCCGCACGGTTCTGGCGCAAGTCGTCCGGGCGTTGAGCAGGGGTAATTGCTGCGCAGGCTCGCACTGACAGCCTGGCACAGGCTAGCTCAGCTGGTACTCGGCTAGCCCCGCCAGCGCTCGCGCCATAGCCGAGAGCTTGAGCGCGACTGCGTTGCGCTTGGCTGTGTTGGTGGGCGCCGATAAAAACTGGCTCCACTCGGCCGTCCATTCAAAGTCGGGCAGGCCGGGAATGAGTGCATTTTTGAGAAACGCCAGCTGGTTGGCCGTGAGGTCGAGGGGCACCATGAGCTGCGCAAACTCGGCGATGACAAGGTTGGGGTCGGCGGCCGTGGCGGGGGGCAGGGCCTGCACCCAGGCCACCAGGTCGGCCTTAAGGGTGAAGCCGTTGCGGGCGTAGCCAGTGGTGCTCAGAAACAGGTCGGTGGCCTGGTTGCGGCGGGGCAGCGTCACGGCATTTATCCACAGTTCGTGGTACTGCGGCGTCTGGTAATAGGCCACCCAGCCGGCCACATTGGGCGGGTCGCCCAGGGTTTGCTGCTGCACGTAGGCTAGCGAGTAGAGGTAGTCCCACATGCCGTACTGCGCCACCGGGCTGCTGGCCGGTGGAAAAGCCAGCTCAAACTGCCGACATACCCCGATAGTAAAATCCAACGGGCTCTTAATCAGGCAGCCTACGTTGGCCATATCAAAAAAATGCTCCGAGCCCAGCAGTGCCCGCAGCACCGGCGCCACCTCAAAGTTGCTGCTCACGAGCAGGCTGGCCAGGGGCTGAATGATGTCGCTTTCTATCTGCGCATCAATTACATAATACACAAACCAGCGGTAGAGCTTGCGCACCAGAAAGGCCGCCGTGGCCGACTGCCGAAAAATCAAGTCAATTAAATCCTTGTACTCGCTAGCCCCGTTGGGCGCAATCTTGGCGTTGCCAAAGGCGGCCGAAAACTGCTTGGTACTGGTGTCGTGGCGGCTGGCTGTGAAGTAGCCCGTCACGGTAGCCGGGTCGTCGCGCCAGCCGGTGAGCACTTTGGCGGCGGCCTGCACATCGGCCTCGGTGTAGGTGGTATAATTTCCGGGCCCGATGAGCGGCCCCTTGCCCAGCGTGAAAAGCTCCATCAGCTCGCGGCCGTAGTTCTCGTTGGGGGCGCCAGCCGTGCTGGCGTTGCCATTGAGATAGCGCAGCATGGCCGGGTTAATGGTCATATCCTTAGCCAATTGCCGAATATTTCCCAGGGCATACTGCCGCAGCAGCCGCACATAGTCGTAGCCGTACTGCGCGCTGTTAATGGTGCTAAACTCTACCACAAAGTGGTTGTGCCAGAACAGCGTCATCTTTTCGCTCAGCGAGGTGCCCTGCCCCAGCTGCTGCCCCAGCCACCAGTCGCGCAGGGAGGTGCGGCGGGCGCCCTCCAGCGTCTGGTCGAACGCCTGGCCCACCCAGGGCTGGCCGATGGGCACGGTGGTGTCGGCCGTGCTCACGTTCAGGGGCGGGCTAGGGGCCGCAGAGGGCGTCAATAGCTTATCGAGCACGGCTGAAAGCGACGAGCTGGCCGCCGCCTGTATCTCGCCGCGCGTGGGCCCAAACAAGCTGCGCCGCAGCAGGTGCGTAGCCTGTGCCACGCCCCAGGGCCCGGCGTAGGGCGCCAGCGTCGAGGCGGTGGTGCTGAGCCGCGCCGGCAGCGCCTTATTGGCAAAAGGGCTAATTGCTTCGGGCGGGTCGCCGGGGCCGCCAGCGGGAGCCAGCATCGCGCTAGCCTTGGCCGGAGCGCGGTGCGCCAGCAGATGGGGTTGCAGTAAAGCTCGGCGGTTCATAAGCAGCAGTACAGTTACCTCGTAAAGATGCTATTTTTTTACAATAGTTTACGCTTTGATAAACAAAATTTTACCCTTCATTTTGTCCTCATCTAAACTGGGCCGCTGCCTAAGCCAGGCGGCAGCTGCCAGTCGCGCCCAAGCCAGCGCTGCACAGCCCGCCGCCACCCCGGCAGCGCCCGAAAGTGAGCCTTGCCCTCGGCCAAGGCAGGCACATTGAGGCTGGTAGCGCGAGCTTGCCAGTCGGCTAGGGTAGTGCCAGGCTGCGGAGTAAAAATCTTGGCCAGCACCGGCCAGATTTCCTTTAAATTCCAGTAGTGATATATCCACGGCGCGGCCTCGCGCACCGGCCCCGAGCGTGCCCACACTATGCTAAAGGCCAGCTGCTCCATCACGTGCTTGGGGTAGAGGCGGAAGAGCTGCTCGGTGAGGGCTAGCACCTCGGCCAGCCGTGGCGCATCGGCGGGGCTGCGCAGGCCCAGCACGCCGGCATTGTACATGCGCGTATCGGGGCCGATGGTGCCGCCAGCCAGGGCCGGCCCACCACTGGCTTGCTGCAAGGCTCGGTTTATCTTGCGATTCAGGGGGTTGCCATCGCCCAGCCGGCCCTCGCCCACGTGCATAAAGCGCTCACCCTGCGCAAGCATGGCAAAAATGGCGGACGGCGACTGCGTAAAAATGGTGTCGGTATCGACGTACAGCAGCTGACCAGTGTAGTGGGCCGCCGCGTGCTGCAAGACCTTGATTTTGACCCGATGCACAAAATCTATTTCCCCACGCCAGGCCCGCCATTGCGCGGGCTCAATAAAAACGTAGGCCACGCCCGCGGCATCGCCCAGCACAGCCTGAAAGTGCCCCGGGTTGTCGGTGTAAACGAGCACGGTAGCACCAGCCGGCTGCCGCAGGTAAGAAAGAATGCTCAACAAGGCCTCGTTGAGGATGTTGGGGCTGCCGTAGGCCTGGTAAATGAGGTAGTTGCTCATGTCTGGCAAAGGTCGGAAATATCTTGCTAGCCCTCCTGCCAGCACGATAGAGCGCGGGAGTCAGCCACCAAAAAAGCCCCGCCAGGTGGCAGGGCTTTTCGTAGCTTATTGCAGAGCGGGAAGGGTAGCTTATTCGTATACTTTCACTACAAACACAAAATCTTGCAGGCGCTTCACTTGCTGTGAGCGCCCAGCGCCCAGCAGCTGGTTGGCGCGAGGCATGTGATAAGGCTGGGCGGGCTGCTTATTCTTGAGTGAATCGACGAGGCGCACCAAATACGACGACTTAGTGGCAAATGCGGCGCTCTGCACGTCGTCCTGGCGGCCGCTAAGCACGCCAATCAGGTTGCCCTGGCCATCGAGCAGCGGGCCACCCGAGTTGCCGGGGTTTACCGGGATGCTCACCTGGTAGAAGGCCGTGTCGCCGCCAAAGCCCGAGCGCGCGCTTAGTGCGCCTTCGCCATATACTACGTCTTCGCGGGGGTAGCCGAGCGTGTACACCCGCTCGCCCAGGTCGGCCTGCCCGCCCTTAAACGTGTAGGGCAGCCGGCCGAAGCCCGCAAATTTTGCGTCCTTGATGCGCAGAATGGCTAGGTCGTGCTTCACATCGGAATACACAGTCTCGGCGTGGTAGCGCTGGTGGTTACGGCTTTCAATCAGCAGCGAGTCGGCACCCTGAATAACGTGGGCGCTGGTAACCAGGTAGCCATCGGCCGTGAGGGCGAAGCCGGTACCGCCAAATTTACCGGGGTTCACCGGTAAGGGCGTGCTGCCGTCGAGCTTGGCATTGATGACGCGCTGGGTTTGCTTGATTTTGTCCAGCTCGCGGCGCAGCATGGTGTAGCCGGCCAGCGAGTGCCCGGTTTGGGCCGAGCGCCACAAATCGAGACCTAGCAGGGTGCAAAACACCGCCAGCACAGCTACCGAGGCAGCCACGCCTATGGTGGCGCGGTGCCCGCTCCAAAACTCGCGCAGCTTGCGCTCGGTGCGCGAAATGCGCAGCATCGGGTTTACGGAGTGCGTGAGCGCCGGTGCCGTTTCGACTACCGGCGTAGCCTCGGCGGCCAACATGGCCTCGTGCAGGGCGCTGATTTTGAGGCGCGTGCGGCGGCGCTCGCCGTAGCCGCGCAGCGTGCCCGTCATGTCCAGAAACTCTTGGTAGAGCTGCTGGAGCCGGGGCTCGGCGCCGAGCCGGGCTTCGAGGCTGGCCCGCGCGCCGGCCGCCAGCTCACCGCGCTGGTAAGCTTCAAATAAGGCGTAGTAATCGGCTTCGGTTTGCATCTTCTTTTTAGCTGTTAGCCTGTCGCTGTTAACTGTTGGCTTATTAACGGTTCTTCTTCCTTTTCAGAAAAAGCGAACCGCTAATAGCTACAGGCTAACAGCTTAAAGCTAAGCCTCTTTATAACTGGCAAAAAACAACTTCTTCAGGCGCGTTAAGCACTTGTACTTCTGGGTTTTGGCGGTATCGGCATTGGTGTAGCCGTGCTCCGCCGTGAGGTCGAGCATCGATTTGTCGAGCAGATAAAAGCCTTCGAGCAGCGAGCGGCAGGGCTCACCCAGGTGAGTTAGCGCCTCGCTCATGGTGGCAAAGCGCCGGTCGCGCTCTTCGGCTTCCTGCAAGTCATCCTCGGCCCCGGTGTTGAGGTAGGGGCCGTATTCTTCCTCGTCGAGCAGGCGCACACCGTGCAGCCGGCTCTTGGTAGTGAGGCGCTTGAGCCACAGGCGGCGGCACACGGCGTAGAGGTAGGTTTTAATTTGGCAGCTGAGCTCTAGCGAGCCTTCGCGCACCTTTTCATAAAACACCATTACGCCTTCCTGGTACACGTCGCGGGCATCATCTTCCGAGCCGCTGTTTTGCAGCACGAAGTGCGATACCATCGGCCAGTGCAAGCGGTAGAGCTGGCTCAGGGCCCGCTCGTCGCCACCGTGAATGGCTTTGATGAGTTGGGCATCGGCTGCCAGCGCCGTTGTGCTATCCATGTTCATTCGCTTCGGGTCTTAATGCTAGCTAACGGGCATTAGTAACCCATGAAAAACTTTTTAAAATTTTTTGCAACCGACGGGTTACCTCTCCGTAGCGGCGGCATTAAGGGCAGCTTTTTCGCTAATCCCCTTTCAAATTTACCCCAAGATGAACAACCTGCTGAAAGTATCTGCCCTGTTCCTGGCTGTAGGCCTGGCTTCGTGCGAGTCGAAATCGACCACCGAGTCGACCACCACTACCCCTGCTACCACCGAGTCGACTTCGACCACGGCTACCACGGACTCGACGGCTACCACCACGGCTCCGGCTGCTGACGCTACGGCTGCTCCTGCTGCTGGCGCTACCACCACCGACGCTGCTGCTCCTGCTGCTGGCGCTACCACCACTGGTACCACCACCACCACGACCGAGGAGGTTAAGAAGTAATTACGGCTGGGCCTAGCCCAGCGTAGTTTCTATAAAAAAGGCCCGCACGGCAACGTGTGGGCCTTTTTTATGTGGCAATAAGCCCGAGTAAATTGGCCGCGATACCGGGCCAGGGCTGGTGCAGGTCGAGGGTGACGATGCGCACCGGGTGGCCGCCCAGCGCGTAGCGCACATCTACGGCCGCCGTGGCCGCGGGGTAGAGCAAGATGCCTTCGAGCGCCTGGCCGGGGTCGGGGCGCAGGTTTTGGAGGTAGGCATAGAGCTGATAGAGGTGTGGCGAGATGAGCCGCTGCTGGTCGTAGCGGGGGCGCAGCGCGGCAGCGTAGTATTTGGTATCGAGAATAATTTTGCGGCTAGGGCTCTCCAACGTGGTATCGGTAAGCATCGTGGGCAGCAGGGCCAGGTCGGGCGCGTGGGCGGCCTCAGCCTGCCAGGCAATGGTTTCGGTAAATACCCGGTACTGGCGCTGCTCGCGGCGATAAAAGTTGCGCACCGCCTGCTCAAACAGTCGCGCCATCAGCCGCTCATCGCGCCGAAAGTCAGCGAAGCGGCCCCGGCTGCCCGCGGCCGGCGCGGGCAGCGACGTCTTATAAATCAGCTCGCAGATGTGCAGCAGAAATGCCTGAGCCGAGGCTAGCCGATGGCGCCGCAGCGCCGCGAAAACCGCCGCCGACGGGGCTAGCGGCTGCACGCTGGCCGGCAGGCGCCGCCGCAGCTGGCTCACCAGGCGGCGCAGGGCTAGCGGTAGGTCGGGGTGCGGGGCCAGGGCCACCAGGGTACCCGCCAGCACTTGGTGTAGGGGTTGGTTGGGGCTCAGCTCATCGAAGGTGCACACGGCGCGGCCCTGTGGCAGCAGGCCCCGGCTGAGGGTGGGGACTAGCTCGATGCGCCCGCGCAGCTGCTTGGTTTCCTGTTCATTGGTACTAAACGCCAGCGGCAGGCCGGTGCGTAGCAACTGGCCGGCGGCGTGCAGAAGCATCTGCGTCAGCAGTTCGAGCGGGCGGTGAAAAGGCGCTGCCTCGGTGGCTTGCAGCACGGCCGGCTCGGGCAGGCGCTGCCAGGCGTAGCAGAGCAAATAATAGAGCGTGGCGAGCGGAATCATCTACAAGTCAGCGAGTAGCTGGCGGAGCTGCGCGGTGGCTTTGTCGGGCTGCTCGCGCCAATAGTCGGCCAGCAAAGGACCGATTTCCTGCTCGAAAACCAAACGCAGCCACGCGCTGGCTTCGGCCGGCTGGGCAGGCGGGGCGCAGAAATAGCTGTGGCCAATCTCAAAGTCGGGCCCTAGCTCGGGGTCGGCGGCAATGACGGCGTTTAAGGCATTCATGCGCTCAAGTAATAAGTCGATGAGCGGCTTAGGCACTTGGCTGGCCTTTAGCAACGCGCGCAGCGGTGCGCCAAATTGCGGCGTCATGCCCACGAAGGCAAAGCGCCGCCGCAGGGCGTAGTCGAGCGGGGCTAGCGAGCGGTCGGCCAGGTTGAGCGTACCGATGATATATAAGTTGTCGGGCACGAAAAAGCGCGGCGCGCCAGGGGGCGCGTAGGGCAGGCGCAGGGCGTGGGCCGGGCCGCGCTTATCGGGCTCGAGCAGTAGCAGCAGCTCGCCAAAAATGCGGGCCACGTTGCCCCGGTTCAGCTCATCAACCAGCAGAAAATAAGGCTTTTCGGGGTCTTGGGCGGCGCGCTGGGCTAGCAGCGGCAGCACCCCCGCTACCAGTTGAAACTGCCCTTTGGCCCCCGGCCGGAAGCCAAGCATGAAGTCCTCATAGCCATAGCTGGGGTGAAACTGCACCAGTTCGATGCGGCTTTCATCGCGGGCACCGAGCAGCAGCCAGGCGAGGCGGCGGGCCAGGTAGGTTTTGCCGGTGCCGGGTGGGCCTTGTAGCAGCAGCGCCCGCCGGCGGCGCAAGCCAGCTAGGGCTGCTTCCAACTCATTATCAGTTATAAAAGCCTCGGCTAGGGCATCGTGCTTGGTATAAGCAGGCGGGGAGCTAGCGTAAGCAGCCCCGGGCTCGGCGGCCAGGGCAGCCGAGCTTTGCAGCGACGTTTCGGAGCCGGTATAAAGTTCTTCGGCCTGCTGCTCGGCGGCCTGGCCCTGGTCTTGGGCCGAGCCGGCGGCCAGCACCGGGCGCTTGGCCACAATGGTGAAGTCGAGGGCTTCGAGCAGGGCATTGGTGGGCTGGCCGGCGCCGTGGGGCCAGCGCGCCTGCGGGTTGGCCTGGGCGAGCCGGTAGGCCAGCTCGGCCACGGCGCGGGGTGGGTAGCGGCGGCCCCGGTACAGCAGCTCGTACACGGTGCTAGGGGGCAGGCGGCGGCCTTCGCGCTCCACCAGGCGCAGGGCGCGCAGCACTTGCTCGCGGGTGAGCGCGGCGGTGGGCGGTGAGGGAGGAGTAGCAGAAGGAGCGGTCACGGTACAAAAGAACACCTACTGCAAGTGAGTAGTGCGAGTTGCTGAGGAGTAACTTGGCCGCCCGGCGGCCAACTTCGTGCCGCGCCGCTGGTTATCTGGTTTATGGCTCAGCAACTTCCTCCCGACCCCGCCGCGCTCACTGGCATCGTGGCGTTTCAAAACCTGCCCGCCGAGGTGCTGGCCTGGCTCAGCGAACATGGCCAAATCTGCCGCTACACCGATGGCGAAACGGTGGTGCGCGCCGGCGAGCCCGCTAGCCACATGCTGGGCGTGCTAGCCGGCGGCCTGCAATACTACCGCCCCGACAACGGCCGCAACGAGCCGGTGTTTCGGGTCGAGGCCGGGCGCGTAACGGGCATCCTGCCTTACTCACGGCTGCAAATATCTAAAGGCCAAGGCTTAGTGATAGGCGAAACGACGCTCTACCTGCTGCCGCGCACCGAATTTCCGGCCCTGGAGCAAGTAAGCCCCGAGCTGGTGCAGCGCCTGGTGGGCATTATGAGCGACCGCGCCCGCGATGAGGTGCGCGCCCAGGAGCGCGATGACAAGCTGCGGGCCTTGGGCAAACTCTCGGCTGGCCTGGCCCATGAACTGAATAACCCCGCTGCTGCCATTGCCCGCGCCTCCGACACGCTAGGGGCTATGCTGCAGGAAAAGCCCGTTTTGCTGAAAAATCTGCTGCTGGCCTGTCCGCCCGCCGAGGTGGTGGCCACGCTGCTGAGCGCCGGCGTAGCGGACGCCGCGCCGGCTCCGCGCTCGGCCCTGGCCCGCGCCGATGCCGAAGACGAGCTGGCCGACTGGCTTGAAACCCAGGGCTGCGAAGATGGCTACGCCCTGGCGCCCAGCCTACTCGATGCCGGCCACACCGCCGCCACCCTCGAGCCGCTGGTGGCCCCGCTGGCCGCCCCCGCCCGCCCGGCGGCGCTGGCCTGGCTCGAAAGCCACCTGGCGGTAGTGCGCCTCACGCGCGACATTCGGGAGGCTAGCCAGCGCATCAGCACGCTGGTGGGCAACGTAAAAGCCTACTCGCACATGGACCGCGCCGGCGGCCGCGAGCCGCTCGACGTAGCAACGGGCCTCGACAGTACGCTCAATATTTTTGATTATGCCCTGCGCCAGAAAAACGTGCAGCTCACCCGTACCTACGCCCCCGACGTGCCACCCGTGCTAGCCAGCGCGGGCCAGCTAAACCAGGTGTGGACCAACCTGATAGATAATGCCATCGATGCCCTGCCGGCCAGTGGCGGCACCTTGGCGGTGCATACCGTAAAGCAACCGGGCGGCGTGTGCGTCAGCATCATCGACAATGGCAGCGGCCTCACGCCCGAGGTGCTGGCGCATATGTTTGAGCCCTTCTACACTACCAAGCCTGCTGGCGAGGGCAGCGGCCTGGGCCTCGATATTGCCCGCCGCATCGTGCAGGAGCACGGCGGTCGGCTCGAAGCCCAGTCGGTGCCCGGCCGCACCGAGTTCTCCGTCTGGCTGCCAGCGGCTAGCTAACCCCCTATGAAAAAGCCGATTATTCTCACCGTTGATGACGACGCCCAGGTGCTGGCGGCCATTACGCGCGACCTGCGCCAGGAGTTTCGCAAGGATTACCGCATTTTGAGTGTCAACTCCGGCCCCGAGGCCCTGGCCACCCTCACCGAGCTGCGCGCCCGCGCCGACGAGCCGCTAGCCCTCGTGCTGGCCGACCAGCGCATGCCCGAGGTCGAAGGCGTGGAGGTGCTCACCCGCGCCCGCGAGCTGTTCCCCGAAGCCAAGCGCGTGCTGCTCACCGCTTATGCCGACACCACGGCCGCCATTAAGGCCATCAACTCGGCCCAGCTCGACTACTACCTGCTCAAGCCTTGGGACCCGCCCGAGCAGCTGCTGTACCCCACCTTGCACGACCTGCTCAACAGCTGGCAGGCTAGCTACCGGCCGGCCTTTGCGGGCCTGCGGCTTATCGGCTTTCAGTGGTCGCCGCTCTCGCACGAGCTGAAGGACTTTTTGAGCGGCTACATGGTGGGCTACCAGTGGCTTGACTACGAGAAGGATGCCGAGGCCAAGGTGCTGCTCGAAGCCAATGGCTTTAAAGCCGACGACTTGCCGGTGGTCATTTGCCCCGATAGCAAAGCCGTGGCCCGGCCCGACAAGCTCGACCTGGCCCGGCACCTGGGCTTGCTGGTCGATGCGCAGCAGGAATTGTACGATGTAGTAGTGGTGGGGGCCGGCCCGGCGGGGCTAGCCGCGGCCGTGTATGGCGCCTCCGAAGGCCTGAAAACGCTCATTATTGAGCGCCAGACTCCCGGCGGGCAAGCCGGCTCCTCCTCGCGCATCGAAAACTACCTGGGCTTCCCCACTGGCCTGAGCGGGGCTGAGCTAGCCCACCGCGCTTGGACGCAGGCTACCCGCCTCGGGGCCGAGTTTATGGCGCCGCAGGAAGTGGTCAGTATGTGCATTCAAGACGGCTACAAAGTGCTGACCTTGACCGATAATAAGGAAATAAAAGCCCGCGCCGTGGTGCTCACTACCGGCGTCAGTTACCGCACACTGAACGCGCCGGGGCTCGACCGCCTCAGCGGGGCTGGTGTGTACTACGGGGCAGCGCGCACCGAGGCGCGCAGCTGCAGCCAGCAGCCGGTGTACGTCATTGGCGGGGGCAACTCGGCCGGGCAGGCGGCCATGTATTTGTCTACTTACGCCTCGCAGGTGTTCATCGTTATTCGCGGCGATAGCCTGACGGCCAGCATGTCAGCCTATTTGATTGAGCAGATTGCCCAAACGCCTAACATCACGATTTTGCCTCGGACCCAGGTGCGCGAAGCCTGCGGCCAATATGCGCTCGAAGCTGTGGTCATTCAGCAGGAAGGCCACGAGCCCGAAAAGCACCCGGCTAGGGCGCTGTTTATCTTCATCGGGGCCAAGCCCAGCACCGAGTGGGTGTGCGACCTGGCCATTTGCGACCCCAAGGGCTACCTGCTCACCGGCCGCGACCTGGTGGCCGACCCGCGCTACAAGCAGGCCTGGAAAAAAGACCGCGAGCCTTATCTGTTAGAGACTTGCGTGCCTGGCATGTTTGCGGCCGGCGATGGCCGCGCCGGCGCCATGGCCCGCGTGGCCTCGGCCGTGGGCGAGGGCAGCATGGCCATCAAGTTTGTGCACCAATACCTGGATGAATAGCTGTGAGGTAGGCCGTTCGGGCCTCATCAAGCAGGGCTAGCACAGCACTGCGCTGGCTTTGTAAAGAAGCCAGCGCAGTGGCTGGCAGGCGGCGCACGCGCAGGCGCCTGAGCCGGGCGCTCAGGGTGTTCCAGTAGCCGAGCGCGTAAAACCCAGCTAGGGGTAAGCTGATGACAAACAGCGCGGTAAGCCGCCAGTCGTGCGTGAGCCAGTGCTGCACTGCGGCTGCCTCTGCGGCATAGGCCAGCGGAAACGTGAGGATGCCTACGCCAAACATAATAGCCGCGATAAACTCAGTATCCTTGGTAGCGCGGTAAGCTACTTCGGCCGGCAGCTTGTAGGGTAAATAGTTGGTGATAAGCCCGTAAAGCCACACCGGAAAGCCGAGAATCAAATTCAGATAATCGGCCAGGCGGGTGCCGGGGCGCTGGCTCTGGTCGAGGTCATCGTCGTCGAGCCGTAGGTTGTGGAGGCTCGCCAGGTAGGTGCTGAGGGCCGAGCGCAGGGAAGTTAGCCGGTCGGCATCGTGCTGCTCAAACCAAGCCACGGCATCGAGCAAGGTGCGGCTGAGCTGAAAGTTGTCGTAGAGGGTGCTAGGGTCGTCGTCGGGGTCAAGGTGGTTGCCGAAGGTGCGCTCTACCTGCTGGGCCAGCTGGTCGTCTTCGGCCGCGCGGCTGATGACGAGGCGGCGCGTGAGACGCTTGCGGATTTCTTCGGTCAGCTCGTCGGCGGCGGCTTCGGGGTCTTGGCGGTAGCTGGCGGCGTAGTCGGCCACGTTGATGGGCGGCGCCACGTTTAAGAATACATCGGAGCGGAAGCGCGTGGGGTCGAAGTAGTTGGTGCCCACGCACACGATTTTTAGGCCTAGCTGAAACGCATGTCTCGCCTCGGTGCCGAGCGCAATGCGGGCCGCGCCAGTTTTGAGCGGGCGCAGGCGGCGTTCGCTTACACTGGTGCCCTCCGGAAAAATCATGACCGTGCCGCCGCGCTCCAGGTAGTCGTAGCAGCGCCCGAAGCTGGCCTCGTTGCTGGCCGCCAGCTGCTGCGCGCTAAGCGCGTCGGCCCCCTCCGCATCTTGCCGGCGGTAGATGGGAATGCAATTGCCCGAGCGCATGATGGCGCCCAGAAAAGGATTCTTAAAAAACGTGCTCTTGGCCAAAAACGCGATGGGCTGGTGCCGCTGCACGGCCGTCACGAGCGGGTCCATGAGCGTGTTGGGGTGGTTGCTGCACAGCATGAGCGGGCCGGGCAAGCGCAGGCGTTCGCGGTGACGCACCTCCAGGCGGCGAAAAAACACGCGCAGCCCCACGCGCACCACGGGCTTCATGACGGTGTAGAAGAGCATAGGCGGGCAAGTTTACGCAAAAAGGGCCGGCTGCACTGGCAGCCGGCCCTTTTCAGGCTTTGCGCAACTTGCAGGCCTAGTAGGCGCTGTTCAGCTGGTCGAGGTTATTGGGGTTTTGACCGCCCGACGAATTGGCGTCGTAGCGGCTGCCCGAGGCCGGGCCCTGGTCGCGGCGGTGGCCGCTGCCGTGCTGCGAAGTACTATCGTACTGGCTATTATGGCTGCTGCTATGTGAGCTGCCGCCTACGCTGGTACTGCGGTCGCTCGACTGGCGGCCGCTATAGTCATTACCATACGAAGAGCCCGACGAGTAGCCGCTGCCCGACGTTACGCGGCTGCGGCTGCCCTGCTGCTGGCCGTAGCCTTGCTGGCCTTGGCCTGATTGCGCGCCGTAGCGCGAGGCACCCCAGGGGCGCTGGCCCTTGCGGTCGTAGGCGTAGTCGCCATCCTTGGTGTGGGGCTGGTGGTCGAAGGGCGAGCGACGGGCCTTGTGGCGGTACTCCCCGTCTTCATCATGGTGCTTTTTGTGCTTGCTGCCGCGCGTTACCAAAAAGGCTACACCGGCTGCCAGCAGGCCTACGCCTACCGCCTTTTGCGTGTTGGTGAGGCCGCTTACGCTGTTCAGAGCTTTGTTACCGAGGTCTTTGGCACTTTGGGGCAGTTGCTGGGCCTTGTCGCTGATGCCCGAATCATTGAGCCATTTTTTACCACTAGCCACAGCATTGTTCAGCGTGGCCTGCACGCCGCTGGCCGAAGGTTGGCTGTTGGCAGTGGTCGCGTCGGTAGGGTATTTGCCAGTGCCGGTGGCATGGGCCGCAGTGGTCGAAAACTGGCTGTCGGTGCCGCCAGTAGTTGCGTTCGAAGAATCGGAGTAAGAGGGGCTCGTCGAGCCGGTGTAGCCGCTATTCGGCCGGGTGGGTGTTGGTTCCATGAGCGAAGAAAAGGAAAAGGGGAAAGGTGCAAACGACCACCACGGTAGTGGGGGCTAGGGGTAGTATTCGTAAGTGGGGGCGCATAGGTTGCGAGTGGCTAGGCCTGCCGGGGCGTGTTGCAGGCCGCCAGCCAGCCATCGGGGCGCTGGCAGCGTGGGCACTGCGCCGGGGCCGGGCCCGCTGGCAGCTCGCGCACGGTGGCGCAGGCGTGGCAGGCATAGCGCCCCGCGGCGGGCAATTCGTGTAGCGGCTGGTGGTATAGCTCGGGCCAGATAGGCAGGCCCGGCCGTTCGGCCTGTGGCTCAAAGAAATACACGCTTACCTCGCCGGTGGCTTCTAGGTAGAGGCGGCGCACCTGCCCCAGGTGCTCGACCTGGTACTGGCGCAATTGCCCAAACAACTCCTGCGCCGTAAGGCTGGCCTTGGTAAAAGCCGGCAAGTCAATTTCCCCTTCAATAACAATGAGCTCAGGAACACCCTCTAGCAAATGCTCGATGCGCGACGCCTTGTCGATGAGGTAGTTAGAGAGCACATAGAGCGCCATAACTACCACAAAAACTACCAGCACATACAGTAGCGGTACGTCGTGGTAGAAGGTCGCATCGCCGGCAGCCGCCCCCAGCACCAGCAGCAGCCCAAACTCAAACAGCGACAACTGCCGCACGCCCCGCTTGCCCGTGATGCGTAGCGCCGCAATGGTGAGCACAAAGGCAAATACGCTGCGGCCCGCCACCTCCCAGAGGTAGCTGGCGGGGGCCTGGTCTGAAAGCAGCAGGCGCTGCCAGTCGAAAGGCACGATATCAGCGGCCAGCAGTGTCAGGTAAGTGGTTGTCATACTTTCTGATACGGTCGAGTTCTCTCGTTGGCTGCTCCGCTGAGCGCAGCTACGCAGCAATTTTCTTCATCTGCCACGCAAACAACCACTTGTCCTGGCCGTTTCTTACTATAACCTCGTCTTTACGCGCGCTAGCCCATGTTTCGGTTTCAGAATAAAATTTGCCTCGTCACGGGGGCTACCTCGGGCATTGGCCGGGCCACGGCCCTGCGGCTGGGCCGTGAAGGCGCCACTGTGGTGTGCCTGGGCCGCGAGGTGAAGGAGGGCCACGAAGTAGAAGCCGAAATCAAGGCGGGCGGCAGCGAGGCGCTCTTTATCAAAGCCGACGTGGGGCGCGATGCCGACCTCGTGCACGCCGTCGCGCAAACCCTGGCCCGGTTTCAGCGCATTGATGTTCTGATAAATGACGCAGCCATGATGACTTACACGCCCATTTTGGAGCTCGACCCCGCCGACTGGGACCAGGTGCTAAACGTAAACCTGCGCGCGCTCTTTCGCCTTTGCCAGCTGTGCGTGCCGCACATGCAGGGCGGTGCCGTGGTGGCCATCAGCTCGGTACACGCCTTCCAGAGCACCCCAAACGTGGTGCCCTACGCCGCCAGCAAGGGTGGCCTCGAAGCCTTCGTGCGCGGCCTCAGCCTCGAAGTGCCGCACACCCAGGCCCGCATCAACGCCGTGGCGCCGGGCGCCGTCGAAACGCCCATGCTCCGCAGCAACCCCAACGTGGTGAATGGCACCGAGAAAATTACCGGTCAAATCGGTACCCCCGAGGAGCTGGCCGCTGCTATCTGCTTCCTGGCCTCCGACGAGGCGAGCTTTATCAACGGCAGCACCCTGGCTGTGGATGGCGGCCGGCTAGCCCAACTCTAGCTACTCGCTGATTAAGAAGCAGCTAGCCCCTGTTTTGATTCGCTAGCCTTACCAGCTGCCCGCGCCAGCATGTGGTGCCGGGCGCCTTCGCGCGCCTCTACCTCAAACTTATTCTGGTAGTAGCCCACCCGCGCCGACTCGACCAGATATTTATATAAGAAGCGCAGCGTGCCCAGGTCGCGCACCTGCCGCAGGTGCACTTCCTCGTGCGCCACCCACTCGGCGTCGGCCAAAAATTCCTCGCGGCTAGCCCCGCTCAAGTGCACGGTTTGGCCGAGCACCATGGCCACGCGTGGGGCGCGGCCCAGCACCAGCCGCGCAATGCGGGCCAGGGGTGAATTGACGAAAGTACGGGGCTGGCTCATTGTATATAATTCGGGCGTAGCTACGATGGATAATTAGTAAGGGTTGCAAACAGAAATGACGAATATCATTCTTTTTATTGTGCTTTTATAAGAAAATGTGTCTTTTTTCGAGAAAACAGTAGGCAGTTTCGGAATTTACTGCTTAGCTTTGGCCGGCTACTACCCCTAAAAATTTAATTAAAAAGGTAGTTGTCACGCATTCATTAACCCTTAACTCTGGCTGCTTAGCAGCTCTGCCTAGCGCAACAATCTACGCCTTTTTCTGCACTCCCCGGTCAGCCAGCTTACGGGCGCTGGCCGGTGCCCACCCCAACGACGGACAATGAAGAATACCCTGCTGTGTTGCCTCGCCGCTGCTTCCCTGGCGCTCTCTTTCTGCTTTGAAAAAATGCCCGATGCCCCGGCTTCGGCTGGTGCTTCGGCCCCGGCGGTAGCCGAGGCATCTTTGCTTTCGGGCCTCATCGGCTCTGAAGGCGGCGATGCTCCTGCCGAGTCGGCCACCGTTACGGCCACGCGCGACTCGCTGGCCTATGGCTACTACAACCAGACGCTGGGCCTGAAATTGGCTCACACCGAAAACAAGAGCCTCTTGCAGACGGTGACCGACTGGCTGGGCACGCCCTATAGCTACGGCAGCAACTCGCGCCGGGGTACCGACTGCTCGGGCTTCGTAACGCAGGTATTCAAGAAGGTGTATGGTATCACGCTCAAGCGCAGCTCGCGCTCGATGTTCTCGACGGTGCAGCGCGTGGCCAAGACCGACATGAAGGCGGGTGACCTGGTTTTCTTCCGCCACGGTAAGGGTGCTATTTACCACGTTGGTATCTACTTGAAAGACGGCAAGTTTGCCCACGCAGCCTGCAACGGCGGCGTAATGGTAAGCTCGCTCAACCAGCCCTACTACCACCGCAATTTTTACTCGGCCGGCCGCGTAGCAGGCACTGAGGCCGTGTCGCCCGATGCTTCGCCCGCCGATGTGGTGGGCCTGCTGGCCCAGGCGGCCGACGCCCGCCCCGAGTAAGTAATCGATATTCTATAAGGAGAACGGCTTTCGGCATTTGCGCCGGAAGCCGTTTTTTTGTGCCTGCAAAACTTGAACGTGGCTATTGCAGTACACGGACTTGAAACAACTTACGGCGGCCTAGCTGCCCTACTCTCTTCCTTTTTTCGGCATGGCTACCACCAGCACCCCGCCCAGCGGCGATAATATCGCCGCCTCGGCCATCTTCAAGAAGTTTCTGGCTGCGGCCGAAGGCTATATCAAGCAGCCCACGCGCCTCAAAAAGCTACTGCTCGATGCCTTCAACAAGGCGCGCGAGAAAAAGGAAATTGGCGCCCTCGCCCACGAAGCCTGGGAAACCTTGCAAAGCCTGTTTCGCCTCATTAAGCTGAGCGTGGCCGGCGAGTACACGGGTGTGCCCACTACCACGGTGGTAGCGGCCGTGGCGGTGCTCATTTACTTTCTTTCGCCGATTGACCTCATTCCCGATTTCATTCCGGTAGTAGGTTTGCTCGACGATATGGCCCTGGTGGCTTGGTTCTCAACCTCCATCAAACACGAGCTGGACAAGTTTCACGAGTGGGAAGCCACCAAGGCCTCCACTATGGTATCGGACGACGAGCTGCATACCAATCGCGGTGGTGCCCGCACCCCTAGCCAGCCAGCCACAGTTGGTATCCGCTCGCTAGGTGCCACCACTAACCAGTCGGCCAAAAATGCTGGTACTACCGACCTGCCCACCGCCCCGGCCGGCACTCACCAGTCGGCCACCGATGCCGGGCTAGGGTCGCCGAGCAGCTCCACGAGCCAGCCGGTGCACAACGCCGGCCCCGACGTTGCCGGACCCGGCTCGGCGGGCGTAGATGATTTTGCAAACGTGGGCGATGGCTCGCGTGAGGGCAATACCGATATGCGCAACGACACCGGCGGCAACGACCGGTAATTTCTGAACCACGGATTCGAGCGGATTTTTCGGATTACTCGGATTTTGTGGACGCGAAAAAGGCCGCTCATTTGAGCGGCCTTTCTTTTTTGACCTAGCGAAAATCGTCCACAAAATCCGCCCGAATCCGTGGTTCAGACAACCACCCTAGGCAGCGTGGGCCGTTACGTAGCGCACAAAATCGCCTACCGTGTTGAAGGGTACTTCGTCGGGCACGGTAATGTGGAAGTTGCGCTCCAGCTCCAGGATAATATCGACCAGGTCTACGGTGTCGAAGCGCAGGTCGCGGCTCAGGCTGGCAGTGCGGCGCAGGCGCACGGCCTTAATGGCTTTGCGCTTGCTAATAATGCGCAGCACTTGCTGCTCGATGCTCTTGGTAGGGGCGGTAGTAGAGATGGCGGCAAACATAATTTTTGCAAAAAATAGATGAGTGTAGCAGGGGTCGAAGTAACGCCGCGCATCGTCGGTTTCTTACGGCTAGTTGCTGGCTAGGCCGCAGAAACCGACGAACAAAGTGCTTTACTATGCCAGTACCGGCGGCCGGGCGGCTTCTACTTCCTCGTGGTCGACCTCGGTAGGAGGGGGCGGCGAGTTGTAGTCGCGGCCGGTGATACGGGCCCGTAGCTTCTCATTAAGAAGGTACATGACCGGGACTACCAGCAGGGTGATAAGGGTTGCAAACGTTAAGCCGAAAATTATCGTCCAGGCCAGCGGACCCCAGAATACTACCGACTCGCCACCCAGGAAGAAGTGCGGGTTGCCCGAGTTGAAGAGCTCGTAGAAGTCGATGTTCAGGCCCACGGCCAGCGGAATGAGGCCTAGCGTAGCGGCCGTGGCCGTGAGGATAACCGGGTTGAGGCGGGTGCGGCCGGCCGTCACGAGGGCGTCGTGCAGGTTCATGCCCTGGGCGCGCAGCATGTCAGTGAATTCAACCAGCAGAATGCCGTTTTTCACCACAATGCCGGCCAGCGCAATCACACCCACACCCGTCATCACGATGGAGATGTTCATGCCCGAGATGGCTAGGCCCAGCATCACGCCGATAATCGAGAAAATGATTTCGGTGAGGATGATGAGCGGCTTGCTTACCGAGTTGAACTGCGTCACGAGCACCAGGAAGATGAGGGCGATGGCGCCGATGGCGGCTACGCCAAGGAAGTCGCTGGTTTCTTTCTGGTCTTCCTGGGCGCCACCCATTTTCACGGTGTAGCCCGGCGGCACGGGGAAGCTCTTGAGGGCGCGGGTCACGTTGGCCACCACGTCGGGGCCAGTGAAGCCGTTGAGCACATTGGAGGAAATCGTGATGAGGCGGTGCGTGTCCTTGCGCTTAATGCCGCCGTAAGTAGTGCCGTAGGTAACGTCAGCGATAGCTGAAATAGGCACCTGGCGCACAGCGCCGGTGGCGTCGCGGAAGGTCAGCGGAGCGTTCACGATGGCGTTCACGTTGTCGCGGTAGGGCTTAGCGTAGCGAACCTGGATGGGGTACTCATCATCCGGGGTCTTGAATTTGCTGGCCTCGAAGCCGTAGATGGCGGTGCGCACTTCCGAGCCAATCTGGCCGGTGCTGATGCCCTCGCGGTTGGCACGGGTGCGGTTGATGTTCACGCCGATTTCGGGGTTGCGGTCCTGCAAGTCGGAGCGCAGGTCTTCGATACCACCAATCTTGAGCGAGTCGATGTACCGCTCCACTTTCTTACTCAGCGCAGCGAGTTTGGGGTAGTCGTCGCCCGATACCTCGATAGCTACCGGCTTGCCCTGGGGCGGGCCGCTAGCCTCCTGGTCTACCGAAACCTCGGCGCCGGGAATGCCTTTCACGGCTTCGCGAATGTCATCCATGTAGATGTGCGTGGCCTGGCCCTTGCGGTCAGCTAGCTCCTTGAAGGCTACGCCTACCTTGCCGAGGTGCGACTGCGACGTACCGGCGGCCGTAGCCTCGGTGGGGTCGCCGGCGCCAATAGCCACGTTGGTAATCACCGATTCTACGTCGGGGTTGTTGCGGCCAATCACCTTATACACCCTGTTTTCGAGGATACGGGTGATGGAGTCGGTTACCTCTACGCGAGTACCAACCGGCATACGCAGGTAAGTGTAGATGAACTTGGGGTCGCCTTTGGGGAAGAAGTCCACCTTGGGCTTGCGGGCGCCCACGGCCATGATGCTAATCACGCCCAGCACCAGCAGGCCGGCAATGATACCCACTTGGCGCCACACTTTGCCGCCCACGGCTAGCTCTACCAAGCGGGCGTAGCCATCCTGGAAGCGCGGCAGAATGCTACGCTGGAACCCGGCTATCATGTACACAAACACGTACTTATCAAGGAAGCAGAGCACGATGATGGTCACCATCAGGTTGCCCAGGAATTTCGAGCCCGACGCATAGCCCGCTAGGGCCACCAGCAGCAGCCCAGCCATACCAAGTAGGAAGCCGCGCGTCAGCTGGGGCTTCTCCACATGGTCGAGATGCTCGTTGCGGTTCATAAAGCTCACGGCAAACACCGGGTTCATGATGAAGGCCACCACCAGCGAGGCCCCTAGCGTGAGGATAAGCGTAACCGGCAAAAAGAACATGAACGAGCCCACGATGCCGGGCCAGAACAGCAGCGGCACAAACGGCGCCACCGTGGTGAGCGTGCCCGCCAGCACCGGAATGAACACTTCGCCGGCCGCGTATTTGGCTGCTTTAGCGGTGCTCAGGTTGGGGTGCTCGTGCAGCAGGCGGTGGGTGTTCTCGATTACCACAATGGCGTCGTCGACCACAATACCCAGGGCTAGCAGGAAGGCGAAGAGCACAATCATGTTCAGCGAGAAACCGAACATGGGCAGCATCACGAAGGCCAGGAACATCGACAGCGGCACCGACAAGCCCACAAACAAGGCGTTGGTGGTGCCCATGAAGAACATCAGAATCAAGGTCACCAGCAAGAAGCCGATGATGATGGTGTTGATGAGGTCATTGAGCGTATTGCGGGTTTCGTTCGACGAGTCGCCCGTAATCGTGATTTTCAGGCCCTTGGGCATGCTGGCTTCCGAGTCTTTCACCAGCTGGTGAATCTTGTCGGAAGCGTCGAGCAGGTTCTCGCCCTGGCGCTTCACCACGTTCAGCGTCACGGTGGGCTGGCCGTCGAGGCGGGCGTAGCTTTCGCGGTCCTTGAAGCCGTCCGTTACGGTGGCAATGTCGCCTAGCCGCACCGGCGCCCCACGCAGGTTCTTCACCTGGATGTTGGCAATGTCGGCAGCGTTCACGTACTGGCCGGCCACGCGCACGGCCCGCTTTTGGGCGCCCACGTCGATAGAGCCCCCCGAAACCGTGATGTTTTCGCGGGCAATGGCATTCTCAATGTCGGTAAAGCTGAGCTGCGAGGCTTGCAGCTTGTACAGGTCCACGTCCACGTTTACCTGCTGCTCCAGGGCACCCACGATGTCTACGCGGGTAATTTCAGGCAGCGCCTCAATCTTGTCCTGGAAGTCGTCGGCGAGCTTCTTCAACTGGGCGGCGGGCAGGTTGCCGCTCAGGTTGACGTACATAATCGGCTGCTCCGAGATGTTTACCTCTTTCACTAGGGGTGCCGACGGCAGGTCGTTGGGCAGCTCGGTGCTGGCCTTATCCACGGCATCTTTAATGAGCTGCTTGGCGGCCTGCACGTCTACGCCGGAGTTAAACTCCACGTCGACAATACAGTAGTCCTGGTTCGAGGTCGAGTTGATTTTCTTCACCCCGTTCACGCTTTTGATTTCTTTCTCAAGCTGGCGCGTCACCAAGTTCTCAATATCGGTCGGCGACGTGCCCGGGTACACCGTGGCCACGATAATGCGCGGAATCACGATATCCGGAAACTTCTCCTTGCCGAGCTTGATGTAGGCAAAAATGCCTGCTATCGAGAGCAGCAAGGTGATGATGTAAATACTGGTCTTGTTGTTGATGGACCAACTGGTAGGCCCAAACTCCTTCTCAATATCCTGCATAACAATCGGTTGCTAGTTGAGCGGAAGATGATTTAGCTGATTTTCAGCACCTGCCCTTCGTTCAGGTTCTGGTAGCCGGCCGAGATAACCTCGTCGCCGGGCTTGAGGCCGCTGGTGATTTCCTGCTTGCCGTTGTAGGTCTGGCCGGTTTTAATCACGCGCTTGGCTGCCACGGCCTTGCCGCCTTCGTGGTTCACCACCAGCACGTAGGCATTTTCCTCGTCGTGCTGAATGAGGTCCACGGGTAGTACGGTAGCGTTGGCCTGGCCATAGTTTTGGATGCGCACGGTAGCTACCATGTTGGGCCGCAGGCGGCTAGCCTGGTCGTTGGGCAAGCGCAGCTCCACGGTGAACGTGCGGCTGTTGGCCGAGATGGTGCGGCTCACGGTGCGCACCGTGCTCGGAATTTCCTCGGTGCCGAGGTCGGGCAAGGTCACGAGCGCCTTGTCGCCCGCCTTGATGCTGCCAGCATAAGCTTCCGAAACGTCGGCCAGTATTTTGCCGCCCTGGCCGCTGTTGAGCTGCACCACCGGCGCGCCCGGTGCCACGGTTTCGCCCAGCTTCGGAAGCACGTTGTCGACCACACCGGCGTAGGGCGCCACTACGTTATATAAGGAGCGCTGCTGGTTGAGTGTGGCGAGGTTGCGCTGCAAGGCCTCGTAGTTGTTCTTGGCTTGCAGGTACTGAATTTCGGTGCCAATCTGCTGCTTCCACAGGCCAGCTTGCTTCTCATACACCGTGCGGGCTAGGTCCATGCGGGTGCGCAGCTCGGCAATGTTGGCGTCCAGGATGCTGGCATCTACGGTGGCTAGCACCTGGCCCTTGCGCACGTGGTCGCCGCGCTGCACCCGCACGCTGGTGAGCGTGCCGGCGGCACGGGCGCCCACGGTGGCATTCTGGTCAAAGTCGACGCGGCCCTGCACGTCGAGGTAGCCAGCGAAGTTTTGGGGCTCCACTTTCAGCACCGATACGGGCACAGCGCCGGACGCCTCGGCAGTTTTACCGGCGCCGGTTTTGGCTTCCAGGTCGGCTATCTTGGCCTGGGTGGCGGCTTGGTCGGCCTTCAGTTTGGCTAGCTCGGCATTCGGGTCTTTGGCACCACCGCCGCAGGAGGCAAGTAGCAAGCTGCTAGCTAGTAGCTGGTAGCTGATAGCTTTCGAAAAGGAGAAATTCATGTCAAAGAAAAGCTTCGGAGTAAGAGAGGAAGCTAGCAGCTAGTAGCTGACAGCTAAGAGCTTGAGAATTTATTTAGCTTGGGTGTAGAGTTCGCCGGTGGCTTTGTCGCGGTCCACCTTGGCTACCAGCACGTCGTAGATGGCGGCGTAGTAGTTGGTTTGGGCCTCACGCAGCGAAGTCTCGGCCGTAATCACTTCGAGGTTGGACCCCACCCCAGCGTTGAACTTGATGCGCGTCACGCGGGCCACGTCGGCGGCCAAGTCAAGGTTAGCCTTTTGGTTGTCCAGCACATCGAGGGCGTTGATGAGCGTAGTGCGGCTCTGGGCATCTTGCAAGTCAATGCTTTGGCGCAGCGTCTCAAAGCCGCGCTCGATGGTTTGCTGCGCAATGCGCGCCTGCTGCACCAGGTACTTACGGCGGAAGCCGTCGAACACCGGAATGTTGAGGGCCAGCCCCACGTTGCCGAAGCCAAACCAGTTTTGGTTGATAAAGCCCGCCGAGTTGCGCGAATTGGGCCCCCGGAAAGCAAACAGGTCGCTCACCGACTTGGCCGAGCCCGTAAAACCGTAGGCCGCCGTGAACGCCAGGCGCGGATAGGCGCCCGCCTGGCGGTTGCGCAGGTCGAGGCCCGCTAGGGCCTGCTGCGTCTGCAAAGTCGAAAACTCGATTCGGTTGTTGTAGTTGAACGCTGCTTGGGCCTGCACCGGCTGCCCGTTGTTGATGCCCGGCGTGGGCGGGGCGCTGCTAGCCCCTTGGCTCAGGCCAGCGGGCGCGCTGGGCACACCCCCAAGGCCATCAGCCCCGCCACCGGTGCCAAAGCTGGCGGCGCCCAGGTTGCGGCGCAGCGTGCCGGCATCCACTACCGCTGCCCCGAGCGAGTCGGTAAGCGTTACGGGCTGCGCCTGCGGCAGGCCCATCTGAAACTTCAGCAAAGCCACACTCAGCTCGGTGAGGCGCTGGGCTTTCTGCTGCTCTACTACCAGGTTGTTGCGCTGCACGCGCAGGCGGTCCACATCGAGCTTTTCAGCAAAACCGGCCTTAAACGTCTGGTTGGTTTGGTAGAGCACCGTGTCGAGGCGCTGCACGTTGCGCGCCAGCAGGCCTAGCCGGGCCCGGGCCACCAGGGTGCTGTAGTAAGCCTTGCTCACTTGCTCCACCACGTCGATTTCGGCCTGCTGGGTCTGCTTCTTGGCCAGGTCCGTATACACCTTAGCGGCCTTCAGGCCAATCAGATACGAGCCATCGAAAAGCAGCTGCGAGAGCGAGGCCGACGTGTTGCCGGCGTACTGCAAGCCAAAGGCCAGTGGCGTGGGGCCGGTGGCCGGTGCTACCCCGTAGGCAGGAACCAGCGTGACAGTCTGCCCGGCCTGGGCCTTGGCCAGGTCGGCCTGGGTGAGGGTGGTGCCATTAAGCGGCGCGCCGCCGAAGCTCGAAAAATCGACCAAGCTCTTTTGCAGCTTGAAGTTGTCGGCCACATTGGTCGCCACGTTGAGCTGAGGCAGGCCCTGGCTCTTGATTTCGCCCACGCGGGCGGCGGCGGTTTGCTCGGCCAGGCGGGTGCCTAGCAGGCTGGGCTTGTTGGCCACAGCATAGCGCACGGCCTGCTGCAAGCTCAGCGCCATCGGGCCAGAAGAGGGTTGGGCGGGCAGTGCCGCCGGCGCCTGCGCCAGGGCTGGGGCAAGCGGCCCCAGAGCTAGCGCCGAGGCGGCCAGCCATACCCCAAGGGTACTATTTTTCATGAGTGTGTGAAAGAAGGAGTGTGTTGAAAATGACTGGCAGCCAGTCTATTCCTCTTCCGTAATGTGTTGGTACTTATTGAAGAGCCGGTGCCCCTTAAGCGTGGCGACACCCAGCAGAAAGTGCTCGTCGAATACTTTATTGACCCGGATGGGGGCAAACTGGGCGGGTGGGTAGAGCTCGGGGTCGAAGGCCAGCTCAATCTGGGCCAGGTTGAGGCGGGCTAGCACTTCCACGTCGAGGTCGGCACGAAACAGCCCTTCCTCGATGCCCCGGCGCAGGTTGCGGGTTATTTGCTCGAGAATGAAGCCGCTTTTATGGGCTCTGAACAGCGTCCAGGCCGCTGGGTAATACTTACGCAGGTCATGAAAAATGCTGGGGTGAATGTTGCTGAACTGCTGGTCGGCCCAGGCCGAGATGGTGAGCATTTCCTGCACCGCATCGGCCGCACTGCTCGCCACCCGGGCGCACTCGCCCTGCGCCTGGCAGAGGTGGCTCGTCATCACGGCCAGCACTATCTCATCCTTGTTGGTGAAGGTTTTGTAAAGCGTTTTCTTCGACATGCCGAGGTCGGCGGCAATGTCATCCATGCTCACACTCTTGATGCCATTGCGCATAAACAGCGCGGCCGCGTGGGTCAGAATTCGGTCTTTGGTTTCCATGATTCGCACGGCAAAGATACAACGGAAACTTTCGGTGAGTTCGTAGTTTCCAAAGTTTCTTTTGTTTCCATGCGCCAGCCACTTGCCAGCTAGCCTGTTGACGTAGCGGCCCTCGTAATACTTTAGCCATCGGCATAAAAATTATCGACTAGCATACTCGCTTAGCTGTTAGCGTTATTGGCGCCGTAAAGCTAAATAAATTAGTTGAATTTTAAGCGTTATTTCTACTAATAATTTTAGTTGTGCAGGTAGGGGCACTTGCGCCGGCCCGGGTAAATACCTTTGCGGGCAATTCAACTCACCCCGCCTCTTATGAAAATCCGCGTTGGCTTCGGCTACGACGTTCACCAATTGCAGCCTGACCTGCCGTTCTGGCTAGGGGGCATAGTGGTGCCGCACACGCACGGTGCCCTTGGTCACTCCGATGCCGACGTGCTTATTCACGTCATTTGCGATGCGCTGCTTGGGGCGGCCAACCTGCGCGACATCGGCTTTCACTTTCCCGACACCGACCCGCAGTACAAGGGCATCGACAGCAAGAAGCTGCTAGCCCACACCATGCGCCTGCTGCGCGAAAATGGCTACGAACTCGGCAACGTAGACTCGACCATCTGCCTCGAAAAACCCAAGGTGAATCCGCACATTCCGGCCATGCGCACCGCCCTGGCTGAGGTGATGGGCGTACCCGAAGACGATATTTCCATTAAGGCTACTACGACCGAAAAGCTGGGCTTTGTGGGCCGGCAGGAGGGGGTAGCTGCCTATGCTACTGTGTTGATTACAAAGCCATAACCTAAGTTCTGCTGTCCTCCCGCTTTTCGCCTTTTTATGAAGTATACCACCCTGCTGCTGGCCGCGCTGGCCCTCCCTGCGCCGCTGCTCGCCCAAACACACACCAAGGTTAAGACCAAGCTCAAGCCAGGTTCCTCGGCCGCTAGCCCCGGAGTGCGGCCGCACGCGCCCATGCCCGCGCCGCCCGCCGACTATGCCACCCAGTATGCCGACCGCTACGTGACGCAGGAACACCTGCGCCGCGACCTCTCGGTGCTGGCTTCGGATGAATACGAGGGCCGCGAAACGGGCACCAAGGGCCAGAAGATGGCCGCTGCCTACATCAGCAAGCAGTTTGCCGACGACAGCCTGCAAGCGCCCGTCACGGCCAATACGACGAATCCTTACCTCCAGACCTTTGCCATGGAGCGCAGCGCCTGGCAGCCGGGCGGCACCATCACGGTGGGCGGCAAGGCCTACGAGTGGCTCAAGGATTTTTACGCCTTCGGGCGCACGCCCTTCGACCAGGCCACGGCTGTGCAACCGGTTTTTCTGGGCTATGGCATTGAGCAGGGTGATTACTCCGATTATAAAGGCTTGGATGTAAAGGGCAAGGACGTTATCGTATTGATTGGGGAACCGCGCACACCCGAAGGCAAGTCGGTACTCAGTCCCGATGGCAGCGCTACCAAGTGGGCCGTCGATTTCAGGGCTAAGGCCGCGCTGGCGGCGCAGAAAGGCGCTCGCAGCATCTTCTTCGTGAATCTTGAGCCGGCCGACCAATTTGAGAAAATGACCGCTAGGCTAGCCCCGCGCATCATGCAGCCTACTATTGCCTTTGCCGAACAACCTGGTAGCCGGGCGGTGTCGTTTTTCTTATCGCCCGCGCTAGGCCTCAAAGTGCTGGGTACCAATGCGGCTACGTTGCAGCAGTACGCTACCGCCACGGCGGCCGCCAAACAGCCGGTGGCCAGCAAGCTGAAGCCGGTGAAATTCAGCATCAGTGCGCCCCAGCAGCGCTCGGCGGTTACTACCGAAAACGTGCTGGGCTTCTTGCCAGGCACCGATTTGAAGGATGAAATCTTGGTGGTGTCGGCGCACTACGACCACCTGGGCATCATTGGCGGCCAGGTATATAATGGCGCCGACGACGATGGCTCGGGCACGGTAGGCATGCTCAGCATTGCGCAGGCATTTGCCAAGGCCGCGCGCAGCGGGCACGGGCCGCGCCGCAGCATTTTGTTCCTGGCCAATACGGGCGAGGAAAAAGGCCTGCTAGGGTCGGAATACTACACCGACCACCCGGTATTTCCGCTGGCGAATACGGTGACGGACCTCAACATTGACATGATAGGCCGCACCGATGCGGCCCACGAGGGCAAGCCTAACTACGTGTATGTCATTGGCTCCGATAAGCTGTCGTCGCAGCTGCACGAGGCCCTGCAAACGGCCAACCGCCAGCACGGCAACATCGACCTCGACTTCCGCTTCAACGACCCCGCCGACCCGAACCGGTTTTACTACCGCTCCGACCACTACAACTTTGCCAAGAAGGGTATTCCGGTGGCGTTCTTCTTCAACGGCGTGCACCCCGACTACCACGAGGCCAGCGACGAGATTTCGAAAATCGAGTTCGACAAGCTGGAAGCACGGGCGCGGCTGGTGTTCTTCCTAGCCTGGGACCTGGCCAACCGGGATACCAAGCCGGTGGTAGACTCCAACAAGCCGTAACTTTAACGTAGCTGGGGCGCCGGGAAGAGCAGGGCAGGCTAGCCAAGCTCTTCCCGGCGCCTTTCTTTTACTGCCGCCCGCCACGCCATGCTAACGAAAGCCACCGCCTTCCAGACCGACGCCGAACGCAAAGCCTTCGACCTCGAGCACCGCCGCAAAATCCGCTTCAACATAGGCAAATATGACGCGGCCGTGAGCGCCGGCATGCAGCACTACGCCGACCACGAACTGGCCCGCGCCCGCGCTGCCTACCTCAAGGCGCAGGTGCTCGAAAAGCTCGACGAGTACCTGCTGCAATTTGAAGCGGCTTTCACGGCGCGCGGCGGCCGCGTGGTATGGGCCAACGACGCCCAGGAGGCCCTAGCCGAAATCGGCCGCCTCACGGCGGCGCGCGGCGCCCGCACGGTGGTGAAAGCCAAGAGCATGACCACCGAGGAAATCCACGTCAATAAGTACCTGCAAAGCCGGGGCGTGGAGTCGGTGGAGACGGACCTGGGCGAATACATTGTGCAGCTCAACGGCGAGCGGCCCTATCACATCGTGACGCCGGCCATGCACCTGAGCAAGGCCGACATTGCCAATATTTTCGTGAAACACCTCGGCATCGAGCACACCGATGATGCCCAGCAGTTGGTGCTCACGGCTAGGCACCTGCTGCGCGATAAGTACACCTCGGCCGAGGTAGGCATCACGGGCGGCAACTTCCTCATTGCCAAAGAAGGCGGTGTGGCTGTGACCGAAAATGAGGGCAATGCCCGCCTCTCGGCCACCTTTCCCGGGCTGCACATTGCGGTGGTGGGCATCGAAAAGCTCATTCCGCAGCTTACTGACCTCGACTTATTCTGGCCGCTGCTCAGCACCAGCGGCACCGGCCAGCAGGTCACGGTGTATAATACTGTGTACTTCGGCCCGCGCCAGCCCGGCGAGCCCGATGGGCCCGAGGAGATGGTCGTCATCTTGCTCGACAATGGCCGCACCAATCTGCTAGCCCGCCCCGACCGCCGCGAGGCGCTGCGCTGCATCAGGTGCGGCGCCTGCCTCAACGTGTGCCCGGTGTATAAGAACATCGGCGGGCACACCTACGAAACCACGTATTCGGGTCCTATCGGCTCGGTTATCAGCCCCCACCTGAGCGGGCTGAAGGAGCACCAGCACCTGAGCTTCGCCAGCAGCCTGTGCGGCGCCTGCACCAGCGTCTGCCCCGTGCGCATCAATTTGCACAACCTCTTGCTGCTCAATCGCCAGCAAAGCGTGGAGGAAGGCCACAATGCGCCGGTCGAGAAAGTAGCCATCGGCCTCTGGCGCTGGAGCATGCGCCACCGCTGGGCGCTCGATGTACTGCCTGGCCGCCTCAAGGATTTCAGCCTGGGCTACCTACTCGACCAGGCCGGCTGGCGCAAGCGCCGCGAAAGCCTGCACGTGGCCGATAAGTCGTTTCGGGAGCTGTGGAAGGCCAGATAGCCGCTTCTGCTACCGAGAAAGGTTAGCGGACCCTAGCTGCTGTACTAGCATCCTTATGCATTGGTAGGCAGCCGGTAGCGGCAGCTGTCCGTACAGGACATCATGTCTTTTGCTATCAAGTTTATAGTGCACCTGCTGGTGGGGCTGGCCGGCGGCGGGGTGGTTATCATCACAGTATCGGCAGCTATTCGCTCATTCGTGCTGCCGCGCAATGAGTCGGTGCGGCTCAATGCCTTTGTGTTTGGCGGCGTGCGGGCGTTGTTCGACTTTGTAGCGCAGCGGTCTAGCACCTTTGCGCACCGCGACCGCATACTGGCCCACTATGCGCCGGTGGCGCTGGTAGCGCTGCCCATTGGCTGGCTAGCCCTGGTAGGCGCGGGCTTCACGGCTATCTACTGGGCGCTGGGGGTTGAGAGCATTACGAAGAGCTACGAGCTGAGCGGTAGCTCACTGCTCACGCTGGGCACCACGCCGGTGCAGGGGTTGGTACTCAACATATTTAGCTACTCCGAGGCCACGTTGGGCCTGCTGCTGCTCACGCTGCTTATCTCGTATTTGCCTACTATCTACCAGGCGTTTTCGCGGCGTGAGGTGGTGGTGGCTCAGATAGAGCTGCGGGCCGGCGTGCCGGCGGTGGCAAGCGGGCTGCTGCGGTGGCTGGGCCACGACGGCGATTTTAAGAACGATGATGCGCAGTGGCTGGCCTGGGAGCAGTGGCTCATCGAAATCGACGAAAGCCATACCTCGCTGCCGGTGCTGGCTTTCTTTCGCTCGCCGCAGGCTGGCCGCTCGTGGGTAACGGCCGCCGGGCTTGTGCTCGACGCGGCCAACCTGCTTTTCTCGGCCCTCGATGTGCCCCGCTCCAAGCAGGTTGAGCTCACCTTCACGGCGGGCTGCCTGGCCGTGAGCCGTGTGCATCGTTTCTTCGACGACAAGGCTGAGACGAAGCCCGCCGAGCTGCGCACGCCCGAAGAAGTAGACGCCGCTAACCCCGGCCGCGCTGCCTTCGCCAAAACCTGGCAGGAGCTGCGCGAAGCCGGCCTGCCCATGCGCGCCGACGAGGAAGCCGCCTGGCACCACTACCACGAGCGCCGTGCACGCTACGCTCCGGCCATCGAGTTTTTGAGCCAGCTGCTGCTAGCCCCTTCCATGGGCTCGCTGCACTAGGCGGCCCTATTCATCGGGCAGAATATTAACGTCTTGCACCAGCACCATTTTCTCGATTTCGCGGCCGCGCCGGGTGTTGGCTAGCCCGCCGAGGGCAGTTTCTTTGTAGCGGGTTTCCATGCTTTGGCCCACTTCGCCAAGGGCCGCCACGCATTGGTCTACCGGGATGACCGGGTCGACGCCCGCAATGGCAATCTGGGCCGATGAAAACGCGATGGCCGCCGCCGAGGCATTGCGCACCACGCACGGCACCTCCACTAGGCCCGCCACGGGGTCGCAGACCAGCCCAAGCATACACTGGATAGTGATGGCCACGGCGGCAAACGTCTCCTCCACGCTGCCGCCCAGGCAGTACACAATGGCCCCCGCGCCCATAGCGGCGGCCGAGCCGGTTTCGGCCTGGCAGCCGCCTACAGCCCCAGCCAATGAGGCATTCTGCTCGATGATGAGCGCGATGCCGGCCGCCACCAGCAGGCCTTCCAGTATTTTACGGTCGTCGAGGCCGTGCAGCTTTTGAATGGTGGTAAGCACGCCCGGCAAAATGCCCGAGGCGCCGGCCGTGGGCGCGGCCACCACGCGGCCCATGCACGAGTTTACTTCTTTGGCCCCCAGCGCACTCACAATGAGTGATTTGAATTCGGGTGAAAGCACGGTCACGGGCGAGGCGGCAATTTTTTTGGCACCGTTGTTTATCATGCCCGAGCGCGAAGTCATATTGCCGGTCTGGCCTTCGTGGACGGCGTCGCGCATCACGTCGTAGGCCCGCTGCAGGGTAGGCCAGATGGCTTCTTCGCTAGCCCCCTTCTGCTCAATCTCGTAGGCCAGCACCGGCTGGTAGAGCGGCTCGCCGGTGGCAGCGCAGTGGGCCTGCCACGAAGCAAAATCAGTGAATAAGAGCGACATGGTTGGGTGGGGTAGGGGAGGACGGAAGGAAAAAGGTATTAAAGATAAAAAAGAACGTCATGCTGAGTCTGTCGAAGCATCTCTACCGAACAATGCGACTGGCGCGGTAGAGATGCTTCGGCAAGCTCAGCATGACGTTCTATAGTGTGGGGAACGTTGGTCGGAGGTGCTCTGCTACGCGGCCGGCTCCTTAGTCGTCACGAGCTTGATGCTGGCCGAGTTGATGCACAGGCGCAGGCCGCTGGGCGGCGGGCCATCGGGGAAAGCGTGGCCCTGGTGGGCATCGCACACGTTGCAGAGCACTTCCACGCGCACCATGCCGTAGCTGGTGTCTTTCTTGTACTTGATGGCGGCCTCGTCGACGGGCTGCGTAAAGCTAGGCCAGCCGGTGCCGCTCTCAAACTTGGTGCGCGAGTCGTAGAGCGGGGTGCCGCAGCACACGCAGGCGTAGAGGCCCGCCTCGTGAGCCTCGCAATACTCGCCGGTGAAAGCGCGCTCGGTGCCGTGCTCCCGGGTCACGTGGTACTGCTCAGGCGTGAGCTGGGCCTTCCATTCGGCGGCGGTTTTCTCCACGCGGCGGGGCGGGGTGGGGGCGCCGTGGTTGGCCAGGCGGATAACGTCGTTCCAGGTTTGCATAAAATCAATGGCTGAGGTTGGGTAGCAGTAAAACGTATAGGCTGGCGCATGGTTCACTGGCGCCGCTACGCCCAGTCTTGCAGCAGCGCTAGCCCCTCGGGCCAGGGCCCGTGGCCGCTGGCCGTGTTGATGTGGCCGGCGTCGCCTACGTTCACCAGCTCACTGCCCCAGGCTTCGGCAAATTGCTGGGCGCGCTCCGGCGTCACCCATTCATCGGTCGTGCTGGTTACCACTTTGCTCGGAAAAGGCAACCGCTGCAACGGTAGCGGCCCAAAGCCGGTAGGTGGCTGGGCCGCGAAGCCCGGAGTTTCTACATCGACGGGCGCCACCAGCAGCGCACCTTTGATGGTGTGGCCGTAGGTGGCAGCCCAGTGCGCCACCGTGGGGCAGCCCAGGCTGTGCGCAATGAGCACTACCTGGCTAAGGTCTTCGCCGGCCAGGGCCTGCTCCAGGGTTTCAACCCACTCGGTGCGGTCGGGAGCGTCCCACTCACGCTGCTGAATGCGGGTAAAATCAGGGTTTTGGCGCTCGAAATAGGTTTGCCAGTGCTCAGGGCCCGAGCTGCCGAGGCCGGGTACAATGAAAAAGCGAGTGGTTCTTTGCATGGCCGAAAGTAGCCTGCTGGCAGCTTCCTGCGTAAAAATCACCTTATGAAACTCCTTTCTGCCGCCCAAATCCGCGCGCTCGACCAGGCTACCATCCGCGAGCAGCGCACCACCTCCACGGCCCTGATGGAGCGCGCGGCCATTGCGCTGGCCGGCTGGCTCTACCAGCACTACACTCCAGCCGAGGCGGGCGAAATCTTGCTGCTGTGCGGCCCCGGCAACAACGGCGGCGATGGCCTGGCTCTGGCCCGCCTGCTCTACCTGGCCGGCTACGCCGTGCGGCTAGGCCTGCTACCGGCCGCCAAGTACTCCGACGATTACGAGTACAATCATCATGTGCTGCCCAAGGTCATTGCTATTCAGGAGTTAAGCGCCGAAAAACTGCCCGATATTCAACCTGGCACGCTGGTCGTGGATGCCCTGTTTGGCACCGGCCTCAGCCGTCCGCTCGATGGGGTGGCGGCTGCCGTGGTGCGGCACCTCAACGGCAGCCACGCCCGCGTGGTGGCCATCGACCTGCCGAGTGGCCTGCTGGCCGACGCACCGCAGCCCGACCCGCAGGCGCCCGTGGTGCGGGCTAGCCATACCATCAGCTTTGGGCTACCCAAGCTGGCTTTTTTGCTGCCGCAAAATGCTGACTATGTGGGCGAGTGGCACGTGGTAGACATCGGCCTGAGCCCCGATTTTATTGCGCAAGCCGATACGCCCTGGCACCTCACGCGCCTGCCGGGCACTGGCGGCTTCGATGCCGCACTGGCCGCCCGGCAGCCCGACGTAGCGCTGCCCCGGCGTGGCAAGTTTGCCTACAAAAACACCTTCGGCCATGCCTTGCTACTGGCGGGCAGCCGGGGCAAGGTGGGCGCCGCAGTGCTGGCCAGCGGCGCATGCCTGCGCGGCGGCGTGGGCCTGCTCACGGTGGCGGTGCCGGGCTGCGGCTACGATATCATCCAGACCACCCGGCCCGAGGCCATGTGCCTGCCCGATACGCAGGCCGATTTCATCAGCGAACTGCCCGACTTGAAACCCTATCAGGCCGTAGGCATTGGCCCCGGCCTGGGCCAGGAGGAGGCTAGCCGGGCCGTGCTTGAGAAGCTATTGCGCGAAGCCAAGGTGCCGCTAGTTATCGACGCCGATGCGCTCAACCTGCTCGGCGAGCACCGCGAGTTGCTAGCCCTGCTGCCCGAAAACACGGTGCTCACGCCCCACATCGGCGAGTTTACGCGCCTCACCGAGAAGGCCCGCGACGACTACCACCGCCTCGACTTGCTGCGCGACTTCGTGCAAAAGCACAAGTGCATAGTTATCCTGAAAGGTGCTTACACCGCCGTGGCCGCCCCCGATGGCCAGGTGTATTTCAATAGCACCGGCAACCCTGGCATGGGCACCGGCGGCAGCGGCGACGTGCTCACCGGCCTCGTGCTGGCCCTGCGCGCCGACCAGCGCCTCGATACTGTGCTGGCCGCCCGCTTAGCGGTGCTGGCTCACGGCCACGCCGGCGACCTGGCCGCCCGCGAAACCGGCGAAGCCGGGCTAGTGGCCAGCGACCTGGTGCAGCACATCGGCCCGGCGCTGGCGGTGCTGGTACAGTGATTAGTGATTAACGGTTAGTTGAACAATCTTTAACCACTAACCACTAACCACTAACCACTAACCACTGCTACTGCGGGTGCTTACGCAGCCAGTCGCGGGCTTCGAGGTACTCGTCTTCGCCGTTCTCACTCTGCTCGAGCACGGCGCGGTAGTAGCGGCGGGCGGTGGCGTGGTCGCTCTTTTGCAGCGCCAGGCGGGCTAGCCCGGCTTCGGCAAAAATATAGTAGCCCTGCTTCGCCATGCCGGCCTGCTCGGAGTAGGCCATGCAGCGCTGGTAATAATCCTGGGCCTGCGGCAGGTCGTGGTACTTATAGTGCATCAGGTAGCCCATAATGTAGGTGGCGGCCCGCCCTGCGTGGGCCTCGTAGCCCACCTGCCCGGCCGCATACTTGCGCAGCACCGAGAGGCTGGCCGCCTCGCTTTCCTCAAATTTGCCGAGCTTAAAGCACAGCTTGGCGTAATCGAGCTGAAAGCGCGAGTTATCGGGAAACTGCGTGGTCAGCTGCCGGGCCAGCGTGTAAGCCTCGGCCGACTTCTTTTCGCGCTCGCTGTTGAGGATGGTGACCAGGAAGAAATTGGCTTCGGTGCCTGTGTAGAAGGCCGTGCGGCCCACCTCCCGCAGCTGGGCCAGCCCGCGCTCACGGTTGCCCTTCGGAAAGAAGAACAGCACCGGCCGCAGCCATTTATACTCCTCGCCTATCCACACGGCGTAGTAATTGAACAGGCCCTCACCAAACAGAAACTCGGAGCTTAAGCCATTGGCTTCCTTGCTTTTTTCGAGGTAGATGAGGGCACGGCGGCTCGCCACGGTGGCCTTGCGCCAGTTGTGGCGCTCGGCGTGCAGGCGGGCCTCCATGCCATAGGCGGCCGACAGAAAGAAGCAGGCTTCGTAGTTGCGCGCGTCGGCTTTGTAAAGGGCCTCGGCGCGGGTCTGGGTTGTGTCGAGGTAAGCCAGAAAGCGCTGGTCGTAGCGGGTGTCGGTGGGGCCAGCGGGCATCATGCGCCACCAGGTGCTCAGGCCCAGCAGGAAATACGCCATGGGGTGCTGCGGGTAGCGCCGCTGCAACGAATGAAACTGCTTGTCGGCCTTGTCAAACTTAAAGTTGTACAAGTTTTGTACGGCCCCACCCAGCTCTAGCTGTATGTCTTTATCGAGCAGCAGCCAGCCCGCAATGTCGAGGGCCTGGGGCACGGCACGCACGCTGTCGAGGGCGATTTCGCGCATGGGCGGCACCGGGGGCGTGCCGGGCTGGCCCTGGGCCTGCCCAACCACACTGCCGCCCAACATGCTCAGCATGAAGGTGGTAATCATCAGCCAATAGCGCAACACAAAAGAGCGGTTCATAAGCTGATGAGTTTTGCAGGTAGGAATGGCAGTAGAAGCAAATACGGCTACTCCGTTTTGTCGTTTTCAGTTGCCTGGTAGCCCTGGCCGCCTGCTAAATTACCGAAATAATTCAAACGAACAGCCGTCTTTGCTAGGCCCCTTACCGGGTCCGTGCCTACAGCACAAAATATGCGGCGGCCTGCACCAGTAGCATACCATCGGTGACGAGGGCAAAAAAGTAGTCACCCCGGTGTTCGTCGGCAGCCAGCACCACGGCCGCGGCCAGCCCGGCCGGCAGCAACACTGCCAGGGGGGTAGCCTCGCGCACCAGCCCCAGCGCCACCGCCCCGGCCAGTAGCGCCAGCGACACGGCCTTGGCGCCGCCTACACCCAGCAGCACCGGAAACGTACGCAGCCCCACGCCTCGGTCGCGGCTGTAGTCGCGAATATCAAACACAATGGCTAGGGCTGCTACGAGGCAAAACCGCTGCCCGAGCAGCCCGAGCACCGTGCCCAGTGGCCGGTGCAGGGCCAGCGCAGGCAGGCCCACCGTCACGGCCGTCCACACCCCCGCAATCAGAAATACCTTTAGCAGCGGCACCTCCCGGATGGCCCACCAGCGGCCCCGCCACGGCAGCACCGGCCACGAGTAGCCAATAGCCAGCGCCGCCAGTGGCAGCAGCACCGGTAAGAAATGCACCCAGCCATCGGTGAGCAGCAAATAGGCCCCCGACAGCGCCGCTGCCCCGGCCAGCCCCACCAGCGCCGGGCGGTGGCGCTGCTGCCAGGCTTTGCGCCCCGAGGTGCCGGCCGGCTGCCGGTACTTAAAGGGCAGCGCCGCGTCGAGATTATACGTGAGTAGGGTGGCCGCAAATACCAGCACCACCACGTGCAGCCCGGTGGCGCCCGCTGGCCCGGGCCACAGGCGCAGCGTGGCAGCCGTTTGGGCAGCGGCCGCGCCGGCTAGCCACACACTGCTAAAGAGCAGCGCATCAAGCAGGCGCAGGGGCAGAGCGCGGTGGGCGGCAGGCATGGATTAAAGGCTAAAAGCGGGCGGCGGGCGTAGCCAGCACAAAAGAACGTCATGCTGCGCTTGCCGAAGCATCTTGCCCGCCCCGTAGTACCCCTAGCGGCGCGAGCGAGATGCTTCGACAAGCGCAGCATGACGTTCCAGATTAGTTTAAGCAACCAGCAGCGGCTACTTTGTGTCGCCGAAGGTTTCTTCGTAGAGCTTGATGCTGTCGTTGATGATGCGGTAGGCTTCTTCGCGGCCCAGAAACTGTTTTACCTCTACGTGCTTGTTTTCCAGAGCTTTGTAGTCTTCGAAGAAGCGCTGCATTTCGAGCATCATGTAGGGCGGCAGGTCGGCAAGCTCATTGTAGTGGTTCACGCTCACGTCGTGGGCGGCTACGGCAATGATTTTATCGTCTTCCTCGTCCTGGTCCAGCATCTGCATCACGCCGATAACCTTAGCCTCGACGAGGCACATGTGCGGAATGTCGACCGAGCATAGCACCAGGATGTCGAGCGGGTCTTTGTCATCGCAATACGTTTGCGGAATGAAGCCATAGGCAGCCGGGTAGTGCACGGCTGAAAACAGCACGCGGTCGAGCTTGAGCAGGCCGCTGTCTTTGTCGAGTTCGTACTTGCCTTTGCTGCCTTTCGGAATTTCAATAACGCCGGTAACTACTTCAGGAAGGCTGTCGCCGCGCGATACGTCGTGCCAGGGGTTGAATTGGGCCACTTTAAAAAGAGGAAAATGAGTAAAAATGGAAATTGACTAACGTAAAAAAGCCTGCGAGCGTCGAAGTGTCTACTTCAGCACCTCTTGCAGCGGCACGCCGCTACACCCGCTAGGCTCCTGAATGTGCAAATAACGGGCAACTGTGGGGGCAATGTCCACAATTTTAACCTCGGCGCTCGACTCGCCGTGCGGCACGTGCCAGCCCCACCACAGCAGCGGCACGTGGGTATCGTAGGCCCAGGAGGCGCCGTGCGTAGTGCCTTTGATAACGGGATAGCTGTAGGCTTCGAGCCAGCCCGGCGACATTACAAACAGCACATCGCCCGAGCGCGGGCCGTAAAAGCCGTTGGCTTGGTACATGCTCAGGCCCACCGGCCAGGCATTGCGCTGCAAGTCGGTGGCCGAGATGGCCTGCGCAATATGTGGCTGCTGGCGCAGGAGTTCGGCTACCTCGTTCTGCACTTTAGCCAGCTCCAGCTTTTTCTGGGCGAGTAAGCTGCGGTTGAGGTAAATCTGCTGATTCTCAAAGTCGAGTATCCACTGGCCGGGGCCGTGAGCCCGCACCAAGGCGCGCTGCACCGAGTCGCGCAGCGGGGCCATGCCCAGGCCGCCGCCCGGCAGGCGATGCGCCTCCAAAAAGCCGGCGGCCTGGTCGGCAGCGTGGTCGGCCGTCAGAAATACGAGCGCCTGGCCCTTGCCTACCTGCTTATCGATAAAGTCGAGCACCCTAGCCAGGTCGCGGTCGAGGCGCAGGTAGGTGTCTTCGGTTTCGATGGCGGTGGTGCCAAACTGGTGGCCCACGTAGTCGGTGCTGCTAAAGCTCAGGGTCAGGAAGTCGGTCTGGCCGCGCTGGCCCATCTGCTCCTGGCGCAAGGTTTCGATGGCAAAGTCGGCAGTAAGCGAGTTGCCGAAGGGCGTCGAGCGAATGAGGTCGAGGTTGCGCGTAGGCGCGGCTGGCTGCTTTTCGCCCGAGGCCTTCTCCGTGGCCTTCACGGCGGCGGTGGGCGTGGCGCTCAGGCTGGGCAGGTCGTGCGGAAAAACGGGCTTGGCTTCGCCCTTAAAGGCCGATTCCCAGGGCACGTCGTCGGGGGTGCTCTCGGTGTATGCGGCTAGGGGCAGCAGCGTGTTCCAGGGCTGGGCCAGGTACTCGGCGGCGTGGCCGGCGGCGTTGAATTTGCTCACCCACTCGGGCAGCGCCTGGGTGTAAAACGTACTGGTAATGAAGGCCCCGTTCGAGCCATCATACCAATAAGCGGCGTTGGCGGCATGGCCGGCCGGCAGAATGCTGCCCCGGTCCTTGATGCACACCCCAATGACTTTGCTCTGAAAATTGGTGGCTAGCCGCAGCTCGTCGGTGATGGTGGTGGCCAGGTTGTGGCGCGGCGACATCTGGCCCGCCGCCACCGTGCCGCCCACCGGCTGCACGGTTTTGTCGTCGGTAACGTAGGTGGTCTTGCCCGTTTCGCGCTCAAACCAATTATTGCCCACAATGCCGTGGGTGGCCGGCGTGGTGCCCGTAAATACGCTGGTGTGGCCCGGCCCGGTGTAGGTAGGCACGTAGTTGTAGTGGCAGCTTTCGTAGCTAAATCCCTCGCCTATAAGGCGCTTGAAGCCGTCATTGCCCAGCTTATTCCAGTAGCGGTAGAGGTAGTCGTAGCGCATTTGGTCTACCACAATGCCCACCACCAGCCTGGGGCGGGCTAGCGCCGCCGATTTTTTCTGCGCCAGCGCCGGCAAGGCCAGTAAAGCGAGCAGCAATATCTTTTTCATGCAAAAGCGGGTAAAGAGGGGCCGACAAAGATACCGTGTGGCCCTTTTGGCTGCACCGGTGGCCGATAACCTATTTGTTATGCCCGATTTACAAGCGCTCATTTTTGATATGGATGGTGTGTTGGTCGATAACACTCCTGTGCAAGCCCGTGCTTTTCAGCTGCTTTTTCGTGACCAGGGCGTACAGGCCGATGCCATATCCCTGCTGCGTCGCCTCAACGGCGCACCGGCCTCCGAAATTCTCAAAGAAGCCTTCGCTAGCCACCCCCAGCCCACCGATAAGCTCGAAGAGCTAGCCGGCCAGCGGGAGTTTCTCTATCGCACGCTGTACTGGGACGACCGCCGGCCCTTGCCTGGCCTGGTCGAGTTTCTGGAAGGCGCCCGTGCCGCCGGCCTCAAAATCGGCCTCGGTACTGGCTCGGGCCAGGAAACCATTGGCTACATCCTCGACGACCTCAACCTGCGCCGCTTCTTCGATGTAGTTATCACCAAAGACGACGTAGACAAGGGTAAGCCCCACGCCGATACCTACGCCGTGACGGCCGAAAAGCTGAGCGTAAACCCCGCCCACTGCGTCGTATTTGAAGATGCGCTGCTGGGCGAGCAAGCCGCTTACCGTGCCCGTATGCACTGTGTGGCCGTAGCCTCGACCCTGCCGGGCCGCGATTTCCAAACCCCGCTGCTGGTCATCCGCGATTTTACGGAGCTCACGCCCGCGCAGCTGCGCGAGGTATTTGCGGCGGCGGGTGCCGCGCCCGCAAGCAGCCGATAAGTAATATGTGCCGCCGGAGCACCAGCGTAGAAAGCAATCCTGGTTACTAAGGTTCGACAGTTTTAGCTGGTGCCTCCATGTAAGTGCCGCACACCTTGCAGGTGCGCAGGTCATCATTGGCCCAGAAGCGGTCCATAATGGGCGGCAGCTGGGCCACAATATCCGTAATCTCGGCGTATTCTTCGTAAAGCTTGTGGCCGCAGTGTTCGCAGTACCACTGAAAGCCGTCGAGCTCGCCGGCGGTGCGGTAGCGCTCCAGCACTAGGCCCACCGTGCTGGCCGGGCGGCGTGGCGAGTGCGGCACACCGGGCGGCAGCAGAAACATATCGCCGGGGCCGATAACGATGTCTACAGGCTTGCCATCTTCGATAATCTTGACGGTCATTTCGCCTTCGAGCTGCCAGAACAGCTCCTCGCCCTCGTCTACATGGTAGTCTTTGCGCGCATTGGGGCCGCCTACTACCATCACGATAAAGTCTTTGTTGTCTTTGAAAACCTGCTGATTGCCCACCGGCGGTTTTAGCAAATGGCGGTGTTCAGCAATCCACTGCTGGAAATTGAAGGGACGAGCAACGGGCATAGCTAGTGGGCTGAAAAGAAAGAAGTACAAAGCTAGGTGCCGCGCCGCCGTTGCCTCTATTTAACGGCCGACAGGAGTCAGGGGCACGCAGGCCAACTGGTAGCTACCTAGGGGCGGTGTTTGCGCTAGCCTGCGGCTCCCACTTATTGCTCCGCCATTGCCACGGCTTCCACATCGTCGATAAAGCAACCGGAGCCGTGTTCGTTGAGTGTATACACCTTCAGTACGTCGGTGGGCTGCACGTCGGCGGGTAGGGGCGCGTCGAAATAGATGTGATTCCAGAGGCGATTCTGGCAGCCGGGATTCTGAAGGCGCGTGCCATACCAGGACAGGTTCTGGCCATTACGCTCTACGGTCATTATCAATTTATTGCCCCAAGCGCCGTGGTCAGAGAATACCTGGCAGGACGCGCGCACGTAATCACCAGCGTGCAGGCCAGCGGCCCCTAGCGGCACCGTGAAGGCCGGGCTGTACGGGTGGTCACTATCGGCATGAAACGACTGCCGACTGTAGTAGCCCTGCTCGGCGCTGATGCCGGTGGCACCGCTGGCGGGTAGCTGGTCGAAGTCGAGCTTGCCCAGCGCACGCGGGCGGTAGTGGCGCTCAGCATAGGGTAGGCTGGCTGGCACATCGAGCTGGGCATAGTCTGCCTGGGTAGGCGATAATTTGCCAAAAATGGCGAAGTAGTAGCGCCGATTCATATTCTCGGCGTCGATAATAGCGTTCTGGAGCTGCCAGTGCTGCAGCAGGTTAAGGTCGATGAGCAGCACCGTGACAATGGCCGCTGCGGCCACCACCCGGCGCCCCCGTGCCGGCGCCGATACCCAGGCCACGGCTGCCGCCCAAGGTAAGCCTAGTACGGCGTAGCTCTGCACCAGCGCCCGCTGCCCCATGCTGCCACCATACCACCAGATGTCCCAGGCCGACACCACCCACAGGTTCAGCAGAAAATAAGCCAATGCCGGCACCGCTAGGCCCCGGTACTGCCGCCACAGTGGCCCAAAGCCTGCCAACACAAGCACCAGTAGCGGCGAGTAGACCAGCCACCCCTTACGGAAGCTGAACAGCACCTGCCAGATGTGCGGTGTTAGAAAACTAAAGTGCTGGTCGCCATAGCTGTAAAATAGCCAGTGCCCGGTGGCCCAGTGCCAGTACAGCGCCTGGGGCAGCGCGCCCAGCAGGCCGCCCAACGCCAGCAGGGCCACCTCGGGCCAACGCTGGCGCAGCAAGGCTAGCTTGTGGCGGGCGGCGTCCAGGCTGCCCACGCCCCACAGTGCCGGCACCACTACCGCCACCGCCTCGGAGGGCCGGATGAGCATCAGCAGCCCGAGCGTGAGGCCAATGGCCCACGCGCCTGCCCCGCTAGGCCGCTCGTGCCAGCGCACTGTGAGCCACAGCAGCAGTGCGTAGCCGGCAAAGAGGTAGTTGTGGGTCATGGCCACGTCGAACACCGCGTACTCCAAAAAATTGGAGCCCAGCAGCAGCGTCACCAGCACCAAGGCTACTACGGCATCGGCATAATAGCGCAGCAGTACGCGGCGCAGCAGCCCCATGCCGAATAACGTGTATAGCATGCCGCCCAAAGCGATAGCTGCCTGGTAGGGCGCCGAAAAGCCATCCTGCGGATACTTGAGCCAGCCGGCGGCCCAGTGCCCTAGCCAAAAAAACGGCGTTTCGAGCACGGCCAGGCCCATGGCGTACTTCATTACGAGCTGCCCAGCGGGCGCGCCTGGCACCTGAAATGCTTGGTAGAACGAACCAGTGGGATTATACTCGCGCAGAATATTCGTGATAAATGCTTGGTGGCTAAGGTCGTGGTAAATGAAGTGGGCCGGCAGGTAGAGGTAATACCCCATCGAATCCCAACTCAGGATAGCCAGCACGTTGTGCGTATCCCAGTAAGGCTCCCACAGTCGTGCCTGCACCATCAGCAGGAAGAGCACGAGCAGCGCTCCCAGCGACCAGGGGCCTCGTGGGGTGGTAGCAGAAGCTAAAGAGCGCGTAGGCATGGCAAAAGCGAAGCAAAAAGCGGATAGCCCGGCCTATAATGGTGCCCCGGCAGCAGCCAATTCGGCAGCAAGAATAGAAAAACCGGTGGGGCACACCGGGCCAAATGTAAGCCGGGTACAACCCTGGTCGGTGCCATTGCTCAGCTAGCGGCTATATTTGACTGGTTTAAGCTGGTTATTATTTTGGTTAAATTCGACACGCTGTCTATCGTCGTGCCCGTGTACAACGAGGCGCGCACCATTCACCAGATTCTGGATTTACTGCGCGAACTGCGGCTTACGCACGACATCACCAAGCAGATAATCTTGGTCAATGACTGCTCGACCGACGACTCGGCGGCGGTTATCCGGCAGTATGCAGCTCGCTACCCCGAGCTCAACTTGCAGCTGCTCGAGCACCCCGTTAACCAAGGCAAAGGCGCTGCGTTGCACACCGGTATTCGGGCGGCCACCGGCGACTACGTCATTATCCAGGATGCCGACCTCGAATATGACCCGGAGGAATACAACCTGCTGTTGAAGCCTATCCTCAAAGGCTTTGCCGACGTGGTATATGGCTCGCGCTTTATGGGTGGGCAGCCGCACCGCATCCTGTTTTTCTGGCATAGCATCGGCAACGCCATCCTAACCTTCCTGTCGAACATGGTCACCGACTTAAACCTGACCGACATGGAAACCTGCTATAAGCTCTTCCGGCGCGATATTATTCAAAATATCAGCTTGGTCGAAAAGCGCTTCGGCTTCGAGCCCGAAGTCACCGCCAAAGTGGCACGCGTGCCTAATGTGCGCATCTACGAAGTCGGCATCAGCTACTATGGCCGCACCTATGCCGAAGGCAAGAAAATAGGCTGGCGCGACGGCTTCCGGGCTATTTACTGCATCATCAAATACGGGCTGCTAGGGGGCTAGCCCCCTAGCAGCCTGCTGTGCTGCCCAAGAGAAAGTAATTTGCCAGCCGCAGGCTAGGTGCCTCTGCTTCTTGCACATAATCTTTCGCGGCGCTGGCGGATTCGGCTTCCCGCTGATGTTGCTGCCATTCGGCTTTTGATGGGCCTACAACTGGTTGCTGAACCGGCGATGGACGGGCAGTATCACTGCCGGGCATAAGCTGTATACGAGCTGTTGCCTTGGTCGTGGTAGATAAGCTGGCTGGGCAGGTACTAGTAATAGCCGGCCGGGTTCCGTACCAGCACGTCAGCGAGTTCCTACTTAGCCGCTTTGAATATGGCGGCCAGTGCCAGTACAAGCGTAAGCAAAGCTACCAGCCGGGATTTCATTGCAAAGGAGTAGAAGCTGGGGCAAGCCCACGCGCCGCCCGGCCAGCAAGGCACCAAAGCGGGGTTAGTCCGTTACCGGACTAACGGTGAGGTCATCGAGGTAAGTAGGCTGGTTGGCCCCGGCCGTCCACATATAGACCATGATGCGCGAGTTGGCCGATACCGTAGGGGGCACCTCAATAACGTGGTCGATGTGCTGCCACTCATTGAGCTTAGAAACTTTTTTGCCCAGGTCGAGGCCGTCCCAAAGAATTTTGGCACCCGTGGCAGGGTCTTTTATTTCGACCACGAGCATGGCTGCCTGCGGGCCACCCGTGCGCATGACCCAGGCGCTGATACGAATTTTATCGGGCCGCGCGGCACTAAGCCGGCCCAGCGGGTTGCTATAGCCCAGGCTGTAGTCTGTACCCGGCTTTACCACTACGCTATAGGCACCAGAGTGAGCCTGCTCGCGAATAAGGGAGGCGGCATCGCCCACCCAGCCGTCCAGGTGGTCAAAATCGTTGCTCATCAGCACGCCTTCCTCATCTTTAGCATCCGTAGTAGTTTTCAGCCGCTGCTAAGCAACAACCCTAAACCAAGCGCCAAAAAGGAGAGGGGCGCAGGAGTGCGGTGGCCAATACTCGTTGCATAAAGTCTTTGCTAGGGAGGTAGCGCCGGCAAAGGTAGGTGGCTTTGGGGCACCCTCGGTTCGCTGGCAATGCCCTGAATACGGCCAGCAAGCTGCCAGGGCGAGGTATTGGCCCACTTTTAGCCCCAACTTTGGGTCATCGTTGACCCGGCTGCCGCTTAGTTGGCGGGCTCGGGGATGTTAGCTTTTATTCTCCCTATGCCAGCCATTACCCTCCCGGCTATGCACCCTGCGCGCCGCCACCGCCTAGGGTTGCTGTTGGCTTTTGCCATCATATACAGCCTTATATCGCTGGTTAATCAGGCTAATTTTCGTACCGGGGCCCTCGATTTGGGGTATGAGGCGCAGGCCCTGGCCGATGTGGCGCAGCTACGAATACCTCGCATTACGCTGCTGGCCGATGCGCCCCCCATTGCTTATCTCGCAGCTCATTTCAGCTTCACGTCGGCCCTAGCCGTGCCCCTCTACTATTTGGTGGGGCCGGTATGGGCGTTGTTGCTGTTGCAAATAGGGGCCTTGCTGGTAGGCATGCTGGGCGTGGCACGCTATGCGCACTCGCTAGGGGCCAGCGAGGCCCAGGCCAACTGGGCAATGGCGTTGTTAGGTAGTCAATGGGGGCTTTTTTCGGCGCTAGGGTTCGACTTTCATAATAACGTGCTGGGTGCAATGGCTTTGCCCTGGCTAGCTTACTGGGCGCGGGAGGGGCACTGGGGCCGAGCGGCCCTGGCGGCACTTTTCATCCTGCTCAGCAAGGAAAACCTGGCGCTGTGGCTAGCTTTCGTGTTGCTTGGCCTGGCTTGGCAGCACTGGCCGCGCCGCGCCGTAGTGTGGCGCGCTGGGGTGGGCGTGGTACTGGCGCTAGGCTATTTCGTGCTAGTGACGCACTATTTTATCCCTGCTCTCGATACAACTCATCGGGCGTATACTCAGCTAGGCCGCTATAGCCAGCTGGGCACCTCGCTACCGGGCATTGCCGGACACCTGCTCGCGCATCCCACCCTGCTCTGGCAAGAACTCTTTACCAATACGCTGCCCGATGCGGCCTACGACTACATCAAGCTGGAGCTATGGGTGGGGCTGCTGCTGTCGGGCGGCTGGGCGCTGCTACGCTACCCGTGGTATGCGCTCATGCTGGTGCCCATTCTGGGGCAGAAGCTCCTGGCCAACGACGCCAGCTTCTGGGGGCTTAACTATCAGTATTCTATCGAAATAGCACCAGTATTAGCTTTGGCTATGACCGACGCGCTGCTGGCCCGCTGCCCGGTATCGAGGCCGGGCTACGTGCGTTGGCCGCTGGCCCTGGCTGGGGTAGTGCTCTTTACAACCATTACGCTCTACAAGCGCCGCAGCACCTGGTACGACCGTACTACTACCAATTTCCTCACTCGTAGCCACTACCGCCCGGCTTATCCCGACCCGTCCGGCCTCCGCGCCGCGCTATCCAGGGTGCCCGCTGGATTGCCGCTTAGCGCTTCGTCCACGCTGGTGCCGCACCTCACGGGCCGGAGCGACTTATTCTTATTCCCAGTGCTGCGTACGGCCCAGGTAGTAGCACTGCTGCGCGAGCCCGACGAGCGCGGCGCCTGGCCCCTTTCGCCGGCCGATGGCCAGCGCGCGGCGGCTCAGCTGCGCACTGCCCCTGGCTACCGGGTGCTCTATGAAGACGCGCAGGTAGTATTGCTAGCCCGGCAAGCTGCTCCGGCCGACTCGGCGGCCGTGTGGCAGCCCTAGCAGCCCTCTGGCGGCCCCGCCAGAGGGCTGCTAGGGCAGATAGGTAGTGCCTACGCTGCTGAGGTCAAGCACGGTGGCAGAGTCGCGGGTTTCGTCAGATAGCTAGCGGCCGTCATTTTGCCAAGTATAAACTTCGACGTGAATGGTTTGTGAGTCCGGTATCAAATACTGGCGCAGGCTTGGCAGCTGGCAGTACAGCATAAATGTCCTGCCTCAGTCGGGCCCAGCTGTCGAGGCCGATGATACCTCCACCATGAGCGTAGGGGTGAGCAGGTTTTCGGGCGTTTTGCTGCGGTTAAACTCTGCCTCCCCACATACTGCCGACAAGTTGGCGTGGAGGTAGGAGCTGGCATTTAGCACGCGCGCTGTGGTGGTATAGCCCTCGCAGGGGCTCCCGTCGAGTTGGGTGCCTAGCACTGCCGCTGGGTTAAAGCACAAGCGGCTATGCGCCGACTTAGCACCGGCCATTGCCCGAATCTCGTCAGCATAATCCTCGTGCTTGTTTTCAGCCGCAAGTAGTCTTTGGGCGAAACATAGCCGGGAGCATTGGTTTTAAAGCAGCCAGTCCCATAAAAGCAGATAGTTAGCGTAGTAGAGCTTTTACTTTGTAGAGCTTTTACTTTTCAAAAAAGCGCCTCTCTGCCCAACCCCCTCCGGCCTGTTACCTTTGCGGGCGCAATTGCCTTTTCCTGACCTCGTGGCCGACCCTGCTGCCGATTTCTATGCTCACCCCACCGCTGTGCTCGACGCGGGCTGCCGTGTGGGGGCGGGCAGTCGCATTTGGCATTTCTGCCACCTGGCAGCGGGTGCCGTATTGGGCGAAAACTGCTCGCTAGGCCAGAATGTTTTTGTAGCCGACGGCGTAACGCTGGGCCGCAACGTGAAGGTGCAGAACAATGTGAGCCTCTACGAAGGCGTGGTGTGTGAAGACGACGTGTTTGTGGGGCCTTCGGTGGTATTTACCAACGTGAAGAACCCGCGCGCCGCCGTGTCTCGCCGGGGGGCTAGCTACTACCAGCCCACGTATCTGGAGCAGGGCGTCAGCATTGGGGCCAATGCTACCCTCGTGTGTGGGGTGCGGCTAGGGCGCTACGCGTTTGTGGGGGCAGGTAGCGTGGTCACGCGCAACGTTCCGGCCTTTGCGCTCGTCTACGGCACGCCCGCCCGGCAGCACGGTTGGCTGAGCGCGCACGGCGGAAAGCTAACCTTCGATGCCGCTGGCCAGGCTAGCTGCCCCGAAACCGGCGAAGCCTACCAGTTAAGTCTTGATAAACAATCAGTAAGCGTTATGAGCGAGAGTTGCGTGACTACCCCAAGTGGCGCTGTTTCAATTCATAACTCATAATTCACAACTCATAATTCTTTAGAAGTGTACGACGAACTCCTCCGTAAAGAAGCCAAGCTGGCCGTGATTGGCCTCGGCTACGTGGGCCTGCCCATCGCCCTCGAATTTGCCAAGCAACTCTCGGTTGTCGGCTTCGACATCAACGCGGGCCGCGTGGAGATGATGCGCAACCACCAAGACCCTAGCGGCGAGCTCGACAGCTCGGCCTTTGAGGGCACCGATATCACCTTCACCGATTCGCTCGACGTGCTGCGCGAGGCCCGGTTCTTCATCGTGGCCGTGCCTACGCCCATCGATGAGCACGCCCAGCCCGACCTTAAGCCCCTGCTCGGCGCCTCGTCGTCGGTGGGCAAAGTGTTGAAAAAAGGCGATTACGTGGTGTTTGAGAGCACCGTGTATCCCGGGTGCACCGAGGAAGACTGCATTCCGGTGATGGACAGGCTTTCGGGCCTGAGCTTTGCCAAGGGCGACTATAAGGTGGGCTACTCGCCCGAGCGTATCAACCCCGGCGACAAGGAGCATACCCTCACGAGCATTGTGAAGGTGGTAGCCGGCTGCGACGAGGAAAGCCTCGACACCATTGCCAAGGTCTATGAGCTAGTGGTAAAAGCCGGTGTGCACCGGGCTAGCAGCATTCAGGTAGCCGAGGCGGCCAAGATTATTGAAAACACGCAGCGCGACGTCAACATCGCGCTCATGAACGAGCTGTCGATGATTTTCGACCGCATGAATATCAATACCTATGAGGTGCTGGAGGCGGCCGGTACCAAGTGGAACTTCCTCAAGTTCAGCCCCGGCCTGGTGGGCGGCCACTGCATCGGCGTAGACCCGTACTACCTGACTTACAAGGCAAAAGAGCTAGGCTACGATGCCAAGGTTATTCTAAGCGGCCGCACCACCAACGACAATATGGGTGCCTACATCGCCCGCAAAACGGTGCAGATGATGATTAAGCGCGGCAAGGACGTGGCCAAGAGCCGCGTGCTGGTGATGGGCGCCACGTTCAAGGAAAATGTGGAGGATATCCGCAACTCGAAGGTGGCCGACGTGATTCAGGAGCTGAAAAATTTCTCGGTGAACGTAGACATCATAGACCCGCACGCCAACTCCGACGAATTGCACCACGAGTACGGCTTCCGTCTCACACCGGAGGATAAAATCCGCAAGGATTACGACGCTGTTATTGTAGCCGTGAGCCACAAGCCTTACCTGGAAAAAGATGAGGCATACTTCCAGTCTATCACGTCCGACAACGCCGTGCTGGTCGACATCAAAGGCCTGTATCGCAGCAAGCCCATGGAAGAAATTCACTACTGGAGCCTGTAGACTCTAAGCTGTTAGCCACTGGCTGTTAGCTTCTAGCTTACAGTCTTTATTAATAGCTAACAGCTAATAGCCATTAGCTAAAAGCTTAAAAATGAACAAGATTCTTGTTACCGGCGGGGCCGGCTACATCGGCTCACACACGGTAGTAGAGCTGGCGCAGGCAGGCTATGAGCCTATTATCATCGACAATTTCAGCAACTCGCAGGAGTCGGCGCTAGGGGGTATTCAGGCTATTCTGGGCCGCGAAGTGCCTTGCCACCGCATCGACTGCGGCGACCTAGAGGCGCTACGCCAGGTATTCAAAGCCGAGGGTAACATTGCGGGTGTCATTCACTTTGCCGCTTTTAAAGCAGTAGGTGAGTCGGTGCAGAAGCCACTAGCCTACTTCCACAACAATGTGGGCTCGCTCATCACACTGCTGCAGGTCATGCAGGAGGAAGGTGTGGAAAACCTGGTATTCTCATCGTCGTGCACCGTATATGGCGTGCCCGACCACCTGCCCGTAACCGAGGCCACACCCACTAAGCCCGCCAGCTCGCCCTACGGCCGCACCAAGCAAATGTGCGAAGACATTGTGCACGATGCGGCCGGTGCGCCCGACAATAAAGTGCACACCATCTTGCTGCGCTACTTCAACCCGATTGGGGCGCACGCGTCGGCCAAGATTGGTGAACTACCGCTAGGAGTGCCCAACAACTTGGTGCCCTTCATCACCCAAACGGCGGCCGGCCTGCGCGAGAAGCTGACCATTTTTGGCAATGACTACGATACACCCGATGGCACCAATGTGCGCGACTACATTTATGTAGTAGACTTGGCCAAGGCGCATATTGTGGCCGTGCAGCGTTTGCTCGACCGCAAGGCTAGCGAAGCGGTCGAAACTTTCAACGTAGGCACCGGGCACGGTAACTCGGTACTAGAAATGGTTACGACGTTTGAGCAGGCTAGCGGCCAGAAGCTCAATTACGTCATTGGCCCTCGCCGCGTGGGCGACGTGCCCGCCATCTACGCCGACGTTACGAAATCAACTGAGGTATTGGAATTCAGAACTACTACTTCGCTTCTCGATGCCCTAGCCAGCGCCTGGAAGTGGCAGGAAGCACTGAGTAAGAAATAGATAGTTGCCATACTAAGCAGACGGAAGGCCAGCGTCAGATTTACTAACAAAGGCGGTGCTAGCGTATTCAGGTACTGCGCAAGCTTGGGATGACCAATAATAAAAAAATGAAAATTCTTATTACCGGCGGGGCCGGCTTCATAGGCTCGCATGTGGTGCGGCTGTTCGTCACGAAATACCCCGAGTACCAGATTCTGAATCTGGACGCGCTGACGTACGCGGGCAACCTGGAAAACCTGCGCGATATCGAGCAGGCCCCGAATTACAAGTTTATCAAAGGCGATATTGCTGACCAGGCTTTTGTCGACCAGCTGTTTGCCAACGAGGAGCCCGATGCGGTAATTCACCTCGCCGCTGAAAGCCACGTCGACCGTAGCATCACCGACCCGCTGGCCTTCGTGCGCACCAACGTGCTCGGCACCGTGTATCTGCTGAATGCGGCAAAAAACCTGTGGAAGCCCAACGGCTTTGACGGGCACACGTTTTATCACGTTAGCACCGATGAGGTGTACGGCTCGCTGGAGTTTGGTCCCGAGCTGTTTACGGAAGAAACTTCCTACGACCCACGCTCGCCCTACTCGGCCTCCAAGGCTAGCTCCGACCACTTTGTGCGGGCTTGGTACCACACCTACGGCCTGCCCATCAAGCTGAGCAACTGCTCGAACAACTACGGCCCCAACCACTTCCCCGAGAAGCTTATTCCGCTAGCTATCCATCGCCTGCGCACTGGCCAGAAGGTGCCCGTGTATGGCAAGGGCGAGAACGTGCGCGACTGGCTTTTTGTGAAAGACCACGCCACGGCCATCGACGCGGTTTTCCATAAAGGCAAGCTGGGCGATACCTACAACATTGGGGGCGTGAACGAGTGGCAGAATCTGAAGCTCATCGAGCTGCTTTGCGATGTGGTAGACGAGAAAACCGGCCAAGCCCCTGGCACTTCGCGACAGCTTATCACCTTCGTAACCGACCGCGCGGGCCACGACATGCGCTACGCCATCGACTCGTCGAAAATTATGAGCGAACTGGGCTGGAAGCCAAGCGTAACCTTCGAGCAGGGCCTAAGCCAGACGGTAGATTGGTACCTGGCTAACCAGCAATGGCTCGACCACGTGACCAGTGGCGCTTACCAAGAGTATAACCAAAAGCAGTACGGCAGCCGCTAGCCTAGCCTCAGGCATTTTGTCCTTGCGAGCGCAGCGCAGCAATCGCACCTGCATGATACCCGGACGATGATATTCTAATGCGACTGCTTCGCTGCGCTCGCAATGACAAGCCAGAAAATTATGTACGAAATTCCCTTTACCGACCAGCCGCTCGACCAGCTTTCCTTTCTCGTGACGGGCGGGGCAGGATTTATTGGCTCCAACCTGGTAGAGTACCTGTTGAAGCACGGCGCTAAAAAGGTGCGGGTGCTGGACAATTTCTCCAACGGCTTCCGCAAAAACCTACGCCTGTTTGAGGGCAACGCGGCGCTTGAAGTGCAGGAAGGCGACATCCGTGACCGTGAGGCCTGCGCCAAGGCCTGTGCGGGCATCGATATTGTGCTGCACCAGGCTGCGCTAGGGTCGGTGCCGCGCTCCATCAACGACCCCGTGACGACTGACGAGGTAAACGTGGGCGGCTTCGTGAAAATGCTATTTGCAGCTAAAGAGGCTGGCATCAAGCGCTTTGTATACGCGGCCAGCAGCTCGACCTATGGCGACCACCCTGGCCTGCCGAAGGTAGAAGACCGCATTGGCAAGCCGCTGTCGCCCTACGCTGTGACTAAGTACGCCAACGAGCTCTATGCCGACGTATTTGCCCGCACCTACGGCATGGAGATTATCGGCCTGCGCTACTTCAACATCTTCGGGCCGCGCCAGGACCCGGGCGGAGCGTATGCGGCGGTTATTCCGCTGTTTATCGACGCCATCTTGGAGAATAACGCGCCCACGCTCAACGGCGATGGTGGCCAGACCCGCGACTTCACTTTTGTGGCCAATTGCGTGCAGGCCAATATCCGGGCTGCGCTCACGACCAACCCTGAGGCGGTAAACCAAGTCTACAACATCGCAGTAGGCGACCGCACCTCGCTGGTGCAGATGTACGACATTCTGCGCGAAGAAGCTCATTCGGACCTGGAGCCCAAGTTTGGCCCCAACCGCGCTGGCGACATTCGCGACTCGCTCGCCGACATCACCAAGGCTGAAACCCGGCTAGGGTATGCCCCGCAGGTACGCATTCGCGAAGGCCTGCAAAAAACCTTGTCGTGGTTTAAGGCTAACCAGGATTTTATCAAGGAGCGTAACTAGCGCGCAAGGTTCGCGGGGTTGAGCAAGGTCTCGCGAAGTTGACAAAAACAGAGTCGAAAAACCTTGCGAAACTTATTTTAACCTAGCGAAACTTCGCGCTATGAAAGGCATCATCCTCGCCGGTGGCTCGGGCACCCGGCTGCACCCCCTGACCCTCGCCGTGAGCAAGCAGCTCATGCCCGTCTACGACAAGCCGATGATATACTATCCGCTGTCGATTCTGATGATGGCCGGCATTCGGGAAATCCTGATTATCACCACGCCCCACGACCAAGCGCAGTTTAAAAAGCTGCTTGGCGACGGCCAGAACCTAGGCTGCAATTTTCAGTACGTGGTGCAGGAGGTACCGAATGGGCTAGCTCAGGCCTTTGTGCTAGGGGCCGATTTTATCGGGCAGGATAAGGTAGCTCTCGTGCTGGGCGACAACATCTTCCACGGCGAAGGCATGGAAGAGCTATTAAAAGCCAACAATAACCCCGATGGGGGGGTGGTGTATGCCTACCACGTGCATGACCCCGAGCGCTATGGCGTAGTCGAGTTCGATGCCAATAAAGTAGCGCTCAGCATTGAGGAGAAGCCGGCTAAGCCAAAAAGCAATTACGCCGTGCCAGGCTTGTATTTCTATGACAATGATGTAGTAGAAATTGCCAAAAATCTACAACCCAGCGCACGCGGCGAGTATGAAATCACGGACGTGAACCGCGAGTACCTGCGCCAGGGCAAGCTCAAGGTAGGTATTCTGGGTCGGGGCACCGCATGGCTCGATACCGGTACCTTCGAGAGCCTGATGCAGGCCGGCGAGTTTGTGCGCGTACTAGAGCAGCGCCAGGGTCTTAAAGTGGGCTCTATTGAGGAGGCCGCTTTCCGCCAAGGCTTTATCAATGCCGAGCAGCTACGCAAACTTGCTGAGCCACTGCGTAAAAGTGGCTACGGTGACTACCTGCTGCACCTGCCCGACCAACTGGTGATGGGCGGCTAGCCAATGAGTGAATGGCTGAAGGAGTAAATAGTATGCAAAGCCATTTAATCCTTCAGCCGTTCACTCATTGGTTCAGTATTAGCCGAAACGTGGTGCCTTTGCCTACTTCACTCCACTTCACAAAGAGGCGGCCTTCGTGGTAATTCTCGATGATGCGGCGGGCCAGGGCTAGGCCGAGGCCCCAGCCACGCTTTTTGGTGGTGTAGCCGGGCAGAAAGACGCTTTCGAGCTTATTTTTAGAAATGCCCTTTCCGGTATCGGTGATATCGATGGCTACCTGGGGACGGGGCTTGCGCCAGCGCCACCATTCGCGGCGCGTTTTTACCCGGCGTAGGCGCAGGGTAATACTGCCCCTGCCATCCATGGCATCAACGGCGTTTTTACAAATATTCTCCACCACCCAGTCGAAGAGCGGCACATTGAGGCAGGCAGGTGTGTCGAGTGGCAGGTCGGTTTCGATGCTGAACTTGACTTTGCGCGACACCCGGCTTTCGAGGTAAGCAATAGCGTTGCGGGTGGTGTGGTAGAGGTTTTCGGCCTTAAGCACCGGCACCGAGCCAATGTTACTGAAGCGCTCGGTGATGATTTCCAGGCGCTTGATGTCCTTACCAAGCTCCTCCACGATGGGCTCTTCGCGGAAGCGGTCCGACTGCCTTAGGTATTCTTGCCAGCCCACAAGCGAGCTCAGCGGCGTGCCGAGCTGGTGAGCGGTTTCCTTGGCTAGCCCCACCCACACGCGGTTTTGCTCGGCCCGGCGCGAGTAGCTGAACGCGATGTAGGCCATCATCGACAGCGAGGCAATGACGGCCAGCGCCGCCAGCGGGTAGGTGCGCAGCTGTCGCAGCAGCCGGGAATCCTGGTAAAAAACGTAGTTGCGCACGCCGCCTGCCAGCTCAATCACGATGGGCGGGTGGCGCTTTTGCATGTCGAGCAGCACGGCATTCATGCGCCGCACCGAGTCGGCCTCCGACAAGCCTTTGCCCAGCCCCAGGTTTTTGGCATCGTTTATATTTTCGCCGTCGGTGAGGATAACGGGTATCGTGGTATTGGCCTCGATAATTTGTTCCTGTAAAAAAGGCAGGTTTTTAGTGTCCTCCGTATTGATAATGTAGCGCAGCGTTTTGGCGTATAAATCAATCTGGCTCTGCTCGCGCTCGGAGAGGCGCTGCACTAATACATTGGTGTACACAACAGTAGCCCCGGCAATAAGCAGAGCTAGCAGCAAGACCAAGAGTTTGATGCGCGATTTCTGGTCGTAAAGAGGAGGAAGCATAAGGGTGGTAAAGGTCGGGGGCACCGCTCGCAGTGCCGCTAGCCCCATTCAACGAGCAAAAGCGCTAGTTTGTGCACTTACGGCCGCGGCCGAACCCAATGACCCGGCTGGCTGTTTCCATCGCAGTTATTTATGCCGTAATTTTGCAGGCCGGCCCCGGGTCGGTCCGTGCTATGTCTCATCCGTTTAAGGCCGTTAGTTTGTCTTTCCGTAATGCGCCGCTCGCCATCCGCGAGCTGCTGGCATTGGACGAGGCTGCCTGCCGCCGCTTTTTGACGCAGCTGCGTACCGAGCTGCACCTCACCGACTTGCTGGTGCTGAGCACCTGCAACCGGACTGAAATTTACTACGCGCACGACGACGACTATTCGGCCGCCATCATCCGGGCGCTTGGCGAACTGAAGCAGCGACCCGATGCGGTCAGCTTTACGGAGTATTTCGACCGCTATCTGGAAGCCGAAGCGGCCACGCGCCACCTGTTTGAAGTAGCGCTAGGCCTCGACGCGCAGGTAGTGGGCGATATGCAGATTATCAACCAGGTAAAGCAGGCCTATCAGTGGACGGCCGACGCCGATGCGGCGGGGCCTTTTCTGCACCGCTTGCTGCATACCATCTTCTTTGCCAACAAGCGCGTGCAGCAGGAAACGAGCTTCCGCGATGGGGCTGCCTCGATGAGCTACGCCGCCCTGGAGCTGGTAGAGGAGCTGACCGCCGATGTGGCTAGCCCCCGCGTGCTGGTAGTAGGCCTGGGCGAGATAGGCAGCGATGTGTGCCGCCACCTGGCCGATAGCAAAGCCTTTGCGAGCGTTACGCTCTGCAACCGCACCCGTGCCCGTGCCGAGGAGCTGGCCGCCGAGTTTGCGCCCGGCCGGCTGCAAATCGCCAATTTCGAAAACCTGGCCGAGACGCTGCGCGAGGCCGATGTCATCATCTCTTCCATTAGCCGCGATACGCCGTTCTTCACCCGCGAGCTGGTAGCGCACCTAGATGTGCTGAGCTACAAGTTCTTTATCGACTTGGCCGTGCCGCGCTCCGTGGCCGCCGACGTCGAACAAGTGCCGGGCGTATTGGTCTACAACGTGGACGCCATTCAGAGCAAGGCGTCGGCTGCGCTGGAGCAGCGCCTGGCGGCTGTGCCCCAGGTTCAGGCCATTATTGGGGAGAGCCTGGCTGACTTTGGCGACTGGAGCCGCGAAATGCTGGTATCGCCCTTAATTCAGCGCATGAAGGCCGGCCTAGAGCAGCTACGCCAGCAAGAACTCGACCGCTTCCAGAAAAAGGCTACCCCGGCCGAAGTAAAGCTGCTCGACGATGCCACCCGCGCTTTCATGCAGAAGGTGCTTAAGCAACACGTGTTGCACCTAAAAGCGGCCTGCCGCCGCAACGAGGCCGAGCAGCTGCTGCCGCTACTCACCGACATATTTGACCTAGAGCGCCAGCCGGCAACCACTTAGCCAGCCGCTAGCTTCTCCCAAACACTGCGCCCGCCCTGCTGCCGACTTTATCGTCGGCAGCAGGGCGGGCGCAGTGCTGCTGTCCGCAGGCTTCGCCAAAACGTTAATCTATTGTTCACAATTCCTGATAAATTCCAAGTTTCGCAGAAAAAACTTGGCCAGGGATAGTGCAAAAACGTTTAACAGGCGTGGCAACAAAAAAAGCGCGCGTAGGCTATCATTGATAAGCCTACGCGCGCTTTCTGACTAGCAGCTTACATCCGGCCCGAGTAGGTTTCCAGCGTGTCGATAATCTTGAGCAGCTCCGGCACGGCCAACGAGTAGTAAATCTTGGTGCCAACTTTGCTCGATTTCAGCACGCCCCGGTCTTTGAGGGTGATAAGGTGCTGTGAGGCAATAGCCTGAGGGATGTCGAGTGCCTGATAAATCTCAGTAACTGACATCTGGTGTTCTTTGGTTTTGCTCTTGCCAAGAAGGTCGACAATGGCTAGGCGCTTGGGATGCGAGAGCACCTTAAGCATAGCGGCTGCGCGGTCCAGCTGCTCCGCTTCAACACGGCTGTGCAATGGTTTCATGGTAACGTTTAATTAGAAAATGGTAGAAGGGAAGATAGAAGAATGAATCCAAACGCCTATTGCTAGGATATTGGTAACGCAAAGTAAGTGTAAAGAATACTATTGTAAACTATTCAGTAAGCATAACGACACAACAAAATTCCGGCTTATACACTTGGGTAAATCCAATTTATGGGTTTGCAGCGCGGTTTGGCACTTTTTTACGTTTTCTGAGTACTTAATTGTGGGCATTTTTATACAATAAATATTCTGTTGCTCATCAGTAATTCAACTTATGACCTGCACGTATGGGGTAAGGAGTTCAAAGCCAGTATAAAGCAGCACGCTGCTAGAACAGCTAGCTAGTGGGCTAGCGCCTTAACTAGCGGTGGGTGCTTGCGTACTGCTTGAGAGTTGTGTTATTCTGTGCTACTTGTGCCTATGGAAATTCCTGATTTTTTACGCCGAGAGGTGTTGGGCAATGCGTTGCTGGACTATCTCATCGCGGCTTTTATTATGCTGCTAGGGGCCGCCCTCAACCGCTTGGTATCGAGGCTGCTGAGCAAGGGCCTGTTTCGCCTCACCAAGCGCTACACGGCCGGGGTGTCGGAAAGCGAGCTGCACGACCTGCTGATTCAGCCGCTGGGCGCGCTGCTATTCTTGGCATCTTTTTACTTGGCCTTTAGTGTATTGCGCTACCCAATGCCGCTGACGCCGGTGAAAGGCGTGGAGCCCTGGCCCAAAGTAGCGCTGCTAGGGTTGTTTCACCTGGGGGTAATTGCCACGGTGGTGTGGGTGATAATGCGGCTAGTCGATTTTGCGCTGCTGGTAGTGCAGCGCCGGGCCGAGCTGGTAACTACCCCCACAGCCCGCCGGCTCGATAGTCAGTTTTTGCCCTTTGCCAAAGACCTGCTGAAGGTCTTTATTGTGGTGATTGGACTGCTGGTGGTGCTAGGCCAGGTATTTGGGGTGAATGTGACAGCCCTGATTGGGGGCCTGGGCATAGGGGGGCTAGCGGTGGCCTTCGCGGCCAAGGAAAGTCTGGAAAATCTGCTGGCCTCGTTCACCATCTTCATCGACCAGCCGTTTGGGGTGGGCGACCTCGTGACGGCGGGCTCGGTGAGTGGCACGGTAGAGAAAATCGGCTTTCGCAGCACACGCCTGCGCACGGCCGAAAAAAGCTACCTCACGGTGCCCAATAAAAGCATGATAGACAAGCCCTTGGATAACTTGAGCCTGCGCACGGCGCGGCGGGTGGGCTTCACGCTGTATTTCGACCAGAAAACGACCAGCGACCAGCTGCAGGCCATCATTAAGGAGGCCGTAGCGGCTATGAAAGAGCACCCACTCGTGACGGACGATGTGCAGATGAAATTCAACGCCATCTCGCCAGCCGGCAAGGAAGTGACGGTGCAGTACTTCGTCGAAACCAGCAGCTACGATGAATACCTCGACGTGAAGGAGTCGCTCAACTACCGCCTCATCGAAGCAGTCGAGCACCAGGGCGGTAGCTTTGCCCTGGCAACACCGGCCCCCGTGGCCGCTACGGCCTAGGCTGGCCCGCTGCTTTTTTCTGATTTAGATTATGTCCGAAACCCTGTTTTTGACGCCGGGCCTGCCTAAGGCGGCCCGCTATGCCGAGCTGCACCCCCAGCTGGAAGCCCTCACCACCGGCGAAACCGACCGCACCGCTAACCTCGCCAACACGGCTGCGGCGCTGCGGCAGGCGTTTGGCTTCTTCTGGGTGGGCTTTTACCTGGTGCAGGGCGAGGAGCTGGTGCTAGGGCCTTTTCAGGGGCCAATAGCCTGCACGCGCATCCGGCGTGGGCGCGGGGTGTGCGGCACGAGCTGGGCCGACGCGCGCACCGTGCTGGTGCCCGATGTGGAGGCTTTTCCGGGGCATATTGCCTGCAGCTCCGACTCGAAGTCGGAAATCGTGGTGCCGGTGTTTAAGGGGGGACAGGTGGTGGCGGTGCTCGACGTAGATAGCGACCGGCTCGCCGATTTTGATGAGGCCGACCAGGCTGGCCTGGAGCAGCTGATGCAGTTGGCCGCCACCTGGTTTTAACCATAAAGAATATGAAAACGCATTGGTGGCTAGGGGTGCTGGCCGTGGGGCTCACGGCCTGCGGCTCGCAGCTGGAAGTTGCGCCCAACGTAGCGCTTACGCAACAACATAAAGATGCTTTTGCGCAGCAGGCGAAGCTTTTGGGCGCCGAGCAGGTAAAAGTATCGGCCACCGAGGCCAGCAGCGCCGCGCCCGCCGTGCTCACGCTGGACGTCGTGAACCCCCACAGTTCGCCCGAGCAGACCCCCGATAGCCTAAAGCAGCGCATGCGTAAGCTGGCGCACCTGCTGGTGGCCGACCTGGCCAGCCCCGCCAGCTACCAGGTGGTGAGCGCGCAGGCTACCTTCCGGCGCAGCCTGCGCTCGCCCCGGAACGGCTCCAGCTCGCAGACCTTTATCTACCCACTGTCCAGCCTCAAATAGCGGCGTTTCCGCCGCTGGCTGCGCGATTACTTTTCTCGCATGGATTCTTCTCCTGCTACTCCCGCCGCCGAGCCGCTCGTCATTATGGGAGCGGGCCTGGTGGGCACGCTGCTAGCCCTATACCTCACGCGGCGGGGCCACCCGGTGCACCTCTACGAGCGCCTGCCCGACCCGCGCAAGGCGGGCCTACGCGAGGCGCGCTCCATCAACCTTGCCCTCTCGGACAGGGGCTGGCGGGGGCTAGCGGGCGTGGGCATCACCGATGATATTCGGAAGGTGGGCATTCCGATGTACCGCCGCGTGATGCACGACCAGCGCGGGCAGCTTACTTACCAACCCTATGGGCAGGAGGGCCAGGCCATTTTCTCGGTAAGCCGCGACAGCCTCAACCGCACATTACTGAACCTGGCCGAGGCTAAACCAAACGTAGAAATTACCTTCGGCCAGAAGCTGACGCAGCTCGACTTGCCGGGCCGGCGCCTGCACCTGCGCGACGTGGCCAGCGCCCGCGAATATGACGTGCCGTATCAGCGCTTGTTTGGGGTCGATGGCGCGTGGTCGGCGGTACGGGGTGCCCTGCAGCGGCTCGACCGGGCCGACTACTCGCAGCAATACCTGGAGTATGGCTACAAAGAGCTAACCATTGCGGCGGGGCCGGGCGGCGCCTGGCAGCTCGAAAAAAACGCGCTGCACATCTGGCCGCGCGGCAATTACCTGATGATTGCGCTGCCTAATCTCGACGGTTCGTTCAACGCCACGCTGTTTTTTCCCTACGAGGGGCCGCTCTCGTTTGAGAGCCTGCGCACGCCGGAGGAGGTAGAGCGGTTCTTTGGCGACGTGTTCCCGGATGTGGTGCCGCTGATGCCGGAGCTCGATACCGAATTTTTTGACCATCCCACGGGCTCGCTCGTCACCATCCGGTGCTGGCCCTGGAGCTACCAAGACTCGGTGCTGCTGCTCGGCGATGCGGCCCACGCCATTGTGCCCTTTTATGGGCAGGGCATGAATGCGGGCTTTGAAGACTGCACCGTGCTCGACCGCCTGCTCGACGAGCTGGGCGAAGACAACTGGGGCCAGGTGCTCGACCAGTTTGAGCGCCTGCGCAAACCCAATACCGATGCCATGGCCGAACTAGCCCTCTACAACTTTGTGGAGATGCGCGACCACGTGGCCGACCCCCGCTTCTTGCTGCAAAAGCGCATCGAAAGCAAAATTGCGGCGCAGTTTCCCGGCCAGTGGCTGCCGCTGTATTCGCGCGTCACGTTTTCGCCCGATACACCTTATGCCGAGGCCTGGGCGGCCGGGCAGCACCAGGAGGCCATTATGCAGCGCCTTATGCCGCACATTCAAGAAGAAACCGACTACGAAAAGCCGGAGGTGCAGGCACTGGTGGAGCAGGAGCTAGCCAGCAAATAGTGATAACAGCCTATAAAAAAACATCTATCAGCTTAAACTGATAGATGTTTTTTGTTTCAGTTGCGCTTGGCTAGGGCACCTATGGGGCTACCGTGATGGTGCGCGTCACCGAGTTGTACGGGCCGGGAATGAGGTTGCCGCTGCTATCGAGCAGCTCCAGCTTAATAGTAGCCTGGCCGGCGGGTAAGCCTTCCATCATGTAGGGCAGCCAGTTAGTGAGCATAAACTCGTTGCCGTTGATGGTGGCGCGCACCTTGTTGCCATCGGGGGCTAGCGTGGTGTTTACGAGGTAAAAATCCAGCATAATCTTCTGAGCGTCTTTCCCCGAGTAAGTATCCTTGGGGCGGCTGTAGAAGAGGTGCGGAGCTTTCAGGTCGAAATCGTTTGCCGGGGCGCCGGCTGCGGGCGTGCCCACCGTGATGGTGCGCAGGTCGTAGGCCCCGCGGTGCTTGAGGCTCTCGTGGTAGGAGCGCGACAGGAACGACAGGATAACGTGCTGGCCGTCGGCGATGGGCTTGGTAAACTTGGTGTCGTAGTGCGCCGTGTAGGGCTGATTGTCCACGATGTTGTGGATGTGCTGGCCTTTCATCGAGTTGGCCATCTGCATGCTATGCTCGCTCTCCGTCATTTTGGTGAGCTGGAAGTTGGTCAAATCGTACGAAAAAGCCACCTCGCCGCTAGGCACCGTTGAGCCCTGGATGGGCGCATTAACGCGCATCTGAGCCGACGGAAACTTAGGCGAGTCGTTGTAGGGCGTGAGCGTGATGCCACCCTTGCTCTGCGCCTGGCCCGATACGGTAGAGGCGGTGGTAGGCGCCCCAATAGCAGTGGGGCGGTCGGCGGGGCTAGTGGTGGTTTCGGCCTGCTGCGTGGTGCTGCAGCTACCGAGCAGCACCAGGGCGGCCAGGGCTACCGAGCCCCCGAAAAAGTTGGATGGAAGAGGCATGTGACGAGAAGAAAGGTGTAAGGTGAACAGTGAGTACGCAAGTAAGTAGCTGCAGGGTTTTTTTGTTAACTTCGCACTAGGTAACTACTGGTTGCTGCTAGTGGGTTGGGGTCGGAAAGTAGCTGCTTGGGCAGCTGGCTCACCGGCCTCCACCCGCTACCAGTGGTTATGGAGCGTAATCAGCAATTATCAACCACCAACCACTTCCTTAACAAGTTATGGCTGAGAAACTGCCTGACCACATTCCGTCGCTCGACCTTGCGGACTTCCGCTCGGGCGACCCTACCCGCAAAGCTAAGTTCGTGCAAGAGCTTGGCGATGCCTACGAGAGCATTGGCTTCATTGCCCTCAAAAACCACGGCCTCAACGAGCAGCATACCAAAGAGCTGTATGCCGACGTGCAGGAGTTTTTCCAGCTGCCCGACCAGGCCAAGCAGAGCTACGAAGTGCCCGAGCTGGCTGGCCAGCGCGGCTACATCAGCAAGGGCAAGGAGCACGCCAAGGGCCGCAATACCGGCGACCTGAAGGAGTTCTTCCACGTGGGCCAGGAAGTGCTCGACGAGAATGACCCGGTGAAAAACGACTACCCGGCCAACATCTGGCCCCGGGAGGTGCCCCGCTTCGAGCAAAGCACCATGAAGGCCTACCGCACCCTGGAGGCCGCCGGCAAAGACGTGCTGCGCGCTATCGCGCTGTACCTCAAGCTGCCCGAAAACTACTTCGACGATAAAGTGCAGAACGGCAACAGCATCCTGCGCCCCATCCACTACTTCCCCATCGAAGACCCGGATGCGGTGCCGGCCGATGCCGTGCGCGCCGCCGAGCACGGCGATATCAACCTCATCACGCTGCTGATGGGGGCTAGCGCCGATGGCCTTCAAGTGAAGCGCCGCGATGGCCAGTGGATTAGCATCACGGCCCTGCCCGACCAGATTGTGGTGAACGTGGGCGACATGCTACAGCGCCTCACCAATGGTGTGCTTAAGAGCACCATTCACCGCGTGGTGAACCCGCCCCGCGAGAAAATGAACACCTCGCGCTACAGCATTCCGTTCTTCATGCACCCGCGCTCCGAAATGAGCCTGGCGGCCCTGCCGCACCTTGTGACGGCCGACAACCCCAAGAAGGAAGCCGACATCACGGCCGGCGAATTCCTCAACGAGCGCCTCATCGAGCTGGGCTTGAAAAAGAAGTAGGTATTTGCGCTCTATCGCGCGCCCCTTGCGGAAACGGCTGACCCTAGCGGGCCAGCCGTTTCTTTTTGGACCTGGCCCTCGCAAAAACTGAAGACTTTTGGGACGCGGCTCTATCTTCGGCGTAGCTATGCTGCTGCCCCGTGCCCGACTCCTTGCCCACTCACCCCGATTCGTCTGCTCCGCTGGTGCCGCTGCGCCGGGCGGGCCGGCGCATGCGGCGCACACGCAACTTCATCTTTCTCAAAGATGTGGCGGCGCTGGCCTGCACGGCCTTTGGGGGGCCGCAGGCGCACCTGGCCATGATGTTTGGGCTCTTAGTCAACAAGCGCCGCTACCTCACCGCCGCCGAGCTGCTTGAGCTACAGGCGCTGTGCGCCTTGCTGCCCGGCCCCACCTCTACCCAGACCATGACGGCCATCGGCTTCCGGTTAGGGGGGCCTAATCTGGCTTATCTCACGCTCTTCATCTGGTGCCTGCCGGCCGTGACGATAATGACCCTGGCGGGGCTGCTGCTCACGCGCTTCGATACGGCCTTCACGGCGCGGCTGGTGCAGTTTGTGCAGCCCGTGGCGGTGGGCTTCGTGGCGTTTTCAGCCTACCGTATTGCCGAAAAGGTGATTAAGACCAAGACCTCGGTGGCCCTGCTGGTGGCGGCGGCCATGGTGGCCTATTTTTTTCAGCGGCCGGGTGTGCTGCCGCTGCTGCTGCTGGCCGGCGGGGCCGTAACCACGCTACGCTACCGCAAGCACGCCATTGTGCAAAATAAAAAGCCCATTCGGGTAGAGTGGGCCAATGGGGCGCTGTGGCTAGGGGTGTTTCTGGTGGCAGCCCTGCTAGGGCACTACACGCAGCTGCTGCCGGTGCGGCTGTTTGAGAATTTTTACCGCAACGGCTCGCTTGTGTTTGGGGGCGGGCAGGTGCTGGCCCCGCTGCTCTTCGCCGAGTTTGTGGAATATAAGCACTACCTCACGGGCCCCGAGTTTTTGTCGGGGCTAGGGCTGGTGCAGGCCTTGCCGGGCCCCAATTTCTCGTTTGCCAGCTATATCGGGGCCCTAGCCATGCGGCCGGTGGGGGGCACGGCGGCCCAGGTACTAGGCGCCGCGGTAGGCGCCGCGGGCATCTTCCTGCCGGGCACGTTCCTGATATTCTTCGTTATCCGGTTCTGGGACAGCCTGCGCCAGTACCGCGTGGTGAAGGCCTCATTGGAAGGCGTGAATGCCGTGAGCGCCGGCCTGGTGTGCGCGGCGGCGCTGCTGCTCTACCACCCGCTGCCCGACCGCCTGCTAGCCCTGCCCGGCGCCTGGGCCCACGCCCACCAGGTAAGCCTGCCGCTCAACCCGTTGCTGGTGGGCTTCACGTTTCTGCTGCTGCTCTGGGAAAAGGTGCCCAGCGTGGCCATCGTGGGCGCGGCCTTGCTGGCAGGGGCGCTACTATAACACTGTGCGCTAGGCTAGTTGGCTGCGTCGGTGGGCAGCACGCCCGCCGCGCGCTGGGCCGCCTCCGCCTGACGGTTAGTGATTTCGACGTAGGCCTTGCCCGTGACGGGCTGGCCGCGGTGGGTGCCTGTCACTTTGCACATGCCCTCCCAGTAGTACATCGTGAAGGCGTGGAAGAAGCGCAGCGCCAGCTCCTGGTTGGGTACCAGGGGCTCTACCACGAGGTCATAGCCCTGGCTCGGCACCTGCACGCGCCACGTAGCGGGGTATTTCTTCTTCGACCTAGGGCTGGTCCAGTAGGTGAGGGGCGTGAGGGTGAAGTCGGTGCCGCTAAGGTGCACGTTCTCATTCGTGGCGCTGAAAAACGAGCCGTTGTTGAGCGTCTGGTTGGTTTCGGTATTGCGCAGCGTATTGAGCATCAGCTCCTCGCGGGGCTGGTCGAGCTGGATGCTGAGCCAGTCCCAGCCCACGCCCTTGCTCACGATACTGGTGCAGTTCCACTGGCGGTCGTACCACAGCTCGCCGGTTACCTGGTGGGTTTTGCCACCTACCGTAAGCGTACCGATGGTAGCTAGCCGGGGGTAGGAGTAGTAGCCCGCCGTGATGCCTTGTCCATAGTTTTCGTAGCCAGTGCCACCGTGCAGCAGTACGGGCTTAGTGGGCGTGGTGCTCAGATTGAGAGCGTAGCCGGCGTTGGCTTTGCCCGTGAGGGCGGCCTGAAACTGATACTTGCCCTCCTGGCCATTAAAGGTCCAGGTCTGGCCGGCCTTGTGGTCGCGCAGGCGCAGGGGCAGCGAGTCGGCAAGCAGGCGCGGCAGCTTGTCGAGCTGGTAGTCGTAGTTGAATTTCTGGCCCTTGGGGTCCGTAATAGCCACGTTCACCATCTGGTAGTCGTCCTTGCCATCCTTCAGGTTGAAGTGAAAAAAGACGTACTCAATCCCAAATTCCTCGCCGCTGGCCTGGTCGCGCAGGTGGCCGGTAAGGTACCACCACTCCAGCGAGTTTTTGGGGTGCACGGCCTCCTCGCGGGGCAGCTCGGCGCGGGTAGTAGTGGGGTTAAAGCGGGTGGTCGGTACCGGCTTAAAAGAAGAGCAGGCCGCTAAAAACAGCGTAAATAGTAGGGCTAGGGGTAGGCGCATCATACCCTAGCACAAGGGTTCTCGGGGCTGAAAAGTTTGGGGCAAGCTATAGAGCCTAGAAGAAGCCAGGATTGCGGTTAATTGCTTTTCTTAGCCGGATGTGGTAGGGTTTGGTACGAGTAGAGTCGAACGGCACCCTAGCGCCCAGACGGTTTCTTCCGTAGCTCTCCTTCCAGTAAGTAGCGGAGAGGTAGCGTGCTCGGCCAAATTCACGCTTCGGTAGTAGAAACTGAAAATGGCCCTTGGCATCGGTACTATCCTCTGCGCCTCTCATTCTCACCCATGCCCCGGCTTGATGTATACCCAGCCAGTTGTGCACTACCCCCTGAACGAGAAATAAGCTGTCGGGAATGACTGCTTGCATTAGGTCGGGTGCCGGAGTCCTTGGCTTTGCATGTTGCGCCCGGGCCTTCATTCCTGAAACGGAGCCTAGTAGCAGCACCATAGCCACTGACCACGGCCGCCACCCGGTTACGGGCTGCGCCGCCGCCAATAGGGGCCGGTCTACCTGGTCTTCTCGAAACCGGCCGCAGCGACGTTTAGGGCTATATTGACTCAGGAAGGCCACTACTTCCCCATCGGTCATAAGGGTAAAGTCTACAACCTGCGTTTGGCAGCTAGCACAGTGCCGGCCCACTGCGTTAGGGGCCATCGCATCCCAACTCTCATGGCAAGTGTTGGGCTGGTGGATAACAGTAGTGGGCATAGGATAAAGGTGAGTTTGCAGCGATGCTAATCTAGCTAGCCCGCCCGAAACGGCTTCGTCAGCCAATACTTGCTCCAGTTGAAAAAGCGGCGCGGGTGCCAGGGCCACGGGCGCTGAGAAATTCCGCCGATTATCACCACCTCGCCCGATAACTGAGTCGAATCGACGGACAGCGCTACCGTGAGCAGCTGGTTAGGGGCGGCCGTATGCTCTTGCGTAACGTAGCCTACTGAGCTAATAAGTAGTTGCGCTGGCGTAGCGCTAGCCTCTACTGACAAGGTGAAAGCCCCATTAACATCGGTCGAAACGCCGAGGGTAGTACCCTTCACCAACACCGTTACGCCGGGTATTCCTTGGTGCGTGGTGACATCGGTGACCACGCCGCGCAGTGTTACTGGCCCACTGCCGCTAGTGCTGGCGGGAGGGGCTGACGTAGATGCGGCGGGCTGGCCATGTTGCGTCGAAGTGCTGGTGCTTACCACCGCGGGGAAGGGTCCGGCGTAGTAGCTGCGTGTCTGGGCTGCCGCCCGGCCCGCCCCCAGCATCCCGCCCAGGGCCAGCACTGCCCCTAGCCAGCTTCGCCAGCGACCAGGGGCAGCGGCGGGTACCAGCGGCCGTTCTAGCTGGTCGGGGCGCAGCCGGCCGCAGGTTTGGCCCGCCGCGTGGTGCAGGGCCATCAGGATTTCGGCGTCGGTTTTCTTGGTGAAATCGACCACGGTTTTCTGGCAGGCGGCGCAGTGGCGACCAGTGGCGGCGGGCGCCATAGCATCCCAGCTTTCGGGGCAGGGCTGCGGAATGCGGACTAGGGTAGCACGTTGGGGCATAGCTCAGAAAAGCACGGTGGTTTTCTCTTGATGCCGCGCTGCGCCCGATTGCACACGGCCCCGGCCGTATCTTGGCCGTTTACTAGTTTGCGCGCCCAATCTCCCCCTGGCCGAATGCCCCCCACCAATTCCTCGCTCTTCCGCCGCAAGTCCATCGCGGCCATCCTAGCCAACCCGCCCGCCGATGCCGATGGCCACGGCGGCGCGCCCGGCGGGCTAGCCCGCCACCTTACTGTGCGCGACCTCACCGGCCTTGGTATTGCGGCCATCATTGGGGCGGGCATTTTTTCGACCATCGGGCAGGCTAGCCTCAACGGCGGCCCGGCGGTGTCGCTGCTGTTTGTGTTCACCGCCATTGCCTGCGCGTTTTCGGCGCTGTGCTACGCGCAGTTTGCGGCCACTATTCCGGTCAGCGGCTCGGCTTACACCTACGCCTACACCTCATTTGGCGAGCTCGCCGCCTGGATTATCGGCTGGGCGCTCATTATGGAATACGCGGTGGGCAACATCGTAGTAGCCATTTCGTGGAGCGATTACTTTACCGGCCTGCTCGATGGCATTGGTATGCATATACCGCGCTGGCTCACCATGGGCACCCAAAGTGCCTATGCTGGCTACGAGGCCGTTATGACGCTTATGCAGAGCGGTAAGCCCCTAGCGGCCGCCACGCCGGCGCAGCTCGACGCGTACTACGCTTGGGCCCAGGCCCCCGAGCTACCGGGCGGCTTCCGACTGGTGGTCGACCTGCCGGCCTTCCTTATCACGGTAGCCATTACGGCGCTGGTATACGTCGGCATCAAGGAAAGTAAAAACGCTTCTAACTTCTTGGTAGCCTTGAAACTAGCCGTGGTAGCGATTGTAATTGCCGTGGGCGTGTTCTACGTAAAGCCGGCTAACTGGCACCCCTTCGCGCCCAACGGTATCGGGGGCGTGCTCAAGGGCGTGTCGGCGGTGTTCTTCGCCTACATCGGCTTCGACGCTATCTCGACCACTGCCGAGGAGTGCAAAAACCCGCAGCGCGACCTGCCCAAGGCCATGATGTACGCGCTTATTATCTGCACGGTGCTCTACGTTATCATCACGCTGGTACTCACCGGCATGGTAAGCTACAAGGAGCTCGGGGTGGGCGACCCGCTCTCGTTCGTATTTGCCAAGGTGGGCCTGCCTAAGTTTTCGGGCCTGGTGGCCGTGAGTGCGGTGTTTGCCATGGCCTCGGTGCTGCTGGTGTTTCAGCTGGGCCAGCCGCGCATCTGGCTCACGATGAGCCGCGACGGCCTGCTGCCCCCCGTATTTGCCAAGGTCCACCCCAGGTTTCATACGCCCTCGTTCAGCACCATCATCACGGGCATTTTTGTGGGCGTGCCGGCTTTGTTTCTGAATATGGATTTGGTGGTAGACCTCACCAGCATCGGCACGCTGTTCGCCTTTGCGCTGGTGTGCGGCGGCATCCTCATCCTCGACCCCTACGGCAAGTCCGATGCCCGCTTCACGGTGCCCTACATCAACGGGCGCTGGCTGGTGCCGCTGCTGTTGGTGGGTGCTGGCTGGCTGCTGTGGCGCTACGACCACGACACCATTATGAAGCTCATTGAGGACGTAAACGGCCGCACCGCCGCCCGCTCGGGCGAGGGCTACTACAGCGTATTTCGCCACCAGATACCGTACCTCGTCTTCATCCTGGCCTCGCTAGCCATCATGGTGGTCACGTTTCAGAAAAAGCTCTCGCTGCTGCCGGTGCTGGGCCTGCTCACCAACTTGTACTTAATGACGCAGCTCGGCATCAACAACTGGACGATGTTCCTGATTTGGCTGCTCATCGGGTTGGCCATTTATTTCGGCTACGGCTATAAGCATTCCAAGCTGAATAAGCCGGTAGGAGTGCCAGCATGAGAACCCGGCTGCTAGCCCTGCTGGCGGTGGCGACCAGCTCCGTCGCCCAGGCCCAAAGCTTCCCCACCAGCGCCCCCACGCCGGCTGGCTTCGTTCCCAAGGGTTACTACCAGCTGCCCGAGGGCCGTGCCACCGGGGACCTCAACGGCGACGGCCGCCCCGATGTGGTGCTAGCCCTTGCCCCTACCGCCAGTACCGAAGCCGGCCCGGTTCCGGCCACCAACGACAATATTCCGTTTCCGCGGCTGCTGGTGGTGCTGTGGCGCACGGCCAGCGGCTACAAGCTAGCCGCTGCAGCGCGCCAAGCTGTCCTGTGTAAAGAGTGCGGCGGCGTATTTGGTGACCCCTTTGCCGGCCTGGACATTGCCAAAGGGGTGCTGAGCATCTACCATTACGGCGGCAGCAGCTGGCGCTGGGCGGTCACGGGCAAGTTTCGCTACCAGCAGGGCAGCTTTTATCAGATTGGCGAAACCTATACCCTTAGCCATATCAACGCGGAGAATTGCCCTAGCCTGCCCGACCACCGGCCCGGCGACGTGGACCGCGACACCAATCTGCTCACCGGCGCCTACGAGTCGGTGAAAGTTTCGGATGAATGCAAGCTGCTGGAAAATCGCCGCGGCCGGCAGCCAGTGCGGCCGCTCCGCCGGCTGGTTGAGTACAGGCCGGCCCCATGAATAACGTGCTAGGCCCAGCGTGGCGGGAGGAGGTCATACCACCAATAGCTTTGCCAGAAGTATCATGGTAAGCTATTGACGCCCTGACAAGTCTATCGTATGGAGCCTACTTCCCTTGCCACCCGCCTCGACGCCTCCCGCCAGGAGCTGCTCGACCTGGGTATGCGCAACCCGCTGCTCAACTTTCGCTTGTCTAAAGCGCAGGGGGTGAGCATAGTGCGCGAAGAAGCCGCAGCGGTATTCGACGTGCTGGTGCGTCAGGGCAAAACCATGTATTTCCAGGCTGCGCCCCAAGCTCCCAAGCCGGCCCGGCCCGCGCTCAAAGAGCAGCCCACCGCGGCCTCCGACGACCTACCGGCCCTCACCGACTACCTGGTTGAGAATCCGCCTCTGCTGCCCACCGAAGCCGAGCGGCTAGCCCTGCTCTCTGACAATAAGCTGCAAACTGCCGAGCCGCTGGCCCAGCTCGAAAAGCGCCTGCTCAATACCTACTACACCGCCCGCACCAGCCTCGAAGAAACCGGCGTCAATATCCTTTTCCTGGCGCTGGGCATGCTCACCTGGTATGAGGACGCCAGCAGCCCCGAGCCGCGCCAGGCGCCGCTGGTGCTGGTGCCCGTGCTGCTGGAGCGCGGCACCGCTGCCGAGCGCTTTCGGCTGCGCCACACCGGTGCCGAGGTCGAGGGCAATCTGTCGCTGCAAGCCAAGCTCAAGGCCAGCTTCGGGCTAGCCCTGCCGCTGCCCGAGTTGGACGAGGAAGGCCAGCTGGGCGACTACTATACCGAAGTAGCGGCGGCCGTGGCGGGCTTCGAGCGCTGGCGGGTAGAGAGTGATAGCCTGGCGCTTGGCTTCTTTTCGTTTGGGAAATTTCTGCTCTACCGCGACCTCGACCCCAGCACCTGGCCCGCCGGGGCCAGCTTGCTCGGCCACCCAGCCATTGGGGCGCTGCTGGGCACCGACACGGGCTTCCAGGATGCCCCGCCCACGGTGGGCGAAACGGCGTTTTTGGACACCGAAAGCCCGGCCGCCGAGCTGCACCAGGTGCTCGATGCTGACTCGTCGCAACTGCTAGCCCTGCTGGCCGTGCACGAGGGGCGCAACCTCGTCATTCAGGGGCCGCCCGGCACGGGCAAGTCGCAAACCATTGCCAACCTGCTGGCCGAGGCCATCGGGGCTGGCAAGAAAGTGCTCTTCGTGGCCGAAAAAATGGCGGCGCTCGAAGTTGTAAAGCGCCGCCTCGACGCGCTAGGCCTCGGCGCCGCCTGCCTGGAGCTGCACAGCCACAAGGCCAATAAAAAGGCCTTGCTCGATGAGCTGAAGCAAACCCTGAACCTGGGCCGCCCCGCCACCGCTGCCAGTATAGAAGACCAAATGGCCCAGCTGCCGCGCTACCGCCAGGTCCTCAACGACTACGCCCTGGCCGTGAATGCGCCGCTGGGCCGCAGCCGCCGTACCGCCCAGCAGGTAGCCGGCGAGCTGCTGGCGCTGCGCGAAGCGACTGGCGGAGTGTCGCTGCCCCGCATTCCCTTCGCCCAGCTCGCCACCTGGACCGATGCCGACGCTGCTCACGCCGAGGCCCTGGCCACTAGTTTGCAGGCCGCTTTGCAGAAAATAGGCCCGCCGAAAAGCCTGTTATTCTGGGGTAGTGAGCTTACCGTGCTGCTGCCCGCCGACCAGGCCGCGCTGGCCCCGCGCTTGGCCACGGCCACTGCTGCCGTGCAGGCGCTGCAAGCGGCTGGCGAGGCCCTGGCCAGCCTACTGGGCCTGCCCGTGCCAACCGGCCGCCTGGCTGCCGAAGCCCTGCTGCCAGTCGCCCGCCACGCCCAGCTAGCCCCGCCGCTAGCCGGCACCGCCGTAGCAGAGGCCGCCTGGCTGCACCAGGCTGCCCGCCTCGCCGAGGCGCTGCAAGCCGGCGCCACCCACGCCGCCCTGCGCCGGCAGCATGAAGCCGTGCTGCTGCCCGAAGCCTGGAGCCAGCAATTGCTGGCCGAGCGCGCCGCCCTGCTGGCCTACGGCGATAAGTGGTGGCGGTTTCTGAGCGGCGACTATCGCCGCGCCCGCCAGCGTCTGCAGGGCTTGTGGCGCGGTCCACTCCCTAAAGAAAATGCTGGCTTGGTGACTATTATCGACGCTATCCACGAGGCGGCGCGGCATGCTCAGACAGTGATAGATACTGGCTCACTAGGCCAGCAGCTGTTCGGCCATGCCTGGCAGGGTGAGCGCTCCGACTGGCCAGCATTGGCCAAAATGCAGGAGTATCTTACCAGTACGCACCAGCGTATTGCCCGCGGCGAGCTGCCCGCCGACCTGCTAGGCTACCTGGCCCGCGCCGAGCGCCCCGACGCCATTGCCGCGCCACTGGCTAGCCTCGAAAATGCGCTTGCCCAGCAGCGAGCCGCCGTGCAGGCCCTAGCCGATGCGCTGCAGCTGAATGAAGCCCGGCGCTTTGGCACCGAGGGCCGGTTGCAGTTTCAACCATTTGACCATCAGCTGGCCACGCTGGCTGCTTGGGCAGCCAACCTGCCGGCCCTGCGTCTCGCCACCGAGTGGAATAACATGGCCGCCACTGCCCGCGCCGAGCACCTGCCCGAGCTGCTGGTGCTGGCCGAAACCTGGCTCGAAGCCAGCCAGCACCTGGCTGCCGCCGCGCGCCAAACCTGGCTCGAATACCTACAGCGGCTGGCCTACGAGCTGCACCCGGCTCTGCGGCAGTTTGAGCGGGCTAGCCACGAGGAAATAGCCGGCCGCTTTCGGGTGGCCGACCGCGACTCGCTGGTTCACAACCGGATACGGGCTATGCGGCAGCACTTCGAGCAGCTGCCCAACCCGCAGGCGGGCGGCCAGATGCTGCTCTTGCGCAACGAGTTTGCCAAGAAAAGCCGCCACTTGTCCCTGCGCCAGCTCATGGCCAAGGCAGGGCGTGCGGTGCAGGCCATCAAGCCTATTTTTATGATGTCGCCGCTGTCGGTGGCCAGCTACCTGCCGCCTGGCGCCGTGGAGTTTGACCTGGTAGTGTTCGACGAGGCCAGCCAAGTGAAGCCCGTCGATGCGCTGGGCGCGGTGGCCAGAGGCCGGCAGCTGGTAGTGGTGGGCGACTCGAAGCAGCTGCCGCCGACGAGCTTTTTCGACTCGCTCACCGGCGCCGGCGAGGCGGCCGATGAGGAAAACGTGACCGCCGACATCCAGAGTATTCTGGAGCTTTGCAAGGCCCGCCAGATGCCCGAGCGCATGCTGCGCTGGCACTACCGCTCGCTGCACCAGTCGCTTATCGCGGCCTCCAATCATCTTTTCTACGACGATAAGCTGGTGATTTTCCCCAGCCCCGGCGGGCAAGGGCAGCTGGGGCTGGTGTACCATCACTTGCCCGATACCTACTACGAGCGCGGCACCACGCGCACCAATCCGCAGGAGGCCGCCGCGGTGGCCGAGGCCGTGCTCGCCCACGCCCGCACCACGCCCCAGCTCACGCTCGGGGTGGTGGCCTTCAGCACGGCGCAGCGCCAGGCCATCCAGGATGCGCTCGAAAGCCGGCGCCGGCAGCACCCCGAAACCGAGGCGTTTTTCAACCGCCACCCGCACGAGCCTTTTTTTATCAAGAACCTGGAGAATGTGCAGGGCGACGAGCGCGACGTCATTCTCATCAGCCTCGGCTACGGCCGCACCCACGATGGCAGCCTCACCATGAACTTTGGCCCCCTGAATGGCGAGGGGGGCGAGCGCCGCCTCAACGTGCTGATAACCCGCGCCAAGCAGCGCTGCGAGGTCTTCACCAACCTCACCGCCGACGACCTCGACCTGAGCCGCACGCGGGCCAAGGGCGTGGCCGCATTGCGCACTTTCCTGCAGTTTGCGCAGCACGGGCGCCTCAGCCAAGCCGAGGAGGCTAGCCAGGAGGTCGCCACACCATTTGAAGATGCCGTGCGGCAGGCGCTCACGGCGCGGGGCTATGCCGTGCGGCCGCAGGTAGGCAGCCAGGGCTTTTACATTGATTTGGCGGTAGTTGACCCTAGCGAGCCGGGCCGGTACGTGCTGGGCATCGAGTGCGACGGGGCCATGTACCACAGCGCCCGCTCGGCCCGCGACCGCGACCGCCAGCGCCAGCAGGTGCTCGAAGCCGTAGGCTGGCGCCTGCACCGCATCTGGAGCACCGATTGGTTCCGGGACCCTGCTGCGGCCACCGAGCGCGCCGTGGCGGCCATCGAAGAAGCCCGCCGCCAGGCCACCCTCGACCAGGCTGATGTGATTGAGGAAGAAGCCATTGAGGTGGCTAGCCCCACCGCGCTGGCCCGCGAGGCACCGCCCGCGCCCGGCACCTCGGCCGCGCCGCCCTACCAGGTGGCGCAGTTGCCGCCCACCATTCGCCAAAAAGAATTGCCCCAGCACCCGGTGGGCCGCCTGGCCGCCTGGCTGGCCGAGGTAGTGGCCGTAGAAAGCCCCGTGCACCTTGACGAAGCCACCCGCCGCCTGGCCAACGCTGCGGGCGCTACGCAAGTGGGCTCACGCATTCGGGCCAGCGTGGCCGAGGCGGCCCAGCTAGCCGCCAAAATCGGTAGCATTCGGGTGCAGGGCGATTTTTTGTGGACGCCTACCATGCTGCCCGCCGCCGTGCCCGTGCGCGACCGCAGCGCGCTGCCGCCCATCTCGCGCAAGCTGAGCCTCGTGGCGCCCGAGGAGCTGGCCGCCGCCGTGCGCACCGTGGTGCGCGACAGCTTTGCCCTGCCGCGCGAGGCAGTAGCGCTGGCCGCCGCCCGGCTGCTGGGCTTTGCGCGGCCTGGCGAGGAGCAGCGGCAGCTGCTTAATGTTGTGATTGATAGCTTATTGTTGGACAAAGAGTTGGCTGAAAGCAATGGTGTGCTGACAATAGGATAGCCAAGCCATTGACAACGCTAGCATTTACAGCCAACTCAATAGCAGCGAAACGCCGTGCGGCTTTGGCTCTGGGAGTAGCTGAGCTTTTCAACAAAGTGCATTTGAGCTTTTCAACAAAGTAGTGGGCAAGCGCAGGCCGGACCTTTGCAGAGTACTTAACCCTCTCAAAGTCATGCCTAACGTTTGGTTTATTACCGGTAGCTCGCGCGGCCTGGGCCGCAGCCTCACCGAAGCGGTGCTAGCTCACGGCGACCTGGTAGCCGCTACCGCCCGCCAGCCCGAGCAGCTTGCCGACCTCGTGGCCCGCTACGGCGACCACATCCTGCCGCTAGCCCTCGATGTGACAAATAAGGAGCAGATTGCCAAAGCCGTAGCAGCTGCTGTGGCCCGCTTTGGTCGCCTCGATGTAGTAGTCAATAATGCCGGCTTTGGCATCACCGGCGCCACCGAAGCATATACCGAAGAGCAGGTGCGGAGCCAGCTCGATGTCAACCTCTACGCGCCTATCGCCGTGACGCGCGCCGTGCTGCCCATCCTGCGCCGGCAGCGCAGCGGGCACATCCTGCAAGTCAGCTCGATGGGCGGCCGCGTGGGCAACCCGGGCGTGAGCATTTACCAGGCGGCCAAGTTTGGCCTGGGCGGCTTTAGCGAGGCCCTAGCAAAGGAAGTGGCGCCGCTCGGCATCCGGGTGACGTGCGTAGAGCCGGGGGGCTTCCGCACCGACTGGGCCGGCGAGTCGATGACCTACGCACCCGAGGTGGAGGGCTACGAAACCACCGTGGGTCCGCGCGTGCAGATGTTCCAGAGCGGCAGCTTTGTGCCGATGGGTGACCCCGACAAGGCCGCGCAGGTGATGCTAGCCTTGGTGGAAAGCCCCGCGCCGCCCGTACACCTCCTGTTGGGCAGCGAGGCCGTGGCCATCACAAAGCACGCCGAAGACCTGCGCCGCGCCGAGCTGGAGCAATGGCTGCCCGTCAGCATCTCCACCGACCACGACGAGGCCACTAACTTTCTGGAAACCGAGGCTGGCCGGGCCTACGTGCAAAACCGCTAGCCCCCTGCGCCCGGCCCCAAGCAGCGGGCCGAGCTGCGGTTAGTACTAGCCCAGTCCGCTGGTTGGGGCCTGTTATTCAAGCTTATGCCACTTGCTAAGGAAACGCCCGCGCGGCCCCGCATTCTGTATTCGTGCTACGCCAACCTCAGCCGCGAGGGCGAGCAGTTCGTGCCTGAGCACGTGTTCAGCTACCAGGTGGCGGGCACGCTGCTGCTCCACGACGGCACGCGCGAGTATGTGCTGCCAACGGGCTCATTTCGATTGCTGAAGCGCAACCATTTGGTGAAATTCACGAAGCAGCTGCCGCCGGGTGGCGATTATCAGTCCTTGTCAGTATCCTTCGACGAGGCCACTTTGCGGGCATTCAGCCTCGAATATGGCTACCAGCCCACGCCCCAGCCGCCCGGCCCGGTAGTGCTAGAGCTGCCCACTAGTCCCTTGTATACCAGCTATATCGAGTCGTTGCAGCCCTACCACCGTCTGCCGCAGGCGCCCGGCGACCCGCTGCTGGCCCTGAAGGTGCGCGAAGCCCTGCTGCTCCTGCTGCAAACCACCCCGGCGCTGAAAGATGTGCTCTTCGATTTCAGCGAGCCGGGCAAAATTGACCTGGCGGCTTTCATGGAAAAGAACTTTCATTTCAACGTGAGCCTGAGCCGCTTTGCCTACCTCACGGGGCGCAGCCTGGCCACGTTTAAGCGCGATTTTGAAAAGCTGTTTCAGCTGTCGCCCAGCCGCTGGCTGGTGCGTAGGCGCCTGCAAGAAGCGTATTATCAGCTAAAGGAGAAAGGCAAGGCGCCCACCGAAGTATACCTCGAAGTAGGCTTCGAGGACCTATCGCACTTCTCGTTCGCTTTCAAGAAAATGTACGGGCTAGCCCCCTCAAAAATCTAGCCGCAGAGCTACCGTGCCCGGTGAATGATAAACACCCCTAGCAGAATAATCACCATGCCGAGCGCATGCCACAGGTTAAACGCCTCGCCATCGAGGGCGCCCCAGGCCAGCGCCACAATGGGAATGAGGTAAGTGCTGGAAGATGCAAACAGCGTGGTAGAGCGCTGAATGAGCATATTAAACAGTACTGTAGCCACGGCCGTGCTCATAGTGGCGAGCAGCGCAATGTAGCCAAAAGCCGTCCAGGCGCCCGGCGCGGTAGCTAGCTTATGCACGAAGCCAGTGCCGAGCAGCAGGTAGGCCAGCGCCGGCCCGCCAATGAGTAGCAGAAGCAGCGAGGTCACGGCCATAGGCGTCATGGCGTGCAGACGGTGCTTAATGACATTGACACTGAGACCGTAGCCCACTGTCGCGGCCACAATGTAGAGGCCGTACCAGGCATTGCCCGCGCCGGCCGGGGCGGTAGCCTCGTCGCCGCTGCCGCCGAGCAGCATCAGCACCACCGTGCCCACCAGGCCTAGCCCGATGCCCAGCACCCGCAGCCCCGTGAGGCGCTGCCCAAACAGCAGCGCCCCCATCAGCAGCGCAAACACGGCCGTGAGCGCGTTGAGCACGCCCGCCAGCCCCGAGGCTAGCCGCGTTTCGGCATAGGCGAATAGAAAAGCCGGAATGAGGGTGCCCACCGCGCCGCTGAGCGCCAACCACTTGAGGCGGCTGCGCTCGACGCGACCTATTTCGCGCAGCGCAAATGGCAGCAAGAGCAAGGCCGCCACACTCACCCGCGTAGCCCCTAGCTCCATGGCCGAAAACACCACTAAGCCCTTCTTCATCAGGATAAAGGACGTGCCCCAGATGAGCGAGAGTACCCCGAGCAGCCCCCAGGCCGAGGCCGGCGGAGAGGGGCTAGCTACGGCCACTTCGGGCGCGGCCGATACGACGGGCGCAATGGCAGGTTCGGGGGCTGTGGGCGAGCCTGTAGATGGAGCAGGAGTGGGCATTGCACAAAATTACGCCCGGCTGCGGCGGTGGGCGGGTGCCCAGCCAGGGGCAGATTGGCCGTAACATTGCCCCGGTTTTCATTTTCTCAGCCCTGCTTACCATGTCTGCGCCCCTCGCCCTCTCGCCCCAGGAACTCGAAAAACAACAGGCCGCCGCCGCCGCCGTGCGCTGGGTGCGCGATGGAATGGTGCTGGGCCTGGGTACTGGCACTACGTCGGCCCACTTTATCAAGCAGTTAGGCGAGCGGGTGCAGGCGGGCCTCAAAGTGCAGGGCACGGCTACCTCGCTGGCCAGCGAAGCGTTAGCGCGCCAGCTGGGCATCCCGCTGCTAGAGCCGCGCCGGGGCCTCACCTTCGACCTGGCCGTGGATGGCGCCGACGAGCTCGACGGCCAGCTGCGCCTCATCAAAGGCGGCGGCGGGGCGCTGCTACGCGAAAAAACCATCGAAACGGCGTCGCGCTACCTGCTTGTCATTGCCGATTCCAGCAAGGTGGTGCCGGTGCTGGGCCGCTTTCCGCTCCCCCTCGAAGTCGTGCCTTTCGCGCTGCCCTGGGTGCTCGATGCGGTTGAAAAGCTCGGCGGCGCGCCAGTGCTGCGCACGCATAAAGACGACTCCGCTAGCCCCGTATATTCTGACCAGCGCAACTTCTTGGTAGATTGCCACTTCGGCCAAATACCCGATGCCGAGGGGCTAGCGGTGCGGCTCAAAACCATTCCCGGCATTGTGGAGCACGGACTCTTTATGGGCCTAGCCAAGGCCGCCGTAGTTATTCAGGGTGGTGTGGCGCAGGTGCTCAAGCCCGGCGAGGCCGCCCGTCCGGCCGCCGAGTTTGACGAGCTGCCGTAGGGGAGTTCTGAAGTGAATGATAAAATAGAACGTCATGCTGAGCTTGCCGAAGCATCTCTACCGCACGACACCCTAGCGGCGCAGTAGAGATGCTCGGCAAGCCAGCATGACGTTCTTGTATAGGTCAACTTACTTCTTTAACTGCGAAGCGGCCGCCTCGTCCAGAAACCAGTCGACTTCCTTCCCATCCAATTCAATAAGCTGGGCCGGATAATTTTCGATGTCGCGCGGCAGGTCCAGGATTTGGTGCACGGCTTCGGCCTTGCCTTGGCCATAGACCAAGAAGGCCACGGCCCGCGCCTGATTGATGAGCGGGGCCGTGAACGTAATGCGGAATACCTGCTCTACTGGCAGCCACACGTCCTTCACACCCACCGCCTTATCGTGTAGCACGGGCGTGTGCGGGAAGAGCGAAGCCGTGTGGGCATTGTCGCCCAGCCCTAGCAGCACGAGGTCAAACCTGGCCTTTTTCTCCCCAAAAAACTCCTCTACATCTACCCCATACTGGGCGGCGGCCTCGGCCGGGGCTAGCGCGGTGTCGATGGCAAAGACCTGCGCCGGCCGGATGCCCAGCGGCTCGAACAAGGCCTTTTTAGCCATCAGGTAGTTGCTGTCGGGCGAGGTCTGGGGCACATTGCGCTCGTCGCCGAAAAAGAAGTATACCTTGTCCCATTCCACGCGCTCGCGGTAGGCGGGCGAGGCTAGCAGCTCGTACAGTTTCTTGGGCGAGCTGCCGCCCGACAAGGCCACCGCAAAGCGGCCCCGCGCCGCCACGGCTTGGCTAGCCTGGTCCACGAAGTAGTCGGCCAGGGCTGCGAGTACCGCGTCGGCGTCGGCAAAAACGTGCAGGCAGAAGCTACTTTTTTCCATTGAGCGGGAGCGTTAGCCAGTGAAAGCCATCCTTGGCCACGAGGGCTTCGGCATCTTCGGGGCCCCACGAGTCGGCCGAGTAGTTGGGGAAATTCTGGCTGATGCGGTTCTGCCACGAAGTCAGGATGGGCATCACCAGGTCCCAGGCCTCTTCTACCTGGTCGGCGCGCATAAACAGCGTCTGGTCACCGAGCATCACGTCGAGCAGCAGCGTTTCGTAGGCTTCGGGCGCCTGGGTCTGGTAGGTGCCTTTGTAGTCAAATACCATATCCACGGTGTTCAGCATCATGTCGACGCCGGGGCGCTTGGCCTGCACTTGCAGCCGGATGCTCATCTCGGGCTGGATGCTGATAATGAGCCGGTTCTGGCGCATAGTTTCGACCGTTTCGGGCGAAAACACCAGGTGCGGCACGTCCTTAAACTGGATGGTAATGACCGAAGCCGAGCGGTGCAGGCGCTTGCCGGTGCGCAGGTAGAAGGGCACGCCCTGCCAGCGCCAGTTATCCACAAAAAACTTCACGGCCGCGAAGGTTTCGGTGTTCGACTGCGGGTTGGCGCCGGGCTCCTCGCGGTAGCCGGGCACCTTCTGGCCCTCGAGCCAGCCCGCGCCATACTGGCCGCGCACGGCCTGCTCGCGCACGGTTTCGGGCGTGAAGCGGCGCATGGCGCGCAGCACGTCCACCTTGCGGTCGCGCACTTCCTCGGCCGTGAAGCGCACCGGCGGCTCCATCGCCACAATGCACAAGAGCTGCAGCAAGTGGTTCTGAATCATGTCGCGCAGCGCCCCCGAGCCGTCATAGTAGCCCGTGCGCTCGCCCACGCCCAGGCTCTCGGTCACCGAAATCTGCACGTGCTCGATGTGGTCGCGGTTCCAGAGCGGCTCCATAATGGCATTCGCGAAGCGGAAGGCCATGATGTTCTGCACCGTTTCCTTGCCCAGGTAGTGGTCGATGCGGTAAATCTGCTTTTCCTCAAAAATGCGGGCTAGCAGTGCATTCAGCTCCTTGGCCGACTCCAGGTCGTGGCCAAACGGCTTCTCAATCACGATGCGCGTGCGGTCAGCATCCTCCGTCAGGCCTGCCTTAGCTAGGTTTTCGGCAATGATGGGGAAGAAGTTGGGCGCCACCGCCAGGTAGTAGATGACGTTGGCAGGTCCTTGCCATTCCTTTTCGAACTTCTTGATAAGCTTACCAAAATCACGGTAAGTCTCAGCGTTTTGCACGTCGGCGGCCTGGTAGTGAATGTGCGGACCGAAGGCCGCCCACTTGTCCTCAGCCACTTTGCCGGTGCGCGAAAACTCGTTGATGTCGTTGAGCATCCGCCCCTGAAACTCCTCGTCGGTGAGCTTGGTGCGGCCCGTGCCGATAAGGGCAAACTGCTCGGGCAGCCAGCCTTCGAGGTAGAGGTTGTAGAGGGCCGGGGCCAGCTTGCGGGCGTTGAGGTCGCCGGTACCGCCGAAGATGACGAAGACCGTCGGCTGCGATTTGAGCTGCGTATTCATTTAGGCTTGGGGGGTAGTAGGCTCCTCGTTCGATTGCTTGTTGCCAGCTACCGGTGGGGTCGCGGGCGGCTGGTTAGCAGCGGTGCCAGCCGGAGCCTCGGGCTTGCTGCGCATGCCCGTCCACTGGGTGTGAAACACGCCTTCCTTGCCGATGAGCTCGTAGGTGTGCGCGCCGAAGTAATCGCGCTGGGCCTGAATAAGATTGGAGGGCAGGCGCCCCGTGCGGAAGGCATCGAAGTACCCGAGCGCCGAGGTGTAGGCCGGCACTGGTAGGCCCGCCGTCACGGCCGCCGCGATAACAGTCCGCGAGCCGCCCACGCTGCCTTGCACCAGCTGTTGCACCTTGCCGTCGAGCAGCAGGTGGGCTAGCTGGTTGTTGCCCTCGTAGGCGTTGAAAATATCGTTGAGGAACGCTGACCGGATGATGCAGCCGCCGCGCCAGATTTTGGCAATGGTAGCCAGTTGCAGGTCATACTTAAACTCCTCCGAGGCCCTAGCCAGCATGTGCATGCCTTGGGCATAGCTCATTATCATGCTGAAATAAAAAGCGTTTTCGAGCTGCTTCAGGATTTCCTCTTTATCGCCGGCTAGCTGGCCGGCGGCGGGGCCGTACTGCTGGGCTAGCTGCTCGCGCAGCTGCTTGTACTTCGAGAGGTCGCGCATCGACACGGCCGTATCTACCGTGGGCAGGGGCGCCTGCAAGTCCATGGCTACCTGCGAGGTCCACTTGCCGGTGCCCTTGGCGCGGGCCTCGTCCTTGATGTCGTCGAGCAGCAGGTGGTCGCTGTCGGGTGCGTTAAAGGCGAAAATATCTTTGGTAATGTCGAGCAAGAAGGATTGCAAGCGGCCCTCATTCCACTGGGCAAACACCTGGCCGATGGCGGCATTATCCATACCCAGCCCAGTTTTGAGCACGCCGTAAGTTTCGGCAATCAGCTCCATGAGGCCGTACTCGATGCCGTTGTGCACCATTTTTACAAAGTGGCCGGCCGCGCCGGGCCCCATCCAGGCCACGCAGGGCGCGCCATCTACCTTGGCGGCAATGGCTTCAAATACCGGCTGCATGGTTTTGTAGGCGTCTTTGTCGCCGCCGGGCATCATGCTAGGGCCAAAGCGGGCGCCTTCTTCGCCACCGCTCACGCCCATGCCGAAGAAGTGCAGGCCTTTGGCATCCAGTTCCTTGTCGCGGCGCTCGGTATCGAGGTAATACGAGTTGCCCCCATCGATGAGGATGTCGCCGGGGGCTAGCAGCGGCGTCATGTCGGCGATTACGCTGTCGACAATGGCGCCGGCCGGCACCAGCATCATAATGGCGCGGGGCGTTTTGATGCTCTGTACAAACGCCTTGGCGTTGGTGAAGCCCTTCACGGGCTTGCCCTGGCCTTCCTGGCCTAGCAGGTCTACCTGCTTCTGATTTTTGTCGTAGCCAGCCACTGCAAAGCCGTGGTCGGCCATGTTCAGCAGCAGGTTGCGGCCCATCGTGCCGAGGCCAATCATGCCGAATGCGTAGTCCGTGGGGGTGTCGCTCATCGTGCGAAAGAAAAGGAGTGAAAGCGCAAAGGAAGGCTATACGCGGAAATGGCCGCCAGGCTGCCCCTGAATATCGGGTGAAGCCGCTGCCTAGCCACCGCTAGCCCAGTTAGCGTAAGCACAATGCACCCATTCAGGTTTGAAAATGGCTTGTACAAAATCGATTCTTTGCGGGCTGCTGGCTCTAGCCACGGGGCCCCTGCTGGCTGCCCAGGCTACTGCGCCGCCCGGCCTGGCCGAGCGGTTACGCGCCAGTCGCTGGCAGCACCGCGTGCTGCTCATCGGGGCGCCCACGGCCGCGCAGGCCGAATTTCAGCGCCAAAAACGGCTGCTGGCCGCTGACGCAGCTGGGCTGGCCGCGCGCGATATGACCATAATGGAGGTCTTCTACGACCAGCTCTCGCCCGCCGACCGCCAGTGCTGGACCCAGCAGCTTGGCCAGCCCCTGGCTGGCTTTCGGGTGGTGCTCATCGGCAAAGACGGGGGTGTGAAGCGCACCGAAACCCAGCCGCTAGCCCCGGCCAGCCTCTTTGGCATCGTGGATAAAATGCCCATGCGCCGCCAGGAAATGTGGAGTAGAAAAACGCAATAGTTCTGACATGAAAATCGTCTGTCATTGCGAGCGCAGCGCGGCAATCTTTCCTTGTCGTTCGCTTCATTGAGTTAGTACCCCTAGCGTGAAGGAAAGATTGCCGCGCTGCGCTCGCAATGACAGACGATTTTTTATGCTAAGCTACCCCACTAACACCGCGTCGCTAGCCGCGATTTCCTCCAAAATGGCATACACCTGCTCGCCGTTCTCGGCATCGACCAGGCGGGTGCGCCATTGCTTGGCGCCCTCCAGGCCGCGGAAATAGTGCGCGTAGTGGCGGCGCATCTCGAATATGCCGGCTTTAGGGCCTTTCCACTCCAGGCTTTTGTCGAAGTGCATCTTGCACATGGCAATGCGCTCTTCCAGGGTAGGCGGGGCTAGGTGCTGGCCAGTGGCTACAAAGTGCTTCACCTCCCGGAAAATCCAGGGGTAGCCGATGGCCGCCCGGCCTATCATCACGCCATCTACGCCATAGCGGGTTTTGTATTCAAGCGCTTTCTCCGGCGAGTCGATGTCGCCGTTGCCAAAAATCGGGATTTTGATGCGCGGATTTTCTTTTATTTTGGCGATGAGGCGCCAGTCGGCCTCGCCTTTGTAGAGCTGCACGCGGGTGCGGCCGTGCACGGTAAGGGCCTCAATGCCTACATCTTGCAGGCGCTCGGCCACTTCCTCCACGTTCAGGGTATCGTTGTCCCAGCCCAGGCGGGTTTTCACCGTCACGGGCAGGTGGGTGTTTTTAACGACCGCGGCCGTCATGGCCACCATCTTCGGAATGTCGCGCAGCAGGGCAGCGCCCGCACCGCGCAGGGCTACCTGCTTCACGGGGCAGCCGTAGTTGATGTCGATGAGGTCGGGCCCGGCCTCGGTGCTGATGGCCGCGCACTCGCCCATCGTTTCCACATCAGAGCCGAACAGCTGAATGCCGATAGGGCGCTCGTAGTCAAATACATCGAGCTTCTGCCGGCTCTTGGCCGCCGCCCGAATGAGGCCCTCCGAGGAAATGAATTCGGTGTACATCAGGTCGGCACCGTTGGCCTTGCACACAGCCCGGAAGGGCGGGTCGCTCACGTCCTCCATGGGGGCTAGCAGAAGCGGGAAGTCGGGCAGTTGGATGTTACGAATAGTGACCACGGAGATGGATGAGCTTCAAGTAAAAGAACATCATGTTTGTCTGGCAGCAGAGTGCCAAAGCATGACGGACGAATATTTATTGCGCAAATTTACACCCCCTTGAACACCCCTGCCCTTATGAAAGGTTTAGCTCCGCGCCCCGTGCACCCTGCCGTGCAACTGCTCATGCTGCTGGGGCTAGCCGTGGCGGGGCTATGCCTGGCCAGTCTGCTGGCGCTGGTGCTAGCCAATGCGTTGTATGGCATCTCGATGCTGCAATTTGCCAACCTGGCGGCCATGCCCGACCAATACCCCCACGGCTGGGATGCGCTGATGCTCTACCAAGGCTTATCGCTGGCTGGGGTGGGGGCGGGGGCACTGGTGCTGCCGCGCCTGCTGGGGCAGTCGGTAGCCAGCTACTTTGCGCCGCGCCGGCTGGGGGCCGGGTGGTGGCCGGTGGCGGCCGGGCTCGTTATTCTGTGCTCGGTGCCGTTTTTGTCGGCCCTAGTGAGCTGGAATGCCAATGCGCACTTTCCCGCCACGCTGCACGACTTCGAGCTCTGGGCCCGCGACAAAGAAGACCAGGCCGCTGGCCTCACCAAGTTTCTCACCGATTTTAACTCGCCCGGCCGGCTGCTGGTGGGCCTCATCGTCATTGCCATCGTGCCAGCCGTGGCCGAGGAGCTGGTGTTTCGGGGCGGCGTGCAGCGCTGCCTGGTGCAGTGGTTCGGGTCGCGGCACGTGGGTGTGTGGCTGGCAGCGGCCATTTTTTCGGCCATTCACGTGCAGTTTTTTGGGTTTGTGCCGCGCTTCGTGCTGGGCTTGGTGCTAGGGTACCTGTATGAGTGGAGCGGCAACATCGTGGTCTCGATGGCCGCGCACTTCACTCAGAATGCCTTTCAACTGCTGCTGCTGTATCTTTTTCAGACCAAGCAGCTGCCCGGCTCTTTTAACCCCGACGCCAACGTAGCCGTACCCGTGCCCGCCGTGCTGGCCTCGGCTGCGCTCACTGCCGCGCTGCTCTACTGGCTGCACCAACGCTGGGAGGATGGCCGCCCAACTGCCGCTTTCGACCCCGCCCCGCCCAGCGAGCGGGTGCTGCCCTAGCTTTTCCACAACGAGCCGCGCCGGCTCCAACCTCTGCCCGATTTGAACCCAGACGCTACCCCTTCTGCTGCCCCCGAACCGACCGAGCCCAAGAAGGGCCCTAGCAACCTGCGCCTGCGCGCCATTTGGGGGGCGTTGGCAGCGGTGCTGCTGGCAGGCTGCACCTTTGGCGGGCCTGTCTCGTTCGCGGTATTCTTTGCAGCGGTGCAGGCGGTTATTCTGAAAGAGTTTTATCGCATTACCCGGGCTAGCGGCATGAAGCCGGCATTTTGGCTAGGCATTGTAGTGGGAGTCGTCATTTTTCTAGCCATCAATTTTGCGGTGGGCTATGCTGTGTATGCCAAGCTATTTGGCTGGCCTACTGGGTGGACTATTTTTCCGCCATTATCTGCTCTGCCGCAGGCCGTTCCTGGCCAAGCTGCCGGGTGGCTCAAGGCGTGCACGGCGATACTCTCGGCGCCCGTGTGGCTAGGGGGCGCACTGGTATTGCTGGTGCTGCTGATGCTGCGCGAGATACTTTTATGGCCGAATAACGGCCAGCCCGCCAATAATATTGGTGCCACCATCACGGGCCTGCTCTACGTCAGCCTGCCGATGGCCATGCTGAGCGTCATTGCCTATGGTTCGGGCCACTTTGAGCCCGGCCGCGTGTTCTGCCTCATCTTCTTTGTGTGGGCCGCGGACACGGGCGCCTATTTCGCCGGCAAAAACTTTGGCAAGCACAAGCTGGCGCCCAGCATCTCGCCCGGCAAAACCTGGGAAGGTTGGGCTGGCGGTGCTGCACTCACTTTGCTAGTAGGCTGGGCAGCTGGCTACTTCCTGCCCGATATTCCGCTGAGCCACCGGCTGGTGGCGGCGGGCGTGGTGGCCGTGTTTGGCCCGCTCGGCGACCTGGCCGAGTCGATGCTCAAGCGCAGCGCGGGCGTGAAAGACTCGGGCACCTTTCTGCCCGGCCACGGCGGCCTGCTCGACCGTTTCGATGCCTTTTTGCTGGTGCTGCCGGTGCTGGCGCTGCTGCAAGCGCTGTTTCAGTGAGTGAATGGGCGAATGAGTAAATGCTTAGTGCGACCATTCGCTTATTTACTCATTCGCCCATTCACTCATCGGCAAACGTACCTTTGCGGCGCTTTTTCGTAAGCGCATACGTCCTTCATATCCCACCCAACCCTCACCCCATTACCCCCTCACATGGCAGCCACCACTGTGTATAAAGAACCCGCCCCCCGGGTCGAGAATACCGAAAATCCGCTTGAGTCCATGATGTCGCGCTTTAATGTAGCGGCCGAAATCCTGGGACTCGATGATACCACCTACGAAGTGCTGAAGGCACCCGACAAGCAGGTAATTGTGCACCTGCCCGTGTCGATGGACGATGGCAAGGTACGCGTATTCGAGGGCTACCGCGTGGTGCACAACACCATTCTGGGCCCTAGCAAAGGCGGTATTCGCTACGATAAGAACGTAAACCTCGACGAGGTGAAGGCGCTGGCCGCCTGGATGACCTGGAAGTGCGCCGTGGTAGATATTCCCTACGGCGGTGCCAAGGGCGGCATCATCTGCGACCCGACCACCATGAGCGCCGGCGAGATTGAGCGGCTCACCCGCGCCTATACGGTGTCGATGAAAGACGTATTCGGCCCTGACCGCGACATTCCGGCTCCCGACATGGGCACCGGCCCCCGCGAGATGGCTTGGATTATGGACGAATTCTCCAAGACGGTGGGCCAGACGGCTTCGGCCGTGGTCACGGGCAAGCCCCTGGTAATGGGGGGCTCGCTCGGGCGCACCGAGGCCACCGGCCGTGGCGTCATGATTTCGTGCCTGGCAGCTATGAATAAGCTGGGTATGAAGATTGAGGAAACTTCGGTCGCCATTCAGGGCTTCGGCAACGTGGGCTCGTGGACGGCCAAGCTGATGTTCGACAAAGGCTTGACCATCAAGGGCGTTTCTGATATCTCGGGCGCCTACTGGAACGACAACGGCATCAACATCGACGATGCCATTGCCTATAAAAATGCCCACGGCGGCCGCCTCGAAGGCTTTGAGGGGGCTAGCCCCATGGACCCCAGCAAGCTGCTCACCTCGGCGGTAGACGTGCTGGTGCCGGCTGCGGTAGAAGATGTTATTACCGAGCATAATGCACCCTACATTCAAGCCAAGCTGATTGTAGAAGGCGCTAACGGCCCCACCTCGGCTTCGGCCGACCCCATTATCTACGGCAAAGGCATTTCGGTAGTACCCGACATTCTGGCCAACTCGGGCGGCGTAACGGTGAGTTACTTCGAGTGGGTGCAGAATAAGCAGGGCTTCAAGTGGAGCCTGGATATGGTGACCGAGCGCGCCGACCGCATCATGACCGAAGCCTTCGAGAAGGTGTACGCTACCAGCCAGAAATACAATATTTCGCTGCGCATCGCGGCCTACGTGGTGGCCATCGACAAAGTAGCTCAAACGTATAAATACCGCGGCGGCTACTAAGCCCGACCGCAGCTTCAAACGGATTTAACGGATTTCGCAGCTACGCCTGCTAACGCAGGCTGACTACTGAGTTTGTTAAGCTGTTTGTTGAGCTGCTGGGAAGAGCCGATTGAGTATATAGTAGTTAAAATACCGGAAGGCGTGGGTCGGTTGGCCCGCGTCTTTCTATTTTTGAGGCGCAAGGCACCGCGAAGCGCTAAAAACTGTCTACCAACCAAGCGTACGCACGTAAACGCAAGAGTAATCCGCGTAGTCAGCCCGCCACAGGCGGGCGTAGCTGCGAAATCCGTTAAATCCGTTTGAATCTGTGATTAAAATACACAAAGAGGGCCGCCGCATCTTGTTCGTGACGCTGCTCGTGCTGCTGGCCCTCAACCTGCTGCTAAGCCGCTACAACGGGCCCAACGTAGTGTTTAACCGCATTTTCGCGGGGGCTTCGGTGGTGGCATTCTTGGCGCTGCTTCAGTTCTTTCGCTCGCCCTTCCGGCGCCTGCTCACCCACGAAGACCTGCTGCTAGCCCCCGCCGATGGCAAAGTAGTGGTGATAGAGGAAGTATTTGAGCCCGAGTACTTTGAGGATGCACGCCGTCAGATTAGCGTGTTTATGTCGCCCATCAACGTGCACATTACCCGTAACCCGGTATCAGGCATTGTCAAGTATTTCAAATATCACCCCGGCAAATACCTGCTGGCTTGGCACCCCAAAAGCAGCACCGACAACGAGCGCACCACAGTAGTAGTGGAAAGCGATGCCGGCCCGCTGGTACTCTTCCGCCAGATAGCCGGCGCCATGGCGCGCCGCATTGTGTGGTACGTCAACGAAGGCGATGAAGTAAGCCAGGGCGAAGAGTTTGGCTTTATCAAATTTGGCTCGCGGGTCGATGTGTTCGTGCCGCTCGACGCCGACATCAAAGTAGAGCTCGGCCAGAAAGTGAAAGGCGGCGAAACCGTGCTGTGCCAGCTGAAGGGCTAGCCCGTAGCTGGCATTAAGGCAATTAAAAAGGCCGCCTGAACTTGGTTCGGGCGGCCTTTTTGTGGGTTTACTTGGCTAGGGTGCTTGCTGGGTTTGCTGCTTTAGTAGCTGAGCGGCGCCCGGAATGTGCGAAAGAACCATTCCTAGCCCCATCACGATGATAAAGCACACCAGCAGCGGTATCAACCAGCCGCGCGGCTGAAACTGATAAGTGCCCACGTAGCGCGGCCAAAACCACAGAATGTAAATCAAGATGGCTGGCAAATTCAGCAACGATATAAACCAGGGACTTAGCACGTAGCGCTGCATCAGGAGGTTGACCACTACAGCCTCGGCGACCAAATATGCCAGCACAAAGGCGACTAGGCCCCAAATAGCTTTCGTTTGCTTGAGGCGGCGCAGGTTAAGGGCCAGCAGCACCGCTCCGGTGATGATGGTGTTAAAAAGCACTGAAAACAGCACAATCACGCCCGGCGTGTAAAGTACGGGCTGCTCTTCGTCGGGCACCGCCTGGGTTTCGGTGCGGTTTAGCTCGCTAGCCTTGGCAGCAGCCTCGGCCCGCTGGGCTTGCACGGCCGCTTCGAGGCCTGGGCGCAGGCTAGCTTCTTCGGGGGCGGGCTGGCCGCGGTGGCGCAGCTCGTCGAGGGCGGCCAGCACGGCATCTTCGCGGTACTGGGCGTGGCCCGTCACGTATTCGCGCAGCGCCGCATCGGGCTTGAGCGCCATCTTGGCGACGTAATCTTCCATAACAAATTGAAGCATAATGCGCAGCGCACAGTAGGCAGCGGGCTTCTAGCTGCTCACTGTTTACTACGCACTGTAAAACTCCGCAAGCGCCGCCCCCGCTCTGCGTACATCCTCAAACGAATTATAGAGCGGAACGGGTGCGAGGCGAATCACATTTGGCTCGCGCCAGTCGGCAATGATGCCGCGCGCCGCCAGAAAATCGAACAACTCACGGCCCCGCTCATTTACCAGCAGCGACAGCTGGCAGCCGCGCTGGCCAGGGTCGGCGGGGGTGATAATCTCAAACTTCGACTTCGGCAGGCCTAGCTGCTGAATCAGGTATTCGAGGTAGCCGGTGAGCTTCTCGCTTTTCTGGCGCAGGGCGGCCACACCCCCGGCGCGGTCAAAAATATCCAGGTTGGCACGGTGCACGGCCATGGGCAGCACCTGCCCGCACGAGAGCTGCCAGCCCGCCGCACCCGGCGACGGCCGGAAGCCCGGCTTCATCTGGAAGCGCTCCTTGGGGTCGTAGCCCCACCAGCCGGCTAGCCGCAGCAGGTCAGGCCGGTGCGCAAAGCGCTCATTAATAAACACCCCCGAGGTGCCGCCCGGCCCCGAGTTGAGGTACTTGTAAGTGCACCAGCAGGCAAAATCCACGTCCCAGTCGTGCAGGCTTAGCACCACGTTGCCGGCCGCGTGGGCCAGGTCGAAGCCCACGGTGGCGCCCACCGCGTGCCCGGCCTTCGTGATAGCTGCCATATCGAACACCTGCCCGGTGTAATAGTTGATGCCACCAAAAATGACCGTGGCTAGCGAGTCGCCAAGCTCCGCGATTTTGGCCTCAATATCCTCGGTGCGCAGCGTGTGCTCGCCGGGCCGCGGAGTCATCTCCACGATGGCCTCGGCCGGGTCGAGGCCGTGCAGGCGCGCCTGGCTTTCGAGCGCATACTGGTCCGAGGGGAAGGCGCCGCCCTCCATCAGTACCTTGTAGCGCGTGGCGGTGGGCTGGTAGAAAGAGATGAGCAGCAGGTGCAGATTCACCGTTAAGGTGTTCATTACGACCACCTCAATAGGTTTGGCGCCTACCACCCGGGCCGTAGCGTCGGCTAGGGTGTCCTGGTAATACATCCAAGGCGACTCGCCGTGAAAGTGACCTTCCACCGCCTGCGTTTCCCACGATTTAAACTCGGCCTCTACCGCGGCGCGGGCGGCTTTGGGCAGCAGCCCCAGCGAGTTGCCGCAGAAGTAAGCCGTGGGCTGCCCATCGGGCCCGGGTGGGATATGAAATTCCTGCCGGAAGGGGGCTAGCGAATCGGCTGCATCCTGGGCAGCGGCAAAGGCAGGCGAAGCATCGTAGGTCATGCGGGTGGGAAGTAGCGCGGGCTCTGTAAGCCCGCGCATAGGTCATTCAATACGCGGGCTCAGCGAGCCCGCGCCAGGCTTACATTTTTTCTAGCACAATGGCTGTGCCCTGGCCCACGCCCACGCACATGGCCGCCAGGCCATAGCGCACGCCCTCGCGGCGCTGCATTTCGTGCACCAATGTGGCAATGATGCGGGCGCCGCTCGACCCGAGCGGGTGGCCCAGGGCAATAGAGCCGCCGTTCACATTCAACTTGGCCATGTCGATGCCCAGCTCGCGCACCACGGCCACACTCTGCGAAGCAAAAGCTTCATTGATTTCAAATAGGTCGATGTCGGCAATGGTGAGGCCGGCTCGCTCCAGCGCCTTGCGTGTGGCGGGCACCGGGCCCATACCCATAATCGACGGGTCGACGCCAGCCACGGCCGAAGACACGATGCGGGCCAGCGGCTTGAGGTTGTAGCGCGTGAGGGCTTCCTCGCTCACCAGCAGCGCGGCGGCCGCCCCATCGTTGATGCCCGCCGAGTTGCCGGCCGTCACCGTCCCGCCATCGGGCTGAAAGGCGGGCTTAAGGGTGGCTAGCTTTTCGAGGGTCGATACGCGGGGCTGCTCATCGGTGTCAAACAGGGCCGTGTCGCCTTTGGGCTGCGGCAAAAACACCGGTACCAGCTCCTTGCGGAAGCGGCCCTTTTCGGCCGCACGGTGGTATTTGCGCTGGCTTTCGAAGGCGAAGGCGTCCTGGTCTTCGCGGCTCACGCCATATTGCCGGGCCACGTTCTCGGCCGTGTCGCCCATGGTGTAGGGGTAGTGCTCCCGGGCCAGGCGCGGGTTCACGAAGCGCCACCCCAGGGTGGTATCGTGGGCAGTAAAGTCGCGGGCAAAAGCCGTGGCCGACTTCGCCATTACAAAGGGCGCGCGGGTCATGCTCTCGGCGCCACCGGCCAGGTACACGTCGCCTTCGCCCACTTTAATGGCACGGGCAGCGTCAATAATGCTCTGCATGCCGCTGGCGCAGAGGCGGTTTACGGTGCTGCCGGGCACCGTGGTGGGCAGGCCGGCCAGCAGCGCGGCCATGCGGGCCACGTTGCGGTTGTCCTCGCCGGCCTGGTTGGCGGCGCCCATTATCACATCCTCCACGGCGCTCTTGTCGAGGCTGGGGTTGCGCCGCAACAGCTCGCGCAGGACGAGGGCGGCCAAATCGTCGGGGCGAACGCTGCTGAGCGCGCCGCCAAATTTTCCAATCGGGGTGCGCACGGCATCCACGATATACGCATTAGGCATTCCGAAGGTATCGTTGGGGCGAAGCGAGTCCGCCGGTTGAGGGCTAATTTTGGCCTGGCAACGCGCACCAGCGCGGGCCTTTTTCACAACCGCAAAGATGATACAAAGAATCCAAAGCGTTTTTCTTTTGCTGCTGGCGCTGGCGATGTTGAGCCTGCTAGCCCTGCCGCTCTGGCACAAAGTAGATGGCCTCACGCACCAGGAGCTAACCCTGTCGGCCTTCAATTTTTCGGCCGTTAATATGCCCAAGCCTACCACCGGTGCCCCGGTATGGATTATTGGCGTGCTGGCGCTGGCCTCGGCTGCCGTGGCGGTATACGAGATTTTTCAATTCCGCAACCGCTTCACGCAGCTCAAGCTGGGTGCGGTTAATATCCTGCTGCTCGTGGCCACCTTCGGCGCCGCGTTCTATTTCTCCAACCAAGGCGAGGCTTTCCTCAATCCGAAGCTGGAAGGCCAGTTTCAGCCTGCTTTCTACCTGCCCACGCTGGGCCTGATGCTTAACCTGCTGGCCAACCGCTTCATTCGACGCGATGAGCAGCTGGTGCGCAATAGCTACGACCGCCTGCGCTAGGGTCCCTAGGCCTCACACACCACCAAAAAGCCCCGGCTGCTAAGTTGCAGCTGGGGCTTTTTGGTGGTGTGTGAGGTTGGAAAGGGCGGTTATTCTTGCGGCAAGCCCACTGCCTGGCGCAGCGTGCGGATGCTGGACTTGAATTGCAGCGCGTCGTACACACGGCTGAAATCCTGGGGGTTGCTCAGGTGCGCGTAGCCGAAGCGGGCTAGCTCAATGCGCGACTCATCGTGGGTGAAGGCGTGCATGAGCTCGGCCAGCTCTTCGGCGCGCAGGCTGCTTTCTTCGAGCGCCTGGGTGGCGGTGCGCAGCCGCTCGGCATCGGTGGGGCGCTCGCGCAGGTCCTGGGCTAGCCCGGCAATTTCATCGGGGGCAAAGGGGCGCAGGTTGGCCGTAGGGTTCTGGCCAGGGTAGTAGCCGCCATCAGCAGTATCTGGATAGGCATTGCCGGGCGCATTGCTTTGGCCGGGGTAGCTAGGGGCCGGGTAGCTCTGCGGCTGCCGGCCCGGATAAGTTGGAGTAGGCGTGGGCGCCGGATAGGCTGGCGACTGGCCCTGGCTGGGGTAGCTGCCGCGCGGGTTGTAGCTGGGGTCGTATTGCCCATTGCTATAGTCGCCCTGAGTAGGTAGCGGCGGCTGGGCATTGCCGTAATAGCCGCCAGGGCCAGCCCCATAAGGCACATTACCTGGGCCATAATAGCCGCCCCGACCGTAGCCAGGCCCTGCCAGCGGCACCAGGCCCACCTGCCGCAACTGCGGGCCATAGGGCCGCATTACCAGCACGTAGTCAGTTTCTAAGCCCGGCTGCAGCCACACCTGCGCACGAAAGCGCATGGGCGGCCCGTAGCCCATAGGTACACTAAACTCGGCCCAGTGCCGGCCCGGTGCCAGCATGCCCACGCACACCTGCGGAGCCACCGGCTGCGTCAGCAGGCGCCCATCCAGCACAAGGCTGAAGGGCTGGCCCCGCTCGGCGGTAATCAGGAGGTTGGCAGGCGGAGCCGCCAGTGCGGGAGCCACCCCTAGCGAGGTAAACAGCGCCGTAGCAGCCAGCTTGAAAAGCGTTTTCATGGAGGTGAAAAACTAGGAGCGGATGAAGGCGTTCGTCAGCTCAAAGAGGCTAAACCCAAACGCCGTGCCAACAAAAAAGCCCCCGCCGAGCGGGGGCTTTTTTGTTGGCACGGCAGCTGCCCGCCGGCTAACCTTACTTATCAATGCGCGTCACCTTAAACTCGGTGCGGCGGTTGCGCTGATACTCGGCTTCGTTCTTAGGATTCTTGATAATGGGCCGGGTTTCGCCGTAGCCTTTGGCCGTGATGCGGCTCGGGCTGATGCCCTTGCTCACGATATACGCCACGGCTGCCTCGGCGCGGCGCTGGCTAAGCGCCAGGTTATAAGCGTCTTTGCCGCGCTGGTCGGTGTGCGAGCTCAGCTCGATGTTGATTTTGGGATTGTCCTGCAAGGTCTGCACCAGCGTGTCGAGGCGGATAGCCGCGTCGGGGCGGATATTCGACTTGTCGTAATCGTAGAAGATATCCTTCACCTCGATAGCCTTATTCACGACGATTTTAGTCAGCGTGAGCGTCACCGGAATTCTTACCTCGGTTAGCGGCTGAGTCAGCGTTTCGGGGCTGGGGTAGCGGCCCACGGTGCTCACGCTGGTGCGGGCGGTAAAGTCGCCGGGGTGGTCGGCCAGTAGGCTATATACCTGCGCCGAGTCGAGCTTGGTCGTGAACCTGCCATCGGGGCCAGTCTGCACGTCGCGCCGCTGGCCGCTGGTATTTGTGATGGTCACCGTTTCGCTGGCTAGCGGTGTGGTGGTGTTGGCTTTGTCATTGCGCTCCAGCACGGCGCCATCGGCATAGAATGCCACCATCCGGCGCGGCTTCTTCTTAAAGGTATAGAGGTCGTCGGAACCCTTGCCACCGGCACGGTTAGAGGAGAATACGCCCACGCCCGGCGCCGTGAAAAAGGGCGCAAAGTCGTCGCCGGGGCTGTTTATGCCGGGGCCGAGGTTCACGGGCTTGCCGCCTTTCACCTCAAAAATATCGAGCTTGCCGAAGCCCGGGTGGCCATCGGACGAGAAATACAGCGTGCCGTCGGGCGCCACGCCGGGGAAATTGTCATTGCCTACCGTGTTAATGGTTTCGCCCAGGTTTTCGGCCGGCGAGAAGCGGCCATTGGCGCCTAGGGTAGCTTTGTACAAGTCATTGCCGCCTAGCCCTCCCTTGCGCGACGAGGCGAAATAGAGCGTGGTACCATCGGGCGCGAATGCCGGTGAGAAGTCGTCGGCCGTGCGGTCGTTGATGTTAGCCAGAATGGGCTCGGTCCAGGCGCCGTTGCGGTAATACGAAATCCAGATATCAACGCTCCGATACCCTTTTTTCGAGCCATCGTTCGAGCGGGCAAAGACCATCGTCTTGCCGTCGGGCGTGTAGCTGGCGCTGGCTTGGAGCACCTTGTCGTTGTTGAAAAGCGGCTCCAGCTTGCGCGGTGTGCCACCGGTCATGGCGGCGGGGTCGTCAAACTTCTGGGCATACAGGGAAGTATAGCCCTCGCCATTGCCGGGATACGGCTTGCCGTCGCGGCCCGAGGCAAACACCAGCTCACCGCTACCCGGCATGCGTGCTGCCGAAAAATCGGAGCCGGGCGAGTTCACGGCATCGAGCGGGGCTACGTCGTAGGCCACGGCCTGGCCCGCCAGGGCCTTGCTGGCGGTGGCGCTGGCTGCTTCGGCAGCGGCGCGGGCGGCTAGGGTGCGGTTGGTGCCGCTTTCGGCGTAGGAGGTAAATCGCTGGGCGGCTTCGTCAAACTTGCCGTTGGCTTTCAGCGCCTCGGCATAGCGGTAGCCGAGGTCGGCATTGCGGGAGTTGCCATCGAGGGCCGCTTTATAATAAGGCTCGGCCTGGTCGAGCCGGTTCGAGAGGCGGTACGCTTCGCCAAGGCGGAAGTTGGCAGTAGCGGCGTTCTTAGCTTTGGCGATGTCGGCCTTGTAGAGCGGAATAGCGGCCTCATACTCACCGTGCAGGAAGCGCTTGTCGGCTTTGCTGAGCTTGCCCGACGAGGCGCAGCCGCTCAGTGCTACGGCCGGGCCAGCCGCCCCAATAAGCACGAGTTTTTTGAGAGACGAGTATCGAATGGAGAGCGCCATGCAGCCGAAAAAAGCGAATCTAGTAGTTTAATAGGCAATAATACAACCGTTTCGCCTTGCCGATTAGTGCCCTCCCAGGGAGGCTAAGCCGCAAAATAGCTGGCTAGCCAGGTCTGACCGGCGGGCGCCGGCCACTGCTCGTCCAATTGCTGCTTTGTGACCAGCGTATTGTTGAAGTACGGCGTGTCGGGGCCTAGCTCGCCCGCGGCAATGGCCTCGCGCAGCTCGCGGCGCGTGAGCTGCCGCAGCTCGCCATTGACCAGGAAGGCCATGCGCGACTTTTCAAGCAGCTGCACCCCTAGCCGCTGCTCCAGCTCCTGCACAAAGCGCACCGAGGCGTCGATAGAGCACCCGCTAGCCCCCGCCACGGCCTCGTCGAGGCCAATTACCAGGAACTGCCGGTGCAGAAACTGTGCTGAGGCGGCGAGCTGCCGGCCGTGGCTCGTCCATTCCTCCGCAAAGGCCGCCAGGCGCGGCAGTAGGGCCATTAGCTCTTCTTCGGCCAGCGGGCGGCTAGCCTGGTAAATCCACACGCGGGCCCGCGGAGGCAGGCGGTCAAAGGCTACATACATACACCACAGATTCAAACGGCTTGAACGGATTTCGCAGATACGCCCGCTGAATCGGGCTGGCTAAGCTGACGTAACTAGTCACCCCAACAGTACTAGCCGGGCAAAAGTAGCGAAGTAATCGCCTGGCTAGCCCGCCCGCCGCAGGCGGGCGTATCTGCGAAATCCGTTCAAGCTGTTTGTCTCTGCGGTCTAGGCGTTGATGCCCTCGGCACTGGCAATCAACTCAGCTAAGTCGAATACCTGCACAGCACTTTCCTGCTCCTTGTTTTTCACGCCATCGCTCATCATGGTCATGCAGAAGGGGCAGCTTACGGCAATGATGCTGCCCTGCAAGCTGTGCTGACTAGGGGCCGTGCGCTCGGTTTCGACGCCGCGCAGGTTATCAAGTGCCGCAGCCTGGCCGCTGAGGGTAGCCAGGGCTTCCTCGGTGCGCTCGATATTAATATCCTTCTTACCGGGCTCGGGCTCTTTCCACATCTGGGCACCGCCGGCGCCGCAGCACAGGCCGTTGGCTTTGCTGCGCTTCATCTCCACGAGGTCGGCGTCGAGGGCAGCGAGCACATCGCGCGGGGCTTCGTAGATATTGTTGGCGCGGCCCAGGTAGCACGAGTCGTGGAACGTGATGCGGCGGCCCTTGTAGCTTTCGCCACCCTGCACAGCTACTTTGCCTTCATTGATAAGCTGTTGCAGGTAGGTGCTGTGGTGAATTACTTCGTAATCACCCCCTAGCGCAGGGTACTCATTCTTGATGGTATTGAAGCAATGCGGGCAGGCCGTCACGATTTTCTTGATGCCGTAGCCATTCATCGTGGTGATGTTTTGCATGGCCTGCATCTGAAACAGAAACTCGTTGCCGGCACGCTTGGCCGGGTCGCCGGTGCAGCTTTCTTCGAGGCCCAGCACCGCGTAGTTGGTGCCCACGTGCTCCAGAATGCGGGCAAAGGCGCGGGTCACGCGCTTGTAGCGGTCGTCGAAGGCGCCGGCACAGCCCACCCAAAACAGGATTTCGGGCGCTTTGCCCTCGGCTGCGAGGTCAGCCACGGTCGGCACAGTGAGCTGGCGCTTGGTGGAGGGCGTAGGGGAGGAGGTAGGAGTCATCGTAAAAAGAATACTACTGCTTATAAATCAAGATTATGCCCTAGCCGGGGCTTTTTCGGCCACGTACAGCTCGTCGGCCCAATTTAGGCGGTCGGAGGGCGAAAAAGCCCAGGGTGCACCGTTGTTTTCGATATTGGAAAACATGACATTCAGCGAGTTGGGGGCCGCCGATTCTTCCAGCACTAGAAAGCGGCGCATCTCAATGATGCTTTCCAAGGGGTTGATGTTCACCGGGCAGCTTTCCACGCAGGCGTTGCAGGTGGTGCAGGCCCAGAGCTCCTCGGGCGTCACCTTGCCGCGCAGCAGCGTGGCTTCCATGAGGTCGGTAACGGGCTCATGCTTGGCCTCGGGGCCGTACACGTTGGGGTGGAAGATGAGCGGCGAGTTGTACTTCTCTTCGACCCGGTCGCGCGTGTCCATGATGATTTTGCGCGGCGAGAGCAGCTTGCCGGTGAGGTTGGCCGGGCACACCGAGGTGCAGCGGCCGCACTCGGTGCACGAGTACGAGTTCATGAGGGCCGTCCAGGGCAAATCTTCTACGTCCTTGGCCCCGAAGGGCGTGGGTGCTACCGCCGAGCCGTCGGGGTTGGTGGCCGGGGCGGGCACCTCGTAGCTAGGGTCCATCATGGCCTTCACCTCGTGGGTAATGCTCTCCACGTTGGAAAACTGCCCTTGCGGCACCAGGCGTGAATACCACACGTTGGGGAACGCCAAGATAATATGGAAGTGCTTGGAGCTGGGCAGGTAGTTGAGAAACAGCAGGATGCCCGTGATGTGAATCCACCAGCCGGCGCGCTCCATTACTTCTAGTGTGCCCACGCTGGTAGCTGGCAGCAGGTTGGCCAGGAAGTGGCTAACCGGGAACGCGCCCGGCAGGTCTTTGCCTTCGAGCTGATGCAGCTTGATGTCGGCCGAGTTCATGAAGAACAGGGCCAGCATCAGCGCCACTTCGATGTAGAGGATAATGTTGGCATCGAGCTTGGGCCACATGCGCAGCTCGGGGCCGGTAAAGCGCTGCACCGGCGGGTTGTGGTTGCGGCGCCACCAGAAGGCCGCCACCGCAATAATAACCAGGGCCGCTAGGGTCTCATTGATGGCCATCAGGGCACTATACACCGGCCCCAGAATGCCGAGCACGCGGTGTGTGCCAAACAGCCCATCAATGATGATTTCAATTACCTCGATGTTGATAACCAGAAAGCCGACGTACACCACCAGGTGCAAGAGCGCAGGCGTGAGGCGCTTAAACATCTTTTGCTGCCCGAAGGCTACGAGCAGCGTCTTATTGAGGCGCTCACCGAAGTGGCCGCTCATGTCGCGGTCGCGCCCGACGAGGATATTAGCCCTGATTTTTCGGACCTGCCAGGTAAACAGCCCGAACGCTGCCAGCAGCAGCAGCGCGAAAAGAATAGGTTGCAGCATAGACGGTAAAGGTAAGCCGACGGGGTGGGATAGGGGTGCAATTTAGTAGGCATGACGACTACTTTTATGGCTATCAGGCGTAATCATCCTACGAAGCAGAAATTTTTTTGCCCATTTTCTTGCACCGTTGGGCTCTTTTCGTACCTTTGCGCTCCCAAGCTGCTCGGCGGACTACGGGAAACGGCAACATAGCTCAGTTGGTAGAGCACAGCACTGAAAATGCTGGTGTCGTTGGTTCGATTCCAACTGTTGCCACAAAAAAAGCCCTTAGCAAAATGCTAGGGGCTTTTTTGCATTTCGGGGGGACGGATAAGGGGACAATGTTTGTGATGCCGTGGAGATTGCGTGAGTTTTGCACTCTCACTCATTCAAACATCTTAATAATTGGCCTGAATGCATAGCTATTAAGCGTTCTAAGCCATGAAGCTCTCTGTCTATGGAAAACAAAGTACTACTTGCTGTTTACAGTATAATTATTACTGGTGACAAAGAGTCCCAAATGCCAAGTAATTTCGGTGGGAATGTCGACCTACTTGATTTATTCAAGGAGTTTGCGATGGGCATTTATGAAATAGCGGCAGAAATGCCGCGGGCTAATAATACATCTATCGCTCTTGCTGGACCTGACAACAGATTCCCTCTACCGAGGCTTGCCGAAAATGAGCGAGAGCTGTATGGCTATTTCGATACAGGTAGGAATGGTACACCCTCAACGGTCATTGATTTAACATCAAAGGATAGCGGCGGTAAAAAAGCTAAGAGTAAAAAGGTAGTAAGCATTACTAAGGACCTGCACGTTACACGACCTGCATTCTATTATTTGCATGTTCCGAAATCAGGTAAAAAAGCCTACCTAGTGCTACAGCGAGCGCAAAGTCTTGGTATTAAAGGCGTTGTTGAAAAAACCTTTCAGGATTTCATGAACACTAAAGGTCTACAACGATACCGAGTCAAACTAAATAACTTACTGGATAGACGTGTATTTAAACGCATGCTAGAAAGTGGCCAGTTCAAAGAACTGACTATAGTTAAAGAAGGCATTCCCGAAAACATTAACAATCTCTATAGCAGAGACCCTAAAGAACATGCCTTCAAGGGAACTCAGAGGGTTTCTTACTTAGCAGTTGACTTACCGGCAAGTTGGCAGGAGTGGGCTCTTAATATAATGACGGGCAAGCCTGAGCTTAATATGACAGAAGGCACACCTAAGGCGAAAATCCAACTAGGTGGAGAGGAGCAATTGGTTACAGATGTTACCATCAGACTTGAACTGAGCAAGAAGCAAAAGACCTTCCATTTAGTCTATTCTGACCGTGACCAGCCTGATGTGGATGTCACAGACAATGTGCGGCGAAATGAGGATGATGGCCTGCTAAATCGAGATGATTTAGTTGAACAAGCTCAAGCATTGGTTGACGATGTCAATTTCACTGGTGGCACATCCGTTGACCCAGAGACTGGAGAGGTGCTACTATAAATCATAAACTCATTTCCCAGCTCCCATTATGACAATCTACAGAATATCAGGCATTTGGATGGGTGACGATGGTGTTCTCACACATTATGCATTTCATGAAGTGCTTCAAGGAAATAGAATCAGCAGAGGCCGAAAGACATCTAAGGCTGACGCTATCAAATTATTAGAAACCGCAGGTAACAGTGCTACGACTTGGTTATGGGACTACACGAGTTGTTATTGGAAAATTGGAGAAACTGTTACTGTAGTAGGAACTGGGAGCAACAAATACTTGAGAAGCAATCCAGATAAAAAAGTAACGGACAACTTAGCGCACCTAATCAATTACGACTGGCTGTAGTCTTGGCCTGCAACCACACGAACAAAAAGGGCCGCTCGTCTGCTGTCATAGCGGCCCTTATGTGTGAACGCTAAACAGCAGTACGTAGAGCACGACAGGCACGAAAAAGCCCCACCCGAGGCGGGTAGGGCTTTCGGCGCTGTTGAAAAACGGGTGCTTAGACCCCTTGCAAAACTGGGCTAGCCGCTAGCTTGCAGCAAGCAACTTATACCTAACCTGGGCCAGGCGTAAGCTCAAGCCGGTACACGTCGCGCAGCTGCCGGCGGCGAACCGTACCGGTCAAGTCCCTAGATAAGTGGCGAATCACAAGGGACGGGAGCAGCAGGTAAGCCAGGCTATTGCTCACCACCTCACCAGCCTGCAGAGCCGCTTCGCCTTTCAAACGAAAGGCAATGCGTGTGCCAGGCGCTAGCGCGGCCCACTGCTCAGGGGGCACCTTGGGCGTGCGCAGGCAACTGCCATCGGGCTGCAGCTGCCCGTTGATTGATTCGAGGTCGGCAAGCGTCAGGTAGGGCTTGCCAACCAGTTGCGCTAGGTAGCCTAGCGTCAGGGTAGCGGGAGTAGTTGACATCTTAAAAATTGCTGGACATGGTGTTCACGTCGTTCAGCTCGGCCATGAACCACTCGCGGAAAGTGTCGGCGGCCTCCTTGGCGCCCTCCGTGACGCCGTTCACGTTGATAATCGTGTTGCGGAAGGGGCTATCAACTCGAAGGGTGATGTTAATCACCTTCGCGCCACCGCTGCTGCCACCTACTACCCCGCCCTTACTGGCGTCGGCGGTCAGGGCGGGCACTAACGCCTTGCTGGCCGATTTGCCGCCAGCCATGAACTTGCTGGCTGCATCGCCTCGTCCTTTGCTTTCCACGCCGAACAACCCTATCTCTAACAAGTCATCGGTGGGACCAACACCCTTTTTATAGCCGTCTACAAAAGAATTGGCGGCCTTCATGCCCACGCCCTGCAGGTCGCCCAGCGAGCCCAGCGTCTGTTTCAGGCCGTCCCCAATTTTGTGCAGGTCACCGGTGAAGATGCCTTCGATGAAGGTGGCCGTGCCGCCCAGGTACTTGCCTACGGCCTCGGCAATGCCCTTGAAGGCCGATAAGGCCCCTTCATAAAGCCCAGAAAAGAATTTCTGAAGCTTGGGGGTGGTCTCCCAGAATTTAGCGAGCGTATTTACCACGCGCTGGCCTTGCTCCCAGACGGCGCCCAGTAGCGTGGCGGCCGTTTTAATAAAGGGAGAAACCAGGCGAATGACGCCGCCAATGCGGTTAAAGGTCTGCGCCAGTATGTCGCCAACTTCGCTGTTTCCATACTGCTCGCCCCATAGCTTTCGAAACGTGTCGAGCAGCGGCTGAACGGCGTCTTGGAGCGGTGCAAAGGCGGCCTTGATACCCTCAAGGTGGGTACTTACCCAGTCGACAGCTTTCTGGCCTTCCGTGACTAAGTTATTGAGAATGGGTAGGCCCTGGTCCGCACCCTGACTAAGTAAGGCCCCAATAGACTCGCGGACATTGTTAAATCGGTTGTAGAGCACCGTCCATCCACCCGTGCCGGCCTTGCTGGCTGCCTCGGCGGAACCGCCGAACTGAACTTTTAATTCTTGCAGCATCAGCGACTGCGCTTTGGCGGCCTGGCCCGTTTTGACAAATTTGGCAATCATTGCCTGCTGGCTATCGGAGAAGCGCACGCCCATGCGAGTCAGTGCACTCAGGCCTTCCTTCGGACTATCCAGTGCTTTGCCTACCAACTGAGCCGCGCTGTCGAGGCTTAGGTGCATTTTGGTGGCCATGTCCAACATGGCCGGAACGGCCTCCTTGTAAACGGCTCCTTTAATGTTGTGGAACGTAAGCAGGATGCTCTGGGCTCCGGTAATGGCATCATCATCAAACAGGCTTTTGCCCATCAAATCTGTGCTCATCTTAAGCAGCTCACCCCGGGCGATACCCACCGCGTTGCCCGTCGACCTCAGCGTGGCGTCAAACTGCGCCCCCGCCTGGTCGGCCGAGTTAAACATGCTCACCGACTCCTTTAGAAAGTTGAAGGCCTCAAAGGCACCGAAGGCCAGGCCCAGCCCACCAAGCAGCTTGCCGATACCCTGCAAGCCGCTTTTGGCGGCGCTAGTATCGACGTTGAGGTGGTGCGGTCGCTCAATCTTCTGTGTTATTTCCTGGGTTTGACGAATGATTTTAGCTAGGCCAGGACTGACAAGGTCCTCTAGGCTAAACTTGACGGGGATAGTAAGCGCACTCATTGCAACAGCAGATTAGTAAAAATGCAAATTGCCCCGTACTAGAGCACGGGGCAAGTGACTTATACCTAATAATTTACTTAAGCCCCATGTGTGCGCAGAACCAGATGGCTGGCAATGAATAAGTAGAGATGCGCACGGTGGACTCAAGAGCGGCGGCCCTACTACCTGCCTATAGCATAGAAGCAAGAGGCAGAGACTGGACACAAAAAAGCCCCGTCTGAAACAGAGCGGGGTTTTTCGAAGAAAATTGATGGTGTAAAGGTGTGGCTTTCTAGTGCGGCCAGCAAGAAACTTATAGCTAATAGTGTGCTCAGGGCTTACCCTGTTTGCGTAATTCTGGATGGTCGGCTACGAAGCTGTAGAGACTGCCCGGTGTGCGGCCTAGAGCCCGCGCGCAGGCGCCTGCCGACTGGTGGGGGTAGTGCTGGGCCAGGTAGTGATAATCGGCGCGGGTGAAGGGCCGGCGCGTTTGTCGTCCCCCAGAATCTGCTTGTGGGCTCATCAAAAAAAGGGCTAAAGCACGCCGCTAGCAATGTAGGCGGCGTTGGCCTGGATGGGGTTAAGGGCATTGCCGTTCCCGCCGTTAGTCAAGGCTTCTTTTAAGTACTGCGGGGCGTCAAAGGCGGCGCCGAAGCGGCCGTTTTGTCGAATGGTTTCCAAGGTATTTACTACCACTTGGAGGGCATCCCACTCGTCCTTTTGGCGCTGACTACGAGCATAGATGCGGCAGGTTTCGCGGATGGAATCCAGTTGGGCTTGCTTGATTTGCAGGGTTCCACCAACTAGCTCATACACTTCGGTGGACACGTTGCCGCCGTTCCAGGCGGATGCTCCCTGGCCATGCAAGCGTTTTATGGTGGCCAGAAACGCCTCAGTGCCGGCCGGCTTTGCCAGCAACTGGTATACTTGACCGGGGGCCACTACCAGGCCACCGCCGCCCCCACCGAGCGTGACGGGCTGGCCACCCGTGAGCATCCGTTCCAGGAAAGTAGTGGGGGCATTCCATAGGTCGGCTAGGTCGGTCGTAGTAGGTGCAGTCGCCAGCCCTAAGGCTGTGTAGGCATCCAAGCATTCTTGCAACGGGGCCATTCGTTGCGTCAGCTGTGCCACCTCTTGGGCATAGCGTTGGGTGTCGTCGGCCAGTAAAACGGGAGTAAAGGGCATAAGAAAAAAGGGAAATGAAAAAAAGAAAAGAATGGGAGTGAAAAGCGGGCGTTAGGGGCTCATTGAGTTGCTATAAAGGGGTAGTGAGGTAATGGCGCTGCTAGGCAGCTGGCGGGGCCTTTCTATGCTTTTTCTTGCCTGTTGTGGCAGCTGATATAGCGGCGCGAGTTTCGGGGCTGCGGGTGCGCCCTCGGTGGGCGGAGGCTAGCTTCTCCTGATGCTCGGCGGTGCGTGGGGTGATGGGCCGGCCCACCTTGCCGGCGCTGATGCGGGCGCGGTGCTCATCGCTGAGCACCTGGCCCTGAGTGAAGCCGGCCGAGGCCAGTGTATTAAAGCCGTGGGCGGGGTCGGTGGCCAGATGGGCGGCTACCTGGCGCTGCTTGGCCGTGGGTAGTTCATCCACCGGGCACAGCTCCAGCACCTCAAAGCGCAGCGAGGCCAGGCCGTGGGTGATGGCGTAGGCTTGCAGTTGCCGGGAGGCGTGGCGGCCCTGGCGCAACTCGTGGCGGGTGCTGGCGCAGGCTCGCCCCAGGTGCTTGGCCGCGCCCACATACACCCGTAAATCGTGGGCGTTGCGGAGCACGTAAATGCCGGAGCTGTTTTTCTCCGTATCAGTCAGGTTACAAATGAGTTGAGGGTAACGGGGCATTTTTGAAAGACCGGATGTTGTCGGAGTTTAATAATCTACTAACTGCTATACTTTGGCCGATTTGGGCAGTGTAATGGGGCGGCCGTTGGGGTGCCAGCCCACGGGCAACTCGTCGGTGGGCTGGCCCTCGTCGAAAGCGTTGGGGCTAGCCGTGCGCAGCGTGTGGGGTTGGTAGTCAGATGTCGCTTGGGTGGCGACAGTACCGGCCCGTAAGTCATCACGAGCACGTAGCTCTTCATCGGAGAGGTAGCATTCTTCAGCGGCGCGGCAGTCGAGCGGGCTTGCCCCGTTGAAGTAGTAGCGGCCGGTTTCCCAGCGGTAGTTGATGCGCGTGTCGGGGTTCTCACTCCCGTCGCCGATGCTGCCACGCACGCCCACGAGCTTGGCGCTTTTGACCTTGTGCACGTAGATGGCGACCTCGCTGAACAGCGGGTGGTTGCTACCCAGGTGCTTCCAGGGGCGGTAGTAAGTGGCCACGATGTGGGCCATGTTCTCCCAGGTCTGCCCGCCGGCAATGTGGCTGCTGTCGGGAATGGGCCGGGCCTGCCCGTGCTTCATGTCGGGCAGCTGCCGAGGGTGGGCCGTGATAGTGAGACTCTGGCCCGTATCGATGCTCCAATCTGTGAGCATACCCAGTGTGTGCACAAGGTAGGGCTCGTAGCCACCCATGCTGCCGAGGGCCGCGTGGTCGGCTTTATTCCAGGGGTCGAGCAGGCAGTGGCTGACGCCACATTTAGCCACTGCTGCTTCGAAGTAGCGCAGTAGGTCGGCCGGCGTGCGGCCCTGTCCCCGGCCGGGGTGCACTACCACGAAGAACTCGCGCACGAAATCCCGAGCCAGCTTGTAGCGGTGCAAGGCCAGGCAGTTGCGCCAATCACGGTCGGGGTTCTGGCCCGTGAGCGAGTGAATGAGCTGGTTGTAGATATGCTCCTCGGGCATGTTCTCGGGCGAGTAGATGGCCGATTTTTTACCCGCTAGCACGGCGCGCAGCAGCAGCATTTGGTACACCCATTCGGTTTTTCCCTCATTCATCCACCCGGTCCACACGTTGAGGTAGCCCGGCATCCACTTGAAATGGGGGTCTAGCGCGTCGATGTGGCAGGTTTCGCCCTTGGGCAGGCCGTGGTGATAGGCGTGCTCCATGCGCTGCCAGGTGAGATCATCCAACTGCAGCAAGGCACTAGCCGGCGCGATTTTAGGCGGTGGGGCTTCGCCCCCGGTGGTATACTGGCCGAGGCCATCGGTGAGTCCCATAAAAAAGAGTTAAGCAGCGGTGGGTGCGTAGTAAGGGCGGGTAATCGGGCCTGTGCCGTAGCGCTGAGTCATCTGGTCGAGAAAAGCCCGCACCTGCTGTACCAGGGCCGCGTAGTCGGTAGGTGGGGTAGTGGGCACCGGCAGCGGGGCATGCTGTGCGTAGAGACGCATGGCTGGCTCGGCGGCGCGCTGGCCCTGGGCTACTCCCGCCTTGTGCCCACGCACCCAGCCGAGGCGGTAGATGGGGTCGGCTTCACGGTAGGCCAGCAGCTGTGCCGGACTCAGGTTGCCCACAAGCACTGGGGCTGGGGGCAGGCTAGCCAGTGCGGCCTGTTCATACTGCTCCACGGCCGCCAGCAGCGCCTGCAAGTCGTTGACGTGAGCCATTACGGCTGAAGCGTGGCGGGCTGAGTTGTCGAGGCGCTGCACCTGCTGCCGGGCATAGTGGTCGAGGCGTAGCAATACTTGGCGTAGCGCGTGGCCAGCTTGATCGAGAGCGGGCGGAATAGTTGGCGATGGCGTAGACATCGGCGAGAAAGGGAGAAAGGGTTGGGGTGGCCTAGCTGGCCAGCGAGCCGGCGCGCACCCGGCGGCGGGCTTCAGCAGCCTCGGTCTCGCGTTGGGCCTGACGCTGGGCAACCACTTCGGGGTTGAGGTCAGGCGCAGTAGTAGGGGCTGGCCCTACAGTAGGCAAGGGCATGGGCAACGGGCGGTGGGTAGTTTGCCGAGCCTGCTCGTTTTGCCACTCGGCAAAGGCGCGAGCAGTACCGGCGTTTTCCACGCCCGACCAATTGCCCTGTATGGCGGCATCAAGCATCACCACAGCGAAGCCAGCCGGATACTTGCCCAGCTTTTTCAACATCAGCTCAAATGCTGTGAGGGGCTTGCCAGCCTGCTTCGTGTTTTCGGTGTAGAATATGCGCCAGGACTCGGCAAACTCGGGATCGGTATGGGGCAGCGACAGGGCGGCAACGTCGGCGAGGCTAGCCCCATTTTTTTTTGACTTCTTGGACCGGCTCGTTTTTGCAGCTTGCTGTTCAGTCGAAGCCGCATCAGAAAAAGAAATCCCCACCTCGGCGGCGCTAGCCGCACTAGTGTTGTTATTTTCTTTATCTATATAAAGGGTGTCAAAATTTGATGGGTTCTCTGATGGGTTTAGCGGGTTTTCGGCCTTAAACCCGTCAGATTTTGACGGCTTTAGAGCTCTTAATCCAGCAAAATTTGACGGGTTTAAGACTGGTAACGCGTCAAATTTTGATGGCTTTAATAGCTGGTAAGTAGTAGCAGCGCTGCGGCCTGTTCCGCCTGAGGTGATGCTGAGTAGCCCACCCGCTACCAGTTGCGCCCGGCAGTCCTTCATCGTATTAATTGAGAAGCTGCATACGGCCGCTATGTAGGGGTCGGGCTTGGCAAACTCAGCTGGCCAGCCAATAGCATTGGCCAGGGCAAGCAGTTTCAAATAAAGCCGGGTAGCGTTACCTGAGAATGCTTGCCGCTGGTCTAGCTTCTCAAAAAAGACGATGTAATCGAGGTAGGTCACAGGGTGGCGTGGCAGGATACTAGGCAGCAGTTGGCATCGGGGTGGCAACGCTTCGTTGCTCGGCCAGCAGCAGGGCCGGGCGGCCCTGCCCTTCCTCGCTTGGGTAGCTCGCGTAGTGCGTTACCTCGCGCACAGCCCAAGTGGCCTTGTGCTCTTCTTCTTCAAGTAGCCAGATAGTGCGGTCGGCCTCATCAGGGCTAGGGTTGTCGCTGGCTACTTCCAAGTAGTTGCCGCCAATCTTAACTAAGCGGCCGATGTTCCATTCTTCAAGGCCGGTTGCACTATTGGTATAGCGGTAGGTGTAGACCTTGCCCACCACGAGCATATCCTTGGTGTGGACTGGCATCGTATTGATAGCGCAGCCCCGAGGAAAGCGCGGGGCCATATGGTCGCATTCTACATCCCCGATGCAGGGGATAGTAGACCAGCCCTTGAAATAGTCGGGCGTGCCCTCACGGTTATCGAGCGGGTGATTCTGGAACATCTCGGCTGTGAACCAGGGCAAGCCTGGCTCAAACCAGTAGCCTCGTTGGTCAGGTGTGAAGCCAACGAGAGTGGCAGGATAGCCCAGTGCAGCGGCCTGGGCGGTGGGGGTGAGCGTAGTCAGGCCTGCAACAGCCTGGGGTACGCGGGTGGCAACAGCAACCATAGTTGTAAAAAATGAAAGGGTGAAAAAAATGGGCATGGCGCAGCCATGTCACTACTTAGGTGATACGTTAAAAACCTGAAAATGAGAAGCTTTAAGTTGGTAATTTGCCCTTTGGCCTGCTAGGTTTCTGAGTGCGCTGCTCACGGGTGCCGGCGGCCAACACATCGGAGCGCTTCACGTAGGCCCGGCCCCCGATTTTGGTGTAGGGTAGCAGGCCCCGGCGCTTGTGCTCGTGCACGGTGGCCACGCACACGTCGAGCAGGGCCGCTGCCTGCTCAATCGTCAGCAACTCGTCAGCGGGCGGCTGGGTGGCCCCAGCGATGGGCTGGGCCTGAGTCAGCTCAAAGCGAATAAGGGCGCGCAGGTCCTCAAGCAATTGCTGATACTCTACGCCCTGGGTGATGATAGCTTGCATACCTAACCAGGGCTAGTCGGCTGCGGCCGAGGTGAGAGTAGCTAGCTTCTGGGCTGTAGCTAATGCGTTACTCTTGTCAATGATACGAAGTGCTTCCTGTACAGCGGGGTGGGCAGGATTAGCGCTACGAAGGGCAATACTAACAGCAGGTCCGCTAAGGCCTACGGTCGTAGCAATCTCCTTGACTGCCCCACGAGGCAGTAATTGGGTGATGCGGCTTTTTGTACGCTTCATCTGACAGATGCTGTTTTAGGTGCTTACTTTACTTTACTGTTCAAAAGTAAAGTACTTTACTTGTAAAATCAAGTGGAATTTACTTTACTTTCATAAAATGTATTATATTTGCCTGAAAATCAATTGATTGCATTGAAAGCGATGGCAACAAGAACTTCACTAAGCGAGATAATCCGCAGGTTCCGCAAACAGAGTAAGATGACTCAGACTGATTTAGCGCTAAAAGTTGGCGTATCTAAGGCTGCTATCTCTCAGTTTGAGCGAGCTGAAGCCCGGCCGTCGTTTGAAACTATGAAGAAGATTTCAGACGTGCTCAATGCTGATTTGACAGAGCTATACTATGAAGCACGCCCACTGCGGGAAGCATCTAAAAAAGAGATTTCTTATATCAATGAGAAGGCTACTCTACTCGAGCTTTTACAGCAGAAGCTTGATGAAGAAAACTATGCTGATAGTCAGAATGCTATCCTTCATGGGAGTAGCCAGCGAACACAAACGGCTGAGGAGCTAATAGCAAGAGCAATTGCTATTACTCGTGAGGCTGCAATGATGCGTACTTATCATCTTGGGGAAAATCCAAGCCCAGACCGAGATTATGATGACCGTTTATATCGAAGGATGGGCTGTGAATTAAGCGAAGCGGTAAGGCTAATTGACTCTGGGCGTTTGCGTTATCAACTTATTGCAGACCGACCGATAGTAACCGAGCAAGCCGTTAGAGACTTTTTTGGTGACACAGGTACTTGGCCTGCTGCCTAATCAATAGAGACAGCATAAAAACAACGAAGGCCACCCCACCGGGTGGCCTTCTTCATTATCGCTCGGCCTTGCCACGCCGGTAGCTCAGGTACTGGGGCAGTGGGCTGCCAGCGGCGCAGTAGCTGCTCACCAAGCTAGCGGCCTGCTCGGGGCTGAGGGTAACGAGTAGTTGCTGGGCATAAAAAAGCCCCGCCGGGTGGGCGAGGCCTATGATAAAGCGAGAGGCGATATTAAGCGTGATGGGTTCGAGCTACATCAGCCATGTATTCCTTCAGCATTTTAGCTTGAGCTGGCTTATAGTTATTTAAACGTAAGCGCTTATAACCTTCTGTGCCAAACTCGTCATACAATGCGCCAAGCGAAGAATTGAGAAACGAGCTAGAGAAATTCACTACGTCAGTAAGGTCCAATGTAACAGAGCCTGGTTGCTCCGTTAGCGCTTCTTTCAAGGCAACAAACAGCTTATAGCCGTCTGCATTAGAAAGCGTGCTAGTCGTAGCGGATGCTACCATCAGGACTGCGCCGGTGGGGAGGTGAGCGCTCATAGGTGAAAATTGGACAGGGCGAATTACTTGTTGACAGTATACGGCAGATTTATTCAAAACAACTCAATATCGTCTTCTAGGATGTCAGTTTCCTCAAGAGGCAAATTGTCGTAAAATATTCGTAGTGTGGCAGTTGTGCCGGGAAAGTCTACCTCAGGGCAGCCATGAAAAATCTCGCGGCCCTTTTCGCTTACGTGGTAGATAATTCTGGATGTCTGAAGCGTTAGAGTACCACGTAATTGTAAAATTCCGGTGCGCAGGGTATCAAGGCCACGGCCTTGGTTATGAGGGCGCGAACGTGAAGTGAAACGAGGGGCTAGGGCCTTTTATAACGCTTCGGTAGCAGTAACTGGTTCCTGACCATTTGTCGTTAGAAAGTGATTGATTGTCTTGGGTATACCTAAGCCAAAGTCGGATACTGCGATAAATAAGCGACGACGAGACGGATAGTACTGCACCATGCCGAATGCTACTCGATTAGAAGAAGTGGCATTGAACGCATGGTCAAATACATTATTGAAAAGTTCTGCTAAATAAGTAGTTAGAAAAGTTAGGTTTTTCCCTTTGAAAAAGCTAGTACTATAATGCTGATAAGCACCCTGAATGTAAGCATTCATCGCTGTTGGCTCAGCTCGCCAAAGGATGAATGACGTAGAATCAGTTGCCACCTGAAAAGTGGATATTTCTACGTTATTACCAAGTGTATCCCACTGGGCAAAAAAGCTGATAATTCGTAAGTAGTCAAAAACTACTGCATTTGCCTCTTCGAAGCGAATAGCTATTCGGGCTCGACGGTACTCGTCTAGCAAGCAAGCCAGGGTAGTGACATGATGCGGTTTTACAGTGTTGGTGCCACCAATCACTACCCGAACCCCTGTCAGCAGAGGATGCATAGCTTGTACCCTCTGCAGGCGATTACTTAATAGGAAATCAGATAATTCGGGGGAAGTAATGAATGCCTGAAAGTGTATGGTATGTTCATAGCCGGGTGGGTCTGATAAGTGCATCAAACAAATTTACTAGGTGATTTCATTTAAAGCCTGGCCACCACCTCCATACACCCGGTGAAACTCCTTGCTCACCACATCTGCCGTGATGTTGACGTAGCGCTTGAAGCTGGCCCAGCTCTTGTGCCCAGTAATCTTCATCACGAGTTCGGGCCGCAGGCCTTGCTCCAGCGCCAGCGTAGCGAAAGTGCGCCGGCCGGTGTGGCAGGTCAGCCGCTGCCACTTGGCCAGCGTCTCGCTCTCACGCCGGCCGCCGCGGTAGCGCACCACTTCTACCGGCGTCGCTAGCTCGGCGCGCTGGCCTAGCTCCTTTAAAAACCGGTTGAGCACTTGGTTGGCCACCGGCCGCAGCTCGCCGGCCACTACGCGCTCGACGAGCGCCACAGCCTCAGGCCGCAAGGGCACCGTTACTACATCCTTCGTTTTGTGCATCACTAGGCGCAGCGAGTTGCCGCGCACGTGCTCAGCCCGGATGCTCACCAGGTCCGAGTAGCGCAAGCCGGTGTAACAGCTGAGCACGAACAGTCCGCGGGCGTTGTCGAGGTAGCTACCCGCTGGCAGCGGCAGCGTGGCCAAGTGCTGCAATTCGTCGGCCGTGAGCGTCATCACGTCGGGCTCGCGCCGGGACCAGGTGAGCTTCGGGTAGTAGGTATTGGTATGCAGGCCCCGGCCGGCTGCCCACTTCATAAAGAGCTTGAGGCGGGTCAGGTTCTTGCTGATGGTGTTATCCGTCAGGTGGGCGGGCCCGACGAGGTAGGCCGTGAATTTCTCCCCAAAGCTGGCCGTAATAGTGTCGAAATCTACCCCGTAGCGGCTGGCCTGGGCAAACTCGCGTAGGTGGCGCGCGGCGGTGGCGTAGGTGCGGGCTGTATTGAGCAGGCCCTGGGCGCGCTTCTGCTCTACCCACTCATCAAGATGCTGCCAGAAGGTAACGGCGGCCGCCGCGGCCACCTGCTCAGCTGGCACCGGTACCACAGCCGCGCGCAAGGCCTCTGTGCTGGGCAGGTGGCCCTCGGCCCGGTGAGTGCGGTAGCAGTCGAGCAGCTGCTGCTCAGCTAGCTCCAGCGCGTCGTTAAGCTTGCCGTTATCGGGTAGCCCGCGCGTCTGGGCTCGCTGCTCGGTCTTGAGCCACTGCCTGGGCAGAATGCTTAGGCCAGTGGAGACTTTGACACGCTGGCCATCAAAGCTCACGAAGGCGAAAATGGGCGTTGCTTTGCTAGCGCTGGGCTCCTTCAGTAGAAACGAAACGGCGGCCATAGAGTAGGAATGGAATACTTCCCTAAAGCTACGCCCTGTCCCCCGCTCAGGGGACAACCGGGGGACAAAATGCCCGACTAATCCCGATACTAGCTAGACTAATTCAGATAGCCGTTCGGGAGAAACTGCCTCTACGGTGAATTAAAGGCAATTTTAGTAGTGGTTGAGAGCGGGCTAACTCGTGGGGTGCGGGCCCAACTGTTGCCACAAAAACCCTCAGAAATATTCTGAGGTTTTTTATTGGCCTGCGGGTTAGTAGCGTGGCGTTACTGAAGCTCTGCGAGATTGTTTACGCGTTGACTTGGATGCGCTTGTTGCCTCCTGGTAAGCGCGCGGACTGAAGCTGCCTGGTTGACTTTAAGACCTTGCCTTGAACCGGCTGCTAGGGGTGCCAACCGGCCCGCAGCGCTTCCGCATGCTGCATATGTTTGGCAAAAACGCGTCGTTCACTCGTTTGCTCGCAATGCGTACGCTCGCCTCTACGCAAATTTTTGCCTAACCTGCTTAAGGGATACGTAACACTGCCGTAGCTTTGCACCGTGCTTCAACCAAAAAACCTGTTGACGAAGCGCGGAACCCTGCTCAGCAAGGAGCCGCGAGTAGGCCGCAAGGTCTTCGCCACCAACGGTTTTCCCGATGTTGCCTTTGGCATTTCCGCTATTTTTTCTGCTTATTACCCCGCCACCGTTTCGGATTCCGAAACGGTTTTTTTATGTCCGCTCCGTTCGGTGGCAGTCGCCACGCCACCAATCAGGCTACCCGTCATGAGTAGTGGCCGGTAAGCCTTCATCTTGTCTGTTTTAGCTAGTCAATCTCATTTCCCTCCCCTTCGGTATGGCACGTAAAGACCTGCTCGATATCGCCTCCCTTCACCGGGAGGAAATCGAGTTTTTGCTCGACCAATCCACGTCGTTCAAAAAATTGTTCACCCACTCGGTGAAAAAAATCCCCGCCCTTGAGGGTAAGTCCGTGCTCATGCTGTTCTACGAGGCTAGCACCCGCACGCACTCCTCCTTCGAGGTTGCGGCCAAACGTCTCTCGGCGGAGGTCACGAATTTCGACGTTGCCCACTCCTCCATCACCAAGGGCGAGTCGGTGCGCGAGACCATCGAGACGCTTCAGGCCATGCGCACCGACTATATCGTGGTGCGCCATAGCCACCCCGGCCTGCCGGGCATGATAGCCCGTCAAACCACGGCGTCGGTTATCAATGCCGGCGACGGGGCGCACGAGCACCCCACCCAGGCCCTGCTGGACGCTTTTACCATCCGGGAGAAATTTCCTGACCCAAGGGGCAAAAAAGTCCTCATCATCGGTGATATTCTGCACTCGCGCGTGGCACGCTCTACCAGCACGCTGCTGCAAAAGCTAGGCATCGAGGTGGCGTACCTCGGGCCGGGCTCGCTGGTGCCCAAGTACGTGCCGGAAAGCATCCCCCGCTTCACCGACTACGAGGCAGCTATGGCCTGGGGCCCCGATGTGGTGTACCTGCTTCGCGTGCAGCTAGAGCGCCAGGACGTGCAGTTTTTCCCGAGCGTGCGCGAGTATCACCGGGTCTACGGTATCACCACGGCCCGGCTGGCAGAAATCCGCGACCGGGGCCTCTACATCATGCACCCCGGCCCCGTGAACCGGGGGGTCGAGCTGTGCGACGCCGTAATGGATTACGAGCGTAGCCTGATTACCAACCAGGTCGAAAATGGCATCTCCATCCGCATGGCCGTGCTCGACTGGCTTACGCCGGGCGGGGAGTTTCCGAAGCAGGAGGCTTATACTGCTGCCGCGCGGCCGCGGGCGGGCTCCTCGCTGCTCACACCCTAGGTGCCAGCCGCGCAGGCTAATTTCAGTTCTTACTTACATCTTCCATAACCCTAGCGGTTTACAGACATTATCACTTCATGCTTCTCCTTCAAAATGCCCGCATCGCTTCCGAAAACTCACCCGTGCTGCGCGAGGGCGATGTCCTGATTGTCGAAGGAAAAATCCAGGACATCGGTACTAAACTGGCTATTCCTGAGGGTGCGCGCGTCATCGACGCGCGTGGCCGGGTGCTGATGCCAGGCATGTTTGATGCCCACGTGCACTTCCGCGCGCCCGGCTTCGAGAACAAGGAAACCATTACAACGGGCAGCGAGGCGGCCATCAACGGCGGCATTACCGGCGTGGTGATGATGCCCAACACCCGCCCGGCCCTCGACTCGGCCACTACCGTGGCCACCGTGCTGGAAAATGCTAAAGACCGCTCGCGCATTCCGGTGTACACCTCGGGCTGCGTCACGAAGAACCGCGAGGGCAAGGAGCTGGCGGAAATCGAGGGGATGCGCGGGCTAGGGGTCAAAATGCTCACCGACGACGGCGACACCACCAACGACCCGGCCGTGCTGCTGCGGGCCATGCAGTATGCCACCGAGTTCGGGATGTTTTTCGCCAGCCACTGCGAGGTGCCCGAGCTGGCCGGGCCGCGTGCCCTCAACGAAGGCGTGATGAGCTATCGGCTTGGTATTAAGGGTTCACCGGCTTGCGCGGAGGAGATTATCATTGACCGCGACATTCGTTTGGCCCGGGCGGCCGGCGCGCACGTGCACATCCAGCACGTGTCGAGCAAGCTCGGCATGGAAACCATCCGCTGGTGGAAATCGCGCGGCGATGTGAAGGTGACGGCCGAAGTGGCCCCGCACCACCTGCTGTTTACCGACGAGCACATTGGTGACTACGACACGAACTACAAGATGAACCCGCCGCTGCGCACGCAGGCCGACTGCGACGCGCTGCTCGAAGGGCTCATCGAAGGCGTGTTCGACCTCATTGCCACCGACCACGCGCCGCACACGCCATTTGAGAAAGCCCAGGATTTCATTAGCGCGCCCAACGGCATCACCGGCCTGGATACGGCCTTGGTTTCGCTGCACCACTTCTTCGTCGAGCCTAAGAAATTTGGCTGGGACCTGGTGGTAAAGCGCTACTCGGCGGAGCCCCGCCGCCTGATGGACCTGCCGGTGCCCAGCATCGAAGTCGGCCAGCCGGCCAACTGCGTCCTGTTCGACACCGAAGCCGAAACGACCTTTACGCGGGACTTTATGAAATCCAAATCCCAGAACACCCCCTTCATCGACCAGACGCTGAAAGGCCGGGTGGATATGGTGATTTTAGGGCCGGGAATCCTGCTGGAACGCTAACAGGTGTAAAGGGCGCCGCTGCTCTGCTTGAGTGAGAAATAGCAGCGAGCATGTGGCTTAATCTGCTGTAGAACAGCGGCGCCCTTACCCCAGGCAGGGCGGGGGCGCCGAAGCAGCCTACCTGGGTGCGCTAGGGGCGCTTGGGCTTGGTAGCCGGCGCGGGGCCGCCTAGCACCTCCACGATGGGCTGGCCAATGCAGGCGCTGGGCAGCTTGCTATTCAAGAGCATAGCCGCCGTGGGGGCGATGTCGGTGATGGTGTGCGGCGCGTAGCTGACGCCGGCCGGGATGCCGGGGCCCCACCACAGCAGCGGCACGTGGCTGTCGTAGGCGTAGCCGGTGCCGTGGCTAGCCCCCACGCCGATGTCGCCGGTCCAGCCGGGCATCAATTCATAGCGCACATCGCCAAAGCGCGGGTAGTAGAGGCCTAGCTGCAGCTTGGCTTCGAGGCCGGTGGTGTAGCCCGCATCGAGCAGTTGGGTAGTGGTATTGACCTGGGCTATGCCCGGCTGGTCGCGCACAAACTCGGCCAGCACCTGCTGGGCGTGGGCCAGTTCTATCTTATGCTGGGCTAGCAGCGGTCGGTTGAAGTAGTACGTGTTGTTGCGCTCGGTTTCGAGCCATTGGCCGGGGCCTAGCTGCGCGGTGAGGTAGGCGCTGGCGGCCTGGTACACGGCGCGGCGGTCGAAGGTGCCAACGGGCAGCTGGTGGTCGGCGAGGTAGCGGGTTACTTCACTGGCACCGTGGTCGGCGGTCAAAAATATAGCATAGTTGCCTTTGCCCACCGTCTTATCCAGGGCTTGCAGCAGGCGGGCTAGCTCCAGGTCGAGGCGCAGGTAGAGGTCGTTTTCTTCCTTGGAGAGCGGCCCGAAGGTGTGGCCCACCGCATCGGGGCTTGAGTAGCTGATGGCCAGCAAATCGGGCACGTCGTCGCGGCCCAGGTCGGTGCTAGCCAGCGCGCTCAGTGCCAGGTCGGTAAGCAGGCTATTGCCGAAGGGCGAAGTGTAGATGCCCTCGTAAGCAGGCGGGTTGAGCGGCGCCAGCTTGGCCAGGTCGTAGGGGAACGTTGCGGCCGTTTTGCCTTTGAAAATGCGCTCGTAGCGGTTCGAGTCGGGCAGGCTGTTGCGATAGGCCTCGGGGCCGCGCAGGGGCGTCCAGGTCTGGGTACGATAGTAGTCGGCCTTCTTCTGAGCGTTGAAGCTTTCGACCCAGGCCGGCAGCCGGGGCACGTAGTAGGTGCTCGAAATGAAGCTGCCCGTGCCGGTATCAAACCAGAAAGCACCGTCGGCCATGTGCCCGGCGGGCAGGGCCGAGGCCCGGTCTTTTAAGGACAGGGCTAGCACCCGGCTGCGGCCGCCGTAAGTCATCTTGAGCTCGTCGCCGAGGGTGGTGCTCACCTGGTTGCGGGCCGATACGCCGAGGCCCTTGCTGGCCGGGCCCACAAGCTGCACGGTGGTGTCGTCGGTGCAATACACGTCGCGGCGCAGGCGGCGGTCGTACCACGAGTTGCCTACGATGCCGTGGTAGCGCGGCGTGGTGCCGGTGTAGACCGACGAGTGGCCCGGCCCGGTCACGGTCGGAATGTAGTTATAGTGGGTGTTGCGGCACTCCATCCCCTCGCGGCGCAGGCGGTTGAAGCCATCGGGCCCGAAGTCATTGGCAAAGCGCGTCAGGTAGTCGGGCCGCATCTGGTCGACCATGATGCCTACCAGCAGCTTGGGTGCGGGGCGGTTTTGGGCTAGCAGCGCGGGCTCGGAGGCGAGCAGGCCGGCGGCTAGCAAAAGCAAGCGGTTCAGCATAACTAAAGCAAAGAGCAGCCCTACGGAGCTACCCCGGTAAATGTAGGCGAGCTCGGGGCTAGCGCCGAAAGGTGAAGCTGATGGGCAGCGTGCAGCGCACCCGCACGGGCTGGCCGTGCTCGCGGCCGGGCGTCCAGCGGGGCATGAGCCAAGCCAGCCGGCGGGCCTCGTCGTTGAACTCGGCGGCGGTCGTTTTCACCACTATTGGGTCGAGCACCCGGCCCTGCTCATCCACCACAAACTGCACTACCACCTGGCCCGACAGCCCGCGCCGCAGGGCCTCGGGCGGGTACTTGGTTTGGGTGGCCAGGTACTGGTGCAGGGCCACCTCGCCACCCACGAAGGCGGGCATCTGCTCGGCGTAGTTGAGCACCGCAGGATTAGCCCCTGCCGTGCCCAGCGGCTCCGTGGCCTGGAAAGTTTGCCCCAGCCCGACTAACGCGCTGAACGTAAAGAATATAAAAAGTAAAAAATTTCGCATACGGTAGCATACTAGCCCTGCTACAAAGCTCCGGCCGTTGCTTTGCCTCAGTGCCACGCCAGCGTTAAGTTTCCGTGAAAGAAAGCTGCACCATGGCTTACTGTAGATATTTGGCGCGCAGCGCCGCCCGCTTAGCAGGCGTCAGGTCCATTTGCGTAGCCAGAAACTTATCCATGGAGCCATACTGCCGGTCGAGGGCGGCGAAGGTGCCGGCTAGGTAGGCGGGGTTGGCGGCGAGCAGGGGGCGCACGGTGTTCACGGCCTCGGCCGACATCCCGGCTTGGCTCATGCGCTGCAAGCTCTGCGCGCGGCCAGCCTGCCAGTACACGTCGGTGGCCGCGTAGTCGCGCAGGATGGTGGCCCGGTCGACCCCTAGCGCCGCCAGCACCAGCGCCGCCCCGATGCCGGTGCGGTCCTTGCCCGCAGTACAGTGAAAAAGCAGGGCCTGGCCGTTGTCGAGGGTCAGCAGCTCATCAAACAGCGGCTTGTACTTGGCCTTGAAAAAGCTCGTGTTGGTGTACACGGCGCGCATCAGCGAGTCGCGGTCGAGGTTTTTGCTGCCGCCCATGAGCAAGCGCGGGTCGATTTTTTCGCTGCCGGCGGGCAACGCCAAGTGGCGGGCGCCAGCGGGCAGGCGGTCGGGCGCCTGGGCTACTTCCTGCGGGCCGCGCAGGTCGCACACCAGCGCCACGTGGCGCTTTTGCAGGGCTAGCAGGTCGCTATCAGTCAATTTGCTGATGTCGGCCGAGCGGTAAATGTGACCCCATTTTACGTGCTTGCCGCCGGCGGCCGGATAGCCGCCCAGGTCACGGAAGTTGCTGGTGCCTTGCAGCATCACGGCGCGCCGGGGGGCGAAAACCGCCGTATCGGGCGGCGTTTGGGCTAGGGCGGGCGTGGCGAGGCCGAGGAATAGAAGGAGCTTTTTCATCGAACTGAGAGGTGAAAAGAGAAGCGGCCCGGCGTAGAGGCGGTTGCCTCCAGCCGAGCCGCTTCCAGCAGCTTTACTTCGTGAGCCAGGTGTCTTGGTTCAGGTCGTCGGTGCCGCCAAACTGGCTTTTCAGGGCCGCGCTGTAGTTATCGGGGTTGTAAGTCTGCTCATCCACCGGGTACTGCCAGCGGCGCGGAATCTTGCCCGTGGCGTTGATGCCGCTGCCGGTGCTCACGAACGTGCGCGGGAAGCCCGTGCGCCGCCAATTGTAGAGCGGCTCGTAGCCCGAATTCTGGAAAAAGGCCACGTATTTCTGGTTAAGAATCTGCTCCAGGCCATCGGTGTTATCGCCCTTGTACATCACGCCCGGATTGCTCAGGAATGCGCTGCGCGACACCACAGCCGTGCCCAATTTCTTACCCGATACGTCGCCGATGGTCAGTTGCTGCCCGTCGGCTAGCCCGTAAAAATCCAGCGAAGCATTGATGCCGCGCAGGTAGTAGGTGTTGGCCGAGGCGCCCGGCACCCAGCCGCGGTTGATGCCCTCGGCGATGGTGAAATTCAGCTCGGGGTAGCCTAGCAGGATGTAACTTTCAGGGCCTTGCACCGACGAGTAGTAGCGCAGGTAATTGGTAAACGAATACTGGCCGGCGTTCGAGCCGGTCGATAAATCGCCCAAGCCTACCGCCGGGCTGCTGCCCACGTAGGCCGAGAAGTCGCTGGGCTGCTTGCCGGCCGCCAGCTGGGCCGGCGCGGGCGTGGCCGTGATGAACGTGCGCGGGTCCTGGGTGGCGGTGGTGAGGCTGAGGTAGGCGGCGCCGGCGTTCTGGCGCTGGTTGTTGCCGTCGTTGGGGGTGTGCGGGTAGGTGTTGTAGGCCGAGTTGAACTGGAAGGCCCAGTTGTCGGTGTTGCTGGTCAGCACCGGGTACTGGCTTGGGTTGTTCACGATGGCCGCGAACTGCTGCGGAATCTGCAAATCCGCATTGTCCTGGGCCCGGCGGCTGAGGCTGATGAGTACCCGCAACTTATACGAGTTCACCACCTTGCGCCACTGCGCCACGGCGCTAGCCCCGTTTTGCTGGTAGTAGATGTCGCCGCTCAGTGTGCCCGCCAGCGAGTTGCCCAGCAGCGTATTGGCCGTGTCGAGCATGGCCAGGCTGCGGGCGTACACGGCCTTCTGTGCATCGAAGGTGGGCGTGAGATTGGCTAGGCCCTGGCCGGCCTGCGCAGCAGGCGTATCGCCCACGCGCTGGGTTTGCCAGATAAAAATGTAGGCCCGGAAAAACTTGGCTAGGGCACTGTACACGTTCTGCTTGGTACCCAGCTGCTTCACGGCCTGGATATCCATCTGGTTCACGTTTTTGAGCACCGTGTACAGCGAGCCCGTAGTGGTCCAGTTGTACTGGTTCTGGCCGCCGTAGTAGCTGTCGTTCGAGATGGTATACTGGTTCCAGCGCTGCACCTGCGTAAAGGGTCCCCCGTCGCCGCTGTTGAAAAGGTCGTACTCGATGCGCGGCAGCAGCAGCGCGGGCGGTACGGCGCTGTCGGCGGTGGGCAGGTTGGGATTGGGCAGCTGCTCGTCCATCGTCTTGCAGCCGCTGGCGGCCAGGGCTAGCAGCAGGGCTGCCCCAGCCAGGTTCACAAAGGATTTCATCTAGAAAGTCAGGTTGAGGTTGATACCCATCGAGCGCGTGGTGGCCGATTGCAGGCTCGGGTTTTTCAGCGTGCTGCCGTCGGCCAGGTTGAAGCCCTGCGCGTATTGGTCAAGGTCAAAATCCTTGCGCTGCGCGAAATAGAGCAGGTTGCGGCCTACCAGCGAGACGTTGGCCCCCTTGATAAAGCGCGAGGCTAGCAGGCTGCTCGGCACCGAGTAGCCGATGATGACCTCGCGCAGCTTGGCGTAGGTCTTGCTCACCATGTAGGGCTCCTCAATGCCGCTGTTGTACACGCCCTGGGTATAGGTCTGCACGGTCGTGGCCTTGGTATTGGGGGCAAATTGCAGCTCGTTGAAGTTGCTGATGTTGCCGTTAGCGTCAAACTTCACGTTGCCGCTCGCCACTACCACGCCGGGGCCTACGTAGGCCGGCGTGGGGGCCTTGGTGCCTAGGTTGGTGCTTTGCCACTCCTGCAGGCGGGCAGCCCCTAGCTGGCCCTGCACCAGGTCGGTAGCGTTGCCCGCGTTCAGGGCGTAGGCATACACCTGGTCGCGGATGACGCCGCCCACCCGGCCATCAAACTGGAAGCTAAAATTGAAGTTCTTGTACGAGAAGCGGTTGGTAACGCCCCACACCCAGTCGGGGTTGGTATTGCCCATAAACTGCAAGCTGTTGGTGCCGGACGGGCGCACCAGCGGAATGCCAGTCGAGGAGTTGATAATCTGCCCGTCGGGCGAGCGCAGGAAGTTGTAGCTGTAGTAGCCATCCAGGCGGTCACCGATGTTGAAGACGTGGTTGGGGCCGGGCAGGTAGATACTCGTTTCCTTGCCGTCAATCTCGCGCAGCGTTTCCTTATAGGTGCTCCAGTTGGCGAGCACGTCCCAGCTCAGGCCGCTAGGGTTGGCCAGCACGGCGCCGGTCAGGGCCACTTCCCAGCCGTTCTTCTGGGTGGTTACGGCGTTGGTAGTCTGGCTGGTGTAGCCCGACGAGGAAGCCACGGGCAGCTGGAAAATCAGCGGCCCGTTAATAGACGTGAAGTGTGTCACGTCGAGCCCGAGCCGGTTGCCCAAAAACTTGGCGTCGAAGCCGTACTCGTACGACGTCACCGAGTAGCTCTTCAGGTTGGGGCTGGGCAGGCTATTGGTGAAGCTAGCCCCCGGCTGGTTGTTATAAGGCTTGGTGATGGTGTAGGTAGCCTGGTTCACGTAGTTCGGCCCATCGTAGGCCGTCGTCACCTCCGCGCCGTAGCCGATGAGGCTCGAAACCGAGTTGCCCGTCACGGCCTGGTAGGCCGAGCCGATGGTGCTGGCCGTATTGCCGCCCTTCACGTTGGCATACGAGCCACGCAGCTTCAGGAAGGAAATGGCCTCGGGCAGCGGCAGGTACTCGTTCAGCACCGTGCTCAGCGACACCGACGGGTAGAAAATCGTCCGGTTGTTCTTCGGCAAGGTCGAGAGCTTATCGAAGCGCCCGGTGAGGCCTAGCGAGGCAATGTTTCTGAAAGCCAGGTCGGTAGTGGCGTAGGCGCTCAGCACCGTCATATCCGAGCCGAAGTCGTAGGCCTGGGCGGGGTTTTTCGAGTTGCTGAAATTGTACACGCCCGGCACAATGAGGAAGTCCGTCGTGGCCCAGCTCGAATTGTAGTTGAACAAGCGCACGTTGGCGCCGCCCACCGCGCTCAGCGTGAAATTCTCCCCTAGCTTCTGGTTGTAGCTCAGCAGCAGGTCGGTGTTGTTTTCGAGCAGGTTGCGGCGGTCTTCGCGGTAGTCGCCCTGGCGCAGGTCGGGCGTTTTGTAGGTGATGGCCGAGTACGGCACCTTCTCGGTGCGCAGCTGGTTCCAGGTCGTTATCTGCGAGCGCAGGGCCAGGTTGAAGTGGTCGCTGAGCTTGTAGCTGAGGCGGCCGTAGCCATAAATATCCGTTTTGCGGTGCCCGTACAGCCACTCGTTGGCCACGAAATAGGGGTTGTTGCCGCGCCCGTATTCGGCATAATATTGCTGCACGCCGGGCACGCCCTGCGGGCCTTTGTAGTAGTCGCGCATATCGCTCAGCGCCCAGCTGCTCGACCCGTACACCTGGAAAATGTAGGTTTCGCTCTCCGGCCCCGAGCTGCTCTGCGGAATGTTGGGCGAGTTTTGCAAGCTCAAATTCAAAGCCGCGTCAAACTTGAGGCGGGGGTTGAAGTTGACGCCCGTGCTCAGGTTGAAGTTGGTGATATTGAGGCCCGTATTGGGCACCATGCCGCGCTGGTAGTTATTCGACACCGACAGGCGCACGTCGTAATTCTCGCCGCTCGACGATATCGACACGTTATTGGCCGACAGCACGCCCATCCGCATAAAGTCGCGGAAGTTGTTGGCGCCCTTGGCTAGCCAGGGCGTGCCCTGGCGCACACCGTTCACCACCGGCGAGTCGTACTGCGGCACATTCTGCCCCTCAAAGCGCGGCCCCCAGATGTTGGCCCGGCGGTTCACGTTGCCCTCGTCGTAGAGGCTGTTGGAATAGGCGTACTGGTAGTTTGAGCCGAAGCCGTACTCGTTCTGCTTCTCCGGAATGGCCAGGTAGCTGGGCTGAATCTGGGTGCTCGAATTGAACTCCACCGCCACCTTGCGCTTGTCGCCGGTGCCGCGCTTAGTGGTTATCATAATAGCCCCGTTCTGGCCCCGAAAGCCGTAGAGGGCGGCCGCGTTCGGCCCCTTTAGCACGGTGTAGGTTTCGATGTCGTCGGGGCTGATGTTCCAGGTATCGGAGTTAATCGGCACGCCATCAACCACAAACAGGATGTTGGAGCTGCCACGCAGTAGCAGCGTAGGGCGGCCTAGCAGCTCGGCGCTGGGCGCCACCGTGAGGCCCGCTATTTTGCCCGTCAGCGAGTTCACCGGGTTGGGCTCGCGGGCTTTCACCAGCTGCGCGCCCGCTATTTCCTGGGTAGTGTAGCCAATGGTGCGGGCGTCTTTCTTGATGCCCAGCGCCGTTATCACCACCTCGGCCAGCTCCTTAGTGTCTTCGCCCAGCGTCACGTCGATAGTAGCCTGGTTGCCCACCACCACGTCCTGCGGCTTGTAGCCCACGAAGGAAAACGTAAGCGTCGTCACGGCCTGGCTAGCCGGCACAGCCAGCGAGTACTTGCCCTCGGCGTTGGTCACGGTGCCGAGCGAGGTGCCCTTTACGATAACGTTCACGCCGGGTAGTGCTTCGCCGGAGGGCGCTTTTACCTGGCCGCTCACGGCCTGCGTCTGGGCTAAGGCCGGCAGGGCCAGGATACTCAGCGCCAGCGTAGGGGCAAGGCTCCGCCGAAAGCACCCTAGCCGGGCGCCTATACTAGTAGAATAGTGTTTCATCAAAAAGGATGGAGTGATAGCAAAAAGCTGATTGCCAGCAGCGCAGCTGCCGTCGCCGACCAGCCCCACCCACGCGTTGTGCTAGCAAAGGCTAAATCGGGGGCGGTAGACGCGATTCGACGGGGCAAAATTCCTTCTTGATTATTTCGTGAATATTACTTGAATAATACCCTTTGTGCTACTTGTGTAGCTGGTTGATGCACTTCATTACCAATTTGTTACATGGGGGCTTGCGTGCGTAATGCCCACGCAACAAGGGCCTGCCCCGCCGTAGCAGAGCAGGCCCTTCGCAGGTGCCGGCAGGTCGAGCTCATGGGCGACGAGGCTAGCGGCCCCGTATCTGGTCGAAGATGTTGGTTTTGCGCTTAAACAGCACGTAGCGAATGGAGAACGCCGTGGGGAAGCGGGCGTAGTCGTCGCTGTTGATTTCGAAAGTGGGCTTGAAGTCGAAGCTGAGTACTACGGGCAGGAAGGCGACCTTGTACTCGACGCCCACTAGGCCATCGAAGCCGCCAAAGCCGCCCGTATCCTTGTTGTGGCCCAGGTGGCCGCCCACGCCGAAGTAATAATTGAGGCTAGGCCCCAGAATACCAAAGTGATACTCACCCAGTACCGTGCCGCTGTACTCACGCTCGCGCAGCCCGGCAATGCCCTCGATGGTGACGCGCGATGCCACCCGCTGCTGCAAGGTGATGCCGTAGTTGCCGCCCCCTAGCCGGGCGCCCAGGGCCGTGTCATATTTCTGCGCTGAGGCGCTCGTAGCCAGGCTTAGTAGCAGCAGGATAAACCCGCCGAGCCGAAAAAAACGTAGGTGCATAAGCTGTAAACGCAGAGTTGCCGGAAGCCAGACAACTACGGTGCCAACGCCCGCCAGGTGCCATCTAGTGCGTTGTTTAACAAGCCAGGCGCCGGGCACCACGTATAAGATTCCGGCTTTTACAGCTTTTATTCGATGCCTAACGTTTGTTAGCCGGACCTTTGTATCGATATTCTACCACCCACTACCCACTGCGTGTACCTGCATCACGTGGCCGCCTACTTGCCGACGGCCGTTGTTACGAACGAACATTTTACGCGCCTCAATGGGCTAGCCTCCGACTGGATAATTGAGCGCACGGGCATCCGCGAGCGGCGCAAAGCCGGCCCGGGCGAAAATGCTAATACGATGGCCATTGCGGCCACCCATGCCCTGCTTGCCGAGCTGCCGGGCTTTGCGCCGGCCAGCATCGACCTTATTGTAGCGGGCACTTATACCCCGCACGATACCATTTACACGGCAGCGCACGCCGTGCAGCGCGACTTGGGTATCAATGAGATACCCACGGTGAGCATCTCATCGGCCTGCTCGTCGCTGCTCAATGCGGTGGAGATTGTGGAAGGCTATTTTGCCCTGGGTAAGGCTAGCCGGGCACTGGTGGTGGTGAGCGAGCACAACACCGCCTACAACAACGAGGAAGACACCATGGCTGGCCACCTCTGGGGCGACGGCGCCGCGGCGCTGCTGCTCACCAAAGAGCCGCTAGGCTCCCAGGACCTGCGCGTGGTGCAGGTGCTCACGGGCGGGGCCGCCCCTATGGGCAAGGCCGACGAAGCCGTGACGCTCAAGCCCGTCGACAAAGGCATTGTGATGCCCTATGGGCGTGACGTGTTTCAGCAGGCCTGCACCTACATGACGCGCATTACGCAGCAGCTGCTCGATAAGAACGGCTTGGCGGTGAGTGAGTTGAATTACTTGATTCCGCATCAGGCCAACCTGCGCATCTCGGCCAATGTGGTGAAGCAGCTGGGCCTCGACCCCGCCCGCGCTGTCAATAATATCGAGCGCCTGGGCAATACCGGCTGCGCCGGTGCCGCCATTGGGCTAGCCGAAATCTGGCCGAGTATCAAAAGCGGCGACAACCTGATTGTGACCGTGTTTGGCGGCGGCTACTCGTATGGGGCCATGCTGCTGGTCAAACAGTAAGCGCCCCTGCACCTGCCGATGCTGCCGCCCGCCGCTGCCTTCCTGCCCGAAATCACCTTCCAAACCAGCCGGGCCAGCGGGCCGGGCGGGCAGAACGTGAATAAGGTAGAGAGCCGCGTAGAGCTGCGCTGGCACTTGCAAGCCTCGCAGGTGCTGACGGATGAGCAAAAGCAGCTCATCCTGGAAAAGCTGGCCGGCCAGCTCACCACCGAAGGCTACCTGCTGGTAGTGGCTCAGGACGACCGCAGCCAGCTCCGCAACAAGGAAATTGCATTGGCCCGCTTTCACGAGCTGCTGCAGAAAAGCCTGCGCCGCCCCAGGCCCCGCCGCGCCACCCGGCCCAGTGCCGGCGCTGTGCGCAAGCGCCTCGAAAGCAAGAAAATCCAGAGTGACAAAAAAGCCAACCGGCGCCGCCTTGAGTAGCGCCCAAGCTAACGGTAAGCAAAAAGCCCACCCCGCTTGCGGCGGGGTGGGCTTTTTAGTAGGTAGTACGCAAGAGTGGGGCTAGCGGCGGCGTAGTCCGCGTGGCGGAATTTGAGGGGTAGAGTTCCTGCTAAACCTCTCTCAGTCGCTGTAAAAAAGGCCCTGACTACTCAGTCAGGGCCTTAGCAAAAACACCAAGTGGTATTAGGGAGCCACAGTTAGTCGCGTAGTCCACGTTTGACTTCCCGAGCGCACGCTTACGCCATACACGCCCGTAGCCAGGTCGGCAGGTAATAGTAAGTCTATGGTAGCGTAGGAAGTAGTGGGCGTGAACTCTTGGGTGCTCACGGTGCGCCCAAGCATATCCGTCACCTGCACGGTGAGCCGTTGGTTGGTCAAGCCTTGCAAACTGACGCTTGTCGCGGCCGTACCACGCCGCGGATTGGGGTAAACACTTATCGCCACCGCGGGCTGCGTGTGTGGCGAAAGCATCACCACCGGGCTGTACGTGGCCGACTTATCGGTGTCTACTTGCCGCAGGCGGTAGTACGTCAGGCCCGGCAGCGGCAGCGGGTCGCGCAGCTCATACGCGTGGGCCAGCAGGCTGGTGCCGGCCGCCGCTACCCGCCCCACTTCGACGAAGCTGCGCCCATCCAGGCTACGTTCTACGGCGAAATAGGCACTATGGAGTTCCGAGGCCGTCGCCCACCGTAGCAGGGCCCGGTTTTCGTCCTGCAGCAGCGCTTGGAAGCTGGTGAGCGTGACGGGCAGGGGCGCCGCGGCATCTCCCAGGGTCCAGAGCGAGAAATCGCTGATGCCGCTCAGGCTGGCCGAGTAAGTCGTGAGGCCATTGGTCGTCGCGGTGCCATACGTAGCCGACTGCAGCCGCCAGCTCGTGCCGTTGTTATCGCTCTTGAATAAGCGCAGGTTGGCCGGGGCAATACCGTTGCGCTCGTCGTCGCGGGCCGTGAGCACCAGCGCCACGTTCAGGCCCGTGTTGATAGTGGGCTGAATGTCGAAATAGCGCGTGATGCTCGTGCTCGTGCCCATCCCGCGCAGGGCCGTGCCCGTGACGCGCCGCACCAAAGTGCTCCCCGGCAGGGTCGGGCCGCTGGGCGTGAGCACGAGGCCGAGCCCGCCGAAGGCTTCGGCGCTGCCCGCCGCATTCAGGGTGCGGGTGGCCAGCACCGTGCCCGTGACGTAGCCGTCGGCATCCTCGCTGAGGGTGGCGTCATTGCCCAGCGTCAGCGTCGCGGCTCCGGTCGTCAGCACGCCCTGGGTGAAGGTGGCCGCCGTGGTGGTCGTCAGGGCCGTGGTCAACGTCAGGCCCGCCGCATTGGTGAGCGTGAGCACGCGCACGATGGGCGGCAGGCCCGGGCCGGTGACCTGGGCCACCTTCCCAGTGTACGTATAGAGCGCATCGGGACTGAAGCTGCGCATGCCCGTCACCTGGACCGTGCCTGTGGCGCCGGTGCTGCTAAGGCCCTGCGGCGAGCAGATACGCAGCGTGCCGCCCGCCGCCAGCGTGAAGCTGCCGGGCCCGCTGATAAGCGCGCAGCCGTCGTTGAGCACGCCGCCGCTTTGCACCGTCACATTGCTCGTGACGGTGACGTCGCCCGCGAGCGTGCCGTCGCCCCCGGGCTGGACCGTGATGCTGTGGTAGGTGCCACCCGGCACGGTTTGGCCGCTGGTGCTGATTACCAAGTCGGGGTAGCCGATAGTCAGGGAATAGCTGCGCGCGCCGCTGAAGGGGCCGGGGGCGACCGAGGCATCGGTGGCCGTCACCGTGAAGGTGAACGTGCCGCTGGCCGTGGGCGTACCCGAGAGCACGCCGCCGGAGGAGAGCGTCAGGCCCGCCGGTAGCGCCCCCGCCGTAATGGCGTAGGCGTAGGGGCCTGAGCCACCTGAGGCGGAGAACGTCTGACTGTAGGCTGTGCCCGGCGTGCAGCTGGGCAGTACGGTTGGGGAGCCCGCCGAGGTTGGGGCCACCACAATGGTGGGCGCCACGAACTGCACGCTCACCGTGTTGCTGGCCGTGTTGCCCGTGTTGTTAGCGTCGAAGGCCACATTGGCGGCCACGCTCACCGCCACGGGGCCGGGGCCGTTGGGCGTCACGGTGAACGTGAAGGAGTCGTTGTTCGCGTTGCCGCCGAAGCTGCCGCTGGTCAGCGTGCCGCCCGTGACCGTTACGTCCGAAGCCGTGAAGCTGGTGCCCACGCTCTGCGAGAAGCTCACCGAGAACGGAAGGGACGAACTGCTGGTCGGGCTGGCCGGTCCGCTCACCGTCGCCGTCAGCGACGGGGCCGTCACGTTGAACGTGGCCGAGGTAAAGGACTGGTAGGAGCCGCTGCCGGGGGGCTGGATGCTGCCCACAAACACGTCGCTGACGAACACGTTTACCACCTGGTCGCTGGTGCCAAAGTTAGTCCGCTGGGCGGCCTGCAAGTTCACCTGGTAGGTCCCCGTGGGCACGGCTAGGGTCTGCGCAATGCTGCCGTTGTTGCCACCGGTGCTTTGCACCAGGCCCACCGCGTCGCCCTCGGTAGTCGTCGAGCCAAAGCCACTAGGGCCGTTGCGCGACACCCCGGCTAGGCTGGTGAAGGTCCAGGGCGAGGCGACGACGCCGTCGGCGGTCTTCTTGAAGCTATTCAAACTCACGTTGTTGAACTCGAAGCCGCCGTTCTGCAGGCCGTTGGCGAAGGCCGTGCCCCCGCTCTGCTGCACCTGCACCGCGTCCACGAAGGCCGTCACATCGGAGCCTTTGCTGGCGCTGCCCGCTGCTTGAATGCGCAGGGTGGGCGCGGCCGTAAAGCTCTTGATGAGGGTATACAGGGTGCCGCTGGTATAAGGCAGCCCTGTTACCGTAGGCGTCACACTGGTGCTGTTATTCAAGTTTAGGCGCAGGGTGCCGTTGCCCGCGCCCGTATTCACGACTACTGTGTAGGTCGTGCCCGAACCCGAGACGCTGGCCACACCCGCGCCGCTGAGGCCCGTGGTGGTCAGGTCAAAGTTGCCGGTCGTCAGCCCAGATACGGCGGCGGAGAACATCACGGTGTAGCTAACCTGCGCCGTGGCCGTGGGCGAGGGCGTGATACCAGTTACAGCCGAAACCACGACAGTAGGCGGCAGGTAGGTAAGTGAGTAGGGGCTGGAAGCCGTGTTGCCATTGCTGGCCGCATCCTGGGCCGCCTTGGCGACAATCGTGACGGTAGTAGCTGTGCCGGCCGTGGTGGGCGTCACGCTGAAGGTATAGGGCCCGGCGCCGCTGCCCGTGGGGCCGCTGGTTACCGTGCCGTTGGTTACCGTGATGCCGGCGCTGCTAAAGCCCGTCACGCTTTCCGAGAACGTCACCGAGAACGGCAAAGGCGTAGTCGTGGTCGTGCTGCCCGTCGCTCCGTTCGAGCTAGTGAACGCCGTCACCGTCGGGGCCGTCTTGTCGATGGTAATGCTCGGCCCATTGTAGGGCACATTGCTCACGCTGGGGCTGAGGCTCGTGGAGTTGGCCAGGTTCAGTTGGAGCGACCCGTTGCCGGTGCCCGTGTTCACCACCACCGTGTAAGTAGTGCCCGAGCCGCTCACGCTGCTAATGCTAGCACCCGTCACGGTAGGCAACAGCGAAAAGTTGGCGGTCGTCAGGCCCGTCACGCTGGCCGCGAACGTCACCGTGTAGGGAATGCTGCTGGCGTTGGTGGGACTGCTCGTCGTTGTCGTAATGGACGTAACGGTGGTGCTGGGAGCCACATAGGTAACGCTGTACTGCGAAGCCGCCGTGTTGGCGTTGCCGGCCGCGTCATTGGCCACGCCGGCCGCTACGTTCACCGTCACCACGCTGCCGTTGCCGTTGGGCGTCACGTTGAAGGTGTACGTCGTGCCGCTCGCGACCGAGAAGCCCGAGAGGTTGCCGCCCGCCACCTGTACGTCGCCCTGTACGAAGTTCAGCACGCTTTCCGAGAACGTAATCGTGAATGCAATGGGTGTGGTGCTGGTGGTGGCGCCGTTGCTCACCCCCGGCGTCGAGCTGGTGATGGTCGTCGTCGGGGTCGTCTTGTCGATGTTGTAGGTTTCGCCCGCAAATGGCAGCGTGGTCGTAATATCAACCGATAGGTTGGTGTCGTTAGCCAGGTTCAGCGTCAGCGTGCCGCTGCCCGTGCCCGTGTTCACGGGCACCGTCCAGGTGCTGCCCGAGCCTGTGCTCACCGGCGTGCCCACCGTAGCCCCGGTTATGCCGGTAGTAGTCAGCGAGAAGTTAGAAGCCGTTAGGCCCGTTACTGGCGCCCCAAAGGTCACCGTGTAGTTGACCGTAGCGGCATTAGTGGGGCTTGCGCTAGCCCGTACAAGGGAGTTGACGGTAGCGGCTGGCGTGCCCGTTACTTGTAGCTGGTCAAAGGCCAGATAGTTAACCCCATCGCTGTTGACGAGCACCAGCTGAAAATCCACGGTTTGCCCATTCAGCGAAGCCGGCAGGGCAAAGTCGAAGTTTTGCAGCGCCGGCGTCAGCTGGGTGCCCGTTGGCGCGCCCGTGCCGTTGGGGTTCGAGTCTTGGCGAATGACGCCGCCACTCGTGCCGGTGCCGGTGCCGCGAAACAGCCCGAACGCCGTCCAGGTGCTGCTGCCATTCAGGCGGTAGAAGAGTTGAAAATAGTCGCTGGTTTTCCAGTTGGCCTGGGTGCCGTTGTTGATGGACGACGAAGCCCCAATACGAAGCTGAAAGTGCAGGTTGGTATAGTTCGTCGCATTCACCTGCTTCGTAGTCAGGGTGCCGTTGTTCTTGCCAGTCGGGTTCAGGCTGGCCGGGGCCGTGTTCACGCCCACCCAGTAATACGAGCCGACGATGTTGCTGAAGGTCGTGCCCGCGGGCCCCGTCGTCGTGGGGTTGGCATTGGTACGCTGAAATTGCGCCGCATCCTGCGAGAAATAGTGGTTGCTGGAATAGCGGGTGCCTTCGCCGTCGGTTTCAAAAGGCTCTGTGTAAGGCACATTCGAAGCGGCATCGAGCGCCGCAGTCACCGTGATGCTGCGCTGCAGGGCCCCGCTGATGTTGTTGTTGGGGTCAGTAACGGAAAACGAAACTGTGCGCGTCCCGGCCGTAGCATTAATGGCATCAATGTCCTGGTAATACACCTTGCGGAAGGCATTTTGCCACTGCGCTAGGGTGGCCGTGGCGCCCGCCGAAGTCAAGGTCAGCACCCCCGTGCCGGTATCGAAGCTGGCTGTGATGTTGCCGGTGGTTGCGTCGGCCACGAAGGACAGCCGGTCTTCCGACGAGTTGTAGTTGGCCGAAATGCTCACCTTGCCACTGGCTAGCCCGGTGTTGTCCGGGTCGCTCACCGTCAGGCTGTTGGTGAGGGCCACGGGACTGCCACCTTCCGCAAAAGCCACCGCCGTCGTTTCCAGGGTACTCAGCGATGGCGGGCTGCCGACCGCACTCGCCCCGTACACCCGAATGTTATCAAACCCAAATTCTTCGCTGGCACCATCCTGGTCGATTTCGACCCGCACTTCCAGCGTGTTGCCCGAGCCCGGAATGGGAAAGTTGTAATCGGTCAGGGTTTGATTCAGCACGGGCGCGCCCGCATTGGCCACGCCATCGCACGGGTAATAATCCTGGCGCAATCCTCCCGAGGGCGGAGGCCCCCCGCCGGCACTGCCATCGCCCACAAACTGCCCGATGGTGGTCCAGCCGCCGGTGCCGTTAAAGCGGTACTGCACGCGCACAAAATCATTCGTTTCCCAGCGAATCCCGTTGTTGAGAGGCAACCCCGCCGCATCGGCTAGGGCCACCGTCACCGACAGGCTGCTTTTGCCGGCTACGTTGATGGACGCCAGGGTGAGGTCGGCCGGCGGGTTGCCCAGGATGGTCCCATCGGCGGCGCGCCGCACGTTTTCCGACGCCCAGAAGTGCGTGCCGGTCGTGTTCGGCGCGATGCCGTTGATGTTCGTCACGGTTGACGTTTGACCTGCTGCTGTGTTAAAGCCGGGCACTGGCAGGGTCGCATTATAAAAATAGATGTTCGTGCTGCTGGCGCTGGCCACCGTCGACGCGGTGTAGGCATTGGCCGGCGCCGCGTCAGTACCGGTACCCTCGAACGACTGCTGTTGGAGCAGTGTTTGTGCCCGCGCTGCCCAGGTAGTCAGCAGCAGCAGCGTCAGAAGTAGTTTTTGTTTCATAGCGAGAAGGAAGAAAGTCAGGTTGAATCAGAAGTGAGAAACTACGTTACTCATAATGGCCTTACTAACAATTGTTTAACTATGAATTAATGCTTCTCGGATGGGCGTTGGCTGAAGCAGCGTGCCCAGCACCTCGCCTACCGGCACCCCTAGCCCCGCCAGTTGGCCACCCGTGAAATAGCCCTCGTCGAGCGCCACCACATCCAGCTGCAGCACCTGGCCCGCGCCGCAGGCTACCAGCAGCGCCTGGCCGGGGGCGGCCAGCACCACGGTGCCGGGCGCGGCCGCTACGGTTTCGGGCCGTGCCGTGGCCCCCAGCACCCGCAGCGGCTGGCCGCGTAGGGTGGCTAGGGCCCCACGGTTCCAGGGGTTGGCGGCGCGTACCAGGCGGGCCAGGGTTTCGGCCGGCTCCTGCCAGTCGAGGCACAGGTCGGGCAGGGCGGGGCGGGGCCAGTAGCGGGCAGCGGCTTCGTCTTGAGGCTGGCCGGGGGCGCCTGCGGCCAAGGCCGCCAGCAGCTGGCGGCCGGTGCCCACGGCGGCCAGGGCCAGGTGGCTGCGGTGCAGGCCGTGGGTATCGTGCGGGCCAATAGGTACTGATGTGGCCACGAGTACCGGCCCAGTGTCGAAGTCGGCGGCCATGCGGTGGGCCGTCACGGCCCCAGCTGGCTCGCCGTTGCGGATTTGCCAGAACGTGGGCTCTGGGCCCCGGTAGCCGGGCAGCGCCGCAAAATGAAAATTGATGAAGCCCTGCGGCGGCAGCGCTAGCACCCCCGCCGGAATGCGCCACGGAAAAGTGAGCACTAGCACCACCGTGGGCTGCACGGTCGCCACCCACCCGGCCAGTGCCGCGCCTAGGCCAGCCCGTGCTAGCAACAGCGGCGCCTGCCCGGCCTGGGTTAGCTGTTCGCGCAGTTGCGCGGCCTCCTCGCGGCCGCTGGCGGGCACAGCAATGCCGGCCACCACGCCCTGGCTGAGCAAGTCTTGCAACAGGGGCCAACCCAGCAGGCTGCTAATGATTATGGCGACGCGCATAAGCGGAAGACTGACAGGGAAAAGATTAGGAGTACCACTAATTACTGGCGCTACCGGCCCAGGTGTCGAGCCTCAATTCAAGGAATCTGCAGGCGGTAGCTCGGCGGGTGGTCCTCGCTCTTACGTGCGGGGCGGCCAGTTGCCAACCAGGGCGATGACGTAGTTCATGGCGAGTACGGGGGGACGATTTTCGTGGGGCTGGCTGGCGCCGGCCACGTCGCTGGTCCCCTTAATGGGAGCGCCCATAGTCGTATTGGCCGGGCCGCTGGCAAACTGCGCGTTGCCATCCTTAGCAGGATATTGCCCCCCCGGTGCCTGTTCGTCGGCCGAGTCGGCGGTTTTCAAAGTGGCCGCGAAGGCGTGGGAGTGGGTCGGGAGCTGCCCCTGCGTAAGCGTCACCGATTCGGCGCCGCCCTGGTCGCCTTGCTGGTAGCTGCTGCCCGAGGGTAGCACGCCCGCGCCTACCGGTACACGGCTGCGCAGGTCGGGCAGGGCAAAGGTGGTGACGCCATTGCCGCCGAAGGTGACGCCCAGTAGCGAAAACAGGGCTTGGTTTTGCGAAACGGATAGGAGCTGGCCGTTGCAGAAAGCATAGTTCTTGGGGGCGAAGTCGAAGCTGACGAGACGAATTTCGCCGAGGTAGGGCTCATCCATAAGTTAAGGTCAGAAACAAGGGAAAGAAGGGGAAAGAAGCTGCCCTAGGGCCGGGGCGGATAGAGGCCAGACGTGGCAATAATGAAATACAGGGCCTGCACGGGCTGCAGGTTGTTGTGGGCCTGGCTGTCGCCCGCGGCTCTTGGCGTAAAAGCCAGCGCCCCGGCGTTGAGGGTGCTGCCGTCGCTGCCCGGCGCGTACGGAATTGGCTTGCTGCCCCCGCTTGGGGACTGCCCCGGGCCTGGATACTGGTTCGTGGGGTCGGGGCCCGACGGGCCGTTAGAGTTGGCACCCAGCATACCTGAAAACGAGTGCTGGTGCTGGGGCATCTGGGGAGAGGTCAGCCCCACGGTTTCGGCGCCCGCTTGCTGGCCCAGCTGGTAGGTGCTCAGGCCGCCGCCACCCGCGCCGCCCTGGGAGCCTACCATCAGCCGGCCGCGCAGGTCGGGGACGTTGAACGTGGAATAGCCGTCGCCCCCATAAGCGGTGCCTATAAGCGAAAAAAGGGTTTCGTATTCGCTGATTTGCAGGGACTGGCCGTTGCACGGTGCCCAGCCCGATGGAATACGGGCGAAAGCCACGGAGCGAATCTCACCAATGTAAGCAGTTGACATAGTGCTGAAGGGGTGGAAATGAGAAGAAAGAAAAACCAGCGTTTACTCTGGCTGCGGATACACGCCGTTAGTCGCAATACAGTAGGCCAGCACCAAGTAGGGCATCATGTTGTTGTGGGCCTCACCGCCTCCGGCGGTGTCGGTGTCGCCGTACAGGAGGGCGGGGGCCATAGTACCGCCGTTGGGGGCGCCGCTGTACTGTTCTCGGGCTTGCTGGGCAAAGAAACTGTCCTGCGGCGAGCCCGTGGTGCCTCCGAGGTTGCTCACTGGCACCGTGGCGCTCATGGCGTGGGTGTGGGCGGGCAGCTCGGCAACGGCCAATTTCACGGTTTCGGTGCCGGTTTGCTGGCCGGGCTTGTAATTGCTAAGGCCTGGGCCTTGGCCCTGCCCCACAATAGCGCGGCCACGTAAATCAGGCAGGCCGAAAGTGGTTTGGCCATTACCGCCGAAGGTGGTACCTAGCAGCGAAAACAAGGCCTGGTACTGCGCAACGGATAATAACTGTCCCTGGCAGGGCAGCCAGTATAAGGTGGTGTACTGGTAGGGCATCAGCCTAATTTCTCCTAAGAAGGGGTCCATAAACGAAAAATGGCAGGGGGTGAGAAATGGAACAAAGGCGCTTTGGCTAGAGGCTGGAGCACGGGTAGTAAAAGCAATGGGCGGGATGGAGGAGGCCGCTCGCCACGGCCTGCTTTGAGCAGCAGGCCCGGCTAGCCCGCCCTGGGCGGGCGCGGTAGAGTCGGGGGCAGGCGCTGTCCTGGCCGATTATCCCCGGGCTGTCTTTGCGCGTGCCAATCGGCTCCAAGTGCCTTACCACGAGCTGAGAAGCAGCAGTGGCCGGCTCCTGCACAAGGCAATGCTTCGCAAGCTCGGGCATTGGCGGCTGGGCTACTACCTGGCGGTTTACTGCTTTGTCGGTCACGGGAAGAAGGTGAGAATAGAAAATAGCGAACGTAGCCAGCCTCCCCAGGCCAGTGCCGGGAAAGTGGGCGTTGCAGCCGGCGCCCTTCGCAGCGCGGTAGCAAACTAGTGGCGCGGCCGGGCTCAACCCACCTGCGCCCAGCCATACCAACAGTGGCACAAAATACCGTCCTGCCGAATCCCGGAGCTAGCGTAGATATACCTGTTTTTGGTTGAATATCAACGGTTAGCTAATCAGCTGATAGACTTCACCTCTAGTGTGCGTATAGCTGGCGCCGCAGTGGGCCCCAGCCTCACGGCCCAGCGTCACGCTGGCCGGCTCTCTCTTTCGTACTAAGCCCTGGCGCGCTGCCAGGGCCGGTGTGGCTTGCCAGCTGGCTAGGCCCGGTGGGGCGTCAGCCGGGCGCTTGGCAAGGGTTGTGTCAAAAGCAAGGGCTTGCCTCGCCAGGGCGAGACGGGACTATCCTGGCACTGCTGGCCGGGCAAGTTATTTTCATAGGTCAGAAAGAGCAGCGGCCTGCCGGTGCCCGAGGGCGCGGCGACAGCACAAAGGACTCGCACGGGGCATTCGCTTTTTAGCGTAGAAATACGCACTTTAAAAAGAGCGTATTTCTACGTGGGTAAGCGGCTTAGCCAGGCTAGTCGATTAGCCCATGCCGGGCTGCATACACGACCAGGCCGGCCGAGTTGGGTGCGCTGGTCTTTTCGAGCAGCTTCTGGCGGTGGCCCTCCACGGTGCGACGGCTAATGAAAAGCTGCTCGGCGATATCGGCTGCCGTGCAGCCCTGGCAAATAAGGCGCAGCACCTCGTGCTCGCGGGTGGTAAGCTGCACCAGGTCGGGCAGCTTGGGGGTAGGGGTGCGCTCGGGGTGCTGCACGCCCCGAATGAGGGCCCGCGAAATGCGGGGCGTGAAGTGAAAGCCCGTGGTGATAACCTCCTCAATCGTGAGGCGCAGCTGCTCCTGGTCAACGTCTTTGGGGAGGTAGCTGCGGGCTCCGGCCTTCATCATCTGGGTGATGTATTTGTCGGCTGCAAACATCGAGAGCACGATGATTTTCAGGTCGGGAAACTCTTGTAGGAGCAGCCGGGCGGCCTCCGGCCCATCTATATTCGGCATTTGCAGGTCGAGCAGCAGCACGTCGGGCAGGCGCTGGCGGCAAGTGGCTTGCAGCTCAGCCAGCTCCGACGCCTCGGTTACCGACTCCACGTAGGGCAGCGCCTGCAAGATGTAGCGCATGCCCTGCCGAAACAGCTGGTGGTCGTCGAGCAAGGCAATGTGGACGGGCGTAGTAGGCGTTGGCATAGCAGAAAGGAGAGAAGAGGGAATGGCAATGGCTAGGGTATCAGGCAGCGGTATCCATCTCGATGAGCGTGCAGGTGCCCTGGCCGGGCGCCGACTGCTGGCTCAGGCGGGCGCGCAGCATCTGCACCCGCACTTCTATGCTGCGCAGGCCCGCCCCGCCCGAGGCCGCGCGGGTACTTTCGAGGGCCGTCGCGTCGAAGCCGCAGCCATCGTCTTCTACCGACAGCGATAGCCGGGTGCCGTGCTGGCGCAGCCGCACTTGCAGCAGCGTGGCGCCCTGGGCGTGCTTCTGGGCATTATGAATCAGCTCCTGGCAGATGCGGTATAAGGCCAACTCTTGCGGCAGGGCTAGCGGCTGCGGGTAGTCAATGCTCAGCTCCACATCCAGGGTGCTGGTTTCGTTGCACACATCGGCCAGGTGCTGCAAGGCATCGGCCAGGCCAAAGCGGTCGAGCACGGCCGGGTACAAGCTGTGCGAAAGGCCGCGCACGTCGTGCACGGCGTTGCCCAGTATCTCCTTCACCATGCTGCTCAGGTTAGAGGCTTCTTCTTGAGCCCCAGTACTTTCGAGGCGGCCCATGAGCAGCTTGGCGGTGGCTAGGGTCGAGCCGATGCCGTCGTGCAGGTCGCGCCCGATGCGCTCGCGCTCGCGTTCCTGCGCTTCGATAACCGCGGCGAGCAGCTGCCGCTGATATTCCGCTTCGGCAGCACGCAATAGTAACTGCTGCTGAAGCAGCCGCTTCTGGTACACCACGATGAACATAACCAGCAAGGCTCCTGACAGAAGCATAAAGCTGATACCGCCAATCAATAGCTGACCAAACGCTAATTCTGGGGGCGAATCCATAGGGCTACAAGGTAGCAGCTATACAACACGATGAGCAGCAAGCCGTGAATGGCCCAGATATTCAGGTTTAGCTCCTTGGAATAGTGGCTAAGCAGAAAATTGCTGAACAGAAAAATCTGTATGCTGCCCAGATGCTTCACAATCAGCCCAGTAGATACCCAGAACATAGGCTCCCGGTCGAGCCGGGTTATCCGGAGTTCGCTGAGTAGCTTGCGAAAAAATAAGCCCACAAGGCCCAATACCAGCACGCTTTCCACCAACTGCAAGGCTGGCTTGAAACGGGCCATCTCGGGCGAAACCAGGCTATCGAAGAGGCAGTAGGCCACAAAGCTGCCTGCTAGCCACGGGCGCATTCGAGAAAATGCGGGCGATTGCAGCGCGCGGTCATACACCAGGGCAAGCAGCCAGAACTCGCCGGCCGAAAAAAAAGGCAGGATAAACAGGTTGGGCTGATGCTTGTAGTGCAACACCGCCACTGCCAGCTCAGTTGCTACCTCCAGCCCTAGCAAGGCTACGAGGTAGCGCAGCCCACTAGGTAAGTGTTTAAACCGCATTACTCCTACAATAACCGCTGCCCCCAGGGCCACACGGGCCAGCCCAGCTATGCCTTCCGTTATAAAGAAGGTTTGGCCGGTCATTGCGGCAAAAGTAGCAGCCGTAAGCAAGGGAACGAAGTAAGTAGTTGTAGAGGCATCAAGGGTATCGCGTTCGGAATCAAAAGGAAACAAACGGGTAAGAGCCAGAGCGCTAGCCTCAACTCTTCCCCCTGCGCTTATAACTTAGCAGTTGGGCGGGCAAGGCTGGCTCATATCAAACGATGGGTCGTCAACGGGCGCGCCCAGGCCATCGAGGTACTGCACTACCAGGCCGAACGTGTAGTTGAGCGCATCGGTGCCGTCGGTGCCGGTGCGGTAAAATTCGTGCAAGCCAAAGCTGATTTGGAGCGTAGCATCCTCTAAGTTCTTGACTTGGGAGAGCGGATTAACAAAGTCGTCGATAGTAAAGGTGTAGCCGCGTAAGAAGCCATAGGGGCTATTAAACATGGCCTGTGTTACCTCGGTGCCAAGTACTTTGTCGTTTAGCCAGTTGTTCAGCCAGAAGTTTACCAGCACGTTTGGCACCTCTCCGCCCACGTTTCCCGGGCTAGGGTCGGTTTCCCAATAAGCATCGGCCAGGTAGTAGGATGACAAGCGGGCATTGAGGTCGTCGGTGGCAAATAGGGCCAGCGTGAAATGCGGGAATAGTAGTTCTCCTTGCGTTTGGGTAGCTACCAGAAACCGGGCTTTAACATGCGTAGCTCCTACCGTAGACACCAGCCGGGCAATTTGCAGCGCGGGGAAGGTAACGTGGGGCAGCTTCTGCCTATTGGCCTGAAAGCATTGGTTGAGTAGCGAGGTGTCGTTGTTGCCAATGACCTCAACCCATCTGCTGGAATACTGGTCGAATACCTGTTGGCTGATGATGCCGACTGGTGAATCTTGTGCAGACATGAAACTAAAAGTGGAGTAAGGAAAAATGAATGGCAACTATTGCAATAAGGAAAGTTACAAGATAGCCCTTTCCAAAAAGCCCCTATGCAATGTGCACAGGGGCTTTCTGGAAAAGCCTTCTACCATTTAGAAGCCGGATTTATAACTACAAAGAGACAACCGGCGAGCCGGGCGCCTGCGCGTATTAATACGGGGTTTTAAAAACAGGTATTACTACGCGGTGCTGCTAGCCGGTGAGCCGCGCTACAGCAAGGTGCCGCGCAGCATCACCAGCGCCACGGTGAAGTAGATAATCAAGCCCGTCACGTCCACAAGCGTAGCTACAAAGGGGGCCGACGAGGTGGCCGGGTCGAGGCCTAGCCGCCGCAAAATGAGCGGCAGCATCGAGCCGGCAATACTTCCCCACAGCACAATGCCCACTAGGGCCACGCCCACCGTGGTAGCCACCAGCAGCCAGTGTGGGCCGTAAATAGGCCTGATAATCTGCCAGATAGCAATACGGCCAAAGCCTGCCAGCCCCAGAATGGCCCCTAGCATAATGCCGCCCGCCAGCTCGCGGCGCAGCACCCGCCACCACTCGCTCAGGGTAAACTCGCCCAGCGCCATAGCCCGGATAATGAGCGAAGTGGCCTGTGAGCCCGAATTGCCGCCCGAGCTGATAATCAAGGGAATAAACTGCACCAGCACAATGGCCTTCTGCAGCTCGCCTTCGAAAAACTGCATGGCCGAGGCCGTGAGCAGCTCACCCAGAAACAGCACCACCAGCCAGCCGGCGCGCTTCTGCACCAGGCGTAGCAGCGGCGTGGTCATGTAGGGCTCGTCGAGCGCTTCGGAGCCGCCAAATTTCTGGATGTCCTCGGTGTCTTCTTCCTCCCGAATGCTCAGGATGTCGTCGAGCGTTACGATGCCGAGCAAGATGCCCTGGTCGGGGCTCACCACGGGCAGGGCCACGCGGTCGTTGCGCCGAAACACATCAATGGCTTCTTCCTGGTCCTGGCCCGCCGAGAGCTGCACAAAGCGGTGGTCCATGAGGTCGCGCACCCGCGTGGTGGGCGCCGCCAGCAAGAATTCCCGGATGCGAATGTCGTCGATGAGCTTGCCCCGCGCATCCGTCACGTAGAGCATGTTCAGGGTTTCGGACTGCCCGCCGTGCTGGCGCACGAAGTCGAGCACTTGCTGCACCGTCCAGTTCTCGCGAATGGCAATGTAGTCGGGCGTCATCAGGCGGCCTACCGAGTACTCGGGGTAGCCGAGCAGCTGCAGCGTAACGCGGCGCTCGGGCTCCGAGAGGTTTTGCACCAGTTCGGCCACAAAGTTGGCGGGCAGAAATTCGAGCAGGGCCGTGCGGTCATCGGGCGACATCTCGTTAAGGATGTCGGTCACCTTATCCTGGGCCAGGTTTTCGAGAAAGTGGCGCTGCACCTCCAGGTCGAGATACTCAAACACGGCCGTGGCCAGCTCGAGCGGCAGCAGCCGGAAAATAATGAGCTGCTCGCGCTCTTCTTCGTTCTCAATGAGCTCGACCAGCTCGCTCGGCTGGAAGGTGCGCAATAGTTTTTTCAGCTTAAAAAACTCGCCCTCTTGAATGAGTGTCGTGATGTGGTCCACGGTTTCGGGCGCGGTCATAGGCAGAGCTGAAAAATCGGATGGAGAAGTTGGGCAGGCAGTTGTTTCGCTAGGCAAGTAGTAGTTGCGCGGCAAAATTACGCTTCAGCTAGCGCTAGGTTGGCAGCCCGGCCGGCATTTTTGGCGTACTTCGCTCTTGTACCTGCCTTCGTTCGTCGTTTTGTCTTCCGTTCCCTTCTCGCTCGCCGCCCCCGCTACGCTTCAGGGCACCCTAGTGGTGCTGGGTGGTGGCTACGACGACCCCACGCTAGCCCTGCTGGCCGACCTGCTGCCCACCCGCCGGGCTTCTATCGAAATACTTACCACCGCCACGGCCCACGAGCCCGAGCGCACCCACGCCGCCTATGCCCGCGTGCTGCACAAGCTGGGCTGCCCCCACGTAGGCCACCTGCAGGTAGATGAGGCGCACCCCGCCGACGCGCCGGCCACGCTAGCCCGCCTGCGGGCCGCCGCGCTCGTGTTCGTTACCGGCGGCGACCAAGAGCGCCTGACCGAGCAGCTGCTGGGTACCGAGTTTTTGGAGGTGCTGCGGCGCCGCTGCCAGCACGAGGCCGGCTTTATCCTGGCGGGCACCAGCGCGGGGGCCTCGGCGCTGGGTGGCCAGATGCTGGTGGCCGGCCGGGGCTGGCGCAGCCTGCTAGCTGGCGGCATCGAGGTTATTCCGGGGCTAGCCATCCTGCCTAATTTATTAATAGACCAGCATTTTGCCGAGCGGGCCCGCTACCCGCGCCTGCTGCACGCCGTGCTAGCCCACCCCACGCTGCTAGGCCTAGGCCTGAGCGAAGAAACAGGCGTCATCTTCCGCCCGGGCCAGGCCCCCGAAGTATTTGGCGAAGAAGTGGTAGTGCTCGTAGATGGGCGCCACCTCTCGGCCAGCAACTACGCTAGCCAGCAAACGGGCCAGCCCATCAGCGGCCAGGGCTTCCAGGTAAGCCTGCTGGTGAAGGGCGACACAGTTGCAATGGGTGAAGGCGCGAAGGGGTGAATGATGTTACGTTCCTTCAGCCCCTCACCCGTTGCCCAGCCGGGCACCAAAACTGAATACTTTTGCGTTGGGCTGCCGAATAATCTCCGTACTCATTGCCATGTCATTGCTTCGTAGGCGGGCGCACGTGCTGGGGCTGCTAGCCCTGCTGGCAGTGGCTTGCACCCGCAAAACGGTTTCGTTCAACTCGCGCCCCGGTGATATGGCGGTGGCTAGCCTGGGTACGCCCGGCGATACGCTCACGACCACTGCCCGCAAAGGGGCGCCCAAGCTCAGCACCGCAGGTAAGAAAGCCGTGCTCACCAAGGCCGAGGAGAAGGCGGCAAAGGATGCCGAAAAAGCGGCCCAGCGCAAAAAGCCCATCAAGAAAAAGATATTTCTGGGCGAGCGCATCAAGAAGGCTTATGTAAAGTCGGGCCCCAAGGGCCGCAACCAGACTATTGAGGTGTTCTATTACCTCAAGACTTTTAAGCAGCCCAACCCCATGGCGCCGGCTGCCTACTACTACAGCCCACGCAAGCACAAGATTTTTAAAGCCACTGGCGAACTCGATGCCTCGACCGATAAGGTGCTGCATGGACCTTATAAAAAGACGCAGAATAACCAAGTGCTTGAAACCGGCTACTTTGCTAACGGCACCCGCCACCTGCGCTGGGAAAAATTTGATGTGAAGGGTAACCTCACAGCCAAGACCCACTACGAAATGGGCTTTCCGCGCGATGCCAACATCAGCTACTACGACGCGGGCCAGACTATGCTGAAAGAAGTAGTGCCCTACGTGAACGGCAAGCTGGAAGGCGACTATGTGAAGTTTCGCAACGATGGCCGCCGCGAGTGGAGTGGACACTTCGAAAACGGCCGCCGGGTGGGGGAGTGGACCAACTTTGGCGACTACAAAAAGTACCCGCACTACGTGTTTCAGTACGGCGAGAGCGGCTACGAGCCCGAGGTAGAAGAGCCCGAGCTGGTGCGCGAGTACAGCCGCGGCGGCTCCATCATCTACGATAAGGAGAAAAACATCGACAAGCGCGGCGAAGCTGACCCCGATGCCGCCCCTGTGAAAGACGCGCGCCGGCCGGGCAACCACGGCGCGCCGGTGCCCCGCCCGCCCGTGCGCAAAGCGCAAGACCGCCGCCCGGGCTACCACCCGCCCGTAGCCACGCCGCCCGCCGTGCCTGCTACGCCTACTGGCACAGTGCCGGCCGCCGGTACTACTACCCCCTAGCCGCGACTAGTAAAAGGCATCTTCAAACACTTCGAGCCGAAAGCCAGTGCGTAGCTGCGTCACGGCCAGGATGTCAAAGCGGATATCGCCACGCCAGTCCAATTCTTCTTGCAAGTGCGTAGCAGCGAGGCGGAACAGCTCCTTTTTACGGTCCGAAACAAAGGTTTCGGGTGGGCCGTACTGGCTGCCCGAGCGCGTCTTTACTTCTACAAATACCAGCAGGGCCGTGCCGTGGCGCACTACCAGGTCTACCTCGGCCCGGCCGTGGCGGTAGCCCAGGGCTAGCACCTCATAGCCAGCTTGCCGATAAAAGTCGGCGGCAGCAGCTTCGCCAGCTTGCCCTAGCGCGTGCGCTTTAGTTGGCATAAGTATTTGTTTAAGTGCTGATTGCGTTTGATGTAGCGCCTCCTAAGCTGCGCGGTAGCGGCGGTGGCTTTAGCAGCAGCGCAAGCTAAACCATTTGATGCGAAGTAACTTTGCCTTCCCAGCCCGTCTTTTTCTGCCCTTCCGATGGATATCTACTCGGCCTGCGTGGCCCCCATTGCTCCGGTAGCCGAAACGGCTCCTGCCGCGCCGTCCGCCAAGCCCCTAGAAGCAGCTGTGCAGCGCGGCTTACAAGTGCAGCGGCTCGGGCTGGTGCCCTATGTGCCCACCTGGGACCTCCAGGAGCACCTGCTAGCCGACACGTTGGCTATTAAGGCGCACAACCGCCAGGCCGAAGCCGCCGGCCAAGCTCCGCAACCCACGCCCAACCACTTGCTGTTTTGCCAGCACCCGCCCACCTACACGCTGGGCAAGAGTGGCAAGCCCGAGCACCTGCTGCTCGATGAGGAGGCCCTAGCTGCCCACGGCGCCACGTTTCACCGCATCAACCGGGGCGGCGACATTACTTTTCACGGCCCCGGCCAGCTGGTAGCCTACCCGCTGCTCGACCTCGAAAACTTTCGCCCCGATATCCACTGGTACCTGCGGGCGCTCGAAGAAGCGGTTATTCAGACCCTAGCCACCTATGGGCTGCACGCCGGCCGCATTGCCGGCCTCACCGGCGTGTGGCTGGGCTGGGAAGAAGGCGCCCCTGACCCGCGCAAAATATGCGCCATGGGCGTGCGCTGCAGCCGCTGGGTTACGCTCCACGGCCTGGCGCTTAACGTTAATACGGACCTTTCTTACTTCGGCTACATTGTGCCCTGCGGCATTACGGATAAGGCCGTGACCTCGCTGCAAGCCGAGCTCGGCCGTGCGGTACCCGTTGAGGAGGTGCAGGAGCGCCTGCTGGCAGCCTTGCTGGAGCAGTTCGATGCACACGTCATTTCCATGCCTACGCCGGCAGCTAGCCCCTTGCCCCTCGCCTCATGAAGCAGGATATTCCTTTCGACCCGGTACAGGGCGTCTCGATTGCCATTGTGCCCGATGCCGAAGGTGCACCCGGCACCAACGGCGAGTCCACTTGGACGGTTTATTTACTGAACGATAATGATACGGCCCTCGATACGGTGCTCATCGCCGCCGAAGGCTACGGCACCCAGCCCACTGGCGAAGCCGTGCGCACTTCCACCTTGCGCTACCGCTTCAACCACGTGGCGCCCCGCTCGGCCACCCCAGTTGAGCTGATTGACCCCGCCGTTTTTCACCTTACCAACCAGTATTGGGTGAGTTATTACCAGGATGGGCGAATCTTTGACAAGAAGTTTCTATTTGTGCCCGACGCCATTGTGCCGGCCAATCTTAGCCCACTGGCGCTGCTGGGCGGGCGGCCCGGCGTGCTACACAGCTAACCCGTGCTCGTAAGTTCTCTGTTTTATTTATCCTGCCCAGTTACTCTCTGATGACGAGCATATTACAAATTACAACACCTATTATCGGCGACCATTTTAGCGTTTATCTGGGGCTAGCCGCCATGTGGGCACTCCTCGTGTCCATGTTTGCCGTGCCTTCCATCGTGCACATTGCGCACCTCAAAAACCTGCTCGATACTCCTAACGGCCGCACGGTGCACCAATCGCTCACTCCGCGGCTAGGGGGGGTAGCCGTATTTGCGGGCTTTATGTCGGCGCTTACCATTTTTGCCCCGCTCAACAATGGCGTGAAAGAACTGCTGGCGGGCTGCATCATCCTCTTCTTTGTGGGCCTGAAGGACGACTTGGTGACTATTTCAGTAGCTAAGAAGTTTGTGGGCCAACTGCTGGCCAGCGGCGTAGTTATGATAATGGCTGATGTGCGTGTAACGAGCTTTCAGGGCATTCTGGGCATTTATACCTTGCCGGTGGGGATGAGCTATGCCTTCACCTTCGTAATGATTATCGGCATCACCAACGCCATCAACCTTATCGATGGCCTTGATGGGCTAGCCGGCACCATTGTGCTTATCCTTACGGGCACCTTTGGGTATTATTTCTACCGCTACGGCGGGCCGGCTTTTAGCAATTATGCCTTCGTGGCCGTGTGCCTGATTGGTGGTATGCTAGGCTTCTTGCGCTACAACTTTCACAAAGCCAGTGTTTTTATGGGCGACACGGGCTCGCTGGTATGCGGATTTATTGTGTCAATTCTGGCTATTCAGTTTATTGAGCTGGGCAACCGCACGGGGCAGCCTTTCGGCAATGTGGCGCCCGCCGTCACGCTGGGCGTACTGTTTGTGCCGCTTTTCGATACACTACGCGTATTCATTCTGCGTATGGCGGCCGGCCGCTCGCCCTTCTCGCCCGATAAAAACCACGTTCATCACCGCATTATGGCTATGGGTTTCCCCCAAATTAGTACGGTGCTGCTGCTGGGTTTGCTCAACATCGTAGTGGTGTTGTTTGTGATTAACTTTTACTCGCTGGGCAACCTGCCACTCATCGGGATTCTGGTGCTGTTTGGCGTGGTGCTGAGCGTGTTTTTAGGCGTGTACCAAAGCCGGGCAGCGCGCCGGCAGGTTGCTTCCTCCTGATGCTTGACCACGGCTGCGATGGCAGGTAGTTTTCGTATGTATCGCCACTGGGCAGGGCTACTGGCTTGGTTGGTACTGGCTTTGGGGCGACCACCTCGAGGCTACGCGGCCGAGTATCAGCCATTGCCACCCGCCGCCGCCACTGGCCTAGCCCCCGATGAGTGGCTGCTACATGATGCGGTCAGTAATCGTCTCATTCTGTATTTGCCCGGCTATCATGCGCCGGCACACGCCTACTACCAGTGGGTTCGCTTTCGACCCCGTCAGCCCTTTGTGCTCTCATTTGCCGCCGCGCCGGGGCTCAGCATTTTTCTGGATAACCAGTTGCAGTTTACTGCTCAGCGGGCCGGGCGGTTCAGCCTCGACTTAGCCGCTGTGGTGCCTCCCGCCCGGCTAGGGCAGTCTCACTTACTAGCTGTATGGCAGCCCGACGGCTATCCGGTGCTCAGCTCATTTAGTGCCGAGGTGGGCCGCCCGGCGCAGCCGGTAGCAGCCGCGGTAGCTCACGCAACTCCACTGTCTCCCTTACAGCTGCGCCTGCCAGCAGGCCAGGGTACCAGTGCGCTACTCTTATTTCTGCTGGTATTGGGTTTGTTATACGGGGTGGTGCGCAGTGCCTATCCGGCCGGGCTAGCCCGTATTTTACAAGTAAATGAGTTGTTTGGTAGTGCCAACGACCCCCAAAATTTTCTGACGCGTCCTGCTTTCACCTGGCTCAATATGGGCTTGGTGCTACTATTTTCTTTATCACTAGCCCTGCTGCTCACGGCCCTGCATACCGACTTTAGCAGCTTGCCCTTATTTCAGCAGGTATTTGACGTGCCTGAGTCGGCTATCGTGGCCCGCGTCTTTGTATACACCGGGCTAATCCTGAGTTTTGTGCTAGGCAAGTACTTGCTGGTCGAGTTGCTCAGCTACATCTTCGACCTACGCCTGCTGGTAAATCTGCATTACCGGGAATTTTTGCGCACCACATTGATGCTAGGGCTGCTGCTGCCTGTAGTACTCTTGCTATACCTCGGATTGAACGCACGTTGGCCTGGCATTGTTGGACTGGCCAATGGCTGCGTGCTGCTACTGCTTACGGCCACTGTACTGCGCGTAGCCCGAACCCTGCATCAGCGCGCCTCCTTACTGAATCTTCATTTGTTCGCGTACCTTTGTGCTACCGAAGTACTGCCCCTGGCAGTATTATTGAAACTCATTGTGTTTACTTATTCTGCCTAAGCAGCGTCGGGCTCTTTACTAAAGCACGGCTTACATTTCTCCTATAGTTCTAGCGTTACCATTTTTTCTTTCTATGGCCGAGAGCGCAGCACAACCGGGTTCGGACCGGCACGCCAAGCCCATTCGTAGCATCCTGGTTACCCAGCCTAAACCTACCAACGACGTTTCACCCTACTCTTTGTTGGCAGAGAAATACGGTATCCGCGTGGACTTTCGGGAGTTTATTGACGTGCAGGGCGTGCCTTATAAGGAGTTCCGCAAGGACAAGGTCAACATTCTCGAGCATACGGCCGTCATCTTCACTAGCCGCAACGCTGTCGACCACTTCTTCCGTATTTGCCAGGAAGCCAAGCTAGAGATGCCTGCCGAAATGAAGTACTTCTGTATTTCAGAGCAGACCGCCAACTACCTGCAGAAATACATTGTGCTGCGCAAGCGCAAGCTTTTTGTAGGGCAGCGCACAGCGGCCGACCTATTTGAGGTTATCAAAAAGCACAAGGGTGAGAAGTTTCTTTACCCGTGTTCCGACATTCGTAAGGATGACCTCCCGGAGTTCATGCGGGCTAACAATCTTAAGTTCACCGAGGCCGTGATTTACCGCACGGTGGCTAGCGACCTGTCCGACCTGGCCGAAGTGAAATACGATTGCCTAGCCTTTTTTAGTCCTTCGGGCATCAGTTCGCTGTTCGTCAATTTTCCTGATTTTACGCAAGATGGCACCCGCATCGCTGCCTTCGGCCCCACTACCGCCAAGGCCGTGCGCGATGCCAACTTAATACTTGATATAGAGGCGCCTATGCCCAACGCGCCATCGATGACCGGTGCCATTGAAGCATATATCCGGCAGCATGCAGCGCAATCGGGTGCGCTGACAGGCAAAGACAAGTCAGCCAGTCACTAGCCGACCTCATCCTCCGACCGGCCGATTCTCTGCTTCGGCCGGTCGTTTCTTTTCTTGGCAGGGAGCTTTTCGGGGTCGGTTATCGGTTACATTTGAACGTAGGTTGCGTATGCTACCTGCTCCTCTACTCTTCTCTCGTCCCCTTTCTTCGTAGCTCCATATGAAAGGAATTGTACTTGCCACGCTGCTAGCGGTGGGGGCTGTGCCAGCGCTCGCCCAACAACAGCCGCAGTTCACGCACTACGGCCTCAATGGCATGTACTTAAACCCAGCTTATGCCGGAATTAAGGGCCAAACGGAGGTCAATATTATCGGGCGTTATCAGTATCTAAACCTGAGCAATTCGCTGGGTGATGAAAACGGCTCGCCACGTACAGGTCTAGTGTCGGCCTCGGTGCCCATTCTGCCTCTGAATGGCGGTGTAGGGTTAGTAGTGTACTATGACCGGGCAGGGCAATCGAAGGTGACCAATACGGCTTTTTCTTACTCGCAGCATATCAAGCTCGGCCGCGGCAAGTTGGGTATCGGTATTCAAGGTATATTTACGTTTCTGAATAAAGGTAGCTACCGGCCAAATGACCCAAACGACCCCTTCGTTCCAGAAAGTGGCTCTGACCATAAGTTTGATGCGGGAGCCGGGCTCTGGTATGAGGCTCCCAAATTCTACGTTGGCCTCAGCCTAAATAATTTATTTCGGCAGACCTACACGTTGCAAAGCGCCATTCGTGACGCTAGCGGTAAAATTTTGGGGTACCAGAATACCTCTCAAGTGTTAGGCGAGAACCACGCCTATCTGACAGCCGGATACAATATCGAAGCTTCCTCTAGCGTTACCGTGACACCAATGGTCTTGGTAAAGACTGTATTACCAGGCAACTATGGCGACGCTACTAAATATGATAATCAGCACAACTACTCCTTTGAAGGAGGCATACGCGCAACCTGGAATGACCAATTTTGGGCTGGGCTGAACTATCGCTACGACGAATCGATTTCGGGCCTAGTAGGCTACGGTTTCGGTCCCGATAATCGCTACCGCATCGGCTACGCTTTCGATTTCATTGCCTTCAATCAAGCAGCTCGCGCCTTTAGCTCTCACGAAATAATGCTTTCTCTGCGTTTGCCTAAATCAGTGCCGCTTGTTCGCCCTGCTATTCGCACCCCTCGCTACAGCTACTAGCCCAGTTAAGAGGGAATTTTTACAGTCGTAAGCTGCATTAGTTGCAACTTATATTGTATCTAACTTAGGATTTTAGGGTCATTAAACGAGTTTTTTTGCCCACTTAGCGAATAAGCTGCTTTACACGTGTTTTTTGTATTGTGCGGCTACTTTGGATAATGTAGATTTGCCAGTAATTACACAATTTGCCCCAATCGCAGCCTGATTATAAATTAGTTCTTTCTTCCTATTATGAAAAAATTTCTGGTATTACCCCTACTCGCCTTATCGGGGGTATTTCTGGGTGGCTGTTTTACTAAAAACTTCCAGGGCGACCTAGTTGGTACCGACGACCGGCCTATCTTCAATCCGCAAGAGGTACCCTTTGGCATGGTGCCTTGCCCAGGTGGCACATTCCACATGGGCCAGACTGACCAAGATATTGCGGCTTCGATGGTGAACATGAACAAGCAGGTAACAATTGCCGGCTTTTACATGGACGAAACTGAAATCACGAACAACAAATACCGTCAGTTCGTGAACGCTATTATGCAAGATTCGGTAGAAGCATTAGGAGAGGATTATATCAAAACTGAGCTTTATCCGGATACTACTGTTTGGGTGCGTGACTTTACCTACCATATGGGTGACCCTCTCCTGGAATATTACTATTCGCATCCGGCCTTTGATGACTACCCCGTGGTAGGGGTTGACTGGTTTGCTGCTCGCTATTTCTGCAACTGGCGCACCAAGTACAAGAACACGACTGCCGAGGAAACCGGCGATGCCCCGTACCCTAACTTCCGCCTGCCTTCGGAGGCTGAGTGGGAATACGCCGCCCGCGGCGGTCGCGAGGGTGCTACCTTCCCCTGGGGCGGGCCTTATGTGCGCAACACGAAAGGCTGCATGCTAGCTAACTTTAAGCCCGGCCGGGGCGACTACGCTTCCGATGGTTATGCATACACCTCAGAAGTGGGCTCTTATTTCCCCAACGACTTTGGCCTGTACGATATGGCTGGTAACGTTTCGGAATGGTGCGATGATGCCTACATGGAGGCTTCAGTACCGGTAGTATGGGACTTGAACCCAACTAACCCGGATGACAATGAGCCTCGCAAAGTAGTGCGCGGTGGCTCTTGGAAAGACATTCAGTACTACCTCGAAACGGGTACACGCAATTTTGAATATCAGGATTCGGCGCGTTCATATATTGGCTTCCGTTGCTCCATGATTCAAATTGGCATGGGTACCAACCGCCGTCTTAACTAGTCTTCCTTAGTAGTAGTCCACTTCATCTTTCTCTTTTTTAATTAAGCTTCTTAGCTTTTACCCAAAATGGCCGTTAAGAAAAATTTCCTCTACGACGATGTAATGCCGAAAGTATATGGCATTGGCGCAGCAGTTGTTATCATCGGTGCACTCTTTAAAATTCTGCACTGGAAAGGTGCCGACGTTATGCTCATGGTTGGCCTAGGCACAGAGGCTGTTATCTTCTTCTTAAGCGCATTCCAGCCTCATCAGGCCGAAACTGATTGGTCGCTGGTATATCCCGAGCTAAGCGAAGGATATGACCCGTCGACCAACGATAACCGTTTCCGCGATAAGGCTCCTGCTCCTAACGGCCTGACTGGCAAGCTGGACGATATGTTGAAAAACGCTAACGTTACGCCCGAGGCACTTGCTAATCTGGGCCAAGGTTTGAATCGCCTCAGCGCTACTACCGCGCAGCTAGGCCAGCTTGGCGAAGCTACCAACGTGACCGATGAGTACACGCAGAAAGTGCGCACAGCTGCTCAGTCGCTCGACGGTATTAACAAGGCTTATGCTAACACGGTAGACGCTATTACGTCGCTTTCGAATGCTACGGGCGATGCCAAAGAGTACCACCTGCAGGTGCAGAATGTGACCAAGAATCTCGGTGCGCTGAATGCAGTTTACGAGATGGAATTGCAGGATGCTAACACGCACCTCAAGTCGATGAACCAGTTCTACGGTACGCTTGGCAAAGCTATGGAGAACATGGTGCAGGCTGGCAAAGACACCGAAAGCCTGCAGCATCAGGTAGCCGACCTCACTGGCAACCTATCGTCGCTTAACCGGGTGTATGGCAACATGCTGAATGCCATGCGTGCTGGTGCCGCTAGCTAATCTAGCTACCTGTATTAATCGCTTATTCTACCACATAATTTAGCAATATCTCTAGCAGATGGCAGGCGGAAAAGAAACACCGCGGCAGAAGATGATTGGCATGATGTATCTCGTGCTGACCGCTCTGCTGGCGCTTCAAGTTAACTCAGCGATTCTGCTGAAATTTAAATTTATTGACGACAGCCTGACTGACGTTAATGCCAAGACGGATAAGGCTGCCGATGGTACTGTAAAAGGTATTCAGGAAGCTGTGGCTAAGAACCGCAATCAGGCGGCTGACCAAGCTGTATTGAAGCAAAGCGAAGAAATTCGCAGCAAGACGAAGGAAGTACTGGCTTACCTAGCTGGTGTGCGCGAGAAGCTCGTGACAGCAACCGAAAATGATAAGGGTAAGAACGAATACAAAAACATGAGCGCGGAAGACAAGGTGGCTATCACCATGCTCGGCGGCACTCGGAACGGCCTAGCCTACCCGATGCAAAAAACGCTCAATGACTACTCGTCTTATATCGGTCAGTTTGTACCTGGCGCTTCGCCGCTAGCACTCGATGCAAAGGTAGACCCACGCGTAACCGACCCTGAGCAGAAGAACAAAAACTTCGCTGAGCTTAACTTCGAGAACACCCCGCTGGTAGCTGCCCTAGCAGTATTAAGCCAGAAGGAAACGGAAGTGCTGAAATACGAAGCTGACGCGCTCCAAAAGCAGGCCGAAAAAGTAGGTGCTAAAACTATTGTATTCGATAAACTAGGAGCCTTCGCTTCGGCAGAGTCAAACACGGTAGCAGCTGGCACTAAGTACAAAGCAGAGCTGTTCCTGACGGCTGCTGCTAGCGGTCTGAAGCAGAACATGACGTACAACGGCAGCGCGCTGACTGTTGACCCTAAGACCAACCACGGCAAAATCGAGTTTACGGCGCGTCCGGGTAACTTCGATGCTTCAGGCAATGCCAAGGCTAGCTGGACGGGTACCATCCGTATTAACCAGAATGGTCGTGATACTACTTTTAAAGTAGTAGTTCCTTACACTATCACCAAACCGGTGATGCAGATTCAGTCGGCTTCGGTACAGGCTCTGTACTACAAGTGCGGCAACAAACTGAGCGTGCAGGTGCCGGCTCTCGGTGCCCAGTACCAGCCAAGCTTCTCTGCTTCGGGCGCTTCAGTTATCACGGGCCAGAAGGGTGAGGTTACGCTAGTGCCTAATTCACGTGAAGTAACCTTGAACGTAAGCAGCGGTGGCAATGCTATCGGCTCGCAAACCTTTAAAGTTCGTCCGATTCCGAACCCGACTATCAAGTGCTATGCTGGTGGCAGCGAAGCTAATGAAAAGCAAGGAACTCCAGGCACGGCAATTCGGTCTATCACCTTGCGTGCCATTCCGGACCCTGGCTTTCAGACCTTCCTGCCCGAAGATGCCCGGTATCGTGTATCGCGCTTCACGGCCGTATTGGCTCGTGGCAAGCGGCCGGTAATCGGTCCGAAAACCATTAATGGTGCTCAGGGCGACTTCAGCGACATGGTGAACGCTTATAAGGAAGGCGACCGTTTGTTCTTGGAGGTACAGGCAGTACAACGCATGAATTTCCAGAACCAAGTTGAGGACGTGAACATGACTCGCACGTTCAATATTCCGCTGCAATAAGGTAATTACATAATTCGTTAGCTTTAAAAATTCTATTATGACCCGCTATTTCAAGGCGTTGCCTATTACCGCTGCGGCCCTGCTAGCCGCCTTGGCGGGCCGAGCGCAGGAACAGGCCACCTCAACCGTGACGACGGGGGCCATCCGGCAGATTCCGGTTTCGGACCAAATGTTTCGCAAAACTATCACGCGGGCCATTGACCTGCGTGAGAAGCAGAACCGCCCCATGTTTTCGGACGGTAAGGAAATCAGCCGGGTTATTATAGATGCTGTAAGGCGTGGAGAATTAACTGCTTATAAGAATGACTCGGTGACTTCCACCTTCACTCCGAAGGAGATGTCATCTAACATGTCGTATGCTATCGAGGCTCCTATCAGCCCCGATGCTGACGGTGGTGATTGGGGCAGTACCCCTGCCCCTAAGAGCACAAAGAAAGCAGCTCCGGCTAATGATGGCTGGGGCGCCCCAGTTGCTTCTACTCCGCCTGCTTCAAGCGCCCGCCGCGAGAAGGTTCTAGATAAAAACGGTAAGCCAGTAAAGAAGAACGGCAAGTATGTGTATCGTACAGTACGAACTTCGACGGTAGCCGCTGCACCGCCGCCTCCGCCCGCTACTTCAGCCGAATACCGCCCGAAGGACATCTACCAGATGGAGTTGACGGAGGAGATGATTTTCGACAAGAAGCGCTCGCGGATGTATCACCAGATTAAGACGATATCGCTAAAGCTACCGTCGACGCTCTCTACTAACACGTCGGGCCTTGAGAAAAATATTGCCACGTTCAAGTATTCTGACTTGGTAAAGGTGTTCCGCAACAATCCGCAGCAAGCCATCTGGTTTAATACGCAGAACGACGCGCAGCACAAGAATCTAGCCGATGCGTTTGAGTTGTGGCTGTTCAACTCGTACATCGTGAAAGTGTCAAACCCGGCTGGTGATGACCTAGCTACGCAGTACGGCAGTGAGCGCAATGGCCTACTGGCTGCCCAGCAAACTGCTGCTGACCTCATAGAGTATGAATACAGCCTGTGGAGCTTCTAAGCCACCGCTAGGCCTACTCCAACAAAAAAGCCCGTGCTGTACAGCACGGGCTTTTTTGTTGGAGTAGGCCTGCTATTCTGTAGGAGAAGCTTCTTGCTGATTAAAATAGTTTAACAATACTTTGGCTTTGGCTTTACCTACTTCGGTCACTAGTTCGGCTTCGGTTAACTCCTTTATTTTCTTCACAGACTTGAACTTACTCAGGAGCTTATCAGCCGTGACGGGGCCTAGCCCTTTGACATCGGTAAGCTCCGTTTTAAGCGTAGCAGCGTCGCGGGTGTTGCGGTGGAAAGTGATGCCAAAGCGGTGCACCTCATCGCGCATGCGCTGGAAGAGGCGCAGGCTCTCACTCTTTTTATCGATATAGAGAGGTAGTGGGTCGTTGGGAACGTATATTTCTTCGAGGCGCTTGGCAATGCCGATTACCGGGATTTGGCCCCATAAGTTGAGGTCCTTCAGTGCTTTCACGGCCATGCTGAGCTGGCCCTTACCGCCGTCTACAATCACGAGTTGGGGGAGGCTAGCACCTTCATCTACCAAGCGGCGATAGCGGCGTGTGATGACTTCGTACATGGTATCAAAGTCATTGGGGCCTACTACCGTCTTCACGTGGTAGTGGCGATAATCCTTTTTGCTAGGCCGTGCATTGCGGAAACAGACCATTGCCGACACCGGGTTGTCGCCCTGAAAGTTGGAGTTGTCGAAGCACTCGATGTGCTTGGGTAGCTCTTTCAGGTGCAGGTCTTTCTTAATCTGCTCCATGATGCGTACCTCATTCACATCCTTGCTCTTCTCATTCATGCTCTCCTTTTCCTTGCGGGCATAGAGTACGTTCTTAATGCTAAGCTCCAATAGCTTGCGCTTATCACCTATCTGGGGCACCGTGAACGTGACGCCGGGCAGCGGTAAGTTTTCCACGGGCACATTGCTTAAGATTTCCTTCGCCTCGCTTTCAAACTCCTGGCGCAGCTGCATGATGAGTGGAACCAGAATTTCGGCGTCTGTTTCATCAAGCTTTTTGGTTAGTTCGAGGTTTTGGGTAAGGATGATGCTGCCGTTCATCACCTTGAAGTAGTTGACGAAGGCCGACTTTTCATTTGAAGCGATGGCGAATACGTCGATATTGGTGAGCGAGGCGTTGACAATAGTGCTCTTGGCTTGGAAGTCGTCGAGCTTGTCGAGCTTTTGCTTGAACTGGTGGGCTAGCTCGTACTGCATTTCTTGCGCCGCCGCGGTCATCTTCTCGCGGAAATACTGCTTGGGTAAGCGCAAGTCGCCGCCCAGTATCTGGCGAATTTGCTGGATATATTGGTTGTACGTGGCCTCATCTTCCTTAGCTTCGCAGGGACCCTTGCAATTGCCAATGTGGTACTCCAAGCATACCTTAAACTTGTCCGCGGCCACGTTTTCGGGGCTCAGGTTGTAAGTACATGTGCGTAGTGGGTATAAAGCCCGGATAAGCTCTAGCAGCACGTTGAGGCCGCCCTGGTTGGCATAGGGGCCAAAGTACTGGCCATCGCCGGGCTGCTTGTTGCGCGTAGGGATGAGGCGTGGAAAGCGCTCCTTGGTTAGTAGCAAGTAGGGGTAGGTTTTCCCATCCTTGAGCAGGATGTTGTACTTGGGCTGGTGCTGCTTGATGAGGTTGTTTTCGAGCAAAAAAGCATCTGACTCCGAGTTGACAATGGTGAACTCGATGCGCTTGATGTTTTTGACGAGCTGCTGGGTTTTCTTATTATGGTCCTGCTTGGTGAAGTAGCTGCTCACGCGCTTGCGCAGGTCCACGGCCTTGCCCACGTAGATGATGCCTTCGTCGTCGAAATAGCGGTACACGCCGGGCTGGTGGGGTAGGCGATTTATCTGTTCTTGTAGTTCAGGTTTGGCCGGCATAGGGAGGCAGATTAGTCAGACTAGCGGTACGGGAAGTTACCGCTGAGGTACGCAGTGGGAGACGCGGAGGTGCGCGGATGGGGATAGTGTAACAAAAATGGCCGACGAAAAGCGCCGGCCATTTCTACAAGTTCAGGGGCTAGCTGCGGGCTAGATGTCTTTGTTGTCGAGCGGGTCGAGGGTGGGCTGCACCATCTTCTGGTCGGCCGGGATGGTGTCGCGCTGGCCACCGTAATATTTCGAGCAGTCGAGCTCAATGGTAAGCGGCTGGGCGGGCGCCGGGAAGGGCCCGCGGTCAATATCGAGCGACTTATCGGCGTACACCTTCTTCATGAAGATGCCGTAGAGCGGCAGGGCTAGCCGAGCCCCCTGGCCATAGGCGCCGGTGCGGAAGTGAATGCTACGGTCTTCGCCCCCAATCCACATGCCGCACACGAGGTTGGGCGTGATGCCCATAAACCAGGCATCGGAGTAATTAGAGGTAGTGCCGGTTTTGGCGCCAATCTGATAGGGAAAATTGAAGCCCGTGTGCAAAATAGTGCTAGTGCCACCCTGCTCAGTAGTGCTGGCTTGCAGCATATTGGTCATCACGTAGGCCGTTTCTTCGCTCAAGGCTTCTTTGGTAGGCGCCACAAAGCGGCGCAACTCATTGCCGTTCTTGTCCTCTATCCGCGTCACCATGATGGGGCCGGTCCACACACCCTTGTTTACGAAGGTGCCATAGGCGCCGCACAACTCGTAGATGCTGCAATCGGAAGCCCCGAAGCCTACGGCCGGCACCGGGTCGATAGGCGAGGTAATGCCGAGGCGCTTGGCGTAGGCTACTACCGTTTCGGGGCCTAGCTTATACACCAGCCAAGCCGTGATAGAGTTCATGGAGCGCGCTAGGGCCTGCCGCAGGGTAAACGTGCGCCCCGAGTAGCCGCCCTCAAAGTTTTTGGGCGTGTAGGGGGGCCGACCGGCCACGCCAGGGAAAGTAGTTGCCACATCGGGCCGCGGGAAGCACGGCGAATACCCCTGGTCAATGGCTGCCGTGTACACGATGGGCTTGAAGGTAGAGCCGGGCTGGCGCTTGCCTTGCCGCACGTGGTCAAACTTAAAGAACTTGTAGTTGGGCCCGCCTACCCACGCTTTGATATAGCCATTGAGCGGATTGACAGCCATGAAGCCAGCCTGCAGGTAGCGCTTGTAGTAGGCTAGCGAGTCCATTGGCGACATTAGCATTTCCTTCTCGCCCTGCCACGAGAATACCGTCATCTTGTACTTCTTGTGCAGATAGTGGTTCACTGAGTCGCGGTTGCCGTCGTAGCGCTCCATGAGCGACTTATAGCGCTGAGTGCGGCGCATCGACGTTTCCAGAAACTGCGGAATCACCTTGCCGTTCTCGTCGCGCCAGGGCAGCTGGCCCTTCCAGTGGGCCGAAAACCACTTCTGCTGCAAGGCCAGGTGCTCGGCCACCGCTTTTTCGGCATAGGTCTGCATGCGCGAATCGAGGGTGGTGTAAATTTTAAGACCATCAGCGTAGAGGTCGTGGTCGGTTTCCTTGGCCCAGGTTTGCAGGTACTTGGCCACCTCGGTGCGGAAATAAGGGGCTAGCCCTTGCACCGGGCTCTCGACCGAGTAATGCAGCACAATAGGCTTGGCGGTGTCCTTCACCATCTCGGCCGCCGGCAGGTAGCCGGCCTTGGTCATTTGCTGCAGCACCCAGTTGCGGCGGCGCTTCGAGCGCACCGGGTGCAGTGCCGGGCTAAAGCGCGAGGGTGCGTTCACGATGCCCACCAGTGTAGCCGCTTCGGGCGTGGTAAGCTGCTTGGGGCTCTTGTTGAAAAATGTTTTGGCCGCCGTGTTGATGCCGAACGCATTGGAGCCGTAGTCCACGGTGTTGAGGTACATCCGCAGAATTTCGCGCTTGGTATAGTTGCGCTCCAGCCGGATGGCCAGCAGCCACTCCTTGGTTTTGGTGATGAGCAGGCCTAGCCGGCCGGGGCCGTTGAGGATACCGTCGTTGAGGTTGCTTTCCTCGCCGGGGCGGGTTTTAAACAGCACCTTGGCCACTTGCTGACTGAGCGTAGAACCGCCGCCGCTACGCCCCAAGCCCGCCACGGCGCGCATAATGCTTTTGAAATCGATGCCCGAGTGCTCCTCAAAACGCACGTCTTCAGTAGCGATGAGGGCATCGATAACGTTCTGCGGCAAGTCCTTATACTCAACCGGCGTGCGGTTTTCGCGGAAGTACTTACCTAGCAGCACCCCATCGGCCGAGTATATTTCGGAGGCCAGCTCGCTCTTCGGGTTTTCGAGCGTTTTCAGGTTGGGCATGCGCCCAAACAGGTTCATGAAGTTGATGCTCACCGCCCCCACGTAGAGCAGCAGCGCCAGCGTACCGCCCACAAATAGCACCCACATCGTGCGCGTAAAGGCTTCGAAGCGCCCTTTGCGCGGCGGTGGCGGGGTGCCTCGGCGCACGGGCGGACGTTGGCGGGGCGGGGAAGAGGGAGAACTGGGCATCGTAACTGAATGGGTAATCTGGAATGCAGAATGAAGAATTTCGTGGAAGTACAAGAGCAATTCCTCCTTCTACATTCTTAATTCCAAATTCGCTTACTGGTAAACCTTCTGGTAAAATTGCTGATAGCCGGCCAGGTCGCCGCCCGCTGCTTGCAGCAGCGTCAGGTTATCCAGGCTGATGACGACGGCCTGGTAGCCTTGGCCGCGCAAGCGGGCTAGCGGCGACTGCGGCCCGCGCAGCTTGGTAGCGTAGCTCTGGGCCACCTTCGAGCCCGGCAAAGACCGGACCACCACCATTTCCTGTTCGGCCCCTAGTGGCTGCGCCGGCTGCACGGTCAGATTGCTGGCCCGAAAAAACTTGCCATTATACGTCGTAAGCTGGCTGGGCAGGTCGGCCGTGGGTGCCGCACCCTTTGGGTACACCAGCACGACGGCATGGGCCGCGCTCAGCTGCGTGGCATAAGCTACCGTGGGGGCCGCCGCCGCAGCGGGCGCTGGGGCCGGCGTAGTCAGGGCCACTGCCGGAGCTGCCGGGGGGCTAGCCAGTGCGGGCACATTGGCGCCGGGCGTAGTAGCAGAGGGAGGAGGCACCGCCGATGCGGGGGGCGCCATTGCCTTAGCCCTAAGGGTAGGCTGCGGAGCTAGGGCACCCTGTACGTCAGGAGCTTTAGGTATAGTAGCAGGCGTAGGGCTAGTAGGCGTAGGTACTGCCGGGGCGGGGGCTGCCGGCGCATCGTCTTCGTAATAGATGCGCATGCGGTTATCGACTTCGCCGGGCCGGAACTGCGATGACAGCTGCGGCTTCTCAGTCGAGGCTAGCGCGCCGTAGAGCTGGCCGGCTTCGGCCTTTTGGTAGGCACCGGCCAGGGCTAGTGCCTGGGGCACCAACGGGCTATCGGGGTAGTCTTTGGCGAATTGACCAACCAAATTCTTTACTTCTACCGGCGGCTGTGTCCGGATGGCCAGCAGTAGCTTCAGGTACGCTGCCCGGTCTTGCAGGTCGCTCTTGGGGTACTGCTTCTCGAGGCGCACCACTACGGCTTTTGCTTTCGTAAACCGTTGGTCTTTATAGAGCATGAAGGCCGAGTCGAGCCTAGCGGCCACGGCATTGTGCAGGGCGCGCTCGTGCTCCCGATATAGCGGGTCGGCAATGAGCTTGGCGTAGGTGGAGGTCGGAAACTCGCGCTGCAAAGCCGCTGCGTACTGCGCCGCCTTGGCGGCATCAGGTAGGTCCTTATAGTAGAGATAAAGCAGGTAGTCGGCATCCGGGGCGTGGGCACCGCGCGGGTAGCGCGTCACCTCATTGGCGTAGGTTTCATAGCCGCGCTGCTTTTCCTTTAATAACTCTTTGTAAATGCCGCCCAGGGCGTACATCGCGGCTTCTACTTGCTGGTCAGAAGCCTGCAACTTATCGGGCGAGGTGGGAAGGGTCTGGCGGTACTGCGCCACGAGCGCATTTTGCGCAGCCTGCGGGTCGGCTGCTGCCGCGCCAGCGGGGCTAGCGCCGGGTGCACCGCCGTTCACCCGCGTCTGGTCGTTGCCGGTAATACTCACCGGCACTCCCCCGTTTTGTGGCGCGTTGGGCGAGCTGCTCGGGGTATTCACGGTGCGCCAGTTGTCTTGCAGCTTGCGGTCGCCCCACAGCCGAAGAAAATCGGCCCGGGCCGTGCCCAGCGACGTCGCGTTATCAAAATACCAACCCGCGCCACTCGCCACGGCCGTGGTGGCATCGAAGCCGTTGGGGTTGCTGATGTCGCGCTGGATACCGCTCAGGGCGCTGGGCGGGGCCGTGATGCGGCTGGCATCGGCCTGCTGCTTTTTAGCTAGGGCCTGCTGGGCGGCTAGCGCTTTGGCCTGCGCCTGGCGCTTGGCCTCCAGCTCGGCGGCGGCGTAGGTATTCAGGCGCTTGTCGAGCTCGGCGGCGGGCAGCCGGGCCAAGGCCTGCAGGCTGTCCTGGGTTTCAATGATGGTGTATTGCTTTGCAAACTCTTTCAGGATGTCTGCTCGCTCCTTCGTATTGGCATAGAGTGGGTTATCCTTGGGCATGGCCTGCGTGGTGCTGTCATAATAGGCAGATGCCAGCCGATACTTCTGCAGGTTTTCATAGTAGATGCGCCCCGCCAGCAGGTACGTGTAGCCTTTTTGTGACTTGCTGGTGGTGGGCTGCCGGGCTGAGGTGCGCAGCAGGGCTAGCGCATCGGCGTACTTCTGCTGGCGGTAGGCCAGCCGGCCCATCTCGTAATAAATTTTATCGCGGTACTCTTTGTTCTTCAGGTCTTTCAGCAGGGCCGCGAAGTATTTGTCGAGCCGCTCTTTGCTTTGCTGGTCGAGGTCCGACACCTGCCCAAGCAAGAGCTTGCTCTGAAAGTCAAGCTCATAGGGCGGGTTGTGCTTCAGGATGTTGTTGAGTTGAGCCGTAGCTTCCTTATTCTGGCCCTGCGCCTGGTAGAGCTGCGCCAGGATGAAGCGCGTACGCGAGCGCTCATTCTTGGTCGGAATGAGCGGCACAGCCTTCTCTAGCTGCGCGATGGCTAGCTTGGGCTCCTCGGTTTGCAGGTAATAATCGGCCCTAGCCAGGAAGAGCTCGCGGGCATCTTTGGGCAGGCCCACTTCCTTGTCGAGCAGGTCCGATACGGCCTTTGCATTATCGAGCTGCTTGGTAATGAGAAAGGTGCGCATCAGCCCGATGAGCGCTTCCTGCTTGGCAAACGGGTCGCGGCTGGTGCTGTTCACGTACTTAAACGTGAGGGCCGCATCGTCGAACTCCATTTTATAATACCGCGACCAGCCCACCAGCAGATAAGCATCATCGGTCCAATCGGAGCCGGCGCGGTGCTGAATGGGCAGCGAGGCCTTCTTAATAATGTCGTTGAGGTCGGCCCGGGTGGCGCGCACCGTGGTGCTGTCGAGGGTAGGGTAGAGGGGCAGCACGCGGTTGTAGTCGTCGTTGCGGCCCTTGTAGAGCGTCGCCTCAGTGGCCCACAGCTTTTCGCGGGCCAGAAAGAAGCCATTGTCGCGGGCCGCCACGTTGTTGAGCGCATGGCTCAGAATCGACTTATCGGAGGCGCAGCTAGCCGCGCTCACGCCCAGCCAGGCCAGCAGCCAAAACCGGTAGTATTTCAGGGAAATAGCGATTTTCAACGTTAAAAGGCTGGTCTGGTAAGTAAGTCGCAACGCCTGGCACGGCCCAAAATGTTCGGCCCCCTGTCGCTAACGGCCGGCAACCCGTAAAATTACGCCCGGCTAGCCCGAAACCTTCATCCAACGCTTAGCTTTACCGCCCTCCCAACCCGCCCACCCGCATGGCTACCAAGCTCCCCGATTCAGAAGCCGACGACTCGGCTCGCAACAGCTCGGCCCTGGGCAAGTACTCAGGCATCGCCGTGCAAATGTTTGCCATTATCGGCCTCAGTACCTGGGCCGGAATCTGGCTCGACAAGCACTTTCAGACCCATACGCCCTGGTACACCATTAGCCTCACGCTACTAGGCATCTTCGGGGCGCTGTATCAAGTCATTCGCTCGGTCACACAGCCCTGAGTATGCTCACACCCCGTTTAATGCGCTACGTGCTTGCACTCAGTGTACTAGCTGTGCTGCTAGGGCCGAAAACCAGCGGCGCGCAGGCTCAGCCAACTCACGCGGGTCTTCTGGCTCCCGGCGTAGTGGTGCTGCGCAACAAGGGACAGTTGCTGCCTCTGCGCCGCCTCGATACGCTACGGCTAGCCACCGTGAAACTGCATAGAGGTGTTGATACCGTTGGTTTTAACTGGCCGCTGCCGCAGGAAGTGGCGGCTTATGCTCCGACTACGTTTTTTACTGGCGCTCGCCCGGCCGATGTAGCGGGCTTGCGCAAGGCCAACCTGCTGCTGCTAGCCCTGCCCGATGGTGCCAGCACCGACCGCGCCGTGCTGCGCCGGCTGCTGGCCCTACGCAAAGAAACCGTAGCGTTAGTATCCGACAGCGCGGCGCTTGGTGCGCTACCCGAGCTGCGGCAGGCTGCCGCTGTGGTGCTGGCCCCTTCGCACAGCTATCAGGCGATAAGCCAGGCAATACAGGTCATCTTCGGTGGGCGCGGGGTGGCGGCCCATGCGGGGCTGGGGCCGGGGCTAGCCCCGCCGGGCGGCCTGCGCCTCGCCTATGGCACGCCCGCCGAGGCCGGCCTACGTGCCAATCTGCCGGTGCTGGTCGATTCGCTACTCAAGCACGCGCTGGCGGCAGGGGCGTTTCCGGGGGCGCAGGTCATCGTGGCCCGGCATGGGGTGGTGGCGCTGCGCCGCAGCTACGGCGTGCTGCAGGCCGAGGCTAGCCCCGGTACCCAGCCCCAGCCGGTGCTCAACAATACGCTCTACGACTTCGCCTCGCTTACTAAGGTGACGGCCGCGCTGCCAGCTCTTATGCTGCTGGAAGACCGCGGCCTGCTAGGGCCTGACTATACCTTGGGAGCCCTGTTTGATTTTTTAAAAGGTACCAACAAGCAGGACTTGCGCTTGCGCGACGTACTGACGCACCAGGCGCGGCTGCGGGCATCCATCTCGTTCTGGCCCGACTACATGAGTCCCGATGGTAGCCCAAAAACGGCATTTCTGCGGCCCGATTCGTCAGCCGCATTTCCCTTGCCGGTGGCGCAGGGCCTGTGGGCTAGCCGCGAAATGCCGATGCGATTGTACCAGGGCATCGGTACCTCGGCGCTCAATGCCAAGCCGGGCTACGTATACTCCGACTTGTCATTCATGCTCTACCCGTACTACGTGCAAAAGGCTACGGGCCAGCCGTTTGACCAGTTCGTTGCGATGCAGCTTTATCAGCCGCTCGGAGCAACTACGCTGGGTTTTAATCCGTTGCGCCGCTTCCCAGTCAGCCGCATCGCGCCTACCGAGTACGACTCGGCGTTTAGGCACCAACTGGTGCGCGGCACCGTGCACGACGAGGGCGCTGCCCTGCTAGGGGGCGTGAGCGGCCACGCGGGCCTGTTTGGCTCGGCCAACGACCTGGCCAAGCTCGTGCAGATGTACCTGTGGCAGGGGCGCTACGGCGGGCAGCAGCTCATCAAAGCCGAAACGATAGCCGAATACACCACCTGCCAGTTCTGCCCCGACAACCGCCGGGCGCTGGGCTTCGACAAGCCCGACCCCAAGAATCCAGCCTTGAACGCGGCCCGTAGCGCCAGCCCGCGCAGCTACGGCCACACCGGCTTCACCGGCACCTACTTCTGGGTCGAGCCCGACCTCGACTTATTCGTTATCTTGTTTACCAACCGCGTGAACCCCACGCGCCGTAATGGCAAACTGGGCGAGCTAGGGGTACGCTCAGCGTTGTTGCAGCTGGCCATTGAGAGCGCCCGGCCCTAGCAGAGGCATCTCAACCGAAAAGAAACCTGCGGCCGTAACGAGAACAAATGCACTATCGATGTGCGCATACTAGCGCCGCCGCGGCTGGTGGACTCGCGTTGGTATCTCGGGCCTCTCTACCACTCACTGTAGCGTATTAAAAATTTTCAGCGTTTTTTCATAAATAAAGCCCTGTTGGCCTTGGCCAACGGGGCTTTTGCGCGCATTTGTGCCGACCTTTGCGCCCCGGTTTAGGCCAACTGCCCATGAATGCTCGTTTTCTTACCCAATTCGCTGCTTTTGCGCTGAGCTCTTTGGCCGTGCTTTTCGGCTTGCGGGCGGCCTTCGGGCCGGCGGTGGTGCACCCACTGGCGCCGCTCGTGCTAGGGGTGTTGCTGGCGCTTACGCTGCTCGCGTATTGGCTTACGGCAAGCGTGGTGCGGAACTCTCCCAATAATTTTCTAGTAGCGTATTTCAGTGGCGTCGGTGTGCGTCTGGTGCTCGGAATCGGGATTATTCTTGTCTACTTTTTTCGCAGTAACCTCCACGACAATCACAGTTTGCTTACCTTCTTGGGAGCCTTCTTCATTGGCTACTTTCTGTGTGCTGGCTTTGAAATATGGGCTATTTTTAGTAACTTGCGCCCGTTTTCAGCGAAGCAAGTCCCAAAAGCATAATAATTTACCCTTGGACTTGGTTTTTAACTCCTATTGAATGAAGCGTTTACTCACCCTCTTACTTTGCCTGTGCACGTTCGTCGGCTTTAGCGCCGAACCCACTAAAACGGGTGAAAAAGGGGAGTCCTTCAACCCGGGCGAAGTTATTTTGCACCACGTTGCCGACTCGCACGAGTGGCACTGGTTTAGCACCGACAACAGCAATTTCGTTACCTATCTGCCCATCATCGCTTACCAGCCTGGCAAGGGCTTGTCGGTATTCTCGTCCAAGCATATAGCTGAAGGCGAAACCTACGGCAACTTCAAGCTGGAAGAAGAGAAACTCGTTACGACCGATGGCAGCAAAGTCTACGACTTTTCCATCACCAAGAACGTAGCCGCCCTTGCTATGAGTAGCCTGGTGTTGCTGCTGGTGTTCTCTTCCGTTGCTAAGTCGTATCGTCGCCGCGCCGGTCAGGCGCCATCGGGCCTGCAAAATGCCCTTGAGCCTTTCGTACTATTTATTCGCGACGAAGTAGCCAAGAAAAGTATTGGCCCGAAGTACGAGCGCTACATGCCGTACCTGCTCACGGTATTCTTCTTTATCTGGTTTAATAACCTGCTTGGCCTCACGCCCGGCGCAGCCAACCTCACCGGCAATATTGCCGTAACGGGCGCCCTAGCTATCCTTACGCTAATTATCACGCTGTTCAGCGCCAACAAGAATTACTGGGGTCACATCTTCGCGCCACCAGGCGTGCCGTGGCCGCTCTACATTATTATGGTGCCGGTCGAGTTGGTAGGGGTGATTGTGAAGCCCTTCTCACTGATGATTCGTCTGTTTGCCAATATTACGGCCGGCCACATCATCATCCTGAGCTTTATCAGCCTCATCTTCATTTTCCGTTCGGCGGCCACGGGTTTCCTCTCAGTGCCTTTCGGCTTGTTCATCAGCCTGCTAGAGTTGCTGGTGTCGATTCTGCAAGCCTATATCTTCACCCTGCTCACAGCCATGTACATCGGCAGCGCTGTAGAAGAGCATCACCACGACGACGCGCACAGCCACGACGAGGATTTCGGTACTGCCGAGCAGCGCGGCGGCGGCTCCAACTTTACCCACTTCGGCCAGCCCGACGTAGCCGCTCACTAACCCCCTAGCCGGGTAGCCATGCTGGCCGCCGGGTTGTTTTCTCCCAAGTTTTTTCCCTACACACATTTTTCTCTTTACCATGCTTCTTTCGTTGTTGCTGCAAGTTGTTAATTCGGTTGGTCTGGCTGTAATGGGTGCCGGCCTCGGCGCTGGTCTGGCTATCCTAGGCGCTGGCCTGGGCATTGGCCGCATCGGGGGTAGCGCTATGGAAGCCATCGGCCGTCAGCCGGAGGCTTCGGGCAAAATCCAGACGGCTATGCTTATCGTGGCGGCGCTGCTGGAAGGTGCTACGCTGTTCGCCATCGTAGTCTGCCTGCTCATCGCCCTGAAATTGCAGTAATCGCGTCGGTCTAAGCCCGGCCGGCTGGCTTCCCCTGCGGAGGTCAGTCGCGCCGGGTTTTCGTTCGGCTACAGCCTGGTTTTGCTGGCTAGGCCTAGCACGCCGGGCGTTCGGGCAACTTAGCCGCCGCCGGATGTTTATCGGTGCCGCCTCACGGCGGCGCTGCCACCCCGATAATTGCCGTCCTTTATGAATCTTATCACTCCCGAATTTGGTTTGCTATTCTGGCAAACCCTCATTTTTCTTCTGCTCTTTCTGCTGCTGGCTAAGTTTGCCTGGAAGCCTATTTTGGGCTCGCTGAAAGACCGGGAAGACAGCATCGACCAGGCCCTGAAAATGGCCGAGCAGGCCAAGTTGGAAATGCAAAGCCTCAAAGCCGGCAACGAAAAGCTGCTGGCCGATGCCCGCCACGAGCGCGACCAGATGCTGAAGGAAGGCCAGAACATCGCCAACCAACTCATCGAAAAGGCCAAGACGTCGGCTACCGAAGAGGCTAATCGCATTACGCAGCAAGCCCGTGAAGCCATTCAGCAGGAGAAAAACCAGGCGTTGGCCGAAGTTAAAAACACGGCAGCTCAGCTGAGTGTAGACATTGCCGAGCGTGTGCTACGCCGCGAGCTGGCCGACCCGGCTGCTCAGCAAAAGCTGGTAGACGAGTACCTGAAAGACGTAAAGCTCAATTAATTGTCAATGGTTAATTGCTGGTGGTTACTTGCCTCGGCTACACCGAAAAGCAGGGCATAACACTCATTAACAATTAATCATTAACCATTAGCAATTAACCCAATGGCCGACCACCAAGTAGCCGCCCGCTATGCCAAGTCCTTGCTCGACCTGGCCCAGGAGCAGGGCACGCTGGCAACGCTGAAGCAGGATATGGACCTGCTGGCCAATACAATGGCCGGTAGTCGCGATTTGCGCCTGCTGCTGCGCAACCCGATTGTGAAGCACGACAAGAAACTTAGCATCCTTACGGCGCTGTTCAGCGGCAAGGTATCGGACATGCTGATGCGCTTCTTTCAAATTCTCACTAGCAAAAATCGGGAGGATGCGCTCGAGCACATCGGTACTGAGTTTTTGAAGCAGTACAACGCGCTGATGGGCGTGCAGGTAGCTGAAGTAACTTCGGCTGCGCCACTTACGCCGGCTACCCGCGCCGAAATTGAGAAAATGGTGAAGCTACAAACCGGTCTGCCCGATGTGTCGCTCACCGAAAAGGTGGATGCCTCGCTGATTGGCGGCTTCGTGCTGCGGGTAGGCGACCGCCAGATTGATGACTCGGTGAAGGGCAACCTGCGTCGCCTGCGTACCTCGCTCACCGACAATACTTATACTCCCAGCTTAAACTAATATTCCAATGGCAGAAGTACGCCCGGACGAAGTATCCGCCATCCTGCGGCAGCAGCTGTCCAATTTTAAATCGGCCGCCGAGCTGGAAGAAGTCGGCACCGTGCTCCAGGTGGGCGACGGTGTAGCTCGCATCTACGGCCTGTCGCACGCGCAGTCGGGCGAGCTGATTGAGTTCGAAAATGGCCTGCAAGGGCTGGTGCTGAACCTCGAAGAGGATAACGTAGGCGCCGTATTGCTCGGCGACTACTCTGAAATCCGGGAAGGCGCTACTGTGCGCCGCACCAATAAAATCGCTGCAATCCAAGTAGGCGAGGGCATCGTGGGCCGCGTAGTGAATACGTTGGGCCAGCCCATCGACGGTCGCGGTCCCATTCAGGGCCAGACCTACGAGATGCCGCTTGAGCGCAAGGCTCCCGGGGTAATCTTCCGCCAGCCTGTAACCGAGCCGCTGCAAACGGGTATCAAGGCTATCGACGCCATGATTCCGATTGGCCGTGGCCAGCGCGAATTGATTATCGGCGACCGCCAGACTGGCAAATCGACGGTAGCGCTCGACGCTATCCTCAACCAGCGCGAGTTTTTCGAGCGTGGCGAGCCCGTATTCTGCATCTACGTAGCCGTAGGCCAGAAGGCTTCGACAGTAGCGCAGGTGGTGAATGCCCTCACAAAGGGCGGCGCCATGGATTACACCGTGGTAGTGTCGGCCTCGGCCTCAGACCCCGCCCCGATGCAGTTTTACGCTCCTTTCACTGGTGCTGCTATCGGCGAATACTTCCGCGATACGGGCCGTCCGGCTCTCGTAGTCTACGACGACTTGTCGAAGCAGGCGGTGGCTTACCGCGAAGTGTCGCTGCTGCTCCGTCGCCCTCCAGGCCGCGAGGCTTACCCTGGCGACGTATTCTATCTGCACAGCCGTTTGCTGGAGCGTGCCGCCAAAATCAACGCTTCGGACGAGATTGCGCGCAACATGAACGACCTGCCTGAAAGCTTGAAGCCGCTGGTCAAAGGTGGGGGCTCGCTGACGGCCTTGCCGCTCATCGAAACGCAGGCCGGTGACGTGTCGGCCTACATCCCGACTAACGTAATCTCGATTACGGACGGCCAGATATTCCTCGAAACCAATCTCTTCAACTCCGGCGTGCGTCCCGCTATCAACGTGGGTATCTCGGTAAGCCGCGTGGGTGGTAACGCCCAGATTAAGAGCATGAAGAAGGTGTCGGGTACGCTAAAGCTCGACCAGGCGCAGTTCCGCGAGCTGGAAGCCTTCGCCAAGTTTGGCTCAGACCTCGATGCTTCGACCAAGCTCACTATCGAGCGTGGCCGCCGCAACCTGGAAATCCTGAAGCAGCCCCAGTTTTCGCCAGTGAAGGTAGAAGACCAGGTGGCCATCATCTACGCTGCTACTAACGGCCTGCTCGACACCGTGCCCGTGAACCGTGTGCGGGAATTTGAGAAGGAGTTTACGCAGGTGATGAACGCCCGCAATCCCGACGCCCTCAAGGCCCTGAAAGCCGGCAAGCTGGATGACTCGGTAACGGGTGCCATCCGCCAGACGGCCAAAGACGTAGCTGCTAGCTACGCTGCCAAATAAACAGCAAAAAATCGCCGGTCCTTGCGCGCAACGCGAAGCCATCGCCTCCGCACGACAGCGTTCTGGTGCAATGGCTTCACACTCGTTCGCAACGACCGGCGATTTTTAGTTTCTAATTAAGTTATGGCCTCTTTAAAAGAAGTTCGCTCGCGCATCCAGTCGGTTTCGAGCACGCAGCAGATTACCAAAGCCATGAAAATGGTGGCGGCGGCCAAGCTGCGCCGGGCCCAGGATAACATCATCCGGATGCGCCCCTACGCCCAGCGACTGACCAGCATTCTAGCTAATCTGACTCGTACGACCACTGACGAAGTAGTGAGCGAGTATGGCCAGGTGCGTGAGGTGCGCCGGGTGCTCATCATCGCCATTACGTCGGACCGTGGCCTAGCCGGTGCGTTCAACGCCAACGTATTCAAGGGCGTGAATGCCCTCATCGCAGAGCGCTACGCCAACCTGCCGGCTAGCAGCATTTCGGTGATGGCAATTGGCAAAAAGGCGCACGACTACTACGGCCGCCGTAGCTACAAGCGGGTGGGCGACTACACGCATGTATTTGGCAAGCTGTCATTTGACACCGTGCGGCCGGCTGCTGAAGAAGCCATGCGTGGCTTCACAGAGGGTAGCTACGACCAAGTCGTGATGGTCTACAACGAGTTCAAGAACGTAGCCACGCAAGTGGTGCAGGCCGAGCAGCTGCTGCCGTTGGTGCCTACCGAGGTGCCCGCCGGCACCCCTAGCGCCACGGCCCCCGATGCCAGCATCGACTACATTTTCGAGCCTAGCAAAGAGCAGATTATTCAAACGCTCATTCCGCAGAGCCTGAAAATTCAACTCTACAAAGCGGTGCTGGAAAGCAATGCCTCGGAGCACGGCGCCCGTATGACGGCGATGGACAAAGCTACAGACAACGCCGGTGAGCTATTAAAATCGCTGAAACTGACGTATAACCGCACGCGCCAAGCCGCTATTACCACCGAGATTCTCGAAATTGTGGGGGGCGCTGAAGCCTTGGCTGCCAGCCGCTAGCCCTCGCCCAAACCTGTACCGGAAGGCTCAGCAACCAGTTGTTGCTGAGCCTTCTTTTTTAGCCAGGTATAGAGAGAAGATGAGTTGAATGCTACTAAATGTAGTTACTTCGTGGTATGAGTAACCGGCCCTGTTCTGCGAAGTATGCTTAGCCTGAAGCCAGCAAGCCGGCGGCTGGCGCGTCGTGCAATAGGAATAGCATGGCTGCTAGGGGCGCAGGTACTCCAGGCAGGTGCCCAGGCTGCCTCGGCGGCTAGTGTGGCGCCAGCGCAACCTAGCCCGCCCGCCCGGCTCGATACTGCTTATGTGAACTGGTTAAATAAGCAGGCATTTTTACTGCGCATCAACCAAGCGGCAAAAACGCGCCAGTTTGCCAAGCAGGCGCTGGTGTTGGCCAAGCAGCTGCACTACGAGCGGGGCATGCTCAATGCGCACTTTAGCCTGGGCTACTATTACCGGGGGGCTAGCAAGTATGATTCGGCCCTTTACCACACGCAGCAAGCGCTGAGCTTGGCGTCGAGACTGCACAGCAGCTACGACCGTACGCGCGGGCTTTACAACCTGGGCCGCATTCATTTTGAGCAGGGCGACTACAGTGGGGCCTTGGCCATAAACCTGCAGGGCCTAGCGCTGGCGCAGGCTATTCATAATCGCCGGGCCGAGCTTTATCAGCTTATTCAAGCCGGGTTGATAGAGATTGCGCTGGGCGAATACGCTGCTGCTCAGGAGCATTTTGACCAAGCTTTACTTCTCGCCCAAAGTCTGAAAGATAATATCGGCATCGGTGGCGCTTATAGTGGGCTCGGCGACCTGAACCGGCAACAGGCGCGTTGGAGCCTGGCAGGGCATTATTATACGTCGGCCGCGGCTAGCTACCACAATGTGTTTAACACGCAAGGGATGCTGCCGGTAGAGTTGAGCATTGCGGAGATGACGGAGCGTCAAGGCAACCATGCCGCGGCCATAACGGCTGCGCGCAGCCTGCTGCGCCAGACTCTGCAAGCCGATTGGGAAGGCCCAGCCGCGCGGGCCCAACTGTTGCTAGGCCGTATATACCTGGCTACAGGCCTGTATGATAGCGCCTCTTACTACGCAGCGCGCAGCCTGGCTCTCAACCGGGGCCACGGCTTGCGCCCTGCCATTCGGGATGCAGCGCAGGTGCTGGCGGAGGCCAATGCGCAGCTCGGCCAGTGGCACCGGGCCTACCAGTACCGGGCCCTGGCCATTAGCTATGCCGATAGTCTAACTGGTGAGGACACGCGGCGCCGGGTGGCTGGCCTGCTGGCGCAGGCCTCGCACCGGCGGCAGCAAATTCAGCTGCAGCTGGTGCAGCAGCAGGGGCGACTCCAAACCCAGCAGCAGGAGCTCGTGCGCCTGCGCTATCACCAGCAACTGGCCGCCCTCCTGGTGCTAGCCTTGCTCTTAGTGTGTGGCGGCAGTGGGCTACTCTGGCACTATCGGCGCCGCGAAATAAGCCGCCACGAAGCCCTGCGCACACGCATTGCGGCCGACCTGCACGATGAGGTAGGTAGCATGCTGACCCAGATTTCGATGCAAAGCACGCTGCTGCGCGAGGGGCGCTACGCGCCGGCCCAGCAGCAGGAGTACCTCGACCAGATGGCGGAAGCTAGCCGCCGCGCCGCCCGCCAGATGCGCGATGCCGTGTGGAGCATTGATGCGCGCTACGACTCGGCCGCCAGCCTGCTCGACCGCCTGCGCGACCACGCCCACGAAGTGCTGCCACCGGCTGGCCTCGAGCTCGACTTTGGCGTGGAGACTACCATCGCCAATGCTACCGTGCCGCTGGCTACGCGTCAGGCTCTTTACTATATTTATAAAGAAGCGCTGCACAATGTGGTGAAGCACGCGCATGCCCGGCAGGTGCACGTGCGCCTACGGCTGCGCCAGCAACTGGAGCTGGAAGTACGCGACGACGGCGATGGTTTGGTCAGCCCCAGCCGCTCCAGTGGCCAGGGCCTGCCCAATATGCGCATGCGCGCGCAGGCCGTGGGCGGCACCATCAGGCTGGAAGCTGCGGAACCTGGCACGCGCCTGGTGGTGCGCCTGCCGCTGCGCTAGGCCCCGCGGGTGGCCTGGCGGGTGGATAAGCCTAACATCTTTATGCGATAGCGCCGTATGGTGGTGGGGCCGACCTTTGCCCGCGTGATTATCCTCGGCATCATCGAAGACCAGGCGGCTATCCGCGACGCACTTTGCGCGTACCTGGATGCCCAGCCAGATTTTAGCTGTGTGCTATGCGCTGGCTCGCACGAGGAGTTTATGGCGGGGCTAGCCGCGCTGGAGGTGCCGCCTACGCTGGTGCTTTCTGATATTGGCCTGCCCGGGCGCTCGGGCATTGAGGGCCTGGCCCTGCTGCGGCAGGCCCTGCCAGCGGCCGAAGTGCTTATGCTCAGCGTGTATACTGATGCCGAGCGCGTATTTGAAGCGTTGCGCCAGGGTGCCATCGGCTACCTCGAAAAAACGACGCCGCTGCCCTTGCTCAAAGAACACTTGCTGCAAGTAGCGGCAGGAGGCTCGCCCATGAGCCCGAGCGTGGCCCGGCACGTCACGCGCTACTTCGCGCCCCGGCCGGCCAACCCGCTGGCTAGCCTCACCCCGCGCGAGCACGACATCGTGCGGGGCATTGAAGATGGCTTGAGCTACAAGCTCATTGCCGACCGGCTGGGCCTCAGCCTCGACACCGTGCGCTCGCACATCCGGCAGGTTTACCGCAAGCTGCAAGTCAATTCGAAAGCCGAAATAATGGCAAAGGCCCGGCCCCGGCCCTTGCTGCCCTGGTAGGTGCTCCTGCCTGTTGCTCTGTACTACCCTGCTGCTCCTTTCTGAGCTATGAACTTCCAACCACCCGCGCTAGACCCATCTGCCTGCCAGGCTGCCGCTCGGGCAGCCCGGCAGCGCGAGGTCGAAACCGCTCTGCTCGTGCAAGCGCTGTGCGGCCAGCCGCCCAGCCCCGATGCCCTGGCGCGCCTGCGCCGCTATGAAGCGGGCGAACTGCCCCGCGAGCAAGCTTTTATGGCCTTATACGAGGGCTTGCTCTAGCCTACGGCCGTTGGGCCACGGGCGTGAGGGCCGGGCGCAGGCGGTACTTTTGCGGCCCCATGCGCTACTTCATTCATTTTGCCTACGACGGCACGGCTTACTGCGGCTGGCAGGTGCAGCCCGGCGTGCCCACCGTGCAGGCTACTCTCGACAAGGCGCTGAGCCAGGTGTTGCGCCAGCCTATTCATACGCTGGGCAGCGGGCGCACCGATGCCGGTGTACACGCCAGCCACCAGGTAGCTCACTTCGAGGCCGACCTGCCCGAAGACATGACCTTCGACTTGCTGCGCTACCGCGTCAACCGGGCCCTGCCGCCCGATGTGCAGGTCTTTCGTATGCACGAAGTCGGGCCCAAGGACCACGCCCGCTTTTCGGCCGAGGCGCGCACCTACGAGTACTTCGTGAGTCTACAGCCCGACCCATTTCGGCGGGACCAGGCGCTGTACCTAGACCGGGCACCCGATGTAGCGGCCATGAACGAGGCTGCCGCTTACTTGGTGGGGCAGTTCGACTTCACAGCCTTCTCTAAGGTCAAGGGGGCCGAAACGCATTACGTGTGCTACCTCTACGAGGCGGGCTGGCACGCAGCGCCGGGCGGCCTCGTCTTCCGCATTCGGGCCAACCGGTTTGTGCGCGGTATGGTGCGGCTGGTGGTGGGCACCTTGCTCGACGTGGGCCGGGGCAAACTCAACCCGCTGGGATTTCAGCAAATACTGCACCGGCAGCAGCGCGTGGCGGCTAGTGGCGCTGCACCAGCTAAAGGGTTGTATTTGAGTAAGGTAGAGTATGGTCTGGGAATAGTGCCGGCTGAATAGTATCCGCGCAAACCTGGATTTGAGCACAAAAAGGCCTGTTTGGTTTCAAGTGCCCTGGTTGGCTAGTACAAAACAGTCCAACGCCAGGCGGCTTTTGCGCGCCGCAATGGCAACGAAACGTGCCGACCTTTGTTAGCCAGTTACGCTTATGGACTCAACTACTGCTACCAAAACCGGCCAGGTGTTCGACTGGCAGGTGCTGCGCCGCCTGCTGGCCTATGTGCAGCCCTACCGGGGCACGTTTATCGCGCTCATCGTGCTCACGGTGGCCACGGCGGTGCTCGGCACGGTGCGCCCCGCGCTTATCCAGCGCATGGTCGATGTCGACATCACCAACAACGACTGGGCCGGCCTCAACCGCTCGACGCTGTGGCTGCTGGGCCTGCTGCTGGTGCACACGCTGGTAAGCTACCTCCAGACCTACTATGGCGGCTGGCTAGGCCAATACATCGTGCGCGACATTCGCAGCGACCTCTACCGGCACCTGCTCAGCCTCAAGCTCAGCTTCTTCGACCGCACGCCTATTGGCGTGCTCGTGACGCGCAACATCTCGGACGTCGAAACCTTGTCCGACGTCTTCAGCGAGGGGCTAGCCGCGATGGTCGGCGACTTGCTGCAGATTGTGTTCCTCATGATTTTCATGTTCTGGACCAACTGGCAGCTGGCGCTCATCAGCCTCTCGGTTATTCCACCGCTGCTCTTCAGCACCTACGTTTTCAAGGAGAAAGTCAAGGGCAGCTTCCAGGAGGTGCGCAACGCGGTGGCCAAGCTCAACAGTTTCGTGCAAGAGCACCTCACGGGTATGAACGTGGTGCAGATTTTCAACAACGAGGAGCGCGAATACCGCAAGTTTGAGGCAATAAATCAGGAGCACACGCGGGCTAACATCAAATCGGTACTCTACTACAGCATCTACTTCCCGGTGGCCGAGGTGCTGGGGGCCATCGGCGTAGGCTTGCTCGTGTGGTATGCGGCCCAGGGCCAGGTAGCGGGCGTTATCTCGAAGGGCGAGCTGATTGCCTTTATCATGTATAATGCGCTGTTTTTCCGGCCTATCCGGCAGATTGCCGACCGCTTCAATACCTTGCAGCTAGGCCTCGTGAGCACTGAGCGCCTACTCAAGCTGCTCGATAATGAGGAGCTAGTGGCTACTTCCGGCACCCGGCCGGTGCCCCAGCTGCGCGGCGAGGTCGAGTTCGACCACGTCTGGTTTGCCTACAACCGGCAGGAAGCTGAAGCCAACCGCCAGGACAGCGAAGCCAACGAGCCCGAGTGGGTGCTGAAAGACATCAGCTTCCACGTGAAGCCGGGCCAGACCGTCGCCTTTGTGGGGGCCACCGGCGCCGGCAAAACGAGCATTATCAACCTGCTTTCGCGCTTCTACGACATTCAGCAGGGCCATATCCGCGTCGATGGCGAAGACCTGCGCGAGTACGACCTCAGCCAGCTGCGCCGCCAGATTGGCGTGGTACTGCAAGACGTGTTTCTCTTCGCGGGCTCCATTCGCGATAATATTACGCTGGGCAACAAGGAGATAAAGGACGCTAAAATCTGGGAAGCGGCCGCGCTGGTAGGCGCCGAGCGCTTCATTGGCCGCCTGCCCGGTGGCCTTGACTACCCCGTGATGGAGCGCGGTGCCACACTCTCGGTGGGCCAGCGCCAGCTCATCAGCTTCGTGCGGGCGCTGGTCTACGAGCCTCGCGTCATCGTGCTCGACGAGGCTACCTCGTCGGTCGATTCCGAAACCGAGGAGATGATTCAGCACGCCATCGATAAGCTCATGGAAGGCCGCACCTCGCTCGTCATCGCTCACCGCCTCAGCACCATCCAAAAGGCCGATAAAATCATCGTCCTCGACCGCGGCGAAATTAAGGAAACCGGCACCCACGACGAACTCCTGCGCCTCGGCGGCTATTACGCCCAGCTCTACCGCATGCAGTACGCTAGCAGTGAGCAGCTGGCGACGGGTAAGTGAGGCGCCCCGCTAGGGCCGTAGTATCAAGCTTGGTACTAAAAATCAATAAACAAACGTGCGATTCTTCTTTCCCCTAGTCCTCATCTTCACGGCCATCGGCCTCGGCATCTACGCCTACCTTGGCGGCCTGCGCACCCCTAGCGTGGCCCTCGAAACCACGGCCGCGCCCGTGCTGCTGGCCGGCCAGCCCTTTCGCGGCAAGGTCGATGACAGTCGCTTTGGCGAGCTGTTCCGCACCGCCAAAAACTGGCAGGACGCGCACCCTAGCCAGCCGTTGGCTAACCTTTACTACAACGACCCCGAGTCGGCGCACGATTCTATTCGCGCTTTCGTGGGGGTGCTGGTGCCCGACACAGCCGCCGTGCTGCCCACGGGCTGGCGCTACCGCGTGGTGCCCGCCGGCCGGCGGGTGGTGACGGCCCGCGTGCAGGGTGTTAGCTTTTTGCTCGCCCCGGGCAAGCTCTACACCACTGCCCAGCAGCATATCAAAGACCAGAAGCTGACCAAGCAGCCATTTTACCTCGAGCAATTCGGGCCCAATGAGGCTGACGAACTGCGGGTAGGCGTGCAGTAGGGCTAGCCCGGCTAGTAAGAAATACGGAGGGCGCCCGCCCGCCTGGCGGTTTATACGCAGGCGGGCGGGCGCCTTCGCGATTACTACGTAATTTTCAGCATTACAGGCGGATAGCTTAACCCTGGCTAGCCTAAGCGAGTACCCTTAGCAGGCCGGCAGGCAGTAGCGAGTACTGTTTGCCGGGGACACTTCACCCTGCTACTAAAGGAGAAAACATATGCTAGCTATGGAATATCGCGGCCCGAAACGCATTCGGGTCACCCAAAAGCCGATGCCCGAAATTCTGCATCCCGAGGATGCGATTGTGCGGGTCACGCGGTCCTGCATCTGCGGCTCCGACCTGCACCTCTACAACGGCAACGTGCCCGACACGCGCGTGGGCCAAACCTTCGGCCACGAGTTTACGGGCGTCGTCGAGGAAATTGGCTCGGAAGTAACCAAGCTCAAGGTGGGCGATAATGTGCTGGTGCCCTTCAATATTGCCTGCGGCAAGTGCATTTTTTGTAAGCAGGGCCTGTTTGGCAACTGCCACGAGGGCAGCCCGCAGGCCACGGCGGCCGGCGGCTTCTTTGGCTATTCGCACATCACGGGGGGCTACGATGGGGGCCAGGCTGAGTACGTACGCGTGCCCTACGCCAACGTGAGCCCCACCGTCATTCCACCCGGTATGGACATTGAGGATGCCGTGCTGCTTACCGACGTGGTGCCCACCGGCTACCAGGCCGCCGAAATGGGCGGCATCCAGACCGGCGACACGGTGGTGGTATTCGGGGCAGGCCCTGTGGGCATCATGGCCGCGCGCTGCGCCTGGCTTTTTGGTGCCGGCCGCGTCATCATCATCGACAAGGAAGATTACCGCCTGGAGTTTGCCCGCAACTACTCGAAGTGCGAGGCTTACAATTTCCAGGAAATCGGCGACCCGGTGCTGTTCATCAAAAAGCAAACCGACTGGATAGGCGCCGACGTCTGCATCGATGCCGTGGGGGCCGAGGCCGCCGGCAACGCGCTGCAAACCATCACGGGCCGCAAAATGCTGCTGCAAGCCGGTTCGGCCACGGCTGTGCACTGGGCCATCAACGCGGTGCGCAAGGGCGGTGTGGTATCCATCGTGGGCGTGTACGGCCCTACCGACAACCTCGTGCCCATCGGCAATGTGCTGAACAAGGGCATCACCATTCGGGCCAATCAAACGGCTGTGAAACGCCACCTGCCGCGCCTCATCAAGCACGTGCAAAACGGCGTGCTCAACCCCAAAGGCCTTATTACCCACCGCCTGGCACTGGAAGACGTGGCCGACGGCTACCGCATGTTCTCGGCTAAGCTCGACAACTGCATCAAAACTGTCCTTATCCCGTCTACCGCCGGCATGTAACGCGCTGCTATCATGGAACCTATCACCCACAACCCGTCGCAGCTCCCGGGCTGGAACATCGACAACGACCCCGACAACGACCCCACGTACCCGATGCGCACGCGCACCCCGGACGACCACAAGGGATACTCCTGGGAGCGCCCCACCCAGCAGCCCATCAACATCGAGGTGCTGCACTCCAACGAGCGGCCCAATGTGACGGCCGTCTTCGGTACTTCAGTACCCCCTAGCGGCCTCAGCGGCGTCATCCGGCGCTTTGCTTTCAAGTACAGCGAAAACAGTTATCTCCACTGGCTGCCGCTGCTTTTCGCCGACCGCGTGAACGTAGTAGAAGGGGTGCTCAGCGACCTGGCGCACGGCCATGTGCCCAATATCTTCGCCGAAAAGGGTTACCCTATCGAATGGAAATATGATAAAAAAGGGTTGATTTTGAAGCTGGCCGCGTTTACGGCCGTGGTGGCTGGTGCTACGGTGTTGCTCACCCGCAAGAAGCGATAAAGTACTTGTCTTAAATAACTTAACGTTCTGAGCAGGCGCCCTACATGGGCGCTTGTTCAGAACGTTAATTCGTTAATAACCCATAGCCAACCCACCTATTTTGTGGCCGGTAGCTGGCGCCAGGTAGCCCAGTAGCCTAGTAGCAGTTCGGTAGCTAACACTAGCACCGTAAACGGCAGCAACCATGCCATACGAGCTTGCAGGCGGTCATACACATTGGCCACGGCTCCGGTAGCAAAAGCATTGACCACCAGCGCCGTGCCTACCAGAACAAGCCAGGTGACCGCGCCCGGCCCTAGCCGTTGCCGCGCGGCGCGGCTGGCCAGGCCGCCCAGGCCCGCTACCACCGCCAGCAGGTAGGCAAGCCCGACCCGCTCGCTAAGCTGCCCAAACTCAAGCTGCCCGTGGTTTTGCATCGATGACAAGTAGGTCTTCAGTTCGTAGGGAAAGGCGCGCATGGGCCAAAAGGGAGCGGTATTTTCGCGGTACTGTCCCAGGCCGTCGCCCAGGCCCACGTGCGTAAGCTGGCGCAGCGTGGCCTGCGTGGCCGTCCAAGCCAGGGCAGGGTAGTAGCGCGGCGAGCACAATATCCGACTAATAATAGTGCGGTACTCGTCGCGGGTGGCCTCCATACCGCCCGCCAGCTGCATGGGCGTGTTAGTACCCCACATAAAGCCCATAGCGTCCTCGGGCAATTTGTCGCGGTATTTGCACAGGCTGTAGGTGGCTGGGCCCTGGCACTCGTGGTCAAGAAACCGCTCCAGCACCCCTGACTCGCTAAGTCGGGCTATCAGGAAGGCAGGCGAGGCCCGCACGATAGTGAAGCCCCCGCCCAGCGCGGCGTGCAGCGTGGGCAGGGCCAGCCAGCCAGCCAGCGTCACGGCTAGGGTCAGGGCCCAGCGCCGCCGCGGCAGCCACGTCGGCCCGGTAGCTGAGGTTAGCCAAGCGACCAGGCCCATCACCAGTACCAGCAGGTTGAACGAAACTAGGTTGGAGGAGTGGCAGAGCTCGGCCCCAAAGGCCACCCCTAGCCAGCCGCCCACTTCCCAGCCGCTGCGGCAGCGGCCCAGCAGTACCAGCCCCAGCGCCAGCATGCCGATGGCCGTAAAAATATCAGGCATCAGCTGCGAGCTGAACCACGACACCCCCGTGGCCCACATGGCCAGCACCAGCAGGGCAAGGCGGCCCGCTGGGTGCGTCAGCCGTGGCGCAAACTCGCGGATGTAACGCAGCAGTAGCACTCCCAGCAGTAGACACTGCCCAAATACCGCTCCCCATACCGACCAGCCCCACAGGCTGGTGAACCGTACAAACAGCCCATAGGTTACGGGCCGGTCAATAGGCACCTTCAGCTCTAGGGCGCTCACCAGGTAAGTACCCGTGTCGGATGTTACCAGCGGAAACCCGTTGTAGAGCGCCGCGTGCAGCAGCACCAGCCCAGCCAGCAGGGGCCACATCGCTCGCGTCCAGAAAGTAGGGTTACGCATAAGATGTTTGTTATCAGGTAGGAACGGAGGGTGTGGGGGCGTGGCTTTACGCTCGGGCGGCTGCAAAACTACCCTGGCTTTTCGGCGCGGGCTCCGGACGCGCTGCCCGCAGTACATAAAAAAGCCCGACTCGGTCAGAGTCAGGCTTTTCAGAAGTCGGGGTGGCAGGATTCGAACCTACGGCCTCGTCGTCCCGAACGACGCGCGCTACCGGGCTGCGCTACACCCCGAAAATGATGCGGTGCCGATGGGGCGGCTCCGCGTCGGGAAATCCAAATGGGGAAAGTTGGCCTAAAAAAGCCTCCGACCCGGAGGTCAGAGGCTTTTTCGTGGGGCAAACTTGCTCCTCGGTCGGAGTGGCAGGATTCGAACCTACGACCTCCAGCACCCCATGCTGGCGCGATACCAGGCTACGCTACACCCCGAGGGCATTTGGAGTTGCAAAGGTAGGGAATTGCATCACATTTTCGCAAGATGTCGCAAGGTTTTTGTGCATCAGGAGCCAAAAATAATGCTAAGAGCGTAGCTAGCAGCCACTAAAAAACTACTGTAGAGCCGATGAAGTGGCATACTTCGTGCTACTGTATCTTTACCCGGCTAAATCATCTAACCCAGAAATCCGGCTATTCTACGTTGCCTTATGAAATCAGTACTTACACTAGTCGCGGGCATGGTATTGGCTCCGCTCGGGCTTCTAGCCCAAACTACGCCTCCGGCTAGCCCGGCGGCTGCCACTGCTGCGCCCGCAGCAGCACCGGGCACGGCCGCGCCTATCGCGCTAGCCCCCGTAACACCAGCACCCGACCCAAATGCGCTGAAAATCAAGGCTGACCAGAACCCCATCGCGCATACGCTTACCGTGCGCTGCGATGCGCCTGGCCCTACGCGCTTCGAAATCAACGACAAGGAGGGCCATCCGGTCCTCACCAAAACGGTAATGGTAGGTACCACGCCTACCGTGATGCGCGTGGGCGCCCTGCCCGCTGGCCCCTACGTGGTGCGCTGCACCGCCGGCGAGAAAAAAGGCACCAAGCTGATACAGCTGCAATAGCTGGCTTCCGCTGGCAACGGCATTACGCATAAGTAAAAGCCCCGCAATAGCTTGTTGCGGGGCTTTTCCATGGTTGGCTAGGCTAATAATTGCCGTTAAGGCTGTTCAGGAGGCCGTCGCCTCGGCTTGGAGCTGGCGCTCGTAGAGGGCGCGGTAAAGGCCCTCGGGCTGGGCCATGAGGGCGGCGTGGGTGCCGTGCTGCACTATCTGGCCATCGTCGAGTACGAGTATTTCGTCGGCCAGCTTTACTGAGCTCACGCGGTGCGAAATGATGAGGCTGGTGCGGTTTTTCATCACGCGCTGCAAGCTGTCGAGAATAGCGTTTTCGGTCTTCGTATCGACGGCCGAGAGCGAGTCGTCGAGAATGAGGATTTTGGGCTCCTTCACGAGGGCGCGGGCCATGCTCACACGTTGCTTCTGGCCGCCAGAGAGCGTGATGCCGCGCTCGCCCACCTTGGTATCAAAGCCTTCGGGAAAGCGAATAATATTGTCGTAAACATCGGCATCGCGGGCGGCCTGCTCCATGCGCGCCTCGTCGGGTTGGTCGAGGCCGAAGTTGATGTTGTTGCGAATACTGTCCGAAAACAGAAACACGTCCTGCGGCACGTAGCCGATTTGCTCGCGCAGGCTAGTGAGCGCGTAGTCGCGCACGTCGGTGCCATCTATCCGGATGTCGCCGCTCGTCACGTCGTAGAGGCGGCAGAGCAGCGCCGCAATCGTGCTTTTGCCCGAGCCGGTGTTGCCAATCACCGCTAGGGTCTGGCCCGGCCGCACGCGGAAGCTGACGTCGCGCAGGGCCTTGATGCCGGTGTCGGGGTAAGTGAACGTAACGTGGTCGAACACAATGTCGCCAGTGATTTCCTGCTTGATATTCTGGCGCGAAATAATGTCGGTTTTCTCATCCAGAAACTCGTTGATGCGGGCCTGCGAGGCCTCGGCGCGCTGCACCAGCGACGACGTCCAGCCGAGCGCCGTCACGGGCCAGGTCAGCAGGTTGACGTAGATAATAAACTCGGCGATGCTGCCCGTGGTGATGGTGCCGCGGATAACCTCCTGCCCGCCTATCCAGACCGTGACGATGGTGCTGATGCCTACCAGAAACAGGATAAGCGGAAAGAACAGCGAGTTGACAAAATTGAGGCTCAACGACTTGTCCTTGTACTCATTGGTCGAAACCTGGAACTGCTCGTAGGAATCCTGCTGGCGCACGAACGACTTAAGCACCCGAATGCCCGAAAACGCTTCCTGGGTGAAGGTCGTCATGGCCGCCAGAGCCTTCTGGATGTCATCTGACTTCTTCTCAATCAGGTTGTTGACGTAGAAGATGCTCACCGACAAGATGGGCAGTGGCAACAGCGTGAGCACCGTCAGCTTCACATTCACCAGGAGCATGAGCGGCACTACCAGCACGAATAGCAGCACGAGCTGCAGGAAATACATGATGCCCGGCCCTAGGTACATGCGCACGCGGCCCACGTCTTCGGAAATGCGCGACATGAGGTCGCCGGTGCTGTGGCGGCGGTAGAAGGCCAGCGGCAGCGACTGGTAGTGCTGGTAAATCTGGTTTTTCTGGTCGTTTTCGATGCGCCGCGACATCACAATGAGCGTTTGGCGCATGAAGAACAAAAAGATGCCCCGCAGCAGGGCTAGCAGGATGATGAGCATGCCGTAGAACAGCACGTTGCGCCCAAATGCCTGGTACACACCCGCCTGCGCCTGCGTGCCGGCGTAGAGGTGGTAGAGGTCGATGCCCTCATTGACCAAATCGAAGGAGTAGCGCACGAGCTGAGCCGGAAAAATGGTCAGTAGTGTGCTCAAAATCACGAATAGCACTCCGCCGAGAAAATGCCATTTGTAGTGAAAAATATGCGGATTGACGGCAACCAGGGCGCGGGTGGGCATAGGCAGGGGAGGGGCTAGGACCGGAAAACCGGGCCTCAACCGAAAAAAAACGGGTACTTTTGTGGCCGCAACGGCGTCGCGGCCGTCCTTGTTTCCGTTTGTTAGGCTTCGCGGGCGAATGCCCGCTGCGCCTGACAAACGGCTTCAAAGCCAGGATAGCACGTAAACAAAGTTACACCCCACTCTTCCCTCCCATTCCCACCCATTTTTCCTTTTTAACCCTATGGTACTCGACGCGCCAACCCAGGCCACCAGCTCCATTTTTGAGCAGGTGGCCGAATTTCAGCACGAGCAAGTGGTGTACTGCTACGACCACGAAACTGGCCTCAAGGCCATTATCGGTATCCACAACACGGTGCTAGGCCCCGCGTTGGGCGGCACCCGCATGTGGCACTACGCCACCGAAGCCGAGGCCCTGCGCGACGTACTGCGCCTGAGCCGCGGCATGACCTACAAGGCCGCCATTTCGGGCCTGAACCTGGGCGGCGGCAAGGCTGTCATCATCGGCGATGCCAAAAAACTGAAGAATGAGGCGCTACTGCGCAAGTTTGGCCGCTTCGTCAACAACCTGAACGGCAAGTATATCACGGCTGAGGATGTGAACATGACCACCAAGGACATGGAGTACATCCGGATGGAAACCAAGCACGTAGCTGGCCTGCCCGAGAGCATGGGCGGCTCGGGTGACCCCTCGCCGGTGACGGCCTACGGTACTTACATGGGCATGAAGGCCGCCGCCAAAAAAGCCTTCGGCTCGGATAGCCTGGCTGGCAAGCGCATCGCGGTGCAGGGCGTGGGCCACGTGGGTACCTACCTGCTTGAGTATCTGCAAAAAGAAGGGGCTAGCCTCGTGCTGACCGACTACTACGAGGAGCGCGCCTACGAAGCGGCCAGCCGCTTCGGCGCCCGAGTAGTGGGCCTGGAAGAGATTTACGACCAGGACGTAGACATCTACTCGCCCTGCGCGCTAGGGGCTACTATCAACGATGACACCATCGGCCGCCTCAAGTGCCGCGTCATCGCTGGCTCGGCCAACAACCAGCTGGCTCGCGAAGACGAGCACGGCCCTGAGCTGGTGCGCCGCAACATCGTGTATGCGCCCGACTTCCTCATTAATGCCGGCGGCCTCATCAACGTGTATTCCGAAATAACGGGCAGCACCCGCGAGGGCGCCCTCGCCCAAACCGAAAAAATCTACGACTACACCCTGCAGGTGCTCGACCGCGCCGAGCAGGACCACAGCCACCCCCAGGCGGCTGCCATCCGCCAGGCCCAGGAGCGCATCGAAAGCGTGGGCCGGGTTAAATCAACGTATTAATACAGCTGTTAGCTTTTAGCTGTTGGCTGTTAGTTTTTTAACGAAAGCAACCCAACGGAAAAAGCTAATAGCCAACAGCTAAAAGCTAACAGCCCAAAAACATGCTAAACCGCCGTCTTCTCCGCATCAAAGTCATGCAGGCCCTCTACGCCTATCAGCAAGCGGTAGCCGCCGACTTGCTGCTGGCCCAGGACCGCATTGCGGCGGCTTTTGAGCCCGACCTTACCGCCGATGTGGCCCCCGACCGCCGCCTGCTCGAAGGCCAGCGCAAGCTGGGCGAAGCGCAGCTGCGCGACTGGCACCGCACCGGCGAGCTGCCCGAGTCGGGCTCCGACGACAAGGAAGTGGCCGCCGCCGTGAAGGGTGCCATCGAGTATTACGAGCGCCTGGTGAACAAGGAAGGCGCTTTTTACGGCGGGCAATTGCTGCACGGCGCCGAGAGCATTCACGACCAGTACCTGCACCTGCTCAATATGCCGCAGGCGCTGCTCCAGATTATTACGGAGGATAACGAGCGCGAAGCCCGCCGCTTCACTGGCCCCCGCTTCGACCCGCAAGGCACCGCTAGGCTGTTTGAAAACGCCGCTTTTGCCAAGCTCAAGGAAAACGAGCAGCTGCTGCAAACCACCATCAAGCGCAAGCTGCAATGGACGGATAGCGAGGAGCTAGAAGCCCTGCGCGACGCCTGGCAAAAGGAAATGAAGCCCGACGAAGCCGTGCAGGCCTACCTAGCAGGCAAAAATACGGGCCTAGCCGAAACCGACTACGAAACCGATATGGAGCTGGTGCGCCACCTCTACAAAGACTTCGTATTCAAGGGTGAAGCGCTGCCGCGCTGGCTCGAAAGCAACGACCTGAACTGGGAAGAGAACCGGCCCATCGTGCGCAACCTGGTGCTCAAAACCCTGAAAATGCTGCCCTACGCGGCTGACGAAAAACAGGAGCTCATGAACCTGAGCGCCAACTGGCAGGACGACCGCGACTTCGCCGAAACGCTCTACAAGCAGACCCTAGCCGATGATGCCAAGTCGGAAAAGCTCATCGCCGAATCGACCCAGAACTGGGACGTGGAGCGGGTAGCTTTGCTGGATAAAATCATTCTGAAGATGGCGCTGTGCGAGATGCAGCTCTTCCGCGGCATCCCCGTGAAGGTGACCATCAACGAGTACATCGAAATCAGCAAATTATACAGCACCCCAAAGAGCAAACAATTCGTAAACGGCATTTTGGATAAGCTGGCCCAGGACCTGGCCGCAAGCGGCGAAATCCGCAAGTCGGGCCGCGGCCTGCTCGACAACCAATAGCCTTTTTCTTCTAATTCTTTTTCTCTCACTACCCTTCCTCTCCAATGGCTAGCAAAACCACCACCGGTATCTTGTGCTTCACGGGCGGCGCCCTGGTAGGGGCCGCTATCGGCCTGCTCTACGCGCCCGAAACCGGCCGCGAAACCCGCTCCTGGCTCAGCTACCAGCTCGAGAAGTACCGCTCGGTGCTGGCCGACCTCACCGAGAGCCTCGTCACGAGCCGCGACAACACCCCGTCGTCGGCCAAGAGCGAGGGCCAGCGCGTAATTCAGGACGCCAAAAGCAAGGCCGAGCAGCTGCTCGGCGACGTTGACCAGCTCATCAGCCAAATCAACTCGCGGCGCGCCATCAACTAAAAAGCAGACGGGTGCGGTGGGGCTAGCCCCACCGCACCCGTCTGCTTTCCGCCACTCCCTATTTTTCTGTTACCACCTTTTTTATGCATCTCGTAACCCTTATTCCCGGCGATGGTATCGGTCCGGAAATTACGCGTGCCGTTGTCGACATCTTTACCGCTGCCCAGGTGCCTGTGCAGTGGGAAACCCACAATGCCGGCGAAACGGCCCTGGCCGAAAGCGGCTCCCTGCTGCCCCAAACGCTGTTCGACTCGCTGGAACGCACCCGCGTGGGCCTCAAAGGCCCCGTGACCACGCCCGTAGGAAAAGGGTTTCGCAGTGTAAACATTACGTTGCGCCAGAAGTACGACCTGTACCAGAACGTGCGCCCGGCCAAGACCACGCCCGGCATCAATACGCCCTTCACGGGCATCGACCTGGTGCTGTTTCGCGAGAATACTGAGGGCCTCTACGCCGGCCTGGAGGTATATGACGACCGCCTGGGCATTGCCGATTCCATTAGCCGCGTTACGGTGCAGGGCTGCCGCAAAATCTGCCGTGCTGCCTTCGCCTACGCCGCCAAGCACGGCCGCAAGCACGTAACGATGGCCCACAAGGGCAATATCCTCAAGAATGCCGGCAAGCTCATGCTGGATGCCGCCCGCGAAGCCGCCGCCGAGTTTCCGGAGGTGACCTTTTACGACGACCGCATCATCGACAACATGTGCATGCAGCTGGTGAATAAGCCCCAGCAGTTCGACGTGATTGTGACCACCAACCTGTTTGGCGACATCCTCTCCGACCTCTGCGCCGGCCTCGTGGGCGGGCTAGGGGTGGTAAGCGGCGCCAATATTGGCGACGACATGGCCATCTTCGAAGCCGTGCACGGCTCGGCCCCCGACATTGCCGGCCAGGGCAAAGCCAACCCCACTGCCCTGCTGCGCTCGGCGCTGATGATGCTCGAGCACCTCGGCGAAAAAGAGTACGCCACGCGCATCGAAAACGCATTGAACGAGACGCTGCTGGTGAAAGAGCAGTGCACCGGCGACCTGGGCGGCCGGGCCTCGACCACCGAGTTTGCCCAGCACATCATCGACAAGCTGAAGTAACCGATTTTCAATTTAAACCACCCGGCGCGGCCCTAGCGGCGGTGCCGGGTGCTTTGTATATGCTGCGTTCTACCCTCTACTCCTTTGCCGTGGCTGCCCTGCTGCTGGGCGGCTGCAACCGCGACAAAACCGAAGCCGGCACCCAGGGCATGAATGCCGCCGCCGACGAGGCGGCCGCCGATGCCAAGGCCAACCCCACCATCGACAACCCCAACGTGGCCAGCGATACCGAGGCGCCCAACCCCAACGCGCCCGTGCTGACTTTCGCCGAGAAGCAATTTGATTTCGGTGATATTCAGCCCAATAGCAAGGTGCAGCACACCTTCAAGTTCACGAACACCGGCAAAACGCCGCTGCTCATTGCCGATGCCACCGCCAGCTGCGGCTGCACCACCCCTAGCTGGACCAAGGAAGCCGTAGCGCCCGGCGCCACCGGCGAAATGCTCGTGCAGTTCGACAGCCACGGCAAGCAGGGCCTCATCAGCAAGCAAGTGAACGTGCGGGCCAATACGCAGCCCAGCATTACGACCATCTACATTAAAGGCAACGTGCTCACGCCGCAGTAAGCGGCTATGGCGCCCGCTAGGGCCCTCGCCGCCTAAAATGCGCTGGCCAGGCTACCTTGCGGCCCCTTATTTTTGGCCTTTGCCAACCCGGCGTTTTCTACGCTTTACCAGACTTATCTCATGACTTTTCTTACTCTTCTGCTTCAGGCTGCTGCAACTGGCGGTGGCCTCATGCAGCTAATCTTCCCGGTGGCCATTGGCCTGGTGCTGTACTTCTTCATGATTCGGCCCCAGCAGCGCAAAACCACCGAGGCCAAGGCCTTCCGCGAGTCGCTGGTGAAGGGTACGCGCGTGGTCACCATCGGCGGCCTGCACGGCCTGCTGGTGGAGGTAGGCCCCGAAACGGTGCTGCTCGAAGTAGAGCGCGGCCAGCGCCTGCGCTTCGACCGCACGGCCATTGCCCGCGTGGCCGGCACCTCGGCCGCGCCCGACAGCCCTGCGCCTGCTGCCAGCTAGTATGAGGCCCGCGCCGCCCCCCGCTGCCAGCGGCCGGGCTAGCCAGGTGCTGCGCCGCCTGCTGCGCCCGCTGGTAGGCCGCGAGCCGAGCTTTTACCGCGCCGTGATAGCCTGCTTCTTGATTGCCAGCACGTTGTGGATGCTGCGCTCGCTCAGCAATAGCTACACCGCCTCGCTCAATTATCCGGTGCGCTGGCGCTACAATGCCCAGCGCTACCACCCCGCGCGCCTGCTGCCTCCTAGCGTGGCGGTAGAGGTGCGCGGCAATGGCTGGCGCCTGCTAAGCCGGGCCGTGGGCCTGCACCGCGAGCCCGCCGAGGTGCGCCTGCGCCTGCCGGGCACGCCGCCCCTGCGCTCGCCGCTGCGCCCCCCGTTGCGCCGGGCCCTGGGTACTGTGCGCCTGGTGCGCCTGCCTGCCGACTCGGCCACGTACTACCTGGTGCCGGGCAGCGACTCGCTGGCAAGTAGAAATTTAGATTGAAAATCGGCCGTCCTTGCGAGCTTGCGAAGCAATCTTTTCGAATAGCTTGGGTAGAAATCCAACGAAGCCAGACATCTAGGAAAGACTGCTTCGCAGGCGCGCAAGGACAACCGATTAAGTACTTAAGTAAAAAGCTATGCTTCGCATTGGCATCACCGGTGGTATTGGCTCAGGCAAGAGCGTGGTGGCGCGGGTTTTTGCCGCGCTAGGGGTGCCGGTATATGATTCCGACAGCCGGGCCAAATACGTGATGGCCAGCGACCTGGTGCTGCGTGCGCAGCTGCAGGAGGCTTTTGGCACTGAGGCCTACGATGCGGCGGGCCAGCTCAACCGGCCTTATCTGGCTAGGGTCGCTTTTAACGATGCCGCGCAGCTAGCCCGGCTCAACGCGCTGGTACACCCGCGCGTGGGCGAGGACTTTGCTACCTGGGCAGCTGCGCTGGCGGCCGCTGGCCAGCCGTATGTACTGAAGGAAGCTGCGTTGCTCTACGAATCAGGCTCTTATCGTGGGCTCGATGGCATCATCACGGTATTTGCGCCGGCCGAGGTGCGCGCTGCCCGCGTGCTGCGGCGCGACGGCCACCGCTCGGCCGCCGAGGTACAAGCCATTATGGACAAGCAGCTGAGCGAGGACGAAAAGCTGGCTAGGGCCGACTACGTAGTCTATAACGACGACTCGCAGCTGGTGCTGCCCCAGGTGCTGGCGCTGGATGCCACGTTTCGCAAACGGAGCACTTGAAACAGAACGTCCTGCTAGGTGCACCTAGCAGGACGTTCTGTTTCAAGTTATTAACGCTGCTCAGCGGATAATAGGATAGCGCTCGAAGGGCCGGTCTACGAACAGCTTGCGGTAGGTGGCGTGGGTTTTGATGATTTTGGCGCCGATGCTGCGCGTGGTCACGAGCATGCGGGGGTTGAAGTCGCCAATCCAGTTCATCTCGATGTTTTCGTAGCCCGCCATTAAAAAGCGGTCTTGCGTCCAGGTAATCAGCGCCAGGTCTACGCCCTTGCCCTGAAACTCTGGAATCACCCCGTAGATGATGCCGAGCACTTTCTTATCGGGGCGCCGCATATAGCGCCACTGCTGCCACACAAAGCGCAGCTTGCCCAGCAGGTCGAGGCGGTGGCCGATGTGCTTGAAAATCTGATTCAGCTCGGGCAGGTTCAGGAAGAAAGCCACCGGCTCGTCGTCGTGGTAGGCGAAGGCGAGCAAGCGCTCGTCGATAACGGGCTTCATCTCGCGCACGAGGTGGCGCGCCTGGTCCAGGGTCATGGGCTTTACGCCTGCATGGCGGCCCCAGGCCAGGTTATACACGTGGTGAAAATCCTGGGCCATCTTCCCCGGCTCGGCCTTGCGGGCGTAGGCAAAGCGGTAGTGGCTGTCGGCCTCGAAGGTGGCCAGCTTTTGGTGAAAGCTGGGGTGCAGCGGCATCGCTACTGGCCGGTGGCAGGTGTACTGCTTGAAGTAGAGCTGAAAGCCGTAATTCTCAAACAAGCCCTGATAATAAGCTGGATGCCAGAACATACCGTAGTTGGGCTCGCGGTCGAAGCCATCGATGAGCACGCCCCAGAACCGGTCGCGGTCGCCGAAGTTGATGGGGCCATCCACAGCCAGCATGCCGCGCTCCCGCAGCCAGTCGCAGGCCACGTCAAAGAGCTGGTTGGCGGCTGCCTGGTCATTAATGCACTCAAAGAAGCCTAGCCCGCCCGTGGGCAGCGTGGCATCGGCGACAGTAGCCGTAAGCACATTCACAAACGCCGCGATGCGCCCGATAACCGCGCCCTGCGCATCGGTGAGCAGCCAGCGCTGGGCCTGGCCGCCGGCGGCGAAGAGCTTGTTTTTGGCCGGGTCAAACACAGCCTCGACCTCATTGTCGAGCGGGCCGATGTAGGCCGGCTCGTGGCGATGCAAGCGGTGAGGTAGAGCGCAAAACTGCCGCTGCTGGGCCTTGGAAAGAACTTCGAGAAGTGGCATAGCGGCAAAGGTAGCCCCGGCACGCTAGGGTAAAACGGTGGGTAGCCGATAGCAGCAGGGCACCGTGGATGGCCAGGAAGGCATAGCGGAAAATGAACGGAGCGTTGAGGCTTTCCCGGCCGCTAGGCAGTTGTCTCGCCCCTTGGGCGGTCGTTGTAAGCCTAGTGGTGCCGCTTTATTAACTGATTAGGTACCCTGCCAGCCAGACAGTGGTCAGTGAAAGTCTTCTCAAACTCTAACTATAGCTAGTGCTGTTGGCTGCGGGTGGCAGGGGCACCCGCGCAACGCCAGGGGCAGCTAGCAAGGTCCCCCCAAAGAATCAGCCATAGGCGCGCAAGTTACTAGCGCCTGTCTGGGCGGCGAGCGTAGAAGCTAATTGCCCGCAGTTTACGTAAACTACGCCCTGCTGCCGGGGCAGCAACAGAACCAACCGGCATATATCGTGGTTTGGGTGGCGGAAGTGACTGACCCATTGCATGCCCGTGGCGCGCTTACTGAGCTGCGTGCCCGGTGCCTGGGCGGCCCGGGCATACCCTAGCAATCGGCTGGCGAATCGGTGTTCACTGCCCAACTTCTCGCTTTTATTCCCCTTATGGCACTTTCTTCCTTCGACTTTCAGCAGGCCCGCGTCAAGCAGGTGTTGTTTAAGTCGCGGCTGCGCTCGGTGCTTTACGGGGTGCGCGAGGCCGAGCCCAGCCTGTTTTCGCCCGCCGAAAGCCCGCTGGGCCAGTGGCTGCAAACGGTGCTCAAGCCTAGCCATGGCACCCGGCCCGAGGTACACGAGGCCGAGCGTCTGCTGCAGCAGCAGCTGCGCACGGGCCAGGAACTCGTGGCCCGCTACCAGCGCGGCCAGATTGAGGAGGCCCGTGCCGGCCTCGACCGCATCAATACCCTGGCCGACCAGATAGAGGCTGTACTGCTAAACTTGCAGCACAGCCTCGGGGTGAGCTAGCCCGGCAACCTGCCTGCCGGGCCTTGCGTTAAGAGTGTGGTTCGATTACGCGCCCGCTCATGAAACGCACCGAAATCCTTATTCGCCAAGACCGTATTGTGTACACGCTGCTTATCGTGACCGCGGCCATTGGGCTGGCCTGGGTGCTGTGGCGGCATCAGTACCTGCTCAGCCGCAGCCACTTGGGCACGGCCGCGGCGCCGGTTGCCACTACACCACGCTAAGCCTGCCGGCTGCCTGGTGGCGGGGTTAGCAAAAAATACCTGCTTCTAGGTAGCTTGATAGAAAGCTGCTGATTCGCAATAATTTGCTTGATAGAGTGATTGCTGCTAGGGCCTGCGTGGCTCGTGGGCAGGGGTGAGAGGCATTCACTTGATTTTCATGACTGGAAAGTAGGTATCTTACGGGCAACTAAGCGTTTGGGCCTATGTCTACTGCCGCTGCTACCTGCGTCATTATCGATAATAACGAGATAGACCTCTACCTTCTGGAGCATTTAGTTAGGCTCACCAAAGAGTTGCGCCTGGTGTCCTCGTTTACCGATGCCCACGAGGCGCTACGCTTTTTACAAACCCACACCGGGATAGACGTGCTGCTGCTCGATGTAGAAATGCCCGGGCTATCGGGGCTCGACATCATGCGGCAGCTAGGCCAGCCGCACCCGGCCGTTATCATCGTCAGCAGCCACCGCGATTATGCCCTCGATGCGTTTGACCTGCACGTGGCCGACTACCTGCTCAAACCCGTTGAGTACCCGCGCTTGCAAGAGGCCATTCGGCAGCTGCGGCCGGTGGCTAGCCCCGAGCTGGTGCCCCACACGCTGCCCGAGGCCGAAGCCGAGCCTGGTAGCCACGACTTGTTTGTGAAGGTAAACAACCGGTTGGTGCGGCTCGATTTTAAGGAAGTGCTTTATATCGAGGCCATGTCGACCTACTCGGTGCTGGTGACGGCTCGGCAAAAGTTCATCGTGCACTATACCCTCAAGCGCATCGCCGAGCGGCTGCCCTTCGCCTACTTTCGGCGAGTGCACCGCTCTTACATCGTCAATACCAGGCTCATCGACTGCATCGAGGACAACGTGCTCACGCTGGCGGGCCATGAGGTGCCCCTGGCCAAGTCTTACCAAGACGAACTGCTGCACTCGTTGCGCAGCCTGTAGGCCCCCGGCCCCGGCAGTACCCAGGCGCTTAACACAAGATGCACGAGCTTCTGGATAGCAAGGAAGCCCGTTCGCTTATCGGGGCTGGCCCCGTCGGGTAGTAAAGCTACCTTTAAGAAGCAGCTGCTTTGAGCCGGCCGGCAATCAAAGTGCCAGCCGGTGAGGCGCTTGCCCGGCTTATTGGGGGCAGGCGCTGGGAAGGGACCAGCCTGGGCCAGGCAGCTGCAGATACTCGCTCTTCAGCTTCTTGAAAACATGACTTTACCGTATCTCAGCGCGGCGCTGCAGTTTGATTTTGCCCCGCGCTCCTTTCAGTCGGCGGCCGAAGAGCGCGCGTATGCGGCGCGCTTGCGCGAGGTTGAAAATGCCCTGCTTTGCCAGGCCGTGTGCGGGTCGCCGCTGCCGGCTAGCAGCCGCAAGCGCCTGCAGCGCTACCTCAATGGCAAAATCAGCCGCGCCGAAGCGTTTCGGGCGCTTTACCACCCGCCGGGCCGCCGGGCCAACTAGGCACTTGGTTTCCGGGCCTGCACATTCTACCTACGCCGCTCATCTTCACCACCCTGCTATGCTCCGACAAGCTACCCCCGACTGCCACGACTGCCCTAGCCGCCAGCACAACCTGCTAAGCTGCTGCCCCGCCGCCGATATTGACGCCATTGCCCAAGACAAATACAGCCAACACTACCGCGCCGGCCAACCTATTTTTAGTGAAGGCACCCGGCCCGCGGGGCTCTACTGCGTGCACGAGGGGCGGGTGAAGATTACCAAATCGGGGGGCGACGGCAAGGAGCAGATTATTCGCCTGGTGCGGCCCGGCGATGTGCTGGGCTACCGCGCCCTGGTGGCCGGCAGCGTGCACGCCACCTCGGCCATTGCCTTGACCGACTGCATTGTATGTCTGATTAGTAAGTCCGTTATTGCCCACCAAATTGAGGCCAACGCGCACTTTAGCGGCGCGCTGCTGCAGCTGCTGGCTGCCAACCTGGGCGATGTGGCCGAGCGCATGCTGCACCTGGCCTACAAGCCTGTGCGCGAGCGCCTGGCCGAGGCCTTGCTCCTGCTGCTGCGTACCTACCACCCGGCCGAAGCGGCGGGCCAGCCCTTCACCATCGCCATCAGCCGTGAAGACCTGGGTGCCCTCATGGGCACTACCAAGGAAACCACTACCCGCATGCTGTCCGAGTTCCGGCACGAGGGCCTGCTGGCCACCCGCGGCAGCGCCATTACCATCCTGGCGCCCCGCCAGCTAGGCCAGATAGCTGCGCTGTTTGACTAAGTGGCGGCCCCGGCGAGGCGGGCCGGCACTTAGTGCGTGGCCGAGTCCTGGGCAATGGCCCGGCCGGTGGCGTCGAATACCAGTAGCCGTAGGCGGTAGTGGCGTAGCGTGCCTATGTGCAGGCCTAGCTGGGCCAGCGCTACCTGCTGCTGGGCGGGCAGCTCAAAGCTGCCGCGCTGCGAGGTGTGGGCGGGCCGGCCCGGCCCCTGGCGCAGGGCCCGCAGCTCGTAGCGGTAGTGGGCGGCCTGGTCGAGCTGGCTGCGGCAAGTACCCGTGACGCGCAGCAGCTGCCCCTGCTGGCTGAGCAACAGTTGCACCCGGCAGGGGGGCGTGCCGGCCGGGTGCAGGGCTAGTAGGGGCAACAGCCCCAGCGCGGCTAAAAAACGGTATTTCATAGCTTAGAAGGCAGATAGCGTGCGACAAGCTGGGCCAGCAAAGCCCGCCTGGTACCCCAAGGGCCGGCGCCACCGCTCGGCTAGGCCCCCAGAATACGCCCGAAAGCTCGGACGTACCCCAGGGCGATAAAATGCGCCCGGTCATGCGTCAACATGAGCTTTATCATTTTTAGCGAGGCCCCGGCCGCTAGCCCGGTAGTGCTACCGTGAACGTCGAGCCCACACCGGGCTGGCTCTGCACCGTGATGGTGCCCCCGGCATTTTCGACCATGCGCTTCACCATGTAGAGGCCCACGCCCGAGCCTTCGACGTGCGAGTGCAGGCGCCGGAACATGCCGAAGAGCTTGCTTTGCTGGGTGGCATCGAGGCCCAGGCCATTGTCTTGCACTTCGAGTAGCACCTGGCCCTCGGCGCGGCGGCAGCGCAGCGCCACCTGGGGCAGCCGGTCGGGGGCACGATACTTGATGGCGTTGCTGAGCAGGTTGTACACCACCGAGCGCAGGTTTTTGGCGCTGAAGTGCACCGTGGGGCAGCTGGTTACCTCCACGGTGAGGCTAGCGCCGGCGGCGGCCAGGTCAATGGCCAGGTCGAGGCGCACGGCGCGCACCAGCGCGGCCAGGTCTACGGCCTCGGCGGGGGTACCGTCGGCCTGCTGCAGCTTCGACACATCGGTGAGGTGGGCCAGCGTTTCGCGAAAGCGCCCCACCGCGTCGTCCATCATCGAGAGCAGGCGCGGCACCAGCGGGGCCTGCAGCGCCTCGGGCGGCAGCTGCTGGCGCAGGGCCGTAAAAAGCCCTTCGAGGTTGGTAATGGGCGATTTCAGGTCGTGCGAGGCCGTGTACACGAAGGTGTCGAGGTCGGCATTGGTGCGGCGCAGGCGTAGGTTGGTAGCTGCCAGCTCATCGGCCAGGGCCTGGGCTTGCTGGCGGTTTTCTTCTACCACCCGGCGGGCGCGCACCTGGTCGGTTACCTCGTAGGCAAACACCAGGATGCCATCTATCTGGCCCAGTGCGTTGTAGCGGGGCTGGTAGGTAAAATTAAAAAACAGCTCCTGCAGCGCAGCGCCCTCATGGCGGGCCAGCTGCAAGGGCAGCTCCTGGGCCACAAAGGGCTCGCCGGTGCCATACACGCGGGCTAGCAGGCCGGGCACGGCCGTGTCGGCCAGCTCGGGCAGGGCCTCCGCTACGGCCCGCCCAGCCAGCGCCCGGCCCGGAAATATCTGCTGGTAGGCCGGGTTTACGAGCTGGTATACATGGCTAGGCCCGTCGAGAATGGCAATGGGCGCCGGCGCATCCATAAAGAGCGTGTGCAGCAGCCCGCGCTGCTGGTCGGCCTCGCGGCGGGCCAGCACCTGCGCCGTCACATCGTAGGTAAAGACCGAGATGCCCACGATAGCGCCGTTTTCGCGGTAGGGCTGGTAGGTAAAGTTGAAATATGTGGTCTGGGCCGGTTGGCCGTCGGGCGGGGTAATGGCCAGTGGCAGCTCCCGGCCAAAGAAGGTTTCCCCCGTCTGGTACACCCCGTCGAGCAGGGCCACAAAGCCCTGGGCCACCGCCTCGGGCAGGGCCTCGGCAGTGGTGCGCCCCAGCAGCTCCCGGCCCGGAAACAGCGCCTGAAACGAAGGGTTGAGGTACTCCATGCGGTGCTCGGGCCCGCGTAGTAGTCCCACGGCGGCCGGCGTTTGTTCAAATATCTGGTACAGGTCTTCGCGCGCCTGGGCCTGGCGCTGGGCGGCGGCCAGCGCCTCGGCCTGCCACGCGGTGGCCTGCTGGCGCGCCCGCACCTTTTCGGTCGCATCAATCAGAAAGGCGATGATGCCCTGCACCTGGCCCTGGCCATCGAGAATGGGCTGATACACAAAGTCGAGGTAGCGCTGCACCAGCTGGCCGGTGGCCACATCGCGCAGCTGCACTGCCGCCTCGTTGCCCACGTAGGCTTGCCCGCTGGCCTGCACCTCGTCGAGCAGCGCCAAAAAGCCCTGCGCCTCGATTTCGGGCAAGCGGTCGGCTATTTTTTGCCCTAGCTGCGCCCGGCCTCCGGCCAGGGCCAGGTAGTTGTCATTAAAAAATGAATACCGGTGGTCGGGGCCCACGAGGGTGGCAATGGCGGCCGGCACCTGGCCGAGTATCTGGCGCAGCAGGCGCTGCTGCTGGCGCAGCTGCTCGCGCTGCTCCTCGGCTTCGTGCAGGGCGGCCTGCACATCGTGGCTGCGGGCCCGCAGCCGCACTTCGAGCTCCTCGTTCAGCACCCGCAGGGCCTGCTGCGCGTGGGCCAGCTCGGTGTTGTTGGTCAAAAACTCCTCGTTGGCGGCCCGTAGCTCTTCGTTGGCCGTAGCCAGCTCCTCGTTCGACACATCGAGCTGCTGGTTGAGGCGCGCCAGCTGCTGGGCCGTGGCTTCTACCTGCTGGCGGGCCTGCACCTGCGTCGTCACATCGTAGGCAAACACCAAGATGCCAGCCACCTGCCCGCGCAAGTCGCGGCGGGCCTGGTAAGTGAAGTTATAGTAGCGCTTTTCCAGCTCGGCCGGGCGCGTGTTGTGGTGGTCGAGCTGCACTAGCATCTCGGTGGCCACAAAGGAGTTGCCGGTGCGATAGACGTCGTCGAGGAGCTCAAAAATGGGCTGGCCGGCCAGCTCGGGCATGGCCTCGGCAATGGGCAGACCTAGCAGGGGGCGCTTGCTCACCAGTGCCTGGTACGCCGGGTTCACTAACTGAAAGCGGTGCTCGGGGCCCTCAAGCACGCAAATCATGGCGGGGGCTTGCAGCAGCACGTTGCGCAGCTCGGCCGCTTGCAGCTCGGCCTCGGCGTGGGCTGGCGCGGGCGGCGGGGTGTCGGCCAGGGCATAGCTCACGAGCAGGCCCTGGCCCGTGCGCCGGGCGGCGGCCTGCAGGCGGGGGCCTGCCCCCCCGGAGGCTACTTCAAAATGCTGCGCATCAGGGGCTAGCAGGGCATCACGGTGCCGGGCCAGGTCGCCATTAGTCAGGCTAGCCGGAAAGTGTTGGACGAAGGTGGTGGCGGGCCGGGCTGGCAGCCCTAGCAAGCGCTGGGCAGCGGGGTTGAGGTACGCAAAGGCCAGGTCAACGACCATGCCCTCGGCATTGGTAACGGGAGTGTAGCCTACTAGGCCCGCCAGCGACAAGTCCAGCACGGCTGGCAGCACGTCATGCTCAGAAAAAAAATCAGCGGGTAGCGGAGCCGAGGCAGGCATAGTAAAAATCAAAAGCACCAAATCGTGGGCCCGCGCAATGCGACTGCCAGCTCAGCCGTGGCGTACGCGAAGGTACCCCTGCCAGCCGATAACTAAACAAAGCGCTAGTGCCAAGTAAGGCTCTATCAGCTAAAGGGCTAGGGGCTACCCAGAATGTTTTCTAGCCAGCCTCGGCCACTTCATTGGCAAAGATGGAAACGCCCACTATAGCGCCATTTTCATAGTAAGCCTGGTAAGTGAAGGTAAAGCGATGCACCTGGGGCGGCCCGGTGGGCTGGGCGAGCTCCACAGCTACATCCTGGCCGAGGTAGGTTTTGCCCGTGCGGTACACCTGCGCCAGCCGGTCGGCTTCGCCGCTGGTCAGTGCTTCGGGCAGCGCCTCGGGTAGGGGGCGCCCTAGCAGGCGGCGGCCCGGAAAAAAGGCTTGGTAAGAGGCATTGGCGTACTCGAAGCGGAGCTCGGGGCCGCGCAAAATGGCTACGGCGGCCGGGGTGTGCGCAAAGACCTGGTACACCGTTTCGCGCTCCTTGGCCTGGCGCTGGGTCACGGCCAGCATAGCGGCCTGCAGGGTTTCGGCCTGGCGGCGGGCCAGCACTTTTTCGGTTACATCCACGATAAAAGCCAGAATGCCTTGCGTCTGGCCTTGCTCGTCGACGAGGGGCTGGTAGCTAAAGTCTATGTACAGCTGCTCGGTCTTGCCGGTGGTGCGGTTGTGCAGCTGGGTCGGCGTGTCCTGGCCCCGGAAGGGTTGGCCAGTGGTATACACCTGGTCGAGCAGGCTTATGAATCCCTGCGCTATTACCTCCGGAAAGACCTCGGCCACGGTTTGGCCGAGCTGCGTGCGGTGGCCCGACAGCGCCTGGTAGGTATCATTAAAAAAGCTGAAGCGGTGCTCGGGCCCGCTGAGGGTGGCAATGGCGGCCGGCACCTGCCCCAGTATCTGGCCCAGTTGGTGCCGCTGCGCCGCCACCTGGGTGCGCTGCTGCTCGGCTTCTTGCAGGGCGGCTTGCAGCTGCTGGGTGCGCTCGTGCACGTGGCTTTCAAGCTTTTGCTGCACCAGCAGCACTTCTTCCTGGTTTTCGAGTAGCTCCTGGTTGCTCAGGTGCAGGGCCTGGTTGAGGGTAGCTAGCTGCTGGTTGAGGTCTTGCACCTGTTGGCGGGCCACTACCTGCTCGGTTACTTCGGTGGCCACCACCATCACCCCCACTATCTGGTCGCCCTGCTCGCGCACGGGCAGGTACACAAAGTTCCAGTACACAGTTTCGCGGTGGCCGTTGCGGTCGTGCTGCGCGGGCATTTCGCGGGCCACGTGAGGCACGCCGGTGGCAAGCACCCCCGCCAGCAGCTCTTCGTAGCCCATGCCGGCCACCTCGGGCAAGGCCTCAAACAAGCCCTTGCCGATAATGTCTTCGGCCCGGCGCCCCCACAGCTCGCACACCAGCGGGTTGGCCAGCTCAATAATATTGTCGGGCCCCCTGTACACGGCAATAGCCACCGGTGCCTGCTCAAAAATACGCTGCAGCTCGCCGCGCTGGCGCTCTACGTCGCTGAGGGCCACCTGCTCGCGGGTCTGGCTTTCGCGCAGCGCCGCCTGGGTCCGCACCTGGTCGGTAATGTCGGTGACGGCGTGCAGCAGGTGCTCGACGCGGCCGTCGGGCCCTAGCACCGCGCTGTTGCGCGGCAGCCAGTGGCGCTCCACAAACCGGCCGGGGGCGGCGGGGTCGGGCACGTCGTAGCGCTGCTGGGGCAGCTCGTGCGGCTGGCCCGTGGCCAGCACCTGCGCAAACGAGGCCTGCAGGTTGCGCACGCTGTTGGCCTCGGGCGTGTCGGGGTTATCACCAAAAACCTCGAACACCGGCCGGCCCACCAGCTGCGCGCGCGGGGTGAGCGTGGCTGCCACATAGGCGTCGCTGGCGGCTTCTACCACGAGGTCGGGCGAGAGCAGCAGAAAAGCCCCTGGCAGCGCATTAAAAACAGATAATAAAGCAGAGCTAACAGACATGGGAACAGGGCAGGGAGGCAGACTACGGGCATGTACACTGCCCTGGCTAGCCCCTCTTACGCAATACAGCTTGCGAGCGATGGCCCGGCTGCCGCGGCCAGCCGGGCACGTATCTGGAAATTGCTAAAAATGGCTTCGAGCCGTCGGGCTTCGGCGAGCGGACGCCGGATGAGCCGGGCAAAAGTGGCGTTTCTACGAAGTTGCCGCGGCGCCCTTAGTCGGGTAGCTCATCGGCCGCGGGCAGCTGGCGCTGAAAGTGCAGCTGCAGAATAGTATTGATTTTTTCTTCGGTCAGCGGCTTGCTGGCCATGCCCGCAATGGGCAGCTCATTGAGGCGCGCCAGGTCGGTCGAGTTCATGCTGGTCGTCAGCACCACGATGATAATACCTTCCTGGTGCTGGCGCGGCAGGCGCTGGTAGGCTTCCAAAAACTCCATGCCGTTCATGGCGGGCATGTTTACATCGAGTAAAATCAGGGCCGGGCACGAGGTGCTGGGCGCCGCGCACTCGTTTTCGAGCAGGGCGAGCGCCTCCAGCCCATCGCGGGCAATAATGAGCTGGTCGGTGACGTGCAGCGAGCGCAGCAGCGACTCGTTGAGGTAGTTAGTGGTGGCGTCGTCATCGACGAGCAGTACGCTGGAAAGCTTTTTCAACGGATACGGAAATAAATACTACCTGCTTAAAGCCGTTCGGCGGCCGGAAGTTCGCCGGGCCAGGGCAGCGTTACGGTGAAGGTAGAGCCCACCGCCGGCTCGCTCTGCACCTGCACCGTGCCGCCGGCGTTCTCCACGATTTTGCGCACCATGTAGAGGCCCACGCCCGAGCCCTCGACGTGCGTGTGCAGGCGCTGAAACAGCCCAAACAGCCGCTGCTGCTGGCGCTCGTCGAGGCCCAGCCCGTTGTCGTGCACGCGCAGCACCACGGCGTTATCCTGGCGCTCGCTCTTAATATGCACCAGGGGCACACGGTCGGGGGCGCGGTACTTGAGGGCATTGCTGAGCAGGTTGTACACCACCGAGCGCAGGTTTTTGGGCGAGAGCGGCAGGGTAGGGGCCGCGGCCACCTCGGCGGTGAGCTGCGCGCCCGTGGTGGCCAGCAGCGGGGCCAGGTCGAGCTGCACATTGGCTAGGGTGTCGGCCAGGCTGCTGGCCTCGCCGGGCACGCTGCCCTCTTGCTGAAGGCGCGAGATATCGGCCAGGTGGCCAATGGTTTGCTGAAAGCGCGCCACCGACTGCTGCATGAGGCCCAGCAGGTGCGGCACCTGGGCCGGGGCCGGCTGGCTGCGCAGGGCGCGGCTCAGGGCGTCGAGCAGGCCCTCGATGTTGGCAATGGGCACCTTCAGGTCGTGGCTGGCCGTGTACACAAAGGTGTCGAGGTCGGCATTGGTGCGCGTGAGCTGCTGGTTGCGGGCCTGCAGCTCCTGGTTCAGCTCCAGCACTTTGCGGCGGGCCAGCACCTGCTCGGTCACGTCGAGGCCGAAGATAGATATGCCCGCGATGCGCTCCTGCTCGCGGTAGGCCTGGTAGGTAAAGTCGAAGTAGCGCGTGCGGGGCGGCAGCGCCCCTAGCGGCGTAATAGTGATAGGCACCTCGGCCTGAAAGCGGGCCGTGCCGGTCTGGTAAATGCCATTGAGCATTGTGAGCAAGGCCATGGCCTCGGGCTGCACATCGGCCAGGCGTTGCCCCCGCAGCCGCTGCCCCGGAAAAAGCGCCTGATAGGCCGGGTTGAGGTAGTCGATGCGGTGCTCAGGCTCGCGCAGCAGGCAAATGACGGCCGGCGACTGCTCGAAGAGCTGAAACGCATTTTCGCGGTCTTCTTTCTGGCGTTGGGTAGCGGCCAGCATGGCGGCCTGCAGGGTTTCGGCCTGGCGGCGGGCCAGCACCTTATCGGTCACGTCCACGATAAAGGCCAGAATGCCTTGCGTCTGGCCTTGCTCATCGACGAGGGGCTGATACACAAAGTCGAGGTAGTGCTGACGGGCTGGCTGGCTGGCCGCCGGGTGCAGCAGTATCGAGAGCTCACTGCCCAAAAAGGGTTCGCCGGTGGTGTACACCCGGTCGAGCAGGCCGATAAAGCCCTGCTCGACTACTTCGGGCAGCAGCTCGGCCACGGTACCCCCTAGCTGGGCGCGACCCTCGGTGAGGGCCAGGTAGTGCTCATTGAAAAACGAAAACCGGTGCTCGGGGCCGCTCAAGGTAGCTACCGAGGCCGGCACCTGCCCCAGTATCTGGCGCAGCAGGCGCTGCTGCTGGCGCAGCTGCTCGCGCTCGGTAGTGTCTAGTATGCTGTGAATGAGGCCGGTGGTTTCGCCCTGTGCATTGCTGATGGGCGTGTGGCGGGCTTCCCAATAGCGGGCGGCGCCAGCCGCTGGCGCGCCCCCCAGGTGGTACTGCGGCACTGTGATGGTCTGGGGCTGACCCGTGGCCGCCACCTGCTGTAAGGAGGCGCGCAGGCTAGCCAGGGCCTCGGCGGCGGGCGTGCCCGGCTCGGCCCCCCACACCGCCGGCAGCGGCTGGCCCACTAGCTGCGCGCGGGTGGCCTGCACGCTGGCCAGGTAGGCATCGGTGGCCGCCACGATGCGCAGTTCGGGCGTGAGCACCAGGTGGGCACCGGGCAGCACGGCAAAGGCTTCGGGCAGCAGCCCGGCCGGCTGGCCACTAGAGGAGTCAGGAGTCATTCGGGCAAAAAGGCTGTCGCACCAACTCACCCGCAGGGTTGGCCGCGCCTGGCAATCAAAAGTAAGCCCCCGGGTACCCGGCGGCTCGCGCTCGGCCGACTCCCACGTGGCCACTAGCCGGCGCGATGCCCAGTTTCCGACGCCGGGTACGAATACGCAGGCGATTAGCATCTTCCTTAACTTGCTTACGGCTCTACTACTTACGGCCGCATAGTGCCGGCCTCGGGGCCTGGCAGCCTGCCCGTGGGCGGTACTGTTTGCTAGCCCCCACCGGGGCACTGAGGGCAGACTAGCGCATGGCTACCTGCACGGGCTGGCCGGCAGCCAGCTCCTCACTGCCCGACTTCAGCACCACGTCGCCGGCCCGTAGCTTGCCAAATACCTGCACCTGGCCGGCGTTTTCGTCGCCGAGCTGCACGTCGACCAGCTCGGTGCGGCCATTGGCCACCCGGATGAGGTAGGTGCGCTCGGCGGTATTCACCACCGCTGTCTTGGGCACAAACAGGCTATTGGCCCGGGCCTGCACCGGCAGGCTGGCCGAGGCAAACATGCCCGGCTTCAGCTCTTCTTTCGGATTAGGAATATCCAGCTCGACCTGCTCGGAGCGGGTGGCCGCCTGCACGCTGCCCGCCGTGCGCGTGAGCTTGCCCGTGAACGTGCGCCCCGGAAAGGCTCGCACCGTGAACTGCACCGGGTTGCCATTCTGGATTTCGCCCACGTATGCCTCGGGCACCGCCACCCGCAAGCGCAAGGGGTTCAGCTGCTTGAGCTTGAACAGCGGCGCGCCGCCCTGGCTCACCAGGGCGCCGGGCGCGGCCGTGCGCTCGGTGATGGTGCCGGCAAAGGGCGCGGTGAGGCGCAGGTAGGCGGCCATCTGAGCGGCGGCGCGGTAGTGAGCGCGGGCGGCCACCACGGCCAGGCTGTCGCTGGCGGCCAGGGTGCGGGCCTGGTCTACGGCCAGCGGCGACACGGCGCCGGCGGTGTGGGACGTCTGGCGCAGGCGGCGGTAGCTGCCCCGGCTGCCCTGGGCGGTGGCTTCGGCGGCTTTTTGCTTGCTCAGGGCCTCGCTGAGGGCGGCGGTGAGCTCGGGGGCGTCGAGCTCGGCCAGCACCTGGCCGGCCCGCACGTGGTCGCCGATGTCCACGTTCACCCGGCGCACGTAGGCGCTCACGCGGGGTGTAATATCGGTTTGGTAAAAGCTCTCCAGCTCGCCGGGCAGCGTGAGGGCCTGGGCCGGTGGCGCGGCCGTGACCTGCACGGCGGGGTAGGCGGCGGGCGCGGCGGGGCTAGCGGCGCCCGCCGCTTTGGCGCTGGCCTGCTCGGCCGCATCGCCCGACGATGAGCCGCAGCCGCTCAGCAACAGGGCGGGGGCAGCCAGCAAAGCCGCTAGGGTCAGCAAACGGGCCGGGCGGAAAGAAAGCAAAGGGCGAGTCATGGCTACTAGAAAAGTCAGCAGGAGAAGAGGTTAGGCAAGTACTGGCTCGGGCTGCGGGCGCTCGGCTGTGGGGGCGCGGTCGTAGTCGGCGCTTTCGGGGTCGTCGGGGTCGAGCGAAACGGAGGTGAAGGTGGTGTTGCGCTGCACGGCCGCGAATACCACTGGCAGCACCAGCAGCGCGGCCAGGGTAGAGGCGAGCAGGCCGCCAATCACGGCGCGGCCTAGCGGGGCAGTTTGCTCGCCGCTTTCGCCCAGGCCGGAGGCCATGGGTAGCATGCCGGCAATCATGGCAATCGAGGTCATCAGGATGGGGCGCAGGCGGGCGGCGCCGGCCAGGCGGGCGGCGGCCGTGGCGTCGCGGTAGCGCAGGCGCAGGTTCTCGGCGTTGGTCACGACCAGCACGGCATTGGCCACCGACACGCCCACCGACATGATGATGCCCATGTACGATTGCAGGTTCAGGGTCTGGCCAGTGGCGAGCAGCAAGAGTAGCGAGCCGGCCAGCACCGCCGGCACCGTCACGAGCACCACGCCGGCCACTTTCAGCGATTGATAATTGGCAGCCAGCAGCAGGAAAATCACCACAATGGCTAGCCCCAGGCCGGTTTGCAGGCTGCTCAGGGTTTCTTCGAGCAGCTTGGCTAGGCCCCGCACCTGCACCACCGAGCCCTTGGGCGGCGCGCCTACTTCCTTAATGGCCTGCTGCACGGCACGGGTGGCGGTGCCCAGGTCCTGGCGGTTGATATTGGCCGACACCGTGACGATGCGGCGCGGCCCAATGCGGTCGTACTCGCCGGGCACGGTGGCCGTGCGCAGCGTGGCCACGTCGCCCAGCGTGGGGTGCGCCTGGCCCGGCACCAGCGGAATGCCGCGCATGTCGTTCTCGGTTTTCATATCCTGCGAAGCCAGCTGCACCTGCACCTGGTAGGCAAAGCCTTTGCTTTGGTCGAGCCACAAGTTCTTGGCCGTGAAGCGGCTGCTCGATGTGGCGGCCACCAGCGACTTGGCAATCTGGTCGGGTGTGAGGCCAAACTGGGCGGCCCGGCCCCGGTCCACGGTAATCTGCACCGTGGGGTAGCTCAGGGGCTGATTCACGCGCACGTCGCGCAGGTAGGCAATCTGCCGGAGCTTGGCCACCAGCTTGTCGGCGTAGGTTTTGCCATCGGCCAGGCTCTTGCCAGCCACCAGTACCTCGATGGGCGTTTGCGCGCCCTGGCTCATAATCTTGTCGGTCAGTTCAATAGGCTCGAAGCTGAGCTGTACGTCGGGCACCTGCCGGGCCACCGCCTGCCTTATCTTGTCCTTTAGCGCGTCGAGGTTCTGCACCTTGTAGTCCTCGGCCAGGTTCACCTGCAAGTCGGCCTCGTTGGGGCCGGCGTTGAAGACGTAGAGCGCGCTCGTGCCGTACGAGCTGGGCGTCATGCCCACGAAGGCCGAGCTGATAGCCACGTTTTGCGGCCCCACGATGTCCTGAATAGCCTTGATAATCTGCTTGGTGCGGTCTTCGGTGCGCTCGATGCGCATGCCCTCGGGCGCCACAATGCGCACCTGGAACTGCTTGGAGTGGGTGATTTTGGGCATCATATCCTGCCCGATAAAGTAGAAGCACACCCCAATAATGGTGGCGCACACCACGCCATACACGCTAGCTACCAGGGCCCGGTGGCGCAGCAGCCGGTCGAGCAGGCTCAGGTAGCGCAGCTTCACCCGCTCGAAGCCGCTCACTTTTTCGGGGTGGTGCCCTTCGTAGGTTTCTTGGGCTGCGTCGCGCGGCTCGCTCAGGTCGGGCAGCAGGCTCAGCTCGTGCGGGCTAGGGTGGGCGTGGCCCTTCAGCCACCAGTTGGCCACCACTGGCACAAAGCTTTGCGAGAGGATGTACGACACGATAATCGAGAAGCCCACCGACAGCGAGAGCGGAATAAACATGCCGCGCGGCACGCCATTCATCAAAAACGCCGGCGCAAACACGGCCAGGATGCTAAGCGTGATGAGCAGCAGCGGAAACGATACTTCCTGGCTGGCATCGAGGATGGCGCGGGCCTTGGGCTTGCCCATTTCGAGGTGCTGGTGAATGTTTTCAATCACCACCGTGGCCTGGTCGACCAGAATGCCGATGGCCAGCGACAGACCCGAAAGCGTCATCAGGTTAATGGTCTGGCCGAAGAGCTGAAGCAGCAGAATGGCCGACAGAATCGAGGCCGGAATGGTGAGAATTACGATGAGCGACGAGCGCAAATCGCCCAAAAACAGCAACACCACCAGGCCCGTGAGCAGCGCCCCTAGCCCGCCCTCGAAGGCCAGGCTGTGCACGGCCTGGGTCACGTACACCGACTGGTCGAACTCGTAGCTGAGCTGGATATTATCGGGCAGCAGGGCGCGCATCTCGGGCAGCTTGGCCTTGAGGGCGCTCACCACACTCATGGTGGAGGCATCGGCCGACTTCGTGACGGGGATATACACCGAGCGCTTACCGTTGATGAGGGCGTAGCCCACCGGAATGTCGGTGCCGTCCTCCACCGTGGCGATGTCGTGGATAAACACCGTAGGGCCCACGCCCTGCCGCAGCGGAATGTTCAGAAAATCAGGCACCTTGTCGAGCACCGTGTTGCTAGGGGTCATCACCATGTAGTCGCCCATGCCCACGGCCCCTGCCGGCGATACCTGGTTGTTTTTCACAATGGCCGACACGATTTCATCGGGCGTGAGGGCGTAGCTCTTCATCTTGTCAGGGTCGACGCGCACCACCACCGTGCGCTCGTTGCCGCCAAAGGGCGGCGGCGCCGACGCCCCCGGAATCTGCGAAAACAAGGGCCGGATTTTGGTTGAGGCCAGGTCCTGCATCTGGCCCAGCGAGGCGCTGGCCGAGCTAAATACCAGCTCGCCCACCGGCAGCGACGAGGCATCGAAGCGCACCACCGTGGGCGGCACCGAGCCGGGCGGCAGGTAGCTCATCACGCGGCTCACCTGGCTAGCCACCTCGCCGGCGGCCTGGGCCATGTTCACGTCTTCGTAAAACGTGCACTTCACCAGGCACAGGCCCTGGATGTTCTTCACCTCCACGTCCTTAATGCCCGATACGTAGAGCATCTGGTTTTGGTAGCGCGTGGCGATGAAGCCCTCCATCTGGCCCGGCGTCATGCCGCCGTAGGGCTGCGCGATGTAGATGGTGGGCAGGTTGAGCCGGGGGAAAATATCGACCGGGATGCGCCCTAGCGCCAGCCCCGCAAACACGAGAACGCCGAGCAGGGCCACGATAACGGCAATGGGTTTGGCAAGGGCAGCTTTGAGCATATGTTTAAGCTGTTAGCTTCTTTAAAAGTCGTCCGTCAGCATGACGTTCTTAGGTTGATTCTCTACAGCTGCCCTAGCAGGCCGCCGAGGTTGCCGCTGGCGGCGCCTTGCAGCAGCACGGCGCGCCAGAGGTTGTTGGTGGCCAGGGCCTGGTCGGCTTCGGCGCGGTTGAGCACCTCGGTGGCCTGGGTGAGCACGAGCAGGTTGTCGAGGCCGGCGTCGTAGCGGGCGCGGGCGGCGGTGTAGGCCTGGCGGGCGGCTGCCAGCTGGGTCGGGGCCGCCAGGGCCGTTTGCTGAGCCAGCTCTACTTGCAGGCGGGCGTTTTGGAGCTGGGTGTCGAGCTGGAGGGCTTGCTGGTCGTAGTCGGCGCGGGCCTGCTCGGTGCGCAGGCGCTGGGCCTGCACGGCCCGGCCACTGTGAATAAGCTCGGTGGCCCGCCAGGTGAGCGTGGCGCCCAGCATGTAGTTGTAGGCCTTGAAGGGCAGCCCCGCGCCCGGCGACGAGTCAATCACAAAATTCCCTTTATCATCCACCGCATCGCGCACGCCCGAGCCCCGGCCCCAGGTCGAGGCGAGCAGGTTGAGGCTGGGGCGCTTGTTGGTACTGAGCAGCGACGCCTGCGCCTGGCTGGCCACGATGCGCTGGCGGTAGGCGCGCAGCAGCGGGTTGGTGGCGCGGGCCGTGTCGGCGGGACCGCCCGCTAGGGGCAGGCGCGAGTAGAACTGCATCGAATCGAGCTGCACCGCCTGGGTGGGCTGGCCCAGCAGGCCGGCCAGGCGGGTGCGCTGCGTGCGGGCCTGCTGCTCGGCGGCAAGCACTTGCAGCCGGGCGCGGGCCAGCTCGGCATTGGCCGTCGAAGAGTCGATGCCCGCCCGGATGCCCGAGCGCGTGCCCGCCCGGATAACGAGCGCCAGCTGTTGCGCCCGGGCCAGGTTGGCTCGCTGCAAGGCCACGGCTTTTTCGGACCCTAGCGCCAGCAGGTAGGCATCGGCCACCTGCGCCTGGTACTCAAAAATGGCCTGCTCGTAGTCGGCCTGGGCGGCCGACACGGCCGCCTGCGAGCGGGTTTCGCTGGCCCGGTAGCGCCCAAACGTCACGGCTGGCCACTCAATAGCCAGCACCCCGAGGCTGGAGAAGTTCGTGCGCCCGTCGGGCCCCGTCGCCTTCACCGCCCCCGATTCGGAAAAGGCGACGCCCGGCAGGTAAGCCCCGCGCACCTGGTTGGCGGTGGCATTGAGGGCCTGGGCCTGCGCCGTAAGCTGGGGCAGAAACGTGGCGCGGTTGGTGCGCACATCGGCCTCGGCGGCCCGCACGGCCAGCTGCCGGGCGCGCAGGGCGGGGTAGTTGGCCTGGGCCACTTGCAGAGCCTGGGGCAGCGTGAGGGGCCGCGGCAGCTGGGCCAGCTCGCGGGGCTGCTGCGCCTGGGCCAGCCGGCCGCCGGGGCCCAGCAGCAGGCCTAGCCAGCCCAGGAAAAAGAGAATTCTCAGCGTCATGCCGCAAACCTCCGGGCGCGGTATTAGACTGGTATTAAGACCAAATTAGAAGTTATTAGAGGGAGCTACCCCCTGGCCAGCGGCAGCCGCACCTCGGCCACCGTGCCGCCGCCCGGCCGGGGCCGCAGGTGCAGTGTACCGCCGTGCCGCTCGATGATGCGGCGCGCCAGGGTGAGGCCGATGCCAAAGCCGGGCACGTCGGCCGGCACGTCGCGGCCCCGCGTCAGAGGCTCAAATAAGCGCTCGGCTTCGTCGGGCCGAATGCCGGGGCCCCGGTCTTCGATGCGCACGCGCACGGCGGCTTCGGTATCCATTTCGAGGCACACCTCCACGGGCTGGCCGGCCGAGTACTTGGCGGCGTTGTCGACGAGGTTGCCCAGGGCCGTGCGCAGCAGCGAGGCGTGGCCGAGCAGGGTAGGGGCCTGGGTTTGCTGCTGCACGCCCTCGCTCAGGTCGAGGTTGAAGGGCTGGCCGGCATACTGGCGCTGGGCCGTGCTCACCACCTCCAGCAGCGTATCGACCAGGTCGAGGGGGCTAGTGGGCAGCGACGGGTCGGGGCCATCGAGCCAGGCCAGGTACAGCAGGCCGTTGGTGAGGGCCGTGAGGCGGTCGAGCTCCTGCACGGCTCGGCCCAGGCCCACGCGCAGGCTGGCGGCGTCCTGGTCGTAGGCCAGCGAGGTTTCGAGCCAGCCCTTGAGCGTGGTAAGAGGCGTGCGCAGCTCGTGCGAGGCGTGCGAGATAAAGGCCCGCTGGCTCTCGGCCAGGGTTTCTTGCCGGGCCAACAAGTCATTGAAAGCCAGTGCTAGCTGCCCCACTTCATCGCGCACATTGGCCGGGCGCAGCCGAAAGCCCGCCGTGCCCGCCCGCGGCGTGCGCAGCTGCCCGATAACCAGCGTGAGCGGGGCCAGCGCCCGCACCGCAAACAGCCACCCTAGCGCGCCCACCACGGCCACCGCCCCCAGCATACCCAGCCCCAGCACCTGCCGCAGCCGGTGCAGCTCGGCGTGGCCTTCCTGGTCGTAGGCCGTCACCACCGTCACGTAGCGGCCGGGCGCGCCCGGCCGGCGGTAGCTCAGGGCCATGCCCTCCTTGCGCTCGGCGTGGCCGGGGCTAGGGTAGGTAAACGCCAGCGAATCCTGGGTCCGGGCCCGCCCCAGCCACGCGGCCGACGGCTGAAAGTCAGGGGTTAAGCCCGCCGTGTACACGGGCTGGCCGGCGGGGTCATACACGTACTGCGTCTGCTCGGGCAATGAAACGAGCATGGCCCCGGCGGCCGAGTCGCCCAGCGCCAGCACCTGCTGCGTGAGGGCCGCCTTGCGGGCCAGCCGCTCGGCAAATGTCTGGGCCCGAAAGCGCGCTGTGCTCACGTACACGTAGCCGGCCAGGGCTAGCAGCAGCCCCATCACCAGGGCCGCAAACCAGAGCAGGAGCTTGTGTTTAATCTGCATGGCCGAACCGGGCTAGCCGCGCATCATGTAGCCGGTGCCCACGATAGTGTGCAGCAGCTTCTGGCCGAAGGGCTTGTCAATCTTATTGCGCAGGTAATTGACGTACACGTCGATGATGTTGGTGTTGGTGTCGAAGTTCAGGTTCCAGACCTTCTCGGCAATATCGACCCGGCTCACGGTGCGGTTCTGGTTGGTCATCAGGTATTCGAGCAGCGAGTACTCGCGCGTGGTGAGCTCGATGGGCTGGCCGGCGCGGCGCACGGTGCGGGCGTTCACGTCCAGCTCCAGGTCGGCCACGCGCAGCACGTGGCGCAGGCCCGCGTAGGCCTCGCCGCGGCGCGCCAGGGCCCGCACGCGCAGCAGCAGCTCCCGAAACGCGAAAGGTTTCACCAGGTAGTCGTCGGCCCCGGCGCCGAAGCCATTTTCCTTATCCTGCAAGCCATCGAGGGCCGTGAGCAGCAGCACCGGCTGGCGCGGCGAGTGCTGCTTGATGTAGCGGCACAGCTCAAAGCCGTTGAGGCCAGGCAGGTTCACGTCCAGAATCACCACGTCGAAGGGCTGCTGGTCGAACAGCGCCTGGCCCATGCGCCCGTCGTAGGCCACGTGCAGGTCGTAGCCCTCGGCCTCAATGCCTTTTTGAATGAAGTGCGTAACCACCACTTCGTCTTCTACCAGCAGCAGTTTCATGGCGCGAAGGTCGGCGAATTTGCCAAAGCCTCGATGAAGTGATTTTTGCGCTTTAGCCTTGCTTATCACAAGCGGGGCCGGCAGAGGGGCTAGCAGATACGGCAGCTGCCAAGCTGATGGGCACCGGGTGATAGTCCTTGAGTGCTGGCGCACATCCCGGGCCAGGGAGCCATTGCCAGAATTCTGCTAGGATTCCAGCCTTACTTTGGGCCTGCACCCACTTTTCTAGGTATGAAGCTGCTCTTAGTGGAAGACGAAGCCGAGCTGCGCCAAACGGTGCTGGAAACCCTGCGCCAGCACGGCTACGTGGTCGAAACGGCCGCCACTTTTGCCCAGGCGCACGAGAAGCTGACCCTCTACAGCTACGACTGCGTGCTGGTAGACTTGACCCTGCCCGACGGCGATGGGCTGAATCTGATACGTCTGCTAAAGGCCGAAAACTCCTCGGCCGGCGTGCTCATCCTCACGGCCCGCGACGGTGTGGAGGACCGCGTGAAGGGTCTTAACCTCGGCGCCGACGACTACTTGGTAAAGCCCTTTCACCTCTCCGAGCTGAACGCGCGGGTGCTGGCCATTATCCGCCGGCGGCAGTTTCAGGGGCACACGTCCATCACGTTTCGCGACATCGTGGTGCGGCCGGAGCACAACGAGGTGCTGGTGCGCGGCGAGCCGCTCGTTCTCACCCGCAAAGAATACGACCTGCTGCTCTACCTGCTGGCCAACCCCGGCCGGGTGCTCACCAAGGAAGCCATTGCCGAGCACCTCTGCGGCGACCAGGTGGATGCCGCCGACTCACTCGACTTCATCTATACCTACCTCAAAAACCTGCGCAAGAAGCTGCAGGAGCGCGGCGTGGACAACTACATCCGCACGCTCTACGGCGTGGGCTACAAGCTTAATCTGGAGTAGCGGCCCATGAAGCTCCTCACCGCCACCACCCGCTACTACCTGCTGCTCGCGGCCGGGCTCTTTGCCCTGGCCAGCGGCCTGCTGTACGTGGGCCTGGAATGGGCGCTGCGCCACGAGGCCGAGGAGCAGCTGCGCGGCGAGCAAACCTACGTGCAGCAGCTGGTGGCGCAGGGCCAGCCGCTGCCGGCGCGGCTCTTCGTCTACCAGCTCGACCGTAGCGCGCGGCCCCGGCCCACGGGCTTCGGCGATACGCTGCTGCTCGACCCGGTAGAGCGCGAGCTGGTGCCGTTTCGGCAGCTCACGTTTCGGGTGCCGGCTAGCGGGCAGGGCGCCGAGTGGATAACGGTGCGCAAGTCATTGGTAGAAAGCCAGGATTTATTACGGGTGGTGCTGAGCGTGATGCTGGGTGCGCTGGCGCTGCTGCTATTGGGCGTGGTGGGCCTGAACCGCTGGCTGGCCCGGCGGCTGTGGGCGCCGTTTCAGCACACGCTGCGCCGGCTGCGGGCCTACGACCTGCACCGCCACCAGCCGCTAGGGCTGCCCGCGCCCGCCATCAGCGAGTTTGCCGAACTCAATCAGGCCCTCAACCAGCTGAGCGAGCGCCTGGTGGCCGACTACGAAAGCCTGCGCCAGTTCACCGAAAACGCCGCCCACGAAACCCAGACTCCCCTGGCCATCATGCAGGCCAAGCTGGAGCAGGCCCTGCAAGCCCCGGCCCTGCTCGAAGATGAGGCCACGCTGCGGCTGCTGAGCGATGCCCGCCGGGCGGCCCAGCGGCTCTCGCGCCTGCACCAGGCCCTCACGCTGCTCAGCAAGCTCGAAAACCAGCAGTTTGCGCCCACCCAGGCCGTTCTGGTGCACCTCGACCAGGTGCTACACGACCGCCTGGCCATGCTGGAGCCGCTGCTCGACGCCCGCGACCTGCGCCTGACCCTGCACGTGGCCCCTGGCCTGCCGCCCCGCCACCTGCACCTGGGCCTAGCCGACTCGCTGCTGCAAAACCTGCTGCAAAATGCCATCAAACACAATCAGCCGGGTGGTGAAATTGTGGTATCGCTCACGCCCACAGCCCTTGAAATCAGTAATCCCGGCCCGGCCATTGAGGGCGACCCTAGCCGGTTTTTTGAGCGTTTTCGTAAGCACAGCGCCGCCTCCGACTCGCCGGGGCTGGGCCTGAGCATCGTGCAGCACATTTGCGCGTACTACGGCTTTCGGGTGCGGTACTTATACGGGGCCGCTGCGGCGCGCCACACGCTGCGGGTCGAGTTTGCGTGAATTGCCGCACCCATTGTCTACTGAAGTCTTTTTCTGATGCGTATTGCTACCCAAGCTGCCGAGGCCCTGCGGCAAGTGCACCGCCACCGCCTGCTAGCCCTACTGCTAGCCGTAATTGTGGGAGCGTGGAGCCTTTTTGGCCTTGTGGCGCACGAGCTGCACGAAGACCGGCTGCAACCCGACCAGGGTTTTCCTTTCGACCGGCCCATCCTCAACTACTTACACGCCCACGAGGGCCACGGGCGCTGTGCCCTAGCCAATACCTTGAGCGCGCTAAGCGGCCCAGTGTGGCTGACGGGCTACGGACTCGTGGCCCTCGTGCTAGGGTGGCTGGCCTACCGGCGGCGCTATCGGGCCCTCATTTTTGCGGTGGGCGCCGTGGGCGGCACCATGGCCATCAACCTGCTGGCCAAGTACCACTTCGAGCGCCTGCGGCCCGCTTTTTATAACCAGGTATGCTTTGAAACCCCCACGCAGCTCACCGACCCTAGCTTCCCTAGCGGCCACACCATGGCCTCGCTGGCAATGGCGTGTGCGCTGGGCATCTTGTGCTGGCCCACGCGCTGGCGCTGGCTGGTGTGGGGGCTGGGGCTGGGGCTAGCACTAGGCGTGGCGTGGTCGCGCCTCTACCTGGCGGCGCATTACCCGTCCGATGTGCTGGCCGGCTGGCTGGCTACCATTGCCTGGGTTTGGACGCTGTATCTGGTACAGTTGCGCTACTTCGGCGAGCTGCGCCAGCTAGGGCACACGGTGCGCGAGGAGGTAGAAGAGGCCATATAAGCTGTCCCCAGCCTTGTTCCTGAATTATGAAAACCCAACCAGCACGTCATGCTGAGCTTGTCGAAGCATCTCTATCGCGCTGTTCGGGTGTTGTTCGATAGAGAGGCTTCGCAAGCTCAGCATGACAGACGTTTTTTGGATAGTGGGTCTCACACGTTCTTCGGAGGCTAGCCCCAAAGAGCCCCCCCTACGCCGCCGCTGGCTCGCGCTCCGTCACGGCCTCGGGCGGGCGGATGTGGTGGTAAATCAGGCGCATACCGGTGGGCAACACGAAGAGCAGCATGGGCAGCGCCACCACGAAGCCGCCAATCACGGCCACGGCCAGCGGCTGCTGCATCTGGGCGCCCAGGCCAATGCCGAGGGCCAGCGGCGAAAGTGCCAGGATGGCCCCGATGGCCGTCATCAGCTTGGGCCGGATGCGCAGGGCTATGGCGTAGCGAATGGCCGTGTCCACGTCGCCCGTCTCGCGCAGCGACTCATAAAACTGGTGCACCGTGAAAATGGCGTTCTCCGCAATGATGCCCACTATCATGATGATACCCGTGTAGGAGCTCACATTCAGCGGAATACCGGCTAAAAACAACCCGAGCAGGCAGCCCGTGATGCCCATCACGGAAATGAAGAGCACCAATAGCGAAATCAGCCACTCACGGAACAGAAACAGCAATACTGTGAATACCAAGAGGCTGGCCGTGAGCAATATCAGCTCCAGCTCGCGGAACGAGGCCTGCTGCTCGGCGTAGGCGCCGCCGTACACGATGGTGTAGCCGGGCGGCAGCGTCACCTGCCGGCCCACCTGCTGGCGAATGGCCTGCACCGCCGAGCCCAGGTCGCGCCCGTCGAGGCGGGCCGTGAGCACGGCCACCGATTTCAGGTCCTCGCGGCGCAGTTCCACATTACCGGGCTCCACGCTGATGGTGGCGAAGAAGGTGAGAGGCCTAGGGCTGCCGTTGGGCAGAGAAATAACCTGCTTCTGCAACTGCGCCAGCGAGTTGCGGCTGAAGTCCACGTTGCGCAGCAGCACCTGGCGCAGCTGCTCGCCATCCTGCACCTGCCCCACCTGGATGCCCCCTAGCGAGCCCGCCTGCGCCGGCGAGATGCTGGCCTGTGCCGTGCCGTTGCCCAGAATTTGGCCGCCCACCAGGTTGCTGAGCTGGGCCTGAAAATCGAGCGGCGTGAGGCCGTAGCGGGCCAGCTTGGCCACGTCGGGCCGAAACACGATGCTCGGGCCCGAGGGCACCAGGCCGTCGTTGATGTCGGCCACGCCGGGCACCTTCTCCAGCACCTTGCCGGTCTGCTCCGAGAGCTTTTCGAGGGTAGCCTGGTCGTCGCCGAAAATCTTGATTTCGATGGGCTTGGCGCTGCTCATGAGGTCGCCCAGCAGGTCGGCAATGCGCTGGCCGAAGTCCACGGTGAGCGCCGGCTGGGTGGCCTCGATGCGCTGGCGTAGCTGATTGATAACCTCGGGCGTACTCAGCTTGTGGTCGCGCTTGAGTTGGATGAGGTAGTCGCCGTACTCGGGCGGGCGTGTGTCGAAGGCCAGGCCGATGCCGGTGCGCCGCGAGTAGCTCTGCACCTCGGGGTTTTTGGTGATGATGTCGCGCTCAATCTGGCGCAGCATCCGGTCTACTTCGGCCTGGGCGGTGCCGGGCGGCGCGTGGTAATCGAGCACGATGGTGCCCTCATCGAGGTCGGGCAAGAAGCCGGTTTCGAGCCGGCCGGCGGCCAGCCAGGCGCCGACCCCTAGCCCCAGCACCAGCACCAGGGCCAGCAGCGGCCTGGCAAACAAATTCGTGAGCCAGCCCAGCTTGTCGGCCTGCTCCTGGGCGGCGTTGTGAGCGTGCGCGTTTTTGCCCGCCCGGTAGCCGATAAACAGGTGCAGCACCGGCAGCAGCAGCCACGTCACCAGAAACGAGCAGACCATCGTAATCTGCATCGTATCAGACAATTCCTTGAAGAAGCTACCCGCTAGCCCACTCATCAGCCGGAAGGGGAAGTGGATAACGATGGTGCTCAGCGACGACGCCACCATCGCCGGAAACAGCCCCGCGATAGCCGCCCGCACCACCTGCACATTGCTGCGGTCGGGGTGCTCTTCGTGGGTGCGGTAAATCTGCTCGATAATGACAATGGCGTCGTCGATTATCAGGCCCACCGAGGCCGCGATGGCCCCTAGCGACATGATATCCAGCGTAATACCAAACAAGTACAGCACCAGCAGCGTGAAGCAGACCGTGACCGGAATCGTGAGCAGCACCGCCAGGCTGGCCCGCCACGAGCGCAGAAACACTATCATCACCAGGATGGCCAGCGCCAGCCCCTCCACGATGCTATGCAGCACACTGTCAATACTATCCGTCACGAAAACCGACTGGTCGTAGTAGGGCTTCAGGGTCATGCCGGGCGGCAGGAGGCGGCGCAGCTCGGCAGCCTTGGCGTGGGCATCGCGCGAGAAGGTGGCCAGGTCCACGCCCTGCTGCTTCACCAGGTCGATGAGCACGGCGTCGTGGCCGTTGGCATTGATGAGCACGAATTCCTGCTGCTCCTGAATGTCCACGGTGGCCACGTCCTGCACCCGCACCACGCGGCCCGAATCGGCGCGCACCACCACCTGCTTGAGGTCGTTGAGGGTGCCTAGCCGGGTGTCGGTGAGGGTGAGGTAGAGGCGCCGGAAGCTGGCCAGGTTGCCGGCCGACTGCACGAAATTGGTATTCGCAAAGGCCGCCTGCAGTTGCGCCGTGGTGAGGCGCTGCCCCGCCAGCTTGGCTGGGTCGGGTATCACCACAAACTCCTTCGACTTGCCCCCGCGCACTACCACGTTGGAGGCGCCCGATACCTGCGAAAACAGGGGCCTGGCCAGCAAATTGGCCGCATCGCGCAGGGCGATGGGCGAGCGCGAATTGCTTTCGAGCGAGTAGCCCAGCACCGGGAAAAGCGACTGGTTCATGGCCTCGGTGGCGATGGTGGTGCCGGCCGGCAGCAGCCCTTTTATCTCGTTGACGCGGCTTTCGAGCTGGGCCTTGGTGCTGTACACGTCCACGTTCCAGGTCAGGAATACCTGAATCACGCACGAGCCGCGGCTGGTGCTGCTCTTCACGATGGTGACGCCCTTCACCCGCTTCACGGCGGCTTCCAGGGGCTTGGTCACGGTTATCATCATCCGGTCGATGGGCTGCTGCCCGGCGTCGGCGATGAGCGTGATTTTGGGGAACGTAACTTCCGGAAACAAAGCTGTTTGCATCCGCGAATACGCAAACAGCCCAGCCGCCAGCAGCAGCAAGCCGATGAGCACAATAGGCTTGCGCAGCGTGTGGAAGTAGGAGCTTTCGGCCGGCTCGGCCGGGGCCGGGGGGCTAGCGGGCTGGGGCGGGCTAGGGGGCGCGGGCGTGCCCGGCCGCTCGATGGTCGGGGGCGCGCTCATCGTACCAGCTTCACTTTGGCGGTGTCGGCCAGGCCGTAGTTACCGGTGCTCAGGATGCGGTCGCCGGGGCCGAACGTCGGGCTTTTGATTTCGATTTCCTGCGGGTTTTGCACTCCCAGCGTCACTGGCACCTTGATGGCCGTCGAGTCGTTCACCAGCTTCATCACCCAAAAGTGGTGCAGCGTTTCATCCGACAGCACGCAACCGGCGGGCAGTGTCTGGGCATTGGGCTGCTTGGTTTGGGTGAGGCGCACCTGCACAATCAAGTTTTCCGGAATCACGCGCGGCGGGTTGTTAGGCCGCACCAGGTACACTTCCGACTGGCCTGGGCTTACGCTGGCTAGGGGCGCCTGCACCGTGCCCGTGAGGCGGGTGCTGTCGGGCAGCACAATGGTGCACGTGGGGTTGCCCTGCGCCAGGTTGTGGTATTCGTAGGGCAAATTCAGCTGAAACACGAGCTGGCTGCTCTCGGCCACCGTGCACAGCGGCGAGCCTTCGAGCAGGTAATCACCCGATTGCTGAATGTTGAGCACGCTCACAATGCCGCTGGCCGGCGCCGTCACCTGCACCAGGCCGAAGCCTTTCAGGCTGGGGTCGATGCGCTGGGCGTCGTTGCCGAGGGCGCGGCGCTCCTTGGTTTCGAGCGAAAACAGCACCTGCCCGGCGCGTACCTGGTCGCCGAGCTTCACGCGCACGGCCGTGACGTAAGCCGCCACTGGCGCCGTCACGGTGCTTTTGCGCGGGTAGGTCGAGGTGGCCGGAAAGGTGCGGTACTGCGTCAGGCTCTGGGTTGAAACCGTGACGGCCTGCACCTGAGCGCGGGGCGGCGGGCCAGCGGCGTCTTCCTCGGCCGGGGCGCCGGAGTGGCAGGCGGCGAGGATAATGGCTGGTAAGCAGCAGAGTAGATAAACTGAAAGTCGAGCGCGCATAAGCAAGGGCAAACCGGCACGAGGCCTTAAAATCCGTTTGTCCTGCTGAGCTTGTCGAAGCATCTCTACCGCTTTCAGTAGGTTAGTGACCCTAGCGGCGCAGTAGAGATGCTTCGACAAGCTCAGCAGGACGTTCTTTTTAGCGATTTGGGAGGAATAGTGTGGCTACCACGTCCAGTAATTGTAAGCGTTAATCAGCAGCAGCCGGTTATTCTCCAGCAGCACCAAGTCGCGGGCGGCCAGGGCGTAGTTCTTGAGCACCTGCACGTAGTTCACTACCGAGAGCTGCCCGGCAATCACCTCGCGCTTGTACGAGTCGAGCACCTGGCGGTAGCTGGCAATCTGCTCGCGGGCCAGGCGCTGGCGCTCGTCGAGCTGGCGCAATTCATAGAGTAGTCGCTGCTGGCGCACGGGGTTGATAGTGGCGAAGTTGCGCTGGTAGGCGCGGGTAGTTTCGAGTAGCACCTGGGTGCGGTCGCGGCTGGTTTGGCGCTGGTGCCCATCAAATAGATACAGGCTGAAACTCAGCCCGGCGCTCACCCCGAAGCGTTGCGGGATGTCGGCCAGGGTCACGGCCTCCAGCCCGCCGTTAGCAAAGGCGTTGACTACCGGCTTGTAGCGCAGCTCAAACACGCGCTGGTTGGCGGCCAGCGTCAGGCTGTCGAGACGGTAGCGGGTGGTGAAGCCCGACAAACCCGGCGTGGGGCCGGTGCGGCGCAGCGGCAAATCGGGCGGGGCTAGCTGCACCTCCGTGGTGTCGCCCAGCCCGCACAGCACGTTCAAATCTAGCAAATCGCGGTGGTAGGCCGTGCGGTAGGTGTTGAGAAACAGCTGCTGGGTTTCGACCTCAATGCTGAGCAGTGCGTAGTCTGACTGCTTCAACAGGCTAGCCTCCACCAATTTGCGCACCAGCAGCCGCTGCTTGTCCAAGATGCCAAGCAGCTCGCGCACGTAGCTGAGCTGGTCCAAATCCTGGCGGCACAAAATGTACTGGTCGCCCACCAACTTCTCCAAATCGTGCAGCGACAGCTGCGACAGATTTTGCTGGCTCAGGGCCAGCCCCTGCGCCTGCTGGGCGTAGGCCTCGAAGCGCTTTTGGTTGAAGAGTGGCTGCGTGAGTTGGGCGTAGCCCTGGTAAAGCGCGCCGTTGCTCAGGGCCACGTCGTAGCCCACGTAGCTATTGGTAGTGGCGTCGGCCGCGTAGCTGAGGCGGGTGCGGCCGTTGTCGCGGGTCAGCACGGGCACGGCGGTGTAGTTGCCCACCAGCGTGCCGTTGGCCTTGGTGTAGAAGGCGCGCAGGCGCTCGGTTTCGAGCTGCACGGCGCGGCCCTGGTTGCGCACGTCGGCGCTCAGCGGGCTGTTTTGCCGGGCCTGGGTCAGGTAAAACGACAGGTCGCGGGGGGCGGCTGGGGCCGCCTGCGCCTGCGCCCGCGCCGATAGCCCTAGCCCTACCCAGCTCACCAGTAGCCATGCCCTGGCCGATAACATATTCTTTATCATAAGCTTTTCCTTGCTTGTGCAGCCTGCCCGGCGCTAGCAAACCCTATTACGCGTGGTGCCGCACCGGGTAGGGAGAGCAGCTCTATACTGGCCGGCCGCGACCGGCGCTAGGGGGTTACTACCCGGCCATCGGCGGTAAAAAGCACATCCTGCTTCTTGCCGCTTTTCGCCACTTCGGCTTCGTATACGGTGGTGCCGTCAGCTTTGACGATGGTAGAGGCTTCGGCTACTTTGTAGGCTTTGTAGTTGCGGGCCAGGGTCGCGCGCACGGCGGCGGGCAGCTGGGCGGGCGGCATGTCGGTTTCGGTTTCCTGCAGCGCGCCGCCAGGCGTAATAACGACCGACATTGTTTTGCCGTTCAGCTTAAAGCCGGCTTCCAGATTAGGACCCTCTTTTTCCCACGTCACCGCTTTGACGGCCGGAAACTTGGCGTAGAGCGTGGCTTTAGCAGCGGCCGGCACCTGGGCGGGAGCTACTTCCTGAGCTTGGGCAGCGCTAGCCAGCAGGGCGCCGCCGAGCAGTAACAACAGGCTTTTCATCGGGAAAAAGAAAATATTTAGTCAAACCTAGCGGCCGAATCTGGCGCTAATCTGACAAGCCGGCGCCTGGCCCGGCTAGGCTGGCTAGCTGATTGGCCAGCCGCCAAGTTTGCGCCAGAATCGGCCGCTAGGTTTGCCGATAAGCTATTTTGCGGCTGGCATTGGTGCCGGTTTACTCCTTGTTTATGAAAAAGATACCCGAAGTTACGCTGCTGTTCTGGGTAATGAAGATTTGTGCCACCACGCTGGGCGAAACCGGCGGCGACCTGCTGGCCCAGACCCTGAACGTGGGCTATGCCATCAGCTCGCTACTTTTCATCGGCTTCTTTCTGGTCACTCTGGCCGGGCAGCTGGCGGCCAAGCGCTACATCCCGGCGCTGTACTGGGCCGTTATTCTGGCCACCAGCACGGCCGGCACCACCATGTCCGACTACATGGACCGCACCCTGGGCCTGGGCTACGCCACGGGCACTGCCATTCTCATTACCATTCTCATAGTGGTGCTCGGCCTGTGGCGCCTCACCGAAAAGTCGCTATCGGTGAGCGAGATAACAACTCGCCGGGGCGAGCTATTCTACTGGACAGCCATCCTGTTCTCTAATACGCTGGGCACGGCCCTGGGCGACTTTCTGGCCGACGACTCGGGCCTGGGCTTTGGGGGAGGAGCGCTGCTCATCGGCTCGCTGCTGGCGCTGGTAGTGCTGGCGCACTTTTTTACCCGCATTTCGAGCGTGCTCTTATTCTGGATTGCCTTCGTGCTCACGCGCCCCTTCGGCGCCACGTTTGGCGACCTGCTTACCAAGTCGCCCGAAAAACACGGCCTGGGTTTCGGCACGAAGGGCTCATCATTTATTCTGCTAGGGGTACTGGTAGCCTTGGTGGTCTACACCACGCTGCGCCCGCAGCCCGCCGAGCCGGTAGCCGCCAAGGAGCCCAGCTAGTCGCCCGTTTACTTATTTATCGCTTGCGCCTTATGAAAACCCTGCGTTTTGCGGCCTTAGCCGCGCTGGCCCTGCTGGGGCTGGCTAGCCCCTCCCGCGCCCAAACGGCCCCGTACCACCTGCTGCACACCATTCCGGTGGGTGGCGAGGGCGGCTGGGACTACCTCTACGTCGACCCGGCCGGCGAGCGCCTTTACGTATCGCATGGCACTCAAACCGAGGTGATTGACCTGAAAACCCGCAAGCTCCTCGGCGCGGTGCCCAACACGCCGGGCGTGCACGGCATCACGGTAGTGCCCGGTGCCGGCCGGGGCTACATCACCTGCGGCCGGGCCAATGCCTGCGTGGTGTTCGACGTGAAAACGCTGCAAAACCTATCGACTATTCCCACCGGCCCCAAACCCGACGCGATACTATACGACCAGTATTCGCAGCGCGTGTTTGCCTTTAGCAATGATGGCGGCAAGAGCACGGTGCTCGACGGGGCTAGCGGCAAGGTGCTGGGCACCGCCGAGCTGGGCGGCGACGTAGAAGAGCCCGCCACCGACGGCAAGGGCCACATTTTTGTGAACATCGAGGACAAAAGCGAAGTCATCGAGTTCGATGCCAAGACGCTGGCCGTGTACCACCGCTACCCGCTAGCCCCCGGCGCCGAGCCCACCGGCCTGGCCTTCGACGCCAAAAACAACCGCCTCTTCAGCGCCTGCGCCAACCAGAAGCTCGTCGTGACCGATAGCCGCACCGGCAAGCAGGTGGCCGTGCTGCCCATCGGCAAGGGTGCCGACGGCGCGGCGTTTGACCCCAGCACCGGCAATATCGTGACCAGCAACGGCGAGGGTACGCTCACCGTCATCCACCAGGATTCGCCCACCAAATACACCGTGGTGGCCACCATTCCCACTGCCCGGGGTGCCCGCACCCTGGCCCAAGACCCGCAGACGCACCACCTCTTTACCTGCACCGCCGACCTAGGCGCCGCGCCCCCCGCTACTACCGACATTCCGCGCCCCCGGCCCAGCATCGTGCCCGGCACGTTCCGGGTGCTGGAGTTTGGGCATTAACTCCGCCGATGTCCTGTAAGCGACGTATCGAAGGAGCCTGGCACAGCGCTAGGCCCCTTCTTAGTTACAGAGCCATAATACGGGCTAGCAGACTCACGCCGGCCGCGCTTCAGGAAGAAGCTGCACCCGCTTTGGAGTTGTACCTGGTTGAATAAGAGAAGCTACTCATTAAATACACTTGAGTAGCCAGTTGAAACCAGTATAAGTTAGCGATTGGATAGTCTTTTAGCTAGTAGGTTCACTACCCGCACTCGGTGCAGGGTCCAGCAGCCGGTTGGCTAGCACGCCCAGTAGCGCGCCCGCCACCGGGGCCGCCACATAGACCCAGGCGGCGGTCAAGTTGCCGCATACCAATGCGGGGGCTAGCGAGCGAACCGGGTTCATGGATGCCCCGCTGAGCGGGCCGCCCACTAGGGCCTCCAACCCCACCGTAGCGCTGATAGTAAGGCCCACCAGCAGCCCCTGTTCGTAGTAGCTCGAGGTGACCCGCAAGATGATGAGCATCAGCCAAAAAGTGAGGCCTAGCTCCACCCCAAATGCCTGGGCGACACTGTGGGCCGGCAGCGTGGCCCCTAGTGAGGAGCCCGGCGTAGCTACCAGCCACACCGTACCGCTGCCCAAAAGGCCTCCGGCTAGTTGTGCCAATACGTAGGGCAGCACCCGCCGGCCCGGAAAGCGCCCCGCGGCCCAGAAGCCAATCGTGACGGCCGGGTTGACGTGCGCCCCGCTCACGTGGCCCAAGCTCTGAATAATAATCAGCACAATGAGCCCGAAAGCCGCCGCTACTCCCCCGTGGCCGATGGCGTGGGTTTGCTCATCAACTACTACGGCGCCAGTGCCAAAAATTAGCAGAAAGGCCGTGCCGAGCAGTTCGGCCAGCAGGCATTGTCGGAGGGTAGGCGTCATGCGGTGGCCCGCGCCGGGCCCGAGAAATAGGCGCCCACGCGCAGCGCAGGCAATTGGTTTAGAAGAGGGGAGGGGCAAGGACTAGCCCAGGCCGCTAGGGCCGCTCATGCCACCGTGCCGCCGCAGCTCGAGCCGGCGCCGGCCGTGCAGCCGTAGCAGTGCTGATTCACCACAATGGGCCGTTGGGCCAGAGCCACCGCGTCGAAGTCGCGGATGTGCTGGCTGGTGCTGGCCACATGCAGGTCAAGCATCTGGTTGAAGTCGCAGTCGTAGAGGCCGCCATCCCAACCTACCGAAATGGTATCGCGGCACATCACGCCGGCCGCGGCGGTGGGGTTGAAGGCATTAACCAGCTTTTCCATGTAGCCCGCGTAATTGCCCGACTCCACGAGGTAGTCGAGAAAGCGGCTAACCGGCAGGTTGGTGATGGCAAACAGGCTATTAAATACGATGCCGTGGTCTTTAAATAGCGCTTGCTTGAACTGCCGCTCCAGCGCCGCCTGGGGACCTGGCATGAAGGCGCCGGATGGGTTATACACCAAGTTCAGTACCAAGCCGCTGTCGGGCTGGCCGTAGCCCACCGCATTCAGCATTTTAAGCGCCTTGATGGAGTCGTCGAACACGCCATCGCCGCGCTGGCGGTCGGTTTTGTCGGCCGAGTAAAAGGGCAGCGAGCTGACCACTTCTACGCCGTGCTTTTTGAAAAACTCGGGCAGGTCGTGGTACTTCTTATTGGCCACGATGATGGTCAGGTTGCAGCGCACCAGCACCTTGCGGCCCAAGGCCGAAATCTGCTCCACAAACCACCGAAAATCGGGGTTCATCTCGGGCGCCCCGCCGGTGAGGTCTACCGTCGGAATGTCGGTCTGGGCCAGCGCGTCGAGGCACAGCTGCATCGTTTCGCGGGTCATGATTTCCTTGCGGTCGGGGCCGGCATCTACGTGGCAGTGCTTGCACACTTGGTTGCACATCTTGCCCACGTTGATTTGCATCACCGCCGGCAGCACTGGCCGCAACGGAAACAAGCCCGCCTCCTTCATCTTGGCATGAAAGGGCGGCAGGTGCAGCACATCGACTACTTCCTGGCGCAGCACGGTAAGCTGAAAAGCCGAGTCGGCGAGCTGGTTGCCGGTGGCTTTGAGGGATTTTATCATGAGAGAAGTAGCGCGGACTTTGTGGTCTGCGTGGGAGAACAGCAAACGCGGACTACAAAGTCCGCGCTACACTTTACATCGATAACTCTTTGACTTTATTCATCATTTGCACGCCGTGCACCAGGGTGGCACCACCGCGGATAGCGGCGGCAACGTGCACAGCCTCCATCATTTCGGGCTCGGTGCAGCCTTTTTCGAGGGTGTCGGCCGAGTAGGCGTCGATGCAGTAGGGGCACTGCACGGCGTGGGCTACGGCCAGGGCGATAAGCGATTTTTCGCGGGCCGTAAGCGCGCCTTCGGCAAACACAGCGCCGTAGTAAGCAAAAAACTTGTCGGCAAACTCTTTCTGAAACTCGCCGATGTTGCCGAATTTCTTGAGGTCGGCGGGGTTGTAATACGTTTCCATGTGCTGGCTTTTAAAAGAATACGAAAAAAGGAGGGTGGGCAGATTGCGAAGGGCTATTCGTAGAAGTTGCGCATTCGGCGCTGAGAAGTTAGCACTACCCAGTCGCCCAGCCGGGGGAGCAGCGTGTGCACCACCAGAATAAGGCGGCCCAAAGCCGAGATAACGGTGCGCCGCCGCCGCCGCCGCACGTGGCTCAGAATGATGGCCGCCACCTGAGCCTGCGACTTTTGCCAGCGCGGCGGGCGGTGGGCAATGGGCACGGGCTGGCCCCCGGCGTCGAGCACGCGCTTGTCGGGGTCGTTTTGGGTGAAGCCAATGTGCACCACGCCAAAGTGCACGCCGGTGTCGGCCAGCTCAAGGCGCAGGGTGTGGGCCAGGTTGGCCAGGGCCGCCTTGCCGGCGCAGTAGGCCGAACCGCTAGGCATGCCATTGAGGGCCGATATCGAAGAAATGAATGTGACACTGCCCCTAGCCTCGATGAGGTGAGGTAATGCTGCCTTGAGCGGGTGCACCGACCCATACACGTTGCTGTCAAGCACTTGCCGGAACACTTCGGGCTGCATGTCGGCAAAGTAAGCCCGCTGCGAAATGCTGGCGTTGGTAATAAGAATATCGAGCCGGCCGAAGTGCGCGATAGCCGTGGCCACGAGGTGCTCGCAGGCGGCATAGTCGGTAACGTCGGCCACGCAAGCCGCTACCTGGTAGCCTTCGGCGGCCAGGGCCTGGCGAGTAGCTTCGAGGCGCCCGGCCTGACGGCCGTTGAGCACCACGGCGGCGCCCTGCTGGCAAAAGGCGCGGGCCGTTTCGCGGCCAATGCCCGACTCAGACCCCGTGATGAGCGCGACCTTGCCCGCCAGCGAGCCGGAGGGGTTACTAAACATAGCCGTAGGTTTTAAACCAGGCGAAGGCTTCGGCCACGGCTTGGATAATGGGGGTTTGGGGGAGTGACAACTCTGCGCGGGCTTTCTGCGGACTGAAATAATGGCCATCATTGGCCACAGCCACCATCGCCGAATTTACCTGGGCCGGTCGGCCGGTGAAGAGAGTCTTGAGGTCGCATAGCGCGCCGTAAAAATTGGCCAGCGGCTGCAGTACCGGCCAGCGCGGCGGCGCTACCTCCATTACGTCGGCCATGAGGGCGAATGCTTCTTTATAGCTCAGGTTTTCATTACCCAAGATGTACGATTCGCCCACCCGGCCCTGCGTAAGCGCGTTTACTGTGGCCATGGCCACATCGTGCACGTGCACGTAGTTTTTGCCCCCTAGCGGGTAGCCGGGTAGGCGGCCGCGGTGTAGCTCCAGCAGCAGGGCGCCTGAGGTCGGCTTGGCATCGCCCGGGCCTAGCATAAAGGTGGGGTGGACCAGCACGGCAGGCAGCTGCTCGCGAGCCACGGCGGCCAGTACGCGGTCGGTTGCAGCACGCTTACTGTCCATATAGTCGAGGCCGTAGCGGCGGCCGGTGTAGGGCCGAGTTTCGTCGCCGGGCTGCTTTTTTGAGCCAAAGCCGAAGACATTAGCTGTACCCACGTACACCAAGCGCTCAACGCCCCCCTTGCGCGCCAGACGCAACGCTTGTTCGGTGCCATGAATATTGGTATCGCGAACCGCCCGGCTACGGGCCGGATTAACCTGAGCCACTGCAGCGGCGTGAATGATGGCCCCGCAGCCATTAATAGTATCGGCTAGGGCCTCTTTGCGCACCACTTGGGATAGGTCTAGCTCGCACACTTCAATGGGCAATGTCTGTAAGGGCGGTAGGGGGGAAGCGCCCGCTGCTAGCCCCCGTCCCGGCCGCACCAACGCCCGCACGGGGTAGCCCCGGTGCAGCAGTTCGGCTACGAGGTGGCGACCCAAAAAGCCGTTGGCACCGGTCACGAGCACGCGAGGAAGCATGGGTGAGGGCGGGCTAGCGATAGTTGAGCAGGAGCTTGTAGGTGCGGGCAATGCGGGGCGGCGGAAGCTTGAGAAAGTACATGGCGAAGGCCGTCAGGTTGGCGAGCTGCACGCGCAGCCAGCTGTTGGTTTCATACTTGCGAGCCGACACCACTACATCGAGCGGCACGATGTAGAAGCTGGCCACCCGCCGAATGCGCTGGATAATCTCGAAGTCCTCCATGATGACAAACTGCTCGTTGAAGCCCCCTAGCTGCTCGAACAGGGCCCGCGTCACAAACAGCGTCTGGTCGCCACCCCGGCTCATAATGCCTTTAAAGCGAGTGCCGTAGCTATTGATGCGCAGCAGTGGATGCGGCGAGTCGAACCGAAAGCGGTAGCAGCCCGCCGCGTGGCCCTGGGCTACGGCTGCCGCTATTGTCGCCACGTAGCCGGGATGAATGCCGACGTCGGCGTGCACGAAATAGAAAATGTCGCCGCGCGCCTGGCTAGCCCCGTAGTTGAGCTGGGCGGCGCGGCCGGGCTTGGGAGCGTCGAGCACCGTGGCCCCGGCGGCGCGGGCGGCGGCAGCGGTGCCATCGGGGCTGTGGGCATCTACCACCAGGATTTCGACGGAGCCCGGCGGGGCGTAGCGGCGCAGGTCGGCCACCAGCCGGCCGATGTTGTCGGCTTCGTTGTAGGTGGGAATAATAACGCTGAGCATAGAGGCAAAACGGCTACGGAACCGCAACTTCCGCATGAATTGGTGAAGACGAGGTTTAGCGAGCTTAAAAAGCTTCGCCCACGGTGAGATAAAAGCCACTCGACTGCTGGCCCAGGCCGTAGTCGAGCCGCACGTTGAGGTGGTCGCGGCGGTTGGCCGTGAAGCGCAGGCCCGCCCCGTAAGCTCCTTTGGGCTGCCCCAGGCGCAGGAGCGTCTGCTCATCGCCGAGGGCACCCACGCCGCCAAAGGCCACCGCACCCAGGCGTTTGTACACATCTACGCGCAGCTCGGCCTGCACCAGGGCGGCGTTCTGGTCGCGGTAGCGGCCCTCGTAGTAGCCCCGCAGCCGCCGCGAGCCCCCTAGCAGCGACACGGCATTGAACGGCGCGGTACCCACAATAAAGCTGCCGAAGTAATTGACGGCCAGCACCGCGTGCTGGCCCAGCGCGTGGTACTCCGACACGTCGGCCACGTAGCGGTCGAAACGTGTCGTTTCGCCCGCTATGCCCGCTCCGACGGCCCGGTTGCGCACAAATGCACTTAGGTCGGCTACCAGGCCCTTTTTAGGAAAGAATACATTATCGCGCGAGTCATAAAATAGGCCTAGCCCGCCGCCCGTGAGGCGGCTGCCCAGCCCGCCGGGTATGGTGCCGCTGGCCAGCAAGCCACCCGCTTCGACGCTGCTCACCCGGTAGTCTTCGTACTGGTAGCGCAGGCCGGCGTAGAGCTTGCCCGCGCCCAGGCCGGCCCCGATGCGCCTAAATACATTCACCCGCACCCGGGGGAAATTGACGCCGTATAGCTCGCGTGGCACTTCGTGCTGGCCCACGCCGTAGAAGTAATAGTTGTAGCGGTAGTAGCCCGCCTCACCATAGGCATAGTAGCGATTGTGGTCGTAAAAAACCTGGAAGGGCAGGTACAGCAGCAGCTGGTGGTTTTGGGTGTAGGCCAGGGCTAGGGTAAGCTGCGAAGGCCGGGCGGCGGCAAAGCCATCGTCGCGCCGAAAATGCACGGTAGCCGTGGCGGCCACGCCGTACGCCAGCCGGGTTTCGGGCGTGTAGTAAACCAGCGGCACCGGAATCAGGGCCAGGCGCTTGGGGTGCACCGTATCGGCGGGGGCCAGCCCGGCCAGGGCCAGCAGTACGGTAGTCAGGAGCACGGCAGGAAGGGAATTTCTAAGGACTACGAAATTTTGGGAGCCAGGAGATTGCGGACCGGCAATCTTTACTGCCGACCTTTCTCGTATGTAGCCCCTGATGAACAAGCTCATGAAAACCTCCACCCTCGCTGCGCTGGTGCTGGCCGTCGGCACGCTCACGGCGGTGGCCGTGGTGGTGCCCGGCCTCAACCCCGTGCCGACGCCTACTCTTGCTATCGCGGCTACCGGGGCCCTAGTCGACCACAGCGCCTACGACAGGCTACTTAAAAAGCACGTGACTGCTCAGGGTTTAGTTGACTACCAAGGCTTTAAGGCCGATGAGGCAACTTTCAATCAGTATCTGGCCATGCTGAGCAAAAACCCGCCGGCCGCCAATTGGAGCAAGGCCGACCAGATGGCCTACTGGATAAACGCTTATAACGCCTACACCATCCGCCTTATTCTCGACCACTACCCGGTGCAGAGCATCAAGGATATTGGCTCGAAAATCAAGATTCCCTTCGTGACCACGCCCTGGGCGGCCAAGTTTTTCAGCATTGGCGGCCAGCAAATGAGCCTCGACAATATCGAGCACGGCATTTTGCGCAAGAAATACGACGACCCGCGCATCCACTTCACGCTGGTGTGCGCGTCCATTTCCTGCCCGCGCCTGCGCAACGAAGCCTACACCGCCGCCCAGCTCGAAAAGCAGATGGACGACCAGGGTCGCGATTTTTTGAACAACCCCGCCAAGAACAAAATCGGTAAGTCGGAAGCCCAGCTTTCGAAGTATTTTGACTGGTACAAGGGCGATTGGCAGAAGAATAGCCAGTCGGTAGTGAAGTGGGTAAACCGCTACTCCAACGTCAAAATCGACGATAATACCAAGATTACTTACCTGGACTACAACTGGAACCTGAACAAGCAGTAAGCGGGCCTTAGCTTCGTTTACTCGCTATTTTCCCATCCCCCTTTTCATGAGTTACCTCGAAACCACCGCCGACGTGTACCGCCAGGCGGCCCAGGAGCCCCAGGTGGGCCTCTGCTGCACCACCAACCCCGTGTGGCAGCTGCCCGGCCTAAGCATTCCGCAGCGCATGCTGAGCATGAACTACGGGTGCGGCAGCACCGTGAACCCGCGCGACCTCACCAACTCGCCCACTGTGCTCTATGTGGGCGTGGGCGGCGGCATGGAGCTGCTGCAGTTTGCTTACTTCAGCCGCCGGCCGGGCGCCGTAATCGGCGTCGATGTGGTGAGCGAAATGCTCGACGCTTCGCGCGAAAACATGCAAACGGCCGAAGAGCAGAACGACTGGTTTAAAAGCGAATTCATCGACCTGCGCGCTGGCGACGCCTTGCACCTGCCCGTAGCGGACGAAAGCGTGGACGTGGCCGCCCAAAACTGCCTTTTCAACATCTTCAAGCTCGACGACCTCAAGCGCGCCCTGCAGGAAACTTACCGCGTGCTCAAGCCCCACGGCCGCCTCGTGATGTCGGACCCTACTTGCGAGCAGCCCATGAGCGACGAGTTGCGCGCCGACGAGCGCCTGCGCGCCCTCTGCCTCACGGGCTCGCTGCCCCTGCAGCAGTACCTCGACATGATTGCTGAAGTGGGCTTTGGCACCATTGAGGTGCGGGCCAAGCGCGCCTACCGCGTGCTCTCGCCCCAGCACTACGCTACCGATGAGGTGATATTCATTGAGAGCGTAGAAGTGTGCGCCATCAAAGACCCCATGCCGGCCGATGGCCCCTGCATTTTCACGGGTCGCACCGCCATTTACTACGGCGGTGAAGAGTACTTCGACGACCACAAAGGCCACGTCCTGATGCAAAATCAGCCCCTAGCCGTGTGCGATAAAACCGCTGGCAACCTGGCTAACCTGGGCCGCGACGACATCTTCATCTCGCCCTCGACTTACCACTACGACGGCGGCGGCTGCTGCTAGGCTGCTTGCTGAATGAATAAAACAGACCGTCATGCTGAGCTTGCCGAAGCATCTCTACCGAACGACACCCTAGCGGTGCGGTAGAGATGCTTCGGCAAGCTCAGCATGACGTGCTGTTTCTGTTTTACACGCTGGTCAACCTCATGAAGTCACTTGTCTTACTTTTCTTCAGCGTACTACCCCTAGCGGCGTCGGCGCAAGCTGCCAAGCCGGCGGCGGAGGTGCGGCGCTATGGCATTGAGGTGGCGGGCATCCGGGTGGGCACGATGACGGCCACGCGCCAAGCCCCGGTGGGGCCCGATGTGACGTACTCGCTGGTGAGCGACGTGAAAGTGAATTTTCTATTCTACCACCTCAAGATTTACTACCAGGTAACCAACCACTTCCGCAACGGGCAGCTATTGCTCTCGACCGTGGAAGCGCACACCAATCAGGGCGATTTTGCCTCGCGGGCCGAGTGGAAGGGCGACCACTACGACATCGTGGCCGACCAATACAAGTACCACTACAAGGCTACTGAAACGCAGCCCATCCGCTATGCGGTAACCAACATGTTTTTCGGTGAGCCACCGGCCGGGCAGGCGCGAGCCTTTGCTGAATATTTCGGCGACTACTTCGCCTTAAGCCGCGCGAAGCCAGGCATCTGGCACGCCGTGCGCGACGGCCGCGAGGACGAGTATCAATACGCTGATGGCCAGTTGGTGACCATCATCAAGAAGAACCCGCTCAAGAACTTCATCATCCGCTTGGAGAAGTAAGCGGGTGCTTAAAAGGCCACCTGGTATTGCAGCACGTACTCGCCGCGCCGGCCGGTGGCGGCGAGGTCGCCGTTGGGCTGGGCGGTGTAGATGGGGCGGCTCTGGTAGTTGGCCGTGACCTTGCTGCTATTGCCCACAATAAGCCAGTTGATGCCGAAATTGGCCACCACCAGCGGGTCGGCCAGGCGGTCGTAGCGCGCCACCTGCGTCGAGGCATAGGGCTGCAAGGTGCCGTGCTCACCCAGCAGGTTGCGCTTGAGCAGGTAGCCCGCCTGGGCGTATACAATGTTGCCGGTGCCTAGCAAGGGGTAGCTGTTGCCGGGGCCGTTGAACGAGCCCTGGCCGGGCCGCACACCGTTGGCGGGGTTCATCACGCCATTGTTGCGCAGGTAGCCGGGGCCAAAATCGTAGTGAAAAAAGCCGCCGTAGGCCGTCAGAGCGGTGCCCTTGGCGGGGTTGAGTGGCGCATCGTAAAACACATCGACGCCAAACAGCTGGAGCGCCTGGCGCACGGTATCGCCGGCCAGGGTGGTGTGCCACACGCCCTGCGGCTCGTAGAGCATGCCGGCCCCGATGTTAAAGACGCGCTTGCGGCCCACATACGAGCCGACGGTGCCCGCCCCGGCGTTGCTCTCCTGGTCGAGAAACTGGTACATGAAGTAGCCGTGGTACTGCGCGCGTGGGTTGCCCACGGTGTAAGTCGAGTTGTGCGAGAGCGGGTCAGGAGTGGCCGTCGCCGTTTGCGTCACAAAGGGTTTGCCGATGGCCATCCGGTAGTCGAGCTTGCCGAGCTTGCCCTTGGCATACACCCCTAGCTGGCGCAGCAACTGGTCGTTCACGTCGTTGGTAGCTTCCTGAAATACCGGCGGGTCGAGCCCCAGAATCGACGAGGCAGCCGAGTTGGAGTAGCGGCCGGGGCCGTTCCAGCCGTTGAGGCCCACGCCCAGGCTCAGGGCCCTTTTAACTATCGCATACTCACCCGTGACATCGTGGAAAAATGACCCGGTTTTGCGGGGCGACAGGTATGAGAAGCTGTTTTGGCCAAACTGGACGTACACAAACACCCGCTTGGTAAGCTGCCCGCTCAGCACGAGGCGCACGCGCCGCAGGCCTACATCGCCGGTGCTGCTGGCTAGCTCGCCATTGACGGTGCTGCCGGGGTTGTTTTCGTTGAGGCGCACCCAGGTTTGGGCCACAAAGTTGAGCCGCAGAAACGTAGTGCTGTCCTTGGAGAGGTAGGTTTTCAGGCCGTCTTTGAGCGGAAAATCAGCCGGCGGCGTAATCTGCGCGGCTACTGGGCGGGCGGCGAGTAGGAGCACCCCTAGCCCCAGAACAGTAGATAAGCGGCAAGAGGGTGCCCGGAGGTATCGGGCTGAAAATGGTAACATTAAATCAATAATTTGGTAACAATAAACCGATTATTCATTGCGTAACTTTGCATTGAAGTACAGTCACGCTCGATTGATACGGCACGCAAAATACGAAACGCGGCTGGTCGTTAGGTGCGCTGCCGTGGTTTGACGATTGAAAAAGGGGCCTAGTGGCCGGTTGCGCGAATGCCTGCGTAGAAGATGGCGCTGAGTACCGCCGCTACCGGCAGGGTAAGCAGCCACGAAAGCCCAATTTTAGCAATCTCGCGGGAATTGGACGTTTTATTGACCAGCCCGATGCCGTAGATGCTGCCCACCGAGACGTGGGTAGTTGAAACCGGCAGGCCAAACTTACTGGCCACAATAACCAGCAGGCTCGTCACGAGATTGGCCGTAAAGCCCTGACCGTGATTGAGCTTGGAAATCTTTTTGCTCATCGTGTCGGCTACCCGGCGGCTATTGAGCAGGCCGCCAATGGCCATCGCCACGGCCAGCAGCAAGACGTTGACGGGCATCTTGAAAAAATGGCAGACCAGCAGCAGGCCAGCCAGCTTGGGCGTGTCGTTGAGGCTACGGGCAAAGCTGACGGCCGCCGCGCTCACGTAGTGCAGGTTGTTGATGAGCGGCTGAAAGCTCAGACCTAGAAAGCGACCCTGGTAGCGACTCTGGCACTCGGCTAGGGTGCCTGCGCCAGCTTGCAGCGTAGGCAGCGCCGTGAACGCAGCCGTTGGTTGCGTGGCCACCGGCACCCACTCTTGGCCGACGCACACGCACGAGGCCTCCGTGATGCCCGCCACCTGGCGCCCGCGCCGGAACAGCACGTACAGCGCCGTGCTCAGGCCTAGGGCCAGCACGGGCCCTAGCAGCAAGGGCAGGAAAAAGGTCGTGCCGAGTTTAGCGAAGTTGACGGCCCCGCCCACCGCTACCAGTCCCGCCCCAATCAGGGCGCCCACCAGGCCGTGGGTGGTTGAAATAGGAAAGCCGAGCTTGGTAGCCAGCAGCACGGTAATGCCCGCCGCTAGGGCCACCGCCAGCACAAAGGCCAGCGAATGAATAATGTCGTCGGGCACTAAGCCTTTGCCCGAGAAATTCTTAACCAGCTCGGTGGCAAAGAAATACGAGCACACGGAGCCGGCAAATGTGGCAACTGTGGCTAGCCACAGCGCCGGCTTGTACGCTAGGGTGCCGCTGCCCCACAGCGTCGCTACGCCCTTGAAATTGTCGTTGGCTCCATTGGAATACGTGAGCAGGATGACGGCCAGGAATAGCAGTACAAGCATGAAAAAGGAGTTTGAGGTGGGTAGGAAAGTCACTTAGCCTCTCAAAAAGAAGGGCGCACAGCTAGGGCAGCTACGACGCTTCAATGGCCGCCGGTTTGCCCAGCTCGGCTAAAAGCGAGTAAGCTGCACAGGGCCGTCGGTTTAAAGCTAGTACACCTTCTGCCCCCGCTGCAGCCAGATGCCCCAGGTGGGCGAGTAGGCGTGAACCTGGTCGGTGGGCTGGCCGCTAGCCCCCTCTATCGGCTGGCCCTCATTGACCCACTCGAAAATGCCGCCATAGAGGTTGCGCACATTAGTGAAGCCGGCCTGCTGAAGCCGCGCCCCTATTTTTTCGCTGCGCAAACCCACTGAGCAATACACCACAATAGGCGTATTTTTGGGTATGTCCTGCACTTCGGCCAAGGAGAACGTGTCGTAGCCTACCAGGCGCGCGCCGCGCAGGTGGCTGACGGCAAACTCGTGGGGCTCGCGGGCATCGAGCAGCACCTGGCCCGGCTGCTGCCGAAGCTGCGCCACACTCACGAAGGGCACCGACTCTTTGAGCAAGCCATTAAGCATAGTGGAGTAAAGGCGGCTGGTGGTGGCCGGGGCGTCGGCGTGGCGGCCGTGGCAGGCCGCTACTAGGCCCGCCAGCACCAGCACGACACCCAGCCGCAACCCAAAGGTGGAGGCAGTCATGGCAATAGATACGCGGGAAAGCGGCTGGCCGGTTCCTTAGCTAAGACGCTGCCCCCAGGCATAGCCCGTGAGAGTGCCAAAGCCCACCACCAGCAGCCCCTGAAACGGCAGCAGCCCATAGTCGCCATAATAAACTCCGGCCGCTAGCCCCGCCGCAAAGTAGAGCGTTAGCAGCCCCTCGGCCAGTGGCCAGGGGCTGGCTGGCGTGCTAGTGGCAGTAGAAGCTCCGGTTGTGCCCACCTTGGGCGTGCGCACAAAAGGCGACGCCCGGCGTAGCCAGCCCTGCCCGACGGCCCGGGCATTGTGCAGCGCCAAGCCCATTGACAACGCTATAAACAGCACGAAAGTGGGCGCAAACCACCGCCCCGCCGGCTGTGCGCTCCGCCGCCAAGCCCCGTAGTAATAAGCGGTAAGCGGCAGCAGGGTGAGCACAAAAACCGAGGCTAGCCGAAACACCGGCCGAAACTCGGGGCGCTGCGCCCGCACAAATACCAAGGGCACACTCAGCAGCGCCATGAGCAGAATTACGGCAAACACCGAGCTATTGAGCAGGTGAAACGTGGCGTGCCACTTGGTGGCTAGGGGCAGGCCAGGGGCCCGCCACACCCGGCCGAGGTGCTTACGGGCGGTTTCGGCGGCGCCCTTGTTCCAGCGGTACTGCTGCGATTGAAGTGCCCCTAGGCGGGCTGGCAGTTCGGCCGGAGCTACTACCTGCGGCAGGTACCGGAAGCGCCAGCCGCGCAGCTGGGCGCGGTAGCTGAGGTCGAGGTCTTCGGTGAGGGTGTCGGCGTGCCAGCCGCCGGCGTCTTCGATGCAAGCGCGGCGCCACACGCCACCCGTGCCGTTGAAATTGAGGAAGTGTCCGCCCGCCTGCCGGCCCACCTGCTCCACCAGAAAATGCGCGTTCAGCCCAAATGCCTGCAGGCGCGTGAGCAGCGAAGCGTCCTCGTTGAGGTGACCCCAGCGGGTTTGCACCATCCCAATGTCGGGGCTGTCGAAATACGGCAGTACGCGCCGCAGAAAGTCGGGCTCGGGCAGAAAGTCAGCATCGAAGATGGCAATGAACTCGCTGTCGGTCTGGGACAGGCCGTGGGCCAGTGCCCCGGCTTTATAGCCCTGGCGGCTGGGGCGGCGTACGTGGCTAATGCCAATGCCCCGGGCCTGATAGTACGCCACGCGGGCGGCCGCTAGGGGCACGGTTTCGTCGGTCGAATCGTCAAGCACCTGGATGCGCAGGCGGTCGGCCGGGTAGTCGAGGGCGGCCACGGCATCGAGGAGGCGGGCCACCACATTGGGCTCGTTATAGAGCGGCAGCTGCACCGTTACCAGCGGCCACTCGGCCGGGGCGAGCGGCGCGGGGGCGATTACAGCCCGGCGCGCCAGCCGCGTCAGCTGCCACTGCGTGAGGCTAAAGCCCAGCATAAATACCAGGCACAGCCCGTAGAGGACAACCAGCCCAGTTTCAAGAAAAAGCATGTGGGGTGAGAAAGTGGAGCAGGGCCAAGACACCCCATAGGCAGCACGCCCTTGCCTTACAAAATTCGCAACGAATCGGCGTGAATGAAGGCCGAGCCCGTGAGCCGCCCCTCCCTAGGGCCGTTTTCGAGGTTGAGCACGCCGCGCGGGCAAGCCGTGGCGCAGAGGCCGCAGCCCACGCAGGCCGCTCGCACAATGGGTTCGCCCCGCTGGGCGTACTGCTTCACATCGATGCCCATCTCGCAGGCATTCGAGCAGTTGCCGCACGAGATGCACTGCCCGCCATTGGTGCTGATACGGAAGCGCGAGAAATGCTTTTGCAGCAGGCCCAGGTAGGCGGCCATGGGGCAGCCAAAGCGGCACCACACCCGCGAGCCCAGCAGCGGATAAAACCCTACCCCGACGATACCCGAAAACACGCTACCAATCGCGAAGCCATAAAACTGCCCCAGCGGCCCCGTAACCACTCCCAGCGCTGGCACCGCCCCCGATGCCCCTAGCCACAGCAGCACCGTGAGCAGCGTTATCAGCCCCAGAATGGGGTACACCAGGCGTACTTCCCAGCGCCACGCTTGCCGGCTTTTATCGGAGAGATGGCGGTAGGCGTCGCCGGCAGTTTCGGCTAGGCCCCCGCAGCCGCAAACCCAGGCGCAGTACCAGCGCTTGCCGAAGAAATACGTGAGCACCGGCGTAGCTAAAAACGACATCGCCGCTCCCCAAAATACCATGAACACGCCCAGCCCGCCATTGTGCAGCAGCTGGCTCACGGTGCCCGGAAACAGGTAGTCGTACTTCAGCGGCCAGAAATAGGTGAAGTAGAACTCGGGCCGCTGCAACGCCAGCAGCAACCCCGGCAGCAGAAAGCCAAACCCCAGTTGAAAGAACATAACCGAGGCGGTGCGCGCCAGGTGGTAGCGCGAAAAACGGTATTTCCACAGCGCCCGGCCGCCCATCACCAGCACCGCCATCGTGTAAAACGTGCCGTAGAGAAACCACTGGTCGGCTGCCCGGTGGCGGGCCCACTGGCTAAACGGGTCGAGCGCCCGAATTAGGTTTGTCAGTAGCCACGGAAACCAATACACCACCACGTAGAAGCCCGTTAGGGCCACGCCGGTGGCCCAGGCCACGGCTCCCCGGCTGGTGCTAGGCCGGCGCCACAGGTCGTGCGGGTGCCAGCCGGCCTCGCGCTTGCCGAAGGCTAGCCAGGCCCAGCCCAGCGCCCCACCGCTCAGCAGTGCAAGCGCACAGTACAAGCTCAGCCGGGCGCGGGCCACGTCGGCATCGGCCGCAGCGGCCAGCAGCGTCAGCAGGCCGAGAGCCACTGCCGCCAGGGCTGGCTTCTCGCCAGGGGGGCTAGCGGCCGGAGGGGCAGGAGCCAGGGCTAGCGAGGAAATCGAAACGTCTTGCATAACTGAATGTAGTAAAAAAGCTACCCTAGCCGCACGCCGAACAGGCCCCGCCGACGGGTAGCCGGAGCCACTGGCAAGTCAGGAAACTGCCGGGCAAACTCGCGCCGGATGGCCGGCTCGTGCTGACGCGAAAACTCCGCATCAAAATTGGCGGCCGCCAGCTGGGTAAGCACTTCGTTGATAGGGGTTTGCTCGCGTAGCCAGCGCTCCCACACATCCTGGCGCTGGCGCAAGCCAATGGCATTCACGCCCGTCACGGCGTGGTTAGCCTGGCGAAAGTTGATGCGCAGCAAGTGCTTGCCTGCCGGATGCTGCCAGCAAAAACTCGCCGTGTCGGCGGCGAGCTGGGCAGGCACGCGGCCGTACGTCTGGTATTCAAGGTTAAAGAACTTGGCCGAGTTGAACCACTGACCACGTTGGTAGGGAGTAGGCTGGCCGCAAATGGTGTGGGCCACGGTTTCGCCCTGCATCCGGCCGGTGTACCAGAGCTGCTCTACGGCCACCTCACCGGGGGCGGGCTGGCGGTGCTGGGCACAGTCGCCTGCGGCATACACGCCCGGCGCGCTGGTTTCGAGCAAGGTATTGACCAGAATGCCCCGGTCGGTTTCGAGGCCGGCGGCGCGGGCCAGCGTCAGGTTGGGTTGCACGCCGGTGGCTAGGCCCACCCACTCGGCCGGCAGCTCTTGGCCGGTGGTCGTGACGATGGCGCGGGCGCAGCCTTGCGCATCGCCGAGCACTTCACGTAGCTCGGTATTTGCCTGGAAATTAATGTCGTGGCTTTTGATGTGCGCCGCCAGCAGCGCCGATTCTTCGGGCGGCAGCACCGATTGCCAGTAGCGCGCCTCCCGCACCAGCCACGTCACGGCTATGCCCCGCGAGTGCAGCATTTCGGCCAGCTCTACGCCAACTAGGCCCCCACCCACCACCACGGCGTGGCGAATGCCTTGGGTGGTGCGACTCATACTTTCGAGGTCGGGCAGGCCATAAAAGCCTTGCACGCCGCGCAACTGCTGGCCCGGCCAGCCAGCGGTGCGCACCACCGAGCCCGTAGCCAGCAGCAAGCAGTCGTAGGCCAAGGCGTGGCCGGTGGCCAGCTGCACGGTACGGGCGACGGTGTCCAGGCCAGTGGCTTCGGCGTGCACCAGCTCCAGGCGGTTTTCAAGCCAGAACCAGTCTTCGTAGGGCTTTACGTCAGTGTAGCGCAAGTGCCCCAGGTACAAGTACATCAGGGCAGGCCGCGAGTAGTGGTGGGCGCTTTCGGCCGACACCAGCGTGATGCGGGCCTCGGGCGAGAGCCGCCGTGCCGTGATGGCCGCCGTGACGCCCGTGATGCCGTTGCCAATGATAACGAGATGCATAAGTCGCAAATGAACGCCCAAAACAGGGCTAGCCAACCCGGCCGGGGTACCACCTACGTAGCTACCCCAGCTACCCGATTGCGCGGCCCCGGTCGTTCTTTGTAGCCGCAACCCCCTTCGCTGCTCCCCTTGACTACTCTTCCACGCATTGGCGTGCTTATTCCGGCTCACAACGAGGAGCGCTCCATCGGGCTGGTGCTGGGTGAAATCCCGGCTAACCTGGTGCAGGAAGTAGTGGTAGTCGACAATGCCTCAACTGATAACACCGCCGCCGCTGCCCGCGCGGCCGGGGCCACGGTGCTGGCCGAGCCCCGTCCCGGCTACGGCCAGGCCTGCCTGGCTGGGCTAGCCTACTATGCTGCTCAGCCCGCCGCCCGCACGCCCGAAATTATTGTGTTTCTCGACGGCGACCATTCCGATTTTCCCGAAGAGATGCCCGCGCTGCTAGCCCCCCTCCTGAGAGGTGAGGCCGAGATGGTGATTGGCTCGCGGGCGTTGGGCCAGCGCGAGCGCGGAGCCCTGCTGCCCCAGCAGCGCTTCGGCAACTGGCTGGCGTCGCGCTTATTGCGCCTGCGCTACGGCGGCACCCACACCGACCTGGGTCCCTTCCGGGCCATCAGGGCCGACGCGCTGGCCCGCCTGGGCATGGCCGACACCAACTACGGCTGGACGGTCGAAATGCAGGTAAAGGCTGCCCGGCTTGGTTTGCGCGTGGCCGAAGTGCCCGTGCGCTACCGCCGCCGCATCGGCGTGAGCAAGGTGTCGGGCACGGTGCGCGGCACGGTGGGGGCCGGCTATAAAATCCTGTGGACAATCTTTAAATACTGGTAATTTCAGCGCTTCCTCTTGCCAACTTCGCCATCTCCTGCCTCCTGGCTACGTGCGGGCCAACTAGGGGCGCTCCTGCTGACGGGGGCCGCCTACTGGGGGCTAGCCTATGCTACGCCGCGCCCGCAGTTTGGGCAGCTGCTCGGGCTGCTGGCGGTGGCGGGTGTAGCCTATGTATGGCTGCTGCGCACGCAGTTGCCGTTGCGCTGGGGGCTAGGGGCCGCGCTGCTGTTTCGCCTGCTCTGGCTGCCGGCCACTCCCGCGCTGAGCGACGATTTTTACCGCTTCCGCTGGGATGGGCTGCTGGTTAGCCACGGCCACAATCCCTTTGCCGAAACACCCCGCCAGCTCCTGGCTTGGCCACCCGCCGACTCGGCTACCCTGCCCATGCCTGAGCTGCGGCGCCTGCTGCCGCACCTCAACTCGCCAGCCTACTTTTCGGTGTACCCGCCCGTATGCCAGGCGCTGTATGGAGCCGCCACGAAGGCTTTTCCCACTTCCCAAACTGGCTTTTTGATAGTGGTGCGCCTAGCGCTGCTGTTGGCCGATGCGGGCGCGGCAGTGCTACTGCTGTGGCTGCTGCCGCTCGCCGGCTGGCCCGCCCGCCGCGCCCTGGCCTACCTGCTACACCCGCTAGTGGTAGTCGAAGTGGTGGGCAATGTGCACATGGAGGGAGCAGTCGTTTGCCTGCTGCTGCTGGCAGGGGCGCTGCTGGCCCGCCGTAGGCTGCGCCTGGCTGCCGGGGCGTTTGCCCTAGCCGTGGCCACCAAGCTGCTTCCATTGCTAGCGCTGCCGCTGCTGGCCCGGTGCCTCAGCCCGCGCCGGTTGTGGCAGTTTGTAGGTGTGCTGACAGGTTGCCTAGGGGTGCTTTTTGCGCCTTTTCTTTCCTGGCGTCTCTTTCTGCATATTGGCTTGAGTATCGGCCTTTATTTTCAACGCTTTGAGTTCAATGCCAGCGTATTCTATGTATTGCTGGCGCTGGGCAAATGGCTTACGGGCTACGACCTAGTGGGTGGGCTAGGGCCACTGCTAGGCGCGGCAACCATCTGCCTGATTTTCCTGATAGCGCGGCGGGCCGGGCGGCCAGCGCTATCGGCGCTGCCGCATTGGCTGCTGCTCACGTTCAGCGGGTACTTTATGCTGGCTACTACTGTGCACCCCTGGTACCTGGTGCCACTGGTGGCACTAAGTTGCTTTTCCCGGCTACACTATGCGCGAGTGTGGGCAGGGCTGGCCGTGCTATCCTACTCCGCTTACCGCACCTCAGCCTACACCGAGAGTGGCGTACTACTGACCCTTGAGTACGGGGTAGTGCTGGCCTGGGCCATCGGTGAGTACTACCTGGGGCGCTGGCAGCGGCCAAGCGCTACTACTGGCCCCTGGCCGGGTGGCGCCAGCGAGCCAGGTCCTGGGCCGAGTCCACGTCGTGCAGGGTAGGTAGCTGCGCCACGCGCAAGCCCAGGCGGGCGGCATCGGCTAGGGTATCGGGCAGCACAGTAGCCGTGCTCCAGTCTTTATTGGCGAATAGCTCGGTTTCTAACTTATTCATGCCCAATAGGTAGTAGCCGCCATCGTCAGCCGGCCCTATCACCAGCTCGTGGCTTAGCAGCTGGTCAAAAGCCTGCTGTAGCAGCTCGGCACTCAGGCCGGGGCAGTCGGTACCAATGATGACGACCCGGCTCGCGCCCGCCGCAAATGCCTGACCGAAGGCCTGCGCCATGCGCTCGCCCAGCGAGCCGGCGGCCGGCTGCACGCGCCAGGGAAGGCCGGGCCACTCGGGCCGGGGCTGGGTCGGGTCGGCCCCGGCCGGGGCCTCGGCCAGCCAAACGGTGGCGGGCACCTGGGCCGCCGTTACGGCCGCCGCCGTCAGGGCCAGCAGCTCGCGGTACACGGCTAGGGCCGCCTCGGCGCCGATGCCCGCCGCCAGGCGGGTTTTGACGCGCCCCAGCTCCGGCTCGCGGGCAAAGACTAACAGGTGAGCAGCGGGTAGGGCGGTGGACATACGCAGATAGGTTACTAGCAAAAGAAGAGCGGCAAGCTACGGCCTGCCTCCTCAAAACTGTCGCTACAGCTTCCCCTGCCGAATGAGCCGGCGGTAAAGCTGCACCAGGCGCCGCTGCGACAGGCCTATCTTATAGAGTAGTACGATGAGCGTGAAAATCCCTTGGAGCCGAAAAACCCCGTTTACCAAGTACTTGCGCGCTGAGGTAGTCACGGCGCGGGGCAGCAGCCGAAACGGCGCCCGCGCCCGCAGGCGACCCACTATTTCCTGGTCTTCCATCAACAGCAAGTCCTCGCGGTAGCCCCCCAGGCGCTCGAATAGCTCGCGGCGCACAAATAAGCTTTGGTCGCCAAAGCGCACGGCTGTCAGGGGCAGGCGGGTGCACCACGCGCTGAACCGCAAAAACCAGTGCGGATGGTCGAAGGCCAGCCGGTAGCAGCCCGCCCCAGAGCCCTGCGCTACGGCCTGCCGCACATCGGCCAAAAAGCCGGGCGGCGGGTAGGAGTCAGCGTGCAGAAAATACAGCACCTCGCCCCTTGCCTGCTGCGCGCCATAGTTGAGCTGCGCGGCGCGGCCTTTATGGGGGCTGGCAAGCACCGTAGCCCCGGCCTGACTGGCCAGCTGCACGGTGCCGTCGGTGCTGCCCCCATCCACAACCAGGATTTCCACGGCCGGCCCGCTGGCCGCGGCCTGCACTAGGTAGCTTAGTAGGTCCGCGATGGCCTCGGCCTCGTTGTAGGTCGGAATGATGATGCTGACTGTCAGTCCGGCAGCCGGCAGCTGGCTGGGACTGGCTACACTGCCGGTCAGCATCAAAGGAAAAAACATACGTATAGCCGCTAGCCCCGGCGACACTGGTTGCCCGCCCGGCGCCAGTAGGTACGCCGGGGCCAGGGGGGCGTTGCGTAAGCAAGCCGCTCGGCCGTTGCTTACCCGTTGTTTTTTCTTACTTACGCACCTAGCCTCCATGCCGATTTTTCCGGTTTCGCATCCTCTTCTCAAGCGCTTCGACCGCTGGGCCGCGCCGGCTCTGGCCCTCGTGGGCCTGGGGCTTTTGCTGCTCGAAGCCCGCCACCCGCTGCGGCGGCGCACCCGCCCGCGCCCCGAGCGTTGGCGCCGTAATGCCTTGCTGGCGGCCCCCTCGCTGCCCGCTGCCCGCCTCACGCTGCTACCCGCCATGGTGGGCCTGGCGCAGGTGGCAGCGCCACGCTACCCGGCCAGGCAGCTAGCCCGCCTGCCGGCTCCTTTACGCCTCGGCCTCGAACTATTGGTGCTTGATTATCTGGCTTATAGCTGGCACCGGCTGCTGCACGCGCCGCTGCTGTGGCGGCTGCACCGCGTGCACCACAACGACCTCGACATGGACATTACCACCGCCTGGCGGTTTCACTTTGGCGAGATGCTGGCCAGCATTCCGTACCGGGCGGGGCTGCCGGCGCTGCTGGGCATTCGGCCGGCCACGGTACTGGCCTACGAGGCGGTGTTTGAAGCCGGCACCGCCTTTCACCACAGCAATTGGCGGCTGCCGCTGGCCCTGGAGCGCCAGCTGGTGCGGCTGGTCGTGACCCCGCGCGCCCACGGCATCCACCACTCGGTGGTGCACCGCGAATCGCAAAGCAATTTTGGCGTCGTGCTCACGCTCTGGGACCACCTGCACCGCACCCTGCGCCTGAATGTGCCGCAGCAAGCTCTCACCATCGGCGTGCCGGCCTACCCCGACCCGGCCCGCCAGACTGTGGCTCAACTGCTGGCCTTGCCGCTAGCTCCGCTGGAGCCCTGGGCCCGCCCCGATGGCACGGTGCCCGAGCGGACTACTCTGCTCTAAACATTTACGGCCGCATCCAGTGTGCAGTCCGGCCGGCCGATGCCCACCCGCGACCGGACCGGCGTGTTAGTTGATGTATTTCGTCAAAAAGTCAAGGGCTTGCGTCGTGCAGGCCTCTGCCTCAGGCAGGTCCGGGGTCGCGTTAAACCCATGCCACATGCCTTCAAACACCAGCAGTTCGGCTGATACATGGACCGTCTTTAACGCCTGATGCAAGCGGACGCTGTTGCTTGGAAACAGGTCTCGCGTACCGGTCGCGATGACCGATGGGACGAACCCTTTGCTGTAATCGGCCTGAATCAGGGAGACGGACGGTTTTGTAAGGCCCGTGCCCGGGGAAACAATGACGTGGTCTGTGGTCAGTCGCTGCGTAAAGTTTTTCCAGACGAGCAGGTCGCGGCCATCGTTGGCCACGTACGAGTCGCCTGCGCCCGTGGCATCGGTAGAGGGCGTGCTGATGGCCGCGGCGACGGGCAACTTGAGGTGGGCATCGCGGGCCTGCAGAATGGTGTTGACCACGTAGTAGCTGCCCACAGAGCCACCGTCAATCAGTAGTTTCCTATGGGCATTCTCCGTGACCAGTTGCCGGTAGGCCGCCAAGACTTCCTGGCTCGACTCGTCCAACTTGGCCTTCGGGGCCAGGGTATAGTATAATCGACGCAGACCACGAGGGCATGGAGCCGGGCACAATACTGGATGGCCACGTAGTCGACGGCCCCGCCCAGCGTGGCGTATTCGAGGTAAATACCGCGCTGCAGCCAGGAGTCCGACGTAGTTGGCATGAAATGAAGAAACAGAATAAATAGGCGTTGCAGGCAGCGCGCAGCGCGGGTTGGAAAACAGAAAATGAGTATCGACAACGCCTTAGTCGTCGTCGCCTTGCCCGCCGCTGCTCTTGCCCTGCTGGGCCTGCAGATAATATGCGCCGTTAATGACGATTTGGGCGTTGGCGGGCAGCTTATCTACGGGCGTAATGGCGGTGAAGCCCCTGGCGGCGGCCCCGGTGCGCACCTCGTGCTTTTCGTAGACGTATTCGTTGCCGGTGGCTTCGTGGCGGGTGCTGACCAGCGTGTAGAGGTAGTTCGACTCGCCTTCCGGCACGAGCGCCGCATCGGGCACGGTGGCGACGGCGGCCGGCGCGGCGGCCGGGTCTACGTCAATGACGGCGTTGACGAACAGGCCAGGCAGCAGCTGCTCATCGTGGTTGTGGTCGATAATGGCGCGCACCTTCACGGTTTTAGTGGCAGGGTTGAAGGCTGGGTCGATGTAAGCTACTAGGGCCTCAGTAGCGGGCCGGTCGGGCAGGCTGGGCAAGGTGACGTGCACGGCCTGCCCCACGTGCACCTTGCCGAAGTCCTGCTCAAACACCTGCAGCTCCACAAACAGCCGGCGCGTGTCCAGCACCTCGAATAAGGGCCCGGCCGGCGACACGGAGGCTCCTATAGCTAGGCCCGGCTGGTAGCGCAGCCGCCCGGCCAGCGGCGATTTCACGGGGATGCGGCTGACGAGGCGGCCGGCCCGCAGCGGCCCTAGGGCAATGCCGAGGGTCGTGAGGCGGCTTTCGAGGCTGCGCAGCGTGGCGCGGGCAGCATTGTAGTTGGCGGCGGTTTGCTGCACGTTCTTGGCCACGCCCACCTGCTCGGCAAGGAGAGCTTTCTGGCGGTTGTAGTCGGCTTCGAGAAACGCGAACTGGTCGCGCTGGGTGAGGTAGTCCTGTTGGAGCTGCACAAAATCGGGGTTTTCCAACTCGGCCAGCACCTGGCCCTGGCGCACCGGCTGCCCTTCGGTGACGGGTAGCGCGCGGATAATGCCGCCCTGGTAGGCACTCACGCTGGCCCGGCGCTGAGGCGGCAGGCTGAGCGTGCCAGTGGCCTTGACCACATTGCTCACGTCCTGCGTCGTCAAGCGGCCGAGCCGCAGATTGATGGCCCGCACCTGGTTTTCCGACAGCTGCACTTGGTTGGGGGCTAGCGGCGGGTCGGCCGCCTGCGTGGCCGTGGGATGGTCGTCGTCATCGGCGCCCTTTTTGCCGCAGCCCGTCAACAGACTCAGGGCGAGCAAGAAAAAAAACGGAAAGTGAGAAGGCGTCATGGTGGATTCGGAAGGTCGGCCCGTTGTTAGTTGGCGCCCAGCAGATAGGTCAGGGTAATAATGCTTTGGTTATACTGATTCAGCGCTTCGAGGTACTGGCCGCGAATTCCGTAAGCCTGAGTGAGGGCGGCCACGTACTCCACGTAGCCAACTTCGCCGGCGCGGTAGCTTTTCTTGGCCACGCGCACGATTTCGCGGGCCTGCTGCAAGCCGGCGCTTTCCAGGTAGCGCAGGGCCTCGTCGGCTTTCTCCACCTGCTGCACCTGCTGGGCCAGGGCAGCCTGCACGTTGTTGCGGGCGTTGGCCAGGTCGGCTTCGGCCACCTTGATGGCCAGCGCGCCGGCCTGGGTGCGGCTGCGCTGGGCCCGGGCAAAGAGGGGCACGTTCAGGCCAACGCCGTAGCCATAGAAGCCGCCTTCCCCGGCCTGGGTCTGGCGGTTGTAATAGGCAGAGAAGTCCGGCAGGTTGCGGGCTTTGAGCACTCGCTGCTGGGCCTGCGCTACCACCAGTTGCTGCTGGCTCAGGGCAATAGTAGGATTGTCGCGGCCCTGGGCCGTATCAGCCAGGGCCGGGGGGCGCGGCAGCCGCACCAGGGCATTGGCCGGCAGGGCTACTAGCTGCGGCGCGCCCAGCACGCGTTGCAGCTCCCGCTCAAAAATGCGGCGGTCGGCCTCGGCCTGGCGGCGGGCCACTTCGACTTCGCGGGCCCTAGCGGCGGCCGACACCTGCTCCAGGTAGGACGCCTCGCCGAGCTTATAGCGCACGGCGGCGGCCCGGGCAAAGTCGCGGTAGAGGCTGTCCTGATTAGTCAGCAGCCGCAGCCGGGCCAGCCCGTAGGCCAGCTGCAGGTAGGCCGCCTGCACGTCGCGGCGTAGGCTGGCTTGGGTGAGCGCGCGGCTACGTTCGCTCAGGGTCACCTGCTGGCGCAGGGCCTGGGCCTGTCGCGCGTACACGGTAGGAAATTCCAGGCTCTGGCCCACGCCATAGGTTTTATTGCCGGGCAGTGCGGCGTTGTCCTCGTAGCCGTAGCTGAGGCTGGTGCGGCCGGGCTCCAGGGCCGTACCGAGCAGGGCCTGCTGCTGCTGCACCGAGTAGGTGGCGCTCTGCAGACCGGGGTTGCGCTGCAGTGCCTGGCCGAGGGCGGCATCCAGCGTCAGGGGTGTTGCTGCGGCCGGCGCGCTAGGTAGGGTTTGCGCCCCCGCCGGCTGGGCGAGCAGCGCGCTCCCCACCACCAGCAGTAGGACCATTCCGCCCGCCGCTAGCCCGCCGCCGGGAGCTGGCGGAACGGCAGCATCCTCAGCAGGGGTAGGGGCAGGCGGAGTGCCCCGCCCACCTTTCAGAAACAAGCTGTAGAGCACCGGCAGCACCACCAGCGTAAGCAGCGTGGCCGTGACCAGCCCGCCGATAACCACCGTGGCTAGCGGGCGCTGCACTTCGGCCCCCGCCGTGTTGGACAAAGCCATCGGCAAAAAGCCCAGCGAGGCCACGGCGGCCGTCATCACCACCGGCCGCAGGCGGGCCGCCGTGCCGAGGCGCACGCGCTCCAGTACGTCGTGCACGCCTTCGGCTTCGAGGCGGTTGAACTCGCCGATGAGCACGATGCCGTTGAGCACGGCCACACCGAACAAGGCAATGAAGCCTATCCCGGCCGAGACGCTGAACGGCAGACCCCGCGCCCACAGCGCCACCACGCCGCCGATGGCCGAAAGCGGAATGGCCGTAAAAATCAACAGCGACTCTTTCAAGGAGCTAAAGGTGAAAAACAGCAGGCTGAATATCAGTGCCAGCGCCACGGGCACGGCAATGCTGAGCCGCTGCTGCGCCTCGACCAGGTTCTGGAACTGGCCGCCGTAGGTGAGGTAGTAGCCAGGGGGCAGCGGCAGCTTTTGGGCCAGCACCCGCTGGATGTCCTGCACCACGCTTTGCACGTCGCGGCCCCGCGCGTTCAGGCCTACCGTAATGCGACGCTTGCCGTCCTCGTGCGAAATCTGGGCTGGGCCATCCTTCAGCTCGATTTGGGCCACCTCGCTCAGCGGCACCTGGTTGGTGTCGGCCAGGGCCACGGGCAGGGCGCGCACGTCGTCGATGCTGGTACGGTGGGCCGAGTCGAGGCGCAGCACCAGGTCGAAGCGTTTGGCCCCCTCGTACACCGTGCCGGCCGTGGCCCCGGAGAAGCCCGTGGCCAGCACGTCGGCGACCTCGCTCACGGGCAGGCCGTACTGCGCCAGCCGGTCGCGGTTGAAGTTCACCGTGATTTGGGGCAGGCCGGCCGTACGCTCGGCCGCCACGTCCTGCGCGCCCGGGACGGTGGCGATAAGCGCGGCGGCTTGCTGGCCGAGCGCCGCCAGCCGGGCCAGGTCCTCGCCGTAAATCTTGACAGCCACATCCTGCCGGGCGCCCGAAATCAATTCGTTGAAGCGCAGCTGGATGGGCTGCGAGAACTGGTAGTCTACGCCCGGCAATACCTCCAGGGCTTCTTTCATCTTGGTAGCCAGCTCGTCGCGGGTTGCAGCCGAGGTCCACTCGGCGCGGGGCTTAAGCAGGATGGTGACCATGGCTACTTCAATGGGGTCGGGGTCGGTAGGAATATCGGCCACCCCGATGCGGCTCACCACACCCGTGACTTCGGGAAACTGCCGGCGCAGGATGGCCCCCACCTGCCCCGTGGCGGCTACCGTCTGGCCAAGGGCCGTGCCATTGGGCATCCGCATCTCGATGGCCAGGTCGCCTTCATCCAGGGTCGGGATAAACTCCCCACCTAGGGTACGAAACAGCAGGTAAGCTCCCACCAGCAGTACGCCGGATAGCCCGAGTACAAGGGAGCGGTGGCGCAGCGCGCGGGCCAGCAACGGCGCGTAGCTGCGCTGCACGCGGGCCATGAGCTTGTCGGAGAAGGTTTCCTTGGTGTCGGCCTTGCGGCTCAGGGCTAGCGCGGCCATCATGGGCACGTAGGTCAGCGAGAGCAGCAGCGCCCCCACGATGGCGAAGGCCACCGTTTCGGCCATCGGCCGGAACATCTTGCCCTCAATGCCGGCCAGCGCCAGAATGGGCAGGTACACCATCAGAATGATGATTTCGCCGAATGAGGCCGAGTGCCGGATGCGACTGGCTGACTCGTACACGGCCGCGTTCATCTCGTCGCGCGTCAGCTCGGGCGAGCCGGCGGGGCGGCCGTGGGCCACCCGCGACACGATGGCTTCGACGATAATCACGGCCCCGTCTACAATCAGCCCGAAGTCGATGGCCCCGAGCGAGAGAAGGTTGCCCGACACGCCGAACAAGTTCATCAGGCTGATGGCAAATAGCATGGCCAGCGGAATGACTGAGGCTACCACCAGCCCGGCCCGCCAGTTGCCCAGAAACAGGATGAGCACGAAAAGCACAATCAGCGCGCCCTCTTCCAGATTTTTGGTAACCGTGTGAATGGCCCGGCTAATCAGGTCGGAGCGGTCCAGAAACGGTTCAATAATAACGCCTTTCGGCAGCGACCGCTGCACCTGCGCCATGCGCTCTTTCACGCGGCTCACCACCTGGTTGGAGTTTTCGCCCTTGAGCATGAGAATTACCCCGCCCACTACTTCGCCCTCATTGTTGCGGGTCATGGCCCCGTAGCGCACGGCCGACCCGAAGCGCACCTGGGCCACGTCGCGCACCAGCACGGGCGTGCGGCCGCGCACTACTACCACCGTGCGCGCCACGTCGTTCAGGCTTTTGACCAGGCCCAGGCCCCGGATAAAGTAGGTCCGAGGCCCCTTCTCGATGTAGGCGCCGCCGGTGTTGCGGTTGTTGCCCTGCAGGGCCGTCAGCAGCTCGCTCATGGTGATGCCTACCTGGCGCAGACGCTGCGGGTTCACGGCCACCTCGTACTGCTTGCGGTAGCCGCCGAAGCCGTTGATTTCGGCCACGCCGGGGATACCGGCCAGCTGCCGGCGCACGGTCCAGTCCTGCAGCGTGCGCAGGTCCATGGGGCTGAACTGCCGCTCGTAGCCCGGCGCGGGGTGCAGCACGTACTGGTAGATTTCGCCCAGCCCGGTGCTGATAGGCGCCAGCTCGGGCGTGCCGGAGCCGGGCGGAATCTGCTGAATGGCTTCCTGCAGCTTTTCGCTCACCATTTGGCGGGCCCGGTAAGGGTCCACGTCCTCGCGGAAGACGATGGTGACGTTGGAGAGGCCAAAGCGCGAGATGGAGCGCACCTCGATGGCCCCGGGCACGTTGGCCATCGCCAGCTCGATGGGGACCGTGACGGTTTGCTCGATTTCCTGCGTTGCCAATGCAGGCGAGAGGGTGTTGACCTGCACCTGGTTGTTGGTGATGTCGGGCAGCGCGTCGATGGGCAGCTGCGTGAGAGCGTAGCCGCCCCAGGCCACGAGCAGCACCACCAGAAAGCCGATAAGCAGCTTATGGTGAATGGAGAAGTGAATGATTCTATCAAACATGCGCGCGGCAGTTCGTGGCAGCGGGGTGATGCCCCGTGGGCAGGTGCCGGCTCGGCCCTTGCCGGTGCAAGGCTACAAGCCAATTCTATGCGGAGCCTATGGCGCAACCGGCCGGGTGCTCACTTGCAGCACGTGCAGCCCTGCCGTAGGCTCGTAGGTGTAGCGCAGCCCGAAGCCGTAGTAGCGGCACACCTGCTGCACGATGGAGAGGCCCAGGCCTGGCGAAGCCGAGCCGGGCTGCTGCTTCTGAAACCGCTCGAAGTAGCGGGCCGGGTCGCCGGTGGGCGCCGAGCCGGTGTTGCGCACTTCCAGCACGCCGCCGCGCAGGTGCACCGCCAGGGAGCCGCCCACGTGGTTGTGCTTGAAGGCGTTTTGCAGCAGGTTGCCGACCAGCGACTCGGCTAGGGCCGGGTGCATCCGCACCGGCAGCGGGTCGGCGGCCTCCACGGTGAGGCGCAGCTCCTTGCCGCTGAGCAGCTCTTCCAGCAGCGCCAGCCGCTCGGTCACCACGTCGGCCAGGTGCAGCGCCACCGCCCCCGGAAACTGGCCGTTCTCAATCTTGCTGAGCAGCGTCAGGCCCTGGTGCAGGCGCGAGAGGCGCCGTGTGGCTCCGTAGGCATCGCGCAGCAGCGGGGCCATTTTGGCGTCGCTCGCCCCTAGCTGAAGCAACCGCTCCAGCGTGGCTTGCAGGATGGCTAGGGGCGTCTGGGTTTCGTGGGCCGCATTTTCAGTAAACTCTTTCAGCGACTGGTACTCGGCCGCCAGCCGTTCACTCAGCTGCGTCAGGGCTTGGTTTAGCTCGGTAAACTCCTCAATGGGCGTAGCAGGCAGCACAAGGGCGGCGGGCTGGCCCTGCAATTCGTAGCCGCGCAGGGCGGCCAGCGTGCGGTGAAAAGGTTGCCAGAGCCGGCCCGACAGCCAGCGGTTGAGCGCTACCAGACTCAGCAGCAGGCCGAGGAGCACCGTGGCCATGACCAATAGCACCACCCCTAGCGGGCTGTCATTTTCGAGCAGCGACTTGCGCAGCGTCACCCAATACGTCACGCCCCGCACCTGCACCGGAAAATGCAGCTGCCGGAACGGCTCCCAGCGGCGGCCCACGGGGTCAAATTCGAGCGTGTCGTCAAAGCCGGCCGGGCGGGGGCGGGGGCTCAGCCGGCGCTGGTCGCCCAGCGGCGGGGGCAGCCGGCCGGTGCGCTGCAGGATGGGCGTCAGGTAGCCCTGCTCGGTCACGAGCTTTTCCTCGGTTTCCGTGCGCAAGGCCCACACCAGCCCGGCGTAGAGCGCGGCCGTGCCCACGGCGCAGAGCAGGGCCGCTAGCAGCAGGTAGTAGCGGGTGGTGGTAGCTAGCAGCTTCATTCACTGTGCAGCTCGTAGCCCAGGCCGTACACCGTGCGGATATAGTCGGGCGCGCCCTGCTCCTGGAGCTTCTTGCGCAGGTTTTTGAGGTGGTTGTAAATAAAATCGAACGAGTCGGCCGTGTCGGCGGCGTCGCCCCACAGGTGCTCGGCAATGCTCTCCTTGGTGAGCAGGCGGTTGGGGTTCGTCAGAAAGTAAAGCAGCAGCTCGTACTCCTTGCGGGTCAGCGGCACCAGGTTTCCGCCCACCAGCACCTGAGCCCGGTCGGGCAGCACGGTCAAATCCCGAAAGCGCACGACGTTGTGCCCCTGAAACTGCCGGCGCCGCAGAATGGCGTGGAGCCGGGCCGTCAGCTCGGCCAGGTGAAAGGGCTTGGTCAGGTAGTCGTCAGCCCCGAGTTCCAGGCCCTTGACTTTGTCATCGAGCGCCCCGCGAGCCGAGAGGATGAGCACCCCGGCGGGCGAGTTATCGGCCTTGAGCGTGCGCACCAGGCCCAGGCCGGTACCGCCGGGCAGGGTCAAGTCCACCAGCACGCAGTCGTAGTGGTAGAGCTTGATTTTTTCGTGGGCCTGCGCGTAGGTGCTGGCTTCCTCGCAGCGGTAGCCGTCGCGCCGCAGGTGGTCGGCCAGCGAGGAGCGCAGGGTAGGCTCGTCTTCCACGATAAGGATTTTCACAGGGCTGTCTTCCGGTTGATAGGGTCCAAGCTACGACATTAATAGGACTGGCGGGTGGCAATTCCGCTAGGGTCGCGCACTCATCGCTGGCAGCGTTTCCCGCGTCAGGGGTGCCGCCGGTCCGTGGCACTAGAGCCGAGCTTGCCTCGCACGTGGCGCGGGCGAAGGGCATTTACAGGTCTCTAACCAGACCCGCAACCCAACCCGGCCAGTATGTCGGAGGGGTAGTGTACGACCGAGTATATGGCCGCTAGCGTAAAGCTGTAAGAATCTTGTATGCACCAAAAACAAAACAGCCACTCAGTATTGCTACTAAGTGGCTGTTTACCAGTGGTGGGAGATACTGGGTTCGAACCAGTGACCCTCTGCTTGTAAGGCAGATGCTCTGAACCAGCTGAGCTAATCTCCCTTTTTGCCAAGCGGCAATTGCCGTTTTGGTGGTACAAAGATGAGGGCTTTTTTCGGAATAGCCAAGCGCAGTGTTGAAAAAAGACGCCTGCTGTGCGGGGCGGAAGGGATAAAAAATTAGCAGTCAGCCATAAAAATTTTATAAAAAGAGAGCTGCAAGCGGAGCTGGGGGCTACTTGGGCAACACTAAAGGCGCGGAGCCGTTAGCAGACCCGACTTGGCGGGCAGCCGGCAAGGTCCTTTTTCTTCTCTCACTTTATCCTTTTCTTTCATGGAAACGCAGCTGCTTCAAAATTATTCGGAGCCCGAAAAAACCGCTTACCTCAGCGCCATTGCAGCCCTGGCCACGGCCGACCGCCAGGCCACGGCCCCCGAGGCCGAGTTTTTGCAGCGCCTGGCGCAGCAGGCAGGCTTGTCGCAAAACGCTACCCGGCAGGTGCTGGCCGCCGCCGACAGCGCCAATAATCAGACCGTGCAGCAGAGCCTCGACCAGCTCAAGAGCAGCGACTTGCGCTACTCACTCGTGACCGACCTCATCAGCCTGGCCCGCGCCGATGGCACGTACTCGCCCGGCGAGGAAGAGATGGTGGGCAAAATGGCTGCCTACCTCGGCATCAACCCCGAGCAGAAGCAAACCCTGGAAAACGTGGTAGACCAGGCCGCTAACGTGCCTCATGACCCCCAGGACCCCAATAAACAAGGATTTTTGAGCGGCATCGGCGACAAGCTCAGCAACGTAGGCATCCCGAAGGGCGCCCTGATGGCGGGCTTGCTGGGCGTGGTGGCCCCGATGGTGATTTCGCGGGTGATGGGCGGCGGCAGCAACCAGGGGCAAAGCCCCAGCGGCTCGATGGGCGGCCTGCTGAGCGGGGCTATGGGTACGCTAGGAGGCCGCGGCTCGCTAGGGGGTATGCTGGGCGGCTTGCTCGGCGGCGGCCTGTTGAGCGGCGTGCTGGGTGGCGGTAATAGTCAGCAGCAAAGCGTTGATACCAGCCAATACCCGCAGCAGGGCTCGATGGGCGGCAGCGGGCTAGGGTCCATAATGTCGGTGCTCGGCGGCTTGGGTGGCCGGCCCAATGCCCAGCCGGCCAGCGCGGGCGGTGGCGGTATTTTTGGCAGCGGCATGGGTAGCCTGCTCGGCGGCCTGTTTGGCCGCTAGGCCTGCCTTGGTCAACGCCTAACAAAAAGGGCCCTGACGTATAGCCAGGGCCTTTTTGTTAGGCGTTGCGGTAGGTGAAGAGGTCGTCGGCGCCCACCTTTTCGTGGCTTTGCCAGCCGCGCAGGCCTAGCCGGGGCGCGGATACGCCGCGCTCGAGGCGCTTGGTGCTGCGAAAAACCCGGATTTCATCCCATACGTTGCTGTTGATGAGGGCGTTGAGTACGGTGGGGCCGCCTTCTACCAGCACCGACTGAATAGTACGCGCATGGAGGTCGGCCAGCACGGCGGGCAGCAGGTCGGGCGAGGGGGGGGCGCCGGCCGGGGCAAAGGGCAGCCTTACGTAGTCGAGGTTGGGGCGGCTGGCCCGCTCGCGGTGCGTGTAGATGATGGTGGGCTGCGAACCGTCGAGCACGTGGTGGCTTGGGGGCAGGGCCAGGTTTTTGTCGATGACGAGGCGCGTGGGCTGGGGGCCGGGCCACTCGCGGGCACTCAGGCGGGGGTTGTCGTGCAGGGCTGTGCGCGTGCCTACCAGGATGGCCGCCTCATCGGTGCGCCACTGGTGGGTGAGCAGCTGAGCCTGCGGGCCGCTTATCTGCACCTGCTGAAAGTGTGGGCCAGCTAAAAAGCCATCGGCCGACTCAGCCCACTTCAGCACCAAATACGGGCGCTGCTTTTCCTGAAACGTGAAAAAGCGCCGGTTGAGCCAGCGACCTTCGTCGGCCAGCAGGCCAGTGCTCACCTTAATGTCAGCGGCGCGCAGCTTGGCCAGGCCCTGGCCGCCTACCAGGGGGTTGGGGTCGTCGTTGCAGACTATTACTTCGGGCACGCCTTTGGCAATGAGCAGGTCGGCGCAGGGCGGCGTTTTGCCGTGGTGGGCGCAGGGCTCCAGGGTCACAAACACGCGGCTCTGGCGCAGCAGGTCCTGGTCGGCCACGCTGGCCAGGGCATTTACTTCGGCGTGCGGGCCGCCGTACTGCTGGTGGTAGCCTTCGCCGATAATATCGCCCCCGGGGCCCACTACCACGCAGCCCACGAGCGGGTTGGGGCGGGTGCGGCCGCGGCCCAGCATAGCCAGGTCGAGGGCGCGGCGCATAAAAAACGAGTCGTCGAGCAAAGCCATAGAGCAGGATAAAAACGGCGCGGTTCTAGCCGTAAAGCTATTCGCCAGGGAGGAATTTGACGGCCGGCAGAGGATATTTCGCGGTTGGCCCTTCCGCATCTCCACTGTCAACCGGCCATCTTTGCGCCCGCATGACTACCCAGCAACTCACCGCTAGCCTCGCCGCCGCCCTGCAGGCTATTTACCCAGCCTCTGAGGCCCAGGCCGTGGCGGCGCTGGTAGCTGAGCACCTGCTGGGCCTCTCGCCACTGCAGCTCCGCATGCAGGCTGCCGCGCCGGTGCCGGCCGCCGTGCTGACCCAGCTGCCGGCCCTGCAAGCGCGCCTGCTGGCCCACGAGCCGGTGCAGTACGTGTTGGGCATGGCCCACTTTGCCGGGCTGGAGCTGGAGGTGACGCCCGCCACGCTCATTCCGCGCCCCGAAACCGAGGAACTGGTGCAGCTGATAGCCCGCGCCCACACCGGCCGCCGGGGTCTGCGCCTGCTCGATGTGGGCACCGGCAGCGGCTGCCTGGCCATTGCGCTAGCTGGCGAGCTCGCGGCGCCGGAGGTACTGGCCGTGGATATTTCGGCTGAGGCCCTAGCCGTGGCCCGGCGCAATGCGGCCCGCTATGCGCCGGCCGTGCGGTTTGAGCAGGTCGATATTCTGCAGGCACTGCCAGCGGGGCTGGCACCGGCCAGCCTCGACTTGCTGGTGAGCAACCCGCCTTATGTGCGCGAAAACGAGCGCCCGCTGATGCGCGACAACGTGCTGGCCTGGGAGCCGGCCACCGCGCTCTTTGTACCCGATAATGACCCGCTGCTTTTTTACCGGCGGCTGGCCGGAGTGGGGCGGCAGCTGTTGCAACCGGGTGGCAGTATGTGGTTGGAAATCAACGAGGCGCTAGGGCCCGAAACCGCCGCTTTGTATGAGCCGGATGCCTTTGAGCAGGTGGTGGTGGTGGACGATTTTCTGGGGCGGCCGCGCTTCGTGCGGGCCGTGCGGCGCTGAGGGAGTGCAGAAATAGTGTAGCAACATCAAACAAACGGGTGGGCCAGGGGCTTATAAAGCGCTTTCCAACGGAAGGCATTTATCTGCCAATTTTTCTGACCCGACTTATGACTGAGCAACCGCTCCTGACCCCTTATCACTCCGATAAGCTGAATTTGAACAACCGCGTGGTGATGGCGCCCATGACGCGCAGCCGCGCCGACAACCCCGGCAACGTGCCCAACGACCTGATGGTGGAGTACTACACCCAGCGCGCCACGGCCGGCCTCATCATCTCGGAAGGCGTGTATGTGAGCGCCGAAGCAGTAGGCTACATCAATGTGCCTGGCATCTACACGCCCGAGCAAGTAGCTGGCTGGAAGAATGTTACGAGCGCCGTGCACGCGCACGGTGGCAAAATCTTTGTGCAGCTCTGGCACGTGGGGCGCATCTCGCACCCCGACCTGCTCGATGGCAACCTGCCGCTCTCGGCCTCGGCGCTCAACCCCCACGCCCAGGTATACACCCCTAGTGGCATGAAAGACACCGTGGCCCCGGCCGAAATGACGGTGGCCCAAATCAAGAAAACGGTGCAGGACTTTGTGCAGGGCGCCAAGAATGCGCTCGAAGCCGGCTTCGACGGCATGGAGATTCACTCGTCGAACGGCTACCTGTTTCACCAGTTTTTCAACGGCACCAGCAACCACCGCACCGACGAGTACGGCGGCTCGATTGAGAACCGCGCCCGCCTGCTGTTTGAAGTGCTCGACGGCATCAAGGCGGCCGGCGTGGACCTGGGCAAGGTGGGCGCCCGCCTCAACCCCTCGCTCGACGGCCTGTTTGGCATGACCCTCGACGCCGAAACTATTCCTACGTTCGACTACATCATCAAGCGCCTCAACGACTATGGGCTAGCCTACCTGCACTTGTCGGAGCCCTTTACTGATGTGAGTAAGAACGAGTTTGCCGAGCAGCACATTGCCAAGCGCTACCGCCCCCTGTACAAGGGCACGCTCATAATCAACGGCGGCTTTGACCAAGACAAGGGCAACAAGGTAATCGCCGACGGCGATGCCGACCTAGTGGCCTACGGCACACTCTTTATCTCAAACCCCGACCTCGTGGCGCGCTTTGCCCAGCACGTGCCGCTAGCCCCTGGCGACCGCAACACCTTCTACGTGGCCGGCCCCAAAGGCTACATCGACTACCCGGCGGCTACCAAGTAGGCTTCTGCGCAGTAACACACAAAAAAGCGCGCTTGTGGCCTTAGCCGCAGGCGCGCTTTTTAGTTGTGAAAAGCTACCCCGGCAGAAAGCCAGCGCAGTGCGGAATAAGTAACGAGGGCTGAACGTTAGGGGCCGCAGGGCGGGGCTAGCCCACGGGTGGGCGCGCCTGCCGACCTTTGCCAAACTTTCTGTTTTTGCTGTGTGCGTATGCGTTTGCTACTTGTGGTACTAGGGCTGAGTTTGCTGGCGGGCTGCGGGGCCAAAACCAATGGCCCGCTAGCCCTCTATTTTGTGGGCTCGTCGCGCTTCACCACGGGCAATAAAACCAACGTGGCCCCCGGCGATACCCTGGCCACCAACCTCTACGCCCTGGCCAACGGCAGCAATACCTTGCAGCATTTTCGGGCTACGGTGACGTATACGCCGCAGCGCGAGCCGTTTGCGTACCCCACGCCCATTACGGCATTTTTCAACAACGTGCCGGCCGACCCCGAGGTGACATACCTCGACTCGACCTTCACGGGCACCGATTTTTTGTACACGCCGGTGTTTGGCGTGCGCACTACCGCGGGCACCGAGCGCTGGACGTTCACGGCCACTGACAAAGACGGCAATACGTCGGCGCGCGCGTTTGTGCTATCGGTGCGCCGCTCCGATTCGCTGGCCGTTTACCACGACTACACGCTCAAGCTGCGCGTGCCGGCTAGCGGCGTGGGTGCCCGGCGGTTTATCGACCTCAAATCGGGGCTAGCCCTGCCAGCCTACTCCGTGGTAGGCAGCGCGCCCAATGCCGAGCTGCAACAGAAGACGGACGTCGTGGTCTTGCCCGACGGCTTGCGTTTGGCATCGCCCGATACGCTGGGTAAGCTCCTCAATGACACCCGCTGGCCCGCGGCCCGACGTAGCAGCACCCGCTTTCGCCTCACGGCCCTCTCGGCCACCGATTTTACGAGCGCTCAGGATACCATTACGATTCAGAGTCAGTTTACGGGCGCGGGCCGCGCCTACTTGCCGGCGCTGGCCCTCAACCAGGTCTACGCCTTCCGGGCTACCCGGCCCCAGGGCGTCCGGCCGCTATACGTATATGGCCTGCTGCTGGTGCGCAGTGTGCCCAATGGCACCAGCAGCGTGGGCTTGCAGCTCGAAGTGCGGCTAGCCAAGCAGCGGCGGCGCTACTAACAAAAGCCCGCTAGCTATCAAAAAAAGCCTCTCCTTTTGCAAGGAGAGGCTTTTTTTGATAGCCGCTGGTCAATCCGATTGCCTTAGAAAAGCAGCCCGCCAGTGAGGCTAGCCGTGAAGCGGTTGGTAGTCTGGTTCACGGTGGGCGGCGCCACGTAGGCTAGCGAGTAGGGCTGGTATTGGTCTTTGCCGGTGAGGTAGAGGCCGGCTACATCTACAAAAAAGCTCTTAGTACGCACGCCCGCGCCAACGGAATAGTACTGCTGGCTGCGGTCGATGGCGTTGTATTGGTAGGGGGAAGAATAATAAGCGTAGCCGGCCCGCAGGCGGAAAACATCGAGGCGGGCTTCGGCACCCACCCGAAAATTGACCACGCTGCGGTAGTTGTTGGCAATGTTGGCGTTACCATCGTTCAGGCCCTGGTCGCTACTGCCATCGGTGGTGTTAAACTTAGCCTGCGCATAGCCCACGTATTCCACGTCGGCGGTGATGAACCCCACCTTGCCCAGCACTGCGGTGGCGCCGCCATTGGCCCGGAACGGCGTGGTGACGCTATACTCAAACGTGCCCGGCTGGGTGCTGAGCGAAGCCGTGGTGCCCTGTGCGGCGTATAGTGTATTAGCAGTAAGGCTTGTGCTGTACTGCTCGGTGAGCCGGATGTAGGTGGGCGTCTGGATAGAGGCGCCGAAGCGCAGGGCATCGGCTGCCCGCACAATGACCCCTAGCCGGGCGTTGATGCCGGTGCCGGTAGTTTTGAGGTAGTCGGTCGACATAAAATCCTGCTGGCCGGCCGAGCTTTCGCTGAACGTGCTGTTGCGGGTGCGGTTGAGCGACACAATGCCCACGCCCCCCCCGATGTAGAGCCGGTCGCGGTAGTTGCCGCCGTAGCCCAGGTCAAACTGCGAGAGCGAGCCCTTGGTCAGAATGTCCTCGGTTTGGGTGATGGCGCCTTTGCGCGCCGCGCGCAGGGCCGCCGAGGCCTTGGGGTCATTGGTAGGCGCCGGGCTGCCTACCCGAAAAACAGTCTGGGTCGAGGCCGAGCCCGTGCCGGGGTTGGGCACCTCTACCTGGTCCACGAGCCCCGTGCCGTAGGCTAGCCCGTCGATATTGGTATACGTGTGGGTATTGTACTGATTATAAATATCCTGCACGTTGCTCTGGTACTCAGCGCTGGTATAGTCGCCGTTATTGTAGGGCTCGCGCAGGCGCTGAAAGAACGAGTGATTATCGTCGGTCGAGTTCTGGTAGTGCAGGCCCTGGTTGAAGTCGGCCAGCCGGGTGAAGCCGAGGGCGAAGCTGCCGCCGCGCCAGTCGCTGGTGTTGTCACTGTCGGGCCGGCGGTTGGCAAACACCAGGCCGGCGCTGGCAATGTGAAAGCTGTTGGCCGTTTGAGAGAGTGAGGGAAAGTTGTTGCCCACGGCGGCCGAGTTGGTGGCCTGCACGGCGTTAGTGGTGCCAAAGCCCACGCCCGGCGTCAGGCTCACCTCTGACTTAGTAAAGAAGCCCAGGCCCGCCGGGTTGCTGGTCAGGTTGCCAAAATCAGCCCCTAGCGACACGTTGGCCCCGGCCAGCCCTAGCGTACGGGCCGTGCCGGCCGGGTTCTGGCGCATGTAAAGCAGGGCATCGTTGGCGTAGCCGCCCTGCGCGTGGGCCGCGTGGCTAATCGTCAGAAAACCGCCCAGCATAGCAGCCAGGCCCATAAATGCGTGCTTCATAAGAAAAAAGTAGGGGCAAAAAAGAGCCGGCCCGGCGGGCCGGCTCGAGTAAAATCAAGCAGTAAGAGCAACAAGCGTGCTGCCAGCGGGCCTAGCGGCGGCCGCGGCCACCGCCGCCGAAGCTTCCCCCGCCGCCACCGCCACCGCCGAAGCTGCCGCCATACGAGCGGCTGGGCTGGCTGTAAGTCGGTTGGCTATACGTGGGCTGGCTATAGCTGCGTTGCGGCTGGTTGTAGCTGGGCTGCCCATTGCTATACGTGGGCTGGCCGTAGCTGCGCTGCCGGCTGCCGTAGCCGCCGTTGTTGGCCGGTTGGCCGGCCGTGGCGGGCTGGGCCGCCGGATTAGGGGTGCTGCCGTTTCCGAAGAAGCCGCTGAAGAACCCACGGCGCCCGGCCGCCGGAGCCGTAGTGGGCACTGCATTGCCAGTCGGGCTGCCGGGGCTAGCCGGAGTAGAATAGGTGGGCTGGCCCGTGGCATCGCCAAACGTAACGGCCCGGCCGCCCCGGCCCGTAGGCGCAGCCATAACCGGGGCACCGGCCCCATTGCCGGGCAGCGCCACGGCATTGCCGGTGTAAGAGCCCCGGCCACTGCCAATGTTCACGGCGTTGGGGTTGGGCGCCGCGTTCATTACGGCACCGCCGCGGTTGTTGCGCGAGCCGTACAGCACGGCATTCGTGCCCGGCGAGCTTACGCCCGCACCCCGGGTATAAATAACTGGCCGAGCATAGCCGGCATCATACCCATAGCCCCGGCCGTAGAACGACGAGTAGCCGTAGGGATAGCCATAGCCATAGCCAAAGGGCGAATACCCAAAGCCATAGGGCGAGCCAAAGCCGCCGAAGCCGTAGCCAAACCCAATGCTCAGGCCCGCGCCGTAGCCAAAGGGCGAGTAGAAGGGATTATAAAAGCCGCCGTAGGGGTAGCCGTAGCCGAAGGGCGAGCCAAAGCCATAGCTGAACGGCGAATAGCCGTAGCCCATGGCTAGCCCGGCGCCATAGCCGAAGGGCGAGCCGTAGCCATAGGGCGACACCGACACGGCGGGCGTGTAGTTGTAGGAGCTTACGCCCGGCCCGGTGTAGGGCTGGTTAAACCCGCTAGGGGTATAGTAGCTCAGGCCGCTGTTGTAGGTATTGCTGTAGTAGTCGGTGCTGGCGGCATAGCCGCCCTGCGTGGTGCCGCCCTGGTAGTCGGGGTTGGCATCGTCGGTGGTAGCGGCCGTGGCGGGCGTTGTGTCGTCGAGGGCACGGGCCGGGATAGTGCCCGAGTTGCCGACGTACGACGGGGCCGAGCTGGTCGTGTGGTCGCTGGAAGAGTAATACACGCCGTCGTTCTCCGTGGAGGTCGTCAGCGCCCCGGAGGTAGCGCATCCGCCCAAAGCGAGAAGCACTAACGCCGGCAAAGTAGCGGTGAGCAGGGATTTCATGGCTGAAAAATGAGAAGTCAGCGCGGGGCTGAGTGGGTTAGTAAAATAACTGCGTAGCGAATGGAGGCTAGGTGAACACCAGGGCCTGGCAACTGGCCCGAAAAGATACCGCTCAACTCTAAATCTGAAGCCCTCCGCGCGGGCGCGCACTACTATAACGTAATTTCGCCCCAAAACGGTGCCTCCCCGATAAAGTTACTGATACAAAACCCATACCACAGTCGGCTAGCCCCGGCTGCTGGTCTTTAGATGCAATTATGAGCAAAAAGTTGCCTACCCGCCAGGAAGATTATTCGGCCTGGTACAACGAGCTGGTGAAGCGCGCCGGCCTCGCCGAAAACTCTGCCGTGCGCGGCTGCATGGTCATAAAGCCATATGGTTATGCCATATGGGAGAAGATGCAGCGCCAGCTCGACGATATGTTTAAGCGCACCGGCCACGAAAATGCCTACTTCCCGCTGTTTGTGCCCAAAAGCCTGTTTGAGGCCGAAGAAAAAAACGCGGAAGGCTTCGCCAAGGAGTGCGCCGTGGTAACCCACTACCGCCTCCAGACCGACCCCGACCGGCCGGGCAAGCTGCGCGTTGACCCCAACGCCAAGCTCGAAGAAGAGCTGATTGTACGCCCCACCTCGGAAGCCATCATCTGGAGCACCTACAAAAACTGGATTCAAAGCTACCGCGACCTGCCGCTGCTCATCAACCAGTGGGCCAACGTGGTACGCTGGGAAATGCGTACGCGCCTGTTTCTGCGCACCGCCGAGTTTTTGTGGCAGGAAGGCCACACCGCCCACGCCACCGCTACCGAGGCTGTGGCCGAAACCCGCCAGATGCTCGACGTGTACGCCGAGTTTGCCGAAGAGCACATGGGCGTGCCCGTGGTGAAGGGCGTAAAAACCCCCAATGAGCGTTTTGCCGGTGCCGAAGACACCTATTGCATCGAAGCTTTGATGCAGGATGGCAAGGCCCTGCAAGCTGGCACTAGCCACTTCCTGGGCCAGAATTTCGCTAAGGCGTTTGACGTGCAGTTTGCCAACAAAGAGGGCGGGCTGGAGTACGTATGGGGCACGAGTTGGGGCGTGAGCACCCGCCTGATGGGCGCACTCATTATGGCCCACTCCGACGACGAGGGGCTGGTATTGCCGCCCAAGCTGGCGCCGATTCAGGTCGTGATTATTCCGATATACAAGACCGGCGAATTGGATGCACTGCTCGAACGCATCCGGCCCATTCAGCAGGGGCTAGCCCAGCGCGGCATCTCGGTGAAAGTGGACAGCCGCGATACCGAGCGCCCCGGCTTCAAGTTTGCCGAGTGGGAGATGAAGGGCGTGCCCGTGCGCCTGGCCATCGGGGCCCGCGACCTCGACGCCGGCACCGTAGAGGCTGCCCGCCGCGATACCAAGCAGAAGCTGCAGTTGCCCCTAACCGACGTGGTAGACAGCGTAGATAAGCTACTGAATGACATTCAGCTGAACATCTACGAAAAAGCTAAGGACTACCGCGCCGCCCACACTACCCGCGTCGAAACCTACGACGAGTTTAAGGCGGTGCTCGACGGCAAAGGCGGCTTCGTGGTGGCCCACTACGACGGCACCTCCGAAACCGAGGAGCGCATCAAGGACGAAACCAAAGCCACCGTGCGCTGCCTGCCCCTCAACGAGCCCGACGAGGACGGCGTGTGCATCGTGACCGGCCGGCCCAGCCAGCGCCGCGCCTGGTTTGCTAGGGCCTACTAGTAGCGTTTAGGATGGTAGAGAGTGCTTAAAAAAGCCCTCCGTCTTAGCACGGAGGGCTTTTTTATGTCTGGTTAGCTATTCTATTAACAGCACCCGGCGGGTGCCTGCCGGCTGGCCATCAAAGCTTAGTTGAAAGAAGTACACACCGGATGCCAGCTGGCGGCGTTGCCAAGTTAGGCCCTCCGTGCCGGGGGCTAGCAAGCCTGCATCGAGCGTATCAGTAGTGCGGCCAAAGGCATCACGCACAGTGAGCTGCACATGAGCCGTATGGGGCAATTCAAAACGCAGCCTGACAGTGCCAACTGCCGGATTGGGAAAGAGCGTGAGGCTGGTGGCCAGCTCGGCTGGGTGCGTGGCCAAGGTAACGGCGGCGGGCACTACCGCAATGTCGTACACTTCGTAACGTCCCCCGGTCGGCCCAATCCAGTCAATGAGCGAAGGCCGCCCCGTAGCTACATCTACGCGGTACAGGGTGGCAAAGCCGCCGGAAGGGTCATTGCCTGAAAAGGACAAATAACCTGCGTTGGTCGATGTGGTGGGGTCATAGTAAAAATCAAGGTCTTTATTAGGGTTGTAGGCGTACGAGAAGGAGCCGATTGCCCCGACCGTTCGGAGGGCGCCAGTACCTGGCTCCAACTGCAACAGTTGATTAACCGACTCATCTACAGCATATAGCTGCGTGCTACGGCTTCCCGCGTACGAATTGGTATAAGCCACTGTGCCTACTCCAGGCTTAGTACCTGCATAAGGGTCGTTGGGAGCATAGGCCAAGCCGGCATCAGCAGCTACCACATTGCCCGAGGCCGGCGATAGGCGCAAGCTAGCCTGCGTTACGCTGCTGGTAATGCGCACCTGGTCGGCCACGGGGTCAAAATCGAAGCCAATGCGGGCCGCATCCAAGGCCGTAGTGCCTGCCCCTAGCGCTAGTACAAAGCTGCTGGCACTCACCGGTGTGGCTGCTGCGGTGGCTAGGTTAATCGTATATAGTTGAGCCTCTTGTATATCAGCGGCATAGCCGAGCGCATACAGCTCGCCAGTAGCTGGACGGAAGTCAATCCCTACTAACACTTGTCCTGGGGCCACGCCCGTAATAGGCCGCTGCGTGAGAATAGTGCCGGGGTTTGCTGCCTTGAAGGAGAATAGACTTACGTTTTTATTGCCATAACTTACTTCTAGGCCATAGATGGTCTGGGCCAGCAGTGGCTTGCTGGCTAGGCTGCTAACCAGTAGCAAGGCCAGAGTAAGCTTGAGCCAAGCACTTGAGCGAAAAGGAAATAAATGAGGCATAGCTGAGTAGGAAAAGAGGTAAAAGGGTCTGGCAACGAAGCGAGAAGTGCGTTTTTAGCCTAGAGCGGCTTTGCAGGTATCAACAGGATGCTGCGCAGAAAAAGGAGGGCTTTTCGGTTAGCCCTATTGTCAACCTCTTCGAGTAAGCTCATAGCTGCCGGATGAGCCGCACAGCTTCGGCCTCGCTCACGGCCGCGACGGGTGGGGTGACGGTAAGCCCGGTACTGACCGTAAAGCGCTGCGTGCCATAGTAGAGCTGCCCATTGACTGACTGCAGCACTACGGCGACCATGTCGGCGCCGGCTGGCACGTTTTTCTGCCAATCGGTGCCCGTCGTGGTATTTGGCCACAGCTTCATAAGCCCATTGTAGCCTGCCGGCCGCAGATACACGCGGGTTTCGCCAGCGGCCGTGGCAGTCGTTTTCACTGTTACGGTGGTCACGCCGGCCACCTTGTACGCGTGCCAAAACTGGTCGATGTTCCACCAGCCAATAGAATCGAGCGGCAGCGAGGCCCGGTAGAGGCCGGGCAGGCTTTGCACCCGCTGAGCACTAGCCCACTGCCAGCCGGCGCTGTCGGAGGCCAGCACAGTAGCCGGCTGCTTCCACACGTATTGGCGCGTAGTATCCTGGGTTGTCGGGATAGGCGACTGGACACTAACGGTTTGCCCGGCAGCAAGGCGCAGACGCTCTGCGTTGTGCCATACCTGAATGTTAAACTCGCCGCCCGATACCAGCATGTCGCCACGCCGCACAACATCGGTGGGCATGTTGGCCAGCACCATGTCGGGCACCGTATAGATTTCGCGTATCTGTACCCGTGCCGTGCCCGTCGCCACGGCTCCGGTAAGCAGCAAAAAGCTGGCTGCCGGAAATGTAAACTGCGCCTTGCCCGCGGTAGTAATGGTGCGGCTGCTGTCCAGCTTCAAGCTGAACGATTGGGAGATTACGCTGTTGCGCCGGGTAAAATCGGCAAGGGAGAGATGAGAGGTTGACGTGGCGGGTGCGCAGTCTACCAAATCGTCTTTACGGCAGCCGGCAGCCAGCAGTAGCCCAGCCGCGCCAAGTAAAAAAACTAAACGAGTCATAGTGAGTCAGGAGAGGAGAAAATGTGAGGAAGCTTCCCCTAAATCGAAGCAGCCGGCCGGTCTGCTTCGGTTCTAGCGGATATCCCAGGAAAAGCCCGTGAGCAGGCCTAAGCTGAAGGGCTGGCGAGCGGTGAAGCCCGCCACATTAGCCTGCGTAAAAGGCGTGAGCACATAGCGCCCAGTAGGCTGCACTACCCACCGCCAGCGCCCAGCTGGGCCAGCCAAGCGGTAGCGCAGGTCGAGGCCGAGGCTTAGGGCCAATGTCAATGGCCGATAGGGCCTAGCACTGGCGGCGTAAGTAGTTTGCTCGCAGCCGCAGGCATTGCCTTCGGTGCTGCGGCCACCCTGATACCACCCTAGCTCGACACCCATAAGCAACGCCTTTGCTAGCTGACCGCGAGGCACGCCCAGGGCATAGCCTAGCTGCATGGGCAGCGTGAGCAGCCGGTAGGTATCGCGCTGGTGCACGCTCATGGCAGTAGAGTCAGTATGGACTTGCAGCGCTAAGCGTGTAGCATACTCCTGGTAGCCCAGGCCCATGGCCAGCACCCAGCGGCCCGAAAGCACCCGCTGCACCTGCACTTGGGCCCCGAAGCCCAGTGCCGGCCGCTCAAGGTGGGCAAAATCGGGCCGGGTGGCCGTAGTTGCAGGCGGCGAAGTGGCACCCAGAGTGCGGTAGCTAAGCGTAGGCCCGGCCATCGCCAGCAGTGCCCAGCGCCGCAAGGCGGGCGGGGGAGGTAGGGAGTCAGGCAGCCCAGCTAAAGGGGGCGGTAGTGAAGCTGGCAGCGGCTGCCGCAGCACTACAGGGTTTAGCGCCAGTTCCTCCGCGGCTCGAACGGGCTGCAAGGCTTCTTCCGTTTGTATTGCCTGGGTGGACGCGACACGGTCTCTGGGCGTAGAAACGGCGCGTGGATGAGGGGAGCTTAGTCCGAAAGAGCGTTTTTGCTTTGCTAAAATAATGGGCGCCATTGGGCCCAAGCCTGGCTCCACCCGTTGGCGAGGCCGGGCAGCTACTGGCTGATAACGGTGATTGGCAATAGCCAACAAGCTGCCCCGAGGTTCTCTAATAATCACTCGGCGTTTCTGCGCATGTCGCCCGGCAGTGGTTCCGACGAAGCGACTAGCCCCTGCTGAGCTGGTAGTAGCTGCTACTGCCAGTTTGGTACGACGCTTCGAACGCTGGGCTAGCTGCCTGCTCGCCGGGAGCATCGTGCGATTTGTGGTTTCAGGCTTAGATAATGACCTGGCTGTAATTGCTTTGCTTACTAGACGTCGACCGTGGGTTGGCTGCGATGCGGCTGCTGCCGAAGGCCTGGAAGTACTAGCAGAAGCGTCGGATGCGACTGGCAAAGCGTTCGTTAATTCTGCTGCGTGAGGCTCGCGCTTCGCAGACCTGTTAGAAGTCGCTAAGCGGCAGACAGTAGTATCCCCGGCCGGCCCTTTTGTTGCCTTGCGTGACTGGTTCCACTTGCCTTGGATGATAGCCGACGTTTTCGAAAGGCTTGTAGAGTGACTCGTTGCTTTAGTTGAAGGCCCTGCAACCTGTATGCTGCCGGGGCTATGAGTAGAAGGCTTGGCTTCGGGCTTCGGCGTTGTTAATGAAGACAATAAGTTCGCCGGCCCTCGCCACACCCGCACGGCCACGGTCGTGACCGTAAGTCCGAGCAGCAGCGCCAGCAAGGGCAGCAGGCGGCGCGGCCGGCGCCACCACGGCCGCACCGGGGCCGGCAGGCGCTGCCGGATGCCTGCCCAGGCGCCGGGCGGCGGGGGCGCCCCGTAGTCGCCCAGGCGCTCGCGCAGGGCATCCAGCAGCGGGTCACGGGGGGCATTGGGCGGAAGGTTAACCGGTTCGTTCATGATTGACAGAGCTTGGGTTTGGCTACACACAGGCGTTGGGCCAGCAGCTGGCGGGCACGGGCCAGCTGCGATTTGCTGGTGCCCTCGGCAATACCCAGCAGCTGCGCGATTTCGGGGTGCGAGTAGCCTTCGATGGCGTAGAGATTGAGCACGGCACGGTAGCCGGGCGGCAGGGCCGCCAAGTGCTGAAGCAGGTCGGCCACGGCGAGCTCGTCGAGGGCCGAGGGCTCGGGGCTGGGTAAGTCGGGGGGCAGGTCGTCGAGGTCGCTAGGGCCGTGGCCACCAGGGTAGCGCAGGCGGTGCTGCGCCAGCGCGTGCAGCGAAGTGCGCACCGCCACGCGCCGCGCCCAAGCTTCGAAGGGACCCTCGGCCCGGTACTGGTCGAGGCGGGTAAAGAGCTTTACGAACGTGTTTTGCAGCGCATCCTCGGCCTCGGCCCGGCTAGGGCAGTAGCGCAGGCACACGCCCATGAGCTGGTGCGAGAGCAGCTGGTAGAGCTGAAACTGCGCCGCTTCCTCGCCCCGGCGACATGCCGCCAGCAGAGCCTCAGAAACCGCAGAAACAGAAGTAGCCATACGCAAGCGGCACAAGCACCGGAAGCTGGTTTCCGGTAGTTGAGGGCTTGACCGGCAGGCCCAGCTAACCGTTGCATAGCCCCCTAAAAAAACTGCCTGCTTCGGACAAGCAGGCAGTCTGAATAAATGCGATGGCTAGTACGCTAGAGCTTCTCTTCCAGCCACAGAAAGCCCGCCGCCAGCAAAAACAGCCCGAAAAACCAACCGGCTGGCCACGGCTGCTGCACGGTAGCTACCTCGGCCGCTGGGGCAGGGCTAGCCAGCGCGGCGCGGGCGGCCAGCGCCTGTTGGCGCGCCGCCAGCTCGGGCCCGCGCCAGGCTGCCGAGTCGTACACGTAGAAGCTGTGCACCGTGCGGCCCGGCCCGCGCACCTGGTGCCAGCCGGCCCGGGCGGGCCAGTACTCGGCGGTGCTCCACTCGGGCAGGCGTGCATCCTGAGCTAGCGCCAGGGCCACGGCCGGGCCACCGGCCAGCGGCTGCACGGTGGGCAGGCTAGCCGGCCGGGCGCCCGCCAGCCGCAGCATCAGCGGCTGCTGCGGGCGCGGCCACCGGCTAAGGGCCAGCCAGGTGGCGGCCGGGGCGGGCGGCGGAGTGGCCGCCGTCAGCAGCTGGCTCCAGAACGAACTGTATGTGGCAGCCTGCCCCTGCAAGGCCCAGCGAAAGGTTTCGGTCACCACCGAGACCACGGTAGCCCCTAGCCCCACCCGCCGGCTAGCCGCCACCACTGCCCCGCCGGGCGCCGTAATGAGCGGTTGCAACGCGCCGCCGGGCCGCAGCCGGGCCGGCAGCAACGCCCGCACCGGAGCAGGCGCATCGGGCCAGGTGAGGGGCTGGGCTACGGCGCCGGCCGTGGGCAGCGCCTGCACCACAAAATCGGTGCGAGCGGGCGTGGCGGCGGGCAGGGCCGTAGCTTCGGCCAGTATTACGAGGCCCAGGCGGCCTTGCTGCACGGCGGCGCGCAGGGTCTGGCTTTCGCCAGCGGGCAGGCTAGCCAGGGTCGCGGCATCGGCTACTACCACGGCGTAGCGGGCCAGCAGGCTGGGGGTGAGGCGGTCGAGCGGCTGGGCCGGCTGGTTGAGAAACTCAGTTTGGACCAGGCCCCGGCTCACAGTAGTACGCAGGGCTACGGCCCGGCCAGCAGCAGCCAGGTTATTTTTCAGAAACTTGAATTCGAAGCCCGGCACGGCGGCTAGCAGCAGCACGGGCGGCAGGGTGGCGGGCGTTATTTGCAGCGGCAGCGGCTCGCTGGCGGTGGGCTGGCCCTCGCGCCGCAACCGCAGGGCGTAGCGCGCCAGGCCGGCCACTTTGGGCTGGTAGCTCAGCCGGAAAGAGCCATTGCCGGCGGGCAGCCGCAGCGAGTCGCGGCCCGCGCCTTCCGCTTGCAGGCTCACCCAGGCCGGGCTAGCCCCTGTCACGCTGCCTTCGACCTCGAAGCGCTGCCCGAGCGTGAGCTGCTGGCTCCAGCCCGCCGCTTGCATACCGATGTAGGCGGGCGCTGCGTGCGGCACTACCGCCAGCGAGCCCAGCGCGGGTAGCTCGGCAGCAGGCAGCCCCTGGCCCAGCAGATGCACCCGGCGCAGGGCTGGCCGCTGCTCGGCCAGCGCCAGCAGGCTGCCGAGCGCTTTGGCGCGGGCCAGGGGCGGGGTGCCATAGCTCCACACGGGCGTGCCGGCACCCAGGCGGCGCAGCAGCTGGCGCAACGTGTCGGGCTGATAGCCTGGCGTGAGCACGATGGCTTCGGCGCGGGTGGCGGGCACGGCGCGCAGCGGCGGGTAGGCCGTGAACCACAGTGCCAGGGGGGCTAGGAGGCTGGCCAGTAGCCGGGCCGGGCGGTGGCCCGGCCGCCGCCCGGTCATCAGCAAGAGCCCTAGCCCAAGCAGCAGGCAGGTTGCCGCCAGCACGTAAAAAAGTAGTGAATGAGGCTCCACGCAGGGTTAGTCAGCGGTAATAAATCAATTTTCAGAGGTGCCCCAGCCCGCTTACCGGCTCAGCTCCTGGAAGTAGCGCTGGGCCAGGCGGTTGGGCGCGGCGGGCGGGGCGGCGGTGGGCACGGGGGCAGGCAGCAGGTCGGCGAGGGCACGCTGGGCGGGGGCTAGGCAGGTGGCGCAGGGCACGCGGCTGGCGCGGGCATCGGTGGCTAACTGGCGCAGCGCTCGTAGCGCCGGCAGGTAAAGGCCGGGCTTTTGCAGCGCGGCCTGGGCCAGCGCGGCGCCGGCTTGGTCGAGTGCCGCGGCATCGGCGGGGCTGGCTGGCTGGCTAGGGGCAGCTTGCGCGGTGGCTAGCCACCGCAGGGCGGCGCGCACGGCGGGCTGGGCATTGGGGGCTGGCACCGTGGCTTGCAGGCGCGGGGCCGCGGCACCCCTCAGCTCGCCGGTGAGGCGCAGGGTGGACTCGGGAAAAGGCTGGGGCGTGAACCCGGCTTTCTTGACGTAGGCCCGCGTTTGCTGCTGCACCTGCTTGAGCAGGCGCAGGGCACGGTACTCGTAGGGGCGGGCGGCGGCGGGCTGGCCGGTGCGCAGGCGCAGCTCGGCGGCCCACATCTCGTCGAGCACGGCGTACAGCTTGGCTTTCACGGCGGGCTCCAGAAAGTCGGCGGTTTCGGCGTCGTCGTGCTTGTGCATGTAGGGGTCCATCAGTGCATCGGTGGCGGTGGGGGAGGCATTGCGGCCGGTCGGTGCCTCAGAATGATGGTCGTCGTGGTCATCCGCCTCGGCTTTGGGGGCCGGCTTTTCGTCGGCCGTGGGGGCGTCGGCAGTCGGGGCGGCTGGCTCGTCGGCCGTGGGTGGGCCGGCCGTCACGCCGAGGCCTTTTTCGGCTTCTTCGCCCAAAAACTTGCCGTAGCGCAGGCGCAGCGACTGCTGGTCGAAACCCAGCGCATTGGCCCGGTTGCTAAATTCGGCGGCGGTGAGCTTGGGCTTCTCGGCAATCAACTTTTCGGTGTCGATAATAATCTGGCGCTCTGAGCGGAAGTAAGCCGGCGCGGTGTTCACGCCCATGCCCATATCGAGGGCGCTGGCCGCGGCAGCCGTGTCCTGCCACTGCACGATAAAGGCATCCGAGCGGGCCCCGTGGCCGTTGTTGTCGCGGGCCTGCACGTAGAAATACAGCTCGTCGCCGTAGGTCATGCCGAGCTTGGGCAGGTTCAGGAGACTAGCCACGGTGGTTTCGCTGGGCTGCCCGCCCAGGCCGGCGCTCAGGTCGCGGCGCACTTCGTGAAACTTCACCGCCTCGCCCTGGCCCTGCGCCACCGTGATAACCAGCTCGGCGCGGGTCAGGCCGTAGTCGTCGCGCAGCGTGGCCTTGATGGGTACCTCTGGCCGGGTACCCCTAGCCGCAATAAGCGTGTAAGGCTTAGGCGTTTGCAGGCGAATGGTGGGTGCCTGGTCGGGCCGCACGTCGATGGCGTAGTCATCGGACGTTTGCCCCGCATACCGCAGCCGGTAGAGCGCCGAGGCGCTGAGCACCTGCGTGGCCTCAAACTGATTGGCTAGCCCGGCTGCGGGCCGCAGCGCTACTTTTTGGCTGCCGATTTCGAGCGTGGGTGCCGCCCCGGCCGTGCGATTGACGTGCACCAGCCAGCGCACCCGCGCGCCCTGCGGGCACTGAAACGTAGCCGCAGTCGGCGCAAACGCGGCCCGCCGGGTGTAGGCCGGCGGCGTCACGAGCAGCTCGACTTTAGTAATGCGCGGCGCGGCGGCCGGTACCGGCCGCGCGGCATCGGGCGAGAAGTGCACGGCCACGGCGGCCGGGCTAGCCACTGCCGACTGCCGGGCGGGCAGCCACCAGGCCAGCGCACTTCCTGCCAATAGTAAAGCACTGATAAGCAGCGAATTTTTAAAGGAAACCGGGAGCAGTGGCGACTGCGTGGCCGCGAGCTCTTCCAGCCGGTGAGCCACCCGCTGCTGCTGTAACTGGCCCAGAAAGGACAAGTGCTCAGCGTCTTGCAATAATAGCCCCACACTGTCTTCCAACTCCGGAAATAGCCGGTCGAGCTGCCGGGCCACGGCGGGCGGCCCCAGCCGGCGCAGCGGCCACAGCTGCCAGGCAGCCCCGGCCAGCACCGCCACCATGCCGGCCAGCAGCATCGGGCGCCCGCCCGGCCAGCGCGCCGCCAGCAGCCCAAGCAGCAGCAAGCCCGCCAGCGTGGGCAGCCCCACCGCGGCCAGCCGCCGCCCGGCATAGCTGCGGCCGGCCGCCCGCAGTTGCTGCCGGGCGGCCCCCAGGCCAGCGGGCGAATGAAGGACTACCTGGCTCATAGCGAGGGCGATAAAGGACTAGAAGAAATAACCCGCCGCTGCGCCAGCCAGCGCTCCAGCCCAAACAGCACCGCCACCAGCAGCACCAGCCAGGGCCGCAGGTCGGTGAGGCGGTAGGCCACCGGCGCGGGCGTTTGGCTAGCGGTTGCCCGTAGCGGGCGCGCCGGCAGCTGCGCCGGGTCGAGGCGGCGCTGGTCGTAGGCCGTCAGCAGCGAATCGATGCCGAGCTGCGGATTGGTGGCCAGCAGGTCAAGCAGCAAGGCCGGCAGCGCGGGGCTTGCGGCTAGGGTGCTCCAGCCGGGCGCCAGGTGCGTAGCGAGCTGGTAGCTGGCACCTTTCGCCTGAGTTAATTCCGCTAATACGGCCCGGCCCCGGCCATCGGCCCAGCGCGGCTGGCTGCCGGCGGGCAAGGCTAGCCGGGTGCGCCGCGTCAGCAAGATAGGCGGCGCGTCCGCCGTTTCGGCGGTGGCTAGGGTAGCCGTATCCGCCAGGCCAGCGCCCGTAGCTTCTTGCCAGAGGTGCAGGCCACGAGGCACTTGCGCGCGCCAGGCGGCCGGTACCGGCTGGTCGCTCAGCCAAAACAACCAGTCGGGCGCGCTGGCCGCATCGGGCACCGTCGTGCTGACGGTGAGGGCTAGCGGCGCGGGCAGGCCCACGGCCGCCGCCCGCAGCGCCGCCCGTAGGTAGCGCGCCTCCTCGGCGGCGCCGGCCGGGGCATAAAGTACCACGCGCACCGGCCCGGTACGCACCGGCACCCCGGGCTGGGGCTGCGCCGAATCGGCCGCGGTGGGGCGCAGGCGCGGCTGGCCGGCCGCAATTTCGTAGCGCAGGGGCGGCAAGCCGGCCACCGCCAGGGTGGCACCCGGCCGGGGCCGGGCCACCCGCACTACTCGAAAGGTGGTCTGCTTTTCATCGCTGTGGCCTAGCAGCAGGCGTAGGCTGTCGGCGCTGGCGGCCGCGGCTTGCAGCCAGGTAGTGGCGGTGCGCGGCGGAATGGTTTGCCAGGTGAGGCTAGCCGGCAGTGCTGGGTGCGGCCCGCCCACCCCACGAAGCGCGGCCGGCGTGACGGCATACAACGGCTGGCCCGGAAAAGAATCGGCCGCCTGCTGGATGCGTGCCCAGTAGAGCTTGTCGGCCAAAGCATTGCTTGTTAAGTTTTTGCGGCCCAGCGAATCAGCCTGCCACTCGGCGCTGGTGATGGCGGGCAGCCCCGCCGCCAGCCAGCGTAGCGCATAGCCGCGCCGCCGCAGCGAATCGAGGGTGGGGCGCACGGCGGCTAGGCTGCTGCCATCGGCGAGGGCGCGGCTCACCAGCACCTGGCCCCGGCCGGCGGGCCGGGGCTGGCGCCACTGTGGCCCGGCCAGCGCCACGGCTAGCCCGGCCAGCAGGGCGGCGCGCAGCAGCAGCAGCCACACCTGCTCGAGGCGCAGGTTGCGCAGGCGGCGTTTGGCCCCGGCCGCCAGCCAGCGCAGGCTGCCCACCGCTACCTCGCGGCCCGGCCGACGGTTCCAGAGGTGAATGGCCAGCGGCACCAGGAGGCCCAGCAGGGCGAGCAGCGCAGATGGATTGGTGAGGGTAAACAACTGTGTAACGTTATTTATTACAATATTTTACGTATGTCATGACGAGCCTGCAAAGCAATCGCAGCAGAACGTCGTCGTTCGGGTATCGTTTAGGTGTGATTGCTTCGCGGACTCGCAAGGACAGATGCACGTGTGATGTCAACTCATCAACTGCCTCCGTTTCAAAAACTCGCGTAGGGCGCCGTCGAGCGGGTCGGCGGTGCTGAGCTGGTGGTAGTCGAGGCCCTGTTGGCGGGCGGCCTGGGCGGTGTCGCGCAGCCACTGGCGCAGCTGCTGCTGGTAGGCAGCGCGTTGCTCGTCGGCATTGAGCTGAATGGTCTGACCGGTTTCGAGGTCGCGGAACGTGAGGGGGCCTTTGTGGCTAAAATTCAACTCATTGCCCGCCACCAGGTGCAGCAGCAGCACGTCGCCGCTGGTGGCGCGCAGGCGGGCTAGCAGGTGGTTTATTTCGCCGGCTTCCTCATATAAGTCGCTCACGCACACGGTGAGGGCGCGCTGCCGCCGGGCCGTGAGCGGGGCTAGGGTAGCGGTATCAGGAAAGGTGCCGGTAGCCTCGGCCGCTTCGAGGGCGTGGTAGAGGCGCGGCAGCTGGCGCGTATCGGCGCGGGCGGGGTAATGCTGCAAGCCACTCGGGCTCAACATGGTAAGGCCCACGGCGTCGCCCTGCTTCTGGGCCAGGTAGGCTAGCGACGCCAGCAGCAGCCGGGCGTAGTCGAGCTTGGTGAGGCCGTTGTCGTCGCGGTGGTTCATGCTGGCGCTGGCATCGAGCACGAGGTTGACAACGAGGCTGGTATCAACTTCCGACTCGCGCAAGTAGTAGCGGTCCGAACGCGCGGCCAGGCGCCAGTCGAGGCGGCGCAGGTCGTCGCCGGGCTGGTAGGGCCGGTACTGGCTAAACTCCATGCCCGCGCCGTGCCGCCGGCTGGCGTGAGCGCCCGCGAGGAAGCCTTCGGCCGCCTGGCGGGCGGCCAGCGGCAGGTTGCGCAGGGCGTAAAGGAGTTCGGGAGTGAGCATACAGTAGCGCGGACTTTCAGTCCGCTAGTTCAATAGTTTACCAGTATTTTGCATACTCGCGGACTAAAAGTCCGCGCTACACGGCCACGGCTTTCAACAGCTCGCGCACCGCATCGTCGGGTGTGAGGTTTTCGGCCTCCGCGTTGAAATTCAAGAGCACGCGGTGGCGCAGCACGGGCGGCGCCAGGGCCTTGAGGTCATCGAGCGTAGCGGCGAAGCGGCCTTGCAGCAGCGCCCGCGCCTTGGCGCACAAAATGAGCGCCTGGCCGGCGCGCGGGCCGGCACCCCAGCGGCCGTAGTCTTTGATAAATTTCACCTCCGACGTAGCCGGGCGAGTGGCGCGCACCAGCCGGTTCACGAAGCTGAGCAGCTCGGGGCTGAGGCTGACCTGGCGCACCAGCTGCTGCAGTTGCCGGATATCATCGCCGCCCAAAATGGGCCGTACTTCGGCGCGGGCCGTGCCGGTAGTGCCCCCTAGCACCGCCATCTCCTCCTGCTCGGTGGGGTAGCCGATGCGCACGTACAGCAAAAAGCGGTCGAGCTGCGCCTCGGGCAGCGGGTAGGTGCCGCTCTGCTCAATCGGGTTTTGGGTGGCTAGCAAGAAGAATGGCTTGGGCAGCGCGTGCTCCTGGCCGGCGTAGGTCACGTGGCCTTCCTGCATGGCTTCGAGCAAGGCCGCCTGGGTTTTGGGCGGCGTCCGGTTTATCTCATCGGCCAGCACGAGGCTAGCGAAGATGGGGCCGGGGTTGAACTTGAACGAGCGCTTGCCGGTGCCGTGGTCTTCCTCCAGCACCTCGGTGCCGAGGATGTCGGTCGGCATAAGGTCGGGCGTGAACTGGATGCGGCGAAACGGCAGGTCGGTGGCCTGGGCCAGCGTGCGCACCAGCAGGGTTTTGGCTAGCCCCGGCACACCCTCCAGCAGGGCGTGGCCGCCGGCCAGCAGCGCCACCAGCACCTCATCGAGCACCTGGCTCTGGCCCACGATGACCTTGCCGATTTCGGCTTTCAAAGTCGGCAGCTTGGCTAGGAGCGTTTTTACGTCTTGTTCGGTCATGTAAAGTTGTTGCAAGCAGATAAGTCGTTGCCCTTGCGAGCGCAGTAAGGCAAGTGGTTTTAGCTCAGCGCGTACAGCAGAATGTTGACGCCAAACTTGGTGTTGTCCTCAGCTAGAAAGCGCTTATTGCGAAAGTCGTAGTCCCACTCGCAGCCGTAGTCCTTGTTGGAGTAAAGCACCCCTAGCCGGTTGTTGATGGTGATGCCCTTGAGGTAGTCGTGTACCAGGTCGTCGCCCCAGCCGTTGAGCTCGAAGCCGGTGTTGGGCGGCCCATCCTTGAACTTGAAAAACTGGCTGTAGATGGGGTGCGTCTTCGGGATTTTCTGCAGCGCATTGGTGCCAAAGCACACGCGCATCTGCTCTTCGAAAGAGCGGGCAAAGAGGCCGTCGATATCGTGGTTGCAGTCGTCCACAAACACGAAGCCGCCGTTGCGCACGTACTGGGTGAAGTTCTTTTTCTCGGCGGCCGAAAACTGCACCAGCCGATGCCCGCTGAGGTAGCAAAAGGGATAGTTGAACAGCTCGGGGCTGTCGAGGGCCACCACTTTTTCCTTGGCCTCGACGGGTACCGTGGTGTACTGCACCAGCGAGTGCAGCAGATTGGCGGGCATGCGCTCGTCCACAGCATCCCAATCGCCGGAGTGGTAGCTGAGGCGCACGAAGGTGAAAGGAGCGGGCATAATTGCGGAAAAGGGCGGCAAGCGAAGCGGCAAGGTTGCACCTAAAAGCGGTTCATTCCGCATTCACGGCACCCAAAACAACCTTTGCGGCTGCAACCTTTGCGCACCCCAAAAGCCCCTTGTCATGCGTTAGGGGGCTAGCCGGGGCCATCACGGCCTAAATACTCCTGCCTCATCAACCCGCTAAACTATTCATACCCAATGCACATGAAGAATTTTATGCTGGCAGCTTTGCTGCTTCTCCTGGCTAGCCAGGCCCACGCCCAGTTTGGCATTAAAGGCGGCATCAACGAGGCAGTGCTCTCGGGCCGCGTCGGCGAAGATGCTACCTACAAAACATATTTTCACGCCGGTATTTTCTACCAAGCCAAGCTGATTGGGCCGCTGTCCATTCAGCCCGAGGTGCTCTACTCGCTGCAAGGCTCGCAGCTGAAGGGCCTGACTACCGCTACTAACTACACCACGCAGCTCAACTACATATCGGTGCCGCTGCTGCTGAAAGCCACGTTCGGGCCGCTGTATGTAGAGGGTGGCCCGCAGTTTAGCTACCTGGTAGCCGCCAATGAAGATGGCACCATCCAGGTGCGCAATGCCAGCGGCCAGCCGCTGTTTGTAAGCGCCAGCCAGACTTCGACCGACAACTACAAGCGCAGTGACTTCGCGCTGTGCGCCGGGCTAGGCCTTAAGCTGGGCCCCGTCGTGCGGGTGGGTGGCCGCTTCGTAGCCGGCCTCAACGACATCAATAACACGCAATATCTGGTGGGCGTGAACGACCCCCAACTGCACAACCGGGTGTTTCAGTTCTACGCCGCCTTCCAGCTGCCCAAGCTCTAGGCACTGGGAGAATGAGAGAAGGGGTGAATGGCTGAATGAACGTACTATCATTCAGCCATTCACCCTTTCTCTCATTCTCCCAGTGCTTAAATCGCGTCGGACAAGCTCGTGAAGGTGAAGTCGCGAATCTTGAGCGGTGGCACCAGGCAGCCGGCCAGCCGCACCGGGCGCCCGATGGCCTCGATATTATTGAGCATAATAATCGGGCTCTCGTTGAAGCGCAGGTTCTTAATGGGGAATTTGATGGCCCCATTCTCGATGTAGAACGTGCCGTCGCGGGTGAGGCCGGTGTAAAGCAGCGTCTGCGGGTCTACTTCCCGGATGTACCACAGGCGCGTCACCAGAATACCTTTCTGCGTGCCCTTGATAAGCTCGGCGGTGCTCTGCGTGCCGCCCGTCATGATAAAGCCGCTCGGGTAGGCCGTGGGCGCCACCTTGTTTTTCTCGGCCCAGTAGCGCGAGTAGTAGAGGTTTTTTACCACGCCTTTCTCGACCCAGCTCATGCGCTGCGTGGGCAGGCCGTCGCCGTCGAAGGCATTGCCGGGTACTTCGGCGTTGAGCGGGTCGGAGTAGATGTTGATGCGCTCATCGAAGAGCTTTTCGCCCTTGCGGTTGCCGCCGCCCTTCTTGGTCATAAAGCTGCGGCCCTCGTCGGCCGAGCGCGCGTCGAGGCCGCTCACCAGGCCCCCTAGCAGCGAGAGGTCGTCGCCGGCCATGAGCGCGGCTGGCTCCAATATCACAGTGTACTTGCCTGGCTCAATGGCCTTGGCACCCACCGACCCGAGCGCTTTATCGGCGGCGCGCTGCGTCAGGGCCTTGGTATTGAGCTTGGCTGGGTCGGTCACATCGGCAATAGCGTAGCCCGAGCCGCGCCCGTCGGGCGTGCGCACCGTCACCGAAAAATCGGTATTGGTCGACTGCTGGTAAGCCTCCAGTCCTTTTGAGTTGCGTATGGCCGTGAACCGCGTGCCGCCATCCAGGAAGCCGGCCGAGGTCAGGTTTTTGGCCGTGCACAGGGTCATGCTATCGGCCGCGGCTTGGGCGCGCAACGCGGGCGTAAGCACCGTCGTGGCCGCCGAGGGCGGGCTCAGGTAGGTTTGGGCGCCTAGCAGGGGCACGTATTCGGGGTTTTCGGGGGCTAGCCGGGCTATTTCCTCGGCGCGCTGCACGCAGCGGCGCAGGGTAGCGTCGTCAAACTCATTGCAGGTAGCCACGCCCGCGCGCTTGCCGAAGCGCGCCTCCACGGCCAACGATACGGAGTCTTGAGCGCCGGCCGTGCTCACGCTGTTGCGGGCGTAGCGGATGTTGCCGCTGGTGCGCCCGCGCAGCGAGGCCTCACACTCATCGGCAGTGCTGTAGGTGAGGACTTTCTTAAGTAAAGCCTGAGCTTCGTCTTTGGAGAGAATAGCCATTTTTTGAGCTGTTAGCTTTTGGCTGTTAGCGGTTAGCTTTTTAACTGTGCCTACCGAAAGGGGCTAACAGCTAACAGCCAAAAGCTAACAGCTTGAAAATTAAACTTTGCGGGCCGTGTTAATCACGTTCACCCCATTGAAGCGCGTGGTGGCTGAGCCGTGGCTCACCGACGAGCTTTGCATGGGCTGGCCCTTGCCATCGAAGAAGGTGCCGAAGAGGCGGTAGTCGCTCTGGTCGCACGAGCCCTGGCAGGCACCCCAAAACTCCTGGGTGTTCGACTGGTAGGCCACGTCTTCGAGCGGCTCCGTTATTTTGCCCTTCTCGATGGCGTAAAACAGCTGGCCACCAAACTGAAAGTTAAACCGCTGCTGGTCAATACTAAATGAGCCAGCTCCGGCAATGTAGATGCCCTTGTCCACCTTGCTCACCATCTCGTCTACGCTCATTTTGGTGGGGCTGGGCTTGAGGCTGATGTTGGCCATGCGCTGAAACTGCACATCCTCCCACGACTGCGCGTAGCAGCAGCCGTCGCTAGCCTTTTGGCCCACGATGTGCGCCTGGTCCCGGATTTTCTGGTAATCAACCAGCTTACCGGCTTTGATGATATCCCACTGCTTGGTTTTCACGCCCTCGTCGTCGTAGCCCACGGTGCCCACGGCGCCGGGTTGCAGCTTATCGGCCACAATGTTGACCTGCGGCGAGCCGTAGGGCAGGCCCTTCGCCTTCCACTCGAGCGTGGCAAACGAGGTGCCCGCGAAGTTGGCCTCGTAGCCCAGCACCCGGTCGAGCTCGGTGGGGTGGCCCACGCTTTCGTGTATGGTGAGGCCCAGGTGGCCGGGGTCGAGCACGAGGTCGTACTTGCCGGGCGTCACCGATTTCATGGTCAGCTTGGCCTTGGCCTGCTTGCCGGCCAGGGCCGCGTCGGCCAGGATATCGTAGCGCAGCTTATAGCCCACGGTATCGGTGCCCTGCGGGCCGCGCACCTGCTCACTGGCGCTAGGGGTCAGGTATTCGTAGCCCAGCCCCACCGGCGCGCTCAGCGCCTCGCGCGAGCGGAACTTGCCCGATTTGGTATCGACGGCCGTAGCCGTGAAGGTGGGCCAGAGGCGGTGAATATCCTGGTCGATATACGAGCCATCGGTACTGGCAAAGTACTTCTGCTCATTTACTTGAAACAGCGCCGAGCTGATGTAGCTAGCGCCAGTATCGAGTGCCGCCGCATTAGCGGCCAGCAGTAGCTCGGCCTTTTGCTTTACCGGCACCTCAAAGGCGCTCTGCACGATGGGCGTTTTCCAGCTTACCTCGCCGTAGCCCTGCTGGGGGGCTAGCTGCACGGGCTCCTTCATCACCAGCTTGTCGGCCTTCGCGATTTCCACCGCCAGGCGAGCCGTGGCGGCCAGGCTAGCCTCGGTCACGACGCTCGTGGAGGCGAAGCCCCAGCAGCCATTCACCAGCACCCGAATGCCTACGCCGTAGCTTTCGGTGCTCACAATATTCTGCACCTGCTTTTCGCGGGTGAAGACGTATTGGTTGAGCGAGCGCCCGATGCGCACGTCGGCGTAGCTGGCCCCGGCGCTCCTGGCGGCGTTGAGGGCCGCGTCGGCCAGGCGCTTTTTAAGGATGGTGTCGGCGCCGGGCTCCAGCAGCCGGCTAGGGTCCACTTGTTTGGCCCCGAAGCCGGGCAGGCTCGGCAGCAGCAGGGCCGTGGCGCCCAGGCCGGTAAGGCCCACAAAGTCACGTCTGTTCATGGCAGAAAAAAGGAGGAGTGAAAGAAGAAAGCGCTAGCCCCCACAAAAGCTGGCCCAGGTAGCAAAAGGCGTTGCTAGTTAAGCTAAAACTTTGGATAGTCGGCTGATGGCAGTCAGTTGTGGCCGACTACCGGCCAGGATGCCGCTCCGTTACCGGCGTTTGTCTGGCTAGCCTGCTTTCCACCAAAAAGCCCCCAAACCAATCAGGTTCGGGGGCTTCGGAGGGGAGGCGCCAGCCGTGATTACACAGCGTCGGACAAGCTCGTAAACGTGAAGTCGCGAATCTTGAGCGGGGGCACCAGGTTACCATTCAGGCGCACTGGGCGGCCGATGGCCTCCAGGTTGTTGAGCATGATAATCGGGCTCTCATTGAAGCGGAAGTTCTTGACTGGGAACTTGATAGCGCCGTTCTCGATGTAGAACGTGCCGTCGCGGGTGAGGCCCGTGAACAACAGCGTCTGGGGGTCAACGGGGCGGATGTACCACAGGCGCGTCACCAGAATGCCTTTCGCCGTGCTCTTGATGAGGTCGGCGGTGCTTTGGGTGCCGCCTTCCATGATGAAGCCGCCCGGGCCGGGCAGGTCCGGAATACCGGTTTTCTGGGCCCAGTAGCGCGAGCTGTAAAGGTTCTTCACCACGCCTTTTTCAATCCAGGTGGTGCGCTGCTGCGGGCGGCCATCGCCCGAGAACGTGAGGTCGGGCACCTCGGCGTTGGTGGGGTCCGAGTAAATCGTAACGCGCTCATCAAATAGCTTTTCGCCCTTGCGGTTGCCGCCACCCTTCTTGCTGAGGAAGCTGCGGCCTTCGTCGGCCGAGCGCGCGTCAAACGAGCGCATGAGCGCGGCCAGCAGCGAGGCATCGGTGCCCGATACCAGCGCGTTGGGCTCCAGAATAACGGTGTACTTGCCCGGCTCGATGGCCCTGGCGCCCACCGACGACGCGGCCTTGCTGGCCGCCACCGCCGTGAGGCGCGCCGCGTCAAAGTTCTTGATATCCGTAAAGTCCGTAGCCGCGTAGCCCGAGCCCTGCCCATCAAGCGTGCGCACGGTGATGCTGAAATCGAGGTTGGTGGTGCGCTGGTAGGCTTCGAGGCCCTTCGAGTTGCGCTTGGCCACAAAGCCTGCCTGGTCGTTGAGGAAGCCGGCCGAAGTCAGCTTCTTCTGGTCGCAGTACTGCATGCTGGCTGCCATTTGGCTAGCCCGGTAATCGGGCGTGATGCCGGCCGTGCTGGCTGCAAACGACTGGGGCGACGACAGATACGTCTGGGGCCCGAGTAGCGGCATGTACTCGGGGCTTTCGGGGGCTAGCCGGGCTATTTCCTCGGCGCGCTGCACGCAGCGGCGCAGGGTGGCGTCGTCAAACTGGTTGCAGGTTGCCGTGCCCGAGCGCTTGCCGAAGTACGACGTCACGGCCAAGGACACGTTGTCGACGGCGCCGGCCGTGCTAATGGAGTTGCGCGCCGAGCGCACGTTGCCTTCGAGGCTGCCGTTGAGCGTCGCATCACACTCGTCGGCGGTGCTGAAGCCGATGACCTTCTTGAGAATGTCCTGAGCTTCGGTCTGGGAAAGAATTGCCATTTTGGGATGAGCTGTTAGCTTTTAGCTGTTGGCTGTTAGCTTTTTGTACTGCCCTGCGCCTCCCTTGAGAAGCTAACAGCCAGTAGCTAAAAGCTAACAGCTTAATAATTTATCCGATTTTGCGGGCCGTGTTAATCACGTTCACGCCGTTGAAGCGCGTGGTGGCCGAGCCGTGGCTCACGGCCGAGCTTTGCGAAGGCTGACCCTTGCCGTCGTTGAAGAAGCCCGCGAAGCGGTAGTCGCTCTGGTCGCACGAGCCCTGGCAGGCGCCCCAGAATTCGAGGGTGTTGGTCTGGTAGGCCACGTCTTCGAGCATCTCCGTGATTTTACCCTTCTCGATGGCGTAGAACACCTGCCCGCCAAACTGCGAGTTATAGCGCTGCTGGTCAATCGAGAATGAGCCGTTGCCAGCGATGTAAATGCCTTTTTCCACACCGCTCACCAGCTCATCTACGCTGCGCTTGGTGGCGCTGGGGCGCAGGCTCACGTTGGCCATGCGCTGAAACTGCACATCGCGCCACGACTGCGAGTAGCAGCAGCCATCCGAAGCGTTCTGGCCCACGATGCCCGCCTGGTCACGAATCTTCTGGTAATCAATGAGCTTGCCCTGGTCGATGAGTGTCCACTCTTTAGTTTTCACGCCTTCGTCGTCGTAGCCCACTGCCCCGAGTGAGTTGCGCTGCAGCTTGTCGGCCACGATGGTTACGTTCTTCGAGCCATACGGAATGTTCTTCTTGCGCCACTCCAGCGTGGCAAATGAGGTGCCCGCAAAGTTGGCTTCGTAGCCCAGCACGCGGTCGAGCTCGGTGGGGTGGCCCACCGATTCGTGAATGGTCAGGCCCAGGTGGTGGGGGTCCAGAATGAGGTCGTACTTGCCCGGTACCACGCTCTTGCAGGTTATTTTCTGCTTGGTTTGCTTGGCGGCGCGGGTGGCGTCTTCCAGAATGTCGTAGCTGTTTTTGTAGCCGATTACATCCGAGCCGGTGGGGCCGGCCATCTTGTCGGCGGCCTTGGGCGTGAGGTACTCGTAGCCCATACCCATGGGCGAGCTCAGGCTCTGGCGCGAGCGGAACTTGCCGCTAGCCCGGTCTACTACCGTTACGCCGAAGGTGGGGTAAATGCGGTGAATATCCTGGTCGATATACGAGCCGTCGGTGCTGGCAAAGTACTTCTGCTCGTTTACTTGAAACAGCGCCGAGTTCACGAACGAAGCGCCGTTGTCGGTAGCTGCGGCATTGGCCGCCAGCAGCAAATCGGCCTTCTCCTTGATGGGTACCTCGAAGGCGTTTTTCTCAATTGGCGTTTTCCAGGACACGTCGCCGTAGCCTTTTTGGGGAGCTAGCTTCACGGGTTCCTTCTGCACCTTCGAGTTGGCCTTGGCGATGGCCACGGCGTGCTGGGCGGTTTTGGCGATGCCCGCGTCGGTCATGTTGTTGGTCGAGGCAAAGCCCCAGGTGCCGTTGGCAATCACCCGGATTCCTACCCCCAGGCTCTCGATATTGGAGATGCCCTGCACCTGCTTTTCGCGGGTGAAAATGCTCTGGTTGAGCGTGCGCTGAATGCGGATGTCGGCGTAGGTGGCGCCGGCGGCCTTGGCGGCGTTCAGAGCTACATCGGCCATACGCTTTTTGGCGGCCACGTCGAGGCCCGGCTCCAGCAGCTGGCTAGGGTCAATAATGTTGCCAGCCAGGCTCGGAAAGCTGGGGAGCCACAAGGCTCCGGCCGCCAGGCCGGTGAGGGCAGTAAAGTCGCGTCTGTTCAAGGGGAGGGCAGGTAAAGGTTTGAGAAATAGAAAGTGTTGAAGATGAGTCTTGCTGATGTTGCCTCACCCCTAGCCCCTATCCGAAAAGGAGAGGGGGCTAGCTGCTAATTCTAGTTCTGGTTTTTAGAAAACGGCTATTCTAAAACTAGCACTAGTTCCCCTCTTCTTTGCGGAGAGGGGCTAGGGGTGAGGCGCCACGTTAGCGCCGCGGAGAGGCCTAGCCAATCTTGCGGGCCGTATTAATGACGTTCACTGCGTTGAAGCGCGAGGTGGCCGAGCCGTGGCTCACGGCCGACACCTGCGAGGGCTGGCCCTTGCCGTCGAAGAACGAGCCGAAGAGGCGGTAGTCGCTCTGGTCGCACACGGCCGCGCACGAGTTCCAAAACTCCTGGGTGTTGGCTTGGTAGGCCACGTCGTCGAGCATGCCGGCGATTTTGCCCTTCTCGATGGCGTAGAACACCTGCCCGCCAAACTGAAAGTTATAGCGCTGTTGGTCAATAGAGTATGAGCCGCGGCCGGCAATATAGATACCTTTATCGACCTTGCTTATGAGCTCGTCTACATTCATTTTGGCGGTGCCGGGGCGTAGGCTCACGTTGGGCATGCGCTGAAACTGCACCGTGCCCCACGAGTCGGCGTAGCAGCAGCCATCCGACTCTTTCTGACCCACGATGTGCGCCTGGTCGCGAATCTTCTCGTAATCAACTAGTTTCCCCTGGTCGATGAGCGTCCACTCCTTGGTTTTCACGCCCTCGTCGTCGTAGCCCACCGCGCCCAGCGAGCCGGGCTGCAGCTTGTCGGCCACGATGGTTACGTTCTTCGAGCCATACGGAATGTTCTTCTTGCGCCACTCGAGCGTGGCGAAGCTGGTGCCGGCGTAGTTGGCCTCGTAGCCCAGCACGCGGTCGAGCTCCAGCGGGTGGCCGATGCTTTCGTGAATGGTGAGGCCCAGGTGGTTAGGGTCGAGCACGAGGTCATATTTGCCGGCCAGCACCGAGGTGGCGGTGAGCTTGGCCTTAGCCTGGCGGGCGGCCAGGGCGGCATCTTCCAGAATGTCGTAGCTGTTGCGGTAGCCCACGAGGCCGGTGCCGCTAGGGCCAGCCACCTTATCAACCGCCTGGGGCGAGAGGTACTCATAGCCCAGGCCCATGGGCGAGCTCAGCGCGTCGCGGGTTTTGAACTTGCCGCTGGCCCGGTCGATGGCCGTGACCGAGAACGTAGGCCAGATGCGGTGCACGTCCTGGTCGATATACGAGCCGTCGGTGCTGGCGAAGTACTTCTGCTCGTTTATCTGGAAGAGGCTGGAATTGACGAAGTTGGCGCCGTTGGCCTGGGCCGCTGCGTTGGCGGCCAGCAGCAGCTCGGCCTTCTGCGCTACGGGCACTTCAAAGGCGTTTTGCTTGATGGGTGTTTTCCAGCTCACCTCGCCGTAGCCCTTTTGGGGGGCTAGCTGCACGGGTTGCTTCTGGGTTTTGGCATTGGCCTTGGCCATGGCTACGGCCAGCTTAGCGGCCTGGGCCAGCCCGACTTCGCTCACGTTGTTGGTGGCCGCAAAGCCCCAGCTGCCGTTAGCGATGACGCGCACGCCGGCCCCGAAGCTCTCGCCGCTGGCGATGTTCTGCACCTGCTTTTCGCGGGTGAAAATGCTCTGGTTGAGGTAGCGGCCGATGCGCACATCGGCGTAAGAGGCGCCGGCGCTTTTGGCCGTGTTCAGGGCCGCATCGGCCAGGCGCTTTTTGGCGGCCACGTCGAGGCCGGGCTCGAGCAGGCGGGCGGGGTCTACGAGGGTACCGCCCATGCCTGGAAAATTGGGCAGCAGCAGGGCGCCGGTGGCCAGGCCCGTGAGGCCTACAAAGTCACGTCGTTTCAAAACAGCAAGAAATTAAAGGCAATGGGCAAAAACCGACTGGCAAGATGCACCTTTTTCACGAAAAAGACATACCCACTTGCTCGGCGTTGCAGCACTGACTAGCCTTTTTCTGCCTGAAGCTGGAAAATCTATTATTGTAAATTTCCGTACCCGCATTTTGCTGAGCTACTAACTAGCGAATGCCCTAGCCAAGCGGCAATGGGCGAAACTGTGGTTGTCTGCCTAGGCCCGCAAAAAAGCGCGGCCAGTGCTCAACCAGACCTGGCATATCTCAATCGGTGCTTGGATATCGCGCGCTGGGCGCTATATTTCTTGCCCGCTCTCCTTTTCCCACCCGAGTACCCTGGTTTTTATGAAGATACGTCAACTCCTGGCGTTGGCCGTGCTCAGCCTGGTGGCCATGAGCAACAGCTGCAAAAAAGAAGACGTGGTGCCCTGCAACGCCTCGGCCGATGTGACAATGCTACCCTTGGCCGGCCTCAAGGCCAGCATCAGCGAGCCCGTGCCCTACGTGGGCCAAACTAACGAATACATTATCAACTCAGCAGCCGAATACCACGAGCTCTTTGCGGGTAAAAAGCTGCCAGCCATCGACTTCACTACGCACACGCTGCTGGCCGGCAAGACCCGCACCGCCAGCAGCTACCACCTGCTGGCCCAGCAAGTGGTGCAGACCTGCACCGGCTACACCTACGCCGTGCAGCTAGCCCCCGACGCGTCTCCCAAGGCCGTAAGCGTGGTGTACTACGTGTTAATTCCGAAGCTGCCTGAAACAGCCAAGGTGGCGTTCGACGTGCAGCTGCTGGCCAGTGGCAGCAGCGCGGAAGTATCAACGCTGGTAGCGAAATAGTAAGAGCCAGGCAGCTAACTGCCTGGCTCTTGTCGTATCATACTAGAGTGCAATAATTTTTCAGCTTTTACTTGCCAAGCTGCCCTAGCAGCTCTTTTACTGCTGCGTCGAGCTGGGTGTCGTGGGCGGTGTAGCTTTCGCCGATGGGGCGCGTCACGGGTACATCCACGGGGCGGGGGTTCATTTCCATCACCTGGCCATCGCGGGTCGAGCGGATGGTGCTGGTGGGCAGGCGCAGGCTGGAGCCGTCGAGCAGGCTGGTGCCCGAGGTGAAGATAATCCAGCCGCCGGTCGGTTCGCCTACTATTTTGCCCAGCTTGCTAGCCCGGTAGCCTTCGCTAAAGTCTTCGGCATCAGAGAGCGAGTGCTGATTGGTGACGAGTACCGTGGGCACTTCGAGGCTGCGCTGGCCGAGGGCCGAGCGCGCCGGCACCGGCGCGGCCATGCCCCGGCTCATCATGCTGAGGTAGCTGCGGCGGGCCAGCACGTCGATGGCGTACACGTTCACGAAGCCACCGTTGTTGTTGCGCACGTCTACCACCACGCCATCACGGGTCATGTTTTCGGCGTCGAGGTCCACGTACAGCTGGGCCAGCGAGGCCGCGCTCATGTCAAACATGTGCACGTAGCCCAGGCGGCCGCCGCTGGCCTGGGCCACGTAGGCGCGGCGCTCCTCTACCCACTGCCGGTAGTCGAGCCCTTTCTCCGTTTCGCGGCTGAGGGGGCGCACTACTACCTCACGCTCCTTAGTATCAGACGAGACGCGCAGCGTGGTGCGGCGACCCACCTTGTATTGCAGTAGCTCGTCGAGGTTGGTGCTGCCATTCAGCGGGCGGCCATCTACGGCCAGCAGCACGTCGCCGGGCTTGAGGCCGGCCAGCGCGGCGGCGCCCAGCGGCAGCACCGTAGTGAGGCGCAGGCGGCCGTTCTGCTCGTATTCGCTAGGGTCGAAACGCACCCCGAGCCGGCCGGTAGCCGGGGCTACGGTGCCAGTGGGCGGCGCGGGCGCCCCAATGCCCGAGTGCGAGGCATTGAGCTCGCCAATCATGAGGCCGGTGAGGCGGCGCACCTCGTCGGGCGTGCGGGCGCCGGCGATGTAGGGCGCAAACTTGTCGTGCTGCGCGGGCCAGTCGGCGCCGTTGAAAGTGGGGTCGTTGAAAAAGTCGCGCAGGTAGCTCCAGGCCTCGTCAAAGACCACCATCTTTTCCTGCTCGAAGTCCACGTCGAGCTCGGCGGCCACGGCCACCGGGTGGGCGGCGGGGCCTTTGCCCACCTCCACCGGCACCGCCTGAATGCGGCCCTGGTCGAGGTAGTATACCTCCTTGCTGTCGGGCGAAAACTGCGCCTCGCGCTTGGCGCCGGGCGTAGAAGTAAGCTGTCGGGCCGTGGGCGCGTCCTTGCTCAACTCATCGAGCGGGTAGATATACAGGTTGGTTTGGTTCGATACCGTGGCCGTGAGCAGCAGCCACTTACCATCGGGGCTGATGCGCTGGCTGCGCACGTCTACGCCCACCGGCACCAGGCTCAGGCGCCGCCGAATGTCGTCGAAGTTAATGTTGACCGGCGGCTTGGCGGGCGTGGTCGTTACTACCTCCACGGCGCCCTTTTTACCCTTGCGTTTGGTTGTCACCGTGCGACTTTTGGTGCGTACTGAGTCTGCGGCCGCTACGGGCAGCGGGGCGGGGCTAGCCGGCTTGGCTGGCGTCAGGGGCGGGCTCTGGTTTTTATCGGGTGAAATCGGGCCCGGTACGGCTTCCTTAAATAAGTCGCGGAACTGGTCTTCGCGGAAGCGCGGCGTGCGCAGCTGCAAGTCGATGCGCGCCACTTGGGTATCTTCGGTGCGCTGGCCGGTGTCAAAGAGCAGGTACTTGCCATCGGGGCTCCACGACAGCGAGTTGCTGTTGGAGTTGGCCAGGAAGCTGACGGCCCGGGCCGGGCCGCCCGCTGCGGGCACCACTTGCACGTTGGTAAAGCCGCGTGCCCCGGCCGGCGCAAAGGCCAGCCAGCGCCCATCGGGCGACCACACAAACGAGCGCTCGGCCGCCAGCGGCGGTCGGCCAAAGCGGCCCGTGCCAGCCACGCGCTCCTGCTTAGTAGCCAGGTCCAGAATGCGCAATTCTTTAGCGTCGCGCTCGAAGGCCAGCAGCTTGCCATCGGGCGAGAAGCGCGGCTGCGCGTCGCTGAGCGGCGAGTTGGTGAGGCGCGTTTCCTGGCCGGTGGCGAAGGTGTAGCTATACAGGTGCTTGGCGCCGTCGCGGGCCGAGGCGTAGATGAGCCGGCGGCTATCGGGCGCCCAGGTCAGGTCGCTTTCGGCCGGCACGGTGCTGGTGAGGCGCGTAGCGTCGCCGCCATCGGCGGCCGAAGCGGCAAACACCTCGCCGTGCACGATGAAGGCCACTTTCTTGCCATCGGGCGAGAGGGCTAGTTCCTGTAAGCGGTCAGTGAAGCGCTGGCGCTCCACGGTGGGGCTAGCGGGCGCACCGCGCCGCTGAATGCGCACGGGCTGCGCCTGCCCATTCTCGGTATTCAGGGTCCAAATACCAAAGTCGCGCTCAAACACAATGAGCTTGCCATCGGCCGAGGCGCTGGGCCACAGCACGCGGCCATCCTTGAAGTTGGTAACCTGCTGGGGCGTGCCTTTCGCTAGGCCCGTAGTCCAGATGTTCTCGGCCCCGCCCTGGTCGGAGGTGTAGAACAGCTTCTGGCCGCCCGGCCCCCACATGGGCCACAGCGCCTTAGCGCCGCCGCTGGTGAGGCCGGTGTAGCTAGGGCCATTTTTGCCCTCGTGCCGCAGCCATATCTCCGATTCGTCGAGGTGGCTATGGCCGTGGCGCCACCACTGGCTCGAAGCCACGCCGCGCGCGGCAAAGGCCAGCGCCTTGCCATCGGGGCTAGGGGCGGCAAAGAACTCATTCGCGTAGCGGTCGGCGCTCACCGCGGTGGGCGTGCCGCCACCCACCGGCACGCGGTAGATGTCGTTCATGCCCGAGATGTCGCGGCTGGTGCTCGAGTAGTAGAGGTACTTGCCATCGGCGCTCCACCCGTCGAGCTGGTCGAGCCCGTCGTCGAAAGTCAGGCGCTTCAGCTCGCCGGTGGCGAAGGTCAGCAGGTAGATGTCGCCGTTGCCGGTGCGCGTAGAAATAAAAGCCAGCGACTTCCCATCGGGGGCGTACAGCGGGCGGCTCTCGGTGGCGGGGTGGGCCACGAGCAGGCGCGCCTCGCCGCCGGCCACGGGCACCGTCCACACATCGCCGCCCGAGACAAAGGCGATTTCCTGACGGTCGGGCGATACGGCGGGCTCCGAAAAATAGGGGAGGGCGGCGGGCGGCGCGGCCAGGGTCGGCAGCGCCGCCGCCAGCAGCGGTAGGGTTAAGTAGTGTTTTAGCAAAGCGGGGAAAGTAAGCGTGTGGGTACTAATAGCTAAGGCAAGGTAGCGGCGGCGCCCGCTAGCGTTGCACGGCGCAGCTGGCCAGTCGCAAAACGACGCACAAAAAAGGTCCCGACCAAGCGGTCGGGGCCTTTTGCGTAGTGAGGGGCTAGCGGCTTACCGCCGTTGGCCTGGGTTATTGCTTCTCGAAGCGGTCGGTGTACGTCTGCTGCGCGCCGATAACGCGCACCACGTACAGGCCGGCGCCGAGGCCGCCCACGCGCTGGCTTAGCTGCTGGTTGAGCTGCTCTACCGAGCCCTTGCCTTGCAGCACGAGGCGGCCGGTAGTAGTGAATACCTGCAGGCTCAGGTCTTTACCAGTCTCGGGCACGTCGAAGCGCACGCTGTTGGCTACGGGGTTGGGGTAGAGGCCTAGCGAGGCAGTGCGGCTAGCCTTGGTAGCCAGCGTAGTGTTCGTAAAGGAGTAGCGCGAGAACACCGGGTAGTGGTCCGACGTCGTGTTAGCGTAATTCGTGATAGCCGCCGTTACATCGGTGCGGATGGCCGCCGTGCCAGCGATGTAGTACGGCGCCATGCCTTTGTTGGCGATAACGTTGTCAATCACCGTGGGGTAGCTGGCCGTCGAGCGCAGGCCGGCCTGGGCCAGCGGCAGCGTGATGGACAGATAGTTAGCATCTTGGGTGAAAGACGAATACGAGGTAATGGCCGGCGTTACGCCCGTGGCAATAGTGCCGTTCAGCACGTCGTTGTAGTCGCCCACAATGAGCGTGTTGTCGTCTGGGTACGTCTTTTCCAGCTCGGCCTTGAGCAGGTCGGCCCCGGTTTTACGGCGGGCATAGTCGTTGGCCGAGGTCGCAGTGGCATTGGCCTTGGCGTGAATCGCAATGAAATTCACTTTCTTGGTTATGCCGTCGAGGGTCACGTCGGCGCGCATCAGGTAGGGGAAGCGGCCCGAGGCCCACGGCGTATAGGCAGCGCAAGCCTGGGCCTGCGAGCAGCGCAGCAACCCCTGAAACGAGGGGTTCTTCACGATGTCGGTGCGGTAGAGGAAGGCTAGCTTCTGGTCGCCGGCGTAGTCGGCGTCATTTTTATCATCAGCATACGAGCCGTATTCCGAAATCTTATAGGCGTAGGTGAAGCCGCTGGCGGTAGAGAGCTGAGTAGTGAGGGTACGCAGGCGCACCGTGTCTACTACTTCTTCCAGGGCGTACACGTCGGCTTTCAGGGCGCTGAGCACGGTGAGCGCGTTGGTGTACTGCAGGTTCTTGTCCGTCGGCCCGAGAGTGGCGTCGGCCGAGCCAAACCACTCCATGTTCCAGTTTACGACCTCCAGCGTTTTGGCCACGTCGTAGGTGTCGCCGGTTACGGTCACGGTCTGGTTGGTAGCACCGGCCGAGGCCAGGGCTAGCGTAGCCGAGTAGTTGGTCGAAGCCACGGTGGGGCTAAAGCGCACGGTCACCGGCTTCACGGTGCCGCTTACTTCGGTCTTGGTCAGTGCCAGGGTGCTGGCGAAGGTGGTGCCATCTTTCGAGAGCGTGAAGGCGGGGCTGGGCGAAGTCAGCGTTACGTCGCCGGTCAGGTCGTTGGCCGACACGTTCAGGGTGCGGGTGCCGCTGGTGCCCACGGCCTGGTAGCCAAACGCCAAGCTGTTCACATCGGTGAAGAAGCTAGGCGCGGGGGCCGTCGTCGAGTTGGTGAGCGAAATATCGTCGAGCGTCCAGCGGGCGGCGCCAGCCGTAGTGGAGGTATAAACGAAGGCCACGTACACCTTCGCGCCTTTGAAGGCGACCAGGTTGAGGTTGGCCGTCTGCGTCCAGGTGTCCGAGCCCAAGCCCGGAAACTGGGCGTTCAGGTCGGTCCAGGTGGCGGCGCTAGGGGCACCAGTGCCGCTGTAGTTGGTCGATACGCGCAGCTTCAGGCCAGGGCCGCTAAACGCGGTGCGGCTCCAGAACGAGAACAGCGGATAGGTGTAGGTGCTCAGGTCGAAAGCCGGCGAGATAAACCAGTCTTCGTTTAGCTGGTTGCCGCTGGCGTAGCCATTTATTTGCACGCCATAGGGCGTAGCGGTGGTAGCAGTGGGGGCGTTGGGGTCGCGGCCAAAGGTGGTGCAGGCCCACACCTGGGCGCCGGTTACACTATAATGACTCCAGCCGTCTGATAAGGCTGTGGTGCAGGTGTTGAAGTTAAACGTAGTCTGGTTGGGGTCCGAGCCAATGCCGGTCAGGGCCACGGTCCGGTCTACGGCGCCCGTGCTGGCGTTGGTAATGGTGCCCGTAGAGGTGCCGGTAGTGGTGGGTGTAAACTTCACGTACACCGTTTGGGCGGTGGCCAGCTCGGCAGCCGTGTAGCTCACCGAAGCCGCAAAGGTGGTATTATCCTTCGATACGGTGAAAGGCCCGGTGGCCGTGACGGTGGTAGCGGCAGTCAGGTTGCCGCCTGTCAGGGTGTACGTTTGGGCGACCGAGGTAGTGGTAAGATTCTGGCTTCCAAAGGATAACGTGTTGGGGGCCGCAGTAAGCGTCGGGGTGCTGGCGGTGGGCGTGTTCCAGCTCAGCGAGAAATCATCGATGGCCGAGCTGGGCCGGCTGCCGCCACCGGTTGTGTTGGCGGGCGCCACAATGCGAATCCACACCGGGCCAGCCAGGTTGTTGAGCGCGGTGCCGAAGCTGGCAGTGACGGTGGCGTTGGCAAAAAACGGCCCCGTAGTGGCCGTCGAGCCCACCTGCGTAAAGGCGGTGGGTGTGGTCCCGGTGCCGTAGTCTACCTGCCAGGTAGTAGTGCGGCCGGTAGCAGAAGACGTAACAATGGTGCTATCAAGCGATTGCAGCTTAAAGCTCAGGGCGAAGTCTGCTTTGCCGGTAGTGTTTGCCAGTTGAAATACAAAGGCTGGGCCCGCGCCAATGGGCGGGGTAGCGGTGCTGGTGCCATCGCCAAACGAGCCGGTCTGGCGCACGCCCAGGGCCCGGTTGGGGGCGGCTGTTTGCGTGGCCACGCTGGCCTTGCTGCTCAGGCCCGTCGCCGATGCATAGTTTTTGAAGCCAGCACCCGTGGCGGCCCAGGCCGTGGTGGCGCCCGGCGCCAGGATGAGCTGCGTAGTGGTTGGGGCGGTGCCTAAGCTAGTAGCCGAGGCGTTGGTATACACACTAAAGCCAACAGGAAGGCCATTGGTTAATCCGTCAAAATTCTCAACATAGGGGCTGGTGGTGAGCGTCACCGCCGTTTGAGCACGGGTTTCCAGCGTGGCAAATGCCAGCAGGCCTACCCAACCCAGCGTGAGGAGTTGTTTTATCATGTGGAATACGGAAAGATTGTAGAAGAGAATGAAGAAGAAATGGTATTTTAAAGAACAAAAATAAGTGCCGCCATCCCGATGTTCACGTTATCTTAATGTTTCTAAATGAACTAGTTTAGGTCGGTGGCAGGCAAACGTGGTGAAAGACACCACGATGGCCAAAAAAAGCTCCACCCACCCAAGTAGTAGGCAAGCCTACTACTTATTTCAAAATTGGGCTTACATTTAACCCCTCATTGTTCCCCACCTAATTTTTTGCATTTATGCAAGCTAAATCTATCCTCCTCACGGGCGGGGCGCTGCTAGCGGCCACGTCGGGAGCACTGGCCAGCGGCTTCCAGGTTGGCCTTACCGGCGCCAAAAACGTTGGCATGGGCGGCACGGGCACCGGCCTCTACCTCGACCAGGCTTCGCAGTTTTTCAATCCCGGCGCGTTTGCCTTCGCCCCTACTGGCTTTCAGGTGGGTGGCAACATGGCTATTCCGCGCATCTCGTTCCGGCCCGGCGATGCCGACAGCGGCCAGCGCACCCTGCAGAATACCAACGTTTTTCCGTTTAGCGGCTTTGTGGGCTTTGGCCCCAAGGAGGGCAAATGGCGCCTGGGTGCCGGCGTATACACGCCCTTCGGCAGCGAGCTGCACTACCAGCAGGGCTGGGAAGGCCGCTATGCGCTTACCGACATCAACCTGCGCTCAGTTTTTGGGCAGGTAACGGCCGCCTACGCCATCACTCCGCAGTTCAGCATTGGTGCGGGCGTCACCACGCTGCTCTACGGCGACGTGGACCTGCAGCGCGATATTCCGGTGCAGGCCCAGGGCAGCACCAGCCCGGCGCACGCGCAGCTCACGGGCAAGGCCGACCACAAAGTGGGCTACAACCTGGGCGTGATGTTTAAGCCAAGCGAAAAGCTGAGCGTAGGCCTCAGCTACCGCTCGGCAGTAGATGCCCACGTGAGCGGCGGCGACATTGCCCTCACCGGCATTCCGGCTTCGGCCGCGGGCAGCTTCACGGCCAAGAGCTTCGACGTGACCCTGCCGCTGCCCGATGTGTATAGCTTCGGCATCGGGGTGCGCCCTAACGACAAGCTGACGCTGGCTTTTGATGCCAACCTGGTGGGCTGGAGCCGCTACCAGTCGCTCGACTTCACGTACTCGGGCGGCGTGCTCGGCGGCAACGCGTCGTCGTCGTCCAAGCGCCAGTACCAGGATGCGCTGGCCTTCCGCGTAGGCGCCCAGTATAAAGTGACCGATGGCTTCTCGCTGCGCGCCGGCACGTTCTACGACATGGCGTGCGTGCGCGATGGCTTCGTGACCCCCGAAACGCCCGATGCCGACCGCATTGGCTTCACGGCGGGCATTGGCTACGAGTTTGCCCAGCGCTTTGGCATCGATGCCTCGTTCCTGTTCGAAGACTTCATGAAGCGCAGCCAGAGCCAGGATGACCTCATCAGCAACGGCACTACCGACCGCGTGGCCGGCACCTACAAAACGACCATCGCCGTGCCCGGCGTGCAGCTGTACGTGAAGTTCTAACCCTGCCTTTTCTCCTACCCAATGACGACGTTATCTTTTCCTAAAACTGCCCGCCCGGCGCTCGCGCTGCTAGGGCTCGGCCTCGGGGTGGCGGGCTGCCAGCCCAAGCTCGACGCTGCCAACCCTTCGCCTTCGGCCAATGGCCTCGACTTTACGAGCTACGTGGCCGTGGGCAACTCGCTCACCTCGGGCTACACCGATGGTGGCCTCTATAATGAGGGGCAGGCCACGTCTTACCCGGCCATCCTGGCCCAGCAGTTTGCCAAAACCGGCAAGGGGCCGGCCAACTTCGTGCAGCCCGCTTTTTCGAGCACTAAAAAGGACGGCTCGGGCTATATCAAATTGCAGGTAGTAAATGGTGCCCTAGCGCCAGTAGTGCCCTCGGCGGCCAACAACTACCTGAGCGAGCAGCTCGCCGTGACGGGAAATGCCTTGCCCGGTGGCCCGCAGCTGGAAGCCTACTCGGGCAATCAGCCCGACAACCTGGGCGTGCCGGGCATTTCGGTGCTCAGCAGCGTGTCGTCCCTTACGGGCGGGCTAGCCCCCTACGGGCTCATCAACCCCTTCTATGAGCGCCTGCTGACGCCGGCCGAGAAGCCTACCAAAGACTACGTGACCTACATCGGCCAGAAGTCGGCGACCTTCTTCACCTGCTGGATGGGCAATAACGACGTGCTGGCCTACGCCACGGCCGGCGGGGTGGTGCAGCCTACCAACCCCTTCGGCGACCTCACCGATACGACGCGCTTTGGCATCGGGTACCGCGCCATCGTGGGCACTATCTCGAAGGGCGGCACGGTGAAAGGCGCCGTGGCTAACATCCCGAACGTGACCAGCGTACCGTATTTTAATACAGTAACCGTGGCGGCGGTAGCGGCGGCCTTTAAGGCTGCGAATGCTGCTTCGCCAGGCGTATTCATCCAAACCGGCACCGCTGCGGCTCCGGTGGTGCGCCTGGCCACCAGCGCTGACCTGCTCACACTCACTGCGCAGCCCCTTGTAGCTGCGGGCGCGGGTAGCCTGCCTTCCAACCCGGTTCCGAATCAGTATGTGCTCGATGCCACTGAGATAGCCAGCGTAACCGCCCGCACCACGCAGCTCAACAACATTATCGCCAAAACGGCCCAGCGCTTTAAGGTGCCGGTAGTGGATGCCAACTCGTTCCTGACCCGCCTGGCCAACAGCGGCATTGCAACCAATGCCGTAAACAACACCGCCACGTTTGCCAGCGGCAACGCCTTTGGCCTCGACGGCGTGCACCCCTCGCCCCGCGGCTACGCCATTATTGCCAACGAGTGGATTCGAGTTATTAATAACTACTACGGTTCGACCGTGCCGCAGGTAGACCCCAACCTCTACCGCGGCGTGCTGCTGCCCTAGCCAGCCCAGCTGTTTTTACTGAAAAGCGCCTTCCCCGCCGGGAAGGCGCTTTTTTTGGGCCTAGCCGTTGTATCTTCGCCCTTGCTGCTATCCAGAAAGACCGAGGGACCAGGCCCGATGACGTCTTGGCAACCTACCTCGAGTAGGTGCCAACTCCTGTTCGGCCACTGTGTTAGGTCGAAGAAGATATCAGCCGGAACTCGCGCCGCCCGGCGTGGCTTTCTTTCTGGATAGGAGCTACTTGCTCCGTGCTTTTGCTACCAGATTAGATATGTCCGCCGCCCCTTTGCCCGTCGCCACCGACCCCGCCTGTATTTCGCCCCTGCCTGCGCTGCTGCGCCAGCGCCTGCTCATCCTCGACGGGGCCATGGGCACCATGATTCAGCGCTACCCGCTGGAGGAAGCAGACTTTCGGGGCACTCGCTTTGCTGACCACCCGCGCCCGCTGCGCGGCAACAACGACCTGCTGAGCCTCACGCGGCCCGACATCATCCGGGCCATCCATGCCGAGTATTTCGCGGCCGGGGCCGATATGGTCGAGACTAATACCTTCTCGGGCACCACCATTGCGCAGGCCGACTACGGGCTGGAAAGCGTGGTGTATGAGCTCAACTATGAGTCGGCCAGGCTAGCCCGCGAGGTGGCCAACGAGTTCACGGCCCAGAATCCGGCGCAGCCGCGCTTCGTGGCCGGCGCCATTGGGCCCACCAACCGCACCGCCTCACTCTCGCCCGATGTCAACCGCCCCGGCTTCCGGGCCGTGACGTTTGATGAGCTGGCCACTGCCTACCTGGAGCAAACCCGCGGCCTCGTGGAGGGCGGCGTCGATGCCCTGCTTATCGAAACCATTTTCGACACCCTCAATGCCAAGGCCGCGCTCTTCGCGGTGCAGCAGTTCTTCAACGAGGGCGGCCGGGTGGTTCCCGTTATGATTTCGGGCACCATCACCGACGCCTCGGGCCGCACCCTGAGCGGGCAGACGGTAGAGGCATTTTGGCACAGCATCAAGCACTTGCCCTTGCTAAGCGTGGGTCTCAACTGCGCGCTAGGGGCCGACCAGCTCAAAACCTACGTGCGCGAGCTGGCCCGGCTCGCCGATGTGCCCGTGTCAGCCTACCCCAACGCCGGCCTGCCCAACGCCTTTGGCGGCTATGACGAGAGCGCCCAGCAGTTTGCCGGCGTGGTCGAAGACTACCTCAAAGAAGGCCTGCTCAACGTGGTGGGCGGCTGCTGCGGCACCACGCCGCAGCACATTGCCGAGCTCAAGAAGCTGGCTGACAAGTACCCAGCGCGTACCATTGAGCCCGCAGCTGCCGAGGTAGCCGTGGATGGCATCGTCGATGCCGCGGCCCTGAACCCGCACTCGTCGCTGAGCCTCGCGGGCCTGGAGCCGTTCAACATCACGCCCGCCAGCCTGTTCGTCAATATCGGCGAGCGGTGCAACGTGACCGGCTCACGGGCCTTTGCGCGGCTTATTCGCTCGGGCGACTACGAGGCGGCCCTAGCGGTGGCCCGCGCCCAGGTGGAGGGCGGCGCGCAGGTGCTCGACATCAACATGGACGAGGGCATGCTCGACTCGGAGGCCGTGATGACGACCTTCCTGCACCTCATTGCCTCGGAGCCCGACATCGCGCGCCTGCCGCTCATGATAGACTCTTCGAAGTGGAGCGTTATCGAGGCTGGCCTCAAGTGCACACAAGGCAAGAGCATCGTCAACTCGATTTCGCTGAAAGAAGGCGAGGAGCGCTTCAAGCACTACGCCCGGCTGGTGCGCCAATACGGTGCGGCCGTGGTGGTGATGGCCTTCGACGAAAATGGCCAGGCCGATAACTACGAGCGCCGCATCGAAATCTGCGAGCGCAGCTACCGCATTCTGACCGAAGAAGTTGGCTTTCCAGCCGAAGATATCATCTTCGACCCCAACATCCTGACGGTAGGCACGGGCATGGAGGAGCACCGCCGCTACGCACTCGACTTCATCGCGGCAGTGAAGTGGATAAAGGAAAATTTGCCCGGCGCCCGCACCAGCGGCGGCGTCAGCAACATTTCGTTCTCGTTTCGGGGCAACGACGTGGTGCGCGAGGCCATGCACGCGGCCTTTCTGTACCACGCCGTTGCGGCGGGCCTCGACATGGGCATTGTGAATGCCGGCCAGCTGGCCGTGTACGACGAGGTACCCAAAGACCTGCTCGAACTCTGTGAGGACGTGCTGCTCGACCGCCGTCCCGACGCCACCGAGCGCCTTATCGAATTTGCCGAAACGGTGAAGCAAAAGGGCAAAGTGGAGGTGGTAACCGATGCCTGGCGCTCGCTGCCCGTAGCCGAGCGCCTGCAGCACGCCCTGGTGCGCGGCATCACCGACTTTATCGACCAGGACACCGAGGAGGTGCGTCAGCAGCTGGCCCGCCCGCTCGACGTGATAGAGGGCCCCCTGATGGCCGGCATGAACGTAGTGGGCGACCTCTTCGGGGCCGGCAAAATGTTCCTGCCCCAGGTGGTGAAGTCGGCTAGGGTCATGAAAAAGGCCGTAGCCTACCTGCAGCCCTATCTCGAAGCCGAGAAGGCCGGCGCCGCCCGCCAAACGGCCGGTAAAATACTGCTGGCCACCGTGAAAGGCGACGTGCACGACATCGGCAAAAACATCGTGGGCGTGGTGCTGGCCTGCAATAACTTCGAGATAGTAGACCTCGGCGTGATGGTGCCGCTGGAGCGCATCCTGGACGAAGCCCAGAAACAGGGCGCTGACATCATCGGCCTCAGCGGCCTCATTACGCCCTCGCTCGATGAGATGGTGTACGTGGCCCGCGAAATGGAAAGGCGCAAGCTGCAAGTGCCGCTGCTCATTGGCGGGGCCACTACCTCGCGCCTGCACACGGCCGTAAAAATCGCGCCGGCCTACTCGGGCTCAGCGGTTTATGTCAATGACGCGTCGCGCTCGGTGGGCGTGGCGGCTAGCCTGCTCGGCTCGGGAAAAGTGGCATACAGCCAAACTATTAAGGATGAATACGCGGCCCTGCGCGACGACCACGCCAGCCGCCAGCGCGAGAAAAGCTACCTGCCTATCGAGGCGGCCCGCCAGAACGGCTACCACGCCGACTGGGAGACCGCGCCCATCATCAAGCCTAGCTTCTTGGGTACCAAGGTGCTCGATAACTACCCGCTGGAAGAACTCGCCCAGTATATCGACTGGACGCCCTTCTTCCACACCTGGGAGCTGAAGGGACGCTACCCGCGCATTCTGGAAGATGAGAACCTGGGCGAAGCTGCCCGCAGGCTTTTCGACGATGCGCAGAAAATGCTGGCCGAAGTTATCGCCGATAAAAGCCTCACCGCTAGGGCCGTGCTGGGCTTCTGGCCGGCCAATACGAAAGGCTACGATACCATCGAGATTTACGAAGACGACACCCGCCAGCAGGTGCGCGATGCCTTCTTTACGCTGCGCCAGCAGGGCGAAAAAGGCCCCGGCGTGCCCAATGTGGCCTTTTCCGACTACGTGGCCCCTAGCGACAGCGGCCGCGCCGACTACGTCGGTGGCTTTGCCGTCACGGCCGGGCTGGGCATCGAAAAGCTCATCGAGAAGTACGAAGCCGACCACGACGACTACTCCAGCATCATGATAAAGGCGCTGGCCGACCGCCTGGCCGAGGCCTTTGCCGAGCGCCTGCACCAGCGCGTGCGCGAGGAGTTCTGGGGCTACGCGCCCAACGAAAACTTAAGCGGCGAGGAGCTTATCAAGGAGCAATACCGGGGCATCCGGCCGGCGCCGGGCTACCCCGGCTGCCCCGACCACACCGAAAAGGTCACGCTTTTCCGCCTGCTAGATGCTGAAAAGCAGACCGGCATCACGCTCACCGAAAACCTGGCCATGTACCCCACCGCTGCCGTGAGCGGCCTCTACTACGCGCACCCGGCGGCCCGGTACTTCGGCCTGGGCAAGATAGGCCGCGACCAGGTGGCCGATATTGCCGAGCGCAAGCACATGCCCCTGGCCGAGCTGGAGCGCTGGCTGATGCCCAATTTGAACTATGACCCGGCCTAGCCCAGTCACCCATTTCATCTGTCGTTGCGAGCGCAGCGCGGCAATCGCATCTGCACAACACCCGAACAACTTCGTTCTGGGGCGATTGCTTCGCTTTGCTCGCAATGACAACCGGTTTTTGTCTTAAAAGCTACTAGCTAGCAGCTACTAGCAAATAGCTGAAAAAATGAAAGTAACCGAACATCTGCGCCGCGCCGAGGGCAAAACCCTCTTTTCCTTCGAGGTGCTACCGCCGCGCAAGGGCGAGAATATCCATAGCCTATTCTCCAATATCGAGCCGCTGATGGAGTTCAAGCCGCCATTTATCGACGTCACCTACCACCGCGAGGAGTTTGTGCTGCGTGAGCGGCCGGGCGGGCTCTTGCAGCGCAAGGCCGTGCGCAAGCGGCCGGGCACGGTAGGCATTTGCGCGGCCATCAAAAACCGCTTCGATGTCGATACCGTGCCGCACCTCATCTGCGGCGGCTTTGCCAAGGAAGAAACCGAGAACGCCCTGATTGACTTGCACTTTCTGGGCATCGACAACGTGCTAGCCCTTCGTGGCGACCCCATCAAGAGCGAAGGCCATTTCCAGCCGCACCCCGATGGCCACACCTACGCCTGCGACCTTATCGGCCAGATTGACTCGCTCAACCACGGCCGCTACCACGACCACGACGAGCAGTACCAGCCCGAGGGTGCTGAGCCCGTGCTCTGCACCGATTTCTGTATCGGCACGGCCGGCTATCCCGAAAAGCACTTCGAGGCGCCCAATCATGGCTCCGATATCCGCTTTCTAAAGCAAAAAATCGACCGCGGTGCCGACTACATCGTGACCCAGATGTTTTTCGACAACGAAGAGTTTTTCAAGTTTGAGAAGCGCTGCCGGGCGGTCGGCATTACGGTGCCCATCATTCCGGGCCTTAAGCCCCTGACTACCAAGAGCCAGCTTAGCAGCCTGCCACGGGCTTTCTTTCTCAGCATTCCCGAGGCGCTGGCCGAGGCCATTCACCAGGCCAAGGACAACGCCGCCGCCCGCGAAATCGGCATTGAATGGTGTCTCAATCAAAGCCGCGAGCTGATGGCCCACGGCGTGCCCTGCCTGCACTACTACAGCATGGGCAAGGCCGAAGCAATACGGCGCGTGGCAGCCGGGCTATTTTAATGGTTAATTGACCATCAGTCAATTAACCACTATTTAAACTTCCCTTCCGGGTCGGGCATCTTGGCCATGAGCTCAGTCAGGAACTGAAAGTCGAGGCTAGCAAGGCTGAGGCTCTGACCTTTGCGCACATCCTTCCAGGCTTCGGCGTAGTTTTCTTGGTAATAGTGGATGTGGGCCTGGGTTTGCCAGGCGCTGGCGCTGGTGCTGTCGGCCAGCAAAGCGCGCTGCACGTAGTCGTTGGCTTGCTGCAGCTCTTTTTTCTTCTTGCTCAGCTCGTAGCGGCCCAGAGCCGTATTGGCGGCGTCGACGAGCAGCAGCGGGTTGGTGGGCGCCACCGCCAGGCCCTGCAGCACCAGCGCCTGAACGGCCTCGGGCGAGGCATCGGGGCGGCGGCTCAGCAGCACCGCTAGCCCCCGGTAGGGGTCGGGGTTTTGGGGGTCGAGCACCCAGGCCAGGTTGAAGCGCACGATAGCCGTATCGGGCTGATTTTCTTGCAGGTACTCAAAGCCCTTGTTGCTGAAAAACTTGCTGGCCTCGGGCCGCGACGCAAAGCTGCGGTCTACATCGGCCAGCACGTTTGCCCCCACGGCCTGCTGTGCCTGAGCCGCCGTGAGGCCGCCGTACAGTGGCTGCAAGCGCTGCGGGCCACTGGGGGGCGGGGTGTTCTTGTTATCTTTTTTACCTTTTTGGGCATGAGCAGGCAGCGCGAGCGCTGCCCCTAGCAGAAAAAGAAACGCGCCCCGCTGCACGCGGGGAGGTAGCCGAAAAAACACGCAGATAGGAGATTAAGAAGCCGGAGTAAAAAGAATATCCCCGCTGGGAATGGCAAAAATACGCAAGGCCCCGGTTGAAATACCGGGGCGGCAAGCTAGACGCCCGCCCAGGGCCTAGCGGCCTCTACCAGAGGCGCGTATCGGTGATGCCAGCGGGCAGCGGCGCTACGTTGCCGAGGCCCAGCACGCACCAGCCTTCTTCTACGCCAAAAGCGCCACCGGGCATTACGTAGCTGACCCAGCGCAGCAGCGTGCGGCCGCTGTAGGTACTCGTATCGGGGTCGTATTCTCGGATAAGCAAGGCGTCGCCGACCTGAAAATCGGGGTCGTTTTCGCGCACATCGAACGGCTTGGTGCCGGCGGCCACGGCCGTGAAGCAGGGCGTCCAGAGCTGCAGCTCGTGGGTGCGGGTGCGGGCGGTAGTAACAAACGATTGCGGGGAGGCGGTGTAGTGTTGCATAGGATAGTGGGCCTCATAAGCGGGCCGGATTAGGGTAATTTACGTAGAAAACGCGACAGCTCCCATTATCGTGCCGTTAAGTATCAGCTCGCTACAGCGGGCCGAGGCTAGTGCCAGCTGCGTAAGCTCCTCATTATGATGCGTATTCTTCGCTGGCTGGCCCTGCCGCCGCTCGGGCTGCTGCTGGCCGCCGCCACCGTGCTGCTGGCCAACGAATGGGCCGTGGCCCAGGCTAGCCGCCGCGTGGCCGACGTGCCCTACGTGGCCGCTTCGGCGCCCGACTTTGACAACAAGCGGCACCGCCTCGATATTTATCAGCCCCGTGCCAAAGCGGCCGCCCCGCGCCCGGTGGTGCTGTTCATCCACGGCGGCAGCTGGAACAGCGGCAGCAAAGACGATATTCTGTATAAAGCCATCGGCCGGCGGCTGGCTAAAAATGGCTTTGTGGGCGTGGTCATCAGCTACCGGCTGGCGCCGCAGGTGCTGGTGCCCCAGCAAGCCGACGACTGCGCCCGCGCCCTGGCCTGGACGGTAGCCCACATCGCGGAGTACGGCGGCGACCCTGGCCGTCTCGTGCTTATGGGTCACTCGGCAGGCGGGGGGCTAGCCGCGCTGCTGGCCACTGGCTCCGACACCTTGCTGGCGCGCCACGGCCTGCCGGCTAGGGCTGTGCACGCGGTGCTACTCGACGACCCGGCCGGCCTCGACATGCTCGACTACCTCACCAAAATGCAATATGCGGGCGATGAGAAGTACCTCGTGCCCTTCAGCAAAGACCCGGCGGTGTGGCGGCAGGCCTCGGCGCTCTACCATGTGCGGGCCGGCGCACCGCCCATGAGCATCTACATTGGCGGCGATACCTACCCGAGCATCAAGGAAAGCAGCGAGAGATTTCGGCAGCGCCTCACGCAGCTGGGCGAGGCGCCGAAGTACACCATTTTGCCCGGCAAAAAGCACGTGGGCATGGTCACGCAGCTGTTTTGGGCTGGTAATGAGTTGTATGCGGAGTTGAAGCGGCTAGCGGAGTAACGCTGGCTAGCCTACTGTAGCTTAAGGTTAATGGGCGCGGTGAAACTCACTTTCACGGGCTTGCCGTCTTGCAGGCCGGGCGTAAAGCGTTTGAGCCGGTACACTGCCTTGATAGCCTCGGCATCGACCAGTGGGTGCAGCGGCTGCATGATTTTTACATCATCAACCAAGCCCTGGGCCGTTACACTGAACGTCACGAGCATACGACCCTGAATACCCGCTCGCCGGGCCTCCTTCGTGTAATTAAAATTGCGGCCAATAGCCCCGACCAAGGCCGCAAAGCCGCCATCGCCCTCCGAGTAGCGGGGCGTTACCTCGTATTCAAAAAACGGCACCGGCGTGCCATCGGGCGCAAAGCACTCGCCGGTGCCGTGCAATGCATCGGTGTAGCGCTCGCGGCGCTTGAGTTGCCCGCTAGGGTAGTAAAGCACCAACTCGCCGGTACGTCGGCCGTGGTCAAACTCGGCGTGCGTCTTTAAGTGGCCATCCTTAGTGAAGTATTCGCTTACGCCGTGGTGGCGCTGTCGGCGAATGTTGTCCATCTCTATGCGGCTTTGCAACTGGCCGTTGCTCATAAAATAGTCGCGCACTACGCCGGCCGTGCTGTCAGTGTACTCAGTTTCGCGGCGGTAAAAAGCGCCAGTGGCAGAAGGCAATACGCGCCACGTCGAGTCGAGAAAGTCCTTCTTTAGCGGCGGAATGGCTTGTTGCGCAGCTGCTTCGCTTGCAGCCAAGCCTAATAAAGTAGATAGAAGTATCAGGTGTTTCATACTCAAAAATAAAGCGAGATTGAAGCCAATAGCAGGCTTCAATCTCGCTTTTATAAAACTATATACTTGCAGGCGCTAAATGGCTAGCCCCGTTACATCACCGGCTTGTAGTTCACGCCCATGTTTTCAAACATAAAGGCCCACTTATCTACCTGCTCGCTGATGACCTGGGCGGTGCTGCGGCCCGCGCCGTGGCCGGCCTTGGTCTCGATGCGGATGAGCACCGGGGCCGGGCCGCGCTGGTCTTCCTGCAGGCGGGAGGCAAACTTGAAGGAGTGGGCGGGCACTACGCGGTCGTCGTGGTCGGCAGTGGTGATGAGCGTGGCCGGGTAGCTAGCCGGCTTCAGGGCGTGGTAGGGCGAGTACTTATAGAGGTAGTTGAACATCTCGGGCGAGTCCTGGGCCGTGCCGTAGTCCGGGGCCCAGACGGCACCGATGGTGAACTTGTTGTACCGTAGCATGTCCATTACGCCCACGGCGGGGAAAGCCACTTTTACTAGGTCGGGGCGCTGGGCCATCACGGCCCCTACCAGTAAGCCACCGTTGGAACCGCCTGCAATGGCTAAGTGGTCGGTGTCGGTGTACTTATTGGTTTTCAAGTATTCAGCAGCCGCAATAAAATCGTCGAACACGTTCTGTTTCTGCAGCTTGGTGCCGGCTAGGTGCCACTTTTCGCCGTACTCGCCGCCACCTCGGATGTTGGGCACCGCATACACGCCGCCATTCTCAAGCAACACGATGTTGGCGGGGTTGAAGCCAGGAGTTTGTGAGATATTGAAGCCCCCGTACGCATAGAGGTACGTGGGATTCTTTCCGTTCATCACTACGCCTTTTTTGTAGGTGATAATCATCGGAATGCGCGTGCCGTCTTTCGAATTATAAAACACCTGTTTCGACTCAAACTTGGTGGGGTCGAACTGCACCCCGGCCTTTTTGAACACCGTCGATTTGCCCGTGGCGATGTCGTACTTGAAAATGGTGGGCGGGTAGATGTAGGACGTGAAGGTGTAGTAGGTTTCCTTCTCCTCCCGCTTGCCATTGAAACCGCCTGCCGTGCCGAGGCCGGGCAGGGCGATGGACCGCTCCTTTTTGCCGGTCATGTCGTACTGCTCCACCAGCGAAGTGGCATCCTTGAGGTAGTGGGCAAAGATTTTGCCGCCCACGGTGTTCACTTCCAGCACGTTTTTGGTTTCCGGAATCAGGTCTTTCCAGTTGGCGGACTTGGGGGTGGCAGCGTCAACGGTAATTACACGGTTGTTGGGCGCGTTGAGGTTAGTGATGATGTAAAGCTTGCTGCCCACGTTGTCGACCACTTGGTTGCTGCTATTCATGTTGTCCACAACGGTCACAATCCCGCTCCCGGGCTTGCTCAAATCCTGGAGGTAGAGCTCGTTGCGGTTGCCGCCGTTGCTGGCCGATATAATCAGGAAGCGTTGGTCTTCTGTCAGATAGCCTCTGATGCTGCTGCGCGGCGTTTTCTCCCCGCCAAACACCAGCACATCGGCGCTTTGCGGGGTGCTCAGCTTGTGGTACATCAGTCGATGCAACTGGTTCTGGCCGGCTAGCATACTGCCGCTTTTGGGCTTGTCGTAGGAGCTGTAGTAGAAACCCTCATTGCCCTTCCAGGCTAGGCCCGAGAACTTCACGTTCTTGAGCGTGTCGCCCACAATAGCCTTGGTGTCGGTGCGTAGCACGATGACTTTGCGCCAGTCGGAACCGCCCTCCGAAATCGAATAGGCGGCCAGGCTCCCGTCTTTGGTGAAGCTCAGGCCGGCCAGCGAGGTCGTGCCGTCTTTGGAGAAGGTGTTAGGGTCCAGAAACACCTCGGGTGCGCCCGTGCCCAGCTGCCGATACATTACATACTGGCTTTGCAGGCCGGTGTTCTTGGAGAAGTACGTATACTTGCCTTCCTTCTGCGGGGCGGTATATTTCTCGTAGTTCCAGAGCTTGGTGAGGCGCTGGCGAATGGCCTCGCGGTACGGAATCTTGCTCAGGTAGTCCTGCGTTACTTTGTTTTCTTCCTGCACCCAGGCTTTGGTATCGGCAGCCTGGTCGTTTTCGAGCCAGCGATAGGGGTCGGCCACCTTGGTGCCGAAATAGGTCGTTATGGTATCGACCTTGCGGGTATTGGGGTAGGGCAGGGGCTTAATGGCAGCCATGGTTTGGGCCCCAGCGGGCCCGGCCGCCAGCAGGGCTAGCAGAATGGAAAGGTTTTTCATAAGAAAAGGAAGAAGTAAGCGCCGCTAAAGTAAGCAGCTTGGCTTACCCAAAGAGCGCGCCCTGGCGCTCGGGTTGCTCGAAGGCCAGCAGCCACTGCTTGCGCACCAGCCCGCCCGCGTAGCCCGTGAGCGCGCCGCTAGCCCCAATCACGCGGTGGCAGGGCCACACAATGGCTAGCGGGTTCTGGCCATTGGCCGCACCCACCGCCCGCACCGATTTAGGATTATTGAGCAGCTTGGCCACGTCGAGGTACGAGGCCGTGCGCCCGTGCGCAATGCCCGCCAGCGCCGCCCACACCTGTCTTTGAAAGTCGGTGCCCGCTAGGGGCACGCACAGCAGGTCGAAGTCGCGCAGCTCGCGGTTGAAGTACGCATGGAGCTGGCGGTGAGGCTCTTGCAGGCAGGCGGGCAGGTCGGCCGGGGCCGTGGGCGGCGGCACGTCGTGGTCGAGAAACTGCACGGCGTGCAGCCCGGCATCGGAGCCATGCAGCGCCAGCATCCCAATGGGCGAGTACAGGTGGGCAACGGCTGGCATAGGCAGAGGAAGAAGGGTGGCTACTTCAGCAAGATACTAGCCCCTAAATGAAAACGCCCGGCAAGCACAGCTTGTCGGGCGTTTTCAACGTGTCCTTGCCTAGCCCACCAGCACCGGGCGCCGCCGGGGCACTTTGGGCTGCGGCTGGGCAGCCTGCACCAAGGCCTGGGCCTCTAGCAGGGCGTGGGCGCTGGGCTCGTGCAAGATGCGGCGGGGCGGGCCATCGGGCCGCAGCTCAGCATCCCAGAGGCCCGAGCGGTGCCAGTGGTCGAGGTGGTCCCAGTCGGGCCGGTCTACCATGGGGTAGATGCAGGCCCCTAGCAGCGGCAGGCCCATGTGCAGGGCCTTGGCGCATTCCTTGCCAATCATGTTCCACCACAGCGGCCGGTCTACGCCGGGGTGGCTGGTTTCGGTGACCACAAAGGGCCGCTTGTAGCGCTTGTGGGCCTGGCGCAGCAGCTCGCTCAGCGGCACCCAGCGCGGGTCCATCACGGGGTCGTTCCAGCCCAAGTGGCGGTGCGGGTGCAGCTGCCACTGGTTGTCGTAGTAGTAATTGAAGCCGATAATATCGAGCAGGCTTTCGTGGCCGCCCAATTCGGGGCACATGCGGCCCGACAGAATATCGATGGCCTGAAATTGGTCGCGGTGCATGCGCTTGGCCTCGCGCACGTGGCTCACCCAGGGGTTGGGCGGCGGCACGATGTTGATGAGCGGCTCGGTGCTTAGAAAGCGAATGCTGGGGTCAGCCTCGCGCAGCGCCCAGCTGCCTTCAATATAGGCGCGCATCAGGCCGTACTTCACCTCCCAGCCCTGGCCCACGCAGTAGGGAGAGGTGCCGCGCACATCGCCCCCTAGCCACGACATGAAGCTGACCTCATTAATAGGCGTGACGATGAGCGTGCCCTCGGGCCGCACCGAGCGGTAAAAATCGACAAACGCGCGGCACACCGCCGCAAAGCGCCGGGCAAACATGGGATGCAGCGGCGTGAGGTCATCGGGGTAGCCGAAGTGGCAGATGTCCCACACCTGCTGAATGCCGTGGCGCTCGCCCGCGTCGAGCATCAGCTTTACGGTGCTCCAGTCGTACTGGTAGGGCGTTTTCTCAATCATCGCCCACCGGATGCCCTCACGCACGGTGCGCACGTTGAACTGCGCCAGGTCGGCATAGTCTTGGTCGAGGAGCGGCAGGTGGCCGGTAAGGGGCAGAAAATCAACCCGATTGCCAAAGGCGTTGAGCTGGTCGGTGCATTCGTAGCCGCCCCACCAAAACGAAGCAAACGGAGAATCAGTCGGAGTATATTTCATAGGTGTAAGGGTAGGGTTGCCGTTGTCGCCCTGCCGGGGCTAGCGCTAGGCGCGCCCGGCTAGCGACTTGGCTTCGATAAAAATGCGTTTAAACTCGGGGTACTTCGCCCGGATGCTGTTTTGTACGGCCTCCACGGCTTCTTCCACCTGAGTAGCCGTAAGGTGGTCTTCAAATTCTACGTCGAGCGCGAGCATCACATCGTCGGGAGCCAGGTACATGGTGAGGGGCGGGCGCACGGTGGCGACGCCGGGTATGCGGCGCGCCAACTCCTGCACCTGCTGCGTGGTGGCCTCGCTAGCCCCCTCGCCGATGAGCAGCGCCCGGGTGCGGCTCACCAGCAGCACGGCCACGCCCATCAGCAGCAAGCCGATGATGATAGAGGCACCGCCGTCGAAAAGCGGATTATTCAGCAAATGCCCGAAATACACCCCTAGCAGCGCGATAAGTAGCCCAGCCACGGCGGCGGCATTTTCGAGCACCGAGGCAAAAACGGCCGGGTCGCGGCTCGTAGTGAGCGTGGTCCAGAAGCTCACGCCGGGCGTGGGCTTTTCGAGCAGCGCCCGCAGCGCCAGCACCAGCGCCGCCCCCTCAAACACGATGGACACCCCTAGCACGATGTAGTTCCACATGGGGTCTTCGAGCGGCTCGGGGTGGTCGAGGTGCTTCACGCCTTCGTAGAACGACATGCCGCCGCCAATGGCAAAGATGAGCACGGCCACAATCAAGGCCCAGAAATACAGTTCTTTACCATGTCCGAAGGGGTGCTGCGCATCGGCCGGGCGCTGGCTGCGGCTCATGCCATACAGCAGCAGGCCGCCATTGCCGGTATCGACTAAGGAGTGGATGCCCTCCGAGAGCATGGCCGACGAGCCGGTGATATAGGCGGCCACGAATTTGCTGACCGCGATGGCCACATTGGCGGCGATACCGCCGTAGAGCGAGAGCTTAGAGGAAGAGTTTGCAGACATAGGCAACGTACATGTACGCTACCGGCGGGCGGGGGTTGGGCGGCCCGGCACAGCCGCTAGCCGGCATAAGTGCTTATTACACACAGCCACAGCCAGTAGCCGCCGTCTGCTGCTTATCAAAAAACTATTGGGTGGGCCATCTACTTCGCTGCACCCACCACGCTGGGAGGCCCCACGGCCTTGCCGGCAGTGCAAAAAATAAGCGGCTAGGATAAGTAGTCAATATTCGACTTCATAAATCGTACATGTGCTGTCTTTAAGTTGCTAACCCGTTTAAAAATAGCTGCTAACGATGCTTCCCGTACCGTTTTTACTGCCGGCCGCCGGGCTGAGCCTCGCCGCCTACGAAGCCGGTGACCCGGCCGGCCCGCCGTTACTATTGCTACATGGCAATTCTTTAGCGGCCGACGTATTTGAGCGGCAGTGGCAGGCGCCGGCCTTGCAAGGCTTCCGATTGGTCGCTTTCGACCTGCCGGGCCACGGGCAGTCGCCGCCCGCGCCGGGCCACTATGGCGTGGCGGCCATGCGAACGATAGTGCTGGAGGCCGTGCGCGCCCTACGGCTGGAGCACGCGCTGGTGGTAGCGCATTCTTATGGCGGCAATCTGCTGCTGGAGCTACTGCCAGACCTGCCAAACCTGCGGGGGCTGCTAACTATTGGCGCACCGCCGGTGAGCACGCCCGCCGAAATGCAGGCCGCATTTCAACTCAGTGAAACCGGAAAGCTGTTCTACGTAGCCTCTTTATCGGCAACGCAGGTAGACGCATTGGCCCGCTATTGCCTGCGCCCCGACCCGGCACCTGCTGAGGTAGCGTTGCTGGCGGCGGCTATTGCCCGCGCCGATGGCCGCGCCCGCGCTGACTTGCTGGTTAGCATCGGGGCGGGCGAAATGCGCGATGAGGTAGGCAATGTAGGCAAGACCTTGGTGCCGCTAGCCTTGGCGGTAGGGGAGTTTGACCACGCCATCAATTTTGCTTATTTCGATGACCTGGCCGCGCCTAGCCGCTGGGGCGGGGTGCTGCACGTAGTGCCGGGCAGTGGGCACTCGCCATTTCTGGAAAATCCGACGGTGTTTAATCAGCTAGTACTGGACTTTGCCGCCGCTACGAGCCCGGTAGAAGCGGTACGTACCCGTTAAGAGTACTTGTAAATCAGCCAAAATCCTGTTTGTCAAGCTGACAGAGCAGGTCGTAGTAGCTGGGCGCGCTAAGCTTGTGCCGCATATTGCGTCGGTGGGTATTCACCGTATGCACGCTGGTGTGCAGCTTAGCGGCAATCTGCGAGCTGGTAAGCCCTTGCAGCACCAAGGAAGCCACTTGCTGCTCGCGCGAGGAAAGCGCTTTATAGGCGGTAATGTTAGTGCGGGCCTGCTGCATGACGAAGGCCGAAAAATCAGGCCGGTTGACATGCAGCCGCACGTCCTGGGTTAGCTTATGATGGCTGATATCGGTATAAATCGCGGCTGTTGTAATAACCGCTCCCGTCAGGTCGCGCTCCAGAATGAGGTTCTGCCGAAGCACACGTAGGTAATAGCCCGCTGCATGGCGCAGGCGGTAATCGATGGCCATAACAAACTGGCTAAAGCTTTCCTCCGGCGGGCACTGCCGGATGTAGGTATTGACAAGCACAGACGCCTGCGCTACCTGGGGGGCATCATCGGGGTGCACCCGGTCATAGAGCCACTCTACGGTCTGCCGGTCGCTGGGAGGGCTAGCGCCCAGAACTTCTTCGATGCCTTGGCTTACAAATAGTAGCGCGCGAACCCGATAATCGTAGATGTACGAAAAACGACCAATAAGCGGCGTCCGGGCAAGTTGCGCGGCCATATCGCTGATAAATTGATTGGCGTCGCATTCCTCCGGCTGAGTATAGACAGACGGTGGATTAGAGTCCAGTATCTGGCGCACAACGGGCGGGGTAGCAGATGGCAGTACTGGTGGGGGCATAGCCGAAGTGTAGGAATGAATGGCAAATTACTGACGGCTAGTGTGCTATATGCTAGTATCCGCTGGAGTTAACCGCAAAAACAGCCCGTGTAGGTTGTGGGTGCCGGCCTTGCGCAACAAGTTGCGCCGGTGAGCTTTCACGGTGGCTTCGCTCAGCTTGAGGCGGTGAGCAATCTGGCGGCTGGTGAGGCCTTGCAGCACCAGGGCCAGAATCTGCTTTTCGCGGGTCGTGAGCAGTGGAGCCGCGGGCTGCTGCCGGGCCGCAAAAGCCGCAAAGTCGGGTTGATTGACGTGGTAGCGTACTTCCTGCGTGAGCTTGTGCGGCGAGAGGTCGGTGAAGAGGGCTAGCGTACGCTGAATGAGGCCCGGCCCCGGCGCGCGCTCCAGCAGCAGGCACTCGTGCAGCACCCGCCGGTAGTGCCCGTCGGCGTGGCGCAGGCGGTAGTCGAGCGAAAAAAGAAAATTGGGCAGGCTAGCGTGCGTGCGCTCGTGCAAATACTGGTGCACCAGGGCCTGCGCCTGCGCCACGGCGGCGGCATCGTCGGGGTGCAGGCGGGCGGCAAACCAGTCCAGCGTCAGCTCGTCGGGGGCCGGCCGCTCGCCCAGCAGCACCTCTACCCCGGCACTAACGAACACCAGCGACTGGCTAGGCAGGTCGTACACATAGGCAAACTGGCTGGTGAGCAAAATAGCCGCCAGCTGCTGCTGCAGGGCCCGCGTCGGCAGTGCACTAGCCTGGGGCAGGCTCAGCACCAAGACATCGGTGGGAGGGGTAGACTCAGACATAGCACAAACAGCAGCCTGGTAAAACAAATGCAAGCAGTAGCCAGCGCGGGCGCCCACTGCGCCGGGATAGCGGCTTAGGGCGGCAAGTAAGCTATTGGCTTGCGGAGTAGTGCACTGGGCAGCTGAAAACCAACTGTTTCTACCTACAAATAGGTATTGCCGGGCGCGCCTTCCCCAAGGACTTTTGCATACCCCGCCGCCCTTCGCTTTTTGCCTTATGAAAAACGTTTTCCTATCAGTTTACGGCCATGCCCGCGCACGGAAAGGGGGGCGCCTCCCTGCCCCCTGCCCGAGCAGGCTCGTCGGCAGTAGCCTGCTGCTTGCCGCGTTGCCCAAAGCAGGTGGCCCGGTGCTGCGCAGCGCCCGCTACGACATCCACGAATATCTGAAAAAGATATAGCGCCCGAACAAGCTGCCAGCTCCCACACACGCTTTTAACGGCCCGCCCCTTACTTGACTTACCGCCTGCCTCGTGCTTGGCCAGCTAGTTACTCACCCACTCCTCTGAGCTATGAAAACAACCTCTACCCCCTGCCGGGGCTGGGCAGCCGCGTGCCTGCTGCCCAGCCTCTGGCTACTAGCTGCCAGCCCCGCCGCGGCCCAGGGCTGGCTGGGGCTGGCCCAAAGCAACTACGGCGGCACTAATAGCGCCTACGTCAACCCCAGTGCCATTGCCGACTCGCGCCTGAGTGCCTACCTCAACCTGGGCGGGGCCAACCTTAATTTCTACAATACTTACCTGCAGCTCAACCTGCCCCAGAAACCGTGGTCGGCGGGGTTTAGCCTCAGCAAAGACAACCTGACGGAGCAAGGCGGAGCCGGCCTGCAATACGCCAGCGCCACGGCCGAAGTGCGTCTGCCTTCGCTGCTGCTAACGCTGGGGCCGCGCTCAGCGGTGGCCTTTAGCAGCCGGGTGCGGGGCTTTGCGCAGGCTAGCGGCGTGAGCTACAGCCTGGCCCGGCTGGCGCGCTACGGGCTGGGCCAGGCCAGCCAGCTGGGGCTAGCCAACCAGCTGCTCACCGACAACAGCTTCAACCTGGAGGCCAGCGCCTACCACGAATTTGCCTTCACCTACGCCCGCACCTTCACGCCCAACACCACGCACTTCTTCAAGGGCGGTCTCACGCTGAAGTACCTGGTGGGGCTGGGCGGCGGCTACGTGCGCAACGAGGGTACGCAGTTTAAGGTGCTGGATAAGAACACGCTGGAAGTGCAAAGTCGCCAGCTCAGCTACGGCCTTACTGATTACAAGCTGTATGGTGAAAACGGCTTTTCGCTGGGCTCGCTCTACGGCGACCAGCAGCTAGGCCGCGGCTACGGCGCCGACCTGGGCCTGACCTACGAGTGGCGCCCCGACTACGAAGCATACGATTACGAGATGGACGGGCAGCGTCGCCCCGACGACAGCCGCAACAAGTATCGCCTGCGCCTGGGGCTAGCCCTCACCGACATCGGGGCCATTGGCTACAACAACAATCAGCGGGTGCGCCAGGGCCAGGTGGCTAGCAGCGGTACCGTGCGCCTGGGTCAGCTCGATACGTTGAAATTCAGCACCTTACAATCGGTCGAAAATACCTTGCAGCGCACGGTGGGCCTCAGCAGCACGGCGCGCTCATTTACGACCTACCTGCCTGCCGCGCTGCGCCTCACGGCCGACTACCGCCTGGCCGGGCACCTCTACGCCGGCCTGCTGTGGGTGCAAAGTGTGCTGCCGCCCAGCACCGTCGGCGCCCGCACGCCCAGCCTGCTGGCCCTCACGCCGCGCGTCGAGTTTAGCAAGGTCGAGCTGGCCGTGCCGGTGCTGCTGGCCAATGGCTACCGGCAGCTGCAAGTGGGCGCCATGCTGCGGCTAGGGCCGCTGGTGGTGGGCTCCGACAACCTGGGCGGGCTGCTGGGTATTGAGTCGGCCACCGGGGCCGATGTGTACTTCGGGCTGGCCCTGGCCCTGCGCCGCCACCGCCGCCGCGACCGCGATGGCGACGGCGTGAGCAACGCCTACGACAAGTGCCCCAAGGAAAAAGGCACCTGGGCCACCCGTGGCTGCGCCCCGCCGCTAGCCCCCACGCCCGCCGCCCCGGTGGAAACAGCGCCCCCGGCGCCCGCCGCACCCACCGAGGTAGCCCCGCCCGCCGCCCCCGCGCCAGCCGGCCCGCCTGCTGCGCCCGAAACCACCAGCCCCGCCACCCCGGCCGAAGCCCTACCGCCGGCCACCCCAGCCCCACCGGCCGAAACGCCGCCCGCTAGCCCGGCGCCCGCCCCGCACTGAGCCGCCAGCTTCACTACGCTCCATTGTTTGACCCCTTTACTTTTTCACCCTTTCCCGTTTTTTGCCATGAACAAGCTCTCCTTTCTCTCGCTCCTGGGCTTTCTGCTGACGCTGGTCGGCCTGGCCCCGGCTGCGGCCCAAACCATTCGCCGGGTGAATAATACCGGTATTACAGGCACCAACATCTACGCCGACCTGCCTGCCGCCTACGCCGCCGCCGCGGCTGGTGATATTATTCAGGTCGAGCCGTCGGGGACGGCTTACAGCGGTATCGCCGTCAATAAGAACGTGACCATCGTCGGGCCAGGCTACTTCCTCGACCCTAGTCAGAATGCAGGCTTGCAGGCAAATCCGTTGCCAGCGACGGTGAGCACTATTGAAGTGCAAGCTGGTGGGGCTAACGCCTATATAGCCGGGCTGACGATATCGGGTACCTTTTATATTGAAGCCAGTAACGTTACGGTACAGCGCTGCAACATTGGTACTTTATACGTGAATGGAAGTAATCAAATAGGCACCCCTCAGACGTTGACCAACGTCATCATTAGGCAGAACTATATCAATCAAGTGTACGCCTACTACAGTATGGATAACATACTTTTCACTAATAATATATTTGTTAGTAGCATTAATATCCCTGCCAGTTATAATGGGGGATTTTATAATAACGTATTATTAGCCAGCGCTACCTTAAATAATCTTTTTGTCACCAACAACTACTTCACCGCTAGCCCAGGGGGGGCAGGGAATACATTCAACAACAACATCAGCGCGCAGGCTTTTACCACCGCTTACCCTAACGTGAACGGCAACCTGGCCAATGTGCCGCAAAGCTCGGTGTTCGTGCTGGCGCCCGGCGCCACGGCTTTTGATGCGTGGTACCAGCTCAAAGCTGGCACCAACCCGGCGCGCGGCACCGGGCAGGGCGGCATCGATGTGGGCGCTTTCGGGGGCACCACGCCCTACAAGCTAGGGGGGCTGCCCAACATCCCGGCCATCTACCAGGAGGCGCTGACCATTTCGGGCAATTCGCTGAACGTGACGCTGAGCACCCGCGCCAATAATTAAGGTATTCGGCCCTAGTCTCTATTCGTCATGCAACTAGTTACTTTTCGCCCCAGTCGCTGGGTCGGGTTAGCGCTGCTATGGCTGCTGGGCAGCCTGGCCGGCCACCCGGCTGCCGCTACTAGCCTAACTTTCAAGCCTGTACCGGCTGGCACCGCCCGCATTACGCAGGGCAACATCAACCGCCTCGAATACTTTGTGGATGCCGACCCCGGCCTGGGCAATGGCACCGCCGTGCCGTTCACACCGGGCACCGACGTGAGCGGCATCACCTTCAGTGTCAATTTGGCCGCGCTAACGGCGGGCTTCCACCGCCTCTCGACCCGCGTGCAGGATGTGGGTGGGGTGTGGAGCCTCACCAATACACGCAGCTTCTACCTACCGCTAGCCCCCACCAGCTCGCCCACGCTGGCCAACATCACCAAGGCCGAGTATTTCATTGACGCCGAGCCGGGCCTGGGTAATGGGGTGAACATTCCGATAGCCACCCCGGCTACCGATGTGAGCGGGTTAGCTTTCGTCGTCGACCTGACGCCACTGACCGTAGGCTTTCACCGCCTCAGCACCCGCTCGCGCGATGTCAATGGTACGTGGAGTCTCACTACCACGCGTAGCTTTTACTATCAGCCGGCTTCGGCTATCACGCCGGCGCCGGCCAACATTACCCGCGTCGAATATTACTTCGACACCGACCCCGGCTTTGGCAGCGCCACCAGCGTGCCGGTGCCCACGCCGGCCCCCGACGTGGCCAACCTGGGCTTTGCCGTTGACCTGAACACCCTGGCCGATGGCGCGCACCGGCTGTTCATCCGCTCGCGCGATGCCAACGGCAAGTGGAGCCTGGTGAGCAACGCGGCCTTTACGAAAAGCGGCTGCGCCAGCTCGGCCAACTTCGCCGCTAGCCTGCCCGCCGCCAGCTACGTGGGCACCAGCACTAGCGGTACGCTCAGCAGCCAGCCCAGCGTGGCCTTCAACACCGACCCGGCTAGCCCCAGCACCGGTAACTCGCCGTATTTCTCCACGGCTGGAACGCTCCAGGCTGATTTAGGTACGACTCAGACTATCAGCGAGGTGCGGGTGCGGCTCACGGCCGTGAGCGCGGCCAACTCGACCACAATTCAACTACAAACGGCGGCCAGCGCGGCCGGGCCGTTCACGACTATTGATACCTACGTGGCGCCGCTCGTGGCCAATACGACGCTGCTCGTGGCGCGCAAGCTGGCCACGCCGGTGTCGGCGCGGGTGCTGCGCCTGCAATTTCAGAATTCAAATAGCAGCTACTACGTGGTGGTATCGGGCGCAGGCGCCTTCAACTTTCAGTGCCTGACGCCCAGCATTACCAGCCTCACGCCTAATAGCGGCCCGGTGGGCACCAGCCTCACCGTGACCGGGGCCAACCTGCAGGGCACGACACAGCTGACTTTTGCCGGCACCAGCAACAACACCGTGACCACCGGCTTTGCGGTGAGCGCCGATGGCACTCAGATTACGGGCGTGGTGGTGCCCAGCGGCGCCACGACTGGCAATGTGACCGCTACGACCGCCAATGGCACCAGCAACGGCGTCAATTTCACGGTGACCGCGCAGCCCTCGCTGGCTAGCCTGGCGCCCGCGAGCGGCGTGGCGGGCAGCACCATTGTGCTGAATGGCGCTAACCTGACGGGGGCCACTACCATCACGTTTGCTGGCACCAGTAGTAATACCGTGACCACTGGCTTTGCAGTGAATAGCGCTGGCACGCAGATAACCGGCGTAGTGGTGCCTAGCGGTGCAACTACCGGCAATGTAACCGTGACTACGCCCGGCGGCACCAGCAACGGCGTGGTCTTTACCCTCACACCCGCGCCGACTATCAGCGCCCTGAACCCGACCAGCGGGCCGGTGGGCACCAGCGTGACGGTGACGGGCACGAACCTGAGCGGTGCCTCGGCCGTGGCCTTTAACGGCACGGCGGCAACGGGCTATACTGTGAACAGCGCGGGCACGCAGCTGACGGTAGCCGTGCCCACGGGGGCTAGCACCGGCAACGTGACTGTAACCACGCCCGGCGGTACCAGCAATAGCCTGACATTCAGCGTAACTGCTGCGCCGGTTGTTAGCGCCTTCAGCCCGACCTACGTGCAGCCCGGCGATGCGCTCACCATTACGGGCCAGAACCTCCAGGGCCTGACCCAGCTCAAAATTGGCGGGGCCGTGCAGTCCTCATTCACGGTGAACGTGGCCGGCACTCAAATTACGACTACCGTGCCCGGCGCCTCTTACATGGTGAACGGCACTACGTACCCGCTCACCAGCCGGCTCATTGCCGTGACCACCCCCGGCGGCTCGGCGGCCAGCGCTACCAAGCTGCGCATATTCAACGTGACGGGCTACTACGATGGCGCCCAGGGTTATAACACGCCGCCCAGCCAGGTGGTGGGCGGGCTCTACCGCCTGCACACCGGCGACCAGGTGTACGTGCGCGGCTCCGGGTTTTTGGGTGCCACCGGCGCGGCGTTCGTGGCCGGGGCCTCTACCGGCTGCGGCTCGACCATGACCCTAGCGGCCACTCCCACTATTGTGAACGACTCGATGCTCTACGTGCCGTTTCAGTATAACCTGGCGGGCCTGGGCTATTTCACCACGGGTGTCAATATCACGACCACGCTCGGCAGCCAGACGCCGCAGGGCTACAATGGCAACGCCTTTTTCTTCAATCCGCAGATTGACAGCCCTTTTGCTTCGTGCCTGAGCCCGACTAGTGGTCCGGCCAGTACGCGCGTCACCGTGACGGGCAGCTGGCTGTTTGGCGGCAATAACCCCACGGGCCTGACGTTCAACGGCGTGGCCGGGCAGAATTTCACGGCCAGCACCAGCGGCACCCAGCAGACCGTATCGGCCGACCTGCCGGCTAGCCTCAGCCCCGGCGCGGTAGCGGTGCGCGTTACGGGCACTGGCCCCGGCTTTGCCAGCACCACCGACCCTAGCGTGGTGCTGCCCTTCACCCTGACCGGCCCCACTAGCCCGCCGGCCCCGGCCCTGAGCAGCCTGTCGGCCTTGAGTGGGCCCGTAGGCACCAGCCTGACGATTACGGGCACCAACCTGACCAACACGTCCAGCATCACGTTTGCCGGCACAAGCAATAACACCGTAACCACCGGCTTTACGGTGAACGCCACCGGCACACAGATAACCGGTGTAGTAGTGCCTAGCGGTGCTCAGACTGGCAGCGTAACCGTCACTACGCCCGGCGGGAGCAGCAATGGGCTGCCGTTCACCGTTATTGCCGCCCCCGTGCTGACTAGCTTGAACCCGACTAGTGGACCCGTGGGCAGCAGCGTGACGCTGACGGGCACCAACCTGACAGGGGCCACCGCCGTGAGCTTCAACGGCACGGCCGCAACCAATGTGGTGATGGTGAGCGCCACGACTGTAACGGCTACTGTGCCTACGGGCGCCACCACCGGCAACGTAACCGTGACTACGCCCGGTGGCACTAGCAATGGCGTGACCTTCACGGTGGCAGCCCCGCTTACCATCGCGAGCACCAGCCCGGCGGCCAACACCGCATCAGCCTCATCGAGTGCTCCAGTTGTTGTGACGTTCAATCAGGCGTTGGATGCCAGCGCTGCCTCGGCGTTGAAAGTATTCAGCAGCCAGAGGGGCGGGCTGCGCACCGCCGCCACCTCTGCTACGGTGAGTGGCAGCACGCTTATTTTCTCCCCCTCAGCCTATAATTTTCAGCCGGGTGAGACGGTGTTCAGCACGGTGACAACGGCGGCTACAGCTGGTGGAGCAGCGCTGACTACACCATTGGTCTTTCAGTTCACGGCCGCCACGGCGGCGGGCACGGGCACGTTTGGAAGTAAAACAAGCTATTCCAGCGGTCCATACCCGGATGGAGTAGCACTGGGCGATGTAAATGGTGACGGGCATCTGGATATGGTGACTGCCAACTATGGCAGCGTCACGGGGAGCGGCAACACAGCTTCGGTTTTTTTAGGTACTGGCACGGGCAGCTTCGGGGCCAAAACCGACTTTGCGACCGGGAGCGCCCCAGATGGCATTGTTCTGGGCGATGTGAATGGCGACGGATTGCTGGATATGCTTACCTGCAACATCAGCGTCAATACCGTTTCGGTGCTGCTCGGCACGGGCACGGGCAGCTTCGGGGCTAAAACCGATTTTGTGACCGGAATCGGTCCCTACCATCTGGCCCTAGGCGACGTAAACGGCGACGGCCGCCTGGATATAGTGACCGTCAACTCGTATGCCAGCACTGCCTCGGTGCTGCTCGGCACGGGCACTGGCAGCTTCGGAGCCAAAACGGACTTTGCTACCGGCGGCATCCCCCTGAGCGTGGCCCTAGGGGACGTGAACGGCGACGGCCGCCTGGACATGGTAACCGCTAACGCAAGCAGCAATACTGCTTCCGTACTGCTGGGCACGGGCACGGGCAGCTTCGGCCCCAAGACGGATTATGCGGCTGGTAGCAGCCCCTTTGGCGTAGCGCTGGGCGACTTGAATGCCGACGGCCTGCTCGACGTCGTCGTAACGAACGAGTATGGCAATTCGGCTTCCGTCATGCTTCGGTTGAGTTCGGGTGGGTTCGGTCCCAAAACGGATTACCCTACTGCGGCCGGCCCCCGCGGCGTGGCCCTAGGCGACGTGAACGGCGATGGCCGCCTGGATATGGTCACGACTAACAATGCGGCCAGCTCCGTTTCGGTGCTGCTAGGTACCGGCACCGGTACCTTCGGCAACAAGACGAATTTCAACACCGCTAATACGCAAGCGTTTGACGTGGCCCTAGGAGACGTGGATGGCGATGGCCGCCTGGACATTGCCGCGACTGGCCAGGGGACCAACTCGGTAGCCGTGCTCCTGGGCCAGGGCAGCGCCCCTCTTGACCTTGTCATTAGCACCGGCACGCAGGCTAGCCCCACGGCCGTGGCGGCGGGCACCTACCACTCCATTACCGTCACCAGCACAGGCGTGGCGCAGCTGGTGGGTAGCACCAGCGTGACGGGTAGCATCGTCATCAATGGGGCATTCGACACCAACTGCCAGCCGCTGACCGGCACGGCTGATTTCACCCTGGCCGCCGGTGGCACCCTGGCCATCTGCGACCCGCTGGGCCTGAGCACGACCGCCGGCCAGGGGGCCGTGCAAACCACCGGTACCCGCACCTTTTCGACCGATGCCAGCTACGTATATACTGGCAAGGCGGCGCAGGTAACCGGCGACGCTTTGCCGCGCCAGGTACGCAACCTGGGCACCATCAGCGGCACCACCGTCACGCTTACGGCCCCAGTGGCAGTGGCGCAGGTAGTGGCCGTGGCCGGGGCGGGCAACCTTGTGCTCAATGGCCAGTCGCTCACGCTGCTGTCGTCGGCTGCCGGCACGGCGCTCGTCGTCAATAGCGGCACGGGCACGGTGGTGGGCACTGGTACCATGCAGCGCTACATCGACGCCAGCGGCAACACCGGCGCCAGCGGCTACCGCCACTACAGCGCCCCGGTCAGCAACTCGACCGTGGCCGACCTGGCCACTACGGCCACCGGCGGCGCCTTTACGCCCGTCGTGAACCCGGCCTATAACACCAGCGCCACGCCGCCCAGCGTCACGCCTTACCCAAACGTATTTGGCTACGACGAAACCCGCCTGGCTACTTCGCCGGCCGCTGGCATCTCGGCGTTTGATAAAGGGTACTTCTCGCCGGCCGCGCTCAGCGACCCCCTAGCCGTGGGCCGGGGCTACACCGTGCAGATTGGCAACCAGGAGCTGGTCGATTTCCGCGGCAGCTTCAACAATGGCCCCATCACGCTGGCCGGCCTCAGCCGCGGCACCGACCCCGATGCCGGCTGGCAGCTGCTCGGCAACCCTTACCCGGCCCCGCTCGACTGGGGCACGGTGGGTGCCCCCAATACCGGCGGCTCGGGCCTAGCGGGCCTCGATGCGGCGGCCTACGTCTTCCAGAGCACCAGTGCGTATGCCGGCCGCTACCGGTCCTTCGTGAATGGGGTAGGGGCGGGCACGGGCGTGCTGGCCGCCGGGCAAGGCTTCTTCGTGCGCACCAGTGCGGCGGGCACCCCCGGCACCCTCACCCTCACCAATGCTAACCGCCTCACCAGCTATGCGGCCGGCCAGCCCGCCGTGCAGCGCACGGCCAGCACCCGCCCACTACTGCGCCTGAGCCTAGGGCTGGGTGCCACCCCCGCCACCCCCGCCACGGCCCAGGACGAAACTTTTGTGTACTTTGAGGCGGGCGCCACGGCCGGGTTCGATAGCCGGTTCGACGCCTACAAGCTGCTCAATTCCAATGGGTACTACCTGGCTACGGCCATCACGCCCGCCGCTAGCCCCGCCGTAGGGGTATCGGTGGATGGCCGTGCTCCACTGGCCGCCGGCGCGACTGCCGATGAGGTGATACCGGTGTGGCTGCAAGTGCCGGCGGGCACCTACTCGCTCACCGCTACCGAGCTGGTTAACTTCACTAGCCTGGCCGGCGGCACCACCGTGTACCTGCGCGACGGCCTGGCCGGCACCCTCACCGACCTTGGCCAGCAGCCAAGCTACACCTTCAGCGTGGCAGCGGGCGCGGCCACGAGCGGGCGCTTTGAGCTGGTGTTCCGGCCGGCTGGCCCGCTGGCTACGGCCAGTGCGAGCCTGGCCAGCGCCCAGGCCACCCTGTACCCTAACCCCGCCGCGACTACGGCCGAGGTAACGCTGGCCGTAACTGGGCTGCCGGCCCTCACCGCGGCCCTCGAGGTGCAGCTGCTCGACATCCTGGGGCGGTTGGTCGGGAACTATACCCTAGCCGTGCGCCAAGGCGCGGGGCAGTTGCACGTGCCCACGGCCGAACTGCCAAGCGGCGTGTACGTGCTGCGCCTGGCCACTCGCAATGCGCAGGGCCAGGCCACGGGCACACTCCCCACGCAGCGGCTAGTGCTACGCTAGGCCCGACGGGGCCGGGCCGCCCTCGGTGCCCGGCCCCTATCGGCAAATATTCCCTTTCGCTTTTACTTTAAATCACTACCATGAAGATGTCTTGGTTTTCGTTCGCTTTGCGCGCAGTAGTACTGGGCAGCCTGCTGGTTGCCGGCCGGGCGGCGACAGCACAACCCGGCAATGGCGGCACCACCGGGGGCCCCGGCGCCCCGGCAGCCCCTACTGCCGTGCCCCTCGATGGTGGAGCGGGGCTATTGCTCGCCAGCAGCCTTGCCTACGGCCTGCGACGGCTGCGCCGCCCTCGAAGCTAGCTGCTGCCTGGTCGACCTAGCTATGTGCCTGATAGTAGCCGCTTCGTCTCCAGCGGGTAAGATTGCCCCTGCTCGTGCTATGAAAGCACACTGCCAGATGCGCAGCGCAGCGCTTGGCCTTGCCTAGCTTGTTGCGGCGCAATCCATATTGAACAGCTAGGCAAGGGGCGTAACGGGCGGCGCTTGCGTCAAACCCTCGGCTTCGCGTCGGAAAGAGCTCATACCGCCAGACGCAAAAAACCCGGAAAACTGCCTTTACAAGGTAAGAGGCGGTTTTCCGGGTATTAGGAGAGCCGATTATTGGACTCGAACCAACGACCTGCTCATTACGAATGAGCTGCTCTACCAGCTGAGCTAAATCGGCGCTTTCCGCAGTGGCTTGTAGCCATTGGGGCTGCAAATATACGCCGCCCGACCAACGCGGCGCAATGCTTGCAAAAAAATTGCGCAACCCCAGCGCCCCGCTTGCGTCTGAAAGCAGACACGAAAGACGCCCAGATGAAACTACTACCTTCACTGGCTGCCGGCTTTGCCGGGGCCATTGCCCTCACTGCGCTCCACGAAGCGGCGCGCCGCCTGCGCCCCCAGGATGCACCCCGCATGGACGTGCTGGGTGAGCGCGGCCTGCGCAAAATACTGAACCTGGCCGACTTGCCGCAGCCTAGTGAAGGCGAACTCTACACCGCTACTATGCTCGGCGATATACTCAGCAATGGCCTCTACTACACGGTAGTGGGCAGCGGCAAGCACAGCCTGCGGCGCGGCCTATTGCTAGGGGTCACGGCGGGCGTGGGCGGCGTGGTACTGCCTGGCCCGATGGGCCTGGGCGAGGCACCCAGCAACCGCACGCCCCAGACCCAGGCCATGACCGTAGCCTGGTACACGGTAGGCGGCCTGGTGGCCGGCGCTGTGTCGCAGGCCCTGCGCCAGCGCCGTAAGTAATCGTCAATCAGTAGCTTACTAGCCCAGTCGGCTGCCGGCCTGCCCTACGGTAAGGGTCACGTGGCGGCCTACCACCACGGCCTCGTTGGTGGCCTTGTGGCCGATGGGGAAGCCGTAGCCCACCGGAAAGCTGTAGCGCTGGGCATAGTGGTCGATAATCTCGTAGGCCGTTTGGCCGAAGGGCACGGCGTTGTCGCGCATTTGCGAGAAGTGGCCCACCACAAGCCCGGCCAGCCCGGCTAGCTGCCCGCTGCGGTGCAGGTGCAGCAGCATGCGGTCGATGTGGTAGAGGTACTCATCCAGGTCTTCCAGGAAAAGAATGCGCCCCGCAAAGCTGGCCTGCGAGCGCGTACCCGTAATGGTCTGGAGCAAGCTCAGGTTGCCGCCCACCAGCTCACCACTAGCGGTGCCGGGGCGGTTGAGCGGGTGGGCCGGTGCCGCGCAGGCCAGCGGCTCGCCAAACAGTGCGTGGTGCAGGCTCGTCAGGGCGGCTTCGCCGTTTTCCTGGCAAAAGAGCACCGGCATCACGCCATGAATGCTTTGGTAGCCCAGCCGCAGCAGGTGGCTGTGGAGCACGGTGATATCGGAAAAGCCCGCCACCCATTTGGGGCTTTCGGCGAAGGCGCTAAAATCCAGCTCATCGACCAGGCGGGCGGTGCCGTAGCCGCCGCGCGCGCACAAGATGGCCCGGATGCCGGGGTCGTCGAGCTGGCGCTGAAAGTCGCGGCGGCGCAGCGCATCTTCGCCCGCAAACTGGTGGTGCGCGGCGTCGATGCTTTCGCCCAGCGCCACTTCCAGGCCCCAGCCTTGCAGCGTTTGGCGGGCCACCTCGATTTCGGCGGTGCTGATTTTGCGGGCGGGTGCCACAATGGCCACGCGCTGGCCGGCTTGCAAAAAAGGAGGAGCGATAGAGGGCATAAAGCGGTAGGCGGGGGCTAGCGGTGAAAGTTCACAAAGAAACCATAGCCCCGGCACTAACCTTACGCGCCAAAACGCGTTGGCACAAGCAACTCTCACGCAACTGGTTGCGTCACAGCAGCCTGGATTTACCCCTATGAAAGCACTTTTCCGCTTCCTGGCTGTGCTGGGCTTGCTGGCCAGCCCCGGGCTGGCCTCGGCTCAGCTAGCCCCCATCGACACCACGGGCGGGCGCTATTACCAGCCGGTTTTTGCCAATGTGACCGTCACTAGCGGTGTGGCCTACGCCACGGCACCTAGCTACACGGGCGCGGCCCAGGTGCTGACGATGGACATTTACCAGCCCGCCGGCGACACAGTGAAGCGCCGGCCGCTCATCATTTTTGCGCATCAGGGCGGCTTCTTTCTGGGCTCAAAAACCGACCCGTATATGGTGGCCATCTGCACGCGCATGGCTCGGCTCGGCTACGTGGCGGCCAGCATCGATTACCGGCTGGGTTTTTCGGTTACGGGTGTTGCGCAGCCGGCCGACACGGTGGGGGTGGCGCAGGCCGCCATTCGGGGTATGCAGGATATGCGCGCCGCCGTGCGCTTCTTCCGCAACGACGCGGCCAGCACCAAAACCTACCACATATATAGCAACTACATTGTGGCCGGCGGCTCGTCGGCGGGCGCCTTCATCGCCCTCGAAATCGGCTACCTCGACAAGCCCAGCGAAGTGCCCGCCTACGTGGGGCTAGCGGCCCTGGGCGGCATAGAGGGCACCGGCGGCAATGCTGCCTACAGCAGCGCCGTGGCCGCTGTGCTCAACCTGAGCGGCGCCACCGAGAGCCCCAGCATTATTGAGGCCGGCAATGCGCCGCTGTGCAGCGTGCACGGCACGGCCGATGCTACGGTGCCCTACCTGCAGGGCAAAATAGGAGGGGGGCTTTTGCCGCCCAAGTATGTGTATGGCAGCGGCCGCCTCAACCCGCGCGCTACGGCCGTGGGCGTGCGCAACACGCTGCGGCGCCTCAGCAAGGCCGGTCACATTCCCTTCGAAAGCAATGCGCAGTATGCCGACACCACATTCTGGACTATTCGCGACTTTTTGCGGCCCCTGCTGCGGCAGGCCGGCACCCCGCTGGCAGCCCGTGCCGCGCTGGCCACTAGCCCCGTGGGGCTGGCCTACCCCATCCCGGCCCGTGAGGCCGTGCAGCTAGCCCTGCCCGCCAACTGGCGCGAACTGGGCGATGCCCAGCTGCTCGACCTGACCGGCCGCGTGGTGCGCCGGCTCACGCCGCTGGCCCAGCAAGTGCCGCTGCCGCGCAATGGGCTGGCCGCCGGCGTCTACCTGCTCCAGTTTGCTGGCTATGCGCCGGCGCGCGTCGTGTTTGAATAGCGCACGCCGGACCCGTAAACCGGTAGGTTGCGCGTAAGGACGTGTTTAGTAGGGCGATGTGTTAAGGGGTGTTGTTTACCAAATGGAATTCTGTATTTTTTGCCCCTTAGCAGTTAATATGCTGTTAGTGAAGTATTTGAGAAACTAATGTATTCCTGAAAAGAATAGGCTGTGCAAATATTTCATAGAGGAAAAAAAGGAGGAGGATAGGGTGTGATAGCCCTTGATAATCAGTTAATTTATGCAAAACGGCGCTCCTGTACAGGAGCGCCGTTTTGCTTTTTTAGGGTAGATGCTGAGTTCTCACTATAAATGACTGACTAACAAGCAGTAGTTTGCGTCTGGATTTTTCTCATAATTTTCATCAACTAAAGGATTGTACTTGCATGAAAAGACGCATACTACTAACCTGTCTCTTGCTGATATCGGTGTTCCAGCTAGTCCTGGCACAGACGAAAACAGTAACGGGTAAGGTTACGGACCAGAAAACCGGCGAGGGATTGCCGGGCGTGACAGTGCTTGTGAAAGGCACTACTAATGGCACCTCGACCAACGCTGATGGCTCGTTTCAGCTGGCTGTACCAACGGCCGGGGCCACGTTGGTGTTTTCCTCGGTGGGCATGAACACTCAGGAGCAGGCCGTGGGCAGTGCCAGTACGTTCAATGTGGCCTTGACTGCAAATTCACGTGAGCTGAGTGAGGTAGTGGTGACGGCCTTGGGCATTGAGAAAGACAAGCGCACGCTAGGCTACGCTACCCAGGAAATCCAGGGTGGCGCGGTGGCCCAGAAGTCGGAGCCCAACGTACTGAACACGCTGCAAGGCAAGGTGTCGGGCGTAAATATTACGGGGGCTAGCGGCTTGGCTGGCACCTCGACCAACATCAACATCCGGGGCATTACCTCGCTCACCGGCAACAACCAGCCGCTGTTTGTGGTGGATGGCATTCCGGTGAGCAACGACACCGACCGCACCAACGGCGGCGCGGCCGGTACGCTCTACGGCGCTCAAACCTCGAACCGCGCGGCCGACATCGACCCCGAGAACATTGCCAATATCAGCATCCTGAAAGGCCCGGCGGCGGCCGCTCTCTACGGTTCGCGTGCTTCGTCGGGCGCCATTCTGATTACGACCAAATCGGGCGCTAACGTGAACAAAAAGCTCGAAGTGGTGCTGAATACCGGCTTTAACTTCCAGACGGTGATGGGCCTGCCCGATTTTCAGAACGACTACGGCCAGGGCACGGGCGGCGTGATTACGACCGCCAACGGGCTCGGTAACATCTTCACGGGCAGCACCAACTCGTGGGGCCCGCGCTTTGGCACTACGCCCACCCGCGCCAATGGCTTGCTGCTGGCTGATGGCACCAACCTGCCGTACCAGGCCTATCCCAACAACATCCGCGATTTCTTTAAAACGGGGACGCTGTGGACCAATGGCGTGCAGCTGGCCGGCAACAACGGCACCTCCAACTTCTCGCTGAATGTGAACAGCACGACCCAGAAGGGCATCACCGAGTCGTCAAAATTGCAGCGCACCAACATCCAGCTGGGCGGCGGCACTACGTTGCAGAATAAAATCCGCCTGACGGGCTCGGTCAATTTTTCGCAAACCGACCAGCTAGCCCCCCAAACCGGCAACGGTGGCAGTGCCTTTGGCACGCTGTCCTCGGTGCCACGTAGCTTCGATTTGCAGAACCAGACCTACCAGACGGCTACCGGCGCTAACCTCTATTTTCCCGGCCTCGATAACCCGAATTATAACCTGCTGAACAGCAATACAGCCAGCAATGTCACGCGCTTTATCAACGTGGCAAGCGTGGGGTATGATTTCTTTCCGTGGCTGAGCGTGGTGTACCGGGCCGGCCTCGATACCTACGCCGACCGCCGCAAGCAGATTGCGGCCATTAGCTCGGCGCGCAACCCCACAGGCCTTATTTTTCAAGACAATATCCAGTACGCTGAGTTTACAGGTGACCTGCTGATTACGGCCAAAAAGGAAAATATCTTTCTCGACAAGCTGAACGCGACGCTGCTGCTCGGGCAGCAAACCAACCAGCGCAAGCGCAACGAGACGTACGTGTCGGCGGCTACGCTCTCACAGCCGGGCTTCTACAACACCATCAACGCGGCCGTATTCACGGGCAGCGGCGAAACCAACTATACGCGCCGCCTGCTAGGCTACTACGCCGACCTGTCGCTGGCTTACAACAATTACCTCTTTTTGGAAGGCACCGCCCGCGTCGACCAGTCTTCAACGCTGCCCGCCAGCAACCGCACCTTCCTCTACCCCTCAGTGTCGGCCGGCTTCGTGTTCACGGATGCGTTTAATATCGACTCAGACATCTTCTCCTACGGTAAAATCCGGGGTAACATCGCCAAAGTGGGCCGCGACGCTGACCCCTACGTGCTGGAAACCTACTTTGTGCCCGGTGGCCAGGGCAACAACGTAGCCAACGTAACCTTCCCCTTCAACAACGTGGTGGGTTTCCGGCCGAGCACTACTATCGGCGGCGTAAACGTGTTGAATACGCTAAAGCCCGAGTTTACGAAGTCGGCCGAAGTCGGCCTGAACCTGGGCTTCTTCAACAACCGTGTGACGCTGGACGCCACGTACTTCAAGACCGTGAGCTCGAACCAGATTATTCCGGTTACGATAGCGCCGACCACCGGCTACAGCAGCTTTTACACTAATGCCGGCGAGCTCGACAACAAGGGCATTGAGCTGTTGCTCACGGCCTCGCCCGTGCGCAGCGCCGGGGGCTTCACCTGGGATATTTCGGCTAACTACACGCGCATCCGCAACCAAGTGGTGTCGATTTACCCAGGCGTCGTTAGCTCGTCTATTCCCGGTAGCTCGTTTATCGGCTCGGTACCCTCGTTTGTGGTGGGCCAGCCCTACGGTGTTATTCTGGGCCAGAAGAAGGCTACCGCTCCCGATGGCCAGTACCTGATTAACCCCAAAACCGGGCTTTGGGTGACGGAGCTGAGCTCGCAAGTAACGGCTAACCCCAACGTAGATTGGCAGGGCGGCATCACCAACACGTTCGGTTACAAAGGCTTCAACCTGTCGGTGCTCGTCGATGCCATCGTGGGAGGAGATATCCTCTCGTTTACGCAGGCGGCGTATAAGTCGGCTGGTATGCTGCAGCAAACCGGCGTGGCCCGCGACCAGCCGCGCGTTATTCCGGGCGTGATTCAGAACGCCGACGGCACCTACCGCCCTAACAACATCCAGGTTGATGCCCAGAGCTACTGGAGCAACCAGGGCCTGCAGAGCGACCTCAACATCTTCGACGGCACGCACTACACGCTGCGCGAAGTGTCGCTAGGCTACACCCTGCCCAAAGACTTCCTCGCGCGCACGCCCTTCGGTAGTGCCTCCATCTCGGTATCGGGCCGCAACCTGTTTTACTACGCGCCCAACGCCAACTTCTTCCCCGAAGTGAACACCCAGGGTGCCGGCAACATCCGCAGCCTCGACCTGCAAGGCCCGCCCAGCGTGCGCAGCTACGGCGCCTACCTGCGGCTCACTTTCTAATTCAGCCTTTTTCCTGTCATGACTTTATCGCTATCGCACCTTCCTCGTCTGCGCTACGCCGCGCTGGCCCTAGCGGGCTGGGCTGCCGCCGGCTGCTCGCCTAATAAGTTTCTGGATGTCAATGTCAGCCCTAACAACCCGGTAGTGGTGCAGCCGTCGGTGCAGCTGCCGACCATCACCGTAGGCACTGCCTTCGTGGTGGGCAACACCTTGGGCCGCGACGGCGACCTCTTTATTCAGCACTACGCTGGTATTGCCAACCAGCCGTTTACGGAAGACAAATACGCCATCAGCGGCAACTACGACAACGAGTGGCGCGGCGACCTCTACGGCAACAACCTGAACGGCGCCCAAACGCTCATCAACAACAACGCCGCTAACCCCGCCTACACCGGTATTGCCAAGCTGCTGAAAGCCTACAACTTTGCCCTGGTTACCGATATGTGGGGCGATGTGCCCTACTCACAGGCCTTGCAGGGGTTGAATAATATTCACCCCGCCTTCGACCGCCAGCAGGATATCTACGAGGGCGCTACCGGCGTCCAGAGCCTGTTTGACTTGGTGCGCGAGGGGCTGGCCGACCTCGACAAGCCTAGCGTGCTCAAGCCGGCCGGCGACGACTTTGTGTACAAAGGCGACCTCACTAAGTGGAGGAAAGTAGGCAATATGCTGCTGCTCAAGTTTGCCTGTACCGTAAGTCGCAAAGACCCCGCTCTGGCCACCAAAGTGATAAACGAGGTGCTGGCCAAGGGCGCCAATGGTAGCGCGGCTATCGCCGCCAACTCGGAAGATTTCTCCGTGCCTTTCGGCACGGCGGTGGGCAACACCAACCCGTTCTATGCCTATAACATAACGAACCGCCCCAATGACCAGATGGCTAGCACGCGCTTTCTGGACTCGCTGACGGCATACAAAGACCCCCGCCTGCCCAAATTCTTCACGACCACCAACAGCAACCCCACTTCTACCCACAATACCCCGTTTGGTAAATTCACCGGGTTTGAGAACGGCAGTAATGCTACAGCTCCCGCAATAGCCAACCGGTCGGTATACAGCACCTACGTGCTAGGGGCAGTAGGCGAGGCACCAGTGCGCCTGCTCACCAATTTCCAGCGCGCATTCATCCTGTCTGAAATGGCCGTTCGGCTAGGCACTGCGGGCGATGCCAACGCACTTTATCAAGAAGGTATTCGGCGGTCAATGGAATTAACAGGGCTTTCGACCAATGATATCGACACCTACTTCGCGGCCAATCCGACCATCGTCACCCTTAGCGGCTCCGACACGCACAAGCTAAATCAGATTCTGTTCCAGAAATGGATAGCCTGGGTGGGCAATGGCTACGAAGCCTGGAACGACTACCGCCGCACGGGCTCGCCGCATCTGCAGCCGGCGCTGAACGTGTCCTTCACGCCCAACATTCCGCAGCGCCTGCTGTACCCGCCCTCCGAGGTAGCCGCCAACGGCGACGTGATGCCGAAGACGAATGTGACCATTGACAAACCAGTGTGGTGGGCCAGCAACTAGGCCGGCGGATTTTTACTTTCTACTGCTTTCTATCATGAAAAAATCAGCTATTCAGTTCTTGTTTCTCCTGGTCTTAGTTGCCGGCTTTGCGGGCTGCAAAAAGGACTATGGCAACAAGCTAGGCCCCTTGCAAGACAGTGTGGCGGCCATCCCGATTACGGTCACTAATCAAGTATATTTCGAGCGCTTCCCCGTCGTAACGGCCAAAGTGGACACAACTAATGGCCTGGCCAATAGCACCGGGAGCTTTTCTATCACCTTGAGCATTCCGGCCGATAAGGGTAAGATTAAGGAAATTACCAAGGTTGCGACCGGCAACAGCGGCGTGGAGTACCTACAAAGCAACCTCTACCCCAACTATCTGACCACTCCCGTTGCAGGCAACGGCTCCAACACGATTACCTTCAGCTCAGACCTGAACGCGGTGCGCAACTACGTGACGCGCCTCAACGCGGCCTTTCCAACCCTGCCGGCCGGCTCTACCAAAACAGCCGCCTATGCCTTTACCGAAAACCTGGCCCGGCGTAAAGGCACGCTCACGCCCAACAGTAACCCCCAGACGCCCAATCAGCTACGCTTTTTCTTCCTTATTACACTAGAAGACGGCACGCAGCTTATTTCTACTGAGGTAGATGTGCGCCTGATATTCTAAGGAGTAAGTAGAAAAGAGGGTATAAAAATAGCCCTAGCCGTACGGCTAGGGCTATTTTTATGGCTCACTGCTGTAAGCGCTACCGTGCTACTCAGCCAGCGCCGCGGCGTAAAAGGCCTCTAGGGCCTGCGTGATTTTGGCAGTTTCGAGCAAAAAGCCGTCGTGGCCGTAGCTCGAATCCAGTTCGGCATACACCGCGCCTGGAATGCCCTCGGCTAGGGTATGCTGCTCGCTGAGCGGAAACAGCACGTCCGAAGTAATGCCCAGCACCAGCGTGCGCGCCCGAATGCCTGCTAGGGCTGCGGCTACCCCGCCCCGGCCCCGGCCGAGGTTGTGCGAGTCCATGGCCCGCGAGAGCACCACATAGCTATAGGCGTCGAAGCGGGCCACGAGCTTGTTGCCTTGGTAGCGCTGGTAGCTGCTTGCCCGAAAGTCGCGCAGCACGTCGTCACTGGGCTCGGTCTGGGTGTTGGCGTAGGCCTCGTAGCCGCGGTAGCTGAGCAGGGCCACGGCGCGGGCCGCTGCTAGCCCGGCATCGCCGCCGCCGGGCCGGTTTTCGTGGTAGGTAGCATCGGCCTCGATGGCTAGGCGCTGCGCCTCGTTGAAGGCGATGCCCCAGGCCGAATGCCGCGCGCTGGTAGCAATAACTACCAGGTGGCCAATAGCATCAGGCTGGCTGGCGGCCCATTCCAGGGCCTGCTGCCCGCCCAGCGAGCCGCCGATGAGGGTATGAATGTGGGCTAGCCCCAGCTCCTGGCGCAGGGCCTCGTGGGCGGCCGCCAGGTCGCGGATGGTGAGCAGTGGAAAATCCTGGAAGCGCCCGAGCCCGGTGGCCGGGTCGGCATCGAGTGGGCAGGTGCTGCCGTAGCACGAGCCCAGCACGTTGGCGCACACGATAAACCAATCGGCCGGGTCAAAAAAGCAGCCTTCCCCAAACAGCCCGGGCCACCAGTCGAGCACGTCGGCATTGGCCGTGAGGGCGTGGCACACCCACACCACGTTGTCGCGGGTGGCGTTGAGCTGTCCCCAGGTGCGGTAGGCTACCCTAGCGCCGGCCAGTAGCTCGCCGCTTTCAAGTGGCAATGGGTCGGGCAGGGAAAAGAATAACTCGGGCATAACAGGCTAAAAAATAACGAGCGTAGAATAAAGTAAAAGCGGAAGGCAGAACGACTGGCCCGGGCTACCCACGGGCTACAACACAAAATGGTGCCCTGGCCAGCGGCCGGGGCACCATTTGCTAACTACTTGCTATACTTATACCTCCAGCGGCTGCGCATGCTCGCGCTCGGGCTCCGGAATGGTATCGGTAGCTTCGTCGGCGCCTTTGGGGGCGGCGCTGCGTGCCGCCTCCAGGGCCTGCTCCAGGTCAGCTTTGATGTCATCGAAGTGCTCGATGCCGACCGACAGGCGCAGCAGCGTGGGCGTCACGCCCGAAGCCGCCTGCTCCTGCTCGCTGAGCTGCTGGTGGGTGGTAGCCGAGGGTTGAATGATGAGCGTCTTGGCGTCGCCTACGTTGGCCAAGTGGCTGATGAGCTTGAGGTTGTCAATCAGGGCCACAGCAGTTTCCTTGGTGCCGTGCAGCGTGAACGACAGCACGCCGCCGAAGCCGCGCTTCAGGTATTTGGCGGCCGTGGCGTGGTGCGGGCTGCTAGCCAGGCCGGGGTAGTTGACGCTAGCCACCTGCGGGTGCTGCTCCAGCCACTGGGCTATTTTGAGGGCGTTTTCGACGGTGCGCTCTACGCGCAGGCTCAGGGTTTCGAGGCCTTGGAGCAGTAGGAACGAGTTGAAGGGGCTGATGGCCGGGCCGAAGTCGCGCAGGCCCTCTACCCGGGCGCGAATGATGAAGGCAATGTTGCCAAACGGCCCATTCTTGCCAAATACATCGTTGAAAACCAGGCCGTGATAGCCCTCGCTAGGCTCCGTAAACTGGGGGTACTTGCCGTTGCCGAAGTCGTAGGTGCCGCCGTCCACGATTACGCCGCCCACACTGGTGCCGTGGCCGCCAATCCACTTGGTAGCCGACTCGACCACGATGTTGGCGCCGTGCTTGAGGGGCTGAAACAGGAAGCCACCCGCGCCAAACGTATTATCCACTACCAGCGGAATATCGTGCTTTTTGGCTACGGCCGCGATACGCTCGAAATCGGGCACGCTAAAGCTGGGGTTGCCAATAGTTTCGAGGTAGATAGCGCGGGTTTTGTCGTCAATCAGCGCCTCAATGCTGTCGGCACCGTCGCCATCAGCAAAGCGGGCCTCGATGCCCAGGCGCTTGAACGCCACCTTAAACTGGTTGTAGGTGCCGCCGTAGAGGTAGGAGCTCGATACAAGGTTGTCGCCGGGCTGCAAGATGTTGTTCAGGGCAATGAACTGCGCCGCCTGGCCCGAACCCACCGCTAGGGCCGCCACACCGCCTTCGAGCGCCGCAATGCGCTGCTCGAATACGTCGGTGGTGGGGTTCATCAGGCGGGTGTAGATATTGCCGAACTCCTTCAGCGCAAAGAGGTTAGCGCCGTGCTCCGCGTTTTTGAACACGTAGCTGGTGGTCTGGTGAATGGGCACGGCGCGCGAGCCGGTGGTGGGGTCGGGCTGCTGGCCGGCGTGGAGTTGCAGGGTTTCGAAGTGCAGGTTCTGGGTGGCCATGAGGCTGAAAATTTTAAAAATTGTTATTGAAAATCGAGTAAATAGGCTGGTTGCTAGGCCGGTATAGCGGTGGGTAGCTTGGCTAGGGCTGCCAAGATGGCCGTGGGGTCGGGGCGCTGCTTGAAGTTGGCGTCCACCTCAGCCCAGGCAATGATGCCATCGGTACCGATGAGGAAGGTGGCCGTAAGCGGTAGCTCGTCATCGGTCGTGCCGTTGAAAGCAGCCAGGTCGATGCCCACGCTGCGCAGTGCGTCGCCTACCTCGGTGCCTACGCCATAGGCTAGCCCATACTGCCGGGCCACGGTGTTGCCCACGTCGCTGAGTACGGGGAAACTCAGTTCCTTCTCGCTGGCCGTGAGGCTGGTAAGCTCGGGCGTTTGGGGCGATACGGCTACCAGCGTGGCGCCGTAGCGGGCTAGCTCGGGCAGCACTTGCTGGTAGGCGCGCAGCTGCACGTTGCAGTAGGGGCACCAGTTGCCGCGGTAAAACGTGAGCACCACCGGGCCCTCCTGCAGCAGGCCAGTCAGGGTTTGCGGCGCACCGTTGGCGTCGGGCAGCGTGAAATTGGGGGCTAGCTGGCCGGCGGCCAAGGCGTGGCGGGTGAGGCCCGCCGCTGCAACGTGGGCAATACCCGCGTCGATAGTGTGGGCCGCCGGGGCGGGCAATACGGTGGCTAGGTGCTGGGCCGTAGCGGCCAGTTCTTGCTGAAAAGCGGTAGCAGAATCTTGAATGAAAGCGGACATGCGAAGCGAGAAATAGCGACAAGAAAAGTTTGGGTAAACTCCGTGCTGTTGGCTTTTCGCGTTCTCCGGGGTTGCTGCTCAGGTAGCAGCTGGTTTGCAAGCGTTTGCTAAACAGCAGGTTGAGTTTGCTGTGCTTGCATTAGTGTAGTGCAGCAGCGGCTAGGCCGGCTGCACTTGTACTACCCGCAAAAAGGAGAAAATTGAAAAGCGCCAGAAGGCTTAGCCTTGGCAACAACAGCACATTCGCATTCGCAGGCTCGCGGGGGCCGGGCTAGCCGTGGGGGCTAGCAAAAATTTTCCGAAGCCGCGCACAGTGGTGGCGGAGGTGGAAGGGATAGCGAAGAAAACGGAATGTGCCATGGGTACTCGATTTATAGACCCCCGGGCGGCGCGTGGCGGCTACCGGGGTAGGAATTGGCACCTTTCAGCGGGTGAAGGTTGCCAGCGGGTCAAAGAGCCTAATCTCTCGCCGCTTCTGTATAAAACTTACTAAAACTGCCCTGCCTGCTGCGGGGGAGTACCGGATTGGTAAGGGCAAAGATAGCGCCGCGCCTTGAATGCGCAAGAAAACACTACTAAATGCGAAAATATTTTTTGACTAGCCCTCTCACTGCTGGCCACTACACACAAAAAGGCCACCCCAATATTGGAGTGGCTTTTCTCACCTTTTTTCTGCAAAAAGTACCTAGATACTAGGTAGGGTTAACTCCTGACCTACTTCAATGTGGTCGGGGTTAGAGCCGATGATGGCCTTGTTGGCCTCGTATATCTGGTGCCACTTGGCAGCGTCGCCGTAGTGGTTTTTGGCAATCTTGGAGAGCGAGTCGCCACTAACTACCGTGTAGGTAGAGCCGGCGGCAGTAGAGTCAGCAGCTGCATTGTTGTTGTTACCGAAAAAGTCGGTACCACCAGCGGCAGGTTGAGCCGGTGCGGCGGGCTTTTTATCACCCTCGTTATTCAAAAAATCGAGCAAGCCCATGTGATAAGTGCGGTTAAAGTGTGAAAGAAAAGCTGCGCTGTGAAGCGGAGTGCTTTTGAGCCTTTTACGGTGCCGCTTGGCCAGGGTTGCTGCCGATAACTAAAAAAAAATGTGTGCGTAAGCAGGGCCGAAGCTATCGGGCTTTTCTTTCACATTCTTTCTTTTCTCCTCATGAACCTTTCACCAGTTTCTTTCCGGTCCTACTTCGCCTCGCTGCTCAGCGTAGTTGCTTTGCTGTTCATTGTATCGTCGTGCGGCAGCGACAAAGGCAAGGTTGAAGGCGTTAATATGTTATATGGCTCCAGCAGCAAAGTGTGGGTGACCGACAAGCAAACCAACGCTGCGGGCGACAAAGTGAAGCAGGATGCTGCCGCCAAAGACCAGGAAATCAGCTTTGCCTCAAACGGTACCTACTCGGGCACCCAGAGCGGCAAATACGTATTTGACCAAACGGCCAAAACCATCACGATGACGCCCGAGGGCAGCACTACCAGCAACACCTTCAATATTGAAACCCTGACCGACAGCAAGCTGACGCTCGTGAACCCCAACAGCCCCGAGTCGAAGCTGATGCTGAAGGCTAAATAACCCCGCGTTTATAAGAGGGCCTATGCCCGGCTAGAGGCCTCGCTCCGGTATCGGAGCGGGGCCTTTTTGCGTGTGGGCAGGGCTAGCTGAGCCGGCCAGCCAGCGCGGCAGATAGGCCACGCCAAGAGCCAGGTAGAAGTAGTAAGTGACGATGCGGTAGAGCAGCACCAGGAAGCTCGTCATGGATGCCGAGCCCATGAAGCGGCCGAAGAATGTGGGGAACGCGCCCTCCGCAATGCCCGCGCCGCCGGGCGTGATGGCCAGCAGCAGCACCACTTTGTAGGTGATGTTGCGGGCGAAAATGAACAGAAACGTGCCCGTGGTCATGGGCGTGAAAGCGCCGATGAGGCAGCCGATAACGGCGTAGCGGGCCGTCCACACAAAGACGGTGCTGAGGCTGGCGCGCCACCAGTAGGCCGCGCCCGCCCCCCGCAGGTGCGCCGAGGCCAGCACCATCTCCTGCCCCTGCCGGTAGGCTAGCCGCCGAAACCGCCGCAGCCCCCGCACCGAGGTGAGGCGCACCAGCAGCCGCCGCACCGAGCGCGGGTTTACAAACAATGCGTAGATGAGCAGGCCAGCGTAGGCCGATACCGCCAGGTAGCTGACGATGAACAAGATGCGCAGTGTTTGCACGAAGGCCGATTGCAGGCCGTGGGGATAGAGGCCATCGCCGGCCAGCCACACCACCAGGGGCACCATCAGCACGTAGTACAGATTATCGAGAAAGGCCGTGACGATGGTGTAGGCAATGGCCTTGCCCAGCGGAATGCCCTCGCGGGTGAGGATGACCGGGGCCGCCGCCGTGCCGCCCGCCGCCGAGGGCAGCACGCACGAGGCAAATTCCCACACCACAATTACGCCGAAGGCCTGGCGCCAGCTCAACTCTTTCTCCGCAATACTGCGGATGCGGTAGATGTAGCCCAGGTCGCGGGCCCACAGCACAAGCAGCGTGATGAGCAGCCACTGCCACTTGGCGTGCAGCAGCGGGGCCAGGTCGCCGGGCTTGTAGGAGCGCCAGAACAGGAATGCCACCACGCTCAGGCCAATGAGCGCCGGCACCACGATGCGCGAAGGCCGTAGCTGGTGCAGCAGGTCGGCTTCGGGGCGGGCCGGGGCTGGGGGAGGAGAGGCTAGCGGCATAGAACGCGGAAAGGATAGCACAAAAGTAAGCTGCCCCTCCAGCAACCGCCGCCGACCGTGGCTATTGCGTGAAGTGAAACGGGGCCTGCCACGACAAGCGCGGCAGGCCCCGTTTAATTCAACTCCGGCTAGCGACGACCCCCTAGCGGACTAGGGCCGCCCGCCGGGGCTGCCGGCCGGCGTGATGCCGCTGGGCGAGGTAGTGCCCGGCGAGGGCGGGCCCACCGGCGAGGTGGTGCTGCCCGGCTTCACCGCTGGCGAAGTGGCAGGCTTGGTGGCCGAGCTATCGGCGGGCTGCTGGCCAGGAGCCGCTAGGCCGGGGCTAGCCGGCGTGTTGGTGCCGGGCGTGGCGGCCGGGGCCGCCTGGTTGCGCAGCATCTGCAGCGAGTCGGCCGGGATGGCGCGGCGCGTCGAGTCGCTGGCCGGGCGAGCGCCGGCGGGGCGCTGGCCCGCGCCGGGGTAGCCACCGGGGCGCTGTCCGCCCGCACCGGCCGGGCGCTGGCCGCCACCCTGGCCACCGGCGCCGGCGGCACCTGCGCCACCGCCCATGTCGCCCCCGCCACCCATGCCACCACCGGCATCGCCGCCTTCTTTCAGGTCGTCGTTGTTCACGCCCTTGCGGCGGCGGCCGGTGTCGCCGGCCGTCAGCTTGCCGATGCGGTAGCTGAAGTTAATCTTAAAGTTCAGGTTATGAATGACGTTGGTGCTGTTCTGGCTCAGCACTGGGCCGTTGAGGGGCACGCCGTTGTAGCTGTCCACGTAGGGCGTCGATACGTCGGTGCGAATGCGGATGGAGCCGGTGAAGAAGTTCTCAGCGCCAAACCCGATGCTCCCGCGCTTCTCGGCAAAGCTCTTTTGCAGGCTCAGGCTGTAAATGCCGAAGCCGGTCTGGTAGCCTTGCAGCTGCACTTGCTGGCCGCGGTAAAAGCCGAAGGCCTGCAACGAGTAGCTCTTGCCCAGGTCGTAGGAGCCGAACACCCGCGCATTGGTTACAAAGCCCTGGTTGCTGGAGTTGTAGATGGTGGTGGCGTCGTTGTTGCGCAGCACGGCGTAGTACACGTCCACGCTGCCATTCAGCGAGAGCTTGCCGGTATTGGCGCCCGCGAAGAGGCTGCCGCCGTAGGCGTTCTCGGTGCCCGCGTTGCGGAAGGTGCTCAGCAGCGCGCCCTGCACGCGGTTGGGGTTAAGCGAGTCGGGCAGCGGCACGCGCACCGTCTGGATGGCATTGTTCGTGTTGCGCACGAAAGCCGTCAGGTTCAGGTTCACCTTCTGCTTGACGGTGGTGCTGTAGCCTAGCTCGAAGTTGTTGGTTTTTTCGGGCCGCAGCTCGGGGTTACCCGACGAGGCGTTCAGCGGGTTGCTGGCTTGCACGTTGGGGTTCAGGAATTGCAGCGACGGGCGCTGAATGCGCAGGTTGTACGAGAACTTCAGCACGTTGCCGTTTTCCAGCTTGCGCGAGAGGTTGATGCTCGGCGCCACAATACCGTAGTTCGGAATGTTGGGCTGGGTAACAATGCCCGCACCGTTGGTAAAATCGGCCGAGATGGAGGTGTACTCAAAGCGCACGCCCGGCTTCACGGTGAAGCCCTTGGGCAGCCCGATGGTATAAGTGGCGTAGCCGGCGGCCACGTTCTGGCGGTAGCGAAACGAGTTATTGAGCGAGGGCGAGCCGGCCGGCGGTGCCAGCGCGGCGTCGTAGAAGTAGCTGTAGTCGCTGTTCACGCGGCGCACAATGTCTTTGGCGCCCAGCTCCAGCAGCTGGTTTTTCACGGTTGGCGTCTGGTAGTCAATCTGGCCCGTGTATTCCTCATTGTAGCTGTCGTTGTTGTTGCCCAGCTGGCCGAGGTAGCGGCTCTTCGACAAGTCGCTAGGGTCGTAGTTGTTGTTGGTAAAGTTGTTGGTCTGGTTGTTCCGGCTGAACAGGGTCAGCACACTCAGCTCGCGCTGCTCTACCTGGTAGGTGTGGGTATAGTTGAGGCTGGCGTCGATGGTATTCGAGTTGTTGGTCGAGTGCACATCGCGCAAGGAGCTGGGCGTCAGGGTCCCGCCGTTGGTGGCGATGCGGCTCAGCAGGCCATCCTGGTAGTTGTCCGAGTTGCGGATGCCGTAGGCCAGCGAGCCGGCCAGCGAGTTATGCTTGTCGAAGTCGTAGGTCAGGCCCAGCGTGTAGCGCCCGAAGGCGTCGTTGCGGCGGGTGTTCGCATTTTGCGCGGTGGTAGTGCGGTTGCCGGTGGCCAGGTTGGTGCTGGTCTGCGAGTTCTCGAAGCTGCCCGGCTGGTTGTAGCTAGCCCGCCCAAAGCCGCCGAGGCTCACCCCAAACTTGTTGTTGCGGTAGTTGCCATTCAGGCCCAGGTTGCTGGCCCGCAGGCCCGCGCTGGTATTGATGCCCAGCGAGCCGCCCTTCAGATTATTGGTTTTGGTAACGATGTTGATAATGCCACCCGAGCCCTCGGCATCGTATTTGGCCGAAGGGGAAGTGATTACCTCTACCGTCTGAATCTGGTCGGCCGGAATCTGCTTCAGCGCGTCGGCCACGCTGCTGGCCGCAATGGTGCTGGGCTTGTTATTAATAAGTACCCGGATGTTTTGGCTGCCGCGCAGGCTCACGTTGCCGTCGAGGTCCACGCTCAGCAGCGGCACGCGCTTGAGCACGTCGGTAGCATCGCCGCCGGCCGTAGTCTTGTCCACGTCGGCGTTGTAGATGGTGCGGTCCACACGCTCCTCGATGAGAGGCTTCTTGCCGGTTACCACTACCTCGCCCAGCTTCTGAGCTTCGCCGCGCAGGGCCACGCTGCCCAGCGCCACGTTGGCTCCGGCTGCCACGGCCACATCGTTCTTCACCTGCGTGGTGTAGCCAATAAAGCTGATTTCGACGCGGTAAGAGCCGGCCGGTACGGGCAGCACAAACTTGCCGTCGTCGCCGGCCACGCCGCCATTCACGGGGCTGTTGGTGGTTGGGTTAATTATGTTGACAGTAGCGTATGATACTGGCTTGCCGGTAGTCGCATCGGTCACGGTGCCGCTGATGCGGCCGGTAGCGCGAGGCGCTGTAGAGGCTGCCGGCCGCTGGCCGGCCTGGCTGTGGGCTAGTAGCGGACTGGCGGCCAGGGCTCCGACCAGGACCAGGCTGGCCGGAAAAGTAGACTTGCTCATAAAATTCATAACGGCCAAAGTGCGCAAATGGCCCGCAATAGTTGCACTGCTAGGCTATATTTCCGGCAAATGGTCGGCCGAAACCCCGCTTCTGCCGACTAAGCCCCCTACAGTGCCGATTGCGCTAATCCGCTTCGGCTCGTATTTTGCCGGCTTGGCCCACAACCGCCTGGCCCGCGTTGTCGTACCTTTGAGGTCGGCCGGCCAACTCTTTAGCCCGCCCGGTGGTTGCTTACCACCCCCTCTTCTCTGCCTGCCCCGATGATGATTGAACCCGGCCCGCTCCTGGCGACGATAGCCTCGCCCGACGACCTTAAGAAGCTCGCGCCCGAGCAGTTAGTGCAAGTCAGCCAAGAGCTGCGCGAGTTCATCATCGACACGGTGAGCATCTACGGCGGGCACTTCGGCGCTTCGCTAGGGGTGGTCGAGCTCACGGTGGCCCTGCACTACGTCTTCAACACGCCCTACGACCAGCTGGTGTGGGACGTGGGCCACCAGGCCTACGGCCACAAAATCCTGACCGGCCGCCGCGACCGCTTTCCTACCAACCGCCGCTACGGCGGCATGTCGGGCTTTCCCAAGCGCTCGGAGAGCGAGTACGATGCCTTTGGCGTGGGGCACAGCAGCACCAGCATCGGGGCGGCGCTGGGCATGGCGGTGGCTTCGGACTACAAGAAAGAGTTTGACCGCCAGCATATTGCCGTAATCGGCGACGGGGCCATGACGGCGGGCATGAGCTTCGAGGCGCTCAACCACGCCGGCGACATTCGCAACAACATGATTGTCGTGCTCAACGACAATTGCATGAGCATCGACCCCAACGTGGGCGCGCTCAAGGAATACCTCACTGACATCACCACTTCGCGCACCTACAACAAAGTGCGCGACGAGCTCTGGAACGTGCTCGGCAAGCTCTCGAAGTTTGGCCCCAACCCCCAACAGATTGCCCGCAAAGTCGAGGCCGCCATGAAGGCTACCCTGCTGAAGCAGAGTAACTTGTTTGAAGCATTGAATTTTCGCTATTTCGGCCCCGTCGATGGGCACGACGTGCAGCACTTGGTGGCGGTGCTCAATGACCTGAAGAGCATCCCCGGCCCCAAGCTGCTGCACTGCGTCACGGTGAAGGGTAAGGGCTATGCCCTGGCCGAGAAGGACCAGACGCTGTGGCACGCGCCGGGCTTGTTTGACAAGATTACGGGCGAGATTTTCACCAAAACGCACACCGCCCCGCAGCCACCCAAGTACCAGGATGTATTTGGCCACACGCTGCTGGAACTGGCCCAGGCCAACGACAAAATCATGGGCGTGACCCCGGCCATGCCGAGCGGCTCGTCGTTGAATATCATGATGGCCGCCATGCCCGAGCGCGCCTTCGACGTGGGCATTGCCGAGCAGCATGCCGTCACGTTTTCAGCGGGGCTAGCCACGCAGGGCATGGTGCCGTTCTGCAACATCTACTCGTCGTTTATGCAGCGCGGCTACGACCAGGTGGTGCACGACGTGGCCCTGCAAAACCTGCACGTGGTGTTCTGCCTCGACCGCGCCGGCTTTGCCGGGGCCGACGGCCCCACGCACCACGGCTGCTACGACCTAGCCTACATGCGCTGCATCCCCAATATCGTGGTGGCTGCCCCCATGAATGAGCAGGAGCTGCGCAACCTCATGTACACCGCCCAACTGCCCGAAAACGCGGGTCCGTTCAGCATCCGCTACCCGCGTGGCGAAGGCGTAATGCCGGCCTGGCGCACGCCGTTGCAGCGCGTGGCCATTGGCACCGGCCGTGTGGTGCGCGAGGGCGAGGCAGGTGGCGTGGCCATCCTCAGCATTGGTCATATCGGCAACTACGCCGTGAAAGCAAGCGAGGCCCTGGCCGCCGAAGGCTTCAATGTGGGTCACTATGACATGCGCTTCTGCAAGCCGCTCGATGAGGAAATGCTCCTGGCCGTGGCTCGTCGCTACCGCGCCATCGTGACGGTAGAAGACGGCTGCCTGCCGGGCGGCTTCGGCTCGGCCGTGCTCGAGTTTTTGAGCGAACACGGCCTGGCCGTGCCGGTGCGCCGCCTGGGCATCCCCGACCGCGTAGTCGAACACGGCACTCAGGACCAGCTTTATAAAGAGTGCGGCTTTGATGCCGATGGCATAGCACAGGCCGTGCGCGAAATGAGCACCAAAGTAGCGCTACGCGAGCTGGTGTAGCTACTCGTTTTTACTAAATTAAAAAGGCCTCCTAGTTGCTAGGAGGCCTTTTTGTTGAATAAGCATTCAGGTAAATAATAGTCGTTTGTCATTGCGAGTGCAGCCATCGCAATGACAAACGGAGCATAGCTTTTATAAAAAATAATAAAGACAAACCTTCGTAGCTACTCACCCCGATAAAGTGGCGACGCCGCTAGCCCCCACACGTCGCGCAACGCGCGGCGAGCGGCCCAGTAGCCGCACATGCCGTGCACACCCCCGCCGGGCGGCGTCGACGACGAGCACAAATACAAACCTTGCGCCGACGTGCGATAGGGTGAGGCTCGCAGCACCGGCCTAGTAAATAATTGCTTGATATCCAGCAGGCCGCCGTTGATATCGCCGCCCACGTAGTTGGGGTTGTATGCCTCCATCTGCGCCGGGTTGAAGGTATGGCGACCCAGGATGCGCTCGCGGAAGCCGGGCGCGAAACGCTCGACCTGTGCCTCAATGGCGGCGGTCATGTCGCAGGGCGAGCCGTTGGGCACGTGGCAGTAGGCCCAGGCGGTGTGCTTGCCGGCCGGGGCCCGGCTGGGGTCAAACGGGCTTTGCTGGGCTAGCAGCACGTAGGGCTGGTTGGGGTGCTGGCCCCGCGCCGTGGCTTGCTCGCCGGCGGCTATCTCGGCCAGGGTGCCACCGAGGTGCACGGTGCCCGCTTGCGCGCACTCGGGGGCCGTCCACGGAATAGGCTCGGCCAGCGCCCAGTCTATCTTGAAGGCGCCCATGCCGTAGCGGTAGCGCCGCAGCTGCCACTGGTAGAGGCTCGACAGGCGGTGCCCGGCTATCTCTAAAAGCTGGGCGGGCGTCACGTCGAGCAGCACGGCGCGAGCGGCGGGCAGCTGGGCTAGCGAGCGCACGTAGGTGTCGGTTTCGATGTGGCCGCCCAGCGCCCGAAAGTGGGCCGCTAGGGCATCGGCAATGGCCTGCGAGCCGCCCTGCGCCAGCGGCCAGCCCTGGCTGTGCGCCGCCAGCAGTAGCACCAACCCGATGGCCGACGTAGCCACGTTATTGAGCGGCTGAATGGCGTGGGCAGCCATGCCAGCGAAGAGGCCTTTCGCTTTTTCCCCCTGAAAGCGCTTGGCGAGCAACGTGGCCGGCTGCAAGGCCGAGAGCCCAAACCGAGCCAGGTCGAGCGGGTGCTTCGGGATGTGCAGGGGGGCTAGCGCCTCGGGTACCAGCTGGGGCCAGCGGGCCAGCAGCGGGGCTAGCAGGCACTGGTAGGCGTCGGCATCAGGGCCTAGCTGGCGGGCGGTTTCAGCCAAAGAATGCACGGCTGCGACTGCCGTACCATCATCGAAAGGATGCGCGGCAGCCACCGGCGGCGTAATGAAATTAAGCCCATACTGGGCTAGGGACAGGGTGCGGAAGAAAGGCGAGGCCACCGCCAGCGGGTGAATGGCCGAGCAGATGTCGTGGCGAAAGCCGGGCAGCGTCAGCTCGGCCGTGCGCAGGCCGCCGCCCAACTCCTTTTTGCCTTCCAGCAGTAGCACCGACAGGCCCGCTTGCTGCATAGCAATGGCGGCCGCTAACCCGTTGGGGCCAGAGCCGACAACAACGGCATCATAAGTAGCATCCATAGAATAACAAACGAGCAAACGGGTAAATAGGCTAGCGCAGCCAGCCGGCGGCTTGCAGATAGCGCAGCAGGCGTGGGTCATGGGCCGAAACCGGCACGAGCCACAAACCCAGGCGCTCGCGCTGCCAGTAGTTGCCTTCGGGGTTGCCGGGCGGCGCAAACCGGTAGCGGTAGAGCACGGCCCGAATGTAGCGCGGCGGCCGGCCCGGAAACGGATTGCTGGCAAACAAATTCAGCGTATTGGGGTCGTTGTGCAGCAGCTTCCACTCCAGGTTGAGCGTCCAGGGATAATCGGCGGGCGAGGCCATGGCCGCAAACCACATCTGCCAGTCGAGCCGTAGCTGATAGGGTGCCACCTGCGGCGGGCGCTGGGCTAGGGCCACCGGCAGTCCCTTATAGGGGTAAGGCACCCAGTGCGCCTGGTCGCTGGAGTCGGCATCCAGGGTTCCTTCAAATACTACGTTCAGGCGCTCTTTGCCCACCGAGCCAAAGGCGCCATAAGTATTCACGAGGTCGAGCGGGTCGAAGGACGTGTTCATTACCTGGCCCGGCGAAACCATATTGAGCGCCGGCTGCACGCTGAGCAGTGCGATAACGGCCGTAACTACCCAGGCCGTGACCCGCATAGGGCGCGATTCTTCGGCCTGCGCGGCTGCCATTTCGGCCCGGCCTACCAGCCCAGCTGGCAGCAGTCGCGCCCAAAAACCGTCGTCGAAGCAGGCTAGCGCGGGTAGGATGGTCAGCCAGTTTAAAAAGGAGAGGTTGCCGCTGAGAATAATCGAAAATTGAAACAGTACCATCACCACGCCCGCCGCATGCCGGGCGGTGCGCGGGCCGAAGGCGAAGAAGGGTGCCACCAGCTCAGCCAGCCAGTTGAACCACACGCCGACTTGCAGCACCGAGCGCGGCAAAAAGTGAAACCACCGGCTGAGGGGACCTGGGATGGGTTGGGTTTCAAAATGATAGTAGAGCGCCGTGCTGTTGCGCCATACCTCGTCGCCGCGCACTTTTATCAGCCCAGCGCCAAGCATGACGCGCACCGCTAGCCACCTGAATAAGATGATAATAGGCTGCGGCGGCGCGTAGCGCGGAAACGGCCGCCCATCGAGCAGCGGGCACAGAAAAATGGCCAGAAACCCGGTTTCGCAGAGTTGAATTTCCCAGCCGTAGCCGTACCATTCCTGCCCCACGTGCACGATAGACAGGTACAGCGCCCACAGTACCGCCAGGAGCACGGCGTTGGCGTAGCCGGCCAGCACCACGCAGGCCAGCCCAAAGCCCACCCACGCCACTGTGAGCAGCGCCGCATCGGAGTGCCAAAACCAGAACAGCGACGGTAGCCGCGCAAAGCCCGCGCCCGTGCCGCCCAGCGCCTGGCTTAGCTGCTGCAAATACGGGCCAACCGGGAGCAGTCCATCGGCCCCAATCAGCGGCACCAGTTGGTTGATGGCCACCAGAAAAGCTACCGCATACAGCCCGCCTAGCAGCCGCAGCAGCACAAAGCGTGTGAGCCAGTAGCTGGGCGCCGCGCCCGCAGCCGCGAAGACAGAAGGGGTTTCACTAACCATGAGGTGGGCCGAGAAGCACGGAAAATTGCCTGTACATACTCCCAAACCCCGCGTTGGTTAAGGCGCAGGTTAGTGGCGCCACGCGGGGCAAATGCGCGGCTTTGCCAAACAAGTGCCTGTAGATGTTTGTCGTAGAAAGCACTGGCCGCGCTCGTCTGCCCGGCCCGTTCTCCCACCTTTTCCACTACCTACTCATGGCTACTGCCACTTCTTACCCCGCCACCTTCACCATTGGCGGCGACCTCACCGTGAAGCGCCTCGGCTACGGCGCCATGCGCATCACCGGCGATGGCATTTGGGGCCCGCCCCAAGACCACGACGAAAGCATTCGCGTACTAAAGCGCGCCGTGGAGCTGGGCGTCGATTTTATCGACACCGCCGATAGCTACGGCCCCAATGTGTCGGAAGAGCTGATTGCTGAGGCTCTGTATCCCTATGCTGATAAGCAGGTTATCATCGCCACCAAAGGCGGCCTGCTGCGCACCGGCCCCAACCAGTGGCCCGTCGATGCCAGCCCCAAGCACCTCGAAGAAGCCCTGCACGGCAGCCTCAAGCGCCTGAAAGTCGAGCAGATTGACCTCTACCAGCTGCACCGCATCGACCCAAACGTGCCGATGGAGGATACATTCAAGTTCTTGCAAAAAGCCCAGCAGCAGGGCCTAGTAAAGCACATTGGCCTGTCCGAGGTTGATGTCGACCAAATTAAAAAGGCCCAGGAGTTTTTCCCGGTGGTATCGGTGCAGAATATGTACTCGGTCGATAACCGCAAGTGGGAAGCCGTGCTCGACTACACCCGCGCACAAAACATGGCCTTCATTCCGTGGTATCCGCTCTCGGGCGGCAACAAAGAGGCCCTGGCCGCGCTCGATACCCTAGCCAAAAAGCACGGCGCCACCCCGCAGCAAATTGCCCTGAGCTGGCTGCTGCACCACTCGCCCAACATCCTGCTCATCCCCGGCACTTCGAAGGTGAAGCACCTGGAGGAAAACATGAAAACGGCCGACATTCACCTTTCGGCTGAGGATATGGCCACGCTCGATAAAATCTAAAGCGCTGCAGCTACGTAGCCGCTGGCTTAAGCAGAAGCCCGCTAGCAGAAGCTGGCGGGCTTTTTTAGCGCTTTTTCAAGTAGGCGCTGCCAGTGCCGCTCGCGCAAAAAAGCGACTAGCGGGTGCGTCAAAAAACCAGCGCCGGTAGCCGGACGGCACGGCACCTGAAGTAGCATCTTATCATAGTGCTATCATCCAAGGCCAGTAGGTTAGCGGTCGCAATTGCAGCTTGTTTCGCTTCCCTTACGAACCCCTTGTATGCACATAAAAAAAAGTATGCTCGCCGCCATTGCGGCTTTAGCTGCGCTCACTGCGTCGGCCCAGACTTCGCCAGCTGCTTCGCAGGCCAGTGGCCACGCTGCTACGCCTACCCGCCCCGCTAGGCCGGCCAAAGGCAGCGAGGAAGTGGCAGAAGGTACCCGCCCTGCCACGGCGCCCGTCAACCACGGCCAGGTAGTAAAGGCCGAGGAAAGTGCCACCACGCTCACCGGTGCGGCTAAAGGCGCGGCTATCCGCAACGTGGCCAAAACCGACCAGACTCGCCCCAGCACCGCTCGTAGTGCCCGCGCCCCGCGCATGGCCCCCGGCGGCACCCACCAAAATGCGGCTGGCCGCACCCATTTGGCCGGTCACGGCCACGGGCACTAGGCCACCTGGCCGCAGAAAGCCAGGCAGCCGCTTTCCGGGTTTCGAAACGCCGGCACGGCCACCAGCGAGGACGCTGCCCGCCCACCTCTCTTTAAAGAGTTATCGTTACTAGACATTATTCCGCTTCTATATCCGTTGTATATTACCTTAATTGCCAGCTACCGGCCTACAAAGGTGGTAGCTGGCAATTAAGGTAAGCAGTATTTTTGTTTGCTAATCTTCTAGTGCACTCCTTGTATGAACCCTAACGCCTCGTGGGCCAGCCTGCTGGTTGCTTGCCTGGTAAGCACTTCGGCAGCGGCCCAAACCGTGCCGGGCAGCTCGGAGGGGCCCGTGAAGGCGGTGCCCCAAACCGAGCGCAAGCTCAAGCCAGAGCGGGTAGAAGAAGCCACTCCGGGCCCGGAAGAGGCCGCTCCGGCGCCCGCTGCGCGCGCGCCCCGCAGTGCCCGCGCCCCGCGTGGCGCCGCCGGCGGCGCCCGAGGGCCTCAGATTGGACGGGGGCCAGCGCTGCACATGCATGGCCATTAACTCAGCTGCTAGCGAAAACCCCCACGATTTGCACAACAAGCTACATTTCGCCGCCGGCTGTGCCCGGCTTGCTGCGTTCGTACTACTGCCGCTAGGCCTGGCCTTTGGGCAGCAAGCACCGCCTAGCCCGGCGCCGGCTGCTGATGCGCCCCCGGCTACCCATGGGTCGTTGGCCGCCTCGCTAGGCTACGGCAGCAATTCGGCGTTTTACGGGCGCACCCAAAGCACGCCCTACCCATACCTGAGCGCCGCCCTGGCCTACACCAGCAAAGTCGGCGTGTGGGGCTCGCTGCAGGCCAATAACCTGCTGAATACCACCGCCGCCGTGGATGAGGCCGACCTCTCGGTAGGTTGGGATGGCGACCTCACTAAGCAGCTCGATGCCTCCATCAGCTACGCGCACTTCTTTTTTCCGGCCAATAGTCCGCTCATCAAATCCAGCGTCGCCAACTCGCTAGAGGGCTACCTGGGCTACGATTGGGGCTTCGTGTACACCCGCCTGAACGCCGCGTTTTTATTTGGCCCCGACTCGCGCGATGGCTTTTTGGTGCTCGACAACTCGCGCTACATCGCCCTCAAAACCTTCAGCAAGGCCACGCTCTCGACCGAGCCCAAGCTCAGCATTACCGCTGGTACCCAAAACTTTGCCGAAACCAGCGTGAGGCAGCAAACTGCCCGCGGCAACAACGCCAAAAGCCACGGCAAAGGCGGCGGGGGCGGCAATGGCGGGCCGCCGACTACCACCACTATCTCCACGCGCTTCGACGTGCTGGCCTACGAGCTGCGCCTGCCGCTTACTTACAGCCAGGGCAAGGTAGCCGCAGAAGTAGCCTACCGCTACCTCGTGCCCGTAAATGTGCTGCCCGACGACGATTCTACGGCCCGCTCTTATGTCACAGCCACCGTTTCGGTCACGTTCTGAGCCCGGCGGCCCTAGCCCGCTCATTGAAAGATGCCTTGCGCCAACTCGCTAGTGATAAGACTGATTACCTGATTTTACTTTCTGCTTCGTGACCGTATTGCTAATAGAAGACGAGCGGGCGCTGGCCAAGGAGCTGGCGTTTTTCCTGCACCAGCACGGCTTTGCCTGCACCGTGGCCCGCAATGGTCAGGATGCCAGCCAGGCCACGGCCGATATGCCCTTCGATTTTATCTTGCTCGACCTGGGCCTGCCCGATACCGACGGGCTAGCCCTGCTGGCCGAGTTTAAGGAGAATGGGCTGGCGGCGGCCATCATCATTCTCACGGCGCGCGGCGCCGTGGAAGACCGCATCCGGGGGCTGGAGATGGGCGCCGATGACTACCTGGCCAAGCCGTTTTCGCTGCCCGAGCTGCTGGCCCGTATGCACGCCATCACGCGGCGGCGCTTTGGCCTGAGCAAGCCGCTGGTGCCGATGGGCGAGTTTGAGCTGGATGTGCAAAGCCGCCGGGTACTGCACCAAGGCGAGCTGATTACCTTGTCGCTCAAAGAGTTTGATGTGCTGGCTTACCTGGTGCTCAACCGCAACCGCGTGCTCACGCGCCTGCAGCTGAGCGAGCACATCTGGGGCAATTTGCCCGACACGGGCTTTGACTCCAACTACATCGACGCCCACATCAAAAACCTGCGCAAAAAGCTCGGCCGCTTTGCCAGCACCGACTGGCTCGAAACGGTGCGCGGGCTCGGCTACCGCGCTACGCTCAAGTAGGCGCGGGGCCGCTCGGTTGCCGGTGCGGGGTGCAACTTGCGGCCGGTTTCGTACTCAACTCTTACTTCGTCCCGGCGTTGCGGCTCAGCACCAAGTTTTCGTTGTTCAACGCCCTGTCGCGGGTGGCCATTGTGCTGCTGCTGGTGGGCGTGCTGCCGGGAACGATGAGCCGGCTAGCCCTGCTCACCACCGACCAGCGGCTGGCCCAGACCAAAGACAAGGTGTTGCGCCTAGTGTACCGCCAGGGTGTGTCGGCGTTTATCGAGCGCGGGCAAAAATCATACGGCAGCTACAACCTGCTCAAGGAGGAGTTTATCTCGCTCGAAGAGATTCCGCCCGGCCCTAATATCAACGTGATTGAGGACTCGAAGCGGGCCGTGGAAGACGAGATTGTGACTTACCGCGTGCTGAGCTACTCCTTTGCCCAGCAGGGTCGCCACTACTTGCTCGAAATAGGGCGCAGCGTGGGCAGCATCGGCGAAACCGAGCGCAACTTTCGGCGCTACGCTTTTTTCATTTTGGTGGTGGCCGTGGGGCTCACTACCCTGGCCGACCTGGCGTTTTTTCGCTACCTGGTCGAGCCGCTGCGCACCATTATCCGGCGGCGGCTGCGCGATGTGCGCCACCCGGCGGCGTTCAACTTCGACCCCATTGGCACCAGCACCGACGACTTTCGCTACCTCGACCAGAGCCTGCGCGAGATGATGACCACCGTGCGCCTCTCGTTTGAGAAGGAGCGCAAGTTTATCGCCGATGCCTCGCACGAGCTGCTCACGCCCCTGGCCACGCTGCAATACCGCCTCGACAACATGCTCGGCGACGAGGCCCTGAGCGAGGAAAACCAGCTGCGCGTGGTAGAGTCGCAGCGCACGGTGTACCGCCTGCGGGCCATTATCAAGTCCTTGCTGCTCATCTCAAAGATTGAAAATGACCAGTTTGAGCGCACCGATACCGTGTCGGTGGCTGCCCTGGTGGCCGAGGTGGCCGACGAGGCTCAGGAGCGGCTGGCCGTGCTGGAGCTGCGCCTCGACCAACAGGTAGAGCCTGACTATCAGTTAAATGGAGCCAATCGTGGCCTGCTATTTACGCTGCTCTTCAACCTCGTCAACAACGCCCTCAAGTACAACCGCCCTGGCGGCGACGTACTGGTGCGCGGCGGCTACCGCCCCGCCCCCGATGGCCGCTACGAGCTCGAAGTGCGCGATACCGGCCTGGGCATTGCCAGCGAGCGGCTAGCCACCCTTTTTCGGCGCTTCAACAAGGGTGCCGCAGCCGATGCCGACTCCTACGGCCTGGGGCTCTCCATCGTCAAAACCATTGCCGAGCTGCACCGCCTTGAAGTAGAAGTCAACTCGATAGAAGGCCTGGGTACCTCGTTTCGGGTGGTATTTCCGCCAGCCTAGGGCGTCTGGGCGGCCCGTAGTTCCTGCTTCCCAACACGCGACGGCGGCGGTGCGTATAAAAAAGACTTAGCAGCCTGCTGTTGCTAATAAACTGTAGCTTATGCCCGTGCTTCGCCCGTTTGTAAAAAAGTATTGGCCGCTGCTCGCGCTAGGGTTAGCCGGCTGCTCATCGGAGCAGGCCACAACCCGGGTTGATGGCCGCCCCGGCGTAGACCTGTCGCGCTACCATACTTATAACTTTATGGACGAGACGGCACGCAACGACTCGGCATTCATAAACTCGGGCTCCAACATCTTCGACCTCAAGCGCGCCGTGACGCGCCAACTGGAAGCCCGTGGCTTTCAGAAAGCCGCCCGGCCCGACCTGTGGGTAAATATTGGCATGGTGACCGAAACGCGCACCCAAACCCGCCAGGCCAACTTCCGGACCGATGGTGCGCCCTACTACATCGGGCAGCGCAATTACCACTGGGAGGCCGGCGACATTCCGGTGGGCCAGTACCAGGAAGGCACCGCCACCATCGACCTGGTCGATGCCGCCCGCAAGGAACTGGTGTGGCAGGGCACCACGTCGGCCATCTTATCGCGGGCGCCTGCCAAGGCTGCCAAGCAGATTGACAAAGGCGTAGCCGACGTGTTTTTGAAGTTTCCGGTGCCGGCCCGCTAGGCCTTAATAGTCGGTGGGGCTCCAGCTTTGCACGAGCTTCCAGTCCGCGGTAGGAGTTGCCCTTTGAAAGCGATATTCGTAATGGAGCTCCTGCTGTAAGGTTGTCAAAAACACGTCCAAGGAGGCCTTAGCCGACACGGCTATACTAGCTTCCAAAGAGCCTGTTTCCACGCAATTTATTTTTTGCCAGGCCAGCCGTTCACACTTATTGCTAGCGCTACCTGAATGCTTGTTTGCAAAGTTTAAGCTTGCATTGTGTTCATGCTGTGTAGCATAAGCTAGCAGCTTTCTCGAAAACGAGCTAATAAGGCCTGGACTTGTACTAATATGCGATTGCATTTGGCTAATTTAAGAATGAAGCTTTGCTGTGGGCAAATTAATAAATTGGACAACTGTATTATTCAGCAAATAAAAACTTTATTTCACTTGTATCCTAGCAAGATTACTTAAATGCGCTAATAAAAAAAGCATTCATTTTTATGGAGGCTTTTTTTATAAAAATTCCAATAATTTATTTAAGCGCTAAGTATCGTGGTTAGATTCTGCTAAGGCTTTACTCGGTCAATAAGCTGTACTACATCCGTAGTAGCTGCCGACTGGCCGGTTTCGGCGGCGCGGTAAATGGCTTCCAGCAATTGCACATCGCGCAGGCCCATTTCGCCGGGCACGCGGGTGGGCTTGTTCAGCAGTACGCACTGGGCGAAGTCGTCTAGCTGGGCGGCTTGCTGGTTGATGTTGGGCAGGTTGAGCAGGCCGTCGTTTTTGCTGGTGCGGCCCGCTAGCCCGCCGTAGCCGAAAGCTGGCTCGAGCTCAAACCACCCATTGGCGGTTTCGGCGCGCAGGCGGCTCACATTTTCGGTGTAGCTGGTGCGGCAGTCGGCCACCGAGCCGTCGGCGAAGCGCAGCTGCCAGTTCAGGCCAGCTTCTACTTCTTTAAAAATGCCGGTGCCCGTTTCGGGCGTGAATTTGGCCGTGACCGAAACCGGCACCTGGCCCTTGGTATAGAGGCAGCCTTGCAGGCAGTAAATGCCCATATCCATGAGCGGGCCGCCGCCGCTAAGCTTTTTATTGAGGCGCCAGGGCGTGCCGCCGCTGCCAAACCGGAAGCCGTTGTCGGCTGCCAGGTGGGTGATTTTGCCGTAGGCCTGTGTCTGGCCCAGGCGCATCATGGCCTGGTTGTGCGGCTCGAAGTGCAGTCGGTAGCCGACGCTGAATTTCTTGCCAGCCTTCTGCATGGCCGCAATCATGCGCCGGGCATCGGCTACCGAAGTTGCCATCGGCTTTTCGCAGATGACGTGCTTGCCGGCCTGTGCCGCCCGCACCACGTACTCGGCATGCAGGGCATTGGGCAGCACCACGTACACAATGTCGATGGCCGGGTTGTCGATGATGCGGTCAAACGTCTGGTAGTCGTAGCAGTTCTTGGCCGGAATGCCATACTGCTTTTGCCACTGGGCCGCCTTGGCCGGCGAGCCTGTAACCACGCCTGCCAGCTGGCAATACTTCGTTTGCTGCAAAGCGGGGGCTAGCTGACCGGTGCTATAGTTGCCGAGGCCCACCAGCGCCACGCCCAGCTTGCGCTCGGGCGCCAGCCAGTCGAGAGGGCTAGCCAGCGCCGAGGCACCCAGCAGCGAGGCCCCAGCCCCCAGCGAAAGCGTGCGCATAAACTCGCGGCGCGAGGTATCGGAAGTCAACAAGTCGGGCATAGGGAAGTGGCGGAAAGGCTTGCTACACATACCGCTGTGGAGCTAGCGGTGTTACGTTCAGCTTACTTTCCTGCTTTGGCTTAAAGTATTTTGACGTATGCTCTTACAAACGCCGTCAGCATGCCAGACGGGGTTTTGTATCTGATTAAAAGAGGCCGCTAGCCCTACTCGTCCTCCGGAAACTTGCCCATGTTGCCGCTCTCAAAGTCGGCGATGGCCTGCATCAACTCCTCATTCGTGTTCATCACGAAGGGGCCATAGGTGGCTAGGGGCTCTTCGATAGGTGCGCCGGCCAGCACCAGCACGAGGCTGTCTTCGGAAGCCGTGAGTTGTACATCGGTCGAGTTCCAGCCCAGCACTACGAGCTGCTGCGTTTTGGCGGGGCGGTCGCCGTTTACCAGCACCGCGCCGCGCGCCACGTAGAGGCCCACGTTGTAGGCCGCGGGCAGCGTCAGCGCAAAGTCATCGCCCTTCGTTAGCTGTAAGTCGAGCAGCGTGAGCGGCGAAAACGTGCTGGCCGGGCCAGTGGCCCCGCCGTAGCTGCCCGCAATGACCCGAATGCTGCCCTGGCCGCCCGGCACCGGCACGCTGGGGATACTGGCGGCGCGCAGCTCCTGATACTTGGGCGGCACCAGCTTGTCGGCCTTGGGCACGTTCACCCAGAGCTGAAGCAATTCGAGTTTGCCGCCGCGCCGGGCAAAGTCGCGGTCGTACATCTCGGCATGGCGCAGGCCGGCGCCGGCGGTCATCCACTGCACATCGCCGGGGCCAATGGTGCCATCGTGGCCGGCCGTGTCGCGGTGGGCCAGGTAGCCATCGTACACAACGGTAACCGTCTCGAAGCCGCGGTGCGGATGGGGCGGCGACCCGAGCGGCGTGTCGGTAGGCGCTATCTGCATCGGCCCGATGTGGTCGATGAGCAGGTAGGGGCTGAGCTGCCGGATGCGCGGCCCCGGCATGGGGCTGGTCACGTCGAAGCCGTCGCCGACGAGCTTCTTGTTGCCATCAATAACCTGAAAAACGCGGCGAAATTCGGAACCGGCCATAGCTGAAAACTGCGGAGTGAATACGGCTTTTAAAAGCTCGGACGCGGCAAAAGGTTATCGGCTAGCTTCGACGGTGCTTATTGTTTGGGCGCCATCGTCCGGCTAGTCGCCTTGCGGGCGCCGCGCCGGGTGTGGGCTTTGGTGCTGTGCAGGCGCCCCGATGAGATGGGCGCCGCCTGCATGCCCGGCGCCTGGGGCGCGTCGGCGCGGTCGCTGCCCACGTTTTTGGTGCCCGAAGCAGCCTGGGCAGCGCCAGCGGCGGGGGTGGAGCTAGGGGTAGTTTGGGCGTGGGCGAGCGTAGCGCTGCTGAGAATGAGTGCTAGCAGAATCGTCGTTTTCATAAGCTGAGTAATAAGGCTAGCCAAAATGTACGCGGAAAGCCTCGGGGAGTTCTGGCGTGGCTAGGCCCGCCGACAAGCAGCCAGGAGCCAACTGCTTACCTTGCCACTATCGCCGCTGACGCTTCGCACCGGTGCCGAAGCACCGTGAGAATGCGCTGTTGAATCTCGCTCATCACAAAATCGGTCCAGAGACTAGCATACCAATTGAGGTTGGTGCTGACGCGCTGCTGGCTGTAGAGTACAAGCCGGGTGCGGCCAGGGCCAGCGGGCTGAAGCTCGTAGGTGCCGCGCAGCACGTCGAAAAACCTGCCGCCTACTGTCACGTGTTCATCAAAGGTCGTGGGTGGGATGGTGGCCGTATTGGGCTCAATGCCAAACGACAGTCGTCGTAGCGGCTGCCAGTCGTCTACGGTTTCGATAAACTCAACGCCGTGCTCAAACGTGGCGTGCCGCACGCCGCCTAGCCCCTCGTGGGTAAGCGTAGCTTCGACAGGCCGGGGAAAGCCAATAGCATCAATAAAGCTGGGGCCCAGGTCGGCCGCCTGAATGGGTGCGACGCGGATAATGTGCTGCCAGACTATTGGCGCTGGCGCAGCGATAACCACCGAGTTCTCAACCCGATGATAATTGTCGGGCGTAGTAAATTGGTTTTCAAGTGGCGCCGCCACGAAAGGCAGCAAGGCAAATGCGGCTACTACCAGCGTTTTATTGCGCGAGTCGGAACGGGGCTTGGCGAAAATATCGTAAAACATTACCCCAACCGGCCCTAGCCCCAGAAACAACGGGAAAAGAATGATGACGCAAATCATCCCCTCTAAATGAAAAATTAGGGCAGTTGTCAAGAACAGCAATGTATTCAGGAAGGGTGCCCAATAGCTACGCCAGGAGTCGCTCGCCTCATCAGGCGTAAAGTGGGCCGAAACAGCCCCGAGCGCAATCGGTGTGAGCAGTAGAAAGCTCACAGAAAGCAGAAAATCGTTATGAGGGATAAGATGGCGGTCAAATACAAAGCGCGCGATGAGCGCGTATAATAACCCAATGCCGATAGAGTAGAAGTAAGGCCGACGCTGTGGCGTAATCATTTAGCAGCAAACAGGTATAGCGGTAACTCTGACCGTTTTGCCCAAAACTACAACGCGGCGGCCCCGCCTACCGGAGCCGCCGCGTGTAAGGGTTTAGCAGCAGTTACTTAGGTAGCGTAGCGCGCACGGCTTTCACCTCGGCTACCTGCACGGCGCTGGCCTTGTTGCCGAAGCTGTTGCGCACGTAGGTGAGCACGTCGGCCACCTGCTGGTCGGTGAGGTAGTTCTGGGCGGGCATGTGCTGCTTGTAGTCGTTGCCGTCGATTTCGATGGGCTCGGCCAGGCCGGCCAGCACAATGTGGGCTAGCCGGGCTTTGTCGCCGAGCACGTACTGGGTTTTGATGAGCGGCGGGTTCATGTTGGGCACGCCGCCGCCGTCGGCCTGGTGGCAGGTAATGCACACGTTCTTATACACCACCGCGCCGCGCTTGATGGAGGCCGCCATAGCCGGGTCGGCTTTGGCGGCGGTTTTCTTGGGGGCCGGGCGGTGCTGGGCTTGCAGCGAGAGCACGCCGCCAGCCAGGGCTAGCGCCAGGAAAGCTTGTTTGAAAATCATTATTTCTTAGCGTTATACACGATGCGGTAGATGGTGCCCTTCGAGTCGTCGCTTACGTAGAGCGAGCCGTCGGGGCCCTGGGCGAGGCCGCAGGGGCGGTGGTCGGCGCGGCCAGCGGCCGTTTTGGCTGCCGAGCCCGAGAAGTTGTCGGCAAATACTTCCCACTGCCCGCTGGGCTTGCCATTCACGAAGGGCTGAAACACCACGTAGTAGCCGGCCTGGGGCTCGGGGGCGCGGTTCCAGGAGCCGTGGAAGGCGATGAAGGCACCGTTGCGGTACTTGGCCGGGAACATGGTGCCGGTGTAGAAGAGCAGGCCATCGGGAGCCATGTGGCCGGGGTAGGCAGCAGCGGGAGCGAGGTAGTTGCCGGTGGCTTCCTTCTTGCCATCGCCGCCGTACTCGGGGCCCTGCATGATTTTGTGCTGCAGCTGGTCGTAGTAGGTGTAGGGCCAGCCGGCGTTGTCGCCCTGCTTGAGGGCGTACATGCACTCGGCGGGCAGCACGGCCGACTGCTTCTCGTTGTAAAACTGCGGCCAGTTGTCGGCGAGCTGGTCGCGGCCGTGCTGCATCACATAGAGCTGGTTGTCTTGCTGGTTCCAGTCGAGGCCCACCACGTTGCGCAGGCCGGTGGCGTAGCGCGTGCCGTTTTTGTAGGTCTGGTTGGCCTGGTTGGCCTTAAACTGCCAGATGCCGCCGGCCGAGTCCAGAATGGGGCAGTTGGGGATGCCCTTCGAGCCGCGCGTGCGGTCTTGCTCCTGGCAGGCGTTGGCGTAGGCGCCGATGTTCACGTAGAGGTTGCCGGCATTGTCGAGCACGATGGATTTCGACTCGTGCTGGCTGCCCACTTTCAGGCCGCGCACCAGCAGCTCGCCCTTGTTAGGGTCGGTTACTTCGCCCTTGGCATCAAGCTTATAGCGGTACACGTTGTGGTCGGAAGAGGCGTAGAGGTAGCCGTCTTTCACGTACATGCCGGTGCCGCCGTAGTCGCCGAAGCCGCCCGTCACGGTGGCCTTGCCCGTGGCCTGCGGCTTCAATTCCAGGATGCCCTTGCCATCCTTCACCTTGTTGAGCTTCACGTAGATAATGCCCTGGGGCGTGACGGCGATGTGACGGGCCCGGCCGCCGGTTTCGGCCACTTTGAGCGCTCCGAAGCCGGCGGGCAGCTTCAGGCCGGCATTGTCGGGGTCGGGAGCTACGCTAGGGGTGTGGGGGTTGCTGGCCAGTAGCGCCAGGCTGCCCGCCACGGCCGAAGTAGCCAGCAGCAAACGAGGGGAAAAGAAACGCATAGGAAGGAGTAAGAAAATGACGAGGCGAAATAAGCTTTAAACAAGCCACTTCCCCAACTGCGAATCGGTGGCGAAGGTTGCGGCCCGGCGGCACCTAGCGGGGGCGGCATCTACTTTTGCCCCTGCTTGTTGCTTCACATCTTTATGGCTAGCCTTCTGCCCACCATTCTCTTCCTCCACGGCTTTGCCGAAAGCCGCGAGGTCTGGACCGACTTTACTAGGCCCTTTCCGGCCGGCTACCGCCTGCTCACGCCCAATTTGCTGGGCCACGGCACCAACCGCGCTCCAGTGCCCGACTTTAGCATGGAAGCCCAGGCGCGCTACGTGGTGAGCTACCTCGACCAGAAGGGCTGCCCCGGCCCGGTGCTGGTAGTAGGCCACAGCATGGGTGGCTACGTGGCCCTGGCCCTGGCCGAGCGATACCCCGACCGCGTGGCCGGGCTAGCCCTCATTAATTCTACTGCCTACGCCGACACCGACGAAAAGCGCCAGAACCGTGAGAAGAACATCGGCTTTGTGGAGCGCCACGGCCTCGAAAAGTTTATGGACAGCTTCGTGCGGCCACTGTTTGCCCCAGCCAACCGCGACCGCCTGCCCGAAGCGCTAAGCCTGCTAGAAGACATTGGCAAGGCCACGCCCGAAGCCACCATTGCCGGCGCGCTGCGCGGCATGGCCGCCCGCCCCGACCGCACCGCCGTGCTGCGCGAAGCCGAGTTTCCGGTGCTGCTGGTGGCCGGCAAGCACGACGTGGCCGTGCCCCTGGCCGACTCGGTAGCCCAGGCCGCGCTAGCCCCCACCGGGGCCGCGCTTTTTCTGGAAGGCAGTGGCCACCAGGCGTATCTGGAGCAGCCCGAGGCGACGCGCCGGGCCGTGCTGGCGCTGGCCGAAGCAGCCCTTGCGCACTAAAAAAGCGCTGACCCGGGAGCCAGCGCTTTTTTAGTGCGCAATACCTTGCCTGCTGGCAGCTTAAGGCTGCACTTTCACCATCAGGGTACGCACAGTGGCGGGCACCTCATCGAGCGAGACAATACGCAGGCCAGTGGGGGCGGTGGGGTTCAGGTCAAAGGCCGTGGTTTGGGCTAGTGCCACCTGCACGTCTTTCTGCGGAATGCGGTACATGGCGCCAGTGGCGGGGTCTACGATGAGCATGCCAATCCAGCCGCCAAAGAAGAGGTTGCCAAAATACCAGCCATTTACATTGGCTTCGAGCGGAATGGTTTGAGTAGCAAAGCCCGCTTTGGTAAACTTGATAGTGTATTTGGCCCGCTGGAAGAAGCCAGCGCCAGATTTCAATTGCACTGCTGCGGGCGTAGTGCCCGCATACACTTCTCGGCCGCCGCGGTCCACAACCGAAACGCTGGCACCGGCGGGCGCGCTGCTTAAGGCTACCGGCCAGGTAGAATGGCTCACGATAGAGGCGCAGGAGCTCAGCAGCGCCGTGCTGGCAAGCAAAAGGGTTGGTAAAGTTACTTTCATGCAGAAAGGGTGTAAAAAAGAAAATAGAAATACCCCAGCCAAGAGGAGCTGAGGCGACTGGGCAAAGCTATGAATGTAAAATGAAAATGGGAAGCTTCCGCACTCCTATGCCTTGTAGGCTCGGTTGTGGCTGCTGCTAAAGCTCGCTTGGCAGTGCGCTTACCCGGCAAGTGGTTAGCCTGCTAGGCGATGCTACATCTGCTCTCCAGGTTGGCGCTCCCTGATTACCTCGGCAGGAAAGAACCTCGGCAGTAACTTTGTACCGGCCTTGCGCATCCGGCAGGGGTTTCTATCCGCTATAATGAAAAACTATGTACTGCTGACTGGCCTGCTGGGCCTGGCCAGCGTGGGGCAGGCCCAAACGGCGCCGCCCGTGCCCAATGCTATCCTGAGCAGCTTTTCGCCCAAGGCCCACGACCACGGCAGCATCTACCTCAACTGGAGCTACAACCGCGACTGGTACACCAAGTCGGATATTCGCTTTCGAAATGATAAGTCGGACGATTACGACTTTACGTTTCACAACGCCGTAGCCCACGACCACCCTAGCATGAGCGACTTCTGGAAGCTCAGCAACCTCACCGTGCCGCAGTACGACCTCACAGTGGGCTACATGTTTCACGACAAGCACGACCTAGGCATCGAGGTAAGCTGGAACCACCTCAAGTACGTGGTCGATGACTACCAGACCATGCGCGTATCGGGCGAAATCCGGGGCTTCCGCTTCGACCGCGACACGCTCGTAACGCCCGACTTCGTGCACTTGCAGCACACCAACGGCAACAACTACTTGATGGTGAACCTAGTGAAGCGCCACAGCCTTGCGGCCGGTCGGCACGTGGTGCTAAGCGCTATCGGCAAGGTGGGCGGTGGGCCCATGATTTCCTACACCATCTCTAGCATCTTCACCAGCCACGCCGAAGGGCCGTTTCACTACGAAGGCTGGGTAGCCGGGGCTAGCGCTGGCCTGCGCCTGGAACTCTACCGCTACTTCTTCCTGAATACTGATTTTCAGGGCGCCTATGCGCGCTACACCAATAGCTACATCGGCGCCGACCGCCTGGGGCGCGTTACGCACCACTTCGGCTCAGCGCAGCTGATTTACGGCTTCGGCTTCAACGTGCCGATTTAAGGCAATGGGTGAATGAGCGAAGGGGTGAATGAGTGAATGTCGTGCAAAGTCATTCACTCATTCACCCCTTCGCTCATTCACCCATTGCTACACCAGCCCCGCCAGTTTTTCTATCCCTGGCCCGAGCACCAGCTTGTCATCGGCCCCTAGCCAGTCGGTGAGGATGCTGGCATACAGGCTGCGAAAGTCGAGCTGGTAGCGCAGGTCGCCCTGGTCAAGGTCCTGGAGGCTGGCGGGCTGGTTAAGCAGGCCCAGCTTGCGCAGCGCACCGCTTAGCAAAAACACGTTGTTGGCGGTGCCATGGTCGGTGCCATTGCTGGCATTCTGGGTCACGCGGCGGCCAAACTCGCTGAATACCATTACCAAGGTGTTGTTCCACTCGTTGCTCTTTTGCAGGTCGGCGGCCAGTGCGGCTAGCCCGTCCGAGAGCTCGCCCAGCAGGCGGCTCTGCTGCTCGTGCTGCCGCACGTGGGTGTCGAAGCCACTGAGCGCCAGGTAGTACACCCGCGACTCTACGCCCGAGCCAATCAGCTCGGCGGTGGTTTTTAGGCTCTTGCCAAAGTCGGTATTGGGGTAGGTGGCCGTGCTGGTGTGAATCTTCGACTTGTCGTAGAGATAGTCGGCCGACGAGGCCGTTTCGGCTAGGGTCTTATACAGGTAGTCGAGCTCCGAGCCGGCCGGCGCGGCGGCTTTTTCCTGGCTCAGCGCGCTTAGGTAGCGGCTCTGGGTGAGCTGGTGAAACTTGCCAGGGTTCTTGAGGGCCAAGCCATTGCGGGTGGCGCCCTTCAGGGCCAGGCTCAGCGTGTCGTCGAGCTCAAGGGCCTGGTAGGCGGGGGCCCCGCCGGCGCAGGTGCTGTCGAGGTAGCGGCCCAGCCAGCCGGTGCTCAGCAGCTGCTCCGAGCCCGAGCCCGTCTGCCAGATATCCATCGAGCGGAAGTGCGAGCGGTCAGGATTCGGGTAGCCCACGGCGTTGCAAATAGCCACCTGCCCCTGGTCAAACAGCCCTTTCAATCCCTTCATGCTCGGGTGCAGGGCTAGCTCGTCGCCGAGGGGCAGCAGGCCATCGGCCTCCTTGAGTGCCAGCGTGGGCCGGGCCTTGTAATACAAGTCGTTGCGATACGGCACGAGGGTATTCAGGCCATCATTGCCGCCGCCCAGCTGCACCACAATCAGGCGCCGTGCCGCGCCGCCGGGGGCATCGCGCAGCCGGGCCGCCAGCGCCGTTTCGGGCCGGTCGAGGGCGTGCAAAAACTTGGGCACCAGCAGCAGGGTGCTGGCGAGGGCAGAAGCTTGCAGAAACTGGCGGCGTTGCATAATAAACTGATAGTTAAGTGCTAATTAGGTAATTTTCTGCCATTGCGGGCATAGCGCGGCAGTGGCAGGGAAAGGGCAGCGCAGGCTGAAACTTGAATTACGCCAGCTGATACTCGGGCAGGCTCAGCAAGCTCACCAGCGTGTTGCGCAGGCGCTCTTCGGGCGTAGCGGCCTTGGCCGCGGCTAGCTGCACCAGGGCCAGGTTTTCGGGGCGCAACGGGGCTTGTAGCAGAAAGCTGGCCAGCCGCTGCGGCTGTTGCTCAGGCGGCACCGCGCCCAGCAGCAGCTGAATGGGGGCTAGCGGCAGGTGGGTGGTTTCGGCGTTCTTCACCAGCCGCTCCTTGCCGGTGGTTTGGGGCGTGATGTCGTTTTCGTCGTCCTTGAGGCGCACCGCAAATTCGGCATTCTTGAACAGGATGCTCGGCAGCTGCAAGCGCAGCAGCAGCGACGACGAGTCTATCCAGGCGCGGCCGCCGGGCCAGCCAGCCACGTTGGGCGGCATAAACAGCGTCTGGCCCAGCGCTTTCTGGTAGCCGAGCAGCTGCTTGTCGTTGTCTACTTTTAGGTTGAGGGTGCGGCGCAGGCCGGCCACCAGCGCCACCGGCGACTTGATGAGGCTGCCCGTATTGGCGGGCGCGTAAAACCAGTCGGCCGAAAACATCCGCTCCAGCAGGTCGCTCACGTCGTAGCCGCTTTTGCGAAACGCCCCGGCTAGCGGCGCGATATGCGCCGGGTCGGGCACGTCGTTCACGAAGTAGCGGTACATTTTCGTGACCAGAAAAGTAGCCGCCGCCGGCTGCTGCATGATAATGCGCAGCGCGTCTTCGCCGCCCCAGTTGCCGGTTTGGCCCAGCAGCGTTTTCGGGTCCGCGTCGTGCTGCCGCTCCCGAAACACAAACCGGCTCTGCCCGTCGAAGCCCCAGCCGGTGAAGGCGCGGGCGGCTTCCTTTACGTCATTCTCCGTATAGTTTCCCCGGCCCAGCGTGAAGAGCTCCATCACCTCGCGGGCAAAATTCTCGTTGGGATGCTCCTTGCGATTTTGCTGATTATTAAGAAATTGCAGCATGGCCGGCTCCTGGCTCACGGCCAGCAGCAGGTCTGGGAACTTGCCCAGCGCCTTCTCCCGGATGGTGTTGAGCAGGGCCAGCGAGTCGTCGGGGCGGCGCGTGCGGCAGGCAAAGTGTCCGTGCCAGAACAAGGCCACTTTCTCACGCAGCTGCCCAGGCGAGGTGGCCATCCGGTCCATCCAGGCCGTGCTCATGCTGATAAAAGCATCGCGGATGCTCTCGTTTTGCAGCTTGCGCTGCTCGGGCGTGAGGTCGGCGCGGCGCAGCTGGGGCAGGCCCGCCCGGCGCAGCGCCAGCGCCGAGCGTGGCCGCAGCTCATCGACCGGTGCTAGCGGTAGGGCCGGGCTAGCCGTGCCCGGCTGGGCCGAGCTGGCTGGGGCGGGTGGCGCGGCCGCCGGGCCGGCCGCCCCCATAGTAGCCGGGGCAGGGACGCCAGGCGGCACCGCCATCACGGCCCCTAGCGGGTCCTGAAAGCCGGCTAGCGTGGCGCTCGGAATAGGCTCGTAGGCGCGGGCCTCGTGCAGCAACTGCCGCAGCGCCTTGGCGGGGCTGAGGCCGGCGGCCACATCCTGGGGGCGCGGCCCAAAGCCGGCCCGCCAATACAAATGCTGAAGCTGCTGCGTGTTCATAGCGGTTGGACAAGGGCAAGCTATGGAGGTTTAACGGCCGCCGGATGGAGCGCCTGCACGTGCAAACAAAAAAGACCTGTTCGGCCGAACAGGTCTTTTTTGTTTGCACGTGCAGGCGCCGAGCGGCTTATTGCAGTACTAGGCGCTTAGTGGTTGTGGTTTCGCCGGTTTTAACCTGGAATAGGTAGGTTCCCTGTGCCAGTATACCCGCGTCGAACCGAAGCTGATGGCTGCCAGCGGTTTCGTTGCCTACCAGCAGGGTGCGCACTTTAGTGCCCAGGGTGTTGTAGATTTCCACGCTCACCGGGCTATCCTGGGTTAGATAGTAGCTCAGGGTAGTGCTACCGGTGAAGGGGTTGGGGTAGGCCGTTGTTTCGGTGCTCGGGGCGGCCGCATTGGCCGTGGTGAGCGTAGATGAAGTCCTGGCCGACGCACTGGTCGGCTGCGTCAGGGCGTTGAACGGCGCAAACGTGCGGGTAATGATGACGGCATAGTCGCCGCGGCTCACGGTTTGGGCCGGCTTGAAGCTGGCGTGCAGAGTGGGCTGCAAGTCATACGGGCCCTGCATAACGGTGTAGTAGGCATTGATAAGGTTGAGCTCCAGGGCGATGCTTACGTAGCCTTCGAGGCCGGCCGGTATTTTGCTGTTATCATCGAGCGTAATAACCTGGCCGTTCACTTTCACCGTAACGGGCTTGCCACTACGAGCCAGCGCATTGGGCTGGAAGCCCAAGGCCTGCACCAGCGAGTAGGCCAGCGAAGCCCGGTTGACAGTCGCGGTGGGCGAGAAAATGCCTGGAGCAGTCGGCAGCATGACGCCATTGTACTGGTAGTAGCGGTCGCGCAGGGCCGCGCCTTGCGCCGACACGGCTTCGGCCAGCAGGATGTTATTGCCCGTGACATCGGAGTAGGTCATGGCCCCGGTGGTGGGGTAGTACTGCCGCACGGCCAGGCCCATCGTCAGGTAGTCGGCCAGCTGAATGCGGGTCAGGGGGTCATTAGGCTTGTAGCCCGTGCTCAGGCCATCAACCAGGCGGCTGTTTACTGCTGCAATAATGGATGTTTCGGCGGGGTTGCCCACAATATCGGCCATGCCGCTGGTGCCGGTCGAGGTCAGCTGCGTGATTTTGCCTTTAATGGTATCGGGCAGGGCGGCGCCGTCCAGGCCGGCTACCTGCAGCGTCCAAGTGCCCGGGGTTGGGGCTGCTACATCTACGCTGCGGTCCTGCGAGAGGGCAAACTCCACGGGAATGCCCGAGCGGTGCTGCGTACCATTGGGCTCGAGCAAAATCAGGTTGACGATGTTGCCTGTCTGGCCCATTACCCCGCCAGCCGTAATCTTGGCTTCGATGCTGTTGACGCCGGAGGCCACATTAAACGTGAACTGGTTGCTGGCCGTGGTAGCTGGGTTGTAGTTGACGGTGAAGTTCTGCACGCTGCTGGCCGTGTTTACGCTGCTGTTGAACTGGCGCGTCAGGTTCACGGTCGAGCCAAAGTTGCTGCCGCGCTGGAGCTGGTCCACGGCGGCATAGGCGTTGATATAGCCGGCGCCCGCTTCCCAGGGCTCGCGGCCGGGCATGTTGGTGGCGGTCTGCTCAATAACGCGGCGCACTTGCAGCGGCGAGAGCGAAGGCTTGGCTTCCAGCAGCAGGGCCACCACCCCCGCCACGTGCGGCGTCGCCATCGAGGTGCCGCTCAGCACGGTATAGTAGGGGAGTTCGGTAGCCGTGAGGGTCGCCTGGTCGGTTTGGACACCCAGCAGCGGCACCGGGGCAATAGCGCGGGTCGAAACCACGTCGACGCCGGGGGCTACAATTACCGGCTTATTCTGGTAGGCGAAGGTCTGGCCGTCCATCGTAAACGTGCCTTGCTCATTTTTCACCCCGCGTGAAGAGAAATCGGCTAGCTGGCCGTTCTTATCGCCGGCGCCCACCGAAATCACCCACGGCGCAATGGCGTAGGGGTTGTGCGTGTCGGCACCGGGGCCCGAGTTGCCCGCCGCAAACACTACTACCATATTACGGTCGGTGACCTGCTTGGTCACTATGTTGATAGGCGCATAGGGGTCAAACTTGCCGCTGCTGCCATACGAGTTGCTGATAACCCGGATGTTATACTGGAACTGGTGCGTCAGGGCGTAGTCGAAGCCGCCGATGGCATCTAACACCAACAACGTTGCACCCGAGCCGTAGCCCAGCAGCGACGCGCCCGGGGCCACGCCCTCGTACTTGCCATTCGACTTAGAACCGTTGCCGCCCACAATACCCGCACAGTGGGTGCCGTGGCCCGAGTTGGTATCGGTATTGGGTACGCCTTCTACATACGAAACGGGCAGCATGCTATTGACCGAGTTGAGGTTGGTCGAGCCCAGCGCATTCTGCACCAAGTGCGAGCCGTACTTGATGTCGTCGTGCGTGCCGTCAACGCCGCTGTCGTTGATGAGTACCCCAATGCCTTTGCCCGATACAGGCGAGCCGTTATTGCGGGCCGTCACTTGCGGGTCGAGGCGCAGGCGGCGCACCCCGGTCAGGTTAGTGCCATCGTAATCGTAGTACGTCAGGCGCTTGTTGTAATACAGCGACCGTACTTCGGGGCGTTGCGCCAGGGCGGCTACCTGGTCGGCCGTTGCCAGTACACCGGCGATGGGCAGGGCCTGAAACGTGATGCCCTGCGTGATGCCAAGCTGCTGTAGCAACGCCAGCTCGGACGGCAGCGGGGCACCGGTTCCGTTAAAGGTGACGACCACCTGCGCAACGGGCTGGCTAACGAAAGCCGCTTTCAGCTCAGGGTCGACGATGGCCTGAGCCAGAGAGGTAAACCCCTGGAGGCTGAGACCAGCCCCCAGGAGGAGGGTGGAAAAGGTAATCTTCATGTAAAAATGTGGAAATAGGAGAGGGGTTTGGAAAAATTAATGGCTGGTGGTCAGCCTTATCGCAAGCAAAAACAACAAAAAGACAATAAGTAATTAGCACTGTAGTCTTCGCTGGAAATTAAGCTTTACCGGCCACGTGCGGACCTACGGAACTGGTTTTAAAATAAGATTTAGCGATAAGCCGGAACTTTTTTTAACATGCTCATTTTCAAGATGAAAATTTTACGAGCACAGTGCGTTTCCTAGAAAATCCTCCTTTCAACTAAGTGACAATCAGCCTGGAGTGGCTATCATCTCTCTCCCGGATTTTAGGTGCCTTATCCCTTTTATTTTCCTCAAAAAGTAAAATTTCAGCTAGTAGGCGAAGCTAGCCTAGCTAAACGGGACCCTGGTTGGTAGCAATTTTCATAGGGTAGCGCGGCACATCTGATATAGCAACTGTTCAACGTAATCTGCCCCCTTCACCTGAAGCGGTAGCAGGACGAAGCTCCGGTAACGTTGCTAAATGAAACGCTCAAAGAAGCGGTCGCGGTCGTGTAAACAAATGCCCACCAAAACACATTTTTGCCAGGTTTTAGCGGCTAAATAGGTATCAAGGATAACTCATAGGCGCGCGCCTACTACTACCGTTTTGCGGTACTCGCGCCGCTCGCCGCCGCTGGGCCGAAACAGCTCGACGTGCACGATGTAGTAGCCCACGGCGGCCTTGCGGCCGTGCTCGTCGAGGCCGTCCCACTGCACAAAGCCGGTGGTGGGCAGGCTCTCGTTGCGCAGCAGGCGGCGTGTGAGCTGGCCCAGGGCGTCGTACACCGTCACCGAGCCGACGTAGCCAGGCTGGTCGAGCTGGTAGTTAAGCGTCGTAAAGTCTTGCTGGCCATCATCATCGGGGGTGAAGAGCTCAGGCGCCATGCTCAGTTCCTGGCCGTTGCCCACGGCATCCTGGGCCTGCGAGTTGGGCCGGCCGGGCGTGGCAAAATTTACGGTGCTGGCCGCCGAGTGAAAGTTGCTGGCCGCGCTAGGGCCCTGCGCCCGAATGCGCTCCAGGCTTACCCCAACCTGGGCGCTTAGCAAGCTCAGCTGCTGGCTTTTGTCGTAGGCGTAATGGTCGAGCTCGGCGCCGCTGGCGTTGTAGATAGAGATGGTGCCCGCGCTATTATCCAGCGCCGGGAAGCCAGCCACGGCCAGCAGGGCAGCCGGCTCGCTGCTGGTAGGGTACTGCGCCTGCAAAATACCCACGTCCGAAGTCAGCGCCACGAGCTTGCCGGGCGCTAGCACATACGGCACGCTAGGGCTGATAACGGCTGCGCCGCTGCCGCTAGCCTTCTGATTGGTAAGCTGATACCCTTGCAGGTTGACGTAGCGCAGCGAGCGGTTCAGCAGCTCCACGAAGTACACGCCGCCGGGCGCGTGGTTGAAAAGCACTTCATTAACGACCACATCGCCGGGTTGCGCAGTTTCGGGCAAGGCTACGCCCGCCGTGGTAAGCGCGCTGCTGGCATTGCCGACGCAATCGGTAGCGCGGGCCACGGCCACCGTGAGTGGCCGGCTGGGCAGCAGCGCCGGGCTCACGGTGAGGTCGACAGCTCGGAAATCGGGCCCGACAGGCACCGCCCGGCTCACGGCCGGCGCGGTGCCTGTGCTGCTTTGCAGGGTGTAGAGCGCCGGGCTAGCCACGGCCGCGCTGTCGAGCTTCTCGCCAAAGCTGAGGCGGATGGTGGTAGGGGTGAGGGCTACCGCGCCGAGCAGGCTAGGGGGCGTGCGGTCGGGGTTGGAGGCGGCCACGCTGTTGCGGCGGCCGGGCGTGCCGCCGCTAGGGTCCTGGCTGGCCCGCCAGTTGGTGGCTCCGCCGCAGTAGCTAGTGGGGTCTATCATCTCCAAAGTCCAGCCGCCTTGGGCCTTGCGCAGGTCGCGGTACCAGGTGTCGGCGTAGGTGATTTCGAAGAGCGTAGTGCCACCCGGGCCGCGCACTACCAGCTGGTCGCCGGCATTCGTAAGTGAAGGAAAGTTGGTGAGGCCATATACCTTGCCATAAGCTGCAAACTGCGGGGCCCGGGTGCTGCCGCACAGCACGGCGTACTGGCCGGGCAGCAGGCGGGCGGTGTCGGGCAGCAGGGCGGCGGTAGTGCTGCCGGGCTTGAGCAAGCGCACTCCGCGCAGGCTCAGTGCTTTAGCCGAGTTGTTATAAAGCTCCACAAACTCCGAAGCCGGTAGCCCCACTACGGGCGTTTCATCAGCCATGATTTCGGTGAGCAGCAGCTCGCCCACCTGGGGCGCCACGGGCACGCCGGCAAAGGCGGCTATGAGTGGCCCGGCCGCCACGTTGCCGTAGAGGTCGGCCAGCTGACGCACTTCCAGTGTGTTCGCCACCCCAAAATCCTGCCCGAAAATTAGCCGCACCACCGCCGGGTTCAGGGGCGATACCACGGCCGCCGTAGGCACTGCGCCGGTGGCCAACCGGTAGTGGCTGGGGTCGGCGGCCACCGCTGCATCTACAGCTTCATTAAAAACCACGTCAACGGTGCGGGCATCCGTGGCAGCAGCTCGCACGAGCAGCGGCGCCGTGGCATCGGTCACGCTGAAATCGTCGAAGTAAAAGTTCCTGCCATTGGCCGAGGAGTAAAGCAGCGATACGCCCACCACGGCGCTGCGCTGGTAGGTATTGTCGGTGGGCTGGCTAGCCTCGGCCACGAAGGCGCGGCCGCCAGTGAGGTCGCGCGCTAGCGTCCACTGGCCTTGTGCCGAGCGGGTTACGCGCACGCGCACCAGGTTGTTGGTGCTGGCTAGGGTGCCGTTCTGGCCATCAAGTACCAATACCGGGCTGCGGGCCGAGTCTTTGCGGAAAAGACTTACCTCGTCGTCGGTGCCGCCCAGGCGCACAAAGTAGCCCTTGGTGGCCGGGCTTTTGAGGTCGGCCTGCGAGGCCAGCAGCCACACGTCGGCTAGGTTGCTGGCGGAGGTGGCGAGCTTCAGGTTAGCCCAAAACTCCCAGGTGGTGCCGGTGCTGGCCCGGCAGGGCGTCACGAGTTGCAGCTGCGTGCCCGTAACGGCCGGCCCGGCGCTCTGCAGCACCTGGCTGGCTACTACGAAGCTACCGGCGTCGCCTGTCCAGGTGGGGCTAGTGGTAAAGTTGCCATCGGCAAACGAGTCGGTGAGCTGGGCTAGTGCGAGCATGGGCCACAGCCAAAAGAGCAGGAAAACAGACTTCATCGAATGGCCCGGTGAATTAGGGCACATCTAAGTACGGGCGTATTCCTGAAAGTATATTTTAAGCCGCCCGAGCGGCCGAGGGCGAAGCTGGCTCGCTGGTTATTGGCAGGCCGCGCTGGGCCGGGTATGGGCAGTTAAAGGCATCAGCCGTTGGGGAGAAGCAAAAACGATGGCCTTCAGCTCTGGGTAAAGCTGGCTGAGACGTTGGCCAGCTTGGGTGGGATTAGCTGCTGGGGTAGGGGCTAGCAGCAATACTGGTAGGTCGTGCAAGAGAATATCCTGGGCCATCAGCGGGCGCAAGGCAGCGTAGCTAGCCATATCGCCTTGGCCTTGCAGCCGGCAGGCCAGCCAGTCGGTATAGGCCGAGCCAGGAAACCGCTGAAAAAGGGAGTCGGTGGCCTCAGGCGTCCAGACCCAGACGGCATTTGTGACGTGGGCCTGCTTGAACGAGCGGACCATATGCTGCCAGGCGCGCCGGTAGGCCGAAGCAGTAGGGGCACTTAGGTTCGGGCGCAGCATTACTGGGCTCGGTAGGCTGGCTACCTGCCGGGCCAGGGGCAGCCAGTAGTCGGGCTGCCAGGTATCGGCACTACGCACTGCCCAGCTGAGCAGGGGCACTTGGTGGCGTGCCAGCTGGCGGGTGGCTTCTGGAATGGGCTCAGTGGCTGCAAAGGGTAGCGCGGCAATGGCGTACGGGGTAGCAGATGCCGTAAACTGCCACCAGTGCCTAGCGGGGTAAGAAAGCAGCGAGCCGGGGCGGTCGGCGGCCCAGCCCAGGTGCACGCTATTAGCGCCGGTTAGCAGCCATCCGCTAGGCTGGCGGCTTAGTTGGTCGTGGCGCAGGTAACTAATAAGCCCAAAAGCGACTAACAGCAGCAAAGCAGCGCCGGGGCTATAGCGCTGAACGCCAAGCAAAAGTGCTGTGCCAATGCGAGCTAGCCCCTGGTATACGGCTAGCGTAAACCAACGCAGAGGCTGGGTAGTCAGGCGTTGCCTTAGCCAGTGTACCACCTCATGCAGCCCCAGGCCCACGGCGCCTGTTAGCAGCAGCACGTTGAATAAAGCCAAATACACCATGAGGTTAGTATAATAGCCCGGGGCGGCACTGCGGCCGTAGACGCAGGCACCTAGCAGAAGCGCAATGAGGAGCAAGTTGGGAATGGCCAGCCCCCATTCATTACTTTGGCGGCCTTCCTTAGGCGTGGGGATGTAGGGGACCCGTACTCCTGCTATAGCGTAAAGCAGCCCTAGCGTATATACCCACCATGTGCTAACCTGTAAAAAGTTTCCCGCCCAGTGCATACCTCTTTCGCTAGGCTCACGCAGCCAGCGCTGAGCCTGCTGATGAATCAGCAGTGACACTATGAGGAAGGGAAGCGTGTACTGAGCTAGGTCAATTAGACGAGTTATTAGGGGAAGCTGGCTCAGGTATAGACACAGAATAGGCAGGATGAAGTCAATCAGCGTAATAGCGCCCGATAAAAAGTAAAGCGGCAGCAAAAGGTAATGTAGCCGCTGCGCCCAACTAAAGCGCCCAAAAAGCTTGGGATATACTCGAAAAAGTAGGTCGAAAGCACCGCGTGACCATTTTAGCTGCTGGGCGTAGAAGGCGGCCAGCGAAGACGGCACTAGGCCCCGGCTCACTATCTGCGGCACATAGGCCGACTGCCAGCCTGCCGCGTGCAGGCGCATGGCGGTATGCATATCTTCGGTAAGGCCCGCCGCGTGGCCCCCGATGCTGTCGAGCGCTGCCCGCCGAAACGTGCAGTTGGCGCCAATGGCCTGCACAGTGTCATACGCATTCATCCCCATCATCAGGGGGCCATAAAAATGATAAGTCTGCTCGGCGGCCCCGCGGGCCACTAGGCTGTCTGCTTGATTGCCATAGGCTTGTACTACCTGCACGTAGCCTACACTGTCATCCTCAAAATAGGGGGTTACGTGGTCCAGAAAGTCAGGCGTGGGCGCGTGGTCGGGGTCAAGCACCACGCAGAGCTCGCCGGTAGCTTGGCGTAGTGCGTTATTAATATTGCCCGCTTTGGCATCAGTTTTCAGCAGGCGCGTCACATGCACTACCCCTAGCCGGGCACAGGCTGCGCGCAGCACTGGGTCGTCACCCTCATCGCAGAGGTAGCTAGTATGTGGGTAACGCACGGCCTGCATCGCCTCTAGGGTGCCGATAATCATAGCGTGTGGCTCGCCAGGGCAGGCCGTGGTGAGCATGTCTACGGTGCGCAGGCGGGTGGGGTATGCAGGGGGTACCGGCGCACTTATCTGCACGTAGTGAAACCACTCGTGCAGTATCCACAACACCTTATAGGTGAGCGAAACCACCATTAGCCAGTAGAGCGGGGCGTAACCTGGCTGTGCTATCTGAGTAAACCAGTACAGCATGTACAGCAGGCATAGTATACCTGCCGTTGCTAACCAGCGCCGACCTAATTTTTGTGCTGCAGACCGAAAATGGAGATGGTAAGCATTAAAGTTGGACAAGAGGAAAAGTTTATTAACCGCCAATTGGGTTGGCGAAATAGCGTAAAAAGAACTTACAAAGCGGTAGATAGAGCAGGTAAGCAAGCAACGCCCGGTCCGGTTGGGGCGTTGTTACGAATGTCAAAGGTAATTGATTTGAAAAGCAATAAAAAAACTTGAATAAATTATGACTTATTTTGTCTTGCTCAATAAATAACGAAGGTTAGTGCCGAAGGGGAAACTAATTTTGCGTTATTTTATCATTGTATGGTGTTGTCGCTAAAAGGAAGTAGCAAAAAGTATTCCGAGTTTTTTTTAAACTACAATTGGGTTGCATGTGTGTGTTGCTTATTGGGACTAATCTTGGTTGGCCTGGCGCAGGGCTGCCAGCCAGCTTCCCCGGAGCATGTGTCATCTGCTGACTTAGCGCATCCGCCACCCGGGGTAGTAGCCGTGCAGGTGCAGCGAACGCCCCGAGGCTACCGGCTGTTACGCGGGGGTAGGCCTTATTTTTTACGGGGAGGGGCCGGCGTGCAACAGTTGGCACAGCTACGGGCAATTGGGGGCAATACCATCCGCCTCTGGAGTACCGATTACGCTGCCCCCTTGCTTGATAAAGCCCAGCAGCAAAATCTGACTGTGATGCTAGGTTTATCGCTCGAGCTCGAGAGCAAAACTTTTAGCTACTACGACCCCGCAAAGGTACAGGCTCAGCTTGAGCGCGTTCGGGAACAGGTGCTGCGCTATCGCCGCCACCCCGCGCTATTGTGCTGGAATATCGCTAACGAATTAGAAATTAGCTCTAGTAGCCCTCGGTTTTACGAGGCACTCAATCAGATTGCCCTGCTCATCCACGAGCTTGACCCCTACCACCCAGTCACGGTATCGCAGGCCGACTTTGCCCACCACGCCGTCGACCTTAAGCGGTGGGTGCCCGCCCTCGACTTTCTATCGGTGAACACCTACTCGCCGCTACGTATACTACCGGCGCTGTTACGCGCAAGCCAGTGGGATGGCCCTTACGTTGTAACGGAATATGGGGGTAGAGGCTTCTGGGAGGCATTTAATAATACAACTTGGGAGGCTCCAGTAGAACAAAGCAGTACAGCCAAGGCCGCCTTCATGCGTCTGCGCTACGAGCAGGCGATTCAGCGCGATTCGAGCCATTGCATGGGAAGCTATATCTTCTTTTGGGGCAGTAAGTTTGAATATACGCCTACTTGGTTCAGCCTATTTGAGCCTACCGGCGAAAAAACTGCGCTGGTAGATGAGCTGCAGCAGCTTTGGCAGGGGCATTACCCCGCCAACCGGGCTCCCCGCCTTACTGAGCTGCGGCTGGCGGGTGTGGTTGATACCATGAGCCCCGTGCTGCTCAGCGGCGCGTATTACCCGGCTGTAGTAACCGCAGCCGACCCCGAGGGCGACTCACTGACAACTCGTTGGGAAGTGCTGCCCGAGTTACCATCTCAGGTCAGGGGCAAGCGGCTCATCACACCGCCTGAGGCAGTGCTAGGCTGCATCGAGCCGGCGCACGGGCGGCAGGTGCGCGTGCGCATGCCGCCGCCTGGAACTTACCGCCTCTTCGTGCGTGTATTCGACGGCCACGGGAGTGTAGCTACTGCCAATATTCCATTTAAGGTAGTGGCCCAGCCATCACCGACTTACTAGCGGCTCACTACCAGCTTCTGGCGTTGCACACGGGTGCCACAGCCAACTTGCAGTACATACTGGCCGGCCGCTAGGGTAGGCAGTGCTAGCCCCGGGCTGTCGGCGCTCAGCTGCCCGCTTGGCACCTGCCATTGATGGCAGAGGCGGCCCATCAGGTCAAAAAGCTGAACCTCAACGAGCGCTGCCGGCTGGCCGGTTACTACGTGTACTTCGTCGCGCACGATGGTCGGGAAGATAGTGCACCAAGCCGCTGTTGGCGTAGCAGCCCCAGCAGTGGCCAGCGGGGCGGCACGCGCTTCAGATGCCCCGATGTTGCCCGCTACTTGGTTGGCAGGAGTAGGATTGCCGAAAAAATCGCGTTCGCCAGGATTTAACCCGAACTCGACGGTTAGCCGCAGGCCTGCGCCCACCACTGCCGAAGTAGGCTTTGGGTTGTAGCCTGCCGTGGCCGTGCTGAGTGTGCTGTTGGCACTGCTGGTGGTGAAGATGCTCATGCTTGGGTCAGCGCATAGGCCCGTTGGGCGGGTACCGGCATCAAGCGTTTCCTGGCTGGTGGCAGTGCGCCAATCTGATAGTGATGAGTAGGTAGTGCCGTTCCAAAGCAGTTGCAGCGCCGCCCCAGGTGTCCAGTAGCAGTTGCCCTCAAGCCGCACGCCAGCGTCGGTGCGCGAAATAAGAACTGGCAGGCCCGGAGCAGTTTGCAGCGTATTATTACGTAGGGCGACGGCCGTAATGCCATCGCTCGTGATATATGCTGCCGAAGGTGCTGAGCCATCGGCCGTTGCACCCAGGTAGACGGTATTGTTGTATATGTTAGCCCGCACGATGCCTCCGTTGTCACCCGATGACCACAGTTCGATAGCACCTTGATTATACTTCCGGGCATCGTTCTCACTGATATTATAGCGCACCGTCAGGTCGTGCATGGCGGGTGCGCCCCCAAATTGCGCCAGCAGGTAGCCTGGGCCTTGGTTGTCATGCGAGTAGTTGTATTGTAGCACTGAGTTTGTGCAGCCCCCATCGAGGTCAAAGCCGCCCCCATCCTTGCTGGTGCCAGACATATTGTGGTGCGATTCGCAGAGCTGAATAATGAGGTTATTGCAGCTCCAGCCCCAAATGCCCACTGGCCCGCCACTTTGATTGGCATTAAGCCACCCGTTGTGGTAGGCAACGCACTTTTCCACAAGCGCGCCATCGATACCCGAGAGTACGATGCCATTGCCCGTGTGCGTATTTGTGATATCGGCCCGGCCCGCGTTGTCGTAGGCTGTGCAACCCCCCACGTACCAGTCGTGGTGCGCTAGGCCGGTAGCTGGGTAAAAAGCGTAGGAGCAAAGACCGGCCTCACCATTGGCGTGCACTTGGCAATTAGTAATCCGCACGTCAGCATAGCCGCTTAGGCCATTCCAGCTGCCTACCAAAATACCGTCATTGCGGTAGCCACTCACATCGAGGCTGTCGAGGCGCAAATGGTTCAAGTGGGTATCAGCCGAGTCGAGGTAAAAAACAACGCCTGAGTTTTTGTTCGTTAGTCGGCCGGAGCCTTCGAACCGCAAATTATGTAACTCGATTCCTGCGGTGTTTTGCGCGTAAAACCCGTAGGAGTCAGCGCTTTGTATAATTGCCTGGCCAGTGCCGTATGAGCGGATAGTGATAGGCTTGCTGGCAGTTCCCATGCTGTTGCTCCGTAGCCAGAGACCACCGTCAAAGGTTTGCCCTCCGGCCAGTAACAAGCGGTCGCCAGGCTGAAAGTGCGCGGCACTGGCCCGCGCAGTAGTACGCCAAGCTTGAGCTGCCGAGGTTCCGGCTGCAGCATCATTACCGGCAGCGTTCAAATAGTAGTCGGTCGCTAATGAATAAGTAAAACGAGTGAAAACTAAGACTGCCGTGAATAGTACTTTTAGGTTCATATGATAAATGGTTGGGATAAAGCAACGGCAAAGATAAAGGAACAAAATTGTAAAAAATTTTGATTTTAAGGCTTAAAAATTGCATATTTATAATAAAATTAAACTTGTCTAGTTCGGCAGTAAGAATTACTGTGGATAGTAAATTAGGATTATCTCCGTTATTATTGTTCTTATAAATATTTTATGCCAGAGTAAGCTCCCTTGCCGTGGGTAATACCAGTAGGGGAACAACTTCAACTCGGTAGCGGCAGCGTAGCACCGCAGCCTCATCCAAGTAGTAGGGCCGCATATGCAGATAATTAGCGGGCGCTGGCCGACCTTTGCTTTAGCGGCCTCTTGCTGGCTCGCAGTTTTATTTCCTACCCTCATGAAAGTTGCCGTAGTGGGTGCCACCGGGCTGGTGGGCACCGAGATGCTGAAAGTGCTCGCTGAGCGCCAGTTTCCCGTTACTGAATTATTGCCTGTGGCCTCGGCCAAATCGGTGGGCACGGTGGTGCACTTCCGAGGCACCGACTACCCGGTGGTGAGCATGGAAACGGCCATTGCGGCGCGCCCGGCCATTGCCATTTTCTCGGCGGGCGGTGGCGTATCCCTCGAATTTGCGCCCAAGTTTGCCGAAGTTGGCACCGTGGTGGTCGATAACTCTTCGGCTTGGCGCATGGACCCCGGCAAGAAGCTGGTGGTGCCTGAGGTGAACGCCGACGTGCTCACCCAGAACGATAAAATCATTGCCAATCCCAACTGCTCGACTATTCAGCTGGTGGTGGCGCTCAATGACTTGCACAAGAAGTACAAGGCCGAGCGCATCGTAGTGAGCACCTACCAGAGCGTGACCGGCACCGGTAAAAAAGCCGTAGACCAGCTCATGGAGGAGCGCGCCGGCCAGCCGGTTAGCAATCCCGCTTACCCGCACGCCATCGACCTGAACGTGCTGCCCCACATCGACGTGTTTCAGCCCAACGGCTACACCAAGGAGGAGCTGAAGATGGTGAATGAAACGAAGAAAATCATGGGCGACGACAGCATTCGCGTCACCGCTACCTGCGTGCGCGTACCCGTGATGGGCGGCCACTCAGAGTCGATAAACATCGAATTTGCTCAGGATTTCGACCTCGGCGAAGTGCGCGACATCCTGCGCCACACCGACGGCGTGGAGCTGGTAGACGACCCTGGCCAGAACAGCTACCCCATGCCCAAGGACAGCCACGGACGCGATGCCGTGCTGGTAGGCCGCCTGCGCCGCGACGAAACCCAGCCCAACACCCTCAATATGTGGGTAGTAGCCGACAACCTGCGCAAAGGCGCCGCCACCAACGCCGTGCAGATTGCCGAGTACCTGGTGGCCAAGGGGCTGGTAGAGAATAAGTAAGCTGCGCTACCGAAGTGGCAGAAAAGCCCGTCGTGCCGCGCGGCACGACGGGCTTTTGATTATAGCATAGCAATGAAAAAAGGCATTTGCACCGCCTGCGCTGGGGCTGGGACTAGGGGTAGCCGCTAGCTGGCATAGCTACGAGCCGCCCGCGCGCCCTGAGTGCGGCTGCGGCTCAATTACCTGGAACATGTTATTCAGGAAGGGGCGGGCCCAGCGGCTGCGGCGCGTCATCAGCCTCGGCAGCCGCGAGGTGCGCGAGGGCAACAAGCTGCGCTACGGCGTGCGGGTGGTGAATCTCGATGCCAGCCCGCTATCGGAAGCGCTGTTGCTGTGGGCCGACGTGCCGGCGCCGCTAGGGATATTTGCTGGCCATCAGCCAGCGCACTAGGCCAGCGAGCGACCTAAAACGAGCGCCGCATTGCACAAGCAATGGGTACCGGCCGCTACCCAAACCGAGCCTGTGCGCTCTCGAACCCACAGAAAAAATAGACCCATCGCGAAGGGGTAAAGGAGTTCGGCGGGCGGGAAGTAGAATGGTAGCAGCCACCAGCGAGGCCAGTTTGCTGTATGGCCGCCGGCTAGCAAATCACTAATGACGAAGTGGATAGGCGTAATTTTGATAATGTGGCCGAGCCCGAAAAGTAGGGCGCTGACTAGCCCGCCCCACGAGGTGTAGGCGCCCGGTAGCCGAATGGAACGCGAAAAAACCGGACTTAATAGCCCCAGCAGCACGCCACGGTAAAATAGTTCTTCCTCTACGCCCAGCACCAGGGTGTAGAAGAGGCGCTCGTGCCACCAAAGGGCAATACTAGCCTGGCGCACCAGGTAGGCATTGATGAAAATAGCCAAGACTATCAGCCCCACCACCACACCCGTTGCGCGCAGCGAGCCTGGCTGGGGGCGGTGCAGGTCCGCCACAGCAGGCCTACCCCACCGTAATCTATAAATGAAAAGTACCGATACGAGCAGCGCTGCCACCTGCCCCGTCCAGTTGAGCGGATGGGCGAGCGAGGTGGTAGTCGTGACCGGCGCAAAGCCAAACAGGACCGCCAGCAACTGCCACGACGGCAGCGCGAGGGCGAGGGCGTGTAGGGCGCAGGCCAGCGCCGCCAGCCCTGCCCGCCGGGGAGCCTGCCGAATTTTCGGCGCCACTAGAATTAGGCACAGGCCGCCCCATAGAAGAACCCAGCAGAGCAGCGCGAGCGCATAGGCGTAGGGCATAGGGGAGGCAGATTTGGCCAGTGGTAGATGGCTGTGGAAGCTGAACTAGGCCCCGATGCCGCGCCACAGCTTGCGCCGCAGCTCACCATCGTTGCGCAGCACCTGGCGCAACGGCCACACGGCCGACACGGTTGCTACCGCCGCCAGCGGCAAGCGCACCCACCACAAGGGCACAAAAAACAGCGCCAGCGCGAAGGCTATGGTGAGCAGGTTGGCGGCGGTCGAAACGTTTTTGCGGGAATTGGCGAAGTTGATTTTCTCGGCAGCAGGCTTGGCCAGGTAAAGGCTGCCCCACAGCCCCAGGCTCAGCAGCGGCGGTACACTCAGGGGCAGCAGCCACAGCTGCGGCAGCCGCGACGCCGGAAACAGCGCCACCAGCAGCACCACCGATACCAGGCAATCGACCAGCACCACCGGCAGCACCAGCCGGGCATACAGCCGCAGCAAGTGCGCAGTGCAGCCCAGACGCAGCAACTCGTTGGCTACCAGGTTTTGCACCACGGCAAAAAGGTTGTTGTTGACGTAAGAAAACCCGATGAGCGGCAGGAAGGCGAAGAAAAACAAGCCTGGGTTGAGGTCCTTGCCATTAGAGGTCATGTAGAGGCCACTGACGACGAGAAAGATGATTTTCAGCGCCAGCCCGTAGAGCAGCGGTGCGCCGGCCCGGCGCAGGTACACCTTCCATTCGAGCGGCAGCCGGGCTAGGGTGCTGCCGGCAGGCGTAGTCGTGGCGGCCACCGTGGCCGGCAGGTAGCGGGCACTGAAATAGGGGGCTAGCCAGTGGAGCTGCGCCGCGCCCACCAGCCAGGGCAGCAGCGCCATGCCCACGCCCAGCGGCTGGGCGTAGGGTGCCAGGGGCACACTCAGCCACCAAGCCATCAGGCCCAGGCTCAGCAGGTTGGCGGCTAGCAGCGGGTGCCGCCAGCGGCCCAGCGCCGCCAGTAGGCGCACGTTGAAACTCAATACGCTAGCCCCTAGCAATAGCAGTAGGCTGAAGCCCGGAATGGCCGCGTGGCGCGGCGCTACCAGCATGGCCACCAGCAGCCCCAGCCCCAGCATGAAGCGGCGCAGGGTGATTAAATCGAGCAGAAAAGCCGTGACCACATTCTGCCGCTCCGACACCGGGAAGAGCTCGGGCAGCGGCCGCGTCACGGACCGCAGCGTGGGGAAGAAATCGACCAGCAGCGTCGACACCAGCCAGGTAGCGTTCAGGCCTATTAAAATGCCCGGCAGCGCCTCTGCTAGCCCCGCTTTGTTTTGGTGATTGAGCATAAAGCCAAAGCCTGCGCCGTAGAGCGCCATCAGCCCCAGCAAGAAGAGGGCTACGGCGCGCTCGCCGCCATCGGCGGGCCACACCACGGCCCGCAGGCGGCGGCCCAGCAAGTAGGGCAGGTAGTGGCCTAGCGTTGCGTAGTCAGCCATGACAGGTCTTGGGTTGAGGCCGTGGCCGTGGGCTGAATGAGCTGCAGCAGCGTATCGCCGAGCACGGCGCGCTCGCCGTGCATAAAATCGGTCAGGGTGCCCCAGTACTTCACCTCGCTATTATCGATAACCAGCAAATGCGTGGCTACCTGCTCGATATGAGCCAGGTTGTGCGACGAGATAAACGTAAGCGCCTGCGGCCGGTAGCTGTTGAGCAAGGACAGCAGACTGGTGCCCGAAAACACATCGAGGCCATTAAACGGCTCGTCCAGAATCAGCAGCTCGGGCCGGTGCAGCAGGCACGAGGCAATGGCCACTTTCTGCTTCATGCCCGTCGAAAACGACCCTAGCCGCTTGTGGCGCACCGTGGGGTAATCTTCGAGCAAGTGCGCCAGCAGGCTCTCGATGCGCGCCTGGGCATCGGGCAGGTCATAGATGCGAGCCACGAACTGCAGGTATTCCTCGGGCGTGAGCTGCTCGACCAGATACGCCTGGTTGACGAGCGCGCCCATGCGCCGCTTTACCGCCAGCGGGAAGGTTTCGCCCAGCGGCTGGCCATCGAGTACAAGCTGGCCGCTGTCGGGCAGCAAGATGTTGGTGAGCAGGTTGAAGAGCGTACTCTTGCCCGCGCCGTTGCGGCCCACTACACCCACGCACATGCCGGTTTCGGCCGTCAGGCTCACGTTGCGCAGTACCGGGTTGCGGCCGAACGACTTGGTGAGGTTTTGTATTTCTAAAACCATTGCTAGGCACTAAAAAAGCGAGTATCGAAACAAGGTCGCAAGGTACCTGCTGGCCTGCTTCGATACGCACTTCATCGGTGCCTGGCGCCGGGTATTACATGCGGCCCATCTGCATCCAGGGGGCCGTGAGGCGCACGTAGACCGAGGCCGAGAGTGGCAGCTTGCCGTAGCCCGGCCCTACATAGCCCAGGCCATAGCGGTCGGCCTGCAGGCTTTGCGGAATGAAATAGCCCGTGAGCTGGCCACCCACGCTTAGCTCGGGGCCGCGCGAGCCGCCCAGGCTGGCCAGACGGTAGCTGCTGCCCAGCGTGAGGGCGTGCACGTTAAACACCCTGTCCAGCAGCTGGTCATTTGGGCCAGAGGCGTAAAAATTCAGCTCCTCGCTGTCCTTTTGCACAAACTCGTAGCGGCCGTAAAAGGTAAGCCGGCCCAGCGTGAGGTTGGTTTCGGCCAGCACGGCGTGCTCGGCGCCGTGGCCGGTGCCTTGGTTCATGCCCCAGACGAGCGCCGAGGCAATGTAGTGCCGCTCGCCCCAGCTGCGGCTGTGCAGCATCGAGGCCGTGGTGCGGTGCACGTTTTCGTCGGGGTGCAGGTCTTCGGGGCTCTTGATGTAGGCGTGGCTTACTTGCAGGGCTAGCTCCTTAGTCGGGTTCCAGTTGAGGCGGCCGGCCCACGAGTCGGCGCGGGGCTTATCAAAGTCGAAGCGGTACTGGTCGGGCTCGCGGCCGGTGAAGTTGCTGCCTTCCAGCTTAAACCGCTTGTAGCGCAGCCCTAGCGTGGCTACCCCGTAGGTGATGTGCGTGGCATCGGTCCAGTGGTGCGACAGTGGCGCATCGGGGTTGGGCATGGCCGAAAGCCGGTGCATAAACGCCGTAGGCCCAATGGCCGGCTCGCCGGGGTAGCCCAGGTAGGCCGTCAGGTCCACATCTTCCGAAAAAGCGTGGGTGTAGGCCACGCTCAGCCCCGAAAACAGGTCGTGCGGGTGCTGCTTGTCGATGAGCGGCTGGCCCTTGTAGCTCTCGCCGGTCTGGAACAGCAGCGGGTAGCCGCCGCGCGTTTCGGTGAGCGGGTCGAGACTCATCATCAGGCTTAGGTTAAGCAGGCCGCGCTCGCCCACGGTGCGCTGGGCCATTGTCATAAACCAGTTGGGGCCGTCTACGGCGTTGGCGTGGCCGCGCCCGCCGTCGTGGTTGAAGTTCTGGCTGGTGTAGCGCCCAAACGCCGCGCCGTGGTACATCAGCATCCAGGGACCCTTGTGCTGCATCCACATATACATGGGCGTCTGGTCGGGCTGCCAGGCGGTGCCCGAGCCGTTGCGGCTCATGGGCAGGTGGCGCGAGTAGGCGTGGCTCATCGTGCCCATGCCATCCATCTCCATCCCCCCCATGTCGTGCTGCATCCCCGCCATGTGGTGGCTGGTGTCGGCGGGCATTGTCATGCCGGGCATGGGCGCGGCGGCTTTGGCAGCCCTGGCGCGGCGCGTAGTGTCGGCCGGGGCCGGCTTGGCCGGCATCGTCATGCCGGGCATGGCGTGGTGCTCGTGCTGGGCCAGGGCCGGCCGGGCGGCCAGGGCACCGGCCAGTGCCAGAAGGCTAGTAGCTTTTCTCATAAGAAGACGCAGTTAATCAACTGCTCATCTAACGGTAAAGCCGCGCTCTCAGTCGCTCGTTAGCCCGGCAAGGTTAGGGCGGAGAAGGTGCAAGATTCGGGCAAACGCCCGGCTAGCCCCGGATTATGCACGCGCCCGGCCCGTACCTTATACCACCGCCGGGCCAGCCGGCTGCGTACAAGAAACTGGCTCGGCCACGAAGGCTAGCGCCAGTTCCTTTTCCTATTTGTATGAAAAACGCACCCCAAGACTACCGTTCCTTGCTCGACGCCCTGGCCCGCTGCGTGGCCGCCTGCGAATACTGCGCCGACGCCTGCCTGCACGAAGACAACGTGCAAATGATGGTGCCCTGCATCCGCCTCGACCGCGACTGCGCCGATATCTGTCGCCTCACTGCCGCCTTCATCGCCCGAGGTTCCGACCACGCCAAGCACATCATCAAAGAGTGCATCGAAATCTGCCAGAAGTGCGCCGATGAGTGCGGCAAGCACCAGCACGACCACTGCCAGCAGTGCGCCCAGGCCTGCCGCGAATGCCTCGACGCTTGCCGCGCCTACAATGGGTAAATGCGTGAAGGGGTGAAGGGCTGAATGATGGTACGTCATTCAGCCCTTCACCCCTTCACGCATTTACCCATTGTGTGCTAGCCTAGCGCGTCCATCGAGAGGCGCTCGGGCTGCAGCATGCGGCGGAACTCGCTTACCGAGCGGCCGGTCACCTGCCGAAATTGGTTGCTCAAGTGCTGGCCCGAGCTGTAGCGCAGCTGGTCGGCTATCTGCACCAGGGTCATCTCGCCGTAGCTGAGCAGCTCCTTCACGCGCTCTATCTTCATGCGAATGAGGTACTTCTCGATAGTCAGGTTGGCCGTGCGCGAAAACACCTTGCTCAGGTGCGAGTACGTAGTGGCAAAGCGGTCGGCCAGAAAAGCCGAGGTAGTGAGCGGCGCCGGCGCGGTGCGCAGGTGCTCCAGGTATTCTTGCAGCACGCCTTTGATTTGCTCGGTCAGCTGCTCGGCACGGTCGAGCAGCACGTCGAAGCCAGCTTCGCGCAGCAGCGGGGCCACTACGCGGGGGTCTACGGGTGTGCCGGGGGCTAGCTGCGCCTGGCCGAGCGTCACTTTGGTGGGCTCGTAGCCGGCTTTTACCAGCAGATTCTGAACCGCCTCGACGCAACGCGGGCAAACCATGTTCTTGATGTGCAGCAGATTAGTTTTCACGGAATAGAATTTATGATAATGAGGTGGAGCGGCGCGGCGCCGGTGGGCTGGCTCGCCGCGCCGGGGCGGGCGTGGGGGCACCCGACCAGCTTTTTCCGAACCAGTGGGTGGTAGCCCAGCCAATAAACGGAATAACGGCCAGAAAAGTAACGAATAACAGGCAAAATCCGATGAAAAAGGCTGCACTGAGCCGCCCAAAAAACCGGTCGCTAAAGCCGAATAAATAGCTTATCAGGCTGAAACTTAGCACAAAGCTCACCAGGGCCAGTATGCCCACCGGCCGCCACTGGTAGGCAGCCAGGCGGCGGCGCAAGCGCTGCGATAAGGGAAGGGTGGTAGAACGAGCCATCGGAGCGCAAATTTACCGCTGCCGCCGCATTGAGCGGCGGGCCGGACTTTCAGGGTAACCAAGGCCCGCGTTTTGGGGTATTGGCAAGGCGCTGATTCTAGCGGCTACTGCCTCCGGTATTACCTTAGTGCGCTGATTTTCTCCACTGCGGGCTGCCTGCCGGGCAGCCGAACATTTTAGTTTTTATGAGCATTCGCACTTTTTGCCTGCTAGGGTCGGCCCTGGCTTTTTCTTCGCTCCTTAGCGCTTGCAGCGATAGCCCCAAGCCGGGGTCGGCCAACGTCGAGATGGGCTCGCTTAAAGGAGAGCACGCCAGCGGGCACCAGGGCACCCCTAACGGCGATTCGCTCACCGCGGGCTTGAGTCGCGATACCAGCCGCTACCCCACCGGCAAGCAGATTTATAAGAATGCGTCCCGCTCTGCCGACCAAAACCACGATGGGGTAGCCGACTAGGCTTATTACCCTTCTGCCCAGAAAGAACAAAGGCCAGCCCCTAACGAGGCTGGCCTTTTTGGTTGTAGTCCAGGCTGCCGGCTCAGCAGCCGGCAGCTGGCCGCTTAATAAAAGACGAAGCCGCTAGGGCCCACTTTTACGGTAACCGAGTCGATGACCTTGCCACCGCCCGCCGGGTAGTGCAGAAAGTAGCCATTGGTGGTGTAGCCGGTCGATACGGCCCCGTAGATAGTATTGTCGCGCGAGTCGATGGCAAAGCCGTTGAAATCGCGCCGAATAAACGGCGTGGTGGGCAGCGCCGTGGCCGAAGTGCTCATTTGGTACTCGGCCCCGCCGTAGCTGTAGTAAAGCTGGGTTTTGTCGGGGCTGGTGCGCAGCTGGTGGGGGCTGCCGCTGCTGAAGGGCAGCGTGAGCAGCGTGGAGGGGCTAGCCGGGGCAAAGCGCACGAGCGAGGCCGGCGTGCTGCTGATGACGTTGTAAGGCGGCGAGGAGTTATACACCGTGAAGCCCGAGCACAGGGCCCAGATGTTGCCGGCCTGGTCGGCTACCACGTTGCGCGGGCCGTCGCCCACCGTCACGGTCGAGGTTACCTGGTTGGTGCTGGCATCGATAACCGAAATGGTATTGTCGTAGCTGTTAGGCACGTAGAGCTTGCCATTGAGCACCGTGAGCTGCTCGGGGCAGCGGCCCACCGTAATGCTGTCGATAACGGTATTGGTGCTGAGGTTCAGCACTATCACCTTGCCGGGCAGGTAGTTGGTGTAGGGCCCGCGCCACGAGGTGACGTAGCCGCGCGTGGCTGAGGTAGAGGCAAAGTAGCGTACCTGCGGGATTTTGGTTATCGTTGCTACCGACTTAAAATCGGGCAGGCTCACCACTTCGACCTTGCCCGAGGCATTGACGCAAACGTAGCCGCGCGTGCCCACAATGCCCATATCCTGCACCACGTCGCCGAGCTTAGCGCCGTTGTTGGCCGCCCCAAAGGCATCGACCGTGATGGCCTTGGTGATGGTATTGAAGGCGCTTACGGCGCCATCACCTTTGCCAAACTGGCCTTCGCTCAGGACGTAAGTGCTGGAAGCAGTAGGAACAGGGTCGGGGCTGTGTTTGGGGTCGCAGCCAGCCAGGGCCGTGGCGCCCAGGGCAAGGGCGAGCAGAAGTCTTTTCATGAAAAGTGTGGAAATAAGATTGTTAAAAGAAGAAAAGCTGGTAGATAATCACTTGTAATTGAGCCGCAAGCTGACGCTGAAGGCCCGTGGCGGGCCGGGCCGGGTGGGGTAGCTCTCGTAGCTGCGGTTGAGCAGGTTGGTGCTTTGCACGAGCAGCGTGAGGCTGGTGCGGCCCGGCAGCGCTACCGTGCGGCCCAGTGTGGCCCCTAGCAGCCCGCCCGAGGGCAGAAAATCGGACCCCGAGGCATCGGTATACACGTAGCTGGTGAAGGTGTAGGCCGCGCTGGCCAGCCAGCCGCGCCACTGGTGGTCGGTAGTAATGTTGGCGCGGTGCAGCGGCACGTAGGCCAGCTGAATGCCCACGGGGTCGGTATCGGCGGCCACGCCCTGGGTCTTCTGAGTTTGGGTGAGCGCGTAGGCTAGCCGGGCGGCAGCCTGGTAGCGGCCCTGGCGCAGGCGCAGCGCCGTGCTGGCTTCCAGGCCCTGGCTGCGCACCTGGCGCAGGTTGCGGGGCGAGTAGATGCCGCCCGGGCCCAGCGGCAGCCACTGCACCCAGTTGTCTACCAATTGAGTAAAAGCCGTCAGTTCGCTTTCGAGCACCACATGGCTGGCTAGCCCCAGGCGGTGGCGCAGCCCGGCCTCGAAGCCGTGGCCCGACTCGGCCAGCAGGTCGGGGTTGCCGCCGGGCTGCCAGTAGCGCTCGTTGAGGGTGGGGGCGCGGTAGGTGCGGGCCGCACTGGCCTTGAGCGTGAGGCCAGGCGCGGGGGCCAGCGAGTCGGGGGGGCTAGCGGGTCGTAGCACGTCCCATTCCAGGCCCACGGTGGGCGTGAGGGGGGCTAGCCCGGCGGGCAGCGCCGCCTGCCGCAGGTTGGCCGAGAGGCGCAGGCCGGGGCGCGGGTCGTAGCGCAGCAAGGCAAAGGCGGCGGCCCGGTTTTCGGTTATCGGCTCGCTGCCGTAGCCATCGACGAGGGCCGCAAAGTGCTGGGCTTCGGCCCCCACGCGCAGGCTGGCGCGCTGGCCCAGCGGCGCAGTGTACTCGGCCTGGCTCTGGGTGGTGCGCACCCGCGAGTTGCTGACGGCCCCCTGGTCGGAGTAATTGATAATGTCTTCAAACCACGCCCCGCGCACGGCCCACTGCCCGCCGCCAGTGGTGGCGCGGCGGTAGCCCAGCACCAGGCGGCGGCTCTGGTCGATTTCGCGGGCGTTGGAGCCCGCAATGCTCGTACCCTGCTGAATTTCGCGGTCGGCATCGGTGAGCCACACGGCAGCCGTGAGCTCGCCGGCGGCGCCCACGCGCCAGGCCAGGTCGGGGCTGAAGCTCCACTGGTGGCGCAGCGCCGCGTTTTGCATGGTGTAGCGCACCAGGCCGGTGGGCTGGCGCAGGTAATAGGGATAGTCGTTCTGGGCCTGGCGGTAGCTGCCGGCTACGCGCACGGCCAGGGTAGACGAGGCCGTGCGGGCTTCCAGACTGCCGCCGCGCAGGCCAAAGCTGCCCGCATCGGCTTGCACGCTGCCGCGCAGGCCGGGCCGCCAGTCGGGCTCGGTGCGCAGTAAGATGGCCCCGCCCACGGCCCCGCTGCCGTAGAGTGCGGCCGCCGGGCCAGCTTGCACCGCCAGCTGTGTATTGCCGCTGATGGGCAGCAGCGCCAGGTCGTTCTGGCCCAGCGTGGGCAGGGCAATGTTGAGCCCGTTCCAGAGCACGGCCGTATGCTGGGCCGACGTGCCCCGCAGCGAAATAGTAGCGAGCTGCCCCGGCCCGTAGTTCTTGAGATACAGCCCCAGGCGGCTGCCCAGCACATCGGCTGCCGTGCCGCCCCGGTACTGCGCCAGCACCGCCGAGTCGAGCTCTACCCGCTGGCTGCCCACGGCAAAGCGCTCGGGCCGCACGGCGCGCACCCGCGCCTCGGGCAGCCGGTGCGCGCGGGTAGTTAGCGTGTCGGCCGGGCGCGTTTGGGCGCTCGCGGCGGGGCTAGCGGCCAGCAGCGCCGCCAGGGCACCGGCAAGCCACCCGCCGGCCGGGCGAGAAAGCGCATTTGCAAAGAAGCTGAAAACCAACACGAACTAAATTTTCAAGCGAAAATTCAGTCCAAAACCCTACCGGGATTTTTGGCTAAAGCCGAAAACCACGCCGGGGCTGAGGCCGAAAGCCGCCGCGCCAGCGCTGCCACTAGGGGCAGCAGGGCCGGGCATAGGCTTTCATTCTCCGCTCGTCCTCCGCGAGCGCTGAACCTGTGAGTGCCGCGGCAGGTCTCCTGGCTTGCGCTGCCGGGTGGGCGGCCTTCCCGCTAGCTTGGCTATCAAGCTGATAGCTAGGGCCGGCAGTGGCGTGGGGTGCCCACCCCGATGTAGCGCGTACAGTTGCGGGGACAGCTCCGGAATTGAACCGGATTCCCTTTTCAACCTCGCTCCGTGGCTAGGAGTCTGGTCACCGTGGCGGGGCAAAGGTACGGCAAAGTTGAGGTACGACAGAAAACTGTCTGTCATTGCGAGCGTAACGAAGCGGAGCGCGGCAATCTGCCCTTCGACTGGGGTTACTACCCCTAGCGGCAAGGAAGCAAGGAAAGATTACCGTGCTCCACTTCGTTACGCTCGCAATGACAGACGATTATCCAGGCACTAAAAGCAACGCTGAAACCGTGCTCCCGCTCGCCTTCTACCAGCGCCCCGACGTGCTCACTATAGCCCGCGAGCTGCTCGGCAAGCACGTGTTTACGTGTATTGACGGTGAGCTGACGGGCGGCCGCATTGTCGAAACCGAAGCCTACCGGCACGAGGGCGACCCTAGCATCACGCTACACCTGCAGCGCAAAGCCAAGCAGGCCCAGGCGCTGTACCAGCCCGGCGGCCACGCCTATCTCTATACCGTGTACCGGGTGCACACGCTCTTTAACCTCACCACGCACGACGCCGAGCACCCCGACGCGGTGCTCATCCGGGCCATTGAGCCGCTGGCGGGCATTGAGGTGATGCTGCGCCGCCGGGGGCTAGCGGTCGTGGCTCGCAACCTCACGGCCGGCCCCGGCGTGCTGAGCCAGGCACTGGGCCTGTCGCCGGCCCTCAATGGCGAGCTGCTTACCGGCCCGCTTATCTGGATAGAAGACGCGGGCGAAATCATCGCCGATGAAAATGTGCTGGCCAGCTCGCGCGTGGGCCTTGAATATGCCGGCGAAGCAGCCGTGGCGTTGCCCTGGCGCTTTCGGGTGAAGGATAGTAAGTGGACGAGCCCAGCCAAGTAAGTAGCTCAGCTACGAGGCATCCGGCGCCGGGTAGGGGTTGGGGTGCGCCAGTTCCAGCCAGCGCTCGGGGTAGCGCAGCGGTGTGTAGCCGTGCTGCTCGTAGAGGCAGTGGGCATCGAGGGTGGCCAGCAGGTGGCGGCGCAGGTTTTGTAGGTCGGGATGCGCCAGCATGGTGCGTACCAGCTGCTTGCCCAGGCCGTGGCCCCGATGGGCGGGCAGCACAAATACATCGCAGAGCCAGGCAAACGTAGCCCGGTCGGTGACCACCCGGCAAAATCCGGCCAGCGCGCCATCGGGCGCATAAGCGCCAAAGCACAGCGAGTGGGCAATGGCCCGCTCTACGGTGGCTAGCGGAATATGCCGGGCCCAGTACGATTCCTGGCTCAAATACCCATGAATGGCGGCTACGTCGAGGCGAGCCGGGTCGGTGCTAATTAAGTAATCCATGTGGCTGAGGGGGTTACTCCCGCATTCCCAAGTGGTGGCGCTCGTCCTTCACGGCGTTGTGGATATCCCACACTATTTCGCGCTCGAAGGGGTGGCGCCGCACCGGGCAGTCGGACATGTGGCACAGCGAGCAGGCCGCGTAGGAGCAGGGGTCGGCGTGCACAAACATCTCGACCTCTACGGCCGCGAAGCGTGCCCGAATCAGCTCCTCTACTTCGTGGATTTCGGTGTGAATTTTCTCCAGCGAGTAGTAGTAGGGCATCTGCATGTGGCAGTCGATGTGCAGGTTGGCGCCGTAGCGTTGCACGCGCAGGTTGTGCACATCTATCCAGCAGGGCCGGCGCAGGCGCTGCAGCTCCGCAATTACCTCGGCCACCGTGCTCAGGTCGCTCTCGTCCATAAGGCCGCCCACGGCGCTGCGCACCAGTTTATAGCCGTTGTAGAGAATAAAGGCCCCTAGCACCAGCGCCGCGCCACCGTCGAGGCGCGTGATGCCCGTGAAATGCACCAGCACCAGCACCGCCGAGGCCACGATGCTCGTGAGGGCATCGAGGTAAAGGTGCTTGCCATCGCCCACCAGGGCCACCGACTGCACCCGGCGCCCGGCCCGCACCAGCCACAGCCCCAACCCAAAATTGACCAGCGCCGTGCCCGCTAGCAACAGCACCCCAAAGTCGGGCCTGGCCACGGGGTGCGGGTGCAGCAGCGAGCGCGTAGCATCGAACAGAATAAACGCGCCGGCGCTGACAATGAGCGCCCCCTCAAAGCCAATGCTCAGGTACTCGACCTTGCCGTGGCCATAGGGGTGATTTTCGTCCTTGGGCTGGTCGGCCAGGTACAGGCTGTACAGCGCAAAGCCACTGGTAAACACGTTGATAATACTCTCAAGCGCGTCCGTGAGCACCACCTGCGAGCGGGTGAGGCGGTAGGCGTAGAACTTGGTAAGCACCAAGGCAATACTCACCACCAAGGAGAGCAAGCCCAGGCGCCGCTTAAGGCCAGGAGATGCGGACATAGAAAAGTGGCTAGGGCCCACAAAGGTCGGCACACCCAGGCGGAGTAGCGCGGACTTTCAGTCCGCGAGCCGGTAGGATAGGCATTCGCGGACTGAAAGTCCGCGCTACAAGCGCGCAACTTTTTGACAGAAAAACAGTATTTAGGGTAGTTTAAAAATATTTTTAGGCTAGCCTAAAAATAAACTTATCTTTGTTTCAGTTCTGATTCGCAACGCATTGCTACCTACTGCTACCTCACCTACCACTGCTACAACTGCTGCCGAAGCCCCCGAGCCGGGCTGGCGGCACGCCCGCCGGGGCACCTCACTCAGCGAAGTTCACGCCAGCATCCCCATGCCGGGGCCGGGGGCCAGCTTCTGGCAGCGCTTCCGGGCCTACTGGGGGCCGGGGCTGCTGGTGGCCGTGGGCTACATGGACCCCGGCAACTGGGCTACCGACCTGGCCGGTGGCGCCCGCTTCGGCTACACGCTGCTGAGCGTGGTACTGGTTTCCAACTTGTTTGCCATGCTCTTGCAGCACCTGGCGGCCAAGCTGGGCATCGTGACCGGCCGCGACCTGGCGCAGGCCTGCCGCGACCACTACTCCAAGCCCGTGGCCGTGGCCCTGTGGCTGCTCTGCGAAATCGCTATTGCCGCCTGCGATTTGGCCGAAGTCATTGGCTCGGCCATTGCCCTGAATCTGCTTTTTGGCCTGCCGCTGCCCTGGGGTGTAGCCATTACCACGCTCGATGTGCTGCTGGTGCTGCTCATGCAGAACAAGGGCTTCAAGCTAATTGAGAGCCTGGTAGCCGGCCTTATCTTTTTGATATTCGCCTGCTTTGTGTACGAAATCGTGGCCTCGCACCCCGACTGGCTAGGGCTGGCGCGGGGCCTGGTGCCGCAGCTTGAAGTGGTGACCAACCCGGCCATGCTCTACGTGGCCATTGGCATCTTGGGCGCCACCGTGATGCCCCACAACCTCTACCTGCACAGCAGCATCGTGCAGGTGCGCCAGATAGAGCCCACCGAGGCTGGCAAGCGCCAGGCCGTCAAGTTTGCTACCATCGACAGCACGGTGGCACTGTTTCTGGCCTTCTTTATCAACGCGGCCATCCTGGTTACGGCGGCCGCTGCCTTCCACGGCAAGGGCCACGAAGACGTGGCCGACATTGCCGATGCCCACAAGTTGCTCACGCCGGTGCTGGGCGCGGGCGCTGCCAGCGCCCTATTCGCCGTGGCGCTGTTAGCCTCGGGCCAAAGCTCGACGCTCACCGGCACCCTAGCTGGCCAGATTGTGATGGAAGGCTTCCTCAACCTGCACCTCAAGCCCTGGGTGCGTCGGCTTATCACCCGGCTGGTAGCAGTAGTGCCGGCGCTGGTAGTAGCCATTCTGTATGGCGAAAAAGGCACGGGACAGCTGCTGGTTTTCAGCCAGGTAGTGCTGTCGTTGCAACTCTCATTTGCGGTGGTGCCGTTGGTGCTTTTCACCAATGACAAGCTTAAAATGGGCGTATTTGTGAACAGGCCTTGGGTACGCGTGGCCTCCTGGTCGGTAGCCGGGCTCATCATCATGCTCAACGTGTTTCTGCTCTGGGAAACGGTGGTGGGCTAATAGCGCAGGCTTTATAGCCCGCGTCCGAGCGGCGAGGAGGCAAGCTAACTCGCTGATTTTCTAAGGTTGATTTCTTTTTCAAGCGGCTGTAAAGCTGGCTCCGGGCGGAGCCTTGCCCCTTCGGCCGGACTTTCCCACCCCGGCTTTATGAAGCAACTTCTTCTCTTCCTCCTGCTGCTCCCCACCCTGGCCCGGGCCCAGGCCCTGCGCGGTACTGTGCAAGATGCTGCCGGCCGCCCGGTGCCTTTCGCCAGTGTGGCGGTGCCCGCCTTGCAGCAAGGTGCCACGGCCGACGAAGTCGGTGCCTTCACCCTAGCCGGCTTGCCTGCGGGCCCGCACCGCCTGGCCGTGAGCGCCGTAGGCTACGCCCCGGCTAGCCCGCTCGTGACGCTGCCGCTGGCCGCGCCGCTCATCGTCCGGCTCGTGGCTAGCCAGCAGGGGCTAGCTGAAGTGGTGGTTACGGGCGTGGGCCGGGCCACTGAGCTGCGCCGCTCGCCGGTACCCATCGCGGCCCTGAGCCAGCGCGAGCTGCGCATCAACGCCAGCACCAACGCGATTGACGCGGCCGTGCGGGGCGTGCCGGGCCTCACGGCCGTGACCACCGGGCCAAACGTCAGCAAGCCGTTCATCCGGGGGCTCGGGTATAATCGGGTGCTGACGCTCTTCAACGGCCTGCGCCAGGAGGGGCAGCAGTGGGGCGATGAGCACGGCATCGAGGTCGATGCCTACGGCGTGGATAGGGTAGAGGTGGTGAAGGGGCCGGCTAGCCTGCTCTACGGCTCCGATGCCGTGGCCGGGGTGGTAAACCTGCTGCCCGCCCTGCCCACCGGCCCTAGCGGTGAGCTGCACGGCGAGGCCCTGGCCGAGTACCAGTCGGTAAACGGCCTGCTGGGCCAGTCGCTAGCCCTCAATTACCAGAAAAACGGTCTGCAAACCAGCTTCCGCGCCAGCCACCGGCTAGCCCACGACTATCGCAATGCCGTGGATGGCCTCGTCTACAACACCGGCTTTCGGGAGCTGACCCTGACCGGCATGGTGGGCGTGCAAAAGACCTGGGGCAGCGCCCACCTCTGGCTCACCAGCTACGACAACCACCAGGAAATACCCGACGGCAGCCGCGATTCGCTTAGTCGCGCCTTTACCCGGCAGGTATTTGAGGGAAATAATGACGACCTCAAAAATCGCCCCGTGGTGCCTGATGCTGAGCTGCGGAGCTACGTCACCAGTGACTTGCGCCAGCACATTCGACACTGCCGGGCCTTTGCCAGCGGCGAAATCAAGCTGGGCGCGGGCGAGCTGCGGCTGCTGGGCGGAGTGCAGCAAAACCACCGGCAGGAATTCAACCACCCCACCGCCCCTAGCCAGCCGGGCCTCGACCTACGCCTGACCACCGCCAGCTACGAAGCGCGCTACCTGCCGCCTGCCTGGCACGGCATCGAACTCACGGCCGGCGCCAACGGCATGAGCCAGGTAAACAGCCACTTACAGGCCACCGATTTTCCCATTCCAGCCTATCGGCTGTTCGACATCGGTGGCTTCGGGGTAGCCAAAAAGGCATTCGGCAAGCTGGAGCTAATGGGCGGCCTGCGCTACGATGTGCGCCAAATGCGCTGGGATGACTTCTACCTAGCCCCCGACCCAGCCACCGGCTTCGAGGGCGCGGCCGAGCCCAGCACGCCGGGCGCCACGCGGCCGTTTGTGGCCTTCGAGCACACCTACCAAGGCTTGTCGGCTAGCCTGGGTGGCAGCCTGGCGCTGGGCGAGCGCTGGGTGCTGCGGGCCAACGTGGCGCGCGGCTACCGCGCTCCCAACATCACCGAAATCGGGGCCAATGGCCTCGACCCCGGCGCCCACATCGTGTACCTGGGCAACCGCGACTTCCAACCCGAGTTCTCGGTGCAGGAAGACCTGGGCCTGCTCTGGCAAGGCAAGGAAGCCGAAGCTAGCGCCGAAGTTTTCCACAATTACGTGGAAAACTTTATCTACCAGGCGCGCCTCTTCGACGCCCAGGGCCAGCCCGTGGAGCTAGTGCCCGGCAACGCCACCTACCAGTATCAGCAGGCCGCCGCGCGCCTCTACGGCGGCGAGCTCAGCTTCAATCTGCACCCCAGCGCCCTGCCCTGGCTAAGCTGGCGCAGCGCCGCCGCGCTCGTCATCGGCCTCAACGACAACCCCGGCCTGCTGGCTAGGGTAGGCGAGGCCGGTCGCTACCTGCCGCTCATGCCCGCGCCCCAGGCCCGCACCGAGCTGCGCCTCACGGCGCCTCTCCGGCCTGCTAGCCGCCTCACCGCCAGCTACCTGCGCCTTACCCTGGATGGCACCGCCCGCCAAAACCGCTACTACGCCGTGGATGGCGCCGAAACCGTCACCGTCGGCTACCTGCTGCTAGGGGCCGGCGTGGGCACCACCCTGCGCACCAAGGCTGGCCGCGAAGCCGTGCAGTTCATCGTGCAGGCCAACAACCTGCTCAACACCACCTACCAAAGCCACCTCAGCCGCCTCAAATACTTTGAGTACTACGCCGCTTCGCCCAGCGGGCGGCTCGGCATTTTCAGCCCCGGCCGCAATGTGGGGGTGAAGGTGGTAGTGACATTCTAGCACGCAAGACGCGGACTTTTAGTCCGCGTCTTGCGTGGCCCGTGGTTGCAGCTTGAAGACGCGCACTCCTAAATCTGCGCTACACCTTGGGGGCCTAGTAGCCGCCCGGCCCATCTGAACCACTAGCCCCCGCCGTAGGTTTGTACCCCCGTGCCTACTTCGTCGCCCCGCCTTCTGCTCCTGACCCCGCCGCTCACGCAGCTCAATACGCCGTATCCGGCCACGGCCTATATCAAGGGCTTTTTGGTGGGGCGCGGCTACGAAGTGCGCCAGGCCGACCTCAGCATTGAGCTGGTGCTCAAGTTATTCTCGAAGGAAGGCCTGACGCGGGTATTCGATGAAATCGAGGCCGGTGGCTACGACCTCAGCGACAACGCCCAGCGGATGCTGCGCCTGCGCCGCCGCTACGAGGCGACCATCGGCCCAGCCATCCGGTTTTTGCAAAACCGCGACCTCACGCTGGCCCCGCGCATTTGCCACGGCCGCTTTCTGCCCGAGGCCAGCCGCTTCGACAACGTGGCCGACCTCGAAACGGCTTTCGGCACGATGGGCCTCACCGACCAGGCCCGCCACCTGGCCACGCTATACCTCGAGGACCTGGCCGACCTGGTGAAGGAAACCGTGGGCCCGCAGTTTGGCCTCTCGCGCTACGCCGAGAGCCTGGCCATGTCGGCTACCCACTTCGACCCGCTGCATGACGCCCTGCTAGCCCCGCCCAACCTCGTGGACCGCATGCTGCTGGAGCTGCTCGACGAGCTGGTGGCCGAGGTGCAGCCCGATATCGTGGGCTTCACCGTGCCCTTTCCCGGCAACCTCTACGCCGCCCTGCGGCTAGCCCAGCGCCTCAAGCAAGTGCGCCCCCAGGCCGTGACCGTAATGGGCGGCGGCTACCCCAACACCGAGCTGCGCGGCCTGAAAGAGCCCCGCTTCTTTGACTACATCGACTACCTCACGCTGGACGATGGTGAGGGCCCGTGGCTGCGGCTGTTTGAGTACTTGCAGGGCCAGCTGCCGCAGGCCGAGCTGCAACGCACCTTCCTGCGCAACGAGGCCGGCGAGGTCGAGTACCTCAACCACCCGCACCCCGATATTCCGCACCCCGAGGTCGGTACGCCCGATTACTCAGATTTGCCCTTAACTGATTATTTATCAGTTATCGAGGTGCTGAACCCTATGCACCGCCTCTGGAGCGACGGCCGCTGGAATAAGCTCACCGTGGCCCACGGCTGCTACTGGAAGCGCTGCTCGTTCTGCGACGTCACGCTCGACTACATCGGTCGCTACGAGACCGCGCCCGCCACGCTGCTCGTCGATAGAATCGAGCAGATAGTGGCCCAAACCGGCCAGACTGGTTTTCACTTCGTGGATGAGGCCGCGCCCCCGCTAGCCCTGCGCGACCTGGCCATCGAGCTGCTGAAGCGCCGCGTCAGCATCAGCTGGTGGGGCAATATCCGGTTCGAGAAAACCTTCACGCCCGACCTCTGCCGGCTGCTGGCCGCCAGCGGCTGTATCGCCATTTCGGGCGGCCTCGAAGTAGCGTCCGACCGCCTGCTAGCCCTCATGGAGAAGGGCGTGACCCTGGCCCAGGTGGCGCGCGTCACCCAGGGCTTCACCGAGGCCGGCATCCTGGTGCACGCCTACCTCATGTACGGTTTCCCCACCCAAACTGCCCAGGAAACGGTGGACTCGCTAGAGGTAGTGCGCCAGCTTTTCGAGGCCGGCATTGTGCAAAGCGGCTACTGGCACCGCTTCTCAATGACGGCCCACTCGCCCGTAGGGAAAAATCCGGCTAAGTACCAGGTGGCCGCCATCGGCCCCGAGCCCGGCCCCTTCGCTTGGAACGACCTCTGGCACGATGACCCGCTAGGGGCCGACCACGAAACCTTCGGCCCCGGCCTGGCCAAAAGCCTCTACAACTACATGCACGGCGTGGCCCTGCGCGAGCCGCTCAGCTTCTGGTTTGATTTCAAAACGCCGCGCCCCACGGTGCCGCGCCAGCTCATCCAACAAGCCCTGCAAGAGCCCCAGAAGTCCGACGCCACGCAGCTCAATCGCCGTCTCTTCTGGCTCGGCAACGTGCCCGAGCTGAGCTTCAAAACCACCGGCGGCAACGGCCCTAAAGACAAGAAAACCACCCGCGCCATCCTCACCTGCTACGAGCAGGCCGAAGATTTCGAGGTGAAAACCACTGAGCTGCTAGGCCCCTGGCTGCACACGCTGCTCACCAAGCTCAGTACCGACTACGATACCAAAGTCTTGCTGAAAGAAGCTGCCGCTAGCTTCCCTGCTGGTGCCGGCTCGTGGGAGAATTTCCTGGCTAGCCCCGCCTGGCAGCTGCTGCGCGAAAAGGGCTTGCTTCTGATATAAAAGCTAGTAGCGCGAAGCGAACGTTTCGCGCTACTTTTCGCGCAGCCAGTCGGTAACCTGCTTTTGCAACCCGCCATCCGAAGCCTGGTGCACGCGTGGGCGGCCCAGCAGGGCGCGAGCCTGGGCTACGTCGGCCTGAGGCTGGCTAGGGTCGTATATGGCTAGCAGGTGGCCATGCTGGGCCAGGGCGCGCCAGTCGCGCCGGGTGGCCAGGGGCGGGGCCGGCATATTCTGCACCACGACAAACGCCGGGCGCGAGGCCGTATTCTCGGCCAGGAAGAGGGGCAGCAGGCTAGCGGGTGGCCCGCTTATCCAAGCACCTACGCGGGCGGTATCGACGCCGGGCGTGCGGCGCAGCAGCGCCAGCGCATTGGCCAGGGCAGGGGCGGCCAGGGTATCGGCGGCCGGCAGTAGTAGTACGGTGTGGCCCTGACGGGCTAGCGCATCGGCCCAGCTAGGAGCCAGCAGTGCCGTGCCCGAGGTTGCAAAAAGCGCGAGCCCCAGGCCTGGCAAACTCTCGTCGGCGGGGCTAAAGAGCAGCGCGGGGCCGGTAGTGCCGGCTACCTCATCGCGCCGCACGCGATACACAGCCGGCTCGGGGTCGCCGCGCCGCACCAGCAGCAGCGGGTAGCGCACCGAGTCGAGGCGCAGGGTGCCGCGCCAGAAATTGCCTTGGTGGCCCAGCGCCAATGTCTCACCGGGGCGGCCCGGCCGGGCCAGGCGCAGCGTATCGTCCCCGAAGGCCAGACTGTCGGCCACGAAGCTGAAGGCGGCCTGCTGGGGCAATACCAATTCGGCATCGTAGTGGCCCGGGCGCGGGTGGCGCACTTCCAACTGGGCCCGCAGCTCGGGCTGGCCGGCTACCTGCAGCGTGCCGGTATAGTGGCCGGTGGGCGGCGCAACCGGGCCGGCTTGCGCGGTATCGCCGTAGCTCTGGCAGCTGGCTAGGCCACCGAGTAACCCGAGCGCCAGGCCAAGGAAAGGAAACGCACAGCGGAGCAGTCGGCGAAGCGGCATAGCCCAAAAGTACTAGCTAGCCCGCCCCGCCAAGCCTTTGCGATAGATGAGGTCGCGCTGCACATCCTGCCCTAGCCGAAAAGCTACCTCCCCAACCTCCCGAAAGCCGAAGCGCTGGTAAAAGGCTTTGGCCCGCTCATTATGCTCCCACACCCCAAGCACTACGGCCGTAACCTGGGCCGCCTGCGCAATATCGAGTGTGCGCCGCATCAGGGCCTTGCCCAACCCGGTGCCTATCCAGTCTTCCACCACATACAGCTGCTTGATTTCAAGCTGCCGAGTAGCGGGTGCATCGGTTGGCAGGCCCAGCGTGGACGCTTCCTGCAGCAGCGCGTAGCCCACGGTTTGGCCCTGCATCTCGGCCAGCAGGCAGGTGCAGCGCGGGTCTTGCAGCTGCGCCAACTGAATTTCGGGTCCGTAGGATTCGGCCAGGTACGCGGCCATATCCTCGGGCGTATTACTGGCTGCGAAAGTTTCGCTGAACGTTTGGCGGCCTAGCTCGGCCAGGCGGGTAGCGGTGGCTAGGTTAGCCTTGGCAATGGCAATGCGAAGGGGAGATGACATAGGACTGCAAAGGTCGGCCCGCCGCGTCAATCTCACAGGCAGGCTTACTTAGGCCGGTGTAGCCCCACGCGCCAGCCCACATAGTTGGTTATGGCACCCACGCTCAGGCCCAGAATAATCTTGGTAAGCGGCCAGGTACCTAGCACGCCCAGCCGCCGCCATTCGTATAGTACTACGTATAGCTGCAGGGCGTAGCCAATCATAAACAGCACACCCGCTGCAATAAGCAGCCCGGCCACTAACCGGCGCGAAGTAGGCGTGAGAATAGTACGGGATGTAGGACGACGAGCGGATGGCATAACTGCAAATTAAACACGCCTGCCCAGCGCGATGTTCCCCTTGTTAAATACCAATGCACGCTTACCTTTGCGTTACCAACCACCCCGCGAGAGTAGCTCAGTTGGTAGAGCATCAGCTTCCCAAGCTGAGGGTCGCGAGTTCGAACCTCGTTTCTCGCTCAGTTAGTATCAGCCACCTAGACGTAAGTCTGGGTGGCTGATTTTATTTAGCTTTGCCCGGCCACCGTGCGGGTAATAGCATACCTCTTGATGATAAACCAAACACTAGGCCCTGCGCTGCGCACCGTTGAGGTCACGCGCTACATCACGCCATTGCGTGAGGGTGGCTCGCTGCCCGCGCTGGTCGAAGCTGACGATGGCTTTTTATATGTGCTCAAGTTTCGGGGTGCTGGCCAGGGGATTAAAGTACTGATAGCTGAGCTGCTGGTAGGCGAGCTAGCCCGTGCCTTGGGCTTGCGCGTGCCCGAACTGGTGTTTTGTGAGCTGGATGAAGCCTTTGGGCGCACCGAGCCGGATGAGGAAATTCAGGATTTGCTTCGGGCTAGCACCGGCCGCAACCTGGCTCTACACTTCTTATCAGGGGCTAGTACGTTCGACCCCTTGGTTACTACCATCGCGCCGCACCTGGCCTCGCTGATAGTGTGGCTCGACTGCCTCACGCTGAATGTGGACCGCACGGCGCGCAATACCAACATGCTCCTGTGGCACAAGGAGTTGTGGCTCATTGACCATGGCGCCGCGCTCTACGTGCACCATACCGGCCCGGACTGGGTCAAATCGGCTACTAGGCCCTTTCCTTCGGTAAAAGACCATGTGCTGCTGCCCCAAGCTTCCGCTCTAGCTGATGCCGATGCCGAGGGCCGGGCTCGCCTCACGCCTGATGTGCTGGCGGGCATTATCAGCGCAGTCCCCGACGAGTGGTTTCAAGAGCCCGGTCTTACTGCGGCCGAACAGCGCGCGCAGTACCAACAGTTTTTGGAAGCGCGCTTGGCCGTTTCCGCCACGTTCACCCAAGAAGCCGACCATGCCCGCCAAGCACTTGTTTGAGTATGCCGTGCTGCGGGTGGTGCCCCGCGTCGAGCGTGAGGAGTTTTTAAACGTAGGCGTTATTCTCTACTGCGCCTCGCAAGGCTTTTTGCAAGCCACCTGCGAGCTAAACGAAGCCCGGTTGCGCGCCTTCAGCGCCAGCCTTGATTTGCCCGACGTGCGTGAGCGCCTTCGCTCATTTGAGCGCATCTGTGGTGGTCGGGCTACCGGCGGCCCCATTGGTCAGCTGGCGCCGGCCTCCCGTTTTCGTTGGCTCACGGCGCAGCGTAGCACAGTAGTGCAAACCTCGCCCGTGCATCCCGGCTTTTGTGAAGACGCTGCCACTACGCTAGCCCGTCTGCATGCCGAACTAGTGCAGTAATCACCTGCTAAGTGCTGCAGTTGCTACTGTGCCAATGCCCAGCCGCTAGCCGAGGCTAGCTCAATGTGCACCGCTTGTCCGGGTACTATGCCTTCTGTGGTAGCCGTCCGTAGACGTACCGTATTGTTCAGCAATTGAACTTCCACTTCATAAAAGCCACCATAAAAGCGCACTGCCCGCGCCAGACCCGGCAGGCCGCGGCTGGTGGCTAGCCGCAAGTGTTCGGGGCGCACCATTAGCGAGCCCTCAAGTGAGGCGTTAGGCTGCAATTGCTGAGCCTCCGCGCCGCGTATAAGGTTATAATCACCAAAAAGTCCAGCTGTATACTCATTCACTGGACGATGATAAATTTCCTCAGGGGAACCAGCCTGTATTACACGTCCTTGCTGCAGCACTAATATATTATCGGCCCAGGAAAGCGTATCAGCCGCATCATGCGATACCAGGAGGCACGTAATGCCAAGCTGCTGCCCTAGCTGCTCAATGATGGCTTGCATTAAGTGCTTGTGCACTCGGTCGAGGTTCGAGAATGGCTCATCCAGCAGCAATAAATGCGGCGACCCTAGCAGCAGGCGGGCTAACGCTACCCGTTGCTGCTCGCCGCCCGACAGTTCGTCGGTGCGCCGGTCAAGTAACTGGCTAATACGACACAACTCAAAAATGCGCTGAGCTTCACTTGCAGGCCGCTTGCTACTATAGCGCAATACCTGCGCCACCCGCAAAAACTTGGGCAAATCAGACTTTTGTGATAAGTACGCCACGCCCGGATGCCCCGGTACCAACGCTACGGCTGGGCCACGTACCCTAGTTCCATCAATGCGAATTTCTCCAGTAGTGGGTTCAATCAAACCACCAATTAGTTGAAGCAAGGTGCTTTTGCCCGCACCACTCTCCCCAGCTATTGCCAGCCGCTGGCCTTGAGCTTGGCTAAAGCTTAGCGGGTGCACTACTACTGCCCCCCGTTCTTTCAAGCTGAGGTCCCTAACCTGTACAAACTCCATGTTGCGCGCCGTGCTAAAAATATCTAAGTAGGGCTGCAAGCTAGCGGCTACTCTTTTCTTACTTCCTCTCCGCTCTCACAACACAAGTGGTAAAAGCGCAGCTAACAACTGATGGAAAAGCTACAATCATCGAATGCCCATCAGTGTGAATTAAGACGTCATTTACTAGGTAATGGCAGCCAAAGCCACTGTAGCCATTTCATCTGCTCGCCTACTAGAAAATTTCTTCCCCAAACCCAGGCACTTACAACTGCAGCACGTCCTATTTCGTATTCATGGGCTTGTCTGCTCCAAAAGTCCTGCTACCTTTGCAGTCCCAAACGGCAAAAGGCCCACTGGCAAGCTGCAAACGCACCGGTCGCGGAACTTTCTGGCGAGCCAGCGGGTAGTACCTGCCGGGCGCGCCGCAACCCGAGTAGAAAAAGAAATTTTTCAAATCGCTTGCGAAATCAAAAATGCTCACCGTACCTTTGCACCCCGTTTCGACCGGAAGCGGTAAAGACTGAAAAAAAGAAGCAGCGAAAAACTTAAAAATTTTCGCTCTAAATTTGGAAAGCCAGAAAGTTTTCTTACCTTTGCACTCCCAATCGCAGAAAGGGCTTGCAAACGGCAAGAAAGGAGCTGGAAAGCCAGCTCACAGGGTTACTTCAACTGGAAGTAGCGCACGTTCTTTGAATGTTGGAAATAGACAAAATAGTAAGATTCTGCTCAGCTTTGGCTAAGTAGAAACAAGCGAAATCGAATTAGACGGCAAACGTCAACAAGAGCACAAGGTTAGCACTCGACATCAGCCTTACTTGGGTAAGGTGCAGGAATATTTTACAATGGAGAGTTTGATCCTGGCTCAGGAT
>NZ_JAGETY010000019.1 GCF_017571525.1 Hymenobacter sp. BT559 | reverse complement strand
ATCAATCGCTGCTCAAAACTCTTTTGCTTATTAGCCAACTTCAATTCCGTAAAGCCATTAAATAAATCGCCAACAATAGCAAATGAAATGGGTCTTAATTCGTTGATTCGATTACCAATCTTTTGAGAGCGTGAACGCAACAACCTATATGTAAGCATACCAGCAGGTAATAACACTACTGTCAAAATAAGAACCAACAAAGGCTTATAGATTAAAATACCAATAGTGATAACAAAAACAATAATCATTTCTGAAAAAAATGCGAGCAGCGCTCGCAGAATTCCGCTTACGTAGGCAGTAGGGACGCCTAATGTGCTATTGATTAAACCTGATGAGCCAAAATCATTAAAATACCAAAATGGCAAATTTAAGTATTTACCAAGCTGCGTTTTTACAATGCTTATTCCTACTTCTGCAGTAAAGCGTGCTTGTATATAGTTCACCCAAACTGAGAACAGACTTTTTAACAGAAAAAATACAAATATTACTGCTATAAGAAAAAGCAAAAAATGAGATTCTTCCTGAAATCCAATAGCATGGTATACCGGCCCAAAATATTTACTTTTCTGCACGCCTCCTGGTTCAGCGGCAACTAGCATCACTGGAACCAACGAAGCTAATCCAACTACTTCCATAAATGAGGAAATAATTGTCAATACAAATAGCCAGATAGTTTTTCTTTTTTGAGCATTAGTTAGATAGAAACGAATGCTATCCAAAGAATAATTAATAATACCAGATGCCATAGTGATTCTATTCGGAGAGAGGCGGATTAATTGTAAAAGAGTTTTTTTGCCCTATATTAAAGCTGCCTTTTCAATCAGTCTAAGCAACAAAGATAGGGCTCGAAATTTTAGTTGTGTGCTTTCACGGCACCAATCTGTTATCACCACAAATAGTTAATATGTTAAATATTATATTAATGCATCGAGCGTTTATGGTATCGCCAGCAACATCACCCTTTCCACCGCAACAGCTTTCTTAAAACAGTTTCATGATGCAATGAGTGCAGGCCGTTACGCTTCCATTACGGTTGACCACTTCCGATGGATTTGTTTTCCAAGTGGTTTGAGGTTCCCAGTCACGACTAACAGGCTTTTGCGCGCAAGCGCCTGCCGCACTTTGTGGACGACCAGATTCTAAGACCGCTTACTGATGGTAATACTGCTCCTAGCATTGCCTACGCCCCTACGCCAGCCACCGCATTGCCCAGCATAACCCCAGACCGGCGTACTAAACTAAAGTGTGTGGACAGTCAACGCATCCAGTCAAGGGCCGCAAGCAGATGCGCAGTAGCTAAAAAAGAGACGGCCGTTTTCTCGTAGTGGGTAGCGAAGCCCCGAGCTTCTTTGAGGCGGCCAAAAAATCGCTCGATTTTGTTGCGGTCCGCGTAGAGGTTGCGGTCGTAGGGGCGCTGGTGCAAGCGGCTGGCTTTGGGTGGAATGACAGGTAGCGCACCCTGGTCGGCGAGGGCGGTCAACACCTTATTTGTGTCATAGGCTTTGTCGCATACGACCGCGCCCGGTGAGCGAGTCAGGGCGGCCAACAGACGGGGCAACTGCGGGCTATCAGCCCGCTCAGCTGGGGTCAGGGCTAAGTGGAGACAGTTGCCCAGCGCGTCAACTACGGCGTGGACTTTGGTGCCGAAGCCGCCGCGACTGCGGCCGAGTGCTTCGGCTGCGGCCGTGCTTTTTTTTGGCCGGCCGCCGCTTTGTGGGCTTTGACCGTGGTTGAATCCACAAGCACCCATTCGTAATCAGGCTCTTGCACCGCTAAAAAAAGTGTTTCCCAGACCCCAGCCAAGGCCCAGCGCCGAAAGCGTCGGGCAATCGTGTTCCAATTACCAAACCGAGCGGGTAGGTCGCGCCAGGGAATGCCAGTACGGGTGCGGTAGAAAACAGCGGTCACGAACAGGCGATTATCGCGCCCCGTGCCGCCACTCGTGCCTGGTTGGCCCAACGTATGGGGCTCAATGAGTTGCCAATCTTGGTCGCTTAATTCGTGACGGCGCATTCCCAAAAGTATGCCTGCCACTGTCCACAGACTTTAGCAAATCAGCAGGCCTAACAACTTGTCACTGACTTGCAAGCCTTTAAGATTAAAGGTTTTCACCGGCCTTGTGTTCTATTATGGCTTCAAACAGTTTACTAGGTAACCATCTGTAGAGCCACTAGCCTACCTTCTCGCTACAGGCCCTAACGTTTGTAAGCTGCTGACAGGTGCTAATGAGAGGCTAAACGAATTATGCATAATTGAAGACTATGTACCCGTTCGAAATCCATTTTGGTGTTGGTAGAAGCTGGCTTTCTTTCGGGTGTTCTGCTATCATATTTGACCAATGAGCTACGCTAAGACTGCCGTAAGTATGCGCGCATTGCAATCTCTCAACCAGTTTACTGGTGATGATAAAAGTCTTTTATCACTGTCGCCACGTTTTCTATCATCGCCTCCGTCATACCTGGCCACAGCGGCAGGCTTAGGCAGGTAGTCGCCAATTCTTCCGCAATAGGGAAGGCTCCGGCAGGTAAGCCTAATCCCGCATAGGCTGGCTGTAAGTGCGGAGGCACTGGATAATGAACCAGACTTTCGATGCCAGCTGCTGCCAAATGTTGCTGAAGGGCATCGCGCCAAGGAGTATGCACCACATAGAGGTGCCAAACTGGCGTGGCGCCAGCAACTACGAATGGTAATCGTAAACCTGGTATATCGGCTAAATATGCAGTGTACCTATCGGCCAGCTCCCGGCGCTGCCGCGTCCACTCAGGTAGGTGATGCAGCTTCACACGCAGCACGGCTGCCTGCAGTTCATCTAGCCGCGAGTTGTAGCCAATGGTTTCACTAACGTACCGTCGCTCTGTGCCGTAGTTACGCAACTGCCGTACTGTATGGGCCAGTACTGCATCGTTGGTAGTTATAGCGCCACCGTCACCGAGCGCGCCTAAGTTCTTACTTGGGTAAAAACTTGTAGCATTCACTTGCCCAAAGCTACCTGTAGGCTGTCCATGCCAACTGGCGCCTTGCGCCTGTGCATTATCTTCCATTACCCACAGACTATGGCGAGCAGCTAGGGCCAGAATAGCTGACATATCGCACGGTTGTCCGTAGAGATGTACTGGGATAATACCTCGCGTTCGTGATGTAATGGCGGCGGCTAGCTGGGCAGCGTCGAGGTTGCTAGTTCGCCAGTCCGGCTCTACCGGTACTGGCACGCCTCCTGCCAGCGATACGGCTAGCCACGTGGCAATGTAGGTGTTGCTGGGCACGAGGACTTCGTCGCCGGGTTGCAGGCCCAACGCCCTCAACGACAGATGCAGTGCGTCGAGTCCGTTTCCTACGCCAACCGTGTACGCAACTCCACTCACCTGGCTATATTCTCGTTCAAAAGCTGCTACTTGCTCCCCTAGTACAAAACTTTGCCTGTCGTATACGTTAGCCAAGGCCCCTAGCACCTCATCCTTAATTGCCTCGTGCTGACCTGCTAGCGATAAAAACGGAATACGCATGAGAATAGGTGAATAAGAGTAGCCTTCTAGCTACGAGGCTACTCTTATTCACCTGCTATGATTAGAAAACTTAATGTACTATTATTTTCCTTATATACAAAGCATATTTTCAACTTGGCCCCTCTTACTTGCCTTTACCCAAAAAGGTGTCTTCGGATTTGAAAGTGAGTTTAAAAGCAACTCATCAAACCAGCTAAACAATTACCATATTACAAATAAGATGGTACAAAACGATGGCCTAGGTATTCATCAGCGCTAGTAGCTGGCGTACTGCCTTGCTTGGCCGCATCTGCCAGTGACGTAGTTTCAGCTGTACGTTCTGCTAGTATTGCAGCTTTCATCCAAATTGAAAAACAGCTTGCCACCAAAATATTTCGGTGGCAAGCTGTTTCACTAAATTGCAGAAACTGAAATAAAGCTACCGTACGTGCTCTTTAAAATACGCTAGTGTCCGACGAAGACCTTCTGCTCTGTCTATCTTGGGTTCCCACCCCAGAATTTCCTTTGCTTTTGTGATATCTGGCCTACGCTTCATTGGGTCGTTTTCGGGTAGAGCCTGGTAGGTGGGCTTGAATTCTACACCCGTCAACTTCGCGATTTCTTCGCCAAACTCCTTGATAGTGATTTCGGCCGGGTTCCCAATGTTTACGGGCAGATGGTAGTCGCTGAGCAACAACCGGTAAATGCCATCCACTAGGTCATCAACGTAACAGAATGAACGCGTTTGCGAGCCATCGCCGAATACAGTTAGGTTTTCGCCGCGCAGGGCTTGCGACAGGAAGGCCGGCAGCACGCGGCCATCGTCGAGGCGCATACGGGGGCCATAGGTATTGAAAATACGGATAATTCGCGTTTCCAGACCGTGATGGTTATGATAAGCCATTGTAATCGCCTCCTGAAAGCGCTTGGCCTCGTCGTAGCACCCGCGTGGCCCTACAGGGTTTACATTTCCCCAATATTCCTCCACTTGCGGATGCACTTCTGGGTCACCATACACTTCTGAAGTACTAGCAATCAGCATTCTGGCACCCTTTACCCGAGCTAGGCCCAGAAGATTGTGGGTACCTAGCGAGCCTACCTTCAAAGTTTGAATAGGAATTTTAAGGTAGTCAATAGGCGAAGCAGGAGAGGCAAAATGCAGAATATAGTCCAGCTTGCCCGGCACAAAAACAAACTTGCTGACATCGTGGTGGTGAAACTCGAATTCCTCGTGCTTAAAGAGGTGCTCAATGTTCGCGAGATTACCCGTCACTAGATTATCCATCGCAATGACATGGTAACCTTCAGCCAAGAACCGGTCGCAGAGGTGAGAACCTAAGAACCCAGCGCCGCCAGTAATAAGAATGCGCTTTTTTACTTCAGTCATGAGTAGGAGTTTAAGTCATTGATACACTTAAGCGTAAGCTACCCTAAACCGGTAGCCTATTCAGAATCAAATAAAAAGCTTCTTTGCTAGGCTACCGGCTCTTCATGGTCAGTACGAATCCCGATGCAGTAATAAGCAAACCCTATTTGCTTCATTTCAGCAGGGTCGTAAATATTGCGCCCGTCAAAGATGACTTTCTGCTTGAGTAGATGCCCCATCACTTTGAAAGAAGGTGAGCGAAACTCCGGCCACTCCGTTACCACCAGTAGTGCATCGGCATCGACTAGAGCTTCAAACTGGTCTTTTGCATACGTAATAGTCTTACCTAACGTATGCTTGGCTTCGGCAATAGCTACAGGGTCGTAGGCCGTTATGCTAGCCCCTTCAGCCAATAGCTTTTCGATGATAATCAAAGAGGGGGCCTCGCGCATATCATCCGTGTTAGGCTTGAATGACAACCCCCAAACAGCGAACTTTTTACCCTTCAAGTCGTTGCCAAAGTGCTTTTTCGCTTTGTTAAATAGCACTTCCTTCTGTGTCTCATTTACGTTCTCAACAGCTTTCAGCACCTTCATCTGGTAGCCGTTTTCGTGGGCAGTTTTTATCAGCGCTTTCACATCTTTCGGAAAGCAGGACCCACCATAGCCAATACCCGGATAGATAAACTTGGTACCAATGCGGGTATCGGAACCGATACCGCGCCGTACCATATTCACATCGGCTCCTATAATTTCACATAAGTTGGCAATATCATTCATAAATGATATCTTAGTAGCAAGCATTGCATTTGCTGCATATTTTGTCATCTCAGCAGAAGGAATATCCATGAAGATGATTGGGTGGCCGTTGAGCAAAAATGGCTTGTATAGCCGACGCATTACTTCTTCAACGCGCTCAGAACCTACCCCTACTACAATGCGGTCGGGCCTGAGAAAGTCATCAATGGCTGCGCCTTCTTTCAGAAACTCAGGATTGGAAGCTACATCAAACTCTATATTGGCCTTGCGTTTTGCAAGAGCTCCTTCAAGTTCAACCCGCACTTTAGCAGCTGTACCCACCGGCACGGTACTTTTGGTTACGACTACGCAGTAGCTGTCAATGTTTTCGCCAATGCCGCGCGCTACAGCTAAAACGTACTTCAAGTCGGCTGAGCCATCTTGGCCAGGAGGCGTACCTACAGCAATGAATACTACATCAGTGCCTTTAACCGCTTCACCCAAATTGGTTGAAAAATGTAGCCGCTCTGCCTTCACATTGCGATTAACCATTTCTTCCAGACCCGGCTCGTAAATTGGCAGAATGCCATTACGCAGATTTTCAATTTTATTCTCATCAATATCAACGCAGGTTACATCGATGCCGACTTCAGCAAAACAGGTACCGGTCACTAGTCCTACGTAGCCAGTTCCTACTACTGCAATTTTCATATTATAAGGAAGATACATTATTTAATCCTAGGATTTCAATCTAAGCCAGAAGTCATCTTAACTTTTAATTGCCATTGTAGGCTTGTCCGTTAGACAAATCAGTAACAATAAAGGTCAGGCGGCTTTACGCACTTCGAGTGGGTCAAAAATAAGGACTGTGCGGGGCGCAGGCGGTTTTAGTCATACTGCCAAAAGAGGAAATGCTCGCGCATCTGCCGCAAGATAGCGAAGGGCAGCCGTCGAGCACTTCGCGGGGGAAGGAGCCATTGAAGCGTTCCATGTAGGCGTTAGGAGTCGAGTTTGTAGGCCATGGCGCTCAACCAATGTTTGCAGCAGGCCCACGATGTAGGGCGGGCAAGGAAGAGTACGTCGCAAGACCAAGTACCGCGTAACTCTGTCCCTATTCTACACTCGGGCGATATTGTTCGTTGGCCAATGCCTCACTTAGGAAATCTATCGACCAGCACTGGCTCGAAGCTTCGGGCACGGCCAGCGGCTGCCCAACCGGCTCGGACATGCATCGTCTTTTTCATAGCCGATACAGCTAAGGCCATTGGCCTGATGGAGGCGTAGTAGGGTTTTATGGTTGAGTTTGCGCAACCGGCAGTGTTTCCCAAAGCTCCAGTTGGGGTAGCGGGCCACCAGCGCCACAAGTCCGAACGAATCCGCAACGTGTCGACGACTAGCGACCGGTGCCGCGTAGCAGAGCCGACTTAGCCTCCGGATTGTCGCCTACTCGGCCGAGCCAACTACATTTTTCGCAGCATCTTCACTTAGCTTTCCAGATTTACTACTAATAAAGTGCAGGCTTACTAATGCTGTGCTGGTGGCCTATCTGAGCCACGGCGTAACATGGGTCCTTGACCTCCTCCCAGAAAACTAGGCCGGTGTAAAGTAGAGAAAATCGGGCATTTGTCGTACCTTAAAAACCCCAGACAATGCCATGAAGAAAACCAAGTTTACCGAAGCTCAAATCGTGTTTGCGCTGCGCCAGGCCGACACGGGCATCACCGTCGCCGAGGTATGGCGGAAGATGGGCGTCAGCGAGGCCACGTACTATAACTGGAAGAAAAAGTACGGCGCCTTGGGCGTGCCCGAGCTGCGGCGGCTTAGGAAGTTGGAAGAAGAAAACCAGCACCTTAAACAGCTAGTGGCCGACCTGAGCCTCAATAAGCAAATGCTGCAGGATGTACTCAAAAAAAGTTTTGAGGCCCGTGCAGCGTCGTCACGCGGCCCAACACTTAATCGACGCTTACCGCATCTCGGCGCGCCGTGCCTGCCGAGTCATTGGCTTGCAGCGCGCCAGCTTTGCTTATAAAGCAGGTGGGCGTGATGATACCGTTTTGCGCCAACGCTTGCGCGAATTGGCGCAAGTGCGCGTGCGCTACGGTAGTCAGCGCCTTTATGTCCTGCTACGCCGGGAAGGCTGGCCCGACAATCACAAGCGCGTACATCGGCTTTATTGCCTGGAAGGCTTAAACTTACGCAGTAAGCGCCCGCGGCGTAACCGCGCCGCTGCCCATCGGTTAGAACGTCTGCCGTTGGGTCGGCTACACCAGAACTGGAGCATGGATTTTGTGGCCGATAATCTCTTCGATGGCCGCAAAATCCGCGCCTTAACGATAGTCGATAAGTTGTAGTCGCCAGTGCCTGGCTATTCACGTGGGCCAGTCGCTCAAAGGCGAAGACGTGGTGGCCGTCATGCAACGCTTGCACCAGCAGCTAGGCCTTGTACCCAAGCGCATCCAGGTCGATAATGGCAGTGAGTTTATCAGCAAGGCACTCGACCGCTGGGCCTATGACCAGCACGTCACGCTGGACTTTTCGCGGCCCGGCAAACCGACAGATAATCCATACATTGAATCGTTTAATGGCAGCTTCCGGGACGAGTGCCTGAACGTGCACTGGTTTCTATCGTTGACTGATGCACAGGAGAAAATCGAGCACTGGCGCCAGGAGTACAATGGCTTCCGACCGCACAGCTCATTACAGAATTTAACGCCCGATGAGGTAGTGGCGACTGCCACTACGGTCGAGCTTCAGAACGCCTGATGCTCCACTTGCAACCGGCTCAGTAATTGGGAGGAGGTCAGAGGAGGTCACATGTAGTGTTTCCACCAGTATTGAAATACCAGCAGGGCCCAGATACGAGCATGTGCATCACCAGGGTTGTTCGAGAAAAGCTGCTTCTTGAGCTTTTGTACGGAACTTACCTCGAAAATGCCTTGGCCTGCCACAAAGTCGTCGGCTAGCAGGTCTTGTTCGATAAGCGGGCGCAGCTCGCCGCGCATCCACTTGAGCAAGGGCACTTCGAAGCCGTGCTTGGGGCGGTCGTAGAGTTCGGGCGGCAACATGGGCCGGAAGGCATCCTGCACGATTTTCTTTTTCATCGTGCCATCGACCTTGCTGCTGACGGGCAGTGAGAAGGCGAAGTTCACCACCTTATAGTCGAGGAAGGGCGTCCTGACCTCCAGCGAGTTGGCCATGCTCATGAGGTCTACCTTCGTAAGCATATCGTAGGGTAGCACTAGTTGCGTGTCGGTCAACAATACCTCATTGAGGTCGCCGTCGGCGTGAATATTTTCGAGAATATCCTTACGGCGCTTGGCAGCCAGCTTTTTATCTACTTTGCGGCGGCTGGCGGGACTCAGCAGGTCGCTAGCCTCCTTCTCCGAAGCAAAGCTGGCCCAATCCCAGTACCGGTCTTTGGGGCCGCTGAGCATACCGCGCGAGAAGCGCTGAAACTGCCGGATTTTGTTGCCGAAATAGGAGTTGCGCGACTTGGGCAGGATGTCCCAGAGCAGGTTGAGGCCCGTTACGGCTTCGGCCTTGAAGCCGCCCTGCCGCACCCGGAAATCGCCCATGTGCTTGTTGTAGCCACCAAAAATCTCGTCGGCGCCATCGCCGCTCAGCGCCACCGTTACGTGCTGGCGCGTGCGCTGGCTTAGGATGTGCACCGCTAGGGCCGACGAGTCGGCAAAAGGCTCGTCGAAGTAGTCGAGCATCTGAAAGATGTGCTCGTACAAATCGTTGTTGCTCAGCGAAAACACCGTATGGTTGGTGTTGTGCATCTTCGCTACCAAGTTGGCATACTTGGTTTCGTCGAAGAAAGGCTCGTCGCGGAAACCGATACTGAACGTGTTGAGGTGCGGCGTGTGCCGGGCCGCCAGGGCCGTTACCACGCTCGAGTCGATGCCACCGCTCAGGAAGGAACCTAGCGGTACATCGGCCACGAGGCGGCGCTCCACGGCCTCATCCATAAGCTGCACCAGCTTCTTTTGCTGCTCGTCGTAGGTGAGCTTGTTTTTAGCGACCTTTTTGGGGTCGTAGGGCACTTTATACCAACGCTTACGCACTACTTTATTACCTTGAATGAAAAGGTAATGGCCAGGCAATATTTTCTTAATGCCCTTGAAGATAGTAGCAGGGCCAGGAATGTAATTGAGCTGCAAGTATTGGCTCAGGGCTACATAGTCGAGCTTACGTGGCACGCCGAGGGCTAGCAACGATTTCAACTCGGAGCCGAATAGCAGCCGGTCCTCATCGCGGTACACATGTAGTGGCTTCACGCCATAGCGGTCGCGGGCAATGAGCAGCGAGTTTTCTTCCTTGTCGTAAATCGCGAAGCCAAAGAAGCCATTGAGCTTCTTGATAAAGCCCCGGCCTTCGCTGATATACAGGTTCAAAATAACTTCCGTATCAGTTTGCGAATGAAACTGATAGCCTTTTTTGACTAGTTTCTCACGTAGCTCGCGAAAGTTAAAAATTTCGCCGTTGAAGACAATCGTATAGCGGCCCGAGGCATCGGTCATGGGCTGGTTTCCATCGGCCGAGAGGTCGAGGATGGCCAGCCGGCGAAAGCCCAGGCCGCACTGGTCGTAGATGAAATGCCCTTGCGAATCGGGGCCCCGGCGCACGATGGCGTCGGTAGCAGCCTGCAAGCGGGTCAGGGCCAAGCGGCCGGAGTCGGAGAAGGCGTAAGCGCCGGTTATTCCACACATAGCTAGGCAGCAAAGATAGGGCCTAGGGCAGCCTTGCGACTACGCTCGGGGTTAGTTGGGGGTCGGCACACTGTTAATAGGTGCAACCCCGGCCGGAATCTGTTAGTACACCTTAGCGGATGCCACTGGGCTCCGCAGTTATTTTTCGTTATTTCTCCCCTCCCCTATTCCGATGAGCTTACAACAGGATTTTGACGCTGCCGCACAGAAAGTTAATAATTTGCCCGCCGATACTGCCCCGCAACACATGACTGAGCTATATGGCCTGTATAAGCAGGCTACCGAAGGCGACGTCAATATGAAAAGTGGCGAAGTAGCAGTTGGGGAAGCTGACCAGGCCAGCGGCCCGGCCGGCTTATCGCAGGCCCAATGGGAATCGTGGGACAAATACAAAGGCACGCCCGAAGACGAAGCCAAACGCCGGTACGTAGCCAAGGTAGCCGAACTAACCGGCGGCAACTCCGGCGCGAGCGAAGTACCGACCGAGGCCCTCACTAACGCCCCGATGGCGCCAGATGCGCCGCTACCCGTGGCTAGCGAAAACGACACTACCTCTGTGCAGCCCGGATTTGGCCCTGGTAAGAGCATGGGTGGCCTACGCGGCGACATTACAGCGGGAGCGCCATACGGTGGCGAAGACAAGCTAAAAGGCGCTCAGTAGCTTAGCCTATAGGGCCTTACGATAAATATTGTACAGTATGCGGCGGTCCTGCTCCGAGAGCGCCGGGCCGGTATCCACTGGCGCGAAGTGGCGCTTAAATGCCCTGATGGCAGCTTCAAGGTCCTGCGTGTCGTAGCCGATGATGCGCAGGGCCTCGCGTGGCGTGAGGCCGGGCAACGGCTGCCCGCACGAGTCGGCGGCAAAGGGCGCAGCGGTAGTATCCGTCAGCACGGCGGCATCGTACCAGAGGCCGTAGCCACGCGCCGCCAAGCGTGGCCATGGGAAGAGGGCGCTAGGGTCGCTTTTGCGCACCGGGGCAATGTCCCCGTGCCCGATAAAATTGGCGGCCGGAATATTATAGGTGTGCTTCAGGCTGGCTAGCACTTTCAGCAGGCTAGTCAGCTGTGCTTCCTGAAACGGCTCGGTGCCATCGTTATCCAACTCGATACCGATGGAAACTGAGTTGATATCGGTGATGCCACCCCAGCGTGCCACGCCGCCGTGCCAGGCCCGCAGGTAGTCATTGAGCATGTGAAATACCTGCCCATCGCGCCCGATGACGTAGTGCGCGCTCACTTGCGTTTTGACGAGTGTAAATGTCTTGAGCGTCTGCTCAGTACTAGTTTGCGCCGTGTGATGAATGATGACGTAGTTAGGCTTGCGCAGATTGAAATTTACCGTACCGACCCAGTAGGGCGTAGTCGGCAGGCTATCGGTGGGCGGCTGTGCCGGCTGCGTGCGAAGCTGATGGGCTAGCGCCTTCGTCTGCTGGCGGTACGACTTGTTGGTAGCGGCGTAGGGGTTGCGCACGCACGCGCTAAGAGCTAGGCTACCGATGAGCCCTAGCCGGCAGATACTGCAAGTCATAGCCGAAGAGAAAAAGTTATTGCTCATGACCAAGAGGCAAACATAAAGCCCGGGTAGCAGCAGCTACCCGGGCTTTATGTTTCACTACTAATTAACAATTTACTTGGCGTAGGCCACCGAGCGCATTTCGCGGATAACAGTCACCTTAATCTGACCGGGGTACTGCATTTCTTTCTCAATTTTTTGCGAAATTTCGAAGCTTAGCTCGCCAGCGCGGTCGTCGCTCACATTCTCGGCGTCTACAATCACACGCAGCTCGCGGCCCGCCTGAATGGCGTAGGTCTGATTCACGCCTTTAAAGGAGCTAGCCGTTTCTTCCAGCTGCTTTAGGCGTTTGATGTAGCTTTCCATCATTTCGCGGCGGGCGCCGGGGCGCGAGCCCGAAATAGCGTCGCAAGCCTGCACAATGGGCGAAATGAGGGCCGTCATCTCAATTTCGTCGTGGTGAGCACCGATAGCGTTCACCACGTCGGGGTGCTCCTTGTACTTCTTGGCCATCTCCATGCCCAGGATGGCGTGCGGCAGCTCGGGCTCCTCGGTAGTCACCTTGCCAATGTCGTGGAGCAGGCCAGCCCGGCGGGCGTGCTTCACATTGAGGCCTAGCTCGGCGGCCATTGTGGCGCAGAGGTTGGCTACTTCGCGGCTGTGCTGCAGCAGGTTTTGGCCGTAGCTGGAGCGGAAGCGCATGCGGCCTACCATCCGAATCAGCTCGGGATGCAGGCCATGAATGCCGAGGTCGATAACGGTACGCTCGCCGATTTCGATGATTTCTTCTTCGATTTTCTTGGTTGTCTTGGCCACAATTTCCTCCACCCGAGCGGGGTGAATACGGCCGTCTTTTACCAGCAGGTGCAGCGAGAGGCGGGCAATTTCGCGGCGCACCGGGTCAAAGCCCGAGATGATAATGGCTTCGGGCGTGTCATCCACGATGACTTCGACGCCCGTAGCGGCTTCGAGCGCGCGGATGTTGCGGCCTTCGCGGCCAATAATCTTACCCTTCACATCGTCGCTTTCGATGTTGAATACCGAGACACAGTTCTCGATGGCGTGCTCCGAGGCAGTGCGCTGAATAGTTTCGAGCACTACCTTCTTGGCATCCTTGGTGGCTGTGAGCTTGGCTTGCGCCACCGTATCCTTAATGTAGGAGCTGGCTTGCAGCTGCGCCTCGTTCTTCAGGCTTTCCACAAGCTGCTCGCGGGCTTCGGCGGCGGTGAGGCCGGCTACTTTTTCGAGCTGGCTCTGCACTTGGGCTAGCTGCTCGTCAGCTTCCTGACGCCGAGCCTGAAGCTCGGCCACGGCGGCTTCGTGGCGCTGCTGGCGCTTTTCTTCCTGCTGCTCGGCGCGGGTGCGCAGGTGCTCAGCGTCGGCTTGCAGCTTTTCGCGAGTGGTTTCGAGCTCTTTTTCCTTGTGCTGCAGCGCTTCGAGCTGCTTCTGGGTAGTATCGGTGAGGTGCTTGATGCTCTGCTCCTGGGCTAGCACGCCCTGGCGGCGCTCGGTCAACTCCTGCTCAAGAGCAGCTTTCAGGCGCTGGGTTTCGGCTTCAAACTCGCGCCGCTGGCGCTTCTGCTCCTGCTCATACTCGTTCTTGAGGTTACGAAACTTGTCTTTCGACTGCTGGATGCGCTCGTCGCGGGTGCGGGTGGCCTGGGTTTCGGCTTCTTCGAGAATTTGCTGGGCTTTGGCCCTCGCCTCGCCTTCGTGGTCTTGCCGGGCTTTGCCGGCCGACTGCCGGCCGACCAGCACGCCCACCACAAGGGCGACGACGGCGGCAACCGCGCAGTATAAAATTATAAGAGACATGGAGTTATGGAAGTGAAGTGAGTCAGCACCATAGCTACACGAAAAACCCGGAACCGAAGCGCACTGAGAAGGCCGCTCGCCTTCGGTGCGCCCGGCCGGGCCAACGAAACGTTTACGGGTGCTACCCGGCGGCCCGCTAGGCCGCCAGCACCACGCCAGTCAGCAGCTCATCGAGGCGCGCTAGGCGCTCGGTAAGGGCTGCATCGGTTCCATCCTTTTCTTTGCTGACTTTCAGTGAGTCAGCCATTGTGGCGAGGGCTACCATCGCCAGCAGGTCTTGTTTGTCCTGAATACCATACTGTTCTCGAAACTCGCGTAGCTTTTCGCTGAGCTGCCGGCCCGCCAGGCGGAGGCGCTCTTCGTCGGCCACGGCTACCCGCATGGGGTAATCGCGCTCGGCAATGCGAATTTTGATGGCTAAGTCGTTCATTTAGAGAGCAGGTAAGAGATTCGCATGAGAAGGGGCATTATTCCCTCAAATAGGCAAGGCACTTATCTAGTTCGCGGATGTATTCGTTGAGGCGTTGTTTCAGCTCGTTGGCCTGGGTGGGTTCCCCGCCGGCTATAGTCTGGACAAGTTTAACAATGTTTTCCTGGTTTTGGTACTCACGGAGCTGTTTTTCTCGCTCGCGCTCGTCGGCCCGCAGGTGCGCTATCGTAGTGTGGGCATCGGCTAATTCCTCGCGCAGTTGCTGATAGGCAGCCACTAAGGTGGTTACCTGCCGCTCTAGGCGGTCGAGCTGTGCAAGTTGTTGAGACGAGGCCACAATAAAAGATGATTTAGCCCGCGAAGGTAGCGCCCGAACGGACGTTGCCCCAACCAGCTATAAAAAAGCCCGCCAGCGCGGCGGGCTTTTCACTTAACATTCAGCGCTTATGGTTATTCGCCGCGCTTTTTCTTGGTTTTTACTTTCGTGCCATCAGGCGTTTCGGTCTTCGTCTTGCCATCGGGCATGGCCGACGTAGCAGGGCTAGCCGCCGCGGCCGGGCTAGCGGGGGCGGCTGAGGCCACTACGGGCTGGCCGTTCACGTCCAGTTCCTGCACGTCGTAGCCCAATTGCGACAGGCCCGGGAAAGCCTTGGCACGGTCGCCTACCACTACGATGTACATCTTGTCGGCGGGCAGGTATTTCTGGGCCGATGCCTGTATGTCTTCCTTTTTCAGCGCCTTCAAAATGTCAGCCTGCTGGGTTACATAAGTAGGCTGCAAGTTGTACTCAACGAGGCGCGAGAGGAAGCCGGCTTTCTGCTGGCCAGTTTCGTAGCGCAGTGCATCGCTCTGGCCTACTGAGCTTTGCAGGAAGGCTAGCTCTTCGTCAGAAACCCCGTTGCGGTAGTTCGTGATTTCGCTCATAAACTCCTTTACCGAGGCGGCCGTGGCATCGGCGCGCACGCCTGCTTGGGCCGTGTAGGGGCCGGCGTAACGGCTAGCCCGGTAGCCCGAGTTGGCGCCGTAGGTATAGCCTTTGTTCTCGCGCAGGTTCAGGTTGATGCGCGAGTTGAAGGCGCCGCCGAGCAAGTAGTTCGATAGATAGGCGCGGTAATAGTCGCCAGTGGCGTCGTAGGCTAGCGGCGTGAGGTAGCCCACCCGAATCTCCGATTGGGCCGCGCCGGGCTTGTCGATAAAGTAAATCTTGGTTTTGTCGGGCTGGGCGGGCGTGCTGGCCACGGGCAGCGTCACGGGCTTGGCCGCCCAGTTTTTAAGGAAGGCTAGGCCTGGTTCTACGGCCGCCTGGCCCTGGTCGCTCACCACGGTGAGGAAGCTCACGCTGGGCGAGTAGTACTGCTGGTAGAACTGCTTCACGTCGTCGAGCGTGATGCTGGTCACGCTGGGCGTGGTGCCGCTCACCGGCACGCCCATAATGTCATTCTGGCCATAAAGCAGGCGCGAATAGGCATTGTTAGCGATGGTAACGGGCTGGGTCACCTGGTTGGCAATGCCCTGCAGCGTTTGCTTTTTCACGCGGTCGAAGTCAGCGGCATCGAAGCGCGGGTGCAGCAGGCGCTGGTCGAGCAGGGCTAGCGTAGCGGGCAGGTTTTTGGTCAGGCTCTGCACATACACGGTCGTGTTGTCGTCGCCGGCAAATACCTGCACGGTGCTGCCCAGGCGGTCGAGCGCAGCCGAAAACTGCTCGCCGGTGTATTTCTCCGAGCCCTCGTTCAGCATCTGGGCCGTGAGCGACGCTATCCCTGCCTTGCCGGGGTTGGCCTGCTCGAGGCGGTGCCCACCCTCAATGGTGAGCAGCATGGTGGTAGTGGGCAGCTCCGTATTCTTCGTGCCGATGAGCTTGAGGCCGTTGCCAAACTTATCCTGCCAGATGGCTGGCACTTTTACTACCGGGTTGGGGCCCGACTTGGGCTGCTTGGAGCGGTCGAAGGTATCGGTGGCCTTCACGTATTTCAGACCCTCGTAGCCGTAATTGGGCGCCACGTACCCAGCCTGCGAAACCGTGTAATTATCTTTTGCCGCTACCTCATCGGCTTTGCCTTTGGGCACCACGCTCAGGATAACAGCGTGCTTGCCCTGTATGTACTTGGCAAACACGCGCTGCACGTCGGCCTTAGTCAGCGCCCGCAGGTCTTTCAGGTCTTTGGGCAGGCGGTTGGGGTTGTTGAAGAACGTCTGGTTGGCGGCGAGCTGGCTCACCTTGCCGCTCACACTGCTCAGGCTATTGATGAGCTGCGCCTCGGTGCTAGCCTTATAGCGAGCCACCTGCTCGTCGCTGATGCCCGTTTTAGCCACTTCAGCAAGCGTTTTGCGCATGATGGCCTCCGTGCTGTCGAGGCGCGTAGTGGGCACGTCCAGCGCAATCATGGCAAACTCGCCGGCTAGCTCCGAGTTGCGCTGGTAGGCCTGGGCCTGCACCGCTTTCTGGGATTTTACGAGGTTTTTGTAGAGCAAGGACGTTTTACCGCTGCCGATGATGTCGGCTAGGGCATCGAGTGCAATCTCGTCGGGGTGGCCGTTGGGCACCGTCGGAAACACCATCTGCAGCATCGGGAAGCGCACGTTGTCTTCGTAGCTCACGTAGCGGTCAGCCGTGAGCACAGGCTCGGGCAGCTTTTGCACCGGCACGGCCGGCCCACGCTTGATGGGGCCGAAATACTTCTCGGCGTATTTCAGTACCTGGGCGGCCGTCACGTCGCCGCCCACGGTCAGGGTCGCGTTGTTGGGGCCGTACCAGCGCAGGAAGAAGTTCTTGAGGTCGTCAACGTTCGAGCGGTCAAGGTCTTGCAGGTAGCCAATAGTGAGCCACGAATACGGGTGGCCGTAGGGGTACAGCGTCTTCGACACGTACTCGCTGGCTAGCCCATAGGGGCGGTTGTCGTAGTTCTGGCCGCGCTCGTTTTTCACGGTCGAGCGCTGAATCTCAAATTTCTTCTGGCTTACAGCATCCAGCAAAAAGCCCATACGGTCGGCTTCGAGCCACATGGCCGTTTCGAGCTGGTTGCTCGGCACGGTTTCGTAGTAATTGGTGCGGTCCTGGTTGGTGCTGCCATTGAGCGTACCACCAGCGGCCGTCACCAGCTTAAAGTGCTGCTGGTCGCCGACGTGGTCGGAGCCCTGAAACATCATGTGCTCGAAGAAGTGCGCGAAGCCCGACTTGCCAATCTGCTCGCGGGCCGAGCCTACGTGGTACGTCACATCGACGTGCACCAGCGGGTCGGAGTGGTCTTCGGCCACGATGACGGTCAGGCCGTTAGGCAGCACGTACTTCTCGTAAGGAATAACCAGCTCGCCGGGCTTGGCGGTTACTTTTTCCACCAGGCGGGCGCCGCCAGCGGTGGCCTTGGGAGTGGTTTTTACCGTGGCAAGTTTCGTGGTGGCGGGCTTTTTCTGGGCAGCCGCGGGGGCAGCCACCACCGCCAGGCTTAGCAGCAAGGGGTAGGCAAAAGTTGATTTCATAACAGAAATAAAAGTGAGAAGGCCAGTCGAATTAATAAGGCATTACCTTATCAGTTCAACTGGCCTGCAATGTTACTCGCTATCGGGCACCCGGCATTACACCGAACTCCTGTTTTCTATACTTATTTCCGTATTAGCGCGCCCGCCTGCTTCTCAAACTGCTGAATGAGGCGCTGCATTACCTGGTCGATGGCCTGGTCGGTGAGCGTCTGGCTAGGGTCTTGCAGCGTGAAGCTGACCGAGTACGACTTCTTACCGGCTTCGAGGCGGTCGCCCTCGTACACATCAAACACGTTGAGGCCCTGCAGCAGCTTCTTCTCGGTTTTCTGGGCAATAGCGCGCAGCTGCTCGAAGGTCACGTTTTTATCGACTACCAGCGATAAGTCGCGGCGCACTTCCGGGAACCGGGGCAGTTCGCGGGCCACGAGGCTGGCCTTATATTTCTTGAGTAGCCAGTCCCAGTCCAGCTCGGCGTACCACACGGGCTGACTTACGTCGAGGCGCTTGAGCACCTGCGGCGACACGGCGCCCACATTGCCTACCGGTTGGTTTTGCACCAGCAGCGCTAGCCCCCCGGCCAGGTACGGATGCTGGGTAGGCTGCGGCGCGGGCTGGGCGTGGCCCAGCGCCGCCAGCACCTGCTGCACCGCCCCAGCCGCATCGTGGAAGGTAGCTTTCTGGCTAGGGTGCTGCCAGGTTTCGGCGGTGGCGGCACCGGTGAGCCAAAGGCCGAGCACGGTTTTCTCCTGGTATTTGCCGCTGGCGGTGCGCTGGTAGGTGCGGCCAAACTCGTAGAGCTTGAGGTCGCGCTGGCGGCGGTTGAGGTTGTGGCGCACCACTTCGAGGCCCGAGTGCAGCAGCGCGGGGCGCATCACGTTCAGGTCCTGGCTGTTGTAGTTGAGCACCCGTACCAGCGACTCGACCGGCGCATCGGCTTTCTCGAAGTACTGCGAGTTGGTAAGTGAGTTGGTAATGATTTCCGAAAAGCCCTGGCCGCTGAGCAGGCTAGCCACCTTCTGGCGGATTACCTCGGGGTCAGGATTGGGGAAGGGCGACAGGAACGAAGCAGCATTATGCGGCCGCAGGGCCACATTATTGAAGCCGTAGATGCGCAGAATCTCCTCAATCACATCGGCCTCGCGGGTCACGTCAACCTTGTAGGGCGGCACGGCTAAGAGCCAAGTGGTTTCTGGTTTTTGGTTTTCAGTTTCTGGTTTTTGGTTTTTGGTTTCCTCCTCGATGGTGATACCCAGCCCTTCCAAGATTTCACGGATGCGCTCCTCCCCTACTTCCTGGCCGATGAGCCGCGCCACGCGGTCGAGGCGCAGGCGCACTTGGTTGTTGGGGATGGCGTGCGGAAACTCGTCTACCACCGGCGCGGCAATGCGGGCGCCAGCCACCTCTTGCAGCAGCAGCGCCGCCCGGCGCAGGGCCAGTGGCACCATGTAGGGGTCGGTGCCGCGCTCGTAGCGGAACGAAGCATCGGTTTTGAGGCCGTGCGACTGGCTGGTGCGGCGCACCACGGCCGGCGCGAAGTAGGCGCTTTCGAGGAAAACACGCGTGGTGACGTCGCTCACGCCCGAGGTTTTGCCCCCGAACACGCCCGCTAGGGCCATCGGCGTGCCCTGGGCGTTGGCAATCACGAGGTCGTCGGCCAGCAGGGTGCGCTCTACGCCGTCGAGAGTCACGAATTTTTCGCCCGCTTCGGCGCGCTTCACCCGGATGCCGGCGCCCGCAATCTGGTCGGCATCGAAGGCGTGTAGGGGTTGCCCCAGCTCGTGCAGCACGAAGTTGGTGACGTCTACCACGTTGTTTATGGGCGAGAGCCCGATGCTGCGCAGTCGGCGCTGCAGCCACTCGGGCGACGGGCCAACCTGCACGTTATCAAGTAGCAGTCCGGCGTAGCGCGGGCACGCCTGGTCGTCCTCAATGGTCACCTTAATGTTCTCACCGCTGGCGGGCGGCGCGAAGGCGCTCACGTCGGGCAGGTGCGCGGGCTGGCCTAGCAGGGCGCGCAGCTCGCGGGCCACGCCATAGTGCGAGGCGGCATCGGCGCGGTTGGGCGTGAGGCCGATTTCGATAATCGTGTCGGAGCCCAAGCCAAAATACTCGGCGGCGGGCGTGCCATCGGGCAGGTCGGTGTCGAGCACCATGATGCCGGCGTGCGAGGAACCCAGGCCGATTTCATCCTCGGCGCAAATCATGCCCTCGGAGGCGGCACCGCGGATTTTCGACTTCTTGATTTTAAATGGCTCGCCCTGGCTAGGGTACAGCGTGGCCCCCTCCAGGGCCACTACCACGCGCTGGCCGGCAGCCACGTTGGGGGCGCCGCACACAATCTGGCGCGGGGTTTCGTCGCCCACGGCCACGGTGGTGAGGCTCAGCTTATCGGCGTCGGGGTGGCGCTCGCAGGTGAGCACGGTGCCCAGCACCACGCCGCGCAGGCCGCCCGGAATGCTCTCCAAGTCTTCCAGGCTTTCTACTTCGAGGCCGGAGCCGGTGAGTAAGGCAGCCACCTGGTCGGCGGGTAGTGTGGTGGGGAAGAGCGTTTTGAGCCAGTCGAAAGAAATAGTCATGCAAAAAAGCGGCGGCGCTGGATGGGCCAGCCGCTGGCTGCAAAGTTACCGGCTGTTTACAAGTAGTTAGGTTATTTGGGCCGCACTGCTCTACATTTCCCCGCTAGCCCCTGCTACCGGCTTATTGCGGGGCAAGCTGCTCGCCGGCCAGCACGGGCACCGTAAGGCGATTATCGGTGGGCGGGCGGGGACAGCTATACGCGTGGTTGTAGGCGCAAAATGGGCTGTAGGCTGCGTTGAAATCGAGTACGATTTCAGTGGCCTCAGCGGCGGGCACCGGCAGGTCGAGGTAACGGCCACCGCCGTAGGTCTGCTCGCCATTAGTGGGGTCGGTGAAAGGCACAAACAACTCCTTGGTTTCGCCCTGCTTTTGCAGCAGCGTCAGTTTTTGGGGCCGGCCGCCCAACTCAAACTCGGCAGTGCCCCAGCGCACGTAGGCATCGGCCGAGCCGCCGGTGAGGGCTAGCGGCAACGAGGCCAGGTCCGCGGCCCGCGTGAGGCGCGCCGCCACGCGGTAGGCCGCATCGGGCTTGAAGTAGCGCAGCCCGCCGAAGGCCGCCCGCTGCGCCACCGGAATGGGCGAAGTGGCCGCCGTGCGAAAAGCGTTATCCTTTTGCTGCCGGGCCTGGCGCACCTGGGCGGCGTAGGCGGCAGCGGTTTCGGGGCTAGCGGCGGGGGCTTGGGTATCGGAGAAACTGTAGGCCAGCAGGCCCACGATGGCCAGTAGCCCAACGGCCAGCAGAATTTTACGCATAGGAATAGCGTGGACTTTGTAGCTCGTGTTTCCGGACTGCTAAACAACTATCGTGTGAAACGCGAACTGCAAAGTTCGCACTACGGACTGCTACAGTAGGCCTTCGTCGGCAAAGCTGAAGTAACCGTTGTCGGTATAAATAAGGTGGTCGAGAATGGGCAGGTCGAGGAAATTGCCAGCCTCTTTGAGCTTCTTGGTCAGGCTGATGTCGGCGCCGCTGGGCTGGCGGTTGCCGCTCGGGTGGTTGTGCACCAGGATAAGGCTGCTGGCTAGGTTTTCGAGCGCCTGCTTGAAAATAAGCTTGGGGTCGGCGACGGTGCCAGCCACGCCGCCGCTGCTAATTTTTTCCTGGCGCATCACCACGTTGGCGCGATTGAGCAGAATGACCCAAAATTCCTCGTGCGGCAGGTCTTGCAGCGCCGGCCGCACCAGCTGATAAATGTCGCGTGAGCTCGTGATGGTGACGCGCCGGCCGGTGCCGGCTTCTTTGCGGCGGCGCCCCAGCTCCAGCGCAGCCACCACCGTGATGGCCTTGGCGGGCCCCACGCCAGGGTGCCGGCACAGCTGCTTGATGCTAAGCCGGGCCAGCTCATTCAAATCATTGTCAACGGCTTGCAGCATAAGCATGCCTACATCAACGGCCGTGAGCTTGGTAGTGCCCGAGCCGAGCAAGATGGCAATGAGCTCGGCATCGGAGAGGGCGGCGCGGCCCTTCTGCACCATTTTTTCGCGGGGGCGGTCTTCCTCCGCCCAGCTTTTGATGCCAAAGCTGGCGGGGGCGGCGTAGGGCGCGGCGGCCGGCAAGTCATCGTCAAAATCGTCGGCAGGAAGCGAATCAGAAAGCATACGTAGGCTGTAGTATAGCCACGCAAGATAAAGTAAAACAGAGGCTAGCCCGTTAGCCATCCTGGCCAGCGGCGGGCCAACTTTGATGCCCGGCCGGCCGTTTGGCTTTTCACTATGCGCAATCCTGTTATTCTCTGGAGTCTTTTAGTGGCCATACTGGTGGCCGAAGTGTATGGCTATGTGGCCGTGCGCACTGCTTTCGCCCCCACCACGCCCGATGGCCGGCGCGGCTTTACCCTTGGCTACTGGCTGCTCACGCTGGGTATTTGGGCGGTGGGCATCTGGGCCATCATGACGCGCCACAAGGGCGAAAGTGAGCTTAAAAGTTACTTATTCGTGCTGCCGCTAGCCCTGCTGGCAGCCAAGATGGTGGTCATTCTGCCGCTGCTGCTGGAAGACGTGGTGCGCCTGGGGCGGTGGGCGGCGCGGGGCTTCAGCAGCCCGGCGCCGGCGGCCAGCGGCGAGGCCCTCACGCGCAGCCAGTTTATCAGCCGGCTGGCGCTGGGGCTGGGCCTGGTACCGCTGCTAGCCATGCTCTGGGGCATGGTGCGCGGCAAAACTGACTACACCGTGCGCCGCGTGGTGCTGCGCTACCCCAACCTGCCGGCCTCGTTCGAGGGCTTCAAGATCCTGCAAATCTCCGACCTGCACACGGGTTCCTTCAACGGCAACCCCGAGCCGATGGAGCGGGCCGTGGCCCTGATAAATGCCCAGAAAGCTGACCTCGTCGTGATGACTGGTGACTTGGTGAACAACATCGCCACTGAGGTCGAGCCGCACATTGCGGCCCTGGCAGGCATCACGTCGGAACTGCCGATTTTCTCTATCCTCGGCAACCACGACTATGGCGACTACGTGCAGTGGCCCAGCTTAGACGCTAAGCGCGAAAACCTGCAACGACTAGCCCGCAACCACGCTAAAATTGGCTGGAAGCTGCTGCTCGATGAGAGCCACACCATCCGGCGCGGCCAGGATGAGCTGGCCGTGCTAGGGGTGCAAAACTGGAGCGCGCACCCGCAGTTTCCGAAACACGGCAAGCTGGCCCAGGCCCACGCGGCCAGCGGCAACGCGCCGTTTAAGCTTCTGCTCTCGCACGACCCCTCGCACTGGGAGGCGCAGGTGCTCGACTACAAAGACATTGACCTGACGCTCAGCGGCCACACCCACGGCATGCAGTTTGGCATCAACCTGCCTTTTTTCAAGTGGAGCCCGGTGCAGTATTCGTACCCGCAGTGGGCGGGGCTGTATGAGCAGGGCCGCCAGAAGCTGTATGTGAACGTAGGTCTGGGCTACCTGGGCGTGCCCATGCGGGCGGGCTTCCTGCCCGAGATAACGGTGCTGGAGCTGCGCCGGGCCTAGCCTGCTGCCGGGCTGAGGGCCAGGGGGCTAGCAGCAACCCGTCGTTGGGCTGTTGCGTTAAAGCGCGGAACCAAAACGCCCGCTCTTTTTACCTATCCCCTCTCCTTATGAAAAATGCCTTGTTGCTGCTGGCCAGCGCCGCAGCCTTCTCGCTAGGTTCGTGCTCTTCGAACTCTACTTCGACCACCACGACCACCGGCACACCGTCGGACTCGACGGCCACCTCGACCACGACAACCAGCACGGCCTCGACCGGCCCGATGACTGATGACGCCTACCACGCCCGTGGCAACCGCATGGCCGACCGCTTTGCCACGAAAATGAAAATCAGTGATGCCGCCACGCGCGAAAAGCTGCGGCAGGCTTACTACGACCGCTCGAAGCGCTACGACGCGCTGATGGCCAAGTACAAGGCCGATACCACCGGCTTTGGTGCCGCCCGCCGCCAGTACTATGCCGATACCGACCGCGAGTTCCAGACTATTCTGGTCGTACCGGCTCAGTACCAAGCCTATCAGTCGTCGCGCTCGGACTACGACGAGGCCAACAACCTTGACACTACCGACCAAACGGCCGCTTCGTCGAGCTCCACCATGCCCTCGGATAGCAGCAACTCGTCGTCAGCGATGAGCAGCACGACCACCGAAACCACGACCACCACCAGCACTACCGACGACAACTCGATGAGCGGTGGGGCTAGCGTAGCCAAAGGCAAATCGAAAATGACCGATGGCTCAAAAGTGAAAGTGAAAGACAACGGCAAGGTAAAAGTGAAAGACGCCGACGGCAACAAAGCCAAAATGTAAGCCTCCGGGCGGCGAAAGCAGCCTATTAATCTGCAAAAAACCCGCGTCTGCAACGGCGCGGGTTTTTTTTGGTTCTTTTAGTGGCAGCTTTGTAGGACAGTTGCGTTAAAAGATTCGTGTTTTTGCTGGTCGCCCCTTTTCTTTCCAGGCACAGACTGCTGGCTTTCAGCCTCCTGCTTTTTGGCGCCCTAGCGGCTACCAAGGCGCACGCCCAGGCTGGCAGCCCCCCGCCCACCGTGCGCGTGAGCGGCCGGGTATCGGCAGCCGAAAACAAGCAGCCGATACCCGGCGCCACGGTGCAGATTCAGCGCACCCGCCGGGGCGTGGCCGCCGATGCCGAGGGTGAGTTTCTCATTGTGGCGCTGGCTACCGATACGGTGCTTTTCCGGGCCGTGGGCTATAAGCCGCACCGGCTGGTGCTGGGAGGCACCACGCTTTCGCAGCTGGTGGTGCAAGTCAAAATGGTGCGCGACTCTATTCAGCTGGGCGAGGTGCACGTGACGGCCGACCGCCCCGACCGCGCCATCATCAACCGGGCGCTGCGCAATATCAAGCGCCCCGCGCCCCCCGTGGTGAAAGTGCCCAAGAAAGCCCCTAAGCCCAAGCCGCTGTTTGCCGTCGACTCGACGGCGCCCCGGCCCGAGCCGCCCACCATCAGCGGTTCGAACGTGGACTGGCTCTACGACCAGTTTTCGCGCCAGGGCAAGGAGCGCCGCAAGGTGGAGCAACTCAAAGCCCGCGACGCGGCCGAAGCCGCTGCCAAGAAGCGGGCCGAGTATAATAAAGCCTTCCGCGACAACCGAGGGTATGAGCAGTGAACAGTAAGCAGCTTTCTGCTCACTACTCCCCGCTCGCTGATAAGTAAAACGCACGGCCCCCTTCTGGCGTAAGCTCAGAAGATGAAGATTGGATATCCCTGCGTGAATGAGACGCTGCCGTGCAGCGCGGCCGGCACCTTCCGGCTAGCCTCGTATTCGGCCGAGCGGCTAGTAACCACCGTGGCCGCCAACCTGGCCTGCCTGCAGCAGATACTGGAGTGGAACGTGGCCCACGGGCTGCTGTTTTTTCGCATGGGCTCGGGCATTGTGCCGTTTGGCTCGCACGAAATCAACACCTTTCCGTGGCAACAGCACTTTAAAAGCGAGTTTCGGGCCATTGGCGACTACGTGCGGCAGCACGACATGCGCATTTCCTTTCACCCCGACCAGTTTGTGGTGCTCAATTCGCCCGACCCGGCCATTGTGCAGCGCAGCGTGGCCGAGCTGGTGTACCAGGGCTCGATGCTCGACCTGATGGAGCTCGACTCGACGGCCAAGCTGCAGATACACGCCGGCGGCGCCTATGGCGATAAGGGCACGGCGCTGGCCCGCTGGGTCGATACGTTTCATACGCTGCTGCCAGAGGCGGTAAAAGCCCGGCTGGTGGTCGAAAACGACGACCGCCTCTACAGCCTGCGCGAGTGCCTGAGCCTGCACGACGAAACGGGCGTGCCCATCCTGTTCGACAATTTTCACCACGAGTGCCTCAACCACGGCGAGCCCATGCGGCTAGCCCTGCGCCTGGCCGCGGCCACCTGGCAACCCACCCGCGACGGCGTGCTGATGATGGACTACAGCTCGCAGGCGCCCGGCGAGCGCCGCGGCAAGCACACCGACACGCTGGTGCCCGAGCTGTTCCAGCGTTTTCTGACCGACCTCGACGGCCTGGATGTAGATATGATGCTCGAAATCAAGGATAAGGAGGCTAGCGCCGTGCGCGGCATTCAGCTCCTGCGCCAGGCGGGCCTGGTGCCGCCGGCGCCGGCCGGCTACGTGCCGCCCGAGTTTGCCCCGCGGCTGGCCCCACCCAAAAAGCCAGCCAAGCGGCAACCCGCCAAAGGCAAAGAAGCCGCCAGCTAGCTCCTGCTTCCCTTTACTTACATATCACTTTCTTACTTCTAATTCCTTTTCATGAATGACCTCCTGCACGCAACCCTTTCGGGGCTGCAAAACGGCCTGACCAGCTTACCGCTCGGCTCGGCAATGGACAACACCGAAACCTGGCAGCAGCAATTTTTGCAAAGCGGCCTGCCCGAGCTGCAAGACATTGCCCGCGAAATGGGCAACCTGCAATCGCTGCTCAGCAGCGGCAGCCTCAGCGCCACGGCCATCGGCAACTCGCTCCTCATGCTCGGCGACCAAACCAGCCAGACCAGTCACCACGCCCCCGCCGACCTCAAGGCCGACCTGCTCAAGCTGGCCGACACCCTGCGCCGCCACGGCCACGAGCTGCTGGCCCATGCGGCCAGCTAGGCCACCCAGCCCCACAAAAAAAGGTAGCTGCCAACCGGGCAGCTACCTTTTTTTGTGGGGCTGGGTGGCAAAAGGATAGCTTCGCCTCCACCCAACTAGCTGAGGGCTAGGGCTGGGTAGAGTTAGTAACCGGGTGCGGGTCGCGCCGCTGCAACACATTGCTAGAGCTTGAGCTGCGGCTGGGCACAATATCGCTCGACTGCCGGCGGCGCTGCTGCGGAATAACGCCTTGCTCGCGCACATCGGGCACAGATGTCGGCGATTGCTCGGGAGTACCCGCCACCGGACCAGTACCCAAAGGCAAGCGGCTGGGCTGCGCATCGTAGCTGGTAGAGGTGCGCTGCACCTGCGGCGGCCCCTGAATAGTACTCTGGTTTAGGGCGGGGTTTACCGGGGGCACGGCCGTTTGGTTTTGCGAGCCGCCGCGCATGGGCGCCGTAGCATCGAAGGGCACGGTTTGGGCATGTGCCGTGGCTACGGCGCACACGCTGGCTAGCAGCAGGTAGAAGCGTTTCATGGCGGTGTGGCGTTAAAGTAAGAGGCTGAAAAAAAGCTGGCTAGCCCCGTGGGCCAACCAGCTTTTCTGCTTTACGCTAAACGCAGCCTCTCGGCTACTACATCGTCGATTTCGACTTCATTTTGGTGCCTTTGCTCATGCGGCGGTTGGCGCGCATCGTGGCCCGGTCGCTGCGCGTGCTGCCGCTGCGCATGGTACCGTTGCCGCTGGTGGTGCCGCTCATGCTACCATTATTCATGCTACCATTGCTCATAGTGCCATTGTTCATGGTACCCGAGGTGGTAGAGCCTGAGGTGGTAGTGCCTGAAGTAGTGCCGGTGCCGGGGGTAGTTTGGGCAAAAGCGGTAGTGGTGGCCAAAGCAAAGGCTACGGCGGCGAAGAGGGAGGTGGCTTTCATGATATTCAAAAGAATGGTGGGAAAAGGAAGCTAAATAGCTTGCCCTTCTACGTGCTGCCCTAGCCTAATTGTTACTTGATTAGCAGCACATTTACTGCTGGCGCCTCAGTAAACACGGCGCTTTCACAGTATTCACATGCTCACTGTTATACACTTATGGCTCCAAGCATAAAACCCATATTTTTAAGACACCGGCAACGCTACGCCGGGTAGGGGTCGGCGGCAGGCGCAGCCTTGCGCTGGCTAGCCCACCAAGCAGCCGGCCGCTCGGTGCTCATGGTACTTATTGCACCGCGTGCCGCATAACCCAGATAAAATACTTAACAATTTTTATTGAAAGCCTTTTATTGCTCGCGATTTAGTAGGTCTTTTGCTACTGTAAGTCTCATTGCCGGGAAACTGCTTGAGCAACACTTATTACCACGCTGCATTTACTGGCTTCTACATGCTTACCTTACTCCAGCTAGTTGGCCGCCTGCTACTTTTCTGGCTGGCGGAGGCCAGTGGGGTGGGGCTCATTCGCAGCAAGGTGGCGCCCGCTTTTAAGGAAGCCATTCGCAGGTGCCTAGCTGGGGCGGGGCCTCGACCACGACCTGCGCTTTTGCCTTCACTTGCTCGCTGTTTACCTAGGTTGCCGCTTGGCTGGCCGCCGCAGCTCCAGCTACAGGCAGCCGGCCTCAAATACCCTTTCTCTGCTACTCCCCACTTTCGGGTTTTCTATGATTAGAGGCTTACTTTCTTGGGTAGCAAGGCTGCTAGGCCTTGTTTTTTTGCTGCTGGCGGGCGGCCCGGCGCAGGCCACTCACCTGCTAGGCGGCGAAATGACCTACCGCTACATCGACAGCAACGGCCCGGCCGCGGCCCCCTACCGCTACGAGATAACGGTGACGGTGTACAACAACTGCGGCAGCACGGGCATTACTGCGCCCAGGGCATCGGCCAGCGTGGGGATTTATGACCAGGCCACCGGGACGCGCATCGTGCTGACTTCTGTCAACTACCCTACTACCGTAACCATTTCGGGGCAGACGGGGATGATGAGTATTAAGCAAACGTCGATTAGCAGCTGCATTTCGCCGGCGGTGCCGCCAGGCTGCACCATCACGGGGGTGTCGCAGCCCTATATTCTGCAAAAGTTTGTGGGCGTGGTCAACCTACCGGCGGCAAGCGAGGGCTACTACGCCCTGTTTACAGATGGCAGCCGCAACGTCGACATCACCAACCTGTACAACCCCAGCGCGCAATCGATGACGCTGTACGTGGCATTGAGCCCGCCGCGGATACCCAACCACTCGCCGGTATTCTCAGACATTGCCGTAGCCATCATCTGCGCCAACGACACTACCTACTTGCTCAACAACGCCGTAGATGCCGACGGCGACCGCCTGGTGTATTCGTTTGGGCAGCCCTATGCCACTGCCGGCACGGCCCTGCCCACTACCTATTTTACGCCGCCCCCGCCCCTGGCTACGTACAGCGCGGGCGCTGGCTACGCGCCTACTACGCCATTTGGTACGGCCGCCGGCAATTTTGCCCTGCTCAGTGCGTCGACGGGCCTAGCCAAGTACGGCGCCTCTACGGCGGGGCGCAAGTACGTGGTGGCGGTTGATGTGAAGGAATACCGCACTATTGCGGGCCAGGAAGTACTCATTGGGGTGACGCGGCGCGACTTGCAGCTGGTGGTAGCCAACTGCCCCACTACTAAGATTCCGGTGCTGCCGCCGGCCACAGTGCTGCCGCGCGACTACACCATTGAGGCGGGCACCACGCTTACTATTCCCATCACGGCCACCCAGGCCGATGCGCACCCGCTCGACATGACGCTAAACAGCGTGCTGCTCGACGGCCCGGGCAACTACGATGCCACCCTGAACGGCGACCCCGGCACCCGGCCGGTGGGCAACCCCACGGGCACGTCGGTAGTCTCGGGCACCAATGGCACCGTAGCAGGCACTTTTGTGTATACTCCCAGTTGTGCTGACGCCCGCGCCACGCCCTACGACGTCGCTATTACAGTGAAGGACAACGGCTGTGCTGGCAAAACCATTGCCGACGTGCTGCACATTACCGTCACGAAACCCACGGGCCCGACCACCATCAGCGGCGACCAGCTGGTGTGTGGGCTTAATGCCACCCGCAGCTACTCGGCCAGCGGCGGCACCGCGCCCAAGGTGAGCTGGCGCGTGGTGGGTGGCACCATCGTGGGCAGCCCCACCGCCAACCCGGTGCAGGTGCAGTGGCGGGGGGCGGGCACTGGCACCGTCGTGGCCAGGGGCCTCAGCAACTACGGCTGCCTCACCGATTCGGTGGTGCAGGCCGTTACCATCTCCCAAACTGCGACCCTGACGATTACGGGCAATCTAACTATTTGCCAGGGCAGCAGCACTACGCTGACCGTGACGGGCGGCACAGCGCCCTATACCGTGAGCGGGGGGGCTAGCATTATTACCGGGGCCAGCCCCCTTACCCTAAGCCCGACGGCTACTACTACCTATACCATCACCGGGGCAGCGGCTCCTACTAGCTGCGGCGCTACCGGCCAGGTAACCGTGACCGTGCTGCCCGCGCCGGCGGCCAACGTGGGCCCCGCCACGCAAAGCACCTGCTCGGGCGTGCCCGTGGCGCTGGGAGCACCCGCCGTGGCAGGCTCTACCTATAGCTGGAGCCCTGGTACGGGCCTCAGCAGCACTACCGTAGCCAACCCCACCCTTAAGCTGACTAACTCGGGTGCCAGCCCTGCCACAACCACTTATACGCTTACCGAAACCAACGCCAGTGGCTGTCAGGCTACCAATACGGTTACGATTACCATAAACCCGCTGCCGGTGGCACAAGCCGGGGCCGCTACTACGATTTGTGCGGGGGGCTCGGGGCAGCTAGGGGCGGTGCCGGTAGCGGGCTACACCTACAGCTGGAGCCCTGGCACCGGCCTCAGCAGCACCACCGTAGCGAACCCGACCGTGACGCTCACCAATACTACGGCCACCGCTACTACTCAGACCTATACCCTCACCGCCACGAACGCGGCTACTGGGTGCACCAACACCGGCACGGTGGTCGTAACGGTGAGCCCGCCACTGGTAGTAAGTGCGGGCCCGGCGGCTACCATTTGCTCGAGCGGCTCGACCCAACTGGGCGTGGCGGCCGTGGCGGGCTACACCTATAGCTGGAGCCCTGGCACCGGCCTCAGCAGCACCACCGTAGCGAACCCTACCGTGACGCTCACCAACGCTACGGCCGCCGCTACTACTCAGACTTATACCCTCACCGCCACGAACGCGGCCGGCTGCACGGGCACCGCCACGGTCGTGGTCACCGTCAACCCCTTGCCCGTGGCCACCCCCGGCGCAGCCGTAGCGGCCTGCTCGGGCAGCCCCACGCCGCTAGGGGCGGTGCCGGTAGCGGGCTACACCTATAGCTGGAGCCCTGGCACGGGCCTCAGCAGCACCACCGTGGCGAACCCGACGGTGACGCTCACTAATACTACGGCCGCCGCCACTACTCAGACCTACACCCTTACCGTGACCAACCCGGCTACTGGGTGCACCAACACCGGCACGGTGGTCGTAACGGTGAACCCCGTCCTCACGCCAGGCACCATTAGTGGGGCCCAGACGGTGTGCCCAGGCACCGCACCGACACCGTTTACGAGCCCGGCCGGGGCTAGCGGGGGCACCGGCCCCTACACCTACCAGTGGGAATCTTCGCCGGATAACTCGACCTGGACGGCCGTTTCGGGGGCCACCGGGGCGGGTTACGCCCCCGGCCCGCTCACAGCCGTGACTTATTACCGTCGGCAAGCTATAGCCGCCACATGCGGCAGCGCGTATTCCAACGTGGTGGCCGTGCAGCTGCAAACGCCCCTCGTATCGGGCGTGGCGCTGGCTACGCCGCCGATGCAGTGCGCCGGCACGGCCTTCACCTTCACACCCACCCCTAGCAACGCCGGCGCCACGCCCACGTACCGGTGGCTGGTCAACAACGTAGTGGTGGCTACCAGCGCCACCTACACCAGCACGACGCTGCGCGATGGCGACCAGGTGCAGGTAGAGCTGACGCCCACCGTAGGCTTTTGCGCTACAGGGCCGGCCACGGCCACCGTGACGGTGCACCTGACGCCGGTAGACCTGCCCGCCGTGACCATGATGCTGCAAACCGCCCTGCCCGTGTGCCCCGGTGAGCCCATCACCTTCAGCCTCGACAAGGCCACCAACCCCAGCGCTAGCCCCCAGTACCAGTGGCAGGTAGATGGCAAGGATGTGCCCGGGGCTACGAGCCCGGTGTTTACCAGCACCACCCTCAAAGACGGCCAGACTGTGACGCTGCTGCTGCGCGCTACCACGGCGTGCGGCCTGGTCACGGCTACGTCGGGCAGCGTACCCGTCAGCCTCTACCCAATAGCAGATGTGGATGCCGGCCCCGACAAGACCATTATGGATGGCGAGCAGGTAACGCTCGAAGGCAAGGCCAGCGGGACGTACCCCGTAAGGTGGACGCCCATGCTCGGCCTCACGTTTGTGGGCGCCGACCAGCTGCGCCCCATTGCCTCGCCCACCGTCACGACTACCTACACCCTCTCGGCCGGCGGCGGCAAGTGTGCCGCCAGCAGCACGGTGACGGTGACGGTGACGCCCCGCGTACGCATTCCTACTGCCTTCAGCCCCAACGGCGACGGCCAGGATGATACCTGGGAAATCGACAACATCGGCGCCTACGCCGGCAACCACGTGCAGGTATTTAACCGCTGGGGCAGCAAGATTTTTGACGCCGCCAACTACAGCCGTAGCACCGAGTGGAATGGTACTATTGGGGGGCAGCCCGCCCCGGTTGGCACTTATTACTACGTCATTACGCTCGGCAATGGCCGGTCCTATAGTGGCCCTGTCACGGTGGTGTATTAACTTATCAGGCGCTTAGCAGTGTGGCTAACCCATCTTTTTTGCTAAGCTGCTCATTTTCTCTTGCATAGCTTCCTAGCCCTCTTGCTCAGTGAAAAATAACTTACCCGGCTTTTTCTTTTTGCTGCTACTGGCGGCCGGGGCGGCCCGGCCGGGGCAGGCCCAGCAACTGGCTCAGTACAGCCAGTACATGAACAATAATTATATCCTCAACCCGGCCGTAGCGGGCACCGAAGATTTTATCGACCTCAAGTTCAGCTACCGGGCGCAGTGGGCCGGGCTGGAGGGTGCCCCGCGCACGTACTACGCCAGCGCCAACTCGTCATTGGGCAGCCTGCGCTCGCAGTCGAAGCGCACCAAGCACGACTGGGCGCGCGGCTTCCATGCCATCGGCGGCATTGTGTATAGCGACGTGACGGGCCCCACCAGCCGCAGCGGCATCTACGGCTCGTATACCTACAACCTGGCCCTGACGCGCACCGTGCGCCTGGCCATGGGCGCCTCGGTAGGTATGCAGCAGTTTGCCGTCGATGGCGCGCAGCTGCAGTTTCACAGCGGCTACATCGCGGCCAGCCAGGCCTCGCGGGTGCCCGATGCCACGATAGGCTTGTGGCTCTACAGCCCCGATTTTTACGTGGGCGCGTCGTCGGCCCAGCTGCTGGGCAATCAGCTCGACATTGCCTACTCGCCCGTCAACCAGGTCACGTACACCAACAAGCTGGAGCGCCACTACTTTGCCACGGCCGGCGGGCGCCTGCCCATCAGCGAAGACCTGACGGTGGTGCCCTCGGTGCTGGTAAAATACATGAAGCCCGCGCCCGTGTCGGTCGACCTCAACGTGAAGCTCAAGTTTCGCGACGTGGTGTGGGCCGGCGCATCGTGGCGGGCCACTAATGCCTTTGTAGGCATGGTAGGCGTCGATTTCGACTTCGGCAGCCTCAGCTACTCTTACGACGCCAGCACCACGGCCCTGGCCAACTACCAGTGGGGCAGCCACGAAGTAGTGCTGGGCATCAAGCTCAAGAAAGTACCTCGCCCAGCCTGCCCCGACCCATTTTGGTAGGCCGCGAGGGTCGTTTTCAGAACACCAGTTTGAGCATCCACTGCTTGCCCTTTGCCATGCGTTTAGCGTTTCTTCGACTGTCTTTTTTCGGCTGCTGGCTAGGGCCGCTCCTGAGCTTGGCCCAATCGCCCGCCGCCCCCTACCCTACCCCGGCAGCGGGCGATTTTGCGCTGGCTAATTTTCGCTTTGCCAGCGGTGAAACCTTGCCTACGCTTACCCAGCACTACACCACCGTGGGCCAGCCGCGCCGCGACAAAGCCGGCCGCATCACCAATGCCGTGCTCATCATGCACGGCACCACCGGCGCGGGCACCAGCTTTTTGAGCGACTTGTTTGCGGGGCATCTGTTTGGGCCGGGGCAGCCGCTCGACGCCGCCAAGTACTACGTTATCTTGCCCGATGCCATCGGCCACGGCAAGTCGAGCAAGCCGAGCGACGGCCTCCGGATGAAATTCCCAAAGTACACCTACGATGACATGGTGGCCGCCAACTACCGCCTGCTCACCGAGAAGCTGGGGGTGACGCACCTGCGCCTAGTGATGGGCACCTCGATGGGGGGCATGGAAACCTGGGTGTGGGGCTACCAGCACCCCGGCTACATGGATGCGCTGCTGCCCCTGGCCAGCCTGCCCGTCGAGATAGGCGGCCGCAACCGCATGCTGCGCAAAATGGCCATCGACCTGATAGAGATGGACCCGGCCTGGCAGGGCGGCAACTACACTACCGAGCCCAAAGTGGGGCTAGCCGGCGCAGCCTCGTCGCTCATTTTCATGACCAGCAGCCCCAAGCAGATGCAGAAGCTGGCCCCCACCCGCGCCCAGGCCGAGGCCGCGCTGGCTCAGACCGAAGCCCGCCTCTACAAGTCGCTCGATGCCAATGACTTTATTTATCAGTTTGATGCCTCGCGCGACTACAACCCGGCGCCGCACCTGGCGGCCATCCAGGCGCCGCTGTTTGCTATCAACTCGGCCGACGACCAGGTGAACCCGCCCGAATTAGGCATTCTGGAAACCGAAATCAAGAAAGTGCCGCGCGGGCGCTACATCCTGCTGCCTATTACCGACCTCACCACCGGGCACGGCACGCACTCCAACCCAGCCATTTGGGGCCAGTATTTGCTTGAATTGTTGGCTCTTACCGGAAAGCCAGTCCGCTAGGGCCGCCCGCTGGCTAGCCTTAGAGCGTAGGCCCCACGGCATCGTAGATGACGACTTTCTCCCAGTAGCGCGCATAGTCACGCCGAAACTCGTCGTGAATCGGGTGCTCCTGGTAGCTGAGCTCATCGGCGGCACTCTCAAAAAAGCACAGCCACGAATACGTATAGTCACGGTCGATAACGGCACGGTCGGTGGCGGCCGGCGTGCCGATGTGGGCCAGCTTGATACTCGGCACGCCGCGCAGCTTTTGCAGCCCCTCCAAGAGCTTGGCCCGGTCGGCGTCGGTGGCACCGGCGGGCGTGTAAAACAAGACGTGGTGCACGAAGAGGTCGGTGGGCGTGGGCATAGGGCAGGGAGGGACGAAACTTACTAAAGGCAGGCTAGCGGCGCTAACTCACCGCGAACGCCGCAAAGTAAAGGAATGGCCGCCTTACTTACTACCACGTGCCGCCTGCTTGCCCGCGCTAGGGCACCCACCTACATGCTCAGCCAATCGACGCCCTGGCGCAACCAGCTTTGCGTGGCGGCCTCGGCCGAGTCGGGCTCGGGCACCAGGTTGTAGTGCCAGTCGGCCTGGGGCGGCAGGCTCATCAGGATGCTCTCGGTGCGGCCGCCGGTTTCGAGGCCAAAGCGGGTGCCCCGGTCGATGGCCAGGTTGAACTCAGCGTAGCGGCCGCGGCGGGCTAGTTGCCACTGTTTTTCGTCCACGCTGAAAGACAGATTGCGGTTTTGGCGCATAATGGCCGAATAGGTACGGCCGTAGACCTCGCCCACGTCTTGCACAAACGCAAATAGCTCGTCAAAGTCGCCGTCTTTGCCCACCGTCAGCCTATCGAAGAAGATGCCCCCTACCCCGCGCGTTTCCTGCCGGTGCGGCAGGTAGAAGTACTCATCGGCCCACTGTTTGAAGCGCGGATAGTAGCTGGCATCTTGGCGGTTGCAGACCTCAGCTATCTGCTCATGAAACCAGCGCGTCTGCGCCACATCCACGTAAATGGGTGTTAAGTCGAGACCACCGCCAAACCACGCCTCGCCGTTGGCGGCTTCAAAGTAGCGCACGTTCATGTGCGAGATGGGCACCTTGGGGCTGCGCGGGTGCTGCACCACACTCACGCCGGTGGCGAAGTAGCCTGAGTCGGGCAGGAGCAGCTGGGTAGCGGCGGCCGAGCTCAGCTCGCCCCACACGGCTGAGAAGTTGACGCCGCCTTTTTCGAGCACTGCCCCGCCCGTGATGACGCGCGTGCGGCCACCCCCGCCGCCGGCATGCTGCCACAAGTCTTCGTGAAAAGTGGCCCGGCCATCGGCAGTTTCGAGCTGGCGGCACAGCCAGTCCTGAAAATCGCGCATCCAGTTTTCGACGGTGGTGCGGGTTCCTAGGGCCGTCGGTTGGGCAGTAGCAGCTAACATAGGTTGAGAAAATAAAGAATTCATTATCCGTTAAAACGTCACCGTCGATACCCGCGCCATGAGCCGCGCCTCGGCCGCTTGGCGCAGGCCGCAGCTGGCGCAGCACGCCGCCGTAGGCAGGGTGCTGGTGGGCAACAGCAGGGCCGGAATGCGCAGGTGGTAGGCGTTGGTGCGCCGGTAGTGTGGGTTGAAAAAACGCCGCACCAGGCATCCATCGGCCGTGCCCAGCACCAGCAGCTGCGCCTGCTGGCGCTCGCAAAACTCGCTGAGGCCCTCCAGCGCATCGTCGTCGGGCAGCAGGTGCGTATCCGAATTAGGCAGGTACTGCTGAGCCGCTTGCAGGCTCTTGCTGAGCGCCAGCACCTGCTTGCTGGCAGCGCTGTCGCCGAGTGCTTCCGGGTAAAACTGCACCAGGTCGAAGTGCGCGGCCGTGGTGCGGCCCAGGGCCGCCAGCGGCGTCAGCTGCGCCGAGCCGAGTCGGGCAAAATCGCCGGCTACCACTAGGCGGCCAGGCAGCTCTTGGCGGCCGGGCGGCACCAGCAGCACGGGGCAGCTCACGCGCTCGGGCAGCAAGTTGAGCGGTGCGCCGGCCGCCGTAACTGTGGCGCAGTCGGTGAGGGTGAGGCCCGCCACCACCAGCGCGGCGCGGTAGCCGGCCACCAGCACTTCGAGGCAGTCGGCCAGGGGCTCGGCCGAGAGGTGAAAATGATAGTTGATGCGGCGGCCATCCTGGCGGGTAAGCTGCTGGTAGCGCAGGCGCTCGGCCAGGGCGGTGAGGCTGCGCAGCAGGGTGGCGCGGCTATCGGTAGTGAGGGTGGGGCCGGTATTGGCGTACACGAGCACGATTTCGGCGGGCAGGCGTACAGCTAGCTTATTGGCGTAGACCAGGGCATTTTCGGCAGCCGCTGAAAAATCGATGGGCACCAGAATGGTTTGCATGGCGGCAGGGAATGAGGATGGAGCGATGAGGTTTATAATCTCTTTTACAAATAGTTGCCTGATAGCTGGGCTACTGCGCGGCCACTGGGCCGTGGCAGTAGCGCACCGTAGCGGGCGGAGGCGCCCCGGCCTTGGGCCCAGTCGCCACGCGGCCCAGCCGAGGGCTGAGGTAAGGAATGCCCAGCCCTAGTCCGCGCACAATGAATAGCCCCGCCAGCACGGTAGCCAGCACCGGCACTGCCCGGCGCATGCGCCCGCGCCAGGCGCCCGGCACCAGCCGCCCCGTGAGCGACAAGCCCAGCATGAGCGGCAGCGTGCCCAGGCCAAACAGCGCCATGTAGCCGGCGGCCCCTGCCACGCCGGGCGCGCTAAGGGCACCCGCCAGTGCCAGGTACACAAGCCCGCAAGGCAGCAGGCCATTAAGCAAACCGGTTGTGTAAAAGGCCCCTAGCGAAGGCCGCGCGTAGAAGTAGACGAGCTTGCTTTTCACCTGGCCCAGCAGCCCGGCTAGGCCCAGCATACTGGCGGCCCCGCCCAGGTAGCGCTCGGGCACCGCCACCAGCAGCAAAATCAGCCCACCCGAGAGCAGCGACAGGCTTTGCTGCCAGCCGGCCAGGCGCAGGCTTTGGCCCAGCAGGCCGGCCGCCGCGCCCAGGGCGGCGTAGGTGGTGAGGCGGCCCAGGTTGTAGAGCACACGGCCGGCCACGTAGCGCCAGCTAGCCCCCCCGGCGCCGGGTAGCGCCAGGGCAATGGCGCCGCACATGCCCACGCAGTGAAAGCTACCTAGCAGCCCAAATAGAAAACCAGCCCATAGCATAGCCATTCTTAGTTAATAGAAAGCTCTTTTTCAAGGAAATACTGCTGGCCGCCGGCCTCAAAATCGAGCCGCAGCCGCCAGTAGCCGGCTTGCAGGCGGCTGGTGCTGAGCTGCTGCGCGGGGCGCTCGCCGCTAGGGGCAAAAGGCAGCGTGAAATCCAGCTTTTGGTCGGAAGGGCGGAAGAAATGCACCTGGCCCCGCACCGGCTGGCCGGCCAAAGCGGGCGGTAGCGTGAGGGTAAGGCGCTGGCGGGCTGGCTCATACTGCACTTGCACCGGCGCGGGCAGCGCGGCGGTGCGCGCTACCGACTCCATGCGCTGCTGGTAGCGCAGCTCCTGCTGGTAGTAGTCGGGGCTTACCAGGTCGACGGTGGTGCGCATGGCCCGCTGCACCATGAAGCCGATGTAGCCCGCAAAGAGCACGAACGTGGCAATGATGGCGTAGGGCCAAAGGGTGCGTTGAGTAGGCATCATGTAGCTAGTTGGGACCGGGAAACAGGGACCGGTGGTTACTGGATAGGCCCCAGGAATTTGGTCTTGGTTTCGGTAATAAGCTGGTCGCCGCTGAACACGCCGATGCGGATTTTCTGGTTGGTCATGTGCAGCGCGGTGCGGGGCAGCTCGGCAAAAAATACGCCCTCGGCAATGCCCTGGGCGGGCAGCTTCAGGCCCTCGGCGCCAACCAGCGCAATGGCGCCGCCCGCCGGCTCCAACACCCTGAGGGTGATGGGATAGGGCCGATTGGTTTTGTTGATGACCGAGATATTGTAGAGGTTAGTAATGGTGCCGTGGGTGGTTTTCTGGAAGAGCTGGCCCGGCGTGCGCAGCACCGTGGCCTCCACGTTGGAGCGCGAGGCTAGCAGGAAGGCGAGGCCCGCCAGCAGCAGCACAAGCGCCCCCGACACGGCCTTCATGCGCCCGGTGAAGCGCAGGCGGGTGCCGGTGGCAATGCTGTTTTCGGAGGCGTGCCGGATGAGGCCCGGCGGCTGGTCGAGCATCGCCATAATGTTGTTGCAGGCGTCGATGCAGGCCGTGCAGTTGGTGCATTCGAGCTGCTGGGCGCCGTTGCGGATGTCGATGCCGGTGGGGCACACCTGCACGCACTGGTGGCAGTCGATGCAGTCGCCGGCGGTGCGCGCCTGGTTTTTGCGCAGCTTGGCGCGGGGCTCGCCACGCTGGTAGTCGTAGGCCACTACCACGCTGTCGCGGTCGAGCATCACGCCTTGCAGGCGGCCGTAGGGGCAGGCAATAGTGCACACCTGCTCGCGAAACCGCGCGAACACGGCGTAAAAAACCCCGGTGAACAGCACCATAGCGGCTAGCCCCCCCAGGTGGGCCGTGGGCGCATCAGCCACGATTTTGACCAGCTCATCGGAGCCGATGATGTAGGCCAGGAAAGTATTGGCAATCAGGAAGGAAATGACCAGAAACAGCGCATGCTTGGTGGTTTTGCGCCAGAGCTTGTCCCAGTCCAGCTCGCGGCGGTCGAGGGCTTTCTGCTGGGGTGCGTCGCCTTCGAGCCAGTACTCGATGCGGCGGAAAACCATTTCCAGGAAGATGGTTTGCGGGCACACCCAGCCACAAAAAGCGCGGCCGTACACCACCGTGAAGAGGATGACGAACAGCAGGAACGCCAGCGCCCCCACCAGCAGGATAAAGAAATCCTGGGGCCAGAAAATCTGGCCGAAGATGATAAACTTGCGCGCGGGCAGGTTCAGCATCAGCACGGGCAGGTCGTGGAGGCGCAGCCACGGCCCGGCAAATAGCAGCCCTAGCAGCCCATAGCTCAGCCACTTGCGGGCGCGGTACAGGCTGCCGCTAGGGCGCTTGGGGTACAGCCACACGCGCTTGCCCGCCGCATCTACCGTGGCGATAGAGTTGCGGAAGTCCTCGTTGGGTTTATACTGAGTGGTGGACATGGGATAGTAGGAGCACCTGACCAGCCGGCTGAAAACCAGCCGACTGGTTGTTGTTAGTAAGTAGCCAGGTGTTGATAAGCAACTGGATAGGCCGGTGTGACGCTGGCGGCGCGGCCGACCGGTTTTGGGATAATTATTTTGCCGCCAGGGGCTTAATAGTTTCCTTTTCGCCCTGCGGCTCCTTGGCGCCGGCGGGCTTCGAGCCTTGCAGCGACTGCACGTAGGAGGCTACCTGGAGTATTTGCTTGCCCGAGAGCTTGCCCTTCCAGGCTACCATACCCTTGCCCTGCACGCCAAACTTGATGGTTTTGTACACGTGGTTGATTTCGCCGCCATGCAGCCAGTACTCGTCGGTGAGGTTGGGGCCTACTTTGCCCTCGGCGTTGGGGCCGTGGCAGGGCGCGCAGTTGGTGACAAAAATTCCTTTGCCGGCGCTCAGGTCGGCCGGGGTGCCGAGGGCCGTGTAGGTCGTGAGCTTGTTGGGGTCGTCGGCATCGGCCGAGACGAGCAGCGTGGCCTGGCGCATCTCGGTTTCGTACTCGTCGTGGCTATTAGGGCCGGCCTTGGCCACCTGGTAGTAGCCAAAGTAGCCGATGGCAAAAATCACCGTGCCGACGAAGCTATACTTCCACCACGGCGGCAGGTCGTTGTCGTATTCGGCAATGCCATCGTACTCGTGGCCCATGAGCTCGTCGCGGTTCTCGCCGGTCACGAGGCGGTTGTCGCCCACGAACAGCCCTAGCACTTTGCCGCTCCAGGTATTGTGCACCGTGGGGCGGGCGTAGAGTTGGCGCAGCAGCGGCTGCATCTTAATAACTATCAAACTAACTACCAGCACAAACACAGTAACTACCAGCGCCAGGGTAGCCAGCAAGAACCAAAGCACGAGCGTTTGGCTGCTGGCGGCCAGGGGTGGCGCCGGGGCAGCCTGTTGGGCTGCGGCCGCGCCAGCCTGCAGCAGCACCGCGCCCAGCAGCGCCGCACGCCACAAGAAGGGTCGGGCTACCACGTAGCTACTCCTTCCTCCACAAGCTGGGGCGCCGCAGCAGGCGCCAGGGCCGGCTGGCTTTCGGGAGCCGGGCTAGCTGCCTCAACGGCCGCGACTGCTTCTGCAACCGCTGGCTGCGGGGCCTCAGGACGATTAGTGACAACGGCCGTAGTTACGGCAATGGTGGCGAGCACAAACACCAGGCCCGCGGCGCACAGCACGCCGCACAGCATCCAGGACAGCATATCGGCGTTGGCCGCGGTGGCAGCTGCCGAGGGCGCATCGGTGGTTTGGGCGGCGGCCAGGTAGCCTAGCAGCAGGCCGGTGGTAGTCATCAGGAGGGAGCGGCGGCTTAGCATATCACGTCGTGGTTTAGGTGTTGTTGAATTTCCTCGTCGCTGAGCAGCGGCATTTCGCTCATGCTGCGCAGGTGCTGGCGATTGGCACGCACCACGTAGAGCAGCAGCCCGAGGAAGAAAAGAAAGAAGATGGCCAGCGAGATAAGCGGGTATATCTCCACGCCGGCAATGGATTGCAAAACGTTCTTATCCATGAGAGTAGAAGGTGTGGTTGGAACTCAGCCAGGCCCCGGCCAGCCGGCGCGGAGACGGCTGACCGGTTTGGTTTGGCAGGCTACTGCGCCGCCGTAGCCACTTGCTCGGGCTTCACCTTGATGTCGGTGCCCAGGCGCTGGAGGTAGGCAATGAGGGCCACGATTTCTTTGTCCGACATCACCTCGATGTCTTCCTTTTTCAGGTCCTGGGCAATGCCGTCGGCCTGGCGCCGGGCGTCGGCTAGGGCCTGCTGGTCGTAGCCACGCGGGTAAGGCGTGCCTAGCCGCTGGAGCACCCTGATTTTGGCTGGCAGCGTGCTGTTATCCAGCTTATTCTCAAACAGCCACGGGTAGGGCGGCATAATCGAGCCCGGCGACATGGTGGTAGGGTCCAGCATGTGGTTGTAGTGCCACGAGTGCGGGTACTTGCCGCCCACGCGGTGCAAATCGGGACCGGTGCGCTTGCTGCCCCACAGGAAGGGACGGTCGTAGACAAACTCGCCCGCCTTGGAGTACTCGCCGTAGCGCTCGGTTTCGGAGCGGAACGGGCGCACCATCTGGGTGTGGCAGTTCGAGCAGCCTTCCCGGATGTAGAGGTCGCGGCCCTGCAGCTCCAGCGGCGTGTAAGGCTTTACCGAGGCGATGGTAGGCACGTTGGACTTCACCAGGAAAGTCGGAATCATCTCCACTATCCCGCCGATGGCGATGGCCACCGTAGCCCACAGCGCCAGCTGAAACGGGCGGCGCTCAATCCAGCGGTGCCAGTGGCCGCCCTGGTGGGCTTCGACCAGCTCGGCGGGCACCAGGGCCGGGGCCTGCGCTTTTTCGGCGGCTAGCAGCGTGCCGGCCCGGGCCGTCTTGATGAGGTTGAACACCATCAGGAAAACGCCGCTCAGGTACAGCGTGCCGCCGATGCCGCGCAGGTAGTACATGGGCACGATTTGCAGCACCGTTTCGAGGAAGTTGGGGTATTGCAGCATGCCCTCGGCGTTAAACTGCTTCCACATCAGCCCCTGCGTGAAGCCGGCCCAGTACAGCGGCAGCGCGTAGACCAGGATGCCCACGGTGCCTAGCCAGAAGTGCGTGTTAGCAAGCTTCTTGGAATACAGCTCGGTGCGGTAGAGGCGCGGCCACAGCCAGTAGAGGATGGCGAAGGTCAGGAACCCGTTCCAGCCCAGTGCCCCCACGTGCACGTGCGCCACAATCCAGTCGGTAAAGTGCGCGATGGCGTTCACGTTCTTCAGGCTCAGCATCGGCCCCTCGAAGGTGGCCATGCCGTAGGCCGTCACGGCCACCACCATAAACTTGAGCACTGGCTCGGTGCGCACCTTGTCCCAGGCGCCGCGCAGCGTGAGCAGGCCATTTATCATGCCGCCCCAACTCGGCGCAAGCAGCATGACCGAGAAGGCCACGCCCAGGCTCTGGGCCCAGTCGGGCAGGGCGGTATACAGCAAGTGGTGCGGCCCGGCCCAGATGTAGATGAAAATGAGCGACCAGAAGTGAATGATGCTCAGGCGGTAAGAATACACCGGCCGACCCGCTGCCTTGGGCAAGAAGTAGTACATCAGCCCGAGGTAGGGCGTGGTGAGGAAGAAGGCTACCGCGTTGTGGCCGTACCACCACTGCACCAGGGCATCTTGCACGCCAGCGTAGGCCGAGTAGCTTTTCATCCAGCTCACGGGCACCTCGGCCGAGTTGACGAGGTGCAGCACGGCCACCGTGATGAGCGTGGCGATGTAAAACCAGATACCCACGTAGAGGTGCCGCTCGCGCCGCCGGGCAATGGTGCCAAACATATTCCACCCAAACACCACCCACACCAGCGTGATGGCGATGTCGATGGGCCACTCTAGCTCGGCGTATTCTTTGCTGGTGGTGAAACCTAGCGGCAAGGAAATGAGCGCGCTCAAAATGATAAGCTGCCACCCCCAGAAGTGCACGCGACTGAGCACTTTAGAGTACATTGCCGCCTTGCACAAGCGCTGGAGCGAGTAGTACACACCCATAAAAATGCCGTTGCCGACGAAGGCAAAAATCACGGCATTGGTGTGCAGCGGCCGGATGCGGCCGAAGGTGGTGAACGAGGTGTGCAGGTTGGCCTCGGGCTGCGCTAGCTGGAAGGCTGCGAGCAGGCCCACCATCATGCCGGCAATGCCCCAGAACACGGTGGCAATGCCGAAGTCGCGAACAATCTTATTGTCGTAGTAAAATGTATCAACAGCCGGCGCTAAACCCTTCTGTGTCAAGGGCGAGCTTGCGGCAGTGCCCGGCGGTATGTACTCGGCTTGCATGAGATAATGAAGTAGGTGAATTGCTACTTCAAAGGTCCTGCTAGCCCCGCCCGGAGGCTATGAGTAAACTCAAGGGGGCACTTGATTGATGTCAAATGAGCCAGGGGGCGCGGACTTTGTAGTCCGCGCCCCCTGGCTACTCCTCGTCATCAAAGAGCATCCGCACCGAGGGCGTGTAGTCGTCGTCGTACTGCCCGCTGCGCACGGCCCACATAAAGCCGGCCAGAAACATCAAGGCCACGAGCAGGCTGATACCAATCAGCAAGAAGATAATGGTCATAATAACAAGACTATAAGTGGTGGCGTCGCGCGGCCAGGCGCACTAGCAGCGTGGCTACTATCATCACGCTCAAGGAGCTGATGGGCATGAGAATGGCCGACACGATGGGCGTGAACCGGCCCTGCACCGCTAGGGCCAGCCCTACCCCATTGTAGCAAAAAGACAGCACGAAGGTGGCGAGCACCACCCGTAGGCAGGCCCGCGAAAAGCCCAGAAACGTAGCGAGCCGCCCAAACTCCGAGGCATCCAGAATGGCGTCGCAGGCGGGCGAGAAGTTGGTGAGCGTGTCGGTGAGGGCAATGCCGGCGTCGGCGGCGCGTAGGGCGCCGGCGTCGTTCAGGCCATCACCAATCATGACGACGGCGTGGCCCCGCGCCCGCTCGGCGGCAATGTAGGCCAGCTTATCGGCCGGCGACTGGCGGAAGTGCAGCGCCGCCTCGGGCCCAAAAAGCGCTTGCAGGCGCGGGCGCTCGGCATCGGTATCGCCCGAGAGCACGGCCAGGCGGTAGCGCCGGCCCAGGCGGGCTAGCAGCGCGGCCAGGGCCGGCCGATACACGTTGTGAAACGTGAAGTAACCGGTCGGCTCGCCGTTGAGAGCCACGTACACGCGGGTTTCGGGCGCTTCTGGTGGGGCGGCCGCTGTGGTCGGCTTAGCGGTTGGCCGGGGGCTAGCGGGCTGGCTCACGCCATGGCCAGCAAATGCGGCTGCCCCCAGGCGGACCAATAGGCCGCCTTCAGCTGCGGCTTCCACACCTTGGCCGGGTACTTCCCGGCACATAAACAGCGACAGCGCCGCACTGCCCAACTCCTGCGCCAAGCGCTGGCTCAAGGGGTGCGTAGACTGCGCGGCGGCCGTGGCAATGAGCTGCTTTTCAGCTTCCGTTAAGGGCCGGCCGTGGTAGTGCACCTCGGCTTGTGCGGTATCGGTGAGCGTGCCGGTTTTGTCGAAAACCAGCGTATCGGCCCGGCCTAGCGTCTCGACTACGGCCGCGTTTTTGAGGTAGAGCTTGTGGCGGCCCAGCGTGCGCAGCGCGGCCCCTAGCGCGAAGGGCGTGGCCAGCGACAGCGCGCACGGGCAGGCAATAACCAGCACCGACGTAAACGCCCGCCACATTTTGCTGGCATCGTGCCCGGCCCAGTAAGCCAGCGTGCCGAGGGCCAGCACCAGCGTGAGGGCCACGAAGTAGCGGCCCACACGGTTGGCATAGGTTTCCAGCGAGTTGTGACTCGCTTCTTTGGCAAAAGCGGGGTTGTTCCAGAGCTGGGTGAGGTAGCCTTGCGATACTTCGCGCACCACTTCCAGCTCCACGGCATCGCCGAGCTGGCGGCCGCCGGCATACACCAGCTCGCCCGAGGCGCGGGCCACCGGCGTGCTCTCGCCCGATACAAAGGAGTAGTCGAGCTGGCCTGCGCCGCGCAACAGCACCGCATCGGCGGGCACCACTTCCTGGTGCCGCACCCGGATGCGGTGGCCCACTTGCAGCTCCTTCACCGAAATAGACTGCTCGCCGGTGGGCGTGAGGCGCGTGACAGCCACCGGGAAATACGACGTGAAGTCGCGGTCGAAGCGCAGGGCGTCGTATGTGCGCTGCTGCACCCACTTGCCAATCAGCATAAAAAACACCAGCCCCGTGAACGAGTCGAAATAGCCCGGCCCGCTTCCCGTCAGTACCTCAAACGTGCTGACACTGAACAAGGAGGTTAGCCCCAGGCTAATGGGAAAATCGAGGTTGATGTAGCGCTGGCGCAGCCCTTGCCAGGCCGAGCGGAAGAAGGTTTGGGCGCTATACAGCAGCACCGGCAGGGCTAGCACCAAACTTATGTAGCCAAAAAACCGCCCGAAGCCGACCTGCAATTCTTCTACAAAAGAGAAGTAATCGGGCAGCGCCAGCAGCATCACGTTGCCGAAGGCGAAGGCCGCCAGCCCCAACTGGTAGTAGAGCGTGCGGCTGGCCCGGTGCGGCTGCGCGCCCAGCTCAGCTAGGGTTATCTGCGGCTCGTAGCCCACCGAAGCCAGCAGCTGCACGACTTCCCTAAGGCTGGTGACCGCAAGCAAGTAGCTGATGGTGATTTCTTTGCGCAAGAACTGCACCCGCGCCTCCACAATACCCGGGTTGAGGCGCGGCAGGTGTTCGAGCAGCCAGATGCACGAGGTGCAGTGCATCTGCGGGATGGCCAGCGTGAGGCTAGCCCGGGTGTCGGACCGAAACGCCAGCAGCTGCGCCTGCACGGCTTCCGAGTCGAGGTAGTCGAAGCGGCCGGGCAGCTCTACCTCCTTCACTTTCAGGCCGGGGCGCTCGTCGAGCTTGTAGTAGGCGCACAGATTGTTGGCATCGAGCAGCTCGTACACGGTGCGGCAGCCGGCACAGCAAAAGGGCTGGCCGGCCAGCCGCAGCGGCTCGGGCGGGCAGTCGTCGCCGCAGTGGGTGCAGGCCAGGCGGGTGGCGGGGGCTTCGAGGATAGAGGGCACGTAATTAGAAGCAAAGTGGCCGGTATTTGTCGCCGGCTCGAATAGCTAAAAAGGCTTCGACCGCTAGCCGGCACGGGGCGCGCTACTCCGGGAGCTGCGCCAGCAGCGCGGCTAGGGCCTCGACTTCGGGCAAGCCTTGCTGGCGCCACAGTTCCACACCCTGGCGCACCAGCACGCAGGTGGGCAGCTGGGGCGGGCCAAAGCTGCGCACCACGGCCGGGTGGCTGGCCTCGTCAATGGTGAGCACGCGCACGGCGGGGCCTAGCCGCTGCTGCAAGGCCCCGAGGTCGGCCGGGTGGCTGGTCTCGGCGGGCGGCAATAAGACCAGGAGCACTGCCCCCTCGGGCAACGACGTGAAGCAGGACATAGGCTAGCTAATAACTTAGGAGTACGCAAAATTCAGCCCCGCCCCCGGCCGTTGCCATGAGCCTTCTCAAGCTTATGTTTGATAGTTGTCAAGAGGGTTTGCGCCCACTTCTGTCGACCTTTGGGCGGTTATTTGCCCCGCTTTGTATGCCCCACGCTGCTTTCTCCCGCGCGCTCACCGATGTGCTGCTGCATCAGGCTGCCGAGCTGGTGGGCGTGTATGATGCCACGGCCGGCCAGCTCACGCAAGTAAACCCGGCCGGCGTGCGGCTGCTGGGCTACCCTTCCGAAGCCGCGCTGCTGGCGGCTCCCGGCCCGGTGCCGCACGCGCCCGCCCTCACGGCGGCCCAGTGGGCCAGCCTGCGCGAGCAAGCCCGGCGCGCTGGCCGCCAAACCGTCGAAACCGAAGTGCTCAAAGCCACCGGCGAAGCTTTCCAGGCGCGCATTGAGCTCACGTATTTTGAAGTCGAAGGCGACCCGTTTTTTCTGCTGCGCCTGAGCGAGCAAAGCCGCCTGCACCAGGCCGAGCAGGCGCTGGCCCAGAGCGTGCGCCGCTTTGAGGCGGTGGTGGCCAATGCCACCATCGGCATCATCGTTTGCAACCAAGCGGGCAGCATCGTATCGGCCAACCAGATGGCGCACCAGCAATTTGGCTATGCTGAAGGCGAGCTGCTAGGCCTGCGCATCGAGGCATTGGTGCCGCAGGCCGCCGGCCGCCGCCACGAGCAGCTGCGCGCGTCCTTCAATGCCCAGCCGCAGGTGCGCGCCATGAGTGCTCACCGCGGCGACCTGGAGGGCCAGCGCCACGATGGCTCGGTATTTCCGGTCGAGGTGAGTCTCAGCTACTTCTACCTCGATGCCGAGCTGTACGTGGTGTCGTACGTGGTCGATGTGACGTTCAAGAAAACGGCCGACCAGGCTCTCGTTGCCGAGCGCCAGCGGGTGGAGCGCCTCAACGCCGACCTGGAGCAAAAAGTAGCCGACCGCACCCACGCCCTGCTGAGTACCCTGGAGCAGCTCGAACAGCGCCAGGCCGAGCTGGCCCAGGCCCTGGCCGCCGAGCAAGAGCTGGGCGAGCTCAAGTCGCGCTTCGTGAGCATGGCCTCGCACGAGTTTCGCACCCCGCTCACGGCCGTGCTCACGTCGGCTTCGCTCATCGAAAAATACCCGGCCGCCGACCAGCAAGACAAGCGCCTGCGCCACCTGGACCGCATCCGCCAGTCAGTCAACCACTTGAATGATGTGCTCGAAGAGTTTCTGTCGGTGGGCCGTATCGAGGAAGGCAAGGTAGTGGCCCACCCTACGCGCCTCGACCTCCCTACCCTACTGCACGACACTGTGGCCGACGTGCAGGGCCTACTCAAAGCCGGACAGACTATCGAGCAAGCCATCAGCTGCCCCGAGCCGCTGTGGCTCGACCCCTCGCTGCTGCGCAAGATTGTGGTCAACCTGCTCTCGAACGCGCTGAAGTATTCGGGTGAAAACACGGTAGTGCGCCTGGCCGCTACCTGCGCCGGCGGCCAGCTCACGCTGGTGGTGCAAGACCAGGGCGTGGGCATTTCGCAAGAAGACCAGGCGCACTTGTTCGAGCGCTTTTTCCGGGCCCGCAACGTCACCAACGTGCCCGGTACCGGGCTAGGCCTCTACATCATTGCCCGCTACCTCGAGCTTATGGGCGGCACCATCAACCTGAGCAGTGAGCTGGGCCAGGGCACTACCGTTACCGTCACGCTGCCTTATGAAAACCATTTTACTGATTGAAGACAACGACCTGATTCGGGAAAACACCGCCGAGCTGCTGGAGCTGGCCGGCTACACCGTGCTCACGGCCGAGAACGGTAAAATAGGCGTAGAGCAGGCCCTAGCCACACGCCCCAACCTGGTCATCTGCGATATTATGATGCCCGTGCTCGACGGCTATGGCGTGCTGCACATCTTCAACCAAAACCCCCAGCTGGCTGGCGTTCCCTTCATCTTCCTCACCGCCAAAACCGAGCGGGCCGACCTGCGCCGCGGCATGGAGCTTGGTGCCGACGACTACCTCACCAAGCCCTTCGACAGCAACGAGCTGCTAAGCGCGGTGGCCGGGCGCCTCAGCCGCTTTCAGCACCTGCGGCCCGACTACGACCTAGCCGAAGGCGGCCTGGGCGAGTTCTTGGCCGATGCCCGCCGGGTGAGCAACCTGGCTAGCCTCGCCACCGACCGCAAGCCCCACCAAGTGCCTCGCCGCCAGTTTATCTATACGGAAGGCGATGAGCCCCTGCGGCTTTACTTCGTGCAAGCCGGCCGCGTGAAAACGAGCAAGACCACGGCGGCCGGCAAGGAGCTGATAACGGGGCTGTACCAGGCAGACGAGTTTTTTGGCTACCAGGCCTTGCTCGAACGCCTACCCTACCACGATTCAGCGGTGGCCGTTGAAGACTCCACGCTGCTCTACATTCCGGCCGAAGAGTTTACTGACCTGCTGCTGCGCAATGCCGACGTCAGCCAGCAGTTCATTCGGCTGCTGGCGGGCCGCGAGCGCCAGCGCGAGCAGCAGCTGGTCGAAATGGCCTATCACTCGCTGCGCCGCCGCATCGCCGATGCCCTGCTGCAGCTGCACCAGCCCGGTGGCCCGCCCATTCAGCTAGCCCGCGAGGACCTGGCCGCCGTAGTGGGCACTGCCCCCGAATCGCTTAGCCGCACCCTCAGCGAGTTTCGCCAGGATGGCCTGATTGAGCTCACGAGCGGCACCATCCGCGTGCTTCAGCCCGAGAGGCTGCGGCGCAGCAATTGGTAGGGTATCCGGCCTAATGCTGGTTAGCGCGCTATAAGGCTGGCTACTTGGCACTCAGGTAGTGGTGCATACGTTAACGCATTAAATGCTAACGTCTACGCCACTTTTAAACCTTTGACACACAAGATATCGAAGACTAGTCGCCGGAAGCTGGCATGCAACGGCTACTACGCACTACTTCGCCAAAGTACCTGTTGCCCTGCCCGCGCCTACTGCGCGCCTGTCAACACGCATTCCATCCTCTGCCGCCCGCTAGCCCCCAGAGCGCCAACTACAGTCCCGCCAATTTTCAGGCTTTTCTGATGCCAGAACTGACAGCTTTTCGGCCCCTGGCGCAGGCTCAGCGCTGCGTATTACTGCGCCGACGGTGGCGGGGTCTTGCTGCCCCAGGCTTTGTTGGGCTGCGGGCCCATCGTGAACACCAGCCGGCCGCCGCGCATCAGCTCGTCGCGGTAGAGCCAGCAGTTATTCAGCGGCTTGCCGTTTAGCTCAGCCGATTGCACGTACATGTTCTGCTTAGACGTGTTTTTGGCCTCGATTACGAGCTGCTTTTTGTTGCCCAGCTGGATGGTAGACTTACTGAACATCGGGCTGCCCAGCTCGATAATGGGCCGGGAGTCGGTGAAGCCCTTCACATCGAACAGGCCTAAGGAAGTAATGACGTACCACGACCCTAGCTGGCCCTGGTCTTCGTCCTGGCCGTAGCCGTAGCCGTGGATGGGCTCGGTGCCGTAAAACTCGTCGCAAATCTGGCGGGTCCACTTCTGCGTGAGCCAGGGCTGGCCCGAGAAGTTGAACAGCCAGCTGATGTGTAGGCAGGGTTGGTTGCCGTGGTTGTAGATGGCCTTGATGCCCGCGAAGGCGTCAATCTCTTTGCCGCCGCCAAAGCCCGTTTTGGCCGAGGCGGTGAAGAGGCTGTCGAGCCGATTGTTGAATTTATCGCGGCCTAGCGCCTCAATGAGCCCAGCCGGGTTTTGCGGCACGTAGAAGGTGTACTGCATGGCGTTGCCTTCCTGGAAGCCGCGCCACGGCTCATAGGGGTTGAAATTGCCCACGAAGGTACCATCCGCCAGCTTGGGCTGCATGAGCTTGTTCTGCGGGTTCAGAATCTTCTGCCAGCCGTTGGAGAGCTTGAGTAGCTGCTCGTAGTCGGCTTTTTTGCCCAGGGCTTTCGCCATTTGTGCGGCGGCGAAGGCGCTGTAGCTGTATTCGAGGGTGTGCGAGTTGGAAAAGTAGGAACCCGTCGAGTCGGTTTTGTACCACTCGCCCTGGTACTGCTTGTAGTCTTCCCTGAAGGGTACGTAGCCGTACTGCGTGAAGGCTTTCACGTCCATCTTGCCCGAGCCGAAGGCGCGGTGGCGGTAGTTCAGCTCATTGGCGCGCACGGCCTGGTAAGCCAGGTTCACGTCGTAGTTGCGGATGCCCACCTGGTAGGCGCCGGCTACCGCTAGCCCCACGAAGTTGGTGCCCACGCCCGACACGTACTCACTGTTGGCCAGCCCATCGCCAAACCAGCCTTTGTCGCGGTACACTTGCAGCTCGGTGTTCACGTAGTTGCCGTACCACTCGGGGTAGCTCAGGGCCCAGAGCTGCGTCAGGTTCCAGTAGCCGCCCCAGATGGCGTCGGTGTTCATAAACTCGGGCTTGGGGCCGGGGCCGCTAGCCACTAGCTGACCCGCCTGGCCGCCGTGCTTAGGGTAGGCCCCATTCACGTCGCTGGCAATGCCGCGCCCTAGCAGCGCATGGAAAAGGCCGGTGTAGAACTTGGTCTTGTCTTGCTCGCTAGGGCCTTCCACCGCGATTTTGCCTAGCTCGCGCTGCCAGGTGGCCTGCGCGGCAGTGCGGGCCTGGTCGAAGGTGAGACTCTTGGCCTCGGCCAGCAGGTTGGCCTTGGCGTTGGCGATGGAGGTGTACGAGAGGCCGATTTTTAGCTCAATCTTCTCCTGCGCCGTGGTTTTATAGTTGAGCACCAGGCCCGCGCCCTTGCCGGCGGCCGACTTGGTATCGGGCTGGGCGCCCGCAGCCGTGAAGGCGCCCACGTTGGCCGGCGCCTTGCTTATTTCGCCAAAGAAGTACATGTTCACCTTGCCGCTAGGGTCGTAGGTTTTCACGTATTTGGGATAGGTGCTCACGAAGCCCTCCACGTGGGTGGCGTCCACCATCCGGATGCTGGCATCGGTCACGTCGCCGCTCTCGCCCTGCTTGTTGCCGATATCGAGAATGATGTGCGCCTGGTCGCTCTTGGGGAAGGTGTAGCGGTGAAAGCCGACCCGCTTAGTGGCCGTGAGCTCGGCCGTGATGCCGTAGTCATCGAGCAATACCTTGTAGTAGCCGGGCTCGGCCACCTGGTTTTTGCGGTCGAAGTGCGAGCGGTAGCCGCTGGCGGGCTTGTCGAGGTCGCCGGGCTGGGTGCGCAGCTCGCCGGTGGTGGGCATAAAGCTTACGCCACCCACCTGCCACTCGTGAAAGTGCACGAAGCCCTCGATGGAGTTTTGCCGGGTGTCGTAGCCCACCGCTTCCCAGCCCGAGGGGTTGCCGTAGTGGCCGTTGGTAGAGGGGGCTAGCTTGGCCATGCCGTAGGGCACGGCCGCCGGGGTGTAGAAAAACCACCGGCTGTGCGCCGTGCCAATGTTGGGGTTCACGTACTTGAGCACGTTTTGCGCGCTAGCCCCTTCCGCCGCCAGCAGGGCCAGTGCCCATACGCCCGCCTTGAAAATCAATTTCATACAAGAATTTTTAGAATAGCAGGTGCGAAAAAATGCCCGCGCCCGGCCCCACCAGCCAAGCGCGGGCGGACCAAGCCGCGTCCCACCGCGGAGCCCGGCCATTTTGCCGCCACCCAAAAGTTAGCAGAGCTCTTAGAGGAGCTTGCGTGCCTGCAAGTCAGCCATCACTTCAAATAGCATCACGCCGCTCATTTGGGTCGAGCCGTCGACGGTGCCGCCCGGCTGCGCCGTCCAGCTGGTATTGAACAGGTACTGCGGCTTGCGCGTCCCCTGCTTATACAGGCTTTCGCCATTGAACTTTAGGAACGACACGTAATTGGCGCGCGTGGCGGCGGGCACGGAGGGCTCGGTAGCCAGCAGGGCCAGGTAGCGCACCAGAATGCCTTTGAACAAGCCGCCATCTCCGCCGCCTTCGTCGTGCAGAATACCGCCCGGCGAAAGCTGGCTGTCGTTGAGCACAAAGCCTGCCGTGCGGTTGGCATCGTCGAGGTACGTGCTCTGCTGGGTAGCCCGGTACAGCTCCAGCCCGGCCCCGATAAAGACGCCCTGGTTGTAGGTAAACTTCCACGTCTTATTGGTCTGGCCGTCGCCGTTGGCATTGATGCCATCCCACACGAAGCCGCTGGTGGGGTCTACCAGGGTCTTTTTTTCCCAGTCATAAATCTTCTGCGCCCAGGCCAGGTCGTCGGGGTTGCGGTCGAGCTGATACAGGCGGGCTGCCAGGATGGCCACCGGCGCATTGGCCGGCGTGTTCTTGTAGTCGAGCTGGGTTTTGCGCCAGGCTATGCCGCCGCCCTGGCTCGTGTTCCAGCCGCCCTTGAGGTCGGACCATAGCAGCAGGGCCGTGGCTTTATACGAGGGGTCCTGGGTGAGCTGAAACGCCCGTAGGTTGGCTAGGGCCTCCCAGGCCATGTCGTCGTAGTAGGTGTTGAGGAACGTGTTGCCGTTCTTCTGCTTAGTGCCTTGCTGCAGCTGCTGCATCTTGGCCGTGTAGTCAGCCGACTTGGTGCGCTGGTAGCCGTCGAGCAGGATGTCGAGGCCGTGGGCCTGCCACCAGTAGTTGAAGTCGGGCTTGCCGAGGTTGTTTTGCAGGTAATACTGGTCGGTAGGCGCCCAGAAATACTGGTTGAGCGCGGCCTGCGCCGAGTCGGCGCGGGCGCTCCAGTTGGCCGTTACCGCCACCGGCTTGGGGGCCGGTGGGGTAATGGCATCATCCACCTTCTCGTGGCAGGAGGCAAGGCAAACCAGGCCTAGCAGGGCGCTAGCCTCGACCCGAAAGAAACGCATAAACACAGAGATAAAACGCTGGACACTAACTAATCAACCCTTCTAGTGCACCTTCACCTGGTGGGTGTAGGCGGCGGGCTGCATCATCACCAGGATATCCACGCTCTTGTGGTCGGCCGTGCCCGGAAACTTGAAGGTGTTGTTCCACTGGTCGTCGGCCACGGGCACGAGGTAGAAGTAGGCCGCAGCCGTGGTAGCCGTGGGGGGCACGTTATCGACGTTGGTGCTGCCGTACTGGCGCGCCTTCACGTTGCCGGCGGCATCCTTTTCGGTAAAGATGAACTTGTAGCGCTCATCGCGGCCCCAGCTGAACTGGAAGAACTCAATCGGCGTGTTATCGATTTCCCACAGGCCCTGGCCTACGTAGGGCAGCGTCACAGTCACCTTGTTTTGGGCCGCCACCCAGAGGCCGACCGACTGAATCTCGGTGAGCACGGCCGAGCCGTTGTTGAAGTCCAGGGTCATGCGGTACACGCCCGTGGTCGAAGTAGGATTGGTAGTAGTAGCGCCTTGCAGCAGCTTGGTGCCGCTGATGTAGTAGTTGGTGGGCGTGCCGGTGGTCGCGTCCACAATCTTCACGTCGCCGGGCGAAAGCTTGGTATAAAGCTCAAACACCCCCGATGACAGACGCTTGAACGGCAGCGCCTGGCTGAGCGTAGCGCCGCCCTCGGTGCCCGAGCCAGAGAGGTAGAGGTTGCCCGGAATAACCGAGAAGCCGGCGGGGCGCTCTACCGTGAGGGTGCGGGCGGTGGCGGCGGGCATCACATTCAGGCCTTTGGAGGCGTTCACCATCCACTTCAGCTTGCCCTGGCTCTGCGACTGAATACCGGCCAGGTTGGCAATTTTATTGAGGTCGCCGTGGCTGAGCACCAGCTTGGTATCGAGGCCATTGGTACCCGACACGGTGGTGTACACGGGCTTCGAGAAGTCGCCGCCGTCTTTGTCAAACACCACTTCGTAGAGCACCAGCGTGCCATCGGCAGCGCGGGCCTGGCTCCATTCAAAGGTCACGGCCGCGTTGGAAGGCGGGTCGAGCTTGATGAAAGTGTTGTCGGCGGGCGAGATGTAGTTCGACACCGGCGTGATGGTGTCGTCGAGGGCTTTGTCGTCTTTTTTGCAGCTGGCCAGCAGGCCAACGAGCATCAGTAGGAGAAGCAGCGGGTGGGAAAACTTTTTCATGGAGCTAGAGGCGAAGAAAATTTCAAGAAGAAAGGAAAAGGCTACCAGCCAGGATTTTGCGTGAGGTTGGGGTTGATGTCGCGCTCGCGCTGGGGCACTGGCCAGAGGTAGTGCTTGGCGGGGTCAAACGTGCGCTGGTCCACACGCAGGTAGCCGTTGTCCACGTTGGGGTCGCCGGCTTTGATGCCGTGCGCGAATCCCGTGAGCGCAGCCTGGGCCGTGCGCCAGCGGCGCAGGTCGAAGATGCGCAGGCCTTCCATGGCCAGCTCGGTGCGGCGCTCGCGGCGCACCACGGCTTGCAGGCTAGCCTGGCTGCCCCCCGGAAAGGCCAGCGCGGCGGGGTCGGTGAAGCCGGCGCGGCGCCGCAGCGCCCCGATGGTGCGGTCCCACTCGGCGCTGGTGAATTGGCCTAGCTCGTTCTTGGCTTCGGCGTGCATGAGCAGTACGTCGGCGTAGCGAATCAGAATCAGGTTCAGGCCCGAGTTGAGGTTGGCATCGGCGGTGGGGTCGAAGTACTTGGCCGAGTAGTAGCCGGTGGGGCTAGCGTCGGCGCGGTCCACAGAGTTGTCGCCGGTGCCGGGGAAGGTTTTGATAAGAATGCTCGACCCATCGGGGCGCACCCATTTGTACCCATCGTACACCAGCGTGGCGGCAAAGCGCGGGTCGCGGCCCACGTAGGGCGTGGCCTCACTGTAGCCCGAGGCGGGGTCGTTGATGGGCTTGCCATTAGCCATCAGGTAGTCATTCACTAGCTCCTGCGTGGGGGCAATGGCGCAGATGAGCTTGCCCTCGGTGCGCGGAATGAAGAAGCGCTGCTCGGAGTAGGTGCGCGACGGAAACAGGTACTGCAAGTCGAGCATCACCTCGCTGTTGCCCTCGTTGCCGGGCGCAAACACGCCCGAATAGCTCGGAAACAGGCTGTAGGTACCGGCCGTGCCGCCCATCAGCTGCTCGGTGATGGCCGTTACGTCGGCCCAGCGGCCTTCATACAGCAGCACGCGGGCTTTGAGGGCTAGCGCGGCACCTTTGGTAAAGCGGCCCCGGTCTTCGGCGGCGTAGGCGGTGTTCAGGGGCAGCGCACCGGCTGCGGCATCCAGCTCTTTCAGCACGAAGTCGAGCACTTGGGCGCGGGGCGTGCGCACGACGCCGGCGGCATCGGTCACGCTGATTTCGGTGGTTATGAGCGGCACGTCACCGTACCAGGTCATCAGCTGGAAGTACTGGAAGGCGCGGATGGCGCGGGCCTCGGCGATGTAGCGGGCTTTGAGGCCGGCATCGAGGGTGCCAATCTTGTCGATGTTGGCCAGCAGCTGGTTGCACTTGCGAATGCCGCTGTAGTGGTAGCTCCACTCGTTGGTAACCCGCTGCTGGTTGGTGCCATAGGCGCCTTCGGCGATGTTGCGGGCGTTGGAGCCGTTCACATCGCTTTTGTCGTAGGCATTATCGGAGAGCACTTCGTTGAAGAAGAAGTACTCGGAATTGTAGAGGTTTTCGTAGGCCGTGGTCAGCACATTCGAGGCGTCGGATGGCTGCTGCCAGAACGTGGCGTCGGTGGGGCGGTCGGTGGGCGGCAGGTCGAGCTTCTGGCACGACCCGAGCCCCAAACCTAGCCCTAGCCCAAGCAGTAAAGTCTGGCGGAGATTGCGGTTCATCAGCATGATGGGTGGGATAGAGATTAGAGAGTGATATCAACGCCGAGGGTCACGACCCGCACGGCCGGGTACACGCGGCCGCTGCTGCCCACGCCCCCACCCAGGCCCACGCTTTCGCTGAACTCCGAGAGCTCGGGGTCAAACCCGATTTTCTTCAAGTGACTGAGGGTGAACAAATCCTGGCCCGAGGCGAAAATGCGCAGCCGCTGGATGTAGGCCCGCTTGGTGAGCGTAGCCGGCAGCGTGTAGCCTAGCTGCACGTTTTTGAGGCGGGCGTAGGCGCCGTTACGCAGCCAGTAGTCCGAGCCCTGGTTGTTGTTGGTCGAGGCCGTGCCGATGGTCAGGCGCGGGTAGGTGCCGCCGGGGTTGGTGGGCGTCCAGCGGTCGAGGTGCTGCTGGTACACGTTCTCCCAGTTGTTGTGGAAGGCTTCCACGCCCTCGCCCCGGATGTAGAGGCTGCGCTTGCCCACACCCTGCACAAACACCAATAGGTCAAATCCCTTGTAGTCAGCAGTATAGGTGGCGCCAAAAGTGTAGCGCGGGAACGGATTGCCCAGGATAAAGCGGTCGTCCTGGTTGATAACGCCGTCGCCGTTGCGGTCCACGTAGCGAATGTCGCCGGGCCGCACCGTGCCGGGAGCCACAAACGACGGCTTGGGGCCGGCGTTTACTTCCTCCATCGTCTGGTAGAGGCCGTCCGTTTTGTAGCCGTAGTACGAGTTGATGGGATAGCCCTCGCGGATGATGTTGGTGGCGTCGCCGCCCCGGATGGTTTCGACGCCCTTGGTATCAATCACGGTGTTGCGGGTGTCGGCCGCATTCAGGCTCAGGCTTTGGTTGAAGCCGCGCTCCGTGCGCATGCGGTAGGTGGCCGTGATTTCCCAGCCCTGGTTACGCACCTTCGCCGCGTTTTGGGTGGGCGCGCCGGCCCCGAATGCGCCCGCCACCGGCAGGTCGATGAGGATGTTGCTGGTGCGCTTATCAAAATAGTCGGCGCTGAACGACAGTGCATTCTGGAAGAAGGCGAAGTCTACGCCCACGTTGCCCATTGTGGCGGTTTCCCAGGTAATGTTGGCGTTGGAGGTGCTGAAGTACGACCCCGACACCGGCGTGCCACCGAACGAGTACGTGCCTGGCGACAAGCTCACGGTGCTCAGGTAGCGGTAGAGGCCGATGTTCTGGTTGCCAAGCTGCCCTAGCGAGGCGCGCACCTTCAGGTCGCTAAACACAGGGTGCAGGAAGTCCAGGAAGTTTTCTTCCAAAGGCCGCCAACCCACCGAGCCTGAGGGGAAGAAGCCCCAGCGCTGGTTGCTGGCAAAGCGGGAGGAGCCGTCGTAGCGGAAGCTGCCCTCTACCAGGTACTTGCCGGCAAAGGAGTAGTTGACGCGCCCAAATACCGAGTTCAGGGCCCACTGCTCCTGGTTGCCGTAGGTGCCATTGGCGTGGTAGCCGCCGCTAGGGTCATATACGCCGGCGTAGGTGGTGCCATTGTTAATGACCCCAAACTGGTTGCCCGGCACGTTGATGACGTGAATGCCGCGGCGGTCGTCGGTAAAGTGCTCGGTCGAGTAGCCTACCACGGCCTGCACGCTGTGCTTGTCGGCAAAGGTGCGGTCGAAGTTGAGGGTGGTTTGGTAGTTGGTGAGCAGCGTGCGCTGGTTGCGGTTCTGCACCGAGTTGTTGCCGTCGCCGCCCGCCGTGGGCGAGCCGTCGAGCGTCACGTACTGCAGGCTACGCTGAAACTCATCGAGCTGGTAGTACCATAGGTCACCGCCTACCAGGCCGCGCAGCTTGAGGCCCTTGACGATTTCAAACTCGGCGTTGAGGTTGCCAAAAACGTTGTCGTTGGAGTTGGTGCGCAGGCCGCCATTGAGTAGGCGGTTCACCGAGTTGTCGCTCGCCGTGGCCGGAGTCACGTAGTTGCCCTGGTCGTCTTGCACGGGGTAGATAACCGGGATGCGGGCCGCGTCGCTGATAATCCACTGCGTATCGAAGGCGTGCTCGCGAGTGCCCACGTGGGCATACGACACGATGGCGCCGAGCTTGAGCCGGTCCGTCACCTGCGTGGTGAGGTTGATGCGGCCGTTGAGGCGCTTAAACCCGTAGTTATCACCGTAAAACAGGCTATTCTGGTCCACGTACCCTAGCGAAACGAGGTAGCGGGTTTTGCCCGAGCTGCCGCTTACGCTCAGGTTGTGGTTTTGCTGAAATGCCTTCTTCTTCAGCACCTGGTTGAGCTGCCAGTCGTAGTCGCCGTGGGCCGCAAAGTCGCGCATCTGCTGGGGCGTGAACTGCGGCGCCTGCCCCGAGTTGACGAGCGCCTCGTTTTTCAGCTCCATAAACTGCAAGCCCGTCACGGGCTTACGCTGAAAATTGGGCGCCTGGTAGCCTAGCGTGGTGTTGTAGGCGATGGTCGGCTTCTGGTTGAGCGCGCCCTGCTTGGTCGTTACCAACAGCACACCGTTGGCCGCGCGCGAACCGTAGATGGCAGCCGAGGCGGCGTCCTTCAGCACCGTCACGCTCTCAATATCGTTGGGATTGATGGCATTGAGCGAGCCCGCAATACCGTCCACGATAATCAGTGGCGAAGCATTGCCCAGGGTGCCCACGCCCCGGATGTTGATGTTGAGGCCCGCGCCCGGCTCGGCGCTATTCTGCTGAATGGTGAGGTTGGGCGAGGTGCCCTGCAGGGCCTGCGCCACGGTCGTCACGGGCCGGTTTTCGAGCACCGCACCGCCCACGGTATTGATGGCGCCGGTCACGTTGGCGCGCTGCTGGGTGCCGTAGCCCACCACTACCACGTCGTTTAGTGACTGGGCTTCTTCACTCAGGGTCACGGTCAGGCTGCTGGTAGCTCCCGTGATGGGCACTTCCTTACGAGCGTAGCCCACAAAGCTGAAAACCAGCACGCTATTCTCGGGCGCTTGCAGGCTAAAGCCGCCTTCGGCGTTGGTAGTCGCGCCTTGGGTGGTGCCTTTGACCACCACCGTCACGCCCGGTAGCCCGGCGCCTTTCGAGTCAGTTACGCGGCCGGCCACGGTTACATCGGCCAGCACCAGCTGCTTGCCGGTCGAGGCGAGCAGCGACGGTACGGGGGGCACCTCGGTGGCCGGCACCGCCGTTACGACGCGGGCCATGGGCTTGGCCACAATGACGTAGAGGCCGTCTTTCAGCCGCTCAAACTCCAGGCCGCTCTGCTGGGTCACGTAGCGCAGCGCCTCGGGCAGCGACTTGAAGGCTGGGTGCGCCTTAGCCACATACCGGCCCGTAATAAGCTGGTTGCGGTAAAGAAAGTTGACTTTGTAGGTGGCTTGCAGCTCCTGGATAAAGGTTTCCAGCGAGACTTGCGCAGCCGCCGAGGCGCGGGCCGAAGCCACCGACGGGCGCGGGCTCTGGCTAGCGAGGGCTAGGAGGCCCTGGGCCCGGCTAGCGCCACTAGGCACGGCGCCCAGCAGCAGCGCCAGGCGCACGTAGCGAGTAAAGTTTGCCATATGATGGGTGGGAAAAAGATGGAAAAGCAAGCAGCAGAAGCCTAGGACCAGCGTTACTGGGCCAAGGGCTGGAAGCGCACGACGTCGCCGGTGCGCGTTACCCGCACGCCCAGCGACTTGGCTAGGGCCGGCAGGAGCAGGTCAGGGTTATTGGCGGGCAGCACACCCGTAAGTGTCTGGCGCAGAATGGCGGGGTCGGTAACGACCACCTGCCACCCGTAGGCATCGCGCAGCAGCTGCACGATGTCGCGCACGGAGGTTTCCTGCAGCTGCAGCTCGCCTTGGGTCCAGGCTGAGTACAAGGCAGGCTGCACGTGGCGCCGGGCCAAGTGCGGCTCAGCGGCTGATGTTTCGACGAGGTCGCCGGGCTGCATCAGCAGGTTTTCGGAGGTGAACCAGGCCTGGCGGTCCACGGCTACTTTGCCCGAATTGAGCACCACCTTGGTGCCCGCCGGTTGGCTATTCACATTGAACTGGGTGCCGAGCACCGCGATATCGAGCCCGCCCGCATGCACCACAAACTTGGTGCTGGCCGGGGCGGCGGCAATGTCGTGCACGGCCGGGGCCGCCAGGTGCGTCACCCGAAAGTAGGCTTCGCCGGTCAGCCACACTTCACGGGGGCTAGCGGCGGTCCAGTGGGCGGCCGTAGTCAGGGTAGCGTTGCCATTCAGCACTACCGATGAGCCATCAGGAAGGGTGATAGTGCGTTGTTGGCTAGGCCCGGTGGCATATTGTGTGGTGGGGCCAATAGCACCCTGCCACTGCCACCAGCCAATAGCCGCACCTACGACCAGCGCCGACGCGCCCACCAGCACCCGGGTACGCCGCTGCCAGCGCAGCCAAGGCTGGGTGCGCGAGGCTTGCAGCGACTGCCGCAGGCGCAGTAGCTCTTGGTGTTTGAGGCTGGCCGGCACCGGGTAGAGCTGGCTAGGGCCCAGACCTTGCACTAAGGCGTAAGCTTGGTCGGCGGCCTCCTGTTGAGCGGGGTGCTCGGCTAGCCAGGCATGCCAAAAACGCCCTGCATCTGAATCGGCATTGGCTACAAAAGCCTGAAACGATTCATCGCTCACAAAGTCACTAACCGAGTAAGACGTAAAATCCATAGGCGTGTACTGCAAAAAATAACCGAACTTTTCCTGACCACGAACGTAGCGCGGTTTTGTACTCTAACTGTCGTAAATTTTTTTGCAAAAACCCTTTACCTTACTGATTATCAGTAAACTAAAAAAATAAAAAGTTTAGAAACAGCCCATTCAAGAGTAATACCAGAGAGTGGGGCAACACTAGGCGCATGCGCTTGATAGCTTGGTGCACCAGATTGCGTACCGACTGCTGATTGAGGCCCATAATCTCGGCAATGCGGTCGTAGGCAAAGCCATCGAAAAACTTGAGATACAGCGCTTCGCGGTGCCGGTTGCTGAGTTGGTTTAGGGCCCCTAGCAGGAGGCTTTGTTGCTCAGAAGTGAGCTGCTGGGCAATCAGAAAATCTTCGGGCGAGTGCTGCACGGTCAGTTCTGCCTCCCCGGGGTAGCCAGTTTGCAGGGCCGAGCGGCGCTTCTGCGCCCGTAGCTCGTCGGTGATGTGGTGGCGCATCGCCGCAAATAAGTAGGGCTTGATTTCCGCGATGGCTTCGAGGGCCTTGCGGCGTTGCCACAGCCGCTGAAACAGGTTTTGAATGCAGTCTTTCACTACCTCCTCGTCGCCGGTCAGGCGCATGCCGTAGCGAAACAAGTCGTCGTAGTGCGCCAGAAAGATGCGCTCAAACACTTGCTTGTTGCCCGCCAGAAAGTCATTCCACAGCGAAGCGTCAGGCGAAGTCATACGACTGGTTGAGTTAAGAGAAGAGACGCAGCCAAAATACTACTGACTGGGTAGTGCTTAAACGTATTAGCAACCTTTTTCAGCCAACCTCCGAGCGGCGGCCTCTCCCCTACTGCCAACCCTGCTCAATCTCCTCTAGCGTTCGGCCCTTGGTTTCGGGCACGGCCCGCCACACAAAGACAAAGGTGAGGGCCGAAAGTAGCGCGTAGAGCCCAAATGCGCCCGCTAGGCCCGCTGCTTTTACCAACGATAAAAACGTGAACGAAATAAGCGTGCAAGCCACCCACAACGCCACCGTGGCAAGTGAAGCCGCACGGCCGCGCACGGCATTCGGGAAAATCTCGGTAATGACCACCCACACGCCTGGCCCCAGCCCCACCGCGAAGCAGGCCACGTAGCCCATGATGAGCCCCAGCAGCCACGGCGCCGGCGCGTGCAGCTGCAGCCCCACCACCAGCGCGCCTAGCGCCAGCGCCATGCCGCCCGAGGCAAAGAGCAGCAGCGGCTTGCGCCCCACCCGGTCGATAATGAATAGCGCCACGACCGTGCCCGCGAAGTTGATGCCCCCGATGAGCGCATTGGCCCCGATAGCCGACGAGGCACTCTGGCCGCTGTGCTCGGTGAAAATAATAGAGCCGTAGTACAGAATGGTGTTGATGCCCGTGATTTGCTGCAACACGGCCAGCACCACCGCAATGCGCAAGGGCCGGCGCAAGCGCGGCTGGCTTAGGCTAGCTTGTTCGCCCTGCTCGTCGGCTAGCGCAGCCTGAATTTCGGCGGCCTCGGTGGCAGCGGTCACCGGGCCATTGAGGCGGGTGAGGGTACCGAGGGCCTCGGCCTCGCGCCCCCGGCCTAGCAGCCAGCGGGGGCTTTCGGGCACCAGCAGCAGCGTAAGCATAAACAGCAGCGAAGGCACAGCAGCAGCAGCAAACATCCAGCGCCACGAGGCTAGCCCCAGCCCGGCCAGGTAGTAGCTGGCTATGTAGGCCAGGAGAATGCCCGACACAATAGCTAGCTGATTGAGCGTCACCAACCGCCCGCGAATGCGGGCCGGGGCAATTTCGGCAATGTAGAGCGGCACCACCAGCGAGGCCACTCCGATTGCGATACCACCGGCTAGCCGTGCCACCACAAACTCGGTGAGCGTGCGCGGCAGTGCCGCCGCTAGCGCCGACACCGTAAACAGCAGGGCTGCTCCGAATAGCAAGCGGCGGCGCCCATAGCGGTCGGTGAGCCAACCTGCTAGGGCTGCCCCTGCCACTGCCCCAAACAGGATGCTGCTGGCCGCCAGCTCGGTTTGCGCGTCGGTGAGGCCGAAGTCTTTTTTCAGGAAGACCAGCGCGCCATTGATGATGGCCGTATCGAAGCCGAAGAGCAGCCCGCCGAGCGCCGCCACGGCCGCAATCAGGTACACGTAGCCGGCGCTGCCGGCTGGGCCGGCGGGCGGCCCCACCATCGCTTCGCGGGGGGTAGGGCTAGGAATAGCTTGAATTGCCATAGCAGGGTGGGAAAAGAGTGACAATCAGAAGTAAAAAACTTGCTAGGGGCAGGCTGGCGCCTGCGAGCTGGCAAAAGCGGGGCTAGCCAGCCGCGCACCTCACACCAGCAGCACCTCGATGCCGAGCTGGCGAAAGGGTGCCAACTGCTCTTCGGTAGCGCCGGTATCGGTGATGAGCTGGTGTATCTCGGCGGTGGGGCAGATGAGCGACGTAGCCACCGTGCCAAGCTTGGTGTGGTCGGCCACCACGATGCGCTGCTTGGCCTGCCGCACCATCACCTGAATAATGGCGGCTTCTTCGGGATGCAGCGAGGTCAGGCCCTTCTGGGCATCGATGCCATTGACGCCGATAAAGACCTTATCGACAAAGAATTGGCTGAGGGCTTGCGCCGTGGCCGGGCCCACCAGCGAAAACCAGCCACCGGTGAGAAAGCCGCCCGTCACGAACACGCGCACGTCGTCGCGGTGGCTCAGCTCCATGGCCACGTTCACGGTGTTGGTGACGACCGTCACGTTGGCGCCCGGCCGCAGGCTGCGCGTGACTTGCGTGGTCGTGGTGCCGGCCGTAAGCGAGATAATTTCGCCCGGCTGAATGAGCGCCGCGGCGGCTAGCCCAATGCGGCGCTTCTCGGCCAGGTTGCGGTCAATCTGCTCGTGAAAGCTGGAGTCGTAGCGAAAGGGCTCGTAGAGCAGCGGCTCGCGGGGCACGGCGCCGCCGTGCGTGCGCCGCAGCCGGCCGCGCTGCTCCAGCTCCATCAAGTCGCGCCGCACGGTGGCTACCGACACGCTAAACTGCGCGGCTAGTTCATCGACGGCCACGGTGCCGGTGTGCAGCAGTTTTTCGACGATGGTTTGGGCCCGCGCAGCGGCGGCGTTATCCGGAATTAAGATGTCAGACACAGAGAGTTTCGTTTAAAGTGGTTACCGCCCCAAAGTTTGCGGCTGCCAGGCGTGCGGCGTGCCTTAGGGCTGGGTGCGCACGTAGGCTTTCAGGGTGGCACACTCGGTGCCCACGGCCGCGCCGTGGGGCCGAATGGTGTAGGCGCCCACCGCCGCGGGCACGATAAACGTCTCGGCGTAGTGCACCACGAAGGGCTCGAAGGCACTGCTAGGGCTCTCCACTATCGCCTCGGTGCCCTGCACCAGGTTGAGCACCTGCACGCCACCGTTGGTATGGTGGGGCACTGGGCCCGTAAACCAGTGGCGGCGCGTTTCGATGAATTCGCACTCGTGCAAGCCGGTGCGCTCCTCGCGCCAGCCGTCGCCGCTAGCCACGTCTTGTAGTTGGTTCACAAGATTTTGCTCGACCCAGGTGGTGGTGCGGTCGGCTTGAATATTGGCCGCGCCGTGGGTGAGGTGAATGGGCCGGGGCTGGCCATCGAGGCCCAGGCGGTCCCAGTCCCAGAGCTTGAAGGTGAAGATGTAAGGAGTCGCCGAGATTTCCAGCACCATACCATTGGCGCCCGAGCAGTGCACGGTACCGGCCGGAATCAGAAAGTGGTCGTGCGCCCGGGCCGGAAACTCGTTGATGTACTCGGCCGCCGGAAAAGGCGCGGCGGGGTCGTCTTGCGCACGCTGCAAATCGGCTAGCATCGCGGGCAGCTCCACGTTTTCCTTCAGGCCCAGGTACACCACCGCGCCGGGTTCGGCGGCTAGCATATAGTAGCTTTCATCCTGGGTGTAAGCCAGGCCAAACTTATCAAAGGCGTACTCCGTGAGCGGGTGCACTTGCAGCGACAGGTTGCCGCCGCCCATGGTGTCGAGAAAGTCGAACCGGATGGGAAACTCGGTGCCGAAGCGCCCGTGCACGGCCTCGCCCAGCAGCTCGCGCGGGTGGGCAAAGACTAGGTCGATGCTCGGAATTTCTACCCGCGCGTCACCAAAGCCCAGCAGCAGCGAGTTTTCTTCGGGCACGCAGTCGAAGCCCCAGGCGTAGTTGGGCGGGCCATCGGGCAGGTCACAGACTTCGCGCAGCCACTGCCCGCCCCACACCCCGGGGTCGAAAAACGGCACCACCCGAAATGGCCGCCGCACCGTGGCCGCTAGCCCCGCCCGCAGGTCGGCCCCACTGATAAGCTTGGGCGCGGCGGGGTCGTTGGTATCGAGCAGAAAATCGGCGCGGGGCAGCGCCTGTTTCTTCAGGCGGTCGGCCGCCCGCCAATCCACAAAAAAGGCCCGCTTGTATTTCAGGCTGGCTTTTTCGGTAAAGTTGGCGCTGCCCAGGTTGGCGATTTCGCCGCGCCGCTGGCGCAGCTGAATTTCCCAGCGGGCCAGGTCGGCATACACCAGCACGGCGGGGCTAGGGCACACCAGGGTGGCCCCGGTGCCCAGCACGAGCACCAGCTGGCCGGCTGCTCCGGCCAGGGCCGCTTGCGCGGCTTGCAGCAACTGCGGGTCAAAAAAGTCCTTTATAGTCAGCCCATTGAGCCGGCCAAAAACCGGGTCATCGGTAAGGGGGCCAGCCACCAACGCGTCGATAGTGGCGTCAGGTAGGTAGAGGTCGTCGGCCACCACGCACTGCGCTGGCTGCAACGCCTGCGTCAGCTCTTGGCGCAGCTGTGCCAAGTCGGTGCCGGGGTAGCACTCTACCGCTAACACCTGCGGCTGCCCGGGCGCCGACGTTGCCGCTAGCAGTGCTGCCCGCAATACGCCCGCGATAGCCACCCACCCCGTTTGGCAAGCATCGGCTTCAGTCGTTATGGACACGAAGGGAAACTTGTCATAGTTGGAGGAGCGCATACGAGGAACAGCTAGAGGAATAAAAAACAGGCACATCAGGCGCCGGCAACTCGGAATTTTCAGGAAAGGCTTGGCTAAGCCAGTGGGCTGCGGCTGGCACGACTGCCACCTATTTCAAGGTGCTTACAGCGAATGTTGAGAGCCCCGCTAGCCACTTGTGTGGTATCTGCTGCAAATATTGACACTAAAAATGTTTGTTTGATACCAAAACGAGCAAAAAATTATTTTTATTGTAGCAATATTATTCGTTTAATTTGCCAAAAGCTTTTAGCCAAGAGCCCTGAAATGGCTTGGCAACTTCGCGCAGTATTGCGCTTTAGCCCTTCCTCCTCCACCCCATGATTCTGATAGCAGACGGCGGCTCCACCAAAACCACCTGGTGCCTGGTTGATGCCGATTCTAGCCGCTCCCTTTTCCACACCGAGGGCTACAACCCCGAGTTTATCGACACGGCGGGCATCATTGCGTCTTTGCGGCAGCACCTGCCCACTACGCTAGCCCCCAATGCTATTACAGAAGTGTATTACTACGGCGCCAGCGTGGTGTCGCCGCAGCAGGTAGCTACCGTAGCCGATGCCATGCAGGCAGTGTTCACGCAGGCCCACGTGTTTGTGGGCCACGACTTGCTGGCGGCGGCGCGGGCGCTGCTAGGGCGGCAGGCGGGTTTCGCGGCCATTCTAGGCACGGGCACCAATTCGTGCGTGTACGACGGCGAGGGCATTGCCCACAACGTAGACTCGCTAGGGTACTTTTTGGGCGATGAGGGCAGCGGGGCCTTCATCGGCAAGGCGCTGCTGCGCGACTACCTGCGCGGCGACATGCCGGCCGACCTAAAGATTGCTTTCCAGGCCACCTATGGCCTGGAGCGCGATGAGATTCTGGACCGCCTCTACAACCAGCCTTTTCCAAACCGCTTCATCGCCAGCTTCGCCAAGTTTGCCTACGACCATAACGAAGCGAGCTACTGCCAGCAGCTTGTGGCGGAGGCGTTTGACTTGTTCTTTCGGAACATCATCAAAAAATATCCTGACTATCAGGCGCATACCTTCAATTGCGTGGGCTCGGTGGGGTATAATTTCCGCGACGCCCTCACGCGGGCGGCGGCGGCCCACGGCATGCAGGTGGGCAAAATCATCCGCTCGCCCATCGACGACCTGGTTTCTTACCATCTGGACGAGTACAAAAACGCTTAGCGTACGTCTTGTTTGTGGCGAACTCCGCCAGCACTAGCTGACCGAGGCGCGCTAGCCCGCCGGGCCCGGCCCTACCCCTATTTCCCACCCCTCCTTACGGTAAGTTGCGATGCGCTTTTCTACTCTCATTTTTGGCGGGCCGCGGCTAGGCCTGCTGGTGGCTGGCTGCCTGCTCACGGCTTCGGCGGCCTTCGGCCAGAACAAGTATCAGGTGGCCGGTGAGGCCATTCTCGACAAGCTCAATACCAAGTTTTACAACGCCAGCAAGCAGCTGTATGTAGAGCAGGTCGATGGCAACGAGAACGTGATAGTGGAGCGCGGCGGCGTGAGCTACGTGTGGCCCGCCTCGCACATGCTGCGGGCGCTGCGCTACGGCGCCCTCGAAAACCCGGGCAAGTACACCGAGCGGCTCAAGTCTTACGCCTACGCCCTCGACCAATACCAGCAAAACGGCAAGTACGCCTCCGACATCGTGCCCGGCGCCGACCCACTCTACGACGACAACGCCATCGTGGGGCTAGCCCTCATGGATGCCTACCAGCAGGTGCTGCCTACTGAAACCGGCCTCTACGACCGCTCGCTTATCGGCCTCAACTACTGCCTCAACGCGCGCGATGCCAGCTGGGGTGTGCCGCAAAAAGAGGCGGAGCTGGGCTGGGGTAAATTCTACTCGCAGGCCACCATCCTGCCCGCGCTGCACTGCGCCCTGATTGCCAAGAACAGCACCGACCCCAAGTACCTCGACATTGCCAAGCGCTACTACGAGCTCATCAATGACCCTGGCCACCGGCTGCGCGACAGCGGCACCAACCTGCTCAACCAGTTCTCCTTCAACAACAATGGCAGCTGGAGCCTGACCGGCCACGGCGAAAACGGCGGCGGCTACCGCGCCTACCAAACCACGCCGGATATCCAACTGGCGCTCCAGCTCTACCAGCGCACCGGCGACAGCCGCTACCTCGACGACGCTACCCTCATGGCTAACGCCTGCCTCAAGCAGTGGTACACGCCCGGCCAAGGCGTGAAGGAAATTTCCTTCTGGGGTGGCAGCGACATGGTGGAAATGCTGGTTGATTTCTACGAAGTAGACCACAACACGAAGTGGCTCGATGCCGCGCGCAATATCGTGGACTACCTCATCGACTACGGCCGCGACCAGCTAGGGTACTACCCCGGCTCTTACAGCGACGCTGATGGCACCTGGAACCTCGACCGCCGCTACCTTTTCCCTTCTTCCGTGATGATGATGGGGCAAGCCTGCGCCGCGGCCGCCATCCTGCGCGTAGCGCAGGTAACTCGCAATACCCCGCTCGCGACCACCAAATCGGCCGCTTCTAAAGCCGCCGACCTGTTTCCCAACCCGGCAGCCAACCGCCTGACCCTGCAAACCAGCGGCAAGACGGTAGCCGGCATCACGGTAGTCAATGCCCTCGGGCAGACCGTGCTCACGGCCAACGCGCCTGCCGCGTCGCTCGATGTTTCGGCCCTGGCGCCAGGCGTTTATATCATCTCCTGGCTCGATGGCGCGCAGCGCATCACGAAGCGCTTTAGTAAAAAAAACGACTAGCTGCCTTTTTCTGATGACGCTAAAAGCATAGGCAGATTTTGCTAAAATCACTCTTAGAACGTCATGCGGCGCTTGTCGAAGCATCTCTCCCGAACGATGCCCTAGCGGCGTGGTAGAGATGCTTTGACAAGCGCAGCATGACAGTCTTTTTAATTTATCGACACGGATGCTGCCCCCAAGCCCCCGCCTAGGCTACCTGCTCACGCTCGCTACGGTGAGCTTTTTCTCTTGCACGAAGATGGTGCCGACGGGCACTGGCCGCACCGGCGCTAGCCCAACAGGGCCCGCGCAACTTGTGAACCCGCTTATCGGCACGGCTGCCTTCACCGACCCCAAGCTGGTGGGCTACGTGGCCCCACCCGACTGGCACGGCGTGTGGGCCGGGCTAGCCTTCCCGGGCAGCGCCCTGCCCAATGCCATGGTGCAGCTCAGCCCCATCACGGAGTTCAACACCGGCTCGGGCTATCAGTATGAAGACTCGGTAATTCAGGGCTTTGCGCACACCAACAAGGGCCATTGGAACCTCTGCCACCTGCCGGTGCTGCCCGTGGTGGGCGCGCCCAATGCGAGCGGCGGCTATTCCTCGCGCTTTTCCCACGCCACCGAAATGGCGGCGCCGGGCTACTACGGGGTAACACTCAAGGACTACAACGTGCAGGTGCGACTGACCTCGACCCTGCGCTGCGGCTTGCACCAGTATACCTACGCCCAGCCGCAAGACCGGAGCATCGTGTTCAAGCTGGGCCGGTCGAATGAGCGCGTAAACGACTGGACCCTCGAAAAAGTCGGGGCTAGGGCTGTGCAGGGCTTCCAGAAAACCGGCGACCAGACTGCCTACTTCTACGCCCAGCTCAGCGACGATATCCAGGACCTGGCTATCCAGCATAAAGGCAGCAAAGAGGGCCTAGCGGTGCTGCGCCTCGCCAACGGCAGCCGCAAGCCCGTGGAGCTGCGCCTCGGCCTCTCGTTTGTGAGCATGCAGAATGCCCAGCAAAACCTGGCGCAGGAGCTCGGCAACCGCTCCTTCGAGGAGGTGCAGCGTGCGGCCACCACCACCTGGAACCAGCTGCTAACCAAGGTGTCAGTGAAAGGCGGCACGGCCCAGCAGCAAACCATGTTTTACACCTGCCTCTACCGTTCGTTTTTGTGGCCCGCCCTGCGCAGCGACCTCAACGGCGAGTACACCGACGTGAAAGGCAAAGTGGGTAAGGCCAATTTTCAATACTACACCCTGCCTTCGCTCTGGGACACTTACCGCAATAAGGACGTGCTCATGAGCATGCTCGCGCCGGGCGTGACCACCGACATTATCAAGTCGATGCAGGATATCGGCGACAAGACCGGCTTCATTCCGACCTTTTTTCATGGCGACCACGCGGCCTCGTTCGTGGCCGGGGCCTACCAGCGCGGCATCACCAACTTCGACGTGCAGGACGTGTACCGCCTGCTGCTGCGCAATGCCAACGTGGAAGGCGGCACGCGGCCGCACATTAAGGAGTACATCGAAAAAGGCTACATTTCTACCAGTGAGGTGGCCGCGCCCAACGTGGAAACGCCTGGCAGCGCCGGCGTATCGAAAACGCTGGAATATGCCTTCGACGATTACGCCGTGGCCCAGCTAGCTCAAGCCCTGCACGATACCGCGCAGTACCGCACGCTGATGCGGCGCTCGAAAAACTATCGCAACGTATTCGACCCCGGCACCAGGTTTATGCGCGGCCGGCTGGCCAATGGCCAGTGGGTGAAGCCTTTCAACCCGCAATACCCTTACTATGAGTACATGTACCGGGAAGCTAATGCCTGGCAGGTTTCCTTCTTTGCCCCGCACGACATGCCGGGCCTAGTAGCGCTGTATGGCGGCCCGCAGCCCTTCGAGGCCAAGCTCGATTCGCTGTTCACGGTGCCCTGGAACCCGAGCTACATTGCCCGCAACGTGTCGGGCTTCATCGGCCAGTACTGCCACGGCAATCAGCCCGACCACGAGACGCCATTTGCTTACTACTACGTGGGCAAGCCCGAAAAATCGCAGCGGCGGCTCGACGAAATCATGGCCAACTTCTACAACACCGGCGAAAAGGGGCTAGCCTTCTCGGGCATGGACGACGCGGGTGAGATGTCGGCGTGGTACGTCTTCAGCGCCGCCGGCCTCTACCCCTTGTCGGCCGCCGATACGCGCTACGTAGTCACCATGCCCCTCTTCGACGAAGTGCGCTGGACCATGCCCAACGGCAAAGTACTGACGGTGAAAAAATTGGGGGCTAGCCGCAACCTGAGTGCTATTCGGGTGAATGGCGCCCCCAACGCGGGGTACTTTGTGCCTTACCAGCTATTCAACACGGGCGGCCAGCTGGAGGTCGTGGCGAAGTAAGCAACCGTACGGCGGTCTGGCTCAGAGAGGCCCTAGCGCGGGCCTAGTGGCAAGGCAGCGAAGTATGGGCACTCCTGCGGCCCGAAGGTGACGGGAAAGACGCCTATTTTTGTCTTCCTTTTCCCTTGCTCGTGCCCGTTCGTAGCGTATTTCAGTTGCTTGTTGAAGATATAGTCGTGGAGGTGGTGCGCAAGCCGGTGCGTCAGGTGCGCTTGTCAGTTCGCGCCCCGCACGGGCAGCTGCGCGTGACGGTGCCGCTGCGCACAACCGAGGCAACCATCCGCGAAGTAGTATTGCGCAAGCAAGCCTGGATTCGGCATCACCAGACTGCGATGCTGCAGCGCCCACCCGTGCCCGAGCTGCGCTACGAAACCGGCGAAACGCACTACTACCAGGGCCAGGCCTGGCGCTTGTGCGTGCTGGAGCAAGTGGGCCGCCCCCACGTACGGCTAGCCCCCGCCGAGGCCACCCTCTACCTGGTTGTGCCTGTGGGCGCCACCAGTGCGCAGCGAGCACAGGTGCTGGCGCGCTGGCGCCGCACGCAGCTCCAAGCCCAAGTACCGGGTTTGCTAGCTAAGTGGGAGCCCGTGGTGGGGGCGCAGGCCGCCGACTGGGGCATCAAGCAGATGCGCACACGCTGGGGCACCTGCAGCATCCGGGCCCGGCGCATCTGGCTGAGCCTAGAGCTGAGCCAATGGCCCCTGAGCTGCCTGGAGTACGTACTGGTGCACGAGCTGACGCACTTGCACGAGCGGCTGCATAGCAAGCGGTTCTGGGCTCTGGTGGGCCAGGCCATGCCCAACTGGCAAACTCCCCATCTTCACTTAAAGCACGGCAGCCTGGCGGCGCTGGCGTAGGCCCCCCTTCCCTGCCGCTGCCTGTAGGCCGGCTATGGGGCCGCCGTACGCACCCCCCTTCAAGCATCAGTCAAGTAGGCGTCACGTTCTGCTTCCTCTGCCAGCGATGCTGCTACTTGGCAGCCTTCCCTGCCCTGGGCAAACCGGCCCCGCGGCAAGAAAGCCCGGCAATCCAGCTTAGCTCGATAGTGTGCATCACCTGTAGCTGCCGCAGCAAGTGGCCGCCATGCAGCGGCGCGCCTGGCGCGACACCTTGCTACCCCCTACCAAATGCCGGCGTGCTGGCTAGGAGTATCCGTAGCTACGCGGAGGGCAGCATTCGTTTCTACGCACCCGCACCCTGCTAAGCCGCGAGGGTTTCCCTTGGCGTATGTATTTGATATACAGACTTTTTATAACCCTGATATGGCTACTGTCGGCCAGTTCCAGCGCCTGTTGCAAAGCTAGCCCATCCGGCAGGTAACGCTGCTGCGTGCTGCTGGTGCCACCGCCCTCTATGGCTCACGCAGAGTTAATGGGGTCGTGGTGCTGCCTAGCATGAAGGCCATGCATCGCTGGCCCACCAGGGCACCAGACCATCCAGACGGCCAGAGCCCTCGCCCGGCGCTTCGCCAAAGCTGTCTTTGCGCGCACCTTTGCGGCCCACCAGCCAACTACCTACCCAGGAGATGAACGCAACGGAGCAAGAAGAAAGAGCTTATCTGGAAGAAATTAAGGAGAAACTGGCCCTGGCCATCCGGCGCGGCGACGAGGCCGTGAGGCAGTTTGCCGACGAGCTACGCCAGAAAAAGCAGTACCTCCACGAGCACCAGTCGAGCCTGGACGAGGCCGACCTCGTAGCCGCCGACCAGTCCATCAACCGGATGGCTTTTACGGGCGAGGCAGCCGTGGCCCGCAAGCGCCGGCTGCTCAAGCTGGGACAGTCGCCCTACTTCGGCCGCCTCGATTTCACCCCCGAAGGCAAGCCCAAGGCGGCGGTATACATCGGGGTACACTCGTTTCTGGACGAGCAGCAGCGCCAGAATCTGATATACGACTGGCGGGCGCCCATCGCGTCGATGTTCTATGACTATGAGTTGGGCGCGGCGGTCTACACGACGCCTTCGGGCCTTCTCAAGGGTAGCATCGACCGCAAGCGGCAGTATAAGATTCGCGATGGCCAGCTGGAGTTTATGCTCGAAAACGACGTCAACATTCACGACGAGGTGTTGCAGCGTGAGCTGGCCAAGTCAGCTGACGATAAAATGAAAAATATCGTCGCCACCATCCAGCGCGACCAGAACGCGGTAATTCGCAACGATACTGCCTCCGTGATGGTCATCCAGGGGGTGGCGGGCTCGGGCAAAACGTCGATTGCCCTGCACCGCATCGCGTTTTTGCTCTATCGCTACCGCGAAACGATTGCTGCTAGGGATATCTTGATTATCTCGCCCAATAAAGTCTTTGCCGATTACATCTCCAACGTCTTGCCCGAGCTGGGTGAAGAGCACATTCCGGAACTGGTGATGGAAGAGTTGGCGGCCGATTTACTGGGCAATCAGTACACCTTCCAACGCTTTTTCGAACAAGTGGCCGCGCTGCTGGAGCGGCCCGACCCCGCTTTTATCGAGCGCATCCGGTTCAAGTCGTCCACCGATTTTCTGCGGCAGCTGAATCAGTATCTGCTGCATGTGGAGAACAACTACTTTGCCTGCACCGAGCTGCGAGTGGGCAAAATCCTCGTTCCGCTAGCCTTTATTCAGGCTCGGTTCCGGGCCTACCACCGCGTGCCGGTACTCAAGCGCTTTCCCTTAGTAGCCCAAGACGTGCGCGACCACGTGCGCAGCGCTACCGGCCGTAAGCTCACTGGCTCAGAGAAAGCTACTATCGGCGAGGCTATCCCGCACATGTTCCGGTTTCACCAAGTGCTGGACTTCTACCAGGATTTCTACCGCTGGCTAGGCCGCCCCGAGCTGCTGCGCTTCGACTATCAGCGTCGGCACCTCGAATATGCCGATGTTTTTGCGTTTATCTACCTGCGCCTGCGGCTGGAAGGCCTCCCGGCCTACGAGCACGTGAAGCACTTGGTCGTAGACGAAATGCAGGACTATACTCCCGTGCACTACGCCGTACTGGCGCGCCTGTTTGCCTGCCGCAAGACCATTCTGGGCGATGTGAGCCAGACGGTAAACCCGTATAGCGCCTCTTCGGCCGCTATTATCGAGCGCATCTTTCCGCAGGCGGAGGTTGTCAGGCTACTGCGCAGCTACCGCTCTACGCTGGAAATCACGACCTTTGCGCAGCGCATCACGCCCAATCCCGACCTCATCGCGCTGGAGCGGCACGGGCCAGAGCCCGTGGTAGCGCATTTCGACAGCCCGGCGGCCGAGCTGGCAGGCCTTCCGCAGTTGGTAGCTGCTTTCCAGGGCAGCGGGCACCAGTCGCTAGGCGTCATTTGCAAAACTATGCGGCAGGCCGAAGTGGTGCACCAGGAGCTGCAAGCTCCCGGCGTGCAACTGCTCACGGCCGAGTCCACGGCCTTTACTGAGGGCGTGATTATTACCACCACTTACTTGGCAAAAGGCCTTGAATTTGACGAAGTTATCGTGCCCTTCGTTACGGCACAGACCTACCGCACCGAGGTAGACAAAGGTATGTTATACATTGCGTGCACCCGGGCCATGCACCGCCTCACGCTAACGTATACGCAGGCCATCAGTCCGTTTTTGGCTACCTGAGGCAAAGGCCTGGACTAGCGACGATATATTTGGCTGCGAATAGCTTAGTACTCTTTCTCGTTCATTTCCACCCAACTGCATGACCGTATTTTTGTCCGGCCTGCTGGCCCTGGCCAGCCTAGCTAGCCCCGCCCAACCTGCCAAGTCCAAGCCGCAACTCTTGTTTGACGGCAAAACCACCCACGGCTGGCACACCTACCTCAAGACCACGGCCGAGCCGGCCTGGACAGTAGTCGACGGCGCGCTGCAGCTCAACCCGCAGGCACCCGGGCAGGGCGACCTCGTAACAGACGGCGAATACGAGAACTTCGAGTTGAGCCTGGAGTGGAAAATCTCGCCCGGTGGCAACAGCGGCATCATCTTCGGGGTGCATGAAGAACCAGCCTTTCAAGCTACTTATGACACCGGTATAGAAATGCAGATACTTGATAACCAAGGTGCCGAAGACAACAAGAAAGCCAGCCACCTAGCCGGGTCGCTCTACGACATGCTGGCCCCAGCCAAAGACGTCGCCAAGCCCGCTGGCGAGTGGAACCGCGTGAAACTGCGCAAGTACAAGGGCCACCTCACCTTCTCGCTGAATAATACGCAGATAGTAGACGTACAAATGGGCAGCCCCAAGTGGCAGGCCCTGGTCGAGAATAGTAAGTTTAAAACCTGGAAAAACTTTGCGGCCTACCCCAAGGGCCACATTGCCCTGCAAGACCATGGCCACCAGGTCGCCTTCCGGGCCATTACCCTCGAGCAGTTGGGCTAGCACGATACCTGGCACCCTGCAAAACCAGGTAGTCGCGCGAATGCAGGCTAATAAATTAGCTCGCAAGCATGTTGCGGAAGTACGCAAGCGCGGAGCATGGTACCACGAGATGTCTACCAGAGCCAGTTGAGCGCTTGGCAGCTAGCAACCAATGAAGAGATAGCGCAACGCCAAGCCTGCGGCGCGGCAAGCATTAATAAGAACACTAGGCACCTGCCAATATCGCAGGCAACGTGTATGCCCACTTGCCTGGGCCTCGACCAGCCAGTCGGCTTGCGGCCCATCCTTGGCTACGCCTGCGTGTGTAAAGGCGGTCTGCTCGCTTCTAGCTTGCCGTATAAATGCTGGTGCATTTGCGGCAAAAGCGGCAGCCCAAAATTTGAGATAAATCCTGAAAACTATAGGTTTCAGCATTACGAACGGTTAGCGTTCCAGCAGAATTTCCGGACCTAAAATCACCATATCCACCCGGCCTTTCAGCGTCTGGTCGATGAAGGGGGTGTTCTGGGATTTGGATTTCATAAAGTCCCGCGTGAAGGTCGTTTCCGCTTCGGTGTCGAACAGGACGCAGTTGGCCGGCTGGCCGACTTCGATGCTGGGCACCGGCAGGTCCATCAGGCGGCGGGGCTCCGCCGAGTAGCGCTTTACCACCAGGTCCCAGCCAAATTTCTTAGGCTCGACGAAGAAGTGGTGGAGCGAAACTAAGGCCGTATCCAGGCCGGTGATGCCGTTGGGCGCGCTAATGAAATCCTGGGCTTTCTCAAATGGCGTGTGCGGCGCGTGGTCGGTGGCAATGAAGTCGAACACGCCTTCGATAAGCCCTTCGAGCAGCGCGTCGCAGTCGGCCTGTGTGCGCAGCGGCGGGTTCATCTTATAGTTCTTGTCGTAGTCGCTAGCCACCGGGATAGCGCACCTTTAGCTGGCCCCGCCAAACCACTATGCCTTCCTCCCGCACTCGACCTGCACGATGTTGCTAACATCATAGAAGTAGCCAAACATTGCTACAATGAAACATTTAGGTTACTCTGCTGGGCGTTTATAAGAGATATGCGCTGCCCAGCAGAGAGAGAATATTCCTAGTCATTACTAATTATCACGCTATCTAAAATAATTTTGCCAGTTCTGTCATCCAATTTTTTTGTGCGCCAAATCAACACGCTTACAGGTTTACGGTTTTTAGCTGCCCTCTATGTATTCATCTTTCATATAAATCTCCCTTTTCGCACACCGCTCACCTACCTGCCATCCCCCCTGCGCACCCTGATAGCGCAAGGCAGCCTAGGCGTCACAATTTTTTTTGTGCTTAGTGGATTTGTGTTAACCTATAGCCACTTAAAAGACTATCGCGAGCCGAACATAAAGCCGTTTAGCTACACTCTGCACTTCATGTTTAAGAGGCTGGCAAGGATATATCCGGTGTTTTTTGTCGGCTTGCTTGGGTGCGTACTCATCAGCTTGCGAACCAGTACTCTGCCTGAGTGGTGGCTCATGCTCATGAGCGCCACTTTTACGCAGACCTATTTCCCAAGTATTTCAATGACGTGGTACGATAGCGGCGCATGGTCAGTCGCTAATGAAATTTTCTTCTACCTCCTATTTCCTGTTCTGCTACCCCTTGCGTTACGTATTCGCTCGCGCAACGAGCTAGGCCAACGCACAAGTAGAAATGTATTTTTAGTGCTTGCCAGTCTTATTCTGCTAGACGGAGTGCTAGGCCTGGTTTTTCAACTGCACCCGGCCTGGAATCTGCAGTTTATGTACTCCTTTCCTCCAAGCAGGCTCGTCGAGTTTGTAGCCGGCATACTAATTGGCCTGTTAGTTATTAAGTATCAGTGGAAGATGCCGGCGTGGTCAGCGGTAGTTGCGTTAGGTTTGACAGCCGTCTATCTGGTTTTTGCTGCTCCCCATACCCAAGAACGCAACAGTATCCACCACCTAGTGCTACTGCCGACGCTGGCCATTCTTTTCTCGGTGCTTTATCAGCCTAAACAATCGCCCTTATTTGCGTGGCTGGGAAGCCGCCCGTTGCGGTATCTGGGCGCTACTAGCTATAGCTTTTATATCGCGCAAATACCGCTACTGTTTGTGCTGGCGGCTCTGCTCGGGGGTGGCTACATTCAGCATGACAACTGGCTTGTGCTACCGGTAGGCTTTGTCATTAATTTGGTGAGTGCAATACTCCTGCACGAATTCGTTGAAGTAACGGTCCACCGTGCTGCCATGACTTGGTATAAAAAGCGCTGGTCATAGGGTGAAAGCAGCCCGCACCACCGTGGCGAAAGCCCCGCCTATGTAGGCGGGGCTTTTCTTTGTCTCATGCTCACCCATCCGCTGGCCCCGCCGCTTCAGCTTTGCTCTAACCATCAAACGCTGGGGCGTCGGACTCGCCGATGTAAGTGCGGGTTTCAGTGGTCATTTTAGGCCGTGTTTAACCGATGTTTTACCTGAAAAAGAAAAAACCCGCCTAGAATGGCTCTAGACGGGTTTTTGGTGGAGATGCAGGGATTCGAACCCTGGTCCAGACAAGGAAGCCAACGTGCTTTCTACGTGTGTATCTATGCTTGGATTTTCGAGGCGTTCCAGGCGCACATCAGGCCCTTGAAACTCCCTTAGCTGCAGTTGGTTTTCGCCCCCAAATCACAGCTCTTCGAAGGCTAGTTTCTACTTACGACGCTCCGAACTCTTAGGTGTAAAAACTTACCCAAGCGGAACGATGGCAGTGCGTAGTTCTAAACTAGGCAGCCATGGCGTACGAATAGTCGCCGGTTGTTTTTCGATAGATTTTTTGGCGGGAGAGCTTCCATCAACTCCCGACACGCTTACCCGCGACTTGCGCAAGCTGTCAATTCCGGTCATCCCCAATTTAGAAAGAACGAGCCCGCCTGTGCCAGGCACAAGCGGGGCGTAAAGATACGCGCCTTGGGTAGTAAATGTTTTGGGGTCAGCTTTTGTTCCACTTACAGCGCCAGCCGGGGCTAGCCGCAGGGCTTTATTCTCCATTAGTCGGCGCGCCACCTCACGCCCCGGCCGAGGTATCTTTGTGGAGTATCGATTATGGAAAATTTTGTTGTTTCGGCCCGTAAGTATCGTCCGGCCACGTTTAGAAGCGTGGTGGGGCAGCAGCACGTCACTACTACGCTCCAGAATGCTATTCAGAGCCAGCACTTAGCGCAAGCCTTCCTGTTTTGCGGGCCCCGCGGGGTAGGTAAGACCACCTGCGCCCGCATTCTGGCCAAGACGATAAACTGCACCAACCTCACACCCGAGGCCGAGGCCTGCGGCATCTGCGCCTCGTGCGTGGCATTTCAGGAAAATGCCTCTTTTAATGTGCACGAGCTGGATGCGGCCTCGAATAACTCGGTCGAGGACATTCGCTCCTTGGTAGAGCAGGTGCGCTACGCGCCGCAGCAGGGTCGCTTCAAGATTTATATTATCGACGAGGTGCACATGCTCTCGAACGCGGCCTTCAACGCCTTTTTGAAGACGCTGGAAGAGCCGCCGGGTTACGCCATTTTTATCCTGGCCACCACCGAGCGCCACAAGATTATCCCCACCATCTTGTCGCGCTGCCAGATTTTCGACTTCAACCGCATCCGGGTTGAAGACATCCGGGAGCACCTGCGCTACGTGGCTACCAGCGAGGGCGTAACTGCCGACGACGATGCCCTGCACCTGCTGGCCCAGAAAGCAGACGGCGGCCTGCGCGACGCCCTGTCGATGTTTGACCAGCAGGTAACGTTCGCGGGCAATAACCTGACTTATAAAGAGGTGGTGCAAAATCTGCATATCCTCGACTACGATTACTACTTCCGGCTGGTAGATGCGCTGCTGCGCGAAAACCTCTCGGCGGCGCTGCTGCTGCTCGACTCGGTGATGCAGCAAGGTTTTGACTTGCACAACTTTGTGGTGGGCACGGCCGAGCACCTGCGCGGCCTGCTGGTGTGCAAAGACCCCGTGACGGTGCAGCTGCTGGAAGTGTCGGACAATATTCGGCAGCAGTACGTGCGGCAGGCTCAGGCCGCACCCCTCCCCTTTCTGCTTTCGGCCCTGAACCTGGTGAGCCAGTGTGACCGCGACTTCAAGCAAGCTAAAAACCAGCGCCTACACGTCGAGCTAGCCCTTATGAAGCTGGCTTATCTCAACGGCGCCGTGCAATTTGTGCGCGACCTGACGCCCGCCAGCAATGGCGAGGCTAAAAAAAAAACTAGCAGCCTAGCCGCTGGTGCGGCTAGCCCCGCCCCGGCTAGCGCTCCGGCCCCCGGCACTGGCGAGCCCGAAACCAACGCGCCCGCCGATGGCCCCGACCCGCTGCCCGTGGAAAACGGCGTAGTCGAGTTGCACGCTACCCCCAGCATCGAGCCTGCTGCTGCCGAGCCCATAACGCCACGCCACCAGGTGCGCGACACTCTGCCGCACGTCGAAACCGGCCGGCCCAGCATGCAGGGCCTGGAGCCCACCCAGCGGCCTACCGATGTGCGCCCTGGCACCATTCCGGCCCCCTCAGCTGCCCCTGGTCCGCTCCCGAGCCTGCCCAAGCTACCAAGCCTGGGCAACCGCCTGCCCGGCCTGCGCGACGTAGGCACGCCCACTGCCGCGCCTACCACCAAAGCCGTTCCTACCGCAGTAGCTGAGCCGAGCACACCGGCGCCCACCGGCCCGCTAGCCCCCGTAGCGCCCGAGTTGCTGCAAACTGTGTGGAAGCAGCTGGCCGAAGAGCGCCGCGCCCAGGACAAGATGAGCGAGTTTATGGTGCTGAATCGTGCCGTGGCCGCCGATGCCAGCCACGTTATCACCCTCACTGTCGATAACCCAGTGCAGGTGGTGCAGTTCAACGATTTCCGGGCCGAGTTTATGGCCGAGCTGCGGCGGCGCACCGGCCACCCCGGCCTCACAGTGCAAATAGAGGTGGCTAGCGCCGCACCTACCGGCCGCAAGCTCTATACCTCAAATGACAAGTTTGCCTACCTGGCCGAGAAATACCCCGCTCTCCAAGAAATGAAGCAGCGGCTGGGGCTGGATGCTGATTTCTAGTTAATGTTTAATAAGTAAGGCCGCCCGAAGTTCGGACGGCCTTACTTATTAAACATTGAGAGGCTATCTCCTATTATAATACCTGTCCTAGCCCGAAGAGTACCGTGAATACCAGCGTACTCAGGGCCATTTGCTTGAGCAGGGGGTCGAGCTTCATCGACTCCTGGCGCTGCCACACTTGCAGGCCGTTGAAGATGAATAGCGGCAGGCTAAGTACGAACAGCCACTGCCAGGGCGAGTGGTAGGTGAGCGCCACGTAGAGCACGGCGCAGGCCACGCCCAGCAGCAGCAGCAGCCAGTGGTAGCGGCGCGCATGGCGCGGCCCTAGCCGCACCGGCACCGTGATTTTACCGGCCAGCTCATCTGAATGAATATCGCGAATATTGTTGACATTCAGCACGGCCGTGGCAAAGCAGCCCAGCGCAGCGGCAGGCAACAATATGGTCAGGGGCAGGGCTTGCGCCAGGATATGCTCGTGCGAATAAGCCTGCAGAAAGTAGGTGCCGCATACCCCCACGATACCGAAAAACAGAAACACCGATACGTCGCCCAGCCCCGCGTAGCCGTAGGGGTTGCTGCCCGCCGTGTAGTTTACAGCCGCCCAAATGGCGGCCAGCCCTAGCACAAAAAACGCCAGCAGCACCCACGCCCCCGCTAGCCCCAGGGCTAGCAGCAGCAGCGCAACGCCACTCAGCAGCGCTGCTGCCCCGAAGCCCCACATAGCGCGCTTCATCTCGGCCGGCGTGATGGCGCCGCTCTGCACGGCGCGCTGCGGCCCCTGGCGGTGCACACTGTCAGCGCCGTTTTGCGAGTCGCCGTAGTCGTTGGCGAGGTTACTCAGGATTTGGAGCAGAATGGTAGTGAGGGCCGCCAGCGCCACCACCCAGCCATTGAAGTGCCCGGTTGCCTTGGCCAGAAAGCCGCCGGTGAGAATGCTGGCCAGCGCCAAGGGCAGGGTACGCGGGCGAAATGCGGAAATCCAGGGAGACATTATCAGCGAATAATTAACAGTTTTCAGTGAACAAGTAACCAAAAGAACGTCATGCTCATCTGGCATCCGCTTGCCGAAGTAGCTCTACCGCGCCGCTAGGGGTACTATTCCTAACGATGCGAGGCTTCGGCAAGCAGACGCCAGATGAGCATGACGTTCTGGTATGTGGCTATGCAGCGCGTACTTACTTCGTGAGGGCGGCCACCAGCTCGGGGTCGCTAGGCTTCACTTTCGATGGGTAGAACGCCACCACGTGGCCTTTTTCATCGACCAGGTACTTGCAGAAGTTCCAGTTCGGCGCGTCGCTTACGGCGCCGTTTTTCGCCTTGTCGGCCAAGAACTTATAGAGTGGCTGGGCGTCATCACCTTTCACCGGGGCGGTGTCGAAAAGGGGGAACGTCACCCCATAATTCTTCTCGCAAAAAGCGGCAACTTCCTCGTTCGAAGCCAGCTCCTGGTTGAAGCTGTTGCTGGGGAAGCCCAGCACGGTCACTTTGCCGGCGTATTTTTTCGACAGCTCCTCCAGCTCTTTGTACTGGGGCGTGAAGCCGCACTTGGAAGCGGTGTTCACGATGAGCAGCTTTTTGCCCTTGTATTTACTCAGTTTCACTTCTTTGCCATCGATGGTTTTCACCGTGTAGTCGTACACGGTGCCGGGGTTGGCGGCAGTTTCGGTGGGGTGCATAGGCGCGGGGCGGTGGGTGGTGAAGGCCAGGCCGAGCGACGCGGCAGCCGCCAGGGCCAGAACAGAGAATTTCATGAGTAATGAGAGGGGTAAAGGCGTGAAAGCTGCTGATAACCAACAACCGGGCCGGAGGTTTGGCCGGGGCTAGGGCCGCGTGCCGGGCGCGGGGGGCGTGCTCGTGGCGGGCGCCGGGGCCGGCTGGGCACCGGTATTGAGCAGGTCGACCAGGTTGAGTGGGGCTAGCTCGGCGGTGTCGCCGGGCTGCACAGTCCGCACCGTATCGCGGATGGCCCGCACAATGTACTTATTGGCCGGGCCCTTGAGGCTCACTGCGTAGTTGAGGTTGTCACGCTGGCCGGGCGTTATCAGGCCTTTATCCTGCATGATGTCGGCGATGAAGCGGAAAAACCAGCGCGTCTGGCCGCGCAGCTCACCGTATTTATTGAACGAGTCTTTGTAGTACTTGGGCTTGGGAATGATGCTGGCCAGGTAGATGCACTCGCCCAGGTTGAGCTCGCTAGGGCGCTTGGCGTAATAAAACAAAGCCGCTTCTCGAATGCCGTACACGCCACGCTTGCCGCTAGGCCAGCGGTAGGCGGTGGGGCCCCACTCCACGATGTTGAGGTAAATCTCGAACATGCGCTCCTTGGTGAGGGTGTGGGTACGGGCCACCAGCCAGTTTTCGATGAGCCATACCATCAGCATTTCTTCGGCCTTGCGGCCCACGGTTTTTTCGCGGCTCAGGAAGACGTTCTTCACCAGCTGCATGCTGAGCGTGCTACCGCCGCGCGCAAAGCGCTTTTCCTTGATGTCGGCAATGGCTGCGTTTACAAAGGCTTTCTCCATAAAGCCGTGGTGCCGAAAGAACTGCGGGTCTTCAGTGGTCTGAATAACGGCCGGCATGAAGGGCGACACCTCGGCAAAAGGCGTGAAGTCGGGGTTGCTGGGCCCCACCATAAAAGTGCGTAGCGAATCACCCTTGTCGTTGTAGGCCGTAAACGGAAACTCCCGCTCCAGCATACTCAGGTCTTCGGCCCCAAAATGGGTAATACTGAAGTCATTGCTAGGCTGTAAGGAAGAGCTTAAGTGCAGGCTATCGACCCTAGCCAGGTCTACGTCGGCTTTGAGGTGATACGTCAGCGTGCCAGTACCCGCGGTGCCGGTCACCACGTCGAACATGCCTTCGGGCAGCGAATTGAAAAACGCATTAGTAGCCGTGGGGTCCGAATCTACTTTCAGGTTAACGGCCAGCTTGGGCTTAAGGCGCACCGCGATTTCGGGGTGAAACACGAGTTCGTTGAGCACGGCGCGGGTGCCGGGGTCGAGTGCCACCGTACCACGGCCTAGCGTGGCCACAAAGTCGAGCTGGCCGCGCTGCACCACAATGTCGTCGCTTGAGAGGCGCTTGTGAAAGAAGCTAAAATTGCGGGCTGCCACGGAGCCGCGCACCGTGAGCTGCCCGCCCGTTTTGTCGTCGGCCTTGAAGTCTTTGCCCATGAGCTGCACCCGGATGGTATCGAACGACACCAGGGCGCCAAACCTGCGGGCCACGTAAGGCACCTGCACCGAACCATTTACCCCAAATAAGCGCAGATTCAGCGCGTCGTCGCCGGGCTCGATGGTGCCACTCATCCCCAACTCGTTCACCACCGAATCGACATTCGCCGTGAGGCGGCCCTGCACCTCGCCGTCGTCGAAGCTCAGGTGCGGCATGCTGAGCTGCACGCGGTGGTGAGGGCTAGCGTAGCTCACCACAAACTGACGGAAGTCGGCCGCGCCCGGCACGTTGCCGAACGCCGCATCAAGCACTTGATTGAGCAGCAGGCCGTAGTTGCGGCCGTGGGCGGTGTCGCGCGCTACCGGGGTGGGGCCAGTTTTCTTTAGTAGGAAAGAAAAATTATTCCGGCCGCGCGCGTCTTTGTGCGCGGTGAGGTGCGCCTGGTCAATCTGCAGTTCGCTGAACACCGGCCGGCCGGCGAAGAGCGAGCGCATACTCAAGCTGGCTTGCAGGCGACGGGCCGTGAGCAGCGTATCGCCAGCGGCCGCAGAACCGGCTGCGGCGGTGGGTACCAGGCTCATGCCATTGATTTCGACCGTTTTGAGGCCCGTGAAGCGGGCGGGGCCTAGCGTGAGAGTAGCTGGGTATTTGGCCTCGACTTTGGCTTTAACCTGAGCCAGCGCATAATTGAGCAGCTGCTGGCGCTTCCACAAAAAGACAACCAAGGCTAGCAGTAGCACCGCTAGCAGGCCGCCCAGGGCGTAAATAATTCGTTTTTTAGCAAGGGCGGATACGCGCATACCCGCAAAGTTACCGGGTTGGCGGTTTCCGGTTCGGGCTTTTGCTTTCGGGGCCCAGCGTTTTTACGTACATTTTCATCGGCGGCAAACCGGCTTGCGTGCTTAAGGCACCTGTGCCACGCCCGGCTGCCCGCTAGCTTTGTAGGCGCAAACCCGTTTCGCCTACTCTTTTATGCTTACTGCCCTTTCGCCCCTCGATGGCCGCTACCAGCGCCAAACCGCCCCACTAGGCCTTTTTTTTTCCGAGCTGGCGCTGATGCGCTACCGGGTGCGCGTCGAGGTTGAATACTTCATTGCCTTGTGCCAGCTGCCGCTGCCGCAGCTGGCGGGCGTGCCAGCCAGCGTGTTTCCGGCATTGCGCGGCCTCTATGAGCAGTTTGGCGAAGCTGAAGCCCAAGCCATTAAGGCCCACGAAGCCGTGACTAACCACGACGTAAAGGCGGTAGAATATTACTTGCGCGACGAGTTTAAAAAATTAAACCTTGCTGACTATCTGGAATTTATTCACTTCGGCCTCACCTCGCAGGATGTTAACAATACGGCCATCCCGCTCAGCCTGAAAGGCGCCATGACCGATGTGCTGCTGCCGCGCCTGGCCGCCATGCAGCAGCAGCTGGCGAGCCTAGCGGCGGGCTGGGCCACGGTGCCCATGCTGGCCCGCACCCACGGCCAGCCTGCCTCGCCAACCCGGCTGGGCAAAGAGCTCGATGTGTTTAGCGTGCGGCTGGCCGGTCAGCTGGCGCTGCTGCAGCAAGTACCCTACGCGGCCAAGTTTGGCGGAGCCACCGGCGGCTTTAATGCGCACTTTGTGGCGTACCCGACTACCGACTGGCACGGCTTTGCCGACCGCTTTGTGAACGATACGCTCGGGCTGGCCCGCACCTTCCCCACCACGCAGATTGAGCCTTACGATAATCTGGCGGCCTTCTGCGACGGTTGGAAGCGCCTGAATACCATCCTCATCGACCTGTGCCGCGATGTGTGGCAGTACATTTCGCTCGGCTATTTCAAGCAAACGCTGAAGGCGGGCGAGGTGGGCTCGTCGGCCATGCCACACAAGGTAAATCCCATTGATTTTGAGAATGCCGAGGGCAACCTCGGGGTGGCCAATGCCCTGCTCGAACACTTCGCAGCCAAGCTGCCGATTTCGCGCTTGCAGCGCGACCTTACCGACTCAACGGTACTGCGCAACCTAGGGGTACCGCTAGGCCACATCCTCATCGCGCTCGGTGCCATAGGCCGCGGCATGGGCAAGCTTGCCTTGGACGAAAGTGCCCTAGCCCGCGACCTCGACCAGAACTGGGCCGTGCTGGCCGAGCCCATTCAAACCATTTTGCGGCGCGAAAACTACCCCGACCCCTACAATGCTCTCAAGCAGCTCACCCGCACCGGCGAGGCTATTTCGGCAGCTACTATTGCCGGCTTCGTCGAGGGCCTGGCGGTGCCCGAAAGCGTGAAGGCCGAGCTGCGCGCCCTTACGCCTGCTGGCTACGTAGGCCGCTAGGGGTGGGCGATTATGAAGACTCCGGCTTTCTTTATTACTTAGCGACTGCCAAGCACTACCGGACTGAAAAACAGTGCTGTGCGCCGCGCTTATGACGAACGACTACCTGATTGAGCAGAAAGTACGGGAGATTGCAGCCACGGCCGACCAGTATCCGGGCGTGGTCATTATGCACAACCGCCTGTATGACCGAGTCGAGTATATGTCGGCGCGGGGGCTGGCCCTGCTGGGCACTACCCTACCCAAGCTGCGCGCGCTAGGCCCCGGCTACCACGAGCGCTACTTCAACCCGCAGGAAGCCCACGAGTACGTACCAAAGCTGTTTCAGCTGATGGAACGGAATGACCTTACCTACACGGTGTCGTTTTTTCAGCAGGTGCGCACCGGGCCCAATCAGTCCTTTGAGTGGTACCTGAGTGCCTCGCGCCTTATCGAGCGCGATACCGAAGGTCAGCCTTTGCTTCTGTTAACCGTGGCGCAGTCTATCGACCCGGCTAGCCACATCACCCACAAGGTGCAGCGGCTGCTCGACGAAAACACCTTTTTGCGCGCACACTACGGGCAGTTTGCCGCCCTCACCAGCCGCGAGCGCGAGGTGCTGCGCGCCATTGTGCTGGGCGAGTCGACCTCCGAAATCGCCCAGCGCCTCTTCATCTCGCCCCAAACGGCCGAAACGCACCGCCGCAATCTGCGCCGTAAACTCAAGGTTGAGTCGGCCTTTGAGTTGGGGCAGTATGCCCGCGCCTTCGACCTCATTTAGCGCCCGCCGGCACGGGGCTATGGCCGGAAGCGGCTATTTTTGCGGCTTGTCTGTTCTATTCGCCTAGTGTCTCAGCTTCTTCACGATATCCCCGTTCGCCCCGATTGTCGCTTTTATCGCGGCGACCTGCCCTGCCGCCCCAACAAGGAGCATGGCTATATGTGTGGCGATTGCCCAGTATATGAGCCGGTTACGAAGCGCATTTTACTCATTAAACTGGGGGCCATCGGCGATGTTATCCGCACCACGCCGCTGCTGCGGCGGCTGCGGCAAGAATACCCGGGCTGCTACATCACTTGGCTCACGCTCACGCCGGCCATCTTGCCGCAGGGTCAGATTGAGGAGATTCTGAAGTTTGACTATGCTAGTGCCTTGCAGCTACAGGCCCGGCAGTTCGATATTGCTATTAATCTCGACAAGGAGAAAGAAGCCTGCGCATTGCTACTCAATGTGCAGGCCCCTAGCAAGTTTGGCTACACGCTGCGCCCCTACGACGGCGTGCCGTGGCCCATCAACGAGCTAGCCGACCACAAGTACCTCACCGGCGTGTTCGACCAGCTCAGCCTGGGCAATACCAAGCCCTATGTGCAGGAAATTTTCGAGCTCTGCGGCTTCGATTTCCGGGGCGAGGAGTACGTGTTTGACACCCACGACGACAAGGGTTACAACTGGGCTCCCCTGCCGCCGGCCAGCGCCGGGCCGCGCATCGGCCTCAACACCGGCTGCGGCGACCGGTGGACGACTCGCCTCTGGAGCACCGAGAAGTGGATAGCGCTGATTCAGCAGCTGCAGGCGGCCGGCTACGCACCCGTGCTACTTGGCGGCGAGGCCGAGCACCCGCGCAACCTGGAGCTGCAAGCTGCCACTGGTGCCGCTTACCTAGGTACCTTCCCCCTACCCCATTTCATCAACCTGATGAACCAGATGCAGGGCATTGTGACGCAGGTGACCATGGGCATGCACATCAGCATTGCACTGCGCAAGCCCACCATCTTGATGAACAACATCTTTAATCCCCACGAATTTGACCTCTACGGCCGGGGCCAGCTCGTGCAGCCCAACCGCCAGTGCGTGTGCTTTTACCGGGGCACCTGCCGCCTCGGCACCAGCTGTATGGAAGACCTGCCCGCTGAAAAGGTATTTGAAGCGGTAGTGGCGAGCGTGCCCCAGTAGCGCAACTACGAAAGTTGCGCTACCTCTTTAAGCGCCGCTACCATTACTTCCCACGAAAACTTTTTGGCTTCCTGCCGCACGCCGGCGGCAAATGCCTCTTCACGGTCGTGGGCATAAAAATCGACCAGTGCATCGGCAATGGCCCCGGCCGCAGGCGGCACCACGTAGCCCACTACGCCGGCTGGAATGAGTTCGGCTAGCCCACCTACATCGGTCACGAGCATGGGCCGGCCAAAATGATAGGCTACTTGCGACACGCCGCTTTGGGTGGCATTTTTATAAGGCTGAATGACGAGGTCGGCGGCGCTGAAATAGTCAGCCACACGCTCGTTGGGGATGAAGTCGGTAGCTCGCACTAGCCGGCTTTCGAGGTCGTGTTTGTGAATAAGCGCCTCATACGGCGCGGCATCCTCATAAAACTCGCCGGCAATGATAAGCTTTACGGGGAGCGTCGCCACGCGCGCATCGGCGAAGGCTTCGAGCAAGATATCCAGCCCTTTATACGCCCGGATAAAGCCAAAAAACAATACGTAGTGAAACTTGGGCGAAAGGTTCAACGCAGCTAGGGCTTCGGCCTTAGGCCGGGCCGGGCCGAAGTTGTCGTAGAGCGGGTGCGGCCGGTAAAGTGCCGGCTTTTGCCCAAAGCCTAGCCGCTGCAAATCGGCCAATACGGCGCGGCTCATCGTCACAAAGCCATCGCAGGCACTCAAGAAGTAGCGCGTGAGTGGTGCGTCGCCGGGCCTTTTTTCGTGCGGAATCACGTTGTCGGTGATGGCTACCACCCGGGTATGGACATTGCCGCGCGCCAGCCGCGCCACCGTGCCTAGCGCTGGCCCCATAAACGGCAGCCAAAACCGAAAAACGATTAAATTGGGGCGCTCGCGGCGTAGTCGCCGCCCCACCGCCAGCCATGAGAGCGGATTTACCGAATTCAAACTGACTTCAATGTCGAGGTCAGCTGGGCCTGCTTCAGTGCTAAACTGCGTCTGGCCCGGAAACAGAAAATCAGGGTATTGTAGCGAAAAGGTGACGAGGCGCACCTCATCGCCCGCTGCCCGAAAAGCACGCGCCAGTCGCTCATTATACGTGGCTAGGCCACCGCGCAATGGGTAAGCCGGGCCAATGATAACAACCTTCATCGCAGGGTTTCGCGCACTAGGTAGTCGTTGCGGCGCGGCCCATTAAGCTGCACCATTTCGGCCAGAAACCCGGCCAGAAACAGCTGCACCCCAATAATGACGGCCACCAGCGACAGAAAAAACAATGGTTGCTCGGTCACATTGCGCGCCCGCAGGTTGTGCAGCGACAACCACACTTTTTCGCCCGTCACCCATACGGTCAGCACCATGCCAATGAAGAACGACAGCGTGCCGAGCGTACCAAAGAAGTGCATAGGCCGCCGCCGAAACCGACTCACAAACGTGATACTAGCCAGGTCGAGAAAGCCGTAGATAAAACGCTCCAGGCCAAATTTGGTGACGCCGTACTTGCGCTCCTGGTGCTGCACCACCTTCTCCCCTATCTTCCTGAAGCCGGCCCATTTGGCAATGACCGGTATGTAGCGGTGCATCTCGCCGTAGACCTCGATGCTCTTCACCACGCGCTGGTCGTAGGCCTTAAGCCCGCAGTTAAAATCGTGCAGCTGGATGCCCGAGATGGCCCGGGTGGCGCCGTTGAAGAGCTTAGTCGGGATGGTTTTTGACAGGGGGTCGTAACGCTTTTGCTTCCAGCCGCTTATCAGGTCGTAGTCATCCTCTGTTATCATGCGATAAAGCTCGGGCAACTCCTCGGGCGAGTCTTGCAGGTCGGCGTCCATGGTGCACACCACCCGGCCTCTGGCCGCGTCGAAGCCTACGTTTAACGCCGCCGACTTGCCGTAGTTGCGGTTGAAACGAATACCGCGCAGTGCCATATCCTGGCCAGCCAGCGCCTCAATCACCGCCCACGAGTCGTCGGTCGAGCCGTCGTCAATCAGAATCACCTCGTACGACAGCCCCCGCGCCGTAAGCACGCGCTGAATCCAGCGCGTCAGCTCAGGCAAAGACTCAGCTTCATTGAGCAAGGGAATAACGATGGAAAGCTCCACCGGAAAGCTGACAGCTAGCTTATTCAAACTCGGGCTTGGGGTTTTTAACAAAAGCGGCTGCTAGCAAGCTGATGGCTAAGCCGAAAAATAAAGTAATTAGTAGTGCAGAAAGAGCCATAAACGGACCATTCATAAACTTACCCGATAGGGCCATTGCCTGGTCAATTTGCGCATCAGCCAAGCCTTTGGCTTCCATATCCGCCCGTGCCTTATCCATCATTCGCATGAGCACGTCTGGGTCTACGAGGGTTGTGTAGACGTACATAAAAGCTCCGCCAAGCAGCCCGACTACCCCCGAAACCACCAGGCCTACCCCCACCCCCTGGCCATAGCCCATAAAACCTGCATTTTGGTCTTTGAAGCTACGCATCGCCAGGATAATCCCGACAGCCAATACCGCCGTGGTGAGAAAACGCACGGCGGTATATGTTTCCAGTTGCAGCGCGTAGATACCAAACGAGATAATAATGCTTACCAAGCCAGTGAGCAAGCCAAAGCGACCGCCAACGGCGGCAGTAGAAGCGGAAGGCGTAACAGTTTGCATAGGAAACAGGACAAGAGGTGAGAGAAGCTACTTGCGCAAAAATATGCCGCTGGGCACAGCTAGCAACAGGCCCAGCAAGATAGTCCACGTAAATGTACCCCTAGCTAAATCATTAATTGACAAGGCTGCGGCTTGCGCCAGCTCCTGCTTTTCGAATGCCGCGTTGCGCTTGGTCTTATCGCGCAGGCGCTGCTGCACCCGGGTTATTTCGAGCAGCTCGCTGCGGTTGCGGGCCAGCTCCTGCTCGCTGACAGTGTGCCCGAGCACCCAGACGCTGGCAGCAGCCATGCTGGCCGCCAGCAGCACCGTGAGGCCACCAACAGCGAGCGCACGCCCCACGCCCGGCCGCACCGGCGTCAGCTTATAGCGCAAAAACCACTGGCTGCCTGCCGCCACGAATGGCACTACCAGCAGGCCCATTATCTGCTTAGGGCTAAAGGGGTTGTTGCCCGACCATTGCAAAAACAATAGCCATGCAGCACACACTAGCCCCGCACCCACACCAAAGTATAAACCGAGCCGCACTACTAGCCCCGACGCATCGGTAGCCCCTACACTTACGTTAGCTTTTGAATCTTCTGGCTGCATATCCTACGAATCGGCCCGCAAGATACGGCCTGGTGAGGCGCCTCAGCCGGCTAGGCCGCCGCTGAGGCTGTGCTGGCGTGGGGACGCCCAAAGCGCAGCAACAGCGCCTCGGCCAGCAGGCAGGCTAGGGCCAAGAGCAGACAATAGCGCCAGAGGGGCCGGCCAGTTTGCTCCGCACGATAGCGCGCTACTACTTCTGGCTGAGCGCCACCTTCCAGCACTTGCACATTAGGGTGAGTTGGCCTTAACAGTTGCCGTAGCTCAGCTGCCGAATAGGCAGCTAGCTCCGATTCGCGCTTCGCCATATTAAAGGCTAAGGTGGTTAGTCCCTTACCCTGCTTGGTTACCTCATAAAAGCCTGGGGTTGTCAAGCCAGTTGGCACATCTAAGTGCAGTTGGCCACCTAGCAGGCGCTGGGCCGGGATGTACGTCAGGCTGTCATGTACTAGACGGTAGCTGGCTTCGTCAACTGCGCCGCTACCCGCTGGCACCGTCAAAGTCAGCGCGGGCGCATTAAGCCGGTAAGCCAATGGCTGGTCGCTATGATAGCTGAGCATGGCTAGGCGGTAGAGCACCGGCACAAACAGTGCGTGCGCAGTAAAGTCAGAATACTCCTTCGCGAAAGGCGCCGCAAATACGTAAGCTCGTCCCGAACCACTAGTAAATTCCGTAAGGTAGCCATCGCCATCACGCAAGCGCAGAATATCAGTGCCGCCCCGGCCTAACCGCACTACTGGCGCCACTGTTGGCATTACTACCTGCCGTGGCTGCGCTCCCAGCACATCTTTAAAAAAGGGATTGCCTGCATTAGGCAGCGCTACTTCCTGCCGTGCTAGCCCACTAGCACCGGGGCCGGGCAACTCCCATTGCTCCCCTGCAATGCCTAGCATCCGAAACAGCTCATGGTAGGTACCCCGCGCTGCCGGGCTAGCCGGCGGCACCACTACTACGCTCCCGCCCCTCCGTACCACCGCCGCTAGCGCCTCCCGCAACCCGGCATCTACCTGCGGCACTTCGCGCAGCACTACTAGGTTAGCCCGCCGCATTTCGTTATAGTTCACCGCGTGAGGCTTGGCAAACGAGTAAATAAATAAGGATTCTCCCTCATAAGCCTGTTTAGTAACCGGTTCCGCGCCTATTTCTAATACGCGGATGGCCGCCGCTGGCTGCATGGTGAAGTAATATGTATTGTCAAAGGTTACCGGCACATCACTCGTTACAACCCGCCCCAGCGCCAAGCTCGTATCTGGCACTTGCACCTGAGCCGTTACCTCACGCAGTTGCCCGGCGCCCACCGTCACTTGGAAGGTTGCCGCCTGCTGTGACCCTAGCAATACTTTTACCGGGCAGTCAGCGACCGTTTCACTTCCACCATTACGCAGCCTAATGTGCAGCCCAACAGTGGTATGCGCCCGCACAAAAGCATCATTCAGCCAAACGCTATCTACGTACATATTCCCGACCGGCCGAGCCACTTGGGGCACCAGCACCACCTCGCCCCTCTGCCTGACATGCTGCCAAAACTGCGGAGGCACTTCGTTTTTCTGAAAATCGCTAAATAAGTAGAGGGGCCCCTGCTGTTCATCCTGCAAAGCCTCGCGCACCGACGTCACCCCCCAGCTAGCTGTTCGTGTTGCTGTCGGCTGGTTTGCCACTTCAACTCGATAAGCCGCCTCATTCAGATTACGGCCATGCTGCCCCAAAAGCTTAAAATGGGTGCTAGGCCCATAATTTTTACCCAAGGCAACAGCGCCAGTCACTGCCTCCTGCGCTAAATGTGGCTGCACTAAGCCGGCCGCCTGCATACTACCCGAGTTATCAACCAGCACGCCTATAGTTTCACCAGCGTTTTCAATACTAGTATTAGCCGCCGGTATGAAAGGCTGGCAGAAGAGTAGTACTAATGCTACTACAGCCAACATTCTCGCCAGCAATACTAACAGCTTCTGCAACCGACGCCGACGCATGGTTGTCAGTTCAACTTGCCTAATAAAACCAGTGTTAGTAAAAAGTACCCTTTGTGGCCTTCTTAATTGCAATAAATGAATTATAATGGGAAGGCCTACTGCTACTAAGCCCCATAAAAATTCTGGATATACTAACTGCATTCGCTTGTAATCTTGCTTAGCTTAATTCGCTTAGCTAGAACTACAAATCTACCCTTTTATTCACCAGCAGGCGCAATTAAATTCCTGGACCAAAGCCACCGCGATTGGTAGTACGGCTAATGTATCTCCAGCCCCTTGAAACACAACTAAAGTGAGGAATTTAAGGAACAATGGTAACGACCTTCTCGCTAATCTACTAGAGCGGTAGCTCCCAATGTTAGCTCCTTGTTCAGCAGGCGTGTGGCGTGTGGCGCGTGGCGCGTGGCGCCGGCAGCGAGGGGCGGGGGCGTGGGTCGAGGGCAGGAAATGCAAGAGCCCTGCTTACACGCTGGTGAAAGCGCAGTAAGCAGGGCTCACGATAAAGTTGGCGGCGACCGACTCTCCCACCGGTGAAGGCAGTACC
>NZ_JAGETY010000018.1 GCF_017571525.1 Hymenobacter sp. BT559 | reverse complement strand
CCGGGGTGGCGTGGGCCGGCCCGCGCTGCCATCGAGGGCACGCAGCTCGGCCTCGGCGGCGGCGATGCGAGCACGCAGTTCGGCGCGGCGGGCAGCAGCATCGGCGCGGGCCGCGTCGCGGTCAGCTTGGGCGGCCTCACGGTCGGCCTGAGCGGCGTCGCGGTCAGCTTGCTCGGTGGCGTCGTCACGCAGCACACGGCCCTGCTTGTCAATTTTGAGGCGGACGCGCCCTCGCAAGCTGCGGTCCAGCCGATACGTCGGGTTGGTAGGGTGGCTAGCCGCCGCACCAGTATGGTCCCAATCAAACTTGCGGAACTGCTTGCGCAGCTCGGTCTGGTGGCGGCCTAACTGTTGCTGCAGGCGGTCTAACTCCCGCTGCATTTCCTGCTGCTGCTCGGCGCTCAGGTTAGGGGCACGCATGGCTTCGGCCAGGCCGCGCTGGGCCGCACGCAGGGCATCGCGGTTGAGAGCGTCGGTCGAAAAGTTGAAGCTGAACGAGCGGGGGTCGGGTAATTCGGGCAACTCCGGCAGCTCGGGCATTTCCGGCATTTCAAGACGTTCGAGCCGCTCGAAGCGGGCCGGGGCGGCGGGCACGGTCACCACTTCCACGGTGCGCACTTTCTTGCTTCGCTTGGCTTTTTTGTCAGAGGTTTCGACGCGCTGGCCGTCTACCGTCAGGTTTACCACGCGGCCTTTTTTGTCTTTCTCAATGACCACGGTGCTAGCCCCGCGGCGAGGGGGTAGCCGGCGCAGGCGGCGCACCCGCACTTCGGGGTCAGTATCAGCCATTTCGACCCGCACTTCTTTTTCTACTTGCTGGGGTTCGGCGGGCGCATCGGGGGCATTGGGGGCATCAGGCGCTGCCGGAGCCGCTGGGGCTGCCGGAGCGGGCGGTGCCACGGCCACCCGGCGGCGAGCCGTATCGGCCGGGGCAGTCTGTCCGGGCACGGTTTGGGCGGGGCGCGCGGCCAGCACCACGCCGGTGCTCAGGCCCAGCAACCCTAGCAGGGTCAGCGAGCCGGCCAGCAGGCGCTCGCTCATGCTGGGGGCCTGGGGGCGGCCCAGGGCCAGGCGGCGCACCCGGGCCAGTAGCCCACCGCGCCCGCCCGCGCCCGCCGCGGCCAGCGCCAGGCGCGGCGCGGAGGCCGTGGCGGCATCCAGCTCGGCCAAAGCAGCCAGGGCACGGGCCACGCGCAGGCCATCGCCCCCGCAGAGGGCCGCGGCTTGGTCGTCGCAGCAGTTTTCGCGCTCGGCCCGCAGGCAGTTGGCCATAAACCACACGGCCGGGTGGTAGAAAAACAACACTTCGGCCACGGCCAGCCCCAGGTTGAGCAAATAGTCGCGGCGCACTATGTGGGCCAGCTCATGCGCCAGCAGCGCTTCAAGCAAGGCGGGGCTGAGGCCGGCCACTGCCCCTAGCGGTAGCAAGATGACTGGGCGCAGATGCCCCAGTACCACCGGCCCGGCAACCCGCGCCGACTCCAGCAAGGCCACTGACTGGCGCACGCCGGCGCGGCTGGCCAGGGTGTCGAGCCGCTGCTGCCAGTCGGCACCCAGCGCCTGGGTGCCCGCACGGCGCAGTCGGCTGGCGTAGAGGAGCCCGCCGGCCAGGCGGCCGCTCATCAGCACCAATCCTAGCAGCCAGGCCACCACTACCAGCGGCAGGTAGGCCTCGAGCTGGTGGGCGTTGGCCCGCACCCAGGTGAGTGGGGTGCTCGGCGCTATAGCATCGGTAGCCACCGCTTGCAGAGCAAGTGCCGTAGCGGGGCTAGCCGGCCCGGCAGAAGCTGCTCCTACCGGGCTAGCTACTACAAGCGGTGCTGCAGGTAGCGGAGCGTGCTGGTAGTAATAGCCGAACGTAAAACCAACTAGCAGCACCAGGCCCGCCAGGGCACCGGCCGAAGCAGCGTAGCGCACCTCGGCGCGTTGGCGGCGCAACAGCGGCAGCACACCGGCCAGCAGCAGGGCTAGCACCCCACCCTGCCACAGCGAGTGCAGCAGCGCGTAGCCCAGGGCCCGTACCAGGGCGGGCGACAAAACTTCTCTAAGCAGCGGGAGCGTCGTCATCGGAAGTAGAGGTTGAGGGGTTAGCATTCTGAATCTCAATATCGTTGAGCAGGCGCCGAATCTGGGCCAGCTCGTCGGCCGAGGTTTTGCGGTTGCCCAGGGCCTGCATCACCAGCTTCAGGGCTGAGCCGCCGAAGGTGGCGGCCACAAACTTGTCGAGCAGCAGCCCCTGGGTATCCTGCTCGCGCACGGCGGCCCGGTACACGTGGCTGCGGCCTTCGTCGTCGCGGCTCACCAGGCCTTTTTCCAGCATCAGCTGCATGATTTTCAGGGTGGTAGTGTAGCCTACCTCGCGGCGCTTGCTTAGCTCCTCATTCACGGTGCGAACAGTGGCCGGGCCATGCTGCCAGAGCACCTGCAAAATCTCAAGTTCCGAATCGGTAGGTTTGGGGGGCGCTTTGGGCATGGCGAGCGGGGCGATAAGTTCCGTACGAAATAGTTCGTAGGTCAAAGGTTATACGAGAGCCTTCGTAGATGCAAAAGCAATGTACGAAATAAATCGTATAATAAGCCAACACGCTAACAATCAGCGGAATTATTTTTGACTGACTTATTCTTGGTTGTTCGCGTCGCCGCGCTTGCGCACCAGCGTCACGCGCGCCCGGTGGCAGATGCCCCCTAGCGGCGGGTTGAATTTGGAAATACTCACCTGCGCCCGCCGCACCTGCGGAAACTCCTGCATCATGCGGTCGAGGATGCGATGGGCCAGGTGCTCGAGCAGCCGGGCGGGGCGCTGCATTTCTTCGAGTGTCACGCGGTAGAGCACTTCGTAGTTAACGGTTTCAGCCAGCTTATCAGAAGCGCCGGCGGCGTGCAGGTCAGTCTTGAGGTGCAGGTCGACGCCATACTTATTGCCAATTTTCTGTTCCTCGTCGTAGTAGCCGTGGAAGGCGAAAAACTCCAGTCCTTCGAGTGCGATTTGTCCCATAAGTTATTCTGAACCACGGATTCACCCGAATTTTTCGGATTACGCGGCTGTTGTAGCTGGCACCATTACCAGGAGCAAAAGTAAAAGGCCACCCGGTGGGGCGGCCTTTTATTGTTTATCAGTCTAAAGTGATTACCAGGAAATCGTCCACGAAATCCACGTAATCCAAAAACCGGACGACTTCGTGGGTTAGAGTTCGTCGAAAAACGACTTCTCCCCTACTGGCTCAGGCTTGGCTGGGCTAGCGGCCATGCCGGGGTGGGTCATAGGCTCGGGCTGCTGAATATCGGGGCGGCTAGGCCCGATTGGTTGAATCTCGGGGCGCGTAGGCTCTATGTAAGGTGCAGGGGGCGACGGCACCGTTTCGGGGCCGGGCTGGTCGATGCGCGGGGCGGGCGCAATGCCGGGGTTTTCAGATGGAGCCTGGGGGCGCTCGATATCGGGCGTGGGGGCCTGGCCGGGGTCGGGCTGCTGGCCGGGCTTGGGGTTGTAGCCACGCGGCGCGGCCACGGGGCTAGCTTCGGGCGCAGCGGTTCGGCTGGCAGGCTCCGGCACAAAAGCAGCGGCGGGCGTGGGCGCTACGGCAGCGGCCGAAGAGCGGGCAGAGGCGGTGGAAATATTCATAGCAGGAGCAGGACTAGGTTCGGGCGCCGGCGCTTCGGCCGGCCGCTTTACCTGTACGCTCGCTGCGCGCGAAAGGATGGCCGCTGGGGCGTTTTTGGGGCGGGCGCGGGCACGCTCTACTTTCTCCAGCGCATCGGAAGCCAAATGATGCAGGTCGCGCACCAGGGTATCGAGCTGCTGCTCAAGGCGCTGGCACTCCTGGCCCAGGCCAGTCACTTCCTTCTGCATGTCGGCCACCGTTTTCTCGGCCGTTTGGTAGGCTTCTTCCACAATGGCGCGGGCGCGCTGGCGGGCTTCGGCCAGGGTTTGCTCGGCCAGCAGCTGGGCCTCGCGGCGGCGCAGGTCGGCGTCGCGCTGGGCCTGCTCCGTGATGGAGTTGCCGGTATCCTCGGCCGTTTTGAGGGTGCGGTAGAGCGACGATTCTACCTCGCGCATCTTTTGCACGTCGTTTTGGGCGTGCTCCAGTTTGAGGCGCAGCTCGCGGTTTTCGTCGCCGAGGCGCTCCCACTGCTGCGATACCATATTGAGGAAGGCCTGCACCTCCTCCTTGTCCACGCCCCGAAAGGACTTTTCAAACGTCTTCTGCCGAATATCGAGGGCGGTAATTTTCATCGTTAGCGGATAGCTACTAGCTGTTGGCCGTTAGCTTTTTAAATAAGAGAGGATAATAACAAGCTACTCATCGGGCAGCCGGGTCAACGCGTTTTGCCCAACCGAAAGCTAACAGCCATTAGTCAGCAGCTAAAATCTGCCACACCGCCAGGCTGCGGTCATCGCTGCACGAAACTAACCGGTGCTGCGTGCCCGGCCAAACCAGCTTATTGACCGACGTGCCGTGGCCCGCCGTGCGCGCCCTGTCGAGCACCCGCAGCAGCGCCAGCGTAGCCGGGTCCCAGAGCTTGATGCTTTTATCTAAGGAGCAGCTAGCCAGGTAGCGCCCATCGCCGCTGAATGCCAAGTGGTTGATGGCGTACATGTGCGCCACTACGCTGTCTTGCAGCGGGTAGCCCTCGGCGGCCCGGTAGCGGCGCAGGTGGGCATCGCGGCCGGCGGCCAGCAGGTGCTGTCCATCGGGGGTGTAGGTGAGCGTAAAAATGGAGTTGGTAGCCTCGGCCAAGGACGTTTTAACAGCCAGCGAGTCGAGGTCCAGAATATAGGTTTTCCAGTCGGAGCTGCCCACGGCCAGCTCGCCTCGCTCGTCGTGCAGGGCCAGGCAGCGCAGGCTCTTGTCGCTGATTCGCAGCAGGTTTTCGAGCCGGAAATCGTCGCCGCGCAGCACGGCGAGCGTGCCATCGCCAAGGGCACAGTACAGGCGCTGGCGGCTCTCCGAATACATCATCTCAAAGATGGCGACCGGCGGCAGGGCGGTGGCGTAGGCAAGTTTTTTGCTTTGCAAGTCAAGCGCCTGCACGCCCTGAAAATTGTGCCCTAGCAGCAGCAGGCCGCGTGCCGGCAGCTCCAGCAGGGCATACACCGAGTTTTCGACCCTGGCCAGCAGTTCGCCGTCGGCCTCAGGCTGGGCGCTGTTCCAGGCCACCACCATGCCATCGGCACTGCCCGAAAATATAAGGTCGGCGCCGGGCCGCCCGGCCAGCGCGTACACCGCATCGTGGTGGCCCGCTAGGGTGCCGATGCGGGTGGCGGTGGGGCGAGGCGGGGGCGTAGGGACGAGCATAGCAAACGAAGCGGCCCGGGCCGGGCCGGCCGCAAAGGTCGGGCTGCGGGCCGGTACTACCTTCGCCGCCGCTCGCTTGTTTATGCCCCTTCATTCTATCGCACGCCTGCCCGGCGGCCCGCTGCTAGGCCTCTGGCACCTCACCGAAACGCCCGCCGACCTCTGGCCGCAGCTAGCCGGTGCGGCTGCCTATACCCCGCTCCTCCCCGCTCGCGCCGATGGCCCGCGCCAGGCGCAGTGGCTGGCCGGCCGCGTACTGGTGCAGCAGTTGCTGGCCGCCGCCGGGGCGCCCCCGGCCACGCTGCGCAACGACGAAACTGGCCGGCCTTTTTTGCTAGGCCCGGCAGCGCCGGCGGTGTCTATTTCGCATTCGGGCGAGTGGGCAGCGGCCCTGCTAGCCCCGGCCGGCGTAGCGGTGGGCATTGATGTAGAAGCAGTGCGCGACAAAGCCCAACGCATTGCCCGCAAGTTTCTCAACGACCATGAACTAGCTGCTATTGAAAGCATTACCCTAGCCGACGCTGCTCCTGGCAGCGCTTCGCAAGAGCTGTTCAGCCTGCTCTGGAGCGCTAAGGAAACCTTGTACAAGCTGGCGGGCCAGCGCGGCATCATCTTCCGCGAAAACCTCCTGCTCGACCTGCCGGCCGGCCCCTGGCCCGTGCCCGGCATACTACCAGCCCGGCTGCAGATAAACGGTGCCATTTCCCGGCACCAGATTTGTTATCTTCGGCCGGCGGCGGGCTATGTGCTCACGTATTGCGTCTAATTTTCACGCACATTATAGCGCATCCCGCGCTGTTTATCTCTCTTGACTATTTCTACCCTAGCCATGTTTTTTCGCAAACTTCCGGTGCTACTCGCAGCGGCCCTGCTGCTGGCCACCGTCACGGTGGGCGTTGTCCGCGCCCAGGGCACGGTAGGCGATTTTACGGTCCAAAAAACCGGAGGCGGTAGCGCCTCGCTCAGTGCCTATGCCGGCCAAAAGGCTGTAGTGGTGGTGTTTATGAACCCTGCCTGCGCCTATACCCGCCTCTACCAGGAGCGCCTTGCGGCTCTCAACAGCGCCTACAGCGGCCGGGGCGTGCAGTTTATGTTTGTCAATGTGCCTATCAACCTCGACACGAGCGAGGGTGGCGGGGGCGGCTCGCTGGCCACCTACACCGATGAGGGCGCCGCCAGCGCCGCCCTGGGTGTGACGAAAACGACCGAGGCCGTGGTATTGCAGCCTTCCGGTTCGGGCTTTGCAGTCCGCTACCGTGGCGCTATTGATGATAACCCCCAGGTAGCCAGCGGCGTGCAGCAGCACTACTTGCAGCAGGTGCTCGACAACGTGCTGGCCGGCCGCCCAGCCGGCGTGGCCGACAAGCGCGCCGCTGGCTGCCTGATTAAGCGGTAGCATCTGGCACTCAGTCTTAGCCCCTAAAAAGAAAAGGCCTGCTTCGTGAAGTAGGCCTTTTCTTTTTAGGGGCTGTTTTTTATTCTTCGCCTTCGCCCGGCTCGTCTTTTTCCAGCAGGATGGCTAGCAGCTGGGCTACTTCTTCGGCCTTGGCGGGTTCCTGCAATTTCTCGAAGCCCACTTGCAGGTTGCGCATGGCCCGGCGCACGATGTCGAGGTGCGTGCAGGGCTCGTAAAACGTATCTTGCGAGGTGATGCCGAGCTGGCCTACGTAGTGCTCAATATCGGCCTTTGAGAGAATGACGCCCCGGTTGTAGCAATTGATATAGAACGGCGTAACGGGCTTTTCTTCCTCATCCTTGTAGAGCTGGTACGTGAGCACAAACAAGTTGGGCAGGTTCACGCCGAATATCGGCAGGTCGAGGCGCTGCGCCACCAGCAGGTAGATAACGCAGAGCGACAAGGGGTTGCCGCGCTTGGTTTCGAGCACCCGGTGCAGCATGGAGTTGGCCGGCGAGTGAAAGTGCTGGGTATTAGCCGCGAACTTGTGGTTGCGAAAAATAACGTGGTTGAGCACCTGCACCTGGTCGGCGGGGTGCATCTCGGGGCGCAGCAGCGTCCAGGCTTCGAAGCGTAGCTGCTCGATGGCGCGGTTCAGAGCCTGCAGGTCGGCATCGGGGTACTGATACGAGTTGAGCAGCCACATACCCTCCAGCAAATCCTGGCCGCCCGAGTCGCGCCACACCCGTAGGCGGTGCTGCAAGCCTTCAAATTGCAGATTATGAATGAGGTCTTCGAGGCGGCGCTGCTGCTGCGGGTCGAGGGTCTCTTCCCACGACTCTTCGAGAAAAGGGATGATGGCCTCGCCCAGGTTCTGGATTTCGCCCTGAATCTGAGGGGCGATTTCCGGGTCGTCGAGCAGCGAGATAAGCGCTTTGATTTCGTTGGTAGTCATGCAGGCAAAGTGGCCCCTAGCGGATGCCCGGGTCGAATCTAACACCCGCCAGCGGCTTTTTTGTTCAGCCGAAAGGCCCGGCGCGTGCTGCTAAGTAGCATGCGCCGGGCATGGCGGCTGGGCGGCTAGCCCCTGGCGGGGCAGGTTGGCTTGGGCCAGGGTTACTTCAGCACGCTGCCCAGCGCGGCACCCGTTAGGGTCACTTTGGTGCTGTCGCCAAAGCGGTGGTGCAGCTGCCCAATCTGCACATTGTTGAGCACCAGCTCGCTTTGGTGGTCCAGGGTGAGGCTAGCGGCTGCGAAGCGGTTGCCGCCGTTTACCTGCAAAATGGGGTGGCTGCCGGGCGTGGCGCCCGCCGTGGCGCGCAGCAGGCCTAGCCGATTGTTGGTCAGCTCGATGCGACTGCCCCAGTCCTGGCGCAGGGCCAGGCTGTCCTGGGTAAAGCCCTGCAGCAGCACCCGGCCGCCCAGCGAGTTTTTGCTGCGTTCGGGATGGCCCTGCACTTGGCATTCGGCATTGGTTTGGAGCCCTACCAGGTTTGGGCAACTGATAACCACCGTTTCGCCCCAATTGGGTGCCTGCGCGTGGTCGGGGAACACGGCGGCCACTACCAGCCGCCCACCCTGCTGGCTCACCCGCACAACCTTGCCGGCGCTCGGATGCACCCACACACCAAACGGTCCGGCCATGATTTTCACTTTTAATAAGCCCGCCGCTGGCACGTCCACTTCCGTAAAGTTCTTAAAAGCCAACGCAGTATAGCCACGCAGCGGGTCTTTGTAGGCGCCCGAGCGGTACTCGGCGCGCAGGGCCATGTTGTAGGCCGTGAGGGAGGCTAGCAACACTATAAAGGCCGCCAGCAATAGTTTGATGCTAGTTTTCATGCGCAGAAAGGGTTGGGGCTGCCGGGGCGGCCTGAAACTGTTCGTAGCGCTGGCGCAGCTCCTCAAGGCCAATGCCCAGCAGCGAAATGGTATTGAAAAAGGCGGGCAGCTCTTGCTGCAAGAAGCGCTCGCGGCGGTAGTCGCGCACCTTCTGTGGGGCGTCGGGGGCCACAAAAAAGCCCAGCCCACGCTTGTTGTAGACGGCGCCCTGGCTCTGCAAAAACTCGTAGGTGCGCATCACGGTATTGGGGTTGACTTGCAGCTCGGCGGCGAGGTCGCGCACCGAAGGTATCTTCTGGTCGGGCAGCCACTGCTGGCGCAAGATGTGCTCGCCCACGTAGCTGGCTATCTGGAGGTATATCGCCTCATTATCAGCAAATTCCATAGTTTATAATTGCTTCTCGGTGAGGCGTGCGTAGGCGGCGGCCCATAGCAGCACGGCTAGGGCCAGCGGCAGGCCTACCAGCCAGCGCTCCTGGGCTTCGGGCAGCACCAGGGGCCCGAAGCCTTGCACGCCAGCCGCCCCAAAGGGGACGGCCATGCCCAGGCTACCCCCTAGCCAGGCATTCAATACTTTAAAGTTGAGCACGCCCACCAGCACAGCCATGCCCAGGACCACGAAAGCCGTTTTCACAAAAGCCAGGCGCGGGAAGAAAATGCTGCCGAATAGCGCTAGCCCGTGCAGCGTCAGAAACAGGCGCAGCCCCGGCACCTCGTGGCCATCGAGCAGGGGCAGCAGCGGGCCGGGCCGCGGGCTCACCAGGTGCATCACCAGCCAATCGGCCAAGTAAAAATCGGCCACGAAAACTACCAGAAACACGGGCAGCGATAGCAGCCAGGCCAACAGGAATTTTTCGAGCTGCGAGGCGGGCAGCGTGAGGGCCAGCGCGGCCTGCCGCCCCGCCCCAAACTGCGCCAAAACAGTGCTGGTAAAAAGACTACCCGCTCCTAGCAGGCACAGCATAAATAAGGCCGCCTGCATAGATTCACTCATTGGCCAGTGCTGGATATAGGTCAGAAAGCCCAGCAGTACCAGCAAGCCCCCGAGTAGCACGGCGGCCCCGAGCGCGTAGCCCGTGGCGTGCTCACTCAGGTGTTTGCGCGCCAGGCGCCCGAAGCGGGTGAGGTTAACGTACTGGCTCATGTTGCAAGTGCAGGTGGGTGAGGTAAGTGGCCACGGCCTGGCTAGGCCCGGTGAGGGCGTTGAAAAGCAATTCCAAATCGACTTTCGTGTAGCGCTCACCATCGCCGGGCCGAATGGCTTGCTGGCCACGTACCGAGGGCTCGGCGTAGAGCACGTCGGGGCTAGCCGTGCCGGCCGGGACCGGGCCAAAGTACAGCTTCTCGGCTAGGGCATCAATGGTTTCGCTGAGCACAATGCGGCGCTCGTGCAGCACCAGCACGGTGTCAATCAGGCTGTCGAGGTCGCGCACCTGATGGGTCGAGATGACAATGCAGCGGTCCTCGCCCAGTGCGCCCGCCACGAGCTTGCGAAACTGCATCTTGCTCGGAATATCGAGACCGTTCGTAGGCTCGTCGAGCACCAGCAGGCCCGTATTGGTAGCCAGGGCAAACGCAATAAAGACCTTCTTCTGCTGGCCAAAAGACAGCGCCGTGAGGCGGGCATGGGCCGGCACGTCGAGCTCGCGCAGGTACGTATGGAAAGCGCCCGTATCGAAGCGCGGATAGAATACGCCCGTGCTGGCCGCCAGCTGCGTAGCCGACACCGGCGGGGCCTGCACATCTTCGGGCAAAAAGAACAGGTCTTCGAGCGTGGCAGGCAGCCGCCGGCTGGCTGCCTGCCCCTCTATCTCGCAGGTGCCCGCCTGCGGAAAGGCTAGCCCCACCATATTCTTGAGCAAGGTCGATTTGCCGGCGCCGTTCTTGCCTAGCAGGCCGTAGATGCGGCCCCGCACCAGGTCGAGCCTCAGGTCTTCTAGCTGGGGCACCCGGCGCGAGTACCCAAAGTGCAGGTTGCGGATTCGGACCATTTGCGGTGTTGTTTTAGTGTATTACTAAACTAGTACATTGCAAATGTAGCAGAGTATTGTAGCTAGCAAGGCTATGGGCGAAAGTTTTTTTTCGATTTCCTTTTATGACCGCGTTCGCAGGTGCCTCATCGCCTCTAATTACTTGTGCGCTTGGGCCGAAAAGGCGCCCCGCTCGTCCTTCATAAAGGCTTCACACTCAAAAGACACGGCTTTTCTGCGAGCTTTTCCGTAGTGCTGACAAAGGCCTATGCCTTGGGTTGGCACGGTGCCCTACCCTAGCCCCGCTAGTTTCATTCTTATGCCTGCTTCTCAGTTCCTTTTTGCCACTGGCATCGAAAACAGTAACCCCACTATCCAGAACGGCAAGGTGCGCCAGGACGAGTTGGAGAAGTGCGGGCATTATAAGTTCTGGCAGAAAGATTTTGAGCTGGTGCAGGAGTTGGGTATCGAGTACCTGCGCTACGGGCCGCCCATTCATACTACCTGGCTAGGGCCGGGCAAGTACAACTGGGACTTCGCCGATGCCACCTTCAATGATTTGCTGAAGCGCAACATCATGCCCATCGTGGACCTGTGCCACTTTGGGGTGCCCGACTGGCTGGGCAATTTCCAGAATCCCGATTTTCCGGCGCTTTTTGCGCGCTACGCCGGCGATTTTGCCAAGCGCTTTCCGTGGGTGCAGCTCTACACCCCCGTGAATGAGATGTACATCTGCGCCGAGTTTTCGGCACTCTACGGCTGGTGGAACGAGCAATTGCAGAGCGACCAGGCATTTGTGACGGCCCTTAAGTATATCGTGAAGGCTAACGTGCTGGCCATGCACGCCATCCTGGCGGTGCGGCCCGATGCACTCTTCATCCAGAGCGAGAGCAGCGAGTACTTCCACGCTTCCAACCCGGCCGCCATCAAGCCGGCCGAGATATTGAATGCCAAGCGCTTTTTGTCGCTGGATTTGAACTATGGCCGCCGCGTAGACTCGGATATGTATGAGTATCTGCTCGATAACGGCATGACGCGCGACGAGTACCACTTCTTTCTGGATAATAATCTGAAGCACCAGTGCATTATGGGCAACGATTATTACTGGACCAACGAGCACCGCGTGCGGCCCGACGGCAGCACTACGGCTTCGGGCGAAATATTTGGCTACCACGTCATTACCACGCAGTACCACGACCGCTACCAGCTGCCCGTGATGCACACCGAAACCAACCGCTGGCAGGGCCCCAACGGCGATGAGGCCGTGAACTGGCTCTGGAAAGAATGGGCCAACGTGCTGCGCGTGCGCAACGACGGCGTGCCCATCGTGGGCTTTACCTGGTACTCGCTCACCGACCAGGTAGACTGGGACACGGCGCTGCGCGAAAGCAACGGCAACCTGAACCCACTGGGCCTCTACGACTTAAATCGCAATATCCGGCCCGTAGGCGAGGCCTACAAGAAGCTCATCAGCCAGTGGCGCGAGGTGCTGCCCACCCAAACGGCCTGCCTGCAAATACCGCTCGTGATGCCCCGGGATAGCAACGATGCCTGGGCCCGCGAGCAGCAAGCCCAGGCGCAGCAAACGCAAAGCCAGCCGGCGGCCGCCGCCGCCAACGCCCCACTGCAAGCAAACCACTAGCCCCTTCTTTTATGCGTTTTCAGGATAAAGTAGTCATCATCACGGGCGGGGCCAGCGGCATCGGCCTGGCCATCGCCAAGCGGCTGGCCTCGGAAGGCGCCCGCCTTGTACTTGCCGATATCAACCAGGCCAACCTCGACGCGGCCGCGCCCGAGGTGCAGAAAGCCGGGGCTCCCGAGGTGCTGCCCAGCATGTGCAACGTGGCCGACGAAAGCCAGGTTATCGCCACCGTTTCGGCCACGCTAGCCAAGTTTGGCCGCCTCGATGTGGTGGTGAATAACGCGGGCCTGATGCAGTTTAAAGCCCTCGAAGAGCTCACCGGCGACGACTGGCTGCGCGTGCTAAGCGTCGATTTGCTAGGGGCCTTCTACTTCACCAAGCAGGCGTTTCTGCACATGAAGCCGGGCGGCAACGTGGTGAATGTGGCCAGCATCCACGCCATTGCTACCGAGGCGCTGGTGGCACCCTACGCGGCGGCCAAAGCTGCCGTGCTCTCGCTCACCCGCTCATCCGTGATTGAGGGCAAGCCCAAGGGCATCCGCACCAACGTAGTGCTGCCGGGCGCCATCGACACGCCCATGCTCTGGAACAACCCCAATGTCAAGTCAGGCGTCGAAAAGATAAACCCCACCGACGTGGGCAAGCCCGAAGACGTGGCCGCCCTCGTGGCCTACCTCGCTTCGGATGATGCCGCCTTCGTGGAGGGCGCTGAAGTGCGCGTAGACGGCGGGCGGTTGGACCATTTGTAAGAAAGCAGCCATGGAAGTCACAAAAAAGCCGCTTAGTCAGCGGCTTTTTTGTGACATGTTATTACTAGTGCGCGTTTAGGCGCAGCCGTAACTCGTGCTTTGTCATCAGGGGGATGCTGTGCTTCCCGTAGAACGAGCATGCTGCACGCCCCTAGCGGTGCGGTTCCGCCTTACCGTTGGCGCGGCAGTGGAAGTACAACCTCCACAATAGTATCGGCACGGGTTACGACTGCGCCTAAACGCGCGCCAGTAAAGGCTAGTGCAGGGTTTTCATGAACGCTACTAATACGATTTCAACATATCGTCAGGACTTTGCACTATTCTTCCCTTAGAGAATACTTCCAGAAATTGACGTCCTAATCTTTCATCCCGAACTTTTAATAGTGTGAAGGTGCTATCAAAGGCTATTATTTCAATTTCAGAAGCTGCTAGTTGAAATTCCTCAGGTTCAGTCCAAATCCGTCGATTACCATCAGCATAAGGCACTTCCTCAAATGGTATAGCAGGAACATTACCAGCTATCCCACAGAAAATGCCCCATACTACTTGCAGGTTTTGGCCAACGAATGTTTCATAAAACGTTTTGCCGGCTACTACACTGTAGTATGGCTCCGAGTTGTATGATTGCGACTGCCAGGTTTCAATTAGGGGCGAAAACTTCCCCCAACATTCCAGCCCTGTAATTACCCAAGTTAGGTTTTCCACCTGTTGCCGGAGCGATGGCAGCAGTTTTCCTAAGTAGGTTTGGTAACCTTCCTCTAAGATAATAGTCATCACACCTGAATAACGCCCACATTATACGCCTTCTCAATCGGCGCATGATTCGCGGCACTAATACCTTCCGAAATAACCTTGCGCGTTTCGAGCGGGTCAATCACCGCATCGACCCAGAGCCGCGCCGCCGCATAGTAAGGAGACAATTGCTCCTCGTAGCGGGCTTTGATGCGGTCGAGTAGTTCCTTTTCGGCTTGGGGGGTAATGACTTCGCCCTTGGCTTTGAGGCTAGCCACCTGGATTTGTAGCAGGGTGTTGGCGGCCGCCGCGCCACTCATTACGGCGAGTTGGGCGCTAGGCCAGGCCACGATGAGGCGCGGGTCGTAGGCCTTGCCGCACATGGCGTAGTTGCCGGCGCCGTAGCTGTTGCCCACTATCACCGTGAATTTGGGTACTACGCTGTTGGCCATGGCATTCACCATCTTGGCGCCGTCCTTGATGATGCCGCCCTGCTCGCTCTGGCTGCCCACCATGAAGCCCGATACGTCGTGCAGAAACACCAGCGGAATGCGCTTCTGGTTGCAGTTCATGATGAAGCGCGCGGCTTTGTCGGCCGAGTCGGAATAGATGACGCCGCCCATCTGCATCCCGGTTTTCTTGCTTTTTACAATCTTGCGCTGGTTGGCCACGATGCCTACGGCCCAGCCGTCGATGCGCGCCAGCCCGCAGATGAGCGTCTGCCCATAAAGGTCCTTGTAGGGCTCAAACTCGGAATTATCGACCAGGCGGTTGATAATCTCCATCATATCATAGGGCTTGGCGCGGTCGCTCGGCAGCTGGCCGTAGAGCTCGCTAGGGTCTAGTTTGGGCGCGGCGGGCGTGGCCCGGCTGAAACCGACCGAGGGCTGCGCGCCCAGCTTGTCGAAGATGTTGCGGATGTGGTCGAGCGCCTCCTCGTCGGTATCGAATTTATAATCCGTCACGCCCGATACCTCGGAGTGCATGGCAGCGCCCCCTAGCGCCTCGTTATCAATCGTTTCGCCGATGGCCGACTTTACCAGGTACGAGCCGGCCAGAAATACCGAGCCGGTGCCGCTCACTATCATGGCCTCGTCGCTCATAATGGGCAGGTAGGCGCCGCCCGCCACGCAGGGCCCCATGATAGCCGAAATCTGGACAATGCCCATGCTGCTCATCACCGCGTTGTTGCGGAAGATGCGGCCGAAGTGCTCCTTATCCGGGAAAATCTCGTCCTGCATAGGCAGGTACACGCCCGCCGAATCGACGAGGTAGATAATGGGCAGCTTGTTTTCGATGCTGATTTCCTGAGCCCGCAGGTTTTTCTTGGCCGTAATGGGAAACCACGCGCCCGCCTTCACGGTGGCATCGTTGGCCACTACCACGCACTGGCGGCCCTGCACGTAGCCTAGCACCACTACCACGCCGCCGCTAGGGCAGCCGCCTTCATCCGGGTACATCCCTTCGCCGGCAAAAGCCCCGATTTCGACCTGCGCGGCGCCCTTATCAAGCAGGTAGTCAATGCGCTCGCGGGCAGTGAGCTTGCCTTTGGCCTTGTGAGCAGCAATGCGCTTCTCGCCCCCGCCCAGGGCTACTTTTTCCAGCTTTTTGCGCAGCTGGTAGGTGAGCTGCTTGAGGTGGTCTTCGTTGCGGTTGAACTCGACGTTCATAAAATAAAACAGAGTGGGTGGGAAAGGGGTAGCGCGGGTTTTGCACTCCGCGAAGCAGCGAGTTAGTCGGTGGTAGCATACGCGGGCTACAAAGTCCGCACTACAAAAAAGCCCGCCCCTGGTGGGGCGGGCTTCAAAGATACTAGGTGCCCTAGCAGCGAGGCTTAGTGAGTCAGGGCCGGGGCCGTGGTCACTTTCTTGGTTTCGGTGGTCACCGAGCCGTCGGGGCTCTTAGTGGTTTCTTTCTTGGTTTTGTCTTTGCCGCCGCCAAATACCGAGAAGTGCACGTAGCGCTTGGGGTTGGCTTGCAGGTCCTGAATGAGGGCATTGGAGCTGGCGGCCGTAGCGTTCAGGTTGTTGTAGAGCAGTGTGTCGTTGATGAGCTTGCCGAGCGAGCCTTTCTTATCGTTGAGGGCCGTGCTTACACCTTTGAGTGAAGTCTGGGCTTCTACCAGCGTCGTGTTGAGGTTGCGCAGGGCCGGGCCCACCGGGGCCGACTTAAGCGAATCGGACAGCTGCGTAAAGTTGTTGGCAATGCGGTCAAGCTTGGCGGTGCTCTTGTTGAGAGCGGCGCTCATGTGGGCCAGGTTGCGGGTAATCTCGTTGATGTTGGCCTGGTTAGAGGCAATAAGGCGCTGGAGCGCCTCGGTGCTGGCGCGCGCACCGAGCAGCGTGCCCTGAATGTTGGTTTGCGCGTCTTTATTGAGAAAACCGTTGATATGCGCCAGCGTGGCACCTACCGTATCGAGCACGGGGAGGGCCTTGGCCTGGAAGGCATCCGCAATGCCGATGGCCGTAGTAGTGCGCAGTGTTTCGCCTCCACTATACTCCTTTGTATTGCGGCCTAGCATCAGGGTAATGGTTTTGGAGCCAAGCAGGGAGCCACTAAGGCCAGCCTTGGTCGAATCGCCGAGCGTGACGCCTTTTTGCAACTCCAGCGAGGCCTTAATGGAGTTATTATCCTTAGGTTGCAGCTCCAGATTTTTTACCTGGCCCACTTTAATACCGTTGAGAATAACCGGGGCGCCGACATTTAAGCCATCAACATTGGGGTAAATGGCATAATAGGTGCGGTCGCTCGACAGTAAATTGCTGCCGCGCAAGAAGTTAAACCCGATAGCCAGGGCTACAAGGGCTACCACGGCCAACAGGCCGACTTTTATTTCTTTAGACACAGGAGGGTAGATTTAGGGCTGAGATGGCCAACTGCTAGAGGGAGGAATGGCCCCGAATAGTTGCGTCGGCTGGCCTGCTAGTGCCCTTAACGGCAAACGGGGGGCGGATGTTAGGCTAGCGCATAAGCCCAACTATAGCTTACTCGGCCGGTGCCCCTTCGAGGTCGCGCTTATACTCGCGAAAGGCCCGGTAAATGCCGCCCGCAATGGCCTGCTGCCCGGCCCGGGTATCGAGGTAGCTTTCCTCGCTGCGGTCGGTCAAAAAACCCGCTTCTACCAGCACTGAGGGCATAGTTGACTTCCAGAGCACCAGGAAGCCGGCCTGCTTTACACCGCGCGAGCTGCGCCCCACGTGCGTGCGAAACTGCCGGTCGATGCGCTGAGCCAGCCGCAGCGAGTTGGTGATATAGGCGCTCTGGAAAAGTGAAAAAAGGATGTGCGACTGCGGCGAGCGCGGGTCGAAGCCGTCGTAGCGCTGCTTGTAATTTTTTTCCTGCAGAATAACCGAGTTTTCGCGCTGGGCCACGCCCAGGTTGGCGGTCGTCTTGTGCAGGCCCATGGTCCAGACCTCGGTGCCGCGCGAGCCCTTGGGGCCAGCGTTGCAGTGTACCGAGATAAAGAGGTCGGCATGGTTGCGGTTGGCGATGGCGGCGCGCTCGTCGAGCTCGATAAAGACGTTGGTTTTGCGGGTGTAGATAACTCGCACGCCCGGCGAGTTTTCCTCAATCTGCCGGCCCAGGTCTTTGATAATGGCCAGGGCCACGTCGGCCTCGTGGGCATCTACGCCGTTGCAGCCAATGTCTTTGCCGCCGTGGCCGGCATCGAGCACCACGGTGCGCAGGCGGTAGCGCGTGTCGTTGGCAGGGCCGGGCGCGGCCGAGTCGGCCGCCAGGGGCTGCGGGGGCCGGGGGCGAGCCAGTGAGTCCTGGGCATTGAGCACCGGGCATTGTGCACTCAGCAGAATACAAGTAAGCGCAATAATCCGCACGTCAGTCGTTGGGGAAAAAACCGGCCGGCTGGCAACCTTCGAGCGGGGCAGCGGCCTCTTATCTTTGTGTTAAGCCTCAAAAGTACTTCGCTCGGTGGCTTTATTGAATTTGCTTTTCTCTAACGTTCTCTTTTCGGGCATTTTCGGTCGTCGGCGCGGGGTGCTGGCGGGCGTCGTGGGCCTGTGTTTCTGGCTGCTGGGCGGCGGGCTAGCCCCTGCCCTGGCCCAAACCACCAATCCGCGCCGGCCGGGCTCGGTGCCGACCCAGCCGGCGCGCAACCTCAACTACGACCGCAACTCGCCCCAGAGCCCGCCGCCGCCCGGCGAAAGAAACGTGGGCCAGCCCTCGCTGCCGGGCGTGTCGCGCAAGCCCGCCCCTAGCCTCACGCCCGACAGCACGGGCCTGGCCGTCGATACCAGCCGCCGCGTGCGCGACTCGCTCAATGTGGTCATTCTCAAGCGCCGCAGCCAGGTCGAAACTACGGTGAAGTACGGGGCCAAAGACTCGATTCAGTTTGACATCACCACCAAAATTGCCAAGCTCTACAACAAGGCCAACGTCGACTATGGCAAGATGAACATGAAGGCGGCGCTCATCACCGTCAACTACGGCACCAATACGGTGCAGGCTATCGGCCGGCGCGACACGGTGAAGCACCGTATGGTTGACCAGCCGCTGTTTAAGGATGAGGCGGGCACCTATTCGGCGGGCAACATCAGCTATAACTTCAAGACCAAGAAGGGCAAGATAGCCGAGGTAGTGACCCAGCAGGGCGAAGGCTACATCCACGCCGAGGTAGTGAAGAAGCTGCCCGACAACGACTTCTACGGCTTGCATGGCCGGTACACCACCTGCAACCTCGAACACCCGCACTTCTACATCGAGGCGGGCAAGATGAAGGTAATACCGGGCCAGAAAGTGGTGACCGGGCCGTTTCACATGGTTATTGCCGACGTGCCGCTGCCCATCGGGCTGCCCTTTGGCTACTTCCCCACGCCGCACGCGGGGCGCGGGTCGGGCTTTATCATCCCCACGTTTGGGCAGGGCCAGCAGCGCGGCTACTCGCTCACCAACGGCGGCTACTACTGGGCCCCCAACGACTACATCGGCCTGCGCGTGACCGGCGACTTCTACGCCGGCAACGCCGACCGCATCGGGGGCTACGGGCTAGCCACCGAGCTCACCTATCGCAAGCGCTACAAGTACCAGGGCAGCTTCCGCTTTACTTACGCCAACCAGCCGACGGCGCCCCTCCTGACTACGACTTCGGCCGTCAACTCCGACTACTTGTATTCCAACTCGGTGAATACCTTTTGGATAAGCTGGAACCACTCGCCCACCCCACTGCCGGGCGGCGGCGTGTTCTCGGCCAGCGTGCAGGCCGGTAGCTCGTCGTATAACCGCGTGAATACGCTGAACCCCCGGCAGCTGCTGTCGGCTACGTTCAGCTCGACTATCAGCTACAGCAAGCAGTCGCGCCGGCTGCCCATCAACTACGCCGTGCAGCTTTCGCAAAGCCAGAACGTGCAAACCGGCGCGATGGACTTTACGCTGCCCAACTTCAACCTGGGCCTGGCCCGGCAATACCCGTACTTACTGTTTACCAAGCAGTCGCGCGGGGCTTGGTACGAGCAGTTTGCCCTCAGCTACAACCTGGTAGCCCAAAACCGCATCAGCAACCTGGTGCCAGCCCGCTCGCTGGCCGCCGATGTGCCGCTGCTAGGGGGCAGCACCACGGCCTACACCATCCCGGTGAGCTTTGCCAACGTGGGCCGGCTGCTGCACAATGCTCAAAACGGTATGCAGCACCAGTTTCAGATTACGCTGCCCGGCTTTGCGCTGGTGGGCCGCCACATTCAGGTGCAGCCCTCCGTCAACTATGGCGAAACGTGGTACTCGCAGCGCCTGCAATACAGCTACTTAGAGCGCGTGCGGGCCGTAAAGGTCGATACCATCTCGCCGGCTTTCGAGCGGGCTTATTCTTACTCGGCCAACGTGTCGGCCAGCACGAATTTCTACGGCACGGTAGTTTTTAAGGGCGACCACTACGTGAAGGCTATTCGCCACAAAGTAGCCCCTAGCATCAGCTACGCCTACTCGCCCGACCTGGCTAAAAACTCGCAGTATGATGCCTTTTTGGGCGGCGCACCCACTTTCGGCAGCCTGCAATCGGCCTACAACAACCGCATTCTCGACCCGCGCCAGTTTACGCGCTACCAGGGCGTGTACCAGTCGCAGGCCAGCACGCAGCTTAGCCAGGTGGCCTTCACCCTGCAAAACCAGATTGAGATGAAGGTGCGCAACAACCGCGACACCACCGGCACCGACCCCTACAAGAAAGTTAGCCTAGCCGACGGCATTGACCTGGCCATTGCCTACAACTTTGGCTCAGGGCGCCGCGATGCTCGCGGCCGGCCCGTCGATTCGCTCAAGCTCTCCAACCTGAGCCTGGGCTACCGCGTGCAGGTGGCCAAAAAGCTGAATGTGGTAGTTAGCAGTGCATTCTCGTTCTATCAGCGCGACTCAACGGGGCGCCTCATCAACCGCTACCTGTTTGAGGGCAATGACAAATTCCGGCTAGCCCGCCTGCTCAATGCCAACCTGAGCCTGGGCTACCAATTCAACCCCGCCGCCCGGCCCAAGAGCAAGGCCAACATTCCGCGCGCCGTGGCTCCGAGCAACGACCCCGTGCTGGGCTCGCCCCTGCAACAGCAGATTTACGCCGATTACATCGACTTCGACATTCCGTGGGAGGCGACCATTCAATACACGGCCTCCTATACTACGTCCGGGGCGCCCATCCGGCCCACGCTCTACGGCTATGTGCCCCTACTCTCGGGCAACTCTGTCTCGGTCAATGGCTCGGTTAAGCTCACGCCCAACCTACGCCTGAGCACGCAGCTCAACTACGACCTGGTAAAGCAGGAATTTGCGCTACCCACCATCAACTTCACGCGCGACCTGCACTGCTGGCAGATTTCGGGGCTCTGGATTCCGGTGGGGCCCTACCGGGGCTACAACTTCACCATCGCCGCCAAGAGCAGCCTGCTGCAAGACCTGAAGCTGAACCGCAACAAGACGATTCTGAACCGCTAGGACAATGGGTGAATGAGCGAATGGCTGAAGGCGTGAATGTTAGTAAAATCATTCACGCCTTCAGCCATTCGCTCATTGCCCTCAGCGTCCAAACTCGAACACTACCTCGCGCACAAACAAATCGCCTTCGGGGCGTAGGATGGCCAGGTTGCTGATTTCGAGCTCCAGGTTAAAGGTCTGGTTGTTCAGGAATTGTAATACAGGGCCTAGCAGCTCGGGGGTAGTGTCGTGCAAAGCCAGCGACACGTGGGGCAGCCACAGGTCGGGGGCGCTGAATTTGTCGGTGCGCGAGCACAGCGGGGCAGCCAGGGCCAGCACTTGGTGGTGCAGCAGGTTGAGGTCGTCGGAGCGCAGCACCGGAATGTGAATCACGGGGTTATCGCCCGGAAACATGCCCAGCCCGGTGGTGTGCGCCACGAAGGGCTTGGTGGTGCGCGCAATCTCGTGCAGGCCCTGCTTCAGCATTTCCAGGTTGGCCGGCTCCACTATCTGGTAGGTAAGGTGGGGCTCGGGGGTTGCCTGCACGTCGGTTAGCCCAAATTCCTTTTCCAGACTTTTGATAAGGGCATTGATGTGGTCGGAAGCCGGCGAAGGCAGCAGCGAAGTAATGGCGAGCATGGAGTGGGAAGAACGAAACGAGGAGGCGCGGCGCTAGCCCGTGCTTTCGGCCCTAAAGCTAGAAAACCGGGCGCCTGCGGGCCGCATAAGTGCCGGGCACTGGCCCAGCGGCTCACAATGGACCGCCCGAAAGGTAGCACCAGCAAGGGGCAGAAAGCTTGTAGCTGGCTGCTGTACGGCAAGGCGGGGGGCCAGGGTTGGGGCAGAGGACAACCCTGGCTAGGGGATTTGCCGTTAGCAGGGCTTCAGCCTCGCACCGTGCCCGCCTCTTTTCAGTCTTTTTCTGCTACTACATCCCGCCCATGGGGCCGCTGGATACTGCTCGTTTTGGGCCTGCTGCTCATGGCCGCGCTGGCCTGGTTAAAATGGGGCCTCGACCCCTGGCTGCGCCGCAAGCTGGAGCAGCAAGCCCGCACCCAGACCCACGGCCAGTATACCCTCACGGTGGCGAGCCTACGCACCCACTTGCTCAGCCGAAGCCTGCACCTGGGCGGCGTGGCGCTGCGCCCCGCCACGCCTACTACGGCCGATACGCTGCCCCGCCTCACGGCGCGGCTGGCTAGCCTCGACCTGAGCGGCGTGGGCCTCCTAGCCCTGCTGCGTGGCCGCACCGTGCCCATCGACAGCCTCACCCTCGACTCACTGCGCCTCGATGTGGCCGCACTGGCCCGGCGGCCCGCGCCCCACCCTAGCCGGCCGCTGTATCAGCAGCGGCCGCTGCAACTGGGCTACCTGGCCTTACGCCACGCCGGCGGCCGCTTCGGGCCCGCCACAAAGCCGGTAGGTGAGCTGGCCGATGGCACAGTAAGTGCCCGCGATGTGCTGTTTACCTCGGCGGGCGCCACCGATACCCAGCGGCTGGCATTTGCGGCCAGCTGGCGGGCCCTACTGCGCGGGCCGGTGGGGCGACTGGGCGGACATACAATTAAGGCCCAGGCAGTTGACTTTGCGAGCGCCCAGCAGTTTTTAGGGATTGATTCGCTGCACATTACGCCGCCCGCGCCCGGCCAGGGCAAGCCGGGCGCGGTGCGCGTGCTTTTTACGATGCCCCACGCTCAGCTGCGAGGGCTGCGGGCCGCAGCCTGGCAGCACCAGGGCCGCCTGCGCGCCGACTCGCTGCGGCTCAGCACCCCGCACCTCACGTTTTGGCCGCCGGCCCAGGCCCCACCGCCGCTCTGGAAGCTGCTGGCGCCCGTGTTTAAGCGCGCCGATGTGCGCCGGGTGGCCATAGCCGATGGCTACCTGGCTGTGGCCGGCGTGGACGAAGCCCCGGCCGTGCGCCACCTGTACGGGGTAGCTACTGAGCTGCGCATCGACTCGCTTTCGCAGCAGGCCGCCGCCCGGCGGGTGCTGTATGCCCGCACCTGGGTCGGGCACACGGGCCGCCTCACGGCTACGCTGTTTCCACCCCTCTACCCCACCAGCATTGAGCACGCTTTTCTAAACACCAACCAGCAGGCGTTGCGCCTGACCGAGCTGGCCCTGCGCCCCACGATAGGCCCCGCGCAGCTCAACCAGTATAAGGGCTACCAAAGTACCCAGCTTACGGCGCACATAGACGAGATGCGGGCCGAAGGCTTTGACTTTCAGCTGCTCTCGGCCAATAGCCACGTGCGCATTGCGCGCGTCACGGCCGAGCGGCCCTACCTACTGGCCCGCAGCGACGGGCGCGGGCCCATCAACCACCAGCCCTCTATTATCTCCCCCGAGGCCATGCGCCACCTGCGGGCCCACCTCGACGTGCGGCGGCTCGACCTGCGCAATGGCACCATTGAGGCCAGCTACCGCAGCGCCAGCACGCCGCTGGTGGGCACCTTCGGCATAGCTCAGCTGAATGCCACGCTCTACAACGTCAGCAACGACCCTAGCCGCATGAGCCTGGCGCACCCGCTCACCGGCACGGCCACCGGCTACCTGCAGGGCCAGTGCCGTGCCGAGGTGCACCTCACCACCTCGCTGCTCGACCCCCAGGGCCGCCAGCACCTGCGGGGCAGCTTCGGGCCCGCGCCGTTCAGCCTGCTCAACCCCATGCTGAAGCCCACTCGCCTTATCAGCTTCAAGAGCGGCCAGGCGCAGGGCATAGACTTTGAGGAATATGTTGACCGCGAGCACATTATCGGCACCGTGCGCGCGCGTTACTCCGATTTGCGCATCAACTTTCTGGGCTACAAGGGCGACGAAGTGAAAAAAACGTTTTTCGGCCGTATAAAGAGCGGGCTGGCCAACGTGGTTATTCGCGACCAGAACCCACGGCCCGACGGGCGCGTTGTGACGGGCGATATTCAGACGCCCCGCGAGCTGGAGTTTTCAACGTTCACGGCCTGGCGGCAGGGCCTCATCGTGGGGTTTTTGCACAACGTAGGCATTCCGAAGAAGCTGGCCAGCAAGTATGGCGAGGCTGATGGAGGCACACCCCTGCCCGCCCCCACCGATGCCCCTAGCCGGCCTGCCACCACCGCCGATACCCCCCCCCGAACCCAAGAGCCGCCCTAAGCGCTGGCTAGGCAAGGCGGTGCAAAAGGTGCAAAAGCTTACCAAGCGGCTGCGGCACAAGGCAGCGGGCAAAAAATGAGCGCTACTGCGTTTGGCCAGGCCCTAGTCGTCATCGTCGTCGCGCTTGGGCGTGAGCTGCAAAAATGCGCCCCGGCGCGGCGCGGGCATGGTTGAGTTTTCGCCTTTCACCGACTTCCACACCACTTCGTTCAGGTCGAGGTCGGGCACCGCGTCTTCGTGGGCAAAGTCAAATTTGGCCGAGCGCTCGGCGCTGTGGTTCCAAGCCGTATTGCGAGTATCGAGCGGAATCTGGTTGGCCTTGGCTTCATATTTAGCCAGGTTGGGCTGGGCCTGAAACACGCCAAACAGGGGCCTAGCAGCGGCATCGTACTGGCTCATGGGCGGCAGGCCGAGCAGCAATTCCATCGTCCGCATCACGCCGGCGGTGGTGTAGAGCGTGTGGTCCACGTAGCCGTGTTTTACATGGGGGCCAATAACAAAGGCCGGCGAGCGGTGGGCGTCGATGTGGTCGGAGCCATTTTGGGCATCATCTTCAAGCACGAAAATCACTGACTCGTTCCAGATAGAGCTAGCCGCCAGGTGCTCCACGAGGCGGCCTAGCGCCAGGTCGTTGTCGGCCACGGCGGCGCGGGGGCTCACCTTGCCCAGGCGCTGGCCGCTGGTGTGGTCGTTGCTGAGGCGAATGGTGCTCAACTGCGGCACCGCATTCAGGGCCAGCAGCGAGTCAAAATCCTGCGCCCAGGCGCGCTCGCGCTGCTGGTCGGTAATATCCATATCGAAGCCCGGCGAGCGCGGGCAGGCATGCCCCTGCAGCGACTTGAGCGACGTTTTGGCGTAGTCGGCAAACTCGCCGTAGGTACGGTATGTGAGGCCCGCCCGCTGGCAGTAGTCCCAGATGAAGCCATCGCGCGGGTAGGCGATTTTACGGGTGCCCTCAAAGTCGTAGGTGCCGCCGCGCCCGCCGTAGCTGATGGGCCACGACTTCTCCACATAGTCAGTGGCGTAGGCGGCGGTGCTCCAGTTGTGGCCGTCGGCGCTCACCTCGGCGTTCACGTAAAAGTTGTCGAGCAGCACAAACTCGCGGGCCAGTGCGTGGTGGTTGGGCGTCACGCGTTGCCCAAAAATGCACAGCGCCGTATCGCCCTCGCCTTCCTTCACATCGCCCAAAATCTGGTCGTAGGTGCGGTTTTCCTTGATAATGTAGAAGATGTGCTTGATGGGCGACTTATCGCCCACGCGGCGGGGCACGGGGTTGCCGGCCTCTCCCAGCGCCAGCTTTTCGCTGTCTTTATTGAAAGGCGTGTTGTCGTACACCTGCCGGGTATAGGTCTTAAGCCGGGCCGCGTCGGGCGTCGGCATAAAGAGCAGCGTACCCTTAAACAGGCTGCCGATGTACTCAAACTCGCGGTGCACACCGCCCGACTGATACCCGCTGTCGTCGTTTTTGCGCAGCGGGTGCGGGCCGTTGGGGTTAGCCAGGCTAGACAGACCTTTGCCACTGGCTACCAGCAGCTTATTGCCCTGCACGCGCACGCAGGTCGGGTACCAACCCGTCGGGATGAACCCCTGGCTGGCACTGCGGCCCGGCTGGCGCACGTCGAACACGGCTAGGCAGTTGTTGTCGGCGTTGGCGATGTAGAGCATCTTTTCGTCGGCCGACAGGGCTAGCCCGTTGGTGGTCGAGCCGGTAAGGCGCGTAGGATACAGCGAGGTCGAGATGGTTTCAAGCACCTTCCACGTCCTGGCATCTACCACCGACACCGAGTTGTCGTTGGCATTGGCCACGAATAGGTAGCGGCCGTTCTTACTCTGAATCAGCTCGTTGGGGTGGCTGCCGGTGGGCAGCTCGCCGCGCACGCGGCCAGTGGCGCGGTCGTAGGCCAGCAGCTTGTCGCCGCCCCACAGCGTGATGTACACGGTCTTGCCATCGGCCGACAGCAGGCAGCCGTAGGCCTCGTGGCCCAGCCCTAGGCGGCTGACGGTGCGCTTGGTTTTGAGGTCCAGCACATACAGCGCATTATCCTCTTTGGTCACGGTATAAAGGCGCTGGCCAGCCGCATCCACGGCAATGCCGGTAGGGCTGATTTTGGCCTTGGGCCAGGCCGGACCGAGGCGCAGCGTATCAGGCGCGCCCAGCTTGCGGCCCGCCGTGGGGTAGCTCAAAATGATGTTATCGTTGCCGCCCGAGGCGTAGAGCCGGTCCCCTTTCTGGCTGAAGGCCAGCCCGTACCACGCCTTGCCAATGGTGCGCGAGTCGAGCAGCTTTTCGGTGCTGGGGTCGATGAGCTGGATGGTTTGCGTGCTCTGGCCGTTGTTGGTGACGGCCAGTAGCTTGCCGCCCGGCGCCAGCTGCATGTTCAGCGGCAGGTCGCCGAGCTGCAGTGGGCGGCCGGCAGGCGTGAGGCTCCAGCCGTTGGGCAGCAGGATTTTCTCGGCGTGGCGGTTGTTGGTGGGGCGCTGGGCCTGGGCCGAACTGGCAAGCAGGACGAGCGCGGCAACGGTTAAAAAACGCTTCATACTAGTGGGCGAAACAACGAGGCGCAAAGGTCTGCCAGGCTGCATGATTTTTAGGTTATGCTCAGGTTATGAAGCTTCCGCGGCCCTAGCCCACTCGCGGGGCCCTAAAACGACCAGGCAATGCTCGTCGTCAGGTTGCCGTAGCTGCGGTTGTCGGGGTTGTCGGAGCGCGCAAATACGCCACGCATGCCGTTGAGGTAGCGGCCTTCCACCCGAAATACCACGTTGCTGGCCGGCGCATAATCGAGATTGAGCGAGCCGCCGGCCACCCGAAAATCGGCATCGAGCGCACTGGGCATGATGCTGCGAATGAGCACACCGCGCTCGGCGTAATAGTACTCGCCGCGCAGCGTGGTCGAGAATTTATCGGCCAGCTTATACTTGGCAAACGCCGAGGCTGCGTGCCAGGTGTCGTAGCCGTGGTGGCCGTCGCTCTGCTGCTTGCCCACGTCGAACACCAGCGCCAGGTTCAGGCGGGGGCTAGCGGCGTACGTGACGTAAAAATTGTGGTAGTAGCGCCGCCGCACCAGCAACCCCTGCGGCTGCTCGTTGCCGTAAAATGTGCTGCTGTTAATAAGCAATTTGTCGGTGGGCTTCCACTGAAGCTGGGTGCCTAGCGCCTTGGCCTGGTTGGTTTCGCGGATGTTTTGCCAGCCGTTGAGCACCAGCCCCGTGAGCGTGAGGCGGGGGCCGACTTCGTACGTGAAGCGCGCCCCAGCCTCATAATAAGGCGTATTCTCCGCCATCACCGAGCGCGTCAGCGTCCAGTTATCCTTCGAGATGGCCGACTCAAATCCGATGTGCGAGCCGAAAATACCCAGGTCGAGCCAGGCCTTGGCAAAGGGCCGAAACCCGGCGTAGGCTTCGTATACGTGCCGCAGCACGGGGTCCTCGTTGGCGTAGTTGGCGCTCACATAAGTGCCAGCGTGCAGGCCCACGGCCCCACGCACGTGGCCATCGTCGTAGCGCGCGCCAAGCAGCGCATTATTTACGGCAAACTCGTTTTGGCGGCCGTGCGAAAACAGAAAATAGGGACGGTCGTTGCCGTTGGCGTGGTCAAAATCGTAGCCGTAATAGGCATCTACAAAACCGTAGGTGGTGAGGGGGCTAGCGGTGGGTGTGCTCGGCGCAGCCGGGGGCGGCACGGCGAGGGCCGGGTCGGAGACAGGCGTGGTTTGGGCCAGCGCAGCCCGCAAGGACAGGGCCAGCAGGCTGACCAGCAAAAACTTCTGCATAAGAGGAGAGGGCCGCCAGGACGCCACCAACTAGGGGCAAACTTACGAGCACGCGGCCCTCCCTACCTATTTGGGCCCAACCATTTGCGCCACCAGCCTCCTGGTCGCTAAGCAACTGACTTACTGGGTATAATAATTTGCACCACCACATGCAGGCTCCCCCAAGCGCCGAGAACTTTGTCATTTTGAGCGGGCAGATTATCAAAATGACCTACCCCACGACCGGTAGACGCTACTGGTGAGCAGGAAATTTTCCCGACCCGTTTTCTGTTTTATAGCGGCCAGCGAGTTCGCGGGGTGCCGCCCCGTGTTGCCTCACTAGCCCTAGCTGGGCCGTACCTTTGCCCTGCCGCTTGTGTAGGGCACGCCGTTCGTTTAGCCTGCGGCCCGCACGTTCGCTTCATTCGCCATTAGTGGCCCCTGCTGGCCCCGCCATGATTTCCATTTCTGACCTCGACTTTCACTTCGGCTCGCGCACCCTCTACGACGGGGCTAGCCTGCACATCAAACCCAAGGATAAAATCGGCCTGGTGGGCCTCAACGGCACCGGCAAATCGACCTTGCTGCGCCTGCTGGTGGGCGAGTACCGCCCCGATGGCGGCTCCATCTCGATGAGCAAAGACGTGAGCCTGGGCTTCTTGAACCAGGATTTGCTGAGCTACGACTCGCACGAATCCATCCTCATCGTGGCCATGCAGGCGTTTGCCGAGGCGCTGGAATTGCAGAAGAAAATCGACGAGATTCTGCTCAAGTTTGAAACGGACTACACCGACGACCTTGTCGATAAGCTGGCCACCTTGCAGGAGCGCTTTGAGGCGCTCGGCGGCTACACCATGCAGTCGAAGGCCGAGGAAATCCTCGAAGGCCTGGGCTTCTCGACCGAAGACTTGCAGAAGCCGCTCAAGACCTTCTCGGGTGGCTGGCGCATGCGCGTGATGCTGGCCAAAATCCTGCTGCAACAGCCCTCGCTGCTGCTGCTCGACGAGCCTACCAACCACCTGGACCTACCGTCTATCAAGTGGATTGAGACCTACCTGGCCGGCTACGAGGGCGCGGTTATCATCGTGAGCCACGACCGCGAATTCCTGGACGGCACCACCAATACGACGGTAGAAGTGAGCGGCGGCAAGCTGCACCCCTACGCCGGCAACTACTCGTTTTACCAGGAAGAGAAGGTGTTGCGCACCGAGATTCAGCAGGGTGCCTACGACAACCAGCAGGCGGCCATTAAGCAGGCCGAGCGCTTTATCGAGCGCTTCAAGGCCAGCGCCAGCAAGGCCAAGCAGGCCCAGAGCCGCGTGAAGGCGCTCGACAAGCTGGAGCGCATCGAGGCCGTGGCGCCCGACGCCGCCAGGGTCAATTTCAAGTTCACGTTCTCGCAGCAGCCCGGCCGCCACATCCTGCGCATGGAGCACGTGAGCAAGAGCTACGGCGAAAAGCTCATCTTCCGCGACACCAACGTGCACATCGAGCGGGGCGATAAAATCGCGCTCATCGGGGCCAACGGCAAAGGCAAATCGACGCTGATGCGCCTCGTGGCCGGCGCCGAAACGCCCAGCGCGGGCAAGCACCAGCTGGGCCACAACGTCATCATGGCGTTCTACGCGCAGCACCAGCTCGAAAGCCTGACCGTGGAAAACGAGATTATCCAGGAGATGAACGAGGCCGGCTCGAAGCGCAACGAGATGGAATTGCGCGGCGTGCTAGGGTCGTTTTTGTTCACCGGCGACGATGTGTACAAGAAAATCAAGGTGCTGAGCGGCGGCGAAAAAAGCCGCGTGGCGCTGGCCAAAACCCTGATTTCGGAAGCCAACTTCCTGCTGCTCGACGAACCGACCAACCACCTGGACATGCAGTCGGTCAATATCCTCATTCAGGCGCTGGAGCAGTACGAAGGCACGTTTATCGTCATCAGCCACGACCGCTACTTCGTGGAGAACGTGGCCACCAAAATCTGGTTTATCGAGGATTACCAGCTCAAGGAATACCCCGGCACCTACCACGAGTACGAGCAGTGGCAGGAAGACCGCGAAAAGGCCGCCAAAAAAGCCGGCCTGCCTAGCCCCTCGGCCCCGAAGCCCGCGCCTAAACCCGCCGCCGTGGCCGAGCCTGTGCCCACGGTGAATAAAACCTCCTCGCCCGACCAGAAAAAGGCCCTGCGCGAGCTGGCCGAGGTCGAAGCCAACATCGACAAGATGGAAAAGGAGCTGGCTATTTACGAAAAGCAGCTGGCCGACCCCAAGATTTACCAGAACACCGCCCAGCTCAAGGATACAACCGTGAAGTTTGAGCAGGTAAAGAAGGAGCTAGCCAAGCTCAACGACCGCTGGGAGATGCTAGCCGAGATGTAGCCCCTGCCAGTCAAAGAAAAGCCCCGCCAGCAACTGCTGGCAGGGCTTTTCTTTGACTGGCAGGGGCTAGCGGCCGTCGTTATTTCACCTTCTTATCCAGAAAAGCAAAAATTGCTTGGTAGGCGGTGGCTAGCTCGGTCGTGCTCGGGCTGTGCTGGCCCTCGGGCACAAACAGCACCTCGTTTTTCTGCGGGTCTTGCTTGAGCAGGGCCACAAAATTTTCGAACGTGACGGGCGGCACCTGGTCGTCCTTGCCCCCTTGCCAGATAAAAAACGGCGGGTCGTTTTTGTCGAAGTAGGTTATCGGCTCGTACTTCCGGATATAGTCCTTGGGCGCGTAGTCGGTGGTTTCGGGGAAGAGCGCGACGCCGATGGCCTTCATCACTGGCACGTCGTTGCTCATAAATACCTTCTCCACTACATCGAGGCCATCTACCGGGCCGGAAAAATTAACGACGCCAGCAATATGAATTGCGGGGTCCAGCCTGGGCGAATACGCCGGGTCATTGGCGGTCACCGCTACCAGGCTGGCAATGTGCGCCCCGGCCGAAAAACCCGTCACCATTACCCGGCTCAAATCCAAGTGGTACGTGGCGTTGTTCGCCCGCAGAAAATTCAGGGCGTAGGTCAGGTCTTCCGTGGCCAGCGGCACGCCGCGCTTGATGCGGTAGTTCATATTCACCACGTTCATGCCCTTTTTGAGGTAGGGCTGAATGTAGCGCTCCTCGCGCGTCTTGTCGCTGACGTAGTAGCCGCCGCCGTGCAGAAACACTACAGTGTAGTTTTTCTGCTTGAGACGGCTAGCCGTGGGCGACAGATACAGGTCCAGGGCCTGCTCTTTGTCGGCGCCGTAGGGCACGTCCTTGGTCACCTGGTAAGAGGCCTGCACCTGCTCGGGCGTTTTGTCGGCTAGGGTGGCTAGCTGCACCGAGCACGAGCTAAAGAGTAGTGCCGCGCCTAAACTAAAGAAAAGGAGATTTTTATTCATCGAAGTAGTAGCTAGCGACGCGTCTGCGCGCCTCGCCTTGTGATAAGCTCGCTCAACGGAGCGATTGCCCACAACGACGCAGTGCCATGCAAAAGGTCGCACTACTTTTCCCTTTTTATCGGCCTTATCGCCTGCGGTGCCCTGACGCCGTACTTTCGCCTTATGCGCTTTCGCCTTCTCTCCTACCCGCTTTTGCTGCTAGCTGCCGGCTGTGTGCCGCTGGGCACGCCCATCACTAACCCCAATGCTCCTGCCAGCCAGCAGCAGAAACCGGCCGAATACTACGCCGACCGCACCCTGCGCTACCAGGATTACATCTACGACCCTAGCGTGCGCAGCGTGCAGTGCTACGTGCCTACTGGCACGGCAAATGCCATTTTAAATCCGCCCATCGTGCCCATCACCCAGGAGCAACCGGTGGTGCTGGAGTTTGACGTGCTCACCGACCGGGCACCGCGCCTCACGGCCAAGCTCATTCACTGCGACCTCAGCTGGACGCCCTCGCAGCTGACGGACATGCAGTTTCTGAATGAGATAAACGAGTTTACACTCACCAACTACGTCACCTCGGTCAATACCAAGGTGCCGTATTACCACTACACCTTGCAGGTGCCGCGCGTCAAGCTCAGCGGCAATTACCTGCTGCTGGTGCAAAACCAGGCCGGCGTACCCCTGCTGTCGCGCCGGGTGCTGGTGTACGAAAACCAGGTGGTAGCCACTATGCAGCAGGGCGTACTGGCCGGTGGCCTCGATGCCCGCTACGCCTATCAGCAAGTTAATTTCAACATCAACTACAGCGCCGTAGACCTTATAAACCCAGCCGCCGAGGTGAAGGTGGTGCTGCGCCAGAATTTTCGCTGGGACAACGCCCACTACAACCTTACGCCCACCTTCGTGCGCGACGCCGAGCGCCGGCTCGAATACCAGTACATCAACTACGAAAACGCCTTTCCGGGCCTGAGCGAGTACCGCTACTTCGATGCGCGCTCCTTGCAGGCCAACGGCCTGGGCGTGGCCAGACTTTTGCGCCAGGGCACTCCTACCCAGGTCGAGCTGCTCGAAGAAACCACGCGCAACGGCCTAGCCTACAACCAGTACGTGGATGCCAACGGCCAGCGCGTGTTCGAAAACCGCGAGTTTGGCAACGGCGCCTACAACGGCGACTACGCCCAGGTCACCTTTAATTTAAAAGCGGCACAGCCCGCGCCCGGCCCGGTCTATGTGTTCGGAGCGCTCAGCGATTGGCAGCTCAGAGACGAGTTTCGGCTAGCCTACGACTCGGTGCAGCAGCGCTACACCGGCCGGGCGCTGCTCAAGCAGGGCTACTACAACTACAGCTACGCCGTGGCACCTAAGCGGGCCGGCGCGGCGCCCGATGAAATCTACTTCGAAGGCACGCACCAGGAAACTGAAAACCAATACGACCTACTCGTCTATTACCGCCCGCCAGGCACCCGCACCGACCTGCTCATCGCCTACCAGGCCATCGACCTCAACAAGCGCTAGGGCCCCTACGCAACCCATTCAAAACCGTGCTGACCCGCAATCCGGGCGGCACGGTTTTCGCGTAAATAGGCCCTTATACGAACAATTGTTAGCCAGCCGGATTAGTAGTATTGGCAGAGTGGCGGCTAAGCAGTAACTTGCATAGCTTTCACCAATTTAGTTTCGCTTATCGAGAGATTTTACGCCTTTTTCTTTTTGCCAAAATTTTTAGCTTTTCGCTTTTTATCTGTATCTTTGGCTATGCGTAACACTCAGCTCCCGACTCCCCTGCCTGTGCAGCAATTCGCCCGCTGCATCGACGATACTGCCCGCCCCGCTGGCTACGTCGGCGACTGGCCAACGGCCGGCCGCGTGTACCCGGTGGAAGTGCGGCCCCACGTGCGTACCGGCAAGGCTCATGTGCACGTGCTCGGCTTCTACGCCGAGCGGCCCTACGGCGCCTTCGCCGCCCACCGCTTCGAGCCCGTGGCCACACTCTGGATGAACTAAGCTTGCTTTCTTAATAGACAGAAGCCCGCGCTGCCAAGCAACGCGGGCTTCTTTTTTGCCCTGGCCTGCTGACGCAGGACAGTAGGTTTAGTTACGCTATCACCTGGGCGGCTACATCGAAGGTGGCTGCCGGGGGCTGAGGGTTCATCTCGGCCAGGGCGGCTACCACTATTTCGGCCACGGCCTGGTCGCGGGCGTGCTTGTCATTGGCCGGAATGACATACCACGGGCACGCGGGCGTGGAGGTAGCCGCTAGGGCCTCCTGATACGCCACCTGGTAGGCATCCCAGAGCTGGCGCTCTTTGAGGTCGCCGGGCTCGTATTTCCAGCGCTTCTTGGGGTTGTCGAGGCGGGCTTGCAGGCGCTTGGCCTGCTCCTCTTTCGAGATGTGCAAAAAAAACTTGAGCACCCGCGTGCCGCCGTGCGTGAGCAACTGCTCAAAGTTGACAATATCCTGGTAGCGCTGCTGCCAGGTGAAGGGCTCGATGAGGCCGTGCACGCGCGTCACGAGCACGTCTTCGTAGTGCGAGCGATTGAATACCCCAATGTGGCCCCGGCCCGGCGTGTGCTGATGAATGCGCCACAAAAAATCGTGATTCAGCTCCTCAGCACTCGGCTGCTTGAAGGCGGCCACTTCTACGCCGGCCGGGTTCACGCCCGTGAGCAGGTTGCGGATGGTGCCATCCTTGCCGCCCGTGTCCATGGCCTGAAACACGAGCAGCACACTCTGGCGATGCTCGGCGTAGAGTTTCTCCTGAAGGTCGCTGAGCTGGTCGCGCAGCTCGTCGAGGCGCTTTTCCACTTTCTTTTTGTGGTCGAAGGGCGCGTTGTTGTCAGGGTCGATGTCGGCCAGGCGAAGCGGCGTGCCGGGCTGCACGCGCACGGCGGGGGTAGTAGCGGAGGTGGCTGATGCCATAGGACGAGAGTGAAAAAAACGACCGGGGCTAGCCGTTGAGTTATTAAACGAAAAAGGTGCTTCCTAACGTTGTATTATCAGCGAGGGGGCTAGCAGCCGCCCTGCCGGCAGGCTCGTTTTTTTGGCGCCGAAATTGCCTTATTCTGCTGTTCCTTTCCCGCTTTTCACCATGACTATGCTTTCCCGTTCTTTTCGCCGGCTAGCCGTTGTGCTGGGATTACCGGCCCTGCTGCTGGGCGCCGCCACGGCACCCGCAGCCGCCCAGGCCGCTCGCGCCACCGATATGCCGGCCAGCCAGGCCGAAGGCATTATCCGCGAGATTACCGACGCCGTGGGCCTGCAGCCGCGCTTCGAGCTGCGCGCTACCACCGAAGTCGATAACGCTGCCGCCGTAGTCTATGGCGGCAAGCGCTACTTGCTCTATAACCCGCGCTTTCTGGCGGCCGTGAACCGCGCCGGCCACACCGACTGGGCGGGCATCAGCATTCTGGCGCACGAAATGGGCCACCACCTCAACGGCCACACCCTGCGCGCCGGCGGTTCGCAGCCGCAGGATGAGCTGGAGGCCGATGAGTTTTCGGGCTTCGTGCTGCGGCGGCTAGGGGCCAGCCTGGCCCAGGCGCAGGCCGCGATGGCCGCTGTGTCGCCCGAGGCGGGCTCGGCCACGCACCCCGGCCGGGCGCCGCGCCTGGCGGCCATCAGCCGGGGCTGGGGCCGCGCTACGGCCCAGATTGCGGCCAGCACCAAGTCCGGCAGCGCGCAGCCTTCGGCCCAGCCGGTGGCCATTGCGCCGCGCCCGGTGCGGCAGCCCAGCTACGAGGTGGCGAGCAATAACGACAGCCGCGACGCGGCCGACGCCCTGGCGCGGGGCGCCAGCAATGGCCCCGTGCGCGTGGTGGGCCAGCTCACCTTCCGCGATAACCCCGACGTGCCCTTCTACCTCACCAGCGCCCTGAACGTGGTGCGCCTGGCCGATGAAAGCAGCACCGACGAAGACGGCGCCGTGCAAGAGGCCCAGGTGGTGGGCCACCTGCGCCGCACCGGCAACGCCGCCTTCCCCTTCATCCTCGAAGATGGCCAGCAGCGCCCGCTCTACGTGACGCCCCGTGGCGATGTCTACGATAAAGATGGCCAGCGCGTAGCCAAGCTCCACGACCCTTCGTAAGCTCCACAGTTGCTTTGGCTGACAACGGCAGGCTAGCGCAAACTGGCCTGCCGTTTTTGTTAGCTTCTCCTTTAATTTCTCCGGCTCATGCCCGAATTACCCGAAGTCGAAACCTACCGCCGCTTTATCGACGAAGTAGCCGTGGGCCAGACCATTACTGGCCTCGATGTATTTGATAAACACGTGCTGGCCGTGCCCGAAGACGAGCTGCGCGCGGCCCTGCTAGGCCGCACCATCGCGGGCACCGGCCGGCTGGGCAAAAATTGCTTTCTGGAGCTGGACAACGGCCGCTTGCTGGTGCTGCACTTCGGCATGACCGGCGACATCGGCGCCTACCGCGACGCGCCCGACGCCCCGCGTTTCACCCGCGTGGCCTGGCAGCTCGCCGACTCGGGCCTGAACCTGGCTTTTATCGACCCACGCAAGTTTGGCCGCATTCGGCTGGCTGATAGTGTCGAGGCCTACCAAAAAGCCAAAAAGCTAGGCCCCGATGCGCTGCAAATCACCCCGGCCGAGCTGCACCAGAAACTAAGCCGCCGCAAGGTACTTGTGAAACCGCTGCTGCTCGACCAGGGCCTCACCGCCGGCCTCGGCAACTGGATTGTGGACGAGGTCCTATTTCAGGCCAGCATCCACCCCGAGCGACTCGGCAACTCGCTGTCTGAGCAAGAAACTACCGCCCTCCATGCGGCCATCCAACAGGTATTGACGACGGCCATTCAGCACGAGGCCAATTATCGGCACTTCCCGAAGGAATTTCTCATTCACGCCCGCGAGTGGGACGATTCGGCCACGCCGGGAAGCGATGCGCACACCTTTTGCCCCCGGCACGCTGCGGTAAAGATTGCTAAATCGTACGTGGGCGGCCGGGCTACTTATACCTGCCCGGTGTGCCAGCCCGCGCCGGCTTAACTTATTGGTTGGCAATACAAAAACTGCACCTAGCCAATAAAAATTAAAATAGACCGTGCTGCTCATCTGGCGTCTGCCTGGCGAAGCAGCTCGCTTGCATCGTTAGGAAAGTGGCCCTAGCGGCGCGGTAGAGCTGCTTCGATAAGCAGACGCCAGATGAGCAGGACGGTCTTTATACCTATCGCCCGATTTACCGGCCCACGGCAGCCATCATGGCCTCGGGGTAGCGCTGGCCCGCGGCGGCCCCTAGCGGCAGCAGCTCATTGAGGTGGCGCAGCTCGTCGGCGGTTAAGGTTACGTTGAGGGCGCCCACGTTTTCTTCGAGGTACTTCACGCGCTTGGTGCCCGGAATGGGCGCCAGGTCATCGCCCTGGGCCAGCACCCAGGCGAGGGCTAGCTGGCTGGCCGTTACACCTTTGCTGGCGGCCAGCTCGCGCAGGTGGCTCACCAGCTTAAGGTTTTTGGCGAAGTTTTCGCCCTGAAAGCGAGGCGAGTGACGGCGGTAGTCGTCGGGCGCGAAGTCTTCAAATTTCTGAATTTCGCCGGTCAGGAAGCCCCGGCCCAGCGGCGAGTACGGCACCAGCCCAATGCCCAGCTCGCGCAGCGTGGGCAGAATTTCTACCTCCACGTCGCGGCTCCAGAGGCTGTATTCGGTTTGCAGAGCCGAGATGGGGTGCGTGGCGTGGGCCTTCCGCAGGGTTTCGGCGCCGGCCTCGCTGAGGCCCAGAAAGCGCACTTTGCCTTCTTCCACGAGGCGACTCATGGCGCCCACGGTTTCCTCAATGGGCACGCTGGGGTCTACGCGGTGCTGATAGTAGAGGTCAATGTGGTCGGTGCCCAGGCGCTTGAGGCTGCCTTCGGCCGACTGCCGTACGTATTCGGGCCGGCCGCTGATACCGCGCTTGGAGGGGTCGTTGGGGTCGCGCACGATGCCGAATTTGGTGGCGAGCACCACTTTGTGGCGGCGGGTTTTGTCTTCGCTGAAAAAGCTGCCGAGCAGCTCCTCGTTGGTGTAGGGGCCGTACATGTCGGCGGTGTCGAAGAAGCTGACGCCCAGCTCCAGGGCACGGGCCAGGGTGCGCAGGCTTTCGGCGTCGTCGCGCTGGCCGTAGAAGTCAGACATGCCCATGCAGCCGAGGCCGAGGGCCGAAACAGTGAGGCCGGAGCGGCCGAGTTGGCGGGTTTGCATTAGAATCGGTGAACAGTGAATAGTGAGCAATGAACAAGCAAGTACTCCATTGTTCACTGTTCACTGTCATCGGCTCACCATTCATTGCGCATTGCTGCCGACCTTTGCCGGATGAAAAAACTGCTGCTTTTGCCGCTGGGTGCGGCGTTTGGCTTGTTGAGTCTGGGCGTGCTGCCGGGCTGCGGCTCCCGGAATACCACCGCCTCTGCCACCCCCGAAGCCGCCTCGCCCGCCGCGCAGGCCCACGCCCTCGAAGACAGCCTGCTGGCCCACCACGAACTGGCTATGCAGCAAACCGAGCGCCTTTTTGCCCTCAAGGCCCAGCTTACGGCCGCTAAAGTGCCCGCCAGCGCGCCCATTCAGGCCAAGATGCAGACCGCCGACCGCGCCATGATGACCTGGATGCACCAGTACCAGGCCCCCGACAGCGCCGCGCCGGCCGCCCAGCGCCTGGCTTACCTGCAAGACCAGCAGAAGCAGCTCACGGCCATCGAGCAGCAGCTGCGCACCACCCTCGACTCGGCGCAGGCTACGCTAGGCCGTGCCACGGCGCCCAAGGCTGCGGCCCCCGCCCCCACCGCTGCTCAGCCCAAATAACCCACCCGGCAAGCCCGCCCCAGGCGAACGTCGGGACGCCCGACGCGGTTTAGTTGTAGGGCCGGCTGCCAGTTCATTGTTGCCTTGTTTAGCGTCTTATGTTTTTGAAATATCTGCCCCTAGCGGGCCTGCTGGCCCTGGCTGGCTGCGTCACCCCGGCCACCGACGATACCGGCATTGCCGATGTGCACATGGATACCGCCGAAGACTCCACTTCGGCTACGCTGCCCTACCTGGGTGCCCAAGGCAAAAAGCCGGTGCCCGCCTTCAGCCTGCCCGACCAGGAGGGCAAGCAGGTGTCTACTAAAAGCCTGGCAGGCAAGGTCTACGTGACCGATTTTTTCTTCGCTACCTGCCCCGGCATCTGCCCCAGAATGCAGAGCGAGCTGCTGCGCGTGTACAAGCAGTTTGCCAATAATCCGAACGTGGTATTTGTGTCGTTTACTATTGACCCCGAGCACGATACGCAGGCAGTACTGGCCGACTACGCCCGTCGGCTAGGAGTAAATGCCCCGGGCAGCACCTGGCGCTTTTTGCGCACCCCCGACCGCCCCGCCGCCTATAAGCTGGCCAACAACTACCAGGCCGCCGCCGAAACCGACCTGAAGGCTCCCGGGGGCATTGCCCATAGCGGCGCGCTAGCCCTCGTAGACGACCAGGGCTACGTGCGCGGCGCCTACGACGGCCTTAACCCCGTGGCCGTCAACACACTTATCCGGCAGCTGCCCGTGCTGCTGGCCGAGGTGCAGGCCCGGCACAGCCAGCCGGTCACGGCCGCCCGCTAGGCCCCTTCGCGCTCAGGCACTGGCCGCAAGCTGCCGCAGCACCTGCAGGGCGCGCTCGGCATCGGGGCGCGCCACAAAAAGGTGGTCGTGGTAGTAGCCAGCTACTACGTTGCAGCTGAGGCCAGCCCCGGCCAACGCCTGTGCAAAAGCCGCCGTGAGCCCTACGGCGGCCAGCGACGAGTGCACCTGCAGCGTGAGCCAGGCCGCCTCGTAGTCGTAGGGCAGGCCTAGCCTGTCGGCCGTAGCCTGCGGAAGAATGAGCGTGAGGCCTTCGGCTTCGCGGAAGGTGCCCAGCACCTCGGCCAGGGGTAGCTGATAATCGGCCGCAACGGTGCAAAAAACATAGGTCCCCTCCTGCAGCACGGGAGTCATTTGCCGCAGCAAGGTGGGCAGGTTGGTTTCGCCGCTCATAAGGTAGTGGGGGCTAGCGTGAGTGGACAAAGTACGGCCGGCCCGGCTTGCCACCTCACGCCCTGAGCGGCTCAAACCTCGGCCCCGACTTTATTTTGCTTTTCATGACTGCTTCTTCCCTTGGCCGCTGCCTGGCGGCGCTGCTGCTACCCACTTTGCTGACCTTACCGAGTTGCTTTACCAACAAGCAGCATCAGGGCGAGCGGTTGTATGTGCAGCACTGCTCGGGCTGCCACGGCGAGCAGGGCCAGGGCATCGGGCAGCTGATACCGCCGCTGGCCGGCTCCGATTACCTGGCCCAGCACCCTGGCCAGCTCGCCTGCATTGTGCGCTATGGCCTGAATGGGCCCATCGTGGTAAATGGCGTGAGCTACAACCAGCTCATGCTAGGCGTGCAAGACACGACCACGCACCACCAGCTCTCGCCGGCGCAGGTCACCAATCTGCTTAACTTTATTGAAGGGCACTGGGGCAACCACCCCGGCCCAGGCGGCCTGCGCACCATAGCCGGCACCGAAGCCGAACTACGGGCCTGTGCCGTGCGCTAGCCTACCTTTACCTTTGCTTATCACGCTAATTTTTCCCTTGCGATGGGTCTCTTCGACTTTCTAAAAAAACCTGAATCGGCCCCGGCCACCCCTCCCACCCCGGCGCCCAACGCCCCCGCGGCCGACGACGCGGCCGCTGCGGCGCCTAAAAGCGGCCCCCGCTACCAGGGCTCCAAGTACGTAGCCCCGGCCGAGCCGACGCCCCAAATTCCGCCTATGCCCCCCATGCCGCAGGGCCAGGGCCCGCTAGCCCCCCCGCCGGCTCCCGAGTTTCCGTTTGAGCCCCAAAACGTGCTTGAGCACTTGCTGCTGCTAGCCCCCATTGATGAGAATGCCCGCCCGGCCTTCTACCAGGCGCTGCTGCAGGAGAATATCCTGATGGTGCTGGCCCCCGACGAAACCGTCGGCACCGGCCAGGTAGAGCTCACCGAAGGCCAGCAGATTCAGCTGCAAGTGCTGCAAGACGGCCGCCTGCCCATCTTCACCTCCGAGGCGCGCCTCAGCGATGGCGGCATGGATGCCAGCACCATCGCCTGGACGCCCATTCCGGGCCAGGCGTTTTTTGCCATGACCCAGGGCCAGGACTGCGTGCTGAACCCCTTCTCGCCGGCCGGCAAGCTGCTGCCCGCCGCCGAAATCACGGCCCTGCTCACGGGCCAGCTCACCCAGGGCGGCGGCATGCCCGCCGATGCCCAGGTGACCCTGAGCGCCCCCGAGCTGCCCGAGGGCCTGGCCGAGTCGCTAGCCCAGTTTGGGGCCGACAACGCTGATATCAAGGCCATCTACGTGGCGCAGATGCAGCTGGTGGGCGACGACAGCCAGCCGCCGCGCCTGCTGCTGGGCTTCGACACCGTAAGCCACGACCCCGAGTTTATGCAGCAGCTCGGCCCCGCGCTGGAAGGCCGCACCGGCACGTTCCAGCACGTTGATTTGATGTTGCTCGACCTGACTTCGGACCAGGGCGTGAACCCCTACTTCCAGCAGCCCGAGGTGACCCCGGTTTACACGGCGTAGCTACACCCACGGCTAGCAATAGCTACCAAAAAGCCCGCCCTGCTTAGCTAAGCAGGGCGGGCTTTTGTTTGTAGGCAGCGAGCTGCTTTTCTGTGCAACCGGCGTGTTTAAGTTACCACGACAACTTCCTCTTCCTCCTGGCGCTTAATGAATTTGCGAAACAACGGCCGCAGGCCCACATAGAGGCCTAGCACCACTGGCACCGAGGCCACGGCCCAAATCATAAGGGCACCCAGCTCGGCCCGCCACAGCAGGTGCAGCACGTGGCCCCAGCCATCGCTTTTCACCATGTGCTTGATTTGGGCCATGCTCAGGTGCGCCACTTCGCGGCCCTGACCGAGCAGGGTGGCGCCCCAGCGCAGAAAAGGCAGCAGCAGAATGAGCTGCAACGGGCTCAGCACGTGGCACACGAGCTGCATGGCCGCCACGTTGAGCTTGAGGCGCAAAGCCACGGCCGTGCTCACTAGCGTGGTGATGCCAAAGGTGGGGGCTAGCCCGAAGGCCACGCCCAGACCGGCCGTGAGGGCCAGGCGGCCCGGCGCCAGGCCGGCCTTGAGCAAGCTTAGAAATGGGTCGACCAGCCGGCGCTGAATCCAGGTGCGGGGCGGGGGCTCGGGCAGAGCCCGCACCCCAGTAGCGGAGATGGAAGTGATAGTCATGCGTAACTAGCCGCGGGGAGTTCGTGTTAGTAGCGCGCCCGGCTGCCGGGCGGGCAGTGGGCCGGGCTACCAGGCGGCCGCCCTTTGTACCCCGCTGGGCGCAAAATGTTGTCGCCCCGGCGTTAAGTTTCTCATGGCTAAGGTTTCATCTTCTGTTCCGTTGCCCGCGCCGCGTCGCCTCCCGTGGTGGGTCGAGCTGTGGCTGCTGGCGCGCCGCGCCGCCCGCGAGCTCGGCGCCAACGACCCACTGCGGCTAGGGGCGGCCACGGCGTTCTTTACCTCGTTTGCGCTGCCGCCCATTCTCATCATCCTGGTGCAGCTGCTGGGCTCGCTATACTCGGCCCGGGGCGCCCGCATGATGCTGCTCACCAAGCTCGGCGAGGTTATCGGCAGCACCGCCACCGGCTTGGTGGCCCAGACGGTGCACAACGTGGCCCACGCCGGCCGCAACCGGCTCCTTACCTGGCTAGGGTTCGGGTTCCTGGTATTTATTGCCACTACCCTATTTACTGTTATTCAGCACTCGCTCAATCAATTGTGGCACGTACGGCCCCGCCGCCAAACCAGCCAGGTGTCGGTGGCGCTGCGCGAGCGAGTGCGCTCGGCGGGCGTGCTGCTGGCCACGGCCGGGCTGTCGGTACTGGCTTTTTCGGCCGATGCGGCCCTGGCGCTCTTTGCCGATTTCGTGTCGGATTTCGACGTCACGTTTGCCTTTTACGTCATTTGGGTGCTCAATTTTTTGGTGAGCCTGCTCATTCTAGCAGCGTGGTGCGGCTTTGTGTTTCGCACCCTGAGCGCGGCCAAAGTGCCCTGGCGGGCGGTGCGGCGCGGGGCGCTGCTCACGGCCGTGCTCATTGAGCTGGGCGAGCGCGTGCTGGGCCAGCTGCTGGTGGGGCGCGACCTGGGCCCCATCTACGGCCCGGCCGCCAGCTCGGTACTGGTGCTGCTGTTTGTGTTCTACTCGGCCATGATATTCTACTTCGGCGCGGCCTTTACCTGGGCCTACGCCCACCACGTGGGACTCGACATCCGGCCCAAGAAAACGGCCGTGCGCTACCGCCTGGTGGATGTAAACGACGAGGCCAGGACGCACCCTCCGCACTAGGCCGGGCTAGGGCAGCTGCACCGGCGCAATGCCGGCCTGCGTAGGTACCACCAGCCGGATACTGCCGTCGGCGTTGAACTCAAGCCGGTCGAGGCACACCTCGCGGTGAAAGCCGGGGCCTTTCATCGTGATGCCCTGCGGGTAGGTGAAGCGGTGATAGACGATGTACCACTCGTCGCGCCCCGGCACCTGAATGACCGAGTTGTGGCCCGTGCCGTAGATACCGGCTGCCGGCTCTTTGCTGATTACCAAGTTATTGCTTGGTATCGTGATGGGGCCTAGCGGCGAGGTGGCCGTGCCGTAGCGCACCCGGTAGTTGGGGCTGCCGGTGTCGTCTTCGCTCCACAAGAAGTAGTAGGTGCCCTTACGGAAGAACACGTAGGCGCCCTCACGAAACGTAGCGTCGGGCGTGAGCACCCGCGTGGAGCCAGGCTTGAGGCTAGTAAGGTCGTCGGCCAGCTCGGCGCCGGCCATGTAGCCATTGCCCCAGTAGAGGTAGTTTTTGCCGCTCTGCGGGTCGTGGAAGGCCGCCGGGTCAATCTGCTGTCCGCCCTTCACACCCTCAGGTAATTTATTGAGCAGGGGCTGGCCCGAATCGGTAAACGGCCCGGTGGGCGAGTTGCCTAGCGCCACGCCGATTTTGGCGCCCGCGCAGAAGTAGAAGGCGTAGCGAGTGGCCCCGCCGGGGGCGGTTTGGGCTAGCATGGTAGGCGCCCAGGCGCGCGTCTTTTCCCAGCTCACTTGCTTGGGCAGGTCCAGAATCACACCCTCGTCGCGCCAGTGCACGAGGTCGGGCGAGGAAAAGGCCTTGAAATACGTGCCCGACCAGCCATTGAAGCCGTCGCTGGTTGGGTAGAGGTAAAAGCGCTTGGCCTGCGGCACGTACAGGATGTCGGGGTCGGCATAATAGCCGGTCAGGGCGGGGTTGTGGTAGTCGTGCACGGCCACGGCAAACGTCTGCGTGCGGCTGCCCACGGCCACGGTGTAGCGCACGGGCCCCTTACTGAAGTCTTGGGGGCCGACGGGCGATACGCACACGCCGGGCAACGCTGCCAAGCCGGGGTCGAAGGAGGCTAGCCGGGTGCCTGGCACGGCCAGAAACGTAGCCGTGTGGGCCACCGTGTCGACTACCGTATTGTTGGGCCGCAGGGCGGGGTTGTTGGCGGTGGGCAGCACGGCGGCGGGGGCTAGCCAGCGGGCGGCCAGCCGGGCGCCCTCGGCCGCCGTGATGGGCAGCACCGTGCCGTGACGCGGGTGAAAATTCATTTGCACGTCCTGGTCGACTACCGTGAAGTGCTCCAGGTCGCGGGTGCGCGTAAACTGGTAGCGGCCCGAGGTGTACATGTCGTACATCAGGATGTAATCGGGCGAGTTGTTGAGCTTAAACGTGCCGGCGCCTTCCACCGGGCTAGCAGTTTGCTGCACGTACTTGTCGCGCAGCACGTAGCCGCTGGTCAGCTTGTCCGACACGGCCACCTTGATGCCGTTGCCATTGCCTTCCGTCTTGAAAAACAGGTAGTACTTACCGTCCTTGGCCACGATGTCGCCATCGATGCACGAGCCATTGGTGGGCGAAAAAAACAGCTGCTTGGGCTCGCCTTCGAGGTCGGTAAAGTCCTTGTTGGCGTAGGCGTAGTAGATTTTATCGGGCTCCGAGCCGTATTGCAGCGAGAAATACACCATATATTTCTTCGCTACCGGGTCGTAGATGGTCTGCGGCGCCCACACCCGCTTTAGGTCGTCCTGCTTGGCGTAGCGCTCCGGGAAGTGAATGGCCTTGGAGGTCCAGTGTACCAGGTCGGTCGACTTGAGCAGCACCAGCCCGCGGTTGGAGCTCCAGCCCTGGGCCGATACCATATCGGTAGCGGTCATGTAAAACGTCTTGCCATCGGCGCCGCGCAAAATGTGCGGGTCGCGCACGCCGCCCGTCCGGCTGATAGCCGCCGAGCTGATAACCGGCCGGTCACCGTTCAGGGCCGTGAAGTGGTAGCCATCGGGGCTCAGCGCAAAGCGGATAGCTTCTTCGGCCTTGGCGTTGCCGGTGAAATACACAAACAAATAGGCACTGGGAGCAGGCGGGGCCGCCATCGCCACCTGGGCCAGCAGGCTCAGCAGCAGCGCCCCAACGATGCGCCACTTACTGTTGGCTAAGCTTTTTGAAAGACGCGGGAGCTTCATTTAGATGTAGAGTTGAACTAAGCGCCGCCGGAAGGCAAACCGCTAGGTGGTTAGTAGCAGGTCACAAATAAACACAATCGTTTGTGTACTTTGCACGCCGATTGAAGTTTATCCTGGCTAATCAGCCATTTAGTGCCCGACCTGGCTGCGCCAGCAAGGGAGCACTTTTCCTTATCACTAGCGCAGCCGCTCGTCTTCCTACTCATTTTTCTCCTCCCCTCAACGTGCGTTCTTCTAACCCTTTGGGCTTTGTGCCTACGCAGCTGCTAGGCCTGCTGCTCGCCGCCAGCCCGGTGCTGGCCCAGGCGCCGGCCGGTGCCGGCAACCCCGACCAGCCCGTGTCCGTGGCAGCCCCTACCTCGCTGCCGGTGTATGGCAACCCCATCATCCGCGACAAGTACACGGCCGACCCGGCGGCGCTGGTGCACCAAGGCACGGTGTACCTCTACACCGGCCACGACGACCCGCCGCCCGGCAAAGAGTGGTACTTTATGAAGGAGTGGCTCTGTTATTCCAGCACCGATATGGTGCACTGGACCGAGCACCCTTCGCCGCTCAACGTGCAGGCCTTTGCTTGGGCCAAGGCCGACGCCTGGGCCTCGCAGGTAATTGAGCGGGGCGGCAAGTTTTACTGGTACGCGGCCGTGGAGCATGGCACTATCGGTGGCAAGGCCATTGGCGTGGCCGTGAGCGACAGCCCCACCGGCCCGTTTAAGGACGCCAGGGGCTCGGCCCTCATTACCAACGACATGACCAAGGCCACCGGCATCGGCTGGGATGATATTGACCCTACGGTATATCTAGATGACAAGGGGCAGGCTTACCTCTACTGGGGCAACACCGTGTGCTACTGGGCCAAGCTCAAGCCCAACATGACGGAGCTCGACGGCCCCATCCACCCCATCACCACGCTGCCGCGCTACACCGAGGCGCCCTGGCTGCACAAGCGCCAAGGCTGGTACTACCTGAGCTACGCCACCGGGTTTCCCGAAAAAATTGCCTACGCCATGAGCCGCAGCCTCGAGGGCCCCTGGGAATACAAGGGACTGCTGAATGAGGTGGCCGGCAACTCGAACACCAACCACCAGAGCATCATTGAGTTTAAGAGCCAGTGGTATTTCATTTACCACAACGGTGCTCTCAATACCCACGGCAGCAGCTTCCACCGCTCGGTGTGCATCGACAAGCTGTTTTACAATAAAGACAACACCCTGCGCCGCGTGCAAATGACCACCGAGGGCGTGGTGCCCGCCGGCCTGGCCACGCCCGGCAAGTAGTCTAGACGAAAAAGAGTGGGCCCGCCAGTTAGAAAAATACCCGGCGGCCCCACTCTTTTTCGTGTCAAAAACCTAGCGGCGACTAGCCCCGCGGGGCGGCGAAATGCGGTAGAGCACGGCGCCGTGGCGGCGCACGTAGGGCGCCAGGGTGCTGCCGGCCGGGCCTAGCGACCGGCCGCTCCACAGGTCTTGCACGGTGCTGCCGGCGGGTAGGCCCAGGTCGGCCATCGACACGGGCACTTGCACCGAATCGGCTGGGGCGGGCAGCAAGGGGCTAGTCGTATACACCAGAAATTGTAAGGTACCACCGGTATTCTGGCCAGCGGCGGCCTCGTCGAGGCCCACTGTGGCCCGGAAGCGGGTGGCGCCGGTCGGCAGTGCGTAGGTCAGCACCGAATTGGCGTGGGTGCCGATGCCGGCCGCATAGGTTTGGCCAGCCACGCGCAGCGCGCCGCCGCTCACGCTCTTGTTTACCGTGGCCTGGCCCCAGCCTGCGGTGGCGCTTTGCCAGGGCAGGTCAGTCAGGCTCTTGGTCGTCGTTGGCCCAAAGGCTAGGGTCGGGTTCAGCCAGTCGGCGTGGTCCCAGGCCGAGCCGTCGCCGCCGTCACGCACCACCAGGTACAGCTTCTGGGCGCCGGTGATGTCCACATCGAGCGTGGCCTGGGGCTGCTGCCGGCTGAGCACCGGGCTAGCCCCAGCCGCCGCGCTGGCGGGGGCAGGCTGCTGGTCCTGGGCGTTGAAGACGGCCAGGTACTTGGCGCCGGTGGCGGGGTCGTCGGCCGTCCAGGCCACCAGGTCGCCGCGCCGCCACAGCTGGCGGCCGTGGGTGCTGTGCTGGTTCACGGCCAGCACCCGCGGGTTGGTGAGCAGCGCCAGCGTAGCGGCGTCGTTGCTGGGCAGGTCGCCGCCAAACATTAGCGGCGAACGGAATACACTCCACAACGTCATCAGCGTGCGCTGCTCGTCTTTGGTAAAGCGCGTGGGGCGGTCGTCACCGCGCTCGGCCCGGATGCCCAGGCGGCCGAGCGGCAGCATGTCGGCATCGGGCCAGGCGCCGGACATGGTGTAGGGGCTCCAGCGGTTGCAGACCTCGAAATGCTCTTTCAGCTGCTCCCAGCTATCCCAAAAATCGCCCACGGTGCGCCACATATTGGCGTGCTGCTGGGCGTGGCGGGCATCGGCAATCGGCGTTTCGCCCGGCGACATGCTAAGCACGATTTTGCGCCCCGTGCGGTCAATAGCCTTGCGAATCAGCTCTATCTCGGCCGCGTGGTAGGGCTCCGAGAGGTCGTCTATCTTCACAAAATCGAGCCCCCAGCTGGCGTACAGCTCAAACAGCGAGTTGTAATACTCCTGCGCGCCCGGGCGGTCGGCCACCACCGTGTACATGTCGTGCAGCCAGCGGCACTGCCCTCTTTGGTATAAATGTCGGCCGCCGTGAGTTGGGTACCCTTGATGGGCAGGCGGCGCTGCACCGCCTGCACCGGCACCCCACGCATAATGTGAATGCCAAACTTCAGCCCCTGGCGATGCAGATAATCGGCCAGCGGCTTGAAGCCCTGCCCGCCCGCCGCCGAGGGAAAGCGGTTGGGTGCGGGTACGAAGCGGCCGTACTGGTCGAGGTTCCAGTCGGGGTCTTTTTCGTTGTAGCCGTGGGCAGTGTCGTTGCCCACGTACCAGCGGATATCGACCACCACGTATTCCCAGCCGCTGGCCTTCAGGTGCTTGGCCATGTAGTCGGCGTTGGCCTTCACCTCGGCCTCGGTCACGGTGGGGCCGTAGCAGTCCCAGCTGTTCCAGCCCATCGGGGGCGTGGCGGCCCACTGGTGGAAGTCGGTTTTTGGGGCGGGGCGCTGGGCCAGGGCTAGGCCCGGCAGTAGGCCGAGGCACACAAGCGGCAGTATCTTTTTGGCTATCAACATACTAAATTTCTAAAAACAGTGAACCACTAGCCCTATTCCTCCTCCACAATGGCAAAGCCCCAGGCCGGCAGGCGCAACTCGGTGCCTGCGGCCAGGCTGCGGCCAGCCAGCAGCTCGGTGCCCTTGCGGTGCGGATAGCGTAGCGCCTGGGGCTGAGCCGAGTAGTTGAAGTAGTAGTGCAGCAGGTGGCCGCGCTGGTTGGTCCCGGCCTTGGTGATGAGTGGAAACGTGAGCTGCTGGTCGGGGCCCCAGAGGCCGGCTTTGCGCACGGCATCGGCCAGCACTGTGCGAGTTAGGGCGGGTGTGAGTCGGCACCCAATGTAGGTGGCCAGGCCCTGGCCGTACTGGTTTTCGGTGATGGCGGCGTACTGCCCCCAGGCCGGGTGGTCGTAGCGAGCCAGCACCTTAGCCGTGGTGGGGGTGAGCAGTTCCATCCAGTTCTCTATTTTGCCCGCGCCCTCCCCTAGCTGGAAATAATCGCTCTTCAGCACCACGTTGCGCGGCTCCGTAAACTCGTCGTAGCGCACGCCACAGGCCTCGGCAAGCAGGCCCGGCTGGGTAGTGGTGCGCACCTTATCGTCTTGGTTAGCAAAGCCACTCTTGTAGGTGTACACCACGTGCCCACCGCGCCGCACGTAGGCGTTGAGGCGGCGCAGCAGGCTGTCGGGGGCGGCGTACAGGGCGGGCACCACCAGCAGCTTGTATTGCTCCAGGCGGGGGCTAGTGGGGTCTACAAAATCCACGCTTACGTTCAGCTTATACAGCTCGTCGTAGAGCTGGCGCAGCACGCCGTTGTAGCTGCGCCCCGGCCCCCCGCCCGGCCCAAAGGCATTGAAACCGGTCAGCGCGTCGTTGCTGAACAACACGGCCACCTGGTTTTTCTTTTGCAAATGCAGCAGGTGCGGCCCCAGGCGCTGCATGTCGGCCCCAATGGTTTTGACCTCGTCATAAATGGCATTGGGCTGCAAATCGTGACTAAGCACGCCTTTCCAATACGTCTCGGCCGAGTTGTGAATGCTGCTCCAGTGCCAGTATTCCACCATATCGGCCCCTGAAGCGAGGTGGCTGAAAGCCTGCAGCCGCAGCTGCCCAGGATAGGGCGTCCACTGCGGAAACCCCTGCGCCTCGGTTTCCAGTACCAGGTAGTTTTGCCCGCACTTCATACCGCGCGCCACGTCGCCGCCAAACGAGATTTCCAGCCCCGTCAACTCGTCCTGGCTAGGGTGGTAGATATCGCAGCCCGCCACGTCGAGCGCCCGCGCCGCCGCAAAGTGGTTGACCTCGGGCTGAATGCCGTAGGTGTGGCCCCACCAGTCAAAATCGAAGTTTTGGGTAATAAACTGGCCCGGCTTCTTGTATTCGCGCACAATGGCGGCCTGCCAGGCCAGAAAGTCGGTGACGAGCTGCCGCTGAAAGCGGGCAAACTCGCCGTTGAGGCTGGCATTGATGCTGCCGTTTACCGACGGAAAATCGGCCCAGGAATTGATGCGGTTGCTCCAATAGTTGAGGCCCAGCGCCCGGTTCAGGCTATCGAGGCTGGGGTAGCGCCGCTGCATGTAGGCCACAAACTGCGCCTGCACATGGGGGCCGCTGGTACCGTAGGCCTTCGTTTCATTATCGACCTGGTAGCCAATAATAGCCGGGTGGTCTTTCACGTGCTCCAGCAGCTTTCGGATGACCTTTTCCGAGCGCTCGCGGTAGTGCTCGTTGGTAATATCCATGTTCTGGCGGGCGCCATACTGGTTTGGCCCCCGGCTGGTGATGGCCAGCACATCGGGGTGCTGGCGGGCTAGCCAAGTGGGCACGGCATAGGTGGGCGTGCCGATAATAACCCCGATACCCGCCCTGTGCATGGCCGCCAGCACCCGGTCAATGTGATGAAAGTCATATACATCGGGTTGCGGCTCCAGGGTGCCCCAGGTCGATTCGGCAATGCGCACCACATTGATACCAGCCGCCTTCATCATTGACACGTCCCGGTCGAGGCGGTCGTAGGGCATATACTCGTCGTAGTACGCTACGCCGTACAGAATCTTCTCAGTTTTGAAGGGCCGGGCTTGCCCCCAGGCCAGTTGGCCACTGCTGGCTAGCAGCAGCACAGCTGCCGCTAGCCAGCGCCCAGCAGTACCGCAAGCACCATACATACGGTTTATAGGATTCACTCGTCGTGAGCTAGGCGACTTTGTCATGGTACCGCGCGTAAGGATGCCCGTAAGAAATTGACTTAGTGACTGGTCAACTATCTAAGTTATTACTGGTCGCCACAAATCTACACAAACGATTGTGCAATCAATACTAAAATAGCCACCTGGCCAAGGGTTTCGCTTGTTAGCTTGGGCAAACCCGCCATCCTAAGGCTAGCTGGCTATCTTCTTTAGCTTTCTGACTCCCCATTTTTCGGGGCCGTACCTTTGCGCTATGCAAGCTGACTCTGCCGCCCCGGCCTCGTTTTCCGATTTCAACCTCTCGCCCGAACTCCTACAAGGCTTGGCCGAGCTGAATTTTACCCACCCCACGCCCGTGCAGGCGCTGGTGCTCGGCCCTGCCCTCGACTTGCAGGACGTGGCCGGCCAAGCCCCCACCGGCTCGGGCAAAACCGCCGCCTACGGGCTAGCCATCCTCTCGCAGATTGACCCTAGCGCCAAGGCCGTGCAGGCCATCGTGCTGGTGCCCGCCCGCGAGCTGGCCCTACAAGTGCGCGAGGCCCTCAAGAGCCTGGGCAAGTACATGGCGGCACCCGGCCTGCGCGTGGCAGCCCTCTACGGTGGCCACGCCATGCGCGACGAAGTGCAGACCTTGCAGCAAACGCCCCACGTGGTAGTTGCCACGCCCGGCCGCCTGCTCGACCACCTCGAAAAGCGCAACATCATTCCTAACCAATTGAAAGTATTGGTACTGGATGAGGCCGACAAGCTACTCGACCTGAAGTTTCAGGAGGAGATGGCAACCATCATCAGTCGCTTGCCGCGCCGCCGGCAGACGCTGCTGTTCTCGGCTACGATGCCCGATAAGGTGATGGGCCTAGTGCGCGACTACCTCACTCGCCCCCGCATGCTGACGGCCGCCGGCGGCCTCAACGGTGAAATAACTGGCGATGCCCTGCCCGCCTCACTCACCCTGCGCGGCCACGTGCTAAATGCCGTAGAGGAAAAGCCCGCCGCCCTCTACCACCTACTGCAGCAGCCCGGCACGGGCCAGACGCTCATCTTCGCCAACACCCGCGACAAGGTGGAGGAGCTGGCCCAGTTTCTGCGCGGCCGGGGCGTGGCCGCCGAGGTGCTGCACGGCAAGCTGCCCCAGCCCGAGCGCGACAAAGCCCTGATGAAGCTCCGCAACAACTCGGCCCAGGCTCTGGTAGCTACTGATGTAGCTGCCCGCGGCATCGACGTGCCGGCCCTCGATACGGTTATTCAATACGACCTGCCGCACGATGCCGAAACCTTCCAGCACCGGGCCGGGCGCACGGCGCGAGCCGGCGTGGCCGGCACCGCCCACCTGCTAGCCACCCCGCCCGAGCAAACCCGCGTGCAAAGCTGGCCCGCCGCCCAGGCCGCTCAGTGGGCCCGCCTCAAGCCGGCCCCGCTCCCACCCGCCAACGCCGCCAATAAGCTGCCCCGCCCGGAAACCATCACCCTGCACGTCACGGCCGGCAAGAAGCACAAAGTGAGCGCCCATGACCTGGTCGGCGCCTTCGTGAAAGTCGGTGGGCTGGAGCACCACACCGTGGGCCGCATCGAAGTCTTCGACTTTTACTCCTACGTAGCCGTGCCGCGCAAGCAAGCTGCCGAGCTGCTGGAGAAGCTCAATGGCGCCAAGATTAAAGGCGTGAAAGTGCGGGTGACGGAAGTGGCCTAGCAACGATTTTTCCCGCAGAGGTACGCCGAGAAAAAACCGCTGAGGTTCGCTGAGTTCTACGTTGAACAACTCAGCGAACCTCAGCGGTTTTTCTCGGCGTACCTCTGCGGTAACGCTATAAGGCCCGACTATTTAGCCTTCGACATCGAAAATGGCGCGTCGCCCGGCTGGGTGCCGCGCACCTTGTTCGGCTGCGGGGCCATGTCGAAGTTCAGCGTGGCGCCTCTCACCAGCTCGCTGTGGCTAAGCCAGTTGCGCGAGTAGTCCTGGCCGTTCACCGTGAGGTGGTTGATGTAGCGGTTGTCGGCGCTGTTAGCGGGGGCATTCAGCACCACGTCGTGGCCGCCGGGCAGGTGCAGGGTGGCCTTGGGAAAGAGCGGGGCGCCTAGCACGTACTGGTCGGTGGTGGGGCACACGGGATAGAAGCCCAGCGCCGAAAACACGTACCAGGCCGAAGTCTGGCCGTTGTCCTCGTCGCCGCAGTAGCCGTCGGGCGTGGGGCGGTAGAGGCGGTTGAGCACCTCGCGGGTCCAGTACTGGGCCTTCCAGGGCTCGGCGGCATAGTTGTAGAGGTAAATGACGTGCTGCGCCGGCTGGTTGCCGTGGGCGTACTGGCCCATGTCGGCCACCTGCATCTCCCTGATTTCATGAATGACCCCGCCGTAGTAGCTGTCGTCAAACGTGGGCGGCAGGGTGAATACCGAGTCCAGCGTGGCCGCAAACTTCTGGCGGCCGCCCATTATATTCATCAGCCCCTGCACATCGTGAAACACCGACCACGTGTAGTGCCACGAGTTGCCCTCGGTGAAGGCATCGCCCCACTTGAAGGGATTGAACGGCGTCTCGAACGTGCCGTTTTGGTTGCGCCCGCGCATCAGGCCGGTTTGCTGGTCAAACAGCTTACGGTAGTTCTGGCTACGCTTGGTGTAGAGGTCGATTTCCTTCTTAGGTTTGCCCAGCGCCTTGGCTAGCTGCGCAATGGCGAAGTCGTCGTAGGCATATTCGAGGGTGCGGGCCGCGTTCTCATTGATTTTTACATCGTAAGGCACGTAGCCGAGCTTGTTGTAGTACTCCACCCCGGCGCGGCCCACGGCCGTGAGCGGCCCGGCATGGTTGGCATCCTTGATGAGCGCCTCGTAGAGCACGTTGGCGTCGGCGGCATCGGCCGGGCGCACGCCTTTGAGGTAGGCTTCTGCCACCACCGAGGCCGAGTTGTTGCCCACCATTACGTTGCGATAACCGGGGCTAGCCCACTCGGGCAGCCAGCCACCCTCGCGGTAGTCGTTGGCCAGGCCGGCCTGCATCTTGGCGTTTTCTTCGGGATAAACGAGGTTCAGCAGCGGGAATAGCGCCCGGAAGGTATCCCACAGGCCCGTATCGGTGTAGAGGTAGCCGGGGCGCACCTGACCATTGAAGGGGCTGTAGTGCACCGGCTGCCCGCTGGCATCGAGCTCATAAAACCGGCGCGGAAACTGCAAGGCCCGGTACAGGCATGAGTAGAAGGTACGCTGCTGCACGTCGGTGCCACCCTCCACGGCAATGCGGCCCAGCACGTCGTTCCAGGCGGCTTTGCCTTTCTGCTTTACCGTTTCAAAATCATCATTGCCAATCTCTTGCAGATTGCGCTCGGCCTGCTCAGCGCTGATAAACGACGAGGCGACCCTAGCCTGCACCTGCTCACCCTTGCGGGTACGGAAGCTCACGGCGGCTACCGCGTGGTCGGCCGTGACTTCGGTGGCGCCGGCGGCCAGGGCCTTGCCGTTGAACACCTGGCTAGCCGTGAACGCGTGGTCGAACTCGATGATGAAGTAGTTTTTGAAATTGGCCGGCACGCCGCCGCTGTTGCGGGTGGTGTAGCCGATGATGCGCTTTTGGTCGGGCAGCACCTTCACCATCGAGCCCTTGTCGAGGGCGTCGAGCACGACCCAGGCGCTGTCCGTTTTGGGGAACGTGAAGCGGAAGCGGGCGGCCCGCTCGGTAGGCGTTATCTCGGTGGTGAGGTCATAATCAGCGAGGTACACGCTGTAGTAATAGGGCCGGGCGGTTTCGGCCTTGTGCGAAAACCAACTGCCCCGGGTGGCATCGTCCACCTTGAGCTTGCCGGTGCCGGGCATCAGGGAAAACTGGCCGTAGTCGTTCATCCACGGCGAGGGCTGGTGCGTTTGCTTGAAGCCCCAGATTTTATCGGCCCCGTACTGGTAGGCCCAGCCGTCGCCCATTTTGCCGGTTTGGGGCAGCCAGCAGTTCATGCCCCAGGGCCGCACGATGGCCGGGTAGGTGTTGCCGTTGGAAAAGTCGGGCTTCGAGTCGGTGCCCATTAGCGGGTTCACGAGGTCAGCGGGGCTAGCCGGGGCGGCCGGCGTTTGGCCCAGGGCGGCGGTGGCCACCAGCGCGCTCAGGCCGAGCAGCGCCGCGAAGAGTTTTGGCATGAAGAAGAAAAAACAGTTCGGTGAAAAAAGCTAATTGCGGCCGGCCGTGGTCAGCGGCCAGGTATCGGTGCGGAAGGGCAAGGCGGGCAAGCTCTCTTTATTGGTGAGGTTGCCGTTGGGGTTGTCGGCCCAATCGTAGCGCACGGCCACCGGCTGGGGCACGGCGGGGCTCTGTACCTCCACCTCGTTGCCCACCACCCTAGCCGTGGCCCAGTGAAATTTATGGTCGGCCCCCGCCACGGCAAAGCCTTGCAACGCGGCCCCATTTTTCACAGCTAGCCCCGCGCCCACGTGGCTGAACTTCAGCCGCACGGCCGCGCCTGCCGGGGCCATACTGGCATACTGTGGCCCGCTGTACAGTACGTTATTATCGCCGTAGGCCGCGTGTTCGGCGGCCAGCGCTAGGCGGCGGCCTACCTCCTGCTTGTTGTGCGGGTGAATGTCATTGGCCTCGCCAATGTCGATGGCAGTGGCTAGCCCCGTGTGCGGCACTTGCAGCGCCAGGGCCTGCGCCTCGCGCAGCTCGGCCCAGGCCGACTCCGCGGGCTGAGGCAGGGCGGCCATGTAACTGGCCAGCTGCACCCATAGGAAAGGTAAATCAGGCTGCTGCCGGTGCCGGCGCCAGTCGGCAATGAGCGCCGGAAACAACGTGCGGTACTGCGCCGCGCGGTCGGCATTACTCTCACCCTGATACCAGATAACTCCCTTTAGCGCATACGGTTGCAGCGGCGCTATCATGCCGTTGTAGAGCGTGGTGGGCGCGTGCTCGGCCCCGCCGGGTACGGGCGGCGCGGGCTGGTCCTGGGGGGCTAGCCCCACCTGGTATTGCCAGGCCCCGGCCAGCGGCAGCGTCTGGCTAGCCCCGCGCAGCGCCACCTCGCCCGGCTCACCCGTGATGCCGCCCCCGCCGCCGGTGTCCACTACGCGCACCGCAATGACGTTGCGGCCCGGCCGCAGCAGCCCAGCCGGCACGGGGTAGCTGCGCGCCAGCTGATAGCCGTTGGTGGCGCCCACGCGCACGCCGTTCACATACGTGCTGTCGGCGTCGTCAATCTTGCCCAGGGCCAGCGTGAGCGGCTGCCCGGCCATGCTGGCGGGCAAGTCAATCTCTTTCCGAAACCACACCACACCGTCGTAAGTGGCTAGCCCCGGCGCGCTTTCCCAGATACCAGGCACCGGCATGGTGGGCCAGGCGTGGGCATCGAAAGCAGGCGCTGCCCAGGTTTGGCCACTGGGCAGGTAGCCTTTGTCGTACTGCCGGATGTTGCGCATCAGCTCACGCTGCCGGGTTTCGTAGGCCTGTTGGTCGTCGGTCAGGCTGGTAGTCCTGCTGGCAAAGTCGGCCACGCGCGGCCCAAACTCGGGGAAGGCGGCTAGCCCCTCGGCGCTCACCCAGGCTTCGGCGGGCGTGCCGCCCCAGCTGCTCACGAGCAAGCCCACCGGCACCTGGTATTTTTTATACAAATCGCGGCCGAAGAAATAGGCTACTGCCGAAAGCTGCGCTACTGTGGCCGGGCTGCACACCAGCCAGCCGCTGCCCGCCACCTCGGCCTGCGGGCGGTAGGCCACAGTTTGCTGGGCGGTGAAGAAATGGATGTTGGGCCAGTTGGCGGCCGCGATTTCCTGGTCGGCATTCTGCACTGGCTGGTAGCCGCCGGAGCGGTCCTGCACGGGCATCTGCATATTCGACTGGCCCGAGGCCAGCCACACGTCGCCCATCAGTACATCGGTCAGCTCGATGGTATTCTGGCCTTTGATAGTGAGTGCATAGGGCCCGCCGGCCGGCATGGCGGGCAGCGTGGCCTGCCAGCGCCCGCTGGCATCGGGCAGGCCGGCGGCGTAGGCTTTACCCCGAAACGCGATGCTGACTTTTTCGCCCGGCGCGGCCCAGCCCCACACCGGCACCGGCCGCCCACGCTGCAGCACCATGTGCGAGCCCACCAGCGCGGGCAGCCGCACAGTGGCATAAGCAAGCGGGGCGGCCAGCAGCAAGCCAGCGGTAAGGAATAAGTTAAGCTGACGCATGGGGAGGGTGGGAAAGGAACAGGAGCCGCGAAGGTCGGACCGACGGGCGAAAGTAAGCAGTTACTTATTTTCGGCGAATATTACCGCTAAAACGTTTTTTTCAATCACTTGGCGCGGTGCCTACCGCGACAGTCAATATCTTCGGGGCTCATTTCGTCCCTTTTCCCGCCCGCAATGGCTGCTCCTATTATCTCTTCGCCAGCCGCGGCTAGCGGCCCGGCTTTATCGGCCGGCCCGGCCCCGCGCTACACTTCGGCCCTGAGCGCCGTGACCACGCTCTTCTTTTTGTGGGGCTTCATCACTTGTCTCAACGACATCCTGATTCCCTACTTGAAGGCGATTTTTCAGCTCTCCTTCGCGCAGGCCAACTTCATTAATCTGTGCTTCTTCGGGGCCTATTTCCTGATGAGCATTCCGGCTGGCAAGCTGGTGGCGCGGGTGGGGTACAAGCGCGGCATGCTGCTGGGCTTCGCCGTAGCCGCGGTGGGAGCTTTTCTGTTCTATCCAGCTGCCGCGCAACGGGTGTACGGGCTCTTTCTGGGGGCGCTATTTGTGCTAGCCTCGGGCATTACCATTTTGCAGGTGGCGGCCAATCCCTACGTATCTATCCTGGGGCCGGCGCGGTCGGCCTCGGCGCGTCTCACGCTCACGCAAGCATTTAACTCGCTGGGCACTTTTCTGGCTCCGCTGCTAGGTAGTGCGCTCATTTTGAGCCGGCTCCCTAAACTTAACACAGCGGCCAGCGCCGCCAGCATCGACGTGACGGCAGTGCAAATGCCCTACCTCATTATCGGTACCGCACTACTGCTCATCAGCCTGCTGCTGAGCCGCGTAAATCTGCCCCAGATTGTGCCGCCCACCGAGGCCGCTGGCAGCGCCGTTGATGCCGACTCGACCCGCGCCTGGCACTATCGCAACCTGGTATTTGGGGTGGTGGGCATCTTCGCCTACGTTGGGGCTGAGGTATCCATTGGCTCGCACCTGGTAAGCTACCTCGCCCTGCCCGACGTAATGGGCCTCGACCCCAAGTCGGCCGGCGACCGGGTAGCGCTGTACTGGGGCGCCGCTATGGTTGGCCGCTTCGGCGGCGCTTATCTGCTAAATAAATTTTCGCCAGCCAAGCTTCTAGCCTTCAACGCCATTTGCGCCGTAGCGCTGGTGCTTATTTCGATTAACACTACGGGTTCCATCGCCATGTGGACACTGCTGGCCGTGGGCTTGATGAACTCGATTATGTGGCCCGTTATTTTCCCACTGGCCCTAGCTGGGTTAGGCCGCCACACCGAGGAAGGCTCGGGCCTGCTATGCACTGCTGTAGTGGGAGGCGCGCTGGTGCCACTGCTATTTGGGGTGGTAGCCGACCACAGCGGGCTACGCACGGCGCTAGTGCTGCCGATGCTCTGCTACGCCTACATTGTGTGGTATGGCCTGCGTGGCAGCCGCCGGCCCGCCGCGGCTCTTACTACGCCGCCTATTGCCTTTACCTAAGCTTAGCTTTTTGCTTATGCTTTTGAAAAACACCTTGCTTGCCCTGGCCGGCACGTTGGTCTGCCAGGCGGCCCTGGCCCAGCGGCCGGCGCCCGCGGCAGCTACCCGCGACGGCAACCCCATCTTCCCGGGCTGGTACGCCGACCCGGAGGCGGCCATCTTCGGCTCGCAGTACTGGATTTACCCCACCTACTCGGCCCCCTACGAGCAGCAGGTGTTTCTCGACGCCTTCTCCTCGCCCGACCTCGTGCACTGGACTAAGCACCCGCACGTCCTCGACACGGCGGCCGTGAAGTGGGCGCACCGGGCGCTGTGGGCGCCCGCTATCGTGGCCAAGGGCGAGAAATACTACCTCTTTTTCGGGGCCAACGACTACCACCCCGAAAAGGCCAATGAGCCGCCGGGCGGCATCGGGGTGGCCGTGGCCACTAGCCCCGCCGGGCCGTTTAAGGACTTGCTAGGGCACCCGCTGGTAGGCACCATCGAAAACGGCGCCCAGCCCATCGACCAGTTCGTGTTCAAGGACACTGACGGCCAGTACTACCTCATCTACGGCGGCTGGCAGCACTGCAACATTGCCCGGCTCAAGGATGATTTTACGGGCTTCCGGCCCTTCGCCGATGGCACCACGTTCAAGTCGATAACGCCCGAGAAGTATGTCGAAGGCCCGCTCATGTTCCGGCGCCAGGGCAAGTACTACTTCATGTGGAGCGAGGGTGGCTGGACCGGCCCCGACTATTCGGTGGCCTACGCCGTGGGCAGCTCGCCAATGGGGCCCTTCAAGCGAGAGGGCAAAATATTGCAGCAAGACCCCACCGTGGGCACCGGCGCTGGCCACAATTCCGTCATCAACGTGCCCGGCACCGACCGCTGGTACATCGTATACCACCGCCACCCGCTCGGCGACAAAGATGGCAACCACCGCCAGGTGTGCATTGAGGAGCTGCACTTTGACAAGCAAGGCCATATTTTGCCGGTCAAAATCACGACCCAGGGCGTGAGCGCCCAGCCGCTCAAAGCGGCGGCCCGCCGCTAGCCCACCTTTTCTGCCCTAGCCAGCGCCATCCCTTTGCCCGAAAATCCCGCGCCCCGTCAGCTTCTGTTCATTTGCAGCCAGAACCGCTGGCGCAGCCTCACGGCCGAGGGCTTGTTTGCGGGCCACCCTAGCCTACTAGCCCGCTCGGCGGGCACCGAGCCGGGCGCCAGGGTGCGGGTAGCGGCCGGCCATCTGGGCTGGGCCGACGTCATTTTTGTGATGGAGAAAAGGCACGCCGACCGCCTGTGCGCCAAGTTTGGGGCCGAGCTGCGCGGTAAGCCAGTGGTAAACCTGCGTATTCCCGACGACTACCGCTTCGAGGACCCGGCGCTGGTAGCGCTGCTGCACGCGCGGCTGGCCGCCTACTTTGGCCAGCCCCTGGCCGACCTGCGGTAAAGCGCCCGGCCCGTACTTTTGCCGGCCTATGAAATTTACCGTTGGTCAGATTGCCCAAGTGGTGGGCGGCGCCGTGGAAGGCGATGCCGAAGCCACCGTTTCGAGCCTAGCCAAAATCGAGGAGGCCGGGCCCGGCGCCCTCGCCTTTTTGGCCAATGCCAAGTACGAGCCGTTTCTGTACACCACCCGCGCTACGGCCGTGATTGTCAGCCCCGAGCAGCCCTTGCGCCAAGCGGTAGCGGCTAGCCTCATTCGAGTGGCCGACCCCTACTCGGCCTTCTCCAAGCTGCTGGAGTTTTATGCCCAAGCCACGCGCGTAGGCAAGCGCGGCGTGGAGCAGCCCAGCTACCTGGGCGAGGGCTCCACGATTGGCGCGGGGCACTACCGCGGGGCGTTTTCGTACGTGGGCGAGGGCTGCGTGATTGGCGAAAACGTGCTCATTTTTCCGCATGCCTTCATCGGCGACCGGGTGCGCATTGGCGATAACAGCATCATCCACGCCGGGGCCAAGATTTACGCTGATACCATCATCGGCCAGCGCTGCGTTGTCAAGGCCGGCGCGGTGGTGGGCACCGATGGCTTCGGCTTTGCGCCGCAGCCCGATGGCTCCTACAAGGCCATTCCGCAAATCGGCAACGTGGTGCTGGAAGATGACGTGAGCATCGGGGCCAACGCCACCGTAGACTGCGCCACCATGGGCAGCACCGTGGTGCGCCAGGGTGCCAAAATCGACAACCTCGTGCAGCTGGCCCACAATGTGGAAGTGGGCCGGCACACCGTTATCGCTGCCCAAACGGGGCTAGCCGGCTCGGCCAAAATCGGCGCTTTCTGCGTGCTGGCGGGCCAGGTGGGCGTGTCGGGCCACGTTACAATGCCCAACAAAACGACCGTTACGGCGCAGTCGGGCGTGGGCAAGAGCTTCAAGCAGGAGGGCCTGTTTCTGCAAGGCTCTACGGCCTTCGATTTCAAGCAAAACCAGCGGGCGCAGGTGGTTTTCCGGCGCCTGCCCGAGCTGGAGCAGCGCGTGGCAGCCCTCGAAAAAAGCTCGCCAGCGCCCGATAAGCCTTAGCTTTGCAGCCGGGTTGGTTTTTGGTTTTTAGTTTCCGGTTTTTGGTATTCTGAAATAGGCTGCAAACAGCTGATTAAGTATCTAAAAGCTAGCAACTAATGGCCAAAAACTAAAAACCACTGATATGAACGACAAACAACACACCGTTAAGGCCCCCGTGACGGTACGGGGCATTGGGCTGCATACCGGCGCCGAGGCTACCATGACCTTCTGCCCTGCCCCGGTGGGCCACGGCTACAAGTTTCAGCGCGTCGATTTGCCCGGCGAGCCCATCGTGGATGCCGACGTCGACAACGTGGTAGACCTCTCGCGCGGCACGACCATCGAGCAAAACGGCGCCCGCGTGAATACCGTGGAGCACACGCTAGCCGCCCTGGTGGGCTTGCAGCTCGATAACGTACTCATTAAGCTCAGCGGCCCCGAGCCGCCCATCATGGATGGCTCGTCTTACGAGTTCATCAAGGCCCTGCACACGGTGGGTTTTGAGGAGCAGAATGCGCTGCGCAACTACTACGTCATTCCCGATACCATCCGCTACGTGGACAACGCGCGCGGCGTGGAGCTGGCCGCCCTGCCCCTGAGCGACTACCGCCTCACGGTGATGGTGGACTACAACTCGCCGGTGCTGGGCTCGCAGCACGCCACGCTCACCGACATCAACCAGTTTGAGGCCGAAATTGCCTCGTCGCGCACGTTCTGCTTTCTGCACGAGCTGGAATATTTGTACAAGTCGAACCTTATTAAGGGCGGCGACCTCTCCAATGCCATTGTGGTGGTAGACCGCGCCGTGGGCGAAGACGAGCTCGACGAGCTGGCCGCCATGCTGGGCAAGCCCAAGGTGTCGGTGAAGAAGGAGGGCATTCTCAACAACGTGGACCTGCGCCACAAGAACGAGCCCGCCCGCCACAAGCTGCTCGACATTGTGGGCGACCTCGCCCTGGTAGGCCGCCCGCTGAAAGGCCAGATTCTGGCCGCCCGCCCCGGCCATGCCGCCAACGTGGCCTTTGCCAAGCGCATCAAAAAGAAGATGCTCGAAGACCGCACCAGCGCCGTGCCGGTGTATGACCCTAGCCGCGAGCCGGTGATGGACATCAACCGCATTATGCAGGTGCTGCCCCACCGCTACCCCTTCCTGCTGCTCGATAAGGTGATTCACCTCGACAGCCAGATGGTGACGGCCGTGAAAAACATCACCATGAACGAGCCCTTTTTCCAGGGTCACTTCCCCGGCAACCCCGTGATGCCCGGCGTGCTGCAGATTGAGGCCATGGCCCAGACCGGCGGCATCCTGGTGATGAATACCGTGCCCGACCCCGAGAACTATTGGCAGTACTTCCTGGGTATTGAGAATGCGCGCTTCCGCAAGAAGGTGCTGCCCGGCGACACTGTGGTATTTCACTGCGTGCTCACGGCACCCATCAAGCGCGGCATTGCCAAGATGAAAGGCCAAGCCTTTGTGAATGGCAAAGTGGTGTGCGACGCTGAAATGAGTGCCGCCATCGTCCGCAAGGACAACGTCTAGAATAAGCTTTTAGCTAATAGCTGCTAGCTGTTAGCTCTTTTTTCAAAGTACGACTAGCTAACAGCTAGCAGCTATTAGCTAACAGCTCAAGAACTACATGCTTTCCCCCCTCGCCCATATCCACCCCGCCGCCCGGCTAGCCCCGGGAGTTACCGTCGAACCGTTCACTACCATTTACGGCGATGTGGAGATTGGCGAAAACACTTGGATTGGGCCCAACGTGACCATCATGGATGGGGCACGCATTGGGGCCAACTGTCAGATTTTTCCGGGCGCGGTGGTGTCGGGCATTCCGCAAGATTTGAAGTTTGCCGGCGAGGTCACTACGGCCCACATCGGCGACTACACCGTGCTGCGCGAGTGCGTGACCGTGAACCGCGGCACCGTGGACCGCGGCCGCACCGTGGTGGGCAGCCACTGCCTGCTGCAAGCCTACGTGCATATTGCCCACGACTGCGTGCTTGGCGACCACATCGTAATTTCCAACGCTACCCAGATGGCGGGCCACGTGCAGGTGGGCGACTGGGCCATTATCGGCGGCACCACGGCCATTCATCAGTTCACAAACATTGGGGCGCACGCCTTTATCGCGGGCGGCTCCCTGGTGCGCAAAGATGTGCCGCCCTTCGTGAAAGCGGCCCGCGAGCCCCTCACCTACGCCGGCGTCAACTCGGTGGGGCTACGCCGCCGGGGCTTCACGGAAGAGCAGGTAAATGGCATTCATGAGATGTACCGTATGCTGTACCTCAGTGGCTTGCCCATGACGGAGTCGTTGAGCCGCATTGAAGTAGAGCTGCCACCCTCGCCTGAGCGCGATGAAGTGACGCAGTTTGTGCGCTCGGCTTCACGCGGCATTATCAAGGGGCCTAGCCGCGGCGGCGTAGCCGAGGAGAACGCCGACTAATGCGGCTTGATGCCCAAGACCTGGGCCGCCGCTACGGCCGCCAATGGGTTTTCCGGAACCTGAGCTATTCTTTTGAGCCGGGCTCCGCCACAGCTATTTTGGGGCCCAATGGCGCGGGTAAAAGCACGCTGCTCAGCATATTGGCGGGGCAACTGCTGCCTAGCGAGGGCACGGTGCGCTACGAGTCGGCCCTCAGCGGCAAGCCGGTGCCCGTAGCCGAGGTGCCGCGACTGCTGGCTTACTGCGCACCTTATCTGGAGCTGCCGGAGGACTTTACCCTGCTGGAGCTGCTAGCCTTCCACACCCGGCTTAAGCCACTACGGCCGGGCGTGTCAATCCCCGATTTAGTGGACATCATGTACCTGCACAAGGCGCGGCACCAGGCGGTGCGCACGTTTTCGTCGGGCATGAAGCAGCGCCTCAAGTTGGGGCTGGCCCTGTACGCGGACACCCCGCTGCTGCTGCTCGACGAGCCTACCACCAACCTCGACGCCCAGGGCGCGGCCTGGTATCTGGAGCACGTGGCCAGGGTGCGCGAAAGCCGATTGCTCATCGTATCGTCTAACGTGCCGGCCGAATACGGCTTTTGCGAGGCGCAGGTACGCATCACTGACTTTCAATAGCTTGTGCCATGCTCAGCGACGCTGAAAAAAACTACCTGGCCGCCGAGCGGCTCGCCCCTACGCGTAGCGAATACCTGGATGGCCAAGTCTTCCCACTGCCCGACGCTACGCCCGAACAGCTGCTCATTGCCGAAAACACCGCCCTGCTGCTGGCCAGCCAGGTAGCAGGCCGCGGCTGGGCCGTGCTGGGCCCGGGCACGCGCCTGCACGCGCTAGGCGCCGGGCTCTTCACCTACCCCGATGTGGCGCTGGTGGGCGGCAAGGTACTGCGCCTGGCCGATGCCCACCGCGATACGCTGCTCAACCCTACGCTGCTCGTGAAGGTGCTGCCGCACCCCATGCCGCCGCATTTTCAGGAAATATTTGAAGCGTACTACGCCATTCCGACGGTGCAGCATGTGGTGCTGATAACCGAATATGCGGCACGGGTTTCGCTAGGCTCGCGCACTGAGGAAGGAAGCCTTGAGGTGCAGGGTTTTACAGGGCTAGCAGCCGTGCTCACTATTCCCGACTTGGAGCTGGCTTTACCCCTGGCCGAAATCTACCACGGCGTGGCGCTACGGGCCTAGGGAGTTATTTTTAGACGCAGGGCGTTGGGGGCGCCGAACCCATTTCGGCCCCACCCGTATCTTCGCCCTACGTTCTAAAACCCATATTTTCTACCCTCTACTGCCCTCTTTGCTATGCGACAGTACGATAATCTGGACGACGACGCCCTCGACGACGACGACAATCTGGACACCTTTGCCCGCACGGGCGGCGCCAAAACCCGGGGCTCGGGCGAAGACCAGCTCTCGGCCAAATATGCCGACTACCTGATGTGGCGCGATACCGGCTCCTCGCACGATGAGGCGCTCGACCTGGCTTCCATGACGGAAGAAGAATTTACGACCGCCGAGGCGGCCGAAGACCCTGATGGCAGCAGTGGGCTAGCCCCCCTCGACGACGAGGATGACCTCGACGCCGATGATGACGATGACTTTGGCGGCAGCTCGCGCAGCCGGGGCCGCGGCGACGACTACGACAGCGACTACTAGGCGGCAACCAGCCCCTAACAAAAAGCGCCTTGCCACTAACGGCAAGGCGCTTTTTGTTGGCGCGGTGCTGTCGGCTCAGGGGTAGAGTCCCATGCGCTGCGACCGGTGGAAGGCCCAGCTATTGGCTGCGCTCAGGCTCATTTCAAACACCGGCTGCCGGGTGGCATAGTCTACCTCGATTATTTTGCCGCCGCTCCCCGTGCCATTGGGCACATTAAAGCCGGGGCAGAACATCAGGTGGTTGACGGCCGGCAGGTACTGCACCCGCGATACAATGGCGGAGTAGGTATCGGCCCCACGGGCGGCCCCGTAGGTCCAGGTTTGGCGCACCGTGTGGGCCGCGGGGTCGATGTGGAACACTACCGCCCGGCTGTAGTGCGTGGCGGCGTTGCGAATAAAGTTGCGGTTGGTGCCATTGTCAAACAGCAGCAGGTCGCCGTTGGGCATTAGCTGGATGGAATGCTGATACCAGTTCCACTCAAAATCGGGATGATTGGCCGAGCCCGCCACCACCGCCGTGTCGGCGATGGCCGCCCCGCCGGCATCGAGGGGTGTGAGCAGCTGCTGGCGCAGGTCCTGGCCCAGCCGGTTGGGGCCCCAGCCCCGGTGCGGGGCCAGCAGCCATTTCACCTGGTTGTCGTAGGTGAGCTTGGCTACGCCCTGGTAGCGGCCCGACACGATAATGGTATTGTCGCTAGGGTCGTAGAGCAAGGCATTCACGTGCAGCCAGTCGGTGGGGTCGGTTTCCAGGGCGTGGCGATTTTCGTTGAACGCCTGCTTGAGGTCCCATGTATGCACGAGCTGGTTGGCGTGGCGGTCTACTTCCACCACGTAGTCTTCTATTGTGGGCGTGCCATCGGGATGAGTACTCCCGGCTTTGCTTACCGACACCAGAAAATTGCCATCTGGCTTTTCATATACTTCGTGGTGAAAAGCGTAGCCCGGCAAGTCCCAGCGATTGACGATGGCGCCGAATACGTTTACTTCGTAGAGCCGGCTCGTTGCGATGTCCCCAAAGTAGTAATTACCGTTTTTCAGCCGGTTGATGCCGCAGTCGTAGCTAAGATGCGCCAGCTCCGGGCTGCTTGAATAGTCTAAAAGCCAGCGAATATCGCCGTAATTATCCAGCACCAGCGGTATTTGGGGGTTAGAAACGCTGAAGTTGCTGACCAGCGAAAAATCACCCCCTAGCCCGCTGGGCGGCGTGCCCTGGGCCACGCTTACGGTGGGCATATTGGCCGGCAGCGGGCCGGTTTGGATGGTGAGCGTCGTATCGGCCAGGGCCTGGCCTTCGGGGTTTACCAGCTGCACCTGCACCGAGTTGGCATAGTCGGCATACAGGCCCAGGATGGGCACTGTGTGCGTGGTGCCCTCGTCGCTGAACTGCTGCACCACATCAGAAGCTGCCCCGTGCCGGCCGTGCACCACCAGGCGCACACGCCCGCTCTGGGGCGACTGAAACGAGAGCTGCGCCGAAAGCGGCGCATAGCCCGAGGGGTTGAGTACCAGCGCCCCCGCATTCAGGGCTAGCCGTACTGGCCCCACCGGGGTTGGCGCTACGTCCTCCTCCTTGTGGCAGCCCACGGCGAGCAGGCTCAACAAACTCATCTTTAGTACAGATGTAAACTTCATGAAATAAGCAGATTAAGGAAAGTTACCATCCTTGGAACTGCGTTCTCAGCGAAGGTTTAAGCCCGGGAGCGTGCCAACAAAAAGCCCCGGCAGCGGTGCTACCGGGGCAAACTTCAGTATCAGTCGATTAGGCCCGCATGAGCCGGCGATTTATTTTCCGCCAAATACGCGCTTGAGCAACGCCGTAGACTGGGCAGCCGGGTTCTGGCGAATTTTGGCCTCCTGCTGGGCTAGCAGGATAAACAGGCCGTCGACGGTTTCTTTGGTGACGTAATCGGTGAGGTTGGCGCTGGCGGGCGTCACGAGCGGAATTTTATTGTAGCGCTCGATGAGCTTGGCATAGGCAGAGTTGGCCCCCACCTGGTCGAGGCTCTGCACGATGCTCGGGCGCAGGGCCGCGTTGAGGGCGGCCTCCGAGTTTTTGCGCAGCAGCTGGGTGGCGGCATCCTTCTGCGAGCTCGTCACGAGCGTGAGTGCATCGGTGAGGGTAAGCTGCTGCAAGGCATTCATAAAGATGTCTTTCGCAGCGGGGGCGGCTGTTTCGGCGGCGCGGTTCAGCAGGTTGGTCACTTGCTCCACCGCCTGCTTGCCAATGGGGCCCGGCAGGGCACTCAGCGTGGTAGATACTAGCTGCGCATCGGGCGGAAACTGGATGCGGATATCGTCGTTCAGGTTGAAACCATCCTTTTCGGAAGCAAAGCCAACGGCCTTGGTGATGCCCGTGGTGAGCGCTTCGCGCAGGCCGCTGGCGGCCTCGGCCTCGGTGAGCGGCGCTACCGGTGCGGGGGCCGGGGTGGCAGCAGCGGCGGTTTTGGTAGTGGTAGTCGTGGTAGTTTTCTTAGCTGGCGTGGCAGCTTTTTTGGCCGGAGCCTTTTTCACGACGGTGGTTTTCTTGGTGGTCGTGGCTTTTTTGGCGGTTTGGGCCAGGGCCGGGGCGGCACTGCACAGGGCCAGCGCCAGGAGTAGGTTTTTCATTAGGCAGAAAAAAGAAAATAGCGGTGCATAAAAACCGGACGGCGCGTATAGCTGTCCTGCAGGCACTCGGCTGCAAAGTTCTCTACAAAACCCTGCCAAACTATTCGCTTCTTTCCCGATGGACGTTGAAATCATGACAATCGGCGACGAACTGCTCTACGGGCAGGTCGTGGATACTAATTCGGCCTTTATGGGCCAGCAGCTGGGTCGGCTAGGCCTGCGCGTGCGCCAGATAACGAGCGTGAGCGACCGCGCCGACGAAATAGTAGCCGCCCTCGACCAGGCCCGGCAGCGCGCCAAGGTTATTTTGACCACCGGCGGCCTCGGCCCCACCAAAGACGACCTCACCAAGCACGTGCTGGCCCGGTACTTCGGCCGCGAACTGGTCGAGCACGCGCCTACTTTGCGCCACGTAGAGGAGATATTTAAGCGCTTCAACAGGCCCATGCTTGACGTGAACCGCCAGCAAGCCATGGTGCCCGAAGGCACGGAAGTGCTGCACAATGCCGTGGGCACCGCTCCGGGCATGTGGATAGAGGACGGTGGCACGGTCTTCATCAGCATGCCCGGGGTGCCCTTCGAGATGAAGCGCCTGATGACGGACCAGGTGCTGCCCAAGCTGCAGGAGAAATTTCAGCTAGCCCCCATCGAGCACGTAGTGGTGATGACAGCCGGACTGGGCGAGTCGTTCTTGGCCGAAAAAATAAAGGACTGGGAAAGCGCCCTGCCGCCCAACGTGAAGCTGGCCTACCTGCCCAGCCTGGGCAGCGTGCGCCTGCGCCTCACCGGCACCTCCGATAGCCAGCCCGACCTGCGCGGCCGCATGCTGGCCCTGCTGCCCGCCCTGCGCGAGCGCATTGGCAGCTACATTTTTGCCGAAGAAGACTCGCCGCTCGAAGTGGTGGTGGGCCAGTTGCTGAAGGCTAAAAACTGGCAGCTTGGCACCGCCGAAAGCTGCACCGGCGGCGCGGTAGCCCAGCGCATTACCAGCGTGCCGGGCAGCTCGGCCTACTTCCGCGGCAGCGTGGTGGCCTATGATAATGACTTAAAAGAAAGCCTGCTAGGGGTCAATGCCGAAACGCTGGGCCAGCACGGTGCCGTGAGCGAGCCCACCGTGCGCGAAATGGCCGAGGGCGCCCGCGCCCGCCTGGGCTGCGATGTGGCCCTGGCTACGAGCGGCATTGCCGGGCCGGGCGGCGGCACGCCGCTCAAGCCGGTGGGCACCATCTGCATTGCCTGCGCCACGCCGGCCGGCACCGTGAGCCGCCAAATCAACATCGACCGCGGCCGCCAAACCAATATCGAGTACACCACGCAGGCCGTGCTGATACTGCTGTGGCAGCAGCTAGCCGGCCACCGCGAGGCCGAGCTGTTGAAGGTGTAGCATAGCGCCTACTGGGCCAGCCCGCGTAATAAAGCTGCGGCTTCACGCGCGGGCTAGCTCAAATTTTTGCGCTACAGCATAACAAACGTTTGTTAGTTTTACGGCGTTAACCTGGCTACTCTCCCACCCTAGCCCCGCCATGCTCTTCAACCCCGACATCGAGCGCCTGCCACGGCCACAGCTGCGCGCCTTGCAAAATGCCCTGCTCAAGGAGCAGGTCGCTTATTTGAACGAACGGGTGCCGTTCTACCAGCGCAAGTTCGCCGAGGCGGGTATCAACCCGGCCACGTTTCGCGGGTTGGAGGACTTAACGAAGCTCGGCTTTACTAAAAAGGCTGATTTTCGGGACAACTATCCCTTTGGCCTCTTCGCCGTGCCCGAAACGGAGGTGGCGCGGCTGCATTGCTCGAGCGGTACTACGGGCAAGGCTACGGTGGTAGGCTACACGGCCGGCGACCTCGGCATTTTCTCTGAGGTAGTGGCCCGCTCGCTGGTGGCTGCGGGTTGCCGACCGGGCATGAAAGTGCAGAATGCCTATGGCTACGGCCTTTTCACGGGCGGGCTCGGCCTGCACTACGGCGCCGAGAAGCTGGGCCTCACGGTCATTCCGGTATCGGGGGGCAGCACCGACCGGCAGCTCCAGCTGCTTCAGGATTTTCGGCCCGAAATCATTTGCGCTACCCCTTCCTACGCCCAGGTGCTGGCCGAGGAAATGCAGCGGCGCGGCATTGCGCCAGAGGCCATCAATTTGAAGCTGGCCGTACTAGGGGCCGAACCCTGGAGCGAGGCCATCCGGACGCAGGTGCAGGACGGCCTGCACGTGGCCGCCACCAATATTTATGGCCTGAGTGAAATCCTGGGCCCCGGCATCTCGCAGGAGGACGTGGATGAGCGCGGCACCGGCAGCTACATCTGGGAAGACCACTTTTACCCCGAAGTGGTAGACAAAGACACTAGCGAGCCCGTGGCAGATGGCGAACTGGGTGTGCTGGTTTTCAGCACTCTCACGAAGAAAGCAATGCCCATTCTGCGCTACTGGACGGGTGACATCACCAATATCTACTACGACCACTCGGTGAAGCGCACCCACGTAAAAATGGGTCCCATCCGGGGCCGGGCCGACGATATGCTCATCATTCGGGGCGTTAATTTCTTTCCCACGCAGGTCGAAGATATTATCAGCGGGCTGACCCATGCTAGTCCCTATTACCAGGTGGTAGCTACCCGGCGCGGCAGCCTCGACGAGGTAGAAGTAAACGTGGAAGTGGCCGAGCCCCTGCTGCGTGAATTAGGCCTGGCCACGGCGGCCCTCACCCCCGAGCACGTGCAGCAGCACGACAGCCTGCGCCAGCTGCAAGGCAGCTTTGCCAAGAAAATCAAGGACAACATCGGCCTCAGCATGCGCGTGAATTTGCTAGGCTGCGGCCAACTGCCACGTAGTGAAGGCGGCAAACTAAACCGGGTGAAGGACCTGCGGGAGCTGAAGTAGCGAGGGTAGAACCCAACCCGTACGTCAGCCTGCGCTGGCCACAGCGTCTCGCTCGCGCCGCCAGGCCTAGCCTGGTAAAGTGGAAGCAATGCTTCGGCAAGCGCAGCCTGATAACGATTATTGCGCAAGAAACTAACTACAAATGAGCCGCTTTCATAAGTTAACAATCAAGAGCATCACCCGCGAAACGCCTGACTGCGTGTCGCTGGCCTTCGAGGTGCCGGCCGAGCTGCGCGAAACGTTTCGCTACCAGCCGGGCCAGTACCTCACGCTGCGCCGCGAGCACGAGGGCGAGGAACTGCGCCGTAGCTATTCTATTTCCAGCAGTCCGCTCGATGAGGAATGGCGCGTGGCCATCAAAAAAGTGCCGGGCGGCCGCTTTTCGACCCTAGCCGTGGAAGACGGCCTGCGCCCCGGCGACACGCTGGAGGTTCTGCCCCCTCAAGGCCGCTTCACCCCCACTCTGCACCCTAGCCAGGCCAAACGCTACGCGCTGTTTGCGGCCGGCAGCGGCATCACACCCATCCTAAGCATAGCACGCACGGTGCTCCTCACGGAGCCGGCCAGCCACGTGTACCTGGTGTATGGCAACCGGGGCCGCAACTCCATTATTTTCAAGGAACAGATTGAAGGCCTGAAGAATAAATTTCTCGGCCGGCTGAGCGTGTACCATATTCTAAGCCGCGAGCAGGGCGAAAGCGACTTGTTTTATGGGCGGGTAGACGAGGCCAAAACGGCGCAGCTGCTGCGGCAGCTTATTCCGGCCGCCAGCCTCGACGAGGCGTTTATCTGTGGCCCCGAGGAAATGATACACGGCGTGCGCGCGGCCCTCTCCGAAGCCGGCGTAGCGCCAGAAAATATTCACTTTGAGCTTTTTGCCTCGGCCAGTGGCCCTAGCAAAACGGCGGCCCCCCTCCGCCCGGTGGGCGAAGACGACCAGAAGAGCCAGGTGACCGTGCGCCTCGACGGCCGCGCCTACCGCCTCGACATGTCGTACTATGGTGATACCGTGCTTGATGCGGCCCTAGCGGCGGGCATTGATGCGCCGTATTCGTGCAAGAACGGCATGTGCAGCACCTGTTTAGGCCGCGTCACCGCTGGCACCGCGGCCATGGATGTAAACTACTCGCTCTCGACCGAAGAAGTAGCGAAGGGGTACGTGCTTACCTGCCAGGCCCGGCCCACGTCGCCAGAGGTCACCGTCGACTTCGACCAATAGGCTGGCCCTCGCCTTTTACCGGCCGGCGATAAGGGTAGCCGAGCCGTATAGGTGTTGAGCTAAGTACTACTCAGCGTCTGTCTTTTTGCCGGTTGCGTTTATGGAAAACCTCACTCCTCGCTCCTCCCTTTCGCCATACGTGCAGCGGGTGCTCATCGCGGTGAGCCTCACGCTGCTGGTATTGGCCCTAGCGGGCCTGCTGGGGCTGGCGTTTGGGGTGTTTTTGCGACTGCTTGCGGCGCTGTTGATTGCGCTGCCGCTGCGGGCCGGCGCGGCGTGGCTGCACCGCCGCATCGGGCTACCCGAGGGGCTCGCGCTGGCGCTGCTGGCATTGGTGGTGCTGGCTTCGCTAGGGAGCATGGGGTGGCTATTTTCGGCTAAGCTGAGCGCGCAGGTGAGTGTCTTGAAAGAGCAGCTGCCAGCAGCCATTCGCACGGTGCAGGCCCGCGTAAGCGGCACCGAATGGGGCCAATGGCTGGCCGGCGAAAACTTTGACTTGCGCAAGGCAATGGGCGGTACCTCCGAGTGGCTAGGCCGGGCCACGGGCATTTTTTCGACCACCCTCAGCATTTTGGCCGATGGCTATGTGATACTCTTCCTGGCCGTTTTTCTGGCCCTCCAGCCCAAAACCTACCGGGCCGGCCTGGTGATGCTGGTGCCTAAGGCCGGCCGCGCCCGCGCCCATGAGGTGTGCGACAAGCTCAGCGATACGTTGGTAAAATGGGTGCTGGGCCGGCTCGCCTCCATGGTGTTTGTGGGCGTGCTTACCGTGGTGGGCCTCAGTTTTCTGGGGATGCCGCTGGCGGCAGTGCTAGGGCTGTTTGCGGGCTTGGTTACGTTTATCCCCAACATCGGGCCGGTGGTTTCGATGGTGCCGGCTATTCTGCTGGCGTTTTTCAACGGGGGCCCGCACATGGCGCTGTACGTGCTGCTCCTTTACCTAGCGGCCCAAACACTGGAAAGCGCCGCCGTATCGCCGGTGTTGCAGCAGCGGCTGATTTCGCTGCCGCCCGCGCTCATTTTGGTGGGGCAGCTTATTATTGGCTCGTTTACGGGGCTGCTGGGGCTCACGCTGGCTACGCCTATTATTGCCATTATTACGGTGCTGGTCAAAATGCTGTACGTGCACGACGTACTGGGCGATGACACGGCCGACGTATAGCCGCCGGGCTAGCCACATTGGTTAAATTTTCCTTAACTTTGAAAAACTAACACTTGTTAGTATTTGTTGTTCGCTTATGGAAACGCTCGCCCAAGACCTCTCTCCCGAAGAACAATTTCAGGCCCGCATCGACGCCGATATTCGCATCGAGCCCAAGGACTGGATGCCCGAGGCGTACCGCAAAACGCTCATCCGGCAGATTTCGCAGCACGCGCACTCCGAGCTGGTAGGCATGCTGCCCGAAGGCAACTGGATAACGCGGGCGCCTTCGCTCAAGCGTAAATCCATCTTGCTGGCAAAGGTGCAGGACGAGGCGGGCCATGGCCTCTACCTGTATAGCGCCGCCGAAACGCTGGGTACCTCGCGCGACCAGATGCTCGCCGACCTGCACTCGGGCAAGGCCAAGTACAGCAGCATTTTCAACTACCCCACCCTGAGCTGGGCCGATATGGGCTGCGTGGGCTGGCTCGTGGATGGCGCTGCCATCCTTAACCAGGTGCCGCTGTGCCGCACGTCGTACGGCCCCTATGCCCGGGCCATGGTGCGCGTGTGCAAGGAGGAAAGCTTTCACCAGCGCCAGGGCTTCGAAATAATGCAGACGCTCTGCGAGGGCGCGCCGGTCCAGAAGGAGATGGCCCAGGAGGCCCTCAACCGCTGGTGGTGGCCCACGCTGATGATGTTTGGCCCCAAAGACAGCGAATCGCCGAACACGGCGCAGAGCATGAACTGGCGCATCAAGCGCTTCACCAATGATGAGCTGCGCCAAAAATTCGTGGACATGATGGTGCCCCAGGCCGAGTTTCTGGGCCTGACCGTGCCCGACCCGGCCGTGAAGTGGAACGAAGCGCGACAGGCCTACGACTTTGGCGAGGTGAACTGGGAAGAGTTCTGGAACGTGGTGAAAGGCAATGGCCTCTGCAACCACGAGCGCCTGCAAGCCCGCGTGCAAGCCCACGAGGAAGGCGCCTGGGTCCGCGAAGCCGCGCTAGCCCACGCGGCCAAGCGCAAGGCCCGCGAAGCCGTGGCGGTGTAATTAAGCAAAGCAGAACGTCATGCTGAGCTTGTCGAAGCATCTCTACTGCGCCGCTAGGGTCACTAACCGAATGGCGCAGTAGAGATGCTTCGACAAGCTCAGCATGACAGCAGTTAAGTAAGATGTTATGAATCAACAAGAATGGCCTCTGTGGGAGGTTTTTATCCGCAGTAAGCAGGGGCTCGACCACAAGCACGTGGGCAGCCTGCACGCCGCCGATGCGGCCATGGCTATGCAAAACGCCCGCGACGTGTACACCCGCCGCCTTGAAGGCGTGAGCATCTGGGTGGTCGAGTCTAAGCACATCCACGCGTCCAACCCCGATGAGGCAGCCGAGTTTTTCGACCCTGCCGCCGATAAAGTGTACCGTCACCCCACGTTCTACGACGTGCCGGACTCCATCAAACACATGTAAGCCTGCGGTTTATGTCAGCTACTCAGCCCGAGCAATCTACCGCTACTGCCGCCCAGGGGGCTAGCCCCCTGTTTCCCTTCGTGTTGCAGCTGGCCGATACCAGCCTTATTCTGGCGCACCGCCTTTCGGAGTGGTGCGGGCACGGCCCCGTGCTGGAGCAGGATTTGGCCCTAGCCAATATTTCGCTCGACCTGCTAGGTGAGGCGCGCAGCTACTACCAGTACGCCGCCGAGCTGGAGGGCAAGGGTCGGACCGAAGACGACCTGGCTTACCTGCGCTCGGCAGTGGAGTACCGCAACCCGCTGCTGGTGGAGCAGCCTAATGGCGATTTTGCCCACACTATTGTGCGGCAGTTTCTGTTTGATAATTTTCATTATCAATTGCTTAAAGGCTTGAAGGACGGCCCCGACGCCCGGCTAGCCTCCATTGCTGAGAAGTCGCTGAAAGAAGCCGCCTATCATCTTAAGTGGAGCTCGGAGTGGATAATTCGCCTCGGCGATGGCACGGATGAAAGCCGTAAGCGCCTCGACAAAGCTATTGCCACACTTTGGCGCTTTGCCGGCGAGCTGACGACGCCCACGGCTACCGAAAGCCAGCTGCAGGAGCTAGGTCTGGTGCCCGATTATGTCGCGTTGTGGCCTGCTATACAGGCGCATACGGCGCACGTACTGGCTGAGGCCACAGTGCCGGAGCCCCCGGCGCCTGTGGCGCAGCTAGGGGGCAAAACCGGCCGCCACTCCGAGCACCTCGGCTACCTGCTGGCAGAGCTGCAATACCTCCAACGCACCTACCCCGGCCTGACGTGGTAACCACTTCGCCCCCAGCCCCTACTGAAGCCCACATCTGGCAAGTGCTGGAAGAAGTGAGCGACCCCGAGGTGCCGGTGCTCAGCATTATCGACCTGGGCATTGTGCGCGCCGTGGCGGTAGCAGGCGAGCACATCACGGTTACCATTACGCCTACGTACTCGGGCTGCCCGGCCATGAGTGCCATTGCCACCGACATCCGGCTGCGGCTGCTGGCTGAAGGCTATAACCAGCTGACTATCAAGAACCAGCTTACCCCGGCCTGGACCACCGATTGGATGAGCCTAGCCGGCCGCCAGAAGCTCGAAGCCTACGGCATCGCGCCGCCCATCGATGGCACGGCTACCGGCCACGTGCTCAACCTCTTCGGCCAGGATACGGCCGTGCGCTGCCCGCTCTGCAAGTCGGAGCATACGCACCTGGTCAGCCAGTTTGGTTCTACGGCATGCAAGGCGCTGTACCAGTGCGACGACTGCCGCGAGCCCTTCGATTATTTCAAATGCCACGCCTAGCCCGTAGTACGAAGCTTTCGCTTGGTGCGCCAGTGCAGTGAGCCGGGGCTGCCGGACTACAGCCCTAGCGCAAGATGCTCGCCTTGCTCGCGCACCAAGCGGAAGCTTCGCGCCACTTTTCACTCCTTCCTATGTCCGACACCTCCCTGCTCTTCACCCTTGCCGATGGCGTGGCCACGCTCACGCTCAACCGGCCCGACGTTTTCAATAGCATCAACAAGCCCCTGGCGCTGGCCTTGCAGCAGCGGCTGCGCGAGTGCCAGGCCGATGCCAGCGTGCGCGCCGTAGTGCTCACGGGCACCGGCCGCGCCTTTTGTGCGGGCCAGGACCTGGCGGAGATAACCGGCCCCGATGCGCCCGATGTGTCGGAGATTGTGGAGGAGCACTACAACCCACTCATTATATTAATCCGGGAGCTTGAAAAGCCCGTAATCGCGGCCGTAAACGGCGTGGCTGCCGGCGCGGGCGCCAACATTGCGCTGGCCTGCGACATCGTAGTAGCGCGCGAATCGGCCTCGTTCATCCAGGCATTCAGCAAGATAGGCCTGGTACCCGACAGCGGTGGCACCTACTTTTTGCCGCGCCTCGTGGGTATGCAGCGCGCCAGCGCCCTCATGCTGACCGGCGACAAAGTGAGCGCGGCCGAAGCTGTGCAGATGGGCATGATTTACAAAGCGTTTGCCGATGCCGATTTTGAGCAGGAAGTGAGCGCGCTAGCCCGTAAGATGGCTGCTCTGCCCACCAAAGGCCTTGCCTACACCAAGCAGTTGCTCAACAGCACCTTCGCCCACGACATGGCCCAGCAGCTACGCGCCGAGGGCGACTACCAGCTGCGCGCTGGCCAAACCGCCGACTACCGCGAAGGCGTGTCGGCCTTCCTCGAAAAGCGCCAGCCCACCTTCACCGGCCAGTAAATTTCAATGATTTTTTAATGCTTACTAGTTGATGTTGCTCCGGATTGACTGAGCATCATTAACCAGTAACTAGTAAGCAATTAACCATTATAAAGATGACCATCGGTATCATTGGCAGCGGCGCGATGGGCGCGGGTATTGCGCAAGTGGTGGCCACGGCCGGCCACGAGGTGCACCTACTCGACCAGAATGCGGCGGCCCTCGACAAGGCGCTGGCTAGCATCGGCGCTAGCCTCCGCAAGCTGGCCGAAAAAGGCAAGCTGACCGCCGAAGCGACCCTGGCCCGGCTGCACCCTACGGCTAGCATGGCCGACTTCGCCGACTGCGGCCTAGTCATCGAAGCCATTGTGGAAGACTTAGGCGTGAAGCAGCAGGTTTTCAAGCAGGTAGAGGCTATTGTATCGGCCGACTGTGTGCTGGCCAGCAATACGTCTTCGCTCTCCATTACCTCTATCGCGGCGGCCTGCCAGCGGCCCGAGCGCTTTGTGGGCATCCACTTTTTCAATCCGGCGCCGCTCATGCAGCTGGTTGAGGTCATTCCGGCGGTGCAAACGCGCGCCGGGCTAGCGGAGGAAGTGCGCGCCTGGGTGCAGGGTTGGGGCAAGCGCCCGGTGCTGGCCCAGGACACGCCCGGCTTCATTGTGAATCGTGTGGCCAGGCCCTTCTACGGCGAGGCTATCCGCATTTTAGAGGAAGGTATTGCCGACATTGCTACCATCGACTGGGCGCTCACCGAGTTGGGCGGCTTTCGCATGGGGCCGTTTGCGCTGATGGATTTTATCGGCCACGATGTGAATTACCGGGTCACCGAGTCGGTGTTCAATTCCTTCTTCTACGACCCGCGCTACCGGCCGTCGTTCACCCAGCGGCGGCTGTTTGAGGCCGGATACTACGGCCGCAAGGCGGGGCGCGGCTTCTACGACTATGCGCCCGGGGCTAGCCAGGCCGAGCCCAATCGTGATACCGAGCTAGGCCGGCACATCGTGCAGCGCGTGCTGGCCATGCTCATCAACGAGGCCGCCGATGCCCTGCACCTGCGCGTGGCGTCGGCTCCCGACCTAGAGCTGGCCATGACTACGGGCGTAAATTATCCGAAAGGCCTGCTGGCCTGGGCCAATGAACTGGGTACCAGCCAGGTGCTGGCCACGCTCGATGACCTCTACCACGAGTACCACGAGGACCGCTACCGCGCCTGCGCGCTGCTGCGCCGGCTAGCCCGCACCAACCAGCCCTTCCCAACGCATGAGCCCGTTACCGCCCACCCCTAGCCAGACCGCCGAGGCCGTAAAAACGCTGATGCTCAGCCAGGATTCGTTCAGCAAAATGCTGGGCCTGGAGGTAGACGAAGTTGGCCCCGGCTACTGCCGCCTGCACTTTGTGGTGCGGCCCGACATGCTCAACGGCTTTGGCGCCCTGCATGGCGGCGTCACCTTCGCGGCGGCCGACACAGCATTTGCCTTCGCCTGCAACAGCCACGGCCGCCAGAGCGTGGGCCTCACCGTGACCATCGACTACCTCGAAGCCGGCCGCCCCGGCGACGTGCTCACGGTAGAGGCTAGCGAGCTCAGCCTCAAGCACAAAGTGGGCGTGTACCAGGTGCGCGTCAGCAACCAGCACGGTGTGGCGCTGGCCTTGTTCAAGGGCACCGCCTACCGCACCAGCCACGAGATTATACCCTAGCGCACTAGCCCAGCCGCCAGGGCTGCGCTTATCCAACCCGTTCTTCATTACTCCCATGACGCCCACCCTCGAAAATTACACCCTCGGCCGCTGGACGCCCGGCGCCGCCGACCCGCACGAGCTACGCGACGCCAGCACCGGCGAAGTCATTGCCCTAGCCAACACCGAAGGCTTTGACTTTGAGCAGATTCTGGCTTACGGCCGCCGCGTGGGCAACCCCGCCCTGCGCCGCATGACCTTCCACGAGCGTGGCCGCATGCTTAAGGCGCTGGCCTTTCACTTGCAGGAAAAAAAGGAGCTTTTCTATGAGCTGAGCTACCGCTCGGGTGCCACCCGCGCCGACTCGTGGATTGATATTGAGGGCGGCATCGGCAACCTGTTTGCCAATGCCTCGCTGCGGCGCAAGTTTCCCGACAAGCCGTTTTATGTGGAGGGCGAGCCGGTGGGCCTGAGCAAGGGCGGCACCTTCATGGCCCAGCACCTGCTGGTGCCCCGCGAGGGCGTGGCCGTGCACATCAATGCCTACAACTTCCCCATCTGGGGCATGCTGGAGAAAATCGCGGTGAACCTGCTGGCCGGCATGCCCGCCGTGGTGAAGCCAGCCGTGCCCAGCGCCTACCTCACCGAGGCAGTGGTACGCGAGATTATCGCCAGCGGCATCCTACCCGAAGGCGCGTTGCAACTCGTAGTCGGCTCGGGCCAAGGTATTCTTGACCACGTTACGTACCAGGATGTGGTCACCTTCACCGGCTCGGCAGCCACCGGCGCCAAGCTGCGCGCCCACCCGCGCATCATCAGCGAGGCAGTGCCTTTTACCCTGGAGGCCGATTCGCTCAATGCCGCCGTGCTGGGTTCCGATGCCCGCCCCGGCACGCCGGAGTTTGACCTTTTCATCAAGGAAGTCCGCAAGGAAATGACGGCCAAGTGCGGCCAGAAATGCACCGCCATCCGCCGCGCCATCGTGCCCGCCGAGCTGCTCGAAGACGTGCAGATTGCCCTGGGCAAAGCGCTGGCCCAGACCACCATTGGCCACCCGCAGGCCGAGGGCGTGCGCATGGGGGCCCTAGCTGGCCGCGAGCAGGCCGAACGCCTGCGCGAGCAGGTGCGCCAGCTCGCCAAAACCACGCCCATCGTGTACGGCGACCTCGAAAACGTCGAAATCCTGGGCAAGGAGCGCGGGGCTGACGCGGCCAAGGGCGCGTTCATTTCGCCCATCGTGCTGCGCAACGACCACCCCTTCCAGCACCTCGACAGCCACGAGCTGGAAGCTTTCGGCCCGGTCGTGACGCTCATGCCCTACCACGACCCTAGCGAAGCCGTGGCCCTGGCTAACCTCGGCAAGGGCTCGCTGGTGTGCTCGCTGGCCACCAACGACCCGCGCCTGGCGCAGGATTTCGTGCTGGGCGCAGCCACCCACCACGGCCGCATTCTGGTACTCAATGGCGAGATGGCCAAGGAAAGCACCGGCCACGGCTCGCCGCTGCCGCAGCTCGTGCACGGCGGCCCCGGCCGGGCCGGCGGCGGCCAGGAAATGGGCGGCATCCGGGGCGTCGAGCACTTTATGCAGCGCGTGGCGCTGCAAGGCTCGCCCAGCATGCTTACCGCCATCACGGAGGTGTACCAGACGGGCGCTAAGACGGTGGAGTACGACAAGCACCCCTTCCAGCGCTACTTCGAGGAGCTGGAAATCGGCGAAACCTACACCACCCACAAGCACACTGTGACGGAGGCTGACATCAGCGCCTTCGCCGGTATTTCGGGCGATAACTTCTACGCCCACGTCGATGCTACGTCGCTGGAAGGCACGCTCTTCACCGGCCGCGTGGCCCACGGCTACTACGTGCTGAGCAAAGCGGCCGGCATGTTCGTAGACCCACGCAAAGGCCCGGTGCTCCTCAACTACGGCCTCGACGAGTGCCGCTTCACCAAGCCTGTGTATCCCGGCACTACTATTGGCGTGACGCTCACGGTGAAGGAGAAAATCGGCCAGGAAAAGCGCGACGAAAACGACATCGCCAAAGGCATCGTGCGCTGGCTCGTGACGGTGACAGATGAAACGAAGGAAACGGTAGCCGTGGCGACCATCTTGACGATGGTAAAGAAGAAAAACCAGGAATAAGCGATGAGTGATAACGTGGACGCCCTTCCCGTAAATAGTCGCGCATCTTTCGTTGCTTTTTTGGCGCTGCTACAACAGGACTTGGTCTGCAATCCTATCAGATGGGAGAACAAGACCTTGGCTGATTTTCTAGCTGCTATGCATAGCTACGCCGAAGACATTCAAGGCTATTACGACAATACTGACCAATCGATAAATGCCAATGAAGCCCATTGGCAAGTCTTTGCCGATATTATGAGAGGTGCCCGGGTATACGAGTAGTCTGTATTCGACCTTCTTTTCCGTAACACTTATATGAGCAACCTCACTGCTGGCCACGTCACGGCCGCTACCGATGCTGCGGGCATCACCACCATCACCTTTTTCCACCCGGCCCATAATTCGCTGCCCAGCGCCATTCTGGCCCAGCTAGCCCGCACCATCACCGAAAAGGGCCAAGACGCCGCTACCAAAGTCATCATCCTGCAAAGCGAGGGCGAGCGCACGTTTTGCGCTGGCGCCAGCTTCGACGAGCTGCGTGCCGTGGCCGATGCGGCGCAGGGCCTAGCGTTTTTCTCCGGCTTTGCGCACGTTATCAACGCCTGTCGCACCTGTCCCAAGCTCATTATCGGGCGGGTGCAGGGCAAGGCCGTGGGCGGCGGCGTAGGGCTAGCCGCCGCTACCGATTACTGCCTGGCCACCACCCACGCCGCCATCAAGCTCAGCGAGCTAGCGGTGGGTATCGGCCCCTTCGTGGTCGGCCCGGCCGTGGAGCGCAAAATCGGCACCTCGGCCTTCGGCCAGCTCGCCATTGCTGCCACCGAGTTCCGCTCGGCCGAGTGGGCCGCCAGCCACGGCCTCTACGCCGAGGTACTACCCGACCTGGCTAGCCTCGACGCGGCCGTGCAAGCCCTGGCCCAGCGCCTGGCCGTCTCCTCGCCCGACGCCATGCGCGAGCTAAAGCAAGTGCTCTGGGCCGGTACCGGGCACTGGGACAAGCTACTCGTGGAGCGCGCCGCCATCAGCGGCCGGCTGGTGCTCTCGGAGTTTACGCGGGCGGCCATTGGGTAATTTACGGTTATAGCGCAGTCAACTTCATTGCATCATTGGCTAGTTCTGAGTAGCTTGCCTTTTCTGATGGATTTACCTATTACACGCCCTAGCTTAAATTATTTCCTCGGTCTAGTACCTGCACTGCTACTCACAGCCTTTTTAGCGGCAGCAGGTATGTCAGGATTAGCGGCGTTAAGCATTGGCTTATTAATCTGGCTAATCTACTGTTCTAGCCATTCGGGCCAAGAAATCAGTTCCGACAAGCAGTTCACCCGTGCTTATTATGGCTGGGGCAACTTGCATTTAGGCAGTTGGCAGCCGCTACCCAAGATAGTAGGCGTAACGGTAAAGTCCTTTTCTCACATGGGTAGCGGACCTGCGCCTAGCCGCACTAGTTGGGGTCAATGGGATACGTCAGCTACTCGCTACGAAGAGGCAGTGATACTGCTGTCAGTAGCTGATTCCGTTAATGGACTTATTGTTGGGCATTATTCGCTCGACGAATTGCCTGCCACCTTGCAGCTTGCACGCGCCACCGCTGAGTATCTAGGAGTACCGCTTCGCACATATTTACCGCTACACAGCGTCAGCTTACCCTAATGTGTAGAGTGTAGAGGTAAGCTACAGCGCCGTATCCAGCACCTCATCCCCAGCGTCAGCCATGGTCTTGGCTAGGTTCTCGATGTTTAGGCTGCGCGCCGAGGCGTCGAAAATCTTGCGGTAGGTGCCGCGTTTTTCATAGAGTTGCAGGTGGGTGCCGCCTTCCACCATTTCGCCTTTTTTCATCATGCAGATGCAGTCGGAGTCCACAATTTAGGCGAGGCTGTGGGAGATGATGACCACCGTGCGGCCCTGCTTGATGGCGTTGAGGCTGGCGGCGGGAGGGCCGCACGAAGGGCAGCAGGCGTTGAATAATTTGCCAAAGGCTCATGGGCACCGAAACTGTAACTGCGTGGCTAGACGGGCGTAGCGCGGCCGGGGTTATTTTTTGAAGTGCACCAGGCCCCAATTGGCGCAGTTGTTGGTGGGCAAAAACCAGGCGTGCGCCGTTGCGCGTATGCTCTGTTACCCATTTTTAGTTATTCTATCTTATGGCAAAACTCCTTTCCCTGGCGGCCGGGGCCGCTCTGCTAGCCCTCGCCGCGGCGCCTTCGGCCCACGCCCAGTCTGTTCGCTTCGGCGTGAAGGCCGGTGCCAACCTCTCAAACCTCTCGGGCGACCTCGTCAACCAGAGCCAGTACAATAACCGCCTTGGCTTTCATGGCGGGGTGATGCTCAACTTTGGCCTGGCCAATGACTTGGTGTCAATTCAGCCCGAGGTGCTGTATTCGCAAAAGGGCTTTAAGTACGCCGACCAGTCGTACACCACCGCGCTTGGCACCTACCGCAACACCGGCAACGTGCGCTACGACTACCTCGACGTGCCCGTGCTGGTGCGCCTGAAGGTAAGCGGCGTCTTCTTCGAAGTAGGCCCGCAGTACAGCTACCTGATGAACATCTCGACCGACCGCACGCAGACTTATCAGTCGCCTAACGCCACTACGCCTTCTACGGTGGGCAACGCCGGCTCCGGTACCACCGACCTCACCAACGTGAACCGCAACGAGCTCGGCTACGTAGGTGGCATCGGCTTTCAGTCGAGCCAGGGCTTCTTGCTGGGTGTGCGCTACAACGGCGCCTTCACCGACTTTGCCAAGGATGGCTACAGCAACAACGACTTCAAAAATGCGCGCAACTCGGCTTTCCAGGCTTATGTGGGCGTGCTGCTAGGCGGCAAATAAGCGCCCTGGCTAGCCACAAAAAAGGCCGCTGCCCTGGTTAGGGCAGCGGCCTTTTTTTGTGGCTAGCCCTCCCGGGAACCGGGCCTTTCGCTCCGCCCACAATCGACGCCATGAAAGGGCGACTGCAAACGGTAATTGGTCGAAGCAAACGGGGCGAGCGTCTAGCCAAAGTGGGCCGCACGTACTATTTCGGCACCTTCGGCAGTTTAGAGGGCAGCAGCAGGGCGCTGCTCGTGGTGCCGACACCACGCTTGCCAACTTTTCTCCGCACAAGTACATGGTACGAATTGCCCTTTTTGCCTGCCTGCTGGGGCTACTCGTCCCGGCCGCGCCAGCCACTGCTGCCCCTAGCCATGCCAGCTGGCCCTTTTGGCTATCGCAGCCCGAGCGCCACGGCCAGCGCAAGCTGCCCGGCGACTACACCCACATCAACAAAACCTACCGCAACCACAGCCGCAACGATGGCGAGGGGCTCTTCAGCTTCCTGCACTCGGGCAACCGGCGCTCGGCGCTGGCCCGCCACCAAAACCGCCCGCATCCACACCGCGGCGGGCGCAAGCACACCAGCGGCATTTTTTAGCATAGTCAGCAAAAAGCCCCGGCGGTAGGCCGGGGCTTTTTGCTTTGTACCTAGTGGCTACCAGGTTAGGCGTCGGTTTTGGTCTTGATTTTCACCTTGCCGTCCTTTTCCTTCACTTTGCCATCTTGGGGCTGCATGGCGCCGGGGCCGCCGCGCTGGCGGCGGTTGGCTTCGAGCGTTTGCATCTGGGCAAACTGGTCGGGGGTAAGAATGGCCTTGAGCTGGTCGTCGTATTTGGCGCGGTTGGCTTGCATTTGGGTGCGCAGCTGGTCGCGGTCGGCGGTGCCGGCGCGCATCTGCTCACGCATGGCCATCATTTCCTGGCTGCGGGCCAGCAAGATGGGCTGCACCTTGGCCGCCTGGTCGGCGCTAAGGCCTAGCTCTTTGGTGAGGCCCTCGGTTTGGCGGGCCGCCATAGCTTCGGGCGTGAATCGGGGGCGGCCGCCGGCCTGGTCAGGGGCAGTTTGGGCCGAGGCAGCCGTGGCCGAAAGTGCAAGGGCCAGCAGGGGCAGCAAAAACTTTTTCATGGGGTCAGTACAAAAAAATAATAGATAAGAAGAAAACGTCAAGTCGGCTTCGTGCGGTGTTAGAGGCCGGCCTGGCGGAGAAGTTTAAGGGCTAGCGGCGGTACTGGGCTTCCCAGCGAGCGCGCTCCTGGGGCGTCACGCGGTGGTTTTGGGCGTAGCCGTAGTTGTGGCCGCGTTCCCAGTCGCGGCGCTCGTTCTGGGTCACGCGGTGGTCGCGGTCGAAGCCGTAGTTCTGGCTGCGGTCGAAGTGGTCGTCGCGGCCACGGTCATTGTCGCGGCGGTCGTTATCGTGGTGTTGCTGGGCTTCGTAGCGGGCTATTTCTTCGCGGGCCACGCGGTGGCGGCGCTCGTAGCCGTGGTTGAAATCGCGGTCGCCGGGGCGCTGCTGCTCGTAGCGGCGGTCGTCGCGGTCGTGGTTGTTGAAAGGAGCGGCAAAGGCACCGGTGCTGGTAAGCAGGCTAGCGGTAGCGAGAGCGGCAAAGAGGAAGGATTTCATGGCCTTGGAAAAGAAAAAGTCGTTGAAAAGAAAGCGAACCCAGCCGCGCCGGTAGCCTAGTGCCATCGGCTGGTTGAGTATCCCTTTGCAAATGCGTGGCCGAAAAAGTGGCCTAGCGGCCTGCTTCTGCCCTATTCCCTCTTAACCCCGACCAACGCCGCGATTGTGCCGATTGAAACCCGGCCGGCGCGGGGGCGTTGGGCTTCTGACTACCTTTGCGGCTCGAAACTCCCTCCCACCCCACCCTACGTTTTTTAAGAACCCCGCCCCCGAATTATGGCCCGAGTGGAAATGACGATGCCCAAGATGGGCGAATCCATCATGGAAGGCACCGTGCTGAAATGGCTCAAGCAAGTTGGCGATACCATTGAGCAAGACGAGTCGGTGCTGGAAGTAGCCACCGACAAGGTCGATACTGAAGTGCCCGCCCTACACGCCGGCGTCCTGGCCGAAATACTGGTGCAGGAAGGCCAGGTAGTGGCTGTGGGCGCGCCCATTGCCCGCATCGAAACCGATGCCGCCAGCGCCCCTAGCGCGAACACCGACGACCTCGAAGAAGCCAGCGCCAACCCACCGGTAGCGGAAGACGTGCGCACGCTACACGAGGCCCCGGCCGGCGACGCCGACGTGCCCTACCTGCCTGGTCCCAACAACCCCGTCTCAGCGCCCGAGTCGGCTGGCCCTGCCCACCCGGTGCAGGAAGGCCGCTTCTATTCGCCGCTGGTGCTCAGCATTGCCCGCGAGGAAGGCATCAGCATGGCCGACCTGGAGCGCCTTCCCGGTACCGGCCAGGACGGCCGCGTGACCAAAAAAGACATTCTGGACCACGTAGCGGCCGGCAAGCCGTCGTTGCAACCGGCCGCCGCACCTGCCGCCCCGGCGCCGCAGGCCGCGCCCGCTAGCCCTGCCCCAACGCCGCAAGCTACGCCCACCGCAGCGCCGGCCCCGCAGCCCGCAGCGGCTCCCGCAGCTAAAGCGGCTCCTGCACCGGCGGCGCCCAACTCCAACGGCCAGGCCCCGGCCAGCAAGCCGGCTCCCTCGGTGTCGGGCAACCAGGAGCTAATAGAGATGGACCGCATGCGCAAGATGATTGCGCAGCGCATGGTGGACTCGAAGCGGATTTCGCCGCACGTCACGAGCTTCGTGGAGGCCGACGTGACCGAACTGGTGAACTGGCGCAACAAGCATAAGGACGCTTATAAGAAGCGCGAAGGCGAAAACCTGACGTTTACGCCCATCTTCATCCAGGCCGTGGCCCGCGCTATTCAGGACTACCCGATGATTAACGTGTCGATTGATGGCGACTACATCATCAAGAAGCGCGACATCAACATCGGCGTGGCGGTGGCGCTGCCCAGCGGCAACCTCATCGTACCGGTCATTCACAACGCCGACCAGCTCAATCTCAACGGCCTGAGCAAGAAGGTAAACGACCTCGCCAACCGCGCTCGCCAAAACAAGCTCAAGCCCGAAGACCTCGAAGGCGGCACATACACGCTGAGCAACGTGGGCTCGTTTGGCAACGTGATGGGCACGCCCATCATCATGCAGCCGCAGGTGGCCATTATGGCCGTGGGCGCCATTAAGAAGAAGCCCGCCGTAATTGAAACGCCGCAGGGCGACCTCATCGGCGTGCGGCACTTTATGTTCCTCAGCCACAGCTACGACCACCGCGTGGTCGATGGCTCGCTAGGGGGCATGTTTGTGCGCAAAGTAGCTGATTACCTCGAGCAGTTCGACCCGAACACGACGGTGTAATTGCCGCTGCTTGTATTAATAAAGAACGTCATGCTGAGCTTGTCGAAGCATCTCTGTCGCGCCGCTAGGGTACTAACCCAACGATGCGACAGAGATGCTTCGACAAGCTCAGCATGACGTTCTTACTTTTTTGCCTTGTTCTCATGAAAAACATCCTCTTCATTGCCACCCTAGCCATTTCGCTGGGTCTCATCATCTTCCTTTACCAGCGCCTTACCGCCACAGAAGCCGCTTTGCGCGTAGCCGAAAAGCATTTTGCTGACTGCCAGCAGGTGACGTTTCAGCTGCAAAACCAACTGAGCGAAGACGAAAAAAGCGCGGCGGCCCATTCGACCACCGCGCCTTCCATTTCGCGCTAAGCGGGGGCTAGCCCGCTATATCGTCGTTTTCGACCCTAGCAGCAGAAACAGAAACGCGTATTGGCGCGCCACATCGTGCAGAGCTTTGAAGCGGCCCGAAGCACCGCCGTGGCCGGCTTCCATGTCGGTGTGCAGCAGCAGCAGGTGGTTGTCGGTTTTGGTGGCGCGGAGCTTGGCTACCCACTTGGCAGGCTCGAAATACTGCACCTGCGAGTCGTGCAATCCGGTGAGCACAAGCATGTTGGGATATGCCTGGTCCTTCACGTTGTCGTAGGGCGAGTACGAGAGCATGTAGTCGTAGTACTTTTTATCGGCGGGGTTGCCCCACTGGTCGTACTCGCCGGTAGTGAGCGGAATGCTGGCGTCCGACATGGTCGTGACGACGTCCACGAATGGCACGGCGGCGATAACGCCCTTGTAGAGGTCGGGGCGCATGTTCACCACGGCGCCCATCAGCAGGCCGCCTGCGCTGCCGCCTTGGGCAAAAAGCTTGCTGGTAGACGTGTATTTCTCCTTGATGAGGTAAAGCGAGCAGTCGATAAAGTCGGTAAACGAGTTTTTCTTGTGCAGCATGCGGCCGTCCTCAAACCACTGGCGGCCAAGCTCCTGCCCGCCCCGGATGCTGCACAGCGCATAAGCAAAGCCGCGGTTGAGCAGGCTCAGGCGCGCCGATGAAAAGGTAGGGTCCATCGACAGCCCATAGGAGCCGTAGGCGTATTGCAGCAGCGGGCCGGTGCCGTCCTTTTTGAAGCCTTTTTTATAAACGATAGTCAGGGGAATTTCTTTGCCGTCGCGGGCTTTCACAAATATGCGCTCCGTCACGTAGTCTTCCTTGTTGAAGCCCCCTAGCACCGGCTGCTCCTTCAGCAGGGTCAGCTTTTGAGTAGCCATGTTGTAGTCGTAGGTGCTGGTCGGCGTCGTAAACGAGGTGTAGGTGAGGCGCAGCACGGGGGTGTCAAACTCGGGGTTGGCGCCGATGAACGTGGTGTAGGCCGTTTCGCGGAACGGCACCACCTGCCCGATTTCGGTAGCCAGGTTGATAACACGCAGCTCGCGCAGGCCCTCGGCGCGCTCGTTCAGCACGAGGTAGCCTTTGAAAAGCTCCATCTGCTCAATGAACACGTCTTCGCGCTGCGGCACCACGTCTTCCCACTGCGCCTTGCTGGTATTGCTGAGCGGCGTAGCCATCACCCGGAAGTTGGGCGCCTCCCAGTTGGTGAGCACGTAAAACTCGCCGTTGGCGTCCTGCACCTCGTAGAGGTGGTCGGGCTCACGCTTCAAAAACACCTTAAACTGACCGGTGGGCTTGCTAGCCTCCAGGTAGCGGTACTCCGACGACAGCGAACTGTGCAGGGTAATGCCCACGTAGCGACGCGACTTGCTGCGCTCAATGTTGACGCCGAAGGTGTTATCCTTTTCCTCGTATACCAGCACGTCGTGGCTAGGGTCGGTACCGAGCGTGTGCCGGTACACCTGGTAGGCGAGCAGCGTGGTTACATCCTTTTTGGTGTAAAAGACGGTCTTATTGTCGGCCGCCCAGACAGCCTGGCCGGCAGTGTTAGCGATTTTTTCGGGGTATAACTGCCCGGTAGCTAGATTTTTAAAGTAAAGCGTATAGAGCCGGCGGCTCACCTCATCGACGCCGTAGGCTAGGGTCTGGTTGTCGTCGCTCACCTCCGTGCCACCGATGGCAAAGTAGCTTTTGCCCTCGCCCATCTCGTTGCCGTTGAGCATGATTTGCTCGGCGCCATTGAGGCTGCCCTCCTTGCGGCAGTAGAGCGGGTATTCGCCGCCGGTTTCGTAGCGCGTATAGTAGTAGTAGCCGTGGTCGCGGTAGGGCACCGAAGCGTCCTGTTCTTTGATGCGGCCTTTCATCTCGGTGAAGAGCTTGTCTTCCAGCGGCTTCACGGGCGCCATCTTCTCGTCGAAGTAAGCATTTTCCTGTTTCAGGTAGTCGAGCACCTGCGGGTTCTCGCGCTCATTGAGCCAGTAGTAATTGTCGGTGCGGGTGCCGTGGGGCGAGACAAGCTGCTTAGGCTTGCTAGTAGCAACGGGCGGATTGGACATAGAGCCAGAAGATGAAGCCTGGCCCTGTGCGGATATCGCAGCAAGGCTAGCCAGGCAGCTTAACCAGAAGGTAGATAATATTTTCATATGAACCGAAGGGTAATTCACTGCTTCAAAGAAACGTCAGAAACAACAACCACGTGGCACAGCGTGGCTGCTGCCTGCTTAACAATAGTTTACAGAAATCCTGCTTAACAAGCAGTTACACGCTAAAGCGCCCGGCCAGGCTGATAGTGTATTCAGTCGGGCCGGGCGCCTGGGCTAGTGTTTTTTATGCGGGCTAGAGCACCTTTAGCGTTTGCTCTAGGGCGGTGATTTTTCCTTCGGCGTCGGCTAGCTTCTGGCGCTCGCGCTCCAGTACGTCGGGCTTGGCGTTGGCCACAAATTTCTCGTTGCCCAGCTTCTTATTTACTGAGTCGCGGAAGCCGATGGCGTATTCTAGCTCTTTCTCGACACGGGCACGCTCGGCGACGGCATCCACCTGCATTTCGAGCGGAATAAAGAACTCGCTGCTGCCTTGCACGAAGCTCACCGAGCTAGCCGGACCTTCGGTCACAAAAGTCAAGTCGCTGAGGTTAGCCAGCTTGCGCACGAGCCCGGCGTAGGTTTGGATAGCGGCCGAGTCGTCAGTTTTCACCGCTAGGGCTACCTGCTTGGTGGGGCCAATGTTTTTCTGGTTGCGCACGTTGCGCACGCCCGCTACAATGGCTAGGGCCTTGTCCATGCTCGCCAGCACCTCGGCGCTGTCAGCGGGCGCGGTCACTTTGGGCCAGTGGGCCACGCACACGTAGTCTTTGGGGCCGCGCTCGGCCAGCTCGTGCCATAGCTCTTCGGTGATGAAGGGCATGAACGGGTGCAGCAGCTTGAGCAGCGTTTCGAGAAAATCGACGGTTGCGCGCAGCGTTTCGGCATCAATGGGGTGCTGGTAGGCCGGCTTCACCATTTCGAGATACTGCCCGCAGAAATCGTCCCACACGAGCTTGTACACCGTCAGCAACGCGTCGCTCATCCGGAATTTCTCGAAATGCTCGTCGAGCACCGCTACGGTTTCGGCCAGCTTAGCTTTAAACCAACTAACAGCCTGCGCGTTGGCAAAGGGCAGCGCGTTGTCCACCTCCCAGCCTTTTACCAAGCGGAAGGCGTTCCAGAGCTTGTTGTTGAAGTTGCGGCCCTGGTCAATCAGCTTCTGGTCGTAGAACAAGTCGTTGCCTGCGGGCGACGAAAACAGCATGCCCGTGCGCACCGCGTCGGCGCCAAAGTCGCGGATGAGGTCGAGCGGGTCGGGCGAGTTACCGAGCTGCTTGCTCATCTTGCGGCCCTGTGCATCGCGCACAATACCCGTGAGGTACACGTTTTTGAACGGCACTTCCTTGCGATATTCCAAGCCGGACATAATCATGCGGGCTACCCAGAAAAACAGGATTTCGGGGGCCGTCACCAAGTCGTTGGTCGGGTAGAAGTAGTTGATGTCGGCGTTGTCGGGGTCGTCGAAACCGTCGAACACCGAGATGGGCCAAAGCCACGACGAGAACCAGGTATCGAGTACGTCCTCGTCCTGGCGCAGGTCGCTGGCTTGCAGCGCGTTGTTACCGCTCTGCTCGCGGGCCAGCTCTACGGCTTCGGCCTCGTTCTGGGCCACTACAAACGAGCCATCGGGCAGGTAGTAGGCCGGAATGCGCTGGCCCCACCACAGCTGGCGCGAGATGCACCAGTCACGCACGTTCTCCATCCACACCCGGTACATGTTCTTGAACTTGGGCGGGTGCAGCTTAATGGTGTCGTTTTCCACCACTTCGAGCGCGGGCTTGGCCAAGTGCTCCATTTTCAGGAACCACTGCAAGCTCAGCTTGGGCTCAATCACGGCGCCGGTGCGTTCCGAGGTCTGCACGATGCTGGCGTACTCCTCGATTTTGTCGAGCAGGCCGGCTTCCTGTAAATCCTTCACGATGTTGCGGCGGGCCGCAAACCGGTCCTGGCCCACGTACAGCTCGGCCTTTTCGTTCAGCGTGCCGTTATCGTTCAGAATGTCAATAACTGGCAGGTTGTGTTTCAAACCCAGCTCGTAGTCGTTGAGGTCGTGGGCAGGCGTCACTTTCAGCGCGCCCGTGCCGAAGTCCACCGTCACGTACTCATCCTGAATAACCGGGATTTCGCGGCCTAGCAGCGGGATGCGCACGCGCTGCCCGGCCAGGTCCTGGTAGCGCGGGTCGGTGGGGTTCACGGCCACGGCCACATCGGCCATCACGGTTTCGGGGCGCGAGGTAGCTACCGTGAGGAAGCGGCCGGGCTGGCCCACCACCTCGTACTTGAGGTGGTACATCTTGGCCTGGGTGTCCTTCGGAATCACTTCCTCATCCGAGATGGCGGTGCCGCCCAGCGGGTCCCAGTTCACCATGCGCACCCCGCGGTAAATCAGGCCCTTGCGGTACAGGTCTACGAATACGCGCAGCACGGCCTCAGTTAGCTTGGGCTCCATCGTGAAGCGCGTGCGGCTCCAGTCGCAGCTAGCCCCTAGCTGCTTCAGTTGCTCCAGAATGATGCCGCCGTACTTCTCCTTCCAGGCCCAGGCGTGGGTCAGGAAGTCTTCGCGGCTCAGGTCTTTCTTATTGATACCCTGCTCCTTGAGCATGGCCACTACCTTGGCCTCGGTGGCGATGCTGGCGTGGTCGGTGCCGGGCACCCACAGTGCTTCCTTACCCTGCATCCGGGCGCGGCGGACCAGCACGTCCTGAATGGTATTGTTGAGCATGTGGCCCATGTGCAGCACGCCCGTCACATTGGGCGGCGGAATGACCACGGTGTAAGGCTGCTTGCGGGGGTTGGGTTTGGCTTGAAAAAAGCCCTGCTCCTGCCAGCGCTGGTACCATTTGGCTTCAACGTCGGCGGGCGAATAGGTTTTGGCGAGGGACATTAGGGAGAGATTCTGCTACTAGGGGGCAAAAGTACGGCAAACCGCTAAGGTGCCGCTTTTGCTTTTCGCTAGCTCTGGCGCGAGTTTAGCGCAGCGTAACTCGTGTCTTTTTTATTGTGGAGGTTGCACCTCCACTGCCGCGCCAGCGGCAAGGCGGTATTGGGCGACTCTCACTAGCCACCAGCTGTAGCTTGCCGCGTTGCGGCAGATGAGGTATAACCTCATCATTATTATTTGTCACGAATTAGGCTTCGCTTAAACTCGCGCCAGTTAGGTGCCTCTTAGTTGAGCAAGTATCATCGCTTCTCTGACTGCATTTCGGCCAAAGTCTTTATGAAAAGGAAAGCTAGGCTGATAAACGAAGCGGCAGATAGTTTGGTCACGAAACGTAATCTGGTAAACCGGGCCACTTATAGCTTCTACTTTCCAAACTTCAGTCCGTGGCCTAGTTATCAATCGCACTCCATTTTTCAATACAACTTGGCTTTCTGCTATATAAACACAATATGTAGCTACATATAAGTAATAAAACAGGAGTAGAAAGCCTATTGAAAGAATAAACAAATGAATTGCATCCTCACTATAGCTCATCAATAATGCAGTAAGAATACAGGCCACTAGGCTAGCTAAAATACAGACACGAGTTTGTCTAAAAGTCAAAAAACTTACTTTCATACTTTGGTATAAATCACAACTGCCGTCCGTGTTTTGCCTTTGTGCTAGCAATGTAAATACAATCACCAACCTAATGCCCCTCGCCTTCCCGCCACCTACCGCCGCGCGCGACGACCTCGACGGCCTGCTGCTGCTCGGCGGCCAGCCTACCGTCGAAAACCTGGTGGCGGCCTACAGCCAAGGCATTTTTCCGTGGCCGGTAGAGGGCTGGCCGCTGGCCTGGTTTTGCCCGCCGCGCCGGGGCATTTTGCGGCTGGCTAGCCTGCACGTGGGCCGCAGCCTGGCGCGGGCGCAGCGGCAGTCGCTGTGGCGCATCAGCTTCGACACCGCGTTTGGGCAGGTGATACGGGCGTGCCAGGTGCAGCCACGCCCCGGCCAGGACGGCACCTGGATAACGCCGCAACTGGTGAGCGGCTACACGGCGCTACACGCCGCCGGCTATGCCCACAGCGTGGAGGTATGGGAGGGCGACGAGTTGGTGGGCGGCCTTTACGGCGTGGCCGTGCTAGGGGTGTTTGCGGGCGAAAGCATGTTCCACCATCGGCCTAATGCCTCGAAGCTGGCAGTGCTGGCCCTAGCTGAGCATTTGCGAGCAAGGGGGGCTAGCTGGTTTGATATTCAGCAACTGACGCCGCACATGGCGGCGCTGGGCGCGGAGGAGGTATCGCGGCACGAGTTTCTGGCGCTGCTGGCGGCCGAGCAGGATTCAAGGCGGCGGTTGTTTTAAACGCCAATAAATAAGGAACGTCATGCTGAGCCTGTCGAAGCATCTCTACCGCGCCGCTAGGGCCTCGTTCGGGAGAGATGCTTCGACAGGCTCAGCATGACGTTCTATTGATTCACACACAACAAAACGCGGACTCGCAGAGTCCGCGCTACATCCTTACGCCGCCTTGTGCAGCCACTGCTGCTTCTGGGTCAGGCGCTCGCGGCTTTCGCGGTGGTCGGGGTCATCTACGCAGCAGTCTACGGGGCACACGGCGGCGCACTGTGGCTCCTCGTGGAAGCCTACGCATTCCGTGCACTTATCGGTCACGATGTAATAGTACTCGTTCGACACTGGCTTTTGGGGCTCGGTGCCGCCAGCCAGGTGGCCGTCGATGGTCTGTACTTCTTTCAGCGTGGTGCCATCGGCCCAGCGCCACTGGGCACCACCCTCGTAAATAGCGGTGTTGGGGCATTCCGGTTCGCAGGCACCACAGTTGATGCACTCGTCGGTTATCATGATGGCCATTGCCGTCGTCTCCTTATGCTAGTGAGTAATTTTACTTGGTCAAAGCTGCCCGGCTGTACGTAAAAGCGCCGGGGCCGGCCGGTTTGAACCCTCAAAAGTACGGCTCATTCGGCCTCGCTGCTACCCTTTCTTATGCTGAATCAACCTGCCCGCCTCGCTGCCTTTGCGGCGCTGGGCCGCCGCCTCGCCTCTCTTTCCGACGACGAACTCACCGACCTCGCGGCCCGCGCCCGCAACCGCAACGGCTGGTTTGACCTGCCCAACGTGCGCGCCGCCATCACCGGCATTGCCCACCTGCTGGCCGAGCCCGAGCTCGGCCGCTGGGCCGGCCGCTACCCCGCCGAGCCCGCTAGCCCCCGCCAAGTAGGTGTGGTGATGGCCGGTAATATTCCGCTCGTAGGCTTCCACGACATGCTATGCGTGCTGCTGAGCGGCCACACGCTGCTGGCCAAGTCTAGCAAGGAAGACACTGTGCTCATGCTTTGGATTGCCAAGGAGTTAACCCAGATTGAGCCCGCCTTCGCTGAGCGCATTCAGTTTGTGGAGCGCCTCAATGCGGCCGATGCCTTCATTGCCACCGGCTCGGACAATACGGCCCGCTACTTCGAGTTTTATTTCAAGAACAAGTCCCACCTCATTCGGCGCAACCGCACCAGCCTGGCCATCCTCACGGGCCAGGAAACGGCTGAGGAGCTGGCGCAGCTAGGCCCCGATATCTTCCAATATTACGGCCTGGGCTGCCGCAACGTGAGCAAGCTCTACGTGCCCGAAGGCTACGATTTTGTGCCGCTGCTCGACGCGCTCCAGCCCTGGCAATCGGTACTGAATCACCACAAGTACCAGAACAACTACGACTACAACAAGAGCATCATGCTCGTGAATGCCGTGCCGCACTTCGACAATGGCTTTCTGCTGCTCACCGAGCGCGCGGCGCTGGTGTCGCCTATTTCGGTGGTGCACTACAGCACCTATACGCAGGAAATCGACCTGCTTGACCAGCTTACCGATGTGGCAGCTCAGACGCAATGCCTCGTGTCGGCCGGTGGGCGCTATCCCGGCTCGTTTCCGCTAGGCCGCGCCCAGAACCCCGGCGTGGCCGACTACGCCGATGGCATCGACACCATGGAATTTTTGGCGGCCGAATTGTAAACAGAAATGGCCCGAAGTTGGTACACTAAAAGCCCCACTGCCTGCGTACTACAGATTATTCTACGCTTTTATTCACCTACCGCTCTCCTGCCTTATGTTTGCCCCCACCACCGACCATCCGGTCGAAACCATTGAGAAAGAGGTTATTCCCAATTTACGCTTCGCCCCCACTGATGTGCTGGCCGACCAAGCGCAGCTAGACCGCCGCCGCACTGATGCCGAGCGTGCCGCCCGCCTCGGCAACGCCTACCACGGCAAGCTCGATATTTTCTTTCAAACTGCCGATGGCCAGACCAAGCGCGTGCAAACCGCCGTGTGGGCTGCCCACCCCGGCTACCTCACCCTAAAAGCTGGCATTATGCTGCCGCTGCGGGCCGTGCTAGGGTTCGATTTTTATTAAATTCTGAACCACGGATTCGGACGGATTTTTCGGATTAGTCGGATTTTGTGGACGAGTATTTAGCCATTTGTTTCGTTAG
>NZ_JAGETY010000017.1 GCF_017571525.1 Hymenobacter sp. BT559 | reverse complement strand
CCCCATAACATTAGAATCTTACTCCGCTCTTTTCCTTTACTGACCCAAATTAGGGGTCGTGTCTGAACATAGGATAATTCTTACTTATCAAGCTTGCGTGTGCCAAACCGATGCAAAGCATAAGTTTAGGTACGATAAGCATTGGATACCGTACCCAAGTAGCTGGTTTCGCTTAGCCCAGATAGGTAGCGATAAGGAAACAGCAATGCTACCTATCTATACTTCTAGGCACTGACTTAGCTAGATTGCAGGAAGTCAAGTAGAGGCCCTACGTCAGAGCCAGAAGCTTATTAAGCCGTAGCAGCAGGTAACAGGCGCTGCACCGTGGTGGCCTGAAACGCCTTTCCGCGCCGGGTACGATAGCCCGCCTCGTTCAGCTTGGTGGCAATTTGCCACAAGGTCTGCCCTTTGGCCCGCAAGAGTTCCGCTAACTGCGCCGCTTGCCGGTTAGCCTGGTGCTCACGAGCGTTGCGCTGCATCGCTGCCTGTCCTTGGGCAATGACGGCCCTCGTAAAATTCTGCGGGCTGCCCAACTGCGTGCCTCGCGCCTTCTTGGCGGCGAGCGCGTCGATGGTCCGCTTGGAAATGGTCTCCCGCTCGTGCTGGGCAAGCACGGCGAATAGGCCTACGGTAAGGGTGTTCGCGTCGGGCATGTCGCAGCAGACGAAGTCTACCCCTGAATCGCGCAGGGCGAAGATGAACCCCGCGTTGCGGCTCAACCTATCCAGCTTCGCAATCAGCAGCGTGGCCCCTACCCGCCGGGCCTCGGCGATAGCCGCGTGCAGCTGGGGCCGGGAGTTCTTCTTACCACTTTCAATCTCGACGAACTCTCCCACTAGCTGGGCCGGGTCGGCGACGAACGCTTGCACCGCCGCCCGCTGCGCTTCCAGCCCTAACCCAGAGGTGCCTTGCTTTTGGGTGGAGACTCTATAATAAGGAGTGTAGCGACGAGCGGTCGACATCAAACGGGAACGAAAGGGAAGAAAAACCCTGGCAAGTTACGGATTTTACATATTGTAAACGTCCGTTTAACTTTTGTGACAAAACTCAAAACCGGGGTAGTTTTGTACCAATGACCACCTATGTCGCCTACTTCCGCGTCAGTACCGTCCGCCAGGGCCAGTCCGGCCTCGGCCTCGAAGCTCAGCAAGCCGCGGTGCAAAACTTTCTGCGAGGTGACGCCCAACTCGTGGCCACCTTTCTCGAAATCGAGAGTGGCAAGAAAAACGAGCGGCCCCAATTGGCCGCGGCTATTGCCCGCGCCCGGCAGGAAGACGCGGTGCTGCTGGTGGCCAAGTTGGACCGACTCGCGCGCAACGTGGCTTTCCTCGCGACGCTTATGGAAAGTCGGGTGCGCTTCCAAGCCGTTGACTTGCCGGCCGCCGATGAGTTTACCCTGCACATTATGGCGGCCGTGGCCCAGAAGGAGGCCTCAGCGATTTCCACTCGCACCCGCGATGCCTTGTCCGCCAAAAAAGCGCGGGGCGCGCAACTCGGTACGCCCGCTAATTTGACCCAGGCCGCGCGAGAGAAATCGTGGGCAGCGATGACCCAGAATGCCCAATCCAATCTGAATAATCGGCAGGCGGCACAGCTGGCCGCGCTGTTGCGGGCCACGGGGGCGACGTTGCGCAACATTGCCGAGCAGCTCAACCAGTCTGGTTACCACACACGGTATGGAAAGGCGTTTCATCCTATGGGGGTGCAGCGCCTACTAACCAAACCGGCGCAGTAGTCTGTATTATGTACAGCAAAGCTCCCAGGCGCCATTGTTCTCAATCTAGGGCTGCCGTGCTGGTAGTCTAGGATGCGGTGATTCCTTCCAGGTGCTCGTTTAGAAAACGCTAGACCCCACTGAGACGCCTTGCAGAGGTAAGTTCTTCCTATTTTATGTCGGTGCTGAGATTATTGCAACGATGAATGCAGCAATAAAACTATTGCAATTTGCAGTTATCTCTCGTAATAACTGGCTTCCGATTTAGGGAAGCGTACATGTTGACCTAAAACTGAATAGTGACCCGCGCAGCGGAGATAGTAACTAAAAATTGTTTTGAAGCAACTCTACCTTAGTATTTTAAAGCGAACTAAGGACTCGTGCATATTCCTCAATTTCAATAGCTGGCACTGTGCCCAGACGTTGTAAACGGGCGAGTAATTTTAGGAAGAAATAAATCAATGCTTCTTCTTTCGTGCTGAATTCACGCTTATGATTTTCCTCTTTGCGGTATTCTAAATTGAATGTTCCCTTTTGGAGTACACACCCTATATCAAGCCGACCGTATGACTCATAGCTATCAATAGCCTTTACGAAGGGTTCACCAAATGTATCTTCCCATTCACTATCAAGACATAATAGTCCACCGAGGATAGTAAATGGTTTGCGTGGATCGGTGATGCAGCCGTCAGCATGATAAATTGGTGCATTAGTTCGGTGAAGTAAGCGGACTGACTTAATCTTATTGGCAGTATAATCCAAGTACTTTTTATTCATTGTCTGTTTTACTTCAAATACTGCATATACACTCTCGGCAGGAATGTACATTGCTCCGCCCATTTTAAATACAAAAGGTGAATACTGGCGGTCATAAATAACCAAATCAATCTGGTCGCTAAGCTTTCGGTTAGAATCGACAATAAATGCTTTATCCACGCAATAACGTTTTGGCAAATACTCAGAAAGCCAGTTTCGCCAACTATCTTCCGTAACATCCCCCTTTGTACCAGGATGACTAACAAACTCGCGGTTTGTCACAAGGTAATTAGTCATCGTATTCTGCATACTTGCAAATGCGCCGCGTAAATCAAAATCTGCCATTGTTCTGATAGGCGTACAATTGCCCCTGATAATGAATAAAAAAATGATGTTGTACTTTATGAGCTCGGGTTTGCACTATTAATAGCAGTGGCGACTTGATGCCAACCTGCGCATGATTCGCTACTTGAGCAATAGTGCGCTTATCGGTTGGGCTTGGCTGCGCTGGCCCGTTGGGGTGTGAGTGCCAGTCTCCGAGATATTGTAGTGCAGTTGGCAACTCTCGTAACTGCCTGTTAATACATCCTGCATCAGGCGTAAACGAAGTTGCCGAACTGCGGTACTTGGTTGGCACAATAATGCGGCTGACAATGGCCCCTTTACCGGTTGCAGAATAGCTGCCGACGAGCACACCTCCAAATTCGCTTGGTTGATGCAAAAGGGTCAGCCGATGGATTTCATCCAAGCAATGGCTTGTCACTACTAGGTGCAGGCCTAATTCTGGCTGGATGTAGTGGTGGTCGTGGCTGACTAAAATTCCCTGGCCAAGTTTACGATGCAGGCTAAAAGAACGAAAATCCTCATCGCTTTTTCCCATTGTAGAAAGCTCACCCACAGCTACTCCTATTAGCGCATCAATATTGGCGGCTGTAGCTCGAAAAGTAGAATGCCAACAACCTGTGCCCTCCCGAAATTCTGGGTGTATCGGCCGTTGTAGCTGAGCTAATAACGCGGCACGTCGCTCCTCCAGCGGAAAACTGGTACTACCTGCTACTACAATTAATTCCTCCGCGCCTTCAGTGACAGACAGATGTATTACTTGCTGCGCCGTTGTTGCAGCTCTTTGCAGGGTCCACAGGGCTTGATTGTTTGCTGAACAGTCGAATATTAGGTCAAAACCGCGTAGCCCCTCTACCAACTGCTCCCACCCCTGCCCACCGGGTGCAGTAGCTGGCATTGACTTGTGTAACGCAACTGTTACAAAGGGAGAAAGTGCGAATAGGTGCTGTCGCAAAGCTCTACCCTTTGGGGCCATTGCATCACGAAAGCGTAGGCGACTGCGACAAACATTACCAGGCGCAACCACATCAAAATCAGCCAAACCTACACGACGTAATCCACCGCGAACCAGCTGTTCAGCTAGCGTACTGCCTACTGCCCCGATTCCAACGATGAGTACCCGTGGCTGTGTCAATGCTGGTGCTAGTTGCCCCCTACCAAAGAATCGAGCATATGCCGCATTACTAGAATCTCCCCAATCGAGGGCCTGCTGGTCTAAAGTTTTCAATCGCTTCTCCAGTTCCTTCGGCGATTTATCGTGTTTCAGTATATTCAGCGGTATCGAGAGCACGTCCCACGTTATTTCTGGCCCGTCAGTGCCTGGAATATGGTAGCCTACTGCTAACAAGAATCTTCTGCCTAACGCTGGGGAAGACTGCTTACGAAAAGTTGGACTGATTGCCTGCTGGCGCAGTACCACAAAGAAATCTTCGGGAAGTAACGGCACCAATTCATCCCATCGACTGATACGTAGTTTACGCTCTATTACTGGCTCTTGCCGCAATAAGGCCCACAAGCCAGTGTAGGTAGCTCCTTGGCATTGGTCAGAAGTCCAGCGAGCTTTTAGATGCCCTAGCCCACTGCCTAAGAAAACGGCTGGATACTTGGGTAAAGCTACCGGGTCGCTTGCCGCTCGCAAAAGCCAATATTGAAATGTTCCGCTTTGGCGGGCCTCAAACCTAGTCACCGAGTTATCAGCTGGTTCTTCATCAAACAACAGTTGACCTCCGCCCGCTTCTTCTAGTGGAATGTATTCGTAAAGTTCATCAGCTACTTCGCGCACGTAGTATTGGTCTAGCCATCCGTGCAGGCGCTCCAGTTCTAGCGTTAATCGGGTATGCAAGTGATTTACTACTGGCGTTGCTAAGCAAAGCGTCCCCCCGTGCTCTGGTAATCGAGCTACATTCTGGTGGGGATAGCCCCGAAGTTCCTGTGGATAAAACAGAACCTCGCCTTGAGGATATGCTTCCGGCAAGTGTACTGTGAACGTAACGGGTTCTTTGGCCGTGGCAACTACTACACGCCCGACGTACCGCGCCGCTGCTTGTTCAAATACGAACGGTATAAGCAGCGATACGTCGGGCAGCTCCGCGAAGAAAGCATTGTAAAACGCTACGTCTTCATCGTGGTTAAGCATAGGTAGCGGGCGGATAAATAGTCTCGCGGACGTTTGGCTTCTGGCTGTAGCGATTGCTAGCCGAAGAGTCCTCAGCCTTCTTCTCTTCGCAGGGAAATTTAGGATTTTCGGGAAAGTAGAATTTTAGTTTAGATGCGTCACTATCAATCTGAGTAAGTGCCCGCTTCATATCCCGCGCTAACTCTGTTTTGTGCTCGTCCGAGAGGCTGGCCGCAACGTTGTTACTGGAATTGCCAGGGTCAGCTAAATTGATGGTTTCGATGTTATCTCGAATAAACTCCATCGTTAATTTTAGCCTTTCCCAACGGGCGGCGGGCACATTATCCTCACCTTTAGTATCGAAAGCCTTAATTGTCAGCAACTCCAACAAAAAGGACTTTAGATTCGGGAAGTGCGCAAACTTCCATGCTTTCAACAGTCGAATAGTTTCACGCTCCTTTTTACGACCCTTGATATGCTCGACCTGCTTAGCAATATTCGTCTTCATGCGCGTCGATGACTCCTCTGTTTTCAGGTGCAGATTCAGGTCGAAGCAGTTCGGGTCATCGTCGCTGATACGGCGGCCGGGGGTGATGTCGAAGTTGAGAGTTTCACCATCCACCGAAAAAAACAGGCCCACTGATACTTTTTGGGGGCGAGTTTGAAGTAAGTCGCCTACATCATCGCTAAACTCGTTACTTTCCAAATAATCAAGTACTGCATCGTACATACTTTGCAGCGTTTCAAAAGCTTTGCGCTTAAAATTGAGGCACAAGTCCATATCGAACTTGATATTGATTGCCGTGTGCTTGGCATAGGAGCCCGAATGCTGAATACAGGCTAGAGTGGTGCCGAACTTCTTATTAAGCGCAGCTTGTACAGCATCGCGCTTTTTGCGGTATCGGTCTGCTAAGCTGTTGTTGTCGTTGATAAGGTCATCTTCGAGGTTGATGCCGTAGGAGCGGTGAACACAACCGAGATACTCGTCTTTATTTAAATCCATTGTCGGGTTATTGCAATTGGTTTAAAGTCTGGCCAATATGAGCCACGTTTGTAGCATCAGCCAGATGAAACAGACAAGAGTCTACCGTCAAGGCATGCCCCTGCCTGCTCACCGTTATGAAAAACTAACCCTTGATGCTGCGAGGGTCATGGCCGTGGCTATCGGATGCTCGGATGCGGCCGTTAGGGCGGTGAATGACCAACTCGCTGCCGTTACGGGCGGCCTGCGGTCGGGCTACTGCGATGGCCTGGGCCTGCGTGGGCTTGATGACGGATGCGCGCTGAGCACCGGCCGTGATAACGGCGAAACCGTTGGATCGGGGGGTAACGTGGACGTTCTTAGGCATGATTACTGACTGTTTTAGAAGGAATTACTACCCCTGACGGAGGGGCACACCGAGTCAGACAATCGAACGCGATAGTGCTAGTTGCGTAAAACGCAATTACTTTCGCAAAACGAATTGTCGAAAGAGAGAGGACCACGGGCAATAAGCTGGTGGGCCTCGACGAGGGCAAGCAGGTGCTGACCTGAGAATCTAGCCTGTTGCGCTTGTGCAGTAGAAGCCGGCCGTCACACTCCCGTGGCGGGCGGTTTTTTTGTGAGTTGGTGATGCTTACATGGGCAAAGGGGGTTACCTAAAGTGTACTATAACTGGGGCTATTTCTCAACTATAGGCCGTTGGCCTGCTTGAATTGTTGGTAAGTAGCGTAGGGCATTTTACCCCCAGCGGCTCGTACTTCCGCGATGAACTCGTTACACTCTGGTATAGTGAGGTGCTGGCCAATAACGGCTAGGTGAAGAATATCTGAGGTAGTGTAGTACTTAATACTATACTGTTCGCAGTAAGCGCGAATGTCGCGCAGGTTGCTACTGGCAATATAGTGGGCGTGGTGGCGGGCTAGTGCCATGCATGCGCTTTCACCTTTACCAAACGTGCGCTGCAGCATAGCGTATTCCAACGCTAAGGCTAAGTCATTATCGGGCAGCGCTATCTGCTCAACTTGACAAAAGCGAATGAAGTTGTCGAGGGTTGTATTGAATTTGCGCACTACCCGCAGTTCGTCTTCCACCTGGGTCAGCAGAGCCAAGCGGCCAGGAAACACGACGTTGAGCAGCGCCATTCGGTTGCCAGTTAGAAAATGGCTGACTACGTCGGCATCAACCAGCACCTTGGGTAGAGGGTTAGGGGGCATGGAAAAGATTAGGCGTCAGCGGCGGAGTCGAGGTCGGCACCGGAAGGCAGCGCGAAATCGTGCAGAAAGGTGGCGTGCTGGGTTTCGGAGATGCGCTCCTGTTCAAAAAGGCGTGAAGACAACGGCAGGTAGTCGCCGATGGCTTCACGCTTAGCGGGGCGGGTATTATCGTAGAGGTCAGTGGGGTACCCAAGGTTGCGAGCCGAGAGTATGACATTTTTGCCATAGTCCTCCTGCTCCTGCGGCCGGAGGTAGTCCAGCTCAACCAAACGCATAAGCATGGCTTTGCGGGAGCACTGAAACTCCTGCTCTAATTGCACGATAGTGGACAAGGGCAGGCTGGCACCTGGGGTGAGGTCGGCAGCGGCCTGCATTATGCGGTACTTGGGCATAAGTAGGCAGGCAGCGAAATAGTCAGCATTGCGCTCCTCCGGGTCATTCTGACCATTGAAGCGAGCAGTATGACAATAACGAACGTGAAAATCGGCTTGCACGAATAGGTGGTACAGTTCGTGCGCAATGGTGAAATTTTGCCGGCCGCGGGCCACACTAGAATTAACGAGCATAAAGCGCTCGCCATCCTGCTTGAGAGCCATACCGGAGAGTGCACCTTCGGAGCCAAGCGGCTTGAATACTGCCACTACGCCTAACTGATGAAGCAGTAACTCCAGGTTGAGACCCAAGCCCTGACCTAGACCGTGGATAGCCCGGAATTTCTCGGCCTGGGCCTCAATGGGCCGGATATCGAATTTGGCGGTTTTCATGGACTTACTCAGCGTCTTCGATACGCTTCATCTTGAGATAGTTGGAAACAATGCGACGAAACCCGGCGATGTGCTCTAAGTCGGTGGGCTGAAAGTCACCCGCGGCCCGGAAGGCAAAAGCCGCATTAAGGGCAAGCGCTTCAGGGCTGGGGGATAATAGGTCGGCTAGGTCAACTCCGTAGAGCGTGGCGAGTTTCTCAAGTAACACAAGCCCTGGTTGACGCCGGTCGTCTTCAATATGCGCCAGTAGAGAGCGGTCGATATCTAGGTAGGTGGCGAGCTGTTGCTGGGTAAAGCCATTGCTGAGACGCAACTGCTTTATATTGGCGCCCAGACTGTTAACTGGTGCTTTTACTGACATAACTGGGGCGGGCCCTATGGCCCTCTATTACTGTGGTGTCACAAACATACACAATAACTCACAAAAAAGTTGCAGTCAGTGTGACAGGAAGATTTTTACCGGAACCCAGCTGCAGGACAGTATGCACAACCTATTGAGCGGGCACGACTGTAAGATGCGGCACTTCAATGGCAGCAGTTATGGATGCAGATGGTACGGGACCGGTGGCCGCGAGTGAGAAATCCGGCGTTGCAGCACGGATATTAGACGGAGTATGAAATCGCTAGTAAATCAATAGAACTATGCCCCGGCTGGTCGAACAGTTTTGCGTAAGCTTTGTACCACCTGCTGATACCTACCTGGTCTATCGCTCAGCTTTAAGACGGCTTCAACTTCATCCCCGATTTGTAAGGATTGAGCTTGCATAGCACTTTGATGAATTAGCGCTTTTTCACCGGATGGAACAGCGGTAAACTCACCACTACCGTTAAGAGGAGAAATCCCGGTTACAGTGCCAGAGGTATAGCTGTTTGTGCTGGTAGTGATAGTATCCCAGGCATTCTGATAGGTTTGCAGCAGCGCAGGCTTATCAATTACCTCTTTGAGCCACACTAGCAAGTCGAGTAGCTGGTAGGTTAGAGCTGCCAGCAAATAGGGCGTTCTTACTGTTTCGCGCAGCGTTTGCAACTGGATTTTAGCCTCTTGGCGCTGCCCCTGCGTAATCAGCGCGTTTTGCTGATAATGCGACCCATTGCTGGTCAACTCAATGAGCGTGTGCAGTGATTCGGTCAGGATTTTAGGCAGCGTTGCCTGGCGCAGTTTGACACTATCGCCCCCGTGGGGAGGGTTCATGGGTTGGCCGGAAGCGCTGGCAAAGAAATAATACGCAGCCGTTAGGTTAACCTCGCTACCTTTGAGGCATTGGTCGGGCAGCAGCTGCTGGCTGTGGGCAGCGTAGAGAAATGCTTCTACTAGCTTCCGCAGCGTATTAAATAAGCTGTCGTCGTCATGGTCGGTAGATGGTTTCTCTAGCCCCTGCAATACCTTAATGAGTAGAGAACCTGCGTTTTCACCAAGCAACTGTTTGCTACAGGCGGCGAAAGCGGGAGCATAACGGTGGCGTAGCTTGGTTTCGGGTAGCTCGTCAACGGCTTTTTTAATATCGTTGAACAGGCGGTCTTCGTCGTCGCCACCTTTCTGGTAATAGTTCTCGTAGGACTCGCCAAACGATGGGTCGCTAACCAGTTTCTCTTGCCCCGTTAGGATGAACGACGGAAAATACTTCCGGTGGCTCAACTCAGCTAGTTTTTGGAGTGCTTTACCTAATGCGCGTTCGTGCTCAGTACCAGCAACCTGGTCTTCTCTTTCGAAAGAAATAGCATCCAGTAGCACCGCGTCAAAATCAGTTAGATGCTGTTCCAGGTAAGCAAAACCTTCTTGATTAGAGCGAAAATGCGTAATATGAATGTCGGCATCAAGGGCGTCGCCTACTAGCCCTTTTGGTGGATTATCGTCAATCCAGAGAACTCGGTACATCATCGGAAGAAATAGGGTCGGGGGTTTGCAACTCAGACGCAGCTACTGGCAGCGTAATTACATAGGCTACTGTATAGCCGTTTAGGTTAGAGGGCTGCACCGTGATGGAGCCGTTGAAATAGTCTACAATTTCTTTTACCTCGTAGCCACCGATGCCTGAGCGGCCAGTAGCACCGGCCTTGGCACCTCTAATAAATAGACGGTCTACCTCCCATCCGGCAGGCAGAGGCGCGCCGTTGTTGTGGATAGCAATAGTAAGCTTATCACCAAAGGAACCCTGGACCCAAATCTGCACGCTATTCTGCTCAGCGCGGGTGTTAGCGAAGCCGTGCCGGGCGCTGTTATCGAGGATATTATCGAACAAGCGATTGAGTAGTGACTCATTAGCCTGCACGTAAAATTTGATGAGGCCGAAAAACGTCTCTTCATTACCAGCTACGCTAGCTAAGTCCAGCAGGGCAAGCGTGAAACACTGGTCAGTTGCCTGCTTCCGTTTAACCAGCCGGTCAAGGAAATCCAGTAGGTCGATTGACTCGAGCGCATAGCTCCGCACATTGAGCTCCGCCTCGTCGCGGTGAACGGTTTCGTAGATATAGTCGCGCGCCTGCTTCATCGCTTCAATCGTGTGGCGCACAGTGGTTACGGCATCGGCAGGATGCATGAGGCTATCCAGAGCGAGCAGTTGGCCGGCCATATTATAGCGCTCGATAACGCGCTCTAGCCGCCGGAGCCCGGAAGCCAGCTCCTGCAGCGGGGTACCGAGCGCGTGCTTTAGGGAAGCAAACTGGGCGTAGGCCTCCTCCTTGACCTGCTGCGTGGCTTGCACTGCATCCTTTTCCTTTTCTTTGATTTGGAGCACCTGCTCGCGCGCATGGGCAACAATCTCCTGCTGCTCATCCAGGGGGGGTAGACGCAGAATCAGCCCTAGCAAATCGTCCTTGCGAATGGACGGCATAACGGCCCCGGTATTGAATGCCTTCACCTGTTTGCGAACGAATTCGGAGTTGAGCTCCGAAATCAGATAGGCCAAGTCTACCGCGTCCGAGTGCAGGTGCAGCGGCTTGATGTAGGGCGGCAGGTACACCACCTGCTCAGGCTGATGCACATACCAGGTCGGCTTGAGCGAGCCACCCTGCAAGGCCACCAGCAGGGCAGTCTGGGTAAGCGGCACGAGCTGGCGCCGGCCCAACTCCTCGACCGGCACCAGGTCGGTGGTAAGGGTGAACTCGAAGTTGTCGGACCTCAAATCACGGATGCGGATAAGGCGGCCTTCGGGCGGGAGGACGCGCTCGCTACGGGTGGGCAGCTGGCTAACTACTTGGATAAGCCGGGCTTGCTTTCCGACCGGCTCCTGCGGAGTAAGGTAACGGCGGGCACTGAGCTCGAAATACTGGGCGGCCAGCTCCTCAGGAGCGACGTAAAGCGCAGCCTCTGAGCTGGGCTGCCGGAAAGCCTGGAGCAGGCCGGGCACATCGAGCACGGCTTGCCGCCCCTGGCGCTTGGTGTACTCTTCGGCGTCTAGCAGCAGGACTCGGCTTTGGGGCCGCTGGTTTCGATTGAGCAGCAGCAAGGCAAAGGAGGCCGTCGTGTTGTGCAACAGGCCAGCCGGAAACTCAATGACGGCTTCTAGCACATCGGAGGTCACCAAGCTTTCGCGCAGGAGACGGTGTTCGCGGATGCTGTGCCAGAGGAAACTAGCCGGAACCGCGATTATGGCCTGCCCGGCAGGGGCCAGGCTCTGCATGATTTGCTGGACCAGCGCAATATCAAAGGCCTGGGTTACGGAAGAGCCACTCAGGCCCTCAATCCGGTCGGTTCGGAACATGGGCCGGGGCACCAGAATCATATCCCAGCGTCGGTGGGAGGGCCACTGGCGCAGGGGGTCCTGGGGCGTGATAAAGGCGTGAAGGAGCCCGTGGGCCGCTAGGCGCAGCGTGCCGAGTGCCTGCTCTAGCCGGAGGGGCTCCTGGCCATAGTACTGCACAGTGGCAGGCAGGAAACCGGCTAGCTGGCAGGTGCCGGCATACGGGTTATACACGCTATCGCCCTCGTGCACGGGGTAAACCTGGGTGATGAACTCCAGCAGCTCGGCGGGTACCAGGTAACTTCTATTGGGGCCAGAGGCCGCCTGCGCGGGGTAGTCGAGGGCATAATCCAACAGCGCCGCGTACTCGGCTTGAAGCAGGGTGGGCAACTGCAGCGTGGACAGCAGCTCGGAAACGCGCGATAGAGTGCGGCTGCTTAGCCGCAGGCGGATGTCCTCTAACAGCTCCAGCGACTGCGCCAAGTCATGGGAGTAGGGCAACTCCTCGTTGCCGGAGCCGGTCGTAGGCAGGGGAAAGCGTAGGGGTCCGGAGGCTAGGAAAAGCTCCAGCGGGGCATTATTCCGCAGCCACAGCATCAGGTATGGAATAATCGCCGTTATCTCGGATTGCAGCTGGAAGCCCTCGCTGGAAAGCACCTGGTAGGTGCGCTTGATAATACTGGTAGCAGTGAGAAAGGCAGCGTTGCGGTTATTCATACACGGAGGGCCTTAGCGGTGGCCTGAAACCTGCTTAAAAAGGGGAAGTGGCCAGCGTGAATTACAACCACGGCACAAAGCAACAGGGCGGGTGTGCAGCCAAGCTGCATAGGGTGTAATTTTCCAAAAAAAGATTATGCCGCCCTCAAATAACGCTCTGCTGCGCTACGCCACACTAGATGAATGCCTGCAGCGGCGAGCGCGGCGGTGGACGTTTGCCGAGCTGCAGGCGGCGGTGGCCGAGCGGCTGGATGCCCAGCTGGGGACCAGGGGCAAGGTAAGCGTGCGGACGCTGCGCGAGGACCTCAAAAATATGCGGCCGGGGGGCAGCACGGGGTACGAGGCCCCGATTGCGTTTTCGGCGGAGCAGGGGTACTACTACTCGGAGGCAGGCTATTCGATATTTAATATGCCGGTGACGATTGAGGACCTGGCGGTGCTGCACCAGGTGCTGCGGACGCTACGTCAGCTGCAGGGCCTGGGCATGGCCGACGAGCTGCGCGAGCTGGTGCAGCGCTTGGAGCTGCGGCTGAGCTACCAGGAGCGGCTACAAGACCGCGTAGCGGTGCAGTTTGAGCAGGCGCCGCAGTACCAGGGGCAGCAGTGGCTGAAGGACTTGTACGCGGCCATCGGCGCGCAGCAGAGCGTGTGGGTGGCGTACCAGCCGTTTGGAGCGGAGATGGCTACGCGAGAGGTGGTGTCGCCCTACTTACTGAAGCAATACAACGGGCGGTGGTTTGTGGTGGGGCAGCGGCACGGGCGGGCGGCCTCGGTGTTTGCGCTGGACCGCATACAAGGGCTGGAGCCAGCCGATGAGCCCTACCAGGCTAGCCCGAGCGACCCGGCCACCTGGTTTGAAAAGCTGATAGGCGTATCGCTGCTACCTGATGCGCAGGAGGCGGTAGTACAGTTGCGGTTTACGCCGGGGCGGCTGCCCTACGTGCTGACCAAGCCGATGCACGCTTCGCAGCAGGTGCGGGAAACGGAACACGGGCCGGTGGTGGAGCTGCGGGTGGTGCCCACGCGGGAGCTGCTAACGCTGCTGCTAAGCTTTGGCGGGGCCGTGGAGGTGCTGGGGCCAGCAGAACTACGGGAAATGGTGCAGCAGGAATTGTGGCGGGCAGTGGCGCACTACGGGGAGGAAGTAACGTAAATTTTCTTATCCGGCTAGTAAATATTCACCCTTGTTAGTTGGCGCACTACATTTACTTTTCGCTGTGGTAACTCGGCTTTTAGCAAGACGAGATTTATAACATTTCTACCTCAGGGTACTAGATTTTGGATACTATACTGTTTGACCGGGTGCCCCGCGCCTTGGTGTTTGAGGAAAACCTATGGGCCTCGGCTGACCGGCTGCGGGCGAAGAGCAAGCTAAAGGCCAGCGAGTACGCGGCCCCGCTGCTAGGGCTATATTTTTTGCGGTACGCCACCAACCGCTTTGAGAAGCTGAAGGCGGAAGCCGACGCGCAGAACGTGGCCAAGCGAAGCGGGCGCAACGTGGAGGAGCCGGCCCAGACCTACGCCCGCGTGATTGGCTTTACGGTGCCCGACACTGCGCACTACGACAAAACCCTGCTACAGCTGAGCAAGACGGACGATGCGCCGGAGGTGGTGATTAAGGCGATGGAGGCGTTTGAGGAGGCCAACAATAAGGCGCTGGACGAGAACTCCAAGATAGAGTTGCCGAAGGCCGACTACCGGAAGATACCCGACGACGTGCTGCGCGACATTCTGGCCAACGTGGCGGAGCTACGGGTTGCGGAGGGCGACGTGTTCGGGAAGATTTACGAGTATTTCCTGGGCAAATTTGCGCTGAGCGAGGGGCAGAAGGGTGGCGAGTTTTACACGCCTACCTCGGTAGTGCGGCTGATAGTGGAGATACTGGAGCCGCATACGGGGCGCATACTGGACCCAGCCTGCGGCACGGGGGGCATGTTTGTGCAGTCGGCTAAGTTTGTGCGGAGCCACGAGGAAGCGGGGCACCTGTCTGTGTACGGGCAGGAGCAGAAGAAGGAAACTACGATGCTGGCGCGGCTGAACCTGTTTGTAAACGGATTGAAGAGCGACATTCGGAACGTGTACTCGTCACTGGCGGCCGGGGCGTACACTGACGAGTACGCCGACACAGAGGGCAAGTTTGACTTTGTGATGGCTAACCCGCCGTTTAATGTGGACGACGTAAGCGCGGCCGACATTAATGGGCATCCGCTGTTTACGATCTATGGGCCGGCGCTAGCTGCCAAGGCCAAGGGCAAAACGGCCGAAACCTACGGCAACGCCAACTACCTGTGGGTGTCGCTTTTTGCCATGGCCCTGAATGAGAAAGGGCGGGCTGGCTTCGTGATGGCCAACTCGGCCAGCGATGCACGGGGGGCCGAAGCCGAGGCGCGGGCCAAGCTAGTGGAGGCCGGCATGGTGGACGTGATGATGACCATTGCGCCCAACTTCTTTTACACCGTGACCTTGCCGGTGACGCTGTGGTTTCTGGACCGGGCCAAGACCGACGTGGCTCACCCGCGGCACGACGAAACGCTGTTTATTGATGCGCGGCGCACCTACCACCAGCTCACGCGCAAGCTGCGCACCTTTACGGAGGCGCAGCAGCAGAATCTGACAGCCATAGTATGGCTGTACCGGGGCGAAACGGACAACTTCCGGGCGCTGCGGCTGCGTTACCTGGCGGCGATGGCGGCCTGGCGCGACACGGAGATAACAGACACCGATGGCAGCGAGGCCCCGCGCCACTACCGGGGCGTGGCGGCGCACCGCGCAGCCTACGCGGCAGCCCTAGTGGCGCTGGCCGAGCGAGTAGCTGACTGGCGGGCTGGCACCGAACTGCTGCTGAGCGCCGAAGCGCGGGCGGCTGAGGCTAGCCACGCCACCTGGGCCACCGACCTAGCGCAACTGGCGGCGCTCACGGCCGATGCGCTGCCCTCCGACAAGGCGGGGCTGCTGGCCCTGAGCCAGCGGACCGAGGCGCTGGTGAACTTTGCGGATAAGGAATTGCGGCCGGCCAAAGACAAAACTTGGGCGGGGGCCGGCCTGCGCGGGGTGCTGCGGCAGGCGGCCGAACAGCGAGACCTGCTGCTGTTTGTGCTGGAGCGCGTGGCTTACTTCGAGGCGCAGGTGGCGTGGCTAGATGGGCACTTCCCGGCGGGCGAGTACCGCGACGTGGAGGGGCTTTGCTACCGGGCCAGTCAGGCCGACATAGCGGCGCAAAACCACTCGCTGAATCCCGGCCGCTATGTGGGCGTGGCCCTAGACGACGACGGGCGCACGCCGGAGGAATTCCGTGACTTCGTCCAAGAGCAGGCGGGGCTACTAGCCAAGCTACACGCCGAAGCCGACGCGCTGCAAAGTGACATTGTGCGGGATGTGCAAGGGTTGTTTGTTGACGTCTTGCGAGAGGAGCTAGTATAATGTGGGAAAAGAAAGAACTTGGTCAAATTATCAACCTTCAACGTGGTTATGATTTGCCGCATTCGGCCCGAAGTGAGGGTAAATATCCCGTCATTTCATCATCAGGCATTACGGATTACCACGCTGAATATAAAGAAAGCGGCCCTGGCGTGATAACTGGTCGATACGGTACAATTGGTGAGGTTTACTATGTTGAGGGAGATTATTGGCCCCACAATACGACTCTATTTGTAGAGGATTTCAAAGGAAACTATCCCCGCTTCATCTACTACCTCTTACAGACTCTTGGGCTTGAAAATAACAACGATGCAGGGGCTGTCCCAGGAGTGAACCGACAGTCTTTACATGCTATCAAAACCTATCTCCCCCCCCTGCCCCTGCAACGGCGGATAGCGACGGTGCTGGGCCGCTACGATGCGCTGCTGGAGAATTACCAGCAGCAGGTGGCAGCGCTAGAAGGGCTAGCGCAGGAGGTGTACCAGGAGTGGTTTGTGCGCGGGCGCTGCCCTGGGGCCGAGGCCGGACCGGAGGGCGAATTACCGGCGGGGTGGCGAACTGCAACACTAGACGAAGTCGCCTATGACACACGGCGAATTATCAAAATCGATGACATTGCCCCTGATGCCGCTTACGTCGGGTTAGAGCATCTGTCAGTAAAGTCAATCTCAATTACCGTAACTGGAACGCCCGACGACATCGGTAGCGACAAATTAGCTTTTGAGGAGAATGACATTCTATTTGGGAAAATTCGCGCCTATCTGCACAAGGTCTGCCTAGCTCATTTTGCGGGGATATGCTCAACAGACGCAATTGTTATTCGGCCTCGGATTGAGAACGCCCTCAGTTTTGTCTTGTTCACTGTATTCAGCGAGCGTTTCATAGAATACGCGGACCTGATTTCGAACGGAACAAAGATGCCACGCTCTGAATGGAGCGTGTTGAAAACGTATCAAACTATATTACCTGATAACAGGGCCTTAGCTGCTTTTGAGGAAGTTGTACGCCCAATGTTAGATAAAATAGCCAACATACAAAAGCAGTCTAAGTATTTGCGCGCCACCCGTGCCGCGCTGCTACCGCGCCTGCTAAGCGGCCAACTGACAGTAAATGACGCCGAAGCTAATCTAGCCGACTAACCCTCTTTTCCCGCCCGACCCAACCCCTCCCGATGGCGTTTATTACGGAAGACCAGATTGAAGACGCCTGCGTGCATGTGTTGCGCAACGAGCTGCACTATGACGAGCACCTGAACCTTTACAAGCAGCATCAGCAGAACGAAGGCGCGGCCAACATCAAGTTTGGGCGGGCCACCACGCAGGAAGTGGTGCGGTTAGGGCAGCTGCGCGACAGCCTGCGCCACCTCAACCCAACGGCCCCCGAAACGGTATTGGCCGACGCGGTGCGGCTGCTAACCAAGCCCCGGCCGGGGAACTTGTTTGAACGTAACCGGGCCGTGACGGAGCTGCTGCAAAAGGGCGACAGCTTCGAGCACAAGGATGCCAAGGGAGTGACGGTGAAAACGCGTGTGCGCTACGTCGATTTTGAGAACCCGGCCAACAACCACTTCGCGGTGGTGCAGCAGTTGACCATCAAGGGCAAGACTACGCGCCGGCCCGACCTGCTGGTGTTCGTAAACGGGCTGCCGCTGGTGTTTGTGGAGCTAAAAAACGCTAACGAGGAGACCCGCCAGGCCTATGACAAGAACCTGACCGACTACAAGCGTGACATCGGGCAGCTATTCGACTACAACCTAGTGGTGGTGCTCAGCAACGGGCTAGTGACGAAGGTGGGCAGCCACACCGCCGATTGGGAGCAGTTTTTTAACTGGGAGAAAGAGAGCGAAGACGACCCCACGGTGGTGGCGAAGGGCGAAACCGACATTGAGCGGGTGATGCGGACGCTGTTTCGGAAAGAAACGCTGGTGGACCTGCTGGAAAACTTCGTGCTTTTTTATGCCCACCGGGCCAAGATAGTGGCCAAAAACCACCAGTACCTGGGCGTGAACCAGGCGGTGGCGGCGCTGGAGCGGCGGCAGGAGCTGGCGGGTAAGCTGGGGGTATTCTGGCACACGCAAGGCTCGGGCAAGAGCTTCTCGATGGCCTACCTGGTGCAGAAAGCGCGGCGGGTGGTGCGCGGGGGCAGCACCCTAAAGTTTGTGCTGGTGACGGACCGCGACGACCTGGAGGACCAGCTGTGGAAGACGTTTGTACGCAGCGGGCTGCTGGATGAAAAGCAGCCAGCGCGGGCCGACAGCGCCAAGCACCTGGCTGACCTAGTGAGCAAGGGCACGCCGATAATCTTCACACTGATACAGAAATTCAAGAACCCCAGCGGCCGGGGCGGCGGGGCCTTCCCGGAGCTAACGGCGCGGGGCGAAGACTACGTGGTGCTGGTGGATGAGGCCCACCGGAGCCAGTACAAAGACCTGGGCGAAAACCTGCGGCGGGCGTTTCGGGGGGCCAGCTACCTAGCCTTCACGGGCACGCCCCTGCTCGACGCAGTAGAGACAACCAAAGAGTGGTTTGGGGGCTACGTGAGCCAGTACAACTTTCAGCAGAGTGTGCTGGATGGCTCGACGGTTCCGCTGTTTTACCACAACCGAGTGCCCAAAATGGGCTTGCAGAACAACGAGCTGAACGAGGAATTCGCGGAGATAATGGCCGACGAAAACCTGAGCGACGAGCAGCAGGAGCGCCTGACGCGGAAGTACGCCAGCATGATGACCGTGCTGACCGACAACGACCGGCTGGACGCCATTGCGCGCGACGTGGTACGGCACTTTCCAGCGCGGGGCTATCTGGGCAAAGCCATGATGGTAAGCCTAGACAAGCCCACGGCCGTGCGGATGTATGACCGGGTGCAGCAGCACTGGAAGCAGGCTCAGAAAGAGCTGCAAGGCCGCCTGAACGCGGCCCCCGCCGGCAGCGCCGAGCGGCAGGAGCTGGAGCGGCAGCGCAAGTGGATGCGCGAAACCGAGATGGCCGTGGTGGTGAGCGAGGAAGGCGAAGAAGACCAGAAGTTTCTGAAGCTGGGGCTGGACATTAGGCCGCACCGCGCGCTGATGAACAAAACCTGGGGCGACGACCACAAGACGATAGAAGACCGGTTTCGGGATGAGCACGACCGGTTGCGGCTGGTGTTTGTATGCGCCAAGTGGCTGACTGGCTTCGACGCGCCCACTGTGTCGACGCTGTACCTGGACAAGCCGCTGCAAAACCACACGCTGATGCAGACCATCGCGCGGGCCAACCGCGTGGCGGTGGCGCTGGACGCGGCGGGCGAGGTAGCCACCGATGCCACCCTCTACCCCATCGGCAAGACTAATGGGCTAGTGCTCGACTACTACGGGCTGATGGCCGGGGGCCGACTGGAAAAGGCGCTGGCGAAGTACGCCAAGGTCAAGTCCGAGGGCGACGAGGCCGCCGGTCCCGGCGCCCCGGCCGAAGACTTCGAGGTGCTGCTATCATATTTGGACGCGGCCATTGCGGAGGCGGTCCGGTTTCTGGCCGCGCAGGGGCTGAGCCTGGACGAGGTGCTGGCGAGCGGCGCGACGTTTGACCAGCTGACGCAGCTGGAAGACATGGCTGATACGCTGTCGAAAACTGAGGACCTAAAAAAGGAATTTGGGGTGTACCAGACGGCGGTAACATCGTTTTACCAGGCCTGCAAGCCCGATATTCTGACTGAGGAGCTGCTGAAAGGTAGCGGCCCCTACCTGGGCCGCTACCGCCGGCTGAAAGATGCGCTGGAATATGTGCGGCGCATCATCACGCGCACCAAGGACAACAGCGGCGACTTTGACGGGGCGCGCAGCCGGGCCGACAGCCTGATTGACGAGGCCATCGTGGCGCACGGCGACGCGGGCGCGGGCTACCACATCGAGGCGCAAGGCCAGGAAATTAACCTGAGCGGGCTAGACCTGGAAAAGCTGCAGGAGCGCTTCACGGCCCGCCCCCACAAGAACCTGGCGATAACCGACATGGTGGACTTCCTGACTCAGAAGGTGCAAGGGCTACTGGGCCGCAACGTGGGCCGGGTGGACCTGGCGGCCAAGCTGCACGACATCATCCAGAACTACAATTCGTCGAGCAGCGACGTGGAGGCATTTTTTCAGGACCTGAAGAAATACGCCGAGCAGCTGCGCGAAGAAGAAAAGCGGGCCGTTGCCGAGGGCCTGAGCGAGGAGGAGCTGGAACTGTTTGACCTGCTGTTCGTGGGCGAGCTAAAGCCTGCCGACAAGGTGAAGGTGAAAGCCGCCGCGCAGCACCTACTAGCTAAGCTGCGCACCAACGAAACCAAGCGCGAGGTACTCACGCCCGACTGGCACAAGAACTACCAGCTGCAAATGAAGGTGCGCGACATGATAGGCGGCGTGCTGGATACCGATTTGCCGGAAGAGGGCTACCCTACCCCGGTATTTGTGGAGAAGCGCGATGCAGTGTACACGCATCTGCTGAATCAGGCGATGCTGGGGGGGCGGTACTGGGCGTGAGTTAACAGGTTTTGAACACATTTCACTGCCACCATGAATAAACAATTTGAATCACAAATTTCAGAGAACCCGCGGCCCTCTGATGGCCTACCCAATACTATTTATAAGTATCGCAATTGGGCGAATGAGTACAACCAGAAAATTCTAACAAACAGAGAAATATATTTCTCTGCGGCTGATGATTTTAATGACCCCTTTGATTCTAAATTTCCTATTAGGTATGACCTGATAGGCGATGATGAATTAAAGCAGCGTCTTACTAATAGTTACTTGCATGGAAATACTAATGCTAGTCAGAAAGAGGTAGAAGAACAAGTATTGATGGCGTTCAACAATTTGCGCAATACCGATTATCTCAATGATTTACACGAGAGGAAGTATGCTGCTAATAATGAAGTCATAGGAGTTTTCTCCCTAACAACTCAGCCTACTAATATTCTCATGTGGTCGCATTACAGCAATTCACATAGAGGGTTTGTGGTTGGCTTCGATACAGACTCGTTGTTTACTGATATTCAGTGCACGATTTTGCCAATTAACTATCAAAATGAATACCCTAGCATACCACCTGGGCTCGGTACCGAGGAGGGGCCATTAGAAATATATGGTGTTTACGGCACTAAATCAGGTTTGTGGGAATACGAGGATGAAGTCAGAATGATTAAGGTGCATGGGGCCAAAAAAACTTTTCAATACAAGCCTGAAACTTTAAAAGAAATCATATTGGGCTGTAAGATTTCAGAAGAGCATCGAGATGAGGTTTTAGGCGTTGCCCGAAGTTTTCCTGATGTTAAAGTCTATCAAGCTTCCATGAGTAAGACTGCATTTGAATTGGACATCCAACTTATCAATTACCGCTAAACATGACTGCCAACGAAATCAACCTACTTGGTCTGCTACAAGGTCCGCGTCATTTCACCATTCCAATTTACCAACGGCCATATAGTTGGAAACTAGAGGATTGCGAAAAGCTATTTAATGATATTTTGCAGGTGGGCCGTGATGCGAGCCGAAAGAGCTATTTCATGGGTTCTGTAGTGTATTACCAAGCAACGGCCCACGCTGCTATAGGAACTGTACCGGCCTCGCTAGTAATTGATGGGCAACAACGCTTGACTACCAGCATTTTACTGCTCACTGCTATCTATCGGCTGCTAAAAGAGCAAGGTGAGCCGGTACCGGGTGTTAGTAGTGAGGAAATACGAGCACTGTATCTAACAAACCAATTTAAAACTGGGGAAATGTCCCAACGCCTACTGCTCACGAAGCGTGATAAAGAGACGCTGATTGCTGTAGTAAATACTAATCCGCTACCTGAGCATAGTTCGGAGCGTGTACGGGAAAACTTTGAATTCTTTCAAAAGAAGGTGACAGCTGACAATGTAGCGGATTTGTGGAATGGCATCAACAAGCTAATGGTCGTGGGTGTATCCTTGGAAGCAGGAGTGGATAACCCGCAACTAATCTTTGAGAGTCTCAACTCAACAGGCCGCCCTCTAGACCAAGCCGACCTTATCCGCAACTACGTGCTGATGGGTCAGGTGCCCTCAGTGCAGACTGAGCTGTACGATAAGCATTGGTACCCGATGGAATCGGCATTTGGGGAGGCCTACAGCACAATGTTCGGGGAGTTTATGCGCGACTTCCTTACCATGAAAGCCGGCGATTTAGTGAGTATCTGGACTGTTTATCAGCACTTCAAAAATAATTATGCGGCCGGGCGAGTGGGCGCGGAGCAAGTAGAAGGGCTTGTGGAGGAGCTGTACCACCACGCCACCTACTATGTACGCCTGCGCCAGCCGGAAAAGGAAGAGCATGCTGGACTTCGAGCGGCGCTAGAACGTTTGATAAGCCTCGGCATTGGGGTAGCCTATCCGTACCTGCTGAGTGCCTACGCTGCCTCGGCAGCGGGCCTAGTGAGCAAGGACGGCCTGGTGGAAATAGTAGAAATCATTGAGGCGTACCTGATGCGGCGAGCAGTTTGTGGCTTGCCTACTAATACGTTGAACAGCACATTTGCCAGCTTCGGTAACCAGTTGAAAGGCAGCGATTACCTGACTGACGTAAAGGCCCATTTCTTGGGTATGGGCTGGGCGCGGCGCTTCCCGAATGACATGGAATTTCGTCAGCAGTTCATAGCGCGTGATGCTTACCACTTCGGAAAACGTCACTTCTTGCTATCTAATCTGGAAAACTACAAGCGGAAAGAATTTGTGAACATTGGCGATTATACCATTGAGCACATCATGCCGCAAAACGAGAATATATCGGAAGCATGGCAGACTGAGTTGGGCCAAGAATGGGAAGCTGTCCACCAGAAATACCTGCACACGATAGGTAATTTGACATTAACGGGCTACAATTCAGAGATGAGCGACCGGCCGTTTGCGGAGAAAAAGATGCTTGAGGGTGGGTTTATCGACAGTCCGATAAAGCTCAATAAGTCGGTAGCAGCAGAACCAGTCTGGAATGAGACAGCTATTTTGAAGCGGGCTGATATGCTAGCTGATTGGGCCATTGCCATCTGGCCTGCTCCACAGGTAGCGGAGCCAGTTGCTGTGACTGAGGAAGAAGTAGATGAGGAAGCAGAAGAAGCCGCGCTGGTGGAGGCGGGCTTGCTCGAACCGGACCCCTCGGATGAGCAGGAGCAATTGGCCATCTAGCCTTATTGAGCATGAAAAACCCTGACCGCTACGGCATCCTGGCTTCTATCATGTGGAACAGCACTGATTGGACCAAGCCTTTCGCGCAAGAAGACCTTCGCAATACAAAATACGATTTTGTACGGGACAACGGAGAAGGCGCTGACTGCCTGAATTTTGGGTATAAACTTTACCCGGCTGAGAAAGATGGTACGTACATCGGCTACACCCCAATGTTTAAGAAGCAGCCACGGGAAAAAGACCTAGGGGCAGTGTTTTTTCTAAGTTCAGATTACCAGCACGGCAACCGCAAGTGCATTGTGGGAGTGTATGCCTTTCCTGAGATTGGCGAATTTTGGCGCAAGGCAAAGCACCGGGGTTTTCAGGATTACACCTATGGCAACGTGCGGGCACAGGTTGAGGACATCATGTTCTTTGCCAAACCGGTAGTAATTGATGCCGAGAGCGTCAAGAGCAAGAACCTTTTGCCGGTAGGTCGGAAGATATCGCAGCAGGGCTTCAACTACCTGACTGAGGAGAACGTGGTGAATATCCTGCGGCTGGCGGCCCGGCAGAACCCACGTGATGCCAAACTTGCATCCTTGTTAGAGAGACTGGGCAGTGAGGAAGTAGAAGATGATGGAGATGGGCTAGGCGGCTTGGTTGATGACCCAGACGCGGGCACCTTGAGCGGCATTGCCGACCTAGAAGCCAAGATGCAAAAGATGAAGCCGGAGCAGAAGCTGCGGGTATCGGCCTATATCGAGCGGGGGCGCATTGCTACGTTGGCGAAGCGACATATGGGCTACAAGTGCCTACTGTGCGAGGCAATGAAGCTTAACCCGATTGGGTTTTTGAAAGAGAATGGCGACCCTTACGTGGAGGCGCACCACGTCGACCAGGTAGCTAACCTGGCGGTGGGGGCTCTGGGGCTGGCGAATATCATTACGCTATGCGCTAACCACCACCGGCAGATGCACTACGGCAACGTGGATTTGCTTAGCTCGACCAAAACGCAGTTTAAGTTTCAAATTGATGGAAAAGAGTTTGTGATAAAGAAAATCAAGGTTTGATGCTACTGAAGTGCGAATAAACCATTATCAACTACTTACGCTGTATACTTCGCACTTATGGGTCAGCTGCATGCCGGTTACTTTATTGAGGAGCTACTACCTTTTCTAGTCAAAGGTGCCAAAGAGGACGAGCCAGGAAGTGCGCGGGAAAGGGTACTAGGCCTACTGCGGGACCTCAGCTACTTTGAAGTAGAATCGAGCAGCCCGCTGGAGGGGCATGGTACGGAGCCGGAAGGGTTGCTGGCAGTGGCCAGCAATCTGATAGCGCGTGGTATGCCCACCCGCGCACCGTTGAGCTTGGCGGCGCACGTGTTGCAGCATACTTGGCCGGCGGGAGTCGCAGAAACGGTAGATTTGGGCACAATCCGCTACGAACTAGGCGGTGTAACGGCGGAATGGGGGCAGCTACTGTGGCGGGCGCTGCACGTAGTAGAGCCACGCATTCAAGACACAGCGGGCACCCAGCAGCAGCTGGCGGGGTGGGCCAGCCACGGCAGCGACTTTGAGCGGCGCTTTTTTACCCGCATGGTGCCGGAGCTGTTCGGGCCGGAGTTGTGGCAGGTGCTGGCTCCGCAGACGATGCTACGCCCACTGCTGGAGTTTGCGCCTGATGAGCAGGAGCAGCTGCACAAGCAGTTGCTGGTAAATGGGTCGGAGTTCACGGAGCAGACGCTGGATTTTACGTTGGCCCTCCCCTACCCGTGGTACCGCAACGAGGCAGCCCTGGGTAGCCCACCAGTGCGCGGGGTGGTGGTAGAAATTGATGGCTCGCAGCATCGTACCGATGCCCGGCAAAGCATCAAGGATAATCGGCGCGACTGGGCCACTGAGCAAGCGGGTTGGCTAACGGCCCGGCTGGCCACGGCGGACTTCAACGCTCCGGAGAAATCGCTGAAGCCGTTGCGGGAAGTGGTGAGCCAGTATGCCTACCTGCGGCACCTACGCACCAACTTTCAACAGCCACTGCACGCAGATACGGCCGGTCGACAAGCTTTGCAGCTGCTGCTGACCCCGTTGGCCGTGGCGCGGGTGCAACGGACGCTGGTAGAGTGCATTGCCAGCGGGGTACTGCCCCTGCACAAGCCGCGGTGGCGCGTGGCCATCATCGAGCGCGACGTACCCTGTGGGCACTTGGCGATGGAGGGGCTGCAAGAGCTTTTCCTGGAGTTGTACGAGCTGGAAGGCCGGGAGCGGCACCTGCCCGAGATTGACTTACGGGTGTATACTACGGCCGAGTACGCGACAGCGGAGCTGCACCAGGTAGCCGGGCACACAGTTAGGTCGCTGAGCCAAGCGAGTAGCGATGGGGAGGTTGACCTAGTGCTCGACGTGGCGATGTTGCAGCGGCTGGGGTTCACGGCGGGAAAGCTACCGGTGGCGGCTCTGGTGCGGGTAGCTATTCGCACGGCCTACGCGCCACGCACGGCGCGCCGCTTCCAGACGGCTCCGCTGATTCCTTACTTGCCCATTGTGCATTCTACGCCAGAGAATGACGAAGAGGAGTATATAGAAATACCGGAGCGCAAGGAGCCGATGCTGTACTTTTTGCGCAACATCTTTCGTAAGAATGACTTTCGGGCGGGGCAGCTGGCTATTCTGAGCCGGGGCATTCAGGGTAAAAGTGTGCTGGGCCTGCTGCCCACGGGCGGGGGCAAGTCGCTAACCTACCAACTGGCGGTGCTGCTGCAGCCAGGGGTAGCGCTGGTGGTGGACCCCATTAAGTCGCTGATGCAGGACCAGTTTGAGGGACTACACAAGAACTGGATTGACGCGACGAGCTACGTGAACTCCTCGGTGCGGTCGGTGACACAGCGCGAGCTGCGCCTGCGGCGACTGAGTCGGGGGGAGTTGCTATTTTTCTTCATCTCGCCGGAGCGGATGATGATACAGTCGTTCCGCGACCTGCTCCAGCGGATGCGCAGCCCGAATAATCCGTTGCGCCGCGTGGGCTTTAGCTATTGCGTAATTGATGAGGCGCACTGCGTATCAGAATGGGGCCACGACTTTCGGACGCAGTACCTACGCCTGGGCGATAATGCGCGGACGTACTGCCACACGTTTACCGATGAGAAGCCGGTGCCGCTGTATGGTCTGACGGCCACGGCCTCGTTTGACGTGCTGGCCGATGTAGAGCGCGAGCTACGGCTGGACCTAGACGCGGTTATCAGAACGAGAACCAACCGGCGCGACGAACTGAGCTATCGAATAATCGAGGTAGAGGCTGACGCGGAACACAAGAAGCATTGGGACCCGGTGGGCGCGGCCAAGCACCAGCGGCTGCGGGAATTACTGTACGAACTGCCGGATGAGCTGAAGGAGCGCATTGAGGCCGCGGAAGTGGCCGCAGGCTTTGAGGCACGGTTTGTTCCTAGAGGGTTTGAAGCCGACACCTTCTTCACAGCGCAGCAGGAGCGCTACCCACACGCGGGGTTAATTTTTTGCCCTTATAAGTCGGAAAAGCACGCGGCGGGCGTTCGGAACGTGCATACCATGCTGCAAGGCATAGACGGACTCCCACTAAAGGTGGGCTACTTTATGGGCAGCGACCAGAACGACCCAGACGCGGAAGCGGGAACTGCTGAGATGGAATTGATGCAGAGCCGCTTCGTGGGCGACCAATTGAATCTACTGGTGGCGACCAAAGCATTTGGGATGGGCATTGACAAGCCCAACGTGCGGTTTACCATTCACTATAACTACCCTAGCTCGATTGAGAGCTTCGTGCAGGAAGCCGGGCGGGCAGGACGTGACCAAGCGTTTGCACTGAACTACGTGCTGTTCCACGAGAGCGATAGCCACATTCCGAAGCAGTTTTTTCAGCGCAGCTTCAAGGGGCGAACCAAGGAAGCGCTGATTATGCATGAGCTGCTAACGACGGTGACATTTCCGGCGGGGCAGGCCATTAAAGAGCTGGCCGAAATGCTAACGGGGATATTCCAGGTGCCAGTAACACTAAACCTATACCCGAAACCGGGCGCCGGCGTGCCGCGCTCTATCTATGTCAATCAGGCATTTGGGGTGGGTTACGGCCGGATTGACTTTGGGAACCCGACAGCTCCAGTCAAAATAGCTGACCATCACCTGAGTATAGAAGCTGGGCTAGCCGATACTATTCTGAACGAGTTGGTACGCTACCTGGAGGAGGACGCGCCCGCTGAGGCGCGGGCTTCGCAGCAGGCAATGGGCGACTGGCTGGCGACGCATACCACGGCTTCCTCAACACCAGGCGTAGCTCCCCGGCTGGCGCGGGTGGCGGTGGGGCAGCAGCCGGAGCCGTTGACCATCGGGTTTACCAACGGCGCACTAAGCGAGATGTCAGAGGTGGCAGCGGCGCACGGCTGCACGCTTCCGGAGCCGCTGTTACGCAGCGCAGCGATGTATGCTACTTCTGCCACGGAGTTCTTGAATAAGCTCAAGCCAGCGCTTACTCCACAGCCGGCGGCCGAAGTGACCGATACTATTCGGCGCAATTTCCTACGCATTCGGGATGAGCAGGACACGTACAAGGCCGTGTATCGGCTGTGTCTGCTGGGCGTGGTAGAAGACTACACGATTGACTACGGCTCCCGGACCCTGACACTGGTGCTGACACCTAAGCCGCAGCACCAGGAAGTTTACCTAGACAACTTGGAGCGCTACTTTGGCCGCTATACCAGTGGCGGCCGGGCGCGAAAAATGCGAGATGAAGCGGCGCAGCGAGAGAAAGGTGACTCGCTGCTGGAAAAATGCTTGGGACAAATTCTGGATTTCACTTACCAGGAGGTCAGTACCAAGCGTTTACAAGCCATTATCGAAATGGAGGCAGCCTGCCGCAAAGGGCTGACGGGAGATGACCTGATAGAGTACTTTGACTTGTACTTCAACTCGAAATATGCCCGTGCTGAGCATCTGCCCGAGGATTTGAAGCAGGGCACCTTCTTCAGCCAAGAAATAGTGTGGAAGTACCTGCGCTATATGGGCGACCCGCCCGATGGCCTAGGCCAGGAAAAAGACAATATCAAGCACCTGCGCGGAGCCTGCACACGCCTGATACAGAGTGCGCCCACCAATGGGGCGCTGCTATTGCTTGACGGGTTCGCCACCTTGTTTCTGGAGCATCACAAACCAACTGGCAAGGCCGATGCTAAGCTGGTAGAAACCGGCCAGCAGAAAATGCGGGATGGGCTGGTAGCTTTTTATGAGCAGACAGACCTGACTGAGGAAGAATTAGAGGCATTTGGCCAGCGCTACGCGGAGGAAATCAGCCGCTACGATTCAGCGCTGGGCACTTATGTGCTTGACACGGTAATCAACGAGATAATTCTTGATATTAACAGCCGCTGGCTGGCTGACTTCAACCAGAAATTTGATAACCGCCGTTCCTAACCCACTTTATTTACTTCTATGTCTGACAAGTCTACTTCTTCGCTGGATATCTTAAAGCGAGAGTTGAACCGGCTCGTAAGTTTCACGGACACCATTGGCACGGCCAAGGCCAGCGTTCTAGAGTCGCAGCAGGCAGCCGAAGCAGCTATCCAAGCAGCTGAAGCGGTTCACGAGCAACAAAAAGCCCTGCTGGTAGACCTCAGACGGGAGCACCAGAAAAGCATCGATGGGCAAAGCGAATTGCTACGTACAAACTCACGGCAGTGGGAAGAAGCCCTAAAAAAGCAGCTGGCGGTGGCACTTCAGGAATATGGCAAACAGACTGCCGAACTTGAAAAGGTAGCTGAAATGCTGCGCAAGGATGGCCAAAAGCAAGGAGACGTGCTCACGGGTGTAGGCGACCGGTTACAGGTGATTACAGCGAGCTTAACTGCCTTTCGGGATGCTATGAATGCAGCCCGATTTTCAGATCGGTTAGAATCTATTGGTACGCAGCAAGATGTGTTACACCACACAGCGCAGACTAGCCAAGAAGTACTGCTCAACTACTTCGCTACCATTGAACAGGCCATGTTACGGCAGCAAGAGAGCGTGGATGGCCAATTACAAGCTTTGCAGCATCAACTGCGTGAAGTCGGCACCCGAAGCCTAGTGCTGCAGGGCATTATTGCAGCTGGGGTGATTACGCTTGTTGTATTACATTTCATCAAAGCTGTTTGATGAATGAAATACTATCGAATAAGTAGATAGCGGATTTACCAAAATTTGGCCAACTTAACATTGCCTCTGACCTTTATCCTTGGTCGAGATATGGGCGTAAAGGGCGACGATTATCATGCCCCGAATGTACTCCAATAAGGGTCAGCAAAATACGCCTGAAAAATGTGCCTCTACGAGCTGGAAACGCCATCTTAAAAACCATCCAATAAAGGCCCATTTCCGGCATTTTCCCTTCTAGACCCGACTTTTTCCCGCTCGGGTAACCGCTGCCAGTATCGTGTCTCGCCCGACCCGTTCTGCTTCTCTTGGGTAAGACTTGAGATAATGGTCCGTCAGGTATTCCGCGAGCTGCCCAGGCTCCATTGCATCAGCATCGACCCGCGACACACCTACGCCAAACATCACATTCTCGACCAGCGAGCCTTGAAAGATAAAAACTAACGGGTCGGCGTGGGCATCTTCTAAAAAGACGCTAATAAGAAAGCGAGTGCTTGATTCCATATGCGCCAAAGGTAATATACTGTTTAAGCGTGGGCAAGGTCCCAACGCTTGCTAAGAGAGCCGGCTTACGCTTGGGCTCCGTTTTACAAAGTTTATCGCTCTAGCTCCCCCGAACCACGTTTTGCGGATGGAGCCGTTCTGGCATCTTGTTCCACTCCCCGGTGTACTTTTTCCAACACCTCCACCGCCCCTTTCAGCTTAGTTAACTCCGTACTGCCGCTTATGCCCGGCATCTGCGCGGCTAAGTCGAGGGCCTTGCCCACGTTCTCCCGGTTTAGTCCACCCAAGTAGGGGTTGCGTTCCACATGCGCTACTACTGCCTGTAACCGGGTCGCGGCTAACACTTGATTGCGTTCACGCAGCCCCAGAGCTATCTGTGCAGCCGCCACTTTGAAAGCAGTCTGTGCTTCCTCTCGGGTAAGCGGCACTGCGCCAGGGCTGCGCTGTTCTCCTACAGCAGTACCCCTGTCCATGGCAATTTCACTTACTTGCTCGGCAGCCGCACGCAACCGCTTAGCATCCAGCTGGTCCTGCCGGGCATCGGGTCCCTGCAATGCTGGATGCTTGACAACCGTCTCTGCCGCCTGCTTAAACTGCGCCAGGTGGGTCTGAACAGCCGCGGGGTTCAGATTGGTTGCCTCCACCCCCTTCCCTACTGCGACGCCCTTCTCGTAATTACCAGCTCCGGGCATGTTGGCCACGATGTCCATCACCCGGTAGCCCGTCACCTCTAGCTCGCGCCGGGCATCCATAGCCTTCATTTGCGGGGATAAGGCAGCCAGTGGCCGCGCCTGACTGGGGTCGCGTAGCCTCTCGGCTTCAAGTCCCGGCGCCGGGCTAATCACCTGCTCAAACATGGCCTTCAACGCCTGCAGATTCTTCTCTGCTTCCTGGGGCGCGTGCGGACGTACCATCGCCAGGTCGCGGGCCCGGTTCAGCGTAGCCGGGTCGATGCGGGCGAAGTCCACCTGGTAACCGGCTTCCTTGCCCAGCTGCACAAACGTGGCCTGCAGCGTGCGCCCGTTGCCGTCCCGAAAGGCGTGGGTATGGTTGTACTGGTCGAGGTAGTAGGCCGCACGCTCGGCAAACTTCTCCTTCGACAGCCCCTTGAGGTTATTCTCCTTGCCCAGGTGCTCGCCGATGGCATTCAGGCGAGACTCAATCTCCTGGTAGGGCGCGTAGGTCATCGTCTCCTTGAAGCCGGTGACGTAGGTAGGCTTGTGCCCCTGAAACTCCCGGTCGGCCCGGGTTTCGCCGGCCCATTGGTAGACGCCCTCAAACAGCTTCTGGTGCACCTCCTTGAGATGGGCATGGTCGTAGCGCCCGCCGGGAATACCGCCCTGCACATTGAGCCGCTGCAGGCGCAGCAGCGAGGAGTCGGTTTCGGCCAGGGCCAGCTGCTGAGGGTCGGTAATGCCCAGCTTGTTTAACCGCACGCCGTTCTCGTCGCTGAATCGGTCGCCCCTTACCATCAGCGCGCGGGGTTAATCTCGGTAGTAGCGGAACTGGCACCCGGCCGGTAGCGGGCCAGCAGCATGACATCGGTCAGCTCAATGGCCTCCTCGATGCTTATCTCCCCGTCTACGTGCCGCTGCATGATGGCTAGGGCCTCCGGGCTGGGCGCGGGGCCATTGCTCATCAGGATGGCGATGGAGTTGTTAGCGTGCCGCTCCCGCTCCTGGCGGGCGGTCAGCTGCTCAGGCGTTAGACCGTCCGGGGCGGGGGTGAAAAAGCTCTTCATCATGGGTCTAGGGATGTGGATGACGGGTACTTACTTAACAGCAAAAAGGGCCTAAACGTCGCTTTTTTCAGGGTTTTTGAGGCTAATCCACCTCATTCTTTGTACCTCCTGCTAAGGTGTTTACATGCAGGGCCAGGGTTTCTTTTACCTGCTGACTGACCCGCCGGTAGTTCTCCTGCACCACCGTCGACAACGCGGCGGCGCTGTCCTCTTCGCTCGTCCCAAACGTAGCCACTGGGTGCAGCGGAAACCGCTCCGGGGTCGCATCAGTCCGGGAGATGACGCCCTGAAAGAAGGTTTGCTTCGTTTCCACGGTCTGCCCGATAAACTCGCCCTGCTGCAGGCCGATGGCGTCCTGCACCCGCACCAGGTTGCGCTCCTGGTAGCTGGTGCTCAGGTTGGAGCTGTGGCTGCCGTGGCTGCCGGCCCCACCCTGGCTTTTGCCGGTGCTGGTGCTGTGCATCTCCTTATCCTCCCGGCCCACGAGCTCGGAGATGAACTTGGCCGTGTCGAGCGAGTTGACCTTGCCGAAAAACTGGTTGTTGAGGTTGGAGACCATAACCTTCATCTTCTCAGGGCCATAGGCATCGGTCATTTGCGCCAAGTCCTGGGTCATGTAAATGGTGGCCACCTTGTTGCTGCGGGCCGTAGCCGGCAGCAGCTCCAGCCCCGGCACGTACACCGTGGCCGCTTCGTCGAGGAACACGTAGCTGCGGTGCTTGTGCTGCTGGTTCATAAGCTTGATGGCCACCGTGATGATGCAGCTCACCACGGGCGAGAAGGTTTCCTTGAGCGTGGGGTCATTGCCGATGCAGAGCAGCGCGGGCTGCTTGGGGTCATTCAGGTTGAGCGAGAACCCCTCCCCTGCCTGCTCGTCGGGCGTAAGCACCCACACGATTTCCGGGGAGTTGATGCGGTTAAGAATCACCTGCAGCGTTCCCACGACGGCGGCCACCTGCTTCTCGGCCCGCTGCTCGACGGCCGTGATAATGCTGCGCACCATGCCGGCGCACTCCGGGTCGGTTTCCAGCATGGAGAGCACGTGCTTGAAGTCCTTGTGCACGGCCGTGGCCACCACGTGGGGAATAGTGCAGTAGCGGGGAAAGTGCTTTTTGTAAAACCAGATGATGCCCGTCAGGTAAGCCACCGCGCTGATGTCGAAGAACTCCATCTTTCGGATGCTGGCCGGGTTGAGGTTGTTGATGATGGCCCTAGAGTATTCCTCGGCAAAGGCCACCACCGGCATGTCCTCGGCCCGTAGCGGGTTCACCCGCTCGCTGCGGGTCAGGTCGCGGAAGTTGATGACGTGCAGCATCACTGCCGGCTCGGGCTCCCCGTTGGGCAGCAGCCGCGGCGGGCTCTGCCGGCGCCCGGCCAGCTCCAGGGCCTTCTGCGCCGTCTCGGCCAGCACCGGAAACTTAAAGTCGTAGATGAGCCCGGCAAAGTTCTTGGCCGCCAGCTGCTCGATGACCGGCTCCCCGATGGAGTAGGTCTTGCCCGCCCCGGCGCCCCCGAGCACCAGCACGCCGCGGTAGGGATTGGGTACGTTCACCCAACCACCCCCTTCCGTGGGCAGGTTGAACCCGTCCGGGGTTTCCACTTTCCGGCGCTCCACGCTCAGCCCGAAGTCCGGGCTTTTGGTCAGGGCCCGCAGCAGTCCGACCACCAGGCCGCTGGCTAGCGCCAGCGTCGCCGCAGTGGGATAGCCGGCACGGATAAAGCCGGGCGGATACGAAGCCATAGTCAGCAGCACGTAAGCACTGAGCAGAAACAGCCCCGCGCAGCTGGCCACCACGATGCGCACGGCCTCGGGCCGCAAGGGCTTGCGCCGCGCCTGTCCGGGCTTGCGCTCGGGTGCGGGCAACCCGAAGACCAACCCGAGGGCCAGCAGCAGTAACAGCCCCCGCAAGTAGTTACCGGCCGCCTCATAGAATCGTCCGGCCCTGACCAGCAGCTTGTCTTTGAACCCCTGCCCGACGCTAGCCACGCTCCGGGCGGCGGCCCCTCCCCTGCTCACCACCTGGTCGCCGGCCTGGCCGGTAGCTGTGGCCAGCTCAGCGGCTGACTTACCTACGACCGGTACCGCCTGCTGCAGTCGCTTACGCTGGGCTTCGGCCCGCTCCTTGTTAACCACCAGCAGCCGGGCTGCTAGTCGCTGCGCCGGGGTCAGGACTGGGCCAGCTTGCTCCTGGCGCTGGGCGGCACGGGCCGCGGCCAGCTCGGCCGAGTGCTGCAGCACATACCATTCGCCAGCCAGCAAACCCAGGAGCAGCAGCCCCAGAAGCAGGAGGATGTTTTGGGTGTTAGCCGTAGGTCGGGGCGCTTGACTACTCATAAGAAAACGGAAAATGGTGATAGTGGACTGGCCGGGCTTACATCTCGATGTCCAGCTCGGCGCTGCGGCGTCCGGTCTTTTCGGCCACCTGCTCGGTGCGCTCCTCGCGCCCTTGGCTGCGGTGCACCAGGTGCTGCACCGCTTGCAGGGCCGTGGCCGCCTGCCCTGGTGCAGCGGGGGCCTGCTCCCTGCCGGTCGTCAGCAGCTGCACGGCGTTGTCGATGGGGCGGCCGTCGCGAGCCCGCTCTTCCACCCGATTCAGCATCCGGTAAAACGTCTTGTCAAACTGCCGGGCCACGGCAATGCCCTGCACCTGCTCGGCCGCCAGCCGCTGCGGGTGGGGTACCAGCAGGTTGATGCGAGCCACCCGCTCGGCAATCATCGCCAGCCGCCCGGCGTCGTGGGTGGTATCCCGCGTCCGAGCCGCCGTGGGTCGCAGCTTTTCGTGGTCCTGGGCCACATAGCCAAACTGCTGCTCAAACTGCCGGCCGGCCGCCGTCTGCCAGCGCATCAAATCAAACCGCTGCCGACGTCCGCCGGGGTTGAGGGTAATCTGCTGCTGCGCGTCGCGGGCACTCACGATGACGTGCACGTGGGCCTGCTGGCCCGCCCGCTTTTGCCCGGCCTTGGCAGTGCCCGCCACTACTTCGGGGTCGGTGCCGCGGTGGGTACGGTCCTGGTGCAGGATGGCGCCCCACTTGATGTCTTGTCTGCTTAGCTGCCGGCCGCCGGGCAATACGAAGTTCTGCGCGTACTGGCTCATCACCTCCCGGGTGTAGGCTTTGAGCTTATCAGGGTCGCTGCCGATGTGGGCCAGCTCCTGCTCGCTCGGGCTCAATACCAGGGAGTAGAATTTAGACTCCGTGGCCCGCAGTCCCTTCACGTTGGTGTCAATGGTTTGCAGCAGCTGCGTGGCACTCACCTCGTCAGATTCGGCGCTGAAAAAGGTGGCTTCCTGCCCCTCCCCTACCGCCTCGTGCTGCAGGTAATTGAGCGTTTGCGCGCAGCTGCCCGTGTTGGTATAGGCGGCTTTGCCGTGCGTTTTGGGGTTAATAAGCTTGGCGTACATCTGGGGTCAGGTGCTGGTATTTCGGCGGCGTTATGGTTGCTTTCTTCTCCCTACTGCCCCTGCCCTACCGGGCTTTCCGCAGGCTTGGTGCGCTTGCTCGGCCCGTTCATTTGGGCCGCATCCAAGGCTTCCTTAACCTGCTTATCCACCGCTTCCTCGTTGCGCTGCCGCAGTACTTTCAACGCTTCCTGCTGCCGCTGCAGCTGCGCCGGGCTGAGCGTTTCCAGCTGCGCGTTGAGGTTGTTGACCAGGATTTCATTCAGGCGCAGCACCCGCTCCACCGTGAGGCGGGTGCGCAGCATCTCTTCCAGCATGGCCGTGAGCAGCGTTCGCTCCTGCTCCTGCAGGAACCCAAATACCCGGTCACCCAGCTTCTTTATCTGCTGCATGATGAGCTGGCCCTCGCGGGCTTCCGTCTCGCGGGGGTCCAGGCCCCGGGTCGCAAAGTATTCCACGGCCGCGCTGGCGTATACCCCCAGACTGGCCCCCACTTCAGCCGCGGCCGCTTCGGCTTTCCGGTGGGCGATGTTATCCAGGGTGACCCGCTTGCGTAGCTCGGTGCTCATCGTATTTTTCAGATTTAGCAGCCTTGCGGGCCACATTCTTTGCTTTAAGTCAGATACTTAGCCTTACATGGCCCATAAATCAGCTCTGCTGATTTACAAAAAACTCAATCACAGTGCGTTAGCACTGGATTTGAGTTGTTCTTCTTGCTGAGACTATTCTAAGATTAGTAAAAAGTTAGTCAGAAGCTAGTACGCAACTTTGCATCTCCGTGTTAGCAGCTGGTGCTTTTTCCTTAACCGTCCAGCTCATTCACGCTCGGCTAGCTTGCGGATCGGGCAATTGCTTGTGGTTTCGGTCGCTGGTCAAGCGTCATGATTTAGCGTCAGGCTGGGGCTTCGTTGCCTTCCAGATCCCTCCTTAGCGTCAACTAGCCAGATTTTCAATTCATGGTCTGCTTTCTCTAGTTCTGCAATCCTGTATTTCTGTTGCTGCTCATAAACTGGCTGCATAGCATCCCAATCATAGCGTCACTACTTTTCTATTTTCTGTAGTTCTGCTTTTCTGCAGCTCTGTGAGCATGCTAGCTACCCAGGAGGAAATGTAGCCTTCTGCTTTTATACAATTCTGCTTTCCTGTATTTCTGTTGTCATAAAAAAGTAGCGTACATTGGTACGGGTTGCAGGTTTACCCTTCTGCAGCTATACAGTTCTGCAAAACACTTCTTCTGTTAATCTGCCTTTCTGTTTTTTTATTTTTCTGTTATTCTGTTTTTTTTGTATTTATGATTAGCAACAGATTGACAGAAGTATGATTCTGATTTCTTGTGTAAAAACATTTCTGCTTTTCCGCAAAAGTGGTGTTCTGTTTTTCTACTTTTCTATTACTTTTGGCTCACCGTCCAACTGGTCGTCGTGACCGGCCTCCACGCTCGCCCTCAACCCCGCACCAACTATGTCCAAGGTTATCAGCTTTGCCACCCAAAAGGGGGGCTCCGGTAAATCCACCCTGGCCCTCGTGCTCGCCGCCCCGCTGGCGACCGAGTACGGCCTGCGCATCGCCGTCCTGGACTGCGACTACCAGCAGAGCATTGTCAAGACCCGCGAGCAGGTGGACGCGGCCAACTTCGCCCGGCTGCGCGAAACCAACCCTGATGCCCAGTACCCCTATGACGTCTACCCCTGGCAGCTGAACCGGATTTTCGACTTCATCGACAACCCCGAGCATAACTACGACCTGATTATTATCGACGTGCCGGGCCGGGCCGATGGCGATGACGTGTTCAACGCCCTGACGGCCTGCGACGCGGTGATTGTGCCCCTGGTGTCGGATTACCTGGACCGGGCCTCCACGGCCGAGTTCATGACTATCCTGGAAGCCATCAAGAAAGCCGCCGACGACGCCCAGATTGACTTTCAGTACTACGGCCTGCCCACCAAGCGCGTGGCGGGGCAGCGGGAGGAAAAGGAGATGGACGACTACATCGACGGGCTGGGCCTCTCGCGCTTCAACTCCTACCTGGGTCACCGCAAGGCCTACACCCGGGCCTCCACGCTTTACAGCCTGCTAAATCCGGCCTGGGCGCGCTACGCCGGCGGCACCAAGGACACCAGCGACGAAATCCGCCGGGTCTGCGAGGAGCTCATCGAGCGCCTGGGCCTGCCCGACCGCCGCGCTACGGCCGTCGCTTCTGTATCCACCGCTTCAACCTCCACGAAATAATGGGCTTCGAGAAACCACAAATCACCCCGCGCCGTCGCATTGAAGTGCCCGAAGAAGCCCGCCAGCAGGCCCGGGCGGGGATGGGAGGGGAGGCCACCCGAACGGCTACCGCGCCGCCCGCCCCGGTAGAACCCATCGCGGCGCCGGTAGCCATTCCTGCAGCGGCTGTTTCAGCCCCGGTGCCTGTTCCTGCTGCCGCACCCGTACGAGCCTCCACCCGGGGCCGGAAACCGGCGGCAGCAGCTGAGCCCGTGCTGGAGGCCGAAGTGCCGCTGCACACGGTGCAAATCGCTAAATCCGTGGTGCAGGAGATTAAGATGAGCCTGCTGCTGGCCAGCCCCGGCCCGGAAACGCCCACCACCATCAAGAACTACCTGGAAGCTGCTCACCGACACTACGACGCGCACCTGCGCAAAACCGGTAAGCTGCCGCCCGCTAAGTAGGGGTGCTTCGCAGCAGAAACAACCAAACAGCCCCTTCGGGGGCTGTTTTGGCTATGGGGCGGTGGGGTAGGGGAGGGGCCATCAGTCAACTTCTCCATCTCTCACATTTTATAAGCTCTCGCCTAAAGCTTCGCATGAGGGCAGGGTGGCAGACGTACCGTCGCAGGTTGCTTAATCTTCCCTGACTTCGCGCAAAGGCCTCGTGAAGCGTTCTGGAAAGGCAAAATCGTGGGTTTACTGTAGGTAGCGAACCGGGGTTTCACTTATAAAACGTGCTAGTTCGCTACTGCAGGGACCCGAAAGGCTTATAAAAAGTGGTAATTCACTGTTAGTTAATAATTAGTAAAAAGTTAGTAAGACCTGTTGGCCTTCTGAAAATAACCGAAATGGCTTATAAAAAGTGGTCCAGGAGCTGCGTAGGCTGGGGGCCTGATTGAAACTGGAGCTACTTATGAAACGTGGTTTTAAATGGGTATTGTTTATATTTAACTTGTAAAAGTGCAATCCCTGTACGCGTTAGGTCAATCTGCTCTTTTTGTTGTTTTCTTGTTTGTTCTGGCCTTTGGTTTGGACCACCACCCTAAAAAGCTCTTCGGCAGAGGTATCAACAACCTTTGTGAATTTATTTGTTAATCCTTGTCTATTTGTAGGGTTCGTAAGTCACTGATATTCAGTAGTATATAAAGGTATAAAACCACTTTTTATAAGCGAAAAACCACTTTTTATACCTTTTAATACCACGTTTTATAAGTGAACTACCACGTTTTATAAGCCTGAGCACCACGTTTTATAAGCCAACTACCACGCCCAATTAGCACCGTGGTTTTTATATCGGCTACTTGCTTACATTTGCGACCTAACCCCCTCGCAATGGAGTCAGTAGATACTTCCGTAGCCGTGGTGACGGCCGTGCCCGTCGTCCGCCAGCACAACGCCATCACGCAGGCCCGCTACGACTACACCGCCTGCCAGCTGGACATCTTCTTTTACCTGCTGTCCCGGCTGCGCCGGGATGACACCCCGGACCAGGAGTACACCATCTACGTCAAGGACGTGGAAGCCCTGACGGGGCGGCAGTGGAACTATCAGCAGCTGCGCGAGGCGACGGCCGACATGGGCTCGCGCATGTTCGAGGTGGAAAACGAGCGGACCTACCAGCAGCTGTGGATGTTTCAGCGGGTAGAGTACATCAAAGGCAAAGGCTGCCTGCAGATTCAGCTGGCCGCGCCCATCCGGCCCTTTCTGTTCAACCTCAAGGAAAACTTCACCTCCTACCAGCTGCACTCGGCCCTGAAGCTGAGCAGCAAGTACGCCAAGCGCATTTACCAGCTCGTCAGCCAGTGGAAGGACAAGGCCACTACGCGCACCTACCCACTCGACGAGTTCAAGCAGATGCTGCACCTGAAGGACCCCAAGGGCAGGGAGCCGGAGCTGTTTCAAAACATCAGCCAGCTCAAAGCCCGGGTATTGGACATTGCCGTGCGCCAGGTCAGCGAGCACACCGACCTCAAGGTTGACTACCAGCTGGTGAAGAAGGGGAGGGCCTATGATGCGGTGCGCTTCACCATTGCCCGCCAGCAGCCCCAGCAGCTGCCCATTCCTTTTGAGCAGCCCGCCGAGGATGCCCGGGCTACTGCGGCCCGCCAGCACCTGGAAACGCTGGGCATCACCCAGCCCCAGCTGGTGGCTACCATCCTGGGCGACCCCAAGCACCTGGACCAACTCTTCAAGTTCACCTATCAGCTGAAAACCGACAAGGTTAAGGCCACGAAGAACCCAGGAGGACTGTTCCTGAAAATCTGTGGCCTGCGCTAGCCCCTCGGCAGTAAGAATAACAGCTGTCTGTAATGCGCAATATAAGGAGCGAAATTGCGTATAATTGCTCCTTATATTGCGCTTTATGCCGAAAGACTCCGTCGTCTTACTTCCCCGCCTGCAGCCGTTGCTGACACAAACCGGCGAGCATATCCGCCTGCGGCGCGCGTAGCGGGCGCCGTTATCAGCCGCAACACCCTGCACACCATCGAACAGGTGAGTGCCACGGTGAGCATGGGCGGCTACCTGCAGGTGCTGTTCGTGCAGGGGCTGGAAAAAACCATGCTGGAGCTGGCGGCCGACGATATACTGGGCCGCCAACTGCAGGACGCACACCACGGGCGTTCAGGTGGCCGACTTTGCCAAATCGGTATTGGCCCGGTTGACGGCCGGCGTGGTACTTTTCCGGTTTTACACACTAAATAATCGGCTTTTTTATTTATCATTAGCGTCGATGCAACGATTTACGCTAAATAGCTATCATTTCGTTATCTATCAAGCTTTTGTAGCCAACTACCCCTTTTTACCACTTCGTGCCTGCTATGAAAGCTGTTTCACTACCCGCCCTAGCCACCGCGAGTTGGCTGACCATCAGCAGTGGGTGCCAGAAAGGCGGCGATGCGTCCCCTGCCTCGGACTTAACAAGCGGACGGCTGGTCAAAGTAGAAACCACCCTTGATGGGACTGGGCAAAACCCGCGCCCGCGCTGGCGCATTGACGTGGCCCCGCTGTCTCTTGCGGGCTACCAGGGCACACTTTACCAGCAGGTGAAAACGTTCTCGCTGCCCGCTACCGCCGATTATCAGGTGGGCCAGACTATCACGTTTCAGTATCAGCTCGTGCCTTACGCGCAGCAAACGCCGTGGAAAACCGGGTACGAATGGAACGCGGTCCCCGCGATGCCGCCCGGGGCTACGGCATTGCCTGAAATCACGCTTATTGATACATATAAGTGATTAGTTAACAGGCTACTACTTGAGGTTATACGGGTATTTTGCACTTGCAAAAAGGAAGGTATAAACCCCCTCTTGAAACCAATGCGGGGTTAAAGTTCTGGAAATGAGGGCCAAGAATGGTGTTTTAAGGGGGTAGCTGTGTTTTTGCGTAGGCACCTACCTGCTACTACAACGAATACGCAAAACATTGGCTCCTAATTTCGTTGCTGCGCTTACACGTATTCCGCTCCCCATGAAAACCTCCTTACTTTGACTTTTTCCGCGCTGCTAACCACGCCCCCCCTCGCGCAACATACCGAAGTACCAGGTCGAATACAGCTCGGCTTATTCCGCTTCGCCGGCGACGGCACACAGCGTGCGACTACGATAAATAAGGATTTTTCTGAGCAGGCCTCTCCGGCGGCCTATGCCTCTAATCCGTATGGCCCTAGTTAGGGGACGGGCGTGGGAGCCAGTGTGCGGGCACAATACGTGGGGGCGAGGGACTGGCTCGCGACTCTGGACCTGGGGTATGACTACGCGCGCAGCCGGGCGGCGGTGACGCGCTTTGATTTCCCGCCTCCCCACTACGCCGGGCCCTTGACGGTTGCGGCCACGGGCGCGGCGCACTTGCGAATGACGCAGCTGGCGGGCTTCGGGCAGCGGCTGGGCCACGGAAGGGTGCAAGTCGATGCCCTGGCCGGCCCGGAGCTAGCCGTGCTGCTGGCCGCCCGCGAAATGGGGGAGGACACCCACGACGACACGTTTATCACCACCAGCCCCGCCTGGACCATCAACACGCCTTACTCGTTGGCCCACCAACTGGACTGGCGCGTGCGGGCAGATGTGACGGGGTGGTACCACCGATGGGGCCTCTCGGCGAGCTACGCGTGGGAGCTGACCGACCTGCGGAATGTGCTGGCCGACGTACCCGATTACTAAGTGAACGGGGCCGTTCACTCGCGCACCCTCCGTTTCGGCTTAGCTTACCGTCTTTAGTAGCGTTCCGTCGCACGGCGACCCTAGTTAAAAGTCTAGCTCAAAGGAGTGGCCTCAGACTGATAACGTGTTGCAAACGGTCGTGGCTGTTGCAGAACGCTGCGGATAGCTCGGAAGCAGGCCGCATCGCTAATAATAGACTTAAATGAGCTTAGTTAAGGTGGGTTGCTAGCTTATCTTGGCCGCCTGAGGCGTCAGTGGATAGCTAGTTCAGAGTTTTGCAACAGCCACCCGCGTTCTCGGACAAGCTTCGGCTACGCCTGCGTCGCCACGCTGAGCGCCTCCAAGTGCTGCTCATGGTGCCTTCCCCATGCTGTCAACACCTCAGTTACGCCCTTAGTTCTTCTGGTAGGGCGCTGGGATGACCCTTCACCCTCAGCGACCCGGCCGCCTAGCGCCCGCCGTAGTCGGTGCTACGGTCGCGCCAGACCGAGTGCGGGTGCACGGTGCCCGGAAAATCGCGGCTGGGCTGGCCCGAGTACTCCAGCCACAAGCTGGGCCCATCGAGGCGCACGTAGTCGTGGGCATGGCTCATGGTGCCACCGCCTACAAAAGCCAGGTAAGTGGCAGGCAGCTCGGCGGCGTAGCGAGCCAGGATGGGGGCGGCGGTGACCGCATCTAGGTCGCCGACGTAGCGCTGGATGGCTTGCAGGGCTAATTGCTGCTGCGCGGCGCTCAGCTCGCTGAGCCGCACGCCCTGCCGGGTAGTGGGGAACTGCCCATCCTGCCCGGGTCCCAGCAGCACGTCGTTAAAGGAGGTGGTGAGCCGGGCTTTGGCCCGCTCGGCGGTACTCAGGCTGCCCAGCAAGGCAGCCAGGGCGGCGCGCTCCTGCTCTAGCGGCTGGTAGATGTGGCCGTGGTCGGTAACGGGCGTCATCGGCTCGGCACCCCGGAAGTCAGGCGTTACGCCCGCAGTCTTACCGCCCTGGTACGTATTGGCAAAAGCAAAGTGATGCCCCCCGTACTGGAGCTCCCAGCGACCCGTCAGACTCGGCGTGCCCAGCAGGGCCAGATAATAGTTGCCCGCCCCAAAGGTTTGGGTCTGGTTAGTAGCCGTGCCCAGGTAGTTATCGGCGACCAGGTTACCCTCCAGCTCATCGTAGCCCTCGTTTGGTACGCCGGGCACCAGCACACTGGCCAGCAAGGCCTTGGCTGCGGCTAGCTGCGGCGCCGTAAGTGACCCCAAGGCAATGCCGACTCGCTGGGGCCGCGAAAATTGCTGCGGAAAGTTTGACCAGCAGGCAGCTTCGGTCTTGGAGTACGACCGCTGCAGCTCCGCCAGCTGACTAGGGCTCAAGGTGGCTTTAAAAGCCTCCGCTAGGCATACGACGCGCGCCAACCCTTGCGCCTTGGCGCAACCAGGAGCCGCTATTGGTTGGGTACTGATGATAGCTGTATTAGTCAGCCTGGGCGTTTGGTGCTGCCAGGCCAGCAGAGCTGGCAGGGCTAGTAGGACAAAGCATCCTAAGCGGTAAGAGTAGCGCATGTGAAAGTCTAGTAGGTTGGCCGGGCTGTTGAAGTTGGCCCTAGCGGCAGCGAATAAAAATACCGGTTCCTCTTTGATGCCTCCTGCGTTACTCGACTAATTCCAACTAATTGCCGCTGAAGCCCTTGAAGTTGTCGCAGCACTGCTAGGGTAGATAGCTGAACGTCGGCTGCTGGTATGGTTCCGAATCAGTTAGCGTTACTTCTTATTCTTGCTTGAACGAACGCCGATTAGTCAGTACCTAGTGGTGCTCCTCGGTAGGCTATGACCTTTATAATAGCAGGGCAGCCATCAGATAGTCGGCCAGCAACACGGCAATAATGGAATTTGTGACGGCCGCCGTACCGGCCAGGCCCACTTCCAGCGCGCCGCCGCGCATCGTGTACCCTTTATAGGCGGCAATACTAGCGATTAAAAACGCGAAGACGATGGACTTGATAAGCGCAAACAGCACTGTATAAGGCACAAAGTCGTAGCGAATTCCCGTGATGTAGTCGTTGCTGGCCATTAGCCCCGCGGCCTGACTGGCGGTATATCCTCCCAGAATGCCCACACTCATGGCCAGGATGACGAGCAAGGGAAATACAAACAAGGCAGCCAGCACGCGGGGTAGCACTAGGTAAGAAGCCGAATTAATGCCCATGACGTCCATCGCCGAAATCTGCTCGGTAATCCGCATCGTGCCGAGGCCCCCGGCGATGGAGGAGCCGACCTTGCCGGCGAGCACAATGCTGGTAATAGTGGGAGCCATTTCCAGAATCATCATCTCGCGCACCATGTAGCCGACCATACTGACCGGCACGAGCGGATTGACCATGTTATAGGCAATCTGGACGCAGGTGACGGCCCCGATAAAGAAGGCCACCAACCCGACAATAAAAACGGAGTCCGTCCCAATACTAACGGCTTCTTCCAGCGTGCGGTGCCAGAGCACCGGCCCCCGCTCCGGCTGCCTGAGCATCGCCTGCAGAAAGAGCCAGAAGCGGCCAAAGGCGGCTACTGGCCGGGGAAACTTAAACTTGACCACTCACTACGGGCTACACTAGCGCTACTTACTTCTTCGAATACAAGCCCCCTCTACCTGGCGCCGGCTGGGTTACCACACTTAGGCCAACTGCGAATGCCAGGACGGGAGCTCTCGGGCCGCTTCCGGGGTGGGCTGCTGGCTCCGGTCGGAAGAAACCCAGAGGGTTGCGCCGGTATAGGCCAGGTGGGCCACTGCTTCCGCATAGACTGCTTGCTGCTGGTCCAGGATAGCTTCCCAGGTCTGAGTTTGGGCGAAAACCAGGGCATGCGCGGCCATGCGCCGGCGCTGGGTTTTGTCGGCCACCAGCTCGCGCAGGTTGCTGGCCAGGCTATGGGCGCAGTGCGGTGTGAATTTGAGGCCCGTCACCCGGTGCTCGACTAAATCGGCTGAGCCGCCCGCATCGGCCACCAGGCAGGTTAGGCCCGAGGCCATCGCCTCCAGCGTCACGTTGCCAAAGGTTTCGGTAGCAGACGGAAACACGAGCGCATCGCTGGAGGCGTAGGCAGTGGCTAAGTCGTCACCCGTCTGATAACCCAGAAAGTGTGCCTGAGGCAGCTGCGACTGCAGAGTGGCGCGGGCCGGGCCGTCGCCCACAAAAACGAACGTTACATCGGGTCGGCGGGCCAGCAGGTCGGGCAGCACCTGGGCTAGCAGTGCCAGGTCTTTTTCCCACACCAGCCGCCCCACGTACAGTAGGATGCAGCTGTCCGCCCCAAAGGGCTTACGCCACGCCGCCGAGCGAAAGCGCGGCTGAAAAGCTGTTGTATCCACGCCGTGCGGCAGCACCCGCGTTCGCGCAATTCCATCGGCCGTGAGCATGGTCTGGGTGGCGCACGAGGGGGCGAGCGTCAGGGTGCACGCGTTATATACCCGGCGGTTGAGCCAGCGGATGCCGGGGGCCAGCCAGCGCGCGCCGTGGTAGCTGGCGTAGCTAATAAAGTCGGTGTGGTAGGTCGCTACGCACGGAATGCCCAGTTGCCGGGCCAGCCGCGCCGCCGCCCACCCGAGCCAGAACGGGGCATGGATGTGCAGAATATCCGGCTGAAAAGCGATGAGCCTGGCGCGCAGGGCCTGCGTCCAGCCCAGGCTCATGCGGTAGGGGGCGTACCCTGGCACGGGAATGCTGAAGGTGCTGAGCTGCTGCTCGGGCAAGTGCGGGTCGGGCACCGCGGTAATCCAGCAGAGGGTATTACCCAACTCCCGCTGATAGGCGGCAGCCCGATTTACGACCCGCGAAACGCCGTCCTGGCCGGGCAGCATACATTCAGAGAAATAGGCGATGCGCATGAACGGTGACCGGCTTGCTAATGAGGGAATAAAGACAACCTCCCCAGCGCTCAGCTACTGCGCGGCCTGGGAATTAAGCAATAGATACTGTTGAGCTTATATCCCCCTACGCCCTTGCTACATTTATTTTAGCTAGTTGCGAAAAAATAGCGAATCAGCAGGTTAGTAGTCAGTTGCCTAGGGGCGTCAGGTCCGTGCCGCCAAATTTTGCGGCGCAGCTACTGGCTATTCTGTGTTGTCTAGCTATTCGCCACTCACTGTAGGAGAGGTAAGCCACTTGCTACGGGCTCCCGCTGGCGGGCTGGCGCAAACGTTAGCAGCAGGCAGGGCAGCAGCACCAGGTTCGAAAAGTTGGTCAGTAGTAGGGACGCGCCCATCAGGATGCCCAACGCCTGGGTGCCGCCGAAGTCGCTGAAAATAAAAACCCCGAAGCCCAGCAGCAGGATAATGCTGGTAAAGAGCATGCTGGTGCCCGCCTCGCGCAGGGTAGTGGCAATAGCGGCCCGGGCCCACCCGCCGTTAAGAACCAGCTCCTGGCGGTATTTGGCCAGCAGGTGAATGGAGTTGTCGCCATCAATGCCCAGCGCAATGCTGAAGATGAGGGCAGTGCTCGGCTTGAGCGGAATGCCTAGGTACCCCATCAACCCGCCCGTGAGCAGCAGCGTGACCAGATTCGGCACTAAAGCAAAGAAAACGGTCGGGAAGCTGCGAAAGAGTAGGTAGACCACGAGCCCCACCAGGAGAAAGGCCAGCAGCAGACTATCCTTGAGCGTATGAATGAGGTAGGCCGTGCCCTTCGTGAAAATGAGCGTCGTTCCCGTCAGGTGAGCCTTCAGGCTGGAGCCGGCAAACAGGATTCGAGCCCGGGAGTCAATCTGCTGAAGCAGGCTAGCTAACCGAGTGGAGCCTATGTCCGCCATGCGCAGTGAAAGCCGGGCGCGCTGCCCGGTGGAGTCTACCAGGGTCGGCAGACCAAAGGCAGCCCGGCCACCCGCCCGCTGCGAGCGCGTCAGATACCGCTGCATAAAAACGACTTCTGTCGCATCGGGCAAGCGGTACGAACCGGGCGCGTTGTTGTAAAACGCCCGAGTCGCGGTTTTGAGCCCGGTCACTACGCTAAGCGAGGGCGTGAGGCCCGGTAGGGTAGCCAGATACTGCTCGAACTGGTCGATGCGCGCCAGATTCGGCAGCTGCTGGACGCCCCGCTTGTGGCCGGTATCCACCACAATTTCCAGGGGCATCACGCCACTGAATTGCTGCTGAAAGAAGCGCAGGTCCGCCCGGACCGGACTACCCAGGGGAATGTCATCCACCATGGTCGCGACCGAATTAACGCGCGTCAGGCCCAGCGCCGCAAGCACGAGTAAGCCGGCGGTGAGCGCATACACCCCGGGGCGGTGCTGCAAAACGACCCGCTCCAGCAGAGCCAGCAGCCGCACGAGCGGGCGGGCTTCGAGGCGCCGCACCTGCCTAGTGGTGGGCGGGGGTAGATGGGTAAAAAGGATGGGTATCAGAATAAACGATACCAAAAAGGCCCCGAAAATATTGAGCGTAGCCACCAGCCCAAACTGGAAAAGCACGGCAATGTCGGTGAAGCAGAACACGAAAAACCCGATGGCCGTGGTCGTATTATTGAGCAGCGTCACGACCCCGATTTTGCGCATCACCCGCAGCATGGCCAGAACTTGGTTGCCGGATTTGCGGTAGTCGTAATAGTAGCGGGCCAGCAGGTACGTACAGTTGGGCAGGCAAATCACGACCATAATCGTCGGCAGCAGCCCCGTGAGCAAAGTAATCTTATAGCCCAGCAGCACCAGCGAGCCGACGGTCCACACCACAACGACCAGCACGACCAGTAGCGGAATGACCACGGCCGCCCAGGACCGAAAAAACATGTAGAGCGTGAGGGCCATGATAAGCACGGAAAGCACCAGGAAGAACCGCATCTCGCTGGTGACCTTAGCCGTAACGACCGCCTGGATATAGGGTAGGCCGGCGAAATGCAGGTGGATACCGGTTTGGTGCTCAAACTGGTCGGCCCGGCCCGTAATCTGCCGGAGCACGGCTTGCAGCCGCGCCGAATTGACGTAGGCCGGGTCGAGGGTCAGGGCCAATAAGGTGGCGCCCGTGCGTGGGTTGAGTACCTGCCCTTGGTAGAGCGGCTCCTGCCGCACCAGGGCCAGCAGGCTGTCGAGGCGGGCTTGCGTAGCTGGCAAGGGTTCAAACAGCGGGCGGGCTGTGAATCGCTCCTGCACCGAATCTTTCTGGATAGCCGGCAGCGTGGGCAGGGCTAGTACCCGCGTGACGCCGGGCACCAGGGTTAGGCCTTGGCTAAAGCGTTGAAGCGCTCGAAAGCCCGCTAGCTGGTACACCCGGGAGTCGGCTAGCCCCACCACGAGCACGTTACCGTCTTGGCCAAACATCTGCTGGAACTGCTGAAAGTAGAGCAGGTCAGGGTCCGTGGGGCTGACTACGTTGGTTAAGTTGTACGTAATCTCAGCCTTGCGGGCGTGCCAACCGAAGATGCCAGTGAGCAGCAGCAGCAAGCTCACCAATAACCGCCGTTGTCGTAGAATGCTAAAGGCGAGGGTTTTGGCCGGCATAAACAGCTTCGTCTGAGAAAACGGCCCCGGGCATAAAGAAGCCCGGGGCCAGGCTCACGGTGGTGGCCGTGAGGCCCGTCGTTTGCCAGTAGTGGCCATGCCACAACTCGCGGTGTTGCGGGTAAGAGTCAGGAAGTAGCCGTTACCCCCATGCGCCCCTCAGAATTTAGGTTATTTTTACCCCAGATGGCAGCCAGGACAACTAATACCTGCGGGCGGCTGGGAAAAGGTGTGGCTAGCAGCACTGGGCTGGGCCGGTGAGCGCAGCCGCAAAAACTGCCATTTAGGGAATTGAATCCAGCGATGGCTAACCTACTAATTTAGGCAGCGAGCTGGGAGTCTCAGGAAGTAGACTAGGGACGGTGTTTTGCTTTGGAGCTGTGCTGGCTGACCAACCGGGCAAGCAAAATGGCGAGGTAGAGCTGTCCCATGACGCCTTCCAGGTTGGCCAGGCTGCGGGCCAGTGGATGCACGGGCAGAATATCTCCGTAGCCGGTGGAAGTGAGAGTAGTGAGGCTGAAATACACCAGCTCGCCGGTTTGCAAGGAAACGTTGGTTCCATCAGTGAATGCGCCGGGGAAGGCCCAGTTAATGGCGTCGAAGGCCCCCACGAACAGCAGGGCCAAGTTCAGGTAAACCACCACGGCTCCCAGCAGTTGATGGCGACTAATCCGCTTGGCCCGGAACACCACCCGGGCTACGGCCACGGTGATGCCCAAGGTAGTCCCCGTGTGCAGCAAAATGCCCAAGCGGGGGTCCGGACCCGCATACAGCATCCACAAGATAGGAACCAGGCAGACCAGAATGAGCACCCGTGCCCGGCTGTGCAAGGGCAGCGCGAAGAAAGAAATGAGCAGCAGCAGTAGCTGCAGACCATCCATCATCGCAAAGTTCAGCATGTGGGCACTGAGTAGGGGGCCCGCCACAAACAGCACCAACACTTGCCCCACAAGTAACATACTTAGGGCAGGCTCGCGAACCTGGTTTTGCCAGCGCTCAAGGTTTCCAGAAAGCTTGGTAGTAGTGGGTGAATTCATAAATTTTCGTATGCGCGCAGGGCCTACCCTAATTAAATGCGGGCGGATTGGTCCGTGAAAGCGGAGGTGGAACAGGGCAACGGACACTAGCGATTAAGAACCAATAATCCAAGAATGTCTGTGCCAGAAAACACTGCGCCAAAGTTGAAAAATAGTCCCCGAGAACCTTGCAGGCCTACGCCATAACTCACGGCCAGGTTAGCGCGGGTGGGCTTGTTGATGTTTAGGTGCAAGCCCACGCCGGCCGCCGGAGCCATCGTGTCGAACCGCTAGCTGCGGGACTCCGAGGCACTTTGGGCATTCACGCAAACGACCCTGCCCAGCAGACCATTGCGGGTGATGCCGTCGCGGTATTCGGCTTCCGTGTAGAGGAAGCCTTGGCCCCGGAAGCGCCCCTGAATGAAGTACCGGCCGGTGTTATTATACGTGTCCTACCCCGTGCCGGGCAAGTTGAGGCAAGGGGCTTGCCCACTAAAAACGCCGCCGTCGTAGGACCACTAGGCCAGCGACGCCGCCACGCTCGACATATCGGCCCCGAGCCGCCGAAAGGTGGTGCTGCTCGCTACCAGCGCCATGCGTCCAGTGGCCAAGGAACAATTGACGGCGGGCAGCAGCCTCTTATACCGATGACCGGGTGCTATAGTAGCTGCAGCTAGTAAAGAAGCTGCGCCGAGCCCAAAGAGCTATCTAAATTCTCTTCGATTCATTTCCGAATTAATCGCCATCGCTAGGGGAAGAAAAAAGGGTGAAATTGTAGAGAACTGCCAATGCGTATCGGATAAAACTCGACATGAGGCCGCCTGCGGGCCGGAATTAAAGGGAAGAAATGCGAAGCGGCCGTTACCTCCACATGCTTCCTTTAAAATTTAGCTTTTTTTAGTGCTAGTTGAATTTTCAGCTTTCCGGCAATTGGCTGCCCTGCTCAGCAGGCTCCGGCTAGTCGTTCAGGCAAACCGGGCCCGCTAGCCTGCTGAATAAAATAAGGCCCCGCGTGGGGGTAAGGGCTGGGTTAGGCATCTGGAAGGTGGCAGAGGCGCTGATTTAATTTTTCAGTATCCGTTCCGACTGCTGCCCCACTGATTTCTCCTGGCGCCGCGGGGTTTGCTCACGTGGGCCCCGGCTAATGGCCTATGCGTATAGTATTGCTTTCGTACTTGCTGCTGTTCGGGCATTCGGCGGCCGCTTTCTCGGCGCTCACCCATCAGGCAGTCGTAGACTCGTGCTGGACCCGAAACCTGGTGCCGGTGCTGGAAAGACACTACGCCGGTGCTACCCCGGCTCAGCTGCGCGAGGCCCGCAGTTACGCCTACGGCGGGGCCCTGCTCCAAGACCTGGGCTACTACCCGGGCAATGGCGCGCTGTTTTCAGACCTGACCCACTACGTGCGTACCGGCGACTTCGTGCGGGCCTTGCTTGAAGAAGCCCGTGACCGCAACGAGCTAGCCTTTGCGCTCGGGGCCCTAGCCCACTACGCGGCCGATGGCGTGGGCCACCCGGTAGGTACCAACGCCGTGACCGACTTAGTATTTCCGGAACTGTACCCCCGGCTTGGTACCCCGATTACCTATGCCCAGGCACCGCATCAACACGCCCAGGTCGAGTTTGCCTTCGACGTGGCGCAGGTACAGGCAGGCTACTATCGGTCAGAAGACTTTCACGAAGCTATCGGGCTGCGGGTGAGCCGGTCGGTGCTGGAACGCGCCTTCCAGCGTACCTACGAGCTGCGGCTGGGCCAGGTACTGCCGCACGTGGGACCCGGGCTGGCTGCTTTTCGGTTTGTCTCGGCCGAGCTGTTGCCGGCGGCCGTGCGCGCCAGCGAGTACGTACCGGCGGGTCAGTTGCGCCAGTTGCCGGCTCCCGAGCGCCAGCGCTACTACGAGCGCATCAATACCGGGCATTTTCGCCGGCGCAGGGGCCCCCGCCCCGACCACCTGAGCCTGGGCATGCACGTGCTCGTATGGCTACGGCCTGCCCTGCCCCGCCTCGGGGTAGCGCCGCTGCTAGCCTTCCGCCCGCTGCCGCCGGCTGCCTTTGCTACTATGCAGGCCAGCTTCGGCGAAGCGCTGGTGCGCTACCAGGCCATGCTGGCCCACCTGGCCACCCCGCTGCCTAACCTGAACCTGGATACTGGCCAGCCGACGCGGGCCGGGGTCTATGCGCTGGCCGACCGTACGTACGCCGGGTGGGTGCAGCGGCTGGCCCGCACGCGGCACCTCGAGCTAGCCACCGCTGTGCAAGAGAATCTCCGGCTTTTTTATACCGCTGGGCCGCCGCCTGGTCAGGACAAGCCAGTAGTGCCTAGCCGGCAAACGCGTCTGGCGTTGGCTCAACTAATCGCGTGGCCATTGGAAAGACCAAACTAAGGTGGCAATGTCGCTCAATTAGTGATTTGATAATGAATAAATTATTATAAAAGTCGGCATCTTTTTTACTGAAAATCGGCTGAGCGTAGGGGTGGAGCCAGTTTCGCGCATCTACCTATTAAATGGGCGAATTGCTAGTCCAGCGGCGGTAACCACTCCCAGTGGAGTAGGAGAGAGTCAGCGCTTGTCAATAGCCTACTAAGCTGCTTTCCTGATGCTCCAAAAATCAAGCTAACTGATACGTCACTTTTTCAAACGTCGGCTTTTGCATGCACCTCGTTCGCGCAAGTTTTGTCGTCAGTCTACTGCTGGGAAACGTGCCCCTGGGGTGTTGGGCCCAGGGCCAGCCGGCGGTATTTGCCACCAGCTACGCCGCCGAGGCCAGGGCAGACTACGCTGAGGCGATTGCCGCGCTGCAAGCCGGGTACACCGGTACCTATGAACAAAATGTCCGGCTTGGCTGGCTGTTTCTCTTAGCGAAAGACTACCCCTCCTCGATAGCCCATTATCAGCGAGCCGTTAGGCAGCGGCCCGCCGCCCTGGAAGCCCGCTTTGGGTTGCTCAAGCCGCTCAGCGCGCTAGGGCAGGTGGAGGAGATGTTTCGAGTATACGCCGCTATTCTTCACCTGGACCCGCAGAATACGCAGGCCAACTACTGGACCGGCGTGCTTTACCTGAACCGCCAGGCCTTTGGCGCGGCGGCCCGCCACTTCGAGCGCGTAGTCAGTCTCTATCCCTTCGACTACGATGCCAACCTGGCGCTGGCGCAGACTTATCTCCACCTGCATAAGCCACTGGTAGCGAAGGCCCTTTTTAACCAGGTGCTGCTCATCCGGCCGGGCGATGCGGCTGCCATCGAAGGTCTGCGCCAGCTGGATGCGCCTCTAAACCCTAGCCGGCCCGCTTTGCCGCTAGCCTATACTACCCCGGCAACGCCAAAGCATTTTTTGCTTGCTAATTCCTTGTTTATCAATTTCTGTACCCGATAATAATTTGCTAATGCCTGCTTCTGCTACTGCCCAACTTACCTCTGTCCTGGCCTCGGCGGCGCTGCTGATTGCGGTGGTGGCCTGCCAGAAGCAAAATACCCTACCCACCCCATCGAGCACCCAGACGGTGCAGGGGCTGGCAGCCCTGCCTTTGACGGCTGCGTCCCCCGCCGACAACCCGACGAATCCCGCCAAGGTAGACCTGGGCCGCGCCCTGTACTGGGACCCCATTCTCTCGGGGGGGCGCGATGTGAGCTGCGCGACCTGCCACCACCCGGCCACCGGCTACGCCGATGGGCTTGACCTGGCCATCGGTGAAAATGGCCAGGGCCTCGGGGCCACGCGCCGCTTTCGAACGCCGAATACAATTCCCTTCGGCCAGCGCAATAGCTCGACCGTGCTCAATTCAGCCTTTAACGGCTTGACTACCAACGGCGCCGTCGACCCCGTCCTAGCCCCCATGTTCTGGGATAGCCGGGCCCAGTCGCTCGAAACCCAGGCGCTCCGGCCGTTGATTACCCTAGAGGAGATGCGCGGCCACCAGTATGCCGAAGGCGCCGCCCCCGACTCGGTAGTGGCGCGGCTGCGCGCTATTCCGGCCTACGCGGCGCTGTTCAAGACGGCCTTTGCCGAGGCTACCCCCCTCACGGCGGCCAACATTGGCAAAGCCCTGGCTTGCTTCGAGCGCACCCTGATAGCGACCGATTCGCCCTTTGACCAGTATATGCGTGGCAACAACTCGGCCCTGACGGCGCAGCAGGTGCAGGGCCTCCAGGCCTTTGTGCAAAGCGGCTGCGCCAAGTGCCACAGTGGCCCCATGCTCAGCGACTACCAGCTGCACGTGATGGGCGTGGCCGACAACAGCAAGAACGCCACCTCGGATGCCGGGGCCAACGGCACCTACGCCTTCCGCACCCCGAGCCTGCGCAACGTGGCCCTCACGGCGCCCTACATGCACAGCGGCACCCTGCGCACGCTAAACGACGTGCTCAATTTTTACGACAATGACCGCAATACGGCCAACCCACACGTGAGCACCGGCCAGCGCGACCCCCAGTTTCCAGGCCGGGTAACGAATGAGCAGGCCATCATTGCTTTTCTCAATTCGCTGACGGCGACTAGCTACGATAAAACCGTGCCGGCCACGGTGCCCAGCGGCCTGGCCGTGGGTGGTAACATTCACTAGGGCTCCTATTAGCAATAGAGCTGATAGAAAGCGTGTTGCCTAAGCAAAGCAGGGGCAGGTAAAATAAAAGCAGCCTTGGCGTAGGGGTAGCCCCGCTTCCCGGTGTCTTCTACCTGAGCCGCTCCTATGAACAGCCGGACTACCGAAGGGGAGATGCTACTGCACTAGGACTGGATTAACTGCTTACGCACGCTTGTTATGCGCATCGCCTACTTCTCCGATTATCAGCTGCCGGTTCAGGCCGGAAGGTGGCGCATCCTGCCGGGGTCAGCCGTTGACCGCCGCGCTGGCCAAGCGCAGGACTGGCAGGATGAACTCACGCGGCACCAGGTTATCTACGAGGAACTGCTGGCTAATTCCGAATGGGCTAGCAACTCGGTGCCGCCCACCCCGGCGCCCCGCCAGCGCGCCCTTTCGGCGCGCGACCTCACGCGTGACCTAGCAGGGTGGAGTCCGCCGCAGCCGGGCGGGTGGCGGGCAGCCAAGCGTTAATCTTTTCCAGAATACCAGCCTTATTTCGTTTAATTCGTGTACAACCTAGCCTCCGTTCTGGTCGCGCGCGTGCAACCATGGGCGCTGCTCAGCCTCTGGCTGGTGCTGCTGGCGGCAAGTCCTGCTAGAGCCACCCATATCGTGGGTGGCGAGCTCGACCTACAGTACAAAACCGGCAGCACCTACACGCTCACGCTCACGCTGTATTTCGACGCCATCAATGGCAACGCGGCGGCGCTCGACCAATCCATCGTGGCTGGCATTTTCGATAAGGCCACCAACCGGGAGTTGCAGAGCGTGACCCTGCCGCTCACCAGCAACACCTTCGTGAGCTACACCAACCCAGCTTGTGCCGTAGGCTCGCTCAGCACGCGCAAGCTGCTGTACGTGAAGGATATCACCCTCGATGCGGCCACCTACGCCAGCGCCAGCGGCTACTACGTGGCCGTGGAGCGCTGCTGCCGCAACCTGGCCATCAGCAACATCGTGAACCCCGGCGGGGCGGCCCAAACCTTCTACCTGGAGTTTCCGGCTGTGGTGCGCAACGGGGCGTCATTTATCGACTCGACGCCGCGCATCTTCCCGGCGCTGGGCGACTATGCCTGCCTGGGCAACCTGTTTTACTATGACTTCGGGGGCCAAGACCCCGACGGCGACTCGCTGGCCTACGACCTGGTGACGCCGCTCAACGGCCACTCCACGGCCGCCAACCCGGCCCCGCTGCCCGCCGCCGCCCCCTATTCTACCGTAACCTGGACCACCGGCCTGGGCACCACCAACCAAATACCCGGCTCGCCGCCCCTGGCCATCGACACGCACACCGGGCGCCTCACGGTGCGGCCCAGCCGGCTGGGCTTGTTCGTGTTTGGGGTGCGCTGCTCAGAGTACCGCAAGGGCGTGAAAATCGGCGAAACGCGGCGCGACTTCCAGCTCTACGTGCTCAACTGCCCCAGCAACAACCCGCCCGTGGTAACGGTGCAGGCCAATGGCCGCGCCTACCGCGCCGGGCGCGACACGGTGCGCATCTTGCCGGGCGGCTCGCGCTGCCTCACCCTACGCTACACCGACCCCGACCCCAACTCGGTGCTCACGCTCACGGCCGCGCCCGTCAATTTTTCCGACCCGGCCACGGCCCCGAGCTTTACCACTACCACCAGCGGTACGGTGCGCGCCAGCGGCCAGCCCGATACGCTCACGGCCACGCTCTGCTTCCCGACCTGCGCCGACTCGAAGGGTAAAGTGTACTACCTCAACGTGCTGGTGGCCGACAATGGCTGCGCCCTGCCCAAGCGCGACACGGTGCGGGTAGCTTTCCTGGCCACGCCGCCCCCGAGCAGCGTGCCGGTGCTCACCACCAGTTTTCCACCCGAAGTGGCCGGCACTACCACCACCGTGCGGGTAGCACTCAATCAGCCCTACACCGCCACGCTGCTCGGCACCGACACCGCGCCCAATCCGCTAGCTCTCACGGCCGCCGGCGAAGGCTTCGACCTGGCCAGCGTGGGCATGAATTTTCAGGCTCAGAACGGTACCGGCCGCGCCACCGCCACCTTTGCCTGGACGCCCACCTGCGGCGCGGCCACGGCCAACCCCGATGGCCTACTGGTGCACTTTGCCCTCACCCAAAGCGGCACCATCTGCACGCCGCACATTATTACGCGCACTATCCGCTTCGTGGTGGCGCGGCCTGCCGACTCGCTGGCTTTCCGCCCGCCCAACATCATCACGCCCAATGGCGACGGCCTGAATGAAGCCTTTACGCTCGACCAGGCACTACCCCCCAATTTCTGCGCTAGTCAGTTTGCGGGCGTCAGCATTTTCTCGCGCTGGGGCCGGCTCATATACCAGTCGCCTACGCGCAGCTTCCGCTGGGATGGTGGTGGCGTCGGCGGCATCTACTACTACCTCGTGACCTTCACCGATGGGCGGCGCTTCAAAGGCTGGGTAGAGGTAATGCCTTGATTAGCAGTTTTCTCATTCACCTTTCTCATTTCTTTTTTCAATTCACCCCTTTTCAACATTTTTTGTATGAAACGTTTCTCTTCCCGCAGCGCGGCCATCGCCACGCTAACCTTTTTCAGCTTGAGCGCTAGTACCCTGCTCACCGGCTGTTTTGAAAAAGACGGCAAAAAAGGCAGCTGCAGCCCCACCGGCGGCACCTGCAGCACCGCCGCCACTGTCGTTGACCTGAGCTCGACTACCGGCTGCGGCCTGGCCCTGCAGCTGGCTGATGGCACCTACGTAGTGCCCACTGGCTCGACCTGGACCAACTTCCACGCCACGACCGGCGAGAAAGTGCTGGTAGGCTACACTATCAAGAAAAATGATGGCGACGCCGACGATGTGAACACCTGCAGCGCTGGGCCGCTGGTTGAGCTAGGCTGCATTAGCGTGAACACCACCACTACGACCGGCGCTAATTAGCCGGCTGGGCCGCAGCTAGCCTATAGGGCTGGCTAAGCAGGTGTATCTACTAAACGAGCGTCCTGGAGTACTCCGGGGCGCTCGTTTAGCTAGCTGCCGCTAGGGTTAGCCACTGGCGCGTGGGTGGGTCCGTCTGACAGATGCTGCCGCGCACGCTCAAAACCGCACCCCTAGCTGCACCCCCGGCCACAGGCGCAGCAACGACTCGTTGTCGGCCTGATTTACCCATAGCCACTGGTCCCGGCCAAAGTCCCAGCGTTGGGTTTGCGGGTCACGGCGGTAGGCTGTAGCCAGGTTAAGGGTGGGGCCCCCTACAAGCTGCCAGCGCCCGCCCTGCTTAAGCTGCCACCCTACCTGGGGTCGGAGCTGGGTAAGATTGCTGGGGATGTTTTCTCTATCACCGCTAACAAACCATTGCACCAGGTCAAGGCTGGGGGTGAAGCGACCACGCAGCCGGCCGGCCGTACCCAGTCCGACCCCCCAGGCGGCCCCACCCGACTGGCGCCCAAAGGGACCCGCCGCTACCCCCAGCACTAAGTAGATACGCGGGATACCCACCTTTAGGGCTGCGTTGAGGGGTAGACTTTCGCTGCCCCACCCCTCGCCGTGCAAGTAGCTGGGATGTAGCAGGCTGGCCAAAGCAAAAGGCCTAGCTGCAGGGTCGGTTCCCCGCGACGGACTACCAACGGGGCTAGGCCCTAGGGCTACCGCTACCGGCACTACTCCGCCCGATGCTGGCACTACCGAAGGCATGCTGCGCAAGAAGGGGAGCAAATCGACCGGCCCCCTGAGTTGGCTAGGTGCAGGTAGCAAGTGGTGAGCAGCGGCTGGTGAGTTGGCCAAGGCCTCCCCTGGCTCAGTACGTTGAATGTTTGTAGTGAGGCGGGTGTGCGCCGTACTGCCGCGTAGTAAAGAAGTCGCTATCGTTCCGGGGTTCGGCTTGGCAGTAGCCTGCTTAGCAAAAGTTGTTGATTTATTTACCAGCACCTCAGCCCTCGGGCGGTCCGCTAAGCCTATTCGAACTGCAAGGGCAGATGGCATTTTATGCCCCCTGGCAAGCGGCTCCCTGACCGATGATTTAGAGCTAGCCCTGGGTGCCGTAGCTGATTTTGCCGCGCCGGAAACTAGTGGCTCCCTTAGCGCCGCCAGCGCTGCCAGGCGACTGGTGGGGTTTCGGCGAGTAGCGGTCGAGTTGGCCGCTACGGCCTTCCTATATTCACTAGTGGCAACGGCGGGCGACTGGCCTGCATGGGTAGGAGGCGATGGGGTAGAGCGGCCATTTACCGAGGTGACGCCCACGGGAGCGGCTACCCGGGCGGGCCACAGCACCAGCTGCCCGTCCAGCAACCCATACGACAGGTGCTCGGCGGCTAGCACTTCCTGCAGCACGACCCCCAACGGGCGGGCTGGCCCCGGTCGCAGAGTGCAGACGTGCGCTACTGGCACTAGCGAACTGCTATAACTTAAGGGTAAGTGGCCTTGCCGCGCTAACTCGGTTAGGACGGCGCCCAGTGAACGGGTACCGGGGGTAGGCCGTACCAAGCGCGTCAGCGCCGGATTAGCGGCTTGGCCCCAGGTCAGGCCGCCAACCAGTAAGCACAACGCTACTACCAGCATTATCCGCAAACATTGACCAGAACGGTTGGGCGTAGCGGGTTTACTCACGGCTAAGGGTAGGGGTGGCCGACGCTGCCGGATTCGGAGAGGCGGAAACGGGACTGGCACAGCCTACGCCTTGCAGCTGGTAGCTGCCGTTGCCAGTCAGGGTAAGGCGGCTGGCCGTAGCGGCGGCCAGCACGGCCAGCACCTGCGCCGGCTGCTGCTGTACGAAGGTGCCGGTGAAACGACAGTGCCCCAGGTCCGGGGTGCTCACCTGCACGCTGGTGCCAAACGTAGCTCGCAACGTGCGCACTACCTGGGTCACGGGCGTATCATCGAAGCGCAGCGTATCATTTTGCCAGGCCCGGAAGTTGGGGTCGGCGCTGGCCCGGCGCTGGAGGCGGGCGGCTTCACGGCCGGGCGCATCGGTAGCGTGCAGCGCGGCGCGGGTGCCAGCCGGCAGCTGCACACTGTCGGGGGCCGAGAGATGGGTGAGCCACACTTGGCCGTGGGTCACGCTTACTTCCACCGAGTCTTCGGCCGCGTAGGCGCGCACGTTGAAGGCCGTGCCCGTTACCCGCACGCGGGCCGTCGTGGTGTTCACGATAAACGGGCGGGCGAGATTTGGCAGCACCTCAAAATAGGCTTCGCCCGTCAGCTGCACGGCCCGCAGGCCCTGGGCCGGCGCCCGCCCTACCCCAGCGTAGCGCAGCCGCGAATGCGCGTTGAGCCATACCGTGCTGCCATCGGGCAGCCGTATCAATTGGCGGTTAGCCGCGCTAACGTAAGTCAGCGTAAGTTCCTGAGGCTTGATTAACCAGCCCCTAGCCAGCGCATAGCTCACCCCTAACAGCAGTACCAGCCCGGCAGCTAGTTGCCAGCGCCGGACTGCCGCACGCCGCGCCAGGGGCCACAGCGGGCGAACGGCGGGCTCGTCGGAACGGGTGGGCGCAAGCGCTGGGGCGGCAACCGGCAGCGGGGTAGCTGAAGTGGTAGTGGGTGCTGCCGCGCCCATGAGTGGGCGGAAGCGCTGCCAGGCGGCCTCCACATCGGCTGGCGAGAACAGCACGGGCCCAGTCGCAACCTCGCCGGCCCGCTCCCAGGCGCGGGTCACGGTGGTCAGAATTTGCAGGTGGCTGGGGTCAGCCTCTACCCAGGCGCGCAGGTCCGCCCGCTCGCTCGCCGTGGCGTCGGCGGCCAGGTGGCGGGCCAGCAGCGCCCAGGGAGCATCGGCCGGGTCAGGGTAGCGTTGCGTCATAAAAGCTTTGGGGCAGCTAAGTTGCCAGGATGAGGATAGGATACGTCAGGGCCCCGCTACCCCCACGCGGACTTGCAAAATAACTGGCGCATTCGTAGTCAGGTGCTGGGTAGGGCCGCCGGAAGCAGCTGGCGGAAGTAATGCGGCCGGCTTTACTACCCCCATATAAAGCAGCAGCCAGTACAGGTTTTTTAACACGCCGGCCAACTCGCGGCGCAGAATGCGCAGGGCCTTGCCCATCTGGTTTTCCACCGTTTTAGGTGAAATCTCGAGGGCTTCCGCTATCTGCTGGTAGCTCATCTCTTCGTAGCGGCTCAGCTCGAATACCACCCGGCACTGCGGCGGCAGGTGGGCCAGGGCTGCCTGCACGGCCTCGGCGGTTTCGGCCGCGTACAGGCCTGCTAGGGCATCGGGGGCCACCGGGGCGGTGGGAGGGGGAGCATCGTCCCAGGCCACCTGGCGCAGACTGCGCTGCTGGTAGCGTACCGCCGCGTTCAGGGCCATCCGGGTGAGATAGGCCCGGTACGACTCAATGGCCGGCAAGTCGGCCAGGCCCTGCCACAGGCGCAGAAAAACGTCTTGCAAGATGTCTTCTACCACGGCCCGGTCGGGCACTACCCGGTACACCACGGTGCCCAGCGGGGCGTAGAAGGTTTTGAAAAGCTGCTCGATAAAAGCCGCCGGGTCAGTCTGGCGTAGCAGCGTCAGGCGGGCATTCAGCGCGGCGTCATCGGAAATAGCCATTAAAACTTACAGGACTGGTACTTAGGACGTGCGGTGGGCAACACCATTTTTCTGACAATTGTCCCCTGGTTAGGTGTTGCGCTGGCGGCGCACTTTCCAAGGGTTGTTTACCACAGGCTGGCGGCACCCCGGTGGTACTTGCCGGCGCGCTCCTGCCGCTGACTCACCAAGCGGGCGAGCAGAATGGCCAGAAACAGCTGCCCGACAACCGCTTCCAGATTAGCCAGGCTGCGGGCCAGCGGATGCACGGGTAGAATATCGCCGTAGCCGGTGGAGGTAAGCGTGGTCAGGCTGAAGTATAAGAGCTCGCCCGGTTTTAGCGCCGTCTTCGTTAGGGTAGTAAAAGCCCCCGGTAGCTCGTTATTCAAGGCAATGAATGCGCCCATGAATAGCTGGGCCAGGTTCAGGTAGACAACCACTGCCCCTAGCAGCTGGTGGCTGGTTACCCGCTGCGCCCGAAACACGGCTTGTCCCACGGCGATGGTAACACCGAGCGTTGCCACCATGCGCAGCGCGAGCCCGATAGTTAGATTCGAGCCGGCAATTAACACCCACAATGTGGGAGCCAGGCAAATGAGCAGGAGGCTACGCACCTTGCTGCGCTGGGGTAGGGCGAAGTAAGAAATTACCAAAAGCAGCACTTGCAGGCCGCCTACTACTGCATAAGTTACTACGTGCACGCTGGATAGCGGACTCACCACAAACAGCAACAGTACTTGCCCGAGTAGTAACACAGTCAGGGAGGGTTCGCGGACCTGGTTTTGCCAGCGCTCCAGCTTTTCGCTAAGGGAAGTAGCAAGGAGGCTTGGCATAGCAGCGACAGGGAGCAGGGCTAGCTCCCAGCAGGAGGAGTGTGTGAAAGTAGCGGGCTGGGTGTCCAACCCACTATATTAAAGAAGTCCCGACCTACTGGCTGGAGCTTCTTTAAATTGTAAACGGTCTTGCTTTTAGAAAGTTGAGCATAACCAAGAGCAAGAGCCAACGCTGAGCGTACCCACTCAACCGGGTTAATCCACCACGAATTGACGGGTTACGGGAGCTTTGCCATCGACTTGGAGACTGAGGACGTAGGTGCCGGGGGATAGCCCGCTGGCAGGCACTTGCACGGCATCGCCCTGGAACGCTTTGCTGGCGATAGTCTGCCCTAAGGCGTTGCGCAGGGTGTAGGTGGCGGCGGTGGCCGGCGTGGCCAGCAGTACCCGCATGGTGTTGCCGGTGGCTGTGGGGTTGGGATACATCGAAAACACTGCCGCAGCGGTAGCCGCCTTGGTACCGAGCACGGTGGTATAGGTGCCGTAGAAATTTCCGCCGTAGTCACGGGCATGGTCGCGCCACACGGTGTGATAGTGAATCTGGCTCTGGTACACAATGCCGCCTTGGCAGGCAAACTCAATCCAGACGTTGGGTCCGTCGATGCGGGCGTAGTCGCCGGTGGTAGTAAACAAGCCCGTGCCGGAATAGGAAATATAGGTATTGGCCAGCTGGTTCTGGTAAACGCTCATCAGGCTAGCCGCCGTGGCATCATCCGAGTCATTGACCCACGGGCGCATTGCTGCCAGTACCAGCGCTTGCTGCGCGGCCGAAAGCTGGCTGCACGGAATACCGACTTTGGTAGTCGGAAACTGGCCATTGCCATTGGGGCCGAGCACCACGTCGTTGAACGTCTGGGTAAGCTTGGCCGTAGCCTGCTGAGCAGTAGTCAGGCTGCTTACCATGGCCAGCATGCCCGCGGCCTCGCTGCTCAGCGGGGAGTACGTGCCAATAGGCAGTACGTTCGTATTAGTTGTGGGAAAAGTCAGCGGCTCAACCCCTTCAAACTTGGGCGTGGCCCCGGTCACAGTGCCGTTGCCATAGGTGATATTGGTGCCCAGGTGGTGACCGCCAAACTGGAGCTGCCACGTGCCAGTAGTAGAGGGCGTGCCCAGGAAAGCCAGGTAGTACAGGCCGCTGCCGTAGGCTGCGCCACCACCGTTGGCGTTCAGATTGTCGTCGGCCGCCCGAATTTGCTGAATCTCGTCGAAACCCTCATTAGGAGTAGTGCCGGTGGCCGCCTGCACCACGGCTAAGGCCGCAGTTTGCTGAGCCGTCGTCAGGTCGCCGAGTTTGAGGCCGATGCGAGCAACAAAGGTGGTAGGCAGATTCGACCATTTGGTGACATTGGTTGAATTGTAAGCCTGGAGCAGCGTGGCTTGCTGGCTCGCGCTGAGCGTAGCAATAAATGCATTGGCCGCCGTCACGACGGCGGCTACGTCTTGGGTTTGGGTGGCCGATTTAATGCCTTTCGAGCCTTTCACCGAAGTGGGCCTCTCCTGCGGGCTAGCCACGAAGGAGGCTTTTACCAACGCATTTTGCCTAAAAGCCATCAGAGCGAGCAGCGCCGTAGCGAATGCTAAGCAAGTAAAACTCTTCATTTTAGAAAAGGCGAACAGTTGAGAAAGAAATAAAGCCTCGATTAATCTGCTGTATTACAAATAAATATGAAAATTAGCAACGCCAATTTTCAGCCGAAGTTGTCATTTCTTTACTGTAAATAGCCCATTCAGGAGAACTAATCGACGGTTCGACTTTTCTGTTAAAATCAAAGGCTCAACAACTACTTTGCCGGGCAGCCAAGGGTCCTTGCTTAACCCATCTTAGCCCTTTGGTTCTGGGCAGCGCTGGTGCGCATACGCCAGTAGCTCACCAGTGCCGTGAGAGCCAGCGCCCCGAGTAGCCAGGGCGCGTAGGGTACTACCCGGCTGATGAGCAGCGTAAAGGGATTAGCCTGGCCCAGCAAGCGCTCGGCTAGCCAGGCTATGGAGGCCACACCAGCCAATACTGCTCCTCCTATCCGCACCACGGGGTAGGCGGCGGTGCGGGCAAGCAGCAGCAGCCAGGGCATGGTGAGGGCAATCACGAAGAGCTGCATCAGCTCGATACCGAGGTTGAAGCCCAGAATACTCAGGGCCATCGGACCGGCCTCCAAGTGTAGATTGGCTAGGGTACTGGCGAAGGCCAGCCCGTGCACCAGCCCAAAGCCGGCGGCCACCCACGCCTCGCGGCCCGGAAACAGCGGGCGCACGGCGTGCACCGCCGACACCAGGATGGACACCGCAATGAGTACCTCTACCGGCTGGCCGGGCAGCCGTACCCAGCCCAGCGCGCCCAGCAGCAGCGTGAGCGAGTGTCCCAGCGTGAAGGCCGTGACGATGAATAATAGGCGCCGCAGGCTGTAGCCTACCCCACCAAACCGGCCCCAGCGCCGGGCCTTGGTGAGCAGCAGGGGCGCGGGCAGCAGCAGTGCCAGCAAAAACAGCAGGTGGTCGATGCCCTCGGCAATGTGCCGAATGCCGAGCTGCACCATTGCCCGAAAACCCGTCCAGACGGTGCCGGCGGCCAGGTTGACGGCCAGTGGCGAAATAATGTTGTTGCGCACGTCTAGCGCAATAACGCCCACCTGGGCCGGCTCGGCATCATCGGCTACCTGGCCAGCGGCCCAGTCCTGCCGTACCGCCACCAGAATTTTGTGCGTCACCACCTGGTGGATAACCGCGTCGTAGCGTAGCACGAATTGCCGCACGTCGGCCCCAGCCGGGGGCAGCAGCCGCATCTGGGCGGTGAGCTCGCGGTAGGGGCCAGTTATCGGGTTTTGGGTTTCCTGCACCCCTAACTCACCTACCGTCACGGCCCAGAAGCGCCCGTCGGGGCTTTGCAGGCGCATATGCTGCGCCAGGTAGCGGCGTAGCTCTGGGCCGAGGCGCGCTACCAGATGAGCCGAGGAGTCGCCCACGGCGTGGCCAAACGCGGGCTGCAGCTCGCTGAGTGGAATCTGCACCGCGGCGTTTATGCGGTGGGCGTGCATCGTGAGCAGCACCACCGAATTAGGCATGGGGTGGGCCACGGCCTGAAAAAAGAGCCCCAGGCTGAGCAGCAGTACCAGCAGGAGCCACCCTAGCCGGCGGGGACAACAAATTGGGGAAGTCATCAAAACAGTTGGAGTCCGTTAATTGCCGCAGTAGTCCTTGATTTTGTCACGCAACAACCGAGTGCGGGAGGGTAGGCGAGAGCACGACACCGTTCTGGCGGGAGTACTCAATCCAGCCAGAGGGCCCGCCGAGGCGCCCGTAGTCGTTGCGATTATTCAAGCTGGGGTTGCCCGAAAATGCCACGTAGGTGTTGTTCAGCGCAGGGCTTTACTTGGGGTGTTGTCACACAAATAGGGCAAACCCTCCGACTCAGGAACCAAGCAGCCTGACAGTTGGTGATAAAACGCGACTGTGCCATAAGAGGAGTGCGGGGTGATAATTCTACCCATCCCTTAAAACTTATCGAAGGCAGGTGGCGAAACCGAACGGTTACGCTATCGCTCATGTAATTTTATTAGGTAATTATTTTTTTATCAAGATTTTAAAACTCAAAGGCATGTGCCTATGCCTTTGAGTCGGAGGGTTTGCCCTATTTGTGTAACAACACCCTACTTGTCACGGGTAGAAATATTGTTGCCTTTACTTGATAAGCAGGCTGACCCGGCTAGCGGACAGTGTAGAAATTGCCCCCGTAGTCGCGCAGGTGGTCACGCCAAATACTGTGGTAGTGAATTTGATTACGGTAGAGGATACCATTCTGACACACGAACTCAATCCATACCCGGGGGCCATCGAGCCGCACGTAGTCGGCATGAGAGGTGAGTTGGCCGGTGCCGGCGTAGGCCACGTAGGTGCTGGCCAGCTGCTTTTTATAGTCGGCCAGCAGGGCGGTGGCCGTCGCATCGTCCGCATCCTGCACCCAGGGGGCCATCGCGGCCACTACCAACTGCTGCTGCTTCGCCGAGAGCGCGCTCACCGGCACCCCCACTTTCTGCTTCGGAAACTGGCCATCCTGGCCTGGCCCGAGCAGCACGTCGTCGAAGCTCTGCGTCAGTTTAGCGTGCGTCTGCTGGGTAGGCGTGAGACTGGCCAGCAGGGCCCGCATGGCGGAGGCCTCGTCCGCCATGGGCTCGCAAACGGTGCCCGTGGGCAAGACCTTGTTGTCGGTGGTCGTAAAGCGCAGCGGCTCGGTCCCCTCAAACTTGGGGGTGGCCCCCGTTACCTGGCCGTTGTGGAAGGTAATGTTGGTGCCCAGGTGGTGGCCGCCGAATTGCAGCATCCAGGTGCCGGTGCTGCTGGGTTGCCCTAGGAACGCGATGAAATAGATGCCGGAGCTATACTCAAAGATGGGCCGACGCCCGCCGGGAAAGCCCCGCCGGCCCGGTCCGCCGCCGGGGGGGCGGCTACCAGGGGGTGGGCCACCCGGCCCCGGCGTCTGGCCACTGGGTGCTGACCCGGGAGGGCCCGCACTCAGCGGGCCGACCGTGGGCGAGCCCGCCGGGCCACCACTTGGAGAACCGCCGGGGGGCGGCCCTTGGGGCAGGACGCTCAGGTTGTCGTCAGCGGCCCGGATTTGCTCGATCTCATTGAATCCGTTCCCGGCTACAGTACCCGTCGCGGCGCGCACGACGGCTAAAGCAGCAGTAACCTGAGCGGGACTGAGGTGACGTAACTGCAAGCCCACGCGCGGGGCGAGGCCCACCGGCAAGTTCGACCACTTGGTGACATTGGAATCGGCGTAGGCTACCAGCGCCACCTGGCGCTGCTCGGCCGAGAGCGTCGCCAAAAAGGCGTTGGCCGCCGCCACGACATCGGCTTTCGTGGCGAGTGAACTACTGCGGTGGGCCAGGACCGGCGCGGCGGCTGGCAGCTTGGAGTGGCCGGGAGCCAGCTTAAAAGCGGCGAAGCCAAACAGGCCCGCCGCCAGCAGTAAGCCGCGGCGCAGGGGGGGGTGATCGGACATGACGATGGAGGGAGAAAAAGTGAAAAAGCATGGTGTAATGGCGACTAGTAGGCGGCACTTCAGAAAGCACTAACGACGTAATTCGCCAGCTAGCACCAGCATTAGCCGTGGCCGGCGGTGGCGGCGTCAAACACGCGACAGAAGTTACCCCCACCAATTTTGCCAATCTCATCTTGGGTAAAACCGGTTTGCAGCAGGGCGTCCACCACGGCATAGTAGAACCCTCCTTGCTGGCCCGTCCAGGCCTCGTTGGTGCGCTCGCCCACCCGGGCGCCCCCTGGCCGACCACTAGGCCCGCCAGGACCACCAGCTCCAGTGGGTGGGGCGGGGGAGCGATTGCCAGCTTGCGTGCCGGGCGGGGGCGCCGCTGGCCCTGGTGGCGGGCCGAAACCGCCCCCTGGTCGATAAGGAGGAGTGAGCTTGGTATCAGTGCCTAGGCACACGTGGTCGATGCCGACGACCTCCACCAGGGCGCGGATGTTCTGGGCGTAGGCTAGGGGGGTGTCGGCCAGGTGAGTCCACACGCCGATGACGCCGCCCGCGCCGGCCACCACCTTGGCTTGCTCCCTGCTGAGGAGCCGGGGCCGCATCATACGGGCCAGGTCCGGGTTCTGTCCCAGCCGGGTATCGAGGCCGGTGTGCGAAACGAGTACGGGCTTCGTCGTCACTTTCAGAGCTGCCGCCACTGTTTCCGCGTTGGCATGGGCCAAATCGACGAGAATGCCCAAGTGATTGCACTCCTTAATTACATTAGCTCCCAGCGCTGTAAGGCCGCCCCACTGCGGTGGGTTGGTGAACACGTCGCCCAGCGGCGGGGTAGCGTCGTGGTCGTGCAGAAGCCCCAGGTGGCGCAGGCCCCGGCCATACGCTTCGCTTAGGCGTTCCAGCTGGCCTTCCAAAAAGTGTCCCCCCTCGACCGACTGAATCACGGTGGGCTGGTGCTGGCGGTGAGCAGCCTGCAGGTCGGCCAGGTTCAGGGCGCGCCGCAGCTTATTGAGCTCGAGCTGCTGGTCTAACGCGGCCAGGCCGCTCAGAAAGCGCTCGTAGGCTTGGCCTTCTTTCGTGAGCGCCTGGTAGTCCACGGCAAACGTCAGGCAGATGGCCGAAAGGCCCGACTTCTTTAGCTCGCCCGCCAGGTCAAGGGTGGGGCCGGGCCCGTCGGCCGAGGCCAGGGGCACGTCCACGTGGTTGTGGGTATCGATACCGATGGTAGCAGCCACGATAGCGGCCACGCGCGGGTCCGGCGCGGCAGCGCGGGTCCAGGTAGGCAACAGCGATGTGCTGGCGCCAGCAGCTAGGGTGCCTAGGAAGCGTCGGCGCGACCAAGCGGAAGCGTAAGGCATCGGAGATGTGGGAAGTAAGTAAAAAGCAAACCAGTTACTGCGTACTAAATTGAGAACCTAGGGGCTGAAGCTAGCTTCCCTCACGCTGCGTCGCGCAACCCACTCGACCAAGCCGGAGAAATTATCGTTATAGACCACTAATTCGGCGCAACAGGAGGTAGTGCCTTGCTAATCAGGCTACTCACCGGGATAGCGCTGCCGACAGTGCCGCTTCAGGTAGAACCCGCCTAGTAAGCGGCGGTGAAGCGCTGGCGCCTAAACTGGTGTTTCTCCACCTCATCGAGCACCGCCACGGCTAGGTCCTCGACTGAGAGGACGCTGCGGCCCTGGGTGCTGAATACGGGGCTGTCGGTGCCGAGACGGTAGTGGCCAGTGCGGCCGGTGTCAATGCCCTGGTGCATTTCGAGGGCGGGGCTGAAGACCGTCCAGTCCAGCTTTTGGTTTTGCTGTACCAGGTTGAAGTAGTCACGGGCGGCCGTCGCACCCGCTTTGTACTCGGCTGGAAAATCGGTACTGTCTACTATTTGGTGACCGTCGATGAAGAGGCTGCCGCCGCCGCCGATAACCAGCAAGCGCGGCACGCCCGCCTGCTCGGTCGCCTGCTCAATGGCCTTCGAGCCCGCGATAAAGGCCGTGTACAGGTCGGGGTGTCCCCACCCGGCATTATAGGCGCTCAGCACCAGGTCGTGACCGGTGAGCTGCTGGGCAAGCTGAGCGGGCTGGTTCACGTCACCCGTGACCACGGTTAGTAGGTCGTTGGTCGTCGTCAGCTTAGCCGGGTCGCGTACGATGGCCGTCACGTGGTGACCGCGAGTCAGGGCTTCGTGGAGCAGCGCGGCCCCAACAAAGCCAGTGGCCCCTAACAAGGCAATTTTCATGGGTTAAGGAAGAAAAGTGCGCCTGACGGCGAGATGATAACCCAAAGGTAACGGGAAGTTTTTTATTGTAACTAATATTGTTACAATATGCCATAAAAAAATCAACCTGCTGGTTCACGCACGCGTTCGACCACTTGGGCCAGGGTGGTGCCGGCCAGCTCCCGTTCCAGCGCCAGCTGGGCGCGATGCAGCGTGCCATCAAGCGCCGCCTGAATGTTACGTCCTACTAGGCACTGCGGGTTAGGATTCTCGTGCATACTGAACAGACGCTCGTCGGTCGTTTCGACAGCCCGGTACACGTCGAGCAGGGTGATGGCGGCCGGGTCGCGGCGCAGGTGGGTGCCGCCGGCCGCCGCTCGCACCTCGACCAGCCCCGCTTGCTTAAGCTGCCCCAGGATTCGCCGAATCACCACCGGATTGGTATTGACGCTGCCCGCCATGCGGTCGGAAGTCAACAGTTCGCCGGGCGGGTTAGTGGCCAGCAAAGTCAGCACGTGCACCCCAACGGAAAATCGACTACTGCTCTGCATATGCTTAATCTCCTTGCCCCAAAGGTAGGCCCCGTGTGGCGGGGTGCTGGTGTTCCTCATCCGTAACACGGCCTTTCGCTTTTACAGTTTCCGCGCTGGTACTGCCTCTCACCTGCCAAATTAGTTAAGTTCTTCGTGCGTTATTAGGCGCCGGGGAGCGGCCTTGGCGGGCGCTGCTGCCAAGTGAGCAGTAGCGCCAGGGCCGCCAGCAGCCCCAGCCCGTAGGGCGCGTAGGTGGCAACTTGTGCGGCGGTCTGCCCCAGCTCGTTGGCTTGGCCACTTATACGCTCCACTACCCAGCCAGTGGCGGCCAGGGCGGCCAAGATGGCTCCCCCCACTCGCACCCGGGGGTAGGCTGGTGTGCGAGCTAGCAGCAGCAACCACGGCAGCGTGAGAAAGATGACGAAGAGTTGCATCAGCTCGATACCCAGGTTGAAGCCCAGCAAGCTCAGGGCCAGCGGGCCGGCCTCCAGGTGCAGGCCCGCGAGGGTGCTGGCAAAGGTCAGCCCGTGCACCAGCCCGAAGCCGCCGGCCACCCACGCCTCGCGGCCCGGAAACAACGGCCGCCACGCGTTCGCGGCCGACACCAGGATGGACACCGCAATCAGGATTTCGACCGGTTGGCTCGGCAGCCGCACCCTGCCCAGCGCACCGAGCAGCAAGGTCAAGGAATGGCCCAGCGTGAACGCGGTGACAATCAGCAGCAAGTGGTGCAGGCCGTAGCGCACCCCGCCGAAGCCTCCCCAGCGCCGCCCGGCCGCCAGCAGCGGGGCCGGCAGCAGTGGGGCCGGCAGCAGCACCAGTAAAAACAACAAGTGGTCGGTGCCTTCGGTAATGTGCCGATACCGAGCTGCACCATCGCCCGAAAACCCGTCCAGACGCTGCCCGTGGCCAGGTTCGCGGGCAGGGGCGGAATGACATTATTGCGAATGTCGAGTGCAATAACGCCCACCTGGGCCGGCTCGGCATCGGCGGCTACCCGTCCGGTAACCCAATCCTGGTGCACGGCCACCAGAATCTTGTGCGTCACGACCTGATGGAGCACGGCATCGTAGCGCAGCAGAAACTGCCGTACGTCGGTTCCGGCCGGGGGTACAAGGTCACTTGCGCCGTCAGCTCCCGGTAAGGACCAGTAAGCGGATTCTGGGTTTCATGCATGCCCAGTATACCCACCGTCACGGCCCAATAGCGTCCGTCGGGCTCTGCAGCTTGATATGCTGCGTCAGGTAGGCGAGGCGCGCAGTTCGGGGCCCAGCCGTGGCACCAGCTGAGTCGCGGAGTCGCCCACGGCCTGACCAAAGGCCGGCTGCAGCTCGCCGAGCGGAACCTGCACGGCTGCCTCGATGCGGTGGGCGTGCACCGTGAGAAGCACCACCGAGCTGGGCATGGGGTGGGCCAGGGCCGGTTGAGCTACCAGCGCGAGCATAAGCAGCGCCAACCAGCGGCCCGGAGGGCAAAACAGCGTAGGCATAGTGGAAAAATCAGCTGGGTGGGCCGGGAGGAGCGGGCAACAATTAGCCTATGGCGTAAATTACTAAATGGGGGCCGTTACGTAGCTACCTTGCCAGATACCCGCCCGCTCGGCCAAGCGTCAGCGGTGACTACCCGTGGTAGCGGTGGTTAGGGAAGCCCGGCGGAACCAGGTTAAGTAGCAAGTCAATAGCAGGTGCGAAGTATAAGGCCCTCTTATGGCAGCAAACCCCAAAACTGCTTACAGTAATTTTATCCCCTCGCTGCTATAAGAAGGCCAAGTACACGGCGGGCATAATCCGGATAACTGTTTCATCGGGCAGAGTATAGGGGACGGCCCGCGCAAAGCCTTCCGGGTACCACGGATTTGGGAAGCCCAGAATGTTGTCCTCATTTAGGGGCATTACGTCCACCACCAGGCCGCCCACCCGCCAGCGGCAGATGATTTCGCCGTCTGGTCGTTGACAAAGCCTAGCGCGCGCAACTCTTCCTCCAGGGCATAGTAGGCTATGCGGGGTACCACTTCAATGAGGCAGTCCACGTCATTCGTAAAGCGGGACTCGGGCGCTTTCGGAACCGTAGTAGTCAGGCCGGCCGTACTACCGCCGACGAAAACCACCCGGCTCACCAGAGTTCCCAGGGCGCGGGCCACGGCTGGCAGGGCCGCCAGATTAACCTGATTAGACCTGCTTCAGGCGGGTAAGCTCGCTTAGCAACTCCCCTGCCAGCCGCCGCTCGCGCGGGCGGCCTACCCGCACCGCATCCGCAAGGGCCAGCAACTCATAGAGCTGGGCATCTTCCCGGGCGGCCTGCGGCACCTTGGGATAGAGCGGGGTAATGGCCGCCCCCCACTCGTCGCCTTCCGCATCGGGCCAGACGTAGGCTTGTTCTCCCCTAATCTGCGCGTGCAAGGGAGGCGCGCTGTGGGCCGTGGGCAGGCCCCGGACCTGGGCCCCCGGCTGGGTAGGAAACACCACCGGCAGGCCATACAGGACAAATTCGGTGAACGTGCGGCGAGCTACCAGGTGCCCGGTGCTATCCAGGAGACGCGCGTACTGGCACCGCTTTATCCCAAAGGATATTTCGGTCGGGCTCAGAAATAAAGAGCGGGCCAAATCCTTACTGAACCAGATAGCATCTTCCAGCAGCATAATCTTAAAAAGGATGACGACATCCTGGGGCCGCATTCCGTTGTGATGGCGCATGAGCAGCTGTTGATTTAGGTTTGCAAATTGCAAATTGAAAATTAATTTATTAAGTTTAATTTTTAACCAAGGCCAACTTTACCTGCTTGGCTCAGCATCTCCAAGCCGGGAGCCACTTGATGGCCAGAAAGTATAATGTGCAATAAATTGACCATAATTCCGTATAATTGCTCTTTATATTGCGCATTATGCCGAAAGACCCCGTCGTCCTACTTCCCCGCCTGCAGCTGCTGCTGACGCAAACCGGCGAGAATATCCGCCTGGCCCGCCTGCGCCGCAAGCTCAGCGCGGCGCGCGTGGCGGAGCGCGCCGCCATCAGCCGCAACACCCTGCACGCCATTGAGCAGGGGAGTGCCACGGTGAGCATGGGCGGGTACCTGCAGGTACTGTTCGTGCTGGGCCTGGAAAAGACCATACTGGAGCTGGCGGCCGACGATACCCTGGGCCGGAAGCTGCAGGACGCCGCGCTGACGGTCAGCGCCCGGGCGCCCAAACAATCGGCTGCCGGGTAGTCCCATGGCCAAGACCGTTGAACGCCGCCAGCTGTACGTGTACGCCGACTGGCAGGGGCTGCCCGCCGGACCACTGCTAATGGGTACCCTCTCGGCCGTGCCGGTGCGGGGCAAGGAAGTGTTTTCCTTCACCTACGAGGCGCAGTGGCTGGCCCTGCCGCAGGCCCAGACGCTGGACCCAGCGCTGCAGCTGTTTACCGGACCTCAATACCTGCCCGAAGACCAGTCCAACTTCGGCCTGTTCCTGGACTCCTCGCCCGACCGCTGGGGGCGGCTGCTCATGCGCCGGCGCGAGGCGGCCCTGGCCCGGCAGGAAGCGCGCCGCGAGCGGCCGCTGCTCGAATCGGATTACCTGCTAGGTGTCTTTGACGGCCACCGCATGGGCGGTTTGCGCTTTAAAACCGACCCGCAGGGCCCCTTCCTCAACGACAACCGGGCCATGGCGGCCCCGCCGTGGACGTCGCTGCGGGAGCTGGAACACGCCAGCCTGCAGCTGGAGCGGGTGGATGCGCCCCAGGACCCGGACTATTTCAAGTGGCTGTTTATGCTGGTCGCGCCCGGCTCCTCGCTGGGCGGGGCGCGGCCTAAGGCCAGCGTGGTGGACGAGCACGGCCAGCTCTGGATTGCCAAGTTTCCCAGCGGCCAGGACGAGCACGACGTGGGCGCCTGGGAAGCGGTGGTGAACGAGTTGGCGCAGGCCGCTGGCCTGCAGGTGGCCGGCGGCCGCGCCCAGCGCTTCAACAGCCGCCACCACACCTACCTCTCCCAGCGCTTTGACCGCACGGCCACCGGCGAGCGGCGGCACTTTGCCTCGGCCATGACCCTGCTGGGCTACCAGGATGGCACCGACCACCAGGACGGCGCTAGCTACCTGGACCTAGTGGGCCTGCTCGTGCAGCAGGGCACCCACGTGGCCGGGGACCTGACGGAGCTCTGGCGGCGCATCGTGTTCAATATCTGCATCTCCAACACCGACGACCACCTGCGCAACCACGGCTTTCTGCTCACGCCCCAGGGCTGGCGCCTCTCGCCCGCGTTTGACCTGAATCCTATCCGCTACGGGCAGGGCCTTAAGCTCAACATCTCCCAAACCGATAATGCCCTGGACCTCAACCTGGCCCGGCAGGTAGCGCCTTACTTTCGCCTGTCGGCCGCGCAGGCCGAGGCCGTGCTCACGCAGGTGGTCGCCGCCGTGCGGCAGTGGCCGGAGGTAGCCAGCCGCTATAAGCTGTCGCGGACCGAGCAGGAAATGCTGGCCGGGGCCTTTGAGGCCGCGCGGTAACCCCTGGCTGGCAAGCCCTGCTTCCAGTCGGGGCCGCGCAAGCAGCCGGAAGTGGCCACTAAAGCCGGACTTCTTCGCTCAAGCGCCGGCCAGGCCCAGCACGAGTAGCGCGGCGCACCTTCGAATGCACCGCCAGTATGAATATGTGACCTGCGTTACGCCGGGGAAGTACTTTCTGAATGGCTAGCCTCGGCCCGCACAACGGCAAACAGCTCCTCCTCCGACACGTGCAGCACCCGCGCCAACTGCTGCAACTCGCCGATGGTGCAGGTGCCCGGGCTGCGCTTGCGCGTGTCGTAGGTGCGGGCCGACACGCCCCAGGCCTCCACGAGGCGCTTGCGGGTGCCGGCGACTTCCAGCAACTCCGCCAGCGTGGCCGGGTGGTGCACCCGGGGCGGGCTGGTCAAGGGCTCGGTGAAGGCAACGGTCGGAGCGGGCGCTTTCGGCATCACAAAAAAGGCAAAAAAGGCACAGAATAAAGGCCCTAATGTAAGTAGGTTCTTCCCTACCCCCGCCAGCCCGCGCAAATCGGCCGTGTGGGTGTGGGCCAGTACCTACCGGCGTAGGCTTCAAGTCAGTGTTTTTCTGCCGCGGTGGCGGGTTGTTGCCTAAGGGCCAAACAGGCCTGCTGAGGCGGGAACAGCTCCAGTGGCGGGCCTGCTTGTGAATGCTGATTCATAGCTGGGGGATAAGAGGGGCAACAGGATTCAGAGCAACAGCAGCGCGAACTGCCCGCCGTGGTCTTCGCGGGTGGCGCGCACGGCTTCGCGGGCAAGGGGTCGCAGCGCCTTCACCAGGGCCTCGAGCACCTGAAAGTCCTCCCGCGTGGCCACGCCCAGCGACAGGCGCCCGGCCACTTCCAGCGTGAGGCCTTCCCTGCTCAACCCGTAGCCGCGCTGCTGCATGTCGGCTTCCACGTCGGTGAGGGCCGCGGCGACGCGGGCGCGGTACTGATTCCAATCGGCATCCCCAAAAACGGGGGCTTCGGCGGCATTCATACTGGGGCGGTGGGGTGAGAAATGGAAAAGGCGGGCAAGCGGGCCGCGGTGGAAACCTGCGGCCCGCTTCCACCATCAGGCCGCGGCCAGCCAGCTGAGCTCCGCGGCGGCATACTGCCGGCCGACCTCATCCAACTCGGGTACCAGTTCCAGCACGGGGGTGGGAGCGGGGACCGGCACCGCCGGCTCGCCTTCCTCGGCTACCCCCAGAATCAGCTTGGCGGCGCGCTGGGCCTTGCTGGCGGCCTGCAATACCAGCTTCTTATCGTTTTTGAGCCGCTCCAGCCACGTCTGGAGGTAGGCCACGGCATTTTCTTCGGTATGCTCAGTGTCAAGGCCGGCCGCGGCGCACAGAAACGAGGCGCCCATCTCCGCCGTCAGCTCTTCGCGGGCGTAGCTGGCCGAAAGCTTGCCTTCGCCCGCGGTCAGGTCCGGGCGGTCGAGCCGGGAGGCGTGGCCGGTGCTGTGGGTCAGCTCGTGAAACAGGGTTGCGTAGTAGCCTTCGCCCGTGGTGAAGGTTTCCCGCTCAGGCATGTTGACCAGGTCCAGCGCCGGGGAATAATAGGCGCGCTGGTGCAGGTGCGCAATGGCGGGGCGTCCTTCCCAGTTGCGTACAATGGCTTCGGCTGCCTCGATGGGCGTGTGCGCGTGGCGCTCTACGGCGGGCAGGTTGAACTGGATGCCTTCAATATCCTCCACCGAAAACACGGTATAATACTTCAGGAAGGGCAGCTTTTCCTCCTTGCCGGTTTGCTCGTTCTCGCGCACCGACACATTGTAGTATACTACTGGGTGGCCCTTGGCGCCCTTGCGCACGTTGCCGCCCAGGGCCAGCGCCTGCTTGAAGGTCAGGAAAAAAGGCAGTGCCCCGCTGAAGTGCAGCAGGAAGGCGTTGATGCCTGAGTAAGCAGCACCAGTCGCATAGTTGCGGGGCAAGCCATATACCGCGCTCCACGGCTTGCGCCACGGAATCACGCCGCCTTCCAGGGCGGTCACAATTCGGTCGGTTACCAGCTGGTACACATCGGGGCGGGGCGTGGAAGCAGCGGCGGCTTGGCGGGTGGCGGGCTTGCGGGTCTTTTTCATAATAAAGCGCTGTTTGTGTGGGCGTTTGCTATACCTGTTAAACGAGAATAACAGTCCCGTAGTTTACTTTTTGCTCTATTTTTTATATCTTTTTGCTCTTTTTATTCAGCCTTCTTTCCCCACTGCCCCTTTGCTGATTGGCTCGACATAAGCACGCCTGTTAACTGGTTAGCATTCGGGCTGAGGAGTTGAAAAGCTCCTTTTAAAGCGCGGGGACTGGCGGGTTAGCGACGGGCATGACCAGCCCCTCAGGCCCGTTGCAGCTTCCTCATTAACTATTAATTTTAGTTTTTTTGCTACTAATTTTAGTAGTAGCACGTATTATTGTGGACCTGCCCACTCTGTACTACCCATGCGTAACGTCGAATTAATCCCCGTCCAGGACTCCCAGACGCCTTTTTTACTCCCGCTCTTCAGCTGCTCGGTATCCGCCGGCTTCCCATCGCCGGCCTCGGATTACACCGATGAACTCTTCGACCTCAACCGCCTGCTGCTGCGGCATCCCGACGCGACCTACCTGGTGCGGGTGAGCGGGGAGAGCATGAAAAATGCCGAGATTCACGAGGGCGACCTGCTGGCCGTGGACAAGCAGATGGAGGCTGACCATAACCACATCGTCGTGGCCGTGGTCGAGGGTGAGTGCACGGTCAAGCGCCTGGTCTGCGAGCACGGCACCTGGTGGCTCAAGCCGGAGAATCCCGCCTACCAGCCCTGGGAAATCCACGACGCCGGCGACGTGAAGATTTGGGGAGTGGTCACCCACGTGCTGCACGAGCTGATTCCCGGCAAACTGGCGACGCTGCTGCGCACCCGCGACTAGCCATGTATGCCTTAGTCGACGCCAACAATTTCTACGTATCCTGCGAGCGGGTTTTTCAGCCTCGACTCGACGGCCGGCCCGTAGTTATTTTGAGCAATAATGACGGGTGTTTGATATCCCGCTCGGCCGAAGCCAAGGCCCTGGGCCTACAGATGGGCGACCCGTACTTTCAGGTCAAGCCCCTACTGGAGCAGCACAACGTGGCCGTATTCTCCAGCAACTACGCGCTGTATGGCGACATGTCGCGCCGGGTGATGTGGTACTTGAGCCAGGTGGCGCCAGCGGTGGAAGTGTACTCCATCGACGAGGCTTTTCTCGACCTGCACGGCCTGGAGCCTTTCGTGGTGGACAGCCTCGACACCTTTGCCCGCAGCGTGCGCGCCAACGTGCTGGCCCGCACCGGCATTCCTACCTGCGTGGGCATTGCGCCCACCAAAACGCTGGCCAAGCTGGCCAATCGGCTGGCCAAGAAAAGTCCTGCTATGGGTGGGGTGTGCTACCTCGACACGGCCGAGCGCCGGCGCTGGGCCCTGGAGCAGGTGGCGGTGGAAGACGTGTGGGGCATCGGCCGGCAGTACGCCCAGAAGCTTTACGCCGCCGGCATCACCACCGCGGCCGGGCTGGCGGGCTGCTCTGCGGCTTTCGCCCGCAAGCACCTGGGCGGGGTAGTGGGCGCCCGCCTGGTGCGGGAGCTGCAGGGCTTCCCCTGCCAGGGCCTGGCCCCGAGCGAAGACGGCACGCTCGCCCGGCGCAGCCTGTGCTGCTCGCGCACCTTCGGGCAGCCCCTGACGGACTTTCCGGATGTGACGGGCGCCGTCAGCGCGTTTGCCTCGCGGGCCGCCGAGAAGCTGCGCCGGCAGGGCGACGCGGCTCATCTGCTCACCGTTTTTCTGAGCAAAAGCCGCTACGGGCTGGAAGCACCACCCTACTCTGTCTCCGCCGTGCTGACGCTGCCGGTGGCCACCAACGACACCATGGAGCTGGTGCGGTTTGCCCGGGCGGCGCTCAAACGCCTCTGGCAGCCAGGCAACCACTACACCAAAGCGGGCGTCATACTCGATGGCTTGGAGCCGGAGGGGCAAACCCAGCTTACGCTGTTTGAAGCCAAGCCGGTTTCCGAAAAGCGGGCCAAGCTCATGGCCGAGCTCGATGCGCTGAATCGCCGCTTTGGCAAGGGCACCGTGAAGCTAGCCTCGCTGGTGCTGCCACCGGGCCAAGTGCGCGCACCCTGGGAAGGTCAGGCACAGTGGCGCACGCCGCAGTACACCACCCGGCTGGAAGATTTGCTCCTGGTAGGGTAGGCGCTGTCTTTTTCTGAACTGCACAGCAGGCACCAACGGCTATTTTAGGTGTGAAAACCAGTCTTTCATCCACCACTGCTATGGGCAAACGCTATCAGGAACGTCCCAAGGACCCGCTACGGGTCCGCGATATGCTCTCGGACCTTACTTCAGCCCGCCCGGGGCTGGCCAGGCTTCGGGGGCAGGGCAAGGAATATGACGCGCTCATCGACGAACTCCAGACCATGAGTTGGCCGTTTCCCGCCAGCAAAGTGCTGCAGGAAAAGCTGGGCCTCACTGCCGGGAAGCTGCGCAAGCTGCCGGATACGCTCTACTGGGACTTCCTGACGGCCATCGAGGAGAATCCCGACGTGCTGCAGTTCACGCAGGTAGTGCACTTGTTTTGCGCGCCCGGCTTCCGCGACTACCGGACTTTTCAGTGCCGGTTGGCCGTTACGCCGCGCGTGGGCGACACCATCTACCTGCCGTTTCTGGCCGGCGTCACCGGTAGCGGACGCTATTACGTGGATAGTATTGAACACGAGTACGAGGAGGAGAAGGTATGCATCACGGTGCATCTCAAATCCGGCATCTACAACCAGCACCTGGCCTACCTGCAGGACCAGGCACTCTTTGAGGGCAAGCTCACCTATGGAATGATGATGGAGTTGCGGGACTATGGCATTAAAGACTACCTGCGCACGCAGTACGGTCCGCCACTTCCCGCGCCACCGGTGTTCACGCCAGCCCCAGCGCCTGCCAGCAAACGCCGGGGGCGCAAATTCTAAAATCTCCCGAACCCTTCTGCCGACCAGGGCCCTGAGCCGCCCAATAAGGGGCTGCCTCCAGGGATAAAAAACGGCCGCCCCAGCAGGTAGCCGCTCCCCAGTCACTTAGGCAACCCTTGGGGTTGCCCGGGTTACCGGACTTCCCGCCATGGAAACCGATTTGTAAGCGCCAGGCAACCTGTGCATTCGGGTCGCAGCCCGGACCCGCGCTAAGCACCTGCCAATACGCTGCGCCCCTAGCCAGAGCAAGTAGGCAAGTGGCGGAATGACCCAATGCCCGGCCACCTTACCGCTCCAGCTGCTGAGCGGGTTGCCTGGCCTCCGGACTATGGCCGGCCGCTTCGTGCCGCTCGGCCCGGTCGCTGCCGTGCTCCGTGACCTGGGTGCCGCGCTGCCCGGCTAGGGCATCGAGGGTCTGGCTGACGCGGGCAATATCGGGCTGGTCGGTGCGGTACGACACCTCCATTTCAGAGTGGCGAATGCCCTGCTCGTCGGTGGTGCTCTGTACGGAGCCGGCTCTGGCCCCGCTGTTGGTGAGAGCGTCCTTTACGGCTTCAGCCTGCCCCCGCGCCCCGGGCGCTGGCGCCATTTCGTCTACTTTGATAAGGACCTGCTTCTCGGCGCCCGGCGCTGCTAAAACGGCTTCGGGGCTACTGCGCTCGGCGGCGAGGGTAGGGCTGAACCCGGCCTGCCCCCGCGCGGTGATTTTCCAGCCCTCGGCCGTCCGTTCGAGCTGCGTCGGAATCACCACGGCCACGTAGGCATCGCCGGCTTTGGGTTGACTGGTCAGGTCGTAGGCCGGCCGCAGTACCTGATGGTAGCCACTCATCAGCTGGGGTTCGGCCCCGGGCGCGGGCAGCAACACAGCCTTGTTTGGATTTTGCGCATCAACCTGAATCTGGTACAGGCTGTAATGGGCCGCCTGGCTGCTGGTGTCGCGGCTGTTAATCGTCCCATCCGACATGGGCACCGTGTTCAGATAGATGGGCGCGGGAGCCGCCAGGTGACGCGGCCGGGGCTGCTCAGTAGCTGGTGAGGCCGGTTGCGCTTCAGGACCGGGCGCAACAGCGGCGGCAGGCTGACGCTCGGGCTGGCCCTCAGCCGCTGGCTTGGCGACGCTAGCCAGGCTGCGGTCGCGGTTGTGCGGCTGAATGGGGGCAGCTTCCGCGGCTACCTGACGCGTGGCGTGGTCGGCTTCGGACTCGGCGACGCGCACGCCGGCAAACTTCTCCAGTCCCGCCTCGGCCCGCGCATTCGTGTTGGTCACCAGGACGTGGATAAGGGCAATGTCGGGCTGGTCGTTGCGGTAGGTCATGTCGAACTCAGCGCGCCGGATACCCTGCTCATCCACGGTGCTGCGGATTTCGCTGGTTTGCAGGGAATACCCGGATTTATCGAGCACCTCTTTCCACGCCTCGGCCCGGCCGGTGGTATTCGGGGCTACCTCGTCAATCTTCCACGTGGCCGTTTTCTTCGCAGCGGCACCAGCCTGCCCGGTGGCATAGCTGGCCCGGTCGCGCAGGTCGGCTAGCTCGGCCTCATCGACCTTGCGGCCGGTGGGAGGGGGGTTGTCATTGATGTACTCTTTCAACAGCACTAACCCGGCATCCCGGGCGTGCACAAACTGCGCGGTGTGCTCGGCCGCCTCCTGCTCCGTCTGGTAGGAGCGGAACGGACGGGCTTCCGAGTCGGCCACGGCCGCACCCACCACGCCCTGGGTGACCTGCCGGTCATCTTCCTGGCGCCGGGCATCGGGGCTGGCCTCATGCTGGGCCTGCGCCTGCTGTCGCTCCTGCTCCCGGAGCTCCCGCTGCTGGCGCTGGGCATCGGCCAGGCGCTGCTGGCGCTCCGACTCGCGCTGCTGCTCCTCGCGCTGGGCCGCGGCCCGGATTTGCTCGGCGCTGAGGCCCTGGCGGGTGTAGTCCAACTCCCGGTTGAAGTCCTTGGCCAGCGGGTAGTCCACGCGCAGAAAGCTTTGCTGCTGGCGCTCTGGCTCGGGGCGCAGCTGCTCGCGCTGGCGGTACAGTTCCTGCGCAATGACTTCGAGCTGGGCGGTATCGGCGCGGGCCACCGTCAGGCGCACGATGGTGGCGCGGTCGGTGCTGCGCTGCACTTCTACCGCTAAGGCGGGGCCGTTTTCCTGGGTGCTGTTCATGCGGGCCACCCGCTCGCTGAGCTGCTGCACCTGCTGCGCCCCCTGCTCGGCAGTATCGTGCTGGAAGCTCACTTTCAAACTCACGTGGTACTTGTCGGACGTGGCGTGCCACTCCACGGGGCGGGTAGCTTCCTTGTAGGCTGCCTGCTCACCGACCGGCACGAAGGGCCGGGCCGGCTGCAGCTCGTTGAGGTAGTTGATGTTGAACTGCCGGCCCCCGGCGTCGAGGTCGTTGGCCAGCACCACTTCCTGGGGCGCCTGCTTATCAATCACCCGCTGAATCAGGGCCACCTGCGCCTCGGTGGGCGTACCGCTGGTGGCAATATAAAGCGTGTTTTTGGCGTCCTGCCCGTGCCTGAGCTGAAAGTGGGACAACGAGTCAATGGCCGACTCACTCACCACCACGCGCTCCACCGGCGTGTCCCTGCCGTCAGTAGGGTGGGACACCCAGATGCCGTTTTTGGGCAGCGGCAGCAGGCTTTTGTAGTGCGCGTTCTTCTGCTCGACACTGGCCAGACCCTGCTCATTGTAGAGGGGAAAAGCCGTGTTCTTATGGTCGTTCTGCTGCGCGGTAAAGATGCGCCCCTGAAACGCCGGGCTGTCGAGCGTGGCGTCGGTGATGCCGCGTCCGTGCAGGTAGCTGCGGTCGGTCAGCTCCTTTTTCACGCCCAGCACCTCGGAAATCAGCCGGGTTTTGCGCGCTTCTTCGGCTTGCTTTACCTGCTCGGGGTCGCCCGCAGGCAGGCTGCTCAGCCGCACCGGGTCGGGTGGGCTGGCGTACTGAGTCGCATACAGGCGGGCGGGGGCCGGCGCGCCGTCGAGGTACTCGCGCAGCTGCTGGCGCACCTGGCCCAGGCTGAGGCCCTGGCCGTCGCCGCCTCTAGTCTTGGCAAAGTCGATGATGGAGCCCGCATCGCGGTCGTCGCCGGTATTCAGGTACACCTGGTGGTCGCCCTTGCGGGTAATGATGACGTGCTCGTCGTCCCGGACCAGGTGGTGCCAGTCGCCGCGGCGGCTTTCCTTCCTGATTTCGTAGCCCTGGCGCTGGGCGTAGTCAACCAAATCAATATCTCGCTTGAAGCGGTCAAGCTCGGTGGGGTCGTTTTCCCGGGGTGCATTCATAAGGTAGGCTGGGGGAGAGGAGCCGGACAGCTCCGTCTCCTGCAGTACCCGACCGGGCCCGCCGGATGGCTATCCGGGTATTAGGTAGTAGGAGGCGTGCCGGCCCGCTGGGCGGCGGCATCCAGGAAAGCCAGCTGCTCGCGAAACTGCGCCAGCTGCCCGGCGCTGCCGAACACGTACTGGTTGGCGCCGCTGCCGATGTCGATGCGCACCATGTCGGTGGGCACGCCCAACGCCCGTAGCACGCGCTGCACCAGCCGGGGCTCGTCACGCTTGAGCTTGCCGTTTTTCAGGTTCACGACGTTGGTGTAGGTCAGGCCATGCTGGGTGCAAAAAGGGGTTAAATCACCTTGGGCGATGGCCTTGAGGCGGTACTGGACGTAGCGCAGGCACTCGCCGTAGGGCGCGGACAAGCTTAAATCAGGAAACCCCAGTGAGGGGGAAACGGGATCGGATGGTACCATGCGAAGTGGCGGACGGCGGAGGGCAGTGAGGATAAAATAGCAGATAACTTCCCCAAAGGACGCATACCGGGCTTACAAGCCGCACCGCCATCGAGGAAAAACGCAAATCTTCCGCCAAGTCCTCACTACCAGTCTACTCTACCGAAGCCGCTGCCTCGCTGGTCTGCACCTCATACGACCAAGATGTATTTAAGTTTTTACTAACTTTTTGCTAACATAATTTTCGACCTTCCCGTATGGGGCGGTATGCGCTTTGGGTTACTCTTCCTGGTTGTGGCCGCCGTGGTGGCGTTGAGTGGGCTGCTGTGGTGGCGCTTTAAAGGAGCGGGCCGCACCGCAACGGCCGAGCCAGCGGCCGTCGCCACCCGCAATCATCACTCCCTACGCGTCTTTCATTACGGCCCGGTTAAAGCGGCTCAGCCGCCAGGGGCCCCCGGCACAGCCATCGGCCGGCTGCTGGATGGGGAAGAAGCAGTGGAAATAGCGCCGACTGCCTCATCCGCCGGGCAGCAAGCCGAACAGACAGCCTGGATTGAAAAGGCCAATGCGGAGCTGCTATCCCCGGCGCAAGCAGCCGCAGCAGCAACTCCCCAGCCAGCTTCCATCCGGCACACGGCCGGGGCAGTAGGCTCCCTGCTCGATGCCCTGGACCAGGTGCCAGCGCCGGCCCCGCTCCCCAACGAGGAGGTGGCTGAGCCCGCCCCCGAAGTGCCAGATGACGCCGACGAGCCCATTGCGGCCGCCCTCTTCCACAACCCGCTCACCGCGCCGGCGCCCACGGCCAACGACCAGGCCAACCGGGCGGCGGAGATAGCCCTGCGCCAGCAGCGGCGCGCCCGCATGGCCGCCGGCTCCGCCGCGCAGCGCGCAGCGCTGAACGGCCTTTTTCCCGGCGCCACCGGCGTGCCCGCCGGTGGCGCCTGATACATCCGATAACTCACCTGCTTTCGGGGAGATAAGCGCCCTTCTTTCATCCAGTTCCTACTTTATGCTATTCCATTTGCTGTCGCACGGCCGGAGCCGCCTGGCCACCGCCACCACTCACCTCCAGACCCTGGCCCTAGCCGGCCGCAGCTACCAACCCTCCCCCGCGGAAATGCGCGCCGCCGCCGTGCTGACGGCGTTGGCCGCCGGCCCCACCCCGGCCCTGGCGGCCGGCAGTGGAGGGGGCGCCGCGGCGGCCGCGCTGAGCACCGTGCAGGAAACGGTCGTGGGCATCGTGCAGGTCATCTTCGCCATCATCCTCATCATCGGCCTGATTCGGGTGGTGATGAAGTTCGTGCAGGGCAGCCCCGATGCGCTGGGCTCCCTGGGCTGGCTCGTGGGCGGGGTCATTCTCTGGTTTGGCTTCCAGCTCTTCAAAGACGATTTGGTGGGCGCGGTCGGCGGGGGCGCCGGGGGCGTGAAATAAGGTCCGCTCCTCCCATGCGCACCTACAAAAGCATAGAGCGACCGGCCCAGGTCCTGGGTATCAACCTGCAGGACCTGGGTTTGCTGGTCGGCCTGTTCATCGGCTCCGTGCTGCTGCTCGGATTCCTGGGCATGGCGGTCAAAATCCCCCGCCTCGTGTACCTGCTCGTCGTGGGCGCGCAGCTCGCGCTGCTGCTCGGCCTGCGTCAGCTCAGCAAAAAGCAGGCGCCGGGCTTCCTGGTGGCCTGGCTGTCCTACACCTTCCTGCAGCCCCGCCGCCTGGCCGTGGGGCCGCTGCCCTCCCTGTCTTTTCCGTCTTCCCCCGCTGCCCATGACCAAAAAGCCTAAAACCGCCGCCTTCAGCGCCGTGATGCCCGTGCACAGCTTCGAGGCCGACAAAGTCATTTTCAAGGATGGCCGCGTGGGCGTGGGCTTCCTGATTGAGCCCGCCGAAATGGAGAGCTGGACCAGCGACGACTACGACGCCTTCCAAACGGCGCTGGTGGGCGTGCTGCGCCCCTTGCCGGTGGGCACCATCGTGCAGAAAACCGATGTCTACTACGACCGGCCCTACCGCGAGGACAAAACCCAGCAGACCTACTTCGAGCACAAGATGAACAAGCACTTTCTGGAGCGGCTGGTGCTGTTTCAGAAGTCCTACCTGTTCCTCTCGTTCGCGCCGGTGGCCGTCAAGTCGCCCAAGACCAACGCCGTGAATGCCCTGGTGACCCGGGCCGGCGAGGCCGTGCTTAAGAACCCGTTTGCCCAGCTCGTGCACACGCTGGAAGTGGCCGAGGCGGCCGCCGTGGAGTTCGTGCAGGGCATAAAGAACCTGGGCGGCGTCGCCTTCGAGCGACTGGACAGCCGCCAGATTCACCAGCTCTACCTGCAGTACTTCAACCTCAATTTCGACGGGCAGCCCACCCGGCAGGAGCGCGAGTTTGGCAATGCCCTGGGCACGCTCAGCGTCGGCGAGCACCAGGTGAATGTGCTCTCAATGGTGGGTCAGGGCAGCGACGCCTACCCGGCCGTGAAGAACAGCTACGGAGTAACGGCGCCCATGCTCTACCCCCTGACCCACATTTTGCAGTGCCCGCACATCCTGACGCAGGCCCTGCTGGTGCAGGATACCCGGGCCGCCGTCAGCGCCCTCGACACGGACCGCAAGCTGAACGCTTCGCTCTCCTTTCTGGCTACTCAGGACAACGAGCTGCGGGCGGCCGAAGTCGAAGCCTTCACCGCCGAAGTGCGGGCTGAGAACAAGCAAATCGTGGGGCTGCACCTCTCGTGCGTTCTCTGGGACACCAACGACACCAGCCGGCGCGAGAACGTGGAAAAGGCCACCGGGGCTTTTCGCTACATGTTCGGCACGGAAAGCGTGGTGGAAAGCTACCTGGCGCTGCCCGTGTTCTTCGGCCTGCTGCCCGGCAACGCCTGGCAGGTGCCCGACCGCTGGCTGACGAGCACCGCCGACCGGGCCGCGTGCTACCTGCACTGGACGGCCACCTACAAAACCGACCCGGTGGGCGAGTACCTCACCGACCGCTTCCGCAACCTGGTGCAGGTAAACCTGTTCAACACCGCCCTGGACAACCAGAACGCCATCGTTGTGGGTCCCTCCGGCTCGGGCAAGAGCTACACCTTCGGCAACCTGATTGTGCAACGCTTCGAGAAGGGCGCCCGCCAGATTATCATGGACGTGGGCGGCACTTACCGCAACGTGCTGCAGTCGCTCAACGGCGAGGACTTCGACCACACCTACTTCGAGTACGACCCCACCCGGCCCATTGCCTTCAACCCCTTCCTGGTGCCCCGGGATGCTTCGGGCAAGTGGCTTTACAACGATGAGAAAACCAATTTCCACCTGGCCCTGCTCACCGCCCTCTGGAAGGGCGGCAAGGACACGGGCCTGGACAAGTCGGAGCGGACCATCCTAAGCCGCTTTTTGATTGAGTACTACGCCGGCCTGAACGAGAGCGACCGGCTGGGCCAGAAGGACGAGGAGTTTCCCGGAATGGAAAGCTTTTATAAGTTCGTCGAGCAGTTTGACCACGAAATGCAGAAGCCGGTAACCCCGGCTGGCGAAGGGCTGGAGGCCGACCCGCTGGACGGCGCGCGGCGCCAGTACCAGAAGAATCTCAAGTACATCGACATGCACCAGTTCTTCCTGGTGCTGGGTCAGTACATCACCGGCGGCCGCTACGAGCGGGTGCTCAACGCGCGGCGTGACGTGGACTTGTCGGAATACCGGCTTATCTGCTTCGACCTGGCCAAGGTGCAGGCTGACCCCGACCTCTACCCGGTGGTGGCCATGCTCATCACCGAGCTGAGCCTGGACCTGTTCCGCAAATTTCCGGACGCGGTCAAGTACATCGCCCTGGACGAGGCCTGGACCATGCTCTCGGGCGTGCTCTCGGAGTTTATCGAGTCGATGTACCGCACCATTCGGAAAACCAACGGCTCGGTGACCATCATTACGCAGGGCATCACCGAGATAACCAGCAGCAAAATCGGGCCGGCCATCATCAACAACTCAGCCACCAAGATTATCCTGCGCCACGTCAACCCCGACTCGCTCGCCCAGCTGCAGGCCCCCCTCGGCCTGACCGGGCACGAGATGGATTTGATTCGCTCGGTACGCTCCACCGAGCAGCTGCGGGAGTTCTTCGTCAAGCAGGGCGCCAAGGGCAAGGTCTTCGCCCTGGAAGCCTCCCCGCAGCTGGATGCCATTCTCACCTCCAGGCCCGTGGAGCGCAACCACCTCAACAACCTGGTCAGGTTCTACCAGCAGACCAACAGGCGGCCGCGCACCGACAAAAACGGCAATTTCCTGCTGGGCCCGGACGGGGCTCCCCTGTACGACGAAGTAAAAGTGCAGCGGCTGGATTACGCCGTGGACCAGTTTGTGGAAGATAAGCAGGCCCGCCGGGTGTCCGTGCAATGAGCCAGTGCCTGCTCATGGTCGCCTACGGGGTGGACCAGCACTTTCTCGACGCCTGCGACGCGGCCCTGGCCGACGTGCTCACCGCCTGCCGCTTTCTGACGCCCAGCCTGATGGGCATTGCTCTGCTCTACACCATCGGGCGCGGCTTTATCAGCGGCAACGGCCTGGCAATGGACTGGGGGCCCATCATCAAGGCGACCTGGATTTTCTTCCTGCTCTTTTTCTACCAGAGCCTGCTCGACACGCTCAGCGCGGGCATCGCCGGCTTCACCGGCGTGCTGGCCTCGCACCCCTCGGCGGCCGCCGCGCTCAACGACTTCCACGGGGCCGCCGTCAACAGCCAGGCCGGCACCGGCGCCGTGAGCGAGGGCGACGTGGTCACGCAGGCCCCGGACATGCTGGCCGACATCAAGGGCTTCTTCGACTCCTTTTCCATTCAGGGCATCCTCACGCGCCTGTTCACCGGGGCCGTGGTGCTGGTCGTACAGCAGATAATGAAGTTTCTCCAGCAGTTCATCCTGGGGTTCCTCTACATCTGCGGGCCCATCTCGCTGACACTCTCCGTCATCCCGGCCTTCGGGCAGCTGGGCCTGAAGTGGCTGCAGAACTTCCTGGCTGTGCAGCTGTGGAGCCTCACGTTCGTGCTGCTCGACACGCTTTACAGCTTCTACGCCAGCAGCATGAGCGGCGCGGCCACCGGGGGCGCGGCCGGCGATGCCGACCTGTTCACCATTACCTCGGCAGCCTTCATCCTCATGTACGTGATGGTGCCCTACCTCACCTCGCTATTCATCGGCTCCTCGGCCGCGCAGGGCTTCGCCGGTTCCATGGTGGGCATGGTGACCGGCGTGGCCTCGGCCGCCGCGGGGGTGCAGGCCGGCATGGCCGGCCGGGGCCACGGGGTTTCCGGGGCCATTGGCCGCGCTATGGGCGGGGGCGGCAGTGGCAGTGGAGGTAGCAGCAGTGGCGGTGGTTTGGCCCCAGGCGGCAGCAGCGCAGGCAGTGGGGGAGGAACTGAACCATCCGGCAGCTCTGCTTCGGCGGGCCTACCCTCCATCACCATGTCGGAAGCCATGAATCCTTCCTACCGGCAGCGCGCCTCGGGCATCTGGACTTACTGATTTCCTCCGACTTCTTCCCACTTCCTTACTTATGAAAAACCTACCCGGTCTCGGCTGCCTGGCCTTCCTGTTGGTCACCGGCTGCAACTCCGCGCCGACTGCCACGAAGGCGAACTCGCCCGGCGCACCGCCAGCATCTGCTGCTTCCGCTGCTTCGCCTTCCCTGGCCGGGGTGGACATTCGCCCAGCCGTGGAACTGCAGCTGCCCACGTCCGCGCACGGGCAAAGCTACCTGCAGCTGGTCTCCGCCAAGGTGCTGAAGGCAGAGTCCCTTTCCGTGCGGCAGCCGGCCAGCTGGACCGCGTTGCGTCAGGCGAAACCAGTGGTGCCGGGCTACCGCCTATCCTACGAGGCCGTGCTCCGCTGGCAACCCATTACGCAAGGCCCCGATGAGCAGAAAATGTCCGTGCTGACGCTTTACACGCCAAACGGGCGAGATACCGTGGCCAGCATCTACTCCGCGGCCAGCAGCTACCTGCCCGATACTAGCGGGTTCACCTCCTCTCAAATCAAGCCCCAGCAGTCCGTTACCGTACACGGGACGCTCTACGCCTACGCGGGCACCAGCCAGCAGCGGCCGGCCCTCATCGTGTACCCTTACAACCACAAGGGCGACGCTTTCACCAACGAGCTGCGGCACCTGGCCCTGCCTTTCCCCCGGCAGTAGGCACTGCCTTTTGGGCGGTAGGGAAAGAATGCTTCACCCTTCCTCCCCAGACCTTACAACCAGCCTATCACCTCCCTATTTCCATGGATTCCGCCCAAGACTTAAGCACTTCCTTCTCGACCATGCGCAACCTGGCCATGGGCAGCCTGGCCGCCCTGCTGCTCATCGCGCTTGGCTCGGGCCTGCTGGTGTACCGCGCCTACGAGAACAGCGGCCGGCGCGTGTACGTCGTTTCGCAAACCGGCTCGGTGGCCGCTCTCTCGGCCGCGGGCGATGCCCATACGCCCTACGAAGCCCGCAACCTGGTCCGCAACTTCATGCAGACCATGTTCGGCCACGACCAGTACACCTACAAGGCCAATCTGGACGCGGCCCTGCCCCTGATTGAGGGGCGCGGGGGCCGGCGCATCTACGAGGGCTTCACACGCGGGCAGGTGCTGCAGAACTACGAGCGCTACGACGCCCGCAACGTGGTCACGGTGGATAGCGTGCTCGTGGACCTGAGCCGCCGCCCCTGGTCGGGCCAGGTCTACATCAAGCAGCGCATCTTCATCGGGGGCCAGCAGAAGGAGCCCCTGCCGCTGGCCGCCAGGTTTAACCTCGAAGAAACGAACCGCTCGGACCAGAACCCCTACGGGCTGCTGATTACCAACTTCGACTATATCCCCTACAGCCCCGCCGTGTCGCGGGAAGAGGCCGAAGCCCTGGCCGCCCAGGAAGTGGACCGCCAGCGCCGCCTGCAGGAAGCGCAGCGCGGCGCAACCGGTGCAGCTCCCGGCCCGGCGCCCCTCACCGCTCCCGCGCAATCAGTCCCGGCAGCGCCCGCGCCAGCGTCCTCACCCACTCCCCGGCCCCGCTAATCTGCCAAGCTAACCTTCTAAACCCCTTGCTCATCATGCGTAACTTCTCCCTGCCGGCCCTGCTGGTTTACTTCCTGACGTTGCTCACTCCCGCGCCCGTATCGGCGCAAACCACGCTGCCGGCCCGCGTGCAGCGCCCGGCCTCGTCGGCCGTGCAGGCAACCAAAAGCCTGCTGGACGTGGCCGTATCCGATAGCTCCACGACTTACCTCGTGTTCGGGGGTCCGGTATCGCTGGTCGACGTGGGCATGGCCAACAATTTCCTGGTCAAAATCGAGGGCAATGCCGTGTTCGTGCGCGCCCGGCGCAAAAACGCACCGCCGACCCCCCTGCTGATTCGCTACGGCTCCAGGTACTGGATGGGCCGGCTCGTGTTCGTCAACCGCCCGGTGCTCCAGCTCTACGACTTTCAGCGGGACGAATCGCTCGGGGTAGCCGGCACCAGCTCCGCTGGCGCAGCGCCGGAAAATGAGCTGGCGCTGGACAAGGAGGAAGCCAAGAAAACCGCGGTCGAAGGCAAGCTCAGTCAGCTGCGCAAAGCCAGGGAAGAGCACCAGGCCGTGGCCGTAGTTGACAACGACCTGGTGCTTTCATTGGCCAACGTGCGCAACGACAAGGATTTCACCTACCTGCGCTTCAAGGTCATCAACAAGACCAACATCGACTACAACGTCGACTTCACCGATTTCCAGCTGGTGGAAAACGCGCAGCATAAGTTTCTGGCGCGCAAGAAAAACGAGGCCCGCCGGCCGCTGGCCCCCTCGGGTGGGGCACCCAACCAGATTATCGCCGGCCGCACCACGGGCTACCTGACCTACGCCATCCCCTTGTACGCGGCCACCGAGCACGGCTACCTGGAAGTCACCCTGCGGGAGCTGAACGGCGCGCGGGTGCTGGTGCTGCCAGTGCCCTCGCGGGTCATCAACCGCGCCACGACCATTTAATGCCAGGCTCCTCTAACCACTTCTCCAGCCTATGGAACCCCTCACCTCACCCACTGCCGCCGACGAGCGGCCCACCCGCCCGGACTCCGAAACGCCACACTCTGCTTCGCCAAAGCGCACCCCGGCGGAACTGCTGCGCACCAACTGGATGGCCTTCGCCGGCGTGCTGGTTTTGCTCATCGTCGGGGGCCTGTTTATGTGGCTGAAATCGGCCCAGCAGGCCGCCCAGCAGGCGCAGGAGCCCGTGGCCGCTGCCTCGGCCAACATCGAGCCGGAAATTCGGTCCGTGGAAACGGCCCCGCCCACCCCGGCGGCCTCGCCCTCGGCCAACCTGGAAGCCCAGCGCCGCGCGGAGCTGGACGCCAACCAGGCCCCGGCCGCGCCCACCGAGGCCGACGTGGCCGACGTGTTTGCCGTGGACACCACCGGCCGGGCCCTGCGCCAGCGCCGCCGGGCCCAGGCCGCGGCCCTCACGGCCGCCCGGCGGGCGGAAGCGGCGCGGCGGGCAGCGGCCGACGTGGACACCATTGAAACCACGCTGCAGGACCCCGCCACCGGCTCCTACCACGCCCAAACCCTGGTGGTGCCCCGCCATCGCCTCGCGTCGGGGAACGCTGGTAATGATGCTACACGGGGCGACCGCCGGCGGAGAGGACGCTCGGGCAAACGCCTACTGCCGGCCCGGGACACCGACGGCACTCCTTTTGAAACAGACCCCGACGTTAACCAGATGCTGGCCAACTCGCCCCCCGCCACCCGCGAGGCCTACGAGCGCATGACGGGCAAGCGGTACCGGGACCCGCAGCGGACGGCGCAGCTGCTGGCCGACCACGCGAATGCCCCGAGCCCGGGGCCCACCCAGGATGGCTTTAACACCGTCAAAGTGGGCAACTCCTCGCGCTTAATGGCCCAGGGAGGCCCGCGGGAGCAGCTCGTGCCCGATGTGTTTTTTAAGGGCGTCATCAACGGCGAGCAGAAGGTGCGCACCGGCTCGGTCGTGCTGCTGCGCCTGCTGGAAGATGCGGTGGTGAGCGGCGTGACCTTCCCCAAAAACCTGGTATTCGCGGGCGTGGCCAGCGTGGGACCCAACAGCGTGCAGTTCACGGTCAGCCGCCTCGGGCCGACCCGGGTGGAGGCCAGCATCTACGACTTCAACTACCTGCCGGGCATTGCCATTGACCCGGAAAAGCGGGTGGCCAGGGATGCGGCGCTGGCCGGCAATGACCTGCAGCTGCAAACCACCCGCGAGCTGAGCACGGCCATTGACCGCTCGGCCTCGGCCGCCAACTCGGTGACCGGCGTGGCCGGCCGGATTGGGGCCAGCCTGCTCGCACGCCCCCGCACCCACACCAAGCTGCGCGACGTGCTGCTGCCCGACGGCTACCCTATCCTGATTACTACTGCGGCAGCCGGCCAAATGGGCGCGGAGTCCTCCCTTGGCAAGTAATTCTCTTTCACGCTACAGGTTAAGACGATGAAAAAGCTTCTGTTGCCCGCCCTACTGGCCCTGGCCCTGGTGCTGGCCCCCGCCGATAAAGCCGCTGCCCAATTTGTGGTGAATGACCCGCTGCACATGGGCGTCCACATCGGCCAGTTTGCCAAGCAGCTCGGCGAGTGGGCCGAAACCGTGCAGAACTACCAGGTCGTGGCCGATGCCCGGCAGATTGCCGGCGTCACCAAGGACATCACCGGCCAGGTCAAAGACCTCACCTCCCAGGGGCTGGAGCTGCAGCGCCAGATTCAGGCCGACCTGCGCAAGGTGCAAAGCATTCAGGATTTGCGGCTTTCTAACCCACAGGAGCTGTTTACCCGGGCGCTGGCCATGTCGGGCCGGGGCCCGGGCAACCAGTACCTGCCCGTGTTTCCCAAGGCTGCCCGCCTGCGCCAGGCCCTGCAGCTCACCAACCCCAGCCAGGACCTGAACACAGTGTACGACGTGTTTTCGCAGTTCGGGACGGGGGCCACGGCCGGCAACACCCGCCTGACGCCGCAGGAGTACCAGGGCAAGCGCGAAGAAGCCGCCGTCTCCACGTTTGCCTTCGAGGAGCTGGCCACCAAGCGCAAGATTGACACGGCTTTCGGCTACTACAAGATTGCCGACGAAATGACCCAGCAGAGCATCGAGCTCAACGCCACGCTGAAGAATCCGGGCCGCTACGCCATGACGGAAGGCGAGCGGATTGCGGCGCTCAACACCACCAATGACAACCTGATTAAGGCCATGCAGCTGCGCCTCGAAGCCGACCGGCTCCTCAGCGAGGCCTCCCTGCCGAGCCCCTCGCACCAGGCCGCGCAGTCCGTGTACGCGGACTTGCTGCTCAAACAATCCCTGCTGCGCATGGACCGTGCCCGCCCTCATTAACACCCGCCCTTATTAACAATCCTCTATATGAAAAAGCTCTTGCTCGTGGCCCTGTTGCTGGATGGGGCCGGCGCGGCGCCGGCGCTGGCCCAGCGCCACGTAAAACACATGGCCGCCTGGGGCGCCCACGTTGGCCGCAGCGAAACCGGTACCTACTACGAAGCCAGCTACACCTCCCTGCTAACCAACCGGCTGGCTTTGCGCGGGAGCGGGCTGCGCGAAACCGGAACCCTGGCGGGTCGGGGCCAATACGAGCGCTACGCTGGCCGGGTGCTGCTGGCCCCGCAGCTGCTGCGCGTGGGCGAGGTGGCCTACGTGCACCTGCTGCTTGGGGGCGGGGCTGGCTACGAACATACCAACCTAAACGGCACCGGAGAGCAGGCCGCCGGCGCTCAGACGCCGCAGCGCTTTACCTACGGCCCGCAAGCGGGCTTGGAAGCGGATTTCTTCCTGGGCAACCGGCTTTCCCTCGTGGCTACCGCCACCAAGGGCTACCTGTTTAACAATCCGCTTATTGAGCAGTGGCTCGGCCACGCCGGCATAGGCCTGCGGTACCATTTTCGCTAATCCCTCTTTCTGACCGATGAAACGAATGCCCCAACTTGCATCTCTGCTGCTGAGCTGCGCCACGCTCACCACCGCCAGTTGCTCTAAAGAAAACGCCGCTCCCTCCGGCCCGAAGGAATACCAGCTGGAAGACCGGGTTACTTCCACCACCGCCCCGGAGTCCGACTACCTCAGCTACGACAACGAGAGCGGCGGCACTACCGCGCTTAACCACGTGCCATTGCCAGCCACCTACCACTTCAAATATCCCAGGAAGCCAGGAGACCAGCTGAGCTTGCTGGCTAGCCTCGACGGGGGCGAGGCCGCGGCCGAAATCACCGCGTCCATCCTGCTCGACGGCCGGGCAGTGAAGAAGGAGACGAGCCGGAGCGCAAATGCGCCGGCGGTCCCGGTGTACGTGATTGGGCAGTAGGAAAGAAATCAGTCGCTTACTTCCCATATGGACATCCCTTCGGCTGCCGCCGGCTTTCCGGACCCGGCCCTCGTCGTTAACTACCCCACGGCCCTGCGCTTCGTCCGCTACCGGCTCAACCGGCTGGCCCACGGGCAGATGAAGCCCTGGGCAGCCGCGCACCGCTTTAACTACGCCCGGCTGGTGGAAATCAAAAAGGACGACCGGCAGCGGCACGTGCCCCTGATGCAGCGCCTTTTCGTTGCGTTCGGCTACTCCGTGGCGGTCATTCGCCTGGTAGCGCCGGGCGGGACGAAAAGCCACTTCTTCTGGTTTGCGACCGCCGAAGCGCACGCGCTGTTCCGCCAGGAGCTGCGCGCTTACGATGAGCTGGTCATGCAGGCCAGTCAATTCTAGGGGTTATTTCTGCTGTTGTTCCAGTAAAAAGGCCGCCCAGCAATCTGGGCGGCCTTTGTTAGTAGGAGTTCTGCTGCGCGGGCTTGGTTAGCTCCCGTTGCAGGCACTCGCGCAGAAGCTGATAGAATTCCGGGCAAATCCGGATGGTGGGCTCCTCAGCAGTGCAGTACAGCAGCGTCGGGTCCACCAGGGCAATGGCCCGGGACCAGTCAGACTCGGAGGCTTTGGTGGAAAGAGATAGGAGGGGGGTGAATTCTTCTTGGATGAGCCGGATCACCAGCGCTTGCACGATAGGGCATAGACTGGAAAACCGGCAATATGGACTCGCGGGCATAGTAGTTAACTTGAGCGGAGTGAATACGAAACGCCGGGGCGCTCCGGGGCCGGGCGGCGGAAGACCCCATAGCCAAATCACTGCCGGCAGGATGCGGGCAGCAGGGCCCTCACGGGCAAGTGAGAAGGCTACGAAAAAAGGTGTTTAGCGCTCAGCGCCTACGTATAAGGCAGGGCGTTGCCGGATGGGCAGGGACCGGCGGGTAACTGCGCTCGGCTTGGGCCGGTCCGTTAAGGACACCGAAGTCAGGAGGCAGTTAGTAAAGCGCAGGTGTTGCGAGGCGAGCATGCTCAGAAGCCAGGTGAGGGCACAAAGCTAAGGATTTGCAGCGAACTTATATAGCTGTTTTAGGCCTGGAAGTAAGGTTTTGGGCTCGCTGGGGCATTATAGCAAGTGTCGGCTTCCACGCCGGGAGTTCGCTGAGGCCAGGCCCCGGGCAACCCGTAACTAACCGGGCAACTATGCCGGCCTATTTGCGGCCTTCGTGCAGCTGCTGCACGGCGCTGGCAATGCACCGCTAGAAGCCTGGCCAGTCCGAGCAGGCACTACCTAACCGTGCGCAATGGCAAATCCGATGCCCCTGCATACCCACGAGCAGGACGTTCGTAACCTGATTACCGTCACCGCGCCGGTGTGGAGCATGCGATAAAGCTTTATGATCAAGTACTTAACCAAGTATTATAGCCCCTATAATCAGTTTAAATGTGACCTTAGCAGGTACTAGTACCTGCTAAGGTACGAAATAAATCCGAACTTGTCGCAATAAAAACTTCTTTTTTATCTTATTTGTGCTTGACTTTATCAAAAATAGCGTGTAACTTTGCCTGAGTGCTTAAGGTACTAGTACCTTAAGCACAGCGAATACTTTCCAAATGGCCAATAAAACGCGCTTTCAAATTGCGAAGAAGGATATTGTCGCCTTTTTCAGCCAGCGGGAACAGCGGGTATATCGGGAAAGGGAATTAGAGCAGCTGTTAGCCCAACAGCGGCAGGGCTGGCGCTTGGCAGCCGGCACTCGGGTGCAGGATTTTCTCGACCTGATGCTGGATTCCACCCCCTTGCGGCCGGTAGTTATCCAGGCAAGTGGTCAGCCCAAAACCTATTACACCTGGGGCGAAGTGACCGCCTTTGAATTGGGCAGTCATTTGGTGCCACGCGCTTACCTCTCGCACTATACCGCGCTTTATCTACATGGGCTAACCGAACAGATTCCCAAGCAGATTTTTGTCAATCAGGAGCAGAGTGCCCGGCAGCCGGCTTCGCTCCCTGCCCTAACCCAGACCGAATTGACAGCGGCCTATGCCCGTCCCGCGAAGCTCACGCTACCCAGCGCGCACTACGGCGACTATGCCTTTGTGCAGTTGCATGGCAAATTCACGGGGCAACTCGGTGTCGTTACACAGGACCACTTTGCGGCGGGCCGGGTAAGCCTGACAGGGCTGGAGCGGACACTGCTGGATGTGACGGTGCGGCCTGAATATGCCGGGGGCATCTACCAGGTGCAGGAGGCCTACCGACTGGCCGCGGGCCGTGTTTCTATTAATCGCCTACTCGGGCTGCTTACCAAGCTCAACTACCGATACCCGTATCACCAAGCGGTGGGACTCTACCTGGAGCGGGCAGGAGCCTACAAAGCCTCGCAGCTGCAACTCGTGCGCAAGTTTCAGCCCGCAACCCTGGACTTCTACCTGGCGCACGAATTAGTCAATCCGGCGTACGATGCCCAGTGGCAGGTGTATTATCCGGCCCATTTTTAAGCAGTAGCCGCCGGTCCGGCCGCCGACGGCTCCAGCAGGTGGCTGAAGTGCGTAACGACATAGTCGAAGTACGCATCAAAGCCCAGCAGATGAGTGCCGGCCGTCACGTTTGCTTCCACTGACTTATAATCGGCGCGGTGCAGGTCGCGGTAAGCGGCGATAGTAGCCAGGTAGGCCTCCGGTACGCGCTTGGCGCCGAATACCTGCCGCAGTGCCTCCAGGGCGGCGTCACTGGTGGAGTCAATGGTAAACTCATGGGTGAGCGTATAGATGTCGTAGAAATCCCGCGCCCGCCCGACTGACTTATGTCCGCCCACAATCTCGCCGTAAGCGGGCATCTGCTGGCAGATGGCTCGTAGCTTCTCAAAGACGACGAGCTGGGGCGGGTACACATAGTACGTGTACCCGTTAAGGGTTTTCTCGACCTTCAGCTCGCAGTATTCGAAGGGGCTGATGTCGACCGTGAACTTGCGGTTCTGCTGCGCGTCAAAGGTGAGCGAGTTACGCCGCAGGCCGGCCAAGTCGTCCGCATGCTGACGAGCCTGTGCTAGCGGAGTCAGCTTGAACTCCAGCAGGTAGCCGCCCCAGAACGATTTAAGGTGCTCGGCGAGCTTGCTGGGTCGCTGCTGCCAGCGCACGTCGAAAGCGTGCAGGCCCTCTTCGGCAAACACCGTCACCAGCGACCGTTCAATAGTGGCAAACGTTGCCTCCAAATCCTCAAAATCGTCGGCCATGGAAAAATCGAGGTCGGCCGAGCCCCGGTTACCCACTTCGTAGGCAATGCTGATGGCGTTGCCGCCTTTGAGCACGAGCTTTTCCATGAGCTCATCGTCGGCCACCAGGGCTATGATGACTAAACGCTTAATTTTATCGAGCAGCGATAATTCCATGCCTTAAAAGTACGCATTGCCAGGTAGGCTCCGAAACGAAAGCGCGGAGTAGAAAAGGCAGCGAAGTAGAGAATTAAGTTTAGGTATCAATAAGTGTTCACTCTGCCCGCAGACTAAGCACGGGGTTACGGCGGGCGGCCCGCCAGGCCTGCACGCTTACGGTGAGCCAGGCAATGAGCAGGGCTCCCATACCGGCTGCGGCGAAGTACCACCACTGCCAGGCCACGCGGTAGGCGAAGCCTTCCAGCCACCGCTGTAGGAGCAGGTAACTCAGCGGCAGCGCCAGTACGATGGCCACGACGACCAGCCAGGTCAGGCTGCTGGTCAATAGCCAGACAATGCCCAGCTCGCTTGCACCCAAAGCTTTACGGATGCCGATTTCCTTGCGCCGCCGCTCGGTCGTGAAGGCCGCCAGGCCCAGCAGGCCCAGGGCGGAAATAAGGATGGCCAGCCCGGCAAAGTAGCGGGCGAGCACGGCGACCCGCCGCTCGGCTACGTACTGGGCCTGGTAGTCGGTATCCAGAAACGAGTAGTCGAGCGTAAAGCCGGGGTTGTAGGCGGCGTACAGTTGCTGCAGCCGCGCAATCGTGGCCTGCTCCGTGCCCGGCTGCAGCTTCACCAGCACCGTATTTATCGAGGGGTCGAGCTGGAGCAGCAGGGGCTTGATTTTTTCGTGCAGGGACTCGTAGTGGAAGTCGCGGACCACGCCCACGATGCGGCGCCCGCTGAGCTGTTGGCCCACGGGGTCCGGCATGCCCAGGCCGGCCACCAGGGTCTGGTTGACGAGGATGGCGGCGCTGTCGGCGCGGAATTGCGGCGCAAAGCTGCGACCGGCTACCAAGTGCATGCCCATCGTTTCAACTAGGTCATAGTTGACCAGCATCGTCGCTACGGGCAGGCGCTTACCCTGCCAGCTCATCTCTTCCACATGACGCCCCCCTAAGAAGCCGCCCAAGACGCTGGACGCCTGCACGACACCGGGCAATTTCTTCACCTCGCTCAGAAAGGCCGCCTGCTGGCTCGCCGCCTTGCCGCCCGTATCAAAGCGGAGCACGTGGGCTTTGTCGTAGCCCAGCGGTTGGCGCTGCACAAACGCCAGCTGCGCGTTGACGACCACCACGGCCACGATGAACAGCACCGAGAGCGTGAATTGCAGCACGACCAAGCCCTGCCGCGTCCACACATCGCCGGCCTTGGTCGGCAGCTTGCCTTTCAGCACGGCCGCCGGCTGGAACCCCGACAGGTAGAACGCGGGGTAGCTGCCCGCCAGCAGCCCCGTACCCAGCGCCAGGGCCAGGCCGGCCCCCACCAGCGGCCACTCCCAGCGCAAGGCCAGCGGCTTGCCCGTCAGCTCGCTGAACTGCGGGAGCACGAGCTGTACCAGCCCCACGGCCACGACCAGGGCCAGCAAGGCCATCACCACGGATTCAGTCAGGTACTGCCCCACCAGCGCGGCGCGGCTCGCCCCCAGGGCCTTGCGAATGCCCACTTCCTTGACCCGCCGCGAGGCTTTGGCAGTGAACAGGTTCATGAAATTAATACTAGCAATCACCAGAATGAGCCCGGCAATCAGGGCCAGCAGCCGCACGTAGGCAATGCGCCCCCCGGTGGCGACCCCGTTTTCGTAGGAGCCGTGCAGGTACCCCGCCGAGAACGGCCGCACGAACAGCGTGCGCCCCTGGGCCTGGGCCTGCGCGCTTTTGGTTTTCAGCAAACCCGCCAGCTTGGCTTGGAACTGCGCGGGGTCGGCCCCCTCCTTCAAGGCCAGGTAGGTGTTGAAGGGGCCTTCGTCATCCCACTTGATGGCCTCGTTCATGTGCATCAGGTCCTTGAACGCGGCAAACGGCAGCACGCAGTCAAACTGCTCCGACGAGTTGCGGGGCACCCCGGCAAACACCCCGGCCACCAGGCAGGTCTGTTTTAGGTCGGCCATTTGCCATTCCACGGCTTTGCCCAAGCTGTTCTGCGGCGACTGAAAGAGCTTAGTGGCCAGGGCCTCGGAGAGCACAATGGCGTTTTTATCCCGCAGCACCGTGGCGGGGGTGCCCACCAGCAGGGGGTAGGAAAACAGCTGGAAGAAGGCCGGGTCCGCGCACTTGACGACAGTATTCAGGTGCTGGCCGCCCGCCGCCAGCGTGAACCCGGGGAAGAATGGGACCGGTGTGGTCGTGGCTACCAATTCAATCTCCGGCATTTCCCGCCGCAGGGCCTCAGCCAGCAGCGGGTTGGTACCACCTTGGGTCTCGATGCCGGCGGCCGTGCGGCGGTTTTCCATTACCTGGTAGAGCCGGCCGTCGAGGGCGTGGTAGCGGTCGAAGCTGCGCTCGTCGCTACTCCACAAGTAGATGAGCAATGCGCAGGCTAGGCCCGTCGAGAGGCCAATCAGGTTGATGAAGAACGTGCTTTTGAACCGCTTAAAGTTGCGGTAAATGAGCAGCAAGGGGTAGGGAAGCATTGCCGAAGGAGGAGCAAGCGGTTAGAATTGGCTGCGGCTGTTTTCGAGCACCACCTGCCCGTCTAGCAGGCGGACGACGCGCCGGGCATACCGCGCGTCGTGCTCGGAGTGCGTGACCATGAGCACGGTGGTACCCGCCTCATTCAGTTCAGTCAGCAGCCCCAACACATCGTGGCCGCTGGCCGAGTCGAGGTTGCCGGTGGGCTCGTCGGCCAGCAGTAGCGGCGGGGCGTTGACCACGGCGCGGGCCACGGCCACGCGCTGCTGCTGCCCGCCCGAGAGTTGCAGCGGAAAGTGGTTGCGCCGGTGCAGCAGCTGCATTTTCTCCAGCACCTGTTCCACCCGTTGCCGCCGCTCGGCGGCTCCCACACCGAGGTAGCGCAGGGGCAGCTCCACGTTCTCAAACACCGTCAACTCGTCAATCAGGTTGAAGCTCTGAAATACGAAGCCCAGGCTGCGCTTGCGCAGTTCGGCCCGTTGGCGCTCGGAGTAGCGGCTGGTTTCGGTGCCCAGCAGTTGCAGGCTGCCGCCGTCGGGCTCGTCGAGCAGGCCCAGCAGGTTGAGCAGCGTCGATTTGCCGCAGCCCGAGGGGCCCATGATGGCCACAAACTCGCCTTGTTCCACCGTCAGCGAGACGTGGTTCAGCGCCTTGGTTTGCACTTCCTCGGTGCGGTACACCTTTTCCAGGTTTTCGGTCTTAATCATGAGGTTCATCTTTTTATGGATACTGTTGGCGAATTCATTTTTAAGCCATTAGCCCAGACCCGTCAGGTCGCTTTCGAGCGATTGATGCCTCCAGCAATTGCTTAAAAATGAATTCGCCAACAGTATCTTATGGTCAAATAGTTACTAGGCTACCTAGGGCTGGCTATTGTCTAGCACCAGCTCCTGTTGGTCGGCGTAGCCTTCGTAGCTGGACGTTACAACTTGGTCACCAGGATGCAGGCCCCCCAGCACTTCATAATAATCGGGGTTCTGCCGCCCTAGCCGGATGGCTACCCGCAGGGCCCGGGTGCCATCGGCCGTCAGCTTAAAGGCCCAGTTGCCCACGGTTTGCTGGTAAAAGCCGCCTTTGGGCAGCAGCACCGCCGGGGCTTTCGCGCTCAGCGCCAGCCGGATGGGTAGGGTCTGGCCCCGCCGCAGGCCCGGTGGCGGGGTACCGGTAAAGGCCAGGTCGATTTGCAGGCCTTTGGCCACTTGGGCAAAGATTTTGGTCACGCGCAGGGCATACGCCTGGCCATCCACCACCACTTCGCCTACCTGACCAGCTCCGATGCGGGCAATATAAAACTCGTCCACCGCGGCGTGCAGCTTCACGCCCGTCAGCGCATCAATCTGCCCCAGGCGCTGGCCCCGGGTTTTGGCCTCGCCCACTTCCGCGGCCAGCGAGCTGAGTTGCCCCCCGACCGGGGCCCGCAGCAGCAGGTCGTCCATCTTGCGCCGCATCAGGGCCAGGTTGCTGGTCATGCGTTGCACCGACTCCTGCATGGTGCCCAACTGCTGCTGCATGGCTATTGAGTCCTGGCGCAGGGTCTGCTGCGTGAGCTGCCGCCGGCGCATTTGGTAGCGGTAGGCGTTCTGGCTCTGCAAGTAGTCTTGCCGCGCAATCACCTTTTGGTCGTAGAGCACCTGGTTGGTGTCAAACACCCGCCGAGCCTCAGCCAGTTGGAAGTCGATGTCCGCTAGCTGGTTTTGGCGCAGAATGCGGTTTTGCAGCAGCTGGGTGCGGGTATTGCGCAGGTTGTTCATCAGGTCATACACGGCTGTTTCGCGGTTTACCATTTCCAGCTGCAGGTCGGGGTTAGTCAGCCGGAGCAGGGGCTGGCCCGCCGTTAGGGTCGTGCCTTCTTCCACCAGCACCTGCTGCACCGTACCGGCCTCCACTGCGTCCAGGTACACGGTGCGCAGGGGCTGCACCACCCCATCAATGGCCGTAAATTCCTGAAAGTTGCCCCGCGTAACGGGGCTGATGGTCAGCCGGCTGGCCGCCACGTGCAGCCGCTGGCCCGGCCTAGGCCAGTAGAGGCCGGCCGCGCCCGTGCCCGCCAGCAGCAGGGCCCCTAGCCACCACCAGCGAGTAACAAACGACCACTTTTTCTTCGGTATCAGGACATCCATTCGGTTCGGTGCAGGCAGTAGCCGCAAAAAGCTATGGACCGGAGGTGCCAAGAACGGTGCCTTAGGCACAAATCCTTGCTAATCAGCGGTCTGAGTTTACCACCTGGTTGCCAACTGCTGCCGAGCGTCCGGTTTTGATACAGTTGACCGTTCGGTTCTGATACAATTTGAATCTATCGACGCGCAGCAAACGGCCTGGCCGACTGAGAACGAGTATCTTCTGAGGCTTGCACGGTTTGTGTGGCATAGGTTAGGGCCGATGACTACTAGCCCCGACTTTTGCGTTTTACCAAGCCTTTTTCATGATTCTCAAGCACGCCCGCATCCTAGTGGTAGACGACGAGCCCGATGTGCTGTTCGCCCTCAAGCTGCTGCTCAAAACCGAGGTGCGGGAAGTGGTGACGGAGCGCAACCCGGAGCTGCTGCTCTCCCTGCTCCGCCAGCAACACTTCGATGTCGTGCTGCTGGATATGAACTACCGCAATGGCCAGGCGACCGGCAACGAGGGCTTCTACTGGCTGGGCCGCATCCGGGAGCACGACCCCACCACGGCCGTTATTCTGCTAACGGCTTATGGCGACGTGCGCACGGCGGTGCGCGCCCTAAAAGCCGGTGCTACCGATTTCCTGCTTAAGCCTTGGCACAACGAACAACTGCTGCAAACGCTGGCCGCCGCCTTGCTAGCCAAACCCGGCAGCAAAAGCGGGGATAGTCCAAAAAAGCTGCCTGGGCCGGCCGTTACTACTGCTCTACTGGGAGAGTCAGCCGCCATGCAAGACGTGCGCGCTATACTTGAAAAGGTCGCCCCGACCGAGGCCAATGTGCTGCTGCTCGGTGAGAACGGTACCGGCAAAGAATTGGTCGCCAAGTCCCTACACGAACAGTCGCGCCGCGCCGCCCGTCCCTTTGTAGCCGCCGACGTAGCCGCGCTCAGCGAGGGGTTGTTTGAAAGCGAGCTGTTCGGGCACACCAAGGGCGCGTTTACGGATGCCCAGGCCAGCCGCGTGGGCCGGTTCGAGGCGGCCACCGGCGGCACTTTGTTTCTGGATGAGATTGGTAACATAGCCCTGCCACAGCAAGCCAAGCTGCTCACGGCCCTGCAAAACCGCCAGGTGGTGCCCGTCGGGAGCAACGCCCCCGTACCAGTGGATATCCGGCTATTGTCGGCCACTAACGCCCCGTTGCACGCCTTGGTAGCCCGCGGTAGCTTTCGCCAGGATTTGATGTACCGCCTTAACACGGTCGAAATCACGCTGCCGCCCCTGCGCGAACGCGACGACGACGTGCACCTGCTGGCCCAGCACTTCGCGCAGGTGTACGCGGCCCGCAACAGGCAACCCGTGCCAGAATTCAGTGCCGCTGCCCTGCGCAAGCTCCGGGAGTATACCTGGCCCGGCAACGTACGGGAGTTGCAACACGCTGTGGAGCGGGCCGTTATCCTAGGGGCCGGCCCCGTGCTGCTTCCGGCCGATTTCTCGTTTCGAAACCCCGAATCAACGGCTGCTTCCGCACCAGCTGCGACCTTGGCTGAGCAGCCGCTGCCGTTGCTGGAAGTAGAAAAAGCCACCATCCAGCAGGCCATTGCGCGCCACCAGGGCAACCTCACCAAAGCGGCCAAGGAACTGGGTCTCACCCGAACTGCTCTCTACCGCCGGCTCGACAAGCATGATATTTAATAGCCTGGATGCTCGCCTGCTGGGACGATTAGTACTGCTAGTAGCGGCGCTGGCCGGGGGTGGGTATGCCGCGCTGCACCACGCCTACGGACTAGCCTTTGGGGCCCTGGTGCTGTTGCTACTCCTGGTTCTAGACCTGGCCCGCTACCTGACGCGTGGCCAGCAGGCCTTGGCCGACTTTACCCTGGCCCTCCAGTATCGCGACTTTTCGCGGCAGTACCCGGCGCAGTCCGTCCCGGCGTCGTTGCGGCACTTGCACGAAGCCTTCAACCAAGTCAACGACACGTTTCGGGCGTTGCGGGCCGAGCAGGAAGGGCAGTTTCAGTACCTGCAAACTATCCTGGCGCTGCTCGATACCGGCATCGTGTCCTACGATGCGGCGGGCACCGTGGCCTGGGTGAACGAAGCATTTAAACAGACGCTGCACCTGCCGTACCTGAAAAACATCCGGGCGCTGCAATCCCGGCAGCCGATCCTCTACGAGGCCATCTGCCAGGCAGTGCCCGGCCAGCCCGTAGTGGTGAAGCTGACGGTGGACCTCCAAACAGTGCAGCTACTCGTATCGGCTACTCAGTTCAAGCTACGAGGCGAAGCATTTACCCTCCTGGCCTTTAAAAACGTGAGCCAGGCCCTGGCTGATACTGAAACGGCCGCCTGGCAGCAGCTGCTCCGGGTGATGACGCACGAAATCATGAACTCGGTCGCCCCCATTGCTTCGCTGGCGGATTCGTTGGGCCGCCACGTGCAGGCGGCCCGGCCCTCGGATTCGGTGGCGGCCGAGTTGCTCGACGACGTGGGGACCGGCATCCGCATCATTCAGCAGCGCAGCGAAGGGCTACTGCGCTTCGCCCAAGTTTACCGGGACTTTAGCACCCTGGCCGCGCCGCAGCGCACGACCCTTTATGTGCAGGAATTGCTCCAGGCCACCCGGCAGCTCCTAGCGGAGCAACTGGCCGCGCAAGGCATTGAGCTCACCCTTAGCGTCCGGCCTGCGCACCTCACCCTGCACGCCGACGCTCACCTGCTGGAGCAAGTGCTCATCAATCTGGTGCTCAATGCGGCGCAGGCGCTCGTGCAAATCCCCGACCCTCGCCTTAGCCTGCTGGCCTGGTCTGATGAACAGGAGCGGGTGGTTATGGAGGTGAAAGACAACGGGAGCGGTATTCCCGCCGACGTACTGGACAGCATCTTTATTCCTTTTTTCACCACCCGCCCCAACGGCTCCGGGATTGGGCTGAGCCTGGCCAAGCAAATCATGCAACTCCATCAGGGCAGCATTCAGGTCCATTCCGTAGTGGGGGCAGGCAGTGCGTTCCAATTGTGGTTTCCTGGCCCGGCTGCGTCTTAAGGGGTCTAATAGAAACCGGCCTGAAAAGGAGATTGTCAGCTTCCATTCAAAACAGGCTAGGGTTAGCCGGAGACTGATAAGTCAAGCAACGCTCAAAGCGGTACACTTTGCTTCGGCATCACTTCGCTGGAAATTCTAAACTTGTATTCACCGACCGGCCTAGCTACCACTACCTGATAGGTGGTCGCTGAAGTCCTTATTATTAGTAGCAGCCAGTTTGTATGGGCAACAACGTAAGCTGCTCCGATTTTTCCCTGCAAGCTTTAAAAGCTGGGCGGGCCACCTCCGCTCTTTGGCCCTAGTTTAGGTATCATGAACTGTGTTAAAAGTTAGAGGGTGAGCGCAAGCTTTGAGCTAAAATCGGCCTGGTAGGGTACGCCCGATTTAA
>NZ_JAGETY010000016.1 GCF_017571525.1 Hymenobacter sp. BT559 | reverse complement strand
GCGGAGCCTAGGAACTCCGCTTACTGCTTACTGGCTCGTTTTCTTTGGGGCTACCCGATTCCCAAACACGTTCTAAGCTAACGAGGTATGTTCGGACTCGTCGACGCCAACAATTTCTACGTGAGCTGCGAGCGCGTCTTCCAACCGCGCTACGAAAAGCGGCCCGTGGTGGTCCTGAGCAGTAACGATGGCAACGTCGTGAGCCGGAGCGCGGAAGTCAAGGCCCTGGGCGTGCCGATGGGCGCGCCCTACTTTGAGGTCAAGGAGTTGCTGCGGGCAAACAACGCCGCCGTGTTTTCCAGCAACTATGCCCTCTACGGCTCCATGAGCGCGCGGGTCATGTACTGCCTGGCCCAACGGGTGCCCGCCCTGGAGATTTATTCCATTGACGAGGCCTTTCTGGACCTGCACGGCCTGGAGCAGCACCTGACACCCTACCTGGGCCGGCTGGATTACCTTGCCCAGACCCTGCGCACCGATGTGAAACGCCGTACGGGCATTCCCACCTGCGTCGGGGTGGCCCCTACCAAAACCCTGGCCAAGCTCGCCAACCGCTTGGCGAAGAAACACCCGGACCTGGACGGGGTACTTTACCTTGACAGCGCCGAACGCCGGGCCTGGGCCTTGAAACATGTAGCGGTGGGCGATGTGTGGGGCATCGGTCGGCAGTACGCCGCCAAGCTCACGGCGGCGGGCATCGACTCGGCGGCCGACCTGGCCCGCGTGTCGGATGCCTGGGCCCGGAAGCATTTGGGAGGCGTCGTGGGAGCGCGGCTGGTGCAGGAACTGCAAGGCCGGCCCTGCGCGGGACTGCACCCTTCGGAAGACGGGACACTCAGCCGGCAAAGCCTCAGCTGCTCGCGCACCTTCGGCCAGCCGCTAACGACCTATGCCGACGTGCTGGCGGCGGTGGCCACCTTTCTCTCGCGGGTGGCGGAAAAGCTGCGGGCGCAAGGCGATACGGCCCACGTCCTAACGGTGTATCTCAGCAAAACCGGTTCGGCGCCCATGCGCTGCCCCCCTTTTCGCGCTCGGCTACGCTGACCCTGCCGGCGGGACCAACCGCCGACACAGGCGTGCTGCTCGGGTACGCCCGTGCGCTGCTCAGCCGCATCTGGGAGCCAGGCACGGCCTACCACAAGGCCGGCGTGGTGCTGGACGGGCTAGAGTCGCCGGGTATCGGCCAGCAGCTCCCCTTGTTTGGCCCCGCTCCTACCGTAGCGCCGCAGCAGGAACAACGGAAAGATAACCTGGCTGCTGCCGGCCGGCCGGCCCTGATGGCGAGCCTGGACGCGCTCAATCAGCGGTTTGGCCGCGGCGCGGTGCGTCTGGCCTCCGCGGTGCCGTCTCGCGGCCAAAAATCCCCGGCTGGAAATCCAGCGCGGGCGCCTTGGGAAGGCAAGGCCCAATGGCGTTCGCCGGCCTTTACTACCCGACTGGAAGACTTATTACTCGTAAACTGACTTCCTAACTTTGCGCTTGTGCTACCAGCTCTGCCCCGCCAGCCGCTTGAATTACTCGTCCCTCGTCATCCAGACGAGGGTTGTCACCAGAGCCAACTAGCGCTGCTCGCCCTGGAAGAAAACCCACGGGAACGCGAGCGCCTGGCGCAGCTCCTGCGCTGGGGCAATGCGACGTACTGCTACTTCCACCACCACGAAATAATAATAACCGAAGCCGACTACCTAGAATGGCTGGAAGGACTGCCCGCTAAGGCCCAAGCCACTATGTGGGCACTCGGCTTCGCGGAAATGGGCGACTCCCTACCCCTGCGGCGCTACGTCCTCGAAAAGAATGACATTGGCCTAAAGGACTTCTTGAAAGTGGTGCTTTCCGCCACTGACTGGCAAGCTTATCTGGCCGCGGGCGAGGCAGCGCATAACCCCTGGCTGCCAGCTCTACCCTAATTAGCCTCTCTCAACTCCTGCGTTATGTTTGATGACAATTCAGATGACGAGTTTGACACTGATTTTCCTACATTTGATGCGTCGCTGGGCGTGAGCTACGAGGATGCGCTTCGCCTGGTGCGCGGCTACTTGCGCTCCTATTCGCCGGCTACCCTGCCCGACCTGCTGGAATGCTGCGATGCCTTGAACATTGCCCTTGACACTGACCAATTACACCGCGTGTACTACGGTCCGCTCATAAAGCCGGAGCCGAAAGTTATTCTGAGTCTATTGCGCGTGTTCGGCTATCAGGCGATGCTACTCGGCTTCGACCTGGGACCGGTAAAGGACAAGGTGCGCCACCTGTTTTTTTTAGCTACTAAGGGTCGCTTGGGACACTTCAAAAAGCAGCTGGCCGACTTTGACGCAGACTCCCTTTAGCGACAAACAGCAGGGCTATAAATAGACGAAGGAGAACAGGATTTCAGTCCTGTTCTCCTTCTCGCTGCTCTACCCATCGAGCCTTTGGCTTCTTTCGAGGAAAGCCCGCTGCATAGCAGCTGTCTCAAAGATAGCTCCTAGATTAGGTTTGGCTAATTCCGGCGGGCCTTCGGCTTTGTCACGCGCCAATCAATCCAGCGCCGGGAGGTTTGGCAACTGGTGTACTGCATCAGTTGCTCGGTGGCAACGGGCAGAACTGCCAAAACATCCTCATGGGTGTGACGCGTCTCCTCGCCGTAGGTGCTGCTCAGTAGCTCGTTGGCAGCAAGCTGCTTTTCTAAAAAATCCAGCTCGTCACTCGGCATGGCCTGGTGCTTTAAATCGTGGTTATCGTTCAATCCCACCCCTCTCGCGGCTGGAGCCTAGCACGCTGCGCTCCGGCGCGGATACTAAGGCCACTTCCAAGTCCCTGGCGTCGCCACAACGTCGGGGTTCTGTGTTTCGCTCTATTTGGCGATGTAGATAGTGCCCTGGGTGATAGGATAAACACACTTTTTGACTCCTCTAAGGCCATTTTTAATACTTTGACAGCCTCCGGAAGCTGCAGTTCTTAGCTGTTCCCATTTTTGCGCTCAGCAGCGCTTAAAACGTTAACTGCAAGTGTTTCCCTGAATCGAAGGTCTTGCGTAACGTGTGGGCACTTTTGTGGGATTTTTAGAGGCCATGCGGAAGGCAAGCGCTTCGCGCTGGCTTGTTGATGGCGCCTTTGCTTCTTGATAAGTTTAGGTCTTAGCTTAGGGGCATAGTAAATAAGCCAACCATTATAAGAATAGTAGTATAAAATAGTAGAAAAGTGCAATCCCAGTTTTTTACCTTTTTGGGCTTTGTTTTTTGTTTTCCTTGTGCCGTTGGGGTACATCCCTACGAGCTTTATATACCTTTCCTCTCCGGCAAACTAGGTAGTTGTTTTTTTACTGGATAGTTGAAATGAACATACTAGTTTACTATAAGGAGTAAACAGCCAAAGGCTAAGTTCTGGACAGGTAAAGACTAAGTTTCAGACAGGTTCTGAGGCAGCATAAGCTAAGGTTTGGACAGATTGACACCGGAGAAAAGTAAGGTTTGGACAGCTAAAAGCTAAGGTTTGGACAGGTAGTTATCCACAACCGAAAGCCTCAAAAAGTAAGGTTTGGACAGGTACTATTGCTGGGGGAAACTAGGCGCCGTCCTTCAAAAGCTAAGGTTTGGATAGGTAAAGCCGGCCAGCAAACGTCGCTGGTGTGGCCCCCCTTGTAAAAGGTAAGGTGGCTAAATCTACACCTTAGTGTTTTAGACTTTGTTTGCTACCTTGCGTAGGAAAGGACCACTGCTGCAGCTATCCTCCTATGGCCGATAAACGCATTTCCCGCTCCCCCTCCACGCCCATGCTGGAGCTGGGCCTCAAGTATGAGCCCGAATACCGGGGAGAGGTCAAGCAGCACTGGAACGTCACCTTTGCTCACCAGAAGAAGATTTCCGTCTACGGCAAGCGCATCATGGCGCGGGTCATCGACCAAATCCGCGACAATGACTACCAGCTACGAGAGTATTACCAGCTGCACATCTCCTCCATTATCGAAGGGACGGACATCGACGCCGATACGGCCTACTCGAAAATCAAGGGCGCGCTCTACGAGCTGGCCGACATGAAGTGGGAATTTGAGAGTATCGACCGCAAGGAATGGTACTTCCGGCACCTGCTCGATACGACCAAAGAGCAGCGGGTCGGCTACAAGGATGGCATCATCACCATCCTGCTCAACCCGCAGCTCGCGCCTTACCTGGTGAAGGCCGCCCATTACAGCAAATTCCCGCTGCACGGCTACATGAATCTGAAAAGCTGGTACAGCATGCGCTTTTTTGAGATTCTGGCGGCCTGGCATGACAAAGGACGCTGGGAGGTCCCGGTGGAGGAATACCGACAATACATGGACTGCTGGTACGAGTACGACAAGCGCGGCCAGGTCAAGAAGGGCAAAGACGGGGAGCCACTGCTGAAGTACCCGAACACCAAGCTGCTCATTGATAACACCATGAAGGAGCCGGAAAAGGAGTTGGCCGGCACCGACTACGAGTTTACCTTCACCCCCATCTACGAAACTACCCGGCCTACCCGGGGCCGCAAGAAAATCATTCGCTTTCGGTTTGATTTGAAGAAAGGACCGACGCTGAAAGACATTCCGGATTCCTGGCTGGAAAACTCGGCGACCGGCAGCATCATTCAGCGGCTCCGGGAATGGAAAGTGACCGATGCGAACATCGTCAAATACGCGCCCATTCTTAAGCAGGAGGGCGCTTTGGAGCTGCTGCGGGCCTGGGACCTGAAGAACCGCTCGAACCGGCACATTGATGATAAGCTCCGCTACTGCAACGCGGCCTTTGTACGAGCCGGCAAACAGGCGCTGGAAGATACCAAACAAGCCAAGCTGGATGCAAAGAAGGAGGCCGCAGAGGCTCAATTAATCGTGCAGCAAGCTCTAAATCTGTAGCCTACCCATCGCCCCGTTTACGTCACCTATGAGCACCGCCCGCGAACAGCAGAACATCGAGTGGAAGGAGTCGTGGCGAGAGGAGTACTTCAAATGGATTTGCGGCTTTGCCAACGCGCAGGGCGGGCGCATCTACCTCGGCAAAAACGACAATGGTCAGGTGGTGGGCCTGCCCAACATTCGCAAGCTGCTGGAAGACTTACCCAACCAGGTGCGCGATTTGCTGGGCATTCTGGTCGAGGTCAACCGGCACGAGGAAGGCGGACTGGAGTATCTGGAAATTGTCGTCGAGCCCTACCCCTACCCCATCAGCTACCGCGGGCAGTACCATTACCGCAGCGGCAGCACTAAGCAGGAACTCAAGGGCCCGGCCCTGAGCGCGTTTCTGCTGCGCAAGCAAGGCAAGCGCTGGGACGGCGTGCCGGTGCCGGGCGTCACGGCGGCCGATTTATCGGCCGAGGCCCTCGACCTGTTCCGCCAGCGCGCCGCCAAAAGCGGGCGCGTGGATGAGCAGGTCCTGCACGACAGCAACGCGGCGCTGCTCGACAACCTGAACCTGGTGGACGGCGACTACCTGAAGCGGGCGGCGGTGCTGCTGTTTCACCCGACACCCGAGAAGTTCATCACCGGGGCCTACGTCAAGATTGGCTTCTTTGCAACGGACGACGATTTACGCTACCAGGATGAGGTGCACGGGCCGCTGCTGCTGCAGGTGGAACGCACGCTGAACTTGTTACAGACCAAGTACACCAAGGCCCAGGTGCGCTACGAGGGCGCCAGTCGCCTGGAAGAGCCCCCGTTCCCCGCCGCTGCCCTTCGTGAGGCCCTGCTCAACGCCCTTGCCCACAAAGACTACAGCGGCGGCACGCCCGTGCAGATTAGCGTCTATGAGCACCAGCTGCAGTTCTGGAATGAAGGCCACCTGCCCGACACCTGGACGGTGGATAATCTGCTGCGCAAGCACCCGTCCAAGCCCTTCAACCCGGATGTGGCCAACACCCTGTTCCGGGCCGGCTACATCGAATCCTGGGGCCGGGGTACCCTGAAGATACTCAACGAGTGCCGTGCCGTCCACCTGCCGGCCCCGCGCTTCTACTTCGAGGCCTCGGGGTTCGTGGTGGCCTTCACCGAGTACTCACCGGCTTACTGGCAGCAGCAGGGCGTGCGCGCTGACCTGGTTCCGGTGCTGCTTTACGCCGGGCAGCACGGTAGCATCACCAACACGGTGGTGCAGCAGCAGCTGGGCGTGAGCAAGCCCACGGCCACGCGCTACCTGGGCGAGTTAGAGAAGGGCGGCTACCTGCAGAAAACCGGGACCCGCGGGGCCGGGACAGTGTACCGGTTGATTGGCTCATGATTGGCTCACCACAAGCCAATACACGAGTGCAAATGGTGAATGAGCACTGTAGAGGTGCTTTTTACAGCAGGTGAATTGGCTCACGATTGGCTCAAGCAGTAGAAGTAACCGGCCTACACGATGGTGGGAACAAAGCCTAGCACGGGGCAGCGGGTGCTTTTCACTTCAATTCGGGGTCGCACAATAGTAGGAACGGAAAACAACGCTAAGGAATCCTGAGCTAGCGGCCCATCTCAGAAAACGTATGTTTAAACGCTATCAGGGGTTCTCGTTGCAAAAGGATACTGTTGGCGAATTCATTTTGAGGTAAAAAAGCTATTTTCAGAGGCACCTTAAAATCCTCCGCTGATGAGCCTACACCCCCAACCCAACACGCCTATTCCGCCTCAAAGGGTTGTTGTTAAACAAATAGGGGAAAACCTCCGACTCGGCAGCTAAGCGGCTTGAATGGTACTGATAAGGCACAAATGCGTCATAAGAATAGCGTGAGACAATAGTTTTACACGTCCCTTAAGACCATCGAAGCAGAATAGCGAAAACGAACATTTACTGTATCGCCCACACCGTTATGCCAAGCATTGAATTGGATAACAGCGTGTTAAACCTGAATATAAGTTGACTGCGTCCCTGAGTCGGAGGTTTTCCCCTATTTGTTTAACAACACCCATAGGTAGTGATACTATCAACTTCTACTTGGATTCGCTGAGTGCTTTCGACGCCATTGGCCATAATAGCTCGATTAGCGGTTAAGTAGAAGTTGCCACGCGAATGTTCTGCCGTAAACAGTGGTCCGCCAAATGGATTACCCGCCGGAGTCCAAGGCTGTCCATTGAGCAGGCAGCCGAAGGTGTGTTGACCGGTCTGAGTAGCCGGAGGCAGCTGGTCTTCAGGCTTGGCTGGGCTAGAGTCATTTTTCTTGCATTGGCTCAGGCCCAGCAGGGCGGCCAGCAGCAGGGAGGTTGGGGGTAGACGCATGGAAAATAATAATTTAATTTTATTTAAATATATAAAAATTTAATATAATTTAAAATTTTAGCAAAATAAAGTCTTCTTATAGCAGCTGGGGGCATAGATTTACTCTAGGCTACTTGGGACTTGTGCTATAGCAGCTTTGTGTAAGCTCTTAGCTCAACTGACTACCTCAATGCCTTTTTTCGCTCGATTTGCCGCAAGCATAAGCCGGTGGTGCGTAGCGCGATGGCCTGCGCTACCTTTTCGGTTTTGGAATCGTACTTGCTGGTCTTGAGTTGCACCGACTTGGCCAAGTTGCTCAAGACAGTCGTCGCATGCGTGCGGGCCGTCCTCATACTGCCTAGGACCGTGCTTACGTCTACTGACTCAACTCGCACTACTGCACGGGGGCTCATGCGAAAGGGCTCACTACATTCAGGATAACCGTATGCAGCGCTCGTTTAAACTATGAGTTGCCGCCTTTTTGCTTTGCGAGGTATTTGCCTCCGCCAGCTGTACTACTCCCCAAAAACTGGACAGTTTAGCGGGATTTGTTAAGTAATAGGGTTATGCTTTGGTGAACGAGGGTTGTGCGAAGACCTGGGCGGGCGTTTGGCCTCCCAGGCTTTGGTGGGGTCGTCGGTAATTGTAGTAGGCAAAGTACGCCTGCAATTGGTGGTGCAGGTGGTGGCCATCGTCAGCGGGATTGAGGTAGATGTGCTCCCATTTGACGGTGCGCCAGAGGCGCTCGATAAAGGCATTGTCGGTGGCCCGGCCCCGGCCGTCGCGGCTGATGCGGCAGCCGGTGGCCAGCAGGGCCTGTTCGTAGGCCAGGCTCGTAAACTGGCGGCCCTGGTCGGAATTGAAAATGTGTGGGGCCGGGGCCACGCGCAGGGCCCCAGCCAGGGTCTGCAGACAAAAGCCCACGTCGAGCGAGTTGGAGAGCTGCCAGCTCAGCACGTAGCGCGAGTGCCAGTCGAGCACGGCGGCCAGATAGAGGAAACCCTTGGCCAGGGGCACGTAGGTAATGTCCGTGCTTAAAGTGCCGCCCCGGCGGCACCAACACCTCGTTGGGCGCCGTGGCCGGCCGGTCCCGCAGCAGGTATGGATAGGGGGTAATACCTTGACCAGGAATACTTAAACGCGGTTTAGGATAGACCGGCTCGTGGCCCATCAGGCGGATGCGCTTGGCGTTGACGGCATGGCCCGCCAGGCGCAGGTGGTCACGCAAGCCGAGCACACCTTTAAAATTGTGCTGCGTAAACTCCTCATCGAGCAGGCGCATCAACTCCAGGTTATAGGCACTCTCCCCGCAAGGCTGGTAGTAGAAGCTGCTGCGCGAGAGGCCCAGCGCCTGGCAGCGGGCCAGCACCGAACTGCCCGAGTCCGGTTGGGCGACCAGCGCGCGTTGCTGGACTACTGACATGGCTTGAGCGTTTTTTTTAGCAGCGCGTTTTCCATTTGCAGCCGGCCGATGGCGGCGTACAGGGGCTCCACATCCAGCACGGCTGCGCCGGGCGTCGGTGCATCGGCAAAGACCTGGGCCGCCTGCTGGCGCAACTGCAGCTTCCAGCGCGTGATTTGGGTTACGGCCAGCTGGTAATGGGCAGCCAACTCGGCTAGCGGCTGGCTCTCGGTGAGCGCGGCCAGGGCCACCTCGGCTTTGAACTCAGCCGTGTAGCGACGGCGGGTGCGTTTGGGGGTCATAATCGAGCTAAGCTAGCCCGCTTTGACTGTCCAGTTTTTGGGGAGTACTACAAGCATTTGGCTACTTATTTCGCTTACCCAGCCAGCCAGATTTTTACTAGCCCACTGCTCGAAGCTGTCGAGCTCCGTGGTTCAGTGCTGCTAATAATTAAAAATTAATACTAGAATTTATTAAAATTAAATTCTTGCCTTGTACATTTCACCGCCCTTAACCCCTTCTTTTCTATGCGCCTACCCCCAACCTCCCTGCTGCTGGCCGCCCTGCTGGGCCTGAGCCAATGCAAGAAAAATGACTCTAGCCCAGCCAAGCCTGAAGACCAGCTGCCTCCGGCTACTCAGACCGGTCAACACACCTTCGGCTGCCTGCTCAATGGACAGCCTTGGACTCCTAGTGGTAACGTCGGCCCGGCAAATTACCGCCTTGTCTATGACTCCGGCTACGCGGGCGGTGATTTAGAAATCCGCGCTTATCGCTACGTCGATGTGTTAAAAGACACTCAATATTTCATCATTGCTGGGGCTCCGGTTACCAAGACAGGCACCTATCCAATAGATGGAAAAACTATCGGTGTCTACTATAGCACTGGGATAAAAGGCTCCTGCTACGAATATTACAATGCGCCAGGTTTGAAGATGGATGGCCAGTTAACTATTTCTCGGCTCGACCTCGCGCAAGGAATTGTTTCAGGCACGTTCAATTTCAAGCTTTTTCAGCCCGGCTGTGACACCATCAAAGTCACTCAGGGACGCTTTGACTACAAACTCTAACCCTCCTCTTTTTCCTTTTTTCCACATGAAAAAACTTTACTTTTTGCTGCTGCTAGGCCTGCTCGGCCCAGTGTGCCTGCGGGCCCAACAAGCAGACTCGCTGCGCTTCAAGCTCGACTACCTCTTTGCCCACCTCGACAAAAGTCAGGTGCCCACCGGCCGGCTCGATGCCTACGCCACGCCCTGGTTGCCCCTATCCGCCTTCAATGGAACCCTGGCTGACAGCACCCGCACCACGCCCGCCGTGTTTCGCGCCCTTTACGCCACGGCCTATACCGCCAGTATCTACGGCCCAAATATGATGGCTACGCTCCCGAGCTACAACAGCACGGTAGCGGCGGCAGAGACCACCGCTGGGGCTGGTACCATTCCCGTCATGGCTCAGCTTATAACGTATGCTACTGTGCGCCCCGATGCGTTCAGCCAAAACCTGCTGACGCTACAAAGTCAGCAGGTATACGATGTAGCGGGCCGCCCGGCCAGCCCCTATAGTCTACGTTCGGTATTTGCGGTAGCGCCCACCCGCGAGTTTTCCGCCACCGGCAATGTAGCCCTAGTGTTTCCGGCCAGCTTGTATGTGCAACTCGGCAACTACGCTAGCCAGCCGCTACTTGCCGTCGATTTTGGCGACGGCCGGGGCTACGTCGCCGCTACCTGGGACCAGCCCATTAGCGCGGCCTATTCCACCAGCGGCACCAAGCGCATTAAGGTTCGCTTCACACAACAGCAAGGTGCCCCGCCCGCCGTGCTTTCTCAGGACTATTTCAGCCAGTTCGACTTGTTTGTGGCTACTCCTGCTACGAATGCACTGCGCACTGCTTCCGTTCCCTCAATGTATTTTGGACCACAGCCCGGCCAGGCTGCGGGTACCGCCTACTTCCATTATGGCACTGACCCTACGACCGGAGCTATGCATACAACGCTGGTGAAGCCGTTCATTGTGGCGGAGGGATATGATAGAAGCTACATCGCACCGCATACGGCGAAAAATTATTCTATTGATGACTTTTTGAAAGAAATAGCCACATCACGTGGCACTACCGGATTTGACCTGCGCAACGCCCTCGAAAGCGTAGGTGACTACGACATCGTATTCATCGACTACGCCAACGGTACCGATGATATTTTGCTCAATGCCGGCCTGTTCAAGGCCGTGCTGGACTACGTAAATAAAAATAAAGACCCAGCCTCGACCGAGCAGAATGTGGTGATGGGCATGAGCATGGGTGGTCTCATTGCCCGCTACAAGCTGGCCGAGATGGAAAAGTCTGCCCCCGGCAGCACCAATACCCGGCTCCTAGTGCTGCAAGACAGCCCGCAGCGCGGGGCCAACATCCCGCTGGGGCTCTCGGCCCTGATACGGCAGGCCCAACTGAGTTTTGGCACGTACACCAGCGGCGACATCGATGCTACGCTAAAAGAAGCTAACGCTCTGCTCGACCAGCCGGCTACTAAACAGCTTCTGCTCTACCAAACTACGCTCACACCCCAAACGGGACCGGGTGGTTTTCCTTACAACACCATCGACTATACGGGCAATTCCTTTATTGAAGGACCCTACCGGGCAATGGTCAATTATGCGGCTCCTTACAAAATAGTAGCCGTCAGCCAAGGCTCACAATGCGGCGTCGGGCTATTTGCTCCCTATACTGAGCTTATTCGGGTGTCGGGCTATTTTAATCTGTTCAATCTCCCGTTCATCTTCGCGGGCAGCAATGGGTTGAGTGGCGAGGTAGTCGTAAACGCTATTCCGGCCAATGGCCAAGCTAACCGAGTGTCGGGAATTCATCTAGTCGAACAAACACAAGCTTTTTTCGGGCTTGTGACCCTCCGGGCAGACGTTGTGCGAGACAACTTTAACTGCCCGTCCGGCCTGCTCCCTTTAGATGGTACAGCGGGTGGCACCGAGCCAATTGGCAATGCCATCGGAAGTAATGGTGGTTTTTTGGCAGGCTCAGCCTACGGCCATTCATTCGTGGCGCAGTATACGGCGGTGCCCACCTTTTCCTTTATTCCTATTCCTAGTGCCCTTGACGTCAACGACTTTACTCTACCCGCTTTGTCAGCTAAATACATCAAAGGAATTTCTTCCTTCAGCAATTCCCGCACTAATGGCTTCCTAGCCCAGGAGCAAACGAATCTGTTTAGTAATAATGACTTCAACGTGCCGCACCTCACTTTTACGGCACGCAACGGCGAATTTATTTTCGACCAGATGGAAGGCAAGCAACTAGCCAGCAATTACTGCTCCACCGAGTGTCTAAACCCCGCCGACCTCGTCATCACCGGCCCGACCACGCTCTGTGGCACCGGCACCTACAATACGCCCGTACAGGGACCCGACGTCACCTACATCTGGACAGCCTCACCGGCCAGCGCCTTTACCGTTAGCAGCGGCAGCGGCCCCAGCTTCAGTACCAGCAACGTGGGCGACGGCAGTGGCACCATTACACTACAAATCGGCGGCAACTGCCCCTTGACGCTCACGAAGTCCGTGAAAACAGGTACACCCGACAGCCCTTCCTTTGATGGGCCTACTGAAGTAGCTTGCACTGATTACAGCGAAACATATACTATTACCAACTACGGTCCGGATGTAAACTACACCGTGCGCTCGGGTGGGGTAGCCCGCAGCAAGCCCGTGCTGCCTCGCGTGGGCACGTTCCAGGTCCTGTTCAGCGGACCCGGCTCGGGTTACGTTAATGTGACAGCCAGCAACACCTGCGGCACAGTTACCAATACGCTCTACGTCACCGTGGACCCCTGCGCCAGCAGCTATGCCGTGTATCCTAACCCGGCTAGCTCCCAGCTAACAGTCGCGTCGACCAAGTCTACTGCTGATTTCGACGCCGACCTCTACGACACCTACGGTAAGAAAGTCAAGACCATTCATGGCGACCACGGCAAGGCCGTGTTTAAGATAGACGAGCTGCCCGAGGGGCTCTACAACCTACGCGTGGGCCAGGGTAAAGACGCCTACTCTCAACATATTCAGGTCAAGCACTAGGAGAGTACCGTACCTGCTAGTTGTTTGTACTAAGTTCGCTAGCCGGGGCCGATAGTCGGTCTCGGCTTTCTTTTTACCCATGTTCAAAGGTGAGACTGCTTGATTTCTATCAGCCTAGTCAACCTGCAAACCATCCTTGAGGTCGCTACGTAGCTCGACAAAGCTATGGGCATTTATACCTAACCTAGGCTCTCATTATAGGTTCGTTAATAGTTGTTTTTGTGCTTAACTTTTAATTGAGGTTAACGGCTTTCACTGCCGCATGACGCCCTACACGGGGTTCTTGTTCAAAAGGATACTTGGTTAAACGAGGTGCCTTTAGCCTAGACGCGTCAGGCCGCTTTCGAGCGGTTACTACCTCCAGCAACAGCTTAAAAACGAATTCGCCAACAGTATTCCGTTGTAACGAGAACCCCGTTCCCCAATGCAAAAAGGTCCCTTAGCGCACTGCTAAGGGACCTTTTTGGCTTATTGTTGCATCACTTTTTTCTCGGCTTTTGCCCTGCGGCTTTAGTGACCAGTATTTTCTTTTCTGCCAGTGCCACCTTACTTTCTACCTCGGGCTGTGCCGGCCGATGGTGGTATTCGTCGCGGATAAGCTCGACAAGCTGTTGCTCCGGTACTCGCAGCAGCGCGGCCAGGGCCAATAGTTCCTTAATGGTGAGTGTCTCGGGCTCCTTGATACGGCGCTGGGCCGTGCGATGGTTGATATCAAGCCCCTCCGTGAGCTGCATTATTTTGGTACCCGTCTGCTGCAGCAGCTCGGCCAGGGAGCTGGCCGTGACCGTGGCGGCCTGGGCTTGAATAGAAATCTGGTGGCGGGTCATAGGAAGAGTCGTGCGCTACGGCGCAGGGCTTGGATAGGGTTCTGAATGGCAATCATTTCGGGTCCGGGCTTCCCTCCTGCCATGAGCTGCTGCCGAAGCCGGGCTACCTGGGCCGGGTCGAGGGGCTTCCGGTACCCCCCAATAAAGGTGATACCCCCAAACAGGTCATGGTCGCCGTGCACGAAGCGGTACAGGAAATAACAATCTTTCCCGGCGTAAACGTAGTGCGCAAGTAGCACCAGCGCAGCCGGGGCAATGTCGTAATCGAGGCAAATTTTGGCCGCCAGGTTCTCCGCACCTTCGTGGAAGCCCCGGCAGCCGGCCTTCGGGGGCTCCGTGGCAATGGCCCATCCCTGTGCTGGGTGCACGACCAAGTCGCATTGGACCGGCCGATGGTATAAATCAAAAAAGCGGAGCGGCTGGACTACTTGGACGCCGGGAATGCTTCGTAGGTTTTCCAATAATGCAGGGGGTAAGAAGTGGAAACGGGTGTTTTGCTTAGATTACGTACAGTCGAGGCTATCAGTAGGGATAGACCGGAAAAGCCGGAGTTCCTCCTTGGGATTCTTCGCGGAGCAGTATTACATCTTCCCACTGCTCGCTTTCCATCAAGGCCAGCGCTGCCCACTGGTTGAGCTGCTTCGCGTCCGACGCAGTAGCCATCAGCTGCTCGGCCCGCTGCCGGCGCTCAGCAGAAAAAGCCGGATGGCTAATTACCGCGGCAACCTTGGCTCTGGCGGCTTGCAGCGTCGGCGGGCTGGCAGTAAGGTGGGCGGCTGGGAAGGGAAAAGCCATAGCCATACTATGCACAATATACAAAACAGATTTGCACTTACTACAAAAAGCCTTCGGATAAGCCCGATTGCCAAACATCCCGGCCGGCCACTGGCCAACCGGGATGCTGCGGGATTACCTCATCATGTGGGACTTCATCAGTAGTACCGGGCCGGCTACCACATCCACGGGAAAATAGTGGTCGAGCGGGTAGGTTTCATACCAAAGGGGCCTTGGTTAAAAGTTTGGTAAAAAAGTTAAGCGGGCAGGGCTGATTGAAGCAGAACCCAACGTCGGCACCGAAGGCCACGAGTAAAGAGGCCGAGTTCAGGAGACTTTGGTTGAATAGTTAAGCCGTGGCTACTTCGGCCAAATAGGCCAGCGCCCGCCCCTCGACATGGGTCTTAGCGACGAACGCCGGCGGGCTTATCTCCACGCGCAGTTGCTGGTAGGTGGCCACGGCCTGCTGCAAGGCACCGGCACAGCTGGCACGGTCCAGCGTGGCGACAGTGGACTGGAGCGACACCAGCGCGGCAGCAGGCAGGGTCTGTTCCAACTTGCGCAGGCCCCGTACCGGCGCGCCGTGCTGCTGGGCGAGCAGCGGCCCTAGCACCGTCGTGCGCAGAAAATCCAGGAACGAGACCACCTCCAGTAGTTCGCCCCGCCCCAGCTTGGTGGCGGCGTAATGCACCCAAATCCAGAATCGGTCCTCCAGCCACTGCAAATCCGGGGCCGGCGGGAGCTGGACCGGGGTGACGCGCAGTATGTCGCTCACCAGCGTGCCTTGCTGCCAGAGCACCTGCGGGTCTTCTACGCGCTTGGCCAAGTCGGGCAAGCTCACGAACTTGAGGTCCACGTGCAGCAGCGGCTCGTCGTAGAGGCAGATGAGCAGGCGCGGTTCGCCCACGTGCTCCCCGGTGAAGCATTCGAGCAGGTTTCCCAGCGAAGCCGCTACCCGGGGGCGTTCGGCCATGAGGTTTTCGGCCTGCGTCGGGTCCAGGGCCAGTACCAAGTCCAGGTCAGAGTAGGCGTCCAGGGCTTGTTCCAACCAGGAGCCCCCCACCGCCACGCCCACCACGCCGGACGTGCGGGCTAAAATGGGCAGCGCGTGCGCTAAAAACTGTTGATGGCCAGTAGGAGACATAAGGTAGCGGGTTTAGTTGCTGCAAAATTGCCCCGTGCTGGCCGGATAACCGGTGGACAAAACGGACAATCTTACAACTCGGCCAAGGACCGGCCAACGAGCCGGTGGCTGGCGCGGGCAAAGTGCGTAAAGTCGGCGTAGCCCGCCGCTTCGGCATCGAAGGACGGGGCGGATTGCCGGTACGCGGTTAACGCAGCCTTGAAGCGGATGAGTTGGGCGCAGCGTTTGGGTCCGACGCCCACCAGGTGCTGAAAGTGTCGGGTCAGGGATTTGGGGCTGACGTTCAAATGTTCGGCCACCTGCGTGACGGCGGCGGGAGCAGAGGAGTGCGGGGTCAAGCAGGCGATGGCGGCTTGCACCAGCGGGAAGCGGTAATCCGGGGCGCGACGCTGAAACAGCGCTCGCAGGTAACGCTCCGCCAGGGCTACCCGCGCCGCAAACGTGGCAGGGCGCAACAGAGCCTCTTCTAAGGCAGCGAAGCACGGTTCCCCGGCGGCATTGGTAGCCCAGTTGGCAAGTTCATGAGCGGCACACCCCAGCAACAAGGCCAGGGCCCCAGGTTGCAAGGTGACCCCGAAGAGGACGGTGCCGGCCGGATACCTGCACCAGCGGGGGTGGGTCAGGTGGCCGAACACTTGGCTGCTCGCGAAGGCTTGGACTTGCCCATAGGCAGGAGCCGAATACCAGGACTGTGGCCCGAGGTTGAAGCTGAGCAAGCCGGTAGCGTTGGGCAAGGCACAACTGTGGACCTCGGTTGTTGGCTGACTCTGCCAGTAAAAAGCCACGTAGGGTCGCAGGTCGTCGGTCGGCTCGCGTCGTTGAAAACAAGCGGTGGAAGCGGTATCGGGCAGAACACGAGGGGAACCAACGAGTGACATGGGATAAGCAAGTTACCCAGCCTGCTTAACTTTTGTACCAAACTTTTAACCAAGGCCACGAGTTTCCTAAACTCGCTCCGCTCGGCAACGGCCCACCTGCAGCTGCTGCGAAGCAACAGCAAGCAGTTTAGGGAAAGGAGCTTTTCTAGTACGCTTTTGATCGCCTCGAATAGGTAGTCAACCAAGAGGAGGCCTGCCGGCTACGCACGCTTCTGCAGGCCCGCTGCGAAAACGCCGGTAGGCCAGCACCGTAAACCGGCCTATCACCATAAAGCAGATGCCAATAACCAGACGGTGCTGCCAAAAGGAGCTGTCGGGCTTCGCGTAAACCAGGGCATAGGTTAACGGAAAAAGAAGCAGTACGCTAGCGGAGGCGAGCAGCAAAACAAGGAGTTTCATGGCAGCAGACGTTGGCTTTGGGGGCAGGCACTGAGGGCAGCGGTGGCTTTTGCACAACCTGTAGCTCCCTACGGCTTAAAACTACGCTAATAACGGGTATATCTTCTTTTTGTGGAAGGTACTAGCGGCTGGTATTCAAGGTGCCAGCTCTGTAGCCGGACTTTCTATCCGTTTAGCCAAACGGTGTTGTAAATAGGGCAACCCTTTCACATGCGGTAATCTACTCTTCGAGAAAGTGCAATAGCCAATGTAGGCTTGTCACATCCTATGTTTGAGCGGAAGTTTAAACTTGGGTTTTCGTTGCGACAGGAAGGAATAAGATTCCTTGTCACGGTGGGCGTCCGAGCCCGTAATTAATGAGCATCCCCTTCCTGTTCTACGGCCACTTTGGACAGTTCCGCTAGGCCTTCAGAGCCTGTATTAGGATTGAAAAAGCACGCGGTAGAAGGCACGAGAAAAGTATTCCACCTTTTCCCTTTGGTCTATGAATATCACTCAACCAGTTGTCGGAGTAGATGTTAGCAAAGCCACCTTAGCCGTGTGCCACCAGGTTGGGACGCACGTGCAGCACCTAGAAGTGGCCAATACCCCAGCTGGGTTTCGGCAGTTGGTGCGTTGTGGCGGGGCGGCGAGCCTCTACGTGCTCGAAGCTACTGGCCCCTACTACCTGGCCGTAGCTTACCACTTGGTCGCCGTCGGCGCGCAAGTGGCTGTACTTAATCCGCTTGTCGTTAAGCGCTTCATCCAAATGCACTTGGGCAAGGGTAAGTCCGACCGTAAGGATGCGCAGTGGCTGCTCCGCTACGGGCAGCAGCAAGCTGCCCCGCGTTGGCAACCCGAGGAAACGGTCCTCGTCGAATGTCGCCAAGTGGAACAGGTGGTAGAGCTACTTATCCGGCAGAAAACCATGGTGCATAACGCGTTGGAAGCCCTGCAAGCGCAGCCTGTCGTCAGTCTGGCGGCACTGGAGCAACTGCGGCAGACGCTGCTACACCTGGAAGAGCAGGTGCAGCAACTCGAAGCCAAGCTGTTGACGACGATCGAAGCGCGCTACCCATCCGAAATGCACCTGCTCTGCTCCATTCCCGGTATTGGCCGCAAGACAGCGGCGTACTTACTGCTCTTCGCCGGCGGTTTCACCAGCTTCCAAAACCACCGCCAACTGATTGCCAAGGCTGGTCTGTGCCCACGCGAGTTCAGCTCTGGGACGAGTGTGCGGGGCAAAGCGCGGATTAGCAAGATGGGTGGCGCACTGATTCGCAGCAAGTTATTCAGGTGCAGCTGGTCCGCTCGTCGGGCAAATGGCGCGTGCCGAGCGCTCTACGACCGCCTGGTGGCCAAAGGCAAAAATGGCAAGCTGGCCCTGATTGCCGTCTGCAACAAGCTGCTCAAGCAGGCCTATGCCATCGTGACCTCCGGCGTACCCTATCAAGCTGATTTTACCAGAAAAGTTGCTGTACCCCTTGCTTTTTAACACAGTTCATTTTTTAAACGTTCGTGGCTGTTGCAGAACTCAGGCTAGGCACGCGCCTAGTTAGCAATCTGAATGGCAGAAACTTATAATTAATTATTTAAGTGCTAAATAGGCATAGCACCGCCCTTGTCTCGGTGGCCAGAGCGCGATAGCTACGCTGGCGGTCTGTTTGGGCTGGTGGCGGAGCAGCTTCTTCAGATTATACGCAATGGCGCTGAGCAGCATGGTCTTGTGGGCGGCGGCCCGGCCCTTGGTGCCGACGCGTCGCAGGCCGTACTGGTAGAGAAGGCGGCTGAAGACGGGTTCGACCGTGCGCTGGCGGACGCGGCGCATGTGCTACCCAGCTTGGGTGCGCTGCCGGTGCCACGCCCGGCGGTAGGCCGCATCAAACGCCGAGCGAATCAGTTGTTTGTACTGTGCCCCCGGCACACAGTTCGCGCGCAACGGACACTGCTGGCACTCCTGGTAGGTCGCCCGGTACAGCTTCGACCAATTGCCGTCTTCCGTGACCCGGTAAGCGCGAAACCGCAGCAGCTTACCCGCCGGGCAGCCGTACGTATCCTGGGTGGGGTCATAGGTGAAGCCTGTTACCTCCGGTTTGTAGGCCCCAAAAGCCGGAATCCACGGCGTGACGTGATACTGCTCCAAGAAGGCGTAGTTGAAGCCCGTGGAGTAGCCCGTGTCGGCTACTAGCTCACGCAGCGTTAAGTCGTTAGCCCTGAACCTGGCACGTAGCCCTTGGACCAGGGTAGGCAAGTGCGCGCTGTCACGGCTATCAGCGAAATCGGCTTGGATGTGGCTGATCACGCCCGCCGCCGTGTCCACCGCCAAACTGCAGAGGTAGTTCAGGGCCCGTACTTTACCGGGCTTGACGGAGATGCGGGCCTCGGGGTCCGTGGGGCTATAGTGGGTCTTATTACTCAGCAGCTGGGCTTTGGCATGCCGCGCACCCAAGTTGCCTGCCTCGGTGCGACGCTTGGCTTGGCGGGCGGCCTCGCGGCGCAGCTGGTGGGCGGGTGCCGTCTGGCTATGGTTCTCGGTGGCTGGCGCCTCACTGGGCTGACCGACCACGTGCAGCGTGGGCGTGACCTGCTTCTCACACAGGCTGTCGAGCGACGCACTGGCTTTGACCGGGGCCGAGTCCACGGCTTGGGTATCGCCCGCTACTAAGCCGGCGGCGACGCACTGGGCAAAGACGTGGTCGAAGAGGTGCTCAAAAACCGTGGCGGGGTAGAGTTGGCGGGTGCGGCTAATGGTCGAGTGCCAGGGCAGGTCCTCATCGACTTCGTAACCCAGGAAATAGAGAATATCCAGGCGTAAAGCACAGTGCTCGACGAGGCGGCGGTCACTAGCAATATTTTCCAGGCGGCCCACCAGCACGAGCTTGAAGAAGACGACCGGGTCGAGCGAGGGCTGCCCGGTGTGGCTATACAAGGCTCGGGTCTGCTCATAGAGGAAGTCCCAGTCCAGTAGCTCGCCAAGCCGGCGATACAGGTAAGGGCACCCACGGTAGGCAGACGCTGCCCATCCTCTAATTGAAAAGGGCCGTGCTCATAGGCGTGAGTCACGTACCGCTTGCCGGTGCTCCCGCACAGGGCCACAATGCACGTCCGGTCAGGCTGCCCGGGCTGCACCTGCACAAACAGGCGCGTCGGCAAGTGCTTGCAGAATGGTTGGCCTTGCTCATTTCCAGCTAGTATCTGGCAGCTGTGCAGGCTGAATAAAAGTGGTTCGGCTGGGCGGGTAGCCACGGCGGGATGGTCTTTTCCATTATACCTTTTAAATGAATGTATGCTTCTTATTAGGAAACGATTTGCACTTTTTAATAGTTGCATTAAATACAATTTTTACTCGTATTAAATACAAATAAATAAAGCCGAAAAGCCCCGCTAGCTATAGCGGGGCTCACAGGATAGACACCTCGAAAAGGGTTGGCTTAATTACTCCGGGCCTTCGTCTTAGGTGGTATCCAATCAATCCACGTTCGTTCGGTTTGACAGCAAGTACACTGCATTAGCAATTTGGTGGCCATGGGGTACACCTCCAGCACTTCCGCGTGGGCGTGTAGCGTATCCTCTCCGCACGTCTCGCAAGACAGTAGCTCCGTGCCGGCAAGCTGGTCCTCTAAAAAGGCTAATTCGTCGTCCTGCATGCTGGTAAGGTACGAGGGTTAGCGTTCGATGCCGCCACTGCTGCGGCCAGCGCTGGAACTGCTGCGCTCCTGGGTGGGGGCCTTTTCCAGAACCCGGGAGGAGCTACGCAATTCATCCAGAAACTTGTTGCTCCCAATGCCTGGCAATTTCTCGGCCAAGTCGAGCGACTTCTTGACATTCTCGGCATTGGGTCCGACAATTACCGGGTTGCGCTCCACGTCTTTAGCGACCTCCCTTAAGCGGGCACCAGCTGGGCCCTGGCCATGGGCCTCTAACACCTTGGCCACTTCGCGGGCAGCGGTGGCAAAAACAGGCTGAGCCTCCGCGTGACTTTTGGGCGTTACAGTAATCGATTGCTTCTGTCTTTGTGGGGTCATCAATTCCTTGCCTTCGGCCAGCTGTAGCACCTGCACCGAAGCCACTTTCAGGCGCTGGGCATCGGCTAAGTCGAGCGGGGTATCCTTCATAGCCGGGTGCTTTAAAATCTTATCCGCGGCCTGCTGAAAATTGGTAATGGCCGCTCCCTGAATGGCTTTGGGGTCCAGGTTCACGGCTTTGACTTGCTGCCCGAGCTTGATGCCCTGCTCCCGGTTACCGGCTCCGGGCATGTTGGCCACAATGCTGGCCGCCCGGTAGCCGGTAACCTCCAGCTCCCGCCGCGCATCCATCGCCTTCATAGCCGGGCTTAGCTCCGGAGTGGGCGTAACCGCCAGGCTGGGGTCGCGCAGCCCCGCCCCTACTGCCCCCGGGGTCGGGGTTATGATTTGCTGAAACATCGCTTTCAGCGGCTGTAGGTTCTTCGCGGCTTCGGCCGGAGGATACTGCCGCACGATGGCCAGGTCCCGGCTGCGGTTCAGAATCTCGGGGCTGGCCCGGTTAAAGTCGACGTCGTAGCCGGCCTCTTTGCCCAACTGTGTAAAGGTGGCCTGGATTGTCCGGCCGTTCCCGTCCCGGAACGCGTGAGTGTGGTTGTACTGGTCGAGGTAATAGGCGGCGCGCTCGGCAAACTGGTCGGGCGACAGGCCTTTCAGGTTGTTCTCCTTGTTGAGCTGCGCGCCGATGGTATCCAGTCGCTCAGGTATTTCCTTGTAGGGCGCGTACGTCATGGTTTCGCGGAAGCCGGTGACTCTGGTGTCCTTGTGTCCCTGAAACTCGCGGTCCGCCCGGGTTTCCCCGGCCCACTGGTACACGCCGCCAAACAGCCGCTCGTGGACCTGCTTCAGGTGAGCCTGGTCGTACTGCCCGCCCGGGATGCCGCCCTGCTGATTGAGCAGCTTCAGACGCGGAATGGAGGAGTCCGATTCGGCCTGCGCCAAATCCTGCGTGTTGGTAATGCCGAGCTTGTTCAGCCGAACGCCGTTCTCGTCGCTGAACTGGTCATTGAGCACCGCCATTAGTGCCCTTCCTTCGGTGGGGTACCGGCCGCCGCTTTTGCCGCGTAGCGGGCCTTCAGCATCTCGTCGGTCAGCTCAATGACCTGCTCGATGGTTAGCTCCCCGTCCACGTGGCGCTGCATCAGGGCCAGGGCCTCGGGGCTGGGCGCGGGGCCGTTGCTCATCATCGTGGCAATGGCGTTGTTGCTGTCGTGCTCCCGCTGCTGGCGGGCAGCTAGCTGCTCGGCAGTAAGGCCGGCCGGAGCGGGCGCGAAGAAGGTATTATTCATGGCTCTTAGGAAATGGCTTGTGGTACTTCTATAACGGAAAAACGGCCTTAAACATCACTTTCAGGCCGTTTCAGGCATCATTTTTTGTTCCTCCTGCTAAGGTGTTTACGTGCTTGGCCAGGGTTTCTTTTACCTCCTGACGCACCCGCAGGAAGTTCTCCTGCACCGTGCGGGAAAGGGCGCTGGCCGGGTCCTCATGGGGGCCACCAAAGCTCACCATCTGATGGAGGGGGAACTGCTCCTGAGTGGCATCGGCCCTGGAAATGGTGCCTTTAAAAAAAGTGTTCTCCGTTTCCACGGTCTGCCCGACAAATTCGCCCTGCTGCAGGCCGATGGCGTCCTGCACCCGTACCAGGCTGCGCTCCTGGTAGCTGGTGCTCAGGTTGGTGGAGTTGTTGCGCCGACTGGCACTCACCTGACTCGTGCCGACGCTCGTGCTTTCTATTTTCTTTTCTTCCCGACCCACCAGCTCGGAAATGAACTTGGCCGTTTCCAGCGAGTTCACCTTGCCGAAGAACTGGTTGTTGAGATTGGATACCATGACCTGCATCTTCTCTTTGCCGTAGGCGTCCGTCATCTGGCTCAAATCCTGCGTCATGTACACCATCGCCACCTTGTTGCTGCGGGCCGTGGCCGGTATCACCTCCAATCCCGGCACGTAGAGGGTCGCGGCCTCGTCGAGGAACACGTAGCTGCGGTGCTTATTCTGCTGGTTCATCAGCTTCAGGGCCACCGTCACCACGCAGCTCACGACCGGCGAAAACGTGTCCTTCAGCGTCGGGTCGTTGCCGATGCACAGCAGCTTGGGGCTTTTCCTGTTGTTCAGGTCCAGCGAAAATCCCTCCCCGTTTTCCTCGTCCGGGGTTAGCACCCACACCACCTCGGGGCTGTTAATCTTGGTCAGGTTCACCTGCAGGGTGCCCAGTACCGCGCCCACCTGCTTGTCGGCTTTGGTCTGGACCGCCGAGATAAGGCTGCGGGCCTGGTCACCGCACTCCAGGTCGGTTTCCAGCATGCTCAGCACGTGGGTGTAGTCCTTGTACATCGCCGTAGCCACGACGTGGGGAATGGTGCAGTACTGCGGGTAGTGCTTCTTGTAAAACCAGATGATACCGGTCAGGTAGGCCACCGAGCTGGTATCAAAGAACTCCATCTTGCGAATGCTGGACGGGTTCAGGTTGTTGATAATGGCCTTGCTGTACTCCTCGGCAAAGGCCACCACCGGCATATCAGCCGGCCGCAGCGGGTTCACCCGCTCACTGCGCGTCAGGTCCCGGAAGTTGATGATGTGCAGCTGCACGGGCGGCTCGTCCTCGGGCTGCGGCGCGGGCTTGGTGAGCAGAGCGGTGAGCCTGGCTTGCAGCTTGCCCTGAAAGCTGTCCGCATAGCTGTCGGCCTGCTTGCTTTCGCGCTCCTTCCGGCGCTCGGCCAGCACCAGGGCTTTCTGCATCGCCTCGGCCAGCACCGGAAACTTGAAGTCGTACACCAGGCCGGCGAAGTTCTTGTAGGCAAACTGCTCAATCAGCGGCTCCCCTATCGAGTAGGTCTTACCCGCGCCGGCGCCGCCGAGTACCATGGTACCCCGAAATGGATTGGCAATCGTAATCCAGCCCCCATCCGCCGTGGGGAAATACACGGCATCCGGCCTCTCCTCCTTCCGGCGCTCGGTGCTCAGCCCAAAGGCCGGCTTTTTAGTGGTCGCCCACAGCAGGCCCACTAGTCCCCCACTGCCCAACACGGCAATGGCGGCGCCGGGGTAGCCATACTCAATGAAGCCCGGGGTGTAGTGGTGCATGTTCAGCAGCGCGTAGCCAGCCGCCAGGAATAAAACCCCACAAAAGGCCGCCACGATGCGCAGGACCTTTGGGTCGATGGGTTTGCGCTTGGCTTGTCCCGGCTTCGCCTCAGGGGCTTTCTGAATGAATACCAGCACAAGCCCGGCCAGCAGCAGCAGTGCCCGCAGGTACACCCCCGCTGGCCCGTAGAACCTGGCCGCTTTTACCAGCAGCTTGCTGCCAATGCTGCTCCCAGCTTGCGCTAAGGCATCGGTCCCGCTTTTGGTTTTGGCTAGCGCCTGGTCGGTGGAATGGGCGAGGCCTACCGCGCCGCTCGCGGCTCCCTCCCCTATTACCGGGCCGGCCGCTGCTGCGGCTTTGGCAATGCGGGCCTGGCGCTGCCGCTCCGCTATCCTCGCCGTCGTTGCGGACAGCCGCTGCCTGGGGGTCAGGCTTTCAGCCGGAGCTTCAGCTGCCTGGACGAGCTGCACGCGCCGGGCCTCGGCAAGTTCGGGGCCGTGCATGAGCACGTAATAGTCGCCGCCGATGATGGTCAGCAGCAGGACCATTATGAATCCTGCGTTTTGGATGCTGGCCGCGGGCCGGGGTGCTGGACTGCTCATAGGTTCGGAAAAGGAAGTTTGTTTGGGTAGGATTCTGGAAGGCGGCTGGGTGCCCTACATTTCAATATCCAGCTCGGCGCTGTTGCGTCCTGTTTTCTCGCTGATGTGCTCGGTCTTTCCCTCACGGCCGGTATTCGACCGCACCGCTTGCTGCACGGCTTGTAGCAGGGTGCTGGCGGCGCGCTGCGGCGCGGGACGCTCCCGGCCCGTGCTCAGCAGGTGGTAAGCGTTGTCAATGGGTTGTCCCTGCTGGGCGCGCCGCTCGACGGTGGCCAGGGAACGGTAAAAGGTCTTGTCGTACTCGCGGCCCTGGGCAATCTGCTGCACCCGCTGCGGGTCCAGTCGCTCCTCCTTCGTTACCCGCAGGTTGAGGGCAGTGACCCGCTCTTCAATCTTGGCTGCGCGGCCGGCATCACGGCTGGCGTCCCGCTGCTTCGGCCGCAGCTTTTCGTGAGCCTGGGCCGTGTAGCCGAACTGCTTCTCAAACTGCTGGCCGGCGGCGGCCTGCCACTTCATCAGGTCAAAGCGGTTGCGGCGTCCTCCGGGGTTAAGCGTTATTTTCTGCGCTGCGTCACGGGCACTCACGATGACGTGAATGTGGGTCTGCAGGCCCGGGCGCTGCTCTCCTATTTTGGCCTTGCCGGTGCTCACCTCCGGGTCGGTGCCCCGGTAGCTGCGCTGCTGGTGAATGGTAGCCCCCCAAACCAAATCCTGGCTGCTGAGCTGCCGCCCGTCCTTTAGCTGAAAGTTGGCCGCGTACTGCTCCATTGCCTTCCTGGCGTAGGCCTTTAGCTTGTCCTCGTCGTTGTCGATATGCAGCAGCTCCGACTCGCTGGGGCTAATCACCAGCGAGTAGAATTTGGCGTCGTCAGCCCGCAATCCCTTTACATTAGAATCAATCTCCTGCCTCAGCTCCGCGGCGCTGAGGCCATCTCGGTCAGCCCCAAAAAACGAGGCTTCCTCTCCATCCCGGCCGGCTTCCTGCTTCAGATAATTGAGCGTTTGCGCGCTACTCCCGCTGTTATTATAGGCGGCTTTCCCGTGCGTAGCGGGATTGATTAGCTTGACGTACATAGGCGATTACTGGCTCAGAGCGGAGGCAGTCTTGCCCGATTTTACTTCGGTATTTAGTTGGCCCGGCCCCTGCTTTTGCACCGTGGTTAAAGCTTCATTTACCTGCCGGTCTATCATATCTTCGTTCTGCGCCCGAAGCTTTTTAAGGCCTTCCCGCTGCTCATTAAGCTGCGCTTCGCTCAAGCCGCTGAGGTGCTGTGTCAGGTTGTTTACCAGGATTTCATTTAGGCGCAGCACCCGCTCCAACGTCACGCGGCTGCGCAGCATTTCCGCCAGCATTGGCATCAGCAGGCTCCGCTCCTCTTCCCTCAGATAGCCGAACACGCGGTCCCCTAGCTTTTTCACCTGCTGCATAATGAGCTGGCCCTCGCGGGCCACGTCTTCCATTGGGTGCAACCCGCGCTCCGCGAAGTAGCGAATAGCTGCTCCCGTGTAATCAGCCTGGCTTATCTGCAGCCGTTTAGCCTCTTTACTGAGCAAGTGGTGGGTAGCGGCAGGGACATTGACACTCTTCGTTCCGGGGTTCGTGGGCATCGGCTAAAAACTAAGCTTTGGGCAGGCCTTATAGGTTATTCTAACATTGCTAATCAGAGAGTTATGTAGTAAAACCTACAAGTTTCAGCTCTGCTGAATCGTAAGTAACATGATTACAGAGGCTTAGCCTCTTAATTGTGTTACTCTTCTTGCTAAGCAAACTACACGAACTATTCAGAAGCGTTTTAGAATTATTTCAGAGCTTTTTCAGAACTCACGATACGTATTGTCGGGTGAATTAGGTTGGCTTTAATTTTCTATCCAGCCAGTCTTCCTATCTCCGGTACTCCTATCTAACCTGCCTACCCGCCCTACCCCTGTCTGCTCCACCCTTTCACTTGGCCTCCACTGCTATTGTATAATCCATCTCTTCAATCAGGCCTTACATGCAAATAGAATGCATTTCCCTATTACTTTACGACTTTACGACAACAAACATCAACTGCTATTATTCACGAAAAACCAACCTACCTATTTGCCCACCATTCCTTTTACGACTTTACTACATTACTACTTTACAACTAACACCCATCTTGTCAGACTGTCTATTTTACTACTTTACGACAATGCAACTTTACTACAAACTGAAAGCCGCGAGTTGAGGCAATTTCACCACATTATTGCTTTACGACAAGTGTATTTTGCGACAAGTTGTATTTACTACTTATTGCTTTTACTACTATGCAACTTATCATCATTACGACTTAGCGACTTTACGACAACGCGACTTTACTACTTCACGACATTTCCGATTACATTTGCTCCATCGCCGGCCTGACCACCTGGAGACATCCGCACCAACACCCCTTAACAAGTTACCCTATGTCGAAAGTCATCAGCTTTGCCACCCAAAAAGGGGGCTCTGGCAAGTCTACTCTGGCCCTAGTCCTGGCGGCTCCCTTAGCCACCGAGTACGGCTTGAAAATCGCCATCCTCGATTGTGACTACCAGCAGAGCATCGTGAAAACCCGGAAGCAGCTGGACGAGCCTAGCCTGGCCATCCTGCAGGAAACAGACCCGAATGCCGCCTATCCCTACGATGTGTTCCCGATGGCGTTGAAAAGCATCTTTGACTTCATCGACAACCCGGATAACGACTATGACCTAATCATCATCGACATTCCAGGCCGGGCCGACGGGGAAGACGTTTTCAATGCGCTCACGGGCTGCGACGCAGTGATTGTGCCGCTGGTATCAGATTACCTGGACCGGGCTTCTACGGCTGAATTTATGGGCATTCTCGAAGCCCTCAAGAAAGCGGCTGACAAGGCCGAGGTTGATTTTCAATATTTCGGCCTCGCCACCAAGCGGATTGCCGGGCGGCGGGAGGAGAAAGAGATGGACGACTACATAGATGAGCTGGGCTTATCACGCTTTCAGTCCTATCTCAGCCACCGCATGGCTTATACCCGCGCCTCGACGCTGCATAGCCTCCTGACGCCTGCCTTCCGCAACCATGCCGGGGGCACCAAGGACAGCTCGGAAGAAATCCGCCGGGTATGCGACGAGCTGATAGAGAAGCTGGACCTGCCCAGGCGCAAAGCCGAGACAGCCGTTGAACTGGAAGAAGCAACCGATACCACCACCTCCCAAACTGAAACCAAATAATGGCGAAGTCTCCATTCGTAAAGGCAAAAATCGAAGCCCCCCGCAAGCGCATCCCGGTTGATGAAGCATTACGGGCCGAAGCCCGGGCGGGAATGGGAGGGGAGCAAACCAGACTGGAGGCGGAAGTAAAACCGACCACCCCGGCTACGCCCACCTCAAGGGAGGCAGCGGCGGCCCCCGCTGCGTTAGTAGCGCCTGAGTCAACGCCAGCCCCCGAGCCGGCGCCGGCGGTTCGGTCTGCGGCTGAGCCAACGCCCGCTCCCGCCGTGGAGCATCCCGGGGCGACAGCGGCTTCCGCTGCACCTTCGGTGGCTCCCGCACCGGTTGAGCGCCGTCCTCGCGGCCGCAAGCCGGCAGCAGTGGAAGCGGAGCCAGCTGGCGAGTTGAAGGGAGTCCGGATTTCAGAATCGGTCTGGGCCGAGATTCGCAGGATTATCGTGCAGCTTCCCAAAGGGCCGGATATGCCGACCAACATCATCGGCTACCTGCACGCAGCCCACCGGCACTACGAAGCGCATCTTCGCAAGCAGGGCAAGCTACCAGCCACCAAGTAGGGCAGCAAATTAGGCGCTTTGGGTACCGGCATTTCATTTATCCCTGCAATACGGCGCGATGGTTTCCAAAGCGTTAAACAAGGGCAGCTCCTAACCGGGGCTGCCCTTACTCGTTGGGCGGTGGGGAAAGAAGCGCAGTCCACTGCTCCCCTTGATTAGTCCAAGCGGGAAGGCGGGAGCGAGGAGCCTTGTTAGCACCAGACTAGGCGGCGGGGCTTTCAGCTCAGCCGTTTATGCCAGTTGCTTTAGCCATTCTACGGCCTTCTCCTCGCTGTCGAATAGGCGGTAGGTGAGGGCCGCCGCTTTGGCATCAGTCATCACCTGAGTCATTGACAGGCGAGCAAACACATCATTTGCCAATATGACAGCGCCATAAATACCCCCGGGACGCTGCCGGGCCCTATCCAGCCAATAGTCCACAATCCAGGCACTCTCTTCGGGAGTAAAGGGCGTCATCAACCGCTGGTCCCCAAGAAGCTTATTCCAATTGTTGCGCTTCAGAAGCTGACCGGTATGCGTAAGAAGAGCCTGTAAGTCCGTTAATTTTCGCTTACCCGGGAAGTACTCAAACCGAACGTAGCCATCGGGATGCTCCAGCAGGCGGCCGGCGGCGTTTTCAAAGTAAATTAGGAGCTTGGAGTTCATCGTAAAGGAAGGCGTGCCAAATGACTATCCTGGCATCCGGGCAACTAACAGCCTTATAGAATTAGCGGTGCGCAGACTCCTCAAATGTAACAGCGCTACCAAGTAGCCGTAGCTATTCAGTAGCGTGGTGGGAGAGGACTACTGTTTAAAAAGCACGCCGGCCAGGGCTACCTCGTGCTACTGGCCGGTTTTCAGGTAGCGAACCTGAAACTGGCCGCCCAGAATCCTAGCTTGGTCCCTCAGCGCGGGCACTGGCTTCTCTTCGGGAGGTGCTGCCGGGTAATGTACTTACCACCGGGTATTAAGTGGGCCTGCTGCACGTCGCGGGACTAAGGTCTGCTTGTGGTCAGGGGCTGCGCGCTGAGATTAGTGGACGAGGGAGAAATGCCTGCCTTGTTCCTCGCAGGTGTGGCGTAAGCCCTCACGGGCAATCTGCCGGGTGGCTTGTACCAGCTTCAGCAGCACTTCAAAAGCGGCCGGCGTGTCAATCTCCATCCCGAGCCGCTGGGCTACCTCCTCGGTCAGCACCTCGCTGTTTATTCCTCGGTCAAGCTGCTGCATCAACACCTCCACGTCGGCAATCGCGTCAATTACCTGGCTGTGGTACTGGTTCCACCTGAGACTCTGGATGGTTGGGGCTTCGCAGGCTTTCAAGGCAAGGACTTTAGAAAGGGGAGGGGCTACCACTGCTGGAATCCGTTGCCCTCGTCAAATGCTTCATCCAGGTAAATCCGCTCGTAAAAGCCTTTCGGAGCTACAATCCCCAGATTTTTCAGCTTTTCCGCTACGGTTTCCACGTCGGGCAAGCCGCCGCGCTCCATCAGGCTCGGGTAAATAATGTCCCTGGGTAGCCGGCCGACCTGGCAAACGGTGAGGAAAGGATGCTGTAACATTCGGTCCCAACCGCACTGGCCGTCTACTGGCTGGCTCTCAGTAGCGGCGCAAGTGGCGGTGGTTGAAAAGGCGTGCTTCATAGCTTATAAAAAGTGAGAGTTTAGGGTTAGGACTAATGCTAGTGCTTGGCTTAGGGCAGGGGTAGCAGCTTGCGGGCTGCTACCCCTGCCGGGCGGGTTACACCAGCTGCAGCCAGCTCAACTCAGCGGCCTTGAATTCGCGGTCGATGTCGTCGAGGACTGCGGCGGGCTCACTGGCCACATTCGCATCTGCCGTCGTTGATTCCACGGCCGGCGTGGACTGCGCCTCGGTATTGCCTTCGGTCTCTTCAGTGGTGCCGAGAATCATCCGGGTGGCGGCCTGGGCTTTGCTGGCGGCTTTTACCACTAGCTGCTTGTCATTTTTCAGCCGCTCCAGCCAGCCTTGAATGTAGGCCACGGCGTTTTCCTCGGTTTGCTCGGTGGCAATGCCAGCGGCGGCGCTCAGGAACGAGGCGCCCATCTCAGCGGTCAACTCCTCGCGGGCGTAGCTAGTACTCTGCTTACCATCGCCGGCGGTCAGGTCAGCACGGTCAAGGCGAGACTTGTGGCCGGTGCTGTGGGTTAGCTCGTGGAATAGGGTTTGGTAGTAGCCCTCCGATGTGGTGAAGGTCTCCGGCTTGGGCATATTCACAAAGTCCAGCGAAGGGGAGTAGTAAGCGCGCTGGTGCAAGTGCTGAATAGCGGGCTTGCCATCCCACGCCTCTACAATGCCTTCAGCTACCTCGCTGGGAGTAAATTCCTGCTTGGGTACTTCGGGTAAGTTGAACTCGATGCCTTCAATATCTTCCACCGAAAACACGGTGTAATATTTCAAGAAGGGCTTTTTCTCCTCTTTGCCGGTTTCCTGGTTGTCGCGCTTGCTGATGTTGTAGTAAACAACCTGGTGGCCCTTGGCACCTTTGCGCACGTTGCCGCCCAGCGCTAGCGCCTGCTTGAAAGTCATGAAAAAGGGCAAAGCACCGCTGAAGTGCAGCAAAAACAAGTTGATGCCGCTATATACCCGGCCGGTGGCGTAGTTGCGGGGAAGGCCATAAACCGCGTTCCACGGCTTGCGCCACGGAATAATACCACCTTCCAGCGCCGAGATAATCCGGTCCGTCACAATCTGGTACACATCGGGGCGGTTGGTAGTCGCTGTGGCGGCTTTCTTTGCGGAGGAATTGCTGGTCTTTTTCATGGCTAAAGGGCTGTTATTCCGTTTATTTGTTATTCTTATTAAACGAAAACCGGCTTTGTATAGTTGCATTTTATACGATTAATATTCGTATTTAATACAATTGTTTACACTCTACTTTTTAATGTGCGCCAACTTTTTTCCCAACTGCCCCTACCGTTGCCCGGTCACCTATTGGTGGCACTTGGGCACTAACTCTACCGCCTGTGCAGGTACTGTTGGCTGGGGCGTCGCGTGAGATATAGTAAGGGTTTAGTCCGTAGGACCGAAGGCGGAGCCGTAGCCCTGGATAGCCCTGGATAGCCCGGCCCGAAGGGACACGCCCAACCGCCCAACCCCACAAGAAAGAACTTATAAAACCTATTAATTGGCGCTTTCAGCGCTGGAACTGACTCTATATAAATAGCCCTCCGTTGCGCAAACCGCCAAAATGGGGCAGCAAGAGATACAAGATGTCCGGCCTCCGGTGGCCACCAAAAAAGCCGCCCCTGAAGTCAAGGCGGCTTTTTATTAAATGGCATGGCGAACGCCGTTTCCGGCCCGGTGGGCGGGCGCGAAGCGCTCGTCTACCGAGTGATTTCTGCGGTGCGGGTCCGCTTCAGAGATAGCTCCTGGCCCCGGCTAATGTCTTTCCGCTCAGCCCGGTCGCTGCTGTGCTCGATTACCTGGCTGCCTTTCTGGTTAGCCACGGCATCGAGCGTTTGGCTGATTCTGGCAAGCTCGGGCTGGTCGGTGCGGTACGATACCTTCATTTCGGAGTGACGGATGCCTTTAGCGTCGGTGGTGCTCTGAATGTCGCCGGCTTTGGCTCCGCTGCTGGTAATAGCCGCTTGCACGGCCTCGGCCTGGCCCCGTTCGCCCGCCCTGATGGCGGGCTCGTCCACCTTGATAATAACCTGCTTCTCACTGCCCTGGGCACCGACGCTGGCCGCTTCCTTTTCGGCAGGATTCGGCGCAGTGCTGCGCTCCTGACTGAGGCTCCGCTCCGGAGTAGGAGTGGGGGAGAAGCTAGCCTGGCCACGCTGAGTAATACGCCACCCTTGCTCGGTGCGCTCGAGCTGCGTGGGGCTGCTCACGGCTACGTAAGCATCGCCGGGCTTCGGGGCGCCGCTCAGCTCATACGCCGGCCGCAGAACGGCATGGTAGCCGTTTAGTAGCTGCGGGTCAGCTCCCGGGGCAGGCAGCAGCACGGCCCGGTGCGGGTTCTGCGCGTCCACCTGAATTTGGTAAAGGCTGTAACTCGCGGGCTGCGGGCTGGTGTCGCGACTATTGATTTGGCCTTCCGAGTTGGGCATAACGTTTACATAGATGCGCGCCGCGGTGAAGCTGGGTTCTGACTGCTGCGCCTCGGCTGCCCCGGCCGCTGGCGTGGAACTCACCTGCACCTCGACGGGCATGCCGGCCACGTCCTGGCTGCGGTCCCGATTATGGGGCTGGATGGCGGCGGCCTCAGCGGCGGCCTGACGAGCGGCACGGTCTGGCTCGCTTTCAGCTACGCTCACCCCCGCATACATTTCATTCCCGGCCTCGGCGCGGGCGTTGGTGTTGGTCACGATGGCGTGAATGATGGCAATATCGGGCTGGTCGTTCTGATACCTCAAATCGAACTCCGCCCGGCGGATGCCCTGCTCATCGACGGTGCTCCGCACTTCGCTCGTCCGCATCGAGTAGCCGGAATTATCCAGGACTTCCTTCCAGGCCTCGGCGCGGCCGGTGGTGTTAGCGGCTACCTCGTCAATCTTCCATGTCGCCGTTTTCTCTTCAGAGGATGGGCTGGTGGGCAGGCTGATTGTAGTGGCGGGCTCGGCGTAACGGGCCCGGCCGCGCAGCTCCTCCAACTCAGCTTCATCGACCTTGCGGCCGGTAGGAGGGGGGTTGTCGTTGATGTACTCCTTCAGCAGCACCAGGCCGGCATCTTTGGCATGTACAAACTGTGCGGTGTGCTCAGCCGCCTCCTGCTCACTACGGTAGGAGCGGAATGGGCGCCCGTCGTTGGGACTATCGGCGTCGGCCCCGGCCGCGCCCATCACCGCCTGATTAAAATGCTTGTCGTCCTCCTGACGCTCCTGCTTCGCTTCCAGGGTGTTGTCCCGCGCGCGCTGTTTCTGGGCCTCGTCGTACAGACGGCGGGTTTCCTGTTCGTCGCGCTCCATCGCAGCGGAACGAGCGTACTCAGCCTGGCGCTGCTGGTACTGCTGCCGGTGCTGCTCCCGCTCGGCGGCGCGCTGCTGCTCATCGAGCACGGCCTGGGCGCGGATTTGCTCGGCATTCAGGCCCTGGGCCGTTAGCTCCAGGTCGCGGTTCCAATCCTTGGCCTGCGGGTAATCGACGCGAATAAAGGCTTCCTGGCGGCGCTCCTGCTCGGGCCGCAGCTGCTCCCGCTGGCGGTAAAGCTCCTGGCTGATGACTTCGAGCTGCGCGGTATCGGCCTTGGCCACCGACAAGCGAAGTACGGTTTCCCGCCCGGTGCTGCGCATTACTTCCAGCTCAATGGTGGGGCCGGCTTCGCCGGTGCCGTTCATCTTCGCGACCCGGTCGGTGAGCTGCTGCACCTGGGCAGTGCCGGCCTCGGTGCTGTCGTGGCGGTAGCTCACTTTAAGCGCGGTGTGGTACTTGTCGCTGGTGGCGTGCCACTCCACCGGCCGGCTGGCTTCCTTGTAGGCTTCCTGGTCGGCTACGGGAATCAGCGGCCGGGCCGGGTGCAGCTCATTCATGTAATTCATGTTGAACTGCCGCCCGCCGGCGTCCCGGTCATTGGCCAGCACGATTTCTTTGGGCTCCTGCTTGTCAATGACCCGCTGAATCAAGGCTACCTGCGCCTCGGTGGGGGTGCCGCTGGTCGCAATGTAAAGCGTGTTCTTAGGGTCCTGCCCGTGCTTAAGCTGAAAATGGGAGAGCGAGTCAATAGCAGACTCGGACACGACCACCCGCTCCACGGGTGTATCCTTGCCCTGCGTCGGGTGCGATACCCAAATGCCGTTTTTAGGCAGCGGCAGCAGGTTTTTGTAGTGTTCGTTCTTCTGCTCAATGCTGGCCAGGCCCTGCTCGTTATAGAGCGGGAAGGCCGTGTTCTTATGCTCGTTCTGCTGCGCGGTGAAGATGCGGCCCTGGAATGCCGGGCTCTCAATCGTGCTATCGGTTATACCCCGGCCGTGCAGATACGTGCGGTCGGTCAACTCCTTGTTGACGCCGAGCACCTCGGCAATGAGCCGGGTTTTGCGGTCTTCCTGCTGCTGGCGCTCGTGGTCTGGGTCGCCCACGGGCAACGCGTTAAGCCGGCTCTGTTCCACTGGTGGAGCATAGCTGCGCGTTGGGGCAGGTCCGTCATTCAGGTACTCGCGTAGCTGCTGCCGGACCTGCCCCAAATTCAGCCCGTGGCCGTCGCCGCCCCGGGTTTTCGCAAAATCAATGACGCTGCCCTTGTCGCGGTCGTCGCCGGTGTTCAGGTAAACCTGATGGTCGTCTTTGCGGGTGACGATGAGTACCTCCCCATCCTTGACGAGCTGGTGCCAATCGCCGCGCTTGCCTTCCTTCTTCACCTGGTAGCCCTGGCGCTCGGCATAGTCGACCAGGTCAATGTCACGCTTGAACCGGTCAAGCTCGGTGGGGTCGTTTTCTCGGGTAGGTGCATTCATCGCGGGAAGCTTACTGGTGGTCATTATGGACCAGTAGCTCCGGGCGGGAAAAGCGAGGCGGAGGGTGGAACCGCTGCGCTACCAGGAATACTATCCGGTCGTGGTTACGGGGCTGGGGGTGCCGGGGCGCCGTCGGCAGGCCCGGCATCGGGGAGGGGAGGGGTGCCGCTGTCAAAGCATTTGAGCTGCGCTTTGAAAGTGTTCAGCGCCTCCTGGTTGGCAAACAGAAAGCGTGGGCTTACGCTGTTGGGGGGAATCCTGATAAGCTCGGTAGCGACGGCCAGGCTGCGGAGCAGACGTTGCAGCAAGCGGGGCTCTTCGCGTTTGAGGGAGTTGTTTTTCAGGCCAACGATGCTGGTGTAGGGAAGCTCGTGCTGGTCGCAAAATGATTTCAGCTCCCCTTTGGCCAGCATTAATAATCGGAACTGGGCGTAGCGTAAAACATCGGCATAAGGAACGGAAAGCTGTAGGTCAGGGAAGCCCAATGGGGCCGAGATGTGTGGAGAGGGTACCATGCGGGTGGTGGCTTTTGTAGGTTGGAAGTGTACTTCAGTGAACTGTAAACGGAGGATAATTCACAAAGACACGAATTGCAGCCAATCGCTGCAAATACCTTAACCCATAACCCGCAACTATACCCCGGGCTCGGTTGAAAACTCCGGAGAGTAAGCGAATCCGAATCCGGTTGAGGGGTGCTAACGCAGAATCCTATCAGAGGTTTTGTAGAATACTATTAGAAATTTTTCAGAACTCTTTCAGAACAGCAGCCGTAAGCAGGGCTCATATGAAAATGGCCCTGCTCGTTGCTTTCGCACTTTTTCTACTTGCAGTGCTGTCCGGCTTGGCCTGGAGGCGTGCCAGGAACAAAGGGCCGAAAGCAGACCTCGTGGCCAAGCGCAACCACAAATCGGTTTGGTCCTTTCACTACGGCCCGGCTTCTGTTATTCCCATTCGGGAAACGGCAAAGCTATCACCGCGAGTGGCGGCAGCCAGTCCCTTGACGCAGCTCATAGCCGAGGATATCGAGGCGAAGGAGCAACAAGCAAAAGCGGAGGAAGCCGCCCGCGTCGGGGAAGCGCAGGCACTGGAAGCAGCAGGCTGGATGCCACTCAGCGAGCAGCCCGACGAAGCGGATTCTGCCGCGGCCGAAACAGCAGTCTCGTCGACCGCCGCCAGCTCACCGGATGAGGAAGGCGACATTGCAAAGGAGATGGCGGCGCCGCTGCTTTCCTCCCGTTACGCGCCGGGCGCCAGGCTTAACGTGCTGGACCTGCTGGGCACCGATGAAGCAGCCCCGGCCCGGTTCCAAGCGGCTGCCGCCGCGGAGGTGAAGCCGGCAGCAGGGGAGGAAACCGCTGCTCCAGCCAGCGCGCCCCCCGATGACGACACCGTGCCGCAAACCCTCTTCACCAACCCGCTGACAGAAGCAACGGGCACCAAAAACGACGAGGCCAACCGCCAGGCGGCGGTGGAACTAAAGAAGCGCAATCGGGCGGCTTTACGCACGGGCACCGCCGGCCAGAAAGCAGCACTGGCGGCCCTCATAACTGAGGCGGTCGCACCTGGCTAACGGCCGCTGCCGGCCTTGACAACTCCCCTCTTCTCTGCGCATTTCTCACCCTGCTTTCCGGGAGATAAGCACCCCACTACCAAACCCCTTTTCCATCATTCTTATGCTCAAGAAACCCCTCAATCTGGCGGCTAACCTGCGGGTAGCCGGCCAGGCCTACCAACCAGCCAAATGGGAGCAGCGCGGCTATGCGCTGCTGACGGCGCTGGCCCTCTCCACCGTCTCGGCCCAGGCCCAAAGTGCCGAAGCGGCGCTCACGCAGGTTAAGGAAAAGGTGATTGGCATCGTGCAGGTCATTTTCGCCATCATCCTGATTATCGGCCTGATTCGGGTGGTCATGAAGTTTGTGCAGGGCTCCCCCGACGCGCTGGGCTCCCTGGGCTGGCTCGTGGGCGGGGTGCTGCTCTGGTTTGGCTTCCAGCTCTTCAAGGACGATTTGGTAAGTGCCGTGGGCGGCAGCGCGGGCGGCGGCTTAACCAAATAAGCGGCTCCCATGCGCTCCTATAAATCCATCGAGCGGCCCGCCCAGGTCCTGGGCATGAACCTGCAGGACCTGGGCCTGCTGGTGGGCCTGTTCATCGGCTCCGTGCTGCTGCTCGGCTTTCTGGGCATGGCGGTCAAGATTCCGCGCCTGGTCTACCTGCTGGTCATCCTGTCAGAAATCGGACTCCTCCTGGGCCTGCGTTACCTCACCCGGACGCAGGCCCCCGGCTTCCTGATGGCGTGGCTCTCCTACACCTTCATTCAGCCCCGCCGCCTGGCAGTGGGGCTCCTCCCTCCTCCCGCTCATGGCAAAAACCCCCAAGACAACCGCGTTTAACGCGGTGATGCCGGTGCATTCCTATGAAGAAAACAAGGTGGTCTTCAAGGATGGCCGCGTCGCCGTGGGCTTCGTGATTGAGCCCGCTGAAATGGAAAGCTGGATGGTCGAAGACTACGACGCCTTTCAGACGGCGCTCATCGGCGTGCTGCGCCCGCTCCCGGTGGGCACCATCGTGCAGAAAACGGACATCTACTACGACCGGCCCTACCGCGAGGACAAGGCGCAGCAGACCTACTTCGAGGGCAAGATGAACAAGCACTTCTTCGAGCGGCTGGTGCTGTTTCAGAAGTCCTACCTGTTTCTCTCGTTCGCGCCGGTGGCGGTCAAGGCCCCTAAGACCAACGCCGTGAATGCCCTGGTGGCCCGGGCCGGCGAAGCCCTCATTAAGAACCCCTTCGCGCAGCTCGTGCACACCCTGGAGGTAGCCGAAGCCAGCGCCGTGGAATTTACCCAAGGCCTCAAAAACCTGGGCGGCGTGGCCTTTGAGCGCATGAGCAGCCGCGAGATTCACCAGCTGTATCTGCAGTACTTCAACCTGAACTTCGACGGCCAGCCCACCCGGCAGGAGCGCGAAATTGGCAACGACCTGGGCACGCTCAGCGTCGGGGAGCACCAGGTTAACATCCTCTCGATGGTGGGCCAGGGCAGCGAGGGCCACGCGGCCGTAAAGAACAGCTACGGGGTTACGGCGCCCATGCTCTACCCGCTCACCCACATCCTGCAGTGCCCCCACATCCTGACGCAAGCCCTGCTCGTGCAGGACACCCGCGCCGAGCTCAGCAGCCTGGATACCGACCGCAAGCTGAACGCCTCGCTTTCGTTTCTCTCCACGCAGGACAATGCGCTGCGGGCGGCTGAAGTCGAGGAGTTCACCGCCGAGGTGCGGGCCGAGAACAAGCAGATAGTGGGCCTGCACCTCTCGTGCGTGATCTGGGACACCAACGACAACAGCCGGCGCGAAAACGTGGAGAAGGCCACGGCGGCGTTCCGGTACATGTTCGGCACGGAAAGCGTGGTGGAAAGCTACCTGGCCCTGCCCGTGTTCTTTGGCCTGCTACCAGGTAACGCCTGGCAGGTGCCGGACCGCTGGCTAACCTGCTCTTCCGACCGGGGGGCGTGCTACACCCACTGGACGGCCACCTACAAAACCGACCCAGTGGGGGAGTACCTCACCGACCGCTTCCGCAACCTGGTGCAGGTGAACCTGTTCAACACGGCCCTGGACAACCAGAACGCCATCGTCATCGGCCCCTCCGGCTCGGGCAAAAGCTACACCTTCGGCAACCTGATAGTGCAGCGCTTTGAGAAAGGGGCGCGGCAAATCATCATGGACGTAGGCGGCACCTACCGCAACGTGCTGCAGTCGCTCAACGGCGAGGATTTCGACCACACCTACTTCGAGTACGACCCCGCCCGGCCGATTGAGTTCAACCCCTTCATCGTACCACGGGATGCTTCGGGCAAGTGGCTCTATAATGACGAGAAAACCAACTTCCACCTGGCGCTGCTCGCCGCGCTCTGGAAGGGTGGCAAGGATACCGGGCTCGATAAGTCGGAGCGGACCATTCTTTCGCGCTTTTTGATTGAGTACTACGCGTACCTCAATGAAGATAACAAGCTCGGCCAGCTGGACGAGGAGTTTCCCGGCATGGAAAGCTTCTACCGCTTCGTGGAGCGCTTCGATGCCGACATGCAAAAGGTCGTGGCGGAACCCCACGACGGGGTAGCGCCGGACTCGCTGGACGGGGCGCGGCGCCAGTACCAGAAGAATCTTAAGTACATCGACATGCACCAGTTCTTCCTGGTGCTGGGTCAGTATATCACCGGCGGCCGCTACGAGCGGGTGCTCAACGCCCAGCGCGACGTGGACCTGTCGGAATACCGGCTCATCTGCTTCGACCTGGCCAAGGTGCAGGCCGACCCCGACCTGTACCCGGTGGTGGCCATGCTCATCACCGAGCTGAGTCTGGACCTGTTCCGCAAGTTTCCGGATGCGACTAAGTACATCGCCCTGGACGAGGCCTGGACCATGCTCTCGGGCGTGCTCTCGGAATTCATCGAGTCGATGTACCGCACCATTCGGAAAACCAACGGCTCGGTGACCATCATCACCCAGGGCATCACCGAGATTACCAACAGCAAAATCGGGCCGGCCATCATCAACAACTCGGCTACCAAGATTATCCTGCGCCACGTCAACCCCGACTCGCTCGCCCAGTTGCAGGCCCCGCTCGGCCTGACCGGGCACGAGATGGACCTGATACGCTCGGTGCGCTCCACGGACGCGCTGCGCGAAATCTTTATCAAGCAGGGCGGCAAGGGCAAGATATTCGGAGTGGAAGCCTCCCCGCAGCTCGATGCCATTCTCACCTCTAAGCCCATCGAGCGAAACTACCTCAACAAGCTGGTCAAGTTCTACCAGCAGACCAACCGCAAGCCCGTGCTGGACAAAGCCGGCCGCTTAAAGCTGGACGAGGAGGGCAACACGGTGTACGAAGACGTGAACGTGCAGCGCCTGGACTACGCGGTGGACCAGTTTGTCGAAGATAAACAGGCCCGCACGGGGGCTCTGGCCAAATGAGCGGCCTCTACTTAATGGTCGCCTACGGGGCCGACCCGGGGTTTCTGAGCGCCTGCGACCAGACGCTGGCTATCGTGCTGCACGCCTGCCGCTTCATCACCCCCACGTTTATGCTGATTGCCTTGCTCTACACTGTCGGGCGGGGCTTTATCTCGGGCAACGGTCTGGCCATGGACTGGGGACCGATTATAAAGGCGGTCTGGATATTCTTCCTGCTCTTTTTCTATAAGGAGCTGATTGACACACTCAGCATGGGTATTGCGGGCTTCACCCGCCTGTTCGCTACGCCGGACGGCTCGACGGCCGCTTCGGCGCTGGGGGCAACCATCAGCACCTCGGAGACGCTGTCGCAGAAAACGGTGGTCGAGCAAGGGGTTGACGAAATCAGCAACCTGCTCAAAACCATCACCTCGTTTAGCCTGACCAATATTCTGATGCAGCTGGTGACCGGGGAGGTAGTACTGCTGATTCGCCAAATCATGCAGTTCATTCAGCAGTTCATCCTGGGCTTTCTGTTTGTCTGCGGCCCCATCTCCCTGTGCCTGTCGGTGGTGCCGGCCTTTGGGCAGCTGGCAATTAAGTGGCTGCAAAACTTCATTGCCGTACAGCTCTGGGGCCTCTCATTCGCCCTGCTAGACCTGCTTTATACCTTCTACACGGCCTCCAGCACAACCTTCGGCGGGGTGTTCTCCGCCCCAGTGGCCGCCGAGTCGGATACGCGCCAGTTGATAGTATCGGTGGCCTTCATCATGCTCTACCTCATGGTGCCCTACCTGACGAGCCTATTTATAGGCTCCTCGGCCGCTCAGGGCTTCGTGGGCTCCATGGTGGGCATGGCCGCTTCCGCCGCGGCGGCCGGGGCCGGCGTCTCCGCTGGCATGGCCGGGGGCGGGCACGGTGTATCCGGCGCCATCGGCCGCGCTATGGGAAGCGGCAGCAAAACTGGCGGGGGCAGCTCCGGCGGTGGGGGTGGTAATGGTGGGGGTAACAACTCCGCCGGGCCCGCACAGTCTCCGGGTGGAGGCAGTTCGGCATCGGCTGGCTTGCCCTCCATCACCATGTCGGATGCCCTGAACCCTTCTTACCGGCAACGGCCCTCCGGGCTGTGGACGGCCTAACCATTCTTCCTCTCCTTTCCGATGAATAACTCACCGCGCTACCTCGCCCTGCTGGCCCTAGCCCTGGCTGCTTCCTGCCAATCCAAAGAGGAAAAGGCCGCCACTCAAATGGTCGATGCGCTGCAAACCAGCGCCGAAAGTCCCGCCGAACAAGCGAAAGCAAACGCCTGGAAGGAGGCAACCACCCTGCCCGTCACGTTACCGGCGTCGGCGGTAAATGTGCAACCTGGGGTAGCACAAATGCTGCCGGAGGAAGGGTACTTGGAGTTGGTGTCAGTCACCAGTAAAACCCCGGCCGCAGTTATCCTAGCGCTGCCGGCCGGGCTGCGCTCCTCCAAGCCGGGCTACCCCCAAGTAGGGCCCGGCTACCGAATTCCCTTTGCAGCGGTGCTGCGCTGGAAACCGATGGGTTTTGGAAAGAGCACGCCCGGCGTGGCCAAGCTGCAGCTGCCCTCGGTCCGGGATTCGCTGCGCGGCTTTTTCATCAGTGAGATAGACCGGGGCGGGGAAGTAGTGCCCATGCGGCCCGGGCAGCCCGTCACCGTTCAGGGAGTGCTCTATGCCTACGCAAGCCCGGACAGGAGCACAAGCACCGCCTTGCTGACCTACCCCTACCGGGGCCTCCAAATCTCCTTGCCCCTCGCCAACTAGGGGCAGTGGGGAAGAAACTCCGGCTCCTAAACAACCTCTTGTTGACTTAACCCGCATTTCCAATGGATTCTGCCAAAAACCTAAGTGTCTCTTTCTCCACCATGCGCAACCTCGCAATGGGGAGCGTTTTTGCCCTGCTGCTCGTGTCCCTGGCGGCAGGCTTGCTGGTGTACCGCGCCTACGAGAACAGCGGCCGGCGCGTGTACGTGGTCGGCCAGACCGGCTCGGTGGCCGCGCTCTCCGCGCCCACCACCGAAACGCATACGCCCTATGAGGCCCGTAACCTGGTGCGCAACTTCATGCTGACCATGTTCGGGCACGACCAGTACACCTACAAGGCTAACCTCGATGCCGCCCTGCCCCTGATTGAGGGGCGCGGGGGCCGGCGCATCTACGACGGGTTCACGCGCGGCCAGGTGCTTCAGAACTACGAGCGCTACGCTGCCCGCAACGTGGTCACGGTGGACAGCGTGCGCATCGACATGAACCACCGGCCCTGGTCGGGTCAGGTGTACATCAAGCAGCGCATTTTCATTGGCGGCGAGCAAAAGGAGCCCCTGCCGCTGGCCGCCAAGTTCAACCTGGTGGAAACCAACCGCTCGGATGCCAACCCCTATGGCCTGCTGATTACCAATTTCGACTACATCCCCTACAACCCGCAAGTGTCGCGGGAGGAGCTGCAAGCCTTGAAAGACCAGGAAGCCGAACGGCAGCGCGCCCTGCTGGATGCGCAGCGCAGTACCGGGCCCGTGGCCCCCGCGGCGGGCGATACGCCGCTTTCCTCATCGGCCCCCAACCAAGCCCTGCCCGCGGCTCCGGCTCGGGGCAAATAGGTTTAATCCCTCCCTTCCTAACGTCTATTCTTATGTTTTCTAAACTGCTGCTGACCCTGAGCCTACCGGTGCTGCTGGCTTCGGCCACACTAGCTCAACCCACGTCAGCCATGTTGCAGCCGGCCTCCTCGGCAGTCCATGCCACGCCGACGCTGCTTGACGTGGCCGTATCGGATAGCTCCACCACCTATCTCGTCTTTAGCGGCCCCGTGTCGCTGGTCGACGTGGGCATGGCCAACAACTACCTGGTCAAGATTGAAGCCAACGCCGTGTTTGTGCGCGCCCGCCGCAAGTCCGCGCCGCCGACGCCCCTGCTCATCCGCTTTGGCAGCAAGTACTGGATGGGCCGGCTCGTGTACGTGAACCGGCCCGTGCTGCAGCTCTACGACTTTCAAAAAGACGGCGCCCTGGGTATGAGCAGCGGCACCGGCGCAGTCGCGGGGGCGGCCCCGGAAAATGAGCTGGCCCTGGACAAGGAGCGGGAAAAGAAGGCCGCCGTCGAGGGCAAGCTTAACACGCTCCGCAAGTCCCGGGAGGAGCACCAAGCGGTGGCCGTGGTCGATAACGACCTGGTGCTCTCGCTGGCCAACGTGCGCAACGACAAGGATTTTACCTACCTGCGCTTTAAAGTCATCAACCACTCGGCAATTGATTATAACGTCGATTTCACCGACTTCCAGTTGGTCGAAAATGCCCAAAAGAAGTTTCTGGCCAAGAAAAAGAACGAGGCGCGCCGTCCGCTGGCCCCCTCGGGCGGCGCGGCGAACCAGGTTGTTTCGGGCCGCACCACCGGCTACCTGACCTATGCGATTCCGCTCTTCGCGGCCACCGACCGGGGCTACCTGGAGGTGACGCTGCGCGAGCTTAACGGGGCGCGGGTGCTGGTACTGCCGGTGCCTTCGCGGGTCATCAATCGCGCTTCTACCATCTAACGCTGTTCTCCCTATGGAACCTGCCAACCCACACGCACAACCCCCATCTACGGCCTCGTCCGAGCACGACGAGCACGAGCGGTTTAAGCCGGAGCGGTCCGCTGCTGACAAGCCCAAAGCAACTCCGCTGGAGGTACTGCGCAACAACTGGATACTCCTGACCGGCCTGCTGGTCCTGCTGGTCGGCGGCGGGCTTTTTCTCTGGTTGCGCTCGGCTACCCAAGCCGCGCAGCAGCATAAGGAAGTCGTGGCGGCGGCTTCGGAAAACATCGAGCCCGAAATCAAGGCCGCGCCCACCGCGCCGGCCGAAGCGGTTTCCCCCTCCGCGCGAATCGAGCAGCAGCGGCGGCAGGAGCAGGAGACGCAGAACGCCCTGGCCCGGCCCAACACCGACGAGGTAGTGGAAGCCTTTGTGGCCGATACCATGGGCCAGGCCATGCGCCGGAAGCGGCGGGCCGCGGCGGCGACCCTCGCTGCCCGTCGCCGGCAGGAGGAAGCCCGGCTGGCCGCGGCCGACGTGGACACGATTGAAACAACCTTGCAGGACCCAACCACGGGCTCCTATCGCTCGGAAACGCTGGTGGTGCCCCGGCGGCGCCCCGGCCAGGTGGTGGGCAGCTCGGCCCGCCGGGCCAGCTCCCGGGCGGAGCGGGGCCTTCGGGCGGGCCTGCTGCCGGCGACCGACACGGACGGAACACCGTTTGAGACGGACCCGGACGTACTGGCCATGCTGGGCAGTTCGCCGCCCGAAACCCGGGCCGTGTACGAGCGCATGACGGGCAAGCGCTTTCGCGACCCCAAAGCGGCCGCGCAGACGCTGGCCAATCACGCCAGCGCGCCGGGGATGGACGGCTTTAACACCGTCAAGGTGGCTGGCTCCACCCGGATGATGGCCCAGGGCAGCCAGGCCGAGCTGGCACCCGACGTGTTTTTCAAGTGCGTCATCAACGGCGAGCAAAAGGTGCGCACGGGTTCCGTCGTGCTGCTGCGGCTGCAGGAAGATGCCGTGGTGTCGGGCGTGACCTTCCCTAAGAACTCGGTCTTCGCTGGCATTGCCAGCGTGGGCACCAACCACGTCATGCTTGAAGTAAACCGCCTCGGGCCCACCCGGGTCGCAGCCAGCATCTACGACTACAACTACCTGCCCGGTATCATGATTGACCCCGTCAAGCGGGTGGCCAAGGATGCCAGCCTGGCCGGCCAGGACCTGCAGCAGCAGTCCACTCAGGAAATCAGCACCGCCATCGACCGCTCGGCCTCGGCGGCGAACTCGGTGGTGGGCGTGGGTGGGCGCGTGGCCCTGGGCGTGCTCAGCCGCCCGAAAAGCCGCACCAAGCTGCGGGACGTGCTGCTGCCCGATGGCTACCCCCTGCTGATTACCACGGCGGCCGCCGGCCAGTTGGGGCCGGCCACGGCGTCGGGACGCTAATGCTTTCCTTTCACCCATTCTACGACAATGAAAAAGACTCTTTTTCCGGCCATGATGGCCGGCGCGTTGCTGCTGGCCCCGGCCGGCAAAGCCCGGGCACAGATGGTGGTCAATGACCCGCTGCACATGGGCGTCCACATAGGCCAGTTTGCCAAGCAGCTGGGGGAGTGGGCCGAAACCGTAAAAAACTACCAGGTGGTCAAGGACGCCCGGCAAATTGCCGGCGTCACGAAAGACATTACCGGCCAGGTAAAAGACCTGACGTCGCAGGGCCTGGACTTGCAGCGTCAGATTCAGGCGGACCTGCGCAAGGTGCAAAACATTCAGGACTTGCGTCTCTCCAACCCGCAGGAGCTGTTTGCGCGGGCCCTCTCCATGTCCGGCCGCACCCAAACCAACCAGATGATGCCCGTCTATGCCAAAGCGCAACGCCTGCGGCAGGCCCTGCAGCTGACCAACCCCGTGCAGGACGTGAACACCATGTACGACGTGTTCTCCCGCTTTGGGGCCAGCTCGTCCGACCCCAATGGCAACATGACCAGCGACCAGTACCAGGCCAAGCGCGAGGAGTCGACGGTTTCCCTGTTTGCGGCTGAGGAGATGATGGCAAAGCGCAAGCTGGCGATGGCCGTGAACTACTACAAGATTGCCGATGAGATGACCGCGCAGAGCGTGGAGATGCAGGCCACCTTGAAAAACCCGGGACGCTATGCCATGACGGAGGGGGAGCGGATTGCCGCGCTAAATTCCTCGAACGACAACATGATTAAGGCCATGCAGTTGCGCGAGCAGGGCGACCGCCTGTTCATGGAGGCCTCGCAGGCTGGGCCGGCCCACCAGGCCGCCGAAGCGGTGTATGCTTCGACGCTCAGCCGCAACGCGCTCATTAAAATGGACCGTAACCGGCCGCGCTAGCTAGTATGAAAAAGCTTCTTTTGCTAATGCTTCTACTGGCCGAGGCCGGCATCATGCCGGCCTCGGCCCAGCGCCATGTTAAACACATTGCATCCTGGGGCGCGCACATCGGCCGTTCGGAAACCGGCAACTATTACGAGCTGAGCTATACGCCCATGCTCACCGACCGCCTGGCCCTGCGCCTGAGCGGCGGGTACGAACACGGCACCCTGACTACTCGCGGAGAATACTCGGTTTACCTGGGCCGCGTGCTTCTTTCACCTCAACTGTTCCACCTCGGGGAGGCAGTCTACGTGCATCTGCTGGTGGGTGCAGGTGCAGGCTACGAGTCGACCAACCAGAAAAACACCGGAGAGCTGGCTACCGGCTCGGCCGAACCCCAACGCTTCACTTATGGCCCACAGGCCGGCCTCGAAGCCGATTTCTTCTTGGGCAACCGCCTCTCGTGGGTTGCCACGGGCACGAAAGGCTACCTGTTCAACAATCCGCTTATCGACCACTGGCCCCTTCTGGCCAGCATTGGGCTGCGGTATCACTTTCGCTAATCCTTGTTTCTGAATTATGAGTGTTGTTAAACAAATTGCGCGAAACCTCCGACTTGGCAGCCAAGCGCCTTGAATGCTACCTAGAGCGGATTCCTAGTCAGTGTAGACTTTTTGCCAGACTGGCTCCCTCTCCTTTTTGGAGAGGGGGCCGGGGGGTGAGGCGAACGCCAGAACAAAACCTGTACCCTGACCTAGAAATCGCTCTATAAGGCATAAACGCGTAGTAAGAGTAGAGAGAAAGGATGCTTTTACACGCTCCTCAAGACTATTAGAAAGGTCAAGTACTGCAACGCTGTTTTTGTGCGGCAGGCCAAGCAGGCTATCTTGGCAACACGTGCGGAGGGCCGGCAAGCCCGCAAGCAGGTACAGCAGCTATTATTTGCCACTGGCTCTGACGAGAAAAAAGCTAAAAAGAGCCTGGCTAGAGGCGTTGAGACTCCAATCCCGCTACTAAATAGCCTCCGGCATAGGTTAAGAATTAACCAAAAAGCCCGTCTATTATGCAATAGACGGACTTTTTGGTTTGGTAGAAGGAGCTATTGGTCCCCGCCTCGCTCATGGGCGTGCAGCCACTCGTGGTCTCCGTGCTCTTGCGAGCAGTGCAGAGCGGCTTCCTTAACATGCTTCTTGGTGGGGGATGCACAGCCGTAGGCGGTATAGCCGTGAAGAGCGACTTTCTCGTGTTCGCCCTTTTTAAGGTGCTCCACGGCGGCGCGCTGGCTTTGCACCGCCTGCTAGTAGTGGTCTTGCTCGGAAGGCTCGATGTGGACCAGCACGTTGTAAACGGCGGGCTTGGCCTGCTTGATGGCGGCTTTGACGGCCCCGGCAATGTCATGGCCTTCGCGCACGCTGATGCGGCCGTCTACTATCACATGCAGGTCGGCGAAGTACTCGAAGCCCATCTTGCGCACAAAGCACTTTTCGGTGGCCACCACCCCGGGCACGGCTTCGGCCAGGGCGCGCACGTCTTCGGCCCAGGTACCGGCCGGGGCCTCGTCCATAATTTCGCCGAAGGCCGGGCGGAAAATGTGGTAGGCATTGTAGACAATAAAACAGCAGGCCACCAGCGCGGCCCAGTCGTCGGCCGCCTCCCACCCCTTGCCCCCAATAAGGGCAATGCTGATTCCTACAAAGGCGGTACAGGAAGTGATGACGTCGGCGCGGTGGTGCCAGGCGTCGGCTTTCACGGCATTGCTGTCTACTTCTTCGCCGACTTTATTCACCCGGCGGTAGAGGGTTTCCTTAATGGCAATGACTACGGCCAGCACCGCCAGGGTGAAGGGGGCGGGCAGCTGATGGGGTGTGATGATATGGATGACACCCTCAGTAGCGATATAGGCTGCGGCCCCCAGCAAGGCCACGGCTACCATGATGGCGGCCAGGGGCTCCGCTTTGCCGTGGCCGTAGGGATGATTTTCGTCGGGCTCGCGGGCAGCGGTGCGCAGGCCCAGCCACACGATGAGGGAGCTGAAAATGTCGGTACCTGACTCGATGGCTTCGGCAATGAGGGCGTAGGAATGGCCGAGCACGCCAGCCGTGCCCTTGCCGAGTACCAGGGCCACATTGGCCCCGATGCCGAGCAAAGTGGAGGTCTGGCCGCGCTCGGCGCGCTCGCGATTGGTGGGGGCAGCTTCGGGGGAGGACATGGGTTAACCAGGGATGGAAGTGCTTAAACGAAGTTGGGCCAGGTAGAGGGCAGTGCCAATGGCTACAATAGCCGCCAAGCCAAAGGGCAGGACTGACCCCTGCCACTGCCACAGCAGACCCGCGACGGCACTGGCACCCAAGGCAGCTAAACTGCTCAGGCCCCCGAGGGTACCCAGGGCCGCCCCCGCATCGGCTTTGGCGCAGAGGGTGCTCACCCATGACTTGCCGACGCCTTCGGTGGCGGCGGCATAGAGCCCGTAAACGGCAAACAGCCCACCAATGGCCCACGCGTTGGTGGTCAGCGCCAGGCCCCCGTACACGCCTGCGAACGCCAGAAAGCCCGCCACCAGTAAGCGACGCGGGCCCAGTCGGTCAGCTAGGTGGCCCAGGGGCCAGGCGCTGAGCACGTAGGTCAGGTTGTAGAGAATGTAGCAGCCGATGACGGCCGTGGCCGAGAGGCCCCGCTGCCGGGCCAGCAGCAGCAGAAAGGCGTCGGAGGAGTTGAAGAGGGCGAATACCAGCAGCGCGCCCACCACGCGCCGGTACGCCGGGGAGGCCACCCGCCAGTAGCCAAACGAGGCCCAGAACGGCATGACCGGCCGGCCCGAAGGCATCGCTTGCCGCTCGCGCAGGGCGAAGGTGAGGCCCACGGCCAACACCCCGGGCACAAATGCCCACAGGAACAGGGGCCGGAACTGGCCCGGGTGGGCCGCCAGCCAGGCCAGCGCGGCCAGCGGGCCAAACACGGCCCCGAGCGTATCCATAGACCGATGGAAGCCAAATACCTTACCCCGGTCGGCGGGCGTGGTTTCGTCGGCCAGCAACGCGTCCCGGGCCCCGGTGCGCAGGCCTTTGCCCAGGCGGTCAAGGGTTCGGGCCAGCAACACCCAGGCGGGCGTGGCCAGCACGGCGAGCAGGGGCTTACTCAGCGCGCTCAGCCCATAGCCCCCCTGCACGAAGGGTGCCCGCTGGCCGAGACGGTCGGACCATTGGCCAAAATACCCCTTGCTCAGGCCGGCCACGGCTTCGGCCACGCCTTCGAGCAGGCCGATGAAGAATACCGAAAAGCCAATGGATTGCAAATACAGCGGCATGACCGGGTAGAGCATCTCACTGGCCAGGTCGGTAAACAGGCTGATGAGCGAGAGCAGCCAGACGGCGCGGGTGAGGTAGGCAAAGCGCTGCATAGATTCCGCAAAGAAAGGCTACTACGAAAACGAGGCGGAACCGTCAACTTGTCCCCGACGCGGCGCTTAAAAGCCCGTGGCGCCGAAGCGCCAATTCAGCGACAGGTTAATAGCCCGGCCTTCGACCGGAGCCCACAATTCCCGAAAAACGGGGTTGCCGTAAGGAGGCAGTACCACGCGCTCGTGCCGGGTCTGGCGGTAGTCGAGCAGATTTTCCCCGTTGAGCACCAGCGTCCAGGGCCCCAGCCGGTAGCGCAGCAGGGCCGCGAAGATGGGGTAGCCAGGTGTCGTAGTGCCGTCCGAGCGGTACTGCTGGCCAGTATAGGCGGCTTCGAGCCCCGCCCCAAAATTGTCGCTGACCTCCACCGTGCCCACGGCCGCGAACTTGTGGCGGGCGGCTAGCTCGACATGCGGATTTACCGGGTCGTACTGCCGGCGGGCGTCGGTGTACACGTAGCCCAGATACAGCTCCGTTTCGTCTACGCGCACCCGCAGGTAGGTTTCCAGGCCTTTGGTCACGACGGGGGCTGCGGCGTTTTGCCAGCTCAGCGGGCCGCTGCCGGGCTGGTAGAGGCCATTGCCGGCCGTGCCGTCAGGCAGCACCAAGGGGTCTTGCAGCCGGGTATAGAAAAAGGACTGGTTCAGACTCAGGATGAGCGGCGCTCCGTCATCATCGAAGTGGGGGATAACGTGCTGGTAGTTGAGGTCGCCGTTCAGCCCTTGCGACGTTTCGGCCCGCAGCCCTTGCAGGGGCTGAATCTGCGGGTACTCGCGCTCGTCGAGGCTGTTGACGTAGGGCACCGGCACGCGGTAGCCCAGGCCGCCGTTGAGGCGGGCCGTGAAGGCCTCGCTTAGCTGGTAGCGCACCGCCAGGCGCGGCAGCGGGAAGGTGCCGTACTGGTTGTGGTGGTCCAGTCGAAAGCCGGCCTGCACATTAAACCGGGCAGTGGGGTGCCAGTCATCCTGGACGAATCCCCCCACGGTGCCGTAGGTATAAGGGCTCAACAAAGGCGTAGCGCTGCTCGCCGGGGTGATTAGGCGCTCACCGTTGACATTGCCACCGACAACCAGTGTATGCTGCGGACCGAGCGGGCGCAGGTAGCTCGCCTCGGTGTAGTAGGTAGTCTGGTCGGCCCCAAAGTCCACCGTGTTGGTCTGCACGGCCCGGCTGAACCGGGTTACAACGCCTTTCAGGGTTAAGCGGCCGGCCGCGACGCTATCGTTGGTATACACGGCATCGACGGTGTGGCGCTGGCTGGTGTTGGTCACGAAGTAGACGTGCCCGCCGGCCGCGTCGGGGCCTTCGCGCAGCACGGTCTGGTCGCCGCCGCGCCGCTCGTCAAACGTGCCGGTGTAGCCCACGGCGAGTTGGCTGTGCGCATTTGGGTAATAAAACAGCCGCGGGTGCACCGTGAGGCTGTGCACGCGGGGCACGTCCACGAAGCCGTCACCGTCCACGTCCACGTCCTGCTGGCGGGTGAGACCCCCGAAAAAGGAGTAGCCCCATTGCTGCCCGCGCTGGGCCGCAAAGCCATTAAGGTTGGTTTCCCGCAGCGTGGTCTGGTTAAGGGTGGCCGTGAACTGCGGCGTGCCGAGCGTGGGAGTTTTGCTCACTAAATTCACCAGGCCCGCAATGGCCCCGCCCCCATACAGGGTCGAGTTCGAGCCCTTCAGCAACTCCACCTGGCGCAGGTCCAGCGGGGGTACGGCCAGCAGGCCGAAACTGCCGGCAAAGCCGCCGTAGAGCGGTAGTCCATCGCGCAGAATCTGGGAATACTGGCCTTGCAGGCCCTGGATGCGCAAGTCCGCGTTGCCGGTGGTGGGCGAAGTGGGCTGCACCTGGGTACCGGCAATGTCGTTGAGCAGCGAGGCGATGTTGCCGGGCTTGATGCCGCCTTCCTCGCGCATCTCCTCCTCGCCCAACACCTCGATGCGCTCGGGCTGGTCCTCAAGGCGGGAGTTGGTGCGGGTGGCGGTTACCACCACCTCTTCGATGGCCGCCGCGCTGGCCGTCAGCTCCACCAGCAGGGGTCCAGTCGTGAATTGAGGTAGCGTAAGCGACAGGGTACGCGGGGCATAGCCCAGGCTGGAGAATACGACCTGCTGGGAGCCGTTGGGCACGCTGGGCAAAGTCGCCAGGCCGCTAGCATCCGTCGCGGCCCCGGTGTGGAGTGTCGGAATGGCCACGGTCACGCCGGGCAGGGGGGTATGCGTGAGCGCATCGCGCACCAATACGCGCAGCTGGCTTTGGGCCACGGCGGCGCCGGCGCTGCTAAGCAGCAGCGCCAGGAAAACCAAAAATTTCATGGGGGGAGTGGGACGCGGGGCGTCCGAGTAGCTATACAAGTGGGGGCACTGGCCGGCGGGGGCTTCCGCGCGCCGGTTTTCGGGCAACCGAGCTTGCTCAGACTTGCAGCACACCCCACCGCAGCCAGCGCTGAATGGGGGGCAGCGCCGGACGCGGGCAGGGGGTAGCCAGGGCGACGCGCTGGCGCTGCCAACGAGTGCGGCGCCGGGACATTTCGACCCCACCCCAGACGCGTGCCCGCGCCGTAGGACGGACGGTTGGAGCTACCACCGCGACGGCCTCCGGGGCGGCTACGTATTCCTGAATCCCCCGGGCGTAGTAAGCACGCGCATCTTCCGCATCGGTTTGGCACACCGTGTCGAGGTAAAAAATACCTAGCAACAGGATGAGCAGACGCAGCAAGAAACGTAGCGGCACGGGCACAAGGAAACTGCCTGCAAAAATAACCACTGGCGGAACAGGAGTGTCTTCGCCAACGAAACTGCTGCCCCCACCGGGGCTTCGGCTATTCGTGTACTTTGGGTGTTGTTAAACAAATAGGGCAAAACCTCCGACTCGGGTGCACAGTCAGCTGAATTTTATAGTTAGCGGGGTCGCACAATAGTAGGAACTGAAAACAACGGTAGGGAGAGCTGGTCGGCCGGGTTTGGGTCCACCTGAATTTATAGCTGTCTTGTCCTAAAATGAGTTGACCATCAACCCCCTACAGATGGAGCACTTATTTTTATTTCGCAGCCAAGTGCATGAGTTGAAAATGCGCCAGATGGTCGAGGAAATCACCCTCGGCCGCCACACCATCGAGTCGGCCATGGCCAAGTATCAGGTGCTGACGCGCAAGACAGTCACCCAGTGGCTGGAACGTGTGCAGCAGGAAGAGTTGGTCCGTACACAGGCCATGGAAGAGTCTGCCCCCAAACCAGCAGCGACGCTCGTCGAGCGCGTGGCCCAGACGGCCGACACGCTGGCCGGTCGCGTCAAACAGCTTGAAAAAGAGCTGGAACAGGCCGAACTGCAGGTGCTTTACTACAAGACCGTTATCCGCGTGGCCGAGCAGGAACTCGGGGTGAGTCTCGAAAAAAAGTCCGGTACCAAGTAGTCCAACTCCTGCGAGTAAGCCATCCGCGGTTTTGCCTGCGGCGGATGAGCGGGCTATTTGGGTTCAGCCGGCAGGCGTACTACCAACACGAACATCGGCAGCTCACCAGCGAAGAGCGCGACCAGCGCGTGCTGGACTTGGTGGCCCAGGTACGGGAAGACCACCCCCGTATGGGCGGCAAAAAGCTCTACTATCTGCTGAAAGAACCATTGGTCAGCCAGGGTATCAAGCTGGGCCGCGATGCGCTATTTGATATACTAGCTGCCAACAACTTACTCATTCGCCGACGCAAGCGCAAGACTATCACCACGTTCTCCCGGCATCAGTTCCGCAAGTACCCGAATCTGATTAAGAACCTAACCCCGCTGCGGCCCAATCAGGTCTGGGTGGCCGATATCACGTACTGGTTTACCGAAGCCGGTTGCCTGTACGTCTCGCTGCTCACCGATGCCTACTCGCACCGCATTATGGGCTTCGCCGTGGCCGAGACGCTGGCCACCGTCCACTGCCGCCGGGCGTTAGAAATGGCTCTAAAACAACTCACCAAGAAAGCAGGTCGCCATTTGATTCACCACAGTGACCGCGGCATCCAGTATTGCAGTCAGGAATACCTGGCCCCCCTCGCAGCGTGGCACGTGCAGGTGAGCATGACTGAAAACTCCGACCCATTGGAAAATCCGGTGGCCGAACGGGTGAACGGCATCTTGAAGCAAGAATACTTGAGTCATTATCCCGTACGCTCGCTCGATGAGGCCGCTCAACACCTCGAACGAGCGGTGTTTCTCTACAACTACAAACGCCCCCACCTAAGCTGCGCGATGCAAAGCCCGAACGAGGCGCACCGCAGTTGGGGACCACTGGAACGGCACTGGGAAAAACTACTATAAACCGCCGGTTACCGAACCGCCAGAATGAAGTACTTTTAGGACTACCACCGAACTGGTCAGCCCAGGCTCGGACTATCGTCAAACGGTCAACTTATTTCCGGACGAGACCAGCGGGCGAGACGTCTTAAAAAACGACCGTTTCCACGCGACGCCAGGCCCCAGTAAGAAGGCTGGAGAAATGGCCCAGGAAAATGTCTTATTCGCTGGTCTCACGAAACTACGTTCGCGTATCTTCGTCGCCGTGACTTCATAAGACAAAAGCCCATGAAAGTCGGTTACGCCCGCGTCAGCACCCAGGACCAGCAGTTGCATTTACAAGTCGACGCCCTGCAGGCGGCCGGCTGCACGGACCTCATCCAGGAGAAAGCCTCCTCCTCCAAGGACCGGCCGCAGCTGCAACTGCTGCTGAGCCGGCTACGCGCTGGCGATACGCTCGTAGTCTGGAAACTCGACCGGCTGGGCCGCTCGCTCAAAGACCTGGTAATGCTGGTGACGGGCTTCCAGGAGAAAGGCATCCACTTCGTAAGCCTGCACGACCACTTGGATACGACCACGGCCCAGGGCCGGCTCATGTTTAACCTGTTTGCCTCGCTGGCCGAGTTTGAGCGCGACATCATCCGCGAGCGCACGAAAGCCGGGCTCACGGCCGCGCGGGCGCGGGGCCGGCAGGGCGGCCGGCCCAAAGGCTTGTCGAAAGAAGCCCTGTCCAAGGCCCAGGCCGCCAAGACGCTGTACCTACAGCAGGATAAGACGGTGGCCGAAATTGGCCAGCTACTCGGCGTCGGCCGCGCCACCATTTACCGCTACCTCGCGCATCTGGGTGTCCCCACCGGTGGCAGCGCCGGGGCTACTTAAGGCTTTGGGTAGGAGGTAAGTTTATTCCGTCACATAAGGTGTCTATGTTATTTAATTTTGGAGCTCATAGCTCGTTGTTGCTGCCGGCGGCGGTAACGGGTAGCATTGCCACGGGCTGGTTGTTGCTGCGCGCACTGCGGCGCAGTACCCTGACCGATGCGCTGCTGGCCGTGCTGTTGGCCGTACCGACGCTGAGCATCGCGCAGCAGATGCTGGCCTACGCCGGCTGGTACGACAGCCACGACGGGTACACGACGGTCCTGTTTTACATACCCTGGCAACTCAATCTGCTACTGGGGCCCGCCTACTACCTCTATTTTCGGAGCCTGACCAGCCAGGAATTCCGGCTATTGCCACGGGTCTGGCTGCATTTGCTGCCGGGTCTGCTGCAATTCGGGCTGCTCGCCGGGGCGCTGGGCTACGACTTGCTGTGGCTCCCGGGCATACGGGGCCTGCTCCACCCGGTGCAGGCGGGTACCAAAGGGCCGGCCTTAGTAGCGGCGGAAGCCGTTGCCCACTACCTCGGCTATGCCCAGTACGTGCTACTGCCGGCTTACTGCTGGCGGGTGCTAGCCGACTACCGACGCTACACCCGGTACCTCCACGATAACTTTTCGGATATCGAGCGCCTACGCTTTGCCGGGTTGCGGCAACTGGTATTGGTGCAGGTGCTGGCGTTAGTACTGAGCCAACTCTTTACACTGGTGAACTGGAAGGTTGGCCTGAGTGATGCGGCTTCCTGGAATTACTTCTTCCTGCGCGGGCTGCTCGTTTACTGGCTGATTGCCGTCGGGCTGCAAGCCAATTACGCCGCGGCTACCACCCCGCTACGCTTCGACGCTGCGCCCGACTTACCCGCCTCTCCCGAGCCGGCCGCCGAACCAAACCCGGCCCCGCTGGCAGACGTCTCGGCCAGCCAAGCATCGCCCGAGGCCGAATTACTAGCGGTAGCACTGACCCCGGAACTGCTGGCCTGGCGGGACAAACTGCTAACGCTGATGGCCGAGCAGCAGCCTTGGCTGGAACCCGAACTGACCCTGACGGAAGTGGCCAAGCGGCTGCGCATCACGCCTGGCCTGCTTTCCAAGGTCATCAATTCCGGCTGCGGGCAGAACTTCAACGACTTCGTGAATGCCTACCGGGTGCGGGAAGCGCAACGCTTACTCGCCGACCCCCGCTTTGCGCACTACTCGCTGGTAGGGGTGGCGTTGGAAAGCGGATTTAACTCACGCTCAACGTTTAACCGGGTATTTAAGAAGGTGGTGGGGCAGGCCCCCAGCGAACTGACCCGCCCCAAATCATAGATTGGGGCAGGCCACTGTATGTACTGGGGCATGGGGGTAGAGAACTAGCGGGAGTTTTGCGGCATCGTTTTACCAGCCCAGAACCCACCGTGCGCCGTTGCCTTGCTCTCCCCCTTTTCAGCCCTTGCTCCGCTACTCCTCCGCTTATCCGGCGCTGCCGCCAGTGGCGACGGATGGCCTGCTTCCTCCTGCTAAGCTGGGCGGTGGGCGGCACGTTGTCCGCCTTCGGTCAGGGCACGGCGCTCGTCACCGGCACGGTACGTGACCCCGCCGGGCTACCCGTCGAGTTTGCGACCATCACCCTGCACCGGGTCACGGATTCTACTGTGACCAAGTCGGAGTTTAGCGACGCGAAAGGGACCTTTTTGTTGGGTGCCCCCGCCGGGGGTCGCTACCTGGTATCGGTGGCACAGGTCGGCTACGAGCGTTACTGGAGCGCCCCGTTTGAGCTGCCCCCAACGGGGCTGGTTCTGCCCGTGGTGGGCCTGCGCACCAGTGCCGCTACGGCACTCCAAGAAGTGAAAGTAGTGGGCCAAAAACCACTGTTTGAGCATCAGGCCGACCGTACCATCGTGAACGTAGAAAACTCCCCGCTGGCGGCGGGCAATACGGCGCTCGACGTGCTTACGCGGGCACCGGGCGTAACCGTGGACGGCAGCGACAACCTGGCGCTGCGCGGCAGACAGGGCCTGCTTGTTATCATTGATGGCAAGCGTCAACCCATGACGGGTACTGAACTGGCCGACTATCTGCGCACGCTGCCGGCCGAGCAGCTGGCCACCATCGAACTGATTACCAACCCGCCGGCCAGCTACGACGCGCAGGGTACGGCCGGCGTTATCGCCATCAATCTCAAAAAAGACCAGCGCCAGGGGGCGAATAGCAGCTTGAACCTGGGCTATGGGCGCGGGGTGTACGGCCGGTTTACCACTGGGGCCACTGGCAATTACCGACGGGGAAAAATTAATGCCTACGGGGCTTACACCTACGCCGCCCGCAGCACGTACCTACGCCTGACCAGCCATCGGGTGTTTTACGACCAAGGCCAGCCTACCGGTGGTAGCGACCAGGAGGATTTTACCGCCACCCGCACCCAGGCCCACAACTGGAAGGCTGGGGTAGACTACGCCTTCACGCGCCGGACCACGCTGGGGGCCGCGCTCACAGGTCAACTTGCCCAAAGCAATGGAGCGGGGACCAACGCTGTGACGCTGCTCGATGCCAGCGGCAGCCTCAGCCGCGCCTTGACCTCCCCGTCCTACCGCAACGCCAGCACCCCCAATCTTACTGCTAATTTGAACTTACGCCACGCCTTCGCGGATTCGAGTAATAGCCGGGTCCTAACCGCGGACGCCAACTATGCCACGTACCGACTCGGCCGGCAGCAAGGGTTGGCGGCGTTGCTCGATGCGGGCAGCGTGGCTCCCACCCTGCTGAGCAGTGACCAATCGGGCAACCTCCGCCTGCTCACTGCTCAGCTCGACTACGTGCAACCGCTGGCTCACCAGCAGCGCCTGTCCGGGGGATTGAAAATCAGCCAGGTCCAGTCCGTTAACGATGCCGTATTTCAGCAGACCAGCAATGGTCTCACGACCTTGGACACGGCCCAAACCAATCAGTTTCGCTACACGGAGAACATTCGGGCAGCTTACCTGAACTGGCAGCAAACCGGGGCGCGGGCTACCTGGCAGGCGGGCTTGCGGGCCGAGCAGACAAGCGCCCAGGGGGTGCAGGAAGTGGGCAATCAGCGCTTTGACCGCCAGTATGTTCAGTTGTTTCCCAGCGCCTCACTCAAATACACGTTTTCGCCCCGGCACGAGCTGACGGTGGCCCTGAGCCGCCGCCTCGACCGTCCGGGCTACGACCAGCTTAACCCCTTCCGCATCTACCTCAACGCGACCACCTACCGCTCGGGCAACTCAGCGTTGCTTCCCCAAACCAGCTACAACGCGGAAGTGACGCACACTTATCTGCAAAAATATACCGTTGGCCTCAGCTACAGCAACACGCAACACCCCATCCTAATTGTGGTGCAGCCCGCCACCGCCACGAGCCGCTTTGTATTGGCCCGTCCCGTCAATCTGGGGGCCCAGCACTACGCCGCCCTCACGCTCACGGTGCCACTCACGCCTAGTAAAGCGTGGTCGATATACAACAGCGCCGTCTTCTACTACAGTCGTTTTACGGGCGACCTGGCTGGTACCACCCTCAACCGGGCTAAGCCCTCGATTAACCTGAGCAGTACGCACACCCTGGCATTGGGCCAGGGCTGGAGCGTTGACCTGAGTGCCACCTACCAGTCGCCTGAAATCTACGGCTTTATTACGTCCCGTGCCAACGGCGATTTGACCATCGGGGCCCAAAAAAGCCTGCTAAAGGGTCAGGGAACCCTCAAGTTTAACGTGACTGATGTGCTGTACACCAACCGGAACATTGCTGCCTCGACGTATGATAACTACGTGGATAATTTCACCCAGAGTCGGGACTCGCGGGTAGCGACGCTTTCGTTCAGCTACCGTTTGGGAAGCAACCAACTGGCTGCCAGCCGCCGTGCGGATGGCGCGGAGGAGGAAAAGCGGCGGGTAGGAGGCCAGTAAGGGCCCTCATTATATAGGCAGGAACATCCCAAAAAACCTTCTCTCGTTCATGCCGGTCGAATTTCTCAGCGACGAGCAAGCCGCCCGCTACGGACGCTACCACGCCGACCCCAGCCCGGAGCAGCTCGCCCGCTTCTTTTACCTGAGTCCCGCGGATGTCGCGTTTCTGGCCACCTACCGTCTGCCGCATACCCGGCTCGGCTGCGCCGTGCAGCTCTGCACTCTGCGGTTTCTGGGCACCTTTCTGCCCGCGCCCACGCAGGCGCCGGCCATGGTGGTACGCACCCTGGCAGAGCAGTTGCAGGTGTCCAGCGACGACTGGCACCTCCGCTACACCCGGCCCAACACGATTTACGACCACCAGGCCCAGCTGGTGGCCTACCTGGACTACCGGGTCTTCGAGGGCCGGCAGGCTTTTCGATTGACCCGCTGGCTCTACGCCCAGGTGAGCACGAGCACTGTGCGACCGAGTATACTCTTCGATTTAGCCACGGCGCATCTGGTGGCCCAACGCGTGGTATTGCCGGGTGTCTCGCTGCTGGCCCGCCTGCTTGCGCGGGTGCGCGAGCGCACCGGCCGGGCGCTTTATCGGCAGGTGCAGGCGCGGCTCAGCGGTGTGCAGCGGGACCTGTTGGATGCGTTGCTGGTCGCCGCACCTGGCGAGCGACTGACCCCGTTGGAGCTGTTGCGCACCCCGCCCACCCGCGTGTCGGGCCCGGCCCTGGTGGCCGCCCTGCGGCGGCTGGACCAGATTCGGGCGGTGGGCGTGAGCGCAGTGCCCGTGCAGGATTTACCGGAAGCGCGGTTGACGCGGCTGGCCCGCCACGCCCAGCTGGCCTGGGCCCAGCCGCTGAGTCGTCTGGGCGAGGAGCGCCGCCACGCCACCCTGCTCGTGTTCGTGCAAACCCTGGAGCGCACGGCCACCGACGACGTGCTCGACCTGTTTGACAACCTGCTGACCACGCTGGCCCTGCGCGGGGAAACCCGTCGTCGGCGCGAGCGACTGCGCACGCTCAAGGACCTGGACGAGGCGGCACTGGTGCTGCACCAAGCCGTGTGCATCCTGCTGGACGAGGCGGTACCTGCGGCCACACTGCGCCAGCAGGTGCTTGACAGGGTAGGCGAAACCCAGTTGCGGGCCGCCGCCGAGGTCGTGCAAAACCTGGCCCGCGACGACGACCCCGCCTTGCAAGTGCTCAGCGGCAGCTATGCCTCAGTTCGGCGCTTTCTGCCCGCGCTGCTGGCCGGCATTTCGCTGGAGGGGACGCCCTCAGCCAAGCCGCTGCTCGAGGCCTGGCGCTTTCTCAAAGCCCAGGAAGCCGGCGGCCGGGGCCGGCCCAAGTGGGCCGCGGCCCCGCGCCCGGTGGTACCCAAAAGCTGGGCGCGGCGGGTGTTTCCAGTTAAAGGCGAAGTAAATCCGCAGGCCTATACGCTGTGCGTGCTCGACCGGCTGCACCAGGCCCTGCGCCGCCGGGAAGTGTTCGCGCCTGGTGGTGAACGCTATGGCGACCCGCGGGCCGAATTACTACGCGGCGAAGCCTGGGAGACCTCCCGCGAGGCCGTGGCCCGCGCGCTGGACCGCTCGACCGACCCCGCCGTGGAGCTGGACCGCCTCCGCCAGCAGCTGCGTACCGCGTATCAGCAGGTGGGCGATAACCTGGCCGACAACACCGCCTTGCAGGTACTCCAAGAAGATGGGCAGGCCACTATCGTGCTCACTCCGCTAGCCGCACAAGCCGAATCGGCCGACCTGACGCGCCTACGCCAGCTGCTGAGCGTCCGCCTGCCCCCCGTCGAGCTGGCGGCCCTGCTGCGGGAGGTGGATGCGTTTACTGATTTTACCGGGGCCTTTACGCACCTCTCGGACGGCTAGCCCGCCGCTGACCTGCCGCTCAGTCTCTGCGCGGTCCTACTAGCCCAGGCCTGCAACATCGGCCTGAAAAGCGTCGCCCGGGCCGAGGTGCCGGCCCTGACGCTGGCGCGCCTCTCGTGGGTGCAGCAAAACTACCTGCGGGTGGAAACGCTCACCGCCGCCAATGCCCGGCTCGTCGACGGGCAGGCCGGCCTGCCGCTGGCCCAGGTTTGGGGCGGTGGGGAGGTAGCCTCGGCCGACGGGATGCGCTTCGTAGTGCCCGTGCGCACGCTGCACGCGGGCTGGAACCGCAAATACTACGCGGCCGAGCGCGGCATTACGTACTACAATTTCATCAGCGACCAGTTCTCGGGCTTCCACGGCATCGTCATTCCCGGCACCCTGCGCGACTCGCTGTTTGTGCTGGCCGGGCTCTTGGAACAGCAAACCCGCCTGGACCCGCGCGAAATCATGACCGACACGCACGGCTTCAGTGAAGTTGTATTCGGCTTGTTTTCGCTGCTGGGCTACCGCTTCAGCCCCCGCCTGGCCGACTTAGCGGACCAGCGCTTCTGGCGCTTGGAAAAAGAGGATGACTACGGCCCCCTCAACGAGTTAGGTCGCCACGTAGTCAATGCCCGCCTGATTTACGACCACTGGGACGACCTACTGCGGCTGGCCGGCTCGCTTAAACTGGGCAAGGTCAAGGCCACGGCCGTCATGCGCACCCTGCAGCGGGCGGGCGCGCTCTCGGGCCTGGGGCGGGCGGTGGCCGAACTGGGGCGAGTCGAGAAAACGCTATACCTGCTGGCCTACGTGCAGGACGAGGCTTACCGCCGACGCATCCTGGTGCAACTCAACCGGGGCGAGGGCCGGCACGCCGTGGCCCGGGCCATCTTCCACGGCAAGAAAGGCGAGCTGCGCCAACGCTACCGCGAGGGCATGGAAGACCAACTGGGGGCGCTCGGCCTGGTCGTCAATGCTCTGGTTCTGTGGAACACGCGCTATTTGCAACAGGCCCTGGAAGAGCATCAGGTTAAGGAAGGAGCCCCGGAACTGAGCGATGTGGCCCGCCTCTCGCCGCTGCTGCACGAACACGTCAACATGCTGGGCCGCTACGACTTTACCCTACCTGAATACGTGGCCGCCGGCGAACTCCGGCCACTCCGCGACCCCGCCAACTGGCAGGAACAGCTCGCCGAATTTCCCTAACGTTGTTTTCCGTTCCTACTATTGTGCGACCCCTTAGCGCTCTGTTTGACAATATTTCACCTGGCATGTGACCAATACGATAGCCTTAACGTTCGTTTTCGCTATCCTCTTTCAATGGCGTTAAGGAGCGTGTAAGACCATCGGGTTTTCGAGGCTCTTACGCCGCTTTTGCCCCTTATCACGAGTAACCACGCCAGTTGGCTACGGACTCGGAGGTTTTCCCCTATTTGTTTGACAACACCCCTCCTAGTACGAATTGCTTCCCCAGGTGCCGTACCTTTACGGGCGCGAAAATTATTCCCGGCGCCATGTGTAGTAATCTGAATGCTCCCGTGTACGTACGGGGAGGGATCTACCCCTTTCGGCATCGGCCGCTATATCCGGACTGGGCCCGCCCGCTCAAAAGTTGCGAAGACCAGCTCACGCAGCAGTGCGCCCTGTTTGTGGTAACGCAGGTGGAAGATGACGTATGCAGGGGGGTCGTGCTGACAACTGCCCCCGGGTGCCAGCCCACCATCAAGCTGCGGCCCGGGGACGTTGTCGAGGGGCATAGCTTCCCGGCGGCTGGCGCGTATTTCCTAACGGTACCGTTGCACCAGGTTTGGGAACTTGAGCCAAAGCAGGTGGGGACCCTGACGCCGCCCGGGCTCGCCTATATGGAACGAAATGCCCATGGGCCCGCGGTGACGTGGGTTGACTACGTGAGCGCCGTCTGCGAAAGGCAGGAAGGAAGCCTCCCCAGGGGCCGAAAGTGTTCCGCCGGGGCTGGAGCCACCGTTGTGGTGCGAACCCCACCCGATTACCACGCCGCCCCTACTCGCTGTTGAAAGCTCCTGGGCAGGACTATCGCCGAGCCGGGCGGGCAGCTAGTCGGTGGGAAGATAGCTGCCCCCGCTCCCCTGGTGCGGCTGGCCGAGGCCGGCAGGGTAGCGGCCACACAGGAGAACAGGGTGGCGGTAGCCGCGAGCAGCCTACTTTTCAGCGGCAGGGTTTGGGCAGACGCCTAAGCGGACGCGTTGAACGTAACAGCAAGGCCGCCGCTGCGGTGGACAGAACTCCGGCGCACGACGCGGCCCCTGGGGCAGGGGGCGCTAGTTGTTGCGGTCGGTGTCCGTGACCGTGATGACGTTGGTGCGGTCAATGGCAATGGTATACTGATGGCATTTGCTCACGTCCATGGTTTTGACATAATCAATGTTGTTGACCCGCAGGGTAAACTTGGTGGTGCCCGCCGCGTAACTGGCGTAGTCGGACGAGGTGCCGGCGGCCACATTATTGATATTAACCGTGTTTCCGCCGGAGGTTTGGATCTGCACCCCGGCCGGTTGGGTGCCATTGTTGGTGATGCGGGCCATCGGGTTGTCGTCGCTGCATTTCTTGCTACAGCCGCTGGCGGCAAAGGCGAGCGCGCTGGTGAAGAGCAGAGAAGCAAAGGGAGTACGAATTTTCATGGGGTTGACGGAGGAGGGAAAGATGCTTCCCGCGGGGTGCGGGAGGCGGCGCAAATTGTACAAAGCGAAGATAGTGCCACGATTTACAAGGTAGGTTGGGGCAGGGGAGGAGGCATCCGAAGGGGGCGACTCACAGCGCCGGCTCTACGCCGTCACCCTAACCAGCTGTTATTGGTCCCATTTTGGTTAGCAGCATACACTGGCACGTTTACGTGCTTTCTTACTAGCTCCCATCTCAACAGTACTCGCTGAGAGTCCTAGCCGACCACCGGCACTACTCCTGGTGCACGTTACTTATTCCCACCCATGTCCAAGAAAGCAGCAGAGAGCCACAAGCACGCGGCGCAGCATCACACCGAAACCGCCAAGCACCATACCGAAGCGGCCAAGCACCACGAAAGGGGGCAACCATGAAAAGGCCACTCACCCACCATGCCCATACGGCGGCCGCCCATATAGTCCATGCCCAAGAGCACGGCATTAACGCCCGCAAGAGCCACGCCCAGGAGCACGGCACGAAATAAGTCGCCCGCTTCCCGCTTACCAAAAGTCCCGACTCCCACCCCTGGAAGCCGGGGCTTTTAGTAACTATTCTTTTCTACTTATGCTTCCCCAGTCTCTGTTGACTTCACCCTCCCCCACTCCCCGCAGGCGCGCTGGCCGGCGCTTCTGGCAACACCGCACCTTCCAAAACCTGGGACCCGGCCTCATCACCGGGGCCAGTGACGATGACCCCTCCGGCATCGCCACGTATTCGCAGGCCGGTGCCGCCTTTGGCTTGGCCACACTTTGGACCGCCCTGCTCACGTTTCCGCTCATGGCGGCCATGCAGGAGATGTGCGCCCGCATTGGCCTAGTCACCCAGCGCGGCCTGGCCGGCACGCTGCGCCAGCATTACCCCCGCTGGGTGCTCTACGGGCTGCTTACCCTCACCTTTCCGGCCATCGTGCTCAACATTGGAGCCGACCTGGAGGGCATGGGGGCCGTGGCCCACCTACTGGTACCACAAGTCCCGACCTTCGCCTTCAGCGTCTTGTTTACCGGGCTCTTGCTGCTGGCCATTGTCTACTACCCCTATCAGCAGCTGGCGGCTATGCTCAAGTGGCTCTGCGCCGTGCTGCTCGTGTACCTGGTCGTCCCGTTCCTCGTGAAGCAGGACTGGACTAGTGTAGCCCGGCACACGCTTATTCCGGAAGTGCACTTCACCAAAGACTTTATGGGCATGCTGGTGGCGATTCTCGGCACGACGATTTCACCCTACCTGTTTTTCTGGCAGGCCAACATGGAAGCCGAAGACATGCAGCACCGCAGCATCGTGGAAGGCCACGGCCGGCGCGTGGTGGTCAACAAACGCCTGCTGCGCACCATGCAGGCCGACGTGAACGTGGGCATGTTCTGCTCGAACCTCATCATGTTTTTCATCATCCTCACGACGGGCGTGGTGCTCTATGCCGCCGGCATTCATCAGATTGATACGGTGGAGCAAGCGGCCAGCGCCCTGAAGCCTCTGGCGGGCGAATCGGCGTATCTGCTGTTCGCTGTGGGCGTACTCGGGACCGGTCTGCTGGCTATCCCCGTGCTGGCGGGCTCGCTGGCTTACGCCATGGCCGAGACGTTTCACTGGCGCGGCGGGCTGGACCGCAAGTTCGGACAGGCCCCCGGGTTTTACACCACCATTTTCGTTTCCCTGGTGGCCGGTGTCTTACTCGACACGCTCGGCGTAAGCCCCATCCAGGCGCTGATTTACACGGCCATCCTCTACGGCCTGACGGCCCCGGTCATGATTGCCCTGGTGCTGCACCTGGCCAATAACAAAGCAGTTATGGGTGATTACGCCAATGGTCGCACCTCCAATCTGCTCGGGGGTATCACCCTGGTGCTCATGAGCGCGGCGGCCATCCTGTTGCTCTATTTACAGTTCTTTGCCTAGTAGCACTTCTGGTAGACTGCTCCGACCGATAGTAGCTACGGTAACTTTCCTCGGCTGCCAAAAAAACCGCTTCTTGGCGTTTCTGCGCCTGGTCAACAGCTGGGTACTTAGAATTTGGCAGCCAGGGTGGTGTAAAACGCCCGGCCGATTGCGGGCAGGATGCCGGGACCGGGATACTCATCCGTGCGGCGGGTAAAATACCGACTATCGGTGAGGTTGTTAATCCCGGCTTTTAGGGCAAAAGTCCGCCAGTTATAGCTCGCGGCGATATCCCACACGTGGTACGCGGGCACCTCGCCCACTACGGCGTATTCATTGGCCTGCTCGGGGGTGAAGGCCGGCTGGGCTACTGAATTATTCGCGTCGCCAAAGGAGCGGGCCGTGTAGCTGAACTGTCCGGTGAGGCTGAGCGGGCCGAGGCCGTAGGTTACACCCACGCGCTCGATGACGGGCGGAGCGTACTCGACCTGCTTGCCGGCAAACTCCCCGCTCACGTATTCGGCGTTCACATAGGCCAGCGAGTTGAAGGTGCTTAGGCGGTGGCGGGTGGACAGGGCTAGCAGTTTGAGGGGCAATAGCTCGACGTAGCTTTCCAAACCGCGGTGGCGGCTGTCGGCCACATTGGTGCGCAGGCTGTAGGGTGCGCCGGTCGTCGCATCCGGCAGGGTTATTAGCCCGATATGCTGGTTGTAGCGCAGCCAGAAGCCGCCCACGTCGAAGCTCAGCCAGTCGCCCACCGTGCCGCGATAACCCAGGTCCGCGTTATAGCCGTTCGAGTCCCGGAGGTTCGGGTCGATTTTAGAGGTCACTCCGAACGGCGTTAGGACCGAGTAGTCGATGGGGCGGTAGGCCTGTGACCAGTTGGCATACAGGCTGGTGCTGGCCGTAGGCCGGTAGAGCAGCCCCAGACCGGCCAGGGCAAACGTGCGGGTACGGGCTTCGCCGGCCACTAGGGTAGTACCGTCAACTTCCTGGTAGCCGTGAGCCGTCGAGCGCAGGTATTCCAGCCGAAAACCGGGCGTCACCGCAAACTTATCGGATACGCGCAGCACGGTTTCGGCAAACGGGGCCACGTTCTGGGTCGTGAATTGTAAGTCATATTCGTAGGGGCCACCGTACAGGTTCAGGTCGAAGTCCGCCCCCGTCGAGCCCGGCCCGCCGCCCTGCCGGTGCATAGTCCCGGTGAAGTAGCGTACGCCCGCCGCCAAGGTATTGTCACGCCCCAGCAAGCGGTAGTCGTGGCGCAGGCGCAGCTCGTTGGTGAGGGAGCGAAAGTGCTCGCGCTGCACCTCGCGGCCCACGTACTGGCTGGTAGCCCGGTCGATGGAATCGACGGCCGCCGCGCCGCCGTCCTCGTTGCGCCACACCAGCGAGCGGCTACTCAGGTTGCCCGCTGTTTTCAGACTCAGCAGCGTGCGGGGCGTGAGGTGGTACTCGGCCGTGAGCGTAGCCACGTTCCAAGGGCTTTCGAGCCAGTTGCGGGCGCGCGTACTCTGGCGCGAGTCGGCCGCAAACTGGGCATCGGTCAGCCCGCCGGGCATGTGCAGGCGGTTGCGCAGCAGCGAGTAGTCGGCCGCCAGCAACAGCTTATCACTGGCCCGGTACTCCACGCGGGCGAAGGCCGTGCCCTGGCGCAGGTCGGAGTGGGGTCGCCAGCCGTTCACGCTACGGTATTGCCCATAGGCGTAATAGTTGACTTTGCCCACCTGTCCGCCCGCCGAGGCAAAGGAGTTAGTCAGGCCAAATGACCCCACGGTTTGCCGTAGGTTGACTTCCAGCGGCTTGTCCTGCGGGCCACGGCGCATGACGTAGTTAATGACCCCACCGAACTGCGGACCGAATTGCAGCGAGGCCGCCCCGCGCGTGACCTCCACGCGCTCCACGGCTTCCATAGCGGGCAGGTAGTAGGTTTCGGGGTAGCCGTAGAGGTCGGCCGTGATGTTGTAGCCATTCTGGCGCACGTTCATTTCCACGCTCTGCACCGGATTCAGGCCCCGCAGGCCCACGCCATTCGCGGGAAAGCCGGACCCTTCGGTTTCGGAGAAGTTCATGCCCGGAATGCGGCCCAGAATCTGGCGGGGGTTGTTCTGGGCCGTGTTGGCATCGAGGGAGTCGAGGACCAGCACCTCCGTCTTCTTGCCGGCGTAGAGGACTGCGCCACTTACTTCGCCTAAAGTACCCAGGCCATTTTTAGATTTCAGGCCCACCACCTGCACTTCCTCCAGCAGCTTACTGGGTGCAGCTACTTGTTGGGCCAGCGTTTGCAAAGGCAGCAGGAAGATAAAACCGCTGACACGCAGCGAACTTATAAGATGAAGACGAACCATATGTTATTTGGAAGGATTCCAATTAAGTGCAAAGGTAGCGCTTCTTTTTGCCTGGCACCAAGCTTGTTTAGAAAATTCTAAACAACAGCTGTTGCGCAATGTATGGTTGCCAGTCGCTCCCACCTATTAGTTCACTTTAAGTAGCTTCTTGCTCTTTTCTGTAGCGGTCCGGCGCCCTTACCACATCGCTCAGTGCTTGTGGGCTGGTAGCATTGTTTCACTAATACATTTTCTACTGATGTCGGAAGCTGCTCCTGATTTTGACCTGATGGTGCTCGGGGCCGGCTCGGCCTGAGCCTGGCGCTGGACGGGAAACGGCTCACCCCGCCTGGGAACGTCATGGGGGTTCGTATGGCTTGCCTTGAAGATACCCCCGAGGCCTGGTTGCACTCAGGGTAAACAAACCCGCTGGGTCAGCTGCGCGTACTGAGTTGCTACGCCTCTCATTTTCTGTCGCTTTAGCGATTCAACCGCATGCCATTTCTTTTCTCCCGCTCCCTAGCCCAGCAGCTGCTGGTTCCTGCCTTAGCCGGTGGCCTACTACTTAGCAGTTGTGATTCCAAGCCCACCGCGACCGGCTCCGATGGCACGGCTACCCGCACCGACAGCACCGGAACCGGCGCTTCCCCGAAAGCAACTGCCGCCGGCGTGGTGAAGCCTACTGGCCCGAAACCAATTTGGGGCCCGGCCATCCGGCCCGAGATGCAGGCCGTCATTGAGCGATTCATGAGCTTCCACAATAAGCCCCTGCCCCAACTCACGGCGAAGCAGGCGCGCCAGCAGCCCAGCGCGGCCGATGCGGCCCTGAAACAGATGCAGGTGAGCAACATAACCGCGCCGCCCCTGCAGTGTGACACGCTCACCAAAACCTTGATGCCCGGCGTAAAAGCCCGCATCTATACGCCGAAGGGCGGGGCAGCCCCTTACCCGGTAATCGTGTATTATCACGGCGGCGGCTGGGTCATTGCGACTATCGATACCTACCAGGCTTCGGCCCAGGCACTCTGTGAGCAGACCGGGGCCGTGGTGGTGGCCGTGGAGTACCGGAAAGGCCCCGAGCACAAGTTTCCCACCGCCCATGAGGATGCCTTTGCCGCCTATCAGTGGACGTTGAAAAATGCGGCGAGTCTTAAAGCAGACCCGGCCAAGGTGGCCGTAGCGGGGGAGAGCGCCGGGGGCGGGCTAGCCTGTGCCGTGAGCCTGATGGCCCGGGATAAAAAAGTGCCGCTGCCTAAGTATCAGCTGCTGGTATACCCCATTGCCGGTTCTTCCACTACTACCCCGTCGTATCTGGCTAATACGCAAACCATGCCCTTGAATAAGGGCGGCATGGAGTGGTTTTTCAAGAATTACCTGCGCACGCCCGCCGATGGCAAAGACCCGCGCATTAACCTGGTGGCCGCCAACCTAAAAGGATTGCCGCCCACGACCATCATTGGCGCCGACTATGACCCGCTAAAAAGCGAAGGCAAGGACCTGGCCGATAAACTACAGGCCGCGGGGGTCAAAGTAAACTACAAGCTTTACGCGGGCACCACCCACGAGTTCTTCGGCATGGCGGCCGTCGTGCCCGAAGCAAAGCAGGCGCAAGGTGTGGCAACGACTGACTTGAAAAGTGCCCTAAAATAGCCGGTCTCAGGAAGGTCAGCTAGGCATAGAAAAGCCCCGAATCGAAAGATTTGGGGCTTTTCTATGCCCAAACTGGAGGTTATCCGGGAGGGGCCGCTGAGGGCCTAACCCCTGGCTACCAGTACCGCGTACAGCAGCAAGTCAATTTCAGTATAAGTTATCCTATGTTCAGGCACGGCCTCTAATTTGGGGCTAATAAAAGGAAAAGAGCGGAGTAAGATTCTAGTCTTATGGGGCGTCGGAGCCCGTTTAACATGACAATCCCCGCTCTTTTCTAGGGTCACTTTGGACAGTTCCACGAGGCCGCAGAGCCTGTATCAGGATAGCAAAAGACTCCCTAGAAATCTTTTTTAGTGCTTTTTCTCCACCCTTTCATACTTACAGTAAATGGTTGTTGCCTCTTCGTTACCCGTGGTCGGCCTGGATGTGAGCAAAGCTACGCTGGCGGTCTGCTACCAAGTTGATGAGCAGGTCAAACACCTGGAAGTCAGCAATACCAAAGCTGGCTTTCAGCAGCTGGTCAAGACGTGCGGTGCGCACTGCCAATTTGTAATGGAGGCCACCGGCACCTATAACCTGGCCCTGGCCTACTACTTGCACGAACAAGGCGGCCAAGTGGCAGTGCTCAATCCGCTGGTCATCAAACGCTTCATTCAGATGCATTTGAGCAAAGGCAAAAGCGACCGCAAAGATGCCCAGTGGCTCCTGCGCTATGGCCAGCAACAAGCGCTGAAAAGCTGGCAACCGGACGAGAAGATACTAGTGGAATGCCGCCAACTTGAGCAGGTAACGGAGCAGCTAGTCAAACAAAAAACGATGATTAGCAATTCGCTGGAAGCCTTGCAGCGCCAACCTATCATTAGCAAGCTCGCCTTGAAACGCCTGCAACAGCTGCTCAAAAGCTTGACCCAGCAGGTTGCCGCCGTCGAACTCGAACTCCTAGCACTGCTCGAACGGCGCTTTGCGACGGAAATGACGCTGCTCTGCTCAATTCCTGGCATTGGGCGCAAAACAGCGGGCATGCTTCTGCTTTTTGCCGGTGGCTTCACCCACTTCGATAACTACCGACAAGTCATTGCCCTCGCGGGTCTCTCCCCCCGCGAACACACCTCGGGTACGAGCATCCGCGGCAAAGTACGCATCACGAAAATGGGCGGTGGCTTGATTCGCGGCAAGCTCTTCATGTGCAGCTTCTCGGCCAAGAAAACGAACACGGCCTGCGCTGCGCTTTTTGACCGTCTCGTGGCCAAAGGCAAGAATAAGAAACTAGCCCTAATTGCTGTCTGCAATAAGCTCCTCAAGCAAGCCTTTGCCATCGTCAAATCGGGGGTGCCCTACCAAGCTGATTTTAGCTCGAAACTCGCCCTTACCGCTTGACTTTTAACATAGTTCTTGTTAACGTTTACGTGCCATTCGGTTGACCCCAGAGGCAGTTGATAGGCAAACCGGCCCTAGCCCAGGTACGATTTGAGCGACTGCGAGCGCGAGGTGTGCTTGAGGCGGCGAATAGCCTTCTCCTTAATCTGCCGGACCCGCTCGCGGGTCAAGTTGAACTGCTCGCCAATCTCTTCCAACGCCAGCGCTACGTGCCCATTGAGCCCGAAGTGCAGCGTCACCACGTCCGCCTCGCGCCGAGTCAGGGTCGAGAGCGCGCGCTGCACCTCCTTGCGCAAGGAATCATGCAGCAAGCCCGCATCCGGCGTTTCTCCTTCCTCATCTTGCAGCACGTCGAGCAAGCGGTTTTCCTCGCCCTGCACGAAGGGCGCATCCATCGAGACGTGGCGGCCCGCGATTTTGAGCGTGTCTACTACTTCCGCGGTAGATAAGTCCAACAGCTCGGCAATCTCATCGGGCGAGGGCTCGCGTTCAAACTGCTGCTCCAGCTCGGCAAACGAGCGGCTGATTTTATTGAGCGAGCCCACCCGGTTCAGCGGCAGGCGCACAATGCGGCTCTGCTCAGCCAGGGCTTGCAGGATGCTCTGGCGAATCCACCACACGGCGTAGGAAATAAACTTGAACCCCTTCGTTTCATCAAAACGCTTGGCCGCTTTAATCAACCCCAGGTTGCCCTCGTTGATGAGGTCGCCCAGCGTCAGGCCCTGGTTCTGGTATTGCTTGGACACCGAGACCACAAAGCGTAGGTTGGCTTTGGTCAGCTTTTCGAGGGCCAGCTGGTCGCCTTCGCGGATGCGTTGAGTCAGCTCTACTTCCTCGTCGATGGATACCAAGCTCACTTTGCCAATCTCCTGCAGGTACTTGTCCAGCGACTGGCTTTCGCGATTGGTAATCTGCTTGCTGATTTTGAGTTGTCTCATACAGGAACGGTTCTACGTATGTTGGGTTCAGGAGGTAAGAAGCAGCCTGGGCTCTTGGCGATTCGGCCTGGTCCAAGGGGTAGTAAGATGTCGCCCTACTGAAAGGTTCACGCCGAGGGTAAAACCTTGATTCTTGCTGGCAGCTGCCAGTGCCGGTAGGCCCCGAAGTCAGCGGGAGTGCGCAGGGGCAATTCGCCGGGCATAAGGAGCCGGAATGAAGTGGTCGAGTAAAAACGGACAGTGAGCTAAGATGGTCCGTTTGAAAATCGCGTTCGAATTGGTAATAGGCTAGACTAAAAAACTTGCTTTCTTTATAGCTTATTATTCGGCCGCAAGAAGTCTGGCACTAGCTGAACCGACTGCGCAGCGCGCATTGCCGTACACCGGCGCATACCATCCCTTGCTTCCATGGGAATTATCGAGACCGACGACGCAGGCCTGCGACTGCTCGTCCACGAGCACCCGAAAGCGATTGCCATATTCACCGCCGCTAACTGCGCAACTTGTGAGCAGCTGCGGCCCATTTTTGCGCTATTTGCCACCAACCAAGCCTACGCGGGCATTGCGTTTTTGCACCTGAATGCCGACCAGAACCCCGTAGCCAAGCAATCCCTTCAGCAGCAGAGCGCGCCGTTTTTCGTCTCCTACGACCAGGGCCGCTTGCTGCACTGCGACACCTTGCACACCGAGCAGCAGGTCCGGGCCATGCTGCACGCCCTACACCAACACGCCTAATACGGTCTTCCTAGGCAACTTCTTGTAGCGCGGGTGCTTCGGTCTGCTGGGGATGGGGAGTCAAACTGACCGATTTCACCAAGTCGCCCGACGCGGAAACCGACGTTTTTGCCAGGGAGGGGAGGAGAGCCATCGATTCATTCCGTCCCGGGTCGCCCTGGGCATGCCAGCGGGCCACGTCTTGCGGAGTGTAAGCTGTCCAGACGCCCTCCCGAAAAAAGGCAAGGCAGCAGAAAAGCAAACCGAATAGTATACACAAACTCATGGCAAACGACTGGGTGGCGAGTTCCAGCTTGGGAGCAGATGCGGGGGTGTACTGCGTAGTCCGGGGAAAAGTTGCGGCCCTTTGGACGGCTTGCGTTATCTTTGATTACCTGCCAGGCTGTGGGTTGCCATTTCCTAGCAATAGAAGGAGAATGGCCCTTACTGGGCTGTTCTCCTTCGACTATTTAGAGCGGGCCGGTTTATCGACTACTATATGACGTGGCTTGAAGTAGTGCTGTGCGGGCTCCTACTGGCAGCGGTCGGGCTGGTCCTGGTCGTCCACCGGCGTTACCTAGCCTTGCAGCGCAAACACAAGGTCTTGCAACGCCTCTACGAGAAGGCCGAACAGCAGTTAAGCACGTTGTGGACCAGTAAAAAGCCGTAAGCCGGGAGCGGCATTGGCATTACTACTTCTTTGTTTGGGCAGTGAGTGCATAGCAGATTTTGCGTTTTTTCAGCAGTTGTACGTAGGCTGCGTTTCCTGTCAGGGCTTCTTATGAGACCTTTCCTGCGGCTATGCGCTAGACTTGGATAGGGCAAAAATCTGCCAAGCTCCCCGAGCGACCAGCGCAAAGACTACGAGGCCAATCACTAAGTCCGGGAGGGGGGAACGGGCGACGTACACCAGCACGGCCGCCACCAGCACGCCGAGGTTCACCAGTATGCCGTTGGAGGCAAATATTTGACTGGCTTTGATGTGCACCTGGTCCGTGTTGGCTTGTCGTAGCAGGCGAAGGGTGGCCCAATTGCCCAACAGGGCTAAAAAGGAAACGCCTACCATTAGGGCCACGTTTGGCGGCTGTTCGGCCGTAAGGAAGCGCCGCCCGGTTTCGACTTCAACAGGTAGGGGTCAATTTCCGGCTTCACTAGGTAGTTGGTAGCGTAGGTTAGCGTCTCGACATTCCCCCCTGCTGCCTCCCCATGCCGCCCATGTGCATCAACATACGCGGGGCGATAATTCGCACGAACACCTCGAACGAAAGCGGCGTCTTACCATACGCATTGACTAAGGTAGCATCGCTGGTATTAAACGCATTGAGGGTGCCCGTAGCGCCCAGGTCCACCCAGGCAGCGCTAGTCTTCACCAGGTACTTGGAGGCCCCCAGCGTGAAGGCCGCTACCTGGCGGTTAGCGTTCAGCGCCTGCTCCGTGGTGGCGGGCAGCAGCAACTCGTCGTAGTTGAGCTGCAAGGTTTCAAGGCGGGTAAACACGTTGAACTGCCGCGCCTGCAAGTTGCTTTCGAGCAGGAACGAGTGCGAGTAGTCTACCCCCGCCGTGCCGCCGCTGTTGCGATTCATGCCCCAGACGAAGGCTGACGACAGGATGGTTTCGCCCCCTAGCGTAGCATTGTGCAGCACCGAGGCCGTGGTGCGGTCCACGTTGCGGTCCGGCTCCAGCTCCTCTGGACCTTTGATGTGGGCATAAGAAGCTTGCAGGGCCAGGCTGCTGGCTGGGTTCACCGAGAGCCGGGCGCTGTATGAGTCGAAGCGAATGGGGTCGAAGCTGTAGCGGTTCTCGTTGGGCTCGCGGCCCGTGAAGAGGGAGCCTTCCAGCTTGGCGTTGCGGTAGCGCACGCCCAAGGTGGCGACCCCAAACTGAATGTGCGTGGCATCCTGCCAGTGGTGCCCGAGCGGGGCCGAGGGCAGGTTGGCCGCTGAGGGCCGGTGCATAAACACGGGCGGCCCAATAGCCGGCTCGCCGGGGTAGCCCACGTAGGCCGTCAGGTCCACGTCGTGACTCACTTCGTAGGTGTAGGCCAGTCCCAGCGCGCTCACCAAGTCGTGGGGATGCTGGTGGTCGTGCAGCTTCACGCCCTGCCACGACTCGCCGGTCTGGAACAGCAGCGGGTAGCCACTGCCGCCTACCGTGAGCGGGTCGGCCGAGAGCATAGCGTGAATGGTAAACAGTCCGTGCTGTCCTACCAGGTGGTTGGCCATCGCCATCACGTAGGTGTTGGCCCGAAAGTCGGCGTCGCCGCGCAGGTCGCGATGATTGAAATTCTGGCTCGTGTAGCGCAGAAACGCCGAATACATTAGCATCACGTCCCAGCCGCCCGGCTGATACATTTGCATGTACATCGGCGAGTTGTCGGGGTGCCAGCTCGTACCCGAGCCCTGGCGGGTCATGGGCAGGTTTTTAGAAAATGAGTTACGCATTTCCTTCATGCCCATGCCGCCGGCGCTGTCCATTTCCATGCCGCTCATACCACTCATTGGTTGAGGGGGCTTACTGCTCACCGGCTTCTTTCTGGCCGTGTCAGTGGGCATGGTCATGTCGGGCATAGCCGACCTTCTCGTGGGCTTTTTGGTGGGGGTAGCGGTAGGCATCGACATGCCCGGCATGGGCTGCTGCGCCAGCGCGGCCGTACCGGCTAGCAGGGCAAGTGCCGTAAGAATAAGTGTCTTCATTAATAAGGGGGCGGCTCACTAGTTAGCAAAGCCACCCGCTACTTATACTGCTAACCGGCCCGGCCGTTTTGCCAAATAGCAGTCGGGTTCTTACAAGATTTTCAGCCTTACTTCACGTCATCCAGGCTGCGGCGGCCGGCGCTGCCCGGCCCCAGGCGCTGAAACTCGGTGGGCGAGAGGCCGGTAACCTGCCGGAACTGGTTGGTGAGGTAAGCTGCGCTGCTATAGCCCAGCTTCTGGGCTACCTCGGCCACGGTAGCCTCCTGGTAGCTCAGCAGCTCCTTCGCGCGTTCCACCTTCTGGCGGATGACATACTTTTCCAGCGTCAGCCCTTCGTGCGCGGAGAATAAGTGCGAGAGGTAGGCGTAGTCACGGCCCAGGCGCTCGGTCAGGTAGTGCGATAAGTTGTGTCGCACCTCCGTGGCCGGCGTGTAGTGAATCAGCTCCACTACCAGCGCCTTCATTTGCTCCACGAGCTGCCGGGCCGGGTCTTCCACCAGGTCGAAGCCCGCAGCTTGCAACGCTTCGCGCACCTCAGTTGTATCGGGCACCTCGCCGGCTACGTCGGCCGCGCCCAGGGCTATTTGCGTCACGGGCAGGCCCAGCTCTTCCAACTCGCGGCGCACCACGCGCAGGCACTGCGGGCACACCATGTTGCGGATATAGAGGCGCGTCGTACCGGGCACCGGCGGGGGTAGCATGGCGGTCGGGCTCATACGACCACCAGGCTGCCGCGCAGCATGTGCATGCCACAGGTGAACTCAAAACGGCCCGCTTGCTGCGGCAGAAACTCTACGGCCGTGGTCTGGAAAGCCGGCAACTCGCGGCGGATGCTGAAGTCGGGTATGAGCAGCTCTTCCGAGCAGCTGCTTTCCTCGTCGCGGTAGAAGTTGAGCTGCACGGGCTGCCCGCGCTTGACCTCTATTACGTCGGGCGAGTAACCGCCCTTCACCCGAATATCGACCTGCTGCACGCCGGCCGTTGTCGTGGTGGCGGCCCCCACCTGGTGCGGCGCCAGAAAGAAAAACCAGCCCACGAACCCCATCAGGCCTAGACCGATGAGGGTAACGAGCACTTGCGAAGTATCCATAGCACTTACGAATTAGGCGTGAAGCCGCGTAGCCGCAGCGAGTTGGTGAGCACCGACACCGAGCTGAGGGCCATGGCCCCGGCGGCAATCATGGGGGAGAGCGTCCAACCGGTGAAGGGATAGAGCAACCCGGCCGCGATAGGAATGCCGAGCGTGTTGTAAATGAACGCAAAAAACAGGTTCTGCTTAATCGTGCGCATGGTTTGGCGCGAGAGGCTAATGGCCGTGACGACCCCATTCAGGTCGGCGCGCATGAGCGTAATAGGGGCGGCTTCCATGGCCACGTCGGTGCCGGTAGCCATCGCCAGGCCCACATCAGCGCGGGCTAGGGCCGGCGCATCGTTGATGCCGTCGCCCACCATGGCTACCGTCCGTCCTTCAGCTTGTAGCTCTTGCACCTTGCCGGCTTTGTCGGCGGGCAGTACTTCGGCGAAAAAGCGCGTGATGCCTACTTGATGGGCTACCTCAGCGGCGGTTTGAGGATTATCGCCGGTCATCATCACCACTTCCAGCCCTTGTCGCTGCAACTCCTTAATAGCGCTAACGGAAGTCTCGCGCAGAGTATCGGCTACCCCTAGTACAGCGGTGGGCTGACCGTCCATTGCGACATACAGCACCGTTTTGGCTTGCGCTAACAGGCCAGCCGCCGCTTGCTCCAACACAGGAGTTAGGGTTACCCCCGCTTCACGCAGCAGGCGTTGGTTACCGATGAGCACGGCCCGACCGTCCACGGTAGCGGCCGCACCCTGCCCCTCAATAGCTCGGAAGTCAGCGGTGGCGAGAGGCGCAACAGTCGAATTACCAGACCGGTTTTCAGGAGCATCGGCGTAGCGCACCACGGCGGCGGCTAGCGGGTGCTCGCTCTGCCGCTCCACGGCAGCTACCAGCGGTAGCAGCTCGCCGGCTTGGTAACCGGGTACGGTTATCACGTCGGTTACGGCGGGCTCGCCCTTCGTGATAGTGCCAGTTTTATCGAGCAGTACGGTGTCTACCTGGTAGGCTTTTTCCAGCGCCTCAGCGTTGCGAATGAGCACGCCATACTCAGCCCCTTTGCCTGTGCCGACCATAATAGCCGTGGGGGTGGCCAGCCCCAGCGCGCAGGGGCAGGCAATGATGAGCACGGCCACAAAGTTGACCAGCGCCAACGGCAGGCGCGTGGCTTCGGGGGCAAAGTCAAACCACAGCACGAACGTGGCTAGGGCAATTAGCACCACTGTGGGCACGAACACGGCGCTGACCTTGTCGGCCAGCCGCTGGATAGGCGCGCGGCTGCCCTGCGCTTCGCTCACCAGCTTCACAATCTGCGCCAGCATCGTATCAGCGCCTACTTTCGTTACCCGAAAGCGGAAGGAACCTGTCTTGTTAATCGTGGCGCCAAATACCGCGTCGCCGGCTTTCTTACTGACGGGCAAGCTCTCGCCGGTGAGCATGGCCTCGTCCACGGCCGATTGGCCTTCCGTGATAACGCCATCGGTAGCCACCTTCTCGCCGGGGCGGACCACTACCACCTCGCCGAACTGCACTTGCTCAATGGGTACAGCTACCTCTTTGCCGTCGCGCACCACGCGGGCTGTGCGCGCTTGCAAGCCCAGCAGGGCTTTAATAGCCGCCGAGGTGCGCTGCTTGGCCCGCGCCTCCAATACCTTGCCTAGTAGAATCAAGGCGATGATGGTGGCCGTCGTGTCATAATAGACATGGGGCATGATGCCCTGGTTGGTCAGCCAGCCCGGCAGCAGCGTTGCCACCAGGCTGAACAAAAATGCCGCTCCCGTGCCCACGGCAATGAGCGTGTCCATGCTGGCCGTGCGGTGCTGCAGCCCGTTCCAGGCAGAGACGTAGAACTCGCGCCCGCAGTAGAAAATAACCGGCAGCGTCAGGGCTAGCTGCACATAGTTGAGCAGCGGCGTATTGATGCGGGCCATGAGCGCGGGCCAGAACATGACCATGCTCAGGGCCATCACCACAACGGCCAGGGCCACGGCTACCCCAAAGCGGCGGCGCAGCTTGGCGTACGCCGCAGCTTTGCGCGCTTCCAGCTCGTCATCGGTAGCAAGCGGGCTGGCAGGCGCAGTAGTGGCGTTGGCGGCAGTTTCGGCTACCCCGTAGCCAGCCTGCTCTACGGCGGCCTTCAGGCCGGCGCGGTCTATCTGAGTAGGCAGAAAGTCAATGGTGGCCTTCTCGGTGGCCAGGTTTACGACGGCGCGCTGCACGCCGGGCGTGCGGCTGAGGGCGCGCTCCACAAAGTTGGAGCACGAGGCGCAGGTCATGCCCTCAATGTCGAGGGTGGCCGTTTCCGTGTTTACTGGCCCGGCAGGCGGGCTAACGACGGGTTCGGGGGCGGTGGGGTGAGAATGCATGGCAACGTAATTCGGCAACCGGGATAGGGGTACCCTGATTGGTCTACTTAACGACAAAGCAACTGGCTGGGTGCTGCCATTTTGGTGCGCAATTCATACCCAGACTTGTAAGATTTAGGACTGCCTTAGCTACTGCTTTAGAAGGTGTGCATAATTCAGCGGCTAGCTTGTAAAATTTTGGTCGGTCCACCCGCCGGCTTCTTAGTCTTTATGCTTTGTTATCAGCGCTTCAGTGGCTTAAAACCCTACTTACACCCTTCTTCCTACCTGATTTAGCCGCTTGACTACCAGAGTCGGTGGGTTAGGGCGCCGAAACCTAACCCCTTAATTTTGTCGTTCCTGAGTCCCAATGCTCCGCCTTTCGCCCTTTACCCAACGCTTCACGGCCCTCACGCTGCTTCTGCTGTTCCTTCAGGTAACGGCAGGACAGTGTCTGTGCGCGGCGGCCGTTGGTCCCTGGGCACATATGGCCGTGCCTAAGCCCGCACCCGCCGCAATGCGCTACACGCATCCGGGCTGCCACGGGCACGATATGGCCGAGCATACTGCCGCCGGCAAGCACCAACACGGGCCGGCTAAGCAGTCGCACGACTGCTGCAAAGACAAGTCGGCAGCCATTCTCAAAGCCCTCTCGACCCCGCCCGCTGCCAAGCTGGCGCTGGCTGGGCCCATGCTGCTGGCCCTCCCCCCAGTGCTGGGCTTCACTTTCCCGCGCTTCACCGCTTGGAGTCGTGAGCAAGCCGTGATGCTGGTGCCGCCCCAGCACCTGCCCCCTAAAATACCCGACATTCGGGTATACCTGCGGTCGCTGACCGTCTAATTCTTCGCGCCCTGTAAGGTCCGCGCTTCTCCCGTATGTCGGGAGGGGCCGGGCCTTTTTGCTTGCCTAAGGCGCTACGGAGCCTCCCACTGCCGCCTTGCCGGGTCTTCACCCAGCGGCTGCCTTTATACTCCCTGCGGGCCGGTATCCACTGCTCTAAAGCTTGAGTGCTTTCTGGTACATCGTGCTGATAATTAAGCACTTACAACTAAAAATTTAACCCCCGCTTTTTTAAGTAACCATGACAACTTCCCGCATTTCCCTCGTCCTCCTCACGCTGCTGGCGATGGGCGCCCTCACGTCTCACGCGCAGCAGGCCCCCGCCTCGGCCAACCAGCACGGGGAGATTATGCCCGGCGAAACGCATGCGCACGTAGCGCCCCACGGCGGGGTAGTCCACTCTTCCGGCAGCTATCACCTGGAACTGGTACCCCATTCGACCAGCCTCGAGGTATACCTGTACGGTCCTAAGATGAGCGTCCTGCCTAAGCAAAGCGCGACCGGCACCGTGCTGGTAGAGTCAGCGACGAAGGCCACCTCGACGGTCACGCTCACCCCGATTGGCTCGAACCAGTTCAGTGCGAAGCTGCCCGCCGGCACCAAGCTGGAAGCGGCCACGGTGAAGCTGAAAGTAGCCGACCAGGACCTGAGCGTGCGCTTTGAGAAGCTTGGCGCGGCGCTGACTTCGGGTAAGACTGTCGGCGTTCACTACACCTGCACCATGCATCCTGAGGTGAGCAGCACCAAGCCCGGCAAGTGCCCCAAGTGCGGCATGACACTGGTTAAAAAGTCCTAAGTAGCCACCTGCCCCTGGTTCTGCCGGGGGCAGGTGCTAACTGGGGCTAGTCACTTTGGCTCCTACTTGCTATGGAACAGGTACGCTTAAACTCCGGAACCGTCTTCTACGTGAAGCACGTCGTCTGCCGCCGCGGCATCCGCGTACTGCGCGAGCTGCTGGTTAGCTTCAGTCTCACCCCTATCCGGGTCGAACTGGGTGAGGCCGAGGTAGCGGAGGCAACTGATACCATTGACTGGCCGGAGCTGGAGCAGCGCCTGCTGGAAATGGGCTTTGCGCTGCTCTACCTACCCAGACAGCGAGTGGCCGCCGACATCAAAGCACTCGTTATGGAGCTCTTGAGCCAGAACCCAGACCAGCTGCGGGCGGGTATTTTTCCGCCATTTCTCAGCCAGCGCCTGGGCCGCTCTTACGGTCACCTCAGCCACCTGTTTCGGGTGGTGGAAGGTAGTAGCCTCGAACACTTCATTATGGCACAGCGAATCGCCCGCGTAAGGGAGCTCTTGGCGGACACCCAGTTGACCATCAGCCGCATTGCCCAGCAGCAGGGGTTTAGCAGCCTGGGGCACCTCTCCCGGCAGTTTCGTCGCTATACCGGGTTGACCCCGACCGTTTACCGCCAGCAACACGCGCTGGGTGCAGCGGCTGAAGCGCAGCGGAGGTAACGCCTGCCCGTGCCAAACCAGCGACTACTCGCAAGCCAGATGGAATAGGGTCGGCAGAACCCGTTGACAAATCTTACAGTTTATACCTCACCAGGCTGTACATACAGCCGTCGCCACAACTGGTAATTTTGTGGCGCCTAAAAACAGACTCTTCGGTAACCGCGTGAAACGCTTCGTTAGCTTATTTCTACTCCTGAGCTACCTGCTGTCCAGCCCCGGGCTGGTGTACAGCATGCACTTCTGCGGGCAGGCGCTAACGGCGGTTGCGGTAACGCAGCGCGGCGACATTCCTTGCTGCTGCCTACCGGCTGGCAAGCCGTCTTCCGGCTGCTGCCACGACCAGAAGGTGACTAGCACCCTCAAGGACGTGAAGCTGACGGCTGCGCAGTTTCGGCTGCAAGCCCCTGCTACGGTGCCCGCCCCGGCGGTCTTGCGCATAGTGTGGCGGCTAGCCACTACTTACCCCTCAGCTGAGCCGACGGCCTTCAGCCTCGTCGAGGCGGCCCCGCCGCCCGACTGTCCGGCCTACGTGCGCGGGCATGCCTTCCTGATTTAGCTTTTCGGGTTCTCCTCGCTCCCCAGGTCGTTCGGCCGTGGGGCTTTCGGGCGTCGGCTGTTTTTCGGCTCGGCGCCCCACGTCCGGGCTGTGCGGCCCGCCGATGTCCCGACTTGGGTTTCCGGCTGCTGACGCGCCTCCCACTTTACGTGCTAATCACATGATTGAGCAACTTATTGCCCTTTCCCTGCGGAACCGGTACCTCGTGCTGCTGCTGGCAGCCAGCCTGTTCATCTGGGGCGCGTATTCGGTGCGCGAAAGTAAAATTGATGCCATCCCCGACCTGTCCGAAAACCAGGTCATCGTCTTCACCGAGTGGATGGGCCGCAGCCCGCAAATCATGGAAGACCAGGTTACCTACCCCCTGGTAACTAACATGCAGGGCCTGCCCAAAGTCAAGTCGGTGCGCGGCGCCTCCATGTTCGGCATGAGCTTCGTGTTCCTGATTTTCGAGGATAACGCCGACATCTACTGGGCCCGCGAGCGGGTGCTGGAGCGCCTCAACTACGCCCAGCGCCTGCTGCCCACTGGTGTTACGCCCACCCTGGGGCCCGACGGCACGGGCGTGGGCCACGTACTCTGGTACGTGCTCAAGGCGCCCGGCCTGGACCTGGGTGAGCAGCGCGCCTTGCAGGACTGGTACGTCAAGTTCGGTCTGCAAAACGTGCCTGGCGTGAGTGAAGTAGCCTCCTTCGGTGGCTTCCAAAAGGAGTACCAGGTGACGGTAGACCCTACCAAGCTGACGTACTACAAAGTGTCGCTGCCGCAGGTGCTGGCCGCCGTGCGCAGCAACAACAACGAGGCCGGCGGGCGCAAGTTTGAGCAGTCGGGCGTGGGCTACATCATCAAAACGTCGGGCTACATCCAGGATATGGCCACCCTGGAAAACGTCCCGGTGCTGACCCGCCCCGGCGGAGTGCCCCTGCTCATCAAGGACATCGGCACCGTGCAGATGAGCGGCGAAAGCCGCCTGGGCATCATGGACCTCAACGGGGAGGGCGAGGCCGTGGGCGGCATCGTGGTGATGCGCTACGGCGAGAACGCCGACGCCCTGATTAAACGGGTGAAAGCCAAGATGCAGGAAATCAGCAAGGGCCTGCCCAAGGGCGTGTCGTTTCAGCTGGTGTACGACCGCAGCGGCCTAATTGAGGAAGCGGTCGGCTCCATCGAGCACACCCTGCTGGAAGAGATGGCGACTGTGTCACTGGTGGTACTGCTCTTTCTCTTTCACTGGCGCAGCGCGCTGAGCATCCTGGTGCAGATTCCGATTACCATCGCCACGAGCTTCATTCTGCTCAACGCGTTCGGCATTTCCTCCAACATCATGTCCCTTACCGGCATCGCCCTGGCTATCGGCGTCATCGTCGACAACGGCATCGTGATGACGGAGAACTCTTACCGCAACCTGGCCCTGCGCCAGGCAGCTGAGGAGCAGGGCGGGGGACCCGGCGGACCGCCGCCCGCAGATTCCGCCCCCGTGGCGGTCCCTTCCACCTCAACCCTGCCGGCTTACCATGAATAACACCGAACGGCTCGCCATCATCGAGCAATCGAGCAAGCAGGTGTCGCGGGGCATCTTCTTCTCGACCATCATCATCGTCACCTCCTTTTTCCCGGTATTTCTGCTTACCGGGCAGGAGGGCAAGCTCTTCCACCCCCTGGCTTACACCAAGAGCTTCATTCTGATTATCGACGCCATACTAGCCGTCACACTGGCCCCGGTGCTGATTTCCTTCTTCATGAAGGGCAAGTTTAAAACCGAGGAGCAAAACCCGCTGAACCGCTTGCTGGAGCGCGTATACTCGCCCATGCTGCACTGGGTGATGCGCTGGCGCAAAACGACGCTGGCCATTAACCTGGCCCTGCTGCTGGTGAGCATCCCGCTGGTGCTGAGCCTGGGCACCGAGTTCATGCCCCCGCTCAACGAGGGCTCCATCCTGTTCATGCCCGTGGCCCAGCCCGACGTGTCGAACACGGAGATGAAGCGCATCCTGCAAGTGCAGAACAAGATTATCAGGCAGGTGCCCGAAGTGCTGAGCGTGCTCGGTAAGGCTGGCCGGGCCAGCACGGCCACCGACAACTCGCCCATCAACATGATTGAAACCATCATCCTGCTCAAGCCTCAGCAGCAGTGGCGTGCGGGCCTGACCAAGCCTAAGCTGATTGAGGAGCTGAACGGCAAGCTGCAAATCCCGGGGGTAGTCAACGGCTGGACCCAGCCCATCATCAACCGCATCAACATGCTGAGCACCGGCATCCGCACCGACGTGGGCGTGAAGGTGTACGGCCAGAACCTGAGCACCATCAACGAGGTGGCCGGCCAGGTTAACGCGGCCCTGAAAGGCGTGCCCGGCGTGGCCGACCTGTACGTGGAACCCGTCACGGGCGGCAAATACCTACAAATCGACGTGGACCGCGCGCAGCTCGCCCGCTACGGCCTCACCGTGGACGACGTGAACCAGGTTGTGGAAACGGCCATTGGCGGCACGCCCATTGCCAGCACCGTGGAGGGCCGCCGGCGCTTCGCCATCAACGTGCGCCTGGCCGAAGACTACCGCAACAGCCTGCCGGCCATTCGGCGCATTCCCATCCAAACCACCAGCTACGGGCCGGTGCCGCTCTCGGCCGTGACCACCATTCGCTACGCGGAGGGGCCGCCCATGATTAACTCGGAAAATGCCCAACTGCGCGGGGCGGTGCTCTTCAACGTGCGGGGCCGCGATTTAGGCAGCACCGTCAACGACGCTATGAAGCGCCTGCAAGGCGTGGAAAGCCACCTGCCCCAGGGCTACTACCTGGAGTGGAGCGGCCAGTACGAGAACCTGATTAGCTCGCAGCGCACGCTTAAGCTCATTTTACCGCTGGTGCTGCTCGTCATTTTCGGGGCGCTCTACTTCGCCTTTCACTCGCTGCGAGAGGCGTTTATGAGCCTCATCACCATTCCCTTCGCCCTGATTGGCGGGGCCTATATGGTGTACTTCTACGGCGTGAACCTCTCGGTGGCGGTGGCCGTGGGCTTCATTGCCCTATTCGGGCTAGCCGTGGAAACGGGCGTCATCATGGTGATTTACCTCAACGATGCCATGCAGCAGCTCGTGGCCGCCAAGGGCAACTCGGCCGCCACCATTACCCGCCAGGACCTGCAGGAAGCCGTGTTTCACGGCGCGGCCAAGCGCCTGCGACCTAAGCTAATGACCGTGTCGGTGTCGCTCTTTGGGCTGGTACCGGTGCTTTGGGCCACCGGCACGGGCTCCGATGTAATGCTGCCCATCGTGCTGCCCATGATTGGCGGGGTGTTCACCTCGGCCACCCACATTCTGCTCGTCACGCCGCTCATCTTCCTGATGACCAAAGAGTACGAGCTGCGCAAATTCGGAAAAATCGACGTCCTGGCCGTCACCCACTAACAAGTGGCTGAGGCCCTGGCCTCGCCCTTTTCGACCTATGAAGTACTGGCTTAAAATTTCCCTACTCCTGTTCGGGCTGCCGGCCGTTGGCTGGCAGCCGGCCCAGGCGCAGCAGCGGATGCAGCCCATGCACGCGGCCCGGCCGCGCGCCCAGGTTCTCCCCCTCGACTCAGTGCTGCGCCAGGTGGAGCGCCGCAACCCGGCCGTGCAGCAATTTACCTACCAGGCCCAAGCCAAGCAGGCCGCCATGGCGGGTTCCAGCAGCTGGGAGGCCCCCAAGGTCGGGGCAGGCCTCTGGATGACGCCTTACAACCAGGCCAAAGCGCGCGAGCTGGCCGGGCAGGGCGGCACCAGCCAGCTCCAGGGCCAGGCCGTCTTTTCGGTCGAGCAGATGATTCCCAACCCAGCGAAGCAGCGCGCCAAGCGCGACTACCTGAGCAGCCAGGCAGCCATGGTGCAGGCCGACCAGCAATTCAAGGTCGTGGAGCTGCGCGCGGCGGCCAAAACACTGTACTACCAGCAGGCCGTGCTGACCAAAAAGCTGGCCGTGCTGGATAACACCGAGGAGTTGCTGCGCTTTCTCATCAAGCTGGCCGAAGCTCGCTACCCCTATAACCAGGCCACGCTGCCCAGCATCTACGATGCCAAGGCCCGGCTGGAAATGCACCTTAACGAGCACCGGCAGGCCGAAGCGCTGGCCGAGCAGCATACGATTGCCCTCAACACGCTCATGAACCGGCCGGCCACCCAGGAATTTGCGGTGGACACCACGATTTTAGCTACCCCTCTGCGCCCCCTTTCGCTAGGAGATACTGCGACGCTGGCCAGCCGGCGCAGCGACGTGCGCAGCCTAGACCGCTCGCTGGCTTCGGTACAGCTCAACCAGCAGTTGGAAGCCAGCCGCCGCCGGCCCGACTTCGGGGTGCAGTTCGAGCACATGCCGTTTCTGGGTACGGGTGCGGCGCAGTTTACCCTGATGGGCTCCGTCAGCTTGCCCCTAGTTCCGTGGGCGGCGCGGGAATACCGGGCCAACGTGGCCGCGCTGGGCTATGAAAGGCAGGCCCTGCGCAAGCAGCGGGAAACGGTGCTTAACGAAGCGGCCGGGCGCCTGGCCAGCCTGCGCGCCGACCTGAGCCTGCGCCACGAGCAGGTGCTAACCTATGAGCAGCACATCTTGCCGGCCCTGCGCCGCAGCTACCAGGCTACGCGGCTCGCCTACGAGCAGAATACGGGGCAGCTGTTTCAGGTACTTGAAGCCTGGACCACTCTCAAGCTCACGCGCCTCCAGTACCTGGACGTGCTGCAGCAACAACTCACCCAGCAGATAGCCTATGAAAAAGAGCTGGAACAATAGCCCCTGGTGGTACCTGCTGCTGGTCAGCTTGCTCGGCGCCTGCCAGTCGCAGCCGCAGTCAAATGCCCCAACGGCCACCGTGACTGCTCCCCCGGCGGCGGTAGCCGACCGGTACACCTGCCCTATGCACCCGCAAATTGTGCGGGACCAACCCGGTGCCTGCCCGATTTGCGGCATGACCCTGGTGAAAAAAGTTAGCGCCAATGCCGCCCCGGCCCCCGCCAGCGCCGGGCTACCCAACCTACTCCAGGCGCCCAATGCGACAGTTGTCTCGACGGTGGCCACGGTACACCCCAGCCCCGATGCGGCCGACCTGACCCTCACGCTGCCGGGCCGGGTCGAGTACGATGTGCGCCGCACCGACATCATCGCGGCCCGCATCGGGGGACGGGTAGAGAAGCTGCTGGTTCGCTCCAACTACCAGCCCGTCACGAAGGGCCAGAAGCTGCTCGAACTCTACAGCCCCCAGCTGGTCACGGCGCAGGAAGAGTTGATTTTCATTCTCACGAATGACGCGCAGAACCGCACGCTCCTGCAGGGTGCCCGCCAGAAACTACGCCTGCTGGGGCTTACTGACGCGCAAATCAATCGCACGGTCGCCACCCGCCAGCCCCAGTACCAGGTAGCCGTTTACAGTCCCTACACGGGCTACATAGTAGCGCAGCCCGCCCAGGCCGGACCGGGCCAGCCAGCTGCGGCGCCAGCCCCGGAAGCCGGGGGCGGCGCAATGGGAGGCAGCACCCCCGCGATGGGCAGCCCGACCCCGGCGACAGTCTCCGCTACCCCGTTAGAAACGGGGCTGACGCTCACGGAAGGGTCCTACGTCACAGCCCGTCAGCCCTTGTTTCGGGTGGTCAATACCCAGCAGGTGTGGGGCGTATTCGAGCCGCAGCCCGACGAGCTGGCGGGGCTGCGGGTGGGGCAAACCATTCGCGTGGTGCCGGAGGATAACCCGACCCGGACGCTGACGGCCCGCATCGACCTGGTAGAGCCACTCTTCCGAAACGGAGCCAGCACGGGCGCCGTGCGGGTGCACCTGGCCAACCCCGGCGGCCGGCTGCGCAGCGGCACCCTGCTCACGGGTACCGTCAAGGGGTCAGCTTCGGGGGGACTGTGGCTGCCGCGCACGGCCGTGGTCGACCTGGGCAATCAGCAGGTGGCCTTCATTCGTACTGGCGGGGCTTTTCATGCCGTGCCGGTGCAAACCGGGCAGCGGACCGCGGACCGGGTACAGGTGCTGCGGGGCCTTAACCAGCAGGATGCCGTGGCTGCCAACGGCCAGTTTTTAGTGGATAGCGAAGGCTTCCTCCAACCCTCAACTTCTGCTTACCATGATAACTAGCCTGCTTTTATTCGGCGCCCCCGGCAGGCGTAGGCTGGCGCGCGCGCTGCTGGCCATGCTCCTAGCCTGGGGGGCCACTGCCTGCCAGCCAAACAAGCGGGAGGCGGCCCACCCCCCGGAGAAGGCGGGCGCCAGCACGTATTATACTTGTTCGATGCACCCGCAAGTAGTGCGCACCGAGCCGGGCAACTGCCCCATCTGCGGAATGGACCTGATAAAAGCATCCCGACAGTCCAACTCCGCGCCCCCCCCTGCCGGGGCGACTCCGGCCGCGGCAGGCGCGCACTATACCTGCCCGATGCATCCCCAAATTAACCGGGAGAAGCCGGGAGATTGTCCGATATGCGGCATGACGCTCGTAAAAGTGGCCAGCCAGACTACCGGCACCCGGGCGCTCGGACATGATGCCCGCCCGTCGGCCGAGGTAAAGCTGAGCGCGCAGCAGCTACAGCTGGCGAATATCCAGGTGGCAACGTTCGGCAGTACCAGCGCCGAAAGCAATGGCCCCGTGCTGACCGGCACGCTCACCACCAACGCCAATCAGTCCCGCTTGGTCAGCAGCCGGGTGAGCGGCCGCATCGAGCAGCTGTTTGTGCGCCAGACCGGCGAGTCTGTTCGCCAGGGGGCACCCCTGGTTTCCATCTACAGCGAGGAGCTGCAGGCCTTGCAACAGGACTACCTGCTTAGCCTGGCGCAGCAGCGGCTTGGGGGCCCGGATGTGAACCAGTACGGGCGGCTCGTGGAAGGGGCGCGGCAGCGGCTGCGCCTGCTCGGCATGTCGGCCGGGCAGCTGCGCACGTTGGCGGCGACAGGCCGCCCGACCCCCTCGTTGACTTTCTACAGCCCGCAGACCGGTTTAGTGCAGACGGTGGGCGTCACGGAAGGGCAGTACGTCAGCGAGGGGACCCCGCTGGTGTTGCTGACCAACCTTGCCTCCCTGTGGGTGGAAGCGCAGCTCTATCCCGAAGAAGTGGCGGGCATTCACCTGGGGCAAGCGGTCCGGGTGCAGGTAGCGGGATTTGCGGCCAGCTTTTCTGGCAAGGTCATATTCCTGAGTCCGGAGCTGGAAGCCAACAGCCGGGTAACCCTGCTGCGCGTGCAGCTGGCCAACCCGACCGGCAGCCTGCAGCCCGGCATGCAGGCCAACGTGCGCCTGGCCGCGCCCGGCGCGGCTGCCCAAACACAGCGGCTGCCGCAAGCTGCCGTGCTGCACGACAGCCGGGGCAGCTACGTGTGGCAACAAGTCGCCACCGGCCGCTTTCGCCGTCTTACCGTCACAACTGGTCCCGAAAACGACCAGACCGTGGCCATTACTGCGGGGCTGCCGGCCGGCGCGCAGGTGGTGGTGAGCGGGGCTTACCTGCTGGAAAGCGAGTATGCGCTTTATCCGGGCGACGCTGCCGCCGGTGGGAGCGCCCCTCCGTCGGGTACGGCTGGGCAGGCAGCGGCGATGGACCCTACCAGGAAGATGTAGGGGAGTGGGGTAAGCTTACTAGTCAGAAAGTTAGGTGGCTAACCCACGAAGCAACCCTCCTGGAAGGCAGTTGCCCTACCTGCTAATTATGTAATAAATACTCGGCAATTGTGCCAAACAACCCCCGCCGTTTCCAGTAAAAAACCAACCAATCGTTTCCACTTAATTCCACAAACCATGCATTCTCAAAATCAAAGCCTGCTCGCCGCGCTCTACGCCTGCGTCAATGCCTGCGAACACTGTGCAACCGCTTGCCTGGGCGAGCAGGACGTCAAGATGATGGCCCGTTGCATCAGCCTCGACCGCGACTGCGCTGACATCTGCGCGCTGACGGCCCGCTTCCTGGCTCGTGGTTCCGAGCACGCCCAGCACCTGCTGCGCGAGTGCGCCGAAATCTGCAAGGCCTGCGGGGATGAATGCGAGAAGCACGGTACCCATATGGAGCACTGCAAAGAGTGCGCTGAGGCGTGCCGCCGCTGCGAGGAAGCCTGCCGGGCCGGCATCAGCGCCGCTTAAGCCCGCCTTACGGCTGAAGGCAGGGCGACGCGAAATCATACAAGCCTCCTGCGCAATTCTGTACCCTTTGGGTGCCACCTTAGCCACAGCTTTGTGTGTTGTAGTTGCACGGGCCCGATACGGGTTCCTTAACTTAACTCGTCATGAAAACGCTTCAATTTAAAACCAACATCAACTGCGGCGGCTGCATCAAGGCCGTTACGCCCACTCTCAACCAGGAAGCCGGGGCTGGCAATTGGCAGGTCGATACGGCTAATCCTAATAAAATTCTGACGGTCACTTCTGACACCCTCACGGCCGACCAAATTGTGCAAGCCGTTGCGAAAGCCGGCTTTGCCATTCAGACTGCCTAAGCTTGCTAATTCAACATTCTTATAAAAAAGGCCCGGTATTGCCGGGCCTTTTTTGTTTGCCTGCTTGCCAAGATGCGCAGCAGTAGCCGGCAGCGTAGCCTCAACTCTCTGCTTAGTTACAAGCTTGCACCAGGGCGGTAACACTGAGCGTAGCCGTTGCGTCGGTCCGGATGTTATCATTGTTGACACACACGAAAAGTCGGCGCGTTCCCGCAGGTAGCGCAAGGGGAGCCGTTTCAGTAGGCGTGTTCTCCTCCACCCGGTAGCAGACGCTGGGTTTCGTAATGAACCCTTTAGTATCATAAAACTGCTGCGCGGCTTCGGCATCAGCCGTGATGTACCAGCGGCATTTAGTGGTTTTGGTGGTCTGGCTGCCGGCAGTCTGCTTGTTTAGCGAGGAGGTAAACATGGATAGTATGGCCATAGGGGCAGTTCCTGGATTGCTTAATGACCCTGCCAGGCTGAGCGCCGTCGACCAGGAGATGGACTGCTCATCCTCGTCGCGCACATCCAGCTTATACACGATACCCACCGTACCGGCCGGCACATCGACTTCAAATACCTTACGGCTTAAATACATGCAGGTCGAGCAGTGTAGGGTGGCCTTACTCAAGGGCAGCGCATCCTGCGTGACATAGCCGCACTTTATCTCGCGGCCGTCTTCGCGCCAGCTTTGGAAGTCAGCTTGCCGCTGGCCGTTCACAAAAGTGCCGTGAAAGCTCATCTTACCGTTTTCGTTCCAGCCCGTGCAGAGGCCGCTAAGCACATCGGGAGACTCACTGAGCAGTTTACCCTCGCCTTGTTTCTTCCAGGAAGGATAAAAGTAATCACGCACTGTACCTACGATTTTGCCGTCGGGCGTCCGATGAGCAATCCGCGCGTAGGCGACCTCTTCCAACGTCTGAGTACGCGTCCAGTCGCGGTCAAAATATATAGTATCAGCCGGGGGTAAGGAAAGGGCGGCAGGCTTGGGCCGCTGAGCCAGCGCGGGGATACTGATAATAAATATTAGTACGTGCAGAATGTAACGTTTTACCATAAAGTGAAAGCGGAGGGGTCAAGCTGAAAAACGACTGGCAAATATACTTGCTTACAATATCCTATACTAAACAGGCTTAGCGCTCTACTACTAGAATCTACTACTTGCCTACTGGTATCAGCAGGTTATGTAGCAACCGAATGCATATGTTTCGAGGCTTAGTGAAGGCAAGTGCAACTTCTATAGTCTTCGTGGGTCAATAAATGCCTGACGGCCGTTCTCTTCCCCAGCATGCTCTCCCGCCTTGGTGCTGCCGGGCTACGGGTACACTTTTCCTAACTTCCGCTAACCCGTATGCCTTTTCACAAGTGGAATACCCTCGTTGGCTGGCTCATATTTGCCACGGCAACTACCATCTATTTGCTTACGCTGGAACCTACCGCTTCCTTCTGGGACTGCGGGGAGTTTATTGCTAGCTCCTACAAATTACAGGTACCACACCCGCCGGGCGCCCCCGCCTTCCTGCTGCTGGGTCGATTATTTTCGCTCCTTTCGTTTGGCAACGTGACCAAAGTCGCAGTGCTCATCAACGGCTTGTCCGCTCTGAGCAGTGGCTTTACGGTCCTGTTTTTATTTTGGATTATTACGCACCTAGCGCGCAAACTGGTGGTCCCCAGCGATGCGAAGGCTGGAAACCTACCTCCAGCAAGTCTGCCACCGTCTGGCGCGCAGACTTGCTTGATTTTAAGTGCTGGTGCAGTGGGTGCGTTGGCCTTCGCCTTTTCCGATTCCTTTTGGTTCAACGCCGTGGAAGGGGAAGTCTATGCTTTGTCCACCCTGTGTACGGCCGCCGTAGTTTGGATAATGCTGCAATGGGAATCCCACGCCGATGAGCCTGATTCAGCTAGGTGGCTGCTGCTTATTGCCTATATCATTGGCCTGAGCATCGGGGTGCACTTACTGAATCTGCTTACCCTGCCGGCCCTAGGTCTTATCTACTACTATCGTCGCACCCCCAAGCCGACGCTAGCAGGCAGCCTGCTGACCCTGGGAGGCAGTTTTGCCTTGCTGGGCCTCGTGCTGGTCGGCATCATTCCCGGACTACCCGCGCTGGCGGGCCAGCTGGAGGTAGCACTCGTCAACTCCCTCGGGGTGCCCTTTAACACGGGTATTGTCCTCTTCCTGGTGCTTTTAGCTGGCTTTATCTATGCGGGGTTCCGGGTATCCTTCCGACTGCAAAGCCCTCGGCTGAACACGCTTATGCTCGGCTTCGTCTTCCTACTTATTGGTTATTCCAGCTATTTGGTGGTGCCCATTCGCAGCTCGTTCCAGCCAACTATCAACGAGAATAACCCTTCCGATGTGCTCAGCTTCGTGAGCTACCTCAGGCGCGAACAGTACGGTGCGCACCCCCTGCTCTATGGCCCGCAGTTTGACGCGCAGCCCATCGGCTACCAAGACCTGGCCCCCCGTTACCGCCGTGACCTAAAAAGCAAAACCTATCAGGAAATCCTGCCCCGCGAGCAAGAGCCCATGTACCGCCCCGAAGACAAGGTCTTCTTGCCCCGCCTCTACAGTAGCAATTTGCAGGAATACCAGAAATGGGTCCCGGACTTACAGGCCGGCGTTCGGCCCACCCTGGCCCAGAACCTGACCTTTTTGGTGAAGTATCAACTGGGCCACATGTTTTGGCGCTACTTCGGCTGGAACTACGTGGGCCGAGACTCGGATATCCAACAGGCGGGCGTGGTGACGCCGTTTGGGCCCGCCCGAAGCACCCTCCCCACGCGCATCGGTCAGAGCTTCGCTCACAACAACTTTCTGGCTTTGCCGCTGCTCTTGGGCTTACTTGGCCTTTGGTACCAGGTGCGCCGGGCCCGCCAGGATGCCTGGGTTGCGGGCTGGCTGTTCTTCATGACCGGCCTGGCCATCGTGTTGTACCTGAATCAGCCGCCCTTCGAGCCGCGCGAGCGCGACTATACCTACACGGGGGCCACCTTCGCCTTTGCGATTTGGATAGGGCTCGGCGTGCTGGGCTTGGCAGCGGTGCTAGGCAAAGTGGTCCGGGCCGAGCGGCTCCGGGTAGGGCTAGCTCTCGCGCTGGCCCTCGTCATTCCAGGTATTCTGGTGGTCCAGGGCTGGAATGACCACGACCGCAGCCACCGCTACCTGTCCGAGGATTTCGCCAAAAACCTGCTCGACAGCTGCGCGCCTAATGCCATCTTGTTTACTAACGGCGATAACGACACCTTCCCACTCTGGTATGTACAAGAGGTAGAGGGCTATCGCACCGACGTGCGCGTGGCCGTGCTCTCGTATCTAAATACGGACTGGTATATCCAGCAAATGAGACGCCGCGCGTATCGGTCGGCGCCCTTTCCGTTAGCACTGCCGGCTACGGCGTATGCATCGGGCACGAATGACTTTCTGCCCTACGTCGCCAACCCAGCCGTGCAACGGATGAACTTACGGGAGTTTCTGGGGCTGGTGAAAGACCAGAACCCATTGCTCCAGGCACAGGCTCCAGCGGGCGGGGCGCGCCTGCTTGCCCTACCCGCTTCCTCCTTCTTTTTGCCCGTCGACACGGCCGCCGTCAAGCGTCTGGGCATTATCCCCGCTGACCGGCACCGGCAACTGGTATCCCACCTAGACTGGCACATGGGGGAGAGCGGAATAGAAAAGAAAAGCTTAGTGCTATTAGACCTGATTGCTACCAATAACTGGCAACGGCCGCTGTACTTCAGCAGCACCGTCAACCCCGATGATTTCCTGAACTTGCAGCCCTACTTCCAGCTCGAAGGCCTGGCCTATCGCTTGCTGCCCTTACGTAACCCCGCTCCGTCCACGCCAGAGCAGGTCGGCTACGTGGAGTTGGACCTCAACTACCAGAAGTTGATTAATACGTTCGCTTACCGGGGATTGCGTGACGACACCATTTTCTACGACGAAAACAACCTGCATTTCCCGACGAATTACCGCGAAAAGTTTGCCCGGCTCGCGGCGGCGTATCTGGCCGCCGGCAACCGGCAGCAGGCGGCAGCAGTGGCCACCTTCTGCCTGCAGGTGCTGCCGAATGCGGCCATTCAGTATGATTTTTACTCGCCTCAGCTAGTTCCCGCGCTGGTCGCGGGCGGCGAGCGGGCACGGGCCAACGAAATCCTGGATACGACGGCCCGGCAAGCCCAACAGGTACTCACCTATGCGGCAGCCCATCCGGATGGCAGTATCTCCGAAGATACCCAGGCCACCAGTTACCTAACGCTGCAAAGTGTCTACCGCGCGGCCGTGCAAGTGGGCGACACTGCGCGGGCAGCACGCACGCTTGCTGTACTACGTCCTTTCTTGCCCACCAATTAGGAACAAGAGGGAAATCACCTTTCTTCTGGACATTATCCTAGCTTCATTTGCTACCTTTATTTTAAGTTATGATAATGTTTACTTATCATAACTTAAAATCAAACGCCATCCAGTACGGTGGTTTTTTCTTTGCTCTGATAGGTAGCGATAAGTAAACCGCGTCACTACCTATTACCTATAATAAGGCCTGAGAGCACCCCGTTTTTGCCTCTCCGTGTTTGGGAATAATTAGCGCCGATAATTAAGCGTTATCGACGGTAATTACATAGTTTTGTGTGCTGGCAATTTTTGGGCTGACCAACTGCTTTTTCCATCGGCTACTCCGTTATATATATGGCGCAACTTCCCGCCACTGTTCCGCAGCCCTTCGGGGCGAGTTTAGCGACGACTGTTTCCTCGGCGGCCTCGGCTTATCTGGACGCCGGCCTGCATGGGGCCGACAACACGCGGCGAGCATATCTGTCGGACTTGCGCAGCTTCGACCAGTTCTGCGCCAAGCGTAACTATTGCCCGCTGCCGGCCGATGTAGCCACGCTCATTGAGTACGTCACGCACTTGGCCGACACGCCGCCTGTGCCGCGAGCCAACGCCCGGGCCGACGCGCCGCCCCGGCCTCCGCGCAAGTTTGCCACCCTCAAACGGCACTTGTCGGCCATCCAGAAAAATCACCAGCTGCGCGGCTACCCCTCAGCTGTGGCCGCGCCCGAACTGGCGGCAGTGCTCGACGGCATCGCCCGCCTGAAGGGCAAGCGCCAAAAGCAGGCGCCGGCCTTTACGGTTGAACACCTGAAAGAAGTCATCCGCGGCTTAGACCGCACCACGCCAGGCGGTCTGCGTGACCGCGCGTTACTGCTGCTCGGCTTTGCCGGAGCTTTCCGCCGCTCGGAGCTAGCAGCGCTGGACGTGGACCACGTCCGCCTGACGTCGAAGTCCCTGCTGATAGACATGGAGGGCAGCAAAACCAACCAGCACGGGGAGTTGGAGAATAAGGCCGTGTTCTACGCGCCCGATGAATTATTCTGCCCCGTGCGGGCGGTGCTGGAATGGAAAGAACTGCTCGGGCGCACCACCGGGCCCCTATTTGTGCGCTTATCCCGGGGGGCGGCGGGCGAACCCTCTCGCCTCAGCAAGCACCGGCTAACCGCCAAAGGAATGAATGAACTGGTGCAGAAGCACTTTGGCATCCATTTCACTGCGCACTCGCTGCGGGCGGCTTTCGTGACGGTCGCCGTGCAGAAAGGCCAGTCCAACAAGGCCATTAAGAACCAGACCAAGCAGAAGACCGACGCCATGATTGAGCGCTATGCCCGGCTCAATGATGTGGAAACCTTCAACGCAGCTCAACATCTGGGACTCTGATGCTAAGATTAAGCAGGCTTGTATTTTAGCATCCCTGCTCCGTAATGGCTGTGTCGTTACTGATTATTGTTCATGGTCAGCCGTACTTTGCTGGACCGTCCAGTCGACGGATCAAGCAGGAAACTATATGGATGAGAGTAGGCTATTAGCCGAACAACGTGACCGCAATCTCTATCAACGCCTCAAAGTCAAGCAAGCACCTTTTTTTGTGCAAAACCAAGCTGTTCAACAAGCTTTGCGGGCTGTTGAAGAGGTGCACAGCCTGCCTCCACTAGAGACGGAACGTTATAAAAAGGTTGAATCGTCTTTCAGAAATCAAGCAGCCTTTGGTCAAATTGATGCACAAAGCAAACGAGAAACCGGTCATATTCTGCTGACATTCAAGCGAGATATAGCGCCTGAGCAACTAGGCCTGACTATTCTCCATGAGTTAGGCCACTTGATTGACCTGCTATTTTTTGAACCGGTAAACGTGCTGACGCACTCAGATATTACGAAGAATGAGCTAGAACCGGTTCTGAGTGCTGCCCAATCAACCAGAGCTTGGCAGCAATACCAAGGCAGACTGAATCTCGACTCATTTGACGATGATGCCCTTTACCTTAGCCGGCCGGAAGAAATTTGGGCGCGGGCCTATGCGCAGTATATTGCAGAGAAATCAGGCAACGAAAACTTGCTCGCAGCAGTTAAGGAACAAGCGACTACTGCTTACAGTCAACTGCCCGAGCACTGGTCAACTACTGATTTTATGCCAATCCGGCAAGCAATTGATACCTTATTTCAGACTAAAGGATGGCTACGCTAACAATTTCTCCCACGCGCTTGGCTGAACTAAAAGCGAAATACGAGTCCCGTACTCTGTCAGAAGAAGAGTATGTGGAGTATCGACAGTCTAAGGACGGCCTTGAGGCTACATATGCCCGTCGACTATTCGGCACTAGTTACCAATCACTAAAGATTCCAGCTAGTGCTCGCGATTTGATTGCTGTTTAGTAATAGGCCATTAGCGTAGCAATAGCAGCCTCTGCAGTCCTGCCAGGGCAAACCAGTGTCTAATAGGGTCTCACCTTGTGCTGGCAGTAAGTAGCCAGAGTGTAAAAGCTTATTAACTTCCCAATTCATCCTGTTACTTCGCCATCTTACTACGAAGCTGTTTAGGAAGTAGGCGAGCGACCAATTCTGCGCAGCAGTAGCACGGTAAAGGCCAGCCAGTGAAACGCCAGCCAGGTATGCAGGCAGGTTTCAAAGCGCACGAGTAGCGTTTTGAAGCCGTCGAGCCAAGCGTTGAGTTGCTCGATAACCTGTCGGCGGCGGTAGAGTTCGGGGTCAAACAGGGTATCATCGTCGATTTGCCAGTCGGCCGAACGCCGGTTGCGCGGGATGTTGACCTCAATATCGCGGTGGGCACAGGCCTGGCGTAAGCTGTTGACATCAAAGGCTTTGTCGGCGTTCAGAAACAAGCCTTGCAGGCACAGGTCCGCCTGCGCCAACGTTTGGCAAAGCTCGCCAAAGACGGCTTCCAGCTCAACCGTATCGTGGTGCTGCCCGGCCTGAGGCGTGGCTAGGGCCAGCGGCTGGCCCTGGTTGTCGGCCAGAAACAGGGCGTTGGTCGTGCGGGCGGCCTTGCGGCCCTGGTAGCCCACGGCCACCCCGCCGTTCTTGGCCGGTGTGTGGCTGCTGTCGAGCTGCACGCTGGAGAGGTCGAGCAAGCGGCGGTGTAGGCGCAAGAGCGTCAGCCACAGCTTTTTCCAGGCTCCTTGTTTGCTCCAGGTGTGGAAATGATAGTACACCCCCTGCCAACTCAGGGGCGGGCCGCTGAACAGGGCGGCCACCGGCAGCCAGCGCCACTGACAACCGGTTTTGAGTTTGTAGAGAATGGCGCCCACCACCTCGGCCGGGGCCACGCGCCGCCGACGGCCGTGCGTGGGAAAGGGCAAATGGGGCAGTAGCCAGGTCACGATAATAGCTTTGGAGAGGACTTCCACGGGCAGGCGTAAGAAATTTGGTTGGGTCGCACCCCAAATTTCTCCCCGCCGTGGGAGTCTTTTTTGTTTCCAGCCTACTTCCTAAACAGCTTCTACATAAAAAGAAGCCTCCGCAATTCACGGAGGCTTCTTTGTGTTTACACAATCCGACCAAATTTCTGCGAGTCTGTTCACCTTCCATTCGGCTACCCGATGACTATCTCTGGGAAGTTTTCACGCAGTTCAACCCGCATTTACCACCTGACTGAGGACCGCACCTACGTTATCAACACAACTCACGCCCACCTCAACCGGTTGAACAAGCTGCAGTGCTGAAAAAGTAGATTGGTCGGCTTCAGTACTATTACTTCAACCAGGAGTTATTTACCATCCTGGCTGATTAACTACGTTACCACCACCGTATGGCGTACGATGATAGCCCCCTGATAGATGACAATGCAAAGCGCAGCGAGGAATCCGTGCTGCGGGTATTGTCCATACTGAGCCTACGCAACGGATTCAGCTGCCGACCGGAAAACCCCGATTACGGGGTCGACCTGAATGTGGAATTACTGGAAAGTGGTCGGCAGGCAAGCTCCCAGCTGTTTGCCGTGCAGATAAAAAGCGCCGTGCAACTGAAAACGGTGACCAGAGACAAGCAACAGTATTTTGCTTTCCCCTTTGAAACTTCCCGCCTACGATACCTGTATCGGCGACAGCCGACAGGGGGAGGCTTACTGGTGCTCTATGACGAGCATACACAACAGTGTTACTACGATTATGCGGGCGCATTGCTGCAGCGATTAGAGATAGCTGACTCGGAAGGCAGTTGGCGCACGCAGCACAAAGCAACGGTATACCTGAGCACTGACCAAGTATTGACTGATGTAGCAGCTGCCTCTATCCATGCCACCATTAATGCCGCCTTTCAGCGCATGGAAATGCTACTACAGGACCGCGGAGCCGAAGTTAACCTTCCGCTGTTTAGACAACCACCCACCGAGAATACTGATATTCTGGACCTCAGCAATGTGCAGCAGCTAGCGCAGCAACTGGAACGATATGGAGGTGCCCTGTTTAGTCAGCGGGAAATGCCGCAGTTGCTCGACCTGCTCGGCCGCTTACCAACTCCCATTATTTCCGCGTCAGCCACTCTCTCTTTTCTGGCTGCCATCACGCACGCGCAAGTGGGTGATTACGTGGAAGGTAATTATTTTATGGCTAAATGCCGGCCGCACCGCCGGGAACTGGATGCGGAGTCAAATTTGATACTTGACCTGACGCAAGTCCGCTTGGACTTTCTGCAGGGAGACGTTGACCTGCCCACCTACGCAGCTCGTCTGACGGAACTGGCGGCAAAGTCGACTAACGAGTTGAACCGCCTAACCCTACAACTTAATGCGTTGTTCTTCGAAATGGCAGGAAGTCCGACGGTCGCTTTACAAGCCAAAGAAGAGGAACTTGCTGGGCGGACACAAAATCTGTTCGCTGCCATCGAAACTTCGGCCCTGGCGCGGGAAGAACAACTGCTGCTAAGTGTCTATCACTCCGAAAGCCTGCAGCTGCTTGGCAGCCGCCTGCTTGACTCAGCTGCGACAGCCGGTCGGCTGCGCCAGTTATTGGGAGGCCCCATTTACTCACCCGAAGAACTAGTGGTTTTGCAGGTAGGCTTGGCCCGCCAGCACGCCGCTACCCGGTATGTCAGCCTAGCCTATAATCACGCTGTTGCTCACCAGCACAAGCACCTACGGGCGACAGCCGCGTATTACTTGAGTCGCTACATGCTGAATTCAGTATTCGAGGCGATGTTACTACGCGTGAACGACCCACCGGCCCTGACACCAAACCGGAAACAGTGGTTTATAACCCATTGGGACCTAGCTGGCGAGGCTTATAACTTATTTCAGGAGTTGAGTCTGTGGAAAGATGCTCACCAAGCGTTAAGCACCCTTGTTGAGCTGCAGCAGGCTTATCAGTTAACGTATCACGAACCACTTGGTACTGTGACGCTGGCGGAAAGTACTGAACAGCTTCGCCATTTAGAAGAACGGTTTAACCTGCCAGCCTTCCATTCACTCGTCGCGCAGGCTCACACCGAGCTACTTGCAACGTTGAGACCAGTGACTCCGCTGGTAGAAAGAGTAAGCCAGCACGGCGGTATTGCGGCCTATACGCAAAGCATCTTGCGCGACAGTGGACTACCGGAGAAGCAGTTGCCTAATCTTCAGGCAGAGATAGAGGCCTTTTTGCTCTTTGAAGCTACCTGCTATAACAAGCACCTCCAGTTGCGTACACTACTGGCACCAGTAGCAGAAGCAGCGTATGCACAGCCGTCAAGCTATTTCTTACATAACACCTCGACTGGTTACGCGACGCCACCAAACTCGAATATCAAACAGTTGTTGGCAACTCATAAACATCTGCTACAGGATAAGGGACATAAGTAGCATTATATTCTCCACTCAAGTTCCTGTCAATTACTAGTGTAATATATAGCAGCATAAGGCACGCGTGACTATGACTTTACTGGAAAAAGCGAAAGTAGAGGCCTAAGCTTTGATAGGCTGCCTGGCAAAATAGCGATTCATGCCCGCAAACAAGTAGTCATCTGCCTGCATGTCCAGTAGTTGCTGCTGAATATCGCGTTGTAATTGCGCATCTGTAGTGGCGGCCAGCGAGCGCCGCAGCAGCTGAAACAGCTTATAAACTTTGTAGCGGTTGCTTTTCAACTCCACTCGGTTCAGACCGTAATAATCTTCGGCGGCTTGCAGGTGCGCCTGGTAGTGCGGGGTGGCTGCCACCAACATCACTTCCTGCATCACCGCATCGGCTTCGTAAGCAAAATACTGCGCTGGATCGTCGGCATACGGGTCGAGTAGCAACGCCCGCTCCTGCCGGTGAGCCTGTGCGTATTGGCTTAAACTATAGCTGGTGGCCCCGCCCAATGGGTCAGGTGACAAAAAGCCCGCCAGCTGCGCCAGTTCGGCATCAGAGAGCTGGGCGGTGACGGCCGGCGCGGGCAGCCGGGTAGTTCCGGGCAACGGGAAGTGGTCGCTCTTATAAACCTGGTTGCAAATCTGGCAGGCGTACAAGTAGTTGTCGTAGGTGTAGGCTAGCCACCAATAAATGCCTTTGGGCCGATAGTGTTCCACATCGCCGTGCGCCACTATGTCGGTAGTGGCTTCGCAATAGGCGCATTTGCCATTGCTTTCCTTTTTTAACTGACTTTTGGCAGTTTTCCAGTAGGTGGCCAGAAATGTGTGCTGGGCCATTGTGCCTCGTAGCACCTCCCGCTGCGCTTGCAGTAGCACGAGGTCTTGGGCCAGCTTTTTAACTCCCCGGTATTTGGCAGCAATCGCTTGGCTGCTTCGGTCGCGGTGCAGTGAAATCATGTTTAGCGGGCGTTAAGGCTGGCTTCAATGCGCTGCAATAGGGCCATTTCGGGGTCGCTTACCAAGGGCGTATCGCGCTGCGGCCGGGTGTCGGCCAGCTGATTGCTCACTTTAGTCAACTGCCGGCGCTCGGCGGGGGTTAGTACTGCTTCCCGCACTTTGAGTTCCTTGTATTCCTGCTTGGCCGTTTCTACTTCCCGGCTCTCGTCGGTGGCCAAGCCGAAGACGGGCGACATAAGCAACTGGTTTATCAGCAACTGCTGCGGCGAGCCGATGAAAGGCACCAGCTCCACTGCCTGCCGGGGATTGCGCCGCAGCGCAAATAGTTCGCCTTCACCGGCCTGCTGCGCAGTCAGGGCAGAGTGTGTGGTGGCCACCACCTGAAAGTTGGGCAGCTTCGTACTGATAAAGTCATAGAGCAGCCGCTGCCACTTCGGGTGCAGATGAAGGTCAATCTCATCGAGCAGCAGCAGGCCGCGAGCGTGTAGGGGCCTGCGGTGGTCGCGGAAGGTCTCGGTAACGCGGAATAGCAAATCGCCAATCCAAGCGGCCATGTTCTGGTAGCCGTCGCTGAGATTTTCCAATGGCACCAGCCCGTCACTAGTTTCAAACATCACCTGCTTCTGTCGTTTGTCAATAGAGTGAAACGAGATGCCCGGCAGAAAGCTATTTAGCGCTTCCCGGATAACAGTTAGCCCATTTTTGCCGCCCCGGTAGTCCAGGTCCATAATCCAGGATGCCAGCGGGTTCAGGGTGGCTCCGGCATCGAAAAGGTTGCGGATGTTGCCTGCCCGGTTGCCGAAGCGGCCGGCTTCCGCGTAGCTCATCGCGCCGGTGGCTTCGCTCACTAGGCGGCGGCTGGCCCCATAGCCCACCACAAAGTAGTTACGCTCGGCATTATCGATGGCGTCATCAATGAGCTGGAGCGCACTGCGGTTGGCGGAAACCAGCTTCGAGAGCGAATCGCCGCGCCGGATTTTCAGTGTCAACTCGCGCTCCTCGCCCTTCTTGGTCGTGAGCCAAGCCCGCACGGTGCACGAGGCTTTGCCCAGCGCAATCCAGCTATCGGTGTTACCCACTATTTCGCCCAGCGCGTTGCTACCGCACGTAATCAGGGCAATGGCTTTGAGTAAGTTACTTTTACCTGTGCCGTTCTCGCCCAGCAATAGCGTCCACTGCCGATTTTGGGTGGGAGTCACTTCAAAGTCTAGTTCCAGCTTGGCCAGGCACTTAAAGTTTTGTAGGACGAGCTTGCGCAGAAACATATACGAGCGTTAAAAATGAACCCGACATCGGATTGTGGCCGCGCCATTAAGCGGCCATACCATCTGGGCATTGGCAAATTTTTCTGGTATTACGTGCCTGGGGGCACATTCGCGGGCCTATAAGCAACCGGTGTGTGTCGCCGCCGCCGTTCCACGCTCTCGTCCACCACCTCGTAGCTGTGTTGGCCCGCCCCGATGGGCCGCAGGTACCGCCCCAATAGGCGGTAAAACCAGGTCATGGAGTTGCGGAGTTCATCGCCAAACCAAGGCTTGTAGAAGCGTAGAAATTCTTCGTCTACACCCAAGCCCTGCGCGACGGCTTTATTCTTCATCCAATGCAAGGTGCAGTTGGCCAAGCCATCATGCTCGTAGCCGCCCCCCACGTTGGTATGCACGCCAGCAAACCAGCGCTGCTCCAGCACCTGCTCCGGGCCTGGGTTTTCCCAAAGGGAGGGCTGAAACGGGCGCCGCTGCTCATCGATGGCCAAGGCGTGGTAGGCGTGGCGAATAATAGGGCTGAGGCGGGCATCGTGAAACTGGTAGCGTCGGCGGTTGAAGAGCGTGAACCAGCTTAGCGGTAAGCCCAGTGCCCCGACTGTATCCCACACTCCCACGAAATCAACCGCGATAGTCTGGACCTGATGGGTGGCCCGGAAAGCAGCCACTTGCTGTTGCCAGGCCGTTTGGTCTTCCTCGGCGGGTGGCCGCTGGCGATAGAGGGCATACGCCTCGGGCACAAAGAAATCGCGCGTCTTTGGCAGCAGGCCCAGGTGCTGGATAAAGCCCGCCAAGCTACGCACGGTGTACGCCCCCCGGCTGAAGCCGAAGAAAAAAACTGCGTCGCCTGCCGTGTAGTTGTAAAGCAGAAAGCGGTAGGCCTCGCGGATGTTGCGGTCGAGCCCGGCCCCGACCCCACCCCCTAGCCATCGGTCCAGACCAGGATTGTTGCCCACGCCTTCATCGTAGTAGGTAACTTGCACAGTGCCATCTAGCGTCACGGGTTGAATAGCCCGCACCATCTTCATCACGTTGGTGGGCTTACGCTTACGCCGGTCCAGGTTTTCGGCTTTGTTCCAGGTGCCGTCGCATAACACAATCAGTCGTTTGCTCATAACAGGTCTGTGGCGGCTGGACCGCCAAGCCAAGATAATCACTTCTATGTTTCGCTTCGAAAATCTTGACGAGGTTACCCGCCGCTACATGCTCATGGAGGTGGAAGAAGCAATCAAAACCAGCCAATTACACTTGAGCCGGCGCTTTACCGCCCATGGCCGAGCGCGGTACCCAGACCTGTTGCGCGAGGCCGTGCGCGCAGGCAATGAAGGTAGCCTAACCACCGCTATGGAACAGCAGCAGTGTTTCGCGGAGCGGGAGCCCTATGGCGCGGGTACCCGACGGGTGCCCGGTAGCGCTGCCAGCACGTTCGCGGCGGGAGAATTCAATGCCTTCTACATGCGGGGCGTGTGTCATCGCGCTATTCAGGAGGGGTGCCCGGTGGAAGTGTACCGGGCCAAGGAGGCAGCTACTACCCGGTCTTCGTCTCGGTTAGTAGAAGGGCAGCGGCACGACCCAAAACGGGCTTTACTGCTATTTCGCAACAGCCCTAGTGGTAGCCATCGTGGCCCCAACATGCCAGCTGGCTCAAATTCGGGACTAAGCCTGCGGCTTTGCATTGCGACTTAATAAATCAAGCTTGTTGCATTATTATCTGATTATCAGAATTTTATCGTCCGTATCATCAGCGTATAATTGAATATTATTCGGGGTTTTATAATAAATAGCACTCCTTGTTACTCTAGCTTCCAGGCTTGAAATGATCAGATTTCTATTTTTTGAGATAGAACACAGCTATTCGAGGTCTGTTTAGAAGGTTTTATTTAGATATAAATTGCTGATAAACAGTAATTTATAAGTTGTAGTAAATAAGATTTGGCATTGTAGCAATAAATGAGGTAATCATGATAAGTTATTAAATGTCAGCACTTAATAGGAAATAAAAATGCCTCCTATTTTTGTACATACCTTTGTATCCCACAAGCTCTCCGCTATTATCTCATGATGCAAAACCCTCCGCTGTCGAACAATCCGCTGCACCATCCTGACCGATTTGCGGATGGAGCTTTGTTGATTGATGCCCAGCAGGCTCCTAGTGCCCTACTGGCCCGCTTGATACAGGAAGTTCAAAACGAATCCCATTCCACACTGACAGCTTACAATCGGACCCATAACAGGCACAATCGTGGCCGCTAGTCCGGTCGTCAGCCTCGACACCGTGCTCATTAAGGTAGCAAGCCGCTGCAACATTAATTGCAGTTACTGCTACGTATACAACATGGGCGATGACAATTGGGCCCGGCAGTCGAAGTTCATTTCTACGGAAACTATCGCCGCTGTCTGCACCGCTTTGGCGACCCTAGCCGCTCATCAGCCGATGCCTTTCAGCGTGGTATTGCATGGTGGTGAGCCGCTCCTGCTCGGACCTCGTCGCCTCGCGGAACTGCTTGGGCAACTTCGGACCGTGCTACCGGAGGAGTACCCGATAAGCCTGCAAAGCAATGGCATCCTGCTCAGCGAGCAATTACTGGATTGTTGCGCCACTCATCGGGTGAGCGTGGCAGTGAGCCTGGACGGTCCCGCAGAAGTGCACGACCGATTCCGCCTCACGCACGCGGGTGGTGGCACATTTGCGCAGGTCATGGCGGGTATTACTCAGCTGCAGGCCCATCCGGCCGCTAGTTTCTTGAACGCGGGGCTGCTGGCTGTCATTGACCCAACTTCTGACCCGGCTGAGGTGTACCATTTTTTCAAAACGGTGGGAGCCCCCAGCGTGGACTTTCTTTACCGCGACGGCAACCACTCTAAGCTACCCGAAGGCAAAGCCACCTTTAATTCCCTGGAATATGGGCAGTGGATGGCGGAGCTGCTAGCCGTTTATGCCGCTGACCCCGCGCCGCTGCCGATTCGCGTAATCGATGACATGCTGAAGGTATTGCTGGGGGGAAGCGTTTCCAAAGAGGGGTTGGGCGTTACTGACTTTGGTATCCTCATCATCGATACGGATGGGACGCTCATGAAAAACGACACCCTGAAAAGCACTTATAACGGAGCCGACCAATTTACCCGCCCGGTCAATATTCGGGAGACGGACCTGCTGACTTTTCTGGCATCGGCAGAATTTGCCAGCTACCGGGCAATGCAACAGCCTACTAGCGCCAAATGTCTCGCCTGCCCGCAACTACACGTGTGCGGCGGCGGCATGCTGCTGCACCGGTGGCACGATGCCAACGGGTTTGATAACGAGTCGATATACTGCGCCGACCAGTTGCACCTCATTGGAGCAATGCGCCAGCTGCTTTATACTTACCAGCTAGTCTAATTGCTATGTCACCGCACTTGCTCGACTTTACGGCTTGCCCGCTTACCAAGCAGCCGTTCCCCTATTTCTGCACGCCGGCCATGTTCACCCCGGAATTTGAGCACGAGGTGCGGGCGTGGCTGGAAGAAACGCAGACTTGGGAGTTTACTCGCACCGATTTCTACGAGCAGTACGAATTCAGCTTACTCCATCTGGACGTGCCCCCGCAGTTGCGTGAGCTAATCAGTCCGGCTACTATTTGCAAATTGGAAGCCGACATGGCTGCCATGTTCCAGACTGAGTCACTGGAACTAGTAGGCGCGACCATCCATAAGCTTACCGATGGCCAGCGTATCGGCGTGCACAATGATTTCATCGAAGACGCTGAAAGTCACCGGCTCATCATCCAAATAAACGAAGGCTGGACACCTGCCCACGGCGGCTACCTGATGCTATTTAATTCGGCCAGCGCGCAGGATGTGCATCAACTGGTGCTGCCGGCCAGCAATTCTGCCTTTGGCTTTGAGATATCACCGGCTTCGTACCACGCTGTCTCTACCGTAAGAGATTTTGCACGCTATACGCTCGTCTACACTTTCAAGCAACGTGCTAAGCAGCACTTAGCAGAACAATTTACTGCTTATCTAGCGTCTCCTTTTGCGGTGTGCGACGCAGAACTGTCCGTCGCGTTGGCCAAGTCGGGCCAGCAGCGGCTTTGTGATACTACGGGTGTCACCGAGGAGCATTATAGCATTGCCAATTGCTTGTATCCGACTACCACCGGTGCCAAAGGCTTCGCAGCAGGTATTGATCTAACCTTAGTGGAAGTACCGGAACTAGACCGGCTAGCCAGCTTTTATAAAGAGCATGACTTGGAACCCATAAGCTATGACGAGCTAATCACCAATCGGGCTGGCGAAAAATTGCACGCGGCTTGGCAACTGCTGGCAAGAGCACCTACCATACATGCCTGTATGCAGGCGCTGGTCAAAACCATTCAGGTAGTCCGCTCACCCGACCCGGAAATTGACGTTAGCTATAGCCACCCGGACATCCCATTCTCCGTGTTCGTATCGGTCGGCGAGGACACCTCTCTTATCTCCTCGCTGCGGGTAGCCGAGTCACTGTTGCACGAAGCCATGCACCTCAAGCTGACATTATTGGAACAGGAGGTCGAGATGATACAGCCGGATAGTCAGGGCATGTATTATTCACCTTGGCGTGACGAAAAGAGGCCCGTGCGCGGAGTGCTGCACGGAATGTTTGTTTTTGCTGCTGTGCGCGAGTTTTATCAGACAATACAGCGGTATGGGTTGCCAGAGCTAGGGCAAGACTTTAGTGCCAGCCGGGAAAAAGCAATCAGTGAAGAGTTAGGCTCATTGGCCTACTTTCCGAACGTGCCCGACCTGACAGAAGCAGGAAGCTTATTAGTGAATAACCTACTCATGTCAGCAGTGGGCGTAAAAAATCTTGTGCCATAGCCGAGAAAGGAGCTTTTGGCTTTTGGCAATCCAAGAGAAAGCGGCGAGCCGCTTGTGTTTCTGCAGGACTACTGTATTGGTTTTGAAAGATAATTATATTAGCTTCTATCAGCGCCATGCGCTCCTTACGGTCATCATCCAGAGTTTCCCGGTCCAGACCACATATTTCAATGGTTTTCCACCCATAAGGCGTAGTACCCTGGATAAGCTGGTTAGTAAAGGAAATATGGCTTCTTGGGTTTTTACTGCCTCCTGGCTCCAATAACCAAGGTTTTTCCTTGGCAATAGCGTCAGTGTGCTTCTTTGCCCGTTTCTTCTCATCAACCAGCGGAAAATAACTGCTCTTCCGGTTATTGCATAAACTGCAGGAAAAATAGAAATTAGTCCACTCATAGCCCAGCCAATAATAACCTGGCCATTGTAACTTCTGCTTCTTCTTAATGGTAGGCTTATAACCACTCTTAGGGCGGAAGTGCTCAACTGCTCCAAATGCATCACGCTGGTTCTTCTCGCAATAACAACATTTGTCGTGTTGAGCTTGCTTAAGCACAGGTTTAACGGAGGAGTGGTTGTAAATACGACCTTCTATTTTTATCTTTTTAATGCCATTGTCATAGTCATGCGGGCATGAAGCATATGCCGTCAGGTTTGTTTGATTCTCCAATGCCCCGTCAGTCAACAACTTAGCTGGCACTGTGGCTGGTCGACGAACGCGAATCATAGCTTGAGCTTAACCTTATTGTCTTTCATTTTCTGCACGACATCGGCAATTAGTTGACGGTCTTGCATTTCTTTGGTTGTTTCTCCGGTTGGAAGATTGGTTAGCCGTCGGGTGACTTTATCCAATTCCTCCTGCTCTTCTGCGGTAAGGTCTGCCTGCTGAAGTAGCACTTTGCGCCGAGCCAGCAACTCCTCATACTCTACCCCCCTAGCGGACACTAACCCAAATAATTCGCTGGTCAGAATCTGGTCAATGCGCCAGCCGTCTATTCCCTCCGGTTCATTCTCAATCTTTACGCCATCGTCGTTGAATTTGAGCACTGCATAGTTAGAATTAACCGCTGCTTGTACCATCAGAGGGCTATGGGCAGAAGCGATAAACTGAACATTGGGGAAATGCTGGGATAGATTAGCCATGATTTCCCGCTGCCATAAAGGGTGCAGGTGCAGGTCAATTTCATCAATTAAGACGATTGCGGGCTCCTCTAATGGATTTTCCGAACGCTGGTGGTGCTTGCTAAAGAGCCGCCAGGCTAAATCAATAGTCCACGAAGTAACCGTTCTATAACCGAGGCTGAAGTCACTAAACGCTATTTTCTTGCCATGCTTGGTACTAATGGCAATACCTCCTTCTGTATCACGGCCTAAGGGATTGGGAGGTGTAATTTCAATATCTTCTATTAACTCACAATCAGGTAATAGCGAGGCCAACATAGATTTCACTCGCTCTGTAAATCGGCCGTACTTTTCCCTTTCCGCATCAGATTTTGCACCTAGGGCTGCGTAGTTCAACGTATGCAAAATTTCTTCTGCATCATATAGCTCCGTTTTTTCTTGAATGAATCCGGGTATGGTATCAAGCAACTTTTGATTATTTAAGTTGAGCCGACCAAGTTGACGAGATGCGCTGTATGCATACAGCGCCACTTCATCTCGGTAAAATATGCTCTCTTTTTCCGAAGTGAACTCTGGCAATACTTCTTTGAGTTTACCTACAGTATTAAGCTCGATGGTCATCTTGGTCTCGCAGGTCGTCAGCGGGGTACGCAAGGTTTTGCCCAAATGCTGATTGGCTACAAATACGGCTTTAACTGTAGCAACTTGGTGTCGTTTGGTTGTTTTATGTACTAGCCGCTCCAGCACCTCATTTTCCTCATCGTTTATCATAGGAGCCGGAACAAAGTCTTCCGGTACGTCATCCGCATCGTAAGGAAGTACTGGTTTCATCCAAGCAATGAGTTGCAACAAAGTAGACTTACCTATTCCATTGTCGCCGAGCAACAGTGTCCATTGCGGTATGTCACCTTCCGGTCGGGTAAGCTGTAGCGTTGTGCAACTCTCAAACGTCTTAATATTTTCTACTTCCAGTTGCTGGATGTAAATGGAAATAGTTTTCATAAAATAGGGCGGTTTTTCAAGAATTGGAGCGGGCACCTAGTACATCCAATAGGCGGAAATATACTAGATAAAATTGCTAGTGACTGGGGGAAGTCTAGTTGAAACGGACAGTGCAAGGGCACAACTTCTGCTGTGTAGATTAGCTAGCTGGCCCATAGACACCGCCCTGAATCAAATATGGGTGGGACACATCACTTATTTAATCTTAGCCATAAGCCGAAAATAAATTGAAGGCACCAAACCCAATTAATAAATTTAATTTAATGTTAGAGAAATACTTTTATTTATATGAGAGCCAAAAACTATTTATGATAAGCTATCTAATACATATCTTAAAAAAAAATCATTGCTCGGCAACAGGCTTAATTAATTTACCTTGTATCCGAGTAAGTGAAAAATTATTATCTTGCGTAATACTTTCAAACTCTTGGTCAGAATTATTAAACGAAGCGAAAACCAGCGATTGGCCATCTTTATAAGAAGCTAATTCCTGCAAGAAAGTACGAAAGTTTTCGTCCGACATAGAATGCTGAGCGGGTTCGTCAAACATAAGTAATTTGGGATGATTACTACCAAATTGGTCAGACACTCGGCGTAAAGAGCACGTATAGGCCCAAATAGCGCGCACAAGGTCAGTAGCCGAAGAGTCGGACCGAATGTTATACCGGACTGTACTGATACTATAACGAGCAGTTTCTGATTGGATGACTGGGGTGTACTTATCCTGAGAAATCTGCACATTTGCTAGCAACGCACTACTATAACCAAAACGACTCAGCAACGTCTTAAAAGTATTCTCGAATTCCTTCAGCTTTTTGCGATCGTTTACTGAGAAGAAGTCAGTTGGTAACGCTCGCTCAGCGGCCAAATATTGTTTCCACTCCTCCGAAAGCGTGTTTAAGGCGTTGGCTTTAATTGTCAATTCATCAATTAGCTTCACGTAAAAGCCAATATTGGCTTTCAGCTTTACGCGCTTCTCGATGTCAGCCTCTGACGGGGCGCGACTATCCGCCACCAACTCACTTTGCAAAGTCCGAATGCGGCCCCGGGTTTCATCTACGTATTCGCTATGCGTTTCATACAAATCAACGTCCTCGGCCAGCACCTTGGTTTGAATGGAGAGTTGTAGCTCCATCATCTTGCGTTGCGCATCCAGATACGCAATGTTTTCCTCGATGCGCATCGGCGTCTGCGTCACAGCCTGCGGCATCAAGGTGTCTTTGATATCTTGGTGGCAGGTGGGGCAATGACTAGTGGCAATGCTAAGCTGCTCAGTGGCCCCTAAGTCATATATTTTGCGAGCGCCCTTGTTCTTCTCCAGATCCTCAGTCAGTTCTAAAAGTTGGGTTTGGTATTGTTCAACCTGTAGTTTAGTCATCGTGATACGATTTGCCAGTACCGTATTGTTGAGCGAAAACTCATTCAGCTGCTGAGTTAATTCTTTCAACAATCGCTGATTATCACCCACTTTAGTGCCACTCGTTTCGATGGGCATGGTGGCAAGATAAGCAAGTTCTTCCCGCATTTTCCCCACCAGCGCTGTGGCGCTGGTACGCTCCCCCTGGTACCTGGCATTAAACACAATTGTAGCATTGTCAGCAAGTATCTCTGGCAACTCCGCGAAGCCTTGCACTTCAATATTGCCGCGCTTGGCCGTACCTATCAAGTCTTGGTGGGCGAGTTGCCACCGGGCTGTAATATTTTGACGAGCTTGAATCAACTCTTGCTTTTTCTTACGATTGGCAATGACATCGAGCCCAAGCAGGAACTCAATAACCCGGCTTTCCGAATCTTTCACGCCGAAGTACGGCATGGTGGCTAGAAAGTCAGACCATCCCCGCTTCTGCTCTATCACGAAAGCGGGAAAAACGGATTGGATATACAAGCTTCGTGTATCACCCAGTGAGCCCACCACATCGGGAAGTTGCCAAGCCATAAACTTCTGTAGGAAGGCATGAAACCCGTAGAGCGCATCCGAAGCCGCTCCCTTGTCGTGCACATACATAGGCTCTACGCGCTCTACGGGCATGGCTCCCGTTAGCAAGGCACCGAAATAAACTTCTACCAGCTTGGGATTGCGGTTGCGGCTTTTGATGCTCCGCTTTACCGTGACAATGCTGCTTGACTCAATTTCCAGGCAGACATAGGATTCCAGCACTTCGTAAATCTGCTGGTCGTACTGAATGCTTTCTTTGAGTACAGACTGCAAAACCTTCTCATTGCGTCCGTCAAGCAATTCCTCCACTCCCAGGCCATAGAGCAAGGAGTGATACAGGGTGCTTTTGCCAGCAGAGTTATCGCCCCGCACGATATTGAGGCCACTGGCAAACGTGTATTCGGCTCCAAATACCTGGTCGTTGGTGGAATGAACAACCAGCTTAATTGCTCTGATTTTCAACATCGGGCTTAATCCACGTGTGGGTAAGAATATTAATGTCCTTTTCAGACACATTTTTGCCTAGGCTAAGCAGAAACTCCTTCTCGGCCTGGTAGACATCCTCCAACAAAAATGCACTGGCCAGTCGGCTGCCTTTATCGGTCAGTACGTATTTACCGTCGCGTAGCGAGCACACTTCTTCCGAAACCGCAAATTGCAGGGCTCTATTCAGCGCAGGGTCAAACCCCCAGATAACCAACGAGGAAGTACGGCCACCGGCTACCAACTCTTGTAGCACCACCCGATTGCGCTCATTTTTAAGCCCCCAGTGAAAGAGGTGCAGCTTGAGTAAAGAGCTAGTGCTAGCGCGACAATTGAGCTTCAGGATAAGCAGAATTTGCCCAATTCGGTACAGCGGCCGGTAATCGGCCGGAATGGGTACTGGCCGGCGCGAAAAGGCAATTTTCTCCATTATTCAAAGTCAATAGGGCAACGCAAAATCCAGTCGGCCATTACTTGGGAGGCTAAGCTTCGCACCATGCTGACATCTAAGTTGTCAAAAGTAGTTCCAATGCCGTTAGCAACCATGACCTTGATTTCCTCATATAACTTATTGTAGTCATCGCACGGCAGCAGGCATTTTTCCATCACCTCAGCCTCTAGTTGGCTGGTCAACGATACAAACCGTTCATAGGCTGTTGGAAACCCATTGCGCCAGGTAGTCAAGATGTTATTACCATCTAAAAATTGCTGAATTGTCATTGCCGTCAGCTTTTCGAGTCTAACCTCCAGATTGGGGGCCTGGGCCAGCCGAATACGATTTTTGCGTAGCGCATGGTCAATTAGCTGGCTTTGGCCGCTCTTGTAGCTCTCTACCTCCGTAGCAAGCACCCCAGAAGTCGTGATGAGCAACTTGCTATGTATCAGATTTAAACAGTGCTGAATGAAGGGGTGCAGAAAGTGGATGTCGTGCACGAGCACCGTGAACTCGGGGTGCAACAGCGGCCGCTTACGCGCCCGATACTCGCTCTGCTTGGTACGGCAATGTTTTAGGATGTTATTCGAACTATAGTTTGGCGTAACAAAAATCCATTCCCGGATTTGCATGGGGCCTACCCGCTGCCGAATTTCTTCCTCATAAGCCACCAGCTTTTCTAGGTCGGTCGTTATTTTATCGCGCTGTTTTTCATACAGCAGCGCGGGGTCATAGTTATCGTTAGGGCAGTAGCACTGAAATACTTTTCCAGTGGCCGTAAAGCCTTCTATTCCGAAATCGCCGGGGGATGCTAGCATCTCCTGATAGCCGTCTCCCCCATATTTCTGCTTAAAACACATCTGGCAAAGCATCTCCCAGGAGTTGCCGTCAAAAGGACCTAGGTCTGTTTTATACATGCTTAAATGGAAGAAAAGAACGGTCCAGACCGGAATGATTTACAAGTAAGTAAACCATAAAGCTAAGCCAATGAACTAGCTTTTCCTGGTTAATCATCGGGTAGTACCGCGGAATAATGACGTGCAACTAAAAACGTTAGCAAGCCGTTTTTCACGCTACCTTGGACTCAGCACATAAGTCTGTTGTCAATAGACTGAGTGCACATAAACAGTCCGCGATACGACTCTGCATTAGACAAGCCCTTCCAAACTGTGCTCGTGGAGACGCTTAAGCATAAAACTTGCTCGTAATGGAAAAAAACTGGCATGACTACGTCCAATCACATTCTAACGTAGAAAGCGCTCGTGCCGCTTTTGAAAAGGATTGTGAGGCATTACTGCAAGCTTTACACCCCGAAGAAACAGTACGGGTTGTTCGTGCCAACCCAGGAGACGGGGGCATCGATGTATATGTGGGTGATATTGGGGTAAAGCCTATTGCCGTCTACCAGTGCAAGTTTTTCTTGAACGGACTGGGCAAATCCCAGAAAAGTCAAATTCGCGAATCATTCGACCGGGCAATTACTTCTACCAACTTTGCGGTTAATAAATGGGTGCTGTGTGCCCCGTTAGATGACCTTGACCTAGAAGAGAATAAGTGGTGGGTGGCCTGGAAATCCAAACAGGAAGCGAGGCACAACATTGTTATTCAGTTGATAAACGGCAGTGAGCTCATTCACAAGATGAAGCTCGTGGGCATCTATAATCATGTCTTTAAAGTGGAAGACTCGTTAAAGATTGCCGAGTTGCACCAAGCCGTTGTTGGTAGCGGCGGGCTAGCTCAGCAGGTAGCGTTGTCTAGTGAGTCGTTGCAACGTACCGAGCAGCAGCTTATTCACTTGCAGAGCGGCCCCTTTCACCTAGTGCTGGATATGCTCGAAAAAACCGAGCTAGAGCAGTTCAAACCCTTTACTACTCTGCGCATCTTGCAGGGATTAGCCCCCCAGGTGCAGCAGGCTGCCAACGGGAACGTCCAGGCGCGGCTGAACTACTTGCTAGGCCGTGCTCAGCAAGAAACGGGTGAGGTTGACCCGGCGCATGATTATTTCTTTCAGGCTTATTATCTGGAGCCTACTATGGCGCTTTACGCCGAGCAAGCCGCCCTGGCTTATGCTCGCCTAGACATGATAGGTGAAGCGGAGGAAGTTACTGGGAAAATCAAATTATTGAATCCCTTAAACGGAGTTGCTCACGCTGTAAATACGTTTCTGCACCGGGCTGAATTTGACGAGTGGTTGGCGAAAGTGCCGGCGCCAGTGCGGAGACAGGAGAAATTCAAGCTGGCGCTGGTAGACTTGCTACTGGTAACTAAACCGCTCGACTTAAGCAAAATAGAAGCTGTACTGAAAGCAGACCTAGAAGATTACGCACCGGCTACAACGCTTACGTTCGAAAACCGTCGTTTTCAAGTAACCCTGGCGTTGATGGTGGTACAGATAGAATTTGACACGCTACCTAAGCTGACGCGGCTCGACCAGCCGGCGGCACTACGCGAGTCAGCTCGCCTGCGAGCGGCACATCAGTTGCTTCAACGCTACACTACTCTACTGCAACCCACTGAAAAGGCTCCTCTGCTCACGTACCACTACTACGTGCAAGGCATCGCTGGCCTCAAGCTGAGCGGTGATATTCGAGAGCTAGCTGAATTTGGGCGGCGTTACGCAACTTTGCCGCTAGCCGAAAAGCAGGAGTATGCATGGGAATGGGCGTGTGCGTTGTTTCAGAGTGGCGACTATCAGCAGTCGCTACACATTATCGATGAGCTTGGCCCCGGTGCGCCGGCCGAATTAGACTACGTGCGCTACCACGCACTGCTTCAGCTCAACGAGTTCGCCTTAGCCAAGGCAGCGCTGGCGCGGCACTTACTACGTAGCGAGCCACTGCACGCCGATACCTTCGACCGCCTGCTTCGTTACCTGACCGGGCATTGTGAAGGCGCGGTGGAACGGCTGGCTTTTGTCGAAGAGTGCCTGGCTCGCCAGCTGGTTGCCCCAGGTTTACCGGAGTTATTACTGCGGAGCTCAGCAGTAGTAGACGAGCCTACGCAACTCGAGCAGGCGCTCGATTGGTTGGCGCAGGCCGAAAACCTGCTGGACGAAACCACACCTTCCATTATGCGGCTGGAGATAGCGCGCCTGTTGCAGCAGTTAACAGAGTATGAACGGTCGGCACGGGTACTAGCCAGCTGCGCCGAAGCCCCAGGCGTACAGCATTCCGGCATCGAGCTCATTCGCTTGCGCAATCAATATCATCTCTACCAAGACGGTAAGGACCTCCGGGCCGGCCTAAGAGAATGGAGACAGCAGCATGGCTTTTTTCCCGAATTTTGCAATTGGGAAGTGGAGTTGGCGCACCTGATGCTGGACTGGGAGCGTATTCTGGAAGTAACGGATGCCATAAAGGACCAGGTTTCGGCCGAAACTGGTGTTTATTGGACGTACCTATTAGCGCTGTATCGGCTCCAGCGTAGCGCGCAACTGCTGCCTGCTTTAGAGGCGGTGTTGGCTAAGCCTGAAGCACTTACCCCCGACCAGCAGTTGCGAGCCGCTGCTATGGCTATGCAGGAAGGCCACCCAGCGCTGGCTTTGCGCTTAGCCTACCCCCTAGCTATCCAGCCGGGTAATATTGTAGCCCGCAGTCGTTACCTAGCCCTAATGCTGCATCATTCGGAAGAAAGAACTCAACCTACGACTGTAGCGGTAGGTACAAGTGTTCGTTATCAAGTCGATGGCCGGCCGCAAGCCTGGCTAACCATTACCGAGCCACTCTTGAAAAGTGGCGCGAATGCGGTAGTTAGCGGCCTGCTGGGCAAGCAGACTGGGGAGCAGTTCGACCATCCGCATCCCATGCGCCGCCGGCCCCAGCATATTGAGGTAGTGGAAATAGTAGATTGCTACACGGGCCTAGTACGGGAGATTATGCAGGAAATCGGCCAGAATGAGGCAGTTATGACTATACGAGCATTTGATTTTGGTTCGGCTACTCCCACACTGGAAGAAATCAACCAGACTTTTCTGGAAGTGTTGGGCGAGCAGCAACAGGAAACCAGGGCGCACACCGTCGCCACGCGGGTAGCCTATGAATCGGGCGATACTACCTTCACGCAGCTAGCGGCGGCCCTGCACCATGGCAGCGGCTTGGAGGCCTATCACTGGCTGATTTCTGGTCGCGACGATTCGCCCGGCGTGAGGGTACTACCAGGCTGGCTGTTCCCCACGATACCCGATTTAGCCCAGCAGCCCATTGTACTGGATTGGACGTCGCTGCCCCTGCTGTTTGCCTTAGTGCGGCAGTATGTGCTGCCGCTGCCAGCCTCCCTGTGGGTTTCGTATCACCTGCTGGATGAGTTGCGGGAACTAGTGCAGGAAAAGCGTCGCAGCAAGCCCGTAGAAATGAGCATCGAGATAATAGACGATGAAGTACGCCCGCACTTCTACCCGCCCGAGATGCACGCCCGGCAGCTAGATTACCTAAGCGACTTGCTAGAATGGGTAGTTGCTAATTGCCAAACGAGGTTTGTGGAAGAAAAGCTTGATATAGTCCGTCAAACTAAGCTCAGTCCCAATCGCTTAGTTGAGCCTCCACTGGGTGGCGTAATAGATGCCGCCTTCCTAGTGGCCCACAATCAGGCAGTTGTTGTGACGGATGATGCGACGCTGCTACAATTCACTTTGCAGGGCGGCGGCCGAGTGCTCAGCGTAGAAGCCTTTCTGCGCGCCTTTTACCCGACGCAATACTTGCCCAGCCTACTCCCGGAGCTACTAAACCGGCACTATTGGGGAATTCAGGTAGAAGCCTATACGCTGCTTCAAGAATTTATTGCCGCAGGCTATCTCTTTACTGGGCGGGCTCACCAGGCATTATGTAATGCTGGCTTGCAAATACGCTATCAACCTGAGCGTATTTGGGCGCTAGCGCATTTTTTGCGCGAGCTCTTCCTGCTCCCCAATTTATCAGTAATGCAAAAGCAGCAGGCGGGCAGCTTCGCACTAGCCTTGGGGCTATGCTACCTAGAGCTAACCGAAACTACCCTTAGCATGGTTGTAAAGCACCTTAGTCAAGCCTTTTGCTTCTTACCAGCTTACCAGGCTGATGTAATAGAGTTGCTTAGCAATGCGTGGCTCCGCGCCGAGCGCTACCAACGTAGAACCGAGCAAAAACCGACTGAATAATTTGTGATGATTATTATTTATCTATAATACTCCCAGATAATTGGACAGTTAAGGCGGGATACCTTATTCAGCATATTGATGACCAAACATATACGCCGTCGCTATAAGGCTGAGGTGGCGCTGGCCACCCTCACCAAGCACCAGCCTTTAGCTGAGTTGGCCGCTCACTGCCTGCTGGCCCCGGTCCAAATCAATCATTGAAAACTGCATCTACGCCAGCAAGCTGCCCAAGTTCTAGTCCCAGTGGCAGCCACTATTATAGCAAATAGAAGCAGAAGATGAGAATCCAAGGGCTATTTCAAAGTAGGATGAGCCTACTCAATAATTAAAAATACTAGTCCAATGAAGACGCGCGACGAACACAGGGCTAAGCTTAGAGAAATTGCTGACTACGCGTTTGACCACGGCAGGACAGCTATGGAGCAGGCAGGCATACCTATGGAGTTTGCCGCTTGGTCGCGAGAAACGAAGCTCGACTTTTTAATAAAATGCCAAGACGGGTTTAAGCTTGCTCAAAAGCTTCTGATAGAAGAAATATTATATTATCAGGAATTGCAGCGAGAGGTGGAAACTCAACTCAAATCTTACAAAACTCAGCGACTAAAGAAAGAAGTAAAAGAAGCTACAGGCCAAAAGGCTCTTATTGAGCATCGCTTACTCACGTTGTCTCATATAGCTGATAGCATTGCATGGCAATTGTTGCGCGGGCAACTGCACCTAGCCCGTCGATTAGTACTACCCAGTGCTACTACTAAATTTCTAGTAAACTCTAATATTGAACACGCTATTGCCGCTGCAGATAAGATAAATGAGAATCCACTGGATTTCGCACTTATCTCTGATATCACAGGCTATGTTGGCATTGGTGACTTATTAATAAAACACTTAACTTCAGTCGGCATCATGGAACTGAAGGAAGGCAATATTAATGACCAATTAACAGAGTTCTTTGCCGAGCTTGAGCGTGAAAACAAACCGCTGGAAGAAGTTGATTTGAGCAGTCGCTTTGACTCCAAAACAGTTAAACAGGTCGAGCGAATGCAACGGCAAAAGACGCGAATGTCTCAAGCTGTGCAGGTAATGAACACAGATATAGGAATTGACCCTGGTACACAAAAGCCGATAGTTGTAAGCACCCCAACCACGCTTACAGAACGTTACTTCGACGAGCTAATACAACTGCAGAAGCAACTAAAAACGCAATCTTGGGCTTACCTTTTAGTAGAAGATTGTCTCTATATTGGCGCATACCGTGATGAAGCAATTGCCAAAGGTCCATTTCTTATAGAATTACTAGTAAAAGAGAAGACAAAAGAATATATTTTAATAGATTGGACCTCTATAATAGAGCAGGTATCTCAGCCTTTATTTGCAAAGCCACTTGAGCCAGACTTTATTATTGATATTATGACTGGCAAAGTTAAGGTTATTATGGCGCTAGATATAAATGGGCTAATTCAGCGGTTCAATGATGTTGGTCTGCAAACGCGTTGGATGACGACTAAAGAAACCGCTAAAGTCAAAGCTAATGATGCCTACACCCCGAAGTCCCTGGTTGTATTTCATAATCAAGGGATTTTAATGACCGAACCTGACTCTGAGAAGAGTGTAATGGGCTGGGGTGTCATATCAAGAATTCTGTACGACAACATAAAACCGACTAATGTTGCTCTGTCATTTTTAACAGCGCAAAAGCCATCTGGAGCTTCACTCAAATAAACTACTCAAAACATTTACGTTCGCTGCTCTAGAGGACTTAATCAGCGGTGAAGGATAGCAAATCTATTTCTTGCCTAAGCTGCGCAGTAGCTTCTATTAATCTGCGCATGGCCACTTCTGCAATTGAGCTCACCTTGTCACCGGTCAAAACGCGAGTTTAGAGGGAGACGATTGTCATGCCCTGAAGGTACTCCAATAAGGGTCAGCTAGAAACGCTTGAAAAAAGTGCCTTTAGGCGCTGGAAACGCCCTCTCGAAAACCATCCAATAAGGGTCCAGTAGGCCAAGGGAAATCGGACCCCATACGTCTGCTCCTGGGCGACTATTTCGGCTTCGGAGCAGCCCAGGCCCAGCGTAGAACGCTCTAGCCCAGCTGCCACAAGAAACTGGTCGAGACGGGTGTAAAAAGCGTGCATCAGCTATGTGTTAAGCACCTACCCACCCGCTGAGAGGTACGTCCGAGCGGCGTGTTCCGCGCGGGCTCTAGCGGCCTCCCCTCCAATACAACGCGCGTCGTAGTGATTAACGCTGTCAATTTGGGGTTCGTTTATCTGCTGCCTGTCATAGACGCACCACCACCACGATTCGCGATCCATCCATTCGGCCCGCAGTAACAAGCCAGCCCATTCGGCGCTACAATCGTCCGCGAGGTCGCCCTGCCAGATAATAGGCGTTTGGGCCAGGGCGTGGCGTTGCGCTTTTGTCATGCTAGCGGAAGAAGGTAAGAATAGCTGAAAGTCCCAAATTAGCAAGGAAGATGGGTAATTCCGGTAAGCCGTTTTGTGCCAAGGGATGCAAGCCAACAAGCTACACAAGGCATTCGCTTTTGCGACCACGCCAACCTCATCTTTCGCTTAGGATTACTCGCTTCTGTTTCGCTTCGCGCGCAGGCGGTGAGAAGCGGCTATTGCTGCTGCAATTGGTACCAGTACGAGCAGCCAGTTGATCCAGGTGTTATACGTCCCATACGGGAGCAGGCTCGTCAAGAAGAACGTTAAGGCAATGGCTACTAAGTAGACCACGATTACCCTGCTTCGTTCAGCCGGAACGAAGGGGATGCAGAGAATCACCAGCGAGAATAAAATCGGCGAAATCACTAAAATGGCCACCGTCAGCAGGATCTCTTCGCCATGCGCAAACGCCAAAGTAGGCAGCAGCAGTAGACACAGCAGTAAGCGCTTGGTTCGATGGGGCATAGCTAACAAATAAGTAGGCGTTCTTCTTCCTTGTTTGCTTTCGGCACCAGTTGGCAAGTCATTTTAGAAACCAGCGTTTAACTACTGTGACAAGCTGCTCTAGTTGGCAGAGCTTTCTGTCACATTTTGGAGCCTATCCCCTACCGCGGCCATTTACGTGCTGCAAAAGGCAGTTTGCACTACTTGAAACGGCAGCCATTACTGTGAATTAGCTTTTGCTTACTACTTGTTCCCCCGCGAGAAACTGACTGATAGCACGTGCGTAAAGGTCTCCGTACTCTTTATCCGTTAAGGTTTCCGCAGCCCGTAAATGGCCGCATTTCACAGTTAGGAGTTGCCGCTGCTGCCGGCGTTTCGCTGCTTTTACGGCCGCAATAGAATCAGCGAGCGGGGTATTCTGGTCTTCCGTACCAGCAATCAGCAACCACGGACAGTTTATTCTCGCAGCTGCCTGGCTGTAAGCGGCCGCTTCAGCAGGTATGGTCACTACCTGGTGAGATTTGGCCAAGATGCGCGTTACAGTAGCTTGCGGGTTCCCTACATAGCCGTCAGTAATCAGAAAATCACACCGGGTAGTAGCCGCAACTTCCGCACCCAATAAAGTGCCCATGGAGTAGCCAATAATACCTGTCCGCTGATGGGGAAAACGCTGCCGCGCTGCTGCTAAAGCAGTACGCAGGTCGGTGACAAACTCTTGATAGTAAAGTCTATTCGGGTCAATGGGGAAGGCTTGGCTATGCCCAAAGCCACGATAGTCAAAGAGCAGGACGCGGTAACCAGCCCTTGATAAAGCATTAGCTTCAAATAGGTTGGAAGCCATATTGCCGGCATCGCCACACGCTAGTACCATGGTAGTATGCTGGTCGGTAGCTGTTGAAGCAGGCGCAATAAGCCAAGAGGCCAACTGGTACTGGTCTGGGGTAGTCAACGTAAGCGGTTCATACTTCAAGCCGAGGGTATCTGGCTTTGCCCACCATTTTGCTACCGGTCGAAGTGCCCAAGCGGAGCCTGTTTGAAAAAGAAGCCATCCAAGTAAGCAAATGCGTAGCATAGGGAAAAATAATTAAATAACCCAGCCAAAGTGCTAAGCTAGAATCTATCCAATAGACTGAAGCTTATAATAACTAGTTGCATCAATAGGCTATAAGCATTTGTAAAGCTTCCACTAGCGAAAAAGTGCCACGCCGGGCGTAAAGGCCGAGCGGGCCGAAAACCACCACTTTTCCGAGGTTTGTCCGGGTAGCTCCCTTATGTAAAGTGGTTTTTCTTAGAAATGGGAGAAGAGAGGTACGGCCGTTACCTTGCCCAGAATCCTACTTCCGCCTCTTACTTGGCCTCTGCCGTTGGCTTAGGGTGCGCAGTGGGTAGACACTTGGTTAACTCGGCAGCGAGCTCTTCGCCATAGAGATTAATGGCAACGATATGGCCCGTGGGGTCCAGCAAGAAGTTCTGCAACGGCGCATCGAGGTGATACCGTTGGACGGCGCGCCCGCTCGGCCCTTCTAAATCGGATGCCGCTGTGCCGAGCAGCTGATAGTCCGTAATCGCCCGTAGCCACTGCTTGCGGTGCGCCTGGTCATCAAGCGACACGTTAAGCACCGCCAAGGGACGGTCGGTGTAGCGGCGAAGCACGGCTTGCGTGGGCTGCAATTCGAAGCCGCATGCGCAGTGCGAGGACCAAAACGAGAGTAGCAGGTACTGGCCGCGGTAGTCCCGTATGGAAACGCGTTTGCCGGTGGAAGTGGTCAGCGTCAGATCGGGGGCCACGGCACCCAGGGCCACCAGGCGCAGACTGTCGACGAGTTGGCCATAGGCGCGCCCGGCTGGCGTGGCGCGCAGCGTGGGACTCAGCCCCGCGTAGAGCGGAGCAATCTGGTCGTACTGGGCGGGGCCGAGGCGCCGCTGCTCCAGCAGCACCAGACTAACCCAGGAAGCAGGATGTTGCTGGATGAACGTGCGAATCACGTGTTGATAGAATGGTCGCTCGCGCTGGTAGCTGGCCAGCGTTTCTAGGTGAACGCCGTCGCCTGGGTGCCACTTCCCGCGCAGTTGCTCAGTCAGCGCCCCGCACTGGGCAGTAAAGAGTTGGTAGTCCTGGTTGACTGGTCCGGCGCGCAGCTTGGCCTGTCGCAGCCCCGTAGCGCTGGTGAGCACGAGAGGAGTAGGCTCCAGCAATAGCTCGCGAGCGTCCGCGGGCAGGTACGGGCTAGTGCGGTACCCGGCGGCAAGTACTCCCTCGGGGGCTAGTAGCAGGTGTACTAGCTCCGGGCGTTGGCTCGTGCCGCGCAGCACAAAGTGGCCGCTGCGCACCCGGGCGGAATCCACCAAGCGTCCGTGCTGGCGCAGGTACACGCTGGCGGTTGCGGGTAGCGGCCCGAGCTGGCCCGTAATCGTGTAGTTAAACGGCTGCTGCGCAGCGGCTAAGCCAGGTAGAAGCCCTAGCAGGAGTATGAGCTGTTTCACGTAGTAGGGGCTTTGTTCAGGAAGTAACCGCGCTGGGCCACTATCACACCCGTCTGCAGTGTAGTGGCCACTATACCCGTCTGCAGTGGTCGCACTACCCCCCACTGCCCTGGCCGCCTCCACCACCCTTGATGTCGTCGTTGCGGATGCTTTTGCGCTGGCGCATAGTTTGCTGCTGCTGGCCAAAGCGGTAGGTGAAGCCGACCCGAAACTGGCGCTGCTGGCTAGTGAAGCGGCTATCCTGCGAGAAGGTAGGCGTGGCCGTCGCGTACGAAAACGTGCGTTGCGCCGTGAAGGGGTACTGCGCATTGAACGAGAGGTCAGCTCGGCCCTTGAGCAGGGTTTGGCGCAAGCCCAACCCGTAGTAGACAAAGCCGCTGCTGCGCCCCTGCAGCGTCGGCCGGGCCAGGTTCTGAAACAGATTGCCCTGCAGTGTCAGCGTCTTGGTCGCTTTGTAGGAGGTATTAATATTGTAATTGCCGGCGAAGCCGCTCCGCGTCAACTCCAAGGCTGTGCTGCGCAGGACCAGGTACTGCACGTTACCTCCCACGCTGAGGCTCCACTTCTCCGTGGGCTTGGCTGAGACATAGCCGTTGAGCTGAAAGGCGGTATTGCTGGCCACATTGGCGCTGGTCGTCAGGATTAGGTTGGGACTAGGCACAATCTCCTCGGGCACCGGGAGCAGCGGCTGGGTGCTCACAAAGCTGACTTGCTCGATAGAATTACCGGTGCGCAGCACCGAGAGCGCCACGTTGAAGGACGTCGTTTTGATGAAGTTGTTGTAGCTCAGCTCCACCGAGTGCGTCAGCTCGGGGTCCAAATTGGGGTTGCCGTAGGAGTAGCTGATGGGGTTGCTGCGGTTGACGTAGGGATTCAGGTAGTAGATGTAGGGCCGGCTGATGCGGCGGCTGTAGGCCAGGCGCAGGCTGCTGGTTTTGCTGAGCTCGTAGCTCAGGTTGGCATTGGGTAGCGGGGTTAGGTAGCTGCGGTACGGGATGCCGGTATTGGTGTTGGCAAACTCGGCCCAGAGCCCCGTGCGCTCCACGCGCCCGCCTAGACCTAAGTGCAGCTTCGGCGTGGCGTTGAAGTTGTACGTGGCATACGCCGCTTCCACATCCTGGCGGTAGTCGAAGGCGGTGCCGCGGTAGCGCGAAGTGGCATACTCGGTGGCCAGGGCCGGAAACAGCGTGTCAACCTGCGCCTGCGAGCCCGTGAGGCGCACGATGCCCTTGAGGCCGAACTCCAACGTCTTTTTCTCCCCCAGGGGTAGGGTATAGTCGCTTTGCAGCGTGTACTCGTGGCCCGGCAGGCGCGTCAGGCTGCGCTCGCGGTAGCTGGCCAGGCTCAGGTCGAGCGGCCGGTCGGAGTTGTTGAACTGGCTGAACTCATAGCCGTTGCGGTTGCTGTTGTAGGCGTACTGCAAGATGGTACTCCACTCGCGCCGCTCCTGCTTATAGGTGCGGGTGTAGGTGCCGGTCACCTCGGCGTTACCGCCGTTGTAGGTCGAGCGCGTATCGCGCAGAAACAGAGCGCCAAAGCCCGGTAGCGGCGTGGAGTAGCGGTTCAGGTTGGCCGATTGGTTAGCGCCGCCGTAGCTAAAAAAGGAGCCGTTGAGCGACAAGCTGTGGTGCTCGGCGGGGTCGTAGTCAAGGCCGAGCGAGCCGGAGCCGTAGTAGCCCGTGTTGCTCCCGGTGCCCTCCTGGCGCAGGGTGTCGTTGCGGGTGCTGCGGTAGGTCACCTGCTCGCTGCTCGACGAGCTGTGGTTGTTGTAATTCAGCCCGCCGTTGAGCGAGGAGGTGAAATTGAACTTGCCCTGGCGGAAATTGAGCGAGCCGTTGCCATTGCTGCCGCGGGTACCGGCGTTGGCGCCCACCGTGCCGTTGAGGCCTTGCTTAGCCCCTTTCTTCAGCACAATGTTGATGATGCCGGCCGTACCCTCGCCGTCATATTTGGCGGGCGGAGTAGTTATCACTTCCACCGATTTAATCTGGTCAGCCGGGATACTCTTGAGCGCTTCCTTTAAATTGGCGGCCAGCGTGGGCGAGGGCTTGTTGTTAATGAGCACCTTGAAGTTGCTGTTGCCGCGCATCGTCACGTTGTCATCGCCGTCGATGGCCAGTAGGGGGGCCTTGCGCAGCACATCCTGAGCCGTGCCGCCGGCGTTGGTCACGTCCTGGTCGGCGTTGTAGACGAGGCGGTCCGGCTTGACTTCCATGAGGGGCTTTTGGCCAACCACGACCGCTTCGCCTAGCTTTTGCGCCGTAGCGGGCAGCCGAAGGGGACCCAGGGCCAGCCGCCCGTCGGTCACGGTGACGGCCTGGGTACGCACGCCATAGCCCACAAAGCTGATGCGCAAGCGGTAAGCACCGGCTTTTAGTTTGGTTAACTCAAAATGTCCCTGCTCGTCGGCTGATTGCCCCGCCGCGGCTTTTTCGGAAGGCGCCGGTGGCAGGAGCACTACCGTGGCAAACGGCACCGGCTGCTGGGTAAGCGAGTCGAGTACAGTACCCGTCAACGAGCCACTACCCGTAACAGACGCTTGTGCGGCCGCCCGCTGGCTGAGTACTGAGAGGAATACCAAGAGCAGTAACCGGTAAGCCAGGGCGACAACGTGCTTCATGAAAAAGGAAAATGGAAGAATGACGAGAAGCGCTTCTTAAGCAATTGGTTATCAATCGCTCGCTACGGCCCGCTAAAGGTAGCCATCACGACGAAATCAACTAGGTTTTCAGTTGAATATTGTTGCCATTAAAAATCTATTTTAGCAGAAGATGGACGCTGTAAATCGGCAAGTGGGTCTATCGTTTGCCAAACAGGCTTGTCGAGTTGAGCAAAGCGTCTAACGCTAGCCCAACTGTTCCGAAAGGTGCACCATAGTGAGGGCTCCTCTCCTACCCCAGCCACTAGCTGGAAAATCTTGTTTTAGTAGGGTCAAGAAATGGGTTCAACAGCTACTAGAGTGACGACCTCCTTTCTGAACCCGCTGTGGCCTTCTACTACCAGTCTACAATATCCTATCTGTTGTGCCCAGCGCTCTTGCTAGCCCAACCCCTCTAGCGGGTGGGCAAGTAGGGCCGTAGCACAGCCAGCGCGCGCGCGGCCCGTGCCGTATCGCCCACTTGCACCGCCGCTTGGTAGACGCTTTGTAGGTTTAGGTAACTAGTGGCTTGGGTATCTTCTGTTATGCTGCCGTCCGAATGCGTCGCCGCATAGGTAAGCACTTCTTGCGCTTGACGGGCAGTCGTATCCATTATTTCGTTGGCTCGCGCCCGCTCGCCGCCTGCCACCAGTGCGGGGACCAGTTGCGGTGAGTAAAAATCATAGGGAAGGGCAGCATTCGGCATCACATGCAGGCAGAAATTAGCTACTGCTGCTGCTTTAGCTCGATTGCCGACTCTAAGAGCGTGTTTGGGAATTAGAGGCTGGTAGATCGTCGCAGGGACATGGTTAGGTTGGCGATAAAAAGCCACG
>NZ_JAGETY010000015.1 GCF_017571525.1 Hymenobacter sp. BT559 | reverse complement strand
GCCGCCTCGTCGAGCTCAACGTGATGGAGCAGGTGCGCAACCTGGCCAAGACCAATATCATCCAGAACGCCTTGCGCGGCGACAAGCCCCCGCGCCTGCACGGTCTCGTCTACGATATCGCCGATGGCGTGCTCAAAGACCTGAACACTGATGGCCGGGAAGTGGTAGAAGAATTGGAGCACATCTACGGCACTGAGGCGCCGCCCGAGGCCGATGACGATGCCAACTCATACGAAGGGCCCCAGGAAGACCCATCTCAGACAGTATAAGTGCGCTAAGCGCGCGCAAATATGTTATACACGACCCGGTCGCTGAGTCAGCGGCTGGGTCGTTGTGCTTGAGCGGCCCACCGTGCGGGCCAGCAGCCAGCGGTGCACTGGCCGCTCGAAAAAGCGGTAGCACAGCTCGGCCAGCAGGGCCGTGGCCAGTAGCTGCAAAAAAATGTGCCGGCCCCAGCCGAAGGTGTCGTGCCACCACACGCTGAACAGCCCCACGTGCAGCAGGTAAAAGGAATACGAGCGCTTGCCAGCCTCATCCATAAAAGGAGTAGCTAGCCAGGTCCGAAACCAAGTGCGCTCGGCTAGCAGTCCCGCCAGCAGCAGGGTCATGCTTATCGGAAATACAACGATATTCAGGATGATAGTCGAGGGGTAAAGATTCCCGTCATAGGGCGTCTGGGGCGAGTCAATATAAGCCAGGATGGCAACGGTAAGCGCCACGGCTAAGGCCCCGCTTAAGGTGCGCCAAGGCCAGCCGCTAGCCTCCCCACTGGGCCGCCCGCCCCACCAGCGCGCCAGCCCCACGCCGAGCACAAATTCAAATACCCGCCCGAAAAACGTGAAGTTGAACAAGTGGTGATAAGTGCCAAAAAAGCCGTGCAGCGCGGGCCGGCCCTGACACACCGCCGTGAGCAACAGACCTATACTCAACATTGCCAGGGCAAAGCCCACGGCGCCCAGAATGCCGCGCCGCTGCCACAGCAATAGCAAAAACGGCAGCGAGACGTAAAAGCATTCTTCGGGCGTGAGCGACCAGCCTGGCGGCACCCCCACGTACTTCAGGGTATTGGAAAAGCCCCGTAGCATGGTTTCGCTCAAGAAAATGAGTATTAGAGAATTAACTAGCTTGCCAGCCGGAATGGGCCAGTACACCCGGGCCAGGGCCGCCGTATTGAGCAGCAGATAGGTAGGGTAGATGCGCGCCGCCCGCTGCCAGAAGTAGGCCCACCACCAGCTCTTGGTAAAGCGCACACTCTGCTGGTAGCGGTGGGCGATGGCAAAGCCGCTGAGCACGAAGAACATACTCAGAGTTATATAAAACGCCGTGGCAATACGGTCTGCCAGCTCGGGTGTGCCTAGCGGCCGGAAATGCACGAAGAAAACCAGGAAGGCTCCCAAGGCCCGAATGCCCGTTAGGGCTGGGTAGTAAGCGGTGGTAATGGGGCGTGCGAGCGTGGACGAAGGCATTGTATGCAGAGAAAAATTAGAAGGAAGTAGCGCCGGCCCGGGTGCGGGCCAGCAGCCAGCGGTGCACCGGCCGCTCGAAAAAGCGGTACCCTAGCTCGGCCAGCAGCACCGTGACTAAAAATTGTAGTCCCACATGGCGGCTCCAGCCAAACCGGCCCTGCCACCACAGGCTGAGCACGCCGATGTGCAGCAGATAAAAGAAATACGAGCTGCGCCCCAACGCCTGCAAAAGTGGTGTGGCCAGCCACGCTCGCAGCCAGCTGCGCTCGGCCAGCAGCCCGGCCAGCAGCAGCGCTACGCCCCCCGGAAACACTATGATATTGAGCATGATGGCCGGTGGGTATACCGTGCCCTCGTACCAAGGCCGCGGCGAGTTGAAGCTAGCCAGCCCGGCAATGGTGCCCAGTATAATTAAGCTCCCAGCCAGCGTGCGCCAAGGCCAGCCGCTAGCCTCCCCACTGGGCCGCCCGCCCCACCAGCGCGCCAGCCCCACGCCGAGCACAAATTCAAATACCCGCCCGAAAAACGTGAAGTTGAACAAGTGGTGATAAGTGCCAAAAAAGCCGTGCAGCGCGGGCCGGCCCTGACACACCGCCGTGAGCAACAGACCTATACTCAACATTGCCAGGGCAAAGCCCACGGCGCCCAGAATGCCGCGCCGCTGCCACAGCAATAGCAAAAACGGCAGCGAGACGTAAAAGCATTCTTCGGGCGTGAGCGACCAGCCCTGGGGCAGGCCCACATACTTGAGGGTGTTCGAAAAGCCCCGCAGCAGGCTTTCGCTTAAAAACACGAGCAGCAACGTATTTCCAAGCTTGCCCGTTGGAATGGGCCAGTAGATGCGGGCCAGAATGGCCGTATTGAGCAGCAAATAGGTAGGGTAGATGCGTGCGGCCCGCTGCCAGAAATAGGCCCACCACCAGCGCACACTTAGCTGCACCCGCTGCTGGTAGCGCGTGGTCAGCACAAAGCCGCTGAGCACAAAAAACAAGCTCACGCCCACGTAAAGCTGCTTTGATAGAAGGAGCGGCCAGCCCTCACTGAGTGCCAGCGGCCGAAAATGATGGAAGAAAACCAGGTAGGCCGCCACGGCGCGCAGGCCCGTGAGGGCTGGGTAGTAGAGGGAGCGGGCCGGCGCGGCTGGCCCATTGGCGGCAAGGGTAGAGACGGACATGCAGCCGCAAAATAACGCGGGCCCGGCCGCGCTCCCGGGGCAGTCTGGTACTTTTGCTTCCATTCCCGATAGCCTGCCGGATGAAATTATCGCTTACGCTACTCCTTGGCCTGCTGGCCCCCAGTGCCGCCCTGGCTCAAACCACCCCGCTACCTGCGCTAGCCCCCGTGCCCGCCGATACCTCGTACTGGCGCACCAGCCTCAAGGCCGGCGTGAACCTCAACGAGGCCGTGGTGTCGGATAATTGGAAGGGCGGCGGGGCTACCTCACTAGGCCTCAGTACGCTCTTTAATGGGCAGGCGCACTACCTGCGCGGCCCGCGAAGCTGGGACAATGAGGCCGACTTCCTCTACGCCGGGCAGTACACGCGCGGCCAGGGCTACCGCAAAACCAACGACCGCCTGTGGCTCGATACCAAGTACGGCCACGCCCTCACGCCCAAGTGGGATGCGTTTGTGTCGCTGAATATGCTCTCGCAGTTTGCGCCCGGCTACGACTACTCGGGCGAGGTGCCGCGGCTGGTGTCGAGCTTCCTGGCCCCGGCCTACCTTACCAATGCCTACGGCTTTGAGTTTCACCCTAGCAAGCGGTTTTCGCTGCGGCTCTCACCCTTTGCGCCGCGCCTCACCATCGTGCGCGAGATGAGCCGCTTCCAGACCCTGCCCACCGACCAGGTGTACGGCGTGGCCCCCAACCACACCACGCGCTGGGAAATACTAGCCGCCCAGGTGCTGGCCAGCCTCGACCAGCCACTAGGCCCCAATGCCAACTTCAAGGCCCGCTACCTGCTCTTTACCAACTACGGCGCCTTCCGGCTGCGCGAGATAAATCATCGCCTCGACCTCACGCTCACGGCTAAGGTCTACGGCCTGCTGAGCGTTAATTTTCAGAGCACTGTGCTTTACCAGTACGACCAGGATAGCAATATTCAGTTTAGCCAGGGGCTGGGGCTAGGCCTGTTGCTGACGCGCCAGCGGCCGGCGGTAGTGGCCAAGTAGCCTGGGGCGGCGCGCTAGGGCCGGCGTAGCTTTGCGGAGCCATTTGCCCGTTTTATGCCCCGTTTTTTACCTGCTGTCTTTCTTTTCTCCACTGCGCTGCTAGCCCTCCCAGGCGCCGCTCAAGCCCAGCAGCCCACAGCCCCTGCCGATACTGCCCGCCAGCGCCAGCTAGACGAAGTAACCGTGTATGCTACCCGCCTCGGCCAGGTGGCGGGCCAGACCGGCCGCTACGTGACGGTGGTGCTCGGTAGCACCCTCAGCCGCTACCCCGTCACCTCGCTCGACGACCTGCTGCGCCTGCTGCCCGCCATGGAGGTGCAGAGCCGCGGCAACTTTGGCACGCAGGCCGATATCACGCTGCGCGGCTCGACCTTCAACCAAGTGCTGATTTTGCTGGATGGCATGCGGCTCAATGACCCGCTGACGGGCCACTTTGCCGGCTACTTTCCCATCACCCCGGCCGAGATTGAGCAGATTGAGGTGGTGCGCGGCCCCGGCGCGGCGCTCTACGGCCCCGATGCCGTGGGCGGCTTCATCAACATCGTGACCAAGACCTTCGCCGCCACGCACCGGCCCGATGGCACCGAGTTGGCCGGCACCTTCCTAGCCGGCGAGTACGGCCTGAAGAGCACTAATGCCGGCTTTTATGGCCAGGACAAGGGCCTGCGGCTGGCGGGCGGCATCCTCAACAACACGGCCAGCGGCCAGCTGCTCGACCTGCCCGGCGGCGGGCGCAACGACTTCAAGCTGAACACCTACTCGCTGTCGGGCGCGTATCAAATAAGCGAGAAATTCAGCGCGGCCGCCCGCGCCAGCTTCGACCGTCGCGACTACAACGCCCAGAACTTCTACACAACCGCTACCGCCGACCGCGCCCGCGAAACCACTGGCCGTGACTGGTACCAGGGCCAACTGCGCTACGAATGGAACGAGCGCGCCCGCACCGAGCTGCAAGTGGTAGGCACGGCCAGCACCGATTATTACCTCTACACGCCGACCTCGGTGGCCAGCGACCACCTCATGCACTACCTCAACGTGCAGGGCCAGCACCAGCTGGAGCTGTCGCCGAAAGCACGCCTGACCCTGGGCGGTCAGGCCGACCGTCGCGCCGTGCAAAGCAACGACCGCGGCGACCATGCCGTGTGGCACACCGGCGCCTTCGCCGTGGCCGGGCTAGCCCCCGCGCCGGGCCTGAACGTGACCGCCGCCTTGCGCCTCGACCACGACCAGAACTACGGTACTGAGGTGGTACCGCAGCTCAACGCCAGCCAGCAGGTGGGCGAAAAGCTGACCGTGCGCGGCGCCGTGGGCCGCGGCATTCGGGCTCCCAATTTTACCGAGCAGTACAACTCGGCCATCCGGCCGGGCATCGTGCCCAGCGGCTTCAACGTGGGCAGCCCCACCCTCAGCGCTGAGCGCACCTGGAACTACGAAGCCGGCCTCGACTACCAGCCCTGGCGGGCGCTCACACTGCGCGGCACCTACTTCAACCGCTACGGCAGCAACCTGATTGACTACGTGGCGGCCACCGGCAGCCAGGTTATCGAGACGACGGGCTTCACCAACATCAACCCCAACGGCAGCTACCGGCTGGCCGAAAACCTGTTTGCCGTGCGTACCCAAGGCATCGAAACCGAGCTCAGCAGCCGCGCCCAGCTAGCCCCCGGCCTGCGCCTCGATGGCAGCGTGAGCTACACCTGGGTGCACCTCGACGTGGCGGGCGATGTGCAGTCGCAGTACCTCTCCAATGTGGCCCGCCACCTCGTGACCGGCAATGTGAGCCTCACGCACCGGCGCTTCGCACTGGCCTTTGGTGGAGTATATAAGCAGCGCGCCGGCCAGCAAACGGTGGCCAGCGCCAGCACCAACTTTGCCGAGCTCACCCCGAGCTACGCCGTCTTCAACGCCCGCCTCGACCTGGCTTTGCTGCCCGAGCGCGTGTGGCTGGTGGGCCAGGCCCAAAATCTGTTTAATGCCAAATACTCGGACCTGCTAGGGGCCCAAATGCCCACCCGCTGGCTCATGGCCGGTGTGCGGGTGGCGCTGCGCAAGTAGCCCGCAATCAGGTAATCTACCGTCTTGTCATTGCGCGCCCCGCGAAGCAATCGCACCTGAACGAAACCCGCACGAGGCATTTAGGTACGACTGCTTCGCGGGGCGCGCAATGCCCGTTTTTTAAGGAATAGTCACTTAATATATGGCTAACCATCCTATTGCCAAGCATTCCCGCCTTCTGCTCATCTTGGCCTTCGCAGCCGTGTACCTGCTGTGGGGCTCCACGTACCTGGCCATTAAGTACGCCATTGTAACCATGCCGCCGCTGCTGATGGCGGGGGCACGCTTCGTGGTAGCGGGCGGCATTTTGGCGCTGGCCGGCCGCGCCTCGGCCGACTACGAAACGCCTACCCTGGCGCAGTGGCGCACGAGCTTTGTGGTGGGAGCTTTGCTGCTGGTGGGCGGCAATGGCATGGTGGTGCTAGCCGAGCGCGCGCTGCCGAGCAGCCTGGCGGCACTGCTGGTGGCCAGCGAACCCTTTTGGGTGGTGCTGCTGGGCTGGTGGTGGCTGGGGCAGCCGCGCCCCAGTGGCCGCGTGGTGCTGGGGCTGCTGCTGGGCTTTGCAGGCGTATACCTGCTGGTGGGCGAGCAGCTGATGGCCGGCGCGGGGGCTAGCTATGCGCAGCTGGGCGGCGTGGCGCTGGTGTTGCTGGCGGCGTTTAGCTGGGCGGCAGGGTCCATCTACGGGCTGCGCTCGCCGGTGCCTAAATCGGCAGTGTTGGCCTCGGGCTTGCAGATGTTGGCCGGCGGCAGTCTCCTGCTGGTGCTGGGCACAATTACCGGCGAGTGGCGCGGGCTGCACCCTAGCCAGTTCGGCCTGGCCGCCTGGCTAGGGTGGGGCTACCTCGTCGTGTTCGGCTCATTGGTAGCCTTCACGGCCTATAGCTGGTTGCTCAAGCACGCCCCGCCTGCGCGGGTGGCCACCTACGCCTACGTCAACCCCGTGGTGGCCGTGCTACTGGGCTGGGCTATGCTAGGCGAAAAGCTAACGGCCCAAATGCTGGTAGGGGCGGCTGTTATCGTAGGGTCAGTGGTGCTCATCACGAGCCAGCAAAAGAAGGGCTAGTCCTGACGATTCAAGTTTATTATTCTAAACAGCAGGCTTTACTTATAAGGATAATTTGGTGGTATATACTGTATAATAATTATTTATGAGCTGGATAGTCAGACCTTTAGTCTTTCAGCCACAAATAGGTAGCGTTAGAAATGACGGCGTACTTCGCCCCAGCAATCATCCTTTCTGCACTATGAAAAGCTTCATCAGTGTGGCCCTGTTGCTAGGCACCTGCCCGGTAAGTGCGCAGGTTTTGCGCCCAATAGCTAGGCCCGATTCCCTCACGGTGCCGCTGGCTACCTCGCCAGCGGCGCCCGATACGGTGGCGGCGCTGCACCGGCTGTTTGCGGCCCGGCGGCTGAGTATGAGAATAGCGACGCCATTCTTAGCAACCGTTGGCGCTGGGCTTTTAGGAGTGGGCACCCAGCCGCAAAATCCAATAAATAATTTGACTGGTCTAGTTGCAGGTTCTGCTTTAGGGATAGCTATTGCAGTGAGTTTTACCAGCGTTATGAAGTACAGCAAAAAGCATGAAGCGGAAGCACTCAAAAGTTTTGAAGACAAAAAGCTAGCTGCCGCTTTGCGGCGCGAATTGCGACCAGCTTACTTCCGACCGACTAAGGCCAATCCTTAAGTGCCGCACGGCCCGACCTTTTCGCAGCGTATTTTTGTTGATTCAGCCAGCCCGCTTTAGCAGGCGTATCAATTAAGTCAGTTGAATCTGCTATGAAAGTTTGCCTTGCCGAAAAGCCCAGTGTAGCCCGCGAAATAGCCCAGGTTATTGGGGCCGACCGGCGCATGGATGGCTACTATGAGGGCAACGGCTACCAGGTCACCTGGACGTTTGGCCACTTTTGCCAGCTTAAGGAGCCCGACGACTATCGTCCCGAGTGGAAGCGCTGGAGCCTGCACGACCTACCCATGATACCCGACCAGTTCGGCATCAAGCTCATGCGCCGCGACGATGGCGTGGTCAAGCAATTCAACACGATAAAGCGCCTGCTCGACGCGGCCACCGAAGTCATCAACTGCGGCGACGCCGGCCAGGAAGGCGAAGTAATCCAGCGTTGGGTTATTCACGAGGCCAAATGCCGCAAACCCGTCAAGCGCCTCTGGATTTCGTCGCTCACAGAAGAAGCTATTCGGCAGGGTTTCAACAACCTGCGCGATGGCAAGGAGTTCGATAGCCTGTACCAGGCCGGGCGCAGCCGCGCCGTGGGCGACTGGCTGCTGGGCCTGAACGCCACGCGCTTGTTTACCCTCAAATACACCACCTACGGCGACAAGCAGCTGCTGAGCATTGGGCGCGTGCAAACGCCCACGCTAGCCCTGCTCGTGGACCGCTACCACGAAATCCGCAACTTTAAGCCCGAGCCGTATTGGGTGCTGAAAACGGAATACCGCGGCACCACCTTCACGCGCATCAACACGGAGGCCGAGCAAAAGGAAGCCCAGGATGCGCCCGACGAGCAGAGCCGTCTGCGTGCGCTAGGCTACTTTGTGAAGGAAGATGAGGCCAACAAGGCCCTCGAAACCGTGCGCCCCGCGCCGCTCACCGTCACGAACGTCGAGATTAAGAAAGGGCGCGAATCGCCCCCGCGCCTCTTTGACCTCACTGCTTTGCAAGTGCAGTGCAACAACCAGCTAGGCCTCTCAGCCGAGGATACGCTCAAGATAGTGCAGGCCCTCTACGAGAAGAAGGCCGTGAGCTATCCGCGCGTCGATACCACCTTCTTGCCCGATGATATCTACCCCAAGATTCCGGGCATTCTGCGCGGTATCGGGTATTCAAACCTCACCGGGCCGCTGCTGGCCAATAAGATTCCGAAAACCAGTAAGGTATTTAATAATAACAAGGTAACCGACCACCACGCTATCATTCCGACCGGTAGCGGGGGGCCTAGCGGCGGCATGGAAAGCAGCGTGTACGACATCATCGTGCGCCGTTTCATTTCTGCCTTTTACCCCGACTGTGAGGTGAGCAACACCACCGTGCTGGCCGAGGCGGCGGGCTTCCTTTTCCGGGTGCGCGGCCGGCAGATTTTGAGCCCCGGCTGGCGCGTAGTCTACGGCGACCCTAGCCAGCAGGCCGCGCCCAAGCCCGCCGCCCCGGCCGGCGAAAAGGCCGCCACCGGCAACGACGATGACGACGTGGTAAGCACCGTGTTGCCAAGCTTCGTGAAGGGCGAAAACGGCCCGCACCAGCCGCGCCTCGAAAGCAAGATGACCCAGCCGCCTAAAGACTATACCGAGGCTAGCCTGCTGCGCGGCATGGAAACGGCGGGCCGCAACATCGACGACGATGAGCTGCGGCTAGCCATGAAGGAAAACGGCATTGGCCGGCCCAGTACCCGCGCTGCCATCATCGAAACGCTGTTTAAGCGCAACTACATCCGGCGCGATAAGAAGCGGATTTTGCCCACGCCCACCGGTGTGGAGCTCATTGGCCTTATCCGCAATCCTACCCTGAAATCAGCGGAACTCACCGGCCAGTGGGAGAAGAAGCTGCGTCAGATTGAGCGCAATGAGCTGCCTTCTGACCAGTTTTTGGAAGAGCTGAAGGGCCTGGTGCGCGAGATGGTGCAGGAAGTGAAAACCGACCGTAGCGGCCGGGCTGTGTCGGCCGGCAGCGCGGCGGTGGCCGCCGCACCAAGTGGGGGGGCTAGCTCGCCTGCTGCTAGCGGGCAAAAAGCGGCTAGCCCTGCTGCAGCTAAAACTGCGGCACCGGCGGCTAATGGCTTGGGCACGTGCCCGGCTTGCAAAACCGGCCATGTGCTGCGCGGCAAAACTGCCTTCGGCTGCGCGCGCTTCCGCGAAGGATGCCAGTTCCGGCTGCCTATCGAGATTTTGGGCAAGAAATTGAGCGACCCGCAAGTGAAAGCACTGCTGGCTAAGGGCCGCACGCAGCTTATCAAAGGCTTCGTGACGGGCGCGGGCGAGAAGCTAGACGGCGCCTTGGTGCTCGATGCCCGCCACCAATTTGAGCTGGTGCCGGCCGCCGAAAGCAAGCCCACTACGGCCACCGACCCTGGGCAGATTCCGTGCCCGGTGTGCAAGCTGGGCACCATGCTCAAGGGCAGCAGCGCCTTCGGCTGCTCGCGCTTCCGCGAAGATTGCCAGTTTCGGGTGCCCTTTGAGTGGGGTGGCAAGAAGCTCACGGATACCCAGCTGCGCCAACTACTGCGCCGCGGCGAAACGGGCGTTATCAAAGGCTTCCTCTCGGCCAAAACCGGCAAGAAGTACGACGCCGCACTCAAGGTAGAGGAAGGCCGCGTAGTGCCCGTGTTCGGGTAGGGGGCCTAGCGGCTGCCCAGCGGCAAGCGGTAGCGTGTGCCTAGCGTGAGTTGGCTCATGTCGTTAAAATTGCTGGTGGCACTGCCTTCCAGCAGCCAGGTGGGTGTGGCTTGCCAGCGCGCTTGCAGGTAGTAGCCAGTAGGGGCAGTATAGCTGGGTTGACCGAGTATAAATAAGGTAAGCCAGCCGTTGCTGTAGGTGTTGCTATTGGCTCCCGTAATGCCGGCGAGCATTGTGAGGCGCTTGTGGCCAAAGCTTGAGCCTAGCCCCACCCGAAATAAGCCATTGCCCAAGGCATCGGGGCCGTAGCTGTTACTTATATGCACCCAAAGCAGGCGGGCTGCGCCAAACTCGACCAACGCACCAAGCTGGGGCCCTCGGCTACGCAGCGGCTCCACCACGTAGTCGTAAGCTAGCTGGCGGCTCAGGTGCATGCCTAGCGCTAGGCGTAGGTAGCCCCGCTTTTGGCCGATGGCCGTGTATTCGAGGTATGGATTCAGGTCGGTCAGTCGGCGGCTTGTTGCTGCATTTAAGATATAAGCCGAGTCGCCGCGCTGGCCCCCAAGCAGCAATTGGCCGGCGGATGGGTCAAAGTGGGTGGCGCCCAGCGTGCCGGCTAGTCCAAATGTAAGCCGCTTGTCACCCTCCATGGGCAGGCGTTGCGTGAATGCCGCCCCCAAAGTCGCCGCATTATAGCGCTGGTGATAACCAGGAAAAGTGGTGATGTTGGCTTGGGGCGTGCTGCACGTGCTATAATCTTTATAAAGCTGGTAGCTGCTGCCCGTCAGTCCGCTGGCACTCACCGTTAGCGATTGCGCAGGTTCTGCAAAGGCATTGGCCGGAGGGTTGCTAGGGGCGGGTGCCTGGCTCATCAGGGCAAAGCCGACCACCAATAATGCCGCCGGTAGCGGCCCGGCCACCCGCAGTGCCCGTCCCCAGCGCACAGCCTCCAGCGCCAGCACGGGTAGCAGCAGTGTCCGCAGCACCAACGTTTCGGCTATCGTTAGCTGGCCCGGCAGCAGCCAGAGCGGCAACACAAGTAGGCTCACTACCAGCGCGAGATAGGCGAGCGGGCGGTTGGGTAGGCCTTCTAAAGCAGTGTCTTTTTCAGCAGGCGGACCCACTAGGGAAAATTGGCCCCAACGGTAATGAGCCAATAACAACAGTACCAAGGCGGCTACTGCTAGGCCACCTTGTACCGGTTTGAGCCCGTACCAAAGGCCAGTTCCCAGTACGTCGCCCATAGGGTCTCGCCAACCTTCCAGCACGAGCCGCCCTGCCGCGAACACTCCTAGCGCTAGGGGCAGGGCCACGCCCGGCCGCCGTGCAAGTTGCCGCCGACTGGCTACTAAGCCTCCAGCGATAAGTAGGCACAGGATAATCTGGTAAAGAGGCGCCGCGTGTACTGGCAAACTCACGGCTGCCACTGGCGATACTAGTCCCTTAGCCACCTGTGCGGCCCACGGCTCGGTACCGGCCGGGTAGCCTATTCCTATGCCTGGCCCGGACCCCAGCAACTCGCCATAGCAGCAGCCCGCTAGCAGGCAGCCCACGCCCTGTAGGGCTAGCCCCAACAGTAGGGGCAGGGCAAAGGCATCGGTGGCGCCTCGCCCAAAACCCAGCCAGCGCCGCAGTCCAGCCAGGGCTAATACGGCTGCTACCATGCCGCCCAGCACCGTGCGGCCCAGTGGCGCGCCCGTGCCCCAGTGGCCGTGCGTGAGCAAGGCCTGCCAATCGGCGGCGGTACCAGCAGCCACGCGGGTACCCGCAATGAGGGCTAGCACAGTGCCCGCTATCAGCAGCAGCCAGGGCTGCCACGGGTAGCGCCGCCCCCTCGCCACCAGCAGCCCGCCAGCTAGCCCAAACCCCAATAGGTAAAAGAGTGCATAAGCCGGCCAACTACCGATAGTGGTGGGCAGCGCAGGAAGTAGGAATGCCCACATAATAGTAGGAGCTAAGCATGCTGCCCTAGTGGCAGCCGCGCCGCCGAAGCTACTAGCCCCTTCGCCCGTTAACTATCCCTATTTTGCGCCCTAACGGACTCTTAGTGCAGCCTGTGCCGAAAGGCAAAAGTCAGACAAGCAGCTGACTGTGCAGCTGCTTGTCTGACTTTAAACTAAGTACCCGCGGCCTCGTTATTTCTTGGCTTTCGGCACGTAGGGCTTGCCATTCAGCTTGGGCCGCGAGCCCGAGCCTTGGGGGCGACCGTCGCGATACGTTACCTGGCGCTCGATGCTGTGGCCATCGGCTTTGTAATACGTCCACTGGCCGCTCTGCTTGCCGTTTTTGTACTGGCCCGTCACGGCCGGGCTGCCGTCTTCGTGGTACTCTTTGAAATCGCCGGCTAGCAGGCCTTTCAGGTAGTTAGCTTCCTTGCGCGCCTGGCCGCTGGCAAAGTATTCCTCACCCGGCCCGGTTTGCAGGCCGTTTACGTCAAACTGCTGGCGAATCTGCACCTTGCCGTTGTCGAAATAGGTGAGGCGCTCGCCGGTGAGCTTGCCGGTTGGCCCATACGCTTCCACCTGGCGCGGGGTCTTGCCATCGGGGTAATACTCGCGCCAGGTACCGGCCGGCCGGTTGTTCTTATACTGCTCCTCGGCTTGGCGGGGCTGGCCGGCGGCATCGTAGTAGCGCACCACCTTGCGGTCGCGGCCCTGGGCGGAGTAGTCAGTTTCTTCTTTCAGCTGACCGGTTTCGTAGTATACCACGGCGTGGCCGGTGGGCACGCCCAGGCGGTAGGTGGTTTTGCCCTTCACCTTGCCGCTTGCATAGTAGGAGGTGGCGGGGCCATCGAGGGCAGCCGTGCCGGTGCGCGGGGCCACGCGCTTGGTGAGGTCGTCGCCGAGCTTATTCGTGACCTGGCGCTCGCGCACGGCGGCCGGGGCGTAGGTGCCCTCGGTTTGGAGCTGGCCGGTGGGGTAGTACGAGCGGTAGCTGCCCTTGCCGGTCTGGTCGTTCATCACGGTTTCGCTTTCGAGCTGGCCGGTTTCGTAGTAGGTCTTGTACGAGCTGGATAGCAGGCCATTGCGCAGCGTACCCTCGCTCTGCACTTTGCCGCTAGGGTAGAAAAACTTCACCGGGCCGTTGGGCTGACCGTTGGCGTAGGTGACTTCGGCCGCCGACTGGCCGCTGGCGTAAAGCTCGCGCACGGCGCCATTGGGCTGGCCTTTCACGAGCGTCGTTTGCAACTTGATTTCGCCGGTGGGAAAGTAGGTCGTGAGCGGCCCGTCGGGCTCATCATTCACAAACGTGCCCACCTGGGCCACCTTGCCATCGGCATAGTAGGTTTTGAATGGGCCCTGGCGCACGCCGGCCACGTAGGTGGCCTCCAGCCGCCGCCCACGGTTGGCGTGAAACTCCACGTACACCGAGTCGCGCTTGCCATCAGTGTAGCGCGTCTGGGCTTCGAGACGGCCGTTGGGGTAAAAGCGCTTGTAGGGCCCGTTCATCACGGTATCCTGGCCCACTAGGGCCCGAAAAATCTCGTGCGGATGAATCTTCGTTGAGTCAAAATAAATAGTAACGCGCTGGGAGCGTTGAGCTTGGCTAGCCAGTGGCAGCAATAAAAAAAGCAACAGGTATCGCATAAGTCAGTACAACGCCACGAGCGTCTTTTTTAGCGCAAAGTCACGCAAGGTTAAAAAAGGTTTCGCGAACGCCCTGCTTCGGTTTGCAAGGTTCGTACCTAAAAAAGCATGCCGTGCCGACGAAGCAAGGTGCTGGTTTGCGCAGCCAGCGGTGTTTTGCTGGCAATGCAAGCGAGCAATAGCAGTTATACAAAAAAGGAGGGTTCGCCAGGCTAGCAGCCCCGGCGAACCCTCCTTTAATTTTACGAATCCTTGTGCTTACAGCTTTTCGAGCACGATGGAGCTAGCCCCACCGCCACCGTTGCAGATGCCGGTAACGCCGATTTTGCCGCCTTCCTGGTCGAGCACGCTTAGCAGGGTGGTCACGATGCGCGCGCCGGAGGCGCCTAGCGGGTGGCCCAGGCTCACGGCGCCGCCATATACGTTTACCTTGGAGCCTTCCAGGTTGAGAAGCTTGTTGTTGGCCAGCGAAACCACCGAGAAAGCTTCGTTAATCTCGTAGAAGTCAACGTCCTTCGCGTCCAGGCCGGCGTTCTTCAGCGCCTTCGGAATAGCCAGCGAGGGCGTGGTAGTAAACCACTCAGGGGCCTGCTCGGCGTCGGCGAAGCCACGGATACGGGCTAGCGGCTTGATACCCAGCTCGTCGGCCTTCTCGCGGCTCATGAGCAGCACGGCGGCGGCGCCGTCGTTGAGGGTCGAGGCGTTGGCGGCCGTCACGGTGCCTTCCTTGGTAAAAGCCGGCTTGAGGGCCGCCATCTTTTCAAACTGCACCTTGGTGTACTCCTCGTCGTCGCTCACCACAGTTTCTTTGCCGCGCACCGTAATGGTCACGGGCACAATCTCTTCCTTTTTCTTACCGGCCTGGGCAGCAGCGGCGCTGCGCTCGTAGCTCTGGCGCGCAAAGGCGTCCTGCTCCTCACGCGTGATGCCGTAGTGCTTGGCGGTGGCATCGGCGGCGTTGCCCATAGCGTAGTCGTGGTAGGGGTCCCAGAGGCCGTCGCGCACGAGGCCGTCAATCATCTGGCCATTACCATATTTGGCGCCAAAGCGGGCCTTGTCGAGGTAGTAGGGCACGTTGCTCATGCTTTCCATGCCCCCCGCCAAAATCACCTCGGCCTGGCCAAGCATAATAGCCTGGGCAGCAAACATGATGGCTTTAGAGCCCGAGGCGCACACCTTGTTCACGGTAGTGCACTCCACGGTATCGGGCAGGCCAGCTTTTTTGGCCGCCTGGCGGGCCGGGGCCTGGCCCAGGTTGGCCGAAATCACGTTGCCCATAATTACCTGCTCGACCAGCTCGGGCGCTACGCCGGCTTTATCGAGGGCGCCTTTCAGGGCGATGGCGCCCAGCTCGGTGGCTGAAAGCGAGGCGAGCGCGCCGCCAAATGAGCCGATAGGCGTGCGCACGGCCGCTACGATAACTACTTCTTTTACTTGCATGTAAGGGGAGGGTGGGAGTGGAAAAATCGGGTAAAGGGCCGGCTCAAACGAGATGGCTCAGAAAACTAACAAACCTTCGTTCGTAGAACCAAAAGTACGGCAGCTAGCTTTGCCGCTTACCAGGTAGGCTGGCCGGGCGCCGGGGCGGCTCCCTGGCGCGGCCGGGGCCGCTGCTGCAAATACTGCTGCTCGCTCTCGCGCAGGGCTTCGAGTACCTGCTGGGCCTGGGCGGGCGTCAGGTTCATGGCTTTAAGACGCTCGCGCTGGGTTTGCAGTTGCAGGTCGGCATTGGTGGCCGCTTCGGTGCCGGGGCGGCCACCAATACCGGTCGGCGCGCCAGCGCCACTTGCGGCGGCGCGGGTATCTAGTCCGCGCTGGCGGCCGGGCGTGGCGCCGCTGGCTAGGGGCTGGCGCTCGCCCTGGCCGGGCCGCAAGCCACCATTGGCGCTACTGCCTGCGCCCGGGGTGGGATGCTGGCGGTCGGGCTGCCCGGCAATATTGGGCTGTGGCGTGCCGCCAGTACCGGCCGGTGGCGAAGGGGTAGGGCGGGGCGCCTGGCCGGGGCGCGTGGTGCCCGCTTTTTCGGCGGGCGTAGGTGCCGAGCCATTTTGCTGCGGGGCCTTGGAGTTGCGCTTCGGGCTAGGGGGTGGGGGTGGCGCATCGGCGGGCAGGGCCGGGTTGTCGGGTTGCTGGCCGGCCAGGTATTGGCTCAGCAATTCGTAGTTGTAGCGTGCCGTGGCGTTGGCCGGGTTCAACTTAAGGGCCTGGCGCAGCAGCCCAACAGCCTGCGCCACCTGGCGTTGCTGGGCCAGCAGCCCCGCCAGCTGCTGCCGGGCCGCACTGCCCACGGCGGCGGGCACAGTAGGGGCTAGCAGCCGCGCATACGTAGCCCGGGCTGCGCTAGTCTGCCCGGCCAGCTGCTGGGCTTGCCCCAGATTGAGCAGCAGCGTTGGGCTAGGGCCCCGGCGGCCCGCCAGCGCTACCGCCTGCTGGTAGTAATAGACTGCCTCGGGCGCGTGGCCGCCCGCCAGGGCAGCCTGCGCCTGCTCCTGCGCCGCATTATGCTCGCGCACTTGTGTCAGCCAGCGCCATCCCGGCAGGCCAGAGCTTAACAATAAGAGCAGGAGAAGCCAGCTTTTCATAGTTCCAGGCGCAGCACACGCACCGTTATCAGGCTGTCAAGCAATAGTAGCACGAGCGCGGCCCCTAGCGGGTACCGGTAGCGATTGTCGGCCACGGCCACGCTACGGGCCGTGGTAGTGCTGGCGGGGGGCAGGCTGCGCAAGCTGGCCAGCAGGTTGGGCAGGCCGTTTTCGCGGTCGTTGAGCGATACGTAGTGGCCCCCGGTTTGGGCAGCTATCTGCAACAGCGGCGCTTCGCGCAGGCGGCTTACTACCGGCCGGCCCTGGACATCACGCAGCTCGGTGCGGCCCCCGGGCCCGGGCACTGGCCCGCCCACCGCTGTGCCCACGCCCACGGTATATACCCGGGCACCGGTACGGCCCAGTGCCTGCAGAATAGGCTCCAGGTTTTCGCCAAAGTCCTCGCCGTCGCTGGCCAGCACGGCCGCCACTGTGCGAGGTGGGCTAGCGCCAGCGCTGGTGGGGCTAGCAGGAGCGGCGGGCCCCAGCCGCGTCAGCAGCAAGTCGAGCGGCGCCCGCAGGGTAGTGGGGCCCGGCGCCGTGAGCCTGGTACTCAGTGTATTCAGAAAAAGCTGTAAGGACGCCTGGTCGTAGGTGAGCGGGCATTGCACGTAGGCCTGCGAGCCAAACACGATGAGGCCCAGCCGGTCGGCCGGGAAAGCGGCTACTACCTCGCTCAGGGCCGCCTGGGTGCGCAGTAGGCGAGTGGGCGCCACGTCGGCCGCATCCATCGAGCGCGATACATCTACCAGCAGCCATACATCTTGCCCACTGCTGCGCACAGCCTGCTGGCGCACCCCCAGCGCTGGCCCTAGCCACGCGACGAGCAGCAGGGCCCCGGCCACCAGCCGCAGCGGCAGCTTCCAGGCCAGGCGGCCCACCCCCAGCCCCAGGCGCCGCCCTAGCCGCGCCGAGCGCCCCACATAGAGCCCTAGCAGCACCACCAGCAGCGCCAGCCCCGTTGCGGCAAGCCAAAAATCAGGATAAGCCCAGGTCAACATACGTGCAAAGGAAGCCCGAGCGCCCGCAAAACTGGAAATCGACTGCCCCGGGCAATTTACACCGGGTTCCGTAGCAGAGAGTTGCGTGGGCATGACGAATAAAGTTCTGAAAAATTCCTAGAAATCCAGCCCACGTGCATATCTTTGCAGCCGCTAAGGCCAACAGGGCCTCGGCAAGCCACTTGTACGGAGAAGTGGGTGAGTGGCTGAAACCAGTAGTTTGCTAAACTGCCGTAGCTCTAAAGGTTACCGGGGGTTCGAATCCCCCCTTCTCCGCATATGTTTGAGGATGAGGAATTTAGAAGAAAGAATTGCAAATCAGTTCTCATTCTTGATTCCTCATTCAAGTTTTCGGGGTGTAGCGTAGCCCGGTATCGCGCCTGCTTTGGGAGCAGGAGGTCGTAGGTTCGAATCCTGCCACCCCGACACTTTTTTGCACCGGATTTGACCCCATAGCTCAGCTGGATAGAGCAGCTACCTTCTAAGTAGCCGGTCATTGGTTCGAATCCAATTGGGGCCACCAGAACCCCTCAAAAAGCCCCGTTAAGGGGCTTTTTGCGTAGTGCACCCTTATGTGCACCCACAACTACTGCTGAAGCTGACTGCTTCCGCTTCAGCCCTTGCTGGTATGAAAGCTGGTCGGGCACTCGTAGTAAGTGTGTGGTATGCCTACTCGGGCAGTTCGAATTTGATAGAGGCTAGGGCACAGTTGCAGCGCGCTGCCTGGCAGGGCCTCTGGTAGCAGAAAGCTGCCGTTATTGTCAGCAGTTTTCTGGTTCATCCTCTGGGCCTTGCCCTGGCTAGACTGTGCGCCGCCTGGGCAAGCTGCGTTACCGCTCCTGCTCAACCGCCGCGTATTGCCTTACCTGACATGACGTTCAGTTTTTTTGCGACGCCCGATTTTGACTTTATCACCCAGTTTGCACAGTACCTGCAGGTGCCGGCGCACAACGACCAGCTCTTCCTGCCCGCGCACTTGGGCCAGGGCTACGTCCGCAAACTGCTGTTTGGGGCCGACTTCAAGCTTATCATTCATCGCTACGACCTGCGGGAAGACCTCCTTATCAAGCGCCAAGCCTTCGAGGGGGGCAATGACCAGATTACCATCTTCTTCTACAACAACGAGCAGCCGCTCGACATTGCCTACGCCAACCATCCACAGGTCCGGTTTTCCCAGCGCGACGATTCGGCCGTTCAGCTTACGTCCAACGATTTAAGCTCGACCATTCGCTTCCCGGCTCACCACGCCGTGCACTACCTAGTGGTGGCCATCAAAGCTCCTCGGTTGAAGGCGCTGCTGGCGGGCAGCGAGTCTCACGCGGTGCTGGCTACCCTCACGGAAGCGGGCAGCTCCTTCCTGTTTTTCGACAGCCTGGCGGCCGAAGCCAAGCTGCTGCTCAAGCACATCACGGAGGCGAACCAGCACGATAGTCTGAACCATTTCTACACCCAGGTGAAGGTGCAGGAGCTGCTGTACCTGGTATTTCGCCAGCTGGTGCTGCGCGAATCGGCCCCGCATCAGCCCATCAACAGCGCCGACGCGGAGCGGCTGCTGCGGGTGCACAATCGGCTACTCACCGACCTGAGTACGCCTCCTGTGTTGCGGGAGCTGGCCCAGCAGGCAGCCATGAGCGAAACCAAGCTCAAGCAGCTTTTCAAGCAAACCTTCGGTAGCTCGGTGTACACCTATTACCAGCAGGCCCGCATGAGAGAGGCTGCTTTCTTGCTGAAGCAGGGCCAGCACTCGGTGGCTGAGGTGGGCTATGAGCTAGGCTTTTCCAATCTAAGCCATTTCAGCCGGCTGTTTGAGAAGCATTACGGCCTCAACCCCAAGCGCTACGCGCAGTCGTAGAGGCCATTAGTCGAGGTAGTTGGGCGGAAATACTTGCTGACCATACTCTTTGGCTAGGGCCTGTATGCGCTGGATGGCTACCGCATCGAGCACCGGCGGCGGCAAGAACTGGCCGACTTCTACGGGCTGGCCGATTTCCTGGAAAAACTCTTCCAGGCCTGCCGGCACCACCGTGCACAGCAGCCGGGCGGGCAGCGCGCTCTTGTTTTTGAAGCCGTGCACCACGCCCCCCTTCGGGATGCGGATAAACGAGCCGGCAGTGGCCACGTACGTGCCCGCCTCAGATTTGACTTCTACCTCGCCTGCTACCACAAAGAAGGTTTCTTCGATAGCGGGGTGGGCGTGGGGGCCAGGGCCACCGCCGGGCGGCACCAGCATGTCGATGGTGGCGTAGGCGCCGGCCGTGTCTTTGCCACCGACCAAAATGCGGTAGTTGCTGCCCATAACGGCCAGCGTTTCACCCTGCTGAGGCCCCAGGGTGGTGGGAGCTTGCTTGTGCGTTTCCATGTGATTTTCCTGAATTGTGTGCTGCAAAGGTGGGCGAGCCCCAGCCCCAAGCGCTACTCCAAAACGGCACAAAATCAGCTCAATCGGGCAGCCGCGCCGTCGCATCGGACTGTTTTTGCGCCGTTTTGGAGTAGTGCCCGGGGCTAGGGGCCGCCCACCTTTGTCGGGCAGCTCAAGGCCCGCAGCAAGTGGCCGGCACAACTGTCGTGGGCGTCCTGCCTGCGGCTTATTTTCTTAAGCAACAACACCATGCGTAAAGTATTGTATAACCGGTTCGGCGACGAGCAGGTCGTGGAGGTGCAGGAGCAACCTACGCCCACTATCACCGAGGAGCAGCTGCTGATTCAAGTAAAAGCGGCGTCTATCAACCCCCTGGACTGGAAGATTTACCGGGGAGAGATGAAATTGATGTCGGGGTCGAAGCTGCCGAAGGGCGTTGGTATCGACTTTGCGGGCATCGTGAGGCAGGTGGGTGCCGGCGTCACGCGTTTCCGGGTGGGCGACGCCGTATTTGGCCTGCTAGGGGTCTTCAAGGGCGGCGCCCTGGCCGACTATGTAGCCGTCACCGAAGCAGCTATTGCCCTCAAACCGGCTGCTATCTCGTTTGACCAGGCCGCCTCCCTGCCGGTTGCCGGCTTGGCGGCCCTGCAACTTGTCGACCAGCTGGCCGCCATCGGCAAGGGCCACGAAGTACTGCTAAACGGGGCTACGGGCGGCGTGGGCCAGTTTGCTATTCAGCTGGCCAAAAAGCGCGGCGCCCGGGTAACGGCCGTGGCCGGCCAGGCGGGCGCGCCACGCGCCACGCAGCTAGGGGCCGATTTGGTAGTTGACTACACCAGGCAGGATATCCGCCAGCTGACGCAGCGCTTTGACACCATCATCGACCTCTCGGACAAGCTTGTCTTCAAAGTGGCCAAAAAGCTACTGAAGCCTAAGGGTACGTTCGTCAACACGTTGCCTTCGCCGCAGGGCCTGGTTTTATCGTTTTTTCACAACCTTTTTTCGGCCAGAAAGCGCAAGATTCTCATTCTGAAGCCCACGGCGGCAGGCCTCAGCACCCTCGCCGCCCTCGCCCAGGATGAGCTGCAAATTCCGATTGAGCGGGTGTATGCCCTGGCCGACATCCGGCAGGCTTATCAGGAAACCAGCCGGGGCAACGTGAAGGGCAAAGCCGTGGTGGTGCTGTAGCCCAAGGCCGGAGCTGCATTACGCTTCGCTGCCCAGCTTAAAGCTTTAGTCCGGTCATCAGCCGGATAAGGTGGTGCGCTACGCCACACGTGCGGCGGATGCGGTGGAAACCGTGCCCACGCGGCAGCGCAGCCGCCTCTGCGCCGGGCTGACGCAACAGTACAGGAGGGTTCGACAAGAAAGAGGCAGCTTCTTGCGTCGCTACTGCCCGAACTACCGGCTAGCCGGCGGTGCCGCTACGTGCCCGTTCGCCTTCGCTGCTTCGCAGTAGGGCTAGCCCGCACTTTGTTCGCACCCCAGCTCGCTAGCTGGCTGCCGTGCAGCGCGGCATGACGCTCAAGATAGACATTCGTGCGACGTTCACATAACCACCTAGTATGGAAGAATTAGCCTTCACTATGCAACTCAAGCCCGGCGTCGCGGCCGAGTACCAGCGCCGTCATGACGAAATATGGCCTGAGCTAAGCTCCGCCCTTACCGAGGCGGGCATCCGCGACTACTCCATCTTCCTGGACGAGGCGAGCGGGCGGCTCTTTGGCGTGCAGAAGCGGCTGCCCAGCCACTCGGCCGACGCCCTGCCGGACCTGCCCGTGATGAAGCGTTGGTGGAAGTATATGGCTGAATTAATGTTGGTTAACGATGACAGCTCGCCGGTGGTGACGCCGCTGCGGCGGGTTTTTCACCAGGACTGAGGTAGCTGGCCCTAGCAGGTGAGTGCGGGAAGGTGGCCGGGTAGGCAGCCCGCACTTTTGCCTTGCTTCCCGGTCAGCTAGCCTGCGCGGTCGGCCCGGCACTCCATGAAACGCCATTTCACCCACGTACTACCGTTGCTTCTGCTGGTCTTCAGCTCTGGGCACTCCTCAACGCCCACCGACGATACTGACCCGGCAAAACAGCGCAAAAATTAAGTTTTGAGGGATTATTGAAAAGTGAATACTAGAAGCCGCCTCCAATGGGGGCGGCCTCTTTTTTAAGCGGCCAACCATTTGAGGCCAACGGCTGGCTTAGCGCAGATTTACAAATTAGCGCTGATTAATAGGCTGTTTGAGCGACAATAGTGGCGTACACTGCCCAGGCTTCGAAATATGCCTTTTAAAATCGTCTGGTTAAAATGCCTACCTCAGGGCATGCATACTACGCTTGGCGAAGTCGGCAGCAGCTTCGTTCAGCGCTTGCGGCGACAAGGTGCGGCTGCCTTCATCAATGAGAATGCGGTAGCGGAAGGTGACCGACTCCCCTTTTTTAAGGTGCAGGTTTTTGGCCGCCGCACCGTTGGTGAAAACCTTTTCACCCAGCGGGTTGGCCGCAAATAAGCCGTAGCCGCGTGCGTGCCAGAAGGTAGGGTAATTCGGGTTTTGGGGATGGTCGATGATGGCGATGCTGACTGAGTCGGCGCCCATTTTGCCGTATACCTTGCACCAGGTGCCGCGCGTGCTCCAGGCATCGTTGCCGCGCTTGCCCGCACTGGTCAGGTAGTTGCCGTTGGCCACGTGGTCGGTGCCGGCCTTCACCACCGTCACAATGCCTTTGCTGTCCGTAAACTTCTGGTCCTGGTCGGTGGGTAGTTGCAGCTCGTGAGCCAGGCGCAGGCCTAGCAGGCCGTCCTTGGCATCGTTGAAGGCTACGTCTGTCACGGCCTTCAGCGTCGTCACGCGGTCGATGGTGCGCGCCCGGTCGGTGCCGCTAAACTCGAAGCGGGTGGTTTCTTCCAGCAGTACCTGGTTTTGCTGGTTGGTCCAGTTGGCATGGTAGGCCAGCACGCCAACTGGGCCGCTGCTGGTAGTCAGAATCTTGTCGGTCTTTATCCAGCCATACGAGCCCTTTTTCTCCTTCGGAATAGCGTAAGAATTATTCCAGAAGTCCAGCCCATTCACATTCTCGTAGTTGAACCACAGGCCGATATGGTGCGGATGGTCGGTGGGGTCGCCGGGCTGGGGGTGGAGCGGGAAGCCGCGCGTAACTACGGTGCCACCGGCCGCGCGCAGCGGGTACAGCACGGGCTTTTCGAGCGAGTCGGGGTAGAGGAAGCTGGTAAACAGCTTGTTGCCGACAAATACATCTATCTTCTTGGCGGTGGCATCTTTTGCCACGCGAACTGGCGCGGGTTTTTGCGCCAGCGCACCAGAAAGGCAGGCTAGCGTGAGCACCAGCGCGCCGCTGCCGGGTAAAGCAAGTTTAGTCATTGGGTGGGTCTGAGAAGTGAAGTAGTACTTGAGTGCGTTGCCACCAGTCTTCACTTGCGGGGTTCTCAGCAAGGGGCTAGCCCGCAACGCGCCCCAAGAAACGCCACGTTAGCGCTAGTACACAAGCACAACCAGGCTGCGGGCGCCGTGTGCGCCAATCACGAGCGACTGCTCGATGTCGGCCGTTTTGGAAGGGCCCGCCACAAACAGGCCGTAGCCGCCCGGGCCGTGGGCTAGCCGGGCATAGCCCTGGTGCATGGTCGCCACGAGCTGACGGTGGTCGAGCACCAGGGCCAGGTGCTGGGTCACGGTGGGCAGGGCGCGGTGCAGCATGTTGGCCTCGGGCAGCCACACAGCGCCGTTTTCAGCCACGCCAAACTCAACGGGCAGCACCGCCAGGTCCACGTCGGCCAGCACGTCAACCGGCGTCTGCTGGTCGATGGCCAGCGAGCCAGCAAATAGGGGCGAGGCCACCAGCCGCGCTGCGGGGAAAAGCCGCGCCACGGCGCCGGCTAGCCCCTCCAGCGCCAGCAGGCGCTCCACGGTGCCGCCGATACTGGCCAGCACCTCCGTAAAGCGGGCCAGCGAGGCGTCGCCGCCAAAGTCAGGCACGGCCGGCAGCACGGTTTCGGCCGGCTTATTGGCCCTAGTGGCGGCCAGTATGCGTTCGCGGGCGCTGCTCATGCGGTGGGGGAGGCTTGCTGTTGGTACCATTCGCGGAAGCTTTGCTTGGGCGGCTCGGGCAGCTCGCGGGCAATGGCCCAGGCATTGGCCGCGTGGTGGTGGGTGAGGCCATGCGGCAGCAGGCGCAACGCCTTGCGCCCCAGCGAGCCGCTTATCTTGAATGCGGCGGGGCTAGCCAGCAGCCTGCCCATAAACTTAAGCCCCAGCTTTTTGGCGGTAGGCAAGTGGTTGGCTTCGGCCACAATCTGGCGCCACTTGTAGAGCTGGGTGTGAATGTCGATTTTGACCGGGCACACGTCGGTACACGAGCCGCACAGCGTGCTGGCGAAGGGCAGCGTGCTGTGCTTTTTGAGGTCGATGTTGGGCGAGAGGATAGAGCCAATTGGACCCGGCACCGTGAAGTCGTAGCTGTGACCGCCGCTGCGCCGGTACACCGGGCAGGTGTTCATGCAAGCCCCGCACCGAATGCACTTGAGCGAAGCCCGAAAATCGGGCCGGCCCAGCTGCTGCGTGCGGCCATTATCGACGATGATAATGTGCAGCTCGCGCCCGGCCACCGGCTTGGTATAATGCGCGGTATAGGTCGTAACCGGCTGACCCGTAGCGCTGCGCGCCAGCAGCCGTGTAAACACCCCCAGGTCGCTGAGGCGCGGAATCAGCTTTTCGATGCCCATGCTGGCTACGTGCACCGGCGCCAGGCTCACGCCCAGGTCGGCGTTGCCCTCATTGGTGCACACCACCACCGAGCCGGTTTCGGCGATGGCGAAGTTGACACCCGTGAGCGCCACTTCGCCGGCCAGAAACTTGGCGCGCAGGTGCTGGCGCGCGGCCTCGGCGAGCTGCTGCGGGTCGGTGAGGCCCTTTTCGGTGCCCAGGTGCTGGTGGAAGGTGTCACCCACGTCTTCCTTCTTCAAGTGAATGGCGGGCAGCACGATGTGGCTCGGCGGCTCGTCGCGCATCTGGATGATGCGCTCGCCCAGGTCGGTGTCAATCACCTCGATGCCGTGCGCGATAAGGTGCGGGTTGAGGTGGCATTCCTCGGTCAGCATCGACTTGCTCTTGACCACCCGGCTTGCCCCCCGCTGGCGGATAATGCGGAGCACAGTGTCGTTGTGCTCGGCCGCGTCGGCGGCCCAGTGCACTTGCACGCCATTGGCCTGCGCGGCGGCCTCAAACTGCTCCAAGTAAAAGTCGAGCCGGCTGAGCGTGTGGTTTTTAATCTGCGAAGCCAGCTCGCGCAGCTCCTGAAACTCGGGCACGGCGTACACGGCCTTGTCGCGCTTCTGGCGCACAAACCACAGCGTTTCGTCGTGCCAGCTGGTGCGCTCGTGGTCGAGCACAAAGGCCTCGGCGCGGCCGGCGTGGGTGAGGTAGCTCATGCTTATTAGGGCGTGACGCCGTTAAGGATTTCGGCCGCGTGCAGCACGCGCATCGGCAGCTGCTGGCGGCGCACAATGCCTTGCAGGTGCATGAGGCACGACATGTCGCCGCCCGTGAGCACCTGCGTACCGTTGCGCAGATGGTCGTGCACCCGGTCGTGGCCCATCCGGCCCGAAATGGCCGCCTCGCTCACGCAAAATGTGCCCCCGAAGCCGCAGCACTCGTCGTTGCGGTCGAGCTCGGTGAGCTCAATGCCGTCGAGGCCGCCTAGCAGGCGGCGCAGCTGGCCATCGCGCACCGGCGTCATTTCCGACTCGTTGGCCTGGTGCAGGCCGCGCTGGCCGTGGCAGCTCAGGTGCAGGCCCACTTTGTGCGGGTAAGCGCCGGGCAGCTCTTTAATTTCTAGCACCTGCGTGATAAAGTCAATCAGGTCAATAGTGGTAGCGCGCACCCGCTGCACCTCAGGCGTTTGCTCCAGCTTGTCGAAGTGCTTCTGCACGTGGTACACGCAGCTGCCCGAAGGCACCACCGTGTAGTCGTAGTCTTTGAAGGTTTCGACAAAGTGCCGGTAGATGGGCAGCGCCTCGCGCTCGCAGCCACTGTTGGCCAGCGGCTGGCCGCAGCAGGTTTGGGCAGGCGGGTAGGCGGCTTTTACGCCCAGCTTTTCCAGCAATTGGATAGTCGCGATGCCAACCTGCGGGTAAAACTGGTCGACGTAGCAAGGAACGAATAAGGCGACTTTCATAAGGGATAGTTGAAGTTGCTAGCCAACCTACAGCACGTCATGCTGAGCTTGCCGAAGCATCTCTACCACGCCGTTGGATTAGTACTCCTAGCGGCGCGGCAGAGATGCTTCGGCAAGCTCAGCATGACGTGCTGTAGAGGAGCGCATACATTTCCTTTAGCTAAACAGCAGCTGCGTTTTTTTCCAGGCCTCGCCCTGCTCGAGGTGCACGAGGGCCCCTAGCGCGGTGGCCTGCGGCACTTCCAGCGTACGAATTTCCGCCTGCGGAAAATTCCAGCTCAGCGTTTGCATAAACAGTGGGTTACGGGCAAAGCCGCCATCCACGTAAATAACTTTTTCGCCCTGCCACACTAGCTTCATGGAGGTGAGCAGCAGGTTGATGAGGCCATGAATGAGGTGCTGGTAGGCGTCGTTGGCGGTGCGAAAACCCGTGAGGTCCCACTCGCCGGCCGGCTGGTCGGGCAGGGGGCCGCCGCCAGCCAGGCAGGCGGGCACAAAGCGGGTCGAGGCTTCATCGTAGGGCCTGGCCAGTACCAGCGAGCGGTAGAAATCGGGCTTCACGTGGAAGTGCTGCGCGATGCGCTCAACCTGATAGTCGTGCTCACGGCCCAAAAAAGCCCGTGCCGCCCGCATGGGCTGGCCGCGCGGCGTCAGGAAGCTTACTACATCGCGCCGTAGCAGCTCGGGCGTGAGCGGCTGGCTGTTGAAGGGGTTAATCGTGACCCACCAGGTGCCGGTGCTCACCAGCATAAAAGGCTCATCGATTTCGAGCAGATACGGCATCACCGCCGCCGAGCTGTCGTGCAGGCCCACGCCCACCATAATGCCATCGACCACCGAGGCAATGGAGTCCTGGGTGAGGGGGGCTAGCTTTTCATCGATGCCCTCACGGGTCACCCAGTCGTGGTACTGCCCGCGCTCAAAATCCCAGAGCGCCGTGTGGCAGCCTACCGACGTGTAATCGCTAAACTTCTCGCCCGTAAGCAGATACGATAGGTACTGCGGCAAATGCAGTGAGGTCTGCACGCGGGCATACTGCTCGGGCTTGGCGTGTTTAAGCCAGTACATTTGTAAGCCCGAGTTGAGCATGCCCAGCTGCGGCGAGCAGGTGCAGGCCGTGAAGTCGGCCGCCGACTCATCTAGCTCGGCGTAGAAGCGGGCCGTGAGCTCTTCGGGAATGGGCTTGAGGTAGTTATACAGCGGCAGCACCGGCTCGCCATCGGCCCCCAGGTGCACGAAGCTGGCGCCGTAGGCCGTGAAGTTGACGCCTTTTACAGTGTAGTGCGGGTGATGGCGCAGGCGGTGCCAGTGGTCCTGCATCCACTGCGTGAGGCGCGGCAGGTGGTCGCACGGGAAGCCGTCGTCGTCGAGCACGTCGGTGCACACGTGCAGCATCTCGTCAATAATCTGCCGCTCTTCATCGAAGAGAATCAGCTTCTTATTGGTTTTGCCGATGTCGAACACGGCATAAACTGGTTTCTTGGCTGCCATCGCTTACAGGCCGGTTGAGAGGCTGAATTTGCCGCGCTGCGCAATGAGCTGCTGCCGCACGCCGGCCGCGCGGTAGGCCCGCACCGGGTGCAGCGCGCCGCCAGCCTGGCGGTAGGCCTCGGCCACCAGCGGGCGCACATCGGTGAGGAAGGCGTCGCGCAAGATTTCCTCGGCCCGCACGGTGTCGTTGGCGTCCTGGGCTTCGGCCAGGGCGGTGCGGTCTACGAGCAGGGCCTTGGCGTAGGCGCCCATGATGTTGTCTACCGATTGCAGCAGGTCTTCGAGCGGGTCCTTGGTGTTGTGGCTGGCATCTATCATGTAGGCCACGCTGGCGGCAGTCAGGCTAGCATCCTGGTTAGCGTCAACCAACTCATTGAAGATGAGGAAGAGCTGGAAGGGCTTGGCGCTGCCTGTGGTCAGGTCGTCGTCGCCGTAGCCCGAGCCGTTGAAATGAAAGCCCCCTAGCCGGCCTAGCTGGCGCAGGCGGCCCACTATCTGCTCGATGTTGGTGTTGGGCAGGTGGTGGCCCAGGTCCACGAGCACCTGCGCCTGCTTACCCAGGCTCTGGCACAGCGTGTAAGAGGTGCCCCAGTCGGGAATCACCATCGAGTAGAAGTTGGGCTCGTAGGGCTTGTATTCGATGAGCATGGTCCAGTCGGAAGGCAGCGCCTCGTAGATGGCCGCCAGGCTCTCCTGGGTGCGTAAGTAGGCGCGGCGCAAGTGGCTCTGACCCGGAAAGTTAGAGCCATCGGCCAACCACACGGTGTGCACCTTGGCCCCGAGCTGGGTGCCGTAGTTAATGCACTCAATATTGTGCTGAATGGCCTGCTCGCGCACGGCCCGGTCGGTGGCGCTCAGCGAGCCAAACTTGTAGGTGTGCGCCTGCTCTTTCTGGTCCTGGAAGGTGTTGGAGTTCATCGAGTCAATCGACAGGCCCTGGCTGGCCAGCAGCTGGTGCAAGCCGTTACTATCCTGCGGGATATCCCACGGAATGTGCAGCGAAATTGAGTTCGACGAGCCGTTGAGCTGGTTGAGCTGGCCCACATCGCTGATTTTCTCTTCCAGCGAGCGCGGCTCGCCGCCGGCCGGAAAGCGCCCAAAGCGCGTGCCGCCCGTGCCCAGCGCCCAGCTCGGAATAGCCACCTGAAACTCCACGAGTTGCAGAATGAGCTGGTGGGCGTCGACTCCGCGCCGGGCCAGCAGGTCGGCCAGGTAATCGAATTGCAGATGGTGCTCGGCCAGCAGCGGCTGGTTCAGGTCGTGGAGTTGGTCTTCGGTGAGCATGGCGCTAGGGTGGGAAAAAGGCCTTTTTTAAGGAGTAGCAAAGTACCCGGCCCGTCGCATCCGAACTGTTCTGAACTCTCCTGCCTGATTCATTTAAACATTCAACAGTCGTTCTGTCAAGCCAAGAGGTTAGTCAACCAACTGTTAAATGTTAATTGATACCTGTTAAATGATTACAGTGAGCCGCGGCGGATGGTGTAAAAGGGGTTATTCACCTTCACGTGCTTGTTCTCGAGCAGCAGGGTGGCCGCCGTGCGACCCATGGCCACGAAGTCGGTGGTAATCACCGTCATGTTGAGCAGCTCCTTCAGGGGCGTTTCGTTGAAGGAAATAATGCCGATTTCACGGCCTAGCAGGAAGCTGGTCTGGCGAATCTTTTTGACTAGCTCCACCAGGTCAGTTTCGCGGATGACTACGTAGGCCGTGCCTTCGGCAAGTATCTCGTTTTTAGCGTCTTCAACCACCGAAAATTCCTTGTTGCGACTCAGGCAAAACGAGCGGAAGCCCCAGGGCAGTTCTTCGGGGTGATTGGCATCGGAAGGCAGGATGAGTACTAGCCGCGAATACTTGGCCAGTAGGTCTTGCGTATTAACGAGGGCGTTGAAAATATCCTTGTCAAAATCCTGAAACACGCGCAGACAATCGTGCTTCAGCTCGGGCAGGTCTTTGTCGAGCAGTACCAGCTCGTGCGGCGGTATTGTATGTAGGATACTGATGAACAGACTTTTATCCGTGTCAAGCGTGAAGTGCGGCATCACCACATAGTAATTATACTTGCCCAGGTTTTTCTCGATAATCTCCTGAAACAGGTGCACATTGTAGTGGTGAATCTGTAAATCGACGGTAGCCCGGTCGCCCAGCGCTTCAAGAAAAGCGTAGTAGATTTCCTTTTTGTAGGAGCTCAACTTGTTGAAAATCATCAAGATTTTCAGCTTGTTAGTATCACGGGCCTGCACGTAGTAGCCCTTGCCCTGCACCGAGGTGATGAAGCCGCGCTCGCGCAGCTCGCGGTAGGCCTTCTCCACCGTGTCGCGGGCCAGGTAGTGCTCAATGCTCAGCTCGCTGATGCTCGGCAGCTGGTCGCCGTTCTTCAACACACCGCGCTCAATATCCATAATTACCGACTGCACAATTTGCTTGTACTTCGGGGTTTTATCGAGCGGTTTGAGCTGGGGCTTATACATAGTGCAGAAAATTATAACGGGCAGGGCAGGACGCCAAAGCTACTCAAAACAGTAGGCAGAATGCACGCTGTCGTTGAATTTAGGCGCTTTTTAAGAAAAGCGGCCCTAAAAAACAACGTCATGCAGCGCTTGTCGAGGCAGCTCTACCATGCCGCTAGGGCATCGTTCGGTAGAGCTGCCTCGACAAGCGCTGCATGACGTTCTTATCAGGCCACCCGGAGGCGGTAGGGGCTAGCGCACGAAGGCCATTGCCACGCCGCCATCCACGTTGAGCACGTTGCCGGTGCTCTTGCTCAGCGAGCCATCGACGAAGACGAGCACGGCCTTGGCGATGTCCTCGGCCAGTACTTCTTCGCCCAGCAGCGTGCGCTTGGCGTAGTGCTGGGGCAGCTCCTCGACCGAGATGCCGTAGGCCTTGGCCCGGCCGGCGGCCCAGTCGCCTTCCCAGATTTTGGAGCCGCGCAGCACGGCGTCGGGGTTGACGGTGTTGACGCGAATTTTGTCTGCGCCCAGCTCGGCGGCGAGCAGGCGGCTCAGGTGCAGCTGCGCGGCTTTGGCCGTGCCGTAGGCCACGTTGTTGGGGCCGGCTACCAGACCGTTTTTGCTGGCAATGTTGATGATATCGCCGCCCAGGCCCTGCTGGCGCTGAATGGCCACGGCCTGCTGGCTCACCAAAAACTGGCCCTTCACGAGCACGTCGTTGAGGATGTCCCAGTCAGCCTGCGTTGTCTCGGCCAGGGGCTTGCTGATGCTCAGCCCGGCGCAGTTCACCACGATATCGACGCCGCCAAATTGCAGCACCGTCTGGCGCAGGCTCTCGGCGATGGCCTCGGCATCGAGCACGTCGATGGGCGCGGTGAGGGCGCTGTCCTTGCCGAATTTCTTGCGCAGCGAGGTCTGGGTTTCTGCCAGGCGGTCGCGGTCAGTGGCTACCACGCAGGCGCCGTTTTGGAGCAGCAGCTCGCAGATAGCGAGCCCGATGCCGCCGGTGCCACCGGTTACGTAGGCGATTTTGCCCGAGAGGCTTTTGGGCTTGGGCATGCGCTGCAGCTTGGCTTCTTCGAGCAGCCAGTACTCGATGTTGAAGGCTTCCTGCTCGGCCAGGCCCTGGTATTCGCTCACAGCCTCGGCACCCCGCATCACGTTGATGGCGTTGGTGTAAAACTCGGCCGCCACGCGGGCAGTCTGCTTGTCCTTTGAAAACGAAAACAAGCCCACGCCCGGCCACAGAATAATAACGGGGTTGGCGTCGCGCACGGCCGGCGAGTTGGGGTGCTTGCTGCGCTCGTAGTAGGCCACGTACTCCTGGCGGTAGGCGGCAAACTCACCTTCGAGGTAGGTTTTTACGCTGGCCGCGTCGCCTTGCATTTGCTCGGGGGCGAGCACGAGCGGGCGGATTTTGGTGCGCAAAAAGTGGTCGGGGCAGCTGGTGCCCTTGGCGGCCAGGCGCGCCAGGTCATGCGAATTCACAAACTCCAATACCCGGGCATCGTCGGTGTAGTGGCCCAGCATGCGGCGCTGGCTGCTGGCTAGCCCCCGCAGCACGGGCATGATGGCGGCAGCCTGCCGATGGCGGGTGGCCTCGTCGGGGCCATTTGCTAGCTTCACACCGCCGAAAACCGGGCGGTTTTTGCCGTAGTTGGCTTCTAAGTACGTGGCCGCCATCTCAATGACTTCCAGCGTATTCATGTACGACTCGTAGCTCGTATCGCCCCAGGTAAACAAGCCGTGGCCGCCCAGGATAACGCCGCGCAGACTCGGGTTTTCCTGCACGATTTTTTCGAGCTGCAGGCCCAGGTCGAAGCCTGGCTTTTGCCAGGGCAGCCAGCCCATGGTGTCGCCCCAAATCTCGTGCATAATGCGCTCACCGTCCTTGCTGGCCGCAATGGCGATAAGGGCATCGGGGTGCAGGTGGTCGATGTGCTTGAAGGGCAGCAGGCCGTGCAGCGGGGTGTCGATGCTGGGCGTGGCGCACTTGGGGTCGAAGAGGCAGTACTCAAACAGGCCCACCATCTCATCCTCGTGGGCCAAGCCACGGTAGCGGTTTTTGAGCTGGTGCAGCTTCTCCACGTAGAGGTTGGCGCAGCCGGCCTTGGTGAGCGTGCCGATGTCGCCGCCCGAGCCCTTTACCCACATCACCTCGGCGGGCTGGCCACTTACGGGGTCCGTTGCCTGGATTTTGCAGCTGGTATTGCCGCCGGCGTAGTTGGTCAGGCGCAGGTCGGCGCCGAGCAAATTAGAGCGGTAGAGAAACAACGCCACTTCGTCGCCGGCTAGCTCGGCGGCTTTGGCTTCGTCCCAGAGGTAGCTAACGTGCTGAAAGGTGAGCGTGGGGTGCATAAGCGGGATAAAATGAGCAGCCGTAAAAAGTCCTGGCGTAGTTTGGGCACAAAACTCCGGCCCGTGCCCCCCGCCAAACTCCTGCACTCTCCTGCTTGCATGTAAAAAAATAGCCGGGTCGCTGACTTTCGCTAGCCCCGGTTTTCGTCAGGAGAGCACAGGAGGGTTCGGGGTGGGCAAGCGTGCAGCTTTGCGCTCATCCAACCGCGACTTCATTCCCACCCGATTCTCTATGGCCGTTATCTGGGGCGTTATTCTGCACGCACTTGGGGGCTTTGCCTCCGGCAGCTTCTATTTGCCTTACAAGAAAATAAAAGGCTGGGCCTGGGAAAGTTACTGGCTGGTAGGCGGTATCATTTCCTGGATATTTGCCCCCTGGATAATGGGCTCGCTCACGGTACACAACCTGCTGGGCGTGCTTCGGCAAGCGCCGGCTTCCACCCTCCTTTGGACGTATATGTGGGGTGTGCTCTGGGGCTTTGGCGGGCTCACCTTTGGACTGGCCATGCGCTACCTGGGCCTGAGTCTGGGCATGGCCGTGACGCTGGGCCTGTGCGCCGTGTTTGGCACGGTCGTGCCGCCCATGTATGAGGGCACGTTTCCGGCGCTGGTGCGCTCGGCCTCGGGCCAGATGATATTGATGGGGCTAGTGGTGTGCGTGATGGGCATCGTCATCTGCGGGCTGGCGGGCATTATGAAGGAAAACTCGCTCAGCAGCGACCAGAAGAAGGCCGCCATTGCGGAGTTTGACTTGCGCAAAGGCATTCTGGTGGCGGTGTTCTCGGGCATCATGAGCGCCTGCTTTTCCTTCGGCCTCACGGCGGGTAAACCCATTGCCGCTATTGCCCAGCAAGCTGGCACCAACGAGTTGTTCGTGAACAATGCCACCTACATCCTTATCATGCTCGGCGGCCTTACCACCAACGCCGCCTGGTGCGTTTACCTCAACATCAAGAACAAGACGTACACCGACTACTTTAACCCGACCATGCCGGCGCTGCGCAACATCATTTTTTGCGCCCTGGCTGGCTTTACGTGGTACTTGCAGTTCTTCTTCTACGGCATGGGCGACAGCCAGATGGGAGCTTACCGCTTTTCGGGCTGGACGCTGCACATGGCCTTCATCATCGCCTTCAGCAGCTTCTGGGGCCTGCTGCTGCACGAGTGGCGTGGCGCTAACCGCCTGACGATGCGCACGGTATCGCTGGGTATCATGGCCGTGGTGCTTTCTACGGTAATCGTGGGCTATGGCAATTACCTGGGCTCGGAGAAAGAAGCGGCGGTGCAGGCAGCGCGCCCGGCGCGGGCGGTGGCGGCAGAGTAGGGGGTGGGGTTTATGCAAAACCAAGCTAGCTGCTTAGTAAGCGCTCCTACGCCCAAGCCCCGCCTCTTATGAGCTAGCCTTCAGTGCCTTCCGCGCCCCACGCGCTACTTCATGGGCGAGCTGGGCGCCGGCGAGTACGACCAGCTAGGCCCCGAAGAGGTGAAGAAACACTTTCCCAGCTACCACACCCATACTTATGCTAACGCCGCCGGCGCCGAGTCGGTAGCTGAGTGCATTTGAGATAGTAAGCGACTAGCCATCAGCAAGTATATGCGGCCGGTTAGCTGGTGGCTGCCTCTGCTTACTGCTATGAAAACACGCTGGTTGCTCAGCAGTGTCCTTATTTAAATTCGACTTTAGGCCGCGGCGGGCGGCAACTGGCTACCAGCGGGTGCTGCCCACCGCTGCGTACACCAAAGAAGCTGGTTACGGCTTCTGCTTCGGCACTATCGTAGCGGGCGTATACCAGTAGCCAGCATAGCTTTTAGCGTATAAAAAAAGCCCCTGCCGGCCTCAACAGGGGCTTTTTTTGTGTCTGAATTTCCCCTGAAAAAGGTGGGCAAAAGCTAGGCTAAATGGAGCTAAAAGAGTACCTTTGGATGTTCTCTTCCTGACCGTATTTCCGGTCGGTTTAACCCCCTCTCTCGCATGAGTGAAGTAGTAGAAAAGAAAGCCCCCGCCGATTATTCGGCCGATAGCATTCAGGTGCTGGAAGGGCTGGAGGCGGTGCGCAAGCGCCCCAGTATGTACATCGGCGACACGGGTATCAAGGGCCTGCACCACCTGGTGTGGGAGGTAGTCGATAACTCCATTGATGAGGCCCTAGCCGGGCACTGCGACCTTATTCAGGTTACGATTAATGAAAATAATTCGGTAACCGTCCGTGACAACGGCCGGGGTATTCCCGTGGACTGGCACGCCAAAGAAGGCCGCTCGGCCCTCGAAGTGGTGCTGACTGTGCTGCACGCCGGCGGTAAGTTTGACAAAGACTCGTACAAAGTGTCGGGCGGCCTGCACGGCGTGGGCGTGAGCTGCGTAAACGCGCTCAGCACCGACCTCAAAGTAACCGTGCGCCGCAAGGGCCACGTGTACCAGCAGGAGTATACCATCGGCCACCCGCTGTATCCGGTAAAGGAAATCGGTGACACCGACGAGCACGGCACGGAGGTGCAGTTCCTGCCCGACCCCAGCATCTTTTCGGAAACAGAGTACCGCTACGCCACCATCGCCAGCCGCCTGCGCGACTTGTCGTTCCTGAATAAGGGCATCCGCATTACCCTGACCGACCGCCGCGAGAAGCCGCTGGGCGACGCTGCCGTGGGCCACGTCGATGCCGAAGGCTTCCGCTACGAGGAGTTTTACTCGCAGGGTGGCCTGCGCGACTTCGTGCAGTACCTCGATGGCACCGAGCGTCCTTCGCTGCTCGCCGAGCCCATCTATGTGGAAAGCGAGAAGGGCGGCACGCCGGTCGAGGTGGCCTTGCAGTACAATACCTCGTACCAGGAAAACGTCTATTCCTACGTCAACAACATCAACACCATTGAGGGTGGCACGCACGTAGGTGGCTTCCGCTCGGCCGTGACGCGGGTGCTGAAGGCGTATGGCGACAAGAAGCAACTGTTTGAGAAAGCCAAGGTGGAAATCACCGGCGACGACTTCCGCGAGGGCCTCACGGCCGTTATCTCGGTGAAAGTGCAGGAGCCGCAGTTTGAGGGCCAGACCAAGACCAAGCTCGGCAACTCGGAAGTAAGCGGCGCGGTGAACACCGTGGTGGGCGAAATCCTGACGCAGTACCTGGAGGAAAACCCCGGCCAGGCCAACAAAATCATGGACAAGGTGATACTGGCCGCCAAAGCCCGCATCGCCGCCCGCAAGGCCAAGGACATGGTGCAGCGCAAAAACGTGCTGGGCTCCAACTCCTTGCCCGGCAAGCTGGCCGACTGCTCCGACTCGGACCCCGCGGTGTGTGAGCTGTACCTGGTAGAAGGTGACTCGGCCGGCGGCACCGCCAAGCAGGGCCGCAACCGGGCGTTTCAGGCCATTTTGCCGCTGCGCGGTAAAATCCTGAACGTGGAGAAAGCCCAGGAGCACAAAATCCTGGAAAACGAGGAAATCAAGAACATGATTACCGCGCTAGGGGTCACGTTCAACGAGCGCAAGTCGCTGGCCTTCGGCACCGACGACGAGGGCAACGAAACCGGCCCGCTGAACTTCGACAAGCTGCGCTACCACAAAATCATCATCATGACCGATGCTGATATTGACGGCTCGCACATCCGCACGCTTATCCTCACGTTCTTCTTCCGCTACATGCGGCAGCTCGTGGACCAGGGCTACATCTACATCGCCCTACCGCCGCTCTACCTCGTGAAGCGCGGCAAAGAGGAGCGCTACTGCTGGACCGAAGAGGACCGCGCCGCCGCCACCGAAGAGCTCGGCCGTGGCAAGCCCGAAACCGTGAACGTGCAGCGCTACAAAGGCCTCGGCGAAATGAATGCCGAGCAGCTCTGGACCACCACCATGCAGCCCGAAACCCGCACCCTGAAGCAGGTAACCGTAGAGTCGGCCGCCGAGTCGGACCACCTGTTCTCGATGCTGATGGGCGACGAAGTGGCGCCGCGCCGCGACTTCATCGAGCAGAACGCCAAGTATGCCAAGCTCGACGTATAACCCACGCTGCTTGCGCGAATAGCTGAGTAGCTTGCACCCGTTATCCCGCCAGGGGTAGCGGGTGCTTTGCTTTATGGCTAGCCCTCTATTCGAATTTCAATACTACGCCCATGGCCGATTCTACGCTTCAAAAGCAGCTACTACTTAGCACGCCAGCCGATATCGACGAGATTTTTCGGCTCTACCGGCTCGCCAGTGCCTATCAGGTGGCCGTGAAGGGTACTGTGGTATGGCCCGACTTTGACCGCAGTATGGTGGCGCAGGAGCTCGCCGAAGGCCGGCAGTGGAAGCTGATGCTGGGCGATGCCATTGCCTGCGTGTGGGCCATCACGTTTGACGACCCGCAGATTTGGGGCGCCCGCAATGCCGACCCCGCCGTGTACATCCACCGCATTGCCACCAACCCTGAGTTTCGGGGCCACAGCTGGGTCGCGGATATCGTGGCCTGGGCCCGGGACTATGCCCGGCAGCACCAGAAAAAGTTTGTGCGCCTCGACACCGTTGGGGAAAACCACGGGCTCATCAGGCACTACACCGCCTGCGGCTTCACTTACCTGGGGCTAGCGGTGCTCACCGATACGGCCGGCTTGCCGGCGCATTACCACAACGCAACAGTTAGCTTATTTGAGTTGCCGGTGCAGGGCTAGCCGGCGGGCAGCCTTGTTGACTTTATCACTCATTACCTGTTTTATGCGACAACTTATTTCATCGGGTGCGCCCTGGGAGGCTAGCGTGGGCTACTCGCGGGCAGTGCGCGTGGGCAATGTGGTGGAGGTGGCCGGCACCACGGCGCAGGATGGCGATAGTATCAGCGGTGCTGACGAATATGCTCAAACCAAGCGCATTCTGGAGAAGATAGCCGAGGCGCTGCACCAAGCCGGCGCCAGCCTCGAACACGTGGTGCGCACCCGCATTTTCGTGACCGACATCAGTAAATGGGAGGCCGTGGGCCGCGCCCACGGCGAGGTTTTCAGCCAAATCAGGCCGGTGACCGCCATGGTGCAGGTGGCAGCCCTCATCGACCCGCGGATGCTGGTCGAAATTGAGGCCACGGCCATTAAAACGCCCTAATAGTCGGTGCGGCTCTCGTGGGCAGCCCAGGCCTGAAACGACACCTGCGCCTCGTCGCGCAGGAACTGCTGCATGGGCAGCTGGCGCTGGTCGAGAGGCTTCTCTATTTCGTCGTAGATGAATTGGTCGTCGAAGCCGACGGCGGCGGCATCGGCCTTGGTATTCGCATAGAAGACCCTGGCGGGGCGCGCCCAGTAGATGGCGCCCAGGCACATGGGGCAGGGCTCGCAGCTGGTGTAGAGGTCGCAGCCGTCGAGCTGGAAGGTGCCCAGCACCTGGCAGGCCTTGCGAATGGCATCGACCTCGGCGTGGCAGGTAGGGTCGTGGGTGCTGGTAACCTGGTTGAAGCCGCGGGCGATAATCTGCCCGTCTTTCACTACCACTGCCCCGAACGGCCCACCAAAACCGGCCTGCATTTTTTCGAGCGAAAGCCGGATGGCTTCGCGCATAAAGTCGGCCCGAGGCTCGTCGGAGGAGTTGTTTATATTTTTCACTAGTTGAGAATCAGGTTATTATTTTAGGCAGCTAAGAAAATCTTCAGACAGCCGGAATCTTTTGCCAAGTTGTTTGTTGTACCTAGCGTGAAAGAATAGTTTTTTAAGGTGTTTTGGTTGGAAAGGTCAGAGATAATGTCTCTGACCTTTTTTCATGCCGTTTCGACGTTAGCGAATGGCGGCCAAAACGGGGTTAGCTGCCGTAAAAATACGCCACTAGGGTGGGCCGACTGGGTAAGGGTAGCTGGAAGCCAAGGGTGGTACTATTCTAGCAAATAGTACGGCTGATTTATCCGGCAGTAGGGTGTCAGCAAGGTCTGCGGGTTATCGGGTGTACTTTGCAGCATCCCATCCTTTTTCTACTTGCATGATGAATCGGCGATTAGCCGTTAGGCACCTTACCCTGGTGGCGGGGGCCGCCGCGCTGCTGCCCGGCTGCCTGTCGCAGAGCCACGACGAGCAGGCGGCCACGTACCCCCTGAAACACCTGGCGCTGAATGCCAACCAGGAAAAACTGCTCGCGGAGGTCTGCGAAACGCTCATTCCGCGCACCGACACGCCCGGCGCTAAAGACCTGAGCCTGCACCTCTACGTGCTGAAAATGCTCGATGACTGCACCCCGCCCAAGGAGCAGCAAACCTTCGTGGCCGGCCTGGGGCAGCTCGATGCAGCGGCTACCAGGCAGCTAGGGCAGTCGTTTGGAGCGAGCGCGGCGGCGCAGCGCACGGCGCTGCTGCAGCGTATTGATGAGCAGCCCACGCAGTTCAGTGATGAGCTAGCGGCCTTTTATCGGGCGGCGCGGCAGCTGGCCATCGATGGCTACACGGGTAGCAAATACTTCATGACCAAGCAGGTAGTGTACGAGCTGGTGCCGGGGCGCTACGACGGGTATTTTCCGGTGAGTAAAGTCAATTTAGCCGTTCCGCATCATGGCCAATCTTAATATTGACAGCATCAAGGAGCGCACGTTCGACGCCATCGTGATTGGCTCGGGCATGAGCGGCGGCTGGGCAGCCAAGGAGCTGACCGGCAAGGGCTTGAAGACACTGGTGGTGGAGCGTGGCCGCAACGTGGTGCACAACAAGGATTACCCCACTACCAACCTTAATCCCTGGGAGTTTGCCCACGGCGGCAAGGTGCCCTACGACGTGCAGCAGGCCAATCCCATTGCCAGCCGCTGCTACGTGTTTAAGGAAGACGCCATGCACTTTGTGGTGAAGGATGCCGAGCACCCCTACGTGCAGGAAAAACCGTTTGACTGGATTCGGGGCTACCAGGTGGGCGGCAAGTCGCTGCTGTGGGCCCGCCAGACGCAGCGCTGGAGCAACTACGACTTTGAAGGGCCGGCCCGCGACGGCTTTGCCGTGCCCTGGCCCATCGGCTACGACGACCTGGCGCCGTGGTACAGCCACGTGGAGAAGTTTGCGGGCATCAGCGGCAACCGAGATGGGCTAGCGGCGCTGCCCGATGGCGAGTTTATGCCCGGCTTCCCGCTCAATGCAGTGGAAGACCACTTCCGGGAGCATCTGCAGAAAACCCACCCCGACCGCCACGTTATCAGCGCCCGCTGCGCGCACTTGTCGAAGCCGCAACCCATTCACTATGAGCAGGGACGCGTGCAGTGCCAAAACCGGACGCTGTGCCAGCGCGGCTGCCCGTTTGGTGGCTATTTCAGCAGCAACTCCTCGACCTTACCGTGGGCGATGAAGTCGGGCCACCTCACGCTAGCCCCCGATTTGGTGGTGCAGAGCATCCTCTACGACGAGCAGAAGGGTCGCGCCACCGGCATCCGGGTTATCGACGCGCACACCAAGGCCACTACCGAGTACTACGCGCCGGTGCTGTTTGTGAATGCGGGCGCTCTGAATACCAACTTGTTGTTGCTCAATTCGACCTCCAGCCGCTTCCCCAACGGGCTGGGCAACGACAGCGGCGTGCTGGGCAAGTACGTGGCGTTTCACAACTACAGCGCTAGGGTTTTTGCGGAGTATGAAGGCTTGCAGCAATTCACCACCGACGGGCGCAACCCGGCGGGCGGCGGCTACATCCCGCGCTTTCGCAATGTGTTTAAGCAGGAAACCGACTTTTTGCGCGGCTACGCCACCAGCTTTGGGGCCTCGCGCGGCCGGGTGCAGCCCCGGCACGGCTTCGGCACCGACCTCAAAAAGCAGCTTGAAAAGCCGGCCCTGAGCCCATGGTACATCGGGGCGGGCATGATGGGCGAAACCATCCCGAAGGAAACCAACTACGTGCGCCTCGACCCTAGCCGCAAGGATGAATGGGGGATGCCACTGCTCAGTATAGCAGTAGCTTATGACGACAATGATGCGAAGATGAAGCAGGATTTCTTCGAGCAGTTTACGGAGATGTTTACCAACGCGGGCTTCACAAATATTAAAACCAACGACTCGCACCAGGCCCCCGGCCTCGACATCCACGAGATGGGCGGCGTGCGCATGGGCACCGACCCGCGCACCTCGATGCTTAATAAGTGGAACCAGCTGCACGCCTGCCCCAACGTGTTCGTGACCGACGGCGCGGCCATGACCTCGACCTCGACCCAAAACCCCTCACTCACCTACATGGCCCTCACGGCCCGCGCCGTCGACCACGCCGTGCGCGAATTGACGCAACGCAACCTCAAAACCACCTGACCTGAACTATGACGCACCGTCGCGATTTTTTGAAGCAAGCAGGCGCCCTGGCGGCCGTGGCTTGCGCCCAACCTGGCCTGCTACTGGCCGCCCCCGCCCCGATGAAAATAGGCTTGCAGCTGTACTCGCTGCGCGAAACCATTGGGGCCGACGTGAAAGGCACCCTAGCCAAAATAGCCAAGGCCGGCTACCAGGAAGTCGAAACCTACGGTTACAGCCCTAGCACGCACTTCTGGGGCCTTACGCCCGTGCAGTTTAAGGCGGCCCTGGCGGCCAATGGCCTCAGCACATCGAGCGGGCACTACGAGCTGGGCGATTTTATGCGTGATGGCAAAGCCGCCTCGCTGCAACCCTGCATCGACGCGGCCAAGGCTTGCGGGCAGCGCTACGTCATTGTGCCGCACCTCGATGAGAGCGTGCGTAAGTCGGTGGCCGATTTTAAGACCCTAGCGGCGCGGCTCAACCAAGCCGGCAAGCTGTGCCAACAGGCAGGCTTGCGGCTAGGCTACCACAACCACGACTTCGAGTTCAAGCCCATCGGCGGGGTGTCGCTTTTTGACGTGATGCTCAAAGAAACTGACCCGAAGCTGGTCGATTTTGAGCTGGATTTGTACTGGGTGGTGCGTGCCGGCCAAGACCCCGTCAAGCTGATGCAGGCGCACCCCAGGCGCTTTCCGCTGTGGCACGTGAAGGATATGGACAAGGCTAAGCCTGAGCTGAATACGGAGATTGGGTCGGGCTCGATTGACTTCCGCAAAATCTTCGCCCAGGCCCGCACCGCTGGCTTGCAGCACCTGTTTGTAGAGCAGGAAAACTTCGGAATGGACGCCTACCAAAGCATCGCGCAAAGCGCTGCCTACATCAAGAAATCGCTGCTGCCAGTGCTGAAATAGGCAGTAGCACGAAGCCGCTGCTTTGTGCGCGAGCACCGCGAGCATGGTCGCTAGGGCTGTGTCCGGCCCCGCCTGCTCGCTGCGCTCGCGCACGAAGCAGCGGCTTCGTGCTACTGCCTATTTCGTGCTCCTATCTACCTTGCGCCCGGGCTGTGCTCTCGGCCCATTTCATCCATGCGCAAGCTTTCCGTTTTTCTTTTACTACTAGCCACGGCTGAGGCTAGCGCTCAGGCTTTTACCCCCGCCGAAATGGCCCGCTGGCAGCGGCAGGCCCAGCGCGTCAGCATCGTGCGCGACACCTGGGGCGTGCCCCACATCACGGGCAAAACCGATGCCGACGCCGTGTTTGGCGTGCTGTATACGCAGTGCGAAGACGATTTTGCGCGGGTTGAGGACAACTACCTCACGGCACTAGGCCGCCAGGCCGAGGTGCAGGGCGAGGCCGCCCTCTACGAAGACCTGCGCCAGCGCTTGTTTCTAGATTCGGCGCGGGCCGTGGGCATCTACCAGCGCAGCCCGCGCTGGATGAAAGACCTGCTGCACGCCTTCGCCGACGGCGCCAACTACTACCTGGCCACGCACCCCACGGTGCGGCCCAAGCTGCTGCACCGCTTTCAACCCTGGATGCCGCTGCTGTTTAGCGAAGGCAGCATTGGGGGCAACGTGAGCGTGGTACCGCTCGACCGGCTTAAGGCGTTTTACAGCCAGCCCAAGAAAACGTCGTGGCAGGCGCCTTTTCCTAAGGCCGACCCGCTACGGGCCGACGACGAGCCGGTGGGCTCCAACGGCTTCGCCATCGGGGCTAGCAAAAGCGCCAGCGGCCACCCGCTGCTGCTTATCAATCCGCACACCTCGTTCTACTTCCGCTCGGAGGTGCAGATGACCAGCCAGCAGGGCCTCAACGCCTACGGCGCCGTGACCTGGGGGCAGTTCTTTATCTATCAGGGTTTCAATGAGAAATGCGGCTGGATGCACACGTCGAGCCAAGCCGATTCGATGGATGAATACCTCGAAACGGTGAGCGAGCAGGACGGCAAGTACGTGTATCAGTACGACGGCAAGCAGCTAGCCCTGCCCACCGATACGCTGACGCTTTTCTTTACCCGCGACGGGCAGCGCCACAAGCGTCGCTTCACTACCTACCGCACGCCCCACGGCCCGGTAGTAGGCCAGCAGGGCGATAAGTGGGTGACGGTAAAGATGATGGACACCCCGCTCGAAGCTCTGGAGCAAAGCTACCTGCGCACCAAGGCTAAGGACTACGCCAGCTTTCGGGAGGTGATGCGCCTGAATGGCAATGCCTCCAACAACACCGTCTTTGCCGACAACTCGGGCAACATTGCGTACTGGCACGGCAACTTCATGCCCCGCCGCCCCGCCGGCCACGACTGGAACCAGCCCGTGGACGGCAGCACTAAGGCCACCGAGTGGCAGGGCCTGCACAAGGTAGAGGAACTGGTGCAGGTGAAAAACCCGGCCAGCGGCTTCATCCAGAACTGCAACTCGACACCCTATACGGTATCGGGCCCCGGCAGCAGCCCCGAGCGCCTCAGCTACCCGCCCTACATGGCTCCCGACGCCGAGAACTACCGCGGCATCAACGCCGTAAGGGTGCTCAGCCGCAAAAAAGCGTTTACCCTCGATACGCTCATCGCGGCGGCCGACGACCCGCACCTGGCCGGCTTCGAGGAGCTGCTGCCCGCGCTGTTCAATGACTACCAGTTGACCATCGACGCGCCCGGCGGCACCGCGCCCGAGGGCACGGCCGCCGCCATTGAGGTGCTGCGCGGCTGGAACCTGAACTACAGTGCCATCTCCACGGCCCAGACCCTAGCCATCTATTGGGCTGAGCGCTTGCAGCGGCTGGCCCGCACCCGCCTGCCCGCCGGCCAAACGCTGAGCTATATACCCTTCACCCAGTTCGTCATCACCCACACCTCGCCCGAGGAAAAGCTAACCGCCCTGGCCGAAACCCAGGCCGAGCTGAAGCGCGATTTCGGTTCGTGGCAAGTGCCGTGGGGCGAGGTGAACCGCTACCAGCGCCTCACCGGCAAGATTAACGAAACCTTTGACGATACCCAACCTAGCCGGCCGGTGGCATTCACGTCGTCGGCCTGGGGCTCGCTAGCCGCTTTCGGCGCCCACACCTGGCCCGGCACCAAGAAGCGCTACGGCTACGTGGGCAACAGCTTCGTGGCAGTGGTTGAGTTTGGCCCCCGCGTGGTGGCCCGCTCGGTGGTGACGGGCGGCGCCAGCAGCCAGCCCGCCAGCCCCCACTTCACCGACCAGGCCCCGCTCTACTGCGAAGGCAAATTCAAGGACGTGTGGTTTTACCCCGAAGACGTGCAGAAGCACGTGGAGAAAAGCTACCACCCGGGCCAGTAGGGTGGGAGTAGCGGTTTTCAGGGGCTTTACGAGTTATTTCCCACCTTTCCTGCCTGACCCATGAGCCACTCTATTTCCCGGCGCGATGCCCTGCGCGCTTCGGCACTGCTAGGGGCCACTTCCTTGCTTTCTTTCGACGCGACCCTGGCTAGGGCCGCCGCGCTGCCCAAAGGCAAAACGCCGCCGCTCTCAGCCGCCGATATTGCTGGCATCGAAGCCGCGCTGGGCAAGAAGGGTACGTACGTAGAGGCGCAGGCCACGCACAGCACCCCGCTGCCGCGCAACGACTTGAAAATGCGCATCAAGGGTGAGCCGGTGCCGATTCCGTTCGGCTTCGGCGGCTGGGTGGCCATCAAGCACACGCTCGATGGCAAATCGGCCATGCTGATGAGCGACACGGTGCTGCTGCAGGAGGAAGTTAACCCGCTGATGTCGGCCGCGCAGGCTAATGGGCTGGAAGTGGGCGCGGTGCACAACCACTTCTTCTACGAAGAGCCGCGCATTTTTTACATGCATATTCACGGCATGGGCGCCCCGGCCGAGCTGGCCAAGAAGTTTGCCGCCACCCTCAAAGACTCGAAGCTGCTGCCCGCCAACCAGCCGCCGAGTCCGCCGACGCCAGCATCGCAGGCCGGCAACACCGCTAGCCCCTCTGCGGCGCCCACGGGCAAAGAGCTGTTCGACCTGCCGGCGCTCGACCAAATAATGGGGCGCCAGGGCACCGTGAATGGGCCGACCTACAAGTACACCGTGGGCCGCGACGACCTGCAAGTGGTGATGATGAACACCGAAATGACCGCGGCCATGGGCCTGAATTCCTGGGCCGCTTTTGCGGGCAAGCAGGCCGATGCGCACATTGCCGGCGACCTTGCCATGCTCGAACACGAAGTCAATGCCGTCATCAAAACCCTGCGGGCCCACAACCTGGAGGTGGTGGCCGTGCACAACCACATGCTCTTCGACCAGCCCCGCATGATATTCTTGCACTACTACGGCCGTGGCCCGGCTACCCAACTGGCGCAGGGCTTCCGCGCGGCCCTCGACCAACTCGGCCGAAGTAAGCCGCACGACATGCCCGGCATGCAGCACTAGAGCCTTTAGGAACACCGTGTGCTGGGCGGCTGACCCTAATAGTTCATGAAGCCGCTTTAGTTTAATGGGTGCAAAAAGGGGGCTAGTGGTGCAATTACCCGCATGGCGCCCGGAGCCCCGCGCCAATAACCCGTACTTTACTTTTTAACTATCTGCCGCGTGCCTATGGTTTTCCGCCTGCTACTTTTCTGCTTCCTGCTACCTGGGCTAGCCACTGCCCAAACGGTTCAGAACCCCACCGCTACCTTGCTGCACCCGGCCGCCGTCTTCGATGGCCAAACCCTGCACCCCGGCTGGGCCGTGCTGGTAGAAGGCCAGAAAATAACCGCCGCTGGCCCGGCCGCCAGCCTCCCGGCGCCGGCTGGGGCGCGCACTATCGAGCTGCCCGGCCTCACACTTATGCCGGGCCTCATCGAGGGGCACTCGCACCTGCTGCTGCACCCCTACAACGAAACCAGCTGGAACGACCAGGTGCTGACCGAGCCGCTAGCCCTGCGCGTGGCCCGCGCCACGGTACACGCCCAAAAGACCCTGCAAGCCGGCTTCACTACCGCCCGCGACCTTGGCACCGAGGGCGCCGGCTACGCCGATGTGGGGCTGAAACAGGCCATCGATGAAGGCATCATTCCGGGCCCGCGCCTGCTGGTGGCCACTAGGGCGCTGGTAGCCACGGGCAGCTACGGCCCCCACCTGGCGGCCGTCGAAGACCTGCCGCAGGGCGCCCAGGAGGCTGATGGAGTCGATAACCTCGTGCGGGCGGTGCGCGAGCAAATCGGCCACGGCGCCGATGTGGTGAAGGTATACGCCGACTACCGCTGGGGCCCCGGCGGCTCGGCGCAGCCCACGTATTCGGTTGAGGAGCTGACGCTTATTGTGCAAACGGCCCGTGCCACTGGTCGCGGCGTGGTGGCGCACGCCAGCACGGCCGAGGGCATGCGCCGTGCCGTGCTCGCCGGCGTCGAAACCATCGAGCACGGCGACGGCGGCACGCCCGAAGTCTTCAAGTTGATGAAGGAGCGCGGTGTGGCGCTGTGCCCCACGGTGGCCGCTTCCGATGCCATTTCGCGCTACCGGGGCTGGAAAAAAGGCCAGGACCCCGACCCCCAGCGCATTATCGACAAGCACCGCGCCGTGCAGGCTGCCCGCCAGGCCGGCGTGACCCTCGCCATGGGCGGCGACGTAGGCGTATTTCCGCACGGCGACAATGCCTTGGAAATGGAGCTATTAGTGCAGGATTACGGCTTCACGCCCCTCGAAGTATTGCGCCAAGCTACCAGCGGCAACGCCCGCATCTTTCACCTCGCCGACCGTGGCCGCATTGCCCCCGGCCTGCTTGCTGACCTCGTGGCCGTGGCCGGCGACCCCACCCAGCAGGTGCAGGCCCTGCGCCAGGTGCGCCTCGTGATGAAGGGGGGCGTATTGTATCGGCAGCCTTAAAACGCTAAGGGTAGAGTCAGGAAAAATTACGCTAAACCAGCTGCTGCCTCATTCTACCTCTCCGCTAGCCGCCGCAATGCGGGCTTTCCAGCGGGCTCTTAGTTCTGCCGACACGGGCGGTGGCCCTGCGGCTAGCCCTGGCGCCAGGCGGGACAGCAGCTGGCTTTGGACCTGGTAGCGGCGGCAGTACACGCACAGATGCAGGTGGGCCCACAGGCGCAGGCGCTCGCCTGGGGCCAGTGCGGCGTCGGCCCGGCGCTCGATGAGGCGCGTCGCGGTGCGGCAGTCGCGCACGAAAGCAGGCAAGAACATCAGGCGGCGGAGGTGGGGGGTGGGGTGCCTAGCCAGTGGCGCTCGAGGCAGCGGCGCAAACTGAGCTTGGCGCGGTGCACCAAGACCCAGAAGTTGGCCGCTGACAGGGCCAGTTCCTGGCATACTTCTTCGGTGGAAATTTCCTCCACAAAGCGCCGCGCAAAAACCAGCTGCTGGCGCGGCGGCAGGCGCCGCTGGCAGGCCGCCAGAATCTGCTGCAGCTCTTGTTGCTCCAGGGCCGCATCGGCGGCGGGCCAGGGTTGGGGCGCATGAGCCGGCAGCCAGTGGCCGTCGGGGCCAAATAGCGGGCCGGGCGCCTCTTCCTCCGGGTCGGCTTCGGGCGCCGCCGCTAGGGGTTGGCGCGCTTGCTGGCGGTAAAAATCAACGAGCTTGCGCTTTAAAATCACGAATAGCCAGCTCCGCTCCGAGGCCTCGCCTCGGAAGCTGGCCCTAGCGGCCAGCGCACTCAGAAAAGCTTCCTGCACCAGCTCGGCCGCCGCGTCGGCGTTGTGCACGCGCCGATAAGCATAGTGGTACAGTTCGGGCCCGTAGCGGTCGGGCCACTGCGGCGGGTCGAGCAGGGCAGGAGGGGAGGCAGTCATAAGAGGAAAAGCAAAAAAGCGGTCGGTCGCGGGCCCGCGCTACTGCCGGGCCAGCTCGCCGCCTAGCGGCTGCACCGCGGCGCCTACTACTTGCCGGGTGCGCTCGGCTTGCACGACCACCACGGCCCGCAGGTGGGCATGGTTCCAGCCAGCCGCCAGCGCCGGGGTGGGGCTAGCCTCGAAGGTGCCGCCCGGCGCCACGGTGCCCAGCGGCTGCAGGCTGCGCACCACCGTGGCATGACGCAGCAGCGCGCCGGCATTTTCGCCGCCGCTCACCTGAGTAGCCAACCCACTTTCGGTGATGAAAAGTAGCACTTGGGCCGGGCCGGTGCCTGCCGGCAGGCTAGCCACGCGCACCCGCAGCGGCTGGTCGCCTAGGCCACCTGCTACCCTCACGGACGCCTGCGGGGCCCGGGCCGCCCGCCCAATGGCCGCCAGCAAATCGGCACGGCGGCTGCCCACCAATTCTTCGCGGCCCTGCACCACGGCCTGCGGCGTGTAGGAGCCGCTGCCAAACCGGGCGGCATACTGGCGCTGGCGGGCTGTGTAAGTGGGGTCCGAAAACTGGTCTTTCCAGCCCAGGCGGTTCCAGTAGTCGACATGCTGGCCCAGGGCAATGACCTCGGCGCCGGCCACGGGCTGGCTGCTTTCCAGCTCGCGCAGCGTAGCATCGGCGCTCGGGCAGCTCGAGCAGCCTTCCGACGTAAACAGCTCTACCACTACGGGCACCCGCGCCGGTGCGGGGCTCGGCGGCACTGGGGCGGTAAGGCCGACTAGGCCTACGAGCCCGCCAATAGTTGCCAGGAGGAGTTTCATTACATGAAGCGCAAAAAGTGAGAAAGACTGATGAGCCGAGCCGGCTGCCAGGTTAGACGCGGCTGGGTCGCCAACCTTACACCCGCGCCAGCAAGAAATAAAAATAACGATTCTGATGTAAGGTTGGTCGCCCAGCCGCGTCTGCCGCTCCGTCTGCTCGCTAGGCCCCCCGGCCGCGCCCGTCCGTAGTTCAGCGAGCAGCTTACTTTCGTAGGCGCATTCCGCATTCTGGCTTTATGAAAAAACTTGTTGAGAAGCATCCGCTAGCCATTCGCTGGTTTCACTGGGTCAATTTTCCGGTGCTGGCCCTCATGATTTGGAGCGGCCTCTGGATATACTGGGCCAACGACATCTACCGCCTTGGCTGGGGCACTACCACACTCTACAAGTTTTTCCCGCAGTCGTTTTACGATGCCACCCACCTCGACCACAAGCTGGCTCAGGGCATGGCCTGGCACTTTCTGCTTATGTGGGTGTTTTTTCTAAACGGCTTGCTCTATGTGGGTTACACGCTGGTGTCAGGCGAGTGGCGCTACCTGCTGCCCAACCGCCACTCCTTCCGCGAAGCCATTGAAGTAACCTTGCACGACCTGGGCCTGCGCAAAGCCGCCCCGCTGGTGCAGAAGTATAATGGCGCCCAGCGCATTGCCTATACCGCCGTGATTCTGATGGGGCTAGGGTCGCTGCTCACGGGCTTGTCTATTTACAAGCCCACGCAGTTTGGCTGGCTCACGCAGGGACTGGGCGGCTACGAGGCGGCGCGGGTCGAGCACTTTGTGCTGACTATCGGCTACGTGCTGTTTTTTATCGTGCACGTAGCGCAGGTGGGCCGCGCTGGCTGGAACAACTTCCGCTCGATGGTGGCCGGCTTTGAGATTGAAGAGGTGCCGGCGGGCGCCGCTAGCCCCCGGCTGGCCCAGCGCGAACCCGATACCCAGGCCTAATTGTTTACCCGCTAGTCTATCCGCATTATGGCCCTGGAACCCACGCCCGCCCCCGAAAAAGCTATTCCGCCGCACGTGTCGCCCGATGGCGAAAACCTTACGCTGCCGCCCGGCTCGGCCATTGAGCAGGAGGCCACGCGCCGCACCCGGCGCTCGTTTATCGGGCTGGGGCTGGCGGGGCTGGCCGGCGTACTAGGCTGGCGCTACCTGCTCAATCAGCCCGATGCCGAGGGCACGCCCGCGCCTTTCCGGCGCGTGCTCGACGCCAACGGCCGCCTCTCGGCCGCCTATTTCCGCGAAACGCGGCTAGCCCCCGAGTTTGCCAAAAGCCAGGGCGTGCGCCAGGTGCGCACCAACGGTGATGCTGGTCTGAATTCAGAAATCGACCTCGACGCTTGGCGTATGGTGGTGCAGCCCTATGGCGGCGGCAAGGCCCAGGAATTTACGCTGGCCGATATCAAAGCCCTGCCGCGCATCGAGATGACTACCCAGCTCAAGTGCATTGAGGGCTGGAGCATTATCGTGAACTGGGCCGGCGCGCGCTTCGCCGATTTTCTGGCCAAGTACCCCCTAGCCAGCCGCAGCGGCCAGCCCATCAAGGACATAGCTCACCCGCCCGCCGACCTGGCGCCCTACGTCAGCCTCGTCACGCCCGACGAGGAATACTACGTGGGCCTCGACATGCACAGCACCATTCACCCCCAAACGTTGCTCTGCTACGAGATAAACGGCCAGCCCCTGAGCCTTGAGCACGGCGCGCCGCTGCGCTTAGTCACGCCGCTCAAATACGGCATCAAGCACCTCAAGCGCATCGGCACCATCGCCTTTGTCGACCAGCGCCCCGCCGACTACTGGGCCGAGCAAGGCTACGACTGGGACGCGGGACACTAGGAAGTAGCGCGGACTTTTAGTCCGCGACTACCGTGCCTAATACGCCTTAACCCTCGCGGACTAAAAGTCCGCGCTACTGCACCACCCGCACTTCGTAGTGCTCGGCGCCCGAGCCATCGGGGTTGGGCACGCGCCAGGCGCCAACCCGGCTAGGGCCGTAGCCGAGGTTCACTTTCACCCATTCGTCGCGGGTGGGCAGCAGGCCGATAATATCCTGGCGCAAGGCATCGAGCGCATCTTGGGCATCCTGGCGGCGCAGGTTCAGCTCGTCGGCGTGCTGGTCAAATGAGCCCGTGGGTGGGCGCTGCTCAAACTCCTGGGCCGCGGCGGCCACCTCGGCGTCGTGGGTAGCTTCGTTGCGGTCGGCGATGGTGAGCATGCGCAGGTCGCGCTCGGCGGCGAGGTAGGCTTCTACTTTTTCCTCTAGCGGGCGGAGGTCGGGGTTGAGGTAGTCGATGTTGGAGGCCATTTTTTAGCAGGTGGCTAGCAGCAATAGGCTGCTGGCTTTTGTGAAAGTAGAGAAGATAGAAGTAGGAAGATAATAGAGCGGCTAACCACTAGGGGCTAGCTGCTTTCTCTTTATTACGCTGGCATTTCTCGCTGCAATATTTCACCTCCGGCCAGTTATTGCGCCACTTCTTGCGGTACTCGAAAGGCAGCCCGCAGGTAGCGCAGATTTTGGTCGGAAGCTGGCCTTTTTTGAGCTGGGCAGCCATAGAGAAGGTCGAAATGCGAAAAGCAGCCAGACCTTTGCCGGCCGGCCTGGCGCCGTTTACGTTTAAAAGTGCCCTGCCGGCCATCTGCCCCGCGCCTTTCCTTATGCCCCACCAAGCCCCCGACCTCATCGGCCAGGCCCTGCTCGACTACCAGCACGGCCACCACGCGGCCGCCCTCACCGTGCAGTGCAGCGCCGCCGATGAGGAGCAGCTGCCCGCCGCCTACTTCTTCCGCACCCTGCTGGCTATGCCCGAGCTTGAGCGCCAGGCCCTCGACGAGTGCCGCGGCCGCGTGCTCGACCTGGGTGCCGGTGCCGGCTGCCACGCCCTCGAGCTGCAAAGCCGGGGCTTTGCCGACGTGCGCGCCATCGACCAGTCGGCTGGGGCCGTGCAGGTGATGCAGGCCCGTGGCGTGCAGCAGGTAGCCCAGCACGATATCCTGGACAAGCGCGGCAAAGACGAGCGCCCTTACGATACCATCCTCATGCTGATGAACGGCCTGGGGCTAACCGGCACGCTTGAAGGCCTCGACAAATTTCTGGCACACGCCCGCACCCTGCTGGCCCCCGATGGCCAGATTTTGGGTACCTCGTCCGACATAAGCTACCTCTACGAGGACGAAGATGGCGCCCTGGTATTCAACCTCAACGGCCCTTACTATGGTGAGGTCACCTATACCTTTCAGTACAAAGACCAGACCGGCGAGCCGTTCCCCTGGCTTTTTATCGACGCCAGCCTACTCGAAGATGCTGCCCGCCAAGCCGGCTACGAGGTCGAGTTTTTGGGCGAAGATGAAGGCGGCCAGTACCTGGTGCGCCTCACCCTGGCCGGCGGCTTCGAGCCGGCTATCGATTAATTGAACCCCTAGCAGCATGACTCACAGTCAGACCTATACCGTGCGTTGGGCCGAGCTCGACCCCAACGGCCACATGCGCCACTCGGCCTACGCCGACTTTGCCGCCGACCAGCGTGTGCACTGGCTGGCCAGCCTGGGCTTCGACGTTAAGAAGTTTGCCGAGCTGCGGCTAGGCCCCATTCTCTTCCGCGAAGAAACCAAGTACCTGAAAGAGCTGCACGGCGGCGAGCAGATAAAGGTGGACGGCCGCGTGACCGGCGGCACGCCCGACGGCGCCCGCTGGACCATTGAGCACACCATCTACAAGGCCGACGGCCGCGTAGCCGCCACCGTGACGGTGGATGGCGCCTGGCTCGACCTCGACCGCCGCAAGCTTACGGTGCCACCCACCGAGCTCGCTCAGGCGCTCGCCGTAGAAGGCTGACGCACCTGCTTCAGCGCCTTGCTGATGCGGTCGAGCTGCTGCTGGTGGTGCAGCGTGTGGTCCAGGATGGAGGTCACCGTTTGGCTCACCGTGAGCCAGCCGGCGCGTGGGTGCCGAAACACCGTGTGGTTGAGCTTGGTGCCCGGAAACTCGTGCAGCACCTGCTCGAGCTGCCGGCGTACGGCCTCCCATTCGGCGCGCAGCTCGGGCAGCGGCGCAATGGTGCTAGGGTCGGGCGGGGGCGGCAGCGTAGCCGGCACCTTAAACTTGAGGCCCGGCACCCGCAGCGCCAGGCGTAGCAGTAAGCCGCGCACCTTGTGCTTGAGGGTGGCTAGCTGCCACTTGGCGTGGTCGGTGGCTAGTGCGCGGCGCAACCCTGCGGCAATACTTTTTTCGGCCGTGAGCAGGTGGTGAATAACCTGCGCGGCGGCCCACTGGCCCGGCACGGGGTGCACGTAGGCGCGCGGCCCCAGCGCCTCGGCCGAGGCCAGGGCCGTTTCGGTGGCACGGTCAAGCGCCTCAATTAGCAAGTATAAACGATTGGTCATGGGGCGGGTGGGGTAGGAGAGAGGAAGAGTGTAGCTTTGGCTGACCGGCAATCAGCCGCGGGCGCGTTCCTTTGCAGTGGGTAGGGCGCGGGGCTAGCCCTGCAAAATTCGTGCAACTGCCGGTTTGGCTGGTCAGCTAGTCGTTTTAAGCCTCTTGTTCTGTGCTATTTAAAAATACGATATCCAACCTGGCCCGGATTCGGCAAGTGGCCGAGGTGCTGCTGCGCTACGGCTTTGAGGATGTGGTGACGACCACCCCGCTGCGCCGCCTCGTGAGCCAGAACCGCCGCCTGCGCTGGCTGGAAGTAGACGAGCGCCCGGTGTTTGAAACCACCCGCTGGGAGCGTATTCGCCTGATAATAGAAGAGTTGGGCCCCACCTTTATCAAGCTGGCCCAGGCCTTGAGCAACCGCGCCGACCTGCTGCCCCAGGCCCTCATCGACGAGTTTGAGAAGCTGCAAAGCAACGTGCCGCCCTTCCCCACCGAAGAGGCGCGCCAGCTCATTGAAGCCGAGCTGGGCCGCCCGCTAGGGGAGGTTTTCAGCGAGTTTGACGATGTGCCGCTGGGCTCGGCCAGCATTGGGCAGGTGCACCGGGCGCGGCTGCACAGCGGCGAGGAAGTAGTGGTGAAAGTGCAGCGGCCCGGCGTGCGCGAGAAGGTAGAAGGCGACCTGCGCCTGCTGCACGAGCTGGTGCGCATCACGGCTGGTTTCTTACGCAACCAGGGCCTGGCCAACCCCCAGGACGTGGTCGATGCCTTCGAGCGCAGCATGACCAAGGAGCTCGACTACACCCAGGAAGCCCGCGCCATGGAGCAGATGCGCAAGCTCTACGAGCACTACACGAGCTTCTATATCCCCAAGCCTTACCGCGAGCTGAGCACGGACAAGATTTTGGTTATCGAGTTCGTAAATGGCTGTAAGATAACCGATAAAGCGCAGTTGCTAGCCTGGGGGCTGAGCCCCGAAACCGTGGCCGAAACGGGCATGGATATCTACCTGACCCAGATTTTTGAGTTCGGTTTTTTTCACGCCGACCCGCACCCTGGCAACGTGCTGGTGCGCCCCGATGGCACCATCGTGCTCATCGACTTCGGCATGGTGGGCAAGCTCACCAAGCAGCAGAAATACGCCTTTGCGGGCGTGTTTATTGGCATGGCCCGGCAGGATGCGCGCAGCATGGCGCTCAACTTCCGGCGCCTCTCGCTCACCAGCGACATCCCCGATATGCGCGCCTTTGAGACCGACCTCAACAGCCTAATTGAGGATTTTGCGCTGCTCGACGTGCAGGAGATGAGCATGAGCGACCTGGCCGACTCGCTCCAAAGCATTATCTACCAGTATAAGCTGCAGGTGCCGGGCGCGGTGTTTCTCATCCTGCGGGCGTTGGTTATTCTCGAAGGCATCGGTAAGGTGCTGCACCCGCACTTCAACACCTTCGAGTTTGTGCGTCCCTACGGTGCCCGGATTCTCAAAGAGCAATATTCGCCCGAGAATATCCTCACCGAGGCCGAGTACACGGGCACCCAGCTGCTAGCCCTGCTCCAGACGCTGCCCATCGACCTGCGCCAGATAATGCGCAAAATCAGTAAGGGTGACCTGCGCGTGAAGGTGGAGCTAAGCGGCTACGCCAGCCTGCTGCGCAAGGCCGACCAGCTCGTGAGCCGCACCATTATCGCGCTGCTGCTGCTGGCCAGCATCCTGTTTGCGGGCCTGAGCCTGCTCGGACATTACCCACCCGAGATGCCGTACTTCCGAGGTCTGCCCATTATTACGTGGTACAGCCTGGGTGCCGGCCTGTTTCTGCTGCTGCTGCTGACCATGCCCCAACGCAGCCGGCGCAGCGAGTAGGGGCAGAGCCAGCCGCAGGCTAAGTTGGCTATCTGGTAACTGCTTAGTTGATAACGCTTTTAGTGTGCCGTGTCAAGTATTTGGGTGCGGTAAAACCTATCGACACGATTGCGCTAAAAAAAGTGGAGTAGTTTAGCCCGCCCCTGGCTGGCAGCGCGTTGGTGAGCAAGACCACTGACGGCCGTTGGTTTTTGCTGCCATAACAGGGGTTGCTTTTCCACCCCATGAAGACCAAACAGTTTTTTGCGGCCCTAGCCATGGGCCTGCTGCCCGCTACGGCCACCCTCGCACAATCGATTGTGCTAACTAATCCCATTCTAACAGGCTTTTACCCAGACCCTAGCGTGGTAAAAGTGGGGCCTGACTACTACCTGGTCAACTCTACGTTTTCCTACTTCCCCGGCATCCCGGTCATGCACAGCCGCGACCTCAAAAACTGGAAGCAGGTGGGCAATGTCATCAGCCGGCCCTCGCAGATGAACTTCCTGGGCGACCGGATGACCCGCGGGCTGTTTGCGCCGGCCATCGACTACCATAACGGCACGTACTACGTCACCTGCACGCTCATCGACCACAAGGGCAACTTTGTGGTGACGGCCAAAAACCCCGCCGGGCCGTGGAGCAACCCGACTTTCTTGCCCGAGGTGCGGGGCATCGACCCCTCGCTGTACTTCGAGGGCGACAAGGCCTACGTTATTTATAATAGTGACCCGCCCGGCACGCCTCTTTACGACGGTCATCGCTCCATCAAGATTATCGAGCTGAACCCCCAAACCCTACAAACCGTGGGCGAGGCCAAAATCGTGGTGAACGGGGGGGTAGACCTGAGCAAGAAGCCCATCTGGATTGAGGGGCCGCACCTGATGAAGCGGGGCGACTGGTACTACCTCTACGCGGCCGAGGGCGGCACGTCGGTCAACCATACCGAGGTAGTATTCCGCAGCAAGGAGGCCCTAGGGCCTTTCGTGCCTTATGAGAAGAACCCCATCCTCTCGCAGCGCGAACTGCCCAAAGACCGCAAAGACCCTATCACCTCAGCTGGCCACGCACAGTTTGTAGAAGGCCCCGATAGGAAGACCTACGCCATTTTCCTGGCTGTGCGGCCATACGAAGGTAATTATTATAATACTGGACGCGAGACCTTTATTGTGCCCGTGGAATGGAAAGATGACTGGCCCGTAACGGTGCCTGGCCCCAACGGCGTGCAATACTCCTACAAGGCCAACTTCCCCGAAGTGAAGCAGCCCGGTGCCCTGCCACAGAGCGGCAACTTTGCTTACACCCTCACTTTTGAGAAGCAACTCGACCCAGCGCTGCTGTTTTTACGCACGGTCGATAGCACGAATTTCTCGCTGAGCAAGGCGAAGGGGCTCACCCTGAAACTGAAGCCCGAAACGGTGGCCGAAACCGGCAACCCGGCCTTCATCGGCAAGCGGCAGCAGCACATGTATGGCAGCGCCGAAACCGAGCTGACGTTCGCGGCCAAGGCGGCTAATGAAACGGCTGGCCTGGTGGCTTTTCAGGATGAGAAGCACTTCTACTACTTCTGCAAATCGGTGGAGAATGGCAAACCCGTGGTTCAGCTTTTCAAGAGCACGGCCGATGCGAAGGCCCCGGAACTGCTAGCGAAAGCGCCCCTGAAAGCAGCGGCCGGCAAGGTGCAGCTGCGTATAAACGCCGACGGCGACACCTACAGCTTCCGCTTTTCGGAGGATGGCAAGACCTATACGTCGCTGAAAGACAAGGTAGATGCGCGCTTCCTGAGCACGCAGGTAGCGGGGGGCTTTATCGGCTGCCTCTATGGCATGTACGGCACCTCGGCCGGACAGCCTACCACCAATACGGCCTCCTTTAAGTGGCTGAAATACGAGGGCCACGACCCCGTGTACAAGAAGTAATACGCGGCCCGCTACGCTTCTATCCTCCTTCTATGCGCTTATTCCCACTCCTTTGCCTGCTGGCGCTACCCCTCGCCGCGGCTCAGGCAGCCCAGCAGCCCATCCGCATCAGCAGCCCCGACGGGGCTGTGCTGGTGACGGTAGACGTAACTGCCCAGGGGCAGCCCACCTACGCCGTGCGCTACCGCCAAGCTGAGCTGCTACGGCCCTCGCACCTAGGGCTGCGCCTCGCCAACGCCGACCTCACGCAGGGCCTCAAACTGACGAAGGCCGACAAGCAAACCGCCGTGGCCGACGACTACCAACTGGTCACCGACAAGCGTGCCAACTGTCGCTACCGGGCCAACCGGCGCGTGCTGCACTTTGCGGGGGCGGCCGGGGCGCCGCAGCTCAGCGTGGTGTTTCAGGTGTCGAACGATGGGGTAGCGTTTCAGTATGTACTGGAAGGTTCTAGCCAAGAGGTGCAGCACATTACGGCGGAGAGCACCACGTTTCACCTGCCGGCCGGGGCCAAGGGCTGGCTGCACCCGCACGCCAAGGCCCAGACTGGGTTTGCCAACACGCAGCCCTCGTACGAGGAGAATTACCAGCGTGGCATCGCAGCGGGCACGCCGTCTACCATCGGGCAGGGGTGGTCGTTTCCGGCCTTGTTCCAAACCAACGGGCACTGGGTGCTGCTGACCGAGGCGGGCATGGGTCGCAATTACGCCGGCACCCACCTAGCCCACGAGTCGCCCGATGCCGAGTACGCGGTGGCCTTCCCGCAGCCGCCCGAAAAAACCACACCCGATGCGGCTCTGCTGCCCGAAAGCCGCCTGCCGTGGCGCACGCCCTGGCGCGTGGTGGTGGTAGGCAACTCGCTGGCGCCCATCGTAGAATCGACGCTAACGACCGACTTGAGCGCCCCCGCTAAAACACCTTTGCTTACGGAGGCGCCCGGCAAATCGTCGTGGTCGTGGGTGCTGATGGGCGACCAGAACACCACCTACGACGTGCAGCGCCGCTTTATCGACTACGCCGCTAGCCTGGGTTGGCATTATTGCCTGGTCGATGCGCTCTGGGACAAGCAGATAGGCTACGATAAAACGCAGGAGCTAGCCCAGTATGCGCGCTCCAAAAATGTGGGCCTGCTGGTATGGTACAACTCGAATGGCCACTGGAACCAGGCCCCGCAAACGCCTACCAACGTACTTTTTGAGCCCGAAAGCCGGCGCAAGGAGTTTGCCCGCATCAAGCAGATGGGGGTGGCCGGGGTGAAAATCGACTTCTTCGGGGGCGACGGGCAGTCGTTTATGAACTACTACCAGGACATCCTGACGGATGCTACCCAGGTGGGCCTGCTGGTGAATTTTCACGGCGCTACCCTGCCTAGGGGCTGGAACCGCACCTACCCCAACCTGATGACGATGGAAGCCGTGAAGGGCTTCGAGTTCCTGACCTTCGACCAGCGCAACACCGACCAGGAGCCCACCCACTGCGCCACGCTGCCCTTCACCCGCAACGCGGTGGGCCCGATGGACTTCACGCCCATGGCCTTTTCGGAGATTCGGGGCAAGGAGCGTCGCACGTCCAATGCCTTCGAACTGGCATTGTCGGTGCTGTTTCAGTCGGGCATTCAGCACTACGCCGAGGTGCCCGAGGGCATGGCCGCGCAGCCGGCCTACGTGCAAGACTTTGTGAAAAAGCTACCCCCGCGCTGGGCCGATGTGAAGCTGGTGGATGGCTTCCCCGGCGAGTACGCGGTGCTGGCCCGGCAGGCGCCCGGCGGCGCGTGGTACGTGGCCGGCATCAACGCCACCGACGCGCCCAAAACCATTCAGGTTGACCTCGGCAAACTGGGCCTAAAGAGCGGCACGCTCATCACCGACGGGGACACCAACCGCAGCTTCAGCACGCGGGCCGTGGCGGGCAACACCGTCAGCGTGACGCTGCCCGCGCGGGGCGGCTTCGTGGTGCAGCCCTAGGTCCTCCCAGAAATTCTCCTTATCCCCTTACAGAGCGGGAAACCCGTGCGAAATGCTGCCCCTCTACCCTTTTCTCTACTCTATGAATGCCCGCTTTTCTTTCTTCCACCGCAGCCGGGTTGGCCTGCTGCTACTTGGCCTACAATGCGCTGGCCTAGGTAGCGCGGCCGCCCAGCGCGCGCCTAAACCCAAACCGGCGCCCACTACGCAAAAAGGCGCTTTTTACACCGGCAAGTACCCGAACTTGCTATGCGAGGCAGGCTACAGCCAAGCCGCCATCGACCAGAAGGTAACGCAGGCCTACCACGACGTATTTGAAGGACCCAATAAGGTGTACTTCGAGGTGGGCGACTCGATGGCCTACGTGTCGGACGTGAAAAACCACGATGCCCGCACCGAAGGCATGTCGTACGGGATGATGGTGGCCGTGCAGCTCAACAAAAAAGAGGTGTTTGACCGCCTCTGGCGCTGGTCGAAGAAGAACTTGCAGCACCAAAGCGGGCCGCTGGAAGGCTACTTCGCCTGGAGTTTTAGCACCACCACGATGAAGCTCAATTCGGAGGGGCCCGCTTCGGATGGGGAGCTGTATTTCGTTACGAGCCTGCTGTTTGCGGCCAACCGTTGGGGTAATGCCACCGGCATCAATTATTACAAGGAGGCTCGCCGCATCCTGGATGCCTCGTGGAAAAAAGACGGTACTGGCGGCGTGCGTAACCTGTTCAACACCGAGCACAAGCAGATAACCTTCGTGCCAGCGGGCGACGGCTACAACTGGACCGACCCATCGTACCACATGCCGGCTTTTTTGGAGGTGTGGGCCACCTACGCCAAGGACGGGCACGAGGAGTTTTACCGGACCTGCGCCGATACGTCGCGGGCGTTTTTGCACCGGGCGTGCGCCGCGCCCACCGGCCTCAATTACGACTACACCGAGTTTAGCGGCAAGCCCCACGCCACCAAGTGGGCGCCGCCGGCGTTTCGCTACGATTCGTGGCGGGTGCCCATGAACATTGCCATGGACTACGTGTGGTTTGGCAAAGACAAAGCCTGGCAAGAACAGTATGCGCGGCGGTTTCAGGGCTTTTTGCGCGGCAAAGGCCTGAACACGTTCGAAGACCAATTTAACGTGGATGGCTCGCGGCCCGAGTTTATTCTGCCCGCCGGCGACGTCAAGAAGCTGCGGCATTCGCTGGGGCTGGTGGCTACCAGCGGGGCGGCCTCGCTCATGCACCAAGACCAGAACCTCGCCTTCGTGCACGCGCTCTGGAACGCCAAGCTGGCGCCCTACGAGGATGGCTACTTCGACCCCTACTACGACGGCCTGCTGTACCTGTTCAGCCTAATGCACTTGAGCGGCAAGTGCCAGGCTATCAAGCCCGCGCAACCCTAATCTCCCCCTTGCACTGGTTGTTCCTTATCTATGAAGTATTTACTAAAGCAGAGCGTCTTACTTGCCGGTCTGGCCCTTGTCTCTGCCGTTTCTTCGCCGCTACTGGCGCAGGTGAAGCAGGCGCAAAACCCCATCATTTTCGCCGACGTGCCGGACTTGTCGATGATTCGGGTGGGGGATACCTACTACATGAGCAGCACGACCATGCACATGAGTCCGGGCGTGCCCATCATGAAGTCTAAGGACCTAGTGAACTGGCACTTGGTCAGCTACGCCTCCGACACCCTAGGCAACCAGGACGAGCTGGCGCTCCGCAACGGCAAGAGCACCTACGGCCGCGGGTCGTGGGCGAGCAGCTTGCGGTTTCACCAGGGCACGTACTACGTTTCGACGTTCGCCCAGACGACGGGTAAAACCTACATTTATTCCACCAAAAACATCGAGAAGGGGCCCTGGAAAGCCGTGTCCTTCAAGCCGAGCTACCACGACCATTCCTTGTTTTTCGACGATGATGGCCGCGTGTACCTAGTGTTTGGCACCGGCAAGCTGCGGCTGATAGAGCTGACGGCCGACGCCTCCGGCGTGAAGCCCGGCGCCACCGAGCAGGTGATTATCGAAAACGCCAGCGCCCCGGCCGGCCCGAATATCAACCTGCAAGCCGAAGGCTCACAGCTGTTTAAAATCAAAGGCAAGTACTACCTCCTCAATATCACCTGGCCCAAGGAGGGCATGCGCACGGTGGTAATACACCGGGCCGATAAAATCACGGGGCCCTACGAAGGCCGGCTGGGGCTACAAGACCTAGGCGTGGCGCAGGGCGGCCTCATCGACACGCCCGATGGGCGGTGGTTTTCTTACCTGTTCCGCGACTACGGGGCCGTGGGCCGCATCCCGTACCTCGTGCCCGTGACCTGGACCGACGGCTGGCCGGTGCTCGGCAACCCGGCCGGTAAGGTGCCGACCACGCTGGCCCTACCCCCCAGCAAAGGCTTGATTCCGGGCCTAGTGGCGTCGGATGAGTTTGCCCGGCGCAAGGATGAGCCCGCCTTGCCGCTGGTGTGGCAGTGGAACCACAATCCCGAAAACTCCCTGTGGTCGCTCACCAACCGTCCCGGCTACCTGCGCCTGAAAACGGACCGCGTGGACACCACGTTCGTGCTGGCGCGCAACACCCTGACCCAGCGCACCATCGGCCCGACCTGCGCCGGCACCACGGCCCTGGATGTATCGCATCTGAAAGACGGTGATTTTGCGGGCCTAGCCCTTTTGCAAAAGCGGTACGGCCTGGTAGGGGTAGACTTCCGCAACGGCGCCAAATCCATCGTCATGGTGAGCGCCCAGTCGGAGAGGCCCGTGGAAATACAGCGCCTGCCGCTGACCCAATCGACCGTCTATTTCAAGGCGGAATGTGACTTCACGGAGCGCAAAGACGTGGCGACTTTCTTCTACAGCCTCGATGGCAAAACGTGGAAAGCCATCGGCACCCCACTCAAGATGGCGTACACGCTGCCGCATTTTATGGGCTACCGGTTTGGGCTGTTCAACTACGCCACCAAGAACCCCGGTGGCTACGCCGATTTCGATTATTTCCGCATTACGGACAAGACCACTGGGGCCAAATAAGCACCCGACAGCCCTTTTCCACTTCCAAACCCACCCGAAACTCCTACCTCGATGCTGAATCGTAGACTGCCTTATATCCTGGGCGCGTTGGCCTGCCTGTGCGGGGGCGCTGCGCAGGCGCAGAACCCCATCGTTACCAATCAATTCACGGCCGACCCAACGGCGCGGGCATTTAATGGCCGGGTGTACGTGTATCCGTCGCACGACATTCGGGCTACGCCTGGGCACGGGCGGGCCGGCTGGTTTGTGATGGAGGACTACCACGTGTTTTCCTCGGCCAACCTCACGGAGTGGACCGACCACGGCGTGATTGTGACCCAAAACAAAGTGCCGTGGGTGAAGCCCGACAGCTACAGCATGTGGGCGCCCGACTGTATGTTCCGCAACGGCAAGTATTACTTCTACTTCCCGACTACTCCCCGCGATACGACCATCAGCAAGGGCTTTACGGTGGGGGTAGCCGTGTCCGACAAGCCCACCGGCCCGTTTGTGCCGCAGCCACTGCCCATCAAGGGGGTGCGCGGCATCGACCCCAACGTGTTTATCGACAAGGATGGGCAGGCGTACCTATACTGGTCGCAGGGCAATATCTACGGCGCCAAGCTGAAGGAGAACATGCTGGAGCTAGCCTCCGAGCCCAAGACGCTGGGCGAGCTGCCCACGAAAGGGTTGAAGGAAGGCCCTTATCTGTTTGAGCGCAACGGCACCTACTATCTGACCTATCCGCACGTCGAGAACAAGACCGAGCGCCTCGAATATGCCACCAGCACCAGCCCCCTAGGGCTATTCACGGTGAAGGGCGTGATTATGGACGAGTCGCCGACGGGCTGCTGGACCAATCACCATTCCCTGCTGGAGTTTAAGAACCAGTGGTACCTGTTCTACCACCACAACGACCTGTCGCCGGCCTTCGACAAAAACCGCTCGGTTCGCATCGACAGCTTGTTCTTCAAGCCCGACGGCTCCATTCAGAAAGTGATACCAACCCTGCGCGGCGTGGGCCTCACCGATGCCAAGCAGAAAATCCAGCTCGACCGCTACAGCCGCCTGAGTAGCAGCGGCGCGAACATCGCCTTCCTGGATACCGCCAACAAGTTTCAGGGCTGGAAAACCGTGTTCGCCAACAACCAAGGTTGGGTGCAATACAACGGGGTAGCCTTCGGCAAACAGGCCCTCAAGACCGTGACGCTCCGCACGATGGCCGCCGCCGGCGCCACGGTGCAGCTGCGAGCCGATGGCGCCACCGGCCCGGTGCTCGCCCAAGTAACCGTGCCCAAAGGCAGCCAGTGGCAGGAGATAAAAGCGCCCTTGTCGGCCTTCAAGCCCGGCACGCACACGCTAGTCGTTTCGTCCAAAACGAACACACCCGTGGAGATTGACTGGGTCAAGTTCGAGTAGGCCGCGAATAAGCTAGTAGTCCGTCATTCTGAGCTTGTCGAAGCATGACGGTTAGTTTTTCGATTTCCCCACCCGCTACCTAGGCCGCTAGGCCTTCTTTTCGAGTTATGAGAAACATATTTCCCGTTGTACTAGGCGTGTTCCTGCTAAGTGCAAGCAGCGCTTTTGCCCAAAAAATAGCGCCGATGGAAGCGCCCAAGGGCTTCGACCAGCCCGTCGCGGGCAATGCCACCGGCCGCCTCGACAGCATCAGCTACCCCTCCAAAACGGTGGGCACGGTGCGCAAGGCGCTGGTGTACACGCCGCCGGGCTATTCTAAAAAGAAGAAATACCCGGTGCTGTATTTGCTGCACGGCATTGGTGGCGACGAAAAGGAATGGCTGAAAGGCGGGCATCCGCAGGTGATTCTGGATAACCTGTACGCGGCCGGCAAGCTCAAGCCCATGCTGGTGGTGATGCCCAACGGCCGGGCCATGAAAGACGACCGGCCCATCGGCAATATCTACGGACCCGATAAAGTGGCCGCGTTTGCCAACTTCGAAAAAGACCTGCTGACCAACCTCATTCCCTACGTCGAGAAGCACTACCCGGCCCTCACCACCCGCGAGAACCGGGCCATTGCCGGCCTGTCGATGGGCGGCGGCCAGTCGCTGGATTTTGGCTTGGGCAACCTCGATAAATTTGCCTGGGTAGGGGGCTTCTCGTCGGCCCCAAACACCAAGATGCCCGAGCAGCTGGTGCCCGACCCCGCCAAAGCCAAGAAGCTGCTCAAGCTGCTCTGGATTTCGTGCGGCGACGCCGACGGCCTGCTGCCCATCAGCCAGCGCACCCACGACTACCTCTACGAGCACAACGTGCCGCACGTGTACTACCTCGAAGCCGGTGGGCACGACTTTAAGGTCTGGAAAAACGGGCTGTACATGTTCTCGCAGTTCTTGTTCAAGCCCGTCGATGTGGCGTCCCTACCCACCTACACGGTGCTAGGCGCGCAGGCCACTACCAACGTGCGCAACGCCAAATACCCGCAGATTTTGCCCGACAACCGCGCCGTATTTCACCTCAAAGCCCCCGGCGTGCAGAAAGCGCAGTTGGACCTAGGCCGCAAATACGACATGGTGAAAGACAGCAGCGGCACCTGGACCGTGACCACTGACACGCTGAGCCGGGGCCTGCACTACTACTCGCTGCTGCTCGACGGCCTGCCCATCGCCGACCCCGCCAGCGACACCTTCTACGGCATGGGGCGCATGGCCAGCGGCATCGAGATTCCGGGCCGCGGCACCAGCTTCTACGCCCAGCGCGACGTGCCCCACGGCGAAATACGTGAGCGGAAGTTCTTCTCCAAAGTTACCAATTCGTGGCGCCGGTTTTTCGTGTACACCCCGGCTGGCTACGACGCCAATACCTCCGCCAAGTACCCGGTGCTGTACCTGCTGCACGGCGGCGGCGAAGACGAAACCGGCTGGGCCAAGCAAGGCAAAACCGACGTAATTCTGGACAACTTAATTGCCGACAAAAAGGCCAAACCCATGCTCATCGTGATGATGGATGGCAACATGGGTGGCCCCGGCGGCCTAGCCGGCTTCGGCGAGCCGACCCTGAAGCGTTTCGAAGATGAGCTAAAGCAAACCGTGATGCCCGTGGTGGAAAGCAACTACCGGGTAGCCCCCGGCGCGCAGAACCGGGCGCTGGCGGGCTTGTCGCTAGGGGGCCTGCAAACGCTCTACGCCGGCATCAAGAACACCGACATGTTCCAGTACCTAGGGGTGTTCAGCTCGGGCTTTTTTGCCAACAACGCGGCCTTGTCTGACCCACAGTATGCCTTCATGAAGGCTAATGCCAGCACCATCAACACCAACCTCAAGCAGCTGTGGCTCTCGATGGGCGGCCCCGAAGACATTGCCTACGCCAACAACAAGGTGATGCGGGCCAAGATGGACGAACTCGGCATCAAGTACGCCTATAGCGAGTACCCCGGCGGCCACACCTGGCCCGTCTGGCGCCACGACTTGTACCTGTTCGCGCAGAAGCTGTTTTAGGCCCGATAGGGGTAAGGTTAGGGCCTAGCGACGACAGCTTGCAATAGTCTCATGCTTAATTTATGAAAACCAGATTTATAGTTGCCCTATTGGCCCTCGGATTCTACCTGCCTTCGCAGGCGCAGAACCCCATTATCCGCGCCGTATTTACGGCCGACCCGGCACCGCTGGTGTACCGCGACACGCTGTTTCTCTACACCGGCCACGATACGGCCTCGGTGAAGGAAACCAACTATAAAATGCCCGACTGGCGCATCTATTCCACCACCGACATGGTGCACTGGAAGGACTACGGCGTGCGGCTCTCGCCCCGCACCTTTGCCTGGGCTACTGGCGATGCCTACGCCGCGCAGTGCGTGTACCGCAACGGCAAATTCTACTGGTTTGTGGCCACGTTTCACAAGAAAGACGAGAATAGCCAGGGCGGCTCGGCCATCGGCGTGGCCGTGTCGGACCGGCCCACGGGGCCGTTCAAGGATGCCATCGGCAAGGCGCTTATCGTCAATGAAATGACCAAGGACCTGCCGCACTCCTGGGACGACATCGACCCCACCGTGTTCATCGACGATGACAAGCAAGCCTATATGTACTGGGGCAACGGCAGCTGCAAGTGGGTCAAGCTCAAGGACAATATGACCGAGCTAACTAGCCCCATCACCACCTTCAAGCCCAAGAACTACATCGAGGGGCCCTGGCTCTACAAACGCAAAAAGCTCTACTACCTGGTGTACGCCAGCGCCGGCACCAAGCCCGAGATGATAGAATACTGCACGGCCCCCACCGCCACCGGCCCCTGGACATACCGCGGCATTATCCAGGAGAATGTGCCCAACAGCTTCACAACGCACCCGGGTATCATCGACTACAAGGGCAAGAGCTACTTCTTTTACCACAACGGCACCCTGCCCACGGGCGGCAGCTACCGCCGCTCCATCTGCGTCGATGAGATGCACTACAACGCCGACGGCACCATCCAGCCCATCGTGCAGACTACGAAGGGGGTGGCCCCGGTGAAGTAGCATTGGTGGGGCTAGCCTCAACCGGGCCCTAGCCTTGTCGTGCAAAAATGCGTAAGCCAAAAAACGTCTTTTTCGGCCGGTTATGCGTTATTCTTTTGTAAAAGCTAGCTAGCCTGCCGGGCGCGCGCCGTTATTTTGCTTATTCGGCCGCGGTCTGGCCGGGTTCAGGAGCCAGTTCGCCTAAGGCGAGGTGTTTTTGAATCCGATAAATCCGCTTAAATCCGATACCCCCGTGCCTTATGAAGCTATTTAAGTCCGCCGACCTTATCCGCAAGAGCAAATACATCAGCCGTGATTTGAGCTGGCTGCGCTTTAATTACCGGGTGCTCGACCAAGCCAAAGACCCTAGCCGCTCGCTGTTTGATAAGCTGCGCTTTTTGAGCATTACCAGCTCGAACCTCGATGAGTTCTTTATGATTCGGGTAGGCTCGCTCTATAATTACCTCGACTATGGTAAGGAGCGCGTCGATTACTCGGGCTTGCGCGAATTGCCGTTTCGGCGCAAGCTGCTTGACTTTGCGCATCGCTTCGTCAACGACCAGTCGCTCACGTATTTAAATGAGCTCAAGCCGCAGTTCGAGAAGAACGGCTTCAGCATAAAGCGGGTGAGTGAGCTGACTGAGATTGAGCTGAAAAAAGTAGAAGGGTACTTCAAAAACACCGTTTTTCCGCTGCTCACGCCGATGGTCTACGACTCGTACCACGGCTTCCCGCTTATTATCAACCAAGTGCTCACGTTTGGAGTGGTGACGCGGGAGGGTGGGGACAGCAATACCGTGCCGCTGCCCACGGCGCCCGACGTGGAAAAGGGGCAGGAGCGCCTCACCTTCGTGCAGATTCCGCAAAACCTGACGCGCTTTTTCGAAATCACGCGCAAAGACCGGGTGGTGTTTGTGCCCATCGAGGAGATTGTGCGCGCCAACCTGCCCAAGCTTTTCCGCAACGTCGATATTTTGTCGGCCGACCTGTTTCGCATCACCCGCAACGGCGACTTTACGCTGGAAGAATCGGAGGACATCGACAGCAACTTTATCAAGGAAATCCAGACCGGCCTCAAAACGCGCAAGCGCGGCCGGGTGGTGCGCGTGGAGGTGGAGCCCGACGCCTCGCCCTACCTGATGAATATCTTGCGCGAGCGCTGGAATATTGACAACGGCAATATCTTCGTTATTCCCATTCTGCTTGATTTAAAGGGGCTTAACCAGATATTGCGCTACCCGAGCTTCCGGGGCAAAGGCGCCAAGCTGCCGGCCCCGGTGCAGCCGCAGAGCCTGCCCGAGGGCGCCGAGGAGAACATGTTTGAGTACCTCAAGCACCACGATGTGCTGCTGCACCACCCCTACAACAGCATCGAAACGGTGGTGCGCCTGCTGGAGCGCGCCGCCGAAGACCCGCAGGTGCTGGGTATCAAGCAGACAATTTACCGCCTGGCCGAAGACTCGCGTGTGACGGCCGCGCTGCTCAAAGCCGCCGAAAACGGCAAGCACGTATCGGTGCTGTTTGAGGTGAAAGCGCGCTTTGATGAAGAGCGTAACATTCGGGAGGGCGCGCGGCTCGAAAAAGCCGGCTGTTTCGTCATCTACGGCGTGGGTAAGTATAAGACCCACACCAAGATGCTGATGATTATCCGCAAGGAAGGGGAGAAGGTGACGCGCTACGTGCACATCGGCTCAGGCAACTACAACGAGCAAACCTCGCGCCTGTACACCGACCTGAGCATGCTCACCACCAACGACACGTATGGCCACGACGTGTCGGAGTTCTTCAACGTAATCACCGGCCACTCGCAGCCCGACGACTACGAGTACCTCATCACGGCCCCGCGCGACATGCGCCAGCAGCTCATTCACCTGGTGCGCGAAGAGGCCAAGAATGCCAAGAAGGGCCTGGCCAGCGGCATCGTGATGAAGATGAACTCCTTGGAGGACCGCGAGCTGATTGACGAGTTTTACAAGGCTAGCAAGGCCGGTGTGCCCATCCGATTCATCGTGCGGGGCATTTGCTGCCTGCGGCCGGGCCGGGCCGGCCTCAGCGAAAACATTGAGGTGAAGAGCATTGTGGGCGAGTACCTGGAGCACGCCCGCCTGTTCTACTTCCACCATGGCGGCGAGGCACGCCTCTACGCGGGCTCGGCCGATGCCATGGTGCGCTCCTTCGACCGTCGCATCGAGGCGCTGTTTTTGATTACCAACCCCCAGCTGCGCCGCGAGGCTATCAACATCTTGCAGCTCAACCTGCTCGATACCCAGAATAGCTACCTCATGCGCGAAGACGGCGCCTACATCTGCCAGCGCCCGGCGCCCGGCGAGCCGGCGGTCAATATTCACCGCGAGTTTTACCGCCGCCCCGACGAAACCCAGCTGGCACAGGCCACGCCCGAGGGCCTGCTAGCCCTGCTGCACGACCAAACTGCCAAGCGCCGCCAGCTAGCCGCCGAGGCCGAAGCAGCCGAAGCCACCTCCGTTGCACCCGAGGTAGAGGAAGGTGCCGACGACTTTGGCCAGGGCGAAGCCCTGATGGAAGTCGAAATAGAACACGAAGCCGATATCGCGACCGATGTTGTCTGAACCACGGATTGGTCGGATTTTTCGGATTAATCGGATTTTGTGGATGAGCTGCGTATAACTAGCCAGCAAAAAGGCCACCCTTACGGGCGGCCTTTTCTCTTTATAAAAGACGAATTAAATCCGTCCACAAAATCCGATTAATCCGAAAAATCCGACCAATCCGTGGTTCAGACAGACTACACCAGAGGCCCATTTTCTACATCGGCCACCGGCAGGATGGCAGGGTGCACGTTGGGGCTTATTTCGTCGAAATACCGCTCGAACAGCGCCTGCAACATACCGTCTTTCAGACCGATATCGGGCACTATCATGCTGCTTACGCCGGCCCAGTCCATGGCCGAGAGGTAGATGTGGCCGGCCGGTACAATCACGTCGGCGCGGTCGGGGTTGAGCATGGCCACGTTTACGCGCTCGCTCATGCTGAGGCCGCTGAGGCGGTCGAGGATGGCCTGCACGCTGCGCTTGGTGACGGGCTTGTTGGGCGCGGCCGGCGACATGCTGTAAATCTTGTTGATGTTGCCGCCCGTGCCGATGGCGCGCGTGACGTGGTAGCGGCGTGCGTTTTCGCGCACCCAGGCTTCCATGCGCTGCCACAGGCCGTTCATTTCTTCCACGGTGCGGCCGCTTTCCTCCTGCTGCATCCGGCGGATGGAGCCGATTTCGAACGATTGCGCGGCCACCTTGCGGCGGTCATGGTAGATGTTGAACTCGGTGCTGCCGCCGCCCACGTCGATGTGCACATAGTGGCGGTTGTCTTCGAGCACGTGCTCGATAACGCGGTTGATGTAGGCAGCTTCGTCCTGGCCGTCGATTACTTGAATCGTGAGGCCCAGCTCGTCTTGCACGCGCTGGGCCACGGCCGCGCCGTTGCGGGCCGTGCGCATGGCCGAGGTGGCACAGATGAGGTGGTGCGACACTTCGTGTACCTCCATCAACAGCTTGAGCGAGTGTAGAAACTTGACGAACTTATCGGCCTTGCGCGGCGCTATTTCGCCGGTGGCAAATACGTCTTCGCCCAGGCGCAGCGGGTAGCGCACGTACTCAACGCGCTTGAGGCGGTAGCGGCCCTGAAAAAACAACACCGCCGAAATCTGGCAGCGCACGGCGTTGGAGCCAATATCGATGGCCGCGAGCTTGGTCAGCTGATACTCCATCGGGCAAAGGTAGGGCGAGCAGCTTACGCTAGGGGCCTAATTTTCGCCGTTAATCAGGTTGACGACCAGGGTTGCCATTACGTCTTTGTTTTCGGGGCGGCTCTCGGCAATGAGCAGCGTAAGGGCTACCAGCGCGTTGTCGGCAATGCGGCGCGAGCCGTCGCGGTGGTAGAGGCCACGTTAGGGTACATATCTTGCCCGCCAAGGCTTTGGTAGATGGTACGCACTGAGCTTTCCAACGACCGGTCTTTCTCGCGCCCAAACTGCACACGCAGCGCATTGAGGGCTGGCATGGCGCTCTCATACGCCGGCTCAAAATTGGCCCGGCAGCTGGCGCCACGATGTCTTTCGCTACGCGCAGGCGCTGGTGGTCGTATTGTTCGAGCACATTAAGGGCGCGGGCCTAGTCACCCAGGGGTAAGCTTTACCGTCGGTGGCAGTTGTCAAAGATTTCTTGACAACTGCTTTTTCAGCTAATTCTTGTTCCTTGAATAAATTGCGAATGTGCAAGCTAACGTTCTGTTTAGTAGCACCAAATAGCTCGCTCGTCTTGGCCACACGGTATTGTAGGCGAGCTGCACCTCGAGTTGAATTTGCCCGCAGGGCGACTGGTAGCGGAGGACGTCGGAAGGCGTGGGCGGCATGGGGCTAGCGAAAAATGAACCAGCAAAATATAGCGCGTCTTCAGCCAAAGCCAGCTGGCTTAAAATACTTCGCCCAGGTTCAGCGAGAGGCCGTGCGAGCCGTCGAAGCCGAAGCCGTAGTCGATAGCCAGGTTGGTGCGCGAAGCTTTGTTGAGGTTGAGGCGCAGGCCACCGCCCACGGACGGCACTACTTTTTCAAAGGTGCCATCCTGCACCCGGCCGTGCATCACGCTCAGCTCGGTGACGCTTTGGGCATTGGCGAAGACCACGCCCCCTAGCAGGTGGTTGCGGGTGATGCCGAAGCGGTACTCGGCCTCGCTATAGACGAGATTCTTGCCCCGAAACCGGCCCTGGATGAAGCCCCGGCCAGTGTTGCCATACATATCCCAGCCAGTGGAGGGCAGGTCGAGAAAAGGCGGGTTGCCATTGAGCGTAAAGGTGTTATACGACCACAAGGCCAGAATATTAGACGAGTAGGGCGAGGGGTGCAGGTAGAGGCGGCCTTCGAGCAGCAGCGTTTGGTAGTTGGTATCGCTGCCGAGCGCCTTGAAATTGGGGCGGTAGATGGCGTTGAAGAAATAGCCACCCTGCGGGTTGATAGCATTGCCCCGGTTGTCGTGCAGCACGCTGATGGTCGGGCCCGACGAAATAGAGCGGTCCGACACGCCGTAGGTGTAGCGCGAAATGCTGGTGACCTCGCGGCGGCTATTGCGGCTCACGATGTCCCAGTGGTCGTCGAGCTGATAGCCGAAGCCCAGGTACCAGGCCGGGGCCACGCGCCGGTAGGCCGTTTGGTAGAGGCGCAGGTACTTGTAGTCCATCGACACCACGCCGCCGGTGGTGCTCGTAAACATCCCCAGGCCGTAAGTGCTTTGCGGATAGCGCATAATGCGCCAGTCGTTCACCAGGTTCCAAGTATTGTTAGGCTGCCAGAGCGACGACGTGACCGTGAAAATGAGCTGCTCGCGGGCCGTGTACTGGGCCGTGCCCACAATGGTCGATACGTTGGCATTGTGGCGCTGAAAGGCCGCATTGAGGGCGAGCTCTACCACGGCACCGGTTTGCTGCGAGTAGCCGACCACGGGCACCAGCAGCAGCATATGACGCCCGTTTTGCAGGCCTAGCGAGTCGTGCGTATGCACGCGGGCCAGCTGGGCAAACAGGTCGTGGGCCACGTCGGCCACGTCGCGCACGGCGGGGCGCGATGCGGGCACAAGTGCCGTGGGCGGCGGGCCAACGGCGGGCTGGTCGAGCGCCGGAGTGGTAAGCGGGGCCGGCAGCGCCGTTTGGGCCAGGCCGCCACGAGCCAGCAAGCACAGCGCCGCTAGCGCGCTCACACGGCACTTCATTGCTTGTGAAAGGGTAAAGTACACGTGAGCCAAATAGTTGCGAAAGTCAGCCGCTCGGCTAAGGTAGCCATAGCAAAGCAATTTCACTAAGACTTTGGGACTCCGCAAAGGTTCAACGGCGCGCGCACAAGTTCCGCAAACTATCGACCAGCGGCTCAGTAGTATCGGCCGGGCCGCTGGTCTTGGCTAGCCTTATTTGTCGATGCGGAAGCCTAGCCCAAACTGCACGAGGCTGTTTTCTTCCGATACCTGGTAGGAGATGGAGAAAGCCAGCGTTTCGACCACCGGGGCAATGTAGAAACCGCCGCCGTAGCCCGTGTGCCAGCCGCCCGGCGAGCCGCCCTTATAGTACACCCGGCCCTGGTCGAAGAAACCAAACACGCCGTAGTAGAAGGGCAGAAAGTGGTTCTTGCTCTGGCCCAGCGCAAAGCGCAATTCGGAATTATAGTACAGGCTGGCGTCGCCCGTAAAGCGGTTGCGGTAGTAGCCACGCAGGTTTTCGGCTAGCCCCAGGCTGGCAAGTTTATAGAACGGAATGGCCCAATCGGGGCCGTAGTTTTTAGCACCACCCCCTTTTAGGGCTAGCGTAATCGGAATGCCAATCCGGGCCGTGCCCAGGTATTCGGCCGAGGCCTGGGTGAGGCCAAAGTTGCGCTTGTCGCCCGTAAGCTGTTGGTACGAGTCGTGGCGCACTACCAGCCGCACCCCGCGTTGGGCAAACACTTTCCGGTTGCGCAGGTCGATGTCGAGCAGCGCATTCAGGCCTAGCAGGCGCTGGTCGGCCGCATTGGCGCGTTGGCCATCTTGCGACGTATTGCGCAACTCATAGCCCAGCTGGCTGTCGAGGGTGTAGTCCGTGTTGTAGTATTCGTAGCTAGGCCCAAAGCGGAACACGCTGCGCTGCCAGAACACGCGTTCCCCAAATGCCTTCACCGTGAAGCCCCGGTAGCGGGCGCGGTAGTACTTCACGTCGTACAAATCCTGGCTAATCTGGGTGTAATTTCCAATGCCGAAGTAGTTGTAAAACGGAAAAAAATTGCCGTAGCTAGCCTCCGCCCCAAGGTCTACTTTACCAATAGCATAGCGGTGCCGGCTGGCCGCCGTGAGCTGAAGCTGCCCGCCCGTGGAGGCCTGCAGGTCGAAGTCGTAGCGGTTTTTGTAGCCCGGCTTGCGGAAGCCCTGGCGCACAAAGCCCACGCCCAGGCTCAGCCCAAAGCCGTCGTTGCGGTTGTAAAACAGGCCGGCCCGCGGCGCGTAGCTGTTAAACTCAAACGCCTCGCGGTCATACTCGTTCACGTAGCGGCTCACGCTGCGGTGGTCGTCGGTTTCGGGGCCGGCCGTGAGGTCGGTGCCAGGCGTGTCATACACCTTGGTGAGCGTGCGCAGCCCGCTAGCCCGCGAATCGTCGCTGATGTTGTCTTTGCCCGCACCGCCAATCACGCGCACCAAAATGCTGTGCGCGCCGCCGTCGCCGGTCACTTGGAAAATGTCCTGGCCATCGAGGCCGTAGAGGTCAATTTCCTGCGTTTCGCCAGGCTCAAACGTGCGGTCGAACAGCGCCGCGCCGCTAGGCTCCTGGGTGTCGCCTTTGCGGTCAAACTCCTGCACGCGTACCCGGCCGCTGGCCAGGCGCTCGACCCGGAAAATCTCGGCCTTATTCGAGCCTACCACGTCGACGCGGCTAGCCAGCAGCAGGTAGTAGCGGTCGATGGCTTTCGGCAATTCCTGAATGCGGGCTTTGAGCTTGCGGTTGATTTCCTGCCCCGAAAGCCCTTGTATCTCAGCCGGCAGCGTGGCCGTGGCCTCGTCTATCACGGCGGGCGTAAGCTGGGTTTGCAGGTACTGGGCGGCATCCTGCCAATCTTTCCGCGTCAGGCTTTGCAGCAGGAAGCGGTCGAGGTGGCGGGCGGGCCAGTTCAGGCTCTTCATGTCGTGAAACTCGTTGCCGAAGTCCTCGATGCTGGGCACGGCCCACTCGCGGTTGGCCAGGTAGGTGAGCAGGCCGTTCCACTTGGTAAAGGCCTGGTCGCGGTCGCGCGGAATGGGGCGGTACACGCTGCCCTGGCCCTTGCCCTGGTCGTAGCCGGCCCATTTCCAGTTGTCTTCGTGCTTGCCAAAGTCGGCCACGAGCATATCGAAGGCGCGGGCACGGGCTAGCGCGGGGGCATCGACGCGGTTGTTGTGGTCTTTATACAGCTTGCGGAAAAAGCTGAACGAGCGCGTCACCTCATCGGCCTTGCCAAAGCCCGCCAGGTTGGGCTTGGGGTCGGTGGGGCGGTCCTCCAGGGTTCCTAGCAGGCCGGCGTAGTCCTGGCGGTAGGGGCCTAGCTGGCTGTTGTCGGGCAGCCGAAACAGGCGCGGCCGGGCGTGCAGGATGTCGGTGTGGTCGAGCAGCGCGCTGATAGGCAGGCCCGAATACGGGTTGGCCGTGGCCGTGATGTCCTTAAGAATATCCGACACGAACGAGCGCTGTAGCTCGGGCGGCAAGATGCCGGTTACGTCCTTATCCACCGAGCGAAACACGTACTCCGAGCTGTCGGCCGCGATGAGCTTGAGCGAGGTGGTCTGGCGTCCGCCGCCGCGGCCGAAGGGCCGCAAGCCGCCCTTTTCGGTGTTCAGGTCCAGGGTTTTGACCTTCACCGGGGCTAGCCACGAGCTGCGGTACAGCGGCCCGATAAAGAAGCGCTTGGTAGCCCCGGCCTTGTACTCGGGGCCGGGCACCACGGTCGTGAACTCCTGAAAGGGAGCCTCAGGCTTGGCTTGCGCCGACCTCTGGTTTTGCTCGGCGGGCGTTTTGGATACGCCGGGGCACTCGGTAATAAAGGAATTGACAGGCACACCGGCGTCGGTGCCGCTGGCGCAGGGCGAGCGAAACAGCGTGCCCGCGTAAGCTTCCTTGGCTGGCTGGCTAGCCTCACCAAAGGTGAAGAAGCGGTTTTTCACCGTGCCATCGGCGTAGTAGTCGAGCACGGCGTAGCCGTCTTTGTTTTTATTGTAGAGCGAGGAGCTGCTAGCCCCCACGTGCTGGCTCTGGGCAAAGCTGCCGGCTACCAGGTGGTAGCTACCCTGAAAGGGCGTGAGCTGCAGCGAGTAGTCGTGCGCGGCGGCGTACACCACGCCGGGGTTGGTACGCAAGGTATTGCTGAGCAGCTCCTTGCGCAGCTCCTGGTAGCCGGGGCTAGCCAGGTCGCGCGGCGAGCCTACGTTTTGGCGGTAGGCGGCGTAAATGGTGCCTAGCACGGGCGGGGCCAGGTGGCGGCTCAGCGGCTCGTGGCCGCCATACACGCCGTTGGTCACCACCGGGTGGTGGCCCACCAGCAGCAGGTTTTTGCCCTTGGTGTCGTCGATAATATCCTGCAGCTGCTCGCGAAACTCCTCTTTGGTCAGCGTTTTGCAGTCGGTATCGGGCGCTTCGGGGCGGTCGTAGGGGTGCGTAAACCAGGGCGTGTTCAGGGCCACGAGGCGTACCAGCGGGGCCACGTCAACCACCTCGGGGCCGGGGCAGCCGTTGGTAGGCACGAAGGCATTCTGGCCGGGCAGCTGCTTCTCAATATACTTCTCTAGCCGGCGCACAGCTTTCAGGCCCTGGCGGCCCGAGTTGGCCCAGTCCTTGTCGCCGGGCACGAAGAAGATTTTGCCTAGCGGCAGGCCTTTTACTAGGTTGATAAAGGCATCGGCGCGGTTTTTTTCCTGCTCCGACAGCGCCGAGTCTTTCTTCGGGGCTAGGCCCTCGTTGCCCACTATATCACCCAGGTGCACCACCGTGAAGGGCTTTTTTTGCTGTTCCAGCACTTGGCGTAGCTGTTGCAGGCGGGCGGTGGGCAAGTTGCCCTGGGCCGTGTTGCCGAGTAAAAAAACCGTGTGGGCTGGCGGAGCAGTTTGGGCGGCGGCCGTAGTGAGGGCCAGCCAGCAGAAAGACAGAACAGCGAGAACAGGTAAGCGCATACATGAAGGAATGATAAAGCGCTTACGCAAAAACGGCTCTCAGGTATACCTAAGAGCCGTTTGGGCTTATTGTCAAGAGGCTGGGCTAGCGGCTTGCGCGGGCTAATCTTGCTCCAGCACCAGCTTTAGGGTGTGCAGGCCGCTCAGCGCGTGGCGCGCGGTAGTCGTAAAGGCCGGCAGGGGCAACTGCTGATGCTTGCGAAGCGTGAGGCTGAGCTGGCAGCCGCGGAGCGTGGCGCCTATGCGCACCTGCGCCTGGCAGCCGCCGCGGCCAGGCACTACCAGCTCATACAGCAGCTCGTCGGGGCTCGTGACGGGGCAGAGGCGCAGCTTGAGCAGCTTGCGCGAGGTGCGCAGCAGCCACTGGCCGAATGGCAGCGGCTGCACCGACTCCAGCGTGGGCATAGTCCAGGGCAGCCACTGCTGGGTATCGGTCATAAAATCGCGCAGCTTGGCTATTGGGCAGGCTATATCCAGCACGTACTCGATGGTGGTTCGGGCCGGTACACCGCCCAGGGCGGTGGCAGAGCTGGCGGGTGGGAGGCAGTGAGAGAAGGGGTTCTGGCGCATAAGTCCTCAAATGTCCTTCGTCCCTTCTTTCGCTGGTTCAGTGCCTCGTTCAACCCAGGCCGCTACCCGATGAACACGGCTAAATTCACTGTCGCCATGGCTCGGGCTAGGCCCCCGGCGCCGCGATACCTAGCGCCTGCAACTGCTTGGCGTACTTATCATAAATGACACGTAGGTCGGCGTTGTGCTTGGCCGCGTCCACGCCCTGGCTCACGTTGGCCGAGTGGAAGCGGTGCAGGTGGCTGTAGTGCGGGCACACCACGGGCAGGTGCCCGGCCAGCAAAAAGCGCACGTACAGGTCCAGGTCTTCGGCCATGGCCAGCTCGGGGTCGTAGCCGCCTACCTGGTCGAGCAGGGCCTTGCTGTAGCACACGTTGCCCTGGATGAAATGCTCGGCCCGAAAAATAGCCGTGAGCATGGCCGTAGGCGAGTCAAACTTCCAGGCGTAGTAATCCTCATTGGGCAGGTAGCGGGCCTGCTCGTCGACGCGCAGGAAATCGGCCACGAACCAGGGCTGGCCGGGGTTGGCTTCAATCTGGGCGGCGTAGTGGTAGAGGGTGCGCTGCAGCAGCAGGTCGTCGTCGTCGAGGGGCACCACCCAGGCGTCGGCGGGCGTGTGCTGGCTCAGCTCGTTGCGCGCAAAGCCGGGGCGCTTGGGGCTAGGGTGGGCCCAGTGGCGCAGGGGCGGGTAGGGCTGGGCGGCAGCCTCGGTGAGCACGGCGGCGGTGCCGTCGTCGGGGCCATTCTGGTATAGCAGGTGCTCAAACGAGAAATCGAGCGGGGCCGAAATGCTGGCTCGCACGCTGGCAATGGTTTCGGGCAGCAGCGCACGCCGCTGGTGGGTGGGGGTAATGACGGTAAAATGCATGACCCCTTCATTCGGCTGAAGCACGCGAAAAGTTGCGGCTAACGCGAATAATCAGCTGTAATGCCTACCTGAAAACGGCGATAAAAGCTGAACGGAAAGGCGCCCCGTACCTTTAATGCAATGGGTAGCCCGAGTGATGCTTGGTTGCGGGCTCCCAGTTTTATTTCAAGCACTTCTGACCACAACAGCACGTCGCGCAGCGCGCAGCGAAGCCTCTCGCTCACTCCGCTAGGGGTACTAAACCCAGCGATGCGGACAAGATGCGTCCCTGTGGTCTGCCTGACGTTCTTTCTTCTGCGCAAATCTTTATTTCTCCCTGCCATGTTGCTCATTTTCTTAGGGTTTATTGTGCTCATCCTTGGCCTGAATGCCAACCGCTACTCCGAAAACCTAGGGCACTGGCGCGGCGGGCTCCTGGCCCTGGGAGGCGGCATGCTGCTGCTAGGGCTGGCTTTTAGCACCATCGTGCAGGTAGGGGTGGGGCAGGTGGGCGTGCAAACGCTGTTTGGCCAGGTGCAGCCCCGGGTGCTGGCGCCAGGCCTGAGCGTGGTAAACCCACTCGTCGACGTGACGCGCTTCGACACCCGCACCCAGAACTACACCATGTCGGCGGTGCGCACCGAGGGGCAGCAGGCCGGCGACGACGCCATTCGGGTGCTCTCGGCCGATGGGCTCGAGGTCGTGATTGACCTCACCGTGCTCTACCACGTGGTGCCCAGCCAGGCACCCAAAATTCTCTCCACTATCGGCGAAGACTACCAGGATAAAATAGTGCGCGCCATTGCCCGCACCCGCATCCGCGACAATGCCGTGTACTACGACGCGGTGGCGCTGTACTCGACGCGGCGCGAGGAGTTTCAGACCCGCATTCTGGCGGCCATCGAAAAGGATTTTCGCACCAACGGCCTGCAGCTCGACCAGCTCCTGATTCGCAACATCCAGCTGCCCGAGTCAGTGAAGCGCAGCATCGAAAGCAAGATTTCGGCCGAGCAGGACGCCCAGAAAATGCAGTTTGTGGTGCAGAAGGAAAAGCAGGAAGCCGAGCGCAAGCGCGTCGAGGCCCAGGGCATTGCCGACTACCAGCGCATTGTGAACACCGAGCTGAGCGACAAGCTCTTGCAGTACGAAAGCATCAAGGCCCAGCAGGCCATTGCCACCTCGCCCAACGCCAAGGTCATCATCATGGGCAAGGGCAACGGCGCGCAGATGCTGATTGGCGATAACTAGCGTGGGGTATTAATTACTAAGTTTAAAATGAACGACAAGCGCAGCATGACGTTCATTTTTAATTGACGGCTTCCTATCCCCGCCGCCTACTCCGCTAGCCCAGCAGCGCCACCTCCGCCGCCGTGAGGCCGTAGAGGGCGGTCACGGCGGCGGAGGTGGCGCTGCTCCAGGGCCTGGGTGTCGGCGGGGGCTTGTTCGAGTGGGCGGGGTCCGCCCACTCGAACGAAACGCTATTTACGCCACCGCCACTTCCTTGCGCTCGCCAATCTGCTGGCGCCACATGGCGTAGTACAGCCCTTTTTGCGCCAGCAGCTCCTCGTGGCGGCCGGCTTCGGCCACCTTGCCGCGCTCGAGCACGAAAATGCGGTCGGCGTGCAAAATCGTGCTCAGGCGGTGGGCAATGAGCACCGTAATGTGCTGGCGCGAGCCCGAGAGCTCGCGCACCGTGCGGCCGATTTCTTCCTCCGTAAGCGAGTCGAGGGCCGAGGTGGCTTCGTCGAACACCAGCAGGGTGGGGTGGCGCAGCAGGGCCCTGGCAATGCTGAGGCGCTGCTTTTCGCCGCCGCTCACCTTCACGCCGCCCTCGCCGAGCACCGTGTCGAGGCCCTTGGGGGCGCGGGCCAGCAGGGTGTCGGCGGCGGCTTGGTGCAAGGCGCGTAGGCACTCCTCGTCGGTGGCTTCGGGGGCCACAAAGCGCAGGTTTTCGCGGATGGTGCCGGCGAAAAGCTGCGTGTCCTGGGTTACGAAGCCAATTTGCTCGCGCAGCACGTCGAGGTCCACATCTTTGCTCGGGATGCCGTTGTATAATATCTCGCCTACCAGCGGGGGGTACAGGCCCACCAGCAGCTTCACGAGCGTGGTTTTGCCCGAGCCGCTAGGCCCCACGAAGGCGATGGTTTCGCCCACCTTCACCTCAAATGAGATATCCGATAGCGCCGGGGCCGGAGCGGTAAGGTGCTTAAACGTAACGTGCTCGAAGCCAAGGCGCTGGATGCGGCCCACGGCCTGCGGGTGAGCTGGCTTCACGTCGCGCGGCGTGTCGAGAATCGTCTGGAAATTGCCCAGCGAAATCTGCGTTTCGCGGTAAGTTCCGATGATGGTACCCAGCTCCTGCAGCGGCCCGAAAATGGAGAACGAGTAGATAAAGAACGAGAAGAACTCACCCAGGCTGATGTGGTTTTGCACCCGCAAGTACAAGAGCATCAAGATGATGATGTTGCGTAATAAATTCACGAACGTGCCCTGAATAAAGGACAGCGAGCGCAGGTAGCGCACCTTGCGCAGCTCCAGCTTCAGGATTTTGGCCGTGATGCCATTCAGTCGCTCGGTTTCCTGCTGAGCTAGCCCCAGGCTTTTGATGAGCTCGATGTTGCGCAGGCTCTCGGTGGTAGAGCCAGCCAGGGCCGTGGTTTCGCCCACAATGGTCTTCTGGATGACCTTGATGCGCTTGCTGAGCGCAAAGCTCAGAATACCCAGCAGCGGAATGGTAAGGAAATAGCCAATGGCAATAGGCCAGTACACCGTGATGGCGTACCACATCACGAAAATGATGCCCACCACGGCCGTAAACAGCACGTTGACAAAGCTTTGAATAAGCTTCTCGACGTCGATGCGCACCTTCTGGAGCTTGCCCAGGGTTTCGCCCGAGCGCTGGTCCTCAAACACTTGGTAGGGCAGGTCGAGCGAGTGGCGCAGGCCGTCGGAGTACATGCGTGCCCCTAGCCGCTGGGTGATGACGTTGACGTAATAATCCTGGAAGTTTTTGGCGATGCGACTCACCATCGCCACGCCCAGCATGGCGCCGATATAGGGAATGGCCTGCCAGAAAAAGGGCCAGAAAGGAACGTTTATCAGGCCGCTCACCGAGCCGGTGCGGGGCACAAAGTGGTCGACCAGCCGCCGAAACAGGTAGGGGTCAAGTAGCGAAAAGACCTGATTGACAGCGGCTAATACCAAGGCCAGCACCAGCAGCGGCCAATAGCGCCGGAGATAAGAATACAGTAGTTGCATAAAAAAAGCGCCGGGCTACCAACCCGGCGATACTAAATACCTAAAGCGCCAATGGCGCCAGATGTTGCGGTGCGCTAGGCCAACCGGGCCAGCACCGGCCGCCGAAGCAGCAGAATAATCACCAGGCCCAGCAAAAGACCCAGCGCCGGCAAGCCTTTGGGGAGCAGCCCGCCCGGTATTTTGGTCGCGTGAATGAATACGGCCCCTATCATGATGATAATAAGCCCTAGCGCCGCGGGCCGCACAAAGCGCGGCAGCAGCAGCCCAATACCGCCCAGTAGCTCGCCACCCGCCACCAGGTACGTAACAAATGCCGGCATTCCCAGCTTGGCAAACATATCGACCGTATCGGTCAGGTGCAGCAGTTTATTGCCGCCCGAGAAGATAAAGGCCAGCCCGATGAGGACTTGCAGAACCCAGGAAATGATGTTGCGCGCTGCCATAAAGTGGTGAATTGATGAGGCTAGCGCAAACATACAAGCCAGCAGTCATGTACCAACACTATTGCTGCCAGCCGCCGCCCAGCGCCCGCACCAGCGCCACAGCGGCGCGCAGTTGGGTGGTTTGGGTTTGCACCACGAGGCGCGCCGCATCGAGGGTTTGGCGGTCGGCATCGACCACGGCAAAGTAGTCGCTGAGGCCCCGGCGGTAGCGCTCCAGGGTGAGGCGGCCGGCCAGGCGGGCGGCCGTGAGGGCGCGTTGCTGGGCGGCTAGCTGGGCTTCGGCGGCGCGCACGTTGGCCAGGGCCGTTTCGACTTCCTGGTAAGCGGTGAGGGCGGCGCCTTGGTAGTTGGCTTCCTGCTCGCGGCCCTGGGCGCGGGCCAGCTGCTCGGCCCCGCGCAGGCGCCCACCGTCAAAAAGCGGAATATTAACACCGCCGCCCACGTAGTAGGTGAGGGCATTGCCGACCTTGGGCAGCTCGCCAAGGCTCTTGGCCTGCGGCCCGATGAAGCCGTTGAGCAGCAGCGTGGGCAGGCGGTTGAGGCGGGCCTGGTCGGCGCGCAGGTCGGCGGCCGACAGCAGGCGCTCCTGGCGGCGCAGGTCGGGGCGGCGCGCCAGCAGGCTAGCCGGCAGCGTGGCCGGAATGCTGGGCAGCGGTACCAGCAGCGGCGGCACCGCGCTAGCGGGCGCCGGGGCGTGGTCGGCCAGGGGCAGGGCGCTCTGGTAACTCACCGAATCGGGGGCTAGCGAGGGCAGCACAAAGCTGCTGGCCGGCTTGCCCGTAAGCGTGGCCAGCGAGGCCACCAGCCCGGCGCGCTGGCGGCGCAGCTCAATGGCGCTGGCCTCCACAGTAGCAAGCTCGGTCTGGGCACGGCGCACCCCGATTTCGTTATCGACGCCCGCCTGAAAGCGGGCGTTGGTGAGCTGCACGTTGTAGCGCCGGGCCTGGCGGGCGCTGTCGAGCACCAGCAGCTCGGCATCGAGGCCGCGCAGGCTGAAATAGGCATTGCCCACATCGCCCGACACCGAGAGGCGCACGGCTTGCTCGTCGGCCTCGCTGGCCTGCTCGGTGGCGCGGGCGGCTTGCGCCCCGCGCCGCAGCCGGCCCCACAGGTCTACTTCGTAATTGACATTCAGCGGCACATAAAACTGATTTTGCTGCACTGCCACTGCCGGAATCACCGACGACTGCACCGGCCGCAGGGCCGAGAGCTGGGTATTATACACCGAGGGGGCTAGCGCCACCACTGGCGCGCGCAGGGCCTCGGCCACGCGCAGCTGCGCCCGGGCCTGGTCGATGCGGACCACCGCCGCCCGGGTCGTAAAGTTGAGGCTAGCGGCCTGGGTTTCGAGGCGCGTGAGGGTCGTGTCGTTGAATATCGCCCACCAGGCAGGTAGGGCAGGAGCCTGGGCAAGCTGGCGGGGCCGGGCCGTATCAGCCGCTACCGGCGCGGGCACCTCGGCCCGGCCCCGGCCCAGTGAATCGACGGGCGCCGTGTTCTTATACGCCGTGGGCACCGGCACGGCGGGCGGGTTATAAGTATAGTGGCTCACGGCACAGCCGCCCAGTGCCAGGCCTAGCAACGCAACAGAAATACGCATTCTAACTTTCGCTATTAATAAAAGTCGCCTGTCATTGCGAGCCTGCGAAGCAATGACAAGTGATTCTGGACGAACTACCAAGCCGCTAATTACTTCGCTACCGGCGACGACACGCGCGGGGCATCGGGGTCGTTGGGGCGAGGCTTGGCGGGCGGCGGCCCGGCGGGCTTGCTGGGTTTGGGGGCGGCCTTGGTGTCCACGGCCAGGCCCTCGGTCAGCGTTTCGGCGGGGTTGATGACGAGCAGCTCACCGCCTCGCAGGCCCTTGGTTACTTCGATGGTCGAGCCAAAATCGCGGCCTAGCGTGAGGGGCTGAAAGTGGATTTTACCATCCTGCACCACCGCCACTTTGGGGTCGATGCCCGGCACCAGCGCATTGGCCGAGATGAGCACGCTGGGTGAGGTTTGGGGCAGCCGGAAACGCACCTGAGCATATACCCCGGCGCGCAGCTGGCGCTGACCACCCCGGTTGGGCAGTACTACTTCGGTGCGCAGCGTCCGGGTCTGGTCGTCGAGCGAAGCCGCGTCGCGGGCCACCCGGCCTTCGAAGGGCTGATTGGGAAACTCGGGCACCAGCACATCGGCCCGCAGGCCGCGCCGGATGCCGGGCACGAAGTTTTGGGGCACATCCACAAAAGCGCGCAGCGTGTCGGTCTGCTCAATCTTGAAGAGCTGCGTGCCGGTGGCATTGCCGCCCGTCACGAGGGTGCCGACTTCCACATTCCGCTGCGTCACAACGCCATTAAAGGGCGCCACTACCTGGCGAAAGCCACGCTGGGCCTGCAGCTGCCGCACCACCGCCTGCTGAGCCGCATACTGCGCCTTGCCCGCGTCAAGCTCCTGCTTGGAGATAGCGCCCGGCAAGCTGACGCTGGTGAGGCGGTTGTACGAGCTTTGGGCCAGGCTGAGGTTGGCCTGGGCCTGGGCAATCTGCTGGTCGATTTCGGGCGTGGCGATGGTGGCTAGCACCTGGCCCCGGTGCACGCGCTGGCCGATATCGGCCGTCCAGCTTTGCACAAAGCCATTGACACGGGCGAAGGCAAACGTTTCGTGGTTCGAGCGCAGGTCGGCGGGCAGCGTCACGGTGGTGGTGTCGGGCGCGGCCTTGGCGGGCAGCACGGTCACTACGGGCTTGGCGGTGTTTTGCTGTTGGGCTTCGTCGTCCAACTCTTTTTTATGGTGCAGGCGCGGCAGAAACCCCACCAGAAATAAGCCCCCAAATACCAGAAGCAAGATGAGAATAACCAGCCAGAAGCGGCCGGTGCCGCCAGTTTTTTCTTCGGTTGACATAAAGTATTGTAAACGGGAGCAAGTCGCTAACCCGGCGTTGTCATTGCTTCGCGGGGGCGCGCAATGCTAGGCGGTATTTTAGCTAATAGAGTTAGGCCGCCTGCGCTTGTGGCTCAGCTTCGGCTGGTGCTTCCTCTTTCTTTTTGAGGTAAGAGAACATGATGGGCACAAAAAACAGCGTGGTAACCGTGGCCAGCATCAGCCCGCCAATCACGGCGCGGCCGAGCGGGGCGTTTTGCTCGCCGCCTTCGCCCATGCCCAGCGACATCGGCAACAGGCCGATAATCATGGCTAAGGCAGTCATCAGTACCGGGCGCAGGCGGGTGAAGCCGGCGTCGAGGGCCGCGTCGCGCGGGCTCAGGTCGGGCTCTTCTTCGCGGCGCTCGTTGGCGAAGGTGACGAGCAGAATCGAGTTGGCCGTGGCCACGCCGATGCACATAATGGCGCCCATCAGGGCTGGCACGCTTAGCGTGGTTTGGGTCACAAACAGCATCCACAAGATGCCCGCTAGGGCCCCCGGCAGGGCCGTGATGATGATAAGCGGGTCGAGCCAGCTTTGGAAATTTACGGCCATCAGCAAGTACACCAGCAGGATAGCGCCGGCCACCCCGAGCCCGAGCCCGATAAACGAGGTGCGCATTGACTCGGCCTGGCCGCGCAGCACAATGGTCGTGCCCTTGGGCAGGTGTTTTTCGGCCTCGGCAATGATGCGGCGCACGTCCTTGCTCACGCCACCCAGGTCGCGCCCGCTCACGCTCGAGTAGAGGTCTACGGTGCGCTGAATATTATAATCGGAGGCCACGGCCGTGGTTTCGGTGCGGCGCAGCTGGGCAAAGTTGGTGAGCAGCTGCGGCACCGGCTGGCCGGGGCCCGTCACGGTGATATTGCCCAGCTCGTTGATGCTGCCGAGTTGGCTAGGGGGTGTTTGCACCGCTACCGTGTAGTTGACGCCCGTTTGGGTGTTCAGCCACTGGTTGGGGTTGGTTTGGGTGCTGCTGCTCAGGTTCACGAGCACGTTGTTGGCGATGTCGCGCTGGGCCAGGCCCGCCTGCTGGGCCCGCACGCGGTCGATGTCGAGGCGCAGCTGCGGCTGGTCAAAGGCCTGGTAGATAAAGGCATCGACCACGCCTTGCACCTTGCTTATTTTCTTCTTGAGCTCGCCGGCAATGCGCTGATTGGCTGCTTTGTCGCGGCCCGTCACCTGAATATCGATGGGCGCGGGCAGGCCGAAGTTCAAGGTCTGATTGACGATATCGGCCGGCTGGAAGAAGATGATGAGGTCGGGAAACTGCCGGTGAATTTCGTGGCGCAGGCGCTCGATGTACGCGGCCGTTGGCCCGTGGTCCTCCTTCATGCTTACCAGTATCTCGCCGTCGCCAGCCCCGATGGTGGGGTTGTCGCTCAGCAGCAGGTTGATGGGCACTACCGGCAGGCCAATGTTGGCGAGCACCAGGTCCAGCTCCCGGGCCGGAATAACCTGCCGGATAACGCCCTCTACCTGCCGGAAGCGAAGCTCGGTTTCCTCGACGCGCGTGCCGGTGGGCACCCGCACGTGCAGGCGCAGCTGCCCGGCATCTACGGTGGGGAAGAAGTTTTGGCCGATGAACGGGTAAAGGCCCAGCGAACCCACGAATAGCACCACAAAGGCCGTTATCACCATCGGGCGGTGGGCCAGGGCCCAGTCGAGCGCCGAGGTGTAGCTGGCCCTAAACTTCTCAAACCCATGCTCAAAGCCCTCGTGAATGCGCCACACCCAGCTTTGCTTGATGCCTTCGCTGGCCCGGCGCTCGGCGTCGGTGATGGGCGTTTCGGCTTCTTCCTCGGGCGTACCGCTGGGGTGCTCCTTCTCAAACTGCTGGTGGTGCAGGCGCGCCAGGTCGCGCTCTATCTGCGTCACGGCACGGCCGTTGCGGAAGTGCGCGCTCGGTACATCTTCTTCCTCCTGAGCGTGGTAGATGGGCAACTCCTTGCGCAGCAGATACATCACCAGCGTCGGCACCAGCGTCCGGCTGAGGATGTACGAGGCCAGCATGGCAAAAATCACAGCCGTGGCTAGGGGGGCAAAAATGGCCGAAGCCACGCCACCCAGGAAAAACACCGGCACAAACACAATGCAAATGGCCAGCGTGGCCACGAGCGCCGGCGTCGCAATCTGCTGCGCGCCGTCCAGGATGCTGCGCTTCAGGCCCTTCTTCTGGCCCATGTTGCGGTGAATGTTCTCGATTTCCACCGTGGCATCGTCTACCAGGATGCCCACGGCCAGCGAGAGGCCACCCAAGGTCATGATATTCAGGGTCTGGCCCAGAATATTCATCACGATAATGCTGACCAGGATAGAAAGCGGAATGCTGACGGCAATGATGAGCGTAGAGCGCCACGAGCCCAGAAACAGTAGTATCATGAGCGCCGTGAGGGCCGCCGCGATGCTGGCCTCGATAATAACGCCCTTGATGCTGGCCCGCACGAAAAACGACTGGTCAAACAACAGCTTGATATTCAGCGCCGGCGGCGCATTGGCCTGAATATTCGGCAGCGTTTTCTTGATGTTGTCGATGATGGCTAGGGTCGACGCGGCCCCGCTTTTTAGAATAGGAATGATGGCGGTGCGGCGGCCGTTCTGGCGCACAATATTGGTTTGCACCGCCGCGCCCTCGTGCACAAACGCCACATCGCGGATGTAAGTCGTGACGCCGTTCTTGGTTTGAATGGGCAGGTCGTTGAGCGTGGCGATGGCCTCGGGGCTGGAGTTCAGCTTTACGTCGTACTCGCGGTTGCCAATTTTGGCCGAGCCAGCGGGCACGGTCAGGTTCTGGGTCGTGAGGGCGTTTACTACATCATTGGCGCTGAGGCCCTTGCCGGCCAGCTTCTGCGGGTCGAGGTCTACCATCACCTGCTTGGGCTTGCCGCCGTTGGGCAGCAGCACGGAGGCGCCCGGCACCACCGCCAGGCCCGGCCGGATGAACGCATTGGCCGCGTCAAACAAATCGGACTCGCCGAGCGTCTCAGACGAGAGCGAGGTTTGCGCAATCGGCACATTAGAAGCCGAATAGCGAATAATGAGCGGGGGCGTAATGCCGGGCGGCAGCACCCGCAGCAGCGTTTGGGTAATAGCCGTGAGCTGCGCCACGCCCGCATCGGGGCTAGCCCCCGGCTGAAAGAATACCTTGATGAGACCGATGCCCTTCAGGCTCTGGCTTTCCTGGTGCTCCACGTCGCTCACCGTAGTGGTGATAGCCCGCTCCACGGGTATCACCACGCGCTGGTTCATCTCCTCGGGCGAGATGCCTGCGTAGGTCCAGACAATGCCCACCACCGGAATCGGAATGTTGGGGAAAATATCGACCGCCATGCGCTGAATTGTCAGCACGCCCCCAATTAGAATAAGCAGCGCCATCACCACGAAGGTGTAGGGCCGCGCCAAGGCCAACCGTACTATCCACATAAGCTCTTCTCAGGCAGTTGCCCAGCTACTTGTTCGACCAATAAATTCTGTAGCGCACGCCCGAATTATGCACTAAAAACTGCATTTCGCAGGAATAGTTGCACCATGAGGCATATTAACTATCTTGCCAACTGCTTCACTAATAATTCATTAGGAAGTGTGCGCTGGCTAGGGCCGGGTGGGAAGGGAGCGCAGGCTGCACACCAAAGGCTGGCGGCAAGTACTCCACAGACAGGCATTCTGCCCAGATGTTGCAAGGGATAGTGCAGATAGGTGGGCTAGCCACTGAGGAGCAGCCACAAAAAAGCCTCTCCCGGCTGGGAGAGGCTTTTTGAAAGCTAAAAGCAAGACTGCTTAGTAGCGGTAAACTTTATCAGCGTTGTTGTTGCGGAACTGCTCTTCAAAATACTTGGCATCCTCGGCGTTGCGGGGCTTCACGCCCATTACAATACCGCCGTTCTTAATGCCTTCTTCGTACTCAGCAGCGTGCTCCTCGGGGATACCCGAGCCTACAAGGGCGCCTACCAGGCCACCCGTGAGGCCACCGGCACCGGCACCAGCTAGGGCAGCGGCCAGCGGGCCAGCAATGATAAGGCCAAGGCCCGGCAGGGCTACCGACGTACCAATGGCGGCGATAGCACCAATGATAGCGCCAGCCGTGCCACCGATGGCCGAGCCCACGCCAGCACCTTCCATGGCTTTGTCGCCAAGGTCAGTGTGAGCAGTGTTGTCACCAAAGTGCGTCTTGCGGGTTTCATCCGACATCATTAGGTTCACGTCGTCTTTGCCGTAGCCGCGCTCGTGCAGCGACTGGTAAGCTTTCTCAGCGCTACTGCGGTCGCGGAAAATGCCGCTCGTGTGGGTGTAATCACCATCGTAGCTATCGCGGGTGCCGGTAGCGGCATCCTCTACAGCGTGGCCGGCACGCGAGGCCGTGTTCTGTACTGCATCAATGCCACGGCCTACAGCGGCACCAGCCGTGCCAGCTACTGCGGCACCTTTAGCGGTAGCCGAGTAGTCATCGCCGGGGCGCGAAGAGTCTGTACCCATCGAGTTGGTAGTGGTATTATTTTTTGAGTAGTCGCCATCGTAGCTGTCGCGGGTGCCGGTAGCGGCATCCTCTACAGCGTGGCCAGCGCGCGAAGCGGTGTTCTGTACTGCATCGATGCCACGGCCTACAGCGGCACCGGCATCACCGGCAATTTCGCCGCCCTTTTGGGTAGCCGAATAGTCATCGCCAGGACGCGAGGTAGAATCGGTCGAATTGGTCGGGGTGGTGGGCGAAGTCGTTGACATGGGGCTAGTAGAAGTAGAATCTAAAGTGTTAGCGTCCGAAGAAGTGCTGCCGCCAGTGGCGCTGCTGTAGTCGGTGCCAGCGTTGTAGCTGGTGCTTTCGTTGCTGGTAGTGCCGCTATTGCCGAGGCCAGTGCCGGTGTTGCTGGTACCATAGTTGGCGCCAGCGCCGGTACCAGAATTCATCGGGTTGTTTGCATCGTTGGTGTTCATCGGAAAAGGGGTGGGGTGAGTAATAAGCGCCAGGACTATCGTCCGGCTTCCGAGGTTCTAAACGGGGTGAACGAAGCGGGGGTTGCGAAGTGCCACCGACGGCCAGCCAGCCGGCCGCGGCCGGCAAGTAAAAAAGCCTTGGCGCTGGCCAAGGCTTTAAAATGATTTATAATGTTGATAAATATGCTGTTAGCTGGTGGCAGTATTGAGTGCGTACTGCTCGTAGTTAGCTTCCTGCTGCCAAAACTCCCGGCATTCTTTTATTAAACCCTTCAGAAAATTTTCATCCTGCTTCAGGCTGCGCCATTCGCCCATGCCCAGGCGCTCGCATAGCTTGTAGAAATTATCGCCTTGTCCCTTAGAGCCTTGCACCCGCACAAGGCTACTTAATAGGGGCCGGCCGGCCGCATATTCCTCGGTAGAGATTTCGGCCAGCATCTCATTGAGCCGCGATTTTTCGTGCGAGATATCCAAGTTCAGACCTAGTTCGGACTCGTGCACCAGCGTGAGGTAGCTGACCGTGCCGGCCTGCTGCCGGGCATAGCGGATGAGGTAGTGACGAAGACGGTTAATCATGGAAGAAGACGAATGGCCTTACGCTAGCACCAACCAGCCGGGCCAATGCGTTAGCTGGGGGTGAAAGAAAAAACGCGGCAATAATTGTCAGCTAGTAGGCAAGCACTTGTGGGCCGAGCCTGCAAATAAGCCGGAAGAAGATACCAAAAATCAGGCCTACGTTGCAAAAAGCAGCGGCTAGCCCGTAAAAATCCAGTATTTGCCTGGCTGGCTGCTACTAGGGGGCTAGCGGCCCTGACGGCGGCGCAATTCTTTCTGAATCAGCAGAAACTCGCGGCTGCTCTGGCCCGCGATGGCCGTGTTCTCGTTGGCACGCCGCAGCAGGTAAGGCATCACGGCCTCTACGGGGCCGTAGGGCACATACTTGGCGGTGTGGTAGCCGGCGTGGGCCAGGTTATAGCTCAGGTTGTCGCTCATGCCGTAGAGCTGGGCAAACCACACGCGCTCATCCTGGGGGGCTAGCCCCGCTTGCTGCATTAAGTGCGTGAGCAGCAGGGAGCTGGTCTCGTTGTGGGTGCCGGCGCACAGGCTGATGCGGTCAACGTGCTGCACGCAGTAGCGCAGGCTTTCATTATATAGGTCGTCGGTGGCCTGCTTGCTGGGGTTGATAGGATTCTGGTAGCCGCGCTGCTGGGCCACCCGGGCTTCCTTTTCCATGTAAGCGCCGCGTACCAGCTTCACCCCCAGATAGTAACCGCCCTGCACAGCGCGGTCGTGGGCCGCCTTTAGGGCATCGAGCCGGTCGTGGCGGTAGAGCTGGTAGGTGTTCCACACAATGGCGCGCTCCTGGTTGTAGCGGCGCATCATGTCTTCGGCCAGGTCGTCGATGGTTTGCTGAAACCAGCTTTCCTCGGCATCCACAAAGAGGCGCACGCCGTGCTGATGCGCGCTGGCGCACAGCGCATCAAGGCGCTGGCGGCCCCGCTCGAAGGTGGCTTGCTCATCGGGCGTGAGCGCAGCCCCGGCCTGTACTTTTTCGAGCAATACGGTGGGCATGAGGCCCGTTACTTTAAAAACGGAGAACGGAATGTTGGGCGTGGTGGCCGCCAAGGCAATAGTAGCCAGGATTTCGTCGCGGGTGCGGTCGAAGCTGCGGTCGTTGCCGGTGCCCTCCACCGAGTAGTCGAGAATAGTGCCGATGTGGTAGCGGCCCAGCTCGGCAATCACCGGCTTGCATTCCTCGATGGTTTCGCCGCCGCAAAACTGCCGGAAGATGCTGTGCTTGATGAGAAACTTGGTGCCCGGAAAATTAAATTTCAGGGCTGACTGCATCAGCCCACCGCCGGCTTTTACCAGGCTGCCGTTGTTCATGGCCGCAAACAGGGCGTACATCTTGCGCAGGTCAGCATCAGATTTCGATTCGAAGGCAATCCGGGTGTCTTCGAAGGAGATAGGGGCCACGGGCGGCGCGGGCACGGCAGGATTAGCGGGCATGGTAAAAAAGCAAGGCGGGTGAGAGGGAGTGGGGTAGGGTAGTGCAGGTATACGAAGGTACGCCCCCTAGCGAAAACCCTATTTGCCCCGGCCGGGTTACTTTTAGGCTTTCGTACGGGTGCTCGCCCAGCGGGGCGGGGCCTGCATGAGCTACCGCGCGCCGGCTAACAGAGCCGCTGCTATTTTTTGAATGGAAACTACTACCGCCGCCGACACCTACTTTACCCGTCGGCTAGCCCAGAAGGGCCAACCCCTCATCATCGCCGGCCCCTGCTCGGCCGAATCGGAAGAACAGGTGCTCACCGTGGCCCGCGCCCTCAAGGCGGCCGGCCAGGCTGATATGTACCGCGCTGGCATCTGGAAGCCCCGTACCAAGCCCGGCGGCTTTGAAGGCCGGGGCTCGGCCGCCCTGCCCTGGCTGCAAGCTGCCCGCCAGGAAACCGGCCTGCCCATGGCCATTGAGGTAGCCACGCCCAAGCACGTGGAAGATGCGCTGAAGCATGACATCGACGTGCTCTGGATTGGGGCGCGCACCACCGTCAACCCCTTTGCGGTGCAGGAATTGGCCGACGCCCTGGCCGGCACCGGCAAGCCCGTGATGGTGAAAAACCCCGTCAACCCCGACTTGGCGTTGTGGGTGGGCGCGCTGGAACGGCTGGAGCGGGCCGGCATCCGCGACCTGGCGGCTATTCACCGGGGATTCAGCACGTTTGCGCCCTCACGCTACCGCAACGCGCCCACCTGGGCCATTCCGATTGAGCTGAAAACGCGCTTTCCGGAGCTGCCGCTTATTAATGACCCTAGCCACATCGGGGGCTCGCGCGACTTGCTACTGCCCATTGCCCAAAAGGCACTCGACCTCGACTACGATGGCCTCATCATCGAGACGCACCCCGACCCCGACCACGCGCTCAGCGACGCCGCCCAGCAGGTGACGCCCGCCCGCTTGCAGGAAATATTGAGCGAGCTGAAATACCGCTACCGCTCCAGCGACAACGTCGACTACCGCAACAAGGCCGAGGAGCTGCGCCAGAAAATGGACACGGCCGACCACGAAATCCTGGAGATGCTGGCCCGGCGCATGGCCCTCATTCAGGAACTGGCCGAGTATAAGAAGGAGAACAACGTGAAGATTTTGCAGCTGGAGCGCTGGCAGGAAATCTTCAAAACCCGCCCCGAGTGGGGCAAAAAGCTGAATATCGACGAAAAATTTGTGGGTGAGCTCTACAAGCTTATTCACATCGAAAGCATTCGGCAGCAAACGCAGGTGCTCAACGGCCGGCCCATCGACGGGCCCGTAAACCTAGGGCCGGGTCTATAGGGCCCTGGCTACTGCACCCGGCGATAGGTCTTGACGGGCGCATCGCACGGCCCGCCGTGGTCGATGACGAGCGTGCCGTTGTTCAGTGAATAAGTGGCCGGACTGAGCAGCATGCTAGTGGCCGTGTTGGTAAACACCAGCAGCGGCAAACTACCCGTGCCGCCACAAGTGGCCCTGGTGCTAAAGGCGTACGTGCCGGCGGCATCGACCTTGCCGTCGCGCAGCACCGTGAAGTGCTGGTTGGCTTCCAGGGTCAGCGTTTCGCTGGGCAGCGGCGCGGCCGGGCAGTAGCACGTCAGGTCGGTAAGCCGCCAGGAGCCCGCCAGGGTGCCGGGGTCGGGGCTGGGCGAGTCGGCAGCGTGCTTGCAGCCGGCGAGGCTAGCGGCGAGCAGCAGGGAAAAAGCTTCTTCATAGCGGGGTAAGGCTACGTAAATAATCGGCTAATCGGCCACCCAGTGGTAGGTTTCGATGGCGCCGCCATCCACGCACGCATCCTCGCCGACGATGCGTAGCACCTGCTGGCTGTTGCGCTGCTCGATGGTGTAAGTCCTGCGCTCGTTGTTGGGCAGCTTCTCTTCTTGGGTCGAATAGGTGATGATAGGTAGGCTAGCCGGCCCCATACCGCAGCGCGGCAGCGTGCCCATCGAAAGCTGGTACGTAGTGTGGTAGTCGGGCTGGCCTCGGCGCCGCAGCAATAGCTTTCCACCCGCGCCGAATACCAACTGGCGCGTGTAGCCCTCGGTGGCGGGGCTGCGGTTGCCGGCCCAGCCCAGCGTCGACTGGTCCCATTCCCAATGGCCGGCGGCCAGCGCCAACTCGTCGTAGCTAGCTGGCCCGATGTCGACATCCTGCTGGCAGCCAGTGGCCAGTTGCGCCGCGCTCAGCAGCAAGCCATAGAGTAGTAGTTTTCGCATCGCGACGTGGAAAGAAGAGGGCGGATACTACCAGGGAGGCGCCGCGCCGGAGAAGCGTTGCATGCTCTGGCGAATTAGCATGGGCTGGCCCGCCGTTTATTTGCACCCGCGTTACTTCCCCGCTTTGCCATTGAGTACCCCGCCTATCATCGGCCCCGAGGCCCTGCCCGCCCTAGCCGAGCGCCTGCGAATAGCCCCACCGAGCCGCCTCTTTGTGCTGGCCGATGCCAACACCGCCCGCGACTGCTACCCACGCCTGGCGGCGTATCTGCCCGCCCACGAACTGCTAACCATCGCGGCCGGGGAGGAGCATAAAACGCTGGCTACCTGCACAGAAGTATGGCACTGGCTGACTCAGCACGAAGCCGACCGCCACGCGCTGCTAGTATGCCTGGGCGGCGGCGTGGTTACCGACCTGGGCGGCTTTTGCGCGGCTACCTACAAGCGCGGGCTGCGCTGCATCGGGGTGCCTACTACGCTGCTAGCCCAGGTAGATGCGGCAGTAGGCGGCAAGACTGGTGTTGACTTTCAGGGCTTTAAAAACCATATCGGCGTGTTTCAGGAGCCGGAAGCGGTGTTTATGGAGCCCGCTTTTCTGAGTACGCTGCCGGCCGGCGAGCTGCGCTCGGGCTACGCTGAGGTCATCAAGCACGCGCTCATTGCCGATGCGGCGGCTTTTGCCGATTTGCGGGGGCTAGCCGTGGCAGCCGTGCCCGACTGGACGCCCATCATTCGCCACTCGGTGGCTATTAAAGGGCAGATTGTGGCCCAGGACCCGCACGAGAGCGGGCCGCGCAAGCTGCTCAACTTCGGCCATACCGTGGGCCACGCCCTCGAAAGCTACCTGCTGGCCCAGCCCGGCCGCGCCGTGCGCCACGGCGAAGCCGTGGCGGCGGGCCTGGTGTGCGAGAGCTGGCTCGCCGCCCAGCGCGGCTTGCTCTCGGCCGCAGAGCTGACCCAGGTGCGCGAGGTAGTAGCTGCCGCCTTTGAGCCGCTAGGCTTTGCTGAAAATGAAATTGGCGAAATAGCGGCCTACGCCCGGCACGACAAAAAAAACCAGGGCGACGTCATCAAGTGCACTCTATTACAAGGCATTGGCCACGGCATTTTTGACCAGGCCGTGACAGTGGCCGACATAGAAGACTCGCTGCGCGCTTATTTAACCAAGTAAAACGGAGTAATATTCTGTTTTTCTGCATCTTGACATGACCAATCAATCTCTGCGCTGGCCGGGCGGCCCGCTCACCGGCACCGCCCATCTGCCCGCCTCTAAGAGCGAGGCCAACCGCGCCCTACTGCTCCAACGCCTGGCTGGCGGCGGCACCCTCAGCAACCTCTCCGAAGCCAACGATACCGTACTGATGCAGCGCCTGCTAGCCCAGGCCGCCAGCACCGACCACCTCGACGCCGAAGACGCCGGCACCGTGATGCGCTTCATGACGGCCTACCTGGCCGTGACCGGCTGGCGCGGTACCCTCACCGGCGCGGCCCGCATGAAGCAGCGCCCCATTGCCATCTTGGTCGATGCCCTGCGCGCACTAGGGGCCAGCATCGAGTACGTAGAGCAGGAAGGCTACCCACCGCTGCGCTTTGGCGGCCAGCCGGTGGCGGCGCCGGCGGGCCAGCTGGCCGAGCTGGCGGTGCGCGGCGATGTGAGCAGCCAGTACATTTCGGCCCTGCTGATGGTAGGGCCCATGCTGCCCGGCGGCCTGCGCCTGCGCCTCACCGGCGAGGTAGGCTCGCGGCCTTATATCAAAATGACGCTCAAGCTGATGCAGCACTTCGGCGCTGCCGCCACCGAAGTAGGGCGCGATGTGATTGAGGTGCAGCCCGGCGGCTACCGCCCGGCCGACTACACGGTGGAGAGCGATTGGTCGGCGGCCAGCTACTGGTATGCGCTGCTGGCCCTGGCGCCGGCTGGGTCAAGCCTGTTGCTGCCGGGCCTGCGCGAAAAGTCGTGGCAGGGCGACCACGTTATCCAGATTATCATGCAGCCGCTAGGGGTGGTTACTGAGTTCCGGGCCGATGGCAGCGGCGCTAGCCTCACGCAGAGGCCGCTGGCACCGCCGCCGGTGGATGCCCCTACCACCAATTTCTCCGACTGCCCCGACCTGGCCCAGACGGTGGCCGTAGTAGCCGCCGCACTAGGCCGCCCGCGCCGCCTCACCGGCCTCGACAGCCTGCGCATCAAGGAAACTGACCGCATTGCGGCCATTCAGCAGGAACTGCGCAAATTCGGCGCCGATATGCCCGAGGTGGCGCCGGGAGTGTTTGAAGTGCAATCGGCTAATTTTCACGTTGATGGTCAAGCTGTTGATACCTACGACGACCACCGCATGGCCATGGCTTTTGCACCCCTAGCCATGCGCGGGCCGCTGCTGGTGCACGAGCCGCTGGTGGTGCGCAAGTCGTACCCCAGCTTCTGGCGGGCCCTGGCGGCCGTAGGCATGCAGGTGGGCTAGCTTGAACAGGCAAGCAATACTTCGTCTGTCATTGCGAGCTTGCGAAGCAATCTTTCCTTGTTGTTGGAGTAGTATCCCTGGCGTGAAGGAAAGATTGCCGCGTTGCGCTCGCAATGACAGACGAAGTTTGCTTTATACATTAATAAGCCATTCAAAATGAATTACTACGAGTTGAGTGCGGTCGTGCTGGCTAGCGGCCTGCTGCTGGCCAGCTGCCAGTCGAAGTCCGGCACCGGCCAGACGGCCACTGCTACTCCGGCCGGCGCCATCTGGCACTCCGAGGCCTACACCGTGTACCGCGACAGCGTGGTGCAGGGCCCGAACCACGCCCGCGCCGTGTCGGCCACTGAGCTGCACTCGAACTACCGTAGCCCCGCCAACGAAACCCAGAACCCGCAAATCACCTTCAAGTTCTGCCTCAACGGCAAGGACAACGAGCTGCCGCCTGGCCAGGACAATGTGTTTCTGGCCTTGCCCGCCACGCCCGGCGCGGCTATCGAGACGCCCGTTATTCCCTTCGGCCAGCGCTACGTCGATACCCGGCCCGTGCCCAGCGGCCAGTACCTGGCACCTAATACGAAGGTGAAGATTCGGGTTGACCTACGGCCGGTGCTCGATGCCTTCGCCAAGCAGGGCTACTACACCACCTTCAAGGGCGAAAAGATTTATAAGCAAGACTTTAAGAAGGTGCTGGTGGCGGGCACGCCGGCCCCGCTGAGCTGGGATTTTGACAACCTCGTGAACAAGCCCGACCTGGAAATGCACGACCCCGATGGCGACGGCATCTATGAGGTGACGCTGACGCTAAACCAGCCCGAGGCCGCCAAAACCACCGCCCAGCAGTGGAAGAAAACCATTAATACCGACGATTTTCCGCAGTATACCTCCGATTACCCCCTAGCCGACGCGCTCTACAACCTGGCCCTGGAAGAAGCCCGCCGCGCCGTGGAGCCCGACAGCACCTTCCGCACCGGCAAGGAGTGGGCCGGCGTGTGGACGCGCGACATCAGCTACTCTATCATTCTGGCCCAGGCTACGTTGCAGCCCAAGTCGGCCATGAAAAGCCTGCTGCGCAAGGTGAGCCCCGAGGGTCGCATTATTCAGGATACGGGCACCGGCGGGGCCTACCCCTGTTCTACCGACCGCGTTATCTGGGCTGTGGCGGCCTGGGAAATCTACAAGGTGACCGGCGACCAGGCTTGGCTGCGCAAAGTGTACCCGGTCGTTAAAAAGTCCCTCGAAGAAGACGCCCAGAATGCCTACGACCCGGCTACTGGCTTGGTGCGTGGCGAGTCGTCGTTTCTGGACTGGCGTGAGGAAACCTACCCACGCTGGATGCAGCCGGTTGATATTTACCAGAGCGAAAACCTGGGCACCAATGCCGTTCATTTCCAGGCCAATACCGTGCTGGCCCTCATGGCCCACGAGCTTGGCCAAACGGCGGTAGCCAGCACCCACGAGCAGACCGCGGCCACCATTAAGCAGGCCATCAACCAGCACCTGTGGCTCGACAAGGCCGGCTACTACGGCCAGTACCGCTACGGCCGGGTGTTCCCGGTGGTGTCGCCCCGGGCCGAAGCGCTGGGGGAGGCTCTTAGCGTGTTATTCGACGTAGCCGACCCTAGCCGGGCCCGCACGGTGGTGGAAAAAACGCCCACGGTGCCGTTCGGTATTTCGTGCATCTACCCGCAGATTCCGGGTATTCCGCCCTACCACAACGATGCGGTGTGGCCCTTTGTGCAGAGCTTTTGGGCCCTAGCGGCCGCCAAGTCTGGCAATGAAGCCTCCCTCATGGAAAGCATCGCCGCCGTGTATCGGCCGGCCGCGCTGTTCTTGACCAACAAAGAGAATTTTGTGGCCGGCAACGGCGACTTTGCCGGCACCCAGATTAACTCCAGCAACATGCTCTGGAGTTTGTCGGGCAGCCTGGGCCTGGTGTATAAAGTGCTGTTTGGCATGCACTATGAAACCGACCGGCTGGTATTTCGGCCCTTTGTGCCGCAGGCCTTGCAGGGCGAGCGCAAGCTCTTGAACTTCAAGTATCGCCGCGCCGTGCTCAATATCGAGATGCTGGGCTATGGCAATGAGATACAAGAAATTAAGCTCGACGGCAAGCCCCTGGCCGGGGCCGCCGTGCCCGCTAGCCTCAGTGGCGTGCACGCTTTGCGCATCATCCTCAAAAGCCGGGCGCCGGCTACCGCTACGGCCAACCGCGTGGCTAACCTCGTGGCTAACCTCTTCAGCCCCGAAACGCCGCAGGTGACCCTAGCGGGCAACCAGCTCAGCTGGCCCGCCATCAAGGATGCCCAAACCTATCGGGTGCTCAAAAACGGCCAGCCCGTGAATGCCAGCGGTGCCACTACCTACGCCGTGCCGGCCGGTGGCTTCGCTGAGTACCAGGTCATCGCCATCGACAATAAGGGTCTGGAATCGTTCGCCAGCGAGCCGCTGCCGGTAGGGCCGCCCGCCACTGAGGTGCAGCTCGAAACGGTGGCCCCGGCCGCTACCTACGCCTACAAGGGCTTTAGCGGCAAAGGTTTCGTAGAAGTCAGTGTCACAAAGAATACCGACCTGACCATTCCGGTGCAGGTGCCCGAAGCTGGGCTTTATGCCCTCGACTTTCGCTACGCCAACGGCAATGGGCCCATCAACACCAATAACAAGTGCGCCATCCGCACGCTGCGCGATGGGCAGAATAAGCTGCTAGGCACCGTGGTGCTGCCCCAGCGTGGGGTAGATGAATGGAGCAACTGGGGCTTTTCAAACCCCATCCTGGTGCGTCTGGCGAAGGGCAAAAACGTACTCAGCCTCACCTACGAAACGGCCAATACCAACATGAACGGCGCCGTGAACCAAGCCATGCTCGACTACCTGCGGGTGCGCCGGGTGCAGTAGCGCGGATTTTGTAGTCCGCGTTTCGGCCACTCCCGGCGCGGACTACAAAGTCCGCGCTACTACTTTTGCCAGCCATGAACGACGCTGAATTTGACCTCTTAGACGAATTATATTTCGTAACGCCTTTCCGGGTGCTGCGCGAAAAAACCGGGTTGCCCGCGCCCGAGCTGCTAGCCCTGCTCGGCGGTCTGCTCGAGCGCGGCCTGGTACGCTACTACTGGCCCGACCCCGACACCGAGCTGGCCTATGAGCCTACCTCATTTGGCGCCCTGGGCCAGGATGCCAGCTACCTCGCCTCCAAAGAGGGCTTGCTTCAGCACAATACCCGCTAGCCGTGGCTGCCGCGCCTACCTTGCCCGATAGCCTGCCCGCCGCCCCCGATACGGCCGTGGTCGTGCCGCCCCCGGCGCGCACGCCCGGCTACTACGTGCGCCAGCGCCTGTGGGCCAACCGGCCCGCCCTGGCCGGGCTGGTCTTTATCGGGCTGTGCGCGCTAGTGGCGCTGCTGGGCTACTGGATACTGCCCGATAACTCGCCCAACGCCAACAATGGCCTGGTGCAGCTGCAAAAGCAGCCGCCCGGCTTCGTGGCCAGCCTTCGCCAGGTGCCCGACCCCAATGCCGACTCGCCTGGCAATGCCTTGCAAGTGTGGCTGCACGGCCGCCCGCCTCAGGTGAAAGACGAAGTCATTTCAACGAGCCAGCGGCCCGCAACAACCGGCAACACCATAACCCGTCGCTACTGGCTAGGCACCGACAAAGCTGGGCGCGACGAGCTGAGCCGGCTGCTGCTGGGCACGCGTATCTCGCTGGGCATTGGGCTGGTAGCAGTGCTTATCTCGCTCGTTATTGGCGTGGCGGTGGGGGCCGTGGCCGGCTATTTTGGCGGCTGGGTCGATAGCCTGCTGCTGGGGCTGATGACCGTCGTGTGGAGTATTCCGGGCATTATGCTGGTCATTGGTATTTCGCTGGCCCTCGATAGCAAAGGCGTGTGGGTCAGCTTTGTAGCCGTGGGCCTCACGATGTGGGTCGATGTGGCGCGGGTAGTGCGCGGGCAGGTGCTGGGGCTGCGCTCGGCCACGTTTATTGAGGCCGGGCGGGTGCTAGGGCTGCCCACCAGCCGGCTCATTTTTGTGCACTTATTGCCCAATCTGCGCGGGCCACTCATTGTGTTGGCTACCAGCAATTTTGCCGCCGCCATCTTGCTCGAAGCCGGCCTGAGCTTTCTGGGCCTGGGCGTGCAGCCGCCTGCCCCTAGCTGGGGCCTGATGGTGAAAGAAGGCTACGACCTGCTGGGCACCGAGGCCGGCCTGTGGCTAACGCTGCTGCCGGGCCTGGCCATCAGTCTGTTAGTGTTGAGTTTTAACGTGCTGGGCAATGGCCTGCGCGACGCGTTTGACCCTAAAACTCAGCTTACTTAAATGCGAAAGCAGCTGCTTAGGCGGCTGGCCGTATTATTGCAATAGCTTCTCAATTACTTTCATCGCTGCCCGGCTTACAAGCCGCCGGCTTTCTCTCTGCCAATGCTCCCTCACACTGCGTCAGTCGCCAGCCTCGAAAAGCGCCTGTTTTTGAAGGAGCGGGAACTGGGTGCGCTACTGGAAGTTACGCAGGCCATCACCCACGATTCGGCCGAGGCAGACCTGTACAAGATTTACCAGTTCACGCTTATTGGGCAGCTCGGTGTGCGCCGGCTAGCCCTCTACGTGCTCGATGAGGGCGCTTATCGGCTCAAGGTGAATTTTGGAACCTCGCTGGCCGCCGACTCACACTTTTTGCCTGCCGAAGTAGCTGGCTGGTGCCATCAGCCCACCTGCCTGGTGCAAGAGCTGGGCCTGGGCGACGCCTGGGAAAGCTTCGAGCTGATGGTGCCGGTGCGCCAGCTGGATAACGTGCAGGCGCTGGTATTTGTGGGCACCATGCAGGGCGATTATGCCAGCACCGAGGCGCTGTCGTTTCTGGAAACGCTGAGCAATATTCTGCTCGGGGCCGTGGCCAACCTGCGCCTGGCCCGCCAGCGCCAGATGCTGCTGATGAGCGAAGCTGCCACCCGCCGCGAAATCGAGATTGCCCAGCAGGTACAGCAGCTGCTGTTTCCGCAGTATCTGCCCAACACGGCCCATTACGTGCTGCATGCCACCTACCAGCCGCACACCGAGATTGGGGGTGACTACTACGACGTAGTGGAGATTGACGCGCACCGCCTGCTGGTGTGCGTGGCCGACGTGAGCGGCAAAGGCGTGCCAGCGTCCCTACTGATGTCGAATTTTCAGGCTGGGCTGCGTATGCTGCTGCGCCAGGGGGTCGACTTGCCTACGATAGTGCGTGAGCTTAACTACTTGATTTTCCGTAATTCGGGTGGCGAGAAGTTTATTACCGCCTTTCTGGCCCTCTACGACCGCCGCACCCAGGTGCTCGAATACGTGAACGCCGGCCACAACGACCCGCTGCTGCTGCCCGACACCGGCCCCGCGCAGCCTCTGCACGATGGCACCGTGATGCTGGGCATCATGCCCGAGCTGCCGCACTTCAAAGTAGGGCTAGCGGCTATGCCGCCCCACTCGCTCTTGTTTATCTATACCGATGGCCTCACCGAGGTCTTCAACGAGCAGCACCAGGAGTTTGGCGACGTCGGCGTGCTGCGCACCTTGGCGCGCAATCGCTACCTGTCGCTGCCGCGCCTGCACCAGGAGCTGCTAGCCTGCATCCGCGACTTCAACGCCACCGGCGAGCGCTTTGCCGACGACGTAACCATGCTCAGCCTGCGGGTGAAGTAGCCCTCCCGAAGGGCTCAGGACTAGCGTGACGAATGGAAAATTTAGCATGCTGGTCCTGAGCCCTTCGGCACTTTCTCCTCCAGCCACGTGCCGCTGCGGATGAGCACGGCCAGGGAAACGAAAAAGATAGAGCCAATTTTATCGGTTTCTACCAATTCGTTGAGAAGCAAATGGGTGAGGATAATAATAAACGACAGGCTTGCTGCCAGCACCACCCGGTGCAACTCGGGGTAGGGGCGCGTGGCATGGTAGAGGCGCTCGGCCGTGAGCAACGCCGTAGCCACCAGGCTGCAAAAGAGCAGAAACGCGGGTATGCCCTGCTCGGCCAGCTGCATCAGGAAATAATTGTGCACGGTCGAGCCCTCGTGGTTGGCACTTACATAGGTGCGAAAACCCGATACTGTGTAGCGCTTATAGGTGGGGTTAAAGGTAGAGGGGCCGCTCCCGGTAAGGGGCTTATCGGCTATCATGCGGGCGGCGGCCACCCAGCGGTAGACCCGCTCCATGCCCGATACATCCCGCAGCTTGTAGGTCGATTGCAGGTGCGCCGCCAGGTTGTCGCCGTGCCAGATAGTCTTCTCGTAGTCGGGCCGGAAGCGCATAAAGTTCTCATTATGCACAAAGTAAGCAGTGGCTCCCGCCACAGCCACGGCCACTCCTAGCAGCAGCAGGCGCGTGAGCCGCAGCCGCATTACCCAATAAACCAGGCCGGCCACGGGGAGCGACAGCCACGAGGCCCGCGTATACGACATAATCAGCCCAAACAGCAGCAGCAGGCTGGTGCCCAGCCATAGCCGGCGGCGGGCCCGGGTGGGCGCCTGCGCCGCTAGCCCCCCCGCCAGCGGCAGCAGCAGTGCCAGCGTAGTGGCGTAAATAACGTGGTTGGTATAAAAAGGCTGGATGGGCCAGTTGATTTTGGCAAGACTAAAATGGACGCTGGCCTGGCGGGGCAACACCCATGCCAGGCTCAGCACCGCGCCGCTCACGTAGCAGGCGGCCAGCCGCCAGAAGTCGGCCGGGCGCCGCAGCACTAGCAGCGACCCTAGCAGCAGCGGTATAAGGTACCAGCACTTGGCTAGTAGATACTTGATTGACTTGATTTTATCGACCGAAAAATACGTGTCGAGTGCCGCCCAGGCCAGCAGCAGCAGGGGCAGCACCAGCAGCGGGTGGCGCCACTCGTGCGGGGCAAGCTGGCGCACCCCACCGGGGCCTAACAGCAGCGCCAGCGGCACACAAACCAGCAGCGAAAGCAGCAGCGGCTCGGAAGGCACGTCCATCCTGAGTCCGCCCGTCAACCCAAACTCGTGCGAGAACGGTAGCGTCAGAAATAGCCCATAGTATAGCCACTGCCAACGCGTGAGGGCCAGCACCAGCGCCGGCACGGCCAGCGCTGGCAGCAGCAGCGCCGGCTGCTGCTGCCGGGCCGCCAGTACCCCCCCTAGCAGCAGCAGCGCCACAAACCCTACAAATAGCTGCTGGCTGGCATCGGCGGGCCGCAGGCGAAGCAATAGGTGGCGCATGGCTGACAAAACAGGAGTAGAAACGCTAGGCGCTCACCGGCGGCTGCCTCTCAGACCGGCGCAGCTCAAGCAGCACTATCAGGAAAACCGACAGGGCCAGTACCAGCAGCACCGAGCCTACTACAATGGCCAGCCGGAAGGGCTTGCTTTTGTGGGTGGCCGGGTAGGCCTTTTGGATAAGGTAGAGCGAAGATACCCGGCCGCGGAGCGCCGTTTCGGCCTGCTCAAAAGCCGCTTGCGATACCGCGTAGCGCGTGCGCAGGTCGGTGAGGCGTGCTACCAGAAAAGCCACCGAATCGGCACCCTGCGTCCAGCCTTCCAGGTTGATGATGTTGCCGCCCGCGGCCTCGGTCTGGGTGAGGCCGCGCAAGGCGCGGCGCAGGCCCGCCACGTTGCCGGGGCCGCCCGCCTCGGCCAGGCGCAGCTCTTTCTCCGTATCGATAATAGCCTTGGCCAGGTACCGGCTTTGCTCTTCGAGGCCAAATACCCCGTAGTGGCGGCGGGCCGCCAGCAGCTGGCGGCGGGTAGAAGCATAGCTGGCCCCTAGCCGGGCCGAGCGCTGGCGGTAGATTTCGAGCACATTGCGCCGGTTTTCGAGGGTTAGCTGCTGGGTAGCCGAGTCGATGGCCGCCATCAGGGCGTTGGCCACGTTGGCCGCCAGCTGCCGGTCGCGGTCTTCAAAGGTCAGCTCAATAGCATCGCGCTCATTGTGCACAATGCTGAGATTGCTGGCAAACTCATTGAGCACGTAGTTGTCGGCCGCATCGGTACCCGGCTGGCCCGCTTTATAGTGCTCATAGAGGTGAAACTGCCGAATCATGCGCTCGGCCAGCGGCAGCGACTGCCCAATGGTGAGGACCCGGTCGAGGTCGGCCGAAGTGCCATCTACGCCCAGCCGCAGGCCACTGGCCAGGCGGTCGGGGTCGCTGCTTTGGGGCGACGCGGGCAGGAAAATAGCCGTCGAGCTATAAATATTGGGCATGGTCCAGGCAATGCCCGCGCTCACCACGGCCGTAAGAGTCAAGGCCACCGCCAGCTGATATTGCCAGCGCCGAAAAATAACCCACAGGGTAGCAGACGAAAAAGGAGAGGGGGAGGGGTGCACCATACGCACGTAAAAAGACGCTGCCCTGACGCGCAGGCACCCGGCAGCAGCTGGCAAAGATAAACGGCTGGCTGCCCTGGCAGCGGCTTTATCTTTGTGCCTTCATCATCGGCTAGTCTCTTTTGCGCACCAAACGCTTTCTCAGTACCGTTAGCCTAGCCGTGGCCCTCAACCTACTGGTGAAGCCCGGCTGGGTCCTGCTCGAGAATAGCGTGCAAGACCAACTGGGCCACAGCGTGTTTGGGTTGATTGCGGCTTGCTCGGCCCTGGCCGTAGTGGTCGCCACCTTTGCCGACCTGGGCCTCACGCAGTTTACGGTGCAGCGCCTGGCCGCCAAGCCCACCTTCGCCGACCGGCAGTTTCCGACGCTGCTGCCATTGCGTGGGCTGCTCACGGTGGGCTCGCTGCTGGTGCTGCTGGCGCTGGGGTGGGTGCTCGGCTACCGCGGCGGGCAGCTCGGCCTGCTGGCGGCGGTAGGCGCGGGGCTGCTGCTCACGCAGTACGGGCAGTTTTTGAGAGCGCCGGTGCAGGCCCGCCAGCATTTCAATACCGATGCGCTGCTTTCGGTGCTCGAAAAGCTGATGGCCCTGGCCCTGGTGGCCGGCCTGCTGCTAGGCAAGCAGCTCAGCCTGAGTACCTACGTAGGGGCGCGACTGGTGGCAGCTGGCTTCACAGCGGCGCTGTTTCTGGGGTTGCTGCGGCGGCTGTTTGGGCGGCTGCCGCACCGCTGGCCCCGGCGGCGGTCGGCGCGGCAGCTGCTGCGCGGCAGCCTGCCATTTGCCTTCATTGCCCTGCTCTACGGTATCAACGAGCGCGTTGATATGGTGCTGCTCGAGCGGCTTTCTTCGGCCCGCGAGGCAGGCTACTACGCCGGAGCCTATCGCTGGCTCGACGCCGTTATGATGTATGCTTGGACGGTGCTCCCCTTGTTCTTTGCCCGCTTTGCCCACATGGCCTCCCGGCCCCGCGAGCTGCGGCGCCTGCTGTGGGTAGGCCAGCGCGTGGTGGCTGTGCCGCTGCTGCTCGTGGTGGCGTTCGTACTGTTTCGGGGCGAAGTGCTCTTCTGGCAGTTTGGCCATAGCACCGGGCCCGAGCTAGCCCACATGGTGCTGTGTCTTAAGATTTTATTTTTGAACGTGCTGGTTAATGCGTTCTTTGCCATCTACAGCACCCTGCTCACGGGCACGCGCCATCAGCAGCCCGTGAGCTGGCTGGTGGCCTTCAGCATTGGCCTCAACCTTACCCTCAACCTGCTGCTGCTGCCGCGCTTCGGCGCCGTGGCCGCCGCCCTCAACACCCTCATAAGCGGGGTGCTGGTGTCGGGCGGCTACGTCTGGCTCGTGGCGCAGCGCATGCGCATTGCCGTGCCGTGGCACCTGCTGGCGCGGCTGGCGCTGGCTTTCGGGCTGCTGTGCGGGGCCTGGTACCTGGCCCGCACCCAGCTAGCCCTGCCGTGGTGGCTGGAGGCAGGCCTGCTGAGCGTGTTTTTTGCCGGGCTGCTGCCGCTCACCGGGCTGGTGCAGCTGCGCGAATTGCGCCAATTGCGCCCCCGCCACCGGCCGGCCCCAGCTAGCCCGGCCGTTGACGGGAACGCGCAGTAGTTGGCCCGGCGGCCCTAGTTTTGGGGTTTGGAAAGAGCTGGTGGGCTTGTAGTAGTGCCCGACATTTTACGCCCAGCGCTCTTATTCTGGCTCATGCACATTGCCGTCACGACCCGCTTTTTGTTGCCCGGCGGCCACCTCGAAGGACTAGGGCGCTACACCTTCGAGGCCCTGCGCTGCCTGGTGCAGCAGCAGCCCGAGTGTACGTTTCATTTCCTTTTTGACCGCGCCTACGACCCGCGCTACCTGCTAGGCCCCAATGTGGTGCCGCACGTGCTGCTGCCCCCGGCCCGCCACCCGCTGCTGATGATAGCCTGGTATGAAGGCGCGGTGGCCCAGTGGCTGCGGCGCCACCGCCCGGCGGTACTGCTTTCGCCCGAAGGCTTCACGGTGCTAGGCACCACTGTGCCGCGGGTAGTAGTGATGCACGACTTGGCTTACTTACACCGGCCCCGAGATGTTGGTCGGCTGATGGCTCGCTACTACGCCTATTTTTTGCCGCGCTTCGCCCGCGCGGCTGCCCGGCTCGTGGCCGTGTCGGACGCTACCCGGCAGGATATTGCGCAGCAATATGGGCTAGCCGCCGCTAACATATTAATAGCCCACAATGCCCCGGCCCGGCACTTTGCGCCGCAGCCTGCCGCAGTGCAGACGGCCACTCGCCAGCGCTTCAGTCACGGCCAGCCCTATTTTCTGTTTGTAGGGGCCTTGCAGCCGCGCAAAAACCTGCGCAACCTACTGCGGGCCTTCGCTCAGTTTAAGGCCGAAGGCGGCGCCGCGGTAGGCCCGGTGCGCCTGCTGCTGGTGGGCCGCACGGCCTGGAAAGCCGGGCCGGTGTTTGAGGTATTTCGTAGTCTACCGCCCGCCGTGCAGGCCGCTATAGAATTTACCGGCCGCGTGAGCGAGGCCGATTTAGCCAACCTCTACGCGGCAGCACTGGCCACCGTGTATGTTCCTTTCTTTGAAGGCTTTGGGTTGCCAGTGGTAGAAGCGCAGGCTAGCGGATGCCCCGTACTCACTTCCAGTGTTTCCTCATTGCCCGAGGCGGCTGGTGGCCCGGCCGCTGCCATTCTGTGCGACCCGGCCCAGCCGGCGGCCATTGCCGCCGGTCTGCATCAACTCGCCCACGATGAGCCTTTGCGCGCGCGCCTACGGGCCGCGGGCCTGGCCAACGCCGCCCGCTTTACCTGGGAGCGCACGGCCCAGATACTGTGGCAGGCGCTGCAGCAGGCCGTGCATAATGAGGTAGAAAACAGTGAGCCAAGTGAGGACTAGCCCGCCGGGCGGCCTCGCCTGCGTGTTAATTCTATCTTTGCGACGCTCGGCGTAGGCTTTGCCTGCTCCTGACCCACCTACTACTTTATCACTGTACTGCTAAATGGCTCGTCCGCACCCGCACCACTTTGCCTACCTGATGCTGCCGCAGTTGGTGTGGCGCCGGCCTGGCGCCGTGCGCCGCGAGCTTAGCGACCCGCTGCTGGCGCGCGAGCTGCTGCTGTACATGTGGGACAAGGCCGCCGAGAGCCTGCCCCCGCGCGAGCGGGTGGCGCCCCGGGGGCTGCACCTGAGCTGGCACCAGGTAGCGGGCCGGGCTACGGCACTGTTGCAGCTGCCGCCGCCCCAGGCCACCGGCGAAGCCCACCTGGCCGCCATCGTCTACGAGCAGGCCGAGGCCGACCCTGATGACCACTCGCGCATCCCCGACGATGACGAGGAGGCCGAGGACGACGACCTGCCCCCCGACGAAGTCCTGCCGCGCTACTTTCTGCTCGAAGCTACCCTGGGCCGTAGCCCCGAAGAGGCTGGTACGCCCACAATGCTGGGCGAGCTGCGCGGCGAGCACCACCGCCGCCACGCGCCGGGCCCACCAGCCGGCCGGCCCGATACGGCCGGCCGCTTTCTCCAGGCCCTGGCCGACTTACTCGGCCCGCTGCCTGATAGTGTGCCCTTTATGCGCGTGGTGCGGGGCTAGCGCGATGCCGAGCCGCCCACAACGGTGATATCATTCCCTACCTCCGGGAACATGAAGAAGCCACCCACGGCTTTTTTGCCATTCACGCGGCACTCCCAGTGGTAGCGGCCCGGCGTGGGCTGCGCGGCTAGCCCCTGCATGTTCTTGAAATATTCGGGGTCGCTGGGCTCGGTCGGGAAGAATACGTCTACGCCATTTTCGCCCTTGGCTACCTGCTTAGTGAGTAGATATTCCTGGCCGTTCTTCTCGTTAGTGACGATAAATACGGCGGCGAAACCACCTAGGGCGTTGTACTTATCCAGCACCCCAAGCTTGATGTAGGGCGTGGTCGATACCATCCAGGTTTGGGCGTGGGCGCTCGACGCAAAAAAACTTCCGACCAGCAAAGTTGCTAGTACGGCGCCACGCCGCATCCAGCTGCTGTTCAACGGTAAAGTAGTAGAATTGTGTACCATTTAGAGAAAAAAAGTGAGAAAAAAGAGAAGAAGGCTTCGCGGAAAAATAATAAAGCTGGCAATTGCCAATCGGCGGTCAATATAAGCGCTCCGGTTTCACTTTCGCAACTCTCGGCTCGCAAATAGGGTTAAATTGATTACTGGTACTTTACTTATTTCGCTAGCCCCTTGACCCGCCGCCAGCAACTAGCCCAGGCCGCTGCCGAAGCCACCGCCCGCGCCCAGCAGTCGAATGAAATGCGCTGCGGCCTCTGCGAGCGCGCCGTGCAGCATACTACCCGCCACCACCTTGTGCCGCGCGAGGAAGGTGGCCGCTACAGTGCTACCGTCGACCTGTGCCAGCCTTGCCATAGCAGCGTGCACCGCTTTCTCACCAACCGCGCCCTAGCCCGCCAGTACCACACTGTGGATGCCCTGCGCGCCGCCGACGAATTGCAGAGCTATCTGAATTGGATTCGCAAAAACAAGGTAGAGAAGATTCGTAACCGTCGGGCTGGCAATGGGTAGTTGTCGGAATATGCACAGCCACTAGCCCATCTACCATCTGCTTTCACCCGATTTTCTTGACCTGAATGACGCCAGACGAGCAAGCTGCCGAATCCCGCTACTTTGTGCCCTTCAAGCAATTGCGGCGCCAGCCCACCATTGTGGTAGATAGCACCGGGCTGGGTGCGGCACTCACGCTAGCCCACTGGCGCGGGGCTGCCACGCCCCAGGCCCTGCGCGATGATACCAGCGCCGGCTCGTGCCTGCGGGCCTTGCACACACCCGCCATGCAGGGGCTGGAAGCGCGGGCCGTGACGGCCAATCACTTTGATATTGACGGGTTTATCGGGGTGTGGGCGCTGCTGCATCCGGAGCTGGCCCTGGCTCATGAGCCGCTGCTGCGCCTCACGGCCACGCTGGGTGACTTTCGCGAAATTGATTGGCAGCACCCCCTAGCCGACCATGCCCTGCGGCTGGCCTGCTGGCTTAATGCCGAGGAAAAAGCCCACTTCTACGAGCCCTTTGGGGCACCGGCCCGCCGCCGGCGCGAAGACGAAGCGTCGGCCGAAAAGTTTGCCTGGTTCTTGCCGCGCTTTGCCGCGCTGGTGCAAAACCCCGAAGCCGGCCGCGCCGCCTGGGAGCCGGAGTATACGCGCGTGCGGCAAGCCGCCACAGCGCTAGAAGAACCACTTACACAGCGCCTTGCGTATCCGGAAATTGGTTTGGCCGTGGTGCGCACGCCCGCACCGGCGCCATACTACGCCCTCTTCGGCCCTACGGCGGGCCTCGACTGGGTGCTGAGCCTCTATGATGGCCAGCGCTACGAGCTGGAGTGCAAATACACGACTTGGATAGACCTCGAAAGCCGCCCTACGCTGCCGCGCCTGGCGCTGGCCCCGCTCGCCGTTAGGCTCAACGAGCTGGAAAAGAGCAATTATCGCTGGGCTGCCGACCCGCTCACCGACACCGGCCCGCTGCTGCGCCTGGCTGGCCGCCCGCTCTCAAAAGCCGAGCGCTACGCCGACCCCGACGGCCGGCCCATCTACGCATCGAGCCTAGCCGCCAACACAGTAGAAGCCGAAGTAGTGGCTTTTTTACAAAGAGGCTACGCCGGGGTTGAGCCCAAAAAATACTGGACGTGGGCCGAGGTGCGGGCAGTAAGTCAATAGGCCTTCATGCTGACGACGAGAAGCATGAGGGGCTACCTCGTAACCGCCGTTGCTACTCACCCTGCGCACTCAATTTCGGACCCTAGCACATCGACCACGCGCACGGTGCTGTTGCCACCGGCGCCGGGCTGCACCCGTATCTGGGTGCCGATGCGCTCCTTGAGGTCGGCCACGTGCGAGATGATGCCAATCATCTTGCCCGAGTGCTGGAGGCGCTCCAGCGCATCGAGGGCCGTGTTGAGCGAGTCGGGGTCGAGGGTGCCAAAGCCTTCGTCGATAAACAGCGACTCGATGCGCGCCTTGTAGCCGGCCAACTCGCTTAATCCCAGCGCCAGGGCCAGGCTTACCAGGAAGCTCTCGCCACCCGAAAGCGAGGCCATCGGCCGGATGGTATCGGCTTGGTCGTGGTCGATGATTTGCAGCTCCAGGTTGCGGTTGGGCGTTTTGAAGATGGTGTAGCGGCCCGTGAGCTGGCGCAGGCGCAGGTTGGCTAGCCGGGCTAGGTGGCTGAGCGTGAGGCCCTGGGCAAACTGACTGAACTTGTCGCCCTTAGCCGAGCCAATTTGCTCGGCCAGGTCTTGCCAGCGCTGCTCTTCCTGCTGGCGCAGCTGGAGCTCGCGCAGGCCCTCGGCCAGCAGCTGGCGGGCGGCATCATCTTGCACCAGCTGGTTGCTGACGGCCCCTAGTTTCTGCTGCAAAATATCATTGGCGGCAGCCAGGGCGCTGAGCTGGGCTGATAGCGCGGCGGCGCTCAGGGGCGTGAGGCCAGCCTCGGCGTGGTGCTGCTGCTCGGCCGTGAGGTCGGCCAGGCGGCGGTTGGCGGCGGCCGTAGCCGTGAGGTGGTCCTGGCGACGCTGGTGCAGGCGGGCGGCCTCCGGGGCGGGCAGCAACAGCGCCTGGGCTTCGGCCGCGTCGGCAAAGCCGGCGGCGGCCAGCGCGGCAGCTAGCTCGGCCTGGCGCTCGGCGTAGGCCATGCGGTGGGTGGCTAGCTGCGTTTGAATTGAGGCGTAGGCATTTTGCTTGATAGCCAGCTCTTGCTGCTGCTGGGTGTGCTGCTGCTCGGCTTGCTTGGCAGCTTCGGCTAGCTGCTGGGTGTGTCGGCGCAGCTGCTCGGCCTCGGTAGCCGGGTCGGCGCCGGCGTAGTGCGCCAGGCGGGCGGCCTGCTGCTGCTCAAGGGCTAGCTGCTGGGCGGCAAGGTCTTCACTATCGGCAGTTAGCTTCAGCTGCTGGTCTGTTAACTGGTCGCGGCGGGCTTTGTGCTGGGTTGCGCGCTCTAGCTCGTCTTTGCGCCCGGCTTCGAGCCGCGCGCGCTGCCCTTCGTAGTGCGTGGCGCGCTCTTCAAGCGTGGCCAGCAGTCCATCGTAGGGCGGTCGGGGTGGTAGCGCCAATTGGTGCGGGCGCAGGATGTCTTGGATAGTGCTTTGGTAAATCTCTGCCTGCTCGCGCCACTCCGTCAATTCGAGCGACAGCTTGTTTATTTCCAGCGTATTCGCCTCCTGGCGCTGCATCAGCAGGCGAATCTCGCCCTGCGCATCGGTGGCCGACTTACCGGCGGCCAGGTATTTTTCGCGCAGCAGGGCTAGCTTTTCGTCCAGGGTAGCAAGCCGGCGGCGGTTGGCCACGGCAGCGGTGTGGGCGGTAGTAGCTGCAGTTAGCAGCTCGCGCACGGCCGCTGGGTCGGCCGGCTGGGGTGGGGTGGGAGCTAGCAGGGCGGCCACCTCCTGGGCTTGGTGACGGGAGGTGACGGCGGCCTCGGTAGCTTCCTGATGCTGACGCTGGCGCTGGCTTTGCTCGGTTTGGCGGCGCGTCACTTGCTGGGCTAGGGCACGCAGCTCGGCGTCGAGGTCGGCTAAGGCCTGCTGCTGGGCGGCCACGCGTTGCTCCTGCTCATTGGCATCGGCCGCAAAATCAGCGTCGAAAGCGTGTTCCAGGGCCCCGCACAGCGGGCAGGGCTGGCCGGGCTGCAGCTGCTGGCGGTGGGTATTCAGGTCGGCTAGGGCTTGCTGCGTGCGCAGTTCGCGCCGCAGGCTTTCCAGCAGGCGCTGGCCATCGGTCTGGCGCACTTCGAGGTGGCGCACTGCGGTTTCGGCCGTTGCCAATGCTGGCGCTTCTTGCCGAAGCTGGCCGGCTAGCTCGTCGGCGCGGGTCTGGTGCTCGTGTGCCGCCACGGCCAGTGGCAGCAGCTGCTGAAGGCCCTGCAGGTAGCTGGTGAGGTCGTCGGCGCGCTGCGCCAGCTCGGCGGGCGTGGTGTCGTGCAAGAGCGCATCGCGCTCGGTGCGGCACGGTTGCCCCTCGTCCTTAACAGCTTGCTGCTGGGCTAGCGCCTCAGTTTCGAGCTGCCGCTGGCGGTTGAGGTCGGCGGCTAGGGTCTGCTGCAGCTTGAGCAGCTCACTGCGCCGGGCTTCCCGGGTGGCGGCTTCCTTCTGAGCGCCTTGCAAGTCAATAATCTCGCGGCTTAATTCGTTGAGCTGGCTTTTTAAGTCCACCTCGTGGCTGTGCGCAATCAGCCAGCTTTCCAGGGTAGTGTGCTGCTCGGCCAGGCGCTGCAGCTCCTGGGCCTGCTGCTGCCAGGTGGCCTCGGCCTGCTGGTAGGCGGCCTGGTTTTGCGTGTGCGCAACCTGGCTTTTGTGCAGCTGTTGGCGCGTGGTGGCAATGGCAGCGTCCTGTGTCCGGGCAGTTTCCAGCAGCGGGCGCATGTCGTCTTCCCGGCTTTTAGCGGCGAGGTGCGCCGTAGTCGCTTCTTGCAACGCGGTAGCGGCGGTAGTAGTGGCCGTGGCCAAGCTGGGCAGGGCTAGCTGCAGCTGCGCCAGCTGCTCGGTGCTGCGTTGCAGCGCCTGCTGGGCCACTTCGGTGAGAGCCAGGGGCGTGGCCAGCTCCTTGGCGTTGGCGCGCTCGTGGCCCGCCAGCCGGGCAAAGTCGGGCTGCAAGGCAGCGTCGGCCTGGCGCAGGGTTTCTACTTCGCGGGTAGTGTCGCGCAGCTGCTTGTCGAGCTGGTCGAGGATAGTGCGCCAGGTCAGGCACACATTCAGCTCCTGCTCTTCTTCGTGGTGTTGCTCGGCTTGCTCGCTCAGGGCATCGAGCTGGGCTTCCAGGGCAGCGCGCTCTTCCTCGGTGAGTAGGCGGGTGGCGTCGAGGCGGGCAGCCAGCAGCTCGGTTTTTTGCTTTTCCTCCTTGGCTTTCTCAAACGCGGCCACCGATAGCCGCGAGTAGATACCCACGTTGGTCATCTTTTCGAGCAGGGCGCTACGCTCCTTCTCGGGCGCGTGCAGGAAGCGTGCAAACTTGCCCTGGCTCAGCAACACTGCCTGCTCAAACTGCCCAAAATCAAGCCCCGATAGCTCGCCCACCTTGGCCGGCACTGCTTCCTTGCCACTAATCACGGCCTCGCCCGAAGGACTGAAAACCAGGGTCATGGCATCCTGGCCCAGCCCGCCTTTGTCTTCGCCGCGGGTTTTGCGCTTCACCTCCCAGCGCGAGCGGTAGCGCACGCGCTGCGTATGGCCGGTGTCGGGGTTGGTTTCGTGCACCTCAAACTCAACTTCTGAAAACGCGGCTGGCGCGTGGCGACTCACCATCTCGCCCACCTGGCGGTCGTGGCGCGGCACCCGGCCATAGAGGCCCACCGCAATGGCATCGAGCAGCGTGCTCTTGCCGGCGCCGGTAGGGCCCGTAATGGCAAATAAGCCCGTATCGGCCAGCGGCGCCGCGTCGAACCGGATGTGGTATGGCCCCGGCAGCGAGTTGAGGTTGGCAAAGCGCAGGCTGATAATCTTCATACCCAAAAATACGCCCGCCGCGGCGCTGCTGGCCGGGGCAGGCGTATTTTTTAGCGCGGATGGCTAGTCTACTTAGCGGGCGCACTCGGCGCGGCGGCCTGTTGGCGGCGGGCGTCTTCGGCCATATAATAGGCCATTTCCTGCTGGTAGGGGTGCAGGTCGAAGCCCGGCTTGGCGCGGGCCACCCCCATAGCGGCCTGCTGAATGGCGGCGCGCTGCTCGGGGGGGCATACCGGGCCGGTGGGGCTGGCCAGCATGGCCGCGTGGCAGGCGTCGAGCTGCGCTTCGAGGGTGGTAATTTGCTCGGCAGCCTGCTTGGGCAGCTGGGCGGCGGGTGTGCGGTGCATGACCAGTTCGGTGGGAGCTGCCCAGCCGGCAGCGTTGCGCTCGGCGGCTGCCTGGTTGGCCAGGTTCTGAGCCGCTGCTTGCTGCTGCGCGGCTTTTTGCTCGGGCGTGAGCTTCGCCGACCGCGACGCCCCGATGGCCGAGCTGACGCCAATGCCAACCAAGCGCCCTAGCAGCAGTGCGGCCTGCGCCTGGGCGGTTTGCGCGGCGCCTAGCCCTAGCAGCAGGGCAGTAGAGAGTACCAGTTTCTTCATGCTAAAGCACTGAGGGTTGTAAAGTAAAGAAGGTAAGGAATACAAAACTTAAGCAAGATAGAAACAAAGCAGAGCGTGCACGTTACGCTAACCAGTGCCTGGCCCGCAAGGCTAAGCGAAGCCGGCGCCCGTGAAGTACCTGCGGCTCTCTGCTATTCGGCCTCGGCCCAGGCGGCAACCGGTCAGTCGGTTTCCAGTCGTCTTACCGGTTCATTCAACGAAATTTCTACCAAGACTCGCGGCTAGCCTCAGAGCAGATAAGGCTGGGTGAACGAGGCTAGCCAGCAAATTCCTCGCCGCCCCAGGCCAGCGGGTCGGCCTCGGCTAGCAGCTGCCGCAGCTCGCGGAAGGTGGCCGTGAGCTGCGCCGCGCGCTCGGGCGGCAGGCCCGCTACACGGCGGCTAAATACCTCCTCCACCGTGAGTTGGTGCAGGTGCTCAAGGGGTGCCTCGGAGGCCGGGCCGGCCATGTCGGGTGCCTCAGTGAGGCGGTGCTGGCGCACGCCGCGCGGGGCCAGCACTTGGGCACGGCGCTCTTTGAGAGCCGCTTGCACGCGGCGCTGCACCTCGGGCGAGGGCTCATCAGAGCGCACCAGCACATCGGCCCAGGCTACCAGTCTAAAACCTTCGTTATCAAAGGCTAGAATAGCCGCTTCTACCTCATCGAGCTCGCCGTGAAAGCGTTGCAGCCGCCGGGTAACCGGCACGGGCAGCGGCGTAATGGTGGGTACCCCGGCCCCAGCAAAGTCGAGCAGCAGTACCTGCTGCTTATCGTCGGCCTCGGTAAAAGAGAGCGGCACCGGCGAGCCCGAGTAGCGGATGTGGGCCCGGCCACCCACCACCTGGGGGCGGTGCAGGTGCCCTAGCGCTACGTAGTCGAAGGTGGCGGGAAAGTGCTCAGCCGCAATCACCCCCAGCCCGCCGATGTGCACATCACGCTCAGCACCCTCACGGGCTTCGCCGCCGGCCGCGTAGAGGTGGCCGGTAGCCAGCACAGGCACATCTTGCTCGCGCAGGCGGCGTACCAGGTCGTGCTCGCTCAGGGCCAGGTAGTGCCCGGCTATGCTGTCGCGGATGCGCAGCTGGCGCTCATCGGGCGTTTCGCCGGCCACGGCCAAGTGCAGGTCGCGGTCGCGCAAGAAGGGCACGGCGCACACCACCAGCCCCGGCCGGCCGCTAGCCCCAGGCAGTTCAATAAGTTGCTCGCTAGGGTCGGCAGGCACGCCGCCTACCACGTGAATGCGCAGCGCCCGTAGCAGCCGCCGGCTGGCATTGAGTAGGGTAGGCGAGTCGTGGTTGCCGCCCACTATCACCACATCGCGGCAGCCGGTGCCTTGCAGGCGCACCAAAAAATCGTAATACAACTCCTGCGCCGCGTGCGAAGGCGTAGTCGTGTCAAACACGTCGCCGGCCAGCACGAGCGCTTCTACGCCTTCGGCCTGCACGGTGGCCAGCAGCCAGTCGAGAAAAGCCCGCTGCTCGGTAAGGCGCTCCTGGCCGGTAAGAAAATGCTGGCCCAAATGCCAGTCGGCAGTATGCAGTACGCGCAAAACAAAAATCGAAAAGTACCTACCTAAAGATACGGCAAGATGGCTCGGTGGCTACCAGGCCACCGATAGCTTTCAGCGGCTAACCAGCCAGCACGCTGGCTAATAAAAATGAACTAAGCGCCCAGTAAAAGCGCAGCCGATGGCTCGGCAGCCGCGGCCCAACTTTTGGCAAACCGATTGGCAGCGTGTAGCTTAATGCTTTTAGTTGAGTAAAGGGCTGCTACTTTCTGCGAGCGCTTGTGCAGGCAAGGGCTGAGGAGCTGCGTAGGGCTGGGGGCGTGCGCAGTAGCGCTGCCAGCTCAGCACCAGCCAGAACAGCACAATCACGCGAGGCTCCTGCCAGAAGTCCTGGGCCAGGCTGTGCAGAAGAAAGAACGCGAAGTAAGCCAGCAGGCCTAGCTGCAGCAGGGGCATGGGGCGCCGCCGCAGGTGCGGCAGCAGCTGCACCAATGGGTAGCCCAGCACCAGTAGCCCGGAGAGCAGCCCTAGCGCACCGGCCTCAACCAGCCAGTCGAGGTAGAGGTTGTGCGCGTTCATGCGCTGCTGGGTGTCGAGATAAATGGGGTGGCTGGGCGTGTGCCGCACATAGTCGAGGTAGCGGTCGGGGAAGGTGCCCGGGCCAATACCCAATACAGGGGTTTCATGAAACAGCTGCAAGCAAAATTTCCAGCGGTTTAGCCGCTCAGCATTAGAGTCGTTGGCCGGCGAAAAGTCTTGGACCGTGCTCATCTCCTGCAGCAAGGGCGTATTGTGCAGCGAGGCATTATCGTGTATATGGGTCATTATCTGCCATACGCCCGCTATCAGCAGGCCGGCACTTGCCCACACCAGCAGCAGGCGCCGGCTCGCGGCCCACCTGGTGTAGGCCAGCAGCAGCCCCGCCTGTAGCAGCAGCGAGCAAAACGAGGCCCGCGAAAAGGAGAAAGCTACTACGAGCAGCACTACCGTGAGCCCAGCGGCTACCAGCAGGCGCCGGAGGCCGGCCTGCGCCCATCCACACCCTAGCAGCAGCAGGTTTAGGGCTAGGATAAGGGGCTCTAGCTGCACCGTAAGGTTAGTGTGGCCGTTAGCCGAAAACGGCTGGGCAATGGAGTAGGAGATACTGAAGGAAAAACCCGTTTGCAGGTGCCGAATCACCACATAGCCTACTAGCAGGAAGGTGCCCAGTGCCAAGGATGCGCCAGCCCGGCGCCACTCGCGGCCTGTTAGCTCCAGCACCTTAGGTAGGGCATAGCCTGTCAATAGATAAAGTACCAGCGATAAATAATACTTGGTTGATACCAGCTTATTATCAGAAAGCAGGGTAGCCAGCAGCAAAACGGCAAAATGCATCCCTAGCAAAAGGTCGAGCCGGTTATAGCGGGTGGGCCAGCGCAGCCAGCCTACTAAGAGCCCCAGGGCCAGCCCTCCGGCAGTAACGACCATCAGCGGCTCAGAAACGAGGGTCAGGCCTACGTGCCAGTTCGGGGAAAACCACTCTACTGATAAGGGTATACTCACCAGCGTGATATAAAACAGGCTAAGCAGTATTTCCCGGTAGCGAGCTGGATTCATAGGAAAAAGGATAGGGCAGCAGGGGCGAGGCTACTATAGCTAGTGGCTCGTTGCGTGCCTTGGAGCGAGAGAGTAAATTTTAAGACTAGCAAATTTATGTCTACTTATGGGTAAGCGCTCAGCTAATTTGTCAGCCGATTCATGACCATTTTATGAGCATTAGCCGGAAGCTGGGCGGCAAACCGCGAGCTGAACTCCTCAGCTGGCTTGGCCGCAAACAAAATGAGCCAGATGCTGCCGCCACTGCTCGGTTTGATTTGTGGCTCATTGATAGATGAGCATAAATAGCTGAAATATAGGTTTTTAATATGCTATTATTTAGTACGAAAGCCAATGGTTGGCTCAGGTTTATCAACGATTTTTCAGCTCTTTACACTGGTGCCACGTACAGCTAATTGCCCCGGCAGCCATTGGCCGCGAGGGGCTCGCACTCCGGCATCTCCCTTTCCATATCAAATTATGAAATCCAGCTATCTTCTCGCCGCGACCCTTCTGGGGCTAGGCCTCAGCTTTTCGGCTCATGCCCAAACGCCCGTAGTGGGCGCCCCTGGCGCCATGAGCACGCCCGGCGCCCCCGCCACGCCCGCTGCGGGCATTGGCACCATCGTGCCAGGCCAACCGAGTGCGGCTGCGCCCGGCACCGGCGTAGGCTCCGTTATCGGCACTACGACCACGCCGCCTGCTGCCGGCGCGCCTATGGGCACTACCGCCTTTCCTGGCGGTGTGCCTGCTCGCCGGGTCGATGCCGGCGCATTGCGCACCAACCAGCCGGTAGGTAGCCCGGCTGCCGCAGAATCACCGTCTGCGCGGCGCCTCAACAGCCGGGCCCGCACCACTAACACAAATACTTCCACCCCGCGCCCCTAAGCGCGAGGCAGCAGTTAGCGAAATCAAACGAAAAATCCCCGGCTACTGCTTCAAGTAGCCGGGGATTTTTAGGTACTGCACTACCCGTTAGCCTATTTTTTTGCCGCTCATGGCCTGCTTGATGGAGATATTCATCACCCGCTCGGCGAAGGGGCGAGTTAGCTCATCGAGCTCATCCATACGCTTGAGAATGAGGTCGCGGTCGGCGCTGGCCAGGGCTAGCCGCAGCTCGTCGGTTTTGGCCGTGGTAGCGCTCACCTCGGCGGCTTCGAGGTGCTCGGCATTCTTTTTCAAGAAGCGCTCTACCTGATAGAGCAGCTGCTCGGCAGCGGTGCGGGCCTCAATGAGCAAGCGGGCGGCCACGTCCTGCTTTGCATTGGTGAGCGAGTCCATCAGCATCTGCTCTACCTGCTCATCGGTGAGGCCGTATTGGGGCTTTATATCAACCTGCTGGCGGGTGTTCGAGCGCAGCTCAATGGCCTCGACGCGCAAGATGCCGTCGGCGTTGAGGAAGAAATTGACGTCGATTTTGGGCAGGCCGGCCGGCATGGCCGGGATGCCCGTGAGCACAAACTCCCCCAGCTTGCGATTCTCGCCAACCAGGTCGCGCTCACCCTGATACACGCCGATTTTCAGGTTCACCTGCCCATCCACGCTCGTCGTATACTGGCGCCCGGCCTTGGTCGGAATCTTGGAATTGCGCGGAATAATAGCATCCATGAGCCCGCCCAGCGTTTCGATGCCCAGCGTGAGCGGCGTCACGTCGAGCAGCAGCACGTCGCGGCGGTTGCCGGCCAGAATATCGGCCTGAATAGCCGCACCCAGCGCCACTACCTCATCGGGGTTGAGCGAGTTGTTGGCCGGCTGGCCGAAGAACTTCGACACTTCGTCGTACACCAGCGGCACGCGCGTGGAGCCGCCTACCAGCAGCACAGCCTGGATGGCGGCGGGGGCTAGCCCGGCATCGGCCAGCGCCTGGCGGCAGGCCGCCATAGTACGCTCAACCAGCGGGCGAATAAGCCCATCGAACTCGGCGTGGGTGAGCGTGACCACCGTCACGTTTTCGTCGCCGTCGATGAGCTGAGTGGTGAAGTCGTCGTGCTGGCTGAGGTAGCGCTTGGCCATCTCGGCGGCCAGGCGCAGCTGCTGCTGCAGGGCCGGCACTTCCTTGAAAGCCGGGGCTAGCGGGAATTTTTCTAGCCAGTGCTCCACCACGGCGCGGTCCATATCGTCGCCGCCCAGCCAGGTGTCGCCGTGGGTGCTCAGCACCTCAAAGATGCCCTGGTGCAGGCGTAAAATGCTGATATCGAAGGTGCCACCGCCGAGGTCGTACACGGCCACTGTCTTTTCTTCGCTAGGGTCGAGGCCGATGCCATAGGCCAGGGCGGCCGCGGTGGGCTCGTTCACGATGCGCAGCACCTCGAGGCCCGCCAGGCGGCCGGCGTCGCGGGTGGCCTGGCGCTGCGAGTCGTTGAAATAAGCCGGCACCGTAATCACGGCGCGGCGCACCGGCGTTTTGAGGGCGTGCTCGGCGCGGTGGCGCAGCTCGCGCAGGATGTCGGCCGACAGCTCGATGGGGGAGTAGAAGCGCTCACCCACGCGCACTTTCACGAGGCCCTCGGTGTCGTCGTCGATGACTTTATACCCTAGCTGGCCGGCGTGCTGGCCCAGGTCGCGGTAGCTTTTACCCAGCAGGCGCTTCACCGAATAAATGGTGTTTTGCGGGTCGGAGAGCAGAAAGTCTTTGGCCTCGTTGCCGATGAGTGGGGCGCTGCCATCGGCCGGAAAGTGAACGACCGATGGCACGATGGTGCCGCGGCCCAGGTCGTTGATGGCCGCCGGCTGGCGGGTTTCGGGGTGCACGTAGGCCACCAGCGAGTTGGTGGTGCCCAGGTCAATACCCACAATCAGCTCTTCCTGCTGAATGGCGCCGGTGGCGAGGTTGATGGCAACTTTAGCCATAAGTATGAACGAAGGGCCACGCGTGCGCCGCCCCAAAAACAAGTGAAATAAACTGCCGCCCGGCCCGCAAAAGTACGCCCGGCGGCGGAGGCCCGGCCCGGTAGCTGGCCAATAGGTAGTAAGCCCGAACGGCCCAAAAAGTTGCGGCCGGGGGCCAGGTGGTCGTTTGGCTGGTGTCAGCAAGCGCTTTCTCACCCGGCAGCATGCTAAACGCGCCCACTCAAAAAGAAGAGTTTGTGACAGCGCAGCCAATCCGCCCCGTTGCGCGCCCTATTGCTTAAAGGGCAACGGCAGCTTTTTTAAAGTTCAAAGTAGTGGCGCCAGCGCCCGCTAGCTGTATTTTTGAGTGAATGAGCACTCGTATGCAATTACCCAAAGCCGCTGTTTGGATGGGGCTAGCTGCCCTGGGGCTGCCGCTGCTGAGCGGCTGCTCGCGCGCCAGCCACGCTGAAGGCAGCGCCGACCAGCTGGCCAGCCGGCCGGTAGCGGCCCTGGCCCCGGCTCCGGCCGCCCTGCCCGACTCGCTGCGTCCCAGCCCGGTGGCCGCCGTGGCCGGGGTGCCCGATACACTGCACCAGGCTATTGCCCGGTTGCACCAGGCGCTGGGCCCGGCCGCTGCCGACCTGCGCCCCGAGGTGCTGGAGCAGGCCTGCGTGGGCTACCTCATCCTGCACCACACCGGCCGCATCGAGCGGAGCGGCGTGCTGGCTGTGGCCGACATGGACCTGCCCAATACCACTGAGCGCCTGTGGGTGATTGACTTACAAAATGCCAGTGTGCTGCACCGTAGCCTGGTGGCCCACGGCCAGGGTTCGGGCCACCTGCGCGCGCGGCGCTTTTCTAATGTGGAAAGCTCGGCGTGCACGTCACTGGGCTTTTACCGTACCTCGGGCACCTACGATGGTGTGCATGGCTACTCGCGCCGCCTGCAGGGCTACGATAAAGGCGAGAATACCAACGTATTTGACCGCTACATTGTGCTGCACGCCGCCGACTATGCCAGCCCCGACTATGTGCGTCAGCACGGCCACCTGGGCTACAGTCAGGGCTGCCCGGCATTGCCCCCCGCGCAGTACAAAGCCATTATCAGCACCCTGCGCACGGGCAGCATGCTGCTGGTGAGCGGGCCGGGGCTGGCCTCGCGCTGGCTCGATGGGCCGGCCGCCGGGCGGCGCTTTGTGCAGCGCGGCTGGCGCTAGGTAGGGAATTTTTTGCGCTAAGGAAGCGTTAATTATTATCTTAGCTAACGACGCTGCGTATAACAACGCCGGAAGGCTAGCCGAATACCAGAGTAGCTTCCAACGATTCTTTCACGCCGAATTTGTCATGAAAAAGCATCATCATTCCAGCGTCGTTCAACGCCAGCGCGATGGTCGCCGGCGCTCGCAGCGCCTGATGCGGCGCGTGCTGCCGTTTGTGGCTTCGTTGTTTTTGGCAACGCCACTGGCCGGCCCACTGCTCAAGTCGTCGGCCCACGCGCCAACGCACCTGGCTGCTGCGCCTAAAGCTGTAGCTGCCACACCGCTAGCCCGTTTCGATGCCACGCTGCGCGAAACGTATAACCGCCTTGGTGCCGAGCAGCAGGGTCTGCGCTTTGAAGTGTTTCAGAAGGCCATGACCGGCTACCTCAACCTGCGCGAAACCGGCCACCTCGCCGCCGACCAGCAGCACCTCACGGTAGTAGATTTTGACCTGCCCTCGACTGAGAAGCGCCTGTGGGTGCTCGACCTGGCCAACGATAAAATCGTGTTTCATACCCTGGTGGCTCACGGCCACAACTCGGGCGAAAACGGGGCTAGCCAGTTCTCGAACACCAACGAGAGCAACATGAGCAGCCTTGGCTTTTACGTAACCGGGAGCGAGTACGAAGGTAAGCATGGCCACTCGCTGCGCCTCCAGGGCCTCGATGAAGGCTTCAACACCAACGCCTTTGCGCGCTCCATTGTGATGCACGGTGCCGACTACGTAAGCGAAAGCTTCATCAAGCAAAATGGTCGCCTGGGCCGCAGCCTGGGCTGCCCCGCCCTGCCGCTCGACCAATATGCCCAGATTATCGACGCGGTGCAGGGCGGTAGCTGCCTGTTCCTCAACAAGTCAGACGCCGGCTATACGTCGAAGTATCTGAACCAGGACATTGCCCTGGCCGCGCTGTCGCTGAAGCCGGCTAGCAATTCGTAAAAGACGATTCTCTTATCAAAAAAGCCTCTTTCTGCGCGGGAAGAGGCTTTTTTGTTGGCCAGGGCCAGCCGCCGCCAAGTAGCGCGACTGCGCAACGACACCGGCCGCAGTGTTGCAGCAAAGGAGCCAAGCGCAGAAAAAACGGGGTATAAGGGGCACCCTAGCCGGGAGCGGCAGTGCTTTTGGCTAGGGTGCCCGGCTCTTGGCCCAGGCTTTTGTGCGCCGCTAGGCAATTGCGGCCGACCTTTGCCGCACTCGCTCTTTCCATTGTCGCTCACTAGGTTATGTAGTCGCGCGGCGGCCTTCTTATCTACTAATAATGTCTACTTCAACTACTTTCTCGGCGGTGCCATCGGCCACGGCTGTTTCGCCCTATGCCGCCGTGTTTATCGATTTTGAGAACGTTTACTACTTTCTCAAAAACCACTACCTCGACCCGCACGACCCCCACGACTACGCCCTCGACCTGGTACGGGCCCTGCGCGATGCCCTCAAGCGTGAGCACGGCCTCGACTCGCTGGTACTCAATGCCTACGCCGACTTCGACAAGATACCTACCGGCCCGCAGGGCCCACTCTACCTCATGGGCGTGAGCACGCGCAACGTGCTGGGCACCGACCACAAAAATGCGGCCGACATGCAGCTCTGCATCGATGCGCTCGAAGTGCTCTATACCCGTCCCGCCATCGGCACGTTTGTGCTCGTGGCCGGCGACCGCGACTACATTCCGGTGCTGCAGCACCTGCGCCGCCAGGCCCGGCAGGTGAAAGTGGTAGGCTTCCGCGAAAGCGTATCGGGCGACTTGCTGCAGATGCTGGGCCAGGAGCACTTCATCGACGCCCGCCAGTTGCTGCCCGCCGAGCGCCTCCAAGCCCTCGAAGACCACCGCACCGCCCGCCAGCAGCAGGGCGAAGAAATGCGCCGCCTGCGCGAGCAGGGGCTGGCCGGCGCCCGGCAGGCTGCCCATGCTAGTGGTACCTCTGCTGCTGCGGCGCAGGCCGAAAATGGGGCTAGCCCTGCCGCGCCCGTGCGGCCTAGCCAGCCGGCCCGCCCCAGCCTGATGGACCAGCTCTTGCAAGAGCCGCCGGTCACGTTCGCGCCCATCCGGCGCATCACGCGCACCGATGAGCGCCGGGTGCTGGAGTTCTTATTGCAGCAGGCACAAAAATTCAGCAGCCAGCAGGCTACGCCCGAAATCTGGGCTAGCCCATTCCTGCGCCGCCTCACCGATGTGCTGCCCGAGCTGCCCGACTGGGAGCGCCGCCAGCTGCTCAACCAGCTGCGCGACGCTGGGGCCGTGCGCCTCGAAAAGCGCGAGGGCGAGCCGCACCCGTTCTCGGTTATTCTTATCAACTACCAGCACCCCGACGTGCGCGAGCTAAACCCCGGCCCGGTCGAAGAAAAGTAGCTGCTTAACTATTTATGTTGAAATAAGAAAGGCCGTCATGCTGCGCTTGTCGAAGCATGACGGCCTTTCTGAATTTGTTGAAGCAGTTGCCTAGCTGGGGCCGCCGGTGGGCGTGGTAGTCGTGGTTTTATTGCCGCACTTGCTGGGCTTGGGGTCGCATTTTTTATCGTGGTCGAAGCACGAGGTGAGCGCGAAGCTCACGAGCAGGGCTAGCAGCGGCAGGCGCAGATAAGTAAAGCGTTGGGGCATGAGCAGAGGGTTTTGGAAAAAAGTGTCGGGGGCTACGCTGCTTCATCCAGCACCAGGCCGGGCGTGGCAACGGAGCCAAAAGGTACGCATTTTTCGCTAAATCCCAACACCTTCAGCCTATTGGCTCAGCTCGAAGAGCGGCAGCGGCTGCAAGCCGGCATATTTGCCGCCCATTTTTTGCAGCTCTTCGCCGTGCACCTGCAAGTAGTTGTTGTAGGCCTTGGCGGCGGCATCGTAGTGGGCGCGGTAGCTCACCACGTTGGCATCGGCCAGCTGAATGGCCTCCACATAGTCGCGCACGCGCTCGGAGGGCGCGTTGCCATCAGGCGCGGCAATAGGCAGCACTATTTTCAGCACCGAGTCCTGGGCCGCATCGTAGCGGTCGATGAGGGCCGACGAGGCCATGGTGCGGCGGTCGTAGCGCTGCTTGGGCAGGCGGGCGCGAGCGGCGCGCAGGCTGGCCAACTGCGCCTGGTTGGCACCGGGGTACTTGCTCATGTCTTGCAGCAGCTCGCGCAGGTCGTCGTTCTTTTTGTCGTCGCTGGCCATCATGCGTCTCCAGTTCACGTCGGCCGAGTCGCGCAGAATATCAAATTGAGCCCGCACGGCGGCCGGCGAAGCCGGGCTTTCGGCCGTGGCGGTGGCATTTTTGGTAGCGTCGGGCTTGCACATGGGCAGCACCGCGAGCACGAGGAGGCTAGCGCAGAGAAGAGCTTTCATAAAAACCAAACGACAAACCCGGTAGTAATAATGCACGGCCGGGGTGCTCAAATTTACGGCCCCGGCCGGTGGCCCGCCAGGGCCTGTACCTTTGTAGCCCGATTCTTTCGCTCGTTTTCTCGATTTTATGGCTGATTTAACGCCCCTATCCCAGCTCGGCGAGTTTGGCCTCATCCGCCGCTTGCAGCGCGACATTGCGCTTACGCAGCCTAGCACCGTACTTGGTATCGGCGACGACGCCGCCATTCTGGCCCCGCCAGCCGGCCACGAAATCGTGGTTTCTACCGATTTGCTGGTCGAAGGCGTGCATTTCGACCTGTCTTTTTCGCCCCTGCGCCACTTGGGCTACAAGGCCATTGCCGTGAACGTATCGGATGTGGCGGCCATGCTCGCCACCCCTACGCAGGTGGTCGTTGGCCTTAGCCTGCCCAGCCGCTTCACCGTAGAGGCGGTTGAGGAGCTGTACGCGGGTATGCGCCTGGCCTGCGAAGCCTATGGCATCGACCTGGTGGGCGGCGACACCACTGGCAGCCGCACCGGCCTCATTATCAGCGTCACGGCGCTAGGGCAGGTAGAAGCCGGCAAAGCCGTGCGCCGCTCGGGTGGCAAGCCCACCGATATTTTGTGCGTGACGGGCGACCTTGGCGGGGCCTACCTGGGCCTGCAAGTGCTGGAGCGCGAAAAGCAAGCCTTCCTGGCCGACCCCGACACCCAGCCCGAGCTCGACAACTACAACTACGTGGTGCAGCGCCAGCTCAAGCCGGAAGCCCGCCTCGACGTGGTGCACGAGCTGCGCGAACTGGGGGTGCACCCCACCGCCATGATTGACATCTCCGACGGGCTAGCCTCCGAGGTGCTGCACCTGTGCGCCGCCAGCGGCACCGGTGCCCGCGTGTTCAGCGAATACCTGCCCCTAGCCAACCCCACGCTTGAAGCGGCTGCCGAGTTTAACCTCGACCCCATCATGGCCGCCCTCAACGGCGGTGAAGACTACGAGCTGCTATTCACCATTCCCGTCACGGACCACGCCAAGATTAAGAACCACCCCGATATCACCGTCATCGGTCACCTCACCGAGCACCACGACGCTGTGAATTTGATAACGAAGGGCGGCCAGGCCGTGCCGCTGCAAGCGCAGGGCTGGGAGCATTTCTGAACCACGGATTCGGACGGATTTTTCGGATTAGTCGGATTTTGTGGACGATTTTTCCATAACAATTTCTGCTAGTCCTGCTCTAAAGCTAACAGGAAGAAAGGCTACCTAACAGGTAGCCTTTCTCCGTTTTATTGTCCACAAAATCCGACTAATCCGAAAAATCCGTCCGAATCCGTGGTTCAGATTAATCCTCGGGGTAGGGGATGTACACGAAGTTCGTAAACTCCTCATCCACCACCAGCAGGCAGCAAAACTCATCCGGGTTTTTCCAGGTGCCGGTGAAGTCCTCGATTTTCTCGGGGTCCACGATGCCTTGCTGGGCTAGTATTTCGAGGTAGCTGGCGAAGACGTGCCACTGCAATTCCTGCTCGTCGGCGTTGATGAGCAGGCTGCCGAGCTGCACCGCCTGCCGGGCAAAAACGAACACCGGGTACTGCGAAATCTCGCGCTTGCGGATTTGGTAGGAAGCTTCCTTGATGGTGTCGGAGGCGGTAGCAAAATCCTTGGTAATCGTGCCCAGGTATTTGCCGTTTAGCTCGGGGTCGTTGAAGTAGTCCATGTTATAGGGGCATAATTAAGCTGGCGTTGCAATTCTTTCAAGCGAAGCAACAGCGTCAAGGTATCTTTCGGGTACTACAAACATTGTGTAGCACTGCTGACAGACCCAAGTGTGGTCTGCATAATAGCCGCTATTATCTGCCACTTCTGGAGCGCGATTGGCAATAACTCCCCAGCATATTTCACAGTGAACATGTGAGAAGTCATCGTAAATTTCAGAGTAGAGTTTAGGGGAAAAGTTGTCTTTCTCTCGTAACGCTTCCTCAATATTCTTAATGAGGTAGTTTAATTCGAAATCACCGCGATTAGGTACTCGAACCCAAGCCTCATTCTTATTTTGAATAGGCTTCCTCATTGTAGATTAATTGCATATTTCAATTCCAGCAGCACCACGTTCTCCACGTGGTGAGTGTGCGGGAACATATCCACCGGCTGCACGCGGGTCACTTTATACACCTCGTCGAGCAATTCTAAATCGCGGGCCTGAGTGGCGGGGTTGCAACTGATGTAGACGACGCGGGGGGCGCGCAGCTCCACGAGGCGCTTCACTACGTCTTCGTGCATGCCGGCGCGGGGCGGGTCGGTGATGATGACGTCGGGGTGGCCGTGGTGGTTGGTGAAGGCCTCGGTGAGCATGTCCTTCATATCGCCGGCGAAAAACTCGGTGTTGGTCACGCCATTGATATCCGAGTTTACGCGGGCGTCGAGCACGGCCTGCTCCACGTATTCCACGCCGACGACCCTAGCGGCCTGGCGGGCTACGAAGTTGGCGATGGTGCCGGCCCCGGTGTAGAGGTCATACACGAGGTCGGTGGGCTTGATTTCGGCGAACTCGCGAGCCACTTTGTAGAGGTTGTAGGCGCCGGCCGAGTTGGTTTGGTAAAACGACTTGGGGCCGATGCGGAAGCGCAGGCCTTCCATCTCCTCCTCGATGTAGGGCTTGCCTTTGTAGCACACCACGTCGAGGTCGTGGAAGGTCTCGTTGCCCTTATCGTTGAGCACATAGTTGAGCGAGGTAATCTGCGGAAACTTCGCGTACACCGCATCAAGCAGCGGCTCGATGGCCTGGTGCTGGCGGTAGCATTGCAGAATCACCATCGTTTCGCCGGTGCTCTCGGCGGTGCGGATGATGAGGTTGCGCAGCAGCCCGGTTTGCTTGATGATGTTGCCAAAGCGCAGCATGTTCTCCCGCGCATAGTCGCGGATGAAGAGGCGGATTTCGTTGCTCGGCTCGGGCTGCAAGTGGCAGTGTTCCACGTCGATAATCTTATCAAACCGGCCCGGCGTGTGGAAGCCCAGCACGCGGCGGTCGTACTGCGCGGCTTCGTCCTTAATCTGCTCCTCGGTAAGCCAACCCATAAAGCTGAACGTGTATTCGAGCTTATTGCGGTAGTATTTCCGCTCGGGCGAGCCCAGTATCTGGCGCACTTCCGGAATCTCGACCTTGCCGATGCGCTGCAGGGTATCGACCACCTGCTGGTGCTTGGCGCGCAGCTGGGCGTCGTAGCTCAGGTGCTGCCACTTGCAGCCGCCGCAGGTGCCGAAGTGCTGGCAAAAGGGCGTGGTGCGCAGCTCCGAATACTTGTGGTAAACCGTGGGCGTGGCCTCCATAAACCGCTTGTGGGCTTTGCTGATGCGCAAATCCACGATGTCGCCGGGCGCGGCATTATTAACAAAAACAACGAGATTGTTGATTTTGACCATGCACTTGCCCTCGGCCACCATCTCTTGAATCTCAATGTTCTGGAGGGCTTCGGGCGGAATAGAATTGGCGAGTTTAGTAGCTTTGCTAGGCATGTCTTTGGGCAGTAAAAGGCCACAAAGGTACTAGGCGGGCCGGCCGGGTTATCTGCACCACGGATTCGTTCGGATTTTTCGGATTACTCGGTTTTTGTGGACGATTACCCTGCTCGAGAGTCTACGGGCCAGCTGCTGAAGCAGAAAGTTGAGGCCGTTGCGCCGCCAAGGCTAGCCCCGGCTGTAGGTTTGCAGTTCGGGGCCTAGCCATCGAATTACTGACTTTCTGTTTTTGCGCAATGACAACCAGCGTAGTTTTGATTACGGGCGGCACCTCGGGCATTGGCCGGGCCTGCGCCCTGGAGTTTGGCCGGGCCGGGGCTAGCGTGGTCATCACCGGCCGCGACGCAGCCAAGCTGGCCGCTACGGCCGCCGAGCTCACGGCGGCCGGCATCCAGCACCGCACCGTGCAGGGCGATGTAGGCGTACTGGCCGATGCCAACCGCGCCGTGGCCGACACCATAGCCGCCTTCGGCCGCCTCGATGTGCTCATCAACAACGCCGGCCTGAGCATGCGGGCAAAGTTTGCCGATGTAGACGTGAAAGTGCTGGAGCAGCTCATGCAAACCAACTTTTTCGGCACCGTGTACACCACCAAGGCCGCGCTGCCGCACCTGCTGGCCAGCAAGGGCACGATAGTGGGCATCAGCAGCATTGCCGGCTACCGGGGGCTGCCGGGCCGCACTGGCTACTCGGCCTCCAAGTTTGCCATGAACGGCTTTCTTGAAGCGCTGCGCACCGAGCTGCTGCCCCTGGGCGTGAACGTGCTCACGGCCGCGCCCGGCTTCACGGCCTCCAACATCCGCCACACGGCCCTGCTCGCCAACGGGCAGACCCAGAACGACACCCCGCGCGACGAAGGCAAGATGATGACCAGCGAGGAGGTTGCCCAGCACCTGCGCCGCGCCGTGGAGCAGCGTCAGCGCACCCTGGTACTCACCGGCCAAGGCAAATTGACGGTTTTTTTAAATAAGTGGCTACCGGGCCTGACTGATAAGCTGGTACTAAATAATTTCCGCAAGGAAGAGGGCGATTTCTAGTGCGTAGGGGCTAGCGCCTCACACGAGGTTCATTTTTCTGAACGGTCCTTTGCCGGTCTTGCGCTTCCGTTTCGGGTGCGCAGGGCCGGTTTTTTGTATCCCACTTTCCCGTTCAAATGAAGCAATTATTATCCCCCGCCGTCCTCGGCGCGGCTTTTCTAGCGCCGGCGTTGGCCGTGGCCCAGGTTAATCCCTCGCCCGACCAGCAGCCCACCCAAACCCAGGCTGAGCAGGCTACCCAGCAGCCGCAAAACCCGCCGGCGCCCAACTTCTTTCTCAAGGATGGCAAGCTGCCGCTGAACGCTGACGCCAGCCGCTACGTCAAGTTCACCCTGCTCAACCAGGTGTGGATGCGCTACAACGAAAGCAACCCCGGCACCACCGTAGGCGGCTACAACGCGCCCAATACCTACGACATCGGCATCCGGCGCTTCCGCATTCAGTTCTATGGCCAACTCACCGACCGCGTGTTCATCTACTCGCAGATTGGTATTAACAACCTCAGCTACAATGCTGACCGCAAAAGCGGCGGCACGCCGGGGGCTAGCCAGAGCGGCACGGGCGGCTTCTTCCTGCACGATGCTGTGGCCGAATACGCCATCGTCAAAAACAAGCTCTCGTTTGGCGCCGGCCTGGGCGCCTGGAACGGGCTCGCCCGCTACGCCTCCTCGTCGGCGGGCACCATCATGGGCCTCGACTTGCCCACGCTGGAAGAAACCACCAACGACGTAAACGACCAGTTTGGCCGCAAGCTCAGCGTGTACGTCAAGGGCAAGCTCGGTAAGCTCGACTACCGCCTGGCCATTGCCAACCCGCTGCTCTACCAAAAAGCAGCCGGCTACGTGGCTAGCCCCGGCGCCAACGCCCAGTTTTCGAGTATGCCCCCCAAGCCGCAGTATCAGGGCTACTTCTCCTACCAGTTTAAGGACCAGGAAAGCAACCTGACGCCCTACACCGCTGGCACGTACTTCGGCAAGAAAAGCGTGTTTAACATCGGGGCGGGCTTCATTGTGCAACCCGAGGCCATGTGGTACACCCAAGGCAACCCCACCAGCGTGCAAACCAAGGCCATGCAGCAGTACGCCGTCGATGTGTTTTACGACGCGCCGCTGAGCACCGCGCCCGACGCGGCCAGCGTGAGCTTCTACGCCGCTGGCCTGCACTATGACTACGGCCCCGGCTACCTGCGCAACGGCGCGGCCATGAACCCCGCCACCGGCACTTCCAACCTGAGCAGCAACACCATCGGCGGCTTCGGCAACGCCTTTCCCGAATATGGCACCGGCAACTCCATCTATTCGCAGCTAGGGTATAAATTCAAGGATAACCTGGTGGGCACCACTACGTTTATGCCCTACGTGGCCTACCAGTATTCACACTACGCCCGCCTGGCCGACGATGTGAATTTCTACGATGCGGGCGTCAACTGGCTCATCTCCGGCCACACCTCCAAGTTTACGCTTTCTTACCAAAACCGTCCGTACTACATCACCAACGGTGCCGGTGAAAATGTAGTAGACTCGCGCCGCAGCGCCGTCATTCTGCAATACCAGGTGTATTTCAATTAAAGTAGAGCTAGCCCTCGTTTTCTTATTCCTTTATTCAAAAGCACGTCTTGCGTTGGCAAGACGTGCTTTTTTGTGGAGAATGCATCCCCGGTAAAGCCGCTAGGGCCGCTGCTATTCTACTACCAGCGCATCGGTGGCGCGCACATAGGCCACGCGGTCCTGCCAGCGCACGCGCAGCCAAATGTCGTCGTGGCCCAGCACCGGCAGGCGGTCGCCGGGCGCCGCCGTGCTGAGCCAGGTGGCGCCGGCGCCGGGCCCCGCCATGAGGGCTGCCCCGGCGCGCGTCACCACCCCCACTGGCTCGGGGCGTAGCAGCCAGAGGTAAACGCCCGTGCCTAGCAGGTAGACCCCATAGGCCAGCCAGGCGCCCGGCCGGGCGCGCTGCCGCCGCAGCAGTAGCACCACTGCCAGCAGCACGGCGCCGCTCAGCAGCGCCTGCAGGCCGGGGTAGTAGTAGCGCTGGGCTTGCACCCGTAGCTCTTGCTGCCAGGTAGTGGGGTAGCCCACCAGGCGCTGCCGCTGGGCCAGGCTAGCTAGCTGCTGCCAGGTGCCCAGGCGTGGTTGGCGCGCCTGGGCCAGGTTGAGGTAGAGCATTTCGGCCGCGTAGTGGCCTAGCTGGTGCTGGGTGTAGGCCATGCGCAGCAGCACGCGCGGCGATACCTGCTGCTGCCGCCATATCTGGGTGCGGTAGAGGGGAGCAGCCGCAGCATAGTGGCTTTTGGCAAACAGTAAATCGGCCTGCGCCAGGCTGGCAGTGGCTTGTGCCGACGCAGTGCCCGAAAAATTTATTTGCCCGCACGCCGTAGCCAACGCCCACAAAGGCAACTGGATAAGCAGCCACCACCGGCCTGCGCGGGATAAAGCAGCGGTTTCTTTTTGCGCCGGGGTTGTCAGATTCAAAATGTCGCCGTACTTTTGCACCCACAAAAACGGTAACGCACCGCGATTGTAGCACAAAGATATTGGTTCTGTAGCTCAGCTGGTAGAGCAGTACACTTTTAATGTACGGGTCCTGGGTTCGAATCCCAGCGGAGCCAC
>NZ_JAGETY010000014.1 GCF_017571525.1 Hymenobacter sp. BT559 | reverse complement strand
CGCGCACGACCCGCGCACGACCCGCGCACGACCCGCGCACGACCCGCGCACGACCCGCGCACGACCCGCGCACGACCCGGCCAAACTGAGCCTAATGCTGAACGCGCAGAGCTAGGCTTACCTCCCGAAAAGTATCGCCAAGGCCATGCTACCCGGGGCACGTCCAAGTGGCGGCAGGTCATGGAAGCTGCCCGGCAGCAAGCCCTTGGCTACGTGCGGGCCCTGCCGGCCAGCGAGCCGCGGCCGCCTTTCATCGTGGTAGTTGATGTAGGCTATTGCCTCGACCTCTACAGCAACTTTGCTGGGGTAGGCGACAACTACGTACCCTTCCCCGACTCACAGACCTATCGCATCGCCTTAGCTGACCTGGCTGACGAAGCGGTGCTGAAGCGCCTGCAGCTGCTCTTCACCGACCCGCAGCAACTCGACCCTAGCCGTCGGGCGGCCCAGGTCACGCGGCAGCTCGCTGGCCAACTGGCGGCCCTGTCTGCGCAGTTGGAACGAGCAGGATATGCTTCGGAGGTAGTAGCGCAATTTTTAATGCGCTGCCTCTTCACCATGTTTGCAGAGGATGCAAGCCTAATTCCTAAAGCCTCATTTTCCGGGTTGCTAGCCAGCTACGCAACTACCGAGGAGCTACGGCAGCTGCTACCCGATGCGCTTGAAAGCCTCTGGCACACGATGGACACCGGCGGCTTCGCGCCTGATTTGCGGGCCCGACTGCGCCGCTTCAACGGACGGCTATTCCACTCAGCGCGGGCGCTGCCGCTTACGGCGGCCCAGCTCACCCTACTGCACGAGGCAGCCCAAGCTGATTGGACTGAAGTAGAGCCGGCCATTTTCGGCACCCTGCTGGAGCGAGCGCTCGACCCGCGCGAGCGCCATCGTCTCGGCGCCCACTACACCCCTCGCCGCTACGTCGAGCGCCTGGTCGTACCTACCGTACTTGACCCGCTACGTCGGGAATGGGCCGCGGCGCAGGCCGCCAGCGCCCGCCGCCTCGACGATGAGGATGCCAAAGGTGCCCGCACCGAACTGATGAAGTTTCTTACCCGCCTCACCTCCGTTAAAATCCTTGACCCGGCCTGCGGGACAGGAAATTTTCTGTACGTGACCCTGGAGCACCTCAAACGTCTGGAGGGCGAAGTGCTGACGGCCATCAACGGCTTCGGGCAAACGGGTCTGCTCGACCTGGGCGCCGGCAGCACCGTGAGCCCGCGCCAACTACTGGGCCTGGAACTGAACCCGCGGGCGGCCGCCATTGCCGACGTGGTGCTGCGCATCGGCTACCTGCAGTGGCACCTACGTACCCACGGCCTGACCCAGCTGGCTGAGCCGCTACTCGACAGCTACCAGAATATCCGCCAGCAGGATGCCATTCTTCAGCACGCCCCCCCAGCGCCACGCCTTGATGCGCAGGGCCGGGCGGTAACGCGCTGGGATGGGCTTACCACCAAGCCGCACCCGGCCACTGGTAAGCCTGTGCCCGACGAAGCCGCCCAGGTGCCGGTATTCGACTACCCTACCCCGCAACCAGCTGAGTGGCCGGCAGCTGATTTTCTAGTCGGCAACCCACCCTTTTTGGGTGACAAGGCTATGCGCGGAGCCCTGGGCGACGGCTACGTAGAAGCGCTCCGTAAGGCTTACCGGGGCCGTGTACCCGAGTCGGCCGACCTGGTGATGTACTGGTGGGACCACGCGGCCCGGATGGTGCAGGCGGGCCAAGCCGAGCGCTTCGGCTTCATCACCACCAATTCCATTACCCAGACCTTCAACCGGCGGCTCATCCAGCAGCACCTGGCCAATACCGAGCAGCCACTTTCGCTAGCCTTCGCTATCCCCGACCACCCATGGGTGGAGGCTACCGATGGGGCAGCCGTACGCGTGGCCATCACGGTGGGCGTGGCCGGCGCGGGTCAGCCGGGCACGCTGGCCGAGGTGCTACGCGAAGTGACCGTTGCGGGTGAAGAGGCGCCGGCAGTTGAGCTAGGCGAACAGGTGGGCGTGCTCAATGCCGACCTAACGGTAGGTGCTGATGTGTCGTCAGCTCAGCAGTTGAGGGCTAACGCGGGCTTGTCGAGCAACGGCATGATGCTGGCCGGCGCAGGCTTCATCATCACGGCCGAGGAAGCTGCACAGCTTGGGCTGGGCACCACACCCGGTCTAGAAAGTCGGATTCGGCCCTATCGCAATGGCAAAGACCTGACTACCCGACCGCGTGGGGTATACCTGCTGGATATGTTTGGGTTAACGGAAGCGCAGTTCCTTACTACTTACCCCAACCTTTATCAATGGCTAGTGGAGCAGGTGAAACCGGAACGCGACCATAACAACCGAAAAAGGCTGAAGGAAATATGGTGGCAGTTCGGAGAAGTTCGCAAGGGACTGCGGGCCGCCGTGCAGGACCTGCCACGTTACATTGCTACCCCTGAAACGGCCAAGCATCGCGTGTTTCAATTCCTGGAAACGACCATTGCGCCTGACCACATGCTCGTAGCTATTGCTTCGGCCGATGCCTATCATTTGGGCGTACTCTCCAGTAGTCTACACATAGTCTGGGCAGCTACGGCGGGCGGGCGGATGGGCGTGGGTAATGACCTGCGCTACAACAGCAGCAGATGTTTCCAGCCTTTTCCTTTCCCACTGGCAACTGCTACGCAGCAAGACCGCATCCGAGAATTGGCTGAACAACTTGATGCCCTACGCAAACAACAGCAGGCCCAGCACTCGACGCTTACGATTACAGACCTCTACAACGTCGTCGAAAAACTGCGGGCTGGCCAATCACTCACGCCAAAAGAGCAGGTGACCAATCAACTGGGGCTGGCCTCGGTGGTGCTCAATTTACATCAGCAACTGGATAGGGAGGTGGCAGCGGCGTATGGCTGGGCGGCTGATTTATCCGAGGCAGAATTACTCACTAGGCTTGTGCGACTCAACGAGCAACGGGTAGCGGAGGAGGCGGCTGGGGTAGTGCATTATTTGCGTCCGAGCTACCAGGCTCCCGGTCAACAGCAGGTAACTCTGGCACTTCCGGCAACCCCAGTTTCTACGAATATTTTGACAAATATTCAGCCCTGGCCCACTGCTTTGGCGGAACAAATGCAGGCAGTAAGAGCTGTAGTACAGCAGGCAACGACTCCATTGACGACAGCTCAAGTAGCAGCTTATTTCCAACGTACTCGTCCTGATAGAGTAAGGCCCCTGCTCGATACCTTGACTGCTTTGGCTCTGGTGCGGCCTGTTGGAAAAGAAATTTACGCGAGCTAATTACCACGCAACATACTTCGAACCACGCCCGCTTTTCTATCGAGAGCGGGCTTTTTCGTGGTGTGATAAACAGGCAGTGGGGCAAAAAGCAAACTGGCATTTATATTACGACAGACCGAGGGTTTTATGAGCTCTTGGCAGACTATCAGCGCCCCATTCGATAAAAGGCCAATACTGAATGTGTAACCCATTACGCTTTCGATTGGCCTACTGAATCACCTAATCCCCCTGTGTGTAACCCATTACGCATTGCACCTATTTCCTTCCTTCGATGCCCTACGCTATTCTTTTAGCAGCCAAACTCGCCAGCGCGGGCGCAGCTGCCACCGCGACAGAACACAATTATCGGCTCCAAGATACGCCCAACGCCGACCCGCAATTGGCCGATGCCAACGTGGAGTACCTCAACCACGAGCGCCGCAACTACTGGCACTTGGCCAGCGAGCGCATCAAGGAACTGCACTTGCCACGGCTACGTGAGGATGCCGTTCGCGCCGTCGAGCTGGTGCTGACGGCCAGCCCCGACTTCTTCGCTCGCGGGGCCGACCATCGCGCCCACGATGTGCGTGACTCAGCCTGGATGCATGACAACCTGGCCTTCGTGCAGCAGCGCTTTGGCAAGGAGAATGTGGTAGGCTTCGCCTTGCACCAGGACGAAATTACCCCGCACATCCACTGCGTGGTGGTACCTGTCACGGCCAACGGCCGGCTGAGCTGCCGCGACGTGTTCAGCCCGGCTAGCCTGCGCCAACTCCAGACCGACTATGCCGAGGCCATGAAGCCCCACGGCCTAACACGCGGTATCCACTACAGCACTGCCCGCCATGAGGACGTACGCCGCCACTATGGGGCGCAGCAGATGAGCCAGGAGGCGCTGCGTGAATTGGCTACCCCGGTGCCCACGGCACCCCACCAAATACAGCTCATGCCCAGCTGGACTACTCCAGCGCACCACCGGGTGCAGGAGCAATTTGCGCTGAACGACTTTTTGTTCAAGCTCACCACCGCGGCCAATCAAAAAATTAAGCATCTGGCCGAGATAGCAACGGCCAACGTCCTAGCCCACGAGCGGGCGAAAGTGCTCGAGCGCCAGCTGGCCCACAGCCAAGAACTGCTAGCTAAGAAGAGCGCTGAATTGATGACAACCACGGCTAGCTTGACGAAGCAACTCCAAGAAGTCAGCCAAGAGCGGGATAAGCAGCAGGTTCGCGCTGATGAGCAGTTGACCCTGCATAAGCGCGCAGTTATTCGGCACAGCCAGGGCCAGCCGCTTGCTGAGCGATACGTACCAACGGTGCAGAAGCTTCGGCAGCAGCACCAGCTGGTCCTTGAGCAGGCCTTGGCGACGCGGTTACACTCCCCAGTCAGCAACCACGATGAGCTAGCCACGGCCCTAGCGCAGGTGGGCAAAGGCTATTCGGTGAAAGCAACCAGTCCCCAAGAGCTTTATTTCATTAGTAAGCAAGACGGCACTCGATTCAGCAGCGCTGAATTACGTCCCGGCGGCCAACCATTCCAAGAACAGTATCTGAAGGCTAGCCAGCGCGCGCAGCAACAGAATCTGCCGTTGTGGCGTGATAGAGGAGAGATTGAGATGTAGTAGAGGCGTTTTGAAAAGCTACTCATCTGCTTGTTGCTCACGCGCACCCGGTGGCTCGGTCAAGCCTATATTGCCTGCCCCAACTCAATTCTTTTCCCTATGCAGGACTACCGCCCATCCATTGAACAGTTAGCCGCCTGCGGCTTTCGCCGCTCATCTGCCGCTGGCCAGTGGTGTCACATGAAAAATATTCATTTGCACTACTTTGAGGATGAACACGCCCTTGAAGTATATAACGGTCCGGTGCATCCTCGTTACAACTTAACCAGCCAAAATGATGAGGCATTTCAAGCTGAAGTACAAGCACTAGCATCAGTACCCCCTATTCAGTAATTCCTAATGCCCGTTGCTTTTGCTCGGCTCTTGATACTTGTACAGATTAGGACGGCGCTGTCTTCTAGAGCAATAAATTGGACACTGGTTCAGATGCTTGGCCTATGCAGCCGCATAGTCGCCACGGCCCGGAAACAAGTTACCGTAGAGGTATTGGTGGGATGAGTTGAAACGCACTAAATCATGCTTCAATACTTTAGTTATTTATGGCAGACGTTATTACCGTCACCGAAGCGGATGCCCGACTGCTAGCCAGCCTAGAGCAATACGATGTACAGGCAACTACCTATCCTAGGCAGTTGACGCAACTGCTGTACGGTGAGGAAGACCTTACAGACTACGTAATCAGCCTGAGCTTCCAGGAAAGCACGGCCGTGGTAGTATGTGAGGTGCCACACTCCTACTCCCGCGCGCCCGACCGGCTCCCGGGAGACCCGCTAGCCCACCTGGCAGGCCAGCCCCTACAGGGCATTACCGAGGAAGAAGAAAAATTTGAGGCTCTGGCTGCCCATCCGGTGGGCTTTACGTTTGGGGCGGGCCTTCAAGAAGGTCACGACCGGATAACTATTACGGCAACCTACTGGCAGTTGACGCGGAGTACTCCGCGCCTCTGGGCGGGCCGCCTGCAAGGTGGCCTACCCAGCAAGAGCAGCAACGTAGTCCTGCGTGTTGGTTCTCCTGAACTCGGCTCTTTTTCCCGCACGCACTACGGCCTGCTCGGCTCGCGGTGGACGTATTTTCTGCTGAATCGCAAGAAGAAATACCTAACGGACATCCTAGTATTGGACCCGGCAGGAGCGCCACTAGACTATGAGCTACTCAACAATGAGTTACAGGCTATGGGCTTCTGCTTGGGTCGACCTCTTGGCTGCAAGCTACTGATTGGGCTGGACGAGGCTGGGCAGCCCGTCGCGTATGCGGGAGGAAGCTACGGTTATGATTACCTGCCCCAGGTTAATCATCAGTTCGCGCCCGTGCCAGAAGAGGTGTTTAAACCGTGGTTTACTTTATTGTTTACGCACCTAACCCGATACTTAGCCGACCGGCCGTCGACCGATGAACAGCGCCGCTATCTTTACGAAGCGATGCATCTGTACGTCGAGTCGGCTACCGAGCTGTACGGCAGCAGCCGTGAGGTTAAGGTTCTGCTGGCCTGCCAAGCAATGGCGCGCTGTTTTACAGGGCGCGAGGTAGAATTAGCCCGTTCATCCGCCGCCTGGCTGCGGTGGGCGGCCACAAGTCCTATCGCCCACAATCACGCCCATCCCGAGCAGGAAGCCTTGCTTCGCAGGCAGCTTATGGAAGCCGCGCAGCCTGGGCCGGCCGCCTTAGTGGAGTTGGCATTGCACGCCGCCCATTTGGCCCTACACCCGGAACTGCTGGCGGCCGTGCGCGAAAGCACTCAGTTGCTGACCGAGCGCCTGCTCGCGCCGACTTACGCCGAGACCCAGGCCCGCTGCCTGCGCTTACGGACGCTGTGCGCGGGGCTAATGGCGAAGGCGGTTGGCTATCAGGGGCCGCTGGCTGGCTGGGATATGTCGGCTCGGCCTAACCGCTATGCTGAACCGCCCGCCACGGCGTGGTACCAGGCTAGCGAGCAAGATGCGCCGGTGCAGTTCAACGCGCAAACGCCAACTCGGCTCACTACCGCGCCAGCGGCCGAGCTGTGGCCTGCGTTTACGCGGCCCGCCGTGCCGGCCAACTCGTTAATTAGTGTGGCCGCTACATTTGCCAGCAACTTGGCTTCCCGCACCGGCGAGCAGGTCCGAGCACGGGTAGTGCCGGTGCCATTCTTCGCGGAGGAAGAGCCACGACTCTATGACTTCGTATTGCAGTCGCTGGCCGTGCCGCTGGCCAGCACCGTGCTCTTCACCATCCAGCAGGTTCCACCATCGACGGTGCTGACTATCCTCAACTGGGACGAGGAAATCGCGCCGATTGCAGATGAAAAAGCCCTTACTTCGTTTCTAGGGCAGGTGGCCCGCTCGCCGCGCACTAGGCACGCCATCGAGCGGCTGCTACTGCTTGACCCCGGCGTGTAAGCTATGCTACGCATTTTACAGTGGAACATGGGCGGCTCGCCCCACGCCCGGCCTCCGAAGCCCCACCCCAATGCGCCGGGATGTGCCGGGGCCTTGACGGAATGGCTGTTGGAATACGAACCAGCTATTGTGGCACTGCAAGAAGTAACTGACGAACTGCTGGCGCTGGTTAAGATGGCCCCCTACGAAATACAGCGCGGGCCGCTGGGCTTCGCAGTGCTTGTGCGCCGGCAGCTTTACCAAACAGTAAAAAACTACGACCTCCGCCAACGGGTGCAGGTAGTGCAGTTGGATGGCGTATCCCGTGCGCTGGCCAGCCTAATTGTGTTCAACGTGCACTTGCCGGTGCTACATAAAGACGAGGATGACCGCCGGGATGGAAATTACTTATTTGCCCGCGACATCGTGAGGGAAGTAGTAGATGCTCCTACCCGGGAAGGGATAATCGTGGGAGATTTTAACCTACCGCCCTACGATGCCTTTATCGTGGGTCGGGCCGGCTTGGCAGCCAACCGCGACCTAGCTCACGCACGGGCCTCACGCAGCACGGCCGAGCCGGCCTTCTACAACGCCAGCTGGACGATTTTTGGGGGTGCGGCAGGGGCGGCTGGCACGTACTACCGCGCCAGCGTACCACACGGCCCCTGGCAGGTTCCCGACCAGTTGCTGCTGAGCCCGCGTCTGCTGGAAGGACGGCAATTTCAGGTGCAGGTGCTTACGCGACTCACGCGCCTACCCGGCTATAAGGTATGCACGAGTGGAGGGCGGCCCAGCAAGCAGCACACTTCTGACCATTTGCCGGTGCTGCTTACTATTCATTAAGTCCGTAGTTTCCCGCTTCTTCACCTATCCCATGATTTCTGCCGCCCACCCGCACAACGAGCACTTCGCCATCGTTGTCAATCAGCAGCTTCCCCAGCTGGCCAAGCTCTCCAAAGCAGTGTTTCTCGAACGGGTTGCTAACCTGGAGGCAATCCGCACCCGCAAAGTGCCAGTGAGCCTGCTCCTAGGCGAGAAAAGTCAGCTAGTGCAGTTGGAAGTGTTGCACGCGGCGGTGCAGACGGGCGTGTTACCCCTCGGCCTGCCAGGCTTTCAAATTGGAGGCGAGTGGGTTCCGTTTGTGGTAGAAATGCCCCGGCCGCTACATCAGTGGCTGGCCTCTCATTCGTTGAACGAGGTAAAAGGTCAACTCGTGAATTGGATGGCCGCCCTGCACGCCTCTCAGTGTAGCCGGTTCAAAATGTGGCGCAAGCTGCTCCCCGAGATTCGGCAATGGGCCAGCGCCCATTACAGCCCATACCGCGTGCGTCAGGCCGACGCCTTAATTGAGGTGTGGGAACGCGAGTTTGACAGTGCTCAACGATTAGTCGGCGGCGCAACCCCAGGAGTTTTAATAAACCCGTTTCGGAACAATGAACGGCCCCTCCTGGAGGATGCCGATGTGCTGGCCAGCTACCAATTCGCCGTGCGGGTAGGCTATTTCCGCAAGGACGACTGGCTATTTATCGTCGAGCGGAGCTTACCAAAGCTCCTAAAACTCTACAAAGACAACATAGCTTCCGGTCGGTGGACCAGGGAAACCGTAGCAAAGCAACTGCGCGAGATTGACTCCGATAAGATGAACCGGGTGGAAGCGGACCCGGACTTGTGGAGGGCATGGCGTCAGCATTTTAACGCCAGCAGCTAACGCGGCGCAATCACGCTTCTCTCTTCACCCACAGCGGCTACCAGCATCAGCGTAGCAGCTTGGGCTAGCATGGCGGAGGCCTCAGCGTTTCCACCAAAAGGATGGGGATAGTAAGACAGCTCCGACTTCCTTAGTGAGGTCGGGGCTGTTTCATTTATCTTCTTTTAAAATGCTTTTACTGCAGAGGATGAAACTGCATAAGCCGCCCATTGGGTGCGATACGGATTGCATAATAGTTGCCATTATAGTAATACGCCTGCTGCCCCTGCCTTGAAAATGGCTCGCCATTAGACAACCGGGCGTCAATCTCCTTTGATAGGTTCTTAACCACAATTTTCACCAGTCGAATAGTGTCCCTATAGGTGTACTGAAAGGCCGTGGGCTGTTGGACTGGGTTAGAAAAGTATGTCGACTCCGCAATCTTGAAGCCCTTGTAATGCCTGGTCAAAACATGCGCAAACCTGTCAAAATCCCAGAATATCGGGTATTTACTTTCCGGGCCGCTTACTGTCTCAGTTTGAAAATCACGGGCAATACCTATAATCCCCCAAAAGGCCTCACTGTTAGATTGGCGCAGTTTTGCATAGGTTTTTTTAGATATGCCTAAACCTTTTAAAACAAGTTCTACCCTCCCCGTTATGATTTTTGATGATACCGCCTTGAATTGTTCTTGCTCTAAGGTGCTCAGTTCGTCACCTCGGTCAAATTTTGCATTTAGGATTTCGTACGTTATCTCGTCACTAAATGCACCGGTATCGGGGTCTATGAGGTACTCAGAGGCAATTTCATGAGTCACTGATTCAGGCTTAATGAAAGATAGATATGCATAGTACCTAACCATTTCGTGGCGCGGGATTGGAACACCTGCCTCCTTTTGGTACTCTATTAAATGCAAAAAGGAAATTGCAGGGTCTATGCCGTTTAAATTCAATTTTATGTCTATAGTATTTGGTATTTCTTTTATCGCTTTATCAGCATAGATGTGGGGGGCATTATCATCCATGCTGAACGTTAGCAGTTCCATCACTTCGGTGACTTCAAAGCCCTGCGATTTCAATAAGTCAACATTTTGCTCGCTCTCTTGGTATTTGTGGGATTTGATGCGAATTACACCGTCTGTACGCGGTACAGGACTGGACTGAATCTCTTGCTCCAATGTGTCCCTCTCGCGCTTGCTGTACAGCACCACGCCTTGTGCTTCCTCGCCAAATTGGCGGTGGGCCGGCGAACCAGGGTAAAAGCGAAATATTCCCGAACGGTCTGTTCGCCCCACGTACTGATAAATCTCTTGTATAGAAAATTTTAGGGCCTGCATACGAGTTTTGAACTCATCCATAATGGCTGCATAATGGTGCATGTACCAGCCGAATGCATTCAGGTCTTCTTGATTCGCTTTATCAAAGCCTCCTACAGATTGTATTTGCTCCAGCTTCTGTGTTGCCATTTGCTCCCAAGTCATGTGCGCAATGGCTAGCATTTTATCATCTAGCTCACTATATGGAATGATGGGCTGGGATTCTTCGCCTTGTTCTGGTTTGTCCATTCTTCGACAGGTTCAATCTTGGAATCACGTACGTTTAGCTTGTGATTCAACGGTTTCCAAATAACGTTCTGTATGTCGGGCAAGGTGTTGAAGTCGTCGAGGTCCAAGGCGGCAAGGTAGGGAGCAGATTGACTTGCAGCAGGGCAAGGGCGATATTACGCCCGACGCACCTTCTTCGCAGGTGGCAAAGCGTCTAAAGGAGTTAGGCCTGCTCTAATTTCTTTTTTCGTAGTCTAGACTGCGGTGCTGCCATTTCTGGCGGCAATCATCTTCCGCCTGCAGCGAGCCTTAGCCTTTTGGCTTGGTGGCGCAAAAGGAGGCGAGCCCTTTTCGAGCCAACAAAATGGCGACCGGAATAGCTACCGCCATGATTTCATTATACCGAGCAAATACTATGGTAGCCATACCCGCAATAACGTCCTTTTCGGTGCCCGTGAGCGCCTCCATCGCCTGCTGCTTGGGCTTTAGCAGTTCTGCATCGCACAGCAGCACGTAAAGCTTAGCTTGGATTGACTGAACGCTGGCCTGAGCGTGCTTGACAAATGGCACCAACATTTGCCTTTCGTATTCATGCTCGACAGGGCGTTTTGGTACGCAGTTCCGATATTCTTCGCGGCTTTGCGCGCTGGGGGCCGACGCTTGGTACTGGCCGTGATGCCGCTAAGCTGCCCCCTGGCTATTTCTAGTAGCAACTCCTCGTCAGAATTGCCCAGGATGCTATCAAGATATCGCTGCTGTTCACTGGTTAATTCTTGGCTAGGGTTCATACGGGGAGGGTTATAATGCCCGCCAAGCTACGAAAAGCCCCAGCTCGTTTGAAGAGTCGGGGCTAGAAATATCCAAGGCAGTGTAACTATCTAGTGAGCCGATCAACTCGGGTCATCAGGGTGCCAGCCCGTGTTATCTATTTCAGCAAACATCTCCTTAACCTCATCAAAGTAATGGGCTAGTGCATCTATAAATACCTTCGCGTCTTTATTTCCTTTTATTCCACCTGCGACAAACAATTCTTGCAAACGCATTAGCACATAGTCAATGCTTTCAAGAGTGTCACTTGAATTGTCAAGGTTTCTATAAGAGCCGTACTTTTTATCCAGTTCGGCTTTAATCTTCTCCTGATAGTCTGCTATCATGCCCAAATCCATTTCGGCCAGCGGGTAGCCGCTCCAATACCCTTCATAAAGCTTACTGATGCAGTATGATAGGTGGTGGGGGATTAGATCCTTCAAAGGCATGGCTACTGTTTAATTAGAGTGCTGGTATCAGTGAGGCTGTCAGTAACTACGATATTAACTTCTGCTATGCCAGAAGCGACAAAGAAGAACAGTCTGTTTTCTACTACTCCCTCCACTTGCTTAGTTACAGACTTCATGTCTTGCCCTTCGCCCTTATGACCAGCGCGGCAGAATACGACATGGTCACCAATGGCAGGCAGCCCGCCGCCATCTGTCAAAATAATATCCAAGGCTCGACCGCTCATATCGAGCATGGGTTCATCTTGAGGACGCGCAGCATCCTTGGGACGGTATTGAAAGTTGACGTGATACTTCATTGGACGTATTTGTTTGATACTTTAAGCGCTTACTTATTGCGAGGATTTTCAGGATGAGACTGCAAACCGTTTATCGTGTAAGCTAAGAGCAGACATATTCCCCGATGAACTACGCCCATTTTACGGTCCTCGTCAACCATTTCGGCCAGACCGCTCCATTCCTTCACCAAATAGGCCCATTCATCAGGCTCTATCATACTGAAATCGGCGTCAGGAAACTGACTTTTTAGATAGTTAGGGAGAGTGCCATTACTAATCCTAACTTTTATAGCGCTAACAGTGACCGCATCATATTTACCACTGTCTAGCATCATATTGAATTGCCAAAGCAGGTAAGTGAACTTGTACATTTTCATAAGCTTACCAATTTATTCTGGCATCGACTAACTGCTGAAGTTGTTCAGCCGTTAGGTCGCTACGATTAGGGAAAGACTTGTAGGTACGGAGCATTGCCCGGTACCCTGGTAAGCTGAGCCCACTGTGCGAGTTTAAATCTAGTGGATTATGCTCTTGGTACAGTCCCATCCTATCCATAATGAAGTGCGCAAAAGAGTAGTGCCCTCCCCGCTCATTGGCATCGAAGCCTTCAAATTTGAGGTGCTGGCTACCAAGATGCTGCTGCTCTTCTGGACCCAGTCTGGCTAGCGAGTTATCGATAACCCGGAACATGGTTAGAATTTGGTGTACTTCTTCACCCTCTTCAGCACTCGAACTGTTGGACAGGCCACTGAGTACAGTATTGTACAAGCTGACGTGCCCATCCTCCAAAATATCGGCATTAATTTCATGAGACTTGGCGTTCTCTCTATCGAGGAGAGCGAGAATTCGATACTGATTCACGAGAAGCTGTCTGGTTTCGGGCGTCATAATGCTAAGTAAATGTGAATCATAAAGGTGGGCCGCTAAGGTAGCACAAACCCCGGCTGACATAGTAGCGGCCATCGACTACAACCAGCTAGGCAAGGAGCTTGCTAGCCACCTCATGCCTTTGTTCTAGGACATAGTAACCTCATTGCCGGTGTCCAGCCTCAACCTGACCGAGCTACGGGAGCGCAACGACTAGCTCGATCGGTTCGCTAAGCAGAAAGACATTTAGCATGAAGCTAATTTACCTGCTCAACCAGTTGAAGGCCGAGGGTCTGCTCAGCCAACTCTACCAAGCCGGCGCCCTAACGCTGGCCACGCTCAACCACCGCGAAGCCTACCTGCACTACTGCGCGCTGCTGGCAGCCCGCGCTACCTGGACCACCCTACGCAAGCGGTGGATGCCACGGCCAAGACCTTTTGGATGGATAAGCGCTCCGTTTACCGGGTGCTGCGCAACATGCAGCAGCTAGTAGGCTAGGGAGTAAAGTGTAAAAGCCCCGCTAGCTGTGCTTACTTTTATTAAGTAGTAATATCGTTCGCTGAATAGGATAGTGTGCACTTAGTTCCGTCTTGCCCGTAGTTGGATTGCGAGGCCAGGCCTGCGCATAGGCCGAGGAGAGAGTGGTGGTTCCTAGTGTTAGAGTGCAGCTAAAGCTGCCAGCGATGTACACCGCACCCGCTGCGTTGCTGGCCATGGCGTAGGCTTCGGACTGGCCGGCAACGGCCTGGGCAAACGCCAATTCCTGCTGCCATGTGGCGGTTTGGGCGCGGGCCATGAAAGCATGAGCAAGACCGCTTGGATTAGCAGGTATTTCATGGAGCAAGGTGGGGAGCGGACATGAAAAAAGCCCGCTAACACTGAGTGTTTGCGGGCTCTCCGTCCTTATCCGTTTCGATTAAAAAGGACTGACAATCTCTTTTTCTAGCACATAACTGGGCAAGGTTAGTGAGGAAATGTTGGGGGTTCTGTAGGAAGTGGTAACGGAGAAGTCTTACAAAGATACGAAGAAAAAATATTTCGGGTCTGGATGAGCCTAAAAATATGTTGTTAAATTTTCCTCGTACAGCTTCGAAAGTTCTTTTCGCACAATAAGTTAGCGAGAATTACTAGCGCAATTAGCAGGGATGTGAGGCCCCTAAATGCTACCGACTAGGGGCCCCTGTTACCCACTGCATCTCTGCAGCGAGTTCAGCGGATACTGTTTTCCAGTTGAAATAGTTCCCATTAGTGTTCATCTTTTCCCACTCAGCGTCTAGGTACTCTTTAAAAGCAGTGACTCTGCTTACCTTCTCACTGAATGTGTATACGGTTCGGTTCCAAGAAGCGTCTCGGGCGAACACAGGGGTATCAGCAATAATAGCGTCTACATAGGTAAAGGTAGATGGCAATCGCTTCACGTGATAAGCTCCCAGGGGGGTAATGCGTAGTTTGAGTGGGGCATCGTGTAAGAGACGGCTTCCCTTTTCAGACGTCTCCAGCATGTCTTTGGTGTAAGCGGAGTCAATGACACTGTCGATTTGCTCCGGCGTGAAGCCAAAGGCTTGGATGGCGCTGTAAACCGTAGCAGTATCGATAAAGCCGTCTTGCCTGTTGTTGACCAATGAGGAGTGAAGCAGGCCCAGCAGGATGGGCATCAGGAAGTGCTCCTTCGGGTCGTAATGCCGAACGTCAAAAATATTGGCTATTCGAGAAGCGCTCGGATTATAGTGGATGTTGCTGCCGTAAATGATGGTGCGCAGAAACTCGTGCGTTTTAACGGAATAGTACCCTTTAGCAGCAACTGATTCTAATATTTTTCGGGTGTTAGTATAGCTACTGCCAAAGAAGTCTTTGACCATTTCGATGGACTTCCGAATGTTGCCGTTGGCAATGTTGTCAATGAGTTCGTACAGTTTGGAGTCGTTCTCTAGAGACGTAAGCAAGACGTCAATTAGTGAATCTAGTTTGCTGAAAGTAACATTTAACTTGAAGTTCGACAGTTGAATCTCCCCTCTGGTGATTTTCTGAGCAAAACGAAGGCGCTTAGTGATGACTTCGCTTACCCTGGGCGGGGCAATGGTAAACGCTTTGGTATGGTAGCCACTAAGTGCCCCGGTGAATTGCTTTGCTCTATGAAAGGTTTCGGGGCGTAGTGCCAAGAATACAATCATTGACCAGTTGGTAGCTATTTCCTGCGAAACCAGAAAGGCTGTTTCTTGGTCTGAGTCGTTCCGTTGGTCGCAGTTATCAATGAAGATAACCACCTGCTTGTGCTGGCTTCGGCTAATGTACTTCAAAGCATATTTCAGATGCTCGCCTTTGTTATCGGTCTTTTCACCCAAAAAGGCAATCTCCTTATGCAACGCTCCCAGAGGGTCTATCTCGTACAGCCGCTTAACGTGCACACTCTTCTTAAATACCTCTAAGTCGACGTAGTAACAATGTCGTACAAAGTCGTCATCCTGGATATCAATGTCGAAGTTTTCTTTTAACTGACGAGCAAGTTCATCCAAAATAGATGCCTTGATATCGTTGGTTACAATGGCTTGAGAGCCAAGGTCTACCTTTAGTGTTATCGATTTTTCAAACTCAGCGGGTGCTTCGACCCGTAAAAGGTTGGCTACGAAAGTTGATTTGCCCGCACCTACATCGCCGACCAGCAAAATGGGGCGTCGGCTTACACTGTTGGCAATCACATCCATTAGATTGCTGTTCAGGCCCTTTTTGCTGGCGACAGGCTCTAATTGAGCCTTCTGGTCGTTGTCCTGGAAAAGGTATTTATACCGTGTGTTAAGAATGTCTCGACTGACCAGCGCATAGTTAGAGAGGGCGCCGCTGTTGCAATAGCACTCCTCCAAAAACTGGCGTTCTATGTTCTCATCCCTGATAACATCTTCTAGAACAAGATCGCTGATGATTTCCATATCCGTTTGGACCACATCCCGTTCTCTTATACCGGGATAGCCATGTATTCTGGAGGAAAGCTTAGGGGGGAGTTCTTTAAGCACCTTCCCAAGTACTTTATCGACTAAATGCCTTTCCTGCATGCCGGCTTTGGACAGGTAATTCCAAAAATCTTTGAAACTGGCCAGCATACTTTCGAGGCTGGCATATACCAGCGCTTCGCCTTCCAACGGAGCAATGGAATCGTTCCTATTGGCAACGAATGCAACAAGTTGCCAGCCGTTGCAGACGATAGCAACCTCTACGCCTCGCTCGTGACAATAAGTGCTGACCTGACGAATGGCTTCACCTAACTTCTTATTGTCCCGAAGCAAAGACTTCAGGGACATAATATTGCCCCTAGCGCCTGCGGGAAGCTCGAAAGAGTTACCCTCTCGTTTTGCTTCCACGATAGCCATTTTTCTGATGATAGAAAGCTCATAGTCAGTGTACTCTCCATCATAGGACTCCTCTGTACGAATGTCCGTTCGCGCCCAGCCTAGACACTCCACGAGTAACTGGTCTATTAGGTGAAATCGGGTAGTGGCCTCGTTCCTGTCTAACGATTCGCTGTTGAAATACTCAATCAGTTTTTCAAGATTCTTCCTGCTTTCTTCGTAGAGGTCAATCATAACTTATTGAAAATTCGAGGAGAAGGCACACCAACAGGCACACCAAGAAAAAACCCCATGTAAACACTTGATTTACATGGGGTTTTTAACTAAAAGCGCTCCCTCCTGGGCTCGAACCAGGGACCCTCTGATTAACAGTCAGATGCTCTAACCGGCTGAGCTAAGGAAGCTTTTCTATTCCGAAACCGGCGCTTTCGGGCTGCAAAGATAGGAAAGGGCTTTTTGAAAAAACAAGCGCCAGCTATTAATTAGCCGCTTTTTTTATTAACTTTTTTATTAGTTCGTGATTGTCAGCAAGCTACCGCTCAGGCTGGTGCTATACTGGCGCAAAGAACGCGGGGCCGGGCCGCCTATTACCTGCCCCTGCAAGCCAAACTGCGAGCCGCAACAGCTATCCTTGAAAAACAGGTGTGAGCTGCGGTCGAGGCTGATGGTGGCGCAGCTATTGAGCGGCTGGTAGGGGCAATTGCGCTCGAAGGCCGAGTAGGTTGTCGCGTTTTGGCGCACCACATAGATGCCTTTCACGCCACCCCGGCCATTGGCGCTGCCGGGCGGGATGGCCACCACGCCGTTGTCGAAGCGCAGCGCCTTGTTCTGCTGGTCGAGCAAGTCGAGCTGCACGTTTACCGGCACGTTGGGGATAGTTGTGGTCGTGTCGGTATTGGAGTTGCAGGCGGCCAGCAGGCCGCCGCTGGCTATTACCAGGCCTAGTAAGGTGAAGCGCATCGCACGAAAGCTAAAGAACTCTCCCAACGCACGAAAGCGCCCGGTAGTTTGCCGGACGCTTTCGCTAGGGTGTTTTTCAGGGATAAGGGCTACTTCTTGAACAGCGAGTTGACGAACGTGTGCCGGTCGAATAGCTGCAAGTCGGTCATCTTTTCGCCCACCCCGATGTAGCGCACCGGAATGCTAAACTGGTCGCTGATGCCAATGACCACGCCGCCCTTGGCGGTGCCATCGAGCTTGGTAATAGCCAGGGCCGATACCTCGGTGGCACGGGTAAATTCCTTGGCCTGCAAAAACGCATTCTGGCCCGTGCTGCCATCGAGCACCAGCAGCACTTCGTGCGGCGCCTCGGGGATGACCTTCTGCATCACGCGCTTGATTTTGCTGAGCTCGTTCATCAGGTTCACCTTGTTGTGCAGGCGGCCGGCGGTGTCAATAATAACCACGTCGGCGCCTAGGTCCACACCCTGCTTCACGGCGTCGTAGGCCACGGAGGCGGGGTCGGTGTTCATGCCGTGGCTAATGACGGGCACACCCACTCGCTGGCCCCACACGATGAGCTGGTCTACGGCAGCGGCCCGGAAGGTGTCGGCCGCGCCGAGCACCACCTTCTTGCCCGCGCTGTGAAAGCGATGGGCTAGCTTGCCAATGGTCGTGGTTTTGCCCACGCCATTCACGCCCACCACCATAATCACAAACGGATGGCCCGGACTATCGGGCCGGTCGAGGATGGCACGCGAGCCGGTAGCACCGGCATTGCCATCGAGCAGACCAGCAATCTCTTCGCGTAAAATACGGTCGAGCTCATTCGTGCTCACGTACTTGTCACGGGCCACGCGCTTCTCGATGCGGTCGATGACTTTTACCGTAGTGTCGATGCCCACGTCGGCGTGCACGAGCAGCGTTTCGAGGTCGTCGAGCACGGCCTCGTCTACGGTGCTTTTGCCCACCACAGCCTTGCTGAGCTGGTCGAAGAAATTGGTCTTCGTTTTCTGCAAGCCTTCGTCGAGGGCCTGCTGCTGCTCCTTGTTTTCTTTATCCTTCTTAAAAAAGTCGAAGAGGCCCATGAGGGAAGGGAATGAGGGTAGGAGGGCTTGAGTTTAGGAGTAAACAGAAGGACGGCTTGCCTTAACTAACATCGTTACCCTCCTTAACCCTTATCCTCGCACCCGTATAAACTGAAAAAGTCCCACGAAGGTGGGACTTTTTCGGGTATCAGGCAGCCAAGCAGCTTATTTGCCGGCCAGCGTGTCTTGCACTTTATCTACGGGCACCATTTCCTCCTTGAAGGTATAGGCACCGGTTTTCTCCGATTTCACGGCGCGAATGACTTTTGCCCAGTCTTTGCCCGTGGCGGTTTTCAGCGTTGCTACTACTTTCTTAGCCATGACGCAGGTTATTTAATTTCTTTGTGAACAGTCATTTTACGCAGAACCGGGTTGAATTTCTTCAGCTCGATGCGCTCGGGGGTGTTCTTACGGTTCTTGGTGGTGATGTAGCGCGAGGTGCCCGGCATACCCGAGTTTTTATGCTCGGTGCACTCCATGATAACCTGCACCCGGTTTCCTTTCTTGGCCATCGCGACGGGAGGGGGGTTAATTTTTGATTTTTAGGACTGCAAAGGTACGGTTTTTTTAGCAAACCGCAAAACCCTGTTGGTCTGCCACCTGCGAGCGTGGGCTAGCCCCGGTGGGCAGTACCCTAGCAGCAGTAGCGCCGGAACCGGGCTAGCCGCGTGGCAAGCCCGATTTCGGCGCTGTGGCAGGCCCGAAAATTTTTCAGTGAACTGAGCTTAGTAAACGATAAAGCCCTGCTCCTTGGCCTTCTTCAAGGTGGCCATGATGCCATTCTTGTTGATGGTGCGGATGGTAGAAGCAGCTACGCGCAGCGTTACCCAGGCGTCTTGCTCGGGGATGTAGAAGCGCTTTTTCTGCAAGTTCGGGTAGAACTTACGCTTGGTCTTGTTGTTGGCGTGCGATACGTTGTTGCCTACGCGGGTACGCTTGCCGGTCAAATCACAAACTCGGGCCATGATATCGAAGGGTTAGATGATGCTATTCCGAAACGGGCCGCAAATATCGGCAAAATTCAGCCAATTACCAAATTGGTGGAGAGGTAAGCAGGTGAGGAAGTGAAAAGTAAGCGGCAATAAATAAGCTAGGGTGCCCCAGCTTCTTGTGGGCATCCTGCGCCTTTTCGCCTTTCACGCCATGAATTTTCTCCATTCACCTCCTCACCCTATCACTTCGTCACGCCTTTCTTCCAGGGGCAGTGCCGGCAGCCGCTGCCGCAGCAAAAACCCCGGCGCCGGTGGTACTGCTCGGTGAAAACGAGATAGCCTTCGGGTGTGTAGTAAAAATCGCCGGGCCGCAGCGGCTGGGCCGCGAAGGCCGCCAGGCGCGGGTCAGCGGCCATGGGGCAGGGCGGCGATGCACTCTATTTCGACCAGCGCATCGAGCGGCAGGCGCGACACCTCGACGGTGGTGCGCGCCGGGCGGTGGGCGCCAAACACCTCGGCGTACACGGCATTCATGCGGCCAAAATCGGCGAAGTTTTTCAGAAAAACGGTGGTTTTTACGATATCGGCTAGCCCCAGGCTCCTAGCGGAGAGCACAATGCGCAGATTGTCGAGCACCTGGCGCGTCTGCTCCTCGATGGTGGTGGCCTCGATGCGCATGGTGGCAGGCACTAAGGGCGTTTGGCCCGAGCAAAACACGAAGCCGCCGGCCACGATGGCCTGGGCGTAGGGGCCAACTGCCTGGGGAGCGTCGGGGTGGTGCAGGGTTTCCATAGGTGGCAAAGGTAGAAGTCGCCCGGCGCTGGCCCGAACCGGCCGGAGCTTTGTTTGTAGTTTTGAAGAGCCTCCATACTTCACACCTTCTAGCCCTCCCACCCCATGTCGACTACCCACGCCCCCGCTACCTCGCGCGCCGAAGAGCTGATGCAGCTCGAAGACCAGTATGGTGCCCACAACTACCACCCGCTGCCCGTGGTGCTGAGCCGGGGCCAGGGCGTGCACCTATGGGACGTGGCCGGCAAGCAGTATTTCGATTTTCTTTCAGCGTACTCAGCTGTTAACCAAGGGCATTGCCACCCGCGCATTATTGGAGCCCTTACGGAGCAGGCGCAGAAGCTGACACTTACTTCGCGCGCCTTCTTCAACGACCGGCTAGGGGCCGCCGAGCAGCAGCTCTGCGAGCTATTCGGCTACGACAAAGCCTTGCTGATGAACTCGGGCGCCGAGGCAGTCGAAACCGCGCTCAAGCTGGCCCGCAAGTGGGGCTACCAGGAAAAAGGCATTGCCCCCAACCAAGCACGTATTGTAGTGGCCGAACACAACTTCCACGGCCGCACCACGGGCATCATTTCCTTCAGCACCGATGGTGACAGCACGGGCGGCTTTGGGCCCTTCGTGCCCGGCTACCAGGTGGTGCCCTACGATGACCTGGAGGCCCTAGCCCAGGCCCTGGCCGACCCGCACGTATGCGGCTTTCTGGTTGAGCCCATCCAGGGCGAGGCGGGCGTGATGGTGCCGAGCGAGGGCTACCTGGCCGGCGCGGCCTCGCTGTGCCGCCAGCACAAGGTATTGCTGCTCACCGACGAGATTCAAACCGGGCTGGGCCGCACTGGCAAGCTGCTGGCCACCGACTACGAAGGCGTGCGCGGCGACATTCTCATCCTGGGCAAGGCGCTGAGCGGTGGGGTGATGCCAGTATCAGCGGTGCTGGCCAATGACGAGATTATGCTCACCATTCAGCCCGGGCAGCACGGCTCTACCTTCGGCGGCAACCCGCTGGCCTGCGCCGTGCTCCAAGCAGCGCTTGATGTGCTGCTCGACGAAAAGCTCGCCGATAACGCCTACCGGCTAGGGGGGATTTTCCGGGAGGAAATGCGCCAAGTGCAGCGCGAATGCCCCGATACCATCGACCTGGTGCGCGGCCGAGGCCTGCTCAATGCCGTGGTTATCAACCCAAGCGAAGACGGCCGCACGGCCTGGGACGTATGCGTGAGCCTGATGGAGCGCGGCGTGCTGGCCAAGCCCACGCACGGCGATATTATTCGCTTCGCGCCCCCGCTGGTGATTACCGAAGCTGAATTGCGGGAGGCCTGCGCCATTATTGCCGACGTTATCCGGGCTTTTTGAGTATAAGGCCTCATGAGAAAACTCTTATGCGTAGTGCCGGCGCTGCTGCTGGCTAGTTGCCACAGCCAGCAGGTAGCGTTTCAATTTCAGCCAGCGCCGGCTACGTCGGTGCCGGTGGCCGCCGCACCGGCCGCGGTCAGCCCCGAGATTACGGTTGCAGCGGCGTCGGAATCGGCTAGTTCTGCGGCAGCAATTAGTCTAGCATCCGCCCAAAATCCGGCCAAGCGCCTACGCCCGCGCCAGTTGGTCGCCGCGCTCAACTCTTTGCCTCCCAGCACACTTACTACCCTAGCCACAGCTGCGCCGACGCAGGCCAGCAAGCAGCTTGCGCAGCGCCTGCCGCATGTGCGGCGGCACCCCAGCGAGGGCGCGGCCGAAAGCGGGCTGGGTGGCATTGGCTTGTTTGTTATTGGCGTGGTGTTAGCCATTTTGGCGGGGCTAGCGGCGCTGTTTGCGCTCATTCCGGGCGTGAGCTTTTGGGGTGGGCTAGGGCTGGCGGCTGGCGCGCTGGTCGTGCTGTTTTTGCTTTACTCACTGGTGAGTGGCGGCAAAAAGAAGAAGGCCTAGGGTACTTTTGCAGCCCGGCCGGGCACACAAACGCCCCCGCCGCGTGTTCTAGCAGCTATGATTCCAACTCACCGTCCCCGCCGCAATCGTAAGTCGCAGGTTATCCGCGACATGGTGCAGGAAACGCGCCTCACTGCCCACGATTTTATTTACCCGGTTTTTGTAGTTGAAGGCCAGAACCAGCGCCTCGAAGTAAAGTCGATGCCCGGCGTGTACCGCTACTCGGCCGACCGCATTATCGACGAAATCGGCGCTGCCGTAGAGCTCGGCATTAACTCGTTTGCCCCGTTTCCGGGCCTGAATGATAGCCTGAAAGACCCGCTCGCTCGCGAATCGACCAACATGGATGGCCTCTACCTCAAAACGGTGGCCGACATCAAGCGCCAGTTTCCCGACGTGGTGATAATGACCGACGTGGCCATGGACCCCTACTCGTCGGATGGCCACGACGGCGTGGTAAACCAGGAAACCGGCGAGATTCTTAACGATGCCTCGCTCGAAGTACTCGGCCAGATGGCCCTGGCACAAGCCCGCGCCGGCGCCGATATAATAGGCCCTAGCGACATGATGGATGGCCGCGTGGCCTGGATTCGCGACGTGCTCGACCGCAACGCGTTTTCGCACGTCAGCATCATGAGCTACACGGCCAAGTATGCCTCGGCCTTCTACGGCCCCTTCCGCGATGCGCTGGACTCGGCCCCCAAGAAAGGCGACAAGAAGAGCTACCAGATGAACCCCGCCAACCGCCTGGAGGCCCTGCGCGAGCTGCAGCTCGACGAAGCCGAAGGTGCTGACATGGTGATGATTAAGCCTGCCCTGAGCTACCTCGACATCATTCGGGAGGTAAAAAACAACACCAACCTGCCCGTAACGGCCTATAACGTGAGCGGCGAGTATGCCCTCATCAAGGCCGCTGCTCAAAACGGCTGGGTTGATGGCGAAAAAACTATGATGGAGGTGCTTATGAGCATCAAGCGCGCCGGTGCGGATGCCATCCTGACTTACTTCGCTAAGGATGCTGCCGCGGTGCTGCGGCGCGGGTAGATTTTTTAACCGGGACTCTTTCAAATAGAACGTCATGCTGAGCCTGTCGAAGCATCTCGCTCGCGCCGCTAGGGTAGTAATCCTAACGATTCGAGCGAGATGCTTCGACAGGCTCAGCATGACGTTCTTATTTTATCAGTAGCCCTTCCAAATAGCTCAACTCTAAATAACTCAAAACCTATGACGCACGACCTGACCATTCGCCGCGCCACGGTGGCCGACTTACCGGCCATCGTGGCGCTGGTGCAAGCGGTGGTACCGTTGATGAACGCCAGCGGCAATATGCAGTGGACCAGCGAGTACCCCAATGAGGGCGTCTTTCGCGAGGATATTGAAAATCAGCACCTTTGGGTAGCCGAGCGCCTGGGCGAACTGGAAGGTGTAGCGGCGCTTACCCAAGACCAGGACCCCGAGTATGCCGACGCCGACTGGGATGCCGCCGAGCCCGCTCTTGTAACGCACCGGCTGGCTGTGGCGCCTGCCGCCCAGGGCCGGGGCGTGGCGGCCGCACTACTGCGCCAGGCCGAGCACGAAGCCAGCCAGCTAGGCCTACGCACCTTGCGCGTCGATACCAATTCGGAGAATAAGGCGACTCAACAGCTCTTTCCAAAGCTGGGCTACCGCTTTGCGGGTGAGATAAAGCTGGCCTTTAGGCCGGGGCTGCGGTTTTTTTGCTACGAGAAGCAGCTTTAGTCACGCTTCTTAGCCGACGGAAAATCTTTTTTGAGGAGCTTGGCAAAGTCGTGCTGCAAGGCTAGCCCATCCAGGGGCTCGCTGGTGGCCAGGGGCGGCGTATGCCGGTAGTAGACGATGGCGTGCTGCTGCTGGTCGTAGATGAGCAGAAAAATATTGGACCTTGGCTGCCCGGCTGGGGTATAGGGAGGGCCCGGACTGCTCCCTAGGCGAGGCAAGCCAGCTAGGTTGGGCGGGGGCCACTTAGGGATGTAGGTGAGCCCGCTCGCCACCGTGAGCAGGGCGTAGCGCTGGCGCTGCTGGGCCAGCAGGTAGTCCAGCACCGGCAAATTGGCCCCGCCGGCCAGCTGCCAGTGCTGCTCAATACCCAGCACCGCATTGTATTTTTCTTTGCGCGCCGCCAGCAGCAAGGAGTCGGGAATGGTGACTTCATTGCGCAATTGCAACTCGGCCCGGTGTTGCAGCAAGGCCAGGCTCAAGAGCCGCGCCGATTCGAGCGTGGCCGCTTTATCGGCGATGGACGGCGACAGGTTGCGGCTGACGGCCACCGTAGTTACGGACGACACAAAAGCCAGCCCCTTGGCCGGGGGCAGGCGAAACCCCGGGCGCACCAAGCTGCTCGACGCGCAGCTGGCAAGCAGCACGCTCAGTAATAAGCCGTGAGCAAGCGCTGCATAGAGCAGGGATACTTAATTGCGTAAGAAGAATTTCCCCCTTAGTCGCTGCGGTCGGGCTCGCCCTTCGCAGGCTAGCCTATCGTGGGGAGCTGGCCGAGGCAGCGCTCTTTACGATGGGCGGCGAGTAACGAAATTTCTAGCCATCGCCTTTGCCTAGCGGCACTATAACGGGCACTATAACGCAACAGGCGCCGTACTTCGCGGTCATGACTGACTTTTTTCGGCTTGGCCTGGTAGTAGTGCTGCTAGGCCTGGGTATGGCCTACAGCTGGCGGGCGGGCAAGCTGACTACGGGCGCCGTGTGGGCAGGCGGTGGGCTAGGCTTGCTCATTTACATGGGTAGCGGCTTTGGTGGATTGGCGCTGCTAGCCCTGTTTTTTGGCCTAGGTACAGCTGCTTCGGGCTGGCGCGTGGCCGATAAGCGCCGCCTCGGACTAGCCGAAGAAAACAAGGGCCGCCGCACCGCCGGCCAGGTAATAGCTAATGCCGGCGTGGCCAGCCTGCTAGGCTTGCTGGCCTGGCAGTGGCCACCCTACGCACCGCTGGCGCACCTCATGCTGGCCGGCAGCTTTGCCGCCGCTACCGCCGATACGCTGGCTTCGGAGCTGGGCAACGTGTATGGCCGCCGCTATTACAACGTCCTCACCCTGCGGCCCGACACGCGCGGCCTCAACGGCGTGGTGAGCCTGGAAGGCACGGCACTGGGGCTAGCCGGCACCGCGGTATTGGCGGCTGCCTACTGCCTGGGCGCGGGCTGGGGGCCGGCCTTTGGGTGGCTGCTGGTGGCGGGCACGGCCGGCAACCTGGCCGACTCGGTACTAGGGGCCACGCTGGAACGGCGCGGCTACTTAAGCAACAATGCGGTCAATTTTATTAATACACTGACTGGGGCGCTGGTAGCGGGCGGGCTGGGGCACTGGCTGGGCTAGCCTTGACCGCTATACTAGCACGCCGCCGCCATCGACCACAATGATTTGGCCCGTGCCGAAAGGCTGGCGCAGCAGGTAGAGGTAGGTTTGCGCAATGTCGGTGGCCTCACCCACGCGGCCAACCGGCAGCTGCTGAGCAAAATGAGCGTACATGGCGGCACGCTCGCTTTCAGGTATGGAGGCCCAAAGGTCCGTTTTGACGATACCCGGCGACACGGCATTAACCCGAATAGGAGCTAGCTCAACGGCCAACGCGCGCGTGAGCGCATCCATTGCCCCGCAAATACTTGCCCCGGCGGCCCAACCCTTGCCAGGGCGCCGGCTGGCGATGCCGGTAGTGAGCACAACCGAGCCACCCAGCCGCAGCAGGGGTTGCGCGTACTTCACGGCGGCGAGCGCGCCGAAATAGCGCAGCTCAAATGCACGCCGTACGGCAGCCAGCTCAGTAGTGGCTAGCTCGGCTAGGAGCAGGGCATCGCCGGCCGTAAATATGAGGTGGTCGAACTCGCCGCACTGCGCGAAAAAGCCTTGCAGCTGCCCCTCGTCGGTAAGGTTGAGGGCATGGCCCTGGGCGCTGGTGGGCAGCGTTTGCAACGCGGTGTCGATACGGGCTTGGCTGCTCGAAACAATAAGTACCTCTGCGCCTTCGGCAGCGGCAGCCTGGGCGGTAGCCAGCCCGATGCCGGCGCTGCCGCCTAGTAGTACTACGCGCTTATTGGTTAGAAATCCGGTAAGAGCTTGTGCGGTCATGACGTTGGTTAGTGGTTGTTACAAAGGTCTGGCAGCCAGTTGAAGCCGCATTTACCAAATGGTAAAAAGCGGGTTAGCGCAGGTTTTTGCGCAGGCGGCTGAGCGATTGCAACGTGATACCCAAGTAAGAAGCCACATCGGTTAGCGACACGCGCCGGGCCACCTCGGGCTGCCGCAATAGAAACTGCTGGTAGCGCATGGCCGAATCCTGCCCGAGGTACGCCCGGCGCATCGCGATTTTATCGAGTAGGCATTGCTGAATAAGCTGCATCAGCAGCCCTTGCAGATACGGCAGCCGCTGGTACAGTTCCTCTAGGCGCGCCCGACTAATGGCCAGCACCCGCCCGGCACAAGCTGCCTGAATGCCTTCGGTGGCCGGCTGCTGCGTGGTAAAGCAAAATGGTGCAAAACTGGCCCTCCCTCAAAAAGAAGTGCGTCACCTCCTTGCCAGTGGCTTGCGGCACCACAATCCGTACTACACCCTCCTCAATGAAAAATAACTCCCGGCACACCTGGCCGGCTACTACTAACGGCTCGCCTTCGGCTAGCGCTCGCATGGTCCATGCGGCGTCAATGAGCGAGCGGTCGGCAGCTGGAATTGGTTTAGAAAGTTGTAAATACTCGATAAGGGAAGAAGGCATAGCGAGGGATACTTTTAAACCGCCTGCCTGGCTGCAAATGGCCACTTGGCCTGCCGCCGGCTCCAGAGCAGAAAGGCCCCCGTGCCCAACGCCATCATGCCCAGCGCGGCAAACTGGAAATAGAGCTTGAAATGCATTCCGCCCCATGTCACTTCCGCCGGGGCGATGCCTGCAAATACGGCTAGCCACACGATAACGGCCACGATGACGGGCAACGGGTAGAGTGGCATTTTGAAGGGCAGTGCGGTCGTGCCGCGCCGACGGCGCAGCAGCACTAGCCCCACCGCCTGACCCACAAACTGGACTAGAATGCGCATGGCCAAAATAGCCGAAATGACCTCCCCTAGCCGAAAGAGCAGGCTAAACACGAAGCCCACGCCGCCCAGCAGCAGCAGCGACACGTAGGGAAACTGCTTGGTAGGGTGCAGCTTGCCAAATACGGGCAGAAACTCGCCATCGGCCGCCGCCGCGTAGGGGATGCGCGAGTACCCTAGCAGCACCGCAAACAGCGACGCAAACGCCACCAGCAGCACCAGCGCCGTGGCCGCCTGCGCCGCCGCCGGCCCGTAGAGCCGCTCCATAAACACGCTAATAATGAACTGTGACTTGTCGCCGGCGCCGGCCTGCCAGCCCTGCACTTCTTCCCACGGAATGACCGTGCCCACACTCCAGTTCAGCAAAAGGTAGAGCGCCGCAATGCCCAGAATGCTCAAAAAAATACTGCGCGGAATGACGCGCTCGGGCCGCACGATTTCGGCGCCGAGGTGGCACACGTTGTAGTAGCCGAGGTACGAATAAATGGTTTTGACGGCCGCTTGGCCCATGGCCACGCTTAGCAGCAGCGCCGGCAGCTTGCCCACGCCGCCAGCCGGTAGCCAGGCCACCGGGTGGTTGGGGTGCGTGACACCGCCGAAAATCAGCCAGCCCATGAGGCCTAGCACGCCCACCCACAGCGCCACGCCGAGCTTGCCAATGTCCTCGATGCGGCGGTAGAGCAGCACTACGAGCAAGAGCACCACCGAGCCTGCCACCAGCTTGGGCTGCCACCACAGCGGCAGGGGCACGAGGTAGCTGAAGTACTGAGCAAAGCCGATGGCGCCTGACGCCAGCACCAGCGGCGATTGAATCAGCGTTTGCCACACGTAGAGAAACGACATGTAGCGCCCCCACTTCTGCTCGCCATAGGCCAGCTTGAGGAAGCGGTACGAGCCGCCCGCCTCGGGGTAGGCCGCGCCCAGCTCGCTCCAAATGAGGCCATCGATAGCAGCCAGGGCCGCTCCCACCAGCCAGGCCAGCAGGAAGTTGGGGCCCATAAAGCCCATCACGAGCGGCAAAGTCACGAAGGGCCCGATGCCCACCATGTCAATCATATTGAGCGCCGTAGCCTGAACCAGGCCCAGACGGCGTTGAAGAGTAGGCTGCGACATAAGCGACGAAAGTAGTAGCGCGGACTTTCAGTCCGCGAGTAGAGGCGCTGATGGGCTACCGGTACTTGCGGACTGAAAGTCCGCGCTACTAACCCTAGCGGAGGCTGGCGGTTGGGTTGGCCGCCGTTATTTCCTGAGCTAGCCCTACTAATTGCGCCAGTTCGGCGCGGTCTTCAGCAGCGCCACGGCTGGCCTGGGCTAGCTGGGCGGCGCTTTGATAGGTGGCCGTGCCGCGCTGCGGGCTCTGGCGCAGCAGCAGGCCAAACTCGGCCACGGCGGCGGCCAGCTGCTGGTCGGCCGAAGCCTGGGCAATGGGCCGAGCCATCCCGCTTAGTGGCTGGGCCAGCAGCTGGCTAGGCCCTCCCTGGGGCGCCTGGTAGCGCAGCTTCACGGTGAGCACGTCGCCGTCGGTGGTGGGCAGCGCAGCGGGGCTAGTCGCGGTTGGCTGATACTTCAGCTTGTCAACCAAGGGGCTAGTGGAGCCCACGGGCACCAGCTCGTAGAGGGCCGTCACGGTGTGGCCCGCGCCCAGCTCGCCGGCGTCTTTGTGGTCGTTGTTGAAGTCTTCGTTGGCAAGCAGGCGGTTTTCGTAGCCGATGAGGCGGTAGTCGGCCACGCGGGCGGGGTTGAATTCGACTTGCAGCTTCACATCCTTAGCCACCGTGAAGAGCGTGCCGCCAAACTGCGCCACCAGCGTGCGGCGGGCCTCGTCGAGGTTGTCGAGGTAAGCGTAGTTGCCGTTGCCTTTGTCGGCCAGCAGCTCCATGCGGCTGTCGCGCAGGTTGCCGCGCCCCACCCCTAGCACGGTTAAGAACACGCCCGACTCGCGCTCCTGGGTAATGAGTTGCTCCATCGCCGCGTCGGAGGTTTCGCCCACGTTAAAGTCGCCATCGGTGGCCAGGATAACGCGGTTGTTGCCTTCGGGCCGAAAGTTTTGCCGAGCCACCGCATACGCCAGGCGCAGGCCCTCGCCGCCGGCCGTCGAGCCGCCCGCTTCCAACCGGTCGATGGCATCGAGAACAGTGGCTTGCTCGGCGCCCGAGGTGGGCGGCAGCACCAGGCCGGCGGCCCCAGCGTAGGCTACGAGGGCCACGTGGTCTTGGGGCCGCAGCTGGCGCACCAGCAGCTGCAAGCCGGCGCGCACCAGCGGCAGGCGGTCATCGCCCATCATCGAGCCCGACACATCCACGAGAAAGACCAGGTTGGCCGGGGGCAGGCTAGCGGCCTCCATTTTTTTGGCCTGAATGCCGATGCGCGCCAGCTGGTGGCCGGGCGCCCAGGGGCAGTCGCTGAGCTCGGTGCTGATGCGCACTGGGTCGGGGCTGGCGGCGGCCGGCGCGGGCAGCTCATAGTCGAAATAATTGAGCAGCTCTTCCACGCGCACGGCATCGGCCGGGGGCAGCTGGCCTTCGCGCAAGTAACGCCGCACATTGGCGTAGCTCGCGCGGTCCACGTCGAGGCTAAAGGTGCTCAGCGGCTCGCGGGCTACTGGGCGGAAGGTGTTCTCGTCGATTTTGGCGTAGGTATCGCCAGGCAGGTCGCCGATGGTATCGGGCGCTGGAGTGGCGGCGTAGGTGGCCGGCTCGGCCGGGGCCGTGAGCTCGACTTGCTGCGTTTCGTGGCAACTGGCCAGCACAAAGGGCACGGCGAGCAGGCAAAGCACTTTTTTCATGGCTTATCCGGGGGTAAGGAGGTATCTGAAAAAGTGGCTCTTCTGCGCAGAAGTCAGTCCGCCCTATAGTACCCGGAAGCAGCAATAAGTAACCCGCTAGCCCCGCCGCAGCGCCGCTCGCCACACGGCCCACATGAGCAGCGGCTGCAACGGCAGCCGCGCCCACAGCACCCAGGCCGGCAGGTGCAGCTCGTCGGCTAGGCCAACCATATATACATTGGCCGGAAAAACGGCCACCAGCAGCGCCAGCAGCCCCCAGCCGGCCCAGCGCCGGCTAGCGGGCAGCAGCAGGCCTAGCCCGCCCGCTACCTCGGCCACGCCGCTCAGCAGCACTAGCAGGCGCGGCGCAGGCAAGGCCGGCGGCACGATACGCTCGAACACTACGGGCCGGATGAAGTGCAGCACGCCCGCGCTCACAAAAAGCAGCGCCAGCCCGTAGCGCAGCCAGCGACGGCTGGCCGGCTCACGGGCTGGCGCGGCGGTTGGGTCGGGCCTAGCGGCCAAAGTCGTCCTGCACCCGCACGATGTCGTCTTCGTCGGAGGGCTGGTTGGCGTCGGTGTGCTGCCAGATTTCGGCCACCACGCCCCAGCCGGCCAGGCCCACGAGGCGGTGGCGCTGGCCTTTGGTTAGAATAATGCGCTCGCCGGGCTGGTACGATTTCACTTCGGTTTGCTCGTCGGTGTCGCTGATGGCCACGCCCACCGGGCCTTCTACCACCTGCCAGATTTCGGCGCGGCGGTGGTGATACTGCCAGCTCAGGCGCTGGTGCGGGGCCACGAGCAGAATCTTGGGGCTCAGCTGGCCCGAGATGCGCAGCTTATCTACCTCCAGGCCATTGAAATACAAGTCAGCAAACTGCTGAGCCTGGCTTTCGTCGAGCACGAAGAAGCCGCCCCAGGGCCGGGTGGGGTCCTGGCGGTCTACGCGCAGGCCCTGGGCGTGCAGGCGCTCGGCAATGGTTTGGAAAAGCTGCTGTTTTTGCGGATCGGGAGCTGACATATGCAAAGCGCTGGCTGAATAAGTATGGCGCCGTTGCCGAGCCAGCTGCTGGCGGCAAAGCTAGTAGCAGGCCACGTATACTTTTAAGTAGCTGGTTGGGTTAATGAGGCTGGCACGCTGCCCGCGCGCCCGGTTTTACCTTTGCCGCATAGCCTATGATACTCCGCGCCGAGCACCTCATCAAGCAATACAAAGCCCGCACCGTCGTCAACGACATGTCGCTCAGCGTCGAGCAGGGCGAAATAGTGGGGCTGCTAGGCCCCAACGGGGCCGGCAAAACCACCTGCTTCTACATGATGGTGGGCATGGTTAAGCCCAACGCCGGCCGCATTTTTCTGGATGATGAGGAGGTGACCCGCCTGCCTATTTACCAGCGGGCGCGGCGCGGCATGGGTTATTTGGCCCAGGAAGCCAGCGTATTCCGCGACCTGAGCGTGGAGGAAAATATCCTCTCGGTGCTCGAAATGACGGACCTGCCCAAGCAGGCGCAGCGCGACAAGGTAGAAGAATTGCTCGACGAGTTCAGCCTGGGCCACGTGCGCAAAAACCTGGGCAAGGTGCTGAGCGGCGGCGAGCGCCGCCGCACCGAAATAGCCCGCGCGCTGGCCGTAAATCCCAAATTCGTGCTGCTCGACGAGCCGTTTGCGGGCGTTGACCCCATCGCGACCGAAGAAATTCAGGGCATCGTGGCCAAGCTCAAAAACCGCAACATCGGCATCCTCATCACCGACCACGACGTGAACTCGACCCTGAGCATCGTGGACCGTGCCTACCTGCTTTTCGAAGGCAAGCTGCTGAAAGCCGGCACCGCCGAAGAGCTGGCCGCCGACGAAACCGTGCGCCGCGTGTACCTGGGCCGCAACTTCGAGTTCAAGCGCAAGGTCTTTGAATAAGACGTAGCCAGCACCTACCCCATGTGTCATTGCTTCGCAGGCTCGCAATGACACACGAGTTTTAAGTCTTAATTTTTATTACATAAGTTGTGCTCGACCAGCTAGTTGCCCGCGCCGTTCAGCTGGCTAGCCTGCCCCGGCTGGCGCGGGTGCAGCACGAGCCCCTGGCGGCGCAGGCCGCCGTGCTGCGCTACCTGCTGGGCCGCGCCCGGGGCACCGACTGGGGCCGGCGCTACGGCTACGCACCCGCCCTGAGTGCCAGCGAGTTTGCCGAGCGCGTGCCGGTGAGCACCTACGAGCAGCTATACCCTGAGCTTGAAAAGGTGCTGCGCGGCCAGCCCAATGTGCTGTGGCCCGGCACGGCCCCGCGCTGGCAGGCCCGCAGCAGCGGCACTACCAACGCCCGCAGCAAGTACCTCCCGGTCACGACCGAGGCGCTGCACGACAACCACTACCGCGCCGGGCGCGACATGCTGGCCCTAGCCACCCACCACTACCCTAGCCAGCGCGTCATCGGCGGCAAAACGCTGAGCCTGGGCGGCAGCGTGGGCCCTAGCCCCTTTGGCTCGCACGCCGTGGCCGGCGATGTGTCGGCGCTCATTATGCAGAGCCTGCCGGGCTGGGCGCAGGCCCTGCGCACGCCACCGCTGCCGCTAGCCCTGCTCGACGAGTGGGAGGAAAAAATCGAGCGCATCGCCCAGCACGTGCTGCGCCAGGATGTGCGCGTGCTCGCCGGCGTGCCCACCTGGATACTGGTGCTGCTGCGCCGCGTGCTGGACCTGGCCGGCGCCCAAGACCTGCGCCAGGTGTGGCCCCGGCTAGGGCTGTTTTTGCACGGCGCGGTGGCATTTGGGCCCTACCGCTCGCTGTTTGACGAGCTGATGCCCGGCGGGCAGCTGCGCTACCTCGAAATCTATAATGCCTCGGAGGGCTACTTCGCCCTGCAGGATGAGCCGGGCTCGCCCGACTTGCTGCTGCTGCTGGAACACGGCATCTACTACGAATTTTTGCCGGCTGAGCAGTTCGATAGCCCCGACCCTCGCCCCGTGCCGCTCGAAGACGTGACCATCGGCCCGAGCTACGCGCTCGTTATCAGCAGCAGCGCGGGGCTGTGGCGCTACCTGGTGGGCGACACCGTGCGCTTTACCTCGCTGCGACCCTACCGGGTGCGCATCACGGGCCGCACCAAGCACTTTCTCAATGCGTTTGGCGAAGAAGTGGTAGTTGAGAATGCCGAGGCGGCCATCGCGGCGGCGGCCCGGGCCACGGGCTGCGCCGTGCGCGACTTCACCGCGGCGCCCGTCTACTTCGCGGCAGCAAGCGGCACCTCGCGCGGCGGCCACGAGTGGGCCGTGGAGCTGAGCGGCCCACCCCCCACCGATGCGGCCCGATTCAGCCAATTGCTTGACAGCGAGCTGCGAAAAATCAATTCTGACTACGACGCCAAGCGGCACCGCGACCTGGCGCTAGCTCCCCCACGCGTGCACTTCGTGCCCACTGGCACCTTCGAAACCTGGCTGCGGCACCGCGGCCGGCTGGGCGGCCAGCGCAAGGTGCCCCGCCTGGCCAACTCGCGCCAGGTGCTGGAAGAAGTGCTGGCGCTGGTGCGCTAGGGCTGCCCATCGGGCCTACAGTGTTCGCCCCTGCCGGGCCAGCACTTCCAGCGTTTCGCGGTGGCGCTTTTCGGCCAAGTCTTGCTGGTAGGAAGCCACCGCCCAAATGGCGGCCGGAATCCAACCGATAAGCGTCAGGTGCAGCACGCCGCAAAGAATGCCTTTGAGCACGTGGCCCCGAAAAATCATCGAAATACCGGGCAACAGAATGGCAAATAGCATAAGGCAAGGGAAATAACCCCGTAAACGTACGCTTTACGGAGTCGGTTGGTGATGATAGTGAATACCAGACGGTCGAAGCACATCTCTGCGGAGAATGCGCACCTCATCTATCGCTCACAGTGCACATTCATTACACTCCTGGTTCTGCCTCCCAATTATTGTGGCAGCACAAAGCGCAGGCAGATTTAGTACGGTGCTGGCTAAATACCTGTTGGGCTATCGCTGCGGCTACTACCTTTTACTAAAACTGGCTCTTAAATCAGCAAAATACTTGGCGCCTAAATTTCCCTATTGAATTATACAGTATTGGCAGCAGCAACCAGACTTAAGAAGCATTTGTCGTTTTTAAGGTACCCTATTTGCTCCCCTAGGCCCACGCCAAAGCTGCCCCACCGTGCCGCTAGGGGCTACTAACCCAGTGGAGGGAGGCAGATGCTTTTATCGGCGAACCTTAGTGCATCCTGAATTCCTTTTTACTCGCAACCTACCTCATTTAGTATTGGCAGTCGAACGTTATCTTCTGCATTAAACAGAAATAGCGCTCAAGACAAAAACTACTTTAGGGCAATGCCTGTATAGCTGCTATATCGCGCTTGATAAAAACCATTTTTTATACAAGCATAAGCGAAATAAGAAAAGCGATAGCAAACGCATTCTCTAATTCTCAGACTGTGGAGAATCAATTATTCAATTAGCTTGTACTATTGCATTAGTATTCACCTTTCCTTCCAAAACACATGGCAATTAACCTAAACGAATTGCAAGAATTGCTCGATAAAGCAGAAGCTACCGTTGCCAGCGATAAAGAAATTCGTCGCAGCCTCGCCCGCATTGAAAACCTGATGGCCACCGCTGGGGAGGAAGTAACAAAAGTGTATGCGATTCTGGACGGCGCGACGCCAGCCAGAAAAGAGCGCAAAGCGCGGGCCCCGCGCGAGGCAAGCCCGGCCGACGCCGAGGCCCCTTATGGCCGCAAAGCCGATGGAACGCCCAAAAAGCGCCCGGGCCGCGCCAAAGGGGGCGAAGCCGCCGGCTAGTGTAGTGCAAGCCCCGCCTGGTAGCGGGCCTCAAATAAAAAGCCCCTCCGGCTCGGTGCCGAAGGGGCTTTTTGGTGGGCAGTATCGGAATCGAACCGATGACCTCTACCATGTCAAGGTAGCGCTCTAACCAGCTGAGCTAACTCCCCATAAAGGCGGGCCTACTAGGCCCGCCGGGCACAAAAGTACGCCGGCAGGCCGATTGCCGGGCGCCTGGCTCACAACTTTCGGCCTGCTGGGGCGTTGGGTAGCGTATGAAACACGCATTGCTGCTTCTTGTCTCGCTGGCGGCCACTGGCGCCGCCCACGCCCAGGTGCGGGGCCTGCCCTCGGCCAGCGACTACTCCGAGGGTCAAAGTACGACCTCGCGCAATACCGGCTTTGGCATAAAGGGCGGTCTGAGCTACAGTGACTTGCAGGGTAGCGGCACCAGCATCTTTACCAGTCGCGACAAGCTTAACACCTTCCACGCCGGGGTATATGGGCAGTATGGCTTCACGCATTTTGCCTCCTTGCAAGTCGAGCTGCTCTACTCGCGCAAGGGCTTCCAGAGCACGACTGCGGCCAGCGGCAGCCAGCAGGATAATCGCCTCGACTACCTGGCCCTGCCGGTGCTATTTGTGGGCAACATCACCGAAACGCTCAGCTTGCACCTCGGCCCGCAGGTGTCGGTGCTCACCGGTGCCCGCAGCGGCGGCCAGGACCTCGACGTGAGCCAGAGCGGCTACCACCGCTTCGACTTTGGGGGCGTGCTGGGCGCCGAAGCCCGGCTAGGCCCCGCCCGCCTGGGCGTGCGCTACGACCTCAGCTTTGCCAACCTTTATAAAGATGGCGCTAGCCTCACCTACAACGGCCAGCCGCTGAGCACGCTCGTCACCGACCCCAACATCCGCAACTCGGTGCTGCAAGTGTATCTGGGGCTGGGCATCGCGCACTAGCCCCGAGGGGCTTACTTTGTAGCCATGCTGCTTTCTGTATTGCCGGCCGGGCCGGCCTGGCTCGCCTCTTACCAGCACCACGAGCTGCTGCTGGGCCGGGGATTGAGCGTGCTGGGCGTCTGGGCTTTGCTCAATTTGTGCGTGAGCGGCTACCACTTGCCGCGCACCGACCGCCGCGCGTGGTCCCACCACTTTCACCTCATGAACTGCGGCTGGGCCTTCGTCAATGCTGTGCTGGCGGCGGTGGGCATCTTGCGCACACATCCCGGCCGGCCCGCGCCCGGCTTCGGGCCAGCTGCGGCGCAGGCCGATGTGCACTTCACCGGCCAGGTTTTCCTCGTTAATGCGGTTTTGGATGTGGGCTACCTCTTGGTGGCGCTGTGGCTGCTGAATCGCGCCGCCTACCCAACGGCCAACCGCCCCGAGCGCCTTTATGGCTTCGGCCGCTCGGTGCAGCTGCAAGGAGCTTTCCTGCTGGTTTTTGACGTGGCTATGTGGTGGCTGCTGGGCCGCTAGCCCCCTATTAAGTTATCCGAAACTCAAAAGCCTGATTAGGCTGGGGAGCGCAGCGCTTCCCAGCCTAATCAGGCTTTTAGATGCTGGATGCAGGCCTAGCTGGCGGTGCCGAGCAGCTTTTCCTCAATCTTCTTGTTAAAGGCATCGAGGTCTTCGGGCTTGCGGCTGGTGATGAGGTTGCCATCAACCACCACTTCAGAATCCTGCCACTGGGCGCCGGCATTGCGCAGGTCGGTTTTGAGGCTGGGCCAGCTGGTCATGTGCTTGCCGCGCACCTGGTCCGCCTCAATCAGCGTCCAGGGGCCGTGGCAGATGGCGGCCACCGGCTTGCCCGACTGCATAAACTCACGCACAAAATTCACCACCTTGGGCTCGAGGCGCAGCTTGTCGGGGTTAATCTGGCCGCCGGGCAGCACCAGAGCATCGTACTGGCTTACCTTGACATCGTCGATTACTTTATCGACGTCAACTTTATCGCCCCAATCGGTTTTGTCCCAGCCCTTGATGGAGCCGGACTTGAGCGAAACAATATCGACCTCGGCGCCTTCGTGCTTGAGAAATTTCTGGGGCTCGGTGAGTTCGAGCTGCTCGAAGCCATCGGTGGCCACGATGGCCACGCGCTTGCCCTTGAGCTTATCGCTGCTGAAAAGTGACATACTACTTGTGGAAAAGAGAGAACGGCAGGCATTTGCTGCCGCAGGTTTCCACTTTACGCCCCAGCTTGCCGCGGGGTTGCCACTGCGTGGGCTAGCCTAATCGGGCTGGCCGGCGGCGCGGCGCACCTTTTTGAGCTCCTGGCGCACGGCCTTCACACGGTCGTCGAAGCCGTCGGGGTCATAGTCGATGCCCGGCACGTCGAGCTCGTCGAGCAGGTCCATGAGGGCGTCGGCGTGGTCGGTGCGGGTGCCGGCGGGCAGCTTCACAAACGCCATTTCTGACCACAGCAGGGCGAGCAGGCGCTGGCCATCCTGCGAGCGCATCTGCATCTCGACCACCAGGTTAGAGTTGTCAAAATGAATGATTTGGGTGCTGATGCGCACCGTGGCGCCCTGCCGCGCCGGCTTGAGGTAGCTGAGGTGGTGTTTGGTAATGACCCAGGCGGCCTGCTGCTCGCGGGCCAGCTCGCCCATATTCAGGTCGTAGTGCTCGGCCACCTGGTCTTCGCGGGCGTTGAGGAAGTAGTCGAGGTAGCGGGCATTATTGAGATGGCCCAGCATGTCGCAGTCCTGGAAGTGAATGCGGTGCTGGGTTTCGGGGGTGCGCAAGAGCTTAGCCATGCGGCAAAGGTCGGGCTAGCGGCGGCATTGCGCCGCCAAGTAGTCGGCACGCCTACTACTTGGGCAAAAAGCCCTTATCTTTTCTGCCTCAATCTCTGTGCGTAAGCTCGCTCTCCTGCCCCACCCATGTTTGTGCTCACTCCCACCCGCCTAACTACCCTGCGCGCCCTGGCCGATACGTTTATTCCGGCCGGGCCTTCCCCGGGGGGCCTGCCGCCCGGCTCGGCCTTGGTAGACCTCAACAAGCTGGCGGCCGCCATTCAGGCGCAGCCGCTGGGGGCGCAGTCCGAGTTTGGGCAATTGCTTGACTTATTGCACAAACCGCTGGTGGGGCTTACGTGGTGGGGGCCCTTGCGGCCGTTTCATGCCCTGGCGCCGGCCCAGCGCGAGCGCCTGCTTCAGAGCTGGGCCGGCTCGCGGCTAGCCCCGCTGCGGCAGGGGTTTCAGGCGCTGCGCAAGCTGTGCACCTTTCTGTATTATGGCGACAGCCCGGCCGATGGCTCGCCCAACCCGGCCTGGGCGGCGCTCGGCTACCCCGGCCCCCTGCCCCCACCCGATGGCGACCCGCCCGGCGCCACCGAGCGCCCCCTCACGCCGCTAGCCCCTGCTACCGACACCACCTATCACTGCCAGGTACTGGTAATCGGCTCAGGGGCCGGGGGTGGGGTGGTGGCCGGCGAGCTGGCCCAGGCAGGCCACGACGTGCTGGTGCTCGAAGCCGGCCCATACCTGCACGGCCCCGACTTCACGCAGCGCGAAGTAGATATGATGGGCCGGCTCTACGATACCCGCGGCGCCCTCTGCACCCGCGATGGCAGCGTGGGCCTGCTGGCCGGCGCCTGCCTGGGCGGTGGCACCACCGTAAACTGGGCCGGCGCCTTCCGCACCCCCGACTATGTGCTGGAGGAGTGGGCCCGTGAGCACGCTGCGCCGCACTTTCTTAGCCCCGATTTTCAAAAAAGCCTCGACGCCGTGGCCGCCGCGCTCAGCGTGAACACCGACTACCCGCGCCACAACGGCCAGAACCAGGCCCTGCGTGACGGCTCGGCCCGGCTGGGGCAGGCCACGCGGCTCATTCCGCGCAACGAGAAGGGCCTTAGCAGTTCCGACCAGCATTTTCAGGGGCTAGGGTACTCAACCTTGGGCGATGCCCACGGCATCAAGCAAGGCACCCTGAACACCTACCTGCGTACGGCCGCCGCCCACAGCGCTCGCCTGCTGCCTGATACCCGCGTGGAGCGCGTGACTATAGTGGGCGGCCGGGCTACCGGGGCCGAGGCCATCCATACTACCCCCAGCGGCCAGCAACTGCGCATTGTGGTGCGGGCCGAGCGCGTGGTGGTGGCGGGCGGCGCCATTCAAACGCCGGCCCTGCTGCTGCGCTCGGGGCTGCGGCACCCGCACCTGGGGCGGCACCTGCACCTGCATCCTACGGTGGCGGTGGCGGCGCACTATCCTCACCCCATGCACTCGTGGCATGGCCCCAGCATGAGCGTAGTCAATGACACGTTTACCCGGCTAGGGGGCACCAACTTTGGAGTGAAGCTCGAAACGCCCCCCACCCACCCCGGCCTGCTGGCCATGGTGCTGCCCTGGCAATCGGGCACGCAGCACCGCCAGCTGCTGCAGGCGGCCGACCACCTGGGCTCGTTTATCGTGCTCACGCGCGACCGCGACGGCGGCCGCGTGCGCACCGACCGGCGCGGCGCCCCGCTCATTGACTATCGCCTGTCGGCCTTCGACCGCCAGAGTATGCTGGCCGGCGTGCGCGCCGCTGCCGAAATTCACGTGGCGGCCGGCGCCCACACGGTGTATCTGCCCCACGGCACGCTGCCCACCCTCCACGCCGAAGACAGGGTGCTGCACAACCCCGAGCTGCTAGCCAGCCTGCCGCGCCTGCCCTGGCACCCCAACCGCTTTGGCCTGTACAGCGCCCACCAAATGAGCACTTGCCGGCTCGGCGGCCAGGCCCGCACGCACCCCCTGCGCCCCGATGGCGAAACCGCAGAAGTGAAGAACCTGTACGTGGCCGATGGCTCGGCTTTTCCGGCCTGTAGCGGCGCCAACCCTATGCTCACCATTATGGCCCTGGCTCACTACATGGCCCAAGGCCTGAAGGCTGGGCGGGTAGCCTAGCGGCCGGCTCCGGCGCTCACCCGCTAAGCCACACATTTTTTCTGACGGGGCAGGCACTACTGCTAAAATGGGTAAGCAAACAACCTGAGCACTTTTTTTAGATAACCCCTCTGAAAAATACAAATTAAACAAACTCATAGTGCCATTGAATGTACAATTAAAAGTCAGCTGGCAAAGTCTTTAGCGCATATCTTTCCCGTATATTTGCTACTAGTCTACTTGCGCTCTCTGATTTTATGTCAATTGCTTTTGATTCTACCTCTATCCTATCCGCTTTACCTACGCATCCTGAAGACGATAAGAATTGGCGTATACAAGCTGAGACTCAACTTGCTGAGCTACGGCAGGCCCTAGCCCAGGCGCAAACCCAGCTTGAGGTGCAAAGCACCCGCCTGCTGGCGCTGCTCGGCACCGTGCCCGAGAGCATGGCGGGGCAGCCAAGCCCCCAGAGTGTGGCGCGGCGCCAGGCCGTGCTAGGCCCCGTAGCGGGCCTCTGGCAGCAGGAAGCCCACCTGACGCAGGTGCTGGACCAGAATCCGCATCCCATTGTGCGCCTCACCGCCACCGGCGAAGTGCGCTACGCTAATCCTGCGGCGCGGGCCCTGGGCCCCGTCCTGGCCACCGTAGGCCAGTCCAACGGCTACCTGCTGTCGCTGGTGCGCGCTGCCCTGCGGCTAGGCACCACGCAGCAGCAAGAGGTAATGCTAGCCGAAAACTGGTACTCGCTGCAAGTAGTGCCGGGGCCCGGCGACACTTGCGCCACGCTGTACCTGACCAGCAGCAACGCCCTGCATGCCACCGAGCAGCGGCTGGCCGAGCAGCACGAGTTTTACGAAGCCATCCTGAATGCCCTGGCCGTGGAAGTGGCCGTATTTGACCCCGAGCAATGCTTCCGCTTTGTGAATACCAAGGCCATCAAGAATGTCGGGCTGCGTGAGTGGGCCATTGGCAAAACTGACACCGAATACTGCACCTACCGCCAGCTGCCCGCCGAAGTAGCTGCCGAGCGCCGCCGCTACTTCGAAGAGGCACGCCAGTTTGGCGCCCTCACCCAGTGGGAAGAAACCCTGCTTACCGACCAGGGCCCCGAGCACTGCCTGCGGCAGCTGCAGCCGCTATACGGCCCCGATGGCAGCCTGCGCCTGATGGTGAGCACCGGCGTGGACACCACGGCCCGGCGCCTGGCCGAGCAGAAACTCACCGAGCAGCAGGCTTTTTACGAGTTCATTCTCAATCAGCTGCCTACCGACATTGGGGTTTTTGACGCACAATACCGCTATGTATTTGTGAACGAGCGTGGTATTCGTGACCCGGAGGTACGGGAGTGGGCTATTGGCAAAGACAACTTTGCTTACTTTGAGCGCACTGGCCGGCCCCGCGAAATGGCGGAGAAGCGCCACAGCCAGCTGGAGCAGGCCATGCGCCGCCGGCAGCTGATGACGTATGAGGAGAGCTTTGAGCGGCCCGATGGCACGCGCCACCTGCTGCGGTGCCTGCACCCGGTGTTTCACCCCGATGGCTCGCCCTACCTCATTGTGTGCTACGGGCTTGACATTACGGAGCGCGTGGAGGCCGAGCAAACTCTGACGCAGGCCAAGCTGGCCGCCGAAGATTCGTCGCGCCTCAAGGAAGCATTTCTGGCCAACATGAGCCACGAGATTCGCACCCCCATGAACGCCATTCTGGGCATGAGCCAGCTGCTGGCCAAAACTCCGCTGGCCGACGACCAGCTGGGCTATCAGCAGGCCATTGCGACCTCGGCCGAGAACCTGCTCGTTATCATCAACGACGTGCTCGACCTCTCGAAGCTCGAAGCGGGCAAGCTGGTCCTCGAAATCATCGGCTTCTCGCCCACGCACCTGCTCGCCCAGGTCGAGCAGACGCTGCGCTTCAAGGCCGCCGAAAAAGGCCTCGGCCTGGTAACCATTCTGAGCCCGCAGGTGGCCCCCGTGCTGCTCGGCGACCCCTACCGCATTCGGCAGGTATTGCTCAACCTGGCCGATAACGCTTTGAAGTTCACCAATAAAGGCATCGTAACCGTGGAGTGCCTGCCGGCGCCGCCCCAGCCCAATGCCCCCGCCGATACGGTAGCGGTAGAGTTCCGAGTGACGGATACGGGCATCGGCATCGCGCCCGAGTACATGGCGACCATGTTTACGGAATTCAGCCAGGCCGACTCGTCGGTGACGCGCAAGTTTGGCGGTACTGGCCTGGGCCTCAGCATTTGCCGCGACCTAGTGCAGCTGATGGGCAGCGAGATAACCGTCAGCAGCCAGAAAAATAAGGGCACCACCACCCGGTTTGTCTTGCACCTGCCGGTGGGCTCGGCCCAGTCGGTGGTGCGGCGCAAGCTGCCGCCACTCACCTCCGAGCAGCGCCAGCACCTGCAGGGCAAGCGCGTGCTACTGGTCGAAGACAATACGTTTAACCGTCAGATTGCCAAGTCATTTCTTACGCAGGCCGACGTGCACGTTATCGAGGCCGAGCACGGTGCCCAGGCCGTAGAGGCAGTGCAGCGCCAGCGCTTCGACCTGATATTGATGGATGTGCAGATGCCCGTGATGGATGGCTACGCGGCCACGGCGCTGCTGCGCCAGCAGCTAGCCCTCACCACGCCCATTATTGCCCTCACGGCCAACGCCATCAGCGGTGAGCGCGAAAAGTGCCTGAGCGCCGGCATGAATGGCTACCTGGCCAAGCCTTTCCAGGAAATGCAGCTGCTGCAGCTGCTGCACGACTGGGTGCTGCCGTCCGCCGAGTTGGGGGCCGGCCCCGACGACCTGATAGCCCAGGCCGAGCCCACGGCCGAGCCGGTGCGCCCGGCCCCCAGCGCCAACCTCTACAGCATCGACGACCTGCTGAAAGCCGGCCAGGGCGACCCTGAGTTTGTGGTCTTTATGCTGCACACCTTCAGCGAAAGCTGCGAGGAGGCCCTGCTGGACCTGCGCCGGGGCCTAGCCGAGGCCAACCTGACGGCGCTCAAAGACACGGCCCACGCCCTCAAGCCCAGCTTGCAGCACCTCAACGCCTGGCAGCCTCTGCCACCGGTAGAAAAGCTCAACAACTGGACCGGTGAATTTGAAGCCGAGCCGCTAGGGGCACTGGTCGATGCCATCGAGCCGCTGCTGCGCGCCGTGCTGGCCCAGATTGCGCTCGACTTGCAGGAAGACAACGTGATGACCCGTCTCCTGACGGTGTAATGAGGCCGGCAAGCTGAACCTAGCTTGCCAACAATGAACTGCTTAGCAACCCTTGCTGCAGCACGGCTAGCCTTTCCGGGCCTGGCCGTGCTGCTCTTGTTTGGCCACTGCTCGCAGAATGTGTACCGGGTACCAAGCCCACAATCCAGTAGGTTTTAGATAGCACCGCGGCGGCCCGGCGCAGTACGAGCGGCTTACCATTTCGGCCAGGCAATCAGCTTTACCGCTGCGCTACCCGCGCCACCTGCCCCGAAACGACTGCCAGGGCCGGGCATTTTGAGAAGGAGCGTTACCCGGCCGGGCAGCTTTTGCGTACCGTAGCAAAAGCGCTCTTTCGCCCTTCTCTTTCGCCATGACACCCGCCCGCCTCCTCCTTTCCGCCCTCACGCTCAGCCTGGCGGCTTCCAGCTGCTCTATTTTTCACCGCCACCGCGATGCCGCGCCGCCGGTAGTCGAAACCGTGCGCACGCCCGACTCGCCCACGCCGCCCACCGCCGCCCGCGACCTGGCCGACGCCATGACCACGGTGCTGCACCTGCGCCCCGACCAAACCAGCAAAGTGCGCCAGGTGCTCAGCTCGACCGTGGAGCAGGTAAACAGCGCCCGCCAGCAGTACCCGGCGCAGTCGCCGCAGCTCAACGCGGCGCTGGCCCGCATCAATACCTCGTCGGATAAGCAGCTGCGCACCATACTAGGCCCCACCACCTACCACGAAATGCAAGTGAAGCGCACCCAGATTCAGGCCGAGATGCAGCGCCGCTAGGCCTACTCCAGGCCCGGCAGCACGCGGCGCGGGGCCACGTCGGTGTCTTCGTAGAGTTCGCGCAGGGGCAGGCTCAGGCCGAGGTCGGGTATTTCGAGCACGTCATCAACCATGCTGAGCAGGGTATAGACCCACTGCCCGGCCTCGTCGCGCCGAAACCATTCGACCACCCAGGCACTCTGCGAAATCAGTAAATAGTGGCGCAGGCTCGGCAGCTTTTGGTAGTTGGCAAACTTCTCGGTGCGGTCGTACTCGGCCGTGGTGGGCGACAGCACCTCGGCCAGCAGCAGCGGGTGGCGCACCAGGTAGGGGTCGCGGCGGTCGGCCGGGTCGGTAGTCAGCAGCACGTCGGGGTAGGTGTAGAAAGCATTGGCCCGCACCACCAGCAGCACGCTTTCGTCGAGCACCCGGCCGCCGCGGCGCCGCGCCTGCGGCCGTAGCGCCGCCACCAGGTTGCCCTTGATAAGATTGTGCGCCAGGCTAGCCCCGCCTACCGCAAACGCTTCGCCTTCAATATACTCGTACCGAGCCGCGCTTTTTTCCTGCAGCGCGAAGTACTCTTTTAGCGTGTAGTGGCGGGGCGGATTGGCGGGTTGTCCCATAAGCAGCAATTTTCGTCAAATGTACACCGCGCCGCCAGGGTCCAGCCTATAAATACCTCAACAGCAGGCCTAGCAGGCGGCGTACCCTCCCGGTATAGGGTGGATAAAACTGCTTGATGCCGGTAAAGCCCACGCGCTGCTGCAGCACCGCCTTTTCATTGCTAAACGCTAGGAAGCCCGCGTAGCCGTGTGCCTTACCCAGGCCGCTGTTGCCTACGCCACCGAAGGGCAGGTCGGGGTGGGCTAGCTGGATAATGGTTTCATTCACAGCGGCGCCACCGGCCGCCACGGTATCGAGCAGGTAGCGGCGGTTGGCGGGGCTAGTGGTAAATACGTACTGCGCCAACGGCGGTAGGCGGGCATTGATATAAGCCGCCGCTTCGGGCAGGCGCTCGAAGGTGAGCACCGGCAGCAGCGGGCCAAATATTTCTTCTTCCAGAATGGCTGCCCCAGTGGGCACATCGGTCAGGATGGTAGGCTCGAGGTAGCACTGGGCCTCGTCGAAGCTGCCGCCCTGGGCCACGGTGGCCCCGCGCGCTTCGGCGTCTTCGAGCAGCGTGGCTAGCCGGGTAAAGTGGTGGGCATTGACAATGCGGGCGAAAGACTTTGACGCTTTAATTGCCTCATTATCGGGACCATAAAAGACCCCAATAGCGCGCCGCAACTCCACCAGCAGCGCCTCGCGCACGCTGGCCTGCACCAGCAGGTAGTCGGGCGCCACGCAGGTTTGGCCGGCGTTCAGAAACTTGCCCCACACAATTTTCTCGGCCGCGTCGCGCAGGTTGGCCGTGTCGTCTACAATGGCCGGGCTCTTGCCGCCTAGCTCCAGCGTCACGCCGCTGAGGTGCTCGGCGGCGGCGCGCATCACAATTTTGCCAATCTGGGGCGAGCCGGTGAAAAAGATATGGTTCCAGGGCAGGCGCAGCAGCTCGCTAGCCACCTCTTTGCCGCCTTCTACCACCAGCACCTCATCGGGCCGAAATACCTCCTCGGCCAAGCGGCGCAGCAGGGCCGAGGTAGCGGGCGTTTGCTCGGCGGGCTTCACTACCACGGCGTTGCCGGCCGCAATGGCCGAGGCCAGCGGGTCGAGGGCCAGGTAGAATGGGTAGTTCCAGGGCGCGATGATGAGCACCACGCCCTTGGGCTCGGCCTGCACCCAGCTGCGGGTGCCGAGCAGTGCCATGGGCGTACCCACCGCCAGGGGGGCTAGCCACTTCTTGAGCTGCCGGCCGGCATGGCGCAGCTCGGTGAGCGAGGGCCAGATTTCGGTGAGGTCAGTTTCTTCGGGCGGCTTTTTAAAGTCCTGATATAAGGCCTCCTGAATAGCCACTCGGTTGGCCGTGAGCCAGTTTTCGAGCCAGGCCAGCCGCTGGCGGCGGGCCGCCACGCCCTCGGCGTGCAGGGTCGGCGCATTGGCCCGGAGAGCCGCAAACTCGGCGGCGAAGCGGTTGGGAGCCATTGCTAGGGGGGGCGCGGCGGGCGCAGGGCTGGCAAGGTGCGGCATGGCGTGGACGAGGAGGAGGCGGCCGGCAGCGCCGCCGGCCTATCAGCTTGAAAAGGTGAAAGATAGTGTTCCCCCCTCAACTGCGGGCAGCGCTGAAGAGCCCAGCTGGCGAGCGGGTTTCTGCCAGCTGGTTATAACGCAAAAAAAGCTCGCCTCCTGAATGGAGGCGAGCTTTTTTCTGGCAGGCCCACAGCTTAAAACAGGCCTTTTTTCACGGTGCGGTGGCCGTTTTCATCGATTTTAATCTTCGTGCCATCAGCACGCTTGATTTTCACCGAGCCATCGGCGCTACGCTTGATTTTGGCGCCGTTTTCGTATTTCACCTTGTGGTCGGCGGGCTTGTTCTCAAGCTTCTTCACGCCCGAGCCCTGGCCCACACGGGCACCCAGGCTAGGCCGGGCGGCGGTGGTCGTAGTGGTGGTAGCGGTGTAGGGGCCAGCGTAGTAGTTGCCCTGGTTGGCAGAGTAGGTGTTGTAAGCGGCCGGGTCGGTTACAACTGTTTTTACCTGGCGGGTAGTCCTGTCGTTGAGGTCACGCACAGCGGCATAGCGGCCTACAGTGTCAGTACGCGCGTCGATATCGCGCAGGGCGCGGCCGCGGCTGTAGTAAATCTGCTGGAGGCGGGCCTTGGTGGCGGCATCGGTGGCGCGCACATCGGTAGCTACCTGGTTGGCCAGCTGGTCGGCGTTGCTGCGGTAGCTGGTGGTATCGGTAGTAGTAGTTGTGGTGGTGGTTTCGGTAGTGCCGTTGGGCACAACGACGGTATCGGTCGTTTCGGTTTTCTTTTCCTGCGAGCAAGAGGCTAGGGCCACCGTAGCGGCCGTAGCCAGCAGAAGTAGGTTGGATTTCATCAGTTTAAGAGCAAGTAAGGTGCGGCTTGGCGCCTGGTTCTGCCTTCATACGGCCAGCCCTAAACGATGTTGCCAGCCCCTGCACAAGGAGCTGGCAATCAAATCATTCAGTCAGGAATATCAGCTAGGCATTCACTACCGAGCCGCCGTTGGGGTGCAGGGTCTGGCCCGAGAAATACGAGGCGTCTTCCGAAGCCAGAAACACGTAGGCCGGTGCTACTTCGGAGGGCTGGCCGGCACGGCCCATGGGCACGTCTTTGCCGAAGAAGGGCAGCTTGAGCAGGCCGGCGCCCGTCACGAAGGGCGTCCAGATGGGGCCCGGCGCCACCGAGTTTACCCGGATGCCTTTCTTGATAAGCTGCAGCGACAGGGCCCTCGTGAAGCCCTCGATGGCCCCCTTGGTTGCGGTGTAGTCGATGAGCTGCTCGTTGCCCTTATAGGCATTCACCGAAGTGGTGTTGATAATGGCGGCGCCTTCCTTGAGGTGCGGCAGCGCGGCCCGCACAATGCGAAACTGCGCGATAATGTTGAGATTGAAGATGCTATCGAGCTCCTCGTTGCTAATTTCTTCGAGCGAGTCGTGCCAGTTTTGCTCGGCGGCGTTGTTCACCACCACGTCGAGCTGGCCATATTCGGCCACGGTGCGGGCCACTACTTCGTCGCAAAAGGCGGGCTGCTTGAGGTCGCCGGGCAGCAGCAGGCAGCGGCGGCCGTGGGCCTGCACCAGCTCGCGTGTTTTTTCGGCATCCTGCTGCTCGGTGGGGAAGTACACAATGGCCACATCGGCGCCTTCCACGGCAAAGTGGATGGCCACGGCCCGGCCAATGCCCGAGTCGCCGCCCGTGATAAGGGCAATTTTATTCTTCAACTTATCGGCCCCTTTGTAGCCTTCGCGAATGTGCTCGGGCTCGGGGGTCATCTTGTATTCGAGGCCGGGCTGGCCGGCGCCCGCATCCTGGTGCTGGGGCGGGAAAACAGTGGGTTTATCAGACATGGAAAAGGAAGGTAGTCAGTATAAAAAAGAAAGTGGCTCTTCCTAACGCTAGCCAGGTCAAGAGGTTGAGTATGCCGAGAGCATCACGCATTGGCTGGCCCATTCTTACTCACAACTCGTTCATAATCATCGAAATAAACTTCTTGCTACTTTTTCTACGGTTCGCTTAAACGAAGAGAGCTGTGTCCCTTCTAAGCGACACACTCACCAGCTGGTACGCATGAAACCCGTAGAGTTAGTAGTAGTGGGCGGCTGCCACGTGGCAGGCTTCCCTATTGGCCCCGAACAGGCTTTTCCGACGCAGCTGAGCGCGCTGCTAGGGGGGCGCCTCGTGGGCGAAGTATCGTATTTGAAGTTTACGAGCCTGCCCGAGCACCTGCGGCTTATCGACCAGCTGCGCCCGTCGCACGTGGTGCTGCAGCTAGGCAACCACGAGTTTGCCAATAGCTTTCGGCCCTTGCTGCGGCAGCTGAGCGCTGCGCTACTGCCGCAGCGGCCGGGCCGGCCTCTGGCTAGCCCGCCGCGCAAGTCGGCCAAGCCAGAGGCCGGCCCGGCCGGCACCCAGCTCCCGTGGCTGGGCGCCCGGCTGCGCCACTGGGTGCGGGTAGGCGGCCTGAGCCTGCTCACGGCGCTGCTGTGGCTGGTATCGCCCGCGCACCGGCGCAGCTTTTGGGCGCTCAATGCCTGCATTCGGCGGCATCCGGGCACCGAGTTCGTTTTTCTATCGCCTTTTCCCAGCCTGAACCCCACGCAACACGCCGTGCGGCACTTTGGGGGCTGGCTGTTGCGCCGGCACCTGGTGGCCCGCGCCAACTGCCATTGGCTCGATTCGCACCGCCTGCTGCGCGCCGACCGGCAGCTGTTTGTCGATGCCACCCACCTCAACCAGCGCGCCCATCGGGTGCTGGCCTACGGCCTGGCCACCGCCATGCTGGCCAACCTGGACGTGCTGCTGTAGCCCAGCTACCTGGGCTAGGGACCGTATTTTTGCCGACTATGCTGCCAGCCCCCGACCCTGCGCTCCCCCACCGCCACTTCGTGCTGCACAAGCCCTGGGGCTATCTCAGCCAGTTTACCAGCGAGTTTGCGAAGGAAGTAAACAAGAAGCGCTTTCTGGGCGAGCTCGGCGATTTTCCAACTGGCACCATGGCCATCGGCCGGCTCGATGAGGACAGTGAAGGCCTGCTACTGCTCACCACCGACGGCCGCGTGAGCGAGCAGGTGCGCAGCCGCCACGTCGAGAAGGAATACTACGCCCAGGTCGATGGCCAGCTCACGCCCGCAGCCCTGGCCAGCCTGCAAAGCGGGGTCGACATCAGCATTCACGGCACGCCCTACCGCACGCGGCCCTGCCAGGCGCGCCTGCTGGCCGAGGCCCCCGACCTGCCGCCGCGCGGCCGCCGCATCCGCGACGACCGCCACGGGCCTACCAGCTGGGTAGCTATTACCGTGAAGGAAGGCAAGTTTCGGCAGGTGCGTAAAATGACGGCTGCCGTGGGCTTTCCGACGCTGCGGCTGGTGCGCGTGCGCGTGGGCGACGTGCGCCTCGATGGCCTGCCAGCGGGGGCTAGCCGCGAGGTCAGCGGTTTTTCAAAAAATACCGAGTAAATTCGGGACTTATTCCGGTGCGAGGTGGTTCTACAATAGTCCGTTGCCGCCCGGTGCTGGTTTCACGCCGGCAGCAGCCGAATATCCTATCAACCCCCTATGGCCAGAGCGCAAGAAAGTTTCAGCAAGAAAGAAAACGAGAAGAAGCGGCTGAAAAAGCAGCAAGAAAAAGCCGAGCGCCGTGATGAGCGCCAGGCCAACAAGAAGGATTCGAGCCTCGAGGAGATGTTTGCCTACGTCGATGAGAATGGCAACATTACTTCGACCCCGCCCGACCCGACCAAGAAGAAGAAAGAAATCAACGCCGAGGATATCCAGATTGGGGTGCCCAAGCAGGAAGACCGCGAGCCCGAAGACACCCAGCGTACCGGCACCGTCACGTTCTTCAACGCATCCAAGGGCTATGGCTTCATCAAGGACGCCGCCAGCCAGGAGAGCATTTTCGTGCACGCCAACGCCTTAGGTGGCCTCACGCTGCTCGAAGGAAACAAGGTCACGTTTGAGGTAGAGCCGGGCATGAAGGGCCCGACCGCCGTGCGCGTGAAAATGGCCAGCTAGGTCCTCGTGCCTTTTGACTTATAAAAAAGCGTCTGAAATCTCGGGTTTCAGACGCTTTTTTGTGTCCTAGTCTTTCGCTAGCCGGGAAGCTGCGCGGCCTCTTGCTTTATGGAATACCTGTTTGGCTTTATTTGCACACTGTTCAAAATCGCCATTCAGGCCGGGCTGTATGTCACGGCTGCCCTTTGGCTGACGGGGCTAGCCGCCCGGCGCCCCACCAGCCTAGTGAAGCTGAAGCGAATGGGCTACGCTGGCTGGCAGCTCTGGCGGCGCCTCTTCGTGGTGACGTATATGGCGCTGTTTGTGTTTTCGTGCACCTATTGGGGCGACCACGGTCTCGGCGACTCGGCGCGCATCCCGCTAGGCCACGGCGAAGAGATGAGCGAGCTAAATGGCACCGATACCTATTTTGAACCCAAGGCCCCTTTTGTTATATCAGATATGGGTGGCGCCCAGCAGATTGACAAGTTTAAGGTAGTTGATGATATCCTCTGCGGGCAAGCCGAAGAGACTCGCTACTTTACCTATAACTTGGTGACGAAGCAAAGCCGCGTATTTGCCGACAGCCTTGCCTATAATGCCTACGCTGCCCCGCGCGGCTTGCCACCCAGCGGCGAATTAGAATCCTTTTGGAAGCAATACAGCCGCTACTGGGGCGGCTGGCGCTTCTGGCTGCTGGCCTAGCGGCTACTCGTCCGTAGCCGTGCCAAACGTGTCGTTGCTAGCCCCGGCGCTGGCGTAGTCGGTATCGGCCGTGGTAGTTGGCTTGCCCAGCTTCTTGACCAAGTAGCGCACGCCAAGGGCCCCTAGCGTGGCGCCGGCAATCACCTTTTGGGTAGTGCTGAGCTTGCCTACGCTGCCTTTGCCTAGCTTTTTGAGCGACTTGGCGGCGCCGCCGAGTAGCGTGGCCTTTTTGGCGGCTTTCTTTTTCTTGTTCTTTTTCATGGGTTCGGGGGTAAGACGCGTGAATTATTAAGGCTAGTCCAGTATCCGCAGGCGAAGGCAAAAGGTTGCGAAAGCAGGTAAACTCCTTGCGCAGAACACAACTGCTAACCGGCCCGCTTAGTCGAGGTCGGGGCTGGCGGCCTTCTTGCGCTTGCGTGGTGTGGGCTCTTCACTGGCCGCCGTATTTTTGTCGGCGTCAGCCTCAGGCGCATCAGCTTGCTGCTGAGCCAGGTACGTGAGTCCGGCCGCCAGCAGGGCTAGGCCGCCCACCACTTTCTGCCCGGTGCTGAGCTTCCCAACTTGCTTGGTCACCTTGCGAAACTTCTTGAGCGTAAGGTTTGCCGCATCCAGAATGTCGCTCGACAGTTCGTCTTTTTTCGAATGCTTTTTCTTATCCTTAGGCATGAGCGTGTAGCGTAAAGCTTGGGTGAGAAGGAACTCTAACGGAAAGGCCATAGCACAGCAAGGCAGCAGGCAGCGCCGCCGGTGGGCTAGGGTATTCGTAAGGGGCTAGCCGAAGGTTGCCTAGGCAGCGCTTTGACGGCAGGCTGGGCACAAAAAAGCGGCTGATGCCCGCGAGAGCTTCAGCCGCTTTTGCTTTACTGCTAATGCGATAATTACATATGAATGGCGCGGTTCTCGGTAGCCGCCAGGCAGGCCTCCTTCATAGCCTCCGCATAGGTCGGGTGGGCGTGGCTCATGCGGGCCACGTCTTCGGCCGAAGCGCGGAATTCCATGGCCGTTACGGCTTCGGCGATGAGGTCGGCGATGCGCGGCCCTATCATATGCACGCCCAGGATTTCATCGGTGGCTTTGTCGGCCAGCACCTTCACGAAGCCATCGGTGTCCATGCTGGCGCGGGCGCGGCCGCTGGCCTTGAAGGGGAACGAGCCCACTTTGTAAGCACGACCTTCCTGCTTGAGTTGCTCTTCGGTGAAGCCTACGCCGGCCACCTCAGGCCAGGTGTATACCACGCCGGGGATAAGCAGGTAGTTGATGTGCGGCTTCTGGCCCGCAATGGTTTCGGCCACGAACGTACCTTCTTCCTCGGCCTTGTGGGCCAGCATGGCCCCGCGAATAACGTCGCCGATAGCGTAGATACCGGGCACGTTGGTTTGCAGGTGCGCATCAACCTTGATGCGGCCGCGCTCTTCCATCTCGACGCCGGCGGCTTCGAGGTTGAGGCCGGCCGTATAGGGCGCGCGGCCCACGGCCACGAGGCAGTAGTCGCCTTCCAGCTTCAGCTCCTCGCCCTTGGGCGTGGTGGCGGTTACGGTCACGGTGTCGCCCTCGCGGGTGGCGCTGGTCACCTTGTGGCCGAGGTAAAACTCGATGCCGATTTTGCCCAGAATACGCTTCAGCTCCTTGCCCAGCGCCAGGTCCATAGTCGGGATGAGGCTGTCGGTAAACTCGACTACGCTCACCTTGGCACCCACGCGGGCGTACACCGACGCCATTTCGAGGCCAATCACACCGCCGCCAATTACAATGAGGTGCTTGGGCACTTCGCGGATATTCAGCGCCTCGGTGCTGGTAATAATGCGCTGCTTATCCTGCGCGATGAACGGCAGCACTGTCGGCTTGGAGCCGGTGGCGATGATAACGTTCTTGGTTTCAATCTGCTGCGCCTCGCCACCCTCGGTGGGCGCGATGCTGATGTGCGTCTTATCAACAAACGAACCGACGCCCCGCAGCACGTCGATTTTGTTTTTCTTCATCAGGTAGGCGATGCCGTCCACATTAGCCTTCACGACGCCGTTTTTACGGTCTATCATCTGGTTCATGTTCACCTGCAGGTTTTCCAGCTCAATGCCGTGCTCCTTGAAGGTGGTGTGGGCATTGTGGTAGTGCTCGGTGCTGTCGAGCAGCGCCTTGCTGGGGATGCAGCCCACGTTGAGGCAGGTGCCCCCTAGCGTGGGGTATTTCTCGATGAGGGCAGTTTTGAGCCCTAGCTGGGCGCAGCGAATGGCTGCCACATAGCCGCCCGGCCCCGAGCCGATGACGGTGACGTCGTATTGATTCATAGGAACAAAAACAGGCTCAAACTGCCGGTTGGTTCCGGCAAAGATACGTGGGCACCAGAGGCCGCTAGCCCCGGTGCCCGCGCTTTTTGCCGCAATCGTTATCGCCCGGGCCGGGGGCTCAGCGCCACACCGCCAGCCAGCACCAGGGCATCTTCGCCCGAGCCAATGGTGGAGCTGGCGATGCCCGTTTTCTCGCTGAGGCTTTGGCGCAGGTAAAAGGTCAGGAACGTGGCCGCTACGGCACCCAGGCTGCCTACCAGAGCTCCTTTGAGGGCGCTGCCGCCCTGGCTCTTATACCAGGTGGCGCCTACCAGCGCGCCCGAGGCGGCGCGGGTAGTGAGCTGCTGCGGCACGGTGCGGTTGGGGGTGCCGGGTAGCTTGTCGCCCACCAACTCGCCGGCGGTCAGCACTTTTAGCAGGCTAGCCACACCAGGCTTGGCCAGAAAGCGCAGCGGCGACCCCGCCATACCCGGCGCCAGGGCGCGGTGCGATAAGTAGTCGCTGAGAAACATGGGGCCACTGGTAGCCCGCGAGCCCGTGATGGCGGCAAAGCCCAGCGCAGGCCAGAACTTGGCGCCGCGGGGCGCGGCGGGGGAATTTGAATGCTTGGATTTCATGAAGCAGGGAATCAGGAAAAGGATTTACGGTTTAACGCAAAGCCTCCCAAAACGGCTAGCCCCTGGCACGCAAAAGCCCGGCCGCAGGGCGCGGCCGGGCTCTATAAGTAGCCGTATTTCAGCACTATATTAGCTAATGGCGGCAGCGTGCGAGCGCAGCACTTCCCGGGCGATGGCCAGGTTGGTATCGCGCGAGTTCACTACGAGGTAGATAAACTTGCTGCCCGCCGGGTTGAGCTTGAGCAGGTGCAGCTGGTTGGTCAGGGTAATCAGAATGTCCTCGATGGTTTCGCCTTGCAGCTTGAGGGCGGCCATGGCCTTCTGCTTTTGCTTTACTACTTCGGTATTATAAGCGGCAGCCGTTTCGGGATTGATGCTGGGCGTGTTGGAGTGCGAAGCCAGGGCCATGCCCGAGTTTACGTCTACAACGGCCACGGCCATCAGGCCGGGTAAGTCGGTAATAATTGCGTCAATTGCTTGCCCGGCGGGGCTATTCTTAGAGTAGGCCATGGTGGCTGAATAAGGGGTAATAGAGGGAGTTGGATTGGGTAAAGCTTCTTGCTGTTTTAGAGCGTCTTCTTGTTGTTTGCGGGCGACTAGCTTGCGGTAGATTCTCGCTTTCACATCGTCGGGCGGGGGCCGCTAGGCCCCGGTAAATCAAAAGATTAGAAAAACAGCCAGTGGCGGCGCTTGGGCGCCTTAGGCTGCAGCGTAACCGTAGCGCTGGCGGTGCTTTGGGTAGCCGCTACTTCTTGCTCGGTGTAGCCACCGTAGCCGTATTGCAGCATGGCCAGGCCATCGGCAGGCACCCGCAGCGAGTAATTGCCCTGGGCATCGGTGCTTGTGCCGTGGGCAGTGCCCTTGCGCAGCACGGTAGCGCCCGCTAGGGGCTCGCCTTTTTCGTTGAGGATGCGGCCGTGCACAAGCACGGTACGGGCGGCAGCCGGGGCCACGGCCGAGGCAGCCTCCAGGCTGACCACGGCAGGCACGGCGCTGGGCACCGCTAGCTTGGTCACGGGCAGCACGCTAGAGGGGCGGTTGGAAGCGGCCATGCTCACGCCGGCCAGCAGGGCGCCCACGGTCACCAGGCTCAGGGCGCGGCGACGGAAGCGCTGGGGCTGCTCCCGAATAAACCGCAACTGCTGCTGCACCCAGCTAGGGGCGGCAGGGGCGTCGTCGGCCTGTAGCTCGTGCCAGCGCGTTACGGTGGTGTGGGCCTGGCCGGCATCGCGGTGCAGGTAGGCCTCCACGGCCTGGGCCGAGGCGCGGGCCAGGTCGCCGCGCAGGTAGGCATCGCGATACACTGGCAGTAGCTCGCCAGTCTGCGGGTCAAATGGGGTAGCCGTGAGCTTCATATAAGAGGGGAAAAAGGGTGGAAGTCGATTGTGTACTATTATTTATAAACATTTTATTATTATGAATTTACCTAAAGCAGTTGCACGGCCTGCTGGGCTAGCTGGCGCAGCAGGGCCAGGTTAGTATCGTGGCTTGCAACAGCCAGAAACAGCGCCTGCCGGCCGCCGGGCCAAAGCCGCACTAAGTGCAGCTGGCTGGCTAGCGTAAGCAGCACCTCTACAGGCTCTTCATCGGCTTGGCCGTGGCTCAGCAGGTAGGCCTGCTGCACCACCGCTGCTACCGAAGGGGCTAGCAGGCTGGGCTGGTAAGTCCGCTCGGCTGCGTAAGTGGCTAGCAGCTGGCCACTAGGCAGGTCGAGCACCGCGGCCAACAACAGCTCAGGCAACTCGGTAAGCAAGTAATTCAATGCCGCTTCGGCCGAGCCGCCAGGGCTACTGCCAGCGCCTCTCACTACTTGGCGTATTGGGGGGCTGCCTAAGCCGGGCAGATAACGTAAGAATGGTAGATTCATAGCACCCGGGCGTCAACGGACCCGCGAGGGATGATGCAAACAGGCCAATACTGGATTTACCCCGCTTTCACCAAATCTGTTGAATAGGATAAATTTATTAATCTTTAAAAACAGGTATCGCTGGCTAGACTGGTTAATTTGCCTTATTTGTTAAAAAGAATTTCGTATCTGGTTTTACAAATCTCTAAATGAGGGCATTTTTTAAAAATGACAGCCATCATTTTTTTTGCTGATTTATATCAAAATATGAGCTAACATAAATAAAAACTATTTGCACTTTTCCCATACAGTTCTATCCACATTATTTGCATTGTCCCGCTTTGAAAGCGACTATTCTCAAATTGGCTCTGAAAGGATAGCCTACAAAAAAGCCAGCGCCCGAGTTGTACTCCGGACCCTGGCTCTTGCTTGAATAGTAGCCGGTGGCTTCAATCGTAGCGCGTGGAAATCGCCTGCAATTGGGCTTCATCGAGCAGCATAATCAGGCTGCCACGCGTAGCTACGACACCGGCATCCTTATACTCAGTAAGTAAGCGGCTTACCGTTTCCTTGGCTGTGCCTACCAGGGCAGCCAAGTCCTCGCGCGAGAGGGCCAGGGTGTAGGGCTCCGCCGGCGCAGCCACCGAATCGAAGGTGCGGCGCACTAGCAGCAGGGCCTCGGCCAGGCGCTCGCGCACGGGCTTGTAGGCCAGGCGCAGCATCTGCTCTTCGGCCTGCCCCAGACCGTTGGCTAGTAGCTGCAGCAGCGTATTGGCAAACTGCCGGTTGGACTGCACGAGGCGCAGCACATCGGGCCGCGGAATAAAGCATATCACGCAGTCGTCGAGGGCGATAGCCGAACTGGTGTAGTACCCGCCGCCTAGCAGGGCCCGGAAGCCGAGCGCATCGCCGTGGCGCACCAGCCGCGTAATGTGCTCTTTGCCATCGCCGCCGGCCTTCACTAGCTTCACTTTGCCTTGGTGAATGCAGTGCATACCCTGCGCCTGGCTTCCCTGCTGGTAGATGGTTTGCCCTTTATGGTAGAATTGCGCCGACTTGGTAGTCGTAATAAATTCCAGCTCCTCCAAAAGACACGACCCTAGCAGGGGGCTTTGGCGGCTGGGACACGAGTGACAATTTGGGGAAATAAAGCGGCCCATCCTGTAAAAATTGCTAAACAACAATCTCTCAAATATACCGCTTAATACGTAGCGCGAACCAGGTATAAATACGCATTATATGGAAATAACCTCATTCAGTTTCTTCGCACACAATCACTTATAAACAGCAGTTTTTCAACAAAAAAAGCCGCCTTTTTCAAGGCGGCTTTTAAAAGTTCTATCTTTACTTACTTAAACACCTAGCAGCAAGCGAGTCGGGTCTTCGAGTAGCTCCTTCACGCGCACTAGGAACGAAACCGACTCGCGGCCGTCGATGAGGCGGTGGTCGTAGCTCAGGGCCAGGTACATCATGGGGCGAATCACCACTTGGCCGTTTTCGGCCACGGGGCGCTGAATGATGTTGTGCATGCCCAGAATGGCCGACTGCGGCGCATTGATAATGGGCGTGCTCATCATTGAGCCGAAGATGCCACCGTTGGTGATGGTAAACGTGCCGCCCGTCATCTGCTCGATGGTGAGCTTGTTGTCGCGGGCCAGGCCGGCCAAGCGTACCACTTCCTTCTCCACACCCTCGAAGCTCAGCTTCTCGGCGTTGCGGATAACCGGTACTACTAGCCCCTTCGGCGCCGACACGGCAATACTGATATCGCAGAAGTCGGAGTACACGATGCTGTCGCCATCGATGTAGGCGTTCACGGCCGGCCACTCTTGCAAGGCCACGCATACGGCCTTGGTGAAGAACGACATAAAGCCCAGGCCCACACCGTTTTTCTCCTTGAACTTGTCCTTGAACTTGTTGCGCAGGTCCATGACGGGCTGCATGTTCACCTCGTTGAAGGTGGTGAGCATGGCCGTCTCGTTTTTCACCGATACCAGGCGGCGAGCCACCGTTTTGCGCAGGTTGCTCATGCGCTCGCGACGCTGGTTGCGCTCGCCAGCCGGGGCGGCTGGCGCGGCGGGGCTAGCCGCTGTCAGAGCGGCAACAGGTGCTGCGGCCGGGGCCGGTGCAGCAGGCTTGGCCTGGGCATTTTGGGCGTCTTCTTTGGTGATGCGGCCATCACGGCCCGAGCCGGCTACGTCGGCTGGGTTAATGCCTTTCTCACCCAGGATTTTGCCAGCGGCCGGCGAGGGTACACCCGTGGCGTAGGTGCTAGCCCCACTGCTAACGGGCAGGGTGGCAGTAGTCGGAGCGGAGGCAGCAGGGGCATTAGGCGCCGGTGCGGCAGCGGCGCCGCTACCGCCTTCAATACGGGCAATAAGCGCGCCTATCCCAATAGTTTCGCCTTCCTTCACGGCGTGGCGCAGGGTGCCGCTGCCTTCGGCCGGCAGCTCAAAAGTCGCCTTGTCCGATTCCAGTTCGGCAATTACCTCGTCGCGGCTCACCTGAGCGCCGTCGGGCTTCAGCCACTTGGCCACCGTCACCTCGGTGATGGATTCACCGACGGCGGGAATTTTCATTTCAACTACGCCTCCGCCAGCAGCGGGGCTAGCGGCCACCGGGGCTGCTGCGCCAGGGGCGCCAGGCGTGCTAGGGTCAGTATTGGGGCGGTCGGCGGGTGTGCCGCCGTAGCCGCTTTGGTCGCTGGCCTGCGGGTTTTGCTCGCCCTGCGAAACCGGGTCGGCGGTGGTAGCCGAAGCGCTTGCGGCTGGCGCAGCCTGGCTGTTGTCAGCCCCGGCCCCCTCGAGCTGGGCAATGGCCGTGCCGATACCAATGGTTTCGCCTTCAGCCACCAGAATTTTGAGCGTGCCATCGGCCTCGGCGGGCAGCTCGAAGGTGGCCTTGTCCGATTCCAGCTCGGCGATTACTTCGTCGCGCTTCACGGCGTCGCCGTCTTTCTTAAGCCACTTGGCAATGGTGACTTCGGTGATGGATTCGCCGACGGCGGGAATTTTGATTTCGGTGGGCATGAGAAGATGGCAGAGGGTATTGTAGGCAAAGAAACGGCGCTGGACGCCAGACCGCCGACTGCTAAAACGTAAGTAAGGAAGACTATTTCGCCGTGGCTACCCTAGCGGAGAGGCCAGCCACGGCGAACGTATTGGATACGGAAGGAGGGCCTAGCCGTCGATTGCTTTGTCGGCGGTGGCTACTTCTTTTTTAATCTGCTCGGTGGCTACAGCTTCTTTAGGCTTGTCGAAGGCGCGGGCTACAATCTCTTTCTGCTCTTTTACGTGCACCTTGTTGTAGCCAGTGGCAGGCGAAGCCGAGGGCTTGCGGGCTACTACATCCTCGAGCTCGCGGCGCATGAAACGAACCATGTAGTTCCAGTAACCCATGTTTTCGGGCTCTTCCTGCACCCAGTAGATTTTGGCTTTGGGGTACTTGGCCAGCTCGGCGTCGAGCTGCTTTTTGGGGAAGGGGTGCAGCTGCTCGAGGCGCACGATGGCCACATCCTTGCGGTCCGACTTCTGCTGCTCTTCCAGCAGGTCGTAGTACACCTTGCCTGAGCACAGCAGCACGCGCTTCACTTTCTTGGCATCGGCAAAGCCGTCGCCGAGCACTTCCTGAAAGCGTCCGCTCGTGAAGTCTTCGACCGGCGACACGGCCAGCGGGTTGCGCAGCATCGACTTGGGCGACATCACCACCAGCGGCTTGCGGAAGCTCCAGACCAGCTGGCGGCGCAGGGCGTGGAAGAAGTTGGCCGGCGTCGTGATGTTAGCCACCACGATGTTGTTCTCGGCGGCGAGCTGCAAGAAGCGCTCGGGGCGGGCGTTGGAGTGCTCGGGGCCTTGGCCTTCGTAGCCGTGGGGCAGCTGCATCACAATGCCGTTCATACGCTGCCACTTGCTTTCGGAGCTCACCACAAACTGGTCAATCATGGTCTGCGCGCCGTTGGCAAAGTCGCCAAACTGCGCTTCCCAAATCACCAGCGCCGTGGGGTTGGCCATGGCATAGCCAAATTCGAACCCTAGCACCGCGTACTCGCTCAGCAGCGAGTTATAGATGTTCAGCTGCTGGTGCTCGCCCTCCAAGTGATTGAGCGAGTTGTAAGGGGCCGAAGTTTCGGCGTCGTGCAGCACCGCGTGGCGGTGCGAGAACGTGCCGCGCTGCACGTCCTGGCCGCTCACCCGCACCGTGTGGTTTTCGCTCATCAGCGAGCCGTAGGCCAGCAGTTCACCAGCAGCCCAGTTGAGCACGCGGGTTTCGTAGAACATCTTCCGGCGCTCTTTCAGCAGGTTATCAATCTGCTTGATGGGTCGGAAGTTGTCCGGAACAGTAGTCAGGGCCTTGGCCACGCGCTCCACCACTTCTTCGCTGATGCCGGTTTCCGGCGATTGGTCGAAGTCCTCGTTGGTGCTGCGGCGCAGCGTGCGCCACTCGTTTTCGAGCGCTTGGTACTTATAAGGCAGCGGCTGCTGCTTCACTTGGTCGAGGCGGGCTTGCAGCATGTCGCGGAACTCCTTATCCATCTGGTTGGCCAGCTCAGCATCTACGTCGCCACGCTTCACTAGGGTCGCGTTGTACACCTCGCGCGGATTGGGGTGCTTCGAGATGACGTTGTAGAGCGTGGGCTGCGTGAACTTAGGCTCGTCCGACTCGTTGTGGCCGTGGCGGCGGTAGCACACCATGTCGATGAAGATATCGGCGTGGAACTGCTGGCGGTACTCGGCCGCCAGCCGCACTGCGAATACCACTGCCTCGGGGTCGTCGCCATTTACGTGAATGACCGGTGCGTCGATAATCTTGGCCAGGTCGGTGCTGTAAATTGACGAGCGAGCGTCCTCAAAGTCAGTGGTAAAGCCCACCTGGTTGTTAATCACGAAGTGAATTGTGCCGCCCGTTTTGTAGCCTTCTAGCTGCGACATCTGCGTCACCTCATAGCCGATGCCCTGGCCCGCTAGGGCCGCATCGCCGTGGATGAGGATGGGCAGAATCTGGTGGTAGTCGCCGCCGTACTGGTGCTCAATCTTGGCCCGCACAAAGCCTTCTACCACGGGGTTTACCGCCTCTAGGTGCGAGGGGTTGGGGGCTAGCTTCAGGTTGACTTTCTCGCCGTTGGTGGCGGTCACTTCCGACGAGTAGCCCATGTGGTACTTCACGTCGCCGTCGCCCATCGTCAGGTCGGGCGTGGCCGTTCCTTCAAACTCCGAGAAAATCTGCTCATAGGTCTTGCCCATGATGTTGGCCAGCACGTTGAGGCGGCCACGGTGCGCCATGCCTATCATCACTTCTTTCACGCCCAGCTCGGCGGCGCGGTTGATGATGGCATCGAGAGCCGGAATGGTCGTTTCACCGCCTTCCAGCGAGAAGCGCTTCTGCCCCAAGAACTTGGTGTGTAGGAAGTTCTCAAAAACTACCGCCTCGTTCAGCTTCTTGAGAATGCGCTTCTTGTACTCCACATCGGGGTTGAAGGCCAGCGCGCCGTGCTCGGCTTTCTGCTGAAACCAGTCGAGCACCTTGGGGTCGCGGATGTAGGTGTACTCGAAGCCCACCGTGCCAGCGTAGATGCTGGTGAGCGCCGCCACGATTTCGCGCAGCGTGGCACCCTGCCCCAGCCCAAGGTCTTCACCCTGGCGAAACTTAGTATCCAGGTCGGCGTCGCTCAAACCAAAATCGGCCAGGTTTAGACGAGCCTGGCGGTCTTTGCGCTCACGCACCGGGTTGGTTTTGGCGCGCAGGTGGCCCCGGCTGCGGAAGGCGTGAATGAGGTTGCGCACGGCCGTTTCCTTGTCACCGGCCACGGTGCCCTGGGCCAGGCCAGGCGCGTTGTTGGTCGAGGCGTTGGTATTGAGCACGCCGTAGTCGTCGGGCTGGGGCACGGGGCCGGGCGCGGGGCTAGGGGCAGTTTTGGGCGCGCTGCCATTGGTGGCCCCGTTGGCGCCGGGCACTACGGGCGCGCCCTCAGGAAACTGTTGCGAAAAGTCAAACCCCTCGAAAAACTTACGCCAGCCAAAATCGACCGATTCGGGGTTGTTCTGGTACGCCTGATACAGCGTTTCAATGGCCGCCGCGTCGGCGTTGGCGATATAGGAGTAAGTATCCATGACGGGAATTTGAAAAAGACAGTCTGATTAGGCGCAAAAGTAAAGTAACTGGCAATAAGCAGAAAACTTACATTCGGTTACACAAATTCGTTTGATAGACAAGTAATTGTTTTATAAAATTTTTGCTCGCATTCTTCAGAACGGCTAATTTAACGAGGATAGCGACGAATAGATGGCGTTTTCAAGTATGAATTTCGGCACTACGTAAAATACAAGGAATTTATATGAGATACTCAACGGCCAGCAAACTCAACATGACTTATTCAAGAAATAGTATAATTTTCTAAGACCAGCCTGCCCCTATTAGCCACAAGCGTTTAGTAATATTGGACAATCGGCTTAGCTGACAACCATTGCATCTGATTCACTGTTAAGGACTTTCTGCCCCTACTGGCAGTGGCCCAAAACGCCAGGCATAAATGGCGGTCAACTAACCATTTAACTGATGGAGCATGCAAAACTGATAACCAACCTACTACTGGCGGCAGCAACGCTAAGTGTAGCCCATCACCCTACTACCCCTGCCCCTGGTGAGCCGACGTCCAGCATGACCATTTTTTTGGCCACGGAAGGCAAAAGCCTTACGCACTGGCCGGCTACGCGCACTGCCCGCAAGAAGGAAACGGCAAAGACCCTGGTATATACCGTCACGGCTACGGCCTACCAACCAGTTGAGAATCAGACTGACGATGAGCCGTTTGTGACGGCCGACAATTCTGACATCAAGCCGCATTATAGTAGCAAGACGCGCTGGATGGCCCTGTCGCGCGACCTGCTGGCCCGCTGGGGCGGCGATTTTCAATACGGCGACCAAGTGGTGGTAAGCGGTATTTCGCCGCAGCTCGACGGCGTGTATACGATACACGATACCATGAACCGACGGCACCATCACTGCATGGATATCCTGACGCACGTGCGCGAAAAAATAGATATATACACTAAAAACGTTAAAATTCAGCTCGTTGCGGCCACCTCTTCTGCCGACTCTTCCCACAATGTGAGCACGGCGCGCGCTACTTCGCTAGCCCGGCTTCGCAGTGGCGCAGCTACCCGGGCTAGCAGCCCCGACTTCCTGGCTATCGGAGGCGATAAAAAGCGGGTAGACTACTTTGCCAGCGCCACCTTCTAAGACAATGCGGAGCAGGATGCAAGGCTAGCGCAGGCCCTTAATGCAAAGCAGCGTTTTGTTGCAAGCCGTGGGTGCTGCTTAGTACTTATTGGTGCTGCTGGAGCACACGAAGCGAACGTACCGGGCCATTTGGGGTGTTAGGTCTTGCACTACACTTTCCCTTGGCCCTCATATGCAGGCCGCTTTGCAGCACTTAACAAGCAACTAATGGCCGATATTAAAGCGCTGATAGTCTTCTTATTACTCACTACAGCTGCGAATGCAGCTTCGCGCCACCCCTCTACGCGTGGTGGGCAGCGGGCCGCCAGCGCGGCCAGCCGACGGCCTCATGCAGCTAAGCCCAAGCGTGAGAGAGCGGCTGTTGCTAAGCATGGTGCAGCTTCGCGACATTTAGTAACGCACTCGGCAGTAACTAAGCATCGCAAGCCCCGCGCGGCAGCTAGGCACAGCCACCTCACAGCCCAGCACCGCCGCCCGGCCCGGCGGCTCGGCGGCCGCGCCTACACCGTCACGGCCACCGTGTACCAGGCAGTAGCCCGGCAAACTGATTCCAGCCCATTCATCACGGCTGACAACTCGCGTATTCGGCCGCACTACGGCAGCCACACGCGCTGGCTAGCCCTCTCGCCCGACTTGCTGAAGCGTGGCGGTGGCAAGTTCGACTACGGCGATAAGGTGCAGGTAGGCGGGGTTTCGCCGCAGCTCGACGGCGTGTACACGGTGCACGACACCATGAACCGACGCTACCGCCACCGCATCGACATTCTTACGCACCGCCGCGAAAAGCTGCACATACTTGCCCCGGGGGCCAAGCTGCGGCTAGCCCAGGCCCCACGCAAAAGCCGGGCGCAAGCCACTGCTGCGACTCACGCCCGGCCGGGGCATCATGTGTCCAAATCCGTTGCCAGTCATCCGTCTCGGCGGCTGAGCCGGCAGCAGGCGGGCTAGCTATTTAGCCAATGCCATTTTGTAGATGCGGAACGGCTCGCGGGGCTGACCTACGCCCTTGTTCCAATTCGGCATTTTGTGGATGGCTGAAGTGGTGAAGTAGATATTATTGCCATCGGGGTCCCAGGCGAAGGTATCGGGCCATTCGAGGCGCTGTTCCTTCACCACAGTCTCGATTTTGCCATCGGGCGTGCGACGCAGGATGGCGCCCTCTTCGAAATTGGTGAGGTACAGGTTGTTTTTGCTGTCGAGCTCCATGCCGTCGCAGGCGGGGGCGTCGGGCAGCTTTTCTACGGCGGCTTGTACCTGGGTGGCGCTCAGGGCCGCATCGCGCAGCACGGCGGTTTTGATGCGGTAGAGCGAGTGGCCCGACAAGGCGCGGTAGTAGAGGTACTGGTTGTCGGCGCTCAGCGCAATGCCATCGGCTTTGAACTGGCCGGGCTTGCCCATGGGGTCATAGAGCGCCTTGCCCTGGGCCTTGGTAATAAAGCCCTTATCAGGCAAGGTGGACGGCTGCTTTGCTAGCAGCTGGCGCGACTTGGTGGTTTTTAAATCAACCACTACCAGCGCCCCGGTACCCGAGTCGGTGAGGTAGGCATAGTTGTTTTGCAGGTCGATGCGCACATCATTGAGGTACGAGTGGCGCGGGGCTACGCTCTCGGGAAACGGGATGGTTTGCAGCACCTTATTGGTCTTGGGGTCGGTTTTGACCAGCTTCACGCCGCCGGGCACCGTCACCTTGAGCCCGGGCGCGGCTGGGTCAATAATCCAGAGCATACCCTGCTTATCGACGTAGCCAGCCTGCGGGCAAATCCAGTGCTTCATGGGCTCGTTCCGTACCGAGTCGTTCCACATGCACCAGCCAGCGTCCGGGTACGGCGTGAGCGTATTGCTAGGCCCCACCACGGCCACGGGGTAGGTGGGGTTGAAGTCCCAGCGCGGCGAAAAGGCGAACACCTTGCCGCCCGGCGCCACGGCCACCCCCGTCACCTGCGGGTCGGTAATCTCGGCTACGATGGTAAGCGGCGAGTTGGCCGGTACCGGGGCCGGCACGTGCGCGGCGGTCGAGTCGGCGGGGATAGTACCGCGCGGCTTGTCGGCTGTTGAGGTGCCCGAGTTGCAGCCCGCCAGCAGCAGGCCGGCCGCCGCGGCGTAAAGGGGAGAGAAAGCAGAACGCATAGTCATGTGGAAAAGGAATGAAAAACCCCGGCCTGAAAAGCAAGGCCGGGGTTTGGCATACGGGCAGGGCGGGCTAGCCGTTCGGTATACGTTAGTTAGGCTGGGTTTTATTTTGATAGGCCAGCACGGCTAGCTGCTCGGCCGCAGCGGCGGCCGGCTGCGGCTGGCTGGCGGCATCGTAGAGCAGGCTCAGCGGCTGAAACGGATTGGCCAGAATCTGGGCTTCGGTGAGGCCCCAGCGCGGCCACAAGCCCGCGAGGGTGTGGCCATAGGCGAGGTTTTCCCAGGGGTTGAAAATGGTCGAGGTCACGTCGTCCACCAGGGCATCGAGCACCAGCTCGGCGCCGGGCGCATCGGCGGGCGTGGGGCGCCGCGGATAGATGTCGGGCACCACGGCTAGCAGGTAAGCCCCGTAGTAGGCGCGGGCCTTAAACTCAGCCACTTGCGCCGGGTGCAGCGGGCGCTGGGCATCGGCATAGACCTGGCGCATGGCCTGGCCAATAAACCCGATATCTACGAGCGTACCTACTATGACGGCCTGCCCAAGCTTTACACTCATAACCAAAGTATTCAAGTCATCATCGAGCTCAAAAGCCGGGGCATCATAAGCGCTATCGGCTTCGAGCACGAACACCGAGCCGGGCACAAAGTCGGCATAGTCGGTGGGCACGCGCAGGCCCTGCAACAGCTGAAAAAACGCTCGAAACCGCTGCACTAGCTGCACATTCTCAGCTAGCGGGTACTGCGGCTTGATGAGGGGCTCCTGCTGCTGAATAAGCTCCGTGACAAAGATGCCGTAGAACATTTTGCCCAGCCACTGCCATAGGCGGTCGGGCGGCAGGGCGCGTAGCGCGGCGGGGCCGGCCTGGGCGGCAGCCTGCACTTCGGCCTCCAGCGCGTCGAGGCGCGGGCGCAGCGCGGGGGCTAGCGGCAGGCGCAGGGCACCGTAGGTGGTCTGGCTCTGGTCGAGCAAATAGAGGGGGCGCTCGGCCAGGCCGTAAGTGCCTTGCAGCCAGTCGGCAAACACCGGAATAGTATCGGCCTCCGTCACGGGCTGGCCAGTAAGAAAGCAGCGGCCGGGGCCAAACTGCATCCCCTCGAAGGGGTCGTAGAGGGTAATCATAGGCGGGGCTACTTGCAGCCGCAAAGGTCGGCTAGCCGGCCGCGAAACGCACAATGGCTGCCAGCCCTCCGCTTAAGCGAAAGGCCGGCAGCCATTGTAAACAAAGGCTAAATGCTAACGGGAGAGCAGGTTGCTGGCTTTAATCAGCACTTTGCTCAGGTTTTGCAGGGCGGGCGAGTAGCCATTAGCCGACTCTTCGGCTACTTTGCTGGCTTCGGCCCCGAGGCTGGCCAGCACCTCGGCCACCTCGTGGCTTTGGGTGTCGCTGGAGCTTAGCATCTGGCGCAGCAGGCTTACTTCCTGCTTTATCTTGGCCAGGCCGGGGCGGTCGCTGGCGGCCAGCACCGTTTCCCAGCGCTCCAGCTCGCGCTGGCCGGTGGCGCCGTCGGCGTTGGGCAGGCCCTGGCCGAGCAGGTTGAGGGTATCGGTAAGCAAGGCCGTGCTCTGCTCATCACTGACGTGCAGCTGAACTTCGGGCGTGGGCGGGGTATGTGGGGTGGAGGCAGTAGAGTCCATGAGCGGGGAAAGAATAGATTAGCTGGCTATACTTGGCCCAGCCCTAAAAAGTTAGTTGGCAGCCCCTGGCCAAAGGTTACCTTTTAGGGCGCAAGCCAATTAAGGTGGACAGTTTCACCACCCACTCCCTTTTCAATCATGACTACTTCGCTCAAAACCCTGTTTGCCGCTGCCGTGGCCCTGAGCTTCACCGCTTGCTCGACCGACACCACTAAAACCGCGAATGCCGACGGCACGACCACCACGACCACCGAGGTAACCACCCCCAGCGCTGACTCAGTAGGTGCCAAGATGGATGCTAAAATGGACGCCGCCGGCGATAAGATGGATGCCGCTGCCGACCGCGCCAAAATGAACGCCAAGGAAGCCGGCGCCAAGATGGATGCTAAAATGGACGCTGCCGGCGACAAAATGAATGCCATGGGCGACGCTGCCGCCAAGTCGGCTCACCAGACCAAAGAGAACATGAAGGCTGCTGCCCAGAAGTAGGCTGCACCTGCCCTAGCGAAAGCCCGCGCCCCCGGCGCGGGCTTTTTTGTGCGCCAATCGGGCCAGGCGGGCGTATTTTGCTGCCGTGTTGTTTCGTCGCCGTGCCACGCCTGCTCTTGCCGCTACCCTCCCCGACCAGGAGGTGCTGGCCCGCTACCGCCAGGGCGGCGACGTGGCCGCGCTAGGCCTGCTCTACGAGCGGCACCTGCCCGAGGTGTTTGCGGTGTGCCGCCGCTACCTGGCCCCGCCCGATGAGGATGCCCAGGATGCCACCATGCAGCTGTTTGAGCAGTTGGTGGTGAAGCTGCGCACGCACGCGCCCGACAACTTTGGCGCCTGGCTCTACACCACAGCCCGCAACTTTTGCCTGATGGAGCTGCGGGCCCGGCAGCGCGGCACCGCCAGTGGCGGCCCGCTGGTGCTGCTGCCCGAAGCCGCCGATGTGGAAAATGCCGCCGCCCGGCATCTGCCCGATGCCAACGCCGAGGCCGAAGCAGCCAGCCAGCACGAGGCCGACCTGCAAGCACTGGAGTTGGCGCTCAGCCAGCTGCCGCCCGAGCAGCGGCGCTGCCTGGAGTTATTTTACTTGGAAGAAAAATCGTATCAGGAGATTGTAGCGCTCACGGGGCTAGCCCTCAACCTCGTGAAAAGCCACCTGCAAAATGGCCGCCGCATGCTCAAACGAACTCTTGGCAAAGGGCTAAGAATGAGCAATGAAGAATGAGGAAGCATCCTTCACGCCAATCTCTGCTTCTTAGTGCTGCACCCCAACAGTTTTAATTCTTCATTCCACATTCGCACTTCTTAACGCAACCTCATGCTGCCTACCAACCCGCTGCTGAACGCCACTGCCCCGGCCGGCCCGCACCTGCCAGTGGCGCTGCTGCGCCAGTATGCGGCGGGCACGCTGGCTCCGGCAGCCCAGCATCGGGTGGAGGCGCACACCCTGGCCTGCTCGCGCTGCGCCGACATCCTGGAGGGCTTGCTGCAAACGCCGCCCGCCACCACCGACCAAGCGCTGGCGCAGCTGCACCAACGCCTGCGCCAGCGGGTACAGCAGCAGGCAGCCCCGGCGCGGCAGGTAGCCACGCCGCGCCGCCACCGCTGGCTAGCCCCGCAGCTGGCGGCCGCCGCAGCGTTACTACTAGGGCTGGTGGCTGGTGGGTGGTGGGCCTGGCAGCAGCGGCAACATACGCACCTGGCGCCAGCGCAGGTAGCCATAGCTAGCCAGCCCCAACCAGCAGCACCCGTTGAAGCGCCGGCAGCCCCGGCACCAGCTGTGACTGCGGTGGCGCCCCCACCAGCTGCAGCGCCCAGGGCGCCACACCGCCCGCACACTGCGGCGCCAGCGGTAGCTGCGCACTCCGGCCGCCAGCACCCCAGCGCGGCACCGGCTAGGGCCGGTAGCAGCCCAGGCGGGGCAGCTACCCCCGACTCGACCACGCTGGCCGAGGTAGTATCAACGCCCTCGCCCACACAAGATGCCGCCCCCACGGCAGCGCCAGCACGCGTGAGCGAGCCCATGGCCAGGATGAAGGCAGCCATGCCGCCCCCCCCGGCCCTGCCCGCCACCCCTAGCGGTGGCTATGCGGCGCTACGCGAGTATTTAAAAAAGGGCACGGCCGAGTTTGAGCCCGAAAGCCGTGATGGCGCCCGCCAGTCGGGCCGGGTGCTGGTGCGCCTACACCTCGGGGCCGATGGCAAGATTGAGCAAGCCGAGGCCGTGCGCAAGCTGCGCCCCGACTACGATGCCGAGGCCATCCGGCTGCTGCAGGAGGGGCCTAGCTGGGTGCCCGGCATCAGCGCCGGGCGCCGAGCAGCGCAGGTGGTCGAAGTACCGGTGGTGTTTGAGTAGCTAGGCCTACATTTTCATGCCGGCCTTGAAAGAGCCGTCATCTACCGTTTTCAGGAACTTGACAAAGCCCGTCATGTAGGTCTGCTGGTCGTCGTACATGGCCATGTGGCTGCCTTTGGGGCAGATGAGCGAAGCGCCCTGCTTCACCTGGGTAGCTATCCAGGCCATGTGGGCGGGGTCCATGGTGTCATACTTGCCGCCGATGCTGAGGAACGGAATGGTGAGCTTGGGCAGGTCCTTGGTGCGGTCCCAGGTGGTGAGCTTGCCTGAGATGCCGAACTCGCTAGGCCCCTGCATAGTCACGTAGAGCGACTGGTTGATTTTGCTCATTGCGCGGGTCACGGGCTCCGGGTTGGGCACAATGCGGCACAGGTGCTCGGCGTAGAAGTTGGGCTCCAGCAGGCCCATGTAACGTGGGTTGCTGAAGTCCTTTTTGGCCTCAATCGCCCGAATCTCTTTTAACACCTCGGGCTTCATCTGCTTGGCCAATACCTCGTCGGCGTACTTGCCGTAGGCGGGGCAGCTCATCATCATATTGCTAATGATGAGGCCCTTGAGGTTTTGCTGATACTTGAAGGCGTACTCGGCGGCCAGGATGCCGCCCCAGCTGTGGCCTAGCAGGTAGAAGTTGTCCTTATTCAGGTTCAGGGCCTGGCGCACCTGCTCCACTTCCTCCACGTAGCGCGGCAGGCTCCACATGCTGGTATCGCGGGGGTTATCCGAGTTGCCGCACCCTAGCTGGTCGTAGTAGATAAACTCGATGCCTTCCTGCGGCAAGAAGCTTTCCATGCACTCAAAATACTCGTGCGTGGCGCCCGGTCCGCCGTTGAGCAGCAACACTTTGATTTTGGGGTTATTACCGAATTTTTTGGTCCAAATATTAAACTTGCCCTTGGGCGTAGTGATGGGAATAACTTGGATGCCGCCGGTCTTCACGCCGCTTTCCACGGCTGGGAAGTAATTGGCCGGCATGGCAGTGCCCGGCGTGGTGGCAGTAGTGGTAGATTGCGACTGGCTGCAGCTGGCGAGCAGTGAGCCGCCTAGTAGGGCTAGCGCCAGCGCGTGAGTGGGGAAACGTGGGTTCATGGGATAGGGAAAGGAGAGAATTAAAAACCTAATAGAACGTCATGCTGAGCTTGTCGAAGCATCTCCCCCGCGCCGTTGAAATAGTTAGCCTAGTGGCGTGGCAGAGATGCTTCGACAAGCTCAGCATGACGTTCTTTTTATTCGTTTACAAATTAAAACGTGGCTTTACTGCGCGGCTACCCCCTTGGTGTGCAGGTAGCGCTCGAAGAACTCGTAAGTGCGCAGCATCTGGTCGATGCGCTGGCGGTTGTCGCCCGAGCGGGTGAGCTCGTGGGTGCCGCCGGGGTGGCGCACGTACTCCACGGGGCGGCCCAGCACTTTGAGGCTGCGAAACAGCATCTCGCCCTGGACAAAGCCCGTGCGGCGGTCGTTTTCGCCGTGGAAGAGGATGTAGGGGGTCGTAATATTTTCGACGTAGGTGATAGGCGACTCGCGGGTGAGCAGCGCCCGCACCGCCGGCTGCCAGGGGTAGCCCCCGAAGTAGTTGGGCACCAAGCGCCAGGCATTGCCTTCGCCAAAGAAGGTGGCTAGGTCATACACGCCGCGCTGCGAGCAGGCCGCCTGGAAGCGGTGGTCATGGCTCACAATCCAGGCCACGAGGTAGCCGGCGTACGAGCCGCCCGTCACGACCAGCTTGGCGGGGTCAGCCCAGCCTTCAGCCACGGTTTTGTCGAGGGCCGTGAGCACGTCGCTACTCGGGCCAGTGCCCCAGTCGCGGATATTGGCCCGCAAGAACTGCTCGCCGTAGCCGCCCGAGCCGCGCGGGTTGCCATACACCACGCCGTAGCCCTGGCTAGCGAAGTACTGAAACTCGTGCCACATGCTGGCCTCGCCCGGTCCCCACATGGCCGCCGGCCCACCGTGGATGTTGAGCAGCAGCGGATACTTCTGGCCGGCCTGGTAGGCGGTGGGCTTCATCACCCAGTACTCCACGGTCAGACCCTTGTCGTTCACAAACGTGTGCTTTTCGGGCAAGGATAGTTGCCGGGTTTTTACCCAATCGTTGAAGGTGCCGGCGCGGTGCACCTGGCGCAGGCTGGCATCGGCCACATACAGGTCGGAGGGGTTGCGAACGCCGGTTTGGGCGTACACCACGTGGCCCTGCGCCACGGCAAAGCTCAGGATACCCGTATCGTCGGCCGATAGCTTTTCCATTTTGCGCGTGCTGACATTCACCCGGTAGAGGGGCACGCCGCCGTTGGCTTGGGCCGTGAAGTACAAGTACTTGCTATCGCTGCTCCACATCAGGCCAGCCGGCGTGCGGTCGAGCGGAATGGTGATAACCTGGCCGCCAGCCAGCGGCCTAATCTGCAACTTGGGCACAGCTACGCGCCCGGTGGGCGCCTCCTGAAAGGCCAGCCACCGCCCCGAGGGCGACACCGCCGGCGTACCGTACGCGGTACTATCTTGGCTCAGCAGCGAGCGCAGGTGGCGGCCGTCGCGGTCGGCCAGAAACACCGCGTTTTCCTGGGCGCGGTCGGGGTGGCGCACCGAGTCGATGGCCGCCAGCAGCAGCAGGTGCTGACCGTCGGGCGTAAACTCGGCCTGGCTGAAGCGGTAGAAGCCGTGGGTAATGGCTACCGGCTGCGCGGCCGGAGCAGTGGCATCAATCAGGAAAAGCTGGCCCAGGCTTTTGTCGGCTGATACGTCTTTTTCATCCTGAAAGTCAAGGTTATCGAGCACCTTGGCTTTCTTATCCAGCTCATTTTTGTCGAGGTAGGCGCGCACCTCGGCTAGGGTGCCATCGGCATTGGGCCGCGCCGACCCTAGCGCATAATTCTTGGTGAAGCCCGGCTTCTCGTACGACCACAGCGGGAGGGCCTTACTGGCATTCAGCAGCGAGTCTTTCACAAAATCGCGCAGCGGAATAGCCGCCCCAAACAGCACCTGCCGGCCATCGGGGCTCCACTTGGGCGCCGTGGCGCCGTACTTGAAGCGCGTAAGCTGCCGGGCCTCGCCCCCATCGGCGGGCATCACGAATACCTGCGGCTTGTCATCGACGGGCCGCACAAAGGCCAGCTGGCGGCCGTCGGGGCTCCAGGCGGGCTGCGTGGCGCCATCCTTACTAAAGGTGAGCTGCCGGGGCTGGGCGCCCGCCTCGGTGCCGATGGTGTAGAGCTGGGTGAGGTTTTTATAGTCGGCCTTGCTCTTCTCGTCGGGCACCACCGCCAGCACCGTAAACGCCGCCCGCCGGCCATCGCGGGTCAGGGTGACGTTGTTGAGCTGCTCGATTTTTAGCAAGTCGGAGACTTTCACCGGCTCGGAGGCCGTTTGGGCGTGGGCCGCTAGGGTAGCGCAGCTGCCCAGGAGGGCTAGGGCAATTTTAGTTACGGCCATGTAAGTAGGCTTTTGATGCTCAGTATAGTTGCGAGCGCAACGACAAAAACTTAAGGGTCAATGAATGCCCATATCCCTTGGTTAGTCGGCTTACAGCACCTTAGGAGTAGCTGTAGCCGCTGCCTGGTTCACCTGCCCGGCAAAGCGGTTGATAGCAGCGGCAGTGCGCTGTATCTGCTCGTCGGCCTCGGCCCACTTGCGCTCTTCTATTGCCTCACGAATGCCCGGCATGGTTTTCACACCGTAGCCGGTATAGAAACCCGGCGCATAGAGCTGGTGCCGGTACCAGGGCCGGCGCGGCAGGCCTTCGGTACTGAGCAGCTGCTGCTCAGCTTGGTAGAGAAGCTGGTCGAGGGCTTTCTGGCGGTCAGCGGGCAGGGGATTCTGGCGGGCCTGCTCGTAGGCCTGGGCGCTCTGAGCTAGCTTTTGCAGGGCAGCATCAAGGGGCGCAAAGTTCAGTTGGGGCACAGGAGCCTGGGCTTTGGGGGCTAGCAGGGGCTGGTCAGGATTTGACACGGCCTCGTAGCGCTTCTCGGCCAGCAGCTTGGCTTGGCGCTCGGTTTCGGTACGCATGTCATCGGTCAATTTCTTAACCTCGGTGCCATACTTAGCCACGGTATTCGACAGATTCTGAAACTCGAAGGGCAGCACGTCGGCGTCGGCCAGGCGCAGTACGCAGCGGCCCATCGTTTGGGCTAGGGCCACGCCGTAGGCAAATGTGGGGTCTTTGAAGCGCGTGAAGTCGTCAAAGGAATCAAAAATCGAGTGGTACTCGCCGCCCGCGCCCTCTCCGCCAAAGCCCACGTTCATCGACGGGATGCCCAGGTGCTGGATGTAGGGCGAGTAGTCGGAACCCGCGCCCAGGGCGCCGATGCGCAGGTCGGCGCGCTCGCGGGCGTCTTTTTGCACCTCGGCGCTGCCATTCACGAGGTCGCTAGCCCGGCGCCGCTCCAGGATAGACATTGGTTTTTCGGGGTCGGGCACGTCCCGCGCCACCTGGTTGAAGAACTTCTCTAGCGTGTGCGAGCCCGCCACGCCCAAAAAGCCGCGGTCGCTGTTGTCGGTGTTCAGGTACGCCACCACGTGCTTTTGCAGGTCTTTGGCATTGGTTTCGGCCCATTCAGTTGAGCCCAACAGGCCGGGCTCCTCGCCATCCCAGGCACAAAACATGATGGTGCGCCGGGGCTGCCAGCCGGTTTTCACCAGCTCGCCGAGGGCACGGGCCTCTTCCAGCTCGGCCACCATGCCGCTGAGCGGGTCACTGGCGCCGTTGACCCAGGCATCGTGGTGGTTGCCGCGCAATATCCACTCGTCGGGCAGCTCCTTGCCGCGCAGCGTGGCGATAACGTTATACACCGGCTCGGTTTTCCAGTTGAACTCCAACTGCAAGTGCACCTTGGCCGGCCCCGGCCCGAGGTGGTACGAGATGGGCAGCGCGCCGCGCCAGTCGGGCGGGGCCATCGGCCCCGCTAGGGCCGACAGCAGGGGCAGTGCATCGGCATAGGAGATAGGCAGTACTGGTATCTGCGTGAGGGTGGGCGCAGTGCGGTAGTCAAGGCGTTTGGCGTTTTTGGTCGAGCCGTAGCCCGGCGTGAGAGGGTCGCCGGGGTAGGTAGGCATGTCGAGCACCGAGCCGCGCTGGGCGCCGGTTTCGGGCTTAAAGGGCCCTTTGGGGTACACATCGCCCTGGGCGTAGCCGTCGTCTTTGGGGTCGGAGTAGATGAGGCAGCCGATGGCGCCCATCTCGGCGGCCACCTTGGGCTTGATGCCGCGCCACGAGCCGCCGTACTTGGCAATCACTATTTTACCCTTCACATCGATGCCGCGGCGAGCCAGTTCCTCGTAGTCTTTCGGGATGCCCTGGTTCACAAATACCAGTTCGGCGGTCACGTCGCCGTCCTTCGAAAAGCAGTTGTAAGTCGGTAGTTGCTCGCTAGTCTGGCCCGATGTGGCATCTTCGGGCACCGGCTTTTCGGTGAGGCTAGCGGTGAAGGCGGTAGGCGCCACCAGCTCTAGCTTACGCAGCTTGGGCGTGGGAAAGAGTACGTACGACACGTCAATACGCGTGGCATAGCCCCAGCTTTTAAACAGGCTAGCCATAAACTCGGCGTTGGCTTTGTCGTAGGCCGAGCCCACATGGTGCGGGTGAGCGGCCAGGCGCTTCATCCACTGGCGCAGATTGTCGGCCTTGAGTTGGGTATCAAACTTGCTTTCGAGTTGGTACTCCGTGGCCGCCGTGGCTGGCGAGAAGCCCAGCAGTGGCTTGTCGGCGGGCGGGGCTGTTTGGGCGGTTAGCCGATTGGCCAATAGCCCGGCTGCGAGCAAGAGAAAGGGGTAGGGTTTCAGCATAAGCAGATTAGTAGCGAAAAAGAAGTACTACCTGCCGCTTCAAAACCCAGCGATAGGCCGGCGAAAGATAGCGCTAACCCGCTGCCCAATACTGCTATTTTTTCGTCTTATTATCAAATTGCTTACCGCTTGCACAAGAGCTGTTTGCCCCCACGCACAAGCGCCGCGCCACCCCTAGTGGGCAGCGCGGCGCTTGTGCGTGGTGGGGGTTAAATGCGGCCCTAGCCACTGTAGCCCCCGCCGCTTTCGGGCTCGGTGGCGCTGCCGCCGGCCTTGTCGGGCGTGGGCAAGTCGCTTTCGGTCTTGATTTCGACGTCGCTGTAGTCGGGTACGCCGTCGCCTTGCACGGGTACGGGTGGCTCGGTGTGGGGGTCGGGGGTGTGCGTGGGCTGGTTCATAGGAGAAACAAATAGATTGGCTGGGTGTACGGACTACGGCGGCTGGTGGCTGCCTGGCCCGGCTAGCCGGTGTACTTTTGCCGCCGTTACTACAGGCAGTTTTTCACTCCTTCCTTGTTCAAATGAGCCAGTTCCGCACCGAAAAAGATACCATGGGCCAGGTGCAAGTGCCCGCCGACGCCTATTGGGGCGCCCAAACCCAGCGCAGCATCGAGAATTTCCCGATTGCGCAGGATATCAATAAGATGCCGAAGGAAATCATCAAAGCCTTCGCCTACCTCAAGAAAGCTGCTGCCCTTACCAACCGCGACGCGGGCGTGCTCGACGCCGAAAAGGCCGACCTGATTGGCCGCGTGGCCGACGAAATTTTGGCGGGCCACCTGGCCGACCAGTTTCCGCTGGTGGTGTGGCAAACTGGCTCGGGCACGCAGTCGAATATGAACGTAAACGAGGTAATCGCCTACCGCGGCCACGTGCTGCACGGCGGCCTGCTGAGCGACGAGAAGAAGTTTCTGGCCCCGAACGACGACGTGAATAAGTCGCAGTCGAGCAACGACACCTTCCCGACGGCTATGCATATTGCGGCCTACAAAATCCTGGTCGAAACCACGATTCCGGGCATCACCAAGCTGCGCAACACGCTGCACGACAAGGCAGTGGAGTTTAAGAACGTGGTAAAAATTGGCCGCACCCACTTTATGGATGCCACGCCGCTGACGCTGGGCCAGGAGTTTTCGGGCTACGTATCGCAGCTCGACCACGGCCTGCGCGCCATCAACAACACGCTAGCCCACCTCAGCGAGCTGGCGCTGGGCGGCACCGCCGTGGGCACCGGCATCAACACGCCTCCCGGCTATTCGGAGAACGTGGCCAAGCACATTGCCGAGCTCACCGGCCTGCCCTTTATCACGGCCGAGAACAAATTTGAGGCCCTAGCGGCCCACGACGCCATCGTGGAAGCCCACGGCGCCCTTAAAACCGTGGCCGTGAGCCTGATGAAAATCGCCAACGATGTGCGCATGCTCAGCAGCGGCCCGCGCGCCGGCATCGGCGAAATCTCGATTCCCGACAACGAGCCCGGCTCCAGCATCATGCCTGGCAAGGTGAACCCTACCCAGTGCGAAGCCATGACGATGGTGGCCGCCCAGGTGATGGGCAACGACGTGGCCATCACGGTCGGCGGCTCGATGGGCCACTTCGAGCTGAACGTGTTCAAGCCCGTCATGATTTACAACTTCCTACACTCGGCCCGCCTCATCGGCGACGTGTGCGTGGCCTTCAACGACAAGTGCGCCGTGGGCATCGAGCCCATCCTGCCCAACATCAAGAAGCACGTTGACTCGTCGCTGATGCTGGTAACGGCCCTCAACCCGCACATCGGCTACTACAAAGCGGCCGAAATCGCCCAGACGGCCCACAAAAACCACTCGACCCTGAAGGAAACCGCCGTGCAGCTCGGCTACGTGACGCCTGAGCAGTTCGACGAGTGGCTGAAGCCCGAAGACATGGTAGGCGAGATTAACGTGGGCTAGCCCTGCGTTATATAATCTGCTGGCAATCCAAAACGCCTGTCATTGCGAGCTTGCGAAGCAATCGCACCCGAACGATACCCAACCGATTCGTTCTCGTGTGCTTGATTCGCAGGCTTGCAATGACAGGCGTTTTTTCTTTTGTAGCGTAGCGCTACGTTGACTTACTGATTGCTCTACCTCATGCGTCCAGCCGACACCCGCCACCGGGGCCCGCACCCCGCCGACGACACCTTGTTTGCCCCCAAGTGGGCGCCGGTGCTCCGTAGCGCCGTGGCCGAGCTGTCGTGGCTGTTGACGCGCGCTTACCCGCCAGCCGCCACCCTGAAGCTGGTAGGCGACCGCTACGCCCTCACCGAGCGCCAGCGCTGGGCCGTGGGCCGCGCCGCCTGCGCCGATGAGCAGCAGCTCCGCCGGGCGGCTACGCTACTACCGCCCGGCAGCCTCAACGGCCGGCCGGTGGCCATCGACGGCTTCAACTTGATTATCACGCTCGAAGCGGCGCTGAGTGGCGGCATTGTGCTGGGTGGTCGCGATGGCGCTTGGCGCGACCTGTCGAGCATTCATGGCACCTACCGCGCGGTGCAGGAAACCGACCGCGCCATTCGGCTGGTAGCGACGGCACTGGGGGCCCTAGCGCCGGGCCCCGTGCGCTGGCTGCTCGACCAACCCGTGTCGAACAGCGGACGGCTGGCGGCGCGCCTGCGCGACCTGGGCGCCGAGCTAGGCCTGCCCTGGACGGCCGAGGTAGTGATGAACCCCGACTCCGTGCTGGCCGAAACCACCGAGGTGGTCGTAACCGCCGACTCGGCCGTACTCGACCGGGCTGGGGCGTGACTCAACCTCGCACCACTGGCCTTGGCTGCCGAGCCGCCGCGCTGGCTTCTCGATTTGAGTGAAAAGCCACTGCAGCCTTAAACCCTGGGGCCACGCTGGACGTCTGCTAGCTATGCGTACGCTACTGCTAATTGCTCTGGTTTGCTTGTTCAGTCCGCTCATTGGCTACGCCCAGCTCACGCAGGCGGTGCCCGTCGATTCGGCTACGGCGCGCGTGTTGCTAGCCCAGGCAGCGCGGCAATACCCCAAGTTTGCCGCGGCGCTGGATGATGTGCGCCAGCACGACCCGCTGCTGCGGCGCTTTGTAGTGGTCACCAGCGCAGGGCCGCTCGGTAGCCCGGCCGCGGCTTTCCCCAACGGCGTGGTGCGGCTCGACCGGCGCTTTCTAGAGCACCCGCAGCCCGAGTTTGACGACAACCGGCTGGTGGTGGTACTGTACCACGAAATCGGGCACCTGCATTATTTCAGCACCGTGCCGGCTAGCCAGCGCGACTCGCAGGCCAGCGAGCGGGCGGCCTTCGACTACTCCTTACTCAAAACCAAGGCCCTAGCTGAGGCCGGCGACTGCGCTCCCCTGCAAACTGGTTTGAAGTTCATGCTCTTGCGCAGCCGCTCAAACGACCTGGCCGACCCGCACGTGCGCGCCCTCAAAAGCCTGGTGCAGGAGCCGGCCTATGCCGAGTACAAAGCCTACGTGGCTAGCCAGTGCGGGGTGAAGCCCTAGGGGCAAACCAGCCGACAGGCGTGGTTTTTTCGCATCTTTGCGGTCTACCATCTTGCCTGCTGCGCTATGGATTTTGCCCAAAACCTTGTCTTGGAAAACAGCCGCGTGCGCCTGCGCCCGCTCGAAGCCACCGATTTTGAAGAATTGAAGGTGATAGCCTTCGACCCCGCGCTCTGGGAATTTACCCTCACGCGCGCCGACGATGCCTTGAGCCTGGCCGACTACCTGGCCCAGGCCGTGCAAGACCGCCAAACGGGGCGTCGCTACGCCTTCGCCATTATCGACCGGGCTAGCGGGCGGCTGGCGGGCAGCACCAGCTACTACAATGATTTTCCGGCCGACCAGCGCCTGAGCATTGGCTACACGTGGGTGGGCACCGACTTTCAGCGCACCGGCCTCAACCGCGCCGCCAAGCACCTGCTGCTCGCTCACGCCTTCGACCAGCTCAACTACGAGCGGGTCGAGCTTGAAACCGACAGCCGCAACCACAAGTCGCAAACCGCCATGCGCCGGATGGGCGCCACCGAAGAAGGCACCCTGCGCAGCCACCGCCTCACGCAAGGCAACTACCGGCGCGATACCATGATATTCAGCATTATCCGGGGCGAGTGGCCCGAGCTGCGCCGCACCACGTTTGCCGAGTTCGACACCCGTGGCTAAGCCTTACACCTCTGGCCACCCCAGCTTGTGGCACCGGCAGGTGGCGAGCTTCGGCTACGCCTTTCGGGGCATTTGGGCAGCGCTGCGCTCCGAGTCGCACCTGCAGTTTCATGCCGTGGCCACGGTGGTGGTTATCGGCGGCGGGCTGTATTTCCGGCTTAGCCTCACCGAGTGGGCCCTAGTGGCGCTGGCGGTGGCGGGCGTGTGGACGGCCGAGCTGGTAAACACCGCCATCGAAACCCTCACCAACCTCGTCTCGCCCGATTTTCACCCCCTGGCCGGCAAGGCCAAGGACGTGGCCGCCGGGGCTGTGCTGCTGGCTGGCTTTGGGGCAGTGGCGGTAGGGGGCTGCATCTTCGGACCCAAAATCTGGGCGGTATGGCCGCGCTAACTATTCGGGGCGGTTGGCGTAACGTAGGGGGCTAGCGCTTCTTTGGCGCTCGTTCACTTTTACTAGTCCGCTCCGCAATGCGCCTGCTACTGATACCATTTACCGCGCTAGCCCTGCTGCTAGGGGCCTGCCAACAAGATGTGGTGGTGAACACGCCCACCACGCCGCCCGCTGAAGGCTTTGTGAGTGAGCGCGATACCCCTGCGCCCACCAGCGCCAACACCGTAGACCCGGTGCCCATTCGCGGCATGCGCCTCGACAGCACCGCCCGGCCTCAGTGGCTCCGCAATCGCATTCAGAACATCTTGGCCACCCGCAAGCGCAACCCCATTATCCGCATTTCGCGCTACCAATACGAGGGCGAAACGGTGTACTATGAGTCGGCGCCGTGCTGCGACCAGCAATCGGTGCTTTATGATGCCCAGGGCAAGGTGTTGTGCCACCCCGAAGGCGGCATCACGGGCAAGGGCGATGGCAAGTGCGCCAACTTTGAGAAGCGCCGCACCAACGAGCAGCTCGTGTGGCAAGACCCCCGCTGAGGGGCGCCTACCAGTACAAAAGGACGTTCTGCTGCGCTTGTCGAGGCAGGACGTCCTTTTCTTTGCAGTCAAACTACCTTTTGCTTTTCCTCTCATGATTAATACCATCGCTAAGCTCGGCGTTTTCAACGTGTGGGCCAACGAAACGCTTCTGCGCCGCCTCGACTCGTCGGTGGCCGCTGGCCAGGAGGCCCCCAAAGCCGCGCTCCGCATATTCAGCCACGTTATCAATGCCCAGGCCATCTGGATTGCCCGCCTCAGCGGCACGGCTAGCCCCCTCAAAGTGTGGCAGGAGCACGACCTGGCTGGCCTGCACCACTGGCACGAGCAAACCTCGCAAAAGTTTGCCGACCTCTGCGCCACTACCGACGAGGCCGAATTGAACCGCCACATTCAGTACACCAACTCGCAGGGCGATGCCTTCGACTCGCAGGTGAGCGACATCCTGACCCACTGCGTGGTGCACGCCAGCTACCACCGCGGCCAGGTAGCCACCAAGATGCGCGAAGCTGGCCTTGAGCCTATTAACTCCGATTTTATCACGTATTGCCGCGAGCAGGCCGGCCAGGTGCAGCCCCAGTTGTAGCCGCTCGTTGACTGCCCTAGCGGGCCGCCCGGCACTAGCTTGCGGGGCGGCCCGCGTTGGTTTTGAGGCCGGCGCCGGGGCACTGGTTAGCCTTTTTGCTTATGAAAATCTTGTTGGTGGAAGACGAGCCGCCGCTCGCCTCGTTCGTAAAAAAGGGGTTTGAGCACGAAGGCTACGACCTTACCGTGGCCTACGACGGGCGCACCGGCTGGTCGCTCTACGAGCAGCAGCCCTACGACCTGGTTATTCTGGACATTAATCTCCCCTACCTGAACGGTGTGGAGCTGTGCCGCCGCATCAGGGGGGCTAGCCAGCGCGTGCCGGTGCTGCTACTCACGGCCCTCGACAGCCTCGACGACAAGGAAGCCGGCTTCGCAGCAGGAGCCGATGACTACTTGGTTAAGCCCTTCGAGTTCAGGGAACTACTGATGCGCGCCCGCGCCCTTACCCAGCGCTACGCCGTGGCCAACGGCGAGCGTCGTGAGCTGCACATGGCCGACCTGGTGCTCGACCTCGACGCCAAAACCGTGACCCGCGCCGGCCAGCGCATCGACCTCACCACCCGCGAGTATTCGCTGCTGGAGCACCTGCTCCGCAACCGCGGCCGCGTGGTGTCGCGCGTAGACATCGCCGAGCGCGTCTGGGACCTGGACTTCGACACGACCACCAATGTTATCGACGTGTACGTAAGCTATTTGCGCAAGAAGCTGGACCGTGATTTTTCGCCCAAGCTCATTCATACTGTAGTGGGCATGGGCTACGTGATGCGCGAGCAATGAGAAGTCGCAAGTAGTAATCAGTTGTAATTGCGAGCGTAGCGTCGCAATCTTCCCTTCACGTTAGGGATAGTTTTACAACGAAGCATACGATAAAGAAGGATTGCCGCGCTTCACTTCGTTGCGCTCGCAATGACAAACGGGTATACTGTCACGCACCCATTGCTAACATGCTGATTCGCAATAAGCTGATGCTACGCTTTACGCTGGTGGTGCTGGCTATTCAGGTCAGCTTTTCGGCGTTCATTTACTATTTCAATGCCAGCACGCGCGCCCAACGCTTTGAGCATCGGTTGGGCACGAGCGCTACCCTAGCCACGCGCCTGCTCGTGCGCCCCGGCAAGCTCGAAACCGGGCAGCTCGGCAGCTTGCGTCGCCGCGATTTGGTAACGCTTCCCAACGAGCAAATCAGCATCTATGGCCCCGATGGCGGCTTGCGCTACAGCAGCGCCGATGACATCGACCAAACGCTGAACCAAGCGCACCTGCCGGCGCTGCGTCCCGGGCAGCAGGTAGCTTTTGCCACTGCCGGGCGCCGCGAGGCCGTGGGCATGGGCTACGACCACGAGGGTGAGCAATACACGATTTTTGTATCGGCCGAGGACCAGGTGGGCTGGGCCCGGCTGCACCAGCTGGGGCTGCTACTGCTGGTGGGCAATGTGGGCGCACTGGCCCTCAGCATTTTGGCCGGGTGGTATTTTGCGGGGGCCGCGCTGGCGCCGGTGGCGCGCATCAGCCGGCAGGCGGGACGCATCTCGGCCAGCAGCCTGGGCCGGCGCTTGTCGGAGGGCAATGGGCGCGACGAGCTAGCCCAACTAGCCCGCGTCTTCAATGAAATGCTGGCCGGGCTGGAGCAGGCATTTGAGGCACAAAAAAGCTTCCTGGCCCACGCCTCACACGAGTTGCGCACGCCGCTCACCACCCTCACCGGCACCCTCGAAACGGCCCTGGCCTACGACAATAACCTGCCCGCCGCCCGCGAAAGCCTCGCCCACTCGCTCGACGCCGCCCGGCATTTGCAAAGCCTCACCGCTAGCCTCCTGGCCCTGGCCAAGGCCGATGGCACGCTGCCCGCCTTCAAGCCCGTGCGCCTGGATGAGTGCCTGAACCAGGCCCTGGACTTTGCTCGGGCCAAATACCCCGGCCGTGAGCTGCGGCTAGCCTTCGGTACGCTGCCCGAAGCCTTCGAGGGCGACGTATTTATGATGCCCGGCAATGCCGAGCTGCTCACCACCGCCCTACTCAACCTGCTCGACAACGCCGCCAAATACTCAGTTGGCCCCGTGCTAGCTGAAGTAGGCTACGACGGCCCCGCCACCCTGCGCGTGCGCATCACCGACGTCGGCCCCGGCCTCAGCCCCGAGGAGCTGAGCCACATCTACGAGCCGCTGTACCGAGCCGCCGGCGCAGTGGGTCGCCCGGGCTACGGCCTGGGCCTGCCCCTCACGCAGCGCATTGTGCAGCGCCACGGTGGCCGGCTAAAGTTGACCTCGGCCGTGGGCGAGGGCACTACAGCCACGGTGTGGCTGCCAGCACTGCCGGTGTAGCTATTTATTACCTTGTGCCCCATGCCATTCCATTACGTTACCATCACCGACCAGCTGGCCTGGCTGCCCGACCATGCTGGCACTGCCGCGGCCTCGGTGCCAGGGTTGCCGGCTGGGTATGAGACTTATCTCAACCTACTGCCGCCGCTGGGTATCGACAGGAGTGTGCCGATTGCCGAATACTCGTTTGCCCGCAGCTCGGTGGCGGAGTTGAATGCTCGCGCGGCGTTTTGGAATAAGTACGGCATCGTGCAGGGGCAGCCGGCGGTTAGCCGCCTCCAGCCCATTACGCACCAGGAAATAGCTGCCTCGTTAGGCCTGGCCTATGGTACTGATTTTGACAGCGCAGCTATCAGCCGGGCCCACGGCGGCCACTGGCCGCCGCACCTGGGTAGCTCCTCGCTATTCACCGAGGCATTTGCCCAACGGTTAACTCAGGCTATGGGGCCAGCTATGGAGGCCTATTTCTACGGCTCGCAAGAAGAGGGAAACGGCACTTGGGACAGCGATGGCCTCCCCGCCGACTGGCTGGCCCTGGGTACCCTGGCTGACTTACCAAAAACCTATCGCCAGGATGGCTCCTTCCCAACCTACGTCTTTGCCGCCAACTATTCCTGGTGTTTTTACCAGGCCGAGCTAGTGGATTGGCTAGCCTTTGGCGGCCCGGCAGAAGTAGCGAATGCGTTGTTGGCTAGCCCCGGCATGGAAAGCTTTCGGCTAGCCTAGTGAGGTCATAGTGAAAGCGTACTTTCACTATGTTTTCATCTTTTCTAATACGGTTCTCATACCGTTTTAATATCGGTTAGGGTGCTTTGCGGGCAGTTGCCACTGCCCTGCTTTGCCATGCCTCGCCCTTCTCGGTCCTTAAATTTTTTATCGGTGCTGCTGGCAGGAGCGCTGGCGTTGTCGCTGGTGCTCAATGGGTTTTTGCTTTACAGCCGCCCCCTGGTGGCGGCCGACTACGATGACTTGCAGGAAGCCGAAGCCGACCTGCGCCTCACGCAGCGGCTGCTGGCCCGCTGCCAGGCCGACCACCACCAGCAGGACAGCCTGCTAGCCCTGCATCCTTCTCTCCTTCCGCAAGCCGTGCCCACGGCTGCCACCTCAGCCCAGTAGCAGGCCGGGGCTTTTCGACTTGTACATCCTTTCTATATGAACCCCTTGAGTAGCCGCTCTTTCTTTCATTACGTCGCCATGGCCAGCGCCGCGGGCTTGCTGGCGCTAGGCCTGGGCGGCTGCTCAGCCAAGGCCAAGAAGGACAACGCCGAGGCCCCGCCCGTGGTGCCAGTAGTGACCCTCAAAACCTCGGAGCAGCAGTTGCACCGCGACTACGTGGCCGATGTGCAGGCCGTGCGCAACGTGGAAGTACGCGCCCAGGTAGCTGGCTTTCTGGAGCAGATTTTTGTGGATGAGGGCAAGCCCGTGAAGAAGGGCCAGCCGCTTTTCCGCCTCAATGCCAGCGCCTACCAAAACAAGCTGCGCCAGGCTCAGGCGGCCGTAGCCAGCGCCCAGGCCCAGGCCGCCGCCGTGCGCGTAGAGCGCGACCGCGTGCGCCTGCTGGTCGATAAGAACATCATCGCCAAAACCGAGCTGGCCCTCTCCACAAGCAAGGTGAAGGAGGCCGATGCCCGCGTGGCCGATGCCCTAGCCGGCGTGGCCGCCGCCCGCCTCAGCCTGGGCTACACGCTGGTGCGCGCGCCCTTCGATGGCGTGCTCGACCGCATTCCGCTCAAGGTGGGCAGCGTGGTGGAAGAAGGCACGCTGCTGACCACGGTGTCGGACCTCAGCTCCATTTTCGCCTACTTCGACGTGGCCGAGGGCAGCTACATGAACTACACCAAGGCCCGCCGCGAGCACCCCGAGCTGCACTCCGACTCGGTGCGCCTGACCCTGGCCAACGGCGACCCCTACCCCCTAGCCGGCCACATCGAAACCGCCGAGAGTGAGTTCAACCCCAACACCGGCTCCATCGCCCTGCGCGCCCGCTTCCCTAACCCCGACCGCCTGCTTAAGCACGGCGCATCAGGTAAGATACGCCTAACCAGCCAGTTGCCTTCGGCGCTGTTACTGCCCCAAAAGGCGGTGTTCGAGATTCAGGACCAGAACTTCGTGTACGTGGTGGACCAGAATAGCATGGTGCACACCCGCAGCTTCACGCCTCAAACGCGCCTTGGCGACTTCTACGTGGTGAAAGAGGGCCTCAAACCCGGCGAGCGCGTGGTGTACGAGGGCGCACCGGAGCTGCGCGACAAGCAGCAAATCAAGGCCAAAGCCGTGGTGATGGACTCGCTGGCCGTGGCCGCGCAGTAACAGCAAGTAGCGCGGACTTTTAGTCCGCGAGTGAGGTCAGCCAACTCGCGGACTAAAAGTCCGCGCTACTACTCCCAACGATGCAAGCGAGATGCTACGCTCTGCATGACGGCTTTGTGGGGCCTGTCATCCAGTTAATTAGTTGATTACTAAGCAAGAATCAATGTTCGATATCTTCATTCGCCGGCCGATACTCTCGCTGGTTATTTCCGTGTTTCTGGTGCTGCTAGGCGGGCTAGCCCTGTACACGCTGCCCATCACGCAGTTTCCGGACATTGTGCCGCCTTCGGTGACCGTGACGGCCAAGTACACCGGCGCCAATGCCGAGGTGTGCGCCAAGGCCGTGGCCACGCCGCTGGAGCGCGCCATCAACGGCGTGCCGGGCATGACTTACATGAACTCGGTGAGCTCGAACAACGGCGTGACGCTCATCACGGTGTTCTTCGAAGTAGGTACCGACCCCGACCTGGCGGCGGTGGGCGTGCAGAACCGCGTCACGACCGTGATTGACGAATTGCCCGAGGAGGTAATTAAGGCCGGCGTGACTACGGAGAAGGAGGTAAACTCCATGCTGCTCTACCTCAACATCACGAGTGACGACAAGAAGGCGGGCGAGAAATTCATCTACAACTTCGCCGACATCAACGTCTTGCAGGAGCTCAAGCGCATCAACGGCGTGGGCTTTGCCGAGATTATGGGCTCGCGTGAATACTCGATGCGGGTATGGCTGAAGCCCGACCGCATGGCCGCTTACGAGGTGGGCACCGACGAGATTGTGGAAGCCATCCGGGCCCAAAATGTGGAGGCGGCGCCGGGTAAATCGGGCGAAAGCTCGGGCGGCGCGGCCCAGCAGCTGCAGTATGTGCTGCGCTACACCGGCAAGTTTTTCGAGCCCGAGCAGTACCGCAACATTGTCATTCGCTCTAACCCCGACGGCTCGGTGTTGCGCCTCAAGGCAGTGGCCGACGTGGAATTTGGCTCGCTCACCTACGGCATGTCGTCGAAGAACGACGGGCAGCCCTCGGCGGCCATCATGCTCAAGCAGCGCCCCGGCTCCAATGCCAGCGACGTGATTGCCAACGTGAAAAACCGCATGGCCGAGCTGCAAGCCACGAGCTTCCCGCCGGGCATGAAGTACAGCATCGCCTACGACGTATCGCGCTTCCTCGACGCCAGTATCCACGAGGTGCTGCGCACGCTGGTCGAGGCATTCCTGCTGGTGTTCGTCATCGTATACCTCTTCCTGCAAGACTGGCGCTCCACGCTCATTCCGGCCCTAGCCGTGCCGGTGGCGCTCATCGGCACGCTCGCCTTCATGCAGATGCTGGGCTTCTCGATTAACCTGCTCACGCTCTTTGCGTTGGTACTCGCCATCGGTATTGTGGTCGATAATGCCATTGTGGTGGTCGAGGCCGTGCACGCTAAGATGGAGGAGAAGCACATGGACGCCCGCAGCGCCACCTTCGAAGCCATGCACGAAATCAGCAGCTCGCTGATTGCCATCACCTTGGTGATGTCGGCGGTGTTCATTCCGGTGTCGTTTATGGACGGGCCAGTGGGCGTGTTCTACCGCCAGTTTTCGCTCACGCTAGCCATCGCCATCGTCATTTCGGGTGTCAATGCCGTGACGCTTACGCCAGCGCTCTGCGCGCTTATGCTGAAGCAGCACGAGGGCGAGCGCACGGGCTTGGTGGGCCGGTTCTTCAAGGGCTTTAATACCAAATACGAGGGGCTAGCCGGCGGCTACCAGCGGCTGCTGGGCGGCATTGCTGGCCGCCGGCTCGTGACTATCGGGGCGCTGCTGCTCTTCTTTGGGGCTACCTGGGGCGTGAGCCGCATCCTGCCCTCGGGCTTTATCCCGACCGAGGACCAGGGTATGGTGTACATCAACGTGACCACCCCAGCCGGCGCCACCGTGGAGCGCACCGAAGCCGTGCTGGCCCAGGTGCAGCGCATCGCCCAGAAAATGGGGCCGGTAGAGTCGGTTTCGACCCTAGCGGGCTATAGCCTCGTGAACGAAGTGGCCGGCTCCAGCTACGGCATGGGCATGATTAACCTCAAAGGCTGGGACGAGCGCGAGCAGTCAGTGACCGACGTGATTAAAGAGCTGGAAAAGAAGACGGCGGGCATTGCCGATGCCGAAATTCAGTTTCTGCCGCCGCCCACGGTGCCGGGCTTTGGCAACAGCAGCGGCTTCGAGCTGCGCTTGCTCGATAAGTCGGGCCGCGGCGACTTGCAGCAGACGGCCAAGGTATCGCAAACCTTCCTGGCGGCGCTGCAAAAGGAGCCGGCCATCAACGGTGCGTTCACGGGCTTCGACCCCAATTTTCCGCAGTACCTCATTCACCTCGACCAGGACATGGCCGCCAAGCAGGGTGTGACCGTGGACAAAGCCATGAGCACCCTGCAAACGCTGCTGGGCAGCTACTACGCCAGCAACTTCATCCGCTTCGGCCAGATGTACAAGGTGATGGTGCAGGCTAGCCCCGAGTACCGCGGCCGGCCCGACGACCTGCTGGCCCTGCACGTGAAAAACAACCGCGGCGAGATGGTGCCCTTCTCCACGTTCGTGACGCTGGAGCGCGTCTTCGGCCCCGACCAGCTCACACGCTACAACATGTACACCTCGGCCATGATAAACGGCGACGCCGCCGCCGGCCACAGCTCGGGCGACGCCATCACGGCCATCGAAAAAGTGGCCGCCGATGTGCTGCCCCGCGGCTTCAGCTACGAGTGGAGCGGCATGACCCGCGAGCAAATCCTGAGCGGCGACCAGGCGCTCTACGTGTTCGGTATCGTGCTCATCTTCGTGTACTTGCTGCTGGCCGCCCAGTACGAAAGCCTGCTGCTGCCGCTGCCCGTGCTACTGAGTTTGCCCACCGGCGTGTTCGGCGCCTTTCTCAGCCTCAAGCTGCTAGGGCTCGAAAACAACATCTACGCCCAGGTGGCGCTCGTGATGCTCATCGGCCTGCTGGGCAAAAACGCTATCCTCGTTATCGAGTTTGCCGAGCAGCGCCGCCGCGCCGGCGCCACCGTGCTGGAGGCCGCCGTGCAGGGTGCCGTATCGCGCCTACGGCCCATTCTGATGACCTCCTTCGCATTCATCGCGGGCCTAATTCCGCTGGTGCTGGCCGACGGCGCGGGCGCCCTGGGCAACCGCTCTATCGGCACGGCGGCGGCGGGCGGCATGCTCATCGGCACCATCTTCGGCATGGTGCTGATACCGGGCCTGTACGTGCTGTTTGCCAGCTTCGAGAAGCCTAAAAATTTGGATGCCGAGGTGAAAAAAGAGCCGGTGGCTAACCCTGCACACGCGTCGGAACCGGAGCTAGTGGCGCATTAGACCCTAGCGGGGCGCCTCACCCCCTGGCCCCCTCTCCGAAAAGGAGAGGGGGCCTGACAATTTTTTAGCTAAAACCTGAACTCGCACGCCGCCGTGGCTCCCCCTCTCTTTTTCGGAGAGGGGGCCAGGGGGTGAGGCGCCCCGATAGAACGACAACCACATGCTCCGCTCACTCGCCCTTTTCATAACCATTCTCTTGCTCGCCGCCGGCTGCCGCGTGGCGGCCCCGGCCGACCCGGCCGCTAGCCCCGCCGTCCCGAAAGCCTACAACCAAGCCGCTAACACGAGCGACAGCGTGAGCGTGGGCACCCAGCCCTGGCGGCAGTTCTTCCGCGATTCGGCACTAGTGGGCCTCATCGACACGGCCTTGCGCCAAAACCTCGATTTGCGGGTGGCTCTCACGCGGGTTGAGACGTTTCAAGCGCAGTACCTGGCTCGGCACGGCGCGCTGCTTCCGACGTTGTCGGCCACGGGCACGGCGGCACTCGACCGCTACGGCGAGTACACCCCGAACGGCGTGGGTAACTACGACACCAATTTTTCAAATAATACTGTGGGCAACCGGCGTATCCCCGGCCCGCTCACGCCCGACCTGTTTGTGGGCCTGCGCAGCTCCTGGGAAATTGACATTTGGGGCAAGCTGCGGAGCCGCCGCAAGGCGGCCTACCTGCGCGTGCTAAGCTCGGAGCAGGGCCGCAACTTGGTTATTACTAACGTAGTGACCGACGTGGCCCGCGCCTATTATGAGCTACTGACCCTGGACAGCCAGCTAGCCACGCTGGAGCGCAACGCCCGCTTTCAGGAAGAAGGCCTGCGCCTGACCAAAATTCAGAAGCAAGCCGGCCGCGTGACGGAGCTAGCCGTGCAGCAGTTTGCCGCCCAGTCGCTGCGCACCAAAAGCCTGGCCTTCGAAACCCGCCAGCGCATTGTCGAGACCGAAACTCAGCTCAACCAGCTGTTGGGGCGCTATCCGCAGCCCATCCGGCGCAGCCGACTGCTGCCCACCCAGAGCCTGCCTGCTAGCCTAGCGGCGGGCTTGCCCTCCTCGTCGCTGTTGCGTCGCCCCGATGTGCGTCAGGCCGAGCTAGAGCTGCAAGCCAACCGCGCCGAGGTCGATGCCGCCCGCGCTGCCTTCCTGCCTAGCCTCACCCTCACGCCCTACGTGGGCCTCAACGCCTTCCGGGCCAGCCTCCTACTCGACCCCGCTTCCGTGGTATTCGGGGCAGTGGGCGGGCTAGCCGGCCCCATCCTCAACCGGTCGCAGTACCGCGCCGACCTGCGCCAAGCCATCGCCAGCAACTACGAGAGCTACTACCGCTACCAGCAGGCCCTGCAAACCGGCTTCCGCGAAGTGGTAGTAGGCCTCAAAGGCCTCGAAAACTTCCGCGCCGCCGCCGACCTTCGCGCCCAGGAAGTAGACCAGCTGCGCAAGGCCGTGGCTACTTCGAATGAATTATTCATCGCCGGTTATGCCTCTTACCTAGAGATTATTACCGCTCAACGCAGCGTACTCGAAGCTGAACTGAGCCTGGCCGATGCCCGCCAGGCCCAATTGCTGCAAAGCGTGAACCTCTACCGCGCGCTGGGCGGCGGTTGGCAGTAGCGCGAACTTTGTAGTTCGCGTTTTCACGGCGCCGCAACGATGCTACCGGCGCGGGGACCCGAACTACAAAGTTCACGATACTCAGCACCCTAGCTACCGAAAAGTCACCCTTGCGGTGGCTTTTTCGTTAGGACTTCATCCGTTGCCCTTTCATTTTTATGTCGACTCCAAACGCTCCCGTCCTCACCGCCGACCGACTGGCTGCTAGCCTCACCTATGACGGCTTACGTCAGCATATTACGGAGGCCCTAGCCACGCCGCAGCCCGACGAGCACCTGGCCAAACAGCTGCCCTACTACCGCGAATGCAGCGAGCGCATAAACCAGCTTACCCCAACGATACACCTGCTGCCCGAGCTGCAAACCGCCCTCGCTAGCCTCACCCAGCGCTACGTGTGGGCCATTATTACCGAAGGCTGGTGCGGCGACGCCTCGCACACGGTGCCCCTGCTCGAAGCGGTTGCGCAGGCTAGCGGCGGCCACATCGAAACCCGCTACTTCCTGCGTAACGCCAATACCGACCTAATCGACCGCTACCTCACCAATGGCGGCCGGGCCATGCCCATTGCGGTGCTCCTGCACGCCGACTCGCTCACCGAGGCGGCCGTGTGGGGCCCACGCCCGGCTCCGTTGCAAGCCCTGATGCAAGACCTCAAAGCCCGCCAGACGGACCCCAAGGACATTACCGCCCAGGCCCACGCCTGGTACGACCAGGATGACACCCGCACTACCCAGCACGAGCTGCTATCTCTGGTGCAGAAACTCAGCTAGCCCCTCTCCCACAAAAAAGGCCATTCCTGCTCCGGAATGGCCTTTTTACTAGGTATACGAAAGGGTTAATTAAGCGGCGTCACGCCCAGGTCCGTCACCTGGTTGTTGGTTACCGTGATGCCGGGGCGCACCACCGATTTGTAGGCCGGCTGGCCCGTGGGAGCCGCCACGCTGGGGAAGAACTGCACCTGGTAGGTGCCCGCCGCTAGCCCATTGAGCTGATAGGCGCCCGAAGCGTCGGCGAAGGTGCTCACCGTATCGGGCCCCGTGATGGCGGCCCGAATGGCCAGCACCTGCGGCCGGGCCACGGCCGGGTTCACGGTGCCGCGCAGGCCCCCGCGCAGGTCCTGCGCCACCAGACGGATAACGGGCTTGAGCAGGTAACGCTCCTTCTTGTCGTTGCCAGCCTTCCAATTGCCGCGCTCCACGATAGACTTGGCTACGTCGAAATCGAGCAATAGCTGATAAGTGCTACCGGCCGCTAGGGTCACTTTATCCAATTTCAGCTTTACCCCCGAAGTCTGGCCGCTGGGCGTTTTGAGGGCGTACTGCTGGCCGTCGGTGCCCACCACATAGCTATTTGGCCCTAAGATGAGGCGGATTTCCTTGAGGTCGCCAGGGGCAAAATCAGTGTTTACCAGCAGCGCCGATTTGCCATTGACGTAATCGAGCACATTAACGGCCTGGGGCGTGAAGACCAGCGTTTGCCAGCCGCTAGGGTCATTTTCATCTTTGTCGTGCACCTCAATCTGCTGCACATCAAGCACTACAGCGTTGAAGTTGCCCGGTGCATCGGTCAGGCGCACTTCCAGCTTGGCCGCTGAGGCGCTGGCGTTATCGGCATTCTTCGAGCAGCTGGCAAGGGCTAGCGTAGCCGCCGCGGCCAGACTTAAGAGACGATAGTTTTTCATGGAAAGGAAAGGAATAGAAAAGCAGCCCAAATAAAAAGGCCCGGCCTACCATACGGCAGCCGGGCCTCCTTCCTCAAAAACACTGCCAAATGCCCACGCAGCTACTTCAAAATATCCTACTTCTTGGTAGTGTCGGCCGGCGCGGGGGTAGGCGCAGCTGCTTTCTTGCGGCCGCCAAACAGGCTGTTCAGCCCGGCGCCGATGGCTTGTTTGGCCTTTTCCTGCGCCTCCAGTCTCTTTTTCTGCAATTCGAGCTGCACCTGCTCTTGTGAGGTTTGCTGGGCCGTGGTAGTGGCTTTCTGGGTGCTGTCGGTTTTCGCCTTGTTCTTGTTGGCTAGCCCAATGAGCGCGTCGGTGAGCTTGGTTTTCACCACGTTGGTTACGATGGCTTTGCCCTGGTCTTTGAGGCTGCCGCTGGTTAGCTTCACCACCGGGCTCGCGATGTTGCCGCCGATGTTGAGGCCCAGCGTCACGCGGTCGGTACCCTGGATATTTTGCACCCCGGTCAGCTGCGTGAGCTTGCTGTTCAGGGCGTTGCCTAGCTTGCCGGTAGGCGTGTTGATGGCGGCCACGTAAGAGAGCAGGCCGCTGAGGTTGTTGGAGCCGCCCAGCGTCATCTTCACGTCGCCCACCGTCAGGTCAAACGGTTTCACCACGAGGTTGCCATTCACAATCTGCGCATTGACTATCTTATTGAGCACTTGCAGGTTTTTCAACTCGGGCAGGGTCGTGAGGCTGGCAATCTGGTTGAGCGTGGGCGATTGCAGCACGGCGGCCTTCACGATGTCAAACAGACCTGTGCCGCTTAGCGTGCTCAGCTTGGGCAGCATATCCTGGCCCATTTCGCCGCTGGCCGTAAACTTGGTATTGAACACGCCCTGCACTACCGCCGCGATGGGCGCCAGGGCCTTCACGGTGTTAAAGCTCGCGAAAGCCTTCTGGAAATCCAGGTTCTGAATGTTCAGCCCCAGGTCAAACTTGGGGTGCGCCAGGTCCTGGGTGTTGTAGCTACCGGTAGTGCCGAAAGAGGCACCTAGCGTGTTAAATGTCAAATCTTTGAGCGTCGCCACTTCGTTCTTCACCGTCACGGTGCCGGTGGCGTTGTTCAGTTTCAGGTTGTCGTAGGTCACGTTGTCGACCTTGCTGTTCAGCACCAGGTCGAAGAACTTCGGAATTGGCACTACGCCATCGGCCTTGGCGGGTGCCTTCTGCACGGCACCGGCGGTGGGCTTTTCGCTCACCGGGTCCACCATAAACTCGTTCACGTTGAAGTTGTGCGAGGTCACGTTTAGGGTGCCGCGCAGGGGCTGGCCGGGCGTGAAGAGGTAGCCCAGGTAGTTGCTCACCGTGCCGTTGGCGGCAAAGTCAGACGTGCCAGCCGTGCCGTTAAGCTGCTGAATGACAATCTGGTTGTTGTTGAACGTGCCGGCGGCGCTGCTGATGCTCACGCCCTGCGGCAGGTCCTTGCTCTTGTAGGTCACGTTTTTGGCCTGTACCGTGCCGCTAGCCTTCACGTTCTGGTAGCGGCCGGCTTCTACGTCGGCCATGTTGCCGGCGGCAGCCACGTTGCCCGATACGCGCCCGGTCACGGTCATGCCTTCGAGCGGGAATATTTTGGTCATCTTCGTCAGGTCCACCGTGCCCTTCACGTTGGCGTCGAAGATGGGCGAATTGATATTATGGGCCGTGAGGCGGCCGTCGAGCGGCTCGCCTTCCAGCACCATGTGAAACTGCGGCAAATTCACGTAGGTATCGTTCACCTGGCCCGTCGAGTTCACCACTGTGCCGCTCAGGTTAATATCCTCAATCGGCGCCGGAAACTTGTTCGATTTCACGTAGCCATTGGTCATCTTAATGGCGGCGTTCACCACCGGCATCTGGGTTTTTGAGTAAGTGCCCTTGCCGGTGGCATCCACAAAGAGCTGGCCCCTAGCCGTGACGCCGGCCACGGGGTACACTTTCAGCGCTTCGGCCAGGTTCACGTTGGCTTTCACGCGGCCATCTACCTTCATGGGCTCCAGGCCGTCTACGGTCACGTTGCCGTCCACGGGGTTGGTGCCCAGGTCGAGGTGAAACTTCGACACGTTGACTTTCACGTTGTTGGTGAAGCCCGAGGGGTTATCGACCACCATCGCCACGTTGATATTCTTGGCCTCCTGGGGCAGCTGCGGGTACTTGAAGCGACCATTGGTCACGTTCAGGTTCACGCCGTAGCCGGGCATGCGCAGCTTGTTTTGCACGCCCTTGTAGTAGCCGTTGAAGGCCACTTGCCCGCTAGCCTGCACGTCCTTAAACTGCGCATTGAACACGCCCGGCACTAGGCTCAGGATGTTCTTAAAGTCGGTTTGCAGCGCCTTGAACGTGATGTCGTAGGTAATATCCGTGGCATTGGGCAGCCCAATGGCGCCCGCAAAGCTGAACGGGAAATCGTTGAGCTTCACCTGGTTTTCCTTGAACGTGTAGAGGTTTTTGTTCAGGTCCATCGCCATCGCTACATCAGCGTTCACCTGCTTGTCGGTGAGGTAGTCGATGCCGTTGTAGTTGGCCGTGAGCTTGTCGATGGTGGTGTTCGAGGTCAGGTCGAAGATGTTCTTCGAGAAGTCGCCCTTGCCGGTGTGGTTCAGGCCGCGCGCGTCCATGCTGAACGGGATGCTGCGGTCGTCGTAGCGCAGGCGGCCGTTGGTCACTTTCCAGCCCTGAATAGCCAGGTTTACCGAGCTGGTATCCTGCCCTTTAGAAGCCGCGGCCGAATCCGAAATCATGATATCCCAGTTGGCTCGCCCGCTCTTGAGCACCTTCACGGCAATGTCGGGCTGGTCGAGAACCACGCTTTTCACGTCAATCTGCTGGCCTTTGATGACGCTCATCAGGTCGAGGCCCACCTTGAGGTCGGGCAGGTAGGCCAGCGTGTCGCGGCTGAACGAGTCGAGGCCGATAACGCGCAGGTTTTTGATATCGAGGCCTAAATCGGGGAAGGTGCTGAGCAGCGTCACATCGATGTCGGCGGGGTTGTACTGCACCTTGGCGCGCACGCGCTGGGCTATCTGCTTGTCGGCCAGCGCGCGCAGCTTGTCTTTAAAGAGGAAGGGCGCGGCGGCCAGCGCCACCACCAGCAGCAGCATAAACGCTAGAAAACCAAGCAGAATCTTACGCATCGAGAAAGGGAATAAGGGCTTCGGGCAAAAATAAGCGCCCGCTCAACCCAGCTTAACGCGAAAATGAAGCCGAATGCACCCTGACAACGCATTTATTCTACCAACACCAGAACTTCATCCACCAAAAAGCCCCGCGGCCGGGCGGCCAGGGGGCTTTTTGGTGGATGTTGGCTGTGAGTCCGGGTGTGGAGGCGTTGCGCAGGCGCGGACCTTGCGGCGCGGACTTAATCAGAGTCCGCGCTATACTAATCTAAGCGCGACTTCCTGCCCACGCAGCTCGTGGTGACAACAGGTGATAAGATACCGATTGGCCAATCTTACAAGGCTGATTTGGTGGCTTTTTTCAAGAAGTAAGGGCTGGCGTGGGGCCAACGCCAAGCTTTTTAAATTAAAAACGTCCGTCATGCTGAGCTTGTCGAAGCATCTCTCCCGCGCCGCTAGGGTGCCGTTCGGGAGAGATGCTTCGACAAGCTCAGCATGGCGGACGTTTTTCACGTCAAAAGAAGACCCTTTACTTACTAGCGTGCTGCTCCAGGAACTGGTAGCGCGAGCGCGTCTGGTCGGGCAGGGCCTGGGTTTTCACGTCGAGGCGCAGGTACTGGCCGTTCTGCTGGCTAGCGGCGGGCCACTGGGGCAGGCCGGCACCGTTGGGGTTGCCGGTTTTAATGAAGTTGGCGAAGTAGCCCTGCATGATTTTCGACACCTGATAATCTTCAGGCGTCCAGGCAAATACTTTATTAGTGGACAGATTACCGAGCGCGTACTCAATCTCGGCCGAGTGCACGGCGCCCTTGGCGGGCGGCGCGGGGGCAGCCGCACCAGCGTTGCGGGTGACGCCGCCGGCCAGGTTGGCGGTGGCGTTGCCCATTTCGGGCGTCATGGCCGGGCGGGGGCGGGCGTAGAGGTAGCGGTACACGGGTTTGCCGCCGGTCTGAATTTGAGCGTCGGCCAGCTTCCAGGTGCTGTAGGCGATGAAGCGGTCGCTGGCCAGGTTGGTGGCGGCCTGCTCCACCTCAGCATCGGTGGCAGCAGGGTATTGGCGCAGGGCCTCGGCCGACTGGTCGCCGTAGAGCTTCTGCACGGCAGTGCGGTAGTTTTCTACGGTAGGCGCGGCCGAGCCAAGCAGCCCCTGATAGCCCGACTCCTGCGAGTTCCAACCCACCAGCAGCGGCACGTGGGCCTGCTGGCCGGCGGCAAAAATCTCGGTAGGCTGCTTCGGCAGGAAGTAGCCATCGACCAGCGGCGAGAAGCGCGGCGCGCCCGGCTTGCCAGTGGCTTCGAGCACTTGCTGGGCCGGCAGCGCCCGCAGCGCGGCCAAGGTGCTAGCCCCCAGGCTAGTGCCAAAAGCCACTCCCGCCTGCTCGCCCTGCGCCAGGGTAAGCAGCGGCTGCAAGCCCAGCAGCGAGCCGCTTTCAGCAATGGCACCCACTAGCAGGTCTTTGGTGGCTGGCGCGGCCATCTGGGCGCTTACCGACCACGAGCCGGCCGACTCGCCCGCGATGGTGATGTGCGCCGGGTCGCCGCCAAAGGCCGCGATGTTCTTCTTTACCCACTGCACGGCCGCCTGCTGGTCGAGCAGGCCGTAGTTGCCCGAGGCGTGGTGGGGCGATTCCTTGGTCAATTCGGGGTGGGCTAGGAAGCCAAACACCCCTAGCCGGTAGTTAACCGTCACCGTCACGATACCATCTTTGGCCAGCGCCTCGCCGTCGTAGCGGGGTTCCGAGCCATCGCCGGCCACGAAGCCGCCGCCGTAGAAATATACCAGTACGGGCCGCTTTTCACTGGCCGCCTTGGCACCGGTCCACACGTTGAGGTAGAGACAGTCTTCGCTCACGCCGTTCGAGCGAAAGTTCATGTCGCCAAACAATGGCAGCTGCATAGCGCGCGGGCCGAACTGCGTGGCCGGGCGCACGCCTTTCCAAGGCTGCGCGGGCTGTGGCGCCTGCCACCGGCGCGGCCCCACCGGCGGCGCGGCGTAGGGAATGCCTTTAAACTCGTGGATGCCGCTAGGGGCCGTAGCGCCGGCCAGCCGGCCGCCAGCCACCTGCACCTGGTTGGCGGCCAGGCCGGCGCTTGCCGGCCGCCCTGGCTGCGCCAGGGCAGCCGAAGCAAGCAGGCACAACCCGCTCAGGGCTAACACTTTTTTCATGGGTGGGTTCAGTGAAAAGGATGATGCAGCAAGCTGCGTTGAAGGACAGCGTATTACTTGCCGGTAAGCTTCGGCTTCGTCAAATGCCTGCCTGGCCTCTACCTCAACCGGGCAGCCAGCCAGCGCGTTTGACGCCGCTAAGTACACCTTTTTTCTGCACTCCCGCCCATGCCTACCTCTCGCTTCCGCAGGTTTCTGTATGAAAACGGCCTGCTCCTGGTCACGCTCGTGATGATACTAGCCGCCCTGACGGGCCAAATTCTCACCGGCTGGCACGACAACAACGACGACCTCCAGCAGATGGGCCTAGCCCAGCTCACGCTAGGCCAGTACCTGCACTCGGGCCACCTGCTCGAAGCCACCTTCGAGAACTGGGAAAGCGAGTTTCTGCAAATGGGCGTCTACGTGGTGCTCACCATCTGGCTGCGCCAAAAAGGCTCGCCCGAGTCGAAGAAGCTCGAGGGCGAAGAGGACGTAGACAAAGACCCCGACCCTGGCAAAGCCGACGCGCCGTGGCCCGTGCGCCGAGGGGGAGGCTGGCTGCGCCTCTATCAAAACTCGCTAAGCCTCGTATTCTTCGCCTTATTTCTGGGGGCCATGTACCTCCACGCCCGCGGTGGCATGGCTGTCTACAACATCGAGCAGGCCCACGAAGGCAAGCTGCTCGTCAGCACCTGGGGCTATATGCACACGAGCCGGTTCTGGTTTGAGTCGTTTCAAAACTGGCAAAGCGAGTTTATTTCCATTTTCTCGCTGGTTGGCCTTTCTATCTTCCTGCGCCAGCAGGCCTCCCCGCAGTCGAAGCCCGTGGATGCGGCCACCAGTGAAACCGGCAAGTAGCACATTGCCACCAGCCCTTCTGGCACGAGTTACGCTACCCTAAACTCGCGCCACAAATGATGGAATAGCTAAGGCCAGCCGCAGCCGCTAGCCCCATATTACGCAAAAAAACCCTCGCTACCATTCTGGTAGCGAGGGTTTTTCATGTTGAAGCCTATTGCTTACAGCAGCTCGGTGCTGCGCTTCACGAAGGCCGTCAGGGCCTCGCCTTTCAGCAGGCCCTGCGCCAGCAGAGCCAGGTCGAAGGCCTGCTTGGCGATGGTATCGCCGCCCTCTGCTAGCACCTTGCTCACTAGGGGGCTGTTGGCATTCACGGTCACGTCAAACGAGTCGGGCATATTGCCAAACATCTGCATGCCGCCTCCGCCGCCGGTGCGCTGCATGTCTTTCATGCGGCGCATAAACTCGTTTTGGGTGATAACCACCGGCGCATCCTGCGGCGAGAGGGCCGCCACTTTGACGTGCATCGCCGGGTTCTGGATGGCGCCCTGGAATACTTCTTCGAGCTTCTTCTGGTCGTCCTCGCTCAGCACGCTGGCCGGGGCTTCGTCTTTTTCGATGAGCTGGCCCACGGTGGCCGAGTCGACGCGCTTAAACGTGGTTTTCTCCAACTTCTGCTCTAGCAGGCCGATGAAGTGTGCGTCGAGCACCTGGTCCATATTCAGCACGTCGTAGCCGCGCTCCTGGGCTGCCGCCACAAAGCCGTGCTGCTGCTCGGCATCGGTGGTATACAGCACCACGGTGTTGTCGCTCTTATCCTTCTGGTTGGCTTGTACGTGCTCGGTGTACTCAGTGAGCGTGTAGAGCTTTCCCTCCACGCTTTTCAGTAGCACAAAGTCTTTGGCGCGCTCGTAGAATTTATCATCCGAGAGCATACCGTACTTCACAAACAGCCCAATATCAGCCCACTTCTCCTCGTAGCCGGCGCGGTCCTTGCGGAAGAGCTCCGCCAGCTTATCGGCTACTTTCTTGGTGATATAGGTGTTGATTTTGCGCACGTTGGCATCAGCCTGCAGGAAGCTACGCGACACGTTCAGCGGAATATCAGGCGAGTCGATAACGCCGTGCAACAGCATCAGGAACTCGGGCACCACGTCCTTCACCTCGTCGGTGATAAACACCTGGCGTGAGTAGAGCTGAATCTTGTTGCGCGAGAATTGCAACTCGTCCTTCACCTTCGGGAAATACAAAATGCCCGTCAGGTTAAATGGATAGTCTACATTGAGGTGAATCCAGAACAGCGGCTCATCCATGCTCATCGGATACAGCTCGCGGTAGAACTTCTTGTAGTCCTCGTCCGTGAGGTCGGCCGGCTGCTTGGTCCAGATGGGCGTAGTGTCGTTAACCAGCTGGCCCTCAAACTCAATCGGCACCGGCAAAAACTTGCAGTACTTCTCCAGGATGCCGCGCAGCCGGGCCTCTTCCAAAAACTCGTCCGAGTCTTCGGCTACGTGCAGCACCACGTCGGTGCCGCGCTCGGCCTTGGCGTGCTCGCCAGTCGGCTCGTCGATGGTGTACTGAGTCGACCCGTCGCAGGTCCAGTGCGCCGTCAGGGTGTCTTCCTTGTATGACTTTGACCAGATTTCTACTTCGCTAGCCACCATGAAGGCCGAGTAGAAGCCCAGGCCGAACTGCCCGATTATCTGCTCCTTAGCTTGGGCATCTTTCTCCTTGTACTTCTCCACAAATTCGGTGGCGCCGGAGAAGGCAATCTGGTTGATGTACTTCTTAATCTCGTCGGCCGTCATGCCCAGGCCGTGGTCCGAGACGGTGATTTTGCGGGCCTCTTTGTCCACCGTCACGCGCACTTTGAGCTCGCCCAGCTCGCCCGTGAATTCGCCCTGCCGGGCCAGGCTTTGCAGCTTTTGGGTGGCATCGACGGCATTGCTGACCAGCTCGCGCAGGAAAATCTCGTGGTCAGAATACAAGAACTTCTTGATAATAGGGAAGATGTTCTCGGTATGGATGGAAATAGAGCCGGTTTCAGACATGGTACTAGCTAGGGGGTAAAAACAACAAAAGGCTGACTAACAGGCAGCGCCCGTCAATCAACCCAGTAGTTCAAAGGCTATTCCAATGCCCGGCTAGCTGCCAGGTTGGCAGTTAGTCGGGGCGCCGGGGTTGGTTATAGGGCGCGCGCGGCTCGGCTACTTCGTCGGTAGCGGGTGCAGAGGCGCCGCAGCTACCGGCCCATTCGCGCAGCAGCGCGGGCAGGCGGGGCGAGTCGTCGGTGAGCCAAGCCATTGCGGCTTCAGCCTGCGCAAAAAACTGCACGTCGAACCGAATATTCAAGGCCGAGGCCGATAATACACCTTCTACTACCTGCTGGTTATAGACGCGCCGTGCCGACAGCACCACCACTACCTGCTTGAGGGGCAGCTTCAGCAGGGCCGGCATAAACGTAGTGCTAAGCCAAATCTGGTCATATACCGGAATATCAGGCATTGCATTCAGCTCCAATACCACGCGGCTCGCCCCCAATTGCGTAATCACCTCACGCAGCTGCCTAAAGGCTTGCTGAAAATAACGCATGCTACGACCAGCCACCCAGGCCACCCGTACCAAATCCAACGGTTTGTCAAACTGAACACACAGTTCAGCTATTGAGCTGATAATCATAAAGTCCTTTCCCAGCCTCTCTGCTTGCTAGTGGCTGCCTGGCCGCTGGCGTCGTAGTGAAGCGGCACACATACGAAAAACTATTCGGCTTGGTCTGCCTTATGTGAAAAAAATTTGATTTTTCCGGGTTACTGTATCCGGCGGTATTCGACTTCTTCAGTTATGCCGGGAAGCTCAGTGCCAACCGGAAACGCTACTAGCGGCCGGCATCGGCTTCGCTGCATCACTTCTTGGCCAGCAAGCGACGAGCCCTCCTGCGTGCCGGAACTTTGCGCCAATAGGCTTTTATCTCTATTAGTATAGGTTTCGGTGTCAAGGCGAGCGGGCGGCCCCGACCGGGACACCGCAAGCTGCGCCGTGCCCCCAGCCAGTTGCTGGTTTAGCGTGGCCACCTCGCAATCATCCAGCTGTTCTAAAATGCCGGAGGGCAGCATTTGGTTCGCCACAAAGCTGCTTTGGTGCCTTTGCTTCTGCCTCAGCAGGGCGGGCACTCGCACGGAGCCCACCGCCGAGCCTAGCAGACTTATCGGCAATATAAACAGGCTGCAACGCTTGAGGCTAAATAGCATTATAAGTGGCGCCAACGCCATAAAGGGCAGCAAGATACACCGTGGGTTTAATATTTTACCCAGCGCTCTCAACCGCTGGCAAAATGGCCTGCCAGACCGGCTCATCGTTTATCATGTAACAATGTTGCAAACAAGACGCATTTTAGCTTTTAGTTCGCGTACCTTTGCCCGGCCGATGCAACCATTTCGCACCGGCGGCCTCCTTCCCATTGCTTACCTAGCGCTACTGTGTTGCGGCCCATCCTTCGCCCCTATCTCGCTTTGCTGCTGCTGCTCTGCCTCGTGCGGACGCTGCTGCCCGAGGCGTGGGTGCTGGCCCTGCACCGCCACGCGCACACCACCGAGGAGGTAGCTACTACCCGCCGGCCCACCGGCAAAGAGGTGTTAAGCCCGCAGCACACGCACTGCCACGCTGAAACGTTTTACAGTGTGCCCTTTGCGCCCGCCCTGCCGGTGCGCCTGCCGCAGCCACGGGTACAGGTCGTTTACCGGGCCCTGGCGGTGCCGGCGCAGCTGGCGGTTTCGGCGGCAGCGTTGCGACGCACGGCGCTGCGCGGCCCACCGCAGGCCTAGCAAATGCCCCGACGCAACCTTCTTAGTTTATTTCTGACTTTCGTTTACGCAGTAGCTTTCTAGTTGACTGCAAGCCACTTGCTACCTGGCCCACGGCGGCTCGGAGCTCCGATTTTTTCTCTGGTTTGGTTTTAGAGAAAATGCAGACAGACCCTGACCCCTGGCCGGGGTTTGTTTGCGGAGCCCATTTGCCTGGCCCGTAGCCCCCAGCGGCCCGAAAGTCTGCCCCCTTTATTTCGCGGTTTTTTATGCTTCGTACCTCTTCAGTAGTGGTGCTAGCCAGCACGTTAATTTTTTCATTTAAGGCGGCGGGCCAGGTGGCACCTGCTGCGGCGCCGGCCCGCACTCGGGCGGCGGCCACGTTTACCGGGCGCCTCACCGATGCGGCCACTGGCCAGCCCCTGCCGGGCGCCAACGTTGTTTTTCCCGACCTCAAGCAAGGCACCGCCACCGACGCCGACGGCCGCTTTGGCTTCGCTAGCCTGCCCCGAGGCCGGTTTTTGGTGCAAGTGACCTCGCTAGGGTATAATACTATCAACCAGACGGTTGATACCGGTAGCGGCCAGCCGCTCGACCTGAAGCTGACACCCGCCGCCACCGAAATCGGCCAGGTGGTGGTGACCGGGGTAAGCCAGGCTACCGAGCTGCGCCGCTCGCCGGTGCCCACTACGGTAGTAGACCGCACGCGGCTCAACCAAACGTCGTCGACCAACGTCATCGACGCTATTGCCCACACACCGGGCGTGAGCCAGATTACGACCGGCGCGGCCATCAGCAAGCCGGTGGTGCGCGGGCTAGGGTATAACCGGGTAGTGACGCTGAACAACGGCGCCAAGCAGGAGGGCCAGCAGTGGGGCGACGAGCACGGCATTGAGATTGATGAGTTTAGCATCGACCGGGCCGAGATTATCAAGGGGCCCGGCTCCTTGCTGTATGGCTCCGATGCCATGGCGGGCGTCATCAACTTTCTGGCGCCCGAGCCCATTGCCGAAGGCCATATTACGGGCACGGCTACGGCTAACTACCAGACCAACAACCAGCAGCAGGGCTACTCGCTCGAAAACGCGGGGAATATTAATGGTATCAACTGGCTGGTGCGCGGCACCCGCAAAGTGGCCGGCAACTACCAGAACCGCTACGACGGCAAGGTTTTCAACTCGGGCTTCAACGAGTGGGATGCCAATGGCTACGTGGGTCTCAACAAAAGCTGGGGCTATTCGCACCTCACTTTCAGCACCTTCAACCAAAACCTGGGCCTGGTGGAAGGCGGGCGCGACAGCCTGAGCGGGCGCTTTGTGCGCGACGTGGCGGTGGGCGGCCAGGTGGAGTCGCGGGTAGTGACCGACGACGAGCTGCACGGCTACGCGCTGGCGGTGCCGCGCCAACTGGTAAACCACCTGCGCCTGGGCACCGACAACAGCTTCATTATTGGAGAGAAAGGCGGCCGGCTAGCTCTGCAAGTAAACTACCAGCAGAACCTGCGCCGCGAATACGGCGACGCGCTAGCCCCCGACACGCCGCAGCTTTACTTTCAGCTGCGCACGGTAGACTACGCGCTGCGCTATTTCCTGCCTGAGCTCAACGGCTGGAACGTGGCGGTGGGCACCACCGGCCTGCGCCAACAGAACCGCAACCTGGCCACCGAATTTCTCATTCCGGCCTACGACATGACCGAGGGCGGGGTATTTGGGGTGGTAAAAAAGTCGTTTGGTGGCCTCGACCTCAGCGGCGGCCTGCGCTACGATGTACGTCGCATTTCGGCCCAGAGCCTCTACCTCGATGCCAACGAGCTGCCCACCGCGCCCACCACGCCGGGCGCCGAAACGAAGTTTCCGGGCTTCTTGAGCACTTTCCAGAACTACAGCGGCAGCCTTGGCGCGGCCTACAACCTGAGCGACCGCCTTACGGTGAAGGCTAACCTGAGCCGCGGCTTCCGGGCGCCCAATATTGCTGAGCTAGGGGCCAATGGCGTGCACGAGGGTACCATTCGCTACGAGGTGGGCAATGCAAACCTGAAGGCCGAAACCAGCTTGCAGGTAGATGCCGGCGTGAGCTACACCAGTGACCACGTGCGCTTTTCGGTCGATGCATTTGAGAACAGCATCAATAATTACATCTTCGAGCAGCGCGTGCTCAACCGGGCGGGCACCGACTCGCTTGTGTCGACAGGGCCCGACATTGGCCTGTTCAACTATGTGCAGGGCCAGGCGCAGCTGCTGGGCGGCGAGGTGACACTCGATTTTCACCCCCACCCGCTCGATTGGCTGCACTTCGAAAACTCGTTTTCGATGGTGCGCGCCCGCCAGCTCGACGTGCCCGCCGAGCAGCAGTTTCTGCCCTTCATCCCGGCCGACCGCCTGCAAAGCGAGCTACGGGGCAATTTCCGCCGCCAGGGCAAGCGCCTGACCAACGTATACGCTAGGGTGCAGCTGGAGCAGAATTTTGCTCAGAACCGCTACTTCGCGGCCTTCGACACCGAAACGGCTACGCCCGCTTACACCCTATTCAATGCCGGCGTGGGCACCGACGTGGCCGACGCCAAGGGCCGCACGCTGTTCTCGCTCTACCTCACGGCCAATAACCTCTTCGACGTGGCTTATCAGAGCCACCTCAGCCGCCTTAAGTATGAGAGTATCAATTACCTCAGCGGCCGGCGCGGGGTGTATAACATTGGCCGCACGCTGAGCGTGAAAGTGGTGGTGCCGCTGGCGTTTAAGTAGTGGCTGTTTTGCATTTCACATTCGGTGTAGAGACGCATCCTTGTAAGCTGCAAGGATGCGTCTCGGCAAACGCCTGGAACGTGTTTGCGGCAAGGAAAAATTGGCTAGCCCTGATGGCGACCGGTCGGACGGCTTTCAGCCGTCTGACCGGTGTACTGGCCCTAGCCTCATCCCCCTCAATATTAGCAGAAACCCGCCTATGCATCGCATAATCTCTTTTCTTACAGGCAATTGTGCTTAGACGCGAAGAAAAGCTGCTTTTTATTTTTGAGCGCTCCGGGTGATAGTTGCGCCAAAAATGGATTAACTAGTACCATGTCTGCTTTCTCGCTTTCTGACCCGGCCGCCCTGCGGCTAGCCCTGCTGGCTAACCGCGAGCAGGTCCTGACGGAGCTCTACGCTCACGCCTTTCCGCTGGTGCGGCAGCACGTGGGCCGCCACGGCGGCTCGGCGCACGATGCGCAGGATGTGTTTCAGGATGCCTTGCTGCTGCTCTATGAGCGGGCGGTGGGCGGCACACTCGTGCTCACGGCCTCGGCCAGCACCTACCTGGTGGGCATCGCCCGCAACCTGTGGCACCACGAGCAGCGCCGCCGCGCCCGCCTGCCTCACGAAACCCTGCCCGACCACCTGGAGCCGCTAGCCCCCGAGCCCGTCGAAACCGAGGTGGCCGTGCTCGACTACGTGGCGCGAATGGGCGAGAAATGCAAGCGCATTCTGCTTGATTTCTACTACTTCCAGCAGCCGCTAGCCCAGATTACGGCTAGCCACGGCTACGGCAGCGTTCGCTCGGCCACGGTGCAAAAATTCAAGTGCCTGGAGCGGCTGCGCCAAGCAGTGCGCGCCGCCTTTGGGGCCGAAACCCTAACTGCCTGACGCCATGCGCCCCGAACTCGAACGCCTCCAGCACATTGAGGAGCAGCTGCTGCGCGGCCCGGCGGCGCAGCCGGCCGCCGAGTGGCAGCTCCAGCTTTTGCTCGACCCCGAGTTGCAGGCCGATGCCGAGGCTCAGCAGCAGCTTTATGCGGGCCTGCGGGCGGCTGGGCGGCGGCAGCTGCGCAGCGAGCTGGCGGGCATTCATACGCGCCTCTACGGCCCACCGCCGGAGGCCTGGCCGCATCGGGTAGCCAGCTGGCTACGCGGTGCTTTCGGAAGGAATTGATTATCTGACTTAACGGGGCTTAACTTCTTCACTTAAAAAGTGAAGCTGGCCGCGCCTTGCCTATTCATTTCAACCACAATACCATGCTCACCCAAGCAGAATTTCGCAAATTTGCCGTGAAAGACCAGCGGCTCAACGGCTTGGCCGTAGACCAGTACCTGCGCCACACGGAGGGGCTAGCGCGGTCGCTACCTACCGGCATGACGCGAGCCGTGATAGAGGAGCGCCCGCAGAACTTTCGGGAAATCGACGTGTTTTCGCGCCTCATTATGGACCGCATCATCTTTCTGGGCACGGCGGTGGAAGAAACTATCGGCAACATCATCACGGCGCAGCTGCTGTTTCTGGAATCGGCCGACGCCAAGAAGGATATCTTACTGTACGTCAACTCGCCCGGCGGCTCGGTGTATGCGGGCATGGGCATCTACGACACCATGCAGTATGTGAACCCCGACGTAGCTACCATCTGCACGGGCTTGGCGGCTTCGATGGGTGCTTTTCTGCTGTGCGGCGGCGCGCTGGGCAAGCGCTCGGCTCTGCCGCACGCGCGGGTGATGATACACCAGCCCAGCGGTGGGGTGCAGGGGCCTTCCGCCGACATCGAAATCACGGCCCGTGAGGTGGTGAAGCTGCGCCACGAGCTCTACGGCATCTATGCCGAGCGCACCGGCAAAACTTATCAGCAGATTCACGACGACTCGGACCGCGACTACTGGATGCGGGCCCCCGAAGCCAAGGAGTACGGCCTGATTGACGAAGTCTTGACCCGGCCGGCCAGCTAGCCCCCTCGGGCACCCAATTGCGGGCCGGTTACGTTCTTTAGGCATTCACCCGTTCCGTTTTAGTTATGCCCCACGACCACCACGGCCACGACCACGCTGGCCATGTGCACGCCGCCCCCCCAGCCGGGGGCAAGTTCAGCGCCGCTTTTGCGTGGGGCATCGGCCTGAATCTGGCTTTTGTAGTGGCCGAGGTTATTGGCGGGCTAGGGGCCAACTCGGCGGCCTTGCTCTCCGATGCCGGCCACAACCTGAGCGATGTACTCAGCCTGGCCCTAGCCTGGGGTGCGGCCTGGCTGGCCGGGCGGCCCGCCACGGGGCGCTACACCTTCGGTTACCGGGGGGCCACCATTCAGGCGGCCCTGCTCAATGCCGCCCTGCTCTACGGCGCGCTAGGGTTCATTCTGTGGGAAACCATCGACCACCTGCGCCACCCCGAGCCCGTGAACGGCGTGATGGTAATGGGCCTGGCCGGGGCCGGCATCCTGGTTAATGGCTTCACGGCCTGGCTGTTTCGGGCCGGGCAGAAGGGCGACGTGAACGTGCGCGGGGCCTACCTGCACATGCTCACCGATGCCCTGGTGAGCCTGGGCGTGGTGGTGGGCGGCGCCATCACCTACTTCACGCACTGGACCTGGCTCGACCCCATCATCAGCCTGGGGCTGCTGGCCGTAATAGCTGTGGGCTCGTGGGGCCTGCTGCGCGACACCATCCGGCTGGGCCTGCAAGCCGTGCCCGATGGCATTGACCTGGAGAAAGTTCGGCAGTTTATGCTAGCCCAGCCTGGGGTGCAGAGCCTGCACGACCTGCACATCTGGAGCATGAGCAGCGACGGCCATGATACCGCCCTGATGGCGCACCTGGTGCGCCCCGGCGGCACCGACGCCACCTGGCTGGCTAGCCTTTCGGCGGGGCTGCTGCGCGAGTTTCACATTCATCACAGCACCGTGCAGGTAGAGGATGTGGAGCTGCCCGATGGCTGCCACAGCGGCTGCGCTGAGCCGGCGGCTGACCCTTCTTTAGTAGGTGCGCACCACGAATGAGGATAAAATCGCTTTTCCAAGTCATTGATTAATAATGGGGTTTTGACTAACAGCGCGTTCTTTCCGTGGAAGCTGGACCTAACCAATAAAAATCAAACGCGTTGAAAGCATAGCCCGCTACTTGTTAAAAGGGCTTCTACTTGATGAAATCTTTTGTAATGCTGGCGGCCGTTGGGCTCGTCAGCCTGGCCGCCACTTCGGCCCACGCCCAGACTTCTACCCCCAACCCGGCCACCGCCACCCCGCAAAGCACCCAAGCCACCTACGACCAGCAGCGTGAGCAGCGCCGCGCGGCCGACCAGGCCGTAGCTGACAACCGCCGCGCCCTCAAGCAGCAGGAAAGCCAGGCCCGCGACCTCAAGCACCAGATGCAGGAGCAGCGCCAGCAGGCCAAACAGCAGAAGGAGCAGCTCAACATGCAGCGCCAGCAGGCCAAGGCGGCCCACCAGCAGGAAAAAGCGGCCAAAGACCAGCTGCGCGCCGAAAAGAAAGCGGCCAAAGAAGCGCGCAAAGCCATGTAACCCAGTTGCGTAGCGGCCGCCTGGCCGTGCAGCTCGAAAAAGCTCCGGCCTGGGCCGGAGCTTTTTTAGTTTTGCCCGTATGCTTGCTTTTACCCGCTAGCCCCGCATTTTCGCCCCATGGCCGCCAAAAACCCCGCTCGCTACTATCCACTGCACCACTTCGTTTTGCTGCCCCTTACGCTGCTGATGGTGGGCTATACCATTCGGCGCTACGTGGGCGTGGCCGGCGACGACTCCGAGATTTCGCGGCTCTGGTTTTCGCTGGCGGCCGTAACGCTGCTCTTTTTTGCTACGCTCGTGATGCTGCGCCAGCACTATGCCCTGCTGCTGCAAGACCGAGTAGGTCGCCTCGAAGTGCGCCAGCGTTATTTTGAAATCAGCGGCCAGCGCTTTGCCCCACTTGAACAGAAGCTGACCCTCAAGCAGATACTAACTCTGCGCCTGGCCGGCGACCAGGAACTGCCCGCGCTGGCCCAGGCTGCAGCCGCCGAAAAGCTTGCCCCGCAAGCCATACTGGCCCGCATCAACGACTTCCAGCTTGACACCATGCGGGTATGAGTAGCCCGCACGCGCAATTGCTCTGCCGAACTACTATTTTGAGCTTATGAATGCTTTTTGCGAACGCCTGGCGCTGACCTACCCACTCATTCAGGCCCCTATGGCGGGTGTTTCGACGCTGACGCTGGCCCTGGCGGTATCAAGAGCCGGGGCGCTGGGCTCGCTGGCTACCGGGGCTACACCCGATGCCAGCCTGGTGGCCCGGCAACTGGCCGAACTGCAAGTAGCTACCGATAAGCCTTTCAACGTCAACGTATTTTGCCACCAGCCGGCGGCGCCCGACCCCGCCCACGATGCGCAGTGGCTGGCGTACCTACGCCCTTTTTTTGAGGAGCTGGGCAGTGAGCCCCCGGCTAGCCTTGCCGAGGTGTACCCAAGCTTTCGGGTAAATGATGAGCTGCTGCGCGTGCTGGTGGCTGCCCGGCCCCAAGTGGTGAGCTTTCATTTTGGCTTGCCCACGGCGGCGCAAGCAGCCGCCCTACGGCAGGCGGGCTGCCTGCTGCTAGCCTGCGTCACATCCCTGGTTGAGGGCCAGGCCGCCCTGGCGCTTGGGGCCGATGCCCTAGTAGCGCAGGGCATCGAGGCGGGCGGCCACCGCGGCGTGTTCGACGGCACCATTGATACCCACGAGCCAGCCCTGACCCTAACGCGGCAGCTGGCCCAGGCCCTACCGCTGCCCATCGTGACGGCGGGTGGGCTAATGACCGGCGCTGATATAGCCGCTGCCTTGCAGGCCGGCGCGGCGGCCGCACAGCTCGGCACGGCATTCGTAGCCTGCCCCGAGTCAGCGGCTAGCCCCGCCTACCGGGCAGCGCTGCTGCACCAGCCGCCCCTACCCACGCAGCTCACCGATGTTATTTCGGGCCGGCCAGCGCGCGGGTTGGTCAACCGCTTTATGCTCGACGTAGACCAGCCGGGGCGGCCACCGGTAGCCGCCTATTCGCGCGCTTACGCGGCCGGCAAAGCCTTGGTAGCAGCTGCCCAGCAAGCCGGCGAGCCGGGCTTTGCCGTGCAATGGGCAGGCACAGGCGCCGGCCGGGCCCGGGCGCTGCCGGCCGCCGAGCTGGTGCAGGTACTGGCTGCCGAATTGAAAGCGGCCCTGCCCACTACGACTTCATAACTTCTCTTGCAGGAGCGGGCCTGGCCTTAGTCGCTAGTCATCTCCGCTACCTTCTTACCCTTCAGCTTGTTGCCCTATGATTCTTTACAACGTAACCACCAGCCTCGACCCCAGCATCGCCGATGAGTGGGTAGCCTACATGCGCGACCACCACATGGCCGAAGTAGTAGGCACAGGTTGCTTTATCCGCAGCCAGCTGCTGCGTCTGCTCAACGAGGAAGACGACGGCGTGACCTACGCCGCGCAGTATTTCAGCATCAGCCTTGAGCAGCTAGAGGCTTATCAGCAGCACTTTGCGCCCGCCCTGCGGCAGGAAATGGACAAGAAGTTTCCGGGCAAATACCACTCTTTCCGTACCGTGCTGGAGGTGGTGGAGTAGCGCCAATGGGAGAATGAGTGAATGGGAGAATGAGTGAATGGGAGAATGAGTGAATGGGAGAATGAGTGAATGGCTGAATGATATTCGACGCTATTCACTCATTCTCCCATTGAAAACAGCGTGAAGCTCCACACGTCGGCCCACTCGGCTATTTGCAGCTGGGTGCTTTTGCCGGCGCCGTGGCCGGCGTTCACGTCGATGCGGATGAGCACGGGGCTAGGGCCAGCCTGGCACACTTGTAGCTCGGCGGCAAACTTGAAGGAGTGGGCAGGCACCACGCGGTCGTCGTGGTCGGCGGTGGTGATGAGCGTGGCTGGGTAGGCAGTGCCAGGCCGCAGGTTGTGCAAGGGCGAGAAGCTGAGCAGGTTACGAAACTGCGCCTCGTCGTCGGAGGTGCCGTACTCGGGCGCCCAGTTCCAGCCGATGGTAAATTTCTGGTACTTAAGCATGTCCATGACACCCACGGCCGGCAGGGCCACGCGGCACAGGTCGGGCCGCTGCGTCATGATGGCGCCCACGAGCAGGCCGCCGTTTGAGCCGCCCGCGATGGCTAGCTTTTCGGGGCTGGTGTAGCCTTGGGCAAACAGCGTTTCGGCAGCGACGATGAAGTCGTCGAATACATTTTGCTTGCGGGGCGTCATGCCGGCTTGGTGCCAGGCTTCGCCGTATTCGCCACCACCGCGCAGGTTCGGAATAGCCAGCACCCCGCCACGCTCCAGCCACAAGAGCCGCGCTACCGAAAAGCCTGGCGTCAAACTCACGTTGAAGCCGCCGTAGGCGTAGAGGTAGGTGGGGTTTTGCCCATCCAGCGCTAGCCCCTTTTTATGGGTGATGAACATCGGCACGCGGGTGCCGTCCTTGCTCTCGTAAAAAACCTGCCGGGTTTCGTACTCATCCGGCCGCACATCCACCGTCGGCGCCTTAAATACGGTGCTCGCGTTGGCTACCGGGTCGTAGCAGTAGATGGTAGTGGGATAGGTAAACGATGTGAAGGCATAGTATAACACCGCATCGGTGCGGCGCCCGCCAAAGCCGCCGGCCGTGCCAATGGCCGGCAAGGCCACCTCGTGCCGAAACTCACCGGCTTCCGAGTACACCTTCACCTGCGAGCTGGCATCTTGCAGATACATGGCCAGCAGGCAGCCCGCCGCCTGGCTGATGCTCTCAAGCTTTTCGGTGGTTTCGGGAATGACATCGTGCCACTCGGTGGGCCGGCCAGGGTGCACGCGCACCACGCGGTAGTTAGGCGCGTGGTCGTTGGTATAAAGCAGCAGCTCATCGCCCACGTTGCCGATTACACTCGTATCAAATTCGTAGCTCGGCTGAACGGTAATCCATTGCCCGGCCTGGCTAGGGTCGTGCAAGTTGCGCACTAGTAGTCCGTTGCCATCGGCTAGCCCATCGGTGAGGCTCAGGCAGAGCCATCGCTCATCCTCGGTGGTGCTGGCAATGCGGAAACCCAGCGCCCTATCCGGGTTTTCATACACCAGCTCATCCTGGGTTTGCGGCGTGCCAAGGCGGTGGTAGTACACCTTGTGAAACTCGTTTTTGCCGGCTAGGGCCGCTTCACCCGGTCGGGGCGCATCGTAGGCACTGTAGTAGAACCCCGCGCCGGCCCAGGCCACGTCCGATACTTTTACCCAGTCGAGCACCTCGGTCAGGGGCTGGCGGCTAGCCAACTCAAGCAAGTGAATCTGCTGCCAGTCGGAGCCGCCCCCGCTGGTGGTGTAAGCTAGGTGGCGGTGGTCGGGGCTGAAGTGCAGGCCCATGAGCGCCGTGGTCCCGTCTTCCGAAAACTGGTTGGGGTCGAGCAGTACCTCGGCGCTTTCGAGGGGCTGGCCCACCGGCAGGGCGTATACGACAGCCTGGTTTTGCAGGCCGTCGTTCTTACTGAAAATCAATAAAACACCCTCCTGGCTAGGCACCCCGTAGCGCTCGTAGTTCCAGAGCTGGGTAAGGCGCTCGCGCAGCTGGTCGCGAAATGGAATCTGGGCGAGGTAGCCAAACGTCACCTCGTTTTCGGCCCGCACCCAGGCCTGGGTTTCGGGCGCATCGGGGTCTTCGAGCCAGCGGTAGGGGTCGGGCACCTCGGTGCCAAAGTAGGTATCGGGCCGCGGGTCGCGGCGGGCGGCGGGGTAAGTCAAATCAGGCAAAGGCTAGTGCACCACTCCTTCAGAGTCTGGGGCCACGCGGGGCGCGGCGCGCTCCAGCGTAGGCTCCTCGCTAAGGATGTGCTTATTAGAGATGGCATTAGTGCGCACGGCTTCTTTATAGCCCGGCGCGTGCGACGTCGAGATGCGGCAGCTGGTGAGCACCAACCCGGTCAGTACACCGGCTAAAAGAGAAATACCGCGCATCATTCTTTGCATACGGCACGGCGGCCACAGTGGCTAGCCCGGTAGCTGGGCATCGGCGTCGGCAGGCAGGGTGGGGCGGGCGGTGCGCAGGGCCTCGGCCACGCGCTGGGCTACCAAGTCATCAAGCTGCTGGCGCTGGGCAGCCGTGAAGTCCCGACCGGCCGGGGGGCTAGCGCGGCGCAGCTCACGCAGGGTGCGGCCCAGGCTGAGGCGCAACATGCCGTAGAGCACCAGGCTCAGAATGCTCAGAATGAGGGCTAGCGGGGCAAAAATGCGGTTGAGCAGCGGCTCGGCGGCCACGGGGGCGCCTGGCCGCATGGCCGCAGCTGGTGTGCCACTAGCCTCGGCGGCTTCGGCCAAGCCGGCATTAGCGCTGGCTTCAGCGTCGGCCTCGGGCGCGGGGGCGGGGTCGGCGGGCGGCAGACCAGTTTGCACGTAGTCAGTCAGTTTTTTTTCTAGAGCCTGGAGGCCGGCCAGGCGGGCGGGGTCGCGCTGCCGGGCGGGAGAAGATTTTAACTTGTTAATGATGGCCTTAGTCAGGGCCGCCAGCCGCGCCGGGTTATCCTTCAAGCCCTTGTATATCTTCCCCTTTCCCTCGATGGGCGCATACAGCACCGAATAGATGCGCAGGCTATCGGGCCGCAGGCTGGCGGCCAGCGCCTGCAAGTTGCCGCCCTCGCAGCGCAGGGTGCGCTGTAGCTGGGGCCGGCCGGCATCGGCATACACGTAGCGGGCGGTGGCGCACCAGATTTGCACCTTCGACTCGTCGAGCGAGGGCTGGCCCAGCGGCGTTTGGGCGGGGCTAGCGAGGGGGCGTAGCAGCCCGGCTACCAGCAGCGCCGGCGCCCAGCCGCGGGCAAGTTGGTTTTGCATATCAAATACAGGCAGTGAGCAGATTGAGGGCCGGAAAGTACAACCCGCTCGGCGCTTAGTCCCACGGGGGCTAGCGGGGCGGCTATCTTTGTGGGCTTTTATAGTTTTCAGCTATGCATATCGAAGTTCTTAAATCTAAAATTCACCGCGCCAAGGTGACCCAGGCCGAACTGCACTACGTGGGCAGCATCACCATCGACGAAGACCTGCTCGACGCGGCCAATATGGTCGAGAACGAGAAGGTGACGGTGGTGAACGTCAACAACGGCGAGCGCCTCGAAACCTACACCATCAAGGGGGCGCGTGGCTCGGGTATGATTTGCCTCAACGGCCCCGCTGCCCGTAAGGCTGCCGTGGGCGACATCGTTATCATCATTTCTTACGGCCTTGTCGATTTCAAGGAGGCCCGCGACCATCAACCCACCGTCATCTTCCCCGACCAGCACAACCGGGTTTCTTAACGCTGCTAGCTAGTGGCTGTTAGCTGTTAGCTTCTTTTAGAACGACAGCTACTGGCTACTGGCTAACGGCTACTGGCCAACGGCTACTGGCCAACGGCTTAAAAATGAAAAACTTGCTCACTTTTCTAAAATACGCGCTGCTGCTGGGCATTTCGGGGGCGCTGATGTGGTATGCGCTGCGGGGACAGGATTTGTCGCGCATCGGGCACTATATCCGCACGGCCAACTATTTCTGGCTAGGCCTCTCGCTCGTCGTGTCGACTCTGGGCTACCTCAGCCGAGCCTACCGCTGGCAGATGCAGCTCGCGGCCTCGCGCACACCGGCGCCATTCGGGAAAGTGTACCACGCCATGATGGTGGGCTACCTGGCCAACCTAGTGCTACCGCGCGCGGGCGAGGTAATCCGGTGTTCGGTGCTGCGACGCACGAGCGGCGTGCCAGTGCAGGTGGCGCTGGGCACGGTGGTTACGGAGCGCGTTATCGACGTGCTGGTGCTGCTGGGCCTGCTCGGGGGCACGCTGCTGCTGGATTTCAACACCTTCTGGAGCTTCTTCAACGACAAGTTGCTAGGGGGCAAGGCCGACACTATTGCCCGCAACCCGCTGCCGCTGCTCATTGCTGGCGTTATTGCGCTGGTGCTGTTGGTGGTGGCCGGCTATACCGTGCTGCGCAACCTGGAGCGGCTGCGCCAGCACGCGCTTTTTGGCAAGGTTGTCGTGTTTATCGAGGGCCTATTAGCTGGCATCCTGAGCATTGTAAAGCTTGATAATAAAGCTGCTTTTCTGTTCCACACCTTTTTTACCTGGCTGGTCTACTACCTCATGGACTACTGGGCGTTTTTCTGCTTCCCCGAAACCTACGGGCTAGGCGCAAAGGCGGCCCTCGCTGTGCTCACCTTTGGGGCGTTTGGCATGGCGGCGCCGGTGGCGGGCGGCATTGGGCCATTTCACGTGCTGGTGCAGGGCATTTTGCTAGCCTATGGCATGACCAAAGAGACTGGTATTGCCTACGCGCTGGTGGTGCACGGCGCCCAAACCCTGCTGGTAGTGCTGCTGGGCGGCATCAGCTTCGTGGCGGTGGCCGCCGCCGACAAAGGCAGCGTAGTAGCAGAGGCCGAGGCCCTAGCCGACGAGCCTTTGACGACCGAATAACGTTTTAATGGTTAATTGATTAATGGTCAATGGTTGATGGAATCCCCTTTAGCCCTTGCCATTCATGGGCTATTAATCGTTGACCATTTATCAATTAACCATTAGACTCATGACTGCCGATAAAATCCTGACTCTTGAGCAGCTGCCCGCTACGCTGGCTGCATGGCGCGCCGCTGGCGAGCGCATTGTATTCACCAATGGCTGCTTCGATTTGCTGCACCTGGGCCACGTCGATTACCTGGAAAAGGCCCACGCGCTGGGCGACCGGCTGGTAGTAGGCCTCAATACCGACGCCTCGGTGAGCGCCCTCAAGCCCGGCCGCCCCTTGCAGGATGAAACCGCTAGGGCCCGCATTATGGCCGCGCTAGCCTTCGTCGATGCCGTGGTGCTGTTTGGCGAGGCTACGCCGTTGCAGCTTATCGAGGTGGTGCAGCCCGACGTGCTGGTGAAGGGCGACGACTATCCTATTGACGGAATTGTGGGCCACGAATTGGTGTTGAATAGAGGCGGGCAGGTACTTACGGTGCCCCTCGTGGCCGGCTATAGCACGTCGCGCCTCGTGGAGAAAGCCCGCCAGCTGTAGGCTTCACCTTTTTCTTCTCCATGTACCTCATTCTCATTCTGCTCACGCTCGTTAGCTTCGCTATTCAGCAGCGGCTGCGGAGCAAGTTTCGGCAGTATGCGGCCATCGGCCTGCGCTCGGGCCTTAGTGGGCGCGAGGTAGCTAGCAAGATGCTGCGCGACCACGGCATCTACGATGTGCAGATTATCAGTACCGAGGGCCAGCTCTCGGACCACTACAACCCCACCGATAAAACTGTGAATCTGAGCGCCGACGTGTACAGCGGCTACTCGGCTACGGCCGCCGCGGTGGCTGCCCACGAGTGCGGCCACGCCGTGCAACACGCCCAGTCGTATAGCTTCCTGCAGCTGCGCTCGGCCCTGGTGCCGGTGCTCTCGTCTATTTCGCGCTTTATGCCGCTGCTGCTCCTGGCCGGCGTGTTTATGCTGCGCACTACACCCGTCCCGCTCGAAATCGGGATAGCGCTGTTTGCGTTTGCCACACTGTTCTCCTTTATCACGCTGCCCGTCGAGTTTGATGCCTCGCGCCGCGCCCTGGCCTGGATGGACCGCAGCGGTGTAGTAACGACTGATGAGCATGCCGTAGCCAAAGACGCCCTGCGGTGGGCAGCCCTTACCTATGTAGTGGCTGCCGTGAGCTCGCTGGCTACGCTGCTTTACTATGTCTCGTTTTTAGGTGGCAATCGGCGTAACTAACTAGCCTGTTTAGGAGTTGAAACAAAGGCGCCGGGATGAGCAAACAGCTGCCGCGGCGCTTTTACCGCTTGAATGCGGGGCTAGGGCGTAATTTTGCCCCACATTCCTGCTCTCCCCACCCACCCCCTACCTCCCTCCCCGACCATGACGACTACTACGGCTACGGCCTCTCCCTTCCAGCTTACCGAAGAGCACCTGGCCGTGCAGGCCGCTGCCCGCGACTTTGCCCAGAACGAGCTCTGGGAAGGCGTGATTGAACGCGACGAACACCAGAAGTTTCCGGCGGCCCAGGTAAAGCGTATGGGCGAGCTCGGCTTTATGGGCATGATGGTGAGCCCCGAATACGGCGGCTCGGGCCTCGACACCATTAGCTACGTGCTGGCGATGGAAGAAATTTCCAAGGTCGATGCCTCCTGCTCAGTTATTATGAGCGTGAATAACTCATTGGTATGCTGGGGCCTGGAGAAATACGGCACCGAAGAGCAAAAGCAGAAGTACCTACCCCGCCTATGCTCGGGCGAGATTATCGGCGCCTTCGCTCTTTCGGAGCCCGAGGCTGGCTCCGACGCTACCAGCCAGCGCACTACCGCCGAGGACATGGGCGACTACTACCTGCTCAACGGCACCAAAAACTGGATTACCAACGGCACCACTGCCTCGGTGTACCTGGTTATTGCCCAGACGCACCCCGAACTGAAGTCGCGCGGCATCAATGTGCTGATTGTGGATAAGGATATGCCTGGCTTCGTGCAGGGCCCCAAGGAAAACAAGCTTGGCATTCGGGGCTCCGACACCTGCTCCCTTATGTTTACCGACGTGAAGGTGCCCAAGGAAAACCGCATTGGCGACGATGGCTTCGGCTTCAAGTTTGCCATGCAGGTGCTGGCGGGCGGCCGCATCGGCATTGCCTCGCAGGCGCTGGGCATTGCTTCGGGCTCGCTCGAGCTCAGCATCAAGTACGCCAAGCAGCGCAAGGCTTTTGGGGTTGAGATTGCCAAGCACCAGGCCATCCAGTTTAAGCTGGCCGATATGGCTACCAACGTCGACGCGGCCCGCCTGCTGTGCCTGCAAGCCGCCGCCGACAAAGACAACCACGCCGACTACGCCAAGAGCGGCGCCATGGCCAAGCTCTTTGCCTCGAAAGTAGCGATGGACGCGGCCGTAGAGGCTGTGCAGATTCACGGTGGCTATGGCTTCGTGAAAGAATACCATGTCGAGCGCTTCATGCGCGACGCCAAGATTACTCAGATTTATGAAGGCACTTCCGAAATTCAGAAAATTGTTATTTCCCGCGAGATACTGAAATAGCACTTTTTCGACAAAAAACGAGTATATTTGCACGGAACCCAGGCCAAATCGGCCTGGGTTTTTATTTTGCTGAATTTTTTTTAGAATATTTTGCAGTTATTTGTTGTAACTTTCGGTACTTTTGGCCTACCCGGTGTGAATTTTCCCTTACCAGCTGAAAACAAATGGAAGACTACAATAAAGTAATTGAATCACTAGGAGTACGATACATCAAGGCCAAGAACCTAGTGCTTCGTCAGGCCTTCACCGTACGCAACGCGTATGATGTCGGCAATAACCTTATTTTGCTACATAAGGGCAAAATATTTTTTGGCGAAGATGAGCAGGTAGTCGAAGAAGGGGAACTGCTGTTTTTGCCGGGCGGGCGGGCTACCCGTGTGGGCTACGGCCAGAGCGCTGCTAGCCGCGTCATTTCAAACGACGACTTAATTACGAATAAGGACCGGTTTTTTACTTCCAACGACAAGCTTGACTACATCGGCGACGCCGAGGAAAGCCACAGCTTCGTGTCGTTTGAGGCGAAAGTATTCGACTCGGTCAACTTCTTTGCCTCGCTCGATGTGCCGGCCTTCGTCATCAAAGGCAACTCGAAGCTGGCCAATCTGGTCATCAAAATCATTGAAGAGTCGCTGCAAGACCTACCGGGCCGCGAGCGCCTCATCAACATTTACACCGAGAACCTGGTAGTGGAAGTGGTGCGCTACATCTTGCGCAACAATCTGTTCGTGGAGCAATTAGCCACTAACAGCACTTACTTCAAAGACCCGCGCCTGATTGACCTGTTCAACTTCATTAAGGAAAACCTGAGCGGCGACCTTTCCAACAAGGTGCTGGCCACGGTAGCCAACGTGAGCGAGGACTATGTGGGCCAGTACTTCAAGATGCTGACCAACATCAATCCGCAGGATTACATTGAGTATCAGCGCATGGAGCGCGCGGTTTCGCTGCTGCGCACTACCAAGAAAAGCATCCGCGATATCGGGAAAGAAGTGGGTTACAAAGACACAGCTTACTTCTGCCGCCGCTTCAAAATGATGTTTGGCATTCCGGCTGGCAAGATGCGCCGCCGCGAAACGGCTATGAACATCTAGCTAACTAACAGCTACAGAGAGCTCAGCGCTCGTTATTGCATTTTTCAGGTTAGGCAAAAGGCTACTCGCATCAGTAGCCTTTTGTATTATTACCTACTGCCTACCGATGTACGCTGTCAGGTCCGCATTACAGCGCCTAGTAGCGAAGGCAGTAGCGCTCGGCGTACGAGCAGCCCCGGCTACTTCACTGACTGCCCAATAGTGGCTTCGCGCACGGCAGCCACGGCATCGGCCAGAAAACCGGGGTCGCGCTCCAGGTGATTGCCTACTACTACCACGTCGGCCCCAGCGGCTAGGGCCGCATATACCTTCTCACCGCTGTTGAGGCCCCCTCCCACGATGAGGGGCGTATCGACTGCGGCACGCACGGCACTTATCATAGCGGCCGACACGGGGTGTTGCGCTCCGCTGCCCCCGTCGAGGTACATGAGGCGCAGGCCTAGCTGTTCGCCAGCCATAGCCGTTGCCGCCGCAATACTTGGCTTATCGTGGGGCAGTGGGGCTGTGCCGCTGATGTAGGAGGCCGTGGTAGGCCGCCCACTATCGACGAGCATATAGCCAGTAGGCAAAACCTGGAGGCCGCTCTGGCGCAGCCGCGGCGCGGCCACTATGTGCTGGCCAATCAGAAAATCGGGGTTGCGGCCCGAGATGAGCGACAGCAGCAAAATGCCGTCGGCGCTAGGGTCCACATGCAGCGCGTGGCTCGGAAACAGCAGCACGGGCACCTGCGGCGCCTCAGCCTTCAGCAACGCAATAAGGGCAGCCTGGTGCTCGGTAAGCACCAGGCTGCCCCCTACGAGGAAGAAATCGATGGGGTGCTGCTGCGTAAGGTGCAGCAGCTGGCGCAAGCGCGCGGGCTCAAAGTCGTCGGGGTCGAGCAGCACCGCCAGGGCCTTACGCCCGCGCAGCCGCAGCCCGGCCAGCGTATCAAGCAAGCGGCTCGCGGTAGGGAGTAGTGTCGTCGTGGTGGGCGGCGGCAGTGGCATCCTGAGCGGCAGAGGTGGCGGGCCAGGTAGCGGGCGGAACCCCCACGCTAGCCGATGAAGCTGCAAGGTCGGCATTTTTGCCGGCTTCTTCCTCATACTTGGGCAGAAAGTCCTGCACGGCCTTGGTTACGAGGGCTAGCGCTACTGCGGCAGCCTGTGCTACAATCACGCGGCCGGTTTCGCTCTGGGCAAAGGAAATCAGAGCAGGGCCGATGAGGCTGCGCCTGGTTTTTGGCGCGGCGGGCGCAGTATCTGCCTCTTCGTCGTCTTGCTCGTCGGCAAAGCTAGTAGTGTGCGGCAGGCGGCGGCTGTCGTCGTAGGGCCGGGCCTGGTACGAGTTGCTGGAAGCGTAGGAATGCGCCGGACCTTCGTCGTCGCCGTGGTCTTCGCCTACGTGCAGCACGTCAGCGTCATTGCCGTGGTGCGAGGCCGAGTGGGCCGGGAAATCGGGGTAGTTGTGCAGGCCGTTATCATCGGCGTCGGCCTCGTCATCATAAGCTCGGTCGTCCGAGTTACCGAAGTAGTCGTCCTGCCCATCAAAGTAAAAGCCGTCGCTGGTGGCGTCGTTGCCGGCATAGCCATCGTCGTAGCCGGGGGCTTGAAAATCGGTAGCCAGCTCGTTCAGCTCTTGGTCGTTTTCGTCGAAACCATCGAAGCCGGCGTAGTCCTCAAAGTGCGAGCGATGCTTTTTGTGCTTGGCCTTCTTTTTCGCCTTGCCACCGCCAAACGCCTTGCGCAGCAGCCAGATGCCGCCTACTACGCCCGCGCCCACCAGCGCTACTTTGCCTACCTGCACGGTAGTTTCTTTTATTTCTTCTACGTCGCCGCGCAGCGCCCGCTCGTACTCCAGCTTTTTGCGCTCCAGAAAGTCTTTTTCGTCTTCAAACAACGGGTTGGTAGGCTCGGTCATGGTTGGGTTGAGTTAGCAAGGAGACCAGAAAGAATAATAGCGAGCTAGGCGCGCTTATCAGATTTATAGATGGTGTTGTTCAGCAGCTTATCGGCCACCCCCTGAAACAGTTTTTTATCAACGCCCACAAAAAACAGTACAGCCAGCACGAGATACAAGGCAGCCACCAGGCCAAAGCCGGCCGAGGGGCTATTGAGGGCATCATTGAGCACAAGGCCCAGGTAGATAGAGCCAAATATGATGAACAAGAAGCCTAGCACGCCGAGGGCCACGCCGTGCACCGTGCTCACAAATATGCCTTTAACTTTTTCCTGGGTTTCGAGGCGCACAATATCAATCCGGGTATCGAGGTAGCCTACGAGGTTGCTGATGAGGCTGTCGTTGTGCGGCGTTTTGTCGTCGGTCAGGGTGGCCATGGTTGCGGAATTGTTTAGCGAGGAAATGCGGTTAAGGAGCTGAGCCAGCCGCAACAGCTTGGCGGGCTAGGGCGTTCTTTACGCAAAACTTTCGGTCAGGGCTGCCTTTGCCCCGGGCTTTCGATAAATTTTCGTGGCGTGAGTCAAAATCATTACCAGGTGCTGGGGGTACCACCCACGGCCCCCGTTGCCGACATCAAGCGGGCCTACCGCCGCCTCGCCACCGAGCTGCACCCCGATAAGCACGGCGGCGACCGCCACTACGAAGAGCGCTTCAAGGCCGTGGCCGTGGCCTACGGCGTGCTTTCGGATGCCGACCGCCGAGCCCAGTACGACTATCAGCTTCAGCAGGCTAGCCGCCGGGCCGAGGAGCTTCGCCGCGCGGCGGCCGTGCCCGCCAGCGGCCCATCGGTGTACAAGATGCCCGGCGACCCGGCCACCGCCCCGCCCCTGCGCACCCGGCCCCCGGCGGGCGCCCGCGAGCGCCACTACCAGCAGCGCGCGCCGCGCCAGCACGTGCGCTTCAACAAGCAGGATTTTTGGCTGGTGGCAGGGCTCACGTTTCTGATATTCTTGTTTGGGGTATCGGCCAAGATTGTGATGGACCGTGTGCAAGCCAATCTGTATTACGAAGATGGCCGCACCGCTTTTGCCAAGGGGCAGTGGACCGAGGCCGCGCGCCAGCTCGACCAGTCGCTGGCCCTGCGCGAAGACCACCCGGCTGCCCTGCGCCTGCGGGGGCAGCTCAACCAAGATATCAATCATAACCTGCTGGCCGCCCGGGCCGACTACGAGGCCGCCCTGCTCAGCGCCGAAAGCCCGCCCCTGCCCCCCGCCGAAACGGCCCGCGTGCTCTACCGCCTGGGCCGCTGCCAGGCTAGCCTGCACCAGCCCGCCCAGGCCGAGCTCAGCTACTGCCGCGCGCTGGCCCTCGACACGGCCCTAGCCGAGGCCTACCTAGCCCGGGGCGAAAACCGCCTGCTCGACCTGCGCCAAACCCGCCCGGCCCTGGCCGACCTGCATCACGGCCACGCCCAGCTCAGCCGGGCCGGCCGGGCCGTGCCCCTGCCCTACCTGCAAGCCGAGGGCGCCGCGCTGGCCCACCTGGCCCGCTACCCCGAGGCCCGACTGGTTTATTTTGAGGCCCTGAAGGCGCAGCCTGAAGACGGGCGCACACTTTTCTTGCTAGGCCGGCTGGCCCAGCAGGCCGGCGATTCGGCCAGCGGCTGCGAGTTTTTTCGGCGCGGCGCCACGGCGGGGTACTCGTATGCCAAGGCGGCCCTGGCCAACTGCCCTTAAGCTGGTAGACAGCACTTTTATTTCAGCAGGTAAAGAAGATAAACTCGGCGTTTCAGCAGCCAGAAGCCTATATTTGTCCTGCACTCTTCTTCCTTTTACTGGTATGAAAAAACTTTGTCTCCTGCTAGCTTCCGTGGTAGTCCTGGGCTCTTGCAAAAAAAATGATGATACGTCGCCGAGCGCTGCGCCCACGCGCACCGCACTGCTGACCGCTAAGAGCTGGCGCCTGTCTACCGTCATCGTCACGGTGGGTGGGATGGCCGTGCCAAGCTCGTTGTTCTTGCAAGACTGCGATAAAGACGATTTTTATAAGTTCAACACCGACAAAACGGCGATAGTCGACGCGGGCCCTACTAAGTGCAGCCCTTCTGACCCCCAAACCGAGTCGGGTACCTGGGCCTTCAACAGCAACGAAACCAAGCTCACCCTTATGCTGCCGAACAGCGCCCTCAACGGCGATGCCGATATTAAAGAGCTGTCGGCCACTACGCTGCACCTTTATTCGAGCCAGTCAGTGAGTGGCACGGCGTATACCGTCGACGCCACTTTTGTGCCCAACTAGGTTGCGGCCAGCCGCTTATTGCCCGGGCCCTAGCGGGGCGCGAGTTCGACTGTGCCCGCCAGGGCCCGGGCGATGAGCTGCGCGTGGTGGCGCCCGTTTTCGATAAACCAGCGGCTGGTGGCTAGCCCCCCGCACACCGTGCCGGCCACGTACACGCCCGGCCGGGCCGTTTCATGCGTAGCGGGGCTGAACAGCGGCGGGCGGGCCGGGTCATTTTCATCGAGGGGCAGGGCTAGCGCGTCGAGTAGCAGCGCATAATCGGGACGGTAGCCAGTGAGTGCATACACATAGGTGGCCGGCAGGCTACGCGGTCCCTCGGGCATCGTCACTTCGACGGTGGTGGGCGTAATGGCGTCGATGGTGGTGTTGAAATACGCCTGAATGCGGCCTTCCTTGATACGATTGAGCAGGTCGGGCCGAATCCAGTATTTCACGCTTTCCGATACCTCGGAGCCGCGCACCACCAGCGCCACGCGGGCACCGGCCCGGGTGAGGGCTAGCGCGGCCTTGGCCGACGAGTTTTTAGCGCCCACCACCACTACGTCGCGGCCGGCGTGCGCATAAGGCTCTTTATAATAATGATTTACGTGGGGCAGTGCTTCGCCGGGCACGCCCATGTAATTGGGCACGTCGAAGAAGCCAGTGGCCACCACCACGGTGCGGGCAGCTAGCTCGCCCTGGTCGGTTTCGACTACAAAGTCGCCGGCCTGGCCGCGCAGGCCCGTAACGCGCTCGTAGAGGCGCAGGTCGAGCTTTTCGGCGGCAGCCACCCGTTGGTAGTAGTCGAGGGCATCTTCGCGGTGGGGCTTGTAGCTGGCCATCGGGAAAGGATAGCCGCCGATTTCGAGCAGCTCGGGGGTCGAGAAAAACTCCATCTGGGTAGGGTAGCCCACGATGGAATTGACGAGCGCGCCCTTATCGACTACCGCCACGGTGAGGCCCTGGCGCTGAATTTCGATGGCGCAGGCCAAGCCCACGGGGCCAGCCCCAATAATGACAGTATCCAGCATATCATGTAGTATTTAACAGGTAACAGCTTACCTGACTAACCAACTACCTGGCGCCTGGTTGGGTTCTGCTGCTGAACTTTACAGGGAGAATTATCGGCATTTGTCGTCTGCCTCCGGGTTGTTAATTGATAAATGTTAAATGATAATTGACAAGATGCGCCACTGCGACCTGTGCGGAGCCACCCGCTTCGAGCCCCTGCCCTTCTATTATCTCTTTGACGGCCAACGCCTGCAAGGCACCCGCTGCCTGAGTTGCGACCTGGCTTTTCTGGACCCGCAGCCCACGCCCGCGCAGCTCGAAAAACTGTATGGCAAGGAATACTTCACCGACCGGCCCAACTACGACCGCACCGAGAAGGATAGGGCCTTTATTGAGGAGGGCAAGGCGCTGGACCTAAGCAAAGTGCAGGAAGACAAGTTTACGCGCTACATGCAGCAGCACTACCCCGGCCGCAAGTTTCGGTACCTGGAGGTGGGCTGCGGCCCTGGCTACACCCTCAAAAGCCTGCAAAGCCTGGGCTGGGAAACCCACGGCCTCGAAATCAGCGCCCATGCCGCCGACTACGCCCGCCGCGAGCTGGGCCTGCCCGTGGTGACGGGCAACATCGAAACCACCGAGGATTTCCACGAAAATCAGTTTGACCTGGCTTACCTCGGCGATGTGCTGGAGCACCTGCTGTCGCCGGCGGCGGCCATCCGCAAGTTTGGGCGCATCCTGAGCCCCGGCGGGCTGCTAGTGCTAGCCCTGCCCAGCGTGACCAACCTGCCGAGTATGCGGCTGGGGTTTGCGGCCTACAAGGCCCTGGGCCGCCAGCGCCGCATGGATATTCCGCCCTACCACCTCTACGAATTCACGCCCGCCACTATTCATAAGATGCTGGCAAAGAACGGCTTTTCGGTAGTAGACCTGCAAAATCCGGTGAAGGCGCCGGCCAATATCCGGCTAGGGGGCAACGTGGTAGAGCAAGCCGCCAAGCTCGGCACGCAGTACCCCACCTATTGGCTGAACAAGCTGACCGGCCGCTTCGGCGACCGCATGTTTGTGGTGGCCAAAAACGAAAAAGCGCAGTAAGCAGTAGCGCGCAGCCTCCGCTTCGTGCTACCGCTTACTGCGCCCTACTTTTTCTTATTGAACACGCCGCAGCTCCAGAGGGCCGCGCCGATGAGCACGGGTTGCAGGAAAAGCCGCAGGTAGCGCTTGCGCTCGGTGTCGAGGCCTAGCGCAGGCAAGCCGCTGAGATACTGATGGATATTGCCCGGGAAAACGGCGGCGTAAAACGCGCCTAGGCCCACGCCCATCGGCAGCTTGTAGCGGTGGTTGAAGAGCATAAGCAGCCCGAGGCCAATTTCGGCCACGCCCGATTCGAGCACCACGGTGTCTTTATCCTGCGGCACCCAGTCGGGCGTCTGGGCCTGGAAGGGCTGGCGGGCGAAAGTGAGGTGGCCCACCCCGGCGCCCACCATAAAGGTGCCCATGGCGTAGCGCGCTACGTTTTGCAAGGTGGTCGTTTTAACGTCGGTTGCCATAAGGGGAAGAAGAAAGAATTTTCTCCTCTTACGGCCCGCTGCTGGCTAGGGTGCGCGGGCGCTAGCTCACGGCCTCTACCCGCACCTTTTTGCCGTTGAACAGCACCTCGTCGCCGGCCCGCTTACCAGCCAGCGCCGCCAGTATCGGGGCGGCTGGCGATACGGCCACAAACTCCTGCCCCTCTTCCGTGCGCAGCCGCCCGGCCCCCACGCTCACGTAGAACAGCCCCAGGCTGGTGGTCACTGCGGCGCCCAGGCGCACGGTGTCGCAGGGCAGCTCGGGGTGAAGCTTTTGCAGGTCGGCCAGCAGTTTCTGCGCCTCGTGCAGCTGCTGGGCGTGGCGGTCGCGCTCCTGCTGGGCCATCTCGCGGCCGGTTTCGTACTTATCGCCCGCGCTACTTTTGGTTTCAGAGTTGCTCGACTCCTGGGCGGCGGCCATGCCGGCGCGGGCCGCGTCGAGACGCAGGCTCAGGTGGGCGAGGCAGGCAGCGTAGAGGCTGTTTTTCAGTATCATGCGCGGGGTAAAAGCGAATTATTCGGCTAGCCACTGCGTAGCCCAATACTGGCCGTGGCCAAAGAAGAGGGCTAGCACCTCATCGACGAGCTGCGGACCGTTGGAGCTGTTCGTTAACAGAAGCAGGCTTTCCTGCTTGCCCGGCAGGGTCATAAAAAAGCCTTTGAAATTGCCGTTGTCGCCCCACTGCCACTGCGCCAGGCCCTGGCTGGTGGTGGCTAGCCCCACCCCACAGGCCCAATCTATGTGAGCGTCGGCAGCCGTAGTAGCATGGCCGCAGCGGTTGGCGGCCGTGGCCGGCGTGCGCAGCAGCCGGGCGGTGGCGGGCTTTAGCCCCTGCCCGGTGCGCAGGGCCTGCAAAAAGCGGTTGTAATCGGCGGCCGTTGCGTACAGGCTGTACCCTGCGTAGGGCTCTACAAAATGGTCGATAGGCGTGGGCTTGCCAGCGCCATCGTGGCCAGCGCTGGCCGTAGCCGCAAAGGCCGGGCGCCAGGCAAAACTGCTGTTTTTCAGCCCTAGCGGCGCAAATATTTCTTGCTGCGCCAGCTGCTCCCAGGTTTTGCCGGCAAGGTGCTCCAGCGTTTTTTGCAGAAATGTGTAGCCCTCGCCCGAGTAGTTCCAGCAGCTATCAGGGACGTATTTCACGGCTAGGGCCGAGGTTTTCCAGCTAGGAGCCGTGGGGTTTTCGGCCCAATTGGGTAGGCCGGTGGTGTGCGCCAGCGCCATGCGCGCCGTGATGCGGGCGGCGCGGGCCTGCCCGCGCAGGCGCGGGTAGGCGTAGTAGCTGAGCAGCGGCTTGTCGAGGTCGAGCACACCGCGGTCATGGAGGCGCAAGGCTGCGTAGGCCAGCATTTCCTTGCCTAGTGACGCCGCCTCGAAGATGGTTGTGGCTGTGACCAGCTGCTGGGTACCAGCTTCGCGCACCCCCAGGCTGTAGTTCTGCACGGCTGTGCCTTTCGTATAAACCAGCTGCATGCCAGGCACGTGGTGGCGCTGCATTAGGGCTGTGAGCTCGGCTTGGTGCTGGGCCATTGCTGCCCTACTGAATAGGGCTAGCAGGAGCAATAAACGTGTTTTCAGCATCGGGGCAGGGGCTACGCCGTGGCTAAGGGGCCGCGCGCCAAAGGTATGCCCGCAACTTCTACAGCGTGCGCTTGCGCATTTTCTCTAGCTCGTGCTCGTAGCCGCTAGCCGGCACTTTTTGCTGCCGGGCCAGGCTAGCGGCCTGCTGCTCGCGAGCTTCGGCTTCGGCATAATAGCCAAGCCGGTAGAGCAGGTGCGCTAAGGTATCGTAGTTGTAGGGCAAGGGGTCGAGGTCTACGGTGCGCTTGCTCCAGGTAGTAGCGTGCCACAGGTAGTTTTTATTGCGGGTGCCGGTTTGGTAAATGGCCCAGGCCCCGTTGTTCAACTCTTGCAGAAAAGACGCCGGTGGGCCACCCACGGCCACGGGTCGCACGGTCGTAGTAGCCACTGCAACGGGGGTGTGGCCCGCCGCGCGCTGCCGCGCCGCCGAATCGAGGTGGTGTAGCACGGCCGGCTGCCGCTGCCGAAAAGCACGGAGTGCTTCTAGTTGCTTCTTCATCGTGTCGGCTGGCAGGTTCAGGTAATACCGCTCGTAAAAAGTAACTGCCTGCCGCAGGTAGCTAGCCGTGTCTTTCACCGTTTGGTAGAAGTTGAGCATGTTGCGCTCGTAAGTGCGCTGGCCTTTCAGGTAGTCGCCGTTCCAGGTACCCCTAGCAAAGCTGGCGCCCTTCTCGGCCAGCGCCCGGTCTTTGGTAGCTTCGGCCTGCGCCAGCGTATTCTTAATAATAAGATTATTAAACACGATGCGCCGGGGCAGCGGCACGCTTTTATACAGGCTATCTATCAGCTTCTGGCTCAGGTGCGAAAGCTGAAAAGCCGGGCTTCCTACTACCGGCCCGCATTCGAGGATGAACAGCACTTCGGCGGGCTTATAAAACGCTTGGGCCGGGAGCTGCCGGGCGTAAGCATCCAGCAGGGCGGGCTCAATGGGCAGCTTTAGGTCGCGGCGCTTGGTGAGGTAGCGCCGGAGCAGGTCGGCACTCGCGTTGCCCTGCTGCACCTCGGCCGCCAAGTGGCTTAGGTTCTGCGGGTCTTGGCGCGCTTGCTCAGCGGCCGCGAGGTCGCGCAGGTACGTATCAACGTTGCTGGAATTGCCCAGGCGGCGGTACAGCAGGTTACCATCGGGGTTGAAATAGAGGTAGCTCGGGTAGCCCGTCACGTTGTAGCGGCGGGCCGCGGCCCCCGTTTCGGCCGTGCCAAAAACCAGCTCTTTGTTGAGAAAGCCCTGGTTCAGCTTTTCTACTACCGCTGGGGTGTACAGGCCCGACTTACTCCGCTCCGCTTTCAACGCCGGGGGGAGGTTAGCCGACGGCGGGGGCGGCGCGAACAGCAAAAAGACGGGTTTATTTTGCTGCCGGGCCTTGGCAAACACCTGGGTTAATGAGTCTTTCTCAAAGTGAATGGCTTGCGCCCGTAGCCGGCCCAACCCAGCCCAACAAAAAAACATAAATAGAAGCGTGTATTTCATAGACTATTGCAGTGCGTAGGCTGTAAAAGTAACCGGGATACAGAGGATAGCTGCTCGCTGAACAGTTTTTTTAATTGGCTAGATTCCAAGCCAGACAGTGCTACTACCCTAGGGCTTTCTTCCTACAACGCCCCTAGCGGCGCAGCTAGGCAGCCCAACTGTCGCCTCCTAGCCAAGTCATGCTAGGTTGGTATGCAGCTCAAACAGGCCGTGCGCAGGGCTAGTTAGGAAGTGCACGAAGCTTACTTCCGCTGCCGATACCAGGCCCGTACTTGCTCCACCATATCGGAAGTGGTGGGGTCGAGGCGCACGGTGGGCGTCAGCCCCACGTTATCAATGCCCTCGCCACGGTCGATGCGGAAGCTGCGCGAAATGGCCCAGCCTAAGCGTAAGTTGTAGCACGGCAAAGACTTAGAATGCACGTTCGAATAATCGAGTACGCCTGCTGAGTTTTCGCCGAAGGTGGTGGTTTTTTTGCTTTGGCGGGCTAGCAGCAAAAATTGCTCGGTAGTGCTCGCACAGAAGTGATTTTGCAGCACCGCTACCCGCGTTACTTCCGGATGAAGGTGACTGCGCTTTTGATGTATGGTATAGGTTTTTCCGTGCGCTGCCATTGATACCAGCTCTCCCGGGTGCTTGTCCAGTCGCTGCTTCAAGGCTGCGTAGTATTTCTTCTCGCTTGCCGACGTGCCGGGCAGCATTGGCCCACTAAATGTGCTGTTGTTTTCTGGCGTCGAGAAAATGGCCGCGCTCGCTTCCTTTACCGGATTGGTGTACAGGTAAGGTATCAGCGAGCCATAGCTGCCGTCGGAGCCACCACCGTTGCCTCGTACGTCTATTATCAGCAGCTTGGTGTGCGCCAGATTAGCCGCGTTGACTTTAGTGATGCTATCGATTTTTGGGCGCAAATAGCCATTAAATGAAGCAATGCGGTACAGCGCAGTGGTGTCATCGAGCATTCGAAAGCTGAATGGCGCGGGTGCTGGCGGCATCGGCACCGGCCGCGGATAGCTGCGGTACCAAGGCCCGTTGATGAGCAGCTCGCCATCGCTAACCACCCGCACGGGGCGACTCTCTAGGTTGTGGTTGCGCATGTAGTAGCGCGCTACAGCAGGACCAGCCTCCGGGTCAGTAAATGTAAATTTCACCTGGCCAGGCACCCAGAAAATACTGTCGGCCTTCAACACAACGCCTTGGTAGCCAGCGGCACCAGCCGATACGATGCCTATTTCGTAGCCTCCCCCATCACCGTCACGCCATATACCTTCCAGGGGCTTCTTTGGCCGGCTAGGGTCGTCGAGGTACTTGCGGAAGCTGGCCCGCGTCCAAGGCAGGCGCTCTGTATTGGCATAATAGGCCCGGATACTGTCATTGTTGAGACGCGTAGAGGAGTTGCTACTCAACTGCACGTGCCCATCGCGGAAAAACTGTAGGTACTGCTGCAATACTTGCTGGCATGCACTGGCACTCCCTGCCGCATCGGCCTGCAGCTGCAACACCCTCGTGAGCGAATCGAGCCGAGGCTTGGTAGCGGCAGTTACTTTATCGCGATACCCGGAGTAATTAGTCTCCAGCAGTCGGCGTGCTTCTGCAAAGTTTTGCGAGCACCCACAGGCAGCAGGCGCCTGGGCATAGGCTAGCTGCTGCAGCAGTAGCAGAAAAAGTAATGTTTTCATTAAAAGCACTAGATGAGAAGCCAGGGTGTAAGATACTACGCCCTTTCCTCCCATCTAGTGCTTTGCATGCCCCTAGTGCGCTTTCAGCCAGTTGTCGCCGGTGCCTACTTCTACCTCCAGCGGCACGCCATGGGGCAGCAGCAGGGCCGTGGTCATTAGCTCGCGGATTTTGGGCGTCACGTAGTCCACTTCCTCACGCACGGCGTCGAACACAAGTTCGTCGTGCACCTGTAGTATCATCTTGGTGCCGAGCTTCTCTTTTTCGAGCCAGTCGTGGATGTTTATCATGGCCATCTTAATGATGTCGGCGGCCGTGCCCTGAATTGGCGCGTTGATGGCGTTGCGCTCGGTGTAGCCGCGCAGCGTGGCATTGCGCGAGTTGATATCGCGCAGGTAGCGGCGGCGCTTGAGCAGCGTTTCGGCGTATTCAAGCTCGCGGGCGCGGTTGATGCTATCGTCCATGAACTGCTTCACGCTCGGAAACTCCTCGAAATACGTGTCGATAATATCGGTCGCTTCTTTGCGGCTGATGCCAATGCGCTGGGCTAGCCCGAAGGCCGAGATGCCGTAGATGATGCCGAAGTTCACTGTCTTGGCCTTGCGGCGCATCTCGCTGTCCACCTCATTCAGCGGCACATGAAACACCTTACTGGCCGTGCTGGCGTGCACATCCTGCCCTAGCCGGAAAGCTTCAATCATGGTTTTATCGCCCGAGAAGTCGGCCATGATGCGCAGCTCCACCTGCGAGTAGTCGGCAGCGAGCAGAATGTGCTGGGCATCGCGCGGCACGAAGGCCTTGCGAATCTCGCGGCCCTTTTCGGTACGAATCGGGATATTCTGCAGGTTGGGGTTAGTCGAAGATAACCGGCCAGTAGCCGTAACTGCCTGGTTGAACGTGGTGTGCACGCGGCCATCGGTGCACACCAGCTGGGGCAGCGCTTCCACGTAGGTCGAGCGCAGCTTGGTGAGCTGGCGGTGCTCCAGTATAAGGCCGGCAATGGGGTTATCGGCGGCTAGCTGGCTTAGGATTTCCTCCCCGGTAGCATACTGGCCAGTCTTGGTTTTCTTGATAGTGCCCTTGCCAATTTGCATCTTATCAAACAGCACCTCGCCGAGCTGCTTGGGCGAGCCGATGTTGAAAGCCTCGCCGGCTTCCTGAAAAATCTGCGTTTCGAGCTCCGAGATGTAGCCCTGCAGCTCGGCCGAATACTCGTTCATGGCATTCGAGTCGATGCGAACGCCCTCGTGCTCCACGTCGGCAAGCACCGGTACCAGGGGGTTTTCGACGTCGTTGAGGAGGCCTAGCAAGCCCAATTCCTGGAGCATGGGCTCGAAGGTGTGGCGCAGTTGCAGGGTCACGTCGGCGTCTTCGCAGGCGTAGTCGCTCACCAGGGCCGGGGCGAGGTCGGCCATCGTTTTCTGGTTCTTCCCCTTCGGCCCGATGAGGTCGGTGATGGGCACGGGCGTGTAGTGCAGGTACGTTTCGGCCAGCACGTCCATGTTGTGGCGCATGTCGGGCTCGATGAGGTAGTGCGCCAGCATGGTATCGAAGAACGGCCCGGCCACCCGCACGTTATAGTTCTTGAGAATCAGCAGGTCGTACTTGATATTCTGCCCGATTTTCAAAATCTGCTCATTCTCGAAGAAGGGACAAAACTCATCTACCAGCGCCTGGCTCGCTTCGGCATCATCGCTGGGCACCGGCACGTAGTACGCCTCGCCCGCATGCCAGCAGAAGCTCAGGCCCACGAGCCGCGCTGTCATCGTGTTCAAACCGGTAGTTTCGGTATCGAAGCTTACCTCCTTTTGCTGCAACAGGAAGCCTACCAGCGACTTGCGTAGTTCGGGTGTATCGACCAGGTGGTAGTTGTGGGGCACGTCTTCAAGCCGCCGGGTGGCGCCGTGATACTCGTGCCCCGCCTCGCCGGGCATAAACTCTCCGTTCTCAGCCGCGATAACTACCGCCGCGCTGCCCTCCCCAAACAGTGAGCCCTGCGCGCTAGGGGCCACCTTGGGCCGCCGCGCGCCACGCCCCACCGGGGCGGCCGGCCCGCGGCCCACGCTAGGAGCACTGCCGCCCCCCAGCACCCGGGCCGCCAGCTGCCGAAATTCCAGCTCGTCGAACAGCTGCCGCAGCTGGGCTTCGTCGGGCGCATCCAGCGTCAGGCTTTCGGGCTCAAAATCAATGGGCACATTCACATGAATGGTGGCCAGCTCCTTGCTCAGCAGGCCCTGCTCGGCGAAGTTGCGCACGTTTTCCTGCTGCTTGCCTTTCAGCTCATCCACGTTGGCCAGCAGGTTTTCGACCGAGCCGTATTTCTGAATCAGGGTCTTGGCCGTCTTTTCGCCAATGCCCGGGATGCCCGGAATATTATCGCTCGCATCGCCCTGCAAGCCCAGAATATCAATCACCTGCTCGACGCGCTCAATCTCGAAGCGCTGGAGTACGTGCGCTACATCGAGCACTTCAGCTGCGTTGCCCATAAAGGCCGGGCGGTAGATTTTGATATGCTCCGTCACAAGCTGGCAGTAGTCCTTGTCGGGCGTCATCATAAACACCTCAAAGCCGTGGGCCTCGGCCCGCTGCGCAATGGTCCCAATTACATCGTCGGCCTCGTAGCCATCCATCATCAGGATGGGAATATGAAAGGCCTTGATAATCTGCTTGATGTAGGGGATAGCAATGCCAATATCCTCGGGCATGGCCTGGCGCTGCGCCTTATAGGCCGCAAACTGCTCGTGCCGAAAGGTTTTCTTCGGTCCGTCAAAGCACACCCCGATGTGGGTTGGCTTTTCCTTCAGCAGCACCTCCACCAGCGTGTTGGTAAAGCCCAGTATGGCCCCCGTATTTACCCCCTTCGAGTTCACCCTGGGGTTCTTGGCGAAGGCAAAGTGCGAGCGGTAGATGAGGGCAAAGGCGTCGAGCAGGAAAAGCTTTTTGGCGGGGGCGGTGGGCTGGGATTGGTCAGTCATGATGAGGCAAAGGTCGGGCTAGTAGAACTACGGAAATACCGGCCTCCGTAACTGAGCAACAAAAAAGCCGGGCGTTTCCGTCCGGCTTTTGGCACAATAAGCGCGCCCTAAAAGTTAGGCGACAGCGAGTACTTGTGGTAGAAGTCGTCGATGATTTTTACCGCTTCGCTGGCGTCGTCCACGATGTGCACGAGGTCCAGGTCTTCGGGCGAAATATTGCGTTCGTCGCCTAGCATGACGTTCTTAATCCACTCGAACAGGCCGCCCCAGTAGGCCGAGCCCACGAGCACGATGGGGAAGCGGCCAATTTTCTTGGTTTGAATCAGGGTGAGCGCTTCAAACAGCTCGTCGATGGTGCCGAAGCCGCCGGGCATACCCACAAAGGCCTGCGCGTACTTCACAAACATCACCTTGCGCACGAAGAAGTAATCAAAGTTGATGCACTTATCCTGGTCGATGTAGATGTTGTGGGTCTGCTCGAAAGGCAGCTCAATGTTGAGACCCACCGACTTACCGCCTTCGGCACGGGCGCCTTTGTTGCCAGCTTCCATGATGCCGGGGCCGCCGCCCGTGATAACGCCGTAGCCGTGGCGCACCAGCTTGGAGGCTATTTCCTCCGCTTGCTTATAGTATTGGTTATCGGGCTTGGTGCGGGCCGAGCCGAAAATGCTGACGCAGGGGCCGATTTTGGACATCTTCTCGAAGCCCTCCACAAACTCGGCCATCACCTTGAAAATCTGCCAGCTGTCGGCAATCTTAATCTCGTTCCAGTCTTTATCGACGAAGGCTTTCCGGATGCGCTGCTCGTCGGGGTCGGTGCCGAGCTTGGCCACCCCGCCCGTTTGCTGGCGCAGCTCGGTGATGCTGGTCAGCTTGTTATCATTCACATTGGGCTGCACAATCGTCTTGCCCGAGCCCGCGTTGAGTGTTTCGTCGGAAGCTTTGGTTTTGCTGGTTTTTTTGAGTTTAGACATAGTAGCCAGGGTGGAAAAAATAAAACGCCCCGGCTCCTGGAAGCGGGGCGATAAAAAGCAAGGGCGCGAAGATAAGTAAACCAGTGCGAAGCTTCTTCTTCGCGCGCGAGTGACTAACGAGCAGGCGGTACTGGGCGCCCCTAGCGCGTTGCTTACTGCGCTCGCGCCCGAAGCAGAAGCGTGGCGCTACTTGGCCCGGATGGCAATAACTGGGTCGAGGTTGGCGGCCAGCACGGCCGGGATGATACCAGCCAGAATGCCGATGCCCACCGACACCAGCAGGCCGAGCGAGATGTTGCCCGCGCTCAGCGTGAGGGCTAGCGCATCCTGCGGAATAAGGGTGATGAGCCACACCAGGAAGATACCCGCCGCCCCGCCCAGCAGACACAAAAACACCGCCTCAAACAGGAATTGGAACAGGATGAAGTAGTTTTTGGCCCCTAGTGACTTCTGGATGCCGATGATGTTGGTGCGCTCGCGCACCGATACAAACATGATGTTGGCAATGCCGAAGCCACCTACCAGCATGGCAAATGAGCCAATAATGCCTCCGGCTATACCAATGACGCTGAATAATTTACCGATGGTATCGGCAATCATCTCGGGGCGATTGAGGGCGAAATTGTCTTCCTCGCGGGGCTTGAGGCCGCGGATAATGCGCATGTCGCCGCGCATCTCGGCTTCGAGGTTGAGCAGGCCGGGGTCGTCGTCGCGGCCCTTCACGCCGATGCTGGGCGAGGGTCCGCTCATGCCGGTGCTGCTCATGGCGAAGAGGCTAGCGAAGGCATCGTACGGAATGAGGCAGTTGGCGTCGTTGCTAGGGGTGTCGAGCAGCTTCTTGCCCTCCTTTTTCATCACCCCAATTACCGTGAAGTAGCGGCCGTGGGTTTTGAACTGCCGACCCACCGGCTCGCCCTGCGGAAACAGGTTTTCGGCAATGGTAGCCCCGATGATGGCCACCGGCCGCCCCGCCTCCACTTCTTGCGGCGTGAAGTAGCGCCCCTGCTCAATGGGCACGTCCGACACGTTGCGGTATTCGTAGCTCACGCCCTGAAAGGCGCAGTCGCTCACCGAGTTGATACCCGCCTTGAAGGTGTTGCCGCTCTTGGGCACGAAGATAGCAATGCCTTTCTGGCTGTTAGCGGGCAGCATGCGCTGCAGCTGCCGAAACTCGCGCACCGTAGGCACGGGGCGGTTGAAGTATTTCCACCAGGGCTGGTTGGGGTCAAAGACCCAGGGCCACTTGCCCACGTAGATAACCTTGTCGCCCAGGAAGTTCATGCTGGCGCGCACGTTCGACTCCAGCGAATCGACCACCATAAAAACGGCGATGATGGAAAAAATGCCCACCGTGACGCCTAGCAGCGACAAAATGGTGCGCAGCAGGTTGGCCCGCAGGGCCTGCCAAGCAAAGGCAAAGCTTTCGAGCATAAGGCGGAAGGTCAGGAACATAGCGGCATTGAATGAAATCAGCGCTCGCCGGGCAAGCGGAGCCGTGACAAACCTACTAAACGCCCGCTATTATTAGCGCTCTTAAACTCAACTTACAATTCATCAACAATCTAGCGAGAAAAGCGTACCTTTGCCCCCCGAATTTTCGGTAACTTCCCCCTAGTACTGCCCATCATGGCGATGAAACTGCATGAGTTCAAGTTTGAACTCCCCGAAGAGCTGATTGCCAGTCACCCTGCCCGCCACCGCGACGAATCGCGCCTGATGGTGGTAAACCGCGCCACCGGCCAGATTGAACACAAGATGTTCAAAGATATTCTGGACTACTTCGTGGAGGGCGACGTGTTCGTGTTCAACGATACCAAAGTGTTTCCGGCCCGCATGTATGGGCAAAAAGAGCGCACCGGCGCCCAGATTGAAGTATTCTTGCTGCGCGAGCTCAATAAAGAAGGCCGCCTCTGGGACGTGCTGGTAGACCCGGCCCGCAAAATCCGGGTAGGCAACAAGCTGTATTTCGGCGAGTCGGACATCGTGGCCGAGGTTATCGACAACACGACCTCGCGCGGCCGCACCATCAAGTTTTTGTTTGATGGCACCGACGAGGAGTTCCGCAAGGCGTTGTATGAGCTGGGCGAAACGCCCGTGCCCAAAGACGTGCTGAAGCGCGAAACCGAGCCGGCTGACAAGGAGCGCTACCAGACCATCTTTGCCGAGCACATCGGCGCCGTGGCGGCCCCCAGCGCCGGCCTGCACTTCTCGCGCGAGGTGCTCAAGCGCATGGAAATCAAGGGCATCGAGAAAGCCTTCATTACCCTGCACGTAGGGCTGGGCACCTACCGCAACGTGGACGTAGAGGACCTCACCAAGCACAAGATGGACTCGGAGCAGTTCTTCGTAGGCCCCGACGCCGTGCAGGTAGTCAACAAGTCGATTGATACCAAGCACCAGGTGTGCGCCATCGGCACTACCACCATGCGGGCGCTCGACGCTTCAGTGTCGGCCAGCAGCCGCATCAAGGTGACGCAGGGCTGGAACGATAAATTCATCTACCCGCCCTACGAGTTTAAAATCGCTAACTCGCTGCTTACCAACTTCCACCTGCCCGAAAGCACGCTGGTGATGATGGCCTCGGCCTTCGCCGGCTACAAGCTGCTGATGGAAGCTTACCAGGAAGCCATCAAGGAGAAGTACCGTTTCTTCGCCTTCGGCGACGCGATGCTGATTCTGTAAGCTGCGGCTAGTCAGCGTTGTAAAACGTCTGTCATTGCGAGCGCAACGAAGTGGAGCGCGGCAATCCTTCCTTTGCGTTGTGGTAGTACCCCCTAGCTCAACGGAAAGGAAAGATTGCCGCGCTCCACTTCGTTCCGCCCGCAATGACAGACGTTTTTAGTTCTTCCTCAGCTAGCCCGGCTGCGCCGCGCTACGCCATCCTGGTGGCCGGCGGCAGCGGGCTGCGCATGGGCGCTGACCGGCCCAAGCAGTTCTTGCTGCTGCGCGGCGAGCCGGTGCTGCTGCACACACTGCGGCGCTTTGCCGAGCCGGCGCTAGGGGTGACGAAAACGGTGGTAGTGCTGCCAGCCGACCAACTCGATTTTTGGCGGCAGCTGTGTGCCGAGTATGCGATTACCCTGCCCCATACGTTGGTGGTGGGCGGCGCTACGCGCTGGGCATCGGTGAAGGCAGGGCTAGCGGCGCTGCCCGCCGAGGCGCCAGCCGGCACGCTGGTGGCCGTGCACGATGGCGTGCGCCCGCTCATCACGGCTTCGGTCATTGAGGCGGCCTACGTGGCGGCCGCCGCCCACGGCGCCGCGGCCGTGGCGGTGCCGCCCAAAGACTCGGTGCGGATGCTGGGGGCGGCCGGCTCATCGCCGCTCGACCGCCGCCGCCTGCGCCTCATGCAAACGCCCCAAACCTTCGACCTGGCGCTATTGCGCCGCGCCTATCGCCTGCCCGAGCTGCCCACCTTCACCGACGATGCCAGCGTGGTCGATGACCTGCACCCGGTGCAGCTGGTGGAGGGCGACTACCGCAACCTGAAAATCACGACGCCCGAAGACCTCCTGCTGGCCGAGGCGTTGCTATCTGAACCACGGATTCGGACGGATTTATCGGAGTAATCGGATTTTGTAGCCGATTAGCTAACGGCAGTTTTGCTAGCCCAGCTTTGAGGCAGCACCCACAAAAGAAAGGCCACCCAACCGGGTGGCCTTTTTACTTTTTAATCGGCTACGAAATCCAATTACTCCGATAAATCCGTCCGAATCCGTGGTTCAGACACTACTTCAGGTAGATAGTGCGGGTGTGGCCATTCACCGTGACCGTGGCGATGTTGTCGCAGGCGGCGGTGCCGCTAGGGTCGTAATTAATGAGCATGGCCTTGGCATTAGAATTGGTCAGCTCGATGGTGCCGGCTACAAAATGCCGGGCGCAACCGGGGGCAAACTTCTTGATGAGCGGCTGCTGGATGGCGGCCGTGTACGTTACACCCCGGCGGTTGGTGCCCGTGAGCGAGCCCGTGATGCTGTAGGCATCGTCGAGGATGGTAGCAGTGCCAAAGCCCGCCGTGCGGGTGTAGCGGCGCTGCGACGACCACGAGGTGCTGCCCCCGTTATTGGCGAAAATGATGCTGGCATTCTGCACGCTCAGGTCAAACGAGCCACTGCCCAGATTAGTGATAATGCGGGTGCCCAGGTGCTGGTTGTCGTTCACGAAGTAGTTGGTGCGGTTGATGGTGACCACCGCGCCGGCCTGGCGGTAGGGACCGCTAAACACGGCCGTGATTTGGCCCCGGCGGTAGCGGCCATCGGCGCACAGGCAGTTGGTGGGGCCAAAATCGAGGGTGAGCGTGCGCGTGGCCGCGTCATAGGTGCGGGTGAGGCAGCCCGAGGCCAGGGCTTTCAGCTCGGCGGGGCCGGCAATGCTGGCGCTGCCCGAGGCCGTGGCATCTTGCGGGGCAGCGGCTTCTACCAGGTCGGCAGAGGTGGCATTTTCTTCGTCGCCCTGGCCATGGTCTTCGGCCGAGGTTATGTCGTCGGCCACCACGTCGGCGCGGTGGCAGCTAGTGGTGAGCAGCAGGCCGCTGGTGAGGGCAGCCAGGGCCAGCATGCGGAGAGAAGTAGTGTAGCGCATAGGGCAGGATGGGAAGAGGTAAGGTGTACTAGCTGAGAGCGTGCAGCTTTGTGGAGGTTTAATGAGGGTTAAAAAAAAATTTGGCCTGAACAGCAGCGCCGTGCGGCTGGCTATAAATCAGGCGCTTACACAGCAGCTCAACTTTTAGCTAAATCATTCGTAATCAATGCCTCACAACTTTCCCTTTTCCCCTCCAATCACTATGCTTCGCGCCTCTTTGCCCCTTTTCGCGGCCTGCCTGCTCGCCCTCAGCTCGTGTAGCTCCAACACCGAAACCAAAACTACTGACACGATAAGCAGCACCGGCACCTCGGGCGCCGACTCATCGGCCTCGGCCAACAGAAGCGCCGCTGGCGACAGCAGCTCAAAAATGGCCACCCAGGCTCCCGCCGGCTCCGGCAAGGCCGACCCCAATGGCCCCACCGGCCCTCATGCTACCGATGCCGAGTTTATGATGACGGCGGCCCACTCGGACCAGAACGAGATTCAGCAGAGCAAAATGGCGCTGGCCAAAGGTGTAACCGGCATGGCTAAAGAAATGGCCAACAAGATGATAGCCGACCATACCAAGAGCACCGCCGACCTCAAGCAGATAGCCGCTAAAAAAGGCGTGAAGCTGCCCACCGATATGGACGCCGAGCACAAGGCCATGGCCCCGGCCATGGAAAAGCTGTCGGGCAAGGCCTTCGAGCAAAAGTATATCAGCCAGATGGTGGCCGACCACCAGAAGACGGCCAATACCATGGCCGCGCACCAGCAGATGACCAAAGACCCAGCTTTGCAAGGCTTTATAACTAAAACCCTGCCCGTAGTAGAAAGCCACCTCCAGATGGCCCAGAACGATGCCAATATGAAGATGTAAGCACCTTCTGAGGAATAGCCGAAAGGGCAGCGCTTTACGTAGAAGGCGCTGCCCTTTTACTTTATTGCTTTCCACATGAAACTCAGCCAGCTTTCGCTCGCCGCGGCCCTCCTGCTAGGGGCGGCCAGCTGCAACTCCTCGCCCGACTCGGTGAAGGAGGCCCAGCAAACCAACGAAGCCAAAATTGACAGCACCACCAAAGGCACGGGCCAGAATGCGGCCGTGCGCGACGACAAGGAGAAAGACTCGGAGTTTTTGACCAAGGCCGCCAGCGGCGGCATGCTCGAAGTGCAGATGGGCAGCCAGGTAGCCAAGCGGGCGCAGACGCCCGGCGCCAAGCAGGCCGCCCAGAAGATGGTGAGCGACCACACCAAAGCCAATGCGGAGCTGAAAGCATTGGCAGCAAAAAAGAATATTACGCTGCCCACCGTGCTGGGCGAGGAGCAACAGAAAGTCTACAATGACGTGCTAGCCAAAAAAGGCATCGACCTGGACAAGGAGTACGTGAAGCAGATGGTGAAAGACCATAAGGATGACATCAAGGAGTTTACGGACGGCTCGACCAACACCGGCGACCCTGAAATTCGGGCCTACGCAAGCAAAAATATTCCGGTGCTGCAAATGCACCTGGCCATGTTTGAGAAGCTCCAACACGAAATGGACGCCAAGAAATAGCGCTAGCCCCCGCGCATAGAAAAAGCCTCCGCACAGCTTGGTGCGGAGGCTTTTTC
>NZ_JAGETY010000013.1 GCF_017571525.1 Hymenobacter sp. BT559 | reverse complement strand
GCCGCCTCGTCGAGCTCAACGTGATGGAGCAGGTGCGCAACCTGGCCAAGACCAATATCATCCAGAACGCCTTGCGCAGCGACAAGCCCCCGCGCCTGCACGGCCTCGTCTATGACATTGCCGACGGCGTGCTCAAAGACCTGCAAGTCAATGTCGAAGTCGTTATTCGGGACCTGGCGTATGTCTACGGCACCGAGGCCGAGCCAGTAGCCGACAGCACTCCGGCCTCGCCCACCCAGGAAGAAGCCACCAGCCACTACACTGGCCCCCAGCACGACCCTAGCCAGGAGCCAGCCTTTGAGGCAGTTACGGCGTAAACACAGCTTCGTGCTAGCCCATCAAAAAGGCCCGGCTGCTTCGGTAGCCGGGCTTTTTGATAGGATGGCTACTGCCCGGCGGCACTCGTAGCGGGGGCTGGCTTTAAGTTTTTGTACCAGCGGGCGTGCAAACGGTCGCGGCGAGCGGCCGCCCGCAGCAGCGGCGGCAACAGCTGCTGGCACAGGCGGTTCACGGTCAGGTCTTCGCTGGTATAAGTGGGCAGCTTAATAGCCTCTTGCAGCATGGCAATAGCCTTGCGCCGGTGGCCCTGGTACTTATACATACGGGCCAGGTCGTAGCAGTACTGCACCCGGCCGGGGTCGAGCTGGTGCGCTTTTTCGAGAGCATCAATGGCTTTCTTCGAGCTGGCACCGTGCGGAAACCCACCTAAAAAAATGCGCGAAAAGGTCTTTTCCAGCACGTTATAATGCGCCACGCGGTAGTACCAGCGGCCCAGTAGCTGCCAAGCTTCGGGCAGGTCGGGCCGACGCTCGGCAGCCAGAAACACGTGCGACCGCAGCTGCTTGAATAGGCGCAGCCGGTCGCGGGCACTTATCAGCCCGGCCTCGCTGAAGAGGGCGAGCGCCATCGCATAATTGCTTTCGCCGCCTTCGGGCTGGAGGGCTAGCGCGCGGTCGGCATACTGGTGGGCAGCGTCGAAATAGGCCTTTTTGCGGGTTTCGTCCGAGTAGCGGTTGCCGATGGTTACGCTCAGCACCGCGGCGCGCCACAGGCTTTCGTAGTGCTGGGCGTTGAGCTTGAGCACAGCCTGGTATTCGGCCAGCGCCTCCGAGTCTTTGTACTTGGTTTGCAGGCTAGCGGCCTGCCGCAGGTGCTGGCGCAAGGCCACCGAATCGGGTGCGGGCGAGGCGTTAGCCTTGGTTTTCGGCTTAGTGCCCAGCTCGGCGGCCTCGGGCCTGGCGGGCGGCGAAGGTTGGGCAGTGGTCGTTTTCTGTGCCCGGGCCACGGGCAGGCCCGCTAGCCCGGTCAGGCTCAGCAAGGCTACTACCAATGTCGGGCGAACCACAGCCATAGTATTTGGCGATTATTGCGTGGAACAAATTGCTGGTTTAGAAACAAAGCAGCAATTTGCTTCACGCAATAAGCAGGTTAAAACAGGCCTAGCTGCGCCTTGGGCCGCCGCAGCAGCGCTTGGGATTGCGCTACTTCTTCATCTGTTACTTCCACATTGGCGGGCGCGGCCGCCGGCAGCGGCTCGGCACCGGCCTCGCTCCCACCGTCAGCCTTGGCCGCGCCGCGCCGCTTGGCTTCGCGGCGGGCGGGCTCGGGGCCCTCATCGGTGAGCAGTGTGAGGCCGTGGATTTTGAAGTAGTTGAGCTTGTTGCCCATCGCCTTCCAACCCTTCACCTCGATAAACTGGTCGAGGCGGACTTTCTCAGTTTCCTTATCGGCCTTTTTATCGCGCTGCAGCTTCACCTCTATCTCGGGCTCGGCAAAGGTGCTCACCGCCAGCAGCTTTGAGCCTTTGCTTTCAGAAATAAAAGTAAATGGCTTGTCCATAGTCGTCGTTTCGATATGGAAACGCTTGACATAGTGAATTTTAGTTTCACCATCCACGTACACCGCGTTCACCACGGTGTCGGGCTCCAGCTTGCGCAAAATCAAGATATTCGGCACGTCGAAGTGCAGCGTCGGGCTGGGCGATTTCAGCTCGTACGAGCCGTCCTTGTACACCACCAGCACCACATGCTCGGTGTCGAACGCGCCCAGGTAGCGGCCGTGGCCGGCGTGGTTGAGGCGGCCCACCACCGGGTCGAAGAACACGTCGCGCCCCCCTAGCGTGCTGTCGCCCACCGACTTCTGCGTGATTTTCTTTATCGGCTGCTTGGTTACGATGTTGCCCATCGAGCCCTTGCCTTTGATGGCCAGCTCGGCAAAATCAAACTCAAACTGCTTCACCCGAGCCGGCGCCTTGTCCGAAAGCTGAATGGCAACCGTTTCGCTTTCTGAATTGGGGTTAGCCGTGAGGTACAACGTTTTCGTGCCCTTCGTACCCTTGGTGAGGTCGTAGGTTTTGTCGCGCGTGATGCCCGTAACGAGGAAGCGCTTCGCGAAGCTGATGCCGCTCGCCCCATCTACGTACACCATATTGTACACAAGGCGGTCATCATTTTTATTATAAACGCCCACGTGCAGAATGTCCTTGCCCACGAAGGTTTTCTCTGCGATTTTAGTCACCATAAAGGTGCCGTCGCGCTTGATGGCGATGATATCGTCGAGGTCCGAGCAGTCGCATACAAACTCGTCTTTCTTCAGCCCGTAGCCTACGAAACCGTCTTGGCGGTTCACGTAGAGCTTTTGGTTGGCTATCGCAACCTTCTGTGCCGCAACTACATCAAACGTACGGAGCTGAGTTTTGCGCTCGCGTCCCGTGCCATATTTTTTCAGTAGGTTTTCGAAGTACGCAATGGCGTAGCGCGTGAGGTGCGCCAGGTTGTCGGCCACTTCGGCCAGCTCGGCATCGAGGCGCTGAATGTATTCCTCGGCCTTGAAACCGTCATATTTTGAAATACGCTTGATGCGAATCTCGGTTAGGCGCGTCAGGTCATCTTCGCTCACCGGGCGGCGCAGCACGATGCGCGCGTCGTTCGCCTTCATTTTCTCGCCCTCTACCCGCACAAACTTTTTCAAGCCCGCGTCGATGGTTTCGAGAATCTGCTCCCAGGTTTCGCACTCTTCTATTTTGCGGTAGATGCGGTTTTCGATGAAAATCTTTTCCAGCGAAGCCGAATGCCACTTCTCCTGCAGTTCCTGCTGCCTGATTTCGAGCTCGCGCTCCAGCAGCCGCACGGTTTTGCCGGTGCTCAGGCGCAGCATGTCCTCCACACTCACGAAGCGCGGCTTGTCGTCGATGATGACGCAGGTGTTGGGCGAAAGCGAGATTTCGCAATCGGTGAAGGCGTAGAGCGCGTCAATGGTGAGGTCGGGGCTGATGCCGGGGGGCAGTTGCACCTGTATCTCTACATCCTTGGCCGTGTTGTCGACTACCTTCTTAATCTTGATTTTATTGGCCTCGCTCGCCTTCACGATGCTCTCCATGAGCGCCGTAGTAGTAGTGCCATACGGAATGTCGCGGATGACGAGCAGCGTTTTATCGACCTTCTCAATCGTGGCCCGCAGGCGGATTTTGCCGCCGCGCTGCCCACTCTGGTAGTTGCTGATATCGGCCAGGCCCCCAGTCGGAAAGTCGGGGTACAGCTGAAACTCGCGGCCCCGCAGCACAGCCACACTAGCCTGGCACAACTCGCGAAAGTTGTGCGGCATAATCTTGGTGCTCAGGCCCACGGCGATGCCTTCTACGCCCTGCGCCAGCAGCAGCGGAAACTTGACGGGCAGCGTAGTCGGCTCGCGCTTGCGGCCGTCGTAGCTCATCTGCCACTCCGTGATGTCGGGGTTGAACACCACTTCGAGGGCAAACTTGCTGAGACGCGCCTCAATGTAGCGCGGCGCGGCGGCCGAGTCGCCGGTGCGCACATCGCCCCAGTTGCCCTGCGTTTCGATGAGCAGGTCTTTCTGGCCCAGGTTCACCATTGCGTCGCCGATGCTGGCATCGCCGTGCGGATGGTACTGCATGGTTTGGCCGATAACGTTGGCCACTTTGTTGAAGCGGCCATCGTCCATCTCCTTCATGGCGTGCAGGATGCGACGCTGCACGGGCTTCAGGCCATCTTCTACAGCCGGCACGGCACGCTCCAAAATCACGTAGCTGGCGTAGTCCAGAAACCAATTCTGGTACATGCCACGCACGTTGTTGAGGTCGTGAATCACCTCGCCGGGAGCAAACTTGGTATCCGCGTCTTCGCTTTCCTCGGCGGCTTCCTGGGGCGAATCAGGCTCCGCCTCGGTGTCGGCAAACAGCTCGGGGCCAGCATCTTCTGCCCCGCCAAACAATACACCTGCTACTACCTGCGCAGCTTCCTGAGCCGCACCTTCTACTGCCGCAACAGTCGCTAGGTCGGCTGTAGCGCTCAGGTCAAAGTCGAGCGAGTCGCCCGTCTGCAAGTAGTCGGGTTCGGAAGCGTCGGGAGTAGAAGAATCGAAAATAGCCACTGGAGAAAACGTAAAATCGGCAAGCTGCCGTCAAAAGTACCGTAAAAATTGGCGCCAAGCACCAAATAAAAAAGGCAGGCTGGGGGCGCAAAGTTCCCAACAATATTAGTCACACTCCAAACCCCATCTACTAACTTGAGTAGCAAATAAAACCTGAGCACTACTACGCATAAAGCCCTCGCTTGCCTACTCAAGCGAGGGCCTCACATACGTTGCTAACCTTATACCAATTCTATTTCGGCCACCGGCAGCACGTCGCTCGTCACAAGGTCTTTTTCGAGGCGCAGGTTGTCGATGATGAACTCCTGGCGGGCGGGCGTATTCTTGCCCATATAGTAGGCCAGCACTTGCTGGATAGAGCGGTCCGACTGCAAGATAACCGGCTCTAGCTTAATATTTTCGCCGATAAACTTACCAAATTCATCCGGCGAAATCTCCCCTAGCCCCTTAAAGCGCGTCACCTCGGGGTTGCGGCCCAGCTTGCGCATGGCGTCCTGCTTTTCCTGCTCGTTGTAGCAGTAAATGGTTTCTTTCTTGTTGCGCACCCGGAAGAGCGGCGTTTCTAGAATATACACGTGCCCGTTGCGCACCAAGTCGGGGAAGAACTGGAGGAAGAACGTGAGCAACAGCAGCCGAATGTGCATGCCGTCGACGTCGGCGTCGGTGGCTACCACCACGCGGTTGTAGCGCAGGCCTTCGAGGCCTTCTTCGATGTTGAGCGCGTGTTGCAGGAGATTAAACTCCTCGTTCTCGTACACAATTTTCTTCTTGAGGCCGAAGCAGTTGAGCGGCTTGCCGCGCAGGCTGAACACGGCCTCCAGTTCCACATTGCGGCTCTTGGTAATACTGCCGCTGGCCGAGTCGCCTTCGGTGATGAAGAGCGTGGTGAGTTGCTCTTTTTCGGCGCTGTCCTTCACGTTTTCACCCAGGTGAAAGCGGCAGTCGCGCAGCTTGCGGTTGTGCAGGTTGGCCTTTTTAGCGCGCTGGTTGGCTAGCTTTTTCACGCCGGCCATATCCTTGCGCTCGCGCTCGCTTTGCTCGATGCGCTTGCGTAGCGCCTCGGCCGCTAGGGGGTTTTTGTGCAGGTAATTGTCGAGGTGCTCCTTCACGAAGTCCACGATGAAGCCGCGCACGGTGCGGCTGCCCTCGGGCTCCATGTTGATGCTGCCGAGCTTGGTTTTGGTCTGGCTCTCAAACACCGGCTCCTGCACGCGCACCGAGATGGCGCCGATAATGCTAGCCCGAATGTCGGAGGCGTCGTATTCCTTCTTGTAGTGCTCGCGCACCGTCTTCACCACTGCTTCGCGAAATGCAGCTAAGTGCGTGCCACCCTGCGTGGTATACTGGCCATTGACGAAAGAATAGTACTCTTCGCCGTAGTCGTTGCCGTGGGTGAGAGCTAGCTCAATGTCCTCGCCTTTGAGGTGGATAATGTCGTAGCGGCGGCTTTCGGCGTCGGTTTTATCCTTCAGCAAATCAAGCAGTCCGTGCTCCGACACGTACTTCTGGCCGTTGAAATAAATGGTCAGGCCCGCGTTGAGGTAGCAGTAATAGCGAATCTGATTTTCGAGAAACTCCGGGATAAAGCGGTAGTTCTTGAAAATGGTATCGTCGGGCTGGAAGGTGATAAGCGTGCCGTTGCGCTGGCTGGTCTTAACGGGAGCCGGGTCATTCAGGAGCTGCCCCTGCGAAAATTCAGCAGATTTAAGCTGGCCTTCGCGCACGCTCTGCACCACGAAGTTGCTGCTGAGCGCGTTCACAGCCTTGGTGCCCACCCCGTTGAGGCCCACCGACTTTTGAAACACCTTGCTGTCGTACTTGCCGCCGGTGTTGATTTTGCTCACCACATCAACCACCTTGCCCAGCGGAATGCCGCGGCCGTAGTCGCGCACCTGCACCCGGCTTTCCGATATTTTAATCTCGATGGTGCGCCCGTAGCCCATCACGTGCTCGTCGATGCAGTTATCAATTACTTCTTTAACAAGCACATAAATACCATCGTCGTAGGCCGAGCCGTCGCCGAGCTTGCCAATGTACATGCCCGGCCGCAGGCGAATGTGCTCGCGCCAGTCGAGCGAGCGAATGCTGTCTTCGTTATAGTTGTGGGCGGGGGCGGCAGGTAGGGTAGCACTCATGAGTAATAATCCGTAGAAGGCACAATGGCTGGGTAAAATAACGCCAGAAAACGCGGTCAGCCAGCATAGCGCCAGCCAGAAAATTTAGTTTTTTCAGCCAATTTAGTTAGCTAACACTGCCTGACGGCTCACAGTTCGACTCCATTCAGGCTTCAACGCGCCCAGCCAATTTGCGTAAGCGGGCCAACCTTTCGCACCCCAATCAGCACCTCCGTTTATTCTCCTAATGTTACCTCCTGCTAATCAGTTTAATGCGCCGCGCAATGTGCCGTCGCCTACCCTCAACCACACGCCGGCGCAGGTCAAGCAGTCGCCGGTGGTGCACTACACGTTTCTGCTGATTGGCTTCTCGCTGCTGGTGTTTGTGCTGCACAAGCTCCACGACCTCTTTTTGCCCCTCATCTACGCCGTGCTGCTCTCCTTGCTGCTTATGCCGCTCGTGACCCGCCTCGAAGCCTGGAAGTGGCCCCGAATGCTGGCTATTGCCACGTCCATCTTACTGGTTATCATCGGACTAGGATTACTCTTCGGTTTTTTTGGTATGCAGATAGTGGACTTGCGCAGCGAGCTGCCGCTCATCCAGGAAAAGCTAGGGGTGCTTTTTGACCAAACGCAGCAGCAACTGGCCTTGAAGTTTCACTTTAAGCCCATGAACCACGAGCAAGTCATTGATAATACGCTCGATACGTTGCAAAAGCAGGGTAGCAAATACGTAACCTCGACGCTAAGCACGACGCTAGGGGTGCTTAGCGTCGTGACGCTGGTGCCCATCTACATCTTCTGCTTTCTGTATTACCGCGACCACCTGCGGCAGTTTATGTTTCGGTTTGTGGAGCCCGACAAGCGCACGACGGTGCTCCATACCGTAGATAACATCCAGAGCGTGGTACAGGGCTACATGATTGGCTTGCTGACGGTTATTGCCGTGGTATCCGTCATGAACGCCGTTGGACTGCTACTGCTGGGCGTTAAGTATGCGCTATTCTTTGCCGTTTTTGCTTCGGTGCTTGCCGTCATTCCTTATATCGGCATCACGGTGGGCTCCATCATTCCGGCACTTATCACGTTTGTGGAGACCGGCTCAGTGGCGCACGGGCTGGGGGTGATTGGCGTATTTATGTTCGTGCAGGTTATTTCCGACAATATCCTGGCGCCCCTCATCACGGCTTCCAAAGTGAGCCTGAACCCGCTCACGGCCATCATCGCCCTTATTCTGGGAGCGCAGCTGTGGGGCACGCCGGGCATGATTTTGAGCGTGCCGCTGTCGGCCGTCATTAAAGTAGTGCTCGATGCCAACAAGGGCACCGAGGCCTGGGGCTTTCTGCTCGGCGACGTGGGCGATGGCGAAGCCACCAAAAAAGACCCTAGCGACGACCGCGGTTTTATGGCTCGGCTCTGGGACCAGCTGCGCGGCAAGCGCCCGCCGGTGGCCCCCGAGCCGCACCTGCCGCCCATCCCGGGCACCCGCTAGCCCCAAATCTTATACGAACCCTAGCTTGGCTATTGCCCGTATAGACCCAACACCTGCTGCTAGTTGAGCAGCAGCTTCCTTTTCCACACAACCAGCTACCCATACTAACCATGGCTAACGAAACCATCTCCCGCGCCCTCACCGACATCCTGAACCTAAACCGCACCTCGGTAAAAGGCTACCAGGAAGCTGCCGAAGAAGTAAAAAGCGCCGACCTGAAAGCCAAGCTGAGCGAGTTTTCGCAGCAGCGCGCTCACTTTGTATCGGACCTCGAAGGCTATGCCCGTCAGTACGGCATTAATGCGAAAGAAGAAAACACCCTCGAAAGCGTAGCAACCCACGCCGCCGCCGCTGTGCACCGTGGCTGGATTGACATCAAGTCGGCCATTACGGGCCAAAGCGACTCGGCCGTGCTCGAAGCCGCCGAAACCGGCGAGGCTACGGCTTTGAAAGCTTATGAAACGGTGCTGTCATCGAACGACGTGCCGGCCGGTGCCAAAACCGTATTCCAGCAGCAGCACGATGCCATTTTGCAAGCCAAAAACTGGCTGGCAATGAACAAGAACAAGTAATTGCTAGCCCCTTACTAGCAAGGAAGGCCCGCCAGAATCGTCTGGCGGGCCTTTTTGCGTGCTAGCGGCAACTAACCTCCACCCTAACTTTGTTAGCATTGCTCGTCCTCCTATTCTAGCGCCTTTGTACGCCATCATTGACCTTGAAACCACCGGCGGCCAGCCGGCCAACGACCGCATCACGGAGCTCGCCATTTTCGTGCACGACGGCCAGCGGGTGGTTGACTCTTATACGACGCTAGTAAACCCCGGCCGCGCCATTCCGCCGTTTATCACCCAGCTCACAGGCATCACCAACGACATGGTGGCCGATGCACCGCGCTTTCACGAGGTAGCCCGCAAGGTGGTCGAAATGACCGAAGGCTGCGTGTTTGTGGCCCACAATGTGCGATTTGACTATTCCTTTTTGAAAAAGGAATTCGCGGACCTGGGCTATAACTACTCGCGCAAAACGCTGTGCACCGTGCGCCTTTCGCGCTCGCTGATTCCGGGGCAGCCTAGCTACAGCTTGGGCAAGCTGTGCCAGAATATCGGCATCCCGCTGGAAGGCCGGCACCGCGCCGCCGGCGACGCCGAAGCCACGGCCATCCTCTTCGACCGCCTGCTGAAAATAACCCAGGCTAGCGATGCCCAGGAAGCCAGCGCCGCCGACGCCCTGGCCCGGGTAGATGCCCTGGCGCCCGCCGGCCGCAGCGCCACGGCCGAGAAGAAGCCCAGCCCGCGCCGTGTGGCGGCCATGGCCCAGGCCATTAAAACCGCGCTGCTGCCGCCGCTTATCACGCCCGAAAAAGTGGCTTCGCTGCCTCAGGAAACGGGGGTGTATTACTTCCACAACGAAGCGGGCGAGGTCATCTACGTGGGCAAAAGCATTAACATCTACAAGCGCATTCAGCAGCACTTCGCGGTAGATGTGAAATCGCGCAAGAGTCTGGATTTCAAAAACTCTATTGCCGATATTACCTGGGAGCTGACCGGTTCGGAGCTGGTGGCGCTGCTCTACGAGTCGCACCTCATCAAGCTGCTTAAGCCGGCCTACAACCGGGCGCAGCGGCGCTCGGTGTTTCCGGCCGGCATTTACCTCAAGACCGATGAAAACGGCTACAAGTGCCTGTACTACGGCCGCGCCGATGCCCGCAATTCCGAGATTCCTATCATCGCGCTAGGCAACCAGTATAAGGCGCAAGGCTTTCTGTACCATAAGGTTGCGAAATACAACCTGTGTCAGAAGCTCTGCGGCCTCTACAAAACCCAGGGTGCGTGCTTCGATTATCAGGTGCACCGCTGCCAAGGCGCCTGCGTGGGCCAGGAGCCGCCCGAGAGCTACAACCAGCGCGTAGACGAGGCCATCGACAGCATCACCTACGAGCACGAGTCGTTTGTGGTAATAGGCCCCGGCCGGCAAGCCGATGAAAAGTCCCTAGTCGTGATTGAGAATGGGCGCTACGTAGGCTTTGGCTACGTCGATGGGACGTTCTCGGCGCGCAAGCTGCGCGACTTCCGCGACGCCGTACAGCCCTACGCCGATAACAAAGACGTGCAGCAGATTATTCGCAACCACGTGCGCACCAAGCGCAAGGGGGAGCAAGTGAAAGTATTCGGCTGAGCGTAGGGCGAAAGCAGAAGCCTCGCGCTACTTCGCCTGCCAGCTTGCGCATACCCCTAGCCCACCGCCGGGCAGCATGGTGGGGCTCAGCTGCCATTCGCCTTTAGTGGGCTTAGGTAGGGCTAGCCCCACGCCGGGGCGGTCGGCGGGGTGGCGGCCCCAGCGGTGGCGGTGGCTGAGGTAAGCCAGGTGGGCCGAGAGAATGCCGTAGCCAGCGCCCGCCAACACGTCCGACTCCCAGTGCTTGTTGTTGAGCATGCGGAAGGCGCCCACGGTGGTAGCCACCGCGTAGGCGCCCACGCCATACCACTGGCTTTTATCGCGCAGCTCGGTGTGCACGATGCTGGCAGCCAAAAACGCCTGTGAGGTGTGGCCCGACGGAAATGAGCGGTAGTCGGAGCCATCGGGTCGCAGGTGGTGGGTGGCCCGCTTCGTTATTTCGACCAGGCCCAGCATCAGCAGCTCTGACTTGGCCACGATGAGCGCCAGGTTTACGCGGTCGTTGCGACCATCTACGCCGAAGGCCAGCACGGCCCCCAGCTCGAGGTAGGGCGCATACTGGCCGTAGTCGTCGAGGTGGCTGCTGAAGGTGGGAAAATTGCGCTGCAAGTCGGCCTGCGCCCGCCGCGAGGAGTAAAATCCGTGGTCGTCATATACACTCACCCCGTAGCCAATGAGCAGCGCCGGCACGATGCTGGCCCGCACCAGCTTGCCCCGGTACCAGGGCTGACGCGCTGCGCCAAGCGGCGTTTGGAACTTGTGCAGCGTGGTATCAGCTGGGCTGGCGGGCACAGTTTGGGCCCGAGCCGTACTGGCCAACAAACTGAGGGCTAGCAAGAAATTTCGTATCTGAGCTACCATTGATAATTGCAAAAAAGAACGTCATGCTGAGCGGGAGGTTGTGCAGCAGCTGCTTTTATTTGCTGCCGTTGTCAGCCAACGCCTCTTTACTGAGGCTAGCGGCGTCTTTCACGACCACATAGGCCCCATCTTTCAGCGTTTTCGACACGGCGCGGAAGGGGCCACTCGCCACCTGCGTGCCCGCCGTGATGCCGCTCACAATTTCAATATTCTGAAAATCACTAATGCCGGTTTTAACGGGCGTCAGCACCGCTTTGCCGTTCTTCACCACGAACACTACCTCTTGAATAGCAGCCTTGGGCGCGGGCTTGCTGTCATCAACCACCTGGGCCGAGCCGGTGGCCCGGCCGCCGGGGCCACTCCGGCCACTAGCGACATCCTTCTTCGTAGCGGCCGAGTCGGAGCGCGTCGTCACGGCCGCTAGGGGCACGCTCAGCACGCCCGCCTTGCGGTCGGCAATAATGTCGACGGAGGCCGTCATGCCCGGCCGGAAGGGTACCGTGCTGTGGCCGCTGGCGTTGGTTTTGATGAGGTGCTTGTAGCTCTCCGGTAGCAGCCGCACGCGCACTTCAAACTCGGTTATGGCTTCGGCCGTGAGAGCGTCTTTAGCGGTGTTGGCGATGGCCGTTACGATGCCCTTAAATTTCTCATTCTGCGTGGTGTAAGAGTCAACCTCCACGTCGGCCGAGTCGCCGAGCGTTACCCGGATGATGTCGTTCTCGTTCACGCTCACCCGCACCTCCATATTGTTAAGGTTGGCAATACGCATAATCTCGGTGCCGGCCATCTGGCTGGTGCCCACCACGCGCTCGCCCTTCTTCACGTTGAGCTTACTCACCGTGCCACTTACCGGCGCGTAGATGGTGGTTTTGTTGAGGTTTTTCTGAGCTTCCTGCAAGCCGGCCTGGGCCGAGCGCACAGTGCTTTGGGCGGCCGTTATCTGGGCCCGAATGGCTTTAAGCTGCTCCTGCGAGGCATTGTAGGCGGCCTGGGCAGCTTCGTAGTCGGCCTGCGAAATCACCTTTTGCTTGTACAGGGAAGCCTGACGGCGGTAGGTTAGCTCGGTTTGCTTGGCATTGGCCGTTTGCTGCTCCAGCTGGGCCTGGGCCTGGCCCACGTTGGCGCGCTGGGTACCCACAGCAGCGCTTTGCTGGCTCACCATGGCCAGGTAGTTATCGGGCCGAATGCGCAGCAGCAGTTGGCCTTTCTTTACCGAATCGCCCTCCTGCACATAGAGTTCAATGATTTCGCCCGATACGTCGGGCGAGATTTTCACTTCCGTCTCGGGCTGCACCTTGCCCGAGGCGCTCACCTTCTCCACAATGGTAGCCGGGCCCGCCGTAGCGGCCGTGATTTCGGTGCCGGTGGGCTTGCCTACCCAGCCTTTCTTTTTGGCGAGGGCGTAGCCACCGATGAGCACCACCACAGCAACTGCCAGAATAATAAGTAAACGGTTGTTCTTCATTTTTTCAGCTGTTAGCTGCTAGCTAGTAGCTCTTTAATTGATTATTTCCTAGTTGCACATGTGCTACCAGCCAGTAGCTAGTAGCCAACAGCCCAACATTACAGCGCCAGCGGCTTGCCCTGGTAAAAATCCAGCACTTTGCGGCGGAAAATAAAGGTGTACTTGGCCTGCAACTGATTGGAAACAGCGTAGTTGAGGTTGTTTTTGGCGATGTTGAACTCAGTGCCGTTGAGCAGGCCGTTGTTGAAGCGGATTTCCGAGTTGCGCTGCGTGAGCGTTAGGGCCGCTACCTGGCGCGTGGCCGCGGCGTATTGCAGCTGAGCGGCGCGGGCATCGGCGTAGGCTTGCTCGATGCTCTGGCGCAGCGTGAGGCGAGCCTGCTCGGCGCGCACGCTCTGGGCCTGCTCATTTATGATGGCGCGCTGCACGGCCGTGCGCACCTGCAAGCCGTTGAGAATGGGTACCGACAGGCCGAACTGGAGCGACTTACCCAGGTTGTTGTTCAGCTGGTCGAAGTACTTAACGGGCAGCACATCGTAGGTAGGCTGGCCGGGTAGTATCACGTTGTAGCCCGTGTTTACGGTGGCGCCGGTGGGGTCGATAACGGTGAGCGGGAAGTTGGTACCAGCCGAGGTGCCGGTGAGCACCCGCGACACCGACGATGACGAGTAACCCGTGAAAACCGACCCCGTGAGGGCTAGCCGCGGGTAGTAGTTGCCACGCGCCAGGTCGATGCTGCGGCGGGCACTCACCACGCGCAGCTCGGCCGCCTTGATTTCGGGCAGCGTGCCGGCGGCCGTTTGGTAGGTCTGGTTCAGGTCGATAACGTAGGCTTCCTCCTGGTCGGGGTCAGGCAGGTTGGGCACCTCAATCTGAAAATCCCGCACCGTGGCCGGGTCGATGTTGAGCAGCTGGAGCAGGGCTAGCTGGGCCAGGTTGGCTTGGTTTTGGGCCGTTATCACGTTCAGCTCGTCGGTGGCGAGCTGGCTCTGGCTGTCGAGCAGGGTACTTTCGGGAATACTGCCGGCTTTGAGCAAAATCTTAGAGCGCTCAATCTGGGCGTTGTCGCTGGCCACGCGCGTTTGGTTGGCGCGCACCAGCTCCTGGGCCAGCACCAGCTGCAAAAACTGCGAGGCCACGTTCAGGCTCAGGTCGTTTTTGGCCTTCTCAACATCCAGCACGCTAGCCCGGTAGTCGAGGTCGTTGCGCTTGATGGTATTGCGCAGCGTGAAGCCCTGGAACAGCACCAGCTGCGACACCGCCGAGAAGTTGTTCGAGCGAACCGTCTGGCTCTGAAACTCATACGTGAGCGGGTTTACGCTCGTACCGAAGTTCCAGGCCTGGGTGCCATTCAGGTTGGCAGTGGGCAGCAGCGCGGCCTTGCTCTGACGCAGCACTTGCGCGTTGCTACTGGCCTGGAGCTGATTGAGGCGCACGCCAAGGTTATGCTCCAGGGCATAATCGACGGCGCGCTGCAGGCTCCAGGGGCCAGTGGGCGCAGCAGCGGGGCTAGCCAGCGCGGCCGCCGGGGCCGAGGCCGGGCGGGCAGCCTGGTTGGTTTGGGCGGCCAGCGGCCCGGCCGCCAGCAGGCCCGCCAGCCCCATCGAGGCCCGTAGCAGGCGAGTACTTTGTGCAGTCATAGGAAAGAATGATAGGGCTAGCAGGTGTAGTCAGCAGAGGCCGCCTGGCTGGAAAACGTGGCAGGCCAGCCAATATTTTAGTGAAGCCACCCGGCCAGACCGGCCGCGCTGGGCGTAGCTATCGCCAGCCAGCCCAGCGCATTACGGACTTTCACCAGGTTTTCACCAAAATCGACGGGCGAAAGTAGTGCGCCTTACTCCAAGGTGGGAATATAGGTGATGCGCTGCACCCAGCTCAATTGACGCAAATACTCCATTGTCAGGGGCTTAATCGCAGTATCCATTTCGATAAACTGCCGCGCCGCCTCGTTTTTACCCTTGCGCGATACGAACATGGTAGCGATGTTGCAGTCGTCGTGCGCAATAACCGAGGCAATGAACGCGATGGAGCCCGGCACATCTTTGGCATCGACGATGAGCGTGTGCAAGGAGCCCGAGAAGTCGCAGCCAAAGCCATCGACTTCCACAATGCGAATGACGCCGCCGCCCCGGCTCTGGCCAATTACCTCAACTTGGTGGCCGTCGGGGCCAGTCAGATTCAGCTTGATGGTGTTGGGGTGCAGGGTCGAGGCATTGCCCACGCTCTGAAACGTGTAGTGCAGCCCGGCCTCGGCAGCGTGCTCGAAGGCAGTGCGGATGCGCGTATCGTCGGGGGCATAGCCTAGTAGGCCCGCCACAATGGCGCGGTCGGAGCCGTGGCCCTCGTAGGTGCGCGCAAACGAGTTGTAAAACGTGATAACGGCCTCCGTAGGCAGCGCGCCCAGAATGCGGATGGCCGCCCGCGCAATGCGCACCACGCCGGCCGTGTGCGACGAGCTGGGACCTATCATCACGGGCCCTATCATGTCAAAAATGCTGGATTTTTCGGCCACGTTTTTACTAAGCTTAATGCACTTAAATCGGTTGTCGTTGCGAGCCTGCAAAGCAATCACATCAGAACGAGTCGTGCTAGCCTCGTTCGAGTATCGTGCCGGTGCGAGTGCTTCGCTATGCTCGCAAGGACAAGTAGTTTGTTATTCGGTGGTTCGCAACGCCCCAAAAGTAGCGGCCGATGCGCCTTCGCCCCGCGCCTGGCTAGCCCTGCCGATATTTGCGGCGCACCCCACCCCCCTGCCGATGGCTACTTCGCCCAATCTGCCTACCTCGCCCGAGGCCGAGTTCTCTCCCGCCGTGCTAGACCAGCTGCGGCGGCTGCAAGCCCGCTACACTCAGGATGGCCAGGACCTGGCGGCCTACCTCGAAGGCTTGTACCACGCTGATTACGTGCACTATTGGGACTACATTGAGCTCGACACGCTGCTGAGTTTGCAGCGCCCGCTCACCAAGTTTCCCGACGAGAAAATCTTCATCATCTACCATCAGATTACGGAGCTGTACTTCAAGCTTTGCCTCGAAGAATATGAGCAGCTAGGGGCCCTGAAAGAGCCCACGCTGGGCGAAGTGGTGCTGCGCCTGGGCCGCGTAAACCGCTACTTCGAGGCGCTCATCACCTCGTTCGACGTGATGGTGGACGGAATGGACAAGCAGCAGTTTCTGCAGTTTCGGATGAGCCTGATGCCGGCCTCGGGCTTTCAGAGCGTGCAGTACCGCTTTATCGAGCTAGCCAGCACGGCCCTCGAAAACCTGGTGCCCGAGGAGAAGCGCCGCCTGCTCGGCGACGCGCCCACCCACGAGGAGTTTATGGGCTGCATCTACTGGCAGGCCGGCGCCACCATCGAAGAAACTGGCGCTAAAGCTCTGACCCTGGTGGAGTTTGAGCGCAAATACACCGGGCAGCTGGTGGCCCACGCTCGGCACTACGAGCACCGCAATGCCTGGGCCGTGGTGCAGCGCCTGCCCGAGGCCGACCGCCGCCACCCGCGCCTGGTGCGCGCCCTCAAGCAGCTCGATGTAAACGTGAACGTGAACTGGCCGCTGATGCACTACAAGTCGGCGGTGCGCTACCTGCAGCGCGACCCCACCGACGTGCCCGCCACCGGTGGCACCAACTGGCGCAACTACCTGCCGCCCAAGTTTCAGCGCCGCATCTTCTACCCGCAGCTATGGAGCGCCCAGGAGCTCGAAGACTGGGGCAAAGGCTGGGTAGAGAAGGTGCTGGAGGAAGTAAGATAGGCTTTCTATTCTCTTGACAATATATGGGGAAACGTATTTCTACTATCGGATTTTTGGACGGGATACCGCCATTTCCTGAAGTCCAAGCTATTTTTTTCAAGCAGACTGGCTTACACTTAAGCCTACAAGCCAGTTTGCATATTTCCTCCTTAACTACGGACACCGCCGATATAGCCCGACTGTTGCAAAAGGATGCTGACGAAGTTGAACGATTGGAGAAAGTCTTTAGGAACTTTGTTAAAGAGAACCCTGAGAACTACGAGGGAATTGCTTCATTTGCTAGTACTAACTACACTAATAAACTGAATCAACTAAATCACGTCGATTTTCTTTGTTTTCATATTGGTGGCTTGTACGAAGTATTTTTTCAGACTGAGGGTAACAAAATAGAACTGCATTCTTTTATCGGCCAATACTACGGCATCGCAGCCCTCGAAAACACACTTATAGAGTTAGGCGGCAAATTTGAGCCATTTAATGATTTACCGACCGTAGGCATTCAAAAAGGCTCACAAAGGCTCAAGCAGTGGCATCAATACAAATGGTATAATCGCCCAAGAAGGTAGCGGTCTTTAAGGCCCGAATGCCATCAGTTTGATAACTCGTTAGCTTTGCTTTATAGCCTCCACGGCCGGCTCCCAGTTGTCCACACCGCATTTAGGGCAGGCGGTGGCGGGCGCCTGCGGAGCCTCGGCCACCCAGCCGCAGCTACAGCAGGCAAATCGGCCAGCAGCCGTAGGTTGCAGCTTCCGGAAATCTTCGTCCCAGCCTGGCACCAGCGAGAGGCCAGGCGGCGGGTTTTCTTCCACCTCTACCAGGCTGAAAGTACCGTTAGCCTCCATGTAGAGGCGGCGCACCTGGCCCAGGTGCTCGAGGTTTTCGCCGCGCAGCTGGGCGTAGAGGCGCTCATGCGAGAGCACGGCGTGCTCGAGCGCGTCCAGCTTCAGCACGCCATCGGCCACCAGCGTGATAACATTGGCTTGCAAAACGTGCTCTACCTGAGGGTGGCGGGCCGCCCAGTGCACTACCAGCCGCTGCATCAGCACAATTATCGCCGCAATGAGCAAGGGCGCCACCAGGCCGCGGTCGGGCGAAAGAATGGGCAGGCCCACCGTAGCGGCCAACGATACTAGGGCCGCCTGCTCGGTGCGGCTCAGCTGCCCGGCCATGCGCTTGCCCATGAGGCGCTGGCCCGTAAAGAGCACCAGATACAGGATGACCATACGGATGGCGACCTCCAGCAGGAAGCTCCACGGGGTATCGCCCATCAGCAGGCGCGGGAGCTCAATAATAGACGACATAGCTTGCGAGAAACGAATAATAAGGAGCCCTAGCCAAGCGCGCACAAGTGGCTACCAACGGCGGCCGAGGTGCGGGCTTACTGTGTGGCGGGCAGCCAGTTATCGGCCGAGCAGCGGGGGCAGCGCGTGCCGGCATGGTCGGTGGCCGAGGCCAGGTGGCCGCAGGTGGCGCACACGCGGCGGCCGTGGGCGGGGCCGTCGGGGGCGGGCGGCGGAGCATCGGCGCGGGGCAGCACGCTCAGGCCGGGGCGGGGCTCGGGCAGCTTATAAAAGCTGAGGCGACCGTTGGCTTCGAGGTATACCCGGCGCAGCTCGCCCAGGTGCGCAATCTTCTTATTACGCAGTAAACCAAATAGCTGCTCCTGCGACAGCGCGTGCTGCTGCATGGTGGCCAGCTCCAGCAAGCCATCGCGTACTATCAGCGACATATCGCCTTGCTCCAGCAGCTCGACCGGCCGGTATTTGAAGGCTAGCCAATTCACCATGCGGTGCATGAATAGAATAACGGCCAGCGCTACCAGGCTGGGCAGCAGGCCCATAGCCGGGTTTTGGAGGCCACCTCCGATAATAGCCCCTAGCGTGAGTATCACCGCTAGCTCGCCAATAGAGAGCTGGCCTTTCATGCGGCGGCCTAGCAGGCGCATCATCAGCAGCATGCAGGCAAACAGGAGGATAGCCCGCACCGCTACTTCGCCCGTAAACGCAGGTGGGGCCGTGCCAAACAGCCAGCGATGCCAATCGCTGAAAATGATGTCTTCTTTCTTCATAACCCGCTGGCAAGTGCCCTGCGCTAGCTCAACGGCCGCCCCGAAGCCAGGGTTGCGCTTGATACTGAAGCCGTAACAGCTGCTTTTGAGTACGCCTGCGCAACCTCGACCGGCTTTTTGCCGAACAGGCTGAACCGCTGACAGGCCCGGCCTGCCCGGCGCCACCTCATTTTTGTTCTGATGATTTTTCGAAAGCCCACACTGCTTCTTGCGCTGCTAGCCCCCACCCTTTCCCTGGCTCAGGCCGTCACGCCCGATTCGCCGCTGCCGCGCCTGCTGGCCGAGCGCAAGGTGCTCACCCGCCAGTATGCCGAGGCCAATGCGCAGCGTCACGGTTTGCTTGGCCTCAGCAACAAGCCGAGTAAGAAGGACTTGCAAGATGTAGTGGACGCCCTGCAAGGTATTGTAAATAAGGATGAGGAAATTGTGGCGGCGCTCAACCAAACCGCTCAGCAGGCTCAGACTACCGCCGCGCAGCTTCAAACCACGACCACCACGCTCCAAAATACCAGCCGCGACGACCGCAACCTGACCGCCGAGCGCCTCAACGAGCTGCAAAATGAGGAGCAGAACCTGCAGGAGCGCCTGCGCCAGGCCACCGAAAAACAGCGCACCCTCGAAGCCGACCTGCACGAGGCCCAGCAGGGCCGCACCGTGCGCGATGGCCTGCTGGTGGCCCTGGCACTGGCTTGCGCCGGGCTGGTTTTCTGGCGCCGCCGGCGCTAGGCCAGCCGGATGCCGGCCCTAACTTAGGCGGCCAAGTACGCTCCCTGGTTGCCTTGCATGATTACCTTTTCTGAAGACCAAGCCACGGCCCTCGTCGCCGACCCCGGCACCCTGAAGCGCGGCCAGGAGCTGGCTAGCCCCTCTAAATGGGCCAACCTGGGCCGCACCGACACGGCGGCCTGGGGCGAGTGCGCGGGCAGCGGCAGCCGGCCCTACCTCACGGGCATCGACCTCACGGAGCCGGCTTTCAAGTGCTCGTGCCCGAGCCGGGTATTTCCGTGCAAGCACGGGGCCGGGCTGCTACTGCTGCTAGCCCGGCAGCCCGCGCTGCTGGCACCGGGCGCCCCACCCGCCTGGCTGGCCGAGTGGCTAGCCAAGCGCCAGAGCAAGGGCGAAGAGCAAGCCAGCAAGGTCGCCGCCAAGGCTGCCAGGCAGCCTGCCGCCGAGGTTCCCGGCACGCCTGATATCTCTCAACCCACCGCGGCCGCCGCTAGCCCTACCAATGCCGCCCAGCAAAAGCGTGAGGCCCAGCGCCTGGTCCGCATGCAGGCCGGCGCCGAAGACCTCGAAACCTGGCTGCTTGACCTGCTGCGCGCCGGCCTGGCCGACCTGGCCAGCAAGCCCGGCAGCTTGTGGGAAAGCCAGGCAGCTCGCCTCGTTGATAATCAGCTACCGGGGCTAGCTGCCATATTGCGCGAGTTGGCCGACTACCCTACCGCCGGCCCCACCTGGGTCGACCGCCTGCTGGGCCGCCTCGGCGAGCTCTACCTGCTGCTGCGCGCCTTTCTGAACCGTGAAAACCTGGCGCCGGCTGCCTGGCAAGAAGTAGCGCTGCAAGTAGGCCTCACGCTTAAAAAAGACACGCTGCTAGCCGACGCAAGCGCCCTGGCCATTGCCGATACCTGGCTGGTGCTGGGCCAGCACACCTGGCCCGAAGAGCGCCTGACCGGCCGCCGCACCTGGCTCTACGGCCAGCACTCGGGCCGCTTGGCGCTGCTGTTGGAGTTTGCGTTTGGCAGCCTGCCCTTTGCTACGACGCTCGTGCCGCAGGCGCGGTATGCGGGCGAACTGGTGTTTTACCCCGGCTTGCTACGGCTGCGGGCAGTGCCCAGCAATGGCCTCGCGCGCCGGGGCGATGCCGCCGGGGGCTCGCCGGCACCCCGCACCCTCACCAGCCTGCTCGATGCCTACGCGGCCTCGCTGGCCCGCCAGCCGTGGCTGCGCGAGCTGCCGGCCACCATGTGGGCCGTGGTGGGCCGCAACGCAGCGGGTACCTGGCTGCTGCACGACCCCGACTCGGGCGCGGCCCTGCCCCTACGCCTGCCCGACGAGCAGCGCGGCTGGCACCTACTGGCCCTGAGCGGCGGGCAGCCCCTGGCCCTGTTTGGCGAGTGGGATGGCCAGGCGTTTCGCGCGCTGAGCCATTGGCAAGTAGCTGCTACTGAGGCATTGGTACCCGCCGCTAGCCACGCCCCGAGGGCCCAGTGCCAGCCAGCGCCCGCCCCGCCGCCCGCCAACCCCTGGGCTCCGCTGCTGCGGGTGGCGCTGCTGGGCACCCGGCAGGGCACCGAGGCCCTACCCAACCTGGACTTAGGTGATTTCCCGAAGGCCGACAGCCGCGAGCAGCAGCTGTTGCTGAGCGCCGGCACGCTGGCGCTACTGCGTAAAGCCGGCTTTCAGCTAGTGGCTAGCCCCCTCCCGGCCCCGGCTCGGCCCGAAGCCCGGACGCTGCTAAGCCCCTCGGGCCACGCCCTGCTGCACCAGCTGCTGAGCCGCCCGCATTACCGCTCGCTGCTTAGCGACTATTTGCAGGCTATGAGCCAGCACCAGCGACTAGTGCCCCCGGCGCTGCTGGTCAAGGTACTGCGCTGGGTAAAAGAGCAGCCCTGGGCAGCCCCCTTTGTGGAGGAAGCTTTGGGCGAGCGCGGCCGCTGGCTGGCAGCTCAAAACCCCGATTGGCAGCTTGCCGTGGATGCTGCAGCCCGGCACCAGCTTACCGAGGCCGATTGGCTAACCGGCACGCCAGCGCACCGCCGGCTTTTCCTCGAACAGCAGCTACTCGCTGGCCCCGCCCGCGCTGCTCAGCTGCTCGCCGAAGCCCTGCCCCAGGAGCCCGGCGCCGCACAAGTGGCCCTGCTAGGGGCCTTTGAGGTATTGCCGCTGGCTGCGCCCTTGCCCGCCGAGCTTGGCCCCGTATTGGAGCCGCTGCTCGCCAGCCGGGCTAAGGAGGTGCGCCAAACGGCCGCCCGCTGGCTGGCCCGCACCGCCGATAATACCCTGCTGCCGCGCCTATGGGCGCGGGCCGAGCCGTTGCTGCACGTCAAGCGCAAGGTGCTTGGCCGCAATACCTTGGAAGTAACCCTGCCCAATTGGTCGGCCGAGTGGCAGCGCGAAGGCATCGAGCAAAAAAGCGCCGACTACTCCGGGGGCGAAAAAGCCGCGCAGCTCGGGCAGCTGCTAGCCCTGCTGCCGCCAGGCCGCTGGGCTGCTGCCTGGGGCGTATCGGCCGCCGAGGCAGTGGCCCTGGCGGCAGCCACCGAGTGGGCAGCGGTACTGCTGCCCGCCTGGCTGCGCGCCGCGCGCCTGCACCACGATGCTGAGTTTGCGCTGGCCCTGCTGCTGCACGAGGCTGGCCGGCCCACCCTGCCGCCCAAGTCGCGGCTGCTCGTCGAAGCCTCGTGGGTGCTAACGCCCGCCCAGCAGGAAACCTGGCTGCTGGCGGCCCTGCCTGCCTCGGCCGCTACGCTGCCCGCCGGCAATGGCTGGGCCCACTGGATGCCGCTGGCCGCGCAGCCCTGGTCCGAAATCCTGTGGCAGCGGGCGCTGCCGCTGCTGCGCGCCGCTCTGCGCCAGCCGGCCTCGTGGGCGCCCGAGCAAACCGACCTCGACCAGGCCGTGCGTAGCCTGTTATTCGCGCTAGGGGCTAGTGCCGAGCCCGGCCTGCTGGCCCGGCTCACCGCCGGCCTGGGCGAGCTTTCCGACGTGCAGCCGCGCTTTGCCGAGGAAGTGACGCAAATGCTGGAGTTGCTGGAGCTGCGGCCCCGGCTGGCGGCTAGCCTGCTGGAATAATTTACTGTTTGGTTTTACTATACCTTTCTTGGTAATCTCTCCTAGCCTGCATAGAACGTCCTGCTGACGTAGGAAGCATCTCGCCCGAAGCGTTGGGCTAGCAACCCTGGCAGCGCAATCGAGATGCTTCCTGCGTCAGCAGGATGTTCTTTTTTTGCCCCTCACCTCGTCCTTTACCTGCTCACTGTTAACTATTAACTGTTCACTAATAAAATGACCGCCCTCCGCCCCCACGCCGAAGACCTGTATGCCGAAGAGCTGGCCGCCCTGCGCGCCGCCGATGACCGCCCCAAGCCGCCGGGCTGGCAGCTGTCGCCCTGGGCCGTGGTCACGTATCTGCTGGGCGGCCAGCTCGACAATGGCTTTGAAATCGAGCCCAAGTACATTGGCCAGCGGCGGCTCATCGAAATTGCGGTGGCTACCCTGGCCACCGACCGCGCCCTGCTGCTGCTAGGGGTGCCCGGCACGGCCAAAAGCTGGGTGAGCGAGCACCTGGCGGCCGCCATCAGCGGGCACACCAACCTGCTGGTTCAGGGCACCGCCGGCACCGCCGAAGACAGCCTGCGCTACTCCTGGAACTACGCCCGCCTGCTGGCCGAGGGCCCCTCGCTGGCTGCGCTGGTGCCCAGCCCGCTCTACCGGGGCATGCAGGATGGCCAGCTCGTGCGCATCGAGGAGCTGACCCGCATCCCCAGCGATGTGCAGGATACGCTGCTCACCATGCTATCCGAAAAAGTGCTGCCTATACCCGAGCTGAGCACCGAGATTCAAGCCACCCAGGGCTTCAATATAATTGCTACGGCCAACGACCGCGACCGCGGCGTGAACGAGCTGAGCAGCGCCCTGCGCCGCCGCTTCAATGCCGTGGTGCTGCCCCTGCCCGCTAGCCTCGACGAGGAGGTGCGCATTGTGCAAACCCGCGTCGAGAAGCAGGGCCGCTCCCTGCAGCTGCCCGCCGAGGCGCCGGCCCTGGCCCAGATTCAGCGGCTCGTCACGGTGTTTCGGGAGCTGCGCCAGGGCCGCACCGACAACGGCAAAACCAAGCTCAAGAGCCCCAGCGGCACGCTCAGCACCGGCGAGGCTATTTCGGTGATGAACGCCGGCCAGGCCCTAGCGGCCTACTTTGGCGATGGTACCCTGCGCGCCGCCGACCTGGCCGCCGGCCTCACCGGCGCCGTCATCAAAGACCCCGCCCCCGACCGCGTGGTATGGCTCGAATACCTCGAAACCGTGGTGAAAGAGCGTGAGGGTTGGCAGGATTTGTACCGGGCGTGCCGGGAGGTGGTGGAGTGAAACTTATGCAATTAGTGCAGGCTCGGCATCAGGGAGGCGGGTATGGTGCCCGTTCAGTAGTCATTCCCACATGCCATCCATGAAACCAAGTTTACACTACCTGGCGCGTTGCCTAGCATTCATCTTGCTGGTTGTAGCATTACCCTGGCTGCCGGGCTGCGCTATGGCCTCTACGCCGGAAAAAAGCTATCGTGAATTGCTCGTCGTCAAGCACTTTGCCTGGCTTTTAACATCTACCGGCAAAATTGAGGTATACAATGCGCAGGGCACCCTACAGCAGTTACCCTTGGTCGCCGCAGTTACTGCCCAGCATTTAGCCAATGATGGTGATAACGTCCTGGCTCAAATTGGCAGTCGGCTGGAACGCTGGAACGTGGCCAAATCGGGCTGGGAAACAATAGGCAAGATGCCAGCTGTCACTTTTGGCATCGCGGCCAACCGCCAGCACCACGTGTTTGCCATCACTGGCAAGGGAGTACTTGATGTTGAAACGGGCAAAAGCTACCTGCCAGCTTCTTCACCCAATAGCCAACTGCGGCAGCTGACCGGATTTGGCCAGCCCGCTACCTACTTTATGGATAGCGAAGACCGGCTATGGATAGGCTTTGGCTATGGCGAGTGGGGCGGCAATATCTTTACCTTCGACACGAATAAACACGAATACATCAATCTGCGATTCAACAAGTTCAACATAGAGCTAAACCCAATTAAGTCGTTCTTTCAGCTTCGAGATGGAGTAGGAGTTTCGTCGGGCCTACAGCATATGATGACCTCTGGCACACTAGCTGAATTCACTAACACCGGGGCCCGTATTATCTACAATACCTGGGCCGACCGCGACACGATACCGACCAAGCAGCCAACCTTTACGGAGCAACCCTACATTGGACCTGCCACCTACGATGCTGCCACGAACCAGCTTTATTTTTATTCGCAGCTAGGGGTGTATGCAGCCACCTACGGGGGCTCGCTTGCCAAGCTGGCTAGCTGGCACAAGGTATTTGAGCCTAAGCTTCATTGGCGCTATGGCCAGCCCGATGCAGTTGGGTCGCCCATGAACGTCCTAGCCATGCTGCCGCTTGGCGAGGGCAAGCTGGTTTTACTGACGCAGAACGATGGCGCGGGCATTTGGAACGGGCAGTCATTTGAGCTGCTACAGCCTTAGTGTGTGCCAGGCTAGCTACAATTTCACAAACTCGACGCGCCGGTTTTGGGCTTTGGCAGCGGGCGTGTTGCTGGGGTCAAGCGGCTTGGTTTCGCCCAGGCCCCTAGCGGTGAGGCGGTCGGCGGCGATGCCACTTTTGAGCAGGGCGGCGCGCACGGCCTCGGCCCTGGCCTGCGAGAGCTTGAGGTTGGCGGCGGCGTCGCCATCGCTGTCGGTGTGGCCTTCTACGCTGAAGCGGAGCGTGGGCTGGCTCTGCAGGAGGCTGGCCAGCTGGTCGAGGGCGGGCTGCGAGGCGGGTTTGATGACAGCCTGGCCAGGGTCAAATAAAATGTCGTGGCTTACGATGCGGCCATCGGTCATGAGGCGGGCGTAGAGGTCTTTGCCACCCTCAGCCAGCCGCACATTGCGAATGAGCAGCGGCTTGGTTTCGCCATACGTGGGCCGGGCCCCTAGCGTGAGCGAGGTAGGGCGGCCGTTTACATCGGGCACGTTGAGGGTGCGGTTCTGGTCGAGGTAGCCCTTGAGGCTGCGCTGGTTGAAGGCCAGCGCCACGTGGTGCCAGTGGCCCTCCGTGCTGGTGGGCTCGGGTAGCTCCTGGCCCAGCTGGCGGTCGGGCATCGTGATGCCGCGCTCCGTCACTTCCAGCGCGGCCAGGTCGCCGTTGGTGGGCTGGTGGTGCTGGCGCTCATCCCAGAAAAACACATCCATGTGCTGGTGAGGCACTAAAAACACGTCCATTTCGAGCGTAAAAACTGCCGGCAGATAATTAGTCTGCTTGATGAGCGGACTGATACGAGTGTCTTTTTGCAGCGCAATGGCCAGCTGCCCGCTGGTGCTCACCAGCTCGGCGCTGCCCTGCTGTAACTGCCAGCGCGCCGGAAACTCACCCACCGGCTCGCCCGCCAGCTTATCCTCAAACAGCACCTTGGTGCCGGGCACAAAGTCGTAGCGCGTGCCGGTGCGCTCGCCCCCGGCTGGGTCCGTGCCGGGGCTAGCGGGGCTGTTGGCGCTGGGGGCAGTGCCCGCGGCGTTTTTGGCGGCGCCCTCTGTTTTATCGAGGGCCTTATTGATGGCCTGGTCGGTGCGCTGGTTCAGGCGGTTATTTACCGCGTTTTTGGCGCGATTGCCGAGCTCCGATAAGTTGAATTGGGCGTGGGCGCTGGTGGCGCCGAGCAGCAGCGCGAACAGCAAAGCGTAGTAGGTTTTCATCAGAAAAGTGTCGTAATAAGGGTGAGAGCCGCGTAGCGCGGCAGGAAAAAGCAGTAGCAAAGACCTTCGCCATCAAGCTGTAGCATCGCCACCTGGCGTGGTGGCGCAACAATGGCCCTGGCAGCACGGCCGCCCGAACGCCAGGAGGCGCTGCTGCACGCGCTTGTACAGGGGCTTAGTTGATATCGGGGAGGCGGGGCAGGTCGAAGCTGCCGTTGCGCACCGTCACTTCTTCGCCACTGTCGGTGATGAGGGTGCCGGCAAACGTGCCGCGCAGGCGGCCCTTGGGCGCGGGCAGAAAGTGCGCGCTCAGCGTGCCCCGCTTCAGGGGCGGAAGAAATAGCTGCCCAAAAAACGCCTGCTGCTTCGGCTCACCGCCATTATACACCAGGGCCGGCTCGGCGCTGGCGATGCGCAGGCTAGCCGACTCTGGCGAGCCTTCGAGCAGCAGCTTCATACTCCACAGCTTGGGGCCTTGCTTTTCGGTGCGCAGCTCCACCAGTGGGCCCGGCACACCCTGCATCATGCCTTCGTGGTAGAAGACGGCATGGGGGGCGGGCACTTCCGGATATATATCGCGCAGGTGCACCTGCTCATTGGTATGCCCGGCGCCTGAGAAAGTAAAATCGACCTTGGTAGCCGGGTCGCCTTTGTAGGGAGGAGCCGGCCGGCTGGCTGCCGGCCCCAGCGCCGCTAGCAGCAGCGCCGCACCAGCCACCGGCCGCAGGATGGTCAAAAGTGAGCCAAGAGAGGCGGGCAGCTGTTTCATAGCGAACGAGTTAAGTACGCTGCAAACCTAGCTATTTGCCCCAGGGGCTGTCAATAGAACAAACGTTAGGGGGTAGGCCCTAGCGGTCGAAGAATTTGTTGAGCGCTTCGGTACGGTTTTGCACGTGAAGCTTCTGGTAAATGCGATGAATGTGCTGGCGCACGGTGTGCACACTTATGCCCAGCTTGGCGCCAATCTCCTTGTAAAGCAGGCCTTTGGCGAGGGCCGCCAGCACGTCGTGCTCGCGGGGCGAAAGCTCGCCGGGTGTCTCGGCGGGCGCGGGCGCCGGCTGAAACGTGGCCACCAGCTTGCGGGCAATGCTGGCGCTCATGGGCGAGCCACCGTCGCGCAGCTCTACCAGGGCGTCGACCAGCTTGTGGGGTGGCGTGCGCTTGAGCAGGTAGCCGCTGGCCCCGGCCGCCAGGGCCGCAAATACTTGCTCGCTGTCCTCAAACACGGTGAACACCACAAACTCGACGGCCGGAAAGCGCCGCTTGGCCTGCCGGATGCATTCGATGCCGCTCAGCCCCGGCAGGCTGATATCCATGATAACCAGCTCGGGCAGGCAACCGGGGCGCAGGTCGGCCAAGGCCTCTTCGGCCGAGGCGTAGGCGGCCAGGCAGGTAAACTCGGTGGTTTGATTGAGCAAGAACCGCAGGCCCTCCCGAATGTCGGGTAAATCCTCGACCACGCTGATGCGGGTTTTTTCCATGCCGTGAAGTTGAGACGTTTACGCGGGTCCGGCAATAGCACGAACGTTGGATGGGAATAAAGCAGGGAGCAGGGCCGGCCCCCGCCCGGCGGGTGACTAATGCGGGATGAAGCGGTTCACTCGCCTACAGTATCGGAACCGACAGGCACACCTGCGTGCCCGCATTGCTCGTGTCGAAGCGCAGCCGGCCACCGAGCTGCGCCACGCGCTGGCGCATGTTGGCTAGCCCATTGCCGAAGGGCCTAGCCGCCGGGCCGTCGTCGCCAACGGGCAAGCCGCGACCATCGTCGCGCACGCATACTTCCAGCTCACTGCCTTGCATGTGCATGCTGATGGCCACGCACCGGCCGCCGGCGTGCTTTATAGCATTGTGCACGGCCTCGCGCACCACCAGGTACACATTGCGGCGCAGTTCCTTGGGCACGTGCATGGCGGGCAGGTCGTCGTCGGTTTCAAACTGATAGTCGAGGCCGGCGTTGTCGAGCAGCTCGGCCATCTGCAGGCGCAGGTACTGCACCAGCGACTCCAGGGTATCGTGCGCGTCGTTCAGGGTCCAGATAACTTCGTTCATCTTGGCCGAAAGCTGGCTAGCCGCCTCGCCAATGCGTGCCGCCGCCGGGGCAGCCTGCGCCGGCGGCCCCTGCAAGGCGTGGCTCAGGTACATGATGCCGGTGAGGCCGGCGCCGAGGTCGTCGTGCATTTCCTGGCTGATGCGCTGGCGCTCCTGCGTTTGGCCGTCGAGCAGGGCCTGCAGGCGCTGGGCTTCGGCCTCGGCGTGCAGGGTTTGCAGGCGTTGGGCATCGAGCTTGTGGCGCTGCCGGAAGTAGCGGTAGGTAGTAAAAAGCAGCAGCCCGAGCAGCCCCACGCCCGCGCCCGTGGCCAGCAGCCAGCGGCGCTGCTGGGCCAGGGCCTGCTGCTGCCGGGCCACCACGGCGCGCTGCTGCTGCACGCGGTAGCGGGTTTCTACCTCTTGGGCGCTGCGCACCACGGCTGTATTCAACATGCTGTCGCCGAGCGCGTCGGCCCGGCGGCGCAGCTGGCGCCCGGTGGGTAGCTGGCCCTGGGCCACGGCCACGTCGGCCAGCAGGTCGTAGCAGTCGAGGACCACTTTATTAGCCCCTAGCTGCCGCGCCGCAGCCAGGGCCCGATACCCATACTGCCGGGCCGGGCCCAGCTGCCGCAGCTCAAAGTAGGCCCGGCCCAGGCCCTTCCAGGCGTCGGCCTGGCCTTCGGCATCGTGGAGCGAATCGGCCAGCTGCTCGGCGGTTTGGTACAGCGGCACCGCCTGCGCAGGCCGGCCCTGCTGCACCTCAATATCGGCCAGGTTAATGGCAGCACTTTTTTGCGCATCCACATAATGCAGGCGCTGGCCCAGCGCGTAGCTGCGCCGCAGCGCTTGGGTAGCTTCGGCCAGGCGCCCCAAGCCTTTGTAGGCATTGCCCAGGCTGTTATTAATCATGGCCAGCGTCAAGTCGTTGTGCAAGGGCCGGGCCAGCGCGAGGGCCTGCTGGCCGTAGCGCAGGGCAGCAGCATCCTGGTGCAGGTACTGGTAGCACACGCTGATATTATTGGTGAGCATAGCCAGCGAGGCGGTGTCGTGAATGGCCTCAAAGGCGGGCAGCGCCTTGAGCTGGGTGGCAATGGCCAGCGGATACTTTTCCTGCCGCAGGTACACATTGGCCAGGTTGCCATATGACACGGCCAGGTAGCGTCGGAAATGGTGCTGCATGCTCAGCGCAATACCTTGCTTGTTAAGCTGCTCCGACTCGGCAAACCGCCCCTCCGTGTTCAGTACGCTCGTGTAGTTGGCAATATATTTTACCACACCCAGCGGGTAGTGCAGCTGCTCGCTGAGGCGGCCGGCTCGCCGGTACAGCGCCTTGGCCGAATCGTGCTGACTGGCCTCGTACTGCTGGCCTAGCTGAATGAGCAGCAGCACCCGGTTGGTATCGGCGGGCAAGGTGCGTAGCTGGGCGCGCAGGCTGGCGCGCTGGTCGGTGGCGGGCAGCTGGGCCCGGCCACTCAGCGGCAGCAGCCCCAGCAGCAGAACTCCCCAAAGCAGGCGGCTAGCGAATGATACGTACATAGGCGAAAGCTACTGACTAGCCCCCGATTTTCCGCGTAGGTACTGCCAAATCAATCTTTTACCTACCGCGCGCCCCACCGCAGGCAGGGCCTGGGCTCTTTCGGTGCCTACCTCTGCCCTAGCCAGGCATTGGCTGCGCCCTCATCTACGAAGCGCGCGAACTGCACTGGGCTGCCGGGCGGGGCCGCAGTGGCGGCGGTGGGTAGGCTGGCCAGGTAGTCGGGCAGCACCAGAAAGCACACCCGCAGCGGCTGGCCCAGCGCCTGCTGCGCCTGAGGCAAAAACTGGGTAGTCACCCACTCGGGGCCGTTGAGGCGGCGGTTGGTTCGCCGGCGCGAGTCGATAAGCCAGCGGCCGCACTGGTAGTGCAGGGCCGCGCGGCGCAAGGCCGTGTAGCCATCGCGCAGCTCAGCCTCTGACACCGAGCGCAGCCAGCGGGCAGTAAGCTGGCCAAGGTCGGGCCGGTAGGCAATGTGTAAGGATTCAGTAGAAAATAAAGGTATCTCCATTACATAAGTGGAACCAGCAGCCTTATAAAGCCGGACGCCGACAGGCAGCCTACTGCCTAAATTTAGCGCAAAACCACACTAAACCTGCCACCTGCTACGCATGTCTTCGGAAAATACCTCCTACCGGGCAGCCGTTGCCAATAGTATCCCCGAGCGGCCCTACGGCCCCGGTGGCACCGAAACCCGCTATGGCACTAAGCATTTTGCGCCCGGCGCCAAGGTTTATATAATCGACTGGTACGCTGGCACGTGCGAACGCATCATCGTTGTATGCCAGCAGCGTAAATCCAAGCAGTTCATCACGCTGGTAATCGATGTAAAGCTGGCAGAAAATCTCCGGGCTACTCAATTCACCTCCAACTCCTCCCTTCTTTAACAGGATTCTACAAGGCATTCGTTTTTTATTAAAAGCTGACAAATAGCCTTTTGGTCAACCGGCCACCCAGGTATGCCCACCGATTTTCGTCTTTTTGGTATTCGCCACCACGGCCCCGGCAGCGCCGCCAGCCTCGTAGCCGCGCTCGATGCCTACCGGCCCGACATCGTACTGCTCGAATGCCCGGCCGATGGCGAGGCCGCGCTAGCCACCCTTGCCGACCCCGAGCTGCTGCCTCCGGTGGCGTTGCTACTATACAACCCCAAACAGCAGGGCCAGGCGTCGTTTCTGCCGTTCGCCGAGTTTTCGCCCGAGTGGCAGGCCGTGCGCTGGTGCCAGCGCACGGGCGCGCACGTGCGCTGCTTCGACCTGCCGCTAGGGCTGCGGCAGCCGAAGGAAGCGCTTTCAGTACCCTTGGAAGAACAAGCGAAAACCGAGCCTACAGATTCTTCGCCTGACAATGCCACGGCATCAGAAGCCTTTGACTCAGAAGCAGAAGCGACTGCCAACACTGGGGCTGGCCTTCTTATTCCTGATTCGCCGCTTGCGACGGACCCCGTGGCCTACCTGGCGGGGCTAGCCGGCTACACCGACCCCGAGCAGTGGTGGGAAACCTACCTCGAACACGCGCCTGGCAATGCCGACACGTTTGCCCTGGTGCTGGAGCTGATGACTGCCCTGCGGGAAGAGTCGCAGCGCCCCGAAACTGCCGAAACCCTGCTGCGCGAGGCCTACATGCGCGAAACCCTGCGCGCCACCCTGGCTCAGGGCTACGCGCGGGTGGCCGTGGTGTGCGGCGCCTGGCACGCGCCGGTGCTCACCAACCCCGATTTTCAAAAGAAAGAAGACAAGGCCCTGCTAAAAGGCCTGAAGAAAACGCCCATCGCCGCTACCTGGATACCCTGGACCTACGAGCGCCTGTCGGTGAGCTCGGGCTATGGGGCAGGCGTGCTCTCGCCGGCCTGGTACGAGCTGCTCTTTACCGAGCCGCGCGCCACGGTCGTGACGCAGTGGATGGTGCGCGCCGCCCGCCTGCTGCGCGGCCAGGACCTCGACGCCTCGTCGGCCCACGCCATCGAGGCCGTGCGCCTGGCCGATACGCTGGCCACCGTGCGCGGGCTAGCCCTGCCGGGCATCGCCGAGCTGCAAGAGGCGGCCGTGGCGCTGCTAGGCGGTGGCTACGCCGAAGGCTTAGCTGTGGTGCAAAAGGAGTTGGTAATCGGCGAAAAGCTGGGCGCCGTGCCGGCCGGCCAGCCCGCCACGCCCTTACAGCAAGACCTGGCTCAGCAGCAGAAAACGCTGCGCCTTAAGTCCGAGCCCGACCGCAAGCCGCTAGCCCTCGACCTGCGTCAGGAAACGCACTTGCTGCGCAGCCACCTGCTGCACCGCCTGCGCCTGCTCGACATCAGGTGGGGTAAGCCGCAGACCGTGGCGGGCGGCAAAGCCGGCACCTTTCACGAAGAATGGGAGCTGGCCTGGCCGCCCGAAATGACGCTGGCCGTGCTCGACGCCGGCCGCTGGGGCAATACCGTGCTGGCCGCCGCTGCCGCCCGTGCCACCGCCCGCGCCGCCGAGGCCCCCACCCTGGATGCCGTGAGCAGCCTGCTCGAAGAAGCCCTGCGCGCCGACCTCGGCCCGGCCATCGGGGCGCTGGTGGCCCGCCTCGAAACCCTGGCCGCCGACACCCGCGACGTGACGCACTTGCTCACCGCCCTGCCCCCGCTGGCTCAGGTGCTGCGCTACGGCAACGTGCGCCGCACCGACACCGCCCAGGTAGCCCAGGTGGTGCAGCAGCTAGTGCCGCGCCTGGCCATCGGCCTGCCCGCCGCCTGCACCGGGCTAGACCTCGATGCCGCCCGGCCCCTGCTCGAAAAGATAGAGGCTAGCCACGAGGCCATCCGGCTGCTGCAAGACGCTGGCCACGAAGCCGATTGGTACGCGGCACTGGCGGCCGTGCAGCACAGTGCCGCCAGCCAGGGCCTGCTGGCCGGGGCCGCCGCCCGCCTGCTCTTCAATGCCCGGCGGGCCGATGCCGAGGCCACGGCCACCACCCTGGGCCTGGCGCTAGCCTCCGCCCAGCCCACGGCCTACGCCACGGCCTGGATAGAGGGCTTTTTGCGCGGCTCGGGGTTGGTGCTCATCCATCACCGCGCCCTCTTCGACCTGCTCGATACCTGGCTGGGCAGCCTCACCGAAGACACTTTCCGCGAAACTGTGCCGCTGCTGCGTCGGGCTTTCGCCGAGTTTTCGCCGCCCGAGCGCCGGCAAATTATGGACCTTGCCGCGGCTGGCCCCACGGCGCCCCTAGCGGCGGCCGAGGCCTTGGATTTTGACTGGGAGCGCGGTGCCCGGGTGCTGCCGGTGCTGCGCATGCTGCTGGGCGCGCCGGCTGGGTAGTAGCGTGGACTTTCAGTCCGCGAGTAACAAATGCGCTCGTTCGCGGACTGAAAATCCGCGTTACTATCCCCATCTACTTACCTTACCGCATGTCCCCGACCTACCCTTTCAAAGTGGCGGCCGCCAAAGCCCCAGCCGATACTGCCCGCCAGTTCGTCATTCTGGCCGATTTAAGCGAGTTGGATGACTATTGCCACGTATTCGAAAACCACGGCTACGGCGGCAACGGCCCCAGCTGGCGCGAGCATATTGAAACCATTATCGAAGAATTTCAACCTGAGCTGCTTGACCACTTAGAATTCGACGAGGAAGGCGCCGCCTTTCTCGCCTACGCCGACAGCTTGGTTGCCGTGCGCCAGTTTATGGCTTTGGTGCTGCCGCAGTTCGGCGATTTAGGCAAACTGCACAAGTACCTCAGCCAGACCGACCCCGGCGATTTTTTCGCCTAGCATCGAACATGTATCAATTTCTTGCGCAGTTGAAATATTTTCTCGGTGGTCAAACTCGCATTCAGCCGCTCCCCATGCATCAACTAACTGAGCAGTTAAAGCTAGTCTCAATAACTGGCCGAATGGCTTATGCCATTACCTGCTTAGAAATAATAATCCGGGATGAAAAACTCAATGAAGTAGAGTTTCAGCCGCTACTTGATGCGCTTTGGGACTTCACGAGTAACCCTGATTTGAGTGATTGGGAAGAGCTTATTATGCCTTTCATACCCGATTCGGAAATTCCTGGTCAGAAATATGATTATAAACCTTACCAACACTTATCGCAGGAGTTGCTGGCCTGCATAGATGAGATAATTGAAGTTGGTCGGGGTAATCTGTATGCTGGGGTGAGAACCCACAGTCCCGCAACGCTCGAATCAACGCTGCAAGTGGTTCGCTATATGCTAGCGAATAATCACCCGTTGCCCTTGATTGAAAATTTCCAGCGTTCTCCCTTCACGCTACAAGACCAGCATGGGTGGGGGAAGCGGCTAAACCGCGATTTCTTCCAGTAAGCTATTACCCATGCCCGACAACCCCACTGCCGCCCGCTGGAAATTGGTGCTCGGCGCCGCGGCCGATGCTGAAAACGCGGTGGAGATGCCCGCCGACTACGGCGCCCTCGACCAGGTACTCACCGCCCTCTACGATGGCGAGCGCAAAGGCGGCCTTGGTGCCTCGGCCCCGCGCGTGAGCCGCTGGCTGGGCGACATCCGCCAGTATTTCCCTACGGAGGTAGTGGCGGTGATGCAGCAGGACGCCATGGACCGTCTGGGCCTCAACCAGTTGCTACTGGAGCCCGAAATCTTGCGCACCGTGCAGGCCGATGTGCACCTCGTGGCCACCCTGCTCTCGCTAGGCCGCGTAATGCCCGCCAAGGCTAAGGCCACCGCCCGCGAGGTAGTGGCCAAGGTGGTGCGCGAGCTGGAACAAAAGCTGGCCCAGCCGCTGCGCCAGGCGGTGCAGGGCGCGCTGAGCCGCGCCGTGCGCAACCCCCGCCCGCGCTACCACGAAATTAACTGGGGCGCAACTATCAAGGCCAATCTCAAGCACTACCAGGCCAGCCACCGCACGATTATTCCGGAGCGGCTGGTGGGCCACGGCCGGCGCGGGCAGGCCCTCAAGGAAATCGTGCTCTGCCTCGACCAAAGCGGCTCGATGGCCGCCTCGGTGGTATACGCGGGCGTGTTTGGGGCGGTGCTAGCCTCCTTGCGAGCCGTGAAAACGCACATGGTGGTCTTCGACACGGCGGTGGTAAACCTTACCGAAGAGTTGCGCGACCCGGTAGACCTACTCTTCGGCGTGCAGCTAGGGGGTGGCACCGATATCAACTTGGCGCTCAGCTACTGCCAGCAGCTCATTACGCGGCCCACCGATACGATTCTGGTGCTCGTGACCGACCTCTACGAAGGCGGTGATGCCCGCGAAATGCTCAAGCGGGCCGCCGCCCTCAAGGCTAGCGGCGTGAACCTGGTGGTGCTGCTAGCCCTCTCCGACGAGGGCGCCCCGAGCTTCGACCGCCGCCTGGCCGAGCAGCTGGCGGCGCTGGGAATCTCCAGCTTTGCCTGCTCCCCGGCTAAGTTTCCAGAGCTGATGGCAGCCGCCATTCAGGGCCAGAAATTAACTGAATAGCAACCAAACTCGCCTGTCTTTGCGAGCCTGCGAAGCAATCGCCCCAGAACGACCCTAGCCGAACGATTGGCGCGGGTATCATTCGGATGCGATTGCCACGCTGCGCTCGCAAGGACAAACGATTTTTAGCATCGCTAGCCTTGCCTAACTAGTCGCGCAACGGCTGGGCCCCGATGGGCATTTTAAACAAGTGCACCGGGAAGGCCACCGTTTCGACGCCCTTCTGGAAGCCGGCGGTGCGGTTCATCTGCGGCACCGGAATCCAGAGGTTGCCGCCGTGGTCTATCCAGAGCGCATCGGCCCAGATGAGGCGCGGGTCCTGCACCAGCACGCTGCTTTTGGCATCGGGCGTCACTTTCAGGATGCGCTTTTCGTTGGCGTCGGCCACGTAGAGGTTGCCGGCCGAGTCGATGGTGGTGCCGCCACAGGTGGGCGAGTTGAAGAAGTATTGCACCTGCTTGGCCAGGTCGGCTGAGGTGGTTTTGGGGTCGTCTAAGTATTTCGTTTCGACGCGGTACATAGGGCCGGCGGCGGTTTGGAAATAGTAGTACTGGCCATCGGGCGATACCTCCATCTGGTCGGCGTGCAGCTTCACGTCACTGCCGTCGGGCTTCACCATTTTCTTGCCCTCGCCCAGCATGGGGCGGCGGGCGGTGGTGGTACTATCATCGTCGAGCAGGCGGCGGCCCTGGCCGGTTTTCTGGTTGAGAATGATAAGGCCCGGCGCGCCGGCATCGGTCACGTAAATCATGTCGCCGTGAAAGCGCAGGTCGTCCACAAAGCTCTTGCGCTTCACCAGCTTATCGAGCCCTATCGTCTTCACCAGCTGGCCTTTGGCAATATCGAAGGCCAGCAGCTTGGGCCCGTCGGTGATGGGCGGTGCATCGCTTTTGGGTGTGCCGGTGTCGACAATCCACAGCAGGCCGTCGGGGCCGAAGCGCAGCGAGTTGGCGCGGACAAAGGCTTGCTTAGCAGGGTCGCCTTCTTTCTTCCAGGTATTCCAGGCGCGGGTGGGCCAGGGCGTCACCTTACCGTCCTTCAGCTCGCCGATGCGCGTGCCGGGGCTGCCCTCGTTGTGCGGAAACAACACGAACACCCGGTCGTTGTCACTCACGGCCACGCCGTTCCAGATGGTATCGGAGGTGGCCACCGACACAAGCTGCTTGGCGCTTTCGGAAGTGGGCACGGGCGGCGGAGTGGCTACGCTGGTCGATTTTTCGGTGCCGGGGCCGCCCGTGCAGGCGGCCAGCAGCGCCAGCCCGGCGGGCAGTACAAAGCGAATAAAATGCATGAGTTCAGGAGGAAAAGGATTGCGCTGCTTACGCGCCAACCTCGGCAGCAGGTTACTGTTTGCCGGGCCGGCGAGTCAGCCTCGGTCTGTAGGCAACGACCAAAGGAGCGTTTGAAGCTTCTTAACTCCCTCTTTTCCTGCAAAAAACAAAAAATAGTACGCAACGCCCTTGTTTTTTAAGCGCAATAACCGGTGGAGGGTAGCTGCCCTGGCTGGCTGCTCCGACTTGGTGCTTGCCACACCTTGGGCGGGCTGGTGGTGAAGTAAGCGCCCCGGCCGTGCGCCTTAACCGTTAAGGCGTTCAAAATATGGGACTTGCGAGCTTCCAAACAAGTTTTTTTGCCTGAGCAGGACCGCTACATTTGCCCGCTGCCGCTTGCTTTTGGGCCCTTGCCGGGGCTAGCAAACGGTGGCAGCTCTGGCCAGGGCACGATTGAGAATTCCGGGTTTTGCGCAGGTAGCCGCGAGGCTGCCGGGGTTAGCTGCGCGCAGCTGGCCGGGCCGGGTTCTGCATTTCATACCATTCCCACCCAACTCCTTTTCCATGAGAAAACCTTCACTCTTTGCCCTGCTAGGGCTGCTTTTACTGAGTATACTGCTGCCGCAGCGCAGCCAGGCCCAGGGCAACGGCAACCTGCCGTTCACGATTAACAACAACTCGACCACCGCCGACGCGGACCTCTACGTGGCCATCGTGGGCATCGACCCCAACAACAACCACGTGTGGGTGAACGCGGCCAACAGCCAGGTGCTGCCCATGAGCAGCAGCTACAACACCGTGACCGGCCCTACCATCAACGGCAATACCGGGCCGGGCGCCAACTCGAAGTATGCCGCCTGCTTTACCAAGCTCAGCAACATTCCGAATCACACCTTCAACCTGCCGTTTATTGCGGGCTGCCGGGTGTACATCTCGCGGGGGCAGCAGCTGTATTTCTATTTTTTCGGGGCTAGCGGCTCGCCCTCGGGCTACACGGCACCCAATCCGCAAAACTCGACCGACCCCAACACGGGCATCATCTACGAAACCATTGAGCTGACCAACAACTCGGGTGGCTTCTTTGGCAATACCACCCGCGTCGATGCCTTCAACTTCCCGATGGGCCTGGAGCTGACCGGCAATGGCTACTATAAGAAAACGGGCGAGCTGAAATCGGCCGCCGATATTGTGAGCGCTTACAAGGCCAACGTGCCCACCGAGTTTCAGGGCACGGTGAACAGCACGACCGGCGTAATCTCGTTTCCGAGCAAGACGCCCGATTTTCAGGATGGTACCAACGGCACCACGGCCGGCGCCTACGGCAACTACTTTAAGGGGTACCTCGACGCCATCTGGGCCAAGTACAAGAACGAGGACTTGATTTTCAATGCGGGCAATGCCGGCGTATTTAAGGGTCGCGTGGGGGCCGACAACCGCCTCGTGGTGGTAGGCCAGTCGGGCGCCTACAATGGCCGCACCGGCATCATCACCCGCGAGCCCACCACGCAGGAAGCCTTCGAGGGTAAGGGCGTGCTAGCCACCCGCAATAGCGACGGCGACTGCGACCTCGTGGTGCAGGCTCAGCTTACGGCGGCCGTTAACCGTCACGCCATCAGCGTGGCTAGCGCCGTGGCCGGGCAGCAGGATTTTTACAACGTGGCAGGCTTTTACCAGACGGCGCCCATGAACTACTATGCCCGCTTCTGGCACCTGCCCGGCATCAGCGTCGATAACCTGAGCTATGGCTTCGCCTACGACGACGTGGCCGACCAGTCGAGCACGCTCCAAACGCCGCAGCCCACCAAGGTGGTAGCTACCTGGGGCGGCTTCGTGGGGCAGTCTACCAGCCCAACGGGCACGGGCGTGGCCACGTTCTACAAGGACTGCAACTATGGGGGTACGGCCGTGGCCTTGCCCGTGGGCGACTACACCTTGAGCGCCTTGCAAGCCAAGGGCATCCTCAACGATGACATCTCCTCGCTGCAAATCAACAGCGGCTACCAGGTGGTGCTGTATGAGAACGATAACTACAGCGGCGGGGTGCTCACGCTCACGGCCAGCAACAGCTGCCTGGTAAACAACGTCCTGGGCACGGGCAACTGGAACGATAAAACCTCTTCGCTGCGCGTGCAGGCCCTTGCCTCGGCCTTCAGCAAGCAGCTCGAAGCCGAGGCGGCTAATGTCAACAACGGCATGGTACTCGAAACCTGCTCAGAAGGCGGTCAGGATATGGGCTATATCGACCCGGGTGACTACCTAGTGTGGAACAGTATTGCCATTCCTACTACTGGTACCTACCTCATCGAGTACCGGGTGGCCAGCGGGGCTAGCGGCGGCACTATCTCGTCGGACCTGAACGCGGGTGCCATTCAGCTGGGCAATACGACCGTTCCGGCCACCGGCGGCTGGCAAAACTGGACTACCGTATCGAATACCGTAACTATCAACGCGGGCACCTACAACTTCGGGGTGTATGCCCAGACGGGGGGCTACAACCTCAACTGGGTGCGCATTACCAAGCAGGGCACCGCCCGGATGGCTGCGCCCACCGCCGCGGCCGCTAGCCCCCAAAACGACGACCCGCTCGGCCTATACCCCAACCCTGTGGCCGACCAGCTGCGCTTGGCTACTGCGCCAGCGCTGGCCGGCAGCAGCTACCGCGTGCTGAACTCGGTGGGCCAGGCGGTGCGCACCGGCGCGCTGGGCACCAGCCTCGACGTGGCCGCGCTGCCCGCCGGCCTCTACCTGCTCGTTGTCACGACTCCTGACCAGCAGACGCTGAGTCGCCGCTTCACCAAGCAGTAGTATCGGGTGGTATTACTGCACCTTTCGAAAGGCTGCCCGGCGTCCGGGCAGCCTTTTTTCCTGGTGTTTGCTAAAAGATTTTAGCGCATCTTTGCCCACTCCTACCCAATTGCTTTTTCTTATGCATCGCCGCTCGTTTGTGCGGGGCGCGAGCCTGCTGGCCGCTAGCCCACTGCTGCCATTTTCGTCTTTAGAAGCCCTAGCGGCCCCGGTTTTTCCGGTGGTGCGGCCGGCGGCCGGCCAGCGGCACTTTCGCAGCAAGGCCGTGGAGGCAGCCATCACCGAGTTTCAGCGCCAGGTAAAGGACCCCGAGCTAGGGTGGCTGTTTAATAACTGCTTCCCGAACACCCTCGACACGACCGTGACACACAGCACGCGCGGCGGGCGGCCCGATACCTACGTCATTACGGGCGACATCGACGCCATGTGGCTGCGCGACTCGTCGGCCCAGGTGTGGCCCTACCTGGCGCTCGCCCCGCAGGATGCGGCCCTGCGCCAGCTCATCGCGGGCGTCATCAACCGGCAGACGCAGTGCATCTTGCAAGACCCCTACGCCAATGCGTTTTACGGCGACAAAACCAAGGTGGGCGAGTGGAAAACCGACCTCACCGACATGCAGCCCGGCGTGCACGAGCGGAAGTGGGAAATCGATTCGCTCTGCTACCCCATCCGGCTAGGGTACCACTACTGGAAAGCCACTGGCGACCAGCAGCCCTTCGATGCGCAGTGGCGCAAAGCTATTGACCTGATTGTAAAAACCTTCCGCGAGCAGCAGCGCAAGACTGGCCTGGGCCCCTACCACTTTCAGCGCGAAACCGCCAAGGCCACCGATACCCAGCCTATGGCCGGCTACGGCTACCCGGTGCGGCCCTGCGGGCTCATTGCCTCGGCTTTCCGGCCCAGCGATGATGCCACGGTGCTCCAGTTTCTGGTGCCCAGCAATTTCTTTGCCGTGGCTAGCCTGCGCCAGGCCGCGCTCATGCTCTACGACATTCACCACGAGCAGCAGGGCTACAACGACCTCATGGCCTTTGCCGACGAAGTGGCCGCGGCCCTGCGCCAGCACGCCCTGGTGGCGCACCCCGAGTTTGGCCAAGTGTATGCGTATGAAGTAGATGGCTACGGCGGCCGCCTGTTCATGGATGATGCCAACGTGCCCAGCCTGCTAGCCCTCCCCTACCTGGGCGCGCTGCCCCTCAACGACCCGATTTACCAGAACACCCGCAAGCTGGTGCTCTCGGCGGCCAACCCGTTCTTCTACAAAGGCGCCGCGGCCGAAGGCATCGGCGGGCCGCACGTGGGGGCCGACATGATTTGGCCCATCGCCATTACCATGCGCGGCCTCACCAGCACCGACGACGCCGAAATCCGCAGCTGCATTCAAACCCTGAAGGCCACCCACGCCGGCACGGGTTTCATGCACGAGTCATTTCATAAGGACGACGCTAAGAAATTCACCCGCAGCTGGTTTGCCTGGGCCAACACGCTGTTTGGCGAGTTTTTGTGGAAGGTGTACAAGGAAAAGCCAGCGCTGCTGGCCTAGCGCGATTGGGGCGTGGTGGCCAAAGCCGGGGCTAGCTTTGTGCCACCATGCCCGAATCCTCCCGTTTTCAGTTGCCGCCCGTGCCGGCCGTTTTGTTGGCCATTATTAGTGTGCAAGGTGGGGCCGCCATTGCCAAAGGGTTGTTTCCGGTGGTGGGCGCGGCGGGCACAGCCAGCCTGCGCATCGGCCTGTCGGCCCTGATGCTGCTGGTGGCCGTGCGGCCCCGGCTAGGGCAATTGCGTGCCGCGCAGTGGCGGGCCGTAGTGCCCTACGGCCTAGCGCTGGGGGCCATGAACTTCCTGTTTTACTGTGCCTTGGCCAGGGTGCCGCTGGGCCTGGGCGTGACGCTTGAGTTCGTGGGGCCGCTGGTGGTGGCGCTGGCCGGCTCGCGCCGCTGGCTCGATGTGCTGTGGGCGGTGCTGGCCGGAGCGGGCATCGCACTCATCGCGCCCTGGGGCGGCCACGGCATCGATGTGGTCGGGATGCTGTTTGCCCTGGCGGCGGGCGGCTGCTGGGCGGTATACATTGTGCTGGGCAGCCGCGTGGCCGAGGTATTGCCCGGCAACGAGGCCGTGGCGGTGGGCGTGCTCTTTGCCACGCTGGCGGTGCTGCCCTTCGGCCTGGCGGCCGGGCAATTAGTCCATCTCACCCCGCGCCTGTTAGGGCTGGGCGCGGCACTGGCCCTGCTGTCTAGCGCCTTACCCTTCACCCTCGAAATGCAGGCCCTTAAGCGTCTGCCCACCCGCACGTTCAGCATCCTGATGAGCCTGGAGCCGGCCGCGGCTGCGCTCTGCGGCTGGCTTTTCCTGCGCGAGCAGCTCACGCCCAGTCAGTGGCTGGCCGTGATGCTGGTAATGGCTGCCAGCGCGGGCGCTACGCTCACGGCGCGGCGGGCGCAGGCGGCGGTGGGCGGCGAGTAGCCGGGCTAGCCGGCCGCGGCTAGGCGCCCGGCCAGGTCCTCAATGTCGGCGCGACGGGCTAGCCCGGCCAGCCACTCGGCTGGGATGCCGGCTTCGCCATAGGCTAGCCCAGCCAGGCCGCCGGCTACCGCGCCGGTGGTATCGGTGTCGTCGCCGAGGTTCACGGCAGCCAGCACCGTGGCAGCGTAGGTATCGTGCCGCAGCAGGCACCACAGGGCCGCTTCGAGGGTGTGCACCACGTAGCCCGAAGAACTTATGTCAGCTTCGGGCTGGTCGGCTAGGCTGCCGTCCAGCACGGCGCCATACTTGGACCATTCGTAAAAAACCTGGCCTTTTGCCTGCTTTTGCAGCCAGTGGTTGGCTAGGGTCTGCATTTGCTCATAAGCACTGGCAGGAGCTAGCCCGGCCGCTAGGCCGCGGGCTACCAATAGATATAAAAAGCAGCCCAGTGTGGAGCGCGGGTGGCCATGCGTGACACTCGCCACAGCCTCGGTGAGCGCCCAGGCGGCATTTAGGTCGAGCGGTTCGGCCTGCCAGGTTTGGTGAAAAACCAATGGCAGAATTCGCATCAGCGCGCCATTGCCATTATCAAATTCCGAGCGCGGGCCGGCTTGGCTAGGGGCCACGCCGCGCTTGAGGTTTTGGATGGCGGCCCGGGTAGCGCCGCCCACATCAAACCTCTGGTTGTGCGCGGTCCAGTAGCCGTTGTCCAGCCAGTTGATGGCGCGCCGGCCAAAGTCGGCCAGGTCGGGCGCGGTGGCTAGCCCGCCGGGCCGGGCCAGGGTTTCGGCCAGGCAAAAGGTGAGCGAGGCATCGTCGGACCAGGTGCCAGCCGGCTGGTGGTGAGAGCCGTAAGCGCGCAGGCCGGTCACGGGGTCGCGGCGGCGCACCGCGCGGCTGATAAACTCAACGGGCACGCCCAGGGCGTCGGCCACGGCTAGGCCCAGCAGGGCGGCGCGGGTAGTAGCAGCAGTCATGATAAGAGGCAGATAAGCGGGTTGTGCCGACAAACCTGGGGGATTGGCCGGAAATAGGGTGCAAGAAGCGCATTTAGCGGCACTATTCGCAGCCTCGTCGGCGTTTTTGACGTACTTAGGGTACTGGGCATGCGGCAAGCCGCCGCGCGGCCCCTACATTTGGCTTTCTTCCTAATTTTTTCCTGAATGTTCTCCCCCCGCCTCAAAATTGGCTCCTACGCTGGCCTGGTGGCCGCCGTATTTGGGTTGGCTTCTTACCGCTTTTATGAGCACAGTGGCCCGCAGGCTGCGCCCGGCAAAGAGCAAGTGCTGGTGGGTACCATCGTGCAAGGCTTGTCGCAGGCGCACTACCAGCCCGAGCGCATCGATGATGCGTTCAGCAAGCGTGTGTTTGACCTCGCGCTCAAGCGTTTAGACTACCGCAAGAAATTCCTGTTGCAGTCCGATATCGCGCAGCTGATGAAGTATCAGACGGACATTGACGACGAAACCAAGCGCGGCACGCACGAATTTCTCGACCTGAGCACCAAGCTCATGGCTGAGCGCACCAAGCAGATGCAGGCGCTGGCCCACGAGATTCTGGCCAAGCCCTTCACGTTTGACAACGAGGAGACTATCCAGACGGACTTCGAAAAATCCACCTTCCCGGCCAACGCCGCCGACCAGCGCGAGCAGTGGCGCAAGCTGCTCAAGTATGAGACGCTGACCCGCGTGGCCGAGATGATGGACGAGCAGGACAAGCGCCACGACCGTGCCCGCGTGGCTAGCCTGGCCAAGGAGCCCGCCACCGCCGAGCCCGACCGCACACCCGCCCAGATGGAAGTTGAAGCCCGCAAGCGCGTGCTGAAATACTACGACGAGCAGTTTGCCGACCAGCCCGACACCAACGAGGTGCTGGCCAACTATGCCAACGTCATTGCTAATACCTACGACCCGCACACCGAGTATTTTGCCCCCAAAGACAAGGCCGAGTTCGATGCCCAGCTCACCGGACAGTTTGAAGGTATTGGGGCGCAGCTACAGGAGAAAGACAACCTGATTTACGTTGCCGACATCATTCCGGGTTCGGCTTCATTTCGGCAGGGCGAACTCAAAAAAGGCGACGCCATCCTGCGGGTAGCGCAGGGCGCCGCCGAGCCCGTGAGCGTTGAAGGCTGGCACACGGCCAAGGCCGTGCCGCTCATCAAGGGCAAAAAAGGCTCGGAGGTGCGCCTGACGGTGCGCAAGGCTGACGGCTCAACCAAGATTATTCCCATTATCCGCGACGTGGTGGTGATGGAAGACACGTATGCGCATTCGGCCGTTGTGAACGACCCGAGCGGCATAAAAATCGGCTACCTCAAACTGCCCGCCTTCTACGCCGATTTCAACGACAACGGCGGCCGCTCGTCGGCCGAAGACGTGAAGAAAGAGCTCGCCAAGCTTACGGCCGAAGGTGTGAAAGGCGTCGTGTTTGACCTGCGCTACAACGGCGGTGGCTCGCTCAACGATGCCGTCGAGATGGCCGGGCTCTTTATGCCCAGCGGCCCCATGGTGCAGGTGCACGACAGCCGCGGCGTAACGCAGGTGCTCAACGACAAAGACCCGCGCGTGCAGTACAGCGGCCCGCTGGTGGTGCTTGTGAATAAGTACAGCGCCTCGGCCTCCGAGATTCTGGCCGCTGCTATCCAGGACTACAAGCGCGGCGTTATCATGGGCTCAACCAGCACCTACGGCAAGGGCACGGTGCAGCGCATTATCGACCTCGACGAAACCCTGCCTTCGGAGCTGGCTAGCCTCAAGCCCTTTGGCTCGCTCAAGTTCACGATGCAGAAGTTTTACCGCGTAACCGGTGGCTCGACTCAGTTCAAGGGTGTGGCCTCTGATATCGTGCTGCCCGACGTGCTGTCGTACCTCGACCAGGGCGAAAAGGAATCGGACTACCCGCTGAAGTGGGACGAGATAAAGCCGGCCAGCTATCGCCCCTGGGACGACCAGCCCAACTACGCCAAGCTCGAAGCCAACAGTAAGGCCCGCGTGGCCACTAACCCGGCTTTCCAGCAGATGAACGAGTTGGTGCAGAACCTGCGCAAGCGCAAGAACGAAACCCTTGTATCGCTGAATCTGACCAAGTATCGCGCTATGCAGCACCAGCTCAAGGCCGAATCTGATAAGTATGAGGCTATCCAGAAAACGGCTACCCCGCTAGCCCTAGCCCCGTTGGCTGCCGACCGCCAGGCCGTCGGAGGCGACTCGGTGAAAGTAAACCGCGCCATGCGCTTCACGCGTGGCCTCAATAAGGATATCACTTTAGGCGAAGCCGTAGCCGTTATCAAAGACGAGCAATAATCGCCTCGCTAAAGTAGCCGCTCAGCCAGCCTCATTGCTCGACTTACCGGCTCTTTAGTTATGTACAAAAAAGCCCCCTAGCTACCAGCCAGGGGGTTTTTTTATGCCCATTCAGCATAAGATGCCATGTTATTTTAATGACTTATGCTTCCACTAACATTTTTAGCAAATCGCCTTGATTTTTATTAGCAAATCTGCAACTAAAATCTTTGGCTAACGGTTTACTAAGCATGACTACGAAACCAGAAGCCCGCATTATTCCGCTCATTCCGGCCGACACGTATCAGGCCCCGGTGATGAGCGTTTCGCCCGCCGAAGCGCTGCTCACGCCCGAGGAGCAGGAGCAGCAGCGCCTGGCCGACGAAACCTGGCGCCGCTCTATTCCGGCCCAGGTATTTCTCAACTATTTCTTTGCCCTGAGCTACCACATTCAGGAGGGCGAGAGCCCGCTGGGGGGCCTAGCGCATCTACCCTACTTCCGGCAGCACCAGGCTGAGCTGACCGAGGCCGACGTGACGGCGCTCACCAAGCTGCTGCACGCCTGCTGGAGCACCGAGTATGCGCTGCGCGCCACCGCTGAGCTCGGCGACGAGAACTTCTTGCGCAACGCCTTGCACTGGACATTCCCGCAAGCTTACCATACTATTCTGTCGGGCCTGCAAGCCTTCTTATATACTACCGGCGTGCGCTCGAACAACGCCCAGGTGATTCGCCGCGAGGTGGGCCGCTTGGTGGTGAAGAATGCGTATCCGCGGCCCGTATCGTTCTACGCTGCTGGTGCTTATGGCGACTTCAGCATTCACCGCCTGCCGCTAGCCAGCTACAAGGCCGGGTTGCACATTGCCTCGCAGGAGATTGACGCACAGGCCCAGATTGGGCAGTTCCTGCGCACTACGCGTAAGCAAACGGCTATCGGCGTGCGTCAGCAAGTGCAGGCTAACCCCAACACGGCCATCCGCAGCCAGAAGACTGGCAAGCCGCTCGATAAGTGGACAGCCGCCCACTGGCAGCAGATTACCTGGCGCCTGGGCTACACCACCATCTTCGACCTGCTCGGCCGCCTGCGCATCTCGCAGAGCAGCCGCGAGATTGAGCGCTACGTGGAGGCCGACATTGACTTCCGCTTGTTCCACAGCTCTCTGCTGAGCATTGTGAGCTACCTCAACGGCATCCACGAAACCTACGTGGCCAAGGCCCTGGGCCTGGAGCGCTACGAGCAATTGGTGCGCGAGCTGCCGACCCACCTGCAGCACAGCTTTGTGCAAGAGCGCCTGCGCACCCGCGTGCAGCCCACGCTGCTAGGCGTCGAGCCCGAGCCCGAGCTGAAGATGGCTGCTTAATCTGGACCACGGATTTTTCGGATTACGCGGATTTTGTGAACGATTACCGGCAAAGTAAGCCGCTCCTTTTAGGGGCGGCTTTTTTCGCGTTGTACTTTTGCGGCTCACTTTTTAAAAGCCACATTCTACCCGCTACGGCGGGTGGCTGTCAGGTTTTTCGCTCGGGGTGTCTACAAAATCCGCGTAATCCGAAAAATCCGTCCGAATCCGTGGCTCAGAAACCCTTATGCATCACCTGAGTGAGCAGGAAATCCTGCGCCGCCAAAAACTCGACGAGTTGAAGGCGCTTGGCATTGAGCCCTACCCGTCCGAACTGTTCGACGTCAACTTTTCGGCCCAGGAAATTCACGACAACTACCACCCTGAGCTCAACAACTTCCAGGAAGTGGCCCTAGCCGGCCGCCTTATGTCGGTGCGCGTGATGGGCAAGGCTTCGTTCGCGGAGCTCATGGACTCGTCGGGCCGCATTCAGCTCTACGTAAACCGCGACGAGATTTGCCCCGGCGAGGATAAGACGCTGTACAATACGGTTTTCAAAAAGCTGCTCGACCTCGGCGATTTTATCGGCGTGAAAGGCCACGTATTTAAGACGCAAGTGGGCGAAACGTCCATTCACGTAACCGAGCTGAAAGTGCTGGCCAAGGCCCTGCGCCCGCTGCCGGTAGTGAAGGAGCGTGTTGACGAGGCTACGGGTCAGAAAGTAGTGTATGACGCCTTCACCGACCCCGAGGTGCGCTACCGCCAGCGCTACGTAGACCTGGTGGTGAACCCGCAGGTGCGCGACACCTTCATCAAGCGGACGCAGTTGGTGCAAGCCATGCGCAACTACCTGAACGATAAGGGCTACCTGGAAGTTGAAACGCCGATTCTGCAGCCGCTCTATGGCGGCGCGGCGGCTAGGCCCTTCAAAACGCACCACAACACCCTGGACATGACGCTGTACCTGCGCATTGCCAACGAGTTGTACCTCAAGCGCCTCATCGTGGGCGGCTTCGATGGCGTGTACGAGTTCTCGAAGGACTTCCGCAACGAGGGCATGTCGCGCTTCCACAATCCCGAGTTCACCCAGATGGAGCTCTACGTGGCCTACAAGGACTACGCCTGGATGATGGACCTGGTGGAGGAAATGGTAGAGCGCGTGGCGCTAGCCCTGCACGGCAAAACCGAAGTGCAGGTGGGCGAAAACGTCATCAACTTCCAGCGCCCCTGGCAGCGCTACACCATGTTTGAGGCCATCGAGAAGTTTACCGGTGTGGCTATCGGCGAGATGGACGAGGCCGCGCTGCGCGAAACGGCTAAAACCCTGAAAGTGGGCCTCGACCCGAGCATGGGCAAGTCGAAAATCATTGACGAGATTTTTGGCGAGCACGTCGAGCCTAAGCTCATCCAGCCCACGTTTATTACCGACTACCCGGTAGAGATGTCGCCGCTGGCCAAGAAGCACCGCGACCACCCCGGCCTCGTGGAGCGCTTCGAAGCCATCTGCAACGGCAAGGAAATCTGCAACGCCTTCTCGGAGCTCAACGACCCCATCGACCAGCGCCAGCGCTTCGAGGACCAGCTGGAGCTCGGCAAGCGCGGCGACACCGAAGCCATGGTGCTCGACGAAGACTTCCTGCGTGCCCTCGAATATGGCATGCCGCCCACGGCGGGCCTGGGCATCGGCATCGACCGCCTGAGCATGATTATGACCAATTCGCACTCCATTCAGGACGTGCTCTTCTTCCCGCAGATGCGCCCCGAGGTGGTGGCTCAGGAAAAAACGGAGCCTAGCGCCTCGTAGCAAAGCCGCTAACAGACGCCACAAAAAAAGGCCCGCTCTCAACATAGGAGAGCGGGCCTTTTTACGAAGGGCTTGTACAAACTGCTGCAACTACCAGAAGCTTGCGATGGACCGGCTGATTTTACTAGCAGTATGTTAAATCAACACTCCTAGAATCTCCTACGACCGGCAATTTTACTGATGATTCTCAACAGGCTTCGTTTAAGCCATTTGTATCATGTTTAACGCGGCCAGTGCGCCTGGGTTACGCAAGCCCACAAATTTTTCAAAAAAGTGGCTAGGCTCCCACGCCGGTGCGGTAGCGGCCTTCGCCGGCATCGCCATCGTAGTCGAGGTCGTCGCGGTGGTGCGAGCCGTAGTCGCCCTCGCCCGATACCGACTGCCGGTTGCCGGCCCCCGCTGGCGTGGCCAGGTCGCCGGGCTCGGCATTGTCCATGGAGTTGAAGAGCCGGTCGGCGGCGTCTTTGTCTTCACTCACAGCGGCATCGGGGTTGATGTCAGGGCCCTGGAATTTGGCTATCGCATCCTTTACTTGCTTGCCCAGGTCGCCATTCAGCCATTTTTGGGCCGATGCGCGCAGGCCCTTGCGGGCCTCTTCGCCCGTTTCGGGGGCTAGCAGCAGGCCAGCTACAATGCCGGCCGTGGCGCCGGCTAGCAGCGAAACAATAACTTTTCCGTTGTCTTTTGGCATGAGTGAAAAGTGCGTTAGAAAGTAGATAGAAGGAACAGTTGCTAAAGCTAACGGGGAAGGCAGCCAAGTGGTTAGCCTTCAAACGCAAAAAAGCCCCGCGCCGGGTGGCGTGGGGCTTTTTTAGTAGCTAGCGGGCTAGCTTATTTAGCGGCATCCTTGGCAGCATCGGCGCCTTTGTTTACGGCGTCTTTGGCTTTGTCGGCTACGCTGTCACCTTTGCCGGTGAGGTCGTTGATGATTTTGGTCACTTCCGACTTGCCCTTGCCGAGCTTGTCTTGCAGGCGGCCGAGCAGTTCGTCGCCTTTGCCTTCGGTGTAGGTCAGGTCCTCATCGGTGAGCTGTGCATACTGCTGCTTCAACTTGCCTTTAATTTCGTCCCAGTTGCCTTTGATGTTGAGGCTGCCACCGGCGCCCAGTACACCCAGGTCTTCGAGCTTATCGCTCAGGCCTTTGAATTTGGTTTCGAGGTCAGCGCTGTATTTGTTGAATTGCTCGCCCAGCTGGCCGCCATATTGCTTGGCAGCGCCTTTCCAGTTTTCGAGGGTAGCCGAGCCTTTGTCGGGAGCCAGCAAAATGCCGGCGATAATGCCAGCGCTAGCGCCAGCAAGGGCGGCGAGGAGAATTTTGCCTGCGTTGTTATCTTCTTCGCGGTACGACATGAGAAGGAAAAGAAAAAGGGTAAGGTGAATTGGCCGGGGCCGGCTCGGTACTGGCCGTCAGCCCGGGTTTTGGCAGCTATACGCGCGGCACGGCGAGGGGTTGGGCCAGGGCCTTTTTTTCTTGCGTAGAAGGGCTAGCCGGCGCCCTTTGCCGGCCCATTGCCCGTATAAGCTGGACTTATGCCTCGTTTCTTCCTTCTGCTAGCGCTAGTGTTGGGAACAGCCAGCGCGTGCCAGCGCCAGCCCAGCGCGCCAGCCACTACTGCTTCCGATTGCATCGACCCAAGCCGCGTAAATCCCAGCGGCATCTGCACCATGGAGTACGACCCGGTGTGTGGCTGCAACGGCCTCACCTACGCCAATGCCTGCGTGGCGCGCAATGCGGGCCTGCGCTCCTTTAAGCCCGGCCCCTGCCCTGGCCGGCCGTAATTTCGCGGCCCCGCATTTTCTACCTGCCTTATGTCTGCCGAAAAAAATTACTTCCGCAATACGCAGCCCTTCCGCGTGCCCACCACCGATGGCAAGCTCATCGAAGAGCACGTGGGGCTAGCCAGCTCGCACACTGCCCAGTATAGCGTGGCGCACATGGTGGCGCCGCCGCAATGGAGCGAGCCGCACCAGCGCCCCGAGTTCGACGAAATCACCATCGTAGTGCGTGGCCGCAAGCGCTTCGAGATAGACGGCGACGTGGTGGAGCTGGCAGCCGGCGAGTCGCTGCTCATAAAAGCGGGTGCGCGGGTGCGCTATTCCAACCCTTTTGATGCTGAGTGCGAGTATTGGTCGGTGTGCGTGCCCGCTTTCAGCCCGGCCACCGTACACCGCGAAGAATAAGCCCGGCTTTACTGCATACATGACCACTACCATCATTGCTTCCTTTCCGTTTCTAAACCTGGTGCTGCACAGCGGTGGCCCGCACAACGTGCTCGAAACCGAGTGGCTGGGCTTTGCCGGCAGCACCGCGTTTCGGGCGGCGCTGGTTGAGGCGCTGCGCTTTGCCCGGCTGCACCACGTCACGGGCTGGGTGGCCGACGACCGCCGCCTGGGCGCCGTGCGCCCCAAAGACCTGGAGTGGACGCACACCGAGGTGCTGGTGCCGCTGGGCGAGCTGGGCGTGGAGCGCTTTGCGCACCTCGAATCGGAAGAAGTAATGAATCGCATTACCATCGACGGCATGTATCAGCGCAGCGTGCCGGGCTTGCCATATGAGTTTCGGCACTTTACCTCGCTGCCAGCGGCCAGGGCCTGGGCGGTGGGGCTAGTGGAATAGGTATTATGGAAGAAGTTTGGGTATTTCACGGCGCAGGCGGCCGGTTTACTAGTGGCGTATTTGCTTCACAAGTACAAGCTGAGGAATTTATAACGCGCTACCGCCTAACGGGCTGCCTCACTAAGTACCCGCTGGGCATCAGTGCCTACGACTGGGCCATTGAGCAGCAGCTCTTCAAGCCAACAAAGCCTCAGCATTACGAAGCTGGCTTTATTCAACGCTTTACCGACGCTAGCCAAGAGCATTATCATTACGACCCCGATGATTTAGGCTGATTTAATTGCTACGTTTATTGGGTCCATCGGCCACTCATTTCCCGTTTTCGTTGTTATCACTCCAACGAAATCAACTACTTCGCTTTTGTCAACCGAAACTATTCTCCCCTACGCCGAGCCCTACGCCATTGAGCAGGAGCTGCGCCGCGTGCAGGGCTTGCTCAAGCTAGAGCAACAAGAAGACTTAGAGCAGTTTAAGCTCAAGAATGCCAAGGCTACTATTCAGGAGCGTCAGCAGCGCGGGCTGACCTGGTACCCCGTCACCATTACGCAGGAAGACGTGGGCTTTGGCGGTAAAGTGGTGTTGGAGCTGGAGCGCCCGGCCGGGCAGCAGGGCCTGCATTTGTTCCAGGTGGGTAAGAACGCGGCCTTGTTTGGTAATATGCCAGGTCGCTCGGCTACCGACCGGCCCACGCTCAGTGGCGTTATCACCAGCGTGCGGCGCAACAAACTGACCCTGGCCACTGCCAAGGAAGACCTGCCCGACTGGATACACGAAGGCGGCAAGCTGGGCATCGACCTCACCTTCGACGAGGTGAGCTACCGCGAGATGGACTACGCCCTGGGCAAGGTAATGGGCGCCTACGGCGACCGCCTGGCCGAGCTGCGCGACATCTTGCTAGGGGCCAAACCCGCCCGCTTCCGCCAAGAGAAAGCCGACGACCTCTTCTACCCCAGCCCGCTCAACGAGAGCCAGCTGGCGGCCGTGCGCCACGTGCAGGCTGCCCAGGATGTGGCCATCATCCACGGCCCGCCCGGCACGGGCAAGACGACCACGCTGGTGCAGGCCATTCTGGAAACCATCCGGCGCGAGCGCCGGGTGCTGGTGTGCGCCCCAAGCAATACGGCTGTGGATTTGCTCACCGAAAAGCTGGCTGAGCGCGGCGTCAACGTCATTCGCATGGGTAACCCGAGCCGGGTGAGCGACCTGCTTTTAGAGCATACGCTCGACGCCCAGGTGATGGCCCACAAGCGCTACGGCGAGCTGCGCTCGATGCGCCAGACGGCCGAGCAGTACCGCGAGGAAGCCGGCAAGCACGTGCGCCACTTTGGCTGGGAAGAGCGCGAGCAGCGCCGCTTGCTAAAGGAAGAAGCCCGCGCCCTGCACCAGGAAGCCGATGGCCTAGAGCGCTACATTACCGAAGACCTGCTGGAGCAGGTACAGGTGATTACCTGCACGCTTGTGGGGGCCAGCAATCGTAATATCCGCCACCTCACCTACGAGACGGTGTTTATCGACGAGGCGGCCCAGGCCCTGGAGCCCGGCTGCTGGATTCCGATTGCCAAGGCGGGCCGCGTGGTGCTGGCCGGCGACCACCAGCAGCTGCCACCCACCGTGAAAAGTGAGAAAGCTGGTGCCCTGCGCGAAACGCTGTTTGAGAAAGCCATCAAGCGCCAACCCGAGGCTAGCCGCATGCTGGAAGTGCAGTACCGCATGCACGAGCAGATTATGCAGTTTTCGTCGGAGCAGTTTTATGACGGCCGCCTGGTGGCTGCGCCTACCGTGGCCCACGCTGGCCTGGAGGCCTATGACCTGCGCTTTGCGCCCGACCTGCCGGTCGAGTTTCTGGACACGGCTGGCTTTGGCATGCAGGAAATCACCATCCCGGAAAGCCGCTCTACGGCCAACCCCGAGGAGGCCGACCTGCTGCTGAAGCGGCTAGCCCAGCTACTGGAGCCCTACGACCAGGTAGACCACGAAGCCGACCCACTCAGCATCGGCGTCATTGCCCCCTACCGCGCCCAGATTAACTACCTAAAGGATGCCGTGGAGGAAAACGACGAGCTCAGTGGCCTGCTGCTGCACCGGCAGCTGACTATTGGCACCGTCGATGCCTTTCAGGGCCAGGAGCGCGATATCATCGCTATCAGCCTCACGCGCAGTAACGGACACGGCGAAATCGGCTTCCTATCCGACATCCGCCGCATGAACGTGGGCATGACCCGCGCCCGCAAAAAGCTGCTGCTCATTGGCGATTCGTCTACGCTAGGGGCCCATCCGTTTTACAAAGCGTTTCTTGACTACGTAGAGCGCATAGGAGGCTACCGCACTGCGTGGGAATTGCAGGAGTAGCGCTAGCGGGTACCTCATCCCCGGCCCCTCTCCTTGGGGAGAGCCTAGCGATTTTAAAACGCATAATTAAAAAAGCTCGCAGCTAGTGCTGCGAGCTTTTTTAATGACCTGATATTCTAGCGCCGCCGTGGCTCCCCTCTCCTCAAGGAGAGGGGCCGGGGGTGAGGTACCCCTCCAAGACGAGGCTAACGCTAATACACTTCCTTCGGCCGGTTGGCCGGGGACGTGCCGAAGGCGCGGTTGGGCTGCGGGCCCATGGTGAGTTGCAGGGTGCCGCCCGCCACGATGTCGCGGTGCAGCAGGTAGCTGTTGGCATAGGGCTTACCATTGAGGCTAGCCGATTGAATATAAATATTTTGTGGACTGTTGTTCACCGCTGTTACGACGAAGGTTTTGCCTTGGGGCAGGCGAATGGTAGCCTTATCGACTAGCGGGCTGCCTAGCACGTAGGCCCCGCTGCTGGGGCTGACGGGGTAGAAACCCATCGCCGACATGATGTACCAGGCCGACATCTGGCCGCAGTCCTCGTTGCCGCTGATGCCGTCGGGCTTATCCTTGTACATCTCGCGCAGCACCTGGCGCACTTTCTCGGCGGTTTTCCACTGCTGGCCGGCGTAGGCGTAGAGGTAAGTGGTGGCGTGGCTAGGCTCATTGCCGTGGGCATACATGCCGATGAGGCCCGAAATATCGGGCGAGGCCTGGGTACCCAGGTTGCCCTTCACAATAAACAAACTGTCAAGCTTTTCGACAAACGACGCCTCGGTGCCAAACAGCTTTATCAGCCCTGGCACATCGTGCGGCACCAGCCAGGTGTATTGCCAGGCGTTGCCTTCGGTATAAGGGTTTTGTCGGTGAATAGACTGAAAGGCATCGAACGGCAGCTGAAACTTGCCATCGGCCGTGACGCCGCGCATGAAGCGGGTCTTTGGGTCGAAATACTTCTGGTAGTACTTGGCGCGCTTGGTGTAGGCATCGTAGGCCTCCTTGTCGCCTACCTTCTTGGCTACCTGCGCAATGCTCCAGTCGTCGATGGCGTATTCCATGGCTTTGGCTACCGACTCGTTTTCCTTATCGGCCGGAATGAAGCCCAGCGTTTTCACATACTCCACGCCTTCGTCGTCGCGGGTGCTGGCTTGCTTGAGGGCGGCGAGCACCTGGCGGCCATCGAGGCCAGGCGTACCCTTGAGGTAGGCCTCGGCTAGGGCCGGCACGGCGCTGTAGCCCACCATGGTGTTGGTTTCGTTGCCCATGAGGTGCCAGATGGGCAGCTTGCCCTGCTGCCGACCGATGGCCAGCATAGCCTGCATCATATCAGGCACCCGCTCGGGCTGGGCCAGCGTAAACAGCGACTGCTCAGTACGATACGTATCCCAGAGCGAGAAGATGGTGTAGTTCTGAAACGGCGCCTTGGGGTACACCTTGCCATCGGTGCCGCGGTAGTCGTGGTTGGCATCATTGAACAGCGCCGGCGCAAACCAGGCGTGGTAGAGCGCCGTGTAGAAGGTGCGGCGCACCACCGGGTCCTTGCTCTCGATGGTGACCTTGGCTAGCTCCTTATTCCACTTGGCTTCAGCGGCTTTTTGCACGACGCCAAAGTCCCAGCCCGGAATCTCCGCCTGGATGTTGGCCAGCGCATTTTGCGGGCTCACCGGCGAAATGCCCACTTTGAGCACCAGCGTTCCCGGCGCCTTGGCGAAGCTGAGCACGCCCTTCACTGCTGCGCCCTTGCCCGATTTGCCGGCTAGGGCCTGCGCCTCATTATACAAGGCGAATGCAGGCACCGGCGCCGAAGTCTTGATAGCGAAGAACAGCTGCTGGTGGTCGGCCCAGCCGTGCGAAAAGCGATGGCCGATAAACGTTTGCGCATCAACTTGTTCGAGGTAGGTATCGGTGGCCTTGTCGTCGTTGCCTTCCTTCAAATCAATGATGACGTGGGCCGGCTTGCCATTGGCCGGGAAAGTGTAGCGGTGCATGCCTACGCGCTCAGTACTCGTGAGCTCGGCCCGGATGCCGTAGTCGTCGAGGGTCACGGCGTAGTAGCCAGGCTTGGCCACTTCGCGCTGGTGCGAGAAGCGCGAGAGGTAGCCCTGGTGCGGCGCCTTCTGCTGGCCCTTGTCGGTCTTGATAGCCCCGGTGTAGGGCATAATGAGCACGTCGCCGAGGTCGGAGCCACCGGTGCCGCTGAGGTGCGTGTGCGAAAAGCCGGTGAGCAGGCTATCGGAATAATGGTAGCCCGAGCACCAGTCCCAGCCCTTGAAAATATTCTGCGGCCCTAGCTGCACCGCCCCAAACGGCACGTTGGCGCCCACAAACACGTGCCCATGCCCACCCGAGCCAATAAGCGGGTCCACGTAAGAGGTCAGCTGCTGAGCCTGGGCCGGGCGAGGCCCTAGCAGCAGGCCCGCGCCTACCAGGCATCCTGTCAGCCAATGAGTTACCTTATAAGTGCACGACGCAGACACTGAACGCATAAAGCAGTCAAAAGAAAGGTGGGAAAACAACGAACCTGAAACGATTTAGCCCGGCTAGCCACACCAGGGCCAGCGCATGGCACAAAAGCCGAAGCCTATGCAGCAACAAATGTGAGCCAGAAAATACGCACGGCGAACTCGCTGGCCTACACAACGCTGGCTAGACCCTCGAAAAGCCCGCTGCCGGTCGGCGCTAGTCGGCAGCTGTCATCATCTTTGTGACGTCATGCAGCAAGAGAAAAGAACAGTATCGTTTACCCAAAATGAGTCCTCAAGGCAGCTCGAAATCTGCGCCGGCTCACTAGCCTCGGCCCTGGCCGCGCAGGCCGGCGGCGCGCACCGCATCGAGCTGTGCCAAAACCTGGAGCAAGGCGGTATAACGCCTTCTTACGGCCTGATTCAGCAGGTGCTCCGGCGGCTTACCATTCCGGTAATGGTGCTGATTCGGCCCCGGCCGGGCAACTTCTGCTACAGCCCCGACGAGCAGGCCATTATGCTGGCCGACATTGCCCAGTGCCGGGCGCTAGGGTGCGCCGGCGTGGTAGTAGGCGCCCTCGACGAGGCCGGCCGCATCGACCTGCCCAGCTGCCGCGCTTTGATTGAAGCCGCTGGCCCCCTGCAAGTTACTTTCCACCGCGCCTTCGATGCCTGCCCCGACCAAGCGCAGGCCCTGACCGACATCATCGGCCTGGGCTGCCACCGGGTGCTGACCTCGGGTGGGCAGGCTAGCGCGCTGGCCGGGCAGGCACAGCTGGCGGCGCTGGTGCGGCAGGCGGCCGGGCGCATCAGCATTATGCCGGGCGCGGGCATTACGCCGGCCACGCTGCCGGCCCTGCTGGCGGCTACGGGGGCCCACGAGTTTCATGGCAGCGCCCGGCGGCTGGTGGCTAGCCCTGCGGCCGCCAAAGCCACCGCGTTTGACGTGCCGCGCTGGGAAACGGATGCAGCTATCGTTGCCGAACTGGCGGCGCAGTTGGCGTCTTAAACCCGCTGATTTACAACTGTAAGTTCACTGCTTAAAAGACGCATCCAAGTACTAACCGGTCAGACGGATGTAAGCCCTTCGACTAGTTGGTATCTGGGCAAATGGACGAATAAGGCTGAATGGCTGACTTACAAATAAAAAGACTCAGCCGGAAACCAGTCGGACGGCGTGCAGGAGTCGGACTAGGGCACAAAAAAGCGCGGCGTGCCAGTATAGCACGCCGCGCTTTTTTGTGAGCTTATTCCCTTACGGCAGGTCGATTACCGACTCGGTATGCGGGGCATCCGACTTCGTATTCACGAATTTTTTGTCGGGCTTGTCGTAGTCTGAAATGAGTAGCTGCTTGCCTTTGAGCAGCACTTCGGCAGGCTGGTCGAGCTTGCCGCCGGCGCCGTTGGTGTCGCCGTTGCGAGCCAGAATAGTGTGGGCGCCGGTCTTCAAATCAACCACGTCAATCGAGTTGAGGCGCGACACGCAGATATAGGCTTTATCAGTGGCGCGGTCGATGACCAAGCCGTCGATGCACGGAATTTTGGGGCTAGCCACCTGCACGGCTTCCTGGCTGGCAAAGGTGCCGTCGGGCTTGAGCGTGACGCGGTAGAGCGTGCCGTCGCCATAGGAGCCGGTGTAGACACGGCCCTGGCTGTCGTAGTCGATGCCATCGGCGCCGTTGTCAATGCCCGTTTCGTTCACCGTGGTCGTGAACATGGCCAGCACGTGCGGGTCCTTGGTTTTGGGCTTGAGGTGGAGGGTGGTGCCGGGCTTCAAGTCGCTCAGCTTGAAGTGCATAATGGCGCTGCCCTTGTCGTTGTCGGGCAGGTCCCACTGGCTGTCGGTTACGTATAGGTCTTTGCCCTTCCATACTATCCCATTGGCCAGAGCAAAGCCATCGACGGCCGTTTCAATCTTGCCGGGCTTGCCGCCACTCATCAGCACCCGCATCAGGCGCGACTTGTAGTCCTTGCTGTTTTCGTACTGGTTTTCAGCGTAATACAAATTGCCGTCGGGCCCTATGGCCAGGTCCATCGGGGTGGCGTGCTTGGTGGTGGGCTCGGGCGGCAGGTTGTTGATGAACGGCTTGTAGCCATTGGCCGTCAGCTCTACAATGCGGGCCGGGTACTTGTTGTCGGCCAGGTTGGGCACCGACAAAAATACCCGCCCATCGGGGGCTAGCGCCAGGCCGTCGGGCGTGTTGAGCGAGTCGGGGAAGGTGGCCAGCAGGCGCGGCGTGGCGCCTTGGGTGGCACTGTCGGTTTTGGCTTGGGTTTCGGCCGACTTGTCGGTGGCATCGGCCGTGGCCTGCTTCTCGGCCGATTGCTGTGGGCCGCAGCCAGCCAGCAGGCCAGCTCCTAGCAGGGCAGCTGCCCAGCCGTAATATGAGAGTCGCATGAACAAAAATTTGATTATGAATAACTAAGCAGCCGTACGCGTTGGGCTAGCCTGAGGTTATCACATCGGCATTTCTGGCGCTGGCTCAGCTTTTTTTAACGAAATCATAGACTCGACTTTTTCCCTCGGTAGTGGTTTGGCGTTCAAGGCTTCAGTGGGCTAGGCGGCAGCGCAACCGCGACTGTTGCCTTATGCCTGAGGTTTTTTGCCTCAACCCTGCCCCTGCTGGCTCGTTTAGGCAAGCAGTTTTTCCGACTCTATTCCTTTTCCACATGCCCGATAAACCCCTCGCCAAGCAGACCCACGAAGACGTGGTTGGCAACCCGAAAACCGATGAAATGGCCATGAACCGCGAAGACGGCTACGGCACTTTCCTGACCACCAACCAGGGCCTGCGCGTCAACGACGACCAGAACCAGCTCAAGGCCGGCGAGCGCGGCCCCTCGCTGCTCGAAGACTTCATCTACCGCGAAAAGATGACGCACTTCGACCACGAGCGCATTCCGGAGCGCGTGGTGCACGCCCGCGGGGTGGCCGCTCACGGCTACTTTCAGGCCTACGATGACAATGCCAACCTGAGCCGCGCCGCGTTTTTGCAGCCCGGCGCCGTCACGCCGGTGTTTACCCGTTTTTCGACCGTGGCCGGCTCGCGGGGGTCTAGCGACCTGGCGCGCGACGTGCGCGGCTTTGCCGTGAAATTCTACACCGAGGAAGGCGTGTATGATTTGGTCGGCAATAACATGCCGGTGTTTTTCATTCAGGACGCCATCAAATTTCCCGACTTCGTGCACGCCGTGAAGCCCGAGCCGCACAACGAGATTCCGCAGGCGGCGTCGGCCCACGACACGTTCTACGACTTCATTTCCATCAACCCCGAAACCACGCACATGCTGCTGTGGGTGATGAGCGACCGCTCGCTGCCGCGCAGCCTGCGCATGATGGAGGGCTTCGGCGTACACACTTTCCGGCTGGTGAATGCCGAAGGAAAGGCCCGCTTCGTGAAGTTTCACTGGAAGCCGCTGCTCGGCACCCACTCCATAGCCTGGGAAGAAGCGCAGCAGATTTCGGGCAAAGACCCCGACTTCCACCGCCGCGACCTCTGGAATAACATCGAAGGCGGCAACTACCCCGAGTGGGAGCTGGGCGTGCAGGTGGTAGAAGAGGAAGACGAGCGCAAGTTCGATTTCGATATTCTGGACGCGACCAAGCTCATCCCGGAGGAGCAGGTGCCGGTTATCAAGCTGGGCAAGATGGTGCTCAACCGTAACGTAGACAACTACTTTGCCGAAACCGAGCAGGTGGCGTTCTGCCTGAGCCACATCGTGCCGGGCGTCGACTTCTCGAATGACCCGCTGCTGCAAGGCCGCTTGTTTTCGTACCTCGACACCCAGCTCAAGCGTCTGGGCGGCCCCAATTTCCACGAGATTCCGATTAACCGCTCGCTAGCCCCCATCCACAACAACCAGCGCGATGGGCACATGCGCCAGACCATCAATAAGGGCAACGTGGCCTACGGCGTGAATAAGCTCAACCACGGCTACCCCCAGCAGGCCAAGGCGAGCGAAGGCGGCTTTACGTCGACCTACGAGCGCGTAGAAGGCCACAAAATCCGGCTGCGCAGCAAGAGCTTCGTAGACCACTACAGCCAGGCGCGCCTATTCTGGAACAGCCAGACCGACGTGGAGAAGATGCACATTGTGAAAGCCTTGCGCTTCGAGCTCAGCCACGTGCAGCACGACGAAATACGCGAGCGCACTGTGCTGCAGCTATCCCAGGTAGCCCATGACCTGGCCAGCCGCGTGGCCGAAGGCCTGGGTATGGCCGTGCCCTCGGCTAATGGGGTGCAGCTGAACCTGGCCGTGCCGGCCGATGGCAACGTGGCCCACTACCAGTCGGGCCCGGTGAAAAACGCCGACGCCAGCTCGGCGGCGCTCAGTATAGCCGCCGATAGCCCCATCAATAAAGGCAAAGGCAGCATTAAAACCCGCCAGATTGCTATTCTGGCCACCGATGGCGCCGACGTAGCTGCCATTGGCGAGCTGATGAAGACGCTGATGGAACAAGGCGCCCAAACGGCCATCGTGGCCACGCACCTAGGCACGCTGAAAGGCAAAGACGGCCAGGAAATCCTGATTAACTGGACGTTCCAGAACACGGCCTCGGTGCTGTTTGATGCCGTGTACGTGGCTGGGGGGGCTAGCAGCGTGCAAAAGCTGACCCAGGATGCTGACGCCGTGCGCTTCGTCAACGAGGCGTTTCGCCACTGCAAGCCCATCGCGGCTTCGGCCGAGGGCGTCGAGCTGCTTAAGGCGGCTGCCTACCCCGGCGCCACCGATATCCTGAGTGCCGATGGCGTGGTGACGAGCACCGACAACAAGGTGGCCAGCTTGGCCAAAGACTTCAGCAAGGCCATTGCGCACCACCGCTTCTGGAGCCGCGAGCTGAAGGCCATGCCTGCCTAGTAAGCTGCGCCGTAGCAAACAAATTCCCTCGCCGCCCGTTGGGTAAGGCGAGGGAATTTTCATTTACCCCTCACGTCCGCAGCGGCAAAAGATGGCCTGGCGGCTTTTTAACCAACTATTGCCGCCCAGCTTCCCCTACCTTTGTCCCTACACCAACCCACCCCTATCCTTATGGCCGCCATTGCCCAGAATTCCGTCGTGACGCTGACCTACGACCTCTCCGTAACCGACGAAAACCAACAGAAAGTATTAGTAGAGCAGGCCGAGGCCGACGAGCCAATGGTGTTCCTTTTCGGCCACAGCGGCCTGCCCGAAGAGTTTGAGCGCCAGCTCGACGGCAAAAACGCCGGCGACAGCTTCAGCTTCTCGCTGACCCCTGACCAGGCTTATGGCGACTATGACCAGCAGGCCGTTGTGAAGATTCCGAAGCAGGTATTTGAAATCGACGGCCAGATTGACGACCAGATGCTGCAAGTAGGCAACTACCTGCCTATGGCCGACAACGAGGGCAACCACATGCAAGCCAAAGTAGTCGAAATCGGCGACGAGCAGGTGACCATGGACTTCAACCACCCCCTAGCCGGCATGGTGATGCACTTCGACGGCAAGGTGCAGGATGTGCGCCCCGCCACCGCCGAAGAGCTGGCCCACGGCCACGTGCACGGCGAAGGCGGCCACCACCACTAGGCCCGGCGCTAGCGTTTATCGGCTACCTTGCAGGCCGGAAGTGGCTCACCAATTGGCGAGTGACTTCCGGCTTTCGCTTTTCCGCCCGCTCCCGCACGCCCTATGACTACTGTTACGATTATCGGCAGCCTAGCTGCATTTCTGACCACCATCGCTTACGTGCCCCAGGCCTACCAAACCATAAAAACCCGCGACACGAGCGCCCTTTCGCTGCCTACGTTTCTGATTCTGTTTCTCGGCACCTGCCTCTGGGGCACCTACGCCGTGCTCATTCACGACATCCCGATTTTGATGACCAACCTCATTTCGGGGGGCCTAGCCACCATTATTCTCTACCTCAAGCTCACGGCCAAGCCCGGCGAAGAAAAGCCCGTAGCGCGGACTTTGTAATCCGCGCCAGCGCCGCAAGCCATGACACTCAGCCGGCCAAGCCCGCGCTACAGCCCGGCCACGTAGGCTTGCAGCGCTGGGAAAAACTCCCGAAAATCAGCCTCATAAGCCGGATAGTTACGAGCCAGCTCCTCGGCGGCCAGGTCCATGCCGGAGCCAGGCGAGGCCCGGCGGCTCAGCCCTAGCAGCGCCCGCGCAATGCCTTCGATTTCGGCGTAGTTCAGCAGCCAGTTGTGCTGCACCATGTGCGGAAAAAACCGCTGCACCGGCGCCGGAAAGCCTGCCTGCTGGCTAGCCAGCGCCGCATACACGCGCCCGGTAAAATCGGCCAGGCTCTCAGCCGAAAACTCGGCGAAGTAACGGGCCAGGAAGTGGTCCATAAACACATCGGCCACCACGCCGGCGTACTTGCCGGCGCCGGCCTGGCGCAGGCGGGCCGTGGTGCGCCGCACCACGGGGTGCTGGTCGGTGAAGGTGTCGATGGCGCGGTGCGCGCGAATGCCGGCCTGCACGGAAGCGGGGTAGTTTTCGAACTGGCGGCCGGGCACCGAGTCAGCGATAAACTGGCCCGTAAGTTGGCCCAGGTAGCCAGGTGCGGCGGGCGAGCCAGCCAGGTAAAGGTGGGCCAAAAAATTCATGTGGGGCTAGCGAAAAGGGTCACGCAAGGCGGCCACCTTCTCCAAACCAGGAAACCAGAACCTGGTTCGGCCGTAAGCTAAAGACCACAAGCCGCTACGGCCACCCGCGCCCCGGCGTTTCTCTCCCCAACGTTTCCTTTCCCATGTCTGATACCAAAACCCCGGTCACCCACGACCTGAGCAAGCTTTTTGAAAAGATTAAGGATGTGCGCATTGCCATGCTCACCACCTTCGACGAGCAGCACACCCTTCACAGCCGCCCCATGGCCACCATCAAGCCCGATGCCGACGGCTCGCTCTTGTTTCTGACCGATAAGGACTCGGCCAAGGTGTACGAAGTAAAAAAAGACAGCCAGGTAAATCTGAGCTACGCCAACCCCAGCAACAACGTGTACGCTTCCGTATCGGGCCGGGCCAATGCCTTCCGCGACGAGGCCAAAATTGCCGAGCTTTGGAGCGAGGATATGCGGGCCTGGTTTCCCAAAGGCAAAGAAGACCCGAGCATCATGATTCTGAAAGTTACCGTCGACAAAGGTGAGTACTGGGATTCGCCGAGTGGCGTTTTGTCGCGGGCCTACGGCTACGTGCGCGCCGTGGTAACGGGCGAAGGCAGCAAGGACGATGACGTAAACCAGCACGCGCAGGTGCAGCGCTAACTACTGATAACGAATGGCTAGTGCCTACTAAGAGACTCTGTCCATAAGCACCTGTCGTTAGTTACTGAAAAAGGCCGGACGTTATTCCGGCCTTTTTTTGCGTCTGCTTGTTGCCTATTTCATGTTCACAACCCTTACGATACTGACGCTAAAGCCCGGAGCGGGCATCGCCCGTTGGGCGCTGGCCCAAATGGCAACGGCCCCACGCCAGCTGAAGCAAGTAGCGGGGCTGCATTTTTTTCAGCTGCTAGGTAGTGGCGCCGACAATGGCTTTGGCTTCTGGCCCAACCTGCGGCGCTACGGCTTTCTGGCCACCTGGGCCAGCCCCGAGGCTGCCGCCACGTTTTTTGCCGGCCACGCCGTATGGGCCGCCTACGCCCAGCGCAGCCTCGAAACCTGGACCGCCGAGCTAGCCCCCCTGCAAGCCCACGGCGCCTGGAATGGCGTGCAGCCTTTTGGCGAAGTGCCGGCGAAGCCGAGCCGGGCCGAGGGGCCGGTAGCGGTGCTCACGCGGGCCAGCATCCGGTTGCGGCGAGCGCCGCGCTTCTGGCGCTTTGTGGAGCCCACGAGCCGGGCGCTGGCCGGGGCCGAGGGCCTGCGGCTGGCCATCGGGCTTGGCGAGCTGCCGCTGGTGCGGCAGGCTACCTTCAGCGTGTGGGAGTCGGCCGAGGCCATGCAGCAGTACGCCTACCGCGATGCCAAGCACCGCGAAGTCATTCAGCTGACGCGCCGCGAAGGCTGGTACTCAGAAGAGCTATTCGCCCGCTTTCGGGTGGTGAAAACTACCGGCACGGTCGATGGGATGAATCCGCTGGGAATGCCCTAGCGGCAGCTAGGAACTGACGAGTTCTGGCCAGACCTCGCCTGGAGCCGGTCAGGGGTCTTTCGCCACCGGCCTAGTCATGGAGAACTACCCAGACACCCCCGGGCGACAACCGGCCGGACGGGTTTTAGTCGTCTAGCCGGTTCGAGACGCCGGTTCTGGCTGAACTTTTGGAAGCTTTTTCCAGCAGCTTTATAGCTAGGGTGTTTCCTGCTCACTCCGCTCCCCTAGCCGCAGGCGATACTGGCTGGCCACCCACGCAGCGGCAGTAGCCGGGGCCGTAGTGCCGAGCACTACCCGCACAGTGTGGCTGACTTGCACCAGGTCGTCGGCGGAGCCGGGGTAAATGCTAATGCCAGGGCCAGCCGCTTGCAGGATATCGCCCTGCAAAAACACGTTGCGCCCGGCTCCACCGTAGAGGTGCACGCCAAAGCCGGGGGCTAGCCGGCCATTGAGGTTGAACTCATCTTTGCCCCCAAGCCCGTAGATGCTGAGGCGCGTGGTGCGGCGCACATCATACACCTGCTCGCCAAGTAGGCTGTCGGGGCGGGTGGCACGGCGGGCAAACACGCGTAGCCGCAGCCGCTCGGGCCCCAGGCCGGTGAGCTCGAAGCGCTCGGCGGCATCGGTGCCGGTAATGACGGCCTGCTCTTGCAGCACCTGGTAGTAGCGGCTGGCAGCGGCCGGCAAGGCATCGCGGCGGGCGCGCAGGGCGGGTAGCAGCTCATGGGCCATGCGGGCGCGCACCTCGGGCGGCACGGCTTGCAGAGCCTGCACCAGCACAGCATCGGGTAGGCGACGGCGCAGCGAGTCGGCCTCGGCCCGAAAGTCAGCCTCTGAGAGTAGCGCCAGCGCGGTGTGGTCGAGGGCCCGGGCCGTGGCGGTGAGCGGCCCTACATCGGCGGGCACTAAATGCGGGTTAAACGTCTGATAGCGTGGATGCACCCACGACACCAGGCGCGTAAGCCAGCCGTCATCAAACCGAAAAAACGCCTGGTCGCGGTCGCGCGGAATGGGTCGAAACGCCGTGCCGCCAGCCTCCTCAAAGGCTGCCCAGCGCCACTGGTCGGCGCGGCGGCTCCAGTCGCCCACCAGCAGGTCGAGCAGGCGGGCGCGCAGGTAGGCCCGGGGCGCCAGGTGGCTGACGGGGCCGCGCAGTACCCGCGTGAGCATACTGTCGGAGCCCACCACCCGGCGAGCCCGCCCAAAGCTGGCGGCGTGGCTCTGGTCGTTAGCTGGGCGCTCTTCAAGCAAATAAAGTGTTGGCCGAAAGCGACTAGCCCAGTTGCCGAGCGTGGTATCGGGCAACAGGTACACCAGACGCGGGTTGGTATGAAAAACGCCCGCCGCCCGGGCCAGCACCGTGGCCACGTAAGCGCCGTAGGGCGGCGCGGCGCAGGTTTGGTCGCGCAGCACGGGGCCGACCAGGCGGCCCAGCCAGCCCGAAGCCATGCCCCGGCTCAAATCTTTATCGACCGAGCGCAGCACGAAAAGGCGGCCGTCGGGGGTGCGCAGGCGCAGGGTATTGGTTTGAAAGCTGCCGCCTGCCCGCAGCGGGGTGAAGCCCTGCTGGCCCAGACGCAGTACCGGTGCACTCACCGGCGTGGCCCACAGCGCGCGGTAGTGCCGGCCCCACAGGCGCTGCCACAGCCAGCCACGCTGGGCGTAGTGTGCGCCGGCCGCCACTTGTACCCGGCTCGAATCGGTAGTGAATACCGGGCCGGCCTCGCCGGGCGCGGGGCGGGTGGGCTCGGCACAGCCCCCTAGCAGCAGTCCGGCGGCGCCCAGGCAGGCTAGCCAGCCGCCGCTTCTGGCACCAAACATCGATAGTAGTACTGGCACCTGCACGAGGAAACCGGTCGGCACCGGCTTTTCAACTAAAAGCGTACGCAGCAGGGCCGCCCCTACTTGCCCTCGTATAGCGTAGGGCAGCCCCCTGGGGTTGCCTGCCCTGGCTGCTGGCGTAGGGCTATCCTTTCCTGTTGAGCTACGTTAGAAGGCCCGGAGCGGCCCTTGCCGCCTTGCACCCGTTATTTCGGCCCGTTTTGCGCTCTGTTACCTTTTTATTATTATCGGGAGGGCTGGTGCTGGCTACCAGCTGCGCCCGGCGCCATTATTTTCAGCCCGATGCCCGGCTCGACGCCGCGGCGGCCCCAGCTAGCCCCCGGTCCGGCGCCGACAGCGTGTGGGCCGTGGCGGGCCGCCAGTACAATCGCCACAGCAAGGCCTACCACCTGCTGATGGGCCCGCACCACCGCGCCGTGTGGGCGGCGCCCGTGCGCGTGCCGGTGCTAAAGCTAGCCAGCTCCGTGCCACAGGCCGGGCCGCTCACGCCTACCAAGCTGGGCGGCGGGTTTCAGAGCACCAGCCTCACGCTGACCAGCGCCGATGGCCGGCTCTACGTCATTCGCTCGCTCGACAAAGACCCGGCGAAGATTATGCCGGAGTGGATGCAGAAGACGTTCTTAGCCAATGTTATGCGCGATGGCACCTCGGCCGGCAACCCCTACGGCGCGCTGGTGGTGCCCACGCTCTCGCAAAAGCTGGGGGTGCCGCACACCCACCCGCGCATTTTCTACGTGCCGCTCGATGCCGATAATCTGGGCACGGCCGAGGCCAATGCGCGCCTGCGCGGCAAGCTGGTGCTGCTGGAAGAAAAATATGACGGCCCCAAGGTTCATTCGCCGCTGCTGCCGGAGGCGCGCAAGTATGTCAGCGACGAAACCATGCGCAGGCACCTCTACGCCGACCCGCGCAACCGCCCCGACCAGCCGGCGCTGCTGCGCGCCCGCCTGCTCGATGTGCTCATCGGCGACTGGGACCGCCACTCGGGCCAGTGGCAGTGGGGCGAGCTGCCCAACCCTGCCGAGCCTGGCGGCACGCTGTTCGTGGCCGTGCCAAAGGACCGCGACCAAGCGTTTTTTCGCATGTCGGACGGGGCCGTGCCGTGGCTGATGACCCGCAAGTTTTTGGTGCGCCACCTCGTCACGTTCAAGCACGACTATCACGACCTGGTGGCCCTTACCGGCCAGGGCCGCTACGTTGACCAGCGCGGGCTGAACGCCCTCACGCGGCGCGACTTTGCCGACGCCGCCCGCTACGTGCAGGCCCAGCTGCCTGACTCGACCCTGGCCCGCGCCGTGCGCCAGCTGCCGCCCGCCGTGTATGCCCTCGAAGGCCCGCGCCTGCTCAGCGACTTGCAGAACCGCCGCGACCATTTGCCCCAGCTGGCCCAGGCGTATTATGCGCTGAAGGCGGAGCGCCCCGTGGTGGCCGGCACCGAGCTGCCCGACCACTTTGTGGTGGCCCGCACCCCCGACTCGACGACCGTGCGCGTGTATAACCGCACGCTGGGGGCCGACTCGCTCTTCTACCAGCGCACCTTTTACACCCGCGAAACCAAGCGCCTGACGCTCGAAGGGCTGGGCGGCGACGACGTATTTGACCTGACCGGCTACGGGCTTAAAATTGTCGTTCATGCCGGCGCCGGCCAGGACGTGCTGCACACTACCTCGCACCGCCGCCTGCGCTACGAGCCCGAGTCTAACGGCACACTCAACACCCCCGCGCCCACCAAAAAGAAGCAGCGCTTCGATAACTACGACCGTCTTACCGACGAGTAGCCTAGCAGCTATTGCTGGCCCGCCTTGCCCCGTTGAGCAGGGCTAGCCGCGCTTATTTAGTGCTTTCGCCGAATACCTCACGTTGCTTTCACCAGCCAAGAACTATTTTTATAAAGTAACTTAACAAAGCGACTTTATAAATGTCGGATTTGCCCGATACCCAGCACCTGGCGGCCGAGCTGCGCACGGTGGTGAGCCGGTTTATTAAAAAGCTGCGGGCGCACTCGTCGCTGCACGCCACGCTATCGCTCACCGAGCGGGCCGTTATCAAACAGCTAACCCAGCAGCAGCCACTGCTGCCGAGCGAGCTGGCCGCCCGCGAGCGAGTGACCACGCAGGCCATGTCGCAGATACTCAATCACCTGGCCGAGCTAGGCTATATCACGCGCCAGCCCTCGCCTACGGATAAGCGCAAGGTGCTTGTCAGCTTATCGGAAGCCGGCCAAGCTGAAATGACTTCCGTGAAGCAGGAGCTCAATGACTGGCTAGGCCAAGCCCTGGCCCAAACCTGCTCGGCCGCCGAGCTACGAACGTTGCACCAGAGCCTGGCCGTGTTAGCCAAGCTCGTTGACTTTGACTAGCTGCTATCCACTGATATGAATTCTGACGCTGTTCGGGCTTTTCGCAGCCGCAACTACCGCCTGTTTTTCACGGGGCAGGCGCTGTCGCTGCTGGGTACCTGGATGCAAAAAACGGCGGTGAGCTGGGTGATTTATACCCAAACGCAATCCAAGTTTATGCTGGGCGTGAGCGTGTTTGCCACGCTTTTTCCATCGGCGCTGTTTTCGCTGCTGGGCGGCGTGGTGGCCGACCGCTACAACCGCTACCGGGTGCTGCTGCTCACGCAGGTGCTCTCGATGGCGCAGGCCGCCCTGCTCACGCTAGCCGTGTATTGGAAAGCCAATGCGGTATGGGAAATCCTGGCCCTGAGCGCGGTGCTAGGGGTCATCAATGCCTTCGACGTGCCGGCGCGCCAGTCGCTGGTCTATGAGCTGGTAGACGACAAGCAGGACGTGCCCAACGCCGTAGCCCTAAACTCAACTATGCTCAATCTCAGCAAGCTGCTGGGCCCGGCGCTGGCGGGTCTGGCCATCGAGCGGCTAGGGGCGGCTACCTGCTTTGGCCTGAATACGCTCAGCTTCGTGCCCGTTGTCTGGTCGCTGCTGGCCATGCGCCTGCCCGCTTTCGTGCCCCGGCCCGTCACCAAAAACCTGCTGAGCGAGCTGGTAGAAGGCTTCCACTACGTGTACACTACCGCCGATATCCGGTTCATTATCAGCACGCTAGGACTCTCTGGCCTACTGGTACTGCCCTTCACGGCGCTCATGCCGGTATATGCCAAGGATATTTTTGGCGGCACGGCTACCACCTTCGGGCTGCTCGATGGGGCCATTGGGCTGGGCGGCCTCATCGGGGCGCTGTACCTGACCTCGCTCAAGCCGGAGCATAGCTTGTACAAGGTATTAGCCACTAGTACCTTTATCATGGGCGCGGGCCTGCTGCTGTTTGCCTACACGCCGTGGGTAAGCCTAGCGCTGGCCTTTCTGGTAATCGGCGCCTTCGGCATGATGACCCAAACCACGGTCAACGTAACGCTGGTGCAAACGCTGGTGCTGCCGGCCATGCGCGGGCGGGTCATCAGCCTCTACGTGCTGGTGTACACGACCGCGGTGCCGCTAGGCAGCGTGCTGGTAGGCGCGGCCTCGCAACGCGTAGGGGTGCAGCCCACCGTGCTGGTCGAAGGGCTGCTATCACTGGGGATTGGTCTGCTCTACCTACGCAACTTGCGCCAGCCGCCCCAGGCCAGGCCAGCCATCCCCTCTACTCCCCAGCCAGCCACTGCCGAGGCCGTGACGTAAGCAGCCTAGCCCAGCGGCAAAGGCGACGAGGGCTATACCTCGGCCAGCATCTCCAGCACCAGGTGCTCAGTGGGTGAAAGCTCATCACGGTCTTGCAGGTCAGCGTCGTGGCGGCGCAGGTACTCGATGAGGCGGCCCGACTTGAAGAGCTCCGTTACCTGGGGGTGGATGTAGTATTTGGAGCACACCGTGGGTGTGTTGCCGAGGTTGCTGGCTACTTCCTTGGTAGCCTGCCGAATGGCTTTTTCGGGGGCTAGCTCCACGTCGCCGTTCAAAACTTTTTCGAGGCATTCCACCATTTTCACGGTGCCACCCCAGGTGCGAAAGTCTTTGGCCGACAATGCAATGCCGGTATGCTGGTGCAGGTAGTCGTTGACGTGGCCCGACTCCAGGGGGTGGCGCTGGCCATCAGGGCCGTAGAACTGAAACAAGTGCTGGCCCGGAATGTCCTTGCACTTGCGCACCAGGCTAGCCAGCTTGCGGTCGTGAATGGTCACGTCGTGGTCTACACCTTTTTTGCCCACAAAGGCAAAGCGTACATCGGCTCCGTCAATGGTGGCGTGCTCGTCGAGCAGCGTGGTGAGGCCGTAGCTCTTATTTTTCTTGGCGTATTCCTCGTTGCCGATGCGGATAAATGACTGGTCCATGAGCGTGAGCACCAGGGCCACCACTTTGTCGCGGTCAAGACCGGGGCGCGCCAGGTCTTTGCGCAGCTGGCGGCGCAATTCGCCCAGTTTTTGGCCAAATGCGAGTAGGCGCGAAAACTTGGTGAGCGAACGCGCCGCATCCCAGGCCGGGTGGTAGCGGTACTGCTTGCGGCCGGCCGCGTCGTGGCCCGTTACCTGGAGGTGAAAATTGGGATTGGGCGCAATCCACACATCGGTCCAGGCCGGCGGAATCACGAAGCTTTGGATGCGCGCCAGGGTCTTCTCATCCTCCACCTTCTCCCCTTTCGCGTTGAAATACACAAACTCGTGTTCGCCGTGCGGCTCGCGGCGCAGGCCAGGGCCTGCATCGGTAGCGTAGCGCAGACCCGCCAGCTCGGCCTGGCGGGCGGGGTCTTTGTAGAGTTCATGGGCCGCCAGCTCGTGCACGGGCGGCAGGTGCTTTTTGCGGGTTTTGGGGCGGGGCTGGGTGGGGGCAGTGGGCATAGAAGCTGGGCGTAAAGCCGGGTTCTACGCAATTCGGTAAAGAAGGGCGAGGCTACCCGAATCGCCGGCTGGCCGTAGGTTTGCCAGATGGAGTTTGGTCAATGGCTAGCCGATGGGTGGGAATGGGTTGATGCGTCGATAACGCGCGTAGCGGCGCGGCTAGGCCGCCTGCGCCCGTTGCACCTTGATGTGTATCGCAGCTACGGCACGCCGCACCGCTTCTATGTGAAGGGCCGCCTGCTCGCCGACCGCGGCCTCACGCCTCAGACCAATGCTGACTCGCCCTGGCGCAATTTCCAGGCCATGTACCGGCGCTTTAACAGCCGCGAAATACCGGGCGCTGAAGTTGTTATCTCGCTGCCCGAGCACCTGGAGCTGCCCGTGACCACGGGCCCTACCGGCTACTTTACCCTGCGCCTCGACCCACCTGCGCTGCCGCCCTCGGTCGATTACTTGTGGCACCCGGTGCCGGTGCGGCTCACCAAGCTGCCCAAGCGGTTTCGGGGCCTGCTTGGGCAGGTAGCGGGCACGGCGCAAGTACTTATTCCGCCCCCCACGGCTGAGTTCGGGATTATTTCCGACCTCGACGACACAGTAATCGTGACGCGCGCCACGCATATTTTGCGCATGCTGCGCACGGTGCTGCTGCGCAATGCCCATTCGCACGAGACCCTAGCGGGCGTGGCTGCCTTTTACCAGGCCCTGCTGCACGGCCAGAGCGGCCGGCCCGATAACCCGTTTTTCTACGTCAGCTCGTCGCCCTGGAATTTGTACGATGTGCTCGATGATTTTTTGCGCCTGCAGGGGGTGCCGCCCGGCCCGCTGCTGCTGCGCGAAACCCTGCTAGGCCGCACGCCCGGCTCGGAGGCCCGCACCGCCGGCGATTCGCCCCACCACGGCCACAAGCTTAAGGAAATCAACCAGATACTCGATACCTATCCCGAGCTCACGTTTATTCTGCTCGGCGATAGCGGTCAGCAAGACCCCGACATCTATGCCGAGGTGGTGCGCCGATACCCCGGCCGCATCCGGGTGGTGTATATACGCGACGTGGGCGTGCCGGGCCGCGCCACTCGCGTGGCCCCCCTAGCCGAGGCCCTGCGCCGCGACACGGGCGTGGAGCTGCTACTGGTGCCCGACTACGTGGCCGCCGCCACCCACGCCGAGGCCCACGGCTTCATCACACCCGAGGGGCTGGCCCGCGTGCGCCAGGAGCACGGCTAGCCTTATTTTTGCCCCGTGGCGCAATCTATTCAAACTCTTTTACCGTCGTGGCGCACAGTTTTTCGCGTGGCCCTTCAAACCGTGACGGCGCTGTTTCTGCTGTCGGTGACCTGGGTGCTGCTCTACCGCTGGCTGGCCCCGCCCGCTACCTGGCTCATGCTCGACCGCCGCGCCCACGCGCCGGTGGGCCTGGGCTACACCGGCATTCAGGCCGACCCGCGCCACGCCCGCTACAACTTTACCTCGCTCGATGAAGTAGCCCCCAGCGTGCCCCTGGCGGTGGTAGCGGCTGAGGACCAACGCTTCCTCATTCACCACGGCTTCGATGTAGATGGTATGTGGAAGGCGGCCCAATACAACTGGCACCGTGCCGAGGGCAAGCCCGTGCGCGGCGGCTCCACTATTTCGCAGCAGGTGGCCAAAAACGTGTTTCTCTGGCAGGGCCGCTCTTACGTGCGCAAGGCCGCGGAGGCCTATTTCACGGTGCTTATCGAGCTGCTCTGGAGCAAGCGCCGCATCATGGAAATGTACCTCAGCGTGGCCGAGATGGGCGACTGCACCTTCGGGGTGGAGGCGGCCAGCCAGCGCTATTTCCATAAACCGGCCCGCGACCTGAGCGCCCCCGAGGCCGCGCTGCTGGCTGGCGTACTGCCCAATCCGCTGCGCTTTCGGGCCGGGCAGCCGGGGCCGCAGGCGCGGGCCAAGCAGCTGCGCGTGCTGCGCAACATGCGGGCGCTGGGCGGAACTGCCTACGTGGCTACCTTGCTGAACCGCTAGCCTCTTTTTTCTTGTCCTTGCGAGCGCAGCGCGGCAATCTTTCCTTGTCGTTCGCTCCGTTGGGTTTACTACCCCTAGCGTGAAGGAAAGATTGCCGGGCTGCGCTCGCAAGAACAAACGAGTTTTACCTAACTCACTTTCCAGCCCCTGATTCTATGCTCCTCACCCTAGCGCTCAGCTGCGCCCTAGCCAGCCCACCTACGCCTCGCCAAGCTATTGCCCAGGTACTCGCCACCCAGGCCGCCGCCTGGAACCGGGGCGATATCCCCACCTTCATGGCCGGCTATTGGCACTCCGACTCGCTGGTGTTCATCGGCAAAAGCGGCGTTACCTACGGCTGGCAGCCCACCCTCGACAACTATAAAAAGAACTACCCCGGCGCCGCCCAGATGGGCAAACTCGACTTCAGCCGGCTGCGCATTACGCTGCTAGGGGCCGACGTGGCGCAGGTAGTCGGCCACTTTCACCTGGCCAGGCCCAACGCCGCAGCCGGCGATGCGCAGGGGCAATTCCTGCTGATTTTCCGCAAGCTGAATAGCAAGTGGGTTATCGTGGCCGACCATTCGAGCTAACGCGGGCTAGCCGGCGGCCGTGCCGCGAATCATAATTGTACCCGGCGGGTGGGGCGTCGGCGGCATGGGCTGGTTTACAAGCTGCACATCCAGTAGGAAGCCGGCTGGCTCCCGGGTAAAATGGATAGCGCCGATGGCCTCCCTGGCAATGCGCAAGTCCGGCGTGGCTACTGGCCGGCCGTTAATCCGATAGCTGACCGGCCCCTTTATTCGCAAGTGATTCCCTAGCTGAGCCAACGACCAGCTTTTTAGCTTCACGCTTCGCTTCGTAGTAATGCTTACTATACCGTCGGTCAACAGGCTGCGCCACTGCGGAGGCGCAGCCGCCGCCTCTTTGTAAATATCGATTTTCTCTATAGCGTTTGGGTCAATTTTACACAAAACGCTGTTTGTGGCAATCAGCTTATTAATTAAATACAACGGTTCAGCAAGTGCGGGCCGGGCAACGGCCGCCGGAATTGGCGTCGGCGGTGTTGTAGATTGGGCTTGCGCATAGTGGGTCATCACGCAAGCGGCAGCTACTAGCAAAAGGCGGGGGTAGCCGGAAAGAAACATAGTGAGCTTGCCTTACGAAGTGGAAAATACGGATTCAACTACTTTCATTGTCAAGGTATACGAACTATCCCTATTTAAAGCAGCACGTAGCTCAGAACTACTCGGCATGCCTAACGTTTTGAACTAACCTTCGTATCTTTGCCCCACACTTTTATCATCTAACCAACCAGTTCTCATGAAAAAGACTACTGCCCTATCCTCGTTGCTGCTGCTAGGTGGCCTGGGCTCGCTCCGCTACCTGAGTGCGCAGCTGGCTAGCCTCAATCTGACCTTTCACCTGCATGGCGAAGAGGACCACTACTACCTCTAAGCCATCAGGTTTCCCACCATACTTGACCGATTAGCCCCGCCCCTGGCGGGGCTTTTTGCGTAAGAAGCCGGCAGTAGTGCCGACCTTCGCGGCCTCGTTTTCTATTTCTCACACTTGCCGGCTCTGGCGAGCCGGTGCGCTTATCCTCCTTTTACCCGTGACCCTCGACACCAATCAGCAGCAGGTCAGCTACATCATTGGCCGCGACCTGGCCCGCAATTTTGCCCAGCAAGGCCTGGAGCTGGACATCGATACCCTGGCTGCCGCTCTCAAAGAGGGGCTAGCCGGCCAGCCCAGCCGCCTCACCCAAGAGCAGATGCAAGCCGCCATGCAGCAGCTGCAAGAGCAGCTGGGCGGTGGCCAGGACGACGATGACGACGACACCCCAAACCCTAACTCCATGAACAACAAAGCCGAAGGCGAAGCCTTCCTCGCCGAAAACAAAAACAAGCCGGGCGTAACGACCCTGCCCAGCGGCCTGCAATACGAAGTGCTGACCGAAGGCAGCGGCAAAAAGCCTACCCTGCGCTCGTCGGTAACCACGCACTACCACGGCACCCTCATCAATGGCAACGTATTCGACAGCAGCTACCAGCGCGGCCAGCCCGCTACCTTCCCGGTAAACGGTGTTATCGCGGGCTGGACCGAGGCCCTGCAGCTCATGCCCGAAGGCTCGAAGTGGCGCCTCTACATTCCGTCGGAGCTGGCCTACGGCAAGCGCGGCGCCGGCCGCGACATTGGCCCCGACTCGACGTTGATTTTCGACGTGGAGCTGTTGAAAGTAAATAACTAAGCTGCGGTGCCAGACGGGGACGTACCGGACGAGGCGCCGCTGACGCCCGCCCCCCTAGCGGGTGCCACGGCCACCGCTGCTACCGCACCCACCTGGGTACGGCACAGCACAGCTATGCCCGCTAGCCCCGCTCAGCCCCCGCTTGCTGCCCCTACCCCGCCACCGGCTGCCCCAGCACCGGTGGCGGCTTTGGTTGCGGCCGGGTCAGCGCCGCTTGCTACTCCGACGGCAGAATCTGCCGCCTCAGCCGAACCGGCCCTGGCACAAGCCCAGGCCGAGGAAGCCACCACCCCGCCCGCGCCTACCATCAATAGCCCCGACGGCCGCCTGACCCTCACGGCCACTTCGCTCACGGTGCTGGGCCAGACCTTTGGCCTGCGCGAGCTAGAGCGGGCCGAGGTGCAGCCGGTGCGCTGGCTGCTGTGGTATTTGCTGGGTGGAATGGGGCTGGCCATCGTGCTCATTTTGTTTTTAAATAACTGGCTGCGCACGCTGCCTACTATGGCGGGCCTGCTAGCCACGGCCCTGATGCTGCTCTACGGCCACCGGGGCACCAACCGGCTGCGGCTATGGCTGCTAGGGCGCGAGGCGGCGCATTTTGCCCTACCTGGCGACGCCGATGCCTGGCGGCGCCTGGTGGGCGAAGCCAACCGCCGCATCTACCGTGCCCACGACCAGGCGGCGGCCGAAGCAGCGGCCGCGCTAGCCGCCCTGGAGGCCGCGCATAATGCCGAAGTTGCCGCCGCGATAGAGGCCGTCGGCGAGCCGCCAGGCCCCGAACCAGCCGTTTCTCACCCGCCTGCGTAAAGCCCGCCTCAGTGCCTGCTTATTTTTACCGCGCCACTGGTTTTCTCCCTCCGCTGTTTTTTGACTAAGTAATTACTCCTGTCACATGAGTTCTAAACACTCGCACACCGCCATTTCCGGGGCGGGACTGCTTATCGCGCTGGGCATCATCTATGGCGATATCGGCACGTCGCCGCTCTACGTGATGTCGTCCATTCTGAAGAGCGGCCACACACCCGGCCTCATTGACGAGGCCCTGGTGCTGGGCGGCATCTCGTGCGTTATCTGGACGCTCACCCTGCAAACCACCGTTAAGTACGTGCTGCTCACCCTCAACGCTGACAACAACGGCGAGGGCGGCATCTTTTCGCTCTACGCCCTGGTGCGCCGGCGCGGGGCCTGGCTGTCGGCCGTGGCCATTATTGGTGGGGCCGCGCTGCTGGCCGATGGTGTTATTACGCCGCCCATTTCGGTGGCATCGGCGGTCGAAGGTCTGCGGGCTATTTACCCTACCATTCCTACGGTGCCCATTGTTATCGGCATTATCGCAGGCTTGTTCCTGCTGCAAAGCTTTGGCACTCAGATAGTAGGCAAGGCCTTCGGGCCGATTATGCTGCTGTGGTTTACGATGCTGGGCGTGCTGGGGGCAGTTTGGATTGCGCACAACCCCACCATTCTGCGGGCCATCAACCCCTACTACGCTTACCAGCTGCTGGTTAATTACCCCGGCGGCTTCTGGCTGCTAGGGTCGGTTTTTCTGTGTACCACGGGAGCAGAGGCACTTTACTCCGACCTGGGCCACTGCGGCAAGGGTAACATCCGCATTAGCTGGGCTTTTGTAAAAACTACATTACTGCTCAACTACCTAGGCCAGGGCGCCTGGCTGCTGGCGCATAAGGGCCAGATGATAGGCGAGCAAAACCCATTTTATGCACTCATGCCGTCGTGGTTTCTGCTGTTCGGCATCGGGCTGGCCACGGTAGCGGCGGTTATTGCCTCGCAGGCGCTCATCACGGGCTCGTTTACGCTGGTGGCCGAGGCTATTCGCCTCAACATGTGGCCCAAAGTGCGCCTCAACTACCCCACCGACGTGAAGGGCCAGCTCTACGTGCCGAGCATGAACCGGCTGCTGCTCATCGGCTGCATTGGCGTGGTGCTGTTTTTCCGCGAAAGCTCCAATATGGAAGCGGCCTATGGCCTGGCCATCACGCTTACCATGCTTATGACCACGGTGCTGCTGACCGTGTGGCTGCGCAAAATAAAGCGGGTGGCACTGCCGCTGGTAGCCTTGTTTGTGGCGGTGTATGGGCTGATTGAGGGCTCCTTTATGGTGGCCAACCTCATCAAGTTTCCGCACGGCGGCTGGGTATCGCTGGCCATTGGCTCGGCGCTGATGAGCGTGATGTACGTGTGGCTGCGGGCTTTCTACATCAAGCGCCGCCTCACCGACTTCGTGAAGATGGAGCCCTACATCGAGCCGCTCAAGCAGCTCAGCAACGATGAGTCTATCTCGAAGTATGCTACCCACCTGGTGTTCCTTACCTCGGCCGAGCGGGCTAGCGAGATTGAGCAAAAGATTATTTACTCCATTTTCCAAAAGCGACCTAAGCGAGCAGACATCTACTGGTTTATCCACGTCGATACCACCGATGAGCCCTACACCATGGAGTATAAGGTGACCGAATTGGCGCCCGACGACGTGTTCCGCATCAATTTTAAGCTGGGCTTCCGGGTGCAGCAGCGCATCAATCTGTTCTTCCGCAAAGTGGTAGAGGACCTGGTGCGCAATAAGGAGGTGGACATTACCTCGCGCTACGCCTCGCTCAGCAAGCAGCACGTCACCGGCGACTTCCGCTTTGTGGTGCTGGAGAAGTACTTATCTATCGAAAACGACTTCCCCACTATCGAGAAGCTCGTGATGCAGGCTTACTTCTATATCAAGCAGTTTATCTCGGGCGAGGCCCAGTATTTTGGCCTCGATACCTCGTCGGTGAAGATGGAGAAGGTACCGATGGTGATTGCGCCGGTGCGCGAAGTAGCCCTGACGCGGGTGAAGTAATCCGCAATATATCCATAAAAAAACGCCTGCTGAGCATTCAGCAGGCGTTTTTTTATGGACTGGCGCGGCGCAAACTTTATTTTATTCACCAGACACGCCACTTACGGGTAGGGCTAGCACGGCAAGGACACTTCTAACGCCCGTTTGGCGCGTTGGCCGTTACTTTTAGCCCATGAAAGCTGCTTTATACTGTTGTCTTTGCGCCCTACCAACAGTGGGGCTCGCCCAAAAAATTCAGGCTACCAAACCTCCCATTTCCTACCATATTGGCCTGACCAAGGCGCCTCTTTATAATAGCGCCGACACCCTACACCGCCCTAACCGCTACCTGCCCAGCCAGGCCGAGGCAGTGGTAGTGGGCCCTTTTTCACCGGGATGGGTGGTGGTCAGGCAAGACGGCTTTCTCTACATCACCCCTATTGCAAAGCTCCGCGATTATGACCCGGAGGATGCCACGCCACCCCCCATTAGCCCTGCCAGCCAGCTCATTACCTATGAAGGCGTAGTGCAGGTGCCGGGCGCCAGCCAGGCCGTGCTGTTTGAGCGGGCCCGCGCCTGGGTAAGCCAGGCTTACAACTTACAAAATGCGGAGATAACGCAGCAGGACGCCGCTACGGGCCAAATCGTGCTACGCGGCGCCCGCTTGGTAGCCCTCCGTAATACCTATGACAACGTGCCGCGCAGCTCCTACGCGGGTGTGGTGCGCCACACGCTTAGCATCTACGTCAAAGACGGACGCTACAAATACGTACTCAGCAATTTGACGCACGATGCGCTCAAAACCCCGCATCTCAACTCGGGCGGGCCGCTTGAGCAAGACCACGCCAATCTGTTTGGCTACGTGGGCCTGGGTAGCCGCAAGCCCTGGACCGACCTCAAAGTGGAGGCCCTGCGCGATGTGCGGCACCTGCTCGACGGCCTGCAAACCGCGATGACGCTGCAAAAGCCGCAGCGCCGCAAAGACCCTAGCGACTTCTAACCAGCCCGCCAGGGCCTGGCAAAACATCTGGGCACGGTAAGCGGTAGTTCGCCTACGCTTGGTGCGGCCAGCGGGTCATTCGGTGTGTGCCGGCCGCTAGCCTGCCCGTGCGCGAATGGCCGGGATAAAACAGGCACTACCTTTGTTTTAGCGTTTCTACGGGGCCGCTTAATTGCCCCTTGCACTCATGAAAAAACTACTGCTCGCAGGCATGGCCCTGCTTGGTGCCTCGCAGGCCAAGGCCCAGATTCTGGCGCCCGTACACTGGAGCTACGCTGCCAAAAAAATCAGCCCCACCGAAGCCGTTGTCTTTCTGAAGGCTACCATCGACGCAGGCTGGCACGTGTATTCGCAAAACGTGAAGGACGGCGGGCCGGTAAAAACCACCATCAAGTTTGACCCTTCGAAAGCCTACACCCTGGTGGGCACGCCGCAGGAGCCCAAGCCGATTTCAAAGATGGAAAAGACCTTCAACATGCAGGTGAGCTACTTCACCAACTCGGTTATTTTTCAGCAAAAGGTGAAGCTGACCGGCAAGGGCCCGGTGACGGTGAAGGGCAACCTCGAATTTATGGCCTGCAACGACGAGAAATGCCTGCCACCCGATGAGGTAGCCTTCAGCATTCCCGTAAAATAACATCTTCTGTAATGCGCGTAACCACTTTAGCAGGAGCCACTAGGCTCCTGCGCTTGTTAAAGGCCCCTGCGGCCTGGCTGCTAGGTATATGGCTGCTGGTGGGGGCTTTTGCTGGCCTTCCGGCTCTGGCCCAGGATACCGTTTCGACGGCCGATATTCAGTTTACCCCCGTCGAAGAGGCGGCGCCCGCTGCTAAAGCGACCGATACAGCTACCGCACCGGCCGCCGCTAGCCGGGCGGCTACCTCGGCCACGGCCAGCCCCGCCGCACCCGCTACACCAGCTAGCCAGCCGGCGGCGCCTGCACCGGCCCAATCTTCCTTGTGGGTGACGTTCTTGGCGGGCCTGCTCGGCGGCTTTGCGGCCGTGATAATGCCCTGCATCTTCCCGCTGCTACCCATGACGGTGAGCTTCTTCACCAAGCGCTCGGGCACGCGGGCGCGGGGCATTCGCAATGCGCTCGTGTACGGGGCCAGCATCATCGTCATCTACGTGGCGCTGGGGCTGCTCATCACGGTGCTGTTTGGGGCCGATGCCTTGAATAACCTGGCTACCAACGGCATTTTCAACTTCTTCTTCTTTCTGCTGCTGGTCGTGTTTGGGGCTTCTTTTTTGGGTGCCTTTGAGATTATGCTGCCCACGGCCTGGGCCAATAAAATGGACGAGAAGGCCGATAAGGGCGGCCTGCTGGGCATTTTCTTTATGGCGGCTACGCTGGCGCTGGTGTCGTTTTCGTGCACTGGGCCCATCATCGGCACCCTGCTGGTGCAGGCGGCCAGCATGGGCCAGCTGCTAGGGCCGGCGGTAGGCATGTTCGGCTTTGCGCTGGCCCTGGCTATGCCGTTTACGCTGTTTTCGCTGTTTCCGGGCTGGATGACCTCGCTGCCCAAGTCGGGCGGCTGGCTCAACTCGGTGAAGGTGACGCTGGGCTTTTTGGAGTTGGCGCTAGCCCTCAAATTTCTATCAAATGTGGACCTGGCTTACCACTGGCAGTGGTTCGACCGCGAGGTATACCTGACGCTGTGGGTAGTTATTTTCGGGATGATGGGCCTGTATCTGCTCGGCAAGCTGCGCTTCTCGCACGACAGCGAGCTGCCGTTTATCACGCTGCCGCGCCTGTTTTTGTCCATCATCGTCTTGGCGTTTACGCTCTACCTGGTGCCGGGCCTGTGGGGCGCGCCGCTGCGGGCCGTGTCGGCCTTTCTGCCTCCGCAGGATACCCAGGATTTTGACCTGTATACCCCCACTCTGCTCGCCCCGGCTGGTGGCAGCGCGGCTCCGGCCGCCAGCACTGCGCCGCACAAATACGCCGAGCTGTTTCACGCGCCGCTAGGCCTGCCCGCATTCTTCGACTACGACGAAGGCATGGCCTATGCCCGCCAGGTGGGCAAGCCGGTGCTCATCGACTTCACGGGCCACGCCTGCGTGAACTGCCGCAAGATGGAAGCCAACGTGTGGCCCGACAAGCGGGTGCTCCCGCTTATCCGCGATAAGTACGTGCTCATTCAGCTCTACGTGGACGACAAGACCGAGCTACCCGCCGCCGAGCAAACCGTGTCGAAATTCAGCGGCAAAATCATCCGCACTATCGGCAACAAGTATAGCGACCTGCAAGCCAGCCGCTTCAACACCAACTCGCAGCCCTACTACGTGCTGCTGGGTCGCGAGGGCCAAGTGCTGGTGCCGCCGCAGGGTGCTGATTATGAGCCGGCCAACTTCGTCAGCTATTTGGAGAGCGGCCTTAAAGCCTACCACTAACCTTGGTTACCTAAAATGAAAGCGCCCCGGCCGAATGGCCGGGGCACTTTCTTTTTTAAGTCTCATCGGGTTTACTTGCCCAGCCACTTGGCCAGCAGGCGCTGCTGGTCGGGGGTGGGGCTAGCCACGGGCTGAATCTGGTAGGTGCGGTCGGGGTCGGGCTGCAGGGTTAGGCTCAGCTCGTGGGTGAGCGCGCCATGCTTTACCTGCATTTTTAGGGCCGTGCCGGGCGCGGTGTTGAACAGCGCCTGCTTCACCGACTCGTCGGTGGGGGCGGCGCCGTTGAGCTGCAGCACCTCATCGTTCACGTTGAGGCCGCCGTTCCAGGCGGTGCCATCGCGCTTCACGAAGGTTACTACGTAGTGGCCGTTGCGGTTTGCAATGTTGGCCCCGAGGCTGCCGTTGGGGCTAGCGGGGGTGCTGGTCAGGGTCAGGCCTACGTAGCCGAGGGCAGTGTTATAGTCGAGGGTGCGGGCGTTGTAGACGTAGTTCTGGAAGAAGTCGTCGAAGCGCCGGCCGGCCACCTGCGCCACAGCATCCTGGTATTCCTGGTCGGTAAAGCCGCGCTTCAGGCCCTTGTAGTACTTGTCGTAGAGCAGGCGGAACACGTCGTCGATGTGTTTCTGGCCATTGGTAGCCTGCACTATCATCAGGTCGAGCACCATGCCCACCATCTCGCCCTTGTCGTAGTAGCTGATTTCGGAGTTGCGCGAGTTTTCGTCGGGGCGGTAGCCGCGAATCCAGGCGTCGAAGCTCGACATGGCCACCGGCTGAAGCTTGTTGCCGGGCTGGTTTTCCACGCCCCCTAGCACGGCGGCCAGCTGGTCGTAGTACTGCTGAGCCGTGTAGAAGCCCGCGCGCTGGGCAATCTGGTTGGCCATGTACTCGGTCTGGCCTTCGCTCACCCAGAGCATGTGCGTGTAGTTTTCGTGGTCGTAGTCGAACGGCCCGAGCGCCACCGGCCGGATTCGCTTCACGTTCCAGAGGTGGAAATACTCGTGCGCGACCAGGCGCAAGAAGTTCTTGTAGCCGGCTTCCGACGAGTACGTGCCCGGCCGGGCCCCTAGCGTGGTCGAGTAGAGGTGCTCCAGGCCGCCCCCACCCGCTTCGAGGTGGTGCACAATAAAGAGGTAGTGGTCGATGGGGTTCTGGCCCACCACGCGCTGGGCTTCCTCGGTTATCTTCTTCATATCGCCCAGGAAGCGGGACTCGTCGGCCAGCTGATACGGGCCGTACATAGCCATCTGGTGCGGCGTGTTATTAGCTGTGAAATTCAGCACCTTCTGGTTGCCGATTTCGATGGGCGAGTCGGCCAGTTCGTCGTAGTTAGCCGACTGATACACGAACTTCTGCATACCCGGTGCGGCGCGCAGGGCGGTGCTCACCGTGGCCCAGCCGGCGGCGGGCTGCACCGTTACCTGGCTCGCCATATTCTTGGCCAGCGCCGGGTACATAAAGATGCTGCTGCCCAGCGCAAAGCCGTGGTCGGCATCGATAAAGCTGGTGCGAACGCTGATTTCGTATGCATACACCCCATAATCGACCCGGAACGTGCCCTGGCCGGCATGGTGTACGCGCCAGGTATTCTTGTCGAGCTTCTCCACGGCTAGGGCCTGGCCATTGGCACCCTGCGCCTTAAAGCGCTCGACGTGCCGCGCAAACTCGCGCACCAGGTACGAGCCGGGCGCCCACACGGGCATCTTCAGGTCGGTATATTCCTGGCCAAAGCCCTGCATATCCATCCGCACCTCGAAGTAGTGCGTTTGGGGGGCCGGCATGGCCAGCGTATAGCGCAGGCTGCCACCCGCAGGAGCAGCATCTACGGCGGCCTTGGCCGGCGCGGCACTGGCCGAGCCGGGCTTTACTTTAGTTTTGATTTTGGTTTGGGCGGCGGCGGGAACGGCCGCCAGCAGGCCGGCCACGGCGGCCAGGCGGCAAAAGGCAGAGGTAGATGCGAACATGCCTGCAAAGTAACGCCCCCGGCCGTGCCTGCCCGTGAATCTTTTTGGCCCCGTGCTAGTCAACTTCCTGCCCGGCCCGGACGTTAAGCGAGCACAGCCGCTGAGGCGGCTCCTCTGTTATGCGTAGTATCTGGTTGATTTTTGGCTGCTTACTGCTGGTCCTGTTGGGGCTAGGGTACTTTTTGCGCCGGCCCACCCCGACACCGCAGGTGGCCGCCCGCCAGGAGGCTGCCCCACCTATCGTGCTGGTGTCGGGGCGCGCGGCCGGCCCGGCGGCGCCCGGCGCCGGGCCGCGCGACAGCATCGTGCGCTTTGCGTTGCGCCAGTTGGGTACGCCCTACGTGTGGGCGGGCACCAGCCCGGCCACGGGCTTCGACTGCTCGGGCTTTATCACCTATGTATTTGGGCGTTTTGGGGTAGCTACGCCCCACGCTACGGCCCAGCTCATTAATGCTGGTCGGCCTGTGGCGCGGGCGCAGGCGCAGCCCGGCGACATCGTGGTTTTCACCGGCACGGCCGAGGGCAGCACCACGCCCGGCCACGCAGGCATCGTCATCTCGGCTTTGGGCGAAACACCGCTGCGCTTTGTGCACGCCTCGTCGGCCCGGCGCGAGTCGGGCGTAAAAATCAGCCAAGTAGAAAACTCCGGCTACGAACGCCGCTTTATGCAGGTGCGGCGCGTGCTCGACGGTGAAGGGACTAGCACGGGTGTTTTCGCGGCTAGCCGGCCCGCTGCTCGCCCAGCCGGCGCCGTGGCTACACTGCCCACCGCAACCCCCGAGGTGGCCTCAGCGCCCACTGCCGCCCTACCCACCAAGCTAGCGGCCCTACCTATGCGGCGCCAACCTCGGCCGGTTACCACCAAAACCACTGTTTCGGCCCGGCGACACTTGGCTACAAAGGCCACAGCAGCCCGGAGGCCAGCCGCCACGAGCCATAAAGTGCCAGTCAAAAAGGCACCTTCACTAAGCCGCAGGGCCAAGCTAGCTACCCGCCACCGGCCGGCCGCTAGCCCTGTCAAGACTAAGAAGCACTAAAAAAACGATGCCCGGCTGGCCCCGGCGCGCTACTGTGCGCCATCGGGCCAAGCCGGGCATCTAATCCTTCAAATCTTACCGAGCGGCAACGCTGGGGTACAGCGCCGGCGTCTCACAGTAAGACCTGTCCAACGAAAGGGGGCCACAACACTGCAGCGCCCTCCGCCGAGCTGTGTGTTTAGGCGAGTACGGCGGTGAGGCGTACTACATTGGACAGGCTCGGCAGGATTTGGTTGGGACTACTAGACATTTTGTACCTCCTTTCTTTATGGTTCCACATAACCCAGGGCGCGCTTCCCAGCAACTTAGGGCGGCTTGCCAAGGGCCGTAGCACTCGCTACTGAGTGTTAAAGTTAATTGCCGGCGCGGAGGTTCAAAACTTTCCCAGATATTTTAGGGCTTCGGGCCTAGTGTTTTTAGCATCCTGCTGAAAGTCAAGCCTATTCTTTTTTACTTATTCCGAGTTTTAGGCGCTGCTTCCCAAGCCCACTCATTTGAAGCGCCAGCCTTGCCAGCGGCTGGTTCTGGCCGTATTCTTGCCTTTCTCCGATTATCACACTTTTTTCCCGTAGATTTCCTTTCTCTTCCACCCTTCACTACTTCTTCACACGCGCAAGATGTATAAGTCTCTCCTCTTTTTGCTAGCCCTCTGGCTGGGCGTAGCCGCTCATTCGGCACAGGCCCAAACGCTGTCGCCGCTAGGCATCTGGACCAACGCCGAGAAAAAAGCCACCTTCGAGATTTACAAGTGCGGCGACAAGCTGTGTGGTAAAATCGTGACCCTGACCGTGCCCAACGACCCGGCCACCGGCAAGCCCAAAACCGACACCCAAAACCCCGACCCCAAGCTGCGCAGCCGCCCGCGCCTGGGCATGGTATTCATGCAAGGCTTTAGCTATGACGATGATAACAAGTGGGATAACGGGAAAATATACGACCCCGAGAGCGGCAAAACGTACTCGTGCTACATGAAGATGGAATCGGCGAATACGATGGAAGTGAAAGGCTATATCGGCTTCTCGCTCATTGGCAAGTCGCAGACCTGGACGCGGGTGAAATAGGTAGCCCAACCTGTTTTAGCAGCGGCTCTTTTACAAAAGGAGCCGCTGTTTTTTTGCCTTTTTTCGGGGCCGCTAGCCCCACCTGGGCCGAAACTATTTGCCGAAGCTGATGTTTTTTATTTGTTCAGGTTGCTTTTATCGCTAGTGGTTCAGTTCATCCAACAGCTTTTTCAGCGGCGCCGCGGCGGCGCGGGCCCCAACTGGGAGCCCGCCGCCGAGCCCACGCCCGCCCAGGCCCAGCGCCATGCGGCCTGGGTGGCAGAGCGCGTGTACCGCAACTGGCTAGGCCCCTATTTCAAGGCTTACCACTTGAAGAAGGGCGGGGCCGCCGGGCGGCGCGGCCTGCGCGTAGAGCTGCTGCACGAAAATGGCCGCCAGGGCGCGCTATTTTTTTATGACTCGAGCATCGGGCCCGGCAATTTTGAGCACCTTTACCAGCTACTCGGCGAGCGCATTGTGGGCCTGGGCTACCACCGCAGCTGCCACGACTGCCGCCAGCGCCGCCACGAGCAGTTGCGCGAACACACCATCAAGCAGCTTTTTAAGCCCAACCCTACTGACTGCGCCGAGAGTGGCCGCTGCAACCAGCGCTACGGCCTGATTACCCTCGACCTGGTGGTTCTGAATGGTCAGCCTCTCTTTATTCGCCTCAGTACCAACCCGGTACACGAGGCCTGCTTCACGCCGCCCCAATCATTTGAGGCGCTGCTGAAAACGGTATTCGACGAGCCCGTGGCCGATGCGGCCATTGTGGCGCGCATCGCCGAGTACCAGAAGGGCTAGCCCCTATTCTTTTGTAAAGCGCCCCTGCCCCAGCGTTTCGCCCGCGGGGCCTAGCAGGCGCAGCAGGTACAGGCCCGGGGCCAGGGCTTGGGTACTTACTACGGGCCGGGCCAGCGCCAGCGACTGGCGCTGCACCACGCGGCCGGTAGCATCGCATAGCTCGGCGGTAGCAGCCGTGGCCAGGCCACTGATGGTGAGCAAGTCGTGCGCGGGGTTGGGATACAGGCCTAGCACGGGCCGGCCGGCCGAGTGGGCAGCCAGCACCAGGGAGTTGTCGCGCTGCACAGTGCCGGGCAGGTCGGGCAGCCAGCCATTGGGGTCCACTGCCACGGCCACCACTGGGCTACTGATGGGCACGGCAAAGCCCTGGCTCGCCTGCGTTTGGCTGAGGCGTACGAGGCGGGTGCTGCCGTCCTGCAGGGTGAGCTGGTACTCGATTTCGGTTTGGAAAAACGGCGTGCTGGCGGGCACCGAGGCCGTTTCGTTGACTTGCAGGTAGAGCGTGCCGCCAGCCTGGTTCCAGCGCACGTTGAAGGCAGGAAAGCCCTCGCCCCGGTACCACTGCTGAAAAAAATAATCGAGCGGCTGGCCTAGCTCGGCCTCGAACCGGCGCTGCAGCTCGGGGGTGCGGGCCGTGCGCCCGCTCAGTTGGCTTTGGTAGGTGCGCAGCACGCCAAAGAAGCGGGCATCGTCGTGGCAGAGGTAGCGCAGCATATGCACCACGGCAGCGCCTTTTTTATACGTCAGGTTGTAGTTGAAAATGCGGCCAACGTCGGTGGTATCGGGCACGCGCACGGTACCCGTTCGGTTGTTTTGGGCGCGGGTCTGGGCGTCGTCCATCCAGGCGCGGGCATTGGCGGGGGTGTCGAAAGCCTGTAGCGATAAGTACTCGCCGTAGGAGGCAAACGACTCGTTGAGCCAGATATCTTCCCACGAGGCACAGGTCACGTTGTCGCCAAACCACTGGTGGCACAGCTCGTGGGCAACTAGCGTGAAGCTAAAATCCTGAAGCGTAGTCATGGTCTGGTGCTCCATGCCGCCCCCGATGGGCGCCATCGAATGGCCGTATTTCTCATTAGCAAAGTAATACGTACCAAATAGTTGAGCGTAATTCTCCAGAAAGCCCGGCGTACGGTCGATGTCGGCCTGGTAGCGCGTAAGCGAAGCCTGGTCGTAGACATAGTTGACGATGGGCACCCGCGGCCCGCCAGCGGGGTTGGCATAGTTCACGTACTCGATGTAGGGCGCCACGGCCACCGAAATAAGGTAGTAGTCGATGGGGTGGTTTTCGTGCCACTCGTAGCGCACGCGGCCGCCCGGCAGCAGCACCGTGCGGGCCAGCACGCCATTAGAGCCCACCTTGTTGGGTAAGGTGGTAGTCACGAACACCGCCGACGAGTCGGCCTTATCGGTGAGTACCTGCTTGCACGGAAACCACTCGTGGGCCGAAAACGGCTCCGACAAGCTCCAGGTCACATTATAGGGGTAGTCGATGCCATCGCGGCGGTAGCTGGTGGCCGTATTAAAGGCATTGCCAATGGCATTGGTATTGCCATTGGGAGCAGTGCCGTGGTAGTAGATGCGGGCATTGAGCACGGTGCCGGCCGGCGCTGGCTGCGCCAGCGCGGCCGTGGCCGCCTGCCCCTGCCGCAGCACACCCGGCGAGCGCCGCCCGCCGACTACCACCGAGTCGATAACCAAAGTAGCCGTGCCGGCTGGTGAGCCCGCGGGCGCCTGGTACAGCTCAAAAGCCAGTGAATCGAGCGGCTGCGTGCCCACCCGCACCCGCAGCAGCGCCGAGCCGGCCAGGTCGCGCGAGGTGTTGGTAAGGGTGAGGTCGAGGCGGTAAAACTGCACATCGTAGCGGTCCATCTTGAGGCGATGGCGCACCGATACGCCGGCGGCAGCAGCTGTGCGCGCTGCCGCGCCCAGGCGCACCTGCTGGCAGGCTAGCGAGGCATCGGGGCTAGCCGCAGCGAGTTGAGCATGGGGAGCAGTCGGCCGCAACCCCAGCAAGCAAGTCAGCCCCAATAACACACGTAAACTTTTGCGCATAACCAAGCACTTAGGGCCTGGCCTTTCGCATTGGGCCAGGTAGTTTCCCGAAGATAACAAGCCGCCGCCAAGTACCTGCTTGGGCTTATCTTCGGGAAGCAGTTAGGCTTAGTTGGCCCAGGTTATTTAATCTGGCTTAGTTATCTGTTTTATATGACAAGACTTTACGCTGCGCTTTTATTGCTCGGAGCCTTGGCCCGCTGGGCTAGCCCACGCCGGGCCGGCCGGGGGCTGGCACTGCTCGGGCTGGTGCTGCTGAGTGCCCCGGCAGCGCGCGCCACTCACATTGTAGGCGGTGAGATGGACCTGCAATACCTGCGCGGCGACACCTATCAGCTTACCCTGAACCTGTATTTTGACGCCGTGAATGGCAGTCCCGGCGCGCTCGATACCGACCTCACGGCCGGTATTTTCGACAAGGCCACCAACCGCCGCCTGGCCAATGTGCTGCTGCCCCTCATCAGCACCTCTTTCGTGAGCTATACCAACCCGGCGTGCACGGTGGGCTCGCTCAGCACCAAGGCGCTGGTGTATCGGAGCATCGTGGAGTTGCCGGCGGGCACCTACAACGGCGCGCAGGGCTACTACGCGGCCGTGGAGCGCTGCTGCCGCAACGTCACCATCAGCAATATCATCGCGCCGGCCAACGCGGCTCAGACGTTTTACCTGGAGTTTCCGGCCGTGACGCGGGGTGGTAAAACCTTCCGCGACTCGACGCCCCGCGTGTTTCCGCCGCTGGCCGACTACGCCTGCCTGGGCGAGGTATTTACCTATGATTTTGCCGGGCAGGACCCCGACGGCGACTCGCTGGTGTACGATATGGTGACACCGCTCAACGGCCACTCGACGCCCACCGACCCCAAGCCCGCCCAGGCCGTGAGCGCACCTTATACGGAGGTAATCTGGGCGGCCGGCCGCAGCCAGTCTAACCAGATTCCGGGCGCGCCCGCCCTCACTATTGGGGCGCGCACCGGGCGGCTGTCGGTGCGGCCCACCGCCACGGGGCTGTTTGTGTTTGGGGTGCGCTGCACCGAATATCGCCAGGGTCAGAAAATTGGCGAAACGCGGCGCGACTTTCAGCTGCAAGTGCTCACCTGCCCCAAAAATATAGCTCCTAGCTTGCAGCTGCTGCCCGGCACCAGTGGCAGCGCGGTGTACCGGCCGGGCCGCGATACGCTGCGTATTGTGGCGGGTGGCCTGCACTGCGTGCGCCTGCGCTTCACCGACCCCGACCCGCGCTCGCAGCTCTCGCTGAGCTTGCGGCCCGTGAGCTACAGCGGGCCGCTGCCCACCTTCACCACGGCCACCTCCGGCATGGTGCGCGCCGCCGGCCTGCCCGATACCCTGGTGGCTTCGCTCTGCTTTTCGGACTGCACCGATACCAAGGGCCAGGTGGGCTACCTCGATGTGCTGGTGGCCGACAACGGCTGCTCGCTGCCCAAGCACGACACGGTGCACGTGGCCTTTATCGGGGTGCCGCCACCCAATGCGCCGCCCACGCTCACCAGCACGGCCGGCCCCACCCTGCCGCTGCACGTGCGCCCCGGTCAAACCCTGGCTTTTGACCTGATAGCCACCGATGCCGACAGTGACCCCATCCTGTTTACGCTCACCGGCAGCCCGAGCAGCTTTGTGCCCAGCGCGCTAGGGGCCACTATTGTGCCGCAGGGGCAGGTAGGCACCACGCGCCGGGCGCGCTTCACCTGGCCCATCGATTGCCGGGCCATCGCCGACCCGCCGGGCACGGTGCGGCAGCTGGTCTTCACGGCTACTTCTACCACGCCTTGCGGCACGCAGCTGGCTTCGGCGCCGCTCAGCATTCCGGTTATTGTCGATTATAGCAATGTGCCGCCGGTGCTCACCAGCACGCTGCCTCCCGCTAGCCCCGCTCCGGCCGACCCACCGCTCATTCGGCTGCCGCTGGGCCAGCCCTACACCGCCACCCTCACCGGCTTCGACGCCGATACCGACGTACTGACGCTGAGCGCGGCCGGACAGGGGTTCGACCTGGCCAGCGCGGGCATGCGCTTTACTACTACGCCGAGCCCGGCGGGGCAGGCCAGCGGCAGGTTTGAGTGGCTGCCGGGCTGCGATGCCGCAAGCGTGCTCAATGGCAAGCCGCAGACGCTCACCGTTACGTTTCAGCTACAGGAAGCTACCTGCCGGCCCCAGCCCCAGACGCGCACCGTGCGCTTTCAGGTAATAGACCCCGATACCGCCGCCTTCACGCCGCCCAATATCATTCTGCCCACCGGCCCCAACCTAGCCAACCGCGTGTTCACGATGAGCAACCTGCCGCCCGACTTCTGCGACACACGCTTTGCGGGCATCAAGATTTTCTCACGCTGGGGCCGGCTCGTGTACGAGTCGGGCGACCGCAACTTTCACTGGGCGGGCGAGAACGCGGCCGGTATATACTACTACCTGCTCACCTTCACTACCGGGCGCCGGTTCAAAGGCTGGGTCGAAGTGGTGCAGTAGGCCTGAACCACGGATTCGAGCGGATTTTTCGGAGTAGTCGGCTTTTGTGGACGAGTATTTCTCAATTGATTTCGTTGTCCCAACGCCTAAATTATTAAGCAGAAAAGCCACCCGCTTGGGTGGCTTTTCTTATTCCAAAGAGTACGTCCACAAAAGCCGACTACTCCGAAAAATCCGCTCGAATCCGTGGTTCAGACATTAATACAAAAACAGAAACATCCCGAAAAGCGCTAACCATAGCACATCGATGAAGTGCCAATAGGTGAGCAGCGCCCGCAGCTGGCGCAAATGGTAGGGGTTGCGGATGAAGACGAGCGTGCGCACGGCATCGCGGCTGGCGTGCAGCGTGCGCAGCAGGTGCACCAGCAAAAAAATGAGCCCCGCCAGTACGTGGGCCACGTGCAGCCCCGAGATAACGTAGACAAACGTGCCGCTGCGCTCACCCGAAAACAGCACGCCCTGCTGCAACAGCTCGCGCCAGCCCTGCACCTGCAAGCCGCTAAAAATGCACCCTAGCAGCAGCGTAGCCCCGAGGCAGCGCACCAGCGCGTGGAGGTCGTCGGTGCGGTAGAGGCGCGGCGCCTGCGCCAGCGTGTAAGACGACACCAGCAGCACCACCGTGCTCAGCGAAAAGTAGCGCGGAAACGGGTGCAGCCCGCGCGGCACCCCGCTCTGCGCCCGCGAGACGATGTACATGGCTACCAGCGTCACAAACAGCATCGTGCTGCCCAGCAGTGCCAGGTAGAGCAGCATCAAGAGGGGGGGCACGCGCTCGATGCGGCTGAACGCCGAACTGCCAGCGGGCCGGCGGCCGGTGCCTAAGGGGGTATTACGGTCGTCGCGGGGGGCTTGCACGATGGCTAAGTTACGGCAAAAAGAAACTCCTCTCTGTAAGGCAAAAAGGCGGTTTTTTGTTCGGTATTCCGTGTGCTCTATTAGCGCAATCGGGTGTAAAAACGCATGCTTGCCTCTGCCTTTTGTGCCGCCAGGTCCCTTGCCGTTCAATGCAGGGACTGGCGCAAGGATACCTCTCTACACCCAATCGCGCTGACGGCTCTCCCTGGCAATTTCACTTAAAAAACGAGCCTATCTTGCCCAGCACCGCGTTTAGCGTAATCTTGGGTCCGTTGCGGTCGGGCAGGCCAAACGTGGCGTAGGTTTTGCCGGCCACGCGCAGGTCGAGCACCAGGCCCAGGCGGCGCGCCAGCCAGTGTAGCTGCTCCAGGGGGTCGGCGCCGGGCTTTTTGGGGGGCTTGGGGGTGCCCGGCGGCTGGGGCGGGCCGCTCGTGATGAGGTCGAGCACCTGCTGGCTAGGCACGTTGAGAATGAGGTAGGAGCCCGAGGCCGCCAGCTGAATATCGTGCCCGCCCGGCCAGGTGAGCACCAGCCGGGCTTCTACGTCGAGGGCCCTAGCCACGCGGCGCGTTGGCGTCGGGAGCCGGCGAAATGAGCGGGGCGCTGGCCGCCGGGGCCTCGCCCCTGGTGCGGATGCGCAGGGCCCCATTGAGCTTCCAGGTGGCCGGCACGCCGGCGGGGTTGGCCGAGTTGGGCACTTGCAGCTCTACTTGGTCGAAGTTCAGGTTGAGCTCGACGCCGCCCGAGAGCTTGGTGAGCAGCGAGGCGGCCGTTTCGGCCCAGGAAGTGGCGGATTGGTCAGGCATGGAGTAAGAAGTAAAAGAAACGAAGGTGCGTCGGCTATCGCCGCGCGGGGCTGCAAAGCAAGCTTGCCCGCTCGTAAAGCCCAAACGCAACCGCCGGGCTAGGGTTGTCGTTGCACGAAGCAGTGTATTTTTGCCCCACATCTGGTTTTGCCGTTTTTTCTACGCCCATGAAATTCTTTGCCTGGTTCGCCGTCGCTACCATCGCCTTCCTGCTCCTTGCCCGCTTCAAGCCTCAGGCTCCGGCCGAGCCCATTATCCCGACCGAGGCGAAGGAAGCCCAGGGCCACCCCGGCGAGGAAAATGCCCCGCCCGCCCGCACCGAGGAGCAAGGCGAGCGCGATGCCCAGAAGGGCGGCAGCACGTACTTCGTGGTGCCCGGCCACGCGCTGTCGAACGCCGCGTAAGCGCCTTTGGCCCACCTACCAGAACGTCATGCTGAGCTTGTCAAAGCCCCTCTACCGCGCCAGTCGCACTGTTCGGTAGAGAGGCTTCGACAAGCGCAGCATGACGTTCTTTTGTTGAATTGCCGCCCGTTTACGCTAGCCCCCTACCCCGCCCTATGGACCCGCAAGCCCGCATTCAGGAGCTGACCCAGCGCCTGCACTACCTCAACACGCAGTACTACCAGCACGACATCTCCGAAGTGTCGGACCAGGAGTTTGACCAGATGCTGGCCGAGCTCAACCAGCTCGAAAAAGCCCACCCGGAGCTGGCGCAGCCCAACTCGCCCACCCAGCGCGTGGGCGGCACCATCACCAAGCAGTTTGAAACCGCCCGGCACCGCTACCCCATGCTGAGCCTGGGTAATACGTACTCGGAAGACGACCTGCGCGAGTTTGACGAGCGGGTGCAGCGCGGACTCGAGGGTGCTCCGTACACCTATGTATGCGAGCAGAAATTCGACGGCGTGGCCATGAGCCTGAGCTACCAGAGCGGCGAGCTGAGCCAGGGCGTGACGCGCGGCGATGGCACCCGCGGCGACGTAGTTACGGCCAATGTGCGCACTATTCGCACCTTGCCACTACACCTGCACGGCAGCTTCCCAGCCGATGTCGAAGTGCGCGGCGAGGTTTTTATGCCCAACCAGGTCTTCAACGACCTCAACCAGGAGCGCGAGCAAAACGGCGAAGCCCTGCTGGCCAACCCCCGCAATGCCGCCAGTGGCACGCTCAAGCTGCAAGACTCGGCCCAGGTAGCGGCGCGGCGCCTGCGCTTCTACGCCTACTCGGTGCTCACGCCGGGCCGGCACTTCGCCAGCCATAGCGAAAGCCTGGAGGCCGCCGCGGCCTGGGGCCTGCCGGTGTCGCCCACCTGGCGGCGCTGCGCCAACTTGCAGGAGGTACTCGACTACATCCACGAGTGGCAGCAAAAGCGTTTCTCCCTGCCCGTGAACACCGATGGCATCGTGATTAAGGTCGATGACCTGCGCCAGCAAGACCAGCTAGGCCTCACGGCCAAGAGCCCGCGTTGGGCCATCGCCTACAAATACCCCACGGCCGCGGCCCGCACCCGCCTCAATGAGATTATCTACAACGTGGGCCGCACCGGCGCCGTGACGCCCGTTGCGCTGCTCGACCCCGTGCCCCTAGCGGGCACCACCGTGAAGCGCGCCAGCGTCCACAACGCCAACCAGATAGCTCTGCTCGACCTACGCCTCGGCGACATGGTTTTCGTAGAGAAAGGCGGCGAGATTATCCCGAAAATCACCGGCGTAGACCTGGCCGCTAGGCCCGCCGAAGCCGTGCCCGTGCGCTTTCCTACTGAGTGCCCGGCCTGCGGCACGCCGCTGGTGCGCCCCGAGGGCGAGGCCCACTTTCGCTGCCCCAACGAGCGCGGCTGCCCGCCCCAGCTCAAGGCCCGGCTAGAGCACTATGTGAGCCGCAAAGCCTTGAACATCGACGGCTTGGGGGCCGAAACCGTGGGCCGCTTCTTCGACCTGGGAATGGTTATGACGCCCGCCGACATCTACGACCTGCCCCAGCGTCGCCCCGAACTCATAAACCTGGAGCGCCTGGGTGAAAAGTCGATTGACAACCTCATCGCGGGCATCGAGAAGAGTAAAACTGTGCCCTTCGAGCGGGTGCTCTTCGGCCTAGGCATCCGCTACGTGGGCGAAACCGTGGCCCAGAAGCTGGCCCAGCACTACCGTACCATCGGCGCCATGCTGGCCGCCTCGGCCGAGGAGCTGGCGGCCGTGCCCGAAGTAGGCGGCGTCATTGCCGACTCGCTGGCCCTCTGGAGCCAACAGCCCGAAAACCAGGCCCTAGTGGCCCGCCTGGCGGCCGCCGGTGTGCAGCTCGAAGTAACGGGCGAGCCGCCCAAGGCCGTGAGCGACCGCCTGGCCGGCCTCACCTTCGTGCTCTCGGGTGTGTTTGAAAACTACAGCCGCGAACAGCTGCAAAGCCTCATTCAGCAGCACGGCGGCAAAATCACGAGCTCTATCTCGAAGAAGCTGAGCTACCTGGTAGCCGGCGACAACATGGGTCCCGCCAAGCTCGAAAAGGCTACCACGCTCAAGGTGCCGATTATTTCGGAAACCGAGCTATTAGCCCTGTTGCCGCTGGCCGAATAGCGCGCAAGGTGTCGCGGAGTAAAAAGAGGTTTCGCAAGGGTTGGCAGAACGTCAACCTTGCGAAACCTCTTTTTACTCCGCGACACCTTGCGCTTTTATTTGGTAAAGTCGGGCACCACCTCCACAAACATGGGCGTGGGTACGCGCACCGATTTGCCAGAGGGCGTAAGCTTACCGGTCTGCTTGTCAACCATATAAGTAAATACATCTTCCGACTTCTGATTGGCTACCAGCAGCACGCGCCCGCTAGGGTCAAGGGCGAAGTTGCGGGGCCAGTTGCCCTGCGTGCTCACGTGCTGCACTAGGGTCAGGTGCCCGTCGGCGGGCGCAATGCTAAACACGGCCAAGCTATTATCGCCCCGGTTGGAGGTATAAACAAACCGGCCGTCGGGGCTCACGTGCACGTCGGCGCCCGCGTTTTCGCCGCTGAAGCCAGCCGGCAGCGTGCTCAGCGTCTCCATTTCCTGAAACGTGCCAGCCTTGGCATCGTAGGTTAGCGCCACTAGGGTCGAGTTGAGCTCGTTTTCGAGGTAAGCCCAGCGGCCATTGGGGTGAAACGTGAGGTGGCGCGGCCCCGAGCCGGGCTTGCCCGTGAACGCTGGCGCGGGCTGCAAGCGCAGTTGCCCGGTAGCAGCATCGAGCTGATAGCCATACACTTTGTCCGTGCCCAGGTCGGCGGAGAAAACGTAGCGATTGTCAGGCGCGGGCAGGAAGCTGTGGGCGTGCGGCTTGTCCTGATTTTTGTGCGGGCCAGTGGGCGGCTGGTGCTGGTCGGTAGCACTGGGTGGGGCTAGCTGGCCGTCGGGGCGCACGGGCAGCACCGCCACGTTGCCACTCGAATAGTTGGCTACCAAGGCATTCTTACCCGTGCGGTCGAGGCTGATGTAGCAGGGCGAGGCGCCCGTGGAGGGCTGCTGACTGAGCATGGTCAGCATGGCGGTGCGCGGGTCAATAGCCAATGCGCTCACGCCCCCGCCAGGTGCTCCCTGAAAGGTCTGGGTTTCACTCACCGCGTAAAGGTGGCGGTGCGCGGCGTCCATGGTCAGGTAGGTGGGCTGCGCCCCGCCCTTCATGGCCCCTAGCGACTGCAGCTCGCCGGTGGCCGGACTGAGGCGATAAAGATAAATGGTATTCTCTTGTGGATTAGCTACGTTGGTACCGATATACACCAGGTAACCGCCGTTGCTGGCGGTGGTGGGCACGGTGCGGGCGCAGCTAGCTAGCCCGGCAGCGGCCAGGCCAGCGGCTAGCACGCGCCAGCCGCTGGCCGAAAAAAGAGCGGAAGGAAACATTAGGAAATGTCGAAAAGGAGAGCTGCAAAGATGCGGCCGTCACTCGCGTTTCGCACTGCGGCCTTCGTAGTATCCACTCTTCACAAGCCTTGGTGGCTTGGCGCATCGCCCGGGCGTGGCCAATGCGTTAGCTCATCGTGGAGCTTAGTCCAGCGCTACGCGTGCTCCGGTCAGCTGCAAGTCAGTTTTCAGAACGCGGCCCGCCGATACATCCGCCGCCAGGGGCTGCCCGCCGCCTATAAATAGCTGCACCTTCCCGGCCAGCTCGGCACGCCGGGCCAGGGCGTCGAGCCGCGAAAGCTGGCGGGGCGTGAGCGTAAACTGCACCGTCTTTTTCTCGCCGGCTTGCAGGCTGATGCGCCGAAAGCCCTCCAGGGCGTGCCTAGCCACGCGCCCGGTAGCACCGGGGTGGCGCACGTAGAGCTGCACCACCTCCTCGCCGGCGCGCGGGCCGGTGTTCTGCACCTGCACGCTTACCCGGACGGGCTGGCCGGTTACGGGCTTACTCAGTACCTGCAAGCCGCTGTATTTGAAGGTGGTATAACTCAGGCCAAAACCAAACGGAAACAGCGGCTCGCCACTGAAGTAGCGGTAGGTGCGGCCGGCCATGCTGTAATTGTCGAAGGCCGGCAACTGCGTTTCTGACTTGTAGAATGTCACCGGCAGGCGGCCAGCGGGGTTGTAGTCACCAAAAAGCACGTCGGCCAGGGCTGTGCCGGCAGCCTGCCCGCCATACCAGGTATTGAGGATGGCCGGCAGGTGCGCGGCCTCCCAGGGCGTGGCGAGGGCGCTGCCCGTCATCAGGGCCAGCACCACGGGCTTGCCGGTGCTGTGCAGCACTTTCAGCAGGTCGGTTTGCACCTGCGGCAGGCCGATGGTGGTGCGGTCGCCGCCGCTGAAGCCGGGCACGTCCACCTTCATTTCCTCGCCTTCGAGCCGGGGCGAAATGCCGCCCACGAAAATGAGCGCGTCGGCGTCCTGCACCTTAGCCAGAATATTGGCCGCATTCATGGGCACCACTTTCGCGCCCGTAAACTTGAGGATGGTGCGGCGGTCGGTTTGGAAATACTCCAGCCGCAGGTCCAGCGGCAGGCCTTTGGTCACCGTCAGCACGTGCTGGCGGGTCGATACGCCGCGGCTAGCCCAGGCGTCGAGCACTTGTTTGCCATTAACAAAAAGGCGGTAACCGTCATCTCCCGTGATTTGCAGGGCTAGCTCTCCGCTGGTTTCCGGGGTGAAGGTGGTTTGGTAGCGGGCCGAAAAATTTTCGGCGGGCAGGCCGGGTGCCACCTCCATTTTCACGTTGGCGAGGTAGCGGTCGAGGCTAGCTTCCTGGCGCGTAGCCACGGCGGGGCCTTCCAGACCGGTACCTTTAAAATACTCGGCGTGAAAGCCCGGCTGGCCATTATAGGCCAGCTGCTTGCTGAGGTCGAGCGGCTCGTACACTGTGTTGCTGGCGTAGTCTACCCCCTGCACATACACCACTTCGGTACCCGGCCCCACCTTGGCCCGAATGCCCGCGAGCGGCGTCACGATGCGGGTCGGAAAGCCGTTGTAGTTGCCAAGCTGCACGTTCTCGTTGTCGGCGTTGGGGCCTAGCACCACGATTTTCTTCAGGTTTTTGCGCAGCGGCAGCGTGTTCTTCTCATTTTTAAGGAGCACCACCGATTCGCGCGCCATTTTCAACGCGTGGGCCTGGTGCGGCGCGCTCTCCACCACACTCAGCGGAATCTGGGCGTACTTCACGCGCTCCACCGGGTCGAACATGCCGAGCTGAAACCGGATTTTATACAGCCGCTTCACCGACACGTCGAGCTGCTGCTCACTGATGAGCTTTTTTTGCACCGATTCGAGCAGCGAGTTATAGGTAAACAGCTTGCCTGTAGCGCACTCAATATCAGTGCCGTGTAGCACGGCGTTGGCAGCGGCGGTGGCGGCGTCGGGGTCGGTTTTGTGGTGCTGCCAGAAGTCGTTGAGCCCGTCGCAGTCGGAGGTGACGTAGCCCTTGAACTGCCACTTCTTGTATAAGATGTTGGTCATCAAGATGTCGCTGCCGCAGCACGGCTGGCCGGCGTAGGCGTTGTAGGCGCACATCACGCCGGCCACCTTGGCGTCCACTATCAGGTCGCGGAAGGCCGGCAGGTAGGTGTCCCACAGGTCGTAGTCGCTGATTTTGGCGTTGAACTCGTGGCGCAGCTGCTCGGGGCCGCTGTGCACGGCAAAATGCTTGGCGCAAGCCGTAATTTTCAAGTATTTGGGGTCATCGCCCTGAAAGCCTTTCACCAGCGCCGAACCCATCTGGCCGGTCAGGTACGGGTCTTCGCCATACGTTTCCTGGCCTCTCCCCCAGCGTGGGTCGCGGAAGATGTTGATGTTGGGCGTCCAAAACGTAAGCCCCTGATAAATACCCCGCTCGCCGCGCCGCACGTACTCCTGGTGCACCGCCCGGGCCTCGTCGGAGGTGATGGTGGCCATCTGCAGCATGGCGTCCTTATCAAACGTCGCCGCTAGCCCGATGGCCTGCGGAAACACCGTGGTTTTCATGCTGGTGCGGGCCACGCCGTGCAGCGCCTCATTCCACCAGTTATAGGCCGGAATGCCCAGCCGGTCGATGGCCGGCGAGGCATTTAGCATCTGCGACACCTTTTCGGGCAGCGTGAGGCGGCCCACCAGGTCATCCACCCGCTGGTCAATGGGCAAATCGGGGTTTTGAAAGGGGTACTCGGCGGCAGGCGCGGACGGGCGCTGGGCGCCGCTAGCAGCCAGTAGTACCAAGCCGAAAAGCAGGTGCGATAACTTCATGGGTGGGATATAAAAATGAGTGTAGAACGCGGGCGACAACTCAGCCCTGGCCTCTCTGTGGGAGAGGAGCCAGGGCTGAGGTTACCGTTGGCCCAGACTGCCAGCCGCCCCCTGGTCTTTGGCTGGGGCAGTGGCAGGCGGCCCCAGGTAGCTGGTGGGCACCGTTCCCTGGCTCACCACCAGCTTTTCGAGCACCACGCCGGGGTCCACGCGCCAGAATTTGAGTACGTGCGCGCCCGCGGCGGCCACAGTGTGCTGCGACGTTTTCAGGATAATGTTTTCGGCCACCGCCCTTTCCCAGGGTCTGTTGCCATTATCGGGAGTAAGGCCGGTGTGCAGGTTGATAAGCTGCGGCGCCTCGTCGTCAATCGATACGGCGTAGCGCAGGCCGGTGGTGTTGGTGAAGTCCAGGGTTGGCGCCAGGTAGGCGCTCACCGTCACGGGCCCGGCCTGCGCCAGGTTGAGGCGGTATTCCAGGTGCGGGCTAGCCCCGCCCGGCGCGGCTGTGGGGGCCGCCGTGACCGGAAACGTGGTGACCGCCCCGGCCGTGCGGCCCAGGTCGGGCAGCCGCTGCCAGGTAATAGGACCCGCATTCACAGCCTGGGTGTAGTGCTCGGCATCGAGCGACACGTAGTCGGCCTTGCCGGGGGCGGCCGGGCTAGTGGGCGCGGCAATAGCAGTGGCACCGGCGGGCAGCGTCACTACCTCGGGCATTACGTCTTTGGGCTCGTCGTGCCAGGCTTTGTAGCCAATGTGCATCTGGTCCATCATGTGGTGCCACTTGCCGCCCGCGATGTCGTTGTAGCGGCGCGAAATCTCGGCGTCTTCCGCAAATAGACGTTGGGCCTGAGCCGCAAAGTCATTGGTAGCGGGCTGATTAGTTTTGGCAGCCTCGTGGTTGCGGGCCACCATGTAGTACAACAGATTAAGGTTATCACAGGCCAGCACCGGGTGCAGCACCAGTTCGAAGTACGCGTCTTGGTCGGCAGCGGGAAGTTTTGCCCCGATAGCCTCAGCGCGGGCGGCCAGCGCGTCGTAGTCTCGCACCACGCTAGCCCACTCGCCGGTGGCCAGGCTGTAGGTGTTGGCATCGAGCAGTTCGGGCTTGCGGCGGCCGTTGTACTTCGCATATTTGGCCAGGATGTCGGCAATATCAGCCGCGTACTTCGGGCCAAACTGCTGGCTGGCCCAGCGCTGGGTATAGGCCGCTACGCCGCTGGCGGGCAGCGCGTCGGGGTTCCAGGCGTAGTCGAGGAAGAAGCTAATAGGCAGCTCCATCGGCTTGAGGTCGCCCACGTTCACCACCCAAATCTGGTTGGCGCCGTACTCGTGGGCCAGGTGCATCTGTTCCCACACGCGCGGCAGCGGGTTCGTGTTCAGCCACTTGTAGTTGCGCGGCCCACCCACGTAGTCGAAGTGGTAGTAGATGCCGTAGCCGCCCTTGCGGGGCTTGTCGCCGAGCTTGGGCAGTTTGCGTAGGTTACCCCAGTTGTCGTCGCACAGCAGCAGGGTCACGTCGTCGGGCACGCGCATGCCCTTGTCGTAGTACTCCTGCACTTCCTTGTAAAGGGCCCACACCTGGGGCGTCTGGTCGGCGGGCTTGTGAGTTTCTTCGGCTATAATCTGGCGCTGGTCGGCCACTATCTTTTCGAGCAGCGCCGTGTTGCTTTCGCGGCTCATGGGCTCGTCGCCGTCGCCGCGCATGCCGATGGTCACCAGGGTTTCTTTGGTGCCCATGTTGCGGATACCCTGGCGCCAAAACTCCTGCAGCACCGGCGCGTTGGTTTGGTAATTCCATGCGCCCGTGCCGTAGCGCTTCCACTCCTGCTGGGCGCGGTCCATGGGCTCGTGATGCGAGGTGCCCATCACAATACCGTAGGTATCAGCCAGCACAGGGTCGGTTTTATCGTCGTCGCTGAAGGCATTGCCCCACATGGCCGGCCAGAGGTAATTGCCTTTGAGCCGGAGAATCAGCTCAAACATGTGCTCGTAGGCGCCGTGGTTCACGCCCCCAAACTTCTCCTTGGCCCAACCTGAAAAGGCCGGCGCTTCGTCGTTGATGAAAATGCCGCGGTACTTCACCTTGGGCTCGCCCTGCGTATGCCGGCCGGCGGCCACGTAGAGGCTGCTTTGGTGCGGCGTGGGCACGTCGGCCCACCAGTACCACGGCGACACGCCCATCTGCTGCGACAAGTCGTAGAGGCCGTAGATGGTGCCGCGCTTGTCGCTACCCGCCACTACCAGCGCGCTGGCCACGCCCGGCATGGGGTTGGCTACGGTTTGTACAATAAACTTCTCCCACTTGCCGCGCAGCTCGCTAGGGTTGAGTTTGCCGGCATGCACCAGCTTGTCAATCAAGGGGCTGTGCCCGAGCGTGCCGACGAGCACGACCGGCCGCGCCCCGCTAGGGGCATCGGTGCGCAGAGCGGGCTCCAGCCCGGTCACGCGCTTCACATCGGCCTGCACATCGTGGAGGGTCCGCAACACGCCCGGCCAGTCGCTGGCGCTGGCATACAGCGTGGCAGCCTTGCCATCGGCGACCAGCGGAAAGCTGCCGGTCATTTTCTTGGTCGAGATATAGTGCTCGGCGAGCGGCGCAGCGGGTTGCTGAGCCACTGCCAGGGCGGGCAGCAACAAGAGCAGCGCGCCGTGGCGAAGGGTAGTTAGGGTGGCTTTCATACTGGTAGTAAGCAATGGCTACCCCGCCACATGTGGGCTGGGGCAACCGCTAGGGCCTTAAAACTTGACAACCTCGTAGTAAGCCGGCTTGGGCTTGAAATTCTCGTCGAACAGCAGCGGGTGGTTTTTGCGCCCCACCACCGGATAGGTATCGAGCCAGGAGTAGTGGTCGGAGATGTTCCAGAACGTGACACCCGTGAGGCGACCCGCCTTAGCTTCGTCACGGAAAACCTTGAAAAACATAGCGTATTGCGCGCTTTGCTTGGCCTGCATGTCGGGGGTGTAGGCGTCCGACTCGTCGGGGCGCTTGGCGCGGCGGTCCTTCTCCCAGGGGTACACCGACACGTCGAGCTCGGTCACCTGCACTTTGAGCCCTAGCGAGGCGAAGCGCTCGATGGTGGTGCGCAGCTCCTGCTCGGTGGGCTCGACCAGCGACCAGTGCCCTTGCAGCCCCACGGCGTCGATGGGCACCTTGGCGTCTTTCAGCTTCTTCAACAGCTTGTAAACGCGCTCCATCTTCTCGGGCCGCTCGGTATTGTAGTCGTTGTAGAAAAGCACCGCGCTAGGGTCGGCCGCGTGCGCGTAGCGGAAGGCCTCGGCAATGAAGTCCTCGCCGCAGATTTTATACCAGTCCGAGTTGCGGAGGAACTCGTTGGGGTTGTCAGCAATGGCCTCGTTTACCACATCCCAGGCGTAGATTTTGCCCTTGTAGCGCTTCACCACCGCGTCGATGTGGTCGTGCAGGCGCTTGAGCAGGTGCGCTTTACTCACCTGGCTGCCGTCGGGGTTCTTGAAAATCCACCGGGGCGTTTGCTCGTGCCAGCAGAGGTTGTGGCCGCGCACCTTTAGGTGGTGCGCCTGCGCAAAGTCCACGATGGCATCGGCGGGGCCCCAGTTCCAGCGGGTTGAATCAGGGTGAATGGGTCCCATCTTCATGTCGTTCTCCGGCGTGAGGCTGTTGAACTGCTGCAAGATGAGCGCCACCTCGGCCGGATTTTGCAGGGCGCGTGGCGACACCGCCACGCCCACCGGAAAGTAGCTTTTGTAGTAGTCTTTGAGGCCTTTCTCAGCGGGTGGGCGCTGGCTGGCCGTGAGGCCCGCGACCCCGAGCAGGCTAGCCAGAGCTAGCGCGTAAGCGTTGATTTTCATGTACGTATCGAATTAGCGGAAAAGAAAGCTGACGGCAAAAACAGTAGCGCGGACTTTCAGTCCGCCAGCAAGCAGGGCGCTGCACACTTACGGACTGAAAGTCCGCACTACTGCACTATTGAGTAATAAAAATGCCCGTAGGCACCGCGGCCACGACCCAGCTAGGGGTCGCAACCGCGATGGCTACGGGCATAGTGAGGCGCATGCGCCCCGGGCAGTAAAACCGGCGGCCCCGGCAAGGACCAGCCAGTGGCGGCGGCCTAGCGGCTGCCGAAAGTGGAGGTGAAAACGCACGGAGTTGGTTGCGGGTGGTGGGGTCTCAGAATGCAGGGCTGCATCGGTGACACGCTCGGCGGCTGGGTACCCAGCCACCCGCAACGCGCCGCCTTAGTTGCCCTCGGCTACTACTTGCTTTTTCTCTTCTTCTTGGCCTTGGTCTTCGGGCTGGCCGGCTAGCACGCCCTGGGCACGCTTCACCACATTGGCCACCGTGAAGCCGAATTTCTCAAACAGCTCCTCGGCGGGGGCCGACTCGCCAAAGCGGTTCATGGCAATGATGCCGCCCTCGTCGGTGGTGTACTTGTGCCAGCCAATGGGCGAGCCGGCCTCAATGGCCAGACGCTTCTTGATAGCCGACGGCAGCACCTGCTCGCGGTAGGCTTTGTCTTGGTGCTCAAACAGTTCCCAGCTCGGCATGCTCACTACGCGGGTGGGCGTACCGGCTTTTTCCAGTTCTCCCTGCGCTTCCATTGCCAGCTTCACTTCCGAGCCGGTGGCGATGAGGATGAGCTTGGGCTCGCCGCCCTGGGCTTCGCTCAGGATGTAGGCGCCCTTGCGCACACCCTCGCGGGCCGAGCCGAGCTTGCTCTGGTCAAGAATCGGCAGTTTTTGGCGCGAGAAGATGAGCACGACCGGCGACTTAGGCGTGGTCATGGCGATGCGCCAGGCCTCGGTGCTTTCGTTGGCGTCGGCGGGGCGCAGCACCACGATGTTCGGGATGGTGCGCAGGGCCAGCACCTGCTCTACCGGCTGGTGGGTGGGGCCGTCTTCGCCCAAGCCAATGCTGTCGTGTGTGAACACGAACGTGGCCGTGCTCTCGGCCAGGGCCGTGAGGCGGATAGCCGCGCGCATGTAGTCGCTGAACGTGAGGAAGGTACCGCCGTAGGTACGCAGGCCGCCGTGGTGGGCGATGCCGTTCATGGCCGCGCCCATGGCGTGCTCGCGCACGCCCCACCACACGTTGCGGTTGGCCGGGTGCGCGGGCTGGTAGCTGTCGCTGCCCGCCTTGTCCATCTCGTTCGAGCTAGCCAGGTCGGCCGAGCCGCCGAACATAAACGGCACCGTTTTCTTGATGGCATCCAGGGCTTTGCCCGAAGCCTGGCGGGTAGCCAGCTCGCCATCGGCGGGCGTATATACGGGCAGGTTAGCGTCCCAGCCCTCGGGCAGTTCGCCGGCGAAGGAGAGCTTGAACTGGTGGGCCTCGTCGGCAAATTTCTCGGCGTACTTGGCGAAGTCGGCTTCCCACTGCTTTTGCAGCTCGGCGCCGCGCTGGCCGGGCTGCTTGAGGTGCTCGTACACCTCCTGCGGCACCTGGAAGCTCTGCTCGGGGTCGAAGCCGTAGAACTTCTTGGTGGCCTTCACATTATCGGGGCCTAGCGGCGAGCCGTGCGACTTGCTGGTGCCTGCCAGCGGCGAGCCGAAGCCGATGATGGTGCGCACCGCAATAATCGAGGGCCGGTCGGTCACCGACTGCGCCACCTTGATGGCGTTTTCGATGGCGTCGAGGTCGTTGCCGTCCGTGACGTGCTGCGTGTGCCAGTAGTAGGCATCGAAGCGCTTCATCGGGTTCTCGGTGTAGGTCAGGTTGGTGGGGCCGTCGAGCGAGATGTTGTTATCGTCGTAGAGATAAATCATCTTGTTCAGCTGCAAGTGGCCGGCCAGCGAAGCCGCCTCCGAAGCAATGCCTTCCATCAGGTCGCCGTCGCTCACCAGCACATAGGTGTAGTGGTCCTGCACCGGCGCGTGGCCCTCTTTGTTGTAGAGCGCGCCGAGGTGCGACTCGGCCATGGCCATGCCCAGGCCGTTGGCAAAACCCTGGCCTAGCGGGCCGGTGGTCACCTCCACGCCGGGCGTGATGTGCGACTCGGGGTGGCCGGGCGTCTTGGAGCCCATCTGGCGGAAGTTCTTCAGGTCGTCGAGGCTCAGGTCGTAGCCGTAAAGGTGCAGCAGGCTGTAGAGCAGCGCCGAGCCGTGACCAGCCGACAGGATAAACCGGTCGCGGTTGGGCCAATGCACATCCTTGGGGTTGAAGCGCAGAAAGCGCGACCATACCACGTAGGCCATCGGGGCAGCCCCTAGCGGCAGGCCGGGGTGGCCCGAGTTGGCTTTCTGTACCATATCCACCGATAGCAGGCGGATAGTGTTAACGCTCAATTCATCAATCGAAACGTTGTTGGGATTGGAGTTGCTCATGGGTAAGCGAAAAAGATTGGTAGCGCAAAGGAACGCGGTGTAGCCGCGCCGCACCGCGTTCCTCTACGAATTTTTCGCTAGATGTACTGATTAATGATGCTCTCCAGCCACTCCTGCTTGCCGCTGCGGGGCGTGGGCTCGCCGGTTTCGTGCGCAATGCGGCGCAGGTCTTCCAGCGTGAGGCCCCCCTTTTCGTACTCGGCGCCGTGGCCGGCGTCGAACGAAGCGTAGCGCTCCTGGCGGAATTTCTTGTAGCCCGACTTGCTCAGGATGGCATCGGCCGTCACGAGGGCCCTGGCGAAGGTGTCCATGCCCGCAATGTGGGCGATGAAGATGTCCTCCAAATCGGTCGAGTTGCGGCGCGTTTTAGCGTCGAAGTTGATGCCGCCCTGGGTGATGCCACCGGCCTCCAGGATGATGAGCATGCTCTCGGTCAGCTCGTTGAGGTTGTTCGGGAACTGGTCGGTATCCCAGCCGTTCTGGTAGTCGCCGCGGTTGGCGTCCATGCTGCCGAGCATGCCGGCGTCGGCCGCCACTTGCAGCTCGTGCTGGAAGGTGTGGCCGGCCAGCGTGGCGTGGTTCACTTCCAGGTTCAGCTGGAAGTCTTTGTCCAGGCCGTGCTCCTTCAGGAAGCCGATTACGGTGGCGGCGTCGAAGTCATACTGGTGCTTGGTCGGCTCGGCTGGCTTGGGCTCGATGAAGAACTTGCCTTTGAAGCCCTGCTGGCGGGCGTAGTCGCGGGCCATGGTCAGGAACTTGGCCATGTGCGCCAGCTCGCGCTTCATGTCGGTGTTGAGCAGGGTCATATAGCCTTCGCGACCACCCCAGAACACGTAGTTTTCGCCCCCTAGCGCGATGGTCGCGTCGATGGAGTTTTTCACCTGCGTGCCAGCATGGGCCACCACCGCGAAGTCGGGGTTGGTGCTAGCCCCGTTCATGTAGCGCGGGTTCGAAAACACGTTGGCCGTGCCCCACAGCAGCTTCACGCCGCTTTCCTGCTGCTTGCCCTTGAGGTAATCGACGATGGTGCTCAGGTTGCGCTCATATTCGCTCAGCGAAGCGCCTTCGTCCACCAAGTCGATGTCGTGGAAGCAGTAGTAGGGCGTGCCGAGCTTGGTGAAGAACTCAAACGCCGCATCGGCTTTGTCCTTGGCGCGGCCGATGATGTCGCCCTTCTGGTCCCAGGCAAAGTTCTTGGTGCCGGGGCCGAAGGGGTCGCCGCCGGTGCCTACGAAGGTGTGCCAGTAGGCCGTAGCGAAGCGCAGGTGGTCCTTCATGGTCTTGCCGGCTACCACGCGATTTTCGTCGTACCATTTGAACGCCAGGTGATTATCAGAGTCGCGGCCTTCGTACTTAATCTTGTCGATGCCCTTGAAAAATTCGGAGGTTGCCATGAAAATGGTTGGGGTAATTGGGGTAATTAAGAAGTTCTTAGTTTTGGTTGTTCTGGCGCCGGACCTCATCCCCGACCACTCTCCTTGGGGAGAGGGGCCAGGGGTGAGCAGTCGCTAGCCCCGCCGTGGCTCCCCTCTCCCTAAGGAGAGGGGCCGGGGTGAGGTTTTTACGCTAGCAGCAATTCTGCCGGACGGGTTTCGCGGGCCAGCAGGGTCTGCCAGTCGCTATACATTTGTTGGTATTGCGCCTGCAAAGCGGGCGTCGGCTCTACGGTGCTGATGCGGGCCAGCCCGTTGAATGCCTCTTTGGGACTGGCGTAGATGCCCGCGCCGATGCCCGCGCCGCGCGCCGCGCCCTGGGCCGCGTCGGTGTCGTAGAGCTCCAGCGTCACGTTGCCGCAGTTCACAAACGCCTCGCGGAACACCGGGCTCAGGAACATATTGGCGTGGCCGGCGCGCACGGTTTGCACTTGTACGCCGGAGTTACGCATGATGTCCATGCCGTAGTTCAGCGCATACACGATGCCTTCCTGCGCGGCCCGGATGAGGTGCGGCTGGCCGTGCACGTTAAACTGCAAGCCGTGGAGGCTGGCGGCGGCGGGCCGGTTTTCGAGGATGCGCTCGGCGCCGTTGCCGAAGGGCAGAAACAGCAGACCCTCCGCTCCTACTGGCGCCTGAGCCGCTAGGGTGTTCATCTGGTCGTAGGGCAGGTTGCCCACCGCTTTGCGCAGCCAGCTGTTCAGGATGCCCGTACCGTTGAGGCACATGAGCACGCCGTTTTTGGGCTGCTCGCGGGTGCTATTCACGTGGACAAACGAGTTGACGCGCGAGCGCGGGTCGGCCGTGGTGGTTTCGTTGATACCGTAGACTACGCCGCTGGTGCCGCCGGTGGCGGCTACTTCGCCGGCATTCAGCACATTGAGCGAGAAGGCATTGTTGGGCTGGTCGCCGGCGCGGTAGCTGATGGGCGTGCCGGCAGCTAGGCCCAGTATTTGGGCCGCTTCGGCCGTGAGGCGGCCCTGGATGGCGAAGGTGTCCACCACCTCAGGCAGCAAATCGGCGCTGATACCGTAGTAGTCGAGCAGCTCCTGGGCAATGGCTTGGCGCTTGAAATTCCAGAACACGCCCTCCGAGAGGCCCGATACTGTGGTTTGCATCTGGCCCGTGAGCTGGTAGGCGAGGTAGTCGCCGGGCAGCTGAATCTTGTGAATTTGGGCGTACACCTCCGGCTCATTCTCGCGCACCCACTTCAGCTTGGAAGCGGTGAAGTTGCCCGGCGAGTTCAGGAAGTTTTGCAGGCAAAACTCCTCCCCTAGCTCACTGAAGGCCTCGTTGCCAATTTCGACAGCGCGGCTGTCGCACCAGATGATGGCGGGGCGCAGCACGTGGCCCGACTTATCGAGCAGCACCAGGCCGTGCATTTGGTAGGTGATGCCAATGCCAGCCAGCAGCGAGGCGTCGAAGCCGTAGCTGGCTTGCAGCTTTTTGGTGGCGTTGATGACTTCCTGCCACCAGCGCTCGGGGCGCTGCTCGGCCCAGCCGGGCTGGGGCACGGCCATCTCCATCTCGGTTTCGGGCGAGGTGGCAGCGGCTACGCAACGCCCGGTGGCGATGTCGAGCAACGAGGCTTTAATGGAAGAGCTACCGATGTCGTAGCCGAGTAAATATTTCATATCAAAAGCTATTTAATAGTAAGCAGCGCCGAGGTGGGCTTGGCAGCTCCCAGGGCCAGGCTGCGCGCCGAAGGCAGCGAGCCGCCCACGTATACCGTGACCGGGCCGCTCGGCGTCACGGCGCTGCCGGTTTTATCAATCAAGGCCAGCTGCGCAGGGGTAAGCGTGAAGTTGACCTGCGTGCTAGCCCCCGGTTGGAGGTTCACGCGCTTGAAGCTCTTCAGGGCAAACAGCGGCGTTTGGGTGCCGGCCTTGGGCGGGTGCGTGAGGTAGAGCTGCGCCACTTCATCGGCAGCCACGGTGCCGGTGTTGGTGATAGTTACCGTGACTTCGGCCGACTCTTTTTTGCCAATTTTGGCCTTGCCGAATTTTAGATTCGAGTACGTGAATTTGCCGTAGCTGAGGCCGTAGCCGAACGGATACATGGGCTCGGCGTCGAGGTAGCGGTAGGTGCGGCCCTTCATGCCGTAGCTTTCGTAGGCGGGAAGCTGGGTCAGGCTCTTGGGGAAGGTGACGGGCAGGCGACCCGAGGGCGAAGCCTTGCCAAACACGAGGTCGGCCACGGCGTTGCCGCCTTCCTCACCGGGGTACCAGGTCAGTAGTACGGCGTCGGCCAGCTCGTGCACCTCGCTCAGGTTCATGGGGCTGCCGCCCGTTACGATAGCGATGATGGGCGTTTTGCTGCCCTGGCGCAGCTTTTTGAGAAAATCAATCTGGTTCTGAGGCAGGTTGTAGTCGAGGCGGTCGCCGGCATTGGGCGAGGCGATAGACTCGCCCTCCTCCCCTTCCAATACACCCGTGATGCCCATCACTACGATAATGGCATTGGTCTGCTTAGCTTCGCCGGTGGTCCAGTCGATGGGGTTGATGTTGGGCCGGTCGAGCAGGGCACCCTGCTTGTATTCAATCTGGCTGCCGGGCTGCACGGCGCTCACTAGGCCCTCCAAAACGGTACTCATCTGGCCATTCACGCCGTAGTAGTTGCCGAGCAGCGCTTCCACGCTGGTGGCATTGGGGCCGGTCACGAAGTACTTGCCCAGGTCGGGGCGCAGGGGCAGCACGCCGTTATTTTTCAGCAGCACCATCGACTTCAGGGCTACCTCCTTGGCCAGGGCGCGGTGCGCGGCACTGTTCACTACTTCGGAGCCTAGCCGGTCATAGGGCGTGGCGTTGGGGCCGTCGAATAAGCCCAGCTTAAAGCGCGTGCGCAGCAAGATGGCCAGCGCGCTATCTACCTGGCTTTCCTTGAGCAAGCCCTGATGTACGGCATCGGGCAGTTTGGTATAGGTATCGCCGCAGTTCAGGTCTACGCCGCGCGAGAGGGCTAGCGCGGCAGCTTCGGTCTTGGTCTTGACCGTTTTGTGGCCTTGGTAGAGGTCGTCGAGTGCGCCGCAGTCGCTCACTACGTGGCCCCGGAAGCCCCACTCCTTGCGCAGCACTTGGCTGAGCAAAAACTCGTTGCCGCAGCAGGGCTCGCCGTTGGTACTGTTGTAAGCGCACATCACGGCCTCCACGTTGGCGTCTTTTACCAAGGCCTGGAACGCGGGCAGGTAGGTTTCGCGCAAATCCTGGGGGCTAGCCTCGGCGTTGAACTCGTGGCGCAGGCGCTCGGGGCCGCTGTGCACGGCGTAGTGCTTGGCGCAGGCCGCCACTTTGAGATACTTCGGGTCGGGGCCTTGCAGGCCCTTCACGAACGCGACGCCCAGGCGGCTCGTCAGCGTGGGGTCCTCGCCGTAGGTTTCCTGGCCGCGACCCCAGCGCGGGTCGCGGAAGATGTTGATGTTGGGCGTCCAGAACGTGAGGCCGCCGTATTTCACGTAGTGGTTTTTGGCAATGGCCGCGTTGTACACCGCCCGCGCCTCGTCCGAGATGGCCGTGGCTTCGCGCAAAGCCAGGTCGTCGTCAAACGTAGCCCCTAGCCCGATGGCCTGCGGAAACACCGTGGCCGGGGCCGAGCGGCCCACGCCGTGCAACGCCTCGTTCCACCAGCTATACGCCGGAATGCCGAGGCGCGGAATGGCCGGGCTCTGGTCGAGCATCTGCTGGGCTTTTTCCTCCAGTGATAATTGCTTGATGAGGTCATTCACCCGCACACTGAGCGGTTGCTTCGCGTCGCGAAACACGGGCGTGGTCTGGGCGTGCGCGCCCAGGCTTGCCAGAGCCAGCAGCGCCAAGCCAGGCAGCGTGAGGGTCGGCCTAAAAGTCATCGGTGCGGAACGTAGAAGTGGGCAGGCCCGCTTTGTTGTACAGATTAGCGCCTTCGGGGTTGTCGGCCCAGGCGTAGCGCACGGCTACGGGCGCGGCCACCTGGTCGCTCCACACCACTACTTTATTGCCCTCGATGCGGGCCTGGGCCCACACAAATTTCTTGTCGGCCCCGGCCACGGCGAAGCCTGTCAGCAGCCCGCCGCCCTTGGCCACCAAGGTGCTGCCGGGGTCGCTGAAGGTGACCGTGATTTTGTTGCCCGTAGTCTGGGCCGATTGGAAAAGCGGCCCCGCAGCCACCACCTGCTTGTCGCCATAGGCAACCTGCTCGGCCGCCAGGGCCAGGCGGTGGCCTACCGTCAGCTTGTCGAGGGGGTGAATGTCATTCCACTCGCCCACATCGAGCAGCACGGCCATGCCGGTGTGCGGCACGGCCAGGGTGCGGCGCTGGGCGTCGCGCAGGGCCGCCCAGCCGCTTTCGCTAGGCTCCTTTTTCACAGCCTGGAAGTTAGGCAGCTGCGCGTAGATAAACGGCAGCGCGGGCCGCTGCGCGTGGGTGCGCCAGTCCTGGATGAGGCCGGTGAGCAGCGCCTGATAATCTTGCGGGTGGCCGGCGTTGCTCTCGCCCTGATACCACAGCACGCCCTTCACGGCGTAGGGCAGGACCGGCGCAATCATGCCATTGTAGAGCCCGCCCGGCTGGTACTGGAACGTAGTAGTGCCGGGCGTGGGCGGCATGGTGCCACCCAGCTTATACTGCCAGGGGCCTTTCAGGTCGATGGTCTGGCCACCGGCCACCAGGCGATACTCCTTGCCCATCGTGAAGCCGCCGCGCCCGCCGTTGCTGATGAGGCGCACCGTAATTACGTTTTTGCCAGCCTTCAGCACGCCGGGTCCGAAGTCGTACTTGCGGGGCGGGTATTGGTAACCGGTAGTGCCCACCAGCTTGCCGTTGATATAAGTAGAGTCGGCATCGATGAGGGTGCCCAGCTCCAGGCGGGCCGGCTGGCCGACCATGCTAGCGGGCACGTCTACTTCTTTCTTAAACCACAGCACGCCGTTGACGGGGCCTAGCGGCGTTCGGTCGGCCCAGTAGCCGGGCACCTGCATGGTAGCCCAGTCGCTGGCGTTATAATCAGCTGCGCTCCACTTGGGCTGGCCGGGCTGCTCGCCCTGGTCAGCCTGGTGCAGGCGCTTGTACCAGTCGGCCACGGCGGCGCCTTCGCGCTGCTTGGTACCGGCCACCAGGGCACTATCGCGGTACTTGGCACCTTGCTGCTCGTAGGTCGGGAATTGCTTCAGGGCGTCGGCGCTTAGCCAAGCCTCGGCCGGCGAGCCCCCCACGGCGTCCTTAATAATGCCGACCGGCACGTTGTATTTGGCTTGAATTTCTTTGGCGAAGAAGTAGGCCACGGCCGAAAACTTGAGGATGCTTTCGGGGGTGGTGGCTACCCAGCTGCCGCCGGTCACGTCGGCCCGCGGGCCATTGAAGGCGTAGGCCATCGGCACCTCAAACTGCCGGATGCGCGGGTTGTTGGCCTGGGCTACTTCCTGGGGATAGCGGTCGCGCACGCGGCTCATGGGCGTTTCCATGTTCGACTGGCCCGAGCACAGCCACACGTCGCCCACCAGCACGTCGCGCACCACTAGGTGGTTGGTGGCGTCGATTTTCAGCTCGTAGGGCCCGCCGGCTTTCTGGGCGGGCAGCTGCACCTGCCAGCGGCCATCGGCGCCAGTGGTGGCGGTGTAGGTTTTGCCTAGCAGGGCCACGCTCACCTTCTCGCCCGGCGCGGCCCAGCCCCAGAGCCGCAGGGGCTGGTCGCGCTGCAGCACCATCCCATCGCTCACAAGGCGGGGCAGGCGCACGGCGGCACGGGCGGCGGGGGCAGCCAGCAAGCCTAGCCCAAGGCTTAGCAAGCCGGCAGACTTTAGACTGAATATGAGTTTATTAGCTAACATAAAGCATCTTTCTAGTACCCCTTCATAAATAAGCCCCGGTTTCGAAGTGAAACCGGGGCTTATTTTCAACCTGCCGCTAGCTTACTAGTAGCCAGTATTTTGCGTGATTTTACCGTTGGTGCGGTCAATCTCGCTCTGCGGAATGGGGCGCAGCACGTGGTAGTCTTTGATATTGGCAGCCGCGTTGGAGCCGTATACCCCGCCCTTGGTAGGGCCATCGGCTGTGATGGAGCGGAAAGCGGGGGCGTAGTTGGTATTGCGCACCCGCGTTAGCAGCTCGTTGGCACCGCTGGCATTGTAGGTGCGCTTGAGGTCGTACCAGCGGGTAAATTCGCCGCACAGCTCGCGCATACGCTCGTCAAGAATGAAGTCGATATTGACCTGGGCCGCGGTGATGTCCATCTGGGCCTTCTTGCCGCTGGCGGCGGCGCGCTCGCGCACCACGTTGAGGTAGGTGGCTGCCTGGGCCGAGTTGCCGAGGTAGTAGTACGCTTCGGCCGCAATCAGGTACGTTTCGGCCAGGCGATAGATGATGTTGGGGCGGCTCGAGAAACCGTTGACCGACGTGCGGTTGCGGCTATCAAACTTGTTGAGCGTGGGATAGTATTCGGTGGTGTACTGGTTGGGCTGAATAACTGCGTAGGGTACCGGCGTGCGGGCCGCAATCTGGGCTAGCCGGGCGGCCGGAAGCTGGCGGCCGGGGTACCAGATGGACGTGTCGCCGACCACGGCCTTCGAGCTGCCGCCGTTGGCACCGGGCGAGTTCACGTAGTAGGTCGTCGTAAACCACTTGTTGTAGCGCGTATCGGTGGTGCGCAGGCTGGCGTCCGCCTCCAAGGGGCTGCCGCTGGCATCCTTCAGGATGTACGAATCGAGCAGGAAGAACGTGGGCACGTGGCGGGCAAACGGCCGGCCGTTGTTCAGGTCGCGCGCCATGTTGGGCAGCTTGTCGTAGCGGCTGCGGAACTGGAAGGCGGCAATATTCTCGCCGCCGTAGGTGAAGCCCCCTAGCTGCGAGAACGTGGGGTCGGCGTTGAACTGGGCATTGAAAATTACTTCCTTGCCGTTCTCGTTGCCTTCGGCAAACACGTTGGCCGGGTCGCTTTCCAGGGCCAGGCCGTAGCGGCCCTGGTTGTCGATGAGCTCTTTGGAATACTGCGCAGCCATCTGGTAATCAGTAGCCTGCTTGGCCGAAGAGGTGGCTCGCGTCAGGTACACTTTTGAAATCAAGTGCAGGGCCGTGGCGCGGGTCACGCGGCCGGGCTGGGCGGGCTTGTCGGCAATGCTGGCCAGCGACTCGTTCAGGTCCTTCAGAATCTGCGTGTACACGTCGGCCATCGGCGCGCGGCTGATGTCGGTGGTCGGCGAGTCTACGAAGTTGAGCATCAGGGGCACATCGCCGAAGTCCTGCACCAGCCGGAAGTAGTACTGGGCGCGCAGCAGCTTGGCCTCGGCCAGCAGTTGCGTGAGCCGGGCGGGCGCAATGCCCTGGGCATTGGGGCCGTACTTGAGCACGCCGTTGGCGTTGTTAATTTGCTGGTAGCACACGTTCCAGATAAACGAGTTCGAGCCGTCGTTGAGCGGCGTCAGGTCGGTGGGGCTGTAGTCCGACAGGCCGCTGCTCGTGGCAATACCCGAAGTCCACTCATCGGTGCCGGCCACGGTGGTAAAGAAGGCCGCGTCGTTGCCGTATATCTGGCGCAGGCCCGAGTACACGCCCGTTACGCCGGCCTCGACGCCCTGCGCCGTTTGCAGGAACGACGGTGTAATAACCGACTGCGGGTTTTCGTCCAGAATGTCTTTGTTGCAGCTCGTCGCCGACAGCACCAGGGCCGTACCGAGCGTAGCTAATACTATTTTTTTCATGATGACTACAAAGGAAGGGGTGGGAAATGGGGCCGGCGGCGGCTAGCGGGGCTAGCCGCCGCGCTAGGCTAGAGGCCCAGGTTTACGCCCACGATGAAGGCGCGCGTAACGGGGTAGTTGCTGCCACCCTGGAAGTCGATGTTGGCCGAAGCCGTGCCCGTGTTGCTGAAGCGCGAGGAGTACGAGAGGGCATCGGGGTCGATGGCCTTGTTGCGCTGGAAGTACTTGTCGGCAGCCCAGATGTAGGGGTTCTGCACCTGCAGGTACACGCGGGCCGAGCTCATGAAGGCCGCCTTGGCCCAGGCGGCGGGCAAGGTGTATCCCAGGTCAATGCTGCGCACCTTGATGAAGGTGCCACTGTGGTAGCCCAGCGTCGAGCCATAGGTCGGCCATTCGTTGGCACGCGAGGTCTGGTCGGGCTGCGGGTAATCGTTGCTGGGGTTGGCAGCTACGCCACCGGGGGTCTGGGGCGTCAGGTTGCCCGGAATAGCCGCGGCGTAGTAATTGAAGTTCAGCTGGTTGCGGCGGCCGGTGTTGGTGGCGTAGTAGCTAGGGCCGAACGAATAAGGGTCCACCACGGTAGCGCCCACGCGGGTCAGGGCAACTACGGTCAGGTCGAAGCCCTTGAAGCGGAAGCGGTTGGTGAGGCCGGCCTCAAACTTGGGCTGACGCGAACCTACGATTACACGGTCGTTAGCGTCAATCTTGCCGTCACCGTTCACATCTTCTACCTTAATCTGGCCAACCTTCGAGCCGTACTTCTTAGCCTGGTCGGCCTCCGAGGCTTGCCAGACGCCGATGTTGTGGAAGTCGTAGATGACGTAGAGCGGCTGGCCGATGAAGCGCTGGTTGCCGATGTCGTTGCTAGGGCTGCCGTCGGCATTGTACTGGTTCAGGTCGAGAACTTTCTCGCGGTTCAGCGTGAAGTTCCAGTCGGTGCTCCACTCAAAGCCGCCGAGGTCCTTGGCGCGCACGTTCACGGTGGTCAGCGTGGCTTCAATACCGCGGTTCTGGGTTTTGCCGGCGTTGATGAGCACCGAGCCGTAGCCGCTGGCCTGTGGCAGCGCCTTGGGCAGCAGCAGGTCGTTGGTGGTTTGCTGATACACCTCCAAGCTACCCGTGATGCGGTTTTCGAGGAAACCGAAGTCGAGGCCGAAGTTGGTAGTGGTGGTGTACTCCCAGCCCAGGTTGGGGTTCGGGATAGCGCCAGGCACTACGCCTACCGCGCCGGTGGGGCCGTAGTTGTAGGCCCCCTGGCCCAGGCCGGTCAGCAGCGAGCCCTGAGTCTGGTACGGGTTGATGGCGGTGCTACCTACCCGGCCGAGGCTGGCGCGCAGCTTCAGGGTGTTGAGCCAGGTGTAGTCCTTCAGGAAGTTCTCGTTGGCAATGTTCCAGGCCACGGCGGCCGAAGGGAACAGGTTGGTTTTGTGGCCGGGTGCCAGGCGCGACGAGCGGTCGATACGGGCCGTGAGGGTGGCCGAGTAGCGGTTGTCGTAGGCATAGTTAATGCGGCCCATGTACGACTCCAGGCCCCAGTCGATGGGCTGAGTGGTATTGTTGACGCGGGTGGGCGTGCCGGCGCCCAGGTTGGAGTTGTACTGGTAGTCGGCCAGCGTGTTCTGCACGGCCCCACCAAAGCCATCGGTGTGGTAGGTCTGGCGGCTATACAGGGCCGTCACGTTCAGGTCGTGCTTATCGGCAAAGTTGCGGTTGTAAGTCAGAATGTTCTCTGCCAGCAGGTTGTAGGCAATGCTGGAAGCGCTGCTGGCCGTGTTCACACCACCGCCGTTCTGCGGCGTTACGGAAGCGTAGAAGCTGTCGTCGGCCTGGGCGCGCCCGTCGAGGCCCACATTGAGGCGGTAATCGAGGCCCTTCAGGATGTTAACCTGGCCGTAGAGGCTGTTAAACGAGCGCAGGCGGCGGCTGCGGTCGAGGTGGGCGTTGGGCGTGTAAAGCGTGAGCGGGTTCGAGAGCTGGTCGCCGTTGGGGTAGAGCACGAGCTGGCCGTTGGCATCGTAGGGCGAGGCTAGCGGGCTGGTCGTCAGAATCTGATACAGCACGTTCACGTTCGGGTCCTTGGCATCGGTGAACGTGTTCAGCGTATTGAGGCCCACTTTCACGCGCTTGCCAATCTGTTGGTCGAGGGTGCCACGCAGCGAGTAGCGCTGGAAGCGCTGCACCGGCACGATGCCGGTTTCGTCGTAGTAGCCCAGCGAGGCCGAGTACTGCGTCTGGTCGGTGCCCCCGCTTATGCCCAGCGAGTGGTTCTGGATGTGGCCATGCTGGAAGAGCAGGCTCTGGTAATCGGTCGTTTTGCCGGCCAGGTAGTTGGCCCGCTCGTCGTTGGTGAGGAAAGTGGCCGCCGACGGGTCGAAGCTGGGGCTTTGCGCCCGGTAGGCCTGCAGCTTGTAGTTGTAGTACTGCTCGCCGTTCATCAGGTCGTAGCGGCCGTAGACGCGCTTCTCGCCGTAGTAGCCGGAATAGGTGACGCGGGGCGCGCCGCTCTTGCCGCGGCGAGTGGTGATGAGGATAACCCCGTTGGCACCCCTAGCGCCGTAGATGGCCGTCGAGCTGGCATCCTTCAGCACTTCGAGCGAAGTGATATCGTCGGGGTTCAGGTCGTTGAGGCTGCCGTCGTAGGGCACGCCATCTACTACCAGCAGCGGGTCATTGGAGCCAGCCAGCGAGCGGTTGCCGCGGATGCGGATGGTCGGGGCCTGGCCCGGCGCCGTGCCGTTGCTCGATACCGTGATGCCCGCCGCGCGGCCTTGCAGGGCCTGGCCCACGTTGGCTACCGGCACATCGTGCAGCTGCTCGTCGCTCACCGACGAGATGGCGCCCGTTACCTGGCTTTTCTTCTGGGTGCCGTAGCCCACCACCTGCACCTCGTTGAGGGCCTGGGTTTCGGGCACCAGGCTCTGGCTCACGTTGGTGCGCTTGCCCACCGCAATTTCCTGCCGCGTATAGCCTATCGAGCTAAATACCAGCACGCTGTTGTCGCCGGGCACGTTCAGCGAGTAGTTACCATTGGCGTCGGTGGTGGCGCCCGTAGTCGTGCCTTTTACCACTACCGTGACGCCCGGAATGCCTTCTCCATTGTCAGAAGTTACTCGGCCGGTTACGGTATGGGTGCCGGCTACCTGGGCATAGGCAACCTGGGGGGCTAGCGGAGCCAAGCCACCGCTCAGCAAGAGCAGCGGCACCAGCCGCGACCATTTCAAGCCCTGAAATGGGCGAGACGAAGGTATGCGTGTGTTCATGGGGTGGGAAAATTGAAAAGTGAAAAGCAGAAGAAAAGCAAGCGCCCTTGACAGCGCAAGCCCTTAGAAACCAATAGAATTGCCGCCATCCACGGGCAAGGACACGCCCGTGATGTAGCGCGCCCCCTCCGAGGCCAGGAACACAGCCGCGTGGCCGATGTCGGCGGGCTTGCCAAACTTGCCCATCGGGGTGCGGCGCATGGCGCGGTCGCGGCGGTCGGGGTCCGAGTTCATGGCCGTGCGGCTCATCTCAGTTTCGATAAAGCCGGGGGCAATGGCGTTGACGCGCACGCCCTGGCTCGAAAACTCCGAAGCCAGCACCTTCACCATGCCTTCTACGGCCGACTTGGAAGCGGCATAGGCCACCACGCGGTCGATGCCGTAGTAGGCGGCCATCGACGAAATCATGAGAATGACGCCGCTGCGGCGGGCCAGCATGCGCTGGGCCGCGGCCCGGGTGAGGGCAAACACAGCATTCAGGTTGGTGTGGATAATGCGGCTGAAATCCTCGTCGGTGACTTCGAGCGCGGGCTTTTTCATGTTGATGCCCGCGTTGTTGACCAGGATGTCGAGCGGGCCATGCGCGGCCTCCACCTGCTCCACCAGCCCGTCGAGGCCAGCCAGGTCGGTGATGTCGTTCACCACGAAGTGCGCCCCCTCCCCTAGCGCAGCAGCCGACTCTTGCAGCACGCTTTCGCGGCGGCCAGTGATGATAACCGTGGCGCCGGCAGCTACCATGCAGCGGGCTATTTCGAGGCCAATGCCTGTGCCGCCGCCGGTGATAATCGCCACCCGGCCGGCTAGCGAAAACACGTCGCCCTGCGGGGCCGATTCGGGAGTAGCAGCGGCCGCGTGGCCATTTGGAGCGAGTACAGCGTGGTTCATGAGGATAAATGCGGGCTGAATAGGCGGGAGTTATTTAAGCTGGTAAAGCTGCACGAGCTGCTTGATGTCGGCCAGCGAGCGCGTGGGCGGCGCAAAGGGCGCCGGAATGGGCTGCCGGGCGAACGTCTGGAAGTAGAGCACGCAGGCATCGCGCCACCATAGGGCCTCCTTGCGCTGGGTTTGGAGGCGGGCCGCCACGTCTGCGTAGAGGGCGGGGTCGAGGGCGGGGCGGGCGGCTAGCCACTGCTTTTGCAGCCAGAGCACCGAGTCGGCCCCGGTGTAGTAGCGGGTGGCCAGCTCATTCCAGAGGGTGCGGCCGGTGCTGAGCTTCTGCGTCCAGGGCACGTGGTGAAACCAGAGCAGGTAGTTGAGCGGGCAGGTGCGGGCATCACCCCACTGCTTCTGCACCTCGGGCTTGTAGAGGGCTAGCGCGTTGGAGCCAGTAGCCGTGCGGTCGAAGCCCAAGCCGATGGAGTCCGCTTTATGGTAGTACACGGCCGTCCAGTCGGGGCGGCCCGCCTTAGCCAGCCAGGGCTGCGGGCCATAGTGAATGCTCTCGCCCATAATGTGATGCAAGCCCAGGGGCATCGTGTAGCGCACGTAGATGCTGCGCGACTGCCCTAGCATATCCGCGATAGTGCGCACGGCGGCCGGCTCGGTAGTCAGCGTCATGCGCGTCCACTCCCGGGCAATGGCGGCCGGGCTCAGCTCGTGGTCCCAGGCCAAGCGGCCGAAGGCATACCAGTTGGCCTGGCCCACCGGGTGGCCGGTCCAGTTGCGGTCAGAGCCGATATTGGATACGCCCGCAATGGCGCTCAGCGCGTGATGGTCTACCGAGCCATCCACTACCCTAGCCACTGTCGAGCCGGGGCCCTTGGCGTAGGTGTCCGACTCTAAGACCTCCTTGATAAGCGGCCCCAGGTACACGAGGTGGGTAGCAAAGCCTAGATACTCTTGCGTCAGCTGCACTTCCAGCACCAGCGGCGTTTTGGGCATGGCCCCAAACAGCGGGTGAAACGGCTCGCGAGCCATGAAGTCAATCGGCCCGTTCTTCACCTGCACCAATACTTTCGGGTCAAACTTGCCGTCGAGGGGCTGAAATTCCTCGTAGGCCTGCTTGAAGCGGTCGTCGCTGCCGGCCTTGTATACGAAGGCGCGCCACATCACTACGCCATCGTGGCGGCCCAGGGCCTGGGCCAGCATATTAGCGCCGTCGGCGTGGTTGCGGCCGTAGTCCTGCGGGCCGGGCTCGCCCTCCGAGTTTGCCTTCACCAGAAAGCCCCCGAAGTCGGGAATGGCCTTGTACAGCTCGTCGCTCTTGGCGGCCCACCATTGCTTCACCTGGGGGTCGAGCGGGTCGGCGGTGGCTAGCCCGCCCAGCACCTTGGGCGCCGCCCAAAATACTGACAGGTACACCCGCTGGCCATAGGGCCGCAGCACGCCCGCCAGAGCCGCCACCTTGCCAATATACTCGGCCGACAGGTAGCGGGCACTGGCGTTCACATTATTGATTACTACACCGTTGATGCCGATAGAGGCATTGGCGCGGGCGTAGTCGGTATAGCGTGGGTCGAGGCGCTCGGGCAGCTCGTACCATTTCCAAATCGACGAGCCGGCGTAGCCGCGCTCCACGGTACCATTCTGGTTGTCCCAGTGGTTGAGCATCCGGAAATCGATGCGCGGGTTGCTGCTCAGGTTGAGGCCAGCCAGCGGCTGGCGCGTCTGCACCTGCCGCAGCAGGGCAAAGGCGCCGTAGAGCACTGCCCGGTCGGTGCGGCCCGTGATAACAAGGTTATTCTTCTCCGAGAAAATGCGGTAGCCCTCCGCCTTGAGCGGCTGGCCGGCCGCGCTGGCCTGGGCATCGACGCGCAGCACAATGCCGCCCGTGCGGCTGCCCGCGCTCGGCACTGCCGGCACCGCCTGGCCCAGCAGCCCCCCTAGCCCACGCGTCAGCTCGGCACTGGCGGCGCGCAGCACTGGCGTGTTGCCGGGGCTGGCCACAAACTGCGCCACCCGCACATAGCCTTGGCGCTCAGCGGCATTGGCAATTCGGTCGTACTTCAGCCACAGCCGGTAGCCATCGTCGGCCCGGCTGGGCGACACGGCTACAAGGCATAGGAGCAGCAGGAACACGTTGCGTAGCAACATGGCGGGTGGGTGGGAAAAGTGGCGGAATGCAGGCAGAATTAGCGGGCGGCGTAGGTGGCCGGGGCAGTTGTTGCGGCTTCGGTCAGGGTGCGGCGCAAGCCGTATTCAAGGCCCCGCAGCTCGGCTAGCCCGCGCAGGCGGCCGATGGCCGAGTAGCCGGGGTAAGTGCGCTTGTTGGTGCTCAGGTCGTCGAGCATCTGGTGGCCGTGGTCGGGGCGCATGGGCAGCGGCGGGCGGTTTTCGCCGGCGGCCTCGCGGCGCAGCTCCTCCTCCACCAAGGCCCGCACCACGGCGTACATATCCACGTCGCCGGCCAGGTGGTCGGCCTCGTGGAAGTTGCGCGGGTTTTCCTCGCGCTTGGTGGTGCGCAGGTGCACAAAGTGAATGCGCGGGCCGAAGCGCTCGACCATACCGGGCAGGTCATTGTCGGGCCGCACCCCTAGCGAGCCGGTGCAGAACGTGAGGCCGTTGGCTGGCACGTCGCAGGCGGCCAGCAGGCCCGCCAGGTCGGCCTCGGTGCTCACCACGCGCGGCAGCCCCAGCAACGGGAAGGGCGGGTCGTCGGGATGAATGCAGAGGCCAATGCCTACTTCCTCGGCCACCGGCGCCACTTGCTGAATGAAGTAGTGCAGGTTAGCCGTGAGCGTGGCAGCGTCAATGTGCTTGTATTCGTTGAGATAAGCCTGGAAGCTGCTCAGCTCAAACGCCTCTTCGGAGCCGGGCAGGCCTAGCAGCGTGGTATTGGTGAGCTGGGCCACCGCTTCGGGGCTCATGCTGGCAAACTGCCGGCGGGCAGCCTCAGCCACGGCAGGCTCGTAGTCGGCCTCGGCGCCAGGGCGCTTCAGAATGCACAAATCAAACACGGCAAAATCCTGCCACACGAAGCGCAGCGCGCGGCTGCCATCGGGCATTTCGTAGCTCAAATCGGTGCGCGACCAGTCGAGCACCGGCATGAAATTGTAGCACACCGTGCGGATGCCGCAAGCCGCCAGATTGCGCAGGCTTTGCTGGTAATTGGCGATATACTGGTCGCGGCCAGGCTTCCCTTTCTTGATATCCTCATGCACCGGCAGGCTCTCAACCACAGCCCAATGCAGGGGCGAATGAGTTTGATTATCGGCTTCGATAAGCTGCTGCCGGGCTTCAATTTCGGCCACCGGCCACACCGCGCCCACGGGCAGCTGGTGCAGGGCCGAAACGATTCCGGCGCAGCCTGCCTGGCGAATATCGAACAACGAAACCGGGTCGTTGGGCCCAAACCAGCGCATGGTGTGCAGCACGGCAGCTTGTTTAAAAAGTACAATTTTCTTTCCTCTGCACAAAGTTGCGATAGCTAATGCTGGCAAGCCTTACGGCGGAGAACCGAGGTGGAATCTGATTCAAATGTAAAGGTACTGTTATCACTTGCCGAAGGATAAAAAGCTCAATTTCAAGGAAAATAAGAATAAAAACTATCGGAAACGTTTGCGAAAACGTTTCCGATAGGTAAATTCGCAAAAATATTTTTTCAGTGCTTGTCATCCGCTAGCTATTCCATAGCTTCCATCCGACCTTCGCATTATCTAACTTCTTTCCCACGCTTGCCTCATGATTAAATGTGTTAAGTGCAGCCTCGCCGACGATGTCATGAAAGCGGGCTTTGTGCGAGGCCGGCAGCGCTTTTTCTGCAAGGCCTGCGAGTACCATTTCACAGTTGATAAGCCGGCCGGCACCCCTAGCCGCAAGCGCCACCAGGCCACCATTGCCGATGTGGCCCGGCAGGTGGGCGTGGCGCCCTCCACGGTATCGCGGGCGCTCAATGGCCATTCCGACATCAGCCCGCTCACGCGCCAGGCTATTCTGGAAGCCGCCCAGCAGCTTGATTACCAGCCCAACCTGCTGGCTCAGAGCCTCAAGAGCCAAGCTACGAACACTATTGGCGTGCTCATTCCTGACCTGGAGCGGCCGTTTTTTGCTACCGCCGTCAGCGGCATTCAGCAGGTGGCCACCAAGGCTGGCTACCGGGTGATGATTTGCCAGTCGAAGGAGTCGTACGAGGCGGAGGTGAGCAACGTGCAGGCCCTGATTGCCAGCCGGGTCGATGGCCTACTCATCTGCCACTCGCGCGAAACCGAGAACTTCGACCATGTGAAAGACCCGGCGCGGCGCGGCATCCCGGTTATTCATTTCGACCGGGTGTGCAACGAGGTCAACAGCGCCAAGGTCATTCTCGACGACCGGCTAGGGGCCTACACCATCACCGAGCACCTCATTGAGCAGGGCTGCCGGCGCATTGCCATCCTGGCGGGGCCGGCGTCGCTGCTCATCAGCCGGCAGCGGCAGGCGGGCTACCTCAGCGCGCTGCGCAAGCACGGCCTGCCCATTATTGAGGAGCTGTGCGCGCATATTGACTTCCGGCCGGCCTCGGCGGTGGCGGCGCTCGATGCCTGGCTAGCCCTGCCCGAGCCGCCCGACGCCATTTTTGCCATCAACTATACCAATGCCTTCGACCTGATACTGGCCCTGCGCGAGCGCCACGTGCGGGTGCCCGAAGACATGGCCATCGTGGGGTTTGGGGATGAGTTTCTGGCTAGCCTCATTGAGCCCGGCCTCACGACCGTCGACCTGCACCCCTTCCGCATCGGCCAGCAGGCGGCTAGCCTCTTCCTGGAGCAAATGGCTCAGAAAGAAGACTTTCAGCCGCGCACCTGCGTAGTTACCAGCGAGCTGGTAGTGCGGCAGTCGTCGCTTAAGGGGCGAAGCGTGGCGGCCAAAGCCATCCTCTAGCCTACCGCGCGCCAACGGCCCGCCCGGCGCGCGGTAGGGCTAGCTGGCGTAGGGCAGGTACACGGAGAACGTCGTGCCGACGTCGAGCTCACTCTCGAACTCGATGTGGCCGCCCACGTTTTCGACGATGCGCTTCACCATGTACAGCCCGATGCCCGACCCTTCGACGTGGTTGTGCAGGCGCCGGAACATGGTGAAGAGCTCTGGGTAGCGACTGGGCTTGATGCCTAGCCCATTATCTTGCACGCACAGTACCAGGCATTTACCTTCCTGGCCGGGCCGGCAGTAGATACGCACCTGCGGCGCCCGGTCGGGGTGGCGGTATTTTATGGCATTGCTGAGCAGGTTGTAGACCACCGAGCGCAGGTTTTTAATCGAAAACAATACGGTCGGGCAGGCGGCCACGTCTACCTCTACCTGCGCGCCCGCGGCGGCGATGAGCGGCTGCAGGTCCTGGCGCACATCGTCGATAACGGGCTGCAGGGCTACTTCCGTCACGAGCTGGTTGTGCTCCTTTTGCAGCCGGGTAATGTCGCTCAGGTGGCTAATCGTGCGCTGGAAGCGCGTTACCGATTCGAGCATCATCGTTAGCAGCGGGGCCACGCCGTAGGTCTGCTGCACCTTGGGCGGCAGCTGCGCCTGCAGCTCATAGAGCAGGCCCTCGATATTGGTGATGGGCGATTTTAGGTCGTGCGAGGCGGTGTAGATGAAGTTGTCGAGGTCGATGTTGGTGCGCGTGAGCTGCTCGTTCGAGCGCTGCAACAGCTGCTGCGAGTGCCGCAAGGCCTCTTCGGCTCGCTTGGCCTCCGTGATGTCGAGCACAAACTTGACGCACTCATGCTCGCTCAGGCGCTTGCCGGCCGACAAGCCCCACCAGCGCGAGCCGTCGGGCCGCACGTACTGCTTCTCAAATGGAGTGCTTTCGCCGGCCGTGCGCAGCTGCTCCAGGGCCCGGCGCGTGGCCGGCACAAACTCCGGCACCGTGAGGGCTTCGAGGTAGGTATGGCCATCAGCCAGCCCGGCGCGCGAGTGCCCGCTCATGCGCTCGAAGGCGGCGTTGCTGTCGTGAATGGCACCTTCCAGGTCGAAAAACAGCACCCCTACCGTGGCAATAGACAGCGCCTTTTGCAGCCGCTCTTCGGCCTGCTTGCGGTCGTGAATATCCACCGATGAGCCAAACCAGCGCGTAATCTGCCCGCTCACCGGGTCGTGAAACGGCTCGGCGCGCACCAAAAACCACCGGTAGGTGCCATCGGCCGCCCGAATACGGTGCTCGACCTGAAAAACGCTGGCCGTCTGCCGGGCTTCTTCAAAGGCCTGCATCGTGCGGGCGCTATCCGCGGGGTGCACGTAGTCATCGGCTATGCCGGCGGCTGTGTTCGGGGTATAGGGCACGCCGGTATAGTGGCTCCACTGCCGGTTGAAAAACTCGGTGCGGCCCTCGGCGTCGGTTATCCAGATAATCTGCGGCACGGCATCGGCCATAACCCGAAACCGCTCCTCCGACTCGCGCAGGGCCGCTTCGGTGCGGGCGCGCATCACGGCGGCCCAGGTGCGCTCGGCGGTTTCCTCCAGCAAGGCCAGCTCCTCGCCCGACCAGTGGTGGGCCTCGGCATAGTGCATAAAGAGCACGGCCATCAGCTGCCCGTTCTTGAGCAGCGGCACATTGACGGTGGCCCCTAGCTGCAGGGCGGCGTGGGCGGCTTTCTCGTCGGGCGTGAGCGTGGGGTCGTGGGCAATGTCGGGGCGCACTACCGTGCGGCCTTCCTTAAACGCGCGCAGCAGCTCGGGGCCGTAGTCCTGGTAGTGGTAGCGGCCCTCGATGCTGGGCACGCCAGGGCGGGTATAATTACGCGTCACCACGATGTGCTCGTCGTCGGCCTGGTCTTCGGCGTAGCCCACGCGGCTCGCCCCCAGGTACTCGCCCAGGGCACAGGCAGCTTGGTACTGAATGTCGGCGGCGTCGGCCAGGGGGCGCAGGCGGTCGCTGAGCTGCAGCAGAAACGCCTGCTGCTGCCCGCTGCGCCGCAGGGCTTCTTCGGCCTGACGGCGCAGCGAGATGTCGTTGAACAGCACGGCCACCTGGCGCTGCTCGGGCTCGCCCACCCGAAAGGCGTACACGTCAAACCACCGGCTCAGGGGCTCGGCCCGCTGCTCAAAGCGCCTGGGCTTGCCCGTCAGGGCCACGCTGCCGTAGGTATCGAACCAGTGCTGCTCAAGCAGCAGCGCCATTTCGCCGACGGTGCGCCCGGTAGGGTTTACGAGGCCGGTTTGCTGCTCGAAGGCTGGGTTTACTTCCAGAAAGCGGTAGTCGTAGGGCCGCTGCTGCTCGTCGAAGAGCACCTCAATCAGGCAAAACCCTTCGTCCATGGTTTCGAAAAGCGCGCGGTACTTGGCTTCGCTGGTGCGCAGAGCCGCCTCGGCCCGCCGGCGCTCGGTCAGGGGCTGGGTGCGGCCGGCCACGGCTTCTACCTTGCCGTCCGGGCTGAGCAGGGGTACGAAGATATACTCATACTCGCCCACCTCGCCGCTAGGGCTGGTATAGGCTGTTTCGGCGGTCACGGGCTGCCGGGTGGTAGCGGCCTGCTGAATCTGGGCCTGTAGCTGCGCGGCCTGCGGCGCCGGATAGTCTAGGTCGAAGAAGTTTTTGCCGACGGCCTGCTCCAGCGTCAACCCCCACAGGTCCAGCAAGGGCTGGTTCACGTAGCGAAAGCGCCCGTCGAGGTCAAAGAGGTACACAAACTCCTGCAAGCTGCCCAGGATGGCGTCGAAGCGCGCCAACTGCTGGCTGCGTTCGGCCAGGTTAGCGGGCTCATGAGCTGGGGCCACCGCTTCCGGCTCGGCCGGCGCTTCAGTGAAGTTGAGCAGCAGCCCCTCGCCCACGCGCTGCCCGTCGAGGCGCAAGCGGTGCGGGAGCTCTCCAACGGGCTGCCTGAGCTGAAACTTGCCCGGCTCGTTCGAGAGAAAGCCCGCACGCAGCTGCGCCCAGTTGCCAGCGGGGCAGCTACCGGCAAACTGCTGCGTGAAGGTGACACCGGGCTGGGCCGGCAGGCGCAGCAGGCGCTGGGCGGCCGGGTTAAGGTAAGCCAGCGTCATATCCAGCAAGGCACCGGCCTCGTCGTAGACGGGCGTGCAGAGCGCGACGCCGCTGGGCGAGAGGTCGAGCACCGTGGTCAGCAGCAACTCAGCGGGAAACAGGTCAAGGGCCTGCAATGGAGGAACGATAGACATTATACTACAAAGCGAGCGTGAAAATACATACTCACTTCGGGGGCGAACTACGTAGATTCCCAGAATAATCAAACCCGACTCAGGTCCCAGCTCATCGGCTAGGCTTACTGCCCTAGCCGCACAGCCAGGCAGCCAGCTTAGTGGCGCATGGGTAAGGACGAGCTGCGCACCGGCATCAATTTATTTTTAGAAAGCCTGCTACCGGCACCAAGCACCTGTCGGGAGCCAGCATTACGCACCCGCGCCGGGCAATGCCACGCAAAGCAGCTAGGGGGCCGGCGCTGGCGGGAAATACGCCTGCAAGAGGGTCCCTACTTTTTCGGCAGTCAGGGGCTTGCTGATGAAATCGGCTACGATACCGAGCTGCGCGACGCGCTGCACATCGCGCGGGTGCAGCGAGCTGGTCAGCATCACAATAACAATGGCGGGCTGCGCGGCCAGCTCCAGGTGCTGGTATTCTTCCAAAAACTCGATGCCGTTCATGCCGGGCATGTTCACGTCGAGCAGGATAAGCGCCGGGCAGCCTGGGGTGGGCGGCGAGCAGTGCTGCCGCAGCTCGGCCAGGGCCTGCTCGCCATCTTCGGCCACCACAATGCGCTCGGCCACGCCCAGGCGGGTTAGCAGTGAGCGGTTTAGAAAATTGGTTGTGGCGTCGTCGTCGACCAGCAGCACACACGGCAAGGGCGTCATCGGCAAAGGCGCGGGGGAGGTAGCAAGCCCCCGTAAAGCTCCCTATACGGCCTCTATCGCAGAAAGGCGACGAAAAACGATGCCCGCTGAGCGCAAGCTGGGCAGTTGAGCAAGCTCATTACCCGGCAAGATTTCTCTAAAGCGCGGAGTGAGAGAACGCGCTTATTGAGTTAGCTAGCCAGACTATGTAGACCACAAGTAGCAGCTAAAACATCGCTAGCCCTCCTAAAAACATCGCTAGCCCTCCTAAGACAACCACGGTGCTACGCCGTCAAAAACGAGTCATCCCTGCGCGGACGCAGGTGATGATGGTCGCACTAATCAGGAAAAACGGGAATGCCGCGGCCCACGGTGGCACCACAAAATAGGTGTTGTGCAGCTGAATATCCAGCTGCTTCACCCACAGTTGCTTAAAGCCAATTAGCCAGCCCAGGCATCCAAATGAAATAGCCCAGCTGCCAAGCAGCCAGGCTATTTCGAGAAGCGTGTTTTTACTCTTACTGGTCTTTTTCCAGCGCATTGCCAAGCGCGGCTAGAAGCTCTGCACCATATTGTTGTGCAGCGTGCGGGGGCTCCAGTAGCCGCTGGCAATGATGCGGCGGATGGTGAAGAGCGGGTCCTGCTGGTCGCGCTTCTCGGCCAGGCTGAAGGCCGCCACGAAGCCGCGCTTTTTCAGCTCGGGGAAGGCCTGGGTGTTCCAGAGGCCGAAGGGATAGGCGAAGTACTTGATTTTCTTGCCCGTGATGTCTTCCAGCGTCTTGGTGGGCTTGTCGATTTGGGTTTCCCAGTCTTTGCCCTGGTACTTCTTCACATTGTGGTGGTCCCAGGTGTGCGAGCCGATTTGGTTGCCCTCGTCGGAAAGCTGCTTCACCATGTCCTTGGTCATGTAGTGCGGGCGGCCAAGGCTCACGGTCATCACGAAGTACACGCCTTTGTAGCCATACTGCGCCAGGGTGGGCCTAGCGATGGTAAACTGGTCGAGGTCGGTGTCATCGAAAGTCAGCATTACCGGCTTGCTGGGCAGCTTGGCGCCAGTGGTGAGGTAGGCGTAGAGCTGGTCGGGCTGAATGCTGTGATAGCCGCTGTCGGCCAGCATCTTAATCTGCGCCTTGAAGGCCGCGATGGGGATAATGTAGTCTTTGGCCCCCTTCGAGTCGCGGGCCGTCCAGTCGCGAATCTGGTGGTAGCACAAAATCGGCACCTGCGGGCGAGCGTAGATGGCGGCCGCATCGCCGGCCTTCGCGGCCGGAATGGTGCTGGGGTCGGGGCCGGGCTTGGCGTTGGCCTCGTCGGCGGCCACGGCGGCGGTGCCCGAAGTGGGCGCGGCCTCGTCGATTTTAGCCGAGTCGGTTTTGCCCATGGCCTCGGCGTCGGGGGTGGTGCGGGCTTCGCCAGTGGTGGCGGTTTTGGAGTCGCAGGCGGCCAGGCTCAGCGTGGCAGCCACCACGGCGGCTATCGGAAACAGGTTTTTCAAGGAAGCAATAAAAAAGCCGGCTAGGCGCAACGGCGGACGAAGAGTGTACTTTTGCACAAAGCAACAACCCCCATCGCGGATGAACAAACTACACGGCACCGGCGTGGCTCTGGTGACCCCCTTTACTGCCACCGGCGCCATCGATTGGGCGGCCTGGGAGCGCCTGCTCGATTTCAATATCGCGGGGGGCGTCGAGTACTTGGTAATCAATGGCACCACGGGCGAGTCGCCCACCGTTACGGCTGCGGAGAAAACGGAGCTGCTGGACGTGGCGCGCCGGCACGTAGCCGGCCGCGTGCCGCTCGTGTACGGCATCGGCGGCAACAACACGGCCACCGTGGAGCACCAGCTGCGCCACACCGACCTCACCGGCATCGAGGCTATTTTGTCGGCTAGCCCGGCGTATAATAAGCCTAGCCAGGCGGGCATACTCGCGCATTATCAGCGCCTGGCTGAGGCATCTCCCCTGCCGCTCATCCTCTACAACGTGCCCGGCCGCACCGGCTCCAACATGGTGGCCGACACCACGCTCAAGCTGGCGCAGCACGACAACATTATCGGCATCAAGGAGGCTAGCGGCAACGTAGAGCAGTGCCTGGCAATTCTGGCCCAGAAGCCAGCTGATTTTCTGTTTTTGAGCGGCGACGACATGCTCACGCTACCGCTCATCGCCTGCGGTGGCCAGGGTATTATCTCGGTGCTGGGCAATGCGTTTCCGCAGAAATTCAGCGACATGACGCGTGCCGCGCTGGCCGGCGACTTTGCGCGCGCCAGCCAGCTGCTGTATTATTTCGTGGGCCTCAACCCGCTCATGTATGAGGAAGGCAACCCCGTGGGCGTGAAGGCTGCGCTAGCCCTGCAAGGCGTGTGCGAAGCCGCCGTGCGCCTGCCACTAGTGCCCGCCAGCGAAGGGCTAGTGGCGCGGATTAAGGCGCTGTTGTAACCTATGAGAAACAACAGTTAAACTAGGTATGGAGAACAATAACCATTGTATAGGCATAAGACAGCATCAAGACAATAGCATACAAAAGCCAGTTTAATTTAAATGTTGTAGGTTTTGTTACTAAAGCCCAGTTTTTTTTGACAAACTTTAGATTGGCATAATAGATTAGGAATGCAATAGAAAGTTCCCCTATCAAGAAACAGGTATAGTCAATGGTAGTACTAACCTGTTCCAGTAAAGCAGTAGCCGAGATACTAACAACTAGCAGTTCTGGTATAGATGTAAGGAAAACTACTTTGTCTAACGTGACATTATCCTTACGAATAACACCATAAGCAATACGAATATAAGTAATATATTTCATCAAATCTAAATTCGAAAGCAGCAATTAAAATAAAACTAGTTAAGGCTATTCTGATAAAGGCCACTGCGATACTTTTGAGGGATGCGTAGCCTATGCAAATGCTTTTAAATTACTGCATCCCTTCGTGCATAACAGTAATTTGCATTTGGCTATTAATGCAAAAATGCTGACGCCTTCAAAATCGTTTGTCATTGCGAGCGCAACGAAGTAGAGCGCGTCAATCTTTTCTTAATCGTTGGAGTAGTAACCCTAGCGTAAAGGAAAGATTGCCGCGCTCTACTTCGTTGCGCTCGCAATGACAACTGCAAGAATCAGCTAACCGCCGCAGCCCGCTGCTCGGGCGCAAACGACTCTGCCTCCACAAAAATGCGCTTGAACTCGGGGTGCTTGGCGCGGATGGCTTTTTCGAGGCGGCCTACGGCTTCTTCGACCTGCTGGGCCGAGAGGTTTTGCTGAAAGCGCACGTCGAGCGCCAGGAACGCTTCGGCGGGGCCGAGGTACATGGAAAGCGGTGGGCGCATGCTGCGCACGGCCGGGTCGGCCTGGGCAATGGTTAGCAGGCTAGCCCGGGTGGCAGCGTCGATGCCCTCGCCTACTAACAGGCCGCGCGTTTCCTTAAGCATGAACACAGCCATGCCAATGAGCAGCACGCCGATGGCCATGGAAGCCCCGCCATCGAAGTACGGATTGTTGAGCAGGTGCCCGAAATACACGCCGCCTAAGGCGATAACCAGGCCCACGAGCGCAGCCAGGTCTTCGAGCAAAATGGCGTACACGGCCGGGTCGCGGCTGGCGCGCAAGGCTTTCCAGAAGCCGGCGTCGCCGCGCGTTTTGTTGAATTCGCGGAAGGCTAGCGAGCAAGCAATGCCTTCGAAGAGCACGGCTAGGCCCAGCACCCAGTAGTTCCAGGTAGGGTCGGTGAGCGGAGCAGGCTTTTGGATATGAATCCAGCCCTCGTAGAGCGAAAGGCCACCGCCCACCGCGAAGATGAGCACGGCCACTATCATCGTCCAGAAATACAGCTCTTTGCCGTGGCCAAAAGGGTGCTCCTCGTCGGCAGCCTTGCTGGCGCGCGATAGGCCTAGCAGAATGAGCAGCCCGTTGCCGGTATCGACCAGCGAATGAATGCCTTCGGAGAGCATGGCCGCACTTCCCGTAAAAAACGCTGCCGTGAACTTAGCGGCCGCAATGGCAAGGTTGGCGCCGATAGCCCCGTACACTACGATTTTAGAACCTCCGGCCATTAATCTGAAGAATGGATGAAGGTTTGGTACGCGCCCTGGCTGTTGAGGTTGCTGGCCAGCGGCTAGCCTACCAGCCGCTGGCCAGCACGTCGGCAATGTGCATCGTTTTGATAGCCAGCTTCTCCCGGCGGATATACGCTTCCAGGTGCATGAGGCAGCTCACATCGGTGCTCACGATATAATCGGCGCCCGTGGCTAGGGCATGCTCGACCTTTTGCTGGGCCATAGCCACCGAAATAGCCTCAAACTTGACGGCGAAAGTGCCGCCGAAGCCGCAGCAAGTGGTAGTCTCGGCCATTTCAATACGGCTGAGGCCCGCCACCCCATCGAGCAAGCGGCGCGGCGCCTCCCGAATGCCGCACTCGCGCAGGGCCGAGCAGGAGTCGTGGTAGGTATAGGTGCCCGCCAGGCAAGCCCCCGGAATGGCGTCGACGTGCAGTACGTCGGTCAAAAATTCGGTCAGCTCGTAGGTACGGCGCTGCACGCCCTGGCAGCGCGCGGCCTCGGGAGTACCGGCGAAGAGGTGCGAATAGGCGTTGCGCACCATACCCACGCACGAGGCCGAAGGGCTCACGACATAGCGCGTTTCGGCGGTGCCAGGGGTAAAATCGGCCAGAAACTTCTCGGCAATATCACGGCTTTCGGCCTTGTAACCCGCGTTGTAGGCGGGCTGGCCGCAGCAGGTTTGGGCGGGGTTATAGTGCACTTGGCAGCCAGCTTTTTCCAACACTTTCACCATGTTCATGGCCGTGTGCGGATAAAGCTGGTCGACGAAGCAGGGAATGAAAATATCGACTTGGGGAGCGGGCATAGCGAAACGGTCGGGACCGATGTAGAGACGCATCCTTGCGTCTCGTCAGTGTTTATACCGGAGCAAACGGGTCGTTCAACGGGGAGACGCAAAGATGCGTCTCTACCTCATATCGCCTTTAGTTGAACACGGCAGCCGACAGGAGCCAGGCTTGCTGAAACGCCTGCCTATCCAATTTCAATTCTTCCCCCACTTCCTCCAAATACGCCACTATATTCTCCGTCGCCATATTGCCCGTGAGCACATCGGCGGCCATCGGGCAGCCACCGATGCCACCGATGGCGCCGTCGAAACGGCGGCAGCCGGCCTGGTAAGCGGCCTGTACTTTTTCGCGCCAGGTAGTGGGCGTAGTATGCAGGTGCGCGCCAAACTCAATCTGCGGGAAGGCGGGAATTAGCTCCTCAAACAAGGGCCTAATGAGGGCCGGCGTGCTTACGCCGATGGTGTCGGATAGTGCCATTATGCGCACCCCTAGCGTGGCTAGCTGCTGCGTAAAGTCGGCCACTACGGCGGGGCTGTAGGGGTCGCCGTACGGATTGCCGAAACCCATAGAGAGGTACACAATCAGCGTTTTACCCACCCGCTCACATAAGGCGTGCATGGCAGCTACGTCGGCCAGGGCCTCGGTAATGGTCTGGTTGGTATTGCGACGCTGAAAGGTTTCGCTCACCGAGAGCGGAAAGCCCAGGTAGCTGATTTCGGGGTGGCTAGCAGCCTGCTCGGCGCCGCGCAGGTTGGCCACGATGGCGAGCAGCTTCGTCTTTGTCTGGCTTAAATCGAGGCCAGCGAGTACTTCGGCGGTGTCGCGCAGCTGCGGAATGGCTTTAGGCGATACGAACGAGCCGAAGTCGAGCACATCGAAGCCCACGGCCAGCAATTGCTGAAGATAGGCCGTTTTAGTGGCGGTCGGAATGAAGTCATGCAGGCCTTGCATGGCATCGCGGGGGCACTCGGTAAGAACGACAGGGCGGGTAGGCATAGGAAGGCGAAGGTACGTTTGGGCCGAACTTGCCCGGCCGCGCCGGCGTTGGCCAGGTATGCTTTTTTCGTTCTTTCCACCCTCTGGCAGGCGGCAGGCTGGGGGGTTTTTAGTGGCGCTGCTTTTACTGGCTAGCGGTTGCAGCAAGCCTCAGACCCTAGCGGCACTATTCCAGAAAACCACCCCGCACGATGATTATGCGCGGGCCCTCACCCGAGCCGGCTTGCAGGAAGCGGCGCTGGGCCGGCAGTGGCAGCAAGCCGCCGACCAAGCCCTGCACGACTCACTCACCGTGACGCTGCCCGTGCTTGAAACCGGCTACTTTCGCTCCGAGCAGCCCACCGCGGCCAGCTACCGCTATGCCGTGCGCGCTGGCGAGGTGGTGCACGTGCGCCTTACGCTGGCGCCTGGTCCCACACTAGCCCCGCGCGTGTTTGTCGATGCGTTTGGGCTGGCCGCCGGCCAGCAGCCCGAGCTGCTAAAATGGACGGCTACCGATACGACGGCCGCCGGCACCTACGACTACAGCTATCAGGTTGCCAACGATGGCCAGCACCTGCTGCGCGTGCAGCCCGAGCTGCTGGCGGCCGGGCGCTACACCCTGCGCCTGTGGCGCGGGCCGGGGCTAGGGTTGTTTCCGGTAAAAGGCCGAACCGACCAGGCCATTGGCAGCTTTTGGGGAAATGAGCGCGATGGCGGCGCTCGCCGCCACGAGGGCGTAGACATCTTCGCCCCGCGCGGTACGCCCGCCGTGGCGGCCACCGATGGGTACATCACCCGCACCGGCGAAACCAAGCTGGGTGGCCGCGTGGTGTGGCTAGCCGATGCCCGGGGCCAGCACCTCTACTACGCTCACCTCGACAAGCAGCTGGTGCAGCCCGGCCAGCGGGTGCACGCTGGCGACACGCTAGGCCTGGTGGGCAACACCGGCAACGCCCGCACCACGGCACCGCACCTGCACTTCGGTATCTACCGCGTGGGCGGGGCCGTGGACCCCTGGCCATTTTTGCACCGCGCTGACCCGGTGCCGGCCGCCCTGGCAAGCCCCGACCGCCGGGGCGAATGGGTGCGGCCGCGCCCGGCGCAGGCCAGCCGGCTACTGCCAGCCACGTTGCCCCTGCTGGTGCTGGGCCAGCGGGCCGACTACCTGCGCGTGGAGCTGCCGAATGGCCAGCGCCGCTACCTAGCGGCCCGCGTAGTGTCCCCGGCGCAGCCGCTGCGCCGGCTGGTATTGCCCACTGCCCACGAAATTCAGGCTCATCCTCAGGCGATTGCGCCAGCCCTGGCCGCCTGGCCTTCTCAAACGGCCGCTATCGTGCTAGGCCAGAGCAACGGCTACGCGCTGCTACGCAACGCGGCCGGCCAGCAGGGCTGGGCGAAGATTTAACGACTGGACAGCCCGCTTGCGGCGGTCGGACCGGTCGTCGTTGACACAGTTTGGTCATTTGACGTAGCCTAACGACGACCGGTCGGACCGCTGTATGCGGTCTTTCCGATACGCCAACCATTCAGCGAGCTTAATTGCTACTGATTGATGACCAGCACCTTATTCAGCTGGCGCGAATAGGCTAGGCGGCTTTCGCCGGTGCCACTGGGGTAGTCGAAGCCGACAGCCTTGGGGTCGTCGCGCAAGCTGGTCCAGGCCTGGGTATCGAGCTCGGCGGGCTGGGTGGCGGTGCTGGGCACGGCTGGCTGCACAAAATGGCTAGGGCTGAAGAAGCTGTTCATGCCACGCAGGATGCTGATTTCCTTGTCGCGCACGGTGGCCGACTGGTTGCTGCGCAGCGTGCGGTCGTCGAGCAGGGCGGTGGCGGGCAGCACCTCATGGCGCAGGGTATCGCCCTTGCTGCTTACTACAAATAAGTGCACGCGGCTGCTGAGCACGCGCGGGCCCCTCATCTGCAAAATGAAATTATCGGGGGCCTGGGGGTCGGAGAAGGTGTGGGTGGTGCGCACCGTATTGAGCACCGTGGCGCCGCCCACGCGCTGGCCGCGGCCATTGGGGGGCGTAAACTCGTCGCGCGGGTTTTTGGTAGAGGTGGCGGTTTCACGCTCGGTGCTTACGCAGGAGCTGACCGTGAGCAGGATAGCGGCAACGGCGCCGAGTTTGCAGAAAGAGGTTGTCATAAAGCAGTAGAGTTCGGGCAAGCAAAAATGAAGCGGTCGCTAGACTAGGGCAGGCCGCCGGGCCGTGTACGCAGGCGCGGCGGCTGGGGGTTCAGAACCAGCCTATCTCCAGGCCCAGCTGCCAGCGCGGCGGCTCGGGCAGGGCTGGGCCACGCAGGGCATCGCTGAGGCGGTAGCGCCCCACCAGGGCCAGCGAGTTGCTGCCCAGGCGCAGGCCTACCCCACCCTGCCAGCGGGCCAGGTAGTCGGGCTGGTGCGCCACTACCTCCAGCCGGCCGCCGCTCGGGCCGGGGCCGGCCGTAGCGTAAGTAGTGGCAAAAGCCCAGCCGCCGTAGGCCAGCACATCGAGGTAGCGCCCTACGGTGTTGCCCCGGCGCCGGTAGGGGTTCAGGCGCAGGCTGGCCTCGCCCTGCAGCTGGTGGTAGCTGAAAAACTGGCTGTCGAACCCGCTGCCAAATGGGCCGGGCCGGCTAGCCCCAGGGTCGAGGCCATAGCGCAGGTAAGCATAGCGCAAGTCGGTATTAAAGGCCACCAGGGCGCCTAGCCGCCGCTTGAGACGGCCGCCCAGCTGAAATTCGGACGACGGAAAGCCGTACGCCAAGCCCAGCGCGCTCGGGCCGGCGGCCAGGGTGTAGCCGACGTAAAGATGACCGAAATAGCGCCGGTTGGGCCCCGTGCGGCTCGGAATGGTATCCTGGCCCACATCGGTTTGGAGCAGCACTTGCTGGGCGTGGGCAGCCGAGGTAGTTAGCAGTGAAACGTGAAAGATGAAAAGCGTGAGGAGAAGCGTAACAACGCCCCCCCTGCCGGGTACCGTGGCTTTCAGCTTTTCACTTTTTTCTTTTACCTCCAAGATATTATTCCGCATATTGCCCCGTATAGCCTTGATAATAAACGCGCAGTACGTTGCCGGCGCGGGCTAGCCGGCGCGGCACCTGCACCACCAGCCGCTGGGTAGCGGCGCGCACCTCGTAGCGGTGCAGCACGCCGCGGGCATCGGCCAGGTGCCAGTAGAGGCGGGCCGGATAAGCCGGGTAAGGCGGCAGCGCGGGCGGCGAGCCGGGAGGCGCCTCGTGTTCTTTGCCCACGGGTGCCACGTTGGGAGCCGTGGGGGTAGGCGTGCCGGGCGCGGGGGTGGGCGGCGCGAGCCAGTCGGTAGTACCCGCGGCCAGCTCGTCGGTTTCGGCCACCAGGGGCAGCGGGCGGGCGGCGGGCACGGTGGCCTCGGGCCGCAGCACCACGGCTACCAGCGAGTCGTGCACCACAAAGTCGAACGTAGGCGCCAGGGCCGGCAGGGGCCCTAGCCGCCGGGCCAGCAGGCGGCTGGCTTCGGGGCGGCCATAGCCGTGCGCGTAGTCATAATAGGGATACAGTTCGCCCGCCTCGCGCACCTGCCGATACAGCTCCATGGCCGTGAGCTTGCCGCCGCTGGCCTGTTGCGCGCAGGCCGCTAGCCCTGCCACCAGCGGCGCCGAAAACGAAGTGCCTTCTACCCGCTCAAACCCGCCCGAGGCATTGGCCGTGAGCACGATGCCAAAGGCTGACACGTCGGGCTTGAGGCGGCGGTCGGCGCTAGGCCCCACCGAGCTGAACGCCACGTGCAGCCCCGTGGCGGGGTCGAGGCCCCCCACGGCCAGCACCGAGTCGGCATCGGCGGGTGTGCCAATGCGCACCCAGTCGTCGTCGCCATCGTTGCCGGCGGCGCTCACCACCAGCATGCCCTTGCGGGCCGCCAGCGTGGCCGCCCGCCCGATGAGCGAGTGCCGGCCATCCATCTGCTCGGGAAAATAGCGCTGCTCGGTATAGGCCAGCGACGAGCTGATGATGTCGGCGCCCTGCTGGTCGGCCCACTCGGCGGCCCGCAGCCAGGCTTCTTCCTCACGGTAGCGCTCACTGGCTAGCCCCTCGGTGCGGGCCAGCAGGTAGGTGGCGGCCGGCGCCAGCCCTAGCGCCGGGCCCAGGTGCAAGGTATCGGGACCGGGCAGGCGGCCAGCCAGGCACCCTAGCACCTCGGTGCCGTGCGAGCCGCCCCGGAACACCTGGGGCTGGTTTTTCAGAAAATCATAGGTGGCCACGATGTGCTTGTCGCGCCGCAGCGCCCGAAAGGCCGGGTGCCAGTCGGCCCCCCGAAAGCCCACGTCGAACACCGCGATGCGCACGCCCTGCCCCAGCAGCCCGGCCCTACTCAGGTCGGCCCGGCCCAGGGCAGCCGTTTGCTGGCGGGCCAGCAGGTAGTCGGCCGGCGATACCCCCAAGCGGCTCACGCGCGCTGCCGATTCTTTCTTATTGATAGCTTGGCGCCTGGCCGGCAACAGCCGATTGGCCAGCGGCCAGGCCACCACGGCCGCCACGCCGGGCAGCTGGCGCAGGGCGGTGGCCTGGGCGGGCGTGGCCCGGCAGGCTACGGCATTAAACCAGCGACTAACCAGCGTGAGGGTATCGACGCGGGCCTGCACGGCAGCCACGTAGTCGGGCCGTACGGGGCGGTCGGTGAAGTCGGCAGGGGGCAGCCCCTGGCGCCGCCTCCGGGCTTGCGCGGCGGGGCTGAAATAGCGGGCCGGGTCAAACTGCACCCCGGCTTTATCGCGAAAGCTGACCCAGTAGCGGGCAGGCCCGGCCGCCGGCACCTGCGCCCGGCCAGCCTCGGGCACGATCAGCAGCCCCGTTAAAAATAGCAGTAAGAATGTGCGCATAAAACGATAAGGCCCCACCCGGCCGCGCGCAAAAGTACCCCGGCGCTGCGCTCCGGCCCCGGGCAGGCGGCAACCTGGGCTTTATCCCGGCCGTTTAGCCAGCATATCCTGGCCCTAGCTGGGTCGTTTTTACCGCTTTACGCGCTTTGCCCGATGTCTTTATCTTCCTCCACATTCGCCTTCCCTACCCTGCTGCTGGCTGGGGCTCTGCTAGCCCTGCCGGGTTGCAATCAGAAAGAAATTGCCGCTTTGCAGCAGCAAAACGCCGACCTTACCAAGTCGCGCGACCAGTTGCAGGCAGAAAAAATGGCCTTGCTACAAGCTAAAAATCAAAATGAAGCCGCGCTCGGCGCCGACCTGCTGGCCCGCCAGAACCGCGTCAATCAACTCAACCAGACGCTGGGCACCACCGAGCAAGACCTGGCCGGTAAAAACGCCCGCGTGGCCGAGCTGCAGCGCATTCTGGATGAGAAGGACGCCGCCACCAATGCCCTGCGCAAGAAGGTGGCCGATGCGCTGTTAGGGTTTAATTCGCAGGACTTGCAGGTGAACGTAAAAAACGGCAAGGTCTACGTGTCGCTCTCCGAGCAATTGCTCTTTAAATCGGGCTCAACCAAGGTAGACCCCGCCGGTCAGGACGCGCTCATCAAGCTGGCTAATGCTTTGACGGGCAATAAGGATGTGAACATCCTGGTAGAAGGCCACACCGACAACGTGCCTATTAAAGGCGTGGTAAATGGCGCCAAGGATAACTGGGACCTGAGCGTGCTGCGCGCCACCGAAATCACGCGCCTGCTCACGGCCGCCGGCATCGACCCCACCCAGATAACGCCCTCGGGCCGCGGCCAATACCTGCCCGTAGCAGCCAACGATACGCCGCAGGACAAAGCCCTCAACCGCCGCACCGACATCATCCTCACGCCCAAGCTGGATGAGCTGTTCTCGATTTTGAATACCAACTAAGGGCTTCAGGTATAAATAACAAACCGTCGTACTGCGCTTGTCGAAGCATCTCTTCCGCACCGTTAGGGTGTCGTTCGGTAGCGATGCTCCGACAAGCGCAGTACGACGGCCTGTGTAGCACTCAAAGCGTTCCGCAACCTAGCGGCTTACCGAATACGTTTTGCGCCCCGGCCCCACGCCGGTAATCTTCACCGACTGCCAGCCACTGGGCAGCGTGGTTTTGCGCTGGGTGATGCCTAGCGGCGTAATGTCGAGCCCACCGAAGCCCATGAGCACGGCTTGCAGCACGCCGCCCGCGCCGGTGGCGAAGTAAGGATTGGTGCCGCCCTTGGTTTCGGCGATGACGCGGAAGGGCGGCAGCAAGTTGGGCGTGTAGGCATCCTGGAAGAAATGCTGCGCCTTGGCACCGTCGCCGAGCCGGGCGTAGAGCAGCGCGAAAATGGCTTGCGTCATGGCCGGCGTGCCCTCATTGGGCACGCGCGTTTCGTAGTAGGCCAGGTCTTTCCTAATCTGGCTAGGGTCGGTAATAGTGCCCAGCGGGAAAGCCAGCAGGTTGGCATCGCCCTGCTTGATGCCCTCGCCGTGGTAAGTGGCGTGCTCCTTGGTCACGCCGTCGGGCATTTTCAGGATGGGAATATTTTGGGCCACCAGGGCCCAGTCGGCGTTGGCGGGGCGGCCGAGCAGCTTGGCGGCAGCCGCGGCGGCGCGTAGGTTGGCCTGGGCAGCGGCGTTGGTGAAGGCGTCGTTGTCCACGTTTTCGGCCCACTCATCGGAGGCCACCACGTTCTTGATGTCGTAGTGGCCGGAGCCGTTACGTTCGACGCGGCTAGCCCAGAAATCGGCGGTGGCTTGCAGGATGGGCCAGCCTTTCTCGCGCAGCCAGTCCTTGTCCTGCGTCACGCAGTAATACTGCCAGGCGGCTAGCCCCACGCAGGCTGTAATATGGTGCTCAAACGGCCCGCTCAGGGCCCACACGGGGGTTTCCTCCACGCCCGTATCGGCACTTTCCCAGGGGTACATGGCGCCTTTGTAGCCGTGCTCAAAGGCGTTGCGGCGGGCCAGGTCGAGGCGGTTGAAGCGGTATTCGACCAGCGACTTGGCGATGTCGGGGTGCAGCACCAGCAGGGCCGGGTACATCCACAAGTCGCTGTCCCAGAATACGTGGCCATTATACCCTAGCCCCGACAGGCCCATGGGCGAGGGCGAATAGTCGGTGCCCGCCCGCGAAAAGCTGTAGAGGTGATACAGCATACTGTGCACATCTTGCTGGGCCTGCGCATCGCCGGCTATCTGAATGTCGCTGGCCCACAGGTCCTGCCAGGCCTTCTGGTGAAACTCCAGCAGGCGCTTGCGGCCTTCGAGACGGGCGAAGATGGTGAGGCGCTCGGCCTCATTGAGCGGGTCGGGGTGGTGGGCTGAGGTGATGCTGGAGCCCGCCACGGCATACGCGTAGGTTTGGCCGGCCTTCAGCGTCTTGCTGAATTTCATGAGGTGCATGTTGTTGTCCCACATCTCATGAATGATGCGCGGCTCCTGGCCGTGCGGCTCCTCAAACAGAAAGCTATTGCTGGCGCACAGCGTCAGCTTGCCCGTCGGGCTTTTGGCCGACGAGGTGAGCAGGCTGAGCGTGGCGTGGGGCCGGTCGATTTCGTTGTAGTAGTTCTGGGCATCGCGCAGCGCATCGGGCGTTTCCATCACGCTGGCCGCCGTCAGGGCCAAGTCCTTTTTGGCCGTGATGCTGACATCCATGAGCACCGTAAAAGGCAAATGCCGCAGGGCGTAGTAGGTGTAGCTGATGGTGGCCTTGTCGCCGTAATCGAAGCTGGTGGTGAGGCTAGCTCCCTTCATATCGAGCTGCTGCCGGAAATTGCTGGCATCCTGAGCGCCTAGCCGACGGCCGTCTACTTCCAGGTACATATTCAGCAGGTTGAAGCTGTTGAGGAAGTTGCTCACCCGGCCCCGGCCGTACTGGTCGTAGGCGCCCGCCAGTACCACGTTTTTGACCTGAAACGGCACCGGCGACGAGACAATGCCCAGCATGCCGTTGGCCACCGTCACGCCGTAGTAGTGGCTAGGGTCGATTTTATCGGCGCTGAGGCGCCAGGGGTCGGGGGTGGGCTGAGCAGCCAGCGGGCGGCTAACCAGCAGCACCGCGCCCACGGCGCACAGCAGCGCCGCCAGCCGGCGGGAGATGGGTGGGAACATAGTAAAAAGAAGAGCAAAGAAGCCTACGAGCGCGAGCTAGGCAGCTAGTACGAGCCAGAAAACGGCGTCAAAATACGCGCTTCGCTCCTAATACCAGTGCTTAGCCGACAGCCGGATTAGCTGGGCTGGTATGCTAACAGCCAACGCCGGGCCGGGCAGCCGTGGGGCTGCTGCCGCTATTTAGCGCTTTTTCCGCTACCTTCCCCCTACAATTCAGAAACTGCTGCTTAAACTTGGTTGGTTAGTTGATACTTAACTGCTATTGCTAGCCGTCCTGGCTGGGCAGCCGGTCGCCACGCTTCTTTCCCACCCGTTGAAAACCATCCTGCTACCTTACTGGGGTTGCCGGCTGCTGGCGCTGCTTTGGCTGCTAGGGCTGGCTGGCTGCGCCCCGGCCGCGCGCGAGCCGGTGTACCGCATTGGCTTTTCGCAGTGCACCACGGCCGATGCCTGGCGCCAGGCCATGCTGGCGGGCATGGAAAAGGAACTGAGCTTCCACCCCAACGTGCAGCTTCAAATGCTGGACGCTCGCAATGACACCGAGCTGCAGCGGCGGCACATTCAAGAGTTTATTCGGCAGCGGGTCGATGCGCTGCTCATTTCGCCTAACCAAGCCACGCCCCTGGCCGACCTCGTCGATACGGCCGCGGCCCACCACATTCCGGTTATTATTCTCGACCGGCGCACTACCTCGCCGCACTACACAGCCTACGTAGGTGGCAATAGCCTGGAGGTGGGCCGCACCGCCGGCCGCTACGCCGCGCAGCTCCTGCACGAGCGCGGCCAGGTGCTCGAAATACTGGGCCGGCCGGGCTCCTCGCCGGCTACCGAGCGCCACCTGGGCTTTGTGCAGGCCTTGGCCCAGCACCCCAACATGCAGCTGGTGGCCCAGCTGCCGGCCGCCTGGCAGTCCGACCTGGTGCTGGCGCAATTGCCGGCCCTGCTGCGCGCCCACCCCGGCGTGCGCCTCATTTTTGCGCATAATGACCCTATGGCCCGGGCCGCCCACCAAGTGGTGCAGCAGCTGGGGCTAGCCCGCCGCATCCGCATCATTGGGGTTGATGGCCTGCCGGGGCCGGGTAATGGCTTGCAGCTGGTGGCCAATGGCACGTTGCAGGCTACGCTGCTGTACTCGCCAGGCGGTGAGGAAGCTATTCGCACGGCGCTTCGCATTCTCAGCCACGAGCATTATACCAAGGATAACATCTTGGTAACGATGGTGGTAGATTCGACCAACGTGCAAGCCGTGCGTGGCCAAACCGAGCGGCTGCTAGCCCAGCAAAGCGACCTTTTCCGGCAGCAGCAGCGCTGGCAGCAGCAACAGCAGCGCTACAACAATCAGTCGCTGCTGGTGTATCTGCTGCTGGCTAGCCTGCTAGGGGCCGTGGTGTTGGGAATGCTCACGTGGCGGTCGTCGCGCCTAAACCAGCGCATCAGGCGAGTGCTGGAGGGGCAAAACGCTGAAATCAGCCAGCAGCGCAACCAGATTGCCGACCTGGCCGAGCAGGCCCGCGCCGCCGCCGAAGAAGTGCGCCGCACCTCGGAGGCCAAGCTGCGCTTTTTCACCAACTTCTCGCACGAGCTGCGCACGCCGCTCACGCTCATCTTGGGGCCGGTAGAAGACTTGCTCACTAGCCCCACCGACGACCTCACGCCCGCCCAGCGCCACGACCTGGGCCTGGTGCGCCGCAACGCGCAGCGGCTGCTCCAGCTGGTGAATCAGCTCATGGATTTTCGCAAAATCGACGTGGGCAAGATGGCCGTGCACGCCCTGGAGGGCGACCTGGTAGAGTTTCTGCGCGAAATCATGGACGTGTTTGAGAAAACCGCCCGGCGCCGCAGCATCACGTTCCGGTTTGTGCCCGCCGAGCCGGTTATTTTCCTGTGGTTCGACGGCGAGATTCTCGACAAGGTCTTCTTCAATCTGCTTTCCAACGCCTTCAAATACACGCCCGATGGCGGCCAGATTACGGTGAGCATAGGCCCTGAGGCAGCTACTAAAACTGTGCTTATCAGCGTGGCCGACACCGGCCGGGGCATTGCCGAAGCCGACCAGCCGCACATTCTGGAGTGGTTTTACCAGGGCAGCCAGCCCACGCCCAACAGCTCGGGGCTAGGCCTGGCCCTGGCCGAAGGCCTCACGCGGCTGCACCAGGGCACGCTCTCGTTTCAAAGCCAGCCGGGCGAGGGCAGCACATTTGAAGTACGCCTGCCCCTTAACAAGCCCGCCGCCTTTCTCGACGTGGAGCCCGGCCTGCCGCGCCCGCTCAGCGCGGCCACCGCGCCCGAAGAAGAATTGCTAGCCCCCACCCAAGAGGCCGCCCCGGTTCGCTCCGATGCCACGGCCCTCGTGATTGAGGACAACGAGGAGGTGCGCGAGTTTTTGGTGCAGAAGCTCCAGCCGCACTTCCAGGTGAGCACGGCCGCCGACGGCGCGGCTGGCCTGCGCATGGCCAGCGAAACCATTCCCGACGTGATAGTGTGCGATGTGGGCCTGCCCGAGCTCAGCGGCCTCGACGTGGCCACCACGCTCAAGGGCGATTGGCGCACCTCGCACATTCCGCTGGTGCTGCTCACGGCCCAAAATGCCCCCGAGCAGCAGGTGGCCGGCGTGCAGGCCGGCGCCGACCTCTACCTCACTAAGCCGTTCAACCCCACCTTTTTGCTCGAAAGCCTGCGCACGCTGCTGCGCAATCGCGACCAGCAGCGCGAGCATTTTCATCGGCAGTTGTCGGGCGCGCCTCCCACGGCCGTGCCGCAGCGCGTCGACCAGAAGTTTCTGGCCGACCTGGCCGCCATTATCGAGGGCCGGCTCGACCAGCCCAGCCTGGGCGTCGATGACATTGCGCACAGCCTGGGCGTGTCGCGCACCCAGCTCTATCGCAAGGTGAAAGCCCTGCTCGGCACCGGCGTCACGGAGTATATTCAAACCGTGCGCCTCACCAAGGCCCGGCAGCTGCTGCTGCAGGAAGGCAGCACCGTGGCCGACGTGGCGTACCAGACGGGCTTCTCCTCGCCGTCCTACTTTTCCACGGCTTTCAAGGGCAAATACCAGGTGTCACCCTCCGAGTTCAAGGCTCTGCACACGCACCTACGGGCCTGACCGATTTTTGAAAGCGTGTCGCAATAGTGAAGACTGCGCTTGGTGAGTCAGCACTTACTTTCAATTTATACTATTAAAAACCAGATAGTTATCGTTCTTGCATTATTTTTAAATGCATTTGGTATGCTCGTGAACGCCCTGCGCTGCCCCATAGTAGACTTTTGTCCAAACGGTTCAGGTCATGGTGCAACGCAAGGTTCTTTTTTGGTCTATTGTCACAGCGCTTGGCGGCTTCCTGTTCGGCTTTGATACGGCCGTTATCTCGGGGGCCGAGAAAGCCATTCAGCAGCTGTGGCAGCTGAGCGCGGTGCAACACGGCTTCACCATATCCATTGCCCTCATCGGCACGGTGCTGGGGGCCATGTTCGGTGGCATTCCGAGCGATAAGCTGGGCCGCCGCCAAACGCTGCGTTGGATTGCGGTGCTCTACCTGGTATCGGCCGTGGGGGCGGCCCTAGCCCCGGCCTGGGTGCCGTTTATGGTCTTCCGCTTTTTGGGCGGGCTGGGCGTGGGCGCCTCGTCGGTCACGGCCCCACTCTACATCTCGGAGATTTCGCCAGCCGACTCGCGCGGCAAGCTGGTGGGGCTGTTCCAGTTCAATATCGTATTTGGCATTCTGGCCGCTTATCTCTCTAACTACCTGCTAGCCAACGTAGGCGACCATTCGTGGCGCCTCATGCTGGGCGTGCAGGCGGTGCCGGCCATCGCCTTTTTACTGTTCCTGTTTCGGGTGCCCGAAAGCCCGCGCTGGCTGCTGCTACACGGCCGTGTGGAAGAAGGCAAAGACGTCCTGCGTCTTATCAGCCCCAGCACTGTAGAGGCCGACACGGCTGCTATTCTCACGGCCCAGGCTGCTGCCGGGCAGCAAAGCGAGTCGCTGTGGGCTAGCCAGTACCGCACGCCGGTACTACTGGCTATGGCTTTCGCATTTTTCAACCAAGTGTCTGGCATTAACGCGATTATCTACTACGCGCCGCGCATTTTTGAGATGACGGGGCTAGGCCAGGGCGCCGCGCTGCTTTCGTCGGCGGGCATTGGGCTGGTCAATTTCATTTTCACGCTGCTGGGCGTCAACGTCATCGACCGGTTTGGGCGGCGCAGCCTCATGCTGGTGGGCTCACTAGGCCTCATTGCCACACTAGGGCTGGTGGCGATGGCCTTTTATACCCAACGCTTTCAGCTCTTTGGCGGGCTGTTGGTACCGGGCCTGCTCTTTGCCTATATCGCCTTTTTTGCCTTCTCGCAAGGGGCAGTTATCTGGGTGTTCATCTCCGAGATTTTTCCCAATGCCGTGCGGGCCAAGGGTCAGGCGCTCGGGTCGAGTACGCACTGGGTCATGGCCACGGTCATCGCCTTCACCTTCCCCTACTTCGCCGAAAAGCTGGGCGGGGGCAACACGTTCGCCTTCTTCTGCGGCATGATGGTGCTGCAATTAGTATTTGTGCTGCGCTTCATGCCCGAAACCAAGGGCACCAGCCTGGAGGGCGTAGCCAAAACGCTGGTCATGCACTAGTCCCGAAAAGCTTGAAAATCAACTAAAAGTCAACTGCTTGACAAAATCTTACCCTTCGCACGTATGGCTATCACTTGCTTTGGAGAAATGTTGTGGGACGTGCTGCCCACGGGCAAGCAGCCCGGCGGCGCCCCGCTCAACGTGGCGGTGCACCTGCGCAATTTTGGGCAGGAGGCGCTGCTCATCAGCCGCGTGGGCCACGACGACCTGGGCACCGAGCTGCTAGCCTTCGTGCAAAGCAAAGGCCTGAGCACCCGCTACATCCAGCGCGGCGAGACGCACCTCACGGGCGTGGTGAAGGCCAATGTGAGCGACAGCCACGAGGTAACTTATAAGATAGTGCAGCCTGTGGCCTGGGATTACATTCAGTACGAAGACGCGCTGGGCCCGCTGGTAGAAAGCGCCGAGGCCTTCGTGTTTGGCAGCCTGGCCGCCCGCAGCGGCGCCACCCGCGAAACGCTCTACCGCCTGCTTCAACGCGCTGCCTTTAAGGTATTTGATGTAAACCTGCGCGCCCCGCACTATTCGCGCAGTGTAGTGACCTACCTGCTGCGCCAGGCCAATCTGGTGAAGCTCAACCACCACGAGCTGGCCGAGATAATGGGCTGGTTTGGGGCGAGCCCCGACGAGGAAACCGCCCTGCACTGGCTCGCCGACCGCTTTGGCCTCCAAGCCGTGTGCGTGACGAAAGGCGCCGACGGGGCCGTGCTCTGGACCGGCGGGCAGCTGCACCGCAGCCCGGGCATTGCGGTGCAGCTGCAGGATACCATTGGCAGCGGCGACGCCTTTTTGGCGGCTCTGCTCAAAGGCTGGTTAGCCGGCCAGCCCCCGGCCGAAGCGCTAGCCTTTGCCTGCGCAGCTGGCTCATTAGTAGCCACCTATCAGGGCGCTACGCCTGCCATCTCCGAGGCCGATGTGCTGGCCCTTGCCGCTTCTATCGCTTGATTTTCTGCTTTTTACCGAGCCATGTCGTTAGCTTTTTTCCCTGCTTCTCCCCTTTCCAGGCTCCGGCTGGCGGCGGCTTTGCTGCTGGTAGGCGCGGCAGGCTGCAACTCGGGTACCAAGACGGACACTGCGGCCACCTCGCCGCCCGAAGCTCCTATGGCCAAGGCTACGCCAGCCGCCAGCCTCTCCAAACCGACTGACTGGTGGAAGGAGACGGTGGTGTATCAGCTGTATCCGCGCAGCTTTCAGGACAGCAACGGCGACGGCGTGGGCGACCTGAAGGGCATTATCGCGCGGCTTGATTACTTGAAGAGCCTTGGCGTAGGCACGGTATGGCTGAACCCCATCTATGCCTCACCCAATGATGACAACGGCTACGATATCAGCGATTACCGTCAGATAATGCCTGAGTTTGGCACGATGGCCGACTTCGATGCGCTGCTCAAGGGTATGCACGCGCGCGGCATCAAGCTGGTGATGGACCTGGTGGTGAACCACAGCTCGGACGAGCACGCCTGGTTTAAGTCGGCGCGGGCCTCGCGCACCAGCCCCTACCGCGACTATTACTACTGGTGGCCCGCTGAAAAAGGCACGCCGCCGGCTCGCTTCAGCACCTTCGACGTGAAGCACGATGCCTGGCAGTACGACGCGCCTACTAAGTCGTACTACCTGCATATTTTCTCCAAAAAGCAGCCCGACCTGAACTGGAACAATCCCAAGCTGCGCCAGGAAGTGCACAATATCATGCGCTTCTGGCTCGACAAGGGCATCGACGGCTTCCGCATGGATGCCTTCCAGTTTGTGGCCAAAGACCCGAGCTTTCCGCCCATGCCGGGCCTCACCGAGCGCACCTTTGCCAACGCCTACAACCACGGCCCGCACCTGCACGACTACCTCAAGGAAATCAACGAGCAGGTGCTGCGCCACTACAACGTGATGACCGTGGCCGAAGGCGCGGGACGCAACACCACCGAGGCCATGCTCTTTGTGGACCCCGCCCGCAAGGAGCTCGACATGACCTATCACTTTGAGGGCGTGGGCGTGGGCAGCGGCTCCGCCACCTACAAGCTCACCGACCTCAAGCGCGTATTTACGAAATGGGATAGCGCCTTTGCCCGGAAAGGCTGGCAGGCCATTGACCTCGGCAACCACGACCAGCCGCGCATGGTGAGCAAGTTTGGCGACGACCGCCCGGCTTTCCGCACTCCATCGGCCAAGCTGCTCAATACGTTCCTGCTGACCATGCGCGGCACGCCCTACTGCTACAACGGCGACGAGCTGGGCATGACCAACAGCCCCTTCAGCGGCATAGCCGAGTACCGCGACGTGGCCGCCCGCAACGCCTACACGCAGCTCAAGCAGCAGGGCGGCGATGAAAAAGCATTTTTCCATTCGCTAGCCCGCTTCTCGCGCGACAACAGCCGCACACCCTTCCAGTGGAATGCCTCCGCTAACGCCGGCTTCACCACCGGCACGCCCTGGATTAAGGTGAACCCTAACTACGTGACTCTTAACGAGGCTAGCGAAGACATAGACTCGACCTCAGTGCTCCATCACTTCCGCCGGGCAATGGCCGTGCGCAAGCAGCACAAGGTGCTGGTGTATGGCCAATATCAGCTGCTGGATGCGGCCAACCCGCACATCTATGCCTACACCCGCACGCTAGGCCCCGAGAAAGTACTGGTGGTGCTCAACTTCTCGTCATCGGGGCAGCGCTGGCCGCTGCCGGCGGGCCTCCAGCCCAGCGGTGCCACCTGGCTCAACAACTACCCGGGGGCGGCCCCTGGCGGGCCGGCGCTGGCCCTACAGCCCTGGCAGGCAGTAGTCTACCACTTAAAGTAGTATTCTGACAGGTACTCACTTAATTCTTTACCAAGCTTTTTCTTTCCAGGTTTCACTCGGCCCCGGCGCTTTACACAGCCTTTGCTCGAAATCGATTGCGATAGGTAGCGCCCAGCTTAGTGTTTTCAGCATTTCCCACTTTACCCCTTTTCACTCATGCGTAACACCTGTTACTCGACGCACCAGGCCTATGAGCAGCCGGCGGCCCGGTCGGCCCTCAGCGGCAAAACGCTGCTGCTAGCTCTTTTTCTGCCAATAATCGGCCACGCGCAAACCCAGCGCGAGGTATCGGGCAAGGTAACCGATGCCAGTGGCACCGGCCTGCCCGGCGTAACGGTACTCGCTACGGGCACTTCTATCGGCGCCAGCACCGGCGCCGATGGCAGCTTTCGCCTGCAAGTACCCGCCACTGCTACGTCGCTCACGGTTTCCTTCGTGGGCTACGCCAAGCAGACAGTTGACATTACCGGCCGCAATACGGTGACTATTGCGCTGAAAGACGACGCCCAGGCGCTGGGTGATGTAGTGGTGGTAGGCTATGGCACCGCCCGCAAGGAAGACCTTACGGGGGCCGTTAGCACCTTGAGCACGAAGGACTTCAACAAGGGCACTTTCACTTCGCCCGACCAACTTTTGCAAGGCCGCACCTCGGGCGTGCAGATAACGCAAAACAGCGGCCAGCCCGGCGGCGCTTCGACCATCCGCATTCGCGGCAACTCAGCCGTAACTGGCACCGGCCAGCCCCTATACGTAGTAGATGGCGTGCCGCTCGATGGCCGCTCGGCCCGCCCAGGCCTAAACACCTCGCTCGGTGACAGCCCCAACAGCAACCCGCTCAACTTCCTGAACCCGGCCGACATTGAGTCGCTGACCGTGCTTAAGGATGCTTCGGCAACGGCCATTTATGGCTCGCGTGCAGCCTACGGCGTAGTGCTCATCACTACCAAGCGCGGCAAGGTAGGTGAGGCCAAGTTTGACTTTGGCGTATCGGGCGGCTTTTCGAATATCATGCGTCGCATTAAGGTGCTTGACGCCAGTCAGTTTCGGGAAGCTATCGGGTATTACGGCCTCGACCCCAAACAGCTAGACCTGGGCCAGAGCAACGACCCGCTAGGGGCTATTCTGCAAACCGGCCCGCTCCAGAACTACAACGGCGCCGTGAGCGGCGGCGGCGAAAATGGGCGCTATCGCCTCTCGCTAGGCTACCTCGACCAGAAGGGTATTGTGAAGAAAACGGGCTTCCAGAAGTATAGCGCCAATTTTGTAACTAACGCCAAATTCCTGGAAAGCAAGCGCCTGGGTGTTGATATCAATATCACGGCCAGTCAAACGCGCGAGCAGCTAGCCCCCATCACCAACAACGGTGACTACCGGGGCAGCCTCATCGGCCAGGCCCTGCAGTGGAATCCCACCGACCGGCTTTATAACGACGACGGCACTCCGTTTGTGCGCCAGGGCCAGGTTATTAACCCGGTAGCCCAGCAGCAGTACTACAATGATAACTCGCGGGTTACCACAGCACTAGCCTCCGTTTCGCCCTACTACAAGTTTACCGACTGGCTGGAGTACCGCGCCCTGTTTGCCACCAACTATAGCACGGGCATCCGGCGCACGTCTATCGACCAGCGCCTCAATATCCAGGATTATATGAACCTGGGTTACGCATCCATCAGCACCACCGAGCTACAGACGCAGCAGATGACGCATACACTGAACTTCAACAAGAAGGTAACTTCTGATTTGAACGTGAATGCGCTGCTAGGCTACGAATACACGAAGTTCAACTACTCAGGGACTAACCTGAATGGTCGCGGTCCGGTCAGCTCCAATGGCACACCCATTGGCTTTGGTACCTACGGGCTCGACTACACCAATTACCTACAGTATTCGAACCCCTCGGGCCGCCAAATCTCCTCGTTTGTGGACCCCGTTACAGAGCTGCAATCGTTCTTTGGCCGCGCCATCCTGAACTACAGAGACCGCTATTTGCTCACGGCCACCCTGCGCGCCGACGGTAGCACCAAGTTTGGCGAAAATAATAAGTACGGCTACTTCCCGTCCGTATCGGCTGCTTGGGATATCAGCCAGGAGGATTTCCTGAAATCCAAATACGAATCGCTCAACCAATTGAAGCTACGCGTGGGCTACGGCCGCACCGGCAACCAGGAATTTCCAGCGGGCTCGGCCCGTAGCCAGTTTGTGTTTCAGGCCAACAACGGGGGCCTAGTACAAACCACTAATGCCAACCCCAACCTCAAGTGGCAGTCGGATGAGCAGTACAACGCTGGTATCGACGTGGCCATGTTCAATAACCGCCTGACGTTGACGGCCGACTACTTCTACAAGCGCACCACCGACCTGCTCTATCCCAATATTCCCGGCTTTCCGGCAGCCCCCGGCGGCAGCAGCGTTATCTGGCAAAACCTGAACGGCGTTATCGTTAACAAAGGGGTAGAACTACAACTCGGCGTGACGGCCGTTGACAACGAGCGCTTCGGCATCAACTTCAACGCCAACGCCACCTTTGTGCACAATAACGTGACGGGCTTGCCCCCGGCGCTTATCATCCAGACAGGTACGCTTAACGGCCAGGGCCTATCGGGCGTGCTAGCCGAAACCATCCAGAACGGCCAGCCCCTCAATGGCTTCTACCTGCCGACTTACAACGGCATAAACCCTGCCACTGGTACTTATAATGACTTCACCCCGGCAAGCTACGTGGGCAACCCCAACCCCACTGCCATTGCCGGCCTAAGCGCAACTTTCCGCTTTGCCAAGCTCTCGCTCATTACAAACTTTAATGGCGTATTTGGCAACAAGATTTACAACAACACTTTCAATAGTGTGCTCAACGTGAGCCAGATTCGGGCCGGCAAAAATATCTCGCTGTCTGAATACCAGGGTGTGAAGGAGTCACTAGCCAACGCGGTAACGCCCTCGACGCGCTACCTCGAAAGCGGCAATTTTGTAAAACTCTCCAACGTAACGCTCTCCTATGCCCTCGGCGACCTGGGCAAGGTGTTTAAAGGGGCTAGCATCTATGCTATTGGCCAGAACCTGTTCGTTATCACCAAGTACCGTGGCTTCGACCCCGAGGTGAATACCAACAAGGCATCGGGGGTAGTGCCCTCGGCCGGTATCGACTACACTGGCTACCCATCGGCTCGCACGTTCACGTTTGGTGTTAACTTCTCTCTCTAACCCACCCATCGCTACTAGTTATATGAAAAAGATACTCAGTGCGGCGGCCATGCTGGCCCTGCTCCAGCTAGCCGATAGCTGCAAGATTAACGAGGAGTTTCAGGCGGGCCTGACGCCGTCTCAGCTAGGCACAAGCAATGCCTCCTCGCTGCTCGACGGTGCCTACAACGCCATGCGCAGCCCATTTCAGGGAGCCACTCAAATATTTGCCATGTCCGAAGTAACGACCGATGAGCGCCTGATGCCCACCCGGGCCGGCGACTGGGACGACAACGGTAAGTGGCGCGCGCTGCACCTGCACAACTGGGATGCCAACCACCCTGAAATACGCGACGCCTTCGCCAACCTGGGCGGCGTCATTTTCGCGGCTACCGATGTGCTGCGGCCCGAGTTTGGGGCTAGCGCCCAGCAGCAGGCCGAAGCGCGGTTTGTACGGGCGTTTGCCATGTACTGGACCCTCGACCTCTACGACCAGGTGCCTTACCGTGAACCGGGCGAGCTTGTGGTCAATAACGCCAAAGTGCGCAAGGGCACCGAAGCACTAGACTATATCATCAGCGAGGTAAATGCTGTGCTGGCCACTCTGCCCGATGCGCCCGTGTACCGGGCCAATAAGGATGCCGCCCGCTGCCTGCTGATGAAGTGCTACCTCAACCGGGGCGTATATGCCAACCGCAATGCGCCTACGTTTGCCGCCGCCGACATGAACCAGGTTATTACGCTGGCGGACCAGATTATCAACAGTGGCCGCTACAAGTTCGCCGCCAACTACTTTGACAACTTTGCCCCCGACAACACGAGCATCGGCACCGAAAATATCTTTACCGAGCTGAACGTGGGTGGAGTGAGCAGCGGTGCGCAGTACGACCTGTGGCGTTTTATCTCACACTACAACATGACTCCGCAGGGCTACAACGGGCCGTGCGCACTGCCAACATTCTACGACACGTTTGGGGCCGACGACCTGCGCCGCGGCCAGGTGTACAGCTATAAAAACGGCCCTTCCAACCCATTCAAGCACCAGAATGTGGGCTTCCTGATTGGCCAGCAGTATTACTTGAACGGTACTACCAAGCGGGGCGGCCTCGACTCGGCTTTGGTTGACCGGACCGGGGCGCCGCTAGCCTTCACCCGCGACGTGAAGATTATCGAAACCGGGGCCAACCTGGAGGTAACCGGCATCCGGCCCATGAAATACCCGCCCGATTTTACCAATAACTCGGCTGGGGCCATCGACAACGACATGGTGCACTTCCGCCTGCCCGACGTGCTTCTGATGAAGGCCGAAGCCATCTTACGCGGCGGCACCGGCACTACCGCTGGCACTTACGGTAGCACGGCGCTGGCCTTGGTTAATTCTATCCGCACCGATGCATCGCGCAATGCCGGGGCTTTGGCTACAGTAGATTTGAATACGCTCTATGCCGAGCGTGGCCGCGAGCTATATCTGGAAAACTGGCGCCGCCAGGACATGGTGCGCTTCGGTAAGTTCTTGGGTCCGATTGAGCAAGGGCCTACGAGCAGTGACCCTAAGTACCTCATCTTCCCGATTCCGAACCAGCAATTGGCCGTGAATCCTAACCTTACCCAGAACCCTGGGTATTAGTAGGCAAGCGCTAGGCCCGATAGCAGCAGCGGTTGGCAGTGGCCGGCCGCTGCTGTTTTTTTCGGGCTGGCCCATCTTGTTCACCTTGCTTTCCTTACGCTTATGAAAAACCTGTGTGTTGCCGGCCTGCTACTTTTCGCTGGCCCGGCCCTGGCGCAGCCGGCCACCCAGCCCACGCCGCGCCAGCTTTACCCGGGCTTGTTTGAGGCCATTCAGCTGAACCGGGTGTACCCTGATGGCAAAACCTTCGTGGATATGCTGCCCACGGCCACACCGGCTGCCGTGCTAGCCGCCTATGCCAGGGAGAAAAGCCAGCCAGGCTTCGACCTAAAGGCGTTTGCCAAGCGCTACTTCTATTTGCCTAACACCGACACGGCCAAGTATCACAGCAACATCGGGGCTGGCATTCGGGCGCACCTCGACACGCTCTGGACGGTGCTGCGCCGCCCGGCACAGGCCACGGCACCGCCCTATTCGTCGCTGCTGCCGCTACCCCACCCCTACGTGGTACCGGGCGGGCGCTTTCGGGAGGTGTACTACTGGGACTCGTACTTCACAATGCTCGGGCTGCGCGAGGCGGGCCGGCTAGGCCAGGTGCGCGACATGGTCGATAATTTTGCCTATCTGATTGACAAGCTGGGCTTTATTCCCAATGGCAACCGCACCTACTACCTCACGCGCTCGCAACCGCCCTTCTTTGCCCAAATGGTAGGGCTACTCGCTACTGGCCCCGACTCGGTAGCCGTGCTCACGCGCTACCGCCCCGCGCTAGCCCGCGAATATGCCTACTGGATGGCCGGGGCCGACAAGCTGAAGCCTGGCCAGGCCTCCCGCCGCGCCGTGCGCCTGCCCGGCGGCGAGCGCCTGAACCGCTACTGGGACGAGAGCGACCAGCCCCGCGAAGAGTCGTACCGTGAAGACGTGGAAGCCGCCAAGCTCAGCAAGCAGCCCACCGGACAATTCTTCCACAACGTGCGGGCAGCGGCGGCCTCGGGATGGGATTTCAGCACCCGCTGGTTTGGGCCCGATATGCAACTCAGCTCCATTCATACCACGGATTTGGTGCCGGTAGACCTCAACTGCCTGCTGCTGGTGCTCGAGCAAACCCTGGCCCGCGCCACCCGCGCCGCCGGCCAGCCAGCCGAGGCTAGCCAGTACCGCCAGCAGGCGCAGGCCCGGGCGGCGGCCATTCAGCGCTACTGCTGGGATGCGCAGACCGGCTTCTTTGGTGATTACGACCTGCCCAAGAAGAAGCTCGCCACGGTGCGCACCCTGGCCGGCGTGTTTCCGCTCGCGTATGGCGTGGCTACGCCGGCCCAGGCCTGGGCCGTGGCGAGCCGCCTGCAAAGCGAGTTTTTGCGGCCCGGTGGCGTACTCACCACTACCAACAACAGCCACCAGCAATGGGACGCCCCCAATGGCTGGGCACCCCTGCAATACCTCACGGTAGCCGGCCTGCATCGCTACCACCTACCCGACCTGGCCGATACCATCGCCCACCGCTGGACGACGCTGAACGTGCGCGTATTCAACCGCACCGGGCGGCTGCTGGAGAAGTACAACGTAGAAGACCTGAGCCGCGCCGCCGGCGGTGGCGAGTACCCGCTGCAAGATGGGTTCGGCTGGACCAACGGCGTGCTACTCAAGCTGCTGGATGAGCAGCGCAGCCGCGAGCAGCGCCGCAAGTCGATGTAAAAATTTTATTTACAAAAACCAGAACGTCATGCTGAGCTTGCCGAAGCATCTCTATCGCGCCGCTAGGGTGTCGGGCGGTAGAGATGCTTCGGCAGGCTCAGCATGACGTTCTGGTTTTTGGTGCTCCTGAAATTATCAGCCAGCCGCTAGCCCCTTCTACAAACCATACTTGCCCAGCAGGTATATGAGCGAGGCCATGCTGGCGCCGCCCAGCTCCAGCTCGCGGCGGTTTACTTGCTCGAAGGTGTCGAGGACCGAGTGGTGCAGGTCGAAGTAGCGCTGCGAGTCGCAGTCGTAGCCGAAGAGCGCCACGGGCTTCACGCTCGCGGCCAGGGGCTCGATGTCGGTGCCAGCGTGGCCGGGCGTGAGCTGGCCGGCCAAATACGGGGCTAGCAGCGGCTTCCAGGCGGCCACTTTCTGGAACACGGCGGGCGTGGTTTCGACGTTGAAGCCGCGTGGGGTGAAGCCGCCGCCGTCGCTCTCAATGGCGGCCAGGTGGGTTTCGTGGTTTTGCTTGGCTAGCTCGGCATACTTCTCACCGCCACGGGTACCGTTCTCCTCATTCATGAAGAGCACGGCGCGCACGGTGCGCTCGGGGCGCAGGCCGGCGGCTTTGAGCAGGCGCAGGGCCTCAATGCTTTGCACGACGCCGGTGCCGTCGTCGTGGGCGCCCTGGGCGAGGTCCCACGAGTCGAGGTGGCCGCCCACGGTGATAACCTGGTCGGGGTATTTCGAGCCTTTAATCTCGCCCACTACGTTGTAGCTTTTTTCGTCGGGCAATTGCTGGCAGCTCATTTCCAGCTCAAACTGCAGCTTGGGGTCGGCGGCGAGTAATTGGCTGAGCTGGTCGGCGGCCTGGGTGCTGAGGGCCGCGCCGGGCACCTTGGTGGGCGTGTCGCCGTAGTTGGTGGCGCCGGTGTGGGGGTTGTTGTCGCGGGCGGCGGTGAGCGAGCGCACCAGGGCGCCCACGGCCCCGCGGCGGCCGGCCTCAGCCGGGCCCGAGCGGCGCTGGTCGCCGGCGGCGCCGTAGGCCGCGCCGGGCTCGATAAGGCGGTCGTCGAAGGGTCGGTTGAAGAAGATGAACTTACCGCGCACCGCGTCGTCGGGCAGGGCTTTCAGCTCGGCCAGGCTCTTCACCTCCACTACGCCGGCACGCAGGGGCTTGCTACCGGGCGTGGCCACCGAGCCCCCTAGCGCGCACACGGCGGCCGTAATGCTTTTGCCCTTATTGCCAATTATTTGGCCTTTCTCTTTGGCGCCGCGTACCCAGTGCGGCACCATGCATTCCTGCAAGTATACCTTGTCGAAGCAGTTGGCTTTTTCCATCGTGAGCTTGCCCCACTGCACGGCTAGGGCCGCCTGCGGCGAGCCGGCGAGGCGGCCGCCGATTTTCTGGCATAGGTAGCGCAGGTTGTCGTAGCTCTGGCCGCGCAGCAGCGCCTCGTCGTAAATTTTGCGAATGACGACGGAATCGGCTTTGGCCGTAGCTTGGGCGGCGGTGGTGGTTGCGCTGGCAGCCAGCAGGCCCGCCAGGAGCAGCGAGGAAAATGAACGCATAAGGAAAGAAGCAGAAAAGGCGTGTTTGGCCAAAAGTACCAGGCTGGCGGCTTTTATTCCTACTATTTCTTACCTACACGCCACAAACCGCGCTCACGCACCGTGCAAGCCACCGGCGAATCGGGCCGCGTTCAGGAGGTCGAGCTGGGCCGCGCCGTAATAATAGACGCCGGCGCATACCGTCTGGGTGCTGTCATACTGGTTGGGGCCAATGGTCAGGGGCCGGCCGCCCACCGTGCCTTGGTAGCGGTGGTAGCCCGTAGTCGGCAAGCCAGCCTGCTGGGCCGCTGCCGCCGCTTTTTCTTCTTTAGCAGGCTTAGTATAGCGCTGACATGCAACTACTTCCCTCAGCTAGTACGCGGCCCAGCCAATACGCCGAATCAGACCGGTAGCGTGTAGTATCATTCCTATACCTAGCGCATGGTATTACCGCCCGCCGCCTGCGGTGCCGCGCCGTAGCGGCTCATTTCCAGTCGGGCGGGCTGGCCTTCGCGCAGGGTCACCTTGAAGAGGTAGTTGTATTCCTCATCGCGGATTTCGGCGGGTAGCGGGGCCACGCCCAGCGCGGCCAGCAGCGGCAGCAGGGTATTGGAGTGGCCTACTACCACCACCGTTTTGCCAGCGTAGTCTTGCCGCAGGCGGCTAGCCAGGGCGGCGGGCTCCTTGGCGCTGTATACCTCGGGCGTGAGGCCTGTGGCCTGGGCCAGCGCGGCCAGCGTGGCGCGCGTGCGGCGCGTATCGGTAGTGAAGAGGGCGGCCGGGTGCTGGCGACGCAGGCGCTGGGCCAGCAGCTGGGCGCGGGTTTCGCCGGCGGGCGTGAGGGGTGGGTCGGCAAGGCCGGGCGTGAGGTCTTTCTCGGCGTGGCGCACGAGGTAGATGATGGTGCGCGGCGGCTTGGCCGCGGCCCCGGCGGCTAGCCCCAGCAGGAGCGCGCACAGCATCGGCAACCAGCTTGTGTTCAGCATAAGTACAAGATGCCGGCCCTGGTAGCAGGCTCGCCAAAGGTAGCCGCAAAAAAATCGGGCTGCCCAACGAGCAGCCCGATTCTAAACCTTCTAGCCTTGTCGTTTCTGGCCTTACTGCTTGGTAAAGTGGCGGCTGCTGCGCTCCTGGGTGGGCGAAGTCAGCAACAAGGTGTACTGCCCCGGCCGCAGGGCCGACACGTCGAGCCCGGCCGCACCTATGGTGCCCTGGCCAGCCACGCGGCCCAAGGCATCGAGCACCTGGTAGCTGTGGCCTACCAGCTCGGGCTCAGTGCGCAGGTAGTCGCTGCCGGCCACGGGGTTAGGATACAGGCCCGCCACCGAGGGGGTAGCCGCTGTGCTGGGCAGCGCCATGCGCGCCCCGGCCGGGTTAGTGATGCTGACCCAGTTGATGTTCCAGCCACCGGTTTGAGCAAACACCCCGAAGTTGTAGGTGCCCGCGTTGATGTTCACGGTTTTGCTCACGGTGGTCCAGGTTTGCCAGCCGCCGGTGGCCGGAATGGCCGTGTTGCCGAGCTGAATCGAGCCGGCGTTCAAATCGGACGATACGGTGCCGCCGTTGGGGCTAGCCACGCGGTAGCTGATGGTGTAGGCGCCCGTCACTGGGAAATTTATATTATTGAAAACCAGGTAGTCGCTGGCATCGACGTAGCCCATGTCCTGGCCGCCGCCAGTGTCGGTGGTCGTTTCGGCCTGCATGCCGCTGTTTACGTTGGCCGCCTCGGCCTGCAGGGTGCGCACGGTGCCGCTGGTGCTGCCGCTCGTGAGCTGGTACACCCGCACGTAGTCCACGTTCATGGTGGCGGGCAGCTTGCTTTCATCCACCGTCTGGCCGGGCCAGTCGCCGGCCACGGCCATATTCAGCAGCAGGAAAAAGGGTTTCTGAAACTCCTCGGTGCCACCCGTGCCGTTGGTGATTGTCATCTCGTTGTACTTGGCCCCATCCACAAACCAGCGGATGTAGTCGGGCGTCCATTCCACGCTATACACGTGGTAAGTATTGGCGGTAGTGGCCACGCTCTGGCCATACTGCGCGTGGCCGTTGTTATCCCAGTGCGCGGTGCCGTAGCAGCGGCTATCGGCATTTATCTGCTCCATGATGTCGATTTCGCCGCAGCCCGGCCAGCTCACCGTGTTAATGTTGGCGCCCAACATCCAGAAGGCCGGCCACAGGCCCTGCCCCAGCGGAACTTTAATGCGAGCCTCCATGCGGCCGAAGGCGAACTGCCTGAGGCCCTGGGTTTTCAGGCGGGCCGAGGTATAGGGCATGCCGCCCACGCTCTCCTTTTTGGCCGTAATAACGAGTTCGCCATTAACCACCATGGCGTTGGCGGCCTGGTAGTACTGCTTCTCGTTATTGCCCCAGCCGCCGCCGCCGGTTTCAAAAACCCAGTTGGAGGTGTTCACGGCCGTGCCGTTAAATTCATCGGCCCAGACTTGCTGGTAGGTTTGGGCCTGGGTGGGCAAGGACGCGCCGACGAGCAGCGCCACCCCGCCCAGAAGGGAGGTAAGCGTACCTTTCATAAGGTAGTGGAAAAGGAAGTGGGTGGGAAAAGAACTGCTGGCCTGCCAGTCGCCGCGAGGGCGAGCCAAGGGCTAGCGTCTTCAAATATCCAACTTTATCTGACAGTTGGCAAGTCTGAAAAATGCGGTTTTCGCCCATAGGAGCCCGCAAATTGACAGGGCTTTACACTTAGCGCACATGTGGTAGTTGTGCAATTTTCGGGGCTAGCCACTTTGCCCGACGCCTAGTTCTGCGCCCCGCACCGGCTAAAAAACACGTAAAAAAAGTGGTCTGACAGCCAGTTTTTTCCGGTGGCGGGCTGGTGAGCTGGTGAGCTGGCACTGGTTTCGCCCTGGCGACTACTGGTCGGGCGGCTGTAAGCCGGCTGACCGGTCTTCGAGTGCTCAGGCAGCGCGCTGCCAGCGGCCCTGCTCAACGCTGCCGCTCAGCAGGTTGTTATCCCTGTCGTTGGCTTGGCGCAAAACAGAATTGTCAAAAAATTTCTTCATCTTCATCAAATCAACAGCAAATCTTCATCTTCATTTAACGGCCCTAGCCCGAATGTTGCATCATCATTCCTCCTTCACACCTCCCCGCTCCATGCACGTTCTGCTCGTTGAAGATGAAAAAAGCCTCCACCAGGAGGTGCGCCAGTTTCTAACGCAGGCCCAATATCTGGTAGATTCGGCTTATACGTACGCCGAAGCGTCGGAGAAGCTGTTTGTCAATTCTTACGACTTTGTGCTGCTCGACCTGGGCCTGCCCGGCGGCGATGGCCTCGACCTGCTGCGCGATGCCCGCCAGAGCGAGAAGCAGGAGGCGTCGTTTATCATCCTCACCGCGCGCGGCGCCCTCGACGACCGCATCAAGGGCCTCGACCTGGGCGCCGACGACTACCTGCCCAAGCCCTTCTCGCTCTTGGAGTTGACGAGCCGCATGCAGGCCATTACACGACGCAAGTTTGGCCTGAAGCGGCCCGAAATCACGTTTGGCGACGGCTTTGTGCTCGACGTGACGGCCCGCACCGTGCGCTACGGCAGCACGCCCGAGGTGCCCGGCCCCGAGGTGCCGCTCACCAAAAAAGAGTTTGACCTGCTGCATTACCTGCTGCTGCATCGGGGCCGCGTGCTCACGCGCCTGCAGCTCGGCGAGCACCTGTGGGGCAACGTGCTGGAAGACGACTCTGACTCGAACTACATCGATGTGCACATCAAAAACGTGCGCAAGAAGCTGGCCCAGTTCGGCTCGCCCGACTTTATCGAGACGGTGCGCGGCATTGGCTACCGGGCGGTGTAGCCGTAATTTTCGCCGTTTATTTTACAGTTGTCATTGCGAGCGCAACGAAGTGGAGCGCGGCAATCTTTCCTTTGACGTTGGATTAGGAATCCTAGCGTAAA
>NZ_JAGETY010000012.1 GCF_017571525.1 Hymenobacter sp. BT559 | reverse complement strand
GTGCAAAGGTACGGTGAGCATTTTTGATTTCGCAAGCGATTTGAAAAATTTCTTTTTCTACTCGGGTTGCGGCGCGCTCGGCAGGTACTACCCGCTGGCTCGCCAGAAAGTTCCGCGACCGGTGCGTGTGCTAAAAACCTGCGTTTGCAGCTTGCCAGTGGGCCTTTTGCCGTTTGGGACTGCAAAGGTAGCAGGACTTTTGGAGCAGACAAGCATATGAGTACGAAATAGGACGTGCTGCAGTTGTAAGTGCCTGAGAATGGCGGCAAAAAAGTTCTGTATTATTTGCCACCGCATTTCTACTGAATTTTGCAACTTAGCTGCGTCATAATATGGGCCTTATTGCTCTTCTTAGGGCTATACCTCTCTACCTTAGCGTCTTATATCCAAGCAATAAACGAGAAATTCATCCCAGCATGCGCTGTCACAAAACGAGCTGCTACCATGCTCAAAGCTCACAAGGGTATTAAACACTTAAGGTAATCGAAAGCAGAATCGGATTTTGTATGCTAGTGAGTGATGGAATTGTAACTGCTCAAATTCGCTCTGGAGAGCGACAGACTAAGCTGGAAACGTGGCGCAAGGTCTTTTCAGACTTTTACCAATATCAGAATTACCCGCAATAAGCTTTACTTACAAGGAATCGGAGGGCAACTTTGGGCCATTCATGAATGAGGGTAAGAGAAATGACGGATTGAGTGTTGACAAACCCTGAAGCGACTTGGTGGAAAAAGGTCAGCTTAAGATTGGGGCACGTACTGGGTCGCTTTTGGACTACATATAAGGGCAACTGCCTATAGGCTTCTTATAAGGTGTTAAAGCCTGCCGACTTTAGCAGGTATAATATAGATCAATTGACGCTGATACATAATTAAGGTATTTGCCAAGTATATGTGCACCTTTTCGAGGAACGATAAGATGAGGCTGTATTTCACAAAAAAGGAGTGAGTACTAAGCCGAGAAGTATCTCTGGACTTAGTACTCACTCCAATTGAGAACATGTTCTGCTACTTATACAGGCAGCGGAAGCTCAGGTAGCTCTAACGAAACAACGTGCTCATTCTATCAGGGCCGACGCTGACAATGCGGATGGGCACCTGTAGCTCCTTTTCGAGGAAGGCTAGGTAGTCTCGGAGGGGCTGGGGAAACTGAGCAGCGTCGGTGACCTGGGTAAGGTCGGTATTCCAGCCACGGATGGCTTGATATTCGGGGGTGATAGTTTCGAGTTGGCCGGGGTCGGGCAGATTAGGGGTGCTTTCGCCAGTGGCAGTGCGGTAATGGGTGCAGGCCTGAATTTCGGCGAAGCCGTCGAGTACATCGGCTTTCATAAGATGCAGCTCGGTGACACCATTGAGCATGATGGCGTAGCGGAGGGCAGGCAGGTCTATCCAGCCGGTGCGGCGAGGGCGGCCGGTAGTGGAACCGAACTCGCGGCCAGCCTGGCGGATTTGCTCGCCCACTTCATCGTTAAGCTCGGTGGGGAAAGGACCGCTGCCGACGCGCGTGCAATAGGCTTTGGTGATACCGTATACCTTGTCGATGTGGCGTGGGGCGATACCCAGCCCAGTGCAAGCGCCAGCGGCGATGGTGCTCGATGAAGTAACGTAGGGGTAAGTACCAAAGTCGATATCGAGCAAAGAGCCTTGGGCCCCCTCGGCAAGGATGCGCTTGCCTTTGCTAAGCAGGTCGTTGAGTAGAAACTCGGTGTCGATGAGTTGAAGTGTGCGCAGAAACTCAACGGCGGAGAAGAAGTCGGCTTCGAAGTCTGCTATTTCCAGTTCCTTGTTATAGTGCGCAGCGATGCTGGCGTGGTGCGCCACGGCTTCCTGGTAGCGCTCCTGAAAATCGGGCAGCAAGATGTGGCTAACGCGCAGACCTACGCGACCAATTTTGTCGGAGTACGTGGGGCCGATGCCTTTGAGAGTGCTGCCGATTTTGGTGTTGCCACGCGCTTCTTCGCTAATGCGGTCGAGGGCACGGTGCGAGGGCAGAATGAGTTGCGCTTTTTTGGAAACAAAGAGGTTTTGGCTCCAGTCTACTCCCCTATCGGTCAGCTTTTGCAATTCCTGACGGAATACAACGGGGTCAAGCACAACACCATTGCCGACAATATTAAGGATGTGGGGGTGAAAAATGCCGCTAGGCACCTGGTGTAGCACATGCTTTAGTCCATCGAAGGTGAGGGTATGGCCCGCATTAGGCCCACCCTGAAAGCGTGCTACGGCATCGTAGGTGGGGGCTAGCACATCCACGATTTTGCCTTTTCCTTCATCGCCCCACTGGAGGCCTACTAATACGTCTACTGGCATTTCTAAAAAACAAAAAAATAGCCGCCTAAGAGGCGGCTGTGAGTAGTTGCTGGCGGGCGGTGGCTGCGTCAGCAGCTACGATGAAAATATTATTAAGCTTGGTGAGGGCTAACATCTTACGGGGGTGGTCGGCAGGGTTGATGAGAACCATCTCGCCACCCCGGCTCCGAAACTTGGTGAGCAGTGACACTAGGACGCCGATGCCAGTGCTATTGATGTAGCGAATACTAGATAAGTCCACGGCGCAGCTAGTGACCGCATCGCCAAGGTATTCATTTACCGAAGCAACAAGCTGCTGGGTATCGGGGCTGCCAATGAGGTCGCCATTCAGCGTTAGGTAAAGAATGCCGTCGGTGAGGGTGCTGGTAGTGGTCATCTACGCTACTTTACGGGCTCAGGAGCGGGGCCGCTAGCCCCCTTGGCGCGGCAATCGCCGCAGATACCGTACAAATTTAAGGAATGATGCAGAATGTGAAAGTTCAGCAGGTCGCCTACCATCGTCTGAATACCATGAATGCGGGGGTCGCAAAACTCTACCACCTTGTGGCACTCGGTACAAATAACGTGGTCGTGCTGCCGATAGCCATAACTTTTTTCGTACTGCGCGAGGTTGCGGCCAAACTGGTGCTTGCTCACCAAACCCTGCTCTACCAGCAAATCGAGGGTATTATAGACCGTGGCGCGGCTTACCTGCAGGTTACGCTCTTTCATCCCGGCATACAACTCCTCGACATCGAAGTGGCCCGAGCGCACATAAATTTCTTCGAGAATGGCATATCGCTCGGCCGTCTTGCGCAGGCCTTTGTTTTCGAGGTGAGCCGTAAATATTTTTTTTACTTCTTCCAGCCGGTCAGTATTCAGGGTGGCTTGGCTTGAAGCGCTAGGGGTATGACGGTCGGCGTAGCCAACTTCCGAGGAGCCGCCGGCGCCTTGGGCGGCCTCGGCAGCACGGTAAGGAAATGCTAGGGGTGTATTAAGCACGGAGTAGGTAAGGATAGATAATTACAAAAGCTCTTGGCTGCGTAAGTCGAAAACCCAGCCTTAAGTTTTACTGCTCGAAATAGAGGTGGTAATGTGTGGCACAGCCGGGGTTGAACGCCGCCTGGCAGCTAGGGCACTTATTAGCGCAGGCTAGATATTGCTCGATGCTGAGCGTGCTGTGGCAATTGCCGCAGTACACGGCCGGCTCGCTAAACTCCTGGCGCGGCCACACCTGCGCCGGGTGGCTAGCCGCCTCGTTATGACACTTGATACAAGCATAAAAAGTATCGCAACACTTATGCTTGATGGCAATAATGTCGCGCTCGGAGTGGTAATGCGCGCACTGCGTGCGGGCATTAACCCGGCTTCCGGATACAAAAACTGGGGCTGACTGCATTACGAATCGAAGCGCTCAACTTGCAGCACCCCATTAACTTTTGATAAACGCTGGATGAGCTTATTTAAATGGTCGGTATCGTTGACAAATACCATAATCTGGCCTTCGAAAAAGCCATCGTTCGAATCGACGGTAATGGAGCGCATATTTACCTTAAGGCTAGTGGAGATGATGCGCGTCACATCATTCACTATACCCACGCGGTCGGAGCCTTTAAGGCGAATGCCCGCTAAGAAGGCTAACTCTAGTTGGTCGGTCCATTTGGCCCGCACAATGCGGTTGCCATAGTTCGACATCAAATCGACGGCTCGCGGGCAACTTGTGCGGTGGATAATGAGGCCCGTTTCGGTTTCGAAGCCAAACACGTCGTCGCCCGGAATAGGATTGCAGCAACGCGCCAAGCTGTGGTTAAACTTATCCGTGCGCTCCCCCACTACGAGCATATCGGCCCGTACACCCCTGATTTTCTGCACTTCGTGGTCAAATGCCTTCCGCTCCAGTACCGAGCCTGGCCGAGCCGCCGTTGAGGTCTTAAACAGCGAGTCGCGGATTTCACGCCCATCGAGCTGGCCCATGGCTAGCCTATAGTAGAAGTCCTGCGCGTGAGGCACGTTGAAATAGGCTAGCACCCGCTGAAAATTTTCGGGCGTATTCTCTACCCCAATTAGCTCCAGACGCTTTTCGTAGATGAACTTGCCATCGTCGGCCTTGGCACGCTTGTCATCGCGCAAAAAGTCCTTGATACGCGTCTTGGCCTTACTGGTAATCACGTAGTTAAGCCACTCAGGCGTCGGCTTCTGCTTATGCGAAGTCAGAATTTCAACCTGGTCGCCGTTGCGCAGCTGGTAGCTGAAGGGCTCCAGCTTCTGGTTGACTTTAGCCCCTAGGCAGTGCAGACCGATGTGCGTGTGGATATCAAACGCAAAGTCGAGCGCCGTTGCCTTGTCGGGCAAGATAACAAGCTTGCCCTTGGGCGTAAAGGTGTATACCTCCTTCACAAACAGGTTCTGGCGGAACTCATCCATGAACTCCAGGGCACTGGAGTTATTGGTTTCCAGCATTTCGCGCACACGGTTCACCCACGCCTCAAGCGTTGATTCGGGCTGTAGGCTGCCGGTATCCTTGTATTTCCAGTGCGCAGCGTACCCTTTTTCGGCGATGTCGTCCATACGACGCGAGCGGATTTGCACCTCTACCCACTGGCCGGGGTGCGACATCACCGTAGTGTGCAGGCTCTCATAGCCGTTGGCTTTAGGCGTGCTTACCCAGTCGCGCAGGCGGTCGGGGTTAGGCTGGTAAAAGTCCGTCACAATGGAATAAACCTGCCAGCAAGCCGCTTTCTCTTGCTCGGGCGGCACATCCAGAATGACGCGAATAGCAAACAGGTCGTATACCTCCTCAAAGGTAACGTTCTGCTTGCGCATCTTCTTGAGAATCGAATAGATACTCTTTGGCCGGCCCTTTATTTCGTAGTGAAAGCCTTGGGCTTTCAGCTCCTCGTCAATGGGGTGCACAAACTCTTTGATGAAGCGGTTGCGGGCGCTTTGGCTTTGCTTCACCTTGCCTTTCAACTCCGCATACACCTCCGTGTCGGTATACTTGAGGTGCAGGTCTTCTAGCTCTGTCTTGATGGCGTAGAGACCCAAACGGTGGGCTAGCGGGGCATAGAGATAGATGGTTTCGCTGGCAATTTTGAGCTGCTTATGGCGCGGCATCGAGTCGAGCGTGCGCATGTTGTGCAGGCGGTCGGCTAGCTTGATGAGAATCACGCGCACATCCTCGCTCAGCGTGAGCAGCATCTTGCGGAAGTTCTCAGCCTGTTCGCTCGAACCGTATTCAAAAACACCCGAAATCTTAGTCAGGCCATCGATAATACGGGCGACTTTGGGCCCAAAGTCGCGCTCGATGTCCGACAATTCGGTGGGCGTGTCCTCTACTACATCGTGCAGCAGCGCCGCCACGATACTCGTAGTACCCAGACCTATTTCCTCTACCGCAATCTGGGCCACAGCCAGCGGATGCAGGATATAGGGCTCGCCCGATTTGCGGCGCATATCCTTATGCGCCTCCAGGCTCTGGTTGAAGGCCTTCTTAATCAGCTTAGTATCACCGTCGTGCAAGTAAGGCTTGGCCGTGCGCAGCAGGCGGCGGTAATGGCGCAGGATTTCCTGGCGCTCGGCTTCAAGGTCAATTACGGGAGGCATGATACCGCAAATAACACGCGTAGGAAGCAAAAGGTGACAGCCAATTATTTATTCTGGCTAGGGTTTTGCGCAGCCACCAAATAATTCCTACCTTTGCGGCCCCGCAGCGACCGGCAGCGAGGAGCCCACCTGCGGATGTGGCGAAATTGGTAGACGTGCCAGACTTAGGATCTGGTGCCGCAAGGCGTGTGGGTTCGAGTCCCTCCATCCGCACTTTTCTGTTAAGCAGGCCCCTGGCTACGTAGTTGGGGGCCTTTTTTTTAACCTTTCCGACTGGCAAGCACCAAGCTTGCTCCCACCGTTTTGAATATTACGCTTGACCGCAATGAGGAGCAGCTAACCGGGCTGCTAAACGTGCATCTCGATGAGGCTGACTACAGCGACGCCGTAGAGAAGCAAATCAAAGAGACCACCAAGAAGGCGCAGTTCAAAGGCTTCCGCCCCGGCAAAGTGCCCGCCGGCCTGGTGCGCAAAATGTATGGCAAAGGCATTCTCGCCGACGAAATCAACCGTCTGCTCGGCAGCTCGGTGGATTCGTACCTGCGCGACAACAACGTAAAAATCTTGGGCGAGCCGATTCCGGTGCCTAGCGACGTAGATTTTGACACGGCCAAATCGTTCGACTTCCAGTTTGAGCTAGGCCTGCTGCCCGACTTCGAGCTGCCCGCTGAAAACAAGGTAGAGCTGAAGCGTCCCGCCATTACCCTCGACGACGCAACCCTAGCGGAGACCAACGAGCAGATTGTGCGTCAGTTTGGTGAGACCACCAACCCCGAGGCTTCGGAAGCTGATGACTACCTCTTTGGCAAGCTGAAAAAGGCTGGCGCAGAAGGCGAAGGCCAGACAGTATTGCTGCCCATCAACAAGGTGAAGAATGGCCAGGAGCGCTTTATTGGTGTGAAGGCTGGCGACACGCTGACCTTTGACCTGAGCGATGCTTTCGGCGGCGACGCAGGCGCTATCCGTAGCTTCTCGGGCTTGAGCAAAGAGGAGGCTAGCGGTGCTACTGGCGACTACGAGTTTGAGGTAGAGAAAATCAACCGCACGGCTGCTCCCGAAGAAAACCAGGAGCTGTTCGACAAGGTGTTTGGCCCCGAGGCAGTTTCTTCGAAAGAGGAATTTGACGCCAAGGTGCGCGAAACGGTACAGGGCAACTACGACCGTGAGTCGGACAACCTGGTGAACCGTCGCCTCATCGACGCGATGATTGACAACACCACCATCCAGATTCCGACCGAGTTCTTTAAGAAGTGGCTAGTGCGCGCCAACGAAGGCAAGCTCGACGCCGCCACGGTAGAGCAGCACTACTCGGATTACGAGCGTGAGCTGAAGTGGAGCCTCATCCGCAACAAGGTGGTAGAAGACATGGGCCTCAAAGTAGAGACCGACGAAATCCGCAACCGCGTGCTGGACAAGATTTTGGGCCAGTTTGGTGGTGGCATGCAGCTGACCGACGAAATGCGCCAGGGCATGGTAGGTTTTGCTGATAACTACCTCAAGCAGGAGAACGGCAAGAACTACGTGCAGGAGTACGAAGCCATTCTGGCAGAGAAAGTAGTAGAGGCCCTGCGTGGCAAAGTTGTTGTTACGGATGAGCCCGTAACGGCCGAAGAATTCCGCAACCAGAACGAGGGCTAAACCTTCGGCCTAGTTGACAAGTTAAAAAGCCTTTACGCCCCGCGTAAGGGCTTTTTTGTGTTGTACACAGTACGTTTACAATATCACTAGCCCCTACTCGTCTTTTGGTTTTGAACACGGGCAAGCAGCCGCTTACCCCCTACTTAATCCCCAATGCTGAATAAACAAGAGTTTCGCAAATTTGCCGTAAAGCATCAGGGCCTCAGCGGCTTGGGTGTTGACCAATACATCCAGCACGTAGAGGGCCAAACGCGTGGCGGGCTCATTATGCCCACCGGCATGACCCGCTCGGTAATTGAAGAGCGCCCGCAGAACTTCCGGGAAATTGACGTGTTTTCGCGCCTCATCATGGACCGTATCGTGTTCTTGGGTACGGCCGTAGATGATTACATCGCCAATATCCTAACGGCGCAGATGCTATTCCTGGAGTCGGCCGACTCGAAGAAAGATATCTTGCTGTATATCAACTCTCCCGGTGGCTCGGTGTATGCTGGCCTCGGCATCTATGACACGATGCAGTATGTGAACCCCGACGTGGCGACCATCTGCACGGGCCTAGCGGCCTCGATGGGTGCCGTGCTACTGGCCGGTGGTGCCAAGGACAAGCGTTCGGCCCTCCCCCACGCTCGCGTGATGATTCACCAGCCTAGCGGCGGCGCCCAAGGTCAATCGACCGACATTGAAATCACGGCCCGTGAGATTTTGAAGCTCAAGAAGGAGCTATATGACATTCTGGCAAAACACTCGGGCAAGACGTATCAGGAAATCTATGACAACTCGGAGCGCGACTACTGGATGCGCGCCGACGAGGCCAAGGAGTATGGCCTGATTGACGAAGTACTGGAGAAAAAGCCTGCCTAGACCGCAGATTCAAACGGATTTCGCAAATACGCTCGCTAACGCGGGCTGACTAGCCGGGATTTGTGGCGTTTAGAAAAAGGCCGTTCGATTGGACGGCCTTTTTTAGTGGATTTTTAGTACTCGCAGCAACTAAACCCTGGAGCAACGTCTTTACTGCAACGCGTCTCTTTGAGGTTAGCCAGGCGCAATGCTGGGCGGCCAACTTATCTTTGTAGCCGTTTTCTTCGGAAAACGCTTCTTCTATCTGAATACTCCCGATGCCGGAAATAGCCTGCTCCTTCTGTAACAAGCCCAAGCGCGATGTCGCGGTGATGATTTCGGGCATTAATGCCCACATCTGCGAGAAGTGCGTGGCGCAGGCCCAGCACATCCTGAGCGAAGAAACCAAGCTGCAGGCCGAAGCCCGCACGCCCAAGTTCAACCTCATCAAGCCCCGCGAAATCAAAACCCACCTTGACCAATATGTGGTGGGACAGGACGAAGCCAAGCGTGTGATGAGCGTGGCCGTGTACAACCACTATAAGCGCCTGATGCAGAAGCCGCAGCACGACGAGGTAGTGATTGAAAAGTCGAACATCATCATGGTGGGCGAAACTGGCACTGGCAAGACTTTCCTGGCCCGCATGCTGGCCAAAATTCTGCAAGTGCCCTTCTGCATTGCCGATGCTACGGTGCTGACTGAGGCGGGCTATGTGGGCGAAGACGTAGAAAGCATCCTGACGCGCCTGCTGCAAGCGGCCGACTACAACCTCGAAGCGGCCGAGCGCGGCATCGTGTACATCGACGAGATTGATAAGATTGCCCGTAAGAGCGACAACCCCAGCATCACGCGCGACGTGAGCGGCGAGGGCGTGCAGCAAGCCTTGCTGAAGCTGCTCGAAGGCACGCATATCAACGTGCCGCCGCAGGGCGGCCGCAAGCACCCCGACCAGAAAATGATTTCGGTAAATACCGAAAATATTCTCTTCATGTGCGGCGGGGCGTTTTCGGGTATTGACCGCATTATTAAGAGCCGCCTGAATACTAAGCCAATGGGCTTCTCGAAGACCAACCTCGACGAGAACGTAGACACGCAGAATTTCCTGCGCTACGTGTCGGCGCAGGATATCAAGTCGTTCGGGCTCATTCCGGAACTGATAGGTCGCCTACCAGTGCTCACGCACCTCAACCCGCTGGATAAGAGCACACTGCGCCTTATTCTCACCGAGCCCAAGAACTCGTTGGTGCGGCAGTACAAGCGCTTGTTTAACATGGAGAACATTGCCCTCGACTTTACTGAGGAAGCCCTCGAATACATCGTGGAGCGCGCCGACGAATATCGCCTCGGTGCCCGTGGCCTGCGTTCCATCTGCGAGAGCATCATGACCGATGCCATGTTTGAGATGCCTTCGGAGGCAGGCGTGGTAGAGTTTACCATCACGGAGAGCTACGCCCGCAGCAAGTTTGAGAAATCGCCGCTACGGCTGATGCGCGCGGCGTAGGCCGCTGGCAACCCGCTAAGTAAGAAGGTCGTGCTACGCAAAGTGCAGCACGGCCTTCTTTTTTTAACTTTTCAGCAACTGAACCCTGGCCTAACTTGCGGGCCATGACGATAACTGAACGCGGGCGGCAGCTGCTGGGCGTGCGTCCCGAAGAAGGGCGCACGGTGTGGCTGTTCTTCCTGCACAATTTCCTGCTAGGGGTCGGTACCATCCTGGTCTATGTGGCGGCCAACGTGCTGCTGCTCGAAAACAACCCCGAGCGCAACCTGCCGCTGGCTTATGGGGTAGCGGCGCTGGCTATGCTAGCCACAGGCCAGGTGTATGCGCATTTCGAGCACCACTGGCTGCTGCAAAAGCTGGCGGTGCGGGTGCTGCTGGCGGCAGTGGCCCTGGCGGGCGTGCTAGGGGTACTGGTAGTAGTAGGCCACTCGGTGGCAGCGGCCATAGCCATTATGGCGGGCTACCGGGTTATTTATCTGCTGACTAATCTGGAGTTCTGGGGCGTGTCGGCAGTGGTGTTTGATGTGCGCCAAGGCAAGCGGCTGTTTGGCATTATCAGCGCGGGCGACATGCCGGCCAAAGCCATGGGCGCGGTGCTGGCCATCTTTATCCACAGCAATGGGGAGCTGCCGTGGCTGCTGGGCACGGCGTTTGGCGCCTATCTGCTGGCGCTGCTGGCCCTGCGGGCCACGCTAAGCTCACACGTAGTGGAGGCGGCGCCGATGGCACGCCGGGCACGCGTGCAGGCCGTGGCGCCGGGACTGCGACGCTGGTTTGGCGACAGCCAGATGGTGCAGACCATGTGCCTGGCCCTGCTAGGGCTAGCGGCCGTAACGACGGGCATCGAGTACTTGTTTTTTGTGAATGTGAAGCACCGCTTTCACGATGAAGCGGCCATCATGCGCTACGTGGGCACGGTGCTCGTGAGCACGTATCTCGTAGCCATGCTGTTCAAGCTGCTACTGTCGCAGCACACCGTAGACCGGCTAGGGGTGCGCTGGGTACTGTTGGCCCTGCCGGCCGCCGTGCTAGCGGGACTGGCCCTCTATGCCGGCCTGAACCGAGCCGATATCGAGGCTACATTACTGTATTTCTGCGGGTTGTATCTGGGGCTGGAAGTATTGCGCCGGGCAGTATTTGACCCCGTATTCCTGCTTTTATTTCAGCCCTTAACGCCTACCGAGCGCCTGCAGGCCCATACGTTGGCCAAGGGCTTGTATGAGCCGCTGGGCATGGCGGTGGGCGGCGGGCTGCTGTTTGCTCTGCACGCGCTGCCTGGCGGCCAAACGTGGGGGCCATTTATCTGGATGGGCCTGCTAATGGCGGGCGTGCTGGTTTTGCTGACGCGCACTTACCGCCAATACGTGGCCGAATTGCAGCACGCGCTCAGCCGCCGCTTTGCCGATGAGGAAGTCGTAGCAGAACCAACGAATATGGCAGGCGCCACTGCAACACCAGCAGTGGCGAGCGCCGACGAAATTCGCAGCCTAGCCCATCAATTGCACAGTAAAACCAGCCGGCCGGCCGCTACACAGCAGCTACTGCGCCTGGGCGATGCCGCCCTACCTACCCTGGCCGAGGTATTGAGCCTTGACGCTGACCAAAGCGTGGTGCGGCGCGTGGCCCAGGTATTCGGCCGGCTGCGCACCCCGGCCAGCCGCCAGCTGCTGGTGGCACTGGCCCGGCAGCCCAACCTATTTCGTCGCGAAGCGGCGCTACGGGCACTGCGCCATTTTGACGTGGCGCCAACTGAGGTCCCGCTGTTTCAGGCCCTGGTGCACGATGAATTGCAGCTGGCCCAGCAGCTACTGCACGGCCAGGCCACAGCTAGCCCCGAGCTAGCCAGCTGCCTCGACTATGAGCTGACGCGCACCCAGCAGCGCGTGTTTGCCCTGCTAGGCCAGATTTATTCGCCCCAACTCATTGCCGATGCCCAGCGTGGGGTAGCCCACGCCGCCCGCGAGCGCCAAGCCAACGCCCTTGAGATTCTTGATAACAGCATTGCCCGGCCCACCTACCAGGGCCTGCAAGCCCTGTTGAGCCTGGCCCCGCCAACTGAAAAAGAGCGCACCTTCGACCGCCTGCTGGGCCCGCTGCTAGCTCCCCCACCCATCGTCGAAACCATTGTAGAGCGCGGCGAAACGGCATTTTCGGACTGGACCGTGCGCGCCGCGCTAGCGCAGTGGCAGCCTGCGGCGACTACCGTAGCGGCCCTTTCCCCGCATTTGCGCAGCCCTAGCCCGCTGGTGCGCGAAAGCGCTTTTGCCATTTTGGCGCGGCTGAAAAGTCAGCAGCCTACCTTGTATCAGCAGCTGCACGCTGCCCACCAAACGCTTGATACCTTACTTATGAGCCACGCCGCCACTACCTCGCACATCAGCGCCGCCGAGCGGGTGGCGGTGCTTCAGCAAACGGCCCTCTTTGCCGAAACGCCCGAAAATGTGCTCAGCAGCATCGTGCCGATTATGCACGAAGTCAGCTTTGCCGCCGGCCAGCAGATTTTTGCCAAGGGCGACCTAGGGGCCTCGCTCTTTATTGTCTACGAGGGCCTAGTGGGCGTTTTCAACGGCGCGCAGCAGTTAGCCACGTTCAGCAAGGGCGACTTCTTTGGCGAGCTAGCCCTGCTCGATGCCGAGCCGCGGTCGGCCTCGGCCGTGGCGCAGGGCGCCGTGACGGCTTTCCGGCTCGACCAGGAGGACTTTTATGACGTGATGGAAGAGCGGGGCGAGGTACTGCGCAACATTATGAAAGTGCTCTGCCAGCGTCTCAGAAAGCAAAATGAGGCGATGCAGGTACGCTAGGCAAGCCAAGGACTAGGCCCCGCTTGTCATTGCGAGCAATGCGAAGCAATGACAAGTAGATTATAGGCTACGCCACTACCTCGTAGGTCATTATTGGGTTAGCTTTATTTTTCAGCTTCAACTCGCCTATCGGCTGGCACTCAAAGCTTTCCTTGATGCGCTCGTAGATAGTTTCGGTGATAACAATCTGGTTCGGCTGGGCAGCCGACTGTAGGCGCTGGCTCACGTTTACGGTGTCGCCTATCACGGTGTAGTCGAGGCGCTTGAGGCTGGCCGAGCCAATGTTGCCCGATACCATTTCGCCGGTATTGATGCCGATACTGATGGCCGGGCGGTAGTCGGTGCCGTTGGGCAGCGCGTCGTGGGCAGTTTGCAGCTGAGCGCGCACGGCTAGGGCCGCGTCGAGGGCGCGGTCGAGGTGGTACTCGCCCCGAAATACCGCCATCACGGCGTCGCCCATAAACTTATCGACGTAGCCGCCGTGGGCAATTATCTCCTTCACTATCTGGTCGAAATACTTATTTAGCAGCCCCACCACCGTGGCGGCCGGCTGCGTCTCAGACAGCGAGGTGAATCCGCAAATGTCTACGAACATCACCGAGGCCTCGACCGTTTCGCTGGCCAGCAGCTTGTTTTCGAAGCCGGGCCGGGCCATAAAATTGATGACCGTCTCGTCGACGTACATCTTCAGGATGTTGTTTTCCTGGATGGCCTTCATGGTGTCGCGCAATTGCTGCACGTGGCTAGCCGTCTTCTCAATGGTCAGCTCTAGGTCGTTGAAATCGACGGGCTTGCACACAAAATCGAAGGCCCCGCCGTTCATGGCCGCCCGGATGTTTTGCATGTCGCCGTAGGCCGACACCATCACGGTTTTGGTGACGGGGCTAGCCTCGGGCAGGCGGCCGAGCAGCGTGAGGCCATCCATGACGGGCATGTTGATATCGGAGAGCACGATATCAGTATCGGGGTGCTCACTGAGGCGGTCGAGGGCTTCCTGGCCGTTGCCGGCGAAGACAAACTCGTAGGCATTTTCGCGGATTTTGCGGCGAAACTTCTGCTTGATAAGCAGTTCCAAGTCAGCCTCGTCATCCACTACTAAAATCTTGGTTTTCATGTATTTTCAATAGCGTGGAGCTTGTCGCGCAGGGTAGCAAAATCGACAGGCTTGGTCAGAAAGTCATCGGCCCCTAGCTGAAGGGCTTGTTGGTGGGTAGCCTCGTCGCCGTAGGCCGTCAGCATCATTACGCGGGGTGGCGGCGGGGGCAGCGGGTCGCTCTTTACGTGGCGCAGTAGTTCGAGCCCGCTCATGCCGGGCATGTTGATATCAGATAGAATCAGGACGACTTCGCTCGGGTGGTCGCGCAAAAATGTGAGCGCTTCTTCGCCCGAGTAGGCAAAAGAGAACGTGAACTCGCCACTACGGATTTCGCGCCGGAAGCGCTGCTCGAATAGCATCCGCACGTCCATTTCGTCGTCAACTACCAGTATTTTCATCTTAAGTAAAGGTAAGAAAAAGCATGAGCCGCTAGGCTACCGACCGGGGTAGCCGCAACGTAAATTCGGTGCCCTGGCCGGGCTGGCTTTCTACCGTGAGCGTGCCGCCGTGGCCCTGGGTCACGATGTCGTGGCTGAGCGAGAGGCCTAGCCCCGTTCCCTCGCCGGTGGGCTTGGTAGTAAAAAAAGGCTGAAAAATCTTGTCCCGCACTTCGTCCGGGATGCCCGTGCCATTGTCCGACACCTGCACCTGCACATAGCCATCTGTTAGCTGGGTAGCTACGCGCACGGTGGGCTGGTAGCCTGGTTCGCCCGCCTGCTGGCGCTTTTGCACCGCATAAAAGGCATTGGTAACCAGGTTGAGTAGCACCCGGCCCAGGTCGCCGGGCACCGCCTCTATGAGGGGCAGCCCAGGCGCCAGGTCCAGCTTCAAGTCGGCGTTGAACGACTTATCCTTGGCGCGCAGGCCGTGATATGCCAGGCGCAGGTACTCGTCGGCCAGCGCGTTCACGTCGGTGGGCTGCCGCTCGCCGGTGCTGGCGCGGCTGTGCTCGAGCATACCGCGCACAATGCCCGCCGCCCGGCCCCCGTGCTGGGCAATGCGCGCTAGATTCTGCTTGAGGTCGGCGAGCAGCTCGGCTTCGAGGTCGTGGTCGCGGGTAGGGCTAACGCGCTCCTCGGTGAGCTCGGCCACGAGCTCCACGCTCACATCGGCAAAATTGTTGACGAAGTTGAGCGGGTTTTGAATCTCGTGCGCAATGCCCGCCGTGAGCTCCCCGAGCGAGGCCATCTTCTCACTTTGGATAAGCTGGTCTTGGGTGGCTTGCAGCTCGGCGAGGGTGGCGCGCAGCTCATCGGTCTGGCGGGCCAGGGCGGCCGTGCGCTGGTTTACTTCATATTCGAGCGTTTCGCTCTGCGTTTCAATGGCACGCTGCTCCTGCTCGGCGGCCAGGCGCGCCTGGGCCTCAGTTTTGAGGTTTTTGATTTGGCTGCGAGCCACTAGCAGCCAGGCCCCTGCCCAAAAAAGCACCAGCGCCTCCACACTATCGACCGCCCCACTCTTATCCAAGGCGGTAGTAAATGGCCGCACCAGCAGCTCGATAATCAGCAGGAGCGTGCCGGGCACCAGGGCCACGGCCATCCAGAGCGCGGGGCGGTAAGTGCGCAGCCGCCAGCCAATGGCTAGGCCCACACACATTACCAGGGCCAGAAAAATATCGTCGAGCCAATTTACCAGCGGCCCACCCACCACCATGCCTAGCCCTATAATGACCGCGGCCGGCTGCCAGAGGCGCGCAAGCCAGTGGTCCCACTGCGGCAGGCGCGTGGGAATGTCCAGGGCTTTGCGGCCCCAGTACACCATCCCGATAGCCATTGCCGGGGTCATTAACAATTCTCCATCTGCCATGCGCTCAGTTGGTTATAGTAGCATAAAAAGCATCCTGGCTCATCCCTTATCGAAACGGCAACCGTATCACAAACTCGGTAAACTCCCCCTCCTGGCTTTCCACGCTGAGCGTACCCTCGTGGCCCTGCACAATAATATCGTGGGCTAGCGAAAGGCCCAGCCCGGTGCCCTCGCCGCTGGGCTTGGTCGTGAAAAAAGGCTGAAAAATCTTATTCTGCACTGCCGCCGGAATACCGGTGCCGTTGTCACGAACGTAGATTTCGACTTCTTCGCCCGCCCGGCACGTGCGCACCTGCACGGTGGGCACGTAGCCAGGGCCTGCGGCCTGCTGGCGCTTTTGCACCGCATAAAAGGCGTTGGTGAAGAGGTTTAGCAGCACGCGGCCCAAGTCGCCGGGCACAGCAGGCACCAGCGGCAGCAGGGCCGCAAAATCAGTGTTGAGGGTAGCGTTGAAGGTCTTGTCCTTAGCCCGCAGGCCGTGGTAGGCCAGGCGCAGGTACTCATCGGCCAGCGCGTTCACATCGGTGGGCTGGCGCTCGCCGGTGCTCTGGCGCGAGTGGGCCAGCATACCGCGTACAATGCTGGCCGCCCGCTGCCCGTGTTGGTTGATTTTGTGGAGGTTGTGGCGCAGGTCGGTGAGCAGCTCGTCTTCCAGGCCTACATCGGGCGTGGGGCTGGCCTGCTCTGCTTCGAGCTCGGCTACCAGCTCGGCGCTCACATCGGCAAAATTGTTGACGAAGTTGAGCGGGTTCTGTATCTCGTGGGCAATACCGGCCGTGAGCTCCCCGAGCGAGGCCATCTTCTCGCGCTGAATGAGCTGTTGCTGCGTGGCGCGCAACTCGGTGAGGGCCCCTTGCAACTCGCTAGACTGCTGGGTAAGAGCCGCGGTGCGGGCGGCTACCAGCCGCTCAAGGTCGGCATTGCGGGCGGCGGCTTGGCGGCGCTGCTTTTCCTCCTCCTCGCGCCGGGCCTGCTGCTTAGCCAGCAATTTCTTTTGGTAAAAAGCTAGCCCCGTAATGATGCCGAACCAGTAGAGATTGAGCTTGCCCAAGCTCTTGAAATAATTGGACAGTGGCGCTACAAACTGATAGCCCAGCACTTGCTGCCCTAGCGAGGTGGCGCGGTATAGGGCGGGCACCGCCAGCGCCCAGAGCATAATGGCCGCCGGCCGGTAGTGGCGCACCGGCCACAGCACGGCCGCCGCCACCCCCAGCACGAAAAGAATGTACCATTCGTCGAGCAGGTCGTTGTGGTAGCGCAGCACCGCTGTAACGCCAAACCCCACGGCCGCCGGCACCCACAGCGCGAGCAGCCAGGTGCGGGCGCGGGGCATGTGGCGGGGCTTGTCGAGCAGGGCGCGCAGGATGGCTGCCAGCGCGAAAGCCATGCTCATGGCAGGCAGCAATTGCCAGTTATAGAGTTGCTTCCAGTCGAGAATGGCTTGCTTCATAGGGCGAGGGCCGGGCTGAGCGACAGCCGCCCGACAAACCTAGCACGGAGTGCCTGATTTGCGCATACCCGGCTCCCGCTTTCCTTCGGCTACCCTAGTGCCTGCTCGGCGGCGGCACGCTCGGCGGGCGTGTTCACGTTGCGCAGCGCCTCACCGGCGGGCGTGGGCAGCACGACTACGTCGCTGTTAATAAGCATTTTGCGGGGGCATGAATAGCCCAGCCCTAGAAACCGCAGCAGCTCGGGATAGGCGCGCGGCTCGAAAATGGTGATGAGCGGCTCTGGGAACTCGCTGCCCGGGCTCTGAAAGGCCGTGGCCAGCCGAGTGGGCTGGCGGCCAGCCACAAGCTGGCGCAGCACGTCGGCCGTGAGGAAAGGCAGGTCGCAGGCCAGCACCAGCCACGCGGCATTCGGGTCGTGGCGAAAAGCCGATAAAATTCCCCCTAGCGGCCCCAGACCCAGAAACGTATCGGGCAGGGGCTGCAAGCTGGCCGGCAGCTCAGCGGCCTGCTCGGCGCGGCACGACACAAAAACGTCTTGGCACACCTCGGCCAGCAGGCCAGCGGCTGCCTCGCGCTGCTCGCGGCCGCTAGGGCCGTAGCGCAGGCTGCCCTTGTCGGCGCCCATACGCTGGCTAAGGCCGCCGGCCAACACCAGGCCGCGCAACGGAGCCTGGCGGGCAGCCAGCCACTGCTGCACCCAAGCGGCTAGCCCGGCCACATCGGCCAGGGCAAAGCGTGGCAGCGTATGGTGGTTCGGCAAGTGGGCTTGCAGGTACTCTGGCACTTCGGCTACGCCTTCGGCCAGCACCAGGGCTTGCACATTGCTCAGCTTGTCGAGCTTGTGGGCCAAGGACTTGCGCGGGTCAATGAGTACTATCAGGTGGCTGGCGCGAAAATGGTTGCCGTTCACCAGGGCCAGGCTAGCCCCAGCCAGCAGGTCGGGCTGCGAAAAGCGGTCGAGGGCACGGCGCTCGTCGAGGCGGCGAAAGTGAATTTTGTCGGTCAGCTCGGCGTAGGCGCCGGCTTGTAAGAGCAGACTCTGGGTGCTGGCCGCATCGGCATCGCCGCTGGCGTGGTCGGCATCGACATAGCCCACGCGGTGGCCGGCCGGGGCTAGCACGGCCGTGAGCGCAGCTGCCAGCCGCTGAATATCGCCGCAGGGCGCGCCGAGAAAGGCGAGTTCGTGGCGAGCAAATTCGCCCACGGCGGGGCGGGTCAGGTCGGCGTGCTTGGTGCGGGGGGAAGCAGAATCAGTCATGGCACTCGTAACAATTGAACGGCAAAATAGCTTGCTTTGCGCGTATCAAATCGGGCTAGCCTGCCTTGCAGCGCTGCTTCTCACTTCTTCCTTCCGCCGTGCTTTCCGTCGAAGATGCCTCCCGCCAGGTGCTAGCCACTGCCCACCTGCTGCCCACCGAAACCGTACCGCTGGCCGCCGCCGTGGGCCGCGTGCTGCGCCAGGAAGTAGTGGCCGACCGCGATTTTCCGCCCTATAACCGTGTCACGATGGACGGCATCGCGGTGCAGTATAGCGCTTTGCAGAATGGTCAATCCACCTTTCCCATTGAGCGCACGCAGCTGGCCGGCGCCCCGCCCGCGCCACTGGCTAGCCCCCAGGCAGCCATCGAAATAATGACGGGCGCCGCCCTGCCGCCCGGCACCGACACCATCATTCGCTACGAAGACCTGGATATTAGCGATACGCCCAGCCGCCAGGCCACGGTGCGCGTGGCCCCGCCCCGCGCCGGCCACAACGTGCACGCCCAGGGCAGCGACCAGCCGGCCGGCGCGCGGCTGCTAGCCCCCGGCCTGGTGCTAAGCCCCGCCGAAATTGCCGTAGCTGCCACTGTAGGCGCCGCCACCCTGGCCGTAGCCCGCCGCCCGCGCCTGGCCGTAGTGAGCACTGGCGACGAAATTGTGCCCATTGAGGCCACGCCCCTGCCCCACCAAATTCGGCGCTCCAACGGCCCCATGCTGTGCGCCGCGCTAGCCCTAGCCGGCTGCGAAAGCCAGGAATTTCACTTGCCCGACGACCTGGCGTCGCTTAAGACGTCACTGCCGGCGCTGCTGGCGGACTTCGACGCAGTGCTGCTGAGTGGGGGCGTCTCGAAGGGCCAGGCCGATTTTTTGCCGCAAGCCCTACGCGAGCTGGGTGTGACGGAGATTTTTCACCGGGTGGCGCAGCGGCCGGGCCAGCCGTTCTGGTTTGGGCAAGCGCCGGGGGGCGCGGTGGTATTTGCGCTGCCCGGCAACCCGGTGGCCACGTTTGCCAATTACTACCGCTACGTGCAGCCCTGGCTGCGCCAGTGCCAGGGGCTGCCCGCCGAGGCTAGCCGGCCAGTAGTTGCCGAGCTAGCTGGCCCCGTGGAGTTCAAGCCAGCGCTCACCTACTTCCTGGCGGTGCGCCTCGAACAAGCGCCCGATGGCCGCCTGCTGGCTCACCCCACTCCCACGGCCGGCTCGGGCGACCTCGCCGGCCTGCTCGCCGCCGATGGCCTGCTGGAGCTGCCGCCCGACCAGTCGCAGTTTGCGGCGGGCACGGCGTGGCCGCTGTGGCGCTACCGGGCCTAGCCATTACCCCTACCACGACAAAAGCCGCTCATTCGGGGTAGAATGAGCGGCTTTTGGGTGGGCTAACTTTTGACTTACTTGAACAAAGCCAGCGCTTTCATAAACGTTTGCGACACGCCCCAGGCCAGGGGAATGCCCACGTAGAGCCAGGCCAGCACGGCCGAGCCGCCCGACGACGCTTCGGTCGCTACTGGGGCAGTGGTATTAGGGTTAGGGTTCATCGGTAGTAAGGTTTAGAGATAAGAAAAGGTGGCCTAGTGGCCGCCGGCTTCAATGGTTACCGGGCCTTTTTCCTGATATTTTTCGTTGACCGCCGTCACGGCCAGGTCGGCCAGGAAGCCCACGACCAGCAGGCCCGCCATCGTGTAGAATACGTTTTGGTAAGCTGCCGCGCCTACCAAGCCTTTTTCCTTGGCGTTGTCGTGCAATAGGTGCACGATAAGCGGCCCTAGCACGCCGGCCGTACTCCAGGCTGTGAGCAAGCGGCCGTGGATAGCGCCCACCTGGTACTTGCCAAACAGGTCAGATAAGAAGGCTGGCGCCGTGGCAAAGCCGCCGCCGTACATGCTGATAATTACGCAGGCCACCACCACAAACAGCGTCAGCTGCAAGCCGTGACCCAGGGTGGGGATAAGCGCGTACAAAATCACCCCTAGCCCGAAGTAAATCAGATAGGTAGGCTTGCGGCCGAGCTTATCCGAAGCCGACGACCAGAAGAAGCGGCCGAGCAGGTTGAACAAGCTGAGCAGGCCCACGAAGCCGGCAGCAGCAGCGGCCGTTACGCCCCGGCCTGCGCCCATAGCCGCGTCGGAAAAGGTTTCCTGGATGAGCGGCGAGGCCGTTTCGAGCACCCCAATACCGGCCGTTACGTTGCAGAGCAGCACCACCCACAGCAGCCAGAACTGCGGCGTTTTGATGGCGTTATCGGCCGACACGTTGCCAGTGGTGATGAGGGCGCTGTGCTCCTCGTTGGGCACGTAGCCAGCAGGCTTCCAGTCGTCGGCGGGCACCCGGATAGTCCACACCCCAAACTGCATGAAGAGCAAGTAGATAATGCCCATCGCAATAAACGTGGGCGCCACGCCCTGCGGCGCCGAGCCCTTGAAGTGGTTCATGAGGGCCACGGCCAGCGGCGAGCCTATCATGGCGCCGCCGCCAAAGCCCATGATGGCCATGCCCGTCGCCACGCCCTTGCGGTCGGGAAACCACTTGATGAGCGTGCTCACCGGCGAGATATAGCCGATACCCAGCCCGATGCCGCCCACGAAGCCGTAGCCGAAGTACACTAACCAGATATTATGCAGGCTCACCCCTAGCGCGGCAATGAGAAAGCCGCCGCCAAAGCACAGCGACGCGGCCAGCATGGCCTTGCGGGGCCCCACCCGCTCGAGCCACTTGCCAAAGAGCGCGGCCGACAGGCCTAGCAGCACAATGGCGATGGAGAAGGTAAAGCCAATCTGGGTGGGCGTCCAGTCGGTGGGCGCCGGGTTGGCCGGGTCGCCGCTGATAAGCGACCCTAGCGGCTTATTGAATACGCTAAATGCATAGGCCTGCCCGATGGCGAGGTGAATAGCCAGCGCGGCAGGCGGCACCAGCCAGCGATTGTAGCCGGGCGGGGCAATGGTACGGCTGCGGTCAAGCAGCGGGGCAGCGGAAGTATCGGCCATAGAAGGTGGGAAAGAGGAAGGTGAAAGCTGTGTGAACGATGGATTTAGCCGTGCTAAGCCTACGCAAGGTAGAAGCACTAGCGGGCCGGGCAAGCAGACTGAGCGCATTATTTTGCTCATCTGCTATAGCTGGCATTTTACTGCTAGGGGTCTGATTAGGTTGGGCAATGAAAAAGCCCCTGGCGAGGTTGCCAGGGGCCTTCATCGGGTATATTCGCTAGGCGGGCACGGCCTGCTGCCGCTGCTTCTGGGCTTGCGGCGCCTGCCCTACTTTAGTGGGTGCCACCGTCACTACCACGTACTTTGAGGTAGGCGTATTGCTCACCTTGGCCACGCTCGAAATAGGAACCAGCGGGTTGGCCTCGGGGAAGTAAGCCGACACGTTGCCCTTCGGAATGTCGTAGGGAATTGCCAGAAACTTCTCCACCGTGCGCTGCTCACCCTCAAAATGGCTCGTGATGTCGATGAGGTCCTTGGCTTTGAGGCCGCGCGCTGCCATATCCTCCTTGTTCATAAACAACACCCGGCGCTCGCCGTGGATGCCCCGGTAGCGGTCGTTGTAGTCGTAGATGGTGGTGTTGAACTGGTCGTGGCTGCGCACCGTCATCAGGATAAGCTGGTCGGGCTCCACGGTGTACTTCTCCAGGTCGGTGGTGGTGAAGTTAGCCATGCCGTTTTGGGTCGTGAACTTGCGCTCGCGGGGCCCGTTGGGTAGGTAGAAGCCGCCTGGCTGGCGCAGCTGCTCGTTGAACTTCTCAAAGCCCGGAATGACGCGCGAAATGTGGTCGCGAATCACGTCGTAGTTCTCGGTCATGGCCACCCAGTCGGCCACGTTGGTGCGGTCGGGGCCTAGCGTGGCAATGGCCACACCAGCCAGGATGGCGACCTCGCTCATCATGTTGTGGCCGGGCAGCGGCACGAGTACGCCCTTGTTCTGGCTTACCACACCCATCGAGTTTTCGCAGCTGGTCATCTGGTGGCCACTCTTCTGCATGTCGATGTCGGCGTGCGTGAAGCAGGGCAGCAGCAGGCTGGTTTTGCCGGTGGTAAGGTGGCCGCGGTTGAGCTTGGTGCCCACAAACACAGTCAGGTTTTGCTTGCGCATACCGTCGGCAATCAGCTCCGTGTCGGGGCCGGCGGCCAGCAGGTTGCCGCCCAAGCTGAAGAACACCTTCACGTCGCCGTGATACATGGCCTTGATGGTTTCAACCGTGTCGTGGCCGTGCTTGTAGGGCGGCGTGAAGTTAAACTCCTTGCCGAGCGCATCCTGAAACACTTTGGTAGGTTGCTCCCACACGCCCATCGTGCGGTCGCCCTGCACGTTGGAGTGGCCACGCACCGGGCAGGTGCCCGCGCCGGGCTTGCCGATGGCGCCCTTCATCAGGTGCAGGTTCACAATCTCCTGGATGGTCTGCACGCCCTGGCGCTGCTGCGTCACCCCCATGGCCCAGCAGGTCACTATCTTCTGTTTGGTGGCCAGCATATTAGCTGCCTCCAGCAGCAGCGCCCGGCTGATGCCGCTTACCTGCTCAATGTCTTCCCAGCTGGTGTTGCGGATATTCTGCTCAAACGACTCGAAGCCCGTGGTGAATTCCTTGATAAAAGCATGGTCTACCACCTGGCCGGGGTTACGGTCCTCGGCCTCGAAGAGGTGCTTCATGATGCCGCGCAGCAGGGCCATATCGCCATCTACCCGCACTTGCAGGAAGAGGTCGGTTATCGGCGTGCCATCGCCCAGCAGCACCCCTAGCGCCTTAAGGGGGTTCATGAAGTCCTGCGGGTTTTTGAAGTGGTTAAGGCCGGCTTCAATCAACGGGTTCACGCTGATGATTTTAGCTCCGTTCTTCTTGGCCTTTTGCAGGGCCGTGAGCATGCGCGGGTGGTTGGTGCCCGGGTTTTGCCCGATAATGAGAATTACCTCGGCTTCGTGAATGTCGTTGAGCGTTACCGAGCCCTTGCCGAGGCCTAGCGTGGGGCTAAGGGCCGCACCGCTGCTCTCGTGGCACATATTCGAGCAGTCGGGCAAGTTGTTGGTGCCGAACTGCTTGGCAAACAATTGAAACAGGAAAGCCGGCTCATTAGGTACCTTGCCCGAGGTGTAAAATGCAGCTTCCCAGGGCGAAGACAGGGCGTTCAGCTCCTTGCCAATTAGGTCGAAGGCTTCGGGCCACTCGATGGGCTCATAGTGAGTGCCGCCGGGGCGCTTCACCATGGGGTGCGTGAGGCGGCCGAGGTTGTTCTGGTCGCGGTCGGTGAAGTGCGAGAGCTCGGCCAGGCTGTACTTGGCAAATACTTCGGGGCCGCAGGCTTTGTCGTCGGCATCCGAGGCCGTGGCCTTGGCGCCGTTCTCACAAAACTCGGCCACCGAGCGGTGGTCATCCGGGTCAGGCCAGGCGCAGGAAGAGCAGTCGAAGCCGTCTTTCTGGTTCATCTTGAGCAGGCCGTGGGTGCCGCGCGTCACGCCCGCCTCGCCCCAGTTAAACTCCATCGACTTCATCACCGCCTGTACGCCGGCCGCTATTTTCATGCGCTTTTCGAGCCGCAGGCCAGTCAGCTCCTCGGTGGGCTGGGCCAGCACCGGGTTTTTATACTTGGCGCCGGCCACGTCGGGGGCCGGAATGTGACGCTGGTCGCGCTCGCCCTGGGGGTCGGGGCGGTAGTGGTCGTTGGTAGGCGCTGTGCCCTGGTCGGGACGCTCGCCGCTCTTGGGCGCGTTTTGCTGGGCGCCCTGCTGCTCGGTTTTGCCCGCCTTGCTCGGGTCGTTGATGGGAGACTCTTCCATATCAATAGGGGTAGTAAAGGGTGGGCTGAGAACGAAGGTAGAACAAGCTAAGGCGGCGAGCCGGTTATTAAATAAATCCTAGTGTTGACTGTCCAGGTCTTTTTCAACCAGAATACGTAATTCCCGGCCTTCAGCTACCAAAACCAGGCCTTTAAAACCAATGTTTTCGGTACCGGTCCAGTTGCGGGCCACGCTATCTGGCACTTCCACGGCCAGCGCACCAGCTTCGTAGCGCACCTGCACGGCTGTGGCTGGGCTAGCCGCCGGCAGGCGCTCCAAGGAGTAGAGCAGCGTTTGGGCCGGGCCCGGCCCAAACGCAATGCTATACGCCACCCGCCCAGTGGCGGCGAACTGCTGCACTTCGGCCTCCGACAAGCGCAGGCGCAGGGAGTTTTCTTCCAGTCGTAGTTTCATGACCGCAGATTCAAACGGATTAAACGGATTTCGCAGATACGCCCGCTGAAGCGGGCCGGCTGGTTTTTGGTGCTGAGGTTTGCTCGTTGTGGGGGTTATGCGGGGGCGATGCGCTGGGCATGGGTGTAAATATTAAAGCGGTCGCCGCGCACAAAGCCCAGCAGCGTGAGGCCAAACTCTTCGGCGGCTTCTACGGCCAGGCTGCTTGGCGCACCCACGGCGGCCAGAATAGCCACGCCTGCCAGGGCAGCCTTCTGCACCAGCTCGAAGCTGGCCCGGCCACTCAGCAGCGCAATATGCTGGCCCAGCGGCAGCTGGCCGGCCAGCAGGGCCGCGCCCACCACTTTATCAAAGGCATTGTGGCGGCCTACGTCTTCGCGCAGCAGCAATAGTTCGCCTTCGGCCGAAAACAGGGCCGTGGCGTGCAGGCCGCCCGTTTGCTCAAACACCGGCTGGGCCGCCCGCTGCCGCCCGGGCAGCGCATAAATGAGGCTGGCCGGCACCCGGGGGCTAGCGGGCGATGGCGGCACTGGGCAACTGGTGGCCTTCACTGCGTCGATGCTGGTTTTGCCGCACACCCCGCAGCTCGAAGTGGTGTAGAAGTGCCGCTCCAGCCGGTCGAGCTCCAGCACCACGCCCGGGGCCAGCACCGCGCGCAGCACGTTGCCGCGCTCCTTGGGCCGGCGCGGGTCGGCGTGGTGGGCTAGCGACTCAATGTCGGCCGGGCTGTTGATAATGCCCTCGCTCAGCAGAAAGCCCGCCACCAGCTCGGCGTCGTGGCCGGGTGTGCGCATGGTCACGGCCAGGCTGTGGGTTTGGCGCTGGCCGCTAGGGCCGTATTCCAAGCTGATTTCGAGCGGAGCCTCGATGGCCAGCACGTCGGTAGCGCGCGTGAGCGTGGTGCCCACCACGCGCTGCACGGTGGTGCGCTCGGCGCTGGCCTGGGCAGAAGAAAGGGAGGGCAGCATAGGGCTAGCCGGGCCTTAAACTAGTAGGGCCGGCCTGGCTACCTAAATAACCAAGCCGGCCCAAATGTTCAGGCGCTCCACGCGCTCGCGTAGCTGCCTCCGGCCTAAGCGGCGGCCTGCTTTTCACCCAAATAATTAATCATCAGTGCGGCGGCCTGGCGGGCAGCATTGTGCTGGCCCAGCTTTTCGCGCAGCTCGGCATAGCCGGCTTTTTGCTTTGCGATGTAGGCCTCGTCGGTGAGCAGGCGCTTAAGCTCGTCGAGCAGGTTGCGGGCCGTGAAGTCGCCCTGAATAAATTCTTCCACCACCGTGCGGCCCACAATGAGGTTGACGAGCGAGATGTAGGGCACCTTAATCACGGCCTTCCCAATCATGTAGGTGAGGCCGCTGGTGCGGTAGCACACCACTTGCGGCACCCCAAACAGGGCCGTTTCGAGGGTGGCCGTGCCGCTCGTCACGAGGGCCGCGCTAGCCCGGCTCAGCAGGTCGTAGGCCTGGTCGAACACGAGCTTGATGCCGTTGCGCTCGAAGTGGGCGTAGTAGGCGCGGTCGAGGTTGCTCACGGCCGCCACCACAAACTGGTAGTCCTGAAACGCGGGCAGCACGGCCAGCATCTCGTGCAGCATTTCTTCGATTTCCTGCTTGCGCGAGCCCGGCAGCACGGCAATAATCTTGCGCTCGGGGTCGAGCCCGTGCTGGGCCATGAAATTGGGGTCTTGCTGGAAGGCAGCTACCTCATCGGCCGTGGGGTTGCCGATGTAATCGACCTTGTACTCGAAGCGCTGGTAGAACTCGGACTCGAAAGGCAGAATAACGAACATCTTATCTACCAGTGCTTTAATTTTCTCGACCCGGCTCTGATTCCAGGCCCAGATTTTGGGCGAGATATAGTAAAACACCCGGATGCCGTGCGCCTTGGCCCAGGCCGCCATGCGCAGATTGAACCCGCCATAGTCCACGAGTATCAGCACATCGGGGCGATAAGCCAGGATATCGGCCTGGCACTGCTTCAGAAACCCCCGGAATTTGAGCAGGCTGGTAGCCGTTTCCCAAAAGCCCATCACGGCCAGCTCGCGGTAGTGGCGCACGAGGTGGCCGCCTTCGGCCTCCATTTGGTCGCCGCCCCAGTAGCGGAAGTCGGCGCCCGGGTCCTGGCTCTTCAATTCGCGCAAGAGGTGGGCGGCGTGGGTGTCGCCGGAGCGCTCGCCGGCTATTAGATAGTACTTCACCTTTTTAAGTCATCCTGAGCTTGCGAAGGACCTTCTCACGCCTGCGCCGCTGGGGTTGCTAATTTCTGATAAACGCCGCCGTGATAAGATGCTTCGTTCCTCAGCCTGACAAACGGCCCTAGCCGAAGTACTCTACCGCGTTGCGGGGCGTTTCGTAAATCTTGATGCAATGCAACTGGGCCGGTGTAATGGCTGGCAGCTCGCGCTGCAATATTTGCCAGAAGGCCACGGCCAGGTTCTCGGTGCTAGCCAGCTGTCCTTTCAGAAACGGCACGTCGAGGTTGAGGTTTTTGTGGTCTACCTGCTCGGTAATATGCGTGCGGATAAGGTCGCTGAGGGCCTTGAGGTCCACTACGAAGCCGGTGTCGGGGTCGGGCTGGCCCTTCACGGTCACTATCATTTCGTAGTTGTGGCCGTGCCAGTTTTCGTTGGCGCAGGGGCCGAATACCTCCGCGTTGCGCTCCGGGCTCCAGGCGGGGTTGTAGAGCTTGTGGGCGGCGTTAAAGTGCTCGCGGCGGCTGACGTATAGCATCTGGTTGTTGCTTGTTAATTGTTGATTATTGGCTGGCAAGCTGACTATGAGAAGTTTATTACTCAGCAATCAACAATTAACAGCCAACAATCAGCTTGTTTTGCGCAGCAAAGATACGAAAAACGGTACCCCCAGCAGGGCAGTCACTAGCCCCACCGGCAGGCCAGCCGGCGGATAAAGCAGCCGGGCCAGCAAGTCGCAGGCCAGCAGAAAGCCCCCACCCAGCACCGCGCAAAACGCCAGGTTGGCCCGCCCCGCCGTGCCCAACAGCCCCCGCGTGAGGTGCGGCACCACCAGCCCCACAAAGCCCACCGGCCCGCACAAGGCTACTACCCCACCCGTGAGCGCCGCCACCAGCGCCAGCAGCAGCCAGCGCAGCCGCGCCACCGGCAGGCCCAGTGCCTGCGCTCGCTCCTCCCCTAGCAACAAGATGTTCAGGTCTTTCTGCAAAAAAATCAGCAGTGCCAGGCTACCCGCCAGCACGGCGGCCGGGTAGCCCAGCACCGCCCAGCTAGCCCGCTCAAACGACCCAAACGCCCAAAATACCACCACCTGCAAATTGCCTTGGTCAGCCTTCAAAAACGTAATGAGGGACCCTAGCGCCGCGGCCAGGGCGCCCACCGCCACGCCGCCCAGCAGCAGCGGCGCCGGCAGCACCCGCCCCCGCCGCGAGCCGATGGCCACCACCAGCACCGTAGCCAGCAGCCCGCCCGCCAGAGCCGCCAGCGGCGGCAAATACAGCCCGCTCAGCGTAAGCGCCGGAAAAAATAAATAGGCCACAATGGCCCCCAGCGACGCCCCCGACGCCGTGCCGAGCAGGTAGGGGTCGGCCAGCGGGTTCGTAACCAGCGTTTGCAATAAGTAGCCGCTCAGCGCGAGGCTAGCCCCCGCCAGCCAGGCCAGCAGCAGCCGCGGCAGCCGCAGCTGCACCAGTACTAGCTGCGCCGGGTCAGTTGGGTCATAGTGGCGCAGTGTCTTGATAATGAAGGCATAATCAGTAGCATACGAGCCTACCCGCAGCCCTAGCCCGAGTAGCAGCAGCGTGAGCAGGATGCCCGCCAAGAGCCAGCGGCCGGGGTGCGTAGCGGGCATAAGCTACTTACGCAAAAGGGCTTGCAGCTCGCGTACGGCCTCTACGATGCGTGGGCTGGGCCGTTGCAGTAGGTTGGGCGTGGTAGCGTACACGCGCCGGGTCTGGTAGGCGCGGGTACGGCGCAGCTCGGGGTTGTTTTTAAAGAACGTGCTGTCCAGCTTGCCAAAGCGACCACCCAGTAGCACCTCTGGGTTCATCTTCAGAACGTATTCGCGCGTCAGGGCCGGGAAGGGCTGTGGAAAGGTATCGCGCACCGCGTTCTGCCCCCCCGCCAGCCTTATCTCATCCGTGAACAGGGTATTCTGCCCATACACATAAATGGGGTCGGCCGAGGCTAGCGCCAGCACCGTGGGCCGTGCAGCGCCCGGCACCGGCTTCGCTAGCCCGTTGAGTTGCGCTTGCAGCGAATCGGTCAGGCGCTTGGCCTGCGCCGGGCGGCCCAGCAGCCGGCCTATGTCGTTGATACCGCGCAGCACGTCGGCCACGCGCCGGTATTTCTGATAATAGACCGGGATGCCCAGCTGGCCCAGGCGAGCAGCTGCATCGGGCGGGGTAATGCCTTCGATGGTGAATACCACATCGGGGTGCAGCGCCACCAGGCGCTCCATATCGAGCGGATACGAGTTCACGAGGGGCTTGCGCAGGACCGCGGCGGGGTAGTCATCAACCTGCGTGCGGGCAATGATAGTAGCCGTATCGGCCACGGCATAGAGCGTTTCGGTGAGGCTGGGGGCTAGCGCCAGCACCCGGCGCGGGTGGGCGGGCAGCGTGAGGGCCCGGCCCAGGTCGTCGTGCACCTGCATGGTGGCGGGGGCAGTAGTCGGCTTATTTTCGGGCTGGCAGGCTAGCAAACCAAGCAGCCCCAGCGGTAGGTAGAGCGAAACGCGCATGGCTGCAAAGGTAGGCGGCGGCCCTAGCGCCGGCCGCCCTTGCTACCTTTAGGCCTTAATTCTCCTCGATATGATAGTCGTCACCGGCGCCGCCGGCTTCATCGCCAGCTGCCTAGTCTCCCGCCTCAACGCCGCCAATTTCAACGACCTCGTGGTGGTCGATAATTTCGCTATTGAGAAAAAGCTGCCCAACATTCACGGCAAAAAGCTGCGCGAGTACGTCGACCGCGAAGAGTTCTTTCCGTGGCTCGACGCCAACCACGAGCAGGTAGAATTCATCTTCCACCTCGGCGCCCGCACCGATACCACCGAGCAGGACCCGGCCATCTTCGACCTGCTCAACCTCAACTATAGCAAGCAGATGTGGCAGGCCTGCGTGCGCTACAACCTGCCGCTGGTGTATGCCAGCAGCGGCGCCACCTACGGCGACGGCCGCCTCGGCTACTCCGACCAGGACGATGCCCTACCCTACCAACTGCGCCCGCTCAACCCCTACGGCGAGTCGAAAAACGACTTCGACAAATGGGCCCTAGCCCAGGAGGAGAAGCCTTATTTCTGGGCTGGTCTCAAGTTTTTCAACGTCTACGGCCCCAACGAATACCACAAGGGCCGCATGGCCTCGGTTATCCTGCACGCCTTCCGCCAGATTCGCGAAAACGGCAGCATGCAGCTCTTCCGCTCGCACAACCCCGAGTATGTAGACGGCGGCCAGATGCGCGATTTCGTGTATGTGAAAGACGTGGTGGAAGTATGTTACTTCCTGCTGCACCACCGCACGCACTCGGGCCTCTACAACCTCGGCACCGGCCAGGCCCGCACGTTCATGGACCTCGCGCTCAATACTTTCGCCGCGATGGGCCAGCCCGCCGACATCCGCTTCCGCGACACCCCCGAAGATATCCGCGACACCTACCAGTACTTCACCGAGGCCGACATGCGCAAGCTCCGCAGCATCGGCTACGAGCGCCCTTTTGCGACGCTGGAGGAGGGTATTCGGGATTATGTGCAGGGCTATTTGGTGGAGGGGGCTTATTATTAGCTTTAGAACAAACACTAGCGCGAGTTCTACTTAGTTAAACTATTACTAGCGCCAGAGTAGTCCCCGCTAGAAAACCGCTTTTAGCAATGGAATGTGGACAATACCATCTAAGGTGGTGTAATCTATGTTCGCTTGACGCAGGCCTTCCTCAATTTGAGCTATGTTATCTATACGCTTGGGAGGTATGAGGCGCCCTGTATGCTCCATAGTGACAGGATTTATCTCTACCCATTCAACATCACGAACTGGCCAAGGCCCAACTGAGCCAAGCTCAATGTAGCTTGGAACTGGTATAATAATCCAAGACCAGCTACTTGCATCCAATCGCCCCTTTATTTTGATTCTAGCTGTGCATTTAGCAGCTTGAATAATGTCGACTAAAGCAGAGATATTCATTGTTGCAATAAATTAAAAGAGGCGTCACTTATGACGCCTCTTTTCTATTTCGTACCCGCCGACTTGCGGGCGCTAGCAGCCTGCCCGCCTGGCTTCAGTAATGCCGCGTAGCGGTTGGGGTCGTTGAGCACCGCGATGGCCGCCTGGATATTAAGGTCGTCGTCAAAGCCTGCTTCGGTGCGGCCCTTCTCGTAGTAGTAGCGCGAGGCTATTTCTTCTTCGAGCAACTCCCGAATTTCGGGCTTAAAGCGCTGTAAGTCGTTGGTTTTGTTGGCCGCTACTTTACGCTTGATGGCATCTAGCTCGGGCTTCACGTCGTCGTAGTGCTTTTCCTCTTTCACCTTTTTGGTGAGGTCGGTGAGCACGCGCTCGGCGTCGGTGCTGTAGGCCATGCTCTTGCCTTGCAGATACGTTACAAACTTCTGATAGTCAGCATCGGCCAGCTTGAAGTCGCGGGCCGGGGCAATGGTAGCGTGCTCGGCGCGGTAGCGGGTGGCAAAGTCAAAGAGATAGCCCTTTTGAATGAGCACGCGGGTAATATCCGCAATCTCGCGGTCCTGCACGTCAATGTCGGGGGCCACTCCCCCACCGTCGTACACCGTGCGGCCGGCCTGGGTTTTAAACGCCGTGCGCAACGAGTCGGGAAATTTACTGAGCGCACCATCTTCGGCGCGGTGCGAGTAGTCGATTTCCTGAATGCAGCGCCCGCTCGGGATATAATACTTAGCCGTGGTCACTTTGAGCTGCGAGTTGTAGCTCAGCGGCCGGGTGGCCTGCACAAGGCCCTTACCGAAGGTGCGCTCGCCCACCAGCACGGCGCGGTCGTAGTCCTGCAAGACACCCGACACAATTTCCGAAGCTGAGGCCGAGCGGTTACTCGTGATAACGGCAATCGGCATCTGGGTATCGAGCGGCACGTCGAGCGCCTTATAGGTTTTGTTCCATTCCGTCACCTTACCCTTGGTGCTCACCACGTCCAAGCCTTTGTCCACGAAAAGGTTGGAGATGTTTACGGCTTCGTTCAGCAGGCCGCCGGGGTTGTCGCGAATATCGAATACGATTTTCTTCGCGCCTTTCTCCTTAAGCTTTACCACCGCATTGCGCACTTCGCGGCCCGCATCCATCGTGAAGCCCCCTAGCTGGAAGTACCCAATGTCGTTGGTGAGCATGCCGTAGTAGCGCACGTTGTCTACCTGGATGCGGTCGCGGGTCACCTCAATCTCGACCGGCTTATCCTGGCCGTAGCGCGTCACCATCAGCTTCACCACCGAGTTGGCCTGGCCGCGCAGCAGCTTGTTGATATCCGAGCTGGATTTCTTATCCAGATTGATACTATTGATAGTCAGTATCTCATCGCCAGGCAGCAGCCCTGCTTTTTGGGCTGGGTAGCCCTCATAGGCACTCTGTACTACAAATTTGCCATTACGCCTAGCCACCTCAATGCCGATACCGCCATACTGCCCCGTAGTGAGCGTACGGAAGTCCTCTATATCGTCTTCCGGAATGTAATTGGTATAGGGGTCCAGCGACTTCAGCATGCCGTCGATGCCCGTTTTCACCAGCTTGCCGGGCGTAATCTCGTCCACGTAGTACGTGTTCACCTCCTTAAACAAGGTGGCGAAAATATCGAGGTTTTTGGCAATCTCGAAGTAGCGGTCGCTATCGGATGCGGCCCGAAAGCTGACCAGACCGAGCGCGCCAAGACCAAGAGTAGCGAGTAGTTTTTTACGGATTGTCATCGGGCAATTGAATAGCTGAGCGCCGTAACAGCGGTGGCACTACGCGAGGCTGCCCGCCTCACCTGCCAAACGCCGCCTTGCGCGCCCGTACGTATACTGACGTGAAGATAATCGAAACTACGGCGCGGGTTGCACGATAGATTCTGCCAGCAAACGATTCAGCCCAGAAATTAATTTTTTTTCGACCAGCGCCAGCTCACTTTTTTCTTTGCCGGTGTACAGAATACCCAGCACGGCCACCGCATGGCCGCCTTCGGCTTCGCTAAGGCGGTATTTATTAAGGCGATAGGCCTCGCGCACGAGGCGCTTGAGGCGGTTGCGGTCGACGGCCCGCTTAAAGGTGCGCTTGGGCACCGTAATCAGCACCTGGGGCGGGGCAGTAGTGCGCGCCGGCGCCGCCAGCCAGGTCAGGCGAAGCGGATACACCCCTAGCGATGGATTTTTCCGGCTGAAGAGCTGCTCAATCAGCTTCTTGCTGCACAGGTGCTCGGCCTTCGGAAAAGTATAGGTTCGGCTGGCGGATGCGGGTTGGGTGGTAGCAGCTGGCTCTTCCACGGCGGTAAGGGGGTAAAATAGCGAAGCCGCATTGTAGCGGCAGTGATTCCTGGCGTCGCCAGAAAACAACCTGCCCCAACAATGCGGCTACCTGCTAGCTTAAAGCCATCAGCTAGGTGCTAACAGCCTAAGATACTAGCGCTTGTGACGGCCTTCGTCCGATACGGTGAGGCGCTTGCGGCCTTTGGCGCGGCGACGGGCCAGCACGTTGCGGCCGTTAGCTGTTTCCATACGGTTGCGGAAACCGTGCTTGTTGCGGCGCTTGCGCTGCGAGGGTTGATAGGTACGTTTCATGTCCGGTCAAATTGCGAGTTGGGCCGGCAAAGGTACGGATTTGTATTTAGAATAGCAAGCAATCAACCCGATAAGGCGGCTCTTGGCTCAGCCTGACAGCGATGGGGGCGATGTTCTACGTACTGGCTACGCTCCTTCTGCCTCGCTAGGGCTAGTTTTACTCGTTGCTTTCGCTGCCGCCGCTCATGACTTACTACCACGTTTCGTTCGAGAATCCGCTCACGTTTTACCTGCAAATTCAGCTCATGGTGGAGGTGCCGGCCGAGGCCAGCGGCCCGCTAGCCCTGCAGCTACCGGCCTGGCGCCCCGGCCGCTACGAGCTGCAAAATTTTGCCCAGAAGATTCAGCGCGTGGAGATTAGCGACGCCGAAACCGACGAGCCCCTGCCCTACCGCAAAACCACCAAGGACCGCTGGGAGGTGCCCGGCGCGGCCGGCCGCAGCGTGCGGGTGCGCTACAACTTCTACGCGCACCAGATGGACGCGGGCGGCTCGTGGCTCGACGCCACCCAGCTCTACCTCAACCCGGTGCAGGCGCTACTATATGCCGAAGGGCACCAGGACGCCCCTTGCCAGCTCACGCTCGACTTGCCAGTAGACTGGCGCCTGGCCTGCGGCCTGCCCCAAACGTTGCCCAACACCTTGCAGGCCAGCAATTTTGACCAGCTGGCCGACGCCCCGCTCATCGCTAGCCCCACTATTCAGCACCAGCAGTACGAGGCCGGCGGGCTGCCGTTCCACGTGTGGGCGCAGGGCGAGGAGGCGCTACTTAACTGGCCGAAGCTGCTAGCCGATTTTAAGGCTTTTTCGGAGGAACAGCTGACGCTTTTCGGCAGCTTCCCGGTGCAGGATTATCACTTCCTGAACCAGTTTTTGCCCTACAAGCACTACCACGGCGTGGAGCACCACAACTCGACGGTGATTGTGCTAGGCCCCGCCGAGCTACTGATGCAGGAGGCACTATATAAGGAGCTGCTGGGCGTAAGCTGCCACGAGCTGTTTCATACCTGGAACATCAAGGCCATCCGGCCGGCCGAGATGCAGCCCTACGACTATGCCCGCGAAAACTATTTCCGCACTTGCTACATCGCCGAGGGCGTCACAACTTACTACGGAGAGTATTTGCTGGCTCGTAGCAAGGTGCGCACCCCTAGCCAGTATTTTGAGGAGTTGAATATTGTGCTGCGCAAGCATTACGACGACGCTGGCGGCCAGAATCTGAGCCTGGCTGACGCCAGCATGGACCTCTGGCTCGATGGCTACAAGCCCGGCGTGCCCGACCGCAAGGTGAGCGTGTACCACAAAGGGGCCCTGGCGGCCCTGTTGCTCGACCTCACGCTGCGGCAGCTGCACGGCCACGCTCGTAGCCTCGACGACGTGATGCGCCGCCTCTACGAAGAGTTCGGCAAAACGGGTAAGGGCTATACCGACGAGGACTACGCCCGCATCGTGAGCGAAGTGGCCGGCCGTAAGATGCAGGTGTACTTCGACAAGTTTATCAACGGTACCGCGCCTTTGCATGAGCCGCTCGACAAGGCGCTGCGCACCGTGGGCTGCCACCTTGTGGCTTATGAAAATGCCTCGGCCTCAGAAGGCACTTTTGGCTTCCGCACGGTGGTGAAAAACGAGCGCACTGAGGTGACGTACATCTGGCCCGGCTCACCGGCCGCCCTAGCACTTACCGTCGATGATGAGATTGTGGCTATCAACGGGCGCCGTGTAGATATGAACCTGCAAAGCCTGCTCAGCACCGAGGCGCCGCACTATGAAGTGGCCGTATTCCGCCAAAACCGCCTGTTGCTGATAGAGCTGGCGGCGCTACCGGGGGCGCACTTCGGCCCGCGCTACGCCGTGGAGAAGCTAGCCGAGGCCGACGAGGCGCAACGCGCCGGCTTCGCCAAGTGGCTGGGCTGGGAATTTTAACGCACAAGCAAAGGCCCGGGAGCTTGAGTTAACTCAAGCTCCCGGGCCTTTGCTTGCTAAACAGCGACTAGTGCTTGGCGTCGCCGCCTTTGCCCACTTTGCCGCTGTTTACCGACATCGGCTTATTGCCCTGCGGGTTATTGCGGATGTTATTGACGCCGTGGCCGGCGCTATTGCCATCGGTGGTGTTGCCGTGGGCCGATACGTCCATGGTATTCGGGCTCTGCACCTGCGTGCTTTTTCTCTTGGTATTGGCAGCAGGGTTAACAGACGTTTTATCGTTTGTGAGGTCGGTTTCTTTCTTGGCGAGTGACATGGCGGGAAAAGGGAAAGGTGATAGATACTTGCTTATCCTTTTACCGCTTGGCGCACGCTGGGGTTGCTTGGCCGGGCGCCTAAGCGGCCTAGGCGCTCACAAAGTACGGTCGAGGCTAGCCACCGGCACCCAGCTTTTCAAGAGCTGTCCGAAACGCGGGCGTGTCGTAGTCGGCCATGCCGTCGTGGCGGTCGGCCAGCCGGCCGCTAGGGGTCAGGATAACGGTGGAAGGAATCGAAGGTGAATCGAACGGCGCGGGCAGCGGCGCAGCCGGGAAAAACACCGGCATTGTGTAACCCTTGCGCTTCAGCAACGCCTTGGCCTTGTTGGGGTTGGCATCGAGCGAGATGAGCACGAAGGCCACCTTGCTGGTATCCGTTTTTTGGTACAGCGCCTGCAAGCCCGGCATTTCGGCCAGGCACGGCGGGCACCAGCTGGCCCATAGGTTTACCAGCACGGCCTTGCCCCGAAACTGGCGCAGGTTGGCCGGGCGGCCATCAAGCGTAAGCAGCGGCAGCGGATAGGGATAGTCAGTGCGCAGGCTGGCTAGCTGAACCTGTGGCCCAGCCTGCTGGCTAGCCGGGGGCGTGGCGCGCCACAGCCCGCTAGCCAGCAGGCCGCGCTGCAAGATGCTGACGACCGGCAGGCGCAGGTCGGTGCCCATCACCAAGGCAAAGGCGCTCAGACAGATGATTTCCCCGCGGTTTTTGCGCAGCCAGCTTTGCATTTTTCAGTGGGTTACCTATAAAACAAAAAGTCGTAAAAAAGAACGTCATGCCGAGCTTGCTGTAAACTAAGCCGTTACGCTGGCCGGCTGCACGCGCACTAGTTCTTCAAACTGGGCTTCGCGGGCTTCGATTTCTTCCTGGGTGAGGTTGAGCAGGCGCTCAGTACCGAACTTCTCGACGCAGAACGAGGCCATGGCCGAGCCATGAATAACGGCACGCTTGAGGTTCTCGAACGAGCAATCGTCGGTGGCGGCGATGTGGCCGATGAAGCCGCCCGCGAAGGTGTCGCCGGCGCCGGTAGGGTCGAATACTTCTTCCAGCGGCAGGGCCGGGGCAAAGAACGTCTTGTTCTTATGAAAAAGCAGCGCACCGTGCTCGCCCTTCTTGATAATGAGAAACTTAGGCCCTAGCGCCAGAATTTTACGGGCAGCCTTCACCAGCGAGTACTCGCCCGACAGCTGGCGGGCTTCCTCGTCGTTGATGCTGAGCACATCCACCATCTCGATGGTGGCCAGCAGCTCTTCGGCCGCGATGTCCATCCAGAAGTTCATCGTATCGAGCACGATAAGCTTGGGACGGTTCACGAGGCGCTGAATAACGAGGCGCTGCACCTGCGGAGCCAGGTTGCCCAGCATCAGGTACTTGCAATCGAGGTAGCTGTCGGGGATGATGGGGTCGAACGACCCTAGCACGTTCAGCTCCGTCGTGATGGTTTCGCGCGAGTTGAGGTCTTTATTATACTTGCCCGACCAGAAAAACGACTTCTCATCCTGTTTGATTTGCAGGCCCTCGGTGTTCACGCCGTGGCTTTTCAGAATCTGAATATCGGACTGCGGAAAATCTCCACCTACCACGGCTACCAGGTTCACCGGCTTGGTCGAGTACGAAGCCGAGAGGCTGATGTAGGTAGCTGCGCCACCGATGATTTTATCGGTTTTGCCGAAGGGAGTTTCCAGGGCGTCGAAGGCCACGGAGCCGATTACGAGCAGACTCATCGCGAGTAATTAGGGTAAAAAGAAAAGGAGGCGTTTGAAGACGCAACTATGCAAATAACAAAAAAAGTCCCCGGATTCGCATCCGGGGACTTCCTTGCGGGTAAATAATGGGGCTCGAACCCACGACCTTCGGAATCACAATCCGACGCTCTAACCAGCTGAGCTATATCTACCGTGTGGTGGTTTGTGGGTGCAAAGATACGCAATCGGCTAAACTTTGCAAGATTTTACATTAAAAAATCACTAGTAGCTGCCCCAGCAGCCAAGCTGGTTAAAACTGCTCCTTGCGCCCCGCGCAGCAAAATAGCCCGACCTTTGCGCTATGGATACCCCCGCCGCGTTCACCGACTTCAAGCTTAACAAGCAATTACTCACTGCCGTAGCCGAGGCTGGCTTCACCGAGCCCACACCGGTGCAGGTACAAACCATTCCGCTGCTGCTGGCCGGCCACGACGTGCTCGGCATTGCCCAAACCGGCACCGGCAAAACGGCCGCCTTCGGCCTGCCGCTGCTCATGAAGGTGAAATATGCGCAGGGCGAGCACCCCCGCGCCCTCGTTCTGGCACCCACGCGCGAGCTGGCTATTCAGCTTGAGAAGCACCTCAAGGCGCTGGCTACTTACACCGACTTGCGGATTTATGCCATCTACGGCGGGCTAGGGCCGAAAACCCAGATTGAAACGATAAAGGCGGGGCTCGATATCCTCATTGCCACGCCCGGGCGCCTGATGGAGATTTACCTGAAGGGCGACCTGGTGCTGAAAAACCTGACTACGCTGGTGCTCGACGAGGCCGACAAGATGATGGACATGGGCTTCATGCCCCAGATTCGGCGCATCCTGGAAATCATCCCGCGCAAACGGCAAAATGTGCTGTTTTCGGCCACCATGCCCGAGCGCGTAACCCAATTGAGCGAGGAATTTCTGGAGTTTCCGGTGCGCGTGGAGGTGACGCCGCCCGCTCAGCCCGCCCAAACGGTGACCCAGAGCCTCTACGAAGTGCCCAACCTGGCCACTAAGATTAACCTGCTAGAGTATCTGCTGCACCGCGATGCCGAGGAGATGACGCGCGTTATGCTCTTTGCCCGCACCAAGGAGAACGCCGATGAAATAGCGCGCTTCCTACAGCGCAAAGCACCCATTGGGGAGGTGCGCGTGATACACGGCAACAAAGGGCAAAATGCCCGCCTCAACAGCATGGACGCCTTTAAAGAAGGCAACGTGCGCTACCTGGTGGCGACCGATGTGGCCGCTAGGGGCATCGATGTACCGCAGGTGAGCCACGTGGTGAACTTCGACGTGCCGCTGATATACGACGACTATGTGCACCGCATTGGGCGCACCGGCCGGGCGCGGCACACCGGCGCAGCCATCACGTTTGCCAACCCCGCCGAGCGGCAGCACATCGAGCGCATTCAGGACATGATTCGCCAGGAGATTCCGCTACTGCCCATTCCAGCTGAAGTGGAAATTACGACCACGCCTTTCCTCGAGAAGCAAGCCCACGCCCGCGTGCTCGACGAGCAGCGCCGCCGCGAAGACCCCGACTTTGCGGGCGCCTTCCACGAGAAGAAGGAGTGGATAAAGCCGGGCGTAACCATCGACAAGCGCACGGGCAAGCCCTTTGAGGAAGGCCGCAAAAAAAGCCAGAAAGGCGCCAAGAAGAACCCAGGTAAAAAGGGCGCTTCGGCGCCGGGCATGAAAGCCATTAAGGCCCGGCCCCGGCGCAGAAGCAGCTAAGCTGAGACCTAAGAATAAAGCCGGCCGTTCAACAGCCTTAGCAAAGGTGTTGAACGGCCGGCTTTATTTCTTTTACGCTTCTAGTGGTGCAGCAAGTGCCCAATGCGGGTGCTTGCCAGGGTGAGGACACCTCCCCACAGCACGGCGCTCCAAAGCATGTGCAGCAGGATACGCTGGCGCGGCACCCCTAGCAGCGTGGCAATGACGGTGCCCCCGATGGGCGAGAGCAGAATAGGCGTCAGAAACGCGATGCCTCCCATGCCGAAGCGCTTAAATACCTTGATGATATTGCGCGAACGCTTGGAAAACACCGGCGCCCGGCGCAGGCGGCGCTGCTGCTGGCGGTGGCGCACCCAAGCCCGGCCCACCCCGGAAATGATAAAGACACTCGTCATCATACCCGCCACGGTGAGGGCGAGCGTGGGCCAAAACCCCAGCCCCATGCTACTGCCCGCTAGCGGACCGCCTAAAAATTTTACGGTGCTAAGTAGGAAAACGGAGGCAAGCTTCATGGCAAAGTGTAACACTAATACAGGAATAACAATAAACTAGCAGCCCAACCAACACTTTAAAACAGGTAGGACAGCAAAAATAGACAATTTCCTGTATCAATCTATGCGCTAGGCCTTGAAATTTAAGTGCTAGTGGTGAATAGCTGTTTTCGTGCCAGCATTTGCCCTGATACGAAAGAAGCCAGTAGTAGTGATAAAAATTTCGTTTGTCACCGTTCAAAAGGCTTGTATCTGATGAAGATACGGCAGCCAACGCGAAGCCACTAGCTACAATCCTAAATTTTACTACCAAAAGCCAAATCGCCAGCATCGCCTAGCCCGGGCAGTATGTAGGCCTGTTCATTAAGCTTCTCATCAACGGCGGCCACCCAGAGCGTGGCTTCCGGGATTTCGCGCATCACGTAGGCCACCCCTTCGGGCGAGGCAATAACGGCCGCGATGTGCACCTGGCGCGGGGTGCCGAAGCGCAGCATGGCGCGGTAGGTTTGCACGAGGCTTTTGCCGGTGGCAAGCATGGGGTCGGCCAGGATGAGCACCCGCTCGTCGAGGCGCGGGGCAGTGAGGTAGTCGAGCTGCACCTGCACCTGGGCCGTGCCCTCGATGCGGTAAGCTGCCGCGAAAGCACTCGGGCTTTGGTCGAAGTAATTGAGGAAGCCCTGATGAAATGGCAGGCCCGCCCGCAACACAGTGGCCAGCACCGGAAAATCGCGCAGCAGCTGGCTGGGGGCCTCCCCTAGCGGCGTGCGCACCGACTGTGGCGTATAACTAAGCTGGACGCTGATGCGGGTGGCAATGATTTCGCCCAGGCGCTGGAGGTTGCGCCGGAAGCGTAGGCTGTCTTTCTGAACGTCGACATCGCGCAGCTCGGCCAAAAAATGATTGGCAATGCTGGGCTCGGCACACACCACGCGCAGGCGGTCGGTGGGCAAAGCTGGGGCGGCCGGAGCTAGCGATTCGGGAGAGGTCAGGGGCGCATCCATGTTGAAAGCCAGGAAGTAGAAGTAAAAGAGAGGGCCGGGTAGCGTACGGACCGCGCCCCGAAATTGGCGAAGAAACGCCCAATGCCCGGCACACTGCCCCCCTCAAAGTCGAATACCTGGCCCGGCTGCCCGGCGTGGCGGGCCAGGGCATCGTCGAGCAGCAGCATGGGTGCCTTGGCGGCGCGCCCAGCCGACGTCACGGCCGCAAACAGGTAAATCACGCCCCCGGCGTGGTGGATGAACAGGGCGCCGGCCAGCAGCTCGCCCGTAGCCGGCGTCCGCACTTCGCGCAGCTCGGCTTGCCCCCGGGCCCGGGCGGCGGCATACACGCGCCGCAGGGGCTCGTAGTGGCGGGGTTGCAAGCCAGTGTGAGTGGGGCCGCGATACGATAAGAAAACCCGGATTAGCGCGTCCAGGTCGTGGCCCGCCGTTACCGTTAGCGGCTGGGCCAAGCGCAGGTTTTGGCGCAGGCGGCGGCGATACTCGGCCGTGTAGCCCGCCAGCAAGTCGGCATAAGCCGGCGCCAGACTCACTTGATAGGTGCAGCGCTCGGTGGCTGTGTAGCCGCGCGGCAACTTAGGCAACTGCCATTGGCTAGGCGGCAGCTGTTGGTAAAGCCGGGTGCAATAGCGTTTGGCCAATTCCAGGTACGCGGTCAGCTCGCGCTGCTGGCTTGCGGCGGTCAGCACCAAGCCCAGCTGCTGGGTGAAGAGCGGCTGGTAGGCCACCCGGCCCCAGGGCCGCCACTTGGTAGGCAGCGGCAGCAGCGAACGGTACTCGCCGGCCGGGCCCAGCTCGACTACGGCATTCCAGCGGCCAGCGGTGGCGGCCAGCCACCAGGCCTGCACGTAGGGTGGCGCACCGGGGCTAGCTGCCACGCAGGCGTCCCAGCGGGCCGGGTCGAGGTCATGAAAACGAAGCAGGCGCAGCACGGCAGACAAGGCAGCTTAAACTAGGGGGCTGAGGCCAAAGGTCGGGGCCGAAAGGCGGGGCCGCGTCGGCCGACGTAAATTTGCCAGGCCTGCCCCACTCAGGGTAGTTTTTTGATTGATGAAATACTACCTGTCTTCACTGCTTTTTGCCCTGGCTGGCCCGTTAGCGGCCCAGACTACGCCGCCCGCTGCTCCACCTCAGCCCAATTCGGCCAACTGGTACATTTTCAATCAGCCGCTGCCGGCAAACCCGGAAAGCGAAAAGCCGGTGAAAGACACCAAACCACTTAAAGCCGACCAGCCGCTGCGCGAGCCGGCCCCCGCGCCAGTGCCCGTAGTGCGCGAGCAGGCGCCCCGCCCGGCGGCAGCGCCCGCCGTGCTGGCTAGCCCCAGCCGCGCTAAGCATTCGCCCTACCAGGGGCCGCTCTACGTGCCGCTCGACCCGAATACGTACCGGCTGCTTGACCGCTACGCCATTAAATACGGGCCCGACTCGCTGCAAGACCCGCATACCAGCGTGCGGCCCTACACGCGCTCGGCGGCGGCGCACCTGGGCGAGCGCCTGCTGGCTAGCCCCAGCGGGCTGTCGGCCGCCGACCAGTTTAACGCCGCGTACTTAGCTAAAGACAACTGGATGTTCTCGCCCACCGGCGATAGCCTCAACCAGAGCCCGCAGCCGATACTCACGCATTTTTACCGCGACCAGACGGACTTATACCACGTTCAGAACAAGGACTTTGCCTTCCGGCTAAACCCCGTGCTGCTGCTGCAAGCCGGTAAGGATGGCGGCGACAACAGTCGCTCTGGTTTGCGCTATGTGAATACGCGCGGCGTGAGCTTTGAAGGACTGATAGACCAGCGGCTGGGCTTCTACGGTTTCCTCACCGACAACCAGGAGGCGGTGCCGGGCTGGGTGTATCAGCGCACTGTGCGCGACAGCTACCCCGGCTCGCTGGTGGCACCCCACGAGGGCTATACCAAGCTGTTTAAGGACAAGCCTGACCAGTATGACTTCTTCACGGCGCGGGGCGGCATTACCTACGCGGCTACCAAGCACATCAATGTGCAGTTTGCCCACGACCGTAATTTTATCGGCAACGGCTACCGCTCGCTTATTCTCAGCGATTATAGCGCCCCGTACTTTTTTCTGAAGCTGAATACGCGGATTTGGCGCTTCAACTACCAGAACATCTTTGCCGAGCTAAACGCCCGGCGCAGCATTTCGGGCCTCGACTCACTTTTTCCGAAGAAATACCTGGCGCTGCACCACCTGAGCCTGGATGTGACCAATAACTTCAACATTGGCGTGTTCGAGTCGGAGGTATCGGGCGGGCCCGGGCGCGGTCTGGAGCTGCAATACCTGAACCCAATTATTTTCTACCGCGCCATCGAGCAGAACCTGGGCTCGACCGACAACGCGCTGCTAGGCCTCGACTTTAAGTGGAACATCAAGCACCGCGCCCAACTCTATGGCCAGCTGGTGCTCGACGAGTTTAAGCTGAAGGAAATCTTGGCCGGCAATGGCTGGTGGGCCAACAAGCAGGCCTTTCAGCTAGGGGGCAAGCTGCTCGACGTGGCCGGCGTGCCCAACCTCGACTTACAGCTGGAAGTCAACTACATCCGCCCATATACCTATCAGCACGAAACCCCCTACACCAACTACCAGCACTACCAGCAGCCGCTAGCCCACCCTATGGGCGCCAACCTGACGGAGGTGCTTGGGGTGCTTAGCTATCAGCCGCTGCCCCGCCTCGGCCTCGTGGCGAAGGCGTTCTACACAGTGCAGGGCCTCGATGCGCAGGCCCCCGGTGGGGCGTCGGTGCTCACCAATTATGGCAGCAACCCACTGTTATCTTATAACACCCGGCCCATGGAATATGGTGTGCGCACGGGCCAGGGCGACAAAAACCGCCTGCTGCACTTCGACTTCACGGCTACCTATCAGCCCAAGCTGAACCTGTTTGTGGATGCCACCCTCATTGCCCGGCATTCATCGCTCGACCAGCCTACCTACTATGGCGCCGTAGCGGGCACGGAAGTATATGCCTCGCTAGCCTTGCGCTGGAACATCGCCCAGCGCTTGCACGAGTTTTAGGCCATGTCTGCAACTACCTTTTTATATCGTCCCGTCAATCAGCAAGAGCTGGATTTGATTGCGGCCAGCGATTGGCGCGCCTTTCCGCCGCGTTTGCCCGAGCAGCCTATTTTCTACCCAGTGCTGAATGAGGAATACGCCGTGCAAATCAGTCGCGATTGGAATGTGCCGTATTACGGCGTGGGCCACGTGGTGCGATTTGCCGTCGATAGCGACTACCTGGCCCAGTTTGCGGTGCAGAATGTGGGCGATGCGCAGCACAACGAGCTATGGGTGCCCGCCGAGCAGCTAGCCGAGTTTAATACGCACATCGTGGGCCCGATTGAAGTAACGGCTACCTTCCGGCGTTCTTAGTCGGTAGCCTCTTCTAGTTATGAAAATCTACCTCCGCCTGCTGAGCTTTTCGCGGCCATATGCCGACTTCGTGCCGCTGTATGCGCTGTATGCGACGCTAGGCATTGTGTTTGGCATTGCCAACTTCACGCTGATTATTCCGCTGCTCAATGTGCTGTTCAGCACTACGCAGGAGCATACGGCCGCCGCTCCGGCCGCTCTGCCGCATTTCACCTTGTCGCTAGACTACGTGAAGCAGGTGTTCGACTTTTACTTTCAGCAGATGCTGGTGCAGCACGGCAAGCTGGGCACGCTGTCGTTTGTGTGCGTCCTAGTTGTATGCTCCGTTTTTCTCAGCAACCTATTTCGCTACCTAGGGGGCAAGCTGCTGGCGGGCGTGCGTGCGCGGGTGGTGCGCAACGTACGGGGTACCCTCTTTGGGCGCATCACGGAATTAGAGTTGGGGTACTTTACCAACGAGCGTAAGGGTGACCTTATCTCGCGCCTCACCAACGACGTGCAGGAAATAGAGATTTCGGTGGTGAACACGCTGACGGCGGTATTTAAGGAACCGCTCAACATCCTGCTCATCTTCGCGCTGCTGCTCAAGATATCGCCCAAGCTCACGCTGTTCAGCCTGGTGCTGCTGCCTATTTCGGGCGGCATCATTGCCAGCGTTTCCAAGCGGCTGCGGCGGCACGCCGTCACGAGCCAGCAAACGCTGGGAGCCATGCTGTCCGTATTTGATGAGGTGCTGGGGGGTATGCGCGTAGTGAAAGCCTTTAATGCCCGCGCCTACGTGTACGCTAAGTTTCAGGCCCAAAACGACTTATACGCCCGCACCACGCAGAAGATTGACAACACCCGCGACCTGGCCTCGCCCTTCTCGGAATTTGCGGGGGTGAGCGTGGTGGCCGGACTGCTCTACTACGGCGGCTCGCTGGTGCTCAGTGGCCAGGCCGAGCTATCGGCGTCTGATTTTATCGGCTACATCATCCTGTTTTCGCAGATTCTGACCCCAGCCAAGAATTTGTCGGGGGCGTTTAGCAACATTCAGCGGGGCTTGGTGGCGGGCGCGCGGGTGCTGGCCGTTATTGACACGCCTCCCACCATCCAGGACCGGCCCGATGCCATCGAGCTGCCGGACTTTCACGAGCAGGTCGAGCTGCGCAACGTTAGCTTTCACTACGGCGATGTGCCGGTGCTCTTCGACCTCAACCTTACCGTGAAGAAAGGCCAGACTGTGGCCCTAGTGGGGCCGAGCGGTGGCGGCAAAAGCACCATTGCCGACCTGCTGCCGCGCTTTTACGACCCTAGCGCGGGCCAGGTACTCATCGACGGCCACGACGTGCGTGCCTGCACCTTGCACTCGGTACGCGCCCAGATGGGCATCGTAACGCAGGAGAGCATCCTCTTTAACGACACGATTTATAACAACATTAAATTCAACACCGAAGCTACGGAGCAGGAAGTAATCGAAGCCGCCAAAACGGCTAATGCGCACGACTTCATCATGGCTAGCCCCGAGGGCTACCAGACGACCATCGGCGACCGGGGCTCGCGGCTGAGCGGCGGGCAGCGCCAGCGCCTGAGCATCGCGAGGGCCATTTTGCGCAACCCGCCCATTCTCATCCTCGACGAAGCCACTTCGGCCCTCGATACCGAGAGCGAAAAGCTGGTGCAGGAGGCGCTTACGCGCCTTATGGCGTCCCGCACCTCGCTCGTTATTGCCCACCGCCTGAGCACGGTGCGCCATGCCGACGAGATTATCGTGCTCCAGCACGGCCGCATTGTGGAGCGCGGCACCCACGACGAGCTGCTAGGGCGCGAAGGAGGCCTGTATCAGCGCCTGAGCCAGCTGCAAACCAACGCGGCGTTGGTCTGAACGTAAGCTAACTACCGGGCCACGTGGCCTGGATTATCTTTCGCGCTCAACCTCCACCCTACTCTTCACATCATGCTCGCTCTCAAACGTATCGTAACCGTCGCCGTGATGGTGTATCTGCTCATCGCGCTATTATTTCTGCTGTTTCCGGCGGTGCGCTCTTCCATTGCGGGCATCGGCAGTGGCGCCCCCGGCCCGTACCAGGAGCGCGACTTTTTTATGATGCTCTGCTGGGTAGGTGTGGTCATTTTAGGGCTGCACCTCATCACCGAGAACCTGGACAGCACCCTGCTGCGCCGCAGCGTAGCACAGCAGGATAACCGCATCAATGAGCTGAAAGCCAAGCTCTATGATGCTCAGCAGCCCGCCGTGCGCCCGGCCGCCGTGCCGGTAGCGCCCGCCGTCACCTACCCCACCGCCGACGAAGCGCGCCTGCGCGATACGCCGCCGGCCCCCACCCCTCCCACCACCTACTAGCCTAGCCTTTTCGCTTGCACCTCCCCGACCTTATCCGCGCCGAGCTTACCGAAGCCCGCTCCGTCCTCGATACATTCCTGGCCGACGACGCCAACCTCACGCGCATTGCCCAGGCCGCTGAGCTCGTAGCCGCTAGCCTCCAAAACGGTGGCAAGGTACTTACCTGCGGCAACGGCGGCAGCCTCTGCGATGCCCAGCATTTTGCCGAGGAGCTGAGCGGCCGCTACCGCCAAAATCGCCGTGCCCTGGCTGCCATCGCTCTCACCGAAGCCTCGCACATGACCTGCGTGGCCAATGACTTCGGCTTCGAGTTCGTGTTCAGCCGCTTCGTAGAAGCGCTAGGCCGGCCCGGCGACGTGCTGCTGGCTATCAGCACCAGCGGCAACTCGCCCAACATTCTGCGCGCCGCCGAGGCTGCCCGCGAACTGGGCGTGAAAGTCATCTCGCTCACCGGCAAAGACGGTGGCCAGCTTGCTAGCCTCAGTGATGTCGAAATCCGGGTGCCCCACTTCGGCTACGCCGACCGCATCCAGGAAGTGCACATCAAGGCCATTCACATTATGATACTGCTGATTGAGAAGCTGGTAGCAGCCTAGCTACCAGCTTCTTCTCATGGCTGGGACGTCATGCTGAGCCCCGCGAAGGCTCTTGCGCGCATCGTTAGGATTAGTACCCCTAGCGGCGCGAGCGAGAGGCTTTGCGGGGCTCAGCATGACGTTCTTTTTGTGGGGCGCGTCATCGTTTATGCTTTAGCATAGCGTTTCTTTGTAAGTAAAATCGTTATACTAAAACCTATGCTAACCAAGACCTACGGCTCCGCCGTGCAGGGTGTTAATGCGTATACTATTACCATTGAAGTAGTTGTCACGGCCGGTACAAATTTTTATGTGGTTGGCTTGCCCGATAATGCTATTAAGGAAAGTCAGCAGCGCATCGAGTCGGCGCTGAAGCTGCGGGGCTACCGCATGCCGCGCACGAAAGTGGTCGTGAACATGGCCCCGGCCGACATTCGGAAGGAAGGTGCGGCCTACGACCTGCCCATTGCCCTGGGCATCTTGCACGCCTCGCAGCAGCTAAACACTGAGGAACTAGAGCGTTATATCATCATGGGCGAGCTAGCCCTCGATGGTGCGGTGCGGCCCATCAAGGGCGTGCTGCCGATTGCTATTCAGGCCCGCAAGGAAGGCTTTAAGGGCATTATTCTGCCCAAGGAAAACGCGCAGGAGGCGGCCATTGTCAACAACCTCGACGTGATTCCGGTGGAGACGATGCAACAGGCCATCGACTTCTTTGAAGGTCGCGAAACCATTGAGCCCGTGCGCATTGACACCCGCGACATCTTCCAGCACACTGCCAACCAATACGCTGCCGACTTTGCCGATGTGCAGGGTCAGGAAAACATCAAGCGGGCATTGGAAATAGCCGCGGCCGGCGGCCACAACGTGATTATGATAGGTCCGCCCGGCGCGGGCAAAACTATGCTGGCCAAGCGCTTACCCACCATTTTGCCGCCCCTGAACATGCAGGAGGCGCTCGAAACCACCAAGATTCATTCGGTGGCCGGCAAGCTGGGCAGCAACCAAGGGCTGCTCAGCCAGCGGCCGTTTCGGGCGCCGCACCATACCATTTCCGATGTGGCCCTAGTGGGTGGTGGCGGCAACCCGCAGCCAGGCGAAATATCGCTTTCGCACCACGGCGTGCTGTTTCTGGATGAGCTACCCGAGTTTAAGCGCACCGTGCTGGAGGTGATGCGCCAGCCTTTGGAAGAGCGCCGCGTTACCATTTCGCGGGCCAAGGTGAGCATCGACTTTCCGGCCAATTTTATGCTCATAGCCAGCATGAATCCTTGTCCCTGTGGCTATTACAACCACCCCGACAAGGAGTGCGTGTGCGGTCCCGGCGTGGTACAAAAGTATTTGAACAAGGTATCGGGACCGCTGCTCGACCGCATCGACCTGCACGTGGAAGTGACGCCCGTCACCTTCGACCAAATGGCTGAGACGCGCAAGGCCGAAACCAGCCACGACATTCAGCAACGCGTTGAGAAAGCCCGCGAAATCCAGAGCAAGCGCTTTGCCGAGCAGCCTGATATTCATTCGAATGCCATGATGCCGTCGCAGATGGTAAAGGATATTTGCCAGATAAGCCAAGCCGGCCGCAACCTGCTTAAAACTGCTATGGAGCGCCTCGGCCTGAGCGCTCGTGCCTACGACCGCATCCTGAAAGTGGCCCGCACCATTGCCGACCTGGCGGGCAACAACGAAATTCAGATTCAGCACTTGGCCGAGGCCATTCAGTACCGCTCGCTCGACCGGGAGGGCTGGGCGGGGTAACTTTGCCCGGCTGCTAAGCGGTTGCCGCGTTCCCCTGATGTATAAATCCTTCGTCAAGCCCCTGCTTTTCAAGCTCGATGCCGAGCGAGCGCACCACCTCGTTTTCGATAACCTGAAGCGAGTCAGCCAATTGCCGGGCACCGGCGCGCTGCTGAGCGGCCTCTACAACTACCAGCACCCTAGCCTGGGGCGTGAGGTCTTTGGCCTACGCTTCCCAAACCCCGTAGGCCTGGCAGCGGGGCTCGACAAGAATGCGGTGCTCACGGATGAGCTGGCGAGCCTGGGCTTTGGCTTTGTGGAAATCGGAACAGTAACGCCCCGGCCGCAGCCCGGCAATCCGCAGCCGCGTTTGTTTCGGCTGCCGCAGGATGGAGCGCTGCTAAACCGCATGGGCTTTAATAACGACGGAGCGGCGGCCGTGGCGGCGCGGCTAGCCCGGCGCCAGAACCGGCAGCTTATTATCGGCGGCAACATCGGCAAGAACAAGGATACCCCCAACGAGCGCGCGGCCGATGACTACGTAGCTGCCTTTGAAGCCCTGGCCGAGGTGGTCGATTATTTTGTAGTCAACGTCAGCTCGCCCAACACGCCGGGCCTGCGTGAACTGCAGGATAAGAAGCCACTTATCAGCCTCTTGCAGCAAGTGCAGGCGCGCAACCTGGCCCGCGCCACCCCGCGCCCGCTGCTGCTCAAAATCGCCCCCGACCTCACCGACGCCCAGCTCGACGACATCCTGGAAATAGCCCGCGAAACCAAGCTTAGCGGGCTGGTGGCTACCAATACCACCATCAGCCGCGAGGGGCTAGCCACATCGGCGGCCACGGTGGCAGCATATGGCGCAGGCGGCCTTAGCGGGCGGCCACTGCGCGCACGGGCTACTGAGGTTATTGCCTACCTGCACCGCCGCAGCCAGGGCGAGTTGCCCATTATCGGGGCTGGGGGTATCCATTCGGCCCAGGATGCGCTGGAAAAGCTAGCTGCTGGCGCCACCCTGGTGCAGCTCTACACCGGCTTCATTTACGAAGGGCCGGGGCTAATCAAACAGATTAACCAATCGCTGGTAGCGGCTGGCGGCCATTAGCGGGCAGCTTGCGGGCCCGCACTGCCCGCGTAGCGCCGCTGTGCCTCTAGCAGGGATAGTAGCGGGCCATCGGAAGAGCCAGCGCCAGAGAATGAAGTGCAGACTCGCGGCCAAAAAAACCACCACGGCCGCGAGATAAGCGCCTACAAACCCCAAAATACGGTTGCGCAACCACCCCGGCCACGCCCAAAACCATTGCGGGCACCATGCCGTGCCATATGCCATAATAGCCGAAAAAGCTAAATACCAGCAAGCCGGCCAGCGCCAGCCTAGCCCCAGCTGTTTGAGGGCAAGTGCCTGGTAAGGTGGCTAAAGCTTTACCCCTACTTTAAACTCAATAACATCAGCCGCAGCGCGATGGACCTTGAGGTCAATAGCACCAAAAATCACGTTCGTAAACTGGTATTTCAACCCGAGGCGCTCGTAGTAAACGGGATTCGACTTGTACGGATTATAGAAGTACAGCCCAAGGTGCGTAACGAGGGCTAGCCGCCCGAATAACAGCTCGTGGCCCACAAAAGCGCCTGCCTTCTTCACGTCGGGCAGGTGCTCTTGGCTGCGAGCCGAGTCGCGCAGCGCAGCTAGCAGCGAACGGTCGTAAAAACCCTCTAGCCCCACCAGCAAATTGCTTTTGCGGTTGAGGCGGCGGCCGGCGGCCAGGGTTACCGAGTTCACCAGGTAGTGCTTCGGGTCGCCGCTGCTGCGCTGCTTGTAACCCAGGCTAGTGCTAATGTTCAAGAAGTTGTGCCCCACATCAGCAGGTGCCGGCTCGGGCGCGCCCGCTGCGGGGCCTAGCCGCCACTGATGGTAGTTGAGGCCTACTTGCAGCGTGGGCAGGTTGATGCCAAAGTTGGGCTTGGCGGTGGCACCGTTAGAGTAATGGTTGAGGGCTAGCGCCAAGAGCAGACCTAGGTGGTCAGTCAGGGCCACGTCGTACTCCAGCCGCATTTGCAGCGTGGCATTGAGCGGCGAGCTCACAAACGTGTTCTTACGGTTGGTATAGAGGTCGTAGTGATTGGGGAAGTACGCTAGCCCCGTGCCCAGCCGAAAGCTCAGGTCGTGGCGCGCCGTGCGGCTGATGGGCTTGCTCAAGTACACTGTAGCCGCGTAGCTACGGCCTAGCACCGGGTTGTGGTAGTCGTAGTACACCAGTGCCAGGCCCACCTTGGGGTACTTATACCAGCCGTGCCAGGGCGCGGCCCCGGTGGTTTGGCGCTGCACGTTCAGCTCAATGCCCGTAGGGTGCGAGGCTATAAGGTGGCTAACGGGTACCGTGTGGTTGATGATACTACTGCCCTGCGCATAAACGCCAAAAATAAATGGACCGGGAGGCGCGGCCATTTTTAGCGAGTCGGGGGGGGCTAGCGCCACTGCCTGCGCCCGCCCGGCCGCCACCAGGCCGCCCAGCAAAATACCGGTAAGTATATAGTAACTAAGACCCTGCAAATTCTGATACAATCAAGACTACATCAACTAGCCAAACTTATTTCAAAACTACGTCTGGCCTTACCCGCCTGCCCACGGCCGGGCCCAAAAATCAAATTTCGTTCAGAATGCCAACCCGACTTCTTTCCAGCAAGTATAAGGCGCATTCCCGGTCAATTCTTCCATTAGCTATTCTATTCTTAAACTGACCCGGGACTATTAACCCCATTTTTTTCAATCATGAAGAAAGTACTTCTTTCCTTTGCCCTTCTAACCGGCTTCGCTGGTGCTGCCAATGCCCAGAGCGGCGTCCTAAAATATGGTGTAAAAGGTGGTTTCAGCCTGAGCTCGTACACGGGCGGTGGCAGCATTGGCACCAACACTGGCTTTAAGCCAGGCTTCACTGCTGGTGTGCTCGTAAATTATGGCCTTTCTGATATGACCTCGCTCCAAATCGAGGGCTTGTACTCGCAGAAAGGTGCTTACCTCGACCAAGTAAACTACACAGCATCTACTACCCAGTATAATGGGTATGCTTACCGCTCCACGCTCTCTTATATCGACGTGCCGGTATTGTTTAAAGTGAATACTGGCGAAGAGGGCAAGGGCCTTTTCTTCGAACTTGGTCCGCAGGCTAGCTTTGCCGTAGGCGACCGTGAATTTTTCCGCCCGCAAGGTGGCAAGGCTGGCGACCCAAGTGAAGTAACTGTATACAACAGCCGCGACCGGATGGTGCCCGTAGGCATCGGCTACGTAGGTGGCATTGGCTACCAGATTACGAGCGGCTTTGGCCTGGGCGTGCGTTACACCGGCGACTTCTCCAACGTGTATAAGGATGGCTTCGGCACGGGCAGTGCCCCGCTGCAAGGCTCCAACAACTTCCACAATGGCGTGTTCCAGCTTCAGGTGCACTACCTGTTTGGCGGCAAGAGCTAAGCTTTTGCATTTAGTCAAGGTATAACTCTAAAAAAGCCAGTTTCTACTTAGAGACTGGCTTTTTTATTTTCTCTTTATTCGGAATATGAATATAATCTAACAGTTGCCGAGCTTAGTTTTGCGCCGTAATTCACCTTTTTTACACTTCTCTATTCTTCCTATGAAGAAGACTTCTCTTTTTATAGCCCTGGCAGTAGGCGTAGCCAGCGCTGCTCAAGCGCAAAGCGCACGTTTCGGTGTAAAAGCCGGTGCTTCGCTCACTGGTGTAACTGGCAAAGACACTGATGGCACTGCCTATAAATTTGGTTTCAACGGCGGGGTAATGGCTAATTTTGCCATAAACGATATGTTCTCCATTCAGCCTGAGGTACTTTACTCTATGAAAGGTGCCAAAGACAACAGCAACAGCGATAATCGCATAAACCTGAATTACATTGATGTACCAGTGTTGGCAAAGGTATCAACCGGCGCTACAGGTCTGTTTTTTGAGCTAGGACCACAAATTGGTTTCCTAGCTTCGGCCAAAGCCAAGACAAGCAGCACTACCACCGATGTGAAAGACGGCTACAAAACAGTTGATTTTGGCTATGCTGCTGGCTTAGGTTTCCAAACTGAAGGTGGAGCTATGGTTGGCCTGCGCTACAATGGCGGCTTCACCAATGTAGGCAAGTCATATACATACAGTACCCCCTATGGCACGGTCACTGCAGATGCCGGTAATGCCAAAAACAGCGCTTTCCAGCTGTATGTAGGCTTTCTATTTGGCGGCAAATAAGCCGTTAGTTTACTTGCTTTTAAAGCCGGCCCTCGTACAAGGGCCGGCTTTTTTATGGCTACCAGCCCAAATTGGGGCCTAGCTTTGCCCAGTCAACCATTCCGTCATTTTTTGTTTTATGAAGAAACTCCTCCTTCTGCTGGCCGTAGTCCTATGCGTAAGTATTACCGCTCAGGCGCAGTATCGTGGGCGCGGTGGCAATGTTTCGCTGGGCATCAAGGCGGGCGCTTCGCTCACCAACTTCGTAGGCGCCGATGCCAAGGACGGCTCAGGCCACGACTTCAACAACCGCTTTGGTTTCCATGCCGGCATTTTTGCCAATATTGGGTTTGCTAAACTCTTTGCATTCCAGCCCGAGCTGCTGTACTCCCAAAAGGGGGCCAAAATAAATGGGGCCGATGCTGGCTACCGACTGCATTATATTGATGTGCCGCTTGCCTTTCATGTAAATACCGACGGTTTTTTCTTCGAAGCCGGCCCACAGGTCGGTTTTCTAGTGGCAGCTAAGTACGAGACAGGCAGCACATCGATAGACGCAAAACCTTCTTACAAATCTGTCGATTTTGGTTATTTGGCAGGCCTGGGGTATCAGCTCAAGCACGGCCTGGGCGTTGGCTTGCGCTACAACGGCGCCTTCACCAACTTCCCCAATTCCTACACCAACGGCAGCGTGACAGTGCAGCCACGTATCCGCAACAGCGCCTTCCAGCTCTACGCTACCTATTCATTCAACTAGCTCGTTGCGGTAGCTACTCCGGCCCTCCCACTTGTGTAGAAGCAAGTGGGAGGGTTATTTTTTATGAATATTTGATGAAGCAACTTGCTACGATTGAACCAGGTATAAGGCTCACACCGGATAATCCGGTCCATTATCCTATAGGCTATTCTTAGCTAACATGAAAAAATCATTCTTTACCCTCGGGCTTTGCATCGCGGCCATCGGCGCGGCCCATGCCCAGCAGCCCGCTAATACGGTAGGTATCACGCTCGGCTACGGCCGCACCAACCTTCGCGACAACGGCCCCTATTCTTCGGTGAACCACTCGGCCTACCAGGCCGGCCTAAATGCCGACGTGTACTTCAGCGAGATGTTCTCCTTCCACCCCGAGGCGCTGTACACGCTGCAGTATTTTGATGCCAGTAACGAGGCCTACAGCCGCGATATTTCCTACATCAACGTGCCGCTGCTAGCCCGACTGCACGCCAGCGGGCTGTTTTTTGAGTTAGGACCAGAAGTTAATTTTGCGCTAACGGCCAAAAACGAGGCCGGTGATAATGTGAAGAGCGACGTGAATACCGTGGTCCTCGATTACGTGGCGGGCGTGGGCTATCAACTAGGCTCCGGCCTGGGCATTGGTATTCGCTACGACGGCGGCGCTACCAACGTCTTTAAGAACAATACCTCGACTGTTATCGGCAACAATAGTCTAAAGTCGAACACTTTTTGGCTGAACCTTAGCTACGCTTTCGGCAAATAAAACCGGCAGCTGCCAGGCCTGCTTTTAGCTGCCTGCCAACAACAAGCCCCGGCTTCCTGTGTGGAGGCCGGGGCTTGTATTTTGAGGGCAGGGCAAGCGACTACTTCGCCGCAGCCGCGTACTCTTTGTAAAACTCGGGGATGGTTTCGATGCCTTTCAGGAAGTTGAAAACCCCAAAATGCTCGTTGGGCGAGTGGATGGCGTCGGAGTCGAGCCCGAAGCCGAGCAGCACCGAATCGAGGCCCAGCTCGGTTTTGAACATGGCCACGATAGGAATGGAGCCACCGCCGCGCGTGGGCACCGGCTTCTTGCCGAAAGTAGTTTCGAGGGCCCTAGCGGCGGCGCGGTAGGCGGCCGAGTCAGTGGGCGTTACAACGGGCTCGCCGCCGTGGTGAGGCGTCACCTTTACCGTGATACCGGCCGGGGCAATGCTTTCGAAGTGCTTCTGAAACAGCGCCGTAATTTCGTCGCTGGTCTGGTGCGGCACGAGGCGCATCGAGATTTTGGCGTAGGCCTTGCTGGCAATCACCGTCTTGGCGCCCTCGCCAATGTAGCCGCCCCAGATGCCATTCACATCGAGTGTGGGCCGGATGCTGGTGCGCTCGGGCGTGGAGTAGCCCGCTTCGCCCACGGCAGCGGGCAGGCCGATGCTCTGCTTAAACTCCTCTTCGGAGAACGGCGCCTGGGCCATTTCGGCACGCTCCTCAGCGCTTAGCTCGTCCACCTTATCGTAGAAGCCCGGGATGGTGATGTGCCGGTTTTCGTCGTGCAGGCTGCTTATCATGTCGCAAAGCGCGTTGATGGGGTTCATCACGGCGCCGCCATAAAGGCCCGAGTGCAGGTCGCGGTTGGGGCCAGTCACTTCTACCTCATGGTAGCTGAGGCCGCGCAGGCCGACTTCTATGCTCGGCACATCGTTGGCCAGGATGCCGGTATCGGAGATGAGAATAACGTCGGCCTGCAGCTTCTCTTTGTTTTCCCGGACGAAGATTGCCAAGTTGTTGGAACCTACTTCTTCTTCGCCCTCAAACATGAATTTGATGTTGCAGGGCGCCCCGGCGCCCCCATCGCGCAGCATCATTTCCAGGGCCTTCACGTGCATGTATACCTGGCCTTTGTCGTCGCAGGCCCCCCTAGCGTAGATGTTGCCGTCCTTGATAACGGGCTCGAAGGGCGGCGAGGTCCAGAGCTCATAAGGGTCGGCGGGCTGCACATCGTAGTGCCCATACACGAGCACGGTGGGGCGGTCGGGGCCGGCCATATACTCGCCGTACACAATCGGGTTGCCAGCGGTGGGGCAGATTTCAACCAGCGTAGCGCCGGCTTCGGCTAGCCTATCCTTCAGGTAGTCAGCCGCCCGCAGCACGTCGCCGTGAAATTTGGGGTCTGCCGAAACGGACGGAATGCGAAGCCAGTTGAGAAGCTCTTCGAGAAAGCGATTTTGATGTTGGGTTAAGTAGGCAGGTGCGGGCATAAGAGGAAAAGGATAAATGGTAGGACAAAAGTAGGCGGCTAGCAATAAGCCAGCCATACTTACCCCCTAGCAGCCGAGCTTATCCTGCTACGCTTCCGCTAGCCCACTCCCAGCGCCCGGGCCTTGCCGGGCAAGGTTTTGTGGCGCTCTTTGCCGAGGGCGGCGGCCGGCTCGGGCACCCAGTGGTGGCGCCCGCCGGCTTTTTCGTCGTTAAACTCCGTGGGAATATTGCCTGCGTCGGTGCGCTCCTTCCAGGTGAGGTGCTGGCTGCCGTCATCGCGGCGCTCCATCGTAATGCACTCATCTACTGGGCACACCAGCGAGCAGAGGTTGCAGCCCACGCAGTTTTCCTCGATAATGGCGGGCGTACGTGTGCCGGCTTGCAGCCGGATGGCCTGGTGCGCGCCGTCTTCGCAAGCGGTGTAGCAGAGTTGGCAGCCGATGCACTTTTCTTCGTGAATATGGGCCTTCACCTGGTACTTCATATTGAGGTCTTCCCAGTGCCGCACGTTGGGCAGGGCCTTGCCCACGAAGTCATAAATGGTCTGAAAATTTTTCTCCACCATGTACTGCTCCAGCCCGCTCACCATTTCGCGGATGATGCCAAAGCCGAAGTGCATAGCCGCCGTGCACACCTGCACCGAGCTGGCCCCCAGCAGGATATGCTCCACGGCATCGCGCCAGTTCTCGATGCCGCCGATGCCCGAAATGGGCAGGCGCACCTCAGGGTGCTGGGCGCAGTTCTTCACCATGTTCAGGGCAATAGGCTTCACGGCCGGGCCGCAGTAGCCGCCATTGGTGCCCTGGCCATCTACTATTGGGTAGGGCGAAAACTGGTCGAGGTCTACGCCCACGATGCTTTGGATGGTGTTTATCAGCGAAATAGCGTCGGCACCGCCGCGCCGGGCGGCCAGCGCCGGCTCCGTAATGTCGGAGATGTTCGGCGTGAGCTTCACAATGACGGGTTTTTGGGCTACCTCCATCACCCACTCCACTATCATTTGCAGGATTTTGGGCTCCTGCCCCACCGCCGAGCCCATGCCGCGCTCGCACATGCCGTGCGGGCAGCCAAAATTCAGCTCGAAGCCATCAGCACCGGCGTCTTGGCTTTGGCGCACAATGTCGTGCCATTCCTGCCGGCTCTGCACCATGAGCGAGGCAATAACGGCATGGTCGGGAAAACGCTTCTTGACTTCCGTGATTTCGCGTAGATTATCGGCTAGCGGGCGGTCCGAAATCAGCTCGATATTATTGAAGCCCACCAGCCGCTTGTCGCGGTAATTGACGCCACCGTAGCGGCTGGACACGTTGATGACGGGCACGCCGAGCGTCTTCCATACTGCGCCGCCCCAGCCCGCGTCGAAGGCTTTCATCACCTGGTAGCCCGAGTTGGTGGGCGGCGCCGAAGCCAGCCAGAAGGGGTTGGGCGACTTTATGCCGGCAAAGTTTATGGAGAGGTCGGGCATAGCAGTAGCGCGGGCTTTTAGTCCGCGATTGGATATAAAATGGAAGGAACCGGCTCAACTCGCGGACTGAAAGTCCGCGCTACTGGCTCAAATAGGCATAGATGCCCCTGGCGGCCACCTTGGCTTCGGCGGCGGCATTTACCACCTCGGCACCGCCGTTGCGGGCATCGCCCGAGGTGAAGTACTGCGGGTTGGTCGTCTGGCCCATCGCGTCGGCCACGATGCGGCCGCGGTTATCCAATTCCAGGCCGGGAATGTGGTGCAGAAAGTGCGTCTGCTTGGCCTGGCCAGTGGCTTTAATGACCATGTCGCAGGGCTGCACGAACTCGGTGCCGGGTACTTCCTGTACGCGGCCATCGACCACGGCGGTGCGGATGAAACGCACACCTGCCACGTAGTCGTCGCCCACTATTTCGAGCGGCGCTACGTTGAATAATCCTTTCACGCCCACACCTTTGGCCAGGCTATATTCAAACTCGTAGGCGCCCATTTCCTCCTTGCCGCGCCGGTAGGCTAGCAGCACGGTTTCGGCCCCTAGCCGCGCGGCTTCGGAGGCAGCGTCCATCGCAGTGTTGCCACCCCCCAGCACGATGACCGTGCGGCCAACCTGCATTTCGGCTTGGCGCATCCGTAGCTCTTCGATGAACTCGACCGCGCCCACGCAGTTTATTTTATCCTCGCCGGGCAGGCCTAGCGCACTGGTTTTGCCTAGCCCAATACCCAGGAAGATGGCGTCGTACTCCGCTTCAAGCGCGGCCAGGTTGGCGCGGCCGGTGATGGGCGCGTGGTAGCGCACCTCGTAGCCAAACTGCCCTTGCAGATAGGCCATTTCGGCTAGGGCCTCTTCATTGGTGATTTTGTAAGGTGCCACGCCATACACCGTCAAGCCCGAGGGCTGGGCCTTCGCCTCAAAAACGGTGACCTCGTACCCTAGCGACCGCAGCTCGCAGGCGGCCGAAATACCGGCCGGCCCCGCGCCGATTACGGCTACGCGCCTGCCGTTGGCCGGGCCGGGGCCGAAAAGCTTTTTGTTCTCCTTAATGGCCGCGGTGGTGGCGTAGCTTTGGAGGCGACCAATCTCTATTGGTTTCACATCCTGTAGGTTGTACACGCAGGCGCCTTCGCAGAGCACTTCCGTTGGGCACACCTTGCCGCAGGCGTTGCCGAAGTAGTTGGCCTCGTAAATCGTCCGGGCCGACCCCGTCACGTTGCCCGAGTTTATCTGCCGGATAAACTGCGGAATATCAATGCCCGACGGGCACGCCTGAATGCACGGCGCGTCGAAGCAGAACAGGCAGCGCGAGCTTTCATACAGCGCCTCCGTGCGGTTCATCAGTGGCTTGAGCTGCGCGAAGTTTTCGGCAAATTCCTGGGCAGTGGTAGGGGTAGAAAATTCGGCCATTTGATTATTGGTAAGAAATAACCCATCTGTCCTTGCGAGCCTGCGAAGCAATCGCATCAAAACGACCCTAGCGGAGTGAGCGGCGCGGGTGTCGTGCCGGTGCGATTGCTTCGCAGGCTCGCAATGACAATTGATTTTTAGTGCGCAGGTAACTAGCTACCTTACAGCTCCACCAGCTTCTCGTATGTCTCGGGGCGGCGGTCGCGGAAGAACTGCCAGGTGGCGCGCACCTCGTCAATCATATCGAGGTCAAACTCGGCGATGAGCAATTCATCCTTGTACTCATCGGCCTGGGCGATAATCTGGCCGCGCGGGTCCACGAAGTAGCTGGTACCGTAGAAGCGGCCCAGGTTCCAGGGTTTCTCCTCGCCTACCCGGTTGATGCAGCCCATGAAGTAGCCGTTGGCCGCCGCGTGGGCCGGCTGCTCCAGCTTCCAGAGGTATTGCGATAGGCCGGCCACCGTGGCCGAGGGGTTGTACACGATTTCGGCGCCGTTGAGGCCTAGTATGCGCGCGCCGTCGGGAAAGTGGCGGTCGTAGCAGATGTACACGCCCACTTTGGCATACATGGTTTGGAACACCGGGTAGCCCAGGTTGCCGGGCTTGAAGAAGAACTTCTCCCAAAAGCCGTTGGTGTGCGGAATGTGGTTTTTGCGGTACTTGCCGAGGTAGGTGCCGTCGGCGTCAATTACGGCGGCCGTGTTGTAGAGGAAGCCGGCGGCTTCGCGCTCATATACAGGCACTATCATCACCATTTTATATTTCCTGGCGTACTCGGCCATGCGCTCGGTAGTGGGGCCGGGCACCGATTCGGCTGAGGCGTACCACGACTGATTTTGGCCGGGACAGAAATACGGGGTGTTGAAAATCTCCTGCAAGCAGAGAATCTGCACGCCCTGGCGGCCGGCTTCCTCAATCAGCGGAATGTGCTTCTGCACCATCGCTTCCTTGATTTCTTCGATAGAGCCTTCGCCCTCGGTCATCGGCAGGCTCATCTGGATGAGGCCGGATTTGATAATGCGTGCCATGTGGGTTTGGTGATTGAATGATGGTTTTAACTACTGTTTTCGTCTTTTCCCGGCTGTCATTGCGAGCCTGCGAAGCAATCTTTCCTTGTCATCAGGGATACTAATCCTACTGAAGCGGACGACAAGGAAAGATTGCCGCGCTCCACTGCGTTGCGCTCGCAAGGACAGCCGGTTAGAATTAGGTAAAATGGCTCAAAAAGCCGTTTTGCCGCGCTTGATAAACTGCCCGTAGCCGGGCCCAACCCTCGCCTCGCCCGCCTCGATAGCTACCTGGCCGCGCAGCAGCACAGTCTCGATTTTGCCGGTTAGCTCCCAGCCTTCGTAGCCCGAATAGTCCACGTTCATGTGGTGCGTGGCGGCCGAAATGGTGTGCTGCTTTTCGGGGTCAATAACTACCAGGTCGGCGTCGGCACCAATGCTGATGGTGCCTTTGCGCGGAAACAGGCCGAATATTTTGCCCGCATTGGTCGAGGTCACTTCCACAAACTTTTGTGGCGTGATGCGGCCCTTGCTCACACCTTCCGAAAACAGCAGCTCCATGCGGTGCTCCACGGCGGGGTGGCCGTTCGGAATCTTCGAGAAGTCGTCTTTGCCCAGCAGCTTCTGCTCCCACATAAAGGGGCAGTGGTCGGTGCCCACCACATTCACTAGGCCCTGATTTATACCAGCCCACAGCGTGGCCTGGTCTTTTTTCTCCCGCAGCGGCGGCGACATGACCCACTTGGCACCTTCGGCCTCGTTCTCATACAGCGAGGCGTCGAGCACCAGATACTGAATGCAGGTTTCGACGAGCACGCGCTGGTTGCGCTCGGTGGCACGGCGCACTTGGTTGAGCGCGCCCTGGCAGGTGAGATGCACGATGTAGGCATTCACGCCCGTGTAGTTGGCAATGTCAGCGAAGCGGCCGGAGGCTTCGGCTTCGGTCACTTCGGGCTGCGACAGGTAGTGGTAGAGCGGCGACAGCTTGCCCTGCGCCCGGTGCTGCGCAATGAGCGTATCAATCATATCGCCGTTGGTGGCGTGGGCCGTTACGAGGCCGCCGTGCTTTTTCACTTCCTGCATCAGGCCCACCATCTGCGCGTCGTCAATCATGAGCGCGCCTTTGTAGGCCATGAAAGTTTTGAAGGACGTGATGCCTTCGTTCACCATGTCTTCGATTTCCAGCTGCGTGTTGGGGTTGAAATCCGTCACGGCCATGTGGAAGGAATAGTCGCCCACGGCTGTGCCGCTAGCCCGCCCACTCCATTCCTCAAAGGCCGCACGCAGCGAATTGCCTTGCTTTTGCAGAATAAAATCGATGACGGTGGTAGTGCCACCGTGCAGCGCGGCGCGGGTGCCGGTTTCGTAAGTATCGCTGCTGAAAGTGCCCATGAAGGGCATCGACAAATGCACGTGTGGGTCGATGCCACCGGGCACGATGAGCTTGCCCGCGCAGTCGATAACCTGCACATTTTCAGGCATGGGTAGGTTGCGGCCGATGGCGGCAATAGCCTCATCCTGCACCAGAATATCGCAAATACTGTCCGAATCGGCCGTGATAACACGGCCGCTTTTTAGTAGAATCGCCATACGAAAAGGTTAGTGCGTGTGCGCGTCCGCTATTTTCAAGGCCTCCGAAATGATGGCTAGGCCCTCATCCAGCTCTTGCTTGTTGATAGTCAGCGGCGGGACGATGAACACGTAGTTCCAGCGCACGAAGGTGTACATGCCCAGCTCCTTGATTTTGGCGGCCACCTCGTTCATGATGGTCATCTGGTCGGGCGTGGCATTCCAGGGAGCCATGGGCTCCTTGGTCTGGCGGTTTTTCACCAGCTCCAGGCAGCCGAAGAGGCCCGTATTGCGCCAGTCGCCGATGCTGGGGTGCTGCTTTATCAGCTCGGCCACGCGCTCATCGAGGTAGTGGCCCATCTCAACGGCGTTTTCGAGGAGGTGGTCTTCCTCGTAAATATTGAGCACGGCCACGGCAGCGGCGCAGCTTACGGGGTGTGCCGAATAGGTAAGGCCAATAGGCAACGGCTTGTTATCAAACGACTTGGCAATAGCCTCATCGACCATTACGGCCCCTAGCGGCACGTAGCCGGCCGTGATGCCCTTGGCCATGCACATGATATCGACTTTCACGCCGTGGTGGTCGGAGCCAAACCACTTGCCGGTGCGGCCGAAGCCCGACATTACCTCGTCGGCCACGAGCAGGATGCCGTGCTTATCGCAGATTTCGCGCACCCGCTTCCAGTAGCCAGGCGGGTACTTGATGCAACCCGACGTGCCCGACTCGCCTTCCAGAAAAATGGCCGCCACGCTGCCGGGATTTTCGTAGCCAATAATGCGCTCTAGGGCGTCGGCGGCGCGCTGGGCGCACTCCTCGGGCGTGGTACTGTGCCACGGGCACCGGTAGAAATAGGGGTTTTCGACGTGCACCGTGCCCGGCATGGCCTGGCTATCGACGGCGAACTTGCGCGGGTCGCCGCCCACGCTGATGGCCCCATAGCTAGCCCCGTGAAATGACTGGTAGAGCGACACAATCTTGTGCCGGCCGGTGTAGATGCGCACCAACTTGATGGCGTTTTCGATGGCCTCGGCCCCGCCCAGCGTAAAAAAGGCCTTAGTGAGGTTGGCCGGCGTTATTTCGGCCAGCTTCCGGCCCAAGTCGCCGCGCGCCTTGGTTATCATGCCCGGGTACACGTAGCTCAGCTCGCGCATCTGAGCGGCTACGGCTTCGGTCACGCGCTGGTCGCCGTGGCCGATGTTCACGTTCATGAGCTGCGACGAGAAGTCGAGGTAGCGCTTGCCGTCGCGGTCGTAGAGGTACACACCCGACGCCCGCTCGGCGCTAATGGGGTTCAAACCCGCCTGCTTCGACCACGAAAACAGCGTATGGTCGAGGTTGTCGTGCAAGATTTGCTGCTGGTCGGTGTCGAGGGTTGGGTGCATAATTATTAGAAAAAAAGCCAGCCTAACGACTTTAAAAAAGCCGGGCGCAAAACACCTAATAAATTAAAAACAAGTAGCTAAGCCTGCCTAGCTCATCCAGTTCACCCGCGACTCGGGGTTCCACTTGGTCGTGGTTTTCTTGAGCTGGGTCCAGAACTCGATGGAGCTTTTGCCGGTGATATCACAAGCGCCGAATTTCGACTCGTTCCAGCCGCCGAATGAGAAGGGCTCGCGGGGCACGGGCACGCCAATGTTCACGCCTATCATGCCAGCGCTGGCGTGGTCCATTACGTAGCGGGCATGGCTGCCGCTTTGGGTGAAAACGGCGGCGGCATTGCCGTAGGGGTTGGCATTTTCGATGGCTAGGGCCTCGTCAAGGCTCTTGGTGCGCAGAATGGCCAGCACCGGACCGAAGACTTCTTCCTTGGCGATAGCCATGTCGGGCGTCACATAATCGACTACCGTGGGGCCCACGTAGTAGCCATCCTCGTGGCCGGGCACGACCGCGCCGCGGCCGTCGAGCAGCACCTTGGCGCCAGCCGCTTCGGCCTCGGTGATGTAGCGCTCGATGCGCTCCTTGGCTTCGCGGCTGATAACAGAACCTAGGTTCTGACCCGGCACAATCTTCTTGGCTTCTTCGACCAGCTTACTTACAATGTGGTCGATACCAGCTACGCCCACCATCGTGGAGCCGGCCATGCAGCGCTGCCCCGCGCAGCCCGACATGCTTGCCGCTACGTTGCTAGCCGTCATTTCGGGGTGGGCATCGGGCAGCACGATGAGGTGGTTTTTGGCCCCACCCAGCGCCACGCAACGCTTGAGGTTGGAGGTGGCCCTGATGTAGACAGTTTTGGCAATGGGCGTCGAGCCCACGAACGACACGGCCGCGATGCCGGGGTGGTCGCAGATGGCTTCGACGATGGTTTTGTCGCCGTTTACCACGTTGAGCACGCCATCGGGCAGGCCGGCTTCTTTCAATAATTCGGCGATTTTAACGGCGCTCAACGGCACTTTCTCCGAGGGCTTCAGTATCATGCAGTTGCCGAGCACGAGGGCATTTGGAATGGTCCAGTGCGGCACCATGTTGGGGAAGTTGAACGGTGCGATGCTAGCCACCACCCCTAGCGGCTTGCGCTCGGCGCGGGCTTCCACGCCCTTACTCACTTCCAGAAACTCGCCTTGGATGAGCTGCGGCAGCGAGCAGGCAAACTCGGTGAGCTCCACGGCTTTTTCGACTTCGGCGCGGGCCTCGTCGTAGGTCTTGCCGTTTTCCTCGCGCACGAGGTCGGCCAGGGCCTTCATGTCGCGCTCCAACAGCGTTTTGTAGCGGTAAAATATCTGCACCCGCTCCTTAATCGGGGTGGCCGACCAGGCCGGGAACGCCGCCTGCGCGGCTTTCACGGCCGCATCCAAATCGGAGGCACTGCTCAGGGGCATGGCCGAGATGATGGCGCCGCTCAAGGGGCTAAACACATCGAGCAGGGCGGCGGCCGGAGTGTCTATGGGCTGACCGGCGACGTAGTTGCGGATGGCAGGATACTTCAGCGCTTGCGTTTCCATAGATTACCAAAGTGTTTAGGAGCGAAAGCTAGGGTTTTTTCTGGAAATACCAAATGCGCGCTACACTAATTTTCAGCTACTTGCTGCAGCTATCAGAAAATAAAGCCGCCACATCTGCTGAATTAGCAGATGTAGCGGCTCCGATTATTTTTCGGCAGGGCAGTTAGCGTCCGCTAGCGTCCTGTTTTGCGGCATCAGGGGGCCAGCCTTCCACAATTGGTCGGGGCCTCATTGCTTCAGAATGCGGTGCACCTGCTGGCCTTCGGCGCTGCTCACGGTGAGCAGATATACGCCCGCTGGGAGGCGGCTCACGTCGAGCTCGGTGCTGGCCTGGCCAGCCTCGGCAGTGGCGGTGTGTACTACAGCGCCGCGCAGGTCGCGCAGCACGAGGGTGTGGGCCGCCGCGCCGCTTAGCCCGACCGTGAGGCGGCTGGCGACGGGGTTGGGGTAGGCAGCATTAGTGGGGCTAGCTACGCTGGCGGGGACTGCGGGGGCCATGAGGCGGCCGGTGCAGGTAGTGCCGGCCGTGTAGCTGTGCGGCGTGGCACTGGAGTTGCGCTCGGTAGTGCTGGTACCTACGCGGTAGGTGAAGTAGAACGAAATAGCCGTGCCGGCCGGCTGCGCCTGCGAGAAGGTGAAATTGCTGCCCGAAGCTGTCATTTGATAGCCGGCGTAGCCGTTGGCCGCGCCCGCTTTGATGTAGATGAGCGCCATGGTGCAGCCCGCAATGGGCGCCTGCGGGATAAACGTCCAGTTGACGTTGCCGCTGGTGGTCGCTACCTGATAGGTGTAGTCGCCGCTAGCCACCGTGCCCGAGCAGGCGGTGCCTGTGCTGGTGCCACCGCTGGCGGCGGTGCCGTACACTTCCAGCTCGTAGAGCGAGTAGCCGTAGGTGGTGCCGCGGGCGGTGCCATACATGCGTACGTAGCGGCCGGTGCCGGCCAGGCCGGTCCAGTCGTTGGTGAGCGTGGTGTTGCCGGTCACGGTTTTGATGGTGGTCCAGGTCGAGGCATCGGGCGAGGTCTGGATGAGGTAATCTTTGCCGTAGGCAGCTTCCCAGGTCAGTTTTACCCGGCTCACATTGTAGCTAGCCCCCAGGTCCACGTAAAGCCACTGCGGGTCGGCAAAGGCGCTGCTCCAGCGGGTGCTGGTGGCGTCGCCATCCACAGCGGCCGAGCCGGGGGTGCCCGAGTTTTCGGTCGATGAGGTGAACGTGGGCTTGTTCAGGGCGAGGTTGGTGCTGGTGGGGGCGGCGCTCACCGTCACGCTCACGGCGGCCGAGGTAGTGGCGGCGCCCGCATTGTCGGTGGCTTTGGCCGCGAGCGAGTAGGTGCCCGCGGCTACGCCGGCCCAGGTGTAGCTGTAGGGGCTAGCGGTGGCCGTGCCTAGCAGCGTAGTGCCCTGGTAGAATTCTACTTTGCTCACCGTACCATCCGAGTCGGCTGCATTGGCGGTGAGCGTAAGGCTGGCGGGAGCCGTGTAGGTGGCACCCGCCGCTGGCGAGGTCAGGCTGACCGTCGGGGCCGCGTTGGTAGCGCCATTCTTGCTGAGGCTGCGCAGATTATCGACGTAGTACACATCGCCGGTGCTGGAATTGGGCGCGAACAGGAACACAGCCCGGTCTACGCTGGCGTCGGTAGTGCTGGCATCGGGCGAGCTGGCGTAGGTGAAGATGAGCGTGTGCCAGGTGTTGGTTTTCTGTACCACGGCCTGGTAAATGCTGTGGCGGCCCGCTGGATAATTGCTAGGGGTCGAAGCGGCGCTGCTTTCTAGCTGCCACGAAATAACGGTGCCCACGGGCGCGCTGGTATACAGGTCCATCGCCAGCACTTTAGTGCCCGAAACGTAGGCACTGCCATCCTTTATAGAGTTGGTGCTGAACGACAAGACGTCGTAGGTAGCTGTGGCCTTGCGGGCGTATTGGCCCACGTGAGCCGAGGTATTAACGCCCGTAGCCGAGGGGTTAGCCACGGTGGGCGAATAGGCGCCGTCCGAGCTGAGGTAGGTCAGGTTGTGCGTCGCCTCGTAGTCCTCAAACGTGGAGCCGGCCGAATACGTGGGGTCGGCCACGTGCTTGGCAATGCGCAGGTTGTCGAGGTAATAGGTATTGCCGGTATTCGAGTTGCCCGCAAACAACACGGCTAGCTGGTCGATGGCCACGTTGGCCGTGCCGGCATCGGGCGCGGTGTCGAAGTCTAGCGTGAGCGTTTCCCAGGCATTCTGCGTGGTGGTATTGACGATGTAGGTGCTGTTGCGGCCGGCCGGGTAGTTGCCTGCTGCGGCGGCTTTGTTTTGCAGCGTAATGCGCACCGAGGTACCCACTGGCGCGTCGGTGTAGAGGTCTAGCTGCAGCTGATACGTCTGGTCTTTAAACTTGCCCGCGTCGGTGATGACGGTGCCAGCCGGGGTAGCATTGAAGAACAGCACGTCGTACTGCTGGGTGCTGTTGCGCACGTACTTAGCCACCTTGGCCGAGGTATTTACGCCCGTGGCCGAGGGGTTGGCCACGGCCGCAGTGTAGGTGCCGTTGGTACCCGTGGCATCGTAGCTGATGGCGCTGGTGCCATCATAGTTTTCGAGCACGGTGGTGGCTACGATGGGCGGCGTGGGCTGGGTCAGCACCCGCACGTTGTCGAAGTAAAACGTATCGCCGGTGTACGTAGCTGGCTCAAACAGGAAAGCCACGTTGTTGATGGCGAAGATGCTCGTGCCGGCATCAATGGTTTGCTCGTAGGTGAACGCCAGCGTTTCCCAGGCATTCTGCCTGGTCGTGAACGCCTTGTAGGAGCTATGTCGCCCACTAGGGTAGTTGGTGGCAGTAGTTACCGAGCTGTTCTCAAACTGCATAGTGACCTTGCTGCCCACCGGCGCGGTCGAGTACACATCCACGTACACCTTTTTGCGGCCGGCCACGAAGTCATTGGCGTCGGCGATAGCCAGGTTCTTGACATTCAGCACATCATATTGCTGCGAGGCGGCGCGCACGTACTTGCCCACGGTCGAAGAGGTATTGGGCGCCGCGCTGCCGGGGTTGGCCACCGCTTGGGTGAGCGTGCCCGTGCCGGCATAGGCTAGCAGGCGGTTGCTCTCGAAGTCCTCAAATACTTTCTCTACCTGCAAGGCCGGACCGATGGTAACGGCCTTGGTGTAAGAGCCTGTGGTGCAGCCACTAACGGCTACCGATACGGCCACATTACCGCCGGTGCTGCCCCAGTTTACGGTGATGGTGTTGGTGCCCTGGCCGCTCACAACGGTGGCGCCGCTAGGCACCGTCCAGGTATAAGTGCCGCCCGCAATGGGGTCGATGCGGTAGTTTTTGTATTGCTCGTTGGGAAATACCTGCCCGTCGCCAATCACGGCGTAGTTGTAGGTGCCCTTGTACACGCGCACGTAATCCACTAGGGTCTGCGTGGGGTAGTCGGCGGGCGTAGGCGCGATATTGCCAGTGTAGCCCGAGCCGGGGCCACCCACGGCCGCGTTCAAAATGACGTAGAAGTTGTTGTCATTAAAGGGGAAGACACCGTTGGGGGTGGTCTGCGGCGTTACGGTATTGTAGAGGTTGCCGTCCACGTAAAAGCGCAGCACATCGGGCCCCCACTCCAGGGCATACACGTGGAAGCCCGTCGATAAATCGACGCCCGCCGCGTAGGTGCGGCTAGCGAAGTACGGATTATTACCTCCCGCATTGCCGATGGCCGTGCCCGTCACCGAAGTCGGGTTCTTGTGCTTGGCCTCCATAATGTCGATTTCGCCGGTAGTGGGCCAGTTGCCGGGGTCGGCCAGCATCCAGAAAGCCGGCCACACGCCGCCCGCCGAGGGTAGCTGCATGCGCGCCTCAATGCGCCCATACTTGAAGGTTTGGAGTGTACCCTTGCCCGGAATCTTCGACTGCAGCTTGCCCGAGCTGTACTGATACGTGTTGCCGCTAGGAGCCGTGGTGGTTTCAAACTTGGTGCTGATGACCAGATTACCGCCGGTGGTCGCGATGTTTTGGGCGCGGTAGTTTTCGAGCTCCGCGTTGCCCCAGCCGCACACCGTGGGGCAGCCATCGCCGGTGACGACCTTCCACTTGGTAGTGTCGAGGGTGGCGTTGTTGAACTCATCGGCCCAAACGAGCTGGGTGCATTGGGCGTGGCTAGCGGCTGGCAGGCCTAGCAGCAGTGCTCCGCCGTAGAGAGCGGCCCGCCAATAGCGGCGAGCCTGCACAGTAAAAGGTGCAGTCATACTTGTGGAAAAGGGAAAGAGGTTGGTAAACAGCCGGCGGCCTAGCCAAAATGGTCAGGGCCAGCACCCAAAGGTGCAGAAAATGCGCCTTAAAAAAGGCGTCTATCTTCTACCATCTGCCTGCTTCTCCTGCGCTTTTCCCCTACCCTATTCGCCTACTACACACTCACTTTTATGTTGATGGTGGTAGGCATGGCGCACTACCGCTAGCCGGCTTGGCCAGCCCTACGCTAAAAGACAACCCTACTTTTTACCGAATGCCAAAATTTTACACATCGGCTTGCTGCGCTGCGTACTCGGCCCGCGTGAGGCGGTACTGCCACAGGTCGTAGTAACGGCCGTCGCGCTTGGCATGCTGGGCCAGCTCTCCTTCCTTTACCATACCGTTTTTCAGCATTACCCGGCCCGAGGCTGGGTTTTCGGCAATGTGCGTGGCGTAGATTTTATTCAGCGCCAATTTCTCAAAGCCAAAGCGTAGCACCGCCGCCAGCGCCTCGCTGGCTAGCCCCTGCCCCCAGTAGGGCTGCCCGAGCCAGTAGCCTGCCTCGGCCCGGTCAAAGCGCCGCTCCACGGTGAGCCCGATGCCACCGATAAACTCGCCAGTGGCCTGCAGCTCGATAGCAAAGGCGTAGCCGGTTTGCCGCTCAATATTCTCCTGGGTAAGCTGCACCCAGCGGCGGGCATCCTCCACCCCATAAGGATGCGGAATATTGAGGGTGTTTTTGGCTACTTCGTAGTTGCCAGCCAGGGCCACGAGGTGGGGCACATCAGCAAGAGCGAAGGCGCGCAAACGCAAGCGCGAAGTGGTAAGTTGAGGAAAATTGGCAGTAGAAGACATATCATTTCGTTAGTTCACTCCTGATAATCTTCCCCGTTTCGGGGTCTAGTGTGCAACAGAAACAGTCAAAAGTGGCAGCTTGGAGCAAAGTACCATCGCCCACGAAATCAGTATAAAAATCTCCCAACCGCCGGGCTTCTGCTATCCATGCTCTACCGCCTTCCGCATCATATGCGTAGAGATTACGAACAGGCCCAGCGAATGGGAAATTCATCCAATCATAGATGACCACTAGCTTATTCCCGAACTGCCGCGTTGCAAGAACATTAAATTCCATAAGGCTCTATCGCTTGCCCCACAGTGGCACGCGGCTTTCGGTACCGGCACGCAGGCGGCCAATGTTAGCGCGGTGGGTATAGATGAGCATGAGGGCTAGCAGAAAGCCAAACCACACCTGCAGTGAGTTGGCGGGCCGGAAGGCGGGTAGTAATTGTAAAAAAGCAAATGTCACCCCGGCCGTCATGCTGCTCAGCGACACGTAGCGCGTAGTGCCCAGCACCACCAGAAACACCAGCAGCGCCACGCCCACCGTGGCCGGCGCAATAGCCAGCATCATACCCAGGATGGTAGCCACGCCCTTGCCGCCCCTAAACTGGGCTAGCACCGGGTAGATGTGTCCCACCACCGCCAGCACCCCGCAGGCCAGTCGGTAGTAAAACAGATTTTCGGGTTGAATAAGCCCTTGGCTTAGTAGCAGATTGGGCAGAAACCAGGCTGCCGCGAAGCCCTTAAAAGCATCGACGAGCAGCACAAACGAGCCTGCTTTTTTGCCCAGCACCCGGAAGGTATTGGTAGCGCCAGCGTTGCCAGAGCCGTGCTCCCGAATGTCGGCGAGGTTAAAAAACGCCCGGCCCACCCACAGGGCCGTGGGAATGGAGCCTAGCAAATACGCCGCAAGCAGCGCCAAAGCGATAAGTAGCATGGCGCAAAAGTAAGCCGCCCCGGAGGTCGGCTCCGGGGCGGCTTACTTTGGACTGCTAGGAGTCGCCGAAGGGGTCTTCGGCCTCCGTCTTCTTCTTTTTCTTTTTCGACTTTTTGTCCGTTTCCACCCCGGGTTCGGCGCTAGGGTCCGGCTCGGGGTCCTTGACCTTGGCCTTCTCCTTTTTGGCCGGCGCCTCGGGTGGGGCAGCAGCGGGCTCAGGGGCTTTCTCCTTCACCTTCTCCTTTTTAGCCGGGGCCGGAGCGGCGGCCGGCTCGATTATGCCATCGCCGAAGGGGTCATTCGCCTTCTTTTTCTTTTTCTTGGTGGGGGCCTCAACCGGGGGCTCGGCAAAGCTATCCGAGCCGCCGCCTGCCTCGGTGCCCGTGGCTTCGTCGGGCTTGCGCTTGCGGTTTTTCTTGGCTTCGATGGCCGCGGCAGCGGCTTCTTCTTCGGCCGCTTTTTCCTGGGCTAGCTTTTCCTCGGCGGCCGCCATGGCCTTGCGGCGCGCCATGGTTTCCTTGTCCGACTCGTTAAGGTAGGTCTTGCGGAAGCGCGTCCGGAAGGCTTCTACCTCATCGAGGTCGCCGAGGAAGGCGCCATACTCGGTAGCCGTGTTGTAGTCGTACTTGGCCTTGGAGCTAACGGCATAGTTATACTTCTCGTCGAGCGACTGCGTCACGAGCACGCCCTTGTCAAAGCGGAAGTAATAGAAGTAGCCCGGCGAGGGCTCCAGGTAGAGCTCCACATAATCCTGGCCATCCACGCGCTTTACTTCCAACAGGCCCTGCATGAGGGCATTGAAGGGCTGCTTGCCCACGCCACCCAGTCCGATGGGACCTACCGAGTACCAGGCCCGCTGCTTGGCATTCCAGCGCAGGTCAACCCGGTTGATAAGCAGCGTGCGCAAAAACTTGGGCGACAGCTTTTGCAAGGCATCGGGGGCAGCGCCCATCTTATGGTCGGCAAAGTTTTTAGCCGCTGCGTTGCCCCCTAGCTGGCCTATCAGGAACAGGTCGTTGGGGTCATTGCCGATGGCTTCGGCCGACGACTTGGTGAGCTTGACCACGTTAGCGGCCATAGCTTCCGGTGCCTTCTCAGGCATCGTGATATTAAAGCCCAGCATCGCCCGCATACGGTAGGCCCCCGAGTCGGGCGCTGCCGTGCCCACCGCAGCACCGGCGATGGTGAAGTTTTTCTGCGACGCTAGGGGGTTGAGCGGACCGCGCCAGGCCAGCTTATTGGTTGCTTCCTCAAAAGTTAGCGCAGCCCCTTCGTACTCATCCGGGTCGTCGAGTTTGGCCCGCGAGAGCGAGTATCGCCCCGCCTTGGTGTCGTAGCGCAGCGTGCCGTCTACTTTAAAGAGCGGCACATCGGTCGTGCTATTGGGCGTGCCAAAGTATAGGGGGTACAGGCCCTGCCCCTCATCGCCCATAAAAAGGCCGGCAAGGAGCGGAGTGCCATCCTCCCCTTTCGCATCTTCCAGGTTAATGGCAATGCTCTTCGGGTTGACGGTGTCCTTCATAGCTATCCAGTCGGCACCGGCCTTGTTCTTGCCGAAGTTGAGCTTCACCTCACCCTGGAAGGCCAGCCCACGCCGCTGCGAGTTCAGCTTTACCTCGCCCCGGTAGCCGATGCGCGGCGCCAGGTTGAAGTTGTCGGTGTCTTGCACATTGGCCGAGCCAGCAAGCGCCACTCCTCTGCTCACGGGAGCCTCGTCGCCAGCCTTGCGTGCCCGGAGCAGGCTGGTCAGGCCGCCGCGCTTGTGGGTGGTGGCACCGGCCAGGGGATGCGCATTGGCCGAGTCGGGGTGGAAGTCGCGAAACGTGAGGGCCACCGAGTCGCCATTCGCATACTTAAAGGTGTACTTGGCCTGGCCCGTAAACTCATACCTCGACTTAATAACGAGGCTACCCATGTAGAGGCGGTGAAACCTGGACACCGAGTCCATCAGTACCCGGGCCCGATGCATTTCCTGAAACTTGCCGCCCGGCAGCACCGCTACCCGGCCTGAATCGGGCATCACCCACGAGTCGGCAATGGCTATAGTATGCACCCCCTTGGCTTGCAGCTTGTACTTAGCCAGGTCGTAGATAGCCGACTCGGCCCGGAACTTCAGGCCGTACTGGTCGGGGCGCGTCGAGGTGAAGTACGAGTGCGTAGAGTCGGCGCCCGCACTCAGCAGCACGCGCTTTTTCTTGAAGTCCCAGCGCCCCGTGTTGAGCGAGCTGCTGAAGTCGGTATAAGGCAGGTCGATGGTGGCTTTACTGCCCGCTTCGCGCTTAAAATCAGCAAAGCCACGCTTGAGGTCATACGTCAGGCTCACGTCGTTGGCCGTGAGCGCGGGCTTGCCGGCCTGGGCCGACTTCACGCTTAGCAGCGCCTTCTGGCCCGAGTAAGAGTCGTTTTTGAACACCAGGCTTTCGGAGCGCACGTAGCTCTGGGGGCCATCGAGGCGGCCAGCGCCCCCCACTACCTTAGGCGTCAGCAGCAGCGAGCCTTTAAAGGTGTGGTCGGCATATACTTTAGCCGTGGCCCCATCGGGTGGCGTGCGCAGGCGCAGCGAGTCGGCGCGCGGGTTCCAGTTGATGAGGTAGCCGGTGGGCAGCACCACCTTGGGTGTAGTGGGGCTAGCGGCAATGCCGCCGGCCTTGCCCTCGCCGGTGAGCGAGTCGCTGTACATCACGAAGCGGTCGCTCTGGAGCGTAGCCGCCAGGTAGGTTACGGTGCCTTTCGCCTGCAGGCCGTCTTTATTGAGGCGCACTTTGGCGCCCGGCGCGAGGCGCCCCTTGCCGCCATACATGGGATAGCCAGCGGCAGGCACAGTGTGCACAAAGCCCATCGAGCCGTCTTCCTGCGTGCTCAGGGCCGTCTTGATGGGCGGCAGTGCCTTGCTATGAAATACGCCTATGAAGTTGCCGCGCGACTTGCCGGTGCCCATCGAGTCGAAGCTAAACGGGGGCACGTCGAAGTAGGTAGTGGTGTCGTAGGCCCCCCCTAGCACATCGGGCTTGTTAAAATAGACATAAGCGCCCGATGAGGAGGCAAAGGCCGGGTACTTCGGCATCTTCTTGCGGCCCGAGCGGTTGGTCGGGTCGTTCAGGTAAAGGCGCCCGCTTTGGTACTTACCCTTATTGGTGAGCACAAAATCGCTGGCGTGGGTTTCGTCAGCCGACACCGTTTTGTTGCTGGCTTTCTTGCGCTTATTCCGAATAGTAAGCGAGTCGATGCGGGGCATGTCGATGTAATACCCGTCATAGTCGAAAAGAAAGTCCTTGCCTTTAAAGCCGTAAATAGACGTTTTCACGCGCCCGCCAAACTTGAGATTACGGTTGCGCTCCATGCGCACCGTGCCGCTGTCGGGCTGCACAAACACTGCCGCCGAGTCATCGGAGAAGCTAAACTGCTTCACTCCGTGCACTATTAGCTGGTTGCTGGCCAGGTTGAGCGTGGCACTACGCCCCGAGCCGCTGAGCGACTTAATGTCGATGTGGTCGTAGTCTTTTTTGTCGCGCGCGGCGCCCACGTAGTGCCGGCCCTTACGCAGCAGCACTACCTCGCCGGTTTGGGGCAGAATATCAACGTACCCATCGCGGGCTAGCCCACTGATGGCCGAGCGCAGGTTGGCCTCGTTGGTGCCGGTGGCCACAGCCACGTCGTGCACATTGAGCACGCTGCTGTGGCCGTGCTCGATGCTGTAGCCCAGCAGCAACTGCAGCGGGTGCAGGTGGTTGATACTTTTAAGCTGCTGGTAGCGGGTAAACGAAAAAAAGTTGCTGCTCTCAAAATCGGCCGATACCTGCGTGGGCGAGGTAATAATGCTAAAGTCCATCTTCGGCTCGCGCAGGTTCCAGGTCAGCAGCTGGGCGCGAATGTCTACCTGGTGGTACGAGTCGGAGTAGGGCGCGTTATGGTATAAGCCCTTCTCGTATAGCAGCTTCAGCTGCTCTTTACTCTTCAAGTACTTCAGCTCCACGCCGGGGTGGGTAATGGAATCGCCGGTGCTCTCATACAGCGCCACGCCTGCCCGGCCGGCCGTAATGACCGAGTCGCCGAGCACAAAATTGCGCGAAGCCGAGCGGAAGCGCAGCTTGTTATCCTGGCTCACGGTGAGGTGCGAGAGCGAGCCATCGAGCGAGGCCGAGAGCAGCGTGCTGCCGGCCATCGACAAGCCGCCCTGGTATTTGATACCGGGCCCGATATCCTTGATACGCACATCATTGGTGAGCGAAATAAAGCGCGGATAGCTGCTTTCGGTAGCGCCCGCCTTGCGGCGCACACTCTTGTAGCTAAGGGCACCTTTTACGGGCGCTTCGAGCCGTGCGGCATAGGTCAGGGTTACGGGCTGGGCCGTGAATTCGGGCTTGGCCAGGTCGAAGTCGAAGGGGCCAAGGTCGGCCGTCACGGGGTTGCCCTTCACCGTCCAGGCCACCTGCCCGCCGGTGGCCAGAAAGTGGCTGCCCAGCGTGGCCGCCGTACCACTCACCTTATGAATCACAATCGAGTCGCTGGCCGTGCGCATCACCAGCTCCGCGTCCTTCAGCTCAATCGTGGGCCCGCTGATAGCCGGCGGATAGTAGGCGTCATACGCCGCGCTGGCCGATGGCGCAAAGGGCACGTTGGGCTGGTCGAAGTCCGAGGCACTGGGCGCCCGCGCAGCGGCCGGCTTTGCCGCTACGGGTTTAGGCGTCGCTTTAGCCGATGCCTTGGCGGTCGTTTTTTTCTTGGGCGTGCCCCAGCCATCATTAGCCGGTGCGCCCCAGCCGTCGTTGCTAGCCTTCTTTTTGGGGGCACTGCTGACAGGCGGGCCCCACCCGTCGTTGGCGCTACCCCAGCCATCGTTCTTGCTGGCTTTGCTAGGGGTGCTCCACATATCGGCCGTGTCCCAGCCATCACTGGCGCGCTTTTTCCTGGCTACGGGCTTAGGCTTGGGTTTCGGCTTAGCTGCGGCGGCCGCGGGCTTGGCGGCCGGCAGGGCTGCTGGCTTGGGCAGAGCCGGGGTGGTATCGAAGGTGGCGTTGGGGTCGGGCGCGGCGGCCGCTTTATAAGCAAACGACAACTGCCCGCTCATCACGCGCAACGCGTTAAAACCCGAGCGGTAGAGGTAGCCGCCATTGAGCACCCGCGCCGTGGTGAGCAGGTATTTTTCTACGTCGGCGGCCGGGTCTTTCTCCACCGACTGCCCTAGCGCGTCGAGGTACTGGTCTACTTGCTGGTCGCTCAGGCCAGCGCGGGCTTTGCCCGTCACGAGGGCGCTGTAAAATGCCGTGAGGTGCGGCACCGGCCGCAGCTTCTTATCCAGCATTTTTTGCGAAAGTGCCGCGATGGCAGTTTGCTGGCTGGCCGTGAGCTGGTTGCTACCCCAGAGCTGGCGCAGCTTGTCGCCCAGCGCCATCGCGCCCGCATTATTAGTAGCCAGCATCATTGTGCGCACATCAATGATAAACTGCGCCGGGTCGGGCGAGAGGTGCCCCGTGTAGCGCTGCACGCTCACCTGGCCGGGGCGCACCTCGCCGCTCGCCCGGCCATCGGTGGGCGGCACTGGCGTGGCGGCTGGCGGCACGCCGGGCTTGGCAGCCGGCGGCTTAGCCATTTGGGCCGCCGCGGGCAGCAACGGAAAACTTAAGCAGAAAAAGGCGGCGAGCAGTCGCTTCATAAGGTCGGGCAAAAGCCGGGGTGGCCGGCTGGGCGTTTCCCGGCGGGTAACCGGAGCAGCTTATAGTTTGGTGAAGATGGCCGAAACCCAGTTGCGCAGCGTGCGGTGCCGCTCGTAGCGCAGGTTCTGGCGGGTTGCCTCGGCCGTTATCTTGGGTAAATCCTCTTCGTAAAACCCGCTGAATAAAATTGGTTTCCCACTGGGCAGCAGGCGCGCATATTCGTGCATGTCCTCGAGCAGCACGTTGCGGTTGATGTTGGCCAGAATCAAATCAAAGGGCTCTTCATCGGCTAGGGTCTCGGCGCCGCCCAGCCGACACTCGATGGTGCGGCAGTGATTTTCGGCCGCGTTGTCGCGGGCATTTTCCACGGTCCAGGGCTCCACGTCTACGGCCAGCACCTGGCGAGCACCCAGCATCTCGGCCATGATAGCCAGAATGCCCGTGCCGCAGCCCATGTCAAGTACCCGCTTGCCGTGGTGGTCAATATCAAGCTGATTCTCAATCATCAACGCAGTAGTTTCGTGATGACCGGTGCCAAACGACATGCGCGGCATTATCTCGATATCATACTCCACGCCCTCGGGCTTGGGGTGAAAAGGCGCCCGCACCGACACGCGGTCAGCGATGATAAGCGGCTGAAAATTCTTTTCCCACTCCTGGTTCCAGTTCTGGCGCGTTATCACGCGGTCCGAATACGCGAGCTCGCCTAGCCCTTCGTAACGGCTCATAATCTCGGCCACCGCGTCGCGGTCGAAGGCATCTTCGGTAGTGTAGGCGCAAAAGCCAGCGTCGTTGTCTTCAAACGTGTCGAAGCCTACTTCGCCCAGCTCGGCAACCAGAATATCGGCCAGCTCGCGCGGGGCCTGCACAGTCAACTCAATAAAATCCATTTTGGCAACGTAAAATGTAGAAACGCAACAGCACCGCCGCGCATTGCAGGCGCCGCGGCCGAAGGATAGCGGGGGCTAATCCGGCGGTTGCGGCGCTTGCCCAGCGCAGCGGTGCTACTGCTTGCAGCCCGCAAACGAGCGCACCTTGGTGTAATGAATGGCGAAATCGGCCCGGCTGCGGTCGGTGGTTACGTACAGCGTGTAGTCGGCAAACTCGCGGTTTTCGGCTGGGCACCACAGCCCGGCCTTGTCAGCGAACAGCTTGTTAGTTTCGTTGAAAACCAACACGTCGGCAAATGCCTGCTCAGGTTCAATATACACCACGGCAAAGCACGAATTGGCGCGCCGCGGGTCGTTTTCGAGGTAGATGGAACCGTAAATTTTGCAGGGTTCTACCGAGCCGGCCGGGCGCACAGCTGCGCTACCCGGCCGGCTAGCCGCACTGCCCGAATTGGGCGGCGCGAAAAAAAGTAGAAAAGTGAGAAAAAAAGATAGCACGACGTAGCTGCGTAAAAGGATGAACTAGAATTTATAACAGTAGGCTAGCCGGTTAAGGCAATAATTCGGCCTAAAATACAATTCGTCCTCTTTGCAGTGCCAGCTAGCTAAAAGGACTTTACAATTTCGACAAAATCGCGCGATTTCAATGAAGCGCCACCAATAAGACCGCCGTCTACATCGGGCTGGCTGAAAAGCTCGCGGGCATTCTGGGCGTTGGCCGAGCCACCGTAGAGGATAGTGGTATCGTCGGCTGTGGCTTGGTCATAGGCGGCAGCTACCTGCTGGCGAATGAACGCGTGCACCTCCTGCGCCTGCGCGCTGGTGGCTGTGCGGCCGGTACCAATGGCCCAGATAGGCTCGTAGGCGATAACTACTTTCGCGAAGTCTTCCTTGCTGAGGTGAAACAATCCGTTGGCCAGCTGCTGGCCGATAAAGTCGAAGGTTTCGTCGGCTTCGCGGGTTTCGAGGCTTTCGCCCACGCAGAAAATTGGCTTCAGGCCCGCAGCTAGGGCCGTGCGTAGCTTCTCTGCCAGCAAGGCATCGTCTTCGCGGAAGTGCTGGCGGCGCTCCGAGTGGCCGAGTATCACGTACTCGCAGCCCACTGAATGCAGCTGCCGGGCCGATACCTCGCCGGTGTAGGCGCCGCTTTCCTTCTGGTGGAAGTTCTGGGCCCCTAGCGCGGGGTTGCCGCTGTCGCCCAGCAGCCGGTGCACGCCCATCAGTAGCGGAAAGGGCGGGCAGATAACCACCTGCGGCTTGGGGCCGGAAAGCTCATCGTGCAGCATATGCACTATTTCCGAGGTCAGGGCCTGCGCTTCGGGCAGGGTAAGGTTCATTTTCCAGTTGCCGGCAACGAATTTCTGGCGCATGTAGGGTGCTTATTGATAGGTGATTGATGGTTGTTAAGCAGGAGCCGCTCCTTGCTCTCGCAGGAAGAACAAGCCGCTGCCCCTTGTAACAATTACCTCAAAAGTACAGGCTGCCGCTAGCTCCCCGCCCCTACCCGGCCGCCAGCACCTGCTGGCTGCGCCGCCAGCCCACCACGGCCGCGCTCAGTAGCAGCACCGAGGCGGCCCCTAGCGCCGCCATGGCCAGGCCAGGCTGGCTAGCCCGCTGGGCCACCCAGGTGCCAACGAGCCCCCAGGCAATAGGCAGCGGCAGCCGCACATCGTGGCTGCGCCAGGCTAGCCCCACCCCCAGCCCTACGGCCACCAGCAGCAGTGCGCAACAAGCGGCCACGCTCACCTCGGCCGACCAAGTAAGGCCAAAGCCATCGCGCAGCCCGAAGATGAAATTGAGCACAGTGGCCAGCATTATCCAGCCCAGGTAAAAGCTCAGAAACCACGTGGGCCAGCCGGGAGCCATCTGCATAAGCACCAGCTGCCGCGCCCGGCCGTAGGCCTGGGCCAGCAGTAGCAGCAGCAACACCATCACGGTGAGGCTGGCACTGATGAGCTCATAGCTGAATACCAGCGTCCAGGCGGTAGTGGCCAGCACGGCCATCGTCAGCAAGCCGTTGATGGCCAATGGCAAGCGGGCGCCCCGCTGCGCCGGCAGCAATTGCCACACTGCGTACACTACCAGCCCCAAAAAGATGATGCCCCAGATGCTGAAGGCGTAGCCCGCCGGCGTGAGTAGCGTGGGATGCCGGGCCGACATGGCGCCGTTGCTGAGCGCGCCGGCGGGTGGGCTGGCATTGTACACATAGTTGACGTAGAGACAGGCTAGCACAGCCACAGGTAGCGCCCAGCGCCAGAAGCGGTCGGCCGAAATTTCCAGTTTTTCCATACCTGCTTATACGTGGTTGAAAATCAAAAAACAAAAGAACGTCAGGCTGAGCTTGTCGAAGCGGTTCGCTCGCACCGTTGGGATTAGGCCCCCAGCGGCGCGGACGAGCTGCTTCGACAAGCTCAGCCTGACGTTCTGTGTGCGGAGTAGTTTTTCAGCTACCCTAGCGCTTTACACAAACAAGCCTTCTACCGAGAGGTAGCGCTCGCCGGTGTCGTAGCAGAAGGTGAGCACCTTGCCTCCCTGCGGCACGTCGGCCAGCTTTTTGGCCACGGCAGCCAGCGAGGCGCCCGATGAAATACCGCATAGAATGCCCTCTTCGCGGGCGGCGCGGCGCGTCATCTCAAAGGCCTCGTCGCGGCTCACCTGAATCACGCCATCGAGCAGGTCGGTGTGCAGGTTTTCGGGAATAAAGCCCGCACCCAGGCCCTGCAGGGGGTGCGGCCCGGGCGCGCCACCACTGATAACCGGCGACAAGTCGGGCTCCACGGCAAAGGTCTTCATATTGGGAAACAGTGGCTTAAGCACTTCCGTAACGCCCGTGATGTGGCCACCCGTCCCCACACCCGTGATGTGCATATCGAAGCCGCCTTCCGGCGAATCGGCCAGGATTTCCTGGGCCGTGGTAGCCACGTGCACCGCAATGTTAGCGGGGTTCGAGAACTGCATGGGCATCCAGGCGCCGGGCGTGCTGTCTACTATTTCCTGGGCCTTGGCAATAGCGGCTTTCATGCCGCCCTCGCGGGGCGTTAGCTCCAGGTTGGCGCCGTAGGCCGCCATGAGGCGGCGGCGCTCAATGCTCATGCTCTCGGGCATTACGAGCGTGATTTTATAGCCTTTCACGGCGGCTACCAGGGCTAGCCCCACGCCGGTATTACCCGAGGTAGGCTCCACAATGAGGCTGTCTTTGGTGAGAATACCGTCTTTTTCGGCTTGCTCAATCATGCTCAGCCCGATGCGGTCCTTGATGGAGCCGCCGGGGTTTTGGCGCTCCAGCTTCACCCACACCTCCACATCGGGGCGCTCGGCGGCGAATAAGCGGTTGAGTTTGACCAGCGGCGTGTGCCCGATAACGTCGAGCATAGAATTAGCTTTCATGGGGTGGAGTGAGGGGGAGTTAAGAGAAGGCAATTAAGTTAAATAGAGAACATTAGCTCACCGGCCGGGTCATCTTGCCGGGCCATATGCAGCTGTGCCCGGTGATACACCCGCGAGTGCGAGGGCACGCTCTCGGTCAGCCACACGTTGCCGCCGATAATGCTGCGCGTGCCAATAACCGTGCTACCACCCAGGATGGTGGCGTTGGCATAAATCACGACATGGTCTTCAATAGTAGGGTGGCGCTTGAGGCCTTGCAAGCCCTTGGTGACGCTCAGCGCCCCTAGCGTAACGCCTTGATAGATTTGCACATGCGCGCCAATCTCAGCCGTTTCGCCAATCACGATACCCGTGCCGTGGTCGATGCAAAACGCGGTTCCGATGCGGGCGCCGGGGTGAATGTCGATGCCCGTGCGCTGATGCGCGTACTCGCTCAGCAGGCGCGGCAGGCGCGGCACGCCACGCTGGTGCAGCGCGTGGGCCAGCCGGTGCAGCGCCGTGGCATAAAACCCGGGGTACGTGCTTAGTATCTCCCCCATACTTTGGGCAGCGGGGTCGGCGGCCAGGGTAGCTTCGGCATCGCGCAACAGGGCTTCGCGCAGCATCGGCAGGCCATTGAAGAGGCTATGGGCCAGGGCGCCCGGGGCGCTGGGCAAGCCGGGCACCTGGGCCAGCAGCTCGGCCAGCTCGGCCTGCAGGTGGTAGAGGGTGGCCGCTACGGCATCGGTGCCGGCCAGCGGCCGGGCGGCGCGCTCGGGGAAGAGCACCGCCAGCACCTGCTCGGCTAGCGCGCAGAAAGCCTGCCCTGGAAGGGCGCTGGGCACGGCCGCATGCGCCCGCGCCAATTGCTCGGCAAAGGTTTCGAGAGCGGCGGCAGACACGGCAGAATCATGGCTAGGGTGCAAAAATGGCTGGCAGGATAAAATACCCCGCTAGCATGGGTTTCTTAACCGAGCGGCCGGGGCGAAGGTTTTGACGCGCTTGGCACAACCGCTGGGCTAGCTCGGCCGTTAGTAGCCCGGGGGCTGCCTGGCATGCTTGCCGCGCCTAGCTCCTCTTTATTTATCTTCTTAATAAGCGTGGCTTACTGCGCGTTACTTCCCTTTTCCATGTCTACTACCAATGTCAATGCCGCATCGGCCACGCCTGGAGCCGACGGCGCCAAACACCTGGCCACCGGCCACCACGTGGCACTGCGCCTCTGGGAAAACGAAGAGCCCGGCGAGCCTAAACCCCTCAGCAATAAGCCTTACGAAACCGTAGGCTACGTACTAAAAGGCCGTGCCGAGCTGCACCTCGAAAATAAGGTGACGATGCTGGAGCCCGGCGCGTCGTATCTGGTGCCGCAGGGCGCCTCGCACACTTACAAAATTCTGGAGACGTTCTCGGCTATCGAGGCCACTTCGCCCCCGCAAACAGCCTAGGCTTAGGCAACACGGTTCTGCTAGCGCCCTTCCGGCCCCCCGGATAGGCGCTAGCTTTGTTTTTTCATTTGCATCATGCAGCTAGAGCTACTTGCTGACCGGGCCGGAATCAGTATTTCCTACGACCATACCAATCAGTGGCTTTATGCTGATTGGTATGGAGACCACACGCAGGAAACCTCACGCGAAGCCTGTGTGCTGCTGCTTGAGCAGCTACGGCTTCACCCCACCAGGAAAATCCTGAACGATAACAGCCGCATCACAAATACTACCGTCGAAATGAGCGAGTGGGGCGCGTGGTGGCTAAGCGAAATGCGTACGGCGGGGCTCGCTGCGCTAGCCTGGATATATCCCCGCAATTTCGCCGCTCGTAAGGCTACCGATGCTGTATTGCTTCGCGTTCAGCAGCCTGTTATTGCCACTTTCGACGATGTGGCTTCGGCCTATTTTTGGTTGCAGGCACAGCCCTAGCCGGGCACGGCGCGGGTAAAAAAGTCGATGGCCCGCCGCTCGGAATAGTACGGTCCGGCGGGCCCGCCTTCGTTGAAGCCGACGTGCCCGCCGCCGGCCGGCGTTTCGAGGAAGAAAAACTGGCTGGCCGATGCCGCCTCACGCGGAAAGCAGCTAGCCGGCAAAAATGGGTCGTTCAGGGCATTTACCAGCAGCGTAGGAACGCGAATGCCCGCCAGGTAGCGCCCAGAGGCCGACTGCTCGTAATAATCATCGGCCGAGGCAAAGCCGTGCAGCGGCGCCGTGTAGCGCTCGTCAAACTGCGGAAAATCGCGCAGCTGGTTGAGCTCGGTGAGGTCGAGCTGGCCGGGCAGGTGCGAATCTTTCACCCGCATCTTTTCCTTGAGCGAGTTCATGAAGCGCCGCAGATAAATCTGATTCTGCCAGCGACTGATGTGCACTGAGCTGGCCTTCAGGTCGGTGGGCACCGAAAACACGGCCGCTCGCCGTACCTGCGCTGGCACCCGCGCCGCGTTTTCGCCCAGGTATTTAAGCGTCACGTTGCCACCGGCCGAGAAGCCGGTCAGGTAAATTTCCGGGTAGCCTTTTGCTTCGGTGGCATGCTTGATAACCTCGGCCAGGTCGTCGGTATCACCGAGGTGGTAGGCGCGCAGCAGGCGGTTGGTTTCGCCGCCGCAGCCGCGGTAGTTCCAGGCCAGCGCGTCAAAGCCCGCTTGGTTGAGGGCCCGCGCCATACCGCGCACGTAGGGCCGGCTGCTGTCGCCCTCCAGCCCGTGCGAAATGACCCCTAGCCGCCGCGCCGGCTGCCCTGCTTTAGCCAGCGACCAGTCGAGGTCCACAAAGTCGCCGTCGGGCAGTTCCAGCCGCTCGCGCTGGTAGCGCACCTCGGGCACCCTGCGCAAGGTGCTGGCGGCAATAGTTTGCAGGTGGCCATTGGCGAGCAGGGCAGCCGGACGATAGGAAGAGGCGGGAAGCAGCGGCATAAAAGCAAGAGAATAAACTGGTCAGCTAGCCTATATTTTGCAGCAAAAGCAGCGCCAACCTGCTGCTCCCAGGTGTACCTGACGCGTTATCCCCGCAAAGATGCGCGTAGCAGCTAGCTGTTTGCCCGCTTACGCTGACGCGCTTACAGCTCCTTTTTTTCTCTTATAAGCGCTGGGATTTCTTAGATTTATTGCTTACCTTTGCCCTCCCAAACGCGAAAACCGCAGCCGTCCGGCTGTCTCTATAGAATTTTCTTTTTTGTCATGGCAAACCATAAGTCGGCTATTAAGCGCATCCGCAGCAACGAAGCGAAGCGCGTACTGAACCGCTACCAGCACAAGTCTACCCGCACGGCTATCAAAAAACTGCGCGGCACTACCGATAAAACGGCTGCTCAGGAGCTGCTGAAGAAAGTAACTTCGATGCTGGACCGCCTGGCCAAGAAGAACATCATCCACAAAAACAAAGCTGCTAACAACAAGAGCAAGCTGACAAAACTCGTTAACGCGCTTTAGCGCGAGACGAGTTTAGCGGGACCGAACTCTGCCGCCCCACCGTTCGGTCCCGCGCTCATCACCAGAAAGCCCCGCTACTGCTAGCGGGGCTTTTTGCGTGGACCGCAGCTTCAAACGGATTGAACAGATTTCGGCGATACGCCTGCTGAAGCGAGTTGACCACGCAGCTAGGTTGTCGCATTAGGCGGATGCTACCGCTGTGTGCGTTCCATCAAGTAAAAAGGCCACCTCTTGCTGAGGCGGCCTTTTTAGTTATAGCAAACCGAAATCAGCGTAGTCAGCCCGCTTTAGCGGGCGTATCTGCGTAATCCGCTTGAATCTGCGGTCAGGTTACGCCACGCTCACTTTCACCATATTGGCCCGGCCGCGCTCGCTGATGGGCATGGTGCCCGTCGTGATGAACACGTTGCCGGTGTTGAGGTGACCGGTAGTCGTCAGGATGTTCTTGATGTCGGCAATGGTGCTATCAGTGCTGTTGAAGCGGTCGTAGTAGAAGCAGCGTACGCCCCACACTAGGCTCAGCACTGTGAGCAGCGGCCGGTTGTCGGTGAAGATGAAGATATCGGCCTTGGGGCGATACTTCGCTAGCTGGAAGGCCGTATAGCCTTTGCCTGTCATGCCCGTGATAACGCGGGCGGCAGTGTTCTTAGCCAAGTGGCAGGAGGCTGACAGAATGCTGTCTTCTACGAAAGTAGGGGCAGCCGAATCAACAGGCCACCACTTGTAGAACAGCTTAGGGCTGCGGCTTTCCACGCTCAGAATAGTAGCTACCATCGAGCGGATAACCTCGGCCGGGTACTGGCCCACGGCGGTTTCGGCGGAGAGCATCACGGCGTCGGCACCATCGATAACGGCGTTGGCTACGTCGCTGGTTTCGGCGCGAGTCGGGCGCGGGGCCGTTATCATGCTCTCCATCATCTGGGTGGCTACGATAACGGGCTTGCCAGCCCTGTTGCACTTCTCAATAATCATCTTCTGGGCCATCGGCACTTCCTCCATCTTCACCTCCACGCCGAGGTCGCCTCGGGCTACCATCACGGCATCGGTGAGGGCGATGATTTCGTCGATGTTGCGCAGGCCATCGGGCGTCTCGATTTTGGCTACTACACGGGTATTCTTGCCGGCCTCCGCAATCAGGTTTTTGATAAAGCGGATGTCTTCAGCTTTGCGGGCAAAGCTCAGCGCCACCCAGTCCACGTCGTGCTCCAGACCGAATTTCAAATCTTCAATGTCCTTCTCGGTCATGCTAGGGGCCGAAACCTCCGAGTCGGGCAGGTTAATGCCCTTGCGGGGCTTTACAAGGCCGCCGTATATCACTTCTACGTCTACCTCCTTGTCGCGGTCAGTGGCGAGCACTTTCAGCTCAATCTTACCATCGTCGATGAGAATCATGTCGCCGGGCTTGACGTCGCGGGCCAGGCCCAGGTAAATCGTGCTCAGGCGCGTGGCCGTGCTGATTTCCTTTTCGCCGCAGATAAGCTTGATTTTGTCGCCACGCTTTATTTCAACGCCGCCGCCTTCTACCTCACCAAGGCGAATTTTCGGCCCTTGCAGGTCTTGCAGCAGGCCCACGTTGGTGCGCATATCCTTATTAAGGCGGCGCACAGTGTTGATTACCGACAGGTGCTCTTCATAAGCGCCGTGCGAGAAGTTGAGGCGAAATACATCGACGCCCTCCCGGATGAGCATACCCAGGCGCTCGTAGGTGTTGGAAGCGGGGCCGACGGTGGCCACGATTTTGGTTTTATTGAAAGACACGGGGGACGGTTGCATGCGGAAAGAGTTAAGCAGCTTGGTTAAAAAATCAGGTTTTCTTTATACTTCAATTCGTTGGGGTCAAACTCGCTGGCGTACTGCACGGCTGGCAGCGCGGTGAGGCGGTCGAGCAGCTCAATACCGGCCCACTCGTCGGCACCGCCCTGCACCTGCAGCAGGTAGTCGTATTCTCTGATATCGGGGGCCAGAAACGGCTTGGCAAGCGTAGAAGGCAGCGCCGCCCGATTGCGCAGCAGGCGCAAAGTAAGCGCCTCCGTGGCGTAGAGGTAGTAGCTGAAAGCTAGAGCACCCTGCTGCACCAGGTTCAGCACAAAGTCGGGCTGGCGCACCAGCCGCATGCGCAAGCCCCGGTTGAGGCTCCAGGCCAGCGTATAGTCGCGGGTGCTCGACACAAGGCCAAACAGGGCGAAGTCGCAGTCGTACTCTGGCTCCAGGGTAAGGGTTTTCATGGGGCAGGGGCGAAATGCAAAGCTACAGCTTTCGGCGGGGCCCTGGCTGCCTCTTTTTGGCGCCAAGCCAAAATATTGTACGCCCCTCGAAGAGGGGTTTCGCGGCGTAGTTGCCAAAAGGTGCGTTACTTTGCAGGCAAGTTTCCCCCTTAACCACGACTGCAATGTCTGAAATCGCCGAAAAAGTAAAAGCCATCATTATCGACAAGCTGGGCGTTGAAGCCTCGGAAGTAACTCCGGAAGCCAGCTTCACCAACGACCTGGGTGCCGATTCGCTCGACACCGTGGAGCTGATTATGGAATTCGAAAAGGAATTCAACGTTAGCATCCCCGATGACCAGGCTGAGAACATCCAGACCGTGGGCCAGGCAGTAAGCTACCTCGAAGAGCACGCTAAGTAGTCTAATTGAAGCCTGGCTGCCATTAGCAGTCTGGCTTAAAAATGCCTATACCGGCCGGCCCGCCGCCGGCCGGTTTTGCTGCTTTACCCCTACCCCTTGTTTCGTTTCTAACTACGCCGCCCACTCGGCGTTTGCCTTATGTCGTCCATCCGCCGCGTTGTCGTAACCGGTATTGGGGCCATCACCCCGCTGGGTAATACTGCCCCTGCCTACTGGGAAGGGCTCGTAAATGGGGTTAGCGGAGCCGCCCCCATCACCCGCTTCGACGCCACCAAGTTCAAAACCCGCTTTGCCTGCGAGGTAAAAAACTACAACCCCCTCGATTATTTCGAGCGCAAGCAAGGGCCTAAGATGGACTTGTTTACACAATTCGCCGTCATTGCTTCTGATGAAGCCATTGCCGACGCCGGCCTGCTGACGGGCGGTGTCGATAAAGACCGCGTAGGTGTTATCTGGGGCTCGGGCATTGGCGGGCTGAAGTCGCTGCAAGAAGAGTGCTTCCAGTTTGAGCGCGGTGACGGCACACCCCGGTACTCGCCGTTCTTCATTCCGCGCATGATTGCCGACTCATCGTCGGGCAACATCTCCATCAAGAATGGCTTTCGCGGGCCCAACTACGTGACCACGTCGGCCTGCGCCTCGTCGAACGACGCGCTGATTGCGGCCTTCAACAACATCCGCCTGGGCCTGGCCGATGCTATCGTGACCGGCGGCTCGGAGGCGGCCATTACCGAATCGGGCGTGGGCGGCTTCAACGCCCTCAAGGCCATGAGTGAGCGTAATGATGACCCGGCCTCGGCCTCGCGCCCCTACGACAAAGACCGCGATGGCTTTGTGCTGGGCGAAGGCGCTGGCGCGCTGGTGCTCGAAGAATATGAGCACGCCAAGGCGCGCGGCGCTAAAATCTACTGTGAGGTTATCGGCGGCGGCATGTCGTCGGATGCCTACCATATTACGGCGCCCGACCCTACGGGCTCGGGCGTAGTGCTGGTAATGCAAAATGCGCTGCGCGACGCAGGCATCAAGCCTGAAGATGTGGACTACATCAACACGCACGGCACGAGCACGCCGCTCGGCGACGGCGCTGAGATTAAAGCCATCGAAACCGTTTTTGGTGAACACGCGCCCAAAATCAACATCTCTTCCACTAAGAGTATGACCGGCCACCTGCTAGGGGGCGCCGGCGGCATTGAAGCGGTGGCCAGCATCTTGGCTATGCAGCACGGCATGGTGCCGCCCACCATCAACCTGCACACGCCCGACCCGGAAATCAACCAAAAGCTGAACTTCACGCCCAACGTGGCGCAGAAGCGCGACGTGAATGTGGCCATCAGCAACACGTTTGGCTTCGGCGGGCACAACACCAGCGTGGTGTTCCGCAAGCTGACCGAATAGGCTTTTACGCCTTACTGCGCCTGATTAAGAACGTCATGCTGCGCTTGCCGAAGCATCTCTACCGAACGATACCCTAGCGGCGCGGTAGAGATGCTTCGGCAAGCTCAGCATGACGTTCTGGTTTATTTTATCAGTACCACTAGCTAACCGCTACTATCAAGATGCCCCTTCCCCTCTTTGGCCTGTTCCGGCGGCTGCTGGGCAGCGATAAACAGTTTCGGCAGGCTGTAGCCACCGTCATCGGCCAAGACCCGCAGAATGCGCGCCTCTACCAACTGGCTTTCACGCACTCGTCGGTGGTGAAGCAGGAACCCGGCGCGGGCCGCCACCAGAGCAACGAGCGGCTCGAATTTTTGGGCGATGCGGTGCTCGGTACCGTGGTGGCTGAGTATCTGTTTAAGAAATATCCCTACGAGCAGGAAGGCTTCCTCACTGAAACGCGCTCGCGCATCGTGAACCGCGAGAGCCTGAACGCCATCGCCCTAAAAATGGGCCTCGACAAGCTGGTGCAGCTCGATGCTACCCAAACCCGCGTGGCCCGCTCGCGCTCAGTCAATGGCAATGCGCTGGAGGCCCTAGTGGGCGCCGTGTACCTGGACCTGGGCTACAAGGCGGCACGCAAGTTTGTGCTTAAAGGATTAATTAAGCCTTTTGTTGACGTTAATAAGCTGACTACTACCACATCTAATTACAAGAGCAAGCTTATTGAATGGGCTCAGCGCAATGGCAAGGAAGTGCGCTACGAGCTCAGCGGCGAGCCCCGGCCGGGCGGCGTGATGGAGTTTACGGCCACCGTGCTACTGAGTGACGAGGTAATTGCCACCGGTATGGGCCTCAATAAAAAGCAGGCCGAGCAGCTAGCCGCCGAGCGGGCACTGGCCGCGCTAGGGGTGTAGCGGCTATTGCTTTACAAAACAACTATCATGGCGGTGAGCCTAGCGAACCGAAGGTCGGCGGAGCCAAGCAATCGCACCCGAACGAAACCTGTACCGCTCGTTCTAGTATCGTTTTGGTGTGATTGCTTGGCTCCGCCGACCTCTGGTTCGCTACGCTCGCAATGACAGTCGCTTTATGTACTCTTTATCTGCTTTTCCATGCGCATTGCCGGAGCCGCCCTCAACCAGATTCCCTTCGATTGGGCCCATAATATTCAGAATATCAGCACGGCCATTGCCCAGGCCAAGGAAGCCGGCGTGGAGCTGCTGTGCCTGCCCGAGCTGTGCCTGACGGGTTACAACTGCGAAGACCTGTTTTTGAGCGATTGGCTGCCGGCGGCGGCGCTGGAGCATTTACAACAGATTCGGCCGCTGACGGAGGGCATTTGCGTAGTCGTTGGCCTGCCGGTGCGGCTAGCCCACCGCACCTACAACACGGCCGCCGTGCTGCGCGACGGTCAGATTCTGGGCTTCGCAGCCAAACAGTTTCTGGCTAATGATGGCGTGCACTACGAAACGCGCTTTTTTGTGCCTTGGGTGGCGGGCGAAACGACAACCGTGGAGCACGAGGGCGAAAGCTGGCCGCTCGGCGACCTTACTTTTGAGCACCAGGGCGTGCGGTTTGGGTTCGAAATCTGCGAGGATGCCTGGCGGCCCGACGATGTGCGACCGGCCTGCCGGCTCGTGGGTAAGGTCGAGTTGATTATCAACCCGTCGGCCAGCCACTTTGCGATGAGCAAGACCGATGTGCGCTACAAGCTGGTGCTCAACGGGTCGCGCAAGTTTAAATGCACCTACCTCTACGCCAACTTGCTGGGCAACGAGGCCGGGCGCACCATTTACGACGGCGAAATTCTGATTGCCCGCAATGGCCACCTGCTTAAGCGTAACCAGTTGCTGAGCTTCAAGGAAGTGGATATGGAATGGGTGGACGTGGACTTCGCGGAGCCGCTCGAAGTAGCCGATGTAATCGTGGCGCTGCCCGAGCCCGACGAGTACCGCGAGCTCAACCAAGCCATGAGCCTGGGCCTTTTCGACTACCTGCGCAAGGCGCGCAGCCGGGGCTTTGTGCTGAGTCTCAGCGGCGGCGCCGACTCGTGCTTCTGCGCCGTGGGCGTGGCCGAGATGGTGCGGCTAGGAGTTGAGGAACTGGGGGTAGAGGAGTTTAAGCGCCGCAGTGGGGCCTTCGATGTGGCCAAAACGGCCGTAACGCAGGCCGGCGCGGGCGGCAAGGCCGAGCAGCAGGCTACAGACGTAGAAAACAAAGCTGCTCCCGAAAACCAGAAGCCGGCCAGTACCAATCAGCAGCTTGTCAACCACCTGTTGACGTGTGCCTACCAAGGCACTGTAAACTCGTCGGACGACACGCTGAACTCGGCAAAGGAGCTGGCCGACAGCATCGGGGCCCGCTTCTTTGACTGGACGATTGACGAGGAAGTAAGCGGCTACGTGGGCAAAATTGAGCACGCGCTAGGCCGTGAATTAACCTGGCAAACCGACGACCTGGCCCTGCAAAATATCCAGGCCCGGGTACGGGCCCCTGGCATCTGGCTGCTGGCCAATGTGCAGAACTGCCTGCTTATCACGACCTCCAACCGCTCGGAGGCCAGTGTAGGCTACTGCACCATGGACGGCGACACGGCGGGCAGCATCTCCCCCATCGCGGGCGTCGACAAGGATTTTGTAAAGAAGTGGCTGCGCTGGGCCCAAACGGCCCTTGGCTACGAAGCGCTGCGCCACGTAAACTCGTTGCAGCCTACCGCCGAGCTACGCCCCCTGGCCGACAAGCAGACCGACGAGCGCGACCTCATGCCCTACGTGCTGCTCAACCGCATCGAGCGGCTAGCCTTTTACGACCGGCTATCGCCGGCTGCCGTGCTAGCCCAGCTCGTGGCCGAAGAGCCGAACTACGAGCCCGAGCAGCTGCGCGCCTATGTGAAGCGCTTTTACCAGCTTTGGAGCCGCAACCAGTGGAAGCGCGAGCGCTACGCGCCTAGCTTCCACCTCGACGACTACAATGTGGACCCGCGCTCGTGGCTGCGCTTCCCCATCCTGAGCGGCGGCTTTGCCGAAGAGCTGGCGGCACTGTAAGTCCTGTTCTTTAACAAATAGTGTTTTTGTTAAATTATTATTGCTGACAGTCAGCATCTTACTAGTAGCACAGACAGGACGGCGCAAGTTTTTAACTACAAGGGCACCTTAGCTTTCGTGGGGCAGACCGGCTGGGCCGCGTTGGCCCCACGAAAGCTTTTTACTGCACTCACCTCCTTGTTTAGCTATGGCGTATTGCCTGCCGTTGCCGGCCACCCTTGCTGAGTCGCCTACCCCTAGCGCGGGCGCCGCCGATACCGAGCTGGTGGCCCAGCTGCAGCAGGGTAGCGAGGCAGCGTTTCGCACACTGGTTGCGCGCTTTCAAGGGCGGGTGTACAGCACGGCTTACTCCCTGCTGCGTTCGGCCGAAGAGGCGGAGGATGTGGCTCAGGAGGTCTTTGTGGAGGTATATCAAACCATCGGCCGGTTTAGGGGTGAGGCCACGCTTAGCACCTGGCTCTACCGGCTGGCCACCTCGCGGGCCTTGCAGCACCGCCGGCGGCAGAACGCCCGCAAGCGCTTCGCCTTTTTTACCAATCTGCTGGGCCTTACCAACGAGGTGCTCCATGAGCCGCCCGACCACGCGCACCCGCAGGCCCTGCTGGAAGGCGTGCAGCAATTGCAGCAGCTATACCTGCACATCGGCCGCCTGCCTGGCCAGCAGCAAGTGGCCTTCACGCTGCGCTACGAGCAAGACTTGCGTTATGACGAAATAGCGGCCGTGCTCGGCACCACTGTGCCAGCCGTCGAATCCTTGCTTTACCGCGCTCGGCACACGCTGCGCCAACACCTTCAGCCCGCTTCTCGCCATGCCTAATCCAGACCTTCGCCCCGGCTCCGATGCGGAGTGGCAGGAGTTGCTAGCCCGCTTGCGGCGCCAGCCCCCGCCCGAGCCCCGGCCATTTTTTTATGCCCGGGTGCAGGCCCGCCTTCAGGCGGAGCGCACCCGGCCCCTACCTTGGCTGGCTAGCTGGCTGCGCCGCCCGGCTTATGTTGTGCTGCTGGCCGCCTTACTGCTTGCCGTCAGCGGCGATGGCACGGCGTTGCGGGCCGCGCCAGTAGCCAGCCACCCGGGGCAGCTATCGCCCACCCCTACCCGCTGATTGTAGGCTAGGCCCCTGCCCTGCGCCGAGCGGCGGCCAGGCGCTGCCCGAAGTTACCTTTGACTCCTCTTTCCTTTTTGCTGCCCATGACTGCACCGCTCGCTTACATTACCTGGAACGTCTCGCCTATTATCGCCGAAATCGGGCCGCTGCTGCTGCGCTGGTACGGCGTGCTGTTTGCGCTAGGCTTCGTTATTGGCTCGTTTGTGCTCACGCACATTTATAAAGAAGAAAACGTGCGGCCGTATTGGGTCGATGTTATCACCTTCTACATGGTGGTGGGCACGGTGCTGGGGGCGCGGCTAGGCCACGTTTTCTTCTACGACTGGCCGTCGTACCGCGAGCATCCGGGCGAGATTCTCAAAATCTGGCACGGCGGGCTGGCCTCGCACGGCGCTACCATCGGCATCTTGCTGGCGGTGTTCATTTTCAGCATGCGCAATAAGTTTGACTACCTCTGGGTGCTCGACCGTATCGTGATTGTGGTGGCCATCGGCGGGGCGTGCATCCGCCTCGGCAACCTGATGAACTCCGAAATTGTAGGCAAGCCGACCGATGTGCCGTGGGCCTTCGTGTTTCCGCGCGATACCGAGCATTTGCAGCGCTATACGCCCGACCAACCACTGCCCACCGGGGCTGTGCTGGTGCAGCGCAGCCAGCTGCCCAATGGTGAGCAAACCACCGAAGTATTGCCCGCCGGCTCCACCCCTAGCGCCACCACCGAAGTGGCCGTGCCACGCCACCCAACCCAGATTTATGAGTCGCTGTTTTGCATTTTCCTACTAGTGCTGCTCTATAGCCTCTGGAATAAATACAAGGAGCGCACACCGCGCGGCCTGCTTTTCGGGCTGTTTGTGGTGCTGCTCTTCAGCTTCCGCATTGGGGTTGAATACTTAAAAGAAAATCAGGTATCCCAAGAAACGGGCATCATCGCGCAGTACCACCTCAATATCGGGCAGCTACTCAGCATTCCGTTCATTCTCATTGGCTTGTGGGTGCTGCTGCGCGCCGGCAAAGACCCCAAGAACCCCTATGGTTACGCCCCGCGCGACCTGGCCGAGGAAGAAGCTGCCGCCCGCGCCGCAGCGGTGAAGCCGTAGGCGGATGCACTAAAGCTTACACATAAAAAAAGCCCGCTGCTTACGTGCAGCGGGCTTTTTTTATGCTCGCCAGGATTTATAAACCGAGCTCGTACACATCACCCTGCTCGGTGGTGATGAGCAGCGTATTCTGGTCTTTGAAAGCCGCGCCTTCGGTTTGCCCGGCGCCTTTCAGGCTGATGTGGCGGGGGCTGGCTTTCAGGATGTCGGCCCAGGAATTACCATCCAGTATAAACAACTCTTGCCGGGCCAGCAGCACGAGGCGGTGGCCGTCGGGCGAGAGCGTGGCATCGGTCACTTCGCCCGGAATGGCCAGCTTGGTAATGAGCTTGGCGGTGTAGCTGCCGGGCTGGTCGGGCACCGTGTACACCTTGCAGGTGCTCTGGGTAGCGCGGTCTTTGGTAAACAAATACACCTGTCCGTCGTGCCAGAGGCTGGCCTCGCAGTCGAAGTTGCGCTCCTGCTTGCTGGGCGGAAACTCAGTTTGGTCGGGGTATTTGAAGTTGATTTTGCCGACCTGACTCGGGGTGGCGGGCCGAAACCGCAGGATGGCCAGGTTCTGGCGGTCCGAGTTGTTGTTGCCGCAGTCGCCCATGTAGTAGTTGCCGCTGTTGTCGCGGCTTAGGCTTTCCCAGTCGTGGTTGGGTGCGCCGAGGGTAAACTGGCCCACCTGCTGGCCGCGGCCATCGACGCGGTACACTACGGGGGGCTCGCCATCGTCGCCAAACGTGAAGTAGGTGCCGGCCTCGGGCGCGGCGCACAGCCCCGAGCTTTCCAGAATGCCCTGCGTGAGCTTGCCCACGCTGCGCAATCCATCGGCAGAGACCTCTTCTTTGTTCTTTTTGTGGCCACCTTTTTTCCCTTTTTTGCCGGGCTTGGCTTGGGCGGCTTCCTGTGGCTGGCCAGCCACGGCTTGTTCGCTAGGGGCCGACGAACAGGCTGCGGTAAGGAGCATTATGCCCACTAGCGGGCGAATAACGAATGGAATACAAAGCATAGGCCTGCGTGTACGGCAAAGGCCGCCCGCATGGTTAAGCTTTCATTATATCTTCAGGCACTAGGGCACCGGGTCGTAGCCCGAGCCGCCCCAGGGGTGGCAACGCCCAATGCGCCGCAGGGCCAGCCGCCCCCCGCGCCACGCGCCATACTTGCCGATGGCCTCGGCCGCGTAGGCCGAGCAGGTGGGCGTGTAGCGGCAGCTAGGGGGGGTAAGTGGCGAAATAAAGAGCTGGTAAAACCGCACCAGCAGCAGCAGTAAGCGACGCAGCATAAGCAGGAAAAGGCGGGGCGAGGCCACAAAGTTCGGTACCGGCTGCCTCAATCATCGGCAGGGGCTTCGTAACTGCCTCTTTTATCCGCAAGACTTGCAATACTTCGTATTCTAAAAAATTTATCAAGCTTATATTTCGACTTTATCCCTTTTAATAGCGCGTATGATAAAATACTTACTATTACTACTTATCAACTTGCTGTTAATGCCAAGCGCTTTGGTAGCCCAGGGCAATGGCCCGGCTGGGCACGGCGGCCGCGCGCAGGCGCTAGGCAACGCCTCGGCCACCCTGGCGGGCGAGGTATGGGCAGCTGCTAACAACCCAGCCGGGCTGGGCACTATCACCAAGCCCACTGCGGGCCTGTACTTTGAAAACCGCTACCTTATCCCGAGCCTGAATGTGGCAGCCGTGGCCGTAGCACTGCCGCTAGGCCCGGTAGAGCCCCTAGCAGCTGGGCAACCGCCCCGCGCCAGCCACGGCGTGCTGGGGCTGGAGGCGCAACGCTTTGGCGGCGTGCTATATAATGAGCTGCGGGTAGGTGCGGCCTACGGCTACCGGCTAGGGGTGATAAACATCGGCGGCCGGCTCGATGCGCTGCAAGTGAGCTTTCAGGACCTGGGCAGCCGGCGCGTACTGGTCGCCTCCTTAGGCGGGCAAGCTGAAATTTTGCCCCAACGCCTCACCTTGGGCGTGCACCTCTACAACCTGGCCCAGGCCCGGCTGGCCGACTACCAGGACGAGCGCGTGCCCACCGTGCTGCGCGCCGGCCTGGCCTACCGCGCCGGCCAGCAGGTGCTGCTACTGGCCGAAGCCGAAAAAGACGTGGAGCGCGACGCTGGCGTGAAAGCCGGCCTCGAGTACCTGCCCACCGCGGCCGTGGCCGTGCGGCTAGGCTACGCCAGCCTCAGCCAGCAGGCCACTGGCGGCGTGGGCCTGCGGGCCGGCGATTTTCAGCTTGACTACGCCGCTGGCTGGCACTCGGCGCTGGGGCTAAGCCAGTACTTCAGCCTGGGCTGGCAGTGGCGCAAAGCGGAAGCGCAGCATCCGGGCTGAGCCATGGAGAAGTACTGCTCCTTGTCGGCCGCTTTCGGCTGCTTAGCCAGTAAGAGCGGCTGGTGGCTTGTACTGCTAGCGTGCGGCCTCGCGCCTGGCTGGGCAGGGGCCCAGGAATACCCACGCCGCGCACCCGATTTTGACCGGCTTGCCCAAGAGCTGTTTGCCGAAATCCAGAGCGACCAGATTCCCTACGAAGACCTCTACGGCACGCTGCTGAATTATTACCAGTCGCCGCTCAACCTTAACACAGCCAGCCCCGAAGAGCTGCGCGCCCTGCCGCTGCTGCGCGAAAAGCAAGTGACGGCCCTGCTTACCTACCGCCGCGCGAACGGCCTGCTGCTGAGTGTGTATGAGCTGCAAGCTGTGCCGGGCTGGGACGTGCGCACCATTGCCCGCGTGGCACCCTTCGTAACGGTAGCCACTAATACCCCCAACTCGGTGCGCGGCCCACTGTGGCAACGCCTTAAAAACGAAGAGAACAACGCCCTGCTGCTGCGCTACCGGCGTGTAGTGCAGCCCCAAAAAGGCTACTCGCCGGTCGATACCTTTCAGGGCCGGCCCACGCTGCGCTACCTGGGCTCGCCCGATGCCGTGGCCCTACGCTACCGCGTGAGCCACGCCCACGACTTCAGCCTGGGCTTCACGGCTGAGAAAGACGCGGGCGAGCCGCTAGCCTGGCGGCCGGGTCAAAACCAGCTCGGACCCGATTTCTTATCGGCCCACTTCGTGCTCTATGAGCAGGGCAAGCTGAAAACACTGGCGCTGGGCGATTATCAATTGCAGTTTGGGCAGGGGCTGCTGCTATCGTCGGGGCTAGCCCAGGGCAAGGGGGCCGAAACCATTACCAGCCTGCGCCGGGCCTCGCTAGGGGTGCGGCCCTACGCGGCGCTGCTCGAAAACACGTTTTTTCGGGGTGCGGCGGCCACCTACCAGCTAGCCCCGCGCTGGGAAGCCACGGCCTTTGCCTCACGCAAAAACATCGACGCCAATGCCCGGCTGGCCACCGACTCGCTGGCGCAGTACGAGGAGTTTAGCAGCAGCTTGCTGCTGACGGGCTTGCACCGCACGGCCACCGAAATTGCCAACCGCCAACGCCTGGCCGAAACCGTAGGCGGCGGTCACCTCGGCTACCTCAGCCCCGATGGCAACCTGGCGCTGGGGGTCACGGCCGTGGGCACGCACTACGGCATGGCGTTTCAGAAGCGCAATGAGCCGTATAATCTCTACGAGTTTCATGGGCAGAACAACCTGGCGCTGGGCGTGCACTACAGCTACGGCTGGCGCAACCTCTTGCTGTTTGGCGAAAGCGGGCGCAGCAGCGGGGGCGGCCTGGGCACCGTGAATGGCCTGCTGGCCAGCCTCGGCCCCAACGTAGACGCCGCGGTGCTGGCGCGCCACTACGATGCCGACTTTCATACCTTTTACGGCAATTCCCTGGGCGAAAACACGCGCACCATCAACGAAAGCGGCTTTTATGTGGGCCTGAAAGTGCGCCCGCTAGCCCGCTGGGAAGTGTCGCTGTATTTCGACCAGTTTAGGTTTCCGTGGCTGCGCTACCGCGTAAGTGCCCCTAGCCACGGCCAGGATGCGCTGCTACGAGTGGCTTTTGCGCCTACTAAAACCAGCCTGCTCTACGCCCAGTACCGGGCCCGCCTCAAGCCGCTCGACCTGCCCGCCAGCCTCAGCGGACGGGCGCTGCCGCTGCCGGGCCAGCAATTGCGCCACTCGGTACTGCTCTATGCCGACGCGCAGCCCACTGCCGGGCTAGGCCTGCGCACGCGCCTGCAAGCCACCTACCTGCGCGCCGACGACGGCATGCCGTGGCGGCGCGGCTACATCCTGAGCCAGGATGCCTCGGTGCAGCTGGCCCGGCGCGTGAGCCTGGCCGGCCTATACGCCGTGTTCGACACCGACGACTACGACACGCGCCAGTATGTTTTTGAGCAAGATGTGCTCTATGCTGTGTCGGTGCACGCGCTCTACGGGCAGGGCACGCGGGCCTACCTTATCCTGCAAGCTTCTTTCAACAAGCATTTTACCTTGTGGCTGCGCTACGCCGACACGCGCTACCGCCACCAGACTACTGTAGGCTCGGGGCTGGAAGAAACTAAGGGTGCGGCCCACTCAGAAGTGACCGCCCAGGTACGCTACCGGTTCTAGAGAATCGAAAAAATCCCTACAAAGCTCGTGCGCTGACGTGCAACAGTTTTCGAGGTACATATGGTAGACCTCGCTCTGGCAATAGCCTCAGCAGTAGCGCCCTAGCAGCAGGTGATTGTCGTACTACGGTGAGCTGCTGCTTTCTCAGGCAGCTTTTTCGTCCTCATCACCTAGTGTTTTTATGGAAAAGCCGATTTCGCGCCGTCAGCATGGCTTTGCTGACTACTCCTACGTACCGCTTACCCTCGCGCTGCCCAAGCTAGCCGGCTTCGAGCACCAAAAGAAAGCGGTGCTGCTCACCCGAATTATCTCGAGCAACGTGCTGCTTTCCACGCTATTTACGCGGGCTGAATGGGGTGTATTCAAAAAAATTCCCTTCAAAACCCACCTTGCCCTCGATGTAGCGATGGGCGTGCTCATCAGCGGAGCGCCCTGGCTGTTTGGATTTTCGCACCACAAAGCCGCCCGCAATGCCTTCCTGGCGTTGGGCGCAACAAGCCTGCTCGCTGGCACGCTCACGCAGCCCGAGGAGATGCCGCTCGACGAGCCTGCTGCCCGCTAGGCGTCAGTTTTCACCAGCACCACTTGGGCATTATCAGCCTGGCTGATTTTACGACGGAAATCGCGGTATTCGCCGTACTTGGCCGCCGGCAGCGTGCCCCCTCCGGGGCGGCGCGTTTCGAGCTGGCGCACGTACTGCAGCGTGCCGTCGGGCAGCGCCGTGCAGGTGCTCGAATATGTACCATAGGCCGTGGTGAACTGCGCAGGCGCCGGCAAGTTTTCGACCTGAAAACCGGTAGGCACGTGCAGGCGCACGGTATCTTGGTATAATGCGGCAGGTGGCAGGGCTAGCGGCGCCTGGCGGGCTCCTACCTGGTTGGGTAGTGCTCCTAGGCGGCCTAGCACATTGGGTTCGAGCAATAGGCGGCGGCCAGCCGCGGTGCCCATACTAGCCAATTCGAGGCCCATTACTTCGACAACACCGGGCAACGCTGGGCCAGGGGCCGGGGCAAGCCGCAGGCTTGTGACCGTGAAATGACTCAGGCGCAAGTGGTTGGATACGTACTTTTTTTGCTCCTCGGGGTCTGCCTCATGCAAGAGCTGGGCATAGCGGTCTTGGGCCAGACCCAAGCGCTGGGTGCGCACCGTAGCCTTGGCACCACCGCTAGGGTCGAGCCAAAGGTCGGTGCGCCGCTGCTGCCGGTTGGCTTGCGCGCCGTAGCGTGGCGTGGCTACCAGGCGGCCGCCCTCCGGGGTGAGCAGCAGGGCGTGCCGGTTGCCCGTGAAGGAGCCCATGTAGCCGAAAGCCTCGGTCTGGCTGGTGCATTCCAGCCAGACCGTATCGGCGGGCGTGGTGCCGTGGCCGGCCAGCGGCAGGCACAAAATAGCGTGGTTGAACTGGCTGCTGGGAAAGCCCGTGCGCACGTCGGCGTGGTCGGCCCCGGCCCCCACCAGCGCCACGTAAGCCGGCAGGCCAGCTGCTTTTAGCAGCGCGCAGGTGTAGTTGCTCAGGGCTTTGCAATCGCCATAGCCGCCGGTGGCTACGGAGGTAGCCGGGCTCGTTTGCCAGCCGCCCAGGCCTAGCTGCACCGATACGTAGCGCGTCGAGCCCTGTAAAAACTCGTACACCTTGCGGGCCCGTTCGCGCGGGTCGGGGCTCGTCACCAGCAGCTGCGCCATCTTGGCCGTAAGGGCGGGCGGCAGCACATCGCGGCCTTTGCCCAGCTCATACACCCACTGCCCCAGGCTTTGCCAGGAGGCAAGCGAGCCGGCGTAGCCCTGCACTTCAAACGTGGCGGGGGCCAGATGCACGGCGGGCAATAGCGCAGATAGCGCGGGCGCCAGGGGCTCTTCCTCCACGGCCGGCGCGGCGGGCAGGCGCCAGCGGTAGGTAGTCTGGCTGCCCGCTACCACGGGCGGGCTAGCTGCCCCAGCGGGTAGCAGCTGCTCTTCGAAGCGCAGCGGCAGGGCAGTGGGCGTGGTCACTTGCAGGGTAGCGCCTTCCAGCGATACGTTTTCGTCGTGCTGCGGCTGCCAGTCGGGGTAGAAGAGCGTGTTCGCCGATGTCACCTCGTAGTCAAACTCCACGGTGTAAGGCGTGGCCGGCTGGCGTAGGTCGGCATAGCGCACCCGCACATCGGTCATGAGGCTGCCACCGGCGCTGCCCAGGCCCTGGTCGTGCACCTCGGCCGGCCGCAGCTGGTGCAGCAAGTTTCCTTGCGCATCGTACACCGCCCCGTGCAAATAATTGATACGGTTCAGGGCGTCGTAATACACCACCTCGCGGCCGTAGTCGTCACTTCCGGCTTCGTCTAGGACGGTTACTACGCGGTGCACCGTTTCTACTAGCTGCCCCGCCGATTTTACCGTCACTACTTTATCGAATGCCCGCACTACGGCATGGGCATTTTCGCGCAAGGCCGGCGCAATAGCATCGGCTGGGTATTTAGGAGCAGGGGGGACTAGCAGCGTTAGCGAGGCAAATACGGGCAGCAGCATACGGCGGCAGTAAGCTTAAAGAAGAAAGCAATAAAAGAAGCGTAAAGGCTAGCCAGCCTTTTTGATAACCAATGCCTCGGCCTGCTTGGCCAGCATTTGGCGGTAGAACTCGCGCAGGGCGTGATATTCCTGGGCGCTGTATACCGGCTTGTCGAGGGTGAGGCGGCTCATGAGCACCACTGTACCGGGCGTGGGGCTGCTGGCCGAGTAGGCATAGCGGCCACCGCCGTCGGGCAGCAGCAGGGCGGCTGGCTTGGGTAGCTCGGCGGTGTAGCCAGCGGGCACTTTCAGCGTGACCCGAATGACCTCTTGCTGCATCATCCCCATATCGACCGGGTAGGTCCGTAGCTCATGCTGAAACGGATTGCGCTGCTCAGCAAAGGTTTCCAGGGGCTTGATGTACAACTCGGTGGCTGTGCCGGTGCTGGCTGCGGGCAGGCGCAGCTCGTAGCTCAGCCCTAGCGGCTGGCCCACGTTAGCCTGCTGGTTGAACGTAAAGCTCGGAATCTCCCAGCCCATATGCGTGGCGGCCAGTTCAGCCACGTATTTCTTCTCCCCTAGCTGCTGCAGTTTTTCGCGTGCTTCGAGGTTTGCGTAGCCGCTATGCTCCTCACGCACCTGCCCGCTCAGGTTACCCTCAGCATCGAGCGCCAGTGTCACCTCCTGGTAGTGCGTATAGCGCTGCGCGGGCACCAGGCTTACCCAGCGGCCCTCGCCGCTGGCGGGCACAGTATGGCCTATTTTATTGAGACAGTGCGTGGGGAGCACCCCGGCCGGCAGCAAAGGTTCGGTTGCATCGAGCAACAGCTCTTTCTGGTCGGGCAGCTCGACTAGGGCCACTACATAGTTGAATTGCTCCAGCAGCGGATATTCCTGGCTGACCCGGCCGTGCCGACGAGTGCTTAAGAGCACGGGCACTACCGCTAGCCCCGCCTCGCGTAGGGCAGCAATGAGCAGCAGGTTCACATCGGCCGCCGTGCCGCGGTGCAGCTCGTAGCTTTTCTTCAACGAGCCACTGGCGTGGTAGCGGTTGGTGCCGTCGTACTTCACGTTTTTCATAATCAGCTCGCGCACGGCCGCGGCCCGGGCGGCCGGGTCGGGGTGCTGCGCCACCAGGGCCTGCGCCAGGGGGCGCACAAACTTGCACTCGGCCAGGGCCTGCCCAAAGAACTCATTGGCCAGCAAAACTTTGTTTTTCTGCGCCCAGCTATCAGTCAGGTCTTTGTAAGGCTCGTTGGGAAACTGGTAGCCCACCAGCTCAAACGTAATGCGCGGCAGGTAGTCGTTCGGCGTTGTGCTATAGGGCTCTTCCCGAAAAGCGGGCGCGTTTTGCAGCACCCACCGGTGCTGCTCGGTCGACATAGTCAGGCCGGTAGTGCCGACCTCCATGCCGGCCCCCGCGCCGGCGCCCTCGCTCAGGCGATTGGTCAGAATGAGGCTCACCGAGCCCGTATTCATTTCATTAACGGTCAGGGCCCCGTAGCCCTGATACAGCACTTTGTAGTGGTACACCTGCGGAATACTGGTGCGGTACTCGCTCCAGCGCGTTGGTATCTCGCGCTGAAAGGTCCAGTCCTGATAGTTATCGAAAAACGTAGAGCGCACCACGTAGCTGTACTCTATCACGGCCCCTTCCTGCACGGCAGGCAGAGTGAACTTGCGCACTTTCAGGTTGTTGGTACGCTTTTCCTCAAAGGCGGCACTAGACTCAAGCTTGGTTTTAGTAATCTTGCCATCGGCGCCCCGCACGTAGGTAAAGCCCCGCAGGTTACTCAGGGTTTCCGCATCTTCCTCGCGGTGGTAAAGCGGCACCTCTACAGTCGCATAGTCGTAGCCGGCTTTCTTAAGAATCTTGATGCGCGTCGTGCGCTCGGTGTTGATAGTCAGCTTACCGGCCGAGCTGCTAAACTGCGATACCCCGTAGTCGCACAGCACCACGGCCGGCGCGGTGCTATCGGCTACAAAGTTTTTGGCTTCAAAATCGGCTGGCTCGGGCTGGCCAAAGCGTATCGGCACAGGTGCGGGCTTCGGCGGGGCTAAGGTTTGCGCCGCGGCGGCGCTGGCTCCGGCTAGCTCAGCCCCCATTACCAGCAACCAGCCTAGCCAACCCAATCTATAAAAACGCAACAAATAGCTCATGCTGACTATTATGAGGAATACTAAGTAAGTGGCCGCTTATAAAAAACTATTCATTCTTTTTCACCACCAGTGCCTCGGCCTGCTTGGCTAGGGCGAGGCGGTAGAACTCGCGCAGCGATGCGTATTCCTCGGCTCCGTAAATAGGCTTATTGAGCGAGAGGCGACTCACCAGCTGCACCGTGCCGGGCGAAGTAGTCGCGGCCGTGAAAATATATCGCCCACCCTTATCTGGCATCTCCACCACCGCCGGCTTGGGCAGCTCGGCCGTGTAGCCGGCTGGCAGCGTGAGCGTAACCATAATGACCTCTTGCAGGGTCGTGCCAAAATCGACCGGATACAAGCGCTGCGCGTGTTGAAACGGGTTGCCGCTTTCGCCAAACATAGCCAGCGGGTTCAGATACAATTCACGGGCTGCACCAGGCGCGCTAGCCGCCCGGCGCAGCTCGTAGTTGAGGGTGAGGGGCTTGTCTACCTGGCTCACCTGGTTGAACTTGTAGCTCGGCAGTTCCCAGCTGGCATGCCGGCCGGCTAGCTCCGTCACGTATTTTTTCTCTCCTAGCTGCTGTAGCTTTTCGCGGGCAGCCGCCCCGGCATAGCCGGAATACTCTTCGTGCACCTGGCCCGTCAGATTACCTTGCTCATCCACGGCCAACGTCACTTGCTGGTAGTGACTGAGTGCGTGCCGAGGAGCCAGGCTTACCCAGCGGCCTTCGGTGCCTTTGGCCACAAGGCGGCCCGTTTGGTTGAGGCAGCGCGTGGGCAAGGCCCCGCAGGGCAATAGCGGCTCGGTCGCATCGAGCAGCAACTCCTGGTCTCCACCTAGCGGCAGCAGGCCTACTACATAATTAAACTGCTGAAGCTGTGGGAAATTAGCATCGACGCGGCCGTGGGCGCGGGTGCTCAGCAGCACCGGTTGGGCCGCCAGCCCGGCTTGGCGCAGGGCCGCAATGAGCAGCAGGTTCACATCGGCCGCCGTGCCGCGGTGCAGCTCGTAGCTTTTCTTCAGCGGCCCGCTGGCCGAATAACGGTTGGTACCATCGTATTTTACATTCTTGACAATGAGCTCGCGCACGGCCGCGGCCCGTTCGGCTGGGTCGGAGTACTGCGCCACCAGCGGCTTTATTGCTTCGGACAGGAAGCCGGCGCGGTCGAGCTGGCTGCCAAACTCGTCGCTAGCCAACAGGTCGGCATTAATTTTTTCCCAATTGCCAGCTACGTTCTGGTAGCCGCGGCCGGGAATGTTTTCGCCGGCAAGCTCAAAATTGATGCGGGCAACGTAGTCGCTAGGCGTCGTCATAAACGGCTCTTCGCGCAGCGCTGGCACGTTTTGCATGGCCCAGTGGTAGCTAGTGGCGCGCGCCGAGATGGTTTCATTTTCGGATGATACGTGCTGCCCGCGGTCCGTCATGCCACCTTCTGTATGCAGGTTATACTGGGTTTGTACCTGCTCCTGCGCTTGGAGGGCTAGCGGCTGGTAGCCCCGCATTAGTAGCTTATAGTCGAAATACTCGGGAATGGTAGCCCGAAACTCACTCCAGCGGGTGGGTATCTCGCGCTGAAACGTCCAGTCCTGAAAGTTGAAGAGAAAGTCCGACGTCACGGTGTAAGTGTACTCAATGACTGCCCCCTCGCGCACGTTGGGCAACGTGAACTTGCGCACTTTGACATTCTTGGTGCGCTCTTCGGTGAATGCCTGGCCGGTTTCGAGCTTTACTTTCTCAATCTTACCACCTACCTCATTATAGGTAAATCCTTTAAGGCCCGTTATTTTCTCTTCGCTCAGGTCTTTATGATAGAGCGGCACCTCTACAGTAGCCACGTCGTAGCCAGCTTTTTTGAGAATCTTGATGCGCGTTATGCGCTCCGATTCCAGCTGAAAGCTGGTGCCATTCAGTCGAAAGCGCGTGTTCCCAAAATCATAGAGCACTACGGCCGACGCGGCACTATCGGCCACGAAATTTCTGGCCTCAAAATCAGCCGGCTCCGGCTTGCCAAACTTTATTTCGACCACCTTTACCGGTGTAGGCTGTTGCGCCTGCCCTAGGCTTGGCAGGGCTAGCAAACGGGCAGCGAATAGGCTTAAAAACAGTAATTTTTTAACCATAGAAGGAGAAGTGCATAGCGTACCGGCTAAAATTTATATAGCAGACCTGCACTCGGTAAAAGTAGATGGCGACCACCTATTTACCAACTCCCCCTCATTCGTTCTACACCACTTCTTCGGGGCTAGCCACGGCCTGGGCCTGGGCAGCCAGCACGTCGTTCTGCGCCGGGCCAGCCGGCGTGTTTTTCACCCCTAGCACTAAGTAAGCAGTGGCCAAAAGCACGCTGGCTAGGCTCAGGGCGTGCACCCAGGGCAGGCGCGCGGGCTGGTTGCTGAAAATCCAGCCTGCCAGCAGCGCGCCCAGTCCAATGCCGACCTCAAGGGCAATGTACATGGTAGCGATGCCACGCCCGCGCCGCTCCGGGAGGCTCAGGTCTACCGTCCAGGCGTAGAGCGTGGGCGAGTTCAGCCCCGCGCCGAGGCCATATACCACCGCCCCGGCCAGGAATACCGGTACCGAGGGCGACCATACTAGCACAGCCAGGCCCACGGCCATCACTGCCGCCGACCACCGCAGCACGGGCACCCGCCCGTAGGTGTCGCTGGCCTTGCCCAGCCCTAGCCGCACCCCTAGCGAAGCCACCGTGTAGAAGCTGTAAAATAAGCCTTTGCTCGACATACCCAGCAGCGTGCTTTGGTCGGGCACTACCGTGAGCACGGCCCCGTAGGGAAACAAGCATAGCAGCGTGACGATGGCTGGGGCCAGCACGCGCGGCTCAAATACCTCGCGCCGCCAGTCGAGGCGCAGCAGCCCCAGGCTAAACGGCCGCCGCTGCGCCCGCGGCAGCGTTTCGGTGAGCGTGCCCTGCACCAGCACCGAGAGTAGCGCAATACCCGCCGAGAGGTAAAACAGGGTGTTGATGGAGAAATACTCCGTCACCTTGGTACCGAGCCAGGGCCCGGCCGCCATGCCCAGGCTACCCGTCACGCCGAGCAGCCCCATGGCCTCGCCACGCTTTGCTACGGGCACGATATCAGCCACAAATGCCGCCGTAGCGGTGGGCTTGAACCCAGTGCTGAAACCGTGCAGCAGCCGCAAAAACAAGAAGCTGCCCACCGCTAGCGCCCACGGATACACCAGCCCGCACACAAAACACACCAGCGAGCCGAATACCATCACCGGAATGCGGCCCACCGTGTCAGAAAGCTTGCCCGAAAACGGCCGTGAGATGGCCGCCGTCAGCGTGAAGAGCGCGATAATGAAGCCTTTATACTCGCCGCCCCCTAGCCGGGTGAGGTGCGCTGGCAGCTCGGGCAACAATAAATTGAACGAAGCAAAAAATAGAAATGACGACAGGCACATCAGCCAGAAGCCGCGCGAATAGGAACCAAACATAAGTGCCGCAAAGGTCGGGCAAATTACCAGAGTAGCTCGGTCTATAGGCTGGCTATAGCAGCAAGTTTCTAAAACTCTGGCATCTTATTTGGCAAGGCTGGGCTTCTCAATACTCCTTCCTTTTTCCTTCCAATTTCCCATGAAACGCTTTTCTCAAATCACTAGCAGTGCCCTGCTCCTTATTGGCCTCTCACTAGGCACTACCACTGTGCACGCCCAAAACAGAATCGCGGGTGCTGTGCAGCAAGGCAATGGCGCCTATGTGCAGAAGACCGATCGCACGACTTGCATTACTAGCCAGCTGCTCGGCGTGTCAGGTCTGGGCAGCTGCCTGGATATGCGCCAGGATAAGTTTATGGTTACCCCTTCGGGCAATGCCATGTCGGTATGGACCGGCACTTTGCCAGCATCGGTAGCGCACCCGGCACAGCGGCTGACTTACAATTCGACGTGGACGGAAACCAACAATGATGGGGTAACCCGTACCTACGACACCGTTGCTGTGACTGACCCCAATGGTTCGGTAAAGCTTACGCTGACGGACAAACAGAACGGCAACGGAAAAAACAACGGCAGAACCAGAAAATAGCCTGGTGTAGCACGCAGCGACTGTGCTTTGACGGCAACTTAAGCCTCAGCTTTCCAGCTGGGGCTTTTTTGTACAGCTTCTTTTCTCTGGGCCTCTAACTCCATGATAGCTACCTGTACTGCCAAAACGGCCACTTCCCCACCCCGGCCCCAAATGTGCCGTACCCTGGGCCTATGTCCTGGTTATTATGTCCTGGTTATCTTCTTTCATCAATTCTATTTCGGCTAAAAATCCCGGCCACGGGCGCGGCCCTGAAAAACCCGCCGTGAGCGTGCGCGAGCGTGTGTCGGCACTGCGCCACCTGCCAGCTTTCCTGAAGCTCATCTGGCAAACCTCGCCGACGCTGACGCTGAGCAACATCGGGCTGCGCCTGCTGCGGGCGGCGCTGCCGCTAGCCCTGCTCTACGTGGGGCGCCTCATTCTCGACGATGTGGTGGCCCTCACCAAGCTGCCGCCCGCGGGCCGCGCGCTAGGGCCCGTATTTGGGCTAGTAGCCCTGGAATTTGGCCTGGTGCTGCTCACCGATGCGCTGGGCCGCGCCGTGGCCCTGCTCGATTCGCTGCTCGGCGACCTTTTTGCCAATGCCTCGTCGGTGCGCCTCATGCGCCACGCCGCCGAGCTCGACCTCGACCAGTTTGAGGATAGCACCTTCTACGACAAGCTGGAGCGCGCCCGCCGCCAAACGCTCTCGCGCTCGGTACTTATGAGCCAGGTGCTAGCCCAGGGCCAGGATGCCGTGACGCTCGTGCTGCTCGCCGGGGGGCTAGTGGCCTTTCAGCCCTGGCTGCTGGGCCTGCTGTTGCTGGCCGTGGTGCCCGCCTTTCTGGGTGAAAGCCACTTCAACGAGCGCAGCTATTCGCTCTCGCACTCCTGGACGCCCGAGCGCCGCGAGCTCGACTACCTGCGCCAGACGGGGGCTAGCGACGAAACTGCCAAGGAAGTCAAAATCTTTGGCCTCTCCGATTTTCTCATAAACCGGTTTTCCACCCTCTCAGACCAGTTTTACAGCCAAAACAAAGCCCTGGCCCTACGGCGCGCTGGCTGGGGCACCGTGTTTGCGGCCATCGGCGCGGCGGGCTACTACGGCGCTTATCTATACATCATCAAGCAAGCCGTGGGCGGCGCAATCAGTATCGGCCAGCTCACCTTTCTGGCCGGCTCCTTCGCCCGGCTGCGCGCCCTGCTCGAAGGCATCCTGAGCCGCTTTAGCCAGGTAGCCGATGGTGCGCTGTACTTGCAGGATTTCTTCGACTTCTTTCAAATTATGCCGCGTATCGTGCGGCCCATGGTGGGCCAAGCGGTGCGGCCGTTTCCGCGGCCCATCCGGCAGGGCTTCACGTTTGAGGAGGTCGGCTTCAAGTATAAGAATGCCGAGAAGTGGGCGTTGCGCCACCTTAGCTTTGAGCTGCGCGCGGGCGAAAAACTGGCCCTAGTAGGTGAGAATGGCGCGGGCAAAACCACGCTCGTTAAGCTGCTGGCCCGCCTTTACGACCCTAGCGAGGGCCGCATCTTGCTCGATGGCCACGACCTGCGCGAGTACGACCCGGCCGAGCTGCGCCAGGAAATCGGCGTCATCTTCCAAGATTTCGTGCGCTTTCAGCTGCCAGCTGGCCAAAACCTGGCAGTGGGCCGCATTGAAGAGCGCAGCAATCAGCCGCGCATCGAGCAAGCCGCTCACCAGAGCCTGGCCGACTCGGTCATTGCTAAGCTGCCGCTCGGCTACGACCAGATGATAGGCCGCCGCTTCAACGGGGGCGTAGACCTGAGCGGCGGCGAATGGCAGAAAATCGCGCTAGGCCGCGCCTACATGCGCGAGGCCCAGTTACTTATCCTCGACGAGCCCACCGCCGCCCTCGACGCCCGCGCCGAGTACGAAGTCTTCGAGCGCTTCAAAGAGCTAACCCAGGGCAAAACGGCGGTGCTCATCAGCCACCGCTTCAGCACCGTGCGCATGGCCGACCGCATCCTGGTTATCGAGCACGGCCGCGTGCAGGAAATTGGCTCGCACGAGGAGCTGCTGGCCAGGGGCGGGCGCTACGCCGAGCTATTTCAGCTACAGGCCGCTGGCTATCGGTAGCCAAGCGCTTATGCTACAGCGCTAGGGCACTTGCCAGCGGTAAAGCCTTTAAGCGAAGAGCTTATTGCCCTTCCGAGCCGAAGTTCAGCTTCAAGGGTGCCACTCCAGCTTCTTCATACACGTCGGCCAGCGTCATGGTCAGGCCCAACTCTGGAATAGCTAAAGTGTCCTCTGCTTCGGCCAGGGCGGTGTGCGCCCACGCGCGATGCTCAGTTAGCTGGTACCACTCCACGAGCCACGTAGTCTGCGATACAAGCAGGTAGTGCCGCAGGCTTGGCAGCTTCTTGTACTGGTTGAATTTCAAGCCCCGGTCGTAGGCTTCGGTGGAGGGCGACAGCACTTCTACAATCAGCACCGGGTTGCGCAGCTGTTGGCTTTCGCGCTGGTCGGCCGGGTCGCAGCTTACCATTACGTCGGGGTAGGTATAGTGGCGGCCTTCTTCTACCGCCAGCCGCACGGCCTCTAGCTGCACCCGGCAATTTTTACCGCGTAAGCTTTGCCGTAGCATGATGTAAAAATTGCCAACAATTGTATTGTGCGCGATGCTAGCGCCCGCCATCGCGAAAATTTCCCCCTCAAAAAACTCGTGCCGCACCTCGCTTTGCGCTTCCAGCGCGAAGTAGTCGTCGGCGGTATACTGCTTTTGCTGCTCAGGCCGGCCCATGTGCTTGCGGTTTAATACTAGCCAAATATACTGGCTCCTGGGCCGGCCAGGCTAGCAGGCGGGCTTAATAAGCTGAGCAGTAGATAAAAAGTAAAATTCTTAGCGTAGCTTAGAGAATTCAAAGAATTCCCTCCTTACCTACTATGAAAGTTACTGCTACCCTCCAGCTTATCTGCCTGTTGAGCCTCGGCTTGCTCTCCAGCTGCCTCACTTCCCGCGATGCCCGTATTGAGTCGAGCTACAGCTACCGGGGCCGCTTTCGCCACTATCGCACCTATGGTTTTTTGAGCGGCAACGGGCTAGCTGCCGACAGCACTCGCCTCAGCGAGGCCCTGCGCGACGCCATCCGGCAGCGCCTGCGCCTGCAAGGCTACAAGTTTTCGCGCCGCAACCCCGACCTGATGGTGAGCTACAAGCTTTTTGAGGGCGATATGCGCTTTCCCGGCTTTGTGCAGGAAGACATCACCCGCTGGGTGAAAAATAATGAAGCCGAAGATGAGGAGACGCCCGAAGAGCAGCGTCATGCGTACCAGCAAACCCGCCTACTCATGCTCGACGGCACCCTGATGGTGACCCTCATTGATACTAAAACCGATAATGCTATCTGGAATGGCTATGCCTCGGGCGTAACCGTGCCCGAGGGCATCAAGGGCGAATATGTGCTGGTGCGCTCAGTGCGCTCCATCTTCGACCGGTACCGCATTTTCACCGAGAATTATTTCAACGGCGGCAACCTCGATGGGGCGATGAATGGCCAACCCACGGGCGAGCCGGGAGCCCCTAGCGTGGCTCCGCAGCCCACCGAAACCCCACGATAGGCCGTAACGGGCTACTTTTCGCTTTCGCTCAAACCGGCTCAGGTGTACCTTTGCTTGTCCGCGCCAGTGTGCCCGCTACCTAACTAGCTGAGTCCTATGCTTCTTGCCATTAATTCCTCGTATCAGCCCAGCGACTACCTGCCCATTCTTATTCAGTTTGGGCTAGCCGTGGCTTTTGTGGCTTTTGCCATGGTCGTGTCGCACCTTGTAGGCCCCAAGCGCCACAGCCGCGTCAAAGACGCCTCTTTTGAGTGCGGCATCGAGAGTGTGGGCAACGCCCGCACGCCCATCTCGGTGAAGTATTTCCTCACGGCCATCCTCTTCGTGCTTTTTGACGTGGAGGTAATTTTCATGTACCCCTGGGCCGTGAACTTCCGCCAGCTCGGCACCGCCGGGTTTGTGGAGATGTTCATCTTCATGACCCTGCTCATGGCGGGCTTCGGCTACGTTATCAAGAAAGGCATTCTGCGCTGGAACGAAGCCGTGCCTAGCCAAACTTTCGCGGCGAAACCGGTGTTGGAAAAACAGCCCGCAATCGCTGCGCAGGCTGCTTAAACTGACTTATTATCATGGTTGATACCCGCGTTCCCGAAATCAAAACCGTGCCGGCCCCCGAGGGCGTTGAAGGTGCTGGTTTCTTTGCTACCTCGCTCGAAAAGGTGGTGGGCATTGCCCGCGCCAATTCGCTGTGGCCCTTGCCCTTTGCTACCTCGTGCTGCGGCATCGAGTTCATGGCTACTATGGGCGCGCACTACGATATCTCGCGCTTTGGGTCCGAGCGCCCCAGCTTTTCGCCCCGCCAGGCCGACCTGCTGATGGTGATGGGTACCATCGCCAAGAAAATGGCCCCCATTGTGAAGCAAGTGTACGAGCAAATGGCCGAGCCCCGCTGGGTACTGGCTATGGGCGCCTGCGCTTGCTCGGGTGGTATCTTCGACAGCTACTCGGTGCTGCAAGGCATCGACCGCATCATTCCGGTCGATGTATACATTCCTGGCTGCCCACCCCGCCCCGAGCAAGTGCTCGATGGCCTGATGCGCATTCAGGACCTCGCCAAAAACGAAAGCATCCGCCGCCGCAACTCGCCTGAGTACCAGGCTCTGCTAGCCTCTTATAATATCAAGTAATTTAGAGCTGCTAGCCTTTAGCTGTTAGCTGTTAGCTTCTTGCCTTTGAAGTGTTTCAGTAAAAAGCTAACAGCTAACAGCTATAAGCTGACAGCTTAAATATGGCTGACCCGACCAAAGAAGAATCAACTGCCGCCCAGGAAACTGCTGCCGCCCTAGACCCTACCGCTCAGCAAAATGCGCAGGTGCTAGCCCTGCTGCACAGCCTGTTTGGCGAAGCCACGTTTACGGATGTGCAGGAGCCTTACGGCTTGCTTACGGTAACCACTAAGCGCGAGCACATCCACGGTATCGTGGCCGGCTTGCAGCAGGATGAAACGCTTAAGTTTCGCTTCCTGACGACCATGTGCGGTATTCATTATCCCGAGAACCTTAACCAGGAGCTCGGGATGATTTATCACCTGCACAGCCTGGTGCACAATATCCGGCTGCGCATCAAGATTTTCTTCCCCCTGGCCGACCCGGTGGTGCCCACACTCACCGACCTCTACGCCACCGCCAACTGGATGGAGCGTGAGGCCTACGACTTCTTCGGCATCATCTTCACCGGGCACCCCAACCTGCGCCGCATTCTCAATGTGGAAGACATGGATTATCATCCCATGCGCCGGCAGTACCCCCTTGAAGATGGCACCCGCGAAGACAAAACCGACCTGTTTTTTGGTCGGTAATTTTTAGAAGTGTCATGCTGACGAAGGAAGCATCTTATCACGATAGCCTTCGCCGGAAACAGTACCCTAGCGGCCCGGACGTGATAAAGTCATTGGCTGCACTTAGGATGACAATATAAAATGGCAGTAAACGACACCCTCGAAGGGACGCATCGCATTATTGAAGAAGCAAAGGAGCAGCAGAGCGGCCAGCTTGTGCCCACGCTCAACGACTTCTCCCAGGAGCTGACGACCCTCAATCTGGGTCCGACGCACCCAGCTACGCACGGTATTTTTCAGAACATCCTGCAAATGGATGGCGAGCGCATTGTGTCGGGTGTGCCCACTATCGGCTACATCCACCGCGCGTTTGAAAAAATCGCCGAGCGGCGGCCATTCTATCAGATTACGCCGCTCACCGACCGCATGAACTACTGCTCGTCGCCCATCAACAATATGGGCTGGCACATGACGGTAGAGAAGCTGCTCGGCATCACGGTGCCGAAGCGCGCGCAATATATGCGCGTGATTATGATGGAGTTGGCGCGTATCGCCGACCACCTCATCTGTAATTCTATCTTGGGCGTAGATACGGGCGCTTTCACCGGCTTCCTCTACGTATTTCAGGAGCGAGAGAAGATTTACGAGATTTACGAAGAAGTCTGCGGCTCGCGCCTTACCACCAACATGGGCCGCGTCGGCGGCATGGAGCGCGACTTCTCGCCGGTAGCACTCGAAAAGCTACGCAAGTGGCTGAAGGAATTTCCGCCCGTGATGAAGGAGTTCGAGGCCATGTTTAACCGCAACCGCATATTCATGGACCGCGTGGTAAACGTGGGCCCTATCTCGGCGGAAAAGGCGTTGAACTACGGTTTCACCGGCCCCAACCTGCGGGCTGCGGGCGTCGACTACGACGTGCGGGTAATGAACCCTTACTCTTCTTACGAAGACTTCGAGTTCGACATCCCGGTGGGCACCAACGGCGATACCTATGACCGTTTCTTGGTGCGCAACGAGGAGATTTGGCAGAGCCTGCGCATTATCAATCAGGCACTTGACAAGCTGCCCGATGGCCCTTTCCACGCCGATGCGCCGCACTACTACCTGCCTCCCAAGCAGGCCGTGTATAAAAACATGGAGGCGTTGATTTACCACTTCAAAATCATCATGGGCGAAATCGACGCGCCGGTTGGTGAAGTGTACCACTCAGTGGAAGGCGGTAATGGCGAGCTAGGGTTCTACCTTATCTCCGATGGCGGCCGCACCCCTTACCGCCTGCACTTCCGTCGGCCCTGCTTCATCTACTACCAAGCCTATTCGGAAATGGTGGTGGGCACGAGCCTCTCGGATGCCATCGTGATTTTGTCGTCGATGAATGTGATTGCCGGCGAGCTGGACGCCTAGTTTTAAAGTTGAAAGTACCTGATATGGAGCCGACTACCGCTGCCAAACCCCAGTTTTCGCCCGCCGCCCAGGCGGAGATTAAGCGCCTACTCACGCATTACCCCGACGACCGCCGCAAGTCGGCCCTACTACCTGTGCTCCACATCGCGCAGGCCGAGTTTGGCGGCTGGGTAAGCCCCGAGGTGCAAGACCTGGTGGCCGAAACGCTAGACCTGCGGCCGATTGAAGTATACGAGGTGAGTACGTTCTACACCATGTTCAACCTCAAGCCGGTAGGAAAGCATGTTATTGAAATCTGCCGCACTGGTCCGTGCATGTTGCGCGGCTCTGATGAACTGACGGCCCACCTGGAGCGCCTCACCGGAGCCAAAGTTGGCGGCAACTCGCCCGATGGTCTTTTCACTTTAAAGGAAGTGGAGTGCCTGGCAGCCTGCGGCTTTGCCCCAGTGGTGCAGGTGCGTGAGAAATACTACGAGTCGCTCGATACCGAGGAGAATGTAAATGCCATGCTGACCGAGCTCAAGGGTATGGTGCATCGGCCCATACTACCCTGGGAAGAAAATGGCTTGCCCACCTCACTGCAAAATAACTAACAGCGAATAGGTTAAGATTATGGGACGCAAGCTATTAACCGAACACGTCAACGTTGAAGGCATTGAAACCTTCGCCGTTTATCGCAAGCATGGCGGCTACCGCGCCGTAGAGAAGGCGCTGAAAATGACGCCCGAAGAGGTAGTTGAAGAAGTGAAAAAGTCGGGCCTGCGCGGGCGCGGCGGCGCGGGCTTCCCTACCGGCATGAAGTGGAGCTTCCTGGCTAAGCCCGAAGGCGTGCCGCGCTACCTCGTCTGCAACGCCGACGAGTCGGAGCCCGGCACGTTTAAGGACCGCTACCTGATGTCGAAGCTGCCGCACCTGCTCATCGAGGGCATGATTGCGGGCAGCTACGCGCTAGGGGCTCGCACCAGCTATATATACATCCGGGGCGAGTTGTTGTACGTGCTGCGTATTCTAGAGAAAGCTATTGCCGAGGCTTACGCTGCGGGCTTCCTGGGAGAAAACATCCAAGGCTCGGGCTATTCGCTTGATTTGCACGTGCACCCCGGTGGGGGCGCTTATATCTGCGGTGAAGAGACTGCTCTACTAGAGTCATTGGAAGGCAAGCGTGGCAACCCGCGCAACAAGCCGCCGTTTCCGGCCGTGCAGGGTCTTTATGCTCGCCCCACGGTGGTAAACAACGTGGAGAGTATTGCGGCCGTGGTGCCCATCCTGAACATGGGTGGCGATGAGTATGCGAAGATTGGCGTGGGCCGTAGCACCGGCACCAAGCTGTTTTCAGCTTGCGGCCACCTCAATAAGCCCGGCATCTACGAGCTAGAGCTAGGGGTGCCGGTAGAGGAGTTTATCTACTCTGATGAATACTGCGGCGGTATCTGGAAAGGCCGTGAATTGAAGGCTGTAGTAGCCGGTGGCTCCTCAGTACCAATTCTCCCTAAAGAGTTGATTCTAAAAACGGCCGCTGGCGAGCCGCGCCTCATGACCTACGAGTCGCTTAGCGATGGGGGCTTCGTGACGGGCACTATGCTAGGGTCGGGTGGCTTTATTGCGATGGACGAAACGACGTGCATCGTGAAAAACACCTGGAATTTCTCGCGCTTTTACCACCACGAAAGCTGCGGCCAGTGCTCGCCCTGCCGCGAAGGCACCGGCTGGCTTGAAAAAGTGCTGCACCGCCTCGAACATGGCCACGGCTCGATGCACGACATTGACTTGATTGTGAGCGTAGCTAAGCAGATTGAAGGCAATACCATCTGCCCGCTTGGCGAAGCTGCCGCGTGGCCGGTAGCCGCCGCCGTGCGTCACTTCCGCGATGAGTTTGAGTGGCACGTGACGCACCCCAAAGAGGCGACCCAGCCCGGCGCTGTGTACCGGGGCAACCTGGTAATGGCGTAATTTTCAGAGGTTACGCCTCCTACTATTTGTATTTCGATTAAGATAATGGCTAAAATAACCTTCGACGGAATTGAGGTGGAAGTGCCCGATGGCACTACTATCCTCAACGCGGCCCGCAAAATTGGGGGCAGCGTGGTGCCGCCTGCCATGTGCTACTACACGCCCCTGAAGGGCAGCGGCGGGAAGTGCCGCGCCTGCTTGGTGCGCGTAGCTGCTGGCTCGGCCAAAGACCCGCGCCCTATGCCGAAGCTTGTAGCCTCGTGTATTACGCCGGTGCAAGATGGCATGGTGGTCGAAAACACTACCAGCCAGCAAGTGCTTGATGTCCGTAAGGGCATTGTGGAAATGCTGCTCATCAACCACCCGCTCGATTGCCCCGTGTGCGACCAAGCGGGTGAGTGCGACCTGCAAAACTTTGCCTTTGAGCACGGCGTGAGCACCACGCGCTATGAGGAAGAGCGCCGCACATTCGAGAAAATCGACATCGGCCCCTACATTCAGTTGCACATGACGCGCTGCATCCTGTGCTACCGCTGCGTGTATACGGCCAACCAAGTGACTGACGCCCGCGTGCACGGCGTGCTAGGCCGCGGCGACGCTGCCGAAATCGGCACCTACATCGAAAACGCGCTTGACAACGATTTTATCGGCAATGTGATTGACGTGTGCCCAGTGGGCGCGCTCACCGATAAGACCTTCCGTTTCAAGCAGCGCGTATGGTTTACCAAACCGGTGAACGCCCACCGCGAGTGCTCGCACGAGAAGTGCAGCGGGCACGTAACGTTGTGGTACAAGGGCAAAGACGTGCTACGCGTAACCGCCCGCAAGGACGAATACGGTGAGGTAAAAGAGTGGATTTGCAACGAGTGCCGCTTCGAGAAAAAGGAAACGGCCGACTGGGTTATCGAAGGCCCGGCGCACATCGACCGCTCGTCGGTTATCTCGGCCAACCACTACGAGCTGCCCGTTATCAATCCGCAAGTAATTGCCGACCTGCCCGAAAGCACTGTGCGCGAGCTCGAGCAAAACCCACCGCTGAAGCTGGGCGGCCCTAGCGGGACTTCTTTCTAAGCTGCTATTTTTCCTGATATGTCTCTTGAATCTTTAGGCTGGCAAGGGCTGGTTATTCTGGTAGTATTTGGTATTTCACTGCTGATTGCCACTTATTGCACCTACGCCGAGCGCGTGATTGCCGCGTTTTTGCAAGACCGCGTGGGCCCCGACCGCGCCGGCCCTTTTGGCTTAGCTCAGCCTCTAGCCGATGCCGTGAAGCTGTTTACCAAAGAGGAATTCTTTCCGAGTGGGGCTAACAAGGCGCTATTCATCTTTGGCCCCTGCCTGGCCATGATTACGGCACTGATGTCATCGGCCGTCATTCCATTCGGCAGCTTCCTCAAGTTTGGCACTACCGTGGTGCACTTGCAGGGCATCGAAATCAACGTGGGCATGCTCTACGTGTTCGGTATCGTGTCGCTAGGGGTATATGGCATCATGATTGGCGGCTGGGCTTCTAACAACAAGTTTTCGCTGCTAGGGGCCATTCGGGCTGCTTCGCAAAACATTAGCTACGAGCTAGCGATGGGCCTGGCCCTGATTGCCGTGCTCATGATGTCGGGTTCGCTGTCGTTGCGCGACATTACCCTGCAGCAGTCGGTACCCGGCGAGTGGCACTTCTGGAACATCGTGAAGCAGCCGCTGGGCTTCATTATCTTCCTCGTGTGTGCTTTTGCCGAAACCAACCGCACGCCTTTTGACTTGCCCGAGTGCGAAACCGAGCTAGTTGCCGGCTATCACACCGAGTATAGCTCGATGAAGATGGGCCTGTACCTGTTTGCTGAATATGTGAACGTGTTTGTGGCTTCGGCCGTGATGAGTGTTATTTATTTCGGTGGCTTCAACTTCCCGTTCCAGTACGAGCTGCGCGAGTGGCTGCACACTTCACGGGGCCTCTCGCTCGATGCTTCGCAGAATATCATCGCCATTCTGGGCGTGGTAACGGTGTTTGCCAAGATTTTTGCTTTCATCTTCTTCTTCATGTGGGTGCGCTGGACGCTGCCGCGCTTCCGCTACGACCAGCTGATGCGCTTGGGCTGGACGATTCTCATCCCGCTGGCCATCTTCAATATTCTGCTCACGGGTGGCCTCATCACGACCGGCATCATCCCCGAAATCAAGCAGTGGTGGTAAGCTGCCTCCGTGGCTAGCCCTCCCCTACTCCCTCTACCGACTTATATGGAATCGCTAAGCAACCGCGCCAAGAAACTGGAAAAAAAGCCGATGACGCTCGCCGAGCGCGCCTATCTGCCGGCGATTTTTCAGGGATTGTCTATTACGATGCAGCACTTTTTCCGGGCTGCTACCAAGAAACAGGTTACCATTCGCTACCCCGAGGAAACGCGCCCGTTTTCGCCGGTCTTCCGTGGCCTGCACGTGCTTAAGCGCGATGAGCAGGGCCGTGAGCGCTGCACGGCCTGCGGCCTGTGCGCCGTAGCCTGCCCCGCCGAAGCCATCACAATGGTGGCCGGCGAGCGCAAAAAAGGCGAGCAGAACCTCTACCGGGAGGAGAAATACGCCGTCAGCTACGAAATCAATATGCTGCGCTGCATCTTTTGCGGTCTTTGCGAAGAGGCCTGCCCGAAGGCAGCCATCTACCTGCAAGCCGACAAAATGGCCCCGCCGCGCTACGAACGTGATGAGTTTATTTACGGCAAAGACCGCTTGGTAGAGCCTGTGTCGCCAGATGCGCGCTCGAAGCGCGGCATTCAGCTCACGCCCGAGCAGGCAGAGAAGCTGCGCAGCCAGCTGCAATCCGCATAATGTAGCGCGGGCTTCATAGTCCGCGTTTGCACGGCAACACCTTTTATCATCGTTCAAACGCGGACTACAAAGTCCGCGCTACTGTATGTCTCTCTTTCTCTTCCTGTCATTCGTTGCCCTGCTGAGTGCGCTAGGGGTGGTACTGGCCAAAAACCCGGTGCACAGCGTGCTGTTCCTCATTCTCACGTTCTTCACCCTCTCGGCCCATTACCTGACGCTTAATGCGCAGTTTCTGGCCGCCGTGAACATCATTGTATACGCTGGCGCTATCATGGTGCTATTCCTGTTTGTGATTATGTTCCTGAACCTGAACGAGGATACGGAGCCGCACAAGCCGGCCCTAGCCAAGATTGCCGCCACTATTGCGGGTGGCTCGCTGCTGCTCATCATGGTGGCAGCGTTGCGCAACGTGCAGCCTGTGGGATACGATGCTGCCACCTTCAACTCGCAAGTGGGCATGGTAGACAAGCTAGGCCTCGTACTGTTCAAGCAGTATTCGCTGCCTTTTGAGCTAGCTTCCATCCTGCTGCTGGCTGCAATGGTTGGCTCGGTGATGCTGGGTAAGCGCGAAACGGGCGAACGGAATTTCTAGCATCATTTTTTCTTAAAACAAAAGCGGCCACTGAGTTTCAGTGGCCGCTTTTGTTCATTATAGCTTTGGAGCAAGCTCCTTGATATAGACTTTCAACATGCGAGCTTCGATATCTAATTCGCGCAGGTTGAACCTTGCCAACTCTTGGTGCTGATTGAATCGGTTAAGGAGAACTAAGTAGGTCGAAACGGAGCGATAACCCACTTCCATCTTTATAATTGGCAGAGTTCTTCCCCAAGGCAAAAAATTAGTTTTAATACTCCATATGCCTTGCCGACCAATTTTTAGTTGAGGTCCTTGCTGCCGAAAACGCTTAACTGCTTGCCATATTGAGAATACACCAAGTATCGGCCAAAAAAGCCCAAGCCAGCTTCTTATCCAGAGCGAGAGTGCTAGCCCACCAAAAAGCAAGCAAAGGCCAAGTATCAAGTCGAACAAAATAGTCCCCTGCGAATAGCCTATGATGTATTCGTAAGCTATTTCGCCCGACTTGAAACTGCGGCGTTTCATACACTACTTCACCACCACATCCGTCTTGATACTCAACTCCGTCAGCTGCTTATCCGAAATCGGTGAGGGCGAGTCTATCATCACATCTCTCCCCGAGTTGTTTTTGGGGAAGGCAATGAAGTCGCGAATGCTGTCGGCGCCGCCGAAGAGCGAGCAGAGGCGGTCGAAGCCGAAGGCGATGCCGCCGTGGGGCGGCGCGCCATACTCGAAGGCGTCGAGCAGGAAGCCGAACTGGGCCTGCGCTTCCTCGGGCGAGAAGCCTAGCAGCGAGAACATACGAGCTTGCACGGCGCGGTCGTGAATACGGATGGAGCCGCCGCCCACTTCTACGCCATTGATAACCAAGTCGTAAGCATTGGCGCGGGCCTGGCCGATGGTGGCGGGGCTGTCGAGCAGGTGCAGGTCATCGGGCTTGGGCGAGGTGAAGGGGTGGTGCATGGCAAAGTAGCGGCCCTCCTCTTCGATGTACTCCAGCAGCGGGAAATTAACGACCCACAGCGGGGCGAAGGTATCCTTGTCGCGCAGGCCGAGGCGCTGGCCCATTTCGAGTCGCAGCACCGAAAGCGCTTTGCGGGTTTTCTCAGCCGGGCCAGCCATGATGAGCAGCAGGTCGCCTTCGTTGGCGTTGAAAGCCGTTTTCCACTTCTGCAATTCTTCCTGCGAGTAGAACTTATCGACCGACGACTTCACCACACCGCCCGATTCTACGCGGGCGTATACGAGGCCGGTGGCCCCCACCTGCGGCAGCTTTACCATAGCCGTCAGCTCGTCGAGCTGCTTGCGGGTATAGGCGGCACAGGTGGCGGCATTGATGCCCACTACCAGCTCAGCGCTGTCGAACACCGGGAAGCCCTGGCCTTGCGCCACGTCGTTCAGTTCCACAAACTTCATGGCGAAGCGCACGTCGGGCTTGTCGTTGCCGTACCAGCGCATGGCGTCGGCGTATTCCATGCGGGGCACGGTGGGAAAATCCAGGTTTTTGATTTCCTTAAACAGGTAGCGCACCAGGCCCTCGAAGGTATTAAGGATGTCCTCCTGTTCTACGAAGGCCATTTCGCAGTCAATCTGCGTGAACTCAGGCTGGCGGTCGGCGCGCAGGTCTTCGTCGCGGAAGCACTTTACAATCTGGAAGTAGCGGTCGAAGCCCGACACCATCAGCAATTGCTTAAACGTCTGTGGCGACTGCGGCAGGGCGTAAAACTCGCCGGGGTTCATGCGCGAGGGCACCACAAAGTCGCGGGCACCTTCGGGCGTGCTCTTGATGAGCACGGGCGTTTCAACTTCGATAAAGTCCTGGCCGTCGAGGTAGCGGCGCACGGCCTGGGCCATGCGGTGGCGCAGCATCAGGTTGTTGCGCACGGGTGTGCGGCGCAGGTCGAGGTAGCGGTACTTCATGCGCAGCTCGTCGCCGCCGTCGGTGTCGTCTTCGATGAGGAAGGGCGGCAGCTTGGCGGGGTTCAGCACCTCGATTTTCTCGACGCGAACCTCGATGTCGCCGGTTGGGATGTGTGCGTTTTTGGAGTAGCGCTCGGCCACTTTGCCGGTTACCGATACCACAAATTCGCGGCCCAGGGTGCGGGCCTTCTCGCGGACTTCTTCGCTTTCCACGCCTTCTTCGAGGGCTAGCTGCGTGATGCCGTAGCGGTCGCGCAGGTCTATCCAGAGGATGCCGCCTTTGTCGCGGGTGCGCTGTACCCAGCCCACGAGGGTGACGGTTTGGCCGACGTTTTCTTGGCGAAGCTCGCCGTTGGTGTGCGTTCTTAACATGGCAATAGTATTTCGGGCAAAGTTAGGCCGCTGGGACGGGCTAGCCACACGGCTTTTTCGCTGTGACAGGTTGAAAGCCGACCTAATCCAACCTCTTAGTTTGGTACGGAGTATGCAAGTGAGCCTAGCGACGGCGTTGCGTCGCCGGTTTATTTTTCCTTCCTGACCATGAAATTTCTTTCTTCGCTGGCCCTAGCGGCCGCCTTGCTCACGGCCGGCGCCGCCCAGGCCCAAACGAAAGTCAAAACCAAAAACAAATACGACGGTGGCACCGAAATAAAGGCAAAGGGCGAAGCCCCGGCCGTGACGCTCGACGGCCCCATCAAGCGGGTTGAAACGCTGTCGGGCATCGACATCTTCCCCAAGCCCAATTCTAATAGCGTGATGCTCAGCTTCACGCAGCAATTTACCAAGCCCGGCACGCTGGTGATGACGGACTACAAGAACAAGGTGGTGTATCAGCAGGCCCTCGACCCGCAGAACAACACCGGCGAGCCCGTGGACCTGGGCCATATTCAGGCCGGCACTTACCTGGTAGAAGCCAAAACGGGCAACTACGTGTACTGGAAGAAGGTGCGTATTAAGTACCCGACGGTGGTGCGCCGCTAGCTGCCTACTGCTTTCTCCTTTAGAACGTCATGCTGCGCTTGTCGAAGCATCCCGCTCAAATCGTTGGGGTTAGTACCCTAGCGGTGCGAGCGCGATGCTTCTCGTTGCGCAGCATGACGTTCTAGCTTTTTCGAGCTACCAATTCATCTGCCCCTACTTTTGCCCCGCCTATGAAAACTCTTTCGCTGCTCGCCGTTACGCTCACGCTCACCAGTTTTGCCCCCAAGCCCAAGCTAACCACGGTGAAGCTCGCGCCCGGCTTGTCGGTAGCAGTGCCGCAGGGCTTTGCGCCACTGCCCGATGCGGCCATTGCCGTCAAGTTTCCGTCGCCGCGCAAGCCGCTGGCCGTGTACAGCAACCCGAGCGGGCGCGTAGATTACAGCGTATCGGTGCGGCCCACCACCTTCGGGCCCGACTATAACGTGCTGCTGCCCATGTACAAGGCCAGCGTGCAGCGCCTCTACACCAAAGTTGACTTCCTGACCCAGGAAGTACGCAAAGTCAACGGCCGCGACTTTGTGGCCCTGGAGTTTGTCTCAACTATGAGCGACAGCCGCCGTGGGTCTAACGCCCTGGCTCCCATTAAAAAATACGAGTACATCGAGTATGCTGTGCAGGGCCAGCAGCTGTATATCTTCTCGTTTTCGGCTCCGGCCGAGGAGCAGGCGCAGTGGCGCCCTATTGCGCAGGCAGCGCTCGGCGATATCAGCCTGAAATAAGCCGTGCGTTATTGCTATAGAAATCGGCTGTCATTGCGAGCAGAGCGAAGCAAGCGCACCCGAACGACACCCGCCAGCTTTTGGTCGGCTGTACCTGCTTCGCTCTGCTCGCAATGACAGCCGATTTTATGCTCACCGACGAATACTTTATGCGGCAGGCCCTAGCCGAGGCGCAGCGGGCGCTGGCGGCGGGCGAAATTCCGATTGGGGCGGTGGTGGTGCTTGACGGGATGATAATTGGCCGGGGCTACAACCAGACCGAGCAGCTGCGCGACGTGACGGCCCACGCTGAAATGCTCGCCCTCACGGCGGCCGCCAACCACTTAGGCAATAAGTACCTCACCCACTGCACCCTTTACGTGACCGTGGAGCCCTGCGTAATGTGCGCCGGGGCTAGCGCCTGGGCGCAGCTCGGGGCCGTGGTCTTTGGCGCCGAGGAACCCAAAACCGGCTATCGGCGGCATGCGCTGGGCCTGCTGCATCCGCGCACCAAGGTGCGAGCGGGCGTGTGCGCGGCCGACTGCACGGCGCTTATGCAATCGTTTTTCAAACAGAAGCGGGGCTAGCCTACTTTTGGGGCGCCCAGCGGGTGGCCGTAACCCCGGCGGCCTGTTGGGGGTTATACCTGCGCCATCCATCTTTTCACTTTAAAACACCCGCACCATGGCTTTTGAACTGCCCAAGCTGCCGTATTCCTACGACGCCCTCGAACCCACGTTTGACGCGCAAACCCAGGAAATTCACCACACCAAGCACCACCAGGCTTACGTGACCAACCTCAACGCTGCCATCGCCGGCACCGAGTTTGAGAACCAGAGCCTCGAAGAGATACTGCACAACATTGCCAAGGCTAGCCCGGCTATTCGCAACAATGGCGGCGGCCACTGGAACCACTCGCTGTGGTGGACCATCCTGAGCCCCAACGGCGGTGGCCAGCCCACCGGCGTGGTAGCCGATAAAATCAACCAGGCCTTCGGCTCATTCGACAAGTTCAAGGAAGAGTTTACCAAAGCCGCCACCACGCGCTTCGGCTCGGGCTGGGCGTGGCTCTGCAAGCAGCCCGACGGCTCGCTGCAAATCTGCTCGACGCCCAACCAGGACAACCCGCTGATGCCCGACACCGGCTGCAAAGGCTTCCCCATCCTGGGCCTCGACGTGTGGGAGCACGCCTACTACCTCAAGTACCAGAACAAGCGCCCCGACTACATCGCGGCCTTCTTCAACCTCATCAACTGGGACCAGGTTAACAAGAACTACGAGGCAGCTAAGTAGTGTGGCGCGGACGTCTGTAGTCCACACCTCGCTACCTGCCGCATCAGAACGCGGACTACAAAGTCCGCGCTACAGTTGGCTAGCCCTCCTGCTGCACGCAGGAGGGCTTTTTTGTGCCCTAGCGGTTCTTGATTGGGCGTTCGGGCTTGTTACCGCAATGCTACGCGCTCGGCGCGGCGCACACCAGATTTAGTGTAACTTTAGGCGCAAAAGCCCTTTTTCTGAAATTTTAACGCTTCGCCTGCCATGAGCATTAAGCTGCGTCTTACTATTCTGAGCTTCCTCCAGTTTTTTATCTGGGGTGCGTGGCTGATTACGATTGGCGCGTACTGGTTTCAAACCAAAAACTGGTCGGGCGCGCAGTTTGGTGCCATCTTTTCCACGATGGGCATCGCGTCTATCTTCATGCCCTCGCTCATGGGCATCGTGGCCGATAAGTGGGTGAATGCCGAGAAGCTCTACGGCGTGCTGCACATCCTGGGTGGCCTCACGCTGTGCACCATTCCGCTGGTAACTGACCCCGGCGTGTTCTTCTGGGTTATCCTGCTGAACATGATTTTCTACATGCCCACGCTTTCGCTCTCCATCGCCGTGTCATACTCGGCGCTGAAGAGCCAGGGCCTCGACGTGGTGAAGGATTACCCGCCCATTCGGGTGTGGGGCACAGTGGGGTTCATCGCAGCCATGTGGACGGTTACCTTTCTGGGTTTCGAAAAGTCGGCCAATCAGTTTTACGTGGCCGCCGCTGCCGCGCTGCTGCTAGGGCTCTATGCCTTTACGCTGCCGGCCTGCCCGCCACCCTCGAAGGGCGCCTCGGGCCGCTCGCTGGTCGATGCGCTGGGCCTTAAGTCGTTTGCCTTGCTGCGCGACCGCAAATTGGCAACTTTCTTCGCCTTTGCCCTGCTGCTAGGGGCCGCTTTGCAGCTCACCAATGCTTATGGCGATACCTTCCTGCACGACTTCGACAAAGTGCCGGCCTACCGCGACACGCTCTCGGTGCAGCACCCGGCATTCATCATGTCAATTTCGCAGATTTCGGAAACGCTGTTCATCCTGGCTATTCCCTTCTTTTTGCGGCGCTTCGGCATCAAGCAGGTAATGCTATTCAGCATGGTGGCCTGGGTGCTGCGCTTTGGTCTGCTAGCCTTTGCTAACCCGGCCGAGGGCCTCTGGATGATTATCCTCTCGTGCATCGTATACGGCATGGCCTTCGACTTTTTCAATATTTCGGGCTCGCTGTTTGTCGAAACCCAGACCCAGCCCAGCATCCGGGCCAGCGCCCAGGGCTTGTTTATGATGATGACCAACGGCTTTGGGGCAGTGCTGGGCAGTTCCATCAGCGGCTTGGTTATCCAGCACTACTTCACCGATGCCAGCGGCAATAAGGACTGGCACGGCATCTGGCTGGCCTTTGCGGCCTACGCCCTAGTGATTGCGGTGCTGTTTGTGTTCATTTTCAAGCACAAGCACGAGGCGCTGGAAAGCAAATACGCTGAGCCGGCCGTGGCGGCGTAGCTGCAAACCCATTTTAATCATTATAGATGGCTCACACTCCGTTTCCGGTGGCTAACCCTGACTTTTCTGTTAGCCTCGACGACTATGGCGATTTTATTCCAGCTGCTTGGTTTTATGCGCGCTATCAGGAGCTTGCTTATCGTGAAGTATATCAACTAACCAGTGCTGATGCCCGTCAGCTAGTCATAGACGGCCTTGCTTCAGTGCCAGGGCAGCCTATAAACTATGAGATTGTTGCACGGTCGGTAGGAATTGATGAGGTAGATAGCACCCCTAGCTGGTATTATTACGGACTTTCTTTAGGACCAAAATTGCTACTCTATTTTGAGCGGCATGGGACGATGTATGGTGACCAAGGCGCACAGCTCTTCTATTCAGCAAATACAGATGTTACCTTGCTTGAAAGGGTACGTGCGCTACTCGTTTCACAATTAGCAGATGGTAAAATAGAGCGCCAGCGCATTAAAGTTTTGAGAATGAGTAGTGGTGACCTTGACTTCACCCCGCTGCCGCTTAAAATTCCGGCGCTCGACCTGGCTACCAATTACAACGATGACCTGCTGCCCGTGCACGAGGCCATCGTGAAGCGCCTGCAAAAGCCCGACGACAAGGGCCTGGTGATACTACACGGCCCGCCCGGCACCGGCAAAACCAGCTACATCCGCCACCTCTGCGGCCTTACCGATAAGCCCAAGCTGTTCATTCCGCCCAATCTGGCGCTGCGCATTGCCGACCCCGAGTTTATCAACCTGCTGCACGACAATACCAACTCCATCCTGCTTATCGAGGATGCGGAAGAGCTGCTAACCAAGCGCGACGCCACCGGCAGCAACGCCGTCAGCAACCTGCTCAACCTCAGCGATGGGCTGCTGAGCGATGGCTTTCATATTCAGATTATCTGTACCTTCAACGCAGACCTGGCCCGCATCGACAAAGCGCTGCTGCGCAAGGGCCGCCTCATTGCTTCTTATGCCTTCGAGGCCCTAGCCCAGCCCAAAGCACAAGGGCTGGCCACCGCGCTCGGCCAGACCGCGCCCATAACCGAAGCTATGTCGTTGGCAGACATCTATAACCGTGAAGATGCTACCTTCGTGAGCGAGCCCAAGGGCGGCGCACGTATCGGGTTCGGCCGCGAAACCTAAGCTTATCGGCACATAATTAGCACAAAAAAGGTCTGGTTTCAGCATAAAGAAAAAGGCCGCTCTGCACCATGCAGAGCGGCCTTTTTGGCATTAGCGGCCCTAGCGAGCTCGCTTTAGTTGCCTTACTTGCCGAAGAAGAAGTTGCCTTCGATTTGAGCATTCTCGTCCGAGTCCGAGCCGTGCACGGCGTTGGCTTCGATGCTCTTCGCGTACTTCTTGCGAATAGTGCCTTCTTCGGCATTGGCCGGGTTGGTGGCGCCGATGAGGGTGCGGAAGTCAGTCACGGCGTTGTCTTTCTCGAGGATGGCCGCCACGATGGGGCCGCTCGACATGTATTTCACCAGGTCGTTATAGAAAGGACGCTCTTTGTGCACGGCGTAAAACTCGCCGGCGCGCTCGGGCGTCAGGTTTACTTTCTGAAGCTCCACAATGCGGAAGCCGCCCTGCTCAATCATGCTCAGGATGCCGCCGATGTGGTTTTCGGCCACGGCGTCGGGCTTAATCATGGTGAAGGTGCGATTGGTTGCCATTCTTTTCTGCGGGAAATGTAAGTGGTTTGAGGCGGCAAAGGTAGGGCTGCCCCACGATAGCGCCCCTAGCCTCCGCGCGCCAGTGGGCTTTTGCCGAACCTTCCCAAGGCGGTTGATTGTTGAAACCCAATTCATGCCGACCTTTGCCGGCCCGTTTGCGTCTGGCTAGCTGCCTGGCGCTTTTTCAAGTGCATTCGTAGGCCTTTCACGTCGTCGATGTTTCCTTCCGTATCCGAGTTGCAAACGCTGCTGGCCCAGCCCCGGCAGATTTTTATTACCACGCACCACAAGCCTGATGCCGACGCGCTAGGGTCTTCGCTGGCCTGGGCGAGCTATCTAAAGAAAAAAGGCCATTCCGTGACCGTTGTCACCCCTTCCGATTACCCGGCGTTCCTCAACTGGATGCAGGGCAACGAGGAAGTGGTGGTGTACGAGCCGCGTCAGAACGACCGCCAGGTGCGCGACCTCGTGAACCGCGCCGACCTGCTTTTCTGCCTCGACTTTAACTGCCTGGGCCGCATCAACGAGCTAGGCGAGTACGTGCGCCGGGCGCCGGGCACCAAGGTGCTCATCGACCACCACCAGCGCCCCGAGAACTTTGCCGACGTCAGCTTTTCTGACCCCACGGCGGCCGCCACGGCCGAGCTGATTTTTGAGATTATCCGCGCCCTCGGCGACCAGGACCTCATCGACCAGGGCATGGGCGAGGCGCTCTACGCCGGCATTATGACCGATACGGGCTCGTTTCGGCACCCTAGCACCTCGCGCAACGTGCACCTCATCATTGCCGAGCTGCTAAATGCGCACATCGACCTGGCCTCGGTGCACCGCCGCATCTACGACTCGCACTCCGAAATCCGCCTGCGTTTCCTGGGCTATATTTTGAAAGATAAGCTCACGGTGCTGCGCGAGTTCAACACGGCCTACATCGCCGTGACCCAGCAGGAACTGCGCGACTACGAAAGTAAAACCGGTGATACGGAGGGCCTAGTAAACTATGCGCTCAGCATCGAGGGCATTGTGCTGGCAGCTGTATTCATCGACCGCGGCTCGGCCGTAAAAATCTCGTTCCGCTCGGTAGGCGACTTTTCGGTGAGCGACTTTTCGCGCAACCACTTCGACGGTGGCGGGCACCACAACGCCTCGGGCGGCGTCAGCAATGAGTCGCTGGATGCTACCGTAGACCGCTTTGTAGGGCTGCTGCCCCAGTACCAGGCACAGCTGGTGAGCACGCCCGTGGCGCCAGTACCCGTAGCAGTTGCGCCGCCCATCGCCTAACTTTGGGGCGGGTTCTGTCTTTATTCCAACTTTTTGTTTTCATGCAATTTTCCTTCCGGCCCGGCGCGGCCCGGCACCTGGCCCTAGCGGCAGGCGTGCTCAGCGTAGCTTCCTTCCTGTCATCGTGCAACAAAGGCGGCGGCGACTATGCCAAAACCAAGTCGGGCATCGAGTATAAGATTTTCACGAAAGACGGCGCGCGCCGCGACGTGGCTGGTGGCGAAGACGCTACTTACAAAGACCGCGTGGGCAAGGTGATGTCGGCCCACATCGAGTACCGCACGGCCGGCGACTCGGTGATGATGAAATCGCGCGAGCGCCAGTTTGGCGTGCCGGTGCGCATCCCGCTCGAAGCCCTCACGGCCAAGCAGCTAGGGGCTGAGCCCGAGGCATTTGCCCTGCTACAGCCCGGCGACAGCGGCGTATTCCGCTTCAACGCCGACACGCTCTACAAGCGCAACGCCCACATGCTGGCCCCGGCCAACCTGAAGAAGAAAGGCAATTACATCATCCTCACAGTGAAGGCCGTGAACCTGCAAACCCGCGACGCCGCGATGGCCGACGCCATGGCCGACCAGCAGAAGATGATGGCCGAGCAGCAGCGCCAGATGCGCGCCTACGCCGCCACGCAGGACAAAGTAGATGATGCTGCCCTGCAGGACTACATGAAGAAAAACAACTTGGCCAATGCCAAGAAGGACCCTAGCGGGGTATATATCATCACTACGCAGCCCGGCACGGGCTCTAATGCCAAAGCCGGCCAGACCGTGACGGTACAATACCGCGGCGCTCTGCTTGATGGCAAGGAGTTCGACTCGTCGGCCAAGCACGGCGGGCAGCCGTTCTCGTTCCCGGTAGGCCGCGGCCAGGTGATTCCGGGCTGGGATGCCGCCCTGCAGCAGCTCAACAAGGGTAGCAAGGCTACCATCCTCATCCCGTCGTCGCTGGCCTACGGCAAGCAGGGCTCGCCGCCCGCTATCCCGGCCAACTCGCCCCTGCGCTTCGATATCGAAGTAACGGATATTGCCAATGCACCGGCAGCCGCCGCGCCGTCGATGGCTCCTCCGGCGGGCCGCTAGGCCTATTTTAAGCCTAAAACTCGTTATTGCCGCCACGCCGTTTTGGCGTGGCGGCTTTGTTTTACCCCCTGCTTATGCAACGCTTCCTGCTCTTATTGCTGGCGGCTGCTGGCTTGGCCCTAGGGCCAGTCGCGGCTCAAACTACTCCCCCGGCGCCCGGCTTCGCACGCCTGCCCAGCGGCACCGAATACAAGCTGTTTCGGCGCGATGCGACCGGGAAGTACGCTCCCCGCGCCCTCACCGCCGCCCCTAGCCCCACCGACACCTCGCGGGCCGGCAAGTTTATGCTGATGCACGTGAGCTACCTCACGGGCCGCGACTCGGTGCTGCAAAGCTCGCGGCAGCTGACGCACGGCCAGCCGGTGCCTATTCCGCTGACTTCGGGCTTCCGCAAAGGCTCGCCCGAGGAAGCAATGGCTATTTTGCAGCCCGGCGACAGCGCCGTGTTTCGCCTGTCGGCCGACTCGCTGTTTCGGGGCCGCCCGGTGCCGGCTGAGCTACGGCGCAGCGGCAACGTGCTAGTACTGCAAACCACAGCCGTACGACTCGTAGACCAGGCTACCGCGATGGCCGCAGCGCAGCGCCTGCAGCAAGATGCGATGGCCGAGCAGCAGCGCCGCGCCAAAGCCCACCTGGCCGAGCAAATGCCCAAGGACAACGCGGCCATTGCCGCGTATCTGAAGGCGAATAACATGACGGAAAAGGCCAAGAAAACTGCCGGGGGCACCTGGTACGTCATCACCAAGCGCGGCGCCGGGCCGCTACCCCAGACCGGGCAAACGGTGAGCGTGCGCTACCGCGGCACAGTACTGGCTACGGGCAAAGAATTTGACTCGTCGGCCAAGCACGGCGGCACGCCCTTCGACTTTACGCTGGGCACGGGACAGGTAATTCCGGGCTGGGACCAGGGCATTGCCATGCTGCCCAAGGGAAGCACGGCTACGCTTATCATTCCTTCGACGCTGGCCTACGGCTCGCGCGGCGCTGGGGCCGACATTCCGGCCGATGCCAACCTGCGCTTCGACGTGGAGCTGGTAGACGTGAAAGGCACCGCCACTACCCCGGCAGCCAAACACCCCGCTGCCAAGCCGGCCACGAAACATACGGCTAAGCCTGCTACTAAGAAAGCCGCCCCGCACAAAGCGAGCAAGAAGTGAGTCGCCAGCAAACTTGCCGCTAGGCCCCTTCGCGGTCAGTAAAAGCTAAAACGCCCCGTCAAGCATGGCTTGACGGGGCGTTTTAGCTTTTATACAGCTTAGCTGCTAAGCACTTCGCTGAGTACTTCCAGCGATTTTATTTCGCCCAGGCCCTCGATGTGCAGCTGGTAGTAGCGCATGAGCACGGCCAACAGTTCGCGGCGCACCTGACCGCTAGGGATGGTGCTGGTACCGGGAGCTTGCAGCAGCTCGTCGAAATAGTGCTCAAACTCGCGCAGGCGCAATGTGGCCGGGCCGCTGCTGAAGCCGCTGCCAGCTACCGGGCCTGCCATGGCTACCTGGTCAATGAGCTCGGTTCCGCTGCGGATGCCGAAGCCCAGGTAGTCAGTAAGATGCAGCAAGAATAGCAGGCCAAAGTTTTCTACCCCCACATCTTGCTGGTCGAAAGTCAGGATGGAATCGTGCAGGAAACGAAATAGCGAAGCGTTTTCTTCTTCCTCACGCACCGACTTGCTCAGTACTTCGCTCAGAAAAAGCGCCACGCTGCTTTTGCGCACATCGTAGGGCAGGGAACGAAACGGCTCGGCACACCGAAACTCAGCTAGCCGGGTGAGGGTGCCCCCACCCTGGCGCGGCACGTAGGCCACAAGCTCCAGCAAGGTAAGGGGCTGAAACAGCGCAATGCGCCCCGGGGGCTTAGCTCGGCGCACGCCGTTTACGAGGTAGCTCTGCACGCCGCGCTGCTCGGTGTAGATGCGAGCGATAATACTGGTTTCGCGGTACTTGAGGTAGCTCAATACGATACCGCGGGTTTTAATTAGCATAAGTCTGTAAGTCAAGAAGCCAAGCTGGCCGGGCTAGCCTAGTGAACTAGCAAAGCCCGCAGCTGCACGAGGTATGGCTGTTTGGGCCGGTCCGCGCGCTTCGCTACGTTCAAAAGAACTAACGTTTTTTACGCGCAACTAGTCCCCTAATTGCTCAATACGGCTACTTTGCTGACGCAGGTATTTTTGCCCTCGGCGTCGGCGGTGAGGACCAGGTAGATACCTGAGCGCACACGGCGGCCGGCAGTGTCGGTGAGGTTCCAGGTCACGGTGCCGCCCGCGGCGTGCGTGCTGTACACGAGGTGGCCGGCCACGTCGGTGATGCGCACCTGGGCATTGTTTGCCACGCCGCTGATGCCCACGGTGCCCGCAAACTCGGGCCGCACGGGGTTGGGCGATACCTGGGCGCAGCCAGGGGTACCATCGGTGACGCTGGCCGAGCCCCGGTAGCTCACTAGGCCCGCGTCGGTGGCGACGAAGACCTCGCCGGTTTTGTCGTTCACGGCCACGTCCACGACGCTGTTGCTGGGCAGGGGTGAGTTGGCAGTGGTGAAGTTGAGGAGCGCCTCGGTGCAGTCGGCACTAAACAGCCAGAGGCCGTTGGGCGTACCCAGCCACTTGCGGTTGGCCCCGTCGATGGCGATGCAGCGCACAGTTTCGTTGTAGAGGGCATTGAAGCCGGTGCCGACGCCGCGCGTGACCAGGGGTAGGCGAAACACACCCTGGCTGGTGCCGCTGGCCGCCGCGCTCAGCAGCTGGCTAGGGTCGTTGTACACAGCCACGCCTGCCGCCGTGCCCACCCAGATGTCGCCGTTGCGGTCGCACACAATATCGTAGAGCAGGTTGCTGGGCAGGCCGGTGCTGGTGTTGAAATAAAAGGGCTTCTGGCTGAGGGTATCGAAGGCCACCAGGCCCTGGCCTCCCTTGCGCGACTGCGTGGCCCAGGGGTTGCCGAAGTTATCGACTGTAACGCGGTCGAGGTTCTCAAAACCTGTAAAAGCAGGCACCGAAAACCACGTATTGTTTGCGGGGCGAAAGCGAAACAGACCCGGCGCGCCCGGAAACTCCGGGTGGCGGTTGACGACCCACACGCGGCCACTGTTGGGGTCGGCCGCTACGTCGGTCACGCGCACGAAAAAGGGGTAGTTCGGGTCGCTCGTGGCGAGGCTGCTGCGCAACGGTGAGCCCGGCGTGCCCTGCGTAAACCGCCGGAACTGGCCGGGCCCCTTCCACTCCAGCAGGCCTTCGCCGTAGCTGGCAATATAGAGCGTGCCGTCGGGCGTGCGGGTGCCGCGTGACATATCCAGCAGGTTCGGAAAATCGGACGGTGACGGGTAGTTGGAAGCAGTATAATTAGTCCACTGCCTGTCTTTGTATTCATAAAAGCCATTGCGGCTACCTTGCTGCACGGCATTGTCGCCGCCATAGCCGCCGCTGAAAACGTCTACCGTATTGGTGCTCGCGTCGGCGAGCAAGCTATAGTCGAGGGCTTGCTCAGGGGCGTTGGGCCGAATAAGCTCGGGCGGCGCATTGGCTGAGGCAAAGCGTAGCAGGCCCTTATCGTAGCTAGCCACGTAATAGGTGCCATCGGCTTGCGCAACCGCATCGTTGATGATATTGCCAGTGGCTGATACCGGAATCACGTTTACTACTACGCCCGTTTTGGCATCGAAGCGACGCAGGGGAGTGTTGGTCTGGGCCACCAATAGCTGGCCCGCGCTCACGCGCAGGCGGCGCATCTCATCGGCGTAGGTAGTAGACGCAAAGCGCCAAGCGCGGGCCGCCCCTACCCCAGCCAAATAGTCGAGCCCGCGCGCGTCGGCGCCGGCTACTACGTGCCCCCGGTACACTACCAGCTGCGTATACACCTGCGTGGGCAAGCCCGCATTGGGCACCTCCGCCGTCCAGCTGCGGTAGTCGAGCAGGTTCACTGCCGAGCTAATGCGCCCGCGCAGAATGCCCGCCGAGGTGGCGGCATAAATGGTATCGTGCACCACGGCCGCAGCGTAAGCGCTCACTACCGCGCCGCCCGCGCCGATGGCGCTGTACGTATCGCGCACTTCGAGCTTGGCCAGGTCGAGCACTACCAGGCCCAGGGTGGTGCTCACGTAGGCTAGCCCGTTGTAAATCTGCACCTGCCTTACCACGCCTTTGGCCGTTTGTCCGGCCTTACGCACCACATCGGCCACATTGCGCACCGCGCCGCTAGCCCCCACTACGTCGAGGTTGCCGTTGCTATAGGCCACCACCAGCTTGGCTGAAGCTGAATCGTAGGCTAATGTGGCCACCCCTACATCGTTGAAGCCATCGCGGCGCGAAAGCATTTGAGTAGTATGCAGGCTTTTATCGTAGAAATAGAACGACGACTCGTCGGCCACGTACAGCCGGCTGCCCGCATCGGCCAGGCAGAGGGGGTGCCGGGCAGGCAAGTGCAGCTGCCAGTCGCCGTAAGCTGCCTGGCCCCGCGCACGCCCAGCGGCTAGCAGGGCCAACAGTAAAAACCAGGCGAAAAAACGTGGCATAAGCAAGTAGCAATCAAGACAGTAGGCAAATGCCGCATTCAACGCCAAAAATCGGGGGCTAGTGCGAGCTGACGCCGCAATGCCAGGCTGTATTTAGTGCTTTTTATTTTCAGCCAGCTGCTCATGGCCCGGGGTTTTCACGCTTTCGCCGGCCAGAAAGCAGGGGCGGCAGCGGGCCTCGTAGCTGTCGGTTTCGCCCAATAAAATCTGCTTTTCGCTGGCCGCAATGCGGTATGAGTAGGCCGCCAGCTCGCCGCAGCACACACACACGGCGTGCACTTTGGTCACAAACTCGGCGGTGGCCAGCAGCGCTGGCATCGGGCCGAAGGGCCGGCCGAGGTAGTCCATGTCGAGGCCGGCTACGATAACGCGCGTGCCCTGGTCAGCAAGCTGCTTGCAGATTTCGACCAGGCTTTCGTCGAAAAACTGCGCCTCGTCGATGCCTACCACATCGGTGGCGCCGCCGGCCAGCAGCAGGATTTCGCTCGGCGACTGCACCGGCGTCGAGCGGATACTATTCTGGTTGTGGCTCACCACATCCTGGGCGTGGTAGCGGGTATCGAGGGCAGGCTTGAAGATTTCGACCCGCTGGCGCGCAATGCGGGCGCGGGTGAGGCGGCGAATCAGCTCCTCGGTTTTACCCGAAAACATGGAGCCGCAAATAACTTCCAGCCAGCCCCGATGGCGCGGAAAATCGGAGTGGCGGCGAGGCTCGGTAAACAACAGGCAAACAAATAAGAAGTGAGAAAAGCCCATCAGAAAAGCTTCCACTGGCTTTATAGGCTAAGGTACAAAGTACGACACTAAGCCGGGATGCCTGTAGGCAGCACCCGCGCCTGGCAGGCTAGCCGCTCGTGGGCGCCCAGGCGGCCAGCGGCGCGGTAGCGCAGCTCGGGCTCAGTGGGCGGGGCTAGCGCTTCGGCACCGGCCAGCACGCGCACCCGGCAGGTGGTGCAGCGGCCCTTAGCCCCACAGGCGTGCCACCAGTCGTGGCCGGCGGCGTGGATAGCAGCGAGCACCGTGCGGCCCGCAGGCACCTCAAGCGGGGGGCCAGGCAGGCCTTGAATGGTCAGCAGGGGCATTTTATGGCTAACTTGGCGCCTGAAACCGGCCCTGCGGCCGGCCCACGCTATGCCCGACAAATATAGCCTCGCCAAGTGCGAGCACTACGGCCGCCGGCTGGCTAGCCGCCTCAGCCAGCAGTTTTTCGGCCCGCAGCCCGAGGCGACCCTCGACGGCCCGGCGCTGCTCAAGTTTACGCCCATCCGGCAGGTAAACCTGCTGGTGCTGCGCCAGCTGCTAGGCCGCTGGCAGCAGGAAGCCAACGCCTTACGCAGCCCTTACTTCGACTTTGAGGCCGCACCAGTGCGCGCCGCGCTAGGGCAGTTTATGAACGTGCTCTCGCGCCATATCCGCCTCGACCGGGCGGCGCTGGAGCCGCTGCTGGCCCAGGCCGTGGCCGACACGCTGGCGCTGGCCACCAGCCCGGCCGACGCCTTCGAGCGCCTGCTGCTGCCGCCTGCCGAGGCCGAAACCACCGCCGACGAGGCCGTGCCCCTCAGCACGCTGCGCGACTACCTGCGCTATTTCGACCAGGCCAAGCCTTTTTTTGAAGGTTTCGTGGAAAGCCTGCCCATCGACCAGCCAGCGCTCGGTCGCGGTTTTTTGCAGCAGCGCTTTACCCAGTACCTGGCCGCTCATGCGCCAGAGCTTCCCGCGCTAGGGCCGCTGCTTGCTGAATTTGGCGCCCTGCTGCCACTTACCGAGGCCGACCTCCAGGACGAAGCGCCAGCCAAGTCCGCGCCGGTGGCTAGCCCCGCCCCGCCCCCCGCCGAACCTGCCCGTGCCCCCGAGCCTGCTCCGACGCCTGTAGCCGCTCCGTCCATTCCGCCCGCGCCTCCAGCGCCAGCCTCAGCCTCCGCAGCTACGGCCGTTGCCCCCGAGCCCGCTAGCCCAGCCACCGAAGCGCCGCTCTATGCCAAGCTCAAGGCGACCCAGCCCAGCACGCCCCACCTGGCCGACACCCTGCGCGGGGCGGCGGGGGGGGCCTCACCGCTGGCCGAACGTGCCGTGCCCAAGGTAACCAGCCTGCGCGAGGCTATCTCCATCAATCAGCGCTTTAGCTTTATCAATGAGCTGTTTAACGGGGAAAACATGGAGTATCATGCCGCCATTCAGCACCTCGACACGCTGCCCACGGCCGAGGCCGCCACGGCCTATGTGCAACAGGAGCTGGCGGCCCACCACGACTGGAGCCTGAAGCAAGAGCACGTAGGCAAGCTGCTCAAGCTGATTGAGCGCAAGTTTGCTGGCGCCTAGTGCTGCCCCGGCCGACTACCGGGCGGGCGCGGCGCTGGCTGCTGCCCTGGGCGCTAGCCCTAGGGCTGCTGCTGAACGCCGCCTACCCCACATATCGGCACTATGATTTTTCGCACTCGCTCGACACGCGCAGCTACCTGCGCCTAGCCAGCGGCCGCTTCGACAGCGTGCGCGTGACGCGCCGCTATCGCCTGCTGGTGCCCCTGGCGGCCGGCGCACTGGCTCGGCCGCTGGCTAGCCTGCCCGCCCCAGCCACCGGGGAGCCGCGCCCAGCTGGCGAGTGGCCGCTGCGGCTGGCCTTCTACTTGATTAACTGTGGCTTGCTAGGGGCTGCCGGGGCGTGCTTTTATCGCGGTGCCCGGCTGGCAGGGGCTAGCGCGGGCGCGGCGGCGCTGGCACTGGCGGCGGTGCTCAGCAGCCGCTGGGCCGGCTACGCGGCGGGCTTGCCGCTCACCGACAGCCTCTACCTAGCAGTCTTTGGCCTGAGCTACTACGCAGCCCGGCGCGGGCCGGGGGCGGGCTGGGCCGTGGCGCTAGCCCTGCTGGTGGGACCATTGGCCAAGGAATCGTTTGTGTTTTTACTGCCTTGGCTGGTGTGGTTTGGGCGGCGGGCGATGGGCTGGCGCGGGCAGGCAGCGGCCCTCGCGCTAGGGGTGGCCGCGCTGGTAGCAGTGCACTGGTGGGTAGATAGAGCCTCTGGGGCCGCCCCAGAAGCCAGCCTCACGAATGCCGTAGCGCACGTTGCAAATATTACCTACTCGCTACAAAAGACCCTTTCAGTCAAAGGCATAGCCGAGCTCTTCAGCATCTTTGGCTTATTCTGGCTGCCCGTGCTGGCGGCGCTGATGCGGGCTGACGGCCGCCAAGCCCTGGCACCGGTGCTAGGGGGAGCCGAAGCGTGGCTATTGCTGGTGGTGGCTGTGCACATGCTGCTTTCCGGCGACCTGGGGCGCATGGGCTACTTGCTGGCACCGGCTTTCACGGCGGCGCTGGCATTGAGCATGGGGTGGCTACGCGGGGCCGGAATGGCTTCTGCTGCCGGGCCTAGCCGCGACAGGTAGCGCGGACCAAAAAACGTGCTCACCGAATCGAGGCGCCGCGCTGCAAGGCCGCTGAGGAGCCGTTGGGCCAGGTTGCCCTGGGCCATCTGCGCCCGGTCGAAGGGCCAGTGGCCACCCAGCGCATCGGTATACACTACATCGCCAGCGGCCAGGCGGGCCGCCAGCCAGCGGCGAAAGGTAGTAGCGTCTTGCCGGGCCAGCCCCACTATGCGCGGCGCGGCATCGGGCTGGCCCGTGTAGTAGTGCAGTTGATTGCGCAACACATTGGGCTCGCGCAGCAAAAACCACGCACCGGGCTCGCCCAGCACCCGCGCTCGCAGTGCCGGGCCGGTGCCCGTATAATCGAGTAGATGGGCTGGCACCAAGCCGAAGGCCAGATTCCAACTGAGTAGGGCCACACCCAGGGCCGCCACCCGCTGCGGCGGCCAGGCTAGCAGCGCCCCACCTGCCAGCCCTGTGGCAGCCAGCGCCGGCAGCATCATCATAAATTCGGCATTGCCGGCCGCTTGCACAGCAAAGACGAGGTGCAGCCCCCCAATGAGAACGTGCGTGCGCCGCACTGTGCGGGCCGGCTGGCGCCTACTGCTTTTGTCGCGGGTGGCTACCACGCGCCAGCCGCCTAGCCCGCCATACACCGCCAGGCCCAGGCTAGCCAGCGCCACCCCGCCGAGCAGCAGCGGCCAGCGCAGTAGCAAGGGCAACATATTGCCGTGCACCTGCACCGCCGTACGCACCAGGCTGATAGCGGTAAAGAGCAAGCTACTGGCTCCCAGCTCGACCCGTGCGCCGCCAGTGAGGTAGTCGTGCAACGCAAACCGTACCACGGCCCCCACCCCGGCGCTCGGCGCGGCCAGCGCGTAGGCTAGCGGCACCAGCAGCGCGGGCAAGCTGTAGCACAGTCCATCGACCACGGCGCGCCGGCCCTGCCAGGGCCGCAGCCCCAGCAGCAGCCCTAGCCACCACCACACCATGAGCTGATGCACCAAGCAGGCCAGCGCGGCCAACAGCCCCGCCAGTACTAGCCAGCGCCTACGCCCAGCGTCAGCATACACGGCGCGGGCCCAGGCCAGGCTAGCCAGCAGCGCCAGCAGCAGCGGCTGGTTATACGTCTCATTATCGGTGGCAAAGCGTAGCATACCGAAGCAACTGCCTACCAGCAGCAGCCATGCCGGAATGGCTGCCGTGGGCGCCCCGGCCCGCCACAGCAGCCGCCCCAGTGCCAGCAGGCTGGCCCCGGCGGCCAGCGCGTTCAGCATTTGGAGCCACGGAAGGGCTAGCTCGCCAGCAGGCGCCGGGCCGCTAGCCCCCACCAGCCGCAGCCACCCCCAGCCAATGGCATTATACAGCAGGTGGTGAGGCTGCCACAGCTCCTGGCCCCAGCGCGAGCAGGCAGCATAGTACCAGGCGTCGCCGGTGGCATTGCGCGTAGGCATAGCCAGGCACAAGGCTGTGAGCAAGCCGGCCACGGCCACGCTGGGCCACAGGCGGCCGGTGCGAAGGCGAAGGGAGGTGGCGCGAGCAGGCATAACGGGCGCAAACTAGACGAGGCCGAGACTTCGCGGCTTCGATGCCCATCTCATTGGCTATTTTTGGTGAATATTAATTCCCGCTCGCCACCACTACCGCTCGAGTATGTTTTTGTTGATGAGCGCACTACGTACCCTTCCTTATACAAACCAGACAGTACGTGGCAGAAATCTTCAGCGCATTCCTTGCTAGCGTTTTTATAGGATGTCATTTCAAATTCACTCTCTTCGGTACGCTGCTCACCGCGCGTAATGATAGTAGTGGCATAGTTGCCCGCTTCGTATATATACACTACCACAAGGTCAATGGGAGCTGTTTGCGCCCGCGCCGAAGCCACAGTCAGCGCCCAGCAGGCAGGCGCATAAGAGCATAAGCTTTTTCATGCTGGCCAAGGTAAGCCAACCTCTATATACCTAGCGCAGCAAATCCTGCTTGCGGTGGGCGTCGAGGGCCACCAGGGCAAACACCAGGATGGTGAACGACCACAGCGACGAGCCGCCGTAGCTGAAAAACGGCAGCGGAATGCCCACTACCGGCATCAGACCCATCGTCATGCCCAGGTTCACGGTGAAGTGCACAAACAGGATGCTGGCCACGCAGTAGCCGTAGGTGCGCCCAAACACCGACTTTTGGCGCTCGGCCACCAGCAGAATGCGCCACAGCAGCGTGAGATATAGCATAATGAGTACTGCGCAGCCGGCCCAGCCCCACTCCTCGCCTACGGTGCAGAAAATGAAGTCAGTGCTTTGCTCGGGCACGAAGTCGAACTTGGTCTGGGTGCCGTTGAGAAAGCCCTTGCCAAACCAGCCGCCCGAGCCCAGCGCAATTTTGCTCTGCGTCACGTTCCAGCCTTTGCCCAGCGGGTCTTTGCCGGGGTCGATGAGCATTTCGATGCGCTGCCGCTGGTGGGGCTGCAATACCTTATTAAAGAAAAAATCGACCCCGAACACCATGCCAATGACCAGCACCCAGGCGCTGAGACTAAGGGGCAAGTGATGGCGCCACAGCCGCGAGTTGAGCGCGAAGGCCCCTAGCAAAACCACCGTAAAGCCGCTCACCAGCCATACTTTAGGCACGAGCAGGGCGAGCAGTAGAATAACGCCACCCGCCGCCAACAGCAGCAAAATAATCGGCGACATGCCCTCCCGAAAATAGGCCAGCAGCAGCGCCGCAAACACCAGCGCCTGCCCCGTTTCATTGGAAGCCAGAATGAGGGCTACCGGCAGCAGCGTAAGGCCGGCCAGCACGGCCTGGTCACGCCAGTTCTGGTTGCGCAGGTTGATGCCGGCCATGAAGCGCGAGGCCGCCAGGGCCGTCGTAAACTTGGCAAACTCGGCTGGCTGTAGGCGCACTGGCCCAAACTCGAGCCACGAACGCGAGCCCGCAATGGGCCGCGCAATAACCAGCGTGACGAGCAGTAGCCCTATCATGCCCCCATACAGCACATAGGCCAACGTGTCATACGCCTTATAATCAACCACTAGCAAGATAACGATGAGCACGGCGGCCGTACCCATCCACAGCAGCTGCTTAAACCAGTTGAAGGCCATCAGCTCCGAAAAGCTGAGCGCCGTGAGCGGGTGCGGCGGCGCATCGGGCGAGTAGCTGGCCGCGTACACGGCCACCCAGCCCAGGCCCACCAGCACGAGGTAGAGCAGCAGTAGCGGCCAGTCGATGCTGCGCGAAGAACGGGTGGTAACGGGAGACATGAAGAGAAACTTTCCGCAAAGGTCGGCAGGAAGAAGCCCGAACGCCGTAGCTCCGCGCTAGGGGTGGTCGAGACGCGGACGCCTACGCTTTACGCTACCGTTCTTTAGTGGCGGCGCTTGGTGAAGTCGCCGTACATGACCCAGTCTTCCCAGCGCTTGCGGCGAGGGGCTACTTTGCCACGCAGATACTTTTCCATCATGAGGCCAGCGGCGGGGGCAGCGGCAGTGCCGCCAAAGCCGGCATTCTCGATAAAGACAGCAATGGCAATTTTGGGGTCGTTGGCCGGGGCGAAGGCCGCGAAGGTGGAGTGGTCTTCGCCGTGGGCATTTTGGACGGTGCCGGTTTTGCCGGCCACCGAAATGCCGTATTGCGCTAGGCTAGCGAAAGAGCCCGTGCCGCCGCGCCCGTCTACTACTTCCTGCATCCCCGGAATAAGGTACTTAAACAACGTCGTATCGACGGCCGTGTAGTGGCGCTCGCGGTACTGCGGCAGTGGCTGCCCGCTAGCCCCGATGCTGCGCACAAAGTGCGGCGTGATGTAGTAGCCCCGGTTGGCAATGGTCGCCAGCACGTTGGCCATTTGCAGGCCCGTAATACCGATTTCGCCCTGCCCGATGCTGAGCGAGTACACCGTCTTAAAATTCCAGTGGTGGTAGCCGCGCAGCTTGTCGTAAAACTCGGGCGAGGGAATGAGGCCGCGCTTTTCGTGGCCCATATCTACCCCCAGCTTTTCGCCCAGTCCGAAGGTTTTCACCATTTTCTGCCACTGGCCGAGGCCTAGCCGCGCATCCTCAAACTTGTTGGGCGACTGCCCGCGCACCACGGCGGCGCGCATCACCTGGTAGAAGTAGGGGTTGCAGCTCTGCTTGATGGCAATGTTGACGTTGCTAGGGTACTCGTGGCGGTGGGTGCAGTGCACAAGGTGCTGGTCGCACGGAAAGCCGGTAGCCGGCGTCACCACGCCCAGCTGCATGGCCACTAGCTCATTGACGAGCTTAAAGACTGAACCGGGCGGGAAGGTGGCCATCAGGGGGCGGTCGAAGAGCGGGCGGTCGGGATTGCGCAGCAGGTCCATGTAGCGGTTGCCCGAGCCCTTGCCGGTCAGCAGTTGCGGCTCGTAGTGCGGGGCCGATACAAAGCAGAGAATTTCGCCCGTTTTGGGGTCTAGCGCCACTATCCAGCCGCGGCGGCCAGCCAGCAGTTTTTCGCCGTAGGCCTGCAAGTCCGAGTCGATGCTAAGGTGCAGGTCCTGGCCTGCCTGCGACAGCGTATCAAACTCGCCTCCGCGAAACGTGCCTTTGTCGATGCCGCGCACATTCACGAGCCGGTACTGCACGCCGCGCCGGCCCATCAAAATAGGCTCGTAGTACGATTCGAGACCCGAGATACCCACGTTTTCGCCCGGCGCGTAGTGGGCGTACTTGGGGCTTTCGAGCAGCTTGGGCGTAATGGAGCCCACGTAGCCCAGGGCGTGGGCCAGGTTTTGGGTACGGTAAGCCCTCGCCATGCGCGCCTGCACCCGAAAGCCCGGAAAGTTTATCAGGTTGTCGTTGATGGAAGCCAGTTCGGGCGTGCTCAGGTTTTGGATGAGCGGCGAGGGGCGCACCCGCGAGTAGGCCTTGGCGGTGCGCAGGCCGAGCCGCAGGTCTTCGAGCGGCATTTGCATGAGCTGGCAAAACTTGGCCGAGTCGAGGCGCTTCACCTCGCGGGGCACCACCATCAGGTCATACACCGGCGTGTTGGATACCAGCAGCGAATCGTGGCGGTCGTAGATGAGGCCGCGAAACGGCACCTGCACCTGCCGCTGCAAGGTGTTGCGGTCGGCCGCCGTCTTGTACGAATCGTCGAGCACTTGCAGGTAGAAGAGCCGGCTCGCAAACAGCAGCCCTACCAGCGTAAAAATTGCCAGCACCACGTAGCGCCGGCCTTCCAGGTATTGCATACATCAAAGTTACGACTGGCTTAACCCGAGCCGCACCAAAATCATTCGCTCGCCCACTGTTGCGTTTCGCCACCACGCAAAAAGCCCGCTGGTACTACACCAGCGGGCTTTGCGAAGCTTGGAAGGCTATCAGATATTAGTTCAGCGAAGCCGAGTGGGCTTTCATAATTTGGCGAGCCTGGGCCAGGTTCGTGTCTTTCGAGTTTACGGCCAGGTAGATAAACTTATCGCCGGTGGGCGACAGCTTCAGCAGGTGCAGCTGGTCGGTGAGGGTGAGCAGAATGTCTTGCAGCGTCTGGTTGAGCTTCAGGGCCTGAATAGCCTTCAGCTTAGACTTTACTACCTCCGTGTTGTAGGCAGCGGCCGTTTCGATGTCGAAGTCGGCCATGTTGGTGTGCGAAGCCAGCGGCATGCCGGTTTCAGTTTCTACTACGGCTACGGCTACCAGGGTAGGTAGTTCAGACTTAATGCCGTCGACGGTTTGCTTAGGGGTTGACATGAAAATGTAAAAAGAAAAAAAGGGAGAAAATTAGTGTTATTCAGGCAGTAGCGCGACGCACTACTTCTTTTAAAATGCCGAGGTTAGCATCGGCCAGGCGCACCGCCACAAAGCAGTGCCACTGGCCGCCGGCTATTGGGCGCAGGTGGTGCAGCTGGTCGTCGAGCAGCACCGATACATCGAGTAGTGGCCCACCTAGCCAGGCGCCAGTGTCGAGCGCCTCATTCATGGTGCGCAGCATCTTGGTGTTGCGTAAGCTCAGCTGGTTAGGGTTGTAGTCGGCGCTGGCGGTGTAAGACGCCAGAATCGTCCCATTCTGGTTCTCAACCACGTAGGCTAGCAGCAGTTCGGGTAGCTCTTTCAGCAGGTTAGCCAACACCGCTTCGGCCCGCTGGCCGCTATCGCCTGGCTTGGCTACGACTATTTTTTTCAGCTGTAGCCGGTTGAAAAAAGGGAAATTCATTTGTCAATAAACTAGAGAGCACCAAGCTGCTGGTATGCGTGAGAGCCGGCTTTTGGCTAGGTCCTCGGTGCGGCTGGCTACACAGGCTGCTAGCAGCTGTACAAAAACACGACCGGCAGCTCTCTACGGCTAATATCGGCCGGTCGTGTTCTGTACTTAGCTACTCAGTGCCAAGGGCTAGAATTGCCACCAGTGGCGTTTTTTGGGCTGGTCGGTGCGTGGCAGCAGCGTCACGTTCTGCACGCCGCGGCCCGCTACCTGCACCATTTCCTCGGTGTAGCCGCCGTAGCCAAATTGCAGCTGGGTGGCTTTGTGCGCCGGCACGGCCAGGGTGTACTTGCCCTGGGCGTCGGTGCTCACGCCCCGGCCACTGAGTTTGTCAATAATCGTAGCGCCAATCAGCGGATGACCGTTTTCGTCCAGAATCTGGCCGTTTACGGTAGCCAGGCTGGCAGCTTCGAGGGCGCTAGCGTCCTCTTCGGCCATCGGGGTGCCAGCAGCCGGCACTTCGATGGCAGCCGGGGCACCCACCGTGGGGCGCATGGCCGAGTTGCTGGATGCAAATACTGCACCGCTCACCAGGATGCCAACGGCCAGCAGCGAGCCGGCGCGCTGACGGAAACGAGCAGGCTCGGTCCGAATCAGGTGGAGTTGGTTTTGCAGCCAGCCTACGGGGCGCACCTCGTGCCCTTTGGCTTGCAGGGTGTGAAAGCGCTGAAACGCTTCCCCGCCTTTGGTCGGGTTGGCTTTCAGGTAAGCATCTACTAGGGAAGTATTAGTACCCGACAAGTCGCCTCGCAGGTAAGCATCGCGGTAGCCAGGCAAAAGCTCGCCGGTAGCCGGATGGAAAGGGTTGGTAGTTATCGCCATGTATTAAGAAGGAAGGGTAGAGAGCAGCGGCAGGAAGGCTAGTGGGTAACGTACTAAATGGCGGAAACGAAACAAAACGAATAACGTGGCGGAAATCAGATTACTAACGGGCTTATCAATACACAAAGCTAGGCTCGGCAGCGATGATTGTGATTCCCATTCTAGGCGAATAAGTCAAAAATCTGGCTGAATGACGCAGGTAACGGGTCTAAGCAAAATAATGTTTTGACCTGCCCTGGCACCATCTACGGTAAATATGCTGTTTTTAGATTTAAAATTTTATACTTTAAACTTTATCTTACTTAAGTGCCATTTTATTTTTCTCTTTGATAGTTCTTCCATATTTCCCTTTCAAGTGGCTCCTGCGCTTGCCCCGGTTGCCCAAGCCCGGCGCCAGTACCTTTGCAGTTTCATATCCTGCTCATGCCGCCGCTCGCCACTCCCACTGCCAACACTGCTTTTTCGGGCCTCATTTCCGTAGTCGCGCCGCTCTACAATGAGATGGATACCGTGGCCCAGCTCGTGAGCCGCGTGGCCGCCGTGATGCAGCAGCATGGCTACGCCTATGAGCTGATACTGGTAAACGATGGCAGCACCGACCGCAGCTGGGCTATTATGCAGGAACTGGCCGCCCACGACCCCCACCTGGTGGCTATCGACCTGGCGGGCAACTACGGCCAGACGCTGAGCCTGCGCGCCGGCTTTGCCCAGGCACGCGGCGAGGTCATTATTGCCATGGATGGCGACTTGCAGCACGACCCGGCCTACATTCCGCAGTTTATCAGCCTCATCAACGAGGGCTATGATATGGTGGGCGGGGCCAAGGCCAAGCGCCCGGAGGGGCCCATTGCCACGGCGCTGGCCACCACGGCCCACGGCATTATCCGGCGCTTGTCGGGGGTGCAGCTACGCTACTTCGGGGCCACCTATAAGGCGTATCGGAGCTACTTGGTGAAGAATGTGGAGATGCTCGGCGACGCCCATCGCTTTCTGGGGGCCCTAGTGGCGCGCAAAAACCTGCGCTACTGTGAGTTTCCGATTGAGATACACGAGCGGCAGTTTGGCCAGAGCAACTACAAGATTAGCAAGCTTTTCTACGTTATTCTGGACCTGTTTATCCTGCGTTTTTTCATTGTGCACTCGCGCAAGCCGTTCCGCCTGTTTGGGCTGGCCGGGCTGCTGAGCCTGCTCACGGGCGGGGTGCTGGCGGGGCAGTTTTTGATACGCTCTATCTTCTTCGGCTTGAATATCGAGGCACGCTATCCGCTCGAATTCATTTTCAGCTTATTTCTGATAATGGCGGGGATTTTCCTACTTTGCTTTGGGGTGCTGGCCGAGATTGGGATGTACAATTACTACTCGCGGCGCACGCGCAAGCCCTACGTGGTGCGGCAACTGGCGGGCCAGGCCACCGGCGAGGCCGCGCGGTAGCCTAGTGGTCTCGTTAGGAAACGAACCAGGATTTAGCGCTTCACAGGTTCCTATACTCGCCGCTGTACTACTGTGAAAAAGCTCATCATCAACTGCGACGATTTTGGCTGGGACGCGCCGGCCACGCAGGCCATTCTGGAGTTGGGCGCAGCCGGGCAGGTGAGTAGCACCACCGTGATGGCCAATTTTGCCGGCGACGCCGACCTGCGCACGCTGGCCCGGCTAGCCTCCCCTGCCTTTTCGGTGGGCCTGCACCTTACCCTCAACGCCGGCCAGCCACTGAGCGCCGCGTCGGCCGTGCCCTCGCTGGTGAATTCAGAAGGGCAGTTTTATACTTCCAGCCAACTCTGGCAGCGGTTTTTGCGCGGCCAAGTGCGCCGCGAAGAAATGAAAGCCGAACTAGCGGCCCAGCTGCACCGCCTGGCCGGCGCCGGGCTAACCCCCACCCACGCCGACAGCCACCAGCACCTGCATCAATACCCGCTGCTGGGGCCGGCGCTGCTGGGCATTTTGCGCGAGCTGGGCGTGCGCCGGGTGCGCCGCCTCACGGCGGCTGGCCGCTTCGACGGGCGCGGGCTGGTGCTGCAAGCCTTTGCCGCCAGCAGCCGGCTGGCTTTGCGCGGCTTTGCCACGCCGGGCGCGCTGGTGAGTACTTTTTCTACCGAGCCGGCCAGCGCGGCGGGCTTTCGGCGGGGCGTGGCGACGGCGTTTCGGGGGGCTAGCGTGGTCGAGTTTATGAGCCATCCTGGGGTGAGTGAGCGTGCTGGCTCGCCCCTGATGCGGGTGCCGGAATATGCGTTTTGGCGCAGTGGGGAGGCTAGCGAAATCTTGCGCGAGCTGGGCGGCCAGCTGGTGAGCTACGCGGCAGTATAGAATTATTTTTGGTATTCATTCGCCAACCATATTTCTAGGGCTAGATTCATGCCTGATAATGCCCGCCTTCTCTTCGTCAACCGTATGAAATATGCACTACTCGTTGCCGCACTACTGCTGATGCTAGCGACCGGCCGTCAAGCCATGGCGCAGCGCGCACCGCTTCCTGCGCAGCTAATCAAGGACCGCTCAGTGGCCGCACCGCTGGATAGTGCGGCGGTGCTGCACCAATTGTTCAAACATTCGCGCCGCCTTGGCCTGCTGGGTCTGACTGCTTCGACCGGAATGACTAACGGTATCAATGCATTGAACGACCCTAGGTGGGGCCGCCAGCTACTAGGGGGCGTATCGGTGGGCACTAGCACCGGGCTATTGGTGATAATGTTAGTAGACAATCTGAAATTCAGCCGTCGGCGCGAGCGGGAAGCTATCGAGCAGCTACAGCAGCACCAGCCGCTGCGGCCATATGTACCAAAGAATTATTCGCTAGCCCTGCTGAAGGCAGCACTACATCGCTAGTCAGGCTGCCCCCTCTCTACCCGCACCAACGCCCCTACCAGCGAGACGAGGGCCGTAATCACGTAGAAGAGCACGCTCGCGCTCACCGCCACCGGCGCACTGAGGGCGAAAAGCTGGGCGCCGTACAGAAAGGTTAATTCGCGCGCCCCTAGCCCGCCTACCGTAAGCGGCAACACCGCCGCAATGCTCGACGCCAGAAAAACCAGTAGATAGGGCAGCACTGGCCCACTGGCCGCCCCTAGCGAGGCTAACAGCGCCCAGGCGCACAGCACCTGGGCGCCCTGCACGCCCAGCGCCTCCCACGAGGTGCGCCCGAAGGCTGAGCGAAACTCGCCGAAGCCCCAGCGACCCAGCCCGTAGCTCAGCGCCAGCCCTAGCGGAATGAGCGCCAATGGTACGGCCCGCCACCACTCGGGCAGGGCCAGGGCGCCGGCCGGGCGCAGCTCGGTGGCAGGCACCACGGCCAGCAGCGCCAGCAGCAGCACCAGCAGGGCCACCATGCCGCTGAGCCGGTCGAGTAGCAGCGCCCGAAAAATAAGGCCCCGCCGCCCCGGAAACTCCTTGCCCAGCAGGTACACCTTATAGCCGTCGCCGCCGATGCCGCCGGGCAAAAACAAGTTGTAAAACATGCCTAGCCAGTACAGGCGCAGGTTGTAGCGCTCGGTGAGCTGAATGTCAACGGCCCGAAAAAACGTATTGAGCCGCACCGAAGAAATGAGCTTCGAGAGCGTAAACAAGGCTGCCGCGAGGGCCAGCCAGCCCGGGCGGGCCTGGCGCAGGGTGCGGCCCAGCGCGGGCAGGTCGAGGTGGCGGCCTACTAGCCACAGCGCCCCCGCCATAAAGGCCAGCTTGACCAGCAGCCCCAGGTAGCGCCGCCCGGCCGGCGTGGCGGGGGCCGGTGCGTCGTCGTAGCTAGCCCTCATGGCAGGTCAAACTCCACCACCCGAAACGTGATGTTGCGGTCAATGATGAACGTATCGAGGGTGCGGTAGCGCAGGTCCGTGAGGGCGCGCTCGTCGGCCACGTACAGCGTGTGGGGGCGCAGCGGCAGCGGGGCCACGGTGAGCGTTTGCCCCCGCTCGCGGGCGATGTAGAACGCCTCTACGTTGTCGAGCTGCTCGCCACCGGGATACAGCACCAGCGGGCGGCCCCGGGTTTCGCGGCCCACCCGAATGGCCTCGGCGCGATACGTGACTTCGGGCGAGGTTTGCATACGGGCCGGAAAAATAAAAATGTCGAAGGCCAGGCGCAGCACCAGCAGGTAGTAGCCCAGCACCAGCAGGCGGTAGGTGGGCAGCCGCCAGAAGAGGTAGGCACCAAGGGCTAGCGAGGCGAATAGCGCCAGGCTCAGCAGCACCGAGTCGGGTACCCCGCGCAGCACCGTTAGCCTTGTGGCCGGCACCAGGCTTAGCGAGGCGGCCAGCCGTAGCAGGGGCGGCGCCAGCACCAGCACGCTGCTGGCCACCAGCAACCCAAGCAATAGGCTATCGACCAGCCGGATTGCCACCGGCTGCGCCGGCCAGTACTGCGCGTACAAGGCTATCACCACCGTGAGGCCCAGCGGCACCAACATAAACAGGTAGCGTGGAATGGTAGCCGGCGAAAGCCAGTAAACCGGCAGAATAGCCAGAAACAGCAGCGCGTTGTAGCGCAAAAACGGTTGCCCGGCGATGGTGCGCCGCGCCCCCGGCACCAGCAGGCACAGCACCAGCAGCGTCCAGGGCAGAAAATGCTTGAGAAAGTCGAAGGGAAACAGCAGCATGTAGCGCACCGATTCGGCCAGCGGGGTGGCGGTTACCACGCGCTGGCTCGACTGCGACCAGAGCGTAGCCAGGGCCACTTCGAGCGAGTTGTGGCGGCTGTACACGAAGAAGTACGTTCCTAGAATGCCCAGCAGCACCCCTACCCCTAGCACGTGCTGCCAGCTAAAAAGCCGGCGCCACTGCCGGGTGTCGAGGCAGTACACCAGCAGGGACAACCCCTGAAACACTACCGAGGGCAGCCCCTTCAGCAAAAAGCCTACGGCCGTGAGCGCGTAGGTGAGCACGAATAAGCGCGTCCACTGCCCACGCTGGCCCAGGTACCACACGGCCATAAAGCCCAGCCATGTGAGACCAGCGTGCCAAAGGTCGATGAGACCCAGAAAGGAATCATAAAAGAGTACCCGCCCGGTAGTAGCAAAGGCCAGCGCCACCGTGAAGGCCAGCCGACTGCCCAGCTGCGGGCGCAGCACCCGCCACAGCGCCGTGGTATAAAGCAGCAGCGCCGCAATAGTGGGCAGGCGCAACACCCATTCGTCTTGCCGCCCGGTGAGGCGAAACAGGGCCACCAGCAGCCAGTTGAAGAGGGGCGGCTTGTTATAATAAGGCAGCCCTTGCAGCGTGGGCGCGAAGAAATGGCCCGAATAATGCATTTCGAGCGCCACCAGTGCCCGGATGGGCTCATCGACCAGCAGCGGCTGCCAGCCTAGGTGCAGCAGCAGGGCGGGCAGGGCTAGCACCAGCGTAAGCCCCGCCACCCACCACGGCCGCTGGCTGAGCGCAACAATTGCCCGGCGGGCCAACGATTCTACCACAAGCTTGGTTAAGAATGAATGGGGGTTTTCCCAACAGGCCCGGCTAGCCATCAGCCGGGCCTGGCAAAGGTACGCCCCCAACGCAGCCTCTTTTATTTTCCCAGGCCTAGCCTTGGGCCGACTGCCGCCCGTTTTCGTAAGTTTGATTTATGTCCTCTCCCACTGCCGCTTCCCCTGCCCCCGACCGTCTGGCCCAAACGCTGCTGCGCCACGGCCTGCGCCAGACGCCCGTGCGCCGTGCCGTGCTTGCCGCGCTCACTGGCAAAGGCTACGCCCTCACCGGTGCCGAGATAGAGCAGGAAATTGGGGCCGATACCGACCGCATCACCCTCTACCGCACCCTCAAAAGCTTCGAGCAGCAGGGCCTCATTCACCGCGTTATCGATGACACCGACGTGCTGCGCTACGCCGCCTGCTCTATCGAGTGCTCGGCCGATGCCCACTTCGACAACCACGTGCACTTCAAGTGCGGCGTGTGCAGCCATACCTACTGCCTAAGCCAGGTCGCCATTCCAGCCGTGCAGCTGCCCGGCGGCTTTCAGGCGCAGCGGCGCGATTTTCTACTCTCCGGCACCTGCCAGTTTTGCCAGAGCTAGCGTATCAGAATTACCACAGAAAAGCAGTGGTATTTGCGAGCGCAGCTTTTAATATATTTCGCGTATGTGGTGGACCTATGCCCTTCTTTCGGCCGTATTCGCGGCACTCACGGCCGTGCTGGCCAAAGTTGGCATCAAGGGCGTCAGCTCCGATTTGGCCACGGCTATTCGCACGGTAGTTATTCTGGTAGTGGCGTGGGGAATTGTTTTCGTCCGGGACAACCCGAGCGACATCTTCACGCTGCAGCCGCGCACCTGGCTGTTTCTGGGGTTGTCGGGGCTAGCCACGGGCCTTTCGTGGCTGTGCTACTTCCGGGCCTTGCAGCTCGGCAAGGTGTCGCAGGTGGCCCCGGTCGATAAGCTCAGCGTGGCGCTGGCCATCGTGCTCTCGGTGGTTTTTCTGGGCGAAACCCTCACGCTTAAGGTGGCGCTGGGGGCTGCGCTCATCATCGGCGGCACGCTCGTGCTCATTCTATGATGTGGCCTCACCCCCAGGCCCAGCTTATTTACCCGCCGCCTGTGGAGTAGCAGGCGCCTTATCGGCCCGGTGCTTGCCGCTGTGTGCCGAGTACTGCGCAAATTGTGCGGGCGTCAAAATGCCTTGCAGGGCCGCCTTAAACTCCTGCGCATTGGCTTGCAGCGCCGTATTCTTGTCTTTGTTGCTGGTGGTGCCAGTTTGAATGGCGTCAATTTTTTGGTCGCGGGTGAGGGCCGCGGCCCGCACCTTAGCCGTAGTGGCCGCATCGAGGCCTAGCTGCCGGGCTAGCTCCTGGCTCATTTTATCGGCGCGCTGCTCGGGCGCTGCCGCGTGGTAGCCCCGGGCCGGGCTAGCCGCAGTAGTGGAGGCCGCCGGCGGGGTGGCCGGCGCTTGCTGGGCCAATGCACCGAGAGGGCTAGCCAGCAAAAGCAGTAAAAATGCGCGAAGGCGAATGGAGGTATTCATTCGTACAAAAAAGAAGTGAAGCTCAAAACTCTTCTCACAAGCTGAACTCTTCATGAACGCCTGGCTTTAACGCAAAAAGCGTCTGCCAGCCGAGGCTAGCAGACGCTTTTGTTTGAAACGGGAGTGGAGAATATCGGAGTCGAACCGATGACCTCTTGCATGCCATGCAAGCGCTCTAGCCAGCTGAGCTAATCCCCCGTTTTATAGCTTTACCGCAGCGCCTGTTGCGCGTTGGTTTGACAAAAGTACGGCGACTTTTGGCTTGTGCAAGCCCTGGCGGCAACATTCTTCGCAACTACCGCAAAATCAGGCATAAAAAAGGCCGGGGTAAGTCCCCGGCCTTTTCCTTTGTTTTGGTGCCGCTAGGGCTTAGTTGAAGCTGTAGCGCACGCCCAGCTGGCCCTGCCAGCGCGAGTTGAACGCCGCGATGCCGTAGGGGATGCCGGCGGTACCGTAAGCCTTAGGCAGCGAGAAGGTCGGCTGCGCGTTTACGTTGGTCGACTCTACTTTCAGCAGTTCGAAAGCGTTGTTGTTCACCACGTACTGACGGCCCCAGTTGTTGTTGAGCAAGTTGCCCACGTTGAAGATATCAAACGTGATTTGGATGCTATTGCGCTTGCCGCCGGCGTTGAAGAAGAAGTCCTGCGCTACGCGCAGGTCTACTTCGTGCGTCCAGGGCAGGCGGGCACCAAAGCGCTCTACCACCTGGCCGCGGTGGCTAGCCAGGTAAGGGTCGTTGTTGATGAAGTTCTCGAGGTCTCTGGCCTGGTCGGCGGCCAGGTACTGGGTAGCACCGCTACCCGTCGTTACCAAGCGAATCTGGTTAGGGTCGAGGGCGTTGGTGGGCACGTACAGCAGGTCGTTGCCGGTGTTGCCGTCGGCGTTCACGTCGGTGTTCTGGCCGTAGATATACGTAAGTGGCTGCCCCGAGAGACCTTCGTAGAACACGCTGATGGTAGTGCCCAGGTTGTTGTTGGCATAGTGGAAGGTGTAGCCCGTGCTGGCGATGATGCGGTGACGCTGGTCGTTGCGCGAGTAGCCTAGCTCGGGGTTGTTGGGGTCGTAGGCTACCTGGTTGAAGGAGTAGTTCGACGAAGCCGTGCTGCTCGTGCCGCTATTAATTTCCTTCGACACGCCGTAGGTATAGGCTACGGTGGTATTCAAGCCATTCATAAACCGCTTCTGCAGCTGAGCGGTAGCGGTGTAGCGGTAGCCCTTACTTGTATTGTCGAGCAGGTACACGTTAGTGTAGTTCTGGTTTACTCGCCGATTAACGAATACCACTGCTCCACTGCTGTTCTTTACCGTACCGGCGTCATATATCGGGCGCTGGTCCGGACCGGCTAGACGTCCGATGGGGGCCGCTAGGTTCAGGTCTTTGTAGTAGATATCGTTTAGCGTCTTCGAATAGATACCTTCCAGGGTGGCAACGATGTCGCCGGGCAGGCGGAAGTCCGCGGCCAGGTTTGAGCGCCATACCTGCGGCAGCTTAAAGTTATCGCTCACCAGGTTAATCTGGCTGGTCGAAACCTGGCTGAACTTAGTAGTGATATCGTTCATGTTGGTATAAACCGGCAGGTACTGCGTATTGGCGCCCGAACCAGTAGCATTCTGGCTTACCGAGCCCTGAATCAGGCCGCTATTGGTGTAGCTGTTCGAAATCCACACGAAGGGCACGCGGCCCGAGAAGATGCCGGTACCACCGCGCAGCTGCACTTTGCTGTCGTTGTTCACGTCCCAGTTGAAGCCAATACGGGGCGAATACAGCACCTGGCCGTTGGGGGTGTTGCTGGTGTGGTACTGCTGGCCAAACTGGGTAGCCACGCCTTCGTTGTTGCCGGGCTTATTCACGAACACCGGTACGTCGATGCGCATACCCAGCGTCAGGCGCAGGTTTTCGACAGGAGTATACTCATCCTGCGCGTAGAAGCCCAGCTGGGCAGCCTTGAATTTAGCCTCGCCACCGTCGGCGGTGGGGTAGCTAGCCTGCACCTGCGAAGCCTTGCCAGCCTGAAAGTTGGCCAGCGACGAGAACGTGTAGTAGCCAGCACCGTTGTTAAGAAACAGGTTGCGGAACTTGAAGCCTTCGTTGTGGGTGCCTAGCGTGAAGGTGTGCTTGCCAACCGACTTGGTCAGGTTGTCGGTAATTTCCACGATGTCCTGGTCAAGCTGGTTGGCTACTGAACTGCGCTCCTGGCCAAGGCTGTAGGTAACACCGCCTTCCGAAATCTGGTAGGCCGGGCCGGGAGCTCCCACCACATCGCGCGAGTCGCGAATAGCGGTGTAAGTCAAAATCAGCTTGTTGGAGAAGCCACCCGCAAAGCGGCTGTTGAGTTCGGCTACCGTGCTGTTAGTGAGGTTGCTGAAGCGGTAAACGTTGTTGCTGAAGCGCACGGTGTTATTCGTGCGGGTAATGTTGTCGTCAAATGCCTTAACAAAGTTGTGGCGAATGGTCAGCGTGTTGTTTTCCGACAGGTTGAAATCCAGGCGCCCGAAGATTTTGTTGCTTTCCGTCAGGCGGTTTACATCACCAATCGTACCGGGGTCGTAGCTTCCGTAGTATTGTGGATTACCAGGAATACCGGTGAGCGCAGCCTGGCGAATCTGGTTGATAACATCGACGCTGGCTTGCGATGCCGAAGTGCCGGGCAGGTAGCCTAGCGGCGTGTTTACGCGGGCAATCTCGCCGTTCAGGAAAAAGAAAACCTTGTCCTTTACGATGGGGCCACCCACGCGAAAGCCAGTCTGGTAGTTGTAGAAGTCGTCGGCCTTAGTGCGGGGCTCGGTTACGCTCTTGCCTACCGTGTTCTGATTGCGGCCAAAACCATAGATAGAGGCCGAAATGTCGTTGGTGCCCGAGCGCGTGATGGCATTTACGCCAGCGCCGGTGAAGCTACCCAGCGTTACGTCGTAGGGGGCTAGCACCACCTGAATCTGGTCGATAGCATCGAGGGCGATGGGGTTGGTGTTAGCCTGGCCACCGGGCGTGCCCGAGGCAGCAAGGCCAAACACATCGTTGTTCACGGCACCGTCGATGGTGATGTTGTTATAGCGATTGTTGGCGCCGCCAAACGACGAGCTGCCGCCGCCGCCCGCCTGCGGGGTGAGACGGGTAAAGTCAGTCAGCGAGCGGTTCAGGGTGGGCAGCTGGTTAATCTGGGCGCGGCTCACGTTGGTTTCGGCGCCGGTGCGGCCGGCATTGATAACCGGGTCGGGGCGGCCCGTTACGACTACGTTGCCCAGCTCAGTGGCCGAGGCGCTCAGCGGAATGTCAAGACGCAGGGTTTCGCCCAGGGCCAGCACGATGCCGGTTTTAGTTACGTCCTGGTAGCCTACAAACGAAACGCGGATGGTGTACGGACCACCTACGCGCATACCCTGAATGTTGTAGCGACCATCGGCATTGGTGCCCACGCCATACTGCGTGTTGGTCGGCGTGTGGATGGCTAGCACCGTTGCGCCGGGTAGCGGCTCGCCCTTGGCATCGGTAACGGCCCCGTTGAGCGAGGCCGTGGTAGCGCCCTGGCCCCAACCCAAATGGGCCGTCAGCAAGAGCAGCAAGAGCAGCGTGAAATGGCGTAAATTTAAATTTCTCATAAAATGAAAAAAAGTAAAAAGGCTCATAAGTGCCAATATGCCGCAAAGGTAAGCAGCACTGGCAAGCCGACTTCTTTTCGTCATTCTATCCTCATCTCCCCTTCCTTATATAAGGCCCGCCTATCTGTATACTTTTTTTCACTTAAAATTCACAAAACATGCGAATTACCTATCTGCATTCCACCGAATTTTTCTTCATATTTTCTTAAATCTACGCTGCTCGCCGAGCAAGTAAATTTTGCTAGCCCGTGGGTAGGACATAAAAAAACCGAGACCGGAAATACTTCCGGCCTCGGTATAAGGCTAGCGGGCGGCGCGGTCGCCGCGGCAGCTAGTTGAAGAGGTAACGCAGGCCAATCTGGGCCTGCCAGCGTGAAGCCAGGGAAGTTACGTCATTGCGGAAGGGAGTGGTGAGCAGCGTTGGCGTTGTTGCACCATTAGCGGTCTGCACCGGGTTGTTGATATACTGAAACTGGAACGTAGGTGTTCCCTGGGCGTTATAGCCTGCAAAGGCCAGTGGCTGAGCCGTGTACTGGAACTGCGCCGCACCCCAGTTGCGGTTTATCAGGTTGCCCACGTTGAAGATATCGATGCTGAACTGCAACGCATTGCGGTTTTCTCCAATGTTGGTGAAGATGTCCTGTAGCACACGCACATCTATCTGATGCTGCCAGGGCTGCGAGGCCCCATTGCGCTCGGCATACTGGCCGCGGTGCGCCCGCAGGTAGGGGTCCGACTGAATATAGTTTTCCAGGTCAACTGCCTGCTGAGCAGCAGTATAGGTGAAGTACGTTACTTTAGTCTGGCTGTTCGTAAACGCCCGGTCTACCAAGGCAACTTCGCTCGAATTGCGGGGGATGTACATCAGGTCGTTGCCCGATACGCCGTCGCCGTTCATGTCGCCGCCGTAGGTGTACGAGTAGCGGCCATACGGCGCGCCGTTGTAGAACAGCGAAAGCGTAGTGCCCAGGTGGCCCAGGTAGTTGAAGCGGTACGAGAGCGAGCCGATGATGCGGTGGCTCACCAAATAAGCCGAGTAGCCGAGCGCTTCTGCGTTCGGGTCGCCCGATACAGCACGACTAGACCAGCTCGACTGGGCGATGGTACCACCGTCGTTTACCGATTTAGCATCGGAGTAGGTGTAGGCCGCCATCGCGTAGAGGCCGTTGCTGAAGGTTTTCTGCAATTGGGCCGTGAGGCTATAAGAATAGCCTTGGCTCGTGTTGTTCAGCAGGATAGCGTCGGTGATGGCCGGAGTAGCTGCCGTAGCAGTCGTGGCTTTGCCGTCGGGCGTTTGGCCGTAGAGACGGTTGTACGGGCTGGTATTTACGCCCCCGTTACCATTAGAGGTGTAGAAGATAGGGCGATTATCGACGCCCGCGGCGTGCTGCGTAGAAACGGGCAGGTCGATATTCTGGAAATATACCGCGTTCAAATCACGAGAGTACAGCCCCTCAATAGTAGCGACGATGCCACCACCAATCTCATGGTCAAAAGCCAGGTTGGAACGCCATACCTGCGGAAACTTAAAGTCGCGGCTTGTAACGGCAATGTTGTAAGAGGTATTGGCGCCGCCCGCCGCTAGCTGCGTGCGGTACTGGTTTACATTGCCGCTGAAGGTATAGGGCTGAGCGGCGTTGCCTTGCACGTCAATAGAGCCAAACTGCACGCCATTGTTGCTGGCCTGGTTTGACAGGTACACGTAGGGTACGCGGCCGGTAAAGATGCCGGTGCCACCGCGCAGCTGCGTTTTACGGTCGTTGTTCACGTCCCAGTTGAAGCCGATGCGGGGCGAAAACAGCACCGTGCGCTTGGGCGTCTGGCTGGTGTTAATCTGGATGCCGTCGCGGAAAGTCAGCTTCGCCAGGTCGGTGTTCTGCTGAATAGTCGAGTAGATGATGGGCAGGTCGCCACGCACGCCATAAGTCAGCTTAAAGTTGCTCTTCGGCGACCACTCATCCTGCACATACAAGCCAATCTGCGCCGCGTTCGTCACTGCAAAGGGGAAAGAGCCATCCGGCAGTGCCGAGTAGCGCAGCTGGTAGCGCTGCGCCGAAAGCAGGCCTTCCTGAGCAGTGCGCGGGGTAGGTGTGCCACCGCTGGTATAGTCGTAGCCGTAGGGTGCGGCCGTTGTTGAGGCCGAGGCATAAAAATCCTGCAGCGAGTTGTATACAAATGCGCCGTAATACTGCGGGGCAAAGCCGTTCGTAAACTTATACAGCTCGTTGTAAGTACCTACCGTCACGTTGTGCTCACCCAGGAAAGCCGTGAAGTTGTCGCCAATCTGATAGGTATCGGTGTTCAAGATGTTGAACGCCGTGAAAGGCTCGTAGCCGAAGGAGGTTAGCAGCTGCGGAGCCGTAACGCGGCTGTAAACCGGCTGGCCCGTCTTGGGGTCCGTCGTAACGGGGCTAAGGCCCGAAGCATTGCCAATGTCTACCAACGGGAACAGCGGGAAATCGCCGCCGCCAGCCGCCTGGCGAACATCGCGGTTGGCTAAATACCCGGCAGTCAGGTTGTTCGAGAATTTCGCCCCGAATGTGCTGTTCAGTTCGGCGATAAACGAATTGAGGTTGTTGTTGATGCGATAGTACGCCCCATAGTAAGGCAGGCCATAGATAGTCTGCGAACGGCTGTTACCGATAGCACCCGAGCCGCTAGGCGTTACATCACGGTACGACTTCAGGTAGTTGTACTTGATATTGAAGCGGTGATTCTGGCTGATGTTCCAGTCCAGCTTAGCCGTGATTTTATCGCTGTTGGAGGCTAGCGAATAGCCCTGGTAAACGCCAGGGTTGTAGTTATAGTTGCTCACCAGGAAGTTGCTGAGCGTAGTCAGGTCGGCATCCGAAGCCTGCGATACCGTCTGGCCGTTGGCGGGGCTAGCAGCCGTAGCGGCGGCATAGTTGCCCGTCGGCGGGTCAGTACGTAGCTCGCGCTCGGCATTCAGGAAGAAGAACAGCTTGTCTTTAATGATGGGACCGCCCACCCGGAAGCCAAAATTCTTCAGGTTGAAGGTCGGCACCGGATTATCCACGTTGCCAATGTGCTTGCCCACGTACTTCTGGTCGCGGTAAAAACCATATACAGAGGCCGATACTTTGTTGGTACCCGAACGGGTAACCGCGTTTACGTTGGCCCCGGTGAATGACCCCTGGCGCACGTCGTAAGGCGCGATGCTTACCTGAATCTGGTCAATGGCGTCGAGCGAGATAGGCTGGGCATTGGCCTGGCCACCGATGGTGCCCGCTAGGCCAAAAGCATTGTTGAACAGCGCACCGTCGATAGTTACGTTGTTCAGACGGCCATCGCGGCTACCGAAACCACCCTGGCCGTTGGCCTGCGGCGTCAGACGGGTATAGTCGGAGAACGAGCGGTTAATAGTTGGCAGCTGCTCAATAACTTGCCGCTGAATGGTGGTAGCGGCACCGGTGCGGTCGGCGTTGATAACCGGGTTCTGGCGGCCGGTTACGGTTACCTCCGTCAGCTGCGTCGAGGCATCGCCCAGCTTGGCATCGAGGCGGAAATTCTCCCCGAGGGTCAGGTTGATGCCTGTGCGGGTGAAATCCTGGTAGCCCACAAACGTGATTTTCACGGTGTAGGGCCCACCCACGCGCATGTTCTGGATGTTGAAGCGGCCGTCGGCGTTGGTCGGGGCCACATACTGCGTGTTGGTGGGCGTGTGCACGGCAATAACCGTAGCGCCCGGCAGCGCCTGCCCCTTGGTGTCGGCAATGGTGCCACTCATGGCGGCCGTGGTAGTGCCTTGGCTCCAGCCCAGCTGGGCCGTTAGCAGCAGCACGACCAGCAGCAGGGCGTGTCGTAAATAGATACCTTTCATATAGGGAAGAAAAAGTGGGAGATAAGCGCAGTGGGTGGGCTCCACAAAGGTACTCCTCCCCTAAAGATTCTTAACATTACGCCAACGTTAAAAATCTATTGGCTAGCTAGTTGCCAGCGCCATATCTTCACCTTTTCTTCATCAACAGCTTATAATCGGGGCCGCACCGCCCGAATAAAGCGGCTTAAGTAGTAATCGGCCTCGAAGCTGTTCTCAATGACACCCAGCGAGGTAGAGGCGTGAATAAACTCGACGCCCTCAGCATCGACCACCGTTACCATGCCCACGTGCGTGATGACTTGCGAGCCAGGCGAAGCACCAAAAAATAAGAAATCCCCCGGCCGCAATTCGGTGGGCTTTATGGGGTCGCCCCAGGCCGCCTGCTCATTGCTGGAGCGCGGAATGTCGATGCCCGCGTCGGCAAACGAGAGTTGCAACAGGGCCGAGCAATCCATGCCCAGCCGGGTAGTACCGCCAAACAGATAGGGTGTGCCTTGATACGAGCGCGCATTTTCGATGACGCTAGCCAGCACGCCCGTGGCATTGCCGGGGCGGAAGGGCCGCTTGACCACAGTTTTGGTAGTAGCCACGCTACCGCTGCCGGTGGGCGCCGTGGTTTTTACCTTGGTTTTGGTGCCGCCAGGCCGGGCCACCGCACGCTGGCCATGCTTGAGGCGCGCCATGTCGCGGGCTGAGTAGTAGCGGCCGTTCAGCTGGTTGAGCTTGCGCTGGCAGCTGCTGGCCAGCAGCAACCCCACGATTATCAAGCCATAGTAGCCCCGCCAGGCCCGGGCGGCGGCCGGGCGGCGAAGCGTATTTGGTGCTTTCGTCATCGGCCGTACCTTCGTTTTCTCACGCTGCATTACTGGCAAATATAGCCCAAGCGGCCCCTAGCCGCCTTTCACACCTATGCCCTTCAACGCTCTTACCCCCGAGCTAGTATCTGCCTTCGAGCAGATAGTAACTCCGGCGCACGCGCTCACCGCCGCCACCGCCGACGCCCAGCAGTACGAAGCCTACGGCCGCGACCACACCGAAGACTTCCACTTTGCGCCCGATGTGGTGCTGCGCCCCGGCACCCCCGAGGAGGTGAGCGCTATCATGAAGCTCTGCCACGAGCACCGCGTGCCCGTGACGGCGCGCGGCGCGGGCACGGGCCTCAGCGGCGGCGCGCTGCCTATTCACAACGGCGTGGTGCTCAGCATGGAGCGCTTCAATAAAATTCTGAAAATCGACGAGCGCAACCTGCAGGCCACCGTGGAGCCGGGCGTAGTAACCGAAGCCTTTCAAAACGCGGTGAAGGAAGTGGGGCTGTTTTATCCGCCCGACCCGGCTAGCAAGGGTTCGTGCTTTTTGGGCGGCAACCTCAGCCAGAGCAGCGGCGGCCCCAAGGCCGTGAAATACGGCACCACCCGTGACTACGTGCTGAACCTGCAAGTAGTGCTGCCCAACGGCGACATCATCTGGACCGGCGCCAACACCCTCAAATACGCTACTGGCTACAACCTCACGCAGCTCATGGTGGGCTCGGAGGGCACGCTGGGCATCATTACCAAGGCGGTGTTCCGGCTCCTCCCCTACCCGCAGCAGAATATCCTGATGCTGGTACCCTTCCGCCAGGAAGCGCAGGCGGCCGAGGCGGTGTCGGCGGTATTTCGGGCGGGCATCATCCCGTCGGGCATGGAGTTTATGGAGCGCGAGGCCATCGCCTGGTCGTCCGACTATCTGAAAATTCCGCTCACGCTGCCCGAGGATATTACTGCCCACCTGCTCATCGAGCTCGATGGCCAGGACTTAGACGAGCTGTATAAGGAAGCCGAGCAGGTGTATGGCGTGCTGGAGAAATACGACGTGGGTGAAATCCTGCTAGCCGATACGGCCGGCCAGAAGGACGACCTCTGGAAGATTCGCCGCAACATCGGCAATTCGGTGCGCTACAACTCCGTTTATAAGGAAGAAGACACCGTGGTGCCCCGCGCCGAGCTGCCCACTTTGCTGAAAGGTGTGAAGGAAATCGGTGCTCGCTACGGCTTCAAGAGCGTGTGCTACGGCCACGCCGGCGACGGCAACCTGCACGTTAATATCATCCGCGGCGAGCTCAGCGATGAGCAGTGGAACGTGGGCCTGCGCCAGCCCATCTCCGAGATTTTTGAGCTCTGCGTAAAGCTAGGGGGCACCATTTCGGGCGAGCACGGCATTGGGTTGGTGCAAAAGCCATTTATGCACATTGCCCTGGCCGAGGCTAACCTCAATATTATGCGCGGCATCAAGCAAGTGTTTGACCCGCATGGCATTCTGAACCCGGGCAAGATATTTTAAGGAATAGCCTTGCCACGACAAAGCGGCGCCGCTAGCCAGGAGTTTTCTCCGGCCGGCGGCGCCGCTTTGTGTATTACTAAGGCGCACGCTATAAGGTCATGCCGCCCGTTACCTCTATGCGCTGGCCGTTGAGCCACTTGGCTTCTTCGGTGCAGAGGAAGGCGACTACGCCACCCACGTCGTTGGGCATGCCCACCCGGCCCAGGGCCGTTAGCTGGGTGACGTAAGCCCGGAGTTCGGGCGTATCAGTCATTGCCCCACCGCCGAAGATGGCCCCGGGTGCTACCACATTGGCTGCGATGCCGCGGGCGCCTAGCTCTACCGCCAGGTATCGCGTGAAAACCTCTACCGCGCCTTTCATCGCGGCGTAGACCGAGGCACCCGCAAACGAGCTGCGCGTAGTGGCCGAGGAGATATTAATGATGCGGCCACCATCATTCAACAGCGCCAAGGCCTTTTGAGTTAAGAAGTAAACTCCTTTAAAGTGGATGTTCAGCATGTCGTCGAACTGCGCTTCCGTGGTGTCGGCGATGGGCGCCGTCAGGCTCGTGCCCGCATTATTGACCAAGAAATCGAAGCGGCTGGTGCCAAACGTGGCGGGCAGGGCCCTAGCGACCTGCTGGTAAAACGCGTCGAAACTGCCGAGGTCGGCCGCATTTAGCTGCACAGCCAGCGCCTTGCGACCCAGGGCTTCTATTTCGGCCACGGTGGCCTGCGCTTCGGCCTGCTGGCTGTGATAAGTCAGGATTACGTCAATGCCTTTTTGGGCAAGACTGAGGGCCATATTCTTGCCCAGGCCACGGCTGCCGCCGGTAACCAAGGCGATTTTGGAAGTTGTCATGTGGGTAAACTGTTGCGTTTAAGAACATGACAAAGGTCCCGCGTCCCCTTAGGGCAACGCTTGCGCTCAGCAATCCATTTTATGTAGAATTCAAACCGGCACCTGATTGCGGAATGCGCCGGGCGCTACCGCCGAGTAGCGCTTAAAGGAATGGGAGAAGTGCGCCACATCGGTAAAGCCCAGGCTGTCGGCAATCTCGGCCATCGTCCAGTCGGTTTGGCGCAGCAGGGCCTGCGCCTCCTGCGCTATGCGCTCCATGAGGAGGGCCGTGGTGGTGCGACCGGTGGTTTCCTTCAGCACCTTATTGAGATGGTTGACGTGCACGGCTAGCCGGTCGGCATAGTCGGTGGCCGTGCGCAGGTGCAGCTGCTGCTGCGGGCTTTCGAGTGGAAACTGCTGCTCCAGCAGCTCCACAAACCGCGACGTGAGCCGCGCCGGGGCACTGTGCGCGGGGTGGAGCGCGGTGGCGGGCTGCTGCTTTTGCCCCAGGTGAATCAATTCGAGCACGTAGGCACGCAACAGGTCGTACTTGTAGGCATAATCGGAGGGCATTTCCTCGTGCATACGCTGGAAAACGGTTTCGACACGGGCGGCTTCGGCGGCCGAAAGCTGAAAAGCGGGAAACCCATCAGCCTTAAAAAGCGGCAGCTCATCGAGCACCACGCCACTGTTGACGGGCCGCAGAAACTCGGCCGTGAAGACGCAGAACTGCCCGGCCTGGGACCCTTCCAGCGGCAGCCACTGATACGGCATTTTGGGCGTGGAGAACAGCAGGGCCGGCCCTGCCACCTCAATAGTCAGGCCCAGGTACTCGACCCTACTAGGGCCGTTCAGCAAGCTTATTTTGTAGAAGCTCCGGCACTGATAAGGCACCGTAGGCTGGGGCCGGCTGGGCAGCCAAAGGTCGGCCATTTTAAAAACATTAAAATGGCCGACCTCCTGCTGGATGCCGCTAGGCAGCAACGCGCCCAAGTCGGCGCCGGTGCAGGCACTTGCTTCCTGGTAAAATTCGGCTAGCGGCGCGGGCTTCATGGCAAGATGCAGCTTTGTGAAATTCAAAGGTACACCCACCCACGCGACAGCGTGCTGTCCGCGCTACTACCCTATTACCGGCTTAAAGCCCGGCGCCTTGCGGTGCTTGGTCGCCTGCTCGTAGGCGTAGCCCAGGCCCAGTAGCTCGGCCTCCTTATACGGAGCGCCTACAAACGAGAGGCCGATGGGCAGCTCGTGCACGTAGCCCATGGGCAGCGTGAGGTGCGGGTAGCCAGCCATGGCCGCTGCGCTCGCGGAGCCGGGACCGGTACCATACTCACCGTTGATGAGGTCGATGCAGGCGGCCGGGCCGGTAGTAATACCCACGATGCCCGCTAGCCCCCCGTCGGTTTTCAGGGCGGCGTCGAGGGCGGCGCGGCTGGTGTCAACTACTTTGCGCAGGGCGGATTTGTACTTCTCGCTGGCTAGCCCGTCGGTTTTTTCGGCCTGCTCCAGTATTTCCTGCTGGAAGAACGGCATGGCCTTGGCCGCATTGGCTTTGTTGAAGGCAATAACGTCGGCCAGGGTCTTCACGGGGGCTTTGGTACCGGCCAGGTATTTATTTACACCGTCTTTGAATTCGTAGAGCAGCACGTCGAACTCCGACTCCCCGATAGGCTGGGTGGCGGTGCGCACGTCTACTTCTACCACTGTGGCACCCTGGGCTTTGAGGTCGGCTACGGCTTTGCGCAGCAGCTCGCCGCCGATGGTCTGGCTAGCGAGGTGGCTTTTCTCCACGCCGAGCTTCTGGCCCTTCAGCGCATCGGGGCGCAGCAGGCGGGTATAATCGGCGGCTTTCGCCGGATTATTGGCTGAAACCGTGACGGCATCGGCCGGGTCGGGGCCGGCCAGCGCCCCTAGCAAAATGGCGGCGTCGCGCACGCAGCGGGCCATCGGGCCGGCCGTGTCCTGGGTAGCCGAAATGGGGATGATGCCCGTGCGGCTCACTAGACCCACGGTGGGCTTGAGGCCCACCAGACCATTGACCGACGACGGCGACACGATGGAGCCGTTGGTTTCGGTGCCCACGGCCGCCGCGCACAGGCTAGCCGACGCCGCCGAGCCCGAGCCGGCGCTGCTGCCGCTAGGGGTACGGTCGAGCACGTAGGGGTTGTGGGTCTGGCCGCCGCGGCTGCTCCAGCCGCTGGCCGAGTGCGTCGAGCGGAAATTGGCCCACTCGCTCAGGTTGGTTTTGCCCAGAATGATGGCCCCCGCCGCCCGCAGCTGCTTGGCTACGTGCGAGTCTTGGGCGGCGTGGTGGCCGGCCAGGGCCAGGGCGCCGGCGGTGGTCTGCATCTTATCGCCGGTGTCGATATTGTCTTTGATGAGCACCGGGATGCCGTGCATGGGGCCGCGTAGCTTGCCCGCCTTGCGCTCTTTATCGAGGCCATCGGCAATGCTGAGGGCATCGGGGTTCAGCTCAATTACCGAGTTGAGGCGGGGGCCGGCTTTGTCAATGGCGGCAATCTGGCTCAGGTACTGCTGGCAGAGGCTGCGGCTGGTAGCCTTGCCGCTGGCCAGCTGGGCTTGCAGGTCGGTAATGGTGAGTTCGCTGAGGGCAAATGGGGCGGCCGGGGCGGCTGAAAGCAAACTGGTATCGGCAGCGGAAGCAGGCAGGGACGGGGTCGCGGAAGCGGCTAGCGGCAGCAGAGCCGAGGCCAAGGCAGCCTGCGTGCCGTGCTGAAGAAATTGGCGGCGTTGCATGAACGTAAAATCAGAAAATAGGCAGGAATTGAGACCATCAAATGTAAGCCCGGCCCTAGTGCGGCCAAAGCCGGCCCCGCGCTATTTTTTGCTACGCTCGAGCTTACCCGAACGCGCGGCGCGCGGGGGCGTATAGCGAGGTATCGTCTGCTTGTTTTCCCACCCGTCACCTTCACCAGCCTTTTCTCATGCCTAGCCTCAACGACCAGCCCAACGAAATAGCCGGCAACCGCCCTAGCCTGCCGGCCGACGAAACTACCAAGATGGGTGCCGACGCCCAGAACACCAACGCCAACAGCTCTTTGCAACCCGCCACCCCAGCCATGCAGTCGGGCGAGCCGGCACCTTCGCCCCCACCCTCCAGCAAAGAGCTGTTTGATAGCGAGATGGAGGCTGGCAAAGGCGCCGTAGAGCACGGCGGCGAGCAGGAAAACCGCGAAGCCAACCCCGCCGATGTAAAGCCCCAGCCCACGGGTACTGAGCAGCCACTCAATAAGCTGACCGGTACCGCCCCGGTGCGCGCAGCGGCCCAGCCCGGCAGCGAGCCCGCCGCAACTACCTCCAGCAAGTCGCTGGCCAATAGCGAAACCAGCGTGCGCAAAGGCGCCGTAGAGCCCGGCGGCAAGCAGGAAAACCGCCCCGCCCCGCCCACCGGCATTGCCAACTCCACGCAGCCCAACACGTATGGCGGCAACTTCGGCAACGACGTGCAGGGTAGCTTTCAGGACGCTGACCGGGCTGGCAACCAGCAGGCTAATGCCAACCGGGGCGAGTTTGGCGAGCAGGGCACGCTAGGGGCTACCCACGGTGGCTTCGGCAACCAGTACCGCGAGTTTGACACGGCCGCCGAGCGCCCCAGCGCCGAGGCTACCGAAGAGAAATACTACGGCCAGGGCGCGTCGGAACCGGGCTTGCAGCACAACGCCTACCGCACCTACGACGGCCGCGACCAGCGCCCCGAGGAGCAGGGCCACGCCGTGCGCGACACACCTGCTCCCCATCAGCTGTCGTTTGGCGACAACGTAGCCGACCGCCAGACCGATGGCCGGGGCAATACCCAGGACAACCGCAACCTGCCCAGCAAATCGGGCGAGGCGGCTGCTTTTCAGAACGATAACGGGGCGCCTACGGTGGGCCCCGCCTACGCCGCCGACTATGGCCACACCTCGGGCGTGGGCCTGCCCAGCGGCACCCCTAGCCACCACCTCGCTATGGGCCCCAACGGCCACGGCGAGGTAGAAGACCAGCGCTCGTCGCGCGGGGGCTACGACAACCAGGGCAGCCAGGGTGGCCGCAGCCGCGACCAGCAGCCGGGTGGCAACGCTCCCGGCGGCCAGCAGGCGCCCGCGCCTGTCGATGCGCCCAACGCGCCCATCTCCGAGGGCTATGGCTACGGCCACGAGCGCAGCGAGCAGGCCCAGCCCGGCAACCCCAACACCGGCGACTCGCGCAATGGCTTTGGGGCCAGCGGCTCGAAGGAGGGCAACAGCAGCCAGGGCTACGGCTCGAAAGGCGGCTCGTATGACGACCAGAACCCCGGCGCCCGCGGCCCGGAATATGACAATTTTACTAAGCAAGACAAAGCCCAGAACTACGGCCAGGAAAACCGACTCGATTTCCGCCCCGAGGACGGCGACAAACCCGTCGACGGTGACTACGGCCCCGAGCCCCGCCGCAACGCCGGCCGCGACGAGCCAGCCCAGTAAGGCTAGCCGCTCCACACAGCAAAAAGGCGCTGCTCCAAGGGGAGCAGCGCCTTTTTGCTGTGTGTTTGTGCTGTGCCTGGCAGCTACCGGTGCACTTTCATGTCGATGTCGTACTTGTAGCGCGGTGGCCCCCCTAGCGGCACGGCAAAGAAGGGCAGCGCCGTATCGTACTGGTCGGTGACGTAGAACACGACGTCGTTGAACGTGGGGGCTTTGCTCACGAGGCGAAAATCCAGAGACAAGCCGTATTCTTTCGGGTTGATGGGCAGCACGCTGCTCGTCCACTGGCCGTCGCCGCTCACGGCCGCCGAATGACCATTCTTAGCCACGCTAAAAATGGTTAGCTTGGCCGAGTTATCCATGTCAAAATTGCTCTGCTTGATACTCACTACGTGCTCATTCGCAAAGGGATAGAGGTGCACCGTGACGGCCCGGCCTGCGGGCGCGGCCGGAATACGAAAGCAATACTCGTAGGTGAAGGCATTGCCTCCCGGAATGGGCACGTTCAGATTGGGGCTGCTGCTGAGAAAAAAGCGGTAGAGGTTGCCGTCGTTGCCACTCAGCCCGCGCACTACCACCTTATACACGTAGCCCTGAAACTGCTCGACCAATTCGCCCTCTAGCGGGTTGAGCGGGCCGAAATTGAAGTACTGACCATCATATTTGGGGTCGACACCAAAGGCCTGCTGCTTGATGAGGCGGCCGCTAGGGGTAGCGCCGGGGCTAGCCGGGCGCGGGTCGGTGGCACCCTTGGCCGAGTGCGTGCCCGGGCCACCATACAGGCTAAACTCGGTGCGGGTGTTGAACTGGCCCACCTTGGCATCGAGCTGGCCACCACAGTCGGGGTCAAACACCCGGATGTAGATGGGCCGGCGCTCGGCGGCCGGCACCAGAAAGAAGAACGTTTGCGTGAAGTCGTCGTCGCCGCTCGTGGTCGGCGCCTGCGCGCCAAACGTCACGAGGTTTTCTATTTTCTCGCCGGGGTTGGGCACGGCCTGGGCCGCTACGCCAGCCGCCAGGCCCAGCATCAGCCCGCACACCCCTAGCAAACGAGTTAGGAAGTAAACGTGTTTGTACATAAATGAAGCACGAAAGAGCCGGCTGCCCGCAAATGGTTTCCCAGCCTAGGCCGTAATATTACAACTCAATCCTTCCGCTCTGCCTGCTATTCTTCCGTTATGAGTGCTTCCGCACGCGATACTACCGAGTTCTTCGACCAGCTTACCAATCAGGTGCTGGCCCTGCGCGTGTTATCTCACCAACGCCTGCGCCCACTTACCTCAGAGCAGCTAAATCGGCGCCCCGGCTACGACAAATGGAGCGCCGCCCAGTGCCTCGAACACCTCAATATCGTGGGTGGCTACTACCTGCCCAGCCTCAAGGCGCGCCTGCGGCTGGCCCAGGCCAAGGGCTCGGTGGCCGGCACGCAGGTGCGCAGCGGCTGGCTAGGTCGCTATTTTACTGCTACGGCTCAACAGAAAAACGGTCTGGGCGACAACCTGTTGCGGCGACCCAGGCAGTTTGCACCCACTGGCACGCGCCTCACCGGCACGGTAGTCGAGGCCTTCAACCGGCAGCTCGACGAGCTGCTGCGCCTGCTGCTGCTAGCCCGGCAGGTTGATGCCGGCACCGTGCGCGTGCCCAACCCCCTCTATCCCTGGCTGCGACTGCGCCTCACCGACGTATTGGAAGCCCTCGTGACCCACATTCAACGCTACGCGAAGCAGGCCGAGCAAATAGCTAAAGCCACGAGCGATAGATAACAACCCGCACAACTGTCCTTACGCACAAAGCGAAGCAATCGCCCCGGAACGATACCCACAGGCTTTACGCTAGGGCCGTTCTGAGGCGATTGCTTCGCTTTGTGCGTAAGGACAACCGCGAATTATTCTTGGTACAGCACCTGTAGCACCGTCTGGCCTACGGCTTTCATCGTTTTGCGGTCGATGATGCTCATGTTGTCGGTGGTGGCGTGGTGGTAGGCCGGGAAATAGTCGCTGCCGTAGGGCGGGTGGTCGTAGATGTCCACGGTGGGCACGCCGGCCTGGTTGGTGTACACGTGGTCGTCGAGAATGGCCCCGGTATCGGTGAACAGGAAATAATCGGAGTAGCCGATTTTGGCGGCCGTGTTCCAGATTTTATCCACCACCGACCGGGCGTTTTGCAGCGACGTGCCCTCGCGGGTGAAGCGGCCGTTTTTAGCGCCCACCATGTCGAGCAAGATGCCGTACTCGGCCTTGTAGCCAGCGGGCAGCAGGTGCTTGGCCCAGTACTGCGAGCCCAGGCACCACGAGTCGGAGCCTTCAGGCAGCTGGTTTTTCTTGTCGGTCTGCGTGTCGGCCTCGTAGCCCCAGTCTTCGGCGTCGAAGAGAATAATATCGACACCCACATTGGGGGCCAGGCTATCGGCGCGCTGGCTGAGGCTGCGAGCTATTTCGAGGGCCACCGCTACTGCGCTGGCACCGTCGCTAGCCCCATCCATGGGCGCGTTTTTGTGCACCTTGTCGGCATCGGCAAAGGGACGGGTATCCCAGTGCGCAAAAATGGCCACGCGGCGTGCCGCCGTGGGCTGGTACTGCGCCACAATGTTGCGGCCGCTTATCTGCGTCCCGTCAAAGGTCATGGCCTGAAAGGGCTGCTCGCGCACACTCAGGCCAAAGCTTTTGAGCTTGGCCACCAGGTAGTTGCCGCAGGCCACGTGCGCCGGCTTATTGGGCACGCGCGGGCCAAAGGCTACCTGCCTGGCGGTGTAGGCATAGGCCGAGTCGGCATTGAAGGCCGGGGTCGGCACTGCCTTGGTGGCGCCGGGCTGGCTAGCCGTGGCCGTTTCGGCTGGCTTTTCGGCGGGGCAGGCCGTGAGCAGGGCTAGGCCCGCTACGGCGAGCAACGAGTAGCGAACGGGTTGAAAACGCATAGAATACACTTGTCATCCTGAGCTTGCGAAGGACTTTCTCACGCCTGCGCCGCATTATTTTTTCTTACCTGATGAAAGCAGCCGTGAGAAGATGCTTCCTTCGGGACGCCAGATGGCCTGACAAAACTACTCTTCGCTATACGCCCACTCAACCCCGGTCTTCGTGTCCTTGATGACGATGCCCTGGCCCTTGAGCGCCGCGCGAATCTGGTCTACCTTATCGTAGGCTTTTTCCGATTTGGCCTCCTGATAAAAGCCTAGCGCCAAGGTCAATAACTCTTCGGCGCTGGCGCGGGGCTCGTCGCGCAGGCCCAGAATATCGCTGACGATGGCGCGGTAGGCCGCGCCAGCCTCGGCCACGGCCTCGGGGCTTACCTCGGCTAGGGCGGCGGGGCTAGCGGCCAAAGTGTTGAAGCGCTTGAGCAGGTCAAACACAGCGGCTACAGCGCGCGGCGTATTCAGGTCGTCGTTAAGGAACTCGAACGGCTTCTGGCTTAAGGCTATCAGCTGCTGGCTGTTAGCGGCTAGCTTTTCAGCATCAGGCTGCGCTACCTCGGCGCTGCGTGCTTCCAGCTTGCCGCTATCCAGCAGGCGCAGGCCGTTCATGAGCTTGCGGAAGCCCTTGCGAGCCGCTTGCAGGGCATCGTCGCTTAGGTCAATGGGCGAACGGTACTGGGCTTGCAGAAAGAAGAAGCGCAGCGTCATGGGCGAATAGGCCTGCGAAAGCGCGGCGCTCTGCCCCTGAAACATCTCGGTCAGGGTCACGAAGTTGCCGAGCGATTTGCTCATCTTCTGGCCGTTCACGGTCAGCATGTTGTTGTGCAGCCAGAAGCGCGCCCCGGTGCTAGGGGTGCTCGAAGCCTCGTTTTGCGCAATCTCGCACTCGTGGTGCGGAAACATGAGGTCGAGGCCGCCGCCATGAATGTCGAAGGTGGCGCCCAGGTACTTGCGGCTCATGGCCGAGCACTCAAGGTGCCAGCCCGGAAAGCCTTCGCCCCAGGGCGAAGGCCAGCGCATAATATGCTGGGGGCTAGCCTTCTTCCAGAGGGCAAAGTCGGCGGGCGAGCGCTTTTCTTCCTGGCCGGCCAGTTCGTTGCGGGTGCCGGCCAGCAGTTCCTCTACCACGCGGCCCGAGAGGCGGCCGTACTCCAGGCCTTCGGCGTTGTACTTGGGCACATCGAAATACACCGAGCCGTTGACCTCGTAGGCCAGGCCCCGGCCGATAATTTCTTCAATCAGCCCGATTTGCTCGGTGATGTGGCCGCTAGCCTGGGGCTCAATGTCGGGCGGCAAGCACCCTAGCGCACTCATGGCTTGGCGGTAGCGCACGGTGTAGTGCTGGGCTACCTGCATGGGTTCGAGCTGCTTGGCACGGGCAGCCTTAGCCATTTTGTCCTCGCCGTCGTCCGAGTCGCTTTCGAGGTGGCCTACGTCGGTGATGTTGCGCACGTAGCGCACCTGGTAGCCGAGGTAGCGCAGGTAGCGCGTCAGCACGTCAAACACGATAGGGCCGCGCGCATTGCCCAGGTGGGCATCGTTGTACACGGTGGGGCCGCAGAGGTACAGGCCCACCAGCGGCGGGGTTACGGGCTCGAACTTTTCCTTTTTACGGGTGAGCGTATTATAAAGCGTCAGCGACATGGAGTAGTAAACAGGGAGCGGTAAGCCCTAACAGTTTTTGCTGCTAAGCTCACGGTGCAGGGAATCGGAGAATACGCAACGGCGAAGGTGCGGCAAAGTTCAGCATGTAGCGCCGAAGTAGCACGCAGCCGCTGCTTCGTGCGTGCGCAAAGCGAAGGCGGGGCCTGACGACCCCCAGCGACGATGCTCGCTGCGCTCGCGCAGGAAGCAGCTACTGCGCGCTACTTCAACCGGTACAATGCTTCGACCGGAAAGTGGTCGGAATACGGAATTTCAGTGTGCACGCGGCAGGCCAGCACCTGCCACTGCGGGCCGGCAAACTGCTGGTCGATGCGCAGCAGCGGCGGCAGGCGGCCGTGGTAGGTATTGCCCGGCCCAAAGCCTACGGTGGCCCAGGCATTCTGGAGCGAACCGGCCAGGCTATTGTAAGAATACGAGTAAGGCAGGTCGTTGCAGTCGCCGGCCAGCAGCACCGGGTAGGGCGAACGCACGATGCGGGCCACCAGCGTATCGGCCTGCCAGGCGCGGGCCGCCGCCCCGCGCACAAAGCGGCCCAGCAGCCCGCGCCCCTTGCTGCGCAGCCCGGCCTTGCTAGAGCCGGCAGCTACCAGGTCGCTTTCGTCCATGCTCATGCTTTGGAGGTGGGCGTTGAAGACGCGCACCGTATCGCCGGGCCGGGGGCCGGCTACATCAACCCACATAGCGTGGTTCTGGCTGAGGCGGCCGAAAGCGATTTCACCGCGGCCCACAATAGGCAACCGCGAAAAGATGGCCAGCCCAAATTGCGCGCCCATGCTGTTGGTCAGGCTTTTAGAAACAAATACCTGCCGCCCGCTGCCCGGCCCCAGCTTATCGGCCACCCGAAATAAGTCGCCATCGGACGAGCGCGTGCCGGTGGGTTCCTGATAAAATTCTTGCAGACAGAGCACGTCGGCCGGGCTGGTGGCCAGCCACTCCATAGCCTTGGCCGGGGCGGTGGGGTCGGCCTTGCGCAAATGCGCGTACACATTGAAAATGCGCACATTAGCCGAAAGTAGGCGCAGGCTGCGAGGCGGGGCTGGCTGGGCTAGCAGGCCACTCTTGTAGCCCGAGGCCAGCGCTTGCAACCCAGCCCAGTGCAGCGGCAGCCCGCGCTGCACCTGCGGCCACGCCAGCGCCAGCGCCGCCACTGGCAGCAGCGCGATGCGCCGGCGCCGCAAGGCCCACCCCAGCGCCAGCAAGGCCGTGAGCGCCAGCCACACGGGCACCGTAAGGGCTAGCAGTGGCGCCAGAGATACTTGTTCGCCCGACACCCGTTCGGCGGCCACGCTCAGCAGTAGGCCCAGCAGCACAAGCAGGGTGAAACGATAGGAAAGGATTCGACGCACAAGTAGCCCACGGCGCATGAGCAGGCCGCTGGTCCGGCAAAAATACGCCCGGCGCGCCTGCGTAGCCGGTTGGCATTTTTAGGCTATTGACTTAGATTTACCAAAGCGTTGCTCAGCCTGTTTTTTATGCCGAAGAATTTTTACGTTCATATCCTTTGTCTACTTGTGCTGAGCTTGCCGGGCTGGGCCCAAACCAGCCCCCCGCTACCCGCTGCCCCGCCCGATACGGCACCCAGCCTGGAGTTTGTGGCTAACAAAGGCCAGTGGCCGGCAGCCGTACGCTACGCCGCGGCAGTACCAGGTGGCCATCTATGCCTGGAGCCGGGCGGCCTGCGCTACATCCTACTGCAGCCCATCGAGCACCCACACGCCAAAACGGAGGCTAGCCCGGCCCGCAGTGCTTCGGCCAAAGCAAAGGCGGCGGCGGCCAGCCCCGGCACTGCCGACACCAACCCTATAAAAGGACACCAGCTGCGCGTGCGCTTCGCGGGGGCCGATGCGGCTACGCCGCTCGAGCCTTCCCAGGCTACGGGCGAGGTACGCAACTACCTGCACGGCAATGACCCCAGCCAGTGGGCCCGCGCCGTGCTCAGCTACCGGCAGGTACGCTACCAGGCGCCCTGGCCCGGCATCGCGGCACGCTTTTATGAGAATGGAACCCAGCACCTGGAGTATGATTTTGAGGTGGCCGCCGGGGCCGATGCCAGCCGCGTGCAGCTACGCTACGAAGGGGCTAGCAGCCTCATCCTCAGCGATGACGGGCAGCTGCACATCGGCACCTCGGTAGGCGCGCTCACCGAGCTGGCGCCGCATGCCTATCAGCTAGACCCCGCTACCGGCCAGCACCAGGCGGTAGCCTGCCGCTACCGCCTGCGCTCGGAGGAAGCGCAGGTATCGTTTGAGCTGGGGGCCTACGACCACCGCCGGCCACTGGTAATTGACCCCACGGTAGTGTTCTCGACCTACTCGGGGGCCAAGGGCAGCAACTGGGGCTTCACGGCTACTTATGACGCGGCAGGCAACATGTACTCGGGTGGCATTGTGCTCGATGACTTGTTTGCGCTGCCCAGCTACCCCACTACGCCAGGCGCTTTTCAAACCAGCTTTGCGGCCGTTATCGACATTGCCCTTATCAAGTATAACACGGCGGTGAATGGCCCCGCGTCGCGGGTGTGGGCCACGTACCTGGGTGGCAACCGGGCCGATTTTCCGAGCAGCCTGGTGGTGAACGCCCAGAATGAGCTCATTGTGCTGGGCAGTACTTCCTCCACCAATTACCCTACCACGAGCGACGCCGTGCAGCGCGGCTTCGCGGGTGGCTTGTCGGTTGACCCGTTTGGCCCCGCGCCGGCCGACATCTACCGGGTAAGTAATGGCACCGACATCGTGGTGACGCGCCTGAGCGCCGACGGTGGCTCTTTAGCGGCCTCTACCTACCTGGGCGGCAGCGGCAACGATGGCATCGCGGCCTATAACCCGGCGTCCGCAGCCCGGCAATTGCCCCAGAACTACGGCGATGCCCTGCGCGGCGACGTGCTCACCGATGCGCAGGGCAACATCTATGTGGCATCGGTATCGGGGTCCAGCAACTTCCCGACCACCGCCAGCTTCGGCCCCAGCTACCGGGGCGGCACCTGCGATGCGGTGGTGGTGAAACTGCCTGCAGCCCTCAATCGCCTCACCTGGAGCGGCTACCTAGGCGGCAGCGCGGCCGATGCGGCTTATTCCATTCAGCTCGACCCTAGCGGCAATGCCTACGTGGGCGGCGGCACGCTCAGCACCGGCCTGCCAAGCACGGCCAGCGGCTACCAGGCGAGCGCGCAAGGCAACGTTGATGGCTTTGTGGCGCGCATCGCGGCCGATGGTGGTGCCGTGCAGCGTGCCACTTACCTGGGCACCAGCAGCTACGACCAGGTTTTTTTTGTGCAGCTAGGGTCTGATGGGGGCGTATATGTGCTGGGCCAGACGCTGGGTACCTGGCCGGTGAGTGCGGGCGTGTACAGCAACCCCAACAGCCGGCAGTTTATTCGAAAGCTTGGTCCTGACCTGGATAAAAGCCTGATGAGCAGCGTTATCGGTAGCGGCAGCGCAACTATCGACTTCTCGCCCACCGCCTTTCTGGTAGACCAGTGCGACCGCATCTACGCCTGCGGGTGGGGCGGCCAGGTTAATAAGGATGTGTACACCTACCCGGGCTTTTTGGAGAACAACGGCTACACCGACCGGCTGCCCACCACCGCCAACGCCGTGCGCCGCGTGGCCGACACGCCCGGCGCGGGCTCCGATTTTTACCTGGCGCAATACGCTCCCAACATGGCGAGCCTCAGCTATGCCACCTTCTACGGCGACCCTACGCCCTACTCGGAGGGCGACCATGTAGACGGCGGCACCTCGCGCTTCGACCCGCGCGGGGTGGTGTACGCAGCCGCCTGCTCGTGCTTCAACCGCAATGGCTTTCCGGTGCCGCCGGGCGCCAATACCTACGCCACCGTCAACGGTGCCGTGTCGTACCCGACCTACGGCATGTATCTCTGCAATAACGCGGCTTTTAAGCTAAATTTTGAGCCGGCCTCGGCCACTGTGGGCAACGACCAGGCGGTGTGCGTCAACTCGCCGGCCCTGGCGCTGCGCGGCCAGCCGGGCGGCGGCATCTGGACGGGGCCGGGCGTGTCGGGCTCGGCGGCGGGGGGCTTCGTGTTTACCCCTAGCCCGGCGCTGGCGGGCGCGCAGGTGCTCACCTACACGGTGCCGGGCGCCACGGCGGCTTGCACGGCTTCGGCCAAGCTCACTATTACCGTTGATAGCCCGGTGCCGGCTGCCGCCACGGCCCAGGCGTCGGTGTGCGCAGGCAGCGGGCCGCTGGCGCTCACGGGCGGCAGCCCGGCGGGCGGCACCTGGACGGGACCGGGCGTATCGGGTTCGGTAGCGGGGGGCTTTGTGTTCACCCCTACCCTAGCGCTGGTCGGGCCGCAGCAGCTTACCTACACGGTTACGAGCACGGCGGCCTGCGGCGGGGGCAGCAGCCGGGCCGCAGTTACCATTGAGGTACTTGCGGCCCCGACCGTGGTGCTGCCACCCGATACGGTATTGTGCCCCGGCCGGCCCCAGGCCTTCCGGCTGCGAGCGTCGCCGGCGGGCGGCGTATGGAGCGGGCCGGGCGTGTCGGCCGGCAATGTTTTTACCCCGCCAGCTCTGCCCGGTATTACGGTGCTCACCTACACTGTAAATGCGGGCACTGCCTGCCCGGTAGTGGCTACGCGCCGCATTACGCTGCTGGCCCAGCCAGTGCTAGCCCCCGTGCTGGTACCTGGCCCCTGCGCGCCCAGCAACGTAGCGCCGCTGGTAGTGCACTTCAACCAGCCCACGGCCGGGCTGCCGCCCGATGCGGTGCTAACCTGGAATTTTGGCGATGACAGCACGGCCGTGACCGGCCTCGATGTAACGCACACGTACTTGCGAGCCGGCACCTTCCGCCCGCGCGTGACGCTGAGCTACAACCAAAACCGCTGCGGCCAAACGTTGGGCCTGCCGCCGGTGACGGTGCTAGGCATGTTCGTACCCAATGTCTTTACGCCCAACAGCGACCAGCAAAACGACTTCTTTGCGCCACGCATTGGGGGCTGCCCGCCGCGCCTGCAGGTATTCTCGCGCTGGGGCCAGCAGGTGTATGAAAACGCCGCTTATCAGAACACCTGGGATGGCGACGGGCTAGCCCCCGGTATCTATTACTACCTGCTTTCGCCGCCCGATGGCAGCCCTGCCGTCAAGGGCTGGGTTGAGCTGGTAAGGTGACGAAACCCAACAAAGAACGTCATACTTCGACAAGCTCAGCATGACGTTCTTTGTTGTCCGCCGTTTTCTAATTTTCTACTCATTACCTAAAAAATGGACATTTTCATGCAGGCAGCCATCGACGAGGCGCGGCAGGGCCGCCGCGAGGGCGGCATCCCGATTGGCTCGGTGCTGCGGCGCGGCAACGACATAGTGGGCCGCGGCCACAACAAGCGCGTGCAGGACCTCGACCCCATCGCCCACGGCGAAATGGACGCCCTGCGCAACGCCGGCCGCCAGCGCACCTACCGCGACACGGTGCTGTACACCACGCTCATGCCCTGCTACATGTGCGCCGGCACCATCGTGCAGTTCAAAATTCCGAAAGTGGTGGTGGGCGAAGCCCAGACCTTCGGCGAGTCGCTCGACTTCCTACAGTCGCACGGCGTGGAGGTCGAAATCCTCAACTCGCCCGAGTGCGTGGAGCTGATGCGCGAGTTTATCGAGGCCGAGCCTACCCTCTGGAACGAGGACATTATGGAGCTGTAAGCTACCAGTTAATTAGCTAATAGTCAATAGTTAATGGCGCATAATTAGCCTGGCGTCATTGACCATTGCTAAATTAATCATTACTTCCGCCCTAGCCAGCTTTCGGGGTTGAGGTTGGCCGAGTTGCGCCACACCTGAAACTGCACCTGGGCCGTGCCGTCGGCGTCGGTGGCGGCGGTGCCGATGGCTTCGCGGGCGCTCACCTGCTCGCCCTCGTGCACGTTCACCGAGCGTAGCTTGGCATACACCGTGAAGTATTCGCCGTGCTGAATCATGACGATGGTGTTCATGCCCGGCACCTGCGCCACCGTGAGCACGCGCCCGCCAAACACGGCGCGCACGGGCTCGCCCTGGTTGGTTTGAATATCGACGCCCCGGTTATCGACCGTGACATGCCGCAGCACCGGGTGCGGGTGCCGCCCAAAGTGCTGGGCCACAAAACCGTGGGCTACCGGCCAGGGCAAACGCCCCCGGTTGCCGGCAAAGCCCGACGACACCAGCGCCGTTTCGGGCGTGAGGGCCACGCGGCTGGCGCGGCGGTCGGCCACGGTTTCTTCGGGCGCATCGCTTTCAGGATTGGCGCTCGGGTCATCATCGCGGGCCGTGTCCGAGCTGCTGGCTGTGGTGGCTTCGTCGTTGCGGGCTTCGCTACGGCTAGCAGAAGCGCGGCGCCGGCTGGCGCTGGCAGCGGCCGTAGCCCGCGCCGCAGCGCGGCGCCGGGCCGCCGCAGCGGCTAGCCGGGCAGCGTGGGCGGCGCGGGCTATTTCTTCACGTACGCGCTGGGCAATGAGGTCGTCGAGCCTCGCCACGGCCTGCTGGCGCTCGGCCAGCTCCTGGCGCAGGCCCTGCTCCTGCTGGCTTAGCTGCTGCACCACTTCGTCTTGCTCAGATTTGAGGCCTAGCAGGTTGCGGTTTTCGACCAGCTGGGTGGTGAGCAGGCTTTTCTGGCGCTGGCGCTGCTGGGTGAGGCCATCGAGCTCGTGGCTGAGCTGCTGCTGCGCCCCAATGATGCGCAACGCCTGCTTCTGGCGCTCCTCGGTGTACTGGCGCACGTAGCGCAGCCGCACCACAAACTGATTGAACGACTCGGAGGCAAACAAGAACATGAGTTGGTTGAAGCCGCTGCTCGTTTTGGAGGCCGCGTACATCAAGTGGCCGTATTCTTCCTTGAGGCGGGCTAGCTGCTCCTGAGTACTGAGCACCTGCTTCACCGTCTGGTGCACATTGGTTTCGATGCCTTGCAGTTGGGTCGAAATGTGCTGAATCTGACCCTGCTTTACCGTCAGCTTCTCCTTGATGACGTTGAGTTGCCCTAGCGTAGCCTGCTTTTTCTGGGTAGTTTGGGTCAGCACCTTGCCCGCCTCCTCGATGCGGCTGAGGTTGGCCTGGCGCTCGCGCTCCAGCTGCTCCTTGCTTTTGGCGCGGGTGCGTGAGCGGCGCGGGGCCGGGCGCTCGGCGCGGGTTGTTTTGGCAGCTTTCTTAGCCTTACTTGGGCGGTGGCGCTGGGCAGCGGCCGGCGCGGCCAGCAGCCCTAGCAGCAGCAGGGCCGATACAAAACGCAGCTTAAAAACAGGCAGGAAAACTGTCACGAGCAAGGCAGGGCGCGGTGGGCAGGCTACCGCCCCGCAAAATAACGCATGAATGCCGGGCCAATTGACAGTCAAGAGAGTTCTGCCTACTGGTCATTATCGGCACTGCGCCTCACGGCCTACTTCGCACCCCGCCCAGCGCACAGGTTAAAATCCGTTACCGAGTACCAATCGTTACCCCTGCGGCTACTGCTAGGGCAGTTTTTGGAGTATAAGCAGTACTACTAACCTCTTTTGAAAAGTCGGCGCGCACGCCATAGCGTCTTGCGCCTCGAACAGTCAGGCAGGCATCATTTTGGGCACCTTCGTTTTCACGCATTACAAGCCAGGCTGGGATAGCATGCATGTCGCTCAGGGGCACTTCGACAAAAAATTATAATCCTCGCTCACCTACTGTTACAGGAATAGCTAAGGTCATTATCTTACCTAAACAACACGTCCTGCTCATCTGGCGTCCGCTTGCCGAAGCATCTCTACCGAAGACACCCTAGCGGCGTGGGTG
>NZ_JAGETY010000011.1 GCF_017571525.1 Hymenobacter sp. BT559 | reverse complement strand
GGTACTGCCTTCACCGGTGGGAGAGTCGGTCGCCGCCAACTTTATCGTGAGCCCTGCTTACTGCGCTTTCACCAGCGCGTAAGCAGGGCTCTTGCATTTCCTGCCATCGGCCCCCGCCCCCGCCCCCCCCCACTGCCGGCGACACGCGCTACGCGCCTGCTGAACAAGGAGCTAATCTTAGGCAGGTGTAAGGCTTTTGGGCGCTGGCGAGTACCCTTACTACGCCCCTGACGAGCTTCAGAAGGTCTCACTAGGGGCGTAGCAAGGATGCTTTTAATAGACGAGTTGTCGCAAGGCCATTTCAAACGCGCGCTGGGCAAGGCCAGTGGGCGCAAATGGTTATACAGCATTGTTGTGCCTTAACCTTTGATAACCATAGCCTATTGCATTGAAAAGGCAGTTATGGTTTATCAGATGATTATAGTATGTGCTAGAAATATTAGCTATGGTTGAGTTTGAATATAATGCGAAATAAAAGCTAAATCAACCTTGCGTAGAGCCCAGAGACTCCATATAACTACCATTAACCCAACGCCTATAAACATCCAGCGAGTGGGAAGACGACCGGATAGTCGCGCAGCTAGTGGAGCGGCCGTGACGCCGCCCACAATAAGGCCTAGCACTATCTGCCAGTTGGAAAAGCCCATGAGGGAAAAGAACGTGAGCGCACTAGCAAAGGTCACGAAAAATTCTACTAGGCTCACGGTGCCGATGACATAGTTGGGAGTGCGGCCATTAGCGATGAGGGTGCTCGTGACCAGCGGCCCCCAGCCGCCACCGCCAAAAGAATCGAGAAAACCACCCGCGCCGGCTAGCCAACCAGCATTTTTTACTTTGCGGCGCTGTTGCGCCTGTTTGCGCACTGCCTTACTGATAATGCGCAATCCTAAGAATAGTAAGTAGATAGCGAGTACAGGCTTGATAACGTTGCCATACTGCTCGCCAAAGTGTGCCAGCAAGAGGGCGCCGCTCACCGAGCCTAAAATGCCGGGTACGAGTAGTACTTTGAACAGGCGCTTATTAACATTGCCGAATCGGTAGTGATTGTAGCCCGAGGCCCCGCTGGCAAACATCTCGGCCGTGTGGATGCTAGCGCTCACTGAAGCGGGACTTAAGCCTAACGACATCAGGCTAATGGCTGATACGACGCCATACCCCATACCTAACATGCCATCGATAAGCTGGGCCACGAAGCCGACGCCTACGAAGGTGTAAAAAGTACCCGAGCTGCGAACCACGTGCCACGCCTGATGCCAGGTGAAGTAGTATGAGAGAATATTGAGTATTAAGAATAGCGCAAACACGCCGAGCGTGCCAGTGGCCACCCGGCGCCAGTAGTCGACGGCTGCTACCTCATCGGTGGGGCCTAGCGCCGCTACGGCATGCAGGCGGCGAGCCGACGACGCTTCCCGCACACGACCGTGCAGGTCAGCGTCGTCAGTAGCAACTAATACTAGGTCATGGCCGGTTAAGTCCTCGGGCTCGAATGGACGCTGATGTAGTATCACTTGACCGTGCTGGGCAGCTAGTACCTGTACGGCGGGCAAGAAGTGGGGCGCCACTACCGTAACGGCCGCGTGGGGGTGCTCGTGGAGCACAGCGGTAAGCTGCGCTAGCGCTTCGGCGCCACCGCCCACGAGCAGCACACGACGCTGTTCTAAATCTAAAAAAACGGGTAGCACCGGGCCGGCTAGCGGCCCTGGTCGGCCGGCAGCCGTTGCGGCGGCCGGCGCGGTCGAAAGAAGGTCAGTAGCCATAATCGGTTGTAAAATAAGACTTAATCGTGAAAATCTAGCCCGCGCACGGTAGCTTTCACAATGCCGGTGCGGACTACGAAGTCGCCAAAGCCCTCGCCGGGCTGGCGGCCGGCGGCGTAGGCGGCAAGCACGGGCGAGAGTTCGCGCAGGATGCCGTCTTCGTCGAGCATCTCGCGGTAGAGCTTGTTGAGGCGCTCGCCGGCGTGGTCGGCGCCGAGGTAGAGGTTGTAGCGGCCGGGCGCGCGGCCCACCAAGCCGATTTCGCCGAGGTAGGGGCGGGCACAGCCGTTGGGGCAGCCAGTCATGCGGATGAGGATGCCAGTTTCGGCCAAGCCCTGGGCGCGGATGACGGCGTCGAGCTTGTCGAGCAGGTGGGGCAGGTAGCGCTCGGCTTCGGCGAAGGCTTGCGAGCAGGTATTGAGGGCCACGCAGGCTAGCGCGCCGCGGCGCAGGGCGGTGAGCTGGTCGGCTTTGGGGGCGGCACCGGCTTCTTCTAAAATGGCCTGAATGCGGGCCACGTGCTGGGGTTCAATGTTGGCCAGAATCAGATTCTGGTTGCCGGTGAGGCGGAACTCGCCGGTGTGGAAGGCGCTGATTTCGCGCAGCGCCGACTTGAGACGGTAGCCAGGGCGGTCGAGCACGCGGCCGCCTTCCACGAAGAGTACGAGCTGCGAGAGGCCGCTAGGGCTCTTCGTCCAGCCGAAGGCATCGCTGGAGCTGTGAAACTGGTAGGCGCGCGTGGGGGCTAGTTCGTAGCTCAGGCGCTGGTGCAGCTCGGCCACGAAAGCAGGCAGGCCCACGCGGTCGATGGTGTACTTGAGGCGCGAGAGCTTGCGGTTTTCGCGGTTGCCCCAGTCGCGCTGAATGGTTACGACCTTCTCGCACACCTCGATAACCTTATCGGCGGGCACGAAGCCAATGAGGTCGGCTAGCCGGGGGTAGGTTTCGTTCATGCCGAACGTCATGCCCAGGCCACCACCCACGGCTACGTTGAAGCCGAGTAACTGACCGTTTTCCTCGATGGCGATGAGGCCAAGGTCGTTGGAGAAGATGTCGGAGTCGTTGTAGGGTGGTAGGGCTAGCGCAATTTTGAACTTACGCGGCAGGTAGGTGTGGCCGTAGATGGGCTCATCGTCTACCGCCTCGGTGGTTTCTACCAAGTCGCCGTCGAGCCAGATTTCGCGGTAGGCGGTGGTGCGGGGCGTGAGGTGGGCGCTGATTTCTTGGGCTATGCGCACTACCTCGCCGTGCACCGGCGACTCGTGCGGGTTGGTGTTGCACATCACGTTGCGGTTCACGTCGCCGCAGCCCGCGATGCTGTCCATCTGCACCTCGTTGAAGCCCTGGATGGCGGCCGGCATGTTGCGCTTGAGCACGCCGTGGAGCTGGAAAGTCTGGCGGGTGGTGAGCTTCAAAGTGCCGTTGCCATAAGCGTCGGCTAGGGCATCCATGCGCTGCCACTGCAGGGCCGAGGCTACGCCGCCAGGCACGCGCACCCGAATCATAAAGGAAAACAGCGGCTCCAGCTTCTGGCGCTTGCGCTCGCTGTCGAGGTCGCGGTCAGTTTGCTGATACGAGCCGTGAAACTTGATGAGGTGCGTATCGTCGGGGTTGAGGGCGCCGGTGAGGCGGTTGGCCAGGCTATCGACGAGCGTGCCGCGCAGGTAGCGGCTGGCAATTTTGACGTGCTCAACTTCGGAAAGCTTCGGCGCGGTGGTCAGAATATCAGACATGGAATTGATGGATTTATACACTAATGCAGTACGGTGGCGTCGAAAGTGACGCTCGCGTAGTACAGCGCCCCGATGGTGGGGCCCGCCGCGTACTGGAAGTAGCGGCGGTCAAAAAGATTGGTGCCGCCGAGCTTGACGGTCGATTTCAGGGTGGGCACGCGCAGATTCACCTGGGCGTCGATGGTTTGGTAGGCCGGCACCTGGCCGGTGGCTAGGGGGCTCTCCCATAGAAAGGAATCCTGCCAGCGCCAGTTCACATTAAAGCCGAAATTGCGCACGATTTCACGGTTGCCGAACGAGAGGTTGGTGGCCCACTTGGGCGTGTTGAAGCCCGTGACGAAGACATCGGTTTGGCTGTTGGCCGAGAGGGCGTTGTAGTTGACGTTGCCGGCTAGGGTGAATTTCTGGTAGAAATTGTAGGTCAGGCCCAGCGTGGAGCCGTAGCTGTGGTAGTCCTGGCGCGAGTTGGTGTACACGCGGTAGCGGTCCTGGCGGGCATCGCGGTTGGCGCGCAGGGCAGCAAGCGCGGCGGCATCGGTGCCTACGGTTACCTGGTTGCCATTAGCATCTTTGGGCACGCTGACCTCCACCTGGCCCAGGAAGCCGGAGTAGACGTTGAAATACGCGTCAGCATCGATGGCTAGTTTATTTTCGAACAGCACGCTGCGGTAGCCGACTTCAAAAGCGTTGATTTGCTCGGGCTGCTCGGTGGGCAGGTTGGCTACTTGCAGCCGCTGGCTGTTTTGGGGCAGCACGGCGGCCTGGGCAGCGGTGCTGCCGACGTTGGCCGCCACGTAGGCGTTCACGGCGGCATTGAACTGGTCGATGCTGGCGCGGGTGTAGGAGTTTTGCAGGTAGTTGAGGCCCTCGTTGACCCTAGCCAGGCCACCCACGCGGCGCACGTTGCCATTGTTTACGAACGACAGCGCCTCGAATAGCGACGGGAAGCGCCAGCCATTCTGGTACGAAGCGCGGAAGTTGTGCTTCTCGGCTAGGGTGTACACGGCCGCCAGGCGGGGGTTAACCTTAGCCGTGAACTCGGGGTTGTAATCGACGCGCAGGGAGGCAGTCAGCTTGAGCTTATCTGCCAGCAGCAGCTTGGTAGCTTGGCCGAAGGCGCCGAACTTCTTGTAGTACACGTAGTCGCCGCCGGGCTGGCTACGGTCACTCAGCGGGCGGCTGAAGTCCACGAAGTTGTTGCCGTCGGGGATAATCTGGTACACGCGGGCATCGGCGCCCACGAGCAAATCAACGAACTTGACGCGCTGACCGAGGTTCCAGAGGCCCTCGGTGTGGTAGGTGCGGCTGTGCTGGGTGAGGGCCGCGCCGCCGGGGATGGGCGCGCCGGTCACGTTCACGCCGCTGTCCCAATTGTTGATGCTGGTAATCTGATTCTTGAGGTCGGTGAAGGCCTGGGTGCCGGGCTCGGCGCGGCCGGCGTCGGCGGCTTGGCGGGCGGCGGCCATCGCCTGGGGCAGGGCCGCACCGGCGGCTAGCTGGCTTTGCAGAGCGGTTTTAAACTTGGCGCCCCACACGGCGTTCGAGCCGTTTTGCAGGTCGAGGTTGAGGGCTAGCGGATTGAGGTTGTAGGAGTTGCCGGTGTTCTCGATGAGCGTATAGGCGCGCACCACAAAGTCGTTGCCTTTCAACTCTAGCTTGTGGTTTTGCACCGTCACGCCGTTTAGTTGAATCTTGTTGCCGCGCTGGAAAACGCCGTCCATTAGCCCGTAGCGGTAGCCGTAGCTCAGCTCTAGCTGGTCGGTGAGCTTGTAGTGGAGGCTAGCGTCGGCTTTGATATTGCGCACGATGGGGTTCACAAGGTCCTTCTCATAGTAGCCGGTGCGCGTTACAGTAAAGGCTTGGTTTTTACCTTGGTAAGGAATGGTGACGGTGAGCGAAGAATTGGTGTCGTCGCCGTAGCGGTTCCAGAGGTCGGCGGCGGGGTTATAGGCGCCGGATAACTCCGAGAAGCCAGGGTTGGACGTGGACAGGCCTTGCGGGTTCTGGTCGGTTTGGGTATTCGAGAGCCAGTCGGTGCCGCGCAGGTAGTCGAGGTTCACTTTGTAAGCCCAGCGGCCGCTAGCCCCCAGCGCCTGCGCCCAGCGGATGGAGGTTTCGGTGAGAGCGCTAGGGTGGCGGTCGATGCCATCGACGTGGTTGACGCCCAGCTTCTGGTACACGCTCAGGCCCTGGTAGGTGTAGGGGCTCTTGGTGGTGAGATTGGCCATGCCGTTGATGGCGTTCATGCCATAGAGGGCCGAGGCCGCGCCGGGCGTGATTTCGACGCTGGCAATGTCGAGCTCGGTGGGGCCGATGGCGTTGCCGAGCGGCACGCCCAGGGTGGCCGCCTGCATGTCCACGCCATCCACGAGCTGCATGAAGCGGAAGTTGTTGGGGATATTGAAGCCCCTGGTATTCGGCACTTTAAAGGTGAGGCTGCTGGTGAGCATCTGCACGCCCTTCACGTTTTCGAGGGCGTCGTAGAAGCTAGGGGCGGGCGTTTCCTTAATGGTGCGGATGTCGAGCTTCTCAATGGCAACCGGCGACTTGAGCCGACTTTCCTCCACGCGCGAGGCCGACACGACTACCTCGCCAGTCAGGATTTCTTTGGGTTCGAGCACGATATCGAGCGGCTGGCTGGAGCTCGTAATCGGCAGTACAATCGGCTCGTGGCCCAAAGCGTTGAACACAAGCACGAAGGGGTATTTGAGGCGGGCCTTGAGGGTAAACTTGCCATCGCCGTCGGTCTGGGTGCCAGTGTTGGAGCCCTGAATACTGACGCTCACGCCCGGCAGGGCCTCCCGCGAGCCTTGCTCATGCACGGTGCCGCTAACAGCCAGCAATTCGGTCTGGGCAAAAGCTGCGCCGATGCTAGCCAGTAAGAGAATCAGGAAAAGGATGATGGAAGGGTAGTAAGCTTTCATCGAAAAGCGAAGTTGAAGTCGAAAAAGAGCCGGCCGAAGCAGGCAAAAACTGGCGAGAGCGCGGGCGCATACAGCAACCGGCCAAGCGACAACAACAGGTGGGCATTCGGAGAGACATAGGTATGAAAGTCAATGAGTTTTGGTAGGGAAGGGCTAGCGGAGCGCCTCACGAGACCCCTATGGGACCGGCCCCCTCTTCTCAACCGAGAAGGGGAGCCGGACGATTAGTTAAATCAGCTTAGTGACCGGACTAGCAGGCTAGTACACGTCTTCGAGGTAGCGGCGCTGCTTCTTGAGGTTCTTGAGGTAGGCAGCGGCTTCTTCCGGCGAGATGCCAGCTTCTTTTTGCACTACCTGGGTGAGGGCCGTTTGCACGGCCTGGCCGAGGCGGGTTTTGTCGCCGCAGACGTAGAACTGCGCGCCGTTTTCGAGCCAGCCGAATACGTCGCGGCTGTTTTCGAGCAGGCGGTCCTGCACATACACTTTCTCGGCTTGGTCGCGCGAGAAGGCCACATCGAGCTTGGCTAGCCCGCCGCGCTTGAGCTGCTGCTGCCACTCGGCCTGGTAGAGGAAGTCGGTGGTAAAGTGCGGGTTGCCGAAGAGCAGCCAATTGCGGCCGCTAGCCCCAAGCTCGGCCCGCTCTTCTACAAAGGCCCGGAACGGCGCGATGCCCGTGCCCGCGCCCACCATGATGATATCGGTGCTGGTATCCTTGGGCAGCTTGAAATACTCGTTGTGCTCCACGAATACGCGCACCTCGTCGCCCACCGCCACGCGGTCGGCGAGCAGCGATGAGCATACGCCCTGCTTCTGGCGGCCGTGGGCCTGGTAGCGCACGGCGCCTACGGTGAGGTGCACCTCGTCGGGGTGGGCCAGCAGGCTGCTGGCGATGGAATAGGCGCGGGTGGGCAGCGGGCGCAGCGTGTCGGCCAGGAGCTGCGGCGTGAGCTGGTCAGTCGGGAAGTCGAGGAGCAAATCGGCCACATCGCGGCCGTAGAGGTAGGGCTGGAGGCGGCTGGTGTCGGCCAGCAGGCCGTGCAGCTCGGTATGGGGGGCTAGCGCGGCGTAGCGCTCCAGCACGTCGCGGGTGAGCACGGTGAGCTCGCGGCGGCTGGCCAGGGCGGCGGCCAGGGGCAGGTTTTCGCTACCGAGCAGCACGGGGGCCGAATCGGAGAGGCGGGCGGCGCGCAGCACTTCCTCTACCAGCGGGTCGTGGTTGAGCGGGCGCACGGCTAGGGCATCGCCGGGGGCGTAGGTGAGGCCCGAGCCAGCAAGGTCGAGCTCGATGTGGTGCGTTTCTTTATCGGAGCCGCGGCCATTCAACTGAATGGTTTCGAGGATTTTGGCTGGCCAGGGGTTTTCGGCTGAGAACTGCGTTGCAGGCTCAGTTACTACGGCAGCCGAACTGGCGGTAGCAGGAGCGGCTGGGCTAGCGGCTAGCTTGTTTAGCGAGGCTTCAATCCAATGCGCCGCTGCCGGCTTGTAGGCCACGTCGGTGTCGATGCGGTCGAGCAGGCGGGTGCCGCCTAATTTGGCTAAGCGCTCGTCGAAGTCCTTGCCTGTCTGGCAGAAGTGCAGGTAGCTTTTATCACCCAGCGCCAACACCGAAAACTTCAGGTTAGGCAGCTTGGGGGCGCGCGGGCCACCCAGAAACTGGTGCAACTCCTCGGCCGAAACGGGCGGGTCGCCCTCGCCGTGGGTGCTCACCACCACGAGCAGGTTTTGCTCCTGGGCCAGTTGGCGGGGCGAGTAGTCATTCATGTCGCGCACCTCGGCTTTGAGGCCCCGGGCGGCGGCGGCTTCGGCGGCTTGCTCGGCTATTTTCTTGCCGTTGCCGGTGTGCGAGCCGTAGAGAATGGTCAGCTTTTCGGCCGCGGCGGGGGCAGCGCTGGGCCCGACTGCCACGCCCGGCGCCGCCGCTAGGGTAGCGCCAGTGCCAGTGGCGGCGCCCGTAGCCTGGCCGTAGAAATAACCGCTGAGCCACACCAGCTGCTGTGGCGAGAGGCTAGCCGTAAGCTGCTGAAGCATAGCCTCATCGAGGTGAGACGGAAGAATGGGAAGCGAGGACATTAGGGAAGTAGCGAGTAGAAAACGGAGGGAATGAGCTGGCCAGCCCGCGGCTAGGCCACTTTGGCGTAGGGTAGCAGCTCTTGTAAGAAGCCCGGCAGCCGCTCGGCAGAATCAGTGGCGGCGGGCACTTTGGCCAGGCGCACTACTTCGCCCAGCACAATGACAGCCGGCGCGCCAAGGCCAGCTTGGTGAGACAGTTCGGCGATGTCGGCCACGGTGCCCGTCACGCAGCGGGCGGTGGGCAAGGTGCCGTTTTGCACCACGGCGGCCGGGATGTCGGCCCCACCGTAGCGGGCAAATAGGCTAGCGATTTCGGCCAGCCGGTTCATCCCCATGAGGATGATGGTGGTAGTGCGCGGCGTTTGGGCTGCTTCCAGCAGGGCAGCCGAAAGCTGCTCGTCGGCGGTAGTGGCCGTGAGCACTCGAAAGCCTTCGCTGAGCCCGCGGTGGGTAGCCGGAATACCCAGGCTACCCGCCGCCGCTACCGCGCTGCTGATGCCTGGCACGTATTCCGTGGCTAGCCCCTGCGCCTCAGCGTAAAGCATTTCTTCGCGGCCCCGGCCGAAAACAAACGGGTCGCCGCCTTTCAGGCGCACCACGTGGCCGTGCCGAAAAGCCTGCTCCACAATCAGCTCGTTGATGCCTTGCTGCGTGTAAGCCTTAAAGCCCAGGCGCTTGCCCACAAAAATGAGCACGGCGCCGGGCCGTGCGTGGGCCAGCAGCGCCTCATTGGCTAGGGCATCGTAGAGCACCACATCGGCGGCGGCCAGCAGGCGTGCACCTTTGAGGGTGAGCAACTCGGGGTCGCCGGGGCCCGCACCGATTACGGTGAGACGGGGCGCGAAAAGCGGGAGAGTAGCCATGAGCTAGCGGACAAAAGTTAGATGGAAAACGCCGGCTCCACGGCCACTTCCTGGGTGAAGTACTCGGGGTCGGTGGCGGCAATGAGGCCCGCGGCTAGGGTGGCGCCGGTTTGCTCATCGACCAGGATGAAGGCGCCGCTGACGCGGTTTTGGCGGTAGTCGTCTACCACCAGGGGCAGGGCGGTTTTGAGGCGTACTCGCACGATGTCATTGAGTTTGGCTTCGTCGGTGCCCTGGCTCTCGAAGGTTTCGATGTTGGTTTTTTGCAGGATGGTGGTCACAGCGGCTTTCACCACGGCGGCGTGGTGCTGCACCAGAAACTTGCGGCCAGCGCGCAGGGGCCGCTCGTCCATCCAGCACAGCGTGGCTTCGAGCTCGCGCACCACGGCCGGGTGGGCGTTGAGCGGCACGATGGTATCGCCGCGGCTGATGTCAATATCGTCGCGCAGGCGCAAAATCACCCCTAGCGGCGCCTCGGCCGTGGCCACTTCCTGCTGATTCACCTCAATGGCGTCGAGCACCGTTTCAAGGCCCGAGGGCCAGATGCGCACTTTGTCGCCGGCCCGGTACGTACCGCTCTGAATACGACCCGCGTAGCCCCGGTAGTCGGGCAGCGCCTCGGTCTGGGGCCGGATAACGTACTGCACCTGGAAGCGCGGCTCGTTGGGGTTGGCATCGGCGGCCACGGGCACGCTTTCGAGGTGCTCCAGCAGGCTAGGGCCGTCGTACCACGCAATATGTTTCGAGCGGCGCACGATGTTGTCGCCGTGCAGGGCACTGAGCGGAATGGCCAGCACGTGGGCCAGCTTCAGCTGCTCGGCAATGGCCTGGTAGTCGGCCACAATTTTATTAAAAACGGCCTCGTCGTAGCCCACCAAATCCAGCTTGTTCACGGCCAGCACGAAGTGCCGGATGCCCAGCAGCGAGGCTAGCAGCGTGTGGCGGCGCGTTTGCTCAATCACCCCCTGGCGGGCATCGACCAGCACAATGGCCAGGTCGGCGTTGCTGGCGCCGGTCACCATGTTGCGGGTGTATTGCACGTGGCCCGGCGCGTCGGTGATGATAAACTTGCGGCGCGGCGTGGTGAAATACTTGTGCGCCACGTCAATGGTAATACCTTGCTCGCGCTCGGCCTTGAGGCCATCGGTCAGCAAAGCCAGGTCTACCGTGTCGCCGTTGGTGGAGGTGCGCTTCTTTTCGAGCGTGGCGAGCACGTCGAGCGAAACGGAGTCGCTGTCATAAAGCAGGCGGCCGATGAGCGTGCTCTTGCCGTCGTCCACACTGCCGCAGGTAATAAAACGTAGGATATCCATTGTATTCTTACTTAATCGGTTAGCTTAGAAATATCCGTTGCGCTTGCGGTCCTCCATGCCGGTTTCGGAGAGATTGTCGTCGAGGCGCGTGGCGCCGCGCTCGCTCACCTTCGCCAGCAGCAAATCCTGGATGATGTCGTCGATAGATGAGGCGTCGCTTTCCACGGCGGCGGTGCAGGTCGAGTCGCCCACGGTGCGGAAGCGCACGCGGCGGTTTACAATCTCATCGGTGTCGTCGAGGTTGAGGTGCTCGCTCAGGCCGAGCAGCTGGCCGCTGGGCAGCACCACGCACTGGCGCTCGTGCGAGAAGTAGATTTCGGGCAGCTCAATTTTCTCGCGCTGGATGTAATTCCACACGTCGAGCTCGGTCCAGTTGGAGATGGGGAACACGCGCACATTTTCGCCCTTCTGGATGCGGCCGTTGTAGATGTTCCACAGCTCGGGGCGCTGGCGCTTGGGGTCCCACTGGCCAAACTCGTCGCGCACCGAGAAAATGCGCTCCTTGGCGCGGGCCTTCTCCTCGTCGCGCCGGGCCCCACCGATGCAGGCATCGAACTCAAACTCCTCAATAACATCGAGCAGCGTGTAGGTTTGCAAGGGGTTGCGGCTAGGGTACTTGCCGCCCGGCTCGCGCAGGCCGCGCTCCCGGATGGTGTCTTCCACCTTGCGCACCACCAGCTTTTCGCCCAGGCGCGCGGCTAGCTCGTCGCGGTAGCGAATGATTTCCTCGAAGTTGTGGCCCGTATCGACGTGCACGAGCGGGAAGGGAAACTTGCCGGGCCGGAAGGCCTTTTCGGCCAGCCGCGTGAGGGCAATTGAGTCTTTGCCACCCGAGAATAGCAGGGCGGGCCGCTCAAACTGGCCAGCCACTTCGCGCAGAATATGAATAGCTTCGGCTTCTAGCTTATCTAAGTAATCCATTGGGTAGTAATAAATTGGTGTTTGGTAGGGAGTCAGAGCTAGTTCGGTAGTTTCTCCACCACGGGGTCGAGGCCCTGGTGGGCGGTGGTGTGCAGGCCGCACTCTTTGGCGTCGGCGTTTTCCCACCACCAGCGGCCGGCCCGGAAGTCTTCGCCCGGCTGAATGGCCCGCGTGCAGGGTGCGCAGCCGATGCTCACAAAGCCCTGCTGATGCAGCGGATTAGTCGGCACGCCATATTTCTGGGTGAAGGCCACAGTACCGTCCCAGGTCCACTCGAACAGCGGGTGCACTTTGATGAGCTGGTGGCCGGCGTCCCACTCCACGGGGTGCATGTGCTGGCGGTTGGCCGACTGCTCGGCCCGGATACCGGTAAGCCAGATGTGCGTGCCCGCCAGGGCCCTAGCCAGCGGCTCCACCTTGCGGATGTAGCAGCATTCCTTGCGGTTATCAACGCTCTCGTAGAAGCTGTTAGGGCCTTTTTTACTCACCAGTTCTTCGACGCTGGCCGCGATAGGCGCGAAGGCTTCGATGAGCTGGCTGTAGCGGAGCAGCGTCTTGTTCCAGGTCGAGTACGTCTCCTGAAAGTTGCGGCCCGTGTCGAGCGTGAATACCCGCACGGGCAGCTCATTGGCAAAAATGAGATGGCTCAGGGCCTGGTCTTCGATGCCGAAGGAGGTCGAAAACGACACCCGACCGGGAAAGCGCTCCGTGACGGCCCGTATAATTTCCAGCGCGGAAAGCCCGGCTAGGTCGTGGCGCAGGTCTTCGACCTGGGCCTCAAGGGTACTATCCATGATAAAAGGGGAGGGGATTTTCGCGGCCAGCAAGCCGCCGAAAAAAAGGTGCTGACACGCGGGGGCGCTCCGGCTAGGCACGCAAAGGCCCAGGGAGCAGTGTCAACCCGAAAAGTGAGGTAGCCGGCTGGCTGAAAAGGTGGCTAAACGCTAACAGCTCCGCATAGCTCCCGTGCACATTCGGCAGGGGCAGCACATACAACAACACCCATGCTGTAAAGCAGCAAGCGAGGTGGTCGTAAAGCGGAGGTTGGTTGAGCAGCGCACGGCAACTTGTTTTTATATGGTCAGGACTTGGCACCGTTCCAGCGTTTCGCTAGGGGTTGCCGGCGTTTCGTCGAGCCTGTCTCTCCACGCCTCTGTATAAAAACAATCCTTCTGGCAAGAGGAATTGATGGCACAAAGGTAGAGTCGGAATTTTGGAAATTCCAAACTCTTGAACAAGTCTTTGAAAATCAACGGGCGGCCCCTCGGATGAGGAGCCGCCCGTTGGTCCTGACGGCGGTATAAGTAGTAGGCTAGCGGTTTTGTTTAGGTCTTTGTTAAACCAAAAAGAACGTCATGCTGAGCTTGTCGAAGCATCTCTACCGCGCCGCTAGGGTCGTTCAGTAGAGATGCTTCGACAAGCTCAGCATGACGTTCTTTATAGATTAGCAGTTATTTAAAAGCCGCCCTTGTCCAGGTTCAAATCCTCCTTAGGCGCGGCGCCCATGAACGGATAAGGATATTCCGTGGGCGGGTTGAAGGTCTCCTTGATAGCGCGGGGCGATACCCAGCGCTGCAAGTTGAGCAGCGAGCCGGCCTTGTCGTTGGTGCCCGAGGCGCGGGCGCCACCGAAGGGCTGCTGGCCCACCACGGCGCCGGTGGGCTTGTCGTTGATGTAAAAGTTGCCGGCCGCGTTAACCAGCTTCTTGGTAGCCAAGTCGATGGCGTAGCGGTCTTGCGAGAAGATGGCGCCGGTGAGGGCGTAGGGCGACGTGCTGTCCACTAGTTCGAGCGTCTGCTCAAACTCGTTTTCGTCGTATACATACACCGTCACCACGGGGCCAAACAGCTCCTCGCACATAGTGGTGTACTTCGGGTCTTTGGCCCGGATAACGGTCGGCTGCACGAAGTAGCCTATCGACTTATCGTAGTTGCCACCCACCACAATTTCAGCATCGGGGCTAGCCTTGGCCTCGTCGATAAACTTGGCTAGCTTGTCGAAGCTGGCTTCGGTAATCACGGCGTTGATGAAGTTGGTAAAGTCTTCGACATCACCCATTTTCATTGACTCCACATCTTGCTTCACGTAGCCCAGAATCTCCTCGGCTAGGTTGGAAGGCAGGTACACACGCGAGGCGGCCGAGCACTTCTGGCCCTGGTATTCAAACGCACCGCGCGAGATGGACGTGGCCACGGCCTTGGCGTGGGCCGAGGGGTGAGCGAGGATGAAGTCCTTGCCACCGGTTTCGCCCACAATGCGCGGGTACGACTTGTAGCGGTGGATATTCTGCCCAATTTCACCCCAGATAGTCTGGAACACTTTGGTTGAGCCCGTGAAGTGGATGCCCGCGAAGTCGCGGTGCTTGAAAATGACGTCGCCAGCTACTGGGCCATCCACGTAAATCAGGTTGATAACGCCGGCCGGCACGCCGGCTTCGATGAACAATTCCATTAGCACCTGGGCCGAATAGATTTGCGGGTAGGCGGGCTTCCACACCGTCACGTTACCCATGAGGGCGGCCGACACGGGCAGGTTAGCGGCGATGGACGTGAAGTTGAACGGTGTGAGGGCAAACACGAAGCCTTCGAGCGGGCGGTGCTCTAGGCGGTTCCACATGCCGGGTGCCGACTCGGGCTGCTGGCGGTAGATTTCCTGAGCAAAGTGCACGTTGAAGCGCAGGAAGTCAATGAGTTCGCAGGCGGCGTCAATCTCGGCCTGAAAAGCGTTTTTGCTCTGGCCCAGCATCGTGGCTGCGTTGAGGCGGGCGCGGTAGGGGCCAGCCAGTAGCTCAGCGGCCTTCAGGAAAATGGCAGCGCGCTCCTCCCAGGGTAGGCTGGCCCAGGCGTGGCGGGCGTTCAGGGCTGCATCAATGGCCTGGTTTACGTGGCTGGCATCGCCCTCGTGGAAGTGGGCTAGCACGTGCTTATGGTCGTGGGGAGGGGCTAGCGGCAGTTTGCGACCGGTGCGCACTTCCTGGCCACCAATGTGCATCGGAATGTCGCGCTCTACCTGCTTGATGCGCTTCAATTCTTTAACCAGTTCGATGCGCTCGGGTGAACCAGGAGCGTGGCCTTTTACAGGCTCATTGACGGGAGTGGGGACGCGGAAAAAGGCGTTCGACATGAGAGTAGCAGCCAGCGGGAACTGGCTATTAGCGGTGGAAAATGGGGTGGGAGGGAGGTTTAAAGAAAATCGCGCAGCTCGGCCAGGCTGCTAATTTCGTAAGTGGTTTGGGCAAAGTGCCGACGCTTATCGGGGTTGAAATACACTTGGTCGATGCCGGCGTTATAAGCCCCTAGCACGTCGCACTCCAAGTTGTCGCCTATCATCAGGCTTTCGGTGGCAGTGGCGCCAGTGCGGGCCAGCGCGTGGGTAAACATGCGCGGGTCAGGCTTCAAGAACCCGCTGTGCTCAGAGGTAATGACTTCCTCAAAGTAATCGGTCAGTTTAGAAGAAGCCAGCTTGATGTGCTGCACATCCTCGAAGCCGTTGGTGATGAGGTGCAGGCGGTAGCCTTTGTCTTTCAGGTAGGTAAGCACCTCGTGGGTGTGCGGGAATACGGCTGCCTTTTGAGGCAGAATATCGGTGAAGCGCGCCGAGATATCGGTAGGCACGTCGGCCTCGGCCACCCCTAGCCGGGTGAGCGTGCGCACGAAGCGTACTTCGCGCAGCTGCTTCTGCGTCACCTTGTTGCTTTGGTAAAGGCGCCATAAGGCGTGGTTTACCTCGCTGTAGCGCTGGCTGAACTCAGCGAATGAGAACAAGCCGTGGCGCGCCAGGTCGTAGTCGGTATATAGCTGCGCCAGGGTTTCGTGCGCATTGGTTTCGAAGTCCCAAAGCGTGTGGTCGAGGTCGAAAAACAGATGACGATAGGTTTTCATAGGGTAGCAAGGGGCCTATTTTTCGGGGTCGAGGCGCAGGTCGGTTACAGGGCGGCCCGTAGCGAGCGACTGCACCAAACGCTCGGCGTCGCGGGGCCGGGCGTCACCATAATAAATGTTCTCGGGATACACCACCAGGGCCGCGCCATTGCCTTTCTTGCAATGCTTGCAGAGGTCAAGGCAATTGCAGGTCTGAATGCGGGTATGTACTTTTTGACCCCCTAGCAGCAGCGACTTCACGCCCTGAGCTTTCAACTCTTTCTTGAGAGCCTTGGCCAGGTCTTCCCCGACGCCGGACTTTTGATTGGTGCAAACGAATACGCGGCGCTCGGGCATAGCTTAGTTGGATTTGGAATATAGGAGAAAGGAAGCAGTATCCTAACAGTAACTCTTCCTCATGCTACATTCTTACTAGCCGTAGGCGGCAGCCAGCGGCGGTTTTGGATTTTATAGGCGGCCAGCTCGCGGTTGTTCCACAGCGTTTGGTATATCTGCTGGTCGTGCACGAGCTGCGGGTCGCGCTCCATTAGCCCTAACAATTGCTGGAGCAACTCGGCGGTTTCATCGCGCAGAAAATAAAACATCCAGTTGTCGAGGCGGCGCATGCTCACCAGGCCCGCATTTTTGAGGTAAGCCAGCTGGCGCGAGGTTTTAGTTTGCGTAAAGTCAAGCACTTGCTCGATATCACCCACCACCATTTCCTGGTTGCGCCACAGCAAATGCAGAATGCGCACGCGGCTCTCATCGCCGAGGGCCTTAAAAAGCTGCTGCCCGAATGCAACCGGGAAATGTTTTACGCGCATCTACCGTTCAGACTACCTAAGCCGGCCCTGCCGGCCCCCAAAAGTACGACCGGCGCGGCGGGCAGGTTCGTATATTTGTTACAGTATCCTTTTGCTATTCTCCTTCGTGAATACTCGCCGTTTCCTTTTGCTGCTGAGCCTGGTACTGATGACCGGGCTGCTGGCTAGCTCCCAAGCCTGGGCTCAGGGCAAGCGCCGGGTGGTGCAGTTCACGGGTATTGTGGCCAGCGGCGACAGCCTGCTGGGGGTACCCGGTGCGTCGGTTTATGTGCCCAAGGCTGGCCGCGGCACTACCTCCAATGCCTACGGCTATTTCTCGATGCCCGTGCTAGCCGGCGATAGCATTGTGTTTCGCTCGCTAGGCTACCGTAATCAAACGATTGTTATTCCGGCTGATTATCAGCGCCAAAGCTTCTCGGTTATTATTTCGCTCCAGGAAGATGCTACCGTGCTGCCCGAAGTGCGGGTGTTCCCCTATGCCACCGAGAAGGAATTCAAGAAGGCATTTCTGGCCTTGCGCCTGCCTACCGAGCGCGGCTCGGCTGCGGCCGATAACCTCAACGAGGACCTGATGCGCAAGATTTTCAACTCGCAGCCCATGGGCCCTACCGCCAACTACCGCCAGACAATGTCGATGCAGCAGCTCGACCTTGACCGGCGCATGGGCGTGGCCCCGAACCCGCAGAGCAACAACCCCTTGCTCAACCCTTTCAGCTGGCTCAAACTGGTGAAGCAAGTGAAGGATGGCGAGTTTAAGAAAAAGGAAGGCGTTGATTACTAGGGCCTAGCCAGCTTGCTAGGGTAACCCCAGGCCGGTTTCTGAGGTAAAGTGAAGGTGGCAGTCAATTGCCACCTTTTGCTTTTTCTATGGATACGAATCTTCCAATCTCAGCGCAGCCGCGGGTGGTGATAGTAGGCGGCGGCTTCGGTGGCCTGCGGCTGGCCCAAAAGCTGGCCGATGCCCCGGTGCAAGTAGTGATGGTAGACCGCAACAACTACCACAATTTTCAGCCGCTGCTCTACCAGGTGGCCACCGGCGCGCTCGAAGCCGACAGCATCGCGTACCCGATACGCAAGATTTTCGCGGGTCAGAATAATTTCTTCTACCGCATGGCCGACGTGAAGGGCATAGTGCCCGCCACCAACACCGTGCAAACCAGCGTGGGCGACATTCGCTACGACTACCTGGTGCTGGCCACCGGCTCGCTCACCAACTTCTTCGGCATTGAGAGTATCGAGAAGAATGCGATGCAGATAAAGAGCATCCCGAATGCCCTGAATCTGCGGAGCTTCATCTTCCAGAACTTCGAGCAGGCGCTGCTCGAAACCGACCCCGAAAAGCGGCAGGCGCTACTCAATATCGTGGTAGTGGGCGGCGGCCCTACGGGCGTCGAAATCAGCGGCTCGCTAGCCGAAATGCGCCGCCACGTGCTGCCCAAAGACTACCCCGAGCTGGATTTGAAGAAGATGCAAATTTTCCTGGTTGAGGCCGGCCCGGCCCTGCTAGGCCCCATGTCGAAGGCCTCGCAGGAAGATGCCAAGCGCTACATGGATGGGCTCGACGTCATCGTGCGGCTCAACACGGCCATCAAGCGGTTTGAGGATGGCCGGGCGTATTACTCCGATACCGAATTTATCCCGACCGAAAACCTGATATGGGCGGCCGGCGTGAATGGCGCCGCCGTGCCCGGGCTGCCCGATGAGCTCGTGACGCGCAACAAGCGCATCAACGTGAATATGTGGAACCAGCTGCCGGGCCAGCCCAACATCTTCGCTATCGGCGACGTGGCCAATATGGTGACGCCCGACATGCCGAAGGGCCTGCCCATGCTAGCCCCCGTGGCGCAGCAGCAGGCCGACCTGCTGGCCGAAAACCTGCCGCGCATCATTCGCGGCGAGGCGCCCAAGGAGTTTAGCTACCTCAACAAGGGCGTGATGGCTATCATCAGCCGCAACAAGGCGGTGGTCGATATGCCCAAGGATATCCACTTTAAAGGCTTTTTGGGGTGGTTAGCCTGGCTCTTTATTCACCTCATTCTACTGGTCGGCTTCCGCAATAAAGTGGTGGCGCTCGTAGACTGGGCGTTCAGCTACTTCAGCTCCGACCAGGCACTGCGGCTTATTATCCGGCCGTTTTCGCGCAAGGATATGAAAGACGACAAGGGCAAGCGCGCCGCCGAGCACGCCACGGCGACGGTGCAATACAACCCAACGCCGCCGGCCATCCAGGAGCCGGCCGGGCAGCCGACGCCGGCATCTTAGCTGGCAAGGGGCTAGCGCTTCACTAAACGCAAAAAAGCCGCTGATATCAGCGGCTTTTTTGCGTTTAGTGAAGCGCTAGGGCAGTATTACAGCAAGCCGCTCAGGAAGCCCGGCAGAATGCCCAGCACCAGCGTAAGCATAGCCAGCAGCACCAGCGTGGCCGACTGAAAGCCATCGACTACAATCGGGGTGTCGTTGCCCAGCTCGGCGGGGCGCATATACATGGCAATGACGGGCCGCAGGTAATAGTAAATACCTACCATGCTCATTAGTACCGCAAACACTACCAGCCAGATATAACCCTGGCCAGCCACGGCCGTGAAGATGAAAAACTTGCCGAAGAAGCCGCCCGTGAGCGGAATGCCACCCAGCGAGAGCATAGCCACCGTCATTACAAAAGCCAGCAGCGGGTTGGTGCGGGCTAGCCCGGCCAGGCCGGCGTAATCTTCGCGCTGGCGCTGGTCGGCTACTAGCTTGAGCACGCCGAAGGCGGCTACCGTGGCGATAGAATAGGCCAAGCTATAGAAGAAAATGCCTTGGGCGGCCGGGCCTTGCAGCTGGCCGCGGCCGGCGATAAGGCCTAGCAGCAGGTAGCCCGCGTGCGATACGCTGGAGTAAGCCAGCATACGCTTGGCGCTGGTTTGCACGGCGGCGCCGACATTGCCGAGCAGCAGCGTGAGCATGCACATGGCGATGATGGTGGGCAGCCACACGGCGCTGGTGCCGGGCAGGGCCACTACCAGTAGCTTGAGGAAGGCCGCAAAGCCAGCGGTTTTCACCACCGTGCTCATAAAGGCAGTGAAGAACGTGGGCGTGCCCTCGTACACGTCGGGCGTCCAGAAGTGGAAGGGGGCAGCCGATACTTTAAAGCCAATGCCGATTACCAGCAGCAGCACGCCCACGTAGAGCATGGGTTGCAGGCTGGCATTAGCCGGGGCGGCGATGCCGGCGGCTAGCCCGTCGAGCTGGAATGAGCCGGTAGCACCGTATACCAGCGCAATGCCGAACAGCAGCACGCCAGTGGCAAAGGAGCCTTGCAGGAAGTACTTGAGCGCCGCTTCGTTCGAGCGCACGTTACGCTTGTCGGAGCCGGCCAGCACGTACATGCTAATGCTCAGAATCTCAATGCCCACGAAGAGCATAATGAGGTGGTTGTAGCTCACCATCATGATGGCACCCACCAGCGAAAATAACAGCACCGAATAGTACTCGGCCAGGTTGGGCTCGCCGGCTACCACGTAGGAGCGCGAGAAGGGCAGCAGCACCAGCGCCGTGAGCAGCACAATGCCCCCAAAGGCCACCGAGTAGTTGTTCACGGTCAGCATCTGGGCCACGTAGGGCGAGTCGAACACGCCGGGCAGGCTGCCCGCGTGGTTCCAGTCGAGCAGGTTGAGGCCGAAGACGAGGGCTAGTACCACCAGCACGAAGGGCAGCAGCGCCCGGTTGGAGCGCAGGAAGCCTAAGAACAGGTTGACGATGCCGAAGACGGAGAGAAGAACTATTGGAAGCATAGAAGTACGCCTGTCATGCTGAGCCTGCGAAGCATCTTATCACGTTCGCGCTCAATAATAACTGCTTAAAAGATGACGAAATCAGCCTGATAAGATGCTTCCTTCGTCAGCATGACACTGTAAGTGTTACCGGCCCACGGCCGTCAGAATGCTACTGATGGTAGGCTCGGACAAGTGCAGGAATGTGCCCGGAAACAACCCCAGCCAGAACACCAGCGCGATGAGCGGGGCAAACATGAACAGCTCCTTGCCGCTGAGGTCGGTAATGGTGTCCGAGTAAGCCGAATCGGGCCCAAGCATAGCGCGCTGATACATGCGTAGCAGGTACACGGCCGAGAAAATAATGGTGAGACCTGCCACGGCGCCGGCCCACATATTGAACTCGTACACACCGGCCAGCAGCAGGAATTCACCTACAAAGCCACCTGTGAGCGGCAGCGCCACAGTGCTAAGCAGCATCACCAGAAAGCACACGCTGAGCAGCGGCGTGCGGCGGGTAAGGCCGCCGAGGTCGGCCAAATCGCGGGTGCCGGTGCGGCGCTCAATGGCGTCGGCCACCAAGAACATGCCCACCACGTTTACGCCGTGGGCCAGCATCTGCACCACCGCACCTTGCAGGCCAATAGCTTTTAGCGAGAATACGCCCGCAATCATCAGGCCCACGTGCGAGAGCGACGAGTAGGCGATGAGCCGCTTCATATCGCGCTGGCGGATGGCGATGATGGCGCCGTAGATAATGCCGATAATAGCCAGCACCATCACTAGCTGCTGCCACTGGCTAACCCCTAGCGGCACGACCGGAAGCAGCCAGCGCAGGCAGCCGTAAATACCCATTTTCAGCATGATGCCCGAGAGCAGCATCGTGGCCGGAGCCGGCGACTCGGTATAAGTGTCGGGCTGCCAGGTGTGGAAGGGGAAGATGGGCATCTTCACGGCAAAAGCGGCGAAGATGAGCCAGAATACCCACGCCTGCTGCGAGGCGGCTAGCTGCTTGCCCGCCGTGTACATAGCCTGAATATCGGACGAGTGCGCGGCCAGCGAGCCGGCGGCCGGTCCGGTTTGCAGGTACAGGTACACAAAGCCAGCCAGCATAAAGAGCGAGCCGATAATGGTGTACAAGAAAAACTTAAACGTAATAGCGATGCGGCGGTCGGCGCGGCTCCAGGCGCCGGCCAGGAAGTAGATTGGAATCAGCGCTACTTCCCAGAAGAAATAGAACACAAAGGCGTCGAGGGCCGTGAATACCCCTAGCAAACCCGTTTGCATGAATAGCACCAGCGCGTAGAACGCGCCGGGGTTCTCGTACTCGTCGTGGCGGAAGGCGGTGGCCAGGATGATGGGCACCAGCACCGCCGTAAGCAGCACCAGGCACAAGCTCAGTCCGTCAATACCAAGGTGGAAATTGATGCCCGCCGAGGGTATCCAGCTGAGGTTGACATCGAGGGCGCCCGGCCCGCTGCGGGCGTAGGTGAAGGCGGCAAAGATGGCCACGGCCAATTCGAGTAGCGAAGCCCCCAGGGCCAGGGCGCGGGCCGCGCCGCCTTTGGCAAAGTGAAGGAGCAGGGCGGCGGCAAGCGGGAAGAAAACGAGAAAAGCTGTCAGCATTAGCGAAAGCGCACGGCAAACCGGCCGGAAGCCCGGCGGGTTTACCGCGAATTAGCTGCAAACTTACTGCCCGCATCGGGAAGCCGGAAGCTTCGCGCGACTTTCCCGTAAGTTTGTTCTAATGCCTCGCCATCCGATTACCGATTTTCTAGACACCGCCGCTGGTCCTATCCTCGACGTGCGCGCCCCGGCCGAGTATGCCCAGGGCCACATTCCGGGGGCGCTGAGCCTGCCGCTTTTCACCGATGAGGAGCGTGCCCGCATCGGCACCACCTATAAGCAGGTGAACCCCGATAAGGCCATTTTGCTAGGCCTCGATTTCTTCGGCCCCAAGATGCGGGCGATGGTGGAGCAGGCCAAAAAGCTGGCGCCCGGCCAGGAAGTGCGCCTGCACTGCTGGCGCGGCGGCATGCGCAGCGGTGCCGTGCTGTGGCTGCTGGAGCTGGCCGGCTTCCACGTCAATTTGCTCGATAAGGGCTATAAAGATTTTCGCCGCTGGGCCTTGGCCGAGTTTGCGCGCCCGCGCCAGCTGCGGGTGCTGGGCGGCTACACCGGCAGCGGCAAAACCGCCGTACTGCACGAGCTGGCCCGGCGTGGCGAGCCCGTGCTGGACTTAGAGGGCCTAGCCAACCACCTCGGCTCATCGTTTGGCAGTCTGGGCCAGCCGCCGCAGCCCACCCAAGAGCAATTTGAAAACGACCTGGCCGCGGCCCTGGCCAAGCTGCCCACCGACCGGCCTATCTGGGTGGAGGATGAGAGCCGTACCATCGGCAGCCTGGGCATCCCAGCCACATTTTTTGAGCAAATGCGCGCCGCGCCGCTGGTGGTGCTAGATGTGCCGCAGGCCGCCCGTGTTCAGTATCTCGCAGCCGACTACGGCCGCCACGACGCGGCCGGGCTAGCGGCGGCCGTGCTGCGCCTGCGCAAGCGCCTGGGCGGCCTCGTGACCAAAGAAGCGCTAGGGGCCATCGCCGATGGCGACATGCCCCGCATGGTAGAGTTGGTGCTGGCCTATTATGATAAAACCTACGGCTACGGGCTGGCCGACCGCCCGGCCACAACTGTAGCGGCCCAGGGCACCGACGCGGCGGCTAATGCGGCGCTGGTGCTCGCTGCCGCGCCTAACTTATCCACCTCACCTAAGTGGGATAGCCATGATTCCAAAGCTGCGAGTAGCCCGGCCCACTAACGACTTAGCAGCATTGCGCCGTTTCTACGTGGATGGTCTGGGGCTAGCCGAGCTCTATGCTTTTGCGGGCCACGATGGGTTCGATGGCCTGATGCTCGGGCACCCGCAGGCATCGTATCATTTGGAGTTTACGCAGCAAGCAGGCCACCTGGTGCTGCCCGCGCCCACGGCCGAAAATCTGCTGGTTTTTTATGTGCCCGAGCGCGCCGAGTGGGAAGCCGCCGTGACCCAGATGCAGGCCCACGGCTACCCGCCGGTACCGGCCCACAATGCGTATTGGGACCGCCAGGGCCTCACTTTTGAGGACCCCGACGGTTATCGGGTAGTGCTGCAACAAGCCGCCTGGAATTTTTAACGAAAGCTGACGACCTGCTATGACCCCCACCGACCTCGACCAAATCCGCCTTACCCAGTACAGCCACGGCGCGGGCTGCGGCTGCAAAATTGCCCCTAGCGTGCTCGACAAAATCCTGCACAGCAGCCTGCCGCAGCCCAATTATGAGAACCTGCTGGTCGGCAATGGCTCGCGTGACGATGCGGCCGTGTACCGCCTGCCCGAGCAAGCGGGGCAGTGCGTTATCAGCACCACCGATTTTTTCATGCCCATCGTCGATGATGCTTTCGACTTCGGGCGCATCGCCTCGGCCAATGCCATTTCGGACGTGTATGCGATGGGCGGCAAGCCGCTGCTGGCTATCGCGGTGCTGGGCTGGCCCATCGACAAGCTGCCGCCCGAGGTAGCAGCCCGCGTCACCGAAGGTGCCCGGGCCATTTGCGCCGAGGCAGGTATTCCGCTGGCCGGCGGCCACAGCATCGACTCGCCCGAGCCCATTTTTGGGCTCGCTGTGACGGGCCTGGTGAGCGAGCAGAACCTCAAGCGCAACGACACCGCCACCGCCGGCTGCCGCCTCTACCTCACCAAGCCGCTAGGGGTAGGCATTCTAACTACGGCCCAGAAGCGCGAAATCCTGAGCCCCGAGGATGCCGATGTAGCCCCGGCCCAGATGCGCCAGCTCAATAAAATTGGCGCTGCGCTCGGCGAAATTGCCGGGGTGCGGGCCATGACCGACGTCACCGGCTTCGGACTGCTAGGGCACCTGGCTGAGGTGTGCGAGGGCAGCGACTTGCAGGCAGTCGTCAACTACTTCCACGTGCCGCGCCTGGCCGAGGCCGAGCGCTACCTACTGCAAGGCGCGGTGCCCGGCGGCACAGTGCGCAACTTTGCCAGCTACGGCCACAAAGTAGGGCCGCTGACGGACGAGCAAAAATTCTACCTCTGCGACCCCCAGACCTCGGGCGGCCTGCTGGTATGCGTAGAGCCCGGCGCGGCTGAAGCGGAGGCCCAGGCAGTTTTTGCCCGCCACGGACTAGCCCTGCAAAGCTTCGGCGAGCTGAGGGCACACGCGGAAGGCGAGCCTTGGATTGTGGTGGAGTAAATAATCGTTTGTCATTGCGAGCGCAACGAAGTGGAGCGCGGCAATCTTTCCTTTGTCATTGGGTTAACTAACCCGCTGAAGTGGACGACAAGTAAAGATTGCCGCGCTCCACTTCGTTGCGCTCGCAATGACAAACGAAAAACAAGAAACAGAAAATCAAAAACCTATAGTCGGCCGGCTAGCCCCCACACCCAGCGGCTACCTGCACCTGGGCAACGCCGTCAACTTCGTGCTGACCTGGCTGCTGGTGCGCCAAGCGGGCGGTACGATGCACCTGCGCATCGACGACCTCGACCGTGCCCGGCTGCGGCGGCCTTATCTGTCAACTATTTTTCGGGTAATCGACTGGCTAGGGCTTGACTACGACCACGGCCCTAGCGGACCCGATGACTTTTTGCAGCACTATTCGCAGCTGCTGCACTTGCCCGAGTACAACCGACTTTTGCGGCGGCTGGCCCAGCAGCCGGGCCTGGTGTACGGCAGCGCCCGCTCGCGCACGGCCGAGGCTGCGCAGGCAGTAGTGCCACTGGCCACACCCGGCGCGGCGTGGCGGGTGCGCGTGCCGGCCGGCACCACTGTCGGCCTGGCCGATGGCTGGCAGGGTGCCGTGCAGGTGGCACTGGCGGCCGAAATGCCCGACTTTGTGGTGCGCAAAAAAGATGGCGTGGCCGCCTACCAGCTAGCCTCGGTGGCCGACGATTTGCGCCTAGGTACTACCCTCATCGTGCGCGGCCTCGACCTATTGCCTAGCACGGCTGCCCAACTCTGGTTAGCTGCCCAGCTAGCCGAAACCCGTGGCTTCAGCCCCGAGCATATCCGGTTTTATCACCACAGCCTGCTCACCGATGCGGCGGGCCATAAGCTGAGCAAGACCACCCAGGCTGCTGGCGACCGGGGCATTCTGGAAGCTGGCCAGCCGACGGTAGTCTATGCGGCCGTGGCCCGGCTGCTGGGCCTGCCCATCGCGGCCGGCGCGTCGCTGGCTACTTTGCAGGCAGTCTTCGCGCAGGAGCAGGGCTAGCCGCCTGCAGCTTGCGGCCAGGCGCTACTGCCGCACCACGTTGAGCTTGGCCGTTTGGGTGCCCTGGCGCACCACGAGCACGTACTTGGCGGGGGCTAACAGCCCCGAGCCGGGCAGGGCCACCGTGCTGGTACCCACCTCAACGGCCGCTAAGTCCTGGCTGTAGATGACGCGGCCGAGCAGGTCGTAGAGCTGCACGTTGAGGGGCCCGGCAGTAGCCGTTGTCACTTGTATCGACAGCCCATCGGACCCGAAGGGCACCGGAAAGGCGTTGATGGCGTAGGTGACGGCCGCCAGCGTGAGCGGGCTAGCCGCGCTGGCCAGGGTCCAGCGGCCATTCAGGTCCGTGACGTAGGCACGGCGCAGGGCGTGGGCCGTGGCATCGCGTTGGGTGGTGCCTTCGTTGCTCCAGGTGGCGCCTCCGTCAACGGAATGAAACATAGTAAGCTGATTATCACCCAGCCCGTTCAACTCATGCGGCAAATAGAATTGTGTGAGGCTGGCGCCGGGGCCCACCGCCGTCCGAATATCAAAATAGCGGCCGATGCTGCTGGCTGCGCCTACGCCCTGGGGCTGGCCCGTGGTGCGCAGTACCGTAGTAGCACCCGGCGCACTCGCTGGGGCAATGGTCAGGCCTAGTCCGCCAAAGGCTTCGGCGCCAGGGCTAGCCGGGCGGGTAGTTTGTACCTGGCCCAGCACGTAGCTGGCGTCGGTTTCGGTGATAGTGGCGGCGGGGGCCAGCGTGAGCACTGCCGGGCCGGTAGCAAGCACCGCGCCGCCTAGCGTAAGCGCTTGATTAATTGTGGCCTCCCCAATGGTTTTGAGGCCCGTGCCACTAACGAGGACCGTTTGGTACTCGCCAGGGCGCAGGCTCTGAGCACCTGCGCCGCGCGTGGCCAGCGTACCGCCGCTGTGCATGAAGGCCCCCGTGCCGAGGTGGTCGCCGTATAGGGCCAACTCGCCGCCGCGCAGCACCAGTGGGCCCTGTTGTGTGAGTGTGCGCACCTCGGCCGTACCGCTCGCGATGGTGGGGTAGGGCGTGGCCAGCCCCGCCGGAATAAGCGCATCGGTGGCGCGGGTAGGTACGCAGCCATCCCAGTTGGCAGCGTCAAACCAGTTGCCGTTGCCGGCCGCGCCGCTCCACACCGGCGCCAGCGCCTGCACACTCACCGTGGCCGACGAGGTGCAGCCTCCGCCCGGCACCGCCACCGTGAGCCGGTAAGTAGATGACTGCGTGGGCGTAACCAAAATGCTGGCGCCCGCGGCCGTGGTCGGTAGCCCGTCGCCGCTCACCACGCTCCAGGTAAAGGTGCCGCCGGCGGCCAGGTTAGTGGCCGTGAGCAGTAGCGAAGGGCCTGCGCTTGGGCAAAATGTTGACGCTGAAGCCGTGAGCACGGGCGTAGGCGGCGCCGGGCTCACGGTGAGCGTGGTGCTGGCGGCGGCCGGGCAAAGGCCCGTGGTCACGGCCACCCGCACGGTATAGGTGCCGGCCTGCGCGGCCGTCACGGCGGGCAGCACGGGGTTTTGCTGGGTGCTGACAAAGCCGGCCGGGCCGCTCCAGTCGTAGCTGGCGCCGGCCGGACCGCTGGCCGTTAGCGTCACCGCGCTGCCGGCGCAGGCCGTGCTGCCGCCAGCCACGGCCGCCGTAGCCACCAGGGGCGTGCCCGTGCACAGCGCCGGCGAGGTCAGCAGCGACACGCGCCGCGGCGTGCCGGCGGCCATTACCTCTTGCATACGGCCCTTTTGGTCGCCCGTAAACAGGTGCAGGCACGCATCGTTGGAGTAGTCCAGAAAATTCATGAACATGTCGCCGGTGGGCCCGTTTGAGCACGACACGTGCGGAAAGGCCGGGCAGCCGGTGTTCGAGGTTTCCTGGGTCGGGGTGTCGGCACAATAGTCGTTGCCGCAGCTCGAATCGCCCCACACGTGAATCAGGCCCAGCCAGTGGCCTAGCTCGTGGGTCAGGGTACGGCCCTTGTTGTAGTTCGGGAACAGGGTGCCCACCCGGCCAAAGGCGGCGTAGGCGATAACCACCCCGTCGGTGTTGGCCGCCCCGCCGTAGGGGCTCAGGCCACCCAGCCCCGCCGTATTGTCCGGAAACTGCGCATAGCCAAGCAGCGTGGTGCCCGTATCCATTACCCAGATATTGAGGTACTGGTCGGGGTTCCAGTCGGTGGCGGGCTTAATGCTGTTTTCCACCGTCGCAAGGTCGTAGGGCGGCGCGGACAGGCCCAGCGCGTTGCGGTCTACGCGGTCGATGCCCGGCTCGGGCAGCAGCCGGCCGCTAGGGTCGCGCACGGCCAGCACAAACTGAAACTGGGCATCGGCCCGCACCGGCTGAAACGCCGTCGGCACCAGGGCGCCATCGGCATTCAAGTTGCGGTAGTCCTCGTTCAGTACGTCGAGCTGCGACTGCACCTGTGCCTGGCTGATATTGGCGCCCGTGCCCACGGCCTCGCCATTGTGCACGATGTGCACCACCACGGGCAGCGTGTAAGTCATGGCTGCTGCGGTGCGCAGTGCCCGGGGCGCCGTGGCCGCCAGCTTGGCGGCCCGGTAGCTGGGCAGGTGGCGTGCCAGCTGGGCCTGCTGCCCGGCATCAGCTTGCGGCGTGGCGCAGGTGCGCGGGCCTACGTGGATGGGCGTTTGCCCAGCCCCCGGCAGCGCCCCAAAAGTGAGCAGCCATAGGCTAAGCAGCAGCGTAGCGCATTTCAACATAGTAAAAACGCTGCCAGCCAGCGTGGCCAATTTGGGGAGAAAAAAGAGCTAGTGTAAAGCTACTCAGCTAGGGTTAATTCTGGATTAACCGGAGCGGGTACCTCACGGGCAGACCACCCCCGGTCACTCTCCAAAAGAGAGGGGCCGGGGGTGGTGCCGCGTTCGCGCTAGCGCACCTCCTTTTTAAATTCTTCGGCCCAGTGGTCGGCCAGGCGGGTGGGCTCGGGCAGTTTGTAGCCGCGCAGGCAGGCTAGCGTGAGGCGCGTAGCGGTGGCCTGGTCGCAGCGGTGGCCGGGGCTCACAAACAGCGGCAGCACCTTGTCTTTGCTGCGCAGCACTTCGCCGATGAGCTCGCCGGTTTTGGCATCGAGCAGGGGCGTGATGCTGCCTTTCTCGATTGCTGGCTCCTGAAACGTGCCTGTCAGCTTCTGCTTGGCCACTCCGAAGGTGGGCCAGTCGAGCAGCACGCCCAGGTGCGCGGCAATGCCCACCCGGCGCGGGTGCGCGATGCCGTGGCCATCCACCATTATCACGTCGGGCTTGTTTTCGAGCTTGGCAAATGCCTGAATAACATTCGGCGCCTCCCGAAAAGATAGAAAGCCCGGCACGTAGGGCATGTTCACAGGCCCGTAGTTGTACACCTTCTCTACCAGCTCCAACGACGGAAATTTCAGCACCACGAACACCGATAAAATGGTATCGGGCGTCGGAAACGACGAGTCGCAGCCCCCGATGAGTCGGGGTTCGTGGGCGAGCGGCTCGGCGCGCACGCGCTGGCGCAGCGTCTGCTGCTGCTCGGTGAGGCTGCGTACCAGGGCGGGGTCGGGCGGTGGGCCGGGCGGACGGAAATAGGCCATGTTGGTGAATGAAGGAGGTAGAAGGGAAAAGGAAGGATAAATAGGGGCTAGCGGAGCAACCTATCCGGGCAGGTTTACGCTACGTAAACGATGCGCTCGGCAGGCATTCGGCCAGGAGAAAACCAGCGCTTATTCTTCTTTCTTCCTTCTAAATTCCTCATTCACCAACATGCCTCACTCCGCACAGCCCGCCGCTCAGGGCACTGGCCCTGAGCTAGAGCGCCGCTACTACATCGATGTAGAGCGGCCCCGCCTCACGCCCACGCAGCTCATGGCCGCCGTGCAGGCCGATGTGCCCCACTTTTCGCCCGGCTTGCTGGCCGATTTCGAGCGCACACGCGGCGAGGCGGGCAGCTTGCACGCCGGCGACGAGTTTCACATCAGGATTTTTGGGCCCTGGAACGGCAGCGTACGCGTGACGGAAGTAGGCCCCACGTTTTTCGAGTTTCTGACCCTGGAAGGCCACCCCGAGGCCGGGCGCATCCGCTTTGAGGTCCATCCGCTCGATGACCGGCCCGATGCGCTGCGCTTCGAAATCCATTCGCGGGCCCGCTCGCGCGATGGGTTGGTGGCCTTTGCCTACGACACCCTCGGCGGCGGCAAGCTGATGCAGGAAGCCACCTGGGTCGAGTTTTGCGAGCGCGTGGCCCAGGCCAGCGGCGGCCAGGCGCTAGGCCCGGTAGTAGTCGAAACCACCCGCCACGCCGAAGATGGCACGACCACCCAACAGCTCGCCCAATGAACCAGCCCGCTAGCCCCGCCGGCGCGGCGCCTGCCTGGGAGCAGTACCGCGCCCAGCTCGACGCCTACGCCCACGCCAAGGTCAACTACGACTACGAGCACGTGCGCGAGTACACCTCGGCCACCGGCTGGCGCATCGACCACTACGCCACCGACCTGCCCGCCGAGGCGCCCGGTCCGCCGGCCGAGGCGGGCTCGTTTGCAGCGGCGCAGGCCGTGATGCGCCGCTATGCCTTTCCGCCGCCCGACCTCATCACGGGCTATTTCGACCCTAGCCAGCCGCTCGACCAGCGCATTATGGTGCTGCGGGCGCACTTTCTGGTGTTCAATTTTTACTTCGGCGTGCGCGTGGTCGATGTCGTGGACGAGGCTAGCCAGGCGGGGCCCGATGGCCCCGAGCGCGTGTGGGGCTACGGCTACCGCACCCTCGAAGGCCACTTCGAGAAAGGCCAGATAAACTTCTCGCTGCACAAAAACCTTGGTACCGGCGCGGTGCATTTTCGCATTCAGGCCATGTCGCAGCCCGGGCAGATTCGCAACCCGTTTTACTGGCTGGGGTTCAAGCTGTTTGGTCGCATGCTGCAGCGCAGGTTTGCGCACCAGTCGCTGGCCCGCATGCGCCGGCTAGTGGGCGAAGAACTGGCCCGGCCGCAAACAAAGCCTGTGGCCGCAGGTTAATCCGGCAATCAACCAGAAGCGCCGCCGCAGCCCACCGGGCCGTCGCGGCGTTTTTGTAGGTTCCTTCTTCAACCCAAACCATAGACAGCCCGATGTCCGCCACGAAAGCCTATGCGGCCCCCGCCGCCAATATTCCCCTCGAACCCTTCACCCTGGAGCGCCGCGCCCCCGGCCCGCACGATGTGCAGATTGATATTCTGTTCTGCGGCGTGTGCCACTCCGACCTGCACCAGATTCGCGACGAGTGGGGCGGCTCTATCTTCCCGATGGTGCCCGGCCACGAAATCGTGGGCCGCGTGTCGGCCGTGGGCGACCACGTCAAAGGCTTCAAAGTAGGCGACCTCGCCGGCGTAGGCTGCATGGTCGACTCGTGCCGCGAGTGCTCGTCGTGCAAGGAAGGCCTGGAGCAGTACTGCGAAACCACCGGGATGATTGGCACCTATAACAGCCGCGAAATCAAGACCGGCCAGCCCACCTACGGCGGCTACTCGCAAAGCATCGTGGTCGATGAAAAATACACCCTGAAGGTGAGCGAGAAGCTCGACCTGGCCCGCGTAGCCCCGCTGCTGTGCGCCGGCATCACCACCTACTCGCCCCTGCGCCAGTGGAAAGTAGGCCCCGGCCACCGCGTAGCCGTAATGGGCCTGGGTGGCCTGGGCCACATGGCCGTCAAGTTTGCCGTGGCCCTGGGCGCCGAAGTAACGGTGCTTAGCACCTCGGCCAATAAGGAAGCCGATGCCAAAGCCCTGGGTGCCCACAAGTTTGTGGTAACCAGCGACAAAGACCAGTTTAAGTCGGTGGGCAACTACTTCGACTTTATTATCAATACCATCTCGGCCCAGATTGACCTCGGCGCCTACGTGAACCTGCTGCGCCTCGACGGCACCATGATTTTGCTAGGGGTGCCCAGCGAGGCGCCGCACCTGCACGCCTTCAACCTCATTAGCAAGCGCCGCCGCGTGGCCGGCTCGCTCATTGGGGGCATTGCCGAAACGCAGGAAATGCTCGACTTCTGCGCCGAGCATAATATCATGTCGGACATTGAGATGATTGATATCCAGCACATCAACGAGGCCTACGAGCGCATGCTGAAAGGCGACGTGAAGTACCGCTTCGTGATTGACGTGGCTTCGCTCAACTAAGGGACCTAGCTGCTAAAAAGGCGGCCGTAGCTGAAAAGCTGCGGCCGCCTTTTTTTTGTAATAGCCTGATTGATATTATTTGGTAGCGACGTAGCCGCGGCGGGTATCCACGCGCTGCCCGTTGATGAGGGCATCGAAGCGGCCAATGGTGCGCGTGCAGTTATCGACGCCGCCATATTCGAGCACAATGTCGCTGATGTCGTAGCGTTTCTGGGAGGCCGGCACTTCGAGCCGGTAGCTGTGCGGGTCGCTAGGGCTGCCCACGGCCGGGAAGTTGCAGAAGAGCGTGCGGTCGACGTAGTAAAAAACCATCGGCAACTTGGGCCGGTCGCTGGCCCGCAGCGTATCGAGCGGCTGGCTGAAATCGGCGCCCCGGTAGCGCACCAGGTAGGCCGAAAAGGCCTCAGCCTTGCGAAAGCCCTTGCCTGTGCCCAGCGTGTCGGTGCTGAAGGCTACCCCGAAGGGCTGAGGCCCGGGGTCGTTGGGGTAGCAGGGATGAAGGTTGCAGCTGGTGAGGCTACAAGCGGCTAGCCCTAGCCAGCCGGCAAAATGGTGCTTGACACGGAGTGGCATGGGGAAAATTAATTCAATACGGCTAATATACTGGTAATTATTAATTATAAATGATAATGAGACCGGTGGTTACAATTCAAACTCCTGCCGCACCTGCGTGGTGAAGCTATTGTAGCCCGGTGCGGGCACTACTGTAGCCGGCATAGGCGGCGCCAGGCTGGCCGGCAGGCCCAGGCTGCGCGTGGTAACAACCAGGTGCAGGGGTGCGGCATCGGCTAGGTCCACTACCACCTCTTCGCCCTGAGGAGCCGGGGCGAAAAACTGAAAATCGACTGCTGCCGCCGTGGGTGGCAGGCTGGCGGCCGGCACCGATTGGTCGACTACGCGCAGGCCCAGCACCCGCGCGGCACCGCCGAGGCGCAGCGTTAGGCTGTTCACATCGGCGCGGCCGGGCTGCAGCAGCAGGCGCAGCCGGCGGTGGCCGGCTACCTGGTTATCGGCCAGCACCTTCACGGTAGCGGGGGCTAGCGGCAGCACCGGCGCCGCCTGGTGCAGCACCGGCCCGGCCGCTGGCGGTAAAACGACGGGCAGCGGTGCCAGCTGCGGGCGGGTCAGCACCTGGCGCGTCCAGGCATCGGGCCGGGGCGCGGCCGACAGCCAATAGGCCTGGTTATGGGCGGCATCCAGCACATAAAATAAGTGCGTTTGCTGGGGCTGAGCCGCCGTAGGCTGGCGCGTGAGGTGGCCCATGAGCAGGGCAGCCAGCGTTTCGGCCAGGGCCAGGCCCGGCAGCAGCCAGCTGGTAGCCGGCCGCCGGCCGGGCCCCGTGTGCAAGCTCAGCACTGGCAGCAGCAAAGGCAATAGTAGCCCCAGCAGCATGGCTAAAAACAGCACGGCTACCAGCACGAGTACGCTCAGCCCAAAAATAATGAGCAGCAAATAAATAGCAGGTACCAGCAGCGCCACGGCCGGCACTGCGAGCAGCCCCTCGACTACGCCCGCCGTGGCCGGCCGACCCGGGCTAGCGGCCCGGCGCAGCCCCCAGGCCCAGGCCAGCGTAGCCGCCAGCAGCGGCCAGGCCAGCAAAAACGCCGACGAAGGTGCCTGCCATTGCACTAGCCCAAGCGGCAAGGCCAGTATCAGCAAGGCCCCGCCCACCAGCGAAGCGGGCCGCATAAAGCGGCTCAGTGCCCCATAGTAAGCCGCAAACAGGGCGAGCGCCAGCGCCAGCAGCGCGCCTTGGTAGGCCAGCGCATTGTAAGAAGCCCGGTCGTAGAAGGCCGAGTATTGCGGGTAGACAGTAGCCACCAGCGTGAGCAGGCCCCAGCCGGCTGCCAGCAGCAGGGCTAGCCCACCCACCCAGGCCAGCACCCCGCCTGCCAAGCCTGCCCAGCGCAGGCGGCCACGCAAGTAAGCCAGCACCAGCGTGAGTAGCAGCAGGCTGATAGTGAGCTGGGTAAGTGGCAGGTTCCAGGCGGCGGGGTAGCGCACCAGCCAGGTGCCGATGGGGTTAAAAAAAGTATCGTCGGGCGCCTTGGTATGCGTGAGTGGGATGTCGCCGAAGTGCCGCACTAGGCTCAGCATGTACGAGCCGTGGTGCTGCAAGGAGCCCAGGTCGAGGTGGCCGGGCGTGTCGGCGGGGCTGTGGTAGTAGGGGTGGCCATCGACAAAGGCGAAGTTCAGGCCCGCGATACCAGCCTGGCGCAGGGGCGTGAAATCGGTGTTGTTGGGCAGCTGCCGGTAGGCCTCGTAAAACAGCGACGACGCGATGGGGTAGGGTGCGGCCTTAGCGTATTCACGCATTACCCAGCCATTCTGGGAGCTGACCTCGAAGGTGAGGCTAGGGCCGGCGTTGCCCCGGCCCTCGAAGTTGAGGGCCACGCCCACCTCGCGGCGTAGGCGGGCCGTATCGGCGGCGTAGGCGCGGGCACCCAGCAGGCCGGCTTCCTCGCCATCGGTAAAGAGCCAGATAACGTCGTTTTGCAGGGGCGGCCCGGCCCGCAGAGCCCGGATGGTTTCGAGCATGGCGGCCACGCCGGCGCCATCGTCGCCGGCGCCGGGGGTGTGGGGCTGCGAGTCATAGTGGGCCAGCACCAGCACGGCCTTGCCCCCTGGCTGGGTGCCGGGCAGGCGAACCGCCACGTTCTGAACCCGTGCGGCGGCCAGCTGGCCGGGGTTAGTAAGTACCAGGCTCAATTCCTGCACGGAGGGGGCTAGCCCCAGCTCGCGGCAGCGGGTCAGCAGGTAGTCGCGCACCTGGGCATTGGCTGGCGAGCCCAGCGAATGGGGTTGGCTAGCCACCAGGGCCACATCGCGCAGGGCCCGGTAGGCCGAAAACTCGGTGGTAGGCGCGGTGGCGGGCACTGGCTGTGGCGGGCGTACCAGCCACACCGCCAGGCCGGCCAGCAGGGCCAGCCCCAGCAGCGGCAGCCAGCGGAGAAAAGAATTGGGCATAGCGCGAGCGGGCTGACATTGCGAAGGAGCCAGCCAGCTAGCCGCTGCGTTTCAGCGGGCGCAAGTTATTCATGGCTGCCAGTTTGACCGCACTGGCTAGGGTGCTTCAGGGGGCGAGGGCTCGGCCGGGGGCGCGGGCTGGCGCGCTTGCACAAACCACGAGGCCAGAAACCCGGTGAACGTGCCAAACAAGCCCACGCCCACCGTCATGAGGGCCGCCGCAATGAGCCGGCCCGCCCCAGTCACGGGGTATTTATCGCCGTAGCCCACGGTGGTAATGGTCGAATAAGCCCACCACAGCGCATCTTCGGCCGTTTTAATGTTGCTGTCGGGCCGGGTTTCGACCTGCAAAATGGCGATGGCCGAAAAAATGACCATGAGCGCTGCCACCAGCGCCGCCGCCGCAAATGTGCCCTGCACCCGGCTCCGAAACAAGTGGTGCAGCAGGTGCTTGGTCGAGCGAAAGGCGCGCAAAATGCGCAGCAGCCGCACCAGCCGCAGCGTGCGCCCCGCCCGTAGCCACGACACTTGCGGTACGCTGGAAATCAGGTCTATCCAGCCCCATTTCAAAAAAGCCAGTTTATTGGGCGTGCGAAAAAAGCGAACGGTAAATTCCAGCAGAAAAAATGCGCAGATGGCGTTGTCGGCCAGGTCGAGCAGGTGCGCCGTTTCGGGTGGCAGCCGGAAAATAAGGCTCACCAGCAGGGCCACCAGCACGTACACCGACAGCACGATGACGGCGAAGTTGAGCAGGCCGAGCCGCCGCTCGGCCAGGGGCTTGGGCAGGCGCATAGCGGGGCGCGGGGGCTAGGCCGATACGCCGGCCACCCACGGCACCTGGGTCAGCTGCACTTCGGGCCACAGCTCCTGCTGTCCGGCGTAGTGCAGATACACGCGGGCGGTGGTGATAACGTCCTTTTCGCAGTACGTGACGATGCGGCCCAGGTCTTTATCCTCCCAGTATACCCGCGCCACGTGCGAGCCGTCGATGTCGTCTTTGGGCGACGGAATATTGAACACGCCCGCCAGCAGCGGCAGGGAAATATAGCCCTTGTTGTCGCCAAACTTCCACAGCTCCATGGTGTCGAGCAGGTGGGGGAGGTCCCAGGGCTTGTGGCCGGCCACGTCGAGCATGGGCGGAATGGGCTGCCCGCAAATGAGCATGCGCCGGCCCAGGTAGCCATAGTCAAACTCCCGGCCGTTGTGGGCGCACAAAAAGTAACCATCGGGCCCGGCCGTTTCGAGCTTGGCGTAGCGGCTAGGGCCGTAGGGCGCGTAGCGGGCCAGAAACTGCCCGAAGCTGCGCAGCACTTCGCACTCATCATCGGCGGCAAACGACTTGGTGCGAAACTCCAGCGTCTCATCTTTTAAGGGCCGGAAGAAGCCTACCGAGATGCATACTACCTTGCCAAACTCGGCGTAGAGGCCGCCGTTGGCAAACAATTCGGCGTGCGTTTGGCCTTCGGCCAGCTCCTTGGCGTGGCGCTTTTCGCAAAACCGGGCCCATAGCGGCTGGTGGGCGGCGGGCAGCTCGGCGTGGCTAGGGTGGCCCGGCACGGTTTCAATATCAACGAAGAAAACGCGGGTCAGGTCAACGTGACGCAGAATATTCATAAAGGCCAGAAAGCAGCGAGCAACTAGGCCAAAGCTAAGCAACATATCGGGTAAGCGCGGGAAGCGACCCCGTACTTTTGCATCATGCATTTTGAGTTTGGGCCGCGTAGCGCGTTGCTGTTGCCGTTTGTGGTGCCGGGCCTGGCCGCCACGCTGTGGCTGCTGAGCCGGGCGCTGCGGCGCGGCACCTGGCCCGATGCGCTGCTGGCCCTGTTGCTAGTGCTGCCCACACTCACTATTGCGCAATGGATGCTAGGCTTTGCGGGGTGGTACGACAGCCACGATGGCTACTCCACGCTGATGTTCTACATTCCCTGGCAGCTCAACCTGCTGCTGGGGCCGGCCTACCTGCTGTATTTCCGCAGCCTCACCAACCAGGAGTTTCGACTGGGGCGCCGCGCCTGGGCGCACCTGGCGCCGGGCCTGCTCAAGGTAGCCCTGTTTGGCCTGGCGGCGCTCTACGACCTGGGGTGGTGGCGCGGCCTGCGCGGGCGGGTGCTGCCTTACCACTTCGGCACCAAAGGGCCCGCCGCCGAGTGGCTCGATGGCCTGAGCCAGCCAGTGGCCGTGGTCCTGTATGGGCTGCTGCCGCTCTACGGCTGGTGGGTACTGGCCGAGTACCGCCGCTACTCGCGCTACCTCGACGACAACTTCTCGGACCCCGAGCGCCTGCGTTTCGCCGGGTTTCGGCAGCTGCTGCTGTTGCAGGGCCTGAGCCTGGGCCTGAGTTTGCTGTTTGAAATTCTGGACGTGGTGTTCCACTTCGGCTACACCGAGGCCTGGAATTACTTCGCCCTGCGCGGCTTGCTTATTTACGCCCTCATCGCGGTGGGCCTGCAAGCCAACTACGCGGCAGCCAGCAGCCCGCTGCGCTTCGAGCCCGATGCGGCACCTGCCGAACTACCCGAGGAAACGACCCTCGCAACCCCTAACGAGCCGGCCGCGTCGGCTCCATTGGCAGCCGGTGGGCTAGCCCCGCTAGGGTTCCCAGCCAGCCTGCCCCCGGCCGAGGCCAGCGCGCCCGGCCTGGCCCCCGAGCTGCTGCCGTGGCGCGATAAGCTGCTCGCGCTTATGGCCACCGAGCGGCCTTGGCTGGAGCCTGAACTGACCCTGGCCGAGCTGGCCCAGCGCCTGCGCACCACGCCCAACCTGCTCTCGAAAGTCATCAATGCGGGCTGCGGGCAAAATTTCAATGACTTCGTGAACACCTACCGGGTGCACGAGGCTAGCCGCAAGCTGGCCGACCCCCACTTTGCGCACTACTCGCTGGTAGGCGTGGCGCTGGATAGTGGATTTAACTCGAAATCAACGTTTAACCGCGTGTTCAAGAAGCTGCTGGGCCAAGCGCCCAGCGAAGTGGCGCGGCCCAAATCATAAGTTGGGACGGCTCAGATAGTGACCTGGAGCGCCCCGCCTGTGGGGCTAGGGGACCTTTGCCTCAGTCATTTCAACCGCCCCAGCCATGCTTCATAAAATGGTAATGCGCCGCCCCTGCCTGCGATGTAACGTTTGGTGGCCCTATTCGATAGTCTGGGTATTGCTTCAGAAAATCTTCAGGGTTGGAAGCAACCACTTGCTGGCCCAGTGCATCCATCGCCCAAGCAACTCTCCTTCATCATCTATGAAAACGACTACGTTCTGGTTACTAGGCCTGCTCCTGCTGGCCGGCCGGCCCCGCCCCGCTGCCGCCCAAGCGCCGGCGGCGGCTCCGACGAGCACTGGCTCGCTTACTGGCACGGTGCTCGACTCGGTGAGCCGCCAGCCGGTGGCCTACGCCACCGTGGTGCTGCTGCCGCCCACCGGCGACAAGCCCATCACCGGTGTGGCGGCCGACGACAAGGGGCACTTCGCCATGACCAAGCTGGCCGCGGGCACCTTCCGGCTGCGGGCCAGCTACGTGGGCTACGGCACCCGCACCCGCACCGTAACGGTAGGCGCCGGTCCCACGGCGGTGGGCAGTTTGCTGATGCCCGCCGCCGCGCAAGCACTGGGCGAGGCGGTAATTATCGGCCAAAAGCCGGTGGTGGAAGTAAAGCCTGACCGCCTCGTGTACAACGCCGACCAGGACGTGAGCAATGCCGGGGGCACCGCCCAGGATGTGCTGCGCAAAGCCCCGCTGCTGGCCGTAGATGGCGACGGCAACGTGAAGATGCGTGGCTCGGCCAACTTCAAGGTGCTGGTCAACAACAAGCCTTCGCCGACCCTGGCGCGCAACCTGGCTGAGGCGCTTAAAAGCATTCCGGCCGAGCAGATTAAGAGCGTGGAAATCATCACCACGCCCTCGGCCAAGTACGATGGCGAGGGCACGGCTGGCATCATCAACATTGTGCTGAAGAAGGGCGTTGACCAAGGGGTGAACGGCCGGGTGGGCCTAGCCAGCGGCAACCGCAATACCAACTTCAACTCGGCCCTGAATTTTAAGAAGGGCAAGATTGGCTTCACCTCATCGGCCAGCGCGGGGGCCTGGTACAACCCCGGCCAGTCGAGCCGCGAGCGCATTGGCTTTGCCGGCGCCGTGCCCGACACGCTGCGCCAGAGCTCGACCAATCACAACCTCGGTGGCTGGTACTATGGCACGGTGGGCCTCGACTATGACCCTGCTGAGCACCACAGCATTTCGCTGGCCGGCTCCGTAAGTGGCTACGGCGGCAACTCGACCCAGGACCTGCTCAACCGCTACACCAACGTAAACCCGGCGGCCAACCAGCTCTTTACCCGCGCCACCAAAAACCTGTTTAGCGGGCTGAATGTGGAAGGCACCGGCACCTACACCCGCACCTTTGCCACGGCCCGCAAGGAATGGAGCGTGCTAGGGCAGTACGCGCTCAACAATGGCACGTTTGGCTACGACTTCGACCAGTACAACAACTCGCTCACGGCCCTGGAGCAAAGCCAGGCCAGCTACCGCGAGCACAGCCGGGGCCGCACGCCCGGGCATGAAGTGACGCTCCAAACCGATTTTACCCAGCCCTTTGGCGACAAGCGCACGCTGGAAATGGGCCTGAAGGCCATCTTCCGCCGCACCGGCTCGGTGGCTAGCGTCGATACCCTGTTCCCGGCGCTGAGCCAGGAGTTTAGTCCTTCGCGCCGCCGTATCACCGATTTCAACTATGCCCAGGATGTGCAGGCGGCGTATGCCACCTACTCGTTCAGCGTGGGCAAGAAGCTGAGTACCAGCCTCGGCACCCGCCTCGAACGCACGGCCATTACGGCGCGCTTTGGGCCGGGCAGCGCCGAAGTAGCCTTGCCTACCTACCTGTCGCTGCTGCCCAATGGCAGCGCGCGCTACGCCTTCAGCGATGCCACCAGCCTGCGCTTTGCCTACAGCCGGCGCATCACGCGGCCATTCATCGACTACCTCAACCCGTTTATAGACCGCTCCGACGCCAAGAATGTCAATTTTGGCAACCCCGTGCTAAGCCCCGAGCTGACTGATTCGTATGAACTGGCTTACAGCACCACGCTCAAAACGACGACGCTCAACGCCGCGCTCTCGGTACGCCACACCGGCAACGCCATCGAGTCTATCCGCTACCTTACCACCAACCCCAACCCGCCCGTGCCACTGCCCGGCAGCGTGGTGCCCGACCCGAGCGTGACGGCCCAGACTTACGCCAACGTAGCTGCTAATACGTTTTATCAGTTCAACGTGTACTTCTCGGCCAAGCCCACGCCCAAGTGGGACCTGAGCGCCGGCCCCGATGTGCAGTACATCGTGCGCAACTCGCCAGCGCTAGGCATCGAGCGCCGCGGCTTTATGGCGGGCATCAACGTCAATACTTCGTACAAGCTCGATAAAGGCTTTACGGTACAGGGCTTTGCCTTCGCTAGCACCCCTACGCCTAGCATCCAGGGCACTGACCCGGCCAACCTCTACTATCAGCTAGGCGTGAAGAAAACCTTGCTCAAAGACAAGGCCGACCTCACGCTCAACTTCGCTAGCCCATTCAACTCATACTGGCCCTACCGCAGCACTACTACCACGCAGTTCTTCACCGAGCATAGTGAGTACCGGTCTTACCAGCGCGGCTTCCGGGTCAACTTCAGCTACCGCTTCGGGCAGGGCGGGCCGAGCAAGCAGCGTAAGGCTATCCAGAACGATGACACCAAGGGCGGCGGCAGCAAGCAAGGGGGCTAGCCCAACTTTACGGGTACTATGCAACGAATAACGCAGGTACAAGACTCTACAACCTGAGAAAGGGAAATGAAGTGTCCCTAGAGCTATGAAAGCACAAACGGCCGGTTCCGCAGAGCGGGGCCGGCCGTTTGCGTACCGGACGCCCGGCAGCCTCCGAAACCGGGCAGCCGGCCGCAAGGCCTCCGTTCGGCTGGGCGTCAGTACATAGTTTGGGCTTGCGCTTTACCGGGCGTAGCCGTGCCTTTGAGCACGGCCACTCGGCGCTAAATCCGGGGCTGCGAGTTTCTTTGCGCCGTAAGCTCCGCGCACTGCCAGCCGCTATGATGGGGCTAGGGGACACGCAACCCGTAGCCGACAACAACATGCCCGCCGAGCGCCCGCGCAACCGGCGCGTTGTAGTTCGCCCCATCGAAGCAGCTAGGCCCCAGCCATAAATCCCAAACAAAAAAGGCCGGCCCCGCACTGCGGGACCGGCCTTTTTGCAAGCTATTCGATTACTTCGTCTCGCCGCTTTCGGGCTCCGAGGGGGCCTCGGCTGGCCGCTCGTCGCTGGCCAGGTTGGGCGCCTCGTCGCTCTTGGCAATGCTGAACGTCAACTCATCCTTGCCATCTTCGTGGTCGGCCGTGATGATGTCGCCGTGCAGCAGCTGAGCTTTCAGGATTTCCTCGGCAATCGGGTCTTCGATGTACTTCTGGATGGCCCGGTTCAGCGGACGTGCCCCGTACTTGGGGTCGTAGCCTTTGTCGGCCACGAAGTCCTTGGCTTTCTCCGTCAGCTCCACTTTGTAGCCGAGCGTGAGCACGCGGGCCAGCAGCTTGCTGAGGCTGATATCGATAATCTTGTGGATGTCCTTCTTCTCGAGCGAGTTGAAGACAATCACGTCGTCCAAGCGGTTGAGGAACTCGGGCGAGAAGGTCTTGCGCAGGGCGTTGGTGATAGTGCCCTTCGTAATCTCGTCCATATTCTCGGTGCGCGCCTTGGTGCCGAAGCCGATGCCAGCGCCGAAGTCAGCCAAATCACGTGCCCCGATATTCGAGGTCATGATGATGATGGTGTTGCGGAAGTCCACCTTGCGGCCCAAGCCGTCGGTCAGGATACCGTCGTCGAGCACTTGGAGCAGCAGGTTGTACACATCGGGGTGCGCCTTCTCAATCTCGTCGAGCAGGATAACCGAGTACGGCTTGCGGCGGATTTTCTCCGTCAGTTGGCCGCCCTCTTCGTAGCCCACGTAGCCGGGAGGCGCGCCCACCAGGCGCGATACGCTGAATTTCTCCATGTACTCCGACATATCCACGCGCACCAGTGCATCTTCCTTGTCGAAGAGGTAGGTAGCCAGCACCTTGGCCAGCTCCGTCTTACCCACACCGGTCGGGCCGAGGAACACGAACGAGCCAATCGGCTTCTTCGGGTCTTTCAAGCCCACGCGGGTGCGTTGGATAGCTTTCACGAGCTGAGCAATGGCCTTATCCTGGCCGATTACCTTGCCTTTCAGCTCGTTGCCCATGTTCAGCAATTTCTCGCCTTCGTTCTGGGCCACGCGGTTCACGGGGATGCCGGTCATCATGGCGATTACCTCGGCCACGTTTTCCTCTTTCACCGTGTAGCGCTTCTTCTTGGTCTCATCTTCCCAGCTCTTCTTGGCCGAGTCGAGTTGCTCAAGCAGCTTCTTTTCCGTGTCGCGGAGCTTGGCGGCTTCCTCGTACTTCTGCGATTTCACCACGCGGTTTTTCTCGCCCTTGATGGTCTCAATCTGCTCCTCGAGCTTCAGGATATCCTCGGGCACCACGATGTTATTGATGTGCACGCGGGCACCAGCTTCATCAAGGATGTCAATGGCTTTGTCCGGCAGGAAGCGGTCGCTCATGTAGCGGTCGCTCAGCTTCACGCACTGCTCAATGGCCTTATCGGTATACACCACGTGGTGGTGGTCCTGATACTTGTCTTTGATGTTGTGCAGAATCTCGATAGTTTCCTCGGGCGTGGTGGGGTCCACCATTACCATCTGGAAACGACGGGCTAGCGCGCCATCTTTTTCGATGTACTGGCGATACTCGTCCAGCGTGGTAGCGCCGATGCATTGGATTTCGCCACGGGCCAGGGCCGGCTTAAACATGTTCGAGGCATCGAGCGAGCCGCTAGCTCCGCCAGCGCCCACAATCGTGTGCAGCTCGTCAATAAACAGGATAACGTCGGGCGACTTTTCCAGCTCGTTCATCACGGCTTTCATGCGCTCTTCGAACTGACCGCGATACTTGGTGCCCGCTACCAGCGACGCCAGGTCGAGGGTCACTACGCGCTTGTTGAACAGCACGCGGCTTACCTTCTTCTGGATAATGCGCAGGGCCAGGCCCTCGGCGATGGCCGTTTTACCAACGCCCGGCTCACCGATAAGAATTGGGTTGTTCTTTTTGCGGCGGCTCAGTACCTGGGCCACACGCTCAATCTCTTTTTCGCGGCCCACGATGGGGTCGAGCTTGTCTTCTTCCGCTAGCTTGGTGAGGTCGCGGCCGAAGTTATCGAGCACCGGGGTGCGCGATTTTTCGCCGGCCTTGCGGGTGCCAGCGGCACCGCCCTGGCCACCTTGCTGGCCGCGGCCGGCCCCTCCGCCCTGGCCTTGGCCAAAGAGGCGGTCATCATCGTCGTCAGCCTCCGGACCCGCCTTGGGCGTGGTGTTCGGAGCGGCGCCGTGGTAGTCGAGCGAGTCGCGCACGGTTTCGTAGTTCACGTTGAATTTGGAAAGGATTTGAGAAGAAATGTTGTCCTCATCGCGCAAAATCGAGAGGAGCAGGTGTTCGGTGCCAATGATTTCCGATTTGAAAATCTTGGCTTCGAGGTAGGTGATTTTCAGTACCTTCTCGGTCTGCTTGGTCAGCGGAATCGAGCCGGTAATGCTGGTGCCCTGGGTGGAGGCCGTGTTGCGCGTGGCTTGCTCGAGGGCAAACTTCAGCTCATCGGTGGCCACGCCGAGCTTCTTGAGCAGGCCGAGGGCCGTGCCTTCGCCCTCGCGAATCATGCCCAGCAGCAGGTGCTCGGTGCCGATGTAGTCGTGGCCGAGCCGGATGGCCTCCTCCCGGCTCAAGGAAATAACCTCCTTGACGCGGTTTGAAAATTTAGCTTCCATGCAAGCAAGATAGAAATAAGACGCAGATAGTAGCTGTACCGAAACCGGCCTGAATAGTTGCGCTACACCAATACGTAAAAGAAAGCGGATTACTGGAAAAACAAGCGCCTGCGGACGAAGGTTCGGACAAATTATTTTTGGCTAAGCGCCTGTCCTATAAAAACTGTCCGGCCGCCGGACCTCGCATAAACAACAAATCCAGCACGCTAAGACCCGGTACAAATGCGGTACCAAAAACCTGCGGGTAGGGCCGTTGCGACGGACTGTCAGGTTCGGCCTTGGCTAGGGTGCTTTTGGGTGTCAGGTAGTCGCGCCGGTCGAGCAGGGGAGGGGCTAGCGAGCTGGCCGGGGCCAGGTATTCGGTTGTGAAATCGAGCGGCAAGGGCCAGCGCAGGCAGCGCAGCAGCAAGTGCAAGCAGGCCAGATTTAATTCCCAAAGCCGCGCCGGCTTCTGGGCATAAATATCCTGCAAATAATCGGCGTAATACCCAAAATACGGCGAGGCCCCGTAGGCGGTTTGCAAGGTGCGAAAATGCCGGTGCCTCCAGTTCTGGCGGTAGTCAATCTCAATCTCGCTGGTGCGAATCTTCTCCGAGCGGGCGCCATCCACCACGGGCACCGTAAGTGGTTGTGGCCCCTGCGCCGTGAGGATGAGCGCCCGGTTGCGATACGTCTGCTTGTGGTAGTGCTCGTGGGCGTCGAGCAGCAGCTTTTCGGCCCCTAGCAATTGTTGGAAATACGGAATCGAGGGCAGGTAATGCAACTCGGATAAGACAACGGACATGGCCGCAAGGTAGCGGCCCGGCACGGTAATGGCCTTGGCGTAGGCCTAGTCCTTATTTTTGCTCTTATGCGCGTCCTTCCTATCTCCCTCTCGCTGACCCTGGCGGCTACGCTCAGTGCCCAGGCCGGCCCGCCACAGCTCATTTTGCAGGTGGCTAAGTTTCGCAACCTCGACCAGGTGCAGAAGGGTGGCGAGGTCGAAATTTCCGTGGTGGTACCTACCCAGCCGCTCACCTACCGGCAGCGGGCGCCCAAGTCGTTTCAGTCGTCGGCGGTGGTCGATTTAGATATTTTGAAAGCGGATGGCACCTCAGCCTGGCACGAAACCGTGACGCTGAAGCCACCCGTGCTCAGCGACACGACTATCGCTATTAAGAACCCGCTCAGCTTCTTGAAGCGCGTGACCGTGCCCGACGGCACCTACACGCTGCGCGGCCGTATTCGCGACCAGTATAAGTCGGCCAACGGTGAAACCACTGTGGAGCAATCCCTAGTGATAGCCGCGCCTACCGCACCGACCTTCAGCGACCTCGTGTTTCTGGCTAAGCCCGCCGCCAAGGCTGGCGCCGAAAGCGTTTTCAACCGCGGCGGCTATTTGCTGACGCGTGCCGCAGGCGGCTTCTACGGCCGGGGCACTGAGAATCTGTACTTCTACACCGAGCTGAATGCTGTGCCGGCCGGCCGCTCGGTGCGCCTGCACTATCACCTCTCGGCCGAAGACGGCACCGCCGCCGATGCCGACGCGCCGCTCGTGACCACGCAGGGCGGGCGGCCTACGCCCATTGTGGGCCAGCTGCCACTAGGCCCCCTGCCGGCCGGGCACTTCACCCTTACCATCGAAGCCCGCGATGCGGCCACTAAAAAGGTGCTGGCTACCCAAAGCCAGGGCGGCCAGCGCAGCCTCACCGAATATGCCCCGGCCGGGGCCGCCGTGCCCCGATGAGCGCCCGCCCGGCCGCGCCGTGGTCCTACCGCCTGCTTACCTGGCTGCTGCTGGCGCTGGCCCACCTGCCGCTGGCCATATTGCATGGGCTAGCGGGCGTCATTTACCTGCTACTGCGCTACGTGGTGCGCTACCGCTGGGGCGTGGTGCTCGAAAACTTACGCAACTCGTTTCCGGAGAAAAGCGCGGCTGAAGTCGAGCGTATCGGCCACCAGTTCTACTGGCACTTTGCGCAAGTGGTAGTCGAGATTCTAAAGCTGGCGGCCATCTCACCCGCCGAGCTGCGGCGCCGGATGCGCTTCGTGAACCCCGAGCTGATGACCCGGCACTTTGCCGAAAACCGCACGGTGCTCTCGCTAGGGTCGCACCGCGGCAACTGGGAGTGGATACTCTCGGGCGCGGCCCTGGAGTTTCCGGGCCGGGCAGCGGGTGTATATAAACCGCTCACCAACAACTTCTTCGAATATTTTATGCGGCGCCTGCGCACCCGGCTAGGGGCCGATGCGGTGCCCATGCTGGCCACGCTGCGCTACCTCGTGCAGCACCGGGGCGAAGGCCGCACCCTCAGCCTGCTTACCGACCAGGCCGCCGGCAAAGACGACCGCCCATACTGGACTGAGTTTTTGCACCAGGAAGCCGGCTTCTACACCAGCGCCGACCGGCTGGCCCAGCAGCTCGACTGCGCGGTACTCTACGTGGGCATCCGGCGGGTGCGGCGCGGCTACTACGAGGTGAAATTCACCGAGCTGCCCGATGGCCGGGCGGTGGCCGCCGGGGCCAATTCGCCCGACGACGCCCAGCGCTTTCCGGCCACGGAAGCATTTATCCGGCAGCTGGAAGCTGATATCCGGGCCACACCCGAGCAATACCTTTGGACGCACCGCCGCTGGAAGCACAAGCGGCCGGAGAATCAGTAAGTATAGTCAGTCCTTGCAAGCGCAACGCCGTGAAGCGCGGCAATACTTCCTTCACGCTAGGGGTACAATCCTAACAAAAAGAAAGATTGCCGCACTTCACGGCGTTGCGCTTGCAAGGACTGACTTTAGTGCTTACAAAAACTGCTCGATGTCGCCCAGGCCCTGGCGCACCAGCTCGAAGTCGTCGTTGGTGCAGTCGACGATGGTGCTCGGCTCGTTGCCGCCGAAGCCACCATCGATAACGAGGTCTACCAGCGAGCGATATTTTTCAAAAATCAGGTCGGGGTCGGTTACGTATTCCTCCAGCGTCTCCTCGCTTTCGCGCACCGACGTGCTCACGATGGGTGTGCCGAACTCTTTCACAATCTGCCGCACAATCTGGTTGTCGGGCACCCGAATGCCCACCGTGCTGCGCTTCACGCCACCGTAGCGCGGGGCATTGGGGCTGGCCTCAAAAATGAACGTAAAAGGACCAGGCAAGGCCTTTTTAATCACCTTAAATACGGGTGTGGTAATGCCGTGCGCGTAGTCGCTGATGTGCGACAAATCGTGGCAGATAAAGCTGAGATTAGCTTTTTCGGGCTTCAGGCCTTTGATGCGGCAAAGCTTTTCAACGGCCTTTGCGTTGTTGATATCGCAGCCAATGCCATACACCGTATCGGTAGGGTAAATAATAAGCCCACCTTTACGGAGCACTTCCACTACTTGTAGAATACGATTTTGGGGCGGATTATCGGGATGGATGCGGAGCAGGGTAGCGGCCATAGGGCAGAAAAAGGTATAATAAAATAGTGCGGGCCGGCACAGGCGGCCTGTTTTGGCGCGAAAGGTACTACGGCCGGAGGTTTTGGCGGACTAGCCAGCGCCTGAAAGACGGATATAAGCAAAAGCGCCGCCACTTGTTTGGGGCGTCGGCGCTAGTAGGCTTGGCGAGGGTTAATTTTGAGGGCTTTATTCTCTGCTTCATGTCTGAACCTGTCAAAAAGTCCGCCATCGAGTACCGGGCCGACTCCATCAAGCGCCGCAACCGCTTCGCCGCCGTGAGCGTGATTCTGGGCCTCATCCTGGTGTGCTTCTCGTATTATTTCTTCCAGATTTTCTACACTACCAACGTCGATACCAAGGATTTACCGACGTTCGTGTACATCCACAAGGGCGACGACTGGCAGAAGGCGCTGGTGGCCACTGAAAACACCGGCGCCATTATCGATAAGCTTTCGCTGCACTTTGTGGGCAAGCTGATGGGCTACAACAAGCCCGGCGCCGTGAAGCCAGGCCGCTACGAGCTTAAAACCGGCATGACCAACCGCCAAGTAATCAACCTGCTGAAGTCGGGCCGCCAAACGCCGTTGCGCCTCACCTTCACCAATGTGCGCCTGCGCCGCGAGCTGGCTGCCAAGCTCAGCAAGCAAATCGATGCCAAGCCCAAGCAGATAGACTCGCTGCTAAGCAGCCCTAGCTACACCAGGAGCCTGGGCTTCGACACCACCACGGTGCTCTCGATGTTCATCCCGAACACCTACGAGCTGTATTGGAACACCTCGGCCCAGAACCTCATGCAGCGCATGAAAACCGAGTACGAGAAGTTCTGGACGCCCGAGCGCGATGCCGCCCGCGAAAAGTTGGGCCTCACCCGCGTGCAGGTGAGCACCCTGGCCAGCATCGTGGAAGCCGAGCAGCAGCAGCACCCCGATGAGCGCCCCCGCATTGCCGGCGTGTACCTCAACCGCCTCAAGCGCGGCATGAAGCTGCAGGCCGACCCGACCGTGGTGTACGCCAACGGCGACTTCGGCATCAAGCGCGTGCTCAATGTGCACTTGCAGAAAGACTCGCCCTACAACACCTATAAATATGCTGGCCTACCCCCCGGCCCCATCGACCTGCCCAGTATTGCCAGCATCAATGCGGTGTTGCACCCCGAGCAGAACGATTACCTCTATTTCTGCGCTAAGGACGATTTCAGCGGCTACCATGCTTTCGCCGCCACTCAGGCCCAGCACCTCGTCAATGCCCACCGCTACCAGGCTGCGCTCACGCGGGCCGGCATTCGATAGCTTTTTAAGCTGTTGGCTAGCAGCTGCTAGCGGTTAGCTTTCTGGCAATAGGCACTACGTTATTTACAAAAGCTAGCAGCTACTAGTCAACAGCTTAAGTTATGTACCAGTCCGACATTCAAATTCGCGTGCGCTATGCCGAAACCGACCAGATGGGCTACGTCTATCACGGCAATTACGCGGCGTATTTTGAAGTGGCCCGCACCGAGTCTTTTCGCGAGTTAGGCATTCGCTATAAAGACCTGGAAGGGCAGGGGGTAGGCATGCCGGTAGGGGAGCTGCACACCCGCTTTCGCCGCCCGGCCCGCTACGACGACCTGCTCACTATCCGCGTCATGCTGCGTGAGCTGGCCGAGGGCTCACGGGTAAAATTCGAGTATGAAATTCGCAACGAGGCCAACGAGCTACTGACTGAGGGCTATACCCTAATGGTTTTCGTAAGCACTGCTACCGGCCGCCCGGTGCCCATCCCCGACAGCGTGCGCCAAAAGCTAGCCCCGTACTTTTCGGAAAATGAAGCTGACCTGCCGCTAGGCCCCGGCCGCGCCACCCCGGGCGACGCACCCGCTCCAGCCGCGTTTGGCAAGTAGCGCGGACGTTGTAATCCGCGTTTGGTGTTATTTGCGAGAGTCAGCCTCGCTCGCACTCCCATCTGCGTCGCGGATTACAACATCCGCGCTACTGTTTTATGCACGCTCCTCCCGCCCGCCGCCGTGCCATGCTGCCCGATGTGCGCCGCCACCGCGCCTACCGTACGCTCATGGCGTGGGGCAAGCGGCAGCGTATGCGCGGAGGCCGCATCTCGGTGTATGATGTGGGCGACCGGGTGATGCACGAGCTACGTCTCGACTCGCTCGAAAAGCGTGCTGCGTACATGGCCTTCAACCTCACGCTGGCCCTGTTTCCGACTATCATTTTCCTGTTCACGCTCATCCCTTACATCCCGGTGCCCAACCTGGATGTGGACATTCTGCAATTTTTGGCCGATATCATGCCCCACGAGCTGTATTCAGCCACGGCGGGCACCATCGAAGACATTGTGCGTATTCCGCACGGCGGGCTGCTCTCGTTCGGATTTGTGTCGGCCCTGGTGCTCAGCAGCAATGGCATCATGGCCCTGCTCGATGCCTTTGAGAAAAAATATCCGTGGTTTAAGCACCGGGGCTATTTCCATAAGCGCGTAATAGCTACTGGTCTCACCTTCGCGCTAGCCCTTATTCTGGTTATTGCCATTGCGGGCATCTTCTTCGGCACGTTCATCATCGACGCGCTGGTGTTCTACGAAATCGTGCCCGAAAGCTCCACTGAGTTTATGATTCTGGTGCTGCGCTACGGCTCGCTCATCGGGCTTTTTCTCACCACCACCTGCGTCATCTACTACTTCGTGCCGCCGGTGCACGACAAGTGGCCTTTCATCTCAACCGGGGCCCTAGTGGCCACGCTGCTTATCTTTTTGGTGTCGTTTCTGTTCACGCTCTACGTCCGCATTTTTAATTCCTACAACCACTTCTATGGCTCTATCGGGGCGCTGGTGGGCTTCATGGTGTGGCTCGAATTTGTGTGCATGACGCTCATCATCGGCTTTGAGGTCAACGTGAGTATCGACGCCGTAACCGGCCGCCTGGAAGCATTGCCCAAGGAGGCCTGAAAAAATGAGCAATTGACAATGAGCCACCTAGCGGAAAAATCAGGAAATTTCGGCTTGCAGAGCTTCTCATTTCAATTTGTCTCCTAATTTTGCAGCCCCAACCACTCGATTTGGGACCTTTAGAGAGGTGGCAGAGTGGTCGAATGCGACGGATTCGAAATCCGTTATACCGGCAACGGTATCGGGGGTTCGAATCCCCCCCTCTCTGCACTCAGTCTTAAACCCCGCTGTAAATCAAGCATTTACAACGGGGTTTTGTATTTCTGCTAATTGATATTTGCTTAAAAAGCAGTTGACTACAACACCCTGCCACCATCCACAAGGGCGCCGTAATTGCGTCGATGCATTCGCCCCGCGTTCTATAGGGCAACGCCAAGGCGCTGCTCGTGTAGCTGCCCACCGCCGCCTTACAGGATGCTTGCGAACGGTTTTCGGGAGTGCGTTTGAGCCGGAGTCTGGTTGTAGCTAGGGTATCCGGCAGCAAATTTCCTGTAGAAGTAAGAGGTGATGCCTGGCCAGTGGGGCAGCACCTGGCAAATGCAGCCCTAGCCAGGCGGCCCCACCAGGCCCCAAGCCAGGTCAGCGAGTGGAAAGCGCGCAAAAAAGCCCCGCAGTAAGCGGGGCTTTACTAATCGTGCAAGGCAATTTAGCCTGTGTGGGCCACCTTACCGCGTTGAAATTAAGGCGTGTACGTGGTAGCCTTGCCGTACAGAATATTGGAGATGCTAGACAGGTAAGTGCTGGAGTTCGTGTTGGGCAAATCGTAGGTGAGGTAGATACCGTAGCCATCGGTTTTAGTGCGGGTGGCAAGCGTGGCGGCTGTGGTGGCAGAGGTAGCAGTAATTTGTACGGCGGCCGGTCCCAGATTAGCCTTAGCTAGGCCTGGCACGTTTGGCACCGAATAAGTGCCATATACGGCGTTCCAGCTATAGTTTACTTTCGAGCCCACCGTCACGCCCCCGTAGGATAAGCGACTGGCAGCCGGCCCGTAGTAGTAAAAGGAAATAATTTTATCCGGCAGCAATTGCCGCAGGGCACTCACCAGGTAAACAAACGAGTAGCTGTTTGGCTGTCCGGTGCCGTTCGTGCCATAGTCGGCATACTCGTCGTCGAAATCGATGCCATCCAGGCCGTACGTGTTGACCGCATTGGCTAGCTGCTGGGCGAAATCCTGGGCGGCCGTCTGGGTAGGGAAGTTACTAATCCCGGCTCCCTGGTGGTTGCCGAGTATCGATAGCAGTACTTTGGTTCCTCTGGCCTGAACAGGCTGGATATACGTGGCCCTGTTGGTGAGCACGTTGGTTACCTGTGTGTTAAAGAAAAGCGTCGCTTTCTGCGTAGCAGTGTTGTAGTTGATATTGGCAGCGAAGATGATGCCGATGTCGAAGAGCGGCTGCCCGGAGGAAAGCGAATACTTCGCCACGTTGCTGAAGTCATTATTATTCACCTCCACGTAGCAAACGGTTTTTGTGCCCGTTACACCCACTGCATTTGCCGAAGCAGAGGTACTTAAGGGAGTGGGCAGGTCCTCTTTTTGCTGGCAGGCAGAAAAAAGTAGGGTGAGCAAGGTGCCGCACAGGGCCAGTGGCCGAGCAGCTCGGAGAGTTCCGATAGGCATAATAGATGTGGAAAAGGGTGGGAGTGAAAAGCGGAATAAGGCCATTATTCCGGGTAAGAGCAGCGCGGGGCCTAGCGTACCAGGCTCGGCAGGATAATCGGTACTAAATCCTTTTAGCTAGCAGGAGGCTAAGCGTTGCCAGCAGCACGTCAAACCTAAGACTACCCGTTGCTACTTAATAGGGACAAAATCACTTAAAAAATGACATCGTCAACGCGCAGAATATACGTGCTAAGGCAATGCGATACCTTAGTTAAGTACTATTAATCCCAAGCTATTAGGGCTGTTGTTCAGCTAGCCGTTCGCTACTGTGTCAGCAGCTACTTACTGATACAGGCGTGAAATGAGGCCAGATAAGACATAGACTCGAAGCAAATAAATCAGGAGGCGCGGGGCAGTCCTTCTAAAAGAAACTGACTGGTAAAAACCTGCGACAGAAGGTGCAGTGCCGCTAACCCTCACCCGCCAGGCCCTGGGGCAGGCGGAGTAAAAGGCCATAACTCCGCACCTGACTCGCGGTGCTTTGCAAAGATGCTTGGTGCGCTGGCGGAGGCTAGCGGCCGCGCCGGGCGTCGCGCAGCCACTGCTGGGCTTCGGCTATATCCCCAAACTGGTGCATGTGCAGCTGCCCTTCGAGGCCGAGCGCCATTGCCCGCGCCGAAGTGGCAGCCAGCGACTCGGGGCTTACTACGTTGGCAAAGTGCGTGAGGACGCAGGCTATGGCGCGCGGGGCCCAATTAGTCACTATCCACTCCACGGCATGGTCCCAGGGGCCTATCACCTCGCGGTTATCGTTGAGTAAGTACGCGCAGTTATTGTCGCTGAGAGCGGGTAGGCACGCATCGGCCCCCACCACAATGCCGGGATGGGTTTGGTAGCCCAGCCACTCGTTGTAGACCCAGTGGTGAGTGGCATCGTAAGAAATGCGCAGGTAAAGTTTGCCGAAGCCGTTGAGCAGTTCGGTAGCCATAATTAGGAAGCCAGCAAATGAGCCGGCAAGCTACGCACCGAGGCCCATCAAGACGAGCCTTTCATTACCTTCGTGGGAGCGAAAGCACGCCTGTCGCTGCCCTAGCCAGGCGGCGTTATGCCCTCAGCACCAACAGCTGTAGTCCAGAGCTGGGCGCACTGATGCCGCCTGTTCTGATACCATCCTTACCAAATCATGCCCGTACGGCTGGGCGGCCTGAAAAATAGTCCTCACTAGCATTCGCCACCGCTCTTATGGGGCACAAAACACAGCGCCAGCGTGTAGTAGCTGTATGGACCACCTGCTCAAAACATTTGCCTTGCACTGTGGCCTCAGCCTGAGCCACTACTGGCACCTGCGCCTGGTGCTCTCCGTTTCGCTTGGGCCCTTGCTTGGCGTACTCTACCTGGTGCTGTTCGGGCGGCGCGGCCGGCGGCCCACCTACAGCTTGTGGGTGCGCCCCGATGGCAAGCTCATTGCCCGGCCAGAGAATGGCAGCCGCGCGTAGCCTCCTGCTCAAGCACTTTCTCTGGCTGCTCGCTACGCCGCCCGCGCCCAAACCGCTACGCTAGCTGCCACCGCGCCCGCCATGGCTACTGTGTAGGACACGCTCGTTAGCTCCGGCTCTGCCTCGCGGGCCTTGTAGTTTCAGCCCGACGCGGCCTTGTGCCGTGCGGGGAGTACGCTCGCCATCGGTCACACCGAGGTGCAATACCTCTTGCGCCGCCGTGGGCGCTAGGCCCCGCCAGGCGCGCTACAGGGGCACTGCCCAGCTTACACAGGTGGGGACAGCGGCACTTCACTAAAAGTACAGCATCGGCAGCCGAGTATAGCTTCTTTTTTGCCTTACTCGTGTCTGCGGCGTCCTTACCTATCTACTTTGAAAACGCGGTAGCTACGCTGCGCGAGCACCCCGATGGCTACGTTGTATTTAAATATCATCCGGGGCCGCGCCAGTTTGCCGCCTTTCAGGCCGTGCTTACCCATACCGGCAACTTGCTGCGCAGCCGGGATTGGTACAAGATTCTGGGCGACCAGCGTCTGATGACGCCCTTTACTGAGGAAGAAACCACCTGGGTAACTACCTACTGGCTCGACCACGCCCGGCATCGCCCCGGGGGTATCTACGCGGCCGTGCTGCTGGCCGACGACGTCTTTGCCCGGCTGGCTGCCACCCAGCTGCGCCACGAAGCCAAGGCTGCGGCGCTCACCTACCGTCTCTTCGAGCACGAAGGCGAAGCGGCCGCCTGGCTGCGGCAGCTTGGCTAAGCATATTCACGACCTCACGTCCTGGTGCTTGCCGATAAAGGCTAGGGCGGAGGCGTGCACAAGTTGCCCAAGCAGCACGGCGCCTGAATAGGCCAGTCGGCCCGAGTGTTTAGCGCTGAGCCAGAAGCCCGTGAACCTTTACTCACATAAGACTTCAGTGAAGCCTGGGTAAAGTAATTGGGCCAAAAGGAGCAGAAAGGGCCTACCCGAGTTGGTTTGTTTTGTAGCCTGTGTGTACTTTTGACAAACCAACGCAGCTAGGGATGGGCAGCCCATCAGTCTTTCCCACTCTGCAAAAGGCTTTTTCTGCGCTGAAAAAAGCTTTTTTACTGGCAAGCTCAGCGTAGACGACTTAGAGGAGTGGCAGAGTGGTCGATTGCGGCGGTCTTGAAAACCGTTGAGGGTTAAACCTCCGGGGGTTCGAATCCCTCCTCCTCTGCAGGCTGATAATCAGCAGGTTAAATAAAAGAAAGCCCCGTTTTCAACAAGAAGACGGGGCTTTTTTAGCTGAAAACGGCGCAAAGCAGCTATGCTGTATTGCTTGGCAAAGTGGAATAGGGGTGCAACCAGCTATTTTCGACCCGCTGCCGGCCCAGCGTCTCTGTTGCGGCCGGCCCCTTTTGCGCATGAATACCATTCGAAAAGTTTGTTTTTATTTCGTGGCCCTGCTGAGCAGCGCCTTGCTAGGCAGCAGCTGCGGCCAGGCGCCCCGCGAGCAGCAAGCTGCGCGGCCTCCCTTTGAAGTAGCCGAGGCCTCGATAGCCGATGTGCAGCAGGCCCTTAAGCAGGGCGACTGCACTTGTGAGCAATTGGTGCGCGCGTACCAAGCCCGCATTGCGGCCTACGACCAGCCTACCAGACTCAATGCGATTGTGGCTGTCAACCCCGATGCTCTGGCAACGGCCCGGCAGCTGGATGCTGAATATCGGCGCACCGGCCGGCTACGGCCACTGCACTGCACGGCCCTTATTGTGAAAGACAATTACAATACCGCGGGCTTGCAAACCACGGCGGGCTCCCTGGCACTCAAAGGCTTTGCTCCGGCCGACGATGCCACGATGGTGAAAGCCCTGAAAGCCGCCGGGGCCATTGTGCTAGCCAAGTCCAATATGGCGGAGTGGGCGTTCAGCCCGATGGTTACTATCAGCTCAATAGCGGGCGAAACGCGCAACCCCTACAACCTGGGCCACGTGCCGGCTGGCTCTAGCGGCGGCACGGCGGCGGCTGTGGCGGCTAGCCTGGGTACGGTGGGGCTCGGCACCGATACCGGCAATTCTATTCGCGGGCCATCGTCGCACACGGCGCTGGTGGGCTTCCGGCCCACGCTAGGGCTGCTGAGCCGGGCCGGCATCGTGCCGCTCTACCTGCGCAACGATACGGGCGGCCCCATGGCGCGCTCGGTGGCCGATGCTACCCGGCTGCTAGAGGTACTGGCCACTGGCCCCGACCCCGCCGACCCGCTCACGACCTATAATGCCGGCCATATCCCGGCGAAGGGCTACCAGCAGTTTTTGAACCCTAGCGGGCTCAAGGGGGCTCGCATCGGCGTGTTGCGTACCCTTAGCGAGCGCCGGCCCGACCCGCAGGTGAAAGCGCTGTTTGAGCAGGCCGTGGCCGATTTGCGGCAGGCCGGCGCAACGGTGGTTGATGTTGAGATTCCGGATTTTGATAAGGTAAGCGCCGGGCAATGGAGCTCGGTATTCAAGCACGACGTCAATCAATACCTGGCCAGCCTGGGGCCGAAGGCGCCGTTACACAACATCGACCAGGTGCTGGCTTCGGGTAAGTACGCGGCCTACATCAAAGAAAACCTGCAGGATGAGCTGGCTCACGGCGTAGCTCCCAGCCCGCGCATGGCCGGCCGCGGCGAGGCCTACACCGACCCGCGCCGCATTGCCTTCCGCCACGCCGTGACGGCCGTGATGGACCGCTACCACGTGGGCGCGCTGGTATACCCGACCTGGAACAACCCGCCCGCCAAAATTGGCGATTTCAAGGGGTATCAGGGCGATAACAGCCAGCTCATTGCGCCCCACACCGGCCAGCCAGCCTTCACCGTGCCCATGGGCTTTACCTATGATAAGCTGCCCGCTGGCTTGCAGTTTCTGGGCCGCTCGTTTGATGAGCCGACGCTTATTGCCTACACCTATGCCTACGAGCAGGCTACGCACCACCGCCGGCCCCCAGCGCGCTTCCCAGCCTTGCCGAGGGCTAGCAAGTAGCTAAGAGTTAGGCTGCTTAAGCGCTTCGAGGCGGCGCTCGTGAGCCGCAAAAAGCCCCGCTTCCAGTTAGGAAGCGAGGCTTTATTGTACTAGCCAGGTCAGCCGGGCTAGCGGCCGCCGGGCGGGCAGTTGTCCTTAAGGAATTTGGTGTAGGTGCTGGCCAGGTGGCGGCTGGTGCCCTCGCCCTCCGAAATGCCGTGCGTGCGGTTGGGGTAGCTCATGAGCTGGAAAGTTTTGTTGTACTTGACCAACTCATTTATCATCTGCTCGGCGTTGTTGTAGTGCACATTGTCGTCGCCGGTGCCGTGCACGAGCAGCAGGTTACCGCGCAGGTTCTTGGCGTGGGCCAGGGGGGAGTTGTCGACGAAGTAGTGGCGGTCTTCGGGCAGCAGGCCCATGTAGCGCTCCTGGTAGATGTTGTCGTAGTTGAGCTGGTTATCCACCGCCGCGATGCTGATGCCGGTTTTGTAAATCTTGGGGTACTGCATGAGCAGGCTGAGCGTGCTGCTGCCGCCGCCGCTCCAGCCCCACACGGCCACGCGGCTGGTGTCGACCCACTTATTCTTGAGCACCTCGCTAGCCCCCATCGCCTGGTCGCGGATGTTGAGGGCGCCAATATTGTGGTAAATGGCCTTGCGGAACTCGCGGCCGCGCGGCGCCGGTGCGCCCCGGTTTTCGATGGAGGCATAGATGTAGCCATCGTCGGCCATGCTGCCCTGGTAGAGGCGGTTGGCGCCCGTGCCAAAGCGGTCAACTACCGTCTGGCTCGCCGGCTCGCCGTAGACCATAAATACGATGGGGTATTTTTTGCTAGGGTCGAAGTTGGTGGGTTTCACCAGCCAGCCGTCGAGGGTCACGCCATCCACGGTTTTCACCTGGAAAAACTCCGTCTTGGGCAGCTTCATTGCCTTGGCTTGTTCGGGCACGTCGCCGCCGCTCAGGCGCTGGTGGGCAGGCAGGCTCACCACGTCGGCCACCGGGAAGGTGGCGGTGTTGGAGAACGTGTGCAGCGCGATTTTGCCGTTGGGAGAGATGTCGTAGTTGTTCGAGCCCGTGAGGTTAGTGGGTGTCACGCGCTCGGCCTTGCCGCCCTTCAGCGGCACCTTGTAGAGGTAGGTTTGGGTGGCATTGGCCGGCGAGGCCATGAAGTAAATCGTGCCGGTGGGCTCGCTGATGGTTTCGAGGCTGATAACGTCGTAGTTGCCCGGTGTCAGCAGCTTCTCCTTGCCCGTGCGGTCGATGGCGTAGAGGTGGCGCCAGCCATCTTTCTCGCTGGCCCACACAAAGCGCTTGCCGCCCTCAATCCAGTTCCAGCCCACGGCACCATCTTTGGCATCGACCCAGGCTTTGTCGGTTTCGCTCGAAATAACCTTGGCGGCTCCGCTAGCCGCGTTTACCAGCACGATATTGCTCTCGTTCTGGCGGCGGTTGAGCTGCTGCACTATCAGCTGGCCCGGCCCGGCCCACTCCATGCGCGGCAGGTAGTGCTGCACGGCATCGCCGGGAATATCCATCCACTTGGTAGCGCCGCCACCCACGGCCACCACCCCAATGCGGGCGCGGCTAGGGTCCTGGCCCACTACCGGGTACTCCACGGGGATAGTATAGGGATACAGCTGGTCGGTGGTATTCAGCATCAGGTAGTTGCGCGTCTTGGTGGCGTCGAGCTGCCAGTAGGCGAGGCTCTGGCCATCAGGCGCCCAGCGGAAGCCGTCGCGGCAGTCCAGCTCTTCCTCATACACCCAGTCGAAGGTGCCGTTGATGAGGCGGTCGGTGCCGTCGCTGGTCAACTGGGTAATCTGGTGGTCGGCCAGGTTTTCCACAAACAGGTTGTGCTCACTCACGTAGGCCACCTTTTTGCCATCGGGCGAAAACTTGGCAAACATCAGCGACGACTCGGGCCGGCCCTTGCCCAGCTGGGTCAACTGCTTGCTAGCCAGGTCATACACCCAGTAGTCGCCGCGCGTGTCGTAGCGCCACACCTTCTTGGTATTGGTATTGAGCAGCACCTGCTTGCCATCTTCCGACAGGGCAAAGCGGCGCACTTTCAGCGGAGCCGTGGCGCCCGGGGGCGTGAGCTGCTGCGCGCTGAGGATAGTGAGGGCCTGCCCCGGCTTGCGGGCATCCAGTTGCACGATGGCGTCTTTCTCCGTTTTGAGGTAGCCGTATCCGTCTTTGGTCCACTGCGTGCCGGGGCCAAACTGGGCCCACGTGGTTGTGGTGCCGGCTAGCAGCAGTGCCATTGCCACGCCCGCCTGGCGGACTGTGTGCTGTATCATGTTCAGAAAATAAAAATTGGAAGGCTGAAATTACGGCGGCGGCCTACTTGCGCAGCTGTGGCCACCGCTAGGCCGCGCAAAGACGCAGCTTTGGCCAAAAGGTGGCTCGGCCCGCCGCTAGCCCCAGTCTGGTTCAAAACTTAAAGGCAGCCCCCTTACGTACTCCTTGCATAACCTGCTCTGCCACTTGCGTGGGCACCGCCGACCCTTTTTTTTCCTTTCCCTATGGCTAAATCTGCCGCTGCTTCTTCTGCCCCAGCCACTGCCACGGGCCAGCCCGCCACCCGCAAAAAAACGGTGCGACCCAGAAAAGTGCCCGCCGCCCCGCTCGTCGAGCCCGTCGAAATTTCGGAAGACCTGCCGCCCGACCGCCTCAACCTCATTGCCCAGGGCCTGCGCGAAAAATCGAGCGCCAAGCAGGCTATTTTTCGGGCCACCCAGGCCGCCTTCACGCTGCTGCGCCAAACCTCGCAGCAGCTGTGCCTGGAGCTGACGCAGAAAGTGACGACCGATTCTGACGCCAGCGTCAAGATTGAGTGCTTGCCGGTCAACGAGATGGAGTTTCACATTCGCTTCTCGGGCGACTTGCTGGTGTTCATCATGCACTCCAACATTGTCACCTTCCCCGACGACTTTGGGCCGCTCAACACACCCTACGTTGAGGCCGATTTCCGGCGGCGCTTCTTCGGCCATATCATGGCCTACAACTTCATGGCCGACAGCATTCGCTACCAACGAATGAACGACCCCGGCTACCTGCTCGGACGCCTGCTCATCAACATCGATAGCCACTATTTTCTGGAAGGCGTGCAGCAGCTGGAGCTGCCCAACCCCGACATGAGCTGCTGCACCGTCACGGCCGAGTCGCTGCGCTTATTTGTGGAAAGCGCCATGATTGCGGCTGTCAACAATGACCTCATTGCCCCGCCGCTACCCGAAATTCAGCGCATCAGCGTCAAGCAAAAGCTCGAAAATCAGCAGGTGAGTCGCGGCAGCAAGGTCGGTTTTAACTTTACCAACCAGCAAAATTTCTGAACCACGGATTCAGCCGGATTTTTCAAATTACTCGGATTTTGTGGACGATTAAAACGCAGAACGGCCGCCCAAATGGCGGCCGTTCTCATTGTCAGCTTTTGCAGGGGGCTAGCGAAAAGAAATCATCTACACAATCCGATTAATCCGAAAAATCCGGCCGAATCCGTGGTTCAGACGCCGTAGCCCACTTTTTGCCGCACCTTGGCCAGCACGCCCGCGCCGTATTCCTGGGCGCGCCGGGCGCCGAGGGCTAGCTGGGCGTCCAGCTCGGGCAAGTTGTTCATGTAGAAGTTGAACCGCTCGCGCTCGGTAGCAAAGCGGCGCAAAATCAGCTCGTAGAGTGCCTGCTTGGCGTGGCCGTAGCCGAAGCCGCCGGCCTCATAGCGCTGGCGCAGGTCGGCCGTTTCCTGGGGGCTAGCCAGCAGCGCATATAGCTTGAAGGTGGTATCGGTGTCGGGGTTTTTGGGTGCTTCAAGCGGCGTGCTGTCCGAGATAATGCTCTTCACGGCTTTCAGCAGTTCCTTTTCGGGCGCAAACACGTCGATGATGTTGCCGTAGCTCTTGCTCATCTTCTGGCCGTCGGTGCCCGGGATGGTCATCAGGTCGGCATCTACGCGGGCGCGCGGCTCCACTAGGGTGTCGCCATAGCGGTTGTTGAAAGCGGCAGCAATATCGCGCGCTATTTCGAGGTGCTGAATCTGGTCTTTGCCCACGGGCACTACCTCGGCATCGTAGAGCAGAATGTCGGCCGCCATCAGCACCGGATAAGTGAAAAGCCCGGCGTTCACATCCGATAAGCGGTCGCTCTTATCCTTAAAGCTGTGCGCATTAGCCAGCATGGGGTAGGGCGTGAAGCACGACAGGTACCAGGTTAGCTCGGTTACCTGCGGCACGTCCGACTGCCGGTAAAACAGGTTTTTCTCGGTGTCGAAGCCGCAGGCCAGCCACGCGGCCGCTACGGCGTAGGTGTTGGCGCGCAGCAGGCTAGCGTCGCGCACGGTGGTGAGCGAGTGCAAATCGGCAATGAAGTACAGCGACTCATTGGCCGGGTTTTTCGACAGCTCGATGGCGGGCAGAATGGCGCCAAGCAGGTTGCCGAGGTGTGGGCGGCCGGTGCTCTGGATGCCGGTAAGGATGCGGGACATAACTAATTGTCATACGAAGCTGGCGATGCATGTTAGCACGTGCGCACAGCCCAGGTAATACTTAAATAGCGTGAAAGCTCCCAGGAACTAGCTGAGGCTTTCGTTTACAGCGCAAAGTTGAGACATTACACACTTTTATCTACAAAAGCTTCCTCTTGCAGTTCGGCCGTTTCGGCGGGGCCTAGGTAGCGGTCGATAGCGTAATGCGCCAGATAAAGTACCGGCGTGAGCACCACGGCGGCGGCAAATTTATACCAGTAGTTGAAGCGGGCCACTTCCAACACTTGCGCCATCGACCAGTTGCCGAATAGGTAAAACGCCACGTAGAGCACCACAAAGCTGTCGACGAGCTGCGAGATGAGCGTGGAACCCGTGGCCCGCAGCCAGATATACTTGCTGCCCGTGATGCGCCGAAACAGCTGAAACACACTGGCATCGAGCACCTGCCCCACCACAAAGGCTGTGAGCGAGCCAATGATGATGCCTAGCCCCTGCCGGAATATGCTTTGGTAGGCAAACTCGATATTAAACGGCCGGCCCTGCGGGTCAGTCTTATTGAGGTCGAGCCAAAAGTCGGCGGGTGCGAGCTTGGTAGTGCCTAGTATGACCAGGAAGGCATACAGAATGAGCCCCACCGTGAGGAAGGTAATGCGTAGCACGCCCTTACGCCCGAAGTACTCATTGATAATATCGGTGCCGATAAATACCACCGGCCACACCAGCACCCCCGCCGAAAGGCTTCCGGTAAGCCCGAAGCTTTTCTCAACCGAGAATATTTTGACGCCGATAATCTCGGCCAGCAGCGCATTTACCAGGAAAATGCCGCTGAGCACGAGGTAAAGCTGCTGCTTTTTGTGGGCGTAGGTGGCCATCTGTTAGTTTGTCAGTGCGAGCGCAGCGCGGCAATCGCACAAGAACAAGTCGTTCGGGTATCGTGCCGGTGCGATTGCCGCGCTGCGCTCGCACTGACAAACGGTTATCATACGCTGACAATCAAGCCTTCAGTGGCCAGCTCGGTCCAGGCAAAAACAGCCTGCGCTTCTTTCAGATGCCAGGCCAGTTCTTTGTAGCGCGAGGAGAAGTGGCCAATGAGCAGGCGGTGCGCATCGGCATCGCGGGCAGTAGTGGCGGCCTGCCGGGCGGTGCTATGATAGGTGATGGCGGCTCGCTCGCGCAGGTCATCCAAAAAGGTAGCCTCGTGGTAGAGCAAGTCTACCCCCCGCACCAACTCGGCCAACTCGGGCTGGTAGCGGGTGTCGGAGCAGAAAGCGTAGCGGCGCGGCGGCGCGGCCGGCACCGATACAGCGGCGTGCGCCAGGGCGGGGCGGCCGGTGGCTTCATTGGCCGGCAGGTCGTGGCCCTGGGCTAGCTGGCTTAGCTCGCTAGGGGTAAGGCTAGTGGGCAAGAGCTCCTTCACCAGCTTGTCGCGGCGGGGCTGCTCCTCAAACAGGTAGCCGGCGCACGGAATGCGGTGGCGCATGGGCAACGACCACACCCGCACCTGCGCATCTTCATACACCACAGCGTGCGCCTCCGTATCGACGGGCACGAAGGTGATAGTATAGCCCGGCTGCATCTGCGAGTGCATGGCCTGGGTGGTGAGTACCAGCTCGAGGCCGGGCGGGCCTACCACCGTGAGGGGCTCCTGGCGGCCTTGCAAGTGCAACGTACTCAGCAGGCCAAATAGCCCGAAGTAGTGGTCGCCGTGCAGGTGCGAGATAAAAATGACCCGCAGCGAGCTGAGGCGTCGGCGGTGCTCAAGCAGCCGCAGCTGAGTGCCCTCGCCGCAGTCGATGAGGTAGCGGCCCTCGCCCACGGCCAGCAGCTGCGCCGTGGGGTGGCGCCCCACCATCGGGGTGGCCGAGCCGCTGCCCAAAATTTGAAGCTCAAAAGTCACTGCGTTTAGCCGTTAGCCGTTAGCTGTTCGCTGTTTTGCATGGCTAGCCGTGGGGCAGGCACTGAAAAAGCATAACCGTTAGCTGCTAGCTGTTGCTTTCAACGGATGAAAAGCGAACAGCTACTAGCTAACGGCTAACAGCTTAGAAAAAAACTTACTCCTTGTCCGTAAGGTCGCGCTCGATGGCGTGCAAAAAGATGCGGTCGATGCCTTCCTCTACGGTGGGCAGGATGTGCAGCACCGATTCGAGCTTGCTGATGGTGATGAGCTTGAGCACGTGGTCTTGCAGGCCGGTGAGCACCAGCAGGCCGCCGGTTGAGTTGCAAAGACGGTTGGCGATGAGGATGCTGCTGAGGCCCGACGAGTCGGTGTATTTTACGTTTTGTAGGTCCAGTATCAGGTTGTTACTGCCCTCAGCGTTGAGTTTAACGAACTCCGATTTTAGGTCAGGCGCAACGGTTGTGTCGAGCTTTTTTTCATCAATGGTGATGACGGTGTAGCTCTCTTTTTTATCGATGGAGTACTTCATAGAACCGCGGCGGGAGATGGAGAATTTGATGCAGAGTGGCGAAGGTAGGAAGAAAAAGGAAAACGCGAAACCAGAGTCAAATGAAGGTTCGGTGTTAAGTACTTGGCAAGTTGTGCTTAACGCACCGGCAGCCCCACATCGGGCCCGCCAAAGGTGAGTGAGGCCCAGGTGCTGAGCCAGTCGGCCCGCGCGGCCAGGGCAGGCGGCGCGTTCTCGATGTGCACAGTGGCTAGCAGATACGGCCCTGCGCCGGGCAGGCGCAGCAGCACCCGGCCCTGGCTATTGGTATGGGTAGTGAAATGAGTAACCACTGGCGCGGCAGTTGGTTTGGCGGCGGATGCGCTAGCCTGCCACACCTGCACCAGTGCCCCCGGCACCGGCTGCCCCTGGCTCAGCACCCGCACCGTGAGGCCAGCGCCGGGGCGCAGGCGGTAGGGGTTTTGCTCGGGCACCAACTCCAGCGGCAGGCCTAGCACCCGCCGAAAAGCCGTATCGGCCGCCGCGCCCAGAGTGCGGCCGGTGGCGCCCTGGCTAGCCAGCACCAAGGCTTTGGCGCAGCGGCGATAGGCCTCGCGGCCGGGCTTGGTAGCGGCCTCACCGGCTTCCTGGCGCTGGCGCAGGGCGTTGCCTAGGCCGGCTTCGCGCAGGTAGGCCGTGAACTGCTCAGCGGGCAGCTCGCTGTAGGCTAGCCGGCTGGTAAGGGCTACTACATGGGTGCCGGCCGCCGGGCAGCGCAGCACAGGGGCTAGCGAGTCGGCTAGTAGCGCTGGGAGCAGGTCGGTGGTATCGGCCGCGGCGGTGGGCCCTAGCCGCACTAGGCGCTGCACGCGGCGCATGGGCCGGGACCAAGTTTCGCCCACAAAATTCTCGCCTATCAGCAAACGAAGCGGCACCGATGCGCCTACGGCCACGCGGTAGCTGGCGGGGGCTAGCCAGAAATCGCTGGCCAGGGCGGCCGGGGCAATTAGCAGGAGGAAGAGTAGGTTGCGCACAGACTATTCGAGAGGTTACTGCTGAGGCTCGCCGAGGTATAAGCACTCAGCGTGCCTCAGCGCTTACCACGGCGAACCTCTGCGGTAACTTTCTAAACGAGGGTTACTGCCGCTCCAAGGCCAGTGCATACGCCCGGTCGTAGTACACGCGCAGGTTTTTCCAGTCGAAAATATCGGCCGAGCTCTCCACGCGGTTGCGCTGGGTGATGCGCTCGCGGCGATTGAGCAGCACGAAGTTCCAGAGCATCTCGGTGAGCTCTTCGGCGGCCTGGTCGAAGCTGCGCTCCTGGCGGCGCACCACGAAGATGCCTTTTTCTTCGTGGTCGGGCACGTTTTTCTGCACGTAGTCGCCAAAGCCGGAGAGGTCGCTGGTCACGGCCGGCACGCCGCGGGCCACGCACTCGAGCGGGGTGTAGCCCCAGGGCTCGTAGTAGCTCGGAAACACGCCCAAGTGGCACCCGCGCACAAACTGCCCGTAGTCCATGCCAAATAGGGGCGAGGTAGTGCTTACGAAATCAGGGTGATACACAATCTTTACCCGGTCGTGGCGGTGGTTGATGAGGTTGGCCCGGCGCACGAAGTTCAGGATGTCGTCGTCTTGGTCATTGACCAGGTTGTGGGTGATGACCGACGGCAATTGCGAGGTTTTCCAGCTTTGCAGGCCGCGCCGGTAGCGCAGCTTCCAGTAGTCGTCGACCATGCTATCGAGGTCGGGCAAGCGGTGGTCGTGGCTAGCGGCGGCGGCGTAAAACAGGCGCTCGCCCACCTGCTCCTCAATGGCGCGGCAAGTCTGGCGTACTTCTTCGAGCTGGGCGCGGCTTTGCAGCACCAAGGGGTTGATGCTGGTGTAGGGTCGCTTGGTAATGAAAAACATCACCACCTGGCCTTCGAGCCCGCTTTGCTGCAAGCGGTGGTTGAGGCGGGCTAGCGCCTCCAGCGTCAGGTCGAAGCCTTTGTTATGGTACTCGTAGCGGCCCGAGGTAAAGAGGTAAATCGTCTGGTCGAGGTCGAAAGAATACGACTGGAAGAAGTGCGCCATCACAAACTCGTGGATTTTATCCTTGTAGAGCTTGTGCAGGTTTTGAAACTCGTGCAAGGCCACAAATCGCTCGATGTTGAGGCCGTTGGGCAGCACCGCATCGGGTATTCTATCGAGCAGATAAATGCACTCGCGCACCGTCAGCTCGCTCACGGTGGTAAACACGTGGCTGCCGTGGGCAGCGGCGCGCTCCATGCTCACGGCCGGCTCGATGTTGAAGTGCCGGGCCTGGGCGCGCCAGTCTACGAGCATCAGGTTGTCGTAGAAGTTGGGGTCGTTCATGGCCAGGTAGCGGCCTAGTAGGGTGGCGTGGGTGGTAAAGAGCAGGTGCGCGGGCACCTGGCGGCGGCGCAGCTCCGGGATGGCCACACCCGTCATCCACTCGTGGAAGTGCGCGATTACTTTCCATTGGTCCACGGTTTGGCGGGCTACAGTTTCGATAAACTGCTGAGCCAGGTGCCCGAAGGCGATAACCTGGTGCAGGAGGTCGTCGTTGTCGGGCGCGGGTATCTGGTGGTCGCGCCAGAGGTCGCTCTTGAGCGTAGCCAGGCGGTCATATACCTGAAAAGGATTGATGAGCACGGCGCGGGGCCGGCCCGTCACGAGCCACACCCCGATGCAGATGTCCATGCCCTGCGAGCGCAGCGTGCGCACTGCCTGGGCGTAGGGGTCGTTCATGCCAGCCAGCTGCTCCTCGTCGTAGGCTTCAAACTCGCCCTGGGCCTGCTGCGGAAAGTAGGGCCCTAGCAGGCAGTAGCGCCCACCCCAGGCCGGCATGGTAGCCGGCACCTTCGAGCGGATAACGGTATAGATGCCACCTACCTGGTTGCACACCTCCCAGGCTACTTCGATTAAGAGAGAATCAGGAAACAAGGCGTCGGGCGCGGAAGAATGAGTCTGCATGAGGCAAATGAGCGTCGGGCGGGGAAATGGTGCTGGCAAGGTAAGCCAACTGGTAGCTACTTCCTACGCGAAAAAGCGGGCAGCAGTAGCGGCCGAGCCAAAACATAAAGTGGCCCCGGTACCTTTATAGGCGTCCATTTCACCTTTTTTTATGTCTGAGCTCACCAATGTGCTCCAGCCCGAGCATCCCATTCTGCCCCAGCTTGCCCAGCGCCGCAGCCCACGCGCCTACACCGCCCAGCCCGTGCCCGCCGAGGCCCTGAATCAGCTTTTCGTGGCCGCTGGCTCGGCCGCCTCGTGCTTTGGCGAGCAGCCCTGGCGCTACCTGGTCGGCAATAAAGAAGCGCATCCCGAGGCCTTTGCTAAAATCCTGAGTGCGTTGGGTGAATACAACCAGGTATGGGTTCAGCATGCGCCCGTGCTGGCCGTGAGCCTAGCCAAAACCACGTTCTCGCACGATGGCAACCCCAACCGCTATGCCCTGCACGACGTGGGCCAGGCCACGGCTACCCTAGCGGTGCAGGCGGTAGAGCTGGGCCTGCAAATTCACCAAATGGCGGGCTTCTCGCAAGACGCCGTACGGACCAGCTTCAGCATTCCGGCCGAGTATGAGATTGCGGCCGTATTCACCATCGGCTACCCCGGCGCCCTCGACCAGCTACCCGACGCCCTGCGCGAGCGCGAGCTAGCCCCCCGCGTGCGCAAACCCCTGACGGAGTACGTGTTTGAGGGTGGCTGGCCACAGCTTTCCACCGAGCGCTACGACCAGGCGCCGGTATAAGCACCGGGTTTAGCGAAGCAAAAAGAGGTTACGCCAGGCTGACATACTGTCAAGCTTGGCGCAACCTCTTTTTACGTCGCGAACCCTGGCGCTGGCTAGCGCGAGAGTATCACGGCTGCATACGGCCCCAGGTCGAAGCTGGCGTGCTGCGGGTAGCCGTCGTAGTCGCCGGTTTCGGTAGTGGTGCCGAAGCAGGAAAAGTCTTGAAAATCCTGGTCGTAGCCGTGCCAGTCTGAATTGAAGCGGACCGTCCAGTTACCTGCGGCGGGCAGGCCAATGGTGTAGCCCTGATGCGCCTGATTGGCGAAGTTGACGAGCACGACGGTGGCATTGCCAGGGTCGCCATCCCAACGAGCGAAGGCCAGCACCTTGTCGTCGTTATTAACGTGAAACACGTGGCAGCCCTGACCGCGCAGGCCGGGCGTGACACCGCGCAGGTCGCGCCGTAGGGCAATCAGGTCGCGGTAGAGCTGCGTGAGGCCGCCGTGGGCCGCGGCCCAGTCCCACTCCAGCGGTTCAGTATCGTTGAAGGAGCCGGGCGCCAGAAACTCCTGGCCCTGAAACAGCATCGGGATGCCGGGCGCTGTGAGCGTGAGCGCTGCCCCTAGCACCATGCGCTTCTTGGCGAAGTAGTTTTCGACATCGCCGGGCACTATTTCTTCGGGCAGGCGGCTCTTGCCATTGGCTACCTCGTCGTGGCTTTCGGTGTAGATAACCCGCTGAAAGGCATCGCCATTGTACGCCGTGCACACCGCCCGCCCAATGGCGTGCATGTCGCGGTCGCGGTCTTCCATCGTAGTCAGCGCGTCGTGCACGGGGTAGATAAACGAGGCCGACCACTGCGCCGAAAAGCCCTCGCCGCCCTGCTCGGTAGGCCCCGTGATGGCGGGGTTCGAGCGCAGGTCTTCGGCGATGGTGATTTTCCAGGGCTGCCGCTTCTTGATTTCCTCATTCACCCAGCGCATCAGGCTCCAGCCGTCGGGCAGGTCGGCGCCGGGGTCTTCCTCGCCGTGCACGTTGCGGATGAACGCAATGGCATCCATGCGCAGGCCATCGCAGTGGTAGTCTTCGAGCCACATCAGGGCATTGTCGAGGATGTAGCGGCGCACTTCGGGGCGGCCATAGTCGGGGCGGTTGTGGCCCCAGGGCGTTTCGGCACGCCAGTCGTTGTAAAAATAGATGCCGCCCCCGTCATTTTCCTGCCAGCCATCAAACTGCCACAGGTCGAGGTCGCCGGGCCCAAAGTGGTTGTACACCACATCGAGCACTACCGCAATGCCGTGCTGGTGCGCCGCCTTCACAAGTTCGCGGAAGGCCTCGGCCCCGCCGTAGTCGCTTTCAAGCGCAAAAGGGTTTGATGGGTTGTAGCCCCACGAATAGGCCCCCGGAAACTCGGTGGCGGGCATTATTTCGATGCAATTGATGCCCAGCCCTTGCAAGTAGTCGAGGCGCTCTATTACGTCGCGGAAGGTGCCGGGCTTGCCGGTTTCCTTTACATTGAAGGTGCCAATGTGCAGCTCGTAGATGACGAGCTCATTCCAGGCTGGCATCTGGAAATTATCGCCTTCCCAGTCAAAATCCAGCGGGTCGAACACCAGCGAGTGGCCCGCCGAGTTGGTCACGGAGCGGGCATACGGGTCATTGCGCGTGAGTTCGCCGGCCGGCGTTTGCAGCACAAACTTGTAGCCATCGCCGGGCTTCACGCCGGGCAGGTCGGCGGCCCAGTTGCCGCCTTCTTCGGCTTGCAGGGGGCTAGCAGCTTTGTCCCAATTATTAAAAGTGCCGATAACCGACACAGCGCTGGCGGCCGGTGCCCACACCCGAAACGTGGTGCCCTGGGCATGGGGTAAGGCTCCGAATCCATCGCGTAGGGGCGCGGCAGGGGTAGGCGAAGCAGCAGTAGCAGAAACAGCAGCGGCGGTTTTTGTATTGGCAGGCGAAGCGGCCGAGGCAGCCTTTTTGGGCTTAGAAGAGGCTAGGGTAGGGGTAGACATAAAAAAAGCCGCCGCGCGGGCTCTTACTGATGAGCCCCACAGGCGCGGCAAGCGAATAGATGGGCTTTTACGGCGCTAACCCGATTAGGATATGAAGAATCGCTAAGCGGGCTGGCAAAAGCCAAACAGGCTGCTAGTCCAAAGGCCCTCGCCGACAATCGGCAAGAGCCCCTGGGCTAGCGGCCCGGCAGCATCAGCCTACTCCTTCGCGAAGCGCTGCACTACCCTCCCCTCGGCCGTGCGCAATTCCAGGAAGTAGACTCCCGCCGGCAGTCCGGCCACGGGCACCGTAGCTGGCCCGCTAGCCACCGTGCCACTCAGCAGCACCTGGCCCAGCACCGAGCGCACGGTGTAAGCCGCGGGGTGCTCGGTAGTCAGGGTGAGGAGGTCGTGGGCCGGGTTGGGGGCTAGTCGCAGCTCGGTGGCCGGGCCGGTGGCCACGGCCACTACGGGCGAGAAATGGCTGGTGCCATCGCGGTCTACCTGGCGCAGGCGGTAGTAGAGCCGGGTAGCCGGCGCATTGCCATCGAGATGGGCATAGCCGCGCGGGTGCAGCGAAGTGCCAGCCGCAGCGGCTTGGCCGATAGCGGTAAACACACTTCCATCGAAGCTGCGCTCAACGTTAAAATGCGCGCTGTTGGCTTCGGAAGCGGTGGTCCAGGCCAGAGCCACCAGTCCGCCTGGCCGCCGGGTGGCCGTGAAGGCGGCTAGCTGCACGGGCAGCGGGTTGGTCGCCACCACAGGGTCGGTGCTGCCCAAGGCAAAATCGGAGAAAAACCGGAAGTCGCCCGAGGTAACGGTGCCGGCACTTACCGTATTTGGGCCTGTGCTAGTGCCCTGGCGGCCCACATTATACCAGGGCTGGGTGGCATCGGCGCGCTTGGCAATGACCAGGGAGCTAGCGTTAGGGGTGGCCACGCCATCATCGGCCCCGTAGCTCAGCGTCACGTTGCCTAGAAAGCCCTGCGGCTGCGTCACTATAGGCACCACATCAGTGCCGTAGGGCGTAAGCGTGAAGTAGCGGCGCTGGCTCACGCGCGTCAGGTCGGTGCCGCTAGGGTCAGGCAGGGTAAGGCTACGGCTGGCATTGCCCTCAAACTGCTCGGCTCGGTAAATGGTGGTGCTCGACTGGGTGGCTATGGTGAGGGTAATGGGCCGGTAAGCCGTGCCCTTGCCCACCGGAAACACGAACGGCGTGCTGCTCGTGATGGGCCCGATGGGCCGCTGCACGGGTCCGCTTACAAAGCTGGCGTCGGAGCCGCCCTGCACCGGGGAGGTGGCAAGCAGACTCAGGGGGCTGGCCGCATCGGTGGTGAGCACGCCGCTGGTGAGTACGAGCGTATTGCTCAGAGTGACGGGAGTGCGCAGCGTGACCCCGGCGGGGTTATTGATTTCGAGCTGCACGGCCGCGCTCAGGTATGAATCGGTGCCAGCGCTGGGGTCGGCCAGCGCTGTGCCGGCTATGATTTGCGGCGCAGTGCCCTGCAGTAGCAGGCGCGCTGTGGTGCCCGTATTATTGGGAGCAAAACGAAAATTGCCCGCATTCAGCAAGTTGCCGCGCAGCACAATGTTGCCAAGTAGCGTTGCCGCAAATGTTACGTTGGGTTCAATCGTAAGCGAGCCATTAATGGTAAGTGGCGCGCTGCCACTGGTGGGGTAGGAGCTAATCCCGGCGTTGGTGCTGCCGCGCTGAAAAATAAGGTTGCCGTAGGTGCGGCCCGCCGTGGTCGTGGTGTAGCTCGACACCGGCACGCGATAATAAAAATTGCCCGCCTCGGTGCCCGGCGCGGCCGACAGGTTTTCGACCAGTGAAATAACGCTGCGTGCCGACTGGTGGCGGTAGCTGCCGCCATTGGCCAGAAAGGCGGTAGGGTTAGTGCCCATCACTTCTAGCACAGCCGGCCCATTGGTGACACTCGGGGCCCCCGAGGCATTAGTGAAAAAGCCTCGGTTGCCCACGTACAAAGCCGTGTCGCCGCTCTGGCTGCGCGTCAGCGTAAGGGCAGGACCGTCAGTGGCACTGGCGGGCAGGGTATTGGTGTCCGGGATTCGAAACAGAATGGAATCACCTGCGGAAGGCCGCAGGCGGAGCGAGGCTACGCTGACCGCGGCCGTGGCGCTGCTAGCCCCCAGCACTACTTTATACTTACCCGCCACGTAGCGGTGGTCGAGCACTACGTCGTCGCCGGGGCCAGGCAGCACGCCGCCCTCCCAGTTGGCCGCGTCAAACCACGATTCAGTGCCGGCGGCGCCCGTCCAGCGCCGCGGGGCTAGCGGGGTTACTACTGTGCCGCTTATGGCTACGCTGGCCGTGGCGGTGCCGCTGGTGGCCGTCACGGTGCCCGATACCAGCCCCACGGCCACTCCGCTCGCCACCCGCACATACACCGGGGTAGGGGCCAGCGTGGCGCTGCCGGTCAGGGCCAGGCTGGCAGTGGGGCCGAAGGTGAGGCCGTCGAGTGATACTTCGAGGCTGGCCGTTGAGGGCTTAATGAGCACGGCCGTGCCATCGAGCGAGCTGCCGCTGAGGCGAAACGCTTGGGCCGGCGATGCCGCACCCTGCGATGCCACCAGGCCCGCAAGCATGATGGGGCTAGCCGAGAGTACGGGCACCGTCACGGTAAAATTGGTGGTTGAGGTGGCGGTGCCGGTGGCCGTGGTGACGGCAATAGCCCCGGTGGTGGCTCCGCTGGGCACCGTAGCCGTGAGTGTGGTCGCATTTACAAACGCGACAGTGCCCGCTACTCCGTTGAAGGTCACGGCGGCGCTGCTCGTAAAGCCCGTGCCGCTGAGCGTGATGCTAGCCCCCACCGGCCCGCTGGCCGGCGAAAAATTGCTGATAGTCGAGGCCGGGCCATTGCATAGATTGCCGACCGCACCCGAGTTGCGCGGTGCAGGAGTGCCTGCCACAAAGTCGGTGGCATTGTTGCCAGCATCGGTGCAGCCGCCCAGCACCCGAAAAATAGCCGTTGTGGTTGAGGGTGCCGGCGCCGCGCCGCTCCCTTTATAGGTAGTCGCGGTGCCAAACCCTACCCGGTCGGCTAGGGTACCGGAGAGCAGTAAATCGAGCCGGCCCGCAGTGGCACTCATACTGATGGTAGTCGTAGACTGGTCGGGAGTGGTTAACGCAGCTCCCGCTGCCGTTGCACTGCCCGCCAATTGCACTAAGTAGTAGGCTCCAGCGGGAATCGACCCCGCTGCTAGGGTGTAAGTACCACTAGCCGAGCCAGAAGCAGAAAAATAAGCCAGTGAATAGCCGCTAAGCGAAACTGAGCTGGCGCTGCGGTTAAAGAGTTCGACGTAGTCGTTTTTCAGTGAGGCGCCACTATTGCCGCCGGCCCCGTATAGCTGGCTGATAACTAGCGGGCTAGCCTGCCCCCAGCCTGCCAGTGGCAGCATGAGCAGGGCGGCCAGCCCACGCAGGCCAAGTCGCATTCGGGTCAATAAAATGGTAAGGGTTTCGTTCATAGCTCATTAAGGTGTAAGTACACCTATGTTGGTAGTAGGTTAAGAATAGATGAAGCTGTAAAGCTAAATAATAACGGGTAATAATAGAAAAACTAAAGAGTATAAGCTGCGCTCTATTAGCGTGTAAGTAGTGCGGCGCGCTAGGCCCCCCGCGCGATGCTGCCCGGTAGCCGGGCCACAAGCCGGCGCGGTGGCAACTTGCGCCCGCTTTTGGTGGTTAGCCTATCGGCCGCCGCTAGGCCACTTTTCGATTTATGCCCCGTCCTGCCCGCCTTACCTACGGCCTCTATGCCTGGCTGCCCGCCTACGGCTACCGCTACCTGCACCCCGCCAACCGCCGCTCATTCGAGCTGCTGGAGCCGGTGGGCAAGGTGTTTGAGAAAATTAGCCCCGACGACGACAGCGCCGAGTGGATAACCCTGCGCTACGACGAGCAACAGTTTCTGGTCAGCCCCGAGCTATTTAAAGAGCTGTATACCAAGCCTGCCTTTGGCTTTGGCGACCTCGTGGAGGAGGCGCACCCAGCCCCTGGCCAGGCGGCGCACCGCGGCCTCATCTCCGATATTTATTGGAGCGATAGCCTCGACCAGGCCTCGTATCAGCTCGTGGAGCGCAAGCGCAAGCTGGCGCGTCATTTTGAAGCCAACGAGCTGCGCAATGTGTACAAGTAGGGCCTAGCCTGCGCCGGGCGCGTATTTTGCCGCTTTATTTTTCGGCCTGATGCCCGACGATTATCCTTTTGGCAGTTGGAGCGAACTGACTGTGGCGCAGGTGCGGCAGCAGTCGCGGCTGATAGCCAGCCGTAGCCTGCAGCCGCTCAAAATCATTAACCCCGCCGCGCCGGCTAGCCCTGCCTGCCACGCTGTGCTGGCCAGCTATGGCGGCGGCTTGGTGGCCGGCGACAGTATCCGGCTGCGCGTGCGGTGCGAGGCCGGCAGCCGCTTGCTGCTCTCTACCCAGGCCAATACCCGCATTTTCAAGTCGATAGATGGCAGCCAGGCCGAGCAGCTCACGGAGGGCTACCTGGCCGAAGAGGCCCTGGCCGTGGTGCTGCCCGACCCCCTGGTGCCCCAGGCCGCTAGCCGCTATCACCAGGCCCAGCACTGGCACCTGGCGCCCAGCGCCACCCTGCTGCTGGCCGATTGGTGGCACGCCGGCCGCACCGATGCCGGCGAAAAATTTGCCTTTACCTCCTTTGCTACCGAGCTGCGCATCAGCGTGGCCGGCCGGCTAGCCCTGCTCGACCGCTTCGGGCTGCACCCCACCGAGCACCTGGCCATGTCGCAGGCCACGTTTGGGCCGTATGCGTCGGCCCTGTCGCTCTACCTGGTGGGGCCACCGGGAGGGGTGCAATTTGAGCGGCTGGCCACTGCCTTGCGCCAGCTGCCACCGCCTGGCCAAACCGACCTGCACGCCAGCCTGGCCGGGCGGCCCTGCGTGGTAGCCGTGGCCCAGGCGCGGCCCAACGTGCTGGTTGTGCGCGCGCTGGGCCGTACGCGGCTCGACCTTGAGCCCGTGTACCAGGCCGTGTCGGCCGTGCTGGTAGCCGAAGAACTGCTGGGTTTCAGCCCCTTGGCGCGCAAGTATTGAGGCAGACACCTGTCGCGTGTCCAGCGCAGGGCTAGCGGAGGCGCATAGATGAAGAAAGTCTGAGCAAAATGCGCTGTAATTCTGTGGATTTGTGCGGCATACTGTTAGCTTAACCCTAGCCGCGCTGCCTACGTTTAGGCAGCTTTATTTCCTTTGTATGAAGCAGTTTTTCGCCCCGATGCTGGCGGCTTCGCTGAGCCTGGCCGCCCTCACTCCAGCCGCCGCCCAGCAGGCACCTTCGCCCTACCACACGCGCTTCGCCGTCGATGGCCCGGTTATCCTGGCCGAAGGTGCGCTCAGCGCTTTCGGGCTTCATCGCTCAATGCAGCGCAACGGACTGACGAACGCCGAGTTAGCCACCCTCAATAAGAATGACATTCCAAAATTCGACCGCTTTTCGGCCGGCTACTACAGCGAAGGCTACCAAACGGCCGGCGACCTGCTCTGCTACCCCTCGCTGGTCATTGCGCCGGGCCTGCTAGCCCTCAATCCGGCCGTGCGCCACCGCTACGGCCAGGTAGTGGTGCTCTACATCGAAACTGTGGCTGCCGCCGATGCCGTGTTTGCCACGGCCATCGGCAACATTCCGCGCTACCGGCCCTACCTCTACGGCACTGAGGGCGGTGACCTGCGCAACGGCCACATTGCCACCAACTCGTTTTTTGCCGGCCACACCGCGCACACCGCCGCGGCTACCTTCTTCGCCGCCAAGGTCTTCCACGATTTCAACCCCGACTCGCGGGCCCAGCCCTACGTGTGGGCGGCTGCCGCATTGGTGCCGGCTGCCGTCGCCTTCACCCGCGTCGAAGCCGGCAAGCACTTCCTTTCCGATAATATCACGGGCTATGCCGTGGGCGCCACCATGGGCGTAGTAGTGCCGCAACTGCACAAAATGGCTAGCCGCCGCGGCATTTCAGTATCGCCGCTGCAAGGCGTGAACATAAATGGGTATTCATACAGCGGGCTGTCGCTGCGTAAGCAGTTGTAAATTACTAGCTAGTCGATGCGCTTTGGGGTGCGGCACATATGCCGCGCCCCTTTATCTTATCCTGAGCTACGACGGAACAAACGGCTGCGAGAGGCTAGCGCATTTGGTGGGGACATTTAATGGCAATTAAGTAGACAAGGTATATTTGAGGGGTATAGAAACGGCTTAATCTGATTTGCTCGAAGCAGATAAAATAACGCGCTAGAATAAAGAATCATGGCAAAATACGATGATGCTTCATGGCATTACGAAGGTGATTATCCCGAGTATTTGCCCCGCGAAAATGCGGCTACTCATATTGGTATGTTTCTCGCTTGGTGTATCAATAATGAGTTGATGTCGGACGAGCAGCTAGAAGATTTTGGTTCTGATATTGATGAAGTAAAAGCAAGGCGTATGACTGGTGCAGAATACTTAATTAGGATTTGTGACGAAAAGTTATATGACGAAGACTTAAATGGGGCTGGCAATGAATTTGCAAAGTCCTATTATGAATACACAAAACCTACAGCGTTTTCCAGGGCCTATGCTAATTATATGCAAGACTACTTAATGGTATTAAATAATAATTCTGAAAATAACAGTTATAGTATAAAGGATACATGGCAAAATTATGACTTGTTACAACCTGTGCTTGACCAGCGCTTTAAGGAATGGCAGGCTTTTGCCGCTAAAAACTAAAAGAGAAGCCCCGAAAGCTGCAGCTTTCGGGGCTTTTTCTCGTAGTTGCTCTTCAGTATTCTCACCCAAACATCCCCACCGCGTTTTTGCTCGGCAGGCTGGTTTTACCCATCAAATACATATCAATCTGACGGGCTGCCTCCCGGCCTTCCGAGATGGCCCACACGACGAGCGACTGGCCCCGGCGCATGTCGCCGGCCACGAATATGCCGGGCAGGTTGGTGTGGTAGGTAGTTTCGGGGGCGTGCACGTTGCCGCGCTCGTCCAGCTCAACCCCTAGCTGGCCGAGCAGGCCTGCATTGGCCGGGCCGGTGAAGCCGAGGGCTAGCAGCACCAGCTGGCAGGGGATTTCGCGGTCAGAGCCGGGCACTTCTTCGAACCGGATGCGGCGGCCCATGTCGTCGGTTTCCCAGGTTACGTCGCTCACGAGCAGGGCGCGCACGTCGCCATTTTCGTCGCCCAGGTAGGCTTTGGTGTTCACGCCCCAGTAGCGCTGGCAACCCTCTTCGTGCGAGCTGCTGGTGCGGAACACGGTTGGGTAGAGCGGCCAGGGCGTGTGGGCCGGGCGTTCCTCGCCGGGCTGGTGCATCATGGCAAACTGCGCTACCGACTTGGCCTGTTGGCGGTTGGCGGTGCCCACACAGTCAGAGCCCGTGTCGCCGCTGCCGATAACTACCACGTCGAGGCCATCGGCCAGGATGTGCTCGCTGTCCACGGGCGTATCGCTCACGCGGCGGTTTTGCTGCGTCAGGTACTCCATGGCATAGTGAATGCCTTTGAGCTCGCGGCCGGGCAGGTTAAGCTCGCGCGGGGCCGAGGCGCCAGCCGCCAACACCACTGCATCGAATGCTTGGCGCAACTCGTCGGCCGAGAGGTCGCGGCCAATTTCCACGTTGCAGCGGAAAGTCACGCCGGCTTCTTCAAGCAGCTTGATGCGGCGCTCAATCACCCATTTTTCGAGCTTGAAATCGGGCACGCCGTAGCGCAGCAATCCGCCCGGGTGCGGGTCGCGCTCGAACACCGTGACGGTGTGGCCGGCCTCGGCGAGCTGCGCCGCCACCGCTAGCCCCGCCGGACCCGAGCCCACCACGGCTACCTGCTTGCCGGTTTTCAGCACTGGCGCAGTGGGCTGCACGTAGCCCTTCTGGAAAGCGATTTCGATGATATGCTTCTCAATTTCCTCGATGGCCACCGGCGCACTGTGGATGCTCAGCACGCACGCCGACTCGCACGGCGCGGGGCAGATGCGGCCCGTAAACTCAGGGAAGTTATTGGTAGAAGACAGGATGTCGTAGGCCTCGCGCCAGTCCTGCCGGTACACCGCCTCGTTGAACTCGGGGATGATGTTGCCCAGCGGGCAACCCGAATGGCAAAACGGCACCCCGCAGTTCATACAGCGGGCCGACTGCTTGTGCAGCTCCGGCTCGGGGTAGAGGCCGATGAATTCTTGGTAGTGCGCCACGCGCTCGGTCGGGGCCGCTTTGGGCGGCGCGGTGCGCGGGTATTCTTTGAAGCCAGTAATGTTGCCCATGATTAGCTATCGTTGTTATTGCTTGTCTACTGTGCTCAGCCTTACTTCACCTTCACCGCCTTTTCCAGCACCCGCTTGTATTCCAGCGGGAACACCTTCACAAAGCGTCCGGCTTCCTCCTCCCAATTGCCTAACAGGAAGTTAGCCAAGTGACTGCCCGTCAACTCATGGTGCTGCTTCAGCAGCGTCTGAATCTCGGTTTCGTCGGCTTCGGTCAGGCCTTCGAGGGCTACCATGTCGGGGTTGCAATTGGTCGGAAACTGGCCGCTAGGGTCATAAATCCAGGCCAGGCCGCCGCTCATGCCGGCGGCGAAGTTGCGGCCCGTGCCGCCCAGCACCAGCACCCGGCCGCCGGTCATGTACTCGCAGCCGTGGTCGCCCACGCCTTCGACTACCGCCGTGGCGCCCGAGTTGCGCACTGCAAAGCGCTCGCCCGCCTTGCCGCGCACGTAGAGCTCGCCCGAGGTGGCGCCGTAGAGCGCCACATTGCCGATGAGGATGTTATTCTCAGGGGTAAAGGTGCTGGTGGCGGGCGGAAAGATGGCTAGCCGGGCGCCGCTTAGGCCTTTGCCCACGTAGTCGTTGGCTTCGCCTTCGAGCTTGAACGTGAGGCCACTAGCCGAGAATGCGCCGAAGCTCTGCCCGGCCGAGCCAGTGAATTTGTAGCGAATGGTATCGGCGGGCAGGCCAGCTGAGTGGTAGCGCTTGGCAATCTCGTTAGAGAGCAGCGTGCCCAGCGTGCGGTCGGTGTTCTTGACCTCAAACTCGGCCGTTACCGTTTCCTGGCGCTCCAGCGCGGGCTGGGCGTGTTCAAGCAGTTGCCAGTCGAGCACTTCCGCAATGCCGTGGTCCTGGCTTTCGCTGTTATACAAGGTGCCGCCCGAGATATTCGGGGCGGGCGTCAGCACTGCATCGAGGTCGATGAGCTTAGCTTTCCAGTGGCCCGCCTCGGGATTCACTTTCAGGAATTCGCTGCGGCCCACCATCTCATTAATAGTGCGGAAGCCCAGCTCAGCCATGATTTCGCGCAGCTCTTCGGCCAGGAAGCGGAAGAGATTCACAATGTGCTCGGGCTTGCCGCTGAATAGCTTACGCAGCTCGGGGTCTTGGGTAGCCACACCTACGGGGCAGGTATTGAGGTGGCACTTGCGCATCATGATGCAGCCGCCCGCGATGAGGGCGGCCGTGGCTACGCCAAATTCTTCGGCCCCTAGCAGGGCAGCCACGGCGAGGTCGCGGCCGGTTTTCATCTGGCCATCGGCTTGCAGCACCACGCGGCTGCGGAGCTGGCTGCGGAGCAGCGTTTGCTGCGCCTCGGCTAGGCCCAGTTCCCAGGGCAGGCCAGCGTGGCGGATGCTGCTGAGCGGCGAGGCGCCCGTGCCTCCGTCGTAGCCCGAGATGAGAATCACGTCGGCGTGCGCCTTAGCTACGCCCGCCGCGATGGTGCCCACGCCCGCCTTGCTCACCAGCTTCACGTTGATGCGGGCGGCGCGGTTGGCATTTTTGAGGTCGAAAATCAGTTGGGCCAGGTCCTCGATGGAATAGATATCGTGGTGCGGCGGGGGCGAAATGAGGCCCACGCCAGGTGTGGCGTGGCGCACTTTGGCAATCCACTCATCTACTTTGTGGCCAGGTAACTGACCGCCCTCGCCAGGCTTAGCGCCCTGGGCCATCTTGATTTGCAGCTCGTCGGCATTGGTCAAGTAGTGCGCCGTGACGCCGAAGCGGGCCGAGGCAATCTGCTTGATGGCGGAACGCATCGAGTCACCGTTTTCCAGGTGCTCGTAGCGCAGCGGGTCTTCGCCGCCCTCGCCGGTGTTGCTCTTGCCGCCGATGCGGTTCATGGCAATGGCTAGGGTGCTGTGCGCCTCGTGCGAAATCGAGCCAAACGACATGGCGCCGGTCGCAAAACGCTTCATGATATTCTCGGCCGGCTCAACCTCTTCCAAGGCAATGCTGGGCCGGTGCTTGGCAAAGCCCAGCAGCCCCCGAATGGTGAAGAGCTGGTTGGGGTGCTCATTCAGCAACTGCGCGTACTTCTTGTACGTCTGGTAGTTGCCGGTGCGGGTGGCGTGTTGCAGCAGGTGCACCGTTTCGGGGTTGAACATGTGGGCCTCGCCCTGGCGGCGCCACTGGTACACGCCGCCCGCGTCGAGCAGCTCGGGGCCCACGGTGCTTTCCTGCTTGAAGCCGTGGAAATGCTTGAAAAGCGTCTCCTTGGCAATCTCATCGAGCCCTAGCCCCTGAATGCGCGTAACGGCTCCGGTGAAATACTGGTCCACCACGTCCTGGTTAAGGCCCAGAATCTCAAATACCTGCGCGCCGTGGTACGACTGCAAGGTTGAGATGCCCATCTTCGAGAAGATTTTGAGCAATCCATCGCACACCGCCTTGATGTAGTTGTAGGCCAGTTTCTCAGAGGGCAAATCGGCCCCTAGCAGCCCGGCCGCGTGGCGCGTCTGGATGCTGGCTAGGGCCAGGTACGGGTTCACGGCCGTGGCCCCGAACGACAGCAGGCAGGCAAAATGATGCACTTCCCAGACATCGCCGGCCTCCACCACCAGGCCCACCGAGCCGCGCATACCGCGCTTGATGAGGTGGTGATGCACGGCCGAAACCGCCAGCAGCGACGGAATGGGCGCGTGCTCCGAATCCATGGCCCGGTCGGAGAGAATAAGCACCTCAAAGCCGTCATTGACAGCATCTTCGGCGTAGCGGCACAGGCGCTCTACGCCGCGCTGCAAAGCGCCGGCCTTGCCATCGGCCTTGAAATACGTCTGGAGCGTCTTGGCCTGAAACGAGCCGGTGTCGATGCTGCGCAGCTTCTCCAGCTCGCGGTTGCTGAGGATGGGCTGCTTGGCGGCTACGCAGTGGCAGTGGCGCGGGTCCTCGTCCAGAATGTTGCCATTGTTGCCGATAAACGTGGCTAGGCTCATCACCAGCCGCTCGCGAATGGGGTCGATGGGCGGGTTGGTGACCTGGGCAAAAAACTGCTTGAAGTAGCTGCTCAGGTGCTGCGGCTGGTCGGAAAGCACGGCTAGGGGTACGTCCACGCCCATTGAGCCGATGGGCTCCTTGCCTTCCAGCGCCATTGGGGCCAAGATGGTTTCGAGGTCCTCGCGGGTGTAGCCGAAGGCTTGCTGGTACTTCAGTACAGCCTCGGGGCCGAGGTCGGTGAAGGTGAGGCGCGGTTCGGCCAGGTCCTCCATCCGAATCTGGTAATTATCCAGCCACTGCCCATAGGGCTGTTGGCCAGCAGCTTGCGCCTTTATCTCACGGTCGGTGAGAATGCGGCCAGCCTTGGTGTCCACCACGAACATCTTGCCCGGCTGCAAGCGCCCCTTCTTGATGATAGTTTCGGGGGCTAGCGGCAGCACGCCCGCCTCGGAAGCCACCAGCACGCGGCCATCGTTGGTGATGGCGTAGCGCAACGGGCGCAAGCCATTGCGGTCGAGCATGGCGCCCACTAGGGTGCCATCGGTAAAGTTGAGCGCAGCCGGGCCATCCCAGGGCGCCATAAAGGTGGCGTGGAACTCGTAGAATGCCTTTTTGAGCGGGTCCATCTGCTCGTTGCCGTCCCAGGCCTCGGGCACCAGCATCATCAGCACGTGGGGCAGCGAGCGGCCGCAGTGCAACAGCAGCTCCACGATGTTGTCGAGGCAGGCCGAGTCCGATTGCCAGGGGTCGATAACGGGCAGCAGCATCTCCATTTCCTCGGCCGAAAAATAGGGCGAGGTGTAGGTGGGCAGGCCCGCAAAAAACCAGTTCAGGTTGCCGCGCAGCGTGTTAATCTCCCCATTGTGTGCCAGGTAGCGGAAGGGCTGCGCTAGCTTCCACGAAGGCATGGTGTTGGTCGAAAAGCGCGAGTGCACCAGGCCAAAGGCCGAGGTCACGCGCTCGTCGCTAAGGTCGGGGAAGTACATGCCGACCTGAAACGTGGTCAGTTGCCCCTTATACACGATGGTGCGGCACGAGAGTGAGGCGAAGTAAAACGCATCCAGTGCTGCCGGCAACTGCTCGTTCAACGACTTGATAACCAGCCGGCGCAGCACGTAGAGCTTGCGCTCAAAATCTGCCTCAGTGGCTAGCCCCACCGGTCGCCCCAAGAATAGCTGCTCAATCGCCGGCTCGGCCGACAGCGCCGTGATGCCGATGCCCTCGGTGCGCACCGGCACCGGCCGGTACCCTAGCACTGGAATGCCTAGCCGCTGCGCCGCGCTCGCAATTACTTGCTTGCACGCCTCGCGTAGCTTTTCTTTCTTCGGTAAAAACAGCATGCCCACGCCGTAATCGCCCGGTTCGGGCAGCCGGATGCCGTGCTTCACGCACTCTTCCAGCAAAAACCAGTGCGGCAGCTGAATAAGCACGCCCGCGCCGTCGCCCGAGTCGGAATCGCAGCCGCAGGCGCCGCGGTGCTCCATATTGGCGAGCATGGTCAGCGCATCGGTCACCATTTGGTGGCTCTTGCGCCCGTCGATGGAGGTAATAAAGCCCGTGCCGCACGCATCGTGCTCAAATTCGGGCCGGTAGAGGGTGGGCGTAGTCATGATTAAGTTGTAAGTAGCGCGGACTTTTAGTCCGCGACCTGGTGCGATTATTACCCGCGGACTAAAAGTCCGCGCTACTTCTGGGCACGGCTTCGCGGCGCTGGCCCCAAGCTGCTTTCGAAAAAACAGCGAGGCTAGTGCCGAAAATCGGCATCCGTGATGGGTGGGGAGGGGGAGGAGAGGGCAGAGGCGCCAGCCAACAATGTTAGCCATTGCCGAGGCAATTTGGGCAGTGGGTGCGCCAATCGCCGGGTAATATACAACGCCGAAGCTCAGCTCGCGCTATGGCTAGCGTCGGTCAGCACGCACGGCGGCCAGCGCATGCGCCTTGGCCGTGTGAATATGGTCGATAATGGCGGCTAAGTTATACCCATCGGAGGCACGCGCAAAAACGAATGGTCCATCGCCGCGCATGCGGCGCGAGTCGCGGTCCATCACGCCGAGGTCGGCTTTGACCAGGGGCGCCAGGTCTATCTTATTGATTACGAGCAAGTCGGCCTGCGTAATGCCGGGGCCGCCCTTGCGCGGCACTTTGTCGCCGCCCGACACGTCGATGACATAAATTGAGTAATCGACCAGCTCGCGGCTGAAGTGCGCGGCCAGGTTGTCGCCGCCACTTTCCACAAACAGATAATCAAGCTGATTATCAAACTTATGCATGAGGCCTTCGAGCGCGTCCATGTTCAGCGAAATGTCTTCGCGGATGGCGGCGTGGGGGCAGCCGCCGGTTTCAACGCCCACAATGCGGTCGGCGGTGAGGGCGCTTTCGCGGATGAGAAACTCGGCATCCTCGCGGGTGAAGATGTCGTTCGTAACAACCCCCAGCCGGTAGTCGTCGCGCAGGTTTTCGCACAGCGCCTTGAGCAAGGCCGTTTTCCCAGTGCCTACCGGCCCGCCAATGCCCACCGTAAAGGCCCGCTTACGGAAGTTGCGGTAGGGCGGCAGGCGCCGGGTTTCGCGCTCGGTAAAGTCGCCGGGCGACTCCAGTACCTCATGGCTATGGCCATGGAGCAAAAGGGCGAGTTTATCGACGAAAGCCATTGCTAATTGATTTTCATGCTCCTAAGTCAGATGCCAATGCGAGCGCAGCGAAACAATCGCATCTGCACGAAACCCGAACGAGTCGTTCTAGTGCGATGGCTTCGCGGTGCTCGCACTGACAGATGGCTAGGTAAGAAAGCCTAGTTCTGAAAGAGTCGCGAGTAAATGTCGTCGTGTAGTATTTGAGCTACATCGAGTAATAAAGTACAACGAGTAGCCTCGGTGTAGGGCCGAATATCGGCGGCATCTAGCAAATTCTCAAAAATTTCGTAAAAATCGTGTTGCAGCAGGTGCCCCGCCATTGGCCCGATAAAGCCCAGGCGAATGGCGGCACTCAGCTGGTCGCGCAGGGCCAGGTGCAGGTAAGTAGCCTGAATATCAGCCACGGCGAAGCCTGCTTTGCCTAAGCTCAAGCCAAATAGTGGTACAAAATGCGCGGGCAATTGCTGTCGCGCCAGCTCCTGGCCCAGCTCGGCTAGGCCCACTTCGGGGTAAAAAGTAGCCAGCAGCTTCAGCCAGTTTTTGCCCTGCGTGAGGCTGGCCTGGTGCAGCGCGGGCGTGAGGAGTTGGGCGTCGTACTCTAGCAGCAGCGGCTCTAAGTCGTGGCTAGCCCCTGCTGCTGAGGTGATAAACGGTAAGTCAAAGCCAACTGCCTGCTGAAGAAAGGAATATAAGTAGGCGCGAAACTCCGTTTCGGTGCGCACGAGGCCAAAGGTGAGGCTGCTTTCCAGCCCGTAGGAGTAGGCAAAAGAACCGGTAGGTAGGGCCGAGTCGGCGAGGTGAAGCAGGCGCGCGAGGTGAGGCATAGCAAAACAGTCGGCCCGCAAGCTACGGCATGGGCTCGGCTAGCTGGAAGTTGCGCGGACTTTGTAGTCCGCGTTTGCGCCCGTAGAGGTGCTTTTTTAGTGCCAAACGCGGACTACAAAGTCCGCGCTACTCCCAAGCCACCTGACTAGCCCATAGGTAAGCTCGTCCTTAACGCTTTGCCAGCGGCGGGCGTACGCCGGGAAGTATTCATCAATATTCCTGTTTCGAATGGCTGTTTCTGTTGACCCTGCCCGTACCTCCGGCGCTACCGAGTCTAGTTGGTTTCCGACGGCCCCCGCCCGGCCCACCTTCCCATCGCTCACTGAGAATACGACTGCCGATGTAGTGGTGGTAGGTGCTGGCATCGCGGGCCTTACCACGGCGTATTTGCTGGGCAAGGCCGGTAAAAAAGTAGTGGTGTTGGAAGACGGCGAAATAGCCAGCGGCGAAAGCGGCCGCACTACGGCGCACCTCTCCAATGCCCTCGACGACCGCTATACGACCCTAGCCCAGCTTTTTGGGGAGGAGGGCGCCCGGCTAGCCGCCGAAAGCCACGGGGCTGCCATCGACCAGATTGAGCAGATTGCAAAAGACGAGCAGATTGCCTGCGATTTCCTTCGCCTCGATGGCTACCTGTTTCTACCCAAAAATGGCACCCACCAGGAGCTGCAAGACGAACTCGAAGCCACCCACCGCGCCGGCCTCACGGGCGTAGAATGGCTGGCCAAGTCGGGCACAACCGGCTTTGAAGCCGGTGAGTGCCTACGCTTTCCAAACCAAGGGCAATTCCATATTATTAAGTACCTCAATGGCCTTGCGAAGGCTATTGCGGCGCAGGGCGGCCGCATTTTTACCAACACGCACGCCACGGAGGTGAGCGGCGGCAAGGAGGCGAGTGTGACAACCACCGAGGGCTTCGCGGTGCAGGCTCAGGCCGTGGTCATTGCCACCAACACACCCTTTAACGACCGGGTAGTGATGCACACCAAGCAAGGCTCGTACCGCACCTACGTGGTAACTGCGCGGGTGCCCAAAGGCTCGGTGGCCACGGCGCTGTACTGGGATACGGCTGACCCTTACCACTATATCCGGCTGCAAGCGGTAGAAGATGCCGACTACGACTTGCTCATCGTGGGTGGTGAGGACCACAAGGTGGGCCACGACGACCCCGAGGAGCGGCTAGCCTGCCTGGAGGACTGGACGCGCACGCGCTTCCCCCAGTTCACGGGTATCGAGTACCGCTGGTCGGGCCAGGTGCTGGAGCCTAGCGATGGCCTAGGCTACATCGGCCGCAACCCGCTGGATGCGGAGAATGTCTACATCATCACCGGCGACTCGGGCCACGGCATGACCCACGGCACGCTGGGCGGCATGATAATCCGCGACCTCATCCAGGGCCAAGCTAACCCCTGGGCCGACCTCTACGACCCCGGCCGCGTAACGCTGAAACCGGAGTCAATCAAGGAATTTGCCCGCGAAAATGCCCTGGTGGTCGCCGATTACACCGAGCTGCTGACGGGCGGCGACGTGGCCTCGGCCGATGACATCAAGCCCGGCACCGGTGCGGTGCTGCGCCACGGCCTCACCAAAGTAGCTACCTACAAAGACCCCCAGGGCCGGGTGCACGAGTGCTCGGCTATTTGCCCCCACCTGGGCTGCGTGGTGCACTGGAATGACCTGGAAACCAGCTGGGACTGCCCCTGCCACGGCTCGCGCTTCGATGCCTACGGCCACCTGTTGGCCGGCCCGGCTAACTCTGATTTGGCGCCGAAGGAGGCCTAGCCATATCCGCTTTATCTAGCTCGGCAGCTGCGTTAAGTGCTGGTCTATTTTGGCCAGCACTTGTGGCAGGCGGTGCAGCACTTGCTCGTTGGTAAAACGAACAACAGAAAAGCCGCACTCTTGCAATGCCTGCGTGCGGCCGCTGTCATATGCCACTGCTTCGGGCGCTTGGTGGACGGCCCCATCTACTTCTACTACGAGCCAAGCCGGCAGGCAAACGAAGTCTACAAGGTAGTTTGCTATGGCATGCTGTCGGCGAAACCGGTAGCCTAGCTGCCCGCCGCGCAGTACTTGCCACAACTGCTCTTCGGCCGGGGTAGGCTGTCGACGGTTTTCGCGGGCAAAACCCTTGAGGCCCTTCCAGCGCTGCCGGTCGGTGGTGAAGGTATGAATAGAGCTATCGGTGGGGCCAAGGTTTGCCATTGGTTGCTAGGGCAGTGTTTTACCGGGCGATTGACCTCACCCCCCGGCCCCCTCTCCTTGGGGAGAGGGGGCCGGGGGGTGAGGTTTAACGCTAGAACAAGTTATACAGCTGCGCCAGCGGCAGCGTCTGCGCCGGCTCGCACGTCAGATGCACGCCATCAACCATCACGCGGTACGTCTCCGGGTCCACCGAGATATTGGGTAGATAGTCGTTTAGGGCCATGTCTTTCTTGGCCACCGTGCGGCAGCCTTTCACCGCTAGCACGCACTTACTTAGGCCATATTCGGAAGAAACCTTCTCTACCGAAGCACCCGACACGAAGGCCACCGAGCACGGCCCGGTAGCCTTGCCATACGCCCCAAACATGGGCCGCGAAAACGACGGCTGCGGCGTTGGGATGGAGGCGTTTGGGTCGCCCATTTGGGCCTGCACGATAACGCCACCTTTTAATATCATCTCCGGCCGCGAGCCGAATAGGGCGGGTTTCCAGAGCACTAAATCGGCCAGCTTACCGATTTCAACCGAGCCGATTTCGTCGGCCATGCCGTGGGCGCGGGCGGGGTTGATGGTGTACTTGGCCACGTAGCGGCGAGCGCGGAAGTTGTCGTTGGGGCGCTGGGCGTTGGCATCCTGGGGTAGGGGGCCGCGCTGCTGGCGCATCTTGTGGGCCGTTTGCCAGGTGCGGGTGATGACCTCGCCCACCCGGCCCATGGCCTGCGAGTCGCTGCTGATGATGCTCAGGGCACCTAGGTCGTGCAGAATGTCTTCGGCGGCAATGGTTTCGGGGCGGATGCGGCTCTCGGCAAAGGCCACGTCCTCGGGGATATTCTTGTCGAGGTGGTGGCATACGAGCAGCATATCGAGGTGCTCGTCGATGGTGTTCACCGTAAACGGCCGCGTGGGGTTAGTGCTCGACGGAATGACGTTGGGCTCGCCGCAAATCTTGATGATGTCAGGCGCGTGCCCGCCGCCCGCGCCCTCCGTGTGGTACGAGTGGATGGTGCGCCCCTTGAAGGCCGTCACCGAGTTTTCGACGAAGCCGCTCTCGTTGAGCGTATCGGTGTGGATGCACACCTGCACATCATACTTGTCGGCGATAGTCAGGCAGTTATCAATTGTGGCCGGAGTAGTGCCCCAGTCTTCGTGCAGCTTAAAGCCCAGCGCCCCGGCCTCTACCTGCTCGGCTAGCCCCTCGGGCTTCGAGGAGTTGCCCTTACCTAGGAAGCCGAAATTCATGGGGAAGGCATCGGTGGCCTTGAGCATCATTTCGATGTAAAATGCGCCCGGCGTGCAGGTAGTGGCCGTGGTGCCCGCGGCCGGACCAGCGCCGCCGCCCACCATCGTGGTCACGCCCGAGGCCAGCGCCTCAGTTATCTGCTGCGGGCAAATGAAGTGGATGTGGCAGTCGATGCCGCCCGCCGTGAGGATGTGCCCCTCGCCGGCCACCACTTCGGTGGTCACGCCCACCACCAGGCGCGGGTCCACGCCGGGCATGATGTGCGGATTGCCCGCCTTACCAATGCCCACGATGCGCCCGCCCTTGATGCCAACATCGGCCTTGTACACGCCGGTGTAGTCGAGCACTAGCGCGTTGGTAATCAGTAGGTCGAGCGCCTCGGCCTGCCCGATGCCGGCCGCCTGCCCCATGCCATCGCGCAGGGTTTTGCCGCCGCCAAACTTGCATTCCTCGCCGTACACGCAGTAGTCGCGCTCGACCTCAATCAGCAACTCGGTATCACCGAGGCGCACTCGGTCGCCCACGGTCGGGCCATACATAGCAGCATACGCCTGTCGAGAAAGGGGTAGGGACATGGGACTTTAATTAAGATTAATAATTCCTGTATCTACAAAGTAGATTTTTATTAAATAACGCTAAGTGAGAACCTAGCTCCACAGCTCTGCTCCATACTATACAAGCAGAATCCTTTTTTGACGTATCATCAAGGCAATTTCCAAGCATCAAAAGTGCTGTTGTATCATTAGGAAACGTGCGTTGCAGCACCCTGGCGTCGGATAAAGCTTCGTCAAATCTTCTGTCATCGACTAGCATGTGATAGCGTAGATTTCTTGCTTGCGTGTCAGCTGGATTTATCACTAACGATTGATTAAAATCTTCATAAGCCTCTGCTCTGTTATCAAGTTTCAGCATCAACTGCCCACGATAGGTATAATCCCAGCTATCCGGCTTTTTCCTAATCCTAATTGCTTCATTGTAGTCTTTTGTAGCACCAGTGTCATTCTGAATTGTATGCTTTGCATAAGCACGCATAAATATTAAATCAGCCTTTTCAAGAGTCTTGTAATTTTTTGCAGTACCATAAATGTAAGATTTTGAAGTATCAATAGCGCTACCAGAGTGCAACGAAGAATCTACCCGTTATATAATCTTAGTCCACTGACCTTGTGCCGCAAAAGCTCGTAATTTAGGGTATTCTGTTCCTATGACAAGTTCAGCAGGTTTAGGCTTGAGTAGTTCGTAGGAAAAGTATAATGCTAGAATAGTTGCGCCTGAGATATAAAGGCGTATTTTATTGCGCTTTAAAAAGTTTATTACATTTATAAAAAATAAAATGATGCTTTTTAATGCGCTTCTAGCATAATTTTTTCGTTTAACTCGTTTTCCTAAAACCGAATGGCTTTTTTCTAAGATTAAATATTTTCTTTTAAAATATTCATACTGAGTTTGTAAAGAATCTATTTTTTCCCGCTCTTGATTAAGTAAATTTCTTAGATGAAAAACTTTGTCTTGCTCTTCGGCAAGTTGTTTTTTGAGTTGCTCGTTAATAAAGCGTTCGATTTTTGAAGACTCAGACGTTTTATTGCTATGCGATTTATTATTGAAAAATTCTCTGTCGTATCTACTTCTCTTCTGGCTGTCAACTAATGTTTCATAAGCTAATAAAACTTCTTGGAACCTTTCTTTAAAGAAAATGTCATTTAGATGCAAATCTGGGTGCATCTTTTTAGCATACGTTTTGTATGCTTTTTTAATATCTTCAGTTGTGCAGTTTTGGGTTAAGCCTAAAACCTGGTAATAGTTAACCACTTTATTTGGCGAAATACTCTGAATAATTAGAAAGTTATCCCAGCTTCCCCAGCGCCTGCTGCTTGCCGGCTTCATCGAGCGGGCCATCTATCCAGCCGTTGCCGCCGTACACGCGGCGCTCGCCGGCCAGCGCTACGAGCTGCACGCGCTTGCGCTCGCCCGGCTCGAAGCGCACCGCCGTGCCGGCCGGGATGTTGAGCCGGAAGCCAAAGGCCGCTGCCCGGTCGAAGTCTAGCCCCGCGTTGGTTTCGAAGAAGGGGTAGTGCGAGCCCACCTGCACCGGCCGGTCGCCCCGGTTGAGCACCTCTAGCTCAATTACTTCGCGGTTGTCGTTGAGAATCAAGTCGCCATCGGCCAGCAGGTACTCGCCGGGCACCACGGCGGGCGCGGGCGGCGCGGTGCTAGGGGCCACCCGGCTCAGCCCGCTGCCGTAGAGGGCCAGCTCGGGCGCGCCGTGCTCGCGGCAAATGGGCTGGTGCACGGTCACGAGCTTGGTGCCGTCGGGGAAGGTGCCTTCTACCTGCACCTCGGCTAGCAGCTCGGCCACGCCCTCCAGCACGTCGGCGAAGCCCAGGAGCTGCTTGCCCTTGTCCATGAGCGCGGCCACCGATTCGCCGTCGCGGATAAACTCCAGCAGCTGGGTGGCGAGCAGGGCGGCGGCCTCGGGGTAGTTGAGGCGCAGGCCGCGGGCGTAGCGTTTCTGGGCCACTACGCCGGCCTGGTGCAGCACGAGTTTGTCGAGGTCTTTGGGGGCGAGGTGCATGGCGCTAGGGTTGAATTGCGAATGTAGGAATGTAGCGCGGACTCTGCTAGCCCGCAAGAGAGCAAAGCGAGCAGTAAGCACTGGACGACACCTAACGCGAGCTACTCGCTACGCTCGCACGCGGACTCGCAGAGTCCACGCTACATCACACATGCGCCCACACCAGCCAGCCGCCATAGCCTACGCTCAGCGCCGACGACAGCACCACGGTGCTAGCCCGCAGCCGCTTGCCTAGCCGCATGCGCTGGGTGAAAGGCAGGTGCATGAGGCTTACAGCGGCTAGCATGCCCAGCACCGACCCTAGCCCAAACACCAGGATGTACGCCACCGCCCACGCAGGCTGCGGAATGGCCCCCAGCACCGCCAGCACCAGCGCGCCGCCGCCCGCTAGCCCGTGCACCAGCCCCACAGTGTAGGCAAAGCCCGCCTGCTTGGGCTTCTGCAATGACTGATACGAGTTTCTGTCCAGTAGCCGGCTAATGCCCAGCCCGATAAGCATGACGCCCACCGCCGCTTCAAAGTAGCCCGAGTGCAGCCAGGTAGCCCGGCTGAAGATGATAACTGACCCGAACAACACCAGCATGGTGGTGTGCCCCAGGCCCCAAAATAGCCCGTCGCGCAGGGCCGGCCCTAGCCGGTCGTGGCGCGTAACGAGCGTGCTCACGGCCAACAGGTGGTCGGGCTCGAAGGCGTGCCCCATGCCGACTACGGCCGCGAATAAAATAGGAATAAGAGGCTGCATCACTACAAAAAAGCGCCTGCCGTGCGGCGCAAGCAAATGCTAGCTAAGCACAACAGGCGAATTATTCCAAGCGCAGCGGCAAATCAGACGGACTTAACCATCCAAATCTGGCAGCCGAAATGGCCGCTGTCGCCCAGCGCGGCGGGCAAATACGTGAAGCCCAGCTTCTCATACAGCGGAATGGCCTGCGTTAGCTCCTCGGTAGTTTCGAGGTAGATGCGCGCGTAGCCGTTGGCGCGGGCCGCTTCAAAGCAGTGCGTAATCAGGGCCTTGCCCACGCCCCGGCCCCTGGCGGCGGGTAGCAGGTAAAGCTTCACCAGCTCCACGGTATCGGCGGGCAGGTTGGCGGTGGGAAAGATGCCGCCGCCACCCAGCACCTCGCCGTTGTCTTCGGCCACAAAGTAGGCGCTGCGGGGCGTTTGGCTAAATAGCTCGTAGAGGTGGTCGGTAGCCTCGTCGTAGTAGGCGGTGCCGGGTTTGGCAGCGCCAAATTCAGCTAGGGTGTCGCGCACGGCGCGGGCCAGCGCCGCATTATCGCCGGGCGCGATGGGACGGATGGTGATGGTGGAACTCATGAATAAGGTAATGCTGGCTTAGGTTTACCTCGCCCGTCAGGTCGATTATTTCAACAGCTCGTGGAGCACCGTCTGCATCGAGAACGTCCGATTACCCGCCTCCTGAATGATGAGCGAGCCCGGCGCGTCGAGCACTTCGTCGGATACCTCCACGTTGCGCCGCACGGGCAGGCAGTGAATGAACTTGGCATCGTCGGTGAGGCGCATGTGCTCGCTCGTGAGCATCCAGCTAGGGTCGTTGCTGAGCACCTGGCCGTAGTCGCGGTAGCTGCTCCAGTTTTTGGCCTGCACGTAGTCGGCGCCTTCCAGGGCCTTGCGCTGGTCGTACTCAATGGTGGCGCCTTTCGTGAACTTGGGGTCCAACTCGTAGCCGTGCGGGTGGGTGATAACGAAATCCACCCAGTCAATTTCTGAAAACCAGTCGGCAAACGAGTTGGGCACGCACTGCGGCAGGGCACGCACGTGTGGCGCCCAGGTGAGCACCACTTTCACGCGCTCCTTTTTCTTGGTTTCAGCTACCGTAATGAGGTCGGCAAACGACTGCAAAGGGTGCAGCGTGGCGCTTTCCAGGCTGATTACTGGCACCGTGGCGTATTGCAGAATCTTGCTCATTACCTCCTCGCTGTAGTCGGCTTCCTTGTCTTTCAGCGTGGGGAAAGTGCGCACCCCTAGCACGTCGCAATACTGGCTCATCACCGCGATGGCGTCCTTGATATGCTCCTGCGTCGAGCCATTCATTACGGCGCCGTCGGCCATTTCGAGCGTCCACGAGTCGGCTCCGGCGTTCAGCACCCAGGCTTGCGCACCCAGGTTGTAAGCGGCCTTCAGGCTGCTGAGGCGGGTGCGCAGGCTGGGGTTGAAAAATATCAAGCCCACGGTTTTGTTCTTGCCCACGTGCTGATAGCCGTAGGGATTTTTCTTGATTTCAAGGGCTTGCCTTAGGAGCGCTTTATAATCGCCGGCATCGGCGAAGGAGAGGAAGTTCTTCATAGAATAGCGCGAAGCATGTAGTTCGCGAATAAGTAAAGTCAACTGCAAAAAAACAAGGTGCAAAGCCAATCAGCTTTGCACCTTGCCACCTTACGCTAGCTAAGTAGAACCGCCGCGGCTATGACATCGCCTTGTACTCGTTCCAGCTCTTAATCTTCAAGTCCTTCATCTCCAGCGAGCAGAAGGCCCGGATAAATTTCGAGGCTAGGCGCGCATTGGTCAGCAGCGGGACGCCGAAGTCAGTGGCAGTGCGGCGGATTTTATAGTCGTTATCCAGCTCGCCCTTCGACAGGTTTTTAGGCACGTTGATAACCAAGTCGATTTTCTTCTCGCGCAGATAAGTCAGCACGTTAGGCTCCTGGTGGTCGTCGGGCCAGAAGAGCAGGCTGCTAGGCACTTTGTTCTCGGCGAAGAAGCGGTGCGTGCCTTGCGTAGCGTAAACCTGGTAGCCCTTTTTCACCAGCAACTCGGCGGCCGAGAGCAGGGCCACCTTCGACTTGATGGGGCCGCCCGAAATGAGTACCGATTTCTGCGGGATTTTGTAGCCCACGCTCAGCATCGACTTTAGCAGGGCCTCCTCGGCGGTATCGCCCAAGCAGCCTACTTCGCCCGTGCTTACCATATCCACGCGCAGCACCGGGTCAGCACCTGGCAGGCGGGTGAAAGAGAATTGCGGGGCCTTCACGCCCACAAAGGGCAGGTCGTACACGCGCTCGCTGTCGTCGCGGACGATATCCTTCTTACCAAGCAGCACCTGCGTGGCTTTGGTAACCAAGTTGTTGCCGGAAATCTTCGATACGAAGGGGTAGCTACGCGAAGCGCGGATGTTGCACTCGATTACCCGAATCACGCCGTTTTTTTCCAAGAATTGAATATTGAACGGACCGCTAATGTCGTAGCGGCGGGCAATTTTCTCGGCGATGTTCTTGAGCTTGCGGATGGTGCCCACGTACACCCGCTGCGGGGGGTAGTACATGGTGGCGTCGCCCGAGTGAACCCCGGCAAACTCGACGTGCTCCGATATGGCGTAGCTCACAATTTCGCCGTGGTTGGCCACCGCATCCAGCTCTATCTCCTTGGCTTCCTGAATAAATTCCGAAACCACTACCGGGTACTCGGCGCTCACCTCGACAGCCGTTTGCAGGAATTCTTCCAGTTCCTGCCGGTTCGATACCACGTTCATGGCCGCGCCTGACAGCACGTAGCTCGGCCGGATGAGCACCGGGTAGCCCACCTCGCCCACGAAGGCGTGCATGGCTTCTAAAGAGGTCAGCTCGTTCCAGCGGGGCTGCTCGATGCCCAGCTCGTCCATGATGCTCGAGAACTTGTGGCGGTTTTCGGCCATGTCGATGCTAGCGGCCGAGGTGCCCAGGATAGGCGCGCCGGCTTCATCGAGGCGAGTGGCCAGGTTGTTCGGAATCTGCCCACCGGTGCTCAGAATCACGCCCGTTGGCTTCTCAAAGTCGAGAATGTCCATCACCCGCTCGTAGCTCAGCTCCTCGAAGTAGAGGCGGTCGCTCACGTCATAGTCGGTCGAGACAGTTTCCGGATTGTAGTTGATGATGAGCGTTTTGTAGCCCTCAGCAGCGGCTGTTTGCACGGCATTCACGCCGCACCAGTCAAACTCTACCGACGAGCCGATGCGATACACACCCGAGCCCAGCACGGCAATCGACTTCTCGGTTTCGGGCGCGAGGTCGTTTTCGGTGCCGTGGTAGGTGAGGTACAGGTAGTTCGTCTTGGCCGGAAACTCGGCGGCCAGCGTATCAATCTGCTTTACCACCGGCAGCACCCCTAGGGCCTTGCGATGTGCCCGCACGCGCAGTTCGTCAGCCTTCACGTCGCCCGCGCCGAGTAGCTGCACGGCGAGCTGTTGGTCCGAAAAACCGGCCTTCTTGGCTTCGCGCAGCAGGCTGGTTTCTAAGCCTGCCAAGCCCTGCTCGCGCTGACCAGCCAATCGCTGACCAAGCTCAAAAATGACGTACAGACGCTGCAAAAACCAATGGTCGATTTTGGTCAGCTCATGCACCTTGTCCAAGGTGTAGCCAGATTCAAACGCTTGGTTGATGGCGAAAATGCGCTCCTCGTTGGGCTCGCTCAGCAGGCGGTCAATGGTTTCGTTGTCAGCCGCATCGGGCGCGTTGCCCACGAAACCGCGCTTGCCGGTGTCCAGCATCCGCAGGCCCTTCTGAATGGCTTCCTCAAACGACTTGCCAATGGCCATTACCTCGCCCACGCTCTTCATGGCCGAGCCAATCTGCCGCTGCACGCCCGCGAATTTGCCTAGGTCCCAGCGCGGCAGCTTCACCACCACGTAGTCGAGCGCCGGCTCAAAAAACGCCGTCGTGGTCTGCGTTACGCTGTTTTTTAGCTCGGCCAGCGAGTAGCCCAGGCTGAGCTTGGCGGCCACGAAGGCCAGCGGGTAGCCCGTGGCCTTAGAGGCTAGCGCCGACGAGCGCGACAGGCGGGCGTTCACCTCAATCACGCGGTAGTCTTCCGAAACCGGGTCGAGCGCGTACTGAATGTTGCACTCACCCACGATGCCCAGGTGCCGGATGGTCTTGATGCCAATCGAGCGCAGCTTGTGGTACTCACGGTTGCTGAGCGTCTGCGACGGGGCAACCACGATGCTCTCGCCGGTGTGGATGCCGATGGGGTCGAAGTTCTCCATGTTGCAGACCGTGATGCAGTTATCGTAAGCATCGCGCACCACTTCGTACTCCACTTCCTTCCAGCCCTTCAGCGATTCTTCCACCAGAATCTGGTCGGAAGTCGTGAAGGCCTTCTCGGCCAGCGCCCGCAGCTCGTCCATGTTATTGGCAAAGCCGCTACCCAGGCCCCCTAGGGCGAAGGCCGCGCGCACAATAATCGGGAAACCGATTTTTTCGCCGGCCGCTAGGGCGTCCTCCATCGTCGTCACGGCCACGCTGCGGGCCGTGAGCACGCCAATCTGGTCGAGCTTCTCCTTGAAAATATCGCGGTCCTCGGTGTCGATAATCGACTGCACCGGCGTGCCGAGCACCGGCAGGTTGTATTTCTCAAACACGCCGGCCCGGTACAGCGCTACCGCGCAGTTGAGCGCCGTTTGGCCGCCAAACGCCACCAGAATGCCGTCGGGCTTCTCCTTCTTGATGACTTCCTCCACGAAGTAGGGCGTCACGGGCAGGAAATACACGTCGTCGGCCATGCCCTCCGAGGTTTGCACGGTGGCGATGTTGGGGTTGATGAGGATGGTGCGGATGCCTTCCTCTTTCAGCGCCTTCAGGGCCTGCGAGCCAGAATAATCAAATTCGCCGGCCTCCCCGATTTTCAGTGCGCCGGAACCGAGGATAAGAACTTTAGTGGGTTTGTTCATCTATCGTGTGGGCTGAAAGAAAGCTTTCAACTATTCTCGCTAGTAAGAAAATTATTTAGTGATGTAAGAGCTGGGCAAAGCCTTTTTTGAAGGCTGCATTGTCAGGGTCAGTCCGAGCGTAAATGACTGCTATTGTGTCATTAACTACGTAGTCGCTTAATACTTCTCTTGGTACTCGGCGTCTAAATGAATAGACACTGCCTGCCGCTTTAAATTCTACGACGACATATGCATCGCTTCTGACGTGCATAATCTCTCCGGTTGCATATGCAGGGTCTTCCAGAATATTCCTGATTTCGTACTCGGCATATTTTCCTGAGATGTAATACAGAAAGGCAATTGATGTGACAATTACTAAAACGATTTTGAGCGCTTCTGCACGTTCTTGTTTCTGGGTGTTGTACCCATCAGAAATACGTTTCTTAAATCGTTTTTTCTTATGCCACATGTCAAAAAATAAGGCAACTAGCTTTAGTTGCCTTATGCTTCTTAACTGCTTCGATAAAATCATCGAACATGAACTCCGTGTCCTGCGGGCCGCCGGCGGCCTCCGGGTGGAATTGCGTGGAGAAGAAAGGCTTGGTCTTGTGCTTGATGCCTTCGCAGGTGCCATCGTTGAGGTTCTCAAAGAGCATTTCCCACTCGGCGGGGAGCGTGTCGGTATCGACGGCGAAGCCGTGATTTTGGCTGGTGATGTAGCTGCGCTGCGTGCCGGCCAGGCGCACGGGCTGATTGTGGCTGCGGTGGCCGTACTTCAGCTTGAAGGTGTCGCCGCCCGCCGCCAGGCCCATGAGCTGCGAGCCGAGGCAGATGCCGAAAATCGGCTTGTCCTGCTGCAAGGCGTGTTGCAGGTGCTTGATGGTGGCATCGCACATTTTGGGGTCGCCGGGGCCGTTGCTCAGGAACAGGCCGTCGTAGTCGAGCTGGCTGTAGTCGTAGTCCCAGGGTACCCGAATCAGCTCCACGTCGCGCTCCAGGAAGCAGCGGATGATGTTGGTTTTGGTGCCGCAGTCCACGAGCACGATTTTGTGCTGGCCGCTGCCGTAGTGCTCCACGCCGGGCGCGCTCACCTGGGCTACCAGGTTGTCGAGGTTGGGGTCGTGCAGGGGCACGTCTTCCTCGGCCACGATTTTGCCCAGCATGGCGCCTTTCTCGCGCAAAATCTTGGTGAGCATGCGCGTGTCCACGCCCGCAATGCCGGGGATGTTGTACTCTTTCAGCCAGTCGCCCAGGCTCTTGGCGGCGTTCCAGTGGCTGTGCTCTTCCGAGTAGTAGTTCACGACCAGCCCAGCAATGTGGATTTTGTCGGACTCGAAAATCTTCGAAATCGACTCGTACAAATCCTCGCCGGGCACGCCGTAGTTGCCCACGATGGGGTAGGTGAGCACCAGAATCTGACCCGCAAAGGAGGGGTCGGTGAGGTTTTCGGGATAGCCCGTCATGGCCGTGCTGAACACGACTTCGCCCGCCACCGAGCTATACGCGCCAAACGATTGGCCCTGAATCTCGGTGCCGTCTTCGAGGATGAGTTTTACTGTTTTCGAGTTTTCCACTGTGCTAACTAAATGCCTGTCAGGTATGTAAGGGTAAGAAAAACAAAGCCACTCGGCCAGTGCCTGCCCCGTTAGTCCAGCGCGCTAGGCTCCTGAATAACGGTCACCGCTTTTTCGGTGAGGGCATACAGCGCCTGCAAAAATACGTCAACCTCGGCCTTGGTTATGTTCAAGGGCGGCAACAAACGCAGCACCGTAGGGTCGGAGGCGTTGCCCACGAAAATGTGGTGCTCGGTGAGCAGCTTGTCGCGCACGTCCTTCACGGGGAAGTCGTACTTGACTCCAATCATCAGGCCGCGGCCGCGAATTTCTTCGGCCCCGGCGTGGGCCAGCAGCTCGGTGCGGAGGTAGTCGCCTAGGGTGCGCGCGTGCTCCACGAGGTGCTCTTGCTCAATAACTTCGAGCACGGCCAGGGCGGCGGCGCAAGCCAGGTGGTTGCCGCCAAACGTGGTGCCTAGCAGCCCGTAAGAAGCCTTCAGGTGCGGCGCGATGAGGATGCCGCCGATGGGAAAGCCGTTGCCCATGCCCTTGGCCACCGAGATAACGTCGGGCTGGATGCCGGCCCACTGGTGGGCAAAAAACTTGCCGCTGCGGCCGTAGCCGCACTGCACCTCGTCGGCGATGAGCAGCGCACCGTACTGCTGGCACAGCGCCGCTAGCCCGCGCAAAAAGTCATGGGAGGGCATGATGATGCCGCCCACGCCCTGAATCGGCTCGATGATGGCCGCACACACGTCGCCAGCTTGCAGCGCCTGCTCCACGGCCGCTAGGTCGTATTCCAGGAAGGAAACGGCGTGCCCGGCGTTGAAGGGCGCCACAATTTTGGGGTTGTCAGTGGCGGCCACCGCGCCGCTCGTACGCCCGTGAAACGCGCCCTTGAAGGCCAGCACGCGCGTCTTGCCGGTGTGGAACGACGCCAGCTTCATCGCATTCTCGTTGGCTTCGGCGCCCGAGTTGCACAGAAACAGCGCGTACTCGGGGTAGCCCGACACCTCACCCAGCTTCTCGGCCAGCTCGCGCTGAATCGGAATCTGCACCGAGTTGGAGTAGAAGCCAATGTTTTGCAGCTGCTCGCTGAGGCGCTGCACGTAGTGCGGGTGGCTATGGCCGATGGAAATAACGGCGTGGCCGCCGTAAAAATCCAGGTACTGCTGGCCCTGGTCGTCCCACAGCGTCGCGCCCAGCGCCCGCACCGGCGTGATGTCAACCAGCGGATAAACGTTGAAGAGATTCATGGTTTTGATTGGTTGATTCTTTGGTAAAATATCTGCTAAAATGGCAGGTCATTACCTCCCAAATCGTCAATTTTTTCGCGTAAATTACGTATTTTCTCTATCAATTTTATATGCCACACATGGTCTTTTTCGTATAACTTTCTATTTCGTATTCTTTCTCGCCATGGATTTTCTTTTTCGTATTTTTCACAAATAATTTCGTGAAAAGCAAGAGCTTTCTTGTAATACTTTAGTGCCTTATTGCTGTTTTTGTATTCATTCTCATACATCAAAGCAATATCATGGTATGGGGTTTCGCTTTCTGAATAATGTCTGTTTAGGAAAATACGAATTCTTTCTTCTTCCTCTTGGCTTGAATGCTGACTTTCAGAATGGCTATTTGAAAGATGGTAAGATACCTCATTCTCATATTTTTTTAGTGCCTCTACTACCGAAATACTAGCGGTTGTAACATCCCATACTTTTTCGAAGAATATGTCCTGAGATTCCTCCTGGCGGCTATAGTATTTGCAGTAGGCCGATTTAATGAGCTTCTTGGATACTTCTAGAATAGTTGTGTCATCTTGAAAGTCGAAATCCATATCTGCTTCGCGAGCTTCGTTTGCCAGGACTTTAGATATATAGTAACTTGGCCTCTTTATCCAGTCATAGACAAAGACATTTCCTGAGTTATACTCAATTACAATATCATGTCCTCCTGGTTGGTAAGAAAGTTCATTTACTCTAAATTGACGTTCAATCCACAAGGCTTTAGAAGCAATATGTTCAGGCAGGCCTAGGTATATTTTTTTGATGCCGTCATTCATAGTGAAGAACTCTTAAAGTTTGAGGCTCATAAAATAATTGCCAAATAAAATTTACCTTAAAAAAACGAAGCCTTTATCCCTAGGCCCGCCGTTTCCTCGAAGCCGAATAGCAGGTTCATATTCTGAATAGCCTGCCCCGACGCGCCTTTCAGCAGGTTGTCGAGCGCCGTAGTGATAAGCACTTGGTCGTCGTGCTTGGCCACGTGGACCAGGCATTTATTGGTGTTCACCACTTGCTTGAGGTGAATTTCCTTGTCCGACACAATCGTGAATGGCGCGTCGCGGTAGTAGTCGGAGTACAGCTTTTGTACTTCGGGTATTAAAAGTTCGCAAGTGGTATAAACCGAAGCGAAGATGCCCCGCGTGAAATTGCCCCGGTAAGGAATGAAGCGAACTGGCTGATTGAATACGGGTTGCAAGCCAACCAGTGTTTCGCCAATCTCGCCCAGGTGCTGGTGCGTGAAGGTTTTATAGGTCGAGATGTTACCGGTGCGCCAGGTGTAGCCGGTGGTTTCGACCAGGCCGCGCCCCGCGCCCGTGCTGCCCGTGATGGCCGACACGTGCACGGCATCCATCAGCTGCCCGGCGGCGGCCAGCGGCAGCAGCGCCAGCTGAATGGCTGAGGCAAAGCAGCCGGGATTGGCGATGCTGTCGGCCGTGCGAATCTGCTCGCGGTTGGCTTCGGGCAGGCCGTACACGAAGTGCCGGCCGGCTACGTCGCGGTCGGCCGCCAGGCGGAAATCATTGCTTAGGTCAATGACTTTGGTGCTGGCGGGCAGGTTGGCTTCGAGCAGCCACTTGCGCGAGTTGCCGTGGCCGAGGCACAGGAATATTACGTCCTCGTTGCCAACCAACTCGCTGGCAAATGCTAGGTCGGTATCGCCCAGCAAATCGTCGTGCACGGTGTGGATGGGCTGCCCGGCCTGCGTCGAGCTTACTACCGCGCCGATTTCGGCGTGAGGGTGATGCAGCAGCAGCCGCACTAGCTCGCCGGCCGTGTAGCCCGCGCCGCCTACGATACCGACGTTGATTTTTTGGTTTTGCATATTCTGGCGGGGCGCCTCACCCCCCGGCCCCCTCTCCAAAAAGGAAATGCGTCAAAAGCATTTTTCGGGGGAGCCACGGCGGCGCGAACGCGGAAAGCAAGAGCTAAAAAACTAACACTAAAAACTAGCGCTAGTCCCCCTCTCCTTTTCGGAGAGGGGCTAGGGGTGAGGCGCTACGCCAAGCTAGTCCTCCAGCGAAGCGTGAATCTTCAACTGGTTACCGAAGATTTTAATAAAACCGCGAGCATCACGCGAATCCCAGGCGTTGTTTTCCTCACCGTAAGTCGCCACCTTCGATTGCATCATGTCGTACTTCGACTCGATACCCAGCAGCTCGAAGTGGTAGGGGCGCAGCTCCACGAACACCGTGCCCGTTACGCGGGCTTGCGATGACAGGAGGAAAGCCTCGAAATCGCGCATGGCGGGGTCAAGGTATTGCGCCTCGTGCAGCAGCGTGCCGTACCAGGTAGCTACCGGCTCCTTGTGCAGCTGCTGCCAGCGCGAGAGCGTGTGCTTTTCCAGCAGGTGGTGCGCCTTAATGAGCAACAGCGCAGCCGGCGCTTCAAAGCCCACGCGGCCTTTGATACCCAGGATGGTATCGCCCACGTGCGTATCGCGGCCAATGGCGTAGGCGCCGGCAATATCATTTACTTGCTGAATCAGCGACACAGCATCCATGCGCTGACCGTTGAGGGCTACCGGCTCGCCTTGCTCGAAAGTAATTTCCAGCTGGCTAGGCTCCGTTTTAGAAAGTTGGGTAGGGTAAGCACTTTCAGGCAGCGCCTGGCGCGAGGTCAGCGTTTCGACGCCGCCTACGCTGGTGCCCCAAATGCCCCGGTTGATGGAGTATTTGGCTTTCTCCCAGCTCATCTCAAAGCCCTGGTCTTGCAGGTATTGTATCTCCGCCTGACGCGACAGCTTCTGGTCGCGGATGGGCGTGATAATCTCAGTAGTGGGGGAAATAACGGCGAAGGCCACGTCGAAGCGTACCTGGTCGTTGCCGGCGCCGGTGCTGCCGTGCACAATATATTCGGCGTTTTCGCGCTTGGCATACTCCGCAATGGCTAGGGCCTGAAACATGCGCTCGGCACTCACACTCAGCGGGTAAGTATCGTTCTTCAGCACGTTGCCAAACAGCAGGTAGCGCAGGCAGTCGTGGTAGTAGCGCTGGGTAATGTCAATTACCTCGTGCTTCACCGAGCCGAGCTCATAGGCGCGCTTCTCAATGGCTGCCAATTCTTCGGCCGAAAAACCGCCCGAGTTTACGATAACGGTGTGCACCTCCAGGTTGTGCTCCCGCGAGAGGTTCACCACGCAATACGACGTGTCGAGCCCGCCGCTGTACGCTACAATTGCCTTTTTCTTCATGGCCTGTTAAAACGGACTGCTCATCCGCTAGTCGTTGTTGTAGTTGAGTATAAAGCTACTAAATGTCGAGCTGCGAGTGGGCGTTAGTTTCCGCTAGTCGGCTCTTCAGGCGACTAGCGCGCTGGCAGCGGCGCCGAGATATCGTCGAACACCATGCCCGTGCACAAGCACATTTTGCGCTCGTTTTCCATTAGGATGCCGAAGTTTTTGCAGCTCTTGCAGCCTTTCCAAAAGTCTTCACTAGTGGTTAGCTCGGAAAACGTGACCGGCTTGTAGCCCAAGTCGCTGTTGATTTTCATTACGGCCAGGCTGGTCGTGATGCCGAAAATCCTGGCGTCGGGATACTTGGTGCGCGAAAGCCGAAACACTTCGCGCTTGATGGCGCGGCCCAGGCCGTGCTTACGCAGCTCGGTGTTTACCACGAGGCCCGAGTTGGCCACAAACTTGCCGCTCTCGAAGGTCTCGATATAGCAGAAGCCGGCTAGCTCGTCATCGACAAACGCGATTACAGCGTTGCCCTGCACCATTTTAGCTTTCACGTACTCGGGGTCGCGCTTCGCGATGCCAGTGCCCCGCTGCTTGGCCGATTCGATGTACCATTGACACAGCAGGTCCGCATACTGCGTGTCTGCTGCTGTCGCAACCCGTATTGTCATTTATGTAGAAGGGAAAGACTTAGGAGAGAAACGTAGTTTACCGGCCCTCGACTCGGCGAGTTGCGGCAGAAAACCCGAAATCTATCGGTAAGTGGCCGAGCTCGTTTACAGGTGGCTCAGCAAAGCTGGCTCGCAGCCAGCACCCGGCAGTTGAAGCCGGCTAGGGTCGTCGCAGCAATGCGCAAACTACGGGGCGCACGCCTTCCACGCCCAAGCGGGCCATGGTGGAAAGCAGAAAATTGGTGCGAGCCAAGTAAGTCATTGCAGGAAAGAGCCGTGGGCTAGTAAGTGCACTAGCAAACCAGGGGCCATAATGGAGCCGCAAAGGTAAAAGTTCCTACTTTTGCCTGCAATAGGCTGAGCAGTTTTTTTCGTTAGTAGGCAGCAGCTAGCGATTAAGTAATTATGAGCAAAACAGAGATAACGATTTATAAAATTGGTGGCGGTATTATTGATGATGCGGCCGAGCTAAGTAAATTTCTGCAGCTGTTGGCAGGCACTAGCGGCCTCAAGCTGCTGGTGCATGGTGGAGGCAAAGGGGCTAGCACCATGATGCGCGAGCTAGGTCTGGTGCCCCAGCTCATCAACGGGCGCCGCGTGACAGATGCCGCAACGCTCGATATTGTCGTGATGTTTTACGCCGGCAAAACCAATAAGCAGGTTGTTGCTGCGCTGCAGCAGCTGGGCGTGAATGCGCTGGGCCTGAGCGGGGCCGATGGCAACGTATTACAGGGTACTAAGCGGCCGGTAAAGGATATTGACTATGGCTTTGTGGGCGATTTGACCTCCGCCAGCGTGAACGCTGCCTTTTTGCAGCAATTACTTAAGGCTGGTATTACGCCAGTGCTGTGTCCGATTATTCACGACGGGAGCGGGCACTTATTAAATACAAATGCCGATACCATTGCCTCGGCGGTAGCCGTAGCCCTGGCTGGCGAGTTTGACGTGACTCTTCATTATTGCTTTGAGAAGAATGGTGTGCTGCGCGATATCAATAATGAGCAATCAGTAATTGCCGAAATTAATTCGGACAGCTATGCTGTGCTTAAGCAGCAGGGAGTTATTGCCGATGGCATGCTGCCCAAGCTGGAAAATGCCTTTGCGGCGCTGAATAGCGGAGTCAGGAAAGTAATTATTGGACATGCCCTTAATATTGGCTCTGACCTACATACGGTGTTATGTCTGAAGTAATTACTCGTCTTAGTGACGAAGCGATTGAGTTATTAAGTCAATTAATTCAAACGCCGTCATTTTCGCGCGAAGAAGCCGACACAGCTGATATTCTGGCGAATTTCTTAACTCAGCACGGTATTCCTGCGCGGCGGCAGGGTAATAATGTGTGGGCTGTAAGCCGCGATTTTGACCCGCAAAAGCCGACTATCCTGCTTAATTCGCACCACGATACCGTAAAGCCGGGCGTAGCCTGGACGTACCCGCCTTTTGGGGCAGTGCGGGAAGGTGATAAATTAATTGGCCTGGGTAGCAATGATGCTGGGGCGGCGGCGGTGAGCTTGCTGGCTGCTTTTCGGTATTTTAATGACCGCACTACGGCGTTTAATTTAATTTGCGCCATTACGGCTGAAGAGGAAATTTCGGGTGCTAATGGTATTAAAAGTATTTTGCCGGAATTAGGAAAGATTGACCTGGGCATAGTGGGTGAACCCAGCGGCATGAATGCGGCGGTGGCTGAAAAAGGACTGCTCGTGCTCGATGGTGTGGCCCGCGGGCGCACCGGCCATGCTGCGCGCAACGAAGGTGACAACGCGCTGTATAAGGCCCTGGATGATATTGCGTGGCTGCGCGGCTACGAGTTTCCGGAAGTCTCGCCGCTGCTAGGGCCGGTAAAAATGACCGTGACCCAGATTGCTGCCGGCACGCAGCATAATGTAGTGCCAGATGAATGCCGCTACGTGGTCGATGTGCGCCCTACGGAATGTTATTCTAACGAAGAAATTCTGGCAACGGTGCGGGCGCATGTACAGGCCGAAATCACGCCGCGCTCTACGCACTTGCAGTCGTCGGGTATTTCGCTAGCCCATCCGCTGGTACGTAAAGCCGTTGAAATGGGTAAAAGCACCTACGGCTCGCCCACGCTTTCTGACCAGGCGTTAATGCGGTTTAATACCCTGAAAATGGGACCCGGCGACAGTGCCCGCTCGCACGCGCCGGATGAGTATATTTTGCTGAGTGAAATTCGCGCTGGCATTGCGGATTACATTAATTTGCTGACTGACTTTACATTTTAAGCGCAAGGTTTTGCAAGGGCAAAGGAGGTTTCGCAGCCTCTACTCAACTACTTGTCAGCTAAGAAAACCTTGCGCAACTTCTTTTAACCTTGCGCAACCCCGCGTTATGAAAATCTGGGAAAAAGGCTTTTCGGTTAACGATAAAATCGAGCAGTTTACGGTGGGTCAAGACCGGGAGCTGGATATGTATCTGGCCCCATTCGACATGCTGGCCTCAAAGGCGCAGGCCAAGATGCTGGCCAGCATTGGCTTAATCTCCAAGGAAGAAGAAGCCCAGCTTTTGCAAGGACTCGAGGAGCTGCTGACGCAGGTCGAAAACGGCACGTTTAAGATAGAAGCTGAATTTGAAGACGTACACTCAAAAATTGAGTATTATTTAACGGAGAAATTTGGCGACGCAGGCAAAAAAATTCATACGGCGCGCTCGCGTAATGACCAGGTGCTGACGGCCATTCAATTATTTATTAAGGATTATACCGAAAGGATTGGTGCAAAAATTCTGGAATTAGCCGAATTATTAATACAGCAAGGCGAGAAATATAAAAACGACTTATTACCGGGCTATACGCACTTTCAGGCGGCGATGCCCAGCAGCTTCGGGCTGTGGTTCGGGGCCTACGCCGAGCATTTGCTGCTGGATATGAGCTTGCTGGAAGCTGCGCACACGGTGGCCGACCACAATCCGCTAGGGTCGGGGGCCGGCTTTGGCAGCAGCTTTGGCATCGACCGTGAGCAGACGACGCGCGAGATGGGCTTCGGCAACGTGGCCATCAGTGCAGTGGGGGCGCAGATGCTGCGCGGCAAAACGGAGAAAACGCTGGCTTTTGCCATTGCCAGTGTGGCGGGCACGCTGAGCAAGCTGGCCTATGACCTCGTGTTGTACAACAGCCAGGATTTAGGCTTTGTGAAGCTGCCCAAGGAGTTTACGACGGGCTCCAGCATTATGCCGCACAAGAAAAACCCCGACGTATTCGAACTGGTGCGGGCGCATTGCAACCGTCTGCAAGCTTTGCCGAACGATATTATCCTTACGATTAATAATCTGCCCAGCGGGTACCACCGCGACTTTCAGATTTTGAAGGAAATATTATTTCGGCCTATGATGCAGTTTGCTAATATTCTGGACATTCTGCTTTTCGCGGTGCCCGTGCTGGAAGTAGTGCCGGGCGTGATAGACCAACCGAAATACGAAGCTATTTTTTCGGTCGAGAATATCAACCAGCTCATTCAGCGCGGGGTGCCCTTCCGGGATGCGTATAAGCAAGTGGGCCAGGCGGTAGATGCGGGTACGTATGTACCGCATAAGGAGTTTGCTGCCAGCCACTTGGGTAGTGTGCATCGGCCGGGGCTGGCCGAGCTGGGCGAGCGCTTGCGGCAGGCACGCGAGCGCCTGAGCTGGGCTGGCCCGGTGGCGGCGGGCTAGGGGTGGGGTAGGAAAGGGACAGACAGCGGCGTAGTTTAGCCGCCAAACTGCCGCTACTTCTACCAAAACCCGTATGAAAATCACGAAGCTGCTCGTCGCCAACCGCGGCGAAATAGCCATCCGCGTGTTTCGCGCCGCCACCGAGCTAGGTATGTCAACCGTTGGCATTTATACCTATGAGGACCGCAACTCACTGCACCGCTACAAGGCCGATGAGGCTTATCAGATAGGCCGAGACGATGAGCCGCTGCGGCCCTACCTCGACATAGAGGGCATTATTCGCGTAGCCAAGGAAAACGGGGCCGACGCCATTCACCCAGGTTACGGGTTTTTGAGCGAAAATGCGACCCTAGCCCGGCGCTGCCGCGAAGAAGGCATCATTTTCGTGGGGCCGCGCCCCGAGGTAATGGAGGCGCTCGGCGACAAGGTGGCCGCTAAAGAGGTGGCGCTCAAGTGCCAGGTGCCACTTATTGAAAGCAGTGAGGCCGACCTCACCGACATCGACGTGGCCTTGGCCGAGGCGCACCGTATTGGCTATCCCGTGATGCTGAAGGCGGCTAGCGGGGGGGGCGGTCGCGGCATGCGCGTGATTCGCGATGATGAGCAGCTGCGCAAAGGCTTCTTCGAGGCCCGCAACGAGGCCCAGAATGCCTTTGGCGACGACACGGTGTTTCTGGAAAAATTTGTGGAGCGGCCCAAGCACATTGAGGTGCAACTGGTGGGCGACCAGCATGGCCACCTCACCCACCTCTATGAGCGCGACTGCTCGGTGCAGCGTCGCTTTCAGAAGGTAGTGGAGGTAGCACCGGCCGTCGATTTGACCGAATCATTGCGCCAGCGGCTGTATGCCTATTCGTTGCAAATCGGCAAGGCCGTGGGCTACGACAACGTGGGCACGGTGGAGTTTCTGGTAAACCCGGAGCTGGACCGCATTTATTTTATTGAGGTTAACCCCCGCATTCAGGTCGAGCACACCGTGACCGAGATGATAACGGGCGTCGATATCGTCAAAACCCAGCTTTATATCGCCTCAGGCTACCCGCTCGAGTCGCCCGAAATCGGGCTAGGGCCCGACGTGACGGTGCCGCGCATGGGCGTGGCCGTGCAATGCCGCATCACCACCGAAGACGCCACCAATGACTTTAAGCCCGACTACGGCACCATCGTGGCCTACCGCTCGGCGGGCGGCTTCGGCATTCGGCTCGACCAGGGCTCGGTGTATCAGGGCGCGATTATCTCGCCGTTCTTTGATTCGCTGCTTGTCAAGGTGTCGGCCCACGCGCCGACCCTAGCGGGCGCGGCCCAGAAAATGCTGCGCACCCTCGACGAGTTTCGGGTGCGCGGGGTAAAGACGAACATGCAGTTTTTGCAGAATATTGTGCGCAGCCCCGAGTTTCAGGCCGGGCACGCCACCGTCGATTTCATCAAGGATAATCCTGACCTGCTGAAATTTAAGACCCGGCTCGACCGCGCCACGCGCTTTCTGCACTACATAGGCGAGGTGGTAGTGAACGGCAACCCCGACGTGGCCGGCCGCGTGGACGAGCGCCGCCAGCCGCGCAAAGCGCCGCTGCCCCAGGCCGACCTCAGCCAGGCGCCCGCCCCCGGCACCCGCCAAAAACTACAAGAGCTAGGCCCCGAAAAATTCGGTGAATGGCTGCGAGCCGAGCCGCTCATTCACTACACCGACACCACGCTGCGCGACGCCCACCAGAGCCTGCTGGCCACGCGTATGCGCACCATCGACATGCTGCGGGTGGCCGGCCGCTACGCTCGGCAGCACCCGCAGACGTTTTCGCTCGAAGTGTGGGGCGGCGCAACCTTCGACGTGGCGCTGCGCTTTTTGCACGAAGACCCCTGGGCCCGGCTGACCCGCCTGCGCGAGGCCGTGCCCAATATTCTGCTGCAAATGCTCATCAGGGGCGCTAATGGGGTGGGGTACAAGGCCTATCCCGATAACCTGACCGAACGCTTTGTGGCCGAGGCCGGCGCCAAGGGCATCGACGTTTTTCGCATTTTCGACTCGTTGAACTGGATGAAGGGTATGGAAGCCTGCATTCAGTTTGTGCGCAAGCAAACCACCGGGCTAGCCGAAGGCAGTATCTGCTACACCGGCGATATTCTGGACCCTAGCCGGCCCAAGTACAACCTGCAGTATTACCTGACCCTGGCCAAGCAGCTCGAAGATGCCGGCGCGCACATCCTCTGCATCAAGGACATGGCGGGCCTGCTGAAGCCCTATGCGGCGCAGGAGCTGATTCCGGCCCTGCGCGACACCGTGAAGCTGCCCATTCATTTGCACACCCACGACACGAGCAGCCTGCAAGCGGCTACGTATTTGAAAGCCGTGGAGGCGGGTGTGAATGTAGTTGACGTGGCGCTGGGCGGCCTTTCGGGCCTTACCTCGCAGCCCAACTTTAACTCGGCGGTAGAAATGCTGCGCCACTCGCCGCGCCACCGCGAGTTCAATCAGCAGAGCCTGAATGAATTCAGCGACTATTGGGAGGCGTTGCGCGAGCAGTACTACCCCTTCGAAAGCGGCCTGCTGGCGGGCACGGCCGAGGTGTACGAGCACGAGATTCCGGGCGGGCAGTATTCTAACCTGCGGCCCCAGGCGGCGGCGCTAGGCCTGCTCGACCGGTTTGAGGAGGTGAAGCACCGCTTTCACGACGCCAACCAGCTGCTGGGCGATATTCCGAAAGTAACGCCCTCGTCGAAAGTAGTAGGCGACCTGGCGTTGTTCATGGTTTCCAATAAATTAAGCCCCGAAGAAGTAGTGAGCCGGGGCGAGAGCCTGAGCTTTCCGGAGTCGGTGCGCGAGCTGCTGCGCGGCGATATTGGCCAGCCGCTAGGGGGCTGGCCGGCCGAGGTGCAAAAAGCGGTGCTCAAGGAAGAAAAGCCCTTTACCGACCGGCCCAATGAGCACCTGGCGCCCATCGATTTTGAGAAAGAATGGGCCGCATTTCAGGAAAGCCACCCCGGCGCGCAGTTCACCGATTTGCTATCGAGCCTGCTTTACCCCAAGGTATTTGAGGAGTATTGGAAGTTCCGGCTCAACTACGGCGATGTTAGCCGCATTCAAACGCCGGTCTTTTTCTTCGGACTGAAAGAAGGCGAGGAAACCATCATCGAAATTGCCAGAGGCAAGTCGATTATCATCCGTCTGCAGTCGATAGGCCCGGTAAATGAGGAGGGCATGCGCACGGTGTTCTTCACCCTGAATGGGCAGACGCGTAACCTCGAAGTGCGCGACCAGCACGTAGAAGTGAAAACCGTGCACAACGCCAAGGCCGACCGCGCCAACCCCAAGCAAATAGCCGCCCCGCTGCAAGGGCTGCTCAGCAAGGTGCTCGTGGAAGCTGGCCAGCAAGTGGCAAAAAACACCCCGCTCTTTGTCATCGAGGCCATGAAGATGGAAACCACCATCACCGCCCCCGACGACTTGACGGTAGGCGCGGTAGCGCTCGGGTCGGGCACCCGCGTGCAGGCCGACGACCTGGTGCTGACACTGGCCTAGCAAAGGCTAGCTACCGCCGGGGCGGGTGGGCCAGGGCCCACCCGCCCCGGCGGTAGCAGCTAAAGCGCGTGGCGCCCGGCCTGCGCTGGCCGGGCAGCAGCCGGCTCTGGCCCCGTGTGCCGGGCACTACGGGTAGCTGCTTCCAGCGCTTCGCGCAAGGCCCGCACTTGCTGGCGGGCTCTTGCTAGAGCCGTTGTGTTGTAGGCAAAAACCGATAGGCGGTCGGCGTGGCCGTCTTCGAGGTGAGCCTGGTAGGTAAAGCTGAAATACTGGAGCGACTCTTTTGCACCTGGGTGCGGGCTAGCCAGCGGCACCTCCGCTTCCAAAAGCGTTTCGCCGGTGCTATATACACGGTCGAGCAGGGCAAGCAAGCCTTGGTTGAGCGCCTCGGGCAGCACGTCGGCGGCGGGCAGCCCTTCGAGGGGGCGGCCGCCAAATAGCTGCGCAAAAGCCGGGTTTACGTAGTCGAAGCGGTACTCGGGCCCGCGCAGCAGGCAAATGGCGGCGGGCGTTTGGGCCAGCACTTGGCGCAGCGTGGCGCACTCTTGCGCAAGCTGCTGGTTGGCCTGCTGCGCCCGCGCCAGGGCCCCGTCGGTGGCGGCCCGCCGGGCGGCATCCTGGCCCGCCGGGCGACCGGTGGGGGTGAGGCTTACTACCAGCTGCGAACCCTGCCGCTGGGCCTGGGCCCGCCAGCCGGGCAGCGTGCTCAAGTGGTGAGCGTCCACTGCGTCGGCCAGGTAAGTGAAGCGAAAAAACTGAAAAGCCGCCGTATCGCCTGGCCTGAGCGTGCGCAGCGAGCCCGTCGGAAACTCGGGCAAGCTCAGCAGGCGCTGGGCCGCCGGGTTGAGCCGTAGAAATGTAAAATCGACCAACCGCGCCGGGTCGCCTTCTGCATAGAGCGGCTGCAGGTGCATAATACCGGTTTCCGAAGCATCCAATAAGCCAGCCGGAATAGAAAGCTCAGCGGGCGATGGGGCTAGGGAAATGGGCATAAAGTGGACGCACAATTGAGTGTGGTAGAGCGAAGGTAATCAACAGGCTATAGCACTGGAATTTATTTGTTCAGCTAACCTGAAGGCATGATGAACTTGACTTTTTTTCGGTATTTAACAGGAGAAAAATCAGCGATATAGCCAGCAGCTAGTGCCTGCCTGGAAGCGGGTAGCATGGGCTTTCGCAACGTTTAGGCGGGCCTATTGAAGGCATTGCACAGGACGAAAACAGAAAAGCGAATATCTTTCGCGGTCTAATTCAACCCTGCCATGACTTCTCGCTTGTTCTTACCAGCCCTGCTAGCCTTGCCCCTGCTAAGTGCCGCCCAAAACACCGACTTAGGTCGCACGAATGATGGCAACTTTAATAACGGGTATGCGCTGGTCGTGCCCGATGATGGCCAAGTGCGCGGCACCCCGTTTTTGGTAGCCGGGTGGGAGCCGGCCAGCGTGCAGCTCATCGGCAATAAGGCCCCCACGCCAGCTACCTTGCGGTACGACGTGTACCGGCAAGAGCTGCGCGTGCGCCGGCCCAAGGGCGACTCGGTACTAGTGCCGCTCAACCGGGTAAAGGAGTTCACGCTTACGAATACCTCTCCGAGCCGCCGCTTTGTGTGCTACCCGGCAGCTACCCTACCTGCCGACGTAAAGGGGGCCTGCGCCGAAGTGCTAGCCGACGGCCCCCACCTGCAGCTGTTAAAGTTCTGGGGCAAAGAGGTGGTGAAGCAGCCCGGCGATAACAATTCGTATGCCTCTAATAGCACGGTGAATGTGCTGCAAGAAACTACGCATTACTACCTGCGCTGGCCCACCGATGGGCACCTGACGGCCGTGCGCCTCAAGCGCAGCAGCCTCGAGCAGGCCCTGGCCGGGCAGCCTGCGGCCCTGGCAGCCCTAAAAGCCCGCAAAGGCAGCCTCAGCTCCGAAGTCGACGTGGCGGCGGCCGTGCTGGCCCTCGACCCCGTGGTAGCGGCTGGGCATTAACCTTTCCATCCTGTTCAATAAACTTGTTTGATGCGTAATCTTTTTTTGCTAGGGCTGCTGGCGGCTAGCACGTTGCCAACTGCTGCCCAGCGCCGGGCAGCCGAGGTGTCGGGCGCTACCGTGGAGCGCGTGCTCACCACCCTGGCTGCCGACGACATGCAGGGCCGCGCCACCGGCCAGCCGGGTAGCCTCAAGGCCGCCGAGTTTCTGGCCGCCGAGTTTAAGCGCATTGGCTTGCAGCCGCTGCCGGGCGCCACGGGGTTTATGCAGGAGTTTCCGGCGTATCAGTCGGCCGTGACGAGCGCCAGCGCCACCCTCAACGGGGTGGCCGTGCCGGCTAGCCAGGTGCTGGTGCTCACCACGCAGCCTGAGCTGAACTGGACCGAAAAAGACGGCGCCGACCTGCTGGTACTAGGCCCCAACGATAAGATACAGCCACACTTTCGCGATATTTTTCGCCCTTCGAAGAATCTGGTAGTACTGCTAGACCCTAGCCAGGCGGCCACATTCAAGTCATTAGCCGAGCGGTCCAGCCGCCCTCAGCTGCGGGCCGAGCAAGCGGCCAATCCGTATTCGAGCGTGGTAATATTGGCGGCTGCGCCTACTGGCCCGCCCAGCTACCGGGTGGCTGCTACCAGCACTACTGCCACGCTCACGCTGCGCAATGTAGCCGGGTACCTGCCGGGCCACGATGCGGCCCACGCTGCCGAAAAAGTTATTTTTTCGGGGCACTACGACCACCTGGGTATCCTTAAGCCGGCTATCAACGGCGATTCTATTGCCAATGGCGCCGACGACGATGCCAGTGGTACCACAGCCGTAGTGGCCCTAGCCGAGTATTTTAAAAAGAAGAATGACAATGCCCGCTCACTCGTTTTCGTAGCCTTTACGGCCGAGGAAATAGGGGGCTTTGGAGCGCGCTACTTTTCGCAGCAGCTCGACCCGAAAGAGCTGACGGCCATGTTCAACATTGAGATGATTGGCAAGCCGGCCAAATTTGGCCCCAATACGGCCTTCATCACGGGTTACGACAAGTCGGATTTTGGCCAGCTGCTGCAAGCCAACCTGGCGGGCACCAAGTTTAAGTTTGAGCCCGACCCATATCCCGAGCAAAACCTGTTTTATCGCTCCGACAATGCCACCCTGGCCCGGCTAGGGGTGCCGGCCCACACCATCAGCACCGACCAGATTCCGACCGATAAGCTCTATCACAGCGTGGATGACGAAGTGAGTAGCCTCGACGTAAAGAATATGACGGCCGTGGTATCAGCCATTGCACGCAGCGCCAGCGGCATCGTGGCCGGCCGCCAAACGCCCACCCGCGTAGCGGCAGAAAAGATTGATAAATAGTAAACAGTGAGCAGTTTTTTAACTGCTCACTGTTTACTGATAATTACGGGAGGGGTACGGCCTCCAGCTGGGCTAGCGGGGTGCCGGTGCGTTGGGCATCGGCATACAGCAGCAGCAGCTTACCGGTGATGCGGTAGGCGTGGGTGCTTTCGAGCGCCTGGGCAAAAGCCTGCTCGGTGACGAGCTCGGGGCAGGCCATGCGCGTGCTTTGGAGGGGGGCAAACTGCAGCTCGGCATCCTCGGTGGCGGGTTTGAGGGCGCCCCGAAAGCGGTTGCAGCCGCCCAGGCCCTCGGCCGTGCCGGCCGCGCTGATAAATAGATAAGGCTCCTGATTGGCGGTGGCTACCCCGGCTATGGGCTGGCCACCCACTTGCCGCAGCACCCAGCGAGTTTCGCGCAGCGGGGCATCGGGCGTGATGGATGTCGAAACCGAAGTGCCGCTGGAGCCCTCCGTAACGCGCTGGCAGGCGGCACCAGCCAGCAATAAACAAGGCAGAAAAAGGGTACGAAATTTCATGATAGCAGTGAGGTAAAAAAATAGCCGACCTGCCCTATACGTGGCAGGTCGGCTTAAAGTGGCAATGACAGCAGGCGTGGCAGCACTTAAAGCCACCCGCAAAGTACGCTAGGTTAGTTGCCCCCCAGCCGGAAGGCCAGGCCCGCCCCCACGGTAGTGGCGCCGGCATTTAGCCCGCCCAGCACCCGGCCCAGCGTGGCATCGAAGCGCAGGCCAGTCCAGGGGCGGTAGTAGAGGCCAGCCGTGACGCCGCTCGTGAGGGTGGCGCGGCCGCGGCCGTAGCCTTCCAGAAAATAGCCTGCCTTATCGCCAATGGGTGCAGTGAGGGCTAGCGAGCCAATGTACTGGCCACCCACCTCGCCATTAATAAGGTCGGCCAGCTTCAGGCCGCTTTGTACAAAGCCGAAGTTGCCCTCCAGCACGGCCCGGCGGCCTAGCTGCTGGCTCAGCAGCAGGCGCCCGGCGGGGGCCCAGCTGGTGCGGCGCAAGCCATTCTGTCCAGTGTTGGGCAGCACCGTTTCAAATAGCAGCGTGGCTTGAAAGCGGCTGGCCCGGTCGGGCGTCAGCATCAGCTTGGTGCCTACCGTGAGCGGCGCCCAGCCCACCGAGTCGGCCCGCACTATGGGTACCTCGCCACGGCTGTAGCCCGGTGCAGCGGGCGTGCCAAACAAATAGGGCTGCGTAATGCGCAGCTCCATGCTATTCCAGAAGCCGATGCGCAGCGTGTTTACGTTGCTGCTTACGCCCACGCCTGCCCGGGGCGAAAAGCGCTGAATACCCGTTTCGAGCTGAAACTGACCCGGCCGTAGCACGCCGGCCGTGATAGTCTGGCCGGGGCGGTCGGGCCGAATGTGCTGCACAAACGGCGCGTCAGCATTTTCGTTATTTTCATCCGGCGTATTCTGGGCCAGGGCGGGGGTGAGGCGGCCTGCAAGCAGGGCGGCCAGCACCAGCGGAGTGGTCTTGCGCATGGCTACCCGACACGCAACCCGCCGCGATAGTTCAACGTAGGGCGCCGCTCGGCTTCGCGAAACGTTAAAAAAGAGGGGTTAAAAGCCCTTATTGTGGCCTTTAACCCCTCTTCCAAGCAGTGCTGATTTTTTGCCGGAAACCGTCGGCAAAAATTATTTTGCCCCCTGAATAGCTTGCACAGCGGCGGCAGCTTTCGCCTGGTTTTCGGCGGCGTGAGGCTTGCCGGCCTGGGCAGTGGCGCCCTTTTGCAGAGCATCGACGATGCGCTTATCGAGGCCGTAGGCCCGCAATTGCGGTATCAGGGCCAGCGCCTGAAGTCGGTCTACATCCTCGCCAAACGAGGTAGGGTCGTCGAGGCGGCTGAGCATCTGCACCATCGGCGCAATGAGGCTGTAGCGGCCCCGGCCCTGGGCATTGTCATAAGAAGTGCGCAGGTAATTCCACTGCTCGGTGCCGCCGTGCTGCGCATACACGCTCGTAACGGCGCCTGCCAGGTGGGCATCGCCTTCCAGGGTTTTGGCGCGGGCTAGGGCAGTGGGGGCGTCAATCTCGGCCAGGGCCTGCAAGCCAGCGCCCTGCACGCCATACGACTGGTTCGTAAGCGCGGCGGCCAGCGTCTTCTGGTCCTTTTTGTCTTTGAAGTGCCCTAGCGCCACTAGCGCGGCAGCGCGCACGTGGTTCTCGGTTTCCGAAGCAGCGAGCTGGCGCAGGGTGGGCGCAGCCGCCTTGGCAACATCCTTATTATCCAGCTTCAGGCCCTGAATAGCGGCTATGCGCAGCCCGTAGAACTTGTCTTTGAGGGCGGCCAGCACCACGGCGCGGGCGGCGGGGCTAGTGGTTTGGGCGGCCAGGGCAGCAGTCAGCGCCTCGCGGCGGTCTACGTACAGCGGGGCGTGGCTGTACTGGTAGAGGCTCTCGGCCAGGGGTTTATTGTCGGTTTTCTGCCAAACGGTAAACTTCTCGGCGTCTACGTTCACGAGCTGTGGCTGGGCCGCTAGGGGCATCGTAAACGTCTGCGTGGCCTGGGTCATCATCACGCGCTGGCGCTGGGCCTTGCCATTCACGTAGTAGTCGATGGCGAGCGGCAGCTGAAATACCTGGCCCTGCTGGGTCTGCTTGATGGTGACAGTCTGCGTTTTAGCGCCGCCATCCCAATTGTAGTCAATAGTCACCACCGGGTGCCCGCTGCCGTAGTACCACTGGTTGTAAAACCAGTTGAGGTCCTGCCCCGACACAGCTTCCATCGCGAGGCGCATCTGGTGCGCTTCGCCGTTGCCGAACTTGTTATCGGTGAGGTATTTCTGCAAGCCAGCGAAGAATACGTCGTCGCCCAGATAGGTGCGCAGCATCTGCACAATAGCGCCGCCCTTCTGGTAGCTCACGAGGTCAAAAACGTCCTCCTTGTTATTGTAGTGGAAGCGCACCAGGTTTTTGGCCGCGTCGGGGGGGCTAGCCAAGTAGCTCTGCACGTAGCGGTAATTATGGGCATCGCTAGCATCCTGGCCGTACTTGTGCTGGGCGTAGAGGGCCTCCGAGAAGTCGGCCATCGACTCGTTCACCGTGATGTTCGACCACGATTCGGCCGTGACGTAGTCGCCAAACCACTGGTGAAACAGCTCGTGTGCAATCACCGACTCACTACTGTACTCGCGGTCTACTAGCTCGCGGCCGTCCATCTGCACTTGCTCGCCGTGCAGCGTGGCGGTGGTGTTTTCCATGGCGCCGCTCACGTAGTCGCGGGCCACAATCTGGGCATACTTATTCCACGGAAACTCAACCCCTAGCCGGGTCGAGAAAAACTCCAGCATGTCGGGCGTATTGCCAAAAATCTGCTTGGCAAAGGGTGCGTATTTGGGCTCCAGGTAATAGGTAACGTCCTTGCCGCGCCACGTGTCTTTGTAGATTTTGAAGTCGCCCACCGCCATCATAAACAGGTAGGGCGAGTGCGGCAGGTCCATCTTCCAGGTGTCGGTGCGCAGGCCGGGGCCGGCGGGCACCTGGCTCACCAGCTGGCCGTTTGAGAGCGTGGTGTACTTGGCCGGCACCGTCATGGCGATTTCTTCGGTCGTCTTCTGGTTGGGCCGGTCGATGGTCGGAAACCACGCCGACGAGCTTTGCGTCTCGCCCTGCGTCCAGATTTGCACCGGCTTGCCCTTCACCGCGCTGTCGGGATTAATAAAATACAAGCCTTTAGCATCAGTAATAGCTTGCGAACCTTGCACTTGTAGCTCGTTGGGCTTTGCTGTGTACTCGATGTACACCACGTACTGCTCGCCGGGCTTGAACGTGCGCCCCAGGTTAATACGCAGGTTGTTCTTGTCGGAGTAGTCGTACTTGAGCGGCTGTTGGCTAGCTCCGTTCATGAGTGCCACGGTCTTGATATCCATGCCCTGCGCATCTAGCCGCAGCGTGTCGGTGGCGATGGCGTGGGGCTTGAGCGTCACCCATTCCTGGCCGTAGAGGTAGCGCTTGGCGTAGTCGAAGCGCACAGCCAGCTTGGTGTGCACCAGGTCGTTGGTTTTAGTAGCCGATGGCTGGTAAGGCGAGTTGGCAGCGGCCATGGGCGTAGACGGGGCCTGGGCCTGGGCAGTGCCCGCGAGCAGTAAGCAGCCCGGCAGCAACGCGGCAAGAAGGGTGGGTTTCATCAAAAAAGGGGAGGGGAAGCGGAGTAAAGGCCAAAGATGCATAGCCGCTTGGCAAAGTTGCGTACCACCCGCTGCCCTAAACGCAACGAGCCGGCCGCTAGGGTAGCGGCCGGCTCTCAATATATAGTAGCGGAAGGACGGGAGCGTTACTTTAAGGTCACGTTGGCACGCACTTCGCCGCCGGGGTTGTTGGCGGTGTGCAGGTTGCTATACACGTGACCTAGCTTAAAGGAATCGGCCTGCATGGCCGTGAGCGTAGCCGAGCCCGACACCGTTCCGCTAGTAGCGGCGGGCAAGGCTGGAAACACTACAAACACCCCGCCCGAATGCTTGGCGTCGCCAAAGTGAAAGTGCCCGGCGCTCGGGTTGGCCGTAAGGTTTGAATACGTAATGGTGTAGTTGAGCACCATCGTGCTCTGGTCGAAGGTGCCCGTTACGGAGCCCGTGCCCGTAGAGGCGACTTTAACGGCTGGCACTTCGGTGCTAGCGCTCATAGTGCCCGCCAGTTGCATAGCAGCCGGGGTGTTGTTATCGTCTTTTTTGCAGGCAGTGGTGAGGGTGAGAGCCGCCAGGCCCATGAGGAGGAAAACGTTCTTCATATTAAACTTTAAAAGGTGAGGAAGTTGAAGGAGAGGAAAACTGCCGCCATAAACGGTTCTGTGAAGGTCCTTGGATTGCCTGCCCGAAAATAAATTTTTAGCTCAACAGCAGCTGGCTGCCGCTGAATGCCTCCGCTGGGCTAGCCGCTGCATCCGGCAACTTCGGCAGGCCGGGGTGGGGCCGCCCCCGCTGCTGCCCGCCGCCCTGGCAGCCCATCGGCTTATTGTGGGGGCTAGCCCGCCAATGTGGCAGAAAAACACGGCTGGTACGCGGCTTGTAACAAGGCCCGCAGCGGCTTCGTAGCCCTAACTCCCAACCCAGACACCATCTCACTTTAAACTTCAGCACCCACACGATTATGGGCAAAATCATCGGTATAGACTTGGGCACCACCAACTCGTGCGTCGCCGTAATGGAAGGCAACGAGCCGGTTGTAATCCCCAACTCCGAAGGCCGCCGCACCACGCCGTCGATTGTCGCGTTTCTCGACAATGGCAAGGGTGAGCGCAAGGTAGGCGACCCGGCTAAGCGCCAGGCCGTTACCAACCCCAAAAACACTATCGCCAGCATCAAGCGCTTCATGGGCCGCCACTTCAACGAAGTGACTCAGGAGCAGAAGTATGTGGCCTACGACGTGGTGGCCGGCCCCAACAACACGGTGGCCGTGAAAATTGGTGACCGCAACTACACGCCCCAGGAAATCTCGGCCATGATTCTGCAGAAAATGAAGCAGACGGCCGAAGACTACCTGGGCACCACCGTAACCGAAGCCGTTATTACGGTGCCGGCTTACTTCAACGACGCCCAGCGCCAGGCTACCAAAGAAGCCGGTGCCATCGCGGGCCTCGACGTGAAGCGTATCATTAACGAGCCTACGGCTGCTGCGCTAGCCTACGGCCTCGACAAGAAGCATAAAGACCAGAAAATCGCCGTGTATGACCTCGGTGGCGGTACGTTCGATATCTCCATCCTCGAGCTGGGCGATGGCGTGTTTGAAGTACTGAGCACCAACGGCGACACTCACCTCGGTGGCGACGACTTCGACCAGGTTATCATCGACTTCCTGGCCGACCAGTTTAAGAGCGACAACGAAGGCCTTGACCTGCGCAACGACCCGCTAGCCCTCCAGCGCCTGAAAGAGGCCGCTGAAAAGGCCAAGATTGAGCTGTCGAGCTCAAACGAGACCGAAATAAACCTGCCCTACATCACGGCTACCGCCAGCGGCCCCAAGCACCTCGTGGTAAAGCTGAGCCGCTCGAAGTTCGAGCAGCTGAGCGACAAGCTCGTGCGCCGCTCGATGGAGCCCTGCAAAAAGGCCCTGCAAGATGCTGGGCTGAGCGCTTCGCAAGTTGACGAGGTTATCCTTGTGGGTGGCTCGACCCGTATTCCGCGCATCCAGGAAGAAGTAGAGAAGTTCTTCGGCAAGAAGCCTAGCAAAGGCGTGAACCCCGACGAAGTAGTGGCCATTGGTGCTGCTATCCAGGGTGGCGTACTCACCGGTGAGGTGAAAGACGTGCTCCTGCTCGACGTGACTCCGCTGTCGCTGGGTATCGAAACGATGGGTGGCGTAATGACCAAGCTCATCGAAAGCAACACCACCATCCCGACCAAAAAATCAGAGACTTTCTCAACGGCTTCGGACTCGCAGCCTTCGGTAGAAATCCACGTGCTGCAGGGCGAGCGTCCGCTAGCCTCGCAGAACCGCACCATCGGCAAGTTCCACCTCGACAGCATTCCGCCCGCGCCCCGCGGCGTACCGCAGATTGAGGTAACGTTCGACATCGACGCCAACGGCATCCTGAACGTGACGGCCAAGGACAAAGGCACCGGCAAGGAGCAGAAAATCCGCATCGAAGCCTCGTCGGGCCTCTCGGAGCAAGACATCGAGCGCATGCGTCAGGAAGCTGCCGCCAACGCCGACGCCGACAAAGCTGAAACCGAGCGCATCACCAAAATAAACCAGGCTGACTCGCTCATTTTCCAGACCGAGAAGCAGCTCAAAGAGTTTGGCGACAAGCTGAGCGGCGGCAACAAAACTGCCGTGGAAGGTGCCCTAGCCGACCTCAAGAAGGCCCACGAAAGTAAAGACCTCGCTGGCATCGATGCTGGTGTAGCTGCGCTGAACAAAGCTTGGGAAGCTGCCTCGCAGGAGATGTACGCTGCTGCTGGCGCCCAAGGCGGCCAGCCCGGCGGCGAAGGTTTCCCCGGTGCCGATGGCCAAGCCCAGGGCGGCCAGCCAGCCGGCGACCACGTAACCGATGTCGATTACGAAGAAGTAGATGGCAAGTAGACCCTAGCCAGCAGTAGAGGCCACTAAAGGCTTGTTTCTAAAAAATAGAAAGGCCGGTAGCTTGTGCTACCGGCCTTTCTATTTTTTAGAAAGCTGATTTCGCCAGTAATCAGCACAGCCTGCCCTACTCCTCGCGCTTCGACTACGACCAGAACAGATTGCGCTGAAAAATAATTGTGATTTTTTGCTTTCCTCTTTATAAGAAATTCTGGTACTTTGTTTATGAAAATAAGGCCTGTTTAAAAATTAAGTGGTTTTAAATCAATAAATTAAATAAAAATTGTACTTAAAGATGACTTGTATAATTTGAAGATAATTGCTTGCTCATTCGCGCTACTCTTTATAACTTGCCTCATAATTACGAAAAACAGATTATTTGCGGCAACTTCTAGGCAGAGTTCTTTTCAGGGTAGAAGCCAGTTACTTGAGATTTTAAGGTGGCCAAGGGCCAGCATTCGCCGTAAAAGCGGAGTGTGCTATCAGCCTACCAGTCATTAACAGACTCAAATGGCGGGTGCATCCGGTGAAGGGAGAAGTTTGACGAAAAGCAGTCTCGGCACGGTTTTTATTTTCTTGTTTTGCCAACCACTTAGCCAAGTCACTTCGTAGGTCTGGCCATGAACACAGTTACTGCTATGTCATTCATCCGTCGCTTTACGTTGCTGCTGCCGGCCATGGGCTTGCTGCTTGCCACGAGCTGCACCTTGCGCGAAACGCGCCAGGAAGGCTCACCCAACGTAATGCCCGAAGTGAAGCTACGCAAGGTGGAGCAGGCCAGCCTCGGTACGCTGGATGTGCTAGCGCTGCGCACCCCTAGCGACGTAGACCTGCCCAAGCGTAACCAACTCATTGAGGGCTATGTGAATAAGAGCCTGCCGCTGAAAATGCGCTTGCAGCTCAATGCCTATAACCCCAACCTAGAGCCCACCGCCATCACCGGCCTCGACTACACGGTGCTGGTCGATAACAAAGTGCTGGGTTCGGGCCGCATGCCAATGACGCTCGAACTACCGCCCCGCGACTCGGTGCGCGTGCCCTTCGAGTTTGAGATGAATACCTACAAGCTGCTCGGCAACGACGCCTTGCCGGCGCTACGCAATTTTGCCTTAGGTTTTGGCGACCTCAACCGCAAGCGCATGGTCCTGAACCTGCGCCCGATTGTGCGTAATGGCCGCGGCCGCCTCAGCACCCTCATCAGCCGTATTCCGCTGCCCATAGCCAGCGCCAAAAGTAAGCCGACCGTTCGGACCCGTACCCTGCCCGCTAGTGCCGAAGCCAATGTGCGTGCCAAGGCTGGTAAGCAGGTTTTATAAGTTGAGTACCTTTTGCATAACCCTATTTATTATTCGTTGAACTACTGAGTGTCAATTATTTGTGTAGATTATAAGAGCGACCCGCCTGCTTATCCTTCGGGATAATCGGGCGGGCCGCTCAGCTTAAGGGCAATGGCTAGGCCTCGGCTTCTTCGGTAGCGGCCTCCTGAATCTTTTCGCGGGCTTCGAGGCGGTCGGCAGCATCGGGGGTTTCCAGCTCGGCTTCCTGGGTTTGCCAGCCCTGCGGCTCGTAGCTGAGGCGAATAAAAATAGGGTAGTGGTCGGAACCGATATGCGGCAGGCGCTTGAGGGCCTGCAAGCGGAAGTGCGCCGAATGAAAGACGTGGTCAAGGGGCCAGCGCAATAGCTTATAATCGGCGTGAAAAGTGGGCAGCAGGCCCCGGCCCACGCGCGGGTCGAGCAGGCGGGCTAGCCGTCGAAACAGCTCGGAGGTATGGCTCCAAGCCACGTCGTTGAGGTCGCCCGCCACGATGGTAGGTCCGTCGTGGGCCTGAATGGCGCGGCCCACCAGCAGTAGCTCGGCATCGCGCCGGGTGCTGGTTTTCGACTCCTGGGGCGCGGGCGGCTTGGGGTGCAAAAAGTGCAGGTTGGCCTCGACGCCGCTCGGCAGGCGCACCCGCCCGTGAAAAGATGGAATGCCGGGGTCGAGAATAAATTGTATCTCTTTGTACAGTAGCGGCAGGCGCGAAAATACCAGCATACCATAGGTATTGGGCAGCGGGGCGTGGCAGGTGTGCGGGTACTCTTTCGCGAGGCCAGCCAGCTGGCTCAGCCACCACTCGTCGGTTTCGACGGCTAGTACAATGTCGGGCCGCTGCTCGCGAATGACGCCCAGGCAGCGCGAGGCATCGCGGTTGTACATTAGTACGTTGGTAACCAGCAGGCTGAGGTGGTTGGCATTGTCTGTGGCAGGGCGCTGGCTGTCCTGCACCTGCTTGCGGTGCCAGGGTGTGTAGGGCCAGATGCGCGTGGCCTGATACAGAACCGCCGCGCCCATAGCCACCACGAGCAGCGGCGCGTGGGCTAGTGCTGGCCGGCCACCAGGCAGCTCTAGTAGCAGTACGCTCAGGAGGAGCCCGCCTACAATCTGGAGGCGCGGAAAATCAAAGACCCGAATCCACCAAGCAGTTTGGCGCAACAGCGGTAGCAGCGTGGCCAGCACACCCGCGCCGCCGAGCAGCAGCCCCAGGCTGTATAAAATAAAGTAAAGAGTAGGCACGCAGGCAGAAAAGCAGGTGGGGAAAGGTGAATTGGACTGTAAAGATGAGCAGCAGCTGTAGAAATTGACTAATTCTACTACGCAAACCCTGGGCAGCCGGTGCCATCCAATACCTTTGAGGCATGGAAGTTTTGATTGCCACCTTCACTACCCTCTTCTCGGTTGTCAACCCCTTCGGGGCGATGCCGATGTTCTTGACGCTCACCGACACCGACACTAATGCTGAGCGCACGGCCACGGCGCTGCGCTCGTGCAGCTACATGGTAGCGATTTTGTCGGTGGCGTTTTTTGGCGGGCAGTATATTCTTAACTTCTTCGGTATCAATATTCAGCACTTGCGCATTGCGGGCGGCATCCTGCTTATGCGCTCGGCCTTCGACCTGCTGACGCCCGGCGCCAACCGCGACCGCGTGGGCCCCGATGCCCTCGAAGAGAGCAAGCACAAAGACGATATCAGCTTCACGCCGCTGGCCATGCCCATGCTGTCGGGGCCCGGCTCGATGGCGCTCTGCATCGGCCTTATTCGCCCCACTTACGCCGATAAGGCCATGACGGTGCTGGGCTTTGCGCTGGTAGCCGCAGCGGCTTTTCTCATCCTGGTTTCCTCCTTGCGCCTCACCCGGCTCATGGGCCGGCCTGGTATGGCGGCCTTGTCGCGCATTATGGGTTTTCTGACCCTAGCTATTGGCGTTAACTTTTTTGTAACAGCAGTGAAGGTGCTATTTCACGTAGAATAAACTGCTGGTGAACAGGGCTTAATAATAAAGAACGTCATGCTCATCTGGCGTCCGCTTGTCGAGCACGACGTTCTTTATGCGCAGCTGAACACCTGTTTCTGCTACGGGTTAGTCGACCATAGCCCGGCTTCCTTAATGAAGATGCGCCGGTTCAGCTTCAGTTGCGCGATGATAAACTCGGCGATATCCTCGGGCTGCATCACCTTTTCGGGGTTGCCATCGGTGAGGTTATTGTTGATGGCCAGCTCAGTAGCCACGGTGCTGGGCGTAAGCGCCGAAACCCGGATGTTGTGCTTGCGCACTTCCTGCATCAGCGCCTCGCTCAGGCCCATCACGGCAAATTTGGAGGCGCTGTAGGCGCTGCTGCCCGCCGCGGCGCGCAGCCCCGAGGTTGAGGAAATATTGATGATATCGCCCGATTGGCGCGCTATCATAGCCGGTAGGGCGGCGCGCGTCACGTAGTACACCCCTAGCAGGTTGACCCGGATAATGTGCTCCCAATCAGCCGGCGGCATGTCCAGAAACTTGGCAAACGTGCCAATGCCCGCGTTATTAATCAGAATGTCGAGCGGCCCCAATTCACCGGTGATGTGGGCCACGGCGGCGTTCACGGCGGCTTCGTCGGCTACATCGGCAGCGGCGAAGCTGGTTTTCACGCCCAGCTTTTGCAGCTCGGCGGCTACCTCTTGCAATTGGCTCTCGGAGCGGGCCACCAGGCCTACGTGCACACCTTCGTGGGCTAGCGCTACGGCAATGGCCTTGCCAATACCTTTGCCTGCGCCCGTTACGAGGGCTACTTTTCCGGTTAATTTTTCCATGAGTAAAGTGAAGAATAAGGGTGGGGAAATGCCCTCGCCATAACCCGCCAGCCGTGCATTGGGTTACAGCAGCAGCCACTTGCTGCCGCCCGGGCAGGGCTGCCTCCCTTCTATCTGTATGAAAGCCATTGTGATTGTCCGCCCCGGCGGCCCCGACGTGTTGCAGCTGCAAGAGCGCCCGCAGCCGGTGCCCGCCGCCCACGAAGTACTCATCAAGGTAAAAGCCGCTGGCCTCAACCGCTCCGATATCGCGCTGCGCGAGGGCAAATACGGCGGCCAGCCGGTGGCCGGCGTGGTGCCCGGCCTGGAGGTGGCCGGCGTGGTAGTGGCTGTGGGTGCCGCCCCGCGCTGGCAGGTGGGCGACCACGTGTGCGCCCTACTGAGCGAGGGCGCCTACGCCGAGTATGCGGCCGTAGATGCTCGGCACTGCCTGCCCGTGCCCATTGGCTGGTCGCTGGAGCAGGCCGCCAGCCTGCCCGAAACCACCTTCACGGTGTGGGCCAATGTGTTTCAGGACGCTGCCTTGCAGCCCCGCGAAACCGTGCTGGTGCACGGCGGCAGCAGCGGCATCGGCCTCACGCTCATTCAGCTAGGGCATGCGTTGGGGCACCGGGTGCTGGCTACTGCTGGCTCGCCCAGCAAGTGCCAGGCTTGCGAGCGACTAGGGGCTGCCCGGTGCGTCAACTACAAGCACGAGGACTTCGAGCAGGCGTTTAGGGACGAAAAAATCGACGTGATTCTGGATATGGTAGGCGGCGACTACACCGCCAAAAACCTGCGCCTGCTAGCCCCCGATGGCCGCCTGCAATACCTCAACGCCATGCAGGGCGCCAAAGTCGAAATCAACCTACTCGACATCATGACCAAGCGCCTGCGCCTCAGCGGCAGCATGCTGCGCCCGCGCTCGGCCGAGTTTAAAGCCGCGCTGGCCGCCGAGGTTGAAAAGTACGTGTGGCCGCTAGCCGCTGCTGGGCAGCTGGAGCCGGTTATTTACCGCACTTTCCCGCTGGCCCAGGCGGCCGAGGCGCAGCAGCTTATGGCCAGCAGCGAGCATATCGGCAAAATTCTGCTGGTGAATGAGTAGAATAAAGCAAGACGCTACTTCAGCACCTGCGCGGCGTGCTCCTTGGTGTCGGGGCGCTTGATAACCTTCTCAATCACGCCATTGGCGTCAAGCAAAAACGTAGTGCGCACGGTGCCCCAGTAGGTTTTGCCGTAGTTTTTCTTTTCCTGCCACACGCCGTAGGCGTTCACGATGGTCTTGTCGGCATCGGCAATGAGAGGAAAGTTCAAGTCGTACTTAGCCGCAAACTTGCCGTGCGAGGCCGTGTCGTCGGTGCTCACGCCTACCACCTTAATACCCTGGGCAGCTAACTGGCCTTCATTGTCGCGCAGGTTGCAGGCCTGTGCGGTGCAGCCGGGTGTGTCGTCCTTGGGGTAGAAATAAAGCGCCACGCGCTGGCCGCGCAGACTGCTCAGCGTGAACGGGCTGCCGTGCTGGTCGGGGGCAGTGAAATCGGGGGCTAGGGTGCCGGGCTCGGGAAGCATGGTAGGAAAGGTTAATTAGTTAAGAGTACATGAACTTCAAACGCAGTTGTCATGGCGAGCCTGCGAAGTAATGACAACCGAGTTTAATATAGATTGAGTAGGCTACAAAGTCAGCGGGATAACCTTTTCATTGCCAGCCTGGTCGGCCAGGTGTAGCTCGGCGGGGCCGCGCAGCTTGGGGCCTAGCGTGTCGCTCGGCACGGTGAAGAGCGTAGCATTCTTGTACTCGTAGCGCAGCAGGCGGAAGCGCCCACCTATTAGCAGCTTATACGAGGCGAGCCCCGACATATCGTCGCCTACGTGGAAGGTGAGCTGGCCGCCCGCCCGGCTCACGAGCTGGGCCGAGGGCGCCTTGGTATCGGTGTAGAGCCGAAACTGGCCGAACTGCTTGAGATTGGCCGAAATCTGGTCGCCGGCTTCGTTCCAGGTGCCGCCTACGTAGGCCCGCCCGCCGTTGGCCGACACGCTGTAGATGGCCGTGCGGGGGCGGTCGGCTGGCGGGCTGGCGGGCTTCAGGGTGAGGCGCAGCGGCAGGTAGAGCGGCACCAGGGGCGTGCCCACCGTCCAGCTCTCGGGCGCGGCGGGGCCGGCATCGGGCCGGTGCAAGGTGCTCAGGTAGAGGTTAGAAAACAACGTTTGGGCGCCAAACACCACGTTGAGGTAGGGCGTGGCGTAGTTGGTTTCCTGGCCGGGCGGAATCATCGCCTGGCGGTCGAAGGCCTGATGCAAGTCGCCGAGCAGCAGCGAGTCAGGCAGGCCGGCGCGCAGGTCGTAGAGGTAGGTAGTGGCCGCGCCTACCGAGTAGCTGGGGCGCAGGGCTAGCTGCCGGCCGCCGCGCCGCAGTAGCAGGTACTGGGGCTGGCCGGCGGTATCGGTGGGGGCGTGCAGGGCCGTGGCCCGCAGCAAATTGCGGGTGATGTCGTAGTTGAGCTTGGGCTTGCCCGGCGCGGCCGCGCCGGGCAGCTTGGTGTAGTCAGCAGGCTTTTCGCCCCGCAGCACCAGGTGGGCGGTGGCCTTGTTGTTGTAGGCGTCGGCCAGCTCAAAATCAATGCTATACACCTTGCCGTCTTCTACGTCGAGCTTGCCTTTGCCCAGGCCGGCGGGTGTGTAGAAAGGCAGGTCGTCGCCGTCTTCCACCCACAGCTTTTGCAGGGTGCGGCCACCGGTGCGGGCGTAGGCGTAGTCAACGAAGTTGTTGACCTGGCGCGTGCCGTTGGGGAAGGGGACCGCGTCGATAATGTGCTGATAGTGTGGCTGGCCGTTCACGCGCACCGTCACGCGCTGGATGCCGTTTTTATTCCAGGCATTATCAAATCTATCGAAGCCCTGCAGCAGCAGGCCCACCTGCCCAAAGCAGCGCACCGTATCGGGCCACACCGTAGCCGCGCCGGGCGCGGGCTGCAGCTTGGGCACCAGCACGGCCCGCTCGAAGCGCCCGCGCACCCTGGCCGTGATGGCTAGGGGCTCCACGGCCAGCGCCTGCAAAGTGGGCCCGGTGTGGTCTTGGATTTCCGAAAAGCCGCCCCACTGCAAGGGGTTGAGCTGGCGGTCCTGGGCATCGCGTACTTCCCAGTGCAGGTGCGGGCCGGCCGAGCCACCGGTGTTGCCCGATAGCGCCACTTCCTCGCCGCGCTTCACCGGAAACTGGCCGGGCTGAAAAAACAGCTCCAGCTCGTAGGTCTGCTTCTCGTATTGGCGGCGCAGCAGCTCGGCCCCGACTAGCCCCTCAAATTTGTTGAGGTGGCCATACACGGTCGTCAGGCCGTTGGGATGCGTGATATACAGCACGTTGCCGTAGCCGAAGGCCGACTGCTTGAGCCGCGAGATGTAGCCATCGGCCGCGGCATACACGGGTTTGTTCACGCCGCCGCCGGTCTTGATGTCGAGGCCGCCGTGAAAGTGGTTGGGCCGCAGCTCCCCCATGCTGGCCGCCAGAAAGCCCGGCTGCCCCGGCGCAATCGGAAACAGGAAATAACCCGGCGCCACTTCGACCTTGCCGGCCGCCAGGGCCGGCTTTATCGGCCCGCTCACGCGGCGCGTGGTAGTGTCGTCCTGGCCATCGTCTTGGCTATGGCCGATGGTGGCTAGCAATAGTAAACCGCCCAGCGCCGGCAGCGTGAGCTGGCGCAGTAGTTTGATATTCAGCAAAATAATAAGGCTTGATAACGGAAAGGAGATAACCGGGTGTAGCGACGCATTCTTGCATCTCGGGGCCGCGCCGCTAGGGGTAGCGGGCGGCTATCGTGAAGCGAAAAGGCTGGCTGGTGCGCAACGGCACGGTCGGCTATCGTACAACGATGAGACGCGGGGATGCGTCGCTACACCTTGCGGAATAGGGCCTAGCGCACGGGTACTTCCAGGATTTTCTCGTCTTCGAGGTAGCCCACCAGCTCGTCGCCGGGCTGCACGGCCGCCACACCGGCCGGCGTGCCGGTGAAAATGAGGTCGCCCTGCTTGAGGGTAATGTACTGCGACACGAAGCTGAGAATCTTGGCGAACGGGTGCAGCATCAGGCCCGAGTTGCCCTGCTGACGCACCTCGCCATTTACTTCAAGGCGGAAGTTGATGTTGGCAAAATCGGGAAACTCGGCCACCGGCTTGAAGGTGGGCGACACGGGGGCCGAGCCATCGAAGGCCTTGGCCAGCTCCCAGGGCAGGCCTTTTTTCTTGAGCTCGCTCTGCAGGTCGCGGGCCGTAAAATCGATGCCTAGCCCAATGGCGTCGAAGTACGTATGGGCAAATTTTTCCTCGATGTGGCGGCCGTTTTTGCTGATGCGCAGCACCAGCTCCAGCTCGTGGTGCACGTCTTTCGAAAAGTCGGGCACGAAGAAGGGCTGGCCGCGCTGCACCAGCGCCGTTTCGGGCTTGAGGAAAATGACCGGGGCGGCGGGCGTTTCGTTGTGCAGCTCGGCAATGTGGTCGGCGTAGTTGCGGCCGATGCAGATAATTTTCATGGGAAGAGGCTATCGGAAAAGGCGAGTAGTGGCGGGGCTGGCCCGGTGCAGGGCCCACGCGGCCCCTCGCTGCACAAAGTAAACATTTCCCCCGCCCGGTTGCGTATAGCCTGCAGGGCCCGGCTGCTTTATTGGCCCCAGATTCGCTACGCCAAGCCGGGCTAGTCCACTCTTTCTCTAACCCTTATCAGCACTTTTTTCATGTTCAAGAAATTCCTACTAGCTAGCAGCTTGCTGCTAGCCGCCGGCTGCACCACCGTGCCGATTACGGGCCGCCGCCAGCTCAGCCTGGTGTCAGACAGCGAGATGAATACGCTGGCCGTAACCCAATACAAGCAAACGCTGGGCACTGCCAAACTTTCTACCAATGCCGAAGAAGTGGCCATGGTGCGCCGCGTGGGCCAGCGCGTAGCCGCCGCCGTGGAGCAATATTTCAAGCAGCAGGGCCAGAGCAGCCAGCTCGACGGCTACCAATGGGAGTTTAACCTCATCGATGACCCCAAAACGGTGAACGCCTGGTGCATGCCCGGCGGCAAGGTGGCGGTGTACACAGGTATTCTGCCGCTCACCCGCGATGAAAACGGCCTGGCCGTAGTGCTAGGGCACGAAATTTCGCACGCCGTGGCCAAGCACGGCGCCGAGCGTATGAGCGACCAACTAGCCCTGCAACTGGGCGGCACGGCGCTGGCCACGGCGGTTTCGCAAAACCCTACCGCCACGGGTAGCCTGTTTAATACCGTAATCGGGGCTGGCGAGCAGGGTGCCGCCCTGGCCTTCAGCCGCCGCCAGGAAAGCGAGGCCGACCACCTGGGCCTGATTTTCATGGCCATGGCGGGCTATGACCCGGCCGGTGCCATCCCGTTCTGGGAGCGCATGGCGGCCCAGAGCCAGAACAGCACGCCGGTTTTCCTCTCCGACCACCCCGCCGATGCCCAGCGCATTGCCGACATCAAGAGTCTGCTGCCCGAGGCCCAGAAATATTACAAGCCCCGCTAGGGCCCACTCCTGGTAACTACCGAAGCTGTTGGGAAAATACGCTTCGCTGTCGTGGCACCGGTCCGGCCGTTGAAAGCGGTCGGACCGGCTTCCTAACCTCCTGAACAGGTTCACGGTAAAAAGGCGCGTCGGCTAGCCCGGCGCGCCTTTTTTGCTGAGCAGTGCGGGCTAGCTGAGGCAGTGGGCTAAACCAAATCGGCGCGCTGCCACGTATGAGGGCGTTCACGAGCTAAGAGAGAAGGAAGGCTGCCTATATGCGTACTCTACCCCGTTTGTTTGGATTGTTGCTGCTGGGGTTGCTTAGTGGCTTGCTGATGCTGACATCTTGCGAGACTACCCGACGCCGCGAGAGCAGCGACCCCGCCCGCGAAGCCCAGCGCCTGAGCGATGCCGCCGGCGCCTCGCTGTCGGGCTCAGCCAGCAGCCATCAGATTATGCATCTTGATGGTAAAGGGACTGTGAAATACAAGCTGTCGCAGGCCGTAATGGCGGCAGCGCTCATTCGGCAGTTCGACGACGGCACGGTTATCGACCGCATCATGGTGCGCAAGGCGCCCGGCAGCGAGGAAAAGCAGCCCGTGTATTACCTCATCGGCATGGGCCACCAAAACGGCGCCTACCGGGCCATGGCCCTGCCGCTACGCGGCACCGACGACAGCACCTATTACCTCACGCCCAACGCCAGCCGCTACGTCATCACGGGCGTGGGCTGCCCCAACTGCTACTTCGATTTTGAGGATGGCCACATCGTGGGCACCACCTGCGACGACAACTCGGGCGGCAGTAGCTGCACCATGAAAGTGCTGGAGGCCAATGAGATATTTGCCAAAGCACCCATCGAAGACCCCACCGCCAAAAAGAAACGCAAATGAGCCGCGCCGCCAAGTGGGCCTTGCGCCTGAGCCTCACGGCCTTGGCCGTGCTGCTGGTCAATGACAGCGGCCGGCCGAAGAAGGATTCAAAGTAAAAAGCTCATCCCTAACATACGGCCGTATGTTAGGGATGAGCTTTTTACTTTAAGCAATTAAGCCGCGTACCACTCGCCCCGAAGTATGGTAGCGTGGGCTTGAAAATCATCGTCAAATAAGCACAAGTCGGCCCGGTAGCCGGGCTCGATGCGCCCGATTTCGTGGGCTAGCCCCACCACCCGGGCGGGGTAAAGCGAGGCCATGCGCAGGGCCTCGGCCAGCGGCAGGCCCACGTGCTGCACGCAGTTGCGCACCGCCAGCAGCATCGTGAGCGCCGAGCCGGCTAGGGTGCCTTTTTCATCTACGAAGTAGTTATCTTGTTGATGAAAGCGGTAGGCGCCGGTAGAGCTGGCCGTCACGGCGTCGGTGATGAGAAACAGGCGCTCGCCCATCATTTTCTGACTTACGCGCACCGCAGCGTAGGCGCAGTGCACGCCATCGGCAATGATACTGGCGTGGGCGGCGGGGTGGTCGTACACAGCGCCCACCAGCCCCGGCGCCCGGCTCTCGAAGCCCGACATGGCATTGAACAGGTGCGTAGTCGTGGTAAAGTCCTGGTCAAATGCCGCCGTGGCCTGCTCATACGTAGCCGCCGAGTGGCCCGCCGACAGCACCACGCCCGCCGTCCGCAGCCGGGCCACCACGGCCGGGCTCACCCGCTCGGGTGCTAGCGTCATGAAGCGCAAGGCGCCGCCCGCCTCATTTAGCAGCTCTTCAATATCGGCTAGGGTAGGGGTTTGAATAAACGCTTCCTGGTGTGCGCCCTTCTTGACGGGGTTGATGTACGGGCCTTCCAAATGCAGGCCTAGCAGGCCGGGCATGGACGGTAGCGCCGCCTGCACCGTAGCCAGAGCCTCGCGCATCAGTGCGGGCGGACTGGTGGGCAGGCACGGCAAAAAGCTGGTGGTGCCGTGGCGCAGCGTATGCGCCCGCAGGTCGGCCAGTACGGTGGGCGTGGGCTCGACCGAAAACAGGCCGCTAGCCCCGCCGTAAATCTGCAAATCGACGAAGCCCGGCGCCAGGTTCAGGCCGCGGCCATCGCGGCGGGGCACGTCGGCGGGCAGCTCGGCAGTGGCGGGCAGCACCGCCTCAATGCGGCCGTCGTTGAGGAGCACCGCGTGGTTGGGCAGCACGTCGGTACCCGTGTACACCGTGCAGGGAGTGAGTAGGTAACGCATAAAGCAGCAGAAGCGCAGGTTATTTCACTACCTCCGCTGCCAGCGCTGTCAGGTCCAGGCCGTCGAAGGTGCCGGAGGTCATCAGCAGCAAATTAGTATCGGCCCACTGCTGGGCATGCAGGAACTCGGCCAGAGCCTTACTATCGGTAAAGACCTTTAAATCGGGCCGCTTAAAGGCCTCGGCCACTGCCTCGGGGGCTAGCGGTGGCAGGCGCTTGTGCTCCAGCACGTGAGGGTTGAAGTACACCACGGCCACATCGGGCGCGTCGAAGCAGTGCGCGTACTGCGGCAAAAACGCCGGGTTGAGCGAGCTGAACGTGTGCAATTCGAGGCAGGCCACCAGCCGCCGCTTCGGAAACTGCTGCTTGAGGGCCGCCGCCGTGGCGCGTAGCTTGCTGGGCGCGTGGGCAAAGTCTTTGTATACCACCGACGTAGCGCCGGCCTGCACCAGCTCTAGGCGCCGCGCCGCGCCTTTGAAGGTAGCGACTGCCTTATAAAAATCTTTGCCCTTGATGCCCAGCTGCTTGCACACCTCCTTAGCCGCCGAGATGTTGCGCAGGTTGTGCTCGCCAAATACCTGAATGGGCACCTCCTCATCCTTTTTAGTTATGAGGAAGGTCTGGCCATCGCGGATAACGTGCTCGTGCGGGCCGTAGCCTACGTACGTCACATCGGGGCTAGTGGGCACAGCCACGAGCTGCGTTTGCTCGTCGTCGCGGTCGTAGATGAGCACGCCGGCCTTGGGGGTTTGGCGGGCAAAAATCTCGAACTGCTCGCGGTAGATTTCCTCGGTCGGAAACACGTTGATGTGGTCCCAGCTGATGCCCGAAATCACGCCAATGTGGTGCTGGTAGAGGTGAAACTTGGGCCGGCGGTCTACCGGCGACGATAGGTACTCGTCCCCTTCGATGATGATAATCGGCGCGTCATCCGTGAGCTGCACCATCAGGTCGAAGCCCGCGAGCTGCGCGCCCACGGCGTAGTCAAACTGCCGGTTGTGGAAGCGCAAAACGTGCAGAATGAGCGCCGTAATGCTCGTCTTGCCGTGCGAGCCGCCTATTACGATGCGCTGCTTGTCTTTACTGGCCTCGTAGATGTACTCCGGAAACGAGTAGATTTTGAGGCCTAGCTCCTGAGCGCGGGCCAGTTCGGGGTTGTCGGGCCGGGCGTGCATGCCCACAATCACGGCCGAGAGGTCGGTATGAATCTTCTCCGGAAACCAGCCTTCGGCCTCGGGCAGCAAGCCGGCCGCCGCCAGCCGGGTGCGGGCCGGCTCAAATATCTCGTCGTCGGAGCCCGTTACGTGTGCGCCGCGCCGGTGCAGCGCCAGCGCCAGGTTGTGCATAATGCTGCCGCCAACGGCGATGAGATGAATATTTTCCAAGTGTCTTATGATTAGTTGTTTAGTATCTGGTTGGAGTCGAGCTGGCTAGCGATGCCCAGGCCGCCCGCCACGGGCTAAGCCGCCTGTTGCCAGCCGGTTGCAGGGCGCGAAAGTACGGCCGGGCCTGCGCTCGGGCCGGGCCAGCCTTCCAAACAATAGCCCAGCTTTGGCTTTCTTTTCGGACACTTATTGGTTAGCTTTGTTAGTTCGGGCACTGGTTGCCCGGCCGCTTTCCGTCGAAAGCAATTACCTGCGCTGTTACCCGTCTTTTGCCCTGCCTACCCTTCAATGAACGACCGTATGGACGACCGCCTCAAGCAATCTGCGGCCCGCGCTGCTGCCGCCTTTCAGGGTGTGCGCGGTAGCCGCGCGCCCGTGCCCATGTCGCCCACCGGCAAGCTGCCGCCCCAGCGCCTCGAAATGGAAGCCGCCGTGCTAGGTGCCCTCATGCTCGAAAAAGACGCGCTCACTACGGTGGTTGATATCCTGAAAGCCCACAGCTTTTATAAGGATGGCCACCAGCGCATCTACAAGGCCATAAGTAACTTGTTTGATAAGTCGGAGCCTATCGACCAGCTTACCGTGGTGCAGGAGCTGCGCGAGATGGGCGAGCTCGAAGCCGCCGGTGGGGTGGGCTACGTGGCCGGCCTCACCATGCACATCAACTCGGCGGCCAACATCGAGGCGCACGCTAGGGTCATTCTGGAGGCCGCCATCAAGCGCGAGCTCATTCGCACGGCCACCGACATCCTGCGCGACGCCTACGAGGAAACCACCGACGTATTTGAGCTGCTCGACTCCACAGAGAAGAACATCTTCCAGGTGTCGGAAGACAACATGCGCAAGGGCGTCGACTCGATGCAGGACCTGATGGTGAAGGCCATCAAGGAGCTCGAAGAAAAGAAGCACCAGAAGGACGGCCTCACCGGTGTGCCCACCGGTTTCTCGGCCCTCGACCGCGTGACCAGCGGGTGGCAACCATCTGACTTGGTGATTGTTGCGGCTCGCCCCGGCATGGGCAAAACCGCATTCGTGGTATCGGCCATGCGCAACGCGGCGGTTGATTTCAAGAAGCCGGTGGCCATTTTCTCGCTCGAAATGTCGTCGCTTCAGCTCGTCAATCGTCTGATTTCGGCTGAGGCGGAGCTCGATTCGGAGAAAATCAAGAAGGGCAACCTCGCCGACTACGAGTGGGCGCAACTCAACCACAAGATTTCGTCGCTTTCCACGGCCCCGATTTACATCGACGACACGCCCGCGCTCAGCATTCGTGAGCTGCGGGCCAAGTGCCGGCGCCTCAAGTCGCAGCACGATATCCAGCTCATTATCATTGACTACCTACAGTTGATGAGCGGCAACGACGGCGGCAAGGGCGGCAACCGCGAACAGGAAATTGCCAGCATTTCGCGAGCCCTCAAGGGCATTGCCAAGGAGCTAAACGTGCCGGTAATTGCGCTGTCGCAGCTCTCGCGCTCGGTAGAAACGCGCGGCGGCGACAAGAAGCCCCAACTCAGTGACCTTCGCGAATCGGGCTCTATCGAGCAGGACGCCGACATGGTTATCTTCCTGTATCGACCTGAATATTATAAGATTACGGAAGATGAAATGGGCAACCCGACCCAGGGTATGGGCGAGGTTATCATTGCCAAGCACCGTAACGGCTCTTTGGAAACGGTGCAGCTCAAGTTCATCGGCCGCTTCACCAAGTTTGCCGACCTCGACGGCTTCGATGGGGGCGGCGATGCGGGCGGCTTCGGCGGCGCACCGGCCTTCTCGTCTAACTCGTTTCCTAGTAGCAGCTTCGACTCGGAGCCGGCCGGCGGGCCCGCGCCGGGCGGTGGCTTTGGAGCGCCCAATACCATCCGGCTAGGCTCGCGTATGAACGACGCACCCTCGCCGGTGCCCTTCCCCAAGAGCAACAGCTTTGGCGAAGAGCCGCCGTTTTAAGAAATTGACTTGTTTGTAAAGAGAACGTCATGCTGCGCTTGTCGAAGCATGACGTTCTTGCTTTAGTTGCTATTCACCAAAATGCCCCTTAGCGACCCGTCTTATACCCTTCCGCTCCTGTGCGCGGCCTCACTGCTAGCCGGCCTCATCGATGGCATGGTGGGCGGCGGGGGGCTCATTCAACTGCCGGCCCTGTTGTTGCTGCTACCCAAGGTGCCGGTACCTACAGTGCTCGGCACCGGCAAAGTAGCTAGCCTGGCGGGCACCTCAGCGTCGGCTTTTCGGTATCTGCGGGGGCTAGCGGGCGTGTCCATCAACTGGCGCACCGTGGCCGTGGCGGCGGTGGTGGCGGGCTGCTTCGCGCTGCTAGGGGCGCGGGCAGTGAGCGGCCTCAACAAAGACCTGGTGAAGCCGCTGGTGCTGGCCCTGCTGGTGCTGATGGCCGCCTATACCTTCTGGCGCAAGGATTTTGGCAGCCTGCACGCGCCGCGCCTGCACGGCCGCCGCGAGCTGTGGACGGGCATTGCGCTGGGCGCCGGCATCGGATTTTACGACGGGTTCTTCGGGCCGGGTACGGGCAGCTTGCTGCTGTTTGCGTTCGTGGGGTTGTTTGGCTACGACTTTCTGGCGGCCTCGGCCTCGGCCAAGGTGGTCAATATTGCCACCAATATCACTGGGCTAGCCTACTTTATCTCGACCGGGCAGGTGCTGTATTATTATGCCCTGCCGATGGCCGCCTGCAACGTGCTGGGCTCTTCGCTAGGGGCGCGGCTGGCGCTGCGGCGCGGCACGGGCTTCGTGCGGGTGCTGTTTTTGGTGGTCGTGAGCGCCTTTATTCTCAAGCTGGGCTGGGAAACCTGGCAGACGATGGGCGCAGCCAGGGGCTAGCGGTGTCGAACATCTGGCCGAGAGGGGCGGTTATGAAACCTCACCATTGGCTTCCGCATGTCCGTTTCCAAACCAACTATCCTCGTTACCGGCGCTACCGGCCAGATTGGCGGTGACACGTTGCGCCGCCTCCAGGCCGACGATGCTTGCACGCTGGTGGCCGCCGTGCGCTCGCCCGACAAGGCGCAGCCATTCGAAGCCCAGGGCATTCGCACTGTCATTCTGGATTTTGATAAAGAAGAAACCCTGGCTCCGGCCCTGCAAGGCATTAACCGCGCCCTGCTCGTGACGGGCTACACCGTGGATATGCTGCGCCAAAGCAAGGCGTTTCTGGACCAGGCCAAGGAGGCTGGCGTGCAGCACATTGTGCACCTTGGTGCCTGCGGGCGCGACGATACCACCGTGGCGCACTGGGCCTGGCACCAGCTCGTGGAGCGCTACATCGAGTGGTCGGGCTTTTCGTCTACGCATTTGCGGCCCGAAACCTTTATGCAAAACCTGCTGAGCTACGGTGGTACGCAGGTGGTGAAGCAGGGTGTTATTCAGCAATTTACTGGCGATGCCCGCCTAAGCTGGGTCGATGCCGAAGATGTGGCCCTGGCGGCCGCGCAGGCGCTGCTGCACCCCGAGCAGCACGCCGGCCGCACCTACCGGCTCGGCTACGATGCCAAATCGTATGGCGAAATCGCGGCTATCATGCAGCAGGAGCTGAGCCAGCCATTTCGCTATGAGGCGCTGCCACCCGAGATTTTTCTCGAAAATATGCGCGCGGCCGGGGCCGAAATGGCCTACATGAGCTGCGTGTACGACCACTACAAGCGCTACGCGGCCCACACCATTCCGGGTGCCGACGATACGTTTGATAACTTCCCCGGCATCACCGGGCAGCAGCCCGTGCGCTGGGCCGAGTTTGTGCAAAAGCACCGGACGGCGTTCGCGTATTAACCTGTTGTTCCGAAGAGAATACTAGCCAGCAGACCGTCATGCTGTGCTTGTCAAAGCATGACGGTCTGCTGGCTGATTACGGAGGATTTACAGCTTGACGCTCAACGTGGCCGAGTAGGTGCGCGGCGCAATGGGGTTGATGCTGTTGTCGTCGTGCACATTGTAGCTCAGCTCGTTGAGGATGTTGGCGAGCTTGGCGCGCAGCGTGAAGCGCTGGTAGCTGTAGGCCACGTTGGCATCGAAGAGCACGTAGTTGGGCAGGGCGATGAGCTTGAAGGCATCATTGTAGCCGGCGGCGCCGGTCACCGGGTCTACCAGGCGCGGGTTGCGGCCGGCCAGGCGGTCGCCCACGTAGTAGCCGGTAGCACCCACCGAGAGGCCGCGTAGGAAGCCCTCGTTAAAGGCCCCATTGAAGTTGTAGAACACGCTCAGGTTGGCGGTATGGGCGGGGTTGTAGCGCAGGCGGCTGCCGTCGGGGTAGAGGGTGCTCTTGGTATAGGCGGTGTTATTATAGCTGTAGCCGGCCAGCATCGACCAGCCCAGGTAGGGCTTGCTTTGCACATCTACTTCGAGGCCCTTGCTCGTCACTTCGCCGGCTAGCTCCTGGGCGCTGGGGAAGTTGGGGTTATAATAGGGTGCATTCTGCAACACGGTCTGAGACTGGTTGCTGTTCACAATGCGGTAGAGCGTGACGTTGGCCGACAGCGCGCCATTGAACAAGTCATTCTTCAAGCCTACCTCATACTGGTCAATGATAGAAGGCGCCAGGTTGTTGCCCGTCACATCTACGCCCGTGTTGGGGCTGAACGAGTTGGAGTAAGAAGCAAAAACGGCCGTATTCTTAATGGGCTGATAGACAAGGCCCAGGCGCGGCGAAAAGGCATTGTCGTAGCGGCGGTTTTCGGCTACCGTAGCCACGCCCGTGGTGGCCAAATAGGTGTACACGTCGCTAGGAGTTTCCTGGTAGCTCCAGCGCAGGCCGGCCAGCAGCTTCACATTAGGCAGCAGGCTCACGAGGTCTTGGGCATAAAAGCCCGCGCGGCGGGTGTTGCCGAGGGTGCGGGTGGCGTAGCCCAGCGCGTCGTAGCCGGTGGTGCGGCCAGCGGGCGGGCCTAGCTTGCGGCTAGGGTCCAGGATGTTAACTGAGTCGTAGGCCTGGGTGCGGTAGGCCAGAGTGTTGGTGTTGTACTGGTCGGCATCGGCGCCCACTAGCAACACGTGGGCTATGCTGCCGGTGTGGAACTGGCCCGTCAGGTCAACCTCGGCCAGGTAGTAGTTTTCGGCAATTTCGGTACGTTGCAGGTTGCGGCCCCAGTTGCCAAAGAGGCTGGGCTTGGCGTGGGCGGGCACGTAGCCGGGCCGGCCGGCGGTGCCCAAGGCAGCCATCGTGCCATTGTTAATGCTCGTGGGTCGCGCGGCGCTCCGCAGCTCATTATCGTAGCGCTGAAAGCCGCCGATGGCCCGCACCGACCACGTATCGCTAAGCCGGGTAGTGAGCGTAGCCGTGGCGCTGGTTTGCTGGGTGGCATTGAGGGCGTCGGAGGTGTTCAAAAACCGCGAGCGCGATTCCTGAATTACGTAGTCAATAGCCCCGATGCCAAAATCGGGCGTGCGGCGGTCGCGCAAAAAATCGCCTTCCAGCAGCAGCGTTGTATTGGCGCTAAGATTGAACAGCACCGACGGGTTCACGTAGATGCGGTTCGACTTTACCTGGTCGCGGTAGCTGTCGGCGCGCTCATACGAGCCGTTCAGTCGGAAGGCGGCCTTCTGGCTAGCCCCCAGCGCACCATACACGTCAAACGTAGGCTTCACCAACCCGAAGCTGCCCACGCGCAGCCCCACTGAGCCGCCCCGCTCGAAGCGCGGCTTTTTGGTCACAAGGTTGAGCACGCCGCCCGCCGCCACGTTACCGTAGAGGATGGCCGCGCTGCCCTTTAGCACCTCCAAGCGCTCTAACGAGCTGGTTTCGGGCAAGATGGCATTGTTGTAGCGCACGCCATTCTTAAACGTATTATTGTTGGTATAGGCAAAGCCCCGGCTGGCTATCTCTTCCTGCGTGCCGCCCGTGGCCCCCATGATGTACACACCTGGGGCGTTCACCAAGGCGTCGCTGATATGCAGCACCTGCTGCTGCTCCAGCACCTGGCGCTCTACCGTGAGGGTGGCCTGGGGCAGGTCGAGCGGCGCCACTGGCAGCTTGCCCACCGCCGTGGCCCGCTGGTTGAGGGTTTTATTGCCGGTCACGGTCACTTCGTCGAGCTGGCGGTTGCCGCGTGCCAGGGTTTGGGGGGCAGCGGTTACCGTCTGGCCGGGCAGCACTTCCACCGTTACTTCCTGTGCCGAGTACCCTAGCCCCGAGAGTTTGAGCACCTGCCAGCCGGCCGGCGCGGCTAGCCGGAAGCTGCCGTCGGCCTCGGGTGTGGTGCCGTGCGTAGTGCCGCGTACCAGTACCGAAATATGGTCGGGAGTCTGGCCATCGGCTAGCGTCACGCGGCCCACTATAGTGCCCAGGCGCTGGTGCGGCGCGTGGCGCGAGTGGCCCTCCGGCGCCGGGCTGGTGGCGGGGGTTTGGCCTAGGGAGGGTAAAGCAAAACTCGTAAGCAGAACAGCAGTGGAAAGGTGACGCATGGCTTATTTAGAATGATTCAACGCAGTGCAAAGGTGCAGCTTATTTTAGAATCTTTCCAAATAACACAGACATGGTTACTAGGCCTTCTGGGAAGCAAACGAAAAATTATTTTATATAGAGTGCTGGCGGAAAGAAGTTTAAGGAAAATAAAAAAGCCTCACGTAGAGGCTATTTTATTTAGAATGAAACTGAATAGTGTAAAAGTACTAGTTCATTAGTACGTCCGACTTCATGGCAGCGCTAGCTGGGCTGAGCGCAAACGCCTCGGCTATCAGCTCATAAGAACGCAGGCGGTCGGCGAAGTCGGCGGTGATGCTGGTCAGGATAAGCTCGTTTACCTCATAAGCAGCGGCTAGCTCAGAGAGCTGCTGGTGCACTTGGTCGGGTGTGCCGCTTACCACGCGGCCTTGGTGGTGGCGCAGGCGCGTCCGCTCGAGCGGACCAAACTGGTAGGCGGCTACTTCGGCAGCCGTGGGGTAGGGGCCGCGCACGCCCTGCTCGAAGCGCAGCAGTTGCATCAGCATGGCTTTGGCGAGGGCATTGGCCTTTTCTTCGGTGTCGGCGCACAGCACAAACAGCGCCACGCTCGCCTCAGGCGCAGCCAGCTCGGGCGAGGGCCGGAACTGCTGCCGGTAGGCACGCACCGCCGCCGGGCCGCCATTGGGGTTGATAAACTGCGCAAACGTGAAGCCCATGCCCAGCTGCGCCGCAAACTCGCCACTTTGCCCGCTGCTGCTCAGCAGCCACAGCTCGGGCTGGGTATCAATCTGCGGAATGGCCTGCACCCGCTCGTGGATGGTTTCGGGCGTGCGCTCGTCGCGCAGGTAGGCTTGTAAATCCACGAGCTGCTCCACGAAAGCTTCCTCCTCAAACTTATTGCTGGGGTTGAGGGCGTAGGCGGTGAGGCGGTCGGCCCCCGGCGCGCGGCCGATACCCAGGTCGATGCGGCCAGGGTGCAGCGCCTCCAGCATCTTGAAGTTTTCGGCCACTTTCAGGGCCGAGTAGTGGGGCAGCATCACGCCCCCCGACCCTAGCCGGATGCGGCTGGTGTGGGCGCCCAGGTGGGCCAGCAGCACCTCGGGGGTGGGGCCGGCTAGGGTGGTCGTATTGTGGTGTTCGCTTACCCAATAGCGGGTGTAGCCAAGGCGGTCGGCCAGCTGGGCGAGCTGCGTAGTTTCTTGCAAGGCTTGGCGGGAGGTAGCGCCGGGCCGCACCGGCGACTGGTCGAGCACACTCAAGCGCAGGGTGGAGGAGGTAGGCATAAGCTAGCGGAATAGGAAAACGAGAATCGACGGGTGAAAACATCGGCTTCTGCGGCCTTGTTTCTGGCTCCAAATCCCTTTCCCAGTTCCTCCTCTTTATGAGTACTCCCAACCCGCTGGTTCTGAACGTAGCTGATAGCACCCAGATGCACGCCTACGTAGCCCAGCCTCAACATACCGCTGGCGCCCCCGGCATTATTCTTTTTCAAGAAGCCTTCGGGGTGAATGGCCACATTCGCAACGTGGCCGACCGCCTGGCCGCCGCGGGCTACGTGGTGGTAGCGCCCGAGTTGTTTCACCGCACGGCTGAGCCGGGCCTTGAAATTCCGTACGACAACTTTGCCGCTGCCATGCCGCACTACGGCGCCATCACGCCCGAGGGGCTAGCCCACGATGCGCAAGCCGCCTACGATTGGCTGCAAGCCCAGCCCAATGTGCAAAATGACAAAATCGCGGCTATCGGCTTTTGCCTGGGCGGGCGCGTGGCCTTCGTGGCCAATGCCGTGCTGCCGCTGCAGGCGGCCGTATCGTACTACGGCGGCGGGCTGCACACCCTCACCGACCGCGCCAAGGACCTGCACGCGCCGCACCTGTTCTTCTGGGGCGGACTCGACCAGCACATCTCAAAAGACAATATCCACACGATAATCGACGCCGTTGATGCGGCTGGCAAGCCTTATATCAACACCGTTATTTCCTACGCCGACCACGGCTTCCACTGCGATGAGCGCCCGAGCTACAACAAAGACGCCGCCGCCGAAGCCTGGGCACTCACGCTAGCCTTCTTTAAAGAAAAGCTAGGGGCGTGAAGGCGAAACTAGGGGCATAGCACGAAGCGGAAGCTTCGTGCGCAAGCGCAGCGAGCAACTTGCGCTAGGGGCTGTCCGGTTCCACTTGCTCGCTGTGCTCACGCACGAAGTGGAAGCTTCGTGCTACTGACCTAACGTAACCTTTCACCGCCCAACTGCATACAGAGGGGTATGAAAACTTCCCGCCGACCTTCTTCCTCCTGGGCCTGGGCTGCTGGCCTGGGCCTGGCCGCTCTAGCTACTACCGTTTGGCGCAACCGGCGCGGCTCGTATGAACTCACGGGGCGCACCGTGCTCATCACGGGCGGCTCGCGGGGGCTAGGCCTGGTGCTGGCCCGCCGCGCCGTGCTTGAAGGAGCCCGCGTAGCTATTTGCGCCCGCGACCAACAGGAGCTGGACCGCGCCCGCCAGGACCTGCTCGGCTATGGCGGCACCGAAAATACTGTTCTGGCCCTGGCCCGCGACCTCACCGATGCCACTGAGGTGCGCTCGCTGGTAGCCGAGGTCGAGAGCAAGCTTGGGGGCATTGACGTGCTGGTCAATAATGCCGGCATCATCATCGGCGGGCCGCTCGAAAACATGGATGCCCGCGATTTTGAGGACGCCATGAACACACACTTCTGGGCGCCTTTTCACGCCATGCAGGCGGTGCTGCCCGGCATGCGCCTGCGCGGGGAGGGCCGTATCATCAATATCTCGTCGCTAGGGGGCAAGGTGGCCATTCCGCACCTCACAGCCTACAGCGCCAGCAAATTTGCCCTCGTCGGGTTGTCAGAAGGCTTTCGGGCCGAGCTGAATCAGCACGGTATTTATGTGACTACGGTGTGCCCCGGCCTGCTGCGCACTGGCAGCGCCCAGAATGCTGACGTGAAGGGCGACCACAAAAAAGAATACGCCTGGTTTAGCATCGCCGATGCGCTGCCGGGCTTCACAATGAGCGCCGAAGACGCCGCCCGCCGCATCTGGAACGCCGCCCGCCGCGGCGACGGGGAGCTCATTTTATCGCTCCCCGCCAAGCTGCTGGCCACCTTCCACGGCATTGCGCCCGGCACTACCGTCGACATGCTGGCCTGGGTAAACCGCGCCCTGCCGGCCACCGGTGAAAGCGCCGCCGCCAATGAGCGCCGCAAGGGGTACGAAAGCGAAACGCCCCTCACGCGCTCTTTCCTCACCAAGCTTAACCGCGACGAAGCCGCGCGCAACAACGAAAATTAGAGAGCCGAATGCGCTAGCGGCGAGTTAACCTAAGAGCGCAGCAAAAAGCTAGGCATTACTCCAGATATTATGCAGGGCGAAAGCAAGCATGGTGTTCTTTTAGGCTATTTCCTAAGCAGCCGCTTAAAAAAGGGCTAGCCGGTCGTTCCTGCTAGCCCTTTTTTACTTTTGCGACGTGGCAATGGCGCGCATCAGGCCGATTTTGTATGTGCCGTCGGAGTAGGGGCTACTATGCCGTTCGGGATGGTCAGTGATACGTCCTGCTGGACGCGCACGCCGTTGGCATGGGTATTTGCAAGATGTTAGATACAGTATTCATAAGCTCAGAAAGGGTAGCGGATTTAGGCAGAGGCAGCAGGTCCGGTGGGCCGGGTAAGAAGAGTGGTGGAAACAGTCGGGCTTTAGCCCGACGTGGTAGCTAATTGGTTGGTAATTAAGAGAAGTTAGTGAGGAAATACGGGCTCAGGTGCTGAGTGGCTTCTTGTAGCAAGTGAAAAGCCCGCCCCACTAGCTGGTGGGACAGGCTTTTCTGAAAATAGCGTAAAATCCTGGGCCTAGCGCTAGGGTGCCAGCAAGGCTGCCAGCTGCCGCAGCGTTATCTCGGCCGACTTTGCATTGTAGCGGTAGTTGACGAGGCGGTAGCCGGCATCTTCGTAGCTCTGCTGAGCCAGCTTCACATCCACCAGGGTCGAGAGGCCGGCATCGAGGCGCATCTGCACGAGTTTCAAGAGGTTGCGGGCGGTGGTGTAGCTCGCCTCGGCCGTATCGACCAGGGCTAGGGTCTGCTCGTAGGCTTCCCAGGCCTTGCGGGCGTTGAGCTGGTAGTTTTGCTGCAAGGCAGTGCGCTGCAGCTCAGCCGTTTTGGTGTTCACGCGGGCCACATCTACGCGGCGCCGGTTTACACCGCCCGAGTAGAGGGGTAGTGACAGCCCCAGCCCGGCGTAGGGCCCGTAGCTCTGGTTGAAGAGCGTGGTACCCACGGCGTTCTGGTTGCGCGCAAAGTTGGTGCCCGCGTTGATGCCCAGCGAGGGGTAGCGGTTGGCGCGGGCCACGCGCTCCAGTAGTTCGTTCACGCGCACCTGGCGGTCGGCGGCCAGCAGGGCCGGGTTGTGCACCAGCGAGGCCTGAATGTCGGCCCAGCGCAGGTCGTGGCTCACCGGAATGCTGTCTTCCAGCGCTATCGGCGTAGCTAAGTCCATCGTAAGGGCGCGCAGCAGGTCGGCTTTGGCCTGCTCGGCGGCCAGCGCCTGCTGGCCCTGGGTTTCGAGCTGGGCATTGAGGTCGAGCTGGGCCTGAAATTTATCGGCGTTGTTGGCTAGCCCCACCGCCTGCCGCGCCTCGATGAGGCGCAGCTTCTGGCGCGACACCTCCACCGAGGCCTGCAGCGTGCGGATGTAGCGCTGCTGCTGCACTACGGCGTAGTATTTTAGGCTCACATCGGCCAGCACATTCTGCACCGTTGAGTTGAGCTGCAGTTCGCTGATTTGCTGCAACTCATCGAGCCGCTTGCGGTTGGCCACTACGTAGCCACCGTTATAGAGCAGGTAGGACCCCGCCAGGCCGAAGTTGTACTGCGTGGAGCGGGCACCGGTACGGATGGTCGTCTGGCCGGTGTTAAACTCCTGGTTCGTGTTGTTAATCACCACGTTGTTGCTGCCCGCCAGGGCCAGCGTGGGCAGGCCGCCTGCAAAGCCCAGCGTGTTTTGCAGGCGCTGCACCTCTACCGTATTCTGGGCAATTTGCAGGTCGAGGCTGTTCTTGAGCGCCGTTTGCAGGGCCTCGTGCAGCGTGAGCACCGGTGCGGCCGGGCTAGCTGCCATGGCGGGCGCCGGCACGGCCGGGGCGGGCGTTTGGGCGAGGCTAGCGGTACCTAGGCTGAGCAGCGCAAGGCCAATAAACAGTGATTTCATGGAAAACAAACATCTCTCATGCTGAGCCTGCCGAAGCCTCTCTACCGAATGACACCCTAGCGGCGCGGTAGAGAAGCTTCTACAGGCTTAGCATGACGTTCTTTCAAATGGAGTACTAAGCAGCTACTTCGGCCGGCTCGTGTGCCGGAATGGCTTCAGTTTCGCCCTCGGCCTGCGGCTTGCGCTCTTTGGCCACAAAAGTGTAAATAGCCGGAATGACCAACAGCGTGAGCACCAGCGAGAACAGAATGCCACCCACGATGACCGTGCCCAGCGGCTTGCGGCTGGTGCTGGCCGCGCCCAGGCTAAGGGCAATGGGCAGCGCACCCAGCGCCGTGGCCAGCGAGGTCATCAAAATCGGGCGCAGGCGCTGCTGGGCGGCCAGCTGCACGGCCTCGCGCAGGGGTAGGCCGGCGTCGCGCTGGTGGTTGGCAAACTCCACGATGAGGATGCCGTTTTTGGTGACAAGTCCGATGAGCATAATCATCCCGATTTGCGAGAAGATGTTGAGCGTCTGGCCCATCGCCCACAGGCTGAGCAGCGCGCCGGCCAGGGCTAGCGGCACCGTGAGCAGGATGGTGAGCGGGTCGCGGAAGCTCTCAAACTGCGCCGCCAGCAGCAGGTAAATCAGCACCAGGGCCAGCACGAAGGCAAACGCCGTGTTGCCCGAGCTCTCGGCAAAGTCGCGCGACGAGCCGGTGAGCGCCGTTGAGAAGCTGGCATCCAGCTCCTTATCGGCTATTGCCTGCATAGCCTTCACCCCGTCGCCTACCGTTTTGCCCTCGGCCAGCTGCGCCGATAAGGTGGCCGCTTTCAGGCGGTTGAAGTGAAAGAGCGTGCTGGGGTTGGAGTTTTCGACTTGGTGCACCACGGCCGTAAGCGGAATGCTCTCGCCACGGCTGTTCGTCACGTAGAGGCGGCTGATGTCGTTAGGCGCGCTACGCGAGTTGCGGTCTACCTGCCCGATTACCTGGTACTGCCGGCCGTTGAGCAGGAAATAGGCCATGCGCCGGCCGCCGAAGGCGCCCTGCACGGCGGCTACCACGTCTTGCGTAGTCAGGCCCAGGTCGCGGATTTTCAGGCGGTCAAACGTGAGCTGCACCTCTGGCTTGTTGAATTTGAGGTTGGCATCGACGTTCTGGAAGGTCGGGTCTTGCCGGGCAGCGGCCAGGAACTTGGGCAGTGCCTCCTTTATCTTTTCGAGGTCCGTATTCTGCAGCACAAACTGCACCGGCACGCTGCTCTTGGCGCCCGAGCCCACAGCGATGGTTTGCTCCTGCACCACGAAAATACGGGCGTCGTTGAAGCGCTTGGTCTTCTTGGTCAGGTACTTGGCAATATCGTCCTGCGAGCGCTTGCGCTGGTCGGGCGGCACCAGGCCCACGCGCACCTGCGCCGTGTTGGCGCTGCCGCCGGCAGGGGTGCGGGCAAACACAAAGTCGTTTTCGGGCACCGAGTCGGCCGTGAAGGCGGCTACCTGGCCGCTGATTTTCTCCATCGCGTCGAAGCTCGTGCCCTCGGGGCCGGTCAGCACCATGCGCACGCTGCTGCGGTCCTCAATAGGCGCCAGCTCGGTGGGCAGCCCCTTGCCAATGAAGTAGATAATGCCTGCGCAGAAGGCTACCACTACCCACGCTAGCCCCCGCACCCGCAAAAAGCCACCCACGATGCGCCCGTAGCCAGTTTCCATGCCCTGAAAAAACGGCTCGGTTTTGTCGTAAAGTCGGCCGTGCCCGCTGCCTTCCTTATTCTTGTTTTCGCGGTGCAACACTACGTTGAGCACCGGGGTAATCGTGAGCGACACGAAGGCCGAAATCAGCACCGCGCCGGCCACCACCACGCCAAACTCGCGGAACAAGCGCCCGGTGAAGCCTTCCAGGAAAATTACCGGCAGGAACACTACCGCCAGGGTCAGCGAAGTAGAGATAACCGCAAAGAAGATTTCCTTGCTGCCTTCCAGCGCCGCCCGGCGGATATCCATGCCTTCTTCGAGCTTGCGGAAAATGTTCTCCGTCACCACAATACCGTCATCTACTACCAGGCCAGTGGCCAGCACGATGCCGAGCAGGGTCAGGATATTGATAGTAAAGCCCGCCAGGTACATCACGAAAAACGTGGCAACCAGCGAAATCGGAATGTCGATGAGCGGACGCAGGGCCGTGAGCCAGTTGCGGAAAAAGAAGAAGATAACCAGTACCACCAGCCCGAACGAAATCGCCAGTGTTTCAAGTACTTCATCGATGGAGTTGCGAACAATCTTGGTGTTGTCGGTGAGCACCCGCAGCTGAATGTCAGCCTTGTTTTCCTTCTGCACCTCAGCCAGGCGCTTATAAAATTCGTCGGCGATTTCGACGTAGTTGGAGCCCGGCTGCGGCACAATGGCCAGGCCCACGGCGTAGGCGCCGTTCACCTTCCAGCTCTGCTCGTAGCTTTCGGGGCCTAGCACCACGCGGGCCACGTCGCCGAGGCGCACAATGCCGTTCTTGCCTTCGCGCAAGATGAGGTTGCGAAACTGCGCCTCGGTGGTGAAGCGCGCCATGGTGCGGATGGTCAGCTCCGTTTTGCCGCCGTAGATTTTGCCGGCGGGCACCTCCACGTTTTCGGCGTTCAGGGCCTGCTGCACGTTGGTGAATGACACCTGGAAGGCGTCCATCTTGGCCGGGTCGAGCCACAGGCGCATGGCGTAGCGCTGCTGCCCGAAGATATTGATAGCCGACACGCCGTTGATGGTCTGGAAGCGCTGCTGCAGGTTGTTCTCGGCAAAGTCGCTGAGGTCCATCAGGCTCTTGGTGCGGCTCTGCACGGCCAGGATGAGGATGTTGTCGGAGTTGGCGTCCGACTTCGATACCACCGGTGGCGCGTCAATATCCTGCGGCAGCGAGCGCACGCCCTGGCCCACCTTGTCGCGCACATCGGAAGCGGCGGCCTCCAAATCCACGTCGAGGTTAAACTCGACCGTGATATTACTGGACCCTAGCGACGAGCTCGACGTGATGGACTTGATACCCGGAATACCGTTAATCTGCTTTTCGAGCGGCTCGGTTATCTGGTTCTCAATCACGTCGGCGTTGGCGCCCGTGTAGGAGGTGCTCACGCTGATAATCGGCGGGTCGATGGCCGGGTAGTCGCGCAGCGCCAGAAACGAGAAGCCCACCCCACCGAAGAGTATCAGCAGCAGGTTGAACACCGTGGCGAGCACGGGCCGCTTCAGGGATAGCTCAGAGATATTCATGCTTATAACTGATTGATAATAAATAATTTATGTGCTTGCGAGCGCAGCGCGGCAATCGCCTCAGCACGACACCCGAACTAGAACGTTCTGGTGCGATTGCCGCGCTGCGCTCGCAAGGACAGGTGGTTTTTAAGAGGCTTTTCTAGCCTTCCGCACCTTCACCGGCTTGCCGGGCTGGGTGAAAAGCACGCCGTTCGTCACCACCGAGTCGCCAGCCGAGAGGCCGCTTATCACGGCAATCTGGTCTTCCTGGCGGTCGCCGGTTTTCACGTCCTGCATCACGGCTTTGCCATTTTTAACGAGTACTACCTGGTCCGACTTATCGCCGGGCATAATGGCGTTGGTGGGCAGCACCACGCTGCGGCGGGCCGTGCCGGTGGGCACCAGCACCCTGGCAAAGGTGCCGGGGCTCACCTGAGCGCCGGCGGGCAGCAGGGCGCGCACCGTGAGGTTGCGGGTGGTCTGGTTTACCTGGCTTTCCTGGGCCTGCACGGTGGCAGGGTAGGTGCGCGGCGGGTTGCCGGCAAAGCGCACTGTCACGGTAGTACCCGGGTGCACTAGCCCCACGTTGGCCTCGGGCAGGGTAAAATCGACCTTGAGCTTGGTATCAGCCTGGAGGGTGGCAATGATGGTAGTGGGCGTGACATAGGCCCCCGGGCTCACCTGGCGCAAGCCCAGCACCCCGGCAAAAGGAGCCCGGATAACCGTTTTAGCAATCATGGCCTGGGTGTAGGCGGCGTCGGCGTCGGCACTGCGCACCTGGCTCACGGCCAAGTCGTAGTCGGCCTGGTTTACGCCCTGCACCTTCAGCAGTTTCTCCAGCCGGTCTTGCGAGAGGCGGGCTACTTGCAGCTGGGCCCGGATTTTTTGCAGGTTGGCTTGCAGGTCGGCGTCGTTGATGCGGGCAATGACGGTGCCTTTGGCCACGCGGCGGCCCTCGTTTACCTGCAGGTAGGTGAGGCGGCCGCTCACCTCGGGGTGCAGCTCCACAAAGTCGTTGGCTACCACCGCGCCGTTGGCTTCTACTGAATCGGTCACGGACGAAGGGCTAGCCACCAGCACATCTACCAGGGCGGGGCCGTTATTTTTTTTGGCGTCTTTGCCGCCTTTCTCTTCAGTTTTGGAATGGCAGCCGCCTAGCAGGGCTAGTGCCCCGGCCAGCAGCAGCGGAGCCGTGCCCGCGAGGGGCTTAGAAGGCAGGGCCGCAGGAAAAAAACGCATACAGGAAATTAATTGGGAATCAGCTACTAGCCCACCAAAGGGGCCGGCAGCTGGCCGAAGGTCAGGAAACAGCCGGCGCAAAGTTCGGGTTCAAGTGCGCGGGCGCAAGGACGCGCCGGCCCGGCCGGGGTTGCGCCGCCGGCCCGTATTTTCACCGCCATGAAGAAGCCCGCCAGCCCGCCTCCCGGCCAAACCACGCCCGCGCCCGAGCGTAACTACTTTGCCGACGTGCACGAGGTGGTGCGCCTGGTGCCGCCCGGCCGCGTCACGAGCTACGGCGCCGTGGCGCACTACCTGGGTGCCACGCGGGGCGCGCGGGCCGTGGGCTACGCCCTCATGGCCTCCAACCTCGACGCCATTACGCACCAGAAGGAGGCGCCCGTGCCCGCACACCGCGTCGTCAATCGGCTGGGGCAGCTCAGCGGGCGGCACCACTTCCCGACGCCCACGGCCATGCAGGAGCGCCTCGAAGCTGAAGGCGTGCGCGTAGAGGACGACACGGTAGTTGACTTCAAAAAGCTGTACTGGGACCCTAGCGTGGAGCTGGGGTAGGCGCTAGTCCTCCATCAGCCGAATGAGGCGGGCGGCCATGACCAAAATAAAAACGCAGATACCCAGCACCATAATGCGAATACCATGCACCCGGTCAGTGGGCGAGTAGGCATATACGCGTTGGCCGGTAGGCAGCTGCTTGCGGCTGGTATAGAGCTGGTAGCCAACCACAATGCCGATGATGCCCCCTAGCATAGCCGACAAGTAGCCGCTCCGTACGAGGGACTTGTGGTCTTGGTCGGGCTGGGCTAGCTCGGCCACGCGGCGCTGGCGCAGCAGCTGCAAGGTGTCGGGCGAAACATCGCGCCCGCGCTTGCGAAGCAGCTGGCCGGCGAGCGCCACATCCAGCGCACTCCATTCGTCGGGTTTCACCACAATGTCCATCAGTTCCTCGTCGGTGAAGCGAAACAGGTAGTGGTCAGGGTCGATTTGGCTGAGAGCGTGCTGATTCAGCTTATTGAGCAGCTGGGTGCCGCGTTCGAAATCGACGAGGGCTAGCTGCACCGTGAAATTGCTGGTTAGCTGATTGTTGGCAAAAGAGGGGTCGAATGCTACCTGCCCGGTGTCGAACGTGGTGTGGTACGGAATGCCGGCCTCCGCCAGAGCTTGTAGCAAGGGCTCTGCGGCCCCGGCCGAGGCAAAAGTTTGGAAATTGCGAAGGCCAGCATCCGCCCAAGTGCCGGTGCTGCTAGACGCTGGGTTGGCAAATAGGGGCGCCACCTCATCATAGTACTCGCCATCGGTGCCCTGCACCCGAGCGCCGAGTGCGTGGGCAATGGTCAGCATCTTGCCCAGAATTTCTTCATCGGGATTTTTCACCGTCACCCGGTCACCCTCGTGCGCAAACCAGGCGTAGTTGCCCGCGCGACCATTTTTCGAATACGGCAGCCACACGCTGAGGCCCTGGCTCTCTACCCCTGGGGTGGTGCCAGTATCCCCAACCGGAGCTTCGGCGTGGTTGTCGAGGCGCATTTCGGGGTCAGCGGCCACGTAGGCCAGCCATTCAGCCAGCGAGATAGTGGCGGCTTCCTCCTCATCGGCCCAGTGTTGCTTGCGCGTAATGTGTACGTCGTATCCCATAAACAGCGATTAAACCAAACTTGCCGCAAGAAACCATTCGACAGTCCGACCTCAGTTAGCGCTAGAAGACTATTTTTTCTCCGACCGCTCGCACCAGGTAGCTGGCCTACGCTGCCTGCCCTAGGTGGCAGTCCTTGTACTTCTTGCCCGAGCCACATGGGCAGGGCGAGTTGCGGCCCAACACTTTCTTTTTGGCGCGCAGCTGGCGCAGCCACTGGCGCGGGTCGAGGTGGCTGCCGTGGGCGGTGAGGGTTTGCTCGGGGTGCTGGTGCAGGGCCTGGGCTAGCAGGTCGAACAGCTCGGGGTGGTGCTCTTGTAGCTTCTCGGGGCGCTCGAAAAAGTACTCATTCACCACCGCAAAAAACTCGGCCTCGTTGGTGCCCGCATAGGCGTCGATGTCAGAGTGGCCGGCCCGAATGGCGGCTAGCTCGCGCTGCATCACCTCGGCCCACGGGCGGCGCAGGGCGGGCGGCAGGCCCGCGCCGGGGATGCCGTCTATCTGGCCATCAGCCTCATCGACAAGGTGCGCAAACTCGTGCACGCCCACGTTATGCTTGTCTTCCGCATCGGCGAAGCCCTGCACCAGCGCGGCCCGCGAGAGGCGCATGTACTGCGAGTTCTGAAAGCTTTGCACCGACCCTAGCAGGGTACCCTCCAGCTGCTTTACCTCCTGGTCGGGGCGGGTTTCGAGCTGCCAGGCGTCGGGCACTATCAGCACTTCGTGCAGGGTCGGGTATTCCCAGCCCGGAAAGCCAAACACCGGAATGACTGCAGCCGCGGCCGTGAGCACCCGCGTCAGGTCGTCTACCTCGGTCTGCACGCCCGTGAGGCGCGTGCGGGCCAGAAAAAGCTGCATGGCTTGCTCGAAGCGTGCTTTTTCGCTAGCCCCCAGGCCGTCGTAAAAAGCCACGTTCTCCGTAAGCATAGTCCGCCAGGCCTCGGGAAAAGGCGCGGCCAGGGCGGCCCGGCGCTGGCGGGCATCGGCTGTGAGGTAGCGGTAAAAAAGCAGCAGCACGGCCAGCAGCGCGGCGCCGGCCAGCAGGTAGGAGAGGGACATGGCCGCCTTAACGGCTGCCTGGTGCCGGGGGTTGGCGGGGCAGTTTGCCTTTTCGTGCGCAAATTTGTGGCGTATCACTTCCCGCTGTCTTCCCCCTGCCTGCCCCCATGAACGCTGCCGACCTGAACAAAGCCTTGCTGGCCCTGATTGAGAAAAAGGCCGAGCTCCACACGCTCACCTACGACGACGCCCGCTACGACGACGTGGAAGAGGCGCTGCACGACCTCGAAGACGACTTCAACGACGACTACGGCGCCGACCTCGAAGCGGCCCTCGAAAAAGTGCACCTCGACCTCAAGTCTGATACCGACGTGCTGCTGCCCACTGCCTACCTGCCTGCTGCCGACAAGCCGCAGAAGGAAGATGGCGTCTGGATTGACTCGGAGAAATACCCCGGCCGCGTGCGCCTTGTGCTGCGCGCCAACCCACCACGCTTCGTGCTCACCACCAGCAAAGGCCAGGAGCACGAGCTCTGGAAAGCGTAGCTTATTAGCTAGTTACACAAAGAAAAAATTAAGGCCTTCCTGCTGAGCTTGTCGAAGCAGGAAGGCCTTAATTTTTAGGAAACTCTTCTTACACGAAGTCGCTTAGCTCCAGCCAGCGCTCACCTTTGGCGTCAAGTTCTTTATCAACCACTTGCAGGCGCGCGGGCCAGTCTATCAGCTCTTGGCGCGAACCCTGGCCGGTGGCCAGGTTGGCTACTAGGGTCTCTTTTTCCTTTTCGAGCGCGGCAATGTCCTTTTCCAATTGCTCGAACTCCTTTTTCTCGGCGAAGCTGGCGCGGCGCTTGGCGGGTGCGGCGGCCGGCGGGGGGCTAGCTGGGGCAGCGGGGGCAGCTTTGGCAGCAGCGCGGGCGGCCTTGGCAGCTTTTTCCTCGGCTTCGAGCTCAGCGAGCTCCTCGCGCTCGGCCAAGTAGTCGCGGTAGTCGGTGTAGTTGCCGGGGAAGTTGAGCACGGCCCCGCCCGGTTCCAGCACAAACAGGTGCTCGGCCAGGTTGTCGAGGAAGTACCGGTCGTGGCTCACGATGAGCAGGCAGCCGGTGAAGTGCAGCAGGAAGTCTTCCAGAATGTTGAGCGTGCCCAGGTCGAGGTCGTTGGTGGGCTCGTCAAGAATGAGGAAGTTGGGGTTCTTCACCAGCACGCGCAGCAGCTGCAGGCGGCGCTTTTCGCCGCCGCTCAGCTTGCTCACCAGCGTGTACTGCTGCGCCGGCGGAAACAGAAACAGCGTCAGGAACTGGCTGGCCGTGAGCACGTCGCCGTTGGCGAGCTCCACTACTTCGGCCACTTCTTTCACGATGTCGATGACGCGCTGGCTAGGGTCAAATTCCAGCTCGGTTTGGGTGTAGTAGCCAAACACGGTAGTCTGGCCCACGTCCACGGTGCCGCTGTCGGGCTGGAGCTTACCAGTCAGCATGTTAAGCAGCGTGCTTTTGCCCGCGCCGTTGGGGCCGACCAGACCGATACGGTCCTTTTGCTTGAACACGTAGCTGAAATCATCCAGCACCACCTTGTCGCCAAACTTCTTGTTGAGGTGCTCGGCTTCAATGATTTTGCCGCCCTGGCGGGTGGTTTTGACGCTCAGCTCCAGCTGCTGCTTGGTGAGGTTGGTGCTGGCCTTTTCCTTGGTCACGTAAAAGGCGTCGATGCGGGCCTTCTGCTTGGTGCCGCGGGCCTGGGGCATACGGCGCATCCACTCCAGCTCTTTTTTGAACAGCTGGCGGGCCTTCTCTACTTCAATGCTTTCGCGCATTTCGCGGTCGGCCTTTTTCTCCACGAAGTAGGCATAGTTACCCTGGTAGCGATACATCTGGCCCTTGTCGAGTTCTACGATTTCGTTGGCCACTTTGTCCAGAAAGTACCGGTCGTGGGTCACCATCAGCAGCGTGAGGCTGGGCGAGTTGAGGCGGTTTTCGAGCCACTCAATGGTGGCCAGGTCGAGGTGGTTGGTGGGCTCGTCGAGCAGCAGCACGTCGGGCTCCTCGATAAGCACGCGGGCTAGGGCCACGCGCTTGCGCTGCCCACCCGAGAGCTTGCTCACGTTGCGCGTCAGCAGGTCGCCCAAGATGCCAAGCTTACCCAAGATTTGCTGCACCTGGCTCTCATAGTCCCAGGCGTTGAGGGCGTCCATGCGCTCCATCACCTTTTGCAGCTCGTCGGGGTCGTGGTTGGGGTCGTTTACCACGTGCTCGTAGGCCTTCACGGCGCGCAGCGTGTCGTTTTGGCTGGCGAAGATGGTTTCCTCCACCGTCAGGCTCTCATCAAACACGGGCTGCTGGCCCAGGTACGTAACCCGGATGCCCTGGCGGCGCGTCACGAGGCCCGTATCAGGGGCTTCGAGGCCGGCCAGCACCTTCATGAGCGTGGTTTTGCCGGTGCCATTGATGCCCACAAAGGCAATGCGCTGCCCCTGTTGCAGGCCAAAGTTCAAGTCTTTAAATAGCCAGCGGTCGGCGTAATTCTTCGAGATATTCTCGGCGGAAAGCAAGTTCATAAGTACCCGTAAAGGTACGGCGGGGGCGGGGCGCAGTGCGTACAAAAAAGAACGTCATGCTACACCACGTGAAGCATGACGTTCCTTGAGTACCAAACTCCGACTACTGCAGCGCCGCCAGGCTCTTCTTAATCCGTGCGAAGGCTTCGGTCAGTTTCTCATCGGCCGCAGCGGTGCTGAAGCGGATGCAGTCGGGCGCGCCAAACGAGTCGCCGCTCACGGCGGCTACGTGCGCATCGCGCAGCAGGTACAGCGCCAGGTCCGACGAGTCGTTGATAACCGCGCCGTCGGGCGCAGTGCGGCCGAAAAAATCCGACACATCGGGGAAAATATAGAACGCGCCGTCGGGCGTGGGGGTCTTCAGGCCCGGAATGTCTTTTACCAGCCCTAGCACGAGGTCGCGGCGGCGGTGGTAAGCCTGCACCATCTCATCAGCCGACGACCGGCCGCCTTGCAGCGCGGCTAGCCCCGCCCGCTGGGCAATAGAGCAGGTGCCGGAGGTAATCTGGCTTTGCAGCTTGTCGCAGGCCGCCGCCACGGCCGGGTGCGCGGCCAGGTAACCCAGGCGCCAGCCCGTCATGGCGTAGCCTTTCGAGAAGCCATTGATGGTGATAACCTGGTCTTTCACGGCGTCGAACTGCGCCAGGCTCACGTGCTCGCCAGTGAAATTGATGTACTCATAAATCTCGTCGGCAATGGCGAAAATGCCGGGGTGGCGGGCCAGCACCTCGGCAATGGCCCCTAGCTCGGCGCGGCTGAACACGGCACCCGTGGGGTTGCAGGGCGACGAGTACATCACGGCCTTGGTGCGCGGCGTGATGGCGGCCTCAAACTCGGCGGCGGTCACCTTGTAGTCGTTTTCGAGCGAGCCCATAATGGGCACGGCTACGCCCTCGGCCAGCTCTACCTGCGCGGCGTAGCTAACCCAGTAGGGCGAAAAAATGATGACCTCGTCGCCGGGGTTCACCAGGGTCATGATGATGTTACTGAGCGCCTGCTTGGCGCCGGTGCTCACCACAATCTGGTTAGGAGCGTAAGTTAAGCGGTTGTCGCGCAGTAGCTTGTCGCAGATGGCCTGGCGCAGGTCGAGGTAGCCGGGTACCGGCGTGTAGAAGGTAAAGCCGTCGTCAATCGCCTTTTTGGCGGCATCCTTGATATACTGCGGGGTCTGAAAATCGGGCTCGCCGAAGCTCAGGTTAATCACGTCTACGCCCTGGGCCGCCAGCTCGCGGCTTTTCTTGGCCATTGCAATGGTGGCCGACTCCTGAATCTGGAGAATGCGGTCGGAGAAATACGCGGTGGGGTCGGCCGGCGCGGCAGCCGGGGTAGCGGTACTAGGCGACATAAGCTTAATTGATAAAAAAAGGTGCGAGTCGCAAAAGTATTGGCCCGCGCGGGGTTACGGGTAAAACAGGAGGGTATTTTGTGAAATAAAAGTTGGGCCGGCAGCATTTGCACCCTCTGCGGCTAGGGCTCGCCCGTGTTGCCGGCGCAAACAGCCCCGTAGCTTTGCGGCCCCTTTACCCGCTTATCCCGCCGGCTCCTGGCCGGGCTTATTCCACCCGTATGAATGCTGCCGAGCTGCCCGCTACCAAAATACTTACTTTCTTATCGGAGCCCGCCGCGGCCGGCTCGGGGGCAGCACCCATCCCATTTACGCAGGCTGAAATTCTTGGCTTCTCGGAGGTGAAAGCGTGGCTAGCCAAGGGCTACGAGCTGGAAAGCTTCGAGAATAAGCTCTCGCCCAAAGACCCCTCGCAGGTAATCGTGCTGGTAATGCTGGCGCGGCTGGCCTAGCACCAGCGGCACACCCGTTTGGCTCATTGCCGTGTGCGTAGCAGCAGGGCAAACCCGTAGAGCGTAACCACCAGCACCCCTAGCGCTGAGAGGATGGCCACGGCGTCGCGCACGTTTTTGCCGGCCCAGTCCATCAGGAAAAACTTGTGCAGCACTGCGAACGACAGGCCCTCGCGCCGGTCGCCGTCGGTGACGAGCGCGGCCAGGCGGCCGCTGGCGGGCTCCACGTACAGGGCCGTGTGGTCGGGCGTGGCAAAGGCCAGCTTCATCACCGGCAGGCGCTTGTTCACGAAGCCGTACTCGCCGGCAAACTTAGTTATCAGCTCGGGGCTGAGCAGGTTGGCTTGTGCGGGCGCGGGGCCGGCAGCGGGCGTGCCGATAGTGGCGGGCGCTTCAGCCGCTAGGCTAGGGGCGGTGCAGCAGTCGGGGAGGGCGCCGTCTTCGGCAGCACCAGTGGCGGTAGCCGGCGCGGCTTGGCCATTGAGCTTCAGCATGAACTCCTGGCCGAGCTCGCGGGCGTACAGCGACTCGCCAGCGAGTAGCAGCTGGCCGTCGCGGGTGCTACGGTATTGTACTTGTGGTGGACCGCCGGCTGTACCCTGGCTAGCCAGCCGGTAGTAGGGCTGGCCCGCCACCCGCACCAGCGATACACGCTGCACTGGGGCTGGGCCGGCTAGGGCCTCAGTCAGCGGCCAGGTCAATTCGCTGGCGGCGAAGCCTGACACGCGGGCTACGGAGTCGCGCCGGTCGGGCGTGAGCTTTTGCCAGAGGTGATATGACGCGCTCAGGGCAAACGTGAAGGTGACGAACGCCACCCACAGCCCTAGCGAACGGTGGCGCCGGCGCAGCCAGCCCACCTGGTCCTGGGGCGAGCGGGGCTGCCGCAATTTCTTCCGCACAAAGCCATAGATAACCAGTCCGCTTAGGGCTGACAGCCAGATAATGGTGGTAAAGGCCAGCATGATACCCAGGTGCCACGGCCTCGGCAGCGCATCGAGGAAATCCCAGTTGTGCATCATGCCAAACACCCACAGAAAGCGGGCGCGGGCAGTGTTATTGAAGGTGCCCATGCGGCTCTGCTCGGTTTCGACGAACACGGCCATGCCATCGGGCCTAGCCAGGGTAATTTTCCAGACCGGCAGCAGGCGGTTGATAAACTTGTAGTCGCCGGTATAGTGGGTCAGGCGCTCGGCGCTCGCCACGGCCGAGGTCGAGTCGGCCGTGAGGTAGCGCGCCACGTCTTCGGCGTAGGCGCGGTCGCCATTGGGCAGCTCCTGGCCGGTGGCAGCGGCAAAGTAGCGCAGCCGGCCCCGGAAGTCAGTAACCTGGTAATAAGGCTGGTGGCGATACTGCACCATGCGCAGGTTCTGGATGGCTACTAAGTGCTGCTGCGCCAGCACCTGTGGCACCGACACGGCCAGCGCGGCAGCTTGCAGCGGTGGCGCGGGCACGGTTTCGTGGGCGATGGGCGGCCGCAGCCAGTTCGACATCAGGGGGTGCGAGATGCCGCTGAGCGTCCAGAGCACCACCGGCAGCAGGGTGATAAGGCCCAGCACCCGGTGCCAGCGGTACATGTTGCGGCCCACAAAGCGCCGCAGCGGCGAAGTGGCTGTGGCCGGCCGGGCCGGCGGGGTCGACGTTGTTTGCATAAGAATGTAGCGCGGACTTTTAGTCCGCACCTGGACAATTCGTTAAGAAGTTTACAGGCAGTGCAGTCGCGGACTGAAAGTCCGCGCTACTCCCGCGCCTTCGCGGCAAAAGTGTACCCTAGCCCCAGCGTGATGGTGCGCGGCGCGGCCGCCGTGTAGGTGGTGCCGTACTGGTTGGTGGTGGCGTTCACGGCATAGAGCGCGTTGCCGAGGTTCACCACATTGGCCCACACCTCCAGGCCGCGCGCTACCGATTGCGGCAGGCGGTAGCCCAGGCGCAGGTTCAGCAGGTGGTAGCCGGCGTAGGTTTTGGTGTTGGCCGTGTTGGTGTAGAACTGGCCCACGCGCTGGTACTCCAGCCCCACGCGGGCGCCGGGCGCAAAGCGCGGCTTGTAAAACACCTCCGCATTGGCTAGCCAGTTGGGCGCGCCCACCATGCGGTTGCCAGCGTAGTCGCGGTTGCGGCCCTGCACTACTTCGCTGTAATCGAGGTAGGTATGGCGGGCGTTGGTGCCGCTCAGGCGGAAGTTCACCTCTGGCACCGGCGCGTAGGTCAGCGTGTACTCGATGCCCTGGTGGCGGGTGGCGCCCACGTTTTCGCTTTGCGTGGTGTTGTCGGCCTGCAAGAGGCTCACAATTTCGTTGCGGCCCTCCATTTGGTAGAGGCTCAGGTCGATATACACTTTGCGCTCGAACAAGGCCACCCAGCCGCCGGCCTCGTAGTTGGTGAAGTTGGCCTGCTTCAGCTCGATAGTCTGTCGCGAGCTGTAGAGGCTGCTGGTTTCGGGCGGCTGGAAGCCGGTGCTAAAATTGGCGTACAAGCCCTGGGCCGGCCCTAGCGCATAAGTCAGGCCCAGCTTGGGCGCCACGATGTTGTACACATTGTCCTGCGCCGCCTTTTTGCTGGTCTGGCTGCCGCTCAGGTTGTTGCTGAACTTGTACTGCACCCGGTCGTAGCGCAGGCCGCCCACTATGCGCAGCGCCTCAGTAGCCTGTACCTCGTACTGGGCGTAGGCAGCCGTGTTGATGAGGTCGATTTTGTAGTCGTCGAGGTAGCGCCCCGTATCGGTGTAGCCGGTGTAGAAATTGTTGGCTACGTCCTTCTGAACATTCAGGTAACGAGCGTAGTACGTGCTAGGGCTGAAATCAGCATACGCCCCCACAATGAGCCGCGAGTTGAGAAAACCAAGGTCGGCGCGGTGCTGCGCTAGGGCCCCGTAGCTGTGAAAAGACTGATTATTGACCTGCCCATTGGAGCTTTGGTACACGCCGTTCGCGCGCACATCGGCGATGTAGTAGCTCGGTAGCTGGCCGGTCGAGTTGTAGCGCGTGAAGGCCGTGAAAGCCGTTTGCTGGCCGGGGCTCCAGTCGTGCTCCAGGCGCAGGCTGGCGCGCACGGCCGTCACCTCGCGGTTGGTGAAGCGGTTGTTGCTCTGGTAGCTGCGGCTGTAGAAGTGCGCGCTGTCGAGGGTACCCGGCGTTTGGGTGTAGAGGTAATTATAGCTTCCCGTCCCGATGAGGCGGGTTTTGGCGTTGAAAGTATAATCGGCCCGCAGCGTCCACGACTGCTTGTTGAAGTCAGTGTAGTCTTGCCAGCCGCCGCGCTGCCGGGCCGCGTAGCCTCCCGCATACAGCCCTAGTCGGCCCACTGTGCCGCTGGCGCTGGCATCGATGCGCCGGTAGCCGAAGTTGTCGCCCTGCACCGAGGCGCCCACTGTGGGCAGCGGCGTGGGCTGCTTGGTCAAAAAGTTGACTGCCCCGCCGATTGCATTGGAGCCGTAGAGCGACGAAGCCGGGCCCTTCACCACTTCCACGCTGCGCACGCCGCCCTGGTTTATCTCATACAGCGCATTGTGGTTGAAGATGCCGATGGGCCTGATGGGCAGGCCATCCTCCAAATACAAATACACCGCATTGGTCGTAATGGGCTGGCGGATAGCCATCATGTGCTGCTCGGCGCCCATATCCACCATGTACACGCCCGCCACCTTATTGAGCAGCTGGTAGGGCGCAGTAGCCTTGGTATCGGCAATGAGCTGCGGCGTTATCGTGCTGATGGCCACCGGCGTTTCGGTGCGCCGCTCCTGCTCGCGGCTACCCGACACCACCACGCCCTGCAGGCTCACGGGCGCCGCTTCGAGCCGCACCGTGAGGGCGTGGCCGCCAGTAGGCACGTGCACCTGCTGGGTGTTGTAGCCAATAAACGAGATAGTTAGCTCGCGGCTAGCGGCCGGCGCAGCCAGCACAAAGCGGCCGTTGGCATCGGTGGTAGTGCCGGTGCCAGTGCCCGGAGCCACCACCGAAACGCCCGGCAGCGGCTGCTGCGACTGCGCATCGAGAACTGTGCCGCGCACGGCGGCTTGCTGCGCCTGCGCGCTCGCCAGGCTAGCCACGGCCAGCCCGGCACCCATAAACATACCTTTCATTCCTCTGAAAACAGACTAACCCAAACACAGAGGGGCAAGGCCCGGCTAGGCCACAAACGCATTGCGCCTCAGGCCCTAGCCGGCCGGCAACTCCCCGTTCGATGGTTGGCTTAGCCGAGGGGCGGGCGAAAAACTGCCCCTAGCGGCGCAGTGTAGTGCCCGGGCACCAGCGCCGCGTAGCAAGTAGCAGCGGGGGCAACCGGCTGGGCCGGCTGCGACTGCCAGGCGGCAAAGGCCGCCGGCAGCATTTCGAGCCGCTCCTTTACGGGGCCGGCCGACTTATTCTCGCGCTCTTCCTGCTGGCGGGCCTTCTTGGCGAAGTAGCACTTGCCGTCGCAGTGCAGGGCCGGGCGGGCCTTATTCACGCAGTAGCGGGCCGTGATAGCCGCCTGATTGAGGGCAAAATCCACCAGCAATACTTCGCGGCTGAACGATTGCAGCAGCACCAGCGAAATAAAGAAGTAGGCGAAAAATGCTTTCACGGCAACTTGGTGAGAAGGCACAAAGGTAGGGCCCGCGCCTACCGCTGGCTTCACTTACTGCGGGTGGCGGCCATTTGTTCGCCCAGCAGCCCCGTCGGCTGGGCCAATTTCTACTTTCCGTTGCTCAAAAATGCGGCGCACCGTATTGCCGCCAAAGCCGCTAGCCCCCCAGCCGGCGCCAGCCGCGCCACAACACGCCGAGGTCAAAAGCCAGCTCATAGTCTTGGGCATACAGCCGTTCGAGCCGCTGGCGGGCGGCCTCCGTGAGGGGGGCATCGGTGGGAGCAGCATCGGCCGGCGACAGCACCGCCGCCTGGCGGGTGGCTTCGGGCAGGTAGCGCAGGCCCACCCAGCTACGGCGCCCCCGCAGCACTTGCAGCAGGTGCGGCAGCAGGCCCCTCGGCCGGCGCTGGGCCGGCAGCAGCAGCGGGCTACCCAAAGCCACCAGCAGGCAGGCCACTAGGTCGAGGAGGCGCTTGTTGCGGCGCTGGGCGGGCTGGCTCAGGCGCCACGAGCTGTTGAGCGTGTAGTAGTCGCCGGGTGCATCCTTGTGGCTGCTGCCGATGATATACTGGCTGCCGGCCGGCAATATTTTATAAGCCACCGGCGGCCGGGCAGGCAAGCTAGCCATGAGGTCGATAATCTGGCTGGCTGGCAGGTCCTGGCCGCAAAAAATAAGCTCGGTGAGGCCATACAGGCGCAGCAGCGCGGGCAGCTCGGCCACCGTGCCCAGGTAGTCGGGCTGCGGGGGTATGGGGGGGGCTAGCGAGCCGCCGGGCCTGATGTAGCCGATAATCTTGCTCGGCACCCGGGCCTGGGCCAGCAGCTGGCGCACGCGCCGGCTTTCGGCCGCCGAGCCTACGATGGCTAGGGTTTTGGGCTGGCCCTGGCTCAGGCGCAGGTTGCCGTGGCGCAGCCAGTGGCTCAGCAGGCGGCGCCCCAGCAGCGCCGCCACCGCCCAGCCGCCCCCCAGTACGATGAGTGCCTTCGAGAAACGCCAGTTGTCAAAAAAATTCGATACGGCCGAAATCAGCACCGTGCCCACGGCCACGCCGCGCAGCACCCGTCGGGCGCGCATGGGGTGGTCGTAACCCCCGCTCAGCCAGGTGGTGGTGAGCCAGGTCGCGATGTAGAGAGGCACGGCCACCAGCATATACTGCGGCGGAAAGGGTGCCCGCACCGACTTCAGGGTGGCTTCCCAGTACGATTTCAGCAGGTAGATGCCGGCGTAGAGCAGGCCCGCATCGAGCAGCATCGGGGTAGCAGCGGTGGCCAGGCGCTGGGCCAGGGCTAGCCCCGCCCGCAGCCAGATGGCACTGTTTATCAGCAGCGAAACGGCCCCCGCCTGGCTGCTTGCAAAGTGCTTGCGCGCAAAAATGACCATGGCCCGGTAAAATACCAGCACGTAGTTGACGCTGGTGCGCTTGGTGCTTTCGCCCTTGTAGTGCAGGATGCGGGTGCCCGGAAAATACCAGTTTTGCCAGCCGCCCTGCGTGAGCCGGTACGAGAGGTCGATGTCCTCGCCGTACATAAAATAGTCTTCGTCGAGCAGGCCCACCTGGGCCAGTGCGGCTTGGCGCAGCAGCATAAACGCCCCGCTGAGCACCGCTACTTCGTGCGGCTCGTGCTTATCGAGAAAGCCCAGGTGGTAGCGCCCAAACGTGCGCGAGCCCGGAAACAGCCGCGCTAGCCCGAATATCTTGTAAAATGCCACCACTGGCGTGGGCAGCCCGCGCTTGCTTTCGGGCAAAAACCGGCCCTGGCCGTCGAGCATCATCACCCCCAGGCCACCGCAGCGCGGGTGTGCATCCAGAAAGTCGCAGCAGCGCCGAAAGGTGTCCTCGGCCACCAGGGTGTCGGGGTTGAGCAGTAGCTGATACTGGCCGGTGGCAAGCCGCAGGGCCTGGTTATTGGCCCGGGAAAATCCCCGGTTATCGTTGTTTTGCAGTAAGATGACTTCGGGAAAGCGTTGCTGCACCATCGCTGCTGAGGTGTCGGTCGAGTTATTATCGACCACAAACACCTCTACCGGCTCGCCTAACTCCGCTGCTGCCTGGCGCACCGACAGCAGCGTCTGCTCCAGAAAGTAGCAAACATTATAGCTGACAATGACGACGGAGAGCTTCACCACGGGGAGGCGAAAATACGGGGGTACCTGTCATTGCGAGCGCAACGCAATAGAGCGCGGCAATCGCTCCTTGTCGTCCGCATTCTTGGGTTGATAATCCCTAGCGGAAAGGAAAGATTGCCGCGCTCCACTTCGTTGGGCTCGCAATGACAGAATAAAGAAAGAGGGGCCTAGCGGGCCTGGCGCTGGCGCTCTACAATGCTGCGGCCCAGCGTGATTTCGTCGGCGTATTCGAGCTCGCCACCCATCGGGATGCCCCTGGCAATGGTGCTGATGTGCACATTGCCAAAGTCACGCAGGCGGCGCGAGAGGTAGAAGGCCGTAGTATCGCCCTCCATGGTGGGCGAGATGGCGAGGATGATTTCGCGAATCTCCGAGTCTTCGGCGCCGGCGCGGGCCACCAGCGAGTCGACCTGCAAGTCGGCCGGGCCAATGCCCTCGATGGGTGAAATAACGCCCCCTAGCACGTGGTACACGCCCTGGTACTGGCCGGTATTTTCGATGGCAATCACGTCGCGCACGTCGGCCACCACGCACACCGTGCTGTGGTCGCGCAGCTTGTTGGCGCAAATGCTGCACTCCTCGGCATCCGAAATGCTATGGCAGGTGCGACAGTACGTGATGTCGAAGCGCATCTTGGCCAGCGCCTCGGCCAGGTTGGCGGTGGTGTCAGTTTCAGCCTTGAGCAGGTGTAGGGCGAGCCGCAAAGCGGTTTTTTTGCCAATGCCGGGCAGGCGCGACAGCTCCGCTACCGCGTTCTCAATCAATTTGGAAGGAAAGTCCATTCAGTTGGTATGCTGAGTAAACGATGTACTGAGGTGCTGATAAATGGAAAGCCATTATGCCGGCAAGAGCCAGCACATCAACACATTAAAAATTAGCACATCATACGATGTCGGCCGAGATGCCACGGTCGTGAATGGCCGCGCAGCGCGGCTCCAGCTCTTCAAAGGTGCCGTTTTTGACCGCGCACTTGCCCTTGTAGTGAATGAGCAGCGTGCATTGCTCGGCCTGCTCGGGCGCGTGCTCGCACACGTCGATGAGGGTTTGAATAACGTGGTCGAAGGTGTTCACGTCGTCGTTATAAACTACGAGGGCGCGCAGCTCCTGCTCTTCTTCGAGCAGTAGTACGTCGTCATCATAATCAATTTGCGGGCGAGTTTCGGGGAAAGCCATGACACAAAAATACGGCAGCCCCGACGAAGAAGGAGCTGGCTGATAACGCCGGGGCCGGGGGTTTCGTTCGGGTGGAAAGGAAGATAAACCCGCCTTGGCCGCTACTTTTGAAGAAGAAGCTGGAATAGAAAGGGAGGAAGAGTCAGCCGTCATTTCCGGTTCTTCATTCCAGCTGCTCGCCTCGTCTATGCCCGTTCCCTCCGCCGATTTTAAAAAAGCTGTGGCCCGCCTTTCCGACAAGGAAAAGGAGGCGCTGGTGCTGCGCGCCGCGCGCCGCGATGCCGAGCTCTACGACACGTTCAGCTTTGAGCTGCTGCCCGAGGTGACGCTCGAAAGCGTGTACGAAACGAGCGCCGACCGCATTCACGAGCTGTTCAACGTGGCCGTGACGGGCCGCCTGCTCAACCGTAGCCTGGTGAAGGCCCTGCGCGAGGCCGTGCAGGAGGCCGCCCGCGCCCGCCGCATCACCAAGAGCAAGCAGCTCGAAATCGACCTGAGCCTCTACACGCTGCGGCTGATTTTCGACAACTATACCGGGCAGTTTGATAGCGTGTACCAGGGTTTTTATGTGGGCACGGCCCGGCTGGCCACCCGCCTCACCCAGCTCATCCCAAAGCACCTGCACGAAGACTTGTGGCTGGAGTACAAGCCCGAGCTCGATGACTTTCTGACCCAGCTGCACGGCCGCTCGAAGAGCCGCGAATTGAAGTTTGAGCTGCCGCGCGAGCTGGTGCTACCCGACTAAAAGGCCATGAGCGAACCTACTACGGCTAGCCCCGCCGGCGGCTGGCCCCAGGTGCCGCGCCGCATCACGCTGCGCAACTCTATGAAGGCGGCCCGCGACCCCATCGGGGCGCTCAACCAGCTGCTGGCGCACTACGGCGACACGGTGCGGCTGTACCTGGGCGGCGTGCGGCCGGCCATCGTCACGCGCGACCCGGCGCTGGTGCAACACATCTTACAGAAAAACCACCGGCGCTACTTTAAGTCAGACCTCACGCACGGGCTGCTGCGCTACCTGGGCCGCGGCCTGCTCACCAACGAGGGCGCCGACTGGCTGCGCCAGCGCCGGCTCATTCAGCCCGGCTTTCACCGCCAGCGGCTGGCGGGCCTCACGCGCCTCATGCGCGCCGCGGCCGACGAGTGGGTAGCCGAGCTCGATGCGCTGACCGCCGCTAGCCCCGTGGCCGAGCTCGACGCCCACGCCGCCATGACGCGAGTGGCGTTTCGCATCGTGGCTAGGTCGGTATTTGGCGATAGCCTGGACGACAGCCAGCTGGCCCAGCTCAGCGACTGGCTCACGGCTATTCAGGCATTTTATGTAAATACCATCCGGCAGCCGTATCTGCGGCCCTGGCACTGGGTGCGGGGCAACTACAGCCGCCACGACCGGCTGGCCCGACAGCTGCGCGAGCTGGTGCAGGCGGCCGTGGGGCGGCACCGGGCGGCGCAGGCGGCTAGCCCGCCCGGCACCCCCGCCCCCGACGACCTACTGCAAATGCTGCTCGACGCCCGCTACGAAGACACCGGCGAGGCCATGCCCGACGAGCAGCTGCTCGACGAGCTGAATATCCTGCTCGTGGCCGGCCACGAAACCTCGGCCAATGCCCTGGCCTGGGCGCTCTACCTGCTAGCCCACCACCCCGCGGCGCAGGACAAGCTGGTGGCCGAAATAGCGCACGAGCTGCCCGGCGGCCGTCCGCCCGAGTTCGCCGACCTGCCGCGGCTGCCCTACGCCCTGCAAGTGGTGCAGGAAGCCATGCGCCTCTATCCGCCGGCCTGGATAATGGACCGCGTGGCCACCGAGCCCGACGAGTTTCAGGGCCAGCCCATTCCGAAAGGCACGCTGTTTTCGCTGTATCTCTACGGCCTGCACCATCACCCGGCGCTGTGGCCCGATGCCGAAGCCTTTCGGCCCGAGCGCTTTGCAGCTGGGGCGCAGCCCCCACCGCCGGCCTATGGCTACCTGCCCTTCGGGAGCGGGCCGCGCCTGTGCGTGGGCCAGCAGTTTGCCCTCACCGAGCTGCAGCTGGTGCTGGTGCAAACGTTGCGTCGCTACGGCGTAGAGCCGGCCGGCACGGCCGTGCCGAGCATGTCGCCGCTCATCACGCTGCGGCCGGGTGGCGCGCTGCCGCTAGGCTTTCGGCGGCGCCCGGAGTAGGACCAAAAGCAGACCTTCTGACTGCCAGAAGACGTATAAACCAGAAAAACGTCATGCTGAGCTTACCGAAGCATCTCTGCCGCGCCAATTGGGTTGTTCGGTAGAGATGCTTCGGTAAGCTCAGCATGACGTTTTTTATTGCCTCGTATTGTAAAAATCCGTCAGTCACTTGGAACACCTGGCCCTTATCATTTTTCTGCTAGCCCTGCTGGTGGCGCTGTCAGCAATGGCCCCGCGACTCAAGCTGCCCTACCCGGTGCTGCTGGTGGTGGCGGGTGGGCTGCTAGGGCTGGTGCCTGGCCTGCCCGCCATCGAGCTCAACCCTAACCTTATCTTCTTCATCTTTTTGCCGCCCTTGCTCTACGAGGCGAGCTACCAGATGTCGTGGCACGAGTTTGTGGCCAACCGGCGGCCCATCACGCTGCTGGCGGTGGGGCTGGTACTGCTCACTACCACGGCGGTGGCGGTGCTGGCGCACTACTGCATACCAGGCTTTAGCTGGGCGCTGGGCTTTGTGCTAGGAGCCATTGTGGCTCCGCCCGATGCCGTAGCGGCCACCAGCGTTACAAAGGGCTTGGGGCTGCCGCGCCGCATTACGGGCATTCTGGAGGGCGAAAGCCTGGTAAACGATGCCTCGGCGCTCATTGCCTACCGCTACGCGGTGGCGGCGGTGGTGAGCGGCACGTTTGGCCTCTGGGATGCCAGCTGGCACTTTTTGTGGGTGGCTGGCGGTGGGGCGGCCATCGGCATTGCAGTGGGCTACGTGGTGGTGCGCATCCAGCATCACCTCACCGATGCCACGCTCATCACGGCGCTGTCGCTGCTGCTGCCGTTTGGTATTTACTTAGCTGCTGAGCACGTAGGCGTATCGGGGGTATTGGCGGTAGTGGCGATGGGCCTGATGATGAGCCGGCGCTCGCACGACATCTACGACAACCAAACGCGGCTGCTCAAGCACAGCTTTTGGCGGGTGCTGGGCTTTTTGCTCAATGGCCTGGTTTTCCTGATAATCGGGCTGGAGCTGCGCACTATTCTGGCCGGCCTGGGCGTGGGTACTTTTTGGTCTACGCTCGGCTACGGGCTGTTGGTGAGTGCTGTCACTATCGCCATTCGGATGGGCTGGGTGTTTCCGGTGTCGTACCTGGGCCACTGGCTAGGGCATCTGCTGGGCCGCTCGGGCGAGATGACGCCCAAGCGCAACCTCTTCATTACCTCGTGGGCCGGTATGCGCGGGGTGGTATCGCTGGCCACCGCGCTGGCCCTGCCGCTGGTGGTGCGCGGAGGGGAGGCGTTTCCGCAGCGCAATACCGTGCTGTTCATCACCTTCACCGTTATCCTGGTCACGCTATTGGTGCAGGGTCTGAGCCTGCCCTGGCTGGTGCGCCGGCTAGGGGTGCAAGAGTCGCCGGCCCAGCGCGCGGCCGAGGCGCAGGAGCTGCGGCTGGCTCTCACGCGCGATGCGCTGGTCTACCTCGAAGGCCGCATTGCGGCCGCGCCTGCTCCCGACCCCAGCCTGCTGACGCTGCGCGAAGTGATGCGCCGCCAGGCGCGCCGCCTGCACGGCACGCTGGCCGCCAACGAAACCACCGACGAGCAGCCGCCCACCGAAACCGAAACCCAGGCCGCTGCGGCCTTTGAGGACTTGCTGCGCTGCCGCCTCGACGTGACTGAGCGCCAGCGCCAGCAGCTGGTGCATCTGCACCACAACGATGCTTACAGCGAAGAGGCCGTGCGGCAGGTAGAGTTAGAGCTCGACCGCTTCGAGATAGCGCTCGATACGCAGCTGGCTACCGTGCAGCAGCCCGAAGAGGCCGCGCCCGCCAGCGTCGTCCGCTAGCCCTTGCGCTGGGCTACCATACGCAGGTCGCTGGCTGTAGCAGCGTTTTCGCGCAGCTGCTGAAATTGCTCAAACTCGCTAGGGGTAAGCACCTTAAACAGGCACTGGGTCAGCAGCTCGGGTGTGCGCGTCAGGCGCTGGTGCTTCTGCACGGCCTGCTGCACCACCCGGGTGCGCTCGGGCGAGAGCTGGAGCGTAGCGGCCAGGTAGCGCACCAGCGGGCTAGCCCCGATGCCGCTACCCGCCAGCACGCCTACGCTGGGCGTGGGGCGCTCGGGGTCGTTGGAAGAAGCCAGGGCGGGGCGCTGACTCAGTACCAACGTTAAGAGAAAGAGGGAAGTAAGTGATGTCTTCATGAGATGGCAGAGAGCGTAAGTGGGGTAGCAGCCGCCGGCCCGTGGTAGGTCACTAGGACCATCGTCGGGCTCGACGGCAGCAAATGTACGTGCGTATGCTCTAACTACAATCCTATTTAGTCATCGGTAAGTGCTGTATCGTAAAAATTATTTTTTTAAGCAGTACCAGCGTGGGCTGCGGGCTAATTGGCACGATTTCAGCCTGTCGGGCCGGCTACGCTACGGCAGGAGCCGCTTGCCCAGCGCCCGGCGCAGGTCGGGCACATCGTAGCGGCGTAGCACACCGGGTAGTACTTCCGAATAAGCATCTTTGGCCGCCGGGTTTTCGAGGTAATACTGGAACGAAGGCGGCCCACTACTCACCTGCACCTGCTCTATGCCAGGGCCAAAAACGGGCGCTGTGCCTGGCGGCTGCGGCGCGTCATTCGTCATCGGAAACGGTTTTTTAACTACGCGCGGGCTAAGCAGCGCGGCGTGCAGGGCCACCAATGCCGTGCGGCCATCGGCCCGTAGCAAGATGGGCAATTGCCAAAACCGGCTGTCGTTGCGCAGCAGCGTGAGAATGGTGCCCACATCTGCCACGCGCTGGGCTAGCAGCGGGCGGCCCAGGTGCAGCGCCAGCATGGCATCGCGGTATTCCTGGTTATAGTACTTGGGGTCGTTGAAGGCGGCCGGGTCGGTGGTTTCGCCTAGGCCACGCAGGTCGGCCAGCAGCACGGCCGTGCCTTGGCGCTGGTAGGCGGCTAGCCGGGCGGCGCTGTCGCGCAGCACGGCGGCCATGCCCTGGCCGGGCAGCCACAGCACGAGCCGGGTGGGCGCGCCGGGCGCCGGCAGCAGGAGGCGGGCGGGCAGCGGGGGCTCATCGTCGCGGCGCAATAGCAGGCCCTGCCACGCCAGGCCGTTGGGCAGGCGCAGGGTATCGCGCGGCTCTTCACTTATTTTAATTGCACCCGTTGAGCTTTGCCCTAGCCCTAGCTGCTGGATGAGCACGTGGGGCAGTGTTTCCGGCGAATAGGCCGGCCGGTGGCTGGCCAGCGCTCGCGCCTCGGCCAGGTGCATAGCGGCCAGGCTTACTTCCTCCTTAAACGCCGTGGCAACCTGCCCGGTGGCGGTGCAGCGCAGCATAGCCTCGGGTAGGGGCTGGTCGTTGCCTTCGGCTATCAGCGGCCCGCTAGCCCCCAGCCACCGCCGAAACCAGGCCACGGCCGCCGCCCGCTTGGGGGCCGAAATGCCGTGGCCGTCGTCGTAGGTGAAGAGGTCGGTTTTCTCAGCTTGGCCCAGCGCCGTGTAGGCCCGGCGGGTGTCGGCGTAAGCGGCGTTCATATCGGTCTGGTCTACGAAGTCGTAGCGGCCAGTGAGCAGCAGCAAGGGCTTGGAGGCAAACATGATAGGCCAGTCGGCCACGTCGAGGCCGGCCGCGCCCGCGCCGGGCAGCATCACACAGCCATCGGCCGGGCCGGTGAGGGTGAGGTTGCGCTCGCCGGCGGCCACGTAGCTGCACAGCGCGGCCACCTGCACCCGGTCATCGTAGGCCATGAAGTAGGCCGTTTGGGTGGCCCCGCCCGAGTTGCCGAGGCAGCCCACGCGGGCCGCATCTACCTCGGGCCGGGTGAGCAAATAGTCGAGGCTGCGCACGTTGTCCCACAGCTCCTCGGCGGGCAGGTTGGTGCCTAGCAGGGTGGCCTGGGCGTTGAGCAGGGTGTGCTCGGTGGTGCCGCCGCGCGTGAGAAATTTCCCGCTAGGGTCTACCAGCTGCATCCGTTCGCCCTGGCTCACCGGGTCGATGACGAGCACTACGAAGCCGTTGCGGGCCAGCAGCCGGGCCGTGAGCTGATACGAGGGCGTCGCCTTGCTGGTCTGCTCGTGCCCGCAAAAGAGCAGTGCCGCCGGCTTCTTGCCCTTGCCCTCGGGCAGATAAAGATTAGCCGTGACGTGGTGGTGCGGCAGGCTCTCATAAATCACTTTTTCAATCTGAAAGCCCCCCTGCGGCACCGTGCCCGTAACCCGTGCCCGGAGCGGACTGCGGGCCGGCAGCGGCCCTAGCACCCTTCGGAAGCGCGCCCGCGCCGAGTCGCGATATGCCTGCGTGCCCGCCGCCGAGGCCAGCGCCGCATCGAGGGCTAGCCGGCGCGGGGCGTACTGCTGGTGCACCTGCTGCAAGAGGTAAGTAGGCAGCGTGGCAGGTGCCTTCCAGTCGATAACGGGGGTGATGGAAGCCTGGGCGGCAGCGGGCAGGCTAGCGGCGGTCAGCAGCGCCAGCAGCAGGTAAAATGGCAAAAAGTAGCGAAGCATACACAAAGAAGCGAATGGCCGTGCGAGCGCCGCTGGTCCTGTCATCCTACGGCTGCCTAAGGAAACCAATACGGCCGCATTGAAGGCAGCCGGGTCTTCACGCGGGGCGTAGTGGGTGAGGCCGGGGAAGATGTTTCAATAGGAGGTAGGAAGAGGGTGATGCTGCCGCAACGATACCAAAAGTGGCTAGCTAGCGAGTTGGCTAACTGCCTGCGGCCGCCAGCCAACTCGCTAGCTAGGTGTTAGCAGCAAAATGCCCCCGGCCGTAGCTGCCGGGGGCATTCCATTACTTGGTTCAACGCAGCTACTAGGCTTTCTCGGGCAGCAGCACGGCGTCGGGGTAGTTGCCGAGTACGGGCTGGCCAGGGGCGCCCTGGGTCACGGCCTCCACGAGTAGCTTGCCGCCCACGAAGGCGCCTTTCCAGCTTTCGCCCAGGCCGCCGAATACTTCCTCGCGGTCGCCGCGGCTGCGCAGCTTGTTGATGCCCACCTTAAAGGCGCGCAGCTCCTTGCTGGTGCGGGTGGCCCACTTCTCGTCGTCGGACCCTAGCGCCGTCACGAGCGCGCCGTTCGAGATGTTCATCTCGCCCACCAACTCCTCTACGCGGTCTACGAGTACTACTGTGTCGATGGGGCCGAAGGGCTCCTTGAAGTAGAGCTCGGCCTGGCGGGGCAGGCCCACCAGGGCACGCGGCGCGCGGTAGGCCGAGCGGTCCTGGCCGGGCAGGAAGAGGTTATCATCGAGCTTGCCCTGGTAGAAGGGGATGGCGCCGTGCTTGCTGGCGTCGGTAAATAAATCGTCGAGACTCTTGGCCTGCGCGGCGTTGATAACGGGGCCAAAGGCGAGGTCGGGCAGCTTGTCGCCGGGGTTATCGACTAGGGTCGGGTTGCCCACTTTGAGGCTGCCGATGGCCTTGGTGTAGGTTTCCAAGAACTGCGGAAACAGGTCGCGCTGCACCACCCAGCGCACGTAGGCCGTGCAGCGCTGCTTGCCGTAGTCGTAGCCTTTCACCAGCTGGTCGGCCAGCTTGTCCCACTGCGAGTAGTCCCAGATGCCGTAGGTATTCACACCCTCCATCTCCAGCATGTAGCGCTTGTGCTCCACGCTCAGGGCGTCGGCGATGTTGCGGCCATTGTAGCGCCCGCCCACAAAGCTGAGGCAGTCCACGGCCGGGTCTTTCACCAGCACGTCGCTGAGCTCGCCGCCGGGGCCGCTTACCAGCGTCACGGGCAGGCCGGCGCGGCGGGCAATGGCAAAGGTGAGGCTGAGCGAGATAAAGCCACCGTCGGTAGGCGTCTTGGCAATCACGGCGTTGCCGGCCAGCGCCTGCACCAGCACCGCGTGCAGCAGCACCGACATGGGGTAGTTCCAGGAGGCAATGTTGCTGACGAGGCCTAGCGGGCGGCGGTCGCCGAGCAGGCTTTCGATGTTCTCCACGTACCACTGCACGCCCTCGATGCAGCGGTCAATGTCGTTGAAGCCCAGCTTGTAGGTTTTGCCGATTTCCCACATCAGCAGCTTGCTCACCAGGTCGATGTGCGGGCGCAATTGGTCGAGGCAGGCCTGCACGCGGCGGCGGCGCTCCTGCAAGTCGGTAGCAGCCCAGGCAGCGGCTTCGCCCTTGGCAAAGCGCACGGCGCGCAGGGCGGCATTGTGCTTGAGCATGGGCAGCGAGCCGATGTCGGAGCCGTCGATGGGGGAGTGGAAGGCGCGGGGCTCGCCGGGCTCCTGCCACTTGCCCTCAAATAAGTTGAGGTAGCCGCCGCCAGGGGCAAATATTTCGGGTACAGCCTGCTTCACGTCGCTCAGCAGCTTGCTGAATTCGACTTCGGGCGCAATGATTTTCGGCATGAGAAAGAAGTGCGCCGGGTGTTGGTCGGGCGCGTTGGTGAAAGAACAGGTAGGGAACAGCGGAAAGAAGGAGAGGTTAACCTCTCCTGTCATTGCGGGCGTAGCGCGGCAATCGCTCCTTCCCGCTAGGGTCATTATCCCAACGAAAAAGAAAAGATTGCCGTGCTCCGCTGCGTTGCGCTCGCAATGATAGAATCATTTTATGCCGCTGCCGCTGCCGCTGCCGCTTGCAGCTCGCGCACTAGCTCGGCCGAGCCTACGAAAAGCGGCACGCGCTGGTGCAGGTCCTGGCTAGGGGGCACGTCGAGCACGTCGGTGGCGCCGGTCACGGCCACGCCACCGGCTTGCTCGGTCACGAAGGCAATGGGGTAGCATTCGTAGAGCAGGCGCAGCTTGCCGCTAGGCCACTCGCCGGTGGGCGGGTAGAGGTAAATGCCACCCGTGAAGAGATTGCGGTGATAATCAGCCGCCAGCGAGCCCACGTAGCGGGCGGTGTAGCGGCGCTCCTTACAGGTGGTAAGAAAGGAGCGGGCAAACTCGGGGAAGTCGAACCAGTTGCCCTCGTTGCACGAAAACACCGTGCCCTGCGCCGGAATAGTCAGCTTGGGATGCGAAAGAAAAAACTCTCCCAGGCTGGGCTCATACGTGAAGCCCGTTACGCCGTGGCCCGTGGTGTACACCAGCATCACGCTGGAGCCGTAGAGGATGTAGCCCGCCGCCACCTGCGCCCGGCCACCCTGGGTAAAATCTTCGGCCCTAGCCGGCCCGCCGTAGCGGCTCACGCGCCGGTAGATGCTGAAGATGGTACCCGTGCTCACGTTGAAATCGAGGCTCACCGAGCCATTGAGCGGGTTGAGGGCCACCACGTACTTGCCGTCCTGGTTGCCGGTTTCGATGATGTCGGGCCGGGCCTCGCTCAGCACGGCGCAGCACTCGCCGCCGTTGGTGAGGGCGCGCACGAAGCGGATGTGCGCCTCCTCGCCCAGGCGGTGGCGCGGCGCGGTGGTTTCGCCCTCGGGCCCCACGGTTTCGGCCAGGCTGCTGAGGCCGGCGCGGCTCACCTCGCGCACCATGATTTTGCTGGCTAGGGCAATGTCGCGCAGCAACTGCGAGAGCTCGCCGGTTGCAAACGGAAACTCGGCCTGCTTGCGCATGATGTAGCGCTCGAGCGTGGTGCCGACGGGGGTGGCCAGCTCGTCGTGAGTAGGTAGCGTGGTAGTTGGTGTAGACATAGCAAAGCACTGGCCGGTAGGCCAGGAGTAATTTTCGTAAAAGAGTAGCTGAGGGGCCGGGGGCAGTCGTTAGGGTTCCCTCCTTTTAGGAAGGGCCGGCTCCCGGCACCCGCTCAGCCTACTTAGCCTCCGGCTGCTTCTGCGACTGCCACAGCACTACCTGCCAGCCCTGCAGATTTTTAATCTGCACGGTCACGTATTTGAGGTGCGCCACATTGGGCGAGCCATCGGGCTTATTGGGCTGGTAAATGGTGATTTGGCCGTTTACCACGGCCGTCGTGCCGTTGTTGTAGGCGCGCACATTGATGTTTTCGACGTCAATCTTGTCGTACACGCTCTTGCCGTCGCGGATACCCTGCAGGTAGTCGGTCTTGCCCTGCTGCTTGCCGTTGGCGTGCGTGTACACAAGGTCGTCAGCAAAAGCCTTTTCCAGAAAAGCGTAGTCCTTGCTTACCTGCGCGGCAAAGCGCTGGCGCTCCAAGCCTTCCACCTCTTTGGCTGCCTCAGCGTTGCGCTGAGCAGGAGTAGTCGTAGCTGACGGCAGCGCCGTAGTATGCTTGGCGCGCTTGGGTGCCGTTTGGGCCACGGCAAGCAGTGGCAGGGCTAGCAGCGCCAGGGCAGCAAATGAGCGTTTCATATAAAAAAACAGCTTAGGAAGCAGTGGGAAGAATGTCGCTCTCGTCGAGCTGGATGGGCTCCATGCGCGGCACCAGCGTAAACATGAGCACCCAGGCCAGCAGGTAGGCTGCCCCGCAAATGAAGAACATGATGTAGTACGCCTTGTCGAGCTGGCCAATGCTTTCGTAGTGCACAAACATGCCCTTCTGCACCAGGGCCGTAAGGGCGATGCCGCCCAGCCCGCCCGCCATGCCGCCAATGCCCGTAACCGAGGCCACCGCGCGCTTGGGAAACATGTCGGACACGGTGGTGAAAATGTTGGCGCTCCACGCCTGGTGGGCCGCCGCCGCAATGCCGATAACCAGCACCGCCAGCCACATATTCAACCCCCCTAGCCACTGCGCAAACACAATCGGGAACACGCAGAAAGCAATAACCAGCATGGCCGTTTTGCGGGCCTTAAATGCGGGCATGCCGCGCTTGATGAACCCTAGCGGCAGGTAGCCGCCGCCCACGCTGCCGATGCTCGACAGCACGTACACGGCCGCCACGGGCAAGGCAATCTCGGTGCCCTTGAGGTGGTACTGCTTGGTCAAAAAGTCGGGCAACCAGAACAGGTAAAACCACCAGATGGGGTCGGTAATGAACTTGCCCAGCACGAAGGCCCAGGTTTGGCGGAAGCCCAGCAGCGGCAGCCAGCCTACCTTGGGCTTTTCCTCTACCACCCCCTCGGCGGGCAGGCCCACCGGAATATCGGCGTTGATGTAGGCAAACTCGGCCTTGCTCAGGCGCTTGCTCTCGGCCGGCGTTTCATAGATGAGCATCCACAAAACCAGCCAGATAAAGCCCAGCGCCCCGGTGATAATGAAGGCCCACTGCCAGCCAATATGCTCGGCAATCCACGGCACGCTAAGCGGCGCGATAATGGCCCCCACATTGGAGCCCGAGTTGAAAATGCCCGTGGCCAGGGCCCGCTCGCGCTGCGGAAACCACTCAGCCGTTGTCTTGATGGCCGCCGGAAAGTTGCCGGCCTCCGTGATACCCAAAAAGCCCCGCGCCACCCCGAACCCCAGCGTGCTGCTCACCAGCGCGTGGCCCATGGCGGCCACGCTCCACAGCGCGGTCGAAAGCGCGTAGCCGAGCTTGGTGCCCAGCTTGTCGATGATGCGGCCCACGCCTATCATGCCCACCGCATAGGCCAGCTTGAAGGCAATCTCGATGTTGGCGTAGTCGCCTGCGTTCCAGTGGAACGCCGTTTCGAGGTACGGCTTCAGCAGCGAGATAACGGCCCGGTCGAGGTAGTTGATAGTCGTGGCAAAAAATACCAGCGAACAGATAGTCCAGCGGTACTTGCCCACAACCGTCGAGTCGGTGCCGGGCGGCGAGCTGCTTAGGGTGGGATTCATAGAATAGGATTACTAGTAAAAGCGCTACTCAAAAACCGTTTGTCATGGCGAGCCTGCGATTCGCAGGCTCGCCATGACAAACGATTATTTTTTAGCAGCATTAGCTACTTTCTGCTGTAAAAACTGCATCAGCGGGGCTACCCGCGCCGTGATGGTGGCCGCGTCGCTAGCCCCTTTGAAGAGCTGCGAGCCCACGCCTACCACGTTCACGCCGGCCCCAAACCACTCGGTGAGGCTAGCCTCGGTGGGCTCGACGCCGCCCGTCACCATCAGCTTGACGTTGGGCATGGGGCCACGCAGGGCCTTCACATAATCGGGCCCGACGAGGTTGCCGGGGAAGATTTTGACGAGCTGCGCGCCAAGCTGGGTGGCGGCGTAAATTTCGTTGGGGGTCATGGCGCCGGGCAGCCAGGCCACGTCGTGACGCTGGCAGGCAGCGGCTACGTCGGCCGTAGTCACGGGCTGCACGATGAAGGCCGCACCGGCCGCGATGAAACGCTCGGCATCGGCGGCGGTATAGATGGTGCCGATGCCCAGCACGAGGTCGGGGCAATCGTCGGCTACCAGCTTGGCTAGCTCCTGAAACACCTCAAAGGCATTGGCGCCGCGGTTGGTAAACTCAAATACCCGCACGCCCCCGGCGTAGCAGCCACGCACAATGGACTGCGCATAGGCGGCATCAGCATGGAAAAAAACCGGCACCAGTGGCGCGGCTAGTGTGCGGGCGATAACTTCTTGGGAGGACATGTTTTTGGCTGTTCGCTAATAGCTGCTAGCTGTTAGCTTGATGTTCAATAATAAGCTGCTGGCTGTTCTGTGGCTGGCAATCCAGCAGAAAAAGCTAACAGCTAGCAGCTATTAGCGAACAGTTGAAAAATCAGCGCAGCAGCCGGCCCGTGAGGTTGCCCTGCATGAGGTGCTCGACTTCGGCGGGCGTCACCAGGTTGATGTCGCCGTGAATGGTGTGCTTCAGCGCCGAAGCGATGGTGGCGAAAGACAGCGCCTGCGCGCGGTCTTCATAGGTGTGCGAGCCGTAGATGAAGCCCGAGATAAACGAGTCGCCGCCGCCGATGCGGTCTACCACCGGCGAGATGTCGTAGAACGGCGTTTCGAAAAACTCGCCCTGGTCCCAGAGCAAGCCGCAAATGCGCTCGTGCGAGGCGCTCTGCGTCTGGCGGCGGGTGGCAATGACGCGCTTAATAGTGGGGAAGCGCTGGGTCAGCTGCTGGCTCATCGAAATGAAGCCATTATCAGAATTCGGGTCGGCTTTGATGCCGAAAAGGTCGTCGGCGTCGCCTTCGGTGCAGACCACGATATCGCAGCCTTCTACCAGGCCCGGCATTACATCCTGCGCTTTCTGGCCGTATTGCCACAGGTTGCGGCGGTAATTCACGTCGGCCGATACGGTGACCCCTAGCCGGCGCGCAGTTGCAATGGCCTCGGCGGTGGCCTGGGCCGCGGCGGCCGAGATGGCGGGCGTGATGCCCGTCCAGTGCAGCCAGCCGGCGTTTTTTAGAATTTCCTCCCAGTTAAAGGAAGCAGGGTCGAGGTGGGCGAAGGCCGACTCGGCGCGGTCGTACACGATGCGGCTGGGCCGCAGCGAGGCACCCACTTCCAGGAAATACAACCCGAGCCGGTGGCCTTCGGTGAAGTGGCAGTGGGTGGTATCGACGCCGTAGCGGCGCAGGTGGTTGGCGGCGGCATAGCCCAATTCATTGGCCGGGAAGGCCGAGACGTGGGCGGCGGGCACGCCCATTTGGGCGAGGGCAGCGGCTACGTTGGCGTCGCCGCCGCCGTAGGTTACTTCGAGGGTAGCGGTCTGGGGCAGCCGGTAATTCAGCGGCGGCGAGAGCCGCATCATCACTTCGCCGAAGGTTACGACTTGCTTCATAAGAGGGGGCGCTAGGGGTCAGTTTAGCCTAAAAAGGCGCTAACCCAGCGTTAAGCAGGAGGGAATAAGACGGGAAAGGTAGGCCGGTAATAGGGTGCGTAAACCCACTTTTCCCGTCTTTTTTAACGCAAACGATTCCGATACCCTGCCTTGAAAGCGGGCTGAGTAGCGCGGACTTTTAGTCCGCAAGTGATAAACGGTACTATTCGCGGACTAAAAGTCCGCGCTACACAGTGGCCAGCTCTCCTGCACTTACCGGCTTGGCGGCCCCTTCAAAACCAAAGTAGTTTTTGGCGTTGCCGTAGCTGATGTTTTCGACCAACTGGCCTAGCCAGGGTAACTCCTCGGCGGGCAACTCGCCGTTCTCCACATCGCGGCCCAGCAGGTTGCAGAGAATGCGGCGGAAGTACTCGTGGCGCGGGAAAGAAAGGAAGCTGCGCGAGTCGGTGAGCATACCCACAAACTGACTTAGCAACCCCATGTTGGAGAGCGCGTTGAGTTGCTTTTCCATGCCATCCTTCTGGTCTAGGAACCACCAGCCCGAGCCAAACTGGATTTTGCCGGCCACCGAACCGTCCTGGAAGTTGCCAATCATGGTGGCAAACAGGTCGTTGTCGGCGGGGTTGAGGTTGTAGAGGATGGTTTTGGCTAGCTTGTTTTGGTTGTCCAGCCGGTCCAGGAAGCGCGACAAGGCCCGGGCCTGCGAGAAGTCGCCAATCGAATCCCAACCGGTGTCGGGGCCTAGCTCGCGCAGGGCGCGGGTGTTGTTGTTGCGCAGCGCGCCCAGGTGAAACTGCTGCGTCCAGCCTTTCTCCCAATCCATGATGGCCAGCTCTACCAGCATGGCCGACTTGAATTGCTCAACTTCCGCAGCCGACAGCGGCTGGCTAGCCTGCGCTTTCTCAAAAATGGCGGCTACTTCTTCCTCGGTATAGTCAGCGGCATAAATCTGCTCCAGGCCGTGGTCGGAGAGGCGCCCGCCGAGGCTAGCGAAGAAATCGTGCCGCTGGCGCAGGGCTGCCAGCAGGTCGGTGTAAGTGCGAATTTTGGTGCCAGCTGCCGTGCCCAGCTTGTCGAGGTACTGGCGGTAGTCGGCGGCCTCGGGCGTCATGGCCTTGTCGGGGCGGAAGGTGGGCAGGATGCGCGTGCCGAAGTCGTGGCCGGCCAGTGCCTGGTGGTGCTCCAAGGTGTCGGCCGGGTCGTCAGTGGTGCATACAGTCACCACGTTCATTTTGCGCAGCAGGCCCTGCACGCTGTACTCGGGCGTTTGGAGCAGCGCGTTGCACTGGTCGTAGATGCGGCGGGCGCTGTCCTTGTTCAGCAGCTCGGTAATGCCGAAGTAGCGGCGCAGCTCCAGGTGCGTCCAGTGGTAGAGGGGGTTGCGCACGGTATAGGGCACCGTTTCGGCCCACTTCTCAAACTTCTCCCAATCGCTGGCGTCGCCGGTCACGAAGCGCTCATTCACGCCGTTGGCCCGCATGGCGCGCCACTTGTAGTGGTCGCCGTAGAGCCAGATTTGGGTGATGTTGTCAAACTGCCGGTTTTGGGCAATCTGGTCGGGCGGCAGGTGGCAGTGGTAGTCGATGATGGGCTGCGGCGCGGCGTGCTGGTGGTAGAGCGTGCGGGCCGTCTCCGTTTGGAGAAGGAAGTCGTCGGAGAGGAAGGGCTTCATAATTAGTTAATTATGAGTTATGAATTGTAAATTGTAAATTGTCATTGCGAGCGCAACGAAGTGGAGCGCGGCAATCTTTCCTTGTCGTCTTCTTCAGTAGATTTAGTACCCCT
>NZ_JAGETY010000010.1 GCF_017571525.1 Hymenobacter sp. BT559 | reverse complement strand
TTAAATCGGGCGTACCCTACCAGGCCGATTTTAGCTCAAAGCTTGCGCTCACCCTCTAACTTTTAACACAGTTCATGGTAAGTAGTTGAGCTACCCATTGGAGATACTGCTGACAAAAGCATGTAAGAAACCCACCTTCAGCGTCGGCCTTGCGCTTATTTGCCCCACTCAACAGCCGCACCGAGGCGGCTACAGCCTCTTGTAAGCCACATTATCGAAATAGAACCGCACTACGCGGCCGGTTTTCTCGTCCAGCTCAAAGGGGAAGGCCACGCCGCGCTTGGTCTGGCCCTGGGCATTAGTAAGGTTAAGGACCCAGCCGTTGAGGCTCCAATGGCCCGCCCCGGTACCCGAGGAACCCGCGTCGTAGGTAGCGTTGCCGTCTGTGTCCTTGCCACTAAAGCTGGAGGCGCTGCCCCCGGTGTATGTGCCATCGGCCCGAAAAGTGAGGCCGCTCGACACCGCTGCGCTGCCACTACTGGTGCTTATCGAGTTGCCGCCCTCAAAGGTGCCGGCTAGCTGCTGGGCATTGGCAAAAGGCTTTACGCCGAGGAAGATACCGGTATCCCAGTTGAAGGCATCGGCGTGGACGTCTTCCAGACTGCTGGTACTAGTGTGGCCATCGGCCCACTTGATGGTAAGCGTGTTGCCCGCTACCGTATAGCTACCCCGGCTGCCGGCCGGCAGTGCTGCCAGGTCGGCCGCCCCAAACCCGGTCGGGTTCTGGTAGGCCTGCCCAGTTGGCGTGAAGTAGTATGCCGCCTTCTCCAGCGAGTGCGTGCCAATCCAATAGCGCGTCATAAAAAACAGCCCCTGGGGCTTACCTCCGGCTACCCGGCCGGCCAAAGGCGCCGCCACGGCCGGCCGGGTAGCCGGGGCAGGCGCGGCTACCCGCATCGCTACGGCTACCGGCCTCGCTGCCGGTGCTGCCACTGGTGCGGAGGTGGGTGCCAACCCGACGCCCGTAAGGGCTTTCTTCTTAGCCAATGATTTTATCATGCCATCTGAGTCGTCGACGCTCATATAGGCTTGGTAGGCCTGCTGGTAGGTAGCGGCAGCCGCCGCCCGGTTACCGGCCGCTTCCAGCTGTTGGCCGCGCTGGAAAAGCGCCGCGCCGCTGGGCGCTTGCTGGGCATAGCCCGCCCACGACAAACTCAGTAGCGCCGTGCACACAACTGCGAATCGAAAACTGACCATAGTTTTAATGTTTAAAAGCGGAAGTAGACTATCCCATGAGCTTTATCATAGGTTAGTATTTTTATAGGAAGTGCCGTTGAAGCGGAAAATCTTCGTCTGGTCGGTCTTTTCATCCCAGTCGGTGCGAAAGGCTACTCCGCGCGCGGTGCCTTGGGCATCGGTGAGGGTGAGGTACCAACCATCGAGCTTCCAACGACCGGCTTGCTGGGGCCCCGTCGAGGCCGCATCCGTGTTGAAGCTGCTTTTATCAGAGTGGCGGGATTCGGAATGCGAGGCCGTGAAATTGTCGCGGGTGAATGTGCCGTCCGGTTTGAGCGTGAGCGTGCGAAATGCCGCGAGCGAGTTCGCGTTGACACTAACGGCCGCGTTGTGGCCTTCGAAGGTGCCCGCTAGCTGCTTGGCGCTGGCCAGCGGGGCCACGCACATAAAGGAGCCTTCGCAGCTAAAGCCCGATTCGTCGGCGTGGTAGTTACCGGCTGTGGTGCTGCCGTTGGCCCACTTAATGGTCATCTGTTTGCCATTTACCGCATAGCTGCCGTGCTGCCCGGGTGGCACCGCCGCTAGGGCCACCGCCGAAAAATCGGTGGGGTCAACGTATACCTGCCCGGCCGGCGTGAAGTAGTACGTGCGCTGATTGTTGAAATCGGACGAGCTGACGAAGAAGAACAGGCCTACCGGCTTGCCGCCGGCCGTGCTGCCGGGCAGTGGGCCGCTCGCGCCAATATCCTTGCCAATGCCCGTTGAGCAGGCACCTACTACCAGGACCGTACTTAATAACACGCACCAGGTTAGCGTGAGCAGACTCAGCGTGAGGAAACGTAACGCACTTTTCATAATTTTTTGGAAAGAAGTGGGGAATAAATAAGCTACCTCTATCGTCCTCTGGCGAGGCGATTGTAGCTGGCTAGCAGATTTTTATGCTGTCGACAACCATCTGCCGCTAGTGCTTGCAACCCGACAGCTAGCCCGCGCGGCATCGTAATGCGGGTAGTTTGGATGGGCTCTAAACCCAAGACAGAGTGGTGAGCAGGCCACCTGCTTTATAGGCGCTTGTAGGCCACATTCTGAAAATAAAACCGCGTCACCTGCTGGGTTTTGTCGTCGGTTTCGACCGGAAAGGCTACGCCGGTAGCTACCTGGCCCTTCGCATCGGTGAGGGTTAGTACCAAGCCGTTGAGCTGCCACTTGCCGCCCCCGCTACGGGAGCTGCCCACATCCGCAGTGCTCTCCGACGAGCTGGCGCTGCCCGTTACGGCTCCGGACTGCGTATAGGTACCGTCCGGATTGAAAGTCAAATCGTTGGATGCCGACATGCCACCGCCGCCGAAGCTTACCGAGTTGCCGCCCTCGAAGGTGCCGGCTAGCTGCTGGGCATTGGCAAAAGGCTTTACGCCGAGGAAGATACCGGTATCCCAGTTGAAGGCATCGGCGTGGACGTCTTCCAGACTGCTGGTACTAGTGTGGCCATCGGCCCACTTGATGGTAAGCGTGTTGCCCGCCACCGTATAGCTGCCATGCTGGCCGGGAGGCGTAGCCGCGAGCGCGGTGGCCGTGAAGCCGGCAGGGTTTTGGTAAACCTGGCCATCAGGGGCAAAATAGTACGCCGACTTCTCCAGCGAGTGCGTGCCAATCCAGTAGCGCGTCATAAAAAACAGCCCCTGGGGCTTGCCTCCGGCTACCTCGCCAGCAAGCGGACTACCAGCGGGCGCACTACTGGCGCTGGAGTTCGAGCAGCCGGCCACTAAGCCAGCAACCAGGCAGGCCAACAGTAGCCCGGCACCACGCCGGGCCACCCAGTTGAGTAAGTAGCTTGTTTTCATAGGTAGAGCTTGGTTGTCAGTAAGCAAAAAACCGGCAGACTGCCTTGAAAGCCAGGGCAATGCCCCAGCGGCTTAGCGACTCTAAAGTAGCTTTTCGTACTTCCTGCCCGAGAAAAAGTAGTGTAATTCCCCCAAAAAGTCGATGAATCTGCCGCTGTGTCGGCTAAGGAGAAAGAAGAGGTTTTGGAAGTGTCGGGCTGGCTGTACCTTGCAGCAGCACCCGCGTCGTAACAGGCTGTTTTCTACTTGCCAGTCACGCTAAAATTTACCCGCTACACCATCTTTTTCCTGCGCCCATGCTGCCAGCCGCCTCTCCTACCCCGCTGCGCTGCGCGGTGCTCGACGACGACCCGCTGAGCTGTGACCTGGTAGCCAGCTACGTGGCCCGGGTACCCTCGCTGGTACTCGTCGGCACATTTAGCGAGTCAGTAGCCGCCTTCGAGCATCTCAGCCGCGCACCCGTTGATTTGCTATTCAGCGACATCGAGCTGCCTGGCCTCAACGGGCTGGAGCTGGTGCGGGGCCTGCGCCAGCCGCCGCTGGTCGTATTTCTGACCTCGCACCCCGAGTATGCGCTACCCACGTATGAGCTCGACGCGGTCGATTTTCTGGTGAAGCCGCTGGCATTTCCGCGCTTTTTGCGGGCCGTGGACAAAGCCCTGCGGCTGCACGTCGGCCCGCCCGCCGGCAGCGGGCTGCCGGCAGCCGACGGCACCTTCTTCATTCGTACCGAGCAGCAGTTTCTGCGCCTGCGCTGCGCCGACGTAGCCTACGCCGAAGCCATGCGCGACTTCGTAAAAGTGCACCTTACTACCGGCGCCGTGCACGTAACGCTGGTCAACCTGAAAAACTTCGAGGAGCAGGTGCCGGCCGGCTGCTTTTTGCGCACCCACCGCTCGTTTTTGGTGAATAAGATGCACATCACAGCCATTACCGCCGATGAAGTGCGGCTAGGCCCCGCGCTCACGGTGCCGCTAGGCCAAAGCTTTCGCGAAGAAGTGCTGGCGCAGGTAGTGCAGCAACGCCTGGTAAGTCGCCACCCGGCGGGCAGCAAGTAGCCTGAGCACCCGAGCAAGAACGTTCGCCTAATTAACTGGCGCGTGTTGGGTCCGGTGCACAGTAGCGCGGAGTAAAAGCCAGCGCTGCTGTCTAGCCGTGCCCGATTTTTTAAGCCGCGCTAGCTGTGACGGCCGGGCTGCTGTCCGGTGCGCGCAGCAGGGGGCTAGCCGAGCCTTCGGCGGCCGGTAACAGCAGGTAAAATGTGGTGCCCTGGCCCGGCCCGGCGCTGGCTACTTCCAGCTCGCCGTGGCTGCGGCGCACATAGTCGCGGCTGAGCACCAGGCCCAGGCCAGCACCGGGAGCCCCCTGCGCGGCGCGGCGCGGCAGGCCCTGGGGGGCTAGCGGCTGGCGGGGCGTGGGGGTGGGCAGGCCCTGGCCGGTATCTGCCACGGCAAGCTGCCAGGCGCCTTCCCGGCGCTCGGCCGCTACGGTTACCTGTCCGCCGCTAGGGGTAAATTTAAGCGCGTTGCTGAGCAGGTTGCGCAGCACCAGGCGCACAGCGGCGGGGTCGGCCTGCACCCACTCGTCGCCGCGCAGGGTGGTGCGCAACGTGAGGCCGGCCGCCTCGGCAGTGGGGGCTAGCAGGCTGGCGGCATCTTCAACGGCAGCGGCCAGCGACAGTATTTCAGCGCGAGGCGGGCTGGCCCCGCGCAGTTGCATGACTGCCCAGCCCAGCAGGTTTTCGAGCAGCACGAGCGTCTGGTCGAGTGTTTGGGTAAGGTGGCGTGTATACTGGCGCAAGCGCTCGGGCGGCAGCGGTGGGCCGCTCAGCAGTTCCACAAAGGTGTGGAGCGAGTGCAGCGGCGCCCGCAAATCGTGGCCGATGATGGAAAACAGCCGGTCTTTCGTCGCATTCAGCTCCGTGAGCTCGGCACGCTGCTTCTCGACCAGCCGGTTGCGGCGGCGCAACTGCCAGGCTAGCCAGCCCAGAACCAGCGCCCCCAGCGCCGCCGCCGTGAGGCCAGCGGCCAAGCCGCGCAGCTGGCGCAGGCGCAGGCGCAGGGTTTCGGCCTGGGCGGCGCTGGTGTGGGCGAGGGCCTGCCGCCGCTCGCGCTCTTGGCTTAGTTGAAAATCGCCCTGCAAGCGCCCGATTTGCTCGGCCTTGGCTTGGCTGAAAAGTGAGTCGTTGGCGGCTTGGGCTTGCTCGGTATAGGCCAGCGCCCGGCGGTAATCGCCGCTGGCCTTGGCCAGGGCCGCCAAGCGGGTAGCGGCGGTTTGCAGGTCGGGCAAGTCGTGGATGCGCTGAGCCAGGGCGAGAGCCGCGCGCGCGTGGGTAGCAGCCAGGGCCGGCTGGCCGCTTTGCTGGTAAGCCTGGGCCAGGCCATTGAGCACGTTGGCAGTGCTGCTATTGTCGTCGGCGGCCTGCAGCAGGGCCAGCGCTCGGGTATAGGCCTGGACGGCCTCGGCCCGCCTGCCAGCATCAAGCAGAAAATTGGCGTAGCTGCCCAGCACCTGCCCCACGTCGGCGGGTTCTTTCAACTGCTCAAAGCCCGCCAGCGATTTTTTAAAATACGCCTCAGCCTGAGGACGGTGCAGGTGAGCGAGCACAATGGCGAGGTCGTGGTACGCCTCGGGCTTCCCCCGGAAATCGGGAACTGCATCGAGGCGCGGCAGCAGCAGCTGATAGGTCTGCAGAGCCTGGCTATACTCTTTCTCCTTCAGGTACACGTTACCGATGTTGCCCAACGCATTCACCTCCGTTTGGGCGTCGTGGTGCTGGCGGGCCAGGCGCACGGCCTCAAACAGCACGGCCACCGCCCGCGGATAGTCGCCCCGGTTACTATAGATACTGCCCAAACCATTGAGGGTCTGCGAGGTACGAGGCCAGTCGCCCCGGGCTTCAAAAAACCGCCGCGCCGCCTGCACCGACTCTAGGGCGCAGGCATAGTCATCCTGCGAGTTACACAGGCGGGCCCGGTTGAGCAGCGCCGAGCCCAGCTTGCGCTGCTCGTGCAGCTGCTGCCCCAGCGCCACGGCCGAGTCGAGCAGCACCCGCGCCTGCGGGAAGTTCCCTTCGTTCTGGTAGCTCACGCCCAGCCCGCTTAGCGCCCGCACCTGCCCAGTAGCAAACCCTAGCTGCCGGCTCAGGCGCTGGGCCTGACGCAGCACGGAGCGGGCCTCGGCATACTGCCCAAGCTGCGCCAAGTCGAACCCCAACTCATTAAGGGTTTGGGTATGGCTGGTATCAGCAGCTTCAGTGGCAGCGCGGTGGCGCAGGCTATCCACTATAGCCCGCGGGTTGGGCCGACCGGCAGCCCGTACTTCTTCCCCTCGAAAGAGCCCCCAAAAAGCCAGCGCCAGCGCCAGCCGCTGCCAGGTAACAACTTGAATCATAGCAGGTAGAGTTAGGCGCGCAAGGTAACGGAAATTTTCAATTGTAGCTACCTTTTTTCTGGCTTACCAGACAGCCTTGGCGCCCCTCCGCCAGCCGCCGTAACTTGCGCCCGCATTCGGGCCGCCCCTCCCACCCCGCCGCCCGCACTGCTCATTGCTAACCGTTAACTGCTCACTAATACATGGGACGCGCATTTGAATTCCGGAAAGGCCGCAAAATGAAGCGCTGGGACCGGATGTCGAAAGACTTTACCCGCATCGGCAAGGAAATCGTGATGGCCGTGAAAGAAGGCGGCCCTAGCCCCGACTCGAACGCCCGCCTGCGCACGGCCATGCAAAACGCCAAGGGCGTAAACATGCCCAAGGACCGCGTGGAAGCCGCCATCAAGCGCGCTACCGGCAAGGATGAGAAAGATTATCAAGAGGTTGTGTACGAAGGCTACGGCCCCCACGGCGTGGCCATTGTGGTCGAAACCGCTACTGACAACCCCACCCGCACCGTAAGCAACGTGCGCCTGTACTTCAACCGCAACAGCGGCGCCCTGGGCACGGCCGGCTCCAGCGACTACACCTTCACCCGCAAGGGCGTGTTTAAGCTGGCCGCCGAAGGCCTCGACCGCGACGAGCTGGAGCTGGAGCTCATCGACGCCGGCGCCGAAGACGTGTACGAAACCACCGAGGAAGACGAGCACGGCGCCGAGCACAAGTACATGGTGATTGAAACCGCCTTCACCGACTTTGGCCAGATGCAGAAAGCGCTGGATGCCAAGAGCGTAAACATCGTGAGTGCCACCTTGCAGCGCGTGCCCAACACTACCGTTTCGCTTACCGACGAGCAGGCCGAAGAAGTCGAAAAGCTCATCGACAAGCTCGAAGAGGATGAAGACGTGCAGGCCGTGTATCACACCATGGGCTAGGCCCCTAAGTTTTCGCTTTGCAAACAACGCCGTCTCTCTAGCCGAGGGGCGGCGTTGTTTTAGCTTTCAGCAAGCCATAAGCCCCCTGGAATGAGCCTCTTGCGTTTGCTTGCTCACCAAAGGCTAACTGTCAATTTCGCGCTACATTCGCCGGGTAGCTCTGCACCCGTAATTCCGCTCGCGATGGCAGCCAACTTCTTAGACCCCAGCGATAACAAAGCCCTTATCAGCCGGCTGTTTCGCCTGATGCCCGACGCCCGGCCGCGCTGGGGCACCATGACGGCTGGCCAGGTGCTGGTGCACTGCGCCGACCAGCTGCGCGTGAGCACCGGCGCCAAGCGCCTCACTTCGTTTTGGGTGCCCAGCTTCCTCAAGCCACTGCTGAAGAAGCGGTTTGTTACCCATTTTCAAGGGTTTAAGCCCAGTATGAAAACCCTGCGCGAGCTGGATTCGCGCCGCGGCATGACGCCACCCGTGAGCTTTGCGGCAGACCACGCTACATTAATCGGCCTGCTCTCGCCGGCCCGGTACAATCCCAGGGGCATTGAACACCCGTTGTTCGGCCTCCTGTCGGCCCAGGAGTTTGGGGAGATTACCTGGCAGCACCTCGACCACCACCTGCGGCAGTTTGGGGTGTAGCCAGGCAGCGTATAGCCTCAGTGTTCAGCAGTATTTTATTAGCATATGCCTGGCAAGATTTCTACCGCCACTGCCCCTGGCTACCCTTGGGGCCAGGGCTGCGTCGGCTGGCACCTAGTGCAAAACGCGCAGCTAGGGGTCATCCAGGAAACCATGCCGCCGGGCACCGCCGAGGTGCGCCACTACCACGCGCGGGCGCAGCAGTTTTTCTACGTGCTGCGCGGCGAAGGCACGTTTGAGCTGGCCGGTGAAACGTGGCGGCTAGGCCCCGGCGAGGGCATCGAAGTGCTGGCCGGACTGCCGCATCAGCTGCGCAATGAAAGCGCTGAGCCGCTGGAGTTTCTGGTAATTTCGACGCCGCACGCGCACGGCGACCGGGTGCTGGCGGCCGCGGCCACGCAACTTTCCTAACTCCGCCCGCGCCTATGCAAATGCTGCTGGCCTTGCCCGGCTGGCGGCGTTTGTCGTTTATTGCGATTCCTTATGAAAATTCTACCACTACTCCCCTGCCTGCTGCCGTTCGCCGCACTCGCCCAGACTTCCGCCCCACTACCACCCGTTGACCCCAACATCCAGCGCTGGGTGAATGAAATTTCGGCTAAAAACCTGGAAACCGACGTGCGCAAGCTCGTCAGCTACGGCACCCGCCACACGCTGAGCGACACCAAGAACAAGAAGCGCGGCATTGGCGCGGCCCGCCAGTATGTATTCGACGAGTTTAAGAAATACAGCAAGGCGGGCGGCGGGCGCATGGTGGTTGAGATGGACACCTTCACGTATAACCCCGACGGCAAGCGCGTCGATAAAAAAACCCTGATGGCCAACGTACTGGCCACCATCCCCGGTACCGACCCTACCGATACACGTATCTACCTGATGAGCGGCCACATCGACTCGCGCGTGACTGATGTGATGAACCGCACCGCCGATGCGCCTGGTGCCAACGACGATGCCAGCGGCGTAGCCGCCGTAATGGAAGTGGCCCGCGTGCTGGCCGGCCAGAAGTTTCCGTGCACCATCAAGCTCGTGGCCGTGCAGGGCGAAGAGCAGGGCCTACTAGGAGCCGACCACTTGGCCAAGCGCGCCAAGAAAGAGGGTTGGAACTTGGTAGCGATGCTGAATAATGACATTGTAGGCAATTCGAAGGGCTACGACCCCGAAATCACTGACTCCTTGCACCTGCGTGTGTTTAGCGAGGGCGTGCCGGCCACCGAAACGCCCGAGCAGGCGCGCATCCGCCGCCAGCTCAGCTCGGAAAACGATGCCCCTAGCCGCCAGCTGGCCCGCTATGCCCAAACCGCCGCCCGCCAATATGTGAACGCCGGCGGCTACAGCGTACTGCTGGAGTACCGCCCCGACCGCTTTTTGCGCGGCGGCGACCACACGCCCTTCAACCAGCAGGGCTACGCGGCGGTGCGCTTCACCGAAACCAACGAGAATTTCAACCACCAGCACCAGGACCTGCGCACCGAGGGCGGCATCGAGTACGGCGACAAGCCCGAGTTTATGGATTTTCGCTACCTGCGCCGCACCGCCCAGGTAAACCTGGCTACCCTGGCTAGCTTGGCGCTAGCCCCCGCCGCTCCGCAAAAAGTAGAAGTGCTCACCGCCAAACTCACCAACCGCACCGAGCTGCGCTGGCTAGCCCCGCAGGGCGGCCCCGCCCCCGCCGGCTACATCGTGCTGGCCCGCGAAACCAGCGCCCCGCAGTGGCAGCAGCGCTTCCCGGTGAGCGGCACCACCGCCGACCTAGCCGTGAGCAAGGATAACTACATCTTCGGTGTGGTGAGCGTGGATGCGCAAGGGCACGAGAGCACGGCCGTGCTGCCGGTAGTGGGGCGGTAAGCAAACCCTCATCTATCGCCCCTCTCAGTATTCCTAATACCGAGAGGGCATTTAGCGTATTTTAAGTTAGCTTAACCATGCCACCAGAAAACACCCCGGACCAATGGTTGCTTGCCTATACAATGGGTAACATTTCAGAGCTAGCTTATGCTGCTAGCTGGATGGATAATCTTGAATATGTCCTGTGGCATGCATTAACAGAAGGCCCCAGGCGTTATGGACGCCACGTAATAAATTCAGATGATATAAAGGCGCTTAAAATGCTATCCGAAAGGTGTGGGGCATGGATGTTCTTCGACGATACGGATGCAGAAACTCCCATTCCCTTGGATTTATGGCAAGAGAAATATGCTCAGCACATTAAGGATAACCCTCATGCTTTGCGCTAGCTATAGCGGCCTCCGCTTCTGGCGCGAGTTTAGGTGCAGCCGTAACTCGCGCCAGATTTTCGGGGGAGGTTGTGCCTCCCGTAGAACGACCTACCAGCCGGACCCTAGCGGCGCAGTTTCGCCTTGCCGCTGGCGCGGCAGTGGAGGTGCAACCTCCACCTCATGGTCAGGCACGAGTTACGGCTGCGCCTAAACTCGCGCCAGTGGTTAAGGGTATAGTTAGCTATGGCTACTCAACCCAACCTGCAACGCTTCCTCGACGCCCAGGCCCGCGACTACGCGCCGGCCCTGTCCGAAATAAAAGCCGGCCGCAAGCGCAGCCACTGGATGTGGTACATCTTCCCCCAGATTCAGGGGCTGGGATTCAGCTCTATTTCGCAGCAGTACGCCATTCAAAACGCAGCCGAGGCGGCGGCTTACTTGCAGCATCCGGTGCTGGGGGCGCGGCTGGTGGAAATTTCGCAGGCGCTACTGGGGCTAGCCAGTAGCAATGCTACCGCTATCATGGGCACGCCCGACGACCTGAAGCTGCGTTCCTCTATGACGCTCTTTGCGCAGGTGCTGGGGGCTAGCCCGGTGTTTCAGCAGGTGCTGGATAAGTTTTTTGGCGGCGCGCCCGATGCCAAAACCTTGCAACTGCTGCGCTAGCCATCATACTACAGCTGAGCATGACGTTCTGTACGAGGGCTAGCCCTACTTCTTGGCTACCTCGCCGATGAGCTGCATGTTGAGTCGGGTATATTCCTCTTTAGAAATCTCATTTTTGTCGGCAGCCAGCGCATCGAGCGACTTGCGGGCGGCGGCGCCGGCTTCGGCCTTCTTGCCTTGCTTTTGCAGCAGCTTGGCCTTCCAGTAGTAGCCGTAGAAGGCCGAGGCGGGCGTGGTTTTGATGTACTCGTCGAGCCAGCCGATGGCGGGCGTCAGGTCGGGTTGGTTGGAGTTGTAGTAGTACTGCGCGGCCGTCACGTAAGGCTTTTTCTCGCCCTGCATGGCCTCCTTGATTTGGGCCAGCACTATCGGGTCGGGGTTGGCGGTGAGGGGCAGGCTCACCTGGGTGCGCTCCCAGGCCAGGGTAAGGTCAGCGGCGGCGGGCTGCAGGTTTTCAAGGCTGAGGCGCAGGCTTTCCTGGGGGCTGGCCAGCTTGGTGGCTTTGGCCTGCACGCGCAGCACGTCGAGGCTAGCCTTATACTCGTAGGCGCCCCACTGGGCGGTGTCGCGGTTGAGGATGATGGTCCAGTCGGCTTTGCCGGGGATGGTGAGCAGCGCGTAGGTGCCGGCCTTCACGGTTTGGCCCGCCAGCTTCACCTCTTCGCCAAAGCGGATTTTGGTGACGGTGTTGGCCCCGGTGCGCCACACCTGGTCGTAGGGCACAAGCCCACCGAAGGCGGTGCGGCCTTTGAGCGAGGGTCGCGAATAATTCAGCTCCACAAACGAAGTGGAAAACGCCTCGCGGGTTTTAGTGGCGGGGCTGGGTTGCGGCACCGTGAGTTTTACCTGGGCGTGGGCGGCGGGGGCTAGCAGGGCGGCTAGGGCCGCGGCGGCGAAAAAGGAAGCAGTTTTCATGGCCCCAAAGGTAGCGGCGCGCCGGCCGCACTGCGGGCGAACAACTGTATCATTCTGACGTTCTTAGTCATGGCGCTTGGTTAGTGGTGCCGCCTTGCTCCTATTTTCTTGCCCGCCCATGAAAATCCTGCTCACCGGGGCCACCGGCTACATTGGCCAACGCCTGCTGCCGGTGCTGGCTGCGGCCGGGCACGAGGTTATTTGCCTGGTGCGCGATGCCCGCCGCTTTGCCCTGCCCGATACGCTGCCCCCTAGCCAGCACGCCCAGGTGCAGGTGGTGCAGGGCGACTTGCTGCGGCCCGAGTCGCTGGCTAGCCTGCCCACCGAGTTCGACGCGGCTTATTACCTGGTGCACTCGATGAGCGGCGACGGCAGCGAGAATTTCTTTCAGCTGGAGCAGGCATCGGCCCAGCATTTTACGGAGTACCTCGACCGCACCACGGCGCGGCAGGTTATCTACCTCTCGGGCATTGCCAACGACCACGACCTGAGCGTGCACCTGCGCTCGCGCGAGGCCGTGGAGGCGGTGCTGGGCCAAAGCCGGGTGGCGCAGCTCACGGTGCTGCGGGCCAGCATTATTATCGGCTCGGGCTCGGCGTCGTTCGAGATTATCCGCGACCTGGTAGAGAAGCTGCCCGTGATGGTGACGCCGCGCTGGCTCAACTCGCGCTGCCAGCCGCTAGGGGTGCGCGACGTCATGTTTTACCTCACAGCCGTGCTCGATAACCCCGCCTGCCTGGGCCAGAGCTTCGACGTGGGCGGGCCCGATGTGCTGACGTACCGCGAGATGCTGCTGGGCCTGGCCGCCGCCCGCGGCTATCGCCGCTGGATACTCACGGTGCCGGTGCTCACGCCGCGGCTGTCGTCGTGGTGGCTGTATCTGGTCACGAGTACCTCGTTTTCGCTCGCCCAGAGCCTGGTCGAAAGCCTGAAGAATGACACCGTGGTGGACCCTAGCCGCAGCATTGTGCGGGTGGTGCCGCACACCTGCATGCCCTACCGCGAGGCGCTAGCCCTCGCTTTTCGGCGCATCGAGCAAAACGAGGTGGTGAGCAGCTGGAGCGACGCCATGAGCAGCGGCACCCTGCGCCCCGACTACATGAACGCCATTCAGATTCCGCGCCACGGCATGTTCTTCGACCGGCAGCTGCGGCCCTTCACGCGGCCCGTAGCCGAGGTGCTGGACAATATCTGGCGCATCGGCGGCGACAGGGGCTGGTACAAAACCGACTGGCTCTGGCGCATTCGGGGGCTCATGGATAAGCTGGTGGGCGGCGTGGGCTTGCGCCGGGGCCGGCGCTCGCCCAATCACCTGCGCGCCGGCGACCCGCTCGATTTCTGGCGCGTGCTGGTGGCCGACCGCGCTGCCCGGCGCCTGCTGCTCTATGCCGAGATGAAGCTGCCCGGCGAGGCGTGGCTGCAGTTCCGCATCATCGATAACCCCGACGGCAGCCAGGCCTTGGAGCAGCTAGCTGCCTACCGGCCGCAGGGCCTGCTGGGCCGCTTGTATTGGTATGCAGTGCTGCCCTTTCACGGCATCATCTTCAAGGGCATGGTCAAAAATTTAATCAGCTACGGGCAGTAAGCAGTCGTTCGGCGCCTTTATAGCCCCCTAGCGCCGCAGATGAGCAAGCTGCGGCGCTAGGTTTTTTGTGTTGATACTATGCGTAGTCTCCTTGCTGATTCGTGTCCCGCACCGGGCAGCCAGGCAACCTCCAATAGGCTGGGCGCATCTGGGTGATTAAGCGGCCGGCACAAACTTTTTTTCTAGCGCCGCCTGTAACGATTGCTGTCAAGGGCGGTACTCCAGGTAGAAAATAGCCAGTAAAGACCAAGCGTGCTGGCTAACTCAAAAAAAGTTTCCGATTAAAAACCTTATTTCAGCACTGCCAGGGCAATTTTAGAAAATAATTTGCAACAGTACTATGCGAAACAAAGTACCTGTTGTAAGTTTGTTCTATCAAAAGCCAAGTACCACCTTACTGCCTACTTCCTGGCCGCACCTAGCTGCGGCCGCTGGGAGGTAGCCACTAGCCGCCGACCGGGCGGCTGGTTTGCGCCGGACGCCCTGCCGGCCCACTCTCCCCGACTAGCCCGCTAGTCAGCCCACACTCTTTCGCCTTCGTGCACCTGCACCGGGCAGCAGCTTTTCTCTCCTCCACCGGAACCGCGGCCGGCTGGAAACGGAATCGTCATGCCCACGCCGAACCCCTCTTTTCTTCTTCGCGCCATGAATGCTTCGCTGAAAGTCAACTCGTTACTCTTCCTCGCTACGCTAGGCCTGCCGCTGAGCCTGGCTGCCCAAACGGCGCCGGCTACTACCCGCGCCACGGTGAGCGGTACCGCTATTGATGGCGGCGCCAAGGCCGAGCCCCTACCCTTCGCCACGGTGCTGCTGCGCCACGCCGAGGCAGCCGATACCAGCCTGGTAGCCAGCGGCCAAACGGCGCTCGATGGCAAGTTTGAGCTGCCTCAGGTGCCGGCTGGTGCCTACCGCCTGCGGGTGTTGGCCATGGGCTACCAAAGCCTGGCGCAGGCTGTGCGAGTGGCCCCCGGCCAGCCCAGCGTGGCGCTCGGCCTGCTGAAGCTGCACCCGGCCACCCAGCAGCTCGGCGAGGTGAAAGTGACCGGCCAGAAAGCGGTGGTGCAGCAGGAGCTGGGCAAGACGGTGATTAACGTAGAAAAAGACCTGAGCAGCGTGGGCGGCACCGCCGTGAACGTGCTCGAAAACGTGCCCGCCGTGGCCGTAGATGCCACCGGCACGGTGAGCCTGCGCGGCTCCTCCAACCTGACCATCCTCATCGATGGCAAGCCAGCCGGCACCAGCAACGGCGGCCCCGGCCCCCGCCTCGACCAGATTCCGGCCTCGCAGATTTCGCAGGTGGAGGTAATGACCAACCCTTCGGCCAAATACGACGCCAGCGGGGCGGGCGTCATCAACATCATCACGAAGAAGAACAAGAAGGAAGGCTGGAATGGCCAGGCCGCCCTGGTAGTCGGCAACGGCGACAAGTACTCGCCTAGCCTCAGCCTGAGCCGCCACGCCGGCAAAGCCACCTGGAACCTGGGCTACGACGGCCGCGACCAGATTTACCGCACCCGCTCGAACAGCCAGCAAACGGCCCTGCTCACCGATGGCACTACCACCAGCAGCCTCTACACTACCCAGGAAGGCACCGGCACCCAGCACAACCGCAACCACAGCCTGAACCTGGGTCTGAACTACGACCTGACCAAGGAGCAAACCCTGAGCCTGAGCGTGCAGCCCCATTGGGAGCACCAGAGCGAGCTCGACAACCAGGCCCTGACCCAGCAAACCGTAGGCTCGCCCACCGTGACGACGCAGTACGGCCAGCAGATTGCCGATGTGAAGGTGACCGTGCTCGAATCGTCGGCCGACTACCGCCACGCCTGGGAGGCCCACAAGGGCCGCGAGCTAACCGCCAATGCTGGCATGGTGAAAATCGACGCCAACATCCCAGTGAGCCAGCTCATTATCGGCAGCACCCAGCCCGCCGGCTTCAAGCAGGCGCAGCAGGTGAATGCTCAGATTTACTTCGGCCAGGTAGACTACACCCTGCCCAGCGCCGATGGCAAGGGTAAGCTCGAAGTGGGCCTGAAAAACCAAGTATTGCACAACACTGGCAGCACGGCCATGCTCAAGCCGACTTCGGTTGCCCCTAGCGCCGAGTTCCAGCTCGACCCCGCCAACTCGTTTGCCTACAACTTCACGCAGGTGATGCCGGCGGCCTATGCTACCTACTCGCAGCAGCTAGCCCACGGCTGGAGTGCCCAGGGCGGCCTGCGCACTGAGGGCACCTTCCTGAACGGCGGCGTAGAGAACAGCACGGCCTCCGTCAACCGCCAGTACGTGAGCCTCTTTCCCTCGGCCACGGTGGCCCGCGAGCTGGGCAAGGAGCCCGGCCAGAGCCGCCTGCAATTCAGCTACGCCCGGCGCCTCAACCGGCCCGACTTTATGCAGCAGCTGCCCATCCAGCTCTACCAAGACCCGCGCAACTACCGCCAGGGCAACGCCGGCCTGCTCCCCGAGTTCAGCCACAACTTTGAAGTGGGCCACCAGCTGAACCTGGCCAACGGCGCCAGCATCACGAACACGGTCTTCGCCCGCTTCACCCAAAATGCCATCCAGCGCATCCGTACCATCGATAGCCTCGCCACCCGCACCAACAACGTGGGCGTGGTAACCCGCGAAACCTACGGCAACGTGGGCACCACCAACAGCTTCGGCCTCGAAACCACCTGGTCCCAGCCCCTCACCAAGTGGTGGCGCGTGTCGGCTACCGGCTCGATTTACTACTCGCAGATAGCCGCCAACGCCCTGAACACTGCCAACCGCGCTGCCCTGGCCGGCACGGCCCGCCTGGCCAACAACTTCACGCCCGCCAAGGGCCTCGATGTGCAGCTGACTGGTAGCATTCGCTCCACAACCCTCACGGCCCAGGGCCGGCAGCTAGCCACCGGCGGCCTCGACCTGGCCCTGCGCCAGCGCCTGTTTCAGGAGCGCGCCGCCCTCACGCTGCGGGTTTCGGACCTGCTCAACACCCAGGTGCGCCGCACCGAAATCGCCACCCCCGAGCTGCAAACCTCGCTCTACAACAAGTTTGAGACCCGCGTGGCTTGGCTAGGCTTCACCTGGTACATCGGCGCCACCAAAGCTAAGCCGGGCCGCATTGAGGCGGCCCCCAGCGGGGGCGGCGGGTTCGGCGGCTAGGCCCTCCCACTCCCCTCTCACACAGGAATTGACTGCTAATGAGCCTCTCTGGCGGGGCTCACCGGCTCGCTGTTGCCTTCTCTTTTCTTTCCAACATCACCCTTTTTACTTTCTGACTTATGAAAACCACCGCTCTGTTGCTCGCCTCCGCGCTCCTGCTGCCCGCTGCCAGCGCCTTTGCTCAATCCTTCGCCTTCACGGCTCCGCAGGCCGATTTGCAGGAGCTGGTGGGCTGCTACCCCGCCGCTGGCCCTAGCGCCAAGGCGACTACCCCGGCTGCCGGCAGCGTCACCTTCTTCGGCGTCGAAACCTCGTACAACACCCAGCACGAGCAGTTTGCCCGGCTGCGGCAGGTATTCGAGGCTAGCAAGCCCACGGTGGTGCTGTTTGAAAAGCCCGATGTAGGCATCGATACCTGCGAATCGCTCACCATCACCCGGCTGGGCGAGTCGGGCTACGTGCGCTACCTGGCCCAGCAGCACGGCGTGCGCGCCGAGCGCCTCGACGACCCGGAGGCCGAGTACGCCTACCTGCGCACCCGCGCCGAGGCTACCCAGCTCAAGCTCTACTACCTGCTGCGGGCCTGTCAGCAGTATCGCCAAAATACTGGTGCCACGAAAGCCTTGACGATGAAGGCCATGCAGCAGCTCATCGCCAACAGCGCCACCTTCCTGCCCGGCACCGAGGGCGTAGTGCAAAACCTGGACGCCTTCACGGCCGCCTACCGTCAGCACTGCCCCACCAGCTGCCAGTGGTGGCAGCGCCCGCTAGGGGCCCCGGCCACCGAGGCCTTTATGCAACACCTTGATGATGAGCTGCGCGCCTTCCGCGCCCAGCGCCTGTCGCAGCAAGTAGCCACCCACATCCAGGCCGGCGAGCGGGTGCTGGTGGTGCTCGACCGCAGCCACCTGCCCGCCCCGGCTACCTACGCGGCCACCATGCGCGCGCCCCGCTAACACGTGTGCGAGCAGCGAGCAGCCTCGCGCCAGGGTCGTCCGGTCCTGTCTTCTCACTGCGCTCGTGCCCGAAGTAGAAGCGGCGCGCTGCTTACCTCCTTAAAACGCAGCATCTGGCTGCTGCTCGCTGCCTGGCGCGAAGATTTTATAGGGCAGCGGCAGCGGCTGGGTGTTGCGTTTTTGCGTGCCTGGGCCCTGGGATGGCTGCTTCAGCTTATTTTTTGTAATAATGCGGGGCTAGTGGCGATTACTTTGCTCACACTTTCACCTCTCTTCCTCGCGCTATGATGCACCGCCCTACTCTAGCCCTCGCCACGCTGCTCAGCCTCGGCACCCTGGCCAGCCCCGCCCAAAGCCTGAACACCGCCAAGCTCGACAGCGTGCTCAACGCACTGGCAGCCAATAACAAGCTCATGGGCAGCCTGGCCATGTCGCACGCCGGGCAGGTGGTGTATAGCCACGCTTTCGGGCAGGCGCAGCTAGCCCCTGCCGGGGCGGCCACCCCGGCCACGCGCTACCGGGTGGGCTCCGTCAGCAAGGTATTTACGGGGGTGCTCATCTTGCAGCTTATCGAGGAGAAGAAGCTGACGCTGAACACCCGGCTGGCTACGTTCTTTCCGCAGATTCCCAATGCGGCAGTTATCACCATCGACCAGCTGCTGAACCACCACAGCGGCCTGCACAACTTCACCGCCGACACCGCTTTTGCGAGCTACATGGGCCAGCCCAAAACCCAGGCGCAGATGCTGGCCATGCTGGCCACCAGTCCGCCCGACTTTGCGCCCGGCACCAAGGCCGCCTACAGCAACACCAACTTTGTGCTGCTGGGCTACATCGTGGAGAAGCTCACCAAGCTGCCTTACGCCCAGGTGCTGCAAAAGCGCATCGCAGCCAAAGCTGGCTTGAAAGACACGTACTACGGCGGCAAAATCAGTCCCGCCCGCCAGGAAGCTTATTCGTATAAGCGGACGGCCGCCGGCTGGCAGCCCGAGCCCGAATCGGACATGAGCATTCCGGGCGGCGCGGGCGCCATCGTCTCCACGCCCGCCGACCTTGACCGCTTTCTGGAGGCGCTTTTCAGTGGCAAGCTGCTGACGCCCACTAGCCTGGCGGCCATGCAGGAAGTGCGCGATGGCTACGGCCGCGCCCTGTTTGCGGCGCCCTATGATGGCCAGAAATTTTACTGGCACAACGGTGGTATCGACGGCTTTCGCTCGAACATGGGCTACCTGCCCGCCAGCCAGGTAGCCGTGGCACTGTGCACCAACGGCGGCTCGTACTCGACCGACGATGTGATTATCACTGCGTTCAATACCTATTTCAACAAGCCCTATAAAGTACCCACCTTCGCAGCCACCAACTACGTGCCCGCCGCGGCCGACCTCGACCGCTACGCCGGTACCTACGCTAGCCCCCAGTTTCCGCTCAAAATAGTGGTGAGCAAGGACGGGGCCGTGCTGCACGCGCAGGCCACCGGCCAGGGCCCGCTTGCGCTGGAGCCGGTGAGTCCGGGTGTGTTCACGTTTGAACAGGCCGGTATTCGGATGGAGTTTGACCAAGCCAAGCCCACCTTCGTGCTGCAGCAGGGCGGCCGCAGTTTCGAGTTTACCAAGCAGTAGCCCGCCCGGCAGGCCCCGGCGGGACGCATTCGCCGTTTCTTTACGCCTTCGTACTTCTTCCCTTTTCTTTCACATATGCTGAAAACACTGCGCCTCACGGCGGCCCTGGTCCTAGCGGCCGGGGTAGTAGCCGCCCAAACGCCCGAGCCCACGGGCAAGGTGAAAATAAAAACCAAGCGTGGCCGCCGCGACGAAGCCGGGGCCACCGCGACGGCCCCGGCCGCGGCTAGCCCTACCACTGATTACTCGCTGCCTTATGCCGCTACCATCACGCCCGAGGGCCTGAAGCAAGACCTCTCGGTGCTGGCCTCGGATGAGTATGAGGGTCGCGAAACCGGCCAGAAGGGCCAGCGCATGGCCGCCGACTACATCGCCAAGGCCTTCGCGGCCGATGGGCTGGCGGGGCCGGTGCAGGGTTCGGATAACCCGTATTTGCAGCACTTCACTATGAACCGCGTGAGCATCGACCCGGCCTCAGCCATTCAGGTGGGTGGCAAAACATATACGCAGGGCAAGGACTTTTACGTGGTGCGGCCGGGCAGCTTTGCGGGGGCGACCGCTAGCATCAAGCCCACCTTTGCCGGCTACGGCATCAAGGAAGAAAAGTACACCGACACCCCGCCCGCGCCGGGCAGCGACCTCGTGCTGCTGCTAGGCCAGCCGCTCGATAAGGCGGGGCAGCCGCTGCTGGGCACCGCCAGCCCCTACGGTGCCAGCGGCTTGCGGGCGCTAGGCGCCCGGGGTGCGGCCCTGCGCGCCGCCCGGCCGCACTCGGTCTTTTTGGTAGCACCCACGGCGGCGGCGTTTGCGCAAGTGCCCAAGGACTATGCCCAGGCGCTCGACAGCGAGCAGCTGGAGTTTACTGACCAGCCGGCCCCAGGTGGGCCGGGCATCGTGCTGGTATCGCCGGCGCTAGGGGCCGCCCTGCTGGGCACTACTTCGGCGGGCCTCACCAAGTATGAAAAGGGCGTGGCCGCCGCCGGCAAGCCCATTGCCAGCGGCTTTAAGCCCACGGCTACCAGCGTGCAGCTCAAGCAGAAGAAGGAGCCCTTCACCACCGAAAACGTGCTGGGCTACCTCGAAGGCAGCGACAAAAAAGACGAAGTGGTGGTGCTGTCGGCCCACTACGACCACCTGGGCATCAAGAACGGCGTGGTCTTCAACGGGGCCGACGACGACGGCTCGGGCACGGTGAGCGTGCTGGCCATGGCCCGCGCCTTCACCCAGGCTAAGAAGGAGGGCCACGGCCCGCGCCGCAGCATCCTGTTTCTGGCCAATGTGGGCGAGGAAGAGGGTTTGCTAGGGTCGCAGTACTACACCGACCATCCCATCTTCCCGCTGGCTAATACCGTAACTGACCTCAACATCGACATGGTGGGCCGCGTGGACAGCGTGCACCAGGGCAAGGGCGACTACGTGTACCTGGTGGGCGCCGACCGCCTGTCGAAGGAGCTGAACACGTTGAGTGAGGCTACCAACCAGCAGTACAACCCGGTGGCGCTCGACTACAAGTACAACGACCCCAACGACCCCGAGCACATCTACGAGCGCTCGGACCACTACAACTTTGCCAAGCACAATGTACCGATTATCTTCTACACCAGTGGCTTGCACCCGCAGTATCACAAGGCCACCGACGATGTGGCGCTGATTGACTTTCCGGCCATGGCCCGGCGCGACCAGCTCATTTTCCACACTGCCTGGGCCGTAGCCAACCGCGACCAGCGCATCATGGTAGATGAGCAGTTCCGGGCTACCGGCTACGTACCCACCGCGGCCGACCTCGACCGCTACGCCGGCACCTACGGCAGCGCCCAGGTGCCGCTCAAAATCGTGCTTACGAAGGAGGGCAACGCGCTGAAGGCCCAGGCCACCGGCCAGCCCGCCCTAACGCTGGAGCCGGTGAGCCCGGGCATCTTTAAGTTCGACCCCGCCCAGCTGCGCATCGAGTTTGCGGCCGATAAGCCCGCCTTTGTGCTCAAGCAGGGCGGCGCCAGCCTGGAATTTACCAAGCAGTAGGTTTTTTCGACCCTGGCCAAAAGCGGTCCGGCCGAGCGTACGCTCAGCCGGACCGCTTTTTTTACCCCCTAGGGCCGGCCTAATGCCGGAAGCTGATGCCCAGAAAATATTCCCTATCCACGGAGTGCGTAATGGGCAGGTGGGTGCCAAAATCGAGCTGCACGTTATCCGAAATATCAAGCTGCGGGCCCAGGTTGATGGAGCTGCGCCAGGCGCCCTGCCGGGTATCCCAGTAGCCCACCAGCTCTACGAAGGCCTGCACCACTTTCGTGAACTGATAATCGGTGGTGACGGTGGGGGTGAGCTGGTAGAAATGCTGGCTAGCCTCGGGGTCGTAGTAAAAGTTACTAGCCACCTGGCCGCCCACGCTCCATTTCTGGGTGCACTGAAACACGCCGGTGAAGGTGAGGCCGGGCTCGAAGCCGCCATCGCCCACGATGCCGCCGGTAGGGAGCTGCACGTAGCCGATGACCCCTAGCGCGCCGCGGCTGTCGTCGTCGCCCAGCAGCGTGTGCTTGAGGCGCAAGGTCACGTCGCCCACGCCCCGGATAAGCTGGTTCTGGTTGAACGGCACCTGCCCCACCTGGCTGTCGTCAAAGTTGTGCGAGTAGGTAAACATATCCAGCGCCACCTGAAAATCGGTGCGGTCGGTGAGGCCGATTTTCGCCAGAAAATGATTCACGTACCAGTCGTGGCCGTGGGTATCGCCCTCGCGGCGCGTGAGCAGACGCAGGATATCGGTTTCATATTGAAAATGCCCCGCATCCACCGAATACGGGCTTTCAGTGATGCCGGGGCGGTCGGGCACCATGGGCCGCATGAGGCGGCGCGGCGTAGGATTGAAAAGATTGTACTGCTGCTTGTTGCGTAGTGTATCGTTGAGCAGGGTGGTGTTTTGGGCGGCGGCAGGGCTAGCCAGGGCCAGCAGAACTAAGAGAAAAAGAAGACGCATCGGCAAGAATAGTAAAGCAGGCCAGCCCTGCATACGTGGCCGGGGCCCAATCAGCCACTCGGTATGCATTCGAGCTGCGCATACTGCGGCCGGCATGAGGCTGCCGGCAAGCGTGGCAAAAGCCCTTACCGGCAGCCCCATACGTAGCTATTGTTGCGCAGCTAGCCCCTACCTGCACTCTTAGTGCTGATACACAGCTTTGAGCGGCTCTTTGTGGGCCAGGGGCAGGTAATCGCGGTTGATGAAGACAAACACGCGCTGGCCGGTTTTGGCCTGCTCGACGAGCTTGCCGTAGAGGGTTTGCTCGCGAAAATCGCGCACTGCCCCTTTAAATTCCTCAATGTAGAGGTTGCTCATATTATCGGCTGCCAGCCGGGGGCTGAACCACGCGGCCGGGGCCTGCCACCACTTGCTGCCCAGGGGGCAATACTTACGGTAGGCCGTTTCAAACTCGGCCATGTTGCGGATGACGCCCTCGGTGCCCGGCAGGAAGTAAGAACTGTGGTCGATGAGCGCGGCCATTGCTTTTTTGGTTATGGTCTTGGTGGCACCGGTTTGCGCCCGAAAGCGTACGCTCTCGCGCAGCAGGCAAAACAGCTTGAGCTGCTCGGGCTCGATTCTGGTTTGCAGGTAGGCGTACTCGGCTAGCGGGTCGTCGAGGCGCTGGGTGGGCACCTGGTGCTGCTGCGCCAGGTAGCGCACGTAGCCAGCCTCACCAAAGTTGTTGATGGTGGCCGTTTCGGTGCTATCGACGCCGCAGTCGGGCTTCTCGAAAAAGACAACTGTGGGCCGGTTGGTTTCAAAAGCCTGCCGCAGCCGCGCAAACTGTGCATCCTGGCAGTTTTGGGTGCACACTGCCCCGAAATACGTGATGCTGCCGCCCCCGGCCACCTGCTCGGTGTAGTACGATGCGCGGGCCGCCGCGGGCGGCGTAGCGCTGATGCTAGGGCTGGCACTGCTCAGCGGCTGGCTGCTGGCCGCCGATACAAATGATTGAGCCAAGGCCCCGCCAGCGGGGAGCAGGAGCGCGGCTCCTAACCAAACAAATGAAGCTTTCATAACGAAGAGAAAAGAAGGGTGTAAGCAGTGGCAAGGTGGCCGGCGGGGTCTGGGCACGGGCATGGCCCGGCTAGGGCACTCCTCACTGGGCAGGAGCGTCTTACGTGCCCAAAAGCACCATCCGGAAAGATAAGTAGGAGGGCTGCCGAAGCAGCCGATGGCGGGCAGCATGCCCGGGGCCTAGCGGACCGCGGCCAGGGTGCGCTGCGGGTCGGGGGTGCGGTACACGCGCTGCAGGCGCCGGCTGGTGCTGAGCTGCTGGGCCAGCATGGTGGGGGGCGGTGTGGCGGGGCCGGGGTGGGCTAGCACCTGCTGCAGGGCCAGGTCGAGCTGCTGCTTGAGGCGGCGGCAAATAGGCCGGGAGTTACTCAGGTCGAGGCACAGGTTATCGAGACGCTCTTCGTACACGAGCTGGTCTTGGGCGTTGTAGAAGCGCACCAGGGTGTAGTTGCGGGTGGTCAGGTTGGTTTCGAGGTTCCAGTAGCCGCCGCTGGCCGCGGCGGGCAGGGGCTGCTGGGCGGCGGCTTTGGCCGCGCAGCTGATGGCGCCGGCTAAGACTAGCCGGGCAAGCAAGTTTGTTTTCATAGCTTTAAGAAGAAAGAGTGGGTGGAAGGGACTACTCCCGACTAGCGGACTGCCCAGGTAGCGCGCCGCGCCGGAAACGGAATGAGGCCAAGATATTGGCCGCAGTAGCCGAGCGATAGGATAAATGCGACGCCCCGGCTCAACGGGCCCAAAAGAAGTGCGAAAAGTCGCTATCTACTAGCGAATACTGGCTAGGCGACTTACCCGTGAAAAACCGAAAGTCCCGGATGAAATGGGCCTGGTCGTAGTAGCCGCAGCGGTAGGCAATATCCTGCCAGTTGGGCGCCGGGTTTTCTACCAGCAGCTGCAGCACGTGGTTGAAGCGGGCGATGCGGGCGTAGTGCTTGGGCGGCGCACCTACCTCGGCCAAAAACCGGCGTTCGAGCTGTCGCCGGCTCAGGCCGGCATCGTGGGCCAAGTCTTCGATATTAACCTGGCCGTGCTGGTCCAGGATGCGCTCGGCTGCTACGTCGATGGCATTGGGCACGGGCTGCTGGCAGTGCAGCTGGCGCAACAGCAGCTCGTCGGCCGCGGCCAGCTTCTGGCTGTTGGTTTCGGCCTGGCTGAGGCGCTGGCTCAGCTCGCGGGCAAACTGGCCGGCTAGCCCCTCGGCTTCGAGTATGATACCAGCCGTGTCCGACATTGGCGCGCCGAATAAGTGAAAGCACCCGGCAGGCCGAAAATACACGCCTAGCATACCCGCTCGGCTTGTTTGGCGCATATACAGCTGCTGCCAGCTCACCATGCACACTACCTCGGCCGCGGCCGTTACCTGCACGCTGCCGGCCTGGGCTAGGCTCACCGTTTTATAGGGGTCGGCATACCGCACCTGAATACCGTTTACCACCCCCGGCAGCACGGAGGCGCCTAGCTGCGCATCATCCTCCTCGTCTTCCCACAGCCCATAATACGCGACATAGTCCGCTAGGGCTGGGGAAGGTGATACCACCTCGAAATGCATAATCCAGCGCGACAAGGACCGCCGCAGTTAGCCAGTGAAACTATAGCACCAAGGTACGCCCGCTAAAAAGGCCCTGCTTGTAAAATTGCGACATGGCCCGATTTTCCGTCTTTCTACTGATGGAGCGTAGCCGGTACCTTTGCCCTTGTAATGGAAAAACCCAGCATTCCGCAAGGCACCCGCGATTTTGGCCCGGCCCAGGTGGCCCGTCGCCAGCATATTTTCAACGTCATCCGGCGCACGTTCGAAACGTTTGGCTACGCCCCGCTCGAAACCCCGACGCTCGAAAACCTATCGGTACTCACCGGCAAGTACGGCGACGAAGGCGACCAGCTGCTATTTAAAGTCTTGAACTCCGGCAACTTCCTGGTGAAGGAGCGCCGGGGTGAAATCACGCCCCTGGTCACTGCCGACGACCTCGACGCCGGCCATAAAGCCGTGCTGCCCAAAATAGCCGAAAAGGGCCTGCGCTACGACCTCACCGTGCCCTTCGCCCGCTACGTGGCCATGAACCGCGGCACGCTCACCTTCCCCTTCAAGCGCTACCAGATGCAGCCCGTGTGGCGCGCCGATAAGCCCCAGCGCGGCCGCTACCGCGAGTTTTATCAGTGCGATGCCGACGTAGTAGGCACCAACTCGCTGCTCTGCGAAGCCGAAATTGTGCTGATGATGGCGCAGGTGCTCAACGGCCTGGGCCTTGATGATTTTACCATCAAAATCAACCACCGCGGGGTGCTGCGCAACATTTACCAGGCGCTAGGGGGCGAAGGCAAGGAAGCCGACCTGTTTGTGGCTATCGACAAGCTCGACAAAATCGGGCGCGACGGCGTGACGCGGGAACTGCTCGAAAAAGGCTTTTCGGCGCCGACCATCGACACCCTTTTCGCACTGCTAGGGGTGGAAGGCGACTATGCTGAGAAGCTGGAGCGCCTGCTGGCTGGCTTCGTAACGGCCGGCGTGGAGCCCGACGGGCTACGCCCTACTGCCACCACCGACGACGAAGAATCGGCTTACTACCGCGGCCTCAATGAGCTGGCCGAGGTACGCGACTTACTAGTGGCTAGCGGCTTTAAGCAGTTCGACCGCCTGGAGTTTGACCCCACCCTGGCCCGCGGCCTGAGCTACTACACGGGCTGCATCTTCGAGGTAAAAATCAACAACGTGGCCATGGGCAGCGTGAGCGGCGGCGGCCGCTACGATAACCTCACCGGCAGCTTCGGCCTGCCGGGCGTGAGCGGCGTGGGCTTCTCGTTTGGCGTCGACCGCCTCTACGACTGCCTCGAAACCCTGAACCTCTTCACCGAAACCGGCGAAACGCCCACTAGGGTACTGCTCACGCACTTTTCGGCCGAAGCGGGCCGCGCGGCCCTGCCGCTGCTGGCCGAGCTGCGCGCCGCTGGCATCCCGGCCGAACTCTATCCGGATGCGGGCAAGCTGCAAAAGCAGTTTAAGTACGCCGATGCCAAAGGCATTCCGCTGGTGCTGGTGCTGGGCCCCGAGGAGCTGGCAGCCGGCGTGGCCAAGATTAAAATCATGAAAACCGGCGAGGAAAAGACGCTGGCGCTGAGCGAGGTAGTGGCTGGCCTGACGGCGTGAGGTAACCCAGGGTGCCCCGGGCCACAACCGGCCGGGGCACCCTGGCCGGCGTGACTTCGGGCTGACCTTTGCGGCCCTGCGTTGTTATTTCGCGGCCATGCCCTACCTCTATCCCACGCAGCCGCTCACGCTGGCTAGCCTGGCCGACCTTCTCCACACCAAAGACACCGTGCGCCTCAGCCCCGAGGCCGAGCAGCGCATCAGCACCGGCCACACCTTTTTGCGCCAGCGCCTCGAACCGGCCTCCAGCCCCGACGCGGTTAGCAACCATGACTTTTTTGCCCGCCTGCCCGATGCCGGCCTGCCGCCCGCCGAGCAGGCCCAGTGGCAGGCCAATTTGCTGATGTCGCACGCGGCGGGCACCTGCCCCGAAGTGCCCACCACGCTGGTGCGCCGCATGCTGCTGCTTAAAGCTCACAGCCTCAGCCAGGGCCGCAACGGCGTGGCCCTGCCCACGGTACGCCGCCTGCTCGACTTCTTTAATCGCGACGTATGGCCGGTGGTGTACGAGCAGGGCTCGCTCGGAGCTTACGGCGACCAAGCCCCACTGGCCCACCTGTGCCTGCCGCTGCTGGGCCTGGGCGAAGTCAACTACCAGGGCTACCGCTTGGCCGCGGCCGATGTGCTAGGCCTCTTTAGCTGGGAGCCGCTGCCGCTGCAAGCCCAGGAAGGCCTCGCGCTACTAGGAGGCAACCAGTTTATGCTGGCTTACACCACCGAGGCGCTAGAGCGGGCCACCCGCCTGCTGCGGGCCGCCGATGTTATCGCGGCGCTCTCTAGCGACGTGTTTGGTGCGTCGGCCGAGCCCCTGCACGAAGCCTTGCACCGGGTGCGCATGCACGCCGGCCCCGTCACAGTGGCGCGCCGGCTGCGCGAGGTGCTGGAGGGCTCGCAGCTACCGGCCCAGGCCTGGGCGCAGGCGGTGCCGGCCGAGCTTGACCCGCAGGCTTTTCGGTGCGTGCCGCAGGTGCACGGGGCTAGCCGCGATGCGCTGGCCTACGTGAGCCAGGTAGTAGAAAACGAATGCAATGCCGTGACGGGCCAGGCGCTCATCTTTCCCGAAGAAAACCTACTGCTGCACGGGGCCAGCCTGCCCGGCCAGCCCCTGCCCCTGGTGCTCGACCACCTGGCCATGGCAATCAGCGGGCTGGGCAGCCTCTCGGAGCGGCGCACGGCGCACCTGGTGGCCGGGCAGCGCCAGCTACCGCGGTACCTGGCCGCCGACCAAGCGCTCAATTTTGGCCTTCTTTCGCTTCCGCACTCGGCGGCTAGCCTGGTGAGCCAGAACAAGCAGCTCTGCTCACCGTCGTCGATAACAGAAAGCGGCACCGGCGACTTTGGCCCGCTCAGCACCGGCGCCACCGCGGCCGCCGAGGCCCGCCGCGTGGTCGAAAACGTGGAGCAGATTCTGGGCATCGAATTGCTGGCCGCGGCGCAGGCCCTCGATTTTCGGCGGCCCGCCCGCAGCAGCCCCGCCCTGGAGGCCGTGGTGGCCGCCTTCCGCGAGGTAGTTACCTTCGTGCCGCACGACCGTGTGCTGGCCCCCGACCTGCACCGGGCCGCCCGCTTCGTGCGCGAGTACGATTGGGCCTAATCTGAGCGTTGCCGTGGGTATGAAACCGTTTTTTCTTGCGGCACTGCTGGCCTGGCTGCTGGCGCTGGGGCTAGCCGGGCGCGCGGCGGCGCAGTGCACCCTCAATACCCCGCCCTGCGCTACGCCCTTCGTAGCTATCGATGTGGCCACCGGCCAGGAGGTGCAGGCTTTTTGCGTGGGCCGGGCGGTGCGCTTCGAGCTGGGCTGCGGCCGCTCGGTGGCACTTAGCCTGTTGTATTACAACGCCCTGGCTGGTACCAATACCACCCCTAGCAACTGCGATTTTACGCCGGGCAAGCTGGCCAACAATACGTTTACGCCTAGTGCGGCCGGCCCAGTCACCATCTCTGAGCTGGCCAACCCGAGCGTGGCGGGCGGTACGGGCACAGTGTACGTGCGCAATTTTCAGGTGTATGACACGCCAGCGCCCAAAATCACGGTGCAAGCCTGCGCCCGCAATTCAGCTAGCCTAACCATTACGACCAGCGGCTATGATAGCTACTTCGCCCAGGTCGATAATGGTTCGCCGATTGGACCCCTCAAGCCGGGCACGGTCAGCCTGCCGGCGGCGGCCGGCAGCACCATTACGGTCACTGGCCGCTACACTACGAATCCCTTATGCAGCGGCCAAACCTCGGCCGTAGTGCCCACGCTGGTGGTGCAACAGCCTCGTATTCCTACGCTCACCGTACAAGGACAACTTACTGGCCCCATCGATTTTACGTTCAGCGGCCTGCGCTTCAGCAACACAAACATTGAACTGATTAATAACCTGCAAGTAGCCGACCCAGCCACACCAACGCGGTTTCGGTCGGTTGTCGCTTTTAGTGCTCCTACCACTAACTCGCTAAGCGGGCCCCAAGGCTTGTATCGGCTGGCTAATTATGACCCTTGCGGCCTCGACTCCACGTTTTCGGAGCCCGTGCCGGCCATCAACCTCACCGGCGTTTCGGCCAATAACGTGAATACCGTGAGCTGGCTGGCCTTTGGCCCGGTAGCGAGCTACGTATTGCTGCGCAACGGCATCCCCCTAGCCACGCTGCCAGCCGGCACCAGCCGCTACGTCGATGCGGCCGTGACCTGCGGCGCCCCCTACACCTACCGCCTGCAAGCCACCACCGTAGGCGGCAGCACGGCGCTTTCCAGCGAGGCGGTGGTGCAAACGGTATCGGCCCTGCCCCCGCCCCCGCCGCTGCTCAACGCCAGCTTCGACCTGCAAAATCGCCTCACCCTCACGGCCAGTCAGGGCAGCGGGGCCGCCCTGCCGGCGGGTGGGCAGCTGCTGTATAGCCGCCAGGGCGGGCCGGGCGCCCTCGACTTTGCGGCGGTGCCCACAGCCACCGATACCCTGCGCGACCCGGCCACCCTAGCCGCGCTGCTGGCCGCACCGCCCTGCTACACCGTGCGTCTGCAAGACGTGTGCGGCAATACCTCGGCCGCCAGCCCGGCCACCTGCCCGGTGCTGCTCACGGTGACTGCCGCCGACCCCGAGGGGCTCACGGCCCGCCTAAGCTGGTCGGCTTTTCAGGGGCCTAGCGGCGCGGCGGGCGTGAGCTACCGCGTGCTCACGCTGGCACCCAATGGCACGGTGCTGGCCACCTCGGCCGCCATTTCGGGCCTGAGCTACCTCGACGCCAACCCGCCCGCCGACCGCCAGGTGCTGCGCTACCGCATCGAGGCGAGTGGCGCCGGGCTGCCCGGCGCCACGGTCAGCTACTCTAATGTGGCTAGCCTGGCGCGGCAGCCGCGCCTGATAGTGCCCAATGCCTTCACGCCCAACGGCGATGGCCTCAACGACGTGCTGGAGCTGAAAGGCCGCTACCTGAGCGGCTTTACCTTCGTAGTAGTGGACCGCAATGGCCAGGAAGTTTTTCGGGCCACCGACCGCAGCCAAACCTGGGACGGCACCATCCGGGGGCACGCCCCCGTAAATGCCGCCTACGTGTGGCGCTTCACCCTGCGCGACGAGGCTGGCCAGGATTTCAGCCAGACCGGCACAGTCACGATTTTGAAATAAATGATTACTGGTTGATTGTCAGTTGTTAATTATTAGCCCCTAGCCCTCAAGGCTGATGAGCACCACTGAAAATCAACCAGTAATAAGTAAGCATTAATCACTCACAATTACCAAACACCCCATGTCAGACGCTTCGTTTGCCGCTACCTACCACCTGGGCCAGTACCAGCCCGCCGTCGAGGCCGAAATCAACTCCCTGAACAGTCAGGATTTTACCAATCGCTTCTGGCACAAAGATGCCACTCTCTGGACCCAGAACGCCGAGGCCCAGCAAAGCATCCGCAGCTTTATGGGCTGGCTCGATAGCCCCGAGGTGCTAAGCAAGGCCGTGGCCGACATCAAGCACTTTGTACAGGAAGTAAAAGCCGCTGGCTTTCAGCACGTAGTAGTAATGGGCATGGGCGGCAGCACCATGGCCCCGATTGTGTTTCAGCGCTCGTTTCGCCAAGGGCAGGGCGACTTGCCGCTCTCCATTCTTGACACCACCGACCCCGGCACCGTGGCCGAGCTGGAAGCCGAGCTCCCACTTCGCCATACGTTGTTTATCGTGGCCAGCAAGTCGGGCACCACAGCCGAGCCGCTAGCCTTCGGCGATTATTTCTACGATAAAATGAAGGCCATCAAGAGCGACAAGGCCGGCGAAAACTTCGTGGCCATCACCGACCCCGGCTCTAAATTTGTCACTCAGGCCACCCAGGAGGGCTACCGCAAAATCTTCCTCAATTTTGCCGAGGTGGGCGGGCGCTTTTCGGCCCTCACCTACTTCGGGCTGGTGCCGGCCGCCCTCTACGGCATCAACATCGGCGCCCTGCTGCACGGCGCCGTAGAGATGATGCATGCCTGCGGCTCGCAGGGGCCCGTGGCCGACAACCCTGGCCTGAAGCTGGGCGCCGCCATGGGTGTATTGGCCAAGCAGGGCCGCGATAAGCTCACGCTCATCACCCCCGAAAACCTTGGCAGCCTGGGCCTATGGCTGGAGCAGCTGCTGGCCGAAAGCACGGGCAAGGAAGGCAAGGGCATTTTGCCGGTGGCCGGCGAGCCGCTGGGCCGCCCCGACGAGTACGGCGCCGACCGCGTGTTTGTGTACGTGGGCTACGACGAGTTCAAGGACCAGGCTAGCCTCGACAAGCTGACGGCGCTGGAGCAGGCCGGCCACCCGGTCATCATTATTCGTCTGAGCGAGCCGATGGACCTGGGCCGCGAGTTTTACCGCTGGGAAATCGGCACGGCCGTGGCCGGCATTGTGCTCGGCATCAACCCCTTCGACCAGCCCAACGTGCAGGCCGCCAAAACGGCCACCGACAAGCTGATGAAAGAAGTAACCGAGAAGGGCCAGCTGCCCAGCCCCGGCCAGCCCGCCGCCAGCCAGGACGGCATCAGCTACTACGGCGACGTGACTGGCCAAGATGCGGCCGGTGTATTGCAGGCTTTCTTCCAGCAGGCGCAGCCCGGCAATTTTATGACCCTGCAAGCCTACTTGCACGAAACCGACGCGCTGAACAAAGACCTGGCCGAGTTCCGCCAGTTGGTGCAGGATAAGCTGCGCATTGCCACCACCTCGGGCTACGGCCCGCGCTTCCTGCACTCGACCGGCCAGTACCACAAGGGCGGCCCCAACAATGGCCTCTTCGTACAGTTCACTGCCGACCACCCGCAGGACCTGCCCCTGCCCGGCCGCACCTACACCTTTGGCACCTTTGAGAATGCCCAGGCCCAGGGCGACCTGCAAGCCCTGCGCGACAACGGCCGCCGTGCCCTGCACATTCACCTCGGGCCCCAGCCCGAGCAGGCTCTGCAAACGGTGCTTACGGCCCTGAAAGCCGCGCTGGCCCACCTGGGCTAGGCCCCGAGCAACGACACGCTCAGCACCAGCGTACAAAGCCAGCCCGGCGGAGGGTGGGATAACCCCACCCTCCGCCGGGCTGGCTTCTTTGTTTTTCTCTCTCCTTTTACCCGCCAAGCTTATGTCTACCAGTACCCTTGTTCGTTCGCTAGCCATGGCCGCTGGGCTGCTACTTGGGGCTAGCGCGGCTCAGCCGCTACTCGCCCAAACACCCAGCACGGGCGGCCCGTCGCCCCAAGCTCCCACCAGCGTCCCCCTCGATGGCGGCGCCTCTCTGCTGCTCGCTGGCAGCGTAGCTTACGGGCTGCGCCAGCTGCGGCAGCGCCGTCGCTAGTACTCGCGGGTCGCGTTGCGGCTTAGCTCGTCTATTTTTCGGGGGGTGGCAGCATCGGGGTGGCACCTGCCAGCCCGGCCAGGCCGGCGTGTTTGAACTAAATTTGCCGCGCTGGGTTGCCCTAGCGGCAGCTGGCCACTAGCTGGCGGCTGCTTTCCAGCTACAACCCTAACCCGTTCCGGCGAGCCGGCACCACATATTTTAGACTTATGGCATTCGACATGATGGGCATGATGGGCAAGGTGAAAGAGCTGCAAGACAAGATGCAGCAGGCCCAGGCACAGCTTCAGCACCTCACGGCTACTGGCGAGGCAGGCGGGGGCCTGGTAAAGGCCACTGCCAACGGCCACCGGACCCTCACCAAGCTCGAAATCGACCCCTCGCTGCTTACGCCCGAAGACCGCGAAATGCTGCCCGACCTCGTGGTAGCGGCCGCCAACAAGGCCCTGGAGGCCGCTGCCGAGCTGGCTAAAAATGAGCTTCAGCGCCAAACCAGCGGCCTGATGCCCAACATCCCCGGCTTCGACCTGAGCAGCTTTGGAGGCTAGTAGCGCTGGTAGTTGTTCTGATGTCGCCATTGTAATTCTCAATTACAATGGCGCGCATTTTTTACGGCAATTTTTGCCCGGCGTGCTGGCTCATGCAGCCGGTGCGCGCGTGGTAGTAGCCGATAATGCCTCGACCGACGACTCGGTGCCGCTGCTGCGCCGCGAGTTTCCGCAGGTCGAGCTGCTGCTTTTTGCGGAGAACCTGGGTTTTTGTCTTGGCTACAACCGTGCTTTAGAAGAAGTGCACGCCACTCCTGACCCGCCGCGCTATTACGTGCTGCTCAACTCCGACGTGGCCGTGCAGCCGGGCTGGCTGCCGCCGCTGCGGCAGCTGCTCGACGTCAATCTGCGCATCGCTGCGGCCCAGCCCAAGCTGCTTGCCCACGCCGACCCCGCGTTTTTTGAATACGCCGGGGCGGCTGGCGGCTACCTCGACTGGTTAGGGTATCCGTTTTGCCGCGGGCGAATTTTTGACACCCTGGAGCACGACCGAGGCCAGTACAACGACCCGCGGGCCGTGGCCTGGGCTAGCGGCGCCTGCCTGCTGGTGCGGGCCGAGGTATGGCACAAGCTCCAGGGTCTGGAACCCACCTTTTTCGCCCACATGGAAGAAATTGACTTCTGCTGGCGCGCCCAGAATGCGGGCTACGAAGTGTGGTACGCGGGCGGTGCCAGCGTGGTGCACCACGTGGGCGGCGGCACCCTACCCAAGTCGAGCCCCCGCAAAACCTACCTCAACTTTCGCAATGGCTTGGCGCTGCTCTACAAAAACGCGGCCCCTAGCGAGCTAGCCCCGGCTTTTGCGTTGCGGCTGCTGCTCGATTGGGTGGCTGGCCTGCGCTTCTTGCTGGCCCGCAACTGGCCCGAGGCCCAGGCCGTTGGCCGGGCACATTGGCATTTTTTCCGGGGCTTCGGCTACTGGCGGCAGAGGCGCCGGCTAGCCCGGCCGCACTTGCAGGTGCGCCAGCGGGCGGGCACCTACGCGGGCAGCGTGGTGTGGGCCTATTTTGTAAAAGGGCAAAAGCGCTTTTCCCAGCTAAGAATGACGCGTGACAAGTGCTGAAGCAGGCCTGGCCCTAGTCAAAGCCCATCATTCAAAATTCTAAATTTGGCTTAGAGGTCCCACACTGTGCTGCGCTGCTGGCGCCAGGCACGGCGGATATTCATCCAGAACACCCCAGCGAAATAGAGCACGATGGGCGAGCCAAAGGTGAAAAACGAAGCGTAGACAAACGACAGGCGGATGCTGCGCGTGCTAAAGCCCCAGCGCTGCCCCAGCGCCGAGCACAGCCCAAAGGACTGCGATTCGATAAAGTCGGTAAGGCGGTGCATAGAAGAAGTTTTAAGCGGCGCGGTGCAACTTTGCCGGGCTAAGATACAACCTGGCCCGCGGCAAACGTTAAGGGTATTCTTACGTTTAGGCGCGGGCCGGGTTACGGTCCGGCTACCGTTGGCCGCCGTCAATTCTCTTCAATTTGCGTTTATTTTCAATAAGTAAGCTTCGCCTGCCGAGCCTGCTGCTGGCCGGGCTGCTCTCGGGCTGCGCCTCGCTGCCCAAGATGCTGCAAGATGCCGAAGCCGGCCGCCACGTGCGCGTAGAGCCCGCCCCGCTCACGGCCGTGGGCGAGGTAGTCCCCTTCGAGGCCACCGCCAAAGTAGCGGCCAAGCACCTGCACAAAGGCGCCGTGTACGAGGTGCTGCTCACCTACAAATATGACCACGACCTGCGCCTCGACACCGTGGGCCGCATTTCGTTTGCTCAGGGCGAATTCACCTACGACGACTCGGTGAAGGGCCGCCTCGTGAGCCGCCGCCGTTTCACCATCCCCAATACAGCGCGGCGCTCGCCCGGCCAGCTCATGGCCCGCGGCCAGGTGCGCGAGCTCAAGCCGCATGGTAAGAGCCTGACGGCCAAAACGGAAACCCTAGTGGCGCGCGGCATTGCCGACCCGGCCCGCCGCGTGGTGCTCGAAGACACGCTGCTAGCCCTGCTGCCCGAGCAAATCAGCAACGTGACGAGCGGCACGCGCATTCTGCCCCTATATTTCGACCAGGGCCAGTGGTTTATCCGCTCCAGCCTGGGCACCAACATCGCGGCGCTGGAAGACCTCATTGACCAGAACCAGCACACCCAGCGGGTGCTTATCGCGGCCGGCCACTCGCCCGATTCGCTCGATGCGCACAAGCCCCAGCTAGCCAGCAAGCGCGTGAAGATGCTGCTCTACTACTACAAGCAGCGGGTCAAAGGCTTCTCGTATCTTAATAAGGTAGAGAATATTACCTTCGATACGCTGGCCTACCGCAATAGCTGGGAGCTGCTGCTCAACCAGGTGCAGCACTCGGTGCTGAAGCCCGCGCAGCAAGACTCGGTAGTGAGTATCATCAACGATACGCGGGGCACCTTCCAGCAGAAGGAAAAGGCGCTGCACAAGCTCACGTATTTCGATTACCTCGAAGACTACATCTACCCGGTGCTGCGCTGGGGCACGGTGGCCGTGACCTACACTGCCCCGCCGCGCTACGACTCGGAAGTGTACCTGCTGAGTAAGAAAATCCTGGAAAAGGAAGCTGACATCGACGCCCTCACACCAGAGGAGCTGCGCTATTCGGCCCAGCTTACGCCGCTGCTGGCCGAAAAGCAGCGTATTTATGAGCTGGCGGCTGCCAGCACGGCCCGCTGGGAGGCTTTTTACAATCTGGGGACGGTGCTGGCCCTGCGCGCCGCCAAGGAAGTATCGCCCAAGGTGCAGCAGAACTTCTACCACCGCGCAGCCGTCAACTTTACTCTGGCGGCCCACCGCCACCCCACGGCCGAGCTGTTTTACCGCGCCGCCTCGGCCCACCACCACGCCCAGGAGCGCCTGGAGGCGCTGCAAGACTACGACTACGCCATCAAGCTGGGCGGCGAGCGCGGCATTTTGCGCAAGGTATTTTCTGATAAGGCAGTACTCGAAATGCAGGTGGGCCAGTCCGACCAGGCGCTCACCAGCCTGCGCCTAGCCGGCCCCAGCTACCAGAACTATATGAACCAGGGCCTGCTGCTGGTGCAGCGCGGTGCCTACGATGCGGCGGCCGCTCAGTACCGGCTAGCCCTCGACCTGCGCCCGCTGGCCGCCGACCCCCACTACGGCCTGGCTGTGGCCGCCGCCCGCCGCCACGACGAAGCCGGGATGGCCAACGAACTGCACCAGGCCGTGCGGCTCAACCATGACCTGGCCACCCAGGCCACCGAAGACCTGGAGTTTGAGGACTACGTGCAGGCCAAGGCCTTCCGGGAGGCGCTGAAGTAGAAGACTTTTGCCAATCCAAAGAGCGCCTGGCCTCGTGAGGCTGCCGAGCAATCTTGCCTTGTCGTTGGGGTAGTACCCCTAGCGGGAAGGCAGGATTGCTCGGCAGCCTCGCTAGGCCAGGTGACACAAAGGACAAAGAAGCCGTTTTCAAATTCCTCCTTTTCCCTTCCCTATCGTAGCTTTGCATACCGGCCGTGTGCCGGCTTTTGCTAGTCTATTGATGCGTACCATTCAATTCCGCGAGGCCCTGCGTGAGGCCATGAGCGAAGAAATGCGCCGCGACCCGTCGGTATTCCTGATGGGCGAGGAAGTGGCCGAGTACAACGGCGCCTACAAAGTGAGCCAGGGCATGCTCGACGAGTTTGGGCCGGAGCGCGTGATTGATACCCCGATTGCCGAGCTGGGCTTTGCCGGTATCGGCGTGGGCGCGGCCGCCAACGGCCTCAAGCCGATTATCGAGTTCATGACCTTCAACTTCTCGTTGGTGGCTATCGACCAGGTAATTAACTCGGCCGCCAAGCTCTACTCGATGTCGGGTGGACAGTACTCCTGCCCCATCGTATTCCGGGGGCCTACCGGCAACGCCGGCATGCTCAGCAGCCAGCACTCGCAAAACTTCGAGAACTGGTACGCCAACACGCCCGGCCTGAAGGTAGTAGTTCCCTCGAACCCCTACGACGCCAAAGGCCTGATGAAAGCCGCCATCCGCGACCCCGACCCCGTGATTTTCATGGAGTCGGAGCTGATGTACGGCGATAAGGGCGAGGTGCCCGAAGAAGAGTATATCCTCGAAATCGGCAAGGCCAACGTGGTGCGCGAAGGCGCTGACGTGACCCTGGTGAGCTTCGGCAAAATGATGAAGCTGCTGTACACCGCTGCCGACGAGCTGGCCAAGGACGGCATCAAGGCTGAGGTAATTGACCTGCGCACCGTGCGTCCCATCGACTACGACACGCTCATCAACTCGGTGAAGAAAACCAACCGCCTGGTGGTTATCGAAGAGGCCTGGCCCCTGGCCAGCATCTCGGGCGAGCTGGCTTACATGGTGCAGCGCCGCGCCTTCGACTACCTCGACGCGCCGGTGGTGCGCATCACCTGCGCCGACGTGCCCCTGCCCTACGCGCCCACCCTCATCGAAGCGTCGCTGCCCAACGTGGCGCGCATCCTGAAGGCGGTAAAGGAAGTAACCTACGCCAAGGCCTAGCGCCTGGCTAGCCCCTGCTTTACAACAAAAGGCCCCGCGACAGTACGTTGCGGGGCCTTTTGTTGTAATATGTTATTCAATAAGGAGTAGAGACGCATCCTTGCGTCTTGGCGTCCGCACCGCTAAGGCGATTAACGTTCAACGCCGAGACGCAAAGATGCGTCTCTACACCCGGCTTCTAATCTACTTCGTATCGAGCGCTTCGCCGCTGTCGTCGGCCGACTGCACGGTGGCTTTCTTAGGCGCACCGGCCTTCGCGGAGGCTGAGCGCTGGGCCTTGGTAGCGGCAGCGCTTACCTTATCGGCTGCTTTTTTGGTGGCGCCAGTAGCCTGGGCGGTGGCACTGGTGGCAGCTTTTTTGGCGGCGGGCTTGGCTTTGCTGGCAGCGGCGGGCGCGGCCGGCTTGCCCTCGCTCTTGAGGCCCACACGGCTTTTGAGGTCTTCGGTAAGGTTCTTGAACTGCTTTTCGAGGTCGGTGCGCTTGGTTTCGCCGCTTTTCAGCAGGTCATCCATTATCTTCTTGCCCTCCTGTTCGGAGAGTTTACTTTCCTTCACCAACTTCTCAATGGCAGTTTGCACGGCTTTGTTGCCCTGCGACAAGAAGCCCACGCCGGTATTGATGAATTTCTTAAACAGGTCGTCCATGAGTAAAAAAAGTAAGTGGGTGAAAAGGTTGATAACTACTCGCTTGCAGGCCGAAAGTAGTAGGCTTGCCGACTACTTGTCACAAACCTACGCAGGCCGCCTCACATAGGAAGCTACTGTGCCGGCTAAGGTATTCACCCCGGCGCAACCTACTCGCTAGCCCTGCTGCCAGCGGCAGGCTGTTTGCGTAGCCGCGCCAGCTTATTATCGCGATAGCCTTTGATAGCCAGCGGAATCCAGCCTAGCACCGGAATGAAATAAGCCAGCACCAGCGGGTTGCGCCACAGCATTTTCCAGAAAGCGCCGGGCTGGTCGAGCTGCAGGTCAAAATCGCGCTCGCCATTTTTCACAAAGCGGCGCTCAAACTCGGTGAACACGGCCGGCCAGGCAAAGGGCATGAAGAACGGGAAATAGCGACGGTTTTCCTTCATGCGCTGCCACAGCTCGCGCCAGCGGTAGGGATGCTGGCCGTGGGCGGCCACGGCGGCGTCCATCTCGCCCTGCATACGCAGCCTTATTTGCTCGGAGAGGGCTAGCAGCTCGTCACGGCTCAGCTCGTCGTGCTTTTTGGTGGTGTAGTCGGTGGGCCTGATGCGGGTACCCATCACGTAGGTGAGCTGAGCGGGCAGGGCCAGGTAAAAGGCCCAGGGCTGCACAATGACGAGCAGCAGCAACAGCGTGATGGGCAAAAACGGGATACCGATTTTCTTGGTCAGCCGGTTTATCCAGTCAAAGCTGTAGGCGTAGGGATTGAGGTACTCGGCGTTGATAGTATAAAACGGCATGATGTCGGTGCCGTGCATCAGGCTCAGCCGCAGCATACTGGTGGCGAGGCGCTGCAGCTGGTACTTGCGGTTGAAGCCCTTGCCGATGCCGGGCACGCCCTCGGGGTAGAGCATGAGGTTGTGCTCCTGGTAGTACATCATGGTCTCGAAATTGAGCGTGGTGGCATCGACGCTGCCGCACTTCTTCCAGAAATCCGTGATGAGGTAGGGGTTCATCAGCCTAGTGGCCGAGAGCATGGGGGCCGAGAGCGGCCGGGGCAGGCCGTGCAGGGTGCCGCGGGTGCGCAGCAAGTAGCGCCACAGGTGCGAGAGCGAGATAATGGCATCCCAGGGGAAGGCCATGCCCGAGTGGTTGGAAGCGAAGATGAGCGGCCGGCTAGGGTTGTTGCGCTGCGGATAGGGCTCGAAGCCTACCAGCCGCGACCGAAACCAGACCTTATCGAGCAGCCACAGGATGTTGTCGTCGAGCGCCTGCGTAAACTCGGGGCGAAAATAATCGTGGTAAATGTGCTGATTGGCCCGAATGAGCGGCGGAGGAAGCGTATCAGGAGCGGCAGCAGCGGCAGACATAGGGCGGGAATGAGCGGCCGCGAAAGGTACTGCGTTTAATTAACAGTGCGCAGTTAAAACTCCCCTGCTCACTGCTCACTACTTCAAATCTGCCGCTTAAGCTTGACGCTGGCTGAATACAGCTCGCCACTGCGACGGCGCAGCAGTAGCAGCAGCACGCGGCCATCCTGCGAGTGCAGCATGTGGTTTAGGTCAGTAATAGAAAAGAACTGCGCAGGAATAAGGTTAATGGCTACCAGCTCCTCGCCCTCGGCGATGCCGACCGAGGCGGCCGGCGAATTGGGAGCCACGCGCAGCACCAGGTATTGCCGGTAGCTAGGGCCGGTAGCCAGCAGGTCGAGCCCACACATGTCGTGCTCGAAAGGGGTGCGCAGCGCGGGCGTAGGGCGTAGCAGCAGCCGGCCGTGTGGGTAGTCGATGACGGTGGTGAAGCGCTTGAGCACCTCGTAGCCCAGGCTGCCGTGGCGGGCGCGCTCGGTGCCCGAGAGGCGCTCGTGCACCTGCGTCGAATCGGGAAAAGAGGTGAGTACCTGCGGCAGGTGGTAGCGGCCCAGCTCCACGGCGGCCACCCGCCCCAGCGAGCCACTCACGATGCCCGTGAGCCCGCGGCCCAGGTCGGTGCGCAGGCGCTGGGTGGGCAGGCGCAGGCGGTGGTCGGCAGTAGTTTCGAGGCTGAGGGCGTGGCCGGCGCCCGTGTCGAGCAGCAGGCGCAGCGGTAGCGGCGCGGCCGTAGGGGCGGCGCCCAGCTGCTGCACGCCGGCCGTGACGTACGCTTTGTCGTGGTCGAGCGTCAGCGGCAGGCTAGCCCAGCGCCGGCCGTGCGGCGCCTTGTAGCGGTCGGGTGCCAGCAGCACCAGCTCGCGCTGCTCGGGGTGAATGGTAACGACGAACGAGTGAAATAAATCGGACCCAATAATGCCCTGCACGGGCAGGCCCACGTAGCCCGACAGGTCGAGCACGTCGTTATTCAGCACTAGCCAGGTGGTGCTGGCCGCCACTACGCCCGGCAGGCTCACCTGCACGTGCGGTGCTTCGTAGGCGCGCAGGCCACTATCGGCGCCGCCCACGCCCTGCAGGCGGTACTCGGCCCCGTGCGCCAAGCCTAGCGAGTCGGCCAGCTGCGGGTTGGTGAGCAGGCTGCTAGCCACCCCGGTGTCGAGCAAAAAATTGAAGGGCCCCTGCCCATTGAGGCGTGCCGAGATGATTATCAGGTTGCGCGGCGACTGAAACGGCACGCGCGCCTTGTGCCGACCCGGCCGGGTAAAGGTAAAAATGCCGTTGGCGGCCGGGCCGGGCTGCGCGTTGCTCTGGCTGCCCAGCAGCAGCCCTAGCACCGCCAGCAGCACCCGGCGCAGCCAGCACCACTTACCCGAGAGCCTACGTTGCATAACACCCGGCGCATTAACCTGAGAAAGGTTAAATATACAACGAGTTAGCGGCCTGCGCAAGGCCTGGCAGCGGGGCCGCTTGGCAGGTTCTGGAAGTGTCTTTTCAGGAGTTGGCCAATGGCTATGCGGGCTGCTCCCAGTGGCCCGCGGGGTCGTAGTACAGGGCCCCAGCCCGGATGCTGAGCGGCGCGGCGAGGTTGTTATCGTACAATTGGCCGGTGCCAAGGCCCTGGGCAAAACCGCCCACCTCGTACTCGCCCGTGAGCTGGGCCACGGCATTGAGGCCGATGTTCGATTCCAGGGCCGAGGTAATCCACCAGCCGATGCCCCGCGCCTCGGCCAGGGCTATCCAGCGGCGTGTGGCGGCGTGGCCGCCCAGCAAGGTAGGCTTGAGCACCAGAAAAGGTGGGCGCACGGTGTCGAGCAGCGCCTCCTGCTGGCTAGGGTCGGTGAGGCCAATAAGCTCCTCATCGAGCGCTACCGGCACCGGCGACTCGCGGCACAGCTGCGCCAGCGCCGCCCACTGCCCGGCCCGAATAGGCTGCTCGATGGAGTGAATACCAAACTCGGCCAGCTGCGCTAGCCGGGCCGCTGCCTCGGCGGGCGCAAAGGCCCCGTTGGCATCGACGCGCAGCACGAGATGGGCGGGGCTGGCCTCGGCCCGAATCTCGCCGAGCAGCGCCAGCTCGGTGGCCCAGTCGAGGCTCCCGATTTTTACTTTCAGGCAGGCGTAGCCGGCGGCTAGCTTCTGCCTGATTTGCGCGCGCATAAAGGCCGCATCGCCCATCCACACCAAGCCATTGATGGGCAAGCCTGCCCGCCCTTGACTAAAAGCATTGCAATAGAGCTGATAGCGGCCGCCACTGTGCAGGTCGAGCACGGCCGTTTCGAGGGCAAAGCGCAGCGAAGGCAGCTCGGCCGGCACCAGGGCAGCCGCCTCGGCCACCGTAAGCGTCGGGTAGCCCGCTTGATTGAAGCGCTGACAAAACGCCTGCACGGTCGCTTCAAAACCAGGCCCGTATTCGGGGCTCAGGCCAGCTAGCGGCGCGGCCTCGCCCCAGCCTACGCTAGCCGGAAAATGACTTTCATTGTGCAGGGCCAAGTAGTAGGCTACGTGCTCGGTAAGCGCGCCGCGCGAGGTGCGCGCCGGAAAGTTGAAGTGCAGCGCCCGCCGCTGGTAAGAAAGAGTCAGCATGGGGCAAAGGTGCGGCCAAAAACTGCCTATGCAGTGGCAGCGGGCGGTTTTTTAGGCCCCCGGCGGCTGATAGCGCCACCGATGCGGCCGGCCGCGCGGGCTTCGTCTGAAGAGAAGCGGTGACCTTTGCCGCTCTCGTGCGAGGCGCGACCGCCTTCGCTGGCTATGCGCCGCTGCTGCTCGGGCGACATGGCCGCGAAGCCGCGGCGGCTTTTTTCGCCGATGCGCCGGGCCGGGCGCTTCGCAACTTTGGTGCGGGCATCGGGGGCAGACTCGGTCAAATTTGTATTAGCACTAAGGGTACTCATAGAAAAACTAACTAGGCAAAAAAATGCGGTCAGATTAAAAGCCAAGGTTACTGGCCATTGCAAACCCTTTTAGTAAAAGGTAAATTCCACAAGCGTTAGAATTTTCATCTTCACCAGGCTCCTCCCCCAGTCTAAGCGGGCTGCCGGGCCATAGCCGCGCCTGCTGAGTAGCTTCGCTGCCGCGCAGGGTCGCAACCCTAGGTCTACCGACGTGGTTAAACAATCGGCTCCTTTGCTCAATCTTTCTGCTTGTTATGGCTCCTGCTTCTTCGCCCCTCCCTACCCTAGCTACGCCCGGCCCCGCGCCCGCTAGCCCCGCGCTGCCTGCCCACTACCAGGCCGTGCGGGCCCAGTCGGTGGCGCTGGTGCAGCCCTTGCTGCCCGAGGATACGGTGGTGCAGCCCACCCTCGATGTGAGCCCGCCCAAATGGCACCTGGCCCACACCACCTGGTTTTGGGAAACGTTTCTGCTCAAAAACTACCTGCCGGACTATGAAGTCTTTCACCCCGACTACGCCTTTTTATTTAATTCTTATTATAACTCGCTAGGTTCCAGGGTAAACCGTGCCGACCGGGGCACGCTCTCGCGCCCACCCCTAGCCGATGTGTACCGCTACCGTACCTACGTAGATGAGCACATGGCCACCCTGCTCGGGCAGCTAGCCGAGCTACCCGCTGCGGCTACCGAGCTAGTCGAGCTGGGCCTGCACCATGAGCAGCAGCACCAGGAGCTGCTGGCCACCGATATTAAATATATTCTCAGCACTAACCCATTAGCACCAGCCTACTTGGAGCAGTCGGCAATGCCGGCTGCCACTACCGCCCCGGCCGACTTCGCTAGCCCCGGCGGCGCTACGCGGCCGGCGGCCTGGCTGCCAGTGCCGGGTGGCATCTACGCCATTGGGCATCAGCAGGAAGGTTTTTCGTTTGATAATGAGCTGCCGGTGCACGAGGTGCTGGTAGCACCGTTTGAGCTGCAAAACCGGCTCGTGACCAACGGCGACTTTCTCCAGTTTATCGAAGCTGGCGGCTACGGGCAGTTTCAATTCTGGCTGGGCGAAGGCTGGGACCTGGTCAACCGCGAGGGTTGGCTAGCCCCGCTCTACTGGTCGCAAGACCCTGACGGCCAGTGGTTGCGCTACGGCCCTAGTGGCCTGGCGCCGCTCAATCTGGCGGCTCCCGTATCGCACATCAGCTTTTACGAGGCCGATGCCTACGCCCACTGGGCCGGTACCCGCCTGCCCACCGAGGCCGAGTGGGAAACGGCCGCCCGCCACTTCGGGGCCACGCCGCAGGGCGGCAACTGGCTCGAAACCGGCCACTTCGACCCGCAGCCCCTAGCCGCCGATGCCGACCCTAGCCAGTGCCACCAGTTGCTGGGCGACTGCTGGGAATGGACCTATTCGCCCTACCACGCCTATCCCGGCTACCAGCGCGCCGCCGGCGCGCTGGGCGAGTACAACGGTAAGTTTATGATAAATCAGCTCGTGCTGCGCGGCGGCTCGTGCGCCACGCCCGAGAGCCACATTCGCCTCACGTACCGCAACTTCTTCCACGCCGACAAGCGCTGGCAGTTCACTGGCCTGCGGCTGGCGCGGTAATAACCTGGCTATTTTAGCCAACAGAAAACCCGTCTAGTATGCTTCGCAAGCTCAGCATACTAGACGGGTTTTCTGTTGGTGTTTCCACCTAGCTTTTTTCCGGCGTTAGCCATTTTTCGAGGCGCACGGGCTGGTAGGCTTGCATGGCGTCGAGTAGCGCAGCGGCATTGGCGTTATGCAATAGCTGGCCGCGATTTTCCTGACGCAGAAAAGCTTCGGCGCTCATATGGTCGAGCAGGGTTAGCAGCGAGTCGTAGAAGCCCTGCGTGTTGAGCAATCCTACGGGCTTGCCGTGCAGGCCGAGCTGACCCCAGGTCAGCACCTCAAACAGCTCTTCTAGAGTACCAAAGCCGCCGGGCATTGCCACGAAGCCTTCGGCCAGGTCGGCCATGAGCAGCTTGCGCTGGTGCATGGTGTCGACAATGTGCAGCTCGGTGCAGCCTTGGTGGGCTAGCTCTTTATCGGCCAAGAAGCCGGGGATTACGCCGATAACCTTGCCGCCTTCGGCCAGCACGGCGTCGGCGATGGTGCCCATGAGGCCCACGCACCCACCACCGTACACGAGCGTGAGGCCGCGCCGGGCCAACTCGCGGCCCATTTCCTGGGCCTGCTGGGTATAGATTTCCTGATTGCCGCTGCTGGAGCCGCAGTATACTGCTACGCTTTTCATAAAGTAGGGAAGAGTAGCGTGGACTTAGTAGTCCGTGCACGAGCACAGCGAGTAGTTGCGTTAGCGTCCATTCGAACGGCTATACCCGCTATGCTCGTGCGCGGACTACAAAGTCCGCGCTACTGAATATTACATGCGCTCGGGTACGTCGATGCCGAGTAGGCCAAGCGTCGTTTTAATAGTTTCGGCCGTTTTGGCGGAAAGAGCCACGCGGAATGCCTTCTTTAGCGCGTCAGTCTCAGCGAAAATGGGCACTTCGGTGTAGAAGCGGTTGTAGCTCTTGGCCACCTCATAGGCATACTGAGCCACCACGGCGGGCGAGAGCGTGCGAGCGGCTTCGGCTACCACGCCTGCGTAGCCGGCTAGCTGCTGAATAAGCTCCTGCTCGGTGGCTTGCAACTCGCTTAGCTGGCTGAAATCGGTGCTTTCTTCCACGCCTTGCGCCACGGCCTTGCGGCGGATGGACGAGATGCGGGCGTAGCTGTACTGAATGAATGGCCCCGTATCGCCTTCCAGCCGTACCGACTCTTCGGGGTTGAAGAGCATGCGCTTTTTGGGGTCTACTTTCAGCAGGTAGTATTTGAGCGCGCCTAGGCCTAGCGTGTGGTAGAGCTGCTGCAATTCTTCCTCGGCTAGACCTTCGGTTTTGCCTTTTTCGAGGGTCGCGGCTTTGGCGGCTTCCTCTACTTCCAGCACCAGCTCGTCGGCATCGACTACGGTGCCTTCGCGGCTTTTCATCTTGCCGCTGGGCAGGTCGACCATGCCGTAGCTGAGGTGGTGAATGGCCTCGGCGTAGGGCTTGCCTAGCTTTTTGAGCGTGGCTTGCAGCACCTGCATGTGGTAGTTCTGCTCGTCGGCGATAACGTAGATGCTGCTGTCGTAGCCAAAATCCTGATACTTGAGCTCGGCCGTGCCCAGGTCCTGAGTGATATACACGCTCGTGCCATCGGCACGCAACAGCAGCTTTTCGTCGAGGCCTTCGGCCTGCAAGTCAACCCAGACCGAGCCGTTTTCTTTTTTAAAGAATACGCCTTTCGCTAGGCCCTCTTCCACGCGCTCCTTGCCCAGCAGGTAGGTGCCCGACTCGTAGTAGAACTTGTCGAAGTCGACGCCAATATTCTCATAAGTAGCGTTGAAGCCGTCGTAGACCCAGCCGTTCATGCGGTGCCAGAGGGCCATCACTTCTGCATCGCCGGCTTCCCACTGCTGCAGCATCTGCTGGGCTTCGAGCATCAGCGGAGCTTGCTTTTTGGCCAAGTCGTTGGCCACTCCTTCGGCTTCGAGCTGCTTGATTTCTTCGCGGTAGTGCTTCTCGAAAAGCACGTAATACTTGCCGGCCAGGTGGTCGCCTTTGATGCCCGCGCTCTCGGGCGTTTCGCCCTGCCCAAAGCGCTGGTAGGCAATCATCGACTTGCAGATGTGGATGCCGCGGTCGTTCACCAGGTTGGCCTTGGCTACGGTGGCGCCAGTGGCTTTCAATATCTCGGCCACGCTGTAGCCCAAGAAGTTATTGCGCAAGTGACCCAGGTGCAGGGGCTTGTTGGTGTTGGGCGATGAGTACTCGACCACTACCTTTTGCGGGCCGCCGGTGGGCACGGGTGCGCCGGCCGGCCTAGCCAGTAGCTCGCCAAAGAGCTTGAGCCATTCGGCATCGGCGATTTCGAGGTTGAGGAAGCCTTTTACCACGTTGTAGCCGCGCACGGCGGGCGTATTGGCTTTCAGCCACTCGCCCAGGGCCTGGCCGATTTGCTCGGGGCCTTTGCCAAATGCCTTGGTGAGCGGAAACGTGACGAGGGTGAAGCTGCCCGCAAAGTCTTTGCGCGTAGGCTGAAGCACGAGGCTGGCGGCGGGAATCTCTTGCCCGAAAGTGGCCTGCGCGGCCGCTTGCAGGGCGGTTTTTAGGGTTTGTTCAAGCTGTTGCACGAGGGCAAAGGTACGGCGGGGCACGGGCACCCCTTCGTCCTGTTGCAACGCAACTGCCGCTGGCCGGCTCCTTTTAGCCTAGCGAGTGGGTTAGCCCTACTGTGGGGGCTAGCCCACTGCCAGCCCGGCATTTACTATTCTGGCTCAACTGCTTATCTTTCAACAAATATTTCGACTTATGCTTCTTTCTTTACCTGCTGCTACTCCCAAACGCTGGCGCGGCTGGCTACTAAGCCTGTTGCTGAGCGCACTAGGTTGGCTGAGTCCGCAAATAGCCCAGGCCACGCACATTCGGGCGGGCGATATTCAATCGCGGGTAGACAGCGTGAGCGGCGACCCCAACCACCTGCGGTTTCGGATGACTATCTACCGCGACAAGGGCAGCTCGGTGGCGCAGGATTTGAACGACACCTATATTTTCTTCGGCGACAACACCGTTTTGCACGGCACCGATACCGATGCCAGCGGCAAGCCGCTGATGACGCGCACCGTAGATGCTAGCCGCTCGACGGCCGAAACCGAAGTGCTCTACTTCGATTTTGAGCACGTGTATCCGGGGCCTAATACGTACCTGGTCAGCTTTATTGGCAATAATCGCAATAAAGACATCCTGAACATGGATAACTCGGTCGGCACGTCCTTTTACATCTCGTCGTCGGTTACCATTAACCCCGCTTATGGGCGCAATCACTCGCCGGTGCTGCGGGCGCCGGCCGTAGACAAGGCGGCCGTTGGGCAGGTTTTCTTGCACAATCCGGCGGCTTACGACGCCGATGGCGACTCGCTAGCCTTTCACCTGCGCACCTGCCAGCAAGTACCCGGTGACATTCAGGCGATTGTGGCAAGCAAAAAGCCCAACCCCGTGGACTGCACGCGCTACGTGTATCCGAGCGACCAGAGCTTGGCGCCGGGCGCCAAGCAGGTGTCTTACAGTGGCGTGCCGCCCGGTGACCCTAAAAGTGATGCCATTATTGTAATGGATGTGCAGACCGGGCAGGTGACCTGGAATGCGCCGGCCAGGGCGGGCATCTACAATATCGCGTTTACGGTGGAGGAGTACCGACGCACGGCCAACGGCATTCGCCGGATTGGGACGGTTATCCGCGACATGCAGATTATCGTGACGGCCACCAACAACCTACCGCCCACCCTCACCGTGCCGCCCGATGTGTGCGTGGTGGCCGGCACGACGGTCACGCTCAACGTGGCGGCTACCGATGGCGTGGCGGCCGGGGCGCTAGCCCCTAGCCCGGTCACGCTGTTTGCCTACAGCGGCATTTTGCCCCCAGCCACCTTTACCCAAACGGCCACGGGCACCACTACTACCGGCACCTTCCGGTGGGCCACCGAGTGCAGCAATGTGGCCAGCCAGCCCTATTTGGTAGTATTCAAGGCCCAGGACAATCCGCCACCCGGCTCGAATGCGCCGGTGCTGATTGATGAGAAAACGGTGCGCATCACGGTGGTGGGGCCGCCTCCGCAGCATGTGCGCGCTTCCCCAAGCGGCGGCAATAAGCTCATCAGCCTGCTGACCTGGGACCGATACACGTGCCAGAATGCCAGCCAATTGCTCATTTTCCGCAAGGAAGGCCCGTATCCCTTCACGCCCGGCCCCTGCCAAACGGGCCTGCCCGCAGGCTCGGGCTACGTGCAGATAGGCGCGGTGGCGCCTGGCACCACCGCTTTTTCGGACGATAATAATGGCAACGGCCTGGCTAGGGGCAAAACGTATTGCTACCGCATTTACGCCGTGTTTCCGCTGCCCGCAGGTGGGGCTAGCATCGTGTCGGAAGAAACGTGCGTGACGTTTAGCGGTCGCTCGGCGCAGCTTACCAACGTAGACGTGACCGCCACCGACGCCACCCTGGGCGAGATATTGGTGAAGTGGACCAAGCCCCGCCCCAATACCGGCACGTTTGGGACGCCCGCTGGCTACCGCCTCGGCCGGGCCGTGGCGGGCTCGTCGGCCTTTACGCCCATTGCTACTATCACCAACCTAAGCGACACCACCTTTGTGGACCAGCGCCTGAACACCACGGCCAACCAGTATACTTACCAGCTCACGTTTTTTAGCACCGATGCCTCGTCGGGCGCGCCGGTCGAAACTACCGAAACGGCCGTGCCAGCTACCAGCGTGCGCACCAGCCTCGTGCCCGATGGGCTGAGCAAGCGCATTACTGTGAACTGGGCCTACAACGTGCCTTGGGATAACAGCAAGCAGCCTACGATGATATACCGCCAGGACCCGGGCAGTTCGACTTTTGCCCAAGTAGGCACGGCTACATCGGGGGCTAGCGGCGGCACCTTCGTTGATGCCGACCCCAAGCTGCAGCCCGGCCAGCAATACTGCTACTACGTGCAAACCAATGGCCAGTATGCTGGCTCCAGCTTCTTACTTAACCTCTTGAATAAGAGCCAGCGCACGTGCACCGTGCTGCAAGCAGTGCCCTGCACGCCGGTGCTCAGCCTCTACCCCACCAACTGCGACAGCCTCGCGGCGCTGCCTTCTTACCCAGCCCCTAGCCAGCGCTACCAGAACAACCTGCGCTGGACCGTGAGCAGCACGCCCACTGGGTGCAGCACGGCCGCCGCTTACTACCGCATCCTACGCAGCAGCTCCCAAACCGGCGGCTATGTGGTGCTCGACTCGACTACGCGCCTCGACTACGCCGACCGCTTTTTGTTGAAATCGGCTTATTGCTACCAGGTGCAGGCCGTGAGCGCCCAGGGCGTGCGCAGCGCACTCAGCAACTCGGCCTGCCAGGATGAGTGTGCGTTCTTCCTCTTGCCCAACATCTTCACGCCCAACGGCGACGGCAAAAACGACCTGTTCCGCCCCAAAACTTCCAGCACGGTGCTGCACACCCGCATCCAGATTTTCAACCGCTGGGGCCGCAAGGTATACGAAGGCGATAAAGACCCTTACATCAACTGGACGGGCAGCACCACTGGCCTCGATGCCACCGGCGGCCTGGTGCCCGGCGGCATCTACTACTACCTGGCCGAAGTGCAGTTTGCCGATGCCAACAGCACCCGGCGCACGTTCAAGGGCTGGGTCGAGATAATTCGCTAGCCTCCATTACCGTTTGCTGCAAGCTTCAGCCGCCGCCTACCAGCGGCGGTTGTTTTTTGTACGGCACCCAACTGGCCGGGTAGTGGGAGTGGCTCTGGCACTGCCTGGCATTAGACCCAGGATTCTTGTACTGGCTAGGGCCTGCTCTTGCGTGCCTTTCCTTCGTTTTTCTGCCTTCCCTCGGGTGTACCTCTTTTGTCGAGCTGCTGGCTGCTCTAGCCTGGAAAAGGAGCGCACCCGCCCCTAGCGCCACCGCGAGCCCTCTTCCATGCCACCGACGGCTACGTACCCTTCTTCAACTCGCAGGATGCCTACGATGCCATGCAAGTCGAAGTGCATCCCATTCAGGGCGGCAACCACTTCTCCTCGGCCGCTGCTTACACGCTTGGGGCGTATAGGCTTATCAGCCAGTTTACTAAGTAGCCAAGCCAGCGCGCTGACCTAGCCCCATTTGTCATTGCGAGCAAAGAGAAGCAATGACAACGATGTAATAACATCTGAGGGCCGCTAGCTGCGGCCCGTCACCTCCTCCAGCCGCAGGCGGCGCTCGATGGCGGCGGTGGCTTTTTGCAGGATGTTGAAGGCATTCTTTGCCATCGTGTTTTCGTTGTCGAGCGTGGGGTTGATTTCGCCCATCTCGAAGCATACCACGCGCTCGTTTTCGAGCAGGTCCTGGCACAGGTTTTCGCCTTCAGAGAGAAAGAGGCCTTCTTCCACCGGCGTGCCGGTACCCTTGCTGAAACTCGAATCGAGGCTATCGACATCAAACGAAATGTAGACCAGGTCGCAGTAGCGCAGGTGCTCATAAATTTCGCGGGCTAGCTGGCGCGTGCCTTTAGCCTGGATTTCGGGCAGCTTTATCCACTTGATGCCCAGCCGTTCAATGAGGGTTTCTTCCTCTTCCTCCGTGTCGCGCACGGCCACATATACCAAGTGCTCAGGAAGCAGCTTGGGGCCGGGCTCGGCCAGGTTTTGCATGCGGCGCCAGAAAAACTCGGTTTCGGCGTCGAGGGCCTGGCGCTGGCAGGGCAGGTTGTCTTCGCCCAGCGCGGCGGCTAGGGGCATGCCGTGCACATTGCCGCTAGGGGTGGTATAAGGCGAATGGATATCAGCGTGCGCGTCTATCCAGATAACACCCAGCGTCTTCTGCGGGTACGCGGCCTTTATGCCGGCAATGGTAGCGTTGGCGCTGCTGTGGTCGCCGCTCAACACCAGCGGGAACTCGCCAAAGCGCAGCGTCTGCTCTACGGCGCTGGCCACGCCCTTTTGCACCGTATAAATGGCGTCGATGTGCTTGGCAAACGGGAAGTGGTTTTTCTCAAACAACACGTGGTTGAGGTCGGGCACGGCTACCGAGTTGTAGCGCCGGAAGTAATCGGAGCCCTTGTTGAGGCAGGCAATGCGCAGGGCGTCAATGCCCAGGCTAGCCCCGCGCGTGCCAGCACCCAGTTCGGAGCGGACTTCTACTAGCTTGATACGTTTCATCGGGTGGGAAAAGAAAGTAAGAACATGGGGGCGCTGCATCGTACCGCTAGCGCCCCTGTTGGGGCCCTAGCGAGCGCTGCCTTGCGGCGCCCGCGCGCCGTAGCCATGTCGCTTCCTTTCATCGGGGGCCGATGCAAGCGTGGCCGGAAGGTTTCCGGCCCCCGGCGGTACTTTTGGTACGCCGGCCCGTAAAGGTCGGAAACTATCGCCGTTTTTCCGCTTTCGATGGATACTTACCAGGACCTCATTACCCAAACTTTCGATTTTCCGAATGCCGATTTTCAGGTGCGTGAAAACGAGCTGTTTTTTCACGACATCGACCTGATGGCCCTGGTCGAGAAGCACGGCACCCCGCTGCGCCTCACTTATTTACCTAAAATCAGCTCCCAGATTCAGCGGGCTAAAAAGTGGTTTGCCGACGGCATTGCCCAGACCGGCTACACCGGCAAGTATTCTTACGCCTACTGCACCAAATCGTCGCACTTCCGCTTCGTGCTCGACGAGGCCCTGAAAAACGATGTGCACCTCGAAACTTCGTCGTGGTTTGACATCAGCATCATCCGCTCGCTTTACGAGCAGGGCAAGCTTGGCAAGGATAAGTACATCATTTGCAATGGGTTTAAGACAACCGAGTATAAGCAGGAAATCTCCGACCTCATCAACGACGGTTTTGTGAATTGCCTACCCATTCTCGACTCGCCCAATGAAATCGACTATTACCATGCGCACGTCAAAACCAAAACCAACCTGGGCCTGCGGCTAGCCTCCGATGAGGAGCCGCGCTTCCAGTTTTACACCTCGCGCCTGGGCATTCGCTACGCCGACGCGGTGCCGCTCTACGAGCAAAAAATCAAGGACGACCCGCGCTTTGAGCTCACCATGCTGCATTATTTCATCAGCACGGGCATCAAGGATACGTCATATTATTGGTCGGAGCTGTCGCGCTTCATTCACAAGTACTGCGAGCTGCGCAAAGTTTGCCCCACGCTGCAAACTATCGACATCGGCGGCGGCCTGCCCATCCAGACTTCGATTCAGCTCGAGTACGACTACCCGTACATGATTGCCGAAATCCTGCGCACCATTCAGCGCATCTGCGCTGAGGAAGGCGTGCCCGAGCCCAACATCTTCACTGAGTTTGGCATCTTCACGGTGGGCGAAAGTGGCGCCACCATCTACTCCATTCTGGACGAAAAGCTCCAGAATGACAAAGAGTTGTGGTACATGATTGACGGCTCGTTCATCACCAACCTGCCCGATACCTGGGCCCTCAACCAGCGCTTCATTATGCTGGCGCTCAATGGCTGGAACCGCCCCTACCGCAAAATCCAGCTAGGGGGCCTCACCTGCGACTCGCAGGATTACTACAACTCCGAAAAGCACATCTACCAGACCTTCCTGCCCCAGCTGCAGGCCCCGCGCAACCAGCCGGCCAGCACGCAGCCCATCTACGTGGGCTTCTTCCACACTGGTGCTTATCAGGAGAGCCTGAGCGGCTACGGCGGCATCAAGCACTGCCTCATCCCGGCGCCCAAGCACGTCATCCTCGACCGCGATAAGGATGGTACGCTTACCGATTATGTCTTCGCTCCTAAGCAAGAGGCTAGCAGCATGCTCAAAATTCTGGGCTACGCTGAATAATAAATGAGCGCTTTTGGAGGTTAAGCAGGAAGAAAAGCACTATTCTCAGAAACTCTTCCCTGGCGTAAACGTTTATGCCTCATAGCCTTTATCTTTGAAATCTAACCGCGTCTCGCTCAATCAATACCTTTTATGAAAAAGCTGTTTATCCTCGCCATTGGGGCCGCTACCCTCGGCCTCGGCGCCTGCAACCGCCAGACCTGCCCCGCCTACACCTCGGCCAAATCGGCTGCCGCGCCGGTTACGGCTAGCACCGCTACCTCGGTAGAGCGCCAGTAGACTTTAGCTGGTTTTATAATAAAGCGCCCGGTCTGCACTTGCGTGCAGGCCGGGCGTTTATGTTTTGCTACTTTCCGTGGTAGTGAGCTTGCCGTCGGACGAAGCAGCTACGGCTAACGTAAGACTCATCAACTAATTTTAACGAGATAGCCAGAGTGCTTCTTTTCAGCGCACGCTATCCCGACGCCCGTTATTCAACTGGTCCAGTAGATTATCCGCCGCTAGGGTGTCGATGGCCTCGCCGCGGTGTCGGCGCGGGGCTTCCTCGGTGTAGCACACGTACTTGCGGTTGATTTTGGTGGGCGGCTTGGGGAAGGGACCGTAGTCGTACCCTAGCGCCTTATCCTTGTAAATACTCTCCATGTAGCGGCCGAATACGGGCAGGGCCATGCGGCCGCCCTCGCCCTGCTGCGAGCGGAAGAAGTGGATGCTGCGGTCTTCGCCACCCACCCACACGCCGCTCACGAGGTCCTTGGTGAGGCCCATGTACCAGCCGTCTGAGTAGTTAGAGGTAGTGCCGGTTTTGCCGCCAATCTGGTTGTCTTTGCGCCACAGGTCCTGAAAGTCCCAGAGGCCCTGCGAGGTGCCGCCGGGCTCTTCTATGCCGCCGCGCAGCATGTAGGTCATCAGCCAGGCCGTTTCGGGCGAGATGGCGCGCCGCTGCACGGGGTCAAACTGCTGGATGACGTTGCCGTTGCGGTCTTCGATGCGCGTGATGATGCGCGGCTCGGAGCGGAACCCGTTGTTCATAAACGTGGAGTAGGCATCTACCATCTCGTACACGCTCACGTCGCCACCTGACCCTAGCCCGATACTGGGCACCCCTAGCAAGGGGCTGGTAATGCCTACTTTATGGGCATAATCGGCCACTTTATTCCAGCCTACTTTTTCGGTGAGCTGGGCCGTGACGGAGTTTACCGAGCGGGCCATGGCGTAGCGCAGGGTCATGTTCATGCCCGTGTATTCGCGGGTCACGTTGTCGGGCTGCCACTGCATGGGCTTGCCGTTTTCGACGTAGTTGATGGTCACGCGCTCGTCACGAATACGGTCGCAGGGCGAGTAGCCATTGTCCAGGGCCGTGAGGTACACGAAGGGCTTGAACGTAGAGCCCGCCTGGCGCTTGCCCTGCTTCACGTGGTCGTACTGGAAGAAGCGGTAATCGAGCCCGCCCACCCAGGCCTTGATGGAGCCCGTAAAAGGGTCCATGGTCATCATACCGGCCTGCAGAAAGTGCTTGTAGTAGGCCAGCGAATCGAGCGGCGACATCACCAGGGTGGTATCGCCGTCCTGCTTTTTCCAGGTAAACACTTTCATCGGGCGCTTGGCATGCAGCGCCGAATCGAGGCTGGCGGGGCGGCCCTGGTAGCGGGCAGCCAGGCTGTGGTAGCTCTGGGTGCGCTTCATCTGGGTTTCGATGAAGTCCGGGATTTCGTGGCCTTCCTCATCCACCCAGGGGTTCTGGCCCTTGTTGCGCCAGAAGTTGTCGAACTGCTGCTGCAGCTGCTTCATGCGCTGGTGCACGGCCTGCTCGGCATGGTCCTGCATGCGCGAGTCGATGCTGGTGTAGATGCGCAGGCCATCGCGGTACATATCGTAGCCGTGGGCTTCGCACCAGCGGTTCACCGTCTGGCTGATAGCCCCCCGGAAGTACGTATCGGGCCCGTCGATGTGCTTTTCAATCTGATAGTTAAGCACAATGGGCTCAGCTTGCAGCGCAGCTACTTCGGCGGGCTTCAGGGCGCCGGACTGGCCTAGCCGCTGCAGTACCACGTTGCGGCGGCGGCGCGAGGCCGCCGGGTGAAACTTCGGGTTGAATGCCGTGGGGTTGTTCAAAACCCCGATGAGCGTGGCGGCCTGAATAGGCGTGAGGCTATCGGGCGTGGTGTTGAAAAACGTCTTGGCGGCCACCTTGATACCGAAGGCGTTAGAGCCGTACTCAACGGTATTGAGGTACATCCGCAGAATTTCGTCTTTGGTGTACCGGCGCTCCAGCTCCACCGCCGTTATCCACTCTTTGGTTTTGGCCACTACCGTGCTGATGCCCGGAATATGGCCTAGCGCACCCCGGCTTTCACCCCGACGGGTTTTGTACAAATTCTTGGCGAGCTGCTGGCTGATGGTAGAGCCGCCGCGCTTATCGCCCCGCAGGCCATAATACACCGAGCCAACCAACGAAGGCGCATCAATCCCCGAGTGCTCCTTAAAGCGCACATCTTCGGTAGCAATGAGCGCCTTAACCAGCCAGGGCGACATCTGACTAAGCGGCACCGGCGAGCGGTTTTCACGGAAGTAGCGGCCGATGAGCACACCATCAGAGGTAAACACCTGCGAGGCTTGCTCAACCTTCGGATTTTCCAACTCCTCCAGGCTCGGCGATTTGCCAAAGAGGAACAAGAAATTGCTGCGTACCAGCAGCGGATAAGCTAAAAAGAAGCCTACGCCGATGAAGAAGAGTGTCCAGGCCACGCGTACCAGGCGGCGGGTGCCCCGACCGGGCCGCTTGGTGCGGCCTTTGGTGGGGCGGGTGGGCGATGCATCGGAGGCAGCAGGCAGATTAGTTTCGTCGGCCATGAACGGCAAGTCAGGAGCGGGGAGCGGCAAAGATACCAGCCAGCCCTAACGCAGCGACGCCCCTAGCAGTGCCCGGCGCAGCCCACGCCGCTCGCGGTAGCGCCGGTAGGCTACTTCGGCCAGCGCTGTTAGGGTAAAGACTAGCCCCAGCCCTACGCTCCACTTGAGGTAGCGCAGCTGCCGGGCGGTGGGCGCATCATAGGCGTGCAGGTAGAGCGCAAGGCCCCACAGTTCGTCTAGCAGCGTAAAAAACCAGATACGAGCAACTGACCGGCGCGGAATACGGCCTGCCATTATTACCCAGTGGCACAGGTAGAGCACCAGCCCCGGCAGCACAGCCGGCACCAGCAGCGGCTGGGCCAGCAGCAGCGGCACCCCCAGCAGCACAATGGTGAGGGTTTCTTTGAGCAGCTGCGCGGCGGCTAGCCCCCGGCCCAGGGCCGAAAGCCGCTTGGGCCTGGGCAGCGCACGGGGCGTAGTGGGTCGGGGCATAGCAGCAGCGGGAATAACTACCAGCAAGTTACGCGTTAGCGCCGCACTACCAAACGCCGGGCCTGACATTGCCAGGTAAGCCCTATGAGTAGCAAGCCTTTCAGCGAATCGAGTAATAGATTTTCGGGTCGCCCGAACTGTATATAAATACCTACGCCAATGCCTATCCACCACCAGCCCAGCAGGTAGCACAGGCCCGCGTAGCCCGGCCGCCCCTGCCACACTCGCCCAAAGGCCAGCAGCGCCATCAGGCTCACAAACAGTAGAAACCAGCCAGTGAGGTAAGCTAAAAACCGGGTAGCTGGCCCATACTGCACCCCAAATTTGGCCAGCGTAAAAGCGGGGGCATAAAAAGCGCCAGCCGCTAGGGCCAGCTCTAGCCCAATGGCAACAAACAGGACAGCCAACAGCAGGGTCCGGGGCATAAGAGAGCAGGTTTCGGGGTGGAAAGGACCGGAAATCTACAACTTGCGTCGCAAAGTAATCCTGTCACTCTTGGCACGTTACCCTGGCCCAAGCTCCAGCTTTGGCGAGCCGTTGGGGCACCCTGGTGCCCTAGCGCGCCACGCGCAGGTGCGGCGCCGGCCACTGCCAGGCGCCGGCCGGGCCCGGCTGAGCCGGGGCAGCTGCCGACGGCAGCCCACCGCGCAGCATAATGAGGCTGTTGGGCCGCTGCATTTGCTCTACGCGGGCGTACTCGTCGGCAATGGCCGTGCAAAAACTTAGCAGCCCGTAACCCCCGGCCCGGAAGGTGCGCCGGCACGTGCCATACACCACCAGGGCCGTGCCGGCCATCAGGCCGCGGTAAGCCTGGCGCCACAGCCAGCGGCTCAACCAGTTGCGCCGGGGCGAGAGCTGCCTTACGGCCACGCAGTGGAATGCCAGGTGCATTTCCTCATCGAGCAAAATGCGCCGGCAAATCTGCTGCAACAGCCCCGAATACGTGGCCCGAAACAGGGCGCGGTAGTAGATGGTGGCCACTACCTCGGCCGTGAGAATGACGCGCACCATGTGCACCAGCCCCAGCGGCCGCCCCAGCTTCCGAAAAATAGCGTGCAGCCAGTGCGTTTGCAGGCGCTCAATGCCCTGGCGGTCCATAAACTGCCCTAGCATGGCGGCGTGGCCCTCTTCTTCCTGAATGAAAAGCCGCATGGCCGCCGCGTAGTCGGCATCGCCGAGCTGCTCGGCCAGGGCCGTCAGGTGGTCGCCGCCGGTGCCTTCGCCCCGTTGAAAGGTTTGGATGGAGGTGCGCACGGCGCGCAGCTCGGCGGGGCCTAGCTGGTGCGGGTCGTCCCAGGCGAGGTCGGCAAAGCGGGCGTGGTTGGTTTGAAAATAGGTTTTGATGTCGTGGAAAGTCATGAGAATCGCATTAAAAAGGTTTTACCAAATAATTTTCTCTTTCCAATAAGCACTTGCTACTATTTCAGTAAATACAATAAATATTACACAGATAAACAATTGAAAAATAATTAATAAGAACAACCAAGTAGCACCTGCTAATTTAAAAATTACTGAGCTTGCAGTATTGCTTTTTAACCAGCTCGGACTAGCATATACTGCTCGCCTCCAAATCAATAAGTGCATTGACCAAAAAGAAATGCAGCCCAATAACATATAAGTAATGTCACTCGCATTGCCGCTTTTCCCAAATATTCCGACCAATAGGAAATAGATTAGTAAGGAGGGAAATAAACATAGTAAAGTCCAGCACACGCTACCCAGCAACCATTGCCCCGGTGAACGCGGCTTTCTAAAAGGATTACGCATAAAAGTTTGTTAGCTCAGAAAGGCAGATTGAGTAGGCTAGCGAACAATGCCCGAGCGGCGCGGGCGAGACGCTTCGCAGGCTCAGCATGACCGGTGGGGAAAAGCGGCTATTGTAATACCGGTAGTTTCAGTAGCAACTCGGGCGCGGCGGTACCGGGGGCTAGCGGCGAGGGGCCGGGGCTAGCGAGCGGGTCGGTGCCGCGCACCTTGCTCAGGATGCCTTCGAGCAGCGGGCGCATGGCATCGAGGTGGCGGAATTTTATCATGAAATTCCAGAGGGGCTCAAATTTTTTCCAGCCGCCGGCGTAGGCGAAGTGCTTAAGCTGGTGGCGCAGGGTGTCGTGCACGCGACTGGCCTTCGTGATGTTGGTCCAGGAGTAGAAGTCGCGGTATGCCTGGTCGTAGCCATTTTTGAGCTGGCGGGCGGTGAGGTGCGGACCGGGCTGGCACACCACGGTGCGGGTATCGTACTCATTCCAGCGGCGGTGCAGCAGGCGGCCCTGGGCCTCCATCTGCTTGAACAGCGCCGTGCCGGGATAGGGCGTGGCAATGTGGAAGGTGGCCGTGGTAATGCCTTGCTCCACCGCCCAGTCTACGGTGCGCCGAAACACGTCGGGCCGGTCGTCGTCGAGCCCAAACACGAAGCTGCCGTTTATCATAATGCCCAGGTCGTGCAGCCGCCGAATGGCCGCGGCGTAGTCGCGGCCCAGATTCTGGGGCTTGTTGCTCGACTTTAGGTTGACTGGGCTCAGCGTTTCGAAGCCCACGAATAAGCTGCGCAAACCGGCCCTAGCGGCCTTTTCCAGCAGGCCATTATCGCGCAAAATGCTATCTACCGTAGCCGCACCCTGAAACAGTCGGCCCATGCCGCGCATCCCTTCAAAGAGCCCAGCGGCAAAGCGCACATTACCCAGCAAATGGTCATCGAGAAAGTAGAGGTGGCGGCCCGGCAGCCGGTTTATCTCCGCTAGGGCATCGTCCACGGTTTGGGTATAAAACGACTTGCCGCCTTCAAAGAAGGCATCTTTGTAGCAGAAATCGCAGTGATGCGGGCAGCCGCGCGTCACCACTATCGAGTTGGGCACCAGGTAGCGCTCGCGCTTGATGAGGTCGCGCCGGATGGGCGGCACGCCCACCAGCGTGCGTCCGGCCCCCGACACGTAGCGCGGCCGGGGCCGCCCGAACTGGAAATCGTGCAGAAACTGCGGAAACGTCTCTTCGCCTGGCCCCAGGAAAATGCTGTCGGCGTGCGGGGCGGCCTCGTCGGGCAGGCTGGTTACGTGCAGGCCACCCAGGCACACGTAGGCGCCGCGGGCGCGGTAGTGGTCGGCCAGGGCGTAGGCGCGGTAGGCATTGGTGATGTAGACCTGGATAATAACCAGGTTGGGCGCATCGTGCAGGTGCAGCTTTTCGACGTGCTCGTCCTGCATGTCTACTTCCCAATCGGGCGGCAGGTAGGCGGCCAGCGTGGCTAGCCCCAACGGCGGAAACAGCGAGTACTTGATGGGCCGCCAGTAGGGGTTGGTGGCCTCGGTGAGGGCGGGCAAAATGAGTTTGACGCGCATGGCTATTCAGTTACTAATCAACCAAAAAATGGCTCACCCGAGGGAGGAGACGATGGCGCACCCCACATGCTGAATCCTAATAACCCTAGCAGAATAATCGGCGTCAACAGGCAGGCCAACTGAAAGAGCATGAGGACAATCAGCCACAGATGGGCCGCCACCCGAGTGAGCGAAAGGTCGTAGTGCGCTTCGTCGTGCCGGATTATTGCCCGGCCACCCATTACGGCGTGCCGCCAAATCAGCACGTGCGCCACTAAAACACCCGGAGGCATATTGGAAATTATGAGGTTGCCGAGGGCTACTGGCAGCACAGCAGGGAGCACGAACCAACCCAGCAGCAAGCTGCCCAGGCAGGTACCCGTCCAGCAGAGGCTACTGCGCAGCCACTCGCCCACGGAATGGGGTTTGAGGAATGGATTAGTCATGGCTGGTGAGCTGCTGATAAGCCTGTTCGCTTGCGCCGGTGCGGCTCTGCCAATGGCGCTCGGGGTATTCGGCCCGAAACTCGGCTAGCCGGGCGTGCAGCTTCTTGTGGGCCGCCTGGCGGGTAGTGGCGTGGAAATAGCCGTCGTCGCCTTCCTCCACCAGCTCTTTGGCTTGGTCGATGAGCCCCTCGCGGGCGGCCAGCACCGGCAGCACGCGCGGCGGCATGGTGAGCAAAAAGCCGATGTTGAGGCGCGTGAAGCGAGGCTGCAGGTTGTAGCGCGCAATCCAGATTTCCCAGTTGCCAGCCGCTAGCCCCAGCAGCAGCGCGTAGGCCGCCCACGAGTTGAGCCGCACCAAGCTGAAGGCCGAGCGCCGCTGCCAGATTTTGAGCAGCACCGTGGCCAGCCCAAACAGCGTGAGCAGCAGGAAGCCATACACCCCAATGCGCTTGTACGCCAGCTCGGTAGCCTCGATGTAGTAGTAATTGCGCAGGCCTACCGACACGGCCAGCACTGCATTTTGCAGCACCCACAGCGTGGCGCCCCAGCGCAGCAGCGGCAGGCCCGGCTTGTAGAAATTGAGATTGCGCCGGAAAAACCACAGCATAATGCCCGCTGCCAGCAGGATACTGAGAATCAGCACGTAGGTGCCCTCATGCACAAACTGCGTGAGGTCGAAGCCCGGCGCCGCCCGAAAGCCAAACCACAGCCAGCGCACGTCCACAACGTTCACTACTAGCAGCATGGCATTGAGCAGACCAATGCTCGCCACGGCCGCCAGCCACTCCTTGCGCAGGGCTAGCGCACCGCGGTCGGAATATGAAAAATTGGGCCGCCGCACCGCAAACGAGGCCACGCCATCGCGCTGCCGCCGCACAAACTCGCCGAAGCGCGACTCGTGGTCGAGGAAAAAATGCACGGGCACCGCCACCAGCGTGCCCACCGCCCCTACCCCACATAACAGTAGAAACAGCAGGTGCGGTATCGAAACGGCTTCTAGCAGCCGGGCTAGCCCCTCGCCCAGCGCATCCCATAGCTGCATACTCAGCGCCGCATAGCGCGGGTTGGCATAGGTAAATAGTACCTGAAATACCACCAGCGCCAGCAGCGGCAACCCCAGCAGGCGGCCGTAGTACCAGCCGCGCCGCAGCCGCCCGCCCAGCCCCTCGGGCACGCGCAGGCTGCCCAGCACCAGCGCCACCGCGGGCAGTATGCCCGCCACGGCCGTGCCCACCGCCGAGCTCACCAGCCGCAGCTGCGGCTGATTGACGACCCCCACCAACATCAGGCCCGAGGCCAGCGCCGCCAGCTCGGCTGCATCGGAGCCGTACCAGGCCACTAGCCCCCCACTAGCCAGGCAGCCACCCACGGCCACCCAAAAGGCCGCCGTGCGCCGCACCGGCGCGTAGCGCGGTAGCACTAACAGCTGCGCCACTACCAGAAACACCATGTAGACCAGCCCGTTAAACCCCACCAGCTCGTGCCAGAACAGGTAGTCGCTAAGGCCCGTAGCCACGAGCAGCAGGCTAGCCAGCCGGGCCGAAATACGGTAGGCGGGTGAGGCATCAGCGACAGCGCGCGCGGGCCAGAAAGCAGTTAGGTTCATTTTAAAAGAACTTTGTTGTTCAAAGTATAAGTGGCAAAAAGAAGCCGATTGACTCGGCTGTTTAGTGGAGATGAGGCTGGGCTAGCCGCGCAGCAGCTTCTCGAGGGCCGCCAGGTGCTCTTGGAAAGCGGCTTTGCCTTCGGCAGTGGCTTGGTAGGTGGTGTTCGGCTTTTTGCCGATAAACTGCTTGTTTACTAATACGTAGCCAGCTTTTTCGAGGGCCGCCACGTGGCTGGCCAGGTTGCCGTCGGTGAGGTCGAGGCTTTCCTTCAAGTCGTTGAAGCTCACCTGCTCGTTGGCCAGCAGCACGGCCATCACGCCGAGGCGCACGCGGTGGTCGAAGGCTTTGTTGAGAGTGTGGATGGCGTACTTCACGAGGCGGTAAAGTTCGCCCCGGTTGGGCGTTCGTAACGATTATACATCAGCAGGCCGTAGCCGATGTGACCCAGGCCAAAGCCCGCCCCGAAGAGCAGTAAGCCATAGCCGGGCAGTACCAGGCCCACAAGCCCCAGTACTACCAGCGTGATACCCAAGTACTTCACCTCATCCAGGGTATACTTGCTGCCGTTGAGCAAGGCTAGCCCATAAAATACCAGCAGGCTGGGCACCACCAGCTCGGGCGCACCACTCACGAAGAGTTTGAGGCTGAACAACCCGCCCGCCACCAACGGAATGAGCAAAGCCAGGGCCAGGCGCCGGGCCGGGGCAGTCCACATCGAGCGCAGGCCGTCGCGCCGGGTGCGCCGCAGCGTGAAAAACGCCGCTACCAGCAGCGCCGCCACTATCATGGCGATGGCTAGCCCCAACAAGAAAGGCAAGGCCGCCAGCCGCTCGCCCTCCGAGGTCTGAAACAGCCGGCGGAAGCCTTGTTCGCCGTACTCTTGTTGCAAGTAGTAGTGCCCAATGGCAGTGCCGGCCAGCGCCACCACACCCGCCCCCACCCCGCTCAGCCCGCTGAGCGAAAGGAAGCGCGAGCTGCGCTCCATAATGGCGCGGATTTCGGTAAGCTGGGCGAGCGGGTCTTGGGCAGCGGGCTTCATGCGGGGCGGTGAAGTACTTTGTGATGCAAAGCTAATGAATGGCTACCAATTATTCGTCTGTATGAAGAAAAAATGGCTATGTCCGAAAAATTAACTTCGTCGCGGCCCCTAGCTACGTTGTTGTGGCGTCATTTTAACTGGCACCTGTGGGTAGGGCTGGCTATTTGGAGTTGCTTCGCGGGCCCTTCTATGCTTTATCAGTACTGGCAGCAGAGGGCGCAGGTGTTGCAAGAGCCATTTTACGCTAACCACCTTGGTAAAGCCCTTGCTACTGTAGCAGCCGACAACGCCGAAACTGCTGGCATGCTCTTTCTAGGTGCATTTAGTATTGCCCTCATGGGCAGTGCCCTGCGCTACCCTTTCCTAGCGGCGGCCATCCGCAAAACCCGCACACGCAGGTCTTTGACAGCTAGGTTTTTACTTGTATTCCTATTGCAAGTAGCCGCACTAGCCATTCCGCCCTGGCCTATTGCCTACAATCAGTTCGGCCTGGAAAGTATAAGTCGTCAGTTAGTAGTGCTCTTCCTACTTAATCTGCCGTGGTTGGTAGCTACGGGGCTAGCTACACGCCGGCTAGCGGCAGCCCTACAGTTGCTGCCTACGGTGCCCAGCGCTGCCAGCGCTACGAGCGGCTAGGCTTACGTAATCTACCAACCGGCCCGAAAAGCACAGCAATACCCTTTTCAACCCGATAAGCGGGTCAATTTTGCCGACGCGCTTTTTGAACAAAGCCTGAAAGCGGCACTTTTTCTGGCACAGGCTTTGGCTTAGGTGCGGCAAATGAGCCGGAACTTTCCGGCGGCGCCTGCTCCTTCCAGTTCTTTATTGTCTTTGCTTGCCATGAAAAATTACTCCCTTGCCGCGTTGCTAGTCGCTGCATTTGCGCTGCCTGCCCACGCCCAGTTTAAGCTACCCAGCAGCATCGGCGGCTTCAAGCTGCCTAGCAAAACCACTACTACGACCACCACGACGACTACCACTGCCGTAAGCGGCCTCACCAATACGGAGGCGGCCAACGGCCTGAAGGAGGCACTTATTCAGGGCATTTCGAAGGGCTCGGACCAGGCTTCGCAAACCGATGGATTTTACTTAAATAAGCTCATCCGCATTCCCTTCCCGCCCGATATGCAGCGGGCGGCTACTACGTTGCGCAGCATCGGGCTGGGCAGCCAGGTCGATAAGTTTGAGCTGTCGTTGAACCGCGGCGCCGAAGACGCCGCCAAGAGTGCCAAGCCGATTTTCATTAATGCTATCAAGCAGCTGACGTTCACGGATGTGTGGAATATTCTCACCGGCCAGAAGGATGCTGCCACGCAGTACCTCAAGCGCACCACTACCTCGCAGCTCACCACGGCCTTCATGCCCATCATGCAACAGAGCCTCGACAAAGTAGAGGCCACGCGCTACTACACCAGCCTGACCTCGGCTTATAACAAGCTGCCGCTCGTGACGCCGGTGCAAACCGACCTCAACCAGTACGCCACCGGCAAGGCCGTCGACGGGCTGTTCACGCTCATTGCGCAGGAGGAAGCCGACATTCGAGAAAACCCGGTGGCCCGCACCACCTCGCTGCTGAAGAAGGTGTTCGGCATCGGCGGGAAATAAAAAGTAGCGCGAAGCAGAAGCTTCGCGCTACTGCATTTAGTCACTTGCCTGACTGCACATGCAGTCAGGCAATCGTTTTTTAGGGGCTAGCCTCTACCCGCACGCCGTTTCTGCCGTACTTGCCAGCCGTGAAGCTGCGCCTACAAGTATTCGAGTTTGAGGACCTGCCGTGGTTTCCGGCCGTCATCCGGGCCGGAATGATGGACTATCTGCGCTTCATGATTTCGTGGCTGGGCACCTACCGGCCGGTGGCGCCGCTGCTAGCCCAGGCCCTGCGCCACACCCACCAAACGCACCTGCTGGAGCTGGGCGCCGGCGCCGGAGGCGGCACCGAAACCGTGCTGGCCGCCCTGCGCGCGCAGGGTGTGCCCGACGCTACCATCACCCTCACCGACCTCTACCCCCAGCCCGCCGCCTGGGCCGATGTGGCGCGGCGCACGGCCGGCGCTATTCAGGGCCACGCGCCGCCCGTCGATGCGCTGGCCGTGCCGGCGGGGCTAGCGGGCTTTCGGGTTATTTTTTCGGCCTTCCATCATTTTGCGCCGCCGCAGGCCGAGGCCTTGCTGCGCGATGCCGTGGCTGGCGGGCAGGGCGTAGGCGTATTTGAGGGCGCGGCTAAAAGCTGGCTCGAAATCGGGCTGGCGCTCACGGTGCTACCAGTGGCGCAGCTGCTGCTCACGCCGTTTTTTCGGCCGCTTCGGCTTAGCCGATTGGTTTTCACGTATTTGCTACCCATCATTCCGCTGGCTACTATGTGGGATGGCTCGGTATCCATTCTGCGCATGTACCCACCCGAGGCGCTGCTAGCCCTGGCCCAGCGCGCCGACCCAGCGGGAAGCTACCACTGGCAGGCCGGGCAGCTGCGCCACTGGTGGGGGCCACGCGTGACGTACCTGGTAGGCTGGCCCACTGTGCCTGCTAGCTAGCCTGCCTACCTTCGCGCCATGCTGCCGCCCGCCTACCGCCGAGCATTCGCGCTGCTCCGCCTGCCGTTCTCCTTATTTCTGATGCCCGTGTTCTGGTTCGGGCTCAGCGCGTTGCGCGAGCCCTTTAGCTGGGGCCGGGCGGCGGCCGTGTTTGCCATTCTGCATTTGCTGGTGTACCCGGCCTCCAATGGCTACAACTCGTATTACGACCGCGACGAGGGCAGTATCGGCGGGCTGAAGGTGCCACCGCCCGTCACGCCCGAGCTGCTGCACCTGGTGTGGCTGTTTGAGACGCTGGCGCTGGTGGCCTCGCTGCTGCTAAATTGGGTTTTTGCGGCAATGGTGGTGGTGTATATCCTCGTGTCGCGGGCGTACAGCTACGAGGGCATCCGGCTCAAAAAGTACCCGCTGCTGAGCACGGCGGTAGTGGTGGTGTTTCAGGGCGCCTTCACTTTTTTGATGGCGCAGGTGGGCGTGGGGGCTAGTCAGGTGCAGCTTTTCGAGCCCACCAATTTGCAGCTAGCCCTCGTGAGCACGCTCTTTTTGTGCGGCTCCTACCCACTCACCCAAATCTATCAGCACCAGGAAGATGCGCGGCGCGGTGACCGCACCCTGAGCCTGCGGCTGGGCATCCGGGGCACGTTTGTGTTTGCAGCGGGCGGGCTGCTGGCCGGCGCGCTGCTCATGGGCCTCACCTACTGGCAGCGGGGTGAGCTACGGTCCTTGCTCATTTTTTTGGTGGCTACGGGGCCGGTGGTAGCGCTGTTTTCGCGCTGGGCCTGGCTGGCCTGGCACGACCCGGCGCTGGCCAACTTTGAGTGGACTATGCGCATGAACAAGGTATCGTCGGTGTGCCTGAGCGCGGCGTTTATTGCCATGCTGGTACTTGGCAACCTCTTTGGTTGAGTTAGGCAACTTCGAGTCATCTACAGCACCAGCAGCCGGGTTCTGAGAACTGAATTGGGTTTCCTAACTTGCCAACCCTACCTACTTGGCACTGCGATGGCTGCAACCTCTACCCCCGACCTGGCTACTATACCAGGCTTTGCTGAAATGGATTTGGCCGCGGCGGCACCCAGCTGCGCCAGCTGCTATACCCAGCTAGCCGGAGCTTATTGCCATGCCTGCGGCGAAAAAACGCTGCACCGCCACGATTATGCCCTCAAGCATTTTCTCGAACATACGGTCGATACCCTTACCCACTTCGACCTGCGGGTGCTACGCGACTTGTGGTGGCAGGTGCGGCGGCCGGGCTTCCTGGCAGCCGAGTGGCTACAGGGCCGCCGGGTGCGCCACGCGCAACCAGTACAGTTATTTCTTATCACCAACCTGCTATTTTATCTGCTCGCCAGCGTGTCGCATTTCAGTCCGTTCGAAACGGGGTTGGGAAGTCACACGCATTCGCTGAATGGCTATAGCACCCTAGCCAACCGCTTGGTGCAGCACCACCTTCAGCATACGGGCACCCTAGCGGCTACTTACACCGAGCATTTCAACCAGCTAGCCCACACTTACTCTAAAAGCCTGGTTTTCTTATTTATCCCCCTGATGGTCGGGCCCCTATGGCTGTTGTTTTGGCAGCAGCGGCGCTATTTTGTCGAGTGGATAATGCTGAGCACCTACTTGTTTGCGGGCCTGTTGCTGCTCTATGCCCTAGCGGCGCTGCTTTCCCTGTCGGGGCGTTTGTGGAGCCCGCTGCTAGCTGTGCTTAACAATGATGGCATTGTGGGCCCTACCATGCTGCTACTCACCATCGCTTACGTAGCAGCTTTTTTCGGGGGAGCTTTTCCGCGCCAACCGGCGGTGCTGCGCTGGGGCAAGGCCCTACTGTATGGCTTCAGCTTTTTTATCGCGCTTGTGGTTCCCTATCGATTCGTGCTCTTTATGGTTTGCTACTGGGCAGCATCTTAACTGGTAACCTAGCTAGGCGGCGCTCCGATGTTACTGTTGCAACCGCGCAAAGGCGTTCGATACCTCATACTCAATATCCTGCACAATGAGCATGCGCTCTTCGTGAATAGACGCCTGATAAGCCTGCGCCGTAGCTGTTTCGGGCGATACTTCCCAGCGCGCTAGGGCCGTCAGGGTTTCGATGCGCTGCAGCGAAAGCTGAATGCGGGCATTGATGGCATCCCAGAGGGCGGGGGCTTGCTCGGGGGCAGCTACCAGCTCCAGGTCGAGCAAATGCATGGCAATGCCGGCCAGGCGCTGCAAAATGAGCTGCTCATTGGCGGTGAATTCGCGCGGCTTTTTGTCGAGTACGCAAAGCGAGCCTATGGGCTGGCCCCCGGCCGTTTGGAGGGGATGGCTGGCATAAAAGGCAAAATCTTTTTGGGCTTCTTCACTTATCCAGATGCATGGATTTGCCCGCAAGTTTGAAAAAACGGTCGTTGCCCCCGGCTTGTACACTGCCACAGCACAAATACTATCCTGCCGGGCTAGCCGGCTGGCTAGCTTCGGGTCGCCCACGTTGCCGGGGTAGGTTACTTCCTCGGCATCGACGAGCGAAACCTGAGCTATTGGTGCGGCAAAAAGTCTGGCAGTCAGATAGGCTATATCTTCAAATACCTCATTGTGCAGGTGCTCAAGTGCTTTGTACGGCTTTAAGGCCTGGAGGCGCTCAGCCTCTTGCTCGGCGGATATTGGAAGTGCAGCAGCCATCAGAAAATGTATAAAACAAAGAACGGGCCAAACCCCACCCGCTTGCTAAGGTAGTGTTCAGCCCGTTACTGATGAGGATTATGCCTTCGCTAGCCGTTCATAGCCAGTAGGAATTCTTCGTTATCGCGGGTGCCCTTCATGCGGTCTTTGAGGAACTCCATAGCCTCGGTAGCGCTCATATCGGTCATGAATTTGCGCAGTACCCACACGCGGCTCAACTCGTCGCGGCTCATCAGTAGGTCTTCGCGGCGGGTGCCGCTGGCCGGAATGTCGATGGCCGGGAACACGCGCTTATTAGCCAGCTTGCGGTCAAGCTGCAATTCCATGTTGCCGGTGCCTTTGAACTCTTCGAAGATTACCTCGTCCATCTTCGAGCCGGTTTCGATAAGCGCCGTGGCGATAATTGTGAGCGAGCCAGGGCCTTCGATGTTGCGGGCCGCGCCGAAGAAGCGCTTGGGTTTTTGCAGGGCTCCGGCGTCGATACCACCCGAGAGAATGCGCGAGCTGCTGGGCTGCACCGTGTTGTAGGCCCGCGCCAGGCGCGTGATAGAGTCGAGCAGAATCACGACGTCGTGGCCGCACTCGACAAGGCGACGGGCCTTGTCGAGGGCTAGCTCCGCGATTTTCACGTGGCGGTCGGCCGTCTCGTCGAAGGTCGAGCTCAGCACCTCGGCTTTCACCGAGCGGGCCATGTCCGTTACTTCCTCGGGGCGCTCATCTATTAGCAGGATAATGAGATAGACCTCGGGGTGGTTCTCCGAAATCGAATTGGCGATTTCCTGCAGCAGTACCGTTTTACCGGTTTTGGGCTGCGCCACGATAAGGCCACGCTGGCCCTTGCCGATGGGCGCAAACAGGTCGAGCACCCGGGTGCTCACCTGCGTGGGCTTGGTCGAGAGCTTGAGCTTCTCATCGGCAAACAGCGGCGTTAAGTGGCTGAACGGCACGCGGTCACGAACTTCTTCCACCGTGCGGCCATTAATGCTATCCACGTTTACCAGAGCGAAATACTTCTCGTTTTCGCGGGGCGGGCGCATGGTGCAGTTCACTGTGTCGCCGGCCTTGAGGCCAAACTGGCGCACCTGCTGCGGCGACACGTAAATGTCGTCGGGCGAGGTCAGGTAATTGTAGTAGGGCGAGCGTAGGAAGCCGTATCCGCCGTCGGGCATCAGTTCCATGGTGCCCGAGCCGGGCACTACCAGGTCGAGCTCGGGGGCGCGGGGTGGGCGCTGCTGTTGCTGCGGTTGCGGCTGGCGCTGGCCTTCGGTCGGCTGGCTAGCCCCGTTATTTTGCTGATTTTGCTGAGGGGCAGCGCCTTGCTCGCCGGCCGGCTGGCCATCGAGGCCCTGGCGCTGGCGCTCTTCGCGGCGTTGCTGGCGCTGGGCTTCGCGCTGCGCATAGCGCTCTTCGCGGCTCAGGCGGGGCTGGTCGGTGGCGCCGTTGCCATTAATCGGGCGCGGCTCGCGGGGCTGGTCGTTGTTATAGCGATTCTGATTCTGGTTGTTGCCGCCTTCACGGGGCTCTCGGTTTTCGCGAAACTCGCTGCGCGGCAGGTCGTTGCGGCCCAGGCGTTGGTTGTTATCGCGGTTTTCGCGCGGCTCGCGGCCGTCGCGGTTCTCGCGCTCGAAGCGCGGCTCGCGGCGGTCGGCGGTTGTATCGGCCGGCGTTTCGGTCGTAACGGAGGGCGTTTCGGCAGTGGCAACGCCCGGGGTCTCGGTGCTTACGCCGTCGAGGTCGGGGCTAGCCGCGTTGGCTTGGCCGGGCTCGCGGCGGGGCAGCGGGCGGCCGGCCCGGTCCACGCGCTCGCGGCGCTCGCGGCGCACCGGGGAGCTTTCGCCGGCCGAGTGCGTTTCCTGGGTAGGGTTGGTTTCGGCGGGCGGCGTGGTGGCTTCTTCAGCAGCTACCGATACGTTGGCTACGGCCTGCTCATCGGCCTCTACCCGCTCGAGGCGGGTGGGCTGCGTAATTTCTTCTTCCACAACGCTTTCAGCTGCCGGCGCAGGAGTAGCTTCGGGCGCCGCCACGTCGGTAAAGGGTTGCTCGGCCACAGCCGAAGCGGCCGGCCGGCGGCGGCCAGTACCACCGCGCGCCCCGCGGGCAGGAGCAGCCGGCGCTTCAGCTACGGCCGCTGCTGGCTCGGCAGCGGGGGCAGCGGCTTCGGGAGTTGCGGCCGGGGCCGAGGTAGCGGGCTTTTTGCCGGGTAGCTGGTCGGCGGGCATAATGGCCTGCTGGTCGAGGATTTTGTAAATCAAATCCTGTTTGCTGAGGCGTTTGAAATTGCCAACATTCAGTTGCTCAGCAATTTCCTTGAGGTCGGACAGCAGCCGGTCCTTCAGCTCATTGAGGGTATACATACTATAGGGAGGGAGGGGAAATCAGAACGGGGCTAGCGCAGTGCACGTAGGGAAAGGACCAGTTAGCTAGCCATAGGAGGCCAAACCAGCCCCGAAGGCCGGAAACCAACAACACGAAGCGCCAAAGCGCCACACATCCAACAAAGCGGCAGGCAACAAGCAGGAAATGAGTGAGGTGTGAGAAGGGCAGCCGGCAGCTCCACCAAAAGCAACCTGATTGAGCCAGCTACGCAGCGGGCTAGCCTAGTAGGCTGGCCCGGCCGGCCTCATAGGCCGGCTTGCTGCTGCAATATTAAGCCATTACGGGCAAATGGCCAATGGGTTTGGGCTAGCGACGAATGATTAATGCGGAATGACTGCTGCTGCTCAACTAAGCTCGAACGACATTAGTCGCTCCGCATTAGTCATTCGTCATTATCCAAAAACTACCTTTGCCTGCATTATGCTGCAAATTTCTGTTCTTAAAGAGCAAACCGCCCGGGTGCTGGCCGGCCTTGCCAAACGTAATTTTAAAACGGCCGAAGCCGATGTGCAGGCCGTGCTCGACCTCGACCAGCGCCGCCGCGCCCTGCAAACGCAGCACGACGCCGCCCAGGCCGAAGCCAACGAGCTAGCCCGCCAGATTGGCGGCCTGATGAAAAGCGGCGACAAAGCCGGCGCCGAGGCACTGAAAATCCGCACCGCCGAGCTCAAAACGCAGATTAAGGCCCACGCCGACGAGCTGGCCGATACCGAAAGGCAGCAGACTCAGCTGCTGTATAAAATTCCGAACGTGCCGCACGAGAGCGTGCCCGCTGGCCGCTCGGCCGAGGATAACGAGGTAGTGCGCGAGGGCGGCACCAAGCCGACGTTAGCTGCCGGCGCCCTCCCCCACTGGGAGCTGATTAAGAAGTACGATATTATTGATTTTGAGCTCGGTATCAAAATTACAGGCGCGGGCTTCCCGGTGTATAAGGGCCAGGGTGCCCGCTTGCAGCGAGCGCTGGTCAATTTCTTCCTGGACCAGGCGCGCGACGCGGGCTATACCGAAGTGCAGCCGCCCATTCTGGTGAACGAGGCTAGCGGCTACGGCACCGGCCAACTTCCTGATAAAGAAGGCCAGATGTACCACGACGCGCAGGACAACCTGTACCTGATTCCGACTTCGGAGGTGCCCATTACCAACCTCTACCGCGACGAAATTATTCCCGTGGACAAGCTGCCCGTGCGCAACACCGGCTACACGCCCTGCTTCCGGCGCGAGGCTGGCTCGTGGGGCGCCGATGTGCGCGGCCTCAACCGCCTGCATCAGTTCGATAAGGTAGAGATTGTGCAGATTACGCAGCCCGAGCACTCCTACGCCGCCCACGAAACGATGGTGGCGCATGTGGAGAAGCTGCTGCAGCTGCTGGAGCTGCCCTACCGCGTGCTGCGCCTGTGCGGTGGCGATATGGGCTTTACCTCGGCCCTCACCTACGACCTGGAAGTATGGAGCGCCGCCCAGGGCCGCTGGCTGGAAGTATCGTCGGTGAGCAATTTCGAGGCTTTCCAGGCCAACCGCCTCAAGTGCCGCTACAAGGCCGAGGGCGGTAAGACGCAGTTACTGCACACCCTCAACGGCTCGGCGCTGGCCCTGCCGCGCATCGTGGCCGCGCTGCTCGAAAACAACCAGACGCCCGAGGGCGTCCGGCTGCCCGAGGTGCTGCACAGCTACTGCGGGTTTGATATTATTGGGTAGCCGCGGCTCTACCCCCTCCCCTAGCGCAGCCCGCCGCACCCGGCGGGCTGCGCTATTTTTGGGCCGGCAAGTACATGCCGCTTTTTCCCGTTTATTTGATATGAAAAACTTTGCTGCCCACTTCGGCACCGCTGTGGTATTGACCACAACCCTGCTAGCCGCCCCCGCCGCCCAGGCGCAGATTTCGACACCGCAGGCTAGCCCCAAAAGCACTGTAACCCAGCGCGTGGGCCTTACTGATGTAACCATCACCTACTACCGGCCTAGCGCCAAGGGCCGCACCGTTTTTGGCGGCGACAAAGCAGTGTTAGCCGATGGCAAGCGCTGGCGCACCGGTGCCAATGCCACCACCAGCATCAAGTTTTCGGATGATGTGCTAGTAGAAGGTAAAAAGGTACCGGCCGGCGAATACGGCATTTATACCATCCCCACAGCCAATGAGTGGACGGTAGTGCTCAATAAAAGCCTGAAGCAAGGTGCTGATGTAGATGGCTTCAAGGACGACCAGGATGTGGCCCGCTTCACCGTTAAGCCCTACAAGCTGGCAAATAAAGTGGAGACATTCACCATCAACTTTGCCGACCTCACGCCTGCCACCGCCAACGTGGACCTGGAGTGGGAAAACACCGGCGCCAAGTTTAAAATCACCAGCGACGTAGACGCGAAGGTGATGGCCCAGATTGACGAGAAGGTTGTCAAAAACGCCAGCCCGACGGCCAATGACCTGGCCGGCGCCGCCGTGTATTACTACGACAACAACAAGGACCTAAAGCAGGCCCTAGCCTGGATTCAGAAGGCCAACGCCACCGACCCTAAGTTCTGGAACGTGAACACGGAGGCCAAAATCCGCCTGAAAATGAAGGATTACAAAGGTGCCATCGCTGCCGCCGAGCGGTCTAAAAAGCTGGCCCTAGCTGCGACGCCGCCCAACACCGACTACGTTAAACTGAACGACGAGCTGGTGGCTGAGGCGAAGAAAGGCGGCAAATAAAAACTTCTGTCATTGCGAGCGCAGCGAAGTGAAGCGCGGCAATCTTTCCTTAATCGTTGGGACAGCACCCTAGCGACAAGGAAAGATTGCCGCGCTTCACTTCGTTGCGCGCAAGGACAAATGGCTATTGAGGGGGCAGCACCTTTACGACCAGTTGAGAGGCGTGGCCAGGGTTGTGGTAGAGCTTGTGCGTCTGCGCTTTAAAGTCCGTTTCGCTCGCCTCGTAGATGTTGGGCACGTAGGTCTGTGGGTTGAGGTCGACGAGCGGAAACCAGGTGCTTTGCACCTGTACCATGAGGCGGTGGCCCTTGCGGAAGGTGTGCAGCACGTCTTGCACGGTGAAGGGCACGGCCGTTACCTCATTGGCTACAAAGGCCTTGGGCTGGCTGAAACTGTCGCGGAAGCGGCCCCGCATCACCTCCGAGCGCACCATTTGCTGGTAGCCGCCGAGGTGCACGCCGGGCGCGGTGCGCGGATTGTCGGGCGTGTCGTCGGGGTACACGTCGATGATTTTCACGACCCAGTCGGCATCGGTGCCGGTAGTGGCCACTTGCAGCAGCGCCTGAATGGGGCCGGCTAGGGTCATATCTTCCTCCAGGGGCGCGGTCTGGTAGGTGAGCACATCGGGGCGGCGGCTGGCAAAGCGCTGGTCGTCGGTCATGTACTCGCGGGTCATACTCGGGGCCGTGGCCTCGGTGTAGGGCACGGGATGGGCCGGGTCGCTCACGAACTGGTCGAACTCGAAGTTGACGTCGGCCCGGCGACGCTCGTTGGCGCCAGTGGTGGGCGGGCTGAAGCTGAGGCCGCCGGCTTGCCGGAAATACAGCGTTTTGGCCTGCGCCTGCTTGGGTGGCCAGGCGTCGAAGGTGCGCCAGCGGTTGGTACCGCCCTCAAAGACAGTAGCTTCGGGCAGGCTGGCAATGGCCGCGCCGGGCTGGACGTCTTTCAGATATGATTTGAAGAATGGCGCTTCAATATTTTGCTGATACCAGAGCGAGGGCGAGGGGCCGTAGGCCACGTTGCCCACCATTTCGCCGGGGCTGCCGCTCCAGCCGCCGTGCACCCACGGCCCCATCACGAAGCGGTTGCTAAGGCCGGGGTTTTGCTTTTCGATGGTCTGGTAGGTATTGAGGGTGCCAAACAGGTCCTCCGCATCATTAAACCCACCCACTACCAACACCGCGGCTTTGAGGCCGTGCAGGTGCGGGCGCGGGTTGCGAGCCTGCCAAAAGGCGTCGTAGTTGGGGTGCGCCACGATGTCGTTCCAGTGCTTGTACTGGCCGTGGAAATACTGCTCGTTGATATTTTTGAGCGGGCCGAGCTGCTGGTAGAAAGCGTAGCCGTCGGGCGTTTTCATCTGCGGGCCATCGGGGTAATGGGCCGTCGGCTGCGGGCGGGGCTGGCCGAAATTGTTCCAGAAGCCCATTGCGCCGGTCAGGAAATATGCGCCGTTGTGGTGGTCATCGTCCCAAAACCAGTCTGTGACCGGGGCCTGCGGGCTGCTGGCCTTCAGCGCCGGGTGGCGGCTGAGCAGGCCCACGGTGGTATAAAAGCCCGGGTACGAAATGCCTAGCTGGCCCACGCGGCCGTTGTTTTTTGGGCCTTTTTTGAGCAGGTACTCGATGGTGTCGAAGGTGTCGGTGCTTTCGTCGATGGCCGTTTTGCCGGCCTTACCGGCCAGCTGCGGGCGCACGTCCTCAAACGTGCCTTCGGAAAGGTAGCGCCCCCGCACGTCCTGGATGGCGAAGATGTAGCCCTCGCGCAGCAAAAACCCGTTAGGATTCACGCGCAGGCGGTAGTGGTCCGGCCCGTACGGCCCCGCCGAGTAGGGCGTGCGGTTCAACAGAATGGGGTAGCTCCCGCGGCCGGCATCGCGGGGCGCGTACACCACGGTGTGCAGCTTGGCCCCGTCGCGCATCGGAATGTCGTACTCCGTCTTCACGTAGTGCGCGCGGGTGTACGCGGTATCAGCCACGAACCGGGCCCGAAACTGCTCCACGCTCACGCGCTGCGTGTCGGGCGGCAACACCAGCGACTGGGCGCGGGCACCTGGGGCTAGGCCGAGCGTGAGCAGGACGGCGGCGGGAAGCATTTTTTTCATAGGATAAGCTGAATAGCCGATGGGCACCTCACAAAAGAACGTCGTACTTCACTGCCTTCCGCATGACGCTCCGAATTTTAGGGCCAGTACCGGGCGGGGCGGGCCAACGTTACGCCCCTACCCCAGCGCCTTGTTCAGGGCAATAATGGCCCCTTTGTAGTCCTCGCGCGCCAGGATAAACTGAATGTTGACCTTGCGCAGCGCAAAGCCCGCGCTGCGAATATTAATGCCCGCCTCGGCCAGTGCACGGGCAGCGTGGGCCAGCAGGCCGGGCTGGTCGATGTTGGAACCGATGAGGCAGACCAGCGAGACGTTTTCGATGGTCACTTTTTCGTACTTCTTTTCGAGCGCGGCCACCAGCTCGGGCTTCAGGTCTTTCTGCCAGATGACGAGCGAGATACTATTGGCGCTCGTGGCCTTGAAAATGTAGCTGACGCCGAAATCGAAAAACGCCTGCATGAGGTGCAAATCGAAGCCGGCGGCGCCCACCATCAGGGGGTCGTAGATGTCGATTATTACCACTTTATCGGTGCCGGTAATGACTTCGATGTGCTTCTCGGGCGACACGTAGTCGCGGGTGATGAGCGTGCCGGGGTGCTCGGGCTCGAAGGTGTTCTTGATGCGCAGGTCGATGGCGTTGATTTCCAACGGCTTCGAGGCTTTGGGGTGAATGGCCTCCATGCCTACGTCGGCGAGCTGGTCGGCCACGTCGTAGTTGGTGAAGCCGACGGGGCGGCAGTTGTCCAGGCCTACCAGGTTGGGGTCGGCCGAGCAGAGGTGGTATTCCTTGTGAATAATAGCCTCCTGCGGCCGCACGGCCACGGCTATCTTACTGAACGTCACCTCCGAATAGCCGCGGTCAAACTCGCGCATAATGCCCTCGGTGCCCTTGGTATAGCCGGTGGCCACGCAGATGGTATTGGCAAAATCGATGCCCGCAAATGCCTGCTGAATGCGCTCGTCGATGGTGAGCGGCTGCGCGTCGTCGAAGCCGCTGAGGTCGATGAGGGTGGCGTTCAAACCCTTGTTTTGCAAGATGTTGACCGAGTTGAAGGCCGAGTGCGCCTCGCCGATGCTGGCCAGGATTTCGCGGGCGGCCTGCAAGATGTTGGCGCTGTTGACATAGCCCGAGGCCAGCACATTCACGAGGCTTTCCAGGTAAGCCTGGGCCTGGTCGATGCGCTGCTGAATGAAGGCATCGGCCACGGCCAGGTCGAGGCCTAGCGGGGCGTAGTGCGTGTTTAGCTCCTTGAGCTTGGCGGCTACTTCTTGCAGCGCGGCCCGAAACTCCTGGTGCTCGGTGATGCGGTGATACACGCCGGGCGCGCCGGTTTTCTTATTCTCCAGCAGCCAGTTGGTCACGTTGGCATAGGCCGACACCACAAAAATGCGGTTGTACAATTCCTGGCCCTGGCGGCCGTGAAAGATGATGTTCTGGAGAACATCGGCGAAGGCGGTCATGGAGGTGCCGCCTATTTTTTCTACTGTAAGCATGTCTGGTGTCGCCCTCCCGGCGGGACCTCACCCCCGGCCCCTCTCCTTGGGGAGAGGGGAGCCACGGCGGCGCGGACTTTACAGAGAAGGTCTTTCTAGATATAAAAAGCGAGCCGTTCGCCCTTTGGGCAAACGGCTCGCAAGTTAGAAGGCTAGCCTAAGAAAACGAATGAATAAACGTGCCGCCGTGGCTACCTTCTCCTCAAGGTCTCGCGCATCAAGCGAACCGGGGCCGGGGGTGAGGTCCCGCCGGGAGAGTCCTCACTCGTGGTCTAAAAGTCCGCGCTACTTGCCGCCCGACTCGACCAAGTTGGCCAGAATGCGGAAGGCGCCCGGCACGCCGGCCGGCAGCTCCCGAAACAGCGACAAGCCGGTGTAGATGTAGCGCCCCTTGCCGTAGGGCGCCACCAGGATGGCGCTCTGCTTATCGGTTTCACCGGGGTCGTGGCTAGCGATAACCGGCTGATAATGAGTATCCCAAGCCGAAGGATAATACAGACCCTGCTCCTGCACCCAGCCGGTGGCAAAGTCGGCCGGCGTGAGCTTGTTGGGCGCATTCAGCACCGGCGCGCCAGGGGTCAAAAACGTGACGGGTGTGTTCTCGACCGTCACGCGGTCGGCGCTGAGGGTGAGGGGGTACGGGCCGATTTCGGGCAGCACGGTGCCGCGGTTCACCACGTACTGCACGAGCATAGTGCCGCCGTTTTCGACGTATTTGAGCAACTGGGGCTGCTGGGTTTTGAGGCGGTCGAGCACGTTGTAGGCGCGCACGCCGAGCACCACGGCGTCGTAGCGGGCTAGCCGCTCGGCGGTGAGGTCGGTGGCGGGGTCGAGCAGGCTCACGGTGTAGCCGAGTTGGCGCAGGGCCTCGGGCACCTCGTCGCCGGCACCCATGAGGTAGCCTATGTTTTTGGTGTGGCCGCGCGCCACGTTCAGCTTCACGAGCGGCGCGGTGGCCTCGGGGAACAGCGTCTGGGTCGGAATGTGCGGGTACACTATCTGCTGGATGCCGCGGCTGTATTTCTCATTGCCCACGGTGGCCACGGCGCGCAGCTCGGCCTTGCCCTCGGCCGCGCCGGCTAGCGGGCGCAGGGTGAAGTTGACGGTTTGCTCGTCGTCCTTGTTTTTGAGGGTGAAGGCGACGGTGGCGGGCTCGGCCTGCCAGCCGCTAGGCACCTGCAAGGCCAGCGACCCGGCTACCCCGGGCTGGCCGGCGCGCAGCGTTACGGGCACTTGCTTGGGCTGCTGGTCGGCAAAGACGTAGGCGCGGGCGGCGGGGATATTCACCATCACCGGCGGCACGATGGCTAGGGGTTGGTACAGCTCGCCGAGCACGGGGTCGGTGTGCTTGTATTGGACAGGAGTTTCAAATTCAAGTTCCTGTGGCTTATTAATACCGGGCACAATTATTTGAATCTGATTCCAGACACTGATGCTGCTAGGATTCTCTGGCTTACCGATTAGGCTTTGTGGAACCCAGTTGTGAACCTTGAAGCCAAACCCGTCCAGGGTATTTATACCCTTAGGGTCTATTCTATACATGCCAATCGAACTTGGCCCTGTAAGCCAATAAGGCTGCGAAATACTAGTAGTCGGTGTAACTTCAAGCTTTATCAAATTTGACTTAATCTTGCCCTTTGGCAATACATTGATACTCCTGCCAACTTCTGATTTATCTAGCTGGTAAGTCCACTGCACAGACACATCGCATGGATTGAGGGCCGCCGAATTGATAGATACTACTTGTCCAACTGCAATTGTCGGCTCGCTAGCAACTGCTTCAATGTGAAGCCCTAAACTAGCCTTAAGCAAGTCGCCTAATTGATTGCTTTTAGTCAAAAGCCAAAAATGTGCTCCTATCAATTCTGCTTGCGCTTCGTTTAGAAACTCGATGTTCGGAATCTCTCTGCTTGAATAAGTATTAAATGCTTTCTGAAGCGTCGTATTCACTGATTCTCGCACCTTCAGCAACCCCGCCACGCTGGCGCTAGGGTTGCTCGCATCATACCTCCGAATCACCTCGTCCACCATTTTGCCGATGGCCGCGCCGCCCGGCACGCGGCTCCACGTCTGGTCGATGCCTTCGAATAAATCGGTTTTGGCGGGCGTGCCTTTCACGAACTGGAAGTACTCGATGGCCTCGCCGCGCTGGGCTGCCGCGCCGAAGCCCTGACTGCGGTGCTGCGAGCGCGAGCGGGCCGCGATTTCGCCGTAGCTCTGGCCTAGCAGCGGGTTGTAGCCCCCGGCGTCGAGGGTGAGGTAGCCGTCCATCTTCTCGCCGGGCTTCACAAAGAAGCTGCCGGTGTTCCAGTACAGGCGCTTGGGCTGCCACACCTGCACGTACTTGAGCTGCTCGGGGAAGCGCTTGGGGTCGCCGGCGGCGTCGAAGGCTTCGGCGGCCAGGATGGCGCTGGCCTGGTGGTGGCCGTGGCCGGCGCGGGCATCGGGCGGGAAGCGGGTGATGAGCACATCGGGCCGCCGCTGGCGAATCACCCACACCATGTCGGCCAGCACCTGTTCCTTGTCCCAGATGGTGAAGGTTTCGGCCGAGGTCTTGCTGAAGCCGAAGTCATTGGCGCGCGAGAAATACTGGTGCGCGCCGTCGATGCGCCGCGCCGCCAGCAGTTCCTGAGTGCGAATGACGCCCAGCTGCTCACGCAATTCGGGGCCGATAAGGTCCTGGCCACCATCGCCGCGGGTGCAGCTGAAGTAGCTGGTTTCGAGCTGGCGGCCGTTGGCGAAGTAGGCTAGCAGGCGGGTATTTTCGTCGTCGGGGTGGGCGGCGATGTACATCACCGAGCCCACCACATTAAGCTTTTTGAGGCCTAGCAGAATCTCCGAGGAGGTGTAGGTTTTGGGGGCTTGAGCTCGGGCAGTGAGCAGTGAATAGTGAGCCGTGAGCAACGCCAGGCAGAGGCGGGCGGCAGCGCGTAACGAAAGAGGCATAAGTAGCAAACCAGTTCGGGCCGTGAAGTTACCGGGCGGCCGGGTCGGCGCGCATTTTCGCTAGGGCTCCAAACGCAAAAAAGCCGCCGCGCCGCGCCCTGCGCAGCCCGACGGCTTTCCTAACTAGGCAGCCTGGCTAGTACCGCGCCGTATCACTGACCGGGCGCTGGGCACCAGGGCAGGTATTGAGCGGACAGGCGGCCGGGGCTTGCAGGCTGAGGGGCAGGCAAGCGGCACAGTAGCCAGCAGCCCAACAGCCTGCGCACCCGCTGCTCATCAGCTGGGGCTCGGCCCAGGTGTTGCGCAGCGTGGAAGAAGAAACACGTTTCATAGCAAGAACTAGAAGGGGAAGGATGAGATAGCAACAGCGAGCCAGCCATACGGGAAAAGCAAGGTTGTTGCCGTCCGTCAGGGCGTGGCTAGCCCGATGACCGCTTCAAATGTCCGGTAAACGCGGCATTGCCCCTAGTATTTCATGCGAATGGCCGGGCTGGCTTATCGAATGCACCAGCCCGCTTTTTGAGTGCAGCCCGGGGCGGCGGGCGTATCTTTGGGTAGTATGCTGCCCTCCCCTACCCTGGCCGCGCCGGTGGCGGCCCCGGCGGCCACGCGCTCCTTTCTGGCCCAGGTGGCCCAGGAGCTGCTGGCCAGCCACGATGTAGACGCGCTCTCCGAGCTGGTCGTCATTGTGCCCACGCGCCGCGCGGTGGTGTATCTCAAAAACGAACTGGCCCTGGCCACGCCCGACGGCCAGGCGCTGTGGGCGCCGCGCATCGCGGCCATGGAAGACTACATGGTAGAGCGGGCGGGTGTGCAGATTGAAGAGCCTATTGCCTTGCAGCTCTTGCTGTTCGATATCTTCAAGCACATCGACCCCGACTTGCAGTTCGACCACTTTGTGGGCTGGGGCGGGCTGCTGCTGCAAGACTTTTCGACCCTCGACCAGCACCTGGCCGATACCAAGTCCATCTTCGAATACCTGGCCGAGGCCAAGGCGCTGGAGCGCTGGCAGCTCGACCCCGAGAAAAAAACCACTGGTCTCGACCGCTACTTCGGCTTCTGGGGGCAGCTGCACAAGGTGTACCTGCGGTTTAAGGCGCTGCTTAAGAAAGAGCACCTGTCTTACCCGGGGCTAGCCTACCGCCGGGCCGTGCAGGGCCTGCGCCGCGAGCTGGCCGATGTGAAGAAGCCCCTGCCGGCGCGCCACGTATTTGTGGGGCTGGGGGGCTTGAGCAAGGCTGAAGAAACGTTTATCGACCTGCTGCGCCGCGTGGGCCGGGCGGATTTGTACTTCGACGGCGACCCGTTTTACCTCGAAAAAGACTCGCCCAACCGTGCCGGCCAGGCCCTGCGCCGCTACTGGGGCAAGTGGGATTTGCCGCTCGATACTTTCACCTACCAGGACCATCTGCGCAGCCGGCCGCACCACGTGCGCCTGCTAGGGGTGGCCAATGCCAGCATGCAGGGCAAGCTGGCCGGCCAGCTGCTGGCCGAAGCCCGCCAGCGCAACCCCGACGCCACGGTGGCCGTGGTGCTGCCCGACGAAACCCTGCTGCTGCCCGTGCTGCACGGCCTGCCGCCCGCCGAGCTGGTGCCCGATTTCAACGTGACCATGGGCCTGAGCTTCCAGAGCACGGCCTTGTTCAATTTGGTCGATTTGCTGTTTGAGGTGCACCTCACGGGCATTCGCGAAGGGGAGCCGGGGCGCGACTACGGTGTGCCCAAGTACCACCACCTGGCCGTGAGCAAGCTGCTGGCGCACCCCTTTTTGCGGCGCTACCAGCAGTGGCAGGATGCGCAGCCCGATGAGCCGCAGTACCACAAGCTGCTCGATACCATTTGCCAGGAGATTGTCAAAAAGCATATGGTGCTGCTGCCGGCCACCGAGCTGCTACGGCTAGGGCACGGCCACCCGCTCATCGAGGCGCTGTTTAAGACCTGGGATAACTGCGATAATATCATCGGGGCTTGCTACACGCTGATTGACTTGCTCAAGCGCGTATATGAGCACGACCACACGGCCATCGAAGCCGAATATTTATACCTGTTTTACACGCTCATCCGGCAGCTCGACACGGCCTTCGACTGCCGCGAGCAGCGACTGAGCGTGCGCTCGTTCCGGCGCTTTTTGTACGACCAGATGCGGCGCACGCGCCTGCCTTTTGCCGGCGAGCCGCTAGCCCAGGTGCAGATAATGGGTTTGCTCGAAACCCGCGCCCTCGATTTTGACCACGTCATTATCTTGAGCTGCAACGAGAACACCCTGCCCGCGCCCAAGCGCCAGCAGTCGCTGTTTCCGTACGATGTGCTGGCCGAGTACAAGCTGCCTACCTACGCCGACGCCGAGGCCAACACAGCCTACAACTTCTGGCGGCTCTTGCAGCGCGCCGGCCGCGTAGACCTGGTGCACGTGCTGCCCGGCGCCGAGGGCGTGCGCACCGGCGAGCGCAGCCGGTTTTTACGGCAGCTCGAGTTTGATTTGGCCGCCCAAAACCCAGCCTTAGTGCTGGAAGACAAGACGGTAGAAGTGCCCGCCGGGCTAACGGTCCCGAGTGGCGATGAGCTGCTCAATGACCTCGTGCTGGCCAAAGACGACGCCATGCTGGCCGGCCTGCGCGGCGTGCTCGAGCGCGGCCTCTCGCCCTCGGCCCTCAACGAATACCTGGCCTGCACGCTTAAGTTCTATTTTTCGCGGCTAGCCCGCTTTCAGGAGAATGAGGAAGTGGAAGAGGCGCTGGGTGCCGACGGCTTTGGCACGGTGGTGCACGACGCGCTCGAGCACCTGCTCAAGCCCTTCGAGCTCTCAACCCGCGACCTCACCGCCGCCGACCTGCCCGAGCTGCTGAAAAAGGTGCCGGCCGAGGTGCAGCGCCAGCTGCGCCAGGAAGAAAAAGACCGCCAGGCGCGCTCCGACGACGGCCTCAACCATGTGCTGGGGCAGGTGGCCGTGCGCCTCATCCGCAAGTACCTGGAAAGCTTGCCGGGCCAGCCGGGCGTGCTGCCGCTGCGCATTACGGCCCAGGAAACGCCCATGGCGGCCACCGTCTTTGCCGACCTGCCGGGCCAGGCTGAGCCCCTGGCGGTGCGCATTTTCGGCCGCGCCGACCGCATCGACGCGCTGCCCGACGGCCGCCGCCGCGTAGTCGATTATAAAACGGGGCTAGTGGAGCGCCGCGAGCTGAACCTGCGCGGCACCCAAAAACCGCTTAGTACCGCCGACACCGTGGAGCGCCTGCTGGCCGAGTCGAGCAGCGGCGCCGACAAGGTGCGCCAGCTCTGGCTCTACCGCTTCATGCTCGAAAGCGACGAGTTGAACCCGGCGCCGCCCGGCTCGGAAGCGGCCATTATGAGTCTGCGCAAAATCGACGAGGGCCTGCTGTCGGCGCCGCTCGATTTTATTACTGAAGGCACTGGCGAAAGCAACTTTTTGAAGGCGAGCGCCGAGTTAATAGCGCGGCTGGCCCGGCGCATGCTCGACCCGGCCGAGCCCATCCGCAAAACCGACGACCTGGCCAAGTGCGAGTACTGCCCCTACCGCGGCATCTGCGCACGGTAAGGTTTTTGCAAGGCCGTATTAGGTAAAGAAATCGTTTGTCATTGCGAGCTTGCGAAGCAATGACAAACGATTAGGGTGTAGCGCTAGAGTAATTATGCAGAAGAGCCTCGTTCATCGCCTGCTTAACCCCTTCCTGCTGTGGCGCTTGCGCCATGTGAGCGAGCGGGTGTACGTGGTGTGGCTGGCGGGGCTGGTGGGCGTGTTGGCGGGGCTAGCGGCGGTGGCCCTCAAAACGGCCGTGCACTGGCAGCAAAACCGGCTGGCCCAGGCCGTGACGGAGCCCAACCGGGTATTTGCTCTCTCGATTTACCCAATTATCGGCATCACGCTCACGGTGCTCGTTACCAAGTACTTGCTGCACGGCAACCTGGGCCGGGGCATCGGCCCCATTATCTACAACACGGCCCGCGAAAATGCCATTGTGCCGCGCTCCAAGCTATATTCGCAGCTCATCACGGCTTTTCTCACGGTGTCGTTTGGCGGCTCGGCCGGTACCGAGGCCCCGATTTCGGTGACGGGCTCGGCCATTGGCTCCAATGCGGCCAGGGTGCTGCGGGCGGGCCGACGGCGGCGGCGTCTGCTCACGGGCTGCGGCGCGGCGGCGGGCATAGCGGCCATTTTTAATGCGCCCATCGCGGGGGTGCTGTTTGCGGTCGAGGCGATTTTGATGGAGTTGCCGGCGCAGTATTTTATTCCGCTGCTCATTTCGTCGGCCACGGCCACGGTGGTGTCGAAGGCCCTGTACGCGGGCCAGCCGTTTGCGCTCATTACCAACTCGTGGGTGGTGAATACGGTGCCGTTTTATTTGGTGCTCGGGCTGCTCACGGCGCTGCTCTCGGTGTATATGATTCGGACCTACCACTGGTTTGACCATTTCTGGGAGCGCTGGCCCGGGCTGCGCTGGCAGAAAGTGCTGCTAGGGGGCACGGCGCTGGGGGCGCTCATCTTTCTGTTTCCGCCGCTCTATGGCGAGGGCTACAGCACGGTGGTAGAGAAGCTGCTGGCCGGCAACGCCCAGGCGCTCACCGACGACAGCTTGTTTTCGGTGTATGGAGACAACAACGTGTGGCTGCTGCTCATTCTCGTTTTTTTCACGATGATGATGAAGGTGGTGGCTACCAGCATTACGGTGGGCGCGGGCGGCAACGGGGGCATGTTTGGCTCGTCGCTGGTGGCGGGGGCGCTGGGCGGCTTCCTCTTTGCCCGCTTGGTGAATATGACGGGGCTAGTGGCTATTCCGGAGGTGCATTTTGTGGTGCTGGGCATGGCCGGCGTGCTGGCGGGTGTGGTGCACGCGCCGCTCACGGCCATCTTTTTGATTGCCGAAATCACGGGCGGCTACGCGCTGTTTGTACCGCTGATGTTCGTCACGAGCTTTTCATACCTCATTACCAAGCACTTCGAGCCCTACTCGGTCTACACCCGCAAGCTCACCCTCAAGGGCGTGGACGTGTACGCCAACCGCGACCGCGACCTGCTTTCGCGCCTCGACCTGCACCGGCTGCTCGATACTGATTTTCTGGCCCTGCGGCCCAGCGCCACGCTCGGCGAGCTAGTCGATGTGTTTCGGCACGCCCACCGCAACGTGTTTCCGGTAGTAGGCAAAAGTGGTCAGCTGCGCGGCATCATCAGCCTCGACATGGTGCGCGACACGCTCTTCGACGGAGCCCACTACACCACCACCAAGCTCAGCGAATTGATGCAAAAGCCGGTGGCCATTATTCATGCCACCGACAGTGTCGAGCATTGCCTCGATGTGTTGGAGCGTACCGACAGCACCGCTCTGCCCGTGTGCGACGATGAAGGTAACTACCTGGGCTTCATTGTAAAGTCGGCTATCCTGGCCAGGTATCGGCGCGAGCTGATAGAGGAAGGGCAGGCGTAGAGACGCATCCTTGCGTCTCCTCGTTGAACGATGCCGCCGTGCAAACGCTACTGCGCTGAGTCGAGGCACGCCTGCCCTAGCCGCGCAGATGAGGAGACGCAAAGATGCGTCTCTACACGGCCACGTCAAAACTCAATGGCCTCCGTCTGCTGCTGGTGGCTGATTATCAGCCCTACCATCATGAGCAGGCTGGTGAGCAGAATGACCACAAACAGGATATTCTCGCTCACGTCGCCGAGCACGTGCTGGGCCGGAATACTATAGAAAAGCAGCACCGTGATAAGGCCTTTGGGCGCGATAAACAGCTCGGGCAGCAGGTCGGTGCGGGCCACGTAGCGCAGGTACAAGTAGCGCAGCCCGGTGAGCACGGCCACTATCAGCAGGCCCTGGCCCACCAGCTGCCAGCTGATGAGGCTAGCCAGGGTGATGGAATAGCCGAACAGCAAAAAGAAAAACGTGCGGATAAGAAACGCCGACTCGGCGGTGATATTCTTGAGCTGGTGCAGGTCGGGTGCGAGGTCTTCGGCGGTGAAGCTGCGCCAGCCGGTGCGCAGCCGCAGCCAGCCCAGCAGCAGGTCGGCATTATTAACGGCCAGGCCAAAAGCCAGTACCAGCAGCAGCGACGACAGGTGCAGCTGCTTGGCTAGGCTATAAATGAGAATCAAAAAAGCGAAAAGCAGGAAAAACTTGACGTGCTCGCGCAGGCGCCCCAACAAGAAGCTCAGCAGCACGGTGCTCGCAATGGCTACCAGAATTATCAGCACCACGCCGCGCCCAAACGTGAGCAAGCCCTGGCCCTGGTAAAAATCTTCCTGGTCAACGAAGTTGAAGAGCATGATGCCCAGGATGTCAGAAAACGTGCTTTCGTACACGATAAACTCCTGCTTTTCGCCCGTCAGGTTGGCTACGCTCGGAATAGCGATGGCGCTGCTGATAACCACCAGCGGCACGGCATTGAGCAGGCAGGTTTGCCAGCTAGCCCCTAGCCACAGGTGCAGCAGCCCGCCGATAGTCGCGGCCTGTGCCACCAGCATGAGTGCCGCCGCGAAGAACGAGCGCCGGATGAGCGGCACCTTGTCGCGGCTCAGGCGCAGGTCGAGCGCGCCTTCCAACACTATCATTATCAGGCCGATAATGCCGAATATTTCGAGCACCGTTTTGGGTACCTGCAAGCTGTAGTCGTGGTAGTCGGCCCACTGCCGCAGCCCGATGCCAGTGAGCAAAAGCAGCAGCACCGACGGCACCCGCGTAGCCCGCGAAGCCAGGTTGAAGAGGTAGGAAAGGATAACGGCCAGGCTCAGGCCAATCAGAATGCCATAAGAAGTCATGTGGCTAGGGTACGGTCGGGCTTGCGTGGCCGTTGCCGGGGCAGCCAGGGTAAATTTGGCGTGTGAAGCCTGATTCTCCTACTTCAACTGCCCCACTGGTGGCCATCATCGGGGGCGGGCCTGCCGGCCTGCTGGCCGCCCAGCGCCTGGCCGAGGCCGGCTGCCGCGTGCGTATTTTCGAGCAGAAAGCCACCGTGGGGCGCAAGTTTCTGGTGGCCGGCCACGGCGGCTTCAACCTCACCAATGGCGAAGACCCTGCCGCGTTTGCCGGGCGCTACGGCACGGCTAGCCCCTTGTTTGAGCAGCTGCTGGCCCACTTCTCCCCCACCGACCTGCGCCGCTGGGCCGCCGGGCTGGGCATTGCCACGTTTGTGGGCACCAGCGGGCGCGTCTTCCCCGAGAGCCAGCACAAGCCCGCCGACCTGCTGCGTGCCTGGCTGCGCCGCCTGGCCGAGCTGGGTGTGGAGCTAAGCACCCGCCATCGCTGGCTAGGCTTTGCCGAAAATACCGGCCTACGCTTGCTGAACGAGGCCCTGGGCGAAGAATTTATCCTGGAGCCGGCCGCTACCGTGCTAGCCCTGGGCGGCGCCAGCTGGCCCCAAACCGGCTCCGATGGCGGCTGGGTACCCCTGCTCGAAGCGGTGGGCGTGCGCTGCCATCCCTGGCAGCCCGCCAACTGTGGCGCCGAGGTGGCCTGGTCACCTTTCTTCAAGGAGAAGGTGGGCCGGGCGCCGCTCAAAAACATCGCCCTCAGCTGCGGCGGCCACACCGTGCGCGGCGAGATTATGCTCACCGACTATGGCCTGGAGGGCACGCCGGTGTACGCCCTCACGCCCCAACTGCGGGCGGCGCTGGCGGCCGGCCACTCCGCTAGCCTACTCCTGAATCTGAAGCCCGACCTGGCCCCCGCCGAGCTGGCGCGGCGCGTGGCGCAGCGGCGGCCGGACACCTCGCTGCCGGCTTTTTTGGCCAGCGCCCTTAGCCTGAAGCCGCCGGTGCCCACGCTGCTGCGCGAGCTGGCCGGCCCGGCACCCGACCTGGGGCCTAGCCTCGCGGCCTTGCCGATTCCGGTAACCGGGCTGCGCCCGCTGGCCGAGGCCATCTCATCGGCGGGCGGCGTGCCGCTGGCCGAAGTAGATGCGCGCCTGATGCTGCACCGCCGGCCCGGCACCTTCGTGGCGGGCGAAATGCTGGACTGGGAAGCCCCCACGGGCGGCTACCTGCTGCAAGGCTGCTTCAGCACCGGCGCCTGGGTAGCGACGGGCGTGCAGCAGTGGCTAGCGCAGAAATAAACAGTAGCGCGAAGCTTCTGCTTCGCGCTACTGCCGGGCAACCAAGCTGGGCAGCTTATAGTAAGCCTGTTACTCTCAAACTTAGCAATGCTTTCTTATGGCAACCGCCCACGCTTCCGATAGTAAGAACGACGACATCTATACCTCTTTTAAGCACGACGTGAACATGACGGCCGGCGAGCTAGAGAAGTGGCTCAAAACCGACGAATCGAAGTCGGTGGGCCAGGCTAGCGGCGATGGCGAAAGCATCGGCCACCACTCGGGCGAGCGCATTATCGAGATTTTACACAAGAAAAAGGCCGACCTCACGCCCGCAGACGAGGCTCACATGCACAAAGTGCACAGCTACGTGAGCCGCCACTCGGCCCAGGGCCCGCACGATAAAAAGGACATCGAAACCTCGCGCTGGCGCTACTCGCTCATGAACTGGGGCCACGACCCGCTGAAGAAGTAATGGTTAATGTCGTCAGGGATTATTGAACAATATTAACCATTGACCATTAGTAAATTAACCATTTTTTTCCACCGCTTTCTGTTCGGCTTCCTTTAAAATCTGCCGGGCCTCGCGCAGCAGCTGGCGGCCGGGGTCTAGCTCATCGCGCGCTATCAGGGCGAACAGCAGTAGGAAGGATATGATGGGCAGGAGCCAACCCAGCGCAAACCATAGCCAGAACGAGCGCCCGCGGGAGGAGGCGCAGTACCCGGTCATAATGGGGATGAACGACAGGCCCACCACCATCACAAAAAGCATGTCGACGAAGAGCATAGGCTAGGGTGCTGGATGGTAGGGAAAACGCCCGTGGCTGCAACCCGAAGTTACGATGAAGTTGCGAAAATGTAGCAGCTTTGCTGGCTGTTACGCAGCTATTAAGTGGACTTTTACGTATGGCTGGCTAGCCAGTGCTGCTTGCGGATGCGTGGGCAGCCCTTCCCGGCCCTGGCGACCATCGCCCCATCGCCCCCGACTGCCACCTATGTGGGAACACCAAAGCTTGTTTCGCGTTTCGGCTCAGCTATTTGCCGAAGGTACTTTCAATTTGCTCGACCGCAATCTGCGGCCTGAGGTTTTCTTGCTAGGCCTCGCCCAGGGCCGCGAAGAGGACGACCCGCAAAGCGTGGTGGTAGAGCCCACCAGCCTGCGCTACAGCCCAGCCGAGTTTGCAGGCATCAAGACGCTGGCTGCTTCTTTTGAGGCCAGCGACCTGAGCCCGCGCGACAATGTGTACCACCTGCACCCGCAGGACCACGACCGCATCGAAAAGCAGCACTGGTACGAACTGGTGTGCAAGGCCACCGACCAGGTACTGCAGAGCATAGTAGCCCGGCGCGGGGAGAATCGCCGCTGCTTTTGCTCTACGCCGCTCAGTCTCAATGGCTACCTGGTAGTAGTCGTGCTTCAGCTGGCCGCCGACACCTACAATTCTTACTACACGCTGCCCGGCAAGCCGGGGCCCAACCGGACCTGCTCGCTGCCCCACGCGGCGGTGCTGGAGTTTTTGCACGAATGTACCCGCGCCCTGCGCGAAGCCGACACCGCCGACAACGAGCAGCCAGTGCTCGACCGCGACTACAATGAGGTGCTGCGCGGTGCCGGCCGCCGCCTCATGCTGCGCGTGAGCCCCGGCAACGCCCACGGCCTGTACGATGCCTGCCTGGGCGTGGCCGCCCTGCGCCACGAAGGCGACGAGGGCCGCGGCACCATGCTGCTGGGCCGCCGCCAGCACGCGGCCATTGTGCCGGTGCTGACTCTCGAAACACCCGTGCCGCTGCGCGACCACCGCTCCATCCGCAAGCTGCTGGAGCTCACCGAAGGCTCGACGGGCCTGGTGTCGGATGCGGCGCACGTATTTGGGCTAGGCCACCTCGTGCCCGAAAATGCGCCGCAGTATGAGCCCCTGGCCACGGTGCACTTTACCAACCACTATGGCTGGGAATTGCGCCATGCTGGCCACACGCTTATGCGGGTGGTGAGCAACACGCCGCGCCTGCCGCAGGGCAAGGTGCAGGCCGATAATTTTGACCGCGTTATCCGGCAGGTCTTTCCCGATATTGACGATGCCGGGGTGGCTTACCTCTGGGAGCTGGCCCTGGAAGCTTCTAATCAGAGCCATGGCACCATGCTGTGCATCACGGCCGGCGCCAAGCCCGAGGCCGAGCGCCTGCGCCGCCAGTGCTTCCGGGTGGTGCCCCGGCCCATGACGCCGCCCGTGCTGCGCCAAGCCACCTCCATTGATGGCGCAGTAATGATTGAGCCAAGCGGCGTGTGCTATGCCATTGGGGTTATTCTGGACGGGCAGGCCACCGAAAAAGGCGACAGCAGCCGTGGCGCGCGCTACAACTCGGCCGTGCGCTATACCAGCTCCTCGCCCTACCCCTGCCTGGCTATTGTGGTAAGTGAAGACGGCTGGATTGACCTGTTGCCCTCGCCCCAACACGCCGCGGTGGCCCAGCCGGTAGTAAATGCGGCCGGCCACTAGCCCGGGCTTAGCCGGTGGGCGCTATTTTCGCGGCTTCGCTCCTCGCTTTGGTTGTCGGTTATCAGTTTTTGGTTTTTGGCGGTTTGAACCCAGCCAGTAAAAGTCCTGCCCTGTAGCCAAAAGTCCAAAGCCAGCACCCAACAACCAATTACCAACCCCTTTATGATACTTATTGCCGACGGCGGCTCGACCAAAACCAGCTGGTGCCAGCTCTCCGACGCGGGCCAGCGCGTGTACTTCAACACTGAAGGGTACAACCCCGACTTTGTAGACACGCAGGACATTAGTGCCTCGCTCGAAAAAAACCTGCCCGATACGCTGCCCCACGCGGCCGTGCGCGAGGTTTATTTCTACGGCGCCGGCGTGTCGAGCCCCACCAAGGCCGAGGTGGTGGCCGCCGCCCTGCGCCAGCAGTTTCCCAACGCCACCAAAGTCGAGGTTACCGAAGACCTACTGGCCGCCGCCCGCGCGCTGCTAGGCCACCAGCCGGGCTTTGCCGCCATTCTGGGCACGGGCACCAATTCGTGCATCTACGACGGCACGGATATCACGTATAACGTCGACTCGCTAGGGTTCTTCCTGGGCGATGAGGGCAGCGGCTCCTTCCTGGGCAAGCGCTTGCTGCGCGACCACCTGCGCGGCTTGCTACCCGACGGCCTGAGTGAGGCTTTGCAGGAGGAATACAGCCTGGGCTCGCGCAACGACATCCTGGACCGACTCTACAACCAGCCGCTGCCCAACCGCTTCCTGGCCAGCTTCGCCAAGTTTTGCTACGACCACAACAACGTGAGCTACTGCCGCCAGATTGTGGTAGAGGCGTTCGAAGCCTTCTTCCAAAACCTGGTATTGCATTACCCCAACTACCAGAGCCTCACCTTCAACTGCGTGGGCTCGGTGGGCTATAACTTCCGCGATGCCCTCACGCAGGTAGCCAACAGCCACGGCATGCAGGTAGGCAAAATCATTCGCTCACCCATCGACGACCTGGTGAGCTTCCACGAGCATTCGCGCTAGCCCCAGGCTTTAGCGCTTTCCACAAAAAAGCCTCCGCAGCACTGGCAGCGGAGGCTTTTTTGTGGGCTAGCCAGCGTGCTACTGCACCAGCAGGCGGGTGGCCTGGGTTAGCTCGCCGGCTTGCAGGCGCACCAGGTACACACCGGGCGCCAGGCCCTGCAGGGGCAGCACCTGCGCCTGGGCACCGGCCGCCTGGCGGGCAGGGGCTAGCTGGCGCACGGTTTGGCCGAGCACGTTTTGCACCGCGATGCTGGCCGTGGCCGCCGCGGGCAGTTGGTACTGGATGGTGGTGGTGCCGGCGGCCGGGTTGGGCGCCAGGCTTAGCTGGAAGGCGGCCGTTTGCTGGGCGGCGCGGGCAGCCAGTGGCACGGGCGTGCCCAGGGCCTTGCTCGTGTACACGGCATACTCGCCGGGCTGCAAGGTGAAGGCCAGCGTCGTGCTGGTCACGTTCAGGGTAGCGCCCGTGATGTAGTTGTACCAGGTACCCGTGCTGGGGAAGGTGATGGTGGTCGGAATCGCCTGCACGTCAAAGTTGCCATACGTCACCACGCTCAGGTCAGCACTTGAGATGCTGATGGACTTGATAGCGCCACTCAGGTTCTGGGTGTACGAGGTAAAGGAGCTGAAGACCGGCTGCTGCTTGAGCTGGGCCATGGTCTTGTAAATGGCGTAGAGGTGGCGGCGGCCGGCGTCCTGGCGGTAGTCCCACCGGATGGGCTTGGCGGCCGTGCGGCAGTTGGGGTCGATGGTCGTGCCGTCCGAGCAGGTATTGATGCTGTAATCGTAGCCAATCTCGCCAAACTGCCACACCATGCGCGGGCCGGGCTGGCTAAAGAACAGGACTGCTGCCAGCTCGTCGCGCTTGAGGCCAGTGGCGGGGTCTTTAACCGAGTAGCTGCCGTTGGTATTGCCGTAGGTCTTGTTCTTGAACTGCATCCGCTCCTCGTCGTGGCTTTCCATGTAGGCTATCGAGTTGGGCTTGCCCCAGCCGCGGCCGCCCTGGTCGCCGTAGTAGCCGTAGCTCAGGTCCCAGCCGCTGCTGTAGCCCATCGAGGCCTGGGTGTAGTTGGGGTTCATGTTGCCCCACAGCATCAGGCCATAGTCGCTTAGCACCTTGCCCTCGTCGGTGGGGTTGCTGGCGCTCACGCCGTTGGGGAAGTGCTCCAGAATGGGATACGAGCCAGGGCTAGCCGCCATCTGGGCGTTGTAGTAGTCTTCCCAAATAGCCACGCGCGTCGGGTCGTAGTTGGCGTAGGTATCGTTCGTTTTGGGCACCTGGCTGAAGCCCCCGGCCAGGTCGAAGCGGTAGCCATCGATGTGGTATTCCTGGAGCCAGAACTTGATGACATTCTTCGAGAAGTACCGGGTGTAGGCACTCTCGTGGTTCAGGTCGTTGTACACGCTGTAGGGGTGCGGCGCCGAGGTGTTAAACCACGGGTTATCGGCCGTGGGGCCGGTCGATACGTTGCCGTAGAGCTGCACCATCGGGCTCTGACCGGTGGAGTGGTTGAGCACCATATCGAGCACCACGGCAATGCCGCGGCGGTGACACTCGTCGATGAGCGCCTTCAGCGCATTTTTGGTGCCGTAGTACTTGTCGGGGGCGAAGTAAAAGCACGGGCTGTAGCCCCAGTTGTCGTTGCCGTCAAACTCATTGATGGGCATCAGCTCGATGACGTTGACCCCTAGCCGCTGAATGTAGCTAAGCGTGTCCTTGAGGGTCTGGTAGTCGTGGCGGGCCGTAAAGTCGCGCATCAGCAGCTCATACACCACCATGTTGGTGCGGGCCGGGCGCTGAAAGCTGGTGGCCGTCCAGGTATAGGCCGGCTGGTTGGTTTGCAGCACCGATACCAGGCCGGTAGTGCTGCCGGTGGGATACGGCTTGAGGTTGGGATAAGTGACGGCCGGAATGTACTTGTCGTTGTCCGGGTCCAGCACCTTCTCGCAATACGGGTCGGCCACGCGCAGCTGGCCATCTACCAGAAATTGATACGCGTATTCCTGGCCCGCCGTCAGGCCGTCTATCTGCACCCACCAGCGGCCGGTGGCCGGGTCCGAGTCTACGGTAGCAGTCTTGTTCATGAGGCCGGCCGAGGCAGCCTGCCAGTTGTTGAACTCGCCAATCACATACACAAAGCTCTTGCGGGGCGCCGTCAGGGTCAGGATAACCGAAGTGCCATTGGGCAGGTAGGTAATGCCATCGGGGTTGGCGCCCGCCGGCAACGCGGCCGTGGTCACGGCCGGCGCTACGATAATAGTCGTGGTGGCCGAAGACGTAGTTTTGCCATCATCGGCGGTGAGCACCAGCGTATTTACCCCCTGCTGGGTGATGGTTACATTGGCCGACAGCGTGGTGGCGTTGGCTTGCTGCGCCACCTGCGCGCCATTGAGCGTGAGCGTAAGCGTGGCGGCCACCGAGGCCGTGCCCGCCACAGTCACCGAGGTGCCAGCGGGCACTATGGTGTTAGAAACAGCCGGGCTGGTGAAGCTGGCCTGCACGCCGGGCGCCACCAGAATGTCGGTGCTGCCCACGCCTTTGCCCTGCGGCGAGCCGCCCGTGCCGCGAAACACCATCGCCAGCTTTTGCAGCACCTCGCCGGAAGTGGCAAAACCAGGGTAATATGTACGCGGCGTGAGCGAAATGCTATACTTGTGGTTGCCGAGCGAAGTCATCTTCTCGGCCGCCGTAGGTGCGTTGAAGTTGGTGCCCGCCACAAAGTGCCAGTTTGTGCTGCTGGTGCTTTTGTCGGTGATGAGGCCGGTCCAGATGTAAACGTCCCCGTTGTAGCTGGCTAGCCCGCCATCGCCCAGCGTGGCATCGTAGGTGATAGTGAGCGGCGTATCGGCGGTGAAATACGACGGGCTGACCGTCACCGGCGATTGGGCCCAGGCCACGGGGGCCCAGCCCACCAGCAGCAAGATAGCCAGTGCCAAACGCCCCAGGAGTTGAGGTTTTATCATAGTAAATGGGGTGGGAAAAAGAAGTACGCCGGGCCCGGGCGTCAGCGCCGCAGGCCAGTACCCGAGCTAAGATACGACATGCTACGGGCCTTTTCGGGCACTTTCACGCGTATTTCACCGGGTTGACCTGCAAACGTTTGCGCTCTTTATGGGGCCTGGCCGGGCGCTATTTTCGGCCTGCCTCAGTGCCTGGCCTACCTTTACGGCGCGCTTCGCGTACTGCCCTGGTACGCGGAGCATCCCGCAACTAGCTGAGTTTTTATGAACGTAGGAGATAGAGTACGGCTGCTCACGGGCACCGAGGAAGGCATCGTTACGCGGCTGCTCGACAGCGAGCTAGTCGAAGTAGCCATCGACAACGACTTCACCATTCCGGTGCTGCGCCGCGAGCTGGTGCTCGTTGCCGCTGAAGAAGGCCAGGCCTTCCGTCGCCCTGCCCCCGAGCCCGCCCGCCCTGCTACTGGCAGCAAGAAAAACAAGCCCACCGGCGGCCAGCCCAAGGCCCTGCGCCCCGGCAGCCCCCCGGCAGCAGCCACCGCTAGCCCCTCTGGCCGCCCGCAGCCGGCCGGCCCCAGCGCGGCCATGCCGCCGCGCCCGGCTGCCCCCACGCCCCCACCACCCGCCGCCAAAGGGCTGTACCTGGCGCTGGTGCACCAGGCCCCCGAGCTGCTCGCCCTGCACTTAGTCAATAATACCGAGGCGGAGGTGGTGTTTACCTACGGCGAAGAGCGCCAGACCAAGTACCGCGCCCTGGCTACCGGCCAGCTCAAGGCCAAGGCCGCCAGCGCCCCGCTAGCCCACCTGCACCTCAAAGATTTCGAGCAATGGCCCGCAGTAGTGTTTCAGCTGCTAAGCTTTAAGCTGAACAGCGACACGGCCTACGGCCTGCTTACCAAGCGCCAGTCGTTCAAGGCCAGCACCTTTTACACGAGCCGCCGCCCGGCGCCGGTTATCGGCAAAGAAGCTTACCTGTTTCAGCTCGACGAGCGCCCGGCGCCCGCCCTCAATCCCGAGAAGCTGGCCCAGGCCGAAGCTGCGCTGGAAGCGGCCGCTAGCCCCGCCCCGGCCCTCGATTCTAAGCAGGCCTCGGCACTACAACAGGCCCTGGCCGGCGACAAGCCCGCGCCGGTGCCCGCCGCCATTGCCCCCGCCCCGCCCAAGCCCGCGGCGGCCCTAGTGGCCCCACCCCACGAGTTTGATTTGCATATCGAAAAGCTGCGCCCTGAAGGCGCCGAGGGCCTCAGCAATACCGCCCTGCTGCGCCTGCAGCTCGATGCCTTCGAGGATGCGCTGAGCCGGGCCCTAGCCACCAACATGCATGAAATCATCTTCATCCACGGCGCCGGCAACGGCACGCTGCGCAAGGAGATTCACCGCCAGCTGAGCCGCAACAAAGACATTAAGTTTTTTGAGGAGGCCCAGAAAGAGAAGTTTGGCTACGGTGCTACGCTGGTGCGTCTGAAGTAGTTAGCGTGGCTGCGCTTGGCTAGCCCCGTAAATCCTGGGGCGCCTCCCCACCATTTTCAGGCGCAGCCATGCATACTGCGACGCTTCTAAGTCTGTTTTGTTCCAGCGGTCGGTCAAGAAAACGAACTCGCTAGGGTGGCCGGGCACGGGCAGCACAAACGTACCCTGGCCTCCAAAGGTGGAGGCAGCACCAGGCCCCACGCAGGGGTTACCGTGCTGCCTCCACTCGCCCAGGGGGGTTTTGGCTACCGCGTAGGTGGCGGCATTGGGCGCCCAGCCCGTACAGCCCGAGGTTAGCAGGTAGTAAAGGCCGCGGTATTTGAAAAGGGCCGGCGCTTCGCGCGATTGGTTGACTAATATCTGCTTTTCCTGGGTAGTAGGCGCCAGGTAGTCGTCGGTGAGCAGCACCATGTGCATGGTCGCATTGCTCTCTGAAGCAAAAATCAGGTAGGCGCGGCCGTCATCGTCTTTAAAAAGGGTGAGGTCGCGCACCATCTGGCCATTGGGCTGCACACTGCCTTGGTACTGAAAAGGACCCGTAGGGCTCGTGCTGGTAGCCACCCCGGCCTGCGAATAGCCATATGTTTCCGAATCGACGTGCAGCCACATCACAAACAACTTAGTGCGGTCGTTGTAGATAACCTTGGGCCGCTCGATGACCTTGCTCACATGCAAGTCGTGGTGCGGGTCGGTAGTGTTGGGGGCTAGCGCCACGCCTTCCTTGTGCCAGTTCAGCAGGTCGTGCGAGGAGTAGCAAGCTACCCCACCCGCCGGCACCCGGTAGCATTCCCACCCCTGCCCCGGCACCAGTTCCGTTTTGCCTGCTTTCAGCTCACCGTAGAGATAGTAGGCATTTTGATGCGCCACGATGCCGGCGCCGTGCGCGTTGATGGGCTGCCCATCCGTATCCAGCCAGGGCACTGCTTGGTGATAGAGCTTTTGCGGCGGGTGGGCCGTGGCGGGGGCTGCCTGCATGGGGTGGTGGACTAAGCTGGCAACGAAACCCATCAAGCTAATGAATACCATACCTCTACTTTTTAGTAATAGCCATCAACTTAGGCCGGCGCTATCCTATAGCATCGGCATCTGATTAAGCAGGTAATAGACAGGAAAGTTACTAGCACATCGCGTGCTTTGCTTGTCTATGTTTCCCTTCTAACCCATTTTTTATGTACGACCTCATCGGCGACATTCACGGCCATGCCGACGAACTGCGCGCCCTGCTAGCCCACCTCGGCTACCAGCCCGACGCGGCGGGCGTGCCGCGCCACCCGAGCGGCCGGCAGGTCATTTTCCTGGGCGACTACATCGACCGTGGTCCCAAAATCCGCGAAACCTTGCAGCTGGTGCGCGGCATGGTGGAGGGCGGCGCGGCGCTGGCCATTCTGGGCAACCACGAGTACAATGCCTTGGCGTTTTGGCAGTTTCATCCGAATGGCGGCCACCTGCGGCCCCATAAGCCGCAGCACATTTTGCAGCATATCGAAACTATCAAGGAGTTTCGTACGCACGAGTTGTTCGCTGAGTGGTTAGATTACCTCGAGTGGTTTATGACCCTGCCGCTGGCCCTGGAGCTGCCCGGCCTGCGCGCCGTGCACGCCTGTTGGGAGCCCGGCCAGCTAGCCTACCTACGCCAACAGCTGCCGGACCTGCGCCTGACCCGCGATTTTCTACTGCGTGCCAGCCGCCGCGGCAGCCCCGAGTTTACGGCCGCCGAAATCGTGCTCAAGGGCCGCGAGGACAAGCTGCCCGGCGGCCTCACGTTTGCCGATAAAGACGGGCACCGCCGCAGCCGCATGCGCCTGCGCTGGTGGCAAAACCCCGCCACGGCCCCTAGCTACGCCGACTACTACCTCGAAGACCTGGCCGAGCTGCGCGGGCAGCCTGTCGATTTTTCACACCTCGACCCGAGCTATTATCAGGACGAGACGCCCGTATTTTTTGGCCACTACTGGCTGCGCGGCACGCCCCAGATTTTGCAGCCCCACGCCGTGTGCCTCGACTACAGCGTAGCTAGGGGCGGCCAGCTCATCGGCTACCGCTGGGATGGCGAGCAAACCCTCAGCGCCGATAAACTGGTGTGGGTGCCCTAGCTTTTACTTTTTTTATGACACATTCCACTCCTGCTTTCCAGCCCGCCGCTAGCCTCGCTTGGGAAGAAACCGGCCCCGGCGTGCGCCGCACGTTGGTGGCATATAACGACGACCTGATGCTGGTGAAAGTCGAGTTTGAGGCCGGCGCCGTGGGCGCGCTGCACCAGCATGTGCACAGCCAGATTAGCTACGTCGAACGCGGCGAGTTTGAGGTGACCGTGGGCAACGAGGTGCGCGTGCTGCGCGCCGGCGACACTTTCTACGCTGCGCCCAACGTGCCGCACGGCGTGGTAGCCCGCCAGGCGGGCGTCCTGCTCGACTCATTTAGCCCGCTGCGGCTCGATTTTCTGCCCGCTGCCCCCTAGCGTCGTACCTTTGCCGGTGCAGTGAGCCACCCCACCGCCGCGCCCAACGCAAATGCGGGCGGGGAGGAAAGTCCGGGCTACGCAGGGCGCCCTGCTTCCTAACGGGAAGGACTGGCCAATCGGGCCAGGACAGCCAGTGCCACAGAAAATAACCGCCATTGGGCAATGGATGAATGAGTGAAGGAGTGAATGAGTAAATAGTTTGACAAAACCACCTCATTCACTCCTTTACCCATTCGCCCATTCACTCATTGGTAAGGGTGAAAAGGTGCGGTAAGAGCGCACCAGCGGCTGGGTGACCATGCCGGCTGGGTAAACCTCAGGGGTTGCAAGACCAAATAAGCAGACACGTCGCTAGCCCCTCCGGGGCCGGCGGCACCGGGCGGCCCGCCCGGGTTTGCGGGTAGGTCGCTGGAGCCCACGGGCGACCGTGGGCCTAGATAAATGGTGGGGCCACCGCCAGGGGAAACTCTGTAGGGTGGACAGAACCCGGCTTATCGGCTCATTGCGTAATTTCGGCGGCTGCTTTCGCGAGAAGGCAGCCGCTTTTTTTCATATAAAATCGTTTGTCATTGCGAGCGCAGCGCGGCAATCGCCCTAGAACGAGTCGTTCGGATGTCGTTCGGGGGCAATTGCTTCGCAGGCTCGCACTGACAATTTGATTCTACTCCTCGCCTCATGCCTCGCATTCTCATCATCGACGACGAAAAAGCTATCCGCCACACGCTCAAGGAAATCCTGGAGTTTGAGGATTACAAGGTAGACCAGGCCGAGGATGGCCCGGCGGGGCTCGACCTGCTCATTCAGCAGAAGTACGACGTGGTGCTCTGCGACGTGAAAATGCCCAAGATGGATGGCCTCGAAGTGCTGGAGCGTGCCCGCACGCTAGCCCCCGACGCGGCCTTCATTATGGTCTCGGCCCACGGCAACATCGAAACCGCCGTGGATGCCACCAAAAAAGGCGCCTTCGACTTCCTGCCCAAGCCGCCCGACCTCAACCGCCTGCTCGTGACCGTGCGTAATGCACTGGATAAGAGCAAGCTCGTGACCGAAACCAAAACCCTCAAGAAAAAGCTGGCCGTGAGCACCGGCAAGGGCTCCGAGATGATTGGCACCTCGGCCGCGCTAGGGGCCGTGCGCAAGGCGATTGAGAAGGTAGCCCCCACCGATGCGCGCGTGCTCATCACCGGCCCCAACGGCGCCGGTAAGGAAATGGTAGCGCGCCAGCTACACCAGCTCAGCCCCCGCGCCAACGGCCCCCTAGTGGAAGTGAACTGCGCGGCCATTCCTTCCGAGCTAATTGAAAGCGAGCTTTTCGGCCACGAAAAAGGCTCGTTTACCTCGGCCGTGAAACAGCGCATCGGCAAGTTTGAGCAGGCCGACGGCGGCACGCTTTTCCTGGATGAAATCGGCGATATGAGCCTCTCGGCCCAGGCCAAGGTGCTGCGCGCTTTGCAGGAAAACAAGATTACCCGCGTGGGCGGTGAGAAAGAGATTTCGGTGAACGTGCGCGTGCTGGCCGCCACCAATAAGGACCTGCTGCAGGAAATCGCCGACAAGAACTTCCGCGAGGACCTCTACCATCGCCTCTCGGTTATTCTTATCCAGGTGCCGGCCCTAAACGACCGCCGCGACGACATTCCCGACCTAGTACAGAAATTCCTGCAAGACATTGCGGCCGACTACGGCAACAAGCCCAAGAACATATCGGCTAGCGCCCTACGATACTTGCAAGGCCTCGACTGGCGCGGCAACATCCGCGAGCTGCGCAACGTGGTCGAGCGCCTCGTCATCATGAGCGACGCGACCATTGAAGAAGCTGATGCGAAGGCGTTTGCGGGGAAATAGCCAGCTAGGGCCGCTTTGCTAAACAGCCGCGCCAGCTTCGTTATGAGGCTGGCGCGGTTGTTTTATTCTCAACTCATTTCTTCATATAAGCCCGATAACTAGACTCAATATCAGTAACATCTGCTTCTATTGGTTTAGCTCGCCCATTGAACAGGATTATTCCCCAATCGAAAGGGGTAAGCGATACTGTAAAGTAGTGCCCAGTCGAACTCTTAAAAATTATGACTCCATGCGCGGGCTTTTCAATTTGTCTTACTTTGACTGAGTCTAAAAAATACAGCGAAATGCCCATGTAATACTGGTTATCAGCTACCACTGTATTGTAATCTTCTTCCGAACCTTGCTTTTTCATTAAAGCTATTTTTCTGTTATCAGGCCGCACAATCACCGCGCAACGACCTTCTAACACGGTAGCGCGCTCGCTGAGCTTTGGCGTGGCCTTAGCAGCAAGCTTCTGCGCCGACACATGATGGAAAGTTAGCATCATTACCACTGAACCTAAGGTCAGCAAGCGCATTAGCATAGTTCTTTTAAGGGCTTATTTCTTAGCAGGACACTGCCTCTTCTACACCAGCTGGCTGCACCCGCGAATATCCGAATTGTCCATGCGCCCGAGCACCTCAAACGAGCCGTCAGGGTGCATGCGTGCTAGGTCCTTCGTTTCGATGAAAGCACAGCTGTCTACGTTGGCCAGGTCGATGACGTTGATGGCGCCGTCGGGCCGGTTTTCGGCGATGGAGAAGGGGTCGGCGGGGTCGCGCAGCAGCACCCGTAGCTGCGGCGGGCTGTAGAAACGGCCGTGGCCGGGCGAGTAGGCTTGGCTCAGCAGCTCGGTCATACCATATTCAGAGTGCAGGGGCGCGGGGCCGAAGGCTGCCTGCAATTCCTGGTGCAGCTCTTCGCGAATCATCTCGCGGCGCCGGCCCTTCATGCCGCCGGTTTCGAGCACGGTCAGGTTTTGCAGCTCGGACGCGGGGCCGACCTCGGCGGCCAGGTCGAGCAGGGCGTAAGTGACGCCGAACAGCATGACGCGGCGGCCCCGCTGGGCTTTGGCCTCGGCTAGGGCCCGCAGCAGGCCGGCATGGTCGCGCAGGAAAAACGCTTCCTGGCTCTGGCCCGAGCGCTGAGCAAAATCGGCCACCATGGCCACCAGCGACGACTCGCCCTGCTCGAGGTAAGAGGGCAGTAGGGCCAGAAAAATCCAGTTGGTGAGCGGCCCGTAGGCGGCCTCGAAGATGGCGGCGGCATTGGCCCGGTACAGGGCGGGGTCGCGCACGAGGTGGCGGCTGCGCTGCGCCAGCGTGGTGCCGCTGCTCCTGAACACTTCCTGCGGCTGCCACTGGCTAGGGTCGGTGCGCACGTCGTGGGTCTTGAAGAACTCGATGGGCAGAAACGGGATGTCCACCATGCGCTGCACGCTGGCCGGGTCGCGCCCCAGGCTGGCCAGGTAGGCGTGGTAGGGCGGGCAATGCGCTGCCTGATAGCGAAACAGTTGCAAGGCCATCGCCTCGAAGGCGCTGGGGGGCAAGTGGGTGAGCGTTTGGTAATCAGTACCCAGAAAAGTGGCGCGGAAACTCATAACAGGTGGCAAGGGTTAGGCACAAAAGCGAGCCGGGCTGGCCGGCTGCTTACATTTACGCCAGCACAACAAACCAAGGGCCTGCACGTTGGAAACACGGGCCAAAATGGGCTGCGGCGGGCATTCTTTTACAGCGTTTGCGTATGATTTCGTTTCGACTAGCTTTTTCTATTGGCAGCCTGGGCCTGCTGGCCGCCAGCCTCAGCTCGTGCCTGAAGGCGCCGGAATACCCCGTTACGCCGTCCATCAGCTACAACAATATTCAGGTTATTCGCATCCCGCCCAAGCAGGCGGGCGGCCAGCCGCTCGACTCTATCCGCATGACCATCAACTACCAGGATGGCGACGGTGACCTGGGCCTGACATCGGACGAGCGCAAAAACCCGCCCTTCGACTTTCAAAAAGGCACGAATAAGTTTTATTATAACTTCTTTATCGAGCCCTTCGTGCGCAACACCGCCACTGGCCGGTACGAGTCGCTGGTGTCGAAAGGCTTGCTTACGCCCGGGGCTTACAACGGTGCGTTTCCGCACCCCACTACTACCACTGACAACACGGCCGCGCCCATTAAAGGCACTATTACCTACGCACCCCTGGCCTTTGGCCTCGGCGACATTTTTCAGCCCCGCGATAGTGTGCGCTTTGAAATCACCATTGCCGACCGCGCGCTGCACGTAAGCAACACCATCACGACGCGCAGCGTCTACATTACACCTCGCTAGGGCTTTACTAGCCAGCTACCTAACGAAAAGCGTCCCCGCTGCCAGGCAAGCAGCGGGGACGCTTTTCGTTAATAAATAGCCGGAAACTTGGCCGGGTCAGTTTCGCGCAGCAGCTCGTAGGCCGCGTCGAACACGTCTTCGGCGTTGGGCTTCGAGAAATAGTCGCCATCCGAGCCGTAGGGCGGGCGGTGGGCCTGGGCTGCGATGCAGCGCGGGGCCGAATCGAGTAGCTGGTAGGCCTGCTGGCCGTCGAGCACCTGCTGCATCATGTAGGCTGTGGCGCCGCCGGGCACGTCCTCATCGGCGAAGATGACGCGGCCGGTTTTGCGCAGGCTGTCGGCAATGAGCTGGTCGGTATCGAAGGGCAGCAGCGTCTGCACATCAATTACTTCTGCAGAAATACCCACCTCGGCTAGCTGCTTGGCGGCATCCAGGACGATGCGGCACATCGAGCCGTAGGTGACGATAGTGAGGTCTTCGCCCTGGCGCAGCACCTCGGGGCGGCCTAGCGGCAGCGTAAACTCGCCGATGTTGGCCGGCAGCTTTTCCTTGAGGCGGTAGCCGTTGAGGCACTCAATCACGATGGCCGGCTCGTCGCTGCGCAGCAGCGTATTATAAAAGCCTGCTGCCTGGGTCATGTCGCGCGGCACGCACAGATGCATGCCCCGAATGGCCCCCAGTATCATCTGAATGGGCGAGCCCGAGTGCCAGATGCCCTCCAGCCGGTGCCCACGCGTGCGCACGATGAGTGGGGCCTTCTGCCCACCCTTGGTGCGGTACTGCAGGCAGGCCACGTCGTCGCTCAGAATCTGGATGGCATAGAGCAGGTAGTCAAGGTATTGTATTTCAGTGATGGGCCGCAGGCCGCGCAGCGCGGCGCCTATCCCCTGCCCCACAATGGTGCACTCCCGGATGCCGGTATCGGTCACGCGCAGCGCGCCAAATTTCTCCTGCAAGCCGGCAAAGGCCTGGTTTACATCGCCGATGTGACCCACGTCCTCGCCGATGGCGAAGATGCGCGGGTCGCGCTCGAAGTTGGCCGTGAAGCAGGCTTGCAGCACCTCGCGGCCATCCACTAGGGGGGCGTCGGGGGCAAATTGCACGGGTACCTCCTCGATGTTGCCAATTGCCTCGTCGCTTTGGCTGAAGAGGTAGGAGTTGTAGCGGTCAGCGTTTTCAGCTTCGCACTGCTCGAGCAGGCGCTGGGCGGCGCGGCGGCCGGCGCTAGGCCTGGCGCCGCGCACCAGGCGCAGGGCTTTGCGCAGGGTCCGTACAATGTCGGCCCGAATGGGCGTCACATTGGTTTTCAGGCCATTGACCAGCTCGGCCAACCCACTTTCTTCGCCGGCCTCGGCCACCATTTTAGTGAGCACTTCGAGCGCCTCTTCGCGCTCCTGCTGAATGGGGTCGAAGAAGGCCGACCACGCCGTGGTGCGCGCCTGCTTGATGGTAGCAGCGGCCGTTTTCTCAATCTGGGCCAGCTCGTCTTCGCTGGCTAGGCCCTCGGTGAGCAGGTAGTCGCGAAACTTGGTGAGGCAGTCGTGCTGCTCTTCCCAGCTTAGGCGGGCCTTGGGCTTGTAGCGCTCGTGCGAGCCGCTGGTGCTGTGGCCCTGCGGCTGGGTCACCTCCGTGACGTGGATGAGCACCGGCACGTGCTGCGCACGGCACACGGCCGTGGCGCGCTGGTACGTATCTACGAGGCTAGGGTAGTCCCAGCCGCGCACCACAAAAATCTCGAATCCCTCCTGGCCTTCGCCTTCGCGCTGAAAGCCCGCCAGGATAGCCGATATACTCTGCTTGGTAGTCTGATACTCAGCCGGCACCGATATGCCGTAGTGGTCGTCCCACACCGACATCAGCATGGGCACCTGGAGCACGCCGGCCGCATTGATGGCCTCAAAGAACACCCCTTCCGAGGTGCTGGCGTTGCCGATGGTGCCGAAGGCTACCTCGTTGCCATTCACCGAAAAGTCGGTAAACTGGTGCAGCTCGGGGTTTTGGCGGTAGAGCTTGCTGGCGTAGGCTAGCCCCACCAGGCGCGGCATCTGGCCGCCGGTGGGCGAGATGTCGGCCGATGAGTTCTTGGTCGAAGTCTGGGGCTTGAACTTGCCATCATCGTCGAGCAGGCGGGTGCCGAAGTGGCCGTTCATGGCGCGGCCGGCGGTGCTAGGGTCGGCTTCGGGGTCGGGGTTGGCGTAGAGCTGGGCAAAATACTGCTGCCAGGTAAGCTCGCCGATGGCCACCATAAAGGTTTGGTCGCGGTAGTAGCCCGAGCGGAAATCACCGTTCTGGAAGGCCCTAGCCATGGCGAGTTGGGGTAGCTCTTTGCCGTCGCCGAAAATGCCAAATTTGGCCTTGCCCATAAATACCTCGCGGCGGCCGGCCAGCGAGGCGTGGCGGCTCTCCCAACCCAAGCGGTAGTCGTCGAGCAGCTCAGCTTTGGTAAGGGACAGGTGCACCGGGGCTTCAGCCGGGGCTAGCAGCGCGTCAGACATAAGAATAACGAATGGAATGGGGGTGGGAAGGGGAAGTGCGGGGCTGCAAATTTACGAAATAGCCCGGGGGCCGGCCGTATATTTGCCTATGGCCCCGGGTAGCCAGGGTTAAGTAATTGTTAGTCTAGCACATTCGCCTGGCTTACGCCTGGCATTCTTCTCCTTATGCGCCTCTTTTCTACGCTTGTTTTGTGCGTGCTGGCCCTGGCCGCTCGCGCCCAGGGCGTGCTCACCTTCGAGAGCACCGACCACGACTTTGGCAAGGTGCCCGAGGGCACGATGGCCACTTATGAGTTTCGCTTCAAAAACACCGGTAATCAGCCTATCGTCATTGCCAATGCACAGGCTAGCTGCGGCTGCACCACCCCCGAGTGGACCAAGGCGCCGGTAATGCCCGGCAAGTCGGGCATTATCAAGGCCGTGTATAATAGTGCCGGCCGCCCCGGCGTGTTTGCCAAGACGGTGACCGTAATGAGCAATGCCTCAGAGCCCAGCAAAGTACTCAGCCTCAAGGGCAGCGTGCTGACCAAAGAAGAGCTGCGGGCTACGCTTACGCCGGCGCAACTTGCCGCCTCGCCGCGGCTGGTGCTCGAGCGGCCGGGCTACGACTTTGGCCGTGTGGAGGCGGGCCAGCAGTCGGTGGCGCGCATTGGCGTGCGCAACACCGGGCCTAAGGACCTGGTGCTGACTACTGTTTCGTCGCCGTGCTACTGCGTGGGCTACCGCTCGGCGCCGGCACCCATCAAGCCCGGCCAGAGCGCCGTGATTGAGCTGGTATACGCGCAGCGCGCCGTTGGGCCAGCTACCGAAGTAGTCACGCTCGACTCGAATGACATGCACGGCGATACCAAGCTGACGCTCAAAGCCAATGTAGTGAAAGACCTGGCACCCACCAGCCTGGTTAAGGAAAGTAGTTCGTCGGTGCCGTTTAAGTAGGCTAGCTATTCGAAATCAACGTAAAGCTCTGCCAAACCGGCAGGGCTTTTTTCTGGCTTTATTGTTGATTAATGTAGGTACATTATTCCACGTATAACCGTTACTTCTCCCTGTCATGAATCCTACAACTTCTGCCCCTAGCGCTGCTCCTTACACGGTGCCCGCCGGCACCAGCATCGGCCACATTCACCTGCAAGTCACCGACATGCAGCGGGCGCTGGCGTTTTACCGCGACCTGCTAGGCTTTGAGGTAATGCTGAATATGGGGTCGGCGGCGTTTCTATCGGCCGACGGCTATCACCACCACATCGGGCTCAATACCTGGCACAGCCAGGGCGGCAAGCCGGCCGTGCGCGAGGGCGTAGCCGGCCTTTACCACGCCGCCATCCTGTATAAAGACCGGGCGGGGCTAGCGGCCGTGGTGAAGCGGCTGCTGCAAGCCGGCTACCCGCTGCGCGGGGCCTCCGACCACGGCGTGAGCGAGGCCATTTACCTCGACGACCCCGATGGCAACGGCCTGGAGCTATACTGGGACCGCCCGCGCGAAGAGTGGCCCACCACGCCCGATGGCAAGCTGACCATGTATACCCACCCGCTCGATGTGCAGGGTCTGCTGCGCCTGGCGAACTAAAATCCGGCTGGCAGCGTAGCCGCACCTGTATCTTTACGGCACGTTTTCTCCCTACCCACTTCCCCTCCCCTGCCCCATGATTATCGGTGTTCCGAAGGAAATTAAGAATAATGAAAATCGCGTTGGCCTGACCCCGGCCGGCGTAGCTGAGCTGCGCAAACACGGCCACTCGCTGCTGGTGCAGGCGAGCGCCGGCGAAGGCTCGGGCTTTACGGATGCTGAGTACGAGCAGGCGGGCGCTAAAATGCTGCCTACCATTGCTGAGGTATACGGCCAGGCCGAGATGATTATCAAGGTAAAGGAGCCAATTGCCGAAGAGTACCCGCTCATCAAGGAAAACCAGCTGCTGTTTACCTACTTCCACTTCGCCAGCGGCGAAGAGCTGACCCACGCCATGATTGAGCGCAAGGCCATCTGCCTCGCGTATGAGACAGTGGAGCTGCCCTCGCGCGCGCTGCCGCTGCTCATTCCGATGAGCGAGGTGGCCGGCCGCATGGCCCCGCAGGAAGGCGCCAAGTACCTGGAGAAGCCGCTGAAAGGCCGCGGCATTCTGCTAGGGGGCGTGCCCGGTGTGAAGCCCGCGCACGTGCTGGTGCTGGGTGCCGGCATCGTGGGCACGCAGGCCGCTAAGGTGGCTGCCGGCCTCGGCGCGCAGGTAACCATCATGGATATCAACCTGAACCGCCTGCGCGAGCTCGACGACTTCATGCCGAAGAATGTGGTGACACAGTACTCGAACGAGTACAACATTCGCGAGGCCATCAAAACTGCCGACCTCGTGGTGGGCGCCGTGCTGATTCCGGGTGCTAAGGCCCCGCACCTCATCACCCGCGACATGCTCAAGACCATGCGCCCCGGCACGGTGCTCGTGGACGTGGCCGTGGACCAGGGCGGCTGCATCGAAACCTGCAAGCCGACTACCCACGAAAACCCGACCTTCATCATCGACGACGTAGTGCACTACTGCGTGGCCAACATGCCCGGCGCCGTGCCCTATACCAGCACGCTGGCCCTCACTAATGCCACCCTGCCCTACGCCGTGAAGCTGGCTAACCTGGGCTGGCAGGAAGCCTGCCGCCGCGACGAGGCCCTGCGCCTCGGCCTCAACGTGGTGCACGGCGAGGTTGTCTACAAAGGCGTAGCCGAAGCCTGGAACCTGCCCCTCGTAGACGTAGAATCGGTGCTGGAAGGCGCCGCCGTATAAAGCAGTAGCGCGGACTTTGTAGTCCGCGCCACCGTGAAAGCCCGTTGGATACACATCCAGCGGGCTTTTTTGTGCAGCTTACCGAGCCACCTTGACCGGAATACACTGGCTTAGCCAACGTATCTGCTTGCAACCTGGGAAAATTCGCGGTTCTGCCCACTATTTGTTGTTACTTACCGCTTTGCTTATTTCATTTCGCCATGGCCTATTCTGAGGATGCCCGCCCCACCCCCTTCAAGCGCTACTGCAAAACCTTGAGCCTGCAGGCCGACGCTGCGCTGCTAGCCACCTACCGCCAGCGGCACGCTCCCGGCGCTGCCTGGCCCGAGATAGCACAAGGCATGCGCGAAGTCGGCATTCTAGACATGGAGATATACTTGTATGGCAATCAGGCGTTCATGATTATGGACACGGTGCCCGACTTCGACCACGACCAGGCCATGCAAGTGCTGGCCACCAAGCCCCGCCAGGCCGAGTGGGAAGCCCTGATGGCTACCTACCAGCAAACCAGCGACAGCGCCACGGCCGCCGAAAAGTGGCGCCCACTCGAGCGCATCTACAAGCTCGGTGCCTAGGCCTGCGCGTGGCCGGCCCACAGCAGCCACGCCACGGGCAAGCCTGTGCACGTAGGTGGCAGCTACACACCTCGACCGCGCCCTAGCCAATGCGTAGCAACTGGGAACCTGGCTGCCCCGGGCTGATGGGCTGGAGACTTGCTAGGGCACTTTGCGCCGCAAACCCGGCCAGCAGCCCTTCCGGCCAATAGCTGCTGCACATCGGGCCCATCGAGCGTGCGCAATAAAAGGCCTATCCGGGGGTCAATCTCCAACCCTATCCGGTTAGCTGAGTTAAAGAGCAGGATAGCGCTTAGGGTGGCGCTGGCCAAAATCCGCTGCCCCACTCGATGGCTGCATTTCTGCGCCCTCGTTCACCCACCAGCTCCAGTGTGGAGGCTGCGCGCTGGCTAATTTTTCTTAGTACCGATGTCTGTTTTTTCCTATTTGCTTACCCTGCTGTTGGCCTTGGGTGTGCCAGGCCCGCCACCGCTGCCCAAGGCTCCGGTGCAGGCCAGCCCGCCGATGCTCAGCTTTCCGGTGCCGGCCGGGGTGCCCAATCAGCTGTTCTACCTCCAGCGCGACCCGAATACGAATACGGTTATTTACCAGCTCAACGTGAACAACGCCGGTAAAGTCGATGACGATGAGCCAATAAACGTGTTCTGGCTGCGCTATGATGAGCAGGGCCAGCGCAAGGAGCTGAATTTTATTCAGCGCAAGTTCGCCTACGGCCTGAGCGCCGACAAGGTAGGCCCTGAGAAGTTCGTGCTCAAGTTTGCGGCCTATAACAAGGTGCCGTTTTACCTCATGCGCTCGGGCCTCGACCGGGCCTTTCACGTGTTCGCGGTGGTTAACAGCCGGTATATTGCACTCACCCGCGTGTATCTGCGCATCGAGGGTGGCACATTTTGGGTGCCCAACGTGCGCTACATCGAGCTTAAGGGCTGGGATGCCACGACCCACGCGCCGGTGGTTACGCGCCTGAGCGTGTAGCAGCGGGGCTAGCCAGCCGCCAGCTGGCTGGCCTCGGCATAGGTCGGAATATCGGCCAGGCGCTCGTTTACACCATGCTCAAAATCGACGCGCCAGCAGTAGTGTACCAGGCCATTGCTGAGCAGCAGCAGCGGCGCCCGCATGGTTTGGTTGTAGGTGGCGGCCTGCTGGGCCACGGCCGGCGTAATGGCTACCGTGGGGCGCTTGCACTCTACCAGCAGCAAGGGGCGGCCGGCGGGGCCTAGCGCCACAAGGTCGGTGCGCTTCTGGCGCTGGTTGTAGCGGTGGCCGCGCTCCAGGCTCAGCAGGCCGCGCGGGTAGCCCAGGTGGCGCATGAGGTAGTGCGCCACGTGCTGCCGCACCCACTCTTCGGGGGTCAGCACCACGTACTTGCGGCGCAGCTCGTCCCAGATTTCCGGGATGTTTGCTAAATTTTGCCTAATTTTGTGGTCGAAAGGCGGCAGGTCGAGCACTTGCATCACCTCCAAAGGTACGGGTTTTGGCTGTCGCATTTCGCCTGGGTTTCTTACCCGCCGCGCCGCCGTACCCTACCGGGTAGGCGGCTTTTTTAGTTTAGCCTACTTGCACCGCTGGCCATAATTCCTTACTACTCAACCATTAACGAACACCTTATGAAGACTAAAGAAGACATTGTCAACAACTGGCTGCCGCGCTACACGGGCGTGGCCCTGAACGAGTTCGGGCAGTACATCCTGCTCACTAACTTCAGCAACTACGTGTACATGTTTGCCGAGCAGTTTGGGGCCGAGGTGCGCGGCACCGACAAGCCCATGCAGTCGGCCACGGCCAATGGCATCACCATCATCAACTTCGGGATGGGCTCGCCGATGGCGGCCACGGTCATGGATTTGCTCTCGGCCATCAAGCCCAAGGCGGCACTTTTCCTGGGCAAGTGCGGGGGCCTGAAGAAAACCAAGCTCGGCGACCTGGTGCTGCCCATCGCGGCCATTCGCGGCGATGGTACCTCCGATGACTACCTGCCCAAGGAAATTCCGGCGCTGCCCTCGTTCCGCTTGCAGCGCGCTGTGTCGTCGATGATTAAGAAGCACGAGCTCGACTACTACACCGGCACCGTGTACACCACCAACCGCCGGGTGTGGGAGCACGACCAGGAGTTTAAGGACTACCTCAAGCGCGTGCGCGCCCTGGCCGTGGACATGGAAACGGCCACAATTTTCGTGTGCGGCTTCATGAATGATATTCCGCACGGCGCCCTGCTGCTGGTGAGCGATAACCCCATGACGCCCGAGGGTGTGAAAACAGCCGAGTCGGACTCGAAAGTGACCACCAATTTTGTAAAGCAGCACCTCCTGATTGGTATCGATTCGCTGCTCGAATTGAAAAATTCAGGCGAGTCGGTGAAGCACATGAAATTCGAATAGCCCGCAGACTAGCTACGCTGAACTTCGTTTCAAACGGCTTTAACGGATTACGCAGATACGCCCGCTAAAGCAGGCTGACTACACGATGAGATTTATTTTTAGATGATTGAGCTAGCCCGTTCTCTGGTGAGAACGGGCTTAGTTTTGTCTGCTATATTCTAGCCGGAACTTTGCATACCGTTTTGTACCATGCGCTTATTTTATAAACTCGGGAGTGCCCTTTCACTTGTACTATTGCTAGGGGTAGCAAGCTGTCACCCTCGGCGTGAGGCAGTTGACTTGCTGGTAACCAATGCTACCGTGTATACTGTGGACTCGGCTTTCAGCAAGGCGCAGGCTTTTGCCGTGCGCGAGGGGCGCTTTGTGGCAGTGGGCAGTACGGCCGACTTGCAGGGGCGCTACCAGGCGGCGCAGACGGTGGATGCAGGCGGGCAGTTTATCTATCCTGGGTTTTATGATGCGCACTGCCACTTCTACCGCTATGCGCTAGGGCTGCGCTCGGCCAACCTGGTGGGGGCTAGCTCGTGGGCCGAAACGGTGAGCCGCCTCACGCAGCACCGGCAGCAGCAACCCGGCGCGGCCTGGCTCACCGGCCGCGGCTGGGACCAGAACGACTGGCCCGGCCAGCGCTTCCCTACAAAAGACACGCTCGACGTGCTGTTTCCGAACGTGCCGGTGCTCATCATCCGCGTTGATGGCCACGCGGCGCTGGTCAACCAGAAAGCCCTCGACTTGGCGGGCGTCACGGCGCGCACGCCCATCAGCGGCGGCGTGATTGGGCGCGACGCGCAGGGCCGCCTCACCGGCCTGCTCGTGGATAATGCGGTGAAACTGGTAGCCGGCAAAATTCCCGAGCCCAGCGCCCCCGAGGCCGAAGCCGCCCTGCTGCAAGGCCAGCAAAACTGCCTGGCCGTGGGCCTCACCAGCCTCGCCGACGCTGGCCTCAACAAAGAGGATATCGACCGCATGGACGGCCTGCAAAAGGCCGGCAAGCTGCACCTGCGCCTCTACGCCATGCTCAACCCCACGCCCGAGAATAAGGCCTATTACCTGCCGAAAGGGCCATTTTTCAGCGATAATCTGACTATCTCGTCCTTCAAAGTATACGCCGATGGCGCGCTGGGCTCGCGGGGCGCCTCTCTGCTAGCCCCCTATACCGACCGGCCGGCCGAAAAGGGCTTCCTGCTCCAACACCCCGACTACTACCGGGCACTGGCCAAGGAGCTGGCGGCTACGAAATTTCAGATGAACACCCACGCCATCGGCGACTCCAGCAACCGGCTGCTGCTCGACATCTACGGGGCTGCGCTGGGTGGCCAGCCCGACCGGCGCTGGCGCATCGAGCACGCGCAGGTGGTGAGCAAGCAAGACATTCCAAAGTTCGGCCAGTACCACATTGTGCCCTCGGTGCAGCCCACCCACGCCACTTCGGATATGTATTGGGCTGGCGAGCGGCTAGGCCCCCAGCGCCTGCAAACGGCCTACGCCTACCAGGATTTGCTGAAGCAATACGGCCAGGTGGCGCTAGGGTCCGATTTCCCGGTCGAGGACATTAACCCGCTCTATGGCTACCACGCGGCGGTGGCCCGGCAAGATGCCAAAAACTACCCTAGCGGCGGCTTCCAGATGAACAACGCCCTCACCCGCGAGCAGGCCCTACGCGGCATGACCACCTGGGCCGCCCACGCCGCCTTCGAGGAGAAGCGCAAAGGCCAAATCAAACCCGGCATGCTGGCCGACTTCGTGGTGCTGAAAACGGACCTGCTCACTGCCCCCAAAGAGCAGCTGCGCAATGCCCCTGTGCAGCAGACGTGGATTGGCGGCAAGCAGGTGTTTGGCAGAAAATAATCATTTGTCTTGCGCGCACAACGCAGTGAAGCGCGGCAATCCTTCCTTTTCGTTTGGGCGATAACCCTAGCGTGAAGGAAAAATTGCCGCGCTTCACTTTGTTGCGCTCGCAAGGACAGAGAGACAAACTTTAAAACCCGCCCATCTCGTCGGCACTCATGCCGTAGATGCCGGGCACCGGAATATCGAGCAGGCGCAGGTACACGGTGAGCTGGCCGCGGTGGTGAATGCTGTGGTTGAGGCCCATAATGCGCAGGGCACCGCCTTTGGGCCGGTCCATGAGCACCTGCTCGCCGCGGCGCAGCTGAAAGCCTTCAGTCAGCTTCTGGTCGTCGCTTTCGCGTAGCGCCTGGCGCAGGTCTTCACTAAACTGGTCAAAGCGGGTTAGCAGCTCGGCGGTGGTGGTAGGGCTGGGCGGCGGCTTGGGAGCATTTTGGTCGAGAAAATCCCGCTGATTGGCTTCGACAAAAAGCTGCTTAAACTTCAGCAAATTGACGATGTGCGAGCCGAGCTGGCCCAGCTTCATCGACTTAGGATGCGGCTGAAAATCAAACTTGTCGTCGGGGATACGCTCAATTACTTTGCGCGTCACGGCGAGCTCGCGGTCGAGCTCTTCGAGGACATTCTGCTGAAAAGAAGAAGTGTGCATGTGAGGGTGGATAGGTAAGGAAAGAAAGTTGCCAGTTTAACTGGAGCAGTGCTAAACGGTTTGGGGGCGGCCCATTTCGGCGCCGGCCGAGGCGGGCGGCGGAGGCAGCGTGGCACTACCGGAGGTAGCCTCGTCGCGCAGCTTTTTGCCGCGCAGCGTGAGCAGGAAGCCTAGCCCGAAGATGAAGAACACGATGAGCGAAAGAATACTATTGCGCATCGAGCCGGTGAGCTGCCCAATCAGCCCAAAGGAGAGCGTGCCGATAACAATACCCAGCTTCTCCACCACGTCGAAGAAGCTAAAAAAGGCGGCCGAGTTGGGCGTATTTTCGGGAATAATCTTGGAATAGGTGCTGCGCGAGAGGCTTTGCACGGCGCCCATGGTGAGGCCGATGACGGCGGCCAGGGCAAAGAAGCTCCAGCCCTTTTGCACGTAGTAACCCGCGATGCAGATGAGCATCCAGATGAAGACGGCCCAGCTCAGGGCGCGCGTGTTGCCGATGCGCTCCGAAAGCTTGGCAAAGAGCCACGCGCCCAGAATGCCTACGATTTGCAGCAGCAAGATGGTGACAATAAGCGAGGTACTATCCAGCATCAACACCTTGTCGCCGAAGATAGTGGCCACGTACATCACCGTTTGCACGCCCATGTTGTAGGTGAAATAGGCTAGCAAAAAGCGCTTGAGGTTGGGCAGCTGCTTGAGCTGGTCCCAGACTTTGCCGAGCTCGCGGAAGCCGTTGAGCAGCCAGCCATCTTTAGAGGCGGGCGCATCGGCGGGGCGGCCGGTATCGGGCGGCAGCGTGAAAAAGGGAATTTGGGCGAAGCCCACCCACCACAGCCCCGTGAGCAGAAAGCTGAGCCGCGTAGCCGCGCCGGTGCTCATGCCAAACAACGCTACGCCCTTCGGTCCGCCCGCTATGCTAGGCCCCATAATGATGCCCAGGCAGATAACCAGCAGCAGCACCGAGCCGATGTAGCCCATCGAAAAGCCCTTGGCCGAGAGTGAGTCGAACTTCTCTTCGGAGCTGATTTCGGGCAGGTAGGAATTGTAGAACACAATGCTGCCGCTAAAGCCCACCGTGGCCGCGATGAAGATGAACGTGCTCAGCGTGAGCGTGCCCTTGGTGAAGTACGCCAGCCCCGCGCAGCTCGCCGCGCCGAGGTAGCAGAAGATTTGCAGAAACAGCTTCTTGCGCCCCGAGTAATCGGCCAGCGACGTCAAAAACGGGCTGATGAGCGCGATAATCAGGAACGACGCCGAGATGGCGTAGGTCAGCAGCGACGAGCCCGGCACCTGAAACCCTAGAAAATCAACCACATCGGTTGGGTTGATGTCTTTGGTAACGCTGCCCCAGTAAATGGGAAAAATCGAGCTGGTAATGACGAGCGGGTACACCGAGTTGGCCCAGTCGTAGAAAGTCCAGCCAGTAGTAATGCGCTTGTTGTCTTTCTCAACGGCCGGCGTGGCAGTAGCGGTAGGCTGCATAAAATTCAGAATAGCAAAGGGAGAACGGCTAGCCGAAGGTAGCAGCCGGCAAGCTAGACGGTATGATTTTACAGTGTTAAGTCATTTCTTAAAATGCAACATTGTTTCAAAATTTAATAAATCGGCTTATATTTGACCTAGCGCGCCGGCAACGCCGTTGGCCGCCCTTCTATTTCACCTCCATGCTTGACGTACTTATTCTTGGCGGCAGCTACGCGGGCCTGAGCGCGGCACTGGCCCTGGGCCGCGCCCGGCGCTCGGTTTTGGTGCTTGATGCTGGTCGCCCGCGCAACCGCTTCACGCCCCACGCCCACAACCTGCTGCTGCACGACGGCGACGCGCCGGCCGACCTGGCCGCCCGCGCCCGCCAGCAGGTAGCCGCCTACCCCACCGTGCAATTGCTCGAAGCCCAGGCAACCGCCGCCGAAAAGCGGCCGGATGGGTCGTTTGCAGTAGCCACTGCAGCCCATGGCACTTTTGTGGCGAGCAGGCTGCTGCTGGCCACGGGCCTGCGCGATGAGCTGCCACCCGTGCCAGGGTTTGCCGAGTGCTGGGGAAAGTCGGTGATTCACTGCCCGTTTTGCCACGGCTACGAGGTGGCCGACCAGCCCACCGGCATCTGGAATAATGGCCCCGAAGTGGAGCACCACGTAAAAATGCTGCTGAATTGGTCGCGCGAGCTCACCGTCTTTACCAACGGCCCCGCCACCTTCGGCCCCGACGTACACGCGCTGCTGCAAGCTCATGCCATTGGGGTGGTAGAAACGCCCGTGACCGAGCTGCTGCACACCAGCGGCCAGCTCACGGGCCTGCGCCTGGCCGATGGCCGCACCCAGCCGCTGCCCGTGCTGTATGCCCGCCTGCCGTGGCAGCAGGCCAGCGAGCTACCCCAGCAACTAGGTTGCGAAATCACGGAGCAGGTGCTCATTCGCACCGATGCCAGCTACCGCACCACGGTGCCAGGCGTGTACGCCGCCGGCGACTGCGCCGTGGCCCCGCCGCAGCTGGCCCTGGCCATAGCGGCCGGCAACCTGGCGGGCGCGAGCCTGAGCCGCGAGCTTATTATGGGAAGCTAGCGGAGCAAATAATAGCACCCGGTGCCTGGCAGCTGCTACTGAGCCGCCAGCCACCGGGTTGCTTCTAAAATCAGTGTTTCCTGCTACCCTAGTGCGGCGTATTGCGCCTCGGTATCAACATCAGTTGCGCCGCCAGGAAAGTCCACGGTGGGCAGGTGGGCATATTGCTGCAGCAGTTCGCGGGCGCCGCTAGCACCGCGCAGCGCCAGCAGCTGCGGGAAGACTTCGCGACTGAACAGCGCCGGCACGCCTTGGGTGCCCGCGTAGGCTGAGGCCACTACCGGCTGCCTAGTGGCCTGAAACTGCACAATGAGCTGGCCAATAACTTCTTCACTGAGCAGCGGCTGGTCGCAGAGCATGACGATAACTGCGTCCACTTTGGCAGCCTCGGCGGCGGTTTCGAGCTCGGCCAGGCCGGCGGCGATGCTGCCGCCCATGCCATCGGCCCAGTTGTCGTTGCGCACCACGTGGAAGGGCAGGCCCTCGATTTCGGGCAGCAGTTCGTCGTGCAGGGCGCCGGTCACGAGCACCAGCGGGCGGCAGGGGCTGGCGGCGGCTACTTCGGCGGCGCGGCGCAGCAGCGTTTGGCCTTTATAGGGAAGCAGCTGCTTGGGGCGGGCTAGCCGCGACGACGAGCCGGCGGCCAGTAGCAACAGGCCCACGGTAGCGAGGGGGTCGTTGTGCATAGGTCGATTGTTGATTACTGATTGCTTACAGAACACAAAAGAACGTCATGCTGAGCTTGTCGAAGCATCTCTACCGCATCGTTGGATTACTAACCCTAATGGCGTGGCAGAGATGCTTCGGCAAGCTCAGCATGACGTTCTTTTGTGTTCTGTAAGTAGGCTTAGCTGGCTAGCCCCGCCATCATCACTTTATCGGGCGTAAGGGGCAGGTCGCGCAGGCGCTTGCCGGTGGCGTGGTACACGGCATTGGCTACGGCGGCGGCTACGCCGACCATCGAGATTTCGCCAATGCCCTTCACGCCCATCGCGTTGATGAAGGGGTCATTTTCCTCTACAAACTCGACGGTCATGTCGGGGATGTCGGCATTCACCGGCACGTGGTAGTTGGCCAGGTCGGCGTTGGTGTAGCGCGAGAAATGCGGGTCGCGGATGGTTTCTTCCATCAGCGCCGAGCCGATGCCGAAGATGGCGCCACCGATAATCTGCGAGCGCGCCGTTTGGGCGTTCAGGATGCGGCCGGCGCCCATCACGCTCACCCACTTACTCACCCGAATGGTGCCCAGGTCCATATCGACCCGCACCTCGCAGAAGTGCGCGCCAAACGAGTGCATGGAGTGCTCGCCGGCCGTGTCGGTGTTGTTGTTGGGGCCGGCGGGGCTGCCCGAGCGGCCCGTTTCGTAGCCCGAGCCGTATTTGCCCTGGCCCATGCCTTCGACATCGGTCATTTCGGCGCGCTTCATCAGGTCGGCGAATCTCTCACCTTTGCTAGGGTCCTTTTTGAGCTGCAAGCGGCCTTTTTCGACCGTCACATCCTCGGGCTTGGCCTTGAAAAGCGGCGACTTCTTATCGACCACTGCCACCTTGATGAGCTTCTGCCACACATCCTGCGCGGCCATGTAAACCGACGACGACACCGTGCCGGCCGCCACCGAGCCACCCGAGTTGGGCGCCGTGGGCAGGTTGGTATCGCCCAGCTCGAAGCGGATTTTTTCGGGCGGCAGGCCTAGCGCATCGGCTGCCACCTGCGTGATGACGGTGTAGGTGCCGGTGCCCAGGTCGGTGGCGCCGCTCTGCACCACGGCGTGGCCGTCGGCGTAGAGGCGGGCGCGGGCCGTGCCCTGCGAGTTGTGCACCGGGTAGCTCGCCGAGGCCATGCCCATGCCCACCAGGTAGCGGCCATCGCGGGTGACGCCGGGCCGGGGGTTGCGCTTGCTCCAGCCAAAGAGCTCGGCACCCCTAGCGTAGCACTGCTTCAGGCTTTTGCTACTCCAAGGCTTGTTGGTGCTGTAGTCGTGGTCGGCGTGATTACGCAGCCGTATTTCGATGGGGTCAACGCCGATGCGGTAGGCCAAATCATCCATCGAGCACTCGATGGCAAAGGAACCCGGCGCCTCGCCCGGCGCCCGCATAAAGGTGGAGGTCATCACGTTGGCCCGCGCCAGCTGGTACGTCGCCTCAAAGTTGGGCGTGGCGTAGAGCATGTCCAGAATCTTGGAATTCGACTCTGCGTAGTTGTCCCAGGGCGAGGTAGTCGAGGTCTTCGTGTGGACTATCGACGTGATTTTGCCATCGGCCGTGGCCCCGAGCTGCACCGTCTGGGTCTGGTCTTCGCGGTGGCCCATGCTCGTAAACTGCTGCTTGCGCGTGAGCATCAGCTGCACCGGCCGGTTTACCGCTTTGGCCGCCTGAATGGTGAGAATGGTGTGCGGCCAGCACGAGCCCTTGCACCCGAAGCCGCCACCCAGGTACTTGGTAACCACCCGAATCTGCTCGCGCGGAATGCCCAGCATGGCCGTCAGGGCCGACTGCGTGCGCGTTACGCCCTGGGTCGATTCGTACACTGTGAGGCGGTCGGGCGCCTCCCAGTGGGCCGTGGTTGAGCCTGGCTCCATGGGGTTGTGGTTGTACACGGGGTGGTTGTAGGTGGCCGTGAGCTGAATGGCCGAGCTGGCTAGGGCCCCTTTCGCGTCGCCGCGGCGGGTGTGGCCGTCCTGCTTGCCATCCTGCACCTTTTGCGGGTCAAATAGCTCGGCCTTCGGGTCGAGAAAGCTGGCGATGGGTTGCGCAGCTTGGTAGGTCACCTTCACGAGCGTGGCGGCGTGCAGGGCATGGTCGAGGGTATCGGCCACCACTATTGCCACGGGCTGGGCGGCGTAAAAAATCTCGTCGCTGGTGAGGGGCAGAAAGCCCATCGGCGCGCCAATGTCTTTTTTGCCCTGTGGGTCGTTGGGCGTCTTGGCCAGCTTGGGCAGGTTTTGGTGCGTGAGCACGGCAATGACGCCCGGCTCGCGCGCAGCGGCCGACGTATCGATGCGTTGGATTTTACCCTTGGCAATGGGGCTTGTGGCCAACACCCCATAGGTGAGGCCCGGCAGCGGGAACTCGGCCGAGTATTTGGCCTTGCCGGTCACCTTTTCGCGCCCGTCTACCCGCACCAGCGGCTGGCCAACGTAGCCCCCGGGCTGGTCGAAGAATTGAGGTTCAGAATCCATAATCAGTACTTAAGCAACGACCTCTAGTAGCGCCCGCACCAGCGTACGCTGGGCCAGCTCGACCTTGAATTTATTGTGCTCGCGGGGCGAGGCATCGCGCACGGCCAGCGCCGCGGCGGCGCGGAAGTTGTCTTCCGTCGGCGCCTTGCCCACCAGGGCCTTTTCCACGGCGGGCACGCGCCAGGGCACGGTGCCCACGCCGCCCAGCGCCACCCTAGCCGAGCGGATGGTGCCGCCCTGCACATCGAGGCCCACGGCCGCCGACACCAGCGCGTAGGCGTAGCTGGCCCGGTCGCGTACCTTGAGGTAGTGCGACTTACGGGCGTGCGCTGCGGCCGGCACCGTAATGGCCGTAATAAGCTCGCCGGGCTGCAAGTGCGTTTCGATGTGCGGCGTGCTGCCGGGCAGCTTATAAAAATCGGCCAGCGGCACGGTGCGCGTGGCGCCTTTCGGGTTTTCGAGCGTCAGCTTAGCTTCGAGGGCCACCAGGGCCACGGCCAGGTCCGAGGCATGGGTAGCGATGCAGCTCGGGCTGGTGCCGAAGATGGCCAGGTTGCGGTTGTCGCCGGTTTGGGCGGGGCACCCCGAGCCGGGCACGCGCTTGTTGCACGGAAACGCTACGTCGCGGTAGTAGCCGCAACGCGTCTTTTGCAGGAGGTTGCCACCCATGCTAGCCATGTTGCGCAGCTGCGGCGAGGCCGAGGCCAGCAGCGACTGCGAAATCACGGGGTAGTTCTGCACCACCTGCGGGTGCTCGCCCACGTCGCTCATGCGCTCCAGGGCGCCGATGCGCAGGCCGCTAGCCCCGTTTTCGATGCCCAGCAGCGAGAGCCTGTTGATATCAATCAGCAGGGTATGCTGCTCGATATTGGCCTTCATGATGTCGAGCAGCGTGGTGCCCCCGCCGATGAAGGCAGCCTGCTTGTCGGCTTGCTTGGCGGCGGTAGCTTCTTTGGTCGAAGCGGCTTGAGTGTAGGCGAAGTTGTTCATAGCCAGTAGCATGGACTTTGTAGTCCGCGCACGAGCGCAGCGAGTATCAGCAGCCGCGCCGTGCAGGTTAGAAAATTGGTAGAAGTGGGCGCGGGCGTCGATACTCGCTGCGCTCGTGCGCGGACTACAGAGTCCACGCTACTTTATCCTTTGTTTGCTACTTCGCGCACGGCAGCCAGAATATTGGGATAGGCGCCGCAACGGCAGATGTTGCCGCTCATCCACTCGCGGGCCTGGTCGTCGGTAGTGGCGTGGCCTTCTTTCACGCAGGCCACGCCGCTCATAATCTGACCCGGCGTGCAGTAGCCGCACTGAAAGCCATCGTGCTTGAGGAACGCCTCCTGCATGGGGTGCAGCTCCTCGCCTTTCGCTAGCCCCTCGATGGTGGTGATTTGCTTGCCCTGCGCCATCACAGCCAGGGTGAGGCAGGAGTTGACGCGCTTGCCATCAATATGCACGGTGCAGGCCCCGCACTGGCCGTGGTCGCAGCCTTTTTTAGTGCCCGTCAGGTCGAGGTGCTCGCGCAGGGTGTCGAGCAGCGTGGTGCGCGGCTCGAGGCGCAGGTTCTTGGCTTGGCCGTTGATGTTGAGGCTAACGTTGATTTGGCCCGACAGAATGGGGCTAGCGGGGGCCAGCTTATCGGCCAGGGCTTCGGCCTGGCTGGCGATGGGCGGCGCCAGGGCCACGCCCAGCAAGCCGCCGGTTTGCTTCAGGAAGGAACGGCGCGAAGGGCCTTGCGACGCAGCATTGGCCGCGTCGGGGGTTTGGTCATCGGAGTGCATACGGGCAGCGCGTGGTAAGGCTGCTACGTAGTACGCAGAAATAGCAAGCGCTGTTATCTGATTTTTACCGATTTGGCTAGTGCCCGCTTCAGGTTCGGGCAGCGTTTTTACCTAAACTCAAACGTAGTTTTTGCTAAGCTGCTAAGGGCCTAGGCGCTACTCCTGCTACCATAAAAAAATACCCACCGGCAAGCCAGTGGGTATTTCGGTTTTGGCAGTTGAAAGGCAGGCTAGCGGGCGCGCCGCGCCGCCCAGGCTGGGTCGTAGCGCGTGCCGCCAAACAAATACAGCATAATGGCCCGCGAGTAGCGAAACACCAGCGGCGTCGAGAGCAGGGTGATGATAGCCACCGCCGCCACGTACACCCACGTATCGGGGTTGTCGAAGAGGTAATATAGCAAAATACCTACCACGGCAAACGTGCCCACCGCAAAGCCGAAGCTGATGTACATGGCGCCGAAGTAGAAGCCCGGCTCGGGCTCAAACGTCTGGCTGCACACCGGACACTCGGCCGGCATTTCAGTAAACTTGGTGAGGTTGAGCGCAGAGTGCGAAAACAGCTTGCCCTGGTGGCAGCGCGGGCAGCGCAAAGCCAGCAGCGCGAGCGAGGACGATTCAATGGGGGCAGCGGCGGCAGACATGACAGTAGACATAAGGCAAAAGCGAAACGCTGAATGACCTGGCAAAGGTACCAGCGCCCCTAGCCCGCCAACAGAGCCGCGTGCGGGCAAAAACCGCACAAATCAACGCTGCCGCCGGAAGGCTTCGGGCGTTAATCCTACGTGTTTTTTGAAGGCCCGGCTGAAGTATGAGGCATCGTCGTAGCCGAGGGCCTGGGCTAGCTGGGCCACCGAGTCGGCCGAATGGTGGAGCTGCCGCTGGGCTTCGGCCATTACGCGGGCCAGGATAAGGTCGCGGGCCGGGTGCCCCACCACACGCTGGCAAATAGCCGTGAGGTGGTTGGGCGTAACATTCAGCTGCTCTGCATAAAACGCCACCGTCTTCTGCTCCCGAAAGTGCTGATTGAGCAAGCTGCTGAACTCGCGCACTTGCTGGCGGGCCAGCGCAGCCCCGGGGGCGGGCACCTCGGGATAGTGCCGGGCGGCGAGCTCCAGCAGCAGAAACAGGTAGGCGGCCACCACCTCATCGTCGGGGGTAGCGGGCGGGCCGGTTTCGGCCCAGAGCTGGCCGAGCAGGGGCGCCAAGGCATTATCGGCCGGCGCCAGGTAGCACACCGGCAGGTGGCTAGGGTCGAAAAACGGGTAGCTCTGCAGGCGGCTGGCCGGATAGCGCCGCTGGTAGAACCCAGCCTCAAAAAACACGATGTAGCCGGCTGCGTCGGGGCTCAATTCCCAGCCGTGCACCTGCCCCGGCGCCAGAAAGAACAGCGCCCCCGGGCGCAGCTCATACGCCTGCAAGTCAATGGTATGCGTGCCACCTCCCTGCGTAATATAAAGCAGCAGATAGAAGTCGTGGGTATGCGGCGCGCTCACACCCGGAAACCGGGCCGCGTGGGTTTCGAGGCGCTGCACGTAGTAGGGCCGGCGGGCGGCGGGCTCGGTTTCGGGCGCCGGAAAGGCGGCTAGCGGCAGTACGGGCAGGGTGGTGGGCTTCATAATCGGGAGCGCAAGAAACGTACGGCCTAGGTAGCCCACAAAAAAGCGCCTGCCGATACCGGCAGGCGCTTTTACATTCAACTAGCCGCTCCCCTACTGCGGGTTTGGCTTGTCTTCGCGCTTCTCAAGCGGCATTTTCTTGGCGTTTTGCATGGGGTTAGCCTGCGGGGCGTTGTTGCCCACCTGCCCGGCCTGGAACAGGTCGAAGCGCGAGGCCACCGGCTGGCGCGGGTAGGCGTTGTTGCTCAGGTCGGTATCGGCAGTTTGCTGCAAGGGGTCGATGACGAACGACACCACGTTTTTGGGCGAGATGATGAGCTTGGTTACCTGCTCATTGTTCTTGCGCCAGATTTCGGCCGGAATGGTCTGGGTGTCGGTGCTGCCGTCGTCGTAGGTCATTTGCAGCACCACGGGCATTACGAGGCCGCCCACGTTGCGCAGGCTCAGCTCGTAGAGGTTCAGGTTGCCGTTGAGGCGCTGCTGCTGCTCGGGGCTCAGGGTGGTGAGGTACTGGTTGTAGCGCTGCTGGTCGGCGTCGGTCACGGTCAGCGGGTCGTAGCTGTTGTAAAAGTCCTTTAGCTCCGGCTTGTCTTCTACGGCGGTGGTTTTGAGGTCAGTAGCATTGCGCTGGGCCGAGAGGCTCGGCAGCTGGGCCTGGCGCTCGGTTAGCATGCGCTTGCTTTCCACGCTGGGGTTCTTGCTGCTGGGACGGAAGTACTTCACGCCTTCGAGCGAGATGTCGCAACGCTCGGTGCCGTAGAACCAGCCGCGCCAGAACCAGTCGAGGTCCACAGCCGAGGCGTCTTCCATGGTGCGGAAGAAGTCGGCTGGCTGCGGGTGCTTGTAGGCCCAGCGCTGGGCGTAGGTTTTGAAGGCATAATCAAATAGCTCGCGGCCCATTACCGTCTCGCGCAGGATGTTGAGGGCCGTGGCGGGCTTGCCGTAAGCATTGTTGCCAAACTGCAATACCGACTCCGAGTTGGTCATAATCGGGGTTTGCAGGCTCTTGTCGGTGCGCATGTAGGCCACGATGTCGCGCGGCTCGCCGCGGCGGCTCGGGTAGTTGCGCTCCCACTCCTGCTCGGTGAGGTACTGGCAGAAGGTGTTCAGGCCCTCGTCCATCCAGGTCCACTGGCGCTCGTCCGAGTTCACAATCATCGGGAAGAAGTTGTGGCCCACTTCGTGGATAATCACCGAAATCATCCCGTATTTCCGGTCGGCCGAATAGGTGCCGTCTTTCTCGGGGCGGCCGCCGTTAAAGCAAATCATGGGGTACTCCATGCCGCCCACCGGCCCGTGAACAGAGATGGCTACCGGGTAAGCATAGGGGATGGTGTGCTTCGAATAGGTCTTGATGGTGTGGGCTACCACCTCAGTCGAGTACTGGCCCCACAGCGGGTTGCCTTCCTTGGGATAGTAGCTCATGCACATTACCGGCACGCCATTCTGCGAAATGCCCATGGCATCCCAGATGAATTTGCGCGAGCTGGCCCAGGCAAAGTCGCGCACGTTTTTGGCGGCGAACGTCCAGGTTTTGGTGCCGCTAGCCCGCTTGCCTTCGGCTTGGGTGGCTTCGGCCTGGGTCACGATGAGCACCGGCTTCTTGGCGTTCTTGGCCGAGGCTAGCCGCTGGCGCTGGGCGCTGGTGAGCACCTGGTCGGGGTTTTGGAGCGTGCCGGTGGCACCCACCACGTGGTCGGCCGGCGCGGTGATGCTCACGCGGTAGTCGCCGAAGGGCAGCGTAAACTCGCCGTTGCCTAGGAACTGCTTGTTCTGCCAGCCCGTGGCGTCGGAGTACACGGCCATGCGCGGGTAAAACTGCGCCATTTCGTAGAGGTAGTTCTTATCCTCGGGGAAGTACTCGTAGCCGCTGCGCTCGTTGATTTTGAGCTGGTCGCTGATGTTGTAGCTCCACTTCACGCCAAAGCTCACCTTCTGGCCCGGCCGCAGCGCGGTGGGCAGGTCCACGCGCATCATGGTGTGGTTGATGGTGTAGCGTAGTGCTTTGCCGCTGGCATCGGTCACGGCCGCGATTTTGTAGCCACCGTCAAATTCGGCGGCAGCCATTTGGTTGTCAAGCTCCTGAAAGGAGAGGCGGCCGTTACTCACCTGCCCAACCTGTGTAGCATAGGTTATCGAGTTCTTAGCCAGAATATTCTGGTCGAGCTGCACCCACAGGTAGGGCAGCACATCGGGCGAGAGGTTGGTATATGTAATAGTCTCCGAGCCCGTGATGGCCTGCTTGGCATCGTCGAGGCTCACGCGGATGTTGTAGTCGGCGCGCTGCTGCCAGTAGCGGGGGCCGGGCGCGCCGCTGGCGGTGCGGTATTCATTAGGAGTGGGCAGCTCGGTGCCGAGCTGCTCAAATTTATCAGTGCCCGAGTTGGTGGTCTGGGCCCGGCCGATTGCCGGCGCCAACAGCAGCCCTAGCCCGGCGGCCAGTAGCGAAATGCGCATAAACGAAGATTAAATGAGAAACAACTACTAAAGGCGGCGAAGATAAGCCGGAGGTTGCGGCGGCGGGCTAGTTGTTTTGCGGCTGCTGCCCCCAGTATCTTCAACCGCTGTGGCGGCCCTAGCCGAGCGGCCCGGCGCCTGGCATCCCTTATCCGTTTACTTCCCATGGAGTTATCTTCTCTCCTGCGCTGGCTGGGCTGCTGGCTGCTGCTAGGTGCGCCCGCCGGCTTTTCATCGGCCCAGACCCTGCCCGCCGCCCCGCCCACCGATGCCTTTTTCACGTCTTTCGATGGCGCCAAAATTCACTACGTAGCCCAGGGCCAGGGAGCGACGGTGCTGCTGCTCCACGGCTTCACAAACACCCTGGCCATGTGGACCGCCACGCCCCTCTACCGCGAGCTGCTAGCCCAGGGCTTCCGCGTAGTGGCGCTGGACCTGCGCGGCAATGGCCAATCGGCCAAACCCACGAGCCTGGCCGGCTACGAGCACGACGCCGAAGCGCGCGACGTGCAGGCCCTAGCTACTGCCCTGGGCCTGCGGCACTACCAGGTGGTGGGCTACTCGCGGGGCTCCATCATTGCGGCGCGCGTGCTGGTGCTCGACCCGCGCGTGACGGCGGCCGTGCTCGGCGGCATGGGCGAGGGCTTTACCAACCCCAACTGGCCCCGGCGCCTGGCTTTCTACAAAGCCCTGAAAGGTGACACCACCAGCCAGGAGCTGGCTGGCTTTTTGGCGTATGTGCGGCAGCGCGGCTTCGACCGCCAAATCCTGGCCTGGCAGCAACAGGCTCAGCCCAGCACTTCAGCGGCCGCGCTAGCCAAGGTAGCGGTGCCAGTGCTGGTTATTTCCGGACTCGACGACCACGACAATGGCTCGGCCGAGGCGCTGGCGCGCCTGCTGCCGGCCGCCACCGTGCAGCGAGTGCCCGGCGTGCACAATACCACTGCCCAGACTCCCGCCTTTGCGCACGAGGTAAGCACATTTCTACGCCAGCACGCGCCACCTGCTGCCCAACGCTAGCCAGGGGCGCTGCTGGCAACTGCCCGAAGGGGATGGCGTTTGGCTTGTTATCCTTAACCGGCAGTGCTCATTTGCAGCAAGAGCAGCGTGGCCACCCCTAGCGCCGCGCCGCTTACTACCAGCACCCAGTCGCGCCGGGCCACGCCCACCACGCGCAGCAGCACAAAGCCCAGCAGCAGCACCACGCTTACCACCAGCAGCTGCCCCAGCTCCACGCCTAGATTAAAAGACAGCAACTCAACTACCGGCCGGCTTTTGGCCCCTAGCAAGGCCCGCAGATAATTAGAAAACCCCAAGCCGTGGATGAGGCCAAACGTGGCGGCCAGGGCATTGGGTGCCGCCCACAGCACAGATGTGTCGCGACGCGAGCGGCGGTCCAGCGCCGGGCCAGCCTGCTTCATATTGACTAGCGCGGTGAGGATGATAGTGACCGGAATCAGGGCCTCAATAATGGGCGCATTCACCCCTACCACGCCCAGCGTGGCCAGGGCCAGCGTGATGGAATGGCCCACTGTGAAGCTCGTAACCAGGGCCACCACCCGGCGCCAGTCGGCCAGCACGTAGGGGGCGCACAGCGCTAGCAAAAACGTGAGGTGGTCGGTGGCCTGCCAACTGCAAATGTGCAGGAACCCTAGCTGAAGGTAGGTTGTGAAAAGCGACATCGGCCGCAAAGAAACGGCGCACCGCGCTAAAGGCTAGGGGGCTGCGCCCGCGCCTACGGCCGGGCCGGCATTGCCACCAGCACGCTGGGCGTGGTGTGCGGGGCTAGGCCCTTTTTGGTGGCTACCACGCGGTAGTAGCAGCTTGTGCCCGCGGCCGGCAGCGCATCGGTGGCCGTGAAGTTGTACTGCGCATCGGTGCGGGCCGTCTGGCGGCTTACCCGCACAAAGTGCACGTTATCAAGCGCGCACTGCACCTCGTAGGTGATGCCGGCCATTGCCCAGCTGCTGTTCCACTCGATGGTAACCTTGCCAGGGCCTAGCGAGGCTTGCAGGTTGGCCACAGCAATGTCGGGTGCCCGGTACGTGCCAAACTCGGCTCCGAGCGCCGTCGGATTCCAGGCCGTCGGCACCGGTGTACCCGTGCGGCTGGCCGTGCCCGTGCCAAGGCCAAACAGCGTGGCCAGGGTGTACACCAGGGTATCGGCGGGGGCTAGCTGCCGCGACCAGCCCACGCGCTGCCGAACGCTTACGGGGCGCCCGTTGAAATCCCGGGAGTCAAATTCGGCGTTTGTAATTTTCGTTACGTCGGTGCCCGCGTCCCAGGTGGCCCAGCCGGTCGGCAGCACCTGGGGGCCTAGCCGGGCGTGCAGAAACACCACTTTGTTGTGGGCCAGCGTGCCGGCGGCCTCCGAAAACCGGGCGGCATTCTGCCAGGGCCGGCCCAGGTAGTAGGGCGTGGTGCCATTGTCGGGCAGCCTGGCATTGCGAAACAGGTAGCCGTAGGTTTGCATGGCCGGGGTGTTGGCCGCCGTGATGTATGAAGTCGTTGCGTTGCCCATCCTGGCCTTGGCGTAGATGGTGCAGTTGTCGAAAATGGCGATGGCGTTGCCAAAAATGAAGTCCACATTGCCGTCGATGTAGCAGTCGCGGAAGTAGTGGCGCGACACCTCACCGTTGCGCTCATAAGTCAGCAGCGTGTCCTGGTTGCCCATGAAGCGGCAGTTTTTAAACGCCCCCCGGTCAGCATATAGGCTCACGGCGACGGCCTGCGAGCCATTGCCGAAGGAATTGGCAAACGTCATATTGAGGGCCGAGAAGTCGGTGGCATTCACCACGATGCTGCCCGAGCCGCCGGTGCCCAGCGTACCGCCCTTGCCGTCGGGAGTCTTGTTGTCGTCGTGCCAGGTCAGGATGGTATTGGCCACGCTCTGGCCCACCAGCTGCACAAAGGGCTTGGTGGCCGGCACCGTCACTTTCTCGCTATAGATTCCGTCCTTGATGTAGACGGTGAATACCGCCGTGCGGCCATCCGGCACTGCGGCCACGGCCGCCTGAATGGTGCGGTAGTCGCCGCTGCCGTCCTGGGCCACGGTCAGGTTATAAGCGAGCAGCCGGGCGCTGCACGCCAGCAGCAGGAATAGTACCAGGCTCACCCGGAGGCCAGGCACCACGCGGGTAGTATGTGCGGGCATAAATCAGGAAGAAAAATGGGCGGGAATGCCTCGAATATCCTCCTGAGGCGGAGCAGTTACCGCCCGCCTGCAAGCCTTTATTTACGCAATCGTTGCCAACCCACACCGCGCCGCGCACCCTAGCCACCGCTGCCAGGTAGTACCCCAAACGCACAAAGAGCCCTGAATCTCGCCGGGGAGACTCAGGGCTCTTCACTAGCTGGCAGGAGGCCTAGCGGCGGCCGTAGCCGTAACCGTAGCCATACGACGGGCCGTGGCGGTGTTGGGCTTCCCAGCGGGCCCGCTCACGGGCTAGCTGCATATCGCGCTCACGCTGGGCTTGCTCGAAGCGCATCTGCTGCTCGTAGCGAGCGCGTTCGCGGGGCGACATCCGGCGCAAGTCGCGGCCGTGGTCGTGGTCGAAGGGAGTGGCGGCCGAAGCGGCAGTAGTAACGAAGAGGGCAGCGGCGGCAACGAACGAAAAGAGGGAGGCTTTCATGGCGAAGGGGGTTGGAAAGGATTGAAAAAAGAAGGAGTAAAGAGCGACGCGTCTGCCCCTTCCAATTCAATCGCTGTGCCAGGGCTGCTTTTGCGCTTTTGCTCACTTTTAAGCAACTTATTGCCAATCAATAACTTACATAATTTCCCCCTGATTCACATCGACCAACGCGGCTAGAACACCGCTTAATCCGTTCTTCACTTAGGGCCGGCGGCCGCCGAGCTGGAAGGCGCGTGAGATGTTGAAGCCAAAAAAGATATCGCCCTTGAAGAAGTTGCCCGTGGTTTGGGGAATGAAGAACTTCTCAATCATGCCGGGCGAGTTGGTGACGTGCAGCTGAAAGACGTGGCCGCCGGTTTCGATGTCGAAACCCAGGGCCAGCGAGTTGCGAAAATTGTCGGCGGTGGCGCCGGGCAGCAGGTAGTAGTATTCGCCGGTAAGGGCAAAGCGCTTGGTGAGCTTCTGGCGGGCGGCCGCGCCCACGGCATACACATTGTTCTGGTCGCGGCGCAAGTCAACGTAGTTGCGGTGCACGAGCGTAGGCATGAGCTGCACCGAAAGGCTGGGGCTGAACTTGCGGGCCAGCAGCGCCTGGTAGGTGTAGGTGAGGCGCGAAACGCCCGTGCGCTCAGACTGCGGCTGAAACTCCAGCGAGGTGAGGGCTGTGGTGGCCAGCAGCGTCACCGATAGGGGCATGGCCCCGGCGCCGGTGCTTTGGCGCAGCAGCCGGTACTTGGCAAAGCCGTCGAAGGTCTTTTCCATCGAGCTGCGGCCCACGCCCACAGCTAGCCGGTCGGTAATGCCGTATTCGAGCCCTAGCCGAATAGTGGCCTGGTCGAGGCCGAAGAAGTTGTAGGCCCCGCTATTGAGCGCGCCAAAGCGGTGCGAAATCAGAAACACCAGCGTGCCCGCGCCCGGCGTCTCTATCGACTGCCCGTTGATGACGCGCGTGCCTTTGAAGGTGGCCTGCACGAGGCTGAGCCGCAGACTGTCGGCCGACAACTTGTTGAGTTGCTGCATTAAGTCCTGGGCGCGGGCTAGACCCGGCACGAGCACAGCGGCCAGCCCCAGGGCCAGCCGCGCAAGGGTAAAAATTCTTTTCATAAGAGAGCAGAAAGGATTAGGGCTGCGGCAGCGGGTCGCAGGCCAGGGCCACGGTCACGTCCACGGTTTTGGCGATGTGGCCGCGCACCAGCAGCGGAATCTCAATGTTGTAATCGGCCGTTTCGACCGCAAACTTGGCGTTGACCAGCAGGCGGTTGCCTTGTTTTTCGAGCGTGCCGGGCACCCGCACGTGCCGCTTCACGCCGTGAATGGTGAGGTCGCCCTCGGCCACAGCCGGCTGTGGCCCGCCTTGGTCAAGGGCTGCGGCTTGAAAGCCCACCAACTGCCCCGCAAACAAGGCCTTCGGGTACTTCTCCGACTCCACGTAGTTTTCGTTGAAGTGGGTCTGCATCAGCTTTTTCGGAAACTGAAACTCCTGCATGGGCACCGTGAAAGCCAGCTGGCCGGTGGTCACATCCACGGCCGCCGCCACCCGCTGGTTGGTAGCAGCAATGTCTTCGACCGGCGTAGCCGAGAAAAAGCGGATGGTGCCCGTACGGGTAAAAAAACGGGTGGGCGACTGGGCTGGGGCGGCAGCCAGCCACCCCAGCAGTACCACCCATACAAGCTGTAGCTGTTGCATGGCAAAGAGGTTAATTGTTGGGCGCGCCGGCCGCCACCCACTGGCGCAGCTTGGCGAGGTCGCAATCGGAGAGCTTGGCCCCGCCCTTGGGCATGGGCGAGTAGCCGGCGTCGTGGTTGAGGGTGCCGAGCAGCTGGCCATTAGCGGCCTTGGTGCTTACCTGGGCATAGCTGCCCACGGCAAAGCCGGCCGAGGGCTGACTACCGCCGTGGCAGCCGCTGCATTGCTGCAGGATAGGCGCCACCGTGCCGGCATACGTGACGTGCGAGGTGTCGCAGGCCGGAGTGGGCACGCCCCCGCTAGCCAGCAGGTCTTCGCCATTTTGCGAGGCGCAAGCCCCGAGCAGCAGCGCGGCGCTGGCCAGGGTCAGTAGCTTGATGACCATATACTTGATGCGTTAAAATGAAAGAGATTGCCCGCGGCCAGCCGAAGCCGGGCGCGGGCTAGGCCGGCCCGGCTGCTCACGGCGCGGCCACCGACCACACGTTGCCCACGCCATCGCCCTCCACCTTATTGCGGGTGCCGCCATCGGGGGCGTAGTAGTAGAGCGGCAGGCCCTTGTAAGTCGTTTGCTGGCTAGGGTAGCCATTGGTCCCGTCGGTGCGGGCCAGGGTACCGAAGTCACTGCTTTTCAGGCCCGAAGGCAGCACGGCGGGCGCCCCGCCATACACGGGCCACACGGTGGCGCACCCCCCGGTGCAGTTGGTAGCCTGGGTGCTGGGGCTGGTCTGGTCTTTGGCGAAGGTGTAGAGCGTACGACCTTGGCTATCAATCAGGAACGTCTTAGTTGCAGCTAAGTTGGTCGTCTTGTTCGTGACGCTGGTGCGGGCCAGCAGCAGGCTGTAGTCGGGGCGCATGGTGTACCACACGCCGCCCACGTTGTCGCCGGTTACCTGGCCGGGCTTTTCGCGCACAAACTGCCCGCTGGCATCGGCCGGGGCGTAGTAGTACATGGGCCAGCCTTTGTAGGTGGTCTGGCGCTGGCCGGTGCTCGTAGTAATGGTAGCAAAGTCTTTCGCATCCAGCCCATTACCTACCACCAGGTGCGAGGTGTAGAAGATGGGCCACACGCTGGCGCAGCCGCCGGTGCAGTTGTTGGTGCCCGCCAGGTCGCGGGAGAATAAATAGACCGTGTTGCCCACCGAGTCGGCGAGGTGCGGCCCCACCACGGCATTGGGCATGAGCTGAATGGTGGGCGTGGGCGCCGCCGGGGCCGGGGTGGTGCTATCGTCCTTTTTTTGGCAGGCACCAAGGCCTAGCAATGTGCCCACCACGAGCGCGGTGGCACCAGCCAGCCAGCGAACCGGCCGGGCATAGAGAGAGTGTCCAAGCATGACGATGTTTGGTAAAGCGTTGATGAAAAGAGAAGTAAGTGTCGGCCGCTAGCCCCCGCAGAGGCGCAGCCAGGTGCCGAACCCGGTGCGCACCGGGCCCGCGAGTGGGCAGTAGAGAAGGCGCCTGCCCGCGCCCTAGCAGCCGCGTCCGGCTACCGTATCAGGCCAAATTTGAGGGAGAACGCCGCGCCAGCGCTGCTCAGGTGCACCTTGCCGGCCCCTACCCCGCCGAGCGGAAGCTGCCAGAAAGGCTCGACCTGAGCCGACCAACGCCCGCCGATGGGCCGCTCGACACCCACCGACAGGTTGAGCACGCCCAGGAAGTGATTGGAGCCATTGACTACCTGCGCCGTTTTGGTGAAGGTCTGGCCGTTCATGGTCCAGTCGTAGCTGTATTGCTCGTTGCGCATCAGCAGCGAGTTAATTCCCACGCTGGTAAACACGGCGTAAGTGGGTCGGCGCAGCACGTCGAAGCGCACATCAAGCGGAATCTCGGTGATGCGGCAGTTGGCATCCAGCTCATAATTGCCCGGAAACCACTGCCAGTTCGCGGGCGCCTCGTAGTCGGAGCTAGCCGCGTAGTAGCGCTTGCGGCTGCTGATGAGCCCGGCCCGCACCCGCAGACGCGGCGTGAGCAGGTATTCGAGCGTGAGGCCGTAGTCGCCACCCAATTGGGCCGTTTGGGGCGTGCGCACCGCGCTAAAGGCTGGCGCGCCCAGCAGCCCCAGCACCAGCCGGTAAGGCGGCCGCAGCGCCGGAGGCTTCTGCTCCTTCGTCGTGTCGGCCGGCAGCAGGCGCGCCACCCCCCCTAGCGAGTCGGGCAGCGGGTAAGTGGCCAGCGATAGCCACGCCGCGCGGCTGCCCATTGAGGCTTCGGCTAGCCTGGCCACTGGCAGGCTCTCGGCCTCGCCTGCTTGGCTCTTCGCTGTCTTTTTAGTGTTAGGAGCAGGCAAATAGCTACTTGCCACAAGCCCAGTCGCGCGGCGCGCCTGGCGAGCAGGCCCGCCGCCAGGCACAGCACCTGGCAGCGCCTGGTTGCGCGCGGCCTTCGCGTGCTGACGATGCTTGGCCCCACCAGGCGCTTCAGCAGCTGCTAAAGAAGCGCTGGCAACAGCAGCACTCGGAGTAGCCGACGCAGTAGGGCTAGCCGCAGCAAAAACTGCTACCGCTGGCGCAGCACGCCGGGCTTTGCCAAGCGCTGCAGCAGTTGATAATGTGCGACTGGCCTTATCACCTGTTGCCACCATTGGCCCGGCAGGGCTAGCCGGGGCGGTTGCCAGGCCAGCGGCTAGTCGGCGCTGCCCCACTCGCTTGGCGGTAGCGCTAACCAGCGCCGTCGGCTCGGGCGTAGCCTCGGCAGCCAGGCTCACGCTGGCTTGCGCGGCAGTGGTAGAAACGCTGGCCAATAGCTTATCAGGCCTGGCTACTGCAGCTGAGCTACCGCCCACCGACGTGGTAGCGGGGCTAGCGGATACAGTTGAAGCGGCGAGCCGGGGGCGGCTCGCTTCGGTGGCCGCGAGCCGGGTAGTGGCAGCGGGTAATTTGGCTTCCGGCAACCGGGCGAGCTGATTCTCCGGCAGTAGCTGGCAGCCCAGCCATACCAATACGGCTAGGGTGGCTACCTCGGCTCCGAAGGCACGCAGCACCTTGCCACGCAGCTGCTGGGTGGTAGCAGTGGTGGCCAACTGACTGTCCAGGCGCTCCCAGGCGCCGGGCGGGGGCACTTCGGGCGAGTACTCATTTGCCACGCGCCGAAAGACCGAGTCTAGCTCTTCATCTGACATAGTGGGCGTAGGCATGATGCTTTTCTAACTTAAGAAATTGTTTGAGAGAGGCTCTGGCTTTGAACAGGTTAGACTTGGACGTACCTACCGAGATGCTGAGCTGCTCGGCTATTTCCTCGTGCGTGTAGCCGTCGATGGCGTAGAGGTTGAACACCGCCCGGCAGGCCGGCGAGAGCTGCCCCACCAGGCGCAGCAGCTCGTCAAACGACAGGGCATCGAGCGGTGTGGCGGCGCTGGCCTCGGCGTGCGCCTCCCCCACCTCATCGAGGCCGGCGTGCAGCGAATGCCGGTGCTCGGCCCGAAAGTGGTCGATGGCCGTGCGCACCATAATGCGGTGCATCCAGCCGCGCAGCGAGCCTGCCAGGTCGGCGTAGCGGGTGGCATCGAAGCGCGGCAGCTCCTGAAAAATCTTGAGAAAGCCGTCGTTCACGGCTTCCAGCGCCGCATCGCGGTCGGTGAGGTAGCGCTGGCAAATGGCGAAGCCAAAGCCGTAGTACTGCTGGTAGAGCGCGCGCTGGCTAGCCCGGTCCAATGCCCGGCAGCCGGCAAGCAGGTCGCTAAGCTGGGCAGGAGTAGGAGTAGGCATAACCACAGGCTAAAAAGTGACTACTAGCTGCCAAGGAACTCGGGGCACCGCGTCGAATGGTTGCCGTCAACTTACAAAAAATTACTGAAATCTTTCGACGCTCATTCTATTCACTGTTTTTCAACCAAATAATTGGTGGCTAGCCGAGCTGCTACCCAGCAGCCTGCTCGTGGTTTTTGATGTGGCTGAGCTACGCAATTTCTGGCTGTCGGAAGGCCCTCTGCTTTTCTGCCCGCCCCAGGCAGGGCTAGCCAGCAACTATAGGCGGGCAGCTACTTCGCCTCTTGCGCCGGCGCTAGCTCAACCTCAGTGCGGAGCTTAATGCCTGTATATTCGTACCGCTTTTTTCAAATCTACACCATTTGTCAATGGGTAAAAAACTACTGTTACTGCTGCTGCTCGCCTTCACCCTGCGCCCGGCGGCCGCCCAAACCTCCGTCACCGCCCAGCCCGGCAGCGAGCGGGCGCAACCCCTTCCGGCTAGCCCCCCTACGCCTTCCGCAAGGGTAGCAACGCCGGCCCCGCTCCCCAACCTTACCCGCGCCGATACTGCCCGCGCCATTCGCAAGCTGTTTAAGAGCCGGCGCGGCGGCGGGGCTGGTTGGCTGGGCTTTGGTACGGCTAGCATCCTGGCCTCTACCCTGCCAGCCCTGCAAACTACCAGTGCCGGTGTGTGGACACCGGGCGTAGTCGCCGGGTCGGCCTTCCTACTCATTGGGTTGAACAAACGCATTCAGTTCCGGCCCGGCCGCGAGCGGCAGGTGCTCCGCGAGTTAGCGGCCACCGGGCACTTGCGTACAAGTGTGTCGCGGCGTTTGCGCGGCAATTTTGCCCCGCTGCGTGGCTTGCCATCCGATTACGACCCGCTGTCGGCCCCCGACATCCGCCCCGCAGCCTCGACCGTGGGCCTTACGGCGGCCCAGCTAGCGGAAGTCGCGCACGCCGATACGCTGCGGGCTATCAACCGCCTGTTTGAGCGGCGCCGTACCGGTGGCAAAAGATGGAACTACCTTGGCCTTGCTGGCATCCTATCCATGACGCGCGCCCTCGCCAGCCCGAACATCGACGGCGACAAAGTGGACGGCGGCAGCCTAGCTATTCTGCTTGGCGGTTTCGTCGCTGCACCGGTTGCTATCGGCGTAACCAATCTGGTAACCTATAACGAAGCGCGCGAGAGCGAGATTGAAAACGCGTACCGCTCCGGCAAGCCGCTGCCAAAAAAGATTCGACAGCGAATCAAAAAGAAGGACCTGCAGCCATTAGACTAATAGTAAGCCCCGCTAGCCCACCGCTAGCGGGGCTTTTGCTTTAAACTCCATGTGCCTGGCCTGGCTACCATGGCAGCCGCTGCGCACTGGCCGGCCCTGCACCAGCACCTACCAATGCCTTTGCGCCACCTGTCTATTTTGACTATCAGTTAATTACTCGTATTTTTCAGCTTCCCCATACCCCCTTAGCCGTTAGGCGCTCCCTACGGGGGGCTAGCCGCCACATTGCTAGTGCTGCGTTACTTTTTGCAGAAATACTTGCCGGAATTCACTCCATTTTTCTACTCAACGTTTTGACTATGGAAGCCGCCCTTACACAAATCCGCGACCAGCAACAGCAAACCTGGGACAAGTTTTCGCCCGGCTGGAAGAAGTGGGACACTTGGACCATGAACTTTATGCGCCCGATGGGCCAGGAGATTATCGACGCGCTCCAAATCAAGGAAACTGACCACGTGCTGGATGTAGCCACCGGCACCGGCGAGCCCGGCCTATCCATCGCTCGGCTAGCCCCCCGCGGCCACGTCACTGGCTTCGACCTCTCGGAAGGCATGCTGGCAGTAGCCCGCGAAAAAGCCGCCCAGCAAGCCCTCCCCAATTACGAAGCAGTAGCTGGTGATGTCTGTGCGCTTCCCTTTGCCGACCAAAGCTTCGATGCTATCAGCTGCCGCATGGGCTTCATGTTTTTCCCCGATATGCTGCTCGCCGCCCAGGAAATGTACCGGGTGCTAAAGCCCGGCGGCCGGCTAGCCACCTGCGTGTGGTCGGCCCCGCCTCACAACCCCTGGATAGGCACTATGATGGGCACCATGGGCGCGCACCTTACGCTCCCCACTCCCGCACCGGGCGCCACTGGCATGTTTCGCTGCGCCCAGCCCGGCATGCTGGCCGGCCTGCTCACCCAAGCTGGCTTCCAAACTATCAGCGAGAAAGAGGTACAAGGCACTGTCACCTTTGACGGCCCCGAGGGATACTGGCAAAATATGATGGAAGTAGCCGCCCCCGTAGTGACCGCCATGAGCCAGGCCACCGACGATACCCGCGCCGCTATCAAGTCGGCGCTATTTACCAAATTGGAGCCCCTAGCGGTAGATGGAAAAATCAGCCTGCCGTTTGGCTCGCTGGTGCTGGTAGCGGAGAAACGCTGACACCAGGTTTATACAAAAAAGCCCCGCTAACCTAGGCTAGCGGGGCTTTTTTGTATAAATTACCTCTATTAAACAGTCGGCAGCTCCACGTTTTCGAAGTGCACGGCACCGTCCTCCAACACCGCCTCAACAACGGCGTCCTTGCTCACTTTGCCGGAGAGTATCTCCTTGCTCAGCTCGTTGAGGATGACGCGCTGGAGCACGCGCTTGAGCGGGCGGGCGCCGAACTGCGGGTCGAAGCCCTGCTCGCCGAGGTAGTCGAGTACCTCGTCGGTGGCTTCGAGGCTAATGCCGGCTTCCTGCAGGCGCTGCTGGATTTGCTTGAACTGGATATCGACAATCTTGCGGATTTCCTTGCGCTTGAGCGGCTGGAACATCACGATTTCGTCGATGCGGTTCAGGAACTCGGGGCGCATGTGCTGGCGCAGTCGCTCCACTACTTCGTCGCGGGTGCGGTCCACCACTTCTTCGTGGTTGTACTCATTCAGCTCCTTGAAATTCTTCTGAATGATGTCGGCCCCCGTGTTCGAGGTCATGATGATGATGGTGTTCTTGAAGTTCGCCACCCGGCCTTTGTTGTCGGTGAGGCGGCCATCGTCGAGCACTTGCAGCAAGATGTTGAACACGTCGGGGTGCGCTTTCTCAATCTCGTCGAGCAGCACCACCGAGTAAGGCTTGCGGCGCACGGCCTCCGTGAGCTGGCCGCCCTCGTCGTAGCCCACGTAGCCGGGAGGCGCGCCGATGAGGCGCGATACGGCGTGGCGCTCCTGAAACTCGCTCATGTCGATGCGCACCATGGCGTTCTCGTCGTTGAACAAGTACTCGGCCAGGGCCTTGGCTAGCTCGGTCTTGCCTACCCCGGTGGTACCTAGGAAGATAAACGAGCCGATAGGCCGCTTGGGGTCTTGCAACCCGGCACGCGAGCGGCGCACGGCATCCGAGATGGCGGCGATGGCTTCGCTCTGGCCAGCCACGCGGCGGCCCAGCTCGGCTTCGAGACCTAGGAGCTTGTCGCGGTCCGATTGCAGCATTTTGCTCAGCGGGATGCCCGTCCACTTGGCCACTACCTCGGCAATGTCCTCGCTGGTTACTACTTCTTGTAGCATGCCGCCGCCGTCTTTATTGGCGTTGGCTTCGTCCTGCAAGGTTTTGAGCTTCTGCTCGGCCTCCTGGATTTTGCCGTAGCGCAGCTCGGCCACGCGGCCGTAGTCGCCCTGGCGCTCGGCCTGCTCGGCTTCGGTCTTGAAGCGCTCGATGTTTTCCTTCTCGGTCTGGATGTTGGTCAGGACTGATTTCTCGCCCTCCCACTTGGCTTTCAGCTCGTCGCGCTGGGTACCTAGCTCGGCTAGCTCCTTGCTGAGCACGGCCTCGCGGTCCTTGTTGTCTTCGCGCCGAATGGCCTCGCGCTCAATCTCTAGCTGCATGATGCGGCGCTGGATTTCGTCGAGCTCCACGGGCATAGAGTTCAGCTCGATGCGCAGCTTGGCGGCAGCCTCGTCCATGAGGTCGATGGCCTTGTCGGGCAGGAAGCGGTCGGTGATGTAGCGGCTGCTCAACTCCACGGCCGCAATCACGGCGTCGTCGGTGATGCGCACGCCGTGGTGCAGTTCGTACTTCTCCTTGATGCCGCGCAGGATGCTGATGGCGTCGGGCACGCTCGGCTCGTCCACCATTACGGCCTGGAAGCGGCGCTCCAAGGCCTTGTCTTTCTCGATGTATTTCTGGTATTCCTTGAGCGTGGTGGCGCCGATGGCGTGCAGCTCGCCGCGGGCCAGGGCGGGCTTGAGCAGGTTGGCGGCGTCCATAGCGCCTTCGCCCCCACCACCGGCCCCAATCAGGGTGTGTATCTCGTCGATGAAAAGAATAATCTGGCCTTCGGCGTCGGTCACTTCCTTGATAACGGCCTTGAGGCGCTCCTCAAACTCGCCCTTGTACTTGGCGCCGGCCACGAGCAGGCCTAGGTCGAGGCTCATCAAGGTTTTGTCTTGCAGGTTCTCGGGCACGTCGCCGGCCACGATGCGCTGGGCCAGGCCTTCGGCGATGGCAGTTTTACCTACGCCGGGCTCGCCGAGCAGCACGGGGTTGTTTTTGGTGCGGCGCGACAAAATCTGGAGTACGCGGCGGATTTCCTCGTCGCGCCCGATAACGGGGTCCATCTTGCCGCTGCGCACGCGCTCGTTTAGGTTGATGGCGTAGCGGTTGAGGCTCTGGTACTGCTCCTCCGCGGTTTGGCTGGTCACCTTGCGGCCCCCGCGCAGCTCTTGGATGGCGGCTTTCAGGTCCTTCTCCGTAAAGCCGTTGTCTTTGAGCAGGCTAGCCACGCTGTCTTTGCCGCCCAAGATGCCCAGCAGCAGGTGCTCGACGGACACGAACTCGTCGCCCATGTCCTTCATCTGGGTGTTGGCGCGCTGCACGGCATTGGCCGCATCATTGGCCAGGTAGGGCGAGCCGCCGCTCACCTTAGGGTAGGCCTGCACGATGGCATCGAGCCGCTGGCCGAGATTGGCCATGTTGGCGCCCAGTTTCTTACCTAAGAAGGCCAGGGTGTTCTCGTCGTTCTGTAATAAAGCCTTCAGCAGGTGGCCCGTTTCGATAGCCTGCTGCTGGTTGGCTCCGGCAATCTCGGTGGCCTTCTGCACGGCCTCCTGTGCCTTGATGGTGAAGTTTTTAAAGTCCATTGGTTTGCTTAGTTCTCGGTAGGTGCTTCGGGTTAAGAAGATTGTACGAGGGTACTAGCAAACGAGGTGCAGAAGTAGGGAATCGGACTTTTTGACTACAAATGCATTTCAAATAATGTATCAAATGGACATTTTAGCAGTATCATTTATTCTTCACGCCTTCCATTGCAGCAATAAGCCGGTCTAACTCTTTGATAAAGGTCTGCTTATTGGCCTTTACTAATTCTTGTGAATCCTCTGATAATAGAGAGGAATTTTGGATTTGTCTTTTCCAGAATTTATAAAACTCTATACGCTGCTCTACATACTCAGCAAATGGCCGGTAATCCTTCTGAAATTTCCCTGCTTTGTAATTGTATACTCTATGTAAATCGAAGGCTGGGGAAATTTCGCTATTGAGCCACCCGGGAGCGCCTTCTTCTAGCTTATTTACTGTTTCTATAATTTCATAGACGTTATCGTTGTCAAGGTCTTTATAAGTATAGTCACGCATTGCAACCCCCTCAAAGGCGGGGGACTGCGCACGTAAATTTTTGATTAACGCCTCACCCGCAGCCCAATATCGGCCGTCGATAGGCGCAAATGATGTGCAGAAGAATAGCAGACAAGCTAGTTTGGGTCGAGTAGCCACTTTGGCGATTTGATAAGGAGTGAAATTATTGTAACTGACGCCGGCTTGCAACTAATATTACCGCCACCACATAGTAGTAAGCTACAGCAGAACAACTACCCCGCCTGCTGCCCATCCTCATACTCCTACACCCAATCTTCCAACACGATACCAACCATATCGGCAAAGTAGCGGGTATTGCGCGTCACCAGCGTGCAGCCGTGCGCTACCGCCGCGCTGCCAATCAGCATGTCGAGTTTGCATTGTAAGCTAAGGCTGGTCTATCCAGTTCTCCAGCACCAGATTAGAAAAGTTAGTGAAGTGCCGAGTGTTGCGCGTGACGAGGGTAAGACCGTGAGCCAGCGCCGTGCTCCCAATCAGAATATCAAAATCATCTATCGGCCGCCCAATGCGGCGCAGAGCGGCTTTTTGCTCGGCGAATATGGCCAGCGCGGGGCCGATAGGGAGTACTTGTTCGGCAAACAATGCCTGAAACTCGGCTACTTGCTGCCGCTGGCGAGCCTGCCAAACGGGTGCACTATTAGCGGCCCCGAATAGCAACTCGGCCACAGTTATTTCGGACACGAAACACTGCGCTAAACCGAGCGCGGCAAATCTGGCTTGGAGCTGGTGCTCGCCGCGCAGAAAGTGTACGCAGATGTTGGTATCGAGCAAGTAGCCAGCACTCATAGTTCTACGTCGGGGCGATTGCTCTGGCGGGATGCTTGCAGCATCTGGTTGATTTCGTCGCCAGTTTCGTCAGATTGCCAAGCGCCGAACAGGGCCAGAAAGCGACGCTCCCGTTCCTCTAGCGACAGGGTAGCTGCTGGGGAAGCAGTAGCTTTTACACCCAGGCGCTGCGCCAAGCTTAACAGCAAGTGCAGGTCGGTATCATTAGCAGGTTCTAAGATGAGAGTGGTTGGCATACTGGTTTTAATAAAGGGTGCGTGCTGCTACTTCCATATTTCCAAAACTACGAGCCGTTGGCTTAGTTCCTTTCCCGAGCCAGCTTAACTAAAGTCTGTCATGCTGAGCTTGTCGAAGCATCTCTACCGCACCGCTAGGGTATCGTTCGGTAGAGATGCTTCGACAAGCTCAGCATGACAGACGCTGAATGGGTCACCTACTCGCCCGCGCACTTCGTACACTTGCCCCTATGAAACCGAATACCCTAGCCACCTTTTACGAGGCGCTGGCCCCAGGTCCTGAATCCGCAGCTGGCGTGGTGCCACCGCCGGATATGGGACAAGGCGTGGGGCATTTCAACGTGTTCCCGTTGGCGGAGCTGCGCGGGACGCCCCCGATGACGTTTAACCGGCGCGACTACTACAAAATCACGCTCTGCCGCGGGCGCAGCCAAGTGGAGTGTGCCGACCAGGCCCCGCACGTCGGCGATACTACCTTATTTCTGGTGACGCCGCGCGTGCCCTACCGGTGGCTGCCGCTCACCGAAGATTTTGCGGGCTATAGCTGCCTCTTCGACGATGCCTTTCTGCTGCCCGCCCGCACCGGGGTGCTGCTGGCGGAGCTGCCGATTTTTCAGCCTGGCGCCTACCCGGTGTGGGACGTGGCCGCGGCCGACTGCGTGGCGCTCGAAGCTATTTTTGAGAAGATGGCGCGCGAGCTTTCGTCGGGCTACGCCTACAAGCACGACCTGCTGCGCACCTACCTCTGGGAGCTGATTCACCTGGTGCAGAAGCTACAGCCGGCCCCCATCCCGCTGGCTACGCACAGCGCCGCCGCCCGCGTGGCCACCCAATTCACGGAGTTGCTAGAGCGGCAGTTTCCGCGCCAGAGCCCGCAGCCGCCGCTGCGCCTGCGCACCGCCACCGACTACGCCGACCAACTAGCCGTGCACGTCAACCACCTCAACCGCGTGCTGAAGGAGACGACCGGCCACACCACCACCGCCCTCCTCAGCCGCCGCCTGGCGCAGGAAGCCAAGCTCTTGCTGAAGCAAACCGCCTGGAGCGTTTCGGAAATTGCCGATAGCCTGGGCTTTGCCGATGTGGCGCACTTCTGCACCTTTTTCAAGCGCCACGCCAGCCAAACGCCGGGGGATTTCCGGCGGCTGGCGGTGTTTGGGGTATAGCGGTAAGTAGTGCGGACTTTTAGTCCGCGAGTTATGGGTAATAAGCTTATGCACTCGCGGACTGAAAGTCCGCGCTACTGTGCAGCAATTTCAAACCTACACCAATATGTTTGAAATCTAAAACCGATGGGTTGACTGGCGAAGTTTACCCCTTTCCTACAGCCCGGACCTTTGTGGGGTACTTACTCGCCTCCATCCCCTAGGAGGCCAAACCCACAGGCAACATGGCAAATCAGAAAATAGCGCTGGTCACTGGTGGCAACAAAGGCATCGGCTTCGAAATAGTGCGGGGGCTACTGCAAGCGGGCTGCCGGGTGTACCTAGGGGCCCGCGAGGCCGCCAAAGGCCAGCAAGCCGTAGTCGAGCTGTCCGCCGAAGGCGACGTTCGCTTTCTCGAAGTAGACCTAAGCAACCAAGCTACCCTAGCCGCCGCAGCGGCGCAGTTGCAACGCGAAGAAGGCCACCTCGACATCCTGGTCAACAATGCGGCCATCAATGTGCCCGGCGACGGCTCGCCCGTCAATGCTGACGTGCGCAGTGTAGAGCAAGCGCTCCAAACCAATTTCCTGGGCACGCTGGCCGTGACCCAGGCGTTTTTGCCGCTGGTGAAGCAGGCCGCGGCGGGGCGCATCGTCAACGTGTCGAGTCCGCTAGGCTCGCTCACCATCGTGGGGCAACACGACTGGGCATTGCTCGGGTACTCGGCCTCGAAAGCCGCGCTGAACATGCTTACCGTGCAGCTAGCCTTCGAGCTGCGCGACACAGGCATCAAGGTAAACTCGGCCGCGCCCGGCTACACCGCCACCGACCTCAACGGCTTTGAAGGCACCGATACGCCCGCGCAGGGCGCGGCGGAAGCCATTCGGCTGGCCCTGCTACCGACTGAGGGACCTACTGGCACGATGTCCTCTGCCGACGGCATTTTGCCTTGGTAAAGGCTAGCAATAGGATGGCCTCCTAACTACGAACTTGCAAACGGCTGTCATGCTGAACGCAATGAAGCATCTCTACCGCACCGTCTGGTTTTGCCCAACGATGCAGTAGAGATGCTTCACTGCGTTCAGCATGACGAACGCTTGCTTTTTTAACCTAAGGACCAATCCGTTGGCTAGCCCACGTATGTCGTCTCTTAGAGCTTAACGCCCTGCGCCTGCAATTGCTTTTCCGATGCGGCCTGGTTGGCCAGAAATTCAGCGTGCTGCTCGGGCGTGCGCTGGGTGCCCAGGTTGGCGAGGTCCTTCTTCACTTCATCGGCCGACAAATCGGTGCAGTACAAGGGCGAGCCCGGCTGCTGGCGCCACGACTCGTGCAGGCTGCCACCATCCACGGCGTCGAAGCCTAGCTCTTCTACTAGCTTCATTGCCTTCTGCTTAGCAGCGGCATCGTCGCCGGCTACCAGTAGCGCGATGCGGCCGGGCGTACCGGCGGGCTTGCCGTTGTTTTGGAGGTTGGCAGCGAAGATGTTGTTGAACACCTTCAGCACTGGGCGGCCTAGGTGCTGCTGCACCCACTCGCTCTCGGTGAGGTCACCGCTTTCCAGCTCGGGGAGTTGGCCATCGCGCAGCAAGGGATAATAGTTGCTGGTGTCGATAATCGGCACATCAGCGGGCACGCCCTCAAAAAGGTCTTTGGGCAGGTCGGGGATGCTTTTCAGCGGAATAGTCACCACAATGAGGTCGGCATCGCGGACTGCTTCTTTGGCCGTTACGGGCGTAGCGCCGGTTTTTTGGGCCAAGTCCGTCAAGGTTTCGGGGCTGCGGGAGTTCGCAATAGCTACTGAGTGGCCGAGGCTGGTGAGCCGAACGGCGAGAGCGCTGCCGATGTGGCCAGCGCCAATGATTCCAATGTGCATAGGGAGATAGATGAGCAGATGTTGAGGAGCCGCTTTTCTGCAAATGCGGCCCGTGCTAAGACCATCCGCCGGAGCGGATTGTTTTACTGGCACTGTGCCCAAATACCCGCCTCTTACTCCTCCTTATTCTTACGGAGGAGGTTACCCTGCTCCTGCCGTGCGGCGGAGGGCTAGCGGCAAGCTCTTGCTTATCTACCCCTAACGCGGCCGCGCTATCTTGCTGACCAGGCTGCTTGCCCTGACCAACTTTCCCCAACCCACCCGTATGAAATTGCTGCTCGGGCTGCTTGCCAGCTGCGTACTAACCGGCTGTAGCCAGCCCATGGACGATACCGCTGCCATTAAGCAGCTGCTGGAAAAAGAATCGGCTACCTGGCGCGCCGGCGACGTAGCGGGCCACGCCGCATGCTGGCACATTCAGCCCTACAGCCGCGTGCTGGTTTCGACTGGCGATGGCAAGGCCCTGGATATTCCACCGGCCCTGATGATAGCGCCCTCCCCCTCCATGGGGCAGGGCGGGGCCGCCGTCAACTCCAACTACAAGATGCACGTGGCAGGCACTACGGCCTGGGTCAGCCACGACGAAGAATCGACCGCCAAGGATGGGCAAAAAACCTACTCCTACGAGTTGCGGCTGCTGGAAAAGATTGACGGACAGTGGAAGCTAGTGGGCCAGTCTATCCACATTCGCAAGCCTTAATACGGGCGCCAAGGGCTAGCGCAGGCTGCTAAACCAGTTGCGGGCCGGCACTACCAGCCCGCCGAAACAGCCAGCCCGAAACCACCCACAGCGCGGCAAATACTCCATTGCCAACCAGCATATTGGGCAGGTTCGCCGACGGCTCGGCGGTGGCAGCGGCGGGCGGCCAGCTAGACAGCGCAATAGCCGCAACCGTGACGTAGGTAAGCGCTGCCGCAAACATGGCGCGCGACATGCCCAGCGGCCGGAACCGCGCCGCAAACGCCCCGCCGAGCGCTACTACCAACACGCTGCCAAACAGCAGGTTGGCGGGGCTGTGCTCGTTGCCTATCAGCCCCACGGCCAGGTTGGCCCACACCAGCAGCAGCCCGGCCGCCACCGCCACGCCCATCGCCAGCCGGTAAGGGCGATTATTGCCCAGCCGCGCCAGCAGGGTAAACGTGAGGCCCGCCCCAAAAAGCAGCGCGCCGGCTACTACGAAATCGGAAAGCGTCCATACCACTTCGGTAGTAAACTGCATGGCCACCAAGGGAATCAGCAACAGCAGCGCCGTGGCAAGCGCTACTCCCATAAGGCTTTTAGCTAGGGTCATGGTCGTGAGGGAGGTGAAAAGTGAAAGTGGCGCAAAGAAAGCAAAAGAACTTTGCATTACAAAGCATATGTTAAGCCATTTGCCTTTTTGCGCGATTCCCTACATTTAGCAGCCTAGCCCTACGCTTACGTTTATGCTCGACCTCGTTATTGATGCCCGCCCGGCCGCCTTGGCACCGGGGTTTGCCGTGAAACGCATCCTGCCCTACCGGCTGCGGCGCATGCTAGGCCCCTTTATTTTTATGGACCACGCCGGGCCAGTGCAGGTAGCGCCCACGCAGCTGGCCAGCCTCGATGTGCTGCCGCACCCGCACATCGGGCTGAGCACGGTGAGCTACTTGTTTGGCGGGCAGGTGACGCACCGCGACAGCCTGGGTGTGGAGCAGATTATTCGGCCCGGCGAGGTAAACTGGATGACGGCTGGCTCGGGCATCTCCCATTCCGAGCGGTTTGAGGACCCGGCGGCCCTGGCGGGCGGCGCCCTCGAAATGCTGCAAACTTGGGTAGCCCTGCCCGAGGCCGATGAAGAGCAGGCGCCCACCTTCCGCAACTACCAGCCCGGCGAGCTGCCCATCTTCACCGATACCGGCGTGTGGATGCGGCTGATTGCGGGCGACGCCTACGGACTGAAAAACAGCGTCGAAACGCACTCGCCGCTGTTTTATGTGCACGTGGTGCTGCAAGCCGGGGCGCGCTTTGGGCTGCCGCGCGGCTACCCCGAGCGCGGCGCCTACGTGGCCAAGGGCAGCGTGGAGGTGAGCGGCCAGGTATACACGCCGGGCCAGCTGCTGGTGTTCACCCCGGGCCTCGACCCGGTGCTGGTGGCCCGCGAGCCCAGCACCCTGATGCTGCTAGGGGGCGAGCCGCTGGGCGAGCGCTTTATCTGGTGGAATTTCGTGTCGTCGCGCCGCGAGCGCATCGAGCAGGCCAAGGCCGACTGGCAAGCCGGCCGCATTGCGCTGCCCCCCACCGACAACCACGAGTTTGTGCCCCTGCCCAGCGACCGTACCCGGCCGGCTGGCTCGGGCTCGCCTCCGCCCCAGGCGTTGTCGTAGGCGGCTCTAGCGGCGGCGCCAACCAGCACAAGGCCGTCTGCGCAAGCACTTACGACTAAGCTGAGCGCTACTTTGGCCAACTTTGCAGGCCCGAACTACCGGCTTACTTGGGTGGCATTCGCATGGAGCCATCGGGGTTGGCGGGCACTTTGGTGAGGGTACGCAGCCGCTTTTTGTCGCGGTGGGTCATGCCGGGCACTTGCCCGGTGCGGCGGTGGGCACGCGGGCCGCCGGCGCTGGACGCATCGGGTGGCGCCACGGGCAGGGCACCCGGCACGTTGGCGGGCACGGCAGTTTGGGCCAGGGCGGTGCCGATAGTCAGCAGGCAGGCGGCTAGTAGCAGGGGGCGTTTCAGGGTTGGGAGGTGCATAAGCAAAGTTGAAAACTGGGGAAGGCGAAGTCATTGCCGCTTACGCAGGCAGCCCGAATTTGTAATTGGCAACTGGCTATATACCCTAGCCAGCCCGGCCACGTAAAGCAAATCAGTACTTCTCACGATTTCCAATTCTCCCTCTCTCATGGCAAAAACCGGAGCCGACCTCCTGGTCGAACGACTACTGGCCTGGGGCGTCGATACCATTTTCAGCCTACCCGGCGATGGCATTAATGGCCTCTATGAATCGCTACGCACGCACCAGGACAAGCTGAAAGTGGTGCTGGTGCGCCACGAAGAATCGGCCGCCTTCATGGCCTGCGGCTACGCCAAGTTTACGGGCAAGCTCGGGGTGTGCCTGGCTACGGGCGGGCCGGGCGGCATTCACCTGCTCAACGGCCTCTACGATGCCAAGTACGACGGGCAGCCGGTGCTGGCCATCACGGGCAGCGCGGCCCACGACCTCAGCGGTACTTACTGGCAGCAGGATGTGGACCTGGTAAAAGTATTTGCCGATGTGGCCGCCTGCAACGAGCGTGTGATGGGCCCTGAGCACGTCGAAAGCATTACGGACCAAGCCATTCGCACGGCGCTCAGCCAGCGCACGGTAGCCCACCTCTCCTTCCCCAAGGACTTGCAGGAGTGGACGACCAGCAACGACAAGGTGTCGCAGATGAACGTGGAGCACCACACCAGCCCCACGCCCGTGAGCTACGATGTGGTCCCTAGCCAGGCGCAGCTGCAAAAGGCCGCCGACGTTATCAATGCGGGCAAAAAGGTGACCATTCTCGCTGGCCGGGGCGCCCTCAACGCCCGCACCGAAGTGGTGCAGCTGGCCGAAACGGTGGGTGGCCCCATCCTGAAGGCGCTGCTGGGCAAGGGCGTAGTGCCCGACGACTCGCCCTACACCACCGGCGGCATCGGGCTGCTGGGCACGGCGCCTTCGCAAGATGCTATGGAAGAGTGCGACACGCTCATTATCGTGGGCTCGCACTTCCCCTACCTCGATTATTACCCCAAGCCGGGCCAGGCGCGCACCGTGCAGATAGACCTCGATGCCAGCCACATCGGGCTGCGCACGCCCGTAGAAGTGGGCCTGCTCGGCGACAGCCGCGCCGTGCTGCAAGCCCTGCTGCCGCTGCTGCAGCGCAAAGACGACCGCGAGTTCTTAGAGAAAGCGCAGGACCGCATGAAGTCGTGGCGCGAGCTGCTGCACGAGCGCGGCAGCCAGGAGGCGAGCCCCATGAAGCCCCAAACCGTACCGCTCACGCTGAGCCCCTTGCTGGCCGAAAACACCATCGTGACCTGCGACTGCGGCAACAACACAACTTGGGCCGCCCGCTACATTCAGATGCAGGAACACATGCTGTTTTCGACCTCGGGGCTGCTCGCTACCATGGCCGCCGGCCTGCCCTACGCCATTGCGGCGTCGGTGGCGCACCCCGGCCGGCCGGTGGTGGCCCTAGTGGGCGATGGCGGCTTTACGATGCTAATGGGCGAGCTGGCCACCGCCGTGCGCTACAAGCTGCCTATCAAGGTGTTTGTATTCAGCAACCGCGCTTATGGCCAGATAAAGTGGGAGCAGATTGTGATGGAAGGCAACCCCGAATTTGGCGTAGACCTCCAGCCCATCGACTTCGCCAAATTTACTGATGCCTGCGGTGCCACGGGTTTTACCCTGACCGAAACCAAAGACGCCGAGCACGTTATCCGCCAGGCGCTGGCCCACGACGGCCCGGTAGTAGTGGATTGCATCGTGGACCCCAATGAGCCCGCCATGCCGGGCAAAGTGAGCACCACGCAGGCCATTGAGTTTGCCAAGGCCCTGGCCCGCGGCGAGCGCGACACCAGCGAAATCATCAAAAACGTGATTAAAAATCAGTATCGCGAGGCCGTGGCTACCAAGGGCCACAGCCTGCTCGATGTGATTCCGGGGCTGTAGGAGTTTGCGAAGTAAATTAAGGCCGTCCTGCTGCGCTTGCCGAAGCAGCTCTACCGAACGTTATCCGAACGGCGCAGTAGAGATGCTTCGGTAAGCGCAGCATGACGGCCTTATTTTTTTGATTATCCCTCCTACCCTACTTCCGCGTTGCCAGCACTTCGCGCACCGTCGTCCACTTGAGGTCAGGATACCGGTCGTTATCGAGCGACGAAAACTTGGGCAAGCCGGTGAACATATTGTGCAGGTACTGCATGCCCTGCCACGGTGGAAATACTTCTTTGGGCGCCGGAGCCAGGCGCCGCGCTATGCGGCTCATCAGCTTGAGCAGCCACAAGCCGCCGGCGCGCAAGCGGCCGAAACGCTGGCCTGTGGTGGCGGCAGCGGCCGCTTGCAAGTCGCGCACGGTGGCTACTTCGCCGGCCACGCGGAGGTAGCGCGGCGTGGTGGGGTCGAGGGCCGCGGCGGCGGTGAAGGCGGCCGTGTCGGCAATGGTGGTGAAATCGAGCGGCTGGTCGGCCGAGCCCCAGTAGAGCACCCGCTTGATTTTGAACAGAATAACCGGCGCCTGACCAGTCAGCAGGTCCGTAAACATGCCGTTGAGCACCGAGGTGGCCTGGATGGATGCCTGGTCGAGCCGGCGGCCAAACTCGCGGCGCAGGTCCAGGTTGCGGTTCGAACCCTCGGGCAGCTTGGTGTAGTCGATGGAATAATCGGACGGAATAAAGCGCGGCACGCCGGCCGCCACGGCGGCATTGAGCAGCTGTGTTTGCGCATCTACTATCACGTCGCGCAGGCCCGAGAGCGCCGACACCACACAGTCGGCACCCGCGAAGGCCCTAGCCAGGGCTGCCGCATTGTTGAAATCAACCTCGACGATAGCGGCACCGCGTTCGCGTAGCGCCGTAATTTCTGGCTTGGCGGCGCTGGCGGGGCGCACCAAGGCGCGCAGCCGCGCGCCCCGGTCTAGCAGGGCTAGCCCAATGCGGTGGCCCAGGTCGCCGGTGGCGCCGGCCAGGGCTATGGTAAGTGGCTCGGCAACCGAATGGCCGGCGGACGTGGTGGAAGCAGCAGTGGACATTAACGGAATAAAAGCGTGGTAGCAACTCAACCCAACAAAGAAGCCCTTGCTGACAACAAGGGCTTCTTTGGTAACATCAAACCAGCTAGCCGGGGCTAGCAGCGTTTCTTACATCTTTGTTTTGGCTTTCATTGAGCCATCCGACGACTTCATTTTGCGGCTTTTGCGCATCATTTTCTTATCGTTGTGGCTCATGCCCGACATATTATCCATGCGGCCACTGGTGTTCGTGGTCTGGTCGGTAGTGGTGCCGGCGCTCGGCATATTAGAAGGGTTGCCGGTTTGGGCGCCGGGTGCGGTGCCGGGGGCTACAGTTTGAGCCAGGGCGGCGCTGGTAGTGAAGGCCAGGGCGGCAGCTAAAAGCAGGGGGAGTTTCATGACAGGGGAAAAGGCTAGTGAAAAAAAGCGGCGGGTTAGCCGCAGCCCGCTACTATACGTGATACTGGCAGAACCGTTTAGGACGCCCTAGCCCAGCTTAGCTTTTTACAGGGCACGGGCGACGGCTCCAAACTTGAAACATGGCGGCCGGCCCCGCGTTTGCGAAGCAGGTACGCCCGCTGCGGCCCTAGCCCCTACTACTATGCCTACCCTACCGCTCGACGAAGTCACGTTTGAAAATCCTTTTGTAGAAGAGCTGCGCGGCGAGGAGGCCGGCCCTAGTGGCTCGCGCCAGGTGCCGGGCTACTGCTACTCGCGGGTGCGCCCCACGCCCGTGCCCGCGCCACGCCTGCTGGCCTGGTCCGATGAGCTGGGCGAATTACTAGGCCTAGCCCGGCCATCCGAGCGCAGCGCGGCGCTCAATATCCTGGCCGGCAACATTCTCACCCCCAGCATGAAGCCCTTTGCGGCGCGCTACGGCGGGCACCAGTTTGGCAACTGGGCCGGGCAGCTCGGCGATGGCCGGGCTATCTCGCTAGGCCAGGTACCGGCCGTGGATGGCCGCCGCTGGGAAATCCAGCTGAAGGGCGCCGGCCCCACGCCCTACTCGCGCCGGGCCGATGGCCGGGCGGTGCTGCGCTCGTCGCTGCGCGAGTTTTTGTGCAGCGAGGCTATGCACCACCTGGGCCTGCCCACCACCCGCGCCCTGAGCCTGGTGAGCACGGGCGCCGAGGTGGTGCGCGACATGTTTTACGACGGCCACCCCGCCCCCGAGCCGGGCGCCATTGTGGCCAGGGTAGCGCCCACGTTCATTCGCTTCGGCAACTTTCAGCTGATGGCAGCCAGCGGCGAAATGGACAACCTGCGGGCCTTGGCCGACTACACCATTCGCCATCACTACCCCGAGCTGGGCGAGCCCTCGCCGGCGGTGTATGAGCAGTGGTTTGCCGAGGTGGCGCGGCGCACCGCCGTGCTGGTAGCGCACTGGATGACGGTGGGCTTCGTGCACGGTGTGCTCAACACCGATAATATGTCCATTCTGGGCCTCACCATCGACTACGGCCCCTACGGCTGGCTTGAGCCCTACGACCCCGACTGGACGCCCAACACCACCGATTTTAACTCAAGGCGCTACGCCTTTGGCCAGCAGCCGCGCGTGGGCCTGTGGAACCTCATGGCCCTGGCCCAGGCGCTAGGCCCCCTAGTGGCCGATGTGCAGGCCCTACGCCCCAGCCTCGACCTCTACGCTCATACACTGGCCACTACCCAGCACGAGCTGCTGCTACGCAAACTCGGCCTCACGCCCAAGGAGCCTGCCGCCGACCGCGCCCTTACGGAGGCGCTGCCCGAGGCCTTGGCCGGCCCGCAGGTTGATATGACCATCTTTTTCCGGCAGCTGTCGCACCTGGTCCCAGGTCTGCTGACTGGCTCTTCCGCCGACGAGGAAGCGTTGTTTCGCGGCCTGCTCGCTCAGGCTGCCTACGAAGCCGCGCCCGCCGAAGACCAGGCCCTGCTCGACTGGCTAGCCCGCTACGCCCAGCGCCTGCGCCAGGAAACGGCTGACCCCGAGGCTATTCGCACCGGTATGCTAGCCGCCAACCCGAAGTATGTGCTGCGCAACTACCTGGCCCAGCGTGCCATTGAAGCCGCCGAAACCGGCGACCTGCTGCCGCTCAACACACTGTTTGAGGTGTTGAAAACGCCTTTTGACGAGCACCCAGCGTATGAGACCCTAGCCGCCAAGCGCCAGCGCCCCGAGTGGGCCCGCGACAAGCCCGGCAGCGCTACGCTCTCGTGCAGCTCATAGCTTCTCTATCCTATGCCCGCTCCCACCTACCACATCGGATGCTCTGGCTTTTCGTTTCGCGATTGGAAAGGCGTGTTTTACCCACCCGAGTTGCCGCCGCGCAAGTGGCTGGCTTACTACTGCTCGCAGTTCAACACCTTGGAGCTCAACGTTACCTTTTACCGAATGCCGACGCTCAAGGCCTTCGAAACATGGTACGACCAAAGTCCGGCCGGCTATCAGTTTTCGGTGAAGGCGCCGCGCATGGTGACGCACTACAAGAAGTTCAATGCCGACGCGCAGCCCATTCTGGCCGATTTTTACGGCACCGTGCGCGAGGGCCTGCGCGACAAGCTCGGGCCGGTGCTTTTTCAGCTGCCGCCCAAGGCCGAATACAGCGACGAGCTGGCCCAGCGCCTCGTCGATAGCCTCGACCCTGCCTTTACCAACGTGGTCGAGTTTCGGCACCCTAGCTGGTGGGAAGCCGAGCCGCAGCGGCTGCTTACGCGCCACGGCATCATGTTTGTGGGCCAGAGCTACCCGCCCCCGCTGGAGCTGCCCGATGAGGTAGTGGCCAACACGCCAGTGCTTTACTACCGTTTTCACGGCGTGCCCGAGCTCTATAAGTCGTCGTATAGCGAGGAGTTTCTGGCCCGGATTGCGGACGAAGTAAAGGCCGCGCCGCACGTGCAGCAGGTGTATCTGTACTTCAACAATGGCATCGGCGGCGTGGGCGTGCACAACGCCCGGCAGATGCAGGCGCTGCTGCACAATACCCCAACGTAACCCATTCGCCAGCAAGCAGCTGTTTTAGAAGTTGAGTTGCTCTCGAGTAAGTGATGGCGAAGGAAATTCACGGCGGCTATTCAGTTAGTTGCCGGCAGGCTGCGTAAACGGGGCCGGTGACCAATCACCGCTTTGCTATTCCCGATGCCCACATTCACAGTCGAACGCCTCTCCTTCCAGCACCTTGCTTCGCTACCCAATGCCTGGCAGTCAGCCGATTACTTAGCCCTGCTCACGAAGCTGGACTACGAAAACCCAGAAGCCATTGCCCCGGCTGAGCTGAAGGAAATGACCCAGCTGGCGCTCACCGACCTCGAACCCGCCGAGGCTGCTGAAGTCGTGCTAGGCTATCTTTTCCCCGACGACCTCACCAAAGGCCAGCTCGACCAGCTGGCCCACCAGCTGCAAACCGAGAAGCTGTGGGAAGAAAACCCCAATTTCGCGCTGCACCAGGGCTTTTTCAACGCTACACAGCTGTTGTATGAAGCTTACAACGGCAAGTTTCCGCACCCGCAGGCCGTCGAGTTTAAGGTGAAGCTCACGGCCGCTAGCCCCGCCGACCTGGCCGTGCTCGACCAGGAGCCGGCCGCCACGCTGCTGCGCCTGCTGGCGCCGGGCCTGTCGGACCGCACCCTGCTGCACCGCTTGTTCAGCGACCAGCTGGCGGGCGGCGATTTTCCCGAAGCAACGTCGATTTTGTGGCAGCTCACCCCTAGCGAGCAAACGGACACCAGCGTGGTCTACGACATCATTAGCTCAGACTACTGGCTGGAAGATTTCAAATTTGCCGATAGCTACGAAGCCACGCTCCCAACTGGGTAGGGCACTTTTTTTATGCAATGAAGCCCAAAAGACCGTCCTGCTGAGCTTGCCGAAGCATCTCTACCGTACCATTGAACGGCGCGGTATAGATGCTTCGGCAAGCTCAGCAGGACGGTCTTTGTTATTGGCTTTAAATGATTTAGTTCAATCCCACCTTCCCTTTCATCGACTCGAATAGTTTGGGCGAGTCGAAACCGATACCGTGCTTGAATACAATTTCCATCTGGCGCAGCTGGCGGATATCCTTTTCCGGGTCGCCGTTTACCAGCACTAAGTCGGCTTGCTTGCCAGCTTCGATGGTGCCGATTTCGCGGTCGCGGCCGAGGTACTTAGCGCCGTTCAGAGTGCAAATCTGGATGGCTTGCAGCGGCGTGAAGCCGCCCTCCACCAGCAGCTCGATTTCGCGGCGGTTGGCGTAGCCCGCAATGGTGCGGCCCGCCCCGGTGGGGTCGGTGCCGGCTACCAGCAGGCCGCCGGCATCAAAAAACTGCTTTTCCCAGCCTTGCTCCTTTTTGAAAAGCGCCACGCTGGCCGAGTCCTTGCCCTGGCTGGCCTGCCAGGTTTTGGTTTCGCGCTCTTGCAGCTGCGGAATGAGCGCATCAAGCCCGCCGCCCAGCACCACCTCGCGGCCGGTGTAGGGCTCGAACACGGGCAGCGTAGACGTGAGTGCTACTTTTTTACTAATCAGATACTTGATAAGGTCGGTCACGGCCGGGCTGTTGGCTGGCTGGCGCAGCAGGCCCTGGCGGGCCACTGGATAGTCGCAGGCATCGGCCACGCGGCCGGGCGCAAAATCGGAGCTGGCCATAAAGCCGTGCTCGAGGTTGTCGATGCCGATTTCGGCGGCCTCGCGGTAGGTAATGGCACAGAGGTGACCCGTCACTTTGAGCTGGCGGGCGTGGGCCTCGCGCACCACGGCGGCTAGGTCGGCGCGGGTGGCGTGCATGTACATTTTGAAGGAGGTGCAGCCCTTATCGGCCCAAAACTTGGTGCTGGCGGCGGCATCGGCGGGGCCATGCACGGTGTTCAGGGCCGGAATATCCATGCCGGGCTCCTCCATATAGGGGGCAGTCACGTCCATGTCGGGGCCAATGAATTTGCCCTCGCCGATGAGACGCTGAATAGCCAAGTCGGTCTGCGGCTCGATGCTGCCCGCGGTGCGGATGGTGGTGGCCCCGCCCGCCAGGTAGAGGCGCGGAAACGAATAGGGCATCTGGGCGATGTTGAAAAGCCCGCCCGCCGGCATGGTGTAGTAGAGGTGCTCGTGCAGCATCACTAGCCCCGGAATCAGGGTTTTACCGGCGCAATTCACGACCTCGGCGCCGGCCGGCACCTTCACTTTTTTGCTAGGCCCTAGCTGCTCGATGCGGCCGTTGCGCAACAGCACCGTTTGGTGCAGCAGCGCCGGGCGGCCCGTGCCGTCGATAACCTTGGCATCGGTGAGCGCCACCACGGGCGCACTCACTTTGATGAATTCCTTAACGGCCGGGGTGAAAGTGGGCGGCGGAGTGGGGCTAGCGCTGGGCGGCGCCTGTGCCAGGGCCGGCGAAGCCAGCCACGCGCTCAGCAGGCCAGCAAGGAGCGGCCGAAGAAGTAAGTTTTGTTTCATGGTTGCCAGGGGCGTAGAATTTCTGTGGATGGGCTAAGGTCGGTTCTGGCTAACAATCTCGGCATAAGTCACGTCTGTGATGCTGACGAAGGAAGCATCTAGTCACGTCCCAATGACTGGCTACAGGGTGAGAAGATGCTTCGCAAGCAGACGCCAGATAAGCATGACAAACGGTTTTATTCTTTAGCTGCAAGCTCCTAGTACTTTATGCCCACGTATCACATTGGCTGCTCGGGGTACCACTACCGGCACTGGCGCGGCGTTTTCTACCCCGAAAAGCTGCCCATGCGGCGCTGGTTTGAGTTTTACAGCCAGCATTTCCGCACGCTTGAGCTCAACGTCACGTTCTACCGATTTCCGCAGCTTTCCTTTCTCGAAAACTGGTATGCCCAAAGTCCGCCCGACTTTCAGTTTGCCGTAAAAGCGCCCAAGCTGATAACCCACTACAAGCAGTTTCACAACGTAGGGCAGCTGCTGGGCGACTTTTACGACACCACTAGCAAGGGCTTGCTCGAAAAGCTAGGGCCCATTTTATTTCAGCTGCCGCCGCGTATGGGCTACGACGCCGAGCGCCTCACCCGTATCCTCGACTGCCTCGACCCGGCTTTTGTCAACGTGCTCGAATTCAGGCACCCTAGCTGGTGGCGCGACGAAGTATACGAAGCCCTGCAGCAGCGCGACGTCACGTTTAGCGGCCAGAGCCACCCGCTGCTGCCCGATACCGTGGTGACTACCGCGCCCACATTCTACTACCGCTTTCACGGGGTGCCCGACCTCTACGCCTCGCCCTACCCCAGCGACTTCCTGCAGCGCATCGCCGCCGAGGTAGCCACCGAGCCCGGCGTAACGCAGGCCTACCTCTACTTCAATAACGACATCGGCGGCTCGGCCATCCCCAATGCGCAAGAAATGAGAACCTTGCTAGGCGGGTAGTAAGCACCCCAATAGCAGTTGAATAGCCACTAGCAGCAAAAGCCCCCACGCTTCGATAGGCTCGGCGTGGGGGCTTTTGCTATATGGTGTAGCTCGCTACCGGCTAGCCACGCTAGGGCTGGTTGGGGCAGCAGTTGCAGCGGCTGCCTTCGTGGCGCTCACGCGCCAGAGCTTGTTGCCGGCATCGTCGGTCACGAGCAGGGCGCCGTCGGGCAGCGTTACCACGCCCACGGGGCGGCCGTAGGCCTTGTCCGAGCCATCGCCTACCAAAAAGCCCGTCAGGAAAGGCTCGGGCTTGCCGGCTGGCTTGCCATCCTGAAAGGGCACAAAGGCCACCTGGTAGCCCGAGTAGGCCGTGCGGTTCCAGGAGCCGTGCTCGCCCACAAAGGCACCGTTCTGATACTTGGCGGGGAAGGCCTTTTTGTCGTAGAAAGTGAGGCCTAGCGCGGCCACGTGCGGGCCCATAGGCACGTCGGGCACAATGGCTTTTTGCACAAGGTCGGGGCGCTCGCCTTTGCGGCGCGGGTCTTCATTCGGGCCATAATACGCGTAGGGCCAGCCGTAGAAGCCGCCTTGCTTTACGCTCGTGATGTAGTCGGGCACCAGCTCGTCGCCCAGCTCATCGCGCTCGTTTACGGCGGCCCAGAGGGCTTTGGTCACGGGGTTCCAGGCCAGGCCGATGGGGTTGCGCAGGCCACTGGCGTATACTTTTTCGCCCGTGCCGTCGAGGTTGATTTCGAGAATATTAGCGCGGCGCAGCTCGTTGGCGGGGCCGTGCTCCATCACGTTTGAGCCCGAACCCACGGTGACCAAAATCTTCTTGCCGTCGGCGCTCGGGTACAGGTTGCGGGTCCAGTGGTTGTTGTAGCCGCCTTCGGGCAGGTCCAGTATTTTCTGGCCCTTGGCCGTGATGCTGGTAGCGCCCGGCTGGTACGGAAACTTCAGCACGCCGTCGGTATTGGCCACGTAAAAAGCGGTACCCAGCACGAGCATGCCGAAGGGCTGGTTGAGGCCGCTCATAAACACCGTGCGCAGATCGGGCCGGCCGTCGCCGTTGGTGTCGCGAAAGAGCGTAATGCGGTTGGCGCTGGTGCGCTGCAAGGAGCGCGACTTGTCGAGGTGCAGCGTGGCGGCAATCTGCTTTTTGGTGCCCTTGGGTAAGGTAGCCGCCTCGGCCACCAGCACATCGCCGTTGGGCGCCACGTAGGCCCAGCGCGGGCTTTCGAGGTTGCCGGCAAATTCGCTTACGGTGAAACCGGCCGGCGCCGTGGGCGTTTTGCCAGCCGGCCAGTCAATGACATCGACCCGATGCGTCACCGATTTGGTAGTATAGGGGGCCGGCAGGTGCACCGTTTCGGCTTTGGGCGTGGTAATGGTTTGGGCCGGATTGTCGGCTTGCGCCTGCTGCTTTTCTTCTTTGCTGGGGCCGCTGCTGCACGCAGCCAGCAGGCCCAGCGCCGGGAGCAGCGCGGTATAACGTAAATAGAACATGGAACTAGAATAGGGAGAAACCGCCTTCAGTCACGGCTCAGAATTCCTTCATTTTACTGCTACGCAACGCAATAGTTGCGTGGCCCGCCCGGCCATTACTCTTTTACTAGCCGAGCGCTGCCTTGTGCAGCCCCATTTTCACCCACGGCTCTAAGTAAATACACTCCTGGCGGCAGACCCGCCAGGTTGAGGGATGCTTCTTTTTCGGCCGGCACCTGGGCTACGCACTGCCCCGTGGTATTGTAGAGTAGCAGTCGCACAGTGCCAGCCGGCAAGCCACTGGCCCACACTTGGTCGTGGGCCGGGTTGGGGGCTAGCCGCAGCGGGCCAGTGGTACAGGGCGAGGTAAGGACCACGGTGGGACTATAGGTATAGGCACCCCCAAAGTCCCTCATCTTCAAGCGAAAGTATTGCATACCCCCCAACGAGCCGATGCGGTAGGTATAAGCCGCGCCGGTGGGGCTGTTGCGGCTGGCTAGGGTGCCAAGCGGGGCAAACGCCTGCCCATCGGCCGAAGCCTGCACTTCGTAGGCCTGGCTGTTTAGCTCGCTGGCCGTGCGCCAGGCCAGCGTAGCCGCGCACGAAGCCCCTACATCGAGCTGCCCCGTAAAGCTGACTAGCCCCACCGGCAACGGCGCCGCGCAAATCAGACTCTGAAAAAAAGCCGCTGCCGCCGTATTGATGGCCGTCACGTTGGGCTCTTGACGGATGCTGGTGTGAGTGCCTCCGACTAGGGTATAGAGCTGATTGACAATACCTACACTGGTAGCCTGAGGGTGAATGACCCCACTGCCGTGGAAGGGGTAGCTGGAAATTCCAAAAATATAGCCGTCGCCATAGGGCACCGTGGTATCGGCGTCGCCGTGGGCACTGAAAATGGGCGGGTTGCCGGCACTGATTACGCTCAGCGTGGCCACGCCACCGGCCAGGCTAAAGGTGCCGGCCAGGTTACGGGCATTGTAGCTGGGCAGCGAGCTATTAGGGGCCGGCAGGTCGGTATTGCCTTCGAGGCCACCGTTGTTCTGATAAGCGGCAGTGAAGGTGGGGTCTTCGGTTTCGCTATCGATGTAAGCCGTTTGCAGCGCCGTGATGGCGCCAGCCGAGTAGCCCGCCACGATAATTTTGGCTGGGTCGATGCGGTAGGTAGCGGCGTTGGCGCGAAAAAAGCGTACGGCCGCCTTCATATCACTGCTAGCCCGCACTATTTCGTCGGCCAGCAGGGCCGGGCTGCCAAACACCGTTAGCACGCTATTAGCAGGAATTCGCCGGTAGTCGATGGTGGCCGTCGCGTAGCCTTTTCTGGCGAAAGCCTGGCACAGGTCGTCCATGTCGGTGCGCTGCCCATTGATGAACGACCCACCAAACGCGAAGATTATTAATGGTCGCTGTGCAAGCACATCGCCGCTAGGCTCATAAAAATCGAGCGCCAGTGTTACCAGCGAAGTAGTAGGCGGGCTAAAGCCATAATTGTAGTTGACCACCGAATTCTGGCCATATACAATGCCCGTGCTTTTGGTCACATCCGCAAAGACGTTGCTGGCGTAGCGACCAGTAGTGCAAGTAGGCGCCTGCCCATAGGCTGGGTAGCGCAAGCCGCTGGCTAGCCCCAGCAGCAGGCACAAGGTGTAGAGAGTTTTCATAGCGCACAGATTGTAAGAGAGTTTACTAGCTGTACTCCTTTTAGAAAGATAGGGTTAACCAAAAAAAGGCAGGCTCCGGAATGGAGCCTGCCTTTTTACTGACCAGAGCTAGGGGCGCTTACTTGCGCTTAGCGGGGGCCTTGCGGCTGTGGCGCGCGCCGGTGCCAGTGGTCTTCTTGCCAGGCAGCTTCTTGCCCTCGGCCTTTAGCTCCGAGATGCTCGGGGCGGGGCCGTACTTGGCTTCGGCGGCGTTGGTTTCGCCCGTCAGGTAGGGGTCAAAGTCCACGCGGCGGTTCAGGGCCTGACCTGCTTTGGTTTTGTTGTCGGCAATAGGCTTGGTTTTGCCATAGCCACGAGCCTCAATGCGCTCGGCCGGGATGCCGTGCTCGAGCATGTACTTACGGGCGGCAGCAGCACGCTCGTAGCTCAGGCGCAGGTTATAGTTTTCGTCACCTACGTTGTCGGTGTGGCCGGCAATGCTGAGCGAGTAGTCTGGGTAGTCGTTCATAATCTGCACCATCTGGTTGAGGCGCGTGTACGAACTCGGCTTCAGCGTGGCCTTGTTGAAGTCGAAGTTGATGTACTTCGTAGCCTCATTAAGGATTTTCTTGGCCTCGGCCTTAATCTCGGGGCAGCCTTTATTGGAGGCCGGGCCGGCGCGGTCGGGGCAGCGGTCCTGGTAGTCGGGCACCCCGTCGCCGTCCGTATCAAGCGGGCAGCCGTTGGCATCCACTTTCACGCCGCTGGGCGTGCCGGGGCACTTGTCGAGGTAATCCGGAACACCGTCGCCATCAGCATCGAGCGGGCAACCGCTAGCGTCCACTTTTACGCCGGCCGGGGTATTGGGGCACTTGTCGTCGGCATCGGCTACGCCGTCGCCATCCGCATCGGGGCAGCCTTGCAGGGCGGCCAGGCCTTTCACATCGGGGCACTTGTCCTGGTAGTCAGGTATGCCATCGCCGTCCGTGTCAAGCGGGCAGCCGTTCACGTCCACCTTCACGCCGGTAGGCGTGTTGGGGCACTTGTCTTTGCGGTCGGGCACGCCGTCGCCGTCCGTATCCTTGGCTTTGCCGAGGGCGGCAGTAAGGCCCACGCCATAGACCAAGAAGCGGTCATAGTATTTGCCGCTGCTCGAATTATCGATGTCAATGCCATCGCCGGTGAAGGCGTAGTGCTGGCTAGCCGTCACATCGAGGCCCACGGCGGGCGACAGCCGAAAGCGCAGGCCGGCCTGCCCAAATACCTCGGGGCGGCGCACCTGGTTGAAGAAGCGGCCAGGCGTAGCGGTCAGATTAGGATTGAAGGTGAGGTAGTTGCCTTCGCTGTTAGCCACAAAAAAACCACCCCCACCCATCAGGTAAGGCTGAATGAAGGCGTCCTCCTTGATAAACTTACCGTTGTTGAACTTCAGCTTCAGGCCGAGGTCAAACATGGCAATTTTGGCGTTAAACTCGTTGCGCGGCGCTGCATCAGCGGTGAAGCGGTACTTCTGGTAGTTGCCCAGCAAGCTCAGGTCGAACGTAGGCGAGAGGTAGCGGGTGATATGGGCCCCTACCCCTACTTGTAGCGGGAAGTGCATCACACCGAAGTCGCCACCCAGGTTGCCCTGGTATTGCAGGTAGCTGAGATTGACGCCGATAGCCGTTTTGCGGTCGGGAGTTTGGGCCTGCGCTGTGGTAGCGCTCAGGCCAGCCGCCACCAGCAGTGCGCCGGGGAGCAGTCTCCGAAGAATGGGAGAAAAATCACTCATAAATAGAAGGTGGATGGTTAAAAAAATGGGTGGTTAACCAGCTAGGTGGCCCTTCTTACGCAGAAGTTGCTACTAGGGTAAGCCAAGGCCTAGCATTACTTCGTAAATACTTGTCTTTCAAACCCCATCAATTCTATATACAACAGCTACACGGGCGTATTCCGCGACGCAGGCTGCCTGCGTCGCGCCTATATTTTGCAGCCGTTTATTTTTTGGAGTGTATGCGAATCGCCCTACTATTTCCTTTATTATTTACGCTGTTTAATTCGGCTGCCTGGGCCCAAGCGCCGGCCTGGCAGCAGGCCGTAGCGGCGGGCACTCCTAGCGGAGCTTACTCAACCATTTCGGCCACTGTGGCTGATGCTCAGGGTAATGTGTACGTAGCTGGCAGCTTTGCCGGACCCATTAGCCTAGGGAGTACCACGCTGCTTAATACCACGAGCGATGGCCAGCGCGACGTATTTGTGGCCAAGTGGAGCAGTAGCGCACAGCAATTCTTATGGGTGCAGCAGGCGGGCGGCCCCGGCGCCGATGTGGCAACGGCCATTGCTGTCAGCGGCACCACTGTGTACATAGCCGGTTGGTTCACCAGCCGCCAGGTGCGCGTGGGGCCCCAGGTGCTGCGCAATGCCGACAGCACCAGCCTGGCGGGCACCCGCGATGTTTTTGTGGCCAGCCTCACGGAGGCTAGTGCGGCTGGCACTTTTACGGGGGCCCAGCGAGCGGGTGGCTTGGCCGATGACTATGCTACCAGCCTGGCAGTGAACGGCTCCGGGCTCTACCTGGCCGGCGGCTTTGGCGGGCAGGCCGCCTTTGGCAGCACCAGCCTGCGCAGCGCCGGCAGTACCGATGCCTTCGTGGCGAGCGTGGGGGCTAGCGGTGGCGCGCTGCGCTTTGCCTGGGCCCAGCGGGCGGGTGGGCCGGCCGAGGACTACGCGACTGGCCTAGCAGCCACCGCGCAAGCCCTTTATACGACTGGCAACTTTGCCAGCGCGGTAGCTGACTTCGGCGCCGCTCGCCTGGCCAACAGCAACCCCGACGGCAGCTTCGATGTCTTCGTGGCTAAGCTGACGGGCGGCGCGACGGGCGATACTTTCGACTGGGCGCAGCGAGCGGGCGGCACCGGCGACGACCGCGCTAATGCCGTGGCCACCGATGGGGCCAGCATCTACGTGGCCGGGGAGTTTCAGAGCGCGGCGGCTCGCTTCGGGGGCACTACGCTCGCCAATGCCGGGACCAGCGGCTTGTACTACGACGTGTTTGTGGCGCAGCTGATAGAGGCTGGCGGCACCGGCACCTTTGGCTGGGCCCGGCGGGCCGGCGGGCCCGGCGACGACTACGGCAATGCCCTGGCGGTGGGCAGCACGGGCGTATATGTGGCGGGCGCCTTTGGCGGCAATGTGCCCGGCACTACCACTGCCAGCTTTGGCAACACACTGCTTACCACCGCCAACAGCCTTGATATCTACGTTGCCAAGCTCACCAACACCGGTGATTTTGCCTGGGCGCAGCGAGCAGGCGGTACCAGCCTCGACCGGGCCGCTGCTGTGGCCGTGAGCGGCTCCATGGTGTACGTGGCCGGCGATTTTCTCAGCCCCGCCGCCACTTTCGGTGGTCAGGCACTCCTCACTCCCAGCGGTAGTATTACGGCGTTTCTGGCTTCTCTCGCCGAGGGCGGCCCGCTGGCTACCCTAGCGGCCGGGTGGCCCACCGGCATGCGTATAGCTCCCAACCCCGCCCACGCCAGCACGCACGTGCAGTGGGCCGGGGCAGCCGGAGCCACGGTGGCTACGCTCACGCTCACCGATGCGCTAGGCCGGGTCGTGCAGGTTTTCCACGTCGCACGCTCGTCTGCGAGCCTGGCTTACGAACTGCCGCTAACGGGCTTGGTGCCGGGCGTTTATTTCCTAAACATTCAGACTGGCCCGGCCACGGCAACTGGGCGCCTGCTCGTAGAATGAGCCCCAGCGGCGAGTAGGCCGCTGACTTAGCGCAGTGTAACTGGCAGCGTAACCGGAACCGAGCCAGCAGGACCGACTAGGCGCACCACGTAGTCGCCGGTGGGCGCGGCGGCACCGAGCCCCACAGTGGCTAGCCCCGCAGCCTGCGCCTGGTTGCTCCAAGGGGTTTCCACAACGGCACCCGTGGGCGTTTCGAGCGTCAGGGTGTAGTTGCCGGCCGTGGCTAGGGTCACGTCGAGCTGGTAGCTGTTGCGGTCGGGGTGCTTGAGCATGTCGTATCGGCCGCTTTTGGCCTCGGGCACATCGAGCACAAAGCCTGTGGCGTAGGCCGGGGGCGCGATGCCGGCTTGCCGCAGGCCGGCTTGCAGCTCCGGGATTTTAGCCCCTAGCTGCCACAGCAGGCCACTGCGGTAGTTCTCAATCATGTCGATAATCGGACCCTGGTCAATGGCCAGAAAATCCTGCCCCACCCAGTTGCGCGAGGGGTTGTAGCCGTCGCGCGGGCCATAGGTGCCTGTCAGCTGCGCCCCGAGCGCGCCATAGTAGTTGCGCAAAGCCTGCATGGCGTAGAAGGGCGTGTAGGGAAACGACGACAGGGCCGCCGTGGGCGATACGGTGCCGTTATCGTCGGTTGGCTGGTGCGCCTTATAGCCGCTGGGGTCGTCGGAAGCGGTGAGGCCCCACAGGCTGGTGTAGTAGCCGTAGGCCTTGGGGGCGGTGTAGAGGCAGTAGCTGCGGTTGATAAGCGTATGAGTCACGTTCTGCAGCCAGTAGTTGGCATACTGGTCCTGCATCTGGCGCGGGTCGAGGCTCAGAAACGAGTAATGCGCAAAAAACAGCGGCCCGCCGTAGGCCGGGCCTAGCGGCAGTTGGTAGCCCTCGTAGCCCGTCGGCGTGCCAAAGCCGTTGCTTATCCAGGTGGCTTTGTACACGGCCGGCGCAATGGGGTGCGTGGGCGACCCCAGCGCCAGCACGTAGGTTATCAGCGCTTCGTTCCAGCCCCGGATGGGCATATTCATGGCCCACTGGTACTGCGGGCTCCAGTGCCAGTACAGCAGGCCATCGCCGCGGCTGGCGTACCAGTCCCACTCCACACCTTCCCAGAGCTGCGTAATGCTCTGGCGCAACGCCGTTTCGGCGGCACCACTGCCATCGTAGTAGGCGCGAGCCACCAGCAGGCCGTTCAGTAGGTAAGACGTCTCGACCAGGTCGCCACCATTATCCTGCGCACTGAAGGGGATGACCGCGCCGCTGCTGCCATTGAGCCAGTGCGGCCAGGCCCCGTGAAAACGGTTGGCCTGCTTGAGGAAATCGCAGATTTTCTGGGTGCGGGCCACGGCCTGGTCGCGGGTCAGCCAGCCGCGGCTAGCCCCCACCACCAGCGCCTGCACCCCAAAGCCCGTGCCGCCAGTCGTCACCACATCGCCCGAGGTGCTGCGCTCGCGGGCCATGCCGCTGGCCGGGTGCCCAAAGTCCCAGAAGTAGGCTAGCGTGGCTTGCTGCACTTTGTCGAGCAGGGCACGGTCGGCGGTGGGGTCGGCCACGGTGGGCGCAGTGGGCGTCGGCGTCGGGGTGGGCGTTACCGGCGCGGGGGAGTCGACAGACTTGTGGCAGGCGGCCAGCAGCAAGCTGGCCCCTAGCCCGGCCAGGCGCAAAAATCGAGCGATGAACATTAGGAATGGGTGGGAATGCAAAAGCCTGGGACTCGCGGGCCGAGTCCCAGGCTTTTACGTGGGCAATGGGCTAGTAGCCGGGGTTCTGGGTCAGCTTGCCCCCGCTCAGGGTAATCTCGTTGAGCGGAATGGGCAGCACTTCGTTTTTACCCGCCACGAAGCCCTTGGAGGCCAGCACCTGCGCTGCCCGGCCCTGGCGCACCAGGTCAAAGTAGCGGTCGCCGTACTCCAGCGCCAGCTCCACGCGGCGCTCTTTCCAGATGGCCTGGCGCATGGCATCCTGCGATAGGCCACTGGCCAAGGGGGCTAGCCCGGCGCGCACGCGCACCAGGTTCACATCGGTGAGGGCTTTGGCCGTCTGGCCTAGCTCGTTGGCGGCTTCGGCGTTGATGAGCAATACCTCACCCAGACGCAGCACGCGCAGGTTTTGCGAGTCGCCGTAGTTGCAGGTGTAGGGCACGGCATTGGGCACGTAGGCCTTGGCGTTGTAGCGCGGGTTGGGCGCGCTGGTCGTTATCACGTCGCCCTCCGGGGTGGTTTCGCCGGGGTAAAGGATGGTGGCCATTTTGCGCTTGTCGCCGGCTTCGAAGGCCGCATCGAGGCTAGCCGACGGAATAAAGAAGCCCCAGCCAAACTGGTTGCGCACGCCCTGTACCTGGGCCCACTGCGAGTTGGAGGCGTCGCAGTTACCCGTCACGGCCGAAGCCTGAATTTCAAAAATCGACTCCGGCCCGTTTTCACCGGCGATGCGGAACATCTTGTAGTAGTCGGGGGCCAGCGAGTACCCTAGCCCAATTACCTGGTCAGAAGCAGCGAGCGCGGCGGCCCAGTTTTTCTGGTATAGCTGCACCTTAGACAGCAGGGCGAGCGCAGCGCCCTTGGTGGCGCGGCCCACGTCGGCGCTGGTGTAAGTGGCGGGCAGGATGGCCGCGGCGGCCGTCAGCTCGCTCACCAGGAAAGCATACACTTGGTCTTTGGGCGTACGAGCCAGGTTCAGCTCGTCGGGCGTGACGGGCGGCTTGGTGTAGAGCGGCACATCGCCAAACGCCCGCACCAGGTTGAAGTACATGAGCGCGCGCAAAAACTGCGCCTCGGCCACGTAGCGGGCCTTGAGGTTGGCATCCATGTTGATGCCGGGCACGTTCTGAATGACCTGGTTGCAGAGCAGAATTTCCTGGTACTGCCCGGTCCAGAAGCCTTCCAGCGGGCCGTCGGTGGGCGTTACCCGAAAGAACGTGAAGTTGTTCAGAAACTCGGCATCGCCCGATACGCTGCCCTTCTCGGCGTCGTCCGACGTGAGCGTGGTCACGGCCAGCCAGTTGAAGGCCACCAGGTTCCACTCGCGCAGCTTGCCGTAGGTCGAGATACTGGCCACGGCCGCATCGTTGGCATTCTGGAAGAAGGAAGTGGCCACCGGCTGGGCGAGCGGCGCCACGTCGAGGTACTTGGTGCACGAGGAGGCTAGCGCCAGCACAGCCGCCGCCAGCACTGGCACCGCCCGGCCCCGGAGCGGATTAAGAAACGGGTAATTTTTCATGGGTGGGATAGCGTAGCGCTTAGAAATTAACGTTGATGCCGAAGTTGTAGGTGGCCGCAATCGGGTACACGTTCAGGTCGATGCCGGCGTTGGTGGGCGTGCCGCCTACTTCGGGCGTGAAGCCCTTGTATTTGGTCCAGGTCACGGGGTTCTGCGCGTTCACGTAGATGCGCACACCCTGCACCCGCAGGTTATTAGCCAGCGTCTTCGAGAGATTGTACCCTAGCTGAACGTTGCGCAGGCGGATATAATCCCCGCTTTCAATGTAATACGAGCTCACGTCGAGGTTACGGCCACTCAGGTTGGCCGAGGGCGTGCTATTCGAGGTGCCGGCCCCATGCCAGCGGTTGTTGTAGAAGTCCTGGGTGTAGTTTTCGTTGCCGTAGCGCACTTCGCGCAGCGCATTGAGCAACTCTACACCCGCTACGCCCTGAAAATCAACCTGCAGGTCGAAGCCCTTGTAGCGGAAGTAGGTATTCAGGCCATAGGTGAGGCGCGGGTTGGGGTTGCCGAGCATTACGTAGTCGCGGTTGTCGATTACGCCGTCGCCGTTCACGTCCTGGTAGCGCAGGTCGCCGGCGTGGGCACCGGGCTGGGCCGACTTGGCCGCCTCGGCATCGCTCTGAAACACCCCGGCCACCTGGTAGCCGTAGAAGGCCCCTAGCGGCGCACCCACCTGCGTGATGGTCGACAGGTAGCCGGCCACCGGCAGCGCACCCGCCGACAGCGGCGCCCCGCCGGCCGTGGCCAGCACTTTGTTCTGGTTGTAAGCCCCAGTTATGCCGATGTTATACGAGAAATCGCCGGTACCCTGCGAGTTCCAGCGCAGGGCGGCTTCTACGCCCTGGTTCTGGAAGTTGGCATTGTTGGCGTAGTAGCCCGTGTTGTTGGCATAGCCCGGCCCGGCGAGCACCGGCACCGGAAACACGGCGTCGATGGTGCGGCGGTTGTAGTAGTCCAGCTCGGCCGAGAGGCGGTTGTCGAGAAAGCGCATTTCGAGGCCGGCATCGGCCTCGTGGGCGGTTTCCCAGCTCAGCGTGGGGGCCGTTTGGGTTACCAGGTTGCCCCCGGTCTGGAAGGAAGTACCGATGGGCGCACCGTAGCCCGGGGCAATGGTCACCGTCGAAATCGTGCGGTTGTTGGCTACCCGGTTATTACCCAGCACGCCGTAGCTGCCGCGCAATTTCAGGAACGAGAAGACCGGGTTGCCTTCCATAAACGACTCGTCGGAGATAACCCAGCCCGCGCCCACCGAGGGGAAGTTGCCGTAGCGCGTCGAAAACTGGCTAGCCCCGTCGCGCCGGATGCTGGCCGTGAGCAGGTAGCGGCCCTTGTAGGCGTAGTTGACCCGGCCAAAGAGCGAGAACACCCGGTAGGTATCGAGGCCGGGGTTGGAGAGCGTAGCCGTGCCGGGCGTGCCCAGGCTGAAGTAGTAGTTGTCGCTGTTAACGGCCGTTACGCCGTTGATAGAGCCTACCACGTTATCAACCTGGTAGTTCAGGGCCGTGCTACCGGCCAGCACCGTGAGGTGGTGGTCACCAAACGCCCGGTCGTAGGTGAGCGTATTTTCCCAGGTCAGCTGGCTGGTGAGCTGGTTGCCACGGGTGAGCAGGCTGGTGCGCGTGTATTGCGTTGCCGTGAGCGAATCCTTGGGCTGGTAGTTGTAATACTTGCTGCTGAGGTAGTTAACGCCCACGCTGCTGCGCACGGTGAAATACTTCAGGAAGTTGACCGAGGCAAAGGCGTTGGCAATCAGCGACTGCCCGCGGGTTTGCTGGTGGTAATAGTCGAGCGACGCCTGCGGGTTGGCGAAGCTGCCCAGGCCACCCTGGCCAATGCGGCTAGGGTCGCCGTAGTTGCCATTGGCCTGGTACACCGGCAGCACCGCCGGGGCCACGTAGGCCTGCTGGAAAATATTGCCGGGAATGTCGTTCGACGTCGTATTGGCCAGCAGCGCATTATAGCCCACCTTGATGTGGTCGGTGAGGCTGAAATCTGTCTGGAGCCGGGCCGTGATACGCTCGTAGTCGTTGGTCTTGATGAGGCCCTGCTGCTTGAGATAGGAACCGCTGAACGAGTACGAAATCTTCTCGCTGCCGCCCGATACACTCAGCTGGTGGTTTTGCGTGAGGGCATTGCGCGAAATCTGGTTGTACCAGTCGGTCGAGGCGTAGCCGCTGGTTGGCAGGTTGCTGGAAGCCGGGTTACCCTGAAGAATGTTCTTCTCGTTGTAGAGCGTGGTGTACTGCTCTCCGTTGGCCATCTTAACCTTGTTGGTGGTGGTTTGCACCCCCACAAAGCCGTTGTAGTTGATGCGGGGCCGGCCGGCCAGCCCGCGCTTGGTGGTCACGATAACGACGCCGTTGGCGGCCTGCACCCCGTAGATGGAGGCGCTGGCCGCGTCTTTCAACACTTCGAGCGAGGCAATATCGGCCTGGTTCAGAAAGCTCAGGTCGGCCCCGGCAGGCAGCATGGTGCCATCGACCACGTAGAGGGGGCTAGCCCCGCTGATGGAGCCCGTGCCCCGGATGGTAATCGTCGGGGCGCCGCCCGGCGTGCCGGAGTTGGTAATCTGCACGCCCGCCACCTTGCCCTGAATCGAGCTGATGGGGTTTTGCGAAGCCTGGTTCACCAGGTCATCGCCCTTCACCTGGGCAATGGCACCGGTTACCTCACGCTTGGCCTGCGTGCCGTAGCCCACTACCACCACGTCGTTGAGGGTCTGGGACTGCGGAGAAGCAAATTTGACATCGACCGTGGTGCGGCCGTTGAGCGGCACTTCCTGCGCCGGGTAGCCCACGAAGGAGAACACCAGTGTAGCACCGGCCGGCGCATTGATGGTGTACTGGCCATCGACGTTGGTAGCCGTGCCGTTGGCCGTGCCTTTGACGATGACGTTGGCACCGGGCAGGGGCTCGCCCTTTTCATCCACGATGCGGCCCGTAATGGGTACGCCCGCTTGGGATGGCGCTTGTTGTAAACTCAGGCTGGCTGCCTGCACCGACAGCGTAGCGCCTGGCAGCAATGCCACGGCTAGCCCTACGGCAGTTGCCAGCCCTACACGAGGACGATGCGGCCGCAAAAGGGGTAAAATTTTCATATAACCTCGGGTGGGGGAAGAGTGAAAAGGGGTAAACAAGAAAGCCGGCGGGAGCATTGCGACTATCGGCCGTTAGGCCGCTGCAATAGCCGCCAGGCGGTGGGGCAAACTATCTGACTGCACGAAGCGAAAGGTAACCAAATACCTCATATGCTTTTACTGAAGCGGCTTGACCTTTTAATGCAGCCGGGGCGAAAACCGGCCCGTGGCTTCTGCCGCAAACTGCTTGCCGCTCCTCAAAACTAGCCAAAAAAATCTACCTTCGTTCCAGTATTCTTTCGCCCACCCACCCCATGAAGCTCTTAACTTGCCTGTTGGGCAGCCTGTTGCTGCCCACGGCAGTAGTGCTGGCGCAGCCCGCCAAACGCCCTGCCCCCGCCCCGGCCGCCAAGTTTGATGCCCGCCAGCGCCCGCGCCACCTTTCCGACGAGCAGCTGCTCGACCAGGTGCAGCGCCAGACGTTTCAGTACTTCTGGGCCTTCGGGCACCCGGTATCGGGCATGGCGCGCGAGCGCAGCAACGTGGCCTTCGACTACGGCAACGAGGTGGTGACGACCGGTGGCACGGGCTTCGGCATCATGGCCATTATCGTGGCCGCCGAGCGCGGCTGGATAACCCGGCCACAGGCGGCCGCGCGCATTAATAAGATTGTCAACTTTCTGTGGAAGGCCGACATGTACCACGGCGCGTTTCCGCACTGGCTGAATGGCGACACTGGCCACACTATCCGCTTCGGTATCAAGGACGACGGGGCTGATATTGTGGAAACTTCCTTTCTCTACGAAGGGCTGCTGTGCGCCCGGCAATACTTCACCAAAGACACGCCCGACGAGCAGAATTTGCGCAACAAAATTCTCTGGATGTGGGAGGGCGTGGAGTGGAACTGGTTTACGCAGGGCCAGAATGTGCTGTACTGGCACTGGAGTCCCAACAACGGCTGGAGCATGAACCACCAGATTCATGGCTGGAACGAGTGCCTCATCACCTACGTGCTGGCCGCCGCCTCGCCGCGCTACGGCATTGAGAAGCAAGTGTATGACCAGGGCTGGGCCACCGGCCCCGAGTACGTGAACGGCAAGACCTACCTCGGCACTACCCTGCCGCTAGGCCCCGAACTGGGCGGGCCGCTGTTCTTTTCGCACTACTCGTTTATGGGCCTCGACCCGCACGGCCTCAAGGATGCGCACGCCGACTACTGGCAGCAAAACCAGGCCCACACCCGCATCAACCACGACTACTGCGTGGCCAACCCGAAGAAGCAAAAAGGCTATGGCCCCAACTGCTGGGGCCTCACGGCCAGCGATAGCTGGCAGGGCTACGCGGCCCACTCCCCTACCGAGGACCTAGGCGTGATTTCGCCCACGGCGGCGCTCTCGGCCCTGCCCTACGCGCCGGCCGAGTCGATGCTGGCCATGCGGCACTTCTATGAGGACCTGGGGGATAAGATATGGAGCGAATACGGCTTCGTGGATGGCTTTAGCGAGCAGCACGACTGGGTGGCCAAGTCGCACCTGGCCATCGACCAGGGGCCGATAGTGGTGATGATGGAAAACCATCGCTCGGGCCTGCTCTGGAAATTATTCATGAGCAGCCCCGAAGCGCAGCGCGGTCTGAAGAAGCTGGGGTTTGCCAGCCCTTACTTGAAATAAGTCTGAACCACGGATTCGACGGATTTTTCGGCTTTGTCGGATTTTGTGGACGGCGCATTGCCGCTAGCTCCCGGGGCTTACTTGTTTATCCTTCTTGCTTAGCCACTTACGATTTATTTGGCTTAGCAATTTCATCCCCGCTTGCGCTAGCCTCACCGCTAGCGGCTGAGGCTAGCGCAAGCGAACGCCCACAAACTCCGAAAAATCCGATGAATCCGTCGAATCCGTGGTTCAGACTGTTCTTTCTGCTGCTAGGGCCGCTGCTGGGGCAGGCGCAGCCCGCTAGCCCACTCCACCCTACTTACTGCAACCCGCTCAACCTGGACTACGGCTACACGCCATTTCCGGAGTTTTCGACCGCCGGGCGGCACCGCGCTACGGCCGACCCAGTCATTACGCTTTTCCAGGGGAAATACTATTTATTCTCAACCAACCAGCGGGGCTACTGGTGGAGCGACGACCTGGCAAGCTGGCACTTTCTGGAGCGCTCGTTTTTAAAGCCGGAGAACAAGGTGCTGGACGACTTGTGCGCGCCGGCCGTGGTGGCGCTGCACGACACGCTGCTCGTTATCGGCTCCAGCCACAACCCCAATTTTGCCCTCTGGATGAGTACCAATCCGCGCGCCAACCAGTGGCAGAAAGCTGTCGAAAACTTTCCCGTAGCGGCCTGGGACCCCGATTTGTTTCTCGACACCGATGGCAAGCTCTACCTCTACTGGGGCAGCTCGAACGAATACCCGCTCTACGGCCAGCAGCTGAGCCGCAAGACGTTTCAGCCCATCGGCCAGCCACAAGCCATGTTCAAGCTCGATGATACGCGCTTCGGCTGGCAGCGCTTCGGCGAATACTTGGACAACACCTTTCTGGGCCCGTTTATGGAAGGCGCCTGGATGACTAAATACCAGGGAAAGTACTACTTGCAATACGGCGCGCCGGGCACCGAATTCAGCGGCTACGCCGATGGCGTGCAGGTGAGCGACCACCCGCTAGGCCCCTGGACGCCGCAGCCGCACAACCCGTTTTCGTACAAGCCAGGCGGCTTCATCCGGGGCGCCGGGCACGGCAATACGTTTCAGGACAAGTGGGGCAACTGGTGGCACACCTCCACAATGGTGATTAACGTCAAAAACAACTTCGAGCGGCGACTGGGGTTGTGGCCGGCGGGCTTCGATGCGCAGGGCACACTCTACACCAACACGGCCTGGGGCGACTACCCGCACTACCTGCCCACTGGCCCTAGCGACCACCAGCAGAGCCAGTTTACGGGCTGGATGCTGCTCAACTACGGCCGGCCGGTGCAGGCGTCGAGCACGCTCGGCGGGCACGTGCCCAACCTGGCCGTGGACGAAAGCATCAAGACCTATTGGAGCGCCGCCTCGGCTAGCCCCGGCGAGTATTTCCAGACCGACCTGGGCAGCGTGTGCACCGTGCGGGCCGTGCAACTCAACTACGCCGACCAGGACGTGAACCCCAAATTCCTGGGCCGGCAGCCGGGACTGTATCATCAGTACCGGCTCTACCACTCGCTCGACGGCAAAAAGTGGCAGCTGCTCGTGGATAAAAGTCGCAATAAAACCGACGTGCCGCACGACTATCTGGCGCTGAAAACGCCGCTACGCACACGCTACCTCAAGCTCGAAAACGTGCACATGCCCACCGGCAAGTTTGCCCTCAGCGGGCTGCGGGTGTTTGGGCTGGGCAGCGGCGCGCGGCCGGCAGCGGTGAAGGACTTTGTGGTGCTGCGCACGGCCACCGACAAGCGCAGCGCCTGGCTGCGCTGGGCCCCGGTAGATGGTGCCTACGCCTACAACATCTATACCGGCCTAGCCCCCGACAAGCTCTACAGCTGCATTATGGTGCACGAGGCCAACGAGTATTATTTCAAAGGCATGGACAAGGACCTGCCGTATTACTTCACCATTGAGGCCATCAACGAAAACGGCGTGTCGAGCCGCACGGCCGTGAGCAAAGCCGAATGAGGCCGCCAAGCCCAGCCGCACTGGGGCTAGCGGCCATTTTTTACGCAAAATATTTTTAAGACCTCGCCAGCTGGCCCCGGCTACCGGCTAGGGCACACGCTGCCCCGGCTGCCACGGCTGCTACCGGGGAGCCCTCGCCGGCGCCCCGCAGCTAGGACACACGCGCCGGGCCGCTAAGTGCCTGAGCGGCTTTCGCCGGCCGGCGGCTGGTTGGCCGGCGCGGTTTCGGGCGAGGCAGCCCGCATTTTACCTTGCTGCATTATTATTTCTTCCTACCCTTCCATGAAGCACCAAAAATCGCTTTTCAAGGCCGCCCTGCTGCTGGCCCTGGGCCTAGGCGGCCCCCAGGCGCAGGCCCAAACAAAGCCCAAGGCCAAAGCCAAAACCCCCTTGCCCGCTGCCACTACCCCGGCCGATAATATGCAGCAGTTCGTGGCGAGCCTGATGCAGAAGATGACGCTCGAAGAAAAAATCGGGCAGCTTAATCTGGTGTCGGTCGGCTTCGACGTGACCGGCCCGGTGGTGAGCAAGGACGTGGACGCCAACATCAAAAAAGGCTTGGTGGGCGGCGTGCTGAACACCTACACGCCAGTAGCCGCCCGCAAGCTGCAAGCCCTTGCCATCAAGGAATCGCGGCTGCATATCCCGCTCATCCTGGGCTACGACGTCATTCACGGGCACCGCACCATTTTCCCGATTCCGCTGGGGCTAGCCGCCAGCTGGGACCTCGACGCAATGGAGCGCAGCGCCCGCATCGCGGCCGAAGAGTCGTCGGCCGATGGCATCAACTGGGTGTATTCGCCGATGGTGGACATTGCCCGCGACCCGCGCTGGGGCCGCGTGGCCGAGGGCGCCGGCGAAGACCCCTACCTGGGCTCGCGCATTGCCGAGGCGATGGTGCACGGCTACCAGGGCCCCACCAACGACCTGACTCGGCCCGAAAACGTGATGGCCTGCCTCAAGCACTTTGCGCTCTACGGCGCCGCGGAGGCCGGGCGCGACTACAACACCACCGATATGAGCCGCCAGCGCATGTACAACGAGTACCTGCCGCCCTACAAGGCGGCCGTGGCGGCTGGCGTGGGCTCGGTGATGTCGTCGTTCAATGACATCAACGGCATTCCGGCTAGTGCTAACAAGTGGCTACTCACCGACCTGTTGCGCAACCAGTGGGGCTTCACCGGCTTCGTGGCTACCGACTACACCGCTATTAATGAGATGGAGGCCCACGGCATGGGCGACGAGAAAAAGGTATCGGAGCTGGCCCTCAAGGCGGGCGTAGACATGGATATGGTGGGCGAGGTTTTCCTGAAGCAGCTCGCTACCAACCTCAAAGAAGGCACCGTGAGCCAGGCCGATATTGACCAGGCCTGCCGCCGCGTGCTCGAAGCCAAGTACAAGCTAGGCCTCTTTCAGGACCCGTACCGCGGCGTGACCGAGGCCCGCGCCAAGGCCACGATGATGAAGCCGGCTTTCCTGGCCGATGCCCGCGACATCACGCGCCGCACGCTGGTGCTGCTCAAAAATGAGGGCCAGACGCTACCGCTCAAGAATACGCTGAACATTGCCGTGGTGGGACCCCTAGCCGACCGGAGCCGCGACATGATAGGCAACTGGAGCGGCGCCGGCGATGGCAAGCAGGCCATCTCTATCTTGCAGGGAATCAAGAACGTGGGCGGCGCCGGTGTGCGCGTGACTTACGCCCAGGGCTGCAACGTAACCGACGACGACCAGCTGATTAAGCGCCTCAACGAGCACGGCGGCGAGCTCAAAACCGACCCGCGCCCCGCCGAAACTACCATTGCCGAAGCCGTGCAGGCCGCCCAAGGGGCCGACGTAGTAGTAGCCGTGGTGGGCGAAAGCCAGGGCATGACCGGCGAAGCCGCCAGCCGCGCCGACATCGGCCTGCCCGGCCGCCAGCTCGACTTGCTTAAGGCGCTGAAAGCCACCGGCAAGCGCCTCGTGGTGGTGCTGGTGAATGGCCGCCCGCTGACGCTGCCCTGGGAAAGCCAGAACGCCGATGCCATTCTGGAAACGTGGTTTGGCGGCACCCAGGCCGGCAACGCGGTGGCCGATGCGCTGTTCGGCGTGTATAACCCGAGCGGCAAGCTGACGATGACCTTCCCGCAGTCGGTGGGCCAGGTGCCCATTTACTATAACCACAAAAACACGGGCCGTCCCTACGCGGGCGTGCTGCTCGACAAGTATAAGTCGCGCTACCTCGACGTGCCCAACGACCCGCTGTATCCGTTCGGTTTCGGCCTGAGCTACACCACGTTCACGTATTCCAAGCCGACCGTTAGCCAAGCCAGCCTTCGCCCCGGCGAAGGCCTCAACGTGACCGTGACCGTGCAGAACACTGGCCAGTACGACGGCGCCGAAGTGGCCCAGCTTTACCTGCGCGACATGGTGGGCAGCAGCACCCGCCCGGTAAAGGAACTCAAAGGTTTCCAGAAAATCATCCTCAAAAAGGGGGAGAGTCGCCAGCTCACCTTCCACCTCGCGGCCGACGACTTAAAGTTATACAACGACGACCTCAAATTCGTGGCCGAGCCCGGCGAGTTCCAGGTGATGGTGGGCGGCAACTCGCGCGATGTGCAGATGGCCAGTTTCACGCTAGCCCCCTAAATGCGCTGCTTGCTCCTGACAAGCAAAAAGGCCGCTGCAACGAATGTTGCAGCGGCCTTTTCAGTTGGGCAAAATAGCTTAACGACCTATTCGTCGTCTTTCAGCGAAGCCATGTCGATGACGTAGCGGAAGCGTACTTCCTCGTCCATCATCTTGTCGAAGGCATCGTTAATATCTTGCATCTTAATCATTTGCACCTCGGGCAGAATATCGTGCTCGGCGCAGAAGTCCAGCACCTCCTGCGTTTCGGCGATGCTGCCGATGATGGAACCGGCCACCGAGCGGCGGTGCAGGGCCACTTCCATGTTGTTGAGTGGCGCCTTGTAGGGCCCTAGCAGGCCTACGGTCGTAATGACGCCGTTGCGCTTGGCCAGCTTCACGTAGTCATTCACCTCGAAGGCATCGGGGATGGTGATGAGGATGAAATCGTACTTCAGTTCGTGCGCCTTCATCGAGTCGGCGTCGGTCGAAATCAGCACCTCGTGAGCCCCTAGCTGCTCGGCGGCTTCGCGCTTTTCCTTGTCGCGCGTCACGGCCGTAACGGTGGCGCCCATGGCCCGCGCCAGCTGCACCGCCATGTGCCCCAGCCCGCCAATACCTACCACGGCCACGCTCTGGCCGGGGCCCACTTTCCAGTGCTTCAGGGGCGAATAAGTAGTGACGCCCGCGCACAATATGGGCGCCGCCGCACTTATTTCCAGCGAGTCGGGGATGCGCAGCACGAAATCTTCCTTCACCGTCATGTTGGTCGAGTAGCCGCCGAAGGTGTTGAAATCCTTATTTTCGGGCTTCATGTAGCCGTTGTAGGTAGCCGTCCAGCTCACGGGCCCTTCGCAGTAGTTTTCCTCCTTCTCCTTACAGGCCGGGCACACCCCGCACGAGTCAATCATGCAGCCCACGCCCACTATGTCGCCTACTTTGAATTTGGTAACGCCGCTGCCTATCTCATCGACGCGGCCTATAATCTCGTGCCCCGGCACGCAGGGATAAATCGTGTTGTGCCAGTCGTTTTTGACCTGGTGCAGGTCGGAGTGGCACACGCCGCAGTAGAGAATGTCGATGTGTACTTCGTCGGCCTTAGGCGCCTCGCGCTCAATGTCCATCGGCTTGAGGCCGTTGAAGACAGAACCGCTAGCCCCATAGGCTTTGGTGGGAATGGTTTGCATTAGGGAGAGTGGAAAAGGAATGTTGGAATGGATGAAAGTAGTGGCTTAACGGACTGATAAGCGTGAGAGTTACGCCCCGGAACAGCTACACGCCTTGGGCTTGGCTCTCTAATTCGCAGCCGTGATAAGACCCAAAAAAGGCCCGGACTTTCATCCGGGCCTTCAGGTTACGCTTCGTAGTGTAGCGTTTAATTAGCAACCGCGGGCGCGGGACCTTTCACGTATTTAGCTAGCCACGAATCCATTTCCCAGAGCATGTGCAGCAGGTTTTCGCGGGCCTGGTAGCTGTGAGCCTCGGCGGGCAGCACTACGTAGCGGGCCGTAGCGCCCTGGCCCTTGAGGGCCGCGTAAAAGCGCTCACTCTGAATGGGAAAGGTACCCGAGTTATTATCAGCCTCGCCGTGAATAAGCAAAATGGGCGTCTTGATTTTATCGGCAAAGTTGAAGGGCGACATGGCGTCGTACACGCCCTTAGCCTGCCAGTAGGTACGCTCCTCGCCCTGGAAGCCGAAGGGCGTGAGCGTGCGATTGTAGGCGCCGCTGCGGGCAATACCGGCCTTAAACAGGCTGGAGTGGGCTAGTAGGTTGGCCGTCATAAAGGCGCCGTAGCTGTGGCCCATCACGGCCACCCGGGCGGGGTCTACCACCCCTAGCCGCTGGCCCTCGTCGATGGCAGCCTTGGCGCTGCTTACCAGCTGCTCGGTGTACGTATCGTTGGGCTCGGCGGTGCCCTCGCCCACGATGGGCACCGTGGCATTTTCGAGCACGGCGTAGCCCTGCGTCACCCAGTACACCGGCGAGGCCCAGCTTACGCGGGTGAAGGTGTAGGGCGAGCCGCTCACCTGCCCGGCATTGGCTTTGTCCTTAAACTCGACCGGGTATGCCTCCATGAGCGTGGGTAGCGGGCCGTCAGTTTTCTTGTAGCCGGGCGGCAGGTAGAGGTTGGCCGTGAGGGCCACCCCATCGGCCCGCTTGTAGTGCAGCACCTGCTTGCGGAAGCTGCCGCCAAACTTGGCGTAGGGGTTAGCAAAATGCGTGAGGGCCAGCGGCGGGCTTTTCTTGCCCAGCTCGCGCAGGTAATAGTTAGGAGCCTGGTCGGCTGCCTCGCGGCGGGTCAGCAGCTCGGGCTGGCTTTTCTTGCCGTCGAACAGGGCCACCGGCACCTCGTAGTACGGCGCGGCCGACTGCCACAGGCGGGTCGTTTTGCCGGTTTGCAGGTTCCGCTCGTCTACGAAAGGCCGGTCGCCCTCGGGCGAGGCGCCCTGGCCCAGCAGGTAAAGTGCCTGCCCGCCCTGGGCTAGCCGCAGCACCGGGCGGCCCTGCGCGTTGCGCTGCGTAGCGGGCGAGCCGGGGTTGTGATACGTGTCCTGCGACGAGCCATCGAACAGCACTTTCAGCGGCTGGCCGGGCTGGCTCGGGTCGAGCTGCCAGGTGGTTTCGTGGCGGTCGGCCCAGCGGTAGCCATCCACCAGCGCCAGGTGGTCGGTGCCCCAGGTGAGGCCCGCGTAGCGCAGCGGCAAGGCCGCTAGCTCCTGCGGGCTGGTGAAGGGGGCAGCCAGTAGAAATACCTTGTCGCGCACATCGGCTTTCACTTTCGGGTCGCCGCCATCCTGCGCCTCGGCATAGCTGAGGGTAGCGGGAGCATCGGTGCGCCAGCCGTGGTCGCGCGGGCCGGTGGGCACGGCATCGAAGTTAGTGGGCACGTTGTCGGCCAGAGGCAGGTCGGCAATGGTTTTAACCATGCTGCCGCTCGCCAGGTCGAGCACATCTATCTTCTGCGGAAAGCTGCTGATGGGCAGCGTGTAGGAATAGGGCCGGTGCACATTGCGCACCAGCACGTAGCGGCCATCGGGCGAGGGCGAGGCCGTGCGCAGCACGCCAGGCTGGCCGAGCGGTTGCACGGTGCCATCGGCCAGCTTCACGCGCACCAGCTGTGAGGTGGCGTAGTAGTCGAAGATGCGCTCGTCGGCCGGGTTTTTCAGCAAATCCTGGTAGGTGCGGGCGCCCGACTTTTTACCACCGCCCGTTTCCTGCACGGCGGGGCCGGTGGGCGCGGCATCGGCGGCGGGCGCCGCGCCGCGGCCCACGGGCACCACCCTAGCCAGCAGCGTCTGGCTATCCGATACCCATTCGAAGGAATTACCAAACACGTCGTTGAGCGGTGTGGCGAGCAGGCGGTGAGCCGAATTAGTTGCTACATCAGCTACCCATAGCTCAACGCGGCCAGGAGTGCCGTCGGTAGCCGGCACCGTGAGCGCGAAGGCCAGGTGTTTATTATCGGGCGACCAGCTAGGGCTGCTAATCCGGGCCTGCGCGGGCAGACCCTGCACCGGCGTTTCGGCGCCGCTGGGCAGCTTTTTCAGCTGCATCCCCACTGCGTAGCTCACGCGGCTAGGGCCGTTGGTGCGCGGGTTGAGGCGCAGGCCGGCCAGCCGCAGCTCGGGCTGCGAAAGCTCGGCAATGGTCGGAAAATCCTGCACGGCCAGCACAGCCAGCACGCTGCCATCGCCCGCCAGGCTCACGCGGGGCGTGGGTGGGGCCAGCAGCAGGTCGCGGATAGCCGCTGGCGGCTCGTGGTATTGGGTTTCCTGGGCCATAGCCGGGGCTGCAAGAAGGAAAAAGACAGGTAAGATTTTTTTCATTGCCAGCTAGAGAGGTGTTAAAAAGAAGAACGTCATGCTGAGCCTGCGAAGCATCTTGCTCGCACCGCCCGGCCAATGACCCGGCAAATGCGCCTAAGATGCTTTGCAGGCTCAGCATGACGTTCAATGTTACGTCACGCTCAGCTATTTACTACTACAGCCGCCCGAAATTCAACCCCAGAATCAGCACAATGCCGATTACCATTAAAATCAGATACGTTTCGACCGAGCCGGTTTGCACGTTGCGCAGCAGCTGGCCGCCGGCCAGGGTCACGCGGCCCACACCGTTGGCGATGGGGTCGATAATACCGTTTTCGACAAACTTGTAGAGGCCGGTCGAGAGGGCCATCACCGGCTTCACGATAATGGTGTCGTAGAGCTCATCTACGTAGTATTTGTGGTACACCAGGTTCTCGGGGGCCGAGCGCTGGGCATCGTCTTCGGCCGGGCGCTGGGCGCGGGCCACGTACTGCACGTAAGCTAGCACAATGCCAATGACGGCTACCAGCACCGAGATACCCATTAGCATCAGTTCGGTGCTGTGCTCAGGCTCGGTGGTGAAGGCAGCGGGCAGAATCTGCTTGGAATAAGTGAAAATGGGGGCGAGGTAATCGGCCAGGTAGTGCTTGCCTACAAACATCGGCGCGCCCATAAAGCCACCTACGGCCGAGAGAATGGCCAGCACAATCAGCGGCAGCGTCATGCTGGCTGGCGACTCGTGCAGGTGGTGGCGCTGTTCTTCAGTGCCCCGGAACTCGCCGAAGAACGTGAGGAACAACAGGCGGAACATGTAGAAAGCCGTGAGGAACGACGTAAACACGCCGATGGCCCACATCACCTTGCTGTGCTCATACACGTGGCTCAGAATCTCATCTTTCGAGAAGAAGCCCGCGAATGGCGGAATGCCGCTGATGGCCAGGCAGCCAATGAGCATCGTCAAAAACGTGATGGGTAGCGCCTTGCGCAAGCCACCCATGCGGCGCATGTCCTGCTCGTTGCTCATGGCGTGAATGACCGAGCCGGCCCCCAGGAAGAGCAGCGCCTTGAAGAAGGCGTGGGTGAGCACGTGGAAAAACGACGAGGTGTAACCCATCACGCCCAGCGCCAGGAACATGTACCCTAGCTGCGACACCGTGGAGTAAGCCAGTACTTTTTTGATGTCGTTCTGAGCCAGGCCGATAGTAGCGGCGAAAAGCGCCGTAGCCAGGCCGATAATGCCGACAACTTCGAGCGTTTGGGGGGCTAGCGTGAAGAGCACGTTCGAGCGCAGCACCAGGTAGATGCCAGCCGTTACCATGGTCGCGGCGTGGATGAGCGCCGAAACCGGCGTGGGGCCGGCCATGGCGTCGGGCAGCCAGGTATAGAGCGGCAGCTGCGCCGATTTACCCATTGCACCCACAAAGAGCAGCAGCGTAATCACCGTGACGATGCTCACGGTGTACGGCCCGAACTGGCCCAGGCTAGCCTTCTGAAACACCTCGGCGTACTGCACTGAGTTGAAGGTCAGGTACATCAGGAAGATGCCGAGCAGGAAGCCCAGGTCACCCACGCGGTTGATGATGAAGGCTTTTTTCGCGGCGTTGTTGTAGCTGGTGTGCTTGTTCCAGAAGCCGATGAGCAGGTACGAGCACAAGCCCACGCCTTCCCAACCGATGAAAAGAATGACGAAATTGGCGCCCAGCACCAGAATCAACATACTGAACACGAACAGATTGAGGAAGCTGAAGAACTTCCCCACGTTCTCGTCGTGGTGCATGTACCCGATGCTGTAGATGTGGATGAGCGTGCCCACGCCCGTAATCAGCAGCAGCATGAGCAGACTCAGCTGGTCAATCTGGTAGCTGAAGGGAATTTGCAGCGAGCCCACTGAAATCCAGTCGAACAGGTTAACGGTGTATTGATACTGGAAATTCAGGAATAGATACAGCGACAAGCCGAAGGAGCCTAGCACGGCCAGCGTGCCGATGGCGCCGGCCACGGTACCCGACAACTTTCTATTCAACAGACCATTAAGCAAAAATCCCAGGAAAGGCAAGCCCGGAATAAGGACGTAGAGCAGGGTCGAAAAAGGCGCCGTGGCACCGGGGAGAACAGTTTCTTGCATAGTAAACTAACTAAACTAGACGGTTGTCATTGCGAGCCTGCGAAGCAATCGCACTAGAACAAGTCGGGCAGGTGCGATTGCTTCGCAGGCTCGCAATGACAGAGGGATTTTACCCCCGCAACCGGCTGAGCAGGTTGACGTCGGTATTCTGGAAGTTGCGGTAAATCATGACGATAATGCCCAGGCCTACTGCTACTTCGGCGGCGGCTACGGCCATGATGAAAAACACGAATATCTGACCGTTGGGGTCGGCGCGGTAGGCGGCAAAAGCCGTCAGCAGGATATTCACGGCGTTGAGCATCAGCTCGATGCACATGAAGATGATGATGGCATTGCGCCGGATGAGTACCCCCGTAACGCCGATGCAGAAGAGTGCGGTGGCGAAAAACACGTAGTACTGCAACGGCACTTCGTGAATGACGGCGGGAACAAGAGAAGCGTTGGTCATGGCAAGAAAGCTGCGGAAAAGCGCGACCGGCCTACGGCCGACCTAGCGGGCAAAGTTACACCGCAGATTCAAACGGATTAAACGGATTTCGCAGATACGCCCACTGCGTGGACTGACTAGGCGCGGCTTGCCGCTGGCAGCCATCCTTTCTTTGTATACCGCACGCACCAAGGGTAGTACTCTCTATAAGGAAGAGTAGGCAAAGCGTTTCTCCACCAACTTAGTCAGAAGAGTAAGAAAAGTCTTTTTCCACCAACTGAGTCAGCCTACCGCAGGCGGGCGTATCTACAAAATCTGTTTAATCCGTTTGAATCTGCGGTTAAAGTATTGGCGAAAGCCCTGCGTCTGCTTAGCCACAATGGAAGCACTAGCACTCCCCCTTCCCGCGCTTATGACAACCGCCGCCGGCCAGGACCAGCAGATTCAGGCCGCCGTGCGCGAGCAGCGCGGCCGCCTGCTGCGGTTTATCGAGCGGCGCGTGCCCGACCCCGACGAAGCCGAAGACATTCTGCAGGATGTCTTTGCCGAGCTCGTGGAAAGCTACCGGCTGCTCAAGCCGGTAGAGCAGGCCGCGGCCTGGCTGTTTCGGGTGGCCCGCAACCGCATTATTGACCGCTACCGGCGCGTGCCGGCGCAGCGCACGGTGTCGCTCGATGCGCCGCTGGGGGCTAGCACCGAAGGCGACGAGCCCAGCCGCCTGCTACAAGATGTGCTGCCCGCGCCCGACGACTCGCCCGAAAACCGCTTGCTGCGCGAAACCATCATGGATGCCCTCACCGATGCCCTGGCCGAGCTGCCGGCCGAGCAGCGCCAGGTATTTGTGTGGCACGAGCTGGAGGACAAGTCGTTCAACGATATGGTGGCCGAAACGGGCGTGCCGCTCAAAACGCTTATCTCCCGCAAGCACTACGCCGTGAAGCACCTACGCAAGCGGCTCCAAAAACTCTACGACGAGCTGTTTACCGACTAGCCCGCCGCTTTTTTCCTCGCTATAATTCCCTCCCCTCGATATGAACCGCTCTTTCTGGCTGAAAAAAGCCGTCAAATTCGTCTTTTTCGCGGCGCTGTTTGTGACCGTCGCCGGGTTTGTTACCATGAGCCTCTGGAACTGGCTCATGCCCATGCTGTTTCACTTGCCGCTGCTCACCTTCTGGCAGGCCCTGGGCCTGTTGCTGCTCAGCCGCCTCCTCACCGGAGGGTTTGGGCGCGGCGGGCGCGGCGGCTGGGCGCGGGGCCGCGCCTGGAAGCGCCAGATGGTGCAGCGCATGGAAGCCTTTTCGCCGGCCGAGCGCGAGCAGTTTCGGCAGCAGATGCGCAACCGCTGCGCCGGTGCCTGGGGCCGCCCCAGCCCCGCGGCGCCGGCCGAGCCGGCCGCCTAGCTACGCACTTGGCACTGGCTTTGCAAAGCCTGCTTATTATTCCATTTGTCCCAGCAAAAAGCCCGTCGGTTCGACGGGCTTTTTCTTTTTTGCCGAGAGGGCGAGCGGCTAGCCCGGCTTACTGCTGGCTGGCGCGGAAGAGCTTCTGCTTTTCTTCTTTCGACAGGCTTTCGTAGCCCGAGCGCGAAATCTTGTCCAGAATCAGGTCTACCTCCTCGGGCGGCGTAGCGCTAGGGGCCGTTTTACTGGCTGCGGCAGTAGCACGGCCTACCGAAACGGGGCTGCGGTGCGTCACCTTCATGGCCGGGCGGGGCTGGAAAAGGCGGCCAAACCAGTCGCCCACTGCCACCACCGGACGGCCCATGTCGCGGCCCGCCTTCAGCTGCTTAATGAAGACAAAGCCGAGCAGCGCGCCACCAAGGTGGGTGATTTCGCCACCAGGGTTGCCGCCATTAATTCCGGCCAGGGAAATCAACACCACGGCCAATGCTATCCACTTGATTTTGACGGGCCCTAGCAGAATAAGCATGAACGTATAATCGGGCAGAAGCGTAGCCGCCGCCACAATAATGGCCGTAACCGAAGCCGACGCGCCGATAACCGGCAGCCCTAGCCCAGGCTGCAACACCGGAATGAAATTGTAGGCCAGTAGGAAAAACAGTGCCCCGACCAGCGCCCCTAGCACGTAGATGCTCACCAGCCGGCGGTCGCCCAGATACTCGCGAATAAGCTGCCCAAACCAATAGAGGTTCAGCATATTAAAGAGAATGTGCAGGAAACCTTCGTGCACAAAAGCGTACGTGAGCAGCGTCCACGGATGGCGCAGCAGCACCATGCCATCGGACGACAAGGCCAGTTGGCGCATGATGAGCACATATACGCCACTAGTCTGGGTAATAAAAAATATTGCCTTTAGGATAATAAGCACCGCGAAAACCAGCGCATTACTAATAATGAGCTGATTGAGAGCATTATCGCGGCGCGAGAAGGCATCGCGGATATCCTGGGTGATACTCATTGCAGTGGTAGATTTTAGTAAAAGCGAGCGCGGCCGCTTTCCCAGAATTTAAGAATAATAAACCCAATCAGCAGCCCGCCGATGTGGGCAAAGTGCGCTACGTTGTCGCCGGGCGCCTGGTGCACGCCGCTGTATAGCTCGTAGGCCCCGTAAAAGAAAACAAAATACTTCGCCTTGACGGGAAACGGAATGAAGAGGAGAAACAGCTCCGTGTTGGGAAACAGGTAGGCAAAGGCGAATAGAATACCAAACAAGGCCCCGGAGGCCCCGAGCATTCCGGCGTGCGGCGAGTTGTGAATGACGTTGTATATCTGCTCCACGTGCTGCACAATAGCCTGCTTGAGCTCGGGGTCGTTGGGGTTGCGCTGCAAGGCGCCGGCAGCCGCCTCGTCTTCGGCCTGCTTGAACCCGCTCTGGGTCATAAACTGGTCGTAGTCGCCGGCATTGGGGCTGCGCACTACGTCCGTATATATGGCATCCAGCTTATGCAGCTCATAAGACCGCACGCCTTCGTAGAGCACGCCGGCCCCCACCCCACACATCAGCCAGAATGCCAGAAAGCGCTGCCCACCCCAACGCTGCTCCAGCAGCGGCCCGAAGGAAATGAGGCCAAACATATTGGAGAAAATATGCCCCCAGCTGCCGTGCAGGAACATATAGGTGAAGAGCTGCCAGAAATGGAAGTACGGCGACCCTAGCGCGTAGAGGCTGCCCAACTGCGTAATGGGAATGTTCCGCAAGTTTTCCTGCGCCAGGAAAACGGCCAGGTTTATCAGCAGCAGGTTGCGGACGGTAGGTGTGAGGTTGAACATAATTAGGAATACGGAGCAGCTGGTAGCCACAAAGGTCGCACCCGGCCGCTTACACGCCGGCTTTACGAAAAAAGGCGGCTAGCTGCTCGCCGTCGAGCAATACGACGGTGGGGCGGCCATCGGGGGTGTAATTGGGCACCTGGCAGGCAAATAGCTTGTCCACCAATGCATTCAGCTCTACATCGGGCAGGCGGGGTTGGCTCGTAGCCTGGGCCACGCGCCGGGCCAGCGCGCGGGCCAGCGCCTCGTGCCGGTCGAGGCGAAGCGGCGCAGCCCCGCTCCGAAACTGCTCAATTAACCCTTCCAGCAATTCCTTCTCGCCCTGCGCGGGCAGGTCGGCAGGCACCGCCTCGATAGCAATGGTGTGCGGCCCAAACTCGGCAAAACGAAACCCTAGCAAGTGCAGCGTAGGCGTGAGCTCGCCCAGCACGGCATAGTCGGCCGGCGAAAACGTGAGTGGGCGCGGAAACAGCAGCGCCTGCGAATGGCCCCCACCCTGCGCCTGCCCCGCCGTGTACTGCTCGTAGAGAATGCGTTCGCGGGCGGCCTCCTGGTCAATCAGCATCAGGCCCGACTTCACCGGCAGCAGCACGTAGCGGTTCAGCACCTGCGTGGCGCGGGGATTGTGCCCCCCACCGCTCATAGTCGGGCCGGAGCTAGCCGGGCCAGCGGCCTGCAGCCGGGGCCGCTCGGCCGGGCTCGGATGCGTGAAGGGAAGCTCGGGTAGCGGCGCTACCGGGGGTACCATCGTAACCGTGCCCGCGGGCGCCACCTCGTCGGCCGGGCGCACGGGCTGGCCCAGTTCGCGGTAAAAGGCTTCGAGGTCGCGCTTGGCCTGCTCGGTGGGGCGCGGGGGGCTAGCACGCTCGTCGGCCGTTTTGCGGCTGCCGCGCGCCGCAGCCGATACCGAAGCGGCCAGCGCGTCGGGGTTGAACTCGACGGCGCGGGTGGGCGGGGGCAGCGCGGCCCCGTCGCCCTTGGCAAAGCCCCCGCTTGCCCCTGCCGAAGTGCGCAGCGGTCGAATAGGCGCAAAATTCACATCGCCCTCAAAATCGAGCGAAGGCGTGAGGCTGTGCACGCCCAGCGCCTGCCGCACGGCTGCCCGCACCACGGCATACACCGTTTTCTCATCCTCAAATTTTATTTCCGTCTTCGTGGGGTGCACGTTGATGTCAATAGCCTTAGGGTCGAGCTCCAAAAACAGCACGTAGAACGGGTGCGTGTCGCGGGCCAGCAAGCCCTCGTAGGCAGCTAGCACAGCGTGGTTGAGGTAGGCCGAGCGGATAAAGCGGTTATTGACGAAGAAAAACTGGTCGCCGCGGCTCTTCTTCGCCGACTCGGGCTTGCCGATGTAGCCCTTCACTGTAATAAAAGGCGTAATCTCTTCGCAGTTTGCCAGTTGCTCTTTGTAATTATTGCCCAGCAGCGCCACAATGCGCTGGCTCAGCTTGCCGGCGGGCAGGCTAAATACTTCGAGGTCATTTTGGTAAAGTGAAAAGGCAATCTGCGGATTGGCCAGCGCCACGTGCTGAAACTCGTCGAGGATGTGACGCATCTCCACCGCATTGCTTTTCAAGAAGTTGCGACGTGCCGGCACGTTAAAAAACAAGTTTTTTACCGCGATACTTGTGCCGTCGGGGCAGGCTGTCGGCGTTTGGCTGCTCACCTGCGAGCCCTCTACCAGCAGCAGCGAGCCGGTTTCCTGCCCGCGCTGCTTGGTGCGGATTTCGACCTGCGCCACGGCCGCGATGCTGGCTAGGGCCTCGCCCCGGAAGCCCAGCGTACGAATGCGAAACAGGTCTTCGGTCGAGCGGATTTTGCTGGTGGCGTGGCGCTCCAGGCTCATGCGGGCATCGGTGGGCGACATGCCGGCGCCATCGTCAACCACTTGCACCAGCTGCTTGCCGGCTTCTTTCACAATAAGCTGCACTGAGGTAGCGCCCGCATCCACGGCGTTTTCAAGCAATTCTTTGACCACCGAGGCCGGGCGCTGCACCACCTCGCCCGCCGCAATCTGGTTGGCGAGGTACTCGGGCAGAAGTTGAATAATGTCGGGCATAAAGAGAGGGGCTAGCCGGAGCCAGCCCGTTTTTCCGGCTTCACGTAAGGCAATTAGCCAGCAGCACAGACGTTTTTCATCTGCCGCTCGTAGCTTACTGCCTACCTTTGCGGCCAATTTGGGCTAGCCGCCCAGGTTGCTTTCGGCTGTCTGAAGAGGTTTCGCTCCTAAGGAACCACCAAGGCTGGCCGGGGGTTCCGGCTCCGTTCGGTGGCAAAAGTAGCCGCTGCAAGCCGCCTTTTCTACCTCTAAAACTTCCCGCCTAGGGCTGATGCGCGTCGATTTCCGGTTTCTGTTTCTGGGGTTGCTGCTGGGTGCCACCGGGTTGCTGCTGGGTTTTTCGGAGCCCCGTAAGCCCCTGCCCGACCCGCTGCCCAGCGGCCCTGCCGAAACGCAGTGGGTAGACAGCGTCTTTAACGCGCTCACGCCCGACCAGCGGCTAGGCCAGTTTTTTATGGTGGCCGCCTACTCCAACCGTGAGAAGGCCCACGCCGACCGCATTGAGCGCCTGGTGCGCAACCAAGGCATCGGGGGCGTTATGTTTTTGCAGGGCGGGCCCAAGCGTCAGGTCATTATGACCAACCGCTTGCAGGCCGCCGCTAAGGTGCCGCTGCTCATCGCCACCGACGCCGAGTGGGGCCTCGACATGCGCCTCGACTCGACCTCGCACTTCGCCAAAGAAATGACGCTGGGTGCGATGGACGACGACCAATTGGTGTACCAGATGGGCCGCGACCTGGCCCACAAGCTGCGGGCACTGGGCGTGCACATCAACTTCGCGCCGGTGGTGGATGTCAATTCCAACCCCGGCAACCCCGTGATTGGCAACCGCTCGTTTGGCGAAAACCAGGACCGCGTGGCGGCGCTAGGGGTGCAGTATATCAAAGGCCTGCAAGACCAGCATGTCATTGCCGTAGCCAAGCACTTCCCCGGCCACGGCGACACCGACACCGACTCGCACGTGGCCCTGCCGGTGATAAATACCGACCTGGCTAGGCTCGAAAAGGTAGACCTGGTGCCGTTTCAGAAGTCGTTTGAGGCCGGAGCGCTGGGCGTGATGGTGGCCCACCTCTACATGCCGCTCTTCGACACCACCAATGCCAAAACGACTACGCTCTCGAAGGCGCTGGTGACGGGCTTGCTGCAGGAGCGCATGGGCTTTAAAGGTCTAATTTTCACCGATGCGCTGAACATGCGCAGCGTAAGCAAGCTCTACAAAGACGGCGAGCTCGACGCCATGGCCCTAGCCGCCGGCAACGACGTGCTGCTGTTTTCGGAAGATGTGCCGGCCGCCCTCATCCGCATCAAGGAAGCCGTGGCGGCGGGCCACCTCAACCAGGCCGACCTGGACCTGCGGGTCAAGAAAATATTGCGCGCCAAGTATTGGGCCGGGCTCAACAAGTACAAGCCAGTCAATGCCCTGACGCTACGCGACAGCTTGAATCTGCCTGAGTCGCGGGTGCTGTCGCAAACGATTTTTGAGCACGCCGTGACGGTGGTGAAGAACGAGGACAAGCTGCTGCCCCTGCAGCGGCTCGACACCTTGCGCATTGCGGCCATCACCATCGGCACCCAACCTGAGGGGCCCTACGCCACTATTTTCAACAAGTACCAGCCCGGCCCGGTGTACGCCGTGCCCGACCGCTACGCGCCCGACTCGACCTTCAGCCGCATCTACGCCCGGCTGGGCGATGCCAACGTGGTGGTTGTGAGCCTGCACCAGATGAACAACACCCCTAGCCACAGCTACGGCTTGGGTGAAGGAGCCTTGCGATTCCTGAAGAACCTGCAGGCCGACAAGCGCCGCAAAACGATAGTCGTGGCGATGGGTAACGCTTATGGCTTAAAATATCTGGAAAGCGCCCGCACGCTGGTGTGCGGCTACGAGGACCACTACGCGGCCCAGCTCGTGGTGCCGCAGGTGTTGTTTGGAGCGTTACCGGCTAGGGGCCATTTGCCCGTCACGGTGTCGGAAACGCTGAAAATTGGCACCGGCATTGCCACGCCCGAGCTGCACCGCCTGCGCTATGCGGCGCCGGAGCGCGAGGGACTGAACTCGAAGGTGATGAGTCAGATTGACCACATTGCCCTCGAAAGCATTGTAACGGCCGCCACCCCCGGCTGCCAGGTGCTTATCGCCAAAAACGGCACCGTGGTATTTGACCAGAGCTATGGCTACGGTACCTACGACCAGAGCCAGCCCGTCACCAACAGCACGCTCTACGACTTGGCTTCGGTGACGAAAGTGGCCGGTACCCTACAGGCTATCATGTACTTAAAGGACCAGGGCCGGCTGAACCTGGATGAGAAAGTAAGCACCTACCTGCCCGAAATGCAGCGCACCAACAAGCGCGACGCCACCGTGCGCGATGTGTTGCTGCACCAGGCGGGCCTCAAGCCCGGCATCCCAACCTGGGAGCGCACCGTACGCGACGGCACCCTGAAGCCGTCGTACTACTCCAGCCTGCGCAACGAGGATTTCCCGAACGAAGTGGCGCCCGGCGAGTTCTCTATTAAGGCAGCCGACGACTCGGTGTGGGCCTGGACGCTGCGCTCGCAGCTGCTGCCCAAGGTGCGCGGCAAGTATCCGGTCGAGTATTCTGACCTGAGCTTCATCATCATGAAGCGCCTGAGCGAGAAGCTGCTAGGGCAGCCCCTGGCCGAGTTCTTGCCTAAAGCGTTTTACAAGCCGCTGGGGCTGGCTACGATGACATACAACCCGCTCACGCGCTTCCCCAAAGACTGCATCGCACCTACCGAAAACGATACCTACTACCGCCGCGAACAGCTGCAGGGTACTGTGCACGACCAAACAGCGGCCCTGGTGGGCGGCGTGGGCGGCCACGCCGGCCTTTTCGCCACCGCCAATGACCTGGCCGTGCTGATGCAGATGAACCTGCAAAATGGAAAATATGGCGGCAACGTATATTTTCAGAATCCGGTAGTGACCGAGTTTTCGCGCCCGCAGGTGGCCGGCAATAAGCGCGGCTTGGGCTGGGACCGCGGCGACCCGAGCAAGCCTGAGGGACCCACCAGCCGGCTAGCCCCCGCCAGCACCTTCGGCCACACCGGCTTCACGGGCACCTGCGTGTGGCTCGACCCAGACAACCAGATTCTCTACGTCTTCCTCTCCAACCGCGTGTACCCCGACGCGGGCAACATCAAGCTGCGGACGTATAATATCCGCACTCGCATCCAGGAAGTGATTTATAAGGCGATGGCGCAGAATAAGCCCGCGCAGGCTAGCGGCGCGGTGGGCGGGCAGTAGTGACGCTGGTTTAACCGACGCAAGCATAACATAGCGTAGCTTGTGTCAGCGAAGAGATTGCCAGTGACTAATCTATTTTTTATTTTTTGGTGGAAGGCCGCCCTCATTGGTTACTGCTAAGGGCAGTAGTTCAGCTATTACTTCGGAAAGTCCTCCCATTGTCACTCTACCCGTTTGCATGGTGCAAAAACCAAGTGCCTCTACGGTCAGAAGCCGCGCGCTGGCACAGCCTACCCAGCCTAACTTAAAAATACCTTTTTCATCGCATACTACTTCCTTAGTCTTCAGCGCAATACTATGGCAATCATAGTAAGCAACATGAATAACTGCCTTGCTAATAGGCTTCTTTGTTGCTCCGTCGATTACGCGTCCTTCTACATAGGTAGCAATGGTATCAAAATAGGAAGTAGTTACTGCGCTAATTTTTCCACAGGCAGTGGAATCAATACTAGGCGCCCACCGCTGGGCTTGAGCCTCTGACACGATACCTAGAATTACGAAAACAGCTAGTAGCGTCTTGCTCATCTTTTTACAGTAAGTAGCTGTTAAGTAAACTACTGCGGCGCCGTCCACATGTTATCGGTGGGGTAGCTGTCGGGCACGTAGAGGCTGCCTAGGGTTACTTTCGTGATGGTGCGGCCGCTGCGCACGGGCAGCGTTACGGTTTTGGCGTCGTCTTTCCACACGGCGATGCTGCGGTGAATTTTCTCTTCCGTGCCGTTGTCGAAGGTCACGGTCAGGTCGATGGGCACGGGCTTGCTGCCTTTGGCGGTGACGGTTATCTGGGCGGGTTTGTCGGCGGGACGCACTACGGTCGTGATGGCCAGGTCGGGGTAGCCGCTGTCGAAAAACCAGCGCTGCCAGAACCAGTCGAGGTTCTGGCCCGCGCCGGCGTTCATCGAGTAGAAGAAGTCGTAGGGCATGGGGTGCTTGCCGTGCCAGGTGCGGATGTAGGTGTGCAAGGCCTTGGTAAACAGCTCATCACCGAGCATATCCTTTACGTAGAGGTACCCTAGCCCCGGCTTGGGATACGAGTTGAGGAAGAACGGCGCGCCACTTTGCTGGGTCGTAAGGGTCACGATGGGGAGGTCGTCCTCGGTGCCGGCGGCGTGGGCGTAGGGTACCATGCCGTAGTCGTCGATAAGGCCGGGCTGGATGATGGACGAGATTATCCACTCGCCGATGGTGGCCCAGCCCTCGTCCATCCAGCCGTATTTCGTCTCGTTGATGCCCATGTAGAACGGGAACATCGTGTGGAAAATCTCGTGGTCGGTGAGCGTGATGGCCTCCTCGCGGGTGCGGGTGGGGTTGTCGTTCACCATCATCGGGTACTCCATCTGGTCGAGGCCGTCGAACACCGTTTCGTGATTGTAGGGGTAAGGCCACTTGGGAAAGGTGTAGCTCATGGCCTGCACCGTGCGCCGGGCTATTTCAATCACGTCGCGGAAGTCGTGGTGCTTGGTGTTGTACACGGCATCGACGCGGGTGCGGCGCTTGGTGGCGGGGTCCACCACGAGGCTGGTCGACTGCCACACGTAGTGCTCGGAAGTTGCAAAGGCAAAGTCGGTTACGTCGCGCGCGTCGAAGTGCCAGGTGTTGTCGCCACGGCCGGCGGTGTAGTCGTGGCGGCGTAGGTCGGTGCTGTCGATGATGGTGACGATGCCATCCTTTGTGCTAGCCTCGTGCAGGCGGTTTACGTACTTTTTGGTGAGCACCTGGCTGGCATTGGTGAGGTCGCCGGTGGCCCATACCACGTAGTTGCGCGGCATGGTAATATCAACCGAGAAGTGGCAGAAGTCATTATAGAACTCCGGGCCGCCGAGGTAAGGCACTTTGTTCCAGCCATCTATATCATCGTACACCGCAATGCGCGGGAAGAAATAGGCGATGAACGCCGCGCCCGGCTCAATCTCGCCGGTGCGTTGGTGCGAGCCCTCGTTGAGAATGTAGGAGTAGTCGATGGCCACTTCCACCGTTTGCCCCGGCCCGAGGGGCTGGGCGAGCGGCACAGTCATGTTGGTATTCTCGATGGCCAGCGACTTCACATCAATTTCCTGCCCGGCTAGGCTGAGCCTGGAAATCGAAACGCCCGTGCCGGTATCCTCAGCGCGAAACTTGGTGGTGCGCGGCGCGCCAGCCTGGTAGAGGTTGGGGTAGAGCTTAAACCAGAGCTCGTGCAACTCGTCGGGGCTGTTGTTCTGGTACACGATTTTCACCTCTCCCTCCAGCTTGCGCGTGGCGGGATTAAACACCACCTCGATGTTATAATCGGCCGTGTTTTGCCAGTAGTGCGGGCCAGGGCGGCCATCGGGGCTGCGGGTGCCCTTGTCATAGGTGGCGCGCAGGTTGCGCGGCATCGGCAGGGCGGTTTGGGCAAAGCTGGCCGCGTGCGTGAGCACAAGCAGCACCAGCAACAGCGGGCGGGAAAAGCGGGCAGTATTTTTCAACAAAGCAGGCTAAAATGTAGCGTCTGTGAAGCGCTAGGGTCATTTTTCAGCAACCCCGGCCACTCTAGCTACTAACGCAAAAAACGGCCTGACGCTGCAAGCCGCGCCGCAAAAATAGCCCCAACGGCAGGCTGGCCCGACGAGCATCGGACCAGAGCCTACCGTTAGGGCCGGGAAGTCAATTCGCCGCTGGCTAACCCCTACTCCACCCGCTGCAGGGCGAGGTCCTGAAAATCGTAGCTAAAATCGGTGAGGGGCGAAATCGGCTTCATCTTGATGCTGGCGGCGCGGCCCTGCTGGTCGAGGGCAAAATCGGCAAAGGCATCGGCATTAAAGCTGCGGGCCTTCCAGCGCACCACGTAGGTATTGCCAGTGTAAGGCAGCAGCTGGCCCACCAGGCGCGGAGCGCGCACGGCCTTCATCCACAGCTGGTTGCTCTGCTTATAAATGTTTACATCGCCCAGCCAAGCATCGTGGTAACGGCCTACGAAGGCCGTGTAGCTAGGGTGCTTGCCAGCGGCTTTTTGGGCGGCAGCCACCTGCTGCCACACCGCAACGGTAGTTTTGTCGGCATCGGCGTTGCGCGTTTTCAGGCGGTCTACCAGCAGCTGCACGCGGTCGAGGCCGGTTACGCCCAGGTAGTGGTCTTCAATGGTACTGGAAATGGCCGTGAAGGCCGCACCGTTTTCCTGGTTGGTGAGCACGATAATACCCAGGTGCAGCTCCGGAATCAGCTTTACTTCGGTGACCATGCCGATTTCGCCGCCGGTGTGCGACACCTCCTTATAGCCGCGCACATCGCGCAAAAACCACCCTAGCCCGTAGGCGGCAAAGTGCGTGTTGTAGGGCGAAGGCGCCGAGCTAACCGGCAGAATAGTTTGCGGTGTCCACAGTTCGTTCAGGGTGGCCGGCTTGAGCAGCGGGGCCGGGGCACCCGGCCCACCCATCAGCATCATTGCCCACTTGCTCAGGTCGGCTACGCTGCTGTAGATGCCGCCGGCGGGGCCTAGCAGCGTATTCAGGTCGCGCCGAATTACTTGTATTTTGCCATCGACCGGCCCGTGGGCATCAATCACGTTGGTAGGGTCGGGCAGGCGGGCATACACGGTAGCGCTGCGGCTCATACCCAGCGGCTTCAGCAAGCGGGTTTCGACAAACGTGTTCCAGGGCTGACCGCTCACCCGCGCCACTACTTCGCCGGCCACGATGTAGAGGCTGTTATCATAATCGAACTTGCTGCGAAACGACGATACGGGCTTAAAATAGCGCAGGCTGTGAATGACATCGGCCGTCGTAAAGTCGGCCGAATCCGGAAACTGCATCAGGTCGCCGGCCCCGAGGCCCAGGCCGCTGCGGTGGCACAGCAGGTCGCGCACCGTGAATTCGGCCGTCGCGTAGGGGTCGTACATCTGAAACTCAGGGATGTACTTGGTCACCTTGTCATCCCAGTGCAGTTTGCCTTCCTCCACCAGCAGGCCTAGCGCGGCGGTGGTGAAGGCTTTGGTGTTAGAAGCAATGCCGAAAAGCGTGTTGGCATCGACTGGCTCCTTGGTTTTCAGCGAGCGCACGCCGTAGCCTTTGGCCATCACCACCTGCCCATCCTTGACCACGGCTACGGCAATACCGGGCACGTCGAAGGCTTTGAGGGTGCGAGCCACGGTGGCGTCTACGGCCGCCACGTCGAGGGGTGTGGCAGCGGGTGGCGCGGTTTGGGCCCTGGCGGCCGAGTGCCACAAAGCGGCTGAAAGTAAGAGCGTAAAAAGGCTTGTTTTCATAAAGAAGACGGAGAACTACTGAAGGTGAACCAAGCGGCGACTTCTACCGCCACAAATAACGTGAGCGGCCTGCCATTCTACGCAAAAGCGGCTATAAAACAAGTAGATGCACCTGCCTTATAGCCGCCTTTACTACCAGCCTCTACCCTAGCGCTCCAGCTTGAAGCCGGGCTCGCGGGCGGGCGGCGCGGTGCGGTTGGCCACGGCCCAGCCGGTGAGGTACATCCACTGCGTCATGTGCAGCAGCTTGTGGTAGTCGATGCGCTGGGGCTCGTCGCGCGGGGTGTGGTAATCGACGTGCAGCAGCGAGGTGTACATGATGGCCGGGATGCCCAGCCGCGCATACGGCAGGTGGTCGGAGCGGAAGTACCAGCCCTCGGGGTGGGTTGGCTTGTCCCACTCGGTATCGAGCTTGAATTTGGGGCCGGCCTGGTTGGCCGCCAGGGCCGTTTTCACGAGGTCCGACGAGTTCATGTGCGGCGGCGTCGAGCCCAGCAGCGCGGCCGAATCGGGAGCATTGCGGCCCATCATCTCGGCATTAAGCACCGCCACAATGGACGACTGCGGCACCGTAGGATGCGCCGAAAAATACGTTGAGCCAATAAGCCCGCGCTCCTCCGAGCCCTGGTACACGAACAGCGCCGAGCGGCGGGCCGGCTTCTCCTTGAAGGCACGCATAATGGCTAGCAGCGCCGCGCAGCCGGTGGCGTTGTCGTCGGCGCCGTTGTAGATAGAGTCGCCGGCAATGGGTGCCCGCACGCCGTCGTGGTCCTGGTGGGTGCTGAAAAGCACGTACTCTTTTTTCAGCTGCGCGTCGGTGCCGGGCTGCTTAGCCACGATGTTCACCGACGGGTACTGGAAGCTCTCCACCTTGAGGTCGGCCACGAGTTGCTGGCCGGGCTGCTGCACCCAGCTGGCGGCGCTGGTCGGCAGCCAGAATACGGGGGGCGTATTCACCACCCGGGTGCTGGCCGCACCGGGCAGACTATAGCGCCCCCGCTCAAAAACGTGGCTCCAGTGGTCGTAAACGGCCTGTGCGCGGGCGTCTGAAATGTAGACCACTGCCACCGCGCCAGCCTTCATCAGCTCGCTAGCCTGCCCGCTGAACTTGCCAAACACGTAGCGCCGGTAGCTGATGCCATCGGTGGGCGCGCCCGAAATCTGCACCGCCACGGCCTTGCCTTTTATGTCCACCTTGGCTACCTCAGCAGCCGAGCCGGTGCCCACGTACACGAGCGGCGCGTTAATGCTGGCGTTGGTCGGGGCCGTTACCGAGCCATCCTGGTCCAGCTTGATTTCGTGGGTGCCGATGCGCAGCGTGCTGCTTTTGCTAAGGCGGGTGCGCTGCAGGTTAAACCACTGGAAGTAGGTGCCGTCGTCGCCGGCTGGCAGCATGCCGGTGGCCCGAATCTGGTCGGCCAGCCACACCGAGGCTTTCAGCTCGTCGAGCGTGCCGCCCTCGCGGCCCCGAAAGTGGTCGCCGGCCAGCGCAAACAGGTCGCGCTTGATGTCGGCTTCCTTGATGGCGCTTTCGGCGTTGGCGGAGGGGCTAGCCGTTGTGGCGGGCTTCACCTTGACCTTGGTTTTTTGCGCCTGGCCGGCTAGGGGGGCGGCCAGGGTCAGGGCCGCCAGGAGGTAAAATCTGTGTCTCACTAGAAAGGGAATTGAAAAGGAACTGCGTTTAGCAAATAGACTCATTCTGCTGTGACAAGCTTCGCACCATGGTCTGTGGATTTTCTGGCGTTTTACTTCTGGCGCGCGGCCCAGGCATCCATTCTTCGCTCGAGCACGGCCAGCGGCATGGCCCCATCGAGCAGCAGCTCGTCGTGGAAGGCCTTGAGCGAGAACTTCGGCCCCAGCTGCTTTTCGTAGCGCGTGCGCAGCTCCCGTATTTTGAGCTGGCCGGTTTTGTAGGCCAGCGCCTGGCCGGGCCAGGCCATGTAGCGCTCGATTTCGGCAGTGGCGCCCTGCTCGGTCGTGGCCTCGTTGTCAAGCATATACTGAATGGCCTGCTCGCGGGTGAGGCCCTTGGCGTGCATTCCTACATCCACCACCAGCCGGATGGCGCGGTGCATCTCGGCGCTCAGCGCGCCCAGGTACTGGTAGGGGTCGGTGTACATGCCTAGCTCCTTGCCCAGGCTTTCGGTATACAGCGCCCAGCCTTCGCTAAAGGCCGAGTAGAAGGCAAACCGCTGAAACTTGGGCAGATTGGTATTCTCCTGCTGCAACGATACCTGGAAGTGGTGCCCGGGAATGGCCTCGTGCAAAAACAGCGACTCCATGCCCGGCGTCTTGTACTTGGTGGCGTCGAGGATGGGCACGTAGAAAATGCCCGGCCGCGAGCCATCGGCCGCGCCGCGGTTGTACTGCGCGCTGGCCGAAGCCGCCCGAAACGCCTCCGTCTGCCGAATCTCGAACGCCGTTTTGGGCATGCGCCCAAACAGGCGCGGCAAGCCCGGCGTCACCCGGCCCTGAATGGCGCGGAAGCCGTTGAGCACGTCTTCAGGCGTTTTGTAGGGCCGAAACTTGGGGTCGGTGCTGAGCGAGGCCAGCAGCGATTTTAGGTCGCCCGCGTAGCCGAGCTGCTGGCGCACCTGCTCCATCTCGCCCTTAATGCGGGCCACCTCCGACTGGCCGGTCTGGTAAATTTCTTCCGGTGTGCGTGTGGTGGTAGTCCAGTACGCCACAGCGGTGGTGTACATGTCGGCGCCGCCCGGCACGGCCGCGATGCCGGTGCTGGTGCGGGCCGCCGGCAGGTAGTCGTTTTTCAAAAACGTGGCTAGCCGCTGGTAGCTGGGCACCAGCTGCGTGCGGATGGCCTGCTCATAGGCGGCCGTGAGGCGCTGCTTGTCGGCGGCCGAGAAGCTGGCCGGCAGCTGCTTAATCGGCCCATAAAACACACTCTGGCTGGGGTCGGCCACGGCCAGCGCCTCCAGCTGGGGTATCATTTTCTGCACCAGCACCTTGGGCAGCACCACGCCGGTGCGCATGCCGTGCCGAAAATCGGCCACCGCCGTATCGGCCCACGCCGGAAACTGGCGCACACGGGCCAGCCAGTTGTCGTAGTCCCGCACGGTTTTGAAGGGCTGCGCGCCGGTGCCGGCCCCTAGCTGCGCCAGCTCCAGCGGCAGGCCGCTAAACTGGGTGAAGGGCATGGTCCAGGTGGGCTGCGCCAGGCTAGCCAGCCGGCTCTTCATCTCATAGGCAAATACGTCGTAGCTCGTCTGGTCGGCCGCCGAAAGCTTGCTGCGGTCGATGCGCGCCAGCTGGCTTTGGTAGCGCTCGTACAAGCTGCGCTGCTGGCGCCGAAACTCACGGGTGCCCGAGTTGGGCAGCTGGTCGTTGTAGCGGTTATCGCCCTGCGCGGTGGCTTGCAGCGGAAACAGCCGCGCCTGCTCTTCCCAATAATTCGTAAACAGCGCGGCCAGCGGCGACGAACCTACCGGCTTGGCCGTGAGAGAGTTTGTCCGCGTGGGCTGCGCCAGCACAGGGCTAGCCAGCCCCGCCACCAGGCACCCTAACAGTAAAAAGTGCTTCATTAAGAAATCAAGAATAAATAGGAAATCAAAGCTACGCGGCAGCCACGGGCTAACCTAGCCAGTCTATAGCGGAGCACTGGCGCTAAAGTCACGGGCGGGGCCGCCGGGGTTGCCGCCCAAACCTCCGCCGGATATTCCGGTTAGCCCCTCGCCTACTCTTTCTTTCTCATGAACATCGGCATTGTCTGTTATCCCACTTTCGGCGGCTCCGGCGTAGTAGCCACCGAGCTGGGCAAAGCCCTGGCCCAACGCGGCCACAGGGTCCATTTTATTACCTACAGCCAGCCGGTGCGGCTCGATTTCTTCAACGAAAATCTCTTCTACCACGAGGTGTACGTGCCCACGTACCCGCTCTTCCAGTTTCCGCCCTACGAGTCGGCCCTAGCCAGCAAGATGGTGGATATTGTGCAGAACGAAAAGCTCGATGTGCTGCACGTGCACTACGCCATTCCGCATGCCTCGGCCGCTTACCTGGCCAAGCAGATTCTGCGCTCGCGCGGCATCACGGTGCCGGTGGTGACCACCCTGCACGGCACCGACATCACGCTGGTGGGCAAGGATGCCAGCTACGAGCCGGTCGTGACCTTCAGCATCAACGAGAGCGACGGCGTCACGGCCGTATCGGCCGACTTGCGTCGCGAAACCTACGAGTACTTCCCCGTCGAGCATAAAATTGAGGTTATCCCGAACTTCATCGACCTCAAGCGCTTCAAAAAGCAGGATAAGAGCCACTTTCGGGCCGCCATTGCGCCCGAGGGCGAGAAGCTGCTCATCCACACCAGCAACTTCCGCACTGTGAAGCGGGTCGAAGACGTACTGCGCATTTTCTGCGGTGTGCGCCAGCACATTCCGGCCAAGCTGCTGCTGGTGGGCGACGGCCCCGACCGCTCACGCATGGAAAAGCTGGCTCGCGACCTTGACTGCCAGCGCGACGTGCGCTTCCTCGGCAAGCTCGAAGCCGTGGAAGAAGTATTAAGCGTGGGCGACCTTTTCCTCATGCCTTCTGAGAATGAGAGCTTTGGCCTCGCCGCCCTCGAAGCCATGGCCTGCGAAATGCCGGTGGTAAGCACCAACGCCGGCGGCATTCCCGAGCTGAACGTGGACGGCGTAACCGGCACGGTCAGCAACATCGGCGACGTGGAAGACATGGTCAAAAATGCCCTGTTCATCCTACAAGACGAAAACCTGCCGCGCTTTAAAGCCGCCGCCCGCGCCCGCGCCGAGGAGTTTGCCGTTGCCAACATTGTACCGCTCTACGAGCAGTGCTACGAGCGCGCCGGCCTGGCCGCCTTACAGCGCCGCTAGGCACGAGCAGTAAACAAAAGCACGTCATACTGAGCCTGCCGAAGCATCTCTACCACGCCGCTAGGGTTACTAATCCAACGACCGCGATAGAGATGCTTCGACAAGCTCAGCATGATGTGCTTTTGTTTATTCAAAACACTAATTTACAATAAAATATCCGCTACTTCCTGCCAGCTGTGCACGCGGCGGTAGCGGGTTTCGAGTGCGTTGTGCGGAGCGTCAAACAGCAGTCCCTCGCCGCGCAAGCCGTCGAAATTATAGGCGTTGTCGTCGATGAGGTAATCGACGTTTAGAATGCTTTTGTCGCCGCAAAACACGAAGTTGCGCCAGTGCAGAAACGGAAAATGCCGCTCCAGCCATCGGTACTTGTCGAGGAAGGAATTCGGAAACTCCATCGCGGCCGTGGCAATAAACACCTCGTATTTCCGGGCCAGCGCCTCGATAACGCGCTGACTGTCTTTGATAACTGGCAGGTCGCGAAAGAATCCTTCCGCATTGGGGTAGGCACGCAGGGCGGGCTGATGCTCGGGCGCCACGGCCTCGTGCGGGCTCTTGCCGCGCAGGGCCTCCAGGGTCAGCTCCAGGGCGAAGTCGCGGCCGTACCACTCCTGGAAGCGGGCAATGGAGTCGGCCATTACCTCGTCCATGTCAATGGCAATTCGTTGTTTATGCATCTAGCTTCAACTGCTTGCTGCCGTCGGGGTTCAAATATGCGACTTAAAAAAGTCCCGCTGCCTCGCGCTTCACCGCCGCTAGAGCCGGGGCCGTAGGGTCGGCCGCATCGGTCATCAGGCCCTCCAGAATGCGTTTGGCCAGCTCCGTGCCGCGCAGCTGCGTGGGGTTTTGCAGGCCGTGAAAAGCGCGGTTCATCATGGTGAGCACGTCTTCTTTCGCCTGCTTCACCTGGGCCCAGGTTTCGGGGGTCATGTAGAGCTGCTGCGAGAAATTGTGCTCAAACTCCCCCCGGATTTCCTGCTGCAAGAGGCGGTGGTAGTCGGCGGCGTTTTGGCCGGCGCTGCTCAGGCGCACCAGAATGTTGCTAGGAGAAATGCGCTCTAGCAGCAGCGTCACGCGCTCGTAGGCTTGCAGGCGCAGCGGCAGGGTGGTTTTGCTGCTATCGAGCCGCAGTTCGATGAGGCGGCGCTGCTGCTCTTTTTCCAGATACTGGCGAAACAGAAAGAAGATGGCCCCCGCTACAATGAGCGCGGGCAGTATGGTCTTGAGTAAGTCAAAGAAATAAGTGGTCGTGTCCATAAAACGTACTAGAATGCCCTGAGTAGCCGTGAAACTACGGTACCGACGGCTTTTACGGCCAATTTTTAGTGCCCGGCCAACGCGCGGGCCAGCCCCGTGAACCGCCGGCGGCCCTGCCCTGTTTAGGTAGCTAGCTGGCCCGCTGGCCGGCGTATATTTGTCTTAGCTACATTCATTCTAAACTCGAACCCCGTTATGGCCACCACCACGTTAGCGCCGCCTATCGGCCTCACGCCCCGCGCGTTAGTTGAGGTTAAAAATATTATTCAGGAAAAAAACGTACCCGCCGACTACGGCCTGCGCATCGGGGTGCAGGGCGGCGGCTGCTCGGGCATGAGCTACCTACTAGGCTTCGACAAGGCCAAAGACCAGGACGAAGTATATGACCTCGATGGCGTGCAACTCATCATGGATAAGAAGCACGCCATGTATGTACTCGGCATGGAGGTTGACTTCCAGGACGGCCTCAATGCCCGCGGCTTTACTTTCAACAACCCCCAGGCCAAGAGCACCTGCGGCTGCGGCTCGTCGTTTTCGGCCTAGCCAGCTGCGTTTCCTCCACCCCAACCTTGCCAAGTAACGCCATGGACATCAAGTACCTATCCGACGCCAAAGGCACTGTCACCGGGGTTTTTATTCCCATCGAAGAATGGGAGCGCCTGCAAAAGCAATATAAAATCGGCGAGCAGCTTCCCGCCGACTCGGGCCAGCAGCTGCGGCAGGAGTTGGCCAGCGCGCTGCAAAAAATCAAGCGCGACGACTCCGAAGACTAAGCTTGACCCTATCGCATAAAAAAAGCCCGGCTAGCCGGGCTTTTTTTATGCGTATTGATAAATGAAGGGCTAGCCTAGCGGCACGGCCTCAAAACCAGCCTGCTCAACGGCTGCCTTTACCTGCGCGGCCGAAACTGGCGCCATAATAGTGAGAATCTTATCCGGGTTGGCGGTATCAACCTGCCAATTGCCGGCACCGACTTCTTTGTTGAGGGTAGGCGTCACGGCCTTGATGCAGCCGCCGCAATTGATAGTGGTTTTGAAACGAAGGGTTGACATAATCAGGAACGTGCTGGACGATGGGCGCTGCTTTGCCCCCAGGGGCGTAAGCTTGCTGAGGGTATTTACAAATTTCGGGCGGCTTTGCTTTCTTATTGCCACAAAATTCTGCCCGCAGCTAGCAGAATTAGGCACTCAGTGCTAACCCCGCCCGATGCGAATTATGCAAGTCTGGCGCCGGATTTCGTACCGCGATGGGCGTTTCGCCTGCGTTAATTTGTTCTAGTAGTTACTGGCGCCCGGAGCGGCGAGCGCCGGTGCTTTCCGCTTGTTTTTTACCTGCTTACGCCATGTCTGCTTCTTCCCAAACCACGACCCTCGACATAGAGGGCATGAGCTGCGCCGCCTGCGCCGCTGCCGTGGAAAAATCCTTGAGCCGCACTCCCGGCGTGCAAAGCGCGCTGGTCAACTACGCCACCGAAAAGGCGACCGTCACCTACGCCCCCACCGAGGCCAGCCCGGCCGACCTGCACGCAGCCGTGGAGAACGCCGGCTACGCCGTGGCCAAGCGCGCACCCGACACCAGCGCCGCCGACCGCCAGGCCGAGCTCGACCGCCAGAAAGCCGCGGCTTACCGGGTGCTGCAGCGTCGCTTTGCGGTAGCGGCCGGGCTAGCTGCCCTTGTTATGCTCTTGAGCATGAGCATGCTGTGGCCCACGCTTATGATGCGCCTCAACTCGCAGGCACTCAACTACATCTTGCTGGCGCTCACGCTGCCGGTACTACTGTATAGCGGACGCGAGTTTTATTCTTCGGCTTGGAACGGCCTGCGCCATCGCTCGGCCAACATGGACACCCTGATTGCTGTGGGTACCGGGGCGGCCTTCTTCTACAGCTTGGCGGCCACGCTGGTGCCGGGCTTTTTTGCCCGCCACGGTGTGCTACCCGAGGTGTACTACGACACCACTACCACCATCATCGCGCTCATTTTGCTGGGCAAAGTGCTGGAAATGCGGGCCAAGACCCAGACTTCGGCCGCCATGCGGGCCCTGCTAGGGCTGCAGGCGCGCACCGCCCGCGTGGTGCGCCCCGATGGCCAGGAGCTAGACGTACCCATCGAGCAAGTGCAGCCCGGCGACCTCGTGGCCGTGCGCCCCGGCGAAAAAATTGCCACCGATGGCACTATCGAAACCGGCCAGTCGGCCGTGGATGAGGCCATGCTCACCGGCGAAAGCCTGCCTGTGGCCAAGCAGCCCGGCGACCCCGTTTTTGGCGCCACGCTCAACAAGACGGGTGCCTTCCGCTTCCGGGTCAGCAAGGTAGGCGCCGATACCGTGCTGGCGCAAATTGTGAAGCTGGTGGAAGACGCCCAGGGCAGCCGCGCCCCCATTCAGCGGCTGGCCGACAAGGTAAGCGCCGTGTTTGTGCCGACGGTGGTCGTTATCGCCATTCTCACGTTTGTGCTGTGGTTCGACCTTGCCCCGGTGGCCTCGCGGCTACCGCTGGCGCTGGTCAGCTTCGTGGCGGTGCTTATCATTGCCTGCCCCTGCGCGCTGGGGCTAGCCACGCCCACGGCCATCATGGTGAGCACCGGCAAGGGCGCCGAGCAGGGCGTGCTCATTCGCAATGCCGAGGCGCTGGAAAAAGCCTATAAAGTAGATACCGTGCTACTGGATAAAACCGGCACCATCACGCGCGGCGAGCCCGCCGTCACCGACTTCCTCGCGGCAGCCGGCTATACCGAGACACAGCTGCTGCCGCTGGTGGCGGCCGTAGAGCGCCACTCCGAGCATCCGCTGGCCGACGCCGTCGTGCGCTACGTCGATGCTAGCCCCCTGGCCCGCTCGGCCCCGCTAGCCACTGATTTCCAAGCCGCAGAGGGCAAAGGTGCTACCGCCACCGTGGCGGGACAGACGGTGCTCATCGGCAACCGACGCCTGCTGGCCGAGGCGGGCATTGAGCTAACGCCCACGCTGGCGGCCCAGGCTGATGCTTTGCTGGCCCAGGCCAAAACGGTGCTCTACGTGGCCCTAGCTGGCCAAGCGGCTGGCCTCATTGGCGTGGCCGACACCCTGCGCGATACCTCGGCCGAGGCCATCCGGCAGTTGCAAGGGCTGGGCCTGGAGGTGGTAATGATGACCGGCGACAACCCCCAAACGGCCGCCAAAATAGCCAGCCAGGTGGGCATCACACGCTATTTATCGGAGGTGCTACCCCAGGACAAAGCGCAGCAGGTAAAGCAACTGCAGGCCGAAGGCCGCACGGTGGCGATGGTGGGCGACGGCATCAACGACGCGCCAGCCCTGGCGCAGGCCGACATTGGGCTGGCCATGGGCGGCGGCACCGACGTGGCCATGGAAGCAGCCAGCATCACGCTCATGCGCAGCAACTTGCAGGGCGTAGTCACGGCCATCGACCTCTCGCGCCAAACCATCCGCACTATTAAGCAAAACCTGTTTTTCGCCTTCATCTACAACCTGCTGGGCATTCCCATCGCAGCGGGACTGCTGTACCCGCTTTTTGGGGTGCGGCTCTCGCCCATGCTGGCCGCCGGGGCCATGGCGCTCAGCTCGGTTTCGGTGCTCACCAACTCGCTGCGGCTGCGTGCGTTCACGGCCCGCTAGCCGGCTAATTTCTTCGTTATCATGGATATTGCTGCAATTCTGGTTACCATCGGGGGCCTGGCGCTGGCTGGCCTGGTGCTCTGGTACTTCTTCTTTTCAAGCCGGCCGGCAGTGGCAGCGCAGTCTACCTCGGGCGGGGTGCAACAGGTCGATATTACCGTAAAAGGCGGGTACTCGCCCAGTGTGATAGAGGTGACGCAGGGCCGCCCGGTGCAGCTCAATTTTTACCGCGACGAAGAAAACAGCTGCTCGGAAGAACTACTGATGCCCGATTTCAACGTGCGGCGCGACCTGCCTGCCTTCCAGACCACCTTGGTCGAGCTGCTGCCCCAGCAGCCCGGCCGCTTCGAGTTTACCTGCGGCATGGGCATGCTGCGCGGCAGCTTGGTAGTGAAATAGGCGCTCCTGGGGGCCCTAGTACGTTTTGGTCATGTCGTCGGGCACCACGATAACGTAATCGGCCAGGGCCAGATTTTCTTTGTCGAGCTGCTGTAGCTGGCTCTGCGTCACTACACTCAGCGTCTGCACGCGCAACGGCGCCTTAGCTTGCGCGCGCAGGTAGGCCACAATACCATCGTGGTGGTCGGAGTGGTACGAGCCATTGAGGTGCAGCAGCGTCTGGCCCGGCGCCAAGCTCCGCTGAATGTAGGTGGCCATCGTGGCATCCTTCAGCGCCTGCGCCTGAATTACGTTGCGCGCCCCGCCGCCGTGCGCCGCGCTCGCGTCGCCAAACATAGCGGCCATGTTCTTATAGCCCGGCAGCTCATAATCCACCTTCAGCGGCAACGGGGCCAGATAAGCCTTTTCAGCGGCGGGCAGCTTGTCGAGGGCAGCCAGCGAGCCCCGCGCCACCTGCTGGGCGTAGCGGCGTGGGACGTTCGTGCCAATAATGCCAATGTGTTGACTGCGAGCAAACTGCAGTAGCGGGCGGTAGTCGGTGGCGTAGTTAGGCCAGGGACGACTCTGGCGCTCGAAGGCCGAGTCGGCTAGGGTACCAGAAGCGTAGCTAGCTACCAGCGGCTGCACGTCGCGCTCAAACATTTCGAGACCTAGCACCAGCTTGTCCGGGCCTTTTAACCTCGCTAAGTCTTTGGCTACTTGCAGCTCAAGCCAATGGGCGATGGGGTCGTTGTGCTGCTCGCCGAAGAGCACCACGTCGGCCTGAGCCAGCTGGGTGAGCATCTGGTCGTAATCAGCAGGTTGGCCTTGGGCGGTAAAGAGGCGGTAGGCTGGCCGCTCGCCGGCCGGCCCGAAGGCTAACAGCGGCAGCAGGAGCAGGAAAAGCAGTTTTTTTGTCATGTCCCAAAAATGTCCTTGCGAGCACAACGAAGTAGAGCACGGCAATCTGTCCTTGGCCGTTAGGTTATTAATTCAACGACCAGGAAAGATTGCCGCGCTCCGCTTCGTCGCGCTCGTAAGGACAAACGCCCAGGCATAAGGGCTTGTTCAGTGGCTAGCCCTTATAAAACATCCACTTCGACAGCTCTTTGTACGTCACTTTCTTGCCGTACATCAAAATACCGACGCGGTAAATACGGGCTGCCACCCACACCGTACCCACAAACCCTACCACCAGCAAGGCAATCGAAAGCGCTAGCTGCCACGCCGGCACGCCAAATGGCAGCCGGATAACCATGGCCACGGGCGAGGTAAAGGGTATCATCGACATCCAGAAGGCCACGGGCCCGTCGGGGTTGCGCAAGATGACCGAGAAGCCCACGATGTAGCTCAGAATGAGCGGCATCGTAATTGGGAACATGAACTGCTGGGTATCGGTCTGGTCGTCTACGGCCGCGCCTACGGCGCCGAAGAGCGCGCTATACAGCAGGTAGCCGCCCAGGAAATACACGATAAAGCCAAAGACAATCGTGCCGATGGGAATATTCAGTTTATGAAGCTTGTCGAAGGCATCGCCGATGACGCCCGCCCGCTTGGCCGGGTTCATCTGCTCGGCCGAGGCGGCCGCCTTGTCGGCTATCGGAGAGCTTGATGTGGCAGCCGTGCTACCCAAGGCCGGGCTAGCGGCCGGAGTAGCAGCAACTTCCGTTTTGGCAGACTGGTCGTTGCCCATCACCAGCGGCACCACGAAGCTGGTAGCGCCCCACGAGAGCAGCCCCCACAGCAGAAACTGGGTGAGGCCTACGGCCGCCACGCCTACTATTTTGCCCATCATCAGGTCAAAGGGCTTTACCGACGACAGCATTACTTCCATAATGCGGCTCGACTTTTCCTCACCGACCCCGCGCATAATCTGCACGCCGTAAAGGAAGATAAAAAAGTAGATAAGTATGGCCAGCGCCGACGCAATGCCGGTAGTCACGCCCGAGTTGCTATCCTTCTCTTTACCAGTTTCATCCACACTTACCGAATTGAGCGGCACCTTAGCCCGTAGTTGGTCGAGCTGGGTTTGGGTGAGGCCCGATTTGCGCATTTTCAATTCCGCAAAAGCGTCGGTGAGCGCCTTTTCAACCCGGTTTTCTTTATTGAGGCTGATGTTGCCTTTGCCGAAAAACTGCACACCTTGTGGGTCGTTCTCGCTCAGGCCGGCCGGTAGGTAGAGCAAGCCGGCGTGCTTTTGCTTCTGAAAGCTTTGCTTGGCTTCGGCCAGCGTGCCGCTCACGGCTTGAAACCGCAGCTGGGGCGTCGATACCAGCTGCGAAGCGATGCCCAGGCCACTGTCGTCGCGCACATCCACGATTTCAGTGGTTTCATCGGACTCCGCCAGCTTGCCCACAAACAGCCCAAAGCCGACAATGAGCAGCGGCACGAGCAGCGTAAGCACCACAAAAGCCCGTTTGCGCACCCTAGTGAGGTATTCGCGCTGGGCAACGAGTAAAAATTTGGAGGCCATAGGATTAGAGCAGCGCGTTAGCGGTTTCGTTCAGGGTCTCGGGCATGGTTTCGCGCACGCGCCGGATAAATATTTCGTTGATGCTCGGAATTTGCTCCTGGAAGGAGTGCACCTGCACCTGCCCAATAAGAAAGCGCAGCAGGTCATTAGGGGTAGTGCCGGCGTGCAGCTGAATGCGGGCGTAGAAGTGGTCATTTTCGCGCTCCTTCTGCTCTATCACCTCAAAGTCGGGGTGCACCACCATGAGCCGGCCCTGGCCCTCAACTTCGTAAGCATTGGTTTTGAACTGGTTGCGAATGGCCTTCACCGGCCCATCAAGCACCTTGTGCGAGCGGTTGATGAGGGCAATGCTGTCGCACATTTCCTCGACCGACTCCATGCGGTGGGTTGAGAAAATGATAGCTGCGCCCTCGTCTTTCAGCCGTAGAATCTCGTCTTTTATTAGGTTGGCATTAATCGGGTCGAAGCCCGAAAAGGGCTCGTCAAGAATAATGAGGCTAGGCTCGTGCAGCACGGTAGCAATAAACTGCACCTTCTGCTGCATGCCTTTGCTGAGGTCTTCCACGTTCTTATCGGCCCAGGCCTTGATGTCGAAGCGCTCCAGCCACTTCTTAATGCGCGCCACCGCTTCGCTGCGGCTCAGGCCGCGCAACTGTGCCAGGTAGATGAGCTGCTCGCCCACCTTCATTTTCTTGTAAAGGCCGCGCTCTTCGGGCAGGTAGCCAATCTGGCCGATGTGGCTGGGGTTCAGCTTCTCGCCGCGAAATAGAATCTCGCCCGAGTCGGCCCCGGTTATCTGCGTAATAATGCGGATGAGCGAGGTTTTGCCCGCGCCATTGGGCCCCAGCAGGCCGAAGATGCTGCGCTCGGGCACAGACAGGCTCACCCCGTCGAGGGCAGTGTGCGCGGCGTAGTGCTTGTGCACGTCGCGGGCCTCCAGAATAGGCCTCGAAGTAGCTTGTTGCATGAGAAAAAGGTGAAAGCGTAGAAGGTGGCGTAAATGTAGGCGCGGCCGCTACTGCCGACCACGCGCCGGGCGCCAAACCGCAAAACCGGCCGCCCGAACGGTAAAAAATGCGGCTGAGCCGCCAGCGGGCTAGGCCTCCGGCTCGTCGTTGAGCTCGCGCAGCTGGCCTTCGAGCCGGTCAAGGTGCTGGCCGTAGAGCCAGTGCAGGTAGCGCTTGGTAGTGTGCGCCGTGGGCAGGTATAGCACCCCGCACAGCACCGCCAATACAGCACTGACAATCCAGATTTTAGTGGTGGTTACGGTCTTGTTGGTAGTAGTTAAGGCCATAAATCCCATCAGCAGGCACGATACCGGCAGCGTGGCCAGCGTGAGGCGGTAGTAAAACTGGATGAGGGTGCGCAGGCCGATAGTAAGGCGGAGCAGGTAGGCGCGCAGGTCGCCGCCAGGGTCACTCATGCTGCGCAATAGCCCTAGCTTGCGCCGGAAGTAGAAGATGCAGACCACCGCTATCAGCGCCAGCAGCCCCCCAAACAGGCGCACCCACAGCACGGGGGCTAGCCCCGCTATCAGTAGCGAAACGACCAGTATAGAGTAATTAATACCCATTTCGAGCCGGGCATTGCGCCGCAACTGCGCCACAATGCTGCCCGACTGCTGGGCCAGCAGCTGGCGTAGCTCAGCCATGCTGAGTGCCGCAGGCACCGCCGGCGGCTCGGGCTGCCGCCACTGGCGGCGCAAGTCATCAAGCTCCATAATCTAGCAGAATAATTAATTAGAATGAACCAGTTGACGACGCAGTTTTTCCTGCACGCGGTGCATTTTCACACGCACATTATTTTGGGTGATGCCCAGGATGTCCGCCATTTCGTCGTAGGGCCGGTCTTCGAGATATAACAGCACAAAAGCCTTGTCTACATCGGAGAGCCGGTCAATAGCGCGGTAAAGCGCGGCCGTTTCCTCGGGCTCGTAGTCACTGGCCTCCGTAGGCTGCGCCAGGTGCCAAGCCTCGTCTTCCACACTCACCGAGGCGGGGCGGCGGGTGCGCTGGCGCAGGTTGGAGATGGCCACATTGAGCGCAATACGGTAGAGCCAGGTACTGAGCTTGGCGTCGGGCTGCGGCACGTAGCGCGGCCAGGCCCGCCACAGCTGCAATACAATTTCCTGGAACAAGTCCTGCCGGTCGTCGGCATCCTGGCAATAGAGCCGGCACACCCGCCGCACCAGCGGTTGGTAGTCGTGCAAAGCAGCCAAAAAATCAGCAGACGGGGCAGCGCTCATGAGCGGGGTAGCAATTTCGAGATGGTATATCGCCGAAGGTCGGGCCGCATTACTATCTGAACCACGGATTCGGACGGATTTTTCGGATTTCTCAGATTTCGTGGACGTAAGCCTCGTAAAGGCTCATAAAAAAAGCCACCCTAGCGGGTGGCTTTTCTAATTTTATCCGTCCACAAAATCCGAGAAATCCGAAAAATCTGGCCGAATCCGTGGTTCAGACACTACTGGAAATACTCCTTCACTTTCTCAAAGAAGCCTTTCTCGTTTTTGCCGGGGTGCGGCGTAAAGTTGTCCGAGTCGCGCAGCTTTTCGAGCAGCTCGCGCTCCTGGTTGCTCACGTTCTTGGGTGTCCACACATTCAGATGAATAAGCTGGTCGCCGCGGCCGTAGCCGTTCAAGTCCTTGATGCCTTTGCCACGTAGGCGCAGAATCTTGCCGGGCTGCGTGCCAGGGTCCACCTTGATTTTTACCTTGCCTTCGATGGTCGGCACCTCCAGGCTAGCCCCTAGCGCCGCATCCACGAAGCTGATATACTGCTCAAACATGATGTTGTTGCCATCGCGCTTGAGGAATTCGTGTGGCTCCTCTTCAATCTGAATAAGTAAGTCGCCGGGCACGCCGCCGCGCTCCGGAAAGTTGCCTTTGCCGCTCATGCTCAGCTGCATATCGTTGGCTACACCGGCCGGAATGTTAATCGGAATTACTTCCTCATTCAGCTGGCGCCCTTCGCCCTTGCACACATCGCAAGTCGTAGAAATAGTCTTGCCCTCACCGTGGCAGGTAGGGCAAGTGCTGGCGCTCACCATTTGGCCGAGCATCGTGTTCACTACGCGCTTGGTTTGGCCGCTGCCCTGGCAGGTGGCGCAGGTCTTGAGCTCGGTACCGTTTTTGGCGCCGGTGCCGCTGCACGGCTGGCAGGCCACGTAGCGCTTCACCTTGATTTTCTTCTCTACGCCGTTGGCAACTTCTTCTAAATCAAGCTTAAGCTTGATGCGCAGATTGGAGCCCTTCTTGACGCGACGGCCCTGGCCGCGCCCGCCACCAAAAAAGCCCTCGAAGCCCCCGCCTCCGCCGAAAATGTCGCCGAACTGCGAGAAAATATCCTCCATGTTGGGGCTACCGCCGCCGTTGCCACCCACGCCCTGGTGGCCAAATCGGTCGTAGCGCGCGCGCTTATCGGCGTCGCTGAGCACCTCGTAGGCCTCGGCGGCCTCCTTAAACTTATCCTCGGCCGTGGGGTCGTCGGGGTTTTTATCGGGGTGATATTTAATAGCCATCTTGCGGTAGGCTGACTTTATGACGTCGCCTTCCGCATTCTTTGCTATACCTAATACTTCGTAATAATCGCGCTTTACAGTTGCCATTTTGCAGAGATATTTCACGCCCGAACGCTGGGCTGCCGCTAAAAGTGCTAGCAGGCAGCCCAGCGTTCGGGCGTGTTTACTTATTGACCTAGCACCACTTTGGCGTGGCGGATAACCTTGTCGCCCAGATAATAACCTTTTTCAATCTCATCAACAATCTTGCCGCGCAACTCCTCGCTAGGCGCCGGAATCTGCGTGATGGCCTCGTGCAGCTCGGCGTCGAAGTCGCCACCCTTGGCATTCATTGGAGCCAGGCCCTTCTGCTGCAGGGTTTTGTTAAGCTTATTGTAGGTAATGTCGAGTGCATTTTGCAGTGCGGCAGGGTCCTGCGTATCCTGCGTGTGCTGGCGGGCGCGGTCGAAGTCGTCGAGCACCGGCAGCAGGGCCACCATCAGTTCCTGGTTGGCAGTTTTGAAGAGGTCGCTGCGCTCCTTGGCAGTGCGGCGCTTATAGTTTTCAAACTCAGCGGCCATTCGCAAGTACTTGTCTTTGAGGTCAGCCAGCTCGGTTTCGGCACGGCTAGCCCCCTCGCTGGCGCCTGCGGCGGGCGTAGCGCCAGTGGCAGTAAAATCCTGCTCGCCGGCAGTGTGCTCGGCGGTATTGTCGGTCTGCGGCTGGGCGTCGGGATTCATGGTTTTATCGTCGGTCATTTTTTGGAAAAAATGGCGGAATCGGCTAGTGAAAGGCTTTCCCATACGGGTAGCGGGTCGGGCGCAAGGAGTTTGCCAAAGCTGGCGAGGCTGCCAAGTTGGCACATACTTGTAACTTAGTTCCTCACAAATTTATGTCTATGCAGAAACTTGATTTTTCGTCCCTCAATAGAGATGCTAATGCAGAAACGTGGTGTGACACTTTTGCTTATTGGCTTTTGATACTCCACGACCCTAGCAGTATTTATGCTCGCAATGCTGACGAAGCACAGTCCATCATGTCTTACCAATATGATGTGGAAGACCAAGGCAATTTAGAAGGCGAAGGTCCGGATGGGAAGTTATTTCCAAACGTTTTCATGCCTATCGCCCCTGTGACGCTAGCCCTTCGCTGGTCACCTTTTCCAGCCGCAATGCAAAACCTTGGGCAGCCGTTACACCTCGATAAGCATCAAGGTGATGCCCTTGCAGTATTTGCTCCTCAACTAGTAGATGAGGCAACCGCTTCGACACCAGATGAAAAGCATTTTAATTTCTTACTCCGTCACGCTTGTGCCCGGGCTGCTGCGGAAAAGGCATTAGTCTTGCTCGTTGGCTCGCCGGGTTGGAGCTATGATTCCGAAGATTACCTCGAAAGCGAACCTGAGATACGACAGTTAATGCATGAGACGGGCTTCATTTACACCTTGCGCAAGCCAACATAGAGTTTTACTCGTGCAATGCCCCCCAAATCATGTCCTTTAGCTTCTGAATATTCTTATTCGTCAGGCTGGAGATAAAGACCGTGGGCGGCATATCGGCCGGCAGGGAGGCTAGCAGTTCGGCTTCGAGCTCCTCGTCGAGCATGTCGGATTTGGTGATAGCTAACAGGCGCTTTTTGTCGAGCAGCTCGGGGTTGTGCTGGTCCAGCTCATTGAGCAGCACCTTGTATTCGGCGGCTACGTCGAGGCTGTCGCAGCTTATCATGAAGAGCAACATGGAGTTGCGCTCGATGTGGCGCAAGAAGCGCGTGCCTAGCCCCTTGCCCTCGGCTGCACCCTCGATGATGCCGGGAATATCGGCCATCACAAACGACTGATAATCACGATAGGCCACCACGCCCAGGTTGGGCACAAGCGTAGTGAAAGCGTAGTCGGCAATCTTGGGCTTGGCGGCCGATACCACGGAGAGTAGCGTGCTCTTGCCCGCATTGGGGAAGCCCACCAGGCCTACGTCGGCCAGCAACTTTAGCTCCAAGATAACCTGCTCTTCTATGGCGGGCTCGCCAGGTTGGGCGTACTGCGGCGCCTGGTTGGTGGCCGATTTGAAGTGGTCGTTGCCAAGGCCACCACGTCCGCCGGGGGTGAGGATTTGGCGCTCGCCATCCTTCGTAATCTCCAGCTTCACCTCGCCGGTTTCAGCGTCGCGAGCCACGGTGCCCAGCGGCACTTGAATAACGATATCTTCGCCCTGGGCACCAGTGCGCAGGTTTTCGCCGCCGCCCTGGCCATCCTGGGCAAAGAGGTGCTTGCGGTATTGCAGGTGCAAGAGCGTCCAGAGCTGCGAGCTGCCTTCGAGGATGATGTGGCCGCCCCGGCCGCCATCGCCGCCATCGGGGCCGCCGTTGGGCAGGCCCTTGGCCCGGAAGAAGTGGTGCGAGCCCGCCCCGCCCTTGCCCGAGCGGCAGGTGATTTTGACGTAGTCGATGAAGTTGTTATTAGCCACGGTAGGGAGTTATAAGGTAAAATAGAACGTCATGCTGAGCTTGCCGAAGCATCTCGCTCGCGCCGCTAGGGTCGATTACCCAACGATGCGAGCGAGATGCTTCGGCAAGCTCAGCATGACGTTCTTATGTGATTTTTGCCGCGCGGCCGCTAGGCCTTTACCTCGCGGGTAGCCTCGGCGGGTGCCTCGGTAGCGGCTGGCTTGTGGCGGTCGATGAGGTCGCTGATTTGAGCGAAAATGCTTTCAATCTCACCAATGCCGTTGAGCGAGTGAAATTTACCCTGGCGGGCGTAGTGGCCAGCTACCGGGGCAGTTTCGGAATTGTACACGGCCACCCGGCGACGGGCTTTGCTTTCGTCCTGGTCGTCGGGGCGGCCGCTGGTCTTGCCGCGCTCCAGCAGGCGCTTCACCAGCTCCTCCTCCCCTACTTCGAGGGCTATCATGCAGGCTACGTTGGTGCCGTGCTCGGCCAGCAGGCGGTCGAGGCTCTCGGCCTGGGCCACGGTGCGCGGAAAGCCGTCGAAGATGAAGCCAGCTGCCTGCTTATTTTTTTGCAAGGCATTGCCAATCATGCCAATAACTACTTCATCGGGCACGAGCAGGCCTTCATCCATCAGCTTCTTGGCTTTCAGGCCGAGTTCGGTGCCTTCGGCAATTTGAGCGCGCAGCAGGTCGCCGGTGCTTAGGTGCACAAGGTGGTATTTGGCAATGAGCTTTTGGCTCTGGGTGCCTTTGCCCGCGCCGGGGGGGCCGAAGAGGACGATGTTATGCATAATCAAAACAGAAGGTTAGGCGCAAGCGCCGGAGCGGGAACAGATAAGCGGCCTACGCAAGATGGGCCTTAAACGGCCACGTAGACATCGGGCAGGTTGCGACCCAGGCCATCGTAATCGAGCCCGTAGCCCACGACAAAATCGTTGGGAATCTCACGAGCAATATAAGTCAGGGTCAGCGGGTAGCGCAAGCTAGCCGGCTTAAAGAACATGGCCGCAATCTCAATCGAAGCGGGGTTGTTGGCTTGCAGGGTCGGCAGTAGGTGGCTGAGTGTAGTGCCCGTATCCACGATATCCTCAACCAGGATAATATCGCGGCCCTGCACGTCTTCGCGCAAACCCATAATTTCCTGTACCTGGCCGGTGGTGCCGGTGCCTTCATAAGAAGCCACGCGGATGAATACAATCTCGCACTCGCCGGTAAAGCGCTTGAGCAAATCGGTGCCAAACATGAAGCCGCCCGTGAGCACTACCACAAACAGCGGCCGGCGGCCGGCATAGTCGGCATTGAGCCTGACGGCCACCCGGTCGATGTCGGCGGCGATGTCGGAAGCAGAGAGATACGGCTGAAAAGCCTTGCCGTGGAGCGTAATAAGGGATTGACCCATGCGAGCATGAACAGCCGGTGTAGCCGTTTCGGGCTGCAAAGGTAAAGTCTGAACCACGGATTTTTCGGATTAGTCGGATTACGCGGATTTTGTGGACGATTGCTAGGCCACCTTATCTGCTTTTAAACAAAAGAGGCCGCTGCTAAGCGGCCTCTTTTGTTTCTGTTAGCTGTAGAGAATTGTCAATCGTCCACAAAATCCGCGTAATCCGACTAATCCGAAAAATCCGTGGTTCAGACTTATCGCAATTCGGGCAGGGTCGCTTGCAGAAGGGCATCGGCAGTCGGCATCACGTTTTGCACAAAGTGTACGCGGGGCTGGCCCAGCTCCACGCGGTCTTTGAGCGGCGCAGGCGCCACGCCGTGCTGGCCGCCCACGCGGGCAATGTGCGGGGCAATAACGAGCGAGACAATGCTCATGAGCTTGATGAGAATGTTCATGCTAGGCCCGCTGGTATCCTTAAAAGGGTCGCCGACAGTGTCGCCAGTCACGCTGGCCTTGTGAGCATCAGAGCCTTTAAACTCCATTTTGCCGTTCACCGTCACGCCTTTTTCAAACGACTTTTTGGCGTTGTCCCAGGCCCCGCCCGCGTTGCTCTGGAACATGGCCAAGAGCACACCGCTCACCGTGACGCCCGCTAGGGTACCCCCAAGCACTTCAGGCCCAAACGTGAAGCCAATGATAATAGGCGTGAGCAACGCAATGGCTCCCGGCGCCACCATTTTTTGAATAGCGGCCTGGGTGCTGATGGCCACGCACTTCTCGTATTCGGGCCGGCCAGTGCCTTCCATAATGCCGGGAATTTCGCGGAACTGGCGGCGCACTTCCTGTACCATCGCCATGGCGGCCTGGCCCACCGCCGTGATGGCGAGAGCTGAGAAAATGAACGGTATCATGGCGCCCACAAACAAGCCCGCCAGCACGTTGGCATTGGAGATGTCGATGGTGTCGATGTGGGCCGTGCCCATAAAAGCCGCGAACAGGGCAAGCGAGGTGAGCGCCGCCGAGGCAATGGCAAAGCCCTTGCCGGTGGCAGCCGTGGTATTGCCCACCGCATCGAGGATATCGGTGCGCTCGCGTACTTCCTTTGGCAGCTCGCTCATCTCAGCAATGCCGCCGGCGTTGTCGGCAATGGGGCCGAAGGCGTCGATGGCCAGCTGCATAGCCGTGGTGGCCATCATGCCGGCCGCCGCAATAGCCACGCCGTAGAGGCCGGCAAACTTATAGCTGAGCACAATACCAGCCGCCAGCACCAGGATGGGTAGCACCGTACTTTCCATGCCCACGGCTAGCCCCCCAATGACGGTAGTGGCGTGGCCGGTGCTGCTCTGCTGCACTATGCTGCTTACCGGGCGCTTGCCCATGGCCGTGTAGTACTCCGTGATGGTACTCATCAAAAAGCCGACTACCAGGCCTACCAGCACGGCATAAAACACGTGATTGGCGTCGAAGGTGTAGCCGCGCAGGGTGATGTCGCCCGCTGGCAGCATCCACTTTATCAGGAAATAAGAGAAGATAGCCGACACGACTATCGACACGTTGTTGCCCAGGTTAAGGGCGCTTTGCACGTTGCCGCCCTCCTTCACCCGTACCGATAGGATACCCGCCAGCGAGGCCACGATGCCCAGCCCGGCTATGGCCATTGGCAGCAGGATGGGCGACAAGCCGCCAAAATTGTCCGTGTTGCCCAGGTTTACCTCACGGCCGAGCACCATAGTAGCCAAGATGGTAGCCACGTACGAGCCAAATAGGTCGGCACCCATGCCGGCCACGTCGCCCACGTTGTCGCCTACGTTGTCGGCAATCGTGGCGGGGTTGCGCGGGTCGTCTTCCGGAATGCCGGCCTCGACCTTACCCACGAGGTCGGCCCCCACGTCGGCCGCTTTAGTATAGATACCGCCGCCCACGCGGGCAAACAGTGCAATGCTTTCGGCCCCTAGCGAAAAGCCGGTGAGGACTTCCAGGGCCTTTTCCATCTCCGGCCCGGTGGCTAGCCCACTGGGCACGAAGATTTTATAAAAAACGATAAACAATGACCCTAGCCCCAGCACGGCCAGCCCGGCCACGCCCATGCCCATTACCGAGCCACCCGAGAAGGACACGCTCAGTGCCTGCGTAAGCGAAGTGCGGGCGGCCTGGGCCGTGCGCACGTTGGCCTTGGTAGCAATTTTCATCCCGATGAAGCCCGCCGTGGCCGAAAACACCGCGCCAATCACGAAGGCGATAATGATGATGGGGCTCGACTTCTCGCCCGTAAAGCCCAGGTAGCCCAGAAAAACGGACGCAATCAGGGCAAATAGCGCCAGTACCTTGTACTCGGCCTTGAGGAAGGCAATGGCACCATCGGCAATGTAGCCGGCGATGGTGCGCATCTTCTCGTCGCCGGCATCCTGGCGGGCTACCCAGCCCGCTCGCAGCCAGGTGTAAAGCAGGGCCAACAGGCCCAAAAGAGGAACTGCATAAACACTAGCAGGCATAAGCAACAAGAAAAGTGATGGGTGGGAGAAAGAAATGCTAAGCTCATGATACTGAGCCAGCCGGGCAAATGTAGGCGAATCGGCCTATAATTGGCGCATGAGTTCTTGGTAGAGGGCTAGCATACTGGCAATGTCAGCTTTAGCCACTATTTCGTCGGGGGTATGCACGTTGTCTTCGGGCGCGCCCACAAAGCACCAGTCCCAAGGAATATCACTGCGCTGCAAGTCTTTGGCATCGGAGCCGCCGATGCCTTCCACCTCCACCTGATGGGCGATGCCCGCTGCCCGCGCAATGGCCCGAATGCGCTCGACGTAGGCGCGACGCGGAATGAGCGAGTCGCGCAGCGAGATGACGCAGCCATGGCCAGCCTTTACCCCCTCCGTCACCCAGGTAATGTCGCAGATGAGTGCTTGGCGCACGCCGTAAGTTTCGTAGATAAACCGCGCCAGGTAGGGCACCGAGCCACCGCCGTGCTCTTCCCAGCACGAGAATGCGATAATTCCATGTTCGAGGGTTTCGGCCAGACGCAGGGCGGCCCACACGCCAAGGCGGTTGTCGAGGTAGCAGCTTTGCACGGTGGTCTCCGTTTCGCGAAAGTCGCAGGCAAACGTGAGGCTGGAGCCAGGTTCAATGTCGCGGCTGAACTCATAGCCAAGCACCTCGGTTTCTGCATCATCGGCGGCGGGCTCTACCGTCAGCGTACACGCTATTTCTCCTTGCGCATCCTGCCCCACCAGCTTGTAGCCAGCCGCACACTCGGGCCCACCGATGGGCACCAATTCGCGCCCGTAGCGCACCGTGAAACCGATGCTGTCGAGATGGGCAAATACAGCTGTGCGGGGCTGCCCAAACACCAGCAGCAGGCAATCCTGAAACCGGGCCTCGTCGTGCACCACCAGTGGCGGCTGGTGCCAGCTAGGGCTGTGCTGCCGCACGTAGTCGAGCAAAAAGCGGGTCATGGTAGCCTCCTCGCCCGAGGGCGCCGGCAATTGGCAGAGGGTTTTGAGCAAATGCATTGGTCAATGGCTAACGGGGTTAAGCCGTCAAAGCTAGAATCGCTGCCGTACTTTCGTAGGTCCGAAGGCCAGCGGCCCCTGCCCGCCCACCAGCCTCTTTCTGCCTTATCTCCCAGTATGTCCGTTCTTCTTTGGTTTTTGCGTGGTCGGTTGGTGCTATTGTTTCTGCTAGGCCCCCTACTGCTTGCCCAAGCCCAGAAAACGCCGGCCGACACTGCCCGCCTCCGGGTGGGCGAGGTAGGAGGTACGCGCACTATCGCTATCGACACGGTAAATGTGCTGCCCACTGCCGATACCAAAGGCTGGCTGCTGCTCGATAAGGATATTCAGCTGGAACTGGATGGCGCGGTGCAAAACCTTTATAATTTCAAATACGACAAAGCCGAAAAGCAATTTCGCTCGCTGCGCCGCCGCTACCCCCACCACCCCATGCCCTACTTCTTGCTAGGGCTGAGTACATGGTGGAAAATAATGCCGACCAACTTCGACTCGAAGCAGTACGACAAAACTTTTTTTGCCTACATGGACACGGCCAATACCTACGCCGAGCGCTTGGTAAAAGCCGACCCGCACAACTACGAGGGCTATTTTTTCCTGTCGGCCGCCAATGGCTTTGACGCCCGCCTCAATGCCGAGCGGCACAACTGGCGCAAGGCTACCGTGAGCAGCAAGCGGGCGCTCAACTACTTGCAAAAAAGCAGTGAGGCCAATGGCCTCAGCCCCGAGTTCCTATTTGGCGAGGCGCTTTTCAATTACTACGCCGTGTGGATTCCCGACAACTATCCACTGCTGAAGCCAGTGCTGCTGTTCTTCCCCAAGGGCAACAAGCAGCTAGGCCTCAGCCAGCTCCGCACGGTGGCCAACAACGGTTTTTATACCGGCGTCGAGGCTAAGGTATTTCTCATGAAGCTGCTGCACAACGATGAGCATCAAACGGCCGCAGCCATGCCCATTGCGCGAGGGCTAGCCCTGAAATATCCCGACAATGGCTACTTCGCTCGATTTTACGCGCTGCTGTGCTTCGACCAAGCCGACTTTGCTGAATGCGAACGGGTTAGCAAGGACATCCTTACTAAGATAAATGTCGGAATGCCCGGCTACGAGGCCAGCAGCGGCCGCTACGCCAGCTATTTCATGGGCTACCTGATGCAATATAAATACCGCGACTTACCCAAAGCCAAAGACTATTACCAGCGCTGCATCGTATTTGCCGAAAGCAACGGCGAAACCGACGGTGGCTTCTACCTATTTGCCAATGCCAACCTGGCCCGTCTGGCCGACCGCGACCGCGACCTGCCTGCTGCCCGCCGCTACTACGAGGTAGTAGCCGACAAAGCCGACCATAAGTCGGACCAGTATAAGGAGGCAAAAGCCTGGCTCAAGAAAAATTCTAAAGCCTAATCTTTCATTGCTATGGAATTAAGTGACTATCTACTTACTCCCTTTTACCTGGGTTTTTTTTACGCTATTGCCTACGCAATCCGTCCGGCCGTCACTAATAAATACACGAAACAGTACTTTATCCCGGCCTTCTCAGCAAAAATTGTAGGAGGCTTAGCACTAGGTATTCTATACCATACTATTTATGCAGGCGATACAAATAACTATTTTCACCACGCCTCCATTATTTATGATGCGTTTGGCAAATCTTTTAGTGCCGGGCTGCACCTGATTTATACAGACGGTACACTCACGCCCGACATTGCGCCGTATGCCAGCCAAATGGGTTGGTTTGGCGCCGATAGCAAAGAGTATTTTGTTATTAGGGTAGCCGCTGTATTTGCCATATTAGGGTTTAATACTTACATGGTAACCACTGTTTGCTTTGCAGTGCTCAGCTTTAGCGGCATGTGGGTCATGTACATAACATTCGCTAAAATTAGACCACAGGTTTACAAAGAGTTAGCCATTGCTGTATTTTTCCTACCCTCTGTTTTTTTCTGGGGCTCTGGCCTACTCAAAGACTCACTCTGTATTGGGTCACTAGGCTGGCTGTTTTACGCCTTTTATCGCGGGGCTATTGAGAAAAAAAATATTCTACGCTGCCTAATTGTTGGGGTGCTAGCCGCCAAAGTAATCGCTTCCATGAAAGTGTACATTCTGCTAGCGTTTGTACCTCCATCTGCGCTATGGGTTTTCAATGAAAACACTGAGCGTATCAAATCGGGAGCAGTACGTATGGTAGCGCGGCCCCTCTTTCTGGTCATTGGCATGACGGTCGCCATCTACGCGATGAGTAGTATTGCCGCCGCCGATGCCCGTTTTAATATCGAAAAGATTGGCGCACAGAGTAAACTAACAGCCGACTACTTACAGGGCGTCAGTAAGCAAGAAAATGGCTCTGGCTACAACATTGGTGAGCAAGACGGCACCTTAGGCGGCATGGCCAAACTAGCGCCTCAAGCTATCGTTGTAGCGCTTTTCCGGCCATTCATCTGGGAAGCCCGTAATCCTACTATGGCTCTCTCAGCTCTCGAAGCCTCCTATTTTTTTATATTTACACTGCGTATTTTTTGGCGGGTGGGTTTTTTTAAGGCCCTCCGAGCTATTGCCTCTTCGCACATCTTAACGTTATGCTTTATTTTCAGCCTCATTTTTGCCATTTCAGTCGGTATTTCGAGTGGCAATTTTGGAACGCTGGTTCGCTATAAAATACCGCTAATGCCTTTTTACTTGGCTGGTCTATACATCTTAAGTGATATCACCCAAAGTGCAACAGCGCGCAAAAAAATGAGTGTCAGAGCGCGGCCACAATTGGCTTAGGCCCATATCTTAAGTAAATAGGGCCAAGAAAGTAGGAGTATTGGCCAGCACCGAATAGCGCTGCTCAATAGTGGCGCGGGCCGCGTGGCCCAGTGTTTGCCGGTGTTGGGCGTCGGTAAGTAATTGCCGCAAGTACTGATACCATTCCTCCGGCTCGCGGCAGACGTAGCCGTTTACATCGTTCTGCACCACTTCCGTGTTCATTCCCACGGGCGATACCAGCGCCGGGATACCCAATGCCATGTATTGCAGAGCCTTAAAAGCACACTTTCCCTTGGCCCAAGGGTCATCCTCCAGTGGCATCAGGCCGACGTGGAAGCTAAGCAGGTCTGGAATCTCCGTGGCTTTCTGCCAGGGCATAAAGCGTAGCGAGCGCAACGGCTGCGCAAATTCGGGGGGCTGATTGGAGATAACACGAAACTCGAAATTCAGCCCATCGGCTTCTAGGCGAGCCAATACTGGCACTATCGGCAATAAATATTTGAGTGTTGAATGAGTGCCCGTCCACCCTATCACTAGCGGCCCCGGTGCCAATTGGTCGCGCACTTGGTTGTGCAGGTGCACAGTGTCAATGGTAGTCGGGTTGACTACCGCGCTAGGATTATATTGCCGCGCATAGTCGGCCAGGTAAGTATTGCCGCAGCTATTTTTGTAGGCCCACCCGCAGATGTTAGCCACTTTTTGGTGCCATTTTAAGCCGGCTGCTATTTTATTAGCCTCTGAAGTATTAGCCAACCAAATGGCATCGTCGAAGTCATAGATAATGCGCTTTCGCAATACCTTAGCTAACAGCCATTCAAACAGCGGCGGCCCTAGCGGGGCAGCTTCGCGGTGAATAAAAACAAAATCATAAGCTGGAGCCGCCAGCAAATGACCTAGCCGCCGGATAAAGCCTTGCACGATACCAGATGCCTTTTGCACAGCTAGCCCAGGCTTATATAGAATTCGCCAGGTAGCTTCACTTAAAAAAGGAGCCAGCCGATACTGATGGCCGTGAGTAGTCAGTATATCCAGGTATTGCTCGAAGCGAAAGCGCTGGGAAGGCGCCCGACCTGCTGGGTAAGGTATTAAAAAAAGAATGCGCAAAGTCAAAGGCGCCAAACCTACTAGTTTAGCTTGAACGAGATACAAAATTAGCGCTGGCAACCCCTATCCTACTTGCCAGTAGCTAGCAAAACCTCTTTGTAAAGATTACCTAACGCCTCGTAGGTATGAGCTGGCGCAAACTTCTGCCGCACAAATGCCCTTCCAGCCTTGACGAAGTCGGCCCGCTGACCAGTATTAGCAGCGAGCTGCACGATGGCCGCTGCCATAGCTTCTACATCACGATTGGGCACCAGTAAACCCGACTTACCATTTTCAAATAGTTCGGCAGGCCCTCCACAATCACTGGCAATGAGTGGCGTACCATAATAAAGCGCGTCCAGGCAAGTCAATGAGAATGATTCTGATTCTGAAAAATTAAGTAGAATATCTACTTTTTTTATCTCAGCCTCTACATCTTCAGCAAATCCAGCGAACTGCACTACTTTATGAAGTCCAGTTTGGCGTACTATGTCTTCGAGTTGCTGTTTAAACAGCCGATTTTTGGCCATTCCCATATCCCCACCCACAAATCGAAGACGCAGTTGTGGATTTTGGACATAAGCTTTCTGAAAAGCCTGCAGCGCCAAGTCCTGCCCCTTGCCTTGGATATAGTTGCTAAGGTATAGTAGCTGCACAGTTTTATCAGCCTGGGGCAGATGCAAAGGCTCAGGATGTTCTTCTGCTACCGGCAATGGGTCATACACTACCTTAATTTTAACTGCTGCGCTGAAATAGCGTCGCACTGCTTCCGACACACATATTACCCTGCTTGCCCCGCGCTCGGCTAGCCAGCGCCAAGTACGTGCAAAAGGTTGTGGCAGGCTCTGAGGCAAGAAACGCACATGAGTTACTACCTGAAGCTGACCTAAGCTTAATAGCCGTGCTATGTAGCCAGTTAGATTATAAAAATCATTTAGGTGAACGATAGTCGCCTTCTCACGCTGCGCGAGACGGTAAAGCCGCCAGCCATTTAATAGCAGCATGGGCACATAACGCAGTAAATCAGCCTTGCGCCTACTAAGCTCTACAAATGGCAACTCATAGACGGGGTACCCATCGGCTTCAAGCACGGCACGACCTGAACTACCAGTCGGCAATACATATGCAAATCTAAAGTGCTGCTGGTCGCGCAAGGGGCCAGTTGCATTGCGCATAGCATTCAGGGCACCGGTTACCGCTCGCGAATTATCAACTACAAGTACCACCAAAATAATTAGGCAATAATGAAAAGATATTGCATATGATTTGCTTTCAAGAGCCCATGCAAGATAATTATCTTGAAAAACAGTATATTATTTCCTTATAACATCCTCCAACAATTGCACCCATTGTCCGGCAATACGCTCCCGGGTAAAATCGTTCATCCGGCGGCGGGCAGCCTGACCTAAGCGTTGGCGTGCGCCCTTGTCAGCTAGTAATTGTAGTAAGGTGGTTGTCCATACCGCTTCATCGGCTAGCTGAGTAGTTTCATTCGTGAGCATGGGCATTAATACGCCAAACTCAGCCCACTCCGCGTGGCGTAGTGCCAGCGCCGGAGCAGTGGTAGTGGGGGCAAGCATTTCGCGCGGGCCAGTAGGGCAATCGGTTGATACTACCGGAATACCGCAAATCATAGCCTCGCCTAGTGCCATTGGGAATCCTTCCCACGCCGAAGGGAAAACGAATAAGGTAGCAGGCTTTATGTATTTAAATGGGTTAGTTTGCATACCCATAAAATAGACATCATACTCAGTTGAGAGTCCAGCGCTGCTCCAGGCTTCGTATACGCGAAGGCCGCGCTGCCGGGCTGCGCCTACAATGTCGTCCCGCAATTCACCATCGCCCACAAATACCAGCTTAGCTGGCTGCTGACGCAGCAAATGCGCAAATACTGTAAGCAGCGGCACCTGATTCTTCTGGCGCGTAAGGCGGCCCGAGGTAACCAGTACAGGGGCAGAGGCATACACTGCTTGCTCGGCTAGTGATAAGAGTTCCTGAGCTTTAGCTTCGACATCAGCAACCTCGAAAAAATTATTGATAGTCAATATTTTTTCGGCTTTTACACCAAAGAAGTCAACGAGTTCAGGCTTGATATCGCGGCTTACTGTTACGATGGCATCGGCTCTATTGTAGAGCCAAGGCATAAGAATGCGCTTGCGTAGCCATCCTACTGGCCCATTGATATTAGCATCGTGTAGCTTTGAACCGTGAATGCACAAAACAATCTTACCAGGTCCGCCGCTTAGCAAGTTTACGTAGTCGGCCCCTTCTAGATGGCTTACAACAACTGCAGGGCGTTTTTTTTCGCGTAGGCGGCGCAACTCCTTTACGCGTCGCCAAAAGTTTTGTGTCTTTTCTAATGCTCCCCCTCCTCCACTCACTTCTAGGCTTACCACTGGGTTGCCACTAGGATACGCATCACCACCTTCCAAGTTGAAAACGGCTTCGGTTACTGTATAGCGCTTGGCCAGCTCCACACTGTGGTCATGAAAAACACGTTGAGCCCCTCCCATTCCTAGGTTTGGTATCAGCAGCAGAATGGCATCGGTAGGCACGATACTGGTAGAAAAGCTGAGAATGTAGCTACCCACAACAAGCAGGAGCACATTTACAGATAATTAGAAATTAAACCTTAATGCTTTGGCCCAAAATTTAAGTCGCTTTGAGCCGGTTACCGGAAAATAAACAGCTAGTGGACTGCGCCCAAATCGACGCACGTTCCTAAACCAGGACTCTGGATGGGTGTAGCACATTTCAAACCAACGCTCGCCTAGACCTCGGCATAAAGCGGCCGGCTCGAATAGTGGTTGCACAGCATTGTATTGAATAAGTCGGAGGAGCCATTCTTCGACTTCGTCGAGGCTCACATCTAGTAACGGGCTACCAATCCTTGCTATAGCATTGTGCACTAGTATGTCTCGTGGGTTTTGGCTTACGCCCCAGGTGCGCAATAGGCGCTCGCGCACGTCATTAGCCACCGTGCTACGCTCAGTTAAAATACTAACTTTGATAGTATCAGGCGGAACTCGATATTGAATAAGTGCCTGAGGTAGCGTAGCCACGCGCAATTCTCGTACATAACGGGCGAAGAAATCATAGTCTTCAGTCTGACGCAAGCTTGCGTCGTATTGCATTCCTCCTTCCCGAAGCAGGGAGGTCCGCAACATTACCGATGGGTTCCCTGTCGGTAGTGTAAATAGTGTTAATACTTGTGTGTCTGCGGGCCTCTCAGGGTAGCGATTTAAGTAAGTGCTTGCTCCAAAGTTTTGCATCCAGCTGCCTACTATGTTTACCTCAGGATGCTTCTCTAAATAAGCCACTTGCCGTGCCAGACGTTCGGGATGGCAGAGGTCGTCGCCGTCCATCTTGGCAACGTAGCGTCCCCGTACATGCGGTAAAGCGGCGTTATCGGTACCGGCACGACCAAGGTTTTGAGTATTTTGTATGAAACGTAACCGCGGGTCTTTGAAGGATTGAACCTTGGCAGCAGTGTCATCAGTCGAGCAGTCATCTATCACTAGCAACTCAAAGTCAGTAAACGTCTGCTTTAAAATGCTGGCAATTGTTTCTTCAATATAAGGGGCTACATTATAAATAGGAAGTACAACTGATACGCAAGGATTCATAGTAGCGCAAATGAGTTGTCGCCAGCGCAGTTCGCTAGCGACAACTTTTAATCTAGATAGAATATCAGAAATTTCAGCTACGATACCAATGTCTGCACATCGGCTAGCCACAAATCAAGCAACTCGAGCTCTTCAGTGGTAACAATATTTTCTTTAGCTAACTCGGCGTAGGCACGGCGCAGGTTCTCTGCTACCGTAACGGAGGGGTCAATGGCTCGGCTTACAGCCGCGATAACACGATTTGGGTGTAGATAGCAAGGTATTTCCGACTCAAAGTCCTTTACGTAGTCGTGCGGATTACGCACCTGAATTACCGTAGCCTCAGTAAAGCCGAGCCGGTAGCCGTGGGCCCACATAATAGGCTGAGCCACTAAACCGCGCAGAATATCAGTGAAGCGAAAGGTTACGTATGCGGGTAGATAAAGCAGCGGAAATAACTCTCTCCGCACAGCTGTGTTTTGAGAATTAAAGGGGCACATGGTGCCTTCTGCCAACACGATGGGCGCACGCTTATTGAAAAAAATCTCGGTATTATCTACGAGTCGGTAAATGGCATCTACATCGGGGTCACTATCAGCCAAACCCTGCCAAATACCTATTTTCCCCATTTCCGGGCGTAGCTCTTCTTCTTTCAGGTTATGGCCTTCGTCAAGGATGAGGTCGAGCGGGTAGCCGCGAGGCCAAATGTGGTGCGAGGTAAAATTCTTATAGAGGTTGACAAATCCTTTGTCAGCCGGCGAGGTGCTAAATTCCCCTTCCATACTGGGAAAGGTCCAGTTGTCGTAAGGGATGTTGTCATCGTCGGTGTCAATAATCATTTGAGCGCCCTGCTGCATAGCATGCAGGTAGCCCATCATTTTGCGCCCGTAATGGTTGAAAGGCAGCTTATTAAAAAGCTTAAAACCTTGCTGTTCCTGGTCAGCTACTGAGAGGTACGTAGCCCCCGCAGCCTCCCATTGAACTGGCGACTTCTTATCACCAGCGACAATAAGCTGATGAGTGGATAAGGCTGCAAATTTGGTTACGGCCTCAGTCGGCGCAAAAATGGACGTAATGACGATGGCAGGCTTAGTGCTCATTGAAAAATATTAGAGTCGAAGAAAGAGACGCTAGGCTAGGCCCACCGCCAGAAAAGGAATGATTAGGCAGGCGTCGGAACCGCGCCAAAGGTTTCCTGGTAAACGCGGGCGATGCCCTCACGAAGTCCGATACGAGGCTCCCACCCTAGCGCGCGTAGTCGCGATACATCGAGCAGTTTGCGGGGCGTACCATCGGGCTTAGTGCCGTCAAGTTGGATATCGCCGGTGTAGCCCGTCACATCACGCACCAGTTCAGCCAGTTCCAGTATGGTCAGATCCTCGCCGGTACCCACGTTAATGGGCGCGGGCTCGCTGTAGTTTTCTAGCAAGTGCAGGCAGGCAATGGCTAAGTCGTCAACGTGTAAAAATTCGCGGCGCGGCGTGCCCGAGCCCCAAATAACCACTGCCGGCTGCCCGTTTAGCTTGGCTTCGTGAAACTTGCGTAGCATGGCGGGCAGCACATGCGAATTGGCCAAGTCATAGTTGTCGCCCGGCCCATACAAGTTAGTGGGCATAGCACTGATATAATCACTGCCATGCTGCTTACGGAAGTACTCGCAGAGCTTGATACCGGCAATCTTAGCAATGGCGTAGGCCTCGTTGGTAGGCTCGAGTGCGCTGGTAAGCAAATACTCTTCCCGGATAGGTTGCGGGCACATTTTGGGGTACACGCATGACGAACCAAGAAATAGCAGCTTGCGCACCCCATGCCGGTGGCTTTGCTCGATAACATTGGTCTGCAACTGCAGATTATCCAATAAGAAATCAGCTGGATAAGTATTATTAGCGTGTATGCCTCCTACCTTAGCAGCGGCCAATAGAACGTATTCAGGCTTTTCGGCTTCGAAAAAGGCTGCTACGGCGGCTTGCTGGCGTAGGTCCAACTCTTGGGAGGTACGCACCACTAGATTGTGGTAGCCCGCTTGCTTCAGGCAGCGCACGAGCGCTGAGCCTACCATGCCCCGGTGCCCGGCTACGTAGATTTTTGCGTTTTTTTCCATCTCTAGTAAAGTCAATTGTGCTTATTCAATCGGCACACAGTACCAGCTTATTCTGCGTAAGCCTGCGGAATGGGGTGGCCACCCTCGCGTAGATATGCGTCGCGCTTAAATAGGCCTAAGTCGGACTGCACCATTTCCTTCACTAGGGCAGGAAGGTCGTACTTGGGCTCCCAGCCTAGCTGGTGCTTAGCCTTGGTCGGGTCGCCAATAAGCAATTCTACTTCGGTAGGACGGAAATACCGCTCATCAACTTCAACTACCACTGTGCCAGCAGGCACTTGATACTCGGCGTCGCGGCAGGCTACCACCGTGCCACGCTCGGCTATGCCTTCGCCCGAAAATGATACTTCGATGCCTAACTCGGCAAAGGCTAGGCGCACAAACTCTCGCACGGTAGTCGTCACACCGGTGGCAATTACATAATCCTCAGCAGTTTCCTGTTGTAACATACGCCACATAGCTTCCACGTAATCCTTGGCGTGACCCCAGTCGCGCTTAGCGTCTAGGTTGCCTAGATACAGCTTATCCTGCAGACCAAGAGCAATGCGCGCAGCAGCCCTAGTAATCTTGCGGGTCACAAAGGTTTCGCCACGCTGCGGGCTTTCATGGTTAAAGAGAATCCCATTACAAGCGTACATGCCATAGGCTTCGCGGTAGTTCACCGTAATCCAGTAGCCGTAGAGCTTAGCCACAGCGTAGGGCGAGCGGGGATAGAAGGGCGTAGTTTCGCGTTGAGGCACTTCCTGCACCAAACCATATAGTTCCGAAGTGCTAGCTTGGTAGATGCGAGTTTTCTTGGTCAGGCCTAGCAAGCGTACGGCTTCCAACAGGCGCAGCGTGCCTACACCGTCCACATCGGCTGTGTATTCAGGTGTATCGAACGACACCTTCACGTGCGACATGGCCCCAAGGTTATAAATCTCATCGGGCTGCACCTCCTGAATGATGCGAATCAGATTAGTCGAATCTGTTAGGTCGCCATAGTGTAGTGTAAAGCGTACGTGGGCTTCATGCGGGTCTTGGTATAGGTGGTCGAGGCGCTGGGAGTTGAGCGACGAGGCCCGTCGCTTAATACCATGAACTTCGTATCCCTTAGACAAGAGTAGTTCGGTGAGATAGGACCCGTCCTGCCCCGTGATTCCGGTGATGAGTGCGCGTTTCAATGGAGTGGTTTAGTGATATAAAATATGGTCATTTATTAAATGCTTGTAATGTTATTAATCTTCGATTAGCAACATTACAAGCACAATTAGCTTAGTTCAGTTCGTGAATTAACTTTTGCAGCAGGGCGGCCCGACACGAAGTGTAATGCTTTTGCAAAATACTCTCATAAAGGTCAAGGGGAGCCTCACTCTGTTTCAAATAACTTAGCATAAGGTCCTCAAATTGCGCGTAGGAAGCAACATTCGGACATACTTCGCTTAGCTGATAAAAGCGGGTTTCTTCGTTGTCGGGGTACTTGCCTAAAAGTAGGCACTGGGCACTAAGTAGCTCCAAATAGCGTGGCGTGACAGGGTTGAACCCACCCGTACGCTTTTCACCACCATCAATTCCGGGTGTGCTGTAGAAGGAGATTTTGGTAGCGCGAAGCAATTCAATATACTCTTCCCGAGTCTTAAACTCGCTTACCTTCCCACTCAGGTTCGATACGTAGCAGAACACCCCATCAACCTCCTGCTGGCGTAAAATCTCGACAGTGGGATGCTTGTTACTAAACTCTTGCAAATAAGTGCTTAGCACTGGGTTAGTACGACCAGCAAGCACAACATCATATTTCTTTGTGTATACCTTGCCCGTTTCCGCTTTATAACGGTCCGACAGACTAAGCGGAAAATGGGCTAGGTTTAATCGACATCCCTGTTCCTTCAAATAGGCAACTGCTTCTAGACTAGAAACTAACACAAGCGGACAGTCCCGGTAAGTGCGCTGAAAAGCCGTTATGTCTGTCTGCTTCCACAAGTCGATAAAAGCTGGAATGGCTTTCTCAGAAGTTGAGAAATTGGGCTCAATATTGACACCCATCTCAAACACTAGATAATATCCCTTAAACGGCCTAAACACGTTGGCTACCTCGACTAGGTTACTAGCTCGATGTAGGACTTCGGCCCTAGCCATCAACTTCCGACTTAACTTATTGATGAACAACTTCCGAAAAGGTGGCAGAGCATTTAGAATAGGAATGGTTAATACCCTAGACAAATCCTCTTCCCATTCGTAAACCAAATCATAGAATGATTCTTTCAGATAAGAACGAGTCGATAGTATAGCGGCTATAACCATTTAATATACTCTTTAAGCCTGACGTTTAGGCGCATTTGGCTGCAAAGATAGGCATTACACCGGGCACTTTTCATGGCTTGACGTCTATTTATTAAAAATAATATTCATATATTATATATTTATTAATATATGAATATTATTTTTAAATCTTCTTTTCTACATGCATCATGGCAGCAGACATTTCTCAGCATTAGACTATCTTGCCTCTTTTCCCCTCTTGGCTTCGCCTGTGCACCAAGCCATTACGCAAATCAACTGCGTGAAAGCTTATGCTTCGTTATCTTTGACCTTTAAAAATGCTCTTTGTTAAGGTACTTTTTGCAATCTATAAATTCTAAACAAACCATGAATCTATTCACTCGTGCTTTACGCTCATTCTTGTGGCGCTCAAAAATTGGCAGGTCCACAGCCGAGAAGTTTTGGAAGCGAAGGAATGCCGGAGATGATATGCGTTATCTTTTTTATAATGAGGTCGACGTTATCAAAGATTTACCAATTTGTTTCGATGAAGATATATTTAGTCAATTTCTTCGCAAAGATTTAGATAAATGGGATATACAAAGTCAAGTCGAATATGTTCTTGAAATAGATGATGTTTTAATCGAGCCAGAGCGCTGTTTAGGCACAAAAGGATTCAATCAATTAATAGAGCAGACTGTTGTATTTACTGCGGATTATCAATACCCTTATATACTGCCACACATTTTACATAGAAATAAGGCCAAAACGCTAAAAGCAGCTGTACTATATGACGGTTCCGCTACTAGGAATCTTTATCATCACCTTATAGAAACAGTATGCCGTCTCTCAGTGCTATCAAAAATAGATTTACCGGCTAATATTCCATTTATTGTAAATAGATTTGTTTATGATAGCCCTTTTTTTCAATACCTTTTTTCTAGAAGTCCTTATTTTAAATCACTGAATTGGCTCGTTCAAGAGCCGCATGAGTGGTTACAGATAGAGAAATTGTATAGACCTAAAGCACTTTATTTTGGAAACGAAAGCTGGGCTTTTACTAGAAATCTATACAATTTGGATAAGGTCGTCCCTAACAGGAGAGTTTTCCTTAGCCGAGATAAGAAGCGCTTTACGAGAGGATTAAGCAATGAAAGCGAAGTTATTAATATGCTTCGCAAATATGGCTTTGAGGTAGCTTATGCCGAGCATCTAAGTATTGATGAACAAGTTAAACTTTTTCAAGAAACAGAATACTTAGTTGCTTTAACTGGGATGGGGCTGATTCAGCAATTCTTCATGAGCTATGATAAGGCGCATATCATTGAAATTATCCCGGTAAATAGATTAATGCCTGAGTATTATTGCCAAGCTTATTCTTTAGGAATAAAATACTATGACGTTGTCCTAGGGGAAGACATTGATGGAGTTCCTATGTCAAGTAGCAGCCATAAGAGACATGATGGCTTGAAGGAATATGAGGTAAGTATTAAAAAATTAGAAAATTCCGTATTAAAGATGCTGAATGCTCCAGTCGACAAAAAAATATACGGAAACTTTAGTATGCCACTTTCCAAGTAAAATTGAAATAGTTAGGCAAAAAAGCTGGAGTTCAGTTTTACCACTTACTACCTAAGTTCAATAAAATATTCCTGAAACATTAGTTACTGAACCAAAACCATCTGCAGACATTTTTTTATACGATTCTACTAAAAGGCTCCCAGGCCTTCGTAGACAGTGTAACTTGAACATAAGGGCTTCCACCCACGCCTTTGGCAGCTAGTAGCATTGAGGTTTAAACGCGTGTTTGATAATGCGATGTACAATAATCTTAAGCGATTTTGCGCCGAGTTCAGAACCCTGGCATAAGGGAATAATATTCACATTAATAAACGGGCTAGCTAAGCAGACAGATTATTTATGGATAATCCGTCTGCTTAGCTAGCCCGTTAGCAGTTGAATAATAGCTTAATTCAAGTAATTCACAGGATTAGAACCTGATAACCATCCCTTTTAAAAGACTGATTGTATAAAAGCAAAGTGTGAATTAAAGAGACGAATCGACTGGGGCAGTGCTTATTATTTTAGTGGCAGCCTGTAATCGTTGCTGAAGCCTTTTTACTTTACTAAAGATGCGAGCAGCTTCCGCATGACCAGTGAGGGCAACGCCAAACGTATGCAATTTCCGCATTGTGTCGAATGTTTCGGGGTGCTTTTCGTCGTGCCGATGCAACCAGTAGGTAATTATCTGTGCTGGTTGGCGTAGTAACTGCCACCCTGCCCATGCCATCCAGCGGTAGTAGCATCGCCCAAAAGTGGCTTCATCTAGGGTTGGCTCGCGCAGCAAAGAGTAATACACAAAACCGGTCAGGTCTAACGTAGCAGAGCCGCAACCAACGCGGCGCAGATATTTCCAAGTCAAGCGCTCCTTATACATGAAATGACGGAAGCGTAAGCGCTCGTCATACCACGTCTTGTAGCCAGCTAGCTGCAATGCATTCCCTAATTCTACATCTTCGCCACCAGATAACGCCCCCCCCCGTTTAGCCGAATTATTGAATTCGAACCCACAAGACCGAAGTAATTGCCAACAGCGTTTAGACACCACCGAGCCTGCCCCCGCCACGTTTACTCCTTGCCCTAATGGCCCCGAAGTGGAACCTGGTGAACCTATTGCGTACACAGCTTGAAACTGTTCGAACCATGCGGGAGGAGTTATTTCAAATGCGCCTTCAGAGTAAGCACCGAGTGTGCCAATCTCCGGGTGAGCATGCATAGTCGCGACGGCATGTGCTAAGTAGTCTGGATAGAGCCAATTGTCATCATCCACAATGCAGATGTACGGGTATTGGGCCTCATCAAAACCCCGAATGAGAGCGTTTTCCTTACCTGGTTTTGGCTCATCAAATACTCGCAAGGAGGCTGGGGCACCCAATTCAGCCCACAGTTTCGGGGCCGCGACTAATGTGTCGTCGGTACTAGCATTGCTTATTAGTACCACCTCCCATGTCACATCAGCTGGCACTTGTTGCGCCGCAAGGTGAGCCAAGGTCTGTGGTAAACGAAGGGCTCCATTGTAGGTACAAACAAGCAGTGTAGCACCCAACTGAGGGGTAGAAGTGCTTAACATTTTATCTCTTTCCATAAGTACTTATAACTAATACCCTAGTAACTAAGCTCTCGCAGCTTGTCCCCGTCCAAATCGGCGCACTAAACCTGGAGCAATGGTACCTACTAGCATTTTAAAATCACTCATAGTAGGGGCTTTTTTCTCCCCAGCCAGTTGCAGCCAAAGGGACCGCAGTAAGTAGCGACGCGCTGCCCTATAGTCTAATTGGCTTATTTTAATATTAGATAGAATCAAATAATCTTCCGCAAGCTTTTTCATAGTATTCTGATGGTAACGGTAGCCAAGGTAGCGGTCTACATTCTCGTGCATACGAACTATACTTAGCATGTAGCGTTCAGAGTGACCACTACGCGACACTCCTCCCTGATTAATTCGGTATACGCTCATGCACTGCGGTAAAAAACCTACCCGCCCTTGGCTAGCTAAAATAACGAAGATGGGCAGGTCGCATGCTACACTGTCAAATGTCCAGTCAGGTAGTTGAGATAGCAGTTTTCTACGATACATAACCGAGGCTGTAGCAATGTTCCAGGCTTGGGTAATATCAGCCAGCGTATATTCTGGCTTTAAGTCGGTCGTCATGAGATGAGAGCTAGTGCCCGAGTCATCGTCGTATACCACCATCGCATTATGAAAGCAAAAGCTGAAGTCTGGATTTGCTTCCATAAACTCGACTTGGCGGACCAGTTTTTGTGGGTCAGTCCAATAATCGTCGCCCTCGATAAGAGCGACATAGCGCCCTCGGCAAGCTCGCAGGCCCCTATCGGCATTTCGATTCACGCCTAAATTGACGTCGTATGACAACACTTTGTATAAGTGAGGCATACTTGCGACATATTCGTCAATAATGCCTGTTGTTGCGTCAGTTGAAGCATCATTAGCTACCACAATTTCCATTTCAAATGGTCTCTCTTGCATTAGTATTCCATCCAATGCTTGCCGGATATAGGCTGCATGGTTGTAAGTAATAAGCAGAACGCTCACTAAGGGCAGTTGAGAAGTGGCCAGCGATGAAGAAGCGATGGTATTAACAGACGACAGCATTGACTAAAGAGAAGTAGCCTATTAGGCTTAGGTTAATAGATGTCTCTGTATTAAGTTTTCTATTAATCTACCCTATTTACTGTACGGCACGGTTGGCCTGCCCCTTCTGTTGTATTGGCAGTAAGGATATAATACAACTGGCTGCATTAGCAGCTATTGCATCCGTTGCAGCCCCTAGAAATTCCATGTGATAAACTTGTTTACTGAAAATGAGTTTGTCTTCAAAATTGAAGTTGCGGTATTATCGCCAAACGACTGTTGTAACAAGGTCTTATTTATAAAAAATATATTATGCATCAGAAATTATAAAGCCTATAAAATCAGATAAAGTACTTCTATCCTTCTAATTAAAGTTTCAACTTATAGCATGTCCGAACTCTAATTAATTGCTTGAAGTCAGTTCTGCTCCTGAATTAATCTACGGACTTTGACATAAAGGCTATTGCCAACCATAAAACAAGCTTACTAACCTCTTATGCGCGTTGAGCGAGCAGGCACTCCCACCACGGTGCTACCGGCTGGAACATCCCGTGTAACTACAGCACCGGCTCCTATTACAGCCTCGTCTCCTATTACGACATCAGGCAGCACCGCAGCTAATGCCCCAATTTGGCAACGCTTCCCCAGACGGCAGCGGCCTAACAAGCGGGCACCTGGAGATATCTCGCAATAGTCTCCTACTTCTACGTCGTGATGTACAGCGGCTCCAGCGTTGAGCAACACGCCCTCCCCAAGGCAGGCACTCGGTGCGACCATGCTGCCATGCATTATATTCAGCCCTGCGCCTAGTGAATTTGTGTATGGCCCCACTATGGCTGTTGGTGCGATTACAGTAGTTAACAGCCCACCCCACTCTAGAAATTGGGTCGCCAAATGCTGCCGACGCGACGGTCCCCCTAGCCCCAACACAAACCGCGAATCTTTGCTAGCCAGGTAGGCCCTAGCCTCTGTAGCCGTGCGTAAAAGTGCATATCGCCCAAATACTTTTTGCAGCTGATTTGGGGTTACGTCATCGAAAAATAAGACGCCTTCGCGCTCAGCCTCTGTTAAGCACTGGAATACTTCTACCGCATGCCCTTTAGCGCCGACAATAAGCATTATAGTAAGTTGAATTTAGAAACTTGTTAAGTATGGTTTATCCTGTTAGTCCATAGAAATTGCGAACTAATTGACTTATCCACCGCACTTGCTCAAACGTTAATTCCTGATAAAAGGGCAGACACAACACCCGCCTCGACACATCTTCTGACGTCGGACATGAGGCACCGGCGTGATACGGTAGTTGATTAAGGGAGGGGAAAAAATACCGACGCGTATTGATAGTTTGAGCTGCTAGTGCTTCTTTCACGCGTAGCAAGTGGTTTTCAGTATCGAACAGCACTGGGAAATAAGAATAATTATACTGTAGGCTATCATCAATAGGCTCCGGAAATTGCAGTGGCAGACCTGCCAACTCACGGCGATAGCATTCCGCTAGTGCGCGGCGCTGTTCAATAAATCCCTCTACTCGGGGCAAATTACATAGGCCCATTGCGGCGTGAAACTCGGAATTTTTTCCATTTACCCCTAATGTAAAGTATTCGTCACCAATGTGGCCGAAAGACTTATAGAGCCAGATTTTGCGAGCTAGCGCTTCATTCTTTATCACAATTGCACCACCTTCTACTGTATGAAACAGCTTAGTGGCGTGGAAGCTACAAGTCGTTAAATCACCGTAGCTCAGCAGAGAACGACCATGTATCCGCACGCCAAAGGCATGGGCCCCATCATAAATTACCTTTAGATTGTGGCGCTGAGCAATATCCTCAATTGCTAAAACATCGCATGGATAGCCATAGACGTGCGTAGCGAGAATACCAGTAGTACGCGGCGTTATTGCCGCTTCAATCTTACTCGCGTCAATACAGAAAGTATGATTTTCAATGTCCACGAACACTGGCTCACAATTCTCCCACAAGATGGCTGTTGTGGTAGCCACATAGGAAAAAGGGGTCGTGATAATTTCACCAGTTAATTCAAGCGCTTTGATGGCAATTTGTAAAGCAATTGTTCCATTGCTAGTGAATTGCACCAATGAATTGTCAAGGTACCTACTAAGGTCTGCCTCTAAGCGTTGAACCAGTGGGCCATTATTGGTCAACCAGCTTCGCTCCCAGATACCCTTCAAATATTCTGAATACTCCTCCAAAGGAGGTAAGTATGCTTTTGTGACGTTGATATTCAAGCTAAGTGTATTGATTAAATGGTTGAATGACTAGTTGTTTAGTTCAATTACACGATTTTACGTATCAAGTCCTCGTATTGGTGCTCGGCGATTACTTCGCCATGACTTAACTCATAAATTCTATCACACTCGCGAAGCGTAGTGATACGGTGTGCTATAATTAATATGGTCATATCAGTGTGGGATAACTTATTAATTGCTTCGTTTACCTCTCGCTCAGTTTCATTATCGAGCGCGCTGGTGGCTTCGTCCAACACAAGTATCTCGGTCTGCTTATAAAGGGCACGGGCAATGCCAATGCGCTGGCGCTGGCCACCTGATAACTTGGACCCACGCTCACCGATAAAGGTATTCAACCCTTCCGGAAGGCTAGTGACAAAGGATTGAAGAGAAGCCTGCTCTATCGCATAATGCATACGCTTTATATCGACCTCAGAGTCCCCTAAGGTAATATTGTCCTGAATGGATGCTTCCATCAAGAATGTATCTTGCTTTACATAGCCGATTATACTATGCCAGGCTTGCAGATGTTGTGGCGTTAGAGGCTGCCCATCAATAAGAATAGCACCTTGTTGCTCAGAATAGAATCGGAGCAAAATATTCATCAAAGTGGTTTTACCAGAACCGGAACTACCAATGAAACCAATTTTTTCACCTTTACGAATTGCAATGTTGACATTGCGCAATGTTGGCTTTTGCTCGCCTGGGAATGAAAAACAAAGATTGTCAAAAGCAATACTTTTATTAAAGCTTAAAGGCAATTGCTGCGGATGAGGCGATTCATTATACTTGGCCTCGCGATAGGACTCTAAGCTTTCAATAGTATATTGAAATTGTTTAAGCTGAACTAACGCTGTTAATATGCGATTCATAGACGGCATTAGGCGATATGCTGCTGCCGCAAACAACCCAACTAGGGCAATCAAGTTAGTTGAAGCACTAGGAAAAAAAATTGCATATAAGAAAATAGTTAGAACACCAATAATGGCGACCATTTCAATCATCTTAGTCGGCAGCAATGAAAATAAATAAGCTTCAGCATCAAGACTTTGAACCTCGTTTTGATTTGCAATCAATCG